>NZ_JADPRT010000020.1 GCF_015690355.1 Streptacidiphilus fuscans | reverse complement strand
GTGCACCTCGCCGCCGCCGGTCAACGGGGCGAAGAGGGTGAAGCCGGGGAAGGCGACGTCCGGGTCGAGGGCGATGAGCCCGGTGCCGCGACGGCGGCGTTGGTTCTGGTCGACTCGGGCCGTCGTGTGCGTGCCGGTGAAACCGCTGGAGCGTGTCAGATCGTGCGGAAGGCCAGCACCACGTTGTGGCCGCCGAAGCCGAACGAGTTGTTCAGCGCGGCGATCCGGCCCTCGGGCAGGGCGCGGGCCTCGGTGACGATGTCGGCGTCGATCTCCGGGTCCAGGTCGTCGACGTTGATGGTCGGCGGGGCCGTGCGGTGGTGCAGTGCCAGGACGGTGGCGACGGTCTCGATACCGCCCGCGCCGCCCAGCAGGTGACCGGTCATCGACTTGGTCGCCGAGACGGCGATGTGGTCCAGGTGGTCGCCCAGGACCCGGCGCAGCGCCTTGACCTCGGCGGTGTCGCCCTGCGGGGTGGAGGTGGCGTGGGCGTTGACGTGGACGATCTCGGCCGGGTCCAGCTCGTTCTGCTCCAGCAGGTGGCTGATCGCACGGGCCACGCCCGCGCCCGTCGGCTCCGGCTGCGCGATGTGGTGGGCGTCGGAGGAGAGGCCCTGCCCGATCGCCTCGCAGTAGACGCGGGCGCCCCGCTTGGCGGCGTGCTCGGCGGACTCCAGCACCACGACACCGGCGCCCTCGCCGAGGACGAAGCCGTCACGGGCCTTGTCGTAGGGGCGGGAGGCCTGCTGCGGGTGCTCGTTGTTCTTGGACATCGCCATCATGTTGGCGAAGGCCGCGATCGGCAGCGGGTGGATCGCCGCCTCCGTGCCGCCCGCGACGACGACGTCGGCACGGCCGGTGCGGATCATCTCGATCGCGTAGCCGATGGCCTCCGCGCCGGACGCGCAGGCGCTGACGGGGGTGTGCACGCCCGCGCGGGCGCCGACCTCCAGGCCGACGTTGGCGGCGGGGCTGTTCGGCATCAGCATCGGCACGGTGTGCGGGGAGACGCGGCGGACGCCCTTCTCCTTGAGCACGTCGTACTGGTCGAGCAGGGTGGTCACGCCGCCGATGCCGGAGGCCACGACCGCGCCGAGGCGCTCGGGCTCGATCGGCGAACCCTCCTCGACGGCCGAGGTGGTGAAGCCGGCGTCGGCCCACGCCTCACGCGCGGCGATGATGGCGAACTGGGCCGAGCGGTCCAGCTTGCGGGCCAGCGGGCGCGGCAGCACCTCGCCCGGGTCGACGGCGGTGCGGGCGGCGATGCGGACCGGCAGGTCGGCGGCCCACTCGTCCTCGATGAGGGACACGCCGGAACGGCCCGCCACGAGGCCCTCCCAGGTGGACGCGGCGTCGGCGCCGAGCGGCGTGAAGGCGCCGATCCCGGTGACGACCACGGTGCGGCTGTCGCTGGTCACTGCTCTGACTCCTGGAAGGGAAGTTCGGGTGGTTCACCCCGGACAATGCGCCCGGGAAAGGCATTCGGCCCGGGAAAGGCGAAGGGTGCCGCCGCCTGCGGCGGCACCCCCCAAGTGAGCGGGAATGCTCAGGCGTTGGCGTTGTCGAGGATGTACTTCACCGCGTCGCCGACGGTCTTCAGGTTCTTGACCTCGTCGTCCGGGATCTTGACGTCGAAGCGCTCCTCGGCCGCGACGACGACCTCGACCATGGAGAGCGAGTCGACGTCCAGGTCGTCGGTGAACGACTTGTCGAGCTGAACATCCTCGGTCGGGATCCCGGCGATCTCGTTGACGATCTCCGCGAGACCTTCGAGGATCTCTTCCTGGGTGGCCATTGAAGGCTCCTTCGTGATGGTGTTTCTGGAGGTGGTGCTTACGGGAGAGTAACGACTGCTGCCGCGTAGACGAGACCCGCCCCGAACCCGATGATCAGGGCCAGGTCTCCGCTCTTGGCTTCGCCGGACTGGAGCATGCGCTCCATGGCCAGCGGGATGGAGGCGGCCGAGGTGTTGCCGGTCTCCGCGATGTCGCGGGCCACCGGAACCGACTCGGGCAGCTTCAGCGCCTTGATCATCGCATCGATGATCCGCATGTTGGCCTGGTGGGGGATGAACGCGCCGAGCTGGTCGGCGGTGATCCCTGCGGCGTCCAGGGCCTGTTGGGCGGCCTTGGCCATGTCCCAGACGGCCCAGCGGAAGACCGTCTGGCCCTCCATGCGCAGGGCCGGCCACTTGGCCTCGTCACCGGCGCCGTTGACGGCGTCCGGCTTGGCGAACGCGGTGTCCCAGGCCGCGGTCTGGCTGATCACGTCGGCCTGCGAACCGTCCGAGCCCCAGACAACCTTGCCGATGCCGGGGGTGTCCGACGGGCCGACCACGGCCGCGCCCGCGCCGTCGCCGAAGATGAAGGCGGTGGAGCGGTCGTGGATGTCGGTGAGGTCGGACAGGCGCTCGACGCCGATCACGACCACGTACTCGGCGCTGCCGCCGCGGACCATTCCGTCGGCCAGCGAGAGGCCGTAGCCGAAGCCGGCGCAGGCGGCGGAGATGTCGAAGGCGGGCGCGGTGCCGCAGCCCAGCCGGTCGGCGATCTCGGTGGCGATGGCCGGGGTCTGCTTGAGGTGCGAGACGGTGGCGACGATGACGCCGCCGACCTGGTCCGGGCTGATCCCGGCCATGGCGATCGCCTTGCTGGCGGCCTGGACCGACATCTCGGCGACGGACTCCTCCGGACCGGCCCAGCGGCGCTCGGTGATGCCGCTGCGGGTGCGGATCCACTCGTCCGAGGACTCGATCCAGTTGAGGACCTCGGAGTTGGGGATCACCCGGGTCGGACGGTAGCCGCCGACGCCGTGGATGCGGGAGAACTGCGCGCCGGTCACCGGCTTGATCTGCGGGGTCTGCGAGGTGTCGCTCTGCGCTGTCATGCGTTCTGCTCCCCGGCTCCGTGCTCGGCCACGAGCGCGAGGGCCTTGTCGAGGTCGGCCGGTGTCTTCAGGGCCAGCGTCGCGACACCCTTGACGTTGCGCTTGACCAGGTTGGTGAGGGTTCCGGCGGGCGAGAGCTCGATCACCGCGGTGGCGCCGAGCTGCGCCAGGGTCTCCATGCACAGGTCCCAGCGGACCGGGTTGGAGACCTGCGAGACCAGACGGGAGAGCACCTCGGCGCCGGAGCCGACGACCTCGCCGTCCCGGTTGGAGACGTAGGCGATCGTCGGGTCGGCCACCGTCAGCGTCGGCGCGAGCTTCTCCAGCCGTGCCACGCCGGGGGCCATGTGCTCGGTGTGGAAGGCGCCGGCGACCTTGAGCGGGATCAGCCGGGCCTTGGCCGGGGCGTCGTCCTTGAGCGCCTCCAGCTGCTCCAGCGTGCCCGCGGCGACGATCTGGCCGCCGCCGTTGTTGTTGGCCGCGGTGACGCCGTGGGCGGCCAGCTTCGCGGCCACCTCCTCCGGGTCGCCGCCGAGGACGGCGATCATGCCGGTCGCGGTCGCGGCGGCAGCCTCGGCCATGCCCAGGCTGCGCTCGCGGACGAAGGCCAGGCCGTCCTCCGGGCTCAGCACGTCGGCGGCGACGGCGGCGGTGATCTCACCGACGCTGTGCCCGGCGACGGCGCCGACCTTGCGGGAGAGCGTCTCGTGGTCCCCGTCGAACAGCGCGGCGGCGGTCACCAGGCCCGCGGCGACCAGCAGCGGCTGGGCGACGGCGGTGTCCTTGATCTCCTCCTCGGACGCCTCGGTCCCGGCGTGCACCAGGTCCAGGCCGGCGACCTCCGACCAGCGGCCGAGGCGGTCGGCGACGCCGGGTACCTCCAGCCAGGGCGCGAGGAATCCTGGCGACTGGGCGCCTTGTCCGGGAGCAACGAGTACGAGCACGTCATCAACCTTCTCTTGTCCGGCCGGTGCGACGCGGGTGAGGACCGCGACCAAGAACCACCCACCGAGTTGTGGATTCCCTACAGCCGTGCATCCTCCCAGGTCATGACTGTTGGAGTCGGCCCAGGGCAAGGGCGATCCGCAGGGTGAAAGCGGAGCGCACGTCGGAGGGCGCGTAGCCCGTGACGTCGGTCACACGGCGTAGGCGGTAGCGAACCGTGTTGGGGTGCACGAACAGCATTCTGGCCGCGCCCTCGAGTGAGGACGCCTGTTCCAGATAGACGGACAGGGTATCCAGCAGCGCCGAGCCGGCCTCGTCCAGCGGGGCGTAGATCTCCTCCACCAGCTGACGGCGGGCCTGCTGGTCGCCCGCGAGGGCACGCTCCGGCAGCAGGTCGTCGGCCAGCACCGGACGCGGCGCGTCGGGCCAGGCGGAGCAGGCGCGCAGGCCCGCCGCGGCGGCCTGGGCGGAACGGGTTGCGGAGAGCAGGTCGGAGACGGTCGGGCCGATCACCACCGGGCCGTCCGCGAACTGCCCGATCAGCGAGCGCGCGGCGACCACCGGGTCCCACAGCCGCTCGCCGCTGCGGGGCTTCTTCTCGCCGACCACCACGACCAGGCGTGCCCCGAGCACACCGGTCAGCACGTGCAGCTTGGCGTGCCGGGCGGCGCGGCGGATCGCCTCGACCACCAGCTCGCTGTCCCCGGCCGGGGCGCTGCCCATGACCACCATGACCCGGTCCGGCGAGCCCCAGCCGAGCGCGGCGGCCCGGGAGAGCACGCCCTCGTCGGCGTCGCCGGACAGCAGCGAGTTGACGACCAGCGCCTCAAGCCGCGCGTCCCAGGCGCCGCGCGCCTCGGCGGCCTGGGCGTAGACCTGGGCGGTGGCGAAGGCGATCTCGCGGGCGTAGACCAGCACGGCCTCGCGCAGCGCGTCCTCAGCGCCGGGGGCGGCGACCTCGTCGATGGCCTCCTCGACCACCTCGATGGTGGTCCGGATCATCTCCACGGTCTGACGCAGCGTCACCGCGCGGGTCAGCTCGCGGGGCGCGGTGCCGAAGACGTCCGTGCTGATCGCCTGCGGCGCGTCGGGGAACCGGAACCACTCGGTGAACGCGGCGATACCGGCCTGGGCGACCAAGCCGATCCACGAGCGGTGCTCGGGCGGCATGTTCCGGTACCAGGAGAGGTTCTCGTCCATCCGGGCGATGGCGGCGGTGGCCATCTTCCCGGCGGCGCGCTCCAGGTTGCGCAGCGTCGCGGCGTGCTGGTCGTGCGTCGCGGTGACGGTGCGGCGCTCGAAGGCGGTCCCGCGGGTCGAGCCGCGGCGCGCGGCGTCGCCGGCCTTCGCTTTGGCGCTCGCGGGGGCCTTCTCCGACGCGTCGGAGGGCTGGTTCTCGGACTTCTTGGCGGCAGGGGCTGGCACGTCTCAAGCCTGCACCATGCCCGGCGGCTTTTGCGCAACCCGGGTACCCCTGGATGCGTGGTGCGGGTCACAAGGGCCCTCTGCATAGAGTGGGCCTATGCCGCTGAGGATCCACCGCGCCGGGCACCGGTACCGCTCCGCGCCGGAGCCGGGGATCGCGACCGCACACGCGTTCTCGTTCTCCGGGCACTACGACCCGGCCAACACCAGCTTCGGCGCGCTGCTCGCCTGCAACGAGGAGAGCCTGGACGCCGGCGCGGGCTTCGGGCCGCACAAGCACCGGGACACCGAGATCCTCACCTGGGTGCTGGAGGGCGCGCTTCAGCACGCTGACGGCGGCGGCGCGGGACAGGGCCACCGGTCCCTGGTCCGGCCCGGGCAGCTGCAGTACCTGAGCGCGGGCGGCGGCGTCAGCCACAGCGAGGGCACGGTGGAAGGTGGAGCGGAGCCGGTGCGGTTCCTGCAGTTCTGGCTCCAGCCGGGCAGCTTCGGGACCGAGCCCGCGTACGTCCTCGCCGACCCGGTCGACCCGGAGGCCGAGCACGTCCTGCTCACCCCGCCCGGCCTGCTGCGCCGCGAGGACGCGACGCTCCACCTGCTGCGCGCCCAGCCGTACGGCCCGCTGCCCGAACTGCCGCCCGCCGCGTACGTGTACGCGCATCTCGCCCGGGGCGGCGTCGGCTTCCGCGAGCGCGGTGGCCCGCGCGGACGCGGACGGGAGCTGGCCGCGGGGGACGCGCTGCGGATCACCGAGGGCGACGCACCGGTCGACCTCACCGCCGGACCCGACGGCGCTGAGCTGCTGGTCTGGGCGATGGAGTCGCCGGTCTCCTACGGCTGAGTCCGGCGTCAGTGTTCCCTGAGCTCCTCCAGCACCGCGTCGGTGAACGGCGTCCAGACCTCGGCGGCCCACGGGCCGAAGTCGCGGTCGGTCAGCGTGACGCAGGCCGCGCCCGCCTCCGGGTCGACCCAGAGGAACGTGCCGGACTGGCCGAAGTGGCCGAAGGTCGCGGGCGAGCTGGTGAGGCCGGTCCAGTGCGGGGACTTGTGGTCGCGGATGTCGAAGCCGAGACCCCAGTCGTTCGGCTTCTGGTGGCCGTAGCCGGGCAGCACGCCGTTGAGGCCGGGGAAGGCGACCCGGGTCGCCTCGGCCAGCGTCTCCGGGTGCAGCACGCGCGGCGCCTGCAGCTCGGCGGCGAAGCGGGCCAGGTCGGCCGCGGTGGAGACGCCGCCCGCGCCGGCCGGGCTCTTGCTCGTGGCGTCCAGCCAGGTCCCGGTCATGCCGAGCGGCGTGAAGACCGCCTCGGCGGCGTACTGCGGGAACGGCATGCCGGTCGCCTTGGCGACGACCTCGGCCAGCACGTCGAATCCGGCGTTGGAGTAGAGCCGGCGGGTGCCGGGCGCGGCCATGGCCTTGTGCTCGTCGAAGGCCAGACCGGACGTGTGGGCGAGCAGGTGCCGCACGGTCGACCCCTCCGGGCCCGCCGGGTCGTCCAGCTCCAGCGCGCCCTCCTCGACCGCGACCAGGGCGGCGTAGGCGCTCAGCGGCTTGGTCACCGAGGCCAGCCTGAACGGGTGCTGCTGGGGCCCGTGGCTCCCGGCGATGCTGCCGTCGCGGCGGACCACGACGGCCGCGGCGGTGGTGACGGGCCACTGTTCGACGATGCGCAGGCTGTCCAGGCTCATGGGCTGGAGTCTATGAGCAGGTTCCGCGGGGCCGTGTCGGGGGCGTACCTGCTTGCTTGGAGTGCACTCTAGGTAAGTAGCGTCGTGGCCGAAGGATCGGAAGGGGGCGCGGATGTCGGAAGCAACCGCGATGACACCGGAGTTGCTGCCTCGGTACACCATCGGCGAGGTCGTCGAGCGGACCGGCCTGAGCGCCCATACGCTGCGCTGGTACGAGCGGATCGGTCTGCTGGACCACCCGGCCCGCTCCCACCACGGCCAGCGCCGCTTCTGCGACGCGGACCTCGGCTGGCTCGCCTTCCTCGGCAACCTGCGCGCCACCGGCATGCCGGTCGCCGGGATGCTGCGCTACGCGGAACTCGTCCGCGCAGGCGCCGGAACCGAGGCCGCGCGCCGGGAGCTGCTGATCGAGCACCGCGAAGAGGTGCTCGTACGGATCCGCGACCTGCAGGCGAACCTTCTGGTGCTCGACTACAAGATCGACTTGTACGGGGAGAGGCAGGACTGCACATGACCACCAACCCGACAGACTCCAGCATGCCGACGACGACGCTCGGTGCGCACGGCCCGCAGGTGAGCGTCCAGGGCCTCGGTTGCATGGGGATGAGCGACTTCTACAGCGACCAGTTCGGCGACACCGGGGCCGAGGAGTCCCGCGCCACGCTGGAGCGCGCGCTGGAGCTCGGCGTCACCCTCTTCGACACGGCCGACATGTACGGCTTCGGCCGCAACGAGGAACTGGTCGGCCCGTTCGTCCAGGCCCACCGCGACGAGGTGCTGCTGGCGACCAAGTTCGCCATCGAGCGCCGCGAGGACGACCCGACCTACCGGGCCGTCCGCAACGACGCCGCGTACATCCGCCAGGCCGTCGACGCGAGCCTGCGCCGGCTGGGTGTGGACCACATCGACCTGTACTACATGCACCGGCGCAACCCGGACGTCCCGCTGGCCGAGTCGGTCGGCGCGATGGCCGAGCTGGTCGCCGCGGGCAAGGTCCGCCACCTGGGCCTGTCCGAGGTCAGCGGCGCGGAGCTGCGCGAGGCGTACGCGGTCCACCCGATCGCCGCGCTGCAGTCCGAGTGGTCGCTCTTCTCACGGGACATCGAGCGCACGGCCGTCCCGGCGGCGGCGGAGCTGGGTGTGGCGCTGGTGGCGTACTCGCCGCTCGGCCGCGGATTCCTGACGGGGTCCTTCAGCAACGCCGGCGAGCTGGCGGCGGGCGACTTCCGGCACTACCAGCCGCGCTTCACCGGCGACAACGCCGCGCACAACGCTGCGCTGCTGGCCCCGGTCCACAAGATCGCCGCGGAGCGCGGCGCGACGGCGGGCCAGGTGGCCCTGGCCTGGGTCGAGCAGCGTGCGCAGGTGCACGGCCTGCCGGTGATCCCGATCCCCGGGACGCGGCGGCGGAGCCGCCTGGAGGAGAACGTCGCGGCTGCTTCTCTGGTTCTGACGTCGGAGGAGCTGGCGGAGCTGGAGCCGATCGGCGCCCAGGTCGCGGGGGACCGCTACGCGGACATGCGCAGCATCTCCAGCTGACATCGCTGGGACGTTGCAAACGTCCTGGGGCGCGGGGAACTGCGCGAGAAACCACTGACGAGGGATGGCCCTGCGCGTTCGGGGCTCTACCTCATCGGGTGGCTTGTCGCGCAGTTCCCCGCGCCCCTTGGGGTAGTGCAACGTCCCCGCGTCGAAAGTGTCAGCCGGTCACGTCGCCGTAGTCGCCGAGGGCGATGTCGGCGAAGTTGCGGAGGCTCGTCGTCCCGTCGGTGAAGTAGCCCTCGTGGCCTACCGCGCCGGTCGAGGCGATGACATGGCTGCCGAAGGACGCGCTGGTCGGGTCCGCGCCGTGGCCGAGGCCGCCGACCTCGACGTAGGGGACGTTGCCGATCCAGTCGTCGGGGTTGCGGGTGGTGGCCCAGAGGCGCACGCCGTCGCCCAGCGCCGCGGCGTTGTCGACGTCCATGCCGGGGCTGCCGAGGACGACCATGTCCGTCACGCCGTCGGCCGACTGGATCGACGGGGACGCGTTGCCGCACAGGACCGAGCCGTAGGAGTGGCAGAAGAGGCTCGGCGGCGTGGACGACTCCGTCGTCACCGCGAGGCCCGCCAGCAGGCGGGTGAGGCGCGGGGCGCCGGCCTCGGCGAGGCGGGAGGTCGCGGCGTCGGCGCCGAGGCCGACCGGGGTGACGTAGTCGGACCACGCTATGGCCGCCGTGGTGGTGCCGGGGGAGACCCGGGCCTCCTCGGAGCGGAGGTTCTGGACCGCCTGCTCGGCCTGGGAGAAGTGGGACAGGTCCATGTCCGAGCCGGGGACGTAGACGGAGACCTTCTCGGCCGTGGCCAGGTCGCCGAAGACCTCGGCGACCAGACCGCGGCTGCGCGGGTCGAAGGCGAGCACCTGGTGGCCGGGCTGGAGCAGCTGGGTCAGCATGGCGATCTGGCCGGTGGTCGTCGCGTCCTTGACGTCCTGGGCCGTGAGGCTGTCCAGCTCGGCCCGCATGGCGACCCGGTTGGCCTGGTAGCGCAGCGCCAGCGGTGCGCCGTCGAGGTTGCCGACGACCAGCGGGTACGCGGCGACCAGCCGCTGCTGCTGCGCGGCGGAGAGGCCGCCGAAGAGCGTGGCGACGTCGGTCGCGCTCGCGGTGGCCGGGTCGGGGAGGCGGACGCCGAAGGAGTGGTCCTGGACCCAGGCCGCGCTGCCCGCGGGCGGGGTGGTGACGGCCAACTGCTCGTCCGAGACGGCCGCGCCTGCGGCGGCCGCGCCGGTTCCGGCAAGACAGGTGACCGAGACCAGTGCCGCCACCAGGGTGCGCTTGAACCGCATGCAGGTGTCTCCTCGGGCTGCCGTCGACCGTCCGACGGGCCGTCGGCGGCCCGGAGGTCTTGCGGATGCTCACTCACAGCGCTCGCGTGGTGCGGCGGGGGTGCCCGCGATGCGAGACGCTCTGCGCAACCATACGGGCACCACGTGCCTGCGTACGCCGTACGAGGCAAGAGGAAACTGGGACAACCATCACAATGGCCGTCAATCACCGGGCTTTCGGCGCTGATTCTTACGAGCCGTTCACGAAAGGCTGAGGGGGCGACGCCATCGGCGTCACCCCCTGTTGTTGCTCGGTGGCTACCTGCTGACCACTCTCGATCAGCTGTGCTTCCAGGTGACCGAGAAGCTCTCGCCGCCGGAGAGTGCGGAGGTGGACGCCTTCGTCGTCGAGCCGGAGACCATGTTGATCACCGTTGGGCTGTAGGTGCTCAGCGCCTTGCCGTCGGCCAGCGCGTCGGTGAAGTTCACCGTGCCGAAGTTCGCCAGCGGCAACACTCCGGTGGAGCTGGACGGGGCCTCGGCGATCACCTCGACCGAGTAGCGCTTGGCCGGGGAGTAGGACTTGGTCACCGAGCGGCTCCAGCCCGCCGTGGTGTCGCTCAGCTTCATCGTGAATTTGCCGGAGCCGAGGTACGTCACCGAGCCGGTGAAGTGGTCACCCGGCCGTACGGCGTTGCTGAAGTTCACCGGGTACGCCGGGTACATCTCGTACCAGGAGTAGTACTGCGGCGAACCGCCCGAGCAGTCCACCTCGGAGCCGGTCTGCTCGACGCTGTTGCTGCCGTCGCCGTCGATGCCGACCCAGAAGCTGGAGTAGCTGGTGGCGCTGCCGCACTTGCCGCTCGGCTCGACCCAGCTGGCCGAGATGGAGGTGAAGGGGCCTCCGGTGGCCGCGTAGCCGGACCAGTTGGAGCTGGAGGCGTTGCGGAGGTGGACGTGCAGGTTGTGCGCGGTGCTGTTGGCGAGCGCGGGGGCGACGGCGGGTGCAACGGTCGCCACCGCGGGGCCGGCGGACGCGAGAACCGCCAGCAGGGCTGCGGACAGAGCGGTGGTGCGACGGATCGTTCGCATGGTGCTCCTCTCGCACGGGACGCCGACTGTTGTCGGCGCCACGCCAAAGTAGAGGAGTGTCACCACGCGGGGGAGTGCTTCGCCCGAATCCACAGAAAAGCGGAGCGGGACCCTGACGCTACGTCAGGATCCCGCTCCGGGTGTTCAGTTGCCGAGGGCTACCCTCAGGCGTCGCCGCCTGCGGCGCCCGGGTGGGCGGCCTTCACGTCGAGCAGCTGGTAGCGGTCGATGGCCGCCTTCAGCGCGGTGCGGTCGACCTTGCCCTGCTTGGCCAGCTCGGTCAGCACGCCCAGCACGATCGACTGGGCGTCGATGTGGAAGTAGCGGCGCGCCGCACCACGGGTGTCGGCGAAGCCGAAGCCGTCGGCGCCCAGCGACTGGTACTGGCCCGGCACCCAGCGCGCGATCTGGTCCGGCACCGCGCGCATCCAGTCGGAGACGGCCACGAACGGGCCCTCCGCGCCGGAGAGCTTGCGCTGCACGTACGGGTAGCGCTGCTCCTCGTCCGGGTTGAGCAGGTTGAACTCCTCGACCTCGACCGCGTCGCGACGCAGCTCGTTCCAGGAGGTCACCGACCAGACGTCGGCCTTGACGTTCCAGTCCTCGGCGAGGATCTTCTGGGCCTCCAGCGCCCACGGCACCGAAACGCCGGAGGCGAGGATCTGCGCCGGGATCTGGCCCGCCTGACCGGCCGACAGCTTGTGGACGCCCTTGAGGATGCCCTCGACGTCCACGTTGTCCGGCTCGGCCGGCATCTGGATCGGCTCGTTGTAGACGGTGAGGTAGTAGAAGACGTCCTCGCCGTGCGGGTGCTGCTCGCTGCTGCCGTACATGCGGCGCAGACCGTCCTGCACGATGTGGGCGATCTCGTAGCCGTAGGCCGGGTCGTAGGAGACGACGGCCGGGTTGGTCGAGGCCAGCAGCTGGCTGTGACCGTCGGCGTGCTGCAGGCCCTCACCGGTCAGCGTGGTGCGGCCGGCGGTGGCGCCGAGCACGAAGCCGCGCGCCAGCTGGTCGGCCATCTGCCAGAACTGGTCACCCGTCCGCTGGAACCCGAACATCGAGTAGAAGACGTAGACCGGGATCAGCGGCTCGCCGTGGGTGGCGTAGGACGAACCCGCGGCGATCAGCGAGGCGGTGGACCCGGCCTCGGTGATGCCGTCCTGGATCATCTGGCCCTGCGGGGACGTCTTGTACGCCAGCAGCAGGTCGCGGTCGACCGACTCGTACTGCTGCCCCATCGGGTCGTAGATCTTCGCCGACGGGAAGAGCGAGTCCATGCCGAAGGTGCGGTACTCGTCCGGCGCGATGGTGACGAAGCGCTTGCCGATGTTCTTGTCTCGCATCAGGTCCTTGAGCAGGCGCACGAAGGCCATCGTCGTGGCGATCGACTGCTGGCCGGAGCCCTTCTTGAGGACCTTGTAGGCGTCGTCGCCGGGGAGCTCCAGCTTGCGCGGCCGGACCTTGCGGGTCGGCATGTAGCCGCCCAGCTCGGCGCGGCGGTCGTGCATGTACTGGATCTCCTCCGAGTCCTTGCCCGGGTGGTAGTAGGGCGGGTAGCCCTCGTCCAGCTGCTTGTCGGTGATCGGCAGGTGCAGCCGGTCACGGAAGCGCTTGAGGTCCTCGACCGTGAGCTTCTTCATCTGGTGGGTCGCGTTGCGGCCCTCGAAGTTCGGGCCGAGCGTCCAGCCCTTGACGGTCTGGGCCAGGATGACGGTCGGCTGGCCCTTGTGCTCGGTCGCGGCCTTGAACGCGGCGTAGACCTTCTTGTGGTCGTGGCCGCCGCGGCCCAGGTGCTGGATCTGCTCGTCCGTCATGCCCTCGACCATCGAGCGCAGACGCAGGTCGCCGCCGAAGAAGTGCTCGCGGATGTACGCGCCGGACTCGGTGGCGTAGGTCTGGAACTGGCCGTCGGGCGTGGTGTTCATCTTGTTGACCAGCACGCCGTCGCGGTCCTGGCCCAGCAGCGGGTCCCAGGAGCGGTCCCAGATGAGCTTGATCACGTTCCAGCCGTTGCCGCGGAAGATCGACTCCAGCTCCTGGATGATCTTGCCGTTGCCGCGGACCGGGCCGTCGAGGCGCTGCAGGTTGCAGTTGACCACAAAGGTCAGGTTGTCCAGGCCCTCACGCGCGGCGATGGACAGCTGGCCCAGCGACTCGACCTCGTCCATCTCACCGTCGCCCAGGAAGGCCCAGACGCGGGAGTCGGTGGTGTCCTTGATGCCGTGGTTCAGCAGGTAGCGGTTCATCCGGGCCTGGTAGATCGCGCCCAGCGGGCCGAGGCCCATGGACACGGTCGGGAACTCCCAGAAGTCCGGCATGTTGCGCGGGTGCGGGTAGCTGGACAGGCCGTACGGCGCGCCCGAGTGCTCCTGGCGGAAGCTGTCGAGCTGCTGCTCGGAGAGGCGGTCCAGCAGGTAGGCACGGGCGTAGATGCCCGGGGAGGCGTGGCCCTGGAAGTAGATCTGGTCCCCGGAGGCGCCGTCGGCGTCCTTGCCCTTGAAGAAGTAGTTGAAGCCCACGTCGTACAGCGAGGCCGACGAGGCGAAGGTGGCGATGTGACCGCCGACCCCGATGCCCGGGCGCTGCGCGCGGGAGACCATCACCGCGGCGTTCCAACGGGTCGCGTTGAGGACCTTGCGCTCGATCTCCTCGTTGCCGGGGAAGAACGGCTCGTCCTTGGTGGCGATGGTGTTGACGTAGTCCGTGCTACGCATCTCCGGCACGGCGACACGCTTCTCGCGGGCGCGCTCGATCAGCCGCAGCATGAGGTAGCGGGCGCGCTCACGGCCCCGCTCGTCGATGGCGGCGTCAAGGGAGTCCAGCCACTCGCTGGTCTCCTCGGGATCGAAGTCCGGGACCTGACTGGGCAGGCCGCCAATGATGATCGGGTTGCGATCGGATCCGGAAGCCACGCTGTTCCTTCACTGTCGGTCGTTCTGGAGGTGTGTCGCGCCGCCTCCATCGTGGACCGCAGGGGGAGAAAACGTCATCTCTACCCATGAGTAACCGTTTCGCGCCCATTGGGGGAGTGATCCCTTGGGGGCATTTCGTCCCGGTACTCGTCCTAATCGCGGTGGCAACGACGAGGTGGCCCGACCTTCCCCACAACGGTGTGGAGTGGGCAGGCTGGGGAGGGCCAAAGAGAGACTCTACGCCGGGTCAACGAGTGCTCGGTCACACGGTCGAAGGGTGAGACGAATTCACCTACGCAGCGTGTTCCTGGGTACTACGATGAGTGAGCATCGCCTACAGCGGGTAAGTGGAACGGCAATCCGCTGCGCGGAATGCTGTTTGCCGGTGATACTGGGGCAAATGGGAGTGATCTGTGTCACCCCCGACGGCGTGTCGCGCCGCGACGCACCGCAGCCAGGGCCTGATCGGCGGCCGGGTACTTGCGCTCCGCGCCCCGCCCGTGTGGACTACGGCCACAGCCCTGGTACCAGGAGACAGGGTCGGCTATAGGAGGCAATACCCGTGAGCGCGACCGCGGACCCCGCGGAGGACAAGACCAACCCGGCTCGTCGGTTGGGTCTTGAGACCGGACAGGTGGTCCAGGAGCTCGGTTACGACAGCGACGTCGACCAGGAGCTTCGTGAGGCCGTTGAGGAGATCACCGGCACCGAGCTCGTCGACGAGGACTACGACGACGTCGCCGACGTCGTGCTGATGTGGTTCCGCGAGGACACCGAGGACGGAGATCTCACCGACTCCCTCGTCGATGCCCAGGAGTACCTGGTGGAGGGCGGCCTCATCTGGCTGCTGACTCCGAAGACCGGGCGCGACGGCCACGTCGAGGCCCACGACATCGCGGACGCCGCGCAGACGGCGGGTCTCTCGCAGACCAGCACCGCCGCGGTGAGCAAGGAGTGGTCGGCCGTCCGGCTGGCCACGCCCAAGGCGGCCAAGGCTGGCAAGCGCTGAGCGCGCGCCCTTGAGGCGCTGCTGATCAGGCTCGGCCACTGAGGCGCGAGGACGTCCGGGGCCCGGATGGAGCATGCTCCGTCCGGGCCCTCTTGTTTTGCGCTGTGGGCGAAACGCGCGGCGACGCGGTGGGTGGTCGGCGCGCAGGTCGGAAGCGCCCGGCGGCAGAATGGCGACATGGCAGATGATCAGTCCGCCTCCGGCCCCACCCCGCACGCGCCGCACCTGCACGGGCCGCGTGGGGTCGCCGAGGAGTCGCCGGAGACCCTCCGTGCCCGGATCCTGGGCGGCTGGGACGCGGTCCTGACCCTCGCCGACGCCGGCGAGGGCGATCTGCGTGCCTTCGCCGCGCTGGGCTCCTGGCCGGGACGCCCCGTCCTCGGCGCGCTGATGGCGGCTGCGCACGGCGAGACGCCCACCCCCAGGCGGCCCAAGCCCTTCGACCCGACCCGGGACGAGGTCCTCGCGGCGCTCGCCGAGGGCCGGGAGCGGGTCGCCGCCGCGCTCGACGAGGTCCTGCCGGTCCCGGAGCTGGGCCGCAGACTGGTCGACTCCCCGCTGGGCCCGCTGCCGGTGCTGACGCAGATCCACGCGATGGGCCACGAGCTGGCCCAGGCCTGCGCGGGCGCGGAGATCCCCCGCGCGCTGGCCGACGCGGGACTCGCGGCGATGGTCGACGTCGTCGGCGCGCTCGCGTGGCGGCAGCGGCTGCCGTCCACGGCGGGGCTGTGGGAGCCGGAAGGCTCCGGCGGGGGGTCCGACGAGGGCTCCGTGCGGGGCGTCGGGTGGGTTTTCACTGCGGACGCCGACGGGTGGCGTACGCGGCCGCGTACGGCCGAGGACGACGTTCCGGGGGTGGAGGGCGCGGCGGAGCACCTGCTGGTGAGCTCGGGCTCGCTGCCGACGATGATCGCCAAGGGCGAGATCCGGCTCCGCCGAGTGGGCGGGCTTCTCGCGTTGGGCCCGCTGGTCGACCAGGTCCCCAACCTGCCGGGCGGAGCGCTGCTCCGCCGGGCGGTCAGCGCGGTGAGCGTGCTGAGCCGGTTGCCGGGGTTCAAGTAGGCAATGGGGACGTTGCACTCACCTCAGGGGCGCGGGGAACTGCGCGAGTAACCAACCTGTGCGGATGGCCCTGCGCGTTCGGGGCTCTACCTCACAGGGTGGCTTGTCGCGCAGTTCCCCGCGCCCCTGATAGTGCAACCACCTGCGGCAGCAAAAGTGCCGGTAGGCACGTGGCAGGATTGTCACCGGCACGGCCCACGACGATGAGGGGTTTTTCGCATGGCAATCGAGGTCGGTTCCAAGGCTCCCGAGTTCGAGCTCAAGAACCAGCACGGCGAGGCGGTCAAGCTCTCCGACTTCCGTGGTGAGAAGAACGTTGTGCTGGTGTTCTACCCGTTCGCCTTCACCGGTGTCTGCACCGGCGAGCTCTGCAGCCTGGAGCGCGAGCTGCCGTCGTTCCAGAACGACGACGTGCAGATCCTCGCCGTCTCCAACGACGCGGCGCCCACGTTGCGTGTCTTTGCCGACAAGGAGGGCCTGGAGTTCCCGCTGCTCTCGGACTTCTGGCCGCACGGCGAGGTCTCCCGTGCCTACGGCGTCTTCGACGAGGAGAAGGGCTGCGCGGTGCGCGGCACCTTCGTCATCGACAAGGAGGGCGTGGTCCGCTGGACCGTCGTCAACGGCCTGCCGGACGCGCGTGACCAGCAGGAGTACCTGAAGGCGCTGCAGGCGATCTGAGCCCCTCCCTCCCGGGGGCGAGGGGACTGCGACGTTGTCGTAACCGTTGGTGCGCTGCGGCTGCGCCAGGCGGGAACCCGCCACTACGATCGAGCCGTTGGCTTGTCAAGTGACCGCAACCGCACCAACGGGGACACGGCATGTCCCCTGAACTCCTGGAGGACTCGTGGGTGTCAGCCTCAGCAAGGGTGGCAATGTCTCGCTCACCAAGGAAGCGCCCGGTCTGACCGCCGTCCTCGTCGCGCTCGGGTGGGACGTCCGCACCACCACGGGAGCCGACTTCGACCTCGACGCCAGCGCCCTGCTGCTCGCGCCGAGCGGCAAGGTCGCCTCCGACAAGGACTTCGTCTTCTACAACAACCTCAAGAGCCAGGACGGTTCGGTGGAGCACACCGGCGACAACCTGACCGGTGAGGGCGAGGGTGACGACGAGATCGTCAAGGTCAACCTCACGACCGTGCCGGCGGGCATCGAGAAGATCGTCTTCCCCGTCTCCATCTACGACGCCGAGAACCGCCAGCAGAACTTCGGCCAGGTTCGCAACGCGTACATCCGCGTGGTGAACCAGAACGGCGGCGGGGAGATCGCCCGTTACGACCTCTCCGAGGACGCCTCGACCGAGACCGCGATGGTCTTCGGCGAGCTCTACCGCAGCGGCGCCGAGTGGAAGTTCCGTGCCATCGGCCAGGGTTACGCCTCCGGCCTGCGGGGCATCGCCCAGGACTACGGCGTCAACGTCTGATCGAGGGGCGGGAACACGATATGGGCGTCAGTCTGGCCAAGGGCGGCAACGTCTCGCTGTCCAAGGCGGCACCGAATCTGACGGCCGTGCAGATCGGACTGGGCTGGCAGGCGCGGGCGACCACGGGGGCCGCCTTCGACCTGGACGCCAGTGCGATGTTGTGCGCGGGGGGACGCGTGCTCGGCGACGAGTACTTCGTCTTCTACAACAACCTCAAGAGCCCTGACGGTTCGGTGGAGCACATGGGCGACGAGCTCGTGGGCGGCACCGGCGCGGAGGACGACGAGGTGATCAAGGTCAACCTGGCGCTGGTCCCGGCCCAGGTCGACAAGATTGTCTTCCCGGTCTCGATCTACGACGCCGACAGTCGCCTGCAGAGCTTCGGCCAGGTGCGCAACGCGTTCATCCGCGTGGTCAACCAGGCCGACGGCGGCGAGCTGGCGCGGTACGACCTCTCCGAGGACGCCTCGGGGGAGACCGCGATGATCTTCGGGGAGCTCTACCGCTACCAGGGTGAGTGGAAGTTCCGCGCGGTTGGCCAGGGATACGCGTCCGGACTGCGCGGGATCGCTCTAGACTTCGGGGTGAACGTTTCGTAAGAAGAAGTCATGAGCTGAGGGGCGGGCGGGCGTTCACCGGTACGGGTGAGGTACCCGCCCGCCCTTCGCTCGTCCGGACGTGAAAGGTTGGGACACGTGTTCCTCCGCACCTTCCGTTGGTCTTTCGGGATCACGTTGCTCGGTCTCGCCGCCGCCGCGTACCTATGGGGGGCGAACGGGTTCGGCGTCGTCCTGATCCTGTCGATCCTGGAGATCTCGCTCTCCTTCGACAACGCGGTGATCAACGCCACGGTGCTGAAGCGGATGACCCCGTTCTGGCAGCGGATCTTCCTGACGGTGGGCGTGCTGATCGCCGTCTTCGGCATGCGCCTGGTCTTCCCGCTGCTGGTGGTCGCGCTGACCGCGCACATCGGGCCGCAGACCGTGGTCTCACTGGCGCTGGACTCGTCAAAGACGTACAACGGCCTCACCTACGCGCAGCATCTCGACGCCGCCCACCCGGCGATCGCCGCCTTCGGCGGAACGTTCCTGCTGATGATCTTCCTCGACTTCGTCTTCGGCGAGAAGGAGATCCGCTGGCTCGGCCCGCTGGAGCGCGGGTTGGAGCGCATCGGCAAGCTGGACCAGCTGTCGGTGATCGTCGCCCTGGTCGTGCTCATGCTGTCCGCACGGTTCTTCGCGGGCGCGGAGTCGGAGACCGTGCTGCTGGCGGGCGTCGCCGGTCTGGTGTCGTACCTGGCGGTCAGCGGCCTGTCCAACCTCTTCGAGAGCGCGGGCGAGGCCGACGAGGACGAGGACGAGGCGGACGAGGGCGCGGAGGCGACCGACCGGTCCGGGAAGCCGGTGCTGCTGGTCGCCGGTAAGGCGGCGTTCTTCCTCTTCCTGTACCTGGAGGTCCTGGACGCGTCGTTCTCGTTCGACGGCGTGGTGGGCGCGTTCGCGATCAGCCAGGACATCTTCCAGATCACGCTGGGCCTCGGCATCGGCGCGATGTACATCCGGTCGCTGACCGTCTACCTGGTCCGCCAGGGCACGCTCGACGACTACGTCTACCTGGAGCACGGCGCGCACTACGCGATCGGCGCGCTGGCGGTGATCCTGATGGTCTCCATCAAGTACACGATCCCCGAGGTTGTCACCGGCCTGATCGGCGTCGCGTTCATCGGCCTCGCCCTGCTCAGCTCGATGGCGCGCAACCGCCGTGAGGGCGACGGGGACGGAGAGGACGCCGAGCTGTCCGCGCCCGCGCACACGGCACGGCTGTAGGCCCCGGCAGGACGCTGTAGGGCCCCCGAATCCCGAAGGCGGGCGCCCTACGGTCTGCGGTGGGTGGCGTGGAAGCGTGCGGCCAGGATCTGCTCCAGCGCCTCGTGCGTCGCCAGCGCGACAGCGCCCGTCAGCACCGCGGCGTGGCCGAGCGCGGAGACCTCCACCCGCGGCGGGTACGGCACGCGGCGGGCCAGGCGGGCCGCGACGCGGTCCAGGAGCAGGTCGCCGTTGAGCCCGATACCGCCGCCGAGGACGGCGAGTTCGACGTCGACGACCGCCGCGACCGGCGCCAGGTAGCCCGCGATCCGGCGGGCCTCCTCGTCGACCGCCGCCACCGCGTGGGCGTCCCCGGCGCGGGCCAGGGAGAAGAGCTCCTCCGTGGAGGCGGGCGCGGCCCCGGCCGGGAAGAGCGTCTCCGCGTGGCGCAGGATCTCCGCCGCGCAGGGGTCGTTGGACTCGATCTCGGACTCGTCGAAGACGCAGTCCAACTCGCCTGCCGCTCCCGCGAAGCCGCGGTGCAACTCGCCGCGCAGCACCAGGCCCGCGCCGACGCCGGTCCCCACGGACAGGAAGCAGAAGTTGTCCACGTCCGCGCCGCATCCTGACTGGCGCTCGCCGAGCGCGGCCAGGTGGATGTCGTTCTCCAGCGTGACCGGCATCCCGCCGAGCGCCTCGGTGAACGCCTTCTGTGCCGGATAGCCGTCCAGGGCAGGGACGTTCAGGGCCTGCCAGATGCGGCCCTCCTTGAGGTCCACGACGCCGGGGACGCCCACCGCGGCGTGCTGGAGGCTGCTCGCGGGGATGCCGGCGGCGTCGGCGACGGTGGTCATCAACGACGCCGCCGTCGCGACGATCTGCGGCGCGTCCTGCCCGGCCACCTCGACGTCCGCGCGGGCCAGGACCTCGCCCTCCAGGTTGGCCACCGCGCCGCGCAGATGGCGCGCGCCGACGTCGAGCGCCAGCACGTGCGCCGCCTCCGGGCGCGGGGCGAAGAAGAGCGCGCCGTAGGTGGGACCCAGCTCCTGGCGGTCGGCGCCACCGGACTCGGCGACGAGCCCCAGGTCGAGCAGGTCCTGGAGCAGGGCGGAGACGGTCGGCTTGGAGATCCCGGTGACCCGGGCCACCTCCGCCCGGGAGATGGGAGCCTGCGCACGGATGACGTCGAATACGGTGCGGAGGTTGATCTCCCGGAGCGTGGCGGAGGTCGCCGGTTTGGCAATCATGGTCAACACTCTAGAGGGCACAGCGCCCTTTCAGGAGAGTGACTTCGCAGGTCAGCGTGAGCCGGGACGGACCGAGCGGCGCTCACGGAGCCGCGTGCCACCCCAGCGGGTGCGCGGCTCGGACGAAAGGCCGCTCAGCCGAACTGCTGCTCCAGGTCCTTCAACTTGCGGTCCAGCGAGTCGAGTCGGGACATGGTGTTGTCCTCCTCGTCCTCGCCCACCCCGGCCGGCATCGCGCTCGACAGCTCGCTGGCGCGGCGGCGGCTCGACAGCACTCCACGGGTCGCGGCGGGCTCAAGCGCGGGCGAACCGGACGCGGTGTCCGCGGCGTCCAGCGTGGTCAGCTCCTTGACCGGGGCGGAGCGGGCGATCGCCTTCAGCTCGGCGCGCTCACGGCGCTCGGCGCTGCGGGCACGGGCCGTCTCCAGCTCGCGCTGGCGCTTCTCCTCGCGGACCTCCTCGACCGCGTCGTCCAGGCTGCGGACGTTCTCCAGCAGCATCAGCGACCAGGCCTTGTAGGTCTCGATCGGGGCGCGCAGCCAGCGGACCATGCGGATCTGCGGCAGCGGACGCGGCACCAGGCCCTGCTCGCGCAGCGCCGCCTTGCGGGTCTGCTTGAGCGCGCGGTCGAAGAGGATCGCCGCCGAGAGGGACATACCGGCGAAGAACTGCGGCGCACCGTTGTGGTCGCCACCGCGCGGCGCGTGCACGAAGTTGAACCACGCCGACGCGCCCGCGAAGAGCCACACCAGCAGGCGCGAACCGGTCGCCGCGTCACCGTGGCTGGCCTCGCGCACGGCGAGCACCGAGCAGAACATGGCCGCGCCGTCCAGACCGAACGGGACCAGGTACTCCCAGCCGCCCGAGAGGTCCAGGTTCTGGCGTCCGAACCCGACCAGACCGTGGAACGAGAGTGCGCCTGCAACCGAGGCACAGGCGAAGAGCAGTACGTAGGAAGCGCCGCCGTAGACGGCCTCCTTGCGCCTGCGACGTTCCTCGCTGCGCTCCCAGGAGTCCTCGGAGGCGGCGTGCTTGGGCTTCTTGGTGCGCAGCAGGCCCATGACGACCGTCACCAGCAACGCGATTGCGCAGCCGACGACCAGCCAGACCAGTTGTATGGAGGAGAGGTTCATGCGGGCGCGCCTCGGCTTGGGAGTGTGGCAGGAGACTCCGTATGGTACGCGTGAGCAAGCTGTGTTATCGACCGGGTGACGTCAATCCCCCATAGGGAGGGGCGTGACGGAGGGTCCTGCGTCGGGCCGGAATACTGCCGTGTCCCAACGGGTAACCCGGAGTTGACGGACGGACACCCGTCCCTGAGGGGGAGTGCACACGATGGCGGGGCTGCGTGACCTGCTGCGAAAGGCCGACCGGGGCATGGACTTCGGCATCGAGCGGGTGACGCTGGACAAGCGCCATCACACCGTCTCGCTGACCGCGCAGGGAGCTCTGACCGGCACGATGCAGGTCAACCTGCACTGGACCGCGAGGGCTCCGGAGCCCTCCCGGCCCTCAGCCAGGGAGATGTGGCGCCGACTGCTGAACCCCAACCCCTTCAAGCCGGTTGAGCTCACCTCCGCCGCGTCCGAGCCGCTGGCGGTCGACCTCGACCTGGGCTGCATGTACGAGATGACCGACGGGAGCAAGGGCGTCATCCAGCCGCTCGGCCCGTACATGGGCGACCTGCAGCACCCGCCGTACATCAAGCTCAGCCATGACGACCGGTCTGGTGCGCCGACCGGCGAGATGATGTACATCGACATGGACAAGCGGGACCAGTTCAAGCGCCTGCTGATCTTCGTCTACATCTACGACGAGACGCCCGCCTTCGACCGCACGCACGCGGTGGTGACGCTCTTTCCGACGGCGGGCCCGCGGATCGAGGTCCGGCTGGAGGAGCGCGCGGCCGAGGCGCGCTCCTGCGCCGTCCTGCTGCTCCAGAACCGCGGCAACGGCGAGTTCACCGTCAGCCGCGAGGTCCGGTACGTGTACGGCTTCCAGGCCGAACTCGACCGGCTCTACGGCTGGGGGCTGCAGTGGCAGCGCGGCTACAAGCCGGTGGGCGGCTGAGACAGCTCGGGGAGGAACTGCGGGCCCTGGAGCGGGAGGGCGAAGCCTTCGGGCGGGTCCAGCAGTTGCTCGGGCGGGGTCTCCGGTTCGGTCTCGGGTTGGGTCTCGGGCTCCGGAGGCTCGTGCTGTTGCTCCGGCTGCTGTGCGGGCTCGGGGGCTGAAACGGGTTCAGGAATTGGTGCCGGCGCGGGAACGGGCGCGGATTCGGGCGCGGATTCGGGAGTGGGCTCGCGAACGGGCTCCGGCGCAGGCGTGGAACCCTGGTCCACGGTGACGCCGAAGTCCTGGGCCAGGGCGACCAGTCCGGCCGAGTAGCCCTGGCCGATGGCGCGGAACTTCCAGCGGCCCGAGCGCCGGTAGAGCTCGCCGCAGAGCAGCGCGGCCACGCCCCGCGCGTCGGTGATGTCGAAGCGCGCGATGGCCGGTGCGCCCGGGCCGCCCGCGATGTCGAAGAGCAGCAGTTGCAGCCCCTCCACCTGCCCGAAGCTCTCCTCCTCACCGACCGACGCACCGAGGACGACCCGGTCCACCCAGTCCGGCAGCCGGTGCAGGTCGATGTCGACGGTGTCGGTGGTCTCCTCGCCGTGACGGGACTTGGCGCGGTAGCGGACCAGGCCGGTGGGGTGGCGTCGCTGGTTGTAGAAGACGAAGTCGGAGTCGTCGCTGACCCGGCCCTGCACGGTGAGCAGCAGTGCCGAAGCGTCCACGTCGGGGGTACCGGGCCGGGTCAGCCAGCGCAGCACCGCGCGCACCGCCGCCGTCTCGGCGGGGAGTGTCGTGTTCGAGCCCTTCGGCATGACCTTGGTCATGGGTTCATCCTGCCGCACCTGCCCGTCTGCGGGTAACCCGATCCCCGAGACCTCCGCGTGGGCCTCGGCGCGGGCCTCCGCGCGGGTCTCCTCGCAGGTCTCGGCGTCCTGTGAGTCCTGTGGAAGTTGTCGCCGGACGGCTGGAATTCGCCCAGGTGTTTCGTACGATGAGCGGTCAACACCCAGCTCACGACGCTCCGCGGGGGAACCATGCGTCATTTCGGCCAGCTCGACGAGGGGACCGGACACCGTCTCTTCCTGCACCAGCCACAGCCGTTCCGTCGCGACAGCGACGCGGCGCAGCTCGCCGTCGCGCTGGGCGCGACGCTCTACTCTCCGGCCACCCGCCCACGTCTGGCCGACGACGTGCGGCGGCAGGCCGCGCACGGCGTCGTGTCGATGGTGCTGTGCCTGGAGGACGCGGTCGGGGACGCCGAAGTCCCGGCAGCGGAGCGGAACCTGGTCGCGCAGCTGCGCACGCTGGCGGCCGGGGTGTCCGAGGCGTCCGGGTCGTCCGCCGTCGAGGACGAGTTGCCGCTGCTGTTCGTGCGCGTCCGGCGGCCTGAGCAGATCGCCGACCTGGCCGCCCGATTGGGTGGGGAGGCGTTGGCCCTGCTCTCCGGCTTTGTCGTGCCCAAGTTCACGGAGGAGAGCGGCCTGCCTTTCCTGGAGGCGCTGGCGGAGCTGCGGGCGGCGAGCGGTCTGCCGCTCTACGCCATGCCGGTGCTGGAGTCGCCCCGCCTCGCCCATCTGGAGAGCCGCGCGGAGACGCTGCTCGGGGTCGCCCGCCTGCTGGAGAAGTACCGCGAGCTGGTGCTGGCCGTCCGGCTCGGCGTCACCGATCTCTGCTCGGCATACGGACTGCGTCGGCCGCCGGAGCTGACCGCCTACGACGTGCAGTTGGTCGCTGCGGTGATCGGCGACGTGGTCAACGTGCTGGGCCGGGCGGACGGCACCGGTCATGTGCTGACCGGGCCGGTGTGGGAGTACTTCCCGGTCCAGGAGCGGAAGTTCAAGCCGCAGCTGCGGCAGAGCCCGTTCGAGGAGGCGGAGCCCCCGGCCGGGCAGGTCCGGCGTCGGCTGATCGACCACGACCTGGACGGGCTGATCCGCGAGCTCGAACTCGACCGGGCCAACGGCCTGCTGGGCAAGACCTGCATCCATCCGAGCCATGTGCCGGCCGTCCACGCGATGTCGGTGGCCACCCACGAGGAGTGGTCGGACGCCCGCGACATCCTGAGCGAGGACCGGGCTGGGGGCGGGGTGATGCGGTCCGCCTACGTGAACAAGATGAACGAGGTGAAGCCGCACCGGGCCTGGGCGCAGCGGGTGATGGCCCGCGCGGCGGCCTTCGGGGTCGCCCGCGAGGACGTCAGCTTCGCCGATCTGCTGGCCGCCTGCGTGGGCGCCTGATTGCCGACGAGCTGATTGCTGCGGGCCGACTGCCGTGGGCCGGTCGCTGCGGTTGATGTTGCCGTCAACGCCATCTTCCGGTCACCTGCGGGTGCTGGGCTGGGAACCGAACGAGAACCGAGGTACGAACGACGTGATGGATTCGCCCGCACGAACCGGCTCCGTGTGGGCCGGGACCTGGGTCACCGAACGGCTCGGCGTGCGACTGCCGGAGGGCGAGGCACGCGGGCTCGTCGGCCTCGCGCTGCGCCGCAATCCGCGCCGCTCGCATCTGCTGGTCTCCACCCTCCTCGGCAAGCATGTGCCGCAACGTCCAGGTGTGGTGCGGGAGGCGGGCCTCGCGCTCGGCCGCACCGTGCGGGAGCTGCTCGGTCCGGAGGAGGCGGCGAGCGCCGTCGTCCTCGGGTACGCGGAGACGGCGACGGCGCTGGGGCACTGCGTCGCCGACGGGATCGGCCCTGTCGTGTATCTGCACTCGACCCGGCGCGCGGTGGCCGGGGTTGCTCCCGTGGGCGGCTTCGAGGAGGAGCACTCGCATGCGACCTCCCATCTGCTGCTCCCGGAACGGCCGGAGTGGTTGGTTCCGGCTGTCGAGGACGACCCCAAGGCAGTCGGCCCGCTCGTCCTCGTCGACGACGAGTTCTCGACCGGACGGACCGTTGCCAACACCCTGCGGGCCCTCCACGCGCTGTGCCCGCGTGACCGCTACGTCGTGGTCACCCTGCTCGACCTGCGCGACGACGCCGACCGCGCCGCCCTGTCCCGCCTCGGTGCGGAGCTGGGCACTCGCATCGACGTGGTCGCGGCGGTGACCACGCGCATCGAGCTGCCCGACGACGTCCTGACGCGCGGTCAGGACCTGGTGGCCCGGGAGGCGGAGCGTGCGGTATCAGGCCAGGACGCACCGACCCCGCCTGCCCCGACTGCCGTGCTTGCCCCGCTCACGCGCGTGGACCTCGGCTGGCCGCTCGGCCTGCCCGACGGCGGGAGGCACGGCTTCCTGCCCGCCGACCGCGTACGACTGGAGGCCGCGCTGCCCGGCATGGCGCGCCGCCTCGCCGCCGCGCTGACCGGCGGCCCGAGCGGCGCACCACGTCGCGTGCTCGTCCTCGGCTGCGAGGAGCTGATGTATGCACCGCTGCGACTCGCCGCCGCGCTGGAGGACGAGCTGCCGGCAGGCACCGACGTGCGGTTCTCCAGCACCACCCGCTCGCCCGTGCTCGCCGTCGACGATCCCGGCTATGCCATACGCACCCGACTCTCCTTCCGTGCTCCTACCGACGGCAGTGCGCGTTACGTCTACAACGTCGCCCCCGGCGCCGACCCGGAGCGCCGATTCGACGCGATCGTCGTCGTCGCCGACGGCGAGGACGCTGGTGGCGCCGACACCGCGCGGCTGACCGGCCCCGGCGGTCTCACCGACGCGCTGCGTGGCGTCACCGACGAGCTGCTGCTCGCCGTCGTCCCCTCCTACCGTCCGCGGCCCGCTCCGCTGTACGGGCCCGCGTTCTCCTCCTACCGCGCGGACGAGGTCGCCTGGCTGCTGAAGGACCTCTCCGACGTCACCCTGGAAGCCCCCACCGAGGAGCGTGAGGAGGCGATCCAGCGTGGCGGCGCGCATTATGCCGAGTCGTTGCCTGTCGAGTACCAGCCGAGCGCCGACTACCAGAATCTCTATCAGCAGGCACTGACAGCCTCCGCCGCTCGCGTCGCCCACGCCGTCGGCGTGGTCACCGAGACGGTCCTCGCCGAGCGCGGTCGGAACGTGGCGCTGGCCTCGCTGGCCCGCGCCGGGACGCCCGTCGGGGTGCTGATGCGGCGGTGGGCCCGGCAGGTCCACGGGCTGGAGCTGCCGCACTACGCCGTCTCGATCGTGCGCGGGCGCGGCATCGACCTCAATGCCCTGCGCCACCTGGCTCGTTGGCACCGCCCCGAGGACGTCGTCTTCGTCGACGGCTGGACCGGCAAGGGCGCCATCACCCGCGAACTCACCGCCGCGCTGGCCGGAACCGACTTCGACCCGGCGCTCGCCGTCCTCGCCGACCCGGGCCGCTGCGTCCGCACCTTCGGCACCCGCGACGACTTCCTGATCCCGTCGGCCTGCCTCAACTCCACGGTCTCCGGCCTGGTTTCGCGGACCGTGCTGCGCGCCGACCTGATCGGCCCGGACGAATTCCACGGCGCGAAGTTCTACCGCGAACTGGCCGGCGCCGACGTCTCCGGCGCCTTCCTGGACCAGGTCGCGGCCCGCTTCGACGCGGTCCGGGACGCCGCTGTCGCCGAGGCGCGCCGCTTCACCGCGGCGGGGAGCGCGACCGAGGCGGCGCGCACGCCGGACTGGTCCGGCTGGGCAGCCGTCGAGCGGATCAGCGCGGAGTACGGCATCGGCAGCGTCAACCTGGTCAAGCCCGGCGTCGGCGAGACGACCCGGGTGCTGCTGCGCCGCGTGCCCTGGCGGGTGCTGGTCCGCCGAGGCGTGGGCCCGGACCTGGACCACGTCCGGCTGCTCGCGTCGCAGCGCGCGGTCCCGGTCGAGGAGGTCGACGACCTCCCGTACAGCTGCGTTGGCCTGATCCACCCCGACTACACACGCGGGGCCACCGGCTCGGAGGGGACCTCGGTATGAGCGGCAGCGGCAGTACTCGGCATCTGGTGGGCTGCGACCTGGATAGGACGCTGATCTACTCCTCGCGGGCGCTCGCCCTCCGCGTCCCCGACGAGGACGCGCCACGGCTGCTGGTCGTCGAGGTCCACCGGGGCGAGCCGCTCTCCTACATGACCGAGGACGCGGCTCGACTGCTGGCCACCCTGATCGCGGTGACCGACTTCGTCCCGGCCACGACCCGCACCGTCGCCCAGTACCGGCGGATCCACCTCCCCGGCCCCGTCCCCGACTGGACGCCGCGCCACGCGATCTGCGCCAACGGCGGCCACCTGCTGGTCGACGGCGAACCCGACCAGGACTGGCACGCCCAGGTCCGCGCCACTCTCGCGCAGCAGTGCGCGCCGCTCGACGAGATCGTGCACCGTCTCGCGCTCACCGCCGACCCGGAGTGGACGCGCAAACGCCGCGTCGCCGAGAACCTCTTCGCCTACCTGGTCGTCGACCGCCCTTCGCTTCCGCCCGGTTGGGTCGAGGAGTTGTCGGGCTGGGCAGCGGAGCGCGGCTGGGGCGTCTCGCTGCAGGGCCGCAAGGTCTACCTGGTGCCCGAGCCGCTGACGAAGTCCGCCGCGCTGGCGGAGGTCGAGCGCAGGACCGGAGCGGCGACCGTCCTGGCGGCAGGCGACTCGCTCCTCGACGCGGAGCTGCTGCTCGCCGCGGACGCGGCCTTCCGCCCCGGTCACGGCGAGCTCGCAGACACCGGCTGGACCGCGCCCGGCGTCACCGTCCTCGCCGAGACCGGCGTCGCGGCGGGGGAGGAGCTGCTGCGCCGGATGCTGGCAGTGGTCCGTGCGGGGCTGGGACTGGGCGCGGGTGTTGGTGTCGGTGTTGAGGTCAGTGGGGCAGTGCGGCGGGCGGCAGCGGGTTGAACTTGGCCGCCTCCGGGTGCCGGTTGCGCCAGTACGGGTTGTCGTGCGGCAGGTGCCCGGTGACTCGGCCGTACATGCCGAAGACCATCAGCGCGAGGCCGACCAGGAAGCTGAAGATCACGTTGCGCATGTGGAAGTTCAGGATGTTGTGCCCGCCGTCCAGCAGGCCCAGATTCACCCAGCCACTGAGGATGAACAGGATCCCGATGCTGATGTTCAGCGTCGACGCCGTGTTGCCGCCGATCACCGCGCCGCCGATCAGGATCGCGCCGAAGAGCACGGACAGCAGGCTCAACGCACCGTTGCTGGTCATGCCGGCGACGTGGTCCCCGGTGGTGGAGAAGAAGCCGACGTTGTTGGTGAAGCCGAGAATGCCGAAAATGACCAGGAACAGGCCGATGGCCCCGGCGCTGTACCGGTAGACCTGGCCCAGCCGGTGGTCGACCGGCAGATGGTCCTGGAGTTTCATTGCCGCCTCCCTGGGTCTGAGGGGGTGGTGCGGCAGTCATTGCCTCCATCGTCCGACCGCGCCGGGGCGCGTGCAACAGACCCGGCGCTCGCGCCTTCGTCGAGCGCGGACCTCTCGAGCTCAGCCCTCTATGGCCTCTGTGGAGCTCAGCCTCCGTCGGGCTCAGCCGCAGCAGCCGCCTCCGCAGCAGCCGCCGCCTCCACCGCCGGCCTGCGGCTGTGCGGCACCACCGGCGGTACCGGTGACGGCGACCATTGACATCAGCTTGGCCACGTCGTCATGCCCGGACGGGCACACCGTCGGCGCGTTGGCCTGCGACATCGGACGGTTCAGCTCGAACGTGGCGCCGCAGGTGCGGCAGCGGTAGTCATAGCGAGGCATGGCGACATCCTGTCATCCCCGCGCGGTCCCGTGCGAGAGGCCGGAGCCGGGAGGCGGCCTCGGACACGGTGCGTCGCGTACCCGGTGCCGTCACCGGGACGACGGCATGCCCTTCTCGGCGCGGATCGCCTGGACGACCGACGCGGCCGTCTCCCGGACAGCGGCCGTCTCGGTCAGGAAGTGCCAGTAGTCGGGGTGGCGTCCGGTCAGGCCGGTCGCGGCGCGCTCCAGGCGCTCCAACGCTGCGTCCAGCGGCTGCGCGTGCCGGGGGTCCGGCGCATTGCGGCCGGCCATCGCCAGACGCTGCGCGTCACGCAGCGCGAAACGGGTCCGCTCGATCTCGTCCTGCGGGGCGCGCTGCGCCTCGTTGAGTGCGTGGAGCCGGTCGTTGGCCAGCGCGACCGAGCCGTCGGCGGTGGTCAGCAGCGTGCGGACGCGCTGGATGACCGCCTGCGCGTCGGCGAAGCGCTGCTCGTTGCGGGCTCTTTCGGCGTCGCTGAGCTGGGCCAGCGCCTGACGTGCGGCGTCCTGGGCCTGGTCCGGCACGTGCTGCAGGTCCTGCCAGCAGCCTTCGCTGAACCGGCGACGCAGCTCGCTCAGCACCGGGCCGACCTGCTCCGCCCGCGTCTGCAGCGCCTGCGTCCGGGTACGGAGCGAGCTCAACGCCCGGTCGATCTCGGCGGCCTGCTGCGGCAGCCGCTCCGCTGCGGCCCGGATGCCTTCGGCGGCGCGCTGTACGTCGGCAGCCGTGCGCAGTATCGGCTGCACGCCGTGCTTGCCCGCCCCCTCGCCGAGCACCCGCAGCTGCGGCCCCAGCTCCGCCAGCGCGCGGGACTGCGCGTCGGTGCCGAGCCGTGCCGCCTTGGCGGCGTCGAGCGCGTTGCTGGCGGCCAGCCACGCCTGCTTGGCCCGCTCCACGGCGGGCGCGACCTGCGCGAGCTGCGCGGCGGCGGCGGACTGGAGCGGCTCCAGGTAGGCGGCGAACTGTTCGAGCTCCGCCTTGGCCTGCAGGAGCTGCTGCCGACTGTGGTCCAGCCGCTGACGCGCCTGCGCGGCGGCGCCGGGGGAGAGCTCCTCCGCGTCGAGGTCGACCGCGTCGAGCGCGCTGATGTACGCGGTGCTGACCTGGTCGACGCGCTGGCTGATCGCGGCGAAGTCGGCGACGGCACGCTGGGCCCCGGGGGAGCTGTCGGCGGCGGCCACGGTCTCGACGTTGATCCGGACGTCCCGCTGCAGCGTGTCCACCTCGTAGAACGCCTGCGCGGCAGCTTCACGCGCCGCCTGCGCCTCGGCCCTCCCGGCCTCTCCCCGCCACCTGCGCCCCGCACCGCCAGCCACGTCGTCTCTCCCGCTCCCACGCGCCACGGTCACCGGGCCCCGACCACCACCCGCAACCCACCACCGCCCCGATCTTCCCGACCGAGCGAGCCCATCCTCGCACCCACCCCACCACCCCCGCACCAACGAAGGCGCACACCGCGCCGACGACCGGGTACGCTTAGCCCTTGTCCCGGTTCCGGCCGGGACCATCGGGGATGCCCGGGGGCGCATAGCTCAGCGGTAGAGCGCTGCTCTTACAAAGCAGATGTCGGCGGTTCGAATCCGTCTGTGCCCACCAGCTCTGAACAGCAGCGGAACCCCACACCATGATCGGCGTGAGGCTCCGCGTGCCATTTACGTGCCAGATTGGTCCGGCGGACCACCCTTCCTGGCGTCTTTGATCATCTGCCCGAGCTTGTCCGCGATGACGCGGTCGCGGCCAGCAGTCATGTGCTGGTAGATCAGCGCGGCGCGGGTGCTGCTGTGCCCCATCCGGGTCATGAGCTCACGAGTGCTGGCACCCGCGTTGGCCGCGAGGGTGTTCCCTGTGTGGCGGAGATCGTGGAAGTGCACCTCTTCGCTGATCTTCGCCTTCTTACGAGCCCGCTCCCATACCTCGTGGAAGTTGCTGCGCCTGAGCTGGCCGCCCAGGGCACCCGTGAACACGTGGGACATGGGACCTGGGGCCACGAAGTGCTCCAGGTGCGCCGTCACGCTCGGCAGCAGTTCGACCGGGAAGGCGATCACGCGGACACCAGCGCGCGTCTTGGGTGCCTTGTCGAGCAGCTGCCCGGTCGACAGCTCGGCTTGCGAGCGCCGGACCGACACCGTGAGCGCGGTGGTGTCGACGTCCGATCGGCGGAGGGCCGCAAGCTCTCCGAAGCGGAGCGTGGTGAAGGCACCCAGAAGGACCATGAGCCGGTACCGCACCGGGATGGCCTCCACGACGGCGAGTACCTGCTCCACGGTCAGCACCGGGCGTTCGGGGACCTCGTACTGACCAGCGCCCTTGATCCGGCAGGGGTTCCGCTGGATCAGCTCGTCATCCAGGGCGGTGTTCATGATGGCCCGGAGGAGCTGATAGGCCTTGACCACGGCTGGCTCACCAACGCCCGAGGCGAGCAGCTTCGAGCGCCAGGCACGGACCTTGGCCGTCGTGATCTCACCAACGGTGCTGCGCCTGAAGGTGGGTTGGATGTGCAGCCGCAGCGAGATCGCGTAGCGCTGGCGGGACGTCTCGGCGAGCTTCCGGTCCCGGACCCAGGCGTCGGCGTAGTCGCCGAAGTTCAACTTGCCTTCGTCAGGGTCGGTCCAGCGACCGCGCGTGATGTCGGCCTCGATCAGCGTGAGGGCGATCTCGGCGTCCTTCTTCGTGGCGTACGTCTGCTCGCCGGTCCGCATCAAGCCGGTGACGGGGTCGGGATGTCGGATCTGCCAGCGCCCCGAGGGGAGCTGACGCACGGAGCCGAAGCGGCGGCGATTGCCCTTCTGGTTGGCCATCAGGCAGCCGCCCCCAGCCGACGACGCGGGACGACGGGATGCACGGTGTTGGCAGCGAGGTAGGCGTGGACCGCGGATTCGGCGATCCGGACGTGCCTCCCGACGTGGACGAACTCGATCCGCCGTTCCTCGATCAGGCGGCGCGGGAAGCGCTCCGAAGTGCCGAGCAGCTCGGCGACCTGAGCAACGGTCAGCAGGCGGTCAGCCATGGGTGGGCTCTCCTTCCGTGCTGGGGGCGGGGGTGGCGGCTTCGGTGAGCCAGCGTTCGCCAGGTGTCAGGCCGACTCCGGCGAAGGTCCAGTGAGAAAGGACGAGCGTGCTTTCCTCGGACTGGTCGACAGCGGGTTCCGGGTGCCCGCTGTTGCCGTCGGTTGCCGTGGCCTGGTCGCGACGCCAGGCGGCGCGTGCGGCGCGAAGTGTGCCGAGAGTGGTCGAGTAGCGGCGCGTCTTTGTGGAGAAGTGCCCGCGGAATCCGAGCATGTGGGCCCACGGCCTCAGCCGTAGCTCTGCCAGGTCGGGGCGAGCGCCGAGTTCCCAACAGGTCCGGATCATCCGGCGGGCGTGCTCGGTGATGTCCAGGTGCGCCAGCTCGGCGAGGAGCTTCACCGGGCGGTCGAGCGTGCCCGTGGCCGTCTCGGCGCCCTTGGTGGCGTACTTGGCGATGTAAGAGGCCACCGCCCGTTCGGTCAGGTCGGTGCCACCCTCGAAGTCAGCAGTGCGGATGGTTCGGATGTCCAACTGTCGGCCGAACACGGGGGCGTAGGCCGTGCCGTCCACCACGGGTCCCGGAACCCGGGCGTTCATCGCGGCCGCTCGGATGGCATCGGACAGGAGGTCAGCCGTGGCCCAGGCCGGGGGCGGGGTCGTGCCTCCGGCCGGTCCGTCGATGCGGATCACCGCGTGGAAGTGGACCAGGCCGCGCCGCTGGTACTCGGCGACCTTGGCGAAGGAGACGCGGGCGTAGGCCTTGAAGGCCCGTTGGGTCAGCCCGGCGCGCTTGGCGATCTCCCGGCGCAGGTAGATCGAGAAGCGCCGCCAGAGCGCACCGGCGTGGGCGTTCCACAGGACCGCCCCGCGATAGTCGTAGGTGTCGGGGTTGAGCGGGGTACCCAGTTCGGCAGCGTCCTCGGGGTGGAGGGTCCCGCAGCGGCAGGGCCGGGCCGTTCCCGCTGAGCTGGTGGGCCGGTTGTGGACCGGCCCGAAGGACGGAGCGGTGAAGGTGGCGAAGACCCGGGGGTGGGTGGCCACCCGGTCGGGTGTGCCCTTACCGCCGTGCAGACCGGCGGTGATCAGGTGGAAGGTGTCGCGGCGGTAGGTCTCGGCGCAGGCCGCACAGCGGGTGAGGCGGCGGTTGTTGCAGCGGACGAGGAGGTGACCGGCGGGCAGCTCGCCGGAACGGAGCTGGCGCAGGATCTCACCGGTGTGGGCGTTGATGTCGGTGCGGTGGCCGTCCAGTCGGATGGGACGAGTGCAGCCGCCGAGACCTTGGAGCTGGCGCAGGAGGGCGGGCATGGTGCCGAGTTGGGAGATCGAGACCAGATCGGCGATCGGAGGCGGGGTGCTGGCGGACATCAGGTGCGGGACTTCCTTTCAGGACGCAACACGGTTTGGCTCTTCTCAGCTAGTCGTCTAGACGTGTTGGCCGTTGACGATCTGGACCCCGGTGCGGGTGCCGGACTCCACTGCGGGTGCGAGGAAGGTGTGGGCGAGCCAAAAGCCGAACAGTGCGATGACGAGGGCGGCCCACAGGCGGATGCCGAGGAACTTGATCGCGGCCCAAGCGATGACGCCCAGGACGAAGACCACAGGCAGGGAGATGGTCACGGTGGAGAACTCCTCTTAGCGGACCGGACAGCGGTGGGTGCGTGCGGCCAGCTCGGCAGCGGCACGTGAGTCGTAGTCGGCGGAGAAGCCGCAGCGCGGAGCCGTGCAGGCAGCGGTGTGCTTCTCGATGCCGCGAGAGTCGTAGGAACTGCCGACCTGGACCGGGCCGATGCGGACGAGTTGGCGGAAGCGGCGGCGGGCGGACATGGCTTCTCCTCTCAGAGCTGGGCGGCGATGGCTTCGGCGAGCGGTGCCGGAACGCCGAGGCGGGTACGGAGGGTTGGGGCGTCGATGGCTGTTCCGGTGCGGGTGAGGTGATCGGCTGCGAGCTTTCGGGCGTGCTCGACCAGGGCGACGGGCACGGCCGGGCCGGGCGGAATGGCCGGCGGGGGTACCGGAGTCAGCGGCTGCTGCTCGGGGTCGACGGACACTGCCTCCGGGGCATCCGCGTCCTCCGCAGGCTTCGGAGTCGTGTGGGCGAGCAGGGTTCCGCCGAGGAAGGCGACCGCAGGCCATCCGGCGACGAGGATGCGCAGCCAGGTGGGAACAGCGGCTTCGTCGAGCAGCCCGGCAGTGGCGATGTTCGCGCCGAGAGAGGCAGTCAGGGCGATTACGAACCAGCACCACCCGGCCATCTTGGGAGTCCCGGACCGCAGCCGCCGCCATGCCACGACCAACAGCAGGTCGACGGAGACGGGGTAGGCCCATGCCTTCCAGCCGTGTTGACCGGCTGCTGAGGCAATGTCGTGAAGGTGAGCGAAGGACAGTGAAGCGGCGATGATCGCTTGGACGACTACCGCGTCGATGCGGGCCACCGTTGCGCGCATGGCGCGGACTCCTCTCGGACAGTCATCGGTCGGTTCCTTCCTGAACCAGTCATGGCGGGGGTAGGGACGTCGCGCGATGTGGTCACGCGGCCATGCGAGATAGGTGGTCAGTCGGAGACTGGTACCGGCTTGACCAGCGAGACCGGTCGGTCTGCGGGCTGAGCCGGTGCGGCGGGCCGAAAGCGATTGAGCGGGGGCAGGTTCGGCACCAGATCTGCGGTCTGAGCGCAGACGGCGGCAGCATCGCCGAGGGACAGGTAGGGGGTGCGGACGCGGGACCAGCCGCCGGAGGTGTCGCCGACGACGGCGAGGCCCGGCCGCTCAGGTGCGATGGCGCACGCAGCCCCGACCGCTTCGGGCGCGATGTCGCCGAGCGCCATCTTTGCGGACGCCTCGTCGTTCACGCGGTGGCAGACGCGCCCGGTCAGCTGGGCCCGGAGCATGGTCGCTCCCTTGCCCAGCTCAGCGCCGAACCGCTGGCCGCAGACCTCCAGATAGATGCCCGCAGCGCGGCCGAGCTGGGCCAGCCGGATGAGCTGGGTCACCATCTCGTCCCGCCGGTCCTCGTCCTTGCGCGTGGCGACCATGAACAACTCGGCGACCTCGTCCACGAACAGCACGATCGGGACGGGACGTTCGGCCTCGGGCAGGCCCCAGATGTCCGAGGTGATCTCCTCGTCCGGGGTACCGGAAGCGATCCCCTGTCGAGCCCTGATCAGGTCGTACCGGTCCTCCATCAACTGCAGGAGCACCGGCAGCAGCTCGGCGGCCTGCTCGGGATCGGTGGCCAGCGCCGACAGACGTGGCGCGAACGGCGCCAGTTCGACGCCGCGCTTGCAGTCGATCCCGACCAGCGCCACCCGCTGAGGGGCGAGCCCCGCAACCAAGTGCCGCTGGTACATGGACTTGCCCGACAGCGTCGCGCCGAGCGTCAGCTGATGCGGTATCGCCCGGTAGTCCCTGACGAAGGCCGTACCGTCCTCCCGCAGCGCTACAGGCACCTTGAGGAAGTCGGCGGCCGTCCGCCGAGGCATCCGCACCCGGCGCAGGACGTCGAATCCGACCAGGCGCAGCTCGACCACGCCCGGCTTGATCTCCGAGACGTACACGGCGTGCACGCCCCAGGCGTGGCGGAGTCGTTCCGCCGAGGCCGCGACGTCCGCCGGTTCCTGACCGGGTGCCAGGCGCAGCCGGAGCCGCATACCGGTCGACGTGGGACGGATGATCCCGCGTCGCGGCGGAACCGGTCGCACCTCGCGCCGGGTGGTGGCCCGGACCGCCAGGGCCCGAAACCTGGACGGTGCGACGGTTAAGCCGCACGCCTCCATGACCGACCCGTAGGAGCCCAACAGCCGCGCGGTGGAGAGCGGCAGGCCGACCGTGCACCAGTAGGCGGTGGGGCGCTGGGCCCGGAGGTAGGCGGCCCCGCCACCGAGCGCGGCGACCGGACCACCCACCTCCATGAGCGTCAGTAGGTCCGACATTTCGTCAGGCCCCCATCGCCATCGGGAACGCACCGGCCATGACGGCTGTGGCGCGGTACGCAATGCCGTGCCGCTGCTGGCCGTTGAACGTGCTCTCCCACGGGCGGGCCACCAGGCCGGGCAGCGAGACCGGCGAACCGAGAGCCAGTCCCTCACCCACCCCGCTCGCCGGGATGGTGACCTTGATCAGCGACGACTCGCCGTCCTCGATATAGACGACGCCGACCGTCTTGAGCGGCTCGCCGCTGACGGCATCCTTGGCGATCTCGCCGGTCTGCCGGTCCTTGACCTTGGTCTCGGGAGCCTCGGTCAGCAGGATCGTGGCCGCAGAGGTTTCAACTCGGATGGAACGCAACGCCTTCTCCTCATCAAGACAGCTACTCGTCTATACAAGTAGCAGCGGTTGCAACCGTCGAAGCGGGTGCGATGACCACTGTGCCACAGGAGTCAGCTACTCGTCTAGATAAGTTGGCGTGTTGCCGTGTACGAGTTCCCGGAGATGACACCGACGACCACGCCAGTGCTCCCATCCGGCCTCAGGTGGCGGGCAGTTGGTAGGCCAGGACGTAGGCGTCCGCCGCCATCAGCGTGTCGCAGACCTCCACCGGGCGACCCTCGGTGTCGTACGCGGTGCGGATCAGGTGGATCACCGGCACCCCGGACGCCAGGCGCAGTGTCTTGATCTCCTCCGGGGTGGGCATGCGGGCGCTGATCTCCTCGTCGAAGTGGTCGAGGCGGTGTCCGAGCTCTTCGAGGCGGGCGTAGATGCCACCGGGGCCGGGGTTGGGCTCGGCGATCTGGGTGTTCCGAGCCAGGTCGAGCGGGAGGTAGGAAACGGCGAACTCGACCGGCCGCCCGTCGAGCAGGTAGCGACGACGGCGCGCGAGGACCTTACGGGCACCGCCCAGGCGCGTAGCGATGTCCTGCGACGGCTTCTCTTCGCGCACTACCAGGCTGTCGACCTCCGAATGCCCCCCGACCGCTTCTGCCTCGACGGTGAAGGCCGACTTGCCCTGCTCGCGGTGCCGGCGGGCGAAGCGGTCGGAGGCGAGGCGTCGGACCGGGGGGCGCGGACGGACGAACACGCCCTTCCCGTGCTCCGACGCAACCAGCCCTTCCCCTTGGAGGACCGAGATCGAGTTCCGGATGGTCATCCGCGAGACGCCGTAGTGCTCGATCAGCTCCGTTTCCGAGGGGAGCTTGTCGCCCTCGGCGAAGCGGCCCTTGTCGATCGCCTCGCGCAGTTGATCAGCGATCTGGCGGAACACGGCGCGGTCGCTGGTCGAATCCAGCGCGCCGAGCAGGCCGGAGGAGAGAGGAGGCATCTGTACTCCTTAGGATATCTAGACGAGCAGGTGAGTTTTGTTGCTACGGTGAAGAGCCTAGCCATTCGAGGGGACCAGGGAACGTGAGCACTGAACGCCCCCACTCCGTGAGCGTCGCCGGAGTCGTCATTGACGACCGAGGCCGTGCCCTCCTGGTCCAGCGCCGGGATAACGGCCATTGGGAGCCCCCGGGCGGCGTACTCGAATCCGGCGAGACCATCCCCGACGCGCTTCAGCGCGAGGTGCTTGAGGAGACCGGCGTCAAGATCGCCCTTCCGGCGGTCCTCACCGGCGTGTACAAGAACATGACCGGGCTGATCGTCTCCCTGGTCTTCCGCTGCGAGGCCATCGACGGCGATCTGACCACCGGCGACGAGACTCGCGCCCTGCGCTGGGCCACTCGCGACGAGGTCACCGACCTTGCCGACGAGGCATACGCGATCCGCGTCCTGGACGCCATGGACGCAGCATCGCCGCCCGCGGTCCGAGCGCACGACGGCGTCAAACTCATCTAGCTCGAATCCACTACCCATGGCGGCCTACCAGCGCAAAGGAACTTGTATGGACGAGTATACGAGTAGCCCACGGGTTTGGGGGTTGAGTTGCCCAGGTTGCCCCGAAGAAATCAGCCGAGCCCGCCGCTGGGTGAGCGAAATCCTCCGCGAGACCCCGTGCGCAGACGACGCCGCTCTGATCGTCAGCGAGCTGGGCACCAACGCCCTCCGCCACACCGCCAGCGCCGACGCGGGTGGCACCTTTCAGGTCACCGTCACGGTCTCTCCCGGCACGCTCACGGTCGCCGTCACCGATGAGGGCACCAAGCTCCACTCGCCTGAAGTCCAGCAGCCCGGCCCTGATGCCACCCATGGCCGTGGGCTCGACATCGTCCACGTCCTCGCCCACCAGGTCGCGATTACGGGCGACCACCTCGGGCGCACTGTCACCGCCGTACTCCAGATCCCTCACCAGGAGATTCCGGCTCAGTGACCAACGCTCTGCCCGGCCCGATTCCCGGCACCTGACGGAAGGCATCCCATGACCATCCCGGCTGCATCTCTGATCCACCGCGGCTACCGCATCGAGTACCGCTCCCTGAACCCGAGCACTGGCGAAGGCGCCGAACTGGTGGCCCTTCACAACACCACCGACGCAAGGCAGGCAATCCGCTGGATCCGCCAGGGTCTCGGCCTCATCCTCTGCACGGTCGATCCCGACGAGCACGACCGCCTCACCCGCTGGATGACCAGTGATCAGGCCCGAGCCGTCGACGCCCTGACTCACGGTCAACCCGTCACCATCACAGCGACCTACCCGGGCTCGCACCTGGAATGGACCGCCCGCCCAGTGCTCTTCCTGCCCCTTGTGCCGCCGCCGGGCAAGCCGGTCATCCGCTACACACTGCTCTGCGCCTTCGCTAACCGGCGCAAGGAGTTCAGTGAGTAACAACCTTCTCTACGGGTTCAAGGGCCCACGCCGCGCACAGCGCGGCGCGGCCCGCCCCGCCGCTCGGGCGCGCTCCTGTCTTCGCCCCGCGCCGCCCGGCGGCGGGCGGCCCGCAAGCAAGGGGGAGAGGCGGAGGCCGGGTGACCGTCACTGCACAGGAGGGATCTCCGGCACCGGGATGACCGGGGCCGTGCTGAAAGTGCCGGCCGTTGTGGGCTGGGGAGGGGATGCCATCCCGCCCGCCATCGACCCAGGCGGAGCCGAGCAGACTTGCCCCCTGGGGTCCAGGTCGTTCGTACAGTGGCGCGCTCCACCTGGACCCCAGGGGGCAAGCCCGCTCCACGGGCGTGTGGGTCGACGGCAGACGGGATGACAGGGCGCCGGAGTGGTGACCGAGTGGCGCCGTCTGCGCTCTGACGGTTGTTCAACCTTCTTACATGTCACCCCCCGTCGCCTATGACATGGCAGACTGCTCTCCATGGCCGAACTCGACTCGCAACCAAAGTCCATCCAGTCCATTTACTCCTGGTATAGCGACAATAAGCTCTGGGTGAATAGGCGCTACCAGCGGAAGCTGGTTTGGACACTGGAAGAGAAGCAAAAGCTTATCGAGTCAGTCCTGAAGGGATATCCGATCCCTGCCATTCTGTTGGCCGAAAGGGAAACGGGCGACTACGAGGTCATCGACGGATTGCAGCGATTGCACAGTCTTGTCTCGTTCATCGAGACTGCCTTCCCCACCCTTGATGGCGAATTCTTCGATGTTGAGCAATTCGTGACGGCAAATACTCGCTCAGTCGACGAAGGAGCTTTTTCGATCTCCGAAGGAGAGAAGCTCTCCCCGCGCGAGGTCGGAAAACTCCTGGACTACTCTATGGCCGTTTCCGTAATGCGTGGAGCGACCGACGAAGAGATTGATGACGTCTTCTCGCGCATCAACACGTACGGACATCGCCTGAGCGACCAGGAGCGCCGGCAAGCCGGCGTTGGAGATGACTTCTCGACGCTCGTCCGAGAGCTGGCTTGCGAGGTGCGCGGGGATGCATCAAGTGACATCCTAAGCCTCTCTCAGATGCCCTCCATCAGCATCGACCTGCCTCTCACCAAGCACGGGTACGAGGTGCAGGCCGAGGACGTTTTCTGGGTCGCCCAGGGCATCCTACGCTCGACCGACCTGCGAGATTCCATGGACGAGCAGTGCATCGCTGACATTGCCGCCTCGGTCGTCGGAGGCTCGATCGTTGAACGCTCAAAGACGATCCTCGATCGCATCTACCAGCCCGGCGAATCAGAGAATGAACGAATCACTCGTTGCCTCGACGGGTACGGGGCAGAGCGCTTTGCCGCCGAATTCAAGTTCTGCCTTCAGGAGATTGAAGTCGTCTGCGGCGATGAGTCCATCCAAAAGCTGCGATCGATCCTCTTCTCCAAGACCAACACGAATCCCTTCCCGGCAGTCTTTGCAATCCTCTGCATCGCCTTCCATGAAATGCTCTTTGGCGAAAGCAAGAAGATTGCAGACTACGGCGCCGTAAAGACTGCGATCACCAATCTGGACAGGCGCATAGAGACGGGGAAGGCATCGACTTCCCCGGCCGAGCGTCGCAGGAATGTTGACACGATCAAGGGCCTGATTCGACCCCACCTGGTCGACAGTGAGCCGAGGGATATCTACGGCGATCACACCAGTCTCGACATCGATAACATCATCCGCCGCTCCGAGGTTGAGGCACCTCACTACGAACTCAAGCAGGGAATTCTGCGCCTCGGCCCCAATCGGGAAATCGACCCTAATATCATCGACAAGGTCATTAAGACCATCTGTGCAATCGCCAACAACGGCAAGGAGAGGGCTGGCACGATCCTTATTGGGGTCGCCGACAAGGAGGCTGATGCAAATCGCATTCGAAGCCTTGACCAGACTGAACCTCGCCGAGCCGGTCAGCGATATGTCGTAGGTGTACGTCGCGAAGCAACCGTACTGGGCGAAACTCCGGAACGGTACTTCGGCCGATGGAAGGAAGCGATTCGGAACTCGAATCTGACCCCCAGTCTCAAGGACTCGGTACTAGCGAGCCTGGCATATGCGGACTACTACGGCCTCGGGGTCATTGTTATCCGAGTTCCTGAACAGCATGATGTGTCTTTGCTCGATGGTCGTTTGTATGTCCGCGAGGGCGACGACACGGTGGAAATCACTGACATGGCCAGGTCCCTCGCCATCGGACGCCGTTTCCACGCCTAACGTCAATGCCGAGCCAAGGCGCAATCTCGCTTGTTCCCGCGTACGGGTGCGAGTCGGCCGGGCTGGCCCGCTGCCAGTCCCGGCCGCCAGCTTCAGGATGTTGCGACTCGCAGGACCGTGACGCGGCGGAGCCCAGGGGGTGGCCGTGGAAGGCCCCGAGAGCCACTTCGGGGCTGGAGGCGGGACGGCTCAACCCCATCCCCCTTACACAGACCCCAGCCTGGCGACGTGCCACTTCCGTGCCAGGACGACGGGCGGCCAGTGGGGGTCAGCGGGGAGTCACGGGGAAAGGCCCTGCTTCTGCGCTGGTCAGAGCTTTGCAGGTCAGGCGGCATTCGCCCCGGGAAGGCTTACAAAGCAGATGCCGGCGGTTCGATCCCGTCTGCGCCCACCAAAACGGACAAAATTTCAGGATGAATCGGACATAAGCGTCCGGTACTCTGCCCGCATCCTGACGTTTCGTCAAGTAGAGGGTTGTTATTTCCGCAGGTCAGAGAACGAATCTGGGCGGCGTGACATCTGCTCCTGAAAATCGGCGCCGTCCGGGACGAGTGATTACCTCTCGGGAAAGCTGCAGGTCAGCGGGATGTTAGAGCGGTGGGTGACGTCTGCTTCGTGGAGCGCGACTAACCCGTTTAGCCTAGCGTTGAAAGTCCAGCTCAGGGCCGTTCCCTGGGAGTGCTGGCGCGTGCGGCACAGATTCCGCACACACATCGGGGCGAGCCGAACCGGCGGCTGCGATTGCGCATCTGAGCGGCTGCGCCGGTGCGACCAAGCGAGGTATGGGATGGCGCGCGGCGAATCGCTGCGGTCCATCGCCCGCACTGGAAGGGATCCTTCTCGGTGAGCCGACACTTCACGGCAGCCCAGTTCGTTCACCGGGCATGGCGAACGAGTCGAACGACACTTCCATGATCAGCCGCGAAGAGGCGACTCAGAACATCGCTGCGGCCTTGAAGAACAAGACCCACTTCATCGCCACCGTCCCACCGGGGATGGCCGGCGAAGCGGCCGAACTTCTGGAGGGGCTGCCCGGCTTCTTGATCATCCTCGATCAGGGGACGGACCTTGTCCTTGCGACCTCGTCGGCATCTGTCGTAGCGGCAACCGACACCCTCACCCCTCGGCAGAGCGCTGCCGTGGCCCTGGTGCCGAAGACTGTCGGCACGGCGGCGATCAGTGAGTGCTTCGGCCAGGAGATCCCAGACGACGACGGGAGCCAGGACATCCTGAACCTGAGCGACGGAGGCGAAGTCGCGTACCCCACGCTCTTCATCGACGCCGTCGACCTGGTGGACCCACTCGGCGCGGCGCAGATGCGCGGGCAGGGACGACCAGTCGAGTAACGCCGCTGTCCGCTTTCGGGCCCCCGCCCTGGTTCGGCTGGTCGCGATCAACCGAGGGCACCGTGATAGGGAACCCCCGACTCGATCTTCGTTGTGTTCGACTTGAAGGAAACGTCCGACATCCCCAAAGGTCGCCGACCCCTTTTTCTTGGAGCTCGACGCCAAGGTGGAGTTCATCCCGGTGATGGACTTCAAGGATGTCCACGTTGGCCTGGGCAAGGTTCACCACAACTGATCGGCCCGGATGAAGAGGCCCTCGATGCTTGGCCTAGCGTCGGGGCCTCCTTGATGCAACGCTCCGGCGGTCGGAAGCGCCACGGGACGCGCCGTGCCAACCAGAGCATCTCCGCATCGGGAACACCAGCCAGTGCGAGTGAAACTGGCACGCCATGCCAAGCCGGGCGATGATGAAAGCGTCGTGGCCCCTGAATATCGGAGGTGTCGGGATCATGGCTGTATTCATGGACGTCCACCACGGCATGGCCGGCATCACAGCCGATCAACTCGCTGCAGCCCACCAAGCTGATCTCGCGATCGAAGCAGAGGAACAGGTCCACTTCAAGCAGGCGTGGGCAGACCCGGACTCCGGCACGGTCTACTGCCTGTCCGAAGCACCGTCCATGGAAGCCGTCCAGCGGATCCATGAGCGGGCCGGCCATCGGGCGGACGAGATCCACCCGGTGCCGCTGACGGCCTGACTTCACGCGAAAGCGCACCGGCCGGACCGCTCCCGCGTGTCGGAGCCGGCCCGGCCCGTCGCACGCTGCATGCGACCCCAGGCGGGCCGGTGCGCTGATTCGAAGCTACGGCGCGTCACTGACATCCGACCCGCCGTCGACCCGCCGACCCGGTGGCAGGCCGAAGAAGAACGCGAACGCCTCCGGCGGCCAACTGCATCGCCTGGTGCTCGGCGGGGTCGTCGCGGTCCTGGTCGTAGCACTCCCACGAGCAGCGCCCGAAGGGCGTCCACGCTCGTTCCCGGTTGCAGCCGAGGCAGAACATGGTCGGCGCGGTGTTCATAGCCTTACGCGACGGTCGCCGACGGACCGCCGCGTGCCGATCACCCCGGCCCTACGGTGGGCGACGTGACCAACCTGGAGCTCCCCGGCCTCGACGTCGTCCAGATCGACGCTGCGGTGAGCGTGCGCTGCACCGGATGCGGCTGACCACTCCGCGACCCGGCCAGCCCGGGCCGCGGACACGGCCCGGTCTGCACCGACATGCGGCTGCCGGTACCGCCGCGCGGTGATCAAGAGGAAACTCTTCCGGGCCTCTAGCCAGCGGCGATACTGTCAACTTGCTGGTTCGTGCTGCCAGTAGGGCCCCGGCGCGTTCCCCCCGTGCGCGCTGGGGCTTTCTCGCGCCCGGGGCCTGCTGCGTGAGCCCTTCCGGGAGGGCGGCGTGCGGCGTAGGCTCCGGCCACCTCCCCGGGGGAGCGCCCCGACCAGTCCTCCAGCAGACCGGGGCTACTCCGCGCCTGGGCCCGGCAGATCGAGCGGCCGAGCAGCAGCCCAGCGATGCACAAATTCCACGCCCACCTCGGTGAAGATGTACTGCTCCATGAGCGGGATGCCGTCAATCACCGGTTCGATCAACCCTGGGGAGTCGCTCCAGATAGCCGTGTCGGAGCAGATACATGACGCTGCCGCTTCCGTCAGACCACGGCCTTCGCACGCCCGATCTGAGTAATGTGTGGGAACGCCGGATCCTCGTCGGCCGACTGCACGACTCGCTGACTGCTGATCCGCTCGACAACGCCCTCGGCGATCGGGCGTCGAGCCAGCTCGCGCAGTGAGATCGACTCGGGACCTCTCGAACTGCTCACGAGGCCGATGGGGGACGGGGCCGTACCGGCTGACCGGCGGGAACGGCTCGATCAACTCCCGGTCGCTGTGACTCAGTTCGCGATGCGTCACCGCAGGGTTCCACCAGGGTCCGCACGGGCCGCTACCCGAAGCATGCACGACGACATCACCAAGTCAGGTGCGGCCGCACTCACCAGGCAGAGGAACCCGATCTCAGACGCCCCGCGTACTGTCGGATGCGCAGCACGTCATCGGGGAAGCAGCTGTCCCAGCCCTGGTCCAGTCGCATCCAGGCCGCGGGCTGCCCGTCCTCCGCGATCAGCGGCTGTTCCGGGTCGCCGATTGCGGCATAGGACAGGGACAGCGTCCGCGGCAAACCGGGGCCGAACGACCGCACCGCTACCGCGGCGGGCCGCTCCAACAATGGTGGCCGCAGCCCGGTCTCCTCGGCCAGTTCCCGGGCGGCGCCATCACGGGGACACTCTCCGGGCTCGACCTTGCCACCTGGCGGGACCAGCCCGCGCCACGGATGCCTGACCAGCACGATCTGCTCCAGGGCTGCGTCCAGGACCCACACCTCGGCGCCCAACGGCTCCACGGCGCCATCCAGCGCAGAGCGAAACCAGGCTCTGGCCCGGTCGAACTCCAGCGTCGCGCTCGCGGCGTCAGCGACGGCAGCGTCAAGTGGACGCTGCTCAAACACGCTACGGATCATTGCGACAGGCTATGGGCCGTCACTGACACCACCGGGCTGCAGCGATGGCTCGTGCCGCGGCGGCCGCGCCCACCGCCAAGCGAGATCGGACAATCTCCGCCGATCACAACTCCAGGCAGGCCCTTGGGCGTTGATCGCTGCTGTCTGGCCTGCCTTCGGCCGCCGAACGACACCGCCCCCGCTCCTACCTCGGCAGGGGGCGGGGGCGGCTCGACTGTGCGTGTGCGTGTTGGCGACTTCATCTCAAGAGCTGCTCCGCGCGGCGAAGCCCCTGGTCGGTGAGCTCGATCAGACCTGGAAAGCGCCACTCGGGGTCGAACCGGAACCGGGGCTTGGCCAGCCCGAGGCGCTCCAGTTCGCCACACACGGCGGTGAAGGCTACGCGGTTCACACCGAGCTGGTCGACAAGGCCATCGGTGTTCGTCAGCTTGCCATGCGACTTCTCGTAGACCGCCACCAGCACACGCTCACGCAGTCTGCCGGGCTCGCTCACTACCCACTCCCCGCTGTTGGGTACGGAACGCTTTGATGGTAGGTGCTTGTCGCCTGGCCGATCATGGTGGTCGCGGTGCGAGGGGGCGTTCAGTTGCTTTGCTGGGCGTGAACGCGCGGTCCTGGCGCGATTCGAGAGCTGAGAAGGCGCCTAAGGCCTGTCCCGTAATCGATCTCTGAGGGCCAGCGTTGCCGAGGCGGGGCGGCCCCGGGGCTACGCGGTCTGGAGCAGGTTGTGCAGGCGCGCGATGCCGAGCATCGCGAAATGGACCCCGTCGCCCTTCATGCGACAGTCGCGAAGGATCTTCCAGGATCCGATCTGCTGCCGACTTGGAAACGCCGATCAATGGCGCGAGTTGCCGCAGAGTCAGATTGGTGCGCCAGTACGCGGCGACCAGGAGCACACGGTCTTCATCAAGTGGCAGAGAGCAAGGCCGACCAAGGCGCACCGCTTCAGCCCCCTCGCTCCGCAACTCGGCGAGCAACCTTCTGAACGCCCTCGGGCTCAACCCATTGAACGGGGCTGTCCAGGAAGGCTCCGGTGGCGTCACCACACCAGTCACCGCGTGATCATTCCACCGCTTCAGGTTCTCCCTGCTCGAATGCGATGCGGCATCGTTCCACCTCGTCGGCTACCTGCCCCATGAACCAGCGCACGATCTCGTAGGGAACAACGTGCCCGTCAGGGCTGTAGACGTGGACAGTCGGTTCGAGGTTCGGGTCCTCGTCCGGGACAAGCGCCCTCAGCAAGGGAGCACCGCCAGGCCGGTACGCCACCGCAGCGTTGAGGCTCTCGAGCCTCTCCGCCGATGCAGGGACAGCCTCGCTCAGCTCCACGGACCAGGCATCGTCGGGCAAGGCGTAGTGAAACACCACCGCATAGTGATGACCTGCATGTTCTCGCACTTCCCATGGCATGCCGGCAGGTTGCCACAGCTGCTGTGCCGGAGTCTCCTGAGTATCCAGGCAGTCATCGGACACAGCCCAGCCACCACTTGCGGGACAACCCTTGGATGATTGATTCCAAGGGCTGACGTGCCGGGAAGTGAGCCAAGGGAAGATCGCTGTGCTCGGAGCGCCAGGCTCGGTGTCAGAAGAAAGCGATCTACCAGGAAAAGCTTCATCTGGGCTGATGCGCCGATACCTTCGTGTGGTCGATCCAGATGATCTCTTGCCAAAGTGGAGCCCTGACATGACCACGTTCGTGCTGATCCCTGGTGCCTGCCACGGAGGCTGGTGGTTTGAGCCACTTGCACGCCGCCTGCGGGAGCATGGGCACCAGGCGTACTCCGTGACCTTGACAGGGCTCGGCGACCGCGCCCACCTGATGACGGCCTCGGTGAACCTGGACACCCATATCCAGGACGTGATCAGCCTGCTGGAGAACGAGCAGATAGAGGACGCGGTGCTGGTTGGGCACAGTTACGCGGGCATGGTGGTCACCGGGGCCGCCGACCGCGCCGCCGACCGGATCGACGCGCTGGTGTACGTGGACGCTTTCGTGCCCGGCGACGGCGACTCCGCCTGGTACCTGACCAACGACGCGCAACGCCGGTGGTACATAGACGGCGCCTCGGCCGACGGGCTCGGCATAGCCCCGATGCCCTTCTTCGATCCCCGATCCACCCCACACCCACTCGCTTCGGCGGTCCAGCGTCTGCGGCTCGTTGACCCGATGCGCAAGTTCCGTCGCCGTGACTACCTGTACGCGGCAGAGTTCCCCGAGAGCCCCTTCGCCTCCACCTACGAGCGCCTGCGCGATGATCCCGACTGGCACGCTCACGCCCTCAAGTCCGGGCACAACGTGATGAAGGACGCTCTGGAGGAACTCCTGCGCATCCTGCTGGAGACTGTCCCTACCAGCTAAGGACTGTCCCGTAACAGCGGCACGGCCTCATGTCCGGCGATGCGCCAGCTGTCAGACAAAGAGGAGATCGACCCGGCGATCTGTGCAGAAGTGCAGGACGACGCGGAGCCGACGAGCGTCGTCGAGGTGTTGGTCGGCCAGAGGGTCCCGGTCGTCTTCCTGCCACTGGACGATGATCTCTTCGAGACGCGGCAGCATCGCTGCGCACTGGCCAGGCGTGAGATTCGGGCCGTCTGTCTCCGGGTGGCCCAGCAGCGGCGCGAGGGGGGTGGCAGCGGTGGTCCAGGGGAGATCCCCGCCGAACCCGTGCATCGTTGAGGGATCAATGCCCTCGGTGCGTGCCAGGCGCTCGCGGAACGTGGCGAACCTCGTGTAAGACCAGCAGGCGTCCGGGCTGTCGTTGTTGCCGTCGCCTGGGAACAGCACGAGTCCCATGTCCGCCTCCGCTCTCGAAGGCAACAGGATCGGCTGTTCCGGGGCCTCTGGCAACTGAGATCATCTTCGCCGTGCCTTGCGTGATCACGGCTTCGGAGCCGTCCTGGATCGCCCCGTTCACCGGACTGAGCCCGCGGCTGTTCCACAAACTGATCACGGTTCTGCGGCGTGAAGGTGCTGACAAGGCTCGTCCAGGGCGACCGTGGTCGCTGCCGCTGGAGGACCGGGTGCTGTTGGTGGCCGCGTACTGGCGCGCTAACCTGACGCTGCGTCAGCTCGACCCGTTGTTCGGGATCTCGAAGTCCGCGGCCGACCGGATCGTCGACCACACCGGGCCGCTTCTCGCAGTCAAGCAGCGGCAGCGGTTCCGCAGGGACGCCGTGCTCATCGTCGACGGCACGCTGGTGCCGACACGGGACCACAACGTCGCCGAACAGTCCAAGAGCTATCGGTACTCCACCAACCACCAGGTCGTCATCGACGCGGACTCTCAGCTGGTCGTCGTGGTCGGGCGCCCCCTGCCGGGTAACCGCAACGACTGCAAGGCCTGAGCTGAGTCGGGCGCGAAGGCCGCCGTCGGAAAGGCCACCACGATCGCCGGCGGCGGCTACCCGGGCACCGGGCTGATCATCCCGCATCGCCGGCCTGCAGGCGGCGAACTCTGCGACTGGAAGCGTGAGCACAACCGCTCCCACAAAGAGGTCCGAGCCCGAGTAGAGCACGTCTTCGCCCGGATGAAGACGTGGAAGATACTTCGCGACTGCCTTCTCAAGGGCGACGGCGTCCACCCCGCCATGCTCGGGGTCGCCCGCCTGCACAACCTCATCCAGGCCGGCTGAGCAGACGAGCCCGTCTGCCGTCAGACCGCACGCAACCACGCGCCAAGATCGATTACGGGACAGTCCTTGGCCTTTGACTCTATTCCATCGGCCTGTGAGGCAACTCCGGGGCCGACAGCGCGCGCCCGCCACCTGGTATGTCCGGGCCAGTGCGAGTCTCGTAAGGTTCTCTCGCCATCGTGTTCGGACATGGGGGGACCATGATCTTCGGCTTCGGCAGGTCCACCGCGGCAGCAGCGCTTACGGCCGTCGCTTTCCTGGTGCTCACTGCGTGCAACCAGTCTGGCGCGTCGTCGGCCGCATCTCCGGTACGGCCCTCGACCGACGCCTCGGCAACACCGTCGGCCACCGTTTCGGCTTGGCCGACGGCCTCCGCTTCCGCAGCGGTGATGCCGAGCCCGACCCTCGCGCCGACGAAGACAGTCACCGCCCCGGCACCGTCGCCCGCAACGCCGACTGCCGCCGCCTCCACGGCTCACCGGTCGGACGCGCCCGCCGATGTCGCATGCCGGAACCTTGCCGTCCCGGCCGACGTGAAGTGGGCCGTCACTCAGACCTGGGCCAACGCGAAACGGATCTACCACATCCAGCCCAAGCCCGGTGAGTTCTACTACGGCAGCTGCGGCACAACGCTCTACGCCGCCGCGCGGTTTGAGGCGGCAGCCGGAGCGACCGACAGCGACCTGGTCCAACTTCAGGATGAAGGCTCAGTCCTGCAGTTCTTCCGCTTCACGCCGAGCACCGGGTGGGCGTTCACCGGATCCGACTCCTTCCCACCCACCAGCGACTGCTCCCAGGCCGTCCCCGCCGCCCTGTCTCACCAGTGGCACTGCAGCTGAACCTCGCGGTGCGATCCGGTCTCCCTGCGCCGAGATTCCCGCTCGGCTCCAAATGTCCCAATGATCGGGCGCAGCCGGGGAATCGGTGCAACGCCAACGCCCTCCTTGTGATCACTGAAGGGTCAGCGGCTACTCGCTTCGGCAGGCGGACCGGTCGCCGCAGATCAGGCCCTACGCGGTGGTGATCTTGCCGTCCCATTCGCCGCCGGCCGGGACGGAGGCGTGCTGGTGGATCAGTTCCCAGCCGTTCTCGCGCCGTTGGAAGCAGTCGGTCTGCCGGGCCATGACGTGCTTGGTGGAGCCGTTCTTGAGCACGATATTCGTGCTCTGCACGGTGCAGACGATGCCCATGTCCGCGTTGACCTTCGCGTCCAGTTCGAGGATCTCGACGTTGCAGGACTCGAAGTTGGCGAAGGTGTCGTCGAACAGCTTGCGCGCCGGGGCGACGCCCCTGGACGCGAACGGGGGGATGTCGAACCACAGCACGTCGGATGCCCAGTGCCGGGTGCTCTGCGCGCCGGTCATCGAGTCCGCCATCTCGCGGACGATGGCGATGATGGCTTCCTTGTCCTGCTCGGTCGTCGTCATGACCTTGCTCCCTTCGTCTCGCGGCCCTGATCGGCCGCCACGGACAACCCTGCGGCGTGCCGTCAGGGGAGGTGCAAGACCCAGCCCCGCGACGGGATCTCCCCTGGGGGGAGATCCCCTTTGCCCAGGGCCTGCCTCAGTACTGGACATGGGGTTTCCCCCGCGAGGTCGGCCACTCAGAGGGCGGCCAGGGTGCGGATGCGGTCGGCGAAGGCGCGTCGGGCGGCCCCGGATTGGGGGGCGAGGCGGTCCCATCCGTGCGGGACGCCGGGATGGACGTGCAGTTCGACGGGGACGCCCGCGGCGGCCAGGTGTGCGGCGTAGGCGATGTCCTCGTCGCGGAAGATGTCGAGGTCACCGGTGTCGATGTAGGCGGGGGCCAGTCCGGTGAAGTCGGTTAGGCGGGCCGGTGCGGCGATCGGGGAGACATCCGCGGTGTCGAACGTGTCGCCGAGCACCGCCTTCCAGGCGGTGTGGTTGTCGTCGTAGGTCCAGGTCAGGAAGGGTTCGCGGGCCGGGTCGGGGCCCTGGTTGCGGTCGTCGAGCATGGGATAGACCAGGATCTGCCGAGCCAGGGGGATGTGCCGGTCGCGGGCCAGGATGGCGGTGGCTGCGGCGGGTGCGCCGCCGCCGCTGTCGCCCATCACCGCGATGCGTCCGGTGTCCACGGCCAGTTCGTGCGCGTGGTCGGTGAGCCAGGTCAGGCCGGCGAAGACGTCCTCGGCGAGCATGGTGCCGGTCGCCTCGGGGGCCAGGCGGTAGTCGACGGACAGGAACGGCACCCGGCTGTGTGCGACGTACCAGGAGAGCAGGGTGTCGTAGGCGTCCAGGTCGCCCAGGATCATGCCGCCGCCGTGGGCGTAGAGCACGGCCGGGCCGGGCCCGGTGGTCTCGCCAGTGGTGTACCAGCGCAGTTCGATCCGGGCGCCGTCGGGCGCCCTGGCGAAGTAGGTGGCGGTCTTGATCCCGGTGACCGGGGGGGACCAGCGCCGCCATGGCGGCCTGGCCGAGGTTGCCGGCCTCGCGAATCGACCTCCAGTCCCCGCGCTCCCGGGCGGGTACGCCGGCGGCCTGCTCGGTGCGGGAGGCCAGGAGAGGGACGAGTTCGGGGTCGAGGGTGTAGTCCATGGGAAGTGGTTCCCGCTTTCCGGAGGTGGTGATGGTGATTCTTGAAATCGACCCGGGTGGATCGTGTTTCCTCGGCTGGTTCAGGCTTTGAGGATCTGAGGACGCGGGTGGATCGTTCGGGCTGCGGATCTTGACCGTCGTGGGGTTGCGGTCGGCTCGTCGGCGCGGCCAGGATCGGCGGCATGATCAAGGGTGTGATGTTCGACTTCTCCGGGACCCTCTTCCGCATTGAATCGGCCGCGAAGTGGCTGCGCGCGGTGGTAGCGGACGCTGGTCTGGCTGTTTCTGAGGACGAACTCGACGCGTGCGTCAGCGGGCTGGAAGAGTTCGGGGCTCAGCCCGGCGGGGTGCCTCCGCGCCAGGTTCCGCCCCATCTGGAGGGATTGTGGCGGGAACGCGATCTGACCGCCGAACGACACCGGGCGGCATTCACAGCCATGGCCCGGGAAGCGGGCCTGCCAGCGGCTGACCTGGCCGAAGCCTTGTATGAACGTTCTCAGGTGTCCGGGGCATGGCAGCCTTATCCCGACGCGGAGGCGACCCTCCGCGCTCTCCGAGAGCGAGGCATCCCCGTCGCTGTAATCAGCAACATTGGCTGGGACATGCGCCCTGTCTTCCGCGACCACGGTGTTGACGACCTCGTGGACGCCTACTTCCTCTCCTTCGAGTGCGGGGTGAAGAAGCCCGACCCCCGGATCTTCCAGATGGCCTGCGACAAGCTCGGAGTGGCGCCTGGTGACGCACTCATGGTGGGAGACGAGCCCATTGCGGACTCCGGCGCCGCTGCGCTGGGGTGCCAGGTCCACCTGCTCGACCCCCTGCCCGTGGACCGGCGTCCCAGTGCGCTGGCCGAGGTGCTCCAACTCCTTTGACGTGGCCAGGCCGGGCGGCCCCACAAACAGATCGCCCCCGAAGACATTCAACGATCCCCATGAGTGGACGGATGGGTGCGTAACGAAGTGGTGGCGCACGCGGGTCGGCGGGCGGGTTGCGTGCGTCGCGGGCCTTGGGCGGGCCGGGCACGGCGGTGTCTGTCAGTACGGGGAGGGCTGGTTGCGGATCACGGCGAGGCTGACGATCTTGCCGTCGCGCACGCTGAAGTAGTCCGACATCAGCAGTTCGGCCGGGAGGCTGGTCTTGTCGTAGGTGCCGTCATAGCGCGAGCGCACGATGGTCTGGCCGTAGTGCGCGACGACCTCGATCGGCTCCATCGTGACGCGGTCGCCGATCATCTCCTTCTCGGCCCAGGCCCGGATGGTTGCGATGCCGCTGATCTCACGGCGCGCGTCGTTGACGTAGGCGTCCTCGGCGAATGTGGCGACCATCCGGCCCAGGTCGAAGGCGTTGACCGCCGCCAGGTACTCGGCGACGACGGGCGGCAGGGCGGTGCTCGTGGGCGTGGTCATAGTTTCGGCTCCCTTTGTCTCGCGGCCCTGATCGGCAGCTACGGACAACCCTGCAATGTGCCGTCAGGGGAGGTGCAAGATTCGCGTGCGCCCGTGCATCTCCCCTTGGGGGAGGTGGCACAGTGGCAGGCATGGACGCGACACTGCCGATCGGGGACTTCGCGAGGGCCACGCACCTGAGCGTGAAGACGCTGCGCTACTACCACCAGGTGGGCCTGCTGGAACCGGACGAGGTGGACCGGCACACCGGCCACCGGTACTACACCACCGCGCAGATCCCGACCGCGCAGATCATCCGCCGATTCCGCGCCCTGGACATGCCGGTCGAGCAGATCACCAAGGTGCTGGCCGCCCCCGACCTCGACACCCGCAACGCGCTCCTGGCCGCGCACCTGAACCAGATGGAGCAGGAGTTGGCGCGCAGCCAGTCTGCGGTCGCCTCGCTGCGCGACCTGCTCACCCGCCCGCCGGGCGGCACCCGGGCCGAGATCGGGCGCCGGAGCGTCCCGGCCACGCCAGCGGCTGCGATCACCGAGACGGTGGACGTCGCCGAGGCGTTGACCTGGTACCAGGGTGCGCTCGGTGAGATCTACGCGACGCTCGACGCCCAGGGCCTGGCCGCCGACGCACCGGCCGGCGGGATCTTCAGCACCGACCTGTTCACCCACGGGCACGGACCGGCGACGATCTTCGTGCCGTGCGCCGGACCGCTGCGCCCCATGGGTCGGGTCGACGCGCTGGTCATCCCGGCGGTCGAGTTGGCGACGATCGTGCACCGCGGCCCGCATACGAATATCGACCTGGCCTACGGAGCCCTCGGCACGTACGTCGCTGAACATGCCCTCGCCGTGGACGGCCCGATCCGCGAGTACTACCCCGTTGGTCGCCGCGAGAGCGCGGAGGCGGCCGAGTGGCGCACCGAGATTTGCTGGCCGATCTTCCACACCGGACCGTCGCCCGACGAACCCGCAGCGCGCACGCGCGAAAGCGGCGATGGGTAGAGGGCGTAGGTGGCACTCGGAACCTGCGGCGCTGAACGCGCCGACACCGGCGATATCGAAACTCCGAGGGGCTACCGGCAGGCGCGCCGCACCCGCGGGCAGGGAAGCGTCACAGGCCCAGATCCCTAAGGACTGCCAGTCGTAGTGGCCGCCACCCGCCAGTGTCGAGCTTGGCCAGTTTCGCTTCGACGTCGACGTTGATGGCGCCGAAGAAATTGATGTTCTCTGTTAGTTCGGAGAGCGTTGTGGAAACCGCAGCAGCGAGGGGCAATCGGTATCCTGGGCAAGCCCTTCACCCACTGGCCCGCGCAGCCTCAAGGCAGCACGGATTTGGCACATATGAGGCTGAGAAATGTCGAGAGAGGATGAGATCTACTGAGAGTGATTTTTGCAGCTCCCAGGCCTTGCCCCATGCATCGTTGCAGGTCGGCGGCCTGCTCGGGGAAAACTTACAAAGCAGATGTCGGCGGTTCGAATCCGTCTGCGCCCACCAGCCCAAAGGCCCCGCAGCGATCATGCTGCGGGGCCTTTGACGGCGGTGGGTGACGGCAACCGGCTTGCCCAGACGTCTATTGGGACACACGTTCACGGCATGGCCTGCACATTGCCATTCAGGGCTTGCGGTCGCGGAGCGTAGAGGCGCCGTCCTGCGGGTCTCCAGCGACGGGGTATTCAAGCGTCGCTGACTCACTCCCTGCAATCCGGACAGTTGGGGAATCAGGCGAGGCAGAACTCGTTTCCCTCGATGTCCTGCATCGTGATGCACGACTCGTTGACGCCATCGGCGCGCTGCGTCAGCACGTGTTTCGCGCCGAGCGCCATCAGCCGTGCGCATTCGGCCTCGAGTGTGGCCAGGCGCTCCTCACCCACGAGCCCGGCGCCGACCCGCACATCGAGATGCACCCGGTTCTTGACGACCTTGCCTTCGGGAACTCGCTGGAAGAGCAAGCGCGGGCCCACACCCGAGGGATCAGTGCACGCGAAGTAGATCTCATCCTCGGGCGGCAGCGAGCGGTGGTACTCCTCCCACGTGGCGAAGCCCTCCGGGACCGTCGGTACGACGTACCCCAGCACCTCGCACCAGAAGGCGGCGAGGCGCGCAGGCTCCGCGCAGTCGAAGGTCACTTGGAACTGTCTGATCGTTGACATCGGCGCACGATAACAGGGGTCCGGCACCTCCCCAGGTCGGGAGGTCCGCACGTTGTCGGGAGCAGGCGTCTGCTCCCCGCTGCTTTGTGGTGCGGGGTCATAGGGCTGAGGCTTTCAGGGCTGACGCTGTCCCGGCTCTCGGGGCTGCTGCGGTGCAAACCACGCCGTGGGCTGTCGTGGTGTTGTCACGCCGCTGCGCGTTCGACCGGCGGACGACGCCTCAATTCCCGCTGGCGGATGGCCGGCGGCTGGTAGGCCATGTCGAGCGTGCCGGTGTCTGTGCCGGGCGGCACGATGGCGTCGATCCGGTCCAGGACGTCGTCCGAGAGCGTGACCTCGGCGCCCGCGAGCAGATCGTCCAGGTGCGCCATGGTCCGCGGTCCGAGGAGCGCGGATGTGACGCCGGGGTGTGCGAGCACGAAGCCCATCGCCAGATGGGTCAGCGGCATGCCCGCCTCTTCGGCGAGCGGGATGAGCTGTTCGACGACGTCGAGCCGCCGGTCGTCCTTGAGGTGGTGGAAGCCGTACTGCGAGCGGTGTGTCGCGGCCTGCTGGCCCTTCCGGTAACGCCCGGTCAGCAGCCCGCCGCCGAGCGGCGACCAGACCAGGGTGCCCATGCCGAACTCCTGGGCCACCGGGAGCACCTCGCGCTCGATGCCCCGGTTGAGGATCGAGTACACCGGCTGCTCGGTACGCGGCCGGGCGAGGCCGCGGCGCTCGGCGACCCAGTGGGCGCGGACGAGTTCGGAGGCGGGCATGGCCGAGGTGCCGAAGGTGCGGATCTTGCCGGCTCGCTGCAGGTCGGTCAGAGCCTGGAGCGTCTCCTCGATGTCGGTGTCCGGGTCCGGGCGGTGGATCTGGTAGACGTCGACGTAGTCGGTATCGAGGCGGCGCAGCGAGTCCTCCAGCGCGCGCACCAGCCAACGCCGGGACGCGCCTTGGTGGTTCGGCTCGTCGCTCATCGGGTTCTTGGCCTTCGTGGCGAGTACGACGTCGGCCCGACGGCCCTTCAGCGCACGGCCGACGATCTCCTCCGACTCGCCGTGCGCGTACACGTCGGCCGTGTCGATGAGGTTGATGCCGGCGTCCAGGGCCCGGTGGATGACGCGGACACAGTCGTCGTGGTCGGTGTTGCCGAGGGCACCGAACATCATGGCGCCGAGAGCGTAGGGGCTCACCTTGATCCCGGTCTTGCCGAGGCCGCGGTAACGCATGTTCTCTCCTGAGGTCCGATTGCGGGGTGCTGCCACCAGCCTGCCGGGGAGCAGACGGACGATGAATACTTGTGAGTCCCGATTTTTTGAGCGAGAGTACGGGCATGACGTCCGACCGGCTCTCCGAAGCACTCGATCTGGTCGAGGTCCGCGGCGTCCTCACCGGAGGCATCGCGGCCCGCGGCGGATGGTGGGGCCGCGGACCGCTCACCGACCCGGTCAAGTTCTTCGCGCTCGTCAGCGGCCGGGCTCGCCTCACCACCGACGGGATCGACGAACCGGTCGACCTCGTGGCGGGTGACGTGGCGATCCTCACCGGCCGCTCCTGGGTCGCGTTCGAGGCCGGCGAGGAACCCCGCCAGGAGGTGCAGCCGGAATCCGACTTCTCCACCGACCGCTTCGCGCGCTCCGACCGCGACGCCGACGACATCGTCATCGGCGGCTGCGTCAGCCTGAACGAGGCCGGAAGAACGCTCCTCCTCGAATCGCTGCCGCCAGTGGCACACATCAGGTCGGCCGGTGACGACGACCGGCTCCTCGTCGCCCTGCTCCGTCTCTTCGACGAGGCGACCGCGCAGCGGCTCGGCTCGGCCTTCGCGATCCGGCAGTACGGTCAGCTCTTCCTGCTGGAGCTGTTGCGCTCCTACGTCGACCAGTGCGCACTGCCGTCCGGCTGGCTGCGGCTGCTCGTCGACGAGCGCCTCCGTCCCGCCCTCGACCTGCTGCACGGCCGCCCCGGGCGCCCCTGGGGGCTCGAGGAACTGGCGCGGGCCGCCGCGATGTCCCGGACGACCTTCGCCGAGCGGTTCCGGGAGGCGGCCGGCGTGCCACCGCTGACCTACCTGGGACGCTGGCGCATGCTGCTCGCCCAGCGCGCGCTGCGCGACGGTGACACCCGCGTCGCGGCACTCGCCGAGGAGTTGGGCTACGGCTCGGAGAGTGCCTTCAGCACGGCGTTCAAACGGGTCGTCGGCGAGTCGCCGCTGCGCTACCGGGCCCGGGTGCGACAGGACGTCACCGGCCGCGTTCGGACCGAGACGCTCTGACGTGTCGGTCCCGCTCAGCTTCCGGACCGCACCGCAGGGCCTTGGCCGGACGGGGTGCCTGCCTCTGTCAGTGCCAGGCATCCCGCTTCAGGTCGGGGCTCCGTCCGGCCGCATCGGGCACGGCCGCTGCTGCCCGCTTACGACACGTCGTCAGCGAGTGCCTGGTAGACGGGCTTGAGTTCCACCCACCGCTCTGGCCACTTGCCCGGCTCGTGTCCACCGAGGTAGGCGGCCAGGTCTTCGGCGTGCAACTGCCATCCGCCGCCGTGGCCGGCGATCTCGGGGAGCGGGAAGCCGCGTTCTTCGACGATCAGCCGGGTCCGGCCGTCGCCGGCCGGGGTGAGATTCGCCTCCACGACGGTCTCGTCGGGCGTGCCCGGCTGGAACGTGACCAGCAGTCGGCGGGGGGCGTCGCAGATGTCAATGCGTCCCGGGCCTTCATAGCCGCTGGCGAAGAAGGTCGTCCGGACGGTGCCCCCGAGCCGCGGTTCGCCCTCGATCGTGGCGATCCAGTGCGCGAGGCGGTCCGGTTCGGTCACCGCCGACCACAGGTCATCGATGTCGGTGTCGTAGACGTCCTCCACCGTGACTGCGCCTTTGGCGTCGTCCACGCGGCGGAGGCTGCCGATGATGCGAGTGTCACGTCCGGTGCCGCTGGTCATTGTTCGGCCTTCCGTTGTTGTTTTCCCCGCGCGATTTCCGCGTGCAGGGCATCCATGCGCCGCTGCCACAAGGCGCGATAGCGCCCGAGCCACTCATCCAGCTCGGCCAGAGGTTCCGGGCGCAGGCTGTAGGTGCGCCACTGTGCGTCCTGGCGGACCTCTACCAGGCCCGCCTCCCGCAGTACCCGCAGGTGTCGGGAGACTCCGGGCCGGGCGATGGGCAACGCCGCAGCCAGCTCGTTCACGGTGGCCGGATGGTCCCGCAACATTTCCAGCATCGTTCGCCGGCTCTCGTCGGACAGCGCGTGCAGTACAGCGTCCATGCCCGGCAATGTACCCAACAGGGTACGTACCCGTAAAGGTACATAGCTCGGACGCATGTGGGAGTGTGCGCCATGCCCTCCGCTGTTCATGGGGGGCGCCCGGCCCTCCCTGTTCAGGGATCTACGACGTCTTCCTGTCGAGGGAGGTCGGGGTGGCGCAGTGCTCGTTGCCGTCGGTCAGGTCGTCGCGCACCAGGACGAGGAGTTGTGTCAGCTGCAAGCGCTGGGTGTCGGTCAGCGAGCGGAAGAGGCCGTCCTCCGCCTCCCGCTGTGCGGCTGCCGCGTCTTGCAGCCGCTGTCGCCCTGCCTCCGTCAGCACGACCAGGTGGCGGCGCCGGTCGCGAGGGTCGCGGGTGCGTGTCACCAGCCCTTCGGCCTCCAAGGGGTTGAGCTGCGTGACGAGCACGCTGGCGGCGGTGTCCGTCTCCGTGGCCAGGTCGGTCTGCGCCAACGGGCCGCGGTGGAGCAGTCCGAGGATGTGGAACTGCCTCGGTGTGAGGCCATTGGCGGTGTGCGCATCCGCCATGACGCCCACCCGTCCGACCCTGGTCCCCGATCCGAGCGCGGATTTGGGCCTTCGCGGGGCACGTGCCGTCGTCACTGGAGGAACCCGCGGTATCGGCGCTGCCACAGTGCGCCGTCTGGCCAGCGCCGGCGCGCACGTGGTCGCCGTCGCCCGCAACCGAGCCGAAGCCCCTGCCGGAGTGCATGTGGTGACGGCCGATCTGAACACCTCCGGCGGGGTCGAACGGGCGGCGGCCGCGGCGCTCGATCTCCTGGGCGGCATCGACGTGCTCGTCGACAACGCGGGACGCAACACCCAGGTGCCCGACGGCGTCCTCGCCGCCTCCGACGAGGACTGGCTGGCCAACCTCGACGCCAACCTGCTGTCCGCCGTCCGCCTCGACCGGGCCCTCGTCCCGCACATGACCGCGCAGGGCCACGGGGCAGTCGTCCACGTGTCATCGAACGCCGCCCGCTACCCGCAGCCCAACGGCGCCCCGTACGCTGCCGCCAAGGCCGCTCTCAACGCCTACAGCAAGAGCCTCGCGCTCGCCTGCGGCCCGCACGGCGTGCGCGTCACCGCGGTCATGCCTGGGGTCATCGAGACCGACGCCGTTGAGGCAAGCCTGCGGGAGGCGGCGGAACGCACCGGCCGCGACCTGGACACCATCCGCAAGGAGTTCCACCAGCGCCTCGCTGCCCCGCTCGGCCGCCCCGGACGGCCCGAAGAAGCCGCGGAGCTGATCGCCTTCCTCGCTTCCCCGCGCGCCTCCTACCTCACCGGCATCACTGTTTCGATCGACGGAGGCCTTCTCCCTACCCTCTGACGAGCCGTCGAAGCCGCCTGGAGCAGCGTCACCGAGCGCCACCGAGCGCCTCCGGCGCGACGGCCACACGGTCGTCGCCGCGGCCAACCCGCTGCGCGGCCTGGCCACCGACAGCGCCTCAGTTCCCCGGCCCGCAGGTGCAGACAGCGCTGCGACCGCTCCCCGTTGCCGGCGGAGCGGACCTGTACGTCAACCCGGCCAACTTCCGCGCCGTCCTGGCCTGGCACACTGTGCCGAGCTGGGCCCTGGTGGCCACCGGCGACAAGGCGATCCCTCCGGTGCTGGAGCGCTTCGAGGCCCAGCGCCCCCACTCCCACACGGTGGAGGTCAACAGCTCGCACTTCGCGATGGTGACCAACCCGACGCAGGTCACCGACCTGATCGAGAACGCCGCCCGCTCGACGGCCGGGCACTGACCGCTGCCAGGCCGTGGACAGCCCGTCAGCAGCCCGTCAGCAGAGCACGAACACAGGAGCAATCAGATGAACATCGGCGACCTCGTCCCCGACTTCACCCTGCCCGACCAGACCGGAACGCCCCGGTCCCTGGGCGAGTTCCTCGCCCAGGGCCCCGTGGTGCTGTTCTTCTACCCGGCGGCCATGAGCCCCGGTTGCACCAAGGAGGCCTGCCACTTCCGCGACCTGGCCACGGAGTTCAAGGCCGTGGGTGCGCAGCGTCTGGGCATCAGCCCCGACGCGCCGGAGAAGCAGCAGCAGTTCGCCGAGCGGCACTCGTTCGACTACCCGCTGCTGTCCGACCCCGACGGCAAGGTCGCCGGCCTCTTCGACGCGCGCCGGGGCTGGGGTCCGCTCAACGCCAAGCGCAAGACCTTCGTCATCGACACGGACTTCCGGCTGATCGAGGCGATCAAGAGCGAGCTGAACATGAACACGCATGCCGACATGGCCCTTGAGGCCCTGCGCGAGCGTGGACCGGCCGCTCGGTAGGGGGCCGTCGCCCTGGACGGCACGGGATGCGCGGGGTTCGGTCCGGGGAGTCTCTCCATCGACTCCGCTCGGACGGGAGCCCGCGCATTCTGCACGCAGCACCGTCGGGGCAGGTCAGAAGTAGCCCTCGCGGAGGGCGTAGGCGACGGCGTGGGCGCGGTTGCGGAGTCTGAGGCGGTTCGTCAGGCCGTAGATCAGGTTCTTGATGGTGCGTTCGGAGTAGGAGAGCCGACTGGCTATCTCCGCCGTGTCCAGCCCCTCCGCGACCAACCGCAGCACGTCGACCTCGCGCGGGGCCAGTCCGGCCGCCGGGGCGGCGAGGTGGTCCGGGCCGCTGCGGCGGAGGGCGCCGACCTGGGCGACCAGTTTGCCGAGCAGGTCCGACGGCATGTCTCCGTCGCCGCGCGAGGCCGCCAGTACCGCGCGGCGCAGCTGCGCGCCCGTGGCCTCGTGACGCCAGACGATCGTGCCCACCCCGCACTCGATCACCCGCAGCAGTTCCGCCTCCCGCAGCAGCGCGGCGACCAGAACCACCCGGGTGCCGTCCGCGCGCAGTTGCCGCAGCCGGCGGACCGTCGCCTCGTCCAGCGACTCGGTCAGCACCACGGCCACCGTCCCGGGCGGGCAGCCCGCCGCGTCCACCACCTCGACCGTCGACTGCCCGATCAGCTGGCCACGGGCGCCGACCGACGAGATCGGATCCGACGCGTAGACCACGACCGGGACCACGGCCTCCGCCGTGTCCAATGAAGCCGACATGACTGCCCCCTCCGACCAACTTCCCGACCAGCGTCCGACCTCCGCGCTGAGTCGAGGTCGACAGGACCATCGTCACCCGCGCAGCGGGTCCGATCCATCGGTGAGGGCAGGGCGGAAGACTTCCGTAAGTTCTCGATCCGTCACGCTGTGGCGGTGTGACCTGGGCAATCGTGCCGCCCCTGAGCCAGACTGACTGTGAGTCAGTTCGGCGGCGAGAGCTGCTCGCCACCGCCCTCGTCGTCGATCTCCAAGGTGAGCGTGATCCGGTGGGTGTGCGCGGTGCCGCCCTCGTGGCGGGCCTCGCCGGAGAAGACGTACGCCTTCACCGAGCCGGAGCCGCTGTTGGTGCGGTGCATCTCCAGACCCAGGTCGAGGACCACCTCCTTGACCCGGAACCGCAGGTCGGACTGCAGGCCCGCCTGCTGGGCGGCGCTCAAGCCGGAACGCACCGCGGCGATGGCCTCGGACAGTTCCATTCCGTCGAACTCCATCGGATCCTCGTCTACTTGGGCGGAGGCGGCCAGTTGGTCGCGGAGACCGTGCCGGGAGCGGATTGTGCCACGACCCGCCCCGCGTGCAGCGCCGCGAAGGTCGCGGCGTCCGCCTGGCCGGTGACCGGGATGCCCACGTCGCGCTGGTAGAACCGCAGCGCGCCCTGGACCGCGCCGTCGAAGGCCTGGCCGGGGTACGGGCCGCGCATCAGGTACTCGATGTTGTCCTGGGTGAGCGGGGCGGTCTTGTTCACGTCGCTGGTGCTGAAGTCGGCGTTGCTGCCCCAGATCACCGCGTTGTAGAGCCACACGACGTCCGAGTTGTCGTCGCCGGGCCGCAGCGACGGCGCCGACGACCCGAAGTGGGCCGTGAGCAGCGCGGTCATGGTGGCCCGGCCGAGGTTGCCGAGGCCGTCGCTCCTGACGGTCTGACCGTGGTACATCCGGTCGTCGGTCTGCTGGAACTGGGCGATCGCGGCGACGGTCGCCGGGTCCATGACGCCGATGGTCCGGTCGGTGTCACCCATCAGCCGGTCCTGGGCGAACTCGACGAACAGGTTCGGCCCGTCCCCGGCGCGGAAGGGCAACGGGCCGCGCGGCGCGGCCCGTTTACTGCCCCCGCCACCTCCGCCGCCCGCGCCGCCTCCACCGCCGGATCCGCCGCCCGTGCCACCGGAGGCCGAACCGCCGGACCCGCCCTGGGAGGCGGCCGGAGCGCCCGGCGTCGACCCCGGCGTGCCACCGGTGGCCGACGCGAGGCCTGAAGGCGCGGCTGCGGGCAGGGTGGTCGCGGCCACCGACTGGGTCAGTGGCCGCGCCAGGCTGTGCAGATGCGGCGCGTAGGCGAACCACAGTGCCACACAGGCGACGGCGAGTCCGGCGACCAGGCTGAATACGGTCGCCAACCAGCGCGGGAGCACCGCCAGTTGCACGAAAGTCCCGTCCACAGGGAGTCTCTCGGCCCCCGACCGCTGCGCCGTCAGCCGGAAAGGCCGGTTCTCCTTGCGGCCGAGCCAGGTGACGCGCTGGGGCCGGACCGTCGCCTTGACGAAGGCCGCCCGGCCGGGCTCGATCTGCACCGATGCCGGGTGGAGTTCGAACGCCAGCTGGTCGCCGTTGTCACCGCCGGCCACGGACGCGGTGACCCTGGTGTTGCCCAGGTTGTCGAGCGCGAGCACCGGCCGTCCGCGGAACCGCCCGCGGACCGTGTGCGGCACCAACTCGGCGCGCAGCTCGGTGAAGGGGGTGATGGTGAGGTTGCCCTCGGGGACGGTGGTCGCCTCCGGGTGCTCGCTCGGGACGACCTGGATGCCGTACGGGTTCGGACCGGCCGTGGCGTCCGGAGTGCGGGGTGGCGCGAAGCGGAGCTCGACGGTCCCCGTGGTCCCTGGGTAGAGCCTGAGGGTGGCGGGTTCGACGGTCACGTAGGGGGCGACGGCGCCGACCGGCACGAAGCGGTACTCGTCGACGATGTCGCCGGTGTTGCGCACCCGCAGGCGCACGAGGGCCGTGCCGCCGGGATCCACGGTGGTGGACGCAGGCTCGAGGGAAGTCCAGATGCTCACACCGGGACGCTAGTCACGGGCCGGAGGCCGGTCGCCAGGCGTCAGGTCAGACCTGTTGCCCGATCACCCTTCCGCGGAAGGGAACTTCGGCCTGAGCCCCGCACCGAACGCCGGGAGGCTGGCCGCGGCCCAGGCGGAGAAGGGGCGGGCAGGGCGGCCGAGGACGCGGCGGACGTCCTGGCTGACCTGCTGTTCCTGCGGGAGGGGGTGGCCGAGGATGTCGAGGGTGCCGTCGATGACCTCCTCCGGCATGAACGAGGCGAGGTGCTCCCTGGCCTGATCGCGGGTCAGTTCGACGAAGGCGACCGGCTCGCCGAGGGCGGCGGCGAGGGATTCGGCCTGCTCGCGCGGGGTGATCGGCTCGGGACCGGTCAGGACGTAGGTGCGTCCGTGATGGCGGTCCTCGCTCAGGACGGTGGCGGCCACGGCCGCGATGTCCGACGGGTCGACGACCGGGAGTGCCACGTCCGCGAACGGGGCGAACACGGTGCGCTGCTCGCGGACCGTCTCCGCCCAGGCGTAGGCGTTGGAGGCGAACCCGCCCGCGCGCAGGATCGTGTACTGCAGGCCGGAGTTGCGTACCGCCTGCTCGAACTCCCGCAGCCTGCCGTGGGAGAGGGCGAGCGGGCGGGTCTCGTTGATCTGCGAGGAGAGCAGGACGACCCGCTGGACGCCGGCCTCGCGCGCCATGGTGAGCAGCGCGTCGGCGGGCTCGCCCGGACCGTTGAGTTCGCCCGCCAGCAGGAGGAAGAGCGCCTCCGCGCCGTCGAGGACCGGGCGCAGGCTCTCGAAGTCGCCCAGATCGGCACGGGCATGGGTGACGCCGTCCGGGAGGTCCGTCGGCTGTTCGCGCCGCGATACGGCCACGACCTTCGCGCCTGCGGCGGAGAGGGTGGCGACCAGCGGGCGGCCGACGTTCCCGGTGGATCCGGTCACAACGATCATGATGAGCTCCTTGGCCTGTCGTGCATCGGGACATGGGATGGGGGTGTGCGATGACTCGTGTTTCGCCGGCTTTCCGAAGCTAGCATCCTGAGTAAAGTAGGTACCTAGAGGAAAGTGACTGTCGCTGAGGAGAGTGGCCGTGGGGAGCGCATCCATGACGAACCAGCCGAAGTCGGGCGGACCGGTGGAGGCAGGGCAGCAGGCGTGCCCGATCACGCCGGTCCTCGACATCGTCTTCAGTCGGTGGACGACGCCGATCCTGTGGACGCTCAACCAGTTCGGTCGGCAGCGTTTTGTCGAGCTGCACCGGAACATCGGCGGCATCACGGCCAAGGTGCTGACCCAGCGGTTGCGTCAACTGGAGCGCGACGGCCTGGTGGTGCGCACCTACTACCCGGAGGTTCCGCCGCGGGTCGAGTACGAGATCAGCGAGCTGGGTCGGAGCCTGGCGCCGCTGTTCGCCGCGCTGACCGAGTGGTCGGAGGAGCATCTGCCGCTGGTGGAGCAGGCCCGCGAGGCCTTCGACTCGGTGGAGCGGTAGGGCAGGAGGGCGGGGCTGCCGGACCGTTGTGCGAGACTCCCTCGGTGACGACGATCGACGAGCAGCAGGTTGCCCAGCAGGACGCAACGCCGAGCGCGACGCAGGACGCGCCGCTCTGGGCGCGGGGTGTGACCCGGGCGCTGGACCCGCAGAACGTGATCGTCGGCGTGCTGGTGCTGGTCGGGGCCGTCCGGCACGGCTGGGCGGGCGTCGGCTGGGCGCTGTTCGCGGCGGTGTTCGCGGGGGTGATTCCGCAGGGGATCATCACGCTGGCGATGCGGCGCGGCAAGGTCGCCGACCGCTACGTCGGGGACCGGGCGAAGCGGGCGAAGGTGCTGCCCGTGGTGCTGGTCTCGGTGGTGGTCGGGCTGGTGCTGATGGCCGTGCTCGGCGCGCCGCGCGAGCTGATCGCGATGATCCTGGCGATGTTCGCGACCCTGGTGCCGGTCATCGTCATTACCGCCGTGCTGAAGTGGAAGATCTCCCTGCACACGGCCGTCTCCGGCGGCGCGGTGGCGATGCTGGGCGTCGCGCTCGGCGCCTGGTGGGCGCTCGGGTACCTCGTGGTCGCGTTGATCGCCTGGTCCCGGGTGGTGCTCAGGGATCACACGGTGGCGCAGACCGTGGCGGGTGCGGTGCTCGGCGCGGTCGTCGCCGGTCTCACCTTCCGTGCTGGGGCCGGACTCTGACGCAGCGTCAACAAGCCTCGGACGGAAAGGCAGTCACGCGGACAGCGGGCGGGCCAGGGTGGCCAGGTGGGCGGCGTAGGCGTCGAGTGCCGCGTGGGCCTCGGCGTCGTCGCGGTCGATCAGCCAGTGGAGGGTGAGCCCGTCCAGGACGCTGAGGCCGTAGCGGGCCAGCACCGGTAGCGGGAGCGTCCACTCGACTCCGGCCAACTGGGCGGAGATCTCGAGTGACTGGCGGTAGACGTCGAGATAGTGCCGGTACTGACGGCGCGCCACGTCCGTCAGGCCGGGCTGGCGCATGGCGTACTGGGTGAGCTCGTAGGTCAGTTGGTGCTCGTCCGGGCTTGCGGTGATCTGCGCCCAGTAGGTCTGCAGGGTGGCCCGGATGATGTCCGGCACCGGTTCGTCCTTGATCTCCACGACCTGTGCGGTGGTCGGGGCCATCGCCCGGCTCATGATGCGCTCGACGACGCTGGTGAGCAGCTCCTCCTTGGAGCGGAAGCAGTAGTGGAACGCGCCGAGCGGCAGCCCCGCCTCGGCGACGACGGCGCGGGTGGTGGCCCCTGCGACGCCTTCGCGGATCATGACCCGGATCGCGGCCTCCAGCAGTTCCTCGCGGCGCTCGTCGGCGGAACGGCGGGTCATGCGGACTCCGGATTCGCTGGGGGCGCGTCGGCTCGACGCGGTTCGGTGGAGGAAACCTATCCCACGGGCTCCGACCGCCGTGGCGGAACTTGGTCAAGCGTCCAAGTCAAGGCCGTACAACCCTTGACTTGGACGCCTGACCAAGTCCACGCTCTCCTCTGTTCCTCCGCACGGCGTGCTTTTCCCTTCGCGTGCCGTGCGGAGGGCCGAACCCATCGGACTGATCTCATCGGACTGATCCCACCAAGACCGGGGAGGACTCCGGCATGACGAGCGAGTGGCGCAACTGGGCCGGCAACCAGCAGGCACGTCCGGCGCGGGTGCTGCGTCCGACGGACGTGGCGCAGGTCGCCGACGCCGTCGCGGGTGCGGTGCGGGACGGTCGGCGGGTCAAGGCCGTCGGCGCCGGGCACTCGTTCTCGCCGGCCGCCGTCGCGCCCGGCGTGCAGCTGCGGCTGGACGGGCTCGACGCGCTGGTCTCGGTCGACGCCGACTCCGGGCTGGTCACCGTCGGCGCGGGGATGCCGCTGTGGAAACTCAACCCGCTGCTCGCCGAGCACGGGCTGGCGATGGAGATCCTCGGCGACATCGACCGGCAGACCGTCGCCGGGGCGATCTCGACCGGCACGCACGGCTCCGGTATCCGGTTCGGCAGCATCTCGACGCAGATCCGCGCGCTGCAACTGGTCCTGGCCGACGGCGAGGTGGTCCGCTGCTCGCCGGACGAGCGGCCGGAGCTGTTCGCGGCCGCTCGGGTCGGGCTGGGTGCGCTGGGCGTGATCACCGAGGTGACCTTCCAGTGCGTCCCGCGCTTCGCGCTGCGGGCCCACGACGCGCAGATGCCGGTGGCCGAGACGCTCGGCCGGATCGACGAACTCGCCGAGGGCAACGACCACTTCGAGTTCTTCTGGTTCCCGCACAGTGCCACGACGCTGACCCGCAGGTTCCAGCGGCTCACCGGGGACGTACCGTTGCAGCCGATCCCGGAGTTCAGCAGGAAGCTGGACGAGGCGCTCAGCGGGCCGGGCTTCGAGGCGCTGAACCGGCTGGGCACGCGGTTTCCGGCGCTGGTCGCACCGATCGCCCGGTTCTCGGCGCGGGCCATGTCGGGCCGTCAGTGGACCGACGTCTCGTACAAGGTCTTCGCCTCGGCCCGCGACGTCCGGTTCCGTGAGGGCGAGTTCTCCATCCCGCGCGAGCACGCCGTCGCGGCGCTGCGCGAGATCAAGCGCTGGGTCGACGGCAGCGGCGAGGGCGTTTCCTTCCCGCTGGAGGTCCGGTTCACGGCGCCCGACGACATCTGGCTGTCGACCGCGCACGGCCGCGAGAGCTGCTACATCGCCTTCCACCAGTACCACCGGATGCCGCACCGCCGGTACTTCGAGGCCTGCCAGTCCATCCTGGGCTCCTTCGGCGGACGGCCGCACTGGGGCAAGATGCACAGCCTCGACGCCGACGTCCTGCGCACCCGCTACCCGCGCTTCGACGACTTCGTCGCGCTCCGCGACAAGGTCGATCCGACGGGCGTCTTCGCCAACCCGTACCTGGATCACGTGCTCGGCATCGCGCCGGGCGCGGCCCCTGCTCCGGGCGGCCCGGCGGACATGCTGGCGTGAGCTGGAGTTGACGATGGGTCAGTCGGGCACGTCGGGGGCGTCCGGCGGCGGTCCCGGGTAGCGGGTCAGGCGGGCGAGGACAGGCGTCAGCGACGGCTCCGGCGTCGACGCGCGGCGCGGAGCGAGAGCTGGACGCCGGTGCCGGCGGCGAGGAGCAGCAGCGAGACCTCGACGGCCTCCGTCGGGTCGATGCCGCCGCCGGTCGCGGCGAGCTGCTCGCCGCCGTGCTCACGGTGCTCACCGTGCTCGGCGTTGTCGTCGGACGGGCGGTGGTGGTGGCCGGCGGGCTTCCCCTCGACGTGGAGAGGGATGACGCGGCGGTCGTAGTGGTCGTTGTGCTTGTCCAGCACGGTGACGGAGTCGTGGCCGGTGAAGCCCGGGTGGGGGATGTAGACCCAGCCCTGCGGCGTGTCCTCGACCTTGCCGTGGCTCGGTGGGACGAGCACGTCGACGATCGCGGGCGAGTCCGGGAGGGGGGTCGGCGCGTCTCCCTTGATGACCAGCGGCGGGGCGGTGACCTCGGGCGGGCAGGTGAGGGAGAAGTCCGTGCCGGTCACGTCGTGGTCGGTGATGTCGACGGTGTGGTCGGTGGCCTGTGCGTTGAGGCCGGTCGGGGTTTCGAGGTGGACCTCGTAGTCACCGGCCGCGACGTCGGGGAAGCTGTAGTCGCCGTTGGCGTCGGTCGTGGTGACGACGTGGTGGCCGTGGCGGTCGAGGACGGGCGTGCCGTCCGCGTGGCGCAGTTCCAGGGTCACGGGTCGACTGTCCGGGCAGCCGATGTGGACGTGGCCGCCCAGGTCGTGGCCGGTGTCGGCCACCCAGATCTGGTAGACCGGGTTGCCGGACTGACGGGCGAAGGTGAAGCTGATCGACTCGACCGGCACGGTCGGCCGGAACCAGCCCGAGGCGCCGTTGGTGTCCACGGAGTTGCCGCGCAACGTCGAGCTGCCGGGCTGCCACGCGGGCAGGTCGCCGTCGACCTTGCCCCCGCAGGTGCTCGGCACGGGCGAGACGCCGTTGCAGTAGTTGAACGCGCCCTGCCAGCCGAGCTCGGCGGCGGAGAGCGGGACGCCGCCCGGGCCGGTCCCGGTGATGTGCACGCTGTCGGCGTCCACGTCACCGAGGGTGAAACCCCAGCCCAGCGGGGTGGGGGACGCGAAGCGCAGCGTGGTGGTCGACGGGGCGCGGTTGGCGGCGGTGTACGCGAGCAGGTAGTCCTCGCCGCGCGAGGAGCCGTAGGCCCGGCCGAACGGCGTGGCTGCGTTGAGGAAGGTGCTCGCGCCGTTGTACACCCGGGCGGGGGACGCGTCGGTGCTCACCTGTGCGACGGGGAAGCCGGTCTGAGGCAGCACCAGGTCGCCTGCGTCGCCGCTGACGTGCCAGTGCCCGTAGTCGCTGCCACTGCCCCCTCCGCTTGCTGCGACCGCGAGGCCCGGGCCGACGGCGAGGACTGCGGCGGCGACGACGGCGGTGGCCATGGTGGTGCGGAGGTGGGTGCCGAGGGTCCGGGTGCGGGAACGCACAGTGGGGTCAGCCTTTCGAGCGGCGGCAGGGACACATGCGCCGCGACGTCCCGGAGGCAGCCCGGTGAATGCGGCGTATCTGACGTTCTGTCACACAATCGGACCCGCGACGCCGCTCCCCGCCGGAGTGAACCGGCGCGGCCCACCCGATTCACCCGCATGGACGAACGGACGAATGGACGAATAGACAAATGGCTCGTCAGGACCACGACATGCCGAAGCCGTCCGGTGGCGTGTCCTCGGGTTCGGCGAACTCCTGGTCCCCGACCTCGTCCTCGATCCCGTCCTCGTCCTCGTCGTCGTTGAACTCGCTGGCCAGCGGCCACTTCCTGGCGATCTTCGTCAGCGCCGGGCCGGGGACGAAGTACTGCTCGAAGTACCCGCAGTCGGTGCACACGTAGTCGTCCGACTCGGCCCGCGTGGAGAGAAGACCACTGATCCGGATGACCGGAGCCTGACCGCGGTAGATCCCGCCGAACATGGTGTGGACCTCGGACGACCCGCACTTCGGGCAGATACCGGAACGCATGCGCGGGACCTTACACGGCCGGTGTGACGCGTCAGCTCAGACCCCGTACACCCGCTCCGCGTTGCCGCCCAGCACGGCGGCCTGCTCGGACGGGGAGAGCGTCGCGATGAGCTCGCGGGTCGTCGTGAGCACGCGGGCGTAGTCGGCGGCGAGGGTGGAGACCGGCCAGTCGGAGCCGAAGAGGAGGCGGGTGGGGCCGAAGGCGGTGAGGGCGGTGTCGGCGAAGGGGCGGAGGTCGTCGGTAGTCCATGAGTGCCAGTCGGCCTCGGTGGGGAGGCCGGAGAGCTTGGCGACGGTGTTCGGCAAGGCTGCGAAGGCACGGAGGTGCGAGGCCCATGGCTCCAGCGCGGCGGCGGCGATCGGGGGCTTGCCGAGGTGGTCGAGGACGAAGGTCAGCTCCGGCAGTGCGGCGGCGGCGCGGGTGGCGGCGGGGAGTTGGGTCGGCAGGATGACCAGGTCGTAGGCGAGCCCCGCCGTCGCGACCGCGCGCAGGCCGCGCTGGACGTCCGGGCGGAGCAGCCACTCCGGGTCGGGCTCGCCCTGGACCTGGTGGCGGATGCCGACGAGGTGGCGTCCGCCGGGGCCGGAGCGGAGTGCGGCGAGGGTGTCGGCAACGTCGGGCGCGGTGAGGTCCGTCCAGCCGACCACGCCGACGACCAGCGGGTCGGTCGCCGCGAGGGCGAGGAACTCGGGCGTCTCGTCGGGGACGCAGATCGTCTGGACCAGCACGGTGGCGTCCACGCCCGCCGTACGGGCCAGGGGGCGAAGCTCGTCGAGGGTGAAGTCGCGTCGCAGCGGGGCGAGTTCGGGGCCGGTGATCCAGTCCTGGTCGCGGACGGAGAGGTCCCAGACGTGGTGGTGCGCGTCGACGACGCGCGGTGCCTCGGCCGCGCTCACAACTGCCACACCACGGGGAGCGTCGCGTCCGCGCCGCCCTCGGAGTAGTCGTGGGAGACCTCCAACAGCTCGCTCATCCGCGCCTGCCAGGCGGTGTTGACCGGCAGCTTCTCCAACTGGGCAAGCAGCGCCGCGTAGTCGTCGACCTCCAGGACGTGGAAGAGGTCGGTGCCGCTGCGCCAGATCGTCCACTCGCGCGCGCCCGCGGCGCGGATCGCCGCGGTGAGCTCGGCCGGGACCTCGCGGTGGGCCTGCTCGTAGTCGGCTATCCGGTCGGCGCGGACGCGGGTGTGCAGGGCGACTCTCATGCGGACGGCTCCTGGGTGTCGGTGACGATGACCACGTCGAGCGTGCGCGGGCCGTGGACGCCTTCGACGCGGTCGAGTTCGATGTCGCTGGTGGCGGAGGGGCCGGAGACGAAGGTCAGCGGCCGGGCCGGGTCGAGGCGGGCGAGGGCGTCCGGGACGTCGCCTGCGACCTGGTCGGCGCGGACGACGCACAGGTGGTAGTCGGGCAGCAGGGTGAGCACCCGCCGCCCCTGGCCGGGGCCGGCGTCCAGGACGAGGGTGCCCGTCACGGCGATCCCGGCGGCGCAGGCCGTCAGCACGGCGTCGGCGGCCTCCAGTTCGGGAACGCTGAGCGGCTCGCGCAGCACCGCCCACGGCCCGTCCGGGAGCCAGACGTCCGGTAGACCGTCGGGGACGACGAGCGAGCTGACGCCGCGTCGGGTCAGCAGCTCGGCGATCGCGCCGGGGGCGTCGGCGGCGCTGACCTGCGTGACGTCGGCGCGGTAGTCGGCGACGCGTTCGGCGAAGAGGGCCACGATGTCCGAGCCCTCGGCGTGGTCGCGGCGGTAGTCGCGGGGAACCGGGACGTCCTCGGGCGTCTCGTCGGCGGGGACGTCGGCGAGGGCCGCGCGGATGCGGGCGAGGACGGTGTCGCGGGCCGTCATGACTCGCCTCCTCCTGTGCTGCGCGTGCGCTGCCACCAGGCGCGGAAGGACTCCGCGGGCGGAGCGGGGGTGTCGCGGCTGTCGGTCCAGCCGTGGATCGGTCCGGGGACGGGGCCGATGACGCCCTTGCGGGCGACCAGCCGTCCGCCGAGCGAGGCGGCACGCTGCGCGGCGGCCAGCCGGTCGGGGCGGGAGAGGACGGCGGTGGCGGCCTTCATCGCCAGCGCCTCGGCGCTGGGGGTGCGGCGCTTGGCGCGCTTGGCCTCGACGACCTTGGCCCGGAGGTGGGTGAGCACCTCCGGGATGTTGATCTTCACCGGGCATGCCTCGTAGCAGGCGCCGCAGAGCGTGGAGGCGAACGGCAGGGTGTCCGCCGCGTTCCCGGCGGCACCGTCGACGCCGACCAGCTGCGGGGTGAGGATCGCGCCGATCGGGCCCGGGTAGACGGAGCCGTAGGCGTGGCCGCCGGTCCGCTCGTAGACCGGGCAGACGTTGAGGCAGGCGGAGCAGCGGATGCAGCCCAGCGCCTGGCGGCCGACGGTGTCGGCCAGCGTCGCGGTGCGACCGTTGTCGAGCAGCACCAGGTGGAAGGTCTGCGGACCGTCACCGGGGGTGACGCCCTGCCAGGTGGAGGTGTAGGGGTTCATCCGCTCGCCGGTGGAGGAGCGCGGCAGCAGCTGAAGGAAGACCTCCAGGTCCTGCCACTGCGGCAGGACCTTCTCGATGCCCATCACGGTGATCAGCGTCCGGGGCAGGGTCAGGCACATCCGGCCGTTGCCCTCGGACTCGACCACGCCGACCGTCCCGGTCTCGGCGATGGCGAAGTTGGCTCCGGAGACGGCGACGTCGGCGCGCAGGAACTTCTCGCGCAGGTGCTGGCGGGCCGCCTCCGCCAGGGCGCGCGGGTCGTCGGTCAGGTCCTCGGGGGCGGGGCGACCCCACTCGGCCATCTGCTGCCGGAAGATCTCGCGGATCTCGGCCCGGTTGCGGTGGATGGCCGGGACCAGGATGTGCGAGGGGCGGTCGTCGCCGAGCTGGACGATCAGCTCCGCCAGGTCGGTCTCGTAGGCACGGATCCCGGCCGCCTCCAGCGCCTCGTTGAGGCCGATCTCCTGCGTGGCCATGGACTTGACCTTGACCACCTCGGACTGTCCGGTGGCGCGGACGAGTTCGGTGACGATCCGGTTGGCCTCGGCCGCGTCGGCGGCCCAGTGGACCACGCCGCCCGCCTTGGTGACCGACTCCTCCAGCTGGAGCAGGTAGCGGTCCAGATGACGCAGCGTCCGCAGCTTGAGCGCGGCACCCGCCTCGCGCAGCTGCTCCCAGTCGTCGAGTTCGGCGGTGACGCGCAGCCGCTTGTCCCGGATCGTCGTGGTGGCCTTGCGCAGGTTGCGGCGCAACTGTGGGTCGGCCAGGGCGGTGTGGGCCGCCTGCGGGAAGGTGGGGCTGCCCAGCCAGACGACGTTGGCGCCGGTACTCATGCGTGGCCACCTTCTGTCGAGGCGAGGATCTCCGCCAGATGGAGCGTGCCGATGCCGGTCCGGAGCCGGGAGAGGCCGCCGCCGATGTGCATCAGGCAGGAGTTGTCGGCCGCGCAGAGCACGTCCGCGCCGGTGCCGACGACGCTGCGCATCTTGTCGCCGAGCATCGCCGTGGACGTCTCGGCGTTCTTGAGCGCGAAGGTGCCGCCGAAGCCGCAGCAGGACTCGGCACCGGGCAGCTCGACCAGGTCGATGCCGCGCACCGCGCGCAGCAGCCGCAGCGGCTTGTCGCCCAGGTGCAGGCCGCGCAGCGAGTGGCAGGTCGGGTGGTAGGTGACCCGGTGCGGGAAATACGCGCCGACGTCGGTCACGTCCAGGACGTCCGTCAGAAACTCGGTGAACTCGTGGACGCGCGGCACGACGTCGGCGACGTCCCGGCGCAGCGCCGCGTCGCCCAACTGCTCCGCCAGCACCGCGTGGTTCTCTTGGACCATGCCCGCGCACGACGCCGACGGCGTGATGATCGCGTCGTAGCCCGCGAAGGCGTCGGCGAAGCCGCGGACCAGCGGCATCGCCTCGGGTCGGTAGCCGGTGTTGAAGTGCATCTGGCCGCAACAGGTCTGCGCGAGCGGGAAGTCGACCTGGTGGCCCAGCCGTTCCAGCACCCGGACCACGGCCTTGCCAGTCTCCGGGAACATCGTGTCGTTGAAGCAGGTGACGAAGAGCGCGACGCGCATCAGGCGGTCACCCACTCGTGGGCGTACGCGTCGAGCGCGTCCCACAGCGCGTCCGGGACGCGGACGTCGAGCATCGTGCGGGCGTCCGCGATCTCGGCGGGCGTGCGGGCGCCGACCAGGACTCCGGCCACGGCCCGCTGTCGCAACGGGAACTGGAGGGCCGCCGCGCGCAACGGCACGTCGTACTCGGCGCAGAGCGCCTTGAGGCGCAGCGCCCGCTCCAGCAACTGCGGTGACGCGGGCGCGTAGTCGAAGGTCGCGCCGGGCCTCGGGTCGGCCAGCAGGCCGGAGTTGAAGACCCCGCCGACCAGCACCGAGGCCCCGCGCCGCTCCGCCTCGGGCAGCAGGGCGTCGCCCCCGCTGCGGTCGAGCAGCGAGTAACGCCCGGCCAGCAGCACCACGTCGACGTCCGTCTCGCGGAGGAAGCGCGTCAGCATCGCGGTCTGGTTCATGCCCGCGCCGATCGCGCGGACCACGCCCTCGGCGCGCAGCCGCTCCAACGCCGGGTAGCCGGTGGCGAAGGCCTGCCGCTCGTGGTCGTCGGGGTCGTGCAGGTAGGCGATGTCGATCCGGTCCAGGCCGAGCCGGGTCAGGCTCTCCTCGATGCTGCGGCGGACGCCGTCGGCGCTGAAGTCCCAGACGCGTTCGTGCGTCGCGGGGACGGCGAAGCCGTGGGCGAGGTCGTTCCCGGTCGGGTCGTGCTTGGGGCGGAGCAGGCGGCCGACCTTGGTCGACAGCGTGTAGGCGTCCCGCGGCCGCTCCCGCAGGGCCGCGCCCAGGCGGCGTTCGGAGAGGCCGAGCCCGTAGTGCGGCGCGGTGTCGAAGGTGCGGACGCCCGCCTCCCACGCCGCGTCGACGGTGGCGCGGGCCTCGTCGTCGCCGACCTGCGTGAAGAGGTTGCCCAGCGGCGCGGCGCCGAGCGCGAGTCGGGTGACCTGCACCCTGCTGCGGCCCAGCAGTCGGAGCCGGCCCGAGGTCTGGAGAGAGCTCACACCGCTTACCTTTCCACGCCCGCGGGCCCTGATGCGGGACCAGAGGAGCCGGCGAGATCTGAGGAGATGGCCGCGGGACCCGAGGTGCTCTCGGCGGGACGCAGCCGCAGTCCGGCCATGCCGCCGTCGACGGCGAGCGAGGTGCCGGTGGTCGACCCGGCGGCCGGGCCGGCCAGATAGGCGACGGCGGCGGCGATCTCGTCCGCGGACACCAGCCGGCCGTGCGGCTGCCGGGCCTGGAGGGCGGCGCGCTCGGCGGCCGGGTCCGGCGCGGCGTCGAGCAGCCGGCCGACCCACGGGGTGTCCACCGTGCCGGGGTTCACGCAGTTGACGCGGATGCCCTCGCGGACGTGGTCGGCGGCCATGGCCAGGGTCAGCGAGAGCACCGCGCCCTTGCTGGCCGAGTAGAGCGCGCGCTGCGGCAGCCCGGCGGTCGCGGCGATGGAGCAGGTGTTGACGATCGCCGCATGGGCCGAGCGGCGCAGGTGCGGCAGCGCGGCGCGCGTGGTGCGGACGATGCCGAGGACGTTGACGTCCAGGACGCGGTGCCACTGCTCGTCGGGGTTGTCCTCGACGGTTCCGGCCGCGCCGATGCCCGCGTTGTTGACCAGGATGTCCAGCCCACCCAGCGCCTCGACGGCGGCGGCGACCGCCGCGCGGACCGAGGCGTCGTCGCTGACGTCGGCGGTGAAGCCGAGCAGCGGTTTCGGGGCCGTGCTCGGGTCCAGGTCGAGGACGGCGACCTGCGCGCCGCGCTCGGCGAGCAGGGTGGCGGTGGCGAGTCCGATCCCGGAGGCGCCGCCGGTGACGAGGGCGCGCAGCCCGTGGAGGTCGTTCATGCGGTGGCTCCTTCGGTCGGGTCTCCCGCGTTCTCGGCCAGGTCGGCGGCCCAGAACGTGCCGGTGGGGTAGGTGTAGGCGGCGATCGACTCCGGGTGCATCTCGGCGGAGAAGCCGGGCGTCAGCGGCGCCTGGTAGTGGCCGTCGCGGATCACCGTCGGGGTGAGGAAGTGCTCGTGCAGGTGGTCCACGTACTCGACGACCCGGTCCTCGGTGGTGCCGGAGAGCGCGACGTAGTCGAACATCGAGAGGTGCTGCACCAGTTCGCACAGCCCGACCCCGCCCGCGTGCGGGCAGACCGGGATGCCGAACCTGGCGGCCAGCAGCAGGATGGCCAGGTTCTCGTTCACCCCGCCGACCCGCGCCGCGTCCAGTTGCAGCACGTCGATCGCGCGCGCCTGGAGCAACTGCTTGAAGACAATGCGGTTCTGCACGTGCTCGCCGGTGGCGACCTTGACCGGCTCGACCGCCTCGCGGATCGTGGCGTGGCCGAGGACGTCGTCCGGGCTGGTGGGCTCCTCGATCCAGTACGGGTCGAACTCGGCCAGGGCGTTGGTCCATTCGATCGCCTGGGCCACGTCCCAGCGCTGGTTGGCGTCGATGGCCATCCGCACGTCCGGGCCGATCGCGGCGCGCGCGGCGCGGCAGCGGCGGACGTCGTCGGCGAGGTCGGCGCCGACCTTCAGCTTGATCTGGGTGAAGCCCTCGGCCACCGCCTCCTTGGCCAGCCGGGTCAGCTTCTCGTCGCTGTAGCCGAGCCAGCCGGGGGAGGTGGTGTAGCCGGGGTAGCCGCGCTCCAGCAGGTCGGCGGTTCGTGCCTCGCGTCCGGCGCGGGCGGAGCGGAGCAGGGTGAGCGCCTGCTCGGGGGTGAGCGCGTCGGTGAGGTAGCGGAAGTCGACCTGGGAGACCAGCCACTCCGGCTCGGCCTCGGCCAGGAACCGCCACAGCGGCAGCCCGGCCCGCTTGGCGGCCAGGTCCCACACCGCGTTGACCACGGCCCCGATGGCCATGTGCATCACGCCCTTCTCGGGACCGAGCCAGCGCAGCTGGCTGTCGCCGATCAGGTCGCGGCTGAGCGAACCCGGGTCCGCGCACAGCTCGCTGACGGACCGTCCGACCACGTGGTCGCGCAGCGCCTCGATGGCGGCGACCTGGACGTCGTTGCCGCGGCCGATGGTGAAGGCGAAGCCGTGTCCGCTCAGCCCGTCGCCCGCGTCGGTGCGCAGCACCAGATAGGCGGCCGAGTAGTCGGGGTCGGGGTTCATCGCGTCCGACCCGTCCAGCGACCGGGAGGTGGGGAAGCGGATGTCGTAGGTGTCGACTGCGGTGATCCGCGCTGTGGTCCGCGTCGTGTGCGCGGCAGCCGCGTGAGCGGGCATGGGGCTCTCCGGAGGCGTCGGGCAGAAGTTCGCTGACGTGACGTCAGGTATCTGGCTCGGATCGGCAGTTCAGGCCTGGACGAAGGTCTGGCGTTGGCGGCCGAGGCGGTCGATCTCCAACTCCACCTGCTGGCCCGGGCGGAGGTAGGGGTGGTCGGGCAGGCCGAGGGCGACCCCCGCCGGCGTACCGGTGTTGACCACGTCGCCGGGCTCCAGCACCAGGTACTGGCTGAGGTAGCGGACGATCTCGGCAACATCGAAGATCATGTTCTTGGTGTGGCCGTCCTGCCGCCGCACGCCGTCGACGGACAGTCGCAGTCCGAGACCGGACGGGTCGCCGACCTCGTCCGGGGTGACCAGCCAGGGGCCGAGCGGGTTGAAGGTCTCGCAGGACTTGCCCAGGTCCCACTGGCCGGAGAACTCCAGTTGGAACTCGCGCTCGGAGACGTCGTTGCTGATCGCGTACCCGGCGACGCAGTCCAGCGCCTCCTGGTGGGAGTCGAGGTAGCGGGCCCGACGGCCGATGACGACGGCGAGTTCGACCTCCCAGTCGGTCTTGGCCGACCGGCGCGGGATCAGCACGTCGTCGTTCGGGCCGACGACGGTGCCCGGGTCCTTCATGAAGACCACCGGCCGCTCCGGGATCGCCGCGCCCGTCTCGGCCGCGTGGTCACGGTAGTTGAGGCCGACGCAGACGACCTTGCCGGGCCGGGCGACCGGCGCGCCGATCCGCTGTGCGAGCGCGGCGGGGACGAGCACGGGCAGTTCGTCGGCCGCCAGCGCCGCGCGAGTGCGGGCGATGCCGTCGTCCGCGAGGAAGCGGCCGTCGATGTCGCGGGTCAGCCCGGACAGGTCCAGCAGCCGGTCCCTGTCGTCCAGCACAGCCGGGCGCTCGGCTCCGACGGGTCCTAGCCGCAGCAGTCTCATGGTGACCGGGTCCTCTCGTCCGGGGCGCTGTCGTGAGGACCATACGAGTCCTGACGCGCATCCGGCAAGGAGTCATCGGACCTCTGATGAAGTGCCGTTATTTCGTTATGGTAAGTAACTGCAGCTCAGGGCCGCTATGTCAGGGAAATTGCGTCCAGGGGGTTGACCATCTGGGGTCGGGTCCGCAGAGTTTCCGCCAGAGTCATCCGATGAAACCTCCGATCCCACCCCCACCTGACGACCTGGAGTGACCCTCATGACCCTCCGCGTCTCCCGAGTGGCCTCGGCCCTCGCCGTGACCCTGCTCGTCGGCGGGCTCGCGACCGCCTGCAACCGCGGCGACAGCGTCAGCGGCTCCGCCGCGGCCGGGAAGCCCGCCATAGGCATCGACATGCCGCGCGCCGACTCGGACTTCTGGAACTCGTACGCGCAGTACGTCAAGACCGACATCACCGCGGACGGGCTCAACACCCTGCCGGTCAGCAACTCCGAGAACGACATCACCAAGCTGGTCGCCAACGTCCAGGTCTTCGAGAACACCGGAGCCAAGGCCGTCGTCATCGCCCCGCAGGACACCGGGGCCATCGTCAGCACGCTCAACCAGCTCGCGGCGAAGAACATCCCGGTGGTCAGCGTCGACACCCGGCCCGACGCCGGCAAGGTCTACATGGTGGTGCGCGCCGACAACCGCGCCTACGGCACCAAGGCCTGCCAGTACCTGGGCAAGGCGCTGAACGGCAAGGGCAGCGTCGCCGTCCTGGAGGGCGACCTGACCTCGATCAACGGCCGCGACCGCTCCGAGGCCTTCGCCTCCTGCATGCAGCAGCAGTTCCCCGGCGTCACCGTCTACCCGCTGGCCACCAACTGGGACCCGGCCGTGGGCTCCAGCAAGCTGCAGACGCTGCTGGCCCAGCACCCGAACCTGAGCGGCGTCTACATGGAGGCCAGCATCTACCTCCAGCCGACGCTCTCGCTGCTCCAGTCCAAGGGCCTGCTCAAGCCGCTCGGCACCCCGGGCCACATCGCCATCATCTCCAACGACGGTGTGCCGCAGGAGTACGACGCGATCCGCAAGGGCGAGATCGACGCCACGATCTCCCAGCCCGCCGACCTCTACGCCAAGTACGCGCTCTTCTACGCCGAGGCGGCCGTCGAGGGCAAGACCTTCAAGCCCGGTCCCACCGATCACGGTTCGACCATCATCCAGCTGCCCAACGGCCTGGAGGACCAGCTGCCCGCGCCGCTGGTGACCAAGGCGAACGTGGACGACAAGAGCCTGTGGGGCAACAACATCAGCGGCTGAGGCCCGCCCGATCCGACCGAACCAGAGCGAAAGGACGTACGGCCATGTCGGACCAGGCCGAGCCGGACGAGGCCGCGCAGCCGCAGGTCCCGGTGGTCGAGGCGAGCGGCATCACCAAGAGCTTCGGCGCCACCGTGGCCCTGCGCGACGCGCGGATCTCGGTGGCGCCGGGCGAGTCGCACGCACTCGTCGGGCGCAACGGCGCGGGCAAGTCGACGCTGGTCTCGCTGCTGACCGGCATGCAGCAGCCGGACACGGGCACGCTGACGTTCTCCGGCGAGCCCGCGCCCGCCTTCGGCAACACCGAGGCGTGGCGCAGCAAGGTGGCCTGCGTCTACCAGCGCTCCACCGTGATCGCCGAGTTGACGGTCGCGGAGAACCTCTTCTTGAACCGTCAGAGCGAGCGCTCGCTGCGGCCGATCCGGTGGAAGGCGCTGCGGTCCCGCGCCGCCGCGCTGCTCGCCGAGTACAGCGTGGACGTCGACCCGTCGGTCCGTATCGCCGATCTGACCGTCGAGCAGCGGCAGTTCGTGGAGATCGCCAGGGCGCTGTCGTTCGGCGCCCGGTTCATCATCCTCGACGAGCCGACCGCCAAGCTGGACGCGCGCGGCATCGAGCGCCTCTTCGCCAAGCTGCGCCACCTGCAGGCGCAGGGCGTCGCCTTCCTCTTCATCTCGCACCACCTCCAGGAGGTCTACGACCTCTGCACCCGGGTGACCGTCTACCGGGACGCCCGGCACATCCTGACCGCGTCGGTCGCCGACCTGGGCCACGACGCGCTGGTCGAGGCGATGACGGGGGAGAGCGTGGGCGGCCCGGTGCTGGCCAAGGCCACGTCGGCTGCGCCGGAGAGCACCGACGTCTCCGGACGTTCGCCCGAGTCCGTGCTGGAGCTGGACGGGCTCACGCTGCCCGGGCGCTACGAGGAGGTGACGCTGGCCGTCCGACGCGGTGAGGTCGTCGGCCTCGCCGGGGCGACGGCCAGCGGCAACGTCCAGGTGGGCGAGACCGTGGCCGGTCTGCACCGCACCCGGATCGGCCGACTGGCTGTCACCGGACGGGAGTTGCGCACCGGCGACATCCCGGCGGCGCTGACGGCCGGGGTCGGCTTCGTGCCGGAGGACCGGCATCTGCAAGGCCTGGTCGTCGGCCGCAGCGTCGCCGAGAACGCCACGCTGACCGTGACCGACCAGCTCGGCCCCTACGGCACCGTGCTCCCGTCCCGGACCCGGGTCTTCGCCCAGCGGATGATCGACGACCTGGACATCAAGACCCCTGACGCCGCCACACCCGTCGGGGCGCTCTCCGGCGGCAACCAGCAGAAGGTGGTCGTCGCCCGTGCGCTGGCCACCGAGCCGCAGCTGCTGGTCGCCATCCGTCCCACCAACGGCGTCGACATCAAGTCCAAGGAGTTCCTGCTCGGCAGGTTCCGGCAGCACGCCGAGTCCGGGCGGGCCGCGCTGATCGTCTCCGACGAACTGGACGACCTGCGCAGCTGCGACCGGGTGGTGGCGATGTTCCACGGCCGGGTCGTGGGCGAGTTCGCCGCCGGCTGGACCGACGAGCAACTGGTGGCGGCGATGGAGGGCATGGGCGCCACCCACGAAGACACGACAGAGCAGACGCACGAAACGAACGACCCGCACGACACGTACTCGCACACGCACGACGCGAAGGAGAGGTCCCGCGATGGCGGCCACGACTGACACCGGGGTGGCGACCACCGCTCCCGCAGCAGAACCGGTCGCGCCGCGTCGGCGCGGCTTCGACCTGGCCCGCTACCGCGACCTCTCGCTGGTCCCGGTGCTGCTGGTGCTGGGGGTGATCGGCTTCATCGCCTCGCCTGCCTTCCTCACCACGGCCAACCTGCTCGGCGTGGCCCAGCAGTCCACCGAGTTGAGCCTGCTGGTGCTCGGCGAGGCGCTCATCCTGATCGTCGGCCGGATGGACCTGTCGCTGGAGTCGACCATCGGCGTCGCGCCGGTCATCGCCATCTGGCTGGTGCTGCCGACCAGCGGCGGCCGGTTCCAGGGCCTCGGGCTGCTGCCCACCTGGACCGCGATCCCGGTCTGCCTGCTGGTCGGTGCGCTGATCGGCGCGTTGAACGGGTTCCTGATCCTCAAGCTGCGACTCAACGGCTTCATCGTGACCCTCGGCGGGCTGACCATGCTGCGCGGCCTCCAGGTGGCCATCTCGCAGGGGCAGTCGATCGTCGAGATCCCCAACTCCTTCCTCTACCTGGGCGAGACCTCCTGGCTGGGCGCGCCCGCCGCCGTCTGGATCTGCCTGGTCCTCTTCATCCTCGGCGGCGCGGCGCTGGCCTGGCTGCGGCACGGCCGCGCGCTCTACGCCATCGGCGGCAACGCCGAGGCGGCCCGCACGGCGGGCATCCGGGTGGACCGGATCACCTGGGTGGTCCTGATCATCGGCAGCGTGCTGGCCGCCTTCGCGGGCATCCTCTACACCGGCCACTACGGCTCGATCTCCGCCGACCAGGGCAGCGGCTGGATCTTCCAGGTGTTCGCGGCCACGGTCATCGGCGGCGTCAGCCTGAACGGCGGCCGGGGCACCATCTTCGGCGCGCTGACCGGCGTGCTGACGCTGCAGCTGGTCGTCAACGTGATGACCCTGGCGGGCGTGCCGCCGCTGTGGAACCAGTTCCTGAACGGCGCGATCATCATCGTCGCCCTGATCATCTCCCGCTTCGCCTCGGGCGAGCAGGAGTAGCACCCCCCCACAGCGTTCCACCTGTTCCCCCCGATGTTCCCCGTTCCGTTCCCCCGTACGACCCTCCATCCCCCTGCCTCTGGAGTGTCATGTCGATACATCGCCGTATCGCCGCCCTGTCCGGCGTCGCGGTCGGGGCGCTGCTGCTGGCGGCCGCCGCACCCGCAGTCGCCGCCGCACCAGCCGCCGCCCCGGCCGCCGCACCCGCTGTCGCCCGGTCCGCGACCGGCACCGTGCTCTACGCCGCGCCCGACGGGACCGGCGGAGCCTGCACGATCAGCGCGCCCTGCAGTCTGACGAACGCTCAGAAGCTGGTCGAGACCGTCGACTCCGCGATGAGCTCCGACATCACCGTCTACCTGCGCGGCGGCACCTACCGGCTCGGCCGCCCGCTCTCCTTCGGCCCGCAGGACTCCGGCACCGGCGGGCACACCGTCCACTGGGACGCCTACCCGGGCGAGACCCCGGTGCTGAGCGGCGGCACGCGCGTCGGCGGGTTCAGCCTCTACGACAGCACCAAGGGCATCTACCGCGCCGCCGTGCCCGTCGGGACGCAGAGCCGCCAGCTCTTCGTCAACGGTGTCCGCGCGCAGCGGGCCCAGAGCGCGCTGAACCCCGGCGGCTTCACGCTCCAGGGCTCCTCATTCGTGACGAGTGACCCGTCCTACGCGAAGTTCACCAACCAGAGCCAGGTCGAGGTCGTCGACGACAACGACTGGAAGCAGATGCGCTGCCCGCTGCAGAGCATCACGTCCACCAGCAGCGGCGGCTCCAGCCTCAACGTCGACCCGACGTGCTTCGCGAACAACAACACCAGCGTGCCCAACCCCGGTTACCCCTTCAACGGCGCCGGGCTGCCGACGCTGAACGGCGTCAGCTGGATCGAGAACGCCTACCAACTGCTCACCCAGCCGGGCCAGTTCTACCTGGACAGCAGCGCCGGCTACCTCTACTACATGCCGCGCTCCAGCGAGAACCTGGCCACCGCCGACGTCGAACTGCCGACCACCCAGGAGCTGCTGGACCTGTCCGGCACGCCCGGCCACCTCTCGCCGGTCGACGACACCGACCCGAACGCGACCTACACCGGCTCCTGGGCCACCAACACCGGCCGCCCGTACGGGGATCTGGGCGGCGGCGTGCACTACACCATGACCGACGGCGACTCGGTCAGCTACACCTTCGACGGTACCGGCGTGCAGGTGCTCAGCGAGGTGGCCAGTGACGAGGGCGGCATCGACGTCTACGTCGACGGCGTGAAGACGCAGTCCGTCTCGGCGTACGGGACGAACCGGCTCGCGCAGCAGCCCGTGGTCACCGTCTCGGGTCTCGCCAAGGGCAAGCACACGCTGAAGCTGGTGAAGACCTCCGGCACCTACATGCTGGTCGACGGGTTCACCGTCGTCCCGGACGTGGTGCGGCCGGTGCAGAACATCGTGTTCCAGGGGATCACCTTCGCGTACAGCACCTGGAACCAGCCGACCACGTCCGGCTACGTCGACAACCAGGCGGGCGTGCTCTGGGACCCGGTCACCCACGCGCCGATCCGGATCCCGGCCGCCGTCCAGGTGCACCGTGGCAACGGCGTCAGCTTCATCCGTGACACCTTCACCCATCTCGGCGGCACCGGGCTGGACTTCGCCGACGGGACGCAGAACTCCGGTGTCACCGGCAGCGTCATCACCGACACCTCCGGCGGCGGCGTCTCGGTGGGCGAGGTCGACGACTACTACCAGAGCCGCACCGACCTGATGACCACCGGCGACACCGTCGCCGACAACACCATCAGCTACGTCGGGCAGGACTACCACGACGCCGTCGGCGTCTGGGCCGGCTACACCCGCGACGCGACGATCGCGAACAACGACATCGGCTACACCCCGTACTCCGGCATCTCCCTGGGCTGGGGCTGGGGTTGGGCCTCCTGCACGCTGATCGCCACCGACTGCCACCACGGCACCATCTACGCGGGCGGCAACAAGATCACCGGCAACTCCGTCCACGACGTGATGCAGATCCTCAACGACGGCGGCCCGATCTACACCAACGGCGGCCAGGGCGGCGGCGACGGCTCGATGACCTCGGTGCTGTCCGGCAACGTCGTGGCCGAGGGCAACCACACCAACAACATGCTCTACCAGGACGAGGGCAGCTCGTACTGGGACACCTACGACAACGTGGTGCGGTTCGGCGGCGGTAGCTGGATCGGGATGTGGATCAAGACGATCCACGACATCGACATCCACGACAACTACTCGGACAACGCGAACTACAACGACAACGGCACCAACATCACCTTCAACCAGGCGACCGTGGTCAGCGGCGGGGCCTGGCCGAGCGCTGCCCAGGCGATCGTCGCCGCGGCCGGACCGGCCGAGCAGTACCGCCCGCTGACCGGCCGCGTCGACGACAGCGACCTCGGGATCACCTACACCGGCGCCTGGTTCGCCTCCGGCGCGCGCGGCGACGGCGACTTCGACGACAACGTCCACGCGACCGGCGAGAACGGCGACACCGCGAGCTACACCTTCACCGGGACCGGCGTCCAGGTGCTCGGCGAGAAGAACAGCGACCAGGGCAACGTCGAGGTCTTCCTGGACGGCGTCTCCCAGGGCCTGGTGGACACCTCGTCGGCCACCCGCCAGGCGCAGCAGGTGATCTGGAGCAGCCAGGGCCTGACTCCCGGCAGCCACACCGTCCAGATCGTCAAGCGCAGCGGCGACTGGATGACGCTGGACGCCTTCGAGGTCACCCGCACCGTCGACGACGCCGACGCCGCGGTGCAGTACAACGGCGGCTCGTGGGCCGCCTCGACCGGGCGCGGCTACGGCGACTACGACGACGACGTCCACTACGCCACGGCGGACGGCGACTCGGTGACCGTCTCCTTCTACGGCACCGGTATCGCCTTCGTCAGCGAGAAGGCCCCGGACGAGAGTACGGTCGCGGTGACGCTCGACGGAGCCTCCCAGGGCACCGTGAACGCCTCCGCGAGCAGCCGCCAGGTGCAGCAGACGCTCTACCGCGCGAGCGGCCTGCCGCTCGGGTACCACACGCTGACGCTGACCAAGGCGGGCGGGACCTACCTGGTCGTGGACCGCTTCGACGTCAGCTGAGGCAGTTGGGTCAGCCGAGGCAGTTGAGTCAGCCGAGTGAGCTGAGTCGGCTGGGGCCCGTCGGCACGGCCCGACCCGCCTGACGCCCTACCCTGGCCGGGTGGCCCCGCGCTCGTCCGCACGGACGACCGGCGGGCCGCCCGGCCCCATCCGCACCCCGACGGCCCGCAGGAGCAGCCGCCCATGGCACTGACCGACGACGCGATCGAGAAGATCAAGTCCATGATCATCTCGGGAGAGCTGCAGGCCGGCTCACGCCTCCCCAAGGAGGACGACCTGGCCCAGCGGCTCGGCCTGTCGCGCAGCTCCCTGCGCGAGGCGGTGCGCGCGCTGACGGCCATGCAGATCCTGGTCACCAAGCAGGGCGACGGCACCTACGTCTCCAGCCTGGAGCCGCACCTGCTGCTGCAGACGCTGTCGTTCGCCTCCGACGTCTCCCAGGGCGACTCGGCGCTCCAACTGCTGCAGGTGCGCCGCCTGTTGGAGCCCTCCGCCACCGCCCTCGCGGCGACCAGGGTGACCGATGCGGATGTCGCCGCGCTGCGCGAGATCCTGGATCGCAGCCGCGCGGCGGTGGGCGTGGAGGCGTTCATCGAGTGCGACATGGAGTTCCACCGGGCGCTGGTCGCGCTGGTGGAGAACCCGGTCCTGTCGATGCTGCTGGAGATCCTCTCCACCCAGACCCAGCGGGTCCGCATCCTGCGCGGCACCCGCGTCGGCCGCGCGATCGAGCACGTCCACCGCGAGCACGAGTCGATCCTCGCGGCCCTTACGGCCCGCGACGCGCAACTGGCCGCCTCGGCCTCCGCCGTGCACGTCGCGGCGGTCGAGCAGTGGCTCGCCGAGAGCCTGCGCGAGGAGAGGCTGGAGCGGTCCGACGCGGACTGATCAGCTGGGCAGGCCGGTGGGCAGGTCGCTCGTCGAGATGTCGGTCGGCAGTGCGGTGGGCAGCGCCGTCGGCAGGTCGCTGGTCGAGATCCCCGTCGGCAGCGCGGACGGCAGGCCGCTCGGCAGAATGCCCTTGAGCACCGTGTTCGTGGCCTCCTGGGAGAGCTCGGCGATCGTCGCGGGGGAGAGCCCCACGCACGCGGAGACCCCGGAGTTGATGGCGGTGCTGGCACCGCTGGCCTGGTCGTCCTTCAACTGCTGTACCAGCGCGGCCTCGCAGGACGCGGTGCTTCCCGCGCTCGGCGTTCCCCCGCCGGTGGAACCGCCGCAGGCGGTCAGGCAGAGCGTGGCTGCGGCTGCGGCGCCGGCCATGACGACGGTGATGGTGCGCATGTGATCCCCCGTTGGTGGAGCGTCCGAGCAGTACGTCCACCACCCTTTCATCTCGCGGGCACGGCACGCGAGTTACGGCAGCGCCGCCGCCGCTGCCGCGTCGCACAGCACCGACGCGTGGTCCCCGTCGGCGGCGACGCGGGCGGCGACGGACTCGGGACTGAAGGCGAGGTCGGCCGGGGAGGCGCAGCCCTCGACCTCGGACCAGGTGAGCGGGCTGGAGACGCCCGGGATGTCGGTGTGGGTGGCGCGCAGCGTGTAGGGCGCGGAGGTGGTCTTGGAGGTGGAGTTCTGCGACCAGTCCAGGAAGACCTTTCCGCGCCGCAGCGACTTGGTCATCCGGGCCACGACCAGCGCCGGGTGCGCCGCCGCCAGCCGCTCCGCCAGCGTCTTGGCGTAGCCGACGACCGCGGCCTCCGGGGTGGGCCGCAGCGGTGCGTACAGGTGCAGGCCCTTGACGCCGGAGGTGACCGCCGCGCACGCCAGACCGTCGGCGGCGAGCTCCGCGCGGACCAGCAGCGCGACCTCGCAGCACGCGGTGACCGTCGCGCCCTCGCCCGGGTCGAGGTCGACGACGAGTCGGTCGTGGAGCGGTCGGTCGTCCGCGTCCCGGCCGCCGCTCGCCGTCCACTGCGGGACGTGGATCTCCAGGCAGTACATGTTGGCCGCGGCGATCAGGCTGGGCGTGTCGTCCAGGACCAGGTGCTGCCGCGGTCCCTCCTTGCCGACCACCTCCACCTCGCGCAGCCAGGACGGGCTGCCGGGCGGGACGTTCTTCGCCACGAAGAGCGGGCCGGTCATCCCCTCCGGGCCGCGCAGGAACGAGGCCGGGCGGTCGCGCAGGTGCGGGACCATCGCCCCGGCTACGCGGGCGTAGTAGTCGATCATCTCGGCCTTGGACCACGCGGGCCAGAGCACCTTGTCCAGATGGGACAGGAGGATCGCGCGCCCGTCGACCTGCACGGGTACCTTTCCGGGCATAACGTGTGAATACCCCGGGAAAGGTACAGGTCATGCCTCGCAGCGTGTGGACGGGCAGCATCACGTTCGGGCTGGTGTCGGTGCCGGTCAAGCTCTATCCCGCCACGGACACGCATTCCGGTCCCGTCCTCCATCAGGTCCACCAGGAGGACGGTTCACGCATTCGGCTGAAGCGTTTCTGCGAGGCCGAGGACCGCGAGGTCGAGTACGGCGAGATCGCCAAGGGCTGGGACGCCTCGGACGGACGCGTCGTCGTCCTCACCGACGAGGACATGGCCGAACTGCCGGTGCCCAGCAAGAAGATCATCGACGTGGTCGCCTTCCTCCCCGCCGACGACATCGACCCGCTGCGCTGGGACAGCCCCTACTACGTGGGCCTCGGCGACAAGGCCCCGGCCAAGCCGTACGCGCTGCTGCGCGAGGCGCTGCGCGCGTCCGGGCAGGTCGCGGTCACGAAGATCACCATGCGTTCCCGGGAGTCGCTGGCGATCCTGCGGGTGCAGGACGACCTCATGGTGCTGCAGACCATCCGCTGGGCCGACGAGATCCGTTCGACCGACGGCCTCGGGCCCGAGGAGGACGTCGATCTGCGCCCGCAGGAGCTGGCCATGGCCCGCTCGCTGATGGAGACCCTCTCCGAGGGCTTCGACCTGGACGCCGAGAAGGACACCTATATCGTCGCGCTGTCCGAGCTGATCACGGCCAAGGCAGAGGGCGCGACCCCGGTCCACGTCCCCGTCGCTGAGGGCGGCGCGGAGGTGATCGACCTGATGGCCGCGCTCAAGTCCAGCGTCGCGGCGGCCAAGGCGCAGCGCGGCGAGGCGGCCTCAGGATCCGGCGCCGACGCGGCTGCGACCGAGCCCGCCCCGCGCAAGACCGTCTCCGCCCGCAAGGCCACGGCGTCCGGAACGGCCAAGGCCACCAAGGACGCGAAGAAGTCGGTCTCCGGCACCCGGACCAGCAGCCGGACGCCGGGCAAGAAGACCGCCGCCAAGAAGAGCGCGCCCAAGCGCGCGTCCTGATCGGAACCGGTCCCCATGGCTGCCCGCCCCCGCACCCCCGTCGCGCTGCCCGCCTACACGCCCATGCTGGCCACCACCGCGCCGCTGCCCCGCGACGAGGCGCACTGGGCCGCCGAGGTGAAGTGGGACGGGATGCGGGTGCTCGTCTACGTCCCCGGCGACGGCACGGTCACCGTCCGCTCGCGCACCGGCGGCGACGCCACCGAGCGCTACCCGGAGCTGACCGGCGTCGCCGACCTGCTCGGCGACCGCGCGGTGGTGCTGGACGGCGAGGTGGTCGCGCTCGGCGCGGACGGCGCGCCCAGCTTCGGCGCGCTGCAGGAGCGGATGAGCCTGCGCCGCCCCGCCCAGATCCAGGTCGCCCGGCACGACACCCCGGTCACCCTGATGGCCTTCGACCTGCTGAACGACAGCGGCCACGACCTCACCCACGAGCCCTACACCCGACGCCGCGCGCAGCTCACCGAACTCGGCCTGGACGAGGGCCCGGTGCGCACCCCGCCCTCCTGGATCGGCGACCTGGGCGCGGCGGTGGAGTGGACCGAGTCCTACGGGATCGAGGGCATCGTGGCCAAGCGGCTCGACTCGCTCTACCAGCCGGGACGCCGCTCGCGGGCGTGGATCAAGCACAAGCACCGGCAGAGCGTCGACGTCCGCGTCGGCGGCTGGCTGGCCAACGAGCGCGGCGAGCTGCGCAGCGTCCTGGTCGGGATCCCGGAACCGCGCGGCCTGCGCTACCTCGGCGCGGTCGGCTCCGGCCTGGGCGTCAACGAGGCCGCCGACCTGTCGGAGGTCCTGCGCAGCGTGGAACTCGACCGCTCTCCCTTCCTCGCCACCCCGACCGACCTCGGCCGCCCCGACTCCACCGTCCACTGGGCCTCCCCGGCTCTCGCCGCCGAGGTCGAGTACGCGGAACTGACGGCGGGCGGCATCCTGCGCCAACCGGTCTGGAAGGGCCTGCGCGAGATCACGCCCCCTCCGGAACCCCCGGACCAGCTCGGATTCTGAGTCATCGTCAGTTCTGGCTCCGGCTCCCGGCTCCGGCTCGGGCTCCAGCTCGGGTCCGGCCAGGGCTCCTGTCCGAGCTCAGCTCGTCGCCGAGACCAGGCCCGACTCGTAGGCGAGAATGACCAGGTGGACGCGGTCCCGGGCGTCCAACTTGGCCAACAGTCGGGCGACATGGGACTTGGCCGTGGCGACGCTGATGAACAGCTCCGCCGCGATCTCGCTGTTGCTCAGGCCGCGGCCGACCAGGGTGAGCACCTCGATCTCGCGGTCGGTGACGCTCTCCCGGACGCGGTGCGGCGCAGCCTTGGACGAAGTGGCCCCCGCCGTCGGGCGGTTGGCGAACTCGGCGATGAGGCGGCGGGTGACGCTCGGGGCGATCAGGGCCTCCCCTCCCGCGACGACGCGGATGGCGGAGAGGATCTCGTCCAGGGCCATGTCCTTGACCAGGAAGCCGCTCGCGCCCGCGCGCAGCGCGCCGTAGACGTAGTCGTCGTCGTCGAAGGTGGTCAGCATGATGACGTGCGTGGGTTCCGGCCCGGCGGTGATCCGACGGGTGGCTTCGATGCCGTTCATGCCGGGCATCCGGATGTCCATCACCACCACGTCCGGCCGCACCTGGGCCACCACGTCGATCGCCTCGTCGCCGGAGCCGGCCTCGCCGACGACCTCCAGGTCCGGGTTGTCGTTGATCAGCACCCGAAGTCCGGACCGCACCAGCGGCTGGTCGTCCGCCAGCACCACCCTGACCTTGGTTTCGTTCATCCGCCGAGGGTATCGGCGCGCGTCGCGGTCGGCATCGACCCGCGGGCTTACGCCCACGGGAGGGTCGCCGGGCCGACGTTGCCGTCGTGGGCCCGATGACCGATGACGCCGCGTCCCGGCACGGTGAGGGACGTGATCGAAGTCAACGAGCTCACCAAGCGATTCGGCAGTAAGACCGCCGTCAACGGGCTGACCTTCACCGTACGGCCCGGGCAGGTCACCGGATTCCTCGGGCCCAACGGTGCGGGGAAGACCACGACGCTGCGCATGATCCTCGGCCTGGACACGCCCACCTCGGGCGGCGCGCTTGTCGGGGGAGTGCGGTTCGCCGACCATCCACGCGGGCTGCACCACGTCGGCGCGCTGCTGGACGCCCACCACGTCCACCCGGGCCGCACCGGCCGGACCCATCTGCGCGCGCTGGCCCGCAGCAACGGGATCGCGGCGAGGCGGGTCGAGGAGGTGTTGGGCGAGGTCGGCCTGAGCGAGGCCGCCGAGCGGCGCGTCGGCGGCTACTCGCTCGGCATGAAGCAGCGGCTCGGCATCGCGACCGCGCTGCTGGGCGACCCGCCCGTGTTGATGTTCGACGAGCCGGTCAACGGGATGGACCCGGAGGGCGTCCTCTGGATGCGGCGGCTGTTCCGGCAGTTGGCGGCGGAGGGACGGACGGTCTTCCTCTCCTCGCACCTGATGTCGGAGATGGAGAACACCGCCGACCAGCTCGTGGTGATCGGCCGCGGCGAGCTGATCGCCGCCGAGCCGCTGCGCGATTTCGCCGCGCGCAGCACCCGCGTCGGCGTCCTGGTCCGCACGCCGCAGCCGGCCGAGCTGACCGCGCTGCTCACCGCCCTCGGCGCGGACGTGCGCGCGGAGCACGCGGCCGGGGCCGAGTCCCTGGTGGTGACCGGCCTGCCCGCCGAGCGGATCGGCGCGCTGGCCTTCGACAACCGGATCATGCTGCACGAACTGGCCACCCGGGCCGCGTCGTTGGAGGAGGCCTTCATGGAGATGACCGCGGACAGCGTCGAGTACCTGGCGGGGCGGACCCGATGACGACCCTCACCTCACTCCCCAACCCCACCGCCGAGGCGCGGGTCGCAGCGCCCCGTTCGTCCTTCTGGGACCTGGTCGTCTCCGAGTGGATCAAGCTCAGGGGCCTGCGCTCCACGTGGTGGACGCTGACGATCGCCACCCTGGTCGCCTGGGTCTCCACCTTCGCGGCGGCCCAGGCGGACGTCGACAACTGGACGCAGCGCCACGGCACGGCTCTGGGGACCGGTCCGTTCTACAACGCGGTGGTCGACGCGTTCCCGGTGATGGGGTACCTGACGGTCATGCTGGCCGCAGGCGCGATCGGCGGCCTCGCCCTGGCGGGCGAGTACGGCAGCGGACTGATGCGCACCACGACCACCGCCGTCCCGGCCCGCACGTCGGTGGTGCTGGCCAAGGCCGTGGTCCAGACGGTGTTCTGGACGGTCGCGGGCTGGATCATCGCGCTGGTCTCGTTCGTCATCGCGCAGGCGGTGCTGAGCGGCATCCACCAGTCGATCGCGATCAGCTACCCGGGCGTCATGCGCGCCGTGGCGGGCGCGGCGCTGGCGGCTCCGGTCAGCGCGCTGGTCGGGCTCGGCTTCGGCGCGCTGATCCGGCACAGCGCGGCGACGATGGGCGTCACGGCCTTCGTCACCCTGCTGCTGCCGAACTTCTTCAACGACGCCAAGCACTGGTCGGCGGACATCCGGCACAGCTTCGTCCAGTCGGGCTTCCAACGCCTGGTCCAGCTCTGGACGCTCCACCCGAAGGACATGCCCTGGCTCCAGGCGACGCTCACGGGAGCGTGGTCGACCTACGTGGCCTGGCCGCTGGCAGGGGTCCTTGTCGCGGTCCTGATGGTCCGCAAGCGCGACGTCTGAGCGCGTAGGAGCGCGGTTCGCGCCTTGAGCGGCTCAGGCGGCGCTGGCGGTCAGCTCCGGTTCCGGCTGCTGCGCGTGCTCGCGGCGCGGCAGCAGGACGGGGGTCGCCAGCAGGAGGGCACCGGCGACGCCGATCGCGGTTCGGGTGCCGACGAGGCCGGCGAGCAGACCCCAGAGGGCGGTCAGGGCCGCGATGGAGATCTTGTTGGAGACGGACCAGGCGGAGAGGGTGCGGGCCACCCGGTCCGGAGGGGCGAGTTCGAGGCGGGTGGTGGACAGCAGCGGGTTGAAGACGCCGCTGCAGGTGATCAGTCCCAGCTCGACCACCATCACCCAGACCAGGCCGGGCGTTCCGGGCCCGATGAACGCCAGCCCGATGGGCCAGACGGCACGCGCCACGCCGGAGACGTAGAGCACCCGGTGGCGCCCGTAGCGGGCCGCCAGCGGCCGGGCGATCCGGGAGCCGAGCAGCCCGCCGAGACTGGGCGCGGCGAAGGCCAACCCGTACTGCCAGGGCGCGAAGTGGAGCTGGCCCATCATCAGCACCGCGAGCAGCGGCACGGAGGCCATGATCAGGCCGTTGTTCAGCGCACAGTTGACCTGCAGCAGGCGCAGCGTCGGGTGCCGGAGGATGAAGCGCCAGCCTTCGAGCAGGCCGGAGGAGCCTGCCGGGTGTGCGGCGGGCGCGGGCTCGGGGGCGGGCTCGACGCCGCCGATGGCGCGGATGCCGAGCGCGGAGCACACGAAGCTCACGGCGTTGGCGATCACCGTCGTCAGCGGCCCGAGCAGCCCGATCGCCGCACCGCCGAGCGGCGGCCCGAGCACCGTCGCGGTCCAGGACGTGGACTCGAAGCGCGCGCTGGCGACCAGCAGGTCCTCCTTCGGCACCAGCGACTTGATCGTGGCCCCGCTCGCCGCGTTGAAGGTGATGTCGGCGGCGGAGGTGATCACCGAGACAACCAGCAGTTGTGCGAAGGTGAGCGCGCCGAGCGCGTACGCGAGCGGGACGGTCAGCAGGACGGCGAAGCGGATCAAGTCCATCGACACCATCACCGGCCGCTTGCGCCGGAACTCCATCCACGGCCCGAGCGGCACCGCGACCACGGCCCCGACCGCGAGCCCGGCGGCGGCGAGGAAGGAGACCGCCGTCGGCCCCGAGTGCAGCACCCGGATGGCGATGATCGAGAACGCGTCGAAGGCCAGCCATGTCCCGAGCGCGCTGACGCTGTACGCAGCCCACAACCACCCGAAGGCCCGACCCAGCCGCCTGCTACCCACCACAACCTCCCGTTGTCCCGGGGTATCCAACAGGATGGGTACGGCGCATTTCAAACAACCGGGTCGAGGCCGTGTCACAACCTGGGGTTGTTGAACCGTCGGGGGCGCGGAGGTTCTGCAGGCGAGCAGCCATGCACTACCCAGGGGCGCGAGGCTCTGCTGATATGCGGCTCCGCCGCGTGGGCGCGACAAGCCACCGGCATGCAGATGGTCCCCAACGCGCAGGGCCATCCGCGCCGGTTGGTTTCTCGCGCAGTTCCTCGCGCCCCCAGAGGTGCAACTACCTCATGGCCGCGCAGCGACCCCGCTCGGGTCCTGGTACACCGCGTCGAGAGCGAGAAACGCACCGCCCCGCGCCGGAGCGGTGAAGCCGAGGGTGGACGGCAGGACCTCGCAGCCGCCCGAGTCCGCCGCCATGACCCGCCGCGCGACACCCTCGCGCACAGGGCCCAGCAGGTACTCCGCGAAGACCGCGAAGTAGCCGCCCAGAACCACCGCGCGCGGATTGAGGACGTCGACCAGCAGCGCCAGCCCCACGCTCAGGTCCTCCGCGACGCGTGCCAGCGCGGCCAGCGTCCGTTCGTCGCCGGCGTCCGCGCGGGAGCGTAGATCGGCGAGCCGGGACTCGACATCCAGTGACGGGTCGTGGACCGGGTCGTCCGCGTCAGCGGCGTGGCGGAGCAGCGCGCCGAGGCCGACCATGGTCTCCCAGCAGCCGCGGCGGCCGCAGGCGCAGGGGTGGCCGTCAGGGCCGGGGGCGAGCGGCATGTGGCCGATCTCGCCCGCGAATCCGCGGGCGCCGCGCATGAGTTGGCCGCCGGTGATGATGCCGCCGCCGACGCCGGTCTCGCCGGTGACGTAGATCAGGTCGTGGATGTCGGACGCCGAGGCGACCAGGTACTCGGCGACCGCGCCCAGCTTGGCGTCGTTCTCCAGCCGCAGCGGCGGCGCGTCGCGGCCGAGTCGGGCGCGGAGCGCGTCCAGCGCGGGGATGTCGCGCCAGTCGATGTTGCTGGCGAAGGCGACCGTGCCGGTGGTGATGTCCACGTTGCCGGGGGCGGCCAGCGCCGCGCCGACGATCCGCGCGCCCTGCGCGGCGACCGCCGCGTCCGCCTCGCGGATCAGCGCGGCGGCCGCGTCGAGCACCGCCTCCGCGCCCGCCGCGCGGACGTCGACGGCGATCCGGCGCTCGAAAACCACGTCCCCGCGCAGGGTCAGTGCGACGGCGGCCAGGTAGTCGACGTTGATCTCCAGGCCGACGCCGCAGATCGACCGTCCGTCGATGGCCACGGAGAGGCCGGGACGGCCCACCGAGCCGTCGCGCTCCGACTCGCCCTCCTCGACCAGACCCAACTCGACGAGTTCGGCTATCAGGTTGGTGATGGTGGGCCGGGGCAGGCCGGTGTCCGCGGCGATCCGGGCGCGGGAGCGGGGGCCGGAGTCGCGGAGCAGGCGCAGCACCAGGCCGAGGTTGGTGCGCCGGATCGACGCCCGGTCGCTGGGCTTGGACGGGCCGGTCATCACCAGCTGGTGGGCCGCGCTGCCGCGCAGGTCTGCCTTCACGGATCCTCCCTACCTCTCACGGTTCGACCCCGGCAAGAAGTTCGGCGCGGGTGTTGACAGTGGCTCAATTAATTCTGATCCTACTTTAACTAATCCACCTCAACGCAAGAGCGTCAGTCGCACACCGCCCAACGCAACGACCCAACGCAACGACCCAGGGGAGACAGTCGGATGAGAAGTCGCCAGATATCCGTGGCCATCGCAGTGGCAACAGCCGTCACCGTGCTGGCCGGTTGTGGATCCTCCGGCACCAGCACCAGCACCAACGGAGGCAGCACCAGCGGTTCAAGCCCTTCCGGGCCGGTGAAGCTCGACTTCTGGGGCTGGGCGCCTGGTTACGACACCTCCGTCGCGCTGTGGAACAAGACGCACCCGGACATCCAGGTCAGCTTCGACAAGATCCCGTCCGGCGCCAAGGGCGGCTACACCAAGATGCTGACGGCGGCTCAGGCGGGCAACGCGCCCTGCCTCGGGATGGTCGGCTACGAGACCATGCCCAGCTTCGCCGCCGCCGGTGCGCTGATGGACGTCACGCAGTACATGGCCCCGGCGCAGAGCCAGTTCGCGCCGTGGACCTGGAACCAGGTGACCATCGAGGGGAAGACCTTCGGCGCGCCCGTCGACATCGCGCCGATGGCGTTGATCTACCGCAAGGACCTGTTCGCCAAGTACGGCATCACGCAGCCGCCCGCGACCTGGGCCGAGTACGCCGCCGACGCGGCCAAGGTGCACGCCGCCGATCCCACCGTCTACCTCGGGGACTTCGGCAACGACGCGTACAACTACGCGGGCCTGGCCTGGCAGGCGGGCGCGCCGTGGTTCGGGACCGGCGGCGGCTCGTGGCAGGTGAACATCGACAGCGCCGCCAACCAGAAGGTGGCGTCGTACTGGCAGGGCCTGCTGGACAAGAAGCTGCTCAAGACCGACCCCAGCTTCGACCCCAGCCTCTACAAGGACATGGCGGCCGGGAAGATCCTCTCCGACGTCAACGCCGTCTGGGACACCCCGATCCTCTCCTCCAGCGTCCAGGGCACCAAGGGTGACTGGGCCGTCGCGCCGATGCCGGTCTGGGACGCGGCCAATCCCGTCTACGGCAACGACGGCGGTTCGGCGACCGTGGTCCTCAAGGGCTGCCAGCACCCCAAGGAGGCCGCTGAGTTCGCCACCTGGATGAGCACCGACCCGTCCAGCCTGACCAACCTGATCAAGGTCACCGGCATCTACCCGGCCGCCACCGCCGGGCTGGGTAACTCCGCGCTGACGCAGCCCGATCCGTTCTACGGCAACCAGGTCGTCTTCGACGTGTTCAAGAACGAGACCGCGCACATCAACACCAGTTGGCTCTGGGGCCCGACCATGACCCAGACCTCCACCGACCTCGCCGACGGCCTCGGCACCAGCGGCACCGGGTCCACGACCCTCCCCGGCATGCTCGCCACCGTGCAGGGCAAGACGGTCGCGGAGATGAAGCAGCAGGGGATGACGGTCTCCGGATGAGCGTCTCCCTCACTGCCCGGGCGGCCGTCGCGCCGCACGCGCGGCGGCGGGTGCGCACCGCCGCCGCGTTCCTGGCGCCGTTCGCGCTGCTCTTCGCCGTCGTCTACCTGGCGCCGATCGGATACACGGTCTACCAGAGCCTGTTCAAGCTGCACCGCGACGGTCTCGGGCTGTCCGCGCCGACGAAGGTCTTCGCCGGGCTGGGCAACTACGTCGACGCGCTGCACGACGCCGACTTCCGCGCCTCGCTGCTGAGGGTGCTGCTGATCGGCGTGGTGCAGGTGCCGGTGATGCTCGGGCTCGCGCTGGTGCTGGCGCTGCTGCTGGACGCCCGGTCCACGCTGTTCAAGCGGTTCTTCCGGCTCGCGTTCTTCCTGCCGTACGCGGTGCCCGGCGTGGTCGGCGCGCTGATGTGGTCCTACCTCGTCGCGCCCGGCCTGAGCCCGATCACCGCAGCGGGCAACGCCCTCGGCCTGCATCTCAATCTGACCTCGAACGCGATGCTCGCCCCGACCATCGGCAACATGCTGACCTGGGGCTGGACCGGCTACAACATGCTGATCATCTACTCCGCGCTCCAGGCGATCCCGCCGGAGCTGAGCGAGGCGGCACGGATGGACGGCTGCGGCGCGTTCCGGATCGCCTGGCACGTCAAGATCCCGATCGTCCGCCCGGCGCTGGTGCTGACCACGGTCTTCTCCATCATCGGCACCGCGCAGCTCTACAACGAGCCGGCCGTGCTGCAGCACGTCGCGCCCAACCTGAGCAGCAGCTACACGCCGATCTTCGCCGCCTACAACGCGGTGGACGACAACAACTTCGGCTATGCGGCCACGGAGTCGGTGCTGCTTGCGGTGCTGGCCTTCGTGCTGTCCTTCGGCTTCCTCAAACTGGTCCAGCGGCGCGGGGCGGAGGCGGCGTCATGACCGTCTCCCAACTTCCCGTCGAGCGACCGGCGGTGGACCACGACGCGGCCGGATCCCGCACCCGCGCGGACCGGTCGGCGGCCAACCCCGGACGCTGGGTGACCCTGGGCGTGCTGGGTGTGGCGTCCGTCTACTTCCTCGCTCCGGTGTGGTGGCTGGTGGTCTCCGCGACCAAGACCAACTCGGCGCTCTTCACCACCAACGGCTTCTGGTTCGGCGGTCACTTCGCACTGCTCTCCAACCTGCACGACGCCTTCACCCGCCAGGGCGGCATCTACGTCCGCTGGTTGCTCAACACCGCCCTCTACGCGGGCGGCGGCGCGGCGGTCAGCACGGCGGTGTCCGCGCTCGCCGGGTACGCGCTGGCCAAGTACGCGTTCCGGGGGCGGGAGTTCGCGTTCAACGTGGTGCTGGCGGCGGTGCTGGTGCCCCAGCCGCTGCTGGCGATCCCGCTCTATCTGCTCTTCTCGCCGGTTCATCTGGTCAACACCTACTGGGCCGTCCTCATCCCCAGCGTGGTCAGCCCGTTCGGCGTCTACCTGTCCCGGATCTACGCGGCGGCCTCGGTGCCGGACGAGCTGATCGAGGCCGGACGGATGGACGGTGCGGGCGAGGTGCGGATCTTCGGCACCATCGCGCTGCGGCTGATGTCGCCCGCGCTGGTCACCGTCTTCCTCTTCCAGTTCGTCTCCATCTGGTCCAACTACCTGCTGCCCGCGCTGATGCTGGCCTCGGACCGGCTCCAGCCGGTCACCGTGGGCCTGGTCGGCTGGCAGGCGCAGCGCGGCATCGGCGACGCGGTGCCGTTCAACGTGGTGATCACCGCGGCGGCGGTGTCGGTGGTCCCGCTCGTCGTGATGTTCCTGTCGTTGCAACGGTTCTGGCGTTCCGGCCTGGTGGCCGGGAGCGTCAAGTGAGGGGAAGCGGCATGCCCGCGCAAGACCCGGCGCGATACCCGACGCGTCGTTCGGCGCGCTACCACCTGCGGTTCCAGATCCACGCCGACGCCGACCCCGCCGTGGTCACGGCGGACGCGACCGCGCTGGCCAAGGTCTGCGCGGAGACGGGCGTCGAGGAGGTGGTGCTGCTGACCGCCGCCGAGGAGGCGTTCCCCGGCCATCTCACCGGACCGGAGGAGCAGTCCTGGCTGACCGCGACCCGGCTGGCCCGGGAGGTCCTCGCCGACGCGGGGCTGAGCGTCAGCCTCAACCCCTGGGTGACCGTGGGGCATGCCGACCGGGGACGCGGCGGGCGGCTGGACCGCCTGGGGTTCGCTCCCATGGTCTCGCCCGACGGCGAGGCCGCCACCGCCCAGGCCTCGTTCGCCTGCCCGCGCTGGCGGGAGTGGATCGTCGGACACTACGGCCGCTTCGCCGAACTCGGCTTCCGGGTGCTGTGGTTGGAGGACGACTTCCGCTACCACAACCACGCGCCGCTGCGCTGGGGCGGCGGCTTCGAGCCGCTGATGCTGGAGCGGTTCGCCGAGCGTGCGGGCGTGGCCGTCGGCCGGGAGGAGCTGGTCGCGGCCGTCACCGCGCCGGGGGAGCCGCATCCGTGGCGGGCGCTGCTGCAACAGGTCTGGCGCGAAGCCCAGCTGGAGGTCGCGCGGGCGGTGGCGACGGAGGTCGCCCAACGCTCCGGCGGACAGGCGCGGTTGGGCTTGATGAGCTCCGGCCTGGACGTCGCCTCGGTCGAGGGACGCGACTGGCGGGCGCTCTTCGACGCGCTGGCGAGCGGCACCGGCCGGGCCGCGCACCGTCCGCACTTCGCGCCCTACTCCGACGCCCCCGGACGGGAGTTGAGCCGTCAGCTCTGGTCGCTGGAGCTGCAGCGGTCGCTGCGCCCGGACTTCGTCGAGAGCGCGCCGGAGATCGAGAACTGGCCGCACACCGCCTGGTCCAAGTCCGACACGCAGACCTGGTCCGAGCTGGCCGCCACCCAACTGGCCGGATCGGACGCGGTGTTGCTCAACGTCCATCCGATGCACGGCCGCCGCGCGGACCGTTTCCCCCGCGTCACCGACCTGCTGCGCCGCTCGCGTCCCGGGCTGGACTGGCTGGCCGAGCGCTACGACCGCGGCCAGCCCCGGCTCGGCGTCGGCATCCCGTTCCGGCAGGACGCCGCCGCGCACGTCCGGCTGGACGCCCGCCAGGCGGCCGATCCGGCCACGGCCCTGGACGCGCTCGCCGTCGACCCCGCCCCGGCCGCAGACCTGCTGCTCCGCTACGGCGTCCCGGTCACCGCTGCCGCCGATGCGCCCGTGCAGGCGGTCTTCGGGCAGCTCGTCGAGGCCCTCGACGACGCGGAGGTCAGCAGGCTGCTCCGCGGCGGCCTGCTGCTCGACGGCGTCGCGGCGGAGGCGCTGGTGCGGCGCGGCTTCGGCCCGCTGCTGGGCCTTGAGGCGGTCGCGCTTGTGGACCGCGAGTCGGACCTGGAGGGCGCGGGGCCGTATGCGGAGGAGCACTTGCCCGGAGGCGAGGTGCTCAGCGTCAACATGCAACCCGCACTGGCCCGGTTGGGCCAGCTGCCGGATGCTGACGTCTGGACGCAGATCCGCACTCCGGACGGACAGCCGTGGGGCGCGGGCCGTACGGCGTTCCGCAACAGCCTCGGCGGACGCGTCGTCGTCCTGGCGGCGACCGACGCCACGCTGCTGCCGTACGACGACGCCGGGCAGCGCCTGGTCCACGGCGCGGTCCGCTTCCTGGAGGGTGACGCGCCACGGCTGCCGCTGGTCAGCGGCGGACCCTACCTGATGCCCTATCACATCCGCGCGGCCGACGGCGTACTGCGGTTGGCGATCGCCAACGGCAGCGCCGACCCGGCTCGCCCGGTCGTCGACTGGCCCCGGAACGGCGCCCAGCACGTCGACGCCACGCTGCTGCTCCCGCTCGCGGAGCCGCGGCCCACCCCGATCACCGTGGACCCGCAGGGTCCGCGGGCCGCCGAGGAACTCCCGCACCGCGCGTGGCTGGTCCTCGAAGCGGCAGCCCCCACCGAGTAGTCGAGACAGGAGTCCCCCTTGTTCCGCTCCGCTCGCACGTCAAGGGTTCCGGCCGCCCTCGCGGCCCTCGCCCTGGCCCTGGTCGGCGTCAACGTCGCCGGCGCCGCCGACGCGTCCGCGCACGGCTCGTCCCACGACCCGTCCGCCGCGACGTACACCATCACCATCGGTTCGACCGGGGCGTACAACTACGCCGACGACACCCCGGCGTCCCCGTACATCGACAAGAACGGGGCCTTCTACTTCCAGGAGTCCGACTCGCTCTACGGCGCGACCGACCCCCGGCAGTGGAGCTTCTACAACGGCACCGACTTCAGCACCGCGACCGCCGACAAGCAGCTCGACAACGCGGTCAACCCCGCCAACTCCCAGGACAGCAACGCCGACACCACCTGGCGCTGCAACAACAGCCCGACCGGTCTGACGTCCACCTACGCGCCCGCCGGTTCCGGCTACGCCCAGCGCAACTACTGCGACCTGCTGGGCGTCTGGGTCGACCCGGACACCGGCAACTGGTACGGGCTGGTCCACAACGAGTTCACCCCCGAGCCCTTCGGCGCCAACTCCTTCTCCCACTACGACGCCATCGACTACGCCGTCTCGACCAACCAGGGCAAGACGTGGACCATCAAGGGCCACGCGATCACCTCCCCCTACAGCACTCAACGCGGCGACACCAGCGCCTTCCCCAACGGCACCTTCGACTACGGCGACGGTGACCCGCGGCTGTTCGTGGACACCGCCTCGGGCTACTTCTACGTCTACTACGGCTCCCGGATCGTCCCCAAGGCCGGCACCCCCGGTAGCACCGGCGACCTGGCACACGTCGCCCGCGCGCCGATCTCGGCGAAGATGGCCACCGGCTCCTGGAGCAAGTGGTACGACGGCTCCTGGTCCCAGCCCGGAGTGGGCGGCCTGGAGAGCAACATGGTCCCGGTGGACGCCTCCAACCCCAACGGCTGGACGCCGGTGGCCAACGACTACAACCCCGCCAACCCGGGGACCGTGGACCAGCAGATCGCGGCCGGACTGCTGCCGGCCAAGTCGAAGCTGGTCGTGATGAACATCGCCTACGACGCCTACCTCGGCCTCTACATCGGCGAGCCCGAGACACAGCAGCAGTCCGGCACCGAGCCGCAGCAGTACTACGCCACGGACAACCTCGCCACCCAGAAGTGGTACCTGATCGGCGACTCCGGCACCTACACCTCCGGCTCCTGGTACCGATGGTTCCTGGACAGCGCCAACCTGACCAGCTCCACGATCATCGGCAAGTCGTTCCGCTCCTACTGCGCCATCGCCTGCCACAGCTCGGACGGCGAGTACGCCAACGAGACCGTGGACTCCTCGGCCCCGGCCGTCTCGCCGTTCGACCCGACCAAGACGTACACCATCGCCAACGGTGACGGTCGGGTGCTGACCCAGGTCGCGGGCGGCAGCGCCACCACCTCGACGGCCGCCACCACCGGCTCCGCGCTCGCGGACTGGTCGTTCGCGAGCAACGGCGACGGCTCCTACCGGATCACCGACGCCGCCACGGGTCAGCTGCTCGGCGTGAACTCGGGCAGGACCAGTAGCCGCGCCTGGGGCACGCGTCCGACGGTCACGGCCGAGGCGAAGAGCGGTCCGACGGTCGGCCAGCAGTGGTTCGTCATCCCCGTCTCCGGTCGGAGCGGCGCGTACCGGCTGGTCAACCGCTACAGCGGACTGGTCCTCGGCCTCTCCGGCAGCGGAACCGGCGGTGGCGGCGGGCTCGCCGAGACCACCCCGGCCCGGTACTGGACCAACACCACCGGCAACTCCGTCGGTGGCAACCGCACCGCGGCGCAGCAGACGCTGACCATGACCGCCGTGGGCACCGCGTGCCGGCAGCGGGCGATCGGCTGACGCAGCCGGGCACCGGGTGAGGGGAGGCGTGCGGCACTAGGCTCTGGGCCATGTCGCTGCCGCACGCCATCCTCACCGCCCTGCTGGAGAAGCCGTCCTCCGGGTTGGAGCTGACGCGGCGCTTCGACAAGTCGATCGGCTTCTTCTGGGCCGCCACCCACCAGCAGATCTACCGCGAGCTCGGCAAGCTGGAGGACGCCGGGCTGATCCGCGCCATTCCAGGACCGCCGGCGCAGGGCCGCCGCAAGGAGTACGAGGTCCTGCCCGACGGCCGGGAGGAGCTCGCCGCATGGGTCTCCCGCAGCGACGACCCGCGCCCGCTGCGCGACCCGCTGGCGCTGCGGCTGCGCGCGGCGGCGATGGTCGGCGTGGGGGACGTCGGCGCGGAGGTCAGACGCCACCTCGCGGTCCACGCGGCGCAACTGGACGCCTACCGGATCATGGAGACCCGCGACTTCCCCGACGACCAGGCCCGGCAGACCGCCGAGGCCACGCTGCAGCACCTGGTCCTGACCGCCGGGATCGAGATGGAGCGGTTCTGGACCGAGTGGCTGACCAAGGTCGACGCCGTCGTCTCCGAACTGGGCGACGCCGGGGAAGCCGACGGCAAGCAGTAGGTCAGGCGGAGCGAGGCGCCCGCTGGATGTGGAAGTTGAAGTCCCCGTCCCCGAAGGCCCCGTACAGCCGGACCCAGAGCGCGAACGTCATCTCCGAGCCGCGGGCGGTGGTGACGTCGCCCAGGTCGTAGATCTCGTCCGCGGGCCAGCCGATGGACTCCAGCAGCGCGGTCACCGTCTTCTTGGCCTCGGCGTCGTCGCCGGAGACGAAGACCGAGTGCGGACCGGGAACGCGCGTCGGCTCGACCATGACCAGCGTGTTCATGGTGTTGAGCGTCTTGACGACGCGGGCCTCGGGGAACGCCCGCTGGATCTGCTCGGCCAGGCTGTCGGTGTTGACCGGGTCGAGCGCGGGCGGGAAGCCCTGGGAGAAGTCGAGCGGGTTGGCGACATCGATGATGATCTTCCCGACCAGGTGGGCCGCGCCGACGGCCTCCAGCGCGGGCAGGGTGCCGTCGCCGGAGGTCGCGTTGACGACGTGGTCGGCGAAGGCGCCCACCTCGGCGTAGGGGAGGAGCCGGACCTGCGGATGCTCCGAGAGCCACGCGGAGATCGGTGGGTTCCCGGCCCGGTCCTTGTCCTGACGGGCGAGCGTCGCCTCCGGGTCGCGGGTGCCGATCACGACCTCGTGGCCGAGCGAGGACAGTCTTCCGGCAAGCGTGCGACCGACGATGCCGGTACCCAGGACGGCAAAGCGCATGAGCTGAAGTCCTTCCGGAGCGAGGGGCGTTGACACGCACCAGCGGCGCGCTCGGCCGGTGGCCGACACTCCCTCAACCGCCATCCAACCCCGATCTGGCCGGAACGGTTCCTTCCGATGATTCGGTGTCGGCAGTGTCGGCGGTGTCCCGCCACGCGGCCCGCGTGGCAAGCTGAGCGCGCACGGACGAACGACCGAAGCGGACGCGAGACGGAAGGCGTGGCGGATGGCGCACGAGCACGGCGAGCACGGGCACGGTCACGGCGAGCACGGTCACCAGCACGGGACCGGCCACGACCACCGCCACCACCACGACGGGCCGCGTCCGGTGCTGCCGGGGGACCGGGAGCGGATCGACGCGTTGTGGCCGTTCGTGAAGGAGCAGATCCCGCCGGGGCCGGGTGCCGTGGTGGAGATCGGGTGCGGTCCGCTCGGCGGGTTCGTTCCGCTGCTGCACGCCAAGGGGCACCACACCGTCGGCGTCGACCCGAGCGCGCCTGACGGCCCGTCGTACCGTCAGGTCCGCTTCGAGGACTGGCAGCCGGGGGTCGGTGACGTTCCCGTCCAGGCCGTCGTCGCCTGCCTGTCCCTCCACCACGTCGACGACATCGACGCGTTGCTGGCGCGCGTCGCCGAACTGATGCAGCCCGGCGGGCGGCTGGTCGTGCGCGAGTGGGCGCGGGAGCGGTTCGACGAGGCGACCGCGCGCTGGAGCTTCGAGCGGCTCGGGCCGCAGGCGGCCTCCGAGGACGAGGAACCGAAGCGGGGCTACTGGCTGGCCCGGCATCGTGACGGCTGGCAGGAGGCGGGCGGCGACTGGTCCTCGTACATCGAGGGCTGGGCGGACGACGCCGGACTGCTCACCGGGAAGGCGCTGCTCCACGCGCTGGAGGCGTCACCCTTCGAGACCGAGCTGCTGGAGTTCGACCCCTACTTCCACCTGGCGCTGGAGGGCGTGACCGTCGAGCAGGAGCAGGCGGCCATCGACGCCGGCACGATCCGCGCCAACGGCATCCGCTACGTGGGCCGGCTCGCCTGAGGCTGAGCCTGAGGCCGAAGGGGGTCCCGGGTGGACATCATGCGGCGCAGGCCAGCAGACTCGCTGACCATGAGCACTTCCCCTGCGCCCTGCGTCGCGGCGATCGACATCGGCGGCACCAAGATCGCCGGTGGCCTGGTGGACCCGGACGGCGTCCTCCTGCACCGGATCGAGCGTCCGACCAAGGCCAAGGCCCCCGATCCGGACGAGGTCTTCGCGGCCGTTGCCGAGGTGGTCGCGGTGCTGGCGGAGCACGAGCCGTGGGCCGGGGTCACCGCGGTCGGCGTCGGCAGCGCGGGGCCGGTGGACATCGGGCTCGGGACGGTCAGCCCGGTCAACATCCCGGCCTGGCGCGGCTTCCCCGTCGTCGCGCGGATCCGCGAACTGCCGCAGGTCGACGGCCTGCCGACGGTCCTGGGCGGCGACGCCGTCGCCATGACGGCCGCCGAGCACTGGCGCGGTGCCGCGCGCGGCTACGCCAACGCGATCTGCCTGGTCGTCTCGACCGGCGTCGGCGCGGGCCTGGTCCTGGACGGCAGGGTCTACCCGGGACCGACCGGCAACGCGGGTCATCTGGGCCACATCACCGTCGACTTCGAGGGCGAGCCCTGCCCGTGCGGCTCCCGCGGCTGCCTGGAGCGGGTGGCCAGCGGCACCGCGATCGCCTCCTGGGCGCTGGCCAACGGCTGGCGCAGCCCTGGCGGCCCCGACGGTGCCGTGGACGCGGCGGCGGTGGCGGAGTCGGCCCGTGCGGGCGACCCGGTCGCCGTCGCGGCCTTCGACCGCGCCGCCCGGGCCCTGGCGGCGGGCATCGCGGCGACCGCGACACTGGTCGAGCTGGACGTGGCCGTCCTCGGCGGCGGCGTCCTCCGCGCCGGCGAGCTGCTGCTCGCGCCGCTGCGTCACCACCTGACGACCTACGCGGCGCTGCCCTTCACCCAGGGCCTCCAGGTCCGCGCGGCGGAACTGGGCACGGACGCGGGCCTGATCGGCGCGGCGGCCCTGGCCCTGGACCCTGCCTGAGTCGCCTGAGTCGCAGCCGGAACCGGCTCTGAAACCTGCTCCGCCGGGATTGTCGGACCCCCTCGCTAGAGTCGTCCGCATGGAGACGAACGCCCGCTGGGTCTCGGTCCAGTCGCCGCTGCCCACCGGGCCGATACAGGTCGCGGTGACCGACCGCGGTGTCGTCAGCACGTCGTTCTGGCACGACGAGCTGCCCGGTGAGCCGTGCCCGGCGGACGACGAGCGGGCGACGACGGTGGCCGCCCGGTTCGCGGAGTACTTCGCGGGGGAGCGTCGGACCCTCTCGCTCCCGTTGGACTGGAGCTGGACGGAGGGGGTCCAGCGTCAGGTGCTGCAGACGCTGGAGCACACGGTCGGCTACGGGCGCACGGTCACCTACGGCGAGCTCGCCACCCGCAGCGGCGCGTTCGAGAACGAGCTGGAGGCACACCTCGCCGCCCGGGCGGTGGGGCAGATCATGGGGTCGAACCCGCTGTTCCTGCTGGTGCCCTGTCACCGGGTGGTCGCGGCCGACGGGTTGGGCGGCTTCTTCGGCGGCGAGCTGGGCATGGACGTGAAGCGCTGGCTGCTCACGCTGGAGGGCGTGCTGCCGCCCACGCTCGACTGGGACGGACCGAGCTAGGGCCTGCAACAGGCCCTAGCGGTCACTTCCGGGCGGCGGCGATGATCTTCTCGACGGTGTGGTGGAACCGCCCGGTGCCCTGGACGCCGAACGCCTTCTCCAGGCGAGGCACCGGGTTCCCCGGTGCGCGGCCTTCGACGACGCGGTAGTGGAGGTAGGCCGTCGCGCCGTGGAGGCCGATCACCTCCCACTCGCCGCGCGCCCCGACCTGCGGCAGGACGGACGGATCGAGGGTGCCGGTGGTGAAGAGCATCGAGTACCGCTCGTGGGAGGCGGCGGGTCCCATCGCCGCGAACGGCGCGGCGGCATACGCTTCCTCGACCTCGTCCAGGGTGTAGAGGGCGGTCGGGATCTCGAAGCCGAAGGCCGCCTGCAACCGCTCCTCGATCCGCGCGCGCAGCGCCGCCCGCTTCGCCCCGCTGGTGCGCGGCGCGGCGAAGAAGGCGTTCCCGCTGGCGATGTAGGTGCGCGACGGCCCCAGGCCGAGCTCGTCCAGCTCGGCCCGGAGCCGGGCCATCTCGACCTTCCGGCCGCCGACGTTGACCGCCCGGAGGAAGGCGACGTACGTGATCTGATCCGCGCTCATACGCCGATCGTAGGGGGCGCGATGCCTGCCCGCCGGGTTGTCGGGCCCGGACCGCCTGGTCCGACTACCAGGCGTAGTCCTCGGGCGCTGGCTTGTGGCCGGGGAAGATCCGGTCCAGCTCGGCCAGCGCGTCCGCGTCCAGGGAAAGCTCCAACGCGGCCAGCGCCGTGGTGAGCTGGCCGTCGGTGCGCGGGCCGATGATCGGTGCGGTCACGGCGGGCTGGTGCAGCAGCCAGGCCAACGCGACCGTGCCCGGCTCGGCGCCGAGCTTGTCGCAGAACTCCTCCCACTGCCGGAGCTGCGCGATCTGCGCCTCGTCGAGACGGGCCAGCCGCTCCGCGCCGCGTACGCCCTCGTTCGCGGCCTTGCGCAGCACGCCGCCCAGCAGGCCGCCCTGGAGCGGCGACCACGGGATCACGCCCAGCCCGTGGTACTGCGCGGACGGCAGTACCTCGAGCTCCACCGTGCGGGTCATCAGGTTGTAGAGGGACTGCTCGGCGACCAGTCCGAGGTAGTTCCGCCGGGCCGCCGCGCCCTGGGCGGTGGCGATGTGCCAGCCGGCGAAGTTGCTGCTGCCGACGTAGAGGATCTTGCCCTGCTGGACCAGAACCTCCATCGCCTGCCAGATCTCGTCCCACGGTGTGGCCCGGTCGACGTGGTGCATCTGGTAGACGTCGATGTAGTCCGTGCCGAGCCGCTTCAGGCTGGCGTCGCAGGCGCGGCGGATGTTCAGCGCGGACAGCTTGTTCGTGTTGGGCCAGTCGCTCCCCGCGTAACCGGGGATCGGCATCTCGCCGTTGAGCTTGGTGGCCAGCACGGTCCGCTCGCGGCGCGCACCGCCCTTGCCGAACCAACTGCCGATGATGCTCTCGGTGCGGCCCTTGTTCTCGCCCCAGCCGTACACGTTGGCGGTGTCGAAGAAGTTGATGCCCTCGTCCAGGGCGTTGTCCATGATCTGGTGCGCGTCGGCCTCCTCGGTGTGCGGGCCGAAGTTCATGGTGCCCAGGCACAGTCGGGAGACGGAGAGGCCGGTGCGGCCGAGCGACGTGTAGTCCATGGCCCAACACTCCACCGGTAGATCCCCGTTGTCGAGAAGGTCCGGCGTCGAGAAGTCCTTCGGTGGCGCGGGCTCAGTGCACCAGGACGGTGACCGTGCCAGAGACGCGGTCCACCCACAGCGGACCCGTCAGGGTGCGGCGGGCCAGCAGGCGGGCGCGGAACTGCTCCGCTCCGCGCGACGTGGCACGGACCGACCGGGTGTAGGCGTGCCACGGCTGCGAGGCGCACCCGAGCACGTGCCAACCGCTTCCGCCGGTCCGCTCGTCCAGGCAGAGGTAGGTGTACCGGACCGAGTCGTCGCCGCCGCTCGCGGTGACCTGCGCGCTCTGCCCGATCCGCAGCACCGAGGTCCCGGCGGAGACGTACGCCCCGGACTTCGCGTAGGCGGTGCCCGTCCCGGCGAGGACCGATCCCGCCAGCAGGGCCGAGCCGACGGCGAGGAGGGCGGCGGAGCGGACGCGGTGGGTGGTGGCAGCCATCGTTTTCCCCCGATGAGTTTTCAGTCCGACGATGATACTTATTCAGACCTTACACAGGCTGGGACGCACGACACGGCCAAGCCGTTCCCTCGGCGTAGCGCGCTCCAGGTAGACTCGACCCCGTTCGAAGGGGAGTAGCCTTCCGCCGGACCGTCGACATACTGGCGAGCCTCACCGCTCGCCCGGCGCCCGGGACGTGTCGCCGCGCAGCTCGCGCGGGTGGACGCGTCGGCGAGACCTTCGGCCGCAGCCCGTCATGTCCATGCGTGCTGCCGAGCCGAAGCGTCCCCGCAGCCGTGGGCCTGAGGCCCGGCGCCGAACAAAACCTGAGGACGTTCTCCGTGAGCAGCATCGCCATCGCCGGAATCACCTTCGGCGTGATCTTCCTGGCCGAGCTCCCCGACAAGACCGCCCTGGCCAGCCTGGTGCTCGGCACCCGCTTCCGTGCCTCCTACGTCTTCGCCGGGGTGGCTGCGGCGATGGCCGTGCAGGTCAGCCTGGCCCTGGTCGCCGGTCGGCTGCTGTCGCTGCTGCCGCACCGCGTCCTGGAGGGCGTGGTCGGCGGCCTCTTCCTGCTGGGCGCGGCGATGCTGCTGCTCCACAAGGACGAGGAGGAGGACGAGGGCTCGGGCCGCGACCCGAAGTCGGACAGCTTCTGGCGCGTCGCGGGCGCGAGCTTCGCGGTGGTCGCGCTGGCCGAGTTCGGCGACCTGACCCAGATCATGACGGCCAACCTGGCCGCCAAGTACACCGACTGGCTCGCCGTCGGCCTCGGCTCCTGGCTCGCCCTCTGCGCGGTCGGCGGCCTCGCGATCGTCGGCGGGCAGAAGCTGATGAAGCACGTCCCGCTGAGCGTGATCACCCGCGTCGCCGCGGTGATCATGCTGGTCCTTGCGGGCATCAGCATCGCCGGGGCGATCACCGGCTGACGCCCGGCGCACGGCTCGGTCGAGCGGACCGGGTCTAGCCGCCGTTGTTCCCGCCACCGCCGTTGTTCCCTCGGGCCATCAGCTGGGCCATCTTGGCCTGCGAGTTGGGCCCGTAGACGCCGGAGGGGTCGCCCTGCACCCCGTACCAGACCTGGAACGAGGCGACGTCCTGCTCCGTGCGCTGGTCGTAGGTGCCGCTGGGCTGGAGGCCGCGGTCGATCCAGAGCGCGCGCAGGTCCTGCTGGAGCGTGACCACGGCGGGGCCGGTCGAGCCGAGTTGGAGCGTGGTGCCCGCGCCCGGCGTCCGGGAGGCACTGGGCGACGGGCTCGGCCGCGTCGCGGACGGGGAGGGCTTCGGCGTCGGCCGGACCGTCGGGCTGGGCTTGGCACTCGGGCTCGGGCTCGCGCTGTGCGACGGGGTCGGGCTGGGGGAGACGGACGCGGACGGCGACACCGACTCCGTCGGGGACGCCGAGGTGCTCGCCTGACTGGGCGTCGTGCTCGCGGTCGGGCTGCTGCCGGACGGCTGGGTCAGCAGCGCGGCGCCGGTTCCGACGAGGATCAGCAGCAGCGCTCCACCGGCCAGCGCCCAGCCCTTGCGCCCACCGCCGCGCGCTTCGCGGGGGTACGCGTCGGGCGCGGGCAGCACCTCGGTCGCGCCGACCGGCACCGCGGCAGCGACCGGCACGGTGGCGACCGGCACGGGTTCGACAGCGACCGGCTGTGGTTCGGGCTCCGGCTCCGGCTGGGCCTCCGCGTCCGGCTCGGGCTGAGCCTCCGGCTCGGGCCCGGATGTCGGCTCCCACCGCGCTGCCGGCTCCGACTCCACCGCCTGGACGTAGGGGCGCACCAGCTCAGGGGAACCGTCGATCGGCGGCAGCACCGTCGTCTCGTCGTTGCTCGCGTCGATGTCCCCGTCGTGCGGCGGAAACGTCATCACACCCCCAGCTGGCCACCCACCCTGACGCACCGGCCCGCGCGTCGGTCGCGCCGATTATGCAGCATCATTCGGACGCTGCGAACCCGCGAAAGTGGCCGAAAAGCATCCACTTGGCCGCGTCGGTGGGCGATACCAGGACGAATGCCAGAAGACGCTCGTGCGCGGAGGCGACGTCAGTCGGTCAGCATCCGACCGGGTGCGTCGAGGGAGTCGTCCGCCAGCACCCGGAGCATCGAGACCAGCTCCGCATGCTGATCGGGGGAGTAGCCCTCCAGCTTCTTGCTGAGTTGGGCCACTCGCGCGGTGCAGAGCTTGTCGATGACGTCCTGGCCGCTGGCGGTCAGCGTCAGCACGCCGTTCTGGTCCCGCTGGACCCGGCCGGAGGCGACCATCGCGTCCAGCTTGGGCCGGATCTCGTCGGGGGTGATCTTGAGTCGGGCGCAGATCTCGTCCTCCGTGATCGGGCCCGCGTGGTGGAGCCGGAACAGGCCGTAGGCCTGCGGGACGGAGATGTCGACGCCGGCCTTGTCGATGGCGCGGCCGTAGCGCTCCCAGATGTTCTCCCGGCTGGAGAGCCGGGTGATCATGCCCTCGATCTCCTCGGCCGAGCTGCGGAAGGTCGGCGGACCGGCGGCCTCGCCCTGGCCGCTGGTGCGGGTCGCGGTCCGCAGCGGCACCTCGCGCAGGAACAGCGACAGCACGAAGGCGATCACCGCGATCCCGGCCGCGACCAGGTAGACGGTCTGCAGCGAGATGGCGAAGAGGTGCAGGAAGGGTTCCACGATCGGCTTCAGCGCGGGCGGGGCCTTGGCCACAAGTGTCGGGTCGGCCAGCACCTCCTTCACCGGGAAGTGCGGTGAGAGCGTCCCGTCGGCGAGGGCATGGGTGATCTTCGAGTTCAGCTGGTTGTTGAGCACCGTCCCGAAGATCGACGCGCCGAACGAGCCGCCGATGGACCGGAAGTAGGTGACGCCCGAGGTGGCCGTGCCCAGGTCCGCGAAGTCGGTCGAGTTCTGCACCGCGATGATCAGCACCTGCATCACCAGGCCCAGCCCGAGGCCGAGGATCAGCATGTAGACGCCCATCACGGTCGCGCTGGTCTTCTCGTCCACCTGCGCGAGCAGGACCAGCGCGACGCAGGTCAGCGCGGTGCCGAGGATCGGGTAGATCTTGTAGCGCCCGGTGCGGCTGATCAGCTGCCCGGTGCCGATCGAGGTGATCAGCACGCCCGCCATCATCGGCAGCAGCCGAAGCCCGGACTGCGTGGGCGAGTTGCCGTTGACGACCTGCATGTACAGCGGGATGTAGGAGAGCGCCCCGAACATGCACAGGCCGATGATGAAGCCCATCGCCGAGCAGACGGTGAAGATCCGGTTCTTGAACAGCCGCAGCGGCAGCACCGGCTCCTTGACGCGTTGCTCGACCCAGATGAACGCCCCGATCAGCACCACCGCGCCGATGCCGCAGCCCCAGACCTCGACCGAGTTCCAGGCCCAGGTCTGCCCGCCCAGGCTGGTGATCAGCACCAGACAGGTGGAGGCGGCGGCCAGCAGCACCGTGCCGACGTAGTCGATGCTGGGCCGGCCCTCCGGCTTCTTGGCGTGCAGCGCGGTCGCGATGACGAAGAGCGCGACCACGCCCACCGGCAGGTTGACGTAGAAGACCCAGCGCCAGTTGAGGTTGTCGACCAGGAACCCGCCCAGCAGCGGCCCGACCACCGACGAGACCCCGAAGACCGCGCCGATCACGCCCTGGTAGCGCCCGCGTTCGCGCGGCGGGACGACGTCGGCGATGACCGCCATGGCCAGCACCATCAGCCCGCCGCCGCCCAGACCCTGGACGGCACGGAACGCGATCAGCTCGGTCATGTTGCGGGCCTGTCCGCACAGCGCGGAGCCGACCAGGAAGATGACGATGCAGACGAGGAAAACGCCCTTGCGGCCGAAGAGGTCGCCGAGCTTCCCCCAGAGCGGCGTGGTCGCCGTGGCCGCCAGCATGTAGGCGGTGACCACCCAGGAGAGGTGGTTGGCGCCGCCGAGGTCGCCGACGATGGTCGGCAGCGCGGTGGACACGATGGTCTGGTCGAGCGCGGCCAGGAACATGCCCAGCATCACGCCGAGGAAGACCAGCCGTACTCGCCGCGGATTCTCCTCCGCCGGAGGCGGTCCACCCTGTACGGCGTCTACTGCCTGCTGCTGGGCCATGCCCAAGACGTACCAGCGCGCCGACCGCCCTGCGCCCTGGCTCGACCGAACGGGTGAGGACCGGCCCCGTGGACCGGCCGCCTGGGCCGGCCAGCGTGGACCGGCCCCGTGTCACCTGCGGTTACGCGTACTGCACGTCGAGCCGCTTGATCCCGTTCAGCCACGGCGAGCGCAGCCGGCGCGGCTCGCCGGTGAGCCGGATGTTGGGCATGGCGTCGGCGATGGCGTTGAAGATCAGGTCGATCTCCAGCCGGGCCAGGTTGGCGCCGAGGCAGAAGTGCGGACCCCCGCCGCCGAAGCCCAGGTGCGGGTTGGGGTCGCGCAGGACGTCGAAGGTCCGCGGGTCGGCGAAGACCTCCTCGTCGTTGTTGGCCGAGGCGTAGAAGATGCCGACCCGCTGTCCCTCGCGGATCTGCTGCCCGCCCAGCTCGGTGTCCCCGGTGGCGGTGCGCTGGAAGGAGATCACCGGGGTGGCCCAGCGGACGATCTCGTCGGCGGCCGTCTGCGGGCGGCGCTCCTTGTAGAGCTCCCACTGCTCGGGGTGGGTCAGCATCGCGTGCATGCCGTGGCTGGTGGCGTTGCGGGTGGTCTCGTTCCCGGCCACCGCCAGCACCAGCACGAAGAAGCCGAACTCGTCGGAGCTGAGGTTGCCCTGGCCGGAGGCGTTGACCAGCTTGGTGACGATGTCGTCGGCCGGACAGCCCTTGCGTTCCTCGGCCATGCCCATCGCGTACATCATCAGTTCGGCGGCGGACTCCATCCCCTTCTCCGTGGAGATGGCGAGTTCGGGGTCGTCGTAGCCGACCATGGTGTTGGTCCAGTGGAAGATCTTGCCCCGGTCCTGCTGCGGCACGCCGATCAGTTCGGCGATCGCCTGCAGCGGCAGTTCGCAGGCCACGTCGGCGACGAAGTCGCCCGTCCCCTCCTTGACCGCGCTGTGCACGATCCGCTCGGCGCGGTCCCGCAGGGTGTCCTGGAGCGCGTTGATGGCGCGGGGGGTGAAGCCGCGCTGGACGATCGAGCGCAGCCGGGTGTGCTCGGGCGGGTCCATGTTGAGCATGATCAGCCGCTGGCTGTCGATCGCGTCGCGCTGGATCGACGGGTGGAAGCGGATGATCGCGGTGTTGGTGCTGGAGGAGAAGGTTTCGGGGTGGGTAGAGACCTCCTTGACGTCGGCGTGCCGGGTCACCGCCCAGTAGCCGCCGTCGTCGAAACCGGCCGTCCCGTCGGCCTGCGGGATCCAGCAGACGGGCGCGGTGCGGCGCAGCTCCGCGAACTCCGGCAGTGGCACGGCCGCCTGGTTGATTTCCGGATCGGTGGGGTCGAATCCGTCGTGTAGGGCCGGGCAGGACATCTCGGGCCTCCTGGGCTGCGCCTGACGCACCGTTCGGGACTGGGTGAACGGTGGGGTCGACACTGATCGATCTCTGACGGATCGTCAGATCTCCACTCGACGGTAGTAACACGTTCTAGTGGATGCAAGGGCCTTGCGCGGGGGCTCCGGGGCGAATAGAAAGGTCGACAGAACTAGAACGAGTATCAGTTCTTGGCCCAGTCGGGAGGGACTGCTCATGGCCGCTGAGCCCGTCATCGTCGAGGCAGTGCGTACCCCCATCGGGAAGCGGGGAGGCGCGCTCGCCAACCTGCACCCCGCCTATCTACTCGGCGAGACCTTCCGTGAACTGCTCGCCCGCACCGGCGTCCAGCCGGACGTGGTCGAGCAGATCGTCAGCGGAACGGTGACCCACGCCGGCGAGCAGTCGATGAACCCGGCCCGCAACGCGTGGCTGGCCATGGGCCTGCCGTACGAGGTCCCCGCGACCACCGTGGACTGCCAGTGCGGCTCGTCGCAGCAGGCCAACCACATGGTCCACAACATGATCGCGGCAGGCGCCATAGACGTCGGCGTGGCCTGCGGCGTCGAGTCGATGTCCCGCGTCCCGCTGGGTGCGGGCTCGGCGGGCGGCAACGGGCGGCCGTTCCCCGAGGAGTGGAACGTCGACCTGCCCAACCAGTTCGAGGCCGCCGAACGCATCGCCCGCAACCGCGGGTTGACCAGGGCGGACGTGGACGCGCTGGGCGTCGCCTCGCAGCAGCGCGCCGCGCAGGCCTGGGCGGAGGAGCGGTTCAAGCGCGAGACGTACGCCGTCCAGGTCCCCACCACGGAGGCCGAACAGGCCGCCGGCCAGGGCATGTGGCGGCTCTTCGACCACGACGAGGGCCTGCGCGACACCTCGCTCGAGGGCCTCAGCGGCCTCAAGTCGGTGCTGCCGAACGCGATCCACACCGCCGGCAACTCCTCGCAGATATCCGACGGTTCGGCCGCCGTGATGTGGGCCTCGCGACGCGCTGCGCGTGCGCTCGGGCTCACGCCCCGGGCGCGAATCATCGCCCAGGCGCTGGTGGGCTCCGATCCGCACTACCACCTCGACGGCCCGATCGACGCGACGCGCGCGGTGCTGGGCAAGGCGGGGATGTCGCTCAAGGACATCGACATCGTCGAGATCAACGAGGCCTTCGCCTCCGTGGTGCTCTCCTGGGCCCACGTGATGAAGGCCGACATGGACAAGGTCAACGTCAACGGCGGCGCCATCGCCCTCGGCCACCCGGTCGGCTGCACCGGCGCCCGGCTGATCACCACGGCGCTGCACGAACTGGAGCGCAGCGGCAAGGAGTTCGCCCTGGTGACGATGTGCGCGGGCGGCGCGCTGGCGACGGGGACGATCATCCAGCGGCTGTGATCGGTGCCGACCCGCTGTGGACGGCGTCCCGTTCCTACGGGACGCCGTCCGTTTTTCTCGGGACAAAATAAAGCAGGCATGCTTGATTGTTTCTGGCCCGCCTGCCACGCTGGCTCCGTCGCGTTCGGTGCCGCCGCAGAGGCGGAGTGCGGAAGGGGCATGGGGTGTCCGAGGACGGGAAGGTCCTGCGCGTCGGGAACGCGTCCGGGTTCTACGGTGACCGGTTCGACGCCGTGCGGGAGATGCTGACCGGCGGCCCGCTGGACGTGCTGACCGGGGACTATCTCGCCGAGTTGACCATGCTGATCCTCGGCCGGGACCGGCTGAAGGACCCCTCGCTCGGTTACGCCCGGACGTTTCTGCGGCAGATGGAGGAGTGCCTCGGCCTCGCCCTCGATCGCGGCGTCCGCGTCGTCGTCAACGCCGGCGGTCTCCATCCCGCCGGGCTGGCCGACCGGATGCGCGAACTCGCCGACCGGCTCGGGCTCTCGCAGGCGCGGATCGCGCACGTCGAGGGCGACGACGTCCTCGACGCCGTCCGCGCCGAACGGCCGGATGCGCTGGCGGCCAACGCCTATCTCGGCGGCTGGGGGATCACCGCCTGCCTGAACGCGGGCGCGGACGTCGTGGTCACCGGACGGGTCACCGACGCCGCGCTGGTCAGCGGATCGGCCGCGGCGCACTTCGGGTGGGCGCGCGACGACTGGGACCGGCTCGCCGGTGCGGTGGTGGCCGGGCACGTGCTGGAGTGCGGGACGCAGGCGACCGGCGGCAACTTCTCCTTCTTCCAGGAGGTGCTGCGCGGCGGCGAACGCCCCGGCTTTCCGCTGGCGGAGATCCACGCCGACGGATCGGCGGTCGTCACCAAGCACGTCGGTACTGGTGGTGCGGTCACGGCCGAGACGGTCACCGCTCAACTCCTCTACGAGACCGGCCCCGCTCGCTATGCGGGACCCGATGTCACCGCGCGCCTGGACACCGTGGCGCTGACGGCCGACGGCCCCGACCGCGTCCGGATCTCCGGCGTGCGCGGGGAGGCCCCGCCGCCCACGCTCAAGGTCGGCGTCAACCGGCTCGGCGGTTGGATCGGCGAGGCGGTCTTCGTGCTGACCGGCCTGGACATCGACGCCAAGGCGGAGTTGATGAAGAGTCAACTCGCGGAAACGCTGGACGCGCTCGGCAAGCAGCAGCCCGAGCAACTGCGCTGGACCCTCGCCCGCACCGACCACGCCGACGCCGCCACCGAGGAGGAGGCAAGCGCGCTGCTGCGGCTGACCGTGCGCGACCCGGACGCCAAGCTCGTCTCCCGCGCCGTCGCCGCCGCGCCCGTCGAGCTGGCGCTCGCCGGATACCCCGGCTTCCACCTCACCGCGCCGCCGGACAAGGGCACGCCCTACGGCATCTTCGAGGCGCTGACCGCCGACCCCGCCGACGTCTCGCACACGGCCGTGCTGCCGGACGGCAGCCGTGTCCCCGTCGAACCCGCGCCCGCAGCACGCGAGTTGGAGCCGCTGCCCGAGACGGTGCTGCCGACGCCGCTGGACCCCGCCGTCCGCGCGGCGACCCGGCGCGAGCCGCTCGGCCGCGTCGTCGGGGCGCGCAGCGGCGACAAGGGCGGCAGCGCCAACATCGGCGTCTGGGCCCGGACCGACGACACGTGGCGCTGGCTCGCGCACGCCCTCACCGTCGAGAAGCTGCGTGAACTGCTGCCGGAGACAGCCGGGTTGGCCGTCACCCGGACCGTGCTGCCGAACCTGCGCGCGCTCAACTTCACCGTCGCGGGCATCCTCGGCGACGGCGTCGCCTCCCGTGCCCGATTCGACCCGCAGGCCAAGGCGCTCGGCGAGTGGCTCCGCTCCCGGCACCTGGACATCCCGGAGGTCCTTCTGTGAGCGACGCACGCGAGGCTACGGCCCGCACCTATTGCAGTTCTGCGCGGCTTTGCCTCGCGGGCGGAGAAGCGAAGGAGGGGGTGCTGTGAGTGTGCTCCAGACCGGCGTCGACCCGAACAGCGCCGACTTCGCCGCGCACCGTGCGGCCATGCTGGAGAAGCTGACCGAGCTCGACACCGAGCAGGCCAAGGCCGTGGCCGGTGGCGGGCCCAAGTACGTGGAGCGGCACCGCAAGCGCGGCAAGATGCTGCCGCGTGAACGGATCGAGCTGCTGCTGGACCCGGACACACCCTTCCTCGAACTCTCCACGCTGGCCGCGTGGGGCACCGACTACCCGGTCGGCGCGGGCATGGTCACCGGCATCGGGCGGATCTCCGGCACCGAGTGCCTGATCACCGCCAACGACCCGACCGTGCGCGGCGGCGCGAGCAACCCATGGACGCTGAAGAAGGCGCTGCGCTGCCACCAGATCGCGCTGGAGAACCGACTGCCGCTGGTCAACCTGGTCGAGTCGGGCGGCGCGGACCTGCCCAGCCAGAAGGAGATCTTCATCCCGGGCGGCGCGCTCTTCCGCGACCTCACCCGGCTCTCCGCCGCCGGGATCCCCACCCTCTCCGTCGTCTTCGGCAACTCGACGGCCGGCGGCGCGTACGTGCCAGGGATGTCGGACCACGTGGTGATGATCGACGAGCGGTCCAAGGTCTTCCTCGGCGGCCCGCCGCTGGTCAAGATGGCGACGGGCGAGGAGAGCGACGACGAGTCGCTCGGCGGCGCGCGGATGCACGCCCGCGTCTCCGGACTGGCCGACCACTTCGCCGTCGACGAGGCCGACGCGCTGCACCGCGCCCGGCAGATCGTCGCCCGGCTGGAGTGGCGCAAGCAGGGCCCGGGGACGTCCGCCGACGTCGTCGAACCGCCGAAGTACGACGAGGAGGAGCTGCTCGGTATCGTCCCCGCCGACCTGCGGCAGCCGTTCGACCCGCGCGAGGTGATCGCGCGCGTCGTGGACGGCTCGGACTTCGACGAGGTCAAGCCGCTCTACGGGCCGAGCCTGGTGACCGGTTGGGCGCGGATCCACGGCTACCCGGTCGGGATCCTGGCCAACGCGCAGGGGGTGTTGTTCAGTCAGGAGGCCCAGAAGGCGACCCAGTTCATCCAGTGGGCCAACCAGCGCGACATCCCGCTGCTCTTCCTGCACAACACCACCGGCTACATGGTCGGCAAGGAGTACGAGCAGGGCGGCATCATCAAGCACGGCGCGATGATGATCAACGCGGTCTCCAACTCGCGTGTCCCGCACCTGTCCGTGCTGGTCGGCGCGTCCTACGGGGCGGGCCACTACGGTATGTGCGGCCGCGCCTACGACCCGCGCTTCCTCTTCGCCTGGCCCAGCGCCAAGTCGGCCGTGATGGGGCCGCAGCAGCTGGCCGGTGTGCTCTCCCTGGTGGCCCGCGCGGCGGCGGTGTCGCGCGGTCAGGCCTACGACGAGGAGGCCGACGCCGGTCTGCGCGCCATGGTGGAGCAGCAGATCGAGTCCGAGTCGCTGCCGATGTTCCTCTCCGGCCGCCTCTACGACGACGGTGTGATCGACCCGCGCGACACCCGGACCGTCCTCGGCCTCTGCCTCTCCGCCGTGCACAGCGCGCCGATCCAGGGCGCGCGCGGCGGCTACGGCGTCTTCCGGATGTGAGGTCGGTGTCCGACGTGACCAACCACCCTGTTGCAGAAGGGACAGCCGTGATCGGCTCCGTACTGGTGGCCAACCGGGGCGAGATCGCCCGGCGGATCTTCCGCACCTGCCGCGACCTGGGCATCGCCACCGTCGCGGTCTTCTCCGACCCCGACGCCGACGCGCCGCACGTCCGCGAGGCCGACGCCGCCGTCCGCCTGCCGGGCGCCGCGCCCGCCGACACCTACCTGCGCGGCGACCTGGTCATCGCCGCCGCCCGGGCGGCCGGTGCGGACGCGATCCACCCGGGCTACGGATTCCTGTCCGAGAACGCCGAGTTCGCGCAGGCCGTGCTCGACGCCGGGCTGGTCTGGATCGGTCCGCCGCCGTCCGCGATCGCGGCGATGGGCGTCAAGACCCGTGCCAAGGAGCTGATGGCGGCGGCCGGCGTCCCGGTGCTGACGGCCGCCGCGCCCGGCGAGCTGACGGACGCGGACCTGCCGCTGCTGGTCAAGGCGGCGGCGGGCGGCGGCGGACGCGGCATGCGCGTGGTCAGGGAACTGGCGCTGCTGGAGTCGGAGTTGGCCGCGGCGCGGGCCGAGGCGGCAGCCGCGTTCGGCAGCGACGAGGTGTTCTGCGAGCCGTATGTCGAGACCGGCCGCCATGTCGAGGTGCAGCTGCTGGCCGACGCCCACGGCACCGTGTGGGCGGTGGGCGAGCGCGACTGCTCGATCCAGCGCCGCCACCAGAAGGTCGTCGAGGAGGCCCCCGCGCCGCTGCTCGCCGAGGACACCCGCGAGCGGCTGCACGAGGCCGCCCGCGCCGCGGCGCGCGCCATCGGCTACGTCGGCGCGGGCACGGCCGAGTTCCTGCTCGCGCCGGACGGGCGGTTCTTCTTCCTGGAGATGAACACCCGCCTGCAGGTGGAGCATCCGGTCACCGAGTGCGTCACCGGGCTGGACCTGGTCGCGCTGCAACTGCAGGTCGCCGAGGGCTCGCCGCTGCCGTCGGCTGCGCCGCCCGCGCCGCAGGGTCACGCCATCGAGGTCCGCCTCTACGCCGAGGACCCGGCGCGCGACTGGCAGCCGCAGACCGGGACCGTCGAGCTGCTCGACCTGCCGGGCGTGGGCGTCGAGTTCGCGCCGCCGCGCGCCGGGGAGACCGCCGGGCTGCGGCTGGACGCGGGCATCGAGTCGGGCAGCGCCGTCGGCGTCCATTACGACGCGATGCTCGCCAAGGTCATCGCCTGGGCCCCGACCCGGGTCGAGGCCGCGCGGCGCCTGGCGGGGGCCCTCGGCCGCGCCCGCGTCCACGGGCTCACCACCAACCGCGACTTGCTGGTCCAGGTGCTGCGGCACCCCGAGTTCCTGGCCGGACACGTCGACACCGCGTTCCTCACCCGCAACCCTCCCGAAGGCGGCCCCGCCGCCACGGACAAGGACGCCGTCGCGGTCTCCGCGCTGGCAGCGGCCCTTGCCGACGCGGCGGCGCGGCGCACGCCGATCGCCGGGGGCTGGCGCAACGTGCCCGCGCATCCGCAGGTCAAGCGCTACGCCGTGGCCGGGGTGGACGGGGGCGAGCAGGAGGTCAGCTACCGCCTGACCCGGGACGGCCTGCGCGCCGAAGCCCACCCGGGCGTCGTGCTCGTCGACTCGGCGGCGGACCGGGTGGTGCTCGAAGTCGACGGCGTGCGGCGGACGTTCGCCGTCGCGCGGTACGGCCCGGCGTCGGGCAGAGAGCTGATCCACGTCGACTCGCCGCTCGGGGCGGTCGCGTTGCACGAGCTTCCCCGCTTCCCGGACCCGAGCCTGGAGGCGGCGGCCGGTTCGCTGCTCGCGCCGATGCCCGGCACGGTCGTCCGCGTCGAGGCGGCGGTCGGGGACCGCGTCACCGCCGGGCAGCCACTGCTGTGGCTGGAGGCGATGAAGATGCAGCACAAGGTCACCGCCCCGGCCGACGGCACCGTCACCGAACTGCGCGCGACCGTCGGCCAGCAGGTCGACACCGGAGCGCTGCTCGCCGTGATCGGCGAGGAGCTCGCACCCGCAGGCAGCAAGACATCGGACATGACCCCGGGGGACACCACCCCGGAGGAGGGGACCCCGCAGCCATGACCGCGTCGGCAAGCACCTACGAAAGCACCTTCGTCGAGTCCGAGGAGCGCCGCGACCTGCGCGCCGCGGTGCGCGCGCTCGGCGCCCGCTACGGCCTCGACTACCTGCTCTCCTGCGGCAAGGAGCACCGCATCCCGGAGGAACTCTGGCGCGAGGCGGGCAAGCTGGGCTTCCTCGGCGTCAACCTGCCCACCGAGTACGGCGGTGGCGGCGCGGGCATGCAGGAACTCGCCATCGTCCTGGAGGAACTCGGCACCGCGGGCTGCCCGTTGCTGATGCTGGTGGTCACGCCCGCGATCTGCGGCAGCATCATCGCCCGCTTCGGCACCGAGGAGCAGAAGCAGCGCTGGCTGCCCGGCTTCGCCGACGGCAGCGTCCGGATGGCCTTCGGCATCACCGAGCCCGACGCCGGCTCCAACTCGCACCGGCTCACCACCACGGCGCGCCGCGACGGCTCGGACTGGCTGCTCAGCGGCCGGAAGGTCTTCATCTCCGGCGTGGACGCGAGCGACGCGACGCTGATCGTCGGCCGCACCGAGGACGCCCGGACCGGCAAGCTCAAGCCCGCGCTCTTCGTGGTCCCGCGTGACGCGCCCGGCTTCGAGTACCGGCCGATCGACATGGAACTGCACATGCCCGAGCGGCAGTTCCAGCTCTTCCTGGACGACGTCCGGCTCCCGGCCGACGCGTTGATCGGCGACGAGGACGCGGGCCTGCTCCAGCTTTTCGCGGGCCTCAACCCGGAGCGGATCATGGCCTCCGCGTACTCGACCGGCATGGCCCGGTTCGCGCTGGACCGCGCGGTCGACTACGCCAAGGAGCGGACCGTCTGGAAGACGCCGATCGGCGCGCACCAGGGCCTGGCCCACCCGCTGGCCCAGATCCGCATCGAGCTGGAACTGGCCCGGCTGATGATGCAGAAGGCCGCCTTCCTCTACGACGCGGGCGACGACCTCGGCGCGGGCGAGGCCGCCAACATGGCCAAGTACGCGGCGGCGGAGGCGGCGGTCCGCGCCGTCGACCAGGCGGTGCAGACGCTGGGCGGCAACGGCCTCACGTCCGAGTACGGCCTGGCGACGCTGGTCGCCGGGGTCCGGGTCGGGCGGATCGCGCCGGTCAGCCGGGAGATGATCCTCAACTACGTCGCCCAGCACACCCTCGGCCTGCCGAAGTCGTACTGAGCGGCAGTCCTACTCGGCAGACCTACGGAGCAGCGGTCCTACTGAGCGGACGCGTCGGCTCCGCTCGGGTGGGGGCGTCTAGAGTTCTGCACGGAAAGGAATTCAGCCGTGTCGCCACAACCAGTCGCCCCCGCCCCTGCCGCAACCTCTGCCCGCGCCCCCAAGCAGGACCGGAGCAGGGTCACCCGGCAGCGCCTGCTGGAGGCAGCCGTCGACTGCCTCGCCGAGGTCGGCTGGACCGGCAGCACGGTCGCCGTGGTCGCCGAGCGCGCCGGGGTCTCCCGCGGCGCGGCCCAGCACCACTTCCCGACCCGCGAGGACCTCTTCACGGCGGCCGTCGAACACGTCGCGGTCCAGCGCCACGCCGCTGTGCAGTCGGCCGCCGCGGCGCTCCCGTCCCGGGGTCCGAACCGCACCGAGGCCGTGGTGCGGATGCTGGTCGACCTCTACACCGGCCCGCTCTTCCGCGCCGCCCTGCAACTCTGGGTCGCGGTCAGCACCGACGACCAGCTCCGCCCGCGCGTCCTCGAACTGGAGTCCCGCGTCGGCCGCGAGACCCACCACACCGCCGTCGCCCTCCTCGGCGCGGACGAGTCCCACCCGGGCGTCCGCGAGACCGTCCAGGCCACCCTGGACATGGCCCGCGGCCTCGGCCTCGCCGACATCCTCAGCGACGACGGCGCCCGCCGCGCCCGAATCGTCCGCCAGTGGGCCCGGATCCTGGACGCGCAGCTGTCCTCGAACTCGTTCGAGTGAAGACTTCCTGACTCCCCGCCACGACCCGTTCGCGTCGGAGACGGCGGAGCTGCTCTGACGGGTCAGGAGCGCTTGCTGCGCGTGTAGCTGATGAAGAGTCCGGCGCCCACGCTGGCGACCAGCACCACGGCGAAGAACAGCCACGGCGAGGTGCCACTGCTGCCCTTGCTCGGGGCGGGTGAGGCGGAGGACGCCGACGCGGGGGCGCTGGGGCTCTGCGGTGCGGTGGGGTGGCTCGTGGGGGTGCCGGTGGTGGCAGTGGGAGTCGAGGAGGCGGCGGAGGACGCGGCGGGCGCCGAGGCCGCAGCGGACGGTGTAGCGGAGGTGGGCGCAACCGCCGGCGCGGTCGTCGGGGAGATCGGCGAGCCGTTCGTCGGCGCGGCCAGCGCCGGTCCGGCGATGCCGAGAACGACGGACGCCGACAGGGCGACACCACATGCCGCCGTCACGACGGGGCGGAGAGCGGAGTGCATGCGGGTGAGGCCTTTCGCTGAGCACGGGAACGCGGCGCGGATCGCGGCACCGATCGCGGCGCGGATCAACGCGCGAGCCACACCCTAGCGCTCACCGTGCGTGGTAGCGGATCGGGTCCTCGTCCGTGACCGCCTCCGCCAGACCCGTCTTGACCAGTCTGCGCAGATGCGCCGCCGCCTCCGAGACGGCCAGGTGCCGGGCCAGGAAGCCCAGTTCCTCCCAGGGCCGGTTCCAGTGCATACCCTGCGCCGCCTGCCAGAGCGTCAGCGGCTCGTCACGCAGTTGGCTGTGCAGGTCGGCCAGCCGCTCGGCGTGGTGGTCGAGCAACTGGCGGACCCGGCCCGGCGCGTCCGTGAAGCGGTACTGGTGCGCGGGCAGGACCTCCTCGGGGGCGAGCGCGGCGATCCGCTCCAGCGAGTCGAGGAAGTCGCCGAGCGGGTCGGTCGGCTCGTCCTGCGGGTTCTCCGGATAGAGGCTGACCACGGGGGTGATCGTGGGCAGCAGATGGTCGCCGCTGAGCAACCGGGTGCGCGGCTTCTCATCCAAAAAGAGGCAGACGTGGCCCGGGGTGTGGCCCGGCGTCCACATCACCCGCACCTCACGGCCTGGGACACCGGCGCTCTCGCCGTGCACCAGCTCGCGGTCGGGGACCGCCGCGCCGAGTGTCGCCGGGCCGCCCTCGGAGTCGTCGCCCCACGAGGACAGGCCGTCGAGATGCTCCTGCGGGATCCCGGCCGCCCGCATGCTCCGGGTCATCCGGCCGATCCAGACCTCCGAGGGGACGTCGCGGACCGCGCGCACCACCGCGGCCTCCGCCTCGTGCATGCCGATCCACGCCCCGGAGAGCTCGCGCACGTGCGCGGAGAGCCCGTGGTGGTCCGGGTGGTGATGGGTGATCAGCATGCCGTGGATGTCGGACATCGCGTGCCCGGCGGCCGCGACCCCGGCGGCGAGGATCTCGCGTCCGGACGGGTCGTCCCAGCCGGTGTCGACGAGGACCGGGCCGCTGTCGCTCTCCAGCAGGTAGACGAGCGTGTACCGCAGCGGGTTGTCCGGGATCGGTACCGGGATGCTCCACACGCCGCCGCCCAGGTCCTGCACGGGTGGGAGGACGCGGTCACGCCAGGCCACGCGGTCGGGGTTCTCCTGGGGCAGCTCCTGCGGCACGTGCAGCCTCCTCGGTCGACGGGCAAGCGTGAAAGCTGGAACAAGTTCCTTGTGCCATGCATCCAATGCCGGAGGTTACTGCATGGCCATTGCTGCCCATAAGTAGAACTGGTATCAGTTCTCAGTGAGTGGGACAGGGTTCCGGAGGGAGAGGTCGATGACCGAAAGCGCTGCGTCCGGCGGCGTCGCCGAGTACGGCGAGCTCTACATCGGCGGCGCGCTGGTCGCCCCGGCCGGGTCCGAGGTGATCGAGGTGATCTCCCCGCACACCGAGGAGGTCATCGGCCGGGTCCCGCACGCCTCACGGGAGGACGTGGACCGCGCGGTCGCCGCCGCCCGAACCGCGTTCGACGAGGGCCCGTGGCCGCGGATGAGCCTCGCCGAGCGGATCGCCGTCTGCGAGCGGATCAAGGACGGCATCGCCGCCCGCGCCGACGAGATCGCCCGGGTGATCAGCTCCGAGAACGGTTCGCCGTACTCGTGGAGCATCCTCGCCCAGGCATACGGCCCGATGATGATCTGGGACGCGGCCATCGCCGCCGCCCGGAACTTCCGCTTCGAGGAGTACCGCAGCGGCGTGCTCAGCCCGCTGCTGGTCCGGCGCGAACCGGCCGGGGTGGTCGCGGCCGTGGTGCCGTGGAACGTCCCGCAGTTCGTCGCGGCGGCCAAGCTCGCGCCCGCGCTGCTCACCGGCTGCACGGTGGTGCTCAAGCCGTCGCCGGAGACGCCGCTGGACTCCTACATCCTGGCCGAGATCGCCACCGAGGCCGGGCTGCCGGAGGGCGTGCTCAGCATCCTCCCGGCCGACCGCGAGGTCAGCGAGTACCTGGTCGGGCACCCGGGCGTCGACAAGATCTCCTTCACCGGCTCGGTCGCGGCGGGCAAGCGGATCATGGAGGTCGCCTCGCGCAACCTCACCCGCGTCACCCTGGAGCTGGGCGGCAAGTCCGCCGCCATCCTGCTCCCGGACGCGGACCTGGACGCGGCGGTCGCCAACCTGATGGGCTCCTCCTACATGAACAACGGTCAGGCCTGCGTCGCCCTGACCCGCGTCCTCGCGCCGCGCTCCCGCTACGACGAGATCGCGGACAAGATGGCCGCGGCGGTAGGGGAGTTGGTCGTCGGCGACCCGCTGGCCGCGGAGACGCAGATCGGCCCGCTGGTCGCGAAGCGACAGCAGCAGCGCAACCTCGACTACATCCGGATCGGCCAGGACGAGGGCGCGAAGGTCCTCGCGGGCGGCGGCGTCCCGGAGTCCCAGCCACGCGGCTGGTACGTCGAACCGACGCTGCTGGGCTCCGTCGACAACCGGATGCGGGTGGCGCGGGAGGAGATCTTCGGCCCCGTCGTCTGCCTGCTGCCCTACGAGGACGAGGCGGACGCGATCCGGATCGCCAACGACTCCGAGTACGGCCTCTCCGGCAGCGTCTGGGCGGCCGACGCGGAGCACGGCGTCGACATCGCCCGTCAGGTCCGGACCGGGACCTTCTCGGTCAACAGCTTCAGCCTGGACTTCAACGGCCCGTTCGGCGGCTTCAAGAACTCGGGGCTGGGCCGGGAGTTCGGCCCCGAGGGCCTGGCGGGCTTCCTGGAGGAGAAGACCATCAACCTGCCGCAGGGCTACGCGATTCCCGAGGAGGGCTGAGGGCCCGTGGGCGATCGGTGGCATGTGGAGGTCGACCGCGCCGTCTGCATCAGCAGCGGGTTCTGCGCGGGAAGCGCGCCTGAGGCTTTCCGCTTGGACGCTGCGCGGCAGTCGCACCCCAGGGAGGACGAGCTCGACGCGTCCGAGTCGGTGCTGGCGGCGGCGGAGAGCTGCCCGGTGGAGGCGATCCTGATCCAGATGGCGGAGACGGGAGACCCTGTCTTTCCGGATTAGCCAATGCAGAGTGGGACGTTGCACTTACCTCAGGGGTGCGGGGCTCTGCTGATGTGCGGCTCCTCCCCCTGCCTTCGGCGGGGGGACCCCCAACGTGGGCGCGACAAGCTGAGCCTGCGCTCCTGCAGGTGGATGCACTATCGGGGGGGGGGGGGGGGGCGGGCCCCCCCCCCCCCCCCCGCGCCCCTAAAAGGTGCATGGTCCCCGCCTGCCCAAGGGGTCCGTCTACTCCATCGTCAACAGCTTGCACGCCGTCTCAAGGTCGATCCGCACCTGCGCGATCGACGCCCGCCCCGAGAGCCACGTGACCAACGCCGAGTGCCACGTGTGCTCGATCACCCGCACCGCGGCCAACTGCTCGCGCGTCGGCGGTTGGTCCAGCCCCATCGCGTCGAGAATCAGCGCCCCCGTGATCCGGGAGACCTGGTCGACCTCCGCGCTCACGGACCGGTCCGCGAACGTCAGCGCCCGGACCATCGCCTCCGCGAGCTGCGGTTCCCGCTGGAGCCCGCGGAAGGTCCGCATCAGCGTCTCGGCGACCCGCGTGCCCGGGTCCTCCCCGGCCGCGGGGTGCTTGCGGGTCTGGTCCTGGAAGAGCTGCAGCTGGTCCTGCATCGTCGCGACCAGCAGGTGCACCTTGGAAGGGAAGTAACGGTAGAGCGTCCCCAGCGCGACCCCCGCCGTGTCGGCGACCTCGCGCATCTGGACCGCCTCGAAGCCGCCGCGCGACGCCAGTTGGGCGGCGGTGTGCAGGATGCGGCGGCGACGCGCCTCCTGCCGCTCGGTGAGCGGTGGTGCCGCCGGCCGTGGGCTGGTCGTCATCGGGAGCTCCTACGTACCTACCACTGGATCCCACGCATGATGGCGCAGAGGGCAGGCGTGGCGCGAATCACCCACCCCGCGAAACCCGGAAAAGCTACGGGCCGGTAATCTTCATGCTCTCTCGCTGGCCACGCTGGAACGTGTTCTAGATTACCCTGGCCAAGGCGGCCCGGGGAGGGCACGGGAGAGAAGCAAGAGACCCAGGAGAGGGGTCCCAGTTGACCGCGAGCCACGACGAGCCGCTGCGCATCGCTCTGCTCTCGTACAAGGGCAACCCGTTCTGCGGCGGCCAGGGTGTCTACGTCCGCCACCTCTCACGCGAGCTCGCCCGCCTGGGGCACGACGTCCGGGTGCTCGGCGGGCAGCCGTACCCCGTGCTGGACGTCGACGCGATCGACCCGGCCGGGCCGGGCAAGCTGGCCTTCGACGAGATCGCCAGCCTCGACCTCTACCGCGAGCCTGACCCGTTCCGCACGCCGAGGCTCTCCGAGTACCGCGGGCCGGTCGACGTGCTGGAGACCGCGATCATGCGCACCGGCGGCTTCCCCGAGCCGCTGACGTTCAGCCTCCGCGCCCGGCGCCACCTCGCGCTGCACCGCGGCCGGTTCGACGTCGTGCACGACAACCAGACCCTCGGCTACGGCCTGCTCGGTCTGGACCGGATCGGCTTCCCGTTGGTCACCACGATCCACCACCCGATCACCGTCGACCGCGAGCTCGACCTGGCCGCGGCGCCGAGCCGGCTGCGCAGACTCTCCGTCCGGCGCTGGTACCGGTTCGCGAGCATGCAGCGCCGCGTCGCGACCCGGCTGGACTCGGTGCTGACGGTCTCCGAGAGCTCCGCCCGCGAGATAGTCGAGCACCTGGACGTCGCGCCGCAGCGCGTCCACGTCGTGCCGATCGGTGCGGACGTGGAGCTGTGGTCGCCGGACGCGTCGGTCGCCGAGGTGCCCGGCCGGATCGTCACCACCGCGAGCGCCAACGTCCCGCTCAAGGGCCTGGTGTATCTGGTCGAGGCGCTGGCCAAGGTCCGCACCGAGCGCGAGGCGCACCTGGTCGTGGTCGGCAAGCGGCCCGAGGAGGGCCCGGTCGCCGAGGCGATCAAGCGGCTCGGCCTGGAGGGCGCGGTCGAGTTCCGCGGTGGCATCGACGACGCGGCCTTCGTCGACCTGGTCCGCAGCGCCCAGGTGGCCTGCGTGCCGTCCCTCTACGAGGGCTTCTCGCTGCCCGCCGCCGAGGCGATGGCCACCGGCACGCCGCTGGTCGCCACCACCGGGGGCGCGATCCCGGAGGTCGCCGGACCGGACGGGGAGACCTGCCTGGCCGTGCCGCCGGGCGACCCGGGCGCGCTGGCCGCAGCCCTGGGCCGGCTGCTGGACGAGCCCGAGCTGCGCACCCGGATCGGCGCGGCCGGACGCGCCCGCGTCCTCGACCGCTTCACCTGGCGTCGCGCGGCCGAACTGACCGTCGAGCGCTACCGCGAGGCGATCGCGACCGGCATCGGGCAGCACGCCCGCGCGGGTGCGGGCTGGCGCTACGTCTGACTCCCCGCCGGCCTGCTCCGGCTCCCTGAACTCCGCCTTCGTGAACTCCGCCCTCCCGAACTCCGCCTTCGTGAACTTCCGAACTCCTCTGCCACTTCTCTGCACTGTGCGCCACTCCTGGACCGCAGCCCGCAGTTCCCGCAACCCTAAGGAGCCCCGGCCGTGCTGACCGTCGACTTCTCCCGTTTCCCCATCGCGCCAGGCGACCGGGTGCTCGACCTCGGCTGCGGCGGAGGACGCCACGCCTTCGAGGTCTACCGGCGCGGCGGCCGGGTGGTGGCGCTCGACCAGAACGCGGAGGAGATCCGCGAGGTGCGGCGCTGGTTCGCGGCGATGGAGCTGGAGGGCGAGGCCCCTCCCGGTGCGTCCGCGATCGCGGTGGAGGGCGACGCGCTCTCGCTGCCCTTTCCCGACGACAGCTTCGACAAGATCATCATCTCCGAGGTGATGGAGCACATCCCGGACGACAAGGGCGTGTTGGCCGAGATGGTCCGCGTGCTCAAGCCGGGCGGATCGATCGCGATCACCGTGCCGCGCTGGCTGCCGGAGCAGATCTGCTGGGCGCTGTCGGACGCGTACCACGAGGTCGAGGGCGGCCACATCCGCATCTACCGCGGCGATGAGCTGCTGGAGAAGATGCGCGGCGCGGGCCTCGACCCCTACGGCACCCACCACGCCCACGCGCTGCACTCGCCGTACTGGTGGATCAAGTGCGCGGTCGGCGTCGACAACGACAAGGCGCTGCCGGTCCGCGCCTACCACCAGCTGCTGGTCTGGGACATCGTCGGCGCTCCGGTCGTCGGCAAGCTGACCCGCTGGACCGAGAAGGCGCTCAACCCGGCGATCGGCAAGAGCTTCGTCGCCTACGCGACCAAGCCCCGGACGGGCCAGAGTGCGTCCCTGACGGACGCAGCCTTCGAGGTGGGCGAGTGAGGACGCTGATCCTGGACGGCGTGCTGACGGCCGAGCAGGCCGCCGCGACCGTCCGCAGCATCCTGGCCGAGCAGCGTCCGGACGGGGCCATCCCGTGGTTCACCGGCGGCCATCTGGACCCGTGGGACCACGTCGAGGCGGCCATGGCGCTCGACGTCGCCGGTGAGCACACGGCGGCGGAGGCGGCCTACCGCTGGCTGATGCGCAGTCAGAACCCGGACGGCTCCTGGTTCGCCGCCTACACAGAGGGCGAACCCAGCGACCGCAGCCGGGAGTCCAACTTCTGCGCCTACGTCGCCGTCGGGGCCTGGCACCACCACCTCTCCACAGGCGACGACTCCTTCCTGGAGGAGATCTGGCCCACCGTCATCCGGGCCGTGACCTTCGTCCTCGGCCTCGGCCGCGCGGACGGCACCGTCTCCTGGCGGCGCGAGGAGGGCGGCGGCGCGCCCGACGAGGCGCTGCTGACCGGCTGTTCCAGCGTCCACCACGCGCTGCGCTGCGCACTGGCCATCGCCGAGTACCTCGAAGAGCCGCAGCCCGACTGGGAACTGGCGGCGGGTCAACTCGGCCACGCGGTCGCCTGCCACCCGGAGCGGTTCCTCGACAAGGACCGCTACTCGATGGACTGGTACTACCCCGTCCTCGGCACCGCGCTGCGCGGCGAGGCGGCCCGCGAGCGACTCGACCGCGACTGGAACCGCTTCGTCGTCCCCGGCCTCGGCGTCCGCTGCGTCGCCGACCGCCCCTGGGTGACCGGCGGCGAGAGCGCCGAACTGGCGCTGGCGCTCTGGGCGGTGGGCGAGTCGACGCGTGCCGTGGAGATACTCAAGTCCATCCAGCACCTGCGCCACGAGAGCGGCGGCTACTGGACCGGTTACGTCTTCGAGGACGACGCCGTCTGGCCCGAGGAGCGGACCACCTGGACGGCGGGCGCGCTGCTGCTCGCGGTCGCGGCGCTCGGCGGCGACGAGGCCACGGTCTCGGTCTTCGGTGGCGACGAGCTCCCCACCGGCCTGACCGCCGACTGCTGCGCGACCGTCCGCGAGGCCTGACCCGGCGGAGCGGGCGGACAAGGCCGGCGGGGCTGCTGGACAGGCCCTACCAGGCCCGCGGATTTCCGCATGACGGTGCGCCGCGGGCCTGTTAGCGTCCGTGCCATGGCAATGGACTGGCTGTCACATGAGCGCTATCTCGACGCCGCCGAGAGCAACGGCCGTCGGCTGGCCGAGATCGTCACCCGCGTCGGGCCCGACGGGCTGACCGCGCCCGTGCCGAGCTGCCCCGACTGGACGCTGCGCGACCTGGTCTTCCACCAGGGCATGGTCTACCGCTGGATCGGCGAGATCGTCGGCCGCAAGGCCCAGGAACGGCTCCGGATGAGCGAGGTCCCGGACCGGACGATGGAGGACGACGCGGCGGCGCAGTGGCTGCTCGCGGCGACCGAGATCGGCGTCGGCCGCCTGCGCGACGCCGGACCGGGCGTGGACGTGTGGGGCTGGGCGGGTAACGGCAGCACCCGCTGGTGGGGTCGCCGGATCGCGCACGAGACCCTGGTCCACGGCATCGACGGTCAGCTGACGGTCGGTGAACTTCCGGACGCCGAACCGGACCTGGCGGCCGACAACATCGACGAGCTGCTCGCCAACGCCACCACGCCCGCCGTGCTCGCCGCCAAGGGCCAGGCGCTGGCCGGCACGGGGGACAGCCTGCACCTGCACTGCACGGACGTGCCGGGCGAGTGGCAACTGCTGCGCACGGCCGACGGGTTCACCGTCGAGTACGGCCACGCCAAGGCCGACGCCGCCGTCCGCGGCACCGCGCAGGACGTGATGCTCTGGCTCAACGGCCGCCTCCCGCAGGGCGCTCCGGGCCCGGAGCTGTTCGGTGAGCCGCGCGTGCACGAGTTCTGGCGCACCGGCCTGGCGCTGACCTGAGCGTGGACTCCCGCGCACCTGGGTAGTGCAAGGTCCCGCTTGCCCAAGGTCCCGTTCAGAGCACCAACTCTGCCAGTGTGCGCAGCGTCTGTGAGTCGCGAGAGGTGACCAGCAGGTCAGTGACCGGGGACGCGTGCCACGCGGCGAGGCGCTCGGAAATCCGCTCGCGCGGCCCGACAAGACTGATCTCGTCCGCGAAGGCCGTCGGGACCGCCGCGATCGCCTCTTCGCGGCGGCCCGCGAGGAACAGCTCCTGGATCCGCCGGGCCTCCGCCTCGAAGCCCATCCGGGCCATCAGGTCGGCGTGGAAGTTGCGCGACTGCGCGCCCATGCCGCCGATGTAGAAGCCGAGCATGGCCCGGATCGGGGCGAGGCCCTCCTCGACGTCCGCGCAGACGCGGGCGTGGACCATCGGCGCGACCATGAACCCGGGCTTGGCCGCGGCCAGCGGCTCGGCGTAGAGGTCGGCGCGCTCGGGGGACCAGTAGAGCGGTAGCCAGCCGTCGGCGATCCGGGCCGTCTGGGCGATGTTCTTCGGGCCCTCCGCGCCGAGCAGGATGGGGAGTTCGGCCCGCAGCGGGTGCAGGATCGGCTTGAGCGGCTTGCCCAGCCCGGTGCCGTCCGAGCCCGCGTAGGGGTGGGAGTGGTAGCGGCCGTCCAGCGTCACCGGCTTCTCGCGGCGCAGGACTTGGCGGATCACCTCCACGTACTCGCGCACCGCCGTGAGCGGCGAGCGCGGGAAAGGCCGTCCGTACCAGCCCTCGACGACCTGCGGGCCGGAGAGCCCGAGCCCGAGCAGCATCCGGCCGCCGGAGAGGTGGTCCAGGGTCATCGCGTGCATCGCGGTGGCCGTGGGCGTGCGCGCGGCGAGTTGGGCGATCCCGGTGCCGAGCCGGATCCGGCTGGTGTGCGCGGCGATCCAGGTGAGCGGGGTGAACACGTCCGAGCCCCAGGACTCCGCGGTCCACACCGAGTCGAAGCCGAGCCGCTCGGCCTCCTGGGCCAGTTCGACGAAGCCCGGCGTGGGCGCGGCGCCCCAGTAGCCGAGGACCAGACCGAGGCGCATGACGAAACCCCCACGGTAAACTGACGGGGCGTCAGATTAACGTGGGGGTCCGGAAGTGACAATGGCCGCCGCTGCTCCGGCAGGCCTTCGGATCAGCCGCGCTGGATGCCCGAGGTGTCCTTGAGCAGGCCGCGCTTGCCCTCCTGGGTCTGCGTCAGCAGGGCCTCGCCGCGCTGGGCGATCGCCAGGTACCAGGTGCCGGGCACCAGTTCACCGACCGGCGAGCCGGTGGGGTTGTCCTCGGGGGCCAGCGGACGCGCGGCCGGGACCGCGAACCAGAACGGCGAGAAGGACGGCGGCGCGGGCGTCGCGCCCGCTGCGGCAGCACCCGCCGAAGCGGCGGCAGCCGGAGCCCCGAACTGCCCGGACGGCTGCCCGGACGCCTGCGCCGCGGGCTGCGCGGCCGAGGCGGCCGGCGTCGGGGTGGACGCCTGGCTCTGCGGGCCGGACTGGGCGTCCGCGCCCTGCTCCGCGCTGGGCGCACCCGGCTCCGGCTTGAGGCGGAAAGTGCGGCCACCGCTCTCACGGCGCGGCGGCGCGTCCTGCGGCGAAGGCTCGCGCAGCGTCGCGGGCTGCGGTGCGGGCGCGGGGGGCTGCTGCTGTGCGTACGGGTAGCCGCCGCCGGCCGGCGGGGTCTGCCCCGGCGTCGCCTCCGGGCCGTGGAACGGCTGACCCGGGTGGGCCTGCTGGACCGGCTGGCCGCCGAAGTGGCCCATGTGCGGCTGCTGCGCGCCGTAGCCAGGGGCCCCGTAGCCCTGCGCGTCCGGACCGCCCGGCGTCGTCGGCTTCGCCTCGGGCAGCAGCTGCGCGGTCAGTGCGGGCAGCACCGGACCGGTGACCGCGAAGACCACGGCGAGCAGCGCGAACAGCAGCGCCAGGAAAGCCCCGACCTGCGGGCTGGAGGTCGCCGCCGGCTGCCCCCAGAGGGAGCCGGTCGGACCACCGAAGAGCGCCCAGAGCGCGGACCAGGCCGACGCCACCGTCAGCACCGTGCCCCAGACGCGCAGCGGAATGTTCAACACCTGTGGGGGCTGGGCGATCAGACGGTCCAACAGGATCAGTACGGCGCCGCCCACGCCGAGCAGGAAGACGCTCGGCAGCAGCGGGAAGAGCGCGACGCTCCAGGCGTTGGTGGAGCAACTGCCCCCCGACCCCGCGCACTGCCCAGCGTCCGCCGAGTAGAAGGTGAAGAAGGAGGAGACGAACAGCAGCAGCGCCGAGGCCGCCAGAGCGGCATCTCCCCGGGTGACGCTTCGCAGATTCACCGTGTCAGGCCTCTCGTGATTCGTCGAGTACGGTGCGGCGGACGGATGATCCGGGCGGACCGCCCATGACCGTTTAGGACCGTATCAGCCCGACGTGTTGCCTTCGTGCAGGACGAAGTCGCTGAGTCCCTCGGCGATGCCCTGGGCGGCCAGTTGACGCCAGGTCGCCGAGGTGACCTTGGCTGCGTCGTCGGCGTCCCGCATGTTCGCGCACTCGATGAAGACCTTGGGCACGGTGGAGAGGTTGAGGCCGCCGAGGTCGCTGCGGATGTCATAGCCCTGACCACCGTTGATGTAGGTGGCGTAGTGCTCGCCGGTGGCCGAGGCGAACGCCGAGCGGACGTCCATGCCGAGGGTGTGCGAGGGCGCGACGATGGCCTGGTTGTCCACACTTCCCTGGTCGACGAGGGCGGGCATGATCACGTGGAAGCCGTAGTCGGTCGGTCCCGCGCCGTCCGCGTGGATCGAGATGGCCGCGTTCGCGTGCGCCTGGTTGCCGACGGCGGCGCGCTGCGTCACGCACGGGCCCCACGGGGTGTCCCCGTCCTGCGTGAAGATCACCTTGGCACCCTCGGCCTCCAGCAACGTGCGGACCCGGCGGGACACGTCGAGGGTGAAGTCCGCCTCCGGGTAGCCGGCGTCCGTCGAAGCCCCGGTGGTGTCGCAGGCCTTGCTGCCGTTGCCCACGAAGACCAGGCTGTTGATCTCGCTGGGGTGGTTCACGTTGTTCGGGTTGTGGCCCGGGTCGATCACGATGACCTTGCCGGCCAGCGGCTTGGCGGCGGTGCCCGCTGCGCCGGATCCCGAAGTGCCGGACCCTGCCGCGCCGGTTCCCGCCGCCGACGCCGGAGCGGATGCGCCGCCCTTCGTGGCCCCGTCGCCGGACGGCGTCCCGCTCTTCGTGCCCGCCGACGGCCTCGCGCCGGATGCGGTGGCGGTGCCGCGCTCTCCGGCGAACGCCTGCCAGCCCAGCCACCCCGCGAAGCAGAGCGGCACCAGCGCGGAGAGCACCAGCACGAGCGTGGTGGCCTTGGAGCGCTGCCGGAGCGGCGCGCGGTCGTCGTCGTGCTGGTGGTCAGAGTTCATTCTCGGTCCAGGGGTGGAGTCCGTACTGGCTGGCGATCGGGTCCCATTGCAACACGAACGCCTTTTTGTCGGTCGTGGCCTGGGCACTGCTCGTGCCCGCGGCCTGATAGTCCGAGGTCTGCTTCACCTTGTTGGGCTGGCAGCCCCCGTTGGCCATCGCGCCCGCCCAGGAGGCGTAGCCCTGGTCCGCGCTGAGCGACTCGTTCTCGGCCTTGGTGAGCAGCTGCTGCAACGCGGTCCCGTTGGGGAGCGCGGAGATGTCGAGCTGGCCGAGCTTGCTGATCAGGTTCTGTCGGTCGGTGGCGGCCTGCTGCAGGGTGGCCTGCGCGGCGGCGACGGACGCCGGGGTGCTGCACGCCGTCACCGTCTGCACGGCGGTGACGACCTGGTTGCGGTCGGAGTTGCTCTCGTTCAGCAGCCCGTCCACGGCCTGGGCCTGGGCCTGCGCGTTCCCGCTCGCACCGGCCGAGGCGCTTCCTGACGGCGACGCGGCCCCCGATCCGCCGGTGGCGGCCGGGCTGGAACCCGCGGGCGCGGCCGACGAGGTCGCCCCGACGGCCCGGCTGTTCGACCCCGACGACGAGCCGGGCCCGAGCGCCCACACCGCACCGACCCCGAGCACGGCGGCGCCGGCGATGACCGCCACGACCAGCAGCGGCATGCGCGACCGGGGAGCGGACCCGTTGTCGGTGATGCCGTAGGACTCGAAGGTCGGCGGCTGGTGGGGCTCCCGGAAGGGGGACTGGTAGGGCTGGTGCTGAGGGTGCTGAGGGCTCTGTTGGTGGGCGTAGGGCTGCTGTTGCCCGTAGGGCTGTTGAGGCGCGGCCGGGTACACGGTCGGCTGCCCCGTCGGTTGCGTGGACGCTTCCGCCGTCGGCTGCGTGCTGGCCTGCGCCGTCGGGTAGGAAGGCGGATACGACGGTGGGTACGCGGGCGGCTGCGGCGGTTGCGCGGGGTACGACGGTGGCGCCGGCAGCGGGGCCTGGGCCGGGATCTGGCCCTGGGGAGAGGCCGCCGCGTCCTGTGCAGGCGGTGCCGGTGCCGCTGCTGGTGTCGGGAGTGCCGTCGGGGGTGCTGTCGGCGCGTAGGGGCGGACCATCGGATGGTCCAGTTCGGGCACCGGCGGCAGCAGTTCCGTCGGCTCCTCGTCCGCCGAGTTGCCCGCGGCAGCCGCCGGCGGCTCCGGCGGCCGGGACTGCTGAGGTGGCTGCGGGGACTGCTGCGGCGGTTGCTGAGGCGGCTGGGGCCGCTGGGGTTGCTGCGTCGGCATGGAGCCGCGGTCGCCGCGGCGGACCCAGCCGCCTGCGCCGCCGCGCGCCGTCGGGTCCCACACCGCGGGTGCGGGGTTGTCCTGCTCGCTCACGCGCCACCTCGTTCCCGGTTCGATGGCGGCCACGGTATCGAACCGGTTCGTGGGTGCGGCGGGACTTCCCGACGGACACGATCCGTTCTGGGCCGGTCCGGACGGGTCCGCCGGAACAGAACGTTCCGAGCGTTTTCGTCCGGTCTGCCCGGATATCGTGCGCGGTGGGGTGCAGCCAGTGCAGCGGGTGCGGCCTGTCAGCCGCGTCGCAGCACGCGGAGCGAGCCGGTGACGGAGATCTCCTTGAAGCCGTCGGCGAGGGCGCGCAGGTAGATCCGGTACGGTGCCTGACCGCCGTCGGCCGGGTCCGGGAAGATGTCGTGGATCACCAGCAGGCCCTCGGGCGCCAGATGCGGCACCCAGCCGTCGTAGTCGCCGGTCGCGTGCTCGTCGGTGTGCCCGCCGTCGACGAAGACCAGCCCGAGTGGCTTGCCCCAGAGCGCGGCCAGCTGCGGGGAGCGCCCGACCAAGGCCACGACGTACGGCTCCAGCCCGGCCGCGTGCAGGGTGCGACGGAACCGGGGCAGCGTGTCCATCTGGCCGACCTCCGGGTCGACCAGCGTCGGGTCGTGGTACTCCCACCCCGGCTGCTGCTCCTCGGACCCGCGGTGGTGGTCGACGGTGACGGCCACGCCGCCCCCGAGCCGCGCCGCCTCGGCGAGCAGGATCGTCGACCGACCGCAGTACGTGCCGACCTCCAGCAGCGGCAGCCCGGTCCGGGTCACCGCGTCCATCGCCGCCGCGTAGAGGGCGAGGCCCTCGTCAGCCGGCATGAACCCGGTGGCCGCCTCGAACGCGGCGAGCACCGCAGCGTCCGGCCGCACCGGGTCGAGCTGCGGTGCCGTCGGGGCCTTCGTTGACGTCTGCGCCATCTCTGTGGCCTGCGAGGTCGCGTCCATAGCCGGTCACCTTACCGGCGGGTCACTTGCGCCGGATACGGGCGGTGCGGGCGGTGCGACCAGTTGCCCTGCTCGACCGCTGACCTCAGCGGTCGAGGACATGGGCGGCCAGCCGGTCCGCGTATGGCCGCAGCTCGCCCGCGATCGCGTCCCAGGTCTCGGCCGACGGCGTCAACTCGGCCGGGGCGCCGGGGAAGGCGCGCACGTACCCGACCCGGAGGTGGGTCGGCGGGTGGCTGCCGTCCGCGACGGCGTCGCTCAGCTCGTCGGCGACGATCCGCCGGGTGCGCTCCGTCTCCGGGATCGACCGGACGTAGTCCTGGAGTTCGGTCCAGAGCGTCTCCGGCGCACGGCGCTCGGCCGGTGCCGCAGGCCTGTCCGCCTTCTCCGCCCTCTCCCCCTTCTCTGCCGTATCGGCTTGCTCCGCCTTCGCGTCGCGCCGGCGCGGTACCCACTGGGCCGCGACCGTGCGCTGGTGGACCACGTGCCAGTACGCCGACGGCAGCATGAGCGCCCCGAGCAGTCCGGCCGCCCCGTCCGCCCCGGCGAGGCGGACCGCGAAGCCGTCCGCCAGGTACTCCGCCCGGCGGCTGCCGGCCAGGGTGAGCCGCTCCAACAGCCGGAACCAGACCACGACCAGGCCGCGGATCGCGAACATCACGACCTGTGCGAGTGCCTCGCCGATCACGGCGATTCCGCCTCCCGCGCTGCGGCCACCGCTCAACCGGCGTCCGGGCAGCAGCATCTCGTACCACTGCGCCAGGGAGGTGAGGGCCGTTCCGAGCCAGAACCCGCTGGTGGCATCGCCGTTGGCGCCGTGGCCGAACTCGTGGGCCAGCAGAGCGACACGCTCCTGCGGTTCGAGCGAGTACCAGAGCGGCACCCCGATCGTCAGCACCACCCGACGCCGCAGCCCGACGCGGCGGTAGCTCGCGTTGAAGGCGGAGTTGAGCAGGATCGCGTCGGCACGCCGGGTCCCGAGCCGGTCGGCGACGGCGTCGGCCAACGCCCAGAGCTCCGGGGCCCGTTCGCGGCCGGGAGCCGGCGCGCTCTTCCGCACGCGGGAGTAGCGGCCCAGCCTGGGGCGGAGGAAGACCGCGATCAGGACCACCGCGACGCCGAAGACATCGGCGACCCAGGTGCCGAGGGCCAGCAGCGAATAGCCGACGGCGAGCAGGGCGAGAGTGACCAGGTGCACCGGAAGCGCCAACGCGGCGGCGGCGTACCGGCTCGCGGACAGGGTGGGCCGTAGCGTCCTGCCGTCGGCTGCGGCCGCGCTGACCTCGGCGAAGAGTCGCTCCTCCGCGCTGCGGTCGAGACGGCCCGCGAGCGGCCGTCGGCCGCTTGGTGCGGGGCCGGAGACCTTCCCCTGACCGGCGCTCGGCAGGGCGTTCCAGCGGCAGGCGGGGCACCAGCGGGTGAACCGCTCGTCGTCGGTGAGTGCGCCGCCGCAGTCCGGGCAGGCGGCGTCAGTGCTGGTCACCGTGTTGGTCGCAGTGCTGGTGTCGGGGGTGGTCACGGCGGCAGATCATGCCGTAGTCGGACGGCTGTGCGAAAGCGGTTTCCCTGGAGTCCCATGCCCCTTCCCAATTTCTGGAACGCGTTCTAATCTGACGGCACGTCAGTTCCGGGAAGGGGCGTGGATGGCCATCGGTATCAGCGAGGAGCACCGGGAGCTACGGGCCTCGGTGCGTCGTCGGCTGGAGCGGGATGTCTCCGGCGAGGTGGTCAGGGGCGCGCTGGCGGAGGGGCCGGGTGCGGTGGGGACCGTTCGGCCCTTGTGGTGGAAGGGGTTGGCCGAGCAGGGGATGCTCGGTCTCCACCTCGCCGAGTCGGTCGGCGGAGGGGGAGGCGGCCTGCTCGACCTGGCGGTCGTGGTGGAGGAGACGGGCCGGGCGTTGCTGCCCGGCGCGTACCTGCCCACCGTGCTGGCGTCCGCACTGCTGGCCCCGTCGGGTGACGCCCGCCTTGCCTCCCTTGCCGAAGGCGGGCTCACCGCAGCCGTGGTCGGCGAAGGGGTGCCGGGTTCGCCAGGTTCGCCGGGCTCGCCAGGTTCGTCGGGTGGGCTGTCGATTGTGGCGGAGGGCCGGATCAGCGGTGCCGCCGCCCCCGTCCTGGGTGCGGCCGAGGCCGACCTACTGGTGGTCCGCGTCGAGGGCGGCTGGCATGCGGTCGACGCGCACGCGGCCGGGGTCCGGATCACGCCCTTGGCGGCGCTGGACCTCACCCGTGGTCTGGCCCGGGTGGAGTTCGACGGTGCTGCCGCTGAACCCCTGCCCATGACGTCTCCGGCCGACCACGCTTCGGCCGACCACGCTTCGGACGTGGTCGCGTCCGTCCTGTTCGCGGCCGAGGCCTGCGGGCTGGCCCGCTGGGCGCTGACGACCGCCGTTGAACACGCCAAGGTGCGTGAGCAGTTCGGGCGTCCGATCGGCCAGTTCCAGGCGGTCAAGCACCTCTGTGCCGGGCTGCTGGTCCGCGCCGAGAAGGCTGCCGCCGCGACCTGGGCCGCCGCACGTGAACCGTCGCCGCTCACCGCCGCCGTGGCGCTCGCCCTCGCCGTCGACGCGGCCTGCGCCAACGCCGAGGACTGCATCCAGATCCTCGGCGGTATCGGCTTCACCTGGGAGCACGACGCACACCTGCGGCTGCGGCGAGCTCTGACGGTTCGTCAACTGTTCGGTGGTGAGAGCGGGCTATGGCGCGCGGTCACCGAGGCGGCAGCGGCTCAGCCGGGGGAGTGGCGTCCGGAGCTGGAACTTCCCCCCGAGGCCGAGGAGTTCCGCGCCGAGGCGCGCGCCGCCGCGGCCTCCGTGGTAGATCTCGAACCGGCCGAACAGCGCCGCCGCCTCGCCCCCGGGGGCTGGGCCGCGCCTCATCTGCCGCAGCCCTACGGCCTCGGTGCGAGCCCGCTGCGTCAACTCGTCGTCGAGCTGGAGCTGCGCGCGGCCGACGTCCGGCTGCCGGACCTGACCATCGGCAACTGGATCGTCCCCTCCCTCGTCGCCCACGGCACCGAGGACCAGCGCGAGCGCCTGCTGATGCCGACCCTGCGCGGCGACATCACCTGGTGCCAACTCTTCTCCGAGCCGGAGGCCGGATCCGACCTCGCCTCGCTGCGCACCCGCGCCGTCCGCCAGGAGGACGGGAGTTGGCGCGTCGACGGGCAGAAGGTGTGGACGTCGAGCGCCCGCACCGCCGACTACGGCATCCTGCTCGCCCGTACCTCACCGGAGAAGCCGAAGCACAAGGGCCTCACTTATTTCGTGGTGGACATGCGCCGTACCCAGGGCATCGAGATCCGCCCGCTGCGCGAACTCACCGGAGACGCGGTCTTCAACGAGATCTTCCTCGACGACGTGCGGCTCCCCGCCGACGCCGTGGTCGGCGCGGTCGACGAGGGCTGGAAGGTCGCCCGGCACACGCTCGGCAACGAGCGCGTGCACATGGCCGACTCCAGCCCCACCGGGCCAGCCGTCCGGCGACTGCTGCACGCCCACGGCGGCGGCATGGTCGCCGATCCGGTCGCGCTGGGCCGTCTCGCCGCCGATGAGCACGTGCTGACCTGCATCGACCTGCGGACCGCGCTCAGCGCACTGGACGGCCTCGACCCCGGAGCGGGCGGCAGCGTCCGCAAGCTGGTCTCCGCCCCGCACGCGCAGCGCGTCGCCGCGTACGCGCTGGAGCTGTGCGGGCCGTCGGGGGCCGTCTACGAGGGCGTCGGGCGCGAGGCCGCACACGCGGTGCTGATGGCGCGCTGCCTCACCATCGCGGGCGGCACCACGCAGGTCCAGCTCAACGTGGTGGCCGAGCGGATCCTCGGCCTGCCCCGCGATCCGGAACCCGTGCCTGCACCAGTGCCCTCACCCGTACACGCACCCGGGCGACACGACTCCCAGAGCAAGCACGTCTCCCAGAACAGGAGTGGCGCATGACCGAGAAGGTGTTCCTCGTCGGCGTCGGCATGACCCGCTTCGAGAAACCGGAGACCCGGGACTGGCAGTACTGGGACATGGCCAAGGAGGCCGGCGAGGCCGCGCTCGCGGACGCCGGTATCGGCTACGACCTGGTCGAGCAGGCCGCCGTCGGCTACTGCCACCAGCAGTCCACCGCCGGACAACGGGCCGTCTACGAGGTGGGGTTGACCGGCATCCCGGTCTACAACGTCAACAACAACTGCGCCACCGGCTCGACCGCGCTGATGATGGCGCGTCAGTTCGTGGCGGGCGGGATCAACGACTGCGTGCTGGCGCTCGGCTTCGAGAAGATGAGCAAGGGCGCGCTCGGCGGAGGCAGCGGCGCGGACGGCTTCGCGGTCAGCCCGGTCGCCCGGCACTACGGCATCATGGCCGCCAAGCACGGCTTCGAGCGGACCCCGCCCACCGCGCAGATCTTCGGCAACGCCGCGCGGGAACACATGGAGCGCTACGGCACGACGGCCGAACAGCTCGCCCTGGTCGGGGTGAAGAACCACCGCCACTCGACGGCCAATCCGCGCGCCCAGTTCCGCGACGCCTACTCGCTGGAGCAGGTGCTGGAGGCACGCACCATCCACGAGCCGCTGACCAAGTACCAGTGCTCGCCGACCTCCGACGGCTCCGCTGCGGCCGTCGTGGCCAGCGAACGCTTCGTGCGTGAGCACGGCCTGCAGGACCGCGCCGTGGAGATCGTCGCCCAGGCGATGACCACCGACACCGAGGAGAGCTTCGCCTCCGGCTCATGCATCGACGTCGTCGGCAAGCCGATGTCGCGGGCGGCGGGCCGGGCGGTCTTCGAGCAGTCGGGCCTCGGGATCGAGGACGTCGATGTGATCGAGCTCCACGACTGCTTCTCCGTCAACGAGTTGCTGACCTACGAGGCGCTGGGCATGTGCGCGGACGGGGAGAGCGGCAAGCTCGTCGCCGACGGCGCGACGACGTACGGCGGGCGCTGGGTGGTCAACCCGTCGGGCGGACTGATCTCCAAGGGTCACCCGCTGGGCGCGACCGGCCTGGCCCAGGCCGCCGAGCTGGTCTGGCAGCTGCGCGGCCAAGCCGAGGGCCGTCAGGTCGCCGGCGCCCGGGTCGGCCTGGCCCACAACATCGGCCTCGGGGGAGCGGCCGTGGTCACCCTGCTGCGGAAGTGACCGGTCGGCGGGGGCGGACACCCGAGGAATCGCTGTGACAAGGCCGTGCCGGAGCGTTCTCAACTCCACTGCAATGCGCTAGAACTTGTTCTAGCTTGTTGCAACTTGATTGGACACGGATCAGCACGCCCAGCCCTTCAGCCCGCGGGACCGGCAGGACGACGACGGCCGGAGCCCGCGTCGATCGACCCCGGCGCGGCCGACGGTGCGGACGGTCGCGCCGGGGTCTCCACGTTCTCCAAGTACTCCCAGTGAGAGACGGCGACAGAGAAAGGCATCCGCAATGCCCATCGATCCCGCAGTGGCGCTGGCCGCGCCCGACCGCACCACCGACCTCGCCTGGGACCACAAGGACGTGATCCTCTACCACCTTGGCATCGGCGCCGGCGCGCAGCGTCCCGCCACGGACCCGGACGAGCTGCGCTTCACCTACGAGAAGGACCTCCAGGTCATCCCCAGCTTCGTCACCGTCGCGGGCGGTGGACTGGCCAAGGCGGGCGCCTTCAACCTGCCCGGGCTGGACATCAACCTGGCCCAGGTCCTCCACGGCGGCCAGCGGATCGAACTGCACCGTCCCGTCCCGGTGGTCGGCAAGGCCACGCTCACCAGCTCGCTCGCCGCGATCTACGACAAGGGCAAGGCGGCCGTCCTGGTCATGCGCAGTGAGGCGGCCGACGCGGACGGTCCCCTCTACACCTGCGACACCGAGATCTTCGTACGCGGCGAGGGCGGCTTCGGCGGCGAGCGCGGCGCGAGCACGCGGGTCACCCTGCCGGACCGCGCGGCGGACCATCAGCGCGAGGTGCCGGTCCGGCACGACCAGGCGCTGCTCTACCGGCTCTCCGGCGACTGGAACCCACTGCACGCCGACCCCGACTTCGCCAAGCTGGCCGGCTTCGACCGCCCGATCCTGCACGGGCTCTGCTCCTACGGCGTCACTCTCAAGGCGGTCGTGGACACCGTCCTCGGCGGCGACGCGACCCGGGTCCGCAGCTACAGCACCCGCTTCGCCGGGATCTTCTTCCCCGGCGAGACGCTGCGCGTCCGCATCTGGGAGGAGCGCGAGGCGTCCGGGAACCGGTTGTTGGTCAGCGCGACCAGCGCCGACCGCGACGACGCCCCCGTCCTGGCGGACACGGTCGTCACCTACCAGCCCTGACGGACACGCACATGCCGTGCTGGTTTATCGACTTCGCACCGCACTCACTGCACACGTGAACCGCAACGATCCCGCACCGCAACGACCCCGCACCGCAACGACCCCGCACCGCAACGACCGAGGAGCCCGAAGATGCGCGCAGCGGTACTGCACGAGACCGGCCAGGAGAAACTCGAGGTCCACGACGGCGTCGACGTCCCGGCCACCGGCCCGGGCAAGGTCAGGGTGCGGATGAAGGCCGCCAGCCTGTGCCACTCCGACCTGTCCGCGATGAGCGGCGTGCTGCCGCAGCCCGCGCCGTTCGTGCCCGGGCACGAGGGGGCGGGTGAGGTCACCGAGGTCGGGGAGGGCGTCGAGGGCCTGGCCGTGGGCGACCGGGTCATCGTCTGCTGGATGCCGCCGTGCGGCACCTGCTCCGCGTGCAGGCGCGGCGAGGGCAACCTCTGTCTGGCCGCGTTCATGAACATGGGCACGCCCAGCTACACCCACCAGGGCAAGGACATCTTCGGCTTCTCCGCCACCGGCACCTTCGCCGAGGAGAGCGTCATCGCCGCCGGGTGCGCGTTCAAGATCCCCGACGACGTCCCCTACGAGGTGGCCGCCCTGATCGGCTGCGGGGTCACCACGGGCGTCGGCGCGGCCATCAACACCGCGAAGGTGGAGCCGGGTTCGTCGGTCGTGGTGGTCGGCTGCGGCGGCGTCGGCATCGCCGCGATCCAGGGCGCCAAGGTCGCCGGCGCAGCCCAGATCCTCGCGGTCGACCCGGTCGCCGGACGCCGCGAGTGGGCGCTGCGCTTCGGCGCGACCGAGGCGGTCCACCCCGACCAGCTCGACGAGGCCAAGAACCGGATCACCGGCGGCGAGGGGTTCGACTACGCCTTCGAGGTCGTCGGCAGGTCCGCCACCGTCCGCACCGCCTACGACGCCACCCGGCGCGGCGGCGCGCTGGTCGTCGTCGGCGCGGGCGCGATGGACGACATGGCGCAGTTCAACATGTTCGAGCTGTTCTTCAACGAGAAGCGCATCCTGCCGTCCCTCTACGGAGGTTCGGACGTCCTCGCCACCTACCGCACGGTCCTCGAGCTGTGGCGGGCCGGGCGGCTGGACCTCGAGGGCATGGTCACCCACCACGTCCGGCTCGAGGCCGTCAACGACGCGCTCCAGCAGATGCGCACGGGCGAGGCCCTGCGCACCGTCATCGACCTGGGCTGACGAGCCACGGGCCGCCGTTGTGCGGCCCGCGCGCCGCAGTTCGCGCTGCGGCGAATCCGCACCGACCAGATTCGTACCGATCCGATTCGTGCTGATCTGAGTCGCTCCATCCGATCCGCACCTCGCTCATCGACCGGGAGTCAACGGATGTCCACCTCTCTGCAAGGCCTCACCGCGATCGTCACCGGCGCGGGCCGGGGTCTCGGCCGCGCCGAGGCGCTGGAACTCGCCCGCTCGGGCGCCAACGTCGTCGTCAACGACTTCGGCGCGCCCGGCCGGGACGGCAGCGGGGCAGCCTCGGCGGCGCCTGCGGACGAGACCGTGGCCGAGATCCGCGCCCTCGGGGGGCAGGCCGTCGCCCACTACGGCGACGTCGCCGACCTGGCCTCGGCCAAAGCGCTGGTCGACCTGGCGGTCGAGACCTACGGGCAGTTGGACATCCTGGTCAACAACGCCGGGATCCTCCGCGACCGGATGGTCTTCTCGATGAGCGAGGAGGAGTGGGACTCGGTCATCCACGTCCACCTCAAGGGCCACTTCGCCACCACCCGCTTCGTCGCCGCCCATTGGCGCGACCGCAGCAAGGCGGCCGGCGCGCCGGTCTACGGACGGATCGTCAACACCTCGTCCGAGGCGTTCGTCGCGGGCTCGGCCGGGCAGCCCAACTATGCGGCGGCGAAGGGCGGGATCGTCGGACTCACCACCAGTTCCGCCTCGGCACTGGCGCGTTACGGCGTCACCGCCAACGTCATCTGCCCGCGCGCCCGGACCCGGATGACGGAGGACGTCTTCACCGGCTCGATGGCTGCCCCTTCGAGCGGGATCGACCCGCTGGCCCCGGAACACGTCTCCCCGCTGGTCGCCTATCTGGCGTCCCCGGCGGCAGGCAACGTCAACGGTCAGTGCTTCGTGGTCCACGGCGGCATGGTCGCGGTTCTCGGCGCGCCGCCGGTGCTGGCCAAGTTCGACACGGCCAAGGAGGCCTTCACGCCGGGTGAGCTCGACGAGTTGATGTCGCCGTTCTACGCGGAGCGGCGGCCCGGGGACGGCTTCGCCAACATGGCCGTACTGGGCCTGAAGCACGGGGGCTGACGGCGGCCTTCACGCGCAAGCGGGGGCGTTCACACGCAGGGGCGCGGAGCTCCACCGGACGACGGTGGGACCCCGCGCCCCTCAGCTGTGTGGACCGTTACTCGCCGCGGCGGTGACGGCCGTGGCCGGCGTGGCCGTTCTCCTGAACCTCGTCATCGGACCCGTGGCCCCGATGACGGCCGTGCGCGTCCTCCTCGGCGCCGTTCTCATTGATGTCGGTGAGGGCATCAGACATGAGAGTTGTCTTCTCCGTTTACTCAGCGTCGTCGTACACGTTCTCTACTGCCGTACCCGACAACCCTAGTAAAACCTTCGGCTCGATTCACGTCGGGCGCACGCTGCGCAGAAAACCCGCCAGCAACTCCTGCAACAGCGGCGCACCCTCCTCGGCCAGGACCTCGTGCCCCGCGCCCGCCGCCTCGACGTACTGGAAGTCGCTCCCCTGAACCCGGCCGATCCGCAGCAACTCCTGCCGCAGCAAACGGGACTGGGTGACGGGCACGATGTCGTCCGCGTCGCCGTGCACGACCAGTAGTTCGGACGTCAGCCGATGACAGAGCAGCAGGACGTCCCGGGGGCCGCGGCCGTCGGCGGGCTCCTGGGCCGCACCCATCCGTTCGGCCAGGCCCTGCACCGCCGGTCCGGCCTCGGCCTGCAGCCGTGCGCCGGACAGGAACGGCGACACCGCCGCCACCCGGGCCACCTGCTCCGGTGCGGTGCCGGCCGCCAACAGCGCCAGGAACGCGCCGTAGCTGACGCCGAAGAGCGCGACCTGGCGCAGGCCCAGCGACGCGCGCTGTCCGCCGATGCTCTGCAGCAGCGTCAGCACGTCGTCCAGATCCGGGCCGCCCCAGGCGTTCTGGACGGCTTCGGCATGCTCGGCGCCGTAACCCGTGCTGCCACGCTGGTTGGGCGCGACCACGGCCATGCCCTCGGCCGCGAAGCGCTGCAGCGTCGGTTCGAACTCCAGCCGCCAGGCGTCGGCCGGACCGCCGTGCAGGGCCATCACCAGGTGTTCGGCGGTGAGCCAGGCGTCGCCGCCGTAGACGACTCCCTCCAGCGGACCGGCCGCGCCCGGCAGCGTCACCGTCTGCGCGGACTCCCACGGCCGGCCGTCGCCGCGCTGCGCGCTGCCGTCCAACCGCCAGCCCGTCTCCCGTGCTTGGGGGATGACCTTGACCACGCTGTTGAACCCGGCGCGACCGCCCTGCAGCGGAGCCAGCCCGAGCGGCACGGGCTGGACTATCGGTCTGCTCTCACCGCTGAGCAGGAGGTCGACGTCGACGGAGGCCATCGCCGCGGGATGGTCCGGGGCTGAGTACGGCATCCGCAGACCCGCCGCCGACCAGTGCGCCACGCCGCCGAGTCGGCCGGGCGGTACGCGTAGCGGGTCGACCCGCGTCGAGCCCGGCTCCCACAGGGCCAGTGTCGAGGTGGCGCCAAAGTCGGCCTGGACGGCGACCCGGTTGCGCCCGGGCTCGATGGCGATCGGCCGCAGGAACTGGCGTCCGCCGCGCAGGCACTCGGGAAACCGGAGTGGCTCGGCGGACCCGAGTCGCCCCCAGCCGAGCCGGTCCTCACCGGGCGCGTCGCTGCGGACCAGGACCAGGCCGGTGGCCGGATCGCAGGCGGCCAAGCGGTCGTTGCTGCGGGTGGAGAGTTCGAGCAGTGGCGAGACCGATCCGGTCACCAGGTCCAGCGCGACCGCCTTGACCTGGGCGGAGCCGTCGGCGAGCCGCTGCAACCGGTCCAGTCCCAGCAGGCGTCCGCCCTCGTCCAGCCAGATCCCGCCGCCGTGGAGCCCAGGCAGCTCGGCGACGAGCTGTGGCGCGCAGACGCCGTCGGCGCTGATCAGCCAGACCGAGGTGGTGGTCATGCCGTCGGTGCCGAGCGCCACCGCCACCGGAGCGCCGGGGGCAGGGCAGGGGAGTGGCAGCAACCGCAGGCCCGCCTGTTGCAGGCGACCCGCTGACAGGTCCGCCTGACCGTTGGTGCCCCGGACCACCAGCTCCTGCCAGAGTCCCTGGTGACGGCAGATCAGCACCCGGCCGTCGATCAGCGGCAGCAGCTGGGACTGCAGGTTCTCCGACCGGTGGCCGCCCGCACCGGGCCGCAGCGGCTGCGGAACGCATAGCCCGCCCGGCTCTTGGCCGAGCCGCCAGCTCTCCACGAACCAGCGTCCGTCCGCCTCGGCGGCCAAGCAGGCCGCATGCGAGCCGTCGGCGGAGAAAGCGAAGCTCACCCGCCGCAGCGCGGCCGAGATGTGCCCGCCGGGCTGCCCGGAGGCCGGGCCGCCCGCCGCACCGGCTGCGCCGGAGGGGGAGCCGCCGACGGGACGACGAGGGGGGACGGTGAGGGGGATCGCGGTCATGGCTGCACCACCGCTGCTCGGTCGACCGCGGAGGGGCGGTCGACGGACAAGTAGGAGACGTGTGCGTGTGCGTATGGGTGTGCAAGGAAGCGACGTGCGGGTGCGCGTTCGAGTACGAGTGCAGGTGGGGTGCGCGAGGTAGCGCGGCGCGACGCGCCCCCGGGGCCGGACGGGATCGGTCCGGTCGCCCGACCGTGACCTCGTCCGCATTGCCGAAGCTACTTTCGCTTGTGCGCCGCTCGCACGGGATCGCGGATTCATCACTCGTACGGGTGGAGCTGCCAATCGGCCCGTAACCTTCCGCGTTGTCCGAAGCGGCGGCTCTGCCGCGATACCCTCGGACACGTGCCGAAACTCGCTGCCCTCCGCTCCGTCCTCGACGAGCTGTACCCGCCCGCCTGGGCCGAGTCGTGGGACGCCGTCGGACTGGTCTGCGGAGACCCGGAGGACGAGGTCAGCCGGGTGCTGTTCGCGGTCGACCCGGTCCAGGCCGTGGTCGACGAGGCGGTCGCCTTCGGTGCACAGCTGGTGGTCACGCACCACCCGCTCTATCTCCGCGGCACCACGACCGTGGCCGCCGACACCTTCAAGGGCCGGGTCGTCCACACGCTGATCCGCAACGGCATCGGCCTGCTGGTCGCCCACACCAACGCCGACCACGCCGACCCCGGTGTCTCCGACGCCCTCGCCGAGGCGGTCGGTCTGCGCATCACCGGTCCGCTGATCCCGGACCCGAGCGACCCGGAGGGTCGCCGCGGCACCGGCCGGATCGGCGAGCTGCCCGAGCCCGAGCCGCTCGCCGCCTTCGCGGCGCGGGTCGCCGCCGGGCTCCCCGCCACTGCCCAGGGCGTCCGCGCGGCCGGAGACCCGGACCGTCCGATCCGACGCGTCGCCGTCTGCGGCGGCTCCGGCGACAGCTTCTTCGCCGAGGTCCGCGCGGCCGGAGTCGACGCCTACGTCACCGCCGACCTGCGACACCACCCCGCCTCCGAGGCCCGCGAGCACGCGGACATCGCACTGGTCGACGCCGCGCACTGGGCCACCGAGTGGCCGTGGCTGCGCAGCGCCGAGCGCCGATTGCTCGCCGCCGCCGAGAAGCACGGCTGGGAGCTGGAGACGCGGGTGTCCACCCACGTCTCCGACCCCTGGACCGCGCACGCCCCCATGGCCTTCCCGGCCACGGCCGACGCCACCACGTCGGCCACCGCCGTCGCGGCCACCGGCGCCGCCACGGCCCACTGACCGCAACCCCTTCCATCCGCTGAGGAGCACCCCCTGAACGCCGCGCCCGCCGACCAGATCCGCCTGCTGGACCTGCAGGCACTCGACTCCCGCCTGGACCAGCTCGCCCACCGTCGGCGGACGCTGCCCGAGCACGCCGAGATCGAGCAGCGCAACGCCGACCTGTCCCAGCTGCGCTCGCTGACCGTCGCCGCCGAGACCCAGCTCAGCGACACCCAGCGCGAGCTGACCAAGGCCGAGCAGGACGTCGACCAGGTCCGCCAGCGCGCCGCCCGCAACCAGAAGCTCCTCGACTCGGGCAGTGTCGGCTCCGCCAAGGACCTGGCCAACCTCCAGCACGAGGTCGGTTCGCTGGCCAAGCGCCAGAGCGACCTGGAGGACGTGGTCCTGGAGATCATGGAGCGGCTCGAGTCCTCCCAGACCCGGGTCAGCGAGATGACCGCCCGCCGCGACGACGCCGAGAGCAGCGCCAAGGACGCCGAGGCGCGCCGTGACGTGTCCTACGGCTCGATCGACGCCGAGGTCGAGAAGACCACCCGCGACCGCGAGGCCGTCGCCGCCGCGATCCCCGCTGACCTGATCAAGGTCTACACCCGCCTGCGCCAGCAGAACGGTGGGATCGGTGCGGCCCGCCTCTACCAGCGCCGCTGCGAGGGCTGCCGGGTCGAGCTCAGCATCACCGACCTGGGCACCGTCCGCGCCGCCGCGGCCGACGAGGTGGTCCGCTGCGAGAACTGCGGTCGCATCCTGGTCCGCACGGCCGATTCCGGTCTCTGACCGCTGGATCCGACCCCGGAGCGGGTATCACACGACGGACGCCCGAATCGCCGGTGCTGCCGGTGCCGTCGGCGTCACCGGTGTGGCGGTCCGGCGGTGTCACCGGTTCGCTGTGATCCCGCTGCCGGAACGGCGGCGGGTGCGAGGGGCTTGGGAAGCGGAGGCAGGCCGTGACTGGAGCTGCGGGAGCCGGTCGGCGGTTCATCGTCGAGGCGGACGGCGGGTCTCGGGGCAACCCCGGGCCCGCCGGCTACGGCGCGGTCGTGCGTGACGGCGACACCGGCGAGCTGTTGACCGAGACCGCCGAGTACATCGGGCGGGCCACCAACAACGTGGCGGAGTACCGGGGTCTGATCGCCGGCCTGCGCGCCGCGCACGCCCTCGACCCGGAGGGGTCGGTCGCGGTGCGGATGGACTCCAAGCTGGTCGTCGAGCAGATGTCGGGCCGCTGGCAGGTCAAGCACCCGGACATGAAGCCGCTGGCGGCGGAGGCCCGTTCGGTCTTCCCGGGTGACCGGGTCGGCTACACCTGGATCCCGCGCAAGCAGAACAAGCATGCCGACCGCCTCGCCAACGAGGCCATGGACGCGGGCCAGGCCGGCCGCGCCTGGGAGCCCAAGCCCGAGCCCAACTTCGAGCCCAAGTCCGCGTCTGGCGTGGCCTCTTCTGCCGCGCCTTCGCCTGCGTCGTCCCCGCGTACGGGGGCGGCGTCCGCCTCTGCCTCCGCTCCGGCAACCGCAGGACGGGCCGCGCCGCCCGACCTCAGCACGCCGACGACGTTTGTGTTGCTGCGCCACGGCGAGACCCCGCTGACCCCGGAGAAGCGCTTCTCCGGCAGCGGCGGCGCCGACCTCTCCCTCTCCGACCGGGGCCGCTGGCAGGCGGAACGGGCCGCCTCCGCGCTGGCCGCGCGCGGGACGATCGAGGCGATCGTCTGCTCTCCGCTGGCCCGTTGCCGTGAGACGGCGGGCATCGTCGCGGACGCCCTCGGCCTCGACGTCCGGGTGGAGGACGGCCTCCGCGAGACCGACTTCGGCATCTTCGAAGGCCTCACCTTCGGTGAGGTGAAGGAGCGTCACCAGGCTGCGCTGGACGGCTGGTTGGCCTCGCCCAAGGTTGCTCCGCCCGACGGCGAGAGCTTTGTCGCGGTCACCCGCCGTGTCTCTGCGGCCCGTGACCGGCTGCTCGCCCGCTACGCGGGCCGGACGGTGCTGGTCGTCTCGCACGTCAGCCCGATCAAGACGCTGGTCCGGCTGGCGCTGGGCGCCCCCGCCGAGGCGCTCTACCGCATGGAGTTGAGCGCGGCCGCCCTCTCCGCCGTCCAGTACTACGCGGACGGCAACGCCTCGCTGCGCCTCTTCAACGACACGTCACATCTGCGCTGACCAGCGCCGTTCCACGCGCGTAGCGATCTCCCTCACGGAGTCTCCCTGCGTGCTTCGCAATTTAGCCATGGACATTTCACTCTGAATACCTTCTGAAGAATCTACGCGCGTGGTGTTCTGGGTTCGTGGTCGGCCGACCGTTCCGCGAGCCCCGTCAGCAGCACTGGCTCTCCGTCAACTCCCCTAGGAGAAGCACCACATGCGCAAGGGAATCCGTCAGGCCTTCGTCACCTGCGCCGCCGGAGCCGCACTCTTCGCCGGCGCCATGCCTGCCCACGCCGCAAGCTACTCGGCCTTCGCGTTCAACCTCGGCTCCTCCGAGCCCGACATCTACAACTTCATCAACTCGGCCACGTCGACACTTGACATGACGATGTACGAGCTCAGTGACACCACCGCCGTCAACGACCTGATCGCCCGTGAGCAGGCCGGCGTGACGGTGCGCGTGATCCTCGACGGCACCCGCACCTCGGTCAACGACTCCGCGTACAACACCCTGAAGAACGCGGGCGTGGGCGTCGTCTGGTCCTCGCCGTCCTACGTCTACACCCACCAGAAGACCATCACGGTCGACGGCACCCAGTCGCTGATCCTGACCGGCAACCTGACTTCCAAGTACTACTCGACCAGCCGCGACTACGGGGTGTTCGACAACGACCCCAGCGACGTCTCCGCGATCGAGAACGTCTTCAACGCGGACTACACCCAGACCGCCGTCACCCCGAGCGACGGCGACAACCTGCTCTGGTCGCCCACCGACTCGCGCAGCCGGCTGCTCAGCGTGATCAACGGCGCCACGACGACTCTCGACGTCGAGGAGGAGGAGTTCAGCGACCAGACCGTGGTCGACGCGATCGCGGCCCGGGCCTCGGCCGGGGTCAAGGTGCGCGTGGTCCTGGAGAAGCCGAGCAGCTACTCCAGCGAGGTCTCCGAGATCGAGAACGCCGGTGGCACTGTGATGGGTTACTCGTCCAGCACCGGCTTCTACATCCACGCCAAGGCGATCGTCGCCGACTACGGTCTCTCCACCCAGACGGTCGAGGCCGGCTCGATGAACATCAGCAGCAACTCGCTGGACAACAACCGCGAGTTGGGCGTGATCCTCACCGACAGCGGTGTGGCCTCGACCATCGAGAACGCCTTCAACAGCGACTACCAGGGCGGTACCGCAGCCTGACCGCCTCGCTGATCGTTCTCCCGATCAGAGCTCGGGTGCTCCGAGCTTCGGGGCTCCGGGCTCCGCGGCTCAGAGCTCGGAGACGACGACGTCCAGTGCCCACGGCTTTCCGGCCGTGGGCGCCGGCGTAGGCACCTCGACCGTGTACTTGAGGTCGCGCAGGGCCTCGACCAACTCGGCCGGAGAGCCAGGCTCGCCCCCCGCCTCCAGCAGCTGCCGCAGCAGGCGGCCCTTGGTGGCCTTGTTGAAGTGGCTGACCACCGACCGCTTGGTCACACCGTGCACCACCCGCTCGTGCAGTACCCGGACCGTCGCGGTGCGCGACGCGACCTCGCCCGTCGGCTTCCACAGCGCTGCGTAGGCCGAGGAACGCAGGTCCAGCACCAGCCCGTCGCCCGCGGCCTCGGGCATGGCGGCGGCCATCGGCTTGCGCCAGTAAGCGCCGAGCCCGCCGAGCGGCGGCAGCTTGACGCCGCCGGAGCATCGGTAGGGAGGGATCCGGTCGAAGATCCGGACCGCGCCCCAGAGACCGGAGAAGACCAACAGGCTGCGCTCGGCCAGCGACCGCGCCTGCGCCGGGAGTTCCGCCAGGCCGAGCGCGTCGTAGAGCACCCCGGTGTAGAGCTCGCCGGCCGGCAGCGCGGCGGCTGTCCGGAGTCGGGCGTTGCGGACGAGCTCGCCCCGCAAGCCGTCACTGAGCCCGAGGATCTCCAGTGCGGTCGGCTCGTCCCCGGTGCTGAGGGCGACGAGGGCGTCGAGCACGCTCCGACGGGTCGCGGTGAGCGAGGGAAGCGCGAGGGTCTCGAGATCGAGCGGAGCGCCTTCCCCGGACGCGGCCTTCCCCTCCGACGGCGGCAACAGCACCAGCACTGAGCAACTCCTCCTGACAGGTCTTCCCGCAGGCAACCTTACGGTCTGCGCGCCCGTGTCTGCGCCCGCCACCCGTCCGCTCAGGTGTCCGCCTGGCGGGACACCGGCGAAGCGCCGGATCGGCAGCCGGTAGCGTGGGCTTCACCATGAACGCAAAGCCTGCCGCCGACGCAGCCACCGCCGAGCTCCTGAGTCCCGACACCCCCACCTTGCTGGTCAAGGTCTTCGGGAAGGACCGCCCGGGCATCACCACGGGCCTGTTCGCCACCCTGGCCGAGCACGACGTCGACGTCGTCGACTTCGAGCAGGTCGTCACGCGTGGACGCATCGTGCTCTGCGCCTTGGTCACCGCCCCGCCTCGGGACGGGGCGCTCCGCTCCGAGGTGCACCAGTGGGCGGAGAGCTGCAAGCTCGAGGCCGAGGTGATCTCCGGCAAGGGTGACAACCGTCCCCGTGGCGAGGGTCGCTCGCATGTCACGGTGCTCGGCCACCCGCTGCCTGCCTCGGCCGTCGCCGCCCTCAGCGCTCGGATCACCGAGACCGGCGGCAACATCGACCGTGTCTTCCGCCTGGCGAAGTACCCGGTCACGGCCGTCGAGCTGGCCGTCTCCGGAGTCCCCACCGAGACGCTGCGTGCCGCCCTGGCCCTGGAGGCCGCCGCCCAGCGTGTGGACGTGGCCGTCGTCGCCTCCGGCCTGCAGCGCCGGGCCAAGCGACTGGTGGTCATGGACGTGGACTCGACCCTGATCCAGGACGAGGTCATCGAGCTCTTCGCCGCCCATGCCGGCTGTGAGCCGCAGGTCGCCGAGATCACCGCCGCCGCGATGCGTGGGGAGCTGGACTTCTCCGAGTCGCTCCGCGCCCGGGTCGCCCTGTTGGAGGGCCTGGATGCGGACGTGGTGGCCAAGGTCCGCAGTGAGGTCCGGCTGACCCCCGGCGCCCGGACCCTGATCCGCACCCTCAAGCGGCTGGGCTACCAGGTCGGCATCGTCTCCGGCGGTTTCACCCAGGTCACGGACGACCTGGTCGACCGGCTCGGGTTGGACTTCGCCGCCGCCAACACCCTCGAGGTGGTGGACGGTCGTTTCACCGGGCGGGTCGTCGGCGACATCGTCGACCGGGCCGGCAAGGCCGCCATGCTGCGTCGCTTCGCAGCGGAGGCGGATGTCCCGCTGGAGCAGACCGTCGCCATCGGCGACGGCGCCAACGACCTCGACATGCTGAACACGGCAGGGCTCGGTGTCGCCTTCAATGCCAAGCCCGTCGTCCGCGAGGCCGCGCACACGGCCGTGAACGTGCCCTTCCTGGACACCGTCCTCTACCTGCTCGGGATCTCCCGGGAGGAAGTCGAGGAGGACGACGGCGCGGCGTAAGCCGCCGTCCGGAGCGGGGCCGGTCACCATCGAGGAATGCACCTGCATTCCGGAACTGGCCGTTCCGCCCTGCTTTTCATACTGGTCGCGTTCGTCGCGACCATTGCGGTCACCCGGCTGATCGTGCGCTTGATCCGTTCCGGGCGTGGCCCTTTCGGCAATGTGGCCGTCGGGTCGGTGCATGTGCACCATCTGGTCCCCGGGATCTTCCTGATGCTGATCGCCGGGCCGGTCGAGTTCGTGGCCGTCCCGCACGGCCTGTACCGGGATGTGGTCGCCGCGGTCTTCGGTGTCGGTGCCGCGCTGACCCTGGACGAGTTCGCCCTCTGGCTCCATCTTTCCGACGTCTACTGGGCAGCGGAGGGACGCAAGTCGGTCGACACGGTCGTGGGTGTCGCCGCTCTCGGCGGGATCGGGCTGCTCGTCTCCAACCCGTTCTCCCGTCAACCAGGTGAGGGGACCTGGATCTTCGTCACGTTCCTCTTGCTCAACTGCGTGTTGTCGGTCATCTCCGCGCTCAAGGGGCGGATCTTCCTCGGCCTGGCCGGCGTGCTGCTCCCGTTCCTGGCCCTGTGGGGTACCTTCCGGCTGGCCTACCCCGATTCGCCCTGGTTCCGTCGCTTCTATCGCGAGGGGAGTTCCAAGCGCGCCCGCGCTGAACGCCGCGCCGTCCGCCGGACGCTGACCGGGCGGTTCAAATCCCTGCTGAGTGGGATGCCGGAGCAGTGACGTGCGCTTCCGTCCGGCGTGCCTTCATCGCTCTGCCTTCGGTGCCTTCCCTGTGCGAGTCCGGCACCTTTTATGACCCGCAGTCGAGCCGACCCGATCCGAGTCGCTGACGCGTCGTCGAGAGAGACGTTAGACCCGGCATCGCGCATTGCCACCCCCTTTGCGCCGCAGTTCACCTGATGGAGTGGCACATACGCTCGATCGAGTGGGAACATGCGAACAGAACGCCACGGGCCAGGCTTCTCGCTACGGTGGAGATCACGGGAGAAGGGGGAGCAGTCATGGACGCTGAGATGATTGCGTTGGCCACAGCGGGTTCGACGGCCTTCATGACGGCTGCCGGCGGGGACTTGTGGGAGCAGTTCAAGGGCGGCATCGCCAAGGTCCTCGGGCGGGGCAAGGACCAGCGGGTCGCCTCCGCGGAGTTGGAGCTCGCGCGGACACAGATCCTGGTGGCGGCGGAGTCCGCCGAGGAGCCAGGGGAGGCGGGCGGTTCGGCTGCCGTGCCAGGCGCTGTGACCCCACCGGCCGAGCAGATCCGTCTGGCCTGGCAGGCACGCCTGTTGGAGGTCTTCGCCCAGGACGAGACAGCCGTCGACGACGTGCGGGAACTCGTACATGCCTTCCGTGCCGCGGCCGAAGAGCAGAAGGCGGGTGGCATCACCGTCATCAACAACACCATGAACGATGGTAGCCACGACATAGCGATTCAGGCGGGCAACATCGGCAAGGTCGCCAGCTTCAGGGTGGGCACTCCCGGCGACACCAACCGCCCCAGTGGCGCGAGCGCGTAGGGCACGTCGATGGGGGAGAACATCTCCAACTCCGTGACTGGCGGCAGCCATGGCACGGTGGTCCAGATGGGTTCGGTATACGGCACCGTGACCATCAACAACGGGCAGTCAGCCCCAGGGGCTGAGCTGCCGTCGGGCGCATGGGAGGTGCCGGCGGGCGCCCCGCTGCTGGTGGACCGGGCCCAGGAGCGCGCGGGCCTCGGCGCGTGGTTCCGAGGAGCCGCACCAGGCGTCGCCCGCACGGCGGTCGTGAGCGGCTTGCACGGCGTGGGCAAGCGGGAGTTGGTCCGCCATATCGCCCACTCCCTCACGGACCGCCACCCGGAGTGGCAGCTCTATGTCGACTACGCCGCCGCGGCGGAAGTCGGCCCGGCGCCTGGCGAGGGCGCCAGCAGCGTGGTCGGACTGGGCGACCCGGACCGCGCACTCGCCCGGTGCCTGAGTTCGCTCGGGCTTGCCGAGGAGCACCAACCGGCATCGCCCAAGGAGAGGTTGGCCGAGTTCCGCCGCCGCTGCGCGGGGAAGCAGGTCCTGATCGTGGTCGAGAACGCCGCGACTGCAGCCCAGATCCGGATGCTGACGCCAGGCGTTCCCGGGTCGGCGGTACTGGCCACCAGCAGGCGCTACCTCGGCGAACTGAAACTGGACGGCGCCCGCTTGCTTCGCCTCGGGCCGCTCGACCCAGAGGCAGGGGCGGAGCTCCTCACCGCCCTGATGGACGATCCCGTTCAGGCCGCCGAACACCAGGCCGCCATAGTCGAGGTGGTGGCGCTCTGCGGCGGCCTGCCACTGGCCATCCAAGTGATGGCAGCGCGCCTGGCACTGCACCCGGGGATGACCCCCGCCAGGCTCGCTGAAGAACTCCGCGACGAGTCCGTGCGGCTCGACGCGTTCACCCTCGCCGACCCGGACAGCGACGATCTGCGCGGCTCCGGCTCCGCGGACGATCCCCTCCAGGAGGGTGAACGCAGCGTGCGACGGCCTCTGGACCTCGCCTATCGGGATCTGACCCCTGAACAGGCGGCGGTCTACCGGGTCGTGGGCCTGCTGCCGGTGGCTTCGTTCGACGCTGCCGTGGTGGCCGCCGCGCTCGCCGTCGACGCCGCGTCCATCCGACGGGTCCTCGACCACCTGGTGCGGACCTGCCTCCTCGAAGCCGTCGGCGACGGCCGATTCCAGGTCCATCCGCTGGTCCGCCTGCACGCCCGCGAATGTGCCCAGCGCGAACCACAAGCATCACCACGGCCGACCGGTCAGGCAGCCGAGGTGCTCGCCAGGGTCACCGAGCACTACCTGGTGCTCGCCGCACAGGCGGACCGCGCCGTCCGCCTCGACCGGCTTCGGGTCTCCGATCTCGACGGCCTGATCGAGGGTCGCGCCAACCCGTTCGCGGTGCAGGGCGACAACGCCGGGCAGGTGGCGCTGGCCTGGCTGGGGCGAGAGCGCGACGCGCTCCTCGCCGTCCTGCGCGAGGCATCAGGGGAGCGGGTCCTGGCCGATCTGGTCTGGCCGTTGGCGGAGGCGCTGACCGTGCTCTTCCTTCATGACCGTCGCCTCCAGGAGTGGCAGGAGAGCCTGCGGATCGGTGTGGATGCGGCGGTAGCCGCAAGCTCGGACGCGGGGGAGGCCCGGCTGCGCAGCATGCGCTCCCGGCCCCTGCTCGACCTCGGCCGGGACGACGAGGCGATCCGGGAGCTCGATCTCGCCGCCGAACATGCGGCCCGGTCCGGTCATGCCCTCCTCGCCGCCTCCGTCCACGAGATGCTCGGGCGCTACTGGCTGGAGCACGATCCGGCCCGGGCGGTGGCGGTCTTCACCCGCACGGTGGAGCTCAACCTCGCTGTCCCGGATGACCGGGGCACGGCACTCGCCCGGCTCTTCCTCGGCGTTGCGCTCAACGCCGCCGGCGAGCCGGCGCAGGCCCTGGCCGCACTGGACCGGGCCCGGGCCGAACTGGAACAACTCCCCACGCCCGACGGCAGGATGGCGGCTCGTGCTCGCGCAGCGGCGGGGGAGTCATACCGCCTCCTCGGCGACCTGCCACGGTCCAGGGAGGAGCTCCGGCGGGCAGCACGGGGGCTGCACGAGCACGAGGCCACCGCGTACGAGGCGGACACGCGCTGCCTGCTCGCGGAGGTACTGCTCATGCTCGACCCGACCGACACCTCGACGGCCCGAACCGAGCTGGAGCAGGCCCGTCAGATCTACGAACTCGGCGGCAATCCCAAGGCCGTTGCCGTCACCGCCCGGCTGGGCGGACTGAACGGCGCCTGAGGTCGCCAGTCCGCCGACCTCAGCGTGACCAGATGTCGCACCGGGCCGATATGCAGCGCGAGTTGGCCTTCGGCATCCACATCGACCTTCGGATCGGCCACCAGATCGGCCGCCGGCCTGCCCCCGGAGCGCAGAAGGGCGTAGACGGCTGCCGCGACCGGCAGCGGATCGCGGGTCGGAGGCTCCGACTCCGCCTGCACCAGTCCACCACTCGCAACCGCCGCCACGAAGCGGCCGGGTTCCGTTGCCACGACAGCGATGCGGGCAGCGGGACAGGCATCGAAGACCTCGCTCAGCAGGGTCTCGGCGTCCGCCGGTTCGGACGCCCAAGCGTCGGACGGCGCGTCGGTGCCCTCCGGGGACGTCACGAGTACGACCGAGGCGCTGAGCCGGGTAGCCCGGTCGGGCTCCTCACTGTCGCAGGTGAGGAAGTACAGCTCGTCGGGTTCCTCGTCCCGCACAGGCGCAAGTTGGGAAGGGAGGCGCTCCACGACCAGCGTCGCGTCGTCCGGTACTCGTCGGACGGAGACCCACGCGGCCTGTGCCGCCGACGGGCGGAGTGCGCGTGGCAGGACGGGCACCGGGAACGCCTGGATCCGTACCGGTTCCGAGGGTTCGTCCAGGTCCAACAGCCGGTACAGAAGCGTGCGCAACCGTGCGGAGTCCGAGCCGTGAGCGCCGAGGCCGTCGCCGCGATCGCCACCGTGATCGTCGCGGCAGCCGGCGCCCGCGTCCCCGACGAAAGTGCGTTGCGCCAGATCGTCGCACTGTCCCGGCTTATGACTCGCGATCAGCTCCTCGACCTGCTCGCGCAGGGGGCGGTGCGGTGCCAGGTGGGGTGCTGACGAGCCGAACTCCGCGCCGGTCGTGCCGGGGACGGCGTCCTCGCCGAACGTGGCCACGGCGGTGGGGCGGTCAAGCGTGGCGGCGTAGAAGGTGACCGACCCGTGGTCCCCGAGCACCGCATCGGCCGCGACCACAGCGGCCTGCCAGCCGCGATCGGGCGGTATCAGCAGCAGCCCGGCCCCGATGGCCGGTGCCAGGACGCGGTGGATCGCCTCCGGGCTGTGGAAGGCCCAGATGTTGGGGTGCGCGACAAGTGCCACCCGGTACGCGTCGATCGGCAGCGCACCCAGAACCTGCGTCGGCAGGTGCGGTCGACGGCCGAGAAGGGAGGAGCTGGCCCACGTCGAACTGACCACGACCAGGCGCTGGCCCGGTCGCACGCCCATTGCCCTTCGGTACGCGGCGCGTTGCGGCAGGCTGGCCAGCAGCTGTTCCCGGCACACGTCGCCGACCAGAACGGCCCCCGCACCCGCCCGCGGGTCTGCCGCAGCCAACTGCGCCTGCTGGTCGGGATGGGCGACGGTCATGGTGGCGCGGCCGAGCAGGTGTTCCGGCACCAGTCCGGAGAGTCGGCTGCCCGTACCGCGCGCGTCCGGCACGTGCTTGTGGAAGCCCACGCCGTGCGGGATCACCAGGACAGGGCAGTCGCCGGGCACCTCCACGTTCTCGCTCGCCGTCAGGACGAGATCCGGGGCCAACTCGCCCACGCGCTCCCAGGGCACGGTCCGGCAACCGCGCCGCCGGAGCAGCTCAGGCACGCCGTTGCCGAACGCGGAGGTGGGGTCGTGAGCGAAGAGCACCTCGACGCGTTCGTCACCGTCCACCAACGCGGGGAGCGCCTCCAGGACCCGGATCGCCGAGGTCAGCGTGCGTGTGGCGACCAGCAGCCGACGATGAGCCGTGAAGGTGCGCCATCGCTCCTGATCCGCGAGCCGCCCCGGCCCCCGCCCGTCGGCTCGCGGCTCGCGGCTCGCGGCTCGCGGCTCGCGGCTCGCGGCGATGATCACTACCACTCGTCAACGGGGAACTCCACCCTTCCGACACGTCGCCGCCCAACGTAACCCCTGCCCCGCGGAGCGGATCAGCCGGTGCAGTCGACCGCGGGGTCGCCGGAGTCCAGACGGGCGGTGACCCGGTTCAGGAGGGACTGCAGCGCCGTGACCTCGTCCAGTGACAGCCCGGTCGCGGCGAAGATCCGGCGCGGGACGTTCAGCGCCTGCTCGCGCATGGCGGTCCCGGAGTCGGTGAGGTGGACCGTCACCGAGCGCTCGTCCTCCGCGCTGCGCTCACGGCGGACGTGTCCGGCCGCCTCCAGGCGCTTGAGCAGCGGCGACAGCGTGCCGGAGTCCAGTCGGAGGTAGCTGCCGATCTGCTTGACCGGCAGCGGTCCGTGCTCCCACAGCACCAGCATCACCAGGTACTGCGGGTAGGTGAGCCCGAGTTCCTGCAGGACCACCCGGTACACGCCCCCGAAGGCACGCGAAGCAGCGTTCAGCGAGAAGCAGACCTGGCGGTCCAGGCGGAGCAGTTCCTCGTCGGGGATGTCGGGCAGAGCCGGCAGCGCGGTGGTGGCCATGACGTCAGGATAACTGCGAGCAGCTTAGTTGCGCACAACTTAATTGCGTGCTCTACTTCTGAGTGTCAGGTTCCACCAGCGAACCGACCGACGAAGGGATCGAAGTTCCATGGACGCGCTCTACACCGCCGCAGCGACCGCCAACGGACGCGAGGGACGTGCGGTCAGCTCCGACGGGCAGCTCGACCTCGCCCTGGCCATGCCCCCGGCGCTCGGTGGCAGCGGGCAGGGCACCAACCCGGAGCAGCTGTTCGCCGCCGGTTACGCCGCCTGCTTCGCCAGCGCCCTCGGCGTCGTCGGCCGCCAGGCCAAGGCCGACACCAGCGAGGTCTCGGTGACCGCCGAGGTCACCATCGGCAAGGACGACGCCGGCTTCGCCCTCGCGGTCACCCTGCGCGTCGAACTGCCGGCCTCCCTCGACAACGAGGCCGGCCTTCAGCTGGTCAAGCAGGCCCACGAGGTCTGCCCGTACTCCCGCGCGACCCGCGGCAACATCCCGGTCGAGCTCGTCGTCGAGTAGGCACGGCTCCCGAAAGACTCAGAGGCCCCACCGGAATTGTCTCCGGTGGGGCCTCTGCGGTCTCAGGCGGCGGACGAGTCGGCCTGTACGCCGGGTTCTGTCTCCGCGGTCCGTTGCCGGGCCGCGGGAGGCGGTCATCCATCTACGGCGACCGTTGCCGGCCGCCTCAAGCGGTCTACCCGCTGACTCGGGCGGGCAGCCCTCAGGCGTCAGCGCAGGGCATCGAAGCCGATGCCCATCTTGACCTTGCTCCAGGTGGGGTTTACCGAGCCGTCCAGGTCACCCTGGACGCTGGTGGTCTCTTACACCACCGTTTCACCCTTACCGAGCGCCGAAGCGCCCGGCGGTCTGCTTTCTGTGGCACTGTCCCGCGGGTCACCCCGGGTGGCCGTTAGCCACCACCCTGCCCTGTGGAGCCCGGACGTTCCTCGGCGGATCCCTTGAGGGACCCGACGCGACCGCCCGGCCGGCTCGTCCGCCGTGGTGACCATGGTAGCGGGCGGCCGGACCCCTCCCGTCCCGAGCTCAGCCGGAGACCAGCGGCGTGGCGTCCGTGATCCGGCCGTCGGGCGTAAGCGTCTCCAGTGCGGGGTTGGCGGCGGACCCGGTGGCGCGCAGGGTGAGCTGCAGACCCGGCCAGCCGACCATCGTCACGGCGTGCGACGGGTGGAGGAGCCGGGTGGCATCGCCCGAGCCGGAGAGTTCCGCGACGGCCCGGGCCTGACCGACGACGGTGACCTGCTCCAGAGCCTGGTCGGCGCTGTGCAGCAGGCGTGCCGTGGCGGCGAAGACGCTGGGCAGCATGGTGCTGATGTTGCCGGGCTGCCCCAGGACCGCGCCGACCAGCGTGATCTCGTGACCGGCGACGCGGGTGTGGGCCGAGAAGAGCAGACAGCCGCCCGCCCAGTACGTCGACCCCGTCTTGATGCCGTCGACGCCGTCCTGGCCGAGCAGCGCGTTGTAGTTGCGGATCGTGCCACCGGGGATGGTGGCGGAGGTCTCGTCGACGAGGTCGGCGAAGAACGGGTCGGTGATCGCGGCCTCGCCGAGCTTGACCAGGTCGGTGGCGGTCGAGACCGAGGTGCCGAGATAGCCGGAGGGCTGGCTGAAACGGGTATGGGTCATGCCCAGGGTCGCCGCCATGGCGTTCATCCGGGTCACGAAGCGGCTCTCGCTGCCCGCGTCCCAGGCGGCCAGTATCTCGGCCATGTTGTCCGCGGAGGCGAGCATCAGCGCCTGCAGCGCCTGCCGCTCGGTGAACCGCTCGCCCGTCCGGACCGGCACGAGGGACTGGTTCAGCGCCTCCTCTCCGGGAAGCGCCGCGGCCTCGGCGGCGCTGATCGTGAGGACCGGGCCGGACTGGCCGGGGGCCAGCGGGTGGTCCTTGAGGATCAGATAGGCCGTCATCGTCTTGGTCACGGACGCGATCGGCTGCGCGGTACCTACCGGACCGCTGCTCCCCAGCAGCCCGACACCGGGGACCGCGATGGCGGCCTGGCCGGAGGAGGGCCACGCCAGGGCAAGGTGTCCGGGCACGGTGAACGTGTCGGGGACCGTCAGGCTCAGGTGTGGCACGGCGGGCGCGGCCACGGTCGGATGTCCGTCCGTGCCGACGGCGGAGTCCGCGGCCGACGAGGTCGACGGACCGGACCCGAGCGTCACAGCCAGCACGACGGCAACGGCGATGACGCCCGCGCCGCCCACGGTCGCGATCCGGACGCTGCGCCGCTCGGCGAGCACGTCCCGGCAGCGGTTGACGACTGTGCCGAGGCCGGTGTCGGCCAGGCGATCGGCCACCGAAAGTCGTACGTCGCGGACGTTCTGCCCGATCCGGTCGGACGTCGCCCGCAACCTCGGGAAGCGCGACGGCGCGCTGACCATTCCGGTGACGTCAGGGATCGGGGTGAGCCCGCCGAACGCGACCGGTGCGGGAGCCTCTGCGGCGACGGCCGGAGGCGCAGGCGGCGGTGGAGCCGCAGCGGTAGCGGTAGGCACAACGGCAGCCGTGCCCGCAGGCACGGGCGCAGTCGCAGGCGCGGGCATGGACGTAACCGGGGCCTCGGCTGTGGTCTCGGACTCTGACTCGGAAGCCGTGTCGGGAGCCGCAGCACCGGCATCTGCTTCAGGATCGGCCGTGAGTTCTGATTCGGCGTCGACCTCACCATCATTGTCGGCGTCGGCATCTGTCTCGGAATCGCCGTCGGAGTCCCTATCGGCGACCTCAGCATCGATGCCGGGGTCATCCTGCTCAGCCAGGCCATCGGGCTCCGCCTCGTCCGAAGCTGCCGACTCACCAGGCTCTTCCGACCCATCCGAGTCGTCCGGATCGTCTGCCTCATCGCGCTGAGGCTCCGCCGCCGGCTCGACGTCCGCGTCCGCCTCCCCCTCGGTTTCCGCCTCGACGTCCGCTTCCACGTCGACGTCCGCCTCCGCCTCGGCGGCCTCCGGTGCCTCCGGCGTCTCCCGCGTCTCCGGGGCGGGATCGGGCGCTGCCGGAAGGGGGTCAGGGTGCGGGGGTTGTTGCTGCTGCTCGTCGGTCGACGCGGGCACGACAGACCTCTAGTCCTCAAGGAGCCGTAAGAAGGAAGGGAAGGCATCGGAACACATACGGAGAGTCTTCGTGTGGCCCCGGAGCTGGACTGTACAAGGGCGCAGGCCCTCTGTGCTGCGGTTTCACCTCGTCAGCACCGAACACACGCCCAACCGACGCCCAAACGCCCCCAACTGCCGCGACAGCCCCAAACCACCGCGACAGTCGTCACACGGCTCAGGCCGTGACGAAACGGAGTGCCGGGTGGGAGAGCTCGACGGAGGTGAGGCGGACCCGGATCTCCGCGCCCAGCGGCAGCGGGCCGTGGCCGTTGTCGTCGGTCAGGGGGGCGCGCACCGCAGGGTCGCAGAGCTGGACGGTGCCGCGCACCGGGTGGCGCTCGTCGACGTCGATGACGATGCCGTCGAAGAGCTCGCCCTCACGGCCCGTCAGCAGTGCGGCCTCGACCAGGTCCACGCAAGCGCGCTCGACCTCGTGGGCGCGGCGGTCGCCGGACGCCATCAGCGCGGGCAGGGTCGGCAGCGCCTCCCGTACCCACGTCGGGGGCTCCTGACCGGCCGTCAACGCCACGCACACCTCTCCCGCGAAGCGGTCGACGAGCCGTCGCAGCGGAGCGGTGCAGTGCGCGTACGGCGCGGCGACAGCCGCGTGCGCCGGGCTCCCGGGGGCGACGCCGCCACCGGGGACGTCGAAGGCGGTGTACCCCGCGCCGCGCAGCAGGCCGGTGCATTCGTTGAGGAACGCGGCATGCGCCGGGAGCTGCGGATCGAGCGAGCGGATCAGCTGCGGGTAGGGGAGGTCCATCGGCCAGTCCACGTGCAGCGCCTGGGCGATCCGGTGCAGCTTCTCGAACGCGTTGGGTGGCGCGCCCGGGAGGGTGCGCAGGATGCCGACGCCGCCTTCGAGCATCAGACCGGCCGCGGCCATCCCGGTCAGCAGCGAGATCTGCGCGTTCCAGCCGTCGGAGGGGAGCGGCGCGCGGTAGGCGAGGGTGTAGCCGTCGCCGGGGATCTCCTCGACCTCCTGCTCGGGGATCGGCAGGCTGATCCCGCCACGGGCACGCTCCCGCTCCTCGCGCAGCGGGCCGATGACGCCGAGCAGGGCGAGCGGTTCCTCTGCGGTGCCGGTGTCGAGAGCCTTCTGGACGCCCGCGTAGTTCAGCTTGGCCCGGCTGCGGACCAGTGCGCGGCGCAGCCGGGTCTCGCGCAGTTCGCCGTCCGCGTCCAGATCCAGCTGCCAGAGCAGTGCCGGGGCGTCCTGGCCGGGGAGCAGGCTGGCCGCGCCCTCGGAGAGCTGCGGCGGATGCAGAGGGACCCGGACGTCGGGGAAGTAGAGCGTCTCGACCCGTCGCCGAGCCTCGGCGTCTATCGCGCCGCCGGGCCGGACGAAGGCGCTGACGTCGGCGATCGCGTAGTGGACGCGGTAGCCGCCGCCGGGACGGCGCTCCAGGTACATCGCCTGGTCCAGATCGCGCGACTCGGGCGGGTCGACGGTGAAGAGCGGCAGGTCCGTCGCGTCGAACTCGGGCAGGACGGGGGCGGCCGAGGCGGCGGCCACCTCGGCGAGCACGGCGTCCGACCAGCCGTCCGGAAGCTCAAGCCGGGCCCTCAGGGCGGCGAGTTCCGTGTTGATCCGGGCGGTCCCGGCGGTCCGTACGCTCAGCAGTCGACGCGGCACGCGCCCAGCGTAGTTGCGTGCCGCGTCGAACAACGAGGCAGGGCCTGCGGGAGACTCGGGCCGGAGTCTCGGCGGCCTACCGGTACGGGTTCTCCGACGGCGGTTGCTGCGGACCGGCGCTGCCGGGGTCCTGCGGGAGGCCGCCGTAGGGGTTGCCGCCGGGGGCGGGGCGCGGCGGTTGGCCTGGCGCCGGGGGAGGCCCGGCGGGGCCGGGGTTCGCGCTCGCATACGGGTTGCCGCCGCCCGGCGCGGGCGGCTGCGCAGGGGGCGCGCTCTGCGGCAGCCCGCCGTAACCGCCGCCGTATCCGCCATGCCCGCCGTAGCCGGCCCCCGAGCCGGGTGCAGGCGGCGAAGCCATCGGCGGAGCGGGCGGCGCAGCGGGGTAACCCGTGCCCGGAGCCGGGACGAACCCGCCGTCCACAGGAGCCGCTCCCGCTCCCGCCACGCTGCCGTCCACCACGCTGCCCCCCACCGCCGCGACACGCTTCGCGCTCGCGAAGCGGCGGACCACGGCCGCGCCCGCCGCGCCGAAGACCGCGCCCTCGACCAGGCCGAGCACCACCGCCAGCAGCAGATTGCCCGTCACGCTCAGCCCGGCGCCCGCCGCGTCGAAGCCGAAGACCGACAGGTTCGCGTTGACCGAGACGTCGGCCAGCATCAGCAACACCGGCGTGACCACCGCCAGCCCCACGCCGAGGCGCAGCGCCGCGCCGCCCACCTCGGAGCCGATCGACTCGGATCCGCCAGCCCGGGAATCGCCAGCCCCCGACCCGCCAGCCCCCGACCAGCCGGTCGCCGGACGCGGGGTGCGCACCGCCGCGTAGACGCCGACGGCGAAGAGGGTCAGCACCACGCCCACCGGCAGCAGCCAGACCCTGCCGTCCAGCGAGGCCAGCGACGAGACGGTGATGGTCTTGCCCTGGCCGCCCGCCAGCAACTGGTTGACGGGGGACGGCAGGAAGTGGGTCAGCGGACCGCTCGCCTGGCCGTTGAGGGGGATGCCCATGCCCAGCGCGATCGCCAGATAGATGCCGTTGGGCGCGGCCAGCAACGCGCCCCCGATGGTCTTCGCGCCGCCGTTGCCGGTGAGGCCGACGATCACACCCGCGACGGTGCCGACGGCGACCGTGCCGAGGTAGATCGTGGTGATCGCGGATGCGACCGGGCGTACGGTCCGGGTCAGGCCACTCCAGGCGGCGGGCAGCGGCACGCGTCGGGCCGCGACGCACGCGAAGGCGAGCACCAGCACCACCCACAGCAGCCCGAAGCCGAGCGTCGGCAGCAGGTCGACCTTGAAGCCCACCGTCTGCTGGCTGTTGCTCCCGAGGATGCCGCCGAGCAGACCGCCCAACCCGCCATCACCACCACTGCCACCACTACCGCTGCCCGCTTGCGCGCCCGCGTGCACGCCGGAGTGGACGGAGTTGCCGAGCAGCCCGCCCAGCGCGCCGCCGATCCCGCCGTCGGAACCGCCCGTGCCGCCGCCGGCGCCGCCGCTCGAACCGCCCGTCGTGCCGCCGGAGGAACCACCGCCCCCGCCACCGAGGTTCAGCGCGACGGAGCCGTCGCCCGACCACGCGACCACCGTGAGCAGGACCAGGAACGCCACCACGGCCCCGGCCGCGCGCGCGAGCAGGTCGGCCGGGGTGGGCGCGGCGATCCGCCGCAGCTGGGCGGTGAACAGCCAGCCGAGCACCACCGCGCCGACGACGGTCAGGCCCAGCGGCAGGATGTCGATCGCGCCCTGGGCCGCCGCCGCGTCAAGTCCGAAGACGGACACGTCACCTGTGGGGTTGACCTTTCCGCCGACCGCCATGGACACCAGGACGGCGGTGACGGACCCCAGGTTGGCGCTCTTGTCGAGCCCGAGCAGGTGCACTCCGAGCGCGCCGACCGCGCCCATCGCGACGATCGCCCAACTCGCGGCCATGGCACTGAAGACGATGCCGCGGACCAGTCCCGGACCGAGGCCCTGCCCCGTCGTCCGGCCGGAACCCGCGCCGGGACCCCCGGGCCCGGACGGTCCGCCAGGCCCGCCTGGGCCTCGCCGCGCTGGCTGTGCGTTGCCGTACCCCGTCATCGCCACACCATCCCGAACCATCCCGACGCTCGCGCGAACGACCGCAACGTCCGCCCCCTGGCGTCAGGTTGCCACAGTGTCACGGTCCGGCGTCATGCCACCGGTCCCGGTTCTCTGTTCGGTGACCGAGCTGGAATGATTCCCCCAGTAGTTCACCATCCCTACACTGCCCCTGAAAACGAAGGGGCTCACACGGGGGACACAACGTGGGACAGGCAACCGTGCCGCAACTTGTACTAGAGATCAACGGGCAGCGAGCGACGCTGGAACCCGGTCGCAGTTACAGTGTCGGGCGCAACCCTCAGTCGGACTTCTGCATCAACGACGCCCGGGTGTCATGGCAACACGCCACCATCTCCTTTGCGGGCAACGCCTGGTTGTTCCAGGACCTCGGCTCGACCAACGGCACGTTCGCGGGCGGGCAGCGGACGACGCAGGTCTACCTCGGCGACGGATCGGTGATCCTGCTCGGCAACGCCGAGAACGGCCCGAGGCTGAGCTTCACCGGAGTGCCGGCCGCGCAGCCGGTGCAGCAGCAGCCGTTCCCCGGTCAGCAGCACGCACCTCAGGCCCAGCCTCAAGCTCAGCCTCAAGCCCAACCACAGCAGGCGCAGCAGGCCCAGCAGGCCGCCGCCTGGCACGAGCAGAGCACCTCCCGCTACGGCAGCGCGCAGCCGCAGCAGCCCGCGCAGCAGCAGCCGTACCCGGGACAGCCGCAGGCACAGCAGCAGGCGCAGCAGCCCTACCAGGCTCAGATCCCGCAGCAGCCGTACAACGCCGGGGCCGGGTACGGCGCTCCCAACGCCGCCCCCGCCTACAACGCCGCCGCAGGCTACGCCGCACAGCCGCAGATGCAGGTGCCGCAGCAGGGCCAGCAGGCGCCGTCTCCCGTCTACGGCGCGCGCAACCCGACCATGGTCCGCAACCTGACGGCGGGCCTGAAGACCATCCGGATCGGTCGTGGTCTCGACAACGACCTGGTCGTCTCCGACCTGCAGGTCTCCCGGCACCACTCCGAGCTGCGCCAGCTGACCGACGGCCGCTACGAGATCGTCGACCTCGAGAGCCACAACGGCACGTACGTCAACGGTCAGCCGATCTCGCGTCAGGTGCTGACCGCCCAGGACATCGTCGGTGTCGGTCACTCGACCTTCCGTCTGGTCGGGGACCGGCTCGAGGAGTTCGTCGACACCGGTGAGGTCTCCTTCTCCGCCCGCCACCTGACCGTCGAGGTCGAGCACAAGGGCCAGAAGAAGATCCTGCTCAACGACGTCAGCTTCGCGGTCCCGGAGAAGTCCCTCATCGGGGTGATCGGCCCGTCCGGCTCCGGCAAGTCGACGCTGCTGCGCGCGCTGACCGGCTACCGTCCGGCCGACCGCGGTGACGTCCTCTACGACGGCCGTAACCTCTACAAGCAGTTCGCCGAGCTGCGCCAGCGCATCGGTCTGGTGCCGCAGGACGACATCCTGCACTCGCAGTTGACCGTCCGCACCGCGCTCGAGTACGCCGCCGAGCTCCGGTTCCCCGGCGACACCGAGAAGGCCGAGCGCCAGCGTCGCGTCGAAGAGGTCCTGGTCGAGCTGCACCTGGAGAAGCGCGCCGACAACCGGATCACCGCGCTCTCCGGCGGCCAGCGCAAGCGCGTCTCGGTCGCGCTGGAACTGCTGACCAAGCCGTCGCTGATCTTCCTGGACGAGCCGACCTCCGGTCTCGACCCGGGCATGGACCGCGATGTCATGAAGATGCTGCGCGACCTGGCCGACGAGGGTCGCACGGTCCTGGTCGTCACCCACTCGGTGGCCGAACTCGCGCTCTGCGACCGGCTGTTGGTGATGGCACCGGGCGGTTCGGTGGCGTACTTCGGTCCGCCGAAGGAGGCCCTGCACTTCTTCCAGTGCGAGACCTGGGCCGACGTCTTCCAGGCCTTCGAGAACCACGCCGAGCACGACTGGGGCGGCCGGTTCCGCGGCTCGGTGCACTTCCAGATGTACGCGGCCGACGTCGACGCGGTGCAGGCCCAGTCCGCGCAGATACAGCACCACCAGACCCAGCCGCCCAAGCAGCAGAGCTGGGGCTCGCAGCTGTCCACGCTGGTGCGCCGCTACCTGGCGGTGATCGCCTCGGACCGGGGCTTCATGCTGCTGTCGCTGCTGCTGCCTGCGGTCCTCGGTGTCGTCAGCATGGTCATCCCGTCACCGGACGGCCTCAAGCCGGGCCCGGGGGGCCTCAACACGAATGCCCCCACGATCATCCTGATCATGGCTGTCGGCGCCTGCTTCTCCGGAGCTGCCAACTCGGTTCGAGAGCTGATCAAGGAGCGGGTGATCTACGAGCGGGAACGCGCCGTCGGCCTCTCCCGCAGCGCCTACCTGATGTCCAAGGTCGTGGTCCTCGGCGTGGTCAGCGTGGTGCAGGGCGTGCTCATCTGCGGTATCGGGTTCTCGACCCGGAAGCTCCCGTCCGGGCTGATCGTCTCCAGTTTCCCGGCCCTGGAGATGACGATCCCGATCATCCTGCTGAGCTTCGCCTCGATGATGTTCGGTCTGGTCATCTCGTCGCTGGTCAAGACCACCGAGAAGACCATGCCGCTGTTGGTGATGTTCGCCATCGTCCAGGTCGTCTTCACGGGTTGCCTCGGCTTCGCCATCGCCGGCAGTCCCGGACTGGAGCAGATCGCCTGGCTGATGCCGTCCCGGTGGGCCGCCGGAGCCCTGGGCACCACCATCGACCTTGGCCGTCTGATCGGCTCCCCGGACTCGATGTGGCAGCACACCGCTTCCCAGTGGCTGATCGACTGCGGCGCGCTCGTCGTCCTCAGCGCGGTCCTGGGGTTCATCGTGATCCGACTGCTGCGCCGGCACGAGCCCGAGGTCATGCGCAGCCGCTGACCCGGACGCACGGGGTCAGGACGACGTGAGGGGCGGGGACCGACGGTCCCCGCCCCTCACGCGTTCCCGGCTCGCTCCTCACCGGCTCAGGATCAGGTGCAGGTCGCCGAACTCGTGCCAGAGGTAGCCCTCGCGCAGCGCCTCCGCGTAGCTGCGGTCCAGCAGCGGCCGGCCCGCGACGGCCTCCAGCATCAGCAGGTGCGAGGCGCGCGGTTCGTGGAACCCGGTGAGCAGGCCGTCCACCACCCGGACCCCGCGCTCGGGGGTGATCACCACCTCGGTCCACTCCGAGCGCGCCCTGACCACCCCGGACGCGTCCGCCGCCGACTCCAGCGCCCGCACCGCCGTCGTGCCCACGGCGACGACGCGTGAGCCCGCCGCGCGTGCCGCGTTGACCACCCGCGCGGTCGGCTCGGGCACCTCGAACCACTCGGCGTAGGGCGGCTCGTGGGACTCCACCGACGCGACGCCGGTGTGCAGGGTCAGCGGCACCACCTGGACGCCCCGGCTGACCAGTCGGGTGACCAGCTCCGCCGTGAACGGCCGTGCCGCGCTCGGCATCTCCGCCGATCCGGCGCGCGGCGACGGCTCGGCGAAGACAGTCTGATAAGCCGTCAGATCACGGTCGATGTTCGTGTAGGAGTAGCGGATGGCCCGCCCGTAACGGGCCAGGTACGCCAGCGGGTCGGTCGCGCCGAAGCAGGCCCGCCACAGGCGCGGCGGCGTATCCGCCGGCCGCCCGCCCCCGGGACTGACCGCAGGACCGACCGGCGCGAGCAGCGTCACCCGCGCGCCCCCGGTGAGCCGGACGGTCACGTCCGCCGCGGCTCCTCCCGTGACGAGGCGCTGCCGGGTGGACCCCTTGCCGTCGGGCGTGCGCAGTTCCACGACCCACTCGCTGTCCGAGTGCCGGGTCGAGAAGTGGACCACGACCGGCTCGCCGGTCTCGGTGACCCGGCCGTCGACGGCGGCGGGTAGCGTCGCGGAGGTGTTGACCACCAGCACGTCGCCCGGCTCCAGCAGCTGCGGCAGCTCCCGGAAGGCGTGGTGAGTGACCGTCAGCCCGTGCCGACGGGCGACCATCAGCCGGACGTCGTCGCGTCCGCTGCCGCCGCGCTCCTCGGGCGGGGCCACGGCCTCCAGCTCCGGCGGCAGCTCCCAGTCGCCGAGCCCGTCGACGAATCCCGCGTCCGTCACGTCGTCCTCCCGCAGATCTCCCACCCGGCTCACCGCGCGACCCCCGCCTCGACCCCTTCGGCCTGCTCGGCCCGCTCGGCCTGCTCGGCCGCCAGCCCCGCCGCCGTGTAGCGGCCGCTCGGCAGCCGGCCCTCGACCAGCGCCAGCAGGGCAGGGACCGCCTGCTCCTTTGGCAGCGGGGCCTGCGCCGCCGAGTCCGCGTCCGCCGCCGCGTACATCGCCGTGTTCATCTCGCCCGGGTCGACCCACCAGACCCGCAGCGCCGGCTCCTCCCGCTTCAGCACCGCCGACCACTGCTCCAGCGCCGCCTTGGTCGCGCCGTACGCGCCCCACGTCGGGTACGCCTCGACGGCGGCGTCGGAGGTGATGTTGAGCAGCGCGCCGTCGTGCGCCAGCAGCTGCGGCAGCGCCTCCTGCGCCAGCCCGAGCGGCGCGAGCACGTTGACGTCGAACGCGCGGCGCAGCACGTCCAGGTCCTGCTCGGCCAGCGTCACCAACGGCTCGGACCCGTCCACGCCCGACCCCAGCACCCCGGCGTTGTTGACCACCAGGCTCGCGCCGCCCAGGTCCCAGGCCGCGGTGACGAGCGCGCTGCGGTGCGCGGGATCGGTCACGTCACCCGCGACCGGGTGGATGCGGCCGCCCTCGGCGGCGAGATCGGCCAACTCGGCGGCCAACTCGGCGAGCCGCTCGGCGTGCCGACCGTCCACGACCACGTCCCAGCCCCGCTCGGCCAGGGCCAGTGCCAGCGCCCATCCCAGTCCTCGCGACGCCCCCGTCACAATGGCGACTGTCATGGCGATCCCTCCTGTTGCCGACCTGTGTGCAGAACGCTTCCGACACCGCCGAAGCTAGGCCGCCGCGGGTCCCGTCCACCTCGGGCGACCGGCCTCGGGAGCCGGGTCCCTTCGACCTAGGCCCGCAGACCTGCGACCGACCTCCCCACGTCCGATGCCCCGGGGATCACCCGGCGGTACGGTGACGGCATGTCGACAGACGCGTGCCCGCCGTACGAGGACGGTTCCAGCGACCGGTGCCTCGGCGGGATCGAAGCGATCAGCTCCGCCGTGCTGGCCATGAGCCGGCACCTCGAAGTGCGCGAGGTCCTGCAGCGCATCGTCACCTCCGCCCGCACCCTGGTCGGCGCCCAGTACGCGGCGCTCGGCGTGCCCGACGACCACGGCGGCTTCGCTCAGTTCGTCGTCGACGGCATCTCCGACGACCAGTGGCGCGCGATCGGCCCGCTGCCGCGCCAGCACGGCATCCTCGCCGCGATGCTGCACGAGCCGGACCCAACCCGCCTCGCCGACGTCCGCCAGGACCCGCGCTTCGGCGGCTGGCCCGGCGCGCACCCGGACATGCAGGCCTTCCTCGGGGTCCCGATCCAGGACGGCGAGGAGATCCTCGGCGCGCTCTTCCTGGCCAACCCGGAGGGACGCGAGAGCTTCTCCGGTCACGACGAGGAACTGCTCCGGATCCTCGCCGCCCACGCCGCACTCGCCCTGGTCAACGCCCGCCTGTACGAGCGCAGTCGCGAGCTCACCCTGGTCGGCGAGCGCGCCAGGATCGCCCACGAGCTGCACGACGCCGTCTCCCAGAAGCTCTTCTCGCTCCGGCTCACCGCGCAGGCCGCCGCCACACTCGTGGAACGCGACCCCGCCCGCGCCCGCGCCGAACTCGCCGAGGTCTCCCGCCTCGCCGCCGAGGCCGCCGACGAACTCCGCAGCGTGGTGGTCGAACTGCGCCCGGCCGCGCTCGACGAGGACGGCCTGCTGCCGACCCTCGCCTCCCAGGTCGACGTGCTGAACCGGGCGCACACCGCGCACGTCCGCTTCTTCCACGACCGCGTCGGCGCACTGCCCGCAGCGCAAGAAGAGGCTCTCCTGCGGGTCGCCCAGGAGGCGCTGCACAACGCCCTTCGTCACTCCGGCGCGACCACCGTCGAGGTCGAACTCCGCACCGTACGCGGCTCGTCCGGCACCGGACGCGGCGCGCGGCTGCGGGTGACCGACGACGGCAAGGGCTTCGACCCCGAGCAGACCCGCCGCGCGGGCCGCCATCTCGGCCTGGTCTCCATGCGGGACCGCGCCGCGGGCGTCGGCGGCGCGCTGCACATCGACTCGTCCCCGGGAGCGGGGACCGTGGTGGTACTGGAGGTCCCCGGTGGCTGAACCGACCATCAAGGTGCTGCTGGTCGACGACCATCAGGTCGTCCGCCGCGGCCTGCGCACGTTCCTCGAGGTCCAGCCGGACATCGAGGTCGTCGGCGAGGCCGCGGACGGCGAGGAGGGCGTCGCCCGCGCCGAGGAGCTCCGGCCGGACGTGGTCCTGATGGACGTCAAGATGCCCGGCACCGACGGCATCGACGCCTTGCGGATGCTGAAGGAACGCGGCAACCCGGCCAAGGTGCTGGTCGTCACCAGCTTCACCGAGCACCGCACGGTCGTCCCCGCGCTCCGCGCCGGCGCGGCGGGATACGTCTACAAGGACGTCGACCCGGAGGCTCTGGCAGGGGCGATCCGCAGCGTCCACGCGGGGCACGTCCTGCTCCAGCCGGAGCTCGCGGAAGCGTTGCTCGCCGAGGAGTCGGCGGGCCGCGCGCCGCAGGGCCGCGGCGGCACGCTGACCGACCGCGAGCAGGAGGTCCTGGGGCTGATCGCCAACGGCCGCAGCAACCGCGAGATCGCTCGGACGCTGACCCTCTCGGAGAAGACGGTCAAGACGCACGTCTCCAACATCCTGATGAAGCTGGATCTCCAGGACCGCACCCAGGCCGCGTTGTGGGCGGTCCGCAACGGAGCTGCGGGCTGAACCTGTTGCAGCGGAGTTACTGCTGCTGCCGCAGGTGGTTGCACCATCAGGGGCGCGGGGAACTGCGCGAGTAACCACCCTGTGCGGATGGCCCTGTTCGTTCGGCCGGCCAGCTGCGTGGGTGGCTTGTCGCGCCGTTCCCCGCGCCCCTGAGCAATTGCCTGGTTCCTCGCCTGCAGAATCCCCGCGCCCCCTGATGGTGCAACCACCTGCGGCAGCAAACCGCTCAGCGTCGATCCGCAGCCGGCTCGTCCACGAGCGAGTTGTACGCCGCCACCCGTGCCCGCCGAGCCGCGCGTTCCAGCGGCCGCAGCGCGTCCGCCCGCGCTGCCATCTCGCCGGCGCTCACCGCCGCGCCCTCGCTCAACGCCGCCACCGCGACCAACGCGGCGACGCGCCGCGCACTCTGCAGCACCCGGACCGCCCGCGCCGAGTACCCGGGCGCCAGCAACTCCTCCGCCTCCTCCGCCCGCGTACGCATCCGCGCAAGCGCCGTCTGCACCGCCGGGCCCGCGCCCGCGACGTCGAGGCGGACCAGCGACTCCGTCGCCTCGCGCATGCCTTCCAGCAGCTCGCGTTCCGCGTCCCGCAGCGCGGGGACGTCCGCGGGGAAGCCGGGAACGACCGGCAGCGCGTGCCAGGTGACGGCGAGTACGCCGTCGTCCTCGTGGTCCGCGCCGTGCCACAGCGCCTCAGGGACCAGGCCCCACGGTGCGTCGACGGCGACGACCGCCTCGCCGGTCTCCAGCGCGCGGGCGTTGAACTCGGCCGGGCCGGTCAGGCCCAGCGGGTGGCCGGCGGCGGGGAGGGCCAGCCGTAGGCCCGTCGCGCCGAGGGTCCGCAACCGGCCCAGCGCCAGCGTCAGGCCGACGCCGTCCGCGCCCGGCAGACCGCGGACGAGGTGTGTCTCGTCACTCCCGCGGACCGCCTCGGCCGCGTCGTCGGGGGAGGTGAGGCCCGCGAACCAGGCGTTGCCCCAGGCGACAAGTCGGGCGGACCGGGGTTCTTCGTACGCTTCGTGCGCTTCCGTCTGCGGCATGGGCCAAGCCTACGGAGCATCTGGTCACCTCGGTGGCGTAGGTTTGGACGGGCTCTGCTGACCCAATGGCAAGGCGAGCCGGGTGCGAGAGAACAACTCTTCTTTTCATTGGGGAAGGCGTACGCAATGAGCGACGTGCTGGAGCTGGTGGACGTTTCCGTGATCCGGGACGGACGTCCGCTGGTGGAACAGGTGTCCTGGGCCGTCGCGGAGGGCGAGCGTTGGGTCGTCCTCGGTCCGAACGGGGCCGGTAAGACGACACTGCTGCAGGTCGCCGCCAGCTACCTCTTCCCCAGCGCCGGTACCGCCGCGATCCTCGGCGACAAGCTCGGCTCCGTCGACGTCTTCGAGCTGCGCCCCCGGATCGGCCTGGCCGGCGCCGCGATGGCCGACAAGCTGCCCAAGCGGCAGACCGTGCTGGAGACCGTCCTCACCGCCGCCTACGGCATGACCGCGCACTGGCGCGAGACCTACGAGCAGACCGACGAGTCCCGGGCCCGCCTGCTGCTCGACCTGCTCGGCATGGCCGAGTACACCGACCGCAAGTTCGGCACCCTTTCCGAGGGCGAGCGCAAGCGCACCCTGATCGCCCGCGCGCTGATGACCGACCCGGAGCTGCTCCTTCTCGACGAGCCCGCCGCCGGTCTGGACCTCGGCGGTCGCGAGGACCTGGTCCGCCGCCTCGGCGCGCTGGCCCAGGACCCGATCGCCCCGGCGATGATCATGGTGACCCACCACGTCGAGGAGATCCCGCCGGGCTTCACCCACGTGCTGATGATCCGTCAGGGCAAGGTGCTGGCCGCCGGTCCGATCCAGGAGACGCTGACCGCCCGCAACCTCTCGCTCTGCTTCGGCCTGCCGCTGACCCTGGAGCACGAGAACGGCCGCTGGGCCGCCCGCGGCCTCCCGCTGGGCTGACGTCGCCTCCCGCTGGGCTGATGTCGGTCAGGCTGACGCGCCGTCCTTTCCGGCGGGGGTGTCCGTCGTGCCCTTGTTGTGATGATCTTTGCCTCCGTTTCCTGACGGCGGACCAGTCGCGCAACTACCATGGTTCCCGTGGAGAGTTGGGCATGGTGGCTGCTGGTTGCGGTGTTGCTGTGCGCCCCCGTGGTGCACACCGCCGCGATCGAGTTCGTCATGTTCGGGATCGGAGCGGGTGCGGCGTCGCTGACGGCCGGGCTCGGCGGCGGGATCGTCGTGCAGTTCGTCGTCTTCCTCGCCACCACCGTCGGTCTCCTCGTCCTCGTCCGACCGATCGCCAAACGCCAACGGCGCAGCGCTCTTTCGGTCCGGCACGGGATCGAGGCGCTGAAGGGGGCGGAGGCCGTCGTGCTGGAACGCGTCGACGAGCACGACGGACGGATCAAGCTCAAGGGCGAGATCTGGTCCGCGCGTGCGCTGGCGGCGGGTCAGGTCTTCGAGCCGGGGGAGAAGGTCAGCGTCGCGGAGATCGACGGTGCGACCGCCGTCGTGCTCTGACGCACTCCCTGCGCCCCCTGTCCGCCCGCGTCGCGGGCGGTCCTGCTGGGTACCTAGCCACACAACGTCAAAATCGCACAGCGTCAATGCACACAGCGTCAGCGTCAAGTTGTTCGAGGGTCTGTCGAGGGAGTCCCTGTGGAAACCGTGATCATCGTCCTGGTCATCGTGGCGGTGTTCGTGTTCGTCGTCCTGCTGCGGACGATCCAGGTGATCCCGCAGGCCCAAGCGGCCATCGTGGAGCGCTTCGGCCGGTACACGCGCACGCTCAACGCCGGGCTCAACATCGTGGTGCCGTTCATAGACACCGTGCGCAACCGCCTCGACCTGCGCGAGCAGGTCCAGCCGTTCCCGCCGCAGCCGGTCATCACCCAGGACAACCTGGTGGTGAACATCGACACGGTGATCTACTTCCAGGTCACCGACCCGCGCGCGGCCACCTACGAGGTGCAGAGCTACCTCCAGGCCATCGAGCAGCTGACCATCACCACGCTGCGCAACATCATCGGTTCGATGGACCTGGAGTCGACGCTCACCTCCCGCGAGACCATCAACGCCGGTCTGCGCGGCGTGCTGGACGAGGCCACCGGCAAGTGGGGCATCCGCGTCAACCGCGTCGAGCTCAAGGCGATCGAGCCGCCGACCTCCATCCAGGACTCGATGGAGAAGCAGATGCGCGCCGACCGTGACAAGCGCGCGGCGATCCTCCAGGCCGAGGGTGAGCGGCAGTCGGCGATCCTCAAGGCGGAGGGCAAGAAGCAGGCCGACGTGCTCCAGGCCGAGGGTGAGGCACAGGCCGCCGTGCTGCGCGCCGACGGTGAGGCCGCCGCGATCCGCACGGTCTTCGACGCCATCCACTCCGGCGACGCGGACCAGAAGCTGCTCGCCTACAAGTACCTGGAGACCCTCCCGCAGATCGCCCAGGGCGACGCCAACAAGCTGTGGATCATCCCCAGCGAGGTCGGCGACGCGCTCAAGGGCGTCGGCGGCGCCTTCGCCGGGATGGCCCCCAAGGGCGTCCCCGGCATGGGCGGCCCGGCCGACGGCGCGGCGGTGACCGCCGCCAACGGCAGCACCCCGAACCTGGACAAGCGCACCGAGCGCCCGGAGCTCGACCCGGAGTGACCCCGCGGCTCTGCTGAGTCCCTTGACTCTGCTGACTCTGCTGATCCCGCACGAGACCCCGGCGCGCCGTCCCGCGCGCCGGGGTCTCGTGCGTTCTCGGCGAGTAGCGTGCTGCGCATGAGTACGCGTGACCTCCTCACCGACGAGCAACTCACCGACGGGCTCCGGTCCCTGCCCGAGTGGCACCTCGAGGGCGACTCGATCCGGCGGACCGTGCAGGCCAGGGACTTCCCGGCGGCGATCCGCATCGTCGTCGCCGTCGCGGAACAGGCCGAGGCGATGGACCACCACCCGGACATCGACATCCGCTGGCGGAACCTGCACTTCACGCTCTCCACCCACTCCTCGGGCGGTGTCACCGCCCTGGATCTGAGGCTCGCCGCCCTCATCGATGCCGCCGCCCTCGCGGAGGCATGAGATGCTGGCTCGCGCATCAGGCAGGCGGGAGCGGTACGGGACCCATGGAACGAGACGACACCACCGGGATGCCGGGCGATAGCCCGCAGGAGCAGCAGCAGTACTGGCAGCAGCAGCCGTACGACCCCTACGGTGCGCGGCAGTACGACTACTCCGGCTATGCCGAGCAGCAGACCCCGCCGCCGACCGAGGGCTACTACGCCCAGCCCACCGGCTACGAGGCCACGTACGACGGGACGTACGCAGGCACGTACGAGGGCGGTACGGGCACGTACGACGGCAGTTACTACGACCCCTCGGGCTACCAGCAGTCGTACCCCTACGCGACACCGGATCAGCCGCAGACGTACGACGCACAGGGATACGACGCGCAGACGTACGACCCGCAGCAGTACGCCTACTACGGCCAGGACGCGCAGGGCGTCGAAGGGTTCCAGGGCGTCCAGACCACCGAGCAGCCCTACTGGACGGCAGAAGGCGTCGGAAACGGGGTCGGTGACGGGATCAGCGGCGGGATCGGCACGGACCTCCCCTTCCCGGCCCAGGCGACGGCCCCCGAGCAGGAATCCGCCCTCCACTCCGACCTCTCGCCCGACGCCGCATCCGACCCCGACGCGACCGACTCCGGCACCGCCGACGCCACCGCAGCCGGCGCCACCGCCGTCAGCCGACGCGAGCGGCGTGGCCGGGGAGCCGCCCCCGCGCCGCAAGGTGACGGAGTGTCAGCCCTGCGCGACCGCGCCGTCGCCGCGCTCGGAGGCGGGCCGAACGGCGACCGGAAGACCCTGATGACGCGCGTCGGCATCGCCGCCGTCGCGCTGGTCGTGCTCGGCGGCGCGGGCATCTGGGTCGCCGGGAGCGGTTCCAGCGGATCCTCGCCGTCGAGCGCCGCCGGCGCCGCCGCCCAGCCTCAGGCGAACATCGGCGTCAACCACACCAAGTCCTGGGCCGCCCCGGCCGACGCCGGAGCGACCGCCAACGGCGGCAACGCCAATGACGGCCTGGTCGGCTCCTGGCTGCTCAGCAACGCCGTCGTGCGCGGCGACGGACTCGGCGTCACCGCCTACTCCACGACCGACGGCCACAAGCTCTGGAGTGTGACGCCGCCCAGCAACGGCGCCGTCCCCTGCGCGATGTCGAGTTCGGTCAACAGCGCGGGCATCGGCGCGGTGGTCTTCCAGTCCCAGCCCGGTGGCAACCAGGCCTGCTCGGAGCTGGTCGCGGTCGACACCTCCAGCGGCCAGGCCAAGTGGAACGCCACGCTCTCGGGCGGCAACAGCAACAGCTTCGGCGCGTCCGTGACGGTGACGGACAGCAGGGTCGTGGCCGTCGGCAACTCCGCCACCGGTTACGACGCGACCACCGGCAAGCAGTCCTGGAGCTACGGCGGACCGGGGAAGTACTGCGCGCTCTCCGGCAGCGGCGACGGCACCGCGCTGCTGGTCCAGAGCACCTGCGCCGACACCTCGATCAAGCAGCAGATCCTCTCGCTCGACCCCAACACCGGCAACCTGATCTGGTACCGGGGTCTGCCGTCCAACGCCCAGTCGTACACCGTGCTGTCGGCCGACCCCGCAGTCGTCAGCGTCCACATGAGCGACCCCACCCAGGACCAGATCAAGGCGTGGGACGCCAAGGGCAACCCGGAGGCGACCATCCCGGTCTCCCAGTCCGGCGGCACCATCGACTCGACCCACGGCAGCTTCGACCCGGACCCGGCGCTCTTCTTCGCCGGGAACACCATGGTCGCGGCGGTCAGCCCCTCGGCGCAGTCCTCCGCGGCCGCCTCCGGGCCCGCCGTGATCACCGCGTTCGACCTGATCAGCGGCAAGCAGCTGTGGCGCACCACCGCCCAGGAGAAGGGCGCGGGCGTGCCGGTCGGCATCGACGGCAACGACGCGGTCGTCGCCACCGACGAACGGCTCGGCCAGCCCGCCCGCCTCAGCCACTTCGACCTGACCTCGGGCACCGAGACGGTCGGCGGAACCTTCCCGCAGGGCACCGGTTCGCTCCTCGGCTCGGGCCGGGTGCTCTACCGGGGCAGCACGGTGGTGGCGCTGCCGGAGTACACCGGCAGCTACAGCACCGCCGTCACCGCCTGGACCGCCGCCAGCTGACCGCCGCGAGCTGACCCGCACCACCGTGGGAGCCTGGCGCGCGGCGCTGCGCCGTCACGCCGCGCGGTCCCGATCCCGGTCCCGATCGCGGTCCCGGACCACGGGGCGGCCGTCGACGGTCAGCCCGAGCGCGGCGATCAGCGCCGCGTCGGGCGTCGGTTCGAAAGGGCGGTGCAGCAGCTTCATGCCCGCCTGCTCCGGAGTCCGGTCCGCCTTCCGGTGGTTGTCCGCCGCGCAGGCCGCCACCGTGTTCAGCCAGGTGTCCTGCCCACCGCGTGACCGCGGCAGCACGTGGTCGACCGTGGTGGCCTTCCGACCGCAGTACGCGCAGCGGAAGTTGTCCCGGGCCAGCACACCGCGCCGCGACCACGCCGCCCGTTGTCGGAACGGCACCCGTACGTACCGCTTGAGTCTGACGACCCGTGGCATCGGCACTTCCACATTGGTACCGCGCACCCGTCGTACCGGGTGGGCGTGCTCGACCACGGCCTTGTCCTGGAGTACCAGCACCACCGCGCGCTGCAGCGTCACGGCCGCCAGCGGCTCGTACGTCGCGTTCAGCACCAGAGTCTTGCGCATGGCCAAGCCACCTCCCGTTCCCGGTCCGCCCCAGGTGGACGGTGGGTCCACTCTGCGGGCGGCCCGGATGCCGGGACAACGCAATTTCGGTGACCTGGGGGTTACGGTCTGGTCGTCACCGCGTGTTCATTGCCGCTGGTTGTCGCAGGTGCTGGTGCCGCGTGCCGGTTACGGGTGCTCGTACTCCGCGACCAGCTGACCGCGCCCGATCGCGTGGAAACGCAGGTTGAACCCGACCACGGCGGGCGACGCGTCGGCGTCCGGGTCGAGCTTCTCCTGGTCCACGGCGTAGACCGTGAACACGTACCGGTGCGGCCCGTCCCCGGGCGGCGGCGCGGCGCCGCCGAAGTCCCGCGTCCCGTAGTCGTTGCGCACCTGCACGGCCCCGGCCGGGAGCCCCTTGAAGTCCCCGCTGCCGGCGCCCGTCGGCAGCTCGGTGACGTCGGCGGGGATGTCGAAGACGGTCCAGTGCCAGAAACCGCTGCCGGTCGGCGCGTCCGGGTCGTAGCAGGTGACCGCGTAGCTCTTGGTCCCGGCCGGGGCACCGGACCAGCTCAGCTGCGGCGAGGTGTTCCCGTGCGCGTACACCTGCGCGTCGGGCAGCACCCCGCCGTCGGAGACGTCGTCGCTGGTGACGGTGATCGACGCGACCGGCGGGTGGAAGTCGTGCGGGAGCGGACGCCGCTTGGGCTCCGACATGTCGTCAGCCTCCTGTGGTTTCGGCAGAACTGGTTCGCTCGAAGTCTGCCGGTCAGCCTAGTCTCGCGGTGTGTCGAAACCAGGTGCCGTGCCGAGCGAACCCCGCACTCCCCTCACGACGGAGTTCTTCGACCGCCCCTCGCCGGAGGTCGCCCCCGAACTCCTCGGCCGGGTCCTGGCCTGCACGCGACCGGACGGCGAGGTCGCCGTCCGGATCACCGAGGTCGAGGCGTACACCGGCGACACCGACCCCGCCTCGCACGCCTACCGGGGGCGCACCGCCCGCAACGCCGTGATGTTCGGCCCGCCCGGCTTCGTCTACGTCTACTTCACCTACGGCATGCACTTCTGCATGAACCTGGTCACCGGCCCCGGCACCGCCGCGGGCGCCGTGCTGCTCCGCGCCGGCGAGGTCGTGGACGGCATCGACCTCGCCCGCGAACGCCGCCGCTCCGCCCGCCGCGACATCGAGCTCGCCCAGGGCCCGGCGCGGCTCACCCAGGCACTCGGCGTCGACCGCGCGCAGGACGGCGAACCGCTCGGCGGCCCGGTCTTCCGGATCCTCTCCGGCGAACCACCGGCGCCCACCCTGATCCGCCAGGGCCCGCGCACCGGCATCGCCCAGGCCGCCGACGTCGAGCTCCGCTTCTGGATCGACGGCGACCCGACCGTCAGCCCGTACCGCCGCCACGTCCCGAAGCGCCGCAAGCCCGACGCGTGACCGCCCGCCGGGGGAGACCCGGGCCAGGCCCGTCCGCTCCGTGAATCGGATTGGCCAAGACGGGATCCTTTCAGCGACCCTGTACACGGCACTGACCGGAGACACGGCACGGACCACACAGCACCGACCGGACCCGACCAGGCCGAACGAACCAACGAGCTGACCGACCGAACGAAGAGACGAGGGATCGTGACCGACATCGTCGACGAGCTCCAGTGGCGTGGGCTCATCGCCCTTTCCACCGACGAGGACGCCTTGCGCAAGGCCTTCGCGGACGGCCCGGTCACGTTCTATTGCGGCTTCGACCCGACCGCGGTCAGCCTCCACCTGGGCAACCTGGTGCAGATCCTCACCATGAAGCGGATCCAGCTGGCGGGCAACAAGCCGCTGGGCCTCGTCGGTGGGGCCACCGGTCTGATCGGCGACCCGAAGCCGACCGCGGAGCGCGTGCTCAACGACCCGGAGACCGTCGCGGAGTGGGTCGGGCGCCTGCGCGCCCAGATCGAGCGCTTCCTCGACTTCGACGGGCCGAACGCCGCCCAGATGGTGAACAACCTCGACTGGACCTCGGGGATGTCCGCGATCAACCTGCTGCGTGACATCGGCAAGTACTTCCGGGTCAACAACATGATCGCCAAGGAGGCCGTCGCCCGACGGCTCAACTCCGACGCGGGCATCAGCTACACCGAGTTCAGCTACCAGGTCCTCCAGGGTCTGGACTTCCTGGAGCTCTACCGCCGCCACGGCTGCATGCTGCAGACCGGCGGCAGCGACCAGTGGGGAAACCTGACGGCCGGCACCGATCTGATCCGCAAGGCCGAGGGCGTCAGCGCGCACGCCCTGGCCACTCCGCTGATCACCAAGGCGGACGGCACCAAGTTCGGCAAGACCGAGACGGGAACCGTCTGGCTCGACCCGGACCTGACCTCTCCGTACGCGTTCTACCAGTTCTGGCTCAACGCGGACGACCGCGACATCTCCAAGTTCCTCCGCATCTTCAGCTTCAAGTCGCGCGAGGAGATCGAGGAGCTGGAGCGGCTGACCGAGGAGGCGCCGTTCAAGCGCGCGGCGCAGCGCGCCCTCGCGGAGGAGCTGACCGTTCTCGTCCACGGCCAGGACCAGCTCGACCGCGCGGTCGCCGCGTCCAAGGCGCTCTTCGGCCAGGGCGACCTGACCGAGCTCGACGAGCGCACCCTGGCCGCCGCGGTCGCCGAGCTGCCGAGCGCGCAGGTGTCCGAACTCGGCGAACTGGTGGACCTGTTCGTCGCCACCGGCCTCTCCGCGAGCCGTTCGGCCGCCCGCCGAACGGTCAACGAGGGCGGCGGCTACCTCAACAACACCAAGATCGACGACGAAGCAGCATCGGCCACGCCGGCCGACCTGCTCCACGGCCGCTGGCTGGTCCTGCGCCGCGGCAAGCGCAACCTTGCCGCGGTCGAGCTGGTCCGCTGAGGCGCTGACCTGCACGTTCACCCAAAAGGGGGAGATGTGACACGCATCTCCCCCTTCGTGTTTGACGTAAACCTATGCAGGGTCTAATGTTGGTCGAGTCGCCTGAATCGGACAGATGCGTCGTACGGAGCGTCGCTCCGCCGCACCAGTCCAAAGTGACCAACCCGCAGCTGATTCACTCTCTTGATCGATCTCGTTGGCATCGGTGTCTTCCGAGCCGGAACGAGCTCTATTTGGCGTGCGAATTTGCGTACGGAACGCGGATTTCCCGGTCTTCGGAAAATGCGCTAACGTAGCGGACGTCGCAAACGAGCGACTCCCGACTTTCCAGCCGGGAAGCGGAAAAACCGGTCGGCGGATCTGCTAAGCTGGAAAACGAAGGAAGCGCCCGGAGGGCCCGGTGAGACGGGACTGAAGGAAGCGTCCGTTCCTTGAGAACTCAACAGCGTGCCAAAAGTCAACGCCAGTTACTTTTGAGAACAAATTTTCAGCGAGGACGCTGAGTGCAGACCTGGCCTATTCCGCCGGGTGCTGCACCGCTCTCGTGAATGAAGCATTTACGGAGAGTTTGATCCTGGCTCAGGACGAACGCTGGCGGCGTGCTTAACACATGCAAGTCGAACGGTGAAGCCCTTCGGGGTGGATCAGTGGCGAACGGGTGAGTAACACGTGGGCAATCTGCCCTG
>NZ_JADPRT010000002.1:507336-773210 GCF_015690355.1 Streptacidiphilus fuscans | reverse complement strand
CCGATATGCGGCGGAGCCGCATATCGGTAGCCCCGCGCCCCTGAGTGTTTCCGCTTGCCTCCCTCCAAGGTTCCGTTCGGGTGAACGGTTGACATGAAGGGGTCCGGGCGCGGCGCGCGAGCCTACGCTGGTTGGTGTAGGGGGCCGGTGCTGCGTTGGGGGGAGTGGGGGCGTGGGGCGGATCAGGGTGTTGGTGGCCGATGGTCACCGGATATTCGCGGAGGCGCTGGCGACGGCGATGGCCGCTGAGCCGGATGTGGAGGTCGCGGCGGCTGGGAGCGCAGGCGCGGCCGAGCGGGCGCTGGAGCGGGCTGCCGCGGAGTCGCGCGCGTTCCAGGTGATGCTGGTCGACGCGGACCTCGGCGCGGGCCCCTCCGCCCCGCACGTGCCCGCGCAGCGGCGGCCGCCGAGCGCGTCCGCACCTCCCGCCGCGCCCACGATCACGCCCGCGCCCGTGCCAGCCGCCAGGCAACCCGACGGCATCGCGCTGATCTCGCGCGCCCGCGCCGCCCATCCCGAGCTGCGCGTGATCGTGCTGGCCACCGCCGACGACCCGCACCGCGCGGTCCGCGCGCTGCAGGCGGGCGCGGGCGGCTGGGTCGCCAAGGAGAGTTCGCTCGGGCGGTTGATGGCTGTGGTGCGCGGGGTGATGCGGGACGAGACGCATCTGCCGCCGAGCCTGCTCACCGGCGTGATACGCGAGCTCACCGCCGCCCGCCGGGACCGGACCGAGAGCGAGCGGCTGGTGGAGTCGCTCACGCCGCGCGAGAAACAGGTGCTGCGCTGCATGGTGGCGGGGCTGGGGCGGCAGGCCGTCGCGGATCGGCTGTTCCTCTCCCCGCACACGGTGCGGACGCACATGCAGAACGTCCTCGGCAAGCTCGGGGTCCACTCCACGCTGGCCGCCGTCGCGCTGGCCCGCCGTGCGGGGGTCGGCCCCGTCGACCTGCCTCAGTGAGGTACGCGCGGCCGCAGCAGGCTGTCAGCGCTCTCCACCCCGTCGTCCAGCCCTTCCAGGGCGTGCAGTGCCGCGCCCGTGCGCTGAGCCTGGCGGTGTAGCAGCTCGCTGCCGACGCAGAGGGTGAGCGCGGTGAGGATGGCGACCAGGTGCTCCTGGCCGGCCAGGTTCGGCACGAGCAGGGCCTCGCCCAGCATCGAGCCGCCCACCAGGAGGCCGGTCACGACGGTGCGGTAGCGCCAGGCGATGCAGATCGCGAGGGCGACGACGGCGACGGAGGGGCCGGTGTCGCGGCCGAACTCCGCCGCGTAGGGAAGGCCGAAGAGGCGGCCGTGGCCCATCTCGGTCGCCTGCCGCGCGTACATGGTGGCGGCCACGGTGGACGCGTACGCGATGCCGAGGGTGCGGAGTCGGCCGAGGGAGAGCTCGGCGATGCCGAAGACGACGAGGACCTGTGCCGCCGCGCCCCAGACCGGCAGGTCGGGCGCCGGGACGAAGAGCGAGAGGGGGGTGCGGGCGAGCTCGACGCCCAGCGGGAGCGAGGCGCGGACGACGCCCAGCCGTTCGACGATCCCCGCGCCGGAGGAGGTCCGCTGCCAGAGCTGGAAGAGCACGATGGCCAGGGTTGCGGCCAAGGTCATCGGGATCGCGGGGAAGCCGTTGCGCCGCGCCCCGTCGCGCATGGCTCGGGCCAGCGCGCCCCACTCCCGCTCTGCGGCAGTGCGGACGCCGCTGCGTATCGCTGCTGACCAGGGCATGCGCGCGTCCTCCGGCGGAATGTCTGGTTCATCCACAGAAGTCGTTCTTGTTCCACGTTAAGCCTGGAACACGTTCACCCTGTGGGCCGGAGAGCCGAAAACCGAATCATTCGGACGAAGGAGTTTCGGACGCCGGACCCGGCCGCTCGGCGGGGAGCGCCGGAACGTGCCGCCGCTTGAACAGCGCGGGCAGGCTGGGCGCGTTGATGAAGCCCTCGGCCCGCGCCGAGGCGATGCCGATCCGCGGCAGGTCGCTGGTGCGCTCGAAGAGCAGGTAGCGCGGCTCCCAGATCGGCCGGTACTTGGCGTTCGCCCGATAGAGGGACTCGATCTGCCACCAGCGCGAGAAGAAGATCAGCACCTCCCGCCACAGCCGCAGGATCGGCCCCGCGCCCAGGCGTCCGCCGCGCTCGAAGACCGCCCGGAACATGGCGAAGTTGAGCGAGATCCGCTGCACGCCCAGCTTCTCGGCCTGCTGGATCAGCTCGATGACCATGAACTCCATCAGCCCGTTGTCCGACTCGCGGTCGCGCCGCATCAGGTCCAGCGAGAGGCCCTCGCGCCCCCAGGGGACGAAGCTGAGCAGCGCCCGGAGCTCCTCCTCGCCGTCGTGGCATTCGAGCATCACGCACTGGCCGTCGTCCGGGTCGCCGAGACGGCCGAGCGCCATCGAGAAGCCGCGCTCGGTCTCGCCGTCGCGCCAGTGGTCGGCGAGGCTGAGCAGCGAGTCCATCTCCTGCTCGGGGATGTCGCCGTGCCGCCGGATCCGGACGGTGTACCCGGCGCGTCCGACCCGCTTGTGCGCCTGCCGGACGCCGCGCATGGCGCGGCCCTCCAGGCTGAAGTCCTCGACCTCGACGATCGCCTCGTCGCCCAGCTCCAGCGCGTTGAGCCCGTGCCGGGCGTAGACGTTGCCGCCCTCCTCGCTGGCGCCCATCACGGCCGGGGTCCACGCGTGCACTTCGGCCTGCTCCAGCCACTGGTCGATGGCCCCGGGCCACGCTTCGACGTCCCCGATCGGGTCGCCCGAGGCGAGTGAGACGCCCCCGACGACGCGGTAGGCGACGGCGGCCTTGCCGGTGGGGGAGAAGACCACGCTCTTGTCGCGGCGCAGCGCGAAGTAGCCGAGCGAGTCGCGCTCGCCGTGCCGGTCGAGCAACGCGCGCAGCCGGGCCTCGTCCTCGGGGCAGAGGTACTCCTTGCCCTTGGGGGCGCGGAAGAGCGCGTAGAGGACCAGCAGGAAGAGGATCACGCTCAGCACGTTGATGGCGATGTCGACCCAGTGCGGGATCTGCACGCCCGCGTGCCCGGCACCGGCCGGGGCCAGTGTGTAGACGCGCATGATCGCGTAGTCCATCCGGTCCCAGAAGGTGGAACCGGCGGCGGTGTTGGTGATGGTGACGAGCGCGGTGCCGATCAGGATGCCGACCGCGCCGCCGATGATCAGCGTGCCGAGCGCGAGCAGCGGGTTGGACCGGTCCCCCTTGGCGTGGAACTCGCGTCGCCCGACGACCAGGGCGAGCAGGAAGACCAGGCTGATCGCGGTGGAGACCCAGTTGAAGCCGTGGTCCCTGACGTCGGAGTCGACCGCCATCAACAGGATGACCAGCACGATGTACGCGCCGGAGAGGATCAGGTTGAAGATCCACGCGGCCCGCTTGCCGCGCCGCATCATGATCGCCAGGAACCAGGCCAGCGCGGCCGAGGTGAAGCCCGCCGTCAGCAGGTAGGGCGTGAACAGGTCCCCGGTGTTGTGCTCGGTCACCTGCCGCCGGAAGGGAGCCGAGATGGCACCGAGCAGGTTGAGCGCCGCGGCGATGCGCAGATACCAGACAGCCACCCAGGCGGCTCGCTTTTGCCAGGCCTCACGGTTCTTGCTGGGGGTCTTGTCGCGGGTCGTTTCGCTGGTCTGGGGAGGGTTCTCGGTAGACACGTACGCATCCATCCCGTTCTGGGCGAATCCTCATGATTACACACCAGAACGGGACGAATAGGCGAGCTTTACTGCGTGCGTGGGCCGCTCGGCTCAGCGACGGTGACTGTCACGGAAGACGTCGCGGAACACGCCCGCGATCACCGCGTGACCGGTCGGGGTGGCGTGGATGTCGTGGTACGGCGTGCACTCCCAGGTCCACTCGCAGATCCTGGCCACGTTCAGCGGGACCTGTCCGACGCCGGGCAGGGTCGCCTGGTCGGTGAAGTCGAGCGTGGAGAACGCGGTGGCCACGTCCGCGACGTGGAAGCCGCCCAGCTTCAGGCCGACCTCGATCGCCCCGTTGAGGGCGACGCCCAGGGTGGCCGAGAGCCGTGCGGCCTGCTGCCCGGACGGGCCGGTCAGCCATACCGCCAGGAACGGGTCGTAGTAGTTCATGCCCGCGTACTGCGGCCGCCCGCCGCCGGCCGCGTGCAGCGCCGCGGTGATCTCCGGCACCTGCACCCCGACCGTGGCGATGCCCTTGGCGGCGCAGGCGAGGTCGATCGAGCCGGAGGCGAGGCAGCCGTCGACGTCGTTGGCGCCGATGTCCAGGGTGACGTAGCGGACGTGCCCGCGGTGGGCGCGCAGGAACTGCACGGCGGCGTCGAGCTGTGACGTCGCGCCGGGGTAGCTGCAGATGCCGCCGTCGATCATCGTCTCGGTGGTCTCGCCGCTGCAGCCGAGCTTGATGTGGACCAGGTCCGGGTCGTGCTGCTTGAGCTGGGCGTAGAGCTGGTCGGTGTAGGAGACGTCGGTGTCGTGCCCGACGTTCGGCTGGTACCCGGCGGCGAGGGAGTCGCCGAGCGAGACGTAGTAGTCGGGCTGGCCGTGGTGGTCGGCGGCCGCCGGCTGGGTGCTGAGGTCCAAGGTCGGCGTGTGCGTCGCGGCCGAGGCCGGGCCGGCCAGGCTGAGAGCCAGGAGCGCGGCGCCGGTCACGGCGCCGAGGGTGCGCGCGAGGCGCGGGAGCCTGCTGCGTGCGGACATCGGGCGGTCCCCCCTTCCGGAGACCGCCGGTTGCGGTCCCCGGCAACGGAGTAGACAACCCGTCGGGAACGCCTGGCAATACCTGTGCAGACGGCAACTGACGAGGCGACAGATGGAGGGGAAGATCAAAGGGCCGGACGAGGGCCGGACGACAGGCCCTCAGTTGCCGTACGGCGTAGCGGCTCTGCTCAGTCCGGGTCGTTGTCGAACGGCGCGACCAGCTGGCGCAGCAGCGACGCCAGCTCCTTGCGCTGCCCGTCGGGCAGCTCGGCGAGGATCTGCCGCTCGTGGTCGAGCAGTCCGGCCAGGGCGGCGTCGGCCCGCTCCTGCCCGGCCTGGGTCAGCCGGACCAGCACCCCGCGGCGGTCGTCGGGATCGGGCAGTCGCTGGACCAGGCCCTTGCCTGCCAGGCGGTCGATCCGGTTGGTCATCGTCCCCGAGGTGACCAGCGTCTGCGTCAGCAGCTGGCCGGGGGAGAGTTGGTAGGGCGTGCCGGCCCGGCGCAGCGCGGTGAGCACGTCGAACTCCCACGGCTCCAGCGCGTGCTCGGCGAAGGCCGTACGGCGGGCGCGGTCGAGGTGGCGGGCGAGCCTGCTGATCCGGCTCAGGACCTCCAGCGGCTCCACGTCGAGGTCGGGGCGCTCACGACGCCATGCTGCGACCAGCCGATCGACCTCGTCCTCCATGGTGATCAGTGTAGTCGGATATCTATCGACATGAAGTCTCTTGACATCAAGAATTTCTGGACGGCATGCTAGAAGTATCTTGACGTCAAGATAAATGGAGCGGAGGGGCGACCGATGAACGCCGTCTCGTGGGACCCGAAGCAGTACCTGCGCCACGCCGACCTGCGCAGCCGACCGTTCTTCGAACTCGTCGACCGGGTGCCCACCACCCCGCGACGCGTCGTCGATCTTGGCTGCGGCCCGGGCAACGTCACGATCAGCTTGACCGAGCGCTGGCCGGACGCGACCCTCGTCGGCGTCGACAGCTCACCGGCGATGATCGAGCAGGCCCAACGCGACTTCCCCGAGAGGGCGGCGTTCCGGGTCGGCGACATCGCCACCTACGACCCGGCCGAGGACCAGCCGGACCTGATCCTCTCCAACGCCGCGCTGCAGTGGGTGCCGGGGCACCTCACGTTCTTCCCCGGCTGGATCGAGGCGCTGCCGCAGGGCGGGGTGCTGGCCTTCCAGGTCCCGGGCAACTTCGACCAGCCCTCCCACGCGCTCCTCACCGAACTGCGCAACAGCCCGTGCTGGCGCGACACGGTCGGCGGCCCGCACCGGGCGGCGATCCCCGAGCCCGCGCAGTACCTGGCGACGCTGTCGGCGCTGGGCTGTGTGGCGGACGTGTGGGAGACCACGTACCACCAGGTCCTCCAGGGCGAGCAGCCGATCCTCGACTGGATGCTCGGCACCGGCCTGCGGCCCACCCTCGACCTCCTCCCCGACCCGCAGCAGCGCGAGGCGTTCCTCGCGGAGTACGCGGCACTGCTGGACGCGGCGTACCCGCGTCAGGACTTCGGCACTGTTCTGCCCTTCCGCCGCGTGTTTGCGGTGGCCGTGAAGATGTGAGGACAAGACCATGATCGTTGCACTCGACCACGTCCAGCTGGCCGCGCCTCCCGGCACGGAGGACACGCTCCGGGCCTTCTACATCGACGTCCTCGGCCTGACCGAGATCCCCAAGCCGCCGGTTCTCGCGGCCCGCGGCGGGGCCTGGTTCGCCACGGCGGACGGCTCGGTGCAGATCCACGTGGGGGTCGAGGACCCCTTCGTCCCGGCGAAGAAGGCGCATCCCGCTGTGCGCGTGCGGGGGATCCGCGGGTACGCGGAGGAGATCGCCGCGAAGGGCGCGGAGGTCGTCTGGGACGACAACCTCCCGGGGCACGACCGCTTCTACAGCTTTGACCCGGTCGGCAACCGCATCGAGTTCCTCGAACCGCGGGCTTAGCCGAACGAGACCTCAGGGGCGCGGGGCAGAGCCCCGCGCCCCTGGACGTTTGCAACGTCCCTCGCTGCGAACGGTCAGGACTTCCTGCGGCCGACGAGCTGGGGCCTGCGTTCCATCCCCTCCAGGCCGTGCCAGGCCAGGTTGACCAGGTGGGCGACGACCTCCGCCTTCTTCGGCTTGCGGACGTCGAGCCACCACTGGCCCGTCAGCGCAACCATGCCGACCAGCATCTGCGCGTACATCGGCGCCAGCTTCGGGTCGTAGCCGCGTGACTTGAACTCCAGGCCGAGGATGTCCTCGACCTGGTTCGCGATGTCGCCGATCAGCGACGCGAACGTCCCCGTCGACTGCGTCACCGGCGAGTCGCGGGTCAGGATCCGGAAGCCGTCCGTCGAGGTCTCGATGTAGTCGAGCAGGGCGAAGGCCGCCTCCTCGCAGAGTTCGCGCGGGTGACCGCCCGTCAGCGAGCCGGTGACCATGTCCAGCAGGAGCTGCATCTCGCGGTCGACCACGACCGCGTAGAGGCCCTCCTTGCCGCCGAAGTGCTCGTAGACGACCGGCTTGGAGACGCCCGCCTTCGCCGCGATCTCCTCCACCGAGGTCGCGTCGTAGCCGCGCTCCGCGAAGAGCGTGCGGCCGATGTCCAGCAGTTGCTCGCGGCGCTGCTTGCCGCTCATCCGCACGCGGGTCGCCCGCCGTGTGGTGTTTCCCGTTGCCCCCCGCCTGGACGAGGGCGTGTCGGTCACCGGATCCCTGTCGCCACTGCTCTCGTTCACAGGACCATCATGCCGCGCGCCGCGCGGCCAACCGATCCCGGCTGGGCCAGCGGACGTCGTGGGCCCAGCCGAACTGCTCGAACCAGCGGATCAGCCGGGCCGACGAGTCCACCTGGCCGCGGAGCACGCCGTGGCGCGCGGAGGTGGGGTCGGCGTGGTGCAGGTTGTGCCAGGACTCGCCGCAGGAGAGGACGGCCAGCCACCAGACGTTGCCGCTGCGGTCGCGCGAGCGGAACGGCCGGTTGCCCATCGCGTGGCAGATGGAGTTGATCGACCAGGTGACGTGGTGCAGCAGCGCGATCCGGACCAGCGAGCCCCAGAAGAACGCCGTCAGCGCCCCCTGCCAGGACCACGACCACAGGCCCCCGACCAGCGGCGGCAGCAGCAGCGAGATCAGGGTGAAGAGGAAGAACTGCCGCGAGATCCAGGTGATGTCCCGGTCCTGGACCAGGTCCGGTGCGTACTGCTGTTGCGGCGTCTGCTCCTCGTCGAAGAGCCAGCCCATGTGGGCCCACCACAGGCCGCGCAGCAGCGCGGGGACGGACTCGCCGTAGCGCCAGGGGGAGTGCGGGTCGCCCTCGCGGTCGGAGAACTTGTGGTGCCGGCGGTGGTCGGCGACCCAGCGCACCACCGGGCCCTCCACGGCCAGGCTGCCGGCCACGGCCATGGCGATCCGCAGCACCCGGCCGGTCTTGAACGAGCCGTGGGTGAAGTAGCGGTGGAATCCGACGGTGACGCCGTGGCACGCGGTGAAGTACATCGCCACGGCAATCACGATGTCGTGCCAGCCGATGCCCCAGCCCCAGGCGACCGGGATCGCGGCGAGCACGGCGAGGAAGGGAACGACGATGAAGAGCGCGAGCGCGACCCGCTGTGCCGCGCTCTGCTTCTCGCCGCCCCTGGTCCCCGGGACGGCCTCGCGGGCTGCGGGGACGGCGGTGGACGCGGCGCCGCTCCGGGCGGTGCCGCTGCTTTCTGCGGTGCTGCTGGTCGGGATGGTCACAGGTCGCCCCTCGGCCTACGGAACCGTAACTTACGGCATCGTAGGTTCTCTTCCCGTGCCTGCGGAAGTACACCCCGTCCGGGCGTGGCGAGCGGGTGAATTCCCGAGGTCAGACGATTGCGCTCGATCGTGTGAACCGGATTCGTTCGCCTGCCGGAGCCGCCGGCGCGCGCCCGAGGCGGCGACACGCACGGTCGATGTTCGACGCAGCGCTCACCTGTATCGTCGCGTCGGAGGCTGGTGGTACGGCATAGTAGGAGCCGCCGCTCGGCCGAGTGGTCCATCCGCCGTGGTGTAACTGGCAGCACACCGACCTTTGGAGTCGGCAAGTCAAGGTTCGAATCCTTGCGGCGGAGCCTGAAGGACACGGGAATCTGAGCGGTCGACGCTCCCTGGATATCCTCAAAAGTGTTCGGGCGCGTTTGTGCGGATCCCTGTTCGGGTGGTCGGCGGGCCCGGCGGACCCTCCCCGTTCCCCTGCAGAGGAGCCTGCTTCCATGTCTCCCACCGCCGTGATCGTCCTCGCCGCAGGCGAGGGCACCCGGATGAAGTCGGCCGTGCTGCCCAAGGTGCTGCATCCGCTCAGCGGGCGGACGCTCGTCGGCCATGCCGTCGCTGCGGGGCGGGAGCTGACGCCGGAGCAACTGGTCGTGGTCATCGGCCACATGCGCGACAAGGTCGCCGCCCACCTCGCCGAGGTGGACCCGGGCGTGCGCACGGTCGTCCAGGAGGAGCAGAAAGGCACCGGCAACGCGGTCCGCGTGGCGCTGGAGGCGCTGGCCGCCGACGGCATCGCCCTGGACGGCACGGTGGTGGTCACCACCGGCGACACCCCGCTGCTCACCGGCGCGACCCTGAAGGCGCTCGCCGCCACCCACGCCGCCGACGGCAACGCCGTGACGGTGCTGACGGCCGAGGTCCCCGACGCGACCGGCTACGGCCGGATCATGCGGGGCGCGGACGGTTCGGTCCGGGCGATCGTCGAGCACAAGGACGCCACCGACGAGCAGCGCGCCGTCGCCGAGATCAACTCGGGTGTCTTCGCCTTCGACGGCAAGCTGCTGGCCGAGGGCCTGGCCGAGGTGCGCACGGACAACAGCCAGGCTGAGGAGTACCTCACCGACGTGCTCGGCATCCTGCGCGAGGCGGGCCACCGGGTCGGTGCGGTCGTCGCGGCCGACTACCGCGACATCCTCGGCATCAACGACCGGGTGCAGCTGGCCGAGGCCCGCCGGATCATGAACGACCGTCTGCTCGACGCCGCCATGCGCTCCGGCGTGACGGTGGTCGACCCGGCGACCACCTGGGTCGACGTCCAGGTCTCCTACGAGCGCGACGCGCTGATCCACCCGAACACGCAGCTGCACGGCGCCACGGTCGTCGGCGAGGGTGCCGAGATCGGTCCGAACTGCACACTTCGGGACACCGAGGTCGGCGCGGGCGCGGTTGTGAGCAACACCACAGCCACCAGCGCGGTGATCGGCGCGGGCGCGAGCGTCGGCCCCTACGCCTACCTGCGTCCGGGCACCGTCCTCGGCGTGAAGGCCAAGGTCGGCACCTATGTCGAGACCAAGAACGCCGAGCTCGGCGACGGCGCCAAGGTGCCGCACCTCAGCTATGTGGGCGACGCCACGATCGGCGAGGGCACGAACATCGGCGCGGCCTCCGTCTTCGTCAACTACGACGGCGTCAACAAGCACCGTTCGACCATCGGCGCGCACTGCCGGACCGGCTCGGACAACATGTTCGTGGCCCCGGTGACGGTCGGGGACGGCGCCTACACGGCGGCCGGCTCGGTCATCTACCAGGACGTCCCCGCAGGGGCGTTGGGCGTTGCGCGGGCTCAGCAGCGCAACATCGAGGGCTGGGTGGAGCGCAAGCGCCCGGGCACGGTCTCGGCCGAGGCCGCCGCCGCGGCGAAGGCGCGCACGGAGTCCGCGGAGGCCCCCGAGGGGTAGGCGCGGGCCGCCTCGAAGCGGGCGGCGGCAGGCGCGGACGGGGGCGCTCGGAGCACGTCGGGTGCCCCCCGGAGCCACCATCCGGCCCTGCTCGGACCACTCCTTCGCCGGACCCGAGGGCGACGGCAACGCCCACGGACGCGTAACCTTGTGGACATCCACACGCAGCAGGCCCGCAGCAGGCCAGACGTCCGCCTGCGGCGAACCAGCAACAAGGAGACGGTTGCAGTGACCGGGATCAAATCGTCCGGCTCGCGGAAGATGATGCTCTTCTCCGGCCGTGCCCACCCCGCCCTCGCGCGGGAGGTGGCCGAGCAGCTGGGTGTCGAGTTGGTCCCCACCAAGGCGCTGGACTTCGCGAACGGCGAGATCTACGTCCGTTACGAGGAGTCGGTCCGCGGTGCGCACGCCTTCGTGCTGCAGAGCCACACCGCGCCGATCAACCAGTGGATCATGGAGCAGCTGATCATGATCGACGCCCTGAAGCGGGCCTCGGTCAAGACCATCACCGTGATCATGCCGTTCTACGGGTACGCCCGTCAGGACAAGAAGCACCTCGGTCGTGAGCCCATCTCCGCCCGCCTGATAGCCGATCTGCTGAAGACGGCCGGCGCCGACCGGCTGATCTCCGTGGACCTGCACACCGCGCAGATCCAGGGCTTCTTCGACGGCCCGGTCGACCACCTCTTCGCGCTGCCGATCCTGGCCGACTACGTCGGCTCCAAGGTCGACCGCGACAAGCTCACCGTGGTCTCCCCGGACGCCGGCCGCGTGCGCGTCGCCGACCAGTGGTCGGACCGCCTCGGTGCGCCGCTGGCCATCATCCACAAGCGCCGCGACCCGAACGTGGCCAACAAGGTCATGTCCGCCGAGGTCGTCGGTGACGTCAAGGGCCGGGTCTGTGTCCTGGTCGACGACATGATCGACACCGGCGGCACCATCGTCGCCGCCGCGGACGCCCTGTTCGACCAGGGTGCGGAGGACGTCATCGTCGCCGCCACCCACGGCGTGCTCTCCGGCCCGGCCGCGGACCGCCTGAAGAACTCGCGCGCCAGCGAGTTCGTCTTCACCAACACCCTGCCGACCCCGGGCGAGCTGTCCCAGGAGATCGACAAGGTGACCACGCTCTCCATCGCCCCGCTGATCGCCCGCGCGATCCGCGAGGTCTTCGACGACGGCTCGGTCACCAGCCTCTTCGACAACGCCTGATCAGCTGAAAGATCGTTTTGGCTCCCTCGGCGGGCTTGGGTACTCTGGGGTATCTGCCCGGCGAGGGAGCCTTTTGCGTGCCTGTGCATGCTGAGCTCCGTTATCGACGCGCTTCTTGTTGAGAGATGTGTGAGATGGCCGCCGAGCGCTCGCCCGTTTCACGCACCTCAAGGAGCGCTTCATGTCCGAGATCAAGCTTGCCGCTGAGCCCCGCACCGAGTTCGGCAAGGGTGCCGCCCGCCGCGCCCGTCGCGCCGGCCTGGTCCCCGCCGTCGTCTACGGCCACGGCCACGCCCCGGTCCACCTGAACCTGCCGGGCCACGACCTGATGCTGGCTCTGAAGACCCCGAACGCGCTGATCTCCCTGCCGATCGACGGCAAGCAGGAGTTCGTGCTGCCGAAGGCCGTCCAGCGTGAGGCCATCAAGCGCACCATCGAGCACGTCGACCTGATCCTGGTCAAGCGTGGCGAGAAGGTCACCGTCGAGGTTCCGGTCCACACCGAGGGCGAGCTGGCCCCCGGCGGCAACCTGCTCGAGCACGTCCTGAGCGCCCTGCCGATCGAGGCCGAGGCCACCCACCTGCCCGAGTCCGTCACGGTCTCCATCGAGGGCCTGGAGGCCGGTGCCTCCATCCTCGCCCAGGACATCACCCTCCCGAAGGGCTCCTCCCTGGCCGTCGAGGGCGACACCGTCGTCCTGCAGATCATCGGCGCCCAGGCCGAGGCCCCCGCCGAGGAGGCCGAGGAGGGCGCCGAGGGCGCCGAGGCGGCTGCCGAGGCCTGAGCCTCGTCGCACCACCTGTAGTTCTTTCTCCGGCACTGCCCCGGTCGTCCGCGATGATGGCCGGGGCAGTGCTGCGTGGCGCAGCGACAGTTCCGTATCCCGACAGGAGTCTTCGCAGATGAGTGAGCAGGGTCCCTGGCTGGTGGTCGGCCTCGGCAACCCCGGTGGGCAGTACGAGGGGAACCGGCACAACATCGGCTTCATGGTCGCCGACCTGCTCGCCGAGCGCGTGGGCGGGAAGTTCAAGACGCACAAGAGCCGTGCGCAGGTCGTCGAGGGCCGGCTGTCGGGTCAGCGGGTGGTGCTGGCCAAGCCGATGTCCTTCATGAACCTCTCCGGCGGCCCGGTGGTCGCGCTCCGCGACTTCTACAAGGCGGACGTGGACCGGCTGATCGTCATCCACGACGAGCTGGACATCGACTACGCCACCCTGCGCCTCAAGCGCGGCGGCGGCGACAACGGCCACAACGGCCTGAAGTCCATCACGAAGTCCCTGGGCCCGGACTACCTCCGCGTCCGCGCCGGAATCGGCCGCCCGCCCGGCCGGATGGACGTGGCCGACTTCGTCCTGCGGGACTTCTCGTCGACGGAGCGCAAGGAACTCCCGTGGTTCGTCGACCGCACGGCCGACGCGGTCGAGTCCCTGCTCCAGGACGGCCTGGAGCGGGCCCAGTCTGCGTACAACAGCTGAGCCCGCTCCGTCTGACGTTGCGTCAGTTGTCAGGCGTGGACGTAGGTCCCGGGACCGTAGGCGTCGACGAACCACGGGCTGTTACCCGTGAACCACGCGACCTCCCAGGTCCCGCCGGTCTCGGCGCGGCCGTAGAGGTTGAAGTAGCCGCCGCTGTTGGTCCAGCTGGACGCCTCGTAGTACCAGGTGTTGCTGCGGTAGGGCCGGAAGAAGAGGTAGACGCGCGTGCTGCGCATCGGACCCCAGGCGCCGTAACCCCGGTCCCACAGGCCGCCGCTGAAGCGGATCACCTGGCCCTTGTAGGCCCAGGTGGTGCTGGGCTTGGCGCCGGTGATCAGGGTCGAGTACCGGAACGTGTGGATCACGTTGCTGTACGCGGCCTCGTAGCCGGGTGCACCGGGGTACCAGAGCCTCCAGTAACCGTGCGGGTTGTCCACCCACGCGGCGACCTGCTTGTACGAGACGGCGCCGGTCGGGATGTAGCCCAGGTTCTTCCAGCCGGTTCGGCCGTCGGGCGACTCCAGGACGTAGACCTTGCCGCCGCCGATCTGGTTGTTCGTGCTGTTGGCGGAGTACTGGAAGGTCAGGTCGGAGTACTCGTCGATGCTCGGGGAGCTCAGGTTGAGCGAGACGACCTGGGTCACCGAGGTCACGCTGAAGTTCGCCACCGAGGAGGCGAGCCACTGGTCCCAGTTGTAGCTGCCGCTGTCGGTGGCCACCTGCCAGGTGCCGACCTGCGAGGTCTGTAGGTTGAACGAGAACCTGCCGCTGGCGTCCGTCGTCGAGCCGTGGTTCCAGTAGCCGCCCGTATTGAACATGTAGGCCTGGTCGGCGGCCGGCTTCCAGGTCTGGGTGGTGGAGTCCAGGTACTGGACCGTGCCCGACACCACGATGTTGGCGTTGGCGATGGTCGTGGTCGAGCTGTGGTCCAGCACGATCCTGGTCTGCGTCAGGCTGCCCTCGTTGACGGCGGCGGAGGGGCCGGTCACGTTTCCGTGCGGGTCCACCGCCTGAAGGGTCACGACCTTGCTGGTGAAGGAGCCGGGGGCGGGCTTGTAGGTGATGGAGAAGCTGCCGTCGCTGCCGCCCAGGTCCCAGCCGAAGCCCAGCTCCTGGTTGTTCGCGTCGAGCAGGTTGATCGGCTCGTTGTAGGTCCCGCTGTGATACGGCACGTTGGTCTGGAGCCCGCTTGCGGGATCCCAGGTGTCCAACTTGCCCGATGCGGTGACGGTCTCGCTGCCGAAGGCCAGGTTGCTCGGGGTGATGGTGGTGCTCGGGTCGAAGACCGGCTTCTTGTAGTAGTCCATCGTGCCGGTGACGGCCGTGGACGCGGTCTGCGCGCTGTCGAACGCCTGCACCGAGTCGGTGTAGGTCACGTAGTCCGGAAGCTGGATCACGCCGGACTGCCAGACGCCGTTGTTGACGGTGCCGCTGATGAGCGTGAAGCCGCCGGCGGTCCCGGCGGTGGTGGTGCCCCCGTCCTCGGAGAACGTGGCCGTCAGATGGTCGACGCCCGCCACGGAGCTCGCCGCGACCTGCAGGACCCGCCCGGTCGGGAGATCGACGGGGGTGACCGTCGAGACCACAGGAGCTGGGGCCGGGGAGGCCGAGGTGGCCGTGTCCGTGGGAGTCGGAGTCGGCGAATCCGTGGGAGTCGCCGTTGCTGACGAGGTGTCCGACGGAGTCGGGCTCGCGGGGGTGTCGGCCATGGCTTGGGCCGGGACCGCGAGGGTCGCCACCAGCAGCGCGGCTGCGGTGGCGGGGAGGGTGGAACGGAGTCTCACTATGAGAGTCCCCCTGACGAAAAAGGAACCCCATGTCGGTCCGACTGTGGACCACATGGGCGATGTGCGTGAGAGCCTAGTGAGCACCCCGTGAAAGACTGCGGCCGTTGTCCCGGTTTGACGGAACAACGGCCGCAGTTGAACGTTGAATCGTTATCCGGCCAGCTGGTTTTCGGCCAGGGCCGGGATCTGTTCCGGCGTCAGCCGGTGTTGCGCAGGCCCGCCGCGACGCCGTTGACGGTCAGCAGCAGCGCGCGCGAGCGGAGCGGGTCCTCCTCGACGCCGTTGGCGTCGTCCTCGCGCTGACGGCGCAGCAGGGCGACCTGGAGGTAGGAGATCGGGTCCAGGTAGGCGTCGCGGATGGCGAAGGTCTGCTTCAACACCGGGCTGTGCTCCAGCAGTTCGGACTCGCCGGTGACCCGCAGCACCTCCTTCAGCGTCAGCGCGTGCTCGGCCTCGATCTGGCCGAAGACGTGCTGCAGCTCCTCGGGCACCAGCTGCTCGACGTAGTGGCGGGCGATCCGCAGGTCCGTCTTGGCCAGCGTCATGGCGACGTTGGAGAGGAAGTTGCGGAAGAAGTGCCACTCGGCGTGCATCTCGTCGAGGATCTCGCCGAGTCCCGCCTCCCGGGCCGCCGCGAGGCCCGAGCCGACGCCGTACCAGCCCGGCACGATCTGCCGGGACTGCGTCCAGCCGAAGACCCACGGGATCGCCCGCAGACCGTCCAGGCCCGCACCGGAGTCGGGACGGCGCGACGGGCGCGAGCCCAGGTGCAGCGACGCGAGCTGGTCGACCGGGGTCGAGGCGAAGAAGTAGGCGGGCAGGTCCGGGTCCTCGACCAGGCGCCGGTAGGCGCTGTGCGCACCCTCCGAGACCGTGTCCATGGTCGCGTCCCAGCGGGCCAGCGCCTCCTCCGACTGGCGCGGGGAGGTGTGCAGGGCGGAGGCCTCCAGCGTCGCGGAGACCGTGAGCTCCAGGTTCTCCCTGGCCAGCGACGGGATCAGGTACTTGTCGGAGATCACCTCGCCCTGCTCGGTGACCTTGATCTCGCCCTCCAGCGTCCCGTACGGCTGGGCCAGGATCGCCTCGTGCGAGGGGCCGCCGCCGCGGCCGACCGTGCCGCCGCGGCCGTGGAAGAGCCGCAGCCGCACGCCGTAGCGGTGCGCGACGTCGCGCAGCCGGCGCTGGGCGCGGTGGATCTCCCACTGCGAGGTGGTGATGCCGCCGAACTTGGACGAGTCCGAGTAGCCCAGCATGACCTCCTGCACGTCCCCGCGGAGCGAGACCAGCAGGCGGTAGGAGGGGTCGCGCAGCATCTCGTCGAGGATGGTGTCGGCCGAGCGCAGTTCGTCGGTGGTCTCCAACAGCGGCACGATGCCGATCTTGGCGACACCGGCGTGCAGGTCGATCAGCCCCGCCTCGCGGGCCAGCACCGCCGCCGCGAAGACGTCGTCCGCGCCCTGGCACATGGAGATGATGTAGCTCTCCACGATCTCCGGCCCGAACCGCTCGAACGCGTCGCGGATGGTCTGGAACACTCCGAGCGTCTTGGCGCCCGCCGCGTCCAGCGGGGCCGGGGTCGGCGCCAGCGGACGGCGCGACTTGAGCTCCTTGGCGAGCAGCCGCTGCCGGTACTCGCGCGGCATGTCGGTGTAGCGCCAGGCCTCCTCGCCGAGCCGGTCGAAGAGCTGGCCCAGCGTGTGGTGGTGCGCCTCGGCGTGCTCGCGCACGTCCATCGTCGCCAGCTGCAGACCGAACGCGGCGATGGTGCGGATGGCGCGGCTGATCCGGCCGTCCGCGATCAACTCGCCCTTGTGGGCCCGCAGCGAGGACTGGATCAGCTCCAGGTCGGCCAGCAGCTCGCTGGTGCCGAGGTAGTCGCAGCCCGGCACGTGCGGGGTGCCCGCGGCGAGCCGCTCCCTGGTGTTGATCAGCTTCTGGCGGACGCAGGTGGCCTTGAGCCGGTAGGGCTCCTCGGCGTTCATCCGCTTGTAGCGCGGGCTGATCTCGGGCAGCCGCGCGAGGTCGGTGGCCAGGCTGTCCAGCAGCTCCTGGCTGGCGCCGGAGAGCCGGACCGAGGACGAGAGGGTGGCACGCAGCTCGTCGACCACGTCGAGCGCGTCGTTGATGCCGTACTCGTGCTGGAGCAGCAGCACGTCGCGCGTCACCGCCGGGGTGACGTTCGGGTTGCCGTCCCGGTCGCCGCCGATCCAGGTGCCGAAGGTGAGCGGACGCACGCCCTCGGGCAGGGTGACGCCGACCCGGGCCAGCTCCTCGTTCAGCTCCTCCAGCACGTCGGGGACCGCGCGCTTGTAGAGCTCGTCCAGGTAGTAGACGGCGTTGCGGGCCTCGTCGGTCGGCTCGGGACGGGCGATGCGCAGCTCGTCCGTCTGCCACAGCAGGTCGATCACCTCGGCCAGCCGCCGGTCGGCCTGGCGGCGGGCGGTGGGACGCGAGGGGCTGTCCTCCAGCTCCAGCAACTCGGCCAGCCTGCGCAGCTTCTGCAGCACGCTGCGGCGCGCGGCCTCGGTCGGGTGCGCGGTGAAGACCGGTCGGACGTTGAGGTGCGCGAGCGCCGCGCTCACGTGCTCCGGGTCCGCGTCGGCGAGCTTGTCGACGGCCTGGGAGAGGAGCGAGCCGTTGTCGGCGCGGTTGGCGTTGAGCTCACGACCGCGGTGCACCTGCTCGGTGACGTTGGCCAGGTGGAAGTAGGTGGAGAAGGCCCGCACCAGCTTGGCGGCGGTCTCCAGGTCGGTCTGCTCCAGCAGCCGCGCCGCGGCGGCGCCGTCGGTGCGGGTCAGGAGCCGGACCCGCTCGACCAGGTCGAGCAGCTCCTGCCCGTCCTGCCGGACCAGGGTCTCGCCGAGCAGTTCGCCCAGGCGGCGGATGTCGGCGCGCAGAGCACTGTTGTCGGGCTCGGCCGGGGTGGTGGCGGCCGGGGAAACGGCGGGGACGGTTGCCTCGCGTGCGTCGCTCACGCTGGTACTCCCTTGCGGGGTGGAGTGGGGACGACAAGGACGTGCGCGGACCACGTTGTCCGCCCCTGTTGCGTGCTGCTGATCTTTCGCGGTCCAGCATAGGTTGCGGGGCGTGACCGTCCAGGACCTTGGCCGCCATGCGGACACTCCGCAGGGGACCGGGTGCCGCGCCTCACGTGGGCCAGGACCCCCGCGTCCCGCGGATCGAAGCGGATACGGGAGTGTGCGGCGGCCCGTCAGCTCCTCTTGTCTACGCTTGACGGCATGAGGGTGGGAGCGTGGCAGCGACGACGGAGCATGTGGCTGGATCTGGCGTTGGCCGCCGCCGCAGCGCTGGAGTGTGCCGGTTCGGCGTACACCTTCACCGCCCACCAGGGCCTGGGCCTCGCCGCGCGGGTCGCGGTGGCGGTCTACGCGCTGGTCGCCGGCGCCACGCTGGTGGTCCGGCGGCGCTGGCCACTGGTCCCGGTCGCGGCGGCGCTGTCGACGATCCCGCTGTCGGCGGGCTACCTGCTGCTGATGATCGGCCTCTACACGCTCGGCGCGTACCGCCCGGAGGGCGCGGCGGGACGTTTCGCCGAACGCCGCGCCATGAGCGCGCTCTGCGCGGTGGCCATCGCCGAGACGGTCCTCGTCTCGACCCTCACCCTGGGCACGCAGCACCAGGACGCGCTGCACCAGGGCGTGCCGGAGTGGGTGCTGATCCTCTTCTCGGTGCTGGCCGCGATCGCGATCACCGTTCCGCCCACCATGCTGGGCCTCTACATCGGCGCCAAGCGGCGGCTCTGGGTCGCCCTCACCGAACGCGCCGAGGGCCTGGAGACAGAGCTCGGCCTCCTCGCCGACCAGGCCCGCGAACGCGCCCTGCGGGCCCGCGTCGAGGAGCGGACCCGGATCGCCCGCGAGATGCACGACGTGGTCGCGCACCGGGTGAGCCTGATGGTGGTGCACGCGGGCGCGCTCGAACGCGTCGTGCACAAGGACCCGGAGAAGGCGGCGGCCAGCGCCAAGCTGATGGGCGACATCGGCCGCCAGGCGCTGGACGAACTCCGCCAGATCCTGGGCGTGCTGCGCACGGTCGAACCGAACGACGACGACTCGGGCGGGGCGCCCGTCGGGGCGTCCGGCACGGCGTCCGGCACGGAGTACGTGCCGATGGGCGTGGCGGACCTGCCCAAGCTGGTGGACGAGTCACGGGCGGCGGGCCTCGGGGTGCGGTTCACCCTGGGCGGCGCGCGCCGCACGCTGACCTCGGAGGCGGAGCAGACCGCGTACCGCGTCGTCCAGGAGGCGCTGACCAACGTGCTGAAGCACGCGCCCGGCGCCGACGTCGAGGTCGTGGTGGCCTACGTGCCGGGCGGGGTCGCCCTGGCCGTCTCCAACACCTGCCCCCCGGCCGAGCAGACGGGGGAGGAGCGTGACGCGACGATCCTCCCCAGCGGCGGCAACGGCCTGGTGGGCATGCGCGAGCGGGTCACCGCGCTGGGCGGCGCCTTCACCGCAGGCCCGACGGCGGAGGGCGGTTTCCGCGTGGAGGCACGGCTGCTGGCCGCGCGGTAGCTACGCTGTCCCTGCGCTTGTCCTAGGAGGTAGGGGGTAGCCCGTGCGGATCGTGCTCGACCAGGAGTCCGCTGTCCCGCCGTACGAACAGATCCGCGCGCGGATCGCCGAGGCAGCGGCGAGCGGCGAGGCGCCGGTCGGCATGCGGCTGCCGACGGTCCGCGGCCTGGCCGAGGAACTGGGCCTGGCGGTCAACACGGTCGCCAAGGCCTACCGCGAGCTGGAAACGGCGGGCGTGGTGGAGACCCGCGGCCGCGCGGGCACGGTCATCTCGGCAGCGGGCCACGCCGCGCACGGCGAGATCGCGAAGGCGGCAGCGGCGTACGCGCTCCGCGCGAAGTCCCTCGGCCTCTCCGCGCCGGAGGCGCGAGCCCTGATGGAGACGGCACTCCGCGAGAGCTACGGCGCGTAGCTTCTGCTCGACGGGTCGTTGCACCTTCAGGGGCGCGGGGAACTGCGCGACAAGCCACCCACGCAGGTGGAACACCGAACGAACAGGGCCATCCGCTCATCGGTGGTTTCTCGCGCAGTTCCCCGCGCCCCTGGAGGGTGCAACCACCCGATGGAGCGACAGTTCTCTCTGCCCACCGGCAGTCAGAGCGCGTCGGTCAGGAAGCGCAGCCGTTCCGCCCGCAAGCCGGAGATCAACGTCGTCAGCGCCTGGTCCATGGAGTGCCCCAAGAACCACTCGCCCGTGTGGTCCAAGCTGTAGACGCGTCCCACCGCGTCGATCGCGAGCAGGGCCTGGGCCTCCCGTTCCTCGCCCAGGGGGCAGACCGGGAGTTCCAGGGCGCGGCCCAGGTCCGCGAGCGTGCGCGGCTGGTGAAGCCCCCGCAGGGGGTCGATGACGAAGGACGTCCGGGCGACCTGCGCGCCCGCGCCCTCCAGGCTCACCGTGACGTCGCCGAACTCCGCCCAGGCCTCGACCGCGGCCGGGAAGACCGTGTGGCGGTGGCCCTCCGGCGAGGCGTAGCCGTCGAGCGCCTCCGCCCACTCCTCCGCGCGGTCCAGGCGCTTGCGGCCGGGGAACCAGCCGGACTTGGTCAGTACCGACGCGACCTCCGCCGGGAACCGGGCCTCCATGTCCTTCTCCTCTCCTCCCCGTACCCCGTACCCCTCTTCCGTGCCTGGTCAGCGCCGCTTGAGCCGGCCCCCGGACTTCTCCTGCAACGAGATCGTCTTCACCCCGAAGTGCTCCAGCAGCGGCATGCACGACCGGCACGGCGGCTGGTGGGTGCCGTGGGCGGGGTCGCCCTCCTCACGGATCCGGACCGTCGTCATCTTCGCGCCGCGCAGCGCCTTGCGTGCCTCGCCCTCGCCGAAGACCCTGCGAGCCGCGCGCCCCGAGCGGTCCGCCTCGGCGTGGTCGAGGAACTGCGACAGCAGCACCGCCTCCGGGCAGCGCCCGGTGAAACGCTCCAGCGCCTCGACCGGGAGCCCGTCGAGGAACCCGCCGACGAGCGGATGCAGCCGTGGCGGATCGCCCTTCTCACTCACATGCGTATACGTATCACCCTGCACCGACAACGCCGCAGCGACGATCGGCATGAGGCTGTCCCTGCGGTGCCGCAGCAGCGGCGCAGGGGAAGGTCTGCGTTGGTGAACCGGTGTTTCCATGAGCGTGCCTTGCCTTCCCCCCGTGTGAACCCCCGTGAACCTCGCGGTGATCAGACTGCCAAATACCCTTGAGGGTCACGAAATCGGGGGTCTGTTCGAGATCAAGTTCCGGCTGTCGCGGGCGCTGTGACGACCGGGGAGATCCGCCCGAAGCGCCCAACCCCTAGGCTGGGCTCCGGCAGCCAGTTCCAGCAGGGGGCAATCTCCATGACGACAGGTCGACCGAACGCGGCCTACGCCAGGCAGGTCGTGCACTTTCCCGATCCATTGCGGGCGCAGCAGTACCCCTCGGGGGTGAAGGTCGACGCGTCGGGCCACCCCGACTTCGGACCCTACGCGCGCGCCGCCGCCGAAGTCGCCGACCCACCAGCGGGGTTCGGCGTCGACGAGCTGAGGCTGACCGACTACGTGTCGGCCAACGCCGCGTTGCGCGCCCAGGGTCACGAGCTCTGGGCGGACGTCGACAGCCCGGTCGGCACGCCCGTCGGCTGGACGTGGCACCACTCGGTGACCCCGGCCACGCCCGGCAGTCGCCGACTGGAGTTGGTCCCGGTCGAGGTGAAGGCGCTGCTGCGGCACCACGCCGGGCTGGCCACCTCCAGCGCCGACCACGCCAAGCGCGGCACGCGCCCGCTCCAGGAGCGGCGTCCGGTCCACTTCGAGCTGCCGTCGCCGGTGGCCGAGGCGGTCGAGGGCGCTGACGGCGGCACCGGCGCCGACGGGCAGTCGGGGCCGCAGGTTGCGGAGGCCGCGACGCCCACCGAGGTCGAGCAGCGGATCCAGGGTGTCGAGGAGTCCCTCGGCTACACCCTCCCGGGCCCGTACCGGACCTTCCTCAAGGCGGCAGGCGGCCGGGCGCCGAAGGGCCTCGGCCTGGACACCGAGCTCGGCGTCCTGGTCGACCAGCCCTTCTTCACGCTCCGCGACGAGCGCTCGCTGGACGACCTCGCGTACGTCAACAAGTGCCTGCGCGACCACATCACCAAGGACTACCTGGGCATCGCCTACGCCCAGGGCGGCCTGCTGGCGCTCAAGGTACGCGGCGACGGGATCGGCACGGTCGGGTTCCTCCCCTACGACGACGCCCGGGACGACGGCGACGCCGGGCTGACGCCGCAGCAGCGCGTCGACCGCCTGCTGCTGCCGTGCGGCGAGGACTTCGACGCGTTCCTGCTGCGCCTGGCGGGCAGCCCGCCCGAGCTGCAGACGGTCGCGGAACTGATGGTGGACGGCGGCTTCGCCCGCGCCGTTCCGGTGGAGGGGTGACGTCGACGTGGTGACGTACGCGGAGGCGCAGGAGCGCGCCGAGGAGTGGATCAACGGCGGTGTGCCCGGATACCGGCGCCGCGAGGTGCGGGTGCGCGAGTTCGACCTGGGCTTCGTCGCCTGGGCCGTCGACCGCACCGACGGACCGTCGTCGGACGGCGGCGCGGCGCGCATGGTGATCGCGCGGGACACCGGCACCACCACGCTCTGGCCCGGCCTGCCGATCAACGAGGTGGTCAAGCGCTACGAGGAGGCCTACGGCCGCCCGGTCGGCGCTACGCCCACCCAGAACTCGGCCCCGCCGGACATGGACCTGATGGAGGCGACGTCCTTCCTGCTCAGCCCGCCGCAGTGGCTGGAGGAGGCCGCCGCCAAGGCCCGTGAGGCGGAGGCCGCCAGCCTGCAGGTCGCCCCGCCGGTCTCGTCGGGCCCGCCCGCCGAGGTGCCGACCATGCTCTCGGCGCCCCCCGCCGTGAACTCCCTGCCCGGGCCCGACGCGGCGCCGTCCGCGCCGCTCGCGCCGCCGGCCCCGGCCCCCGTTGCCGCCGCCGCGCCCGGTCTCCCGGGGCCCGCTGCGCCGCCTCCGCCGTTCGGTTCTGACGGTCTGTCAGGCCAGCTGGGACCGTCTGGGCCGTCGGGACCGTCGCAGGGCGGGTTCCCCGGTGCGCCGATGGGCGGTCCGGGTATGCCCCCGCCTCCGCCGGGTGTTCCGATGGGCGGCCCCGGTATGCCGCCCCCGCCGCCTGGTGCGCCGATGGGTGGCCCTGGCATGCCTCCTCCGCCGCCCGGTGCACCGATGGGTGGCCCCGGTGCGGGCTCGGATGCCGAGGGGATTGCCTACGCGCCCACGATGTTGTCCGGTCCGGCGTTGCAGGTTCCGGCTGGTGGGCCACCGGTTCCTCCGCCGCCGCCCGGTGCGCCCATGGGCGTTCCCGGTATGCCTCCGCCTCCGCCCGGTGCGCCGATGGGTGGCCCTGGCATGCCTCCGCCTCCGCCCGGTGCGTCCATGGGTGGCCCCGGTATGCCGCCTCCGCCTCCGGGTGCGCCGATGGGTGGTCCCGGTATGCCGCCGCCTCCGCCCGGCGCCCCGATGGGTGGCCCTGGTATGCCGCCGCCGCCCGGGGGGATGGACGACGCCGGGATCGCGTTCGCGCCGACGATGCTGTCCGGCCCGGCCGTCGTGCCCGGAGCGCCCCCGGTCGGCGGTCCTGGCATGCCTCCGCCCCCGCCGCCGGGTGCGCCGATGGGTGGCCCCGGTATGCCGCCGCCCCCGCCCGGGGCCTCCATGGGCGGGCAGGCCACGCCCGGACTGCCCGGTCAGCTGGCGCCCCAGCCCGGCATGCCCGGTGTCCCCGGTGCGCCGAGCGGTGTGCCGACCGTCGGGCCCGGCTACATGGCCGTGCTCCGCTACCGCGGTCCGGACGGCTCCGAGCAGCAGGTCATCCAGCGTTCCGCGCTCGGCCTGCCGCACCCGGAGTGGCAGATCCTGCAGGAGGTCCGTCGGCTCAACGTGCCGCCGGAGCAGGTGCTTGAGCTGCACACCGAGCTGGAGTGCTGCGACCTGCCCGCCGGGTACTGCGCGCGGATGGTCAAGGAGGCCTGGCCCAACGTCCGTATCACGCACACCGCCCCGTACGGGCGGGACGCGGCGGCCCGGCGTGCCGGCGTCGAGCACCTGGTGGACCACCTGAAGGAGCTGCACCAGCACGCGTCCGGCCCGGAGCCGGTCGCGCCCGTGCGCGCGTCGCTGCCGCCCGCCGGGGCGCCGACCCCGCCGCCGCCCCCGCAGGTGCTGGGGCAGGAGGTCGCCGCGGCCTTCGGCGACCAGAACCTGTTCCGCTACGAGGCGCAAGCCGCCGCCCGTCCGGGCCTGCCCGAGGTCGTCTCCGCGACGCTGACCTGGGTCGGCCTGCCGCGTGACTTCGGTCCGTTCTTCTGGGCGCAGGCCCAGCCGGGGCGCCCGGTGCCGACGCTGGCCGAGCTCGCCGCGGAGCGCGGCCTGACGGCCGGTCCGGACGCGGCGTCCTACCTGGTCCTGGGCAACGACTACGGCCGTCAGCTGTGCGTGCAGTACGGCACCAACGCTGTCGTCGCGGTGGACCTGGGTTCGCCGGGTCAGCCTGCCGGTCCCGAGGCGAGCCAGCCGCGTTTCGTCAACAGTGGCGTGACCGAGTTCGTCCGGAGTCTGGCTGTGCTCGGTCGCCTCTGGCGGTTCCGTTACGGCCTGACGCAGGAACAGGCCGGCCACTGGACCACGGACTTCCAGAACGAGCTGCTCACCGTCGACCCGGCGGCGCTCTCGTCGCCGGAGAACTGGTGGTCCGTCGTGCTGGAGCAGTTCTGGGACGGCCTGCTCTAGACCTGTGGAGCCTCGGTGAACGGGGGTCGGCCCGGTGGCCGGCCCTCGTTGCTGTGTCGGTACCGTCTGAAGAAGAATTAATCTGCTCAAAATAGGACGATGACCGATCGGGCCCGGCCAGCGGAGGAACGGCAGCAGAGTATGAGTGAACCGACGACTCCCCACGCCACAGAGTTCACCCTGACGCGCCGAGGCTACGACGTCGACCAGGTGGACCAGGCCCTCGCCAGGTTGACGGCCGCCCGCGACGAGGCCTGGCAGGGCCTCGCCTCGCTCGGGGACCGGATGCGCGGCCTGGAACGCCAGCTGATGGACATGCGCGAGGCCCAGGGCGTGGCCGAGGCCACCGTCCCGGACTTCGAAGTCCTCAGCCCGCGCGCCGCCGGCCTGCTGGTCACCGCCGAGGAGGAGGCCGAGGCGGTCCGTTCCGGGGCGGTCCAGGAGGCTGCCCGGATCGACGCCGAGGCCCGCACCGCGTCGCGGCGCGAGCGCACCGCCGCCGGGCAGTACGCGGACCAGCTCCGCGCCGCGTCCGACGAGGGCCACCGCCGCGAGCTCGACCGCGCCCGCTCCCGCGCGGAGGCGGAGCGCGCCGAGGCCGACCGCGACGCCCGCGCCCTGCACGACGACGCCGTGGCGTACGCGGACGACATCCGCTCGCGTGCGGAGAACCACACGGAGGACGCGCAGACCTGGCTGACCGGCCAGCAGCGCGCCGCCGCACAGGAGTTCGCCGCGCACGACGTCAAGGTGGTGGCCTGGGAGGCCGAGATCACCGCGGTCGGCGACCGCAAGCTCAACGAGAGCGAGCGCCACCACAAGGCGATGGAGGCGAAGTCAGCGGGGATAGACGCCGACGCGGCGACCCAGGCCGAACGCCTCCTGGAGGCCGCGCGGCGGGAGGCCTCCCGCATCGCCGAGGCCTCGGACCGCGAGTACCGGACCTTCGAGGAACGCCGCGACCAGATCCAGGGCCAGCTCGACCACATCCGCCAGACGCTGATCGCCCTGACGGGCACGGTCGCGGGCGGCGGGGCGGACGACGACGAGGCCGGGCCTGAGGACGAGGCTGACGACGAGGGCACCCCGCAGGTCGACAGCGAGTCGGACACCTCGGAGCTCCCGACGATCCCGGAGTCCGCGGACAACCCCAACGAGTAGGTGCACTATCCAGAGCCCCGCGCCCCTGGATGGTGCAACCGCCTGCGGGAGCGAAAGCGTCTGCGCGTCGTTCGAGTCGGCGGCGTACTCTGGGAACCCCCGGGTTGCTTCGCAGTCCGGGTGTTTCGCGTTGCCTCTGGCTGAGAGAAGTAGATGAGCCTGACCGGCCTGCTCGACATCGTCGCCTCGGACTCGGCGCTTGCCGAGGCCGCAGAAGCCGCACTCGCCGGGGATCGCCGGCACCTGGACCTGGTGGGCCCGCCGGCCGCCAGGCCTTTCGCCGTGGCCGCGCTGGCACGCGCGCTCGCGGACGCCGCCAAGGGGAGCCGGGGACGTCCCGTCCTCGCCGTCACCGCCACCGGGCGCGAGGCCGAGGACCTGGCCGCCGCGCTCGCTTCCCTGCTGCCGCCGGAGGCCGTCGCCGAGTTCCCGGCCTGGGAGACGCTGCCGCACGAGCGGCTCTCGCCGCGCTCGGACACCGTCGGCCGCCGCATCGCCGTGCTGCGCCGGATCGCGCACCCGAAGGCGGACGACGCCGTCGGCGGCCCGCTGCAGGTGATCGTCGCGCCGGTGCGCAGCGTGCTGCAGCCGCAGGTCAAGGGCCTGGCCGAGCTGGAGCCCGTCAGCCTCGCGCAGCGCCAGGAGGTGGACCTCGACGACCTGGTCGCCCGCCTCGCCGCCGCCGCGTACCAGCGGGTCGAGCTGGTGGAGAAGCGCGGCGAGTTCGCCGTGCGCGGCGGGATCCTCGACGTCTTCCCGCCGACCGAGGAGCACCCGCTCCGCGTCGAGTTCTGGGGCGACGAGGTCGAGGAGATCCGGTACTTCAAGGTCGCCGACCAGCGCTCGCTGGAGATCGCGCCGCACGGCCTGTGGGCCCCGCCCTGCCGTGAGCTGCTGCTGACCGACGAGGTCCGCGCCCGCGCCGCCGAGCTCGCCGAGGAGCACCCGGAGCTCGGCGAGATCCTGGACAAGATCGCCCAGGGCATCGCCGTCGAGGGCATGGAGTCGCTCGCGCCGGTCCTGGTCGACGACATGGAACTGCTGATGGACGTGCTGCCGCAGGGCAGCGTCGCCGTCGTCTGCGACCCGGAGCGGGTGCGCACCCGTGCCGCCGACCTGGTGGCGACCAGCGCCGAGTTCCTCCAGGCCTCCTGGGTGGCCGCCGCCTCCGGCGGAAAGGCGCCGCTGGACGTCGGCGCGGCCTCGCTCTGGTCGCTGGCGGACATCCGCGAGCACGCCGCCGAGATCAGCCTGCCGTGGTGGTCGGTCAGCCCGTTCGCCGCCGATGAGGAGGAGGCGACCGGCCCGGACGTGCTGCACCTGGGCATGCACCCGGTCGAGGCCTACCGCGGCGACACCGCCCGTGCCATCGCCGACTGCAAGGGTCGTCTCGCCGAGGGCTGGCGTGTGGTGCTGGTGACGGAGGGCCAGGGCCCGGCCTCACGCATCGCGGAGATGCTCGGCAGCGAGGGCATCGGCGCACGGCTGACGCCGGACCTCACTACCGAGCCCGCCACCGACGTGATCCAGGTGGCCTGCGGCGCGATCGAGCACGGCCTGGTCCACGAGGGCCTCAAGCTCTGCGTGATCACCGAGACCGACCTGTCCGGCCAGAAGTCCTCCACCAAGGACATGCGCCGGATGCCCTCGCGCCGCCGCAACGCGATCGACCCGCTCGCCCTCAAGGCCGGCGACTTCGTGGTCCACGAGGCGCACGGCGTCGGCCGCTACATCGAGATGGTGCAGCGCACCGTCCAGGGCGCGACCCGCGAGTACCTGGTGCTGGAGTACGCGCCCGCCAAGCGCGGCCAACCGGGCGACCGGCTCTTCGTGCCGACCGACCAGCTGGAGCAGGTCACCAAGTACGTCGGCGGTGAGGCCCCGACGCTGCACCGGCTCGGCGGCGCGGACTGGACCAAGACCAAGGCGCGGGCCAAGAAGGCGGTCAAGGAGATCGCCGCCGACCTGATCAAGCTCTACTCGGCGCGTATGGCCTCGCCCGGCCACGCCTTCGGCGCGGACACCCCGTGGCAGCGTGAGTTGGAGGACGCCTTCCCCTACGCGGAGACGCCCGACCAGCTCTCGACGATCGCCGAGGTCAAGGAGGACATGGAGAAGACGGTCCCGATGGACCGTCTGATCTGCGGCGACGTGGGTTACGGCAAGACCGAGATCGCGGTGCGCGCCGCGTTCAAGGCCGTCCAGGACGGCAAGCAGGTGGCCGTCCTGGTGCCGACCACGCTGCTGGTGCAGCAGCACTTCTCCACCTTCTCCGAGCGGTACGCCAACTTCCCGGTCGTGGTGAAGGCGCTCTCCCGGTTCCAGACCGACAGCGAGGCCAAGGCCGTGCTGGAGGGGCTGCGCGAGGGCAGCGTCGACGTGGTCATCGGCACGCACCGGCTCTTCTCCTCCGAGACCCGGTTCAAGGACCTGGGCCTGGTCATCGTCGACGAGGAGCAGCGCTTCGGCGTCGAGCACAAGGAGCAGCTGAAGAAGCTCCGGGCCAACGTGGACGTGCTGACGATGTCCGCGACGCCGATCCCGCGCACGCTGGAGATGGCCGTCACGGGCATCCGCGAGATGTCGACGATCACCACCCCGCCGGAGGAGCGCCACCCGGTGCTGACCTTCGTCGGCCCCTACGAGGAGAAGCAGATCGCCGCCGCGATCCGGCGTGAGCTGCTCCGCGAGGGCCAGGTCTTCTACATCCACAACCGGGTCGAGTCGATCGACAAGGCGGCGGCCCGGCTGAAGGAGCTGGTCCCCGAGGCGCGGGTGGCCACCGCCCACGGCCAGATGGGGGAGCAGTCGCTGGAGAAGGTCGTCGTCGACTTCTGGGAGAAGGAGTTCGACGTCCTGGTCTCCACCACGATCGTCGAGTCCGGCATCGACATCTCCAACGCCAACACGCTGATCGTCGAGCGCGGTGACACCTTCGGCCTGAGCCAGCTGCACCAGCTGCGCGGACGTGTCGGCCGTGGCCGCGAGCGCGGCTACGCCTACATGCTCTACCCGCCGGAGAAGCCGCTGACCGAGACCGCCCACGAGCGGCTGGCGACCATCGCGCAGCACACCGAGATGGGCGCGGGCATGTACGTGGCGATGAAGGACCTGGAGATCCGCGGCGCGGGCAACCTGCTCGGCGGCGAGCAGTCCGGGCACATCGCCGGGGTCGGCTTCGACCTCTACATGCGGATGGTCGGCGAGGCCGTGGCCGAGTTCCGCGACCAACTGGCGAACGGCGGCGCGGCTCCGGAGGAGGAGCCGCTCGAGGTCAAGATCGAGCTGCCGGTCGACGCCCACGTCCCGCACGACTACGCGCCGGGCGAGCGGCTGCGGCTCCAGGCGTACCGGTCGATCGCGGCGGTCAACTCGGAGGAGGACATCGCGCAGGTCCGGGCCGAGCTGACGGACCGCTACGGCAAGCTGCCCGAGCCGGTGGAGAACCTGCTGCTGGTGGCGGGTCTGCGGCTGTTCGCCCGGCGCTGCGGGATCTCGGACATCACGTTGCAGGGGCAGTTCATCCGGTTCGGCCCGATGGAGCTGCGCGAGTCGCAGGAGCTGCGGCTCAACCGGCTCTACCCGCGCAGCCAGGTCAAGCCGGCGACCAAGCTGGTGCTGGTCCCGCGTCCGAGCACGGCGCGGATCGGCGGCAAGCCGGTCGTCGGCCGCGAGCTGCTGACCTGGTGCGCGGAGTTCCTCTCCACCATGTTCGAGGAGCTCGCCGCCAAGCGGTGACGTCAGCGGGTGACGTCAGCGGGTGACGTCAGGGGGTGACGTCAGCGGGTGACGCGGGCGGGGACGCGCACATGTCGGACGCCTCGGACGGGCATCACGCCCGGCCGAGGCGTCGTCGCGTGCCCGGTCCCGCTACGCTCGAAACATGCTCCTCGGACTCTGCATGGCCCTGCTCGCCGCCCTCTGTTTCGGCACCGCGATGGTGCTCCAGGCGCTGGGCGCGCAGAAGCACTCGCCTGCGGACCCGGACTCCGGCCTGGTCGGCACCGTCAAGGCGATGGTCAACCTGCCGTTCGCCGCGGGCCTGCTGCTGGACCTGTTCGGCTTCTGCGCCCAGCTGGTCGCGCTCCGTTCGCTGCCGCTCTACGTCGTCCAGGCGGCGCTGGCGGGGGCGCTCGCGGTGACGGCGGTGCTGGGCGCGGCCATGCTGCGGCTGCGGCTGGGACGCGCCGAGTGGGCGGGTGTGGCCGGGGTCTGCGTCGGCCTCGCCGTGCTCGGCGCGACCGCGGGAAAGGAGGGCGACAAGCATCCCGGCATGGCGCTGCACTGGATCCTGCTCGCCTCGATCCTGGTCATCGCCGTCGCCGGTGCGGCCGTCTGGCGCGTGCGCGAACCGGCACGTGCGGCGGTGATGGGCGGCCTCTGCGGGCTGGGCTTCGGCGTGGTCGGCATCTCGGTCCGGCTGCTGCCCGCCATCCACGGCATGGACCTGGCGCCGCTGTTCAAGGACCCGGCGACGTACGCGCTGCTGGCGGGCGGCGCGGTGGCGTTCGTCTTCATGACCGAGGGCGTGCGCGGCGGCAAGGTCACCACGGCCACCGCCGCCATGGTCCTCGGCGAGACGGCCCTGCCCGCCGTGCTGGGCGTGATCCTGCTCGGCGACCGGACCCGCTCGGGCCTGGAGTGGCTGGCCGTCCTCGGCTTCGCGGTCGCGGTGGCTGGCGCGCTGGCGCTGGCCCGCTTCGGCGAGGTCGCCCCGCCGGAGGCCCAGGACGACGAGGAGGCCCCCGCGGTCCCGGACGGCTCGTCCGCATCGGACGCTCAGGGCCCCGTCGGCGCCACGCGCGTCCGGATGGAGCACCAACACCACTGAGGACACCACAAGGTGTCCGTGTTCATGCACTGGTGCGCGGCCCGCGCGCATGGCACGGTGATCTCCGGCACGTGCATCGGACGGATCGTCAGTCGCAGGAGGCCCTGTGAACCTCGTGAGCAACTCCGTGAGCACCGCAGGGCGCGTGAACCGCGCCGCTGTGCCGCCCCGGCGCCGGTCCCGAGCGCGCGCGGCGTTCGCCGTCCTGCTCGCGGGCGCCGCGGTGACCGGGCTCTCCGCGTGCTCCGGCGGCTCGGCCGACGGCGGCACCGCCCACACCGGATCGGCGGCGGTCGTCGGTGGCACGCGGATCAGCATGGCCACCGTCCAGGACCAGGTGAACGCCTTCCGTGCGGCCGCGCCCGCGCAGGGGCAGCCCGCGTCGGCGGGGCAGGCGCAGATGTTCGGGCAGGACTCGCCCGGCGTGCCGACCGCTGTGCTGCAGTTCCTCATCCAGTCCGAGGTGGTCCAGTCGGCGCTGGACGCGAAGGGGCTGTCGGTCACGGCCACCGAGGTGTCCGCCGCCGAGGCGCAGAACGCCGCCTCGCTCGGGGGAGCGGCCCAGCTGACGACCGCGTTCGTCGCCGGGACCGGCCTGCCGCCCAGCGACCTCGACGGGTACTTCCGGATGCGGGTCGGCGAGGAGAAGCTGGTCGCGGCGTCCGGCGTCACCCAAGCCACCCAGCAGCAGTTCGACGCCGACGCGGCCAAGCTGCTCGCCGCGCAGGCGGAGAAGATCGGCATCGACGTGAACCCCCGCTACGGCAGCTGGGACGCGGCGTCGGGCGGGCTGGTCGCGGCCCCGCAGCCGTGGCTCAAGACCGTCTGACGGATCCGGCGCGCCGAACCGTGCGGAAGTTATCCACAGGGGAGAAAACGTGTAGCCGCGGTGTCGGTTGGGCGGGGTAGGTTCGGGGCGTGGCACAGAACGAGACCCAGACCCTTGACACCCCCCGCGCAGCGGGCCGGTTGATCCTGCTCAGCAGCACCCACCGGGTCGCGCCCGGCCTGCTGTCCTGGCCCGCGTGGCAGGCGCTGCACGCGGCCGACCGGGTCCTGGTCGGCGACGCCGCGCATCCGCAGCTCGCGCCCTTGGCGCAGGCCGGTGTCGTAGCCGAGGTGCTCGACGTCCCGTTGTACGCGCTGGCCCGCACGCTGGCCGAGGCGGCGGCCCGGGACGGGGACGGAGACGGGGCCGTGGTGGTCTGGGTGGTCGGGCAGGACGGCGATCCCGGGCTGACCGATTCGCTCGCGCGGCTGGCCGTCGAGGGCGCGCAGACCCCCGGCGTGGTCGTCCCCGAGCTGGAGCTGCTGCCCGGCTCCTACGACCTGCCCGGCGCGCGGCTGCTCGACCTGGCCTGGGTGATGGACCGGCTCCGCTCGCCCGGCGGCTGTCCCTGGGACGCCGAGCAGACGCACGAGTCGCTGGTGAAGTACCTGGTCGAGGAGGCCTACGAGCTGGTCGAGGCCATCGAGGAGGACGACCGGACGATGCTCCGCGAGGAGCTCGGCGACGTGCTGCTCCAGGTCTTCTTCCACGCCCGGATCGCGCAGGAGCACGAGACGGAGCCCTTCTCCATCGACGACGTGGCGGGCGGCATCGTCGAGAAGCTGATGTACCGTCACCCCCACGTCTTCGGCGATGCGGACGCCTCCACGGCCGAGCAGGTCGAGGCCAACTGGGAGGAGCTCAAGGCCGCCGAGAAGCAGCGCGATTCGGCGGTGGACGGCGTCCCGCTGGCCCAGCCCGCGCTGGCCCTGGCCGCCAAGCTGCACTCCCGCGCCACCAAGGCGGGCGTCTCCGCCGCCCTGCCGGGCGTGGTCACGGACACGGGCGCGGATGCCGAGGCCGCCCAGGCCGCCGACTTCGGGGCCCGGCTGCTCCGACTCGCCGTCGAGGCGCAGGAGGCCGGGGTCGACCCGGAGGCCGCGCTGCGCGCCGCCGCACGCGTCTACCGGGACGCGATCCGCGCGGCCGAGTCCGCGGCCTGAGCCTCGGACGTCTGCGACAACCCACGGACGAGGGGGACTTGATGGAGATCCGCGCACCGCAAGCCTGGCCGACGACGGAGGCGGCGGCGCTGGCCGTCCAGGCCGAGCTGCGCCCGCAGGTGCGGGCCGTCCCGCTCGGCTCGCGTCCGCGCACGCTCGCCGGGCTGGACGTCGCCTACGCGGGCGCACACGGCAGCGCGGACGACGAGGTCGCCGCGGCCGTCGTCGTCCTGGACGCGGAGACGCTGGAGCCCATCGAGCAGGCCACGGCGGTCGGGAAGGCCGGATTCCCCTACATACCAGGCCTGTTCGCCTTCCGTGAGCTGCCCGTGCTGCTCCGGGCGCTGGAGCAGCTCACCGTCACCCCGGACGTCTTCCTCTGCGACGGCCAGGGCCTGGCACACCCGCGCCGCTTCGGCCTGGCCTGCCACCTCGGCGTGCTGACCGGCCGCCCGACGCTGGGCGTCGCCAAGACGCCGCTGCTGGGGGAGTGGTCGGAGCCGGACGCCGAGCGCGGGTCCACGGCGGACGTCACGGACGGCGGGGGCGTGGTCGCCCGCGTCGTCCGCACCCAGACGGGCGTCAAGCCGGTGACGGTCTCGATCGGCCACCTCATCGACCTCGACGACGCGACCGACGTGGTGCTGCGCGCCGCGCCGCGCTACCGCCTCCCGGAGACGACGCGCCTCGCCGACCGGCTCTGCCGCGACGCGCTGCAGGGCGTGGCCGACGCCACGGGGGTCAAAAGCGCCTGACCGCCGGAACGGCTGACGTCAGAAACGGCTGACGATCTTGGCGACGAAGGCGACCACGGCCGTGATCCCTCCCAGCGCCATCATCGACGACATGAGTGCGGGGCCGAAGGCGATGAGTTGCCGCCAAGGAGCGGGATTCGGCGGCTGTGACTGCGGCTTGGCGTGAGCGCCCGGGTCCTTGCCGGAGCCCTTGCGCTTCTCGACGGTGACGGACTTCGGCGAGACGCCGATGACGGCCAGCGCGAGACCCAGCCCGCTCAGGGTCAGCAGGCACAGCGCCACGTCCATGGCCGCGTTGGCGAAGCCGGGTTGGGCGTAGTCGGTGCCGTCCGCCTCACGCCGGACTGTCAGGGGGACACCGACGGAGGCGGCAGTGCGCTCCAACTGGAGGTCCCGGACCACCACCGAGCCGTCGGTCGACCTGAAGGTGCCCAGGCAGACGCTGTGCGAGCTCTTCCCGGAGCCTTCGGTCCAGCACTTGGTGGCGGTGTAACTGCCGGGGAGCCCGGCGTTGTCGGTGTCGTAGACCAGGTTGTGGATCGGGCCGACGACCATGATCCACCCGGCGAGCGCCACGGCGCCCAGCACCGCCAGCACGCCGAACACGGTGGTCGTCAACGACGGCGCGGGACGCGCGTCGGTGGGGAGCTGCTGCATGGGATGAACGTCACAGCCCGTCAGTTGTTGGCGATGTGCTCGGCGATGAGCCCGATGGCGAAGGCGATCACGGTGAGCGGTCCGGTGAGCCAGAGCAGACCCCAGCCGAAGTAGGCGACCTGCCGCCAGGGGGCCTTGGACGGGATGTTGCTCTTCCTGCCGCTGGCCGACTGCTCGCCGACCGGCGCGTCGTCCTCGTCCTCGTCGGCGGCGATGAGGAGGCCGTTGGGGCCGATCTTGTACTTCGGCTTCGACGGATCGACGGTGGAGAAGCACATGTCGATCCGGGCCAGCACGAGGCCCAGTCCGGCGAGGAAGGCCAGGCCCCAGGCCGCGTCCATGGCCGCGTGGGCGAAGCTGGGCTGGTTCCACATGGTGCCGCCCCACTCCCGCACCAGCGGGGTCGGGTGACCGACCGTAACGTCGCTGTCGGCCAACTGGACGTCAGGCACCACCAACGAGCCGTCGGTGGAGGTGAAGGTGCCGGTGCAGATGTACGGGTCGTTCTTGACCGTGGGGTCGTGCGCGCACGCGCTTGCCACGTAAGTGCCGGGCGTTCCCGCCATGTTGGTGTCATAGAAGAAGTCCCGCACCGGCCAGACGGCGAGCAGCACCGCCACGATCGCCACTGCCAGGAACGTCACCGTCACGGCGAGCGCCGGGCTGTTCACGAAGCTGCCGGGAGGCGGCGTCGGCTGCTGCCAACCGGGCGGCGGGGGATAGGCGCCGGGGTGCGGCGGCGGATAGCCGTTCGGCGGCGGGTAACCACCTCGCGCCGACCCCCAACCCGGCTGCGCCTGCTGCTGCTCGGAACTGCCCGACTGGCTGTTCGTCACGTTCTTCCCCTCGTTGTCCACTAAGCATGGACATGGTGACATTGCGCCACGATCGCGACATCACCCACCCCCTTGCCGGTCAGTTGCCGTTGACGACCTCGGCGATCACCCCGACCGCGCCGATCAGCAGCGCGAACGGCAGTGACAGCGCGATCAGCCACAGGCCGGTGCCGGATATCTGCCGCCAGGGCGTCCGGAGCGTCGAGGTCCGCGAGCGCTTCCGGGGCCCCTCCCCGGGCGCGTGGTCCTTTCCGAGCAGGACCTTGCTCACGGCCTCCCGGTCGACGGGCTGCTGTCCCCTCTCCAACCGCTGCTGTCGCCGCAGTTGTTGGTGCCGTCGCCGCTCGCCGGCGTTCGCGTACGTGCGCCCGACACCGATCCGGAACAGCACGAAACCCAGAACGGTCAGGCCCGCCAGACCCATGGCCAGGTCGATCGTGGCGTTGGCGAAGCCGGATTGGGCGTAGGAGGTGCCGTCGCCCTCGCGGCGGAGTGCGATCGGGTGGCCGACTGCGGCCTTGGTGTTGTGCACGGCCACGTCCCGCACCACGGCCGAGCCGTCGGAGGGGGTGAAGGTGCCCTGGCAGTCGATGTTGGGGTCCTTGGTGGAGCCGCTCTTCTGACAGCTCGTCGCCGTGTAGGTGCCGGGCGTTCCGGCGAGCCCGGCGTCATAGGCGAAGTAGGTCCCGGCGCCGGTCACCAGGTAGAACGCCGTGATCGCCGTGGCCAGCACCGCCAGCAGCACGGCCAGCGTGGCACTGCGCTGGGACAGGTCCCGGTGAGGGGGACGCGGCAGGGGCGCACCGGGCCAGGCGGGCGGGGGTGGGGGAGGGGGATACGCGCCCTGCGGCGGCACACCCCAACCCGGCTGGGCCTGGCCCGGCACGGTCTGGCTGGGCTGGCTGGTCTGGCCGGCCTGGTCGCGCTCGAAGTCGTCCGACTGGGTGCCGTTCATGATTCCCCCTCTTGTCCACCGCCCGAGGACATGGTGGCATCGCCCCATGACAGAGACGCCACCCTCCCCTTCGCGCTGGGGCCTCACCTTCCCGCTGGACGGCATCCCCCTGGGCGCGCAGCGCGCACTCGTCGAGTCGCTGCCCGACCTCGGGTTCACCGACCTCTGGTCGATGGAGACCGCCGGCGCCGACGCCTTCACCCCCCTGGCGCTGGCGTCCGTCTGGGCCCCGACGCTCAACCTCGGCACGGCGATCGTCCCCGTGCACACGCGCGGCCCGGCGCTGCTGGCGATGCAGGCCGCGGCGCTGGCGGAAGCCGCGCCGGGACGGTTTTCCCTTGGCCTCGGGTCGTCGTCGCCGGTGATCGTGCAGGACTGGAACGCGGTGCCCTTCGAGCAGCCCTTCCAGCGCAGCCGCGACGTCCTGCGGTTCCTGCGGGCGGCGTTCACCGGCCAGCCGGTGACGGAGGAGTACGACACCTTCGCCGTCCGCCGCTTCCGGCTGGACCGCGTGCCCGCGCACGTCCCGCCCGTGCTGCTGGCCGCGCTGCGCTCCGGCATGCTGCGGCTCGCGGGCCGCGAGGCCGACGGCGTGATCCTCAACTGGCTCTCCCCGGACGACGTCCGCACCGCCCGCGCGGAGTTCGACGCCGCGGCGGGCCCGGACCACGGCAAGGACGTGGTCGCCCGGATCTTCGTCTGCCCGACGGAGGACGCGGACTACGCCCGCGCCCTCGGCCGCCGCCTGATCGCCGCGTACCTCACGGTCCCCGCCTACGCGGAGTTCCACCGCTGGCTCGGCCGCGGGGACGCTCTCAAGCCGCTGTGGGAGAACTGGGCCGCGGGCGACCGGAAGGCCGCGGCCGCGTCGGTCCCGGACGCGGTCGTCGACGACCTGATCGTCCACGGCCCGGCGGGACGCGTGCGTGAGCGGCTCCACGAGTACGTCGCCAACGGCGTCACCGTCCCGGTCCCAGCGCTGCTGCCCGTGCCCGAGCAAGGCGCTCAGGCGCTTGCGTCAGCAATCAAGGCAGTCAGCCCGGCCTGATCCCTTCTGTAGACGGGACGTTGCACCTACCTCAGGGGCGCGGGGAACTGCGCGAACAACCACTGACGAGCGGAGGGCCCTGCGCGTTCGGGGCCCTACCGCCCAGGGTGGCTTGTCGCGCAGTTCCCCGCGCCCCTAGGTGGTGCAACCACTTGCGGCAGCACAAGCTCGCCTGGTCGCGCCCACGCGGCGGAGCCGCAGATCAGCGAAGCCCCGCTCCCCTGAGGGTGCAACTACCTGCTGTCAGCCCAGCTGCGGGAGTGACGCGACCGCCTTGCGCATGCCTGAGAGCCAGCCGTCGCGGTCGGAGACGCGCTGCTGTTCGTAGGTGGCGACCTCCTCGTGGGGGAGGATCAGGAAGCGCTCGTCCGCGAGGCCGCGGACGACCGACTCCGCGACGTCCTCCGGCTCCAGGAGGGGGCCGAACGCCGTCAGGACCGCGCGCACGTCCTCGCGTGCGGTCATCGCCGTGCGGACGCCCTGCGGGCACAGCGCGCTGACGCGGATGCCCTGCGCGCCGTAGGTGACGGAGAGCCACTCGGCGAAGGCGACCGCCGCGTGCTTGGTCGCCGTGTAGGCCGCGTCGCCGGGCATCTGCAGCAGGCCCGCCGCGCTCGCGGTGTTGAGCAGGTAGCCGTGGCCGCGCTTCAGCATCCCGGGCAGGACCGCGCGCGCCGCGTACACGTGGGACATGACGTTGATGTCCCAGTTGGCCTGCCACAGCTCGTTGGACGCGTCGATGCCCGCGCCGCTGCCGATGCCGGCGTTGCTGCAGAACAGGTCGACCGGGCCGAGGTGCTTCTCGGCCGTGTCGACGAGCGCCCGCACGTCGCTCTCGCGGCTGACGTCGCTGGCCACGCCGACGGTGTGGCAACCGTGGCGGTCCAGCTCCTGGGCGAGGTCCTCGACCTTCGACCCGTCCAGGTCGGCCAGCAGCAGGCCGCGTGCGCCCTCTGCGGCGAACCGCCGCGCCAGTGCCGTGCCGATGCCCCCGGCCGCGCCCGTGACGACGACTACCGCGCCTTCCAGCTCCATGCCCCGAACCCCTTTGTTCGCACTCGACGGATCGGACCCCCGCACGGCCCGATCGCTGCGGGCGATCGTAAGCTCAGTACCGTTGGTACGACAGTGTGTCTCTGCCCACCTTGCCGAACGGTTAACGTCGAGACGTGCCAGATCTCGCCCAGCCCCCGCTCTTCTCGCCCGACTTCGCCGCCGACCCCTACCCGGCGTACGCCTGGCTGCGCGACCACGCGCCGGTCCGCTGGACCACCCTGCCGAGCGGGGTCGACGCCTGGTTGGTGACCCGGTACGCGGACGCGCGCCAGGCGCTGGCGGACGGCAGGCTGAGCAAGAACCCCGCCCGGCACAGCGGGCAGGCGCACCGCAGCGGCCGGGTCGGCATCCCGGGCGAGCGCAACGCGGACCTGATGACGCACCTGCTCAACATCGACCCGCCGGACCACACCCGGCTGCGCAGCCTGGTGTCGAAGGCGTTCACCCCGCGCAGGGTGGCGGCCTTCGAGCCGCGTGTGCGCGAGATCACGGACCGGTTGATCGACGCGTTCGCGGAGCGCGGGGACGCCGACCTGATCCACGAGTTCGCCTTCCCGCTGCCCATCTACGCGATCTGCGACCTGCTCGGCGTCCCGGCGGAGGACCAGGACGACTTCCGCGACTGGGCGGGGATGATGATCCATATGGGTCAGGCGCCGCGCGGCGGTGTCGGGCGGGCGGTGAAGAAGATGCGCGGCTACCTGGCCGAGCTGATCCACCGCAAGCGCGCCGACCTCGGCGACGACCTGATCTCCGGCCTGATCCGGGCCAGTGACCACGGCGAGCACCTGACCGAGAACGAGGCCGCGGCGATGGCCTTCATCCTGCTCTTCGCCGGGTTCGAGACCACGGTCAACCTGATCGGCAACGGCATGTACGCACTGCTGACCCATCCCGAGCAGCGGGCGCTGCTCCAGGCCTCCCTCGACCGGGGCGAGACCGCGCTGCTGGAGTCCGCCGTCGAGGAACTACTGCGCTACGACGGGCCGGTGGAGATCGCCACCTGGCGGTTCGCGACCGAGCCGCTGACCGTCGGCGGCCAGGAGATCGCGCCTGGCGACCCGGTCCTCGTGGTCCTGGCCGCAGCCGACCGCGACCCCTCCCGCTTCGCGGACCCGGACCTGCTCGACCTGGCCCGGCGGGACAACCCGCACATCGCCTTCGGCCTGGGCATCCACTACTGCATCGGCGCGCCGCTGGCCCGCCTCGAAGCCCAGTACGCGATCGGCGAGCTGCTGCGCAGGCTCCCTGACGTCACGTTGGCCGCCGACCCAGCGGAACTGCGCTGGCGCGGCGGCCTCATCATGCGGGGGTTGCGGCAACTGCCGGTGGAGTTCGAGCCTGCCGGTCGTGCTCCGGGGGTGCAGGCTTAGCGGATTGCCGTGCGGCTCAGCCCATGGCTCGGGGGTAGTTCAGGCCGTGGCTCAGGCCGTGCGGCTGCCGGGCAGGGTGATCCGGAGCACCAGGTGGCCTCCGAAGAACAGCACCATGCCGATGGCCAGGATCACGCTGCTCACCGAGCGCCGGTCGCGGTCGCGCGGGACGAGCAGCGCGACGAGTGCGACCAGCACCAACGACGTCTGCACGCCGACGTTCTGGAAGAGCAGCCCGGTCAGCCACTCGAAGAGCCTGTCTCGTATCTCCATCTATCCACCTCCTGTGTATGTACAAGAGGATTTCCAGGTAGCACGGAGTGGGAACCTGTAAAACTGATGAGTAGACAAGTTCCGCCTGCGGCACAGGAGTACGCTGCAGGACGGTTCGGCGGAGGGGGTGCTCCGATGGTGTCGAAGCGCGTGCAGGAGCAGTTGGAGCAGCGGATCGCCGAGGGCGCGTGGCAGCCCGGCGAGTCCCTGCCCTCGGCGCAGCAGCTCGCCGAGGACCTCAAGGTGTCGCGGGTCACGGTGCAGAAGGCGCTGACCGCGCTCGCGCGCGACGGCCTGATCCTCACCCGGGCCGGCAAGCCCGCCGTCCTCACCGGCGCCCGGCCCGACCCCGCCGCTCGGCAGCCGGGCAGGCAGCCGCAGCCCTTGCCCGAGGAGGGGGCGGTCGACGTCCTGGAGCGCCGGCTCGGTCGTGCCGTGCGCAGCGGCAGGCTCCGGGTGGACGTGCTCTCCGCGACCTCCGAGACCTTCGTCACCGCCCTGCAACGGCAGTTGCTCGGGCTGCGTGCGCGGCGCGGGCCGGTGCTGGAGGAGTTCCGGGTGCGGCTGCTGTTCTGCGACTTCAGCGGACTGCCGACGTTCCCACGGGTGTTGGGCGATCCGGACGACCACCGGCCGATCGCCCGACTGCGACGAATCGGGCAGGACCAGGTGACCGTGCTGCGCTCGGCCGCGATGTCCCTGCACACCTTCCGACTGGTCGCCGGTGAGCCGCTGATCGAGGCGCGGACGCTGCCGTTCCCGCCGATGTCGCAGCTCTACCTCGTCAACGACGGCGAGGTGGTCGAGGGCCGGTACGAACTGCGGGAGCGTCAGGTCGAAGTCGGCGGCCACCAGCGCACGCAGGCCGATCTGACGGGGCTGAGCACCCCGCTCTTCGTCAGGACCCGGCACGCGCTGCCCAACCACGTCGATTCCGCGTACGTGGACGCCGCGCAGGCGTCCTTCGACTCCTGGTGGTCCCAGGGCGATCCGTACGGGATCTCGCTTGACCGTTGACGCGTGTCAGTCCGCGCCGACGCGCTGACCTGCAACGTCGTCAGGTAAGGCGAAAAGTCAAATAACAGCGGGGTAACGGACCTCACACGAGCTCCTCATGCGACCAGAGCTGACGTCACGGCAGGCGCATAACCGCAGGTCAGCGCCGGTCAGGCGATGGAAGAAGCGCGTGGTTCGCCAACGTACCTCCCTGTGTCGATGGTTGAGATTCGTATGAAGATCTGCCTAGCCTCCGTGTCGTTCGCGGAAGCGGACACCGCCATGCGGGACGCCGAGTCCTGTCCACCGCGAGGCGGCAACGTCTACTTGACGACCGGACAGGAGCGGGGGACCCAGGTACGTCGCCGTGAACTCGGTTCACGGCTAGGGGTGAAGGCGCGAGAGCGCCCGGGCTACCTCACGGCCCGAACCCGACAGCTCACCTCGCAGGCGTCGGAGAGGAACATTTCCATGCTGTTCTCCGGCACCGGCCGTCATCGCCGCATCCGTGTCAACAAGGCCAAGGCCATCGTCACCACCACCGGTGTGGCCGGCGCGGCCGTCGCGCTCCCGCTCCTCGGTGCGTCCAGCGCCCACGCCGCCTCGGTCTCCACCTGGGACAAGGTCGCCCAGTGCGAGAGCGGCGGCGACTGGTCCATCAACACCGGCAACGGCTACTACGGTGGCCTGCAGTTCTCCGCGAGCACCTGGCGTGCCTACGGCGGTGGCGCCTACGCGTCGACCGCCGACCAGGCCAGCGAGGGCCAGCAGATAGCCGTCGCCGAGAAGGTGCTGGCCAGTCAGGGGCCCGGCGCGTGGCCCGTCTGCGGCCCGCAGGCCGGCCTGAGCCAGGGCGGCTCGGCCCCGGCGATCAACACCTCGTCGTCGGGCTCCTCCGGCTCCTCGGGTTCGTCGTCCCAGTCGTCCTCGACGTCCTCGACGTCCTCGTCGTCGCACTCTTCGAGCTCGGACTCGTCCTACTCGTCGAGCTCCCACCACTCGACGCGCCACCACAGCACATCGACGAGCAGCACGCCGCAGTACGCCCCGAGCCACGCGTCCGGTGGCGGCACCGGCGACTACACCGTCAAGCCGGGCGACACCCTCTCCGGCATCGCCGCGTCCCACGACATCCAGGGCGGCTGGCACGCGCTCTATGCGAAGAACCGCGCCACGGTCGGCGGTAACCCGAACCTGATCCTCGTCGGCCAGAAGCTCTCGTTCTGACCGTTCTGACGTAGCGCCGTGCAGCAGGCGGAGCTCCTACCGACGGGTAGGGGCTCCGCCCGTCTCGCCGTCCGTTTTGTCCTCGGTGTTCGTCAGTCAAGACGGTGCAAAGGTCCTGAGTGGTTCGCGCGGACAATGCAGCTAGGCTCAGTGCGTAACAACCCGCATCCCCATGAGGAGACAGTTGTGCCCTCCATCGACGTCGTCGTAGCCCGGGAGATCCTCGACTCGCGAGGCAACCCCACGGTCGAGGTCGAGGTCGGCCTCGACGACGGCAGCACCGGCCGCGCGGCCGTGCCGTCCGGCGCCTCCACCGGCGCGTTCGAGGCCCTGGAACTGCGTGACGGTGACAAGTCCCGTTACGGCGGCAAGGGTGTGGAGAAGGCGGTGCTCGCCGTCATCGAGCAGATCGGCCCGGAGCTGGTCGGCTACGACGCCACCGAGCAGCGGCTGATCGACCAGGCGATGCTGGACCTGGACGCCACCGCCGACAAGTCCTCGCTGGGCGCCAACGCGATCCTGGGCGTCTCCCTGGCCGTCGCGCACGCCGCCTCCGAGGCCAGCGACCTGCCGCTCTTCCGCTACCTGGGCGGCCCGAACGCCCACGTGCTGCCGGTCCCGATGATGAACATCCTCAACGGCGGTTCGCACGCGGACTCCAACGTCGACATCCAGGAGTTCATGATCGCTCCGATCGGCGCCGAGTCCTTCTCCGAGGCGCTGCGCTGGGGCGTCGAGGTCTACCACACGCTCAAGGGCGTGCTGAAGGCCCGTGGCCTCTCCACCGGTCTGGGCGACGAGGGCGGCTTCGCGCCGAACCTCGACTCCAACCGTGAGGCCCTGGACCTGATCGTCGAGGCGATCAAGGAGGCCGGCTACACCCCCGGCCGCGACATCGCCCTGGCCCTGGACTGCGCCGCGTCCGAGTTCTACAAGGACGGCGCCTACCAGTTCGAGGGCAAGTCCCGCACCGCCGCCGAGATGACCGCCTACTACGCCGAGCTCGTCGCCGCGTACCCGCTGGTCTCCATCGAGGACCCGCTGTTCGAGGACGACTGGGACGGCTGGAAGACCATCACCGCCGAGCTGGGCGACAAGGTCCAGCTGGTCGGTGACGACCTGTTCGTCACCAACCCGGAGCGTCTGGCCCGTGGCATCAAGGAGGGCGCCGCCAACGCCCTGCTGGTGAAGGTCAACCAGATCGGCTCGCTGACCGAGACCCTGGACGCCGTCGAGCTGGCCCAGCGCAACGGCTTCCGCTGCATGATGTCGCACCGTTCCGGCGAGACCGAGGACGTCACCATCGCCGACCTGGCCGTCGCCACCAACTGCGGCCAGATCAAGACCGGTGCCCCGGCCCGTTCCGAGCGCGTCGCCAAGTACAACCAGCTGCTGCGCATCGAGGAGATCCTCGACGACGCCGCCGAGTACGCCGGCCGCGGCGCCTTCCCGCGCTTCAACGGCTGACGTCGTCAGCTGTCGTCAACGGCTGACCGAACCTCACCCGGTTCCCTCCGACGCCCCGCTGCCTTCACCCTCTAGGGTGGGGGCGGTGGGGCGTCTGAGCGCCCGACAGCCAGGGAGGGACGACGAGGGTGGCGGTGGCCGACCAGAGGCAGGCCCACGAGAAGCAGGCCGAGCGGGAGAAGCAGGCGGTGCCGAAGCAGGCGCGGCGGCGGCCGAAGCTGACCGGCCGTGCGGCGGTGCTCGCCCTCGTGGTCTGCGCCCTTGTCGCGGCGCTGGCGTATCCGATGCGGCAGTTCATCGCGCAGCGCTCGCAGATCGCCCAGCAGCGCGCCGCCCAGCAGCAGGCGCAGCAGCAGGTCGACGAGCTGCGCCGGGAGCGGGCCCGCTGGGAGGACCCGGCCTACGTCGAGGCGCAGGCCCGGCAGCGGCTGCACTACGGCTTCCCGGGCGACGTCCCGTTCAACTCCGTCCTGCCCACCCCCACCGCGACGGCCTCGCCCTCGGCGCAGCAGCAGGCGGCGGCGCAGCCCTGGTACCAGAGCCTGCTCGGCTCGCTCGACTCAGCCGACTCCGCCGACCGGACCACGCAGCCGGGACGCTGAGGAACCCAGACAAACATTGAAGAATAGAGACATGTCGCACGACCCTCAGAGTCCCGCCCAGTCCACCCCCGTCACGCCCGTCACGTCCGGCACGTCCGGCACGTCCGCGTCCGGTGTGTCCGAGGCCGACCGCGCCGCCGTCGAGGCCCAGCTGGGCCGGGTGCCGCGCGGTCTGCGCGCCGTCGCCCACCGCTGCCCCTGCGGCCTGCCGGACGTCGTCGAGACGGCCCCGCGCCTGGAGGACGGCACGCCGTTCCCGACGCTCTACTACCTGACCTGCCCCCGGGCCGCCTCGCTGATCGGCACCCTGGAGGCGGACGGGATGATGAAGGAGCAGACCGCCCGGCTCGACGAGGACCCCGAGCTCGCTGACGGCTACCGCAAGGCCCACGAGGACTACATCGCCCGCCGCGACGCCATCGAGGTGCTGGAGGGCTTCCCGAGCGCCGGCGGCATGCCGGACCGGGTCAAGTGCCTGCACGTGCTGGTCGGCCACTCGCTGGCCGCAGGTCCCGGCGTGAACCCCCTGGGCGACGAGGCGCTGGCCGCGCTGCCGGAGTGGTGGCGCAAGGGCCCGTGCGTCTGCGTGGACGAGTCGCAGAACGACAAGACCGAAGCCGCTGGAGAGAACGCGTGAGCCTGACCCGAGTCGCCGGCGTCGACTGCGGCACCAACTCCATCCGCCTGCTCGTCGCGGACCTCGACCCGGCCACGGGCGAGCTGCACGAGCTGGACCGGCGGATGACGATCGTCCGCCTCGGCCAGGGCGTCGACCGCACCGGCCGCCTGGCGCCGGAGGCGCTGGAGCGGACCTTCGCCGCCTGCCGCGACTATGCGACGGTGATCCGCGAACTCGGCGCCACCCGGCTGCGCTTCGTCGCCACCAGCGCCTCCCGGGACGCCGAGAACCGGGACGAGTTCACCGCCGGGGTGCGCGAGATCCTCGGCGTCGACCCGGAGGTCATCAGCGGCGACGAGGAGGCCCAGCTCTCCTTCACCGGCGCGACCAAGGAGCTGAGCGGGGAGCACGGCCCCTACCTGGTCTTCGACCTGGGCGGCGGCTCGACCGAGTTCGTGCTCGGCACCGACCGCGTCGAGGCGGCCCGCTCGGTCGACATCGGCTGCGTGCGGATGACCGAGCGCCACGGCGACGACTTCGTCTCGATGCGCGCCGACATCAAGAAGGCGCTGGACCAGGCCGCCGAGGTCGTCCCCCTCACTGAACCTTTTGAGGAGCGTGGCGCCACGCTCGTGGGCCTGGCCGGGACGGTCACCACGGTGGCCGCCATCGCGCTGGGCCTGCCCGCCTACGACAGCGAGGCGATCCACCACTCCCGCATCCCGCTGGCCGACGTCCGGGCCGTCACCGAGCGGCTCCTCGGGTCCACCCACGAGGAGCGCGCGGCGATCCCCGTGATGCACCCGGGACGCGTCGACGTGATCACCGCCGGGGCGCTGGTCCTGCTCGCGATCATGGAGCGCACCGGGGCCTCGGAGGTCGTCGTCAGCGAGCACGACATCCTCGACGGGATCGCCTGGAGCACGGTGCTCTGACGGTCCGGCAGCAGGCCCGGCAGGCCCACGTCAGGGCGTGTCGGGCCGGGCGGATTCGTGTCGCGCGGAAATGTTCGTGAATTTCTTCACATGGAGTTCCCGTCGCTCGGATGACCTCTCGGGGCGCTTCGTCCGAATTGTGGGACTGAAGGCGCTCCGGTGGGCTGACCCGCCCGTTCCCAGGTCGTGCGTCGCGGTCGCACACACAATCGCAATGTGGCCGTCGAGCTGCGGATTCTCACGGCTGCCGGGTGGGGTGGGTGAGGAGGGGCCCCGACCGCGCGATCGGGGGCGCGAAGTGTAGCAGATGCTGTCCAGACCCCTGTGAGTAGGCCGACAAATGCCAGGCGAGCAGGGGGTGGATACTTTCGGATATGAGCACCACGGAGCGTCCTCGCATCCTGATTGTCGGCGGTGGCTACGTCGGCCTGTATGCCGCGATGCGCATCCTCAAGAAGATGCGCTACGGAGAGGCGACCGTCACGGTCGTCGACCCGCGGTCGTACATGACGTACCTGCCCTTCCTCCCCGAGGCGGCCGGCGGCAACGTCGCGCCTCGCAACCTCGTCGCCCCGCTGCGCCGCGTCCTGAAGAAGGCCGAGGTCCTCACGGGTCATGTCACCACGGTCGACCAGGACCGCAAGGTGGCCACCGTGCAGCCCGCAGCCGGCGACGCCTACGAGATCCCCTTCGACTACCTCGTCGTCGCGATGGGCTCGGTGTCCCGCACCTTCCCGATCCCGGGTCTGGCGGAGCACGGCATCGGCATGAAGTCGGTCGAGGAGGCCATCAGCCTCCGGAACCACGTCGTGGCCCAGCTCGACATGGCCGAGTCCACCACCGACGAGGCCGTGCGCAAGCAGGCGCTGACCTTCGTGGTCATCGGTGGCGGCTTCGCCGGTATCGAGACCATCGCCGAGATCGAGGACATGGCTCGTGACTCGGCGAAGATCTACCACAACGTGAAGCGCGAGGACATGCGCTTCATCGTGGTCGAGGCGGCCAACCGCATCCTCCCCGAGATGGGCCCGGACCTCGGTCTGTGGACCAAGGAGAAGCTCGAAGAGCGCGGCATCGAGATCTACATCGAGACCTCGATGGAGTCCTGCGTCGACAAGCACGTCGTGCTGAAGAACGGTGTCGAGGTCGATGCCTCCACCATCGTGTGGACGGCGGGCGTCAAGCCGAACCCGGCGCTGGCCAACTTCGGCCTCCCGCTGGGCCCGCGCGGCCACGTCGACACCGCGCCGACCCTGCAGGTCCAGGGCTTCGACAACGTCTGGTCCGCGGGCGACAACGCCCAGGTGCCGGACCTCGCCGTCGGCGAGGGCGCCTGGTGCCCGCCGAACGCGCAGCACGCCGTCCGTCAGGCCATCGTGCTCGGCGACAACGTGGTCTCCGGTATGCGGGGCTTCCCGCAGAAGGAGTACAAGCACAAGAACCTGGGTGCGGTCGCCGGTCTCGGCCTGCACAAGGGTGTGGCGATCCTCTTCGGCAAGTACAAGCTGAAGGGCCGTCCGGCCTGGTGGTTCCACCGCCTGTACCACGGCAGCCGCGTGCCCACCATGAACCGCAAGGTGCGCGTGTTCGCTGACTGGACCCTGGCCATGTTCCTCAAGCGTGAGACCGTCTCCCTGGTGGAGATGGAGAAGCCGCGCGAGGTGTTCGTCGAGGCGGCTGGTCCCGCGAAGACGCTCCCTGCGGCGCCGGCTGCGCCCGCGGCTCCCGCCGCGAAGGAAACCGTCTCCGCCTGACGCCGGCTGACCCTCGCGGGTCAGCTGCTCCCCAAAGCCCGGCAGCGTCGCCGGACCACAGCCCGTGGTGCTCATAACCGGCACCGCTGCCGTAAAAAGAGTGCCCCTGCCCGTCACTGACGAGCAGGGGCACTGGCATGTCCGGACTGCGTTCGCGCCCCTGGACTCAGTCCGTCTTGATCGCGCCCAGGATGTCCAGTCGGGCGGCCCGCCGCGCGGGCCAGAGCGCGGCCAACAGGCCGACGCTCGCGCCGATCCCGATGAAGAGGGCGAACTCGCCCCACGGCAGGACCGTGGTCAGCCCGGCCAGATCTCCCGCCAGGAGACGGTTCGCCGCCCAGGCGAGGAACGTGCCGATCGCTACACCCATCGCCGCCCCGAAGACCGCGATCACCACCGACTCCAGCCGGACCATCCGCTTGACGCCGCGTCGGTCCAGGCCGATCGCCCGCAGCATGCCCAGCTCGCGCTTGCGCTCGAAGACCGACATCGCCAGCGTGTTGACCACGCCGAGGACGGCGATCAGGACCGCCATGCCCAGCAGCGCGTACAGGATCGTCAGCATCATCGAGATGGTCGAGCTGAACTGGTCGATCATCTGCTGCTGCGACTCGACCTTGACCAGCGGGTTGCGGCCCGTCGCGTCGCGCAGGGCCTGCTCGTTGGCCGGCGTGGCGCCGCCGTCGGACTTCACCAGGACCGCGTTGTAGTACGGCGCCGTGGTGTGCGGGGCGAGCGCCTGCTCGCCGAGGATCGCCGGGCCGAGCAGCTGGCTCTTCTGGTAGACGCCGCCGACGGTGACCGTGCCGCTGGTGCCGTTAGGGTACGTCACCTGCATCGTGCTGCCGACGCTGAGGTGACGCGTGTTCGCCTCGTCCGTCGAGAGCAGGAGTTGACCCTGGCTCAGCGAACTCGCCGAACCCGCGGTCATCACCGGGGCGACCAACTGACCGAAGGTGTTCTCGTCGAAGCCGCTGACCGTGAGGTAGCCGCCGGAGGTCTGCAGATCCTGCATGTCCAGCACGCTGGTGGCCGTGACGCCCTGGGCGCTGCGGAGTTCGGAGGCCAGGGCGGGGGAGACCGGGAAGCCCATCTGCATCTCGACCGCGTAGTCCGCCTTCATGTTGGCGGTGACCTGGCCCGCCACGGCCGAGTTGACCGAGGTGCCGATGACGGTCAGCGCCGAGATCAGCGTGACGCCGATGGTCAGCGCGGACGCGGTCGCCGCCGTGCGGCGCGGGTTGCGGATCGCGTTCTGCTTGGCCAGCTTGCCGCTGACCCCGAACAGGCCGCGGAAGAGCGGGCCGGTGGCCGCGATGATCGGGCGGGAGAGCAGCGGCGTCAGCACGAAGACGCCGAGTACCAGCAGCGCGGCGCCGAGGCCGACCGGCACCCGTCCGTTGCTGCCGCCCTGGCCCACGCCCATCAGCACCGAGGCGATGCCGAGCCCGGCGAGCACGCCGCCGATGCTGTTCCGGATCACCAGGCTGCGCTGCGACGACGGCTGTTCGTTGCTGCTCATCGCCGCGACCGGGGCGACCCGGGAGGCGCGCAGCGCCGGGAAGAGCGCCGCCAGCGAGGTGACCACCGTGCCGACCAGCAGTGTGATCACCGCGGTGGAGGCGGTGACCGTCAGGCCGCCGCCGGGCAGGTTGCCGCTGCTGCCCGCCCAGGCCTTGAGCGCCGCGCCGATCCCGACGCCCACGCCGAGACCGACCACCGAGGCCGTGAGGCCGACCAGCAGCGCCTCGATCAGCACCGAGCGCCGCACCTGCCGACGGCTCGCCCCGAGCGCGCGCAACAGCGCCAGCTCACGGGTGCGTTGGGCGATCAGCATGGTGAAGGTGTTGGAGATCAGGAAGACCCCGACGAAGAGCGCGACACCGGCGAAGAACAGCAGCGCCGTCTTCATGTTCGACGTGCCGTTCTCGACCATCGTCTTGGCGTCCGCGGTGAGCTGGGCGCCGGTGTGCACGGTGATGTTGGCGCTCTGCGGGACGACCTGCTCGATCTCGCTGGCCAGCGCGTCCTGGCTGGTGCCGGGCTTGGCGGTGGCGTCGATGGTGCCGAACTGGCCCGGCTGGGCGTAGAGCTGCTGTGCCAGCGGGGTGTCGAAGAGCACCAGCGAGCCGCCGGAGGAGACCTGCGGATCGGTGGTGGTGAAGATGCCGGTGACGGTCAGCTGCATGACCGGGCCGTCGACGGCGACGCGGATCGTGTCGCCGACCTTGAAACCGTTCTTGGTGGCGGTGTTCTGGTCGACGGCGACCTGGCTCGCCGAGGCCGGGCCGGTGCCCTGGACCATCGGGTAGCGCGGGTCGCTGCCACCGCTGTTCGGGCTCCAGTTGGCGCCGTTGGTGCCGCCCTTCTCGCCGATCAGGTTGCCGCTCGGGTCGCCGATCCCGGCGAAGCCGGTCACCGTTCCCACGGCCGAGGCGGTGCCGGGCAGGGCCTGGATCCGGTGCAGCGTCTGCGTGGTGAGCGGGTCGGCGGCGCTGTTGTTGTTCTTCTCGCTCCGTTCGATGCCGGCGGCCTGGTTGTCCACCCGGACGGAGACGTTGTCGTAGTTGTGGGAAAGGCTGTTCTTCAGCGCGGTGCTGACCGAGTCGGAGAAGACCAGGGTCCCCGCCACGAAGGCGGTCCCCAGGACGACGGCGAGCATCGTCATCAGCAGGCGTCCCTTGTGGGACAGCACGTTGCGCAGTGCGGTCTTGAACATGGGTGAACGGCTCTCGTCTCGCGGCTCTCGCCTCAGCTGGTCCGGCCCTTGGCGTCGAACTGCCGCATCCGGTCCAACACGCCGTCGGGGGTGGGACCGTGCAGCTCGTCGACGATGCGGCCGTCGGCGAGGAAGACCACGCGGTCCGCGTAGGAGGCGGCGACCGGGTCGTGGGTGACCATCACGATGGTCTGGCCGAGGTCGCGCACGGACGAGCGCAGGAAGCCCAGGATCTCCGCGCCGGAGCGGGAGTCGAGGTTGCCGGTGGGCTCGTCGGCGAAGATGATCTCCGGCTTGGACGCGAGCGCGCGGGCGCAGGCCACGCGCTGCTGCTGGCCGCCGGAGAGCTGGCTGGGCCGGTGGCTGAGGCGGTCGGCCAGGCCGACGGTCGCGATGACCTGCTGCATCCAGGCCTGGTCGGGCTTGCGGCCGGCGATGTCCATCGGCAGCGTGATGTTCTCCAGCGCCGTCAGCGTCGGCAGCAGGTTGAACGCCTGGAAGACGAAGCCGATCTGATCCCGGCGCAGCTTGGTCAGCTGCTTGTCCTTCAGGCCGCCCAGCTCGACCTCGCCGATCCGGGCCGAGCCGGAGCTGACCGAGTCGAGGCCGGCCATGCAGTGCATCAGGGTGGACTTGCCGGAGCCAGAGGGGCCCATGATGGCGGTGAACTCGCCTCGGTAGAAATCCACCGAGACGTGGTCCAGTGCGGTGACGCGGGTGTCGCCCGTGCCGTAGACCTTCGACAGGTCCGTGGCCCGGGCTGCGGCGGTGCGCAGAGCGGTGGTCGTCACGGTGGGATCTCCGAGGTTCGGGACAGCAGAGGGAAGGGCGGCTTGTCGCCGCTTCTTCATCCTCGTGCTCCCGATCGCCCCGGAAGTCGCTCCGAGGAACGGACTGATGCTCCTTCTCCGGGATGACCCCACCCCCGCCTCCTCGGGGGTCCCCTCAGGGCCGAGCGGTGGTGCGGGTCAGGGTGCGGGTCAGGGTCGAGGGCGCCGACCCGCACCGCTCCGGCGCTGCTTCAGGGCTGACGAATTGTCAGAGTCCAGCAAATCAAGTCAACTTCCACCCATGCGGGAGCAAGCTCCGCCCTGCTGCCGATAGGCTCTCCCCGTGGGGTTGCGCCCGGATGGTGGAACGCAGACACGGCGAGCTTAAACCTCGCTGGCCGCCAGGCCGTGCCGGTTCGAATCCGGCTCCGGGCACGTGTGCACGCCATGGTCTGACATGGTCAGGCCATGGTGGCGCGCCGGTGGGGAAGGCGGGTCAGTGCGTCATCCGCGCGGCGGCGCGACGCAGGTCGAACTCGTGGATGATCGCCTTGGCGTAGCCGTACGAGAGGTCGTACTCGCGGCGGAGCCATTCGATCTTTTCCTCACAGCGGATGAGGGAGGGGCCGTCGGCGACGGCGCGGAGCCAGTCGTCCATGGTGCGGCCGGTCACGCCGGGGATGCGGGAGATCAGGTTCTGGTGGGTCTCTGCGGAGTACATGAGGGTCACAAGGCGCCTCCGATGGAGCGGTCCGTTTCACGACTGTGCCGCAGGGTGGGGACGATGGCAACAGTCCGCGTCGAGGCTGGCGTACCCAGGGGCACGTGGCTCCATCCCTGATGCGCGGATACGCTCGCTCCATGCTCGATCCGACTCCCCTTGTCGCTGCCGCTGAGCGTTTGGCGGACCGTTTCCGCTCGCTCCCCCAGAGCAGGCTCTCGCGCTGCGCGCCGGCCGGTCTGGCCCTGGCCCGCGGAATGGCTTCGGCAGCCGGCGCGCCGAGGGAGGTCCCGGACGTGGGGGCGTTCGTGGTGGGGGATCAGATCGCGGCGACGGCGCACGATCTGGCGCACGCGCTGGCCGCGGGCGAGGTGCGGGACGCGGAGCGGGTCCTGGCGGAGACACTCGCATCGATAGCCGAGGTATCAGAGCTGTAGTTGCAATCACCCAGGGGCGCGGGGAACTGCGCGACAAGCCACCCACGCAGCTGGCAGGCCGAACGTTCAGGGCCATCCGCATGTCAGTGGTGTCTCGTGCAGTTCCCCGCGCCCCTGAGGTGAGTGCAACAAGCCCCTCTGCCTAAGTTCAAAGGCTGGCTACAACCCGGTCCGCCAGGACGTAGACGGTCTCCGTCTCCGAGAGGGCGAAGGTCAGGGCGTGCGCGCCGGGGAGGCGCGAGGTGCCGAGGAGGCGGACGTCGGTGCCGTCGGCGACGGCCTCGCGGATGCGACGGCCCGTCGCCTGATCGCCGGGGGCGATGCACAGGGTGGTCTCGTCCTCGAAGACGTACACATCGAGCGTGCCCATCGGGCCCGGACGGACGTCCTTCAGCGCGGTGCCGACCTCGACCAGCTCCAGCAGGCGCAGGTCGGTCCACTCGGGAGTGGGAGTCGGCTGCGGGACGAACCCGGGCTGCGCCGGGTGGGAGGGGAGCGGGGCGCGGTCACTCTCGGAGATCATCTCCTCCAGCGCGGAGCGCAGTGCGTCGGCGAACTCCGGGTCCATTTCGCCGGTCTCGTCGACGAATCCGCGCGGAGCGGGCAGGAACATGGTGTTCTCCGCCACCAGCGTGTCCACGGACACCGCGTCCATGTCGACGCCGTCAAGGGAATCCTCCGCGGCGCGGGCCTCCTGCTCGGCCCAGAACGTGCGGGCCTCCGCTATTTCCCTTTCCCGGTCCTCGGCGAGCGCGATGCCCACCGCGCGGCGGACGGTCGACTCCAGGCGCCGGGACATGGCGCGCACGGAAAGCAACGCGGCAGCGGCGAGGGCGGCAACCAGCGCGAGCAGAACGAGAAGGAGGACGATCACGGGAGGCACCCCTTGCGAGGAGTCGTACGAGCGGTCACGACAACAGTGCCCCACCGGCGCGAGTCCTGGCAGTGCGTAATGTCCTTTTAATTTGTGACGTCCGACATTGCAGGAATTGCCCGGAACGCAGAAGTCGACGGAATGCAGTCGGTCGGTTGCACTCTGTCGATCGGTTGTGAGCGTTGTATAAAGAAAACGGGTTGGGTCGCGTCGGAACGTGACCCAACCCTTACCCGCGTGCTATTGGCCCAAACGGGTCATTATGAGAGAAATCTGAGACGCCCCAGCCTGCCAGGTCAGCTCAGTCGCTCGATCACCATGGCCATGCCCTGACCGCCCCCGACGCACATGGTCTCCAGGCCGAACTGCTTGTCGTGCCACTGCAGGGAGTTGATCAGCGTCGTGGTGATGCGCGCGCCGGTCATGCCGAAGGGGTGGCCGACCGCGATCGCGCCGCCGTTGACGTTCAGGCGGTCCAGGTCGATGCCGAGGTCGCGGTAGGAGGGGATCACCTGGGCCGCGAAGGCCTCGTTGATCTCGACCAGGTCGATGTCCGAGATCGACAGACCGGCGCGCTTGAGGGCCTGCTTGGAGGCCTCGACCGGGCCGAGGCCCATGATCTCGGGGGAGAGGCCGGAGACGCCGGTGGAGACGATCCGGGCCAGCGGCGTGAGGCCGAGCTGCTTCGCCTTGGTGTCGGACATGATCACCAGGGCCGCCGCGCCGTCGTTCAGCGGGCAGCAGTTGCCGGCGGTGACCAGGCCGTCGGGGCGGAAGACCGGCTTGAGGCCCTCGACTGCCTCCAGGGTGACGCCGGCGCGCGGGCCGTCGTCCTTGCTGACGACCGTGCCGTCGGGCGTCGTGACCGGGGTGATCTCGCGGGCCCAGAAGCCGTCGGCGATGGCCTTCTCGGCCAGGTTCTGGCTGCGGACGCCGAACTCGTCCATGTCGCGGCGGGTGACACCCTTGACCTGGGCGAGGTTCTCCGCGGTCTGGCCCATGGCGATGTAGACGTCCGGCAGCTCGCTGTCCTCGCGCGGGTCGCGCCAGATCGGCGCACCGGCCTCGGCGCGGGTCACCGTCCGCTCCTCGGCGGAGGCGAACAGCGGGTTCTTGGTGTCCGGCAGGCCGTCCGAGCTGCCCTTGATGTACCGGGAGACGGTCTCGACACCGGCCGAGATGAAGACGTCGCCCTCGCCCGCCTTGATCGCGTGCAGCGCCATCCGGCTGGTCTGCAGCGAGGAGGAGCAGTAGCGGGTGATGGTGCAGCCGGGCAGGTGGTCCATGCCCAGCTGCACCGCGACGACGCGGCCCAGGTTGTAGCCGGCCTCGCCGCCGGGCAGGCCGCAGCCCAGCATCAGGTCGTCGATGTCGCGCGGGTCGAGCTGCGGCACCTTGGCGAGCGCGGCGGCGACGATCTGTGCGGTCAGGTCGTCCGGGCGGACGTCCTTGAGAGAGCCCTTTCCGGCCCGGCCGATCGGCGAACGGGCGGCGCTGACGATTACGGCTTCGGGCATCGTTGCTCCTGAGCTGCTGGGGAGTGAACGTGTGGGTGGAGAGCCGCCGCGGACAGGCAGACCACCGGCAGCCTCTGAGAAAGCTACTCTCAGGTAGCCGTTGCGTCAGCGCTGCTCACGTGTGAGGTGTCTGACGTAGACACGCCCGGCTCCGGAGCGGCTGGCTCCGCGCCAGGTGTGCCGGATACGCCGGGGGTGCCGGGGGTGTCGGCTGCACCGGGCGTGCCGGATGCGCCGGGCGCGCTGTGCGTCCCGTTCGCGCCGATGCCGTTCAGCGGACGCCGCGCCCGACGGAGCAGCTGCGCCCAGTGGCCGGCGGGGGCGACCTCCGTGCCGCCGTGACCGGCGGCGACCGCCGCTGCCTTGGCGAGCGTGTGCAGGCCCTCCGCGCGCTGCTTGGCCGGGAGCTCCGGCCAGATCCCCAGCGCCGCGCAGAGCGTCGGCAACAGCGCCATCGCCGCCGTCGCGTAGCCGCGCGCCGAGGGGTGGTAGCGGTCGGAGGCGAACATCTCGTGCCGACCGCGGAACTCGCGGCCCAGCAGGTCGCCGAGGGAGACACTGCGTGCGCCCGCCTCGACCACGGTGATCGACTGGGCCGCCGCCAGCTGACGGCTGGCCCGGCGCGCCAGCCAGCGCAGCGGCGGGCGTACCGGCTCGATGGTGCCGAGATCCGGGCAGGTGCCCACCACCACCTCGGTGCCGTTGGCCCGCAGCCGCTTGAGCGCGTCGCCGAGCAGCCGGACCGAGACGGCGGGCTTCACCATCTGGGTCACGTCGTTGGCGCCGATCATGATCAGCGCGACCTCAGGACCGCCCGGGCCGAAGGCCTGGATGACCGTGTCGACCTGGCGGGCCAGGTCCTGGGAGGTCACCCCGTTGGCGGCGGCGACCATCAGGTCCACAGGGCGCTCGGCGACCGAGGCGATCGCCTGGGCCAGCAGCGCGCCGGGCGTCTCGCGGCCCCGGTCGACGCCGAAGCCGGCCGCCGTGGAGTCGCCGATCACCGCGAAGCGCAGCGGTTCGGCGTCCTGCGCCGCGAAGGCGGTCCCGTAGCGGCCGTCCGCGTGCGGCGGTTCACCCTTGAGGGAGTCCAGTGTGTGTTCGGCGATCTTCGCCTCGGCCAGCAGCAGCCCGACGAATCCCACGCCGAGCAGGCCGATCCCTCCTCCGCCGTAGGCCGCCGCTGCGGCGATCCGTCGGGCGACTCGTTCACGAGACATGACCACCCCCATGTGGGTCGGTCCGGATCGTTCGGCCGCGGGGTGGTGCCGGTCCCGCACGGCCGGGCGACCCGGTATCAGTGCATCACTGCGTCAATACCCGGTAACGTGCACGGACTCGCTCGGGTTTCGGACTCAGCCGTACCGACGCAGCTGTACCGGTGTTCTTCCGGCGCCGTTCGCCCGGTGTCCAGTCCCCAGCTCCTCCGCCTGACCGAGTCTCCCCTACTACGCTGGCTCTCGCGGGGTCGACAAACCGACTGGTCCCGCGTATTTCCGTCATGCATCCGCGGAGGACCCCGTGCGGTACCACGACTCGATCATCGACCTGGTCGGGAACACCCCCCTGGTCAAGCTGAACAAGGTGACCGAAGGCATTTCCGCCACGGTCCTGGCCAAGGTGGAGTACTTCAACCCCGGCGGCTCCGTGAAGGACCGCATCGCCATGAAGATGATCGAGGCCGCCGAGGCCTCGGGCGCGCTCAAGCCGGGCGGCACCATCGTCGAGCCGACCAGTGGCAACACCGGCGTCGGCCTGGCCATCGTGGCCCAGCAGAAGGGCTACAAGTGCATCTTCGTCTGCCCGGACAAGGTGTCCACTGACAAGATCAACGTACTGCGCGCCTACGGCGCCGAGGTCGTGGTCTGCCCGACCGCCGTCGCCCCGGAGCACCCGGACTCCTACTACAACGTCTCCGACCGCCTGGTCCGGGAGACGCCTGGCGCCTGGAAGCCGGACCAGTACTCCAACCCCAACAACCCGGCCTCGCACTACGCCTCCACCGGCCCCGAGCTGTGGGAGCAGACCGACGGGCGGATCACGCACTTCGTCGCGGGCGTCGGCACCGGCGGCACCATCTCCGGCACCGGCCGCTACCTGAAGGACGTCTCCGACGGCAAGGTCAAGGTCGTCGGCGCGGACCCGGAGGGCTCGGTCTACTCCGGCGGCTCCGGCCGTCCGTACCTGGTCGAGGGTGTCGGCGAGGACTTCTGGCCGACCGCCTACGACCGCACGGTCGCCGACGAGATCGTGGCGGTCTCCGACAAGGACTCCTTCCAGATGACCCGCCGCCTGGCCAAGGAGGAGGGCCTGCTGGTCGGCGGCTCCTGCGGCATGGCCGTCGTGGCCGCGCTGGAGGTGGCCAAGCGCCTCGGCCCGGACGACGTCGTCGTGGTGCTGCTGCCGGACTCCGGCCGCGGCTACCTGAGCAAGATCTTCAACGACGACTGGATGCAGGACTACGGCTTCCTGGAGGAGGGCGGCGACGAGGCCGTCGCCGGGGACGTGCTGGTCCGCAAGGACGCGCTGGAGCACGGCGGCATCCCGCAGTTCGTCCACGTCCACCCGAACGAGACCGTCGGCGAGGCGGTCGAGATCCTGCGCGAGTACGGCGTCTCGCAGATGCCGGTCGTCTCCCCGGGCGCCGGTCACCCGGACGTCATGGCGGGCGAGGTCATCGGCTCCATCGTGGAGCGCGACCTGCTGGAGGGTCTGTTCGCCAAGAAGTTCGGCCTGGACGACCCGCTGGGCGCGCACATGTCCGCGCCGCTGCCGGTCGTCGGTTCCGGAGAGTCCGTCACCAGCCTGATGGCGGTGCTGGGTCACGCCGACGCCGCGGTGGTCCTGGTCGAGGGCAAGCCGCAGGGCATCGTCACCCGCCAGGACCTGCTGACCTTCATGTCGGAGAAGTAGGCGTTGCAGAAATAAGTTCAATCGGTACGTAGGCGTCACGTTCCGGCAGCACGTGGTTAACAACGCTCCGGCAGTGTTCTTCTCGACGGCAAGAATGCCGAGCGTGGTGGCGGCGAAGGTCCGGAGCGGCTCCCGGATCCCGCGGCCACCAGGACGCGTCGGACGGCCCTGACCCGGCCGGCCGCGTCCGCCCGCGGGGAACGCCGTCGTCCCGCCCCTGTCGGCTCTGCCGACGGGGTGCGGCGGGCCCCGCGGCACCAGCTCCGCGTTCCCGGGTGGGGGAACTTGACGGAGACAGCAGGGTCGGCCCATCGGGCCGGCCCTGCTGGTGTTTTCCCGGGTCTTCGCTGGCCGTCGCTGCTTGCCCTCGCCCGCCCGACGCCGCGTCAGGCGGCGCTCCTGGTGTCTCAGGCGTTGTTGCGGCGGATCACGATCAGGCCGGCACCGGCCAGCAGGAAGCCCGCCGCGCCGCCGATGTAGGGGAGCGCGTCCGGCTCCCGGGTCGTCCCCTGGGCGGCCGCCGCCGTGGTCATGGTCTGCGTGTGGGCGGGGTTGTCGCCCTGCACGGCGGCGGAGGCAAAGGGGGTGAGCGCCACCGACGCGGCGATGCCGATTCCCGCTGCAACCGCGGTGGTGGTGAGGTGACGGCCGCCCACGGGCGCTCCCGTTCCTTGAGGTACTCGTACGTCGCTGTACTCCTGCACTGACCATGCCAGTACCGGCGCGAACGATGCTAATCAGCGTCGTCGGGTTTGGATAGGCTCGGGCCATGACTACTGAGAGCAGTGCGGCCGGTCTGCCGGACGACGGCGGACGGCGTTACATCCGCCTCCAGATCGAGCTGATCGCGGAGATCGTGGATGAGAAGGCGCTGCAGGCAGCGGCGCTTGAGCAGGTGGAGAAGGACGAGTACCTCGAGGACGACGAGCGCGCCGAGGCGATCGAGGCGATCAACGTCGACCCGAGCGGCGCGATCGCCCACTTCATCGACCCGGTGGCGATGCTGGAGGCCATCCCCGGCGTCGATCTCGCCGAGGCGGGCTGGGAGACCCAGCCGGTCGACTACGACGAGGAGAACGAGGACTGGGAGCTGCTCGGCGAGGACGACGAGTAGGCGCGTTCCGAGGCCGTCGGCGGACGGGTGGTTGGTGACGCTCCGTCGAACCATCCGTTCGCCTGTTGCCGGTTGCCGCCGGATCCGGTGTGCTTAGCCTGAAAAGTCCGGATTGGGCTTCTCTTGATTGTCCGTTTTAGGGTGATGTGCCGAGAGGCGAGAGAAGCGACGGTCGAGGGCAGGAGTGAGGCGGCATGACGACGGCGGCACAGTGGACCCGGCGTTCGGTGGTGGCCGGGATGGTGGGGACTCCGGTGCTGCTGCTCGCGGCATGCACCGGCAGCGGTTCCGGTTCCGGCTCCGGATCGGGGTCCGGCGGTAGTTCACCCAAGGCCTCCCAGGCCACGGTGACCATCACCCCGAAGGACGGCACGACCGGAGCGGACATGACCGCGCCGGTCACCGTGACGGTGGCCCAGGGCACTCTGGAGTCGGTCGCGCTGACCGGCCCCGACGGCAAGCAGATACCCGGTCAGCTCAACGCCGAGCGGACCGCTTGGACGAGCCACACTCCGCTGTCGTCGCTGACCTCGTACAAGGTCTCCGCCGTCGCGAAGGACAGCTCCGGCACGAGCGGCACGACGGCGGCCGGATTCATCACCGGCAAGCCCGTCAAGACCTTCGTCGGCACCTACACGCCGGACGACGGCGCGACGGTGGGCGTGGGGATGCCGGTCTCCATACGCTTCGACAACGCGATATCCGACCGCAAGGCGGTGCAGCGGGCCATCACGGTCACCTCGCATCCGCCCGTCGAGATCGTCGGCCACTGGTTCGACGACAACCGCATCGACTTCCGCCCGCAGAAGTACTGGCAGCCGGGCACCAAGGTCACCGTGAAGCTCGCCCTCAAGGACATCCAGGGCGCACCGGACCGCTTCGGCACCCAGAACCGCACGGCCACCTTCACCATCGGCCGCAGCCAGACCAGCGTCGCCGACCTGTCCAGCCATCAGCTCACGGTCACCCGCGACGGCAAGGTCACCCAGACCTTCCCGATCTCCGGCGGCAGCCCCCAGCACACCACGTGGGGCGGCAAGATGGTGATCTCCGAGAAGCTGGTGCAGACCCGGATGGACTCACGCACCGTCAACCTCGGCGGCGAGTACGACATCCCCGACGTCCCGCACGCGCAGCGGCTGACCAACTCGGGCACGTTCATCCACGGCAACTACTGGTCCTCCGGGATCTTCGGCGTCGTCAACACCAGCCACGGCTGCGTCGGCCTCCACGACGTGCGCGGCGCGGGCGACCCGGAGACGCCTGCGGCGGAGTTCTACAACAGCTCGATCGTCGGCGACGTGGTCGAGGTCGTGAACTCCGGCGACCGGACGGTGGACCCGTCCAACGGCCTCAACGGCTGGAACGTGGACTGGGCTTCCTGGAAGGCCGGCAGCGCGGTCTAGTTGCACTCTCTGAGCCTGTGCTGCCGCGGGTGGTTGCAACCACCCGCGGCAGCACAGCCTCCGGGCCTAATCCGGGTTGCTGAGCCCCAGACCCGTGCGGAGGTCCGCGTACGCGTTCTCCGCGGTCTGGTCCGTGGCGTTGCGCGCGTCGGAGATCTGTTGCCACGCTGACGCGTTCGTCGCCACCGTCGCGTTCACGCTCGCGTGGCCCGCCTCCGCGGACTCCGTGTCCGCCAGCGCGGTGAGGAGCGACGGAAGGCCGTCCGAACCCGCGCCGCCGGGGGCCTGGGCCGCGAGGCCCCGCAGCGCGGACGCCTCGCTGCGGTCCACCGCGGCCAGGCGGGACTCCAGGGGCGCGGCGATCTGCCAGTGCGCGCCGGGGAGGTAGTCGAGCTTCATCCGCAGCAGGACCGACTCCGCCGTGAGCGCCAGCACCTGCTTCTGCTGCGCCGTCAGCCTGCTCCCGTCCCGCGCGTCGCCGGAGAACTGGCTGCCGTCGGCGTTGGTGAGCACGCAGGTGGCCGAGCGGAAGCCGGAGTCCCACGCCGACTGTGACGGCGGGAAGTAGACGTTGAGCCGGGCCGCCGTCCCGAACCCGCCGGGGTCGGCGATCTCCTGGGCCGCCGTGCGGACGCAGCCGAGCACGGACTGCACCTCGGACGCCGACGTGCCGGGGAAGCTGCCGCCCAGGCCGTAGACGCCGACGATCTCACCGTCGTGGCGCGCGTCGCAGCCGATGACGTCGATCCCCGAGTTGGCGTCGACGCTGTCGGTGTAGGTGAAGCAGGTGCCGGTCGCGAAGGTCTCTATCGGTCCGGACTGCGACCCGACGTAGGCCGCGCTTGCGATGATCCCGATCATGGCCAGCGCGGTCCACGCCGCGCTGAACGAGAGGGCGACGACCGCGAGCCGCTTGCCGCGCAGTCCCCGACGCTGGGTACGGAAGAGCGCGACGATCCCCAGTACGACAGCCACCGGGACCAGAGCCAGCACCCCGGCGATCAGGGCGATGACAGCGGCGGCGCTGGTCCTGGGGCGTGCGACCGGAAGGGTCGGCTGCCCGGCGGCCGGCGGGGCGGGAGTCAGGGTCACCGCGTGAGACTAGCCGATGGCCCCGGACCGGATCGAACACTCGGCCACACTGGCCATGGCAGGAAAGGTGGGATTCTCGTCATTGCTGCCATCGGCCGGCCGGTGCAGGCTTTTTCCATGGCAACCACCAGGCCCGCGGACACGCGGACGCGCACCGTTCTGCTGGTGCTCTTCGACGGCGTCCAGAGCCTGGACGTCACCGGTCCGCTGGAGGTCTTCTCCGGCGGCGGTCCGGCCGCCGGGCGGTCCGACGCGTACCGGGTGGTGACCGCCTCGCTGGGCGGCGGCCCGGTGCGCGCGAGCAGCGGGCTGCGGTTGCTGCCCGACGCGGATCTGGCGAGCCCGGAGGTCGAGTCGCCGCACACGCTCGTCGTCCCCGGCGGGCGCGGGACGCGCGAGCCCGAGAGCGCGCTGGTTGCCCGGATCCGCGAACTCGCGGCCGGGGCGGAGCGGGTGGTCTCGGTCTGCACCGGAGCGTTCCTGCTCGCGGAGGCGGGCCTGCTGGCGGGACGTCGGGCGACCACGCACTGGTCCCACTGCGCCGACCTGGCCCGGCGGTTCCCCGACGTCGAGGTGGACCCGGAGCCGATCTACGTCCGCGACGGATCGGTGGCGACCTCGGCGGGGGTGACGGCGGGCATCGACCTGGCCCTGGCGCTGGTCGAGGAGGACCTCGGCCGGGAGGCCGCGCTCCAGGTTGCCCGGCACCTGGTGATGTTCCTGCGCCGCCCCGCCGGACAGGCCCAGTTCAGCACCCAGCTTGCCGCCCAGCTCGCCGAGCGGCAGCCGCTGCGTGAGGTCCAGCAGTGGATCGCCGAGCATCCGGAGGCCGACCTGTCGGTCGAGGAGCTGGCCCGGCGCGCGTCGCTGTCGCCCCGTCAGTTCGCCCGCGCCTTCGCGGCGGAGGCGGGGCAGACGCCCGGCCGCTATGTGGACGGCGTCCGCCTGGAGGCGGCCCGACGACGGTTGGAGGACTCCGACGATGCGGTCGAGTCCGTCGCCCGCGCCTGCGGCTACGGGACCTCGGAGGCGATGCGCCGCGCCTTCGTCCGCACGCTGGCCGTCTCGCCCGCCGAGTACCGCCGCCGCTTCCGTCCGCTGCACCCGAGTGCGTCGGCCTGCTGAAGGCAACTGCACCAGAACCGAGCTGTACGAGAATTCCCGGCTGAGAGGAAGAACTCCGATGAAGATCGCCATCCTGCTGTTCGATCGCTTCACCTCGCTCGACGCGGTGGGCCCCTACGAGATCCTGGCGCGCGTTCCCGGCGCCGAGGTCGTCTTCGTCGCCGCGGAGCGTGGCGAGGTGCGCGCCGACCGCGGCAGCCTCGCACTGGTCGCGGACGCGACGCTCGACGAGGTGGACTCGGCCGACCTGTTGCTCGTCCCGGGCGGACCTGGCTCGCGGGAGGCGTTGTCCGATCCCGTCCTGCTGGACTGGATCCGCCGGGTCGACGCCACGACGGAGTGGACCACCTCCGTCTGTACCGGCTCGCTGCTGCTGGCCTCGGCCGGGCTGCTCAAGGACCGGGCAGCCACCTCGCACTGGAACGCCCTGGAGCTGCTGGGCAGCCTGGGCGCGCTGCCGACCTCGGAGCGGGTGGTGCTCGACGGCAAGTACGCCACGGCCGCGGGCGTCTCCTCGGGGATCGACCTGGCGCTGACGCTGGTCGGGAGGATCGCGGGGGAGCGGGTCGCGCAGCAGATCCAGCTGCTGACCGAGTACGACCCGGAGCCCCCGTACGACGCGGGCTCGGTCGCCAAGGCCCCGGCCGAGATCGTGGAGCTGCTGCGCGCCAACAATCTGGCGATCACCGGCTGACCACCGCTTGATCACCGGCCGACGCCCGGATCAGGCCTGCTCCGGGCGGCCTCCGGACCCGCCGCCGAAGTTGCGGCGCAGGGTCTCGCCGTTGGGGGAGCCGCCGAGCGCGGCGGAGATGCGGTCCCAGGACCAGTCCGCGGCGCGGGCCTCGCGGACGGCCAGGGCGATCGCCGTCTGGGCGACGCGACGGGTGTCGACCGCGTTCTGCATGAGTTCTTCGATCGATGTGGTCATGCCTCATAGCGTGGCACATTCTGTGGCACGCGTCGAGGGGCCGTCGGAGGATCGGGGCCGGGCGCACGGAAATCGGTGGATCGACAGGGGCAGTGCGCGCACGATGCGGTCATGACCGTCCACTCCGGGCCGCCGCCCCGATCCGTCCCCGTTCCCGCACCCGTCGCGGAGCTCGCCGGTGACCGGCCGGTCACGCCGGTGTGGCGCAACGAGGCCGGCGGGCTGACCTTCCAGCTCGGCCAGGACGAGACGCGGACCTTCGTGAAGTGGGCCCCGGCGGGATCCGGCCTGGGGTTCGACGCGGAGGCCGCGCGTCTGGGCTGGGCCGCCCGCTACACGACCGTGCCGAGGGTGCTGGACGCGGGCGCGGACGCCGACGGCGCGTGGCTGGTCACCGCGGGGCTGCCGGGGGAGAGCGCGGTCGCGCCGCGCTGGCTGGCCGACCCGGCCACCGCCGTCCGCGCCATCGGGGTCGGGCTGCGCGCGCTGCACGACCGGCTGCCGGTCGACGACTGCCCCTTCTCCTGGTCCGTCGCGGACCGGCTCGCCGAAGCGGGCGTCGACCCGGCCGACCGTCCGGAGCTCGCCGACGCGCCGCCGGTCGACCGGTTGGTGGTCTGCCACGGTGATCCCTGCTCGCCCAACACGCTCATCCACCCGGACGGCAGCTTCTCCGCGCACGTCGACCTCGACTGCCTGGGCGTCGCCGACCGCTGGGCCGACCTGGCCGTCGCGACCTGGAGCCTGGAGTGGAACTACGGCCCCGGATGGGACGCCCTGTTGCTCGACGCCTACGGCGTCGCTGCCGACCCGGAGCGCACCGCGTTCTACCGCCGCGTCTGGGAGTCGACCTGAGGCCCCGGCCCGGCCTCGTGGACCTGGCCGGACCCACACCGTCGTGGTCTGCTGAGATCAGGCGGTACCGGGTCCACCCCGACTACGCTCAGGCCTCATGAGCGAGCACAGCGAGCACCAGCACTACGCCTTCGAGACCCTGGCCATCCATGCCGGTCAGGAGGCGGACCCGCAGACCGGGGCGGTGGTCACCCCCATCTACCAGGTCTCCACCTACAAGCAGGACGGCGTCGGCGGCCTTCGCGGCGGCTACGAGTACAGCCGCTCCGCCAACCCCACCCGCACCGCGCTGGAGGAGAACCTCGCCGCGCTGGACGGCGGCCGGAAGGGCCTCGCCTTCGCGTCCGGTCTGGCGGCCGAGGACACCCTGCTCCGCACGGTCACCAAGCCCGGAGACCACATCGTCATCCCGAACGACGCCTACGGCGGCACCTTCCGCCTCTTCTCCAAGGTGCTGAGCCGCTGGGGCGTCGAGTGGTCCGTCGCCAACACCCACGACCCGGCCAGTGTGCGCGCCGCGATCCGCCCGAACACCAAGGTGATCTGGACCGAGACGCCCAGCAACCCGCTGCTCGGCATCGCGGACATCGCGGCGCTCGCCCACATCGGGCACGAGACCGGCGCGCTGCTGGTCGTCGACAACACCTTCGCCAGCCCCTACCTCCAGCAGCCGCTGGCGCTCGGCGCGGACGTGGTCGTCTACTCGACCACCAAGTACATGGGCGGCCACTCCGACGTGGTCGGCGGCGCCCTGGTCACCGACGACGCCGCGCTCGGTGAGGAACTGACGTACCACCAGAACGCGATGGGTGCCGTCGCCGGGCCGTTCGACGCCTGGCTGGTGATGCGCGGCATCAAGACGCTGGGCGTCCGGATGGACCGTCACAGCGCGAACGCCGCCCGCATCGCGGAGTTCCTGACCGGCCACCCGAAGGTCGCCCAGGTGCTCTACCCGGGCCTGCCCGAGCACCCCGGCCACGAGATCGCCGCCAAGCAGATGCGCGCCTTCGGCGGCATGGTGTCGTTCCGGCACCGGGACGGCGAGGAGGCGGCGGTCGAGGTCTGCAACCGCGCTCAGCTCTTCACCCTCGGCGAGTCGCTGGGCGGCGTGGAGTCGCTGATCGAGCACCCGGGTCGGATGACGCACGCCTCCGCCGCCGGCTCCCAGCTGGAGGTCCCGGCCGACCTGGTCCGCCTCTCCGTCGGCATCGAGTCCGTCGACGACCTGCTGGGCGACCTGCAGCGCGCGCTGGGCTGACGCCCACGGGTCGAGGACGCGCTACCGGACGTCGGGCTAGGACGTCCGGTGGTGCGCCTTGATCGCGAGGTTGAACCGCGTCAGCAGGGTGCAGAAGGCCTGCTGGTCCTCCTCGGACCAGTCGTCCGTCAGCATCCGCATCAGCTCCCGGCGCGAGGCCCGGACCTCCTCCAGCCGGGCGCGGCCCTGGTCGGAGAGCTCCAGCAGCACCGCGCGGCCGTCGTCCGGGTTGGGGACGCGCTCCACCAGGCCGCAGTCGACGAGCGGCGCCACCTGCCGGGTGACCGTCGACGAGTCGATGCCCATCGCCTGGGCCAGCGCCTTGACGCCCACCGGGCCGGTCCAGTTGAGCCGGTTGAGCAGCAGGAAGGCCGCCCGGTCCATCGAGTTGCGCTGCTCGCCCAGGCCGCCGATCCGTGCCTGCTCGACCCGGCGGGCGAAGATGGCCACCTGGTACTGCAACTGGTCGTGCAGATCCATGGGCGCGCCGGAGTCGGCGGGCCCCTCTGCGGGGTCCAGGCGGTCGTTCTCGGGCATCGGCGTTGGCATCGGAGAATCGCGATCTCTCGTTCGGCTGAGCTTTCCGAGCCTAGCCTTCCCAGGCCCTAGGCTGAACCCTATGAGCGTCTGGCCCATCACCCTTGACGACGTCCGCGGTGCACACAAGATGCTGGCGGGGGTCGCCCGGGTCACTCCGATGGAGAGCAGCCGCCATCTCTCCGAGTTGATCGGGTCGCCCGTTCAGCTGAAGTGCGAGAACCTCCAGCGCACCGGGTCGTTCAAGCTGCGCGGCGCGTACGTCCGGATCGCCGGGCTGTCGCCGGTCGAGCGGGCGGCCGGTGTGGTCGCGGCCAGCGCGGGCAACCACGCGCAGGGCGTGGCCCTGGCGGCGTCCACCCTGGGCGTGCACTCGACGGTCTTCATGCCGGTCGTCGCCCCGCTTCCCAAGGTCGCCGCGACCCGCGACTACGGCGCGGACGTCCGCCTGGTCGGCGAGAACTTCGACGCGACGCTGGCCGCCGCGCTGGAGTACGCGGAGACGACCGGCGCGGTCTTCATCCACCCCTTCGACCACCCGGACATCGTCGCCGGTCAGGGCACGGTCGGCCTCGAAGTCCTGGAGCAGTGCCCAGAGGTGCGGACCATCCTGGTCGGCACCGGCGGAGGCGGCCTGCTGGCCGGGATCGCGGCGGCGGTCAAGCCGGTGCGGCCGGACGTGCGGGTGATCGGCGTCCAGGCGGAGGGCGCGGCGGCCTACCCACCCTCGCTGCGCGCCGGGCGCCCGGTGACGCTGGACCGGTTCGGCACCATGGCCGACGGCATCCAGGTCGGCCGCCCCGGCGACGTGCCGTTCGAGATCATCAACCAGCTGGCCGACGGTGTCCTGACGGTCAGTGAGGACGCGCTGGCACGGGCGCTGCTGCTCTGCCTGGAGCGCGCCAAGCTGGTCGTCGAACCGGCGGGCGCGAGCACGGTCGCGGCGCTGCTGGAGCACGGCGGCGAGATCGAGGGCCCGGTCGTCGCCGTGCTCTCCGGCGGCAACATCGACCCGCTGCTGATGCAGCGGGTGCTGCGCCACGGCATGGCGGCGGCGGGCCGCTACATGTCGCTGCGGCTGCGGATCAACGACCGCCCCGGCGTCCTGGCCGGGCTGTTGGAGGTGCTCTCCCGCACCGACGCCAACGTGGTCGACGTGGCCCACGTGCGCACCGACCCGAAGCTCGGCCTCGGCGAGGCGGACGTCGACCTGCGGCTGGAGACCAAGGGCCCGGAGCACTGCGCGGCGGTCGTCGCCGAGCTGCGGGCCGAGGGCTACCGGGTGTTGAGCCAGGCGTAGCGAAAAAGCCCGCCGGATTGTCAGTGGTGTGCCTTAGGTTGTGAGCAGCCTGTCCGAGTGACGTTCGAGGCGCCTTCCGAGGTGCCAAAAGATCGCAAACGGGTGAGGCTGGGAGAACCTGTGACGATCCCGGCGGGAGGCGAGGCCGATGACAGGGGCGATCACGGCCGAGGGTCTGGTCAAGACCTTCGGCGACGTCCGGGCGCTCGACGGAGTGGACCTGGACGTGCCGGAGGGCACCGTGCTCGGGCTGCTGGGCCCGAACGGCGCGGGAAAGACCACCACCGTCCGGGTGTTGACGACGTTGCTCAAGCCCGACGCCGGGCGGGCCACCGTCGCCGGCGTCGACGTGCTGAAGCATCCGAACGAGGTACGCAGCCTGATCGGCCTGTCCGGCCAGTACGCCGCCGTGGACGAGTACCTGACCGGCCAGGAGAACCTCCAGATGGTCGGCGAGCTCTACCAGATGTCCGCGCGCGACGCGAAGGCCCGCGCCAAGGAGCTGCTGGAGTGGTTCAACCTCACCGACGCGGCCGGGCGCATCGCCAAGACGTACTCCGGCGGCATGCGCCGCCGTCTCGACCTGGCCGCCGCACTGGTGGTGCGGCCCCCGGTGATGTTCATGGACGAGCCCACCACCGGCCTCGACCCGCGCAACCGCATGGCCCTGTGGGAGGTCATCGAGACGCTGGTCGCCGAGGGCACCACGCTGCTGCTGACGACGCAGTACCTGGAGGAGGCCGACCGCCTCGCCCACGACATCGCCGTGGTCGACCACGGCAAGGTGATCGCGCGCGGTACGGCCGACCAGCTCAAGGCGCAGATCGGCGGTGAGCGCGTCGAGGTCGTCGTGAACGATCCGGCGGTGCTGACGGTGGCGATGGACGCGCTGGCGCAGTTCGCCATCGGCGAGGCGACGGTCGAGCCGCACACCCGGCGGATCACCGTCCCGGTCAGCGGCGGCGCCCGGGTGCTGGCCGACGTGATCAGGGAGCTCGACGCTCGGGACGTCGTCATCCACGACATCGGCCTGCGGCGTCCGACGTTGGACGACGTCTTCCTCTCGCTGACCGGTCACGCCACCTTCAGCGAGGACGACGAGAACGGCTCGGGGGCGGGCGCCGGCGACGGCGAGCCCGCGTCCGGGAGCGGGGACGGGGACGAGGGCGCCGACGCGCGCAGGAAGAAGGCCCGGGTATGACCGCGACCACCTCCGCCCTCGCCACGGGCACGCTGCCGCGTCCGGCCAAGGGCGGCCTGGGGCAGATGGCGCACGACTCCTGGGTCGTGGCCAAGAGGAACCTCAGGCGCATGCTGCGGATCCCCGAGATCGTCGTGTTCGGGCTGCTCCAGCCGGTCATGTTCGTGCTGCTCTTCACGTACGTGATGGGCGGCGCGATCGCGGTGCCCGGCATGAGCGGTTCGGCCGGGGCCGACGCCTACAAGCAGTACCTGATGGCGGGCATCTTCGCGCAGACGGTCACCTTCGCGGTGGCCGGGGCCTCGGCGGGGCTCGCGGAGGACATGACCAAGGGCCTGGTCGACCGGTTCCGGTCGTTGCCGATGACCCGCTCCTCGGTGCTGGTCGGCCGCACCTGGGCGGACCTGGTGCAGACCGGGTTCACCGTGCTGGTGCTTGCGGTGGTCGCGTTCATCGTCGGCTGGCGGATCAACAACGGCGTGCTCAAGGCGCTGGCCGCGTTCGGGCTGCTCCTGCTGCTCGGCTACGCGTTCTCCTGGATCGGCGCGCTGATCGGGCTCTCGGTGCGCAGCCCCGAGGCGGCCACCTCGGCCGGGCTGATCTGGCTGTTCCCGCTGACCTTCGTCTCCAACGCCTTCGTGCCGGTCGCGGGCATGCCGGGCTGGCTCCAGGCGATCGCCTACTGGAACCCCTTCAGCGCCACCGTTCAGGCCTGCCGTGAGCTGTTCGGCAACCCGACCGGCGCCCCGGCCAAGGTCTGGCCGATGGAGCACGCGATCGGGGTGTCCATAGGCTGGTCGCTGCTGATCATGGCCGTCTTCTCGTGGCTGGCCGTACGCAAGTACCGCTCCGCCACCGGCTGACCCCGGGTGGTCTGCCCGGGGTGAGCGTGGGTGGGGAGCGGTACCTGGAACGTTGCGGGGGAGGCGGGCGTCAGCCCGTGTAGGGCTTGGCCTCGGTGATGGTGACGTTCGCCTTGCGGCCGTTCGGCAGCTCGTAGGTCACGTCGTCGCCGACCTTGCGGCCGTCGATGGCGCGGCCGAGCGGCGACTGCGGGGAGTAGGTCTCCATGTCGCCGGAGGCGGCCTCGCGCGAGCCGAGCAGGAAGACCATGGTGTCGTCCTTGTCGCCGTCGAAGGCGACGGTGACGACCATGCCGGGGCCGACCACGCCGTTGTCCGCGGGGGCCTCGCCGACCTTGGCGCGCTCGAGCAACTGGGTCAGCTGGCGGATACGCAGCTCCATCTTGCCCTGCTCCTCGCGGGCGGCGTGGTAGCCGGCGTTCTCCTTGAGGTCGCCTTCTTCGCGGGCCTGCTCGATCTTCTGGGCGATCTCGGTGCGTGCGGGACCCGACAGGTGCTCCAGCTCGGCACGGAGCTGGTCGTACGCCTCCTGGGTGAGCCAGGTGACGTTGTCGCTGGTCTGGGTCACTGGTGCTCCTCGTAGGTACTGGGGATACAAATCATCGCCCGTCCGGTGGGAACGGGCGAAACCCCAACCCTAACAATTTCGACGCCCAGAGTCAGGAGTCCGACCTCCCCGGGCGTGGGCTCAGGAGCAGCCGACCAGTTCGCCGGTGGTGCCGCGGGAGGTGGTCTTCAGCAGCACCGTGGTGAGCTGCTCGCCGCCGCTCGCCGGGATGGCGACGGTGACCCGGCCCACCTCGGCGCCGTTCTCGTCGCGGGAGCGGACGGTGCAGCTGGCGGCCTGGCCGTCGGGCTTGCTCACGTCCAGGGTGATCCGCACCTCATGTGCAGAGACCACCTGGAAGGTCTGCACCTCGCCGCTGACGGAGGAACCTGAGATGTACTTGTAGGCGATGGCGGCCACCAGCGCGAGCGCCAGGCTGACGGTCACGTAGTAGATGCGCTTGCCGCGGCGGCGGGCCTTGGCCAGGTCCCGGGTGCCGTAGCGGCCGACGGGCGGGCGCAACGGCGTGCCGGGCTGTCCGGCGGACTGCCCTTCGGCAGGCTGCTCGGCGGGACGTACGCCCTGGGTTGTATCCGCCATCGGACTTTGGCCTCCTTCGGGGGCAACGGGAGCTCCTCGCGGAATTAACCGCACGCCCCCGTCCGTCACTATAGGAGTCGGTACCGAAGACGAAGGGCACAGGGGCAGTGACTGAGCAGTTGCGACTGATGGCAGTGCACGCGCATCCGGACGACGAGTCCAGCAAGGGTGCGGCGACCATGGCGATGTACGTGTCGCGCGGTGTCGACGTGCTGGTCGCCACCTGTACGGGGGGCGAGCGGGGGTCGGTGCTGAACCCGAAGCTCCAGGGTGACGCGTGGATCGAGGAGAACATCCACGAGGTCCGCGCCAAGGAGATGGACGCCGCGCGGGAGATCCTCGGCGTCAAGCAGGCCTGGCTGGGCTTCGTCGACTCGGGTCTGCCGGAGGGCGACCCGCTGCCGCCGCTTCCCGAGGGCTGCTTCGCGCTGAAGACGGTCGAGGAGGCCGCGGAGCCGCTGGTCCGGCTGATCCGCGAGTTCCGCCCGCACGTGATCACCACGTACGACGAGAACGGCGGGTACCCGCACCCGGACCACATCATGACCCACAAGATCAGCATGGCCGCCTTCGACGCTGCCGGTGACCCGGACGCGTACCCGGAGGCCGGCGAGCCGTGGCAGCCGCTCAAGCTCTACTACAACCAGGGCATCTCGCTGGCGCGGATCAAGGCCCTGGACGCGGCGATGAACGAGCGCGGCATGGAGTCCCCCTACAAGGAGTGGATCGCCCGCTGGGAGGAGTCGGACCGCACCCCGCGCGAGATCACCACCCGCGTCCCCTGCGGCGACTTCTTCGAGATCAGGGACAAGGCGCTGCTGGCCCACGCCACCCAGATCGACCCGGACGGCCCGTGGTTCCGGGTGCCGCTGGAGCTCCAGCGCGAGGTCTGGCCGACCGAGGACTACGAGCTGGCGCGCTCCCTGGTCGACTCCTCGCTGCCCGAGGACGACCTCTTCGAGGGGATCGCCGCCAAGATCCCGAACGCCTCCTGAGACGATGGACGAGTGAACACTGCGATGCACCCCGCCGCCACGGTTCTGCTGGCCCTCGACGAGAACAAGGTCACCCCGGGCATCCTCGGCTTCCTGATCTTCGCCGCGCTGGGCGCGGGCACCTGGTGGATCTTGAAGGCGATGAACCGCTCCCTGGGCAAGGTCGACTTCGTCGAGGAGCCGGAGCCCGCCGAGGCGGCCGCAGCAGCGAGCGTGTCGACGGAGAAGTAATTCTCCTTCTGCCTCTGGCTCGTTATTGCGAATGACTTGCAACTAAATATCAGCAGCCCCTACCTTGGATCGGCAGTACGGATCCAGGAGGGGTGTCGCATGGGGACGATCGCGCGTATCAGGGGAGCTCTGACCCGAGGCGAGTGGGCCCGGCTCGGTGGCATGGCCGCGTTCGTGGCCGCCCTGCACATCGTCGGCTGGGGGGTGCTCCTCCTGATCGTCGCCCCGCACCACTACAACGTGAACGGGCAGTTCTTCGGCCTCGGCATGGGACTGACCGCGTACACGCTGGGGATGCGCCATGCCTTCGACGCCGACCACATCGCTGCGATCGACAACACCACGCGCAAGCTGATGAGCCAGGAGAAGCGCCCGCTCTCGGTCGGCTTCTGGTTCTCGCTCGGCCACTCGTCCGTGGTCTTCGGCCTCTGCCTGCTGCTCTCCTTCGGCGTCCGCGCGCTGGCGGGCCAGGTGGAGAACGGCAGCTCCACGCTGCAGACCGTCGCCGGAACGGTGGGGACCACCGTCTCCGGCGTCTTCCTGATGCTGATCGCCGTGATCAACGCGGTGGTGCTGGTCGGCATCGTCAAGGTGTTCCGGAAGATGAAGTCCGGCAGCTACAGCGAGGCGGAGCTCGAGGACCACCTCAACAAGCGCGGCTTCATGAACCGCATTCTCGGCCGGGTCACCAAGGCCGTGGACAAGTCGTGGCACATGTACCCGGTGGGCTTCCTCTTCGGTCTCGGCTTCGACACGGCGACGGAGGTCTCGCTGCTGGTCCTGGCGGGCGGGGCCTCGGCATTCTCGCTGCCCTGGTACGCGATCCTGACCCTGCCGATCCTCTTCGCGGCGGGCATGTCGCTGCTGGACACCATCGACGGCTCGTTCATGAACTTCGCCTACGAGTGGGCCTTTTCGCGGCCGGTGCGGAAGGTCTACTACAACATCACCATCACCGGCCTGTCGGTCGCGGTGGCCGTGCTCATCGGCGGCATCGAGCTGGTGGGCCTGCTGGCGCAGAAGTTGGACATCACGGGCGGCGTGATCGGGTGGGTCGCGGGGCTCGACCTCAACAACGTCGGCTTCGTGATCGTCGGCCTGTTCGTGGTCACCTGGGCCGTCTCCCTGCTGATCTGGCGCTTCGGCCGGGTCGAGGAGAAGTGGTCCGCGAGCTCGGCGGCGCCCGTCCCCATCGAGGACTAGTTGCACCTTCCGCAGGGGCGCGGGGAACTCCCCGCGCCCCTGGGTGCTGCACCTAGCTGTGGGAGCACCGGCATCCGTCAGTGGTGGAAGCCGGTCCTCGGCTTGATGCCGATGTTGCTGGCCGGGGCGGGTTGGGACTGGAGCTCCGGGAGGAGCCTGCCGAGGTCCTCCATGAGGAGGTTGGCGAGGTCCATGGAGAAGCCGTTGCGGCAGACGATGCGCAGCACCGCCAGGTCGGTCCGGTTCTCCGGGAAGGTGTACGCGGGGACGAGCCAACCCCGTTCCCGCAGGCGGCGGGAGACGTCGAAGACGTCGAAGTTGGTGACCTCGTCCTTGGTGGTGAACGCGAAGACCGGCAGCTCGTCGCCGCGCGTCAGCAGTCGGAACGGGCCGAGTTCCTCGATGCCCTTGGCGAGCTTGCGGGCCACGTCACGCGTCGCCCGCTGCACAGCGGTGTAGCCGACGCGGCCGAGTCGCAGGAACGCGTAGTACTGGGCGATGACCTGCGCGCCCGGACGCGAGAAGTTGAGCGCGAAGGTCGGCATGTCGCCGCCGAGGTAGTTGACGTGGAAGACCAGCTCCTCTGGCAGCGCCTCCGCGTCGCGCCACAGCGCCCAGCCGACGCCCGGGTAGACCAGGCCGTACTTGTGGCCGGAGGTGTTGATCGAGGCGACGCGCGGAAGCCGGAAGTCCCAGACCAGTTCGGGGTCGAGGAACGGCGCGATCATGCCGCCTGACGCACCGTCGACGTGCACGGGCACGTCGAGTCCGGTCCGCTGCTGCAGGTCGTCCAGCGCCGCGCAGATCTCCGCGATCGGCTCGTAGCTGCCGTCGAAGGTCGAGCCGAGCACGCCGACCACGCCGATGGTGTTCTCGTCGACCAGCGCCAGCGCCGACTCGGCGTCCAGGTGGTAGCGCTCGCCCTCCATCGGGGCGAGCCGGCACTCGACCTCCCAGAAGTTGCAGAACTTCTCCCAGCAGACCTGGACGTTGGCGCCCATGATCAGGTTGGGCTTCGCGCCCGCCGCGTAACGGTCCTTGTTGCGGGCCATCCAGCGGCGCTTGAGGGCGAGCCCGGCGAGCATGCAGGCCTCGCTGGAGCCGGTGGTGGAACAGCCGATGGCCTTGGTCGGGTCGGGGGCGTGCCACAGGTCGGCCAGGATCGACACGCAGCGGCGCTCGACCTCGGCCGTCTGCGGGTACTCGTCCTTGTCGATCATGTTCTTGTCGAGGCACTCCGCGATCAACTCCTGGGCCTGCGGCTCCATCCAGGTGGTCACGAAGGTGGCGAGGTTGAGCCGGGCGTTGCCGTCGAGCATCAGCTCGTCGCGGATCAGGCGCTGGGCGACGGTGGGAGGCAGCGGCGTCTCGGCGAGGCGGCCCTTGGGGATGAGCTCCTCCATCGCACCCAGTATGTCGGGGTCGCCGACCAGCGGAGTGAGGTGCAGCTTGTGGTGGGCGTCGTGTCCCTGGTGCAGTGCCATACCGGGTTCTCCTTGCGGGCCGTTGACTGTCCGTCATGACCCTACGACCAACGTCCTCGGACGCCGCAGCGGGCACGGAAGAGCTCAGGCGACACGTGGGCCACTTGAGCGCAGCCTGTGAATGAACTGGCAAAGAACTGGGTTAGGAAGCTTTACTTGATTGGGGGTGCTTGACAGGATCCCTTCGTGAACATCCGTCACCGGCGCCGCGCCAGGCGCTTCACCCTCGTATCGGCCGTCGCCGCACTCGCGGCAGGCGGCATCGCACTCGCGGTCTCCGACGCCGGCGCCTCGGTCGCGTCCCAGGCGCCCGCCGCCGGTGCCGCCACGAGCACGGCCACCGGCGCCACCACCGCATGGCTGGGCTACAGCGGCGGCAAGCTCGTGTACGGGCACGACGCCCAGGGCAACCAGGTTCCCGACTACTCGCACGCCGGCTACGAAGGCGGCGGTGTCCCGCTGCCGACCGCGGCCGTCCGTGACCGGGTGGCCAAGCCCAGCGGCGGCGACGACACCGCGCAGATCCAGGCCGCGATCGACGCGGTCTCCAAGCTGCCGGTCAACTCCCAGGGCCTGCGCGGCGCGGTGCTGCTCGGACCGGGCTCGTACAAGATCGCCGGATCGCTGCAGATCGACGCCTCCGGCGTGGTGCTGCGCGGCAGCGGCAGCGGTGCGGGAGGCACCCGGCTGGTCGCCGAGGGCGCAAGCGCCCGGACCGTCCTGACCATCGGCGGCACCTCCTCCTACCGCGCGCTGACCACGCCCACCAAGGTGACCGACCGTTATGTCCCGGTCGGCGGCACCACGGTGGACGTCGCCTCCACCGCCGGGCTGGGCGTCGGCTCGTCCGTGGTGGTGCAGCGGCCGACCACGCAGGCATGGCTCGACGCCATCGGTATGCAGAACCTGTGGAAGCCGGACTGGAGTCTCTACTCCGAGCGGACCGTCACCGCCGTCCACGGCAGGCAGCTCACCCTGGACGCGCCGTTGACCACCGCGCTGGAGGCGCAGTACACGCAGGCCAGCGTCTTCAAGGACAGCTTCGCGCGGATCGACCACGTGGGCATCGAGTCGCTGAGCACGGACGGCCAGGCCATGGCGGCCGACCCGAAGTACGCGTCGGACTTCTACAACTCGACGTTCTCCTCGTTCAACGCGGTGCAGGACTCCTGGGTCCGTGACGTGGTCTCCTACCACTACGGCCAGGACGGCGTCACCCGCCTCGGCGGGCAGAGCCGCCGGATCACGGTGCTGCACACCGCGACCCTGGACATGATCACCAACACCGCCACCTCCGCCCGGTCCGACGGCTACACGCTGATGGGGCAGGAGAACCTGATCCAGGACTGCAAGGTGACGGCGGACAAGATCCACGCCTTCACCACCGAGGCCCGCCAGTCCGGCCCGAACGTCTACTCCGACTGCAGCGCCGTGCTGCTGCAGAGCTCCTACGACTCCGGTGGCCACCAGCGGTGGGGCAGCGGCACGTTGTACGACAACGTGACCGTCGACGGCACGCTGCTGATGGTGAACAACGGCAGCCGCGGCACCGGCCACGGCTGGTCCGACGCCAACAGCACCGCGTGGAACTGCGTCACCACCGGCGGCTACGAGGTGCAGAACCCGCCGACCGCGCACAACTGGGCGTTCGGCTGCACCGGAAAGCTGCTGACCGGATCGAACGGCGAGGTCGCCGGCTCCGGCAAGCCGCAGCTGCCGCAGAGCCTCTACGCCGAGCAGCTGCACGAGCGCGGACTGACGCCGATCAGCTGAAGTCCCTTGACACGGCGGTGACCTGAGGTCCGGTGCGGTTCGCGCTCGGCTGGCGCTTGCCTGAAGTGCACTCCAAGCGCGTTGGATGAACACCATGAACGCCATGGAGTACACGCAGCTCGGACGCACCGGACTCAAGGTCAGCCGACTGGTCCTCGGCACGATGAACTTCGGCGGGCAGGCCGACGAGCCCACCAGCCACGCCTTGATGGACGCCGCGCTCGACGCGGGCGTCAACTTCTTCGACACCGCGAACGTCTACGGCCGCGATGCCCACAAGGGCCTGACCGAGGAGGTCATCGGCCGCTGGTTCGCCCAGGGCGGCGACCGGCGCGACAAGGTGGTGTTGGCTACCAAGGGCTACATGAACGCCGAGAACAACGGCAGCTCGCTCTTCGACGCCGCCTGGCCGAACCACGACCGGCTCTCCGCGGTGAACATCCGCCGGGCCGTGGACGCCAGCCTGCGACGGCTGCAGACGGACCGCATCGACGTCTACCAGTTCCACCACGTCGACCGCGCCACGCCGTTCGACGAGATCTGGCAGGCGATGGACGTGCTGATCCAGCAGGGCAAGGTGCTCTACGTCGGTTCGTCCAACTTCCCCGGCTACAAGATCGCCCAGGCCAACGAGACCGCGTCGCGCGGCGGACGCGTCGGGCTCGGGCTGGTCAGCGAGCAGTGCCTCTACAACCTGTTCGAGCGCCGGGCGGAGCAGGAGGTGATCCCGGCCGCGCAGGAGTACGGGGTCGGCGTCATCCCGTGGTCGCCGCTGCACCAGGGCCTGCTCGGCGGCGCGCTGCGCAAGGAGGCGGAGGGTTCCGGCGCCCGCACGAAGATGGGCCGCGCGGCTTCCGGCCTGGCCGACCCGGAGGTCCGCGCCAAGGTGCAGGCGTACGAGGACCTGGTGGAGAAGCACGGGCTTGAGCCCGGCGAGGTCGCCCTGGCCTGGCTGCTGGCCCGGCCCGGCATCACCGGCCCGATCGTCGGCCCGCGCACTCGGGAGCAGCTCGACTCCGCGCTTCGGGCCTTGCACCTGACGCTCTCGGCCGAGCTGCTGGCCTCCCTCGACGAGATCTTCCCCGGGCCGGGACCGGCGCCGGAGGCGTTCGCCTGGTGAGGGACGCCTGATCGGAGGGGCATCGCAGGGACATCGGGGGGACATCGCAGGGATGTACGGGGACGCGTTGCGCGGACGCGTCGGGTAGGACCGTCGGGGGACGGCGTGGTGCGTGGCGGCTCAGACGAGCGCGCGCGTCACGTCGTCGATGGTCATCGCCGGCTGGATGCTGATCTCCGCGCCGAGCTCCTGGAACAGCGGCTCGGCCACGGACGGCATCTGGGCCGGCTCCTGCAGATCGAAGACGACGATTCCGCCGCGGTGCCCGTGGACGGTCGCGAAGTACACGGCCTCGGGATTCAGCGGCTTCAGGACAGTCTGCATAAGCTCTCCCAGGCGCTTGTCCTGGATCACGCGACTGGCCTTGTCGTTGTCGAATTCCATGGTCATCAGTACGCGCATAGGCTCGACCTCCATGTCGGCCGGTTCGGTGGGGTTAGCCCTTACCCCTCCATCCTCGTCCCGGCGGGGGTGAAGCGCAGGTCGGTCTCCGGTTGCCCCGGACGCATACGGCGGTGCGACCCCCCTGCGTGAGAGGCTGGCGGTGTGAACCGACTGCACAACGCCACGTCGCCGTATCTGCAGCAGCACGCCGACAACCCCGTCGACTGGTGGGAGTGGGGGCCGGAGGCCTTCGCCGCAGCGCGGGAGCGGGACGTCCCGGTCCTGCTCAGCGTCGGGTACGCGGCGTGTCACTGGTGTCATGTGATGGCGCACGAGAGCTTCGAGGACGACGCGACGGCTCGGGTGGTCAACGAGAACTTCGTGGCGATCAAGGTGGACCGCGAGGAGCGGCCCGACGTGGATGCCGTCTACATGGAGGCGGTGCAGGCCGCGACCGGCCAGGGTGGTTGGCCGATGACGGTGTTCCTGACCCCGGACCGGGACCCGTTCTACTTCGGCACGTACTTCCCGCCCGAGCCCCGGCACGGCATGCCGTCGTTCCGGCAGGTGCTCGGCGGCGTGGCCGACGCCTGGCGCGGGCGGCGTGAGGAGGTCACCGAGGTGGCCGGGCGGATCGTGGCCGAGCTGACCCAGCGCGGAGGCGTCTACGCCGGGCTGGCCGGGGCCGAGACACCCGGACCGGACGCGCTGCGGCACGCGGTGGCCGCGCTGGCGCGCGAGTACGACGGCAGTCGCGGCGGGTTCGGCGGCGCGCCCAAGTTCCCGCCGTCGATGGTGCTCGAGTTCCTGCTCCGCCACCATGCCACCACCGGCAGCGACCCCGCGCTGGAGATGGCCGTCCACGCCTGCGAGGCGATGGCCCGAGGCGGCATCTACGACCAGCTCGGCGGCGGCTTCGCCCGTTACTCGGTCGACGCGGCGTGGGTCGTGCCGCACTTCGAGAAGATGCTCTACGACAACGCGCTGCTGCTCCGCGTCTACACCCACCTGTGGCGGGCCACCGGTAGTACGCTCGCCCGCCGGGTCGCGGTCGAGACGGGCGAGTTCCTGCTGCGTGAACTCCGCACCGCCGAGGGCGGGTTCGCCTCCGCGTTGGATGCGGACAGCGCCGACCCCGCGGACCCGGAGGGCCACAGCCACGAGGGCGCGTTCTACGTCTGGACGCCGGAGCAACTCGTCGACGTGCTCGGCGCGGAGGACGGCGCACGCGCCGTCGAGCTGTTCGGCGTCACCGCGGAGGGCACCTTCGAGGAGGGCGCCTCCGTCCTCCAACTCCCCGGCGAGGAGCCGGAACCGGAGTTGCGGGCGCGCCTGTTCGAGGCCCGTGAGCTGCGCCCGCGTCCGGCGCGGGACGACAAGGTCGTCGCCGCGTGGAACGGCCTCGCCGTCGCGGCTCTGGCCGAGGCCGGGGCCCTGCTGGAGCGCCCCGAGTTCCTGGACGCGGCCGTTGTCGCGGCCGCCCTGCTGCTCGACGTCCACCGGGACGCGTCCGGCCGCCTGCTGCGCACCTCACGCGACGGGCGCGCGGGCACGAACGTCGGCGTGCTGGAGGACTACGGCGACGTCGCCGAGGGCCTGGTGACGCTGCACAACGTCACCGGCGACCGGCGCTGGCTGGACGCCGCGGGCGAACTGCTGGAGGTCGTGCTTAACCAGTTCACCGACGAGTCCTCCGGTGCGCTCTTCGACACGGCGGCCGACGCGGAGCAGCTGATCCGTCGCCCCCAGGACCCGACCGACAACGCGGCGCCCTCGGGGTGGTCGGCGGCGGCCGGCGCGATGTTGTCGTACGCGACGCTCACCGAGTCCGAACGCCACCGCGAGGCCGCGGAGCAGGCGTTGACGGTGGTCACCCCGCTGGCGAGCCGCGCTCCCCGGTTCATCGGCTGGGGCCTGGCCGTGGCCGAGGCCCTGCTCGACGGCCCCCGCCGGGTCGCCCTGGCGGGCGCGCCGGACGCGCCCGAGACGCTCGCCCTGCGGGCGGCGGCGCTCGGCGCTACCGCGCCGGGTTTGGTGATCACCCCGGACGAGGAGAAGCCTCTCGCGGACGGCAGGCCGGCAGCGTACGTCTGCCGGAGGTTCACCTGCGACGCCCCGGTCACCGACCCGCAGTGGCTCCGCGAGGGCCTGAACGCCAGACCAGGTGAGTGAGTTGCACTATCCAGGGGCGCGAGGAACTGCGTGAGCAACCACCGGCGCGCGGATGGCCCTGCGCGTTCGGGGCACCGCCGACGTAGGTGGCTTGGCGCGCCCACGTGGCGGAGCCGCAGATCAGTAGAGCCCCGCGCCCCTGACGGTGCAACCACCTGCGGGATCGAAAGCGCAGCTTGTCGCGCCCACGCGGCGGAGCCGCAGATCAGTAGAGCCTCGCGCCCCTGGGGTGGTGGAACTGCGGCCCCTGCCTCAGCTAGCCGGCCCGATGACCACGTCCAGTGCCTGGTCGAGGAGTTCCGTCATGTCGTCCACCCCGCCGCGCTCGGACCAGTAGAGGACCGCCTCGCTCGCCGCGGCGATGATCGTGGTGACCAGGACGCGGAGGTGCAGGCCGGACGGGTCCTCGCCCGTGCGTTCGGCGATCAGCCGACAGAGGCGGGCGGAGGTCTGCTGCTGTTCCGCCATGGACCTCGCGCGGATCGCCGGGACCTCCCGGTACAGCTCCATCCGGAGCAGCATCTCGTCCCGCTCTGCGGCGAGCACCTGGCGGAGGGGGCCGACCATGGCCATCCGCAGCGCCTGCGGGACGGGCTCGTCCTTCGGGCGGGCGCGGAACGCGGCCTCCAGCAGCGGGTCGTAGTCGTCGCTGATGACCAGGTCTTCCTTGGTGGGGAAGTAGCGGAAGAAGGTGCTGGGGGAGACCTCCGCCACCGCCGCGATCTGGTCGACGGTGGTCGCCTCGTAGCCTTGCTCGGCGAAAAGGCCGAAGGCCGCCGTGCGGATCGCCCGGCGGGTCTTCAGCTTCTTGCGCTCCCGCAAACCGAGTGGAGCCTCCAGCAGATGCTCCAGCTCGGTGCTTGCGGGGCGGGGATGGGGGGAGGCGGCACTCATGTCAGGGATTGTCCCGCACCGGCCGCCCCCGCTGCCCCAGCCACCTCCTCCGTACCCATCCCCGCTCCCGTACCCGCTCCCGTTCCCGTACCCGCTCCCGTTCCCGCTCCGGCCCGCGCGCCCGGCATCCGCAGGGCCAGCAGTGCGGCGGAGAGCGCCGAGCCGATGCCGCAGGCCAGCAGCACCAGGTCCATGCCGTGGACGAACGCGGCGTGCGCGCTCGCGGCCAGCGCCGTGTCGTGGAGCTGGGTGGCGACGGCCTGGGCCGCGGAGACGGAACCCTGGGCCGTCTTCGCGAGCGGCGCCGGGAGCTGGCCCGTGTGCAGCCGCGCGGTGTACGCGCCGGCCAGCAGGCTGCCGAGCAGTGCGACGCCGATGGCGCTGGCGGACTGACGCAGCGTCTGCAACAGGCCGGAGCCGACGCCGGCCCTCTCGTCCGGCAGGGCGGCCATCGCCGCGCCCATCGCGGGGACCATGGTGAAGCCCATGCCGAAGCCGAGCAGCGACAGCCACACCGCGGTCAGCCCGTAGCCGTCGCTGACGGTCGTGGTCGCGCCGAGCAGCAGCGCGCCCGCCACGATCAGCATCCCGACCGAGACCACCCACCGCACCGACAGCTTCTCCACCAGCCTCTCGGCGAGCCGCGCGGCCACCAGCAGGCCGCCCATCAGCGGCATCAGCCGGATGCCGGTGCCCAGCGCGTCGTTGCCGAGGACGGACTGGAGGTACTGCGGCAGCACAAACAGCGCGCCCATCAGCGAGAAGGAGACGAGCACGGACGCGACCGTGCTCCACCGGTAGACCCGGTCGGCCAGCAGCGTGAAGTCGACCATCGGGTGCGGCTGGCTGCGCTCACGCCAGACCAGGCCGCCGATCAGCGCGACCGCCGCGACCAGCGAGCCGACCACGGTCGCCGAGCCCCAACCGTCCGTCGGGCCCTGGATGATGCCGAAGGTCAGCGCGGCCAGGCCGAGGACGCCGATCGCCGCGCTCAGCACGTCGACCCGGGGGACGGCGGGGTCGCGGGACTCGGGGATCAGCCAGAGGCAGGCGACGATGCCGACCGCGATCAGCGGCACGTTGATCAGGAAGATCGAGCCCCACCAGAAGTGGTTGAGCAGCAGTCCGCCCAGCATCGGGCCGAGCGGCATGCCGACGGCCATCCCCGCCGTCATCACGGCCACCGCGCGCGGCCGTTCGGCCGGGGCGAAGAGGCTCGGCAGGATCGCGATGCCCAGCGGCATGATGAACGCCCCGCCGAGGCCCATCACCGCGCGGACCGCGATCAGCGTGTCCGCGGAGTGCACCAGCGTGCCGACCAGCGACGCCGCGCCGAAGAGGACCAGGCCGCCGACCAGCAGCCTGCGGCGACCGAAGCGGTCGCCGAGCAGCCCGGCGGGGAGCATCGCGGCGGCGAAGACGACCAGGTAGGCGTCGACGATCCACTGCAACTGGTCGGTGGTGGCGTGCAGTTGGACCGCCAGGTCGGGCAGTGCCACGTTCAGGATGGTGCCGTCGAAGCCGAGCACCAGGACGCTCAGGCAGACGGCGGCCAGCGCCCACCAGCGGCGGCGGTCGGCGGGCGGGGAGTCGGGTGGTGCGGTGGTGCTCACGGTCGCGTGCGTGCTCATGGCAGCCCCCTAAGAGTTACTGTCTTCTGACAGTGACTCTCAAAATATAGGGGCTGTCAATCACTACCGACTGTCGGAAGGCGGTCCCGTCACATGGCGACCAGGGACACCCCCACGAACTGCACCGTGAACGCCGCCAGGGTGCACGCGTGGAAGATCTCGTGGAAGCCGAACCAGCGCGGTGAGGGGTTCGGCCGCTTCAGGCCGTAGATCACGCCGCCGACGCTGTAGAGCAGGCCGCCGACGATGATCAGCACGGTCACCGCGATGCCGCCGGTGCGGAAGAAGTCGGGGAGGAAGAAGACGGCCGCCCAGCCCAGGGCGAGGTAGCAGGGGGTGTAGAGCCAGCGCGGCGCGCCGACCCAGAAGACCCGGAAGGCGATCCCGGCCAGCGCGCCCGCCCAGACGAGCCAGAGCAGTATCTGCTGCTGGCCGCCGCGCAGCAGCAGGATGGTGACGGGTGTGTAGGTCCCGGCGATGATCAGGAAGATGTTGCTGTGGTCGAGCCGCCGCAGCACCGCCTCGCCGCGCGGCCCCCACGAGAAGCGGTGGTAGAGCGCGCTGATGCCGAACAGCATCCAGGCGCTTGCGGCGTAGATCGCGCACGCGACCCGCGCTGCCGTGGTCGTTGCCAGGCAGATGAGCACGATTCCTGCGGCGACTGTCGCCGGGAACATGCCTGCGTGCAACCAGCCGCGCATTGCTGGTTTTTGCAGGGAATTGCGACCGGTATCGGGCTCCGTCATTTCCACCCCAGCTGTCATGTCGCAAAGTGTAGCTACGGACCCGTAGGTTACCTACTGGTAGGTCGGTCGAGGTTCTCGTCAATGTGACGCTGACCTGCGGTGTTGTCGTTCTCACAAGGGGGGCGGTATGTCACTTCTCCGACATGCGAGATACGCTGCGAAGACCCTCAACCCCTCCCCATCCGTTCAAGGACGACCGGATGTGAAACGGAGCGATCGTGCCGTACGAGAACTCTGCCCAGGTCAACGCTGCCCCGACCCAGCACAAGGCGCTGCTGGCGTGGGTCCAGGAGATCGCAGAGCTCACCCAGCCGGATCGGATCGAGTGGTGCGACGGCTCTGAAGCCGAGTACCAGCGTCTGTGTGACCTGCTTGTCGAGAAGGGCACCTTCCGCAAGCTCAACCCGGAGAAGCGGCCCAACTCCTACTACGCCGCGTCCGACCCGCGTGACGTCGCGCGCGTCGAGGACCGTACGTTCATCTGCTCCGAGCAGGAGAAGGACGCCGGTCCGACGAACCACTGGAAGGCTCCCGCGGAGATGCGGGCGATCTTCGGCGACATCTTCAAGGGCTCCATGAAGGGCCGCACCATGTACGTGGTGCCGTTCTCCATGGGTCCCGTGGGCTCGCCGCTGGCCGCCTACGGTGTGGAGATCACCGACTCCGCCTACGTCGCCGTGTCGATGCGCACCATGACCCGCATGGGACAGGCCGTGCTCGACTTCCTTGGTGAGGACGGCGAGTTCGTCAAGGCCGTGCACACCCTCGGCGCCCCGCTTGCGGAGGGCGAGGCCGACGTGTCGTGGCCGTGCAACGAGACCAAGTACATCTCGCACTTCCCGGAGACCAAGGAGATCTGGTCCTACGGCTCCGGCTACGGCGGCAACGCGCTGCTCGGCAAGAAGTGCTACGCGCTGCGCATCGCCTCCACGATGGCCCGTGACGAGGGCTGGCTGGCCGAGCACATGCTCGTCCTCAAGCTCACCCCGCCGTCCGGCGAGGCCAAGTACGTCGCCGCCGCGTTCCCCAGCGCCTGCGGCAAGACCAACCTGGCCATGCTCCAGCCGACCATCCCGGGTTGGAAGGTCGAGACGATCGGCGACGACATCGCCTGGATGCGGTTCGGTGCGGACGGCCGCCTCTACGCGATCAACCCGGAGGCCGGCTTCTTCGGCGTCGCGCCCGGCACCGGCCGTGACACCAACGCCAACGCCATCGACTCGATGTACGCCAACACGGTCTTCACCAACGTGGCGCTCACCGACGACGGCGACGTCTGGTGGGAGGGCATGACCGAGGAGAAGCCCGCCCACCTGATCGACTGGAAGGGCAACGACTGGACTCCCGAGTCGGAGACCCCGGCGGCGCACCCCAACGCCCGGTTCACCGTCCCGGCCGCCCAGTGCCCGACCATCGCCCCGGAGTGGGAGGACCAGGCAGGTGTGCCGATCTCGGCCATCCTCTTCGGCGGTCGTCGCGCCAGTGCGGTTCCGCTGGTGACCGAGTCCTTCGACTGGCAGCACGGCGTCTTCCTGGGCGCCAACGTCGCCTCGGAGCAGACCGCCGCGGCCGAGGGCACCGTCGGCAAGCTGCGTCGCGACCCGTTCGCGATGCTGCCGTTCTGCGGCTACAACATGGGTGACTACTTCGCCCACTGGCTGGAGGTCGGCGAGAACGCCGACGCCGCCAAGCTGCCGAAGATCTACTACGTCAACTGGTTCCGCAAGAACGCCGACGGCAAGTTCGTCTGGCCGGGCTTCGGCGAGAACAGCCGCGTGCTGAAGTGGATCGTCGAGCGCCTGGAGGGTTCCGCCGAGGGTGTCGAGTCGCCCATCGGCGTCCTGCCCACCCAGGACGCGCTGGACCTGGACGGTCTGACGATCGACCAGGCCGACCTGGACCTGCTGCTCTCCGTCGACAACGACATCTGGAAGCAGGAGGCCGCGCTCATCCCCGAGCACCTGGAGCTGTTCGGCGAGCACACGCCGCAGGCGCTGTGGGACGAGTACAACAAGCTCACCGAGCGACTGAGCTGAGGCGCAGCGAAGCGGAGCTGAAGCGGAAGTCGCGCAACAGCACTGAGCGACTGAGCTGAGCGACTGAGCTGAGCGACTGAGCTGAGGCGAAGCGCCTGAGCGCTCAGCTCACAGGGCAACCGACTCCCGTGCCGCCGTATGGACATCCATGCGGCGGCACGCGAGTACCGCCGTCCTGGTGTCCTGCTGGGCGGCGGCGACCACCAGCACCCGGCCGGCCAGGTCGAACGCCTGGGCGTGCAGGGTGGTGAGGTCGTCCGGGTAGGCGGTGGCCGCGCGCGGCGGCAGGCTCGCGCCGATCTCCGCTATCCGCGCGGTGAGTGCGGCGACGGCGATCTCCAGTGCGGAGTCGCCGGTCCGGCGGTGGAGTTCGCTGGTGACGTCGAGCAGCGCCGACAGGTGACCGGCCAACTGCCCGGCCCGTCCGCTCTGCGGGCGCACGGAAGCGTTCGACATCTGGCTCACGCGGACATGGCGCGGCGCAGCATGAGTCCTCGGCTGCTCGTACATGGAGAACAGCCTAACTTGGACTCTGTCTAAAACAATCGCCTGTCTCGCGTGTCGGTCAGCTCGCTGCCCTGGCTACGGCTGGCTGTAGTCGCTGAGGAAGACGCCGATCCGCTCGATGGCCTCCGTCAGGTCCTCCGCGCGCGGCAGCGTGACCAGGCGGAAGTGGTCCGGCTCGGGCCAGTTGAAGCCGGTGCCCTGGACCACGTAGATGTGCTGCTGCTTGAGCAGGTCCAGCACCATCTGGGCGTCGTCCTTGATCTTGAAGACCTTCGGGTCGAGCCGCGGGAAGGCGTAGAGCGCGCCCTGGGGCTTGGTGCAGGAGACGCCGGGGATGTCGTTGAGCATCTTCCAGGCGATGTCCCGCTGCTCGCGCAGTCGACCGCCGGGGAGGACCAGGTCCTTGATCGACTGGCGTCCGCCGAGCGCCGCCGCGATCGCGTGCTGCGAGGGCATGTTGGCGCAGAGACGCATCGTGGCCAGCGTGGTCAGGCCCTCGATGTAGCTGCGCGCGTTGTCCTTGGGGCCGGAGATGGTCATCCAGCCGGAGCGGAAGCCGGCCACCCGGTAGGCCTTGGACAGGCCGTTGAAGGTCAGGCAGAGCAGGTCCGGGGCGAGCGACGCGGTGGAGGTGTGGGTGGCGTCGTCGTAGAGGATCTTGTCGTAGATCTCGTCCGAGTAGACGATCAGGTTGTGCCGACGGGCGATCTCGACCAGGCCCTCCAACAGCTCCACCGGGTAGACCGCGCCGGTCGGGTTGTTCGGGTTGATGATCACGATGCCGCGGGTGCGGTCGGTGATCTTCGCCTCGATGTCGGCCAGGTCCGGGTACCACTCCGACTGCTCGTCGCAGCGGTAGTGCACCGCCGTGCCGCCGGACAGGCTGATCGAGGCCGTCCACAGCGGGTAGTCGGGGGCGGGGACGAGCACCTCGTCGCCGTTGTCGAGCAGCGCCTGCATCGCCATCTGGATCAGCTCGGAGACGCCGTTGCCGATGTAGACGTCGTCCACGCTCAGGCCGGGCAGCCCGCGCTCCTCGTAGTGCATGACCACGGCGCGGCGGGCCGAGAGCAGGCCCTTGGAGTCGCCGTAGCCGTGCGCCCCGGCGAGGTTGCGCACGATGTCCTGGAGGATCTCCGGCGGTGCGTCGAAACCGAAGGGTGCCGGGTTGCCGGTGTTCAGCTTCAGGATCCGGTGGCCCTCGTCCTCGAGGCGCATCGCCTCGTCGAGGATCGGGCCGCGGATGTCGTAACAGACGTTGGCGAGCTTGGAGGACTGAAGCACCGGCTGCATACCCATGCACTTTAGTGCCTGACCATCAGGTACGCCGGGTGATTTTCGCCATTCCGGCCTCCGCCCGTCTGGCGCCCACCCCGCCCAGGCGGACCACCCCGCGCGCGATCCGCCGCAGCGTCGCGCCGCGCGAGACCATCGCGACGGTGACGCCGACGGTCCAGCCCAGCGCCACGCCCCAGAGCGCTCCGGCGACCGCCCCGCTGACCGGATAGCCGGTCCAGCCGATCGGGCCGTCGCCCGTCATCCGCGCCTCGACCAGCCCCCGGAACAGGCCCGCAGCCGCCCCGCCGAGCACCACCGCGCGCCACCCGGTGAGCAGCCGGTGCAGCCGGGACGCGTACGGGTGCAGCAGCACGTGCCGTCGCAGCACCAGCGCGACCGCACCGACCAGCAGCAGCGCCGCGAAGTCCTCGCACCACAGGTACGCCCAGGTGGTGTCGCCGCGCGGGTCCGGGCGCAGGCCGGGCAGGAAGAGCGGCAGCCCGAGCGCGGCGGGCCGCAGCAGCCGCCCGCCGTACGCGTCGGTCAGCGCCAGCCAGACGGTGTCCGTGCCGAGCGCGAGCACCAGCAGCAGGGCGGCGGCGACGCCAGCGGTCAGCACCAGACGCGGGCGGTCCAGTTGTGGATGCGGAGAGTGCGGGGAGCGCGAAGGGTGTGGCAACGCGGACATGGCCGGACTGTAGCGCGGGTGTTCACGCGCGCGGGCGGCAAGGCGATGTTGATACCCGATCAGCACCCCTCTCCCTGTGGGCGCCCAGGAACGCGATCTAGGATCACTCCAGTTGCCTGGTCCGGGGGAGGGGTCATGCGGAGGCGGATACGCAGTCGGCGCTCTCGGTTGCGCCGACTGCTGGTGACGCTGGTCGTGATCGCGTGCGCGGCCGGGTTGTTGGTGCATGTCGGGACGCCCTCCGCGCAGGGGGTGTCGGCCGCGCCGCGCTTTCTGACGGACGGCCAGGGGCGCGCGTTGATCCTGGACGGGCTGGACGCCGACGCCGGCAGTGCGGTCGGCTCCGGACCGGCCGCGGCGGCCGAGTACGACGCACTCGGCGACGACTACGCCCGCATCGTGCTGCGCTGGAGCCAGGTCGAGCCCCGGCCCGGCCGGTACGACGACGCCTACCTGGCCGGGGTCGTCCAGCGGATCGGCTGGTACGCGGCCCAGGGCGACCACGTCGTGCTGGCCATGGAGCAGGACGCCTACGGCCCGCCCCCGGGCACGCCCGTCGCGCTCGCGGCCGTCGACGCCGCGTCCACGCAGGCGGCGGACGAGTTCTGGGGTACCCGCGGTGACCGGCCCGACCTGCGGCAGAGCTATGCCGCCGCCTGGGTCCACATCGCCGACTACCTCGACCGGCACGGGATGAAGGGCGTCGACCCGATCCTCGGCTTCGACCTGATGGACCGTCCGTGGGGCGGCTCCGTCCAGGGCGCGGCGTTCGAGTCCGGGCCGCTGGCGCAGTTCTACCAGCGCGTCATCGACGACATCCGCGCGGTCGATCCCGAGCACTGGCTCTTCGTCGAACCGGAGGCCGCTGCCACGGACTGGGGCATGCCCAGCGCGCTGCCCGCGCTCACCGACCCCCGGTCCGGGGGCGCGCGGATCGGGTACGCGCCGCAGCTCTACCCTGCTCCGCTGGATCCGTCCGGCTCGTACAGCGGCACGAGTGCCTTCATGGCCGACCGGGCGGAGGCGTCCTGGCAGATCCAGGTGGCCAGGACCGCGGCCCGGCTGGACGCGCCGGTGCTGGTCGGCGGCTGGACGGTGAACGACAACTCCATAGGCGCGCACCTCTATGTCGACCACACGCAGGCGCTGTTCGACCAGATGATGGTCGGCTCCGCGTACTGGAGCGCCACGCCTGGTCCGTACTCGCCCTGGACCAAGCCGGGGCAGCCGAGCGACCTGGCGAACGTGCTCCAGACCGCGTACCCGCGGGCGGTGGCCGGGGTGCCGGTGGAGTTCGACTACGACAAGGGCACGTTGGTCTTCACGCTCCAGTTCCGCGACGCCGCCGGGGTGAGCGGTTCGACCGACGTCTATCTGCCGCCCTCGGACTTCCCGAACGGGCCGCAGATCGAGTTCGACGCCGAGTACACCTACGCCTGGGACCCGGTCCGGCACATCCTGTCGCTCACCGAGAAGAAGCCCGTCCCCGGCACCCTGCACACGCTCCAACTGACCCCGTCGACCCCGGTCCAGAACGTGGGCTGACCAGAACGTCGGGTGACCTGCTACGTCGGAGGGGTGAGCCGCACCGAGCGGCCCGGCAGGGCGGCGGTCCGTCGGCCGTCGTCCAGCACCGCGACACCGTCGACGAAGACGTACGGGATGCCGTGCGGCAGCCGCCGGGGCTGCTCGTAGGTCGCCTCGTCCGCGATCTCGGTCGGGTCGAGCAGGACCAGGTCGGCCCGCCATCCCTCGCGGACCTGTCCGCGGTCGCGCAGGCCCAGCCGCCGCGCCGGGGTCGCGGCCAGGTGCCGCACGCACTCCGCCAGTCCCAGCACGCCCAACTCGCGGACGTAGTGGCCGAGATAGCGCGGGAAGGTGCCGTAGGCGCGCGGATGCGGCCGGTCGCCGACCAGGAGGCCGTCGCTGCCGCCGCAGTGCACCGGATGCCGCATGATCGCGCGCACGTTGGCCTCGTCGCCGACGTGCTGGAGGATCGTCGTGCCGAGGCCGTCCTCGACCAGCAGTCGCGTGAACGCCGCGAACGGCTCGACGCCGTCCCGCGACGCCAACTGACTGACCGTCAGGCCGACGCGCGAGCGCAGCGCGGGCGTCCGGACGCCGCTGACCTGCACGGTGTCCCAGTCGGCGACGACGCCGTGGCAGCCGTCCGAACCGTGCACCTCCAGGTCGGCGCGGATCCGGGCCAGCGCCGCCGGGTCACCGAGGCGGCGCAGGGTCTCCTCCGGGCCGCCTGCCGTCGCCCAGCCGGGCAGCAGCGCGGCCAGGGTGGTGGACCCCGGCAGGTAGGGATAGCTGTCCAGAGTCAGGTCCACGCCATCCGCGAGCGCGGCGTCGACCAGCGCCAGCAACTCGCCCGCGCGGCCCCGGTTGACCTCGAAGTTCATGGTGGCGTGGGCCAGATGCAGCGCGCAGCCGGAGGCGCGGGCCACCGCGACCATCTCCGCGTAGGCGGCGAGCGCACCCGCGCCGTACGAGCGGTGGTGCGGGCAGTAGTAGCCGCCGTGCGCGGCCACCACCTCGCAGAGCGCGGTGAGTTCGGCGGTGTCGGCGTACATCCCCGGCGTGTAGGTCAGCCCGGACGACATGCCGACCGCGCCCTCCGCCAGCCCCTGCGCGAGCAGCCCGCGCATCCGCTCCAGCTCGTCGGGCGTGGCCGCGCGGTCCTCCCAGCCCAGGACGAGGGCGCGGAGCGTGCCCTGCGGGACGAGGTAGGCGGCGTTGACGGCGACGCCCTGGTCGAGCCGGTCCAGGTACTGGCCGACGGAGCGCCAGTTCCAGTCCAGCTCGGCGGCGTCCGGATCGCCGTTCCAGCCGGCGAGTTGACGGCGCAGCCCGGGCAGCGTCGTCTCGTCCACGGGCGCGTAGGAGAGGCCGTCCTGGCCCAGCACCTCCAGCGTCACGCCCTGGGCGACCTTGGCCTCGTGCCCGGGGTCGGTGAGCAGCGCCAGGTCGGAGTGCGCGTGCATGTCGACGAAGCCGGGCGCGAGCACGAGGCCGTCCGCGTCGATCACCCGACCGCTGCCCGGGGCAGCGCCCGGCCGGGGGCCGGGCGCGCCCTCGCGGTGCAGGCGGGCGATCCGTCCGCCGTCGTCGGGGCTGACATCGAGGACGGCGTCGGCGCGGTAGGGCGCGCCGCCGCTGCCGTCGACGACGAGCGCGCCGCGCAGGACCGTTCTCATATGAATCAGAAGAAGGTGCGGATGTAGTCGACGACCGTCTGTCCGTCGGGGGAGACCTCGGGGATCAACTGCCACTTCTCGAAGGCCGTGCAGGGGTGGGACAGACCGAAGGCCACCCAGTCCCCGACCTCCAGCGGGGCCGCGCCCGGGGCGAGTTCGACGAAGGCGTGCTGGTCGGACAGCTTGGTCACGGTCAGACCCTCGGCCTTGCGCAACAGCCCCGTCGGCGTGCGGATCTGCAGCGGGACCGGGAGGCCGAGGTCGTACGGCACGTCCCGCTTGCCCGCGTTCACCAGCGCCAGCCCGTCCTCCGGGCGGGACACCACCTGCGCCCAGAGCTTCAGGGCGGGCAGGAAGTGCTCCGCCTCGTCGGTGAGCGGGGTGATCCTGGCGTAGTGGAGGTGGTCGTGCGTGACGTACGCGCCGGAGCGCAGCAGCCGCAGCACCGGACGCGAGAGCTCCAGTGCCTCCTCGGTGAGCGCCGCCGCGACCAGGTCGAAGTGCTCGCTGCCGCCCGCGCTGACGACGATCTCGTCGTCCGCCGCGAGATCCGCGAAGCAGCCTGCCGCGTCGAAGCGGTGGGCCGTCGCCACCAGGTTCGCCATCCAGTCGGCGACGACGGTACGCGCCGCGTCCACGTCGGGCAGCGTGCCCTCGTATCCCGCGACGCCGACCAGCCGCAGCCACCGTGAGGCGCGAACGGCCTGCGCCACCTCGTCCGCCTCCGCCGCCGACCGCACGCCGGTGCGCGAACCGGTCGCGCCCAGCTCGACCACCACGTCCACGCGGTGGCTGAGCGCCGCGTCCATCAGCTCGACGCCGCGCACCGAGTCGACGTAGCAGACGAAGCGGAACTCCGGGTCGGCGGAGAGCTCGTCGCTCAGCCAGCGCAGTGCGGCCGCGTCGACCAGCTCGTTGCCGAGGAAGATCCGCTGGACGCCGAAGTGCCGGTACATCCGGACGTGCGACGGCGTGGCGGCGGTGATGCCCCAGGCGCCGAGCTCCAGTTGGCGCTGCATCAGCTGCGGGGCGAGCGGCGTCTTGCCGTGCGGGGCGTGGGCCAGGCCGTGGCGGGCGGCCCACGAGGCCATCAGCTCCAGGTTGTGGCTCAGCGCCGTCGACTCCAGCGTGAGCAGGGGAGTGGAGAAGCCGTCCTCGAAGAGGTTCAGCTTGGCGTCCCGCATCCGGTCGACGGTCATCGTCGACATGCCCAGCGGCATGCCCTTGAAGCGCCAGTCGACGACGGTCTCGCCCAGCGCGTCGAGCGCGGCTCCGTTCATCCGGTCCCTGCCCATGAAGCGACTCCTTCGGATGTCGATTCGGTTGCGCCGTGTGCAACGTCGGTTGCATATCCTGCCTGACAGCAGTCCGTCGGAGAACCCCCAGAGTGCTGAGGAGCAAGCCGCATGAGCAGCAAGCGAGTGATCCGGACCGAGCACGCCCCGACCCCGGTCGCCAGTTTCTCGCAGGGCGTGGCCAAGGGCGGCCTGCTGCAGGTCGCCGGACAGGTCGGTTTCGATCCCGCCACCGGCGCCCCGGTCGGCCCCGGCCTCACCGAGCAGGTCGAGCAGACGCTCCGCAACGTCGGAGCCGTGCTGAGCGAAGGCGGCGCGAGCTGGGGCGACCTGGTGATGATGCGCGTCTACCTCACCGACACCGCGCACTTCGCCGAGCTCAACGAGGCGTACAACGCGTGGTTCGCCAAGGAGCTGCCGGACGGCGACGTCCCGGCCCGCACCACCGTCTACGTCGGCCTCCCGGCCGGTCTGCTGGTCGAGATCGACGCGTTGGCCGTCACCGACTGAGCACGGGACGGCAGACGCGACTGCCCGCCGCGCTTTGTCGAGCGCGGCGGGCAGTCTTCCGTTCTCAGCGGGTGTTACGGCATGGCGTGGACGAACGCGCCCTCGTTGGTCGCGAACTGGTTGCCGTTGCTGGCGTCCCAGGCGGTCGACCAGGTCATCACGCCGCCGATCGTCGGCCACGTGGTGCTGGGCTTGAAGGTGCCGCAGTTGGTGTCCTTCGCCAGGCAGTTCAGGGCGTTCTCGACCACGCTCGGCCCGACGTAGCCGCTGCCGGCCGCGCTGCTCGACGCCGGGACGCCGATGCCCACCTGGTTCGGGCTCAGGCCCGCCTGGATCGCGGTGCAGGCGAGCGAGGTGATGAAGTCGACGCTGCCCTCGGAGTAGACACCGCCGTCACAGCCGTTCATGGAACCCGAGTTGTAGTACTGGGTGTTCATGATCGTCAGGATGTCCTTCACCTGCAGCGCGGTCGCCAGGTAGTCGGACGAGGAGTTCAGCACGTCGATCGTCTGCGGGGCCATGGTCAGGATGAAGCCCGACCCCACCTTCGCCGCCAGCTGGTGCAGCGCGGAGGCCATGTAGGTCGGGTTGAGCCCGTTCTCCAGGTCGATGTCCACGCCGTTGAAGCCGTACTGCTGGATGATCGAGTACGCGCTGTTCGCAAAGGCGGTGGCCTGCGCGGCGCTGGTGATCGAGATGGTGCCGTTCTGGCCGCCCACCGAGAGGATCACCTTGTCGCCGGCCGCCTGCTTGGCGGCGATGTCCGCCTTGAACTGGGCGTCGGTGTAGCCGCCGAGCTTGCTCTGCAGCGTCGGGTCGAGCGAGAAGGTGATCCCGCCGTCCCCGGCCGAGTCCGCGTTGGCGAACGCGACCGCGATCAGGTTGTACTCCGAGTTGACGTCGGCGATCGTCTGGTCGGTCGCGCCGTTGTCGAAGTCCTGCCAGTAGCCGGTCACCCAGTGCTTCGGGTTGCCCCCGCCGCCGCTGCCGGTCGCGGTGGACGTGGGGGTCGGTGTCGTGGCGGTGGCCGTCGGCGTCGGGGACGAGCTCGGGCTCGACGAGGCGGACGCGCTGGCGCTCGGCGACGGGCTGCCGCTCTGCGTCGGGCTCGGGCTGGGACCGGCCGCGCCGCTCAGCACGACGTCGTCCGCGTAGTAGGTCGACTGCCCGTACCAGCCGTGCAGGTAGATGGTGACGCTGGTGGTGGACGCCCCGGTGCTGAAGGTGGTGCTCAGCTGGTTCCAGGAGCTGGTGTCGGACCAGGTGCTGACGTCCGTGGTGCCGTCGCCCTGGGTGCCGAGGTAGGCGTACGGCCCGTTGACCCACGCGCTCAGCGTGTAGGACGAGTTGGGCTGGACGCTGATGGTCTGCGTGCACTGTGCGTCGTCGGAGGCGGTGGGGGTCGCCGCCAGCGCGTAGGAGCCGGAGTGGACGGTGGACGTGGTGACCGCGCCGGTGCCGGCGTCACAGGTCCAGTTGGCCAGCGTCCCGGTCTCGAAACCGGGATTGACCACGAGGTTGGCGGTGGCGGCGGACGCGCCGCCGCTCAGGGCGACCAGGCCGGTGAGGCCGAGTCCCAACGCGGCCACGGAGGCCAGCGCGGCGTTCACAGCACGGGGGGATGGCATGGCGGTCTGTCCTCAACTGTGGGGGAAGCGGGGAAAGACGAGAAGTGAAACCCGCAACACAAGTTGGACTAGACCAGTTGGCCTGTCAAGGGGTCAGAAAGCCTCTTAAGGCTTGGTTAAGGTCGTGCGGTGTCCATGAAGTTGGCTGTTCAACAGGGGTGTTGCCCCGGTGACCGGCAAAAAGATGGTCCAGACCACAACTGGAGCGTTCGCTTCAGTCGCAGTCTGGACCGGTGGGCGTCTTACGACTCAGCTCTCGCTGGACTTCGCCCAGAGGTTGAGGTCCGCGTCGGTCGCATAGCGATCGATTTCAGCCAATTCCTCGTCGCTCAGCGGAGCGCCCTGCACCGCGGCGACGTTCGTCTCCAGCTGTGCCACCGAGGAGGCGCCGATCAGCGCCGAGGTCATCCGCGGGTCGCGCAGCAGCCAGCTCAGCGCCAGCTGGGCCAGCGACTGGCCGCGTCCGGCCGCGAGCTCGTTGAGGCCGCGCAGCTTGCCGAGCGTCCGCTCGTCGATGGACGCCGGGTCCAGCGACTTGCCCTGCGCCGCACGGGAGTCGGCGGGGATGCCGTGCAGGTAGCGGTCCGTCAGGATGCCCTGGGCCAGCGGCGCGAAGCCGATGCAGCCCGCGCCCTCCGCCTCCAGCGTGTCCAGCAGGCCGTCGTCCTCGATCCAGCGGTTCAGCATCGAGTAGGACGGCTGGTGGATCAGCAGCGGGACGCCCAGGTCGCGCAGGATCGCGGCGGCCTCGCGGGTCTTCTCCGCGCTGTACGAGGAGATGCCGACATAGAGCGCCTTGCCCTGCTGGACGGCGGACGCCAGCGCGCCCATCGTCTCCTCCAGCGGGGTCTCCGGGTCGAAGCGGTGCGAGTAGAAGATGTCGACGTAGTCCAGGCCCATCCGCTTCAGGGACTGGTCCAGGCTGGCGGTCAGGTACTTGCGCGAGCCCCACTCGCCGTACGGGCCGGGCCACATGTCGTAGCCCGCCTTGGTCGAGATCACCAGCTCGTCGCGGAACGGGCGGAAGTCCGCGGCCAGGTGACGGCCGAAGTTGGCCTCGGCCGAGCCGTAGGGCGGGCCGTAGTTGTTGGCCAGGTCGAAATGGGTCACGCCCAGGTCGAACGCCCGGCGCAGGATGGCGCGCTGGGTGTCCAGCGTCCGGTCGTCGCCGAAGTTGTGCCACAGCCCGAGGGAGATCTCGGGCAGCTTGAGACCGCTGCGGCCGGTCCGGCGGTACTTCATCGAACCGTCGTAGCGGTTGTCGGCAGGCCGGTAGGGGGCGGGGATCATGGGGGCCTCTCCGTGGGTTTTGTCTCCTCACGGAACATTAACCGGTGGGGAGTAGGGTGGCCCCGCACTGGCGAGCACACGGAGGGGCCGACATGGATCTCGGAGGATGGGTCCGGCGTTCCCCGCTGCTCCGGAGCGCCGTCTACGGCCTGTACGGATACCGCGTCGAGGCGCACCTCGACCGCGGCGACGTGCCGCGCCACGTCGGCGTCATGCTCGACGGCAACCGCCGCTGGGCGCGCGCGGCGGGCATGTCCACGGCAGACGGGCACCAGACCGGCGCGGACAAGATCCCGGAGTTCCTCGGCTGGTGCGAGGAGACCGGCGTCGAGGTGGTCACCCTGTGGCTGCTGTCCACGGACAACCTGAACCGGCCCGCCGACGAGCTGGTGCCGCTGCTCGGCATCATCGAGGAGGCCGTCCGCGGGCTCGCCGCCTCCGGCCGCTGGCGGGTCCACCCGGTCGGCGCGCTCGATCTCCTGCCGGAGTCGACGGCCTCGGTGCTGAAGGCGGCCGACCAGGACACCGCGGACAACAAGGGCCTGCTGGTCAACGTCGCAGTCGGGTACGGCGGTCGGCACGAGATCGCCGAGGCGGTGCGCAAGCTGCTCCAGGAGCAGGCGGCGGAGGGGACTCCGCTGGAGCAGGTCGCCGAGATGATCGACGTCGAGCAGATCGCCCGCCACCTCTACACCAGCGGCCAGCCGGACCCGGACCTGGTCATCCGGACGTCCGGAGAGCAGAGGCTCTCCGGCTTCCTGCTGTGGCAGTCGGCGCACTCGGAGTTCTACTTCTGCGAGGCGTACTGGCCGGCCTTCCGCAAGGTCGACTTCCTCCGCGCCCTGCGCGACTACGCCCAGCGCAACCGCCGCTACGGCGGCTGACCCAGGGTTCAGCGGACACCACCCTGTGCGGATGGCCCTGCTCGTTCGGGGCCCTGCCTCATGGGGTGGTTTCTCGCGCAGTTCCTCGCGCCCCTGAGGTGGTTGCAACCGGCCCCTCTGCCCATCGGCACAGGTGGCTGCATGGTGAAGATCCGTCGACAACCGCTTGCGTTCTGCATGGAATGGGACGCCTGGGGAATAACCGGAGTCAGACCGTGACCTCGGCCATCGGGGCCGAGGGCGACGGTGAACCGCGGGTGGCAGCGGGCCACTCGCCCGGGAGGCCCTGTGGTCAGTGTCAAGAGCCGCCGGAGTACGCACGACCGGCGCACGTACGTCCTCGACACCAGTGTCCTGCTGGCTGACCCGAGCGCCATGACCAGGTTCGAGGAGCACGAGGTCGTGCTTCCCGTGGTCGTGGTGACCGAGCTGGAAGCCAAGCGGCACCACCCTGAGCTCGGTTACTTCGCCCGGCAGGCGCTCCGTCTGCTGGACGACTACCGGGTCCGCTACGGCCGGTTGGACGCCCCGATCCCGGTGGGCGAACTCGGCGGCACGATCAGGGTCGAGCTGAACCACACCGACCCCACCGTCCTCCCCGCCGGCTACCGGCTGGGCGACGCCGACACCCGGATCCTCGCCGTCGCGAGGAACCTCCAGGCCGAGGGGTTCGACGTCACCGTCGTCTCCAAGGACCTGCCGCTGCGCGTCAAGGCCTCCTCCGTCGGCCTGTTGGCCGAGGAGTACCGCGCGGAGCTTGCCATCACCTCCGGTTGGACCGGAATGTCCGATCTGGCCGTCAGTGCTGAGGAGGTTGACGGCCTGTTCACGGGCGAACCGATCGATCTTCCGGAGGCGCGGGACCTTCCCGTGCACACCGGACTGGTGATCACCTCCGAGCGCGGGCGCGCGCTGGGACGGGTCACCGCCGACGGTCGGGTCCGGCTCGTGCGCGGCGACCGCGAGGCCTTCGGGCTGCGCGGGCGCAGCGCGGAACAGCGGGTGGCGCTGGACCTGCTGTTGGACCAGGAGGTGGGAATCGTCTCGCTCGGCGGGCGGGCCGGCACCGGCAAGTCCGCGTTGGCGCTCTGCGCCGGCCTGGAGGCCGTGCTGGAGCGGCGCCAGCACCGCAAGGTGATGGTGTTCCGGCCTCTCTACGCGGTCGGCGGGCAGGAGTTGGGCTACCTCCCGGGCTCCGAGTCGGAGAAGATGAGCCCCTGGGCTCAGGCCGTCTTCGACACCCTCTCCGCGGTGACCACCCCGGACGTGATCGAGGAGGTGCTCTCCCGCGGAATGCTGGAGGTGCTGCCGCTGACCCACATCCGTGGTCGTTCGCTGCACGACGCCTACGTCATTGTCGACGAGGCGCAGTCGTTGGAGCGCAACGTCCTGCTGACCGTTCTGTCCCGAATCGGGCAGGGTTCGCGGGTCGTGCTCACCCACGACGTCGCGCAGCGCGACAACCTGAGGGTCGGTCGGTACGACGGGGTCGTGGCGGTCGTGGAGAAGCTGAAGGGGCATCCGCTCTTCGCCCACGTGACGCTCAACCGTTCGGAGCGTTCGCCGATCGCCGCGCTGGTGACCGAGATGCTGGAGGACATTCAGCCCTAAGGCACTCAAGACGCCCAAGGCGTCGAAGAAGCCTGAGGCGGTCTCAAAACCGCCGAACAGGACGACAGTCACTCATAACACCTGTGCCCTCCCGGTTCCGCGCCGGGAGGGCAGAGCATCGTAACGATCCGTCACCCGTCAGGCGAGTGACTGGCGTGAATTGGTGGCCCACTGAGCCATGTGAGCTTCGCCACGCAGAGGGGAATTGCGCTTGCGCGCCGCCGTGCGGCAGTGTGTGGGATCTGTCAGGCCCTGCGTGCGGCACGACTTGCAAACGGAACATGCACCATCCGTTCGCAATCCACACACAACAACTGAACATCGTGAGGCCGCACGCCGCCCGATTTGGAACCGTGCCCCGGGAAACCGGGGTACGAGCGGGCCCGCGTCTTCCGTGACCAGTGCACCGGGGAGGCCAGCGTCAAGGGCGGGGTTCGTCCGTTCGGTCACCACGCGGGCGACGCTGGAAGGAAACCATGTGAACCGGATTTCGGTTCGGGGGATGGCCGTGGCCTCCGCCACTGCCGTGACTGCCGTCGGCGCCGTTGTCGGCGTCGCCTCGGGTGAGGCGAAGCCTGCCCAGGTGTCCGACGTCGCAGGCTCGACCCTCCTCTCCGCAATCCCGTCGGGCAACTCGGCTCAGGTCATCAGCGACAACCTGTACCGCCAGAGTGACGCCCAGCAGGCTGCGGCCACTGTCACCGCACAGAAGGCCGCCGCCCAGGCAGCCCGCACGCAGGCCGCGAACGCCGCCCACGCCAAGGCGGCCGCAGAGGCAGCAGCTCGTGCTCGTGCCGCCGCGGCGGCAGCGCAGGAGGCCGCGAGCCGCCAGGCCGCGGCAGAGCGTGCCCAACTGGTGTCCTACAGCCCCGGCTCCGTCCAGGCACTGGCCGCGTCGATCATCGGGAACACCACCCAGTTCGAGTGCTTCAGCCAGATCGTCACCCGTGAGAGCGGGTGGAACTACCAGGCGACCAACGCGTCCTCCGGCGCGTACGGCCTGGTCCAGGCGCTGCCCGGCGACAAGATGGCTTCCGCCGGCGCCGACTGGCAGACCAACCCCGCCACGCAGATACGGTGGGGCCTGAACTACATGAACTCCCGCTACGGCAGCCCCTGCGGCGCGTGGGACTTCTGGCAGGCCCACAGCTGGTACTGATCCGGTACCGCCGGCTCCGGCCTGGCGTTGAACGTGTGGAAGCCCCCGATCCCTGTCCGATCGGGGGCTTCCTACTTCTCCCACGGAGAGGCCGCGTGTGCGGGACGGCCTCGTGAAGCACCGTCCCCGCGCGTTTACCGGGCTAAACCTCTTTTTCCCGATTTGCCCGAAAGATTTTGATCTGATCCCCGACATCTCCCTGATGTCTCCCTGATCCACGGGTGCCGGTTGCTCCTGTCGCCCGGCGCACCCGGTACCGTTCGAGACCGGACGGACAGTGCAGGGAGAAGGGGCGGACGTAATGGCGGGCGAGGGCGGCGGATGGTCGGCGTTGATCGGGCGTGTCGCCCGTAGGCGCGCCGAGGCCGAGGCGCCTCCGCAGCCGGATCCGGTCGTCCACGTCCCGATCGAGCGGCACCCGATCGAGGTGCACGCGGCCGAGCAGCACCCGATCCCGGCTCCTGCCTCGGCCCCGCTCGCTTCGGCGGACGGCTCCGGCGGGCTGCCTGCGGGCACGGTGAACGGCGGCGGCCTGAACGGGCAGCCGAACGGGCAGCCGCCCTACCCGGCGCGCCCTGCGCACCCCTCCGAGGCCGTCCCGTGGACGCTGCGGGTGGCCGCCGAGGGCATCTGGCGCATGCTGATCGTCGGCGCCGGCCTGTACTTCCTGTTCCGGATCATCGGCACGCTGCGGATCGTCGCCTTCGCCTTCGTCGCCGCGCTGCTGATCAGCGCGCTGCTGCAGCCGACCGTCTCGTGGTTCCGCCGCCACGGCGTTCCGCGCGGCCCGGCCACGGCGATGACCTTCCTCGGCGGGCTGATCGGCATCGCGCTGGTCGCCTGGTTCGTGGTCTGGCAGGTCAGCACCAACCTCAACCAGGTCACCGACCACGTCCAGACCGGCATCCTGCAGATCAAGCACTGGCTCGAGACCGGGCCGATGCACCTCACCGACAAGCAGATCAACGAGTTCGCCAACCAGCTGACCAAGGTCGTCGGCACCAACAGCGACCAGATCACCTCGTTCGGCTTCTCCACGGTCGGCATCGTGGTGGAGATCGTGACCGGCGTCTTCCTGGCCGCGTTCTGCACGTTCTTCCTGCTCTACGACGGCGAGCGGATCTGGGGCTGGACGCTCCGGCTGCTGCCGCTGCGCTCCCGCATGGCGATGGCGGGCGCGGGCCCGCGCGCGTGGGCGACGCTGACCGCGTACGTGCGCGGCACGGTGATGGTCGCGTTCATCGACGCGGTGTCGATCGGTATCGGGATCTACCTGCTGGGTGTCCCGCTGGCGATGCCGATCGCGGTGATCATCTTCCTCGGCGCGTTCGTCCCGCTGGTCGGCGCGCTGGTGACCGGCACGATCGCGGTCCTGATCGGCCTGGTGACGCACGGCATCGTGACTGCGGCGCTGGTCCTGGTGGTCCTGCTGGGCGTCCAGCAGATCGAGGGCCACCTGCTCCAGCCCCTCATCCTCGGCCGCGCGGTCCGGATCCACCCGCTCGCGGTGATCCTCGCGGTGACCTGCGGCTCGATCGTCGGCGGCATCGGCGGAGCGATCGTCTCGGTCCCGCTGGTCGCTGTCACCAACACCACGGTCGGCTACCTCCGCCAGCGCTACCACGTCGACGAGGACATCCGCGCGGCGCTCAGCGCTGCGGCAAGCGAGTAAGCACAGCAGGGGCGCGGGGCTCTGCTGATCTGCGGCTCCGCCGCGTGGGCGCGACAAGCCTGGCCTGTGCTGCCGCCGGTAGTTGCAGCCCGCAAGGGGCGCGGGGAACTGCGCGACAAGCCACCGTGTGTGGTGACTCGCCGAACGAGCAGGGCCATCCCGATTGGGTGGTTGCTCGCGCAGTTCCCCGCGCCCCTGGGCTCAGTTCATGCGGCCTTCGGCCTCGAGCGTGACGCCGACGGCCTGGACGACCGCGGCGATCTTGACCGCGGCCTGGATGACCTCGCGCTCGACGCCCGCCTTGCGCAGCACCTGCTCGTGAGAGTCCAGGCACTGGCCGCAGCCGTTGATCGCCGAGACCGCCAGGGACCAGAGCTCGAAGTCGACCTTCTCCACGCCCGGGTTGCCGATGACGTTCATCCGCAGGCCGGCCCGCATCGTGCTGTACTCCTTGTCGGAGAGCAGATGCAGCGTCCGGTAGTAGACGTTGTTCATCGCCATGATCGCCGCCGCGGCCTTCGCCGCCTCGTACGCCTCAGGCTTGAGGTTGGCGCGGGCTTCCGGCTCCAGCTCGGAGAGCACCCGCTCGCTGCGCGAGGCGATCGCGCAGGCGAGGACCGTGCCCCAGAGCTGCTGCTCCGGCAGGTCCGCGTTGCCGATGACCGAGCCCAGGTTGAGCTTGAGGTCCTTGGCGTAGTCCGGGAGGGCTGCCTTCAGTTCGTCGAGTGCCATGGTGTGGACTACCCGCTCACTCGCCCGCGAGCAGCGCGCCGGCGTCCAGCGTCTCCTCGCCCTTGGTCCAGTTGCACGGGCACAGCTCGTCGGTCTGCAGCGCGTCGAGGACCCGCAGGACCTCCTTGGGGTTGCGGCCCACGGAACCGGCGGTGACCATCACGAACTGGATCTCGTTGTTCGGGTCCACGATGAAGACCGCGCGCTGGGCGGTGCCGTCCGCGCCCTCGACGCCGCAGTCGCGCATCAGCTCGTGCTTGATGTCGGCCAGCATCGGGAAGGGCAGGTCGCGCAGGTCCTTGTGGTCCTTGCGCCAGGCGTGGTGCACGAACTCGGAGTCGCCGGAGACGCCGAGGATCTGCGCGTCACGGTCGGCGAACTCGTCGTTCAGCTTGCCGAAGGCGGCGATCTCGGTCGGGCAGACGAAGGTGAAGTCCATCGGCCAGAAGAACACCACGCGCCACTTGCCCTCGTAGGACTTGTGGTTGATCGCCTCGAACTCCTTGCCGGATTCCAGCGAGACGCAGGCGGTGAGGTCGTACTCGGGGAACTTGTCGCCGATGGTCAGCACGGAGGGGTCTCCTCAGAAGGTTGCTTGACGTACTCGGCCAACCTCGCACAACCGGGTTTGATCAGGGAAATAGCTACAATCAAACCTGTTGATCGGAGGAAGCTATCAGTAAGACCCCCAGTGTGGCGCAGCTTCGCGCCTTCGCCGCCGTGGCCGAGCACCGGCACTTCCGCGAGGCCGCGGCGTCGCTGCGGATGAGCCAGCCGGCGCTGTCCGGAGCCGTCGCGGCGCTCGAGGAGGCGCTCGGCGTCCAGCTGGTGGAGCGCACCACCCGCAAGGTCATCATCACACCCGTCGGCGAGCGTGTCGCCGTCCGCGCGCGCCGCGTCCTGGGCGAGCTCAACGCGCTGACGGAGGAGGTCGACGCCACACGGCGTCCCTTCACCGGGCCGCTGCACCTGGGCGTGATCCCGACGATCGCGCCTTACCTGCTGCCGACCGTGCTGCGGCTGGCCCGCGACCACTACCCGGACCTCGACCTGCACGTCCACGAAGAGCGCACCCACCAACTGGTCGACGGGCTGCAGTCCGGCCGGCTCGACCTGCTGCTGCTCGCCCTTCCCGGGGGCGCGGGGCTGGTCGACATCCCGCTCTACGACGAGGACTTCGTCCTGGTCACCCCGCCCGACCACGAGCTCGCCGGACGCGTGGACGTGCCGCGCGACGTGCTGCTCGACCTCGACGTGCTGCTGCTTGAGGAGGGCCACTGCCTGCGCGACCAGGCGCTGGACCTCTGCCGCGAGGTCGGCGCGGAGCCGGGCGCGACGCGGGCGGCGGGGCTGTCGACGCTGGTGCAGCTGGTCGCGGGCGGCCTCGGGGTGACGCTGCTCCCGGCGACGGCGGTGCCGGTGGAGACGGGACGCGCGGCGGGGCTGGCCGCGACCCGGTTCAGCGATCCGCCGCCTGGGCGGCGGATCGGCCTGTCGCACCGTCCGTCGTCGCCGCGCACGGCTGAGTACGAGCGCTTCGCGGAGTCGTTGCGTGTCGCGGTACGCGAACTCCCGGTTCGGATCATCGAGCCGTAGGCTGCCCGCGAGAAGCGAAGCGTGTAGGGAGACGGCATGAGCAACCTCGACGTGAAGCCCCAGCCGACGCTCTGCGGCGGACGCGAGGACGTCTCCGCGCAGCCCGTACGGGAGTTGCTGACCGGCAAGCCGGTCCAGCTCGGTGAGAGCACGGTGGTGCGGCGGCTGCTGCCGAACCTGGGGCGGCGCATGATCGGCGCGTGGTGCTTCGTCGACCACTACGGTCCCGACGACATCGAGCGCGAGCCCGGCATGCGGGTCGCACCGCACCCGCACATGGGCCTGCAGACGGTCAGTTGGCTGCACGACGGATTCGTCGAGCACCGCGACAGCCTCGGCTCCGTCCAGACCGTGCACCCGCGCGAGCTGGGCCTGATGACGGCGGGTCACGCCATCTCCCACTCCGAGATGTCGCCGAAGTCGCACGGAAAGTGGCTGCACGGAGCCCAGTTGTGGGTCGCGCTGCCGGACGGCGACCGCTTCACCGAACCGAGCTTCGACCACCACCCGGAGCTGCCCCGCGTCCAGGGCCAGGGCGTGGACGCCACCGTGATCCTCGGCAGCCTGGACGGCGCGACCTCCCCGGGCCGAACCTTCACGCCGCTGATGGGCGCTGACCTCAGCCTCGCCGCAGGCGCGGAGGCTGAGCTCCCGCTCCAGCCCGACTTCGAGTACGCGGCCCTGGCCATGTCCGGCGCCGCCGTGGTCGACGGCGTCCGGATCGAGCCCGGCTCCCTGCTCTACCTCGGCTGCGGCCGCCGCTCCCTCCCGCTGCGCGCGGACGACGGACCGGCGAGCGTGATGCTGCTGGGCGGCGAGCCGTTCGCCGAGAAGCTGGTCATGTGGTGGAACTTCGTCGGCCGCTCGCACGAGGAGATCGCCGCCGCCCGCCAGGACTGGATGACGGGCGACCGCTTCGGCGAGGTCCACGGCTACGACGGCCACCCGATCCCGGCCCCCGAACTCCCGGGCCTCCGCCTCAAGCCACGCGGCCGCGAGCGCTGACCGCGACGCGGACGAGCGCGGCAAAGATGATCAGGGCCGGTCGGGGCCGCATTCCCCGACCGGCCCTCAGGGGCTGCCGGCAGCCCCAACCTCGGCCGCTCCCGCGGGCCGAGGAGTTTTCAGGGCGCGGACGCTAGTCCACGACGCGGGTGAGCGGCGCGGTGGTGCCCATCGTCCGGGCGTCAGGCCCTCCCGGGAGGTGCCCGGCGCGACCGCGGGCGCCCCGCGAGAGCAGCAGGTAGAGCCCGGCGGCGAAGGCGCCGGAGAGCAGGAAGCTGATGTCGATCCCGCCGGTGTAGGGGAGCAGCGGGCCCTGGTAGACGGGGGTGTCGACGGCGCAGAGGCCGAGGGCGCTGCCGCCCGCCCAGGCGACGGTCGCGGCGGTGTTCCAGCCCGCGCGGTACCAGTAGATGCCGCCCCGGGAGCGCTGGTTGAGCACCTGAAGGGAGTGCTGGTCGTAGTCGCCGCGGCAGCGGTAGTGGCCGATCAGGGTGATCACGGCCCACGGCGTGCCGATCGCGGTGAGGATCAGCACGAACGAGGTCACCGCGTCCTGCGCGTTCCAGACGAAGTGGCCGAGGAAGACCAGCACCGTCGCCATCGCGGCGACCACGTAGGTGGCCTGGAGCCGCGTCGCGCGCGGCAGGATCGCGTCCAGGTCGAGGCCCATGCTGTAGAGCATCAGGCCGGTGTTGCCCGCGCTGCCCATCAGGCCGTTGACCAGCAGCGGAAGGAGGAACCAGGCGGGCGACCCGAGGATCAGGCTGTGCACGTAGCTGTTCCCGGCATGCGTCGCCACCGCCGTGAACGTGCCGAACAGCTGCGGGATCAGCAGGCCGAGGAAGAGCCCGAGACCGGTGGACCAGAGCACCCGTCCCCGCGCGTGGCGGGCGGGGGAGACGTAGCGGGTGTAGTCGCCGAGCAGCGTGATGAAGGCGATCGGACCGCTCAGACCGGCGGCGACGACCGACAGCAGCCAGGTCGGCCAGAAGCCGCCGAGCAGGTAACTCCCGTGCGAGGACGCGTCGAAGTGCGGCGCGAAGGCGAAGAGCCCGGCGATCAGCAGCACGCCCATCGCCCACATCAGCAGGCGCTCCAGCTTGAGCAGCATCCGGTAGCCGAACACGGCCGCGGTCGCGCTGAGCACGGCCAGCACCGAGTAGGTGACGATGTAGGCGGGCCCGTCGGCGGGCAGCCCCAGCATCCGGTTGAGCGAGCCGACCACGACGTCGCCGCCGACCCAGAGCGCCAGCGCGGTATAGCCGAGCGACAGCAGCAGGCCGACCAGCGAGCCGATCAACCGTCCGCGCACCCCGAAGAACGCTCCGGAGCTGGTGGAGAGGTTGGTCGCGGTCCGCAGCGAGACCAGCGCGAGCGGCGCGGTCAGCACGATGCCGAGCACCGTGCCGAGCACCAGCGAGGTCATGCTGCCCCAGAAGGACAGCCCGAAGGAGACCGGCAGCCAGCCGAAGACGACCACGCCGAAGGCGAGGTTGGAGCCCACCAGGATGTGGACGATGTCCTTGGGCGAGCTGGTCCGCTCGGCGTCCGGGATGGTGTCGACGCCGTACTGCTCGATCAGGCTGTGGCCGTCCGTGCCTGCTTGCTGCATGCGAGTACCTCTGTACTGGGCATTCGGGACAGAGGCCCCGATGAAGGTCCTGGACATCCTTCGCGGACGAATGCGCCCTGGCCATGGTGAAACCAGACGAAGAACGCGTTTCGATTACTCCACTTCGGCCCAAGACGTCCGAGGCACCCGCATGTCACCACCGTTGTCGCCCAAGCCGCGGGCCGGTTCAGCCTCGGGTGATCCGCAACACACCCGTCTCGGTGCCCTGGTAGAGGGTGCCGTCCGGTGCGGTCGTGCCGGTCATCTGCAGCGGGTTGTAGAGCAGACCGAGGCCGATCGGAGTGCTGGACAGCTCGGCGCCGGTCGCCGGGTCGAGCACCGCGTAGGAGTAGCTCGCGAAGGTGTCGCTGCCGACCAGGCCGGTCGGGCCGCTGACGCTGAGGGTGTAGATCCGGCCGTCCGCGAGCGAGAGGCGGGGGAGCGCCGCCGACCGGACGTCGCTGTTCCAGGCCAGGTGGCAGCCGTTCCCGTCGGCATCGAGGTCGACCCGGCTCAGCCCGCCGTCGAAGGAGGCCGACGACGGCACGCTCGCCGGAGCGCCGGAGGGCAGCGCCGGGTAGGGGTAGCCGTAGGTGTCGGTGACGAAGACGCTGTGTCCGGAGGCGATCACCGCGTCCTCGGTGCCGCTCTCCGGGGACTGCGTCAGCACCGGCGTGCTGCAGACCGGCGTCGGCCCGGAGGAGACCTTCCAGACCAGCAGGTTCTCGTGCGGTGCCGCGTTGTCGGTGATGGTCACGTACCCGGTGCCGTCGCCGGGCCCGAAGAAGCTGGGCGTCGCGCCGGTGCCCCAGCTGAGTTGGCCGGGCTTGCGACCGGGCCCGCGGTCGTAGGGGGCGCGCCACTGGATCTGCGGGGTGCCGTCCGGGGCCTCGCCGAGCAGGTAGAGGGCGTGGTCGGTGGCGACGGCGGTATGGCCGGGGACGGTGGAGATGCTGTTCTCCACGCCCTCGCCGGTGCTGATGGTCCGCACCACGCCGGTCCTCGTGTCGGCGGTCCCGATGACGCCGCCGGCGGTCGCGAACCAGATCCGGCCGTCCCACCCGGCGCTCAGGCCGACGATGTTGTCACCGCTCGGGATCGCGCCCGCCAGCGACGTGGACTGGTCCACCGCGAGCGTCCAACCGCCTCCCGCCGACCGGTGGTGGCCGATGCGCAGCAGGTTGTCGTCGCCGTCGACCACGACCAGCGCATCGGTGTTGTCCAGGTACGCGTACACACCGCCGAAGAGGCTGCCCTTCGGCAGGGCCAGGGAGGCGAGGTCGGCCCCGGTGGACGGATCGAGCAGGTGCACCGTCGGTGTCCGCCCGAAGATCGTCGTGCAGAGCGCGACGGGCATCCGGTCACTGCCGATCACCACGGTCGGGCAGGCGGAGGCGAGCGCCGTCCGGCTCCAGCTGATCGGGCCGGTCCCCGGGCCCGGGTACGGGGTGGTGTCGCTGGAGGCGCTGTCGCCGTGCATGGTCGCGGTGCCGTCGGCCGCGGTGGCCGGGTTCTGCGGCGGCAGCGGCCCGAATCCGGCCGGTGCCGACGGTGTCGCCGCGAAGGCGTTGCCGACCGCGAGGCACAGCGCGGCGGCGGTGAAGGTCAGGGAGGTGCGCAGGCGCATGGCAGGTCCTGTTCCGTTGCTCGGCGGAAGGAAGTGACGCCAGGCGGCCGGACACGCAGCAGCAGACGCGGACCCGCACGCGGACCGGCGAGGTCGGCGCGGGGTCGGCGGGTGGACATGCGAGAGGGCCGCTCGGCTCGGAAGGGAGCGGCCCTCGAAGGAGAGTCTCGAAACGAGAGTGAGGTGGCGGGCCGCGTCAGCTGACGCGGCGACAACGCGTGGTGGTGGCAAGGCCATGGTCCACATGGCGGCGGCTCACCAACAGGGTCATGCCGCCACCGTAGCGGCGCGCCCGATCGCGGGACAGGCCCTGTCCGCCTGATGGGCAGGGCCTCGCCGCAGGCTCCAGACCTCCGGGCTCACAGGCCAGGCGACGGCGACGGCGACGGTTTCCACACGGGTTTCCACATCGGCCCGGTGGTGCTCAGTCCCAGGTCGGCCAGGACAGGCCGGGCGGCAATTCCCGGACAGGGGTGTCGACTTGGTGTCCGCAGCGGCGGGCGTACTCCTCGAAGAACCAGATCCGGCGGGCCAGGCCCTCCGGTTCGCCACCCTCGCTCCAGCGGTAGCCCTCCTCCCAGCGCGCGCGATCGCGGATCAGTGGGTACCCGTCAAGAGCGAGGTGCACTGCCATGGTGGACAGGGCGTCCTGCTCCAGGCCGGGATGCGCTTCGCGCAGGTGGGCATCGAGCGGATGCTGCTCAAGTCGGAGCCACGGGCCCGACCGTGTCGCGGTCAGCAACGGCTGCTCGGTACCAACGAGTTCGACTTCGGCCAGCAGTCTGCGTTCGGCCCCGACTGCCCGGTAGCGGAGCCGGACTGATCTGCGCCGCCACACCATATGGATGGCGTGCTTCCAGTGCGACACCAGGAAACCCAGGTGCAGGTAGGAGCGGATCGACTGCGGGCGCAGCCAGTCCGCAGTCAGGCGGACCCCGCCCAGTCCTTCGGCGGTCGCGGCCCGGCGAACCGTGTCGACGGTGGCGCCGCCCACGCCCAGGGTTCGTGCGTCCGGGCGCAGATACAGGGAGCTGAGCTGGAGCTCGTCTGGGCCGATCGGGTAGTCGTCGACCGCCACCGTGCCGACAGGCCGGTCCGCCCGGGTGATCAAGTACCGGCGGCGGTACGGGTCCTCCTCCCGGAGCGGGTACGCCAGCCGCCGCGCCAGGTCCTCGATCGCTGCATCGGTGAGGCGGAGCGGATCGACCACCTCGCCGAACGCGACCTCCGCGAGCGACGCGAGATCGTGCGCCGCGAACAGCCGTGCTTCCCCCTCACCCACCGGACGAAGTCCCGGCGCGGCGTCGAGGCGCGCATGCACCCGCGCGATCTGCTCCATGAGCCGGTCGCGCCGTGACTCCTTGACGATGCGCGTCACCTCATAGCTCCTCATGCCGACGGACGTCCTCGCCGTCAGTCTCGGAGAGAACAGCCGTCGTGGCGGCGAAACCGCGGAGCTGGGCCCCGCGCGTGGAGGCACGACGGGGGCGTGGGGCACTGGCCTGTCAGCGGTAGAAGTCCGCGGCTCCGACCAGGACGATGCCGCCGTCGGCGGCCGCTCGGCTGCGGAGTTCGTCGGTGAATCCAGCTGCACTGAAGCAGACCAGACGGGCCGACTCCGCTCCGTGGCGGCCCTGGGCGGTCAACAGGGCGCGGATCCGGGCCAGTCGTTCGAGGTGCCCGATGCCCATGACATCCCCCCACTTGACCTCGCCGATGGCCAGCAGCGGGGCACGGTTGTCGTCATCGAGGCCGAAGACGGCGACGTCCAGTTCGTGGGTGGTGCGGGCGGAGGGGTCGTTCACGGTGCCGGAGCCCACCCGGTTGGGATGGTCCCCGAAGAGGTCCTCCGGGGCGAAGTGTCGGCTCCAATGGCGGCAGAGGTGCTCCAGGTGCGGGCCGAGCACATTGCCTGCGAAGCGCTGCTGAGCCCGCTGCCACAGGCGGTGCGCGTCCCGGGTGTGCTCCAGGTCGGACCAGATCGGCCGCATCACGGCGTGGTAGAAGGTGACCAGCGGCTCGGCGATGCGGAAGGTCGAGCGGTTCTCCTTGAAGACGTCGGGCTCTCGGGTGATCAGCCCGCAGTCCTCCAGCACGTTGAGCGGATGGGCGAGATCGCTGGACTTTCGGCCGAGGTAGGACGCGATGCCACCGCGCCCGGCATTGCCGTGGGCGATGGCCGCCAGCACCGAGTGGTAGAGCGCGGTGTCCTGCAGTGCCGGCTCGTCCGCGAGCAGGTAGCGGGCCTCGCGGAACAACGGGCTGGTCGGGGAGAGAACGGTGCGCAGGACCCACGGGTCGAAGTCGGCGGGATCGGCCGGAGTGTCGTCGCGGGCGAACTCACGGCGGTAGGCGGGTGTGCCGCCGACGATGGCGTTGACCTTGAGCGCAGTGACAGGGTCGTCCACGCCCCAGAACTGGGCCGCGAGTTGGTGGTCCAGGGTGGGGACGACCAACTCCAGGCCTGCCCGGCCGCGAAGCGGGGCGTTGCCGCTGAGCAACTGCCCCATGAACGACATGGCCGAACCGCACAGCAGCAGCCGGGTGCGGCTCCCGTCGCGCTCGGCACGCAGCGGGGCGAGGGCGTTCTGGATGACCGAGGGCAGGCGGGGGTTGGCGCGGGCGAGGTAGGGGAACTCGTCGATGACCACGGGCAGCGGACGGTCCCGCCCCAGGGCGAGCAGTGCGTCGATCGCCTGGTTCCAGCCGTCGAAGGCGAGCGGAGCGGGAGCGTCGAGATGCTCGGCGATCGCTGCTCCGATACTGCGCAGCGACTCGGCGTCAGTGGCCTCTTCGGCAGCGAAGTAGAAGCCGCCGGTGGCCTGACAGAGGGCGCGCAGCAGGAAGGTCTTCCCCTGACGCCGACGCCCGGTGACGACGCCGAGGGTCGCTCCGGGCGCCTGATCGGTGGCGAAGCGGCCCAGCGCTTCCCACTCGCGGTGCCGGTCGAACATTTCCGTAGGGCGGGTGAGAGCGGCCACGGCGACCTCCATGGGTCGAACTACGATAACTGGAGTAATGATAACTCCAGTTATGCAAACTTCTCCGTGTACCACGCGACACCCGGCCGAGGGCGAGCCGGACGGGAGCGTAGGGAGTAGGCCGGACATCAGGCCGATCATGGCCCGGTCGGGCGATCAGGCCGCGCCGGGGCCCGCAGCGGTCAGCAGCTCGGGGTGTTGGCGGGCGGTGACCTCGGGGTGGGCGCGGACCCAGCCCTTGAGTTCGTTCCAGCCGAACTCGGCGAAGAGCGGGTTGTGCGGGTCCTCGGTGACGCCGGTGGCCTTAGCGGCGTGCGGGAAGGAGAGGGGCTCGATGCGGGCGTCGAGGCGCGGGTTGTAGAAGAACGGCGCGGAGAAGCGCTCGCGCGCTCCCGGCGGGCTCACCACGCGGTGGTTGGTGGCTTTGAGGTAGCCGTTTGTGGCGACCTCAAGCAGCTCGCCCAGGTTCACCACGAACGCGCCCGGGATGTGCGGCACGTCGATGAACCCGGCCTCGGGCCCCTCCGGCGACTCCACCTGCAACCCGCCGACGCCGTCGGTGAGCAGCAGCGTCAGGAAGCCGTAGTCCTTGTGCACGCCGACCCCCTGGTCGTCCCCGACCGGGGCGCGTCCCGGGTAGCGGATCAGCTTGAGGTGGCTGCGCGGGTGTCCGGCGAAGGCGTCGTCGTAGAAGTCCGGCGGTGCGCCGATCGAGGCGAGCAGCTCGTGCAGCAGATGGTCGGCGACCGCGCTCAGCCGGGCGATCCAGCGCTGGGTGACCTCGCGCAGCTCCGGCTGCGCGGCCGGCCACTGGTTCGGGCCCTCCAGCCACCAGTACGCGGGCTCGCCCTGGCCGGGGACGTGCGGCGGCAGCTCCTCGCCGATGTCCAGCTGGTCGCGCCAGTCGCGGGTGCCGCGGGTCAGCTCCTTGCCTATCCGCGTGTAGCCGCGGAAGTGCGGGGAGTTGCGGTTGTCCAGGGCCACCCGGTCGGCCTCGGGCAGCTCGAAGAAGGTGCGGGAGACGCGCAGCAGCTCGTCGCTCTCCTCGGGACTGATGCCGTGGCCGACGAGCTGGAAGAAACCGACGTCGCGGGCCGCCCGGTGGAGCGCCTCGCGGTCCAGATGGGCGAGGTCGACGACGGGGAGGTCGGTGCGGGAGAGGGAGGGGTGAGCGGTGGCGGTCATGACGGTCCTCGGGGAGTGCGCGCAGGAGGGGGAGGGACGCTGGGGTCAGGCCTCGGCACAACAGGACATGCTCGTGACGCGGACGTAGTCCACGTGGCGACGGGAGACGAGCACGGTCATGGAACGAGCGTAGCCCCGCACGCTTCCGCGCCCAGGTCTGCCAGGGGTGAGGAAGGCGACAGTTCTCAGGGAATGTGTGGGGTACCCCCCGATGTTCTATGGCCGACACGCCAGAGCGGCATGGAAATCGAAAGGGGAGCCCCGTGAATATCAACCACACACTTGCCGAGGAGTACGGCCGTGCGCAGCTCTTCTTCGACTCCAAGGCGTACAGCGACGCCGCGCTGATCCTCGCTCCGATCGTGGAGGCCGAGCCGACGCACGCCGCCGCGCGGATGCTGCTGGCCCGGTCCTACTACCACTCCGCGCAGCTGCGTCGCGCGGAGGAGGCGCTGCGGCAGGCGATCGAGCGCGACCCGGTCGACGGCTACGCCCGGCTGCTGCTCGGCCGCACCCTGGAGCGCCAGGGCGGCCGTGCGGATGAGGCGGCGACCCAGCTGCGCCTCGCCGAGTCGCTCGGCCAGTCGCGGATCTGAGTCGCCATCCCTCCTCCGTGGGCGGGCGATCCGCTCCACCAGGGAGTTTGACGATCCGTCAGCTCCAATTGGTCCAGACCCTTGACGCCTCTATTGGTATGTACCAATCTGATGCGGTGTCGGGTACACGACCATGCGGAGGTATGCGTCATGCCACGCTCCAGACGGATCGGACTCACACTCGCGGGGGCGGCCACGGCCTTGCTCGGCCTGGCCGCCTCCCTGCTCGGCAGTCCCGCAGGCGCGGCTGCCGCGACCAACACCACCAAGGCGGCGGCCACCAGCGGCGGCATCAAGGTCGCCTACTACGACCAGTGGTCGATCTACCAGAACGCCTTCTATCCCAAGAACCTCGACACCGAGGGCATCGCGGGCAAGGTCGACTACCTCATCTACGACTTCGAGAACATCGACCCGACCAACCTGACCTGCTTCGAGAACACCAAGGCCACCGACCCGGACCCGGGCGGCGAGAGCGACCCCAACGCCGGTGACGGCGCCGAGGACGCCTTCGCCGACTACGGGAAGTCGTACGACTCCAGCATCAGCGTCGACGGCACCTCCGACGTCTACAACCAGCCGATCGCGGGCAACTTCCACCAGCTCCAGGAGCTGAAGAAGAAGTACCCGAACCTCAAGATCCTGCTGTCGATCGGCGGTTGGACCTACTCGAAGTACTTCTCCGACGTGGCCGCCACCGCCGCGTCCCGGCAGAAGTTCGTCTCGTCCTGCATCGACATGTTCATCAAGGGCAACCTGCCCGTCGAGAACGGCTACGGCGGCACGGGCACAGCGGCCGGCATCTTCAGCGGCTTCGACATCGACTGGGAGTACCCGGCCTCCAGCGGCGGCCACCTCGGCAACCACTACTCGGCGAACGACACCGCCAACTACACCGCCCTGCTGGCCGAGTTCCGCAACGAGCTCAACACCCAGGGCGCGGCGGACGGCAAGACCTACGCGCTCTCGGCGGCGCTGCCGTCCGGGCAGGACAAGATCGGCCTGATCCAGACCAACCAGATCGCCCAGTACCTGACCTTCGGCGACGTGATGTCGTACGACATGTACGGCGCGTGGAACGCCACCGGGCCGACGGACGAGCAGGACCCGCTCTACGCCAACCCCAACTCGCCCGAGTCCAAGGTCGCTCCCGGCAACGAGACGTACAGCGTCGACAACGCCATCAAGGCCTGGACGGTCGGCGACTCGCAGTACGGGATACCAGGCGGCTTCCCGGCGAACAAACTCACCATCGGCCTGCCGTTCTACTATCGCGGCTGGACGGGGGTACCGGCGGGGAGCAACCACGGTCTCTACCAGACCGCGACGGGCGCGTCGGCGGGACAGACCGACTCCGGCAACGTGCCAGGCGTGGCCATGTACAAGGAGTTGACCGGGATCGTCGGCAATCCGGCCGACACCTACTGGGACCCGATCACCGACTCCGCGTACTTCTACGACGGGACCAACTTCTACGGCGGTGAGTCCGCGCAGTCGATCCAGACCAGGGCCGACTACGCGCACTGCAACGGCCTCGCCGGCTTCATGATGTTCTCGCTCTACGACCTCGACCCGGCGACCACGCTCTTCAACGACGCGGTCAACGACATCAACGGGTCGGCGAGCACCTGCCCGACGCCGCCCACGGGCAGCCCGAGCGCCTCGGCGTCGTCCAGCACCAGCGCTTCGGCGTCCGCGTCCGCATCCCCGTCGACGTCTCCCTCGACCTCGCCGTCGACCTCCCCCTCGACCTCGCCCTCGTCCAGCCCGACCGGGTCCGGCGGGTCGGGTGCGCTGGTCAACGGCGGGTTCGAGAGCGGCAGCCTGAGCCCGTGGACCTGCCAGTCCGGCAGCCAGGTGGTGACCTCGCCCACGCACAGCGGCTCCTACGCGCTGCAGGTCACGCCGAGCTCGTCGACCACCGGCGAGTGCGACCAGACGGTCACCCTGAAGCCCAACACCAGCTACACGCTGTCCGGTTGGGTCCAGGGCGACTACGCCTACGTCGGCGTCAGTGGTGGGGCGACGGCCAGCACCTGGTCCAGCAACAGCGGCTGGAACCAACTGACCGTGCCGTTCACCACCGGCTCCAGCGGCACCGTCACCGTCTACGTCCACGGCTGGTACGGCCAGGGCAACGTCTTCGCCGACGACTTCTCGCTGTCGTAGGTCGTAGGTCGTAGGTCGTAGGCCGTAAACGGCTGAACCGGCTGAACCGGTGTCAGGGGTGGGTCATCCGCAGCACGTCCAGGGCCTCGTCCAACTGCTGCTCGGTGATCCGCCCCTCCGCCACATGGCCGCGTTCGAGCACGACCTGGCGGATCGTCTTGCGCTCCGCCAGGGCCTGCTTGGCGATCTTCGCGGCCTCCTCGTACCCGAGGTACCGGTTGAGCGGCGTCACCACCGACGGCGAGGACTCCGCGTACTCGCGCAGCCGCTCGGTGTTGGCGGTGATGCCGTCGACCGTGCGGTCGGCCAGCAGCCGGGCGACGGCGGCCAGCAGCCGTACCGACTCCAGCACGTTGCGGGCGATGACCGGCAGCATCACGTTCAGCTCGAAGCTGCCGCTCGCGCCCGCGATCGCGACGGTGGTGTCGTTGCCGGCCACCTGCGCGGCGACCATCAGCGTCGCCTCCGGGATCACCGGGTTGACCTTGCCCGGCATGATCGACGAACCCGGCTGGAGGTCGGGCAGGTTGATCTCGCCGAGGCCGGTGCGCGGCCCCGAGCCCATCCAGCGCAGGTCGTTGGAGATCTTCGTGAACCCGACGGCGATGGTGCGCAGCTGACCGCTCAGCTCCACCAGGCCGTCCCGGGCGCCCTGCGCCTCGAAGTGGTCCCGCGCCTCGGTCAGCGGCAGCCCCGTCTCGCGCGCCACCTCATCGATCACGGCGGCGGAGAAGCCGGGCGGGGTGTTGATCCCCGTCCCGACCGCCGTCCCGCCCAGCGGCAGCTCGGCCACGCGCGGAAGCGTGGCCCGCAGCCGCTCCACGCCGTACCGGACCTGGGCGGCGTAGCCGCCGAACTCCTGGCCGAGGGTGACCGGCGTCGCGTCCATCAGGTGCGTGCGGCCCGACTTCACCGTCACCGCGAACTCCTCCGCCTTGCGCGCGAGGGCGTCGGCGAGGTGGTTGAGCGCGGGGATCAGGTCGTGGGCGACCGCCGCGGTGGCGGCGATGTGGATCGAGCTCGGGAAGACGTCGTTGGACGACTGGCTCGCGTTGACGTGGTCGTTCGGATGGACCGGCCGCCCCAGCCGCTCGCTCGCCAGCGTCGCGATGACCTCGTTGGCGTTCATGTTGGACGACGTCCCGGACCCGGTCTGGAAGACGTCGATCGGGAACTCCGCGTCCCAGCGCCCCTCCGCGACCTCCTCGGCCGCCGCGCGGATCGCCTCCGCGGTCTCCGCGTCCAGCACCCCGAGCTTGGCGTTCACCGTCGCCGCCGCGGCCTTGATCCGCGCCAACGCGGCGATGTGCGCCCGCTCCAACCGCTGCCCGGAGATCGGGAAGTTCTCCACCGCCCGCTGCGTCTGCGCCCGCCACTTCGCGTCGACGGGAACCCGCACCTCGCCCATCGAGTCGTGCTCGATCCGGAAGTCACTCATATTCTGCTCAGCGCCTGGCGGGGCCGCACTGTTCCCGGACGGGGCGCTGCTCACCCGTTCGGGCCGAACGCACGCCGAGGGGGCTCCCGCACGCAGCGGAAGCCCCCTCGGGCGGAACGGGATCCGGGCCGTCAGGCCTTGGGGCCGACCGGGATGTTGGTGATCAGCGGCTGGACCGGGCCCGGGTCGGTGAAGAAGTCGTTGCCCTTGACACCTGCGCCGATGGCCGGTCTCGCATTGCTCGGCCCCAGGGGGCCTCTCAAGCTTCGACCGCCTGCGCCGGACTCCGTCCGTCGGCCTGCCTGGTGGCCCTAGGCACCCGCGCGGACCTGGATCGACGTGAAGGTGGGCGTCGGCTCCGGCGAGGTGAAGAAGTCGTTGCCCTTGTCGTCGACGACGATGAAGGCCGGGAAGTTCTCGACCTCGATGCGCCAGACGGCCTCCATGCCGAGCTCGGCGTACTCCAGGACCTCGACCTTCTTGATGCAGTCCTGGGCGAGGCGCGCCGCCGGGCCGCCGATGGAGCCGAGGTAGAAGCCGCCGTGCTTGGCGCAGGCGTCGGTGACCTGCTGGGAGCGGTTGCCCTTGGCCAGCATGACCATGGAGCCGCCCGCGGCCTGGAACTGGTCGACGTAGGAGTCCATCCGGCCCGCCGTGGTCGGGCCGAAGGAGCCGGAGGCGTAGCCCTCGGGGGTCTTGGCCGGGCCCGCGTAGTAGACCGGGTGGTTCTTCATGTACTCCGGCATGCCGTCACCGGCGTCCAGGCGCTCCTTGAGCTTGGCGTGCGCGATGTCGCGCGCCACGACCAGGGTGCCGGTCAGCGACAAGCGGGTCTTGACCGGGTGCTTGCTCAGCTCGGCCCGGATCTCGTCCATCGGCAGGTTCAGGTCGATGTTCACGACGTTGTCGGACAGGTGCTCGTCCGTGGTGTCCGGCAGGAAGCGGGCCGGGTCGCGCTCCAACTGCTCCAGGAAGACGCCCTCGGCGGTGATCTTCGCGACCGCCTGGCGGTCGGCGGAGCAGGAGACCGCGAGGGCGACCGGGAGCGACGCGCCGTGGCGCGGCAGCCGGACCACGCGCACGTCGTGGCAGAAGTACTTGCCGCCGAACTGCGCGCCGATGCCCAGCTTCTGGGTCAGCTCGAAGACCTTCTTCTCCAGCTCCAGGTCACGGAATCCGTGGCCGCTGGGGGAGCCCTCGGTCGGCAGCGTGTCCAGGTAGTGCGCGGAGGCGTACTTGGCGGTCTTCAGCGCGAACTCCGCGCTGGTGCCGCCGACGACGATGGCCAGGTGGTACGGCGGGCAGGCGGCCGTGCCGAGGGAGCGGATCTTCTGCTCGAGGAAGGCCATCATCGAGGCCTCGTTGAGGACCGCCTTGGTCTCCTGGAACAGGAACGACTTGTTGGCCGAGCCGCCGCCCTTGGCCATGAAGAGGAACTTGTACGCGTCCCCGTCGGTCGCGTAGAGCTCGATCTGCGCCGGCAGGTTGGAGCCGGTGTTCTTCTCGTCCCACATGGTCAGCGGGGCCATCTGCGAGTAGCGCAGGTTCAGCTTGGTGTACGCGTCGTACACGCCGCGCGAGAGCGCCGCCTCGTCGCCGCCCTCGGTCAGCACGCCCTGGCCGCGCTTGCCCATGACGATCGCCGTGCCGGTGTCCTGGCACATCGGCAGCACGCCGGCCGCGGCGATGTTGGCGTTCTTCAGCAGGTCCAGCGCGACGAACTTGTCGTTGGGGCTGGCCTCCGGGTCGTCCAGGATCCGGCGGAGCTGGGCCAGGTGGGCCGGGCGCAGGTAGTGCGAGATGTCGTGCATGGCCTCGGCGGCCAGCAGTCGCAGGGCCTCCGGCTCGACCTGGAGGAAGGTGCGGCCGTTCGCCTCGAAGGTGCTGACGCCCTCGGAGGTGATCAGGCGGTAGGGGGTCTCGTCCTTCCCCAACGGCAGCAGGTCGGTGTAGGCGAACTCGGGCATCAGCGGACAATCCTCACGGTCAGGCGTCGTCGTCGGCGCGCCCTCCAGGGTATCGAGCGGCACGCGGAAGCCGTCGGGCGGTGCGGGTGAGGTGCCCTGGATCACAGACGCGGCCCGTTCTGCTGGTCCCGGCAGGTGCCCGCTGACTATCCTCGGCGCGTGGACAACTCCTCGTCTTCGCCGTCGCAGCAGCCGCCCGAGCAGGAGCCGGAGCGCCTGCCCCAGGCGAAGCCGTCCTTCGACAAGCCGTCGCCCGCGGCCAGGCCCTACGCCGACCCGGTCGCCCCGTCCGCGCCGTCCGGCCCGGACGACCTGCGCGCCTCCGACGCCGACCGCGAACGCGTCGCCGAGGCGCTGCGCGACGCCTACGCCGAGGGCCGCCTGAACGCCGACGAGCACGCGGAGCGGCTGGAGGCCGCCTACGCGGCGAAGACGATGGGCGAGCTGGTCCCGCTGACCAAGGACCTCCCCGCCGTGGGCACGCCGATGCCGACCCCCGCTCCGGCCCAGCCGCAGCCCGAGCCGTTCGTGGGGACGACGACGGACCACGCGATCGCGGTCTTCGGCGGAGCCCAGCGCAAGGGCCGCTTCCGTGCCCGTGGGCTGATGAAGGCGATCGCCGTCTTCGGCGGCGTCGAGATCGACCTCTCCGACGCGGTCATCGAGGGCCCCGAGCTGGTGATCAACGCCTGGACGGTCTTCGGCGGCATCGACATCGCCGTCCCGGCCACCGCGAGCGTGCGTGGCGGCGGAGTGGCGATCTTCGGCGGCTTCGACGTCCAGGAGGAGGAGGGGCAGACCCCCGGCGGCCCGGTGGTGACGATCCGCGGCGGCGCGGTCTTCGGCGGGGTCTCCGCCCGGCACAAGAAGCCCAAGCTGGTCGACCGGCTGAAGAAGCAACTCGGGTAGCGGCGACCGATCCGGACAGTCCCGGGTGGGTCCCGGGCGGATGAAGGCCGATCACGGCGGATCCCCACAGATGACGGCGGATCCCGGCGGATCACGGGTGAATTCCGAGCGAACCCGACCGGTCCTGCCCGGAACGGAATCTGACGTACCGTCATGATGCGTGGGAGCCCTGGTGGGTACGACGATCCGGCGATCGGATTGTGTGGCGGGTGCATGAATCGGTTCGCACCGGGGTAGATCCCGGTGCACATCGGCTCGCCGCGATTGACGACAGGCGAGCGCGTACCCTCCCCCGGCCCGTCGTCAGGAGTGCGCTGTGCTGCATCCGATCGAAGCCAGTCAGGTGGGCCTGCGCCCCCGCGTTCCCGCACAGCGCGGCGGTCCGGATGCGGAGGACAACCCCTGGCACACGGGTGCCGCGTGCCGACGTGACGAGGCCGGTCTCTTCTTCGCCCCCTCCAAGGAGCCGACCGCCGCTCGGCTCGCCCGCGAGGAGCAGGCGAAGCGCGTCTGCGCCCGCTGCCCGGTGCTGCTGGAGTGCAGGGACCATGCCCTGCTGCTGCCCGAGCCCTACGGTGTCTGGGGCGGCCTGACCGCGGCCGAGCGTCGCGTCGTGCTGGCCCGTCGTCGCCGCCACGACCAGGAGCAGGACCTGCCCATCGCGGGCTGAACCGGCGAGCGGCCACGGAACGGCTGAGGGGCGCGAGGAACAGCTCGTTCCTCGCGCCCCTCGGGCGTTCCGCTCGGCCGTCGGCCGACGGCCAACGGCCTGTCAGTTGGCGCGGTCGAAGTCCACCGCGCTGTAGGCCCGCAGCTTCGACAGCTTGTGCTCGCTGTCGATCTGGCGGATCGTGCCGCTCTTCGAGCGCATGACCAGCGAGCTGGTCGTGGCGGTCTCGTTGCGGTAGCGAACGCCGCGGAGCAGCTCGCCGTCGGTGATGCCGGTCGCCACGAAGAACACGTTCTCGCCGCTGACCAGGTCGTCCGTCGACAGCACGCGGTCCAGGTCGTGACCCGCGTCCAGTGCCTTCTGCCGCTCGGCCTCGTCCTTCGGCCAGAGCTTGCCCTGGATCACGCCGCCCAGGCACTTTATGGCGCAGGCGGTGATGATGCCCTCGGGCGTGCCGCCGACGCCGAGCAGCAGGTCGACGCCGGTGCCCTCGCGGACAGCCATGATCGAGCCTGCGACGTCGCCGTCGGAGATGAACTTGATCCGGGCGCCCGCCGCGCGGATCTCCTGCGCCAGCTTCTCGTGGCGCGGGCGGTCCAGCAGGACGACGGTGACGTCCTCGGGAGCGGTGCCCTTGGCACGGGCGACCGCCTGGACGTTGTGGGCGACCGGGGCATTGATGTCGACCAGGCCGGCCGCCTCCGGACCCGCGACGAGCTTGTCCATGTAGAAGACGGCGCTCGGGTCGAACATGGTGCCACGGTCCGCGACGGCGAGCACGGCGATGGCGTTGGGCATGCCCTTCGCCGTCAGGGTGGTCCCGTCGATCGGGTCCACGGCGACGTCGCACTCCGCACCGGTGCCGTCGCCGATCCGCTCGCCGTTGAAGAGCATGGGAGCCTCGTCCTTCTCCCCTTCACCGATGACGACGACGCCGTTCATCGAGACGGTGTGGACGAGGGTGCGCATGGCACGGACGGCGGCGCCGTCCGCTCCGTTCTTGTCGCCCTTGCCGACCCAGCGACCGGCAGCCATGGCGGCTGCTTCGGTGACGCGGACCAGTTCGAGAGCGAGGTTGCGGTCAGGTGCCTCTGGGGCGACCTCCAGAGACGAGGGCAGACGGTGCGAATGCTGGTCGGTCATCGAGTTTTCGTACCTCTCTGTACGCCGACGGCCGGATGAGGGTGCTGCGATCGTATCTTCGACCTGGGGGAATGTCTGTGTCGCCCGGCACGTGCGGCTGCCCGTGCAGCCTCCGACAGTCCCTCCATCCTCCCTCATCCCTTCCGTAGCACCCGCGCACGGCGTGTAAACCGCCCCCAGCGACAGTGATCCACAGGGCATGGGCCACCATGGATGCGTGGCAACCGAGACAGTGACTGTGCGCAAGCGGCCGGGGATGGCCGCCAAATCCGTCCGCGACATGGTGTTGTCGCTGGCCGCAGTGATGGCGGCGGGTCTGGTGATCTACTACTTCATCCCGCACAGCGGCGGCAACGGCGTGCATGCGGTCCCGTACCAGGACTCGGTCCCCTCCGCCCGCCGCGCGGCCCCGTACCCGCTGCTGGCGCCCGAGGGCCTGCCGTCCGGCTGGAACGCGACCTCGGTCAACTACGACGGCACGAACGCGGACACCTGGACGCTGGGCTTCATCGACCCGTCCACGCAGTACGTGGCGCTGGAGCAGAGCAACGCCCCGCTCAACACCGTGGTGCAGAACGCCACCATCGACGCCGTCAAGCAGTCGGCCACGACCATGGTGAACGGCGTCGCCTGGACCCACTACCAGGGCACCCGCTACCAGGCGCTGGTCCTGCCGGGCGCCAAGGGCACCACCGTCGTCTTCGGCACCGAGAGCTTCGCCAAGCTCGGCGACTTCGCCGCCAAGCTCAGCGACCACTGACGACTGACGAGACGCGGCGGACCTGGCGACAGGCAGACGAAGGCCCCGACCGGGCGGTGCTCGGTCGGGGCCTTCGGGTTTCCGGGGGAACCGGCGCGGGCCGGATCAAGTGGTCCGGATCAGACCGTGGTGACGACCTCGTCGTAGGACAGGCGCGGGCTGCGCGGGAACCAGGCGTTCTCGCCCGGCTTGCCGATGTTGACCACGGCCAGCACGGAGTGCTCGCCGTCGGAGAAGAAGTCCTTGTTGATGGCCTCGGCGTCGAAGCCCGTCATCGGACCGGCGGCCAGACCGGCGGCGCGGACGCCGATGATGAAGTAGCCGACCTGGAGCGAGGCGTTGAAGGAGCCGGCCGCCTCACGCACCGGGCGCTCGGCGAAGACGGTGTCCTTCGCCTGCGGGAAGTGCGGGAACTGGGTCGGCATCTCCTCGTGGAACTCGTGGTCCGTGGCGAGGATCGCGACCAGCGGGGCCTTGGAGGTCTTCTCCTTGTTGCCGTCCATCATGTGCGACACCAGGCGCTCGCGGGCCTCGGCCGACCGGACCAGGACGACACGCAGCGGCTGCATGTTCATCGAGGTCGGGGCGTACTTGACCAGGTCGTAGATGGCCTGGACCTGCTCGTCGGTGACCGGCTCGTCGGAGAACGTGTTCGCCGTGCGGGCCTCACGGAAGAGCAGGTCCTGGGCGGCGGGGTCGAGGACGAGAGCGTCGGCAGTCATGAGTCACACCTCTGAAGATCTGGAAGGAAAGGCGGCTCGGGGCGCGCCGTCTTCGAGATCCAACATAGATGATGCTTCAACTATTTCCAAAGCAGAGGTTGAAGATGTGACATCCGTTACTGCCTGACTCCTGACTCTCGTCTGCGATTACTCCTGTCCGTTACTCCTGTCCGTCCGTTTCGTCGGCCTCCTCGTCCCCGGCCGCGGCGTCCTCCTCCGCGGCGAGTGCGGCGTCGAGGCGGGCCCGGGCGCCGTTCAGCCAGCGCTCGCAGACCTTGGCCAGCTGCTCGCCGCGCTCCCAGAGCGCCAGCGACTCCTCCAGAGTGCCGCCGCCCGTCTCCAGCTTGCGCACCACGTCGAGCAGTTCGTCCCTGGCCTGCTCGTAGCCCATCGCGTTGTCCGCGGAGAGGTCCTGCTTCGCCTGCTTGGTCGCCATGCGACCAGCTTAGGAAATCCGACCGACAGCGCGTGCCGGTGCGGTTCGCTTCAGCCCTGCTCGTCCGCGACCGTCACGGTGAACTCGCCCTCGGCGACGCGGGCCCGCAGCGTGTCGCCCGCCGTGACGTCGCCCGGGGCGCGGACCACGGCGCCGTCCGCCGTCCGCTGCAGGACCGCGTACCCGCGCTCCAGCGTCGCCGCGGGGGAGAGCGCCACCACCCGGGCCAGGGTGTGGTGCAGCTCGGTCTCCGCGCGGTCGAGCCGGTGGCCCAGGGTGCGGCGGGCACGGTCGACCAGCGCGCTGACCTCGTGCGCGCGCTCGTCGACCAGCCGGTGCGGCGCGGCCAGCGCCGGGCGGCTGCGGACGCCTGCGAGGCCGGCGAACTCGTGGCGCAGCCGGGACTCGATCGTCAGCCGCGCCCGGTCCCGCAGGGCGTGGACGCGCGCCAACTCCTCCCGGACGTCGGGGACGACGCGCTTGGCCGCGTCCGTCGGCGTCGACGCGCGCAGGTCGGCGACGAAGTCGAGCAGGGGCTGGTCCGGTTCGTGGCCGATGGCGCTGACCACCGGCGTGCGCGCCTCGGCCACCGCCCGGATCAGCGCCTCGTCGGAGAAGGGGAGCAGATCCTCCACGCTGCCGCCGCCCCGGGCGACGATGATCACGTCGACCTCGGGGTGCTCGTCGAGCTCCTTGATCGCGGAGACCACCTCCGGCACCGCCCGCACGCCCTGCACCGGCACGTTGCGCACCTCGAACCGCACGGCGGGCCAGCGGCGGCGCGCGTTCTGCAGCACGTCCCGCTCGGCCGCGCTGGCCCTGCCGGTGACCAGGCCCACGCAGTGCGGCAGGAACGGCAGCGGCCGCTTTCGCTCGGCGGCGAAGAGCCCCTCGGCGGCGAGGCTCCGCTTGAGCAGCTCCAACCGGGCCAGCAGGTCGCCCAGGCCGACCAGCCGGATCTCCGTCGCCCGCAGCGACAGCGTGCCGCGCGGCGCGTACCACTCGGGCTTGGCCAGGACGACGACGCGCGAACCCTCCTGGACGAGATCGGCCACCGCGTCGAAGACCGCGCGGTAGCAGGTGACGGAGATCGAGACGTTCGCCGACGGGTCACGCAGCGTCAGGAAGACGACACCGGCGCCCGGTCGACGGCTCAGCTCGGTGATCTGGCCCTCGACCCAGACCGCGCCGAGGCGGCTGACCCAGCCGCCGATCAGCTGGGAGACGCGACTGACCGGGATCGGGGCGTCGGGCGAGGTCTCGAGAGGCATGGACCGAGCCTACGGGCAGCCGCCGACAGTCCACCCTTACCGGCGCGAGGCTCGTCCCCTTCGTGCTCGGGACCGCTCGGCGAAGAGCGCGCCGAGGCCGAGCGCCAGCCAGACCGCGCCGACGATCTGCGCGGTGTGCGTCGCGGCGACCAGCACCCACACGATCACCCCCGCGCCGATCAGCGGCAGTACCAGGTGCACCAGCCAACGCCGGCTGTCGTTCCGCAGCATGTACCAGGCGATCACCGACGCGTGCAGCAGCAGGAACGCCGTCAGCGCGCCGACGTTCACCACCGAGGTCAGCTGGTCCAGTCCGTCCGAGCGGGACGCCGACCAGACCGCCGCGACCAGTGTGATCGTCGCGGCGATCAGCAGCGCGGCGCGCGGCACGCCGGAGCGTGGGTCGACCTTGCCCAGCGGGCGCGGCAGGCGCCCGTCGCGGGCCATCGCGAAGACCAGCCGTCCGGCCGCCGCCTGCCCGGCCAGCGCCGCGAACGCCGCGCCGATCGCCTTGCTGACCGCGACCAGCAGGTGCAGCCAGTGCCCGATCGCCGACTCGACGGTGTCGTAGAAGGCGCTGCCCTGGGCTCCCGGGTTGGCCGCCAGGTACTGCGGCGAGTCCGGCTCCAGCAGCGCGGCGAGGTAGGACTGCGCGATGAAGAGGACGCCCGCGAGCGCGAGGCAGAACAGCACGGCCTTGCCGACCTTGGCCGACGGCCCCGCGTGCTCCTCGGCGAACGAGGCGATCGCGTCGAACCCGAGGAAGGAGAGCACCGCCACCGAGACGGCCGACATCACCGCGCCGAGCGAGAAGCCGCCGACGCCGGTGAACGGCGAGCCGAGCGGCCGGTGCGGGCTGCCGGTGACCAGCGCCTCCGTCGCGGCGGCGACGAAGACCACCAGCACCACCAGCTCGAAGAGCAGCACGACGGTCCCCACCCGCGCGGCCAGCCGCACGCCGGAGAGGTTGAGCGCGGTGGTCACCACCACCGCGATCGCCGTCCAGATCCACTGGTCGACGGAGGGGACGAGCGAGTGCATCGCGATGCCGGAGAAGACGTACGCGACGGCGGGGATCAACAGGTAGTCCAGCATCGCCATCCACCCGGCGACGAACCCCGGCCCGTTGCCCAGCCCGGCCCGGGCGTAGGCGTACACCGAGCCCGCCTGCGGCACGACGCGCAGCATCCACGCGTAGGACAGTGCGGTGAACGCCATCGCGACGGTGGCGACGACGTAGACGGTGGCCACCGCGCCGTGGCTCTTGGCGTCCAGCACCCCGAAGATCCCGACGGGTGCCATGGGCGCGATGAAGAGCATCCCGAAGACCACGAGCTCACGGAAGCCGAGGGTGCGGCGGAGCCGCGTGTCGTCCCCGCCGGGGTAGGGCGGGTCCGGCTCGACGGCGGGCCTGAGGGAGTCCATGGTCCGATGATCGGTGCGGAAGGCGCACCGGCCCGGCAGACGCGCCAGACGGTCGGCTGCGCGCGCCTGGGGGAGTGCAACCGCGCGCCCTGACAGGAGCCCTCCGCTCCGTGTCGCGCGGCGACCTGCCGGTAGGCTGGACGCATGCCTGCTACCCCTGCTCGCCGTGTCCTGCTCGCCTCTCCGCGCGGCTACTGCGCGGGCGTCGACCGTGCCGTCATCGCCGTCGAGAAGGCGCTTGAGCAGTACGGGGCGCCGATCTACGTCCGCAAGCAGATCGTCCACAACAAGTACGTGGTGCAGACCCTGGAGAAGAAGGGCGCGATCTTCGTCGACGAGACGGAGGAGGTGCCCGAGGGCAACATCGTCGTCTTCTCCGCGCACGGCGTCGCCCCGTCCGTCCACGACGAGGCCAAGGCCGGCCGGTTGGCGACCATCGACGCGACCTGCCCGCTGGTGACCAAGGTCCACAAGGAGGCCGTGCGGTTCGCCGAGGAGGACTACGACATCCTCCTGATCGGCCACGAGGGCCACGAGGAGGTCGTCGGCACCATGGGTGAGGCGCCCGAGCGCACCCACCTGGTCGACGGTGCCGAGGACGCGGCCAAGGTCAAGGTCCGGGACGAGTCCAAGGTCGTCTGGCTGTCGCAGACCACCCTCTCCGTCGACGAGACGATGCAGACCGTCGACGCGCTCAAGCAGCGCTTCCCGCTGCTGACCAGCCCGCCGAGCGACGACATCTGCTACGCCACGCAGAACCGTCAGGTGATCATCAAGCAGATCGCGGCCGATTCCGACCTGGTGATCGTGGTCGGCTCGAAGAACTCCTCCAACTCGGTGCGCCTGGTGGAGGTCTCGCTGGAGGCCGGCGCCAAGGACGCCCACCTGGTCGACTTCGCCGACGAGATCGACGAGGCGTGGCTCGCCGGCGTCTCCACCATCGGCGTCACCAGCGGCGCGTCCGTGCCGGAGATCCTGGTCACCGGCGTGCTGGAGTGGCTGGCCGAGCGCGGGTTCGGCGACGTCGAGACGGTCCACTCGGTCGAGGAGCACCTGCAGTTCTCGCTCCCCAAGGAGCTGCGCCGCGACCTGCGCGCGGAGGCGGGCAGTCTGCCCGAGTAACGGGCGGGCAGGGAGCGCCCGTCGTAGCGTGGTCGCGTGAATGTCTTCGGAGTGGACATCGGCGGTTCCGGCATCAAGGGCGCTCCCGCGGATCTCGACCGCGGCGAGTTGGCGAGCGAGCGGCACAAGGTGCTGACGCCGCAGCCATCCGAACCGGCGGCGGTGGTCGAGTCGGTACGCGAGGTGGTGCGGCACTTCGACTGGAAGGGCCCGGTGGGTCTCACCTTCCCGGGCGTCGTCGTCGACGGAAAGACCCTCACCGCGGCCAATGTCGACAAGGGCTGGCTCGACGCGGACGCGGCCGCCCTCTTCCGCGACGGGCTCGGCGGCCTGCCGGTCGCCGTCGTCAACGACGCGGATGCGGCGGGCCTGGCGGAGGTCCGCTACGGCGCCGGACGCGGGCAGGACGGCGTGGTGCTGATGCTGACGCTCGGCACGGGCATCGGCAGCGCTCTCTTCACCGATGGCCGCCTGGTGCCCAACACGGAGCTCGGCCATCTGGAGCTCAACGGCAAGGACGCGGAGAAGCACACCAGTTCGGCGGCCCGCGAGCGGCACGACTGGTCCTGGTCGCAGTGGGCCGAACGGCTGGACGAGTACTTCGCGATGGTGGAGATGCTCTTCCACCCGAAGCTGATCATCATCGGCGGGGGAGTGAGCCGGAAGGCGGACAAGTTCCTGCCGCTGCTCAAGCCGCTGCGCGCCGAGGTGGTGCCGGCGCAGCTGCAGAACGACGCGGGGATCATCGGTGCCGCGATGCAGGCGGAGAAGCTGTCCGGCTGAACGTGGAACGTGGTGAGCCCGGCCCGGTGCGGGGGAGTGCCTACTGCGCTCCCTTGCGCCGGGCCCGGGTCAGCGAGAAGTGCCGGGCCACGGCGATCACGACGCTGAGGCCCGTGCCGGCGAAGAGCCAGCCCGCGTCCAGGGCCAGCGACTCGGCCAGGCCGATCACATGGCCGCCCCAGCCCTGACCGGCGGCCCTGCCGAAGAAGAACAGCGCGATCGCGAAGCAGATCGGCCCGCTGATCGGCGCCGCCGCCAGGTCGGTGGAGCGCACGCGTACCGAGGCGTGGAAGCAGACCGCCACGTAGGCCAGCCCGAGCAGCCACCCGGAGCTGCCGAAGAGCAGCGAGTCCAGCGCCCCGGCGGTCAGTGTCACGGCGAGGATCAGCACGCCGCAGCCCACCGCCGTCAGCCGCTGCGGGCTTCGCCCACCAGCGCCGCCGGGCGCGGGACGCGGCTGGCGCGAGCGTGCGGCAGCTTCGGGCGAGCGCGCGGGCTTGGGGACGGCCACGTTCCGCTCCGGCTGGGTGCTGCTGCGTCGGTACTCCACGTCACCAACGTAAGGTCGGATTAATGCCTCATAAGTGCACGGACACGCCGGTAATTCCGCGGGGTCACCCGATTGAGCCGTTCGGGGGTGTTCCCGGCGAACCGTAGACTGGGGGGCTGTACGCTCACCCCTCTGGACCCGGGACTCCGCCACATGTCGCTCTCGATCGGAATCGTCGGCCTGCCGAATGTCGGCAAGTCGACCCTGTTCAACGCCCTGACCAAGAACGACGTGCTCGCGGCCAACTACCCGTTCGCCACCATCGAGCCCAACGTCGGCGTCGTCGGCGTCCCGGACCCGCGCCTGGACAAGCTGGCCGAGATCTTCAACTCCGAGCGCAAGGTCCCGGCGACGGTCGACTTCGTCGACATCGCGGGCATCGTGCGCGGCGCGAGCGAGGGCGAGGGGCTGGGCAACAAGTTCCTGGCCAACATCCGTGAGTCCGACGCGATCTGCCAGGTCATCCGCGCCTTCAGCGACCCGGACGTGGTCCACGTCGACGGCAAGGTGTCGCCGTCGAGCGACATCGAGACCATCAACACCGAGCTGATCCTGGCCGACCTGCAGACCATCGAGAAGGTCCTGCCGCGCCTGCAGAAGGAGGCGCGCCTGAAGAAGGACGTCGTCCCGGTGCTGGCCGCCGTCGAGGAGGCGCAGAAGGTCCTGGAGTCGGGCCAGACCGTCTTCGCCGCCCGCCTGGACCCGGCCCCGCTGCGCGAGCTGCACCTGCTGACGGCCAAGCCGTTCCTCTACGTCTTCAACGTGGACGAGGCGGAGCTGGCCGACGAGGACTTCAAGAACGCCCAGCGCGCGCTGGTCGCCCCGGCGGAGGCCATCTTCCTCAACGCCAAGATCGAGTCCGAGCTGATCGAGCTGGAGGACGACGAGGCCCTCGAACTCCTCCAGTCCATGGGCCAGAACGAGCCCGGCCTGGCCACCCTCGCCCGCGTCGGCTTCGAGACCCTCGGCCTCCAGACCTACCTCACGGCCGGCCCCAAGGAGGCCCGCGCCTGGACGATCAAGAAGGGCGCCACCGCCCCGGAGGCGGCCGGCGTGATCCACACCGACTTCCAGCGCGGCTTCATCAAGGCCGAGGTCGTCTCCTTCGAGGACCTCGTCGAATTCGGCTCCATCGCCGACGCCCGCGCCAAGGGCCGCGCCCGCATGGAGGGCAAGGACTACGTCATGCAGGACGGCGACGTGGTGGAGTTCCGCTTCAACGTCTGATGATCCGACGACCGGCCCGCCGACTTGCGAAACCGCAGGTCGGCGGGCTGTTTCGTGGGCGCGGTGGCGCTGACGTGGTGCGTTGCGCCGGAACGTCGAGACATCCCGGCTCACCTGAAGCGTGCCTCAAGTGGTACGTTATTGGGTACCACTTGAGGGAAGGGTTGAGTCATGTCAATAACCGCGAGCGAAGCCCGCAAGGCTCTCTTTCCGCTGATCAAGACGGTTAACGAGAACCACGAGGCCATTGAGATCGTTTCCAAGCACGGCAATGCTGTGCTCGTCTCGGCCGAGGACTATGCGGCGCTGCGTGAGGGTTCCTACCTTCTCCGCTCTCCGGCGAACGCGCGGCGGCTGCTCAAGGCGTACGAGAACGCGCTGAATCACATCAACGTGTCGGAGCGCGAGCTGATCGACCCGGATGCCCCGGACCTGGCGGCGGGTGCCGAGTGAGGCTCGTCTTCGAGGACCAGGGCTGGGAGGACTACACCTCCTGGCTCAAGAACGACCGCAAGATGCTCGCCCGGATCAACAGGCTTATCGAGGACGTCAAGCTCGACCCCTTCACGGGGGTCGGCAAGCCCGAGCCGCTGAAGTATCACTTGCCCGGGGCCTGGTCGCGACGGATCGACGACGAGCACCGGCTCGTCTATCTGGTCACGGACAGGGAGATCGTCATCCTTGCTGCCCGCTACCACTACTGATCGCCGAAGCGTCCCGGGTGGGGGAGGGCAGCGTCGCGGTCCGTGGGCCGGGTGGGGTTGTCAGGGCGTCGGTGTGGCCGGTGCGGAGGGCGCGGCGGGCGTAGTAGGCGAAGTTGGCCTGGCCGCGTTTGGGGGTGGAGGTCCAGTCGTGTGCCTCGGTTGCCAGGAGGTCGGGGATCTCCTGGATCTTCCCGGCGCCGGCGGCCAGCAGTTGCAGCCTGGCGGCCCGTTCGAAGAGGAGGGCCAGGGTGCACGCCTCCTCGACGGTTCCGGCGGCGACCAGTTGGCCGTGGTGGGCGAGCAGGAGTGCTCGCTTGTCGCCGAGCGCGGCCGTGATGATCTCGCCCTCCTCGTTGCCGACCGGGATGCCCGGCCACTTCTCCAGGAACGCGCAGTCGTCGTACAGCGGGCAGGCGTCCATGTGCGAGACGACCAGCGGGGTTTCGAGCATGGAGAGTGCGGAGACGTGCAGCGGGTGGGTGTGGATGACGCAGTTGACGTCGGGGCGGGCGCGGTAGATCCAACTGTGGAACCGGTTGGCCGGGTTGGCCATCCCGTCGCCCTCAAGGACTTCGAGGTTCTCGTCCACCAGCAGCAGGTTGGACTCGGTGATCTCGTCGAAGCCGAGCCCCAGCCGCTGGGTGTAGTAGGTGCCGGGGCGCTCGGCTCGGGCTGTGATCTGGCCGGCGAGACCGGAGTCGTGTCCGGCGTCGAACAGGATCCGGCAGGTCAGGGCGAGCTTCTGACGCACCGTCCAGTCGTTGTCGGGGATCGCGCTCTGCATGCGGCGGTGGGCCAGGTCCACCAGCTCGGACTTGCTGGCCTCGAACGTGCCGGTCATGGCCGTGACTCCCCTTCGCTCACTCTCGCTCACTTTCGCTCATGCGTGACGACCCTCCGTGGTCCCCGCCGACGACCGGCGGGGACCACGGAAGCGTCAGGTGTCTCAGTCGAGCCCCTCGACGACCCGGACATCGCGCTCCGCGCCGCCGTCCAGGACCGCGACGGCCCGCTGGTACTCATCGCTGCCGTAGGCCGCGACCGCAGCGTCGTAGCTGGCGAACTCGACCAGGACCGTGCGCTCGGCCAGCCCCGACTCGAAGGCGGTGACCCGGCCGCCGCGGGCCAGGATCCGGCCGCCGGCCGCCTCCAGTGCCGGCTTCGCCAGCTTTCCGTACGCGGCGAGCTTCTCGGGGTCGCGCACCGAACGGTAGGTGCCGACCAGATATCCCTTGGCCATACTGATTGCTCCTCAATCTCTCTGTCCCACAGGCGGTTTCACCAGGGGGACGTTCCGCGTCGAACGCTGCGGGTCAGGACAGCGGCGCCAGATCTGCCAGATCCCGGAACCGCTCCCGCAACAGCTCTTTCTGCACCTTGCCGGTGGTGTTCTTCGGGAGCTCCCCGAAGAACACCCGCTTCGGCGCCTTGAAGTGGGCGAGTCGCCCGCGGACGTGCGTGATGATGTCCTCCGCCGTGGCGCTGGCGCCTTCGTGCAGGTGGACGCACGCCGCCGGGGTCTCCCCCCACCGCTCGTCCGGGATTGCGATCACGGCGGCCTCCCGCACGGCCGGGTGATCCATGATGACCTGCTCGACCTCGATGGAGGCGATGTTCTCCCCGCCCGAGATGATGACGTCCTTGCTCCGGTCCCGGATCTCCATGTGGCCGTCGGGATGCTTGACCCCGACGTCCCCGGTGCGCATCCAACCGTCGGGCGCGGCCTGGGCGGTGGCCTGCGGGTCCTTGAAGTAGCCGAGCATCACGGTGTTGCCGCGCACCGCGATCTCGCCGGTCGTGACGCCGTCCGCGGGGACGTCCCGACCGTCGGGCCCGATCACCCGGGGTGTGACCCCGGCGCGGGTGCCGACGCCCTGCCGGGCGGCCAGGCGGGTCTGGATCGGCGCGTCCAGGTCGTCCCATTCCGGGCGCCAGTCGCACAGCAGGGCCGGGCCGTAGGTCTCGGTCAGGCCGTAGAAGTGCGTCACGTCGAAGCCCAGGTCCTTCATCCGGCGCAGCAGCGCCGGTGCCGGCGGCGCCCCGCCGGTCGTGACCCGTACGGTGCGGCCGGTCACGCCGTCGCCGGCTTCGTCGGCGTAGGCCAGCATCGACAGCACGGTCGGGGCCGCGTTGAGGTGGGTCACCCCCTCCTGCCGGATCAGCTGCCACACGCTGGACGGGTCCACTCTGGGCAGGCACAGGTGCGTCGCCGCGGCGGCCGTGACCGCCCAGGGGAAGCACCAGCCGTTGCAGTGGAACATCGGCAGCGTCCAGAGATGCACCGACGCGGTGGACAGTCCGGTGTGGCCGACCATCGCCAGCGCCTGGAGCGCCGCACCACGGTGGTGGTACATCACGCCCTTCGGCCGGCCGGTCGTTCCTGAGGTGTAGTTGATGGACAGCAGCGCCAACTCGTCCGTCGGGGTGTGCGCGGCGGGTTCGGCCGACGCGAGCAGTGCCTCGTACTCGTCGCCGGCCCGGATGCACCGCGGAGCGCGCCGCAACCGGCGCAGCGCGCCCGCGACGACCTCGTCGAAGGCCGGGTCGTGGATGAGGACGGCGGCCTCGGAGTGCTCCAGGATGTACGCCACCTCCTCGGCGGCGAGCCGCGTGTTCAGTGCGACCAGCGGCGCGCCCGCCCAGGGCACGCCGAAGTGCGCCTCCAACGCCACGTGGGTGTTCGGCGCGAGCACGGCGACCGGCCGCCCGCCGGCGAGCGGCGCGAGGCCGCCCGCCAGCTTCCGGCACCGCTCGTGGAGCTCCGCGTACGTCCACCGCCTCGCGCCGTCGATCACGGCGACCCGTTCACCGTGCGCTGCGGCGGCCCGGTCCAGGTACGCGGTCGGGGTCAACGGCTCGAACCAGAGATCGGATCGGGATACAGCCATGGGTATCGGCCCTCTTGGTGGACAGGTGCCCGTGGTGGGCAGCGATCGGTCAGCGGAACGCGGCCAGCCCGGTCAGTGCCTTGCCGATGGACAGCACGTGCATCTCCTCGGTGCCCTCGTAGGTCAGCACCGTCTCCAGGTTCACCATGTGCCGGAACACCGGGTAGTCCTGGGTGATGCCGCTGCCGCCCAGGATGGTGCGGGCGGTGCGGGCGATGTCCAGTGCCGTACGGACGTTGGCGAGCTTGCCGACACTGATCTGGGTCGGCTGAAGTTCCCCGGCGTCCTTGAGCCGGCCCAGCCGCGCCGCGAGCAGGCCCGCCTGGGTCAGGGCCAGCGTCATCGCGGCCAGCTTCTGCTGCGTCAGCTGGAAACCCGCGATGGGGCGGCCGAACTGGGTCCGGTGATGGGCGTAGTCCAGCGCCGTCTCCAGACAGGAGCGCGCGGCACCGACGACGCCCCAGATGATGCCGTAGCGGGCCTCGCTCAGGCAGGACAGCGGGCCACCGAGCCCGGCGGCCTCGGGGAGCATCGCGTCAGCGGGGAGCCGCAGCGAGCCGAACACCAACTCGCCGGTTGCCGAGGCGCGCAGGGACAGCTTGCCGCGCACGTCCTGGACGTTGAAGCCCGGCGTGTCGGTGGGCACCACGAAGCCGCGGATCCCGCGCGCCCCCTGGCCCGCATCGGTCTGCGCCCAGATCACCGCCACGTCCGCCATCGGCCCGTTGGTGATCCACATCTTCGAGCCGTCGATCACCCAGTCGGTGCCGTGCCGACGTGCGGTGGTGCGCATCGCACTGGGATCGGAGCCGGCATCCGGCTCGGTGAGACCGAAGCAGCCGACGGCGTCGCCGGCCGCCATCAGCGGCAGCCACTGCTGCTTCTGCTCCTCCGAGCCCCAGCGGTGGATGGCGTACATGGCCAGCGAGCCCTGCGTGGAGACGAAGGACCGGATCCCCGAGTCGATCGCCTCCAGCTCGCGGCACGCCACGCCGTAGGAGGTGGCGGTGGTGCCGGCGCAGTCGTAGCCCTCCAGGTGCATCCCGAGCAGGCCCAACTCGCCCATGCGCTTGACCAGTTCGCGCGGCATCCCGCCGGCGTCGAACCACTCGGTGATGTACGGCGCCAGTTCGGTGCGGGCGAAGGACCGCACGGTGTCCCGGATGTCGCGGTCCGCCTCGGACAGTTCGTCGTCGACGGCGAGCAGGTCCACGGTGTCCGACGCCGCGTCACGTGTTTGCGTCATGCTTCTGCCTTCCGGATCTGGTGGGGGTGGTCAGTCGTACAGGCCGAAGTCGCGGACCGGTCCGCTGCCCGACGAGGCGCCGACGGGCACCGTGAACAGCTCGTCGATCGTCAGCTCGGGTCGGCTGCCGTCGACGTCGCGGGCCGGGCGGGTCCGCAGGCCGAGGATCGCGCGCGCGATCGCGTCGCTGTCCCCGAGCGTGATGGAGTTGACCTTGGGCCGGATGCCCGTCTCCGTCACCCAGTTGGCACCCTCGGTCGGCACCCCGAACAGGTACCGCCGCGAGTGGACGGTGCCGTTGGCGCGCACCAGCCGGTACGGCCGTTGGGTCACTGCCGCGCCCCCGGTGACGCAGGCGGGCTCGGCGGACGTCGAGGGCACCGAGAACCGGGTGGCCTCGCCGCGCTGGCGCAGGTGGCTCAGCAGGCGGTTCTTCGTCCTGGTCAGGTCCACCGGGGGCAGCATCGCGTCCACCAGGACCCGGGCGCGGTGCTCCTCGCCGGGGACGTCGGACGTGCCGACGAAGGTGCCCCGACCGAAGTCGCACTCGACCCTGAACCGGGGACCGGCGATCTGCACGATGCCCGCGTCGATCAGCGCGCCGAGCTCCTCGATGCGGCTCCACGGCGGGCCGATGGACAGGAACGCGTGCAGCGAGTTGAACTCGCCCTTCACGTGCCGCCGGTAGGACTCGGCCTCGATGCCGCCGTTGTTTATGGCGAAGCGGAGTTCGTTGCGGATGTCGCGCAGCACGTCGACCGCGGCCTTGAGCGGGCTGGTCGTGTTGCCCTGCTGGGCCTCGCGCACGTCGACCGTCAGGTAGTCCCGGATGAACCCCTGCCAGGCGGCCAGGTCCGCGGTGTCGGCCCCGGTGAAGGGGTGGGCCACCCGCTCCCAGTCCCAGCTGAGATCCTCGGGGACCTCGAACTTGTCCAGGACGATCCGCTCCAGCTCGCTGGACCAGGGCGCGGCGCTGTACAGCTGGCGGAACTCGTCGGCGACGGCCTCGCCGGAGCGTGCCGCGACCAGCCGGGTGTAGTAGGTGGTCTCGACCTCCTTGGCGATCAGCGGCCAGCAGTCCCGCTGGAAGTCCAGCTTGCCGTTGGCCCGTTGGAGCCGGAGCTCGTGGATCTTCCCCTCGGTCAGGAAGTTCGGCTCGACCCGGCCGTCGCCCTTCTCGTTGCTCGCCCTGCCGTGCAGCGGGACGCCGCGCCGTGAGCCGCACACCAGGAGCGGCTCGTTCCCGGAGGGCAGGTACCGCAGGGTGCCGGCGGCGTCCCGGACGAACTCTCCGCCTCGGCCGAGGGTGAACAGGGCCATGTAGTCGAAGAAGCAGAGCCCCATGCCGCGCAGCAGCACCGTCTCCCCGGGGGCCACGTGGTCCAGGTCGACGTCGGCCGGGTTCGCGGGCGGGTAGTAGCGGCCGCCCGAGGAGTCGGCCAGCCGGTGGAAGGACTTCTCCTCCGCCGACAGCTCGGCCTCGCCGTGCCCGGTCGCCATCATCAGCTCGTTGACGACGATCACGCTGCCGTCGTCCAGTCCGATCGCCTGGCTCCCGTTCTCGACGTCGCTGACGGACACCGCTTTGTGCCGGTGTTCGCGGATCGAGACGTTCGGCGGCAGGGTGCTGACGATGTACTCGTAGACCCACTCCAGGTAGTGCCCGTAGAAGCTCCGCCGGGTGTAGCTGTCCTCGCTCGTGGCGACCGCCTCGTCGAACACCTCCCGGGGATAGGTGTTCGGAATGGTTCCGGCAGCCAGCATCTGCGCCCAGGCGTAGAGGCTCGGGCCGTTCCGGAGCGGCCCGGAGATCTGCACGGTGTTGTCGGTGAACGCGGTGATCTGGGACGCGACGATGTTCATGATGAGGTGCGGCGACTGGTCGGTGCGCCACACCTCACCCGAGCCGAACTTCTTCGGCTCGATCATGTGGACGACGACGTGCGTGCTCGTGCAGTTCGCGGCGTTCGCGCTGATCCGTTCGAGAACGGACAGGCCGCGAGGCCCCACTCCGATGAGTGCGACGGACTTCATTCGCTTTCCCCCTGGCGAATAGTCGAAGACGAGTCAGATCTGATCCGGCGAATCATCCGGACGGTGTCGATGCCGGACGGAACGCCGGAGTAGACGGCGCAGTGCAGGGCGACCTCGACCAGTTCGTCGACGGTGCACCCGTTGCGCAGCGCGCCTCGGATGTGAAGTTCAAGTTCGTGGTTCCGGTTGGTCGCCGCCAGGATCCCGACCGTGATCAGGCTGCGGGTCCGGCGGTCCAGGTTCGGCCGCGACCACACGCCGGCCCACGGAAAGCGAACGACCAGGTCCTCCAGGGTCCGGCCGCCCTCCCATTGCGAGGAGGCTCCGTCGACGTAGTCGTCGCCGAGCACCTCACGGCGTATCCGATCCCCTGTGTCCCATTCGGATGAATCCACGATTTCCCCCATCGTTGATGTCCGGGCGTGAACCGGCGTGAGAGCAGCCGGTATCGCCGGAGCGCGAATTCGAGTCAGGTGACGTTCATGTGCGCGCGTTCATGTGCGTGTTTTGGCGCGCGAATCCCCCCGGAGTGCACCACGGCCCGATGTCGGCCCGGTCGGTTCAGCGTGTCCGTGCTGTGGAGCGCGTCACCGTCCGCTGTCGGCGTCCGCTGTCAACGGATTGCCGAGGACATTTCCTGCGGAATGGACGGACGCCCGGGGCGTCGGCGCGTTCTCCACCGGCGCCGGGGCGGATCGGGAATTTCCGAGGCAGAGCAGGACCGCGACCCCGGCGGCGCCTGCCACGACCACCGCGCCCACGAGCAGGGCCGACCCGTAGCCGTGGTCGAGCAACGGGGCCACCAGCAGCGGACCGACGATCTGTCCGAGGCTGTAGGCGACCGTGAGGACGGCGACCGACCCGCGCGCTCGCAGCTGCGCGCCGATCGGCAGGACGATCATTCCGATCGCCATGAACGTGCCGCCGAACAGCACCGCGGCCACAAGTGCCGCCGCACTGCTGGAAGACAGCGCCGGCAGTGCCACTCCCACCGCCTGGAGGGCGAGGGTGGCGGGCAGCAGGACCGCCCGCGGCCAGCGGCGGCTCAGCCCGGCCCAGAGTACGCAGCCGGGTATCGCCGCCAGCCCGACCAGCACCCAGGCGAGGTCGGCGAACCCCGGGGCGGTCTGTGTCACCGCCGCCACCAGAAAGGTGCCGGCGATGATGTAGCCCACCCCCTCCAGGAAGTAACTGACGATCAGAGCCAGGAACAACCGGGTGGTTCGGGGTCGTGGCGCCTCCGGCCGGGCGTTCGTCGCCGGCACCACCACCCCGGTGGGCAGCGACCACGCGCCGACCGCGAGCACCACGCTCAGCGTCGCGGCGCACCACCATGCCGCCTTCCAGTCATGGCCGAACGGCGCCGAGACGACCAGCAGTCCGGAGAGCGCGATGCCGACGCCCGCGCCCGCGAACGTCCATCCCTCTTTGGCCGCGCCGGGCGTCCGCAGCATCGCGTTGACCGCGATGACGAACACCACCGCACTGGCCGCCCCGGACAGCGCGCGCATCATGAACCACACCTCGAGCGTCGAGGTGAGCGTCATGCCGGCCGTGGTCACCACCAGGGCGACCAGGCAGGTGCGCAGCATCGCCCGGGTCCGGAAGGTCAGGGGAGCGAGCACGGTCAGCAGCGCGCCGACGAAGTAGCCGAGGTAGTTCGCGGTGGCCACCACCGCGCCGACCGGCGCGGAGAGCCCGGCCTGACTGTGCATCAGCGGCAGGATCGGGGTGTAGACGAATCGGCCCACCCCCAGGCACACCGCGAGCGCGGACGCGCCCCGCCCGACGCCGAGCGTGATCTTCAGTCTGGTCCCGCTGCACGTTGTCGCGTCCATGGACGTGCCCCCCTCTCAACGGCAAATCGAACGTAAGCCATCTACTCCAACTTTGAGAAATACCTTGTGTCGTCCGGCTATGCTCCACAGTTATGGATGTCGAGCTGCGTCACCTGCGCGCGTTCGTCGAGGTGGCCCGACAGCGGTCGTTCACCCACGCCGCCGAGGAACTGGCCATCACGCAGCCCGCGTTGACCCGCACCGTCAAGCAGTTGGAGACGACGCTGCAGGTCCGGCTGTTCAACCGGAGCTCCCGGCACGTGGAACTCACCAACGTGGGCAACTCCTTTCTCTCGCAGGTGGAACGGGTGCTCAACGAGCTGGACCGGGCGGTGAACGCGCTGAGCGAGCAGGTCAGCATCCGGCTGGGCTTCAGCTGGCTGATGCCGGACCCGTGGACGCAGCGCACCATCGGCGAGTTCGAACGGAGCTCGGGGAGCAAGGTGAACCTGGTGCGGATAGACGACCCGCTCCAGGCGCTGCAACGCCATGCGATCGACATCGCGTTGGTACGCGGCCGGGTGCGCCCGACCGGGTCGGTCAAGGTGGTGCACCTGTTCGACGAGCCCCGGGTGGCGATCGCCTGCGCCGTCGACTCCGAGGTGAGCCGGCTCGACCAGGTGCACTGGGCGGACGTGCCCCGGTGGCCACTTGTGGAGAACGTGGTCAGCGGCGCGACCGGCCACTGGTCGTGGGCAGCCGGAGAGGGGCCGCGGGAGGTGATCGAGACGACCAACTACGACGAGTGGGTCGAGTCGGTGGCCGCCAACCGCGGCATCGGCGTGGCGCCGGCCGTGGGGGTGCGCCGGATCAACCACCCCGGGGTGACCTTCGTCCCCCTGGTCGACGCGCCGCCGGTGCCGGTCGAACTCGCTTATCTGGCGCACGTGCAGGAGATCCTGCTGCGCCGTTTCATCGACGTGGCGGTCAACGCGGTCAACGCGGTCGACCGCTGACGGAACCTCGCCCACGTGGAACTATGCCTGCCGGATATCGGTGAGCCATAAAGGGCATTACACAAACACCGCACGGGAACTTAGCGTCTTTTCACGGAGCAGCCCGCTCTTCGTGGAAAGAGAGACCGTGATGACTGACGACCACGCGCCGGGCGGCGCTGTGGGAAGTACCGCGCTGGGCAAAGCGGTTGACCTGTCTGGGCCGACCGAGGCAGCGGAACAGCCGCAGAGCGCGGACGGAAGCGGCGGGCTGATACGGAAGCTACGCGTCTTCGCGGTGTACGTCGGTGCCGCGCTGGGGCCTCTGGGCGGTGGCGTGGTGGCACCGATGCTGCCGCAGATGTCCAAGTCCCTGAACGCGTCCATGAGTTCCACCACGCTCCTGGTGACCGCCTACTTCGTGCCGTTCGCCCTGGTGCAGCTGGTCTCCGGGACGGCGGGCGAGCGCTGGGGCCGCCGGCGCACCGTCCTCGGCGCCTACGTGGTCTACCTGGTCGCCTCGCTGCTCGGCGCACTCGCACCGAACATCGGGCTGCTGCTGGTGGTGCGGGCCGTGATGGGCACCGCCAACGCGTTCATCTCGCCGCTGCTGCTGTCCGGGCTGGCCGACATGGTTTCGCCACGCCGACTGAGCCGGTCCGTGGGACTGCTGGCCAGCTGCCAGGCCGCCGGTCAGTCGCTGTCGCCCCTGCTCGGCGGGGTGGCCGCGGCGGTGAACTGGCGCTGGGCGTTCGTCGGCGTCGCCGTCGCGGCCGGGGTGCTGGCGCTGGCGCCTCCGCCCGGCGGTGCACGTCCGGGAGCGCAGGCTCCGCGCCTGCGTCCCCTGGTGAACGGGCGGATGGGACTGCTGGCGGTGGCCGCCTTCGTCAGCTACTTCGGCGCGGCCGGGCTCCCGTTCCTCGTCTCCCTGCACGCCGAGGAGCACCTCGGCGTCCGTCCCGACCTCACCGGCGTCGCGCTGTTGGGCTTCGGCCTGACCGGCCTGCTGCTGGGCACGAGCTGGGGTGCGCTCAGCGACCGCTTCGGTGGACGCGTCGTCGGCGGGATCGGCGCCGCGCTCGGGGCCGTGCTGGTCGCCCTGACCGGATCGACGCACAGCCTGCTGACGCTGGTCCTCTGCTGGACCGGCGCGGGCGTCTGCTACTCGATGCTCAACGTCGCCCTGCAGAACCTCACCGTCCGCGAGGTGCCCAGCAACCGGGGCGGCGCGCTCTCGGCGGTCTCCGCCTTCCGCTTCGGCGGCGCGGCGGTCGCCCCGATCGTTCTGCTGCCGCTGTACAACGCGATGCCCTCGGTGTCCTTCGTCGTCGGCGGCGGCTCACTGCTGCTCGCCACGGTCAGCCTCGCCGCGCTGCGGGCGCCGCGGACCGGTGTCCGGTCCTAGGGCCCGCCCCTGTGCAAGCCCAACTGATTTCCCCCTTACCGACCCAGACCGAAACGGGAGAAGCCATGACCCCCAACGCCGCCGCAGAGGCCGTCGAAATGCCTGACCTGAGCATCGAGGAGGCCAGCCGGTTCGTCGCCGCCGCCGGCCTGGTCCTCGACGAGGTCAGCGGAGCCCGGGTGCTCGGGCACATGGATCTCGGCGCGGACCACCACACCCCGTGGGGCATCGTGCACGGCGGGATCTACGCGACCGCGGTCGAGACGGCGGCCTCGGTCGGCGCCTCCGCGGCGGTGGCCGACCGCGGTCAGTACGCGGTGGGCGTGCACAACTCCACCGACTTCCTGCGCGCCAGCGTGGAGTGCCGGGCCACGGTCGTGGCCGAGCCGACTCATCAGGGGCGCAGCCAGCAGCTGTGGACGGTGACCGTGGCCGACCAGGACGGTCGTCAGCTCGCCCGTGGGCAGGTCCGGCTCCGCAACATCGAGTGCGACCGGTTCTCCCACTGAGCACGGCTCCCCGACACCTGGAAGGCAGCACCATGGAAGCGTTTCCCACCCTTGAGCTGGAGTCCGCCAGCCGGTTCGTCGCGGAGCTGGGGCTGACGTTCGACACGGTCAGCCCCGACCGTGTCACCGGCCACCTCGACATCGGCACCCAGCACCACGACGCGTGGAACGCCGTGCACAACGGCGTGTACTGCACCGTCGTCGAGCGGGCGGCCAGCGTCGGCGCCTCCCGGGCGGTCGCGCACCTCGGTCAGTTCGCCGTCGGCACCGGCAACGCCACGGACTCCTTCGTCCGCGACGTCACCGGCCCCGTCCGCGTCGATGCCCGGCCGGTATTCCAGGACGCGGATCAGCAGTTGTGGGAGGTGACCATCACATCCGCAGGCATGTCGGCCCTGCTCGCCCGCGGCCAACTGTGGCTGCAGAACGTCCCGCTGCGCCGGTGAGCCGGGCGCGGCGGACCGGCCGTCAGCTCCGCCCTTGGCGCATCGCGGCCAGGGTGCGGCGGAGTTCGCCGTAGCCGCGGGGAGTGTGCACGGACTCGCCGCGGGTGCGATCGCGTACCAGTTCCACCCGGTACGGCACGAGGCCGGTGAGCCGCAACAGCGCCGCGAAGGGGGTCAGCAGCAGCCGGACCAGCCACTCGACCAGCCAGATCGGGAGCAGCACGCCGAGCACCACCATGCCGGGCACGGCGAGGACCATCGAGATCGGATCGTCCATCGAGCCGTCGGGCATCATGTCGAAGGCCCATTCGGGCTTGATGCGTCGCTTTCCGGCCAGGCGGTGCCGGCGTATCCGCCATCGGACGCCGTGTGTGTCGGTCCATCGCATGCTGTCCCCCGTGTCTTCCCTTGTTGATACGTCAGGTCCCCGTCCCTGGCGGTGAGATGGTACTCGTGGCGCTCGGGCCCGGACGAGCCGTCGTGTGCACCCCGCTCCTCGCCGAGACACGTCGCCCGCCCGTAGCGGTGTGTGTCCCGGGGAGGACCCCTGAGTGGTCGGCCGCCTATAGTGCGGCGGGCAGGTGCATGGCGAGGGGAAACGGGGACAGGCGTGAGCGGGGACTGGGGCGGGCAAGGCGGCTGGGGTGGCCAGCAGGGCGGGTGGGATCCGCGGAGTGCGGCGACGGCGGGTCGTCCCGCGCCGCAGCCGGACTGGGCCACGCTGGCCGATGAGCACGACCGGGCGGTACGGCGGAAGTCGACGCTGCGGATCGCGGCCGGTGCGGTGGGCGTACTCGTCGTCGTGGGCGGGGTCGGCGCCGGGCTGGTGCTGCAGGGGTCGGGAGGCAGCAAGGCCGTGGCCGACCCGCGGCCGTCCGTGACCAGCGGTTCGCCGTCGGCCGTCGCCTCGTCGACCGCGTCGGCCGCGCCGGTCTCGGCGTCGCCGTCCGCGCCCGGCAAGGTCTCGCCGACGGCCGGCCTCGCGCTCGGCCCGGCGGCCACGGTGGGCGTCCAGGCCGGACACACCGGTCCCGCAATGGCGTTGGCCGGCAAGGACACCAGCTACGCCCGCGCCCTGACGGCGACGGTCGACACGGCGTCGGACTTCACCGTCGCCTCGGTCGTCCGCGCCGACGGGCCCACGATGTCCGAGGCGGCCGTCTCGCAGGGCAGCGGGGCGTTCTACTCGTTCTTCCTGGGCCGCGAGAACGCCTCGGGCGCCGCGCACAACTGCTGGGTCTTCAAGGTGCAGACCGCGGCGGCTGCCGGGAAGACGGTCATGGCCCTCTCCAAGAGCCAGGTGGCGAGCGGCCGTTGGACCACCCTGGCCGGCGTCTTCGACGCCAAGGCGCACACCATCGCGCTCTACGTCGACGGCGTCCAGGCGGCCACGGCGCGCGTGCCCGGGATGATCGCCGCGCCCACACCGATGCAGATAGGCCGCGCCCGGTACGCGAACCAGTGGGCCGACGACTGGCAGGGCGCGCTGGCCGACGTCCAGGTCTGGCAGCAGGCGCTCTCCCCGGCCCAGATCGCCGCGCAGGCGCAGGCCGACGCGGCCGGTGGCCCGGCTCCGGTCCCCGCGACGGCGGGGTGGCTCACCGCCACCGCGTAGCGCGCGGGCGGGTGCGGGTGCGAGTGCACTCCGGCCGGGCTGCCGTCCTGCCTGCCCGACGCGTGGCTGGGGCTTGGCGTGGCCTGTCCGGCAGGAGTCGCCCGGGGATCGGTGGCCGAGAGTGGCGCGGCTTATAGTGCGGCAGTTCGGTGTGTGGTCGAGGGAACGGGGACGGGCGTGAGCGGCGGCTGGAACGGGCACGGAGGCTGGGGGCCGCCGAGCACCGGGGGAGGGCCGGGAACGCCGGGCGGGCAGCCGGACTGGGCGGCCATGGCCGTCACCCACGAGCGCGAAGCGCGCCGCAAGCGGATGCTGCGGGTCGGGGCCGGCGTCATCGGCGGACTCGTGGTCGTCGCGGGCGTGGCCGTCGGGGTGGTCCTGGAGAGCAGCGGGAACGGCAACGCCACGGCAGCTGCGACGACCTCCGCCACGAGCACGGCGTCGAGCACCGCCGCGTCGGTGGCGGCGTCGCCGTCCCCCTCCACTCCCAGCTACGCCGCCGCGACCACGGGTCTGGTGCTCGGTCCGTCGGCGCACGTGAACGTGGAGCCCGGACACGCGGGCCCCGCCTTGGTGCTGACCGGCCACTCCGACAGCTTTGCCGAGGCCACGAAGGCGACGCTCGACACGACCCACAGTTTCACCGTCTCCGCCGTGGTCCGGAACGACGCCGCGGCGCATCCGAAGGCGGTCGTCTCGCAGGGGAGCGGGGTGTTCTTCTCCTACTACCTCGGCCGGGACGACTCCGCCCCGAACGCCCACGACCGCTGGGTGTTCAAGGTGCAGACCGCCGCCGCGCCCGGAAAGAGCGTCATGGCGCTGTCCACGAGCCAGGCCGTCACCGGCGTCTGGACCACGCTGACCGGCGTCTACAACGCCAAGGCGCACACCATTGCCCTCTATGTCGACGGTGTCCAGGTGGCGACGGAGCATGCGCCGGGCATGCTCGCGTCCCACACCCCTGTCGAGATAGGCCGGGCCCGCTACGAGTCGCACTGGGCCGATGCCTGGCAGGGCGCGATAGCCGACGTCCGGATCTGGCAGCGCCCGTTCACCGCGGCCCAGGTCGCCGCCCAGGCGCAGGCCGACGCGGCCGGAACCCCGGCCCCGCTCCCGGCGACGGCCGGGTGGCTCACCACCGCCTGACGCTGACTCTGTGATGGCGCTCGGCTTGCGCACCGACGACCGGTCGCTACGCTGCCGCCATGCGGATCTCCGTCTCCTCGGACATGGACGAAGGCATCGCCCGGCAGTTGGTGAGCGAGCTGAGCCGGCGCGGGCACGTGGTGACGCCCCACGGCGCGCTGCAGCCGGACGAGAAGGACGACTGGGCGTACTGCACCGAGGTCGCCGCGCTCGACGTCGTCGAGGGCCGCGCGGACCAGGCCGTCGTCTGCTGCTGGACCGGCACCGGCGCGTCCATCGCCGCCAACAAGGTGCCCGGCGTCCGGGCCGCGCTGTGCACGGACGCCTACACGGCGGGCGGCGCGCGGCGCTGGAACGACGCCAACGTGCTGGCGCTGAGCCTCCGGCTGACCTCGCCCGCCGTGCTGGCGGAGATCCTCGACGCGTGGTTCGACGGGACGCCGAGCGAGGAGCCCGACGATCAGGAGAACATCCGCCACCTCGGCCGGATCGGTCAGGGCGGTCAGGGCGGCCAGGGGCCGCAGGCGTAGCCGTGAGACGGCGACGCCGAGGGGTGCCCAGCGCCCTGACTCCTGGGCTACAGTCGTGATCTGATGCCTGATCAGCAGCGTTGCGTGCGACGGCCGTCGGGGGAGAAGTCCGCGCAGGGGGGATCGTGATGCGTCGTGGACCTGGCCTCGGCACTGCACGACGCCCGGCGCGGTGACGAGCAGGCGTTCCGCGTCCTCTATCGCGCTGTGCACCCGCCGCTGCTCCGCTACCTGCGGGTCCTGGTCGGTGAGGACGCCGAGGACGTCGCGTCCGAGACGTGGTTGCAGATCGTGCGGGACCTGTCGCGCTTCCGGGGCGACGCGGAGCGGTTACAGGCCTGGTGCCTGACCGTCGCCCGGCATCGCGCGCTGGACCACCTCCGCACCGGCCGTCGGAGGCCGCTGACCGTGGCCGGGCCCGAGGCGCTGCTCCAGCGGCCCGCTCCGGACGACACCGCGGGATCCGCGCTGGACGCGCTGGCCACGACGAGCGCGCTGGAGCTGATCGCGCGTCTCCCGGCGGACCAGGCGGAGGCCGTCTACCTGCGGGTGGTCCTCGGCCTCGACGCCCGGCACGCGGCGCAGGTCCTGGGCAAGCGGCCGGGCGCGGTGCGGACCGCGGCGCACCGCGGGCTGCGCCGGCTCGCCGCGCTGCTCGATCCCGAGCCGGGTGCGTCGGAGCCCGGGGCTTCGGAGCTCGGCGTGCCGGAGCTCGGAGTGTCGACGACGGTGGTGCCCGCGCCCGTGCAACGCACCTTGTCAGCGGTGCTGAGTAACGCTTTTCGGGCCGGTGGCGCTGAAAGAGAGTGACATGGACGACGACAGCACGCTGGCCCGACTGCTCGCCGCAGCGGCCGCACCGGCGCACCCGGACGAACTCGACGGCGAGGAGGCGGCTCTCGCCGCCTTCCGGCAGCAGTTGGCGGTCCGGAGCCCAGCCGGTCCGTGGCGGTCTTCGCCGGAGCGCGCGAGCGGGCGAGGGGCGTGGCGATGGTCGCGCGTGATCCCGGCCTCGGCGGCCGTCGCAGTGATCGCGACGGGCGTGGGGCTGCTCGGCACACAACTCTCGGGCGCCGCACGGCCGTCGCGGCACACGGGCGTCTCGGTGACGGTTCCCGCCTCAGTGCCCGCGTCGCTGCCCGCGGGCCGGTCGCCGTCAGCCCGGCACCCGAGCGCCGTCGCGCCGACGCCGACGCCGTCGGCCTCGCCCCGGCAGCGGCCTGCTGCGTCGAGCTCGGCGGTACGGAACACGACCCACGGCTCCGGCGCCAACTCCGGGAAGCACAACGGCTCTCAAGGGCACGGTGGCGGCAGCAAGAAGAGCGGCAAGACCGGCGGGAGCGGAAACGGTGGGAACGGAAACGGCGGGTACTGGAACGGCCAGAACAGCGGGAAGGGCAACCGGGGCCGGTAGGGCAGAGCGGAAGGGCGGCGCGCGATGGGGATATCTGAGCGGTCGAGGCGGGCGCGGGCCGAGTCGCGGTCTCCGTTCGCGGCGTTGGTCCCCGTCCCTGATCCGGTCGGCGGGACGCAGCAGCCGAGCGGGGCGACGCCGGCGGCCACAACCGCGCCGCTGGTCGGCCTGTTGATGCTCGTCCCGGCCGACCAGCTCCCGGCGGAGCTGCTGGACCGGTTGCGGTCAGGGGAGTTGATCGGTCTGACGGACCGGTCGGGCCTGCCCGCAGAGCTGCTGCGCTCCGCGATCTGGCCCTCGCTGGGCCCCACCCGGTACGCGACAGCGCACCCGCCGACAGCACACCCGTCCGCGACCTCGGCCGTCGTCGCGGCACGGCCGTCGTCACGGATCCGGCTCGACCCCGACCACCGCTCGGTCGTGCTCGACGGCCGGAGCCAGCCGTTGACCTTCCTCGAATTCGAGCTGCTGGCCCATCTCATGGCCCATCCCCACCAGGTCCAGAGCCGCGAGTCGCTGATCGAGACGGTGTGGGACTTCGAGCCGATCGGCTCCGGCCGCGCGGTCGACGTGCTGGTCGCGCGGCTGCGTCGGAAGCTCGGCCCGACCCACCGCGGCGTGATCGAGACGGTCCGCCGCTCGGGCTACCGCTTCGTCCCGTCCGAGGCGTAGCGGCGCGGCACGCAGGACCGGTCGGAGGTCGGTCGGCTGGCTAGACTTCGCTGCCATGACCCTTTCCGACCGGCCCGCACCCGGCCCGCAGGGCGCGGACGCTGCCGCGCTGCGGGTCGTCGTCGGCGCCGCGCTGCTGGACGGGCGCGGGCAGGTGCTCGCCGCGCGGCGCTCCGCGCCGGAGGCGTTGGCGGGGCGATGGGAGTTCCCCGGCGGGAAGGTGGAGCCGGGTGAGACGGTTCCCGCCGCGCTGGAGCGGGAGCTGCGCGAGGAGTTGGGCGTGGCGGCGCGGGCGCTCTCGCGGCTGCCCGGTGCCTGGGAGGTCCGGCCCGGCCTGGAACTGCACATCTGGTCCGCGCGGCTGCTCGACGGCGAGCCGGAGCCGCTGCAGGACCACGACGCCCTGCGCTGGTTGACGGCGGACGAGCTCGACACGGTCGACTGGCTCCCGCAGGACCGCTTCGCCCTGCCGCACGTCCGCCGCCTGCTCGCAGGCGACGTCGAGACTGACCGAACGCCCAGGTCACACCCCACTCCACAGCCCTGACCGAACCCGACCGAACCCCACCGCGAAGCCCATCACCCCATGATCGTTTTTCTTGCCCAAGTTGACCCGTACGGCGGGGTACGGCGAGGTTTGGCTGGGTATGTCAGTATCCGGCCGCCCTCCCGAGTAGGCGGCCGGGACGGGGAGTCGTGAGGCAAGCTGACGCGCGTGCGCGCCTGCGCCGCAGGCCGGTGACGGGCGGCGGAGGCCGACAGGTCGCGGGCGGGGGAGGCTCACGCGGCCAGGGGCCCGCACCGTTTCCCGCCCCGCTCGCGGTCCGCCCGGAGGCCGACGCCGCGCAGGAGCGCGCCCGCCGCGGCAGCCTGCTGGACGTGGTGCGGGTCGCCATCGCGCTGCTGGACGAGCAGGGCCGGGTGATGCTCTGGAGCCAGGCGGCCGAGGAGTTGGTCGGCTGGCCCAGCGACGCCCTGGTCGGGCGCGGCCTGGACCTCCTCTTCGACGACGACGCCGAGCTGACCAAGCACGTCCACGAGGCGATCGCGGACGTCCTGCGGGACGGCCGGTCCTGGGTCGGCACGGTCGTGCTGCGCCACCACGACGGGCACGGCGTCCGGCTGGAGTGCCGGCTCTCGCTGCTGGAGAACGGCGACGGCGTCCCCTACCTGCTCTGCCGTCTCGCGGACGCCGCCGCACTGGGCGACGTCGAGCAGGGGCTCGCGGTCCAGGACGCGCTCTTCGAGCAGTCCCCGCTGGGGCTGGCGATCTACGACAACGAGCTGCGCTACGTCCGGGTCAACGAGACCCTGGCCCGGATGAACGGCCTCCCGGTGTCGGCCCATCTCGGGCGGACCACAGGGGAGACGGTGCCGCAGCTGGCCGCCGACGAGGTGATGGCCATCCAGCGTCAGGTGCTGGCGACGGGGGAGCCGGTGATCGACCTGACCGTCACCAGCGCCGACCCGTCCGAGCCCGGCTACCGCTCGGCGTCCTACTCGCGGTTGCAGGACCGGGCCGGGAACGTCCTCGGGCTGACCGGCATGATCATGGACGTCACGGACCGGTACCGCGCCGTGGCCAGGGTCGAGCGCGCCCGCCAGCGACTGGCGCTGCTCAACGAGGTCGGCTCGCGGATCGGGGACCTGCTCGACGGCGAGCTGATCGCCCAGGAGTTGGCCGACGCGCTGGTGCCGCGCCTGGCCGACCACGCCGGGGTGGCGCTGCTGGAGGCGGTCGTCGACGGCGCGGACCTGCCGCGTCACCCGCACACCCGGCTGGCCCGGCTGGTCATGTCGGGCACCGCTGCGGTCGACCCCGGTCCGGACGCGGACACCATGCAGACGCCGGGCGCGCAGATCACCATGACCGAGGGCTCGCTCTTCGCCCGGGTCCTGCAGAGCGGCCTGCCGGAACAGCTGGACGCCTCCGCGCAGTTGGACGACATGGCCGCGCAGGGCGATCCGCGGGTCAGGGCCGCCTACCGGCTCGGCGTGCACTCGCTGCTGGTGGTGCCGCTCAGGGCGCGCGGCATCGTGCTCGGACTGCTGGTCCTGGACCGGGCCGGGCGGCGCGAGGGCTTCGACCACGACGACGTCGTCTTCGCGTCCGAGCTGGCCGACCGTGCGGGGGCGTCGCTGGACAACGCCCGGCTCTACGCCCGCGAGCGCGCCGCCGCGCTGATGCTGCAACGCAGCCTGCTGCCGCAGTCGCTGGCCCAGCCGCCGGGCATGGAGGTCGGCTACCGCTACGTCCCGGGCAGCAGTGGCACGGAGGTGGGCGGCGACTGGTTCGACGTCATCCCGCTGCCGCAGGGGCGGACCGCGCTGGTGGTCGGGGACGTGATGGGCCACGGGCTGCGCGCCGCAGCAACCATGGGACGGCTGCGCACGGCGGTGCGCACCCTGGCCGGACTCGACCTGCCGCCGGACCGGTTGCTGCAGCACGTCCACGACCTGGCCGACGACCTCGCCCAGGGGCCGGAGGAGGCACTCATCGCCACCTGCGTCTACGCCGTCTACGACCCGGCGACCCGCGCCCTGCGCCTGGCCAAGGCCGGCCACACCGAGCCGCTGCTGATCACCCCGGCCGAGGCCGACGCGTCCGGGAGCGAGCTGAAGGGCCCGCTTGCGGGCGGGACGGCGCACGTGCTGGCGCTGCCGTCCGGCGCTCCGCTCGGCGTGGGCGGGGTGCCGTTCGAACTGACCGAACTGACCGTGCCGGAGGGAACGCTGCTCGCGCTCTACACCGACGGCCTGGTCGAGTCGCGCACGGAGGACATCGACGTGGGCACGCGCAGACTGAGCGCCGTCCTGGAGCTTCCGCACGCCTCCGTCGAGGACGCCTGCGAAGCGGTGGTAAGCACGCTCGACCAGGGGCAGGAACCGGACGACGTGGCGCTGCTGCTGGCGCGTCTCGGCGGCGTCCCCGGACCGGCCGCCGAGCGGCAGGTCGGGTGGACGCTGACCGCCGAGCCGTCCGCGCCCGCGCTGGCCCGCCGCCGGGTCCGCGCGACCCTGTGCGAGTGGGGCCTCGAACCGCTGCTGGACACGGCGGAACTGCTGGTCAGCGAGCTGGTGACGAACGCCGTCCGGTACGCGAGCGCCCCGATCGGCCTGCGGCTGCTGCTGGGCACGACGCTGGTGGTCGAGGTCGCGGACCCGCTGCCCGACCCGCCGCGCGAGCGCGAGGCGGCCGGCACCGACGAGGGCGGTCGCGGCCTGCAGCTGGTCCACCGGCTGGCCTACCGGTGGGGCACGCGGGCCGAGGGCGGCGGCAAGGTCGTCTGGTTCGAGCAGACCCTGCCGGACGGCCCGGGCCGCTGACGACCGCTGTCACCCCCGAACGTGGCACCCGATACACCCGCTAGTTGATCAACAACCCTCCCGTTGCTCACCGCCGAGGCGTAAGGTTCCGATTCCGGGCGGTCGTAGGAACCCCCGCGCAGCCAGTACGTGTGACGCATCGTCGCTCGAATTGATGTTGGGTGCGCACGGGGCGTATGCGGCGCCGCCGGGATGATGAATACTCGGAACGCGACACCCACGCGCCGATCGCCGGAGGAGTCGGTAGTTGAGCGACACGCCGTCACGCGAGGCAGACCAGGCCCGCACAGCACCCGATGCAGCGGTGGCTGACGCGTTCGCGCCGAGGCCCGGCACCGCTCCGGTGCCGGACGCCGCTTCGGGGATCCCGCATCCTGCCGGCGAGGCGTCCGTTCCGTCCGCCGGGTCCGCCCCGTGGGGACACGACGAGCTCGGGACCATCTACGACTACATACGGATCGCCGCGTTCTCGCTCGACGAGGACGGCCTGATCAGCCAGTGGAGCTCCCGGGCCGAGCAGTTCTTCGGCCTGTCCGCCGAGGACGTCATCGGCTGCGACCCGGTGACCACCTTCGCGCCGCGCGAGCAGTGGAGACACGGCCGCGAGCGGATGACGGAGATCCTGGCCGGCAAGGAGTGGGTCGGCACCGCGCCCTACCGCGACTCCGACGGCGAGGAGCGCCTCGCCGAGCTCTACCTGATGCCCGCCGAGGGCGCCGACGGCCGGTCCGGCGTCGTCTGCATGGCCGTCGACCTGCGCAAGCTGCGGACCCTGGAGACCGAGATCGCCGCCTCCGAGGCGATCTTCGGCCAGGCCCCGACCGGCTTCGTCCTCTTCGACCAGGACGGGCGGATCCAGCGCGTCAACGACAGCTTCGCCGCCGGGCTCGGCCTGGACGCGGCGACGCTCGTCGGCCTGACCGTCCACGAGCTGATGCCCGCCAAGGACGCCGCCCGGGTCTCCCGCTCCCTGGCCGAGGTGCTGCGGACCGGCGACCCGGTGGTCGACCTCAACTTCGCCGGCGAACTGCCGAGCCGTCCAGGCCGCCGTCGCTGGTCGATCTCGCTCTACCGGCTGCTCAGCGCCGCCGACCGGCCGATGGGCGTGGCCGGACAGATCGTCGACGTCACCGGCCGGGCCCGGGCCGAGCGCGACGCGGCCAGTGCCCGCCGCAGCCTCGCCCTGCTCAACGAGGCCAGCCGCCACATCGGTTCGACGCTGGACCTGGAGACCACGGCCCGCGAACTGCTCGACGTCACCGTGCCCGGCTTCTGCGACGTGGCCACCGTCGACCTCTACAACGCCGTGCTGACCGCCGACGCCGAGGGCCGCCAGGTGGACGACGGCGACGGCAGCGGCGAACTGCGCCGGGTCGCCTCCGCCAGCACCGTCCACCACGAGGGCACGCCCACGCCCGCGCCCGAGGTCGGCGGAACGTTCTGCTACCCGCCGCGCTCGCCCTACGCCAAGGCGCTGCGCACCGGCCGCAGCCTGACCCTCTCCGGTCCGGGCAACCCGGACCCCAACCCGCTGATCCACAGCGCGATCGTGATCCCGATCGTCGCCCGCGAGAAGGTCCTCGGCCTGGTCCAGCTCTCCAGGGCCAAGGGCAGCGAGCCGTTCGACACCCGTGACGTGGCGATCGCGACCGAGTTGGTCGCCCGCGCCGCCGTCTGCATCGACAACGCCCGGCTCTACCGCCGCGAGCACGAGCGCGCGCTGATCCTGCAGCGGTCGCTGCTGCCGCCCGGCAACCCGGCCGCGTCCGGCCTGGAGATCGCCTGCCGCTACCGCCCGGCGGGCAGCGGCACCCAGGTCGGCGGCGACTGGTTCGACGTCATCCCGCTGCCCGGCAACCGCACCGCGCTGGTCGTCGGCGACGTGATGGGCCGCGGTCTGCGCGCCGCCGTCGCCATGGGCCAACTCCGCACGGCGGTACGCACCCTGGCCATGCTCGACCTGGACCCTGCCGAGGTACTCACCCAGCTCGACGAGATCGCCCGCGGCCTGAGCGCCGACCCGGACTCCGACGACGGCGAGTCCGCCGAGCTCTACCTCGCCACCTGCGTCTACGCGGTCTACGACGCGGTCACCATGCGCTGCACCATCGCCAACGCGGGCCACCTCCCGCCGGTCCTGGTCGACCCCGCGGCGGGCGGCCCGACCCCGGCGCTGATGCTGGACGTCCCCGAGGGCGTCCCGCTCGGCGTGGGCGGCGAGCCGTTCGAGGAGGTCACCGTCGACATTCCCGACGGTGCGCTGATCGGCCTCTACACGGACGGCCTGGTCGAGTCCCGCAAGCACCACCTGGAGGAGGGCCTCACCGCCCTCCGCACGGCGCTCGGCAGCGCGGACCGCCCGCTGGAGGCACTCTGCGACCAGCTCCTGACGGAGCTCGACCCCCACTACGGCGAGGACGACGTCGCCCTGCTGATGGCACGGATCTTCGCCCTGCCGAGCAACTCGGTCGGCGACTGGGTCCTGCCCTCCGAGCCGACCTCGGTGGCCCGCGCCCGCGAACTCGCCTGCGGCTGGCTGGCCGCGTGCGGCCTGGACGAACTGTGCGACACGGTCGAGCTGTTGGTCAGCGAGCTGGCGACGAACGCGCTGCGGCACGGCCGCGGCGACATCCGGCTGCGCCTGCTGCGGGACTCCGTCCTGGTCTGCGAGGTCTGGGACAACGGCTACGCGCAGCCCCGCCAGCGGCGCGCCCGCGACACGGACGAGGGCGGCCGCGGGTTGCAACTGGTCAGCTTGCTCGCCGACCGCTGGGGGAGTCGTAGGACTCCCAGCGGCAAGGCGGTCTGGTTCGAACTCGCCCTACCCGCGTGATTCTTTGGGCACATGGGGACGTTGCAACATCTAGGGGCGCGGGGAACTGCGCGAGAAACCACCCTGTGCGGATGGCCCTGACCGTTCGGCCTGCCAGCTGCGTGGGTGGCTTGTCGCGCAGTTCCCCGCGCCCCTGAAGTGTTGCAACTTACCGTCGGCGGGAGATCTTGCTGCCCAGCCAGACCAGCGGGTCGTACTTGCGGTCAACCGCCCGTTCCTTCAACGGAATCAGCGCGTTGTCCGTGATCTTGATCCCCTCCGGGCAGACCTCCGTGCAGCACTTGGTGATGTTGCAGTAGCCCAGCCCGTGCTCCTCCTGCGCCGTCGCCTTGCGGTCCAGGCCCGCCTCGGAGGCAGCGTCCAGCGGGTGCATGTCCAGTTCGGCGACCCGCATCAGAAAGCGCGGGCCCGCGAACGCGGGCTTGTTCTCCTCGTGGTCGCGGACCACGTGGCAGGTGTCCTGGCACAGGAAGCACTCGATGCACTTCCGGAACTCCTGCGAGCGGTTCACATCCTCCTGCTGCATCCGGTACTCCCCAGGGCCCACGCCCTGCGGCGGCACGAACGACGGGATCTCGCGTGCCTTCTGGTAGTTGAAGCCCACGTCCGTCACCAGGTCCCGCAGGACCGGGAAGGCGCGCATCGGGGTGATGGTGACCGTCTCGCCCGCGGGCAGCGTGGACATCCGGGTCATGCACATCAGCCGGGGGCGGCCGTTGATCTCCGCGCTGCAGGACCCGCACTTGCCGGCCTTGCAGTTCCACCGCACGGCCAGGTCCGGCGCCTGCGTCGCCTGGATGCGGTGGACGATGTCGAGGACGACCTCGCCCTCGTTGACCTCGACCGTGAAGTCGTTCAGCTCGCCGCCCTCGGCGTCCCCGCGCCAGACGCGGAACCTGGCCTCGTAGCTCACTGTTCCGCTCCGTTCTCGCTCTTCTTCTCGGTCTCCGCGCGCTGGGGCGGTAGCCCCTTGGCCGGCAACTCGTCCTCGGTCAGGTACTTCTTCAGCTCGTCGACGCCGAACAGCGCCAGCAGGTCCTCGCGGATCGGCGGGTTCGCCTTGCGCTGGACGGTGATCGCGCCGTCGGGGCCCGGCTTCTCGTCCAGCGAGCAGATCAGGTTGACGCGCCGCCAGTCGGCGACCATCTCCGGGTGGTCCTCGCGGGTGTGGCCGCCGCGGCTCTCCGTGCGCTCCAGCGCCGCGCGGGCGACGCACTCGCTGACCAGCAGCATGTTGCGCAGGTCGAGGGAGAGGTGCCAGCCGGGGTTGAACTGCCGGTGGCCCTCGACCCCGGCGCGCTCGGCGCGCTCCCGCAGCGCGGAGAGCCGTTGCAGGGCCTCGGCCATCTCGCCCTCGCGCCTGATGATGCCGACCAGGTCGTTCATCGACTGCTGCAGCTCCTGGTGGAGCGAGTACGGGTTCTCCGCGCCGTCGGTGCCGTTGCCCTCGAAGGGCGCCAGCGCCTCGGCCGCCGCCGCGTCGATCTGCTCCTGGTCCACGACCGGACGGTTCGCCGTGTGCTCCTCGGCGTACTCGGCCGCGTGCAGGCCGGCCCGGCGGCCGAAGACCAGCAGGTCCGACAGGGAGTTGCCGCCCAGGCGGTTGGAGCCGTGCATCCCGCCCGCGACCTCACCGGCCGCGTAGAGGCCGGGCACGGACGAGGACGCGGTGTCCGGGTCGACCTCGACGCCGCCCATGACGTAGTGACAGGTCGGGCCGACCTCCATCGGCTCGGCGGTGATGTCGACGTCGGCCAGCTCCTTGAACTGGTGGTGCATCGACGGCAGTCGGCGCTTGATCTCCTCGGCGGGCAGCCGCGTCGAGACGTCCAGGTAGACGCCGCCGTGCGGGGTGCCGCGACCGGCCTTGACCTCGCTGTTGATGGCGCGGGCCACCTCGTCGCGGGGCAGCAGCTCCGGGGGACGGCGGTTGTTGGCCTGGTCCTGGTACCAGCGGTCGCCCTCCTCCTCCGTCTCCGCGTACTTCTCCCGGAAGACGTCGGGGATGTAGTCGAACATGAACCGCTTGCCGTCGCTGTTGCGCAGCACGCCGCCGTCCCCGCGGACCGACTCGGTGACCAGGATGCCCTTCACCGACGGCGGCCAGACCATGCCGGTGGGGTGGAACTGGACGAACTCCATGTTCAGCAGCGTCGCCCCGGCCAGCAGCGCCAGCGCGTGGCCGTCGCCGGTGTACTCCCACGAGTTGGAAGTCACCTTGAACGACTTGCCGATGCCGCCGGTCGCCAGCACCACCGCCGGGGCCTCGATGACGAAGAACCGGCCCGACTCGCGCTGGTAGCCGAAGACGCCGCTGACCCGCTCCCCGTCCTTCAGGATGCGGGTGATGGTGTGCTCCTGGAAGACGCGGATCTTCGACTCGTAGTCGCCGCTCTCCTTGAAGTCCTCCTGCTGCAGGCTGACGATCTTCTGCTGCAGAGTGCGGATCAGCTCCAGGCCGGTCCGGTCGCCGACGTGGGCCAGCCGCGGGTACTCGTGGCCGCCGAAGTTGCGCTGCGAGATCCGGCCGTCCTTGGTGCGGTCGAAGAGCGCGCCCCAGGTCTCCAGCTCCCAGACCCGCTGCGGCGCCTCCTTGGCGTGCAGCTCGGCCATCCGCCAGTGGTTGAGGAACTTGCCGCCGCGCATGGTGTCGCGGAAGTGGACCTGCCAGTTGTCCTGGTCGTTGACGTTGCCCATGCTGGCGGCGATGCCGCCCTCGGCCATCACCGTATGGGCCTTGCCGAACAGCGACTTGCAGATGATCGCCGTCCGCTTGCCCTGGGCGCGGGCCTCGATGGCCGCCCGCAGCCCTGCGCCGCCGGCGCCCACCACCACCACGTCGTAGACGTGGCGCTCCACCTCGGTCATTACGTAAGTCCTTCGGAGGTCTTCGGGATCTCGTTCTTCGGGATCTCGGTCAGAAGAAGCGGGGATCGGTGAACGCGCCGCTCGCCAGCAGGTACACGTACAGGTCGGCGACGCCGACGCTGATCAGCGAGGCCCACGCGAGCTGCATGTGACGGGCGTTCAGCTTGCCGACCCAGGTCCACAGCTTGTAGCGCACGGGGTGCTTGGAGAAGTGCCGCAGGCGTCCGCCGACGATGTGCCGGCAGGAGTGGCAGGAGGCGGTGTACGCCCAGATCAGCACGATGTTGACGAGCAGCACCAGCGTGCCGAGGCCCATGTGGCCCCAGTGCCCCTGCGCGTCCCGGAACCCGAGCACCGCGTCGTAGGTCAGGATCCCGGCGACCACGATCGCGAAGTAGAAGAAGTACCGGTGGATGTTCTGCAGGATCAGCGGGAACTTGGTCTCACCGCTGTACTTCGCGTGCGGCTCGGCCACCGCGCACGCCGGCGGCGAGTTCCAGAACGAGCGGTAGTAGGCCTTGCGGTAGTAGTAGCAGGTCAGCCGGAAGCCCAGCGGGAAGATCAGCACGATCAGCGCGGGCGACAGCCGCCACCAGCTGCCGAACAGCGCCCAGTCCGCGCCGCCGTTCATGGCCGGGCAGTTGGCCGCCAGGCAGGGGGAGTAGAACGGCGAGACGTAGGGCGCGGCGTAGGCGGTGTGCACGCCGAAGAACGCCCGCCACGTCGAGTAGCCGATGAACGCCAGCAGACCCAGGGCGGTCGCCAGCTGCGGAACCCACCAGCGGTCGGTCCGCAGATGCCGTTGCTCGATCGTCGCGCGCCCAGGGGAGTGGACCCCCCGGCCGGCATTCTCGGCGGCCTCGGGGGGCCTGATCTCCGTGGTCACTGCCTTCTGTGTCCTCTCCTGGGCGGGCGTCTGCCTGACGGCAGGCTGCGGTGGCGCGCCCGGCGGCACCAGTGCTGACGCCGGGGCGGCGTCGGCCGGGCCGGGCGGCCGGGGTCAGCGGCGATGGCCGCCGATGCCCTCGTCCTCCGCGTCCCACCACATGGCCGGGTCGTACGGGGTGTCGGAGACCTCGACCGGACCGAGCGTCGGCCGGCTCGGGCACGGCGACGGGAGGCAGGCGCGCAGCTGCGCCAACGCCTGCCGGGTCGCGTCCACGGCGCGGTCCAGCTCGTCCAGGCGCCGGTGCGCCTCCGTGAGCGCGACCGGTCCGGTGGCGCCGGCGCTGTCGGTTCCGGTGGTGCCAGTGGTCCCGGTCGTACCGGTGATGTCCGAGGGCATGCCTGTGCTCCCCTCCGCGCGGTGGAAGATCGGTTCCTGATGTCGTGTCAGGAACGCGCGCAAGCGAGTGTGGCCCTCATCACCGTCGGTTGGAAAGGCCTGGTTCACGATTGGCGGATTACGTGATCCGTCCGCGCGCCCCCGGGCGGCGCAATCCGCTGCCCCGATCGAGTGGCTTGCGCGGCGTTCTCCGACGTGTCGTCAGCTCTGGTGTGGCCAACGGTTCTTGAGTGGCGCTGTGGTGTACCGCAATCGGCTCTTCCCCGCTTCCTCCGTGTCGCACCGCGAGACCGTCGCCGCCGTCCTGGCCGCGGCCGTCGCCGTCGCGGTGGCGGCCTGCTCCGGCGGCGCGCCGTCCGTCCGCGCCGACGACCTGATCCGTGCCGACCGCGCCTCCGTCAGCGACGGCGGCTCCGTGCGCTGGGCGGTGGACGCCGTCCCGTCCACCCTCAACGTCTTCCAGTCCGACGCGAGCGCCACCAGCCAGCTGGTCGCGAGCGCGGTCCTGCCGACCCTCTTCACGGTCGACGCGCAGGGGAAGGCGAACACCGACCCCGACTACCTGGTCTCCGCCGACCAGACCGCGACCTCGCCGCAGACCGTCGTCTACCGGCTCAACCCCAAGGCGGTCTGGAGCGACGGCAAGCACCTCGGCCTCGCCGACTTCGTCGGCCAGTGGCAGGCGCTCAGCGGACGCGACCCCGCGTTCGCGGCAGCCGGGACCGCCCGCACCGACGGCTACGACAGCATCGCCTCGGTCACCTCCGGCGGCGCGCCGGATTCGGTCAAGGTCGTCTTCGCCAAGCCCTACGCGCCGTGGCGGAGCCTGTTCACCCCTCTCTACCCGGCCGCGGCGACGGCCACCCCGCAGAGCTTCAGCCAGAGCCAGCGCACCGCGCTGACCGCCGACGCGGGCCCGTTCACCTTCAAGAACGAGAACGCGCAGGCGCTCACGGTAGTCCGCAACCCGCACTGGTGGGGCGACCGGGCCAAGCTCGACGCCGTCGCCTTCACCGTCGTCGCCCCGGACACCGCCGCGTCCGCGCTCGCCGCGCACCGCGTCGACATCGCCGACCTCAGCCAGGCCGCCGACGACACCGGCTACTCGCCCGAGGCCACCTCCGGCACCCAGATCCTCCGCGCCGCCGGTCCCGACGACCTCCAGCTCGCCTTCAACGGAGCCAACGGACTGCTCGCCGACCCGGACGTGCGCCGCGCGGTCGCGGACGCGATCGACAGGCAGGCGATCGCCGACGCGATCCTCAGGCCGCTGCGGCTGCCCGCCGTCCCGCTCGGCAACCATCTGCTCCTCGCCGACCAGCCCGGCTACCAGGACGACGCCGCGGCGCTGGGCGCGGGCGCGGACGCGGCGACGAAGCTGCTGGACGCCGCGGGCTGGAAGCTGGCCCCCCACGGCGACGCGGCCAACGCGGCGGCGTCGCCGGTCCGGGCCAAGGACACCCGCACGCTCAGCCTGACCCTGCTCACCCGCGCCGGTTCGGCGCGGGACGCGACGATCGCCCGGCTGCTGGCGTCCCAGCTGAGCCAGATCGGGATCACCCTGACGACGAAGCCGGTCCCGGCGTCGAGCTTCTTCACCCAGCACGTCGCCTCCGGCGACTTCGACCTGGCGCTGGTGACCTGGCCGGCCTCGCGCTTCCCGATCGCGGACGAGTCCGCGCTCTACGAGAAGCCGCAGGTCAACCCGGACGGCTCACTCAACGTCGGCCAGAACCTGTCCGGCACGGGCACGGACGAGATCAACAGCCTGCTCAGCGAGGCGGTGACCAGCACGGACACGGCGGACGCCACCCGGCTGGCCAACGAGGCCGACATCCGCATCTGGCAGGCGGCCCCGTCCGTCCCCCTCTTCCAGACCCCGGAACTGGTCGGCACCCGCCTCAACCTCGTCAACGTCGGCGCGTTCGGGCTTGCCAGCCCAAGGTGGCAGGACATGGGGTACCACGGACAGCCGCATTAATTTTGGGCGAACGGGGAGGTGGCAACACCCAGGGGCGCGGGGAACTGCGCGACAAGCCACCCATGGAGGTAGAGCCCCGAATGTTCAGGGCCATCCGCTCATCGGTGGTTTCTCGCGCAGTTCCCCGCGCCCCTGAATAGTGCAACGTCCCGTCGTCCCGAAGGGGCAGCGCGCGAGCGTCAGCGCGCAACCACGTACCATAGGACAAAGCCGTGGCATGTTCAGATGCCCGGTGGGTGGACCGGCGGCACTGACCGTGCTCGGCGGGTGCCACGCCCAGTCGATTCGGGAGAACTGTACTCCGTATGCCCACGCGCAATGACATCCGGAACGTCGCCATCGTCGCGCACGTCGACCACGGCAAGACCACGCTGGTCGACGCGATGCTGAAGCAGGCCGGCGCCTTCGCCGCCCACCAGCATCTTGACGACCGCATGATGGACTCCAACGACCTGGAGCGCGAGAAGGGCATCACCATTCTCGCGAAGAACACCGCCGTCAAGTACCACCCCAAGGGTGGTGGCGACCCGATCACGATCAACATCATCGACACCCCGGGCCACGCCGACTTCGGTGGCGAGGTCGAGCGCGGTCTGTCGATGGTCGACGCCGTCGTCCTCCTCGTGGACGCCTCCGAAGGCCCCCTGCCGCAGACCCGCTTCGTGCTCCGCAAGGCGCTGCAGGCCAAGCTGCCGGTCATCCTCTGCATCAACAAGACCGACCGTCCGGACTCCCGGATCGACGAGGTCGTCAACGAGGCCTACGACCTCTTCCTCGACCTGGACGCGGACGAGGAGCAGATCGAGTTCCCGATCGTCTACGCCTGCGCGCGTGACGGCGTCGCCTCGCTGACCAAGCCGGAGGACGGCACCGTCCCGGCCGACAGTGACAGCCTGGAGCCGTTCTTCTCCACCATCCTGGAGCACGTCCCGGCCCCGGTCTACGACGAGGACGCGCCGCTCCAGGCCCACGTCACCAACCTGGACGCCGACAACTTCCTCGGGCGCATCGCGCTGCTCCGTGTCGAGCAGGGCTACCTGAAGAAGGGGCAGACCGTCGCCTGGATCAAGCGCGACGGCACGATCTCGAACGTCCGCATCAGCGAGCTGCTGATGACCGAGGCGCTCACCCGCAAGCCGGCCGAGCAGGCCGGTCCGGGCGACATCTGCGCCGTCGCCGGCATCGGCGAGATCATGATCGGCGAGACCCTCGCCGACACCGAGAACCCGATCGCGCTGCCGCTGATCACCGTCGACGAGCCGGCCATCTCGATGACCATCGGCACCAACACCTCGCCGCTGGTCGGCAAGGGCGGCTCCGGCAAGGGCGCGGACGCCAAGTCCGCGGCCAAGGTGGACCGCAAGGTCACCGCCCGTCAGGTCAAGGACCGTCTGGACCGCGAGCTGATCGGTAACGTCTCGCTCCGCGTCCTGGAGACCGAGCGTCCGGACGCCTGGGAGGTGCAGGGCCGTGGTGAGCTGGCGCTGGCCATCCTCATCGAGACCATGCGTCGCGAGGGCTTCGAACTGACCGTCGGCAAGCCGCAGGTCGTCACCAAGGAGGTCGACGGCAAGACCCACGAGCCCGTCGAGCGCCTGACGGTCGACGTGCCCGAGGAGCACATGGGCGCCGTCACCCAGCTGATGGGTGTCCGCAAGGGCCGCATGGACAACATGTCGAACCACGGCTCCGGCTGGGTCCGCATGGAGTTCGTGGTCCCGTCCCGCGGTCTGATCGGCTTCCGCACGGAGTTCCTCACCTCCACCCGCGGCACGGGCATCGCGCACTCGATCCACGAGGGCCACGAGCCCTGGTTCGGCGCGCTGACCACCCGTAACAACGGCTCCCTGGTCGCCGACCGCGCCGGTGTCGTCACCGCCTTCGCGATGACGAACCTGCAGGAGCGCGGCGTGCTCTTCACCGACCCCGGCACCGAGGTGTACGAGGGCATGATCGTCGGCGAGAACTCCCGCGCCGACGACATGGACGTGAACATCACCAAGGAGAAGAAGCTCACCAACATGCGGTCCTCGACCGCAGACGTGACCGAGTCGATCGTCCCGCCGCGCAAGCTCTCGCTGGAGCAGTCGCTGGAGTTCTGCCGCGAGGACGAGTGCATCGAGGTGACGCCGGAGACGGTGCGCATCCGCAAGGTGGTCCTGGACGCGCAGACCCGCGCCCGCACCCGCGGCCGCGCCTCGAAGGGCTGACCCGCCGCTAGCACGGCAGCGCAGTAGCGCAGCAGTACGGAGCCGCCGGAAGCACTGCTTCCGGCGGCTTTTCCATGCCATTCAGCTGTCACTCATTGTGATGATGTCCCGGCCGAGTGTCAGTGCCGGAGTGTACGAATATCGGTGTCAGGATGACTTCTGGCGGTGTTTCATGTCCGATTCGACAGCTGTTGCACCCACCTGGTGACGTCCGAGTTGCGAGACACAGCTCACAGGCGTGTGATCAAACCGAAATGTCATTTGGTCATAACCATCGCCGACAGTGACGGATAGTAGAGACCACGACGCTCGGGTCACCCAGGCGGCGGCCGATCCCGGCCGCCGACTCGCGAGCTCAGGCAGCGCTGCCCAGGGGTGGGCGGCTGCTGTCACGAACGACGGCAAACAGCACGTCGCACGTCTGAGGAGGCACGTCCATGCGTGGAGCCACGCAAGCGAAGTTCGCCGCCGGGGCCATCGCCATCGCCCTGGCTGCCACGGCATGCAGCAGCAGCGGCAGCTCCGGGGGCTCCAGTTCCGGCAGCAACTCGAGCGGCATCGTGAGCGCGTGGTGGGGCGACCCTCAGAACCCGCTGGTTCCGACCGACACCAACGAGGTGAACGGCGGCGCGGTGCTGAACATGATCTTCGACGGTCTGCAGCACTACAACCCGACGACGGGTGCCGCGGAGCTGGCCAACGCGCAGTCGATCACCACCACGGACCAGCAGCACTTCACCATCACGCTGAAGCCCGGCTGGAAGTTCAGCGACGGCACCCCGGTGACCGCCAGCTCCTACGTGGACGCCTGGAACTGGGGCGCGTACTTGCCGCACGCGCAGAACAACACCGACCCGTTCTTCACGTCGATCCAGGGCTACAGCGCCGTCCACCCGACGAGCGGCAGCCCGACCGCGACGACCATGTCCGGCCTCAAGGTCGTCAACGACACGACCTTCACGGTCGCGCTGACCCAGAAGTTCTCGCTGTGGCCGGACACCCTCGGCTACTCGGCCTTCTACCCGCTGCCGCAGTCGTTCTTCAAGAACCCGACGGCGTGGGAGGCCCACCCGGTCGGCAACGGCCCGTACGTCATCCAGTCCTGGACCAAGGGCACGGGCATGCAGCTGCGCCCGGCGTCGACGTACGCCGGCGCCTACAAGCCCAAGAACGGCGGCATCGACCTCAAGGTCTACACCAGCGCCGACGCGGCCTACGCCGACCTGCAGGCCGGCAACCTGGACATCGACAACGGTCTGTCCAACACCGCGCTGAAGACGGTCCAGTCCGACCTGAACGGCCGTTACCTCAACCAGCCGGCCGGTATCAACCAGACGATCTCGTTCCCCCTGAACCAGGCGAACTGGAACACCCCCGGCGCCAAGCTGGTCCGCGAGGGCATCTCGATGGCCATCGACCGCCCGACCATCACCAAGGTCATCTTCCAGAACACCCGCACCCCGGCCACCGACTGGACCTCCCCGGTCCTCGGCGCGGCGGGCGGCTACAGCAGCACGCTCTGCGGCGACGTCTGCACGTACAACCCGACCAAGGCCAAGCAGCTGATCCAGCAGGGCGGCGGCATCCCGGGCGGCCAGCTGACGATCAGCTACAACGCCGACGGCCCCCACAAGGAGTGGGTCGACGCGGTCTGCAACAGCATCAACAACGCCCTGGGCAACCAGAACGCGTGCGTCGGCAAGCCGATCGGCACCTTCGCGGACTTCCGCAACCAGATCCAGAACAAGCAGATGACGTCGGCCTTCCGCACCGGGTGGCAGATGGACTACCCGCTGATCCAGGACTTCCTGCAGCCGCTCTTCTACACCAACGCGGCGTCGAACGACTCGCACTACAGCAACCCGCAGTTCGACAGCATGGTCAACCAGGCCAACGCGGCCAGTGACAAGGCGACGGCCGTCTCGGACTTCCAGCAGGCCGAGAAGCTGCTGGTCAGCGATCTGCCGTCGATTCCGCTGTGGTACCAGAACGGCACCGTCGGCTGGTCGTCCCGCGTTTCGAACGTGCAGCTCGACCCCTTCAGCGTCCCGGTCTACACGAACATCACCGTCAACAAGTAAGTCGTCTGTCCGCCGGCCGCAGACCGCCGTGCGAACGGGGCGGGGGGGGGGGGGGGGGGGGCGGGCCCCCCCCGGGGCCCCCCCCCCCCCCCCGCGACGAATCCCTGGAGGTTCCATGGGGCGCTACGTCATTCGACGCCTGCTCCAGATGATCCCGGTTTTCATCGGGACCACGTTCATCATCTTCACGATGGTGCACGCTCTCGGTGACCCGGTCGCCGCGCTCTTCGGAGACAAGGCACCGGACCCGGCGGTCGCTGCACAGATCCGTCAGCAGCTCGGGCTGAACGATCCGCTCGTGGTGCAGTACGCCAACTACATGAAGGGCATCTTCACCGGGAACCTCGGGACCACGTTCAGCGGTCAGCCGGTCACCGAGCTGCTGAAGATGGCGTACCCGACCACCCTCAAGCTGACCGCCGTGGCCTTCACCTTCGAGGTGATCCTCGGTATCGGCCTGGGCGTGATCAGCGGTATGCGTCGCGGCAAGCTGGCCGACACCGGCGTGATGGTGCTGACGCTGATCGTCATCTCCATCCCGACCTTCGTCATCGGCTACGTCCTGCAGTACCTGCTCGGCGTGAAGTGGGGCCTCGTGCCCGCGACCGTCGGCCAGGGCGCGCCGATCGGCGACATGATCCTGCCGGGCTTCGTGCTCGCCTCGGTCTCACTCGCCTACGTCGCCCGACTGACCCGCACCACCATCGCGGAGAACTCGAAGGCCGACTACGTGCGCACCGCTGTCGCCAAGGGTCTGCCGCGTCGCCGGGTGATCAGCCATCACCTGCTGCGCAACTCGCTGATCCCCGTGATCACCTTCCTGGGCACCGACCTCGGCGCCCTGATGGGTGGCGCGCTGGTGACCGAGCGCATCTTCAACATCCAGGGTGTGGGCTACTACCTGTACCAGGGCATCGTCCGTCAGAACACCCCGACGGTGGTGGGCTTCGTGACCGTCCTCGTCATCGTCTTCCTCCTCGCCAACCTGCTCGTCGACCTGCTCTACGCGGTCCTGGACCCGAGGATCCGTTATGCCTGATCAGCAGCCGAACAAGCCGGACGGCGTCCCCGACGACGCGAACACCGAGCTGTCCAGCGCCTTCGCCAACACGCCCACCCTGGGCGCGATCGAGGCCGACGACCTCCTGGAGAAGGAGGATCTGCACCACGCCGAGGCCCAGTCCGCCGAGTCGGTCGCCGTCACCGACCGCGAGGTGCCGCGCAGCCTCTGGCAGGACGCCTGGCGTGAGCTGCGCCGGAACCCGATCTTCATCATCTCCGGGATCCTGATCATCTTCTTGATCATCGTGGCGTTCTGGCCCGGGCTGTTCACCTCGACCAGCCCGCTCAACTGCGACCTGTCCAAGTCGGAGCTGGGCCCGACCTCGGGTCACCCCTTCGGGTTCGACACGCAGGGGTGCGACGTCTTCGCCCGGACCATCCACGGTGCCCGCGCCTCGATCACGGTCGGCGTCTTCGCCACCCTGGGCACCGCCATCCTCGGCACCGTCCTCGGCGGCCTCGCCGGGTTCTTCGGCGGCTGGATCGACGCGGTCGTCTCCCGAATCGCGGACATCTTCTTCGGCATCCCGATCCTCCTCGGCGGTCTGGTCTTCCTTTCGGTCATCCCGAACCAGTCGGTCTGGATCGTCGTCGCCTTCATCGTGGTCCTCGGTTGGCCGCAGCTCGCGCGCATCGCCCGCGGTGCCGTGATCACGGCCCGGCAGCAGGACTACGTCACGGCCGCCCGCGCTCTGGGTGCCAGCAACAGCCGCCTGATGCTGCGCCACATCCTGCCGAACGCGCTGGCTCCGATCATCGTCGTCGCCACCATTGCGCTGGGCACGTACATCTCGCTCGAGGCGACCCTGTCCTACCTGGGTGTGGGTCTCAAGCCGCCGACGGTCTCGTGGGGCATCGACATCTCGGCCGCGGCGGACTCGTTCCGCAACGCGCCGCACATGCTGCTCTTCCCCGCCGGTGCGCTCTGCATCACCATCCTTGCGTTCATCATGCTCGGCGACGCGGTTCGCGACGCTCTCGACCCCAAGCTGCGCTGAGAGAGGCGGAACCGTGAGTACTGCTGCATCCGCGAACCCGGCCGCCGACCGGCGGACCCGCTCCGTCGACAACGAGGCGCCGCTGCTCCAGGTGCGCGACCTCCAGGTCGAGTTCCGCACCAGGGACGGCGTGGCCAAGGCCGTCAACGGCGTCAACTACTCGGTGCACGCCGGGGAGACGCTCGCCATCCTGGGCGAGTCGGGCTCCGGCAAGTCGGTCTCCTCCCAGGCCGTCATGGGCATCCTGGACAGCCCGCCCGGATTCGTCACCGGCGGCGAGATCCTCTTCAAGGGCGAGGACCTGCTCAAGCTCTCGGGCGAGGAGCGTCGCAAGATCCGCGGCACCCAGATGGCCATGATCTTCCAGGACGCGCTCTCGTCGCTCAACCCGGTCCACACGGTCGGGACGCAGCTCGGCGAGATGTACCGGGTGCACCGGGGCACGTCCAAGAAGGACGCCAAGGCCAAGGCCGTCGAGCTGATGGAGCGGGTCGGCATCCCCGCCGCCAGGGAGCGGGTCAACCAGTACCCGCACCAGTTCTCCGGCGGTATGCGCCAGCGCATCATGATCGCCATGGCGCTGGCCCTGGAGCCGGACCTGATCATCGCCGACGAGCCCACCACCGCCCTGGACGTCACCGTCCAGGCCCAGGTCATGGAGCTGCTCGCCGACCTCCAGCGCGAGTACAACATGGGCCTGATCCTGATCACCCACGACCTCGGCGTGGTCGCCGACGTCGCGGACAAGATCGCGGTCATGTACGCCGGGCGGATCGTCGAGACCGCCCCGGTGCACGAGCTCTACAAGCGCCCGGCCCACCCCTACACCCGTGGCCTGCTCGACTCGATCCCGCGCCTGGACCAGAAGGGCCAGGAGCTCTACGCGATCAAGGGTCTGCCGCCCAACCTGCTGCGCATCCCCTCCGGCTGTGCGTTCAACCCGCGCTGCCCGATGGCCCAGGACGTCTGCCGCGCCGAGGTCCCGCCGCTGATGGCGGTCACCGAGGCCGACGGCACGCCGCTCGAGGGCCGTGGCAGCGCCTGCCACTTCTGGAAGGAGACCATCCATGGCTGACGCGCAGGCCGCAGAGGCGGAGGCCGCGGCCATCGAGGCCGCCTTGGAGAAGCCGGTCGAGCGGGGCGAGCCGATCCTCCAGGTCCGCGACCTGGAGAAGCACTTCCCGCTGACGCAGGGCATCCTGATCAAGAAGCAGGTCGGCGCGGTCAAGGCCGTCGACGGCGTCTCCTTCGACCTGCACCAGGGCGAGACCCTGGGCATCGTCGGCGAGTCCGGCTGCGGCAAGTCGACGCTGGCCAAGGTGCTGATGAACCTGGAGCCGGCCACCAGCGGCCAGGTGCTGTACAAGGGCGAGGACATCGCCGGGGTCTCCGGTCGGGCGCTCAAGGCGATCCGCCGGAACATCCAGATGGTCTTCCAGGACCCGTACACCTCGCTCAACCCGCGCATGACGGTCGGGGACATCATCGGCGAGCCCTTCGAGATCCACCCCGAGGTGGCTCCCAAGGGCGACCGCCGCAGGGCCGTCCAGGATCTGCTGGACGTCGTCGGCCTCAACCCGGAGTACATCAACCGGTACCCGCACCAGTTCTCGGGCGGCCAGCGCCAGCGCATCGGCATCGCGCGCGGCCTGGCGCTCAAGCCCGAGATCATCATCTGCGACGAGCCGGTCTCGGCACTGGACGTCTCGGTGCAGGCGCAGGTGATCAACCTGCTGGAGCAGCTGCAGGACGAGTTCAACCTGTCCTACATGTTCATCGCCCACGACCTGTCGATCGTGCGTCACATCTCCGACCGCGTCGGCGTGATGTACCTCGGCAAGATGGTCGAGATCGGCACGGACGAGCAGATCTACGAGCACCCGACCCACCCGTACACCCAGGCGCTGCTCTCCGCCGTGCCGGTGCCGGACCCGGAGGGTCGTGAGGGCCGCGAGCGGATCATCCTCCAGGGCGACATCCCCTCCCCGGCCAACCCGCCGTCCGGCTGCCGCTTCCGCACGCGCTGCTTCAAGGCGCAGGAGAAGTGCTCGGTCGACGTCCCGCTGCTGGCGATCCCCGAGGTCTTCCGCGGCAAGGACACCCCGGCGGCGCACGACTCCGCGTGCCACTTCGCCGAGGACATCGACGTGGTGGGCGCGACGGACACGGAGTAACCCGCACGCTGAACACGACGAAGGGCTGCCCCGACGGGGCGGCCCTTCGACGTGTCGTGGCGTTCCTGGGGAACAGCAAGGGGCCCGCCCGGTCTGCTCGACCGGCGGGCCCCTTGTCAGCGATTAACGCTGAAGCAGCGTCACTCCGCCGTGCCCGCAGGGGTGGCGACGGTCACCGGGGTGTCCGAGACCGGGGTCTGCAGCGGGAAGTGGCAGGCGGCGGCGTGGCCGTCGCCGAAGAGGCGCATCGCCGGCTCCTCGACCGCACAGCGGTCCTGGGCGAGGGGGCAGCGGGTGCGGAAGCGGCAGCCGGACGGCGGGGCGACCGGGCTGGGCAGCTCGCCCTTGATGCCGCCGCCGCGCTTGGCCCGCTCCAGCTCCGGCTCGGGGACCGGGATGGCCTCCAGCAGACCGGCGGTGTACGGGTGCGCCGCACGCTCGTAGATGTCCTGGCCGGAGCCGACCTCGACCATCTTGCCCAGGTACATCACGCCGATCCGGTCGGCGAGGTACTTGACCACCGCCAGGTCGTGCGAGATGACCACGTAGGACAGGTCGTGCGAGGCCTGCAGACGCTTCATCAGGTTGAGCACCTGGGCGCGGATCGAGACGTCGAGCGCGGAGACCGGCTCGTCGGCGACGATCACCTTCGGGTGCAGCGCCAGGGCGCGGGCCAGGCCGATGCGCTGACGCTGGCCGCCGGAGAACTCGTGCGGGAAGCGCTCCAGCGCCGACTTGGGCAGACCGACCTCGTCCAGCAGCTCGCTGACCCGGGCCATCTGCTCCTGCGCGCTGCCGATGCTCTGGATCTGCAGCGGCTCACGCAGGATCGCGCCGACGCGCATGCGCGGGTCGAGCGAGGCGTACGGGTCCTGGAACATCATCTGGAGGTCGCGGCGGTGGCGGCGCAGCGCCTTGCCGCGCAGCGAGCCGACCTCGGTGCCGTCCAGGGTCACCCTGCCGGAGTTGGGCTTCTCCAGGCCGACGATCATGCGGCCCAGCGTGGTCTTGCCACAGCCGGACTCGCCGACCAGACCGAAGGTCTCGCCGTAGCCCAGCGACAGCGAGACGCCGGAAACGGCGTGCACGACGGCCTTGTTGCGGCTGAAAGCGCCCCCGCCGACCGGGAACTCCTTGACCAGGTCGACGACCTCGAGCAGCGGACGCGAGGCCTTCGCCGCCGGGGCGGCCTTCGACTCCTCGCGCGGCGTGGCGACGGTGGCGGCCACGGCCTCGGCCTCGGCGGCCTCGACCACGGCGGTGGCCTTGGCGACCACGGCGGCCTCAGCCTCGGCGGCCTCGGCGTCCGCCTCCTCGGCGGCGGCCTCAGCCTTCTCCTCGGCCTTCGCCTCGTCCTTCGCGTCGCCCGTGGCCGCGTCGTCGGCCTCGGCAGCGGCGTCGGATGCCTCGGGCTTGCCGTCCTCCGGGGCGTCAGCCGACTCGGTGGCGTCAGCGGCCTCCGTGGCCTCGGCCTCGTCGGTGGCCTCGGCCTTGGTCAGCTCGATCTTCTCGGCCAGCTCCTCGGCCTTCTGCTCCGCCTCCGCGGCCACGGCCGCGGCCTCCTCCGCCGTGACCGGCGGCTCGGAGAGGAGGGTCAGGTCGAGCGGGCCGGAGACCGGGTGGAAGCACGCGAAGACGTGGCCCTCCGGGCCCTTCAGCTCGGGGTCGTTCTCGCGGCACTGGTCGGTGACGTAGGTGCAGCGCGCGGCGAAGCGGCAGCCGGTGGGCGGGTTCGACAGGTCCGGCGGCAGGCCGGGGACGGTGAACAGCTTCTGCGTGTTGTCCTGCGCCAGGCGCGGGATCGAGGCGAGCAGACCCTGGGTGTACGGGTGGCGCATGCCGTCGAAGAGCTGCTGCGTCTCCGTGCTCTCGACGATCCGGCCGGCGTACATGACGTTGATCCGGTCCGAGTGCCCGGCCACCACGCCCATGTCGTGGGTGACCAGGATGATCGCCATCCCGAGCCGCTCCTTGAGGTCGTTCAGGAGGGTCAGGATCTGGGCCTGGATGGTGACGTCGAGCGCGGTGGTCGGCTCGTCGGCGATCAGTACCTTGGGCTCGCAGGCGAGCGCCATGGCGATCATCACGCGCTGACGGAGACCGCCGGAGAGCTGGTGCGGGTAGTCCTTCAGCCGCTCCTTGGGCTTCGGCAGGCCGACCAGGCCGAGCACCTCGGCGGCGCGGTCCATGGCCTCGGCCTTGCTGACGCCGCGGTGCAGCAGCACGGGCTCGGCGACCTGGTAGCCGATCGTCTTGGTCGGGTCCAGGGAGCTCATCGGGTCCTGGAAGACCATGGCGATCTCGTTGCCGCGGATCTTCCGCAGCTCGCCGTCGGACAGGCCGACCAGCTCGCGGCCGTCGAGCTTGACGGAGGAGTTGTTGACCAGACGGCCGCCCGGGGGCAGCAGGCCCATCAGGGAGAGACCGGTCATGGACTTGCCGCAGCCGGACTCGCCCACCAGGCCGAGGGTCTCCCCGGCCTCCAGGTGGAACGAGACGCCGTCCACGGCCTGCACGACGCCGCGGCTGATCTGGATGTGGGTGGTGAGGTCGTTGACCTCAAGGAGGTGAGCCATCGTGTTCCTCGATTTCGTCGCTGTCGTCTTTGCTGCGGCGGCGTCAGCGCTTGCGCAGGCGGACGTCGACGGCATCGCGCAGGCCGTCACCGATCAGGTTGAAGGCCATGACCACCAGGACCAGGGCGATGCCGACCGGGTAGACCTCCCACCAGTAACCGTTCAGCAGAGCGGTCTGGGCGTCGGAGATCTGCGAACCCCAGTCGGTGTTGGGGTACTGGATGCCGAAGCCGAGGAAGCCGAGGGCCGCCAGGGCGAGGATGGCGTCGGCGATCTGGAAGGTGATGTTGACGATCACCGTCCCCATCGCGTTGGGGATCAGGTGACGGAAGATCAGCCGGGTGCGGCTGCCGCCCATGACGCGGGCCGCGGAGACGAAGTCGCGCACGCGCAGCGTGAGCGTCTCGCCGCGGACCAGACGGGCCGGGATCAGCCACGAGAAGACACCGAGGATCAGGCTCAGGTTGAAGGTGTTGGAGCCGTAGCGGTGCGCGACGATCAGCACGACCAGCAGGAACGGGATGGCCAGCAGCACGTCGACGACGCGCATCATCACCGCGTCCACGATGCCGCCGATCAGACCGGCGACGGCGCCCCACAGGGTGCCGATGACGGTGGCGATCAGGGCGGCGAAGAAGCCGATCTCGAGCGAGGTCTGACCGCCGAGCATCAGGCGGCCGAGGATGTCGAAGCCCCTGCTGTCGGTGCCGAGCGGGGCTCCGGATCCCGGGCCCTGGTCGGTGCTGAGCAGGTTGGTGTTGGTCTGGTCCGAGTGGTAGATCATCGGGCCGAGGAAGGCGAACAGCACGAAGAAGATGAGGATCAGCACGCCGGCCACGGCGAGCTTGTTCTGCAGGAACTCACGCAGCGTCAACTTCCAGCCGGAGGCTGAGGGATCGGCGTGGATCTCGCCGGCATCGCTGGTGCGCGGCTCCGCGGCGGGAGCGGTGGTCGTCTGAGTCATCTCACACCAACTTGATGCGCGGGTCGGAAACGGAGAGCAGGACGTCCGCGATCAGGTTCCCCACGACGGTGAGGATGGCCGTCAGCAGCGTGTACGCCATCAGGACGTTGTAGTCGTCGTTCTGCAGGGCGTTGATGAACATCAGGCCCAGGCCGTTGATGTTGAACGCGTACTCGATCAGCACGTTGCCGCCGATGACGATGGGCAGCGAGAGGCCGATCAGCGTGATCATCGGCAGCGCCGAGTTACGCACCAGGTGGCGCGTGTGGACCAGACGCTCCGGCAGACCCTTGGCGCGCGCGACCTTGATGTAGTCCTGCGCGAGCACGTCGAGAGCGGCGGACCGCTGGTAGCGGGAGAACGAGGCGACCTGGGTGATCGACAGCGAGATGATCGGCAGGATCAGGTCCTGCCACGATCCGAGCGCACCGGTCAGCGACTGGTTCTGCGAGACGTTCGGGTCGACCCAGCCGAGGTTCAGCGCGAAGACCTGGATCAGCAGCAGCGCCACCATGAAGGTGGGCATGGAGTAGAAGATGAACGCCAGCGTGGTGGCGGTGACGTCGCCGGCGGTGTTGCGCTTGATGGCCTGGTAGATGCCCAGCGGCAGGGCGACCAGGATGGCGACCACGACGGAGGAGACCGACAGGAAGGCGCTCAGCGGTGTCTTCTCGGCGAACATCGAGTTCACCGTCTGGTTGTTCTTGTAGGACCAGCCGAAGTCTCCGTGCAGCAGGTTGCTGATGTACGTCCAGAACTGGTCGTACCACGGCCGGTCGAAGCCGTTGGCGTGGTTCCACGCCTTGATGGCCGCGGGGGACGCCTTCTGGCCGAGGACGTCGGTGGCAGGTGACGGCGAGATGATGTGCAGCATCAGGAACGTCACCAGGGCGATGCCGAGGACGACGATGATCGCCGTGCCCAGGCGTCGGATGAGATAGCCCGCCATGTCCGGGGTCTCCTCCTCAGTAGTGGTTCGCGGGGGGAGGGGGGTGGGCCCCCAGCGAGATGTGCGGGGGCCGGGTACTGCTCAGCCCACTCGGCGCTCGGCAGGAGTGGGCTGGGCAAACGCCGGATGTCGGGGCGGCTGGGTGGGGCCGCCCCGACGGTCGGACTAGTTGGTGAAGTACATGTCCTCAGGGTTGAACATGTACTGCGTGGTGGCGCCGAAGGCGTCCGAGCTGCCGGAGACGTTCGGGGCCCAGGCCATCACGAGGTCCGGGACGGGCTGCCAGATCACCGGCTCCTGCGAGGAGGCGTCGGTGAGCTCCTTCTGGATCGCCATCGAGTCGGCCGAGGTCATCGAGTTGTTGATGTCGGCGTCGAGGGTCGGGTCGGAGTAGCCACCCGCGTTGTACGACCCACCCGTGTTGAGCAGGTTGTCCGTGCTCGGGTAGATGTTGTTGGTGTTACCGCCGAAGTCGGCCATGCCCCAGTTGTTGTCGTTCTTCGGGCTGGAGACCGTGGACTCGTTCTGCAGCACGTTGTTGAACGTGTCGGGGTGCAGCGTGACGTTGATGCCCAGCTGCTTGAGGTTACCGGCGAACGCGGTGTCCTCCTTGCCGAGCGCGTCGGGCTGGGTGCTGTAGTACAGCGAGAAGTCGAGGTTCTGACCCTTGGTGATGCCCGCACCACACTGGTTGGCGGCGGTGCCCGGGCTGGTGCAGGTGGTCTCGCCGTTGGCGACCACGTTCCAGCCGTGCGAGGTCAGCAGCTGCTTGGCCTTGTCGGGCGAGAACGGGTACGGGTTGTTCAGCACGCTCGACGGGGCGTACGGCGACTTCGGCGCGGCCGGGACGGAGCCGTAGGCCGGAGCGCCGGCGCCGTCGAAGGCACCCTTGATCTCCGCGCTCTGGTCCTGCAGGTACGCGAAGGCCTGACGGATGTACAGCTGGGAGACAGCCTTGTCCCAGTTGTTGGTGGTGTTCTTGAAGTTGATGAAGATCTCGTTGTTACCGAAGTCCGGCAGGCCGTAGACGTTGTACTTCTTCGCCTTCAGCTTGTTGACCTGCGGCAGCACCGAGTAGTCGACCGGGCCCATGTCCAGCTTGCCGCTGAGCAGGTCGTTGAAGATCGCGGTGTACGAGGTGTACGCGAGCTCGTCGACCTCGTTGAAGGTCGGCTTGCCCTCACCGGTGTACGCGGTGTTGGCCGCGAAGTCGGCCGCGCCGGTGGAGGTGTTGTAGCTCTTGATCTTGTACGCGCCGTCGACGACCTGCCACAGCGGGTTGGTGCCGTAGGAGGCCAGGTCCTTCGACTGCGAGGCCAGGAAGTCGTAGATCGCCTTGGCGTTGGCCGGCTTGCTCGGGTCCAGGATCGGGCCGTTGGCCGACGCCTTGGCCCACGCGTGCTCCGGGAGCGGGATCAGCTGGGCGAAGTCCGTCGACAGGACGAAGTCCGGGTTGTACGCCTTGTTGAAGGTGAAGGTCACCGTCTGCGCGTCCGGCGCGGACACCGAGGTGACGTTGTCCGGGAACTGACCCGGCGTGTAGTTGCCCGCGTTGGCCGGGTTCTCGGCGACGGCGGCCTTGTACAGGTAGTAGAAGAACAGCACGTCCTGGGAGGTCAGCTTCTGACCGTCCGACCAGGTGTACTTGCCGTTCAGCTTGATGGTGAAGGTCTTGCCGTCGGCCGACACGCTGGGCTTGCTGTCGGTCATGGAGCGGGAGTAGTCCCAGTCCGGGGTGGAGCCCTTCGGCGACCAGAACAGCGTCCGCCAGCTCAGGTACTGGAACTCGTAGGCCGTGAAGACCGAGGAGTTGGCAGCCGGGGTAAGGGGGAAGATCCAGTTCGGGGCCCCGCCGGGGGACTCGGCGTACGTGAAGGTGCCGCCGGCCTTGACGTTGGTGTTCGCGGCCGGGATCGCCCCGTAGGAGTAGTCGGTGGCCAGCTTGGTGCCGTTGCTGCCCCCGCTGCTGCTGCACGCCGTGAGGGCCATCGCCCCGACCGCCACGAGGGCGGCTCCCTGCAGGACCCGAAGGTTCCTTCTGCTCATCTTCCCACTCCCTAGGGACAGTCAAGGTGACATAGCCGCTCGCAGATGTTCAGCCGAAACCACCATCAACGCAGCTTGACGCTCATCCTGATGGGCAATTGGTGCACCTGTCGACGGTAGACGGATCAAAGATTGATAACGCTATGAGCTGCGGTAATGCCCAATTTTCGATACGGCCATTACCGTGCCACCCCGGAAGCGGGTGGCAGGCATCTCTGGAGAGTGCATCGCGCCTGGGGTGAAGTGTCCGATAATCGAACAGTATTGATGACGCATCGTCCATAACGGACAAAGGCCCACAGGCGAGGGCAAGACGTGATCGATGCGATGAAATTTATGGGAGAAATTCAGCACACGGACCGGTCGCCGCCGGGTAATTGTCGATTGCAAAAACACGCGTAGAGCGGTATTGCAATCCGCCCTTTGTTGGACCTTTCCCTGGCATGCGCGAGGCCCCGGACACGCGCTCGGCGGCGCTTGTCCGGGGCCTCGGGTCGGGCCGTACGGCCGACGGGTCAGACGGGTGCTCAGATGCTCGTCGAGGTGGCCCCGCCCGGAGTGCTGAGCAGCGACGACAGCGCCGCGGCGACCGCCTCGGGGGTGACCGGCTGCCCGTTCTTCATGGTGACGCCGACGAAGGCCGTGCCGTAGGCGTTGGCCAGCTCGGTCATGTTGAACACCGGCGTGAACTGACCCGAGGCGTTCGGACGCAGGGTCAGCGCATGACTGAAGGTGTTCTTGCCGAAGAGCACCGGCGAGCCGCCCGCGATCACCTTGAACGGCTGCTTCATCGCCCAGGCCCCGATCGTCTGCGCGGCCTGCTGCGCCGCCGCCGAGTCGCCGCCTGCGGCTCCCGTGGTCGTCGGCAGGGTGACCACCTGGTCCGGGTGTCCGGCGGCCCGGCTGCGGAACGCCTGCTCGACCAGCGGGACGGCGGCGTTGACGTCCAGTCCGCTGCTGGCCTTCGGCAGCGAGATCTCCACCTTGCCGCTGGAGGAGAAGTGGATGTACGGCTGTGCGCCGCCGACCCCCGAGCCGCCGAGCTGCTGGAGGGCGGAGCGCAGCTTGTCCTCGTCGATGACGACGACGGGGGCGACGGCCTTGCTGCCGCTCCAGATCGACTCGATCACGGTGACCGGGTTGTAGCTGTGCTGCGCCACGTTCTGCACGGTCGCACCGGTGTCGATCGTGAGGCCCGCGACCGAGGGGTTCAGCGTGGCGGCCTTGCCGTCGATCGTGACCTGGATCGGCTGCGCGGCCAGCTTGCCGAGGCTGCCGTCCAGTGCGGTGACCGCCTGGTCGCGGGTGTCGCCGCCGATCGACTGGCCGAGCACTGTGGTGCCCTTGGGCACGTCGGCCTGATTCAGCATCAGGCCCGCACCGTAGGCGACGGCGCCAAGCACCACGACGGCGCCGATGCCCGTCCCGGCCAGCTTGCGGGCCTTGCCGCCGCCGCGCTTCTTGCCGGACGCGGCCTTGGACGAGGACCCCGCCTTCGGTGACGCGGCACCACCGGCGCCGTCCGCCGAGGGCTCCGGACGCGGCGGCGCACCGGCGCCGCCCGTACCGCCCGCGAAGCCGTCGCCGACCGGGTGGCCGTTGGCGTCGGTCACCGGCTGGAAGGCAGGCATGGCCGCGGTCTGCTCGGCCGCGTTCTGGCCGCCCGGCTGCTGGGTCTGGCCGCCTTGGGCGCCGCCCTTCTGCTTGCGCTGCTTGGACCTGCCCTGCTTGGGCTGCGCGTCCGGCTGGGCCGGAGCGGGCGCGCCCGGACCGGCGGCCGGACCGACGCCGGGGCCGACGGGCGGAGCCACCGCGCCGAAACCGGCCGGGGCCTGAGGGTCCGTCAGGTTGGGGAACTGCAGAGTCCGCGGGAGCCCGCCTTCCGCGCCGACCACGCCGGGGCGATCAGCGGCCGGGCCGGCGCCTATCGGCCCACCCATGGGGCCGGGCTCGCCGCCGCCGATGCCGCTGCCGAAGCCCTCGGAGCCGCGCGGGCGCCCGGCGTTCGGGACCGGCCGGGGCGGAAGCGTCTGCGAGCCCGTCGACGCCTGGGGAGCGCCCAGACCAGGACCCTGGCCGGGCCCCTGCCCCGGGCCCTGGGCCCACGGCGAGGAGGACTGCGTGTCGTAGCCCAGCGGCGACTGCTGCTGCAGGTCCGCGGTCGGGAACTGCAGGGTGCGCGGCGGCTGCGGGGGCTGCTGCGACGGCTGCTGCTTCGCCTTCGCCGGCCGCTGGGGGAGCGGCTGCTCCCCGGTCTGCGAGGGGCTCTGCGGCTGCTGCTGCGGCGGTGCCTGGAACTCCCCGGTCTGCCACGGCGGCGCGGGCGGCGCCGGGGGCACGGACCGGTCGGGCGCCGACGGCCCCGCCGGTGCGGCCGGAGACGCGGGCGGCGGAGGCGGCGTGGACTTCTTCCGCGGAGCGAACCAGCCGCTGTTGCTCTGCGACTGGCTGTCCTGGGCCGGGGCCGCCTGGTCCGCGGTGCGCCACTCGGCGGGGAGGTCCGGCGGAAGCGCGGTGCCCTGGCCGGACTCCATCACACCGAGGACCGGCGAGCCCGAGCTGTCGGCGCGGTGCCGACGCGGCATCGACTGCTCGCCCGTCTCCTCGCCACGAGGGTGGCGCGGCGCGGGCTGCTCGCCCGTCTCCTCGTTGATCGGGCTGCGCACCACGACCGGCGGGATCGGCCGCGATCCCGGGATATTGATCTTGATGCGGGTGGTGAGCGTGGTTTCCGTGCGCGGTTCATCGCCGCTCTGCGCGGGCTGACCCGACCCGGCGTGCCCCGGCTGGCCGGACTGCCCGGCCCCAGGAGTCTGGCCCGTTCGCGAGAACGGGTCGCCCGGGACGCCGTAGGGAGGCGTGCCCGAAGGGTAGGAGTCGCCGCCCTGACGAGGCGACATCGGATTGTCAGATTCTCGACTCACTGCTGCTCCGGTTCGCGCCCCGCCGGCGGGGCGAGGTGCGGTTGTGGATCGTTGTTCCCCGCGTCCCGTGGGGCTGCGGTTGCGGTGTGTGGAACCGCGGTCTCCAGCGTTGCGGGGACCACCTTACTGGGAGCGGTCGCGGCGCGGTCCTGCCGGAGGGAGAGGGGTAAGAGGAGAGAGTGACGGACGTGCGATGCAGAGCACGGATCCGAGCAGGCCGAGGAAGAGCAGGGCCACCCCCGTCGCACTCCCGTCGAGGAGTTGACTGCCCACCGGGGTGGTCAGACTGGCCAGCAGCAGCGTGACCAGCCAGGTCAGCGTAGGCAGCGCCGCGCCCGTCTTCGTGCCCGTCAGAACGCTGCCGCCGTAGGTGAGTGCGAGCACCCCGGCCGCGCCGAGGACCAGGCCGCCGCCGCTCCACAGGTCGGCGATCAGCGCACCGGCCAGGCCGATGACGACACCGAGCACGGCCAACCCGACATAGCTGACCATCCGGGCGCCGCGCCCGATCGGGTAGCGGCGCCCGGGCGGCAGCGACGTACCGCTGCGCGGTGCGGGCACACTCGGCCCGCCGCTCGCGCGGCCCCGGGCAGGCCGGCCGTTCTTCCCGTCCTGGCCCTTGCTGCCCCGGGCCTTGTCGTCCCGGCCGTCGTCGTCAGGAGTCTGAGGCCGGCTCACTCGGTCACCCCGGCGAAGAGGTCGAGCTCCCAGCCCGACGCGGCGTCACGCGGACCCGCGTCGCCGCGGACCAGGCGGTAGTACTCGACGGCGGGCAGCGGCTGGCCCAGGTCGTTGGAGAGCGCGAAGAACGGGCCTTCGACCGAGATCTGAGTGACGTGCGCGCGCATCGCGGCGGCCTTGGCCGCGGCGAAGGCGCTGCCGTCGACGGCGGCCGTCACCTCGGCGTCGTCGACCACGCCGGGGACGTCGTCCGCGGAGGCGATGCCCGGGAACGGCGAATCCTTGCCGGCGGCGCGGAGTGCGGCGAACCCGGCCTCGACCACGGAACGCGGGATGACGTTCCAGTAGACCTTGGCGATGTGGTGCGGTGCGCCCAGCTCCGGCCGGAAGGCCGGGTCGGCGGCGAGCTCGGCGCCGCGCATGGCCACCCGGTGCGCCTGGATGTGGTCGGGGTGGCCGTAACCGCCGTTGGGGTCGTAGGTGACCAGGACCTGCGGACGGACCTCGCGGATCACCAGGACCAGCTCGGCCGCGGCCTCGTCCGGATCGGCCTGCCAGAACGCCTCGGGATGGCCGTTGCTGGCCACGCCCATCATCCCCGAGTCCCGCCAGCGGCCGGGGGAGCCGAGGAACCGGTGGTCGGTGACCCCGAGCTCGCGCATCGCGGCGGCCAGCTCGGTGATCCGGTGCGGGCCGAGCGCGTCCTCGCGGTGGGCGACGAGATGGGCCAGGTCGTTGCCGATGACCTCGCCCTCCTCGCCGAGGGTGCAGGTGACCAGCGTGACGCCGGCCCCCTCGGCGGCGTAACGGGCCATCGTCGCGCCGTTGCCGATCGACTCGTCGTCGGGGTGGGCGTGGACGAGAAGCAGGCGCCGGCCGGCGCGAGCTGCCGAGGGTGAATCCGTCATGGGGTCAGCGTAGGCGGTGGCACCGACAGCGACGGACACGGCACCGTCGCGTCACGACGGCGGTAGCCGGGGCCGGGCTGATCCGGCGCGGGTGCGAAGCCGGGCCCTACAGCTTGAGGCCGGTCAGCATGCCCGCGACGCTGGTGGTCACGGTCTTGATCGACGGGGCGATCGAGCTGGACGCCAGATAGAACCCGAGCAGGGTGCAGGCGAAGGCGTGCCAGCCCTTCAGCCCGGAACGCCTCATCAGGACCACCACGATGATCAGCAACAGCACCGCTGCGGAAATGGGCAGAACCATCGCGTGTCACACCTCTCGGTCGTGCGGTTGTGGACGGCGGGGACTGCCGCCCCGTGGGACGAACGCACCCGGGTGATACCCGTGGGGTGACGGTCGAGTCACTTTCCGTCATCATGCAAGGCCGGTCGCGCCGATGCACGACCCCGGCGCGCGGGCGGCGCGTGGACGCCGGGGTGGCGGGCCGCCGCGCGAGGGCCGAACGGGTGACGCGGGGGAGCGCCGGGTTTGCCCGAAGACCCCTCGCGTTCGCCCGCGTGTTCGGTGCGGCGCACGGGTCGGAGCGGGCTCGCGCCCCCGCTGACGTCGTCGGACGCGGTTCCGGTCGGGGTCCGCTGCGGCCGAACGAGCGAACCTGTCGTTCGTACTCGACCGTTCGAACGACGCTGCGCCGCCCGGGTGAACGCCGGCCCCTCCCGATCGGTGCCCGCGTCGGCCGTCGCGGATCGCTGGTCACGGCACGGACCGTGACATCCGTCATGGGCAGCCGAGGAGGGGTGGCACTGACGTCGGCACCCCGTGATCCGCGAGTCTTCTCACATGACAACTTCCACCGAGCAGTACACGGGGGCGGACCGGAAGGTCGCCGTGGGCGCCGACCGCGACGGGCGGGCGGCCGGGGCCGCCGAGGTCGCCGCGTTCCGCGGGGTCAGCAAGAGCTTCGGCAGCGTCAAGGCCGTCAGTGACAGCTCCTTCACCCTGCACCGCGGCGAGACCGTCGCCTTCCTCGGCCCGAACGGGGCCGGGAAGTCCACCAGCATCGACATGCTGCTGGGCCTCAAGGACCCGAGCGCCGGACAGGTCAGCCTCTTCGGCGGCACGCCCCGCCAGGCCGTCGTCGACGGCCGGGTCGGCGTCATGCTGCAGAGCGGCGGGCTGCTGCCCGAGGTGACCGTGCGCGAGCTGGTCACCTTCGCCTGCAAGGTCCACCCGCGCGGCTACGACGTCGACGCGGTGCTCACCACCGCCCAGATCCTCGACATCGCCGACCGCAAGGTCGACAAGCTCTCCGGCGGCCAGGAGCAGCGGGTCCGGTTCGCGCTGGCCACGGCGGGGGACAGCGACCTGATCGTCCTCGACGAGCCGACCACCGGCATGGACGTCACCGCCCGCCAGGCCTTCTGGTCGGTGATGAAGGCCCAGGCCGACGCCGGCCGGACCATCCTCTTCGCCACGCACTACCTGGAGGAGGCCGACGCCATCGCCGACCGCGTCCTGGTGATGCACAAGGGCCGCCTGATCGCCGACGGCACCGCCGCCGAGATCAAGGCCCGCGCCGGTCAGCGCCGGATCTCCTTCGACCTGCACCCGCAGGACGGCACGGTCGACACCTCCCTGCTGCACACCCTGCCGGGCGTCACCACGCTGGACCTGAGCGGCCACACGGTCCGCATCTCCACCTCGGACGCCGACGCCACCATGGCCGCGGTCTACCGGGCCGGCTTCTACCCGCGCGGCCTGGAGGTCGCCGGGGTCGGCCTGGAGCAGGCGTTCATCACCATCACCGCAGCGGCCGAGGAGAACTGACGATGTCACAGCTGGTGAAGCTCGAAATCCTGCGGGTGCTGCGGAACAAGCGCTACCTGTTCTTCACCGTGGTCTTCCCGGTGATGATGTTCCTGCTGTACTCGTCGCAGTTCAAGAACCAGACCTTCGACGGCATCTCGTACCGGACCTACTACATGGTCTCGATGGCGACCTTCGGCACCCTCGGGGCCGCGCTCAACACCGGGATGCGGATCTCGCTGGAGCGCAAGAGCGGCTGGACCCGTCAGCTGCGGCTGACCGCACTGCCGGGCTGGGGCTACCTGCTCTCCAAGGTGGCCGCGGCGGGCGTGCTGACGCTGCCCTCGGTGGTGGCCGTCTTCGCACTCGGTGCGTTCCAGGGCGTCCACTTCGCTCCGCTGACCTGGGTCGGTATGGGCCTCGCGGTCTGGGGCGGCGGTTTCGTCTTCGCCGCGGCCGGTGTCGCGCTGGGTTACGCGGCCTCGCCGGACGCCGTGCAGCCGATCACGATGATCGCCTACATGGGCATGGCGTTCCTGGGCGGCTCCTGGTTCCCGATCTCCGGCGGCCTGAAGTCGATCGGCCAGTACACGCCGGTCTACCTGTACAACGAGATCGCCAAGTACCCCGTGAGCGGGGTGAGCGTGAGCATGTCCGAGGTCGCCGGGCTGCTCGCCTACCTGGTCGCCTTCGGCGCCCTGGCAGCATGGCTCTACCAGCGGGACCGCAAGGCGCTCTGAGGCTGAACGTGGGAAGCCGACGGGCAGGACGGCCGGGGGGCCGCCCTGCCCGTCCCTTCTCCTGCGGGGTTCCGGACACAGACGGGGGTAAGAAGGCGATATGAACGAGTGCGAGCCAGTTCGGTCGAACCCGGTGAGGATGGGCATGCCTCCCGAGAACCGGCGGCAGATGTTCATCAAGCTGTGCTGGATGCTGCTCTGGCTGGTCTACCTGGCCTATCCCCTCACCGACCTGCTCAACGGCAGCCACACGGTGGCCGGACAGGTCTTCGGCTGGGCGATGCTGGCGGCCTTCCTCGGCTGCTACGTGACGCTGATCATGCGCCGCCAGGCGCGGCTCGACCCCTGGCAGCGCTGGCACGGATGGCTGCTGGCGACCATGCTGGCGATCGCCGTGATCACCACCCTGGGCCTCGACAACGCCTGGCTGGCGCTGTTCGCCTACACGGCCGTCTCGGCCGGCGCCATCCTGCCCACGCCGTACGGGTTCTACGGAGTGATCGGCGTCGCGGCCCTGTTGGTGACGCTGGGCCTGCTGACCCACGAGGACGGCGGCGCACTGGTCGGAATCACCCTCGGCGGGCTGCTCGGCGGCCTGGCCATGACCAGCCTGATGCGGTTGGTCACCACCATGCGCGAACTGCGCGAGGCACGGCAGGCGGTCGCCGCGCTCGCCGCCTCCGACGAGCGGCTGCGCCTCGCCCGCGACCTGCACGACCTGCTCGGCCACTCGCTGTCCCTGATCACCCTCAAGACCGAGCTGACCGCCCGGTTCATGGACCAGGAGCGGTACGAGGAGGCGCGCGCGCAGGTCGGCGACATCGAGAAGGTCTCCCGCCAGGCGCTTGTCGACGTCCGCGAGGCGATCGGCGGGTACCGGCGACCCAAGCTCGCCGTCGAGTTGGCGGCGGCACGCACCGCGCTCAGCGCGGCGGACATCCAGATCGACGCGCCGCTCGACCTGGCCGATCCGCGTCCCGGGCTGGGCCTGGAGCAGGAGGGGGCGCTCGGCTGGGCGCTGCGCGAGGCCGTCACCAACGTCGTCCGCCACAGCGGGGCCACGGTCTGCCGGATCCGGCTGATCGAGGACTTCGCGCCCGACGGAGCGGTCGGCCGGGTGCTGACGCTGGAGGTCGCCGACAACGGCTCCGGCGGCAAACACAGCACTCCGGGCAACGGGTTGACCGGTCTCGGCGAGCGGCTCGCGCTGGCCGACGGATGGCTGGACGCGGGCCTGGCCAAGCGCGGCAAGGGGTTCACCCTGCGCGCGACGGTGCCGCTGCGTCGCCCGATCGATGCCGATCAGGAACCGGTGGCCGGTACCGTGCAGGAGTGATCAAAGTTCTGCTGGCCGAGGACCAGGGCATGGTCCGTGAGGCGTTGGCCGCTCTGCTGGGCCTCGAGGGCGACATCGACGTCGCGGTCCAGGTGGCGCGCGGCGACGAGGTGGTGGCCGCGGCCGAGGCCCACGACGTCGACGTCGCACTGTTGGACATCGAGATGCCCGGCCTCACCGGGATCGACGCCGCGGCCCAACTGCGGCGCGCCTGCCCGGGAGTGAAGATCGTGGTGCTGACCACCTTCGGCCGCCCCGGCTACCTGCGTCGAGCGATGGAGTCGGGCGCGGACGCCTTCCTGGTCAAGGACGCCCCGGCGGCCCAACTCGCCGAGGCGGTCCGCCGGGTGCTGCGCGGCGAGCGGGTCATCGATCCGACCCTCGCCGCCGCGGCGCTGGCCGAGGGCGCCAACCCGCTCACCTCGCGCGAACACGACGTCCTGGCCGCGGCGGCGGACGGCTCCGCCAACGCGGAGATCAGCCGCCACCTGCACCTGTCCGAGGGGACGGTCCGCAACTACCTCTCGGCGGCGATCCAGAAGACCGGCGCGCGCAACCGCACCGAGGCCGTGCGGATAGCGATGGAGAAGGGCTGGCTCTAGGGCCAGGCTCTAGGCCGCCTGCTGGCGTTGTGGCAGCAGTCCTGCCTCGCGCAGGGGGTCGTAGAGGCGGGAGCCGCTGAAGTAGAGCCCGGAGACGGCGTAGTAGACGTTGGTGATCACGATGAGCACCACCGACGTCGCCACGTAGAGCAGCGTGCCGAGCGCCGGGACGGAGTCGACCGGCAGCGTGTAGGCCATGATCACCCGCACCACGGAGTCGGCGAGCAGGGCGACCCCCCAGAGCACGCTGCCGACCCTCCAGATCCGCCGGAACCCGGGCAGCTGCTCCCACAACTCGTCCCAGTCGCCGGGGATGTCGGCCATCCGGCGGCGACCCTCCAGCATCGGCCGGGTGTACAGGAAGGCCAGCGGCCGGGTCGCCCACACCGACGCGATGAACCAGGCGCCGGTGACCCCGGTCAGCCACCCCTCGCGGGCCAGCAGGAACCGCGGACTGCCGCTGATCACCGAGACCAGCGCGCTCAGCACCAGCATCGACAGCATGTAGACCGCCAACCCGTCGGTCTCGCGCGACCGCAGCCACCGCACGACCGCGAACCCGGCTGGCAGCACGGCCGAGAGCACCAGCGTCAGGTACAGCCCGACCCCGGCGGCCCGCAGCACGTAGAACATGGCGGTGGGCACGACGAAGTCGCCCACGAATCGGATGGCCTGGCGTGCTTGACGTGCTTTCATGGCGTGTTCACCCCGTGTGTGGTGGTGCCCGTGGCAGCAGCCGTGCCCAGCGTGAAGAGCGTCACCAACTCCTCGGCGTAGGCGTCGAGATCGAGGTCCGGCGCGGTGCGCAGCAGATACGGCAGCCCGTCCAGCGAGCGCTGGATCGTGGCGGCCATGACGAAGCTGTCGAAAGTCCGGAAGTCGCCGCTCTGCTGGCCGGATTCGAGGATCTGCTGCAGCGGAGTGAAGACTCTGCGCTCGCCGTCCTCGTCATGGCTCCCGTCGTCGACCTCCGCCCCCACGCCGAGGAAGACGGACATCAGCGCGTCCATCTGCTTCCGATGCGTGGCGACGAACGCCACCACCCCCCGGATGTACGCGGCGAGCGCGCTCGGCGGATCCGTGGCCTCGCGCATCCGCTCGGCCATGAAGGCGGTGATCTCGCCGTAGACCTCGGCCATGACGGCCTCGATCAGCTCGTTCTTTCCGGCGAAGTGGTACGAGATCAGCCGCGTACTGCTGAGCTGGGCCCGCTCCGCGATCCGCGCGAAGGACGCCTGCCCGTAGCCGAGTTCCGCGATGGTCTCGATCGTCGCCGCGATGATCTGCGCGCGCCGCGCGGTGGCGGCGACAGAGCGAGTACGACTGGCGTCGTTTACTGGCATGAGTAAAAAGTACGTCGCCTGAGTAACGAAGGCAAGAGGTCTCTTGAGGGCGGCGGCGAAGGTTCTGCAAAGGAGGTGGCTGCACTATCCAGGGGCGCGGGGAACTGCGCGACAAGCCACCCAGCGAGGTAGAGCCCCGAACGCTCAGGGCCATCCGCACAGAGTGGTTGCAACGTCCCTCTATGGGGTCAGTTGAGCCGGTGCCGGGCGGCCTTCGCCTCGAGGCGGACCCGGGCCGCCGACTCCGGGTCGAACGCGTCGAGGATGGTCGCGTACGCGTCCATCTGCTCGGCGCCCTCCAGGAAGTGGCCCGTCTTGACCAGGAGTTCCGCGCGTTCCAGGCGCAACTGCGCCGGGTGGCGGGGGAGGAGCAGGGCCAGCTCCGTGGCCCACAGCTGGGTGCGCGCGTGTTCGGGCCTCGCCGAGGCCCAGTTGCGGATGTTGGCGAGGATGCGCAGCACGATCTCGTGCGGCTCCGCAGGCCGCATCAGGTCGGGGGTCAGCCGGTAGCCGGCCTCGCGGGCCAGGTCGGAGGCGTCGTCGAGGGTGAGCAGCTGGCCGCCGTGGAACGGGTCCACGAAGACGTGCTCGCCCTGCGGATCGCCCACGCCGACCACGAAGTGCCCTGGCAGGCCGAGCCCGTAGACCGGGAGCCCGGTCCGCGCGCCGACCGCGATCCAGACCGCGCTGACCGTGATCGGCAGCCCTCGCCCGCGCCGCAGCACCTCGTGCAGCAGCGAGGACTCAAGCCGGTTGTACACGCCCGCGCCGCCGCGCAGGTCGGCGGAGCCCGCCAGGACGCCGGCCAGCAGTGCCGCGGTCTCCGCGGCCGAGCGTGGCGGGGTCTCCCGGACCGCTGCGGCGACGGACGCCGCCAGGCGGTCCAGGGCGCGCAGCGCCGGGGCGAGGGCCTCGTCGATGCCGCCCGGTTCGGCGGCCAGATCCACCTCGAAGCCCATGAGCAGGCACAGTTGTGCGAGGTCCGGCCGTTCCGCGCGCGCCTCCTCGGCGAACCGCGCCCTGCTTTCCTCGCTCACGGGCGTGGATTCTATGCGCGCCGCGCGCGCCGAGCCCGCATCGTCATCGGATCACGCGACCGGACGTGCCGCCCGGAGGCGCCGGATCAGGACCCGAGCCGGGCGTAACGGTACCGGTAGGCGACGTCGAAGCCGAGCTTGTCGTAGAGCGCCTGCGCCTGCTCGTTGTCCGCCTCCACCTGCAGATACGCGGCTGTGGCACCCTCCTCGGCCGCCCGCGACGCGAGCGCGGACATCAGCGCCGTGGCCAGGCCGCGCCGTCGTGCCTGCGGAACGACCTCTATCGCGCCCACCCCGACCCACGCGCCGTCCACCACGGCGCGGCCGATCGCCGCCGGGCCGCCGCCGATCTCCGGAAGCGAGACCGAGGCGAACCACACCGAGCGCCCGCTGTGCAGCAGTTGCCGCGCCGCCTGCTCCTGCACCGGGTCTCCGCTGACCCGCCGGTAGCGGGCGAGCCACTCCGGACCGGCCGTCCGGAACAGCCGCACGTCCGCGCCGGCGTGGCGGGTGGCCCGGACCAGGTCGGCCAGCGGCGCGGTCCGGACCAGCGTCTCCGCCTCCGTCACGCCCCGTTCCGCCAGCGCCGCGCCGAGCCCCGCCGGGGAGCCGGGCTCGGTGACCTCGACGTAGCCCGGCAGGCCGCGCTCCGCGTACCAGGCCCGGACCCGCTCCAGCGCCTCCGACAGCGGCAGGCCCGGATCCCCGAGCGTCTGCGCGGAGTTGCCGCGCCGGGTGAATCCGGAGGACGCCCGCAGCACCCACTCGCCGAGCGGTTCCTGCTCCAGCGCCGCCCAGCCGCGCGCGGCGATCCGCTGCAGCTCCGCCGGGGGCGGAAGTTCGGGCGCGCTCGCGGAACGGCGCACCGGCGCGGGCGGGACGGGCTTGCCCGCCACGACCTCGGTGACCGGAACCTCGACCGCCTCACCGGCCCGGTTCACGACGGTCAGTACCCCGTTGTCCCAGGATGTGAACACGCCAAGCACGTCCGTGAACACCTGGCGACCTTCGTCAATCCCGGCAACACGCCGGATCATCACACGTCGTCCCAGGTCAGACGGGTTGAGCCGGACTCCAGCGCCCGCGTGTCCGATACCTTGGGACGTCATGACCGCCACCTCCGTTACATCCAGTGCCTTCGACCGGCGATACTAGGGGCGGGCATCGACGACGCCGCGCTTCCCTTGCGCGTATGTAGCCCCTACGAGGAGGAATGACAGCGTGACCTACGTCATCGCGCAGCCTTGTGTCGACGTGAAGGACAAGGCGTGCATCGAAGAGTGCCCGGTCGACTGCATCTACGAGGGCAAGCGGTCCTTGTACATCCACCCGGACGAGTGCGTCGACTGCGGCGCGTGTGAGCCGGTCTGCCCGGTCGAGGCGATCTTCTACGAGGACGACACTCCGGACGAGTGGAAGGACTACTACAAGGCGAACGTCGACTTCTTCGACGACCTCGGCTCGCCCGGTGGCGCCTCCAAGCTCGGTGTGATCGACAAGGACCACCCGTTCATCGCCGCGCTGCCGCCGCAGAACCAGGACCACTAGGACCAAGGACCACTGGGGACCACTCAAGTGACCTCGTCGCACGACAGCACCGCCGCGCCGTCCCTCCTCGGAGGGGCGGCGCGCCGCGTCTCAGCACTTCTTCCGGCGTTCCCCTGGGACCGCCTGGAACCGTACAAGGCCACCGCCTCGGCCCATGCCGACGGCCTGGTCGACCTCTCCGTCGGCACACCGGTCGACCCGGTCCCGCAACTGGTGCAGGACGCACTCGCCGCGGCGTCGGACAGCCCGGGCTATCCCACGGTCTGGGGCACGACCGCGCTCAAGGACGCGCTGGTCGGCTGGGTCGAGGGCCGCCTCGGCGCGCAGGGCGTCAGCCACCACAACGTCCTGCCGCTGGTCGGCTCCAAGGAGCTCGTCGCCCTGCTGCCGTGGCAGCTCGGCCTCGGCCCCGGCGACCGCGTCGCCTTCCCGCGGCTCGCGTACCCGACCTACGAGGTCGGCGCCCGCCTGGCCCGCGCGGACTACGTCGTCTACGACGACCCGACCGAGCTGGACCCGGAGGGCCTGCGGCTGCTCTGGCTCAACTCGCCCTCCAACCCGACCGGTCGGGTCCTCGGCTTGGACGAGCTGCGCCGGATCGTGGCCTGGGCGCGGCAGCACGGCGTGCTCGTCGTCAGCGACGAGTGCTACCTGGAGCTGGGCTGGGAGGCGGAGCCGGTCTCGGTGCTGCACCCGGACGTCAGCGGCGGGTCGATGGCCGGTCTGATCGCGATCCACTCGCTCTCGAAGCGGTCCAACCTCGCCGGTTACCGCTCGGCGTTCGCCGCGGGCGACGCGGACGTCCTGGGCGAGCTGCTGGAGGTGCGCAAGCACAGCGGCTTCATGGTCCCGGCCCCCGTCCAGGCCGCGACCGTCGCCGCGCTGGGCGACACGGCGCACGTCGCCGAGCAGCGCGAGCGGTACGCCGCGCGGCGCGCGGCGCTGCGCACGGCGCTTGAGGCCTACGGCTTCCGGATCGAGCACTCCGAGGCGAGCCTCTACCTGTGGGCGACCCGGGACGAGCCGTGCTGGGACACCATCGCCGAACTCGCCAAGCACGGCATCCTGGCTGCGCCGGGCGAGTTCTACGGCGAGGCGGGCGCGAACTTCGTCCGCATGGCCTTCACGGCGACGGACGAGCGCGTCGCTGCGGCGGTCGCACGGCTGCAGGCGTAGTTCAGGGGCGCGGGGAACTGCGCGAGCAACCACCCAGTCGGGATGGCCCTGCTCGCTCGGCGACACACCACAGTGGGTGGCTTGTCGCGCAGTTCCCCGCGCCCCTAGATAGTGCAACTACCCGCGGCAGCCAGGCTCGCTGCTCGCGCCCACGCGGCGGAGCCGCATATCAGCAGAGCCCCGCGCCCCTAGATAGTGCAACTACCTGCGCGTTACCCCAGGGGAAGGCCGCCGACGCCCGGGAGGACGTTGGTGACCGTGCTCAGCGGGGAGTTGTCCGCGCCGCTGAGGCTGGGAAGGCTGCTCAGGCTGGGAAGGCCGCCGACGCGCTGCGCCGGGGCCTCGCGGGTGACGCCGCCCAGCGCGCCCTGAGCCGCCGTCAGCGGGGTGTTGACCGGCAGGCTCTGGAGCGGCAGCGCCCCCAGCGGGCCCGCCGCGGGGGCCGGAGCCGGAGCCTGGATCGGAGCCGACACCGGAGCGCCGGCCGCCGGCGCGGCCGCAGGCGCGGGCATCGCCCGGGTGTCGGTCAGCGCGCCCGTGCCGTGGGTCGCGCTGACGGCCTGGCCGGCCAGGCCGACGACCTGGAGGGCGGACTCGCCCAGCGAGCGGTTGGCGATCGGGACGGCCTGGCCCGCCGTGCTGCCGGCCGCGTCGGCGACCACGGGGACACCTTCAGTGACGGCCCGGCCCGCGCCCGTGCCGGCCAGCTCGCCGGTCTGGTGGGTGGCGCTCTGGAGCTGGCTGCCCAGGCCCGCCGTGTCCAGGCTGCTGACACCGCCCAGGTCGGGCACCGTCGGCAGGGCAGGGGCGGCCTGCGCCGCACCCGCAGCGACCACCGGAACCGCACCGGCCGCGACGACGAGGGCGGCCTGGACGATCCGACGCGAGAGGGGGAGAGACATGGTGCTCCTAGTGATGGGACGACAGAACCCGTCCGCCGGGCGGACGTGGTGATTACCGCCCCAGGAGCAAGAAGGTGACGGCCGTTCTGGGTAAAGAGTTCCCCAACCGCCCCGATCCAATGTCCGTATATGTCTACATATACGGAGCGCCGTCAAACCTTCGGGTGAAAGGTTTCCTCACAGTCCCCGCACGGGTTTTCTGTCCCGTCGCGAGAGATTTCGGCAGAGCCGACCCGAATGGCCCAATTCGTCAACCTACAGCGCCGCGCTTAACCCTCCTGGGGAGCGCCAACGGCCCCGAAGTTGCCGTCCCGTCAGGTGGCCTGATGCTCCGTCAGGACGCGGCGACGGTCAGCTGGACGTCGCTCGACCCGCTGCTCGACGACACGTCGGACGCGGGGGCGGCGGACGCCGACGCGGAGGAGCCGTCGGCCGCGACCCAGCCCTTGTCCGAGGCGTCGGCCGTCCACTGCTTGCCCGCGTACGAGACGCCGGTGATGTGCAGGTCCTTGGCGTGGGCGACCGCCCACTGTGCCACCGCCCAGCCGTGCTCCGCCAGATACGCGCTGCCGTGCAGCTGGACGTCGAGCCGGTCCTGGGTCGGGCCGGACGGGGACGCGCCGGAGGAGTCGGACGAGGAGGCCGCCGCGCCCAGCGGCGTGGTGCTGACCACGTGGCCGAAGTCCTTGGACAGGGCCGCCGACACGTCGGACGTGCCGGTCCCGGCGCTCGCGGCGCCGACGCCGTCGACCGTGCAGCTGAGCGCCGCCTGGACGCGGCCCGTCAGCGCGCCCGAGAGTGTGGTCGCGTCCGCCTCGTGCTGGGCGTAGGCGTCCGGGTAGGCGCTGTGCTGGACGTCCTGCGCGGCCTGGGTGAGCGGGAGTTGGGCGTAGCCCGGGATCTGGACCAGCTTGTCGAGGAACCTGTTGGTCGCGTAGACCGGGTCCGCGATCTGCTGCGGCGTGCCCCAGCCCTGCGAAGGACGCTGCTGGAACAGGCCGAGGGAGTCGCGGTCGCCGCCGTTGAGGTTGACCAGCTGCGACTCCTGCATGGCCGTGGCCAGCGAGATGGTGACCGCGCGCTCGGGCAGGTTGCGTGAGGTGGCGACGGCGGCGATGGTGCTGGCGTTCTCCATCTGGTCCAGGTCGAGCTGGACGATGCCGTCCGGGGTGTCCGCCTCGCAGCCCTCGGAGAGCGGGCCGGGCAGCAGGCCGCGGCCCTTGCCGATGAGCACGACCACGACCACGACGAGCACCGCCAGCAGGGCCAGCGCGGGAAGGCACGCCAACCAGCGACGTCGGCGCCGACGTCGCGGCGGAGGGGCCTCGTGCCCCGCGCTCATCATCTCGCTCAGACTCACCCCGGCGTCCCTTCCCCGGTATTGCTGCCGCCGGCCTCGGCCGGATCCTGATCGGTTCTCGTCACTCAGCGCTCGTCGACGACCGTCGATCCGTTCGACTCGCCCCAATTCGGCCGACTGGCACCCTACCGACTGGGACGGTGGTGTTGGGACTACGGTTCGCCTGCGTACCTGTGAGCTGCGCCGCGCTGCGGCCTCGGGTAATCGCGAGGCAAAGCCACGTAGGCTGGCTGCCCATGAGTCGCCATGTCGCTTCCGCGCCCGCCGTGCCCGAGCTGGATCTGAGTCTGACCGGGGCGGAGCTCACCGCCCGCCTGGTCGACATCCCCTCCGTGAGCGGTGCGGAGCAGCAGATCGCCGACGTCGTCGAGGCCGCCCTGCGGAAGCTGCCGCACCTGACCGTCGAGCGCGACGGCGACGCGGTGGTCGCCCGGACCGACCTCGGCCGCTCCGAGCGGGTCATCCTGGCCGGTCACCTGGACACCGTGCCGATCGCCGACAACCTGCCCTCCCGGGTCGAGGGCGACCTGATCTGGGGCTGCGGCACCTCGGACATGAAGTCCGGCGTTGCCGTCCAGCTGCGCATCGCCGCCACCGTGCCCGAGCCCAACCGCGACCTGACCTTCGTCTTCTACGACCACGAGGAGGTCGAGGCGAGCCGCAACGGCCTCGGCCGCCTGGCCCGCAACCACCCGGAGTGGCTGGCGGGCGACTTCGCGGTGCTGATGGAGCCGAGCAACGCCCAGGTCGAGGGCGGCTGCCAGGGCACCCTGCGCGCCGAGATCCGCACCACGGGCGTCCGCGCCCACTCCGCCCGCAGCTGGCTGGGCGAGAACGCGATCCACAAGGCCGCGCCGATCCTTGAGCGCCTGGCCGCCTACGAGGCCGCGCGGGTCGAGATCGACGGTCTGGAGTACCACGAGGGCCTGAACGCGGTGCGGATCGAGGGCGGCGTCGCCAACAACGTGATCCCGGACGAGTGCCTGGTCGTGGTCAACTTCCGCTACGCACCCAACCGGACGCCGGAGCAGGCGACGGCGCACGTCCGCGAGGTCTTCGCGGGCTTCGACGTCGTGGTCACCGACTTCGCCGCCGGTGCGATGCCGGGCCTGTCCGCCCCGGCCGCCGACGCGTTCGTCGAGGCGACCGCGACCACCCCGACGGCCAAGTTCGGCTGGACCGACGTGTCCCGCTTCTCGGCGCTGGGCATCCCGGCGGTCAACTACGGTCCGGGCGACCCGAACTACGCGCACAAGCGGGACGAGCACTGCTCGCTCTCCGCGATCGAGGAGACCGAGAAGCGGATCCGCGCCTGGCTGACCGCCTGAGCCCGGCCTCGCTGACCAGCTGATCCCCACCTCCGGGGCCCGACTGTCTGATTGCCCGGTGGCCAACGGAAATCCACCCGCGCGTTGATCTACCGACGTACGCTGCGGAGGTATGACAGACGACCGCAGCCACCAGTCAAACGAACACGGCAACGGCCCCGAGCAGGTCCGCCTGCGCGGCAAGGTGCGCGTCAAGCACCGAGGCCCGGTGCTGCTGCGCGGGGACCAGATCGACGCAAGTACCACCGACCAGCGCCTGCTGGACTCCGCCGGTCCTTCCGACTGGCTGCACACCGACCCGTGGCGGGTCATGCGGATCCAGTCCGAGTTCGTCGAGGGCTTCGGCGCCCTCGCCGAACTCGGACCGGCGGTCAGCGTCTTCGGTTCGGCCCGGACGCCCGTCGACTCCGCCGAGTACAAGGCCGGCGTCCGGATCGGCCGGGCGCTGGTCGAGGCCGGTTATGCGGTGATCACCGGCGGCGGGCCGGGCGCGATGGAGTCCGCCAACCGCGGTGCCTTCGAGGCGGGCGGCACCTCCGTGGGGCTGGGCATCGAGCTGCCCTTCGAGCAGGGCCTGAACGACTACATCCACCTCGGGCTGAACTTCCGGTACTTCTTCGTCCGGAAGACCATGTTCGTCAAGTACAGCCAGGGCTTCATCGTGCTGCCCGGCGGCTTCGGCACGCTGGACGAGCTGTTCGAGGCGCTGACGCTGGTCCAGACGCACAAGGTGACCAAGTTCCCGGTGATCCTCTTCGGCACCGCGTACTGGTCCGGGCTGCTGGACTGGGTCAGGAACACGCTCATCGCCGAGGGCAAGGCCTCCCCGGGCGACCTGGAGCTGATCCAGTGCACTGACTCCGTCGAGGAGGCCGTCAAGATCCTCGAAGCGAGCCGCACCAACGGCCACCCGCAGCCCGCCCACAACCCGGAGTAGGACCTGGTCCCGGCGGTCGTCAGGCCAGTCCCCGGCGGGCGACCGCCGGGGGACGGGTGCCGCGGATCGAGGCGACCATGTCGAGCACCTGCCGGGTCTCGGCGACCTGGTGCACCCGGTACACCTGGGCGCCCAGCCAGGCCGAGACGGCCGTGGTCGCGAGCGTGCCGAGCAGCCGCTCGCCGACCGGCTTGTCCAGCGTCTCGCCGACGAAGTCCTTGTTGGAGAGCGAGACCAGCACCGGCCAGCCCGTCTCGGTCATCTCCGGCAGGCGGCGCGTCGCCTCCAGCGAGTGGCGGGTGTTCTTGCCGAAGTCGTGGCCCGGGTCGATCAGGATCCCCTCGCGCGGGACGCCCAGCGCCAGCGCCCGCTCCGCCTCACCGGCGACCGTGCGCGTGAGGATGTCCGCCATGACGTCCGCGTACTCGACCCGGTGCGGACGCGTCCGCGGCTCCGTGCCTCCGGCGTGGGTGCAGACCAGGCCGACCCGGTACTTCGCGGCGACCTCGGCCAGCCGCGGATCGACGCCGCCCCAGGCGTCGTTGAGCAGGTCCGCGCCCACCTCGCAGACGGCCTCGCCGACCTCGTGCCGCCAGGTGTCCACGCTCAGCACCACGTCCGGGTGCCGCTCGCGCAGCGCGGCGACGAAGGGGACGGTGCGCCGCAGCTCCTCCTCGACCGTGACCTCGTCCCCCGGCCCGGCCTTGACGCCACCGATGTCCAGGATGGCCGCGCCCTCGGCCACCGCCTTGTCCGCCGCGGCGAAGGCGGCCTCGTCGGTGAAGGTCGCGCCGCGGTCGAAGAACGAGTCCGGGGTGCGGTTGACGATGGCCATGATCACGAGCTCGTCCGGAGCGAAAGTGCGGGTGCCGAGCTTCAAGGGCGTGCGGGCCATGCGTCCTCCCAGGCTGGTACGCCATGATGGCTGTCAAACGTTTGGGGCTCGTCCATGATCCCCCACCGGCAGCCTGGAGTGGGCCTGTGTTCTGGTTGATCCTCGTCCTGATGGTGCTGGTCGTCGGCGCGGCCGCGCTGGCGGCGCTCGGCGCGGGCGGTTCCCTCCCGGACGCGGAGCGGGACCGCCTGGCGGCCGGCCTGCCCAAGGACCGGCCCGTGGCCCACGACGACATCGACGAACTGCGCTTCCCGATGGCGCTGCGCGGCTACCGGATGGACGAGGTGGACGACACCCTGGACCGCCTGGCCGCCGAGCTCTCCCAGCGCGACCACCGCGTCGCGGAGCTGGAGCACGCGCTCTCCGCCGCGTTGGCGCCTGCGCGCGGCGAGGGCACGGGCGAGGGCACGGGCACGGCTGCGGGTACCGAGGGGTATCAGCCGACGATCCAGCTCGGGAAGGTCGAGATACCGGACGAGTCGTCGACCCAGTCGTCGGCGGCAGGCGGGGCCGGGACGGAGAAGCCCGAGGACGCTAACGAGTCGGACGAGCCGGAGGACGAACAGCGATGAGCAGCGATGAGTGAGGCGGTCCGCGGCGAGGACGGTCTGTTCCGATGCCCGTGGGGCCTGTCGGCGCCGGACTACGTCGAGTACCACGACACCGAGTGGGGGAAGCCGGTCCACGGCGACACCGCACTGTACGAGCGGCTCTGCCTGGAGGCGTTCCAGTCGGGCCTGTCCTGGATCACCATCCTGCGCCGCAGGGAGGGATTCCGGCGGGCCTTCGACGGCTTCGACCCGGCGAAGGTCGCGGCGTACGACGACGCGGACGTCGAGCGCCTGCTCACGGACGAGGGCATCATCCGCAACCGCGCGAAGATCCTGGCGACCATCGCCAACGCCCGCGCCCTGCTGGAGCTGGACGGCACCTCCCTCGACGCCCTGATCTGGGGCTTCGCCCCGGACCCCGCCCCCAAGGCGCCGACCTCCCTGACGGACGTCCCGGCGGTGACGCAGGAGTCGACGGCCCTCGCCAAGGAGCTGAAGCGAAAGGGCTTCCGCTTTGTCGGCCCCACGACGGCCTACGCGATGATGCAGGCCTGCGGCCTGGTCAACGACCACCTGGCCGACTGCTTCGCCCGCTGAGAGGCGGGCTTGGGGCAAGCGGGGAAGTGAATTACCCCAGGGGCGCGGGGCTCTGCTGATGTGCGGCTCCTCCCCCTGCCTTCGGCGGGGGGACCCCCAGCGTGAGCGCGACAAGGCGGGTTCTCCGCTCCCGCAGATGGTTGCACTGCCCAGGGGCGCGGGGAACTGCGCGACAAGCCACCCACCCACGTGGCGCGCCCAACGCGCAGGGCCATCCGCATGTCAGTGGTGTCTCGCGCCCACGCGGCGGAGCCGCACATCAGCAGAGCCCCGCGCCCCTGAGGTGATTGCAACTACCCCGCTTGCAGAAGGTGCACGCCTCCGGCTCCGGGCTACGCGCCCGTGAAGCGCGGCTTCTCCTTCGCCAGGAAGGCCTGGACCGCGATCCAGTGGTCCGCCGACGCGCCCGCGAGGGTCTGGAGTTCGTCCTCCTTCGCCAGCGTCTCCACGAGCGAGTGGGACGCGCCGTATGCCAGCGAGGACTTGATCGCGCCGTAGGCGACGGTCGGGCCGTCGGCCAAGCCGCGTGCGAACGTCCGTGCCTCCGAGGCGAGTTCCGCGCCCGGGACGACGCGGTTGGTCAGGCCGAGGGCCAACGCCCGTTCGGCCTTGACGGTCTGAGGGAACATCAGCAACTCGGTGGCCTTGGCGTGGCCGACCAGGCGCGGCAGGGTCCACGACGCGCCGGAGTCCGCCGTCAGGGCGACCCCGGCGAAGGACGTGTTGAACCCGCCGTGGTCGGCGAGGAGCCGGAAGTCGCAGGCCCAGGCCAGCGCCGCGCCCGCGCCCGCCGCAACGCCGTTGATCGCGGCGACGACCGGCTTGGGCATCGTCGCCAGCGCCGTGACCAGCGGGTTGTAGTGCTCGTGGACCGTCGACAGCGCCGAGCCGCCCGACTCCCGAGCGGCGCTCAGACTGCCGACGTGCTCCTTGAGGTCCTGGCCCACGCAGAACGCGCGGTCGCCCGCGCCGGTCAGCAGGACCGCGCGGACCGAGGCGTTCTCCGCGGCGTCCTGCGCGGCGTCGCGCAGGGCCACCTTGGTCGCGGTGTCGAGCGCGTTCATCGCCTCGGGGCGGTTGATGGTGAGGGTCGCGAGCCCGTCCTCGATCTCGTACAGCACGCTGTCGGCCACGTCCGGCTCCTCCTGGTCGTCAACTGGTCCTGGTCGTCACTGGTCGTCCCAGATGTCCCTGGTCAGCATGGCGGATGCCACCTCCCTGAGTGGATGTGACGTAGCCCACTTTCTCTTGGTTTCCCGAAGCGCAACAGGGGCACCTCACACAGCGGCAGCCTGCCCGTGAGGGAGGGGAACTGAGGTGCGGTCGGCAGGCGTGTTCGAGTGCGGTCGGATGTGTACCGAGAGGCCGCTGGGGCTGGCGTGATGCGTGACGTTGGTCATCGGACGGTCGAATGCGGGATACTGGTACTCCGATCAGTGCGTTCGAAACCGGCGGTGGACGGGCCGTGGGGTTCGGCTAGACCCAGGTGCAGGAAGGGGAACGAGCATGGCGGCCATGAAGCCGCGGACGGGCGATGGCCCGCTCGAGGTGACCAAGGAGGGGCGGGGCATCGTCATGCGAGTTCCGCTCGAAGGTGGCGGAAGGCTCGTTGTCGAGCTGACGCCCGACGAGGCTCAGGCGCTCGGCGACGCCCTCAAGGACGTTTTCAGCTGACACCGCACGCCCTCAGCTCCACGTAGCGGTTCTACGTAGCTTGACGACGAAGGCCCTGTCCCGCCTGGGACAGGGCCTTCGCACGTCGTCACCGCCCCCACCGCGCGGCGCCGCTCAACCGCTCAACCGCGCTACCGCGCTACCGCGCTACCGCTTCACCGCGGCCAGCAGCCCGTCCCCGACCGGCAGCAGCGCCGGGACCAGGTCCGGATGCTCGCGGATCGTCCGCACCAGCTCCCTGACCGCCGGCGCACCCACGCCCAGCGCGCCCTCGAAGCAGACCGTTCCCCCAGGCCGGAGCAGGCGCAACGATTCAGCAAGGTAGCCCGTCGACTCCGCCGGATCGCCGTCGCAGAAGACGAGGTCGTACTGGCTGTCCGCCAGCCGCGGCAGCACGTCCAGCGCCGGGCCGGGGATCAGCCGTGCGCGGCTGGGGGCGAAGCCCGCCGCCGCGAAGCCCTCGCGGGCCTGGCGTTGCAGGCCGGGGTGGATGTCGACGGTGGTCAGTACCCCGTCCGGGCGCATCCCGCGCAGCAGGCAGATGCCCGACACGCCGGTGCCGGTCCCGATCTCCGCCACCGCGCGGGCGGCCGTCGCCGCCGCCAGCAGTCGGAGCGTGGCGCCGCTGCCGGGGGAGACCGGTCGGACCGTCGCCGCCAGCGACAGTTCACGGGCGCGTTCGAGGACCGCGTCCTCGACGGCATAGGCGTCGGCGAGGTCGGCGTCCGCCTGTTCCCCGTAGCCGCTGATGCCTTCCTCCTGTGCCCGACGGTGCGTGTCGCCTGAACTGTGTCGATTTCTGGCCACAGGTTAGTGGAGTGGAGCGGAACCGGGATCAAGGCCCGGCCGTTGGAAACAGATGAACGCCGCGTGCGAGCGCGGCGGAGCGGGACCGGCGCACCGGGCGTATACACAACGCCCCAGGTGGGTCGTATGGTGATTGGCTTTTTATCCGGTGCTAACGGGTGGTGCGGATATGGTGGTGGCCCTGCTAGGCAGAAGAGCCGATCGAGGAGGTGTGGCTGAGGGGGGCGCTCGTTCGCGGTTCTCTCGCGGCCCCGCGCCGGCCCGTACGCCGAAGCCCGTGATGAGTGAGTCGCAGCCCGAGTACGCGCCCGTCGACGAGACGGCTTCGAACGGCCAGCTCGGCGAGACCGTCGTGCCCGACGGTCAGACCGCCACCTTCGACGACCAGAGCGCCACGGCTGCATGGACTCCGCCCAGCTGGGAGGAGATCGTCCAGACCCACAGCGCCCGGGTGTACCGCCTTGCCTACCGCCTGACCGGCAACCAGCACGACGCCGAGGACCTCACCCAGGAGGTCTTCGTCCGGGTGTTCCGTTCGCTGTCCACGTACACCCCCGGCACGTTCGAGGGCTGGCTGCACCGGATCACCACCAACCTCTTCCTGGACATGGTCCGCCGCAAGCAGCGGATCCGCTTCGACGCGCTGGCCGAGGACGCCGCCGAGCGGCTGCCCAGCCGTGAGCCGTCGCCCGCGCAGCAGTTCCACGACACCCACTTCGACGCCGACGTGCAGCAGGCCCTGGACACCCTTGCCCCGGAGTTCCGCGCCGCCGTCGTCCTCTGCGACATCGAGGGGCTCTCCTACGAGGAGATCGCCGCCACCCTGGGCGTCAAGCTCGGCACCGTGCGCAGCCGCATCCACCGCGGCCGGGCGCACCTGCGCGCCGCCCTGCAGCACCGCGCCCCCGGCGCGAGCGAGGGCCGTGAGCGCCGGGCCGGCGTGGACGTCGACGCCGAGGCTCAGCTGTTGGCCGCAGATGCGTTGGACGGGAGGCGGTCCTCGTGAGCGAGCGGCCCCGCCGCGCCGCGCGGCCGGAGGCAGCAGAGCTGCGGGTGACCCCGGTCTCCGTGGCTGTGCCCGCGTCTCCGGCGCAGGAACACCACCTGGGCGACCGTCTGGCCGCCTTCATCGACGGCGAGCTGGACCACGGCGCCCGTGAGCGCGTCCAGGCCCATCTGGCCACCTGTCCCACCTGCCTGGCCGAGGCCGAGGATGCCCGGCAGCTCAAGTCGCGCCTGCGCGAGGTGCTGCCGCCGGATCCCAGCCCGGTCTTCATGAGCCGCCTGCTCTCCATCGCCGTGCCGGAGGAGGGCGACGACGGTGAAGGCCCGTCGTCGGGTCATCCGGCCGCCGGCGCCACGCGCGGCGTGCGGTCGCTGTTCGGCGGCTCGGGGTCGGGCTTCGGCTCCGGCGGCGGTCTCGGTGGTGGCGGACTGCGCGGCAGCAGCTTCGGCTCCGGCGCACTGGGCGCCGACCACCCGGTGCCCGGCGTGGACCCGCGCGCCCGGCGTGAGCGCTCCTCCCGCGCCCTGCGCGAGGTACGCGAGCCGCACGACTCAGGCTCAGGCAGCGCGGGCCGGGACGACTCCCGCGAGGAGCCGCGTCCGATAGCCGCCCGGCTCCGTGCCGGGGTCGGCGGCGGTCTGCTGCCGAGCCAGCCGCTGGCCGGTGTCCTGGCCGCCGCGGCGGCGCCGATGGGCACCCAGCGGGGCCGACGTCTGGTCTTCGCGGCGGCGGGAGCCTTCTCGGTCGCGGCGGTGACCCTGAGCACGGCGCTCACCGGCGTCTCCGCCTCCTCCGACGCCCCTGCCGACGTCTCCCCGCTCTCCGGCACCGGCAACTACGCCCCCGCCGGGAGCCAGCTGGCGGTGGAGGACCTCCACGGCAACGACAGCGCCGCGCAGGAGGTTATGCGCCGCACGACGGGCTTCCACCCGATGTCGGGCCCCTCGGTGGTCCCGGCCGGTCGGCTGCTGCCCTGACTGCCACGCCCTCCCCAGGAACCCCTGCGCTGAAGCGCTGAACTCTCCGCCCGCGGGCGGGTCGGACTCCGCTCCGGCCCGCCCGCGGCGTTCCCGCGACGTCCGTCCGTGGCCGAGCGGCAACTGTTCGTTGACTGAGAATGTGCGCGAACGGTAGCCCCGAGTGGTCGGTTCCTGTTTCAATCGCCATGGCAGCAAGGCGTTGAGGAGCAGTTCGGCATGGCAGCGGAGCAGCAGGTGGAGGAATCCCCGACTCCCCGGCAGAGCCGCCGATGCGCGCCCGCGTGGTGGAGTCACCCCGACGGGCCGGGCCCCGGCCGGGAGCCGATCTTCAGGCGGCAGGAGGAGTCGCACGAAGGCGACGGCGCGCCCGGACGCGCCCGTGGCCTGCGACGACTGCTGCACATCCCTGCCCAGCGCACGGCCCGGGGTTCGGCGAGGCGCGGCCCCCGGACCAGGCGGACCGAGCGCCGGACCCCGCCGTTCGGCCCGAGGCTGGCCTCGCCGCGCGGAGTCCTGACCGTCACCGTGGTCGTGGTCGTCGCCAGCCTGATCGGCGGCGGTCTCGGCGTCGCCGTCGAGGGCGCCCGGCAGGGAGGCCGGCTGACGCTGTCGAAGGCACCCGCGACGTCCAAGACGCCCAGCCGCACGGCCGAGGTGCTGCACGCGGTCCTGCCCGGCATCGTCTACCTGCAGGTGGCGGCGGACGGCCAGCAGACGACAGGCACCGGGGTGCTGCTCGACACCAACGGCAACATCCTGACCAACAGTCACGTCATCGCCCCGGACGGCACCCCCGGAACGGTCACCGTGACCTTCAACACAGGCCAGCGCCATCCGGCCACCCTGGTCGGCCGCGATGTCGGCACCGACCTGGCGGTGCTGCGGGTCACCGGCGTCTCCGGACTGACCCCGGCGGTCCTCGGCGACTCGGACGACGTCCAGGTCGGCGACCCGGTGATGGCCATCGGCGACCCCTACGGCCTGCGCGGCACGGTGACCTCCGGCATCGTGAGCGCGCTGGACCGCCCGATCGTCTCCGGCCCCGGCATGCCCGGCGGGCCCTCCTACCTGGACGCCGTGCAGACCGACGCCGCGATCAACCCCGGCAACTCGGGTGGCCCGCTGCTGGACGCCAGCGGCACCGTGATCGGCATCAACACGGTCATCCGCTCCGCCGACCCGGACAGCACCGACCCCTACGGCAACAGCAGCGACAGCGGCAGCATCGGCCTGGGCTTCGCCATCCCGATCGACCAGGCCGCCGCCGTCGCCGCCCAGCTGATCGGCACCGGACACGCCGACCCGCCGATGATCGGGGTGACCCTGGACCGCTCCTTCCAGGGCGGGGCGAAGATCACCGCGGTCGCCCAGCGGAAGTCGCCGCTGCACGTCGGCGACATCGTCACGGCGGACGACGGCGTCGCGGTCACCGACGCGGACGACCTGATCGCGCTGATCCGGGGCCGCAAGCAGGACGCGGAGACGGTCCTCACCGTGCTGCGCAACGGCGACAGCCTGTCGGTGGTGGTCCACCTCACCTCCGGCCCGGCCGACACGACGTCCACCCGGGCGTGACCCCTCCGGACATGCCCGACATGACCGCTACGGAGCGGCCGGAGGGGGGATTCACACCTGCGGTTCGGCAGGCGCTGGTCCGTCGTGCGCCTCGGGCGATTACGCTGGAGCCGTCATCACGTCATCAGGGGAGCCCACCACATGTTCTTCGACATAAGCCCACTCGAGCTGGTGGTGCTCGTGGTCCTCGCTGTGGTGATCTTCGGCCCCGACAAGCTGCCGAAGCTCGTCCAGGACGTGATGGGCTTCATCCGCAAGGTCCGCGAGTTCTCGGACAGCGCCAAGCAGGACATCCGCAACGAGCTCGGCCCCGAGTACGAGGACTTCGAGTTCCAGGACCTGCACCCGAAGAATTTCGTGCGGAAGCAGCTCAACAAGCACGGTGACGAGTTTGGTCTGGGCGAGCTTCAGGAGCTGAAGAACGGCTTCACCCGCGACGCCGCCGACGCGAGCGCCGCCGTGCGGGCGGTCCGCGCCGACCCGCTGGCCAAGGTCGCCCCGGGCGAGTCCGGCTCAGCCACGCCGTCGCCCACCTCCGGCGACCGCCCCGCGCAGCCGCCGCTGACCAGCGACGAGACCGCGCCGTACGACCTCGACGCCACCTGATCCCCGACGCGGCCTGGGCTGACCCGGACTGCTCGAACGGACCAGCGGTGCCGCCCTTCGGCGACCCGGTGGGCGCGTAGCCGCCTGCGGTACACGATCGCCTCCCTCTGCCCCGGTATGGTTCTGCCGGGGTGGACCAGGAAGAGGAGGCCGGTATGGACGCCACGAGCCACGCCGTGGGAGAAGCCGTCACGGGGGAGAACGCCGCAGCGGCGTCGGGCGGTACTGCCGGTGCGACGGCTGGTGCCACGGCCACCGCGCCGCGCTTCGCGGACGCGGGGTTCCCCTGGTACGGCCTGGACGACGCCTGGACCGGCCGCCGCTGGTTCGGCACGGTCGGCACCTCGCCGGACGGCAGAGTCGTGGACTACGGCTCGCTGGGCCACGGCGACGAGCCCGTCCGCTCGTACCTCGCCCAGGACCCGTCCGAGGGCCGGCGCTTCGCCGTCGTCGTGACGGTCGCCGGACGCACGGCCCGACGTCTTGATGACGGCACGGGCATGCTGGAGGCCACCTCCATCGCCTCCGCCGCCTGGCTGGCCGGCTCGGGACTCCTGGCCGCGACCGAGCACGCCCCGATGGAGCGGACGCTCCGTCAGGACTGGCTCGACCAGCAGACCACGCTTGCCTGGGACCTCGCCGACGACATCGACGGCCCGGCCTGGTCCTCGCTGACCCTCCCGGTGAACGGCACCCCGCAGGCGTTCCGCTACCGCGAGTCCGAGTACGGCTGGGTCCTCGCCGGAGACGCCCCCGGCGTCCACCTCGGCGCCTACGGCCGCGGCGTCAGCGCCTACGGCCTCGGCTTCACCACGGTCACCGACCTCGCGTCGTACGAGCAGTAGACCGCAGTCGCAGGAGTCCGCAGCACAAACGCCGACCGCTCCCCTTGACGTGAAAGGGGAGCGGTCGGCGTTCGCGTGGCGGGTCGAAAGACCCGCGCTTCAGAACTTGTTCTTGGGCGTCAGCCCCAGCGACATGCCCGAGAGGCCGCGCTGGCGGTTGCCCAGCTTCTGGGCGATCGCGCGGAGCGCCGCGCCCGCCGGGGAGTCCGGGTCGGAGAGGACGACGGGCTTGCCCTCGTCGCCGCCCTGGCGGAGCTGGATGTCGATCGGGATGTTGCCCAGGACCGGGACCTTCGCGCCGGTCGCGCGGGTGAGCGCGTCCGCGACGGTCTGGCCGCCGCCGGTGCCGAAGACGTCGACCATCTCGCCGCAGTGCGGGCACGGCATGCCCGACATGTTCTCGATGACGCCCACGATGGTCTGGTGCGTCTGCAGCGCGATCGTGCCGGCGCGCTCCGCCACCTCGGCCGCGGCCTGCTGCGGGGTGGTGACCAGCAGGATCTCCGCGTTCGGGACCAGCTGGGCCACCGAGATGGCGATGTCGCCGGTGCCGGGCGGCAGGTCCAGCAGCAGCACGTCCAGGTCGCCCCAGTAGACGTCGGCCAGGAACTGCTGCAGCGCGCGGTGCAGCATCGGGCCGCGCCAGACGACCGGGGCGTTGCCCGGGGTGAACATGCCGATCGAGATGACCTTCACGCCGTTCGCCGACGGCGGCATGATCATGTTCTCGACCTGGGTCGGACGACCGTCCGCGCCCAGCATGCGCGGCACGCTGTGGCCGTAGATGTCGGCGTCGACCACGGCGACCTTCAGACCCTGGTCGGCCAGCGCCGCCGCCAGGTTGACCGTCACCGACGACTTGCCGACGCCGCCCTTGCCGGACGCGACCGCGTAGACGCGGGTCAGCGAGCCGGGCTGGGCGAAGGGGATCTCGCGCTCGGCCTGGCCGTTGCGGAGCGACGAAGCCAGCTCCTTGCGCTGCTCGGCGCTCATCACGTCGAGCTCGACCTCGACCGAGGAGATGCCGGGCACGCCGCCGACCGCGTCGGTGACCCGGTTGACGATGGTCTCCCGCATCGGGCAGCCGGACACCGTGAGGTAGACGGCGACCTTGGCCTTGCCCGCCTCGTCGACGGCGACCGATTTCACCATCCCGAGCTCGGTGATCGGCCGGTTGATCTCCGGGTCCTGCACGGTCGCAAGGGCGACGTGCACGGACTCCTCGATGGGGGTCGCCTGTGTGTCGGAAGCCATAACCGAATGGTACGGCGGCAGGGCGGGCCCGCTGACCCGTCAGTAGCGTGCAGCGGGTCACACCGGCAGGTCACACGCCCGGGGCCGCGTTCAGACCAGTTCCTCGTCGCGGTCCTCGTACGGTCGGCGGCCGTTGTCCAGCTCCTTGAGCAGCTGCTGCAGCTCCGAGCGGAGGAAGTCGCGGGTGGCGACCTCGCCGAGGCCCTGGCGCAGCGCGGCCACCTCGCGGGTGAGGTACTCGGTGTCGGCCACGGTGCGGTTGGACCGGGCGCGGTCCTGCTCCATGTTGACCCGGTCGCGGTCGTCCTGCCGGTTCTGCGCGAGCAGGATCAGCGGGGCCGCGTACGACGCCTGGAGCGAGAGGACCAGGGTCAGGAAGATGAACGGGTACTCGTCGAACCGGATCGACGGAGGGGCGAAGACGTTCCAGGCGACCCAGACCAGGATGAGCACGGTCATCCAGACCAGGAACCGGCCCGTGCCCATGAACCGGGCGAACCGTTCCGACATCCGGCCGAAGGCGTCAGGGTCGGGCTGAGGCAGTGTCACCAGTGCACGGCGACGCCGCGGTTGGTCCAGCCGTGGACGCTTGCTCTCACCGGACGCGGCCATGGGCGCCCACCTCCTGCTCCTGGTCGTCCTGGTCGTTCTGGTTGTCCTCGTCGTTCTGGCTGTCCGGGTCGTTCTGCGTCTCCTGGTCCGCCGCCTCGTCCCGGCCGCTCCAGCCGTCGCCGTCGTGCGGGTCCTCGCCCGCGTGCAGCACGCCCTCGCGCCAGTCGTCGGGCAGCAGGTGGTCGAGGACGTCGTCGACGGTCACCGCACCGAGCAGGTTGCCCAGTTCGTCGACCACCGGCGCGGCCACCATGTTGTAGGTGGCCAGCCAGCTGGTGATCCGCGGCAGCTCGGTGTCCGGCGCGAGCGGGTCGAGGTCGTGGTCGACGATCCCGCCGAGCAGCGTGTACGGGGGCTCGCGCAGCAGCCGCTGGAAGTGGACCAGCCCCAGGTACTTGCCGGTCGGCGTGTCCAGCGGTGGGCGGCAGACGTGGACCACGGAGGCCTGCGCGGGCTTGAGGTCCTGGTTGCGGATCTTCGCCAGCGCCTCGGCGACGGTGGCGTTCGGCGGCAGCACGACGGGCTCGGTGGTCATCAGACCACCGGCGGTGTGCTCCTCGTAGCTGAGCAGACGGCGCAGCGGGGCGGCCTCTTCGGGCTCCATCAGCTGGAGCAGGCTCTCGGCCTCGTCGCCGGGGAGTTCGGAGAGCAGGTCGGCGGCGTCGTCCGGGTCCATCGCCTCCAGCACGTCGGCCGCGCGCTCCTGGTGCAGGCCCGCCAGGATGGCGACCTGGTCGTCCTCGGGCAGCTCCTCCATGACGTCGGCGAGGCGCTCGTCGTCCAGCGCGGCGGCGACCTCGCCACGACGCTTGGGGGAGAGGTGGTGCAGCACGCTGGCCAGGTCCGCGGCCCGCAACTGGTCGAAGGTGGCGAGCAGGTTGGCCGCGCCCTGGTCCTCCTCGCGCAGCGCGAAGCCGGTGACCGCCGACCACTCGACCGTGAACGTCTCGCCGCGCCGCCGCAGCCGCCCGGCCTTGCCCTTCTCGACGAAGACCTTGTCGATCTCCCACTCGCGCCCCTGCAGGCGGACCATGCCGACGTCCAGCACGGTGACCGTCTCCCCGGCCTCGCCGTAGGGGGTACCGGGGTTGAGCGCGACGCGGCGGTCGAGCAGTTCGCCGAGGCAGAGCGTCTCGGTCGGACGCTGCTCGAAACGGCGCAGGTTGATCACGCCGGTGACCAGCACCTGGCCGGACTCGACGCTGGTGACGCGGTTCATCGCGAGGAAGACGCGCCGCTTGCCGACGACCTCGATCACGAGGCCGAGCACCCGCGGCGGCTGGCCGCGCAGTCGCAGCGACACGACCACGTCGCGCACCCGGCCGACGTGGTCACCGTTCGGGTCGAACACCGCCACGCCCGACAGGTGCGAGACGAACACGCGAGAGGCGCTCCCGCTCACCCACTGACCTCCCGACTCTCCGGAGTTCTCCGGATCTGCTTCCGCTCCCGACGGGCCCGGCCGCCGCGGCCACCGTCTTAGCGGTTTCCTTACGCCGACTCAGGCGTTCAGGCTACCCGGCCCGCCGAGGGCGGGCGGAGGGTCCAGCGGTGGACCGGGGGTCATGCGCGCGGGCGGACTACTTGCGGCGGAAGAGCAGGCGTGGCAGCGCCTTGGGGATCGGCTGCCGCGTCGTCGCGTTCGTCGGCGCGGGCGCGGCGGTGTGGGCGGAGTCCGGCATCGCGCCGGGCCGCTCCACGCTGAGCCCCTGCGGGACGAGCCGCAGTACGCGGCTCTCCGTGGCCCAGCGCTCGGCGACGCCCTCGTGGTCGAGGGCGTTCAGGCGCTTGGACTTCAGCTCGTCGACGGCCGCCTGCCAGGCCTCGCCACGCGGGCTCAGCGACTCGACCCGCGCGGCGAAGGCCACCAGGCGGCCCCACTTGTCCTTGCTGCGCAGCGTCACGACCACCTCGGCGCCGTCCCGCAGCTCGGGCGGGAGCGGCTGCTCGCCGCCGTCGCCGACCAGGACGACGGCGCCGTCCACCCACGCGTGCCACAGCGCGTGGTCGCGGCCGTCGCCCTGACGCACCCAGAGCAGGCCGGACTTCTTCGCGGCCTCCTCCACCAGGGCGCGGTCCAGCAGCGAGGCACTCGGCTCAGCAGTCATGGCCACAGGGTATTGCGTTCCGGGCGGGGTCCCAGCGGGTGGACGGGGATGGCTGCGGAACGGGTCATTCCCATACCATCATTACGCCCCTTACCCGGGTGTTCGGCTGCCCGGGTACGCAGGGGCCCATTCCGAGGAGAGCCCGTGACGAGCACCGCCGAGACCGCGCCCGTGTCGGCGGCGGCCTCCGCAACGGTTTCCGCGACGCCGGACCTCGCCGCCGTGCCCAGGATCGACTTCCTGCTGCTCGCCCTCGCGGTCAGCGGTGTCGCCTTCTCCGCGCCGCTGATCAGCGCCATCGCCGCGCCCGCCGTGGCGATCGCGTTCTGGCGCAACTGCTTCGCCACCGGCGTCCTCGCCCCGATCACGCTGCTCCGCCACCGCGCCGAGCTCCGGGCGATGACGCGGCGCACGGTGCTGCTGTCGCTCGCTGCGGGCGCGTTCCTCGCGCTGCACTTCGCGCTCTGGCTGCCGAGTCTCCGGCTGACCGACGTCGCGACCTCCACCGCGCTCTGCACCGCCACGCCGCTGTGGACCACGCTCTACCTGCGGCTGCGCGGCCACCGGCCGCCGCGGATCGTCTGGGCGGGGATCAGCCTCGCCTTCGCGGGCGTCGTACTGCTGACCGGCTTCGACCTGACGCTGAGCTCCCGCGCCGTGCTCGGCGACGTCCTCGCGCTCGGCGCGGGCATGGCCGCCTCCGGCTACTTCCTGCTCGGCAGCGAGGTCCGACGCACCGTCAGCACCACCGCATACACCTTCGTCTGCTACGCCACGACGGCCGTGCTGCTGCTCGTCACCTGCCTGCTCTCCGGGCAGTCGCTGACCGGCTACAGCGCCACGGCGTGGTGGCAGATCGTGCTGCTGACCGGCTGCGCGCAGTTCCTCGGGCACTCGCTGAGCAACCGGGTGGTGCGGACCCTCGGCCCGTCCTTCGTCTCGACCGCGATCCTGCTGGAGACCCCCGGGGCCACCCTGATCGCCGCCGTCTGGCTCGGCCAACTGCCGCCGCTCGCCGTCTATCCAGCGGTGGCGATGATCATGGCAGGCCTGCTCCTGATCATCCGCGCCGGACGCAGGCCGGCAGCCGCCTGAACCGGGTGGGGCGCAGAGTTAGGCTCTGCTCCATGTCGTCACTCCCGCACGCCTCTGGTCCCGGTCAGCCGGACGCCGTCCTCGCTGCCGTCGAAGCCCGCCTGATCAGCACCTTCGGCGAGCCGGACGGTCGCGCCTCGGTCACGTTCCTGGGCACCGAGCGGATCGAGGTACTGCGCTTCCCGCAGGCCGACGGCCTCTTCCGCTACGCCACGCTCGGCATGTCGGCCGCGCCGATGGCCGACCCCACCGCCATCGTCGCCGACCCCGTCAGCGGTCCGCGCGCGGAGCTGGTCGTCACGATGCGCGGGGGACGCGACGAACTGCTCCGCCCGCTGGCCACGTTGGCGGCATCGCCGCAGGTGGAGGGCCTGGTGGTGGCACCTGGTGCGTCGCTGGACCTCGGCGACCCGCTGTGGCCTGGCGCGCCCTTCACCGGCTTCCTGGTGGCCGAGCCGGGCGGCCTGGTCGAGGACCTGGAGCTGCCGGAACCCGCCGACCCGGTCCGCTTCCTGCCGCTGCTCCCGATGACCCCGAACGAGGCGGCGTACAAGCGCGTCCACGGCGCGGCCGACCTCCAGGAACGCTGGCTCCGCCACGGCACGGACCTCCGGGACCCTGCCCGCAAGTCCGTGCCGCTGGCCGACTGAACGATCGACCGACTGCCTGCGTCAGCGGTCCTTGCCCGAGACGGGCGCCGCGCCCGTCGCCTGGGCGAGCAGCGCCTCGTAGACGGCCGGATCGGTCGTGTCCGCACCGAGCCTGACGGTCTTTCGGCTGCCGTGGTAGTCCGACGAGCCGGTGACCAGCAGCCCCAGCTCCGCCGCCAGCCCGCGCAGACGGGCGCGGGTCTCCTCGTCGTGGTCCATGTGGTCGACCTCCAGCCCGGCGAGCCCGGCGGCGGCAAGCTTGGCGATGGTCGCCTCCGAGACCGTCCGCCCGCGCTTGGACGCGCCCGGGTGCGCGAACACGGGCACCCCGCCGGCGCCGCGGACCAGCCGGATCGCCTCGACCGGATCCGTCTCCCGCTTCGGCACGTCGGCCCGGCCGCCGTTCGCCAGCCAGTCGGCGGTGAACGCCTGGTCCACGCTCTCCACCACGCCCGCCTCGACCAGCGCGGAGGCGATGTGCGGCCGTCCGACCGCGCCGTGCCCGGCGATCCGGCGCACCTGCTCCCAGGTGATGGGCGCGCCGAGTTCCGCGCACCGCTCGATGATCGCCTGCGCGCGCCGCACGCGGTCCGTCCGGAGCAGCTCACGCTCGTGCGCGAACTCGGGCTCCTCCGGGTCGAACAGGTACGCCAGCATGTGCATGGAGATCCCGTCGACCCGACAGGACAGCTCCGCCCCTGGCACGAGCGTCAGCCCGGTGCCGCGCACGGCGTCGAACGCCTCCGCGTAACCGCCGGTGGTGTCGTGGTCGGTCAGCGCGACCACGTCGAGCCCGGCGAGGACGGCGTTCCGCACGAGCTCCGCGGGGGAGTCGGTGCCGTCGGAGGCGTTGCTGTGTGCGTGCAGATCGATGCGCACGGGCGGAAACTCCTGGCACGAGGGGGGACGGCTTCAACGCCAGGGTACGGGAGCACGTTTGCAACCAGCCTCAGCCCGCTACTTGAGCAACCTCGGGGACAGCGCCCCGCACGGCAGCAGGTCCAGCTCCGCGCCCGCGTCCCGTAGGTCCGTCAGGACCAGCTCGTCGTACATGAGCAGGCCCGAGCGTTCCGGCCAGACCACCGCCCAGAGCCAGAGGCCGCGGGCCTCGCCCACGAAGACCGCGCGGTCGTCCGGCGCGTCCGCGACGTGCCACAGCGGGGTCGGCCGGCCGGCCGCGTGCACCTTGGCGTGCGGGGCGCGGTGGACGGCGATCGCCTCGCCCGGGTCCGGGCCGGGGAGGCCCGCGTAGCGCGCGCCGAGGCCGACGCCGAGCTCCTCGGCGACCAGCAGCAGTTCGCCCGGCCCGCCGAGCGGGCCCGGGCCGGAGCAGGCCACAGCGGTCGCCCGCGTGCCCGAGACGTCGTCGCCCGCGTGGGCGATGCCGGTGAACAGCCAGCCGACGGGCAGCGGCCAGGGCAGCCAGACGGGAACCTCGGCCCGTGCCACCGCCGCTCCCAGTGCCTCGACGCTGGGAGGCACGATGGGCTGCAGGGGGTAGACGGTGCCGTGCGCGTCGCACTGCCAGGTGTCGGTGAACAACCCTGGGGCGCGGACTCGGCCCCCGCACCTAGGGCAACTGGGCTCGCCCCTCATAGACGACCACGGTCCTCCCTCGGACCCGCCCCGTCAAGGACGATCACCCGCCCGAGGGACGGCGCGTGGAAGGCCGCGCGGGTGTCACGCGCCGGGCAGTGTCGCCGACGTCGAGGCCGGGGTCTCCAGCGGGTGGACGTGCGGGCGGATGTAGAGGCGCGCGCCGGTCGCGGCGGCCCGGTCGACGATCTCGCGTACCGCGCTCGCCTCGGCGATCACGGATGCCTGGGCGCGGCCGTCGGAATCGTTCAGTCGGAGGATCTCGAAGTGCACGGGCGTCTCCCTTCCCCTTCGGACAACCAGACTCGTCCGGGCCTGCTTCGCCGCTGTCACCTGCGCGTTAAAGGTCGGTGACGGAGCGCCCCGCAGGGCATGCGTGTCTGTCCGTCCACAAAGAACGCAGGAGGGGGAGGCGGATATTCCTGGAGGGAGTGGTGCGGCTCCGGTGAAGTTCTGACGGGCTGTCAACTAATCGGCAGCTGACCGTCAGCTGACGTTCGACCAGAACGCCGCCAGCGAAACCGCCGTGCCCTCGGGGCGTTCGGCGTTCGGCGAGTGTCCCGCGCCGGGGACGACGATGTGCTCGGCCGAGAGCCGCAGCGCCATCTGTGCCTGGAGCTCGACCGGCCACGCGTAGTCGCGCTCGCCCGACAGGACCAGTTTGGGCAGTGCGACCTTGGCGAGTTCGTCCACACGGTCCGGTTCGGAGATCAACTGCCGGGCCATCGCCGTCATCGCGGCCGGGACGTTGGACACCCAACGCCGGTGCAGGAACTCGGCGACCTCCGGGTCGAGGAGCTCGGGCGTGGCACCGGAGGCCTCCTCCATGTCCTTCATCGCGCGCCAGATCTCCTCCAGCGACATGGTGGGAAGGGCCGCGAGCAGCAGCTTCGCCCGCTCGGTCTCCGCGTCGTCCAGCGCCGCCGGTCCGGTGCTCAGCAACGTCAACGACGCCCAGGGCAGGGGGGATCCCGTCGCCCGCAGGACCGCGTCGCGGACGACGTAGCCGGCGAAGGAGTGGCCGAGCAGGTGCAGCGGACGCGCCGGAGCCGCGCTCCGCAGCTCGGCGGTCACCGCCAGCAGGTCCAGCGCGAGCTCCTCCAGCGCGTACGCGTCGACGTCGTCCGGTCCGCCCGTCTCGTACTGGCCGCGCTGGTCGACGGCCAGGACCTCGACGCCCTCCTCGGCGAGCGGTTCGAGCAGCCCGACGAAGTCCTCCTTGCTGCCGGTGAATCCGGGAACCAGCAGCGCGGTCGCCACCCGTGGACGTCCCTGGGGCACCGCGTGGAGCGCGGCGAACGAGCCACGGGCCGTCTCCAGACGGACGGCGCGTGCGCAGCCGGGCAGGGTCAGGAACGGCGGGGTGCTCATCGGTCAGGTCCTCCTGGCGGTGCGGGTGCGGTTGCTGCCCTCCCTCCGAGCCTAACCAGCGCGGATGACGACGACGTGGCGCACGGGGCGCGTCCCGGCAGCGCCAAGGAGCAAGCGGGAGCAAGAAGGAGCAATCCACACCAAGCAGAAAAGCGCGGCGGCGCGCCGCAAGCCCTGGGGCCTGCGACGCGCCGCCGCGCCTGACGTTCGCCGGGTCGGCTACTGACGCGGCGTCACGCGCGCCCTGCGACCCGTCTCCGACGCCTCGGCGGCGGCACTGGCAGCGGCGGCCTCGGCGAGACGGACGCTGCGACGCTTGCGCTTGGGCCGCTCCGCCTCCTCCGCGGAGTCCGCCTCAGCCTCGGCCTTGGCCTTGGCCGGTGTGGACGCGCGCTGCGACGGCACGTCCTTGGTGTTCGCGGGCTCGACGGCGAGCTGACGCGCCTTTGCGGCCGTGTCCGTCACACCGGACGTGGCGCGACGGCGCTTGCGCGGCGCGGGCACGGAGGCGGCCTCCGGCTCGGGCTCCGGCTCCGGCTCGGCGACGGGCTGCGGGGCGAGCTGCCCTGCGGCCTTGGCCGCCGCGTCCGTCACGGTCGCGGTCGCCCGGCGACGCTTGCGCGGCGCGACGGCCGGAGCGGCAGCGACGGGCTTAGCGACCTCAGCCTGCACGGCCTCAGCCTGCACGGCCTGAGCCTGCACGGCCTGAGCCTGCACGGCCTGAGCCTGCACGGTCTGCGCCTTCGCGACCTCGGGCTGCTCGGGCGTTGCAGCGGCGGCCTCGACCGTCACGGTGTCCGTGACCGGTACGGCAGCAGCCTTCTTCGCCCGGGTGCGGCGGCGCGGCGCGGGGGCCTCGGCGGCCTCCTCCGCCACGGGTGCGGTGGCCTCGACGACCACGGTCTCTGCTGCCTCGGTCTCCGTGACCGGGGCGGCAGCGGCCTTGGCGGCGCGGGTGCGGCGGCGCGGGGCCGGAGCCTCCTCGACCTGTGCGGTCTCGGTCTGCTCCGCCTCGTCGACGGCCGCAACGGTCTTCTTGGCGCGGGTGCGGCGCGGCGCGGGGGCCTCGACGGCCTCCTCGACCACGGGCGCGGTGACCTCGGGTGCAGTGACCTCGGCGGCCTCGGCGACCTCGGTCGCAGCGGCCTTCTTGGCGCGGGTGCGGCGACGCGACGCCGGAGCCTCAGCCTCGGCCTGCGGCGTCTCGACCACGTCCGCGGCAGCCTCGACCGGAGCCTCGGCCACGGCAGCGGTCTTCTTGGCGCGGGTGCGACGGCTCGGCTCGGCGGCCTCCTCGGCCTCCACCGGCGCCTCGACCACGTCGGCAGCAGCCTTCTTGGCGCGGGTGCGGCGCGGCGCGGGGGCCTCGACGGCCTCCTCGACCACGGGGGCAGCGGCCTCGACGGTCACTGTCTCTGCTGCCACGGTCTCCGTGACCGGGGCGACAGCGGCCTTGGTGGCGCGGGTGCGGCGGCGCGGGGCCGGAGCCTCAGCGGCCTCCTCAGTCACGACCGGCTGCTCGGCAACCTCCGCCACGGGGGCGGCGGTCTTCTTGGCGCGGGTACGACGCGGCGCGGGGGCCTCGACGGCCTCCTCCGCCACGGGCGCGGTGAGCTCGGGTGCAGTGACCTCGGCAGCCTCGGCGACCTCGGTCGCAGCGGCCTTCTTGGCACGCGTCCGGCGACGCGGGGCCGGAGCCTCGACGGCGTCCTCGACCACGGCCGGAGCCTCGGCCTTGACCTCGGCGTTGACCTCAGCCTCGGTCTCCGCGACGGCGACCGGTGCCTCGACCGTGGCGGTGGCAGCAGCCTGGACCGCCTCCGCCGGGCCGTCCGAGCCGTTGCGGGTGCGGCGACGACGGCGCTTGGGCGCGGTGTCCATGGCCTCGCCGTGCTCGCCGCCCTCGACGACGGCTGCGGGCTCGACGGCGGTGGTCTGCGTCTGCGTCTCCGCCTCGGAGCCGGTACCGCCACGGGTGCGGCGACGGCTCCGCTCGCGGCGACCGGCCGGGCGGTTCTCGTCCCGGTCCTTCTCGCCGGCCCGGTCACGGTCCCGGTCGCGGTCACGACCGCGTCCGCCGGCGTTGGTGCCGGCGGTGTCGCGGCCCGGACGGCGACGACCGCCGCCCGGCTCGCCGAGGTCCTCGATCTCCTCCGCGTCCAGACCGGCGCGGGTGCGCTCGGAGCGCGGCAGGATGCCCTTGGTCCCGGCGGGGATGTGCAGCTGCTCGTAGAAGTGCGCGGAGGACGAGTAGGTCTCCTCCGGGTCGTTGAACGACAGGTCGAGCGCCTTGTTGATCAGCTGCCAGCGCGGGACGTCGTCCCAGTCGACCATCGTGACCGCGGTGCCCGACGCGCCCGCGCGGCCGGTACGGCCGATGCGGTGCAGGTAGGTCTTCTCGTCCTCGGGGCACTGGTAGTTCACGACGTGGGTGACGCCCTCGACGTCGATGCCACGGGCGGCGACGTCGGTGCAGACCAGCACGTCGACCTTGCCGTTGCGGAACGCGCGCAGCGCCTGCTCGCGCGCGCCCTGGCCCAGGTCGCCGTGGACCGCGCCGGCCGCGAAGCCGCGCTTGGTCAGCTGCTCGGCCACGTCGGCCGTGGTGCGCTTGGTCCGGCAGAAGACCATCGCCAGGTTGCGGCCCTCGGCCTGCAGCAGGCGGGCGATCATCTCGACCTTGTCGAGCGAGTGGGCGCGGTAGACGTGCTGCGAGATGTTCGCGACGGTCGCGCCCTGGTCGTCCGGCGCGGTGGCGCGGATGTGCGTCGGGCGGTTCATGTAGCGGCGGGCCAGGCTGATGACCGCGCCCGGCATGGTCGCCGAGAACAGCATCGTCTGGCGCTGCGCCGGCAGCATGTCGATGATCTTCTCGACGTCGGGCAGGAAGCCCAGGTCGAGCATCTCGTCGGCCTCGTCCAGCACCAGGGTGCGGACAGCCGACAGGTTCAGCTTGCGCTGACGGGCCAGGTCGAGCAGACGGCCGGGCGTGCCGACGATCACGTCGATGCCGCGCTCGAGCGCCGCGATCTGGGTCTCGTAGCCGCGTCCGCCGTAGATGGACAGGACCCGCACGTTGCGCACCTTGCCGGCGACCAGCAGGTCGTTGGTGACCTGGGTGCACAGCTCGCGGGTCGGGACGACGACGAGCGCCTGCGGCGCGGTCGGGACCTCGGCGGCGGTGATGCGTCCGGCGTCCACGTCGGCGGCGACGCGGACGGAGTCGATGATGGGAAGCCCGAAGCCCAGGGTCTTGCCGGTGCCGGTCTTGGCCTGGCCGATGACGTCGTGGCCGGTCATGGCCACAGGGAGCGTCATCTCCTGGATCGGGAAGGGAGTGATGATACCGACGGCCTCGAGGGCCTCTGCGGTCTCGGAAAGGATTCCGAGTTCACGGAACGTAGTCAGGGCTGTGCCTCTTCCGGAAGTGGTGCGGCCGATCGCGGGGGCGGCCGGGCACCCGTCCTGGACGGGGGCGCTGACCACTACCGGCTACCTCATGGCTTTTCCACGCGCTGCGGCGTCGCTGCATCCCCTGGGGAGAGCGGACGCGACGGAGCACAGTGGAAGGCGTTGATGGAGGCCCGGCGCGGGACCGCGACTGCGCGGTCTGCGGCGGCCCTCGCTCGGCCACTGCGGGGTCGGTCGGAGCCGATCGTGCGACCGACCGGGCATCCGCGTACGTGAGGTCGGCGCGCATCCAGGTGATGCATTACGCCGAACCTCACTACCACCATACCGTCAAGGCGAAGATCGAACATGTGACGCGGACGACATCGGACGTCTTCCTGCCCGGTTCCGTGCATTCTGCGGTCGCCCGTGGCCACTAAGGTGCGGCGTATGGAGACGCCCGAAGCCCCCAAGGTCCAGTCCACCGACACCGGAGCCGGCAGCGCCGACGCCCACGCGGAGACGTATCCGTCGATCGGCGACTGGGCGAGTTGCTCGGCCGACCCGGAGTACCGCGCGGCCGTGGTCGACCTGCTCGGCGCGCTGGCCTACGGCGAGCTCAGCGCGTTCGAACGCCTTGCGGAGGACGCGAAGCTGGCCCCCGGCCTGGAGGACAAGGCCGCGCTGGCGGGCATGGCCGCCGCGGAGTTCGGCCACTACCGCCGCCTGCGCGACCGGCTCGCCGAGATCGGCGAGGACCCGACGGCGGCCATGACGCCGTTCGCCGAGCCGCTGGACTCCTTCCACCGGATGACCGCTCCGGCGGACTGGGCGGAGGGCCTCGTCAAGGCGTACGTCGGCGACGCGATCGCGGCCGACTTCTACCGCGAGGTGGCCGTCCGCCTGGACGACGACACCCGCGAGCTGGTCCTCGGCGTGATGGCCGACACGGGCCACGCGGAGTTCGCGGTGGAGAAGGTCCGCGAGGCGATCGCGGCGGAGCCGCGGATCGGTGGCCGCCTGGCCCTCTGGGGCCGCCGCCTGATGGGCGAGGCCCTCAGCCAGGCCCAGCGGGTCGTCGCGGAGCGGGACGCGCTCAGCAATCTGCTGATCGGCGGGGTCGAGGTCCGCGGGTTCGACCTCGTGGAGGTCGGCAAGATGTTCAACCGCATCACCGAAGCCCACACCCGCCGCATGGCTGCGCTGGGCCTGGCGTCGTAGTTCTGCGGCACGGAAGCCATCAGGGGCGCGAGGAACTGCGCGATCAACCACCCTGTGCGGATGGCCCTGCGCGTTCGGTGCTCTACCTGCGTGGGTGGCTTGTAGCGCAGTTCCCCGCGCCCCTGGATAGTGCAACTTCCCCGCGTCCCTGTGCTGAGGTAGTGCAACTTCACGCGTGCCGCGGGTGGTGCGCTGAGCGCTTGTCGGGGCGGGCGAGGACGGAGACGAGGAGGCCGGAGCCGATCGCCGCGCAGGCGACCGTCTCGACGGGGTGGCCCGCCCCGAACGCGGTGTGGGCGATGCCGCCCAGCAGCAGGGCCGAGCACAGCCCGGTCAGCACCGTCACGATCTTCGGCGCCGGGAAGAGATCCGCGAGCAGCACCGCCGCCCCCACGCCGATCGCAAGGCCGACCAGGGTGAAGGCGATCAACTCGACGACCATCCGGAGCCTCCTCAGCAAACGCACTGCCGCTGCTGAAGCACTACCCAGAACCCCTCCGCGCCATGCCCCCAACCTGCCCTGATACGCAGAACGCCCCGGTCTCCTCCTCAAGGAGGAGACCGGGGCGTTCACGTCATCCCGACGGCGGGTCAGAGCGTGCCGAAGCCGACCTTCCGCGGCGCCTGCTCGCCGATCTCGACGTACGCCAGGCGCTCGGCCGGGATCAGGACCTTGCGGCCGTGCTCGTCGGACAGCTTCAGCAGCTTCTCGGAGCCACTCAGCGCCGCGGCGACCGCGCTCTCGACCTCGTCGGCAGACTGCGCGCTCTCGAGAACGATCTCCCGAGCCGCGTTCTGCACGCCGATCTTGACCTCCACGGCTTCGTCCCTCCGGCCCCATCTACAGGCGTTCGTCGTTCACACGCGGTCGGACAACCCGGCCGCGTGCCGTTACCGGGCCAACGATACGGCTTGCGCGATCATTCCGAGGGCGCTACCTCGCAGCTCCCGGCCGGCCCGCGTGGCTCGCGCTCAGTGCGCGCTGTCGCCACCGTGCATCGGGAAGCCCTTGAGGCCGCGCCAGGACAGGCTGGAGACCAGGCGGACCGCCTCGTCCTGCGGGATGGTGCCGTCCTGCGCGAGCCAGAACCGGGCGGTGATCTGGCACAGGCCGCAGACGCCGACGGCGAGCAGCATGGCCTCCTCCTCGGGGAGGTCGGTGTCCTCCGCGATCACCTTGCTGACCAGCGTCGCGGTGTCGCGCGTGACGCGCTCGACGCGCTCGCGCACCGCTTCCTCGTTGGTCAGGTCGGACTCGAAGACCAGCCGGAACGCGCCCGACTCGGAGGCGACGTAGGCGAAGTACGCCTCCGTCGTGGCCAGGACGCGGTTCTTGTTGACGGTGGTCGACTCCAGCGCGTCGCGGATCGCGTCGACCAAGGCGTCGCAGTGCTTGTCCAGCAGCGCCAGGTAGAGCTCCAGCTTTCCGGGGAAGTGCTGGTAGAGCACGGGCTTGCTGACGCCGGCGCGCTCCGCGATGTCGTCCATCGCCGCCGCGTGGTACCCCTGGGCGACGAAGACCTCCTGGGCGGCGCCCAGCAGCTGGTTGCGGCGGGCACTGCGCGGCAGGCGAGTGCCTCGGGGGCGCTCAGCCGTGTCCTGGATGGCCGTCACGGTGCTCCTCACTGGGCGATACGTGGCGCCGGGGCGGACCCCGGGCCGTACGGGAACTCTCTGATCGTCATCCTACTTGTGGGTAATCCCCAGCGCCGCAGGTCGCGACCAGAAAGTACGGTCTCCGGCTTGTGAGGATTCCACAAGAGGTGGGGTCACCGGAACTCGTCCGGGTATTCGTCGTCCCCGATCGGCACGCCGACCTTCTGTTCCACGGAGTCGGCCTCGGGCGACTCGAGGGCGAGATCGTCCTCCTCGAAGCTCGCGCTCGGCTCGGTCTCGTTCTCTTCCACAGGTGTGAGCCCCTCGGAATCGTCCGCTTCGATCACGGCGAGGGAGTCGAGCGCGGCCTCGTTGACTTCGGACATGCTGCCTCCCCGGCGTGGGTCTCGATGCTGTAACGGCGCTGCCCTCCTAGCATCGTCCTCATGAGCGGACTGCGCGAGACGTTCGAGGCCGAGACCGCCGCAGGCAGCAGCGGGCTGCACGAGCTGAGGGTGGCCGGGAGTCCGCTCTTCGCCGAGGCGCAGCCGCCGCGCCGAACAGAGCTGCCTCCCGCGCTCTTCGTGCACGGCCTGGGCGGCTCGACCCGCAACTGGGAACCGCTGATGGCCGGGCTCGCCGACGTGGTCGACGGCCACGCGGTCGACCTGCCCGGTTTCGGCCAGTCCCCGCCGCCGGACGACGGCGACCTCTCTCTCGACGCGCACATGCGCGCGGTGGTCGACTTCATCGAGCTCACCGGGCGCGGCCCGGTGCACCTGTTCGGCAACTCGCTCGGCGGTGCGGTGACGACGCGCCTGGCCGCGCTCCGGCCCGACCTGGTCCGGACGCTGACGCTGATCTCGCCCGCCCTGCCGGAGTTGCCGCCGCAGAAGACCGCTCTGCCCACCGCCCTGCTGGCGATGCCCGGCGCCGCGGGCCTGATCCGCCGGGCCTCGCGCGGTCGGGTGGTCGAGCACCAGACCCAGGCGCTGCTTGAGCTCTGCTACGGCGACCCGGGGCGGATCCCGCCGGAGCGCCGGGCGTTGATGGTCACCGAGTACCGGCGCCGCGCACAGCTTCCGTACGCGCTGGACGTGCTCTCGCGCAGCGCCCGCGGCATCGTCCGCGCGTACACCGAGCGCGGGGAGCAGGGGCTGTGGCGGCAGGCGGAGCGGGTGACCGCGCCCACGCTGCTGGTCTACGGGCTGCGGGACAAGCTGGTCGGCTACCGGATGGCGCGGCGCGCCTCGCTCGCCTTCGGCGACTCCCGGCTGCTGGTGCTCCCGCAGGCCGGGCACGTCGCGATGATGGAGTACCCGGAGCTGGTCGCCGACCGTTTCGCCCAGTTCCTGACCGAGGTCGACACGGCGCGCGCGGTGCGTGACTCGGTGCGCGTCGGCGGCTGAGACCCCTTTCCGGGAGGGGGGTTGACGGCGGTTCGGGACGGAGTGTGGTCGGTCTTCACTCCTTCGGGTGGTAGCGCCCGGGAAGGCCGACGCTCTGTCAGCGGCGGGACGTAGTTTCGTGGCGTTGGCCGAACACGCGTCCCCCGAGCAGGGGTTCTGCGCGGTGGCCGCACGCGTGGTGGGGGAGTCTGTGGTCGGCCGGTCGACCGGGTGAGGCCTCTTCGTCTGCTCTTTCCCACACGCTGACGTCGTCCATCCTTTCGGGCCGGAGGTCCCATGCGCATCGCACTGGTCACGGAGAGTGCCGCCACGGATGCATGGGGCCAGCGCCTGGTCGGCTCCCTCGCGGAGCACGAGTTCCTCCGGCTCTCGACGGCCGACGCCGCCCGCGCGGGGGAGGGGAGGCGGGCCACGCCTCCCTGGGGCGGCCGGAGACGCCGTGCCCTCGCCGCCTACGGCGAGCTGGTCCGCACGCTGGTCGACACCAACCCCGCCCGCGCCGCCGCCGGATTCGGGCCCGCGCTGTACGCCCTCGCGGAGGCCGGGCGCGGGGGCGGGCTCGCCGCCCTGCTGCGCTCCGGCGCCGCGGTCCGGTCGCTGGAGCACGCCTGGCTGGGGTCGGGCGCGGTGATAGCGGCCGGTGCCGGTGACGCAGGCGTCCCGCTGCTCCAGGACGTCCTGGTCGCCGCCGACCTGCTCGAACGGGCGCTGCGTCCGCTCTCCCTGCCCTGGTACCAGGGGCGGTCCGGAAAGGCCGCGCTGGCCGGGGTGGACGTCTGCCATGTCGTGGGCGGGTCGGCCGCGGCACTGCCCGCCCTGGTGGCGAAGCGTCAGCTCGGCCTGCCGTTCCTCCTGACCGAGCACAGCCTGCATCTGCGCGAGCGCTATCGCGGTTACCGCGCCTCGCGTTACCGCCACCCGGTGCGGGCGCTGATGCTCGCCTTCCATCGCCTTCTCGCGGGCGAGGCCTACGCCCAGGCCGGGGTGATCACCCCGGGCAGCGCCTTCGACCAACGCTGGCAGGAGTACTGCGGTGCCCAGCGGGAGCGCATCCGGGTCGTCCACGAGGCGACGCCGCTGGCCGACCGGCCGCCCGTCGGCGCCGAGCCGGAGCGCCCCACCCTCGCCTGGCTGGGGCCGATGGAGCCGTGGGGCGGGTTGGAGCCGATGCTCCGTGCCTTCGCGCTGGTGCGCGAGGAGCAGCCCGATGCCGAGCTCCGGGTGTACGGCTGGGTCTACGGCCAGTCGCGGGCCGGTGCCGTCGGATACGAGGCGCACTGCCGTGAACTGGCCCGCGAGCTGTTCGGCGACGCCGTCACCGAGGCGGTCTCCTTCGACGGTCCGCCGCCGCGTCTGCGCACCGTCCACGAGGACGCGACGGTCCTGGTCTTCACGGGCACCAAGGGCGTCCGTCCGCAGTTGCTCGCCGAGACGCAGCTCAGCGGGCGTCCCGTGATCGCCACCGACGTCGGCGCGGCCCGTGAACTGCTCGGCCCGACGGGGCTGTTGGTCCCACCGGGAGACCCCGTCCCGCTCGCGGTCGCCTGCTCCGCACTGCTCGGCGACGAGGAGCGTCGCGCTCGGCTCGGCACTGCCGGTCGGCTGCGCGCCCAGGAGCTCTACGCCGTCGAGCCGGCCATAGACGCCTTCCGCACGCTCTACCTGGAGCTGGCCGCCGAGGTCCCGCAGGACGCACCCGAGCCGGTCGCCCAACCGTTCAGCCGCCCCGCCGAGTACTGGATCGGCGCCATCCCGAAGGGGGTGCCCGCACAGTGACGCATCGTCATGCCGCCCACGGTGGTGGCCAGAGCCCGGGCGGGCGCGGTCGCGGCGCCCAGGGACGCGGCGCGCAGGCGCGCGGTGCCAACGGTGCCTCGCACGGCGCTCAGGGTGGTCATGCGGCCCGGCGCGCGGCGTCCGGTGCCACGGGGAGTGGCTCAGCGGGCCGGTCGGCTGCGCCCTCTCCTGGCGGCTCCACCGCCCGCCCGGGCCAGGCGCGTCATGCCGGAGCGCCGCGTCCGGCCCCGCGTCCGGCCCCGCGCCCGGCTTCGCCGCCGCGTCCACGTGGGGCGGCCGATCCGGTGCATGCGCTGATGGACCGTCACCGCTCCTTCTACGCCGACGCAGTGGATGCGCTGGACATCGCCGTGCAGCTGGAGCGCGACGGCGTCGGGCCCAGCACGGCCGGGCGGTACCGTCACTCCGACGTCTTCTCGCTCGCCGAGGAGTTGTACGCCCGGGTGCCGCGCCACGCGCTGGAGCCGGAGGAGGACGAGACGCCCGCGCGACGCGGCCTGGTGCCCGCCGCTGCGGTCGGCTTGCTCTACCTGCTCGCCGCACTGTTGCTCCGTGCCGTTCCCGTGGTCGGCCTGACGCTGCCGCTCGTCGTGCCGCTGGCGGTCTACGCGTTCGTCCATGGGGCAGCCGCCGCGCTCGTGCCTTCGTTCGGGGGCCCAGCTCGCCGTGGTTCCTGGGCTGCGCGTGGCACCCTCGCGCTGGGCGTCGGTGCGCTGCTCGCCCTGGCTCAGCCAGTCGGTCCGGCCCAGATCGCGTTGGCCCTCGGCGTCGGCATGGCGGAGGGGTGCGCCACCTGGTTCCGCCATATCGGCCGAAGCCACCTCCAGGCCCGCTCCACACGTGAGTTCCGGTCCCGGATGCGTCCGGTGCTGCCGGTCACCGTGCTCTGCTTCCTCGGCTTGCTGGCCGGTCTCACCGCCGTCGCTTCGACGCTGACGTCCGCCTACGGCGGCCACGGAGGTTCCGATCAGGCGGCAACGCTGGTCGAGGCCGGGGTGTCGGGGCTCACGCCCGCGTCGTGGGCGGCCCAGGGGCTGGCCGGGGTGGCGCTGCTCCTCGCCTTTCTGCTCCGACGTTGCGGCCGGGGTGCTTCCGGCCTCGGCGTCCTGGTCCTGGCCTGCCTCGGGGCAGTGGCGGCCCGGGCGATACCGGGTCACGCCGGCCTGGTCGCCTGCGGCTGCGGGTTTCTCCTCGCAGTGGTCGGCGCCTGGGCCTGGACCGCCCTGCTCAGCCCGGCCTCACACCGTGCGCTGCGCGAGCACCGCGCTGCGCATCGGGCCTGAACGGCTGTCACCGAACCACCGACCGACTCACCGACTGACTCACCGACCGGTGGGGCCCGATTCGGGCGGCGCGAGCCGTCCGCGTGCCCGCGCCGGCCTCCTTCTCCGGACGCGCCCCTGCTGGGCGGATCCGATCCCAACCACCGAGCATCAACCTGCACAACGGAAGGACCACCTGATGAGGGTGCTGCTGCTGGGCGCCGACGGCTTCATCGGCCGCCGCGTCGCCGACCGACTCTTCGCCGACCCGGAGCTTCAGGTCACCGTCCTCGGTCGGCGTGACTCCGCGGACATCCGCTTCGACCTGGCCGCCGGGAGCCCCGGCGCACTGGCCCGGTTCCTCGACGCGGTGATGCCGCGTGTGGTGGTCAACTGCGCCGGAGCCACCTACGGCTCCCCGCGCGATCTGGTCCGGGCCAACACCCAGGCGGTCGCCACCGTCTGCGAGGCGATTCGGCGCAGCCACGATCCGGCGCGGCTGGTCCACGTCGGTTCGGCGGCCGAGTACGGACCGGTCCCGATCGGCACGGCGACAGCCGAGACCGCCGAGCCGCGGCCGATCGGCCCCTACGGCGTCACCAAACTCGCGGGCACCGAGCTGGCGCTCTCCTCCGGCCTGGACGCCGTGGTGCTGCGGATCTTCGACGTGGTCGGCCCGGGCGTCCCCGCGGGCTCCCTCTTCGGCCGTCTGTCCGAGGGGCTGCGCCGGGCGCTCGAACGCGGTGAGCCGCACATCCGTACCGCGGATCTGTCCGCATTCCGAGATTTCGTCGACGTCAGGGACGTGGCGCGGGCGGTCCAGTCGGCAGCGGTCTCGGCGGCGACGGGCGTGATCAACATCGGCGGCGGCTCGGGCGTACGGATGCGCGACGCGGCCGCGCTGCTGGTCCGGGCCTCCGGGTTCGAGGGGCGCCTGATGGAGGAGAGCCGCGGCCCGATCCCCGGTGCGGACGCGGCAGACCGCCCGCTCGAAGTCCTGTGGCGCCAGGCCGACATCCGTACCGCTCGGGAACGCCTGGGCTGGCGTCCGCGGGTTCCCCTGGAGGAGTCGCTGGCGGACATCTGGATGGAGACCGCCTGTCGGGTCTGACGGTGCGGGTGATCCGTCTCACGCAGTGTCTCGCCCCATGGACCAGGGGCTCTGGAATACGCCCGCGCGTGGCACTGTTGGGCGAGAGACCACACCGTCCGACCACCACCGGAGTCCCCCGTGTCGCTGCCACCCCTGGTTGAGCCCGCTGCTGAGCTCAGCGTGGACGAGGTCCGCAGGTACTCCCGCCACCTGATCATCCCGGATGTCGGGATGGACGGGCAGAAGCGGTTGAAGAACAGCAAGGTGCTCTGTGTGGGCGCCGGCGGTCTGGGCTCGCCCGCTCTCATGTACCTGGCCGCCGCCGGTGTCGGCACGCTGGGCATTGTGGAGTTCGACACCGTCGACGAGTCGAACCTGCAGCGCCAGATCATCCACGGCCAGTCCGACGTGGGCCGCTCCAAGGCCGAGTCCGCCCGGGACTCGGTCAAGGAGATCAACCCCTACGTGGACGTGATCCTCCATGAGGAGCGCCTGGACGTCGACAACGTCAAGGAAATCTTCGCCCAGTACGACCTGATCGTGGACGGCACGGACAACTTCGCGACCCGTTACCTGGTCAACGACGCGGCCGTGCTGCTGGGCAAGCCCTACGTGTGGGGCTCGATCTACCGCTTCGACGGTCAGGCGTCAGTGTTCTGGGCCGAGCACGGCCCGTGCTACCGCTGCCTGTACCCGGAGGCCCCGCCGCCCGGCATGGTCCCCTCCTGCGCGGAGGGCGGCGTTCTGGGTGTGCTGTGCGCCTCGATCGGCTCGATCCAGGTCACCGAGGCCATCAAGCTCCTCGCGGGCATCGGCGAGCCGCTGGTCGGCCGCCTGATGATCTACGACGCCCTGGAGATGCAGTACCGCACGGTCAAGGTCCGCAAGGACCCGAACTGCGCACTCTGCGGCGAGAACCCGACGGTCACCGACCTCATCGACTACGACGCCTTCTGCGGCGTCGTCTCGGAGGAGGCGCAGGAGGCGGCGGCGGGTAACACCATCACGCCGAAGCAGCTGAAGGAGTGGCAGGACTCCGGCGAGGACGTCTTCGTCGTGGACGTGCGCGAGCCGGCCGAGTACGAGATCGTCAGCATCCCGGGCGCGACGCTGATCCCGAAGAACGAGTTCCTGATGGGGAACGCGCTGGAGAAGATGCCGCAGGACAAGAAGATCGTCCTGCACTGCAAGACCGGCGTCCGCTCGGCCGAGGTCCTCGCCGTCCTGCACGCTGCCGGCTTCGCGGACGCGGTCCACGTCGGCGGCGGCGTCATCGGCTGGGTCAACCAGATCGAGCCGGAGAAGCCGGTCTACTAGGCCGGACCTTTTCGCCAAGGCCTGGTTGCACTTTACGGGGGGGGGGGGAACTGCGCGACACCCCCCGGTGTGTGGTGCGTCGCTGGACGAGCAGGGCCATCCCGACGGGGTGGTTGCTCGCGCAGTTCCCCGCGCCCCTTTTGGGTTCCCCTTACAGGGAACCCTTGCGCTGGAGGTAGCCGAAGGAGAGCCACCCTGGCAGGACGGGGAACCAGAACGTCAGGATGCGGAACATCAGCACCGCCGGTCCGGCGATCAGCGCCGGGACGCCCGCTGCGCTGGTGAGCAGCAGGATCAGCGCGGTGTCGATGGTTCCGATGCCGCCGGGCACCGGCACCGCCGAGCCCGCCGCGTTGCCCGCGAGGTAGACGACCGCGATCGCGGCGAAGCCCGCCGAGCCGCCGAACGCCATGACGCAGGCGTCCAGGCAGGCGATGAAGGCGATCGACACCAGGATGATCCCGCCGAAGCCCGTCGCCAGCTTGGACGGCGTGCGCAGCAGGTCCAGCATGCGCGGGATGACGCCCACGAAGAGCGTGCGCAGCTGCAGCACGACCCAGCGCCGCAGTCGCGGGATCGCGGCGACGATCAGCACCACCACGGCAGCGATCAGCAGCACCGTGATCACCGTGCGCGCCGACGGCACGTCCGAGCTGTTGGCCGTGCCCGCGATGAAGCCGAAGCCCAGCAGCAGCAGGATGTGCATGCCCAGGCCGACCAGCTGCGAGGCGCCGACGGAGGCTACGGCCTGGCCCGGGCGGACGCCCTCCCGCTGCAGGAACCGGGCGTTGAGCGCCACGCCGCCGACCGCCGCCGGGGCCACCAGCTTGACGAACGAGCCGGCCACCTGGGCCGCGAAGGTGCGCCAGAACGGCAGTCGCTCGGGGACGAACCCGGCCAGGCTCATCGTCGCGCCGACGTAGCTCGCCACGGAGGCGCCGATGGCCACCGCGATCCAGCCCCACTGCGCGTGGGCGACCTTGGCCAGCGGGTTGTTGGTCAGCTGGCCGACCAGCAGGTAGGCGGCGAACGCGCCCGCGATCAAACTGATCAGCGTCTTCGGCCGCAGCCGCTCCAGCTTGGCCGGCTCGACCGGGGCCTGCGGCACCAGCTGGAGGATCTCCTCGCGGATCTGGGAGAGCAGGTCGGTGGGGTCCGGGTGGGCCTCCAGCGCCTCCTCCAGCTTCGCGCCGGACGTGATGTGCGCGTCCCGAGCGGCCTGGACCTCCGCCTTGCGCTGGCGGTGGTAGACGCCGAGGTCCTGCCGGGTCGACCGGCTCAGGCCGACCGGCTGGAGCATCGGCAGCGCCGCGGCGGTCCGGCTGGTGCCCAGCACCTCGGTCGCCGAGGTGACCGCGCGTTCGGCGCCGACGCGCAGCGCGAAGGTGGTCAGCAGCTGGGCGACGTCCATGCGCAGCGCCAGGTCACCGGCCGCGATGTCGCCTCCGGCTAGGTTGACCAGGCAGGTGCTGCCGTCCTCGGTGACCAGCAGCGCCTTGGAGGTCAGCTGGCGGTGGGCGATCCGTCGGTCGTGCAGGGTGCGGACGGAGGTCCAGGTGTCGCGCAGGATCTTGTCGGTGATCTCGTCGTCGGGGATGTCCGCGAACGCGCGGCCCTCGATTCGCTCGTAGACCAGGATCATCGCGTCCGGGCCCAGCTCCGAGGTGGCGATCAGGTGCGGGGAGTGGGCGCCCGCGGCGTTGGCCGCGTAGGCGATCAGCGCCTCCTGCTCCAGCGCCTGGCGCAGCGACTGCGGGCTGGACCGGGTGGCCACGGCGCGCAACCGCAGCCGACGCCACATCCGGTAGAAGAAGCCGGACGCCTGCTGCTCCCGGTCGATGACGTGGACGTCCAGCGGCGGGCCGACCTGCTGGACCACCAGGTAGCGGCGGGTGCCCTCGGGGCCGTCGGGGGAGCGGTGGGCGCTGATCGGGTCGAAGCCGACCTTGCGCAGACCGGCCAGCAGGTGCTCGCCGGTCGGCCGGACGTTGGGGCTGCCGACGGCGTAGAGCGTGCCGTAGGCGACGGTCAGGCCGAGCAGGATGGTGATCGCGATGGAGAGTGGGGTGGTGGACCCGCCGACCAGTTGGGAGACGCTGTCCAGCAGCACGACCGTCCACAGCGCGACCCGCCATCGGGGACGGCTGGCCATGCCGACCGCGGTCATGTAGGCGATGACCGGGGTCAGATAGCCGTGGACGGCGTCGGTCTGGTTGTTGATGGTCAGCGCGTCGCGGATCTGCGCGGGCGCCGCGTGCATCACCCAGACGTCCATGCCGAGCGAGAGCCCGTGGGCCAGCACGGCGGCGAGCACGCCGTCGGCGACGCGCAGGCCGTCCCGTTTGATCAGCCGTTCGACCGCGAAGGCGACCGGCACGACCAGCACGGCCGCGGTGGAGAAGAAGCTGGTGAGCGTGACCAGAACGCTCGGGAGCTTCGTCGCGCCCGAGGTGATGTCGCTGGTCAGACCGTTCGTGGTGGACTTCGCGACGCTGGTCAGAATCAGCACGGCGATGATGCCCAGCAGCCCGAGCAGGAACCGGATCAGGTCCGAGGGCCGGTGCGCGCGAGCCGAGAGCAGCGGCTCGTCGACGGCGACGCTGCCCTGGTCCAATCCCTCGGGGGCCTCGTGCCGGGAGCCTCGGTGCACGAGGTGGTGCCCGCCCTTGCCGCGCGCGCTCGGGGTGACTCGCGGCCTGACCCTTGCTGCGGTGGCGGAACGCTTCACCAGGTCGACACCGGCCGACGCGGCACTGGTCGACGTCGCACCGGTCGACGCAGCTCCGGCCGACGCTGGAGTGGTCGGCTCCGCAGTGGTCGGTTCGGCAGCGGGCGTGGTGGGCGCCGCGGCCTTCGTGGGTGCGACAGGTGTGACCGGCTCGGTCGGCGGCACCCCGAATTCGGGCGTGCCGCTGGTCGCGCCCGCGCCTTGATCCGCGCTCGCGCTCGATCCGGTCATCTCTACCTGTATGCCTTCTGTCCGTCCGCCCGCCATCGTCCCCTCAGGGTCCCCTCAGGTCATTCAAGGGTGGCATGGTCGGATCGAGCGCGCGGCGGTGAGGTGTCCCCGTGCCGACCCCAGCCGGATGCTACATTCCCCCGGCCGGGTGAGCGAGGACGTTCCCCTGCGTCGTCCCTCGTCAGTGTCGCCGTTCCCACCGTGTTCCCACGTTCCGTTCTCACGTTCCCTTCGGCGGGTCCTGTCAGAGGCATGCGACAGAATGCCGGGTGTGAACGAAGAGGAGCCCGGGGCAGAGATCCCGCCGTACGCGGAGCGCGTGCTGGAGGCGGCGGAGCTCATTCCGGCCGGACGGGTGATGACCTACGGCGACGTGGCCGAGTTCGTCGGCGAGGGCGGTCCGCGCCAGGTGGGACGGGTCATGGCGCTCTACGGCGGAGCGGTGCCGTGGTGGCGGGTGATCCGCGCGGACGGGCGGCTGCTGCCGGGCCACGAGCTGCGCGCGCTGGAGCAGTACAGAGTGGAGGGCACGCCGCTGCGTCACGCCGGCGCGGACCACATGCCGCGCGTCGATCTGCGGCAGGCCCGCTGGGACGGCCGTTCCGGCTGAGGCGGCCGGGGCACGGCGTCGCCCGCGGAGCCGGGGTGGTGCCGGTGACGCTGATCGATCCGGCGAACCGGGGGACAAGGGCGGGGTTGTCGGGGCAGGATCGTAGGCTCGCTACTGGACGGAGTGCGTGAGGCGCGCGCCGTTAAGTCGTGCGCCGTCCTGTCGCACGCCGTTCCGTCTGCACGCCGTTCCGTCGCACCGCCCGCTGTTCTCTCCTGGACCACGCTCATGACCACCTCTGTCCCCGCAGGCGCATACCGCCTGGTGCGCGAGCCCGTCGCGCCCGTGGTACCGCCTGTCCTGGACCGGTACCAACAGGCCGTGGTGGACCACCGGGGCGGTCCGCTGCTGGTGCTGGCCGGTCCGGGCACGGGCAAGACGACGACGTTGGTGGAGGCGGTCGCGGCCCGGATCGCCGAGGGCGTCCCGGCCGAGGAGATCCTGGTCCTGACCTTCAGCCGCAAGGCCGCGGTCGAGCTGCGGGACCGGATCACCGCGCGGGTCGGCGGCGCGGTCGCCGCGCAGGCGACGACCTTCCACTCCTTCTGCTACGCCCTGCTCCGCGCGCACCAGGAGCCCGACCTCTACGCGGAGCCGCTGCGGCTGCTCTCCGGCCCGGAGCAGGACGTCATGGTGCGCGAGCTGCTGGCCGGTGGCGCGGAGGACGCCCGCAGCGGACGCGCGGGCGGTCCCGCCTGGCCCGCGGAGCTGCGCGCCGCGCTGACCACGCGCGGCTTCGCCGACGAGGTCCGTGCGGTGCTGGCCCGCGCCCGCGAGCTGGGCCTCAACGACACGACGCTGGAGCGCTTCGCGGCCCAGGTCGGCCGTCCGGACTGGCGCGCGGCGGCCTCGTTCCTCGGCGAGTACCTGGACGTCCTCGACAATCAGGGCGTGCTCGACTACGCCGAGCTGGTCCACCGCGCCGTGCTGCTGGCCGAGGAACAGCGGGTGGGCGAGGAGTTGCGGCGAACCTTCCGGGTGGTCTTCGTCGACGAGTACCAGGACACCGACCCGTCGCAGGTGCGGTTGCTGCGGGCGCTCGCGGGCGACGGGCGGGAGCTGGTCGCGGTCGGCGACCCGGACCAGTCGATCTACGGCTTCCGCGGCGCGGACGTCAACGGCATCCTCGACTTCCCGCACGCGTTCCCGCAGGCCGACGGCTCGCCGGCGCCGGTTCAGGTGCTGCGCGTCTCGCGGCGCGCGGGCTCGCGGCTGCTCGCGTCGAGCCGGATGCTGGCGGAGCGGCTGCCGACGGGCCGTCTGCCCGCCGCCGCGCTGGCGGAGCACCGGGGGCTGCTGCCCTCCCGGGAGGGCGGGACGGTCGAGATTCTCACCTTTCCCACTCCTGGCGCCGAACTGGACAACATCGCCGACCTACTCCGTCGCGCGCACCTGGAGCAGGGCATGCCGTGGAGCGACATGGCGGTGCTGGTCCGCGCGGGCGGTCGCTCGCTTCCGTCGCTGCGCCGGGCGCTGACCTCGGCCGGTGTCCCGGTCGACATCGACGGCGACGACCTGCCGCTGCACGCCGAGCCCGCCGTGGCCCCGCTGCTCGCCGCGCTGCGTGTCTGCGCGGTCGGCGCGGTGCGTGCCCGCCGCCGCGCGGCGGGGCTGCCGCTGCCGGAGGATGCGCCTGAGGGGGACGCGCCGGCTGAGGACGCCGAGCCTGAGGACGCAGGTGCGGAAGCTCCGGCGCGGCCGGTGCCGGTCGACGACGACCCGTTGACCGCGGAGGTCGCCCGGAACCTGCTCACCGGCCCGCTCGGCGGGCTGGACGGTGCGGATCTGCGGCGGCTCGGCCGACTGCTGCGCGAGGAGGAGCGCGCCGAGCTGCGCGCGCTCCCGCCGGAGCGCCAACGCGCCGTCCGTGGCGCGGAGCTGCTGATCCGCGAGGCGCTGGCCGAGCCCGAGCGGCTGGTGCTGCTCGCCGGTCAACCCGCCCGCCGTGCGCGCGAGCTGGGCCTGCTGCTGCGCAAGGTGCGCGAACTGCTCCTCGGCGGAGCGAGCGCCGAGGAGGCGCTCTGGGCGCTCTGGGAGGCGAGTTCCTCCTGGCGCGAGCGCCTGGAACGCGGGGCGCTGCGCGGCGGCGCGGCCGGACGCAACGCCGACCGGGACCTGGACGCCCTCTGCGCCCTGTTCGAGACGGCCGCCCGTGCCGAGTCCCACGCCGAGGGCCCGCGCGGCGCGTTGAACTTCCTTGCCGAGCTGGAGCAGCAGGACATCGCCGCGGACACGCTCTCCGGCCGCCTGGTCCGCCCGGACGCGGTGCGACTGATGACCGCGCACCGCTCCAAGGGTCTGGAGTGGCCGCTGGTCGTCGTCGCCGGGGTGCAGCAGGGCCTCTGGCCGGACCTGCGGCGTCGTGGCTCGCTGCTGGAGGCCGACCGGATCGGGCCGGACGGACTGGCCGACCCGATGCCGTCCACGGCGCTTCTCGCCGAGGAGAGACGCCTCTTCTATGTCGCCGTCACCCGCGCCAAGGAGCGGCTGGTGGTCACCGCGGTGCAGGCCGCGGCCGAGGACGGTGACGAGCCGTCCCGCTTCCTGGGCGAGTTGTACCGGCAGCGTCCGGACGGCAGCCGGTACCCGGAGGTCCGGGTCGACGACATCGGCCACCGGCCGCGCCGCCCGCTGGCCGTCGCCGCGCTGGTCGCCGAGCTGCGCGCCACCACCGTCGACGCGGATGCCTCGCCGAGGCTGCGCGAGGCCGCAGCCGAGCGGCTGGCCCGGCTGGCCTCGCTGACGGACGACGACGGGTTGCCGCTGGTCCCGGCCGCGGACCCGCACCGCTGGTGGGGCATGGCCGACCCGACCGAGAACGACGTGCCGGTCCGTGATCCCGAGCGCCCGGTGGAGCTGTCCGGCAGCGCACTGGAGTCCGTCGACGCGTGCGCGCTCCAGTGGTTCCTGGGCCGTGAGGTCCGGGCGCAGGAGGCGTCGAGCGGGGCGCAGGGCTTCGGCAACGTCGTCCACGTCCTCGCCGAGGAGGTCGGCGCGGGCCGCACCCCGGCCGACCTGGACGTGCTGATGGCCCGGCTGGACCGGGTCTGGGACGCGCTCGCCTTCGACGCACCGTGGAAGTCCGAGCAGGAGAAGGGCGAGGCGCGCGCCGCGCTGGAACGGTTCCTGACCTGGCACGTCGCCGAGCGCGGCCGGGTCCCGGTGGCCACCGAGCAGCCCTTCGACGTCGAGCTCAAGGCCGGCCCGTACGCGGTCCGCATCCGCGGCACCATGGACCGGGTCGAGCAGGAGACGTCGACCGGTGCGGCGTACGTGGTCGACTTCAAGACCGGCCGCAGGACGGTGACCGGGGCGCAGGTGGAGGCCCACCCGCAGCTGGGCGTCTATCAACTCGCGGTCCGTGAGGGCGCGGTGGACGACGTCTTCGACCACGGCGGGGACGGCGGCGACGGCAGCGGCGGCGGCGACGGTGGGCGACCGGAGCCCGGCGGCGCGGAGCTGGTCCAGCTGCGCCAGCAGGCGTCCCGTACCGCTCCGGACGCGCCCAAGGTGCAGAGTCAGGCCTCGCTGACCGAGGGCGGCGAGTGGATCGAGGGCCTGCTGGTCGAGGCGGCTGACCGGATCGTCAACGAGCGCTTCGTGCCGACGACCGGCGACCAGTGCGGCCACTGCTCCTTCCACGGCAGCTGCTCGGCCCGGCCGGAGGGCCGCCAGGTCGTGGAGTGACCGGCGTCCTGGCGCGATGCGAACGGGCTGCGACGGATGCGAGCGGGATGTGAGGGAGTTCCCTTCCGTTTCGTCGGAATGTGTCAGTCGTCCCCGCTAGCGTGGAGCGCATGTCTGGACCCCTCTCCGGTCCCGAGGAGCTCAAGGAGCTGCTCGGGATCCCTTTCACCGCCGAGCAGCTGCGCGCGATCACCGCGCCGCTCGCTCCGGCGGTGATCGTCGCGGGCGCGGGGTCGGGCAAGACGACGGTGATGGCGGCGCGCGTCGTCTGGCTGGTCGGCACGGGGCAGGTCAGGCCGGACCAGGTGCTCGGGCTGACCTTCACCAACAAGGCCGCCGCCGAGCTGTCCGAGCGTGTCCGCAAGGCGCTGGCCCAGGCCGGGATCGGCCCCTCCGCCGAGCCGACCGAGCCTCCGTACGGGCCGGGCGGCCCCGACGTCGACGATCCGGGCGAGCCCGAGATCTCGACCTACCACGCCTTCGCCGGGCGGCTGCTCACCGACCACGGCCTGCGCATCGGCCTGGAGCCCGACGTCCGGCTGCTCGCCGACGCGACGAGGTTCCAGCTCGCCGCACGGGTGCTGCGCCAGGCGCCGGGCCCGTTCCCGGCGCTGACCGACGGCGTCTCCTCGCTGGTGGCCAAGCTGGTCAAGCTCGACGGCGAGCTCGCCGAGCATCTGGTCGAGCCGGAGCGGCTGGTGGGTTTCGACACGGCGCTGCTCGACGAGCTCGCCACGGTGAGGCTCAGCAACGAGGAACTGCGCAAGGTCCCCGCAGCGGCCATGGCCCGACGCGAGCTGACCGAGCTGGTCACCCGCTACCGCGCCCGCAAGCGCGAAGCCCGGCTGATGGACTTCGGCGACCAGATCGCCGCCTGTGCCCGGCTCGCGCAGACCCGCCCCGAGGTCGGCGCGCTGCTGCGTGAGCAGTACCGGGTCGTCCTGCTCGACGAGTACCAGGACACCTCCGTCGCCCAGCGGTTGCTGCTCTCCGGCCTCTTCGGCGACGGCACCGGACACCCCGTCACCGCCGTGGGCGACCCGTGCCAGGCCATCTACGGCTGGCGCGGTGCGTCCGTCGCCAACCTGGACGAGTTCCCGCGCCACTTCCGCCATGCCGACGACACCTCCGCCGCGCGCTACGCACTCAGCGAGAACCGCCGCTCGGGCGGGCGGCTGCTGGCCTTCGCCAACGAGCTCGCCGCTCCGCTCCGGGCCATGCACGAGGGCGTCGAGGCGCTGCGTCCCGCTCCCGGCGAGGAGCAGGCCGGGGGGCTGCGGTGCGCGCTGCTGGAGTCGCACCAGGCGGAGGTCGCCTGGCTCGCCGACTCCGTCGCGCACCTGGTCCGAACGGGCACGTCGCCGGGCCGGATCGCCGTGCTCTGCCGTGGCGGCCGGGAGCTCTTCCCCGATGTGCATGCCGCGTTGGTGGAGCGCGACGTGCCGGTCGAGGTGGTCGGCCTGTCCGGGCTGCTCCACCTGCCGGAGGTCGCCGACCTGGTCGCCACCTGCGAGGTGCTCCAGGACCCGACGGCCAACGCGGCGCTGGTGCGGTTGCTGATCGGTCCGCGTTGGCGGATCGGCCCGCGCGACCTGGCCCTGCTCGGCCGTCGTGCGCGGGACTTGGTCCGCGTCGCCTCCGCCGGGCCGGGGGAGCGGGACAAGCTCAGCGAGGCCGTGGCCGAGGCGGACCCGACGGAGATCGTCTCGCTGGCCGACGCACTGGAGTCCTTCCTCTACCCGGGCCAGGCCGGGGAGCCGGAGCTGCCCTTCTCCGAGCAGGCCGCGCTGCGCTTCGAACGGCTCGCGGCGGAGATCCGCGAGCTGCGTCGGGCGCTGGCCGAGCCGCTGATGGACGTGCTGCACCGGGTGCTCGCCGTCACCGGTCTGGAGGTCGAGCTCTCCGCCTCCCCGCACGCGCTGGCCGCCCGCCGCCGCGAGACGCTCTCGGCCTTCCTCGACATCGCCGCCGGCTTCGCCGACCTGGACGGCGACCCGTCGCTCGGCGCCTTCCTCGGCTTTCTGCGCACGGCTCAGGAGTACGACCGGGGCCTCGACAACACCTTGCCTGGTGGCGAGGACACCGTGAAGGTGCTGACCGCGCACAAGTCCAAGGGCCTGGAGTGGGACGTCGTGTTCGTCCCCGGCCTGGTCAAGGGCGCCTTCCCGAGCAATACCGGTCGGGAGAAGTGGACTTCGCGCCCCGAGGTGCTGCCGCACGCCCTGCGCGGCGACGCGGCCTCGCTGGCTGCCGATCCGCCGTGGACGGGCAAGGGACTGACCGCGTTCGACGCTGAGATGAAAAGCCACGCCGCCACGGAGGAGCTGCGCCTCGGGTATGTCGCCTTCACCCGGCCGCGTGCCCAGCTCTACGCCTCCGGTCACTGGTGGGGCCCGACACAGAAGCGCCAGCGCGGCCCGTCCCCGTTCCTGACCGCGCTGCGCGAGTTCGGCGAGGAGCGTCCCGGGTCCGGCGTCGAGATCGAGGCCTGGGCCGAGGCACCTGCTCCCGGCGTGGCCAACCCCGCGCTGGACACGGACGTCGAGCACGCCTGGCCGCTGCCACTGGACATCCCGGCCCAGCGGGCCCGCCGCGCGGCGGGGGAGCGGGTGCTGGCGGGGCCGCGGTGGGCGTGGTCGCCAACCGGCACGGTGGCTGCCGCCGAGGCCGAGGCCAAGGCAGGGGCAGGGTCCGAGTCCGAGCCCGACGTCGAGGCCCAGGCCGGACCGGTGAGCGAACTGCCGCCGGAGCCCCCGCTGGAGACCCCGGAGGAGCGACGTCTCGTCGCCTCCTGGGACCGGGACCTGGAGTTGCTCGCCGGTGAGCTGCGCCGCTCCCGCGGCCGGGTGCGCGATGTGCCGCTGCCGCGCTCGCTGTCCGCCTCCCAGCTGCTGCGCGTCGCCGCCGACCCGGCGGGTTTCGCGCGCGAGCTGGCCCGCCCGGTGCCGCGTCCGCCGCAGCCCGCCGCGCGGCGCGGCACGCGGTTCCACGCCTGGGTGGAGGCCCGGCTCGCGGTCGAGCCGCTGCTGCTCCTGGGCGAGGACGAACTGCCGGGCGCGGACGACGCGGAGATCGCCGACGAACGCGATCTCGCCCGACTCAAGGACGCGTTCCTGCGCAGCGAGTACGCCTCGCGCACCCCGGTCACGGTCGAGGCGCCGTTCCAGTTGATGCTGGCGGGGCGGGTGATCCGTGGACGTATCGATGCGGTCTACGCGACTGACGACGGTGGTTTCGAGGTGGTCGACTGGAAGACCAACCAGCGCGAGACGGCCGATCCGCTCCAGCTCGCCGTCTACCGGCTGGCCTGGGCCGAGCAGCAGGGCGTGCCTCTTGATCGTGTCGGCGCCGCGTTTCTGTATGTTCGAAGCGGCACTGTGGTGCGTCCTGATTCGTTTCCGGACCGCGAGGCCTTGGCCGCGTTGATCGGCGGCGTCGCCCCGACCGGGGACGGAGCCGCTGAAGACCTCACCAAGGATTCATGAAAGGACAGTGCAGTCTGTCCAATTCGCGCCTAATGTGGGGTCATTAACCAGTCAACTTCGATCCAACTTTGAACTAATTCGGCCGCGGGAGGGGGCACCCGTCCTCGGGCTGCCCGACTCGACACCCATCCTTCGTTGCACAGCGCCCGCAGGAGAGACGACGTTGACTGTCGCCGGAAGGTTCCGCCTCCACAGCCGCTGGGGTCGCGCGATTCTGCTGCTGCCGTTCGTCGGGGTGATCCTGGTCTTCATCCTCGACCGCGCCAGCAACAACCCCGACGTCACCTTCGAGCCCGCGCTCACCGCAGGCCCGGCGCTCGCGGCCGTGGTCAGCAACAGCCTCTGGTTCCCGCTGGCCGTCGGCGCGGTCACGGTGGGCGAGGCCTTCGGCATCGCCGCGGAGGACCGGACGCTGTCGCAGTCGGTCCACACCGCGTCCGTGCTGGCGATCATCCTGATCAGCGCGATCGGCGCGACCAGCGTGCTGCTGCGGAACCGCCAGGAGCGCGCCCTCGCCGACGCCCGGCTGGTCTCCGAGGTCGCCCAGCGGATCCTGCTCCGTTCCATCCCCGAGCGGATCGGCCCGGTCCGTGCCGCGGTCCACTACGCCGCGGCCGCCGCCCACGCCCGGATCGGCGGGGACCTCTACGAGGTGGTGCAGACCCGCTACGGGGTACGCGCGGTCATCGGTGACGTCCGCGGCAAGGGTCTGGCGGCGGTGGAGACGGCGGCGGCCATCCTGGGCGCGTTCCGCGAAGCCGCGCACCAGGAGCAGGCCTTGGACCGGGTCGCCTCCTGGCTCGCCGACAGCCTCGGTCGCGCGCTGCACGAGAACGGCGACGAACACGAGGGCAGCGAGGAGGAGTTCGTCACCCTGGTGCTGATCGGCGTCCGCGCCGACTCGGTGGTGGAGATCGTCAACTGCGGCCACCCCGCGCCGCTGCTGCTCCGCCGGGGCGCCCCGGTGCGCTTCCTCGACCCGCCCGCCAACGTCCCGCCACTGGGCGTCCTGGAGCCCGAGGACGTCGCCCCGCCGATCCTTCAGCTTCCGTTGCAGGCCGAGGACCGGCTGCTGCTCTACACCGACGGTGTGATCGAGGCGCGCAACAGCTGGGGCGTCTTCTACCCGCTGGCGGAGCGGGTTCCGGACTGCGCCAGTTCGGACGTTCCGTCCGAGGTGCTGGACCGTATCCACGAGGACGTCCGCAGGCACGTCGGCCACCAACTCGGCGACGACGCGGCGATGCTGCTGCTCCAGTACGCGCCCGTCCCCATGGCTGGCGCCCCGGTCGCGTCCCGCTCGGTGGTTCACCCGCGCGTGGTCAACGACCAGGCGACGCCGCAGGGGTGAAGCCCCGCGAGGTGGGGTCCGGGGAGCCGGCGAGACCGCCGAGCTGGAGGTCCACCACCAGCGGCCGGTGGTCCGACACCCCGGTCGCCGGGGTCGACACCGACGCCACCGCACTGCGCGGCACGCCCACCGCGAGCACATGGTCGAACTGCACCGCTGGTCGGTGAGCCGGGTAGGTGGGCGTCCGGGCCAGATCACGCCAGCCCTGGAGCCTGCGGCGCGGGCTGCTCGTCGCTCGGGGAGTCCGCCGCCGCACTCGGAGTCGGCTGCCGTCGACCACCGACGCGCCGCCCAGCACCGTGCGCGGCACCGGTCCGATCAGGTTGAAGTCGCCGAGCAGCAGGTAGGGCGCGGGCAGGTCGGAGATCCAGCGCCGCATGCCTGCCAGCTGGCCCATGTTCCAGCCGGGCACGAAGGACAGGTGCGCCGCCAGCACGGTGAACGGCCCGTTCGGCCCGTCCAGCACCGCCGCCAGCGCGGCACGTGGCTCGTCCGGGACAGGTGTCAGCCCGCGTCGCCCGGCCACCCGCAGCGGCAGCCCGAAGGGCGCGGCCGGAAACCGCCGGGCACGCCAGTGCAGCACCGGGAGCCGGGTCACCAGCGCGGTGCCGTAGGTGGGCTGGTCGCTGTCCCGCGCGGTGTCGTCGGGGCCGTAGACGCGCAGCGATGTCCCGCCCGGGGCGTGGACCCAGCCGGCGACCGGTGCCGGACGGCCCACCACCGCTGCGGCGAAGCGGTAGTCCGACGCGGCCATCGCCTTCGCCGCGACGGCGGCCTGGTCCACCAGGCCCGAGCGGGGCTGGTAGCGGTCGACCTCCTGCAGTGCGAGCACGTCCGCGTCGAGCCCCGCGACGGCCTCCGCGAGCGGGGCGCCGGGGTCGGCCCCGGAGTCGAGGTCGGGGAGCGGCCTGCCGTCCGGGGTCATGGCTTGGCCGTGCAGCAGATTGAAGGTCGCGACGCGCAACTGGCTCACGGCACGAACCTACGCCAGCGGGGCACCGCGCCGCGCTCACCTCGTCGAGCCGGTCCGGGTCCGCCCGAGCCGCTGCGGGCCCGCTCGGACGGTCGGGCGGAGCGATGGACGGACCGGTGGACGGGCAGGTCTCAGCCTTCGGGCGGTTCCCGGAGGGTGCGGGCTTCGAACTAGGGTGGGGGCCATGAGCACCACCGAAACACCGGACAGCGTCGTCCGCGCGTACATCGCCCAGCACCGCGCCGCCTTCCTCGACAATCTCGCGGACTGGCTGCGCATCCCCTCGGTCTCGGCCGACCCCGACCGCGAGGGCGAGGTGCGTCGCTCGGCGGACTGGCTCACGGCCAAGCTCAAGGAGACCGGCTTCCCGGTCGCCGAGGTGTGGGAGACGGCCGACGGCGGCCTCCCCGCCGTCTTCGCGGAGTGGCCGTCCGGGGACGCGGGCGCGCCGACCGTGCTCGTCTACGGCCACCACGACGTCCAGCCCGCCGCCCGTGAGGACGGCTGGGACACCGACCCGTTCGAGCCGACCGTCGTCGACGGCCGGATGTACGCGCGCGGCGCGGCGGACGACAAGGGCCAGGTCTTCTTCCACACCCTCGGCGTCCGGGCCCATCTGGCCGCGACCGGCCGGACCGCCCCCGCCGTCAACCTCAAGCTGCTGATCGAGGGCGAGGAGGAGTCGGGCTCGCCCAACTTCAGCGACCTGATCCGCCGTCACGCGGACCGCCTGGCAGCGGACGTCGTCGTGATCTCGGACACCGGGATGTGGGCCGCCGACACCCCGACCGTCTGCACCGGCATGCGCGGCCTCGCCGACGCGGAGATCAGCTTCTACGGCCCGGACACCGACATCCACTCCGGCTCCTTCGGGGGCGCGGTGCCCAACCCCGCCGACGAGGCCGCGCGCCTGGTGGCCGCGCTGCACGACGCGGACCGCAGGGTCGCCATCCCCGGCTTCTACGACGGCGTGATCGAGCTGACCGAGCGCGAGCGGGAGCTCTTCGCCGAGCTGCCCTTTGACGAGGACACCTGGCTCGGCGTCGCCAAGTCCCGTGCCACCCAGGGGGAGGCGGGCTTCTCCACGCTGGAGCGGATCTGGGCCCGCCCGACCGCCGAGGTCAACGGCATCTGGGGCGGCTACACCGGCCCCGGCGGCAAGACCATCGTCCCCGCCGAGGCCCACCTCAAGCTCTCCTTCCGGATGGTCGCCGGCCAGGACGCGGACAAAGTCCGTCAGGCGGTCGCCGACTGGGTCGCCACGCAGGTCACACCGGGCATCCGGCACGAGATCGAGTTCCGCGGCAGCACTCGCCCGTGCCTGACGCCGCTGGACCACCCCGCCCTGCAGTCGCTGGCCCGTTCGATGGGTCGCGCATTCGAGCAGAAGATCGGCTTCACCCGTGAGGGTGGATCCGGACCTGCGGCCGAGCTGCAGGACGTGCTCGGTGCGCCGGTGCTCTTCCTGGGCATCTCCATCCCGTCCGACGGATGGCACTCCATCAACGAGAAGGTCGAACTCGCCCTGCTCGACAAGGGCGTGGAGGCCGCCGCCTATCTGTGGGCCGACCTCGCCGCGCACTGGAACACCAGCAACGCCGCCAACTGACCAGGGGGGACGAACCGTGACGGTTCAGCAGCAGAAGTCGCAGCAGGAGAAGTCACCGCAGCAGGACCCGCACCAGCAGCCTCACCTCGACCGCCCGCTCCCGCTCTCGCACGCCGGCGTGGACCGTGCCGGCGAGCACCGGCTCGACGAGCCGTGGCTCGCCGCCGCCTGGAGCCACCCCAGCACGCGCGTGCTGGCGATAAGCGAGGGCAAGGCGTTCGTCGTCGACACGGAGCTGGGCACCGAGCTGGTGCTGCTGTCGACCTTCGACGCACCGGACGAGGGCGACCGCTACTTCCTGGGCTGTGACGACGACGGCGCGGCGTACTTCGCCGTCGCCTGCGCTCAGTTGCCCGGCCGCCTGGACGGGCCCGCGCGCCCGGCCGGCCTGCGCGAGGTAGGCGGCGTGCTCGGCGACCGCGACTCCGGCTTGCTGGTGCACGCGGTGGCGTTGGAGCACTGGCACCAGGCCAACCGCTTCTGCGCGCGGTGCGGGCACGCGACAGACGTCGCCGCGGCGGGCCACGTGCGCCGCTGCACGTCCTGCGCCCGTGAGCACTACCCGCGCACCGACCCGGCGGTGATCATGCTGGTCACCGACGACCAGGACCGCGCGCTGCTGGGACGTCAGGCGCTCTGGCCCGAGGGCCGGTACTCGACCCTGGCCGGGTTCGTGGAGCCGGGTGAGTCCCTGGAGCAGGCGGTGGCCCGCGAGGTCGCCGAGGAGGCGGGCGTCCGCGTGGACCTCGACTCCGTCGAGTACGTGGCCTCGCAGCCCTGGCCCTTTCCGTCCAGCTTGATGCTCGGCTTCATGGCCCGCGCGGACATGCGCGACGGCGGCGCGGACATCCGCGTCGACGGCGAGGAGTTGGACGAGGCCCGCTGGTTCACCCGCGAGGAGCTCCGCACCGGCATGCTGAACGGGACGACGTTCCCGCCCTCGGGCATCTCCATCGCCCGCCGCCTGGTCGAACTCTGGTACGGCGACCAGCTCCCGGACGTGAGCTGGTAGGGCCATCGGCCGAGCACCTCAAGACGAAGGGAAGTTGCACCTCGCGCCCCTGGGCAGTGCAACTTCCGCCCCCGCGCCCCCGCTTCGCTTCACGCGCTGGCTTCACTCGAAGGGTGGAAAGCCGTCACGGGTTCCGCCCGCGCCACACGCTGGTGCGGGTCGCACTGGTCGAGCTCCAGCACACAGGTGACCGTCTTGCCGGTCAGACGGACGATCACCTCCCAGCTCTTCGCCAGCAGTTCGACGATCTGCAGGCCGCGCCCGCCCTGCGCGTCCGGATCGGCGTCGCGGGTCGCGGGAAGCGACGTGCCCTCGTCGGTGACGGAGATCCGGAGGCCCGCCTCCGTCAGGGCGAGCGTCAGATCGACCGGGCCGCTGCCGTACCGCAGGGCGTTGGTGACCAGCTCGGAGACCACCATCTCGGCGCTGTCGACCAGTTCGCTCGCGCCCCAGGCCGCCAATGCCGTTCTGGTGATCCGGCGGGCGTGCCGCACGTTCCGCGGGTGCGGTGGGAAGGAGGCGATAGCCGCCCAGGCTCTCCGGTCGTTCATCGTTCGTGCCTCCGGGGCAGGATCGTGGCGCGGCGCAAGTAGTTGGGATTATCCGGATCGAGCCAGCCTTGACCGATGTTGGCTCGTTTCCCCGAGACCGCGCAAGGGGAATGGCTACATTCTCGGGGTGAACATTTCCCGAGGGCCAGGGCAGGCCCCCAAATATCAGCGACTCGCCGCCGATCTGCGGCGGCGGATCATGGGTGGGGAGTGGCAGGGCGGCACGCCGCTCCCGGTGGAAAGCGAGTTGGAGAACCAGTACGGGGTTGCTCGTAATACTGTCCGACTTGCTGTTGATGTTCTGGTCAATGAGGGCCTGCTGGTTCGGGTGCAGGGAAAAGGCACCTATCTCAAGGACCACCCTGTGCTGGATCATCATGCCTATCGTGCACCGAGCGATCCCGAACTCGGAAGCCCTGGAACCTCCCTTCGGTCCGCCTTTGCAGCCTATGCCGAAGAAGCCGCCGCAGCCGGTCGGAAATTGACCTCCGACTTTCAGATGCTGATCGTACGTGCTACCACTGACATCACCGATCGCCTACGGATCGAACCGGGCGAGGCCGTGGTGCTGCGTCGGATGCTGCGCTACATGGACGGCGAGCCGTGGTCCGTCGAGGAGAGTCACTATCCGGTCGGACTCGCCGCCAGCACGGCGCTGATGGCACCCGACCCGGTGGTCGGCGGCGACGAGATGGCGCTCGCGGACGCGGGGTACCTGGAGACCGGCTGCGTCGACGAGTTGTGCGCGCGGATGCCCAATCCGGAGGAGGCGCAGTGGTTCCAGGCCGGCCCTGGCGTGCCGCTGCTGGTCCAACTCCGCACCGGCTACACCGAGTCCGGCCCGGTCCGGGTGACCGAGACGCGCTACTCGGCGGACCGCAACCGGCTGATCTATTCGCTCGGCTCGCTCGGCGGCCTGGATGCGCCCTCGGTCCGGTCGGCGGAAGTGTTCAGCGAGATCGGGGACCTGGGCGCGCCCGCGGAAATCTGAAGGGCCCTCGGGCGCGCGGTGTGCGCGACCGAGGGCCCTTCGGCAGTGCTCTGCGCGTGCCGGGACGGCCTCAGGCCAGGGCGGCCTTGACCTGCGCGAGGGACGGGTTGGTCATCACCGTCTGCTCGCCCGTGGAGGAGATCGCCAGCACGGTCGGGACCGTCTGGTTGCCGTTGTTGACCTTCTCGACGAAGGCCGCGGACTCCGGGTCCTGCTCGATGTTGATCTCGTTGAAGGTGATGCCCTCGCGGTTCAGCTGCGACTTGAGACGCTGGCAGTAGCCGCACCAGGTGGTGCTGTACATGGTGACTGTCGCGGACATCGCTTTCGCTCCTTCGGTTTGTGGCTGCCGCAGGATCCAACGTCGTGCGACCGCTCCGGATTCCCGGTCGTATCAGCACACCGGGCCTGTGGACAACGTGGCCCGGTTTGTCGCTGCGGCTTGAGAGGATGGGCGGCATGCAGGTAGAGCTCCCGGGTGCATCGCCCTTCCCCACCGCGCCGCGCGACGCCGAGGCCGTCCTCGACGGCCTCGATCCCGAGCAGCGGGCCGTCGCCACGGCGCTCCAGGGGCCCGTCTGTGTGCTCGCGGGCGCGGGCACGGGCAAGACCCGGGCCATCACCCACCGGATCGCCTACGGCGTCCGCAGCGGGGTGATGCAGCCGCAGCGGGTGCTCGCGGTCACCTTCACCGCCCGTGCGGCGGGGGAGATGCGCGGGCGGCTCCGGCAGCTCGGCGTCGAGGGCGTCCAGGCGCGTACCTTCCACGCCGCCGCCCTGCGCCAGCTCCAGTACTTCTGGCCCCGCGTGATCGGCGGCGACGTGCCCCGGCTGATCGAACGCAAGGTCCAGTTGGTCGCCGAGGCCGCCGGGCGCTGCCGGCTCCGGCTGGAGCGCACCGAGCTGCGCGACCTCACCGGCGAGATCGAGTGGGCCAAGGTCACCCAGACGGTTCCGGAGGACTACCCGGCCGCCGCGGTGAAGGCCGGTCGGGAGACCCCGCGCGACCCGGCCGAGATCCGGCAGGTCTACAAGGTCTACGAGGAGCTCAAGCGCGACCGCGGGGTGATCGACTTCGAGGACGTGCTGCTGCTCGCGGTGGGCGTGCTGGACGAGCGGCCGGAGGTCGCCGAGCAGGTCCGGTCGCAGTACCAGCACTTCGTCGTGGACGAGTACCAGGACGTCTCGCCGCTCCAGCAGCGGCTGCTCGACCTCTGGCTCGGTTCGCGCTCCAGCGTGTGCGTCGTCGGCGACGCCAGCCAGACGATCTACTCCTTCACCGGCGCCACCCCGGACTACCTGCTGGGCTTCCGGTCCCGGCATCCCGACGCCGAGGTCATCAAGCTGGTCCGTGACTACCGGTCCAGCCCCCAGGTGGTGAATCTCGCCAACGGGCTGCTCTCCCAGGCGCGCGGCCAGGCCGCCCAGCACCGGCTGGAGCTGGTCTCCCAGCGCGACCCCGGGCCCGAGCCGGCCTACGTCGAGTACCCGGACGAGCCCGCCGAGGCCGAGGGCACGGCCAAGCGCATCCGCGCCCTGTTGGATTCGGGCGTGCGGGCGAGCGAGGTCGCGGTGCTGTTCCGGGTCAACGCCCAGTCCGAGGTCTACGAGCAGGCGCTGGCCGACCAGGGCATCGCCTACCAACTGCGCGGCGCCGAGCGGTTCTTCGAACGGCCCGAGGTGCGCGAGGCGGGCATGCTGCTGCGCGGCGCGGCCCGGGCCGGGGGCGGAGCGGTCGACCCGCTGCTGGACGAGGCGCCGGAGCGGCTGGCCGACCAGGTGCGCGCCGTGCTCTCCACCCGCGGCTTCAGCCCGCAGCCGCCGTCGGGGTCGGGTGCGGTGCGCGAGCGCTGGGAGTCGCTTGCCGCACTGGTCCGGCTGGCCGAGGACTTCGAGACCGCCCGCCACGCGGCGGAGCAGCCGGCCAACCTCGCCGAGTACGTCGCCGAGCTGGACGCCCGTGCGGCGGCCCAGCACGCCCCGGCGGTGGAGGGCGTCACCCTCGCCTCGCTGCACTCGGCCAAGGGCCTGGAGTGGGACGCGGTCTTCCTGGTCGGTCTGACCGAGGGCATGATGCCCATCACCTACGCCAAGACCGACGAGCAGGTCGAGGAGGAGCGTCGGCTCCTCTACGTCGGCGTCACCCGGGCCCGGGAGCACCTCGGGCTCTCCTGGGCACTGGCCCGTTCACCCGGCGGGCGCGCCTCGCGCAATCCGTCCCGGTTCCTGGACGGCCTGCGTCCGGGCTCGGCCGCGCGCGGCGGCGCTCGGGGCGCGGGCCGTGCGGGTGCGGCAGGCGCCGCGGGGGCCGGACGCGAGGGGCGTGCGTCCCGGTCCAGGTCGCCGATCAAGTGCCGGGTCTGCGGACGGGTGCTGACCGAGGCGGTCGAGCGAAAGCTGAGGCGCTGTGAGGAATGCCCGTCGAGCCTGGACGAGGGCCTCTACGAGCGCTTGCGCGACTGGCGCAGCCGCGAGGCGCGCGATCAGGGCCTGCCCGCGTACTGCGTCTTCACCGACGCCACGCTGATCGCGATCGCCGAGCAGCCGCCCGGCTCGGCCGCGGAGCTCGGTCAGATCTCCGGAGTCGGTCGCGCGAAGCTGGACAAGTACGGCGACGCCGTGCTGTCGTTGTGCGGGGGAGTCGGCCCGACGGCCACACCGTCCGAGCGGCCCGAACAGGGGGACATCTCGGACCTGTGGGACGAGAACGGCGCCTCTGAGGGATCACCTGAAGACTCGCCCGAAAAATAGTTTGCGCGCGCAGTGCGGAGGCTACTAGCGTGCCAGCAAGGTCGAGGAAACGAGACCTGGCCCACTCAGGTCCCACCTGTAGCGGGCATCTCTGCTGCACCAGCAGTCGTGGCAGCACGACTGACTGCGCACAGCAGGACGAAGGAAGTTGACCACCAGCGGGTCTGCGACGCCAGCAGACCCCGAGCACGCCGAAGGGAGGCGGACATTGTGAAGACCATGATCACCAAACTGACTGGACGGACCTTGGCCGCCGAAGCCCTCGGCATGCCCTGCTTCGACGCCACCGCTGTCGATGCTCGTGGTTCCAAGGCCCTCGGCCTTGCGGGCCTGGGTCTGTCCTCCGTCGGTGCCGGTGTCGACGCCACCCGTGTGCGCCTGGCCGCTGCCGCCCTTGTCGGCAATGGCTCCGGAGCCTGGAATGCGCGCCGTGACGAGCGACCGACCGAGGCACCCGTAGCACTCCTGACCGCCTTCCCCGGCGGTTATGGCGACGTCGCGGGTGCCGGAGCCGGCTCGATCAAGCACCAGCACTCCTTTGCCAGCCAGAAGCACACGCAGCACCTGCAGCAGCAGATCGCCGCACAGGCGATCACGATGCGGGCCTTCCGCGGCCCACGTCCCTGGATAGAGCGAACCTGAACCTGCATCAGGTCGGCACTTCCAGGGCCGCGGAATCCCGAATCGGGATCCGCGGCCCTTCTGTTTGCTCCGGGCAGACCAGTCCGAACGCAACAGCCAGTCAGAGCACAACGACTCACACGAGGAAGACGACGCGAACGTGTCAACGGTGACCAGCCCACACGCCCCGTCCGCAGCTCCTGCCGACCACTTCGACGACTCCCACCCCCCGGAGGTATCCCTGATGCAGCTCACCGCTTTCGAGGAGGCCGAGACCCTCGGCGTTCCGATCCCCTGCCGGACCCTCGACCCCGAGGTCTTCTTCGCCGAGACCCCGGCCGACGTCGAGTACGCCAAGACCCTCTGCGGCGCCTGCCCGGTGAAGGCTGCGTGCCTCGCCGGTGCCCTCGAGCGGCGTGAGCCGTGGGGCGTCTGGGGCGGGGAGCTCTTCGTCCAGGGTGTGGTGGTGGCCCGGAAGCGGCCGCGTGGCCGTCCGCGCAAGAACGAGGCCCTGGTGTGACCGCGGCAAGCGCGCTGCGCGACTCCATCCGCGAGATCGCCGATCCGTCCGGAGATCTTCGCAACCACCCCGTCCCGACCATCGACAAGCAGGTCCCTCCGATGAACCGTCCCGCCGATCAGCGCCCCCGCCGCACCAGCCACGCCCAGAACACCCAGAACAGGACCCTCGCAATGCAACTCATGCCCGAAGCCCTGGCGCGAGTCCAACACCAAGAACGCCTGGAGGTCGCGGACCGGGAACGAATGGTCCGCGCGCTCCGACTCAAGCGAAGGGCCGAGCGCGCCACGCTCCGTGCGCGGCGCGCTCTGGCCGGCGCACTTCTCTGAGCCCAGGCTCAGTAACGCAACACAAGACGACTGAAGACAACCGAAGACACTGATCGGGCCCGCTCCTCCTCACGGGGGGCGGGCCCGAGGGCTTCCCAGAGCCAGAGCCGGTCTCAGTCGATGTCCGGATCACCGGCGAAGCCGGGCAGCCAGTCGAGGAGCTCGTCGCGGAACGGCGCCGTCGCGTCCAGCTGGCACAGCACGCCGATGGTGCTGAGGGTGACCCGGTGGATGAGCAGGTAGGACGGCGGCAGGTTGAGCTGCCGACCCAGCGCGTAGGCAGGCGAGCGCGGATCGCCGACCCGGGCGGCTTGGGCGCGCATCCAGCTTCGGGTGAAGCGGAACTCCGGCACCGCGGCCGGCTCGATGATCGGCAGTACGTAGTCGAGCACGGCGTCCGGGTCCAGGTCGATGGTGGGCTTGACGAAGCCCTCCTGGCGGAGCATCTCCAGGACGCCGGCGGCGTCGCCGGCCAGCGCCAGCCGCAACGCGGTCCCTATCGGCACCGGCAGGCCCTCCGGCAGCCGGTCGACCGTGCCGAAGTCGAGGACGCCGAGCTGCCAGCCCTCGGCCGGGCCGTCGTCGACGACCAACCGGAAGTTCCCCGGGTGCGGGTCGGCGTGCAGCAGTCCGGTGCGCGCCGGACCGGCGAAGAGGAACCGGGCCAGCAGCTGGCCCGCGCGGTCGCGCTGCTCCTGGGTGCCGGAGGCGATGATCTCCGACAGCGGGATGCCTTCGAGCCACTCGGTGACGAGCACCTGGTCGGCATGGTGGACCACCGCCGGGACCCGGATCTCAGGGTCGTCGGCGAACTCCTCGGCGTGGACCTGCTGGGACTCGGCCTCCAGGGCGTAGTCCAGCTCCTCGGTGATCCGGTTGCGCAGCTCGGCGATCAGCGGCTTGACGTCCAGACCGGGGATCAGCGGACCGATCAGCCGCGCGACCCGGCCGAGTTGGGTCAGGTCGGAGAGGAGCGCCTCGCCCGCGCCCGGGTACTGCACCTTGACCGCGACCTCGCGGCCGTCGTGCCAGACGGCCCGGTGCACCTGGCCGATGGAAGCCGCGGCGGCGGGCTTGTCCTCGAACGAGGAGAACAACTCCCGCCAGTCGGGCCCTATCCGCTCGGCCAGGGCGGCGTGCACGGAGGCAGCGGGCATCGGTGGAGCGGCCTCCTGAAGCTTCGTCAGGGCGGCCCGGTAGGGGCTGGCGACCTCCTCCGGGAGGGCGGCCTCGAAGACGGACAGGGCCTGACCGAACTTCATGGCCCCGCCCTTCAGCTCGCCCAGGACCTTGAACAGCTGGTCGGCGGTGCGCTGTTGGAGCTCGGCGGCGACGACGTCGGCGGGACGCCCGCCGATCCGCTTGCCGAGCCCGAGCGTTGCGCGTCCGGCTATCCCCAGCGGCAGGGCAGCGAGCTTGGCCGTGCGGGTCACTGCCTTCCGCGGAAGATCGCTCACGGATGCCTCCCAGCCTCAAGGGCGGTTGCCGACGCCCTGCGGGCGCCACGCCTGGTCCTCGTCATTCTGCCCCCGCCTGCCAACAACAGCCGCAATCGGGGTGGGGGTCGAGCGGGCGACGGCGCATTGATCCGTCGACCATCGAGATGTCGACCCACCCGCCAAGGCTAGGCGGTGTGCCACCGTCCAGGAAGATCAGCGCGTGCAGGGCGGCGGTGGCCGCGACCGTGGCGGCCAGGGTGGCGTCGCAGGCGGCACCCGGACTGCTGCCCAGCCCGTTGCGACTGCTGCAGTGCTGGGCCAGCAGCAGCGGCCAGCTCGGATCGGCGTCCGAGCGGTGGCAGGACCGGCACCGCCCGCAGGGCGTCACCCCGGGGAGCACCAGCGGGCCCACCGAACCGACCGTCTCCACCACACCGGCGTAGAGGTGCGGCAGCGCAGCCTGCTGCAGGGCCTGGCCGAGCTCGGGATCGGGCAGGCCCCGGGGCGCGACCACGACCAGGTCCGGCGCGCGCTGGGCTCCGGCCGTCTCGTCGGGCTGGCCGGGCGCGGCCCGGCGCACGGCGGCCCGGGCCGCGTCGATGCGGAGCCGCCCGGCGTCGTCGGGACGCAGCCCGGCGGGGGAGGCGTCCTCCGGCAGCGCCCGGCCGCTGTCCCTGACCCGGACCCGGCCCACCCCGGCCGCCGCGAGCAGCGAGGCCACGGCCGCTCCGACGCGGCCGGCACCGCGGACCTCGACCCGCGCCCGTCGTCGCGCCAGCAGCGCCGCAGGGGCCGCGCCGGGGCCCGGTCTGGCGAGCGACAGGGCGGCCAGATCCGGTGCGAGCCTGGCCCGCTCGCCGGGCGGCAGCGCGAGCAGTGGTCGGTGCGCCGTGCTGTCGTCCAGGGCGTCGCACGCGCGAAGCCCGGTCAGCAGTTCGTCCACCCGCTCCGGGCTGATCCCGATCCGCGCCGCCTCGGCCGCGAGCGCGGGGAACTCGCGGGTGCCGTCGAGGAGGTCGAGGAACTCGGCCTCCTCGGGACAGGCGGCGAGCACGCCGCCGTGCCCCGGGCCGACGCCGAACTGAAGCGTCTCGCGGTCGCGCCAGGCTCGGCGCAGGGCGGGCTTGAGGCAGGGGCGCATCGTCGGCTCCGTTCCCTCGCGTGAGGTCTCCGGCGCAGGGCCGCCGGGAGGTGGGAGCAGCATCGTCGCGCGGGGCCAGGACAAGCGCGAAAAGTTATCCACAGGGCTGTGGGTATTGTCCGATGATCGACGATCATGGGGCGTTGCACCGCGCCACTTGGTCCGGTTTTGCTCGGAGTTGGGCATATTCCCGATGTGGTGATGACCACCCGATAGGAGATTTTCGGCCAGCAGGTCGGGACATTTGTCAGCGTCGGCAGGTAGCGTCTCCGACGTGGCTGCGGGTTCGGAAGAACGTCCTGCTGTGCCGCGCAGGTCTGTTCTGGCAGCAGCCAAGAGCCGGTCCGCGGCGCAGGCCGTCGAGGTGCGCAGGAGCACCCGACGAAGCCGTACGGTGTCCGCCTACCGCGAGGACGGACGCACCGTCATCCTCATCCCGGCACGGATGTCGGAGGCGGAGGAGAAGCGTTGGGTGGCCCAGATGCTGGACCGCCTGGACGCCAGAGAGAGCAAGCAGCAGCTGCGCGGTGACGACGAGCTGGCCGAGCGCGCCGGTGAGCTGTCCCAGAAGTACCTCGGTGGCCGCGCCAGACCGCGCAGCGTCCGCTGGGTGACGAACCAGAACACGCGCTGGGGTTCCTGCACCCCCTCCGACGGCACGATACGACTCTCGCACCGCCTGCAGGGGATGCCGGAGTACGTCGTCGACTACGTGCTGCTGCACGAGCTGGCCCACCTGCTGGTGCCCGACCACGGGCGCCGCTTCTGGGCCCTGCTGGACGCCTACCCGCGGACCGAACGGGCCCGCGGGTACCTCGAGGGTGTCGTCGCCGCCCGCCTCCCCGCTCCGCGGGAAGGCTGCGACCACTAAGCCCCTGGGTGGGTTCAGGCCAGGGCCAGCTGGGCCCTGCGGGCGAGCTCGCGTACCGAGTCGTCCGTCGGGTCCGGGAGCGCGGAGAGGTCGAACCAGCGCAGGTCCAGGGATTCGTCGCTGATCTCGGCGACGGCTCCCGCCGGGGCCAGGACCAGGTACTGGACGTCGAGGTGGGTGTTCTCCGGGGCGTCCTTGCCCGCACACCGCACCGCGTGCCGGTCGAGCTTGACCGGACCGTCGCCGAGGAGGGTCAGGCCGGTGTCGATGCCCGACTCCTCGCGGGCCTCGCGGAGCGCCGCCTCCGCGAGGGTGTCGTCCTCCGGCTCGCAGTGGCCCCCGAGTTGGAGCCAGCGGCCGACCTTGGGGTGCAGGGTGAGCAGGGCCCGGCCGCGGTCGGCGTCGACGACCAGCGCGCTGGCCGTGATGTGAGCCGGTCGGCAGCTGCGCCAGACGCCGTCCGCCCGGGCGGCCAGGTGGTCCAGGTAGTCGTGGCGGAGCAGGTCCTGCTCCGCGTCGGGCGCGTCCCATTCGGTCAGGACGCGCACCGCGTCCGTGTGAAGAGTCGAGTCGCCGAGCGCCACGTGAAGGGAGGAACTCACTTGTCCCCGTCCGACTTCTTGTCGTCGTCGCCGTCCACGTCGTCCGTCTTGCTGTCCTTGCCGGCTTCGCCGTCGCCGGCGTCCTCCGGCTGCTGCTTCGGACGGCCGCCCGCGGCCTCGTTCAGCAGCTCGTCCAGCTTGGTGAAGTCGATGCCGCCCTCGGTCAGCTCCGGGGCGTCGCCGCTGTGCACGAAGCCGTCCGGGTCGTCCAGGTCGGCAGCGGTCGGCAGCATGTCCGGGTGCTCCCAGAGACCGTCGCGACCGTCCGTACCGCGGGCGTCGGCCAGCGAGGCCCAGAGGCGGGAGGCGTCGCGGAGCCGGCGCGGACGCAGCTCCAGGCCGACCAGTGTGGCGAAGGTCTGCTCCGCCGGGCCACCGGTGGCGCGACGACGGCGCAGCGTCTCGCGCAGCGCGGCGGCGTGCGGCAGGTGCGGCGAGGCGGCGGCGTGGACGACCGCGTCGACCCAGCCCTCGACCAGCGCCAGCGCCGTCTCCAGGCGGGCCAGCGCGGCCTTCTGCTCGGGGGTGTCCTCGGGCTGGAAGAGGCCGCCGCTCATGGCCTCCTGCAGTGCCTCGGGGTTCGTCGGGTCGATCTGGCCGACCAGGTCCTCAAGGCGGGAGGTGTCGACCTTGATGCCGCGCGCGTACGCCTCGACCGCGCCGAACAGGTGCTGGCGCAGCCACGGCACGTGCGTGAAGAGGCGCTGGTGCGCGGCCTCGCGCAGGGCCAGGTACAGCCGCACCTCGTCGGCCGGGACGGAGAGGCCGTCGCCGAAGGTCTCGATGTTCTGCGGCAGCAGCGCCGCCTTGCCGACCGGGGCCAGCGGCAGGCCGATGTCGGTGGAGCTCAGCACCTCGGCGGCGAGCGCACCGAGCGCCTGGCCGATCTGGGTGCCGAACATGGCGCCGCCCATGGAACGCATCACGCCGAGCAGCGGGCCGGCCATGGCCTGCATCTCCTCGGGCACGACGCCGCCCATGGCCGCGCCGACGCGCTCGGCGACGGGGTCGACCAGCTCCTGCCAGACGGGCTGGGTGGCCTCGATCCACTCGGCGCGGCTCCAGGCCGCGGCAGAGGTGGCGCCGGTCGGGAACGCCGTGGCGGAGTCGAGCCACAGCTCGGCGAGACGCATCGCCTCGGCGACGGCGGTCTGCTCGGACTGCGAGACGGAGCGGTCCTTGGACCCCTCCTCGCCGGTGCCCTGGACGACCGCCTGGCGGGCGATGTTCTTGGCCAGCTCCCAGTTGACGGGGCCGCCGTCGAAGGAGAGCATCTGGCCGAGCTGCTGGAAGGCAGCGCCGATGTCGCCGGGGTTCATGCCACCGAACAGCGCCGCGAAGGGATTGTCGCCGGATCCGCCCGCGCCGCCGGGACCACCGGGCAGGCCGGGCATGCCCGGGAACCCGGGAAAGCCGAAGCCGAACGGGTTGTCACCGCCGGGACCGTTGCCGCCGGGGGTGTCGTCGCCGGGCTTGTCGCCCTTGCCGGACTCCTGGGAGCCACCAGTGTCGCCAGAGCCGCCGGAGCCGCCCTGCTTCCCCTCCTTGCCCTCCTCGGGCTCCTCGGGGGGAAGGCCGAAGCCGAAGGGGATGTCGCTCACGAGTCGCCTCGATCTGATAGGCCGCGCCGGAAACACAGCGGGTGCCTGGTGCACCGCCATGCCCTGGGCTCGGGCAGGATGGACCGGTACGTGACACTTACGTACGCATCAAAACTAACCGTGGAGGATAGCCGGTGAGTTCCCCAGCTTCGCACTTTCGCTCTGGGCTGACCGGCGACCGGGGCGGCCCGGACATGGTGGAGGACCCTCCGCAGGACGCGGGGGACGCCGAGCAGGAGGGTGCCGAGGACGCTGTCTCCGCCCCGCTCGCGGGCGCGTCGGCCGTCGTGGTGGCCCCGCGTCCCGAGCCGGAGATCGAGAGCCCTGCCTACGACGGTCCCCCCTTGGTCGTCGCCGTGACCGGCGCGGCCTCGGGCATGGGCGAGCGCCTGGTCCGTCGCCTGGCCGAGTCACAGGGTGTCCGTCGGGTGCTGGCGATCGACGAGCGCCGCGGTGAGACCAAGGGCGTCCAGTGGCGGGTGCTCGACGTGCGCGACCCGGCCGTGGCCGAGCGGCTGGCGGGCGTCGACGTGGTGGTCCACCTTGCCCTGGATCTCGGCATGGAGTCGGACCCTAAGGCCCGGTCGGCCTACAACGTGCGCGGCACCCAGACGGTGATCACCGCCGCCGCTGCGGCGGGCGTGCACCGGGTGGTGCTCTGCACCTCGGCGATGGTCTACGGCGCGCTCGCCGACAACGAGGTCCCGCTCGCGGAGGACGCGCCGTTGCGCGCCACCGAGGAGGCCACGCTGGTCGGGGATCTGCTGGAGATCGAGCGACTGGCCGCCCGCGCACCCCACGTCCACCCCGGCCTCTCGGTCACCGTGCTGCGTCCGGCCGTGGTGGTCGGTCCCGGCGTGGACACCGTGCTGACCCGGCACTTCGAGGCGCCTCGGCTGCTGGTGGTGGCGGGATCGCGGCCGTGCTGGCAGTTCTGCCATGTCGACGACCTCACCGCGGCGCTGGAGTACGCGGTGCTCGGCCTGGTGGAGGGCGAGGTCACGGTCGGCTGCGACGGCTGGCTGGAGCAGGAGGAGGTGGAGCAGATCACCGGCATCCGACGGATGGAGCTGCCCGCCACTCTCGCCCTCGGCACGGCCGCCCGGCTGCACCGCCTCGGTCTGACTCCGGCCCCCGCCGGGGACCTGGCCTACACGATGTACCCGTGGGTGGTCTCCGGCAGTCGGCTGCACGAGGCGGGCTGGCGTCCGCGCTACGGCAACGACCAGGTGCTGGCCGAGCTGCTCACCCAGGTCTCCGGCAACCATGCGGTGGCCGGGCGCCGGCTCAGTGGCAAGGACGCGGCGACCAGCCTGGGCGCGGCGGGCGCGACGGTGGCGCTGGTCGGCACGGCGGCGCTGGTCCGTCGGGCCCGGAAGCGGCGGCGCGGCTGACCGTGTCCCCAGCCGCGGCCTCTGACCAGTTTCGGAAGCCCAGTGTCACGATGCGGAATCAAGGGTTGAACCCGACAGCCGATCCGCCATCATGGACGACATGAGCACCCACGACGACCCGATCCGTCTGCTCGCGCTGCGCGACACCCCGCTCTCGCTCGACGAGGTCTACGCGGCGGTCGAGCACGACGCGGCGGGTGGCACCGACATCTTCGTCGGCACCGTGCGCGACCACGACGGGGGCAAGGGCGTCACCGCCCTGGAGTACAGCGCTCACCCCACCGCGGCGGACGAGCTGCGCCGGATCGCCGAGAAGATCTGCGCCGACCACGACGTGCTCGCGCTCGCCGCCGTGCACCGGGTCGGACTGCTGGAGATCAACGACGTCGCCGTGATCGTCGCCGTCTCCTGCGCCCATCGGGGTGAGGCCTTCGAGGCCTGCCGCAAGCTGATCGACACCCTCAAGCACGAGGTGCCGATCTGGAAGCACCAGCGCTTCGCGGACGGCACCGACGAGTGGGTCGCGGCCTGCTGATTCGCGGGGCGGTGCCCGCAGGCGCGATCATGTGGGCCGAGCCGGGTGAGAACGCGACGCGAACGTGCCGGGTCGGACGAAGTCGTCGTGCGTGACCGGGGCGGTTCGCCGATCGTTGTGCGTATCAACGGCTAGTCTGCTGATACCACGATGAGCTGGGAGAACGACATGAGTGTGCTCGCCTGGTGGATCATTCCGTTGGTGGGCGGGGTCCTGGCCGCGCTCTGGGTGACCTGGTCGTCCCGGACCCGCACCACGGGCGACTACGACTCGCTGCAAGGCTACGAGCGCTTCCGCGAGGCGATGGAACGCAAGGCGGACGGGCCGGAAGCGTAGTCCGGCGGGCGCGACGACGATCGCTTCCCGTACTGTCGTGCCATGCCACGCCGTTCCGCGACGATGCTCGCCTCCACGCTGCTGCTGATAGCGCTGTTCTGCGTCGCCCTGCTGGTTCCCGCGCCGTACGCGGAGATGAGTCCTGGGCCGACGTACAACACGCTCGGCGACCAGAACGGCAAGGCGGTCATCGTGATCAACGGTCAGAAGACCTATCCGACGACGGGCAACCTCAACATGACCACGGTCGAGGTCAGCAGCGCGGACTACCAGCCGAACCTGATCTCGGCGCTGGCCGGCTGGTTCGACAGCAGCATGGCGATAGTCCCGCACGACACCCTCTACCCCCAGGGCCAGACCGAGCAGCAGGCCCAGCAGCAGAACGCCGAGGAGTTCTCCTCCTCGCAGGACAGCGCGCGGACCGCTGCGCTGACCCAGCTCGGCTACAAGGTCGAGGCGGAGGTCGTGGTCGCGGCCGTGGTCGAGGGCAGCCCCTCCGTCGGCAAGCTGCACGCGGGTGACGTGATCGTCGCGGTGGACGGCACACCGGTCACCGACCCGAACCAGGTCGGCGCGCTGGTCACCAAGCACCAGCCCGGGCAGAACGTGGTCTTCACGGTGATCCCGGCGCAGAAGAGCTCGGACGTCACCCTGACGGCGGCGCAGCGTGCGGCGGCGGAGCAGAAGGTCACCGTCACCACGGTGGAGAACACGAGCACGAAGAAGGCCATGGTCGGCATCCAGCCGGACGTCGAGCACACCTTCCCGTTCGACGTGCAGATCAACCTGGGCGACGTCGGCGGCCCGAGCGCCGGGCTCATGTTCGCCCTGGGCATCATCGACAAGCTCCAGCCGACCAACCTCACCGGCGGGAAGTTCGTCGCCGGGACCGGGACGATCGACGACCAGGGCAATGTCGGGCCGATCGGCGGCATCAGCATGAAGATGATCGCTGCGCGCAACGCCGGTGCGCAGTACTTCATGACTCCGGCGGACAACTGCGCGGAGGCGGCGTCGGCGACACCGTCGGGCCTGACGCTCGTCAAGGAGACGAACCTCAACGGCGCGCTCGCCGCGCTCGCGGACATCCGCTCCGGGGACGTCTCGGCGCTGCCGAGTTGCACCAGCAAGTAGTTGCACTTCAGGGGCGCGGCGGAGCCGCATGTCAGCAGAGCCCCGCGCCCCTGAGGTGAGTGCAACTACCTCGTCTGCCGAGGGCTAGCTGAACGTTGTCAGCAGGGCGTCGGCGAGGCCGGGGACGAGGGCGGGGCCGGTGAGGACCTCGCGGGGGGAGTCCTTCTCGCGGAGGCGGAGTGCCGTCTCGCGGCTGCCGTCGCGGAGGACCGCGACGGTCATGCGGACCTCCTGCCGCTCCGGGTGCTGGGCGACGAACGCCGCCAGCTCCTTCTCGCTCTTGCCCTTGGGCATGCTCGTCTCCGCCGACGGCGGCAGGATCAGGCGCTCGACGACCAGCGCGCAGCCCGCGACCGCGTCCGGCCAGGCGATCGTGCCGAGGAACTCGTCCAGCTTCGCGCCGCGCGGCAGCTCGTCCTGCTCGATCGGAGTGAGTTCGCCCTCCGCCCCCGGCTCCAGGCCGAGCTGGCGGGCCAGGGCCGGCTCGTTGGCCAGCAGGTCGGAGGTGTCCACCAGCGCGAAGAGGCGGGCGGGCTGGTCCCAGCCCAGGCCTGCGACGTACTCGTCGATCTCGAGCGCGGCGCGGGTCAGCGGGCGGGCGGCGGGGGGAGTGGCGTCGGACATGGAACCTATCCTCACACGTCGCCGGGAACTCAAATAATCGTCGCCGGAGTTGGACATACCGACCGCCCTACCACTCCGCCCGCACCGAACGACGACGAGCCCGAGGATCCGCCGTGGTTTTCCAGATGCCGACGCCAGGCCCGACCCGGCGTCGACCCCGGGTGCTGCCGCTGGCTTCGGCGATCTCGGGCGGCGTGATGCTTGCGGCGCTGGTCGTGCTGCTGGCCCCGACCTGGGGACAGCTGTTCCTGTTCCTGGTCTTCGGTGCGGTGATGGCGCTGATGGTCGGGGTGAACTGCTGGCTGGCGCACCGGCTGCGGCAGCCGCTCAGTGTGATGTCGCCCGAGCAGGTGAGCCTGGACCCGTGCCGGCAGCTCGTCGCCGGGCGCAAGCCGTTGCTGCTGGCCACGGTCGCCGGGGTGCCCGGCGTGCTGGCGGGCGCGGCGGCGGCGACGCACGCGGAGTTGTGGCAGGAGACGGTGCACCAGGTCCCTTGGGGGGCGCGGGATCCGCAGTTCCACCTGGACTACAGCTTCTACCTGACGACCGTTCCTTGGTACCGGTTCCTGGTGGACTTCGGCTTCGCCGCGGCCTTCGCCTCGTTGGTGGCGTCGGGCGCGGTGCACTACCTCTACGGCGGGTTGCAGCTCCAGGACCGGCGAAGACGGAGTACGGACGCGGCGCGTGTGCAGATGTCGGTCCTGCTGGCGATGCTGCTCGCACTGAAGGCCGCCGCGTACTGGCTGGACCGCTTCGACGTGGTCGGGCGTGCCGCGGAGCTCGGTCCGCGTGAGCTGACCGCCTGGCTGCAGGCCAAGTCGCTGCTCTGCGTCGTGGCGCTGATCTGCGCGGCGCTGTTCCTGGCCGTGCCGGTGCGTCGACGCTGGCTGCCGGCGGTGACCGGGTTGTTGCTGCTGGGGCTGTGCGAGGTGCTGGTCGACGGGCTGTATCCGCTGCTGGTCGGCTATCTCGGGTGAAGGGCTGGTCAGGGGTGCCTCAGCGCCCATGCTATGGTTGAGACACAACGACGCGGGGTGGAGCAGCTCGGTAGCTCGCTGGGCTCATAACCCAGAGGTCGCAGGTTCAAATCCTGTCCCCGCTACCAAAGAAAAGACCCGGTGCCCATGGCACCGGGTCTTTTCGCATGCGGCCGTGCCGCGCGCGCGACGGTCCGGCTCGCGTGGATCCGGCTGTTCACCTGCGGGTTATATCGATTTGCTCTGATCACCCTGGATGACGTACGCTTAAGACACAACGACGCGGGGTGGAGCAGCTCGGTAGCTCGCTGGGCTCATAACCCAGAGGTCGCAGGTTCAAATCCTGTCCCCGCTACCAAAGAGAAGGCCCGGTGCCTCGGCACCGGGCCTTCGTCGTGCGCCCGTCCGGGCGAGGCCGGACCGGTCTGCTCGTCCGAACGGGTACGGAATCTGACGCACAGTCTTATGCCCTCCGGGGCGGGGAAGGTGGGGGCTCACCGGGCATCGTGGGACGTCATGGGGCCGAGTGTGTCAGGGGCTCGCGCGAATGTTTCACAGTAGACGTGTCGCGAAATCGACAAAGCGCTGAAGTACCCTCACAAGCTGCGGTATACCAGGGTGTACGCGGGTTGCGGATGGTGCCACGATGAGCTCGATGGGGGAGATTGCGTACCGGGGGCGCCCGCAGCCCCGGCGGACGCGGGAGTCGACATGTCGGTAAAGGCGGGAGGCCCGGCAGGGGCCGAGCAGGCGGGGCAGCTGCCGTCGCAGCGAGCGGACGAAGCCCAGCCGGACAAGGACGAGCCGTCGGTCGCCGACCTCGCCGCGCCCGTCGTCGCGCAGTCGACGTCCTCCGTGTGGTCCTCCGTGAGGCTTCGTCTCTCCGCACTGACCGACCCTTCCGGCCCAGCCCGGGCGGCGGACTCCGCCGATCCCGCCGACCTCGCCGCTCCATCCGAGCCCACCGAGGTCGCCGACGTCACTGACGCCTCCGCCCCGGCGCTCGACCCGATGCACGCGGCCGGCCGGTACGACGACCAGCCCGCGTGTGAGCCGCCGACGGCCGTGGGCAGCTTCGAGTCCGTCCTCGCCGCGCAGGAGGAGAACGCGCTGGAGGCCCGCTACCGCGAGGCCGCCGACGCGGGTGACGCCGCTGCCGCCAGCCTGCTGGGCGCGCTGCTGCTGCGCCGCGGGGATCTGGACGCTGCCGAGGCCTATCTCCGTCGTGCGGCGGCGGCCGGGCTGAGGGCGGGCGCCAACAACCTCGGGGTGCTGCTGCACCAGCGCGGCCACCGCGAGGAGGCCGGGCAGTGGTGGCGCGCCGCCGCGGTCGCCGGGAGTGCTCCGGCAGCGCATGCGCTCGGCCTGCACCTGCGCGACCACGGTGACGAGCCCGGCGCGGAGTACTGGCTGCTCCAGGCCGCCGAGCAGGGCCACACCGGCGGTGCCTACGCCCTGGGTGACCTGCTCGAACACCGCCGCGACTCGCTTCGGGCCGAGAAGTGGTTCCGCGTGGCGGCCGAGGTCGGCCACCGTGAGGCGGCCTACCGGCTGGGCCGACTGCGCGAGACGGCGAAGGACCCCGCAGGGGCGGAGCCCTGGTACCGGCAGGCGGCGGCTCGCAGCCATGCCGCGGCCGCGCTGCGCCTGGGCAGTGTGCTGGAGGCGCGTGGCGATCGGGACGAGGCCGCCCGTTGGTACCGCCAGGCCGCGCAGGCGGGGGAGACCCGGGCAGCCTGCGCCATGGGCTTCCTGCTCCGGGACCAGGGCGATGCCGTCGGCGCTGCCGACTGGTGGCGCGAGGCCGCGGAGGCGGGTGACGGCAACGCCGCCAACGCGCTGGGCGCGCTCCACGACGAGTGGGGCGAGACCGAGATGGCCGAGCAGTGGTACCGCTCCGCGCTGGAGGCCGGGGACCACAACGGCGCGTTCAACCTCGGACTGATGGCCGCCGCGCAGGGCAAGGAGGCCACCGCCGAGCAGTGGTACCGCCGGGCCGCCTACGCCGGGCACCGGGAGGCCAGCAACGCGCTGGCGGTGATGCTGCTCCAGCGCGGCGACACCCCGGGCGCCGAGCCGTGGTTCTCCAAGGCCGCCGAGGCGGGATCGGTCGACGCGGCCTACAACCTCGGCATCCTCCACTCGGAGCGCGGCGAGCTGCACTCGGCCCAGGCGTGGTACGCCCGCGCTGCGGGCGAGGGGCATGCGGCGGCGGCGCTGCAACTGGGCGTCGCCAAGGAGCGGCGTGGCGACTTCGGCACCGCGATCGTCCGCTACCGGCAGGCTGCTGACGGAGGGTCGCCGGAGGGCGCGTTCCGGCTGGCGGTGCTGCTGGAGCGACGTGAGGACGAGACCGGGCTGCGCGGCGAGGACGTCGAGCAGTGGTACCGGCGCGCGGCGGAGGCGGGTCACGGCCGGGCGGCCGTCCGGATCGGCGTGCGCGCGGCGGAGCGCGGCGAGGTCCGCGAGGCCGAGCACTGGTACCGGCGGGCGGCCGAGGGCGGCAGCCGCAGCGGTGCGTTCAATCTCGGCCTGCTGCTGGCCCGCGAGGGCGGCGAGTCCGAGGCCATGCGCTGGTACGCGGCGGCCGCCGAGGCCGGACACGGGCGTGCGGCGCTCCGGCTGGCGCTGATCGCGGCACGCCGGGGCGAGCTGCGGGAGGCACGCGGCTGGTGCGTGCGCGCGGCGGAGCTGGGCCCGGAGGCGGTGACGGAGCGCGCCGAGCGGCTGTTGGAGGCGCTCCGCGCGGAGCTGTCGGCATAACCCGCCGCGCGTCACGCCTGTCACCTCGCGCCTGGAGCCTGTGCCTGGGGCCCGTGTCTCAGGCCTTGGCGGCGCAGTCCGGGCAGAGGCCGCGGTAGGTGACCTCGACGCCGGAGATCGCGAAGCCGAAGCGCTCGTTCGCCGGCAGCGCGCCGAGCGGGTCGTCCGAGGGGTGGACGTCACGGATGAGGCCGCAGGACTGGCAGACCAGGTGCTGGTGGGCGTGGTGCGCGTTCGGGTCGTAGCGCTTGGCTCGGCCGTCCGTGCTGACTTCGAGGATCTCGCCGAGGCCGACCATCTCGCCCAGCGTGTTGTAGACCGTGGCCCGGCTGATCTCCGGCAGCAGCTCGACGGCGCGCGCGTGCACCTCGTCGGCGGTGAAGTGGACGTGGTCGCCGTCCAGGACCTGCGCGACGACCCGCCGCTGCGCGGTCAGGCGCCAGCCGCGGGTACGAAGACGTTCCAGCAGGTCACTCATGCGATGAGGGTATCAAGTGGCCGGAAGCTGTACGGATGTGGCTCGAATCGTGAAATGGACCAGGTCCAGGCCGGGTCGGAGCGGCCCGCTGAGCCGCTCAGGCTGCCGTCCGGCGGCTCGTCCCGTCCGCTCGGACGCTCAGACCGCGGACTCCTCGGACGCCTCGCGTGCCGCCGACGGGGCGGACTTCGGCGTGTCCAGCCACTCCTCCGCCTTTTTCTCCGCGCGGCGCTTGAGCAGGATCAGCCCGGCCAGGGCGACGGCGATCACGCCGACGAAGATCCAGCTCGCCACCGAGGCGTAGTGCTCCACCTGGTGCCAGCCCGCGCCCGCGAAGTAGCCGAGCAGCGTGAAGCCGGTCGCCCAGAACGCGCCGCCGAGCATGTTCCAGGTGAGGAACGTCCGGTACGGCATCTCGGACACCCCGCACAGCCCCGGGACCAGGGCCCGCAGCGCCGCGGCGAACCGACCGGCGAAGACGGCCTTGCCGCCCAGACGCTGGATCAGCTCCTTGCTCTGCCGGACGCTGGACGGCTTGATCACCTTGGCGGGCAGGCGTCCCAGCAGGGTGTCGCCCCAGCGCTTGCCGACGGCGTAGCCGATGCTGTCGCCGATCACCGCGCCGAGGATCGCCGCGACCAGCACCTCCCACAGCGCTGTCCGGCCGTTGAAGGCGGTCACGCCGCCGATCACGACGGCGGTCTCACCCGGGATGACGAAGCCGAGGAAGACGCTCGACTCCAGCGCGGGCAGCAGGAACACGGCGATCAGCACCAGCGTGGCGTTGAGCCCCATCAGGTGGTCGCTGATCCAGGACACAGGCAGTCCTCAGGAAGGAGGGCGGGAACGGACGTTCGTACCGTACCGTCCCAGTGGATAAAGGGCGGATCAGCTGTCTCGTCAGCTGTCCCGCACCGGAACCGACGGTGTGTCAGCCCAGGCGGCTCAGTGCCTCGCCGTGGAGCAGGCCGTTGGTCGCGACGGCGTTGCCGCTGCGGACGCCCGGAATCCCGTCCAGGCCGGTGAAGCGGCCGCCCGCCTCCTCGACGATGACGCAGTTGGCGGCCATGTCCCAGAGGCTGAGCTCGGGCTCGGCGGCGATGTCGACCGCGCCCTCGGCGACCATCATGTAGGACCAGAAGTCGCCGTAGGCGCGGGTGCGCCAGCAGGCACGGGTCAGGTCGAGGAAGTCGTCGAGCTTGCCGCGCTCCTCCCAGCCGCTGAGCGAGGAGTAGGAGAAGGAGGCGTCCTCCAGACGGGACACCTCGGAGACGCGGATCCTGGTCGCCCGGGTGATGCTCCGTCCGGTGAACGCGCCGGTCCCGCGCGCGGCCCACCAACGGCGACTCAGCGCGGGCGCCGACACCAGGCCGACGACGGGCTGCTCGCCCCCGGGGCCCAGCTCCATCAGCGAGATCAGGGTGGCCCAGACGGGGACGCCGCGGATGAAGTTCTTGGTCCCGTCGATCGGGTCGATCACCCAACGACGCGGGCCCTGGCCGGTGGTGGTGCCGTACTCCTCGCCGAGGACCGAGTCGCGTGGACGGGCCCGGTGCAGGTCGCCGCGGATGAGGTCTTCGACCGCCTTGTCCGCGTCGCTCACCGGGGTGAGGTCCGGCTTGGTCTCCACGGTGAGGTCGAGCGCACGGAAGCGCTCGAGGGTCACCGAGTCGGCGTGGTCAGCCAGGACGTGGGCGAGGCGCAGATCGTCGGAGTAGTCGGCCATGCCCCGAACAGTAACGATCGTCAGGGGTGCGGGGCCAGCGCCGCCACCGCGCGTCCACGGCTCGGTCAGTGGCCGGAGCCGCTGAGTTGGAGTCCGACGACGCCGATCAGGACGAGCGCGATGGACACCAGCTTGAGCGCGGAGACCAGGTCACCGAGCCAGATCATTCCGACGACGGCGGTCCCGGCGGCGCCGATCCCCGTCCAGACGGCGTAGGCGGGACCGACGTCGAGGGTCTTCAGCGAGAGGGTCAGCAGACCGAAGCTGCCGAGTGCGAAGCAGGCGAAGCCGAGGGTGGGCCAGACCTTGGAGAACCCGTCACTGAGCTTGAGGCAGACGGCGAAACCGGTCTCCAGGATCCCGGCGATGACGACGAACAGCCAGGCCACGCGGTGTGCCCTTCCTGACGGAACGATCACTGCCATTCCATGATCAGTGCGAGCGGCACATTTGGCATCCGGGGCGGTTGCGCCCCCGGAGGTGCAACTACCTGCGGCAGTCAAAAGCTGAGCTAGTCGCCTTCGTGGGCGTCGCGGGAGGAGAGCAAGCGGCGGAGGGAGTAGAGACGGGCCGGGTCGGCGTGGCCTTCGGCGACCCACGCGTCGAGCGCGCAGTCGGGTTCGTCGTGCGAGCACGCACGCGGGCAGCCCTCGGTGCCCGGTTCGAGGTCCGGGAAGGCGTGGATCACGCGGGACGGCTCGATGTGGGAGAGACCGAAGCTGCGGAAGCCGGGGGTGTCGACGACCCACCCCGTCTCCTCGCCCTTCTTCGCGGGCAGCCGCAGCGCCAGCGCCGACGTGGTGGTGTGCCGGCCGCGGCCGGTGACCGCGTTGACGTGGCCGGTGCTGCGCTGGTGGTCCGGGACCAGCGCGTTGACCAGGGTCGTCTTGCCGACGCCGCTGTGGCCGATGAAGACGGTGACCAGCCCGCGCAGCAGCTCGCGGACGGCCTCCGCACCCTCCCCGGCGAGCTCGTCCCGGCTGGTCACCACGTGGCGGACACCCAGCGGGGCATATGTCTCCAGCAGGGGTTCCGCCGAGGCCAGGTCCGCCTTGGTCAGTACCAGCAGCGGTTCCATGCCCGCGTCGTAGGCGGCGACCAGGCAGCGGTCGATCAGGCGTGGGCGCGGTTCCGGGTCGGCGAGGGCGGTGACGATGGCCAGCTGGTTCGCGTTGGCGACGACGATCCGCTCGTACGGGTCGTCGTCGTCCGCAGTGCGGCGCAGCACGGAGGTGCGTTCCTCGACGCGGACGATCCGGGCCAGCGCGCCCGCCTCGCCGGAGAGGTCGCCGACGAGGGCGACCTGGTCGCCCACGACGACGCCCTTGCGGCCCAGTTCGCGGGCCTTCATCGCGGTGATCTCGCGTTCACGCTTGGTGCCCTGGTCGATGAGGCAGGAGAACCGGCCCCGGTCGACGGTGAGGACCATGCCCTCGGCGGCGTCCTCGTGGGTCGGGCGGATCCGGGTGCGGGGACGGGAGCCGCGCCGGGAGGGGCGGTTGCGGATGTCGTCCTCGTCGGCGTCCTTGCCGTAGCGGCGCATGGCGGGGCCCCTAGCCCTTCGCTCCGAGCAGGCCTGCCCAGAGATCGGGGAAGTCGGGGAGGGTCTTCGCCGTCGTCGCCACGTTCTCGACCTCCACGCCCGGCACGACCAGGCCGAGCACGGCTGCGGCCGTGGCCAGGCGGTGGTCCTCGTAGGTGTGGAAGACGCCGCCGTGCAGCGGGCGGGGCCGGATTCGCAGGCCGTCCTCGGTCTCGGTGACGTCGCCGCCGAGCGCGTTCAGCTCGCGGGCCAGGGCGGCCAGGCGGTCGGTCTCGTGCATCCGCAGGTGGGCGATGCCGCTCAGGGTGGACGGCGAGTCGGCCAGCGCGGCGACGGCCGCGACGACCGGGGTGAGCTCGCCGACCGCGTGCAGGTCGGCGTCGATGCCGTGGACGCGGCCGGTGCCGGTGAAGCGCAGGCCCTCCTCGGTCAGCTCGCAGGAGCCGCCCATGCGGGTGAAGAGGTCACGGAGCTGGTCACCCGGCTGGCTGGTCCGCTCGGGCCAGTCGCGGACGGTGACGGTGCCGCCGGTGATCAGGGCGGCGGCCAGGAACGGCGCGGCGTTGGAGAGGTCGGGCTCGACGACCACGTCCCGGCCGAGCAGCGCGCCCGGGGTGACCCGCCAGACGTCCGGCTCGCCGCCGTCCTCGGGGGCGTCGACCTGGGCGCCGGCGGCGCGCAGCATCTCGACCGTCATCCGGATGTGCGGCAGCGACGGCACCGGCTGGCCGACGTGGCGGACCTCGACGCCGTGCTGGAACCGGGGGCCGGACAGCAGCAGCGCGCTGACGAACTGCGAGGAGCTGGACGCGTCCACGGTGACCGTGCCGCCGACCAGGCCGCCGGTGCCGTGGACGGTCAGCGGCAGCGCGCCGCGTCCGCCGTCCTCGATGCGGGCGCCGAGGGCGCGCAGTGCGTCGATCACGCCGCCGAGCGGGCGCTCGTGCGAGCGCGGGTCGCCGTCGAAGGCGATGTCGCCGTCGGCGAGGGCGGCGACCGGGGGCAGGAAGCGCATCACCGTGCCGGCGTTGCCGACGTCGATCCGGGCCGGGCCGCCGAGCGGCCCGGGCAGCACCCGCCAGGCGTCGCCGCCGCCGCTGACGCCGCTTGAGGAGTTGAGCGTGTCCTCGACGCCGACGCCGAGGGCGCGCAGGCCGTCGGCCATCAGCAGGCTGTCGCGGCTGCGCAGCGGACGCCGCACGTAGCCGGGCTGGGCGGCGAGGGCGGCGAGCACCAGCGCACGGTTGGTCGCGGACTTGGACCCGGGCACGGTCACCACCGCGTCCACGGGATCGGTCGCGGTCGGGGCGGGCCAGTGCAGCTCGGTCATGGTCACAAAGCTTACGGGCCGGTCAGTGTTCGGTTCGGATTCGGAACGGCGGGCTGGACCGATCGGCGGGGTTCGGCGGCCCGTTCAGGTCCAGGGGATCAGCCAGCGGGCGCCGACGAGCAGCGAGCCGAGGGAGACGACGAGGAAGACGCCGACCCAGAACAGGCCCGGCAGCCGGGTGAGCCGTGCCAGCTGGTCCGCGTCGGAGTCACGGGCCTGGCCGCGGGCGCGTTTGGTCTGCAGCTCCAGCACCGGCCGCACGCCCGCCAGCAGCAGGAACCAGACGCAGAGGTAGGCGAACGCGCCTTGCAGCTGCGCGTTGCCGAACCAGGAGACGGCGAAGCAGAGCCCGCCGGTCAGCAGCACCGTCAGGACGCCGTAGGCGTTGCGCACCTCGATCAGCACGCAGAGCAGCAGCGCCACGACCGCCCAGAGCAGGCCCGTGGTGTGTCCCGCCGCGAGCATCCACGCCCCGCCCAGGCCCAGCAGCGAGGGCGCGACGTATCCGGCGGCGGCGGTCAGCACCATGCCCGGACCGTGCGGCTTGCCGGAGGAGACGGTCAGACCGCTGGTGTCGGAGTGCAGCCGGATGCCGTGCAGGCGACGCCGCATCAGCAGCGCGACCAGGGCGTGGCCGCCCTCGTGGGCGATGGTGACCACGTTGCGGGTCAGCTGCCACACCGTCCGCCACCCGACGGCGAGCAGGGCGAGGACGGCCGTGGCCCAGATCACAGTGGAGTTGGGCATGGCCTGGGTGCCGGTCAGCTGGTCCCAGACCTGGCTGATGCTGTGGGGCTGCATGCGGACTGCACTCCGGGGACACGGGAACGGGGGCGGCGGGGCGGGCTTCGCAGCTCCGTGCGAAGCGTGCAGCCTCGCACACGGGGACGCCGCGCGACCAGTTCCCGGTTTCGGGCGGCTGCGGTGAGGTGTCCGGCTTGTGGCAGTCCGGTGGCCGGGCCCGGTGCCGACCGGAAGTGCCGACGCGTAGTGCCGACGGGTAGTGCCGACCTGGCAAGGTGGGACACATGTGCGGACGGTACGCGTCGAGTCGTAAGCCCGAGGACCTGGTCGAGCTCTTCGACGTCGCCTCGTGGGACCCGAAGGAGACCCTCGCGGCGGACTACAACGTCGCGCCGACCAAGGACGTCTTCGCGGTCCTGGAGCGGCCGATACGCGAGCAGGGGCCGGACCCGGTCCGGCAGTTGCGGGTGCTGCGCTGGGGTCTGGTGCCGTCCTGGGCCAAGGACCCGAGCGTCGGCGTGAAGATGTTCAACGCGCGCAGCGAGACCGTCCACGAGAAGCCCGCCTACCGCCGCGCCTTCAGCACCCGTCGCTGCCTGATCCCCGCCGACGGTTACTTCGAGTGGCACACCCCCGAGAAGCGCCCGGGGGAGAAGGCGCCGAAGAAGCAGCCGTACTTCGTGACACCGAAGGACGGCTCGCAGGCCGCCTTCGCCGGGCTGTACGAGTTCTGGCGGGACCGGAACATCCCCGAGGACGACCCCGCGGCCTGGATCACCACCTGCACGATCATCACCCTCGCCGCGGAGGAGGAGCTGGCGCACGTCCATCCGCGGATGCCGCTGATCCTGCCGCGCGACCGGTGGGACGACTGGCTGGACCGTTCGCTCACCGAGGAGGACGAACTCACCGCGCTGCTGGCGCCGCCGGCTCCCGGGCTGATGGAGCTCCGTCCGATCGGCCCGGCGGTCGGCAACTTCCGCAACAACGCACCGGAGCTGCTGGACCGGGTCGAACCCGAGCCGGAGGACGCCGGGATGCTCTTCTGAGGGCGTGACGGGAATGAACCGCTGTGCTCCCTGGTTGTGGCCACTGTCAGGATCGAACACGTCAGTGGAAGGCAGCTCATGGTTGCAGCCGCATGCCCGGCCCGCCCGGAGGACGCGACGGAGTCGTTCCTGGGCTGGGCTGAGTGGCCCGTCGCGGGCGATTCCTCTCCGAGCCCGATAGTCTCCTTGGCGAGCAAGCCATTCAGTGCCGAGGAGGTGGGTCCGGTCGCCGCGAAGGACACCGAGGAGACCGAGTCGGAGCGCGTGCAGCGCTTCGAACGGGACGCCTTGGCCTACCTGGACCAGCTGTACTCCGCTGCGTTGCGGATGACCCGCAACCCCGCGGACGCGGAGGACCTGCTGCAGGAGACGTTCGCGAAGGCGTTCGCCTCGTTCCACCAGTTCCGTGAGGGAACCAACCTCAAGGCCTGGCTGTACCGCATCCTGACCAACACGTTCATCAACTCCTACCGGAAGAAGCAGCGCGAGCCGCAGCGCACCGGTGCGGACGAGATCGAGGACTGGCAGCTGGCACGGGCCGAGTCGCACATGTCGACCGGTCTGCGATCGGCGGAGACGCAGGCGCTGGACCACCTCCCGGACAGCGACGTGAAGGAAGCCCTCCAGGCGATCCCGGAGGAGTTCCGGATCGCGGTGTATCTCGCGGACGTCGAGGGCTTCGCGTACAAGGAGATTGCCGACATCATGGGGACACCCATCGGTACGGTGATGTCCCGCCTCCACCGCGGACGCCGCCAACTGCGGTCGCTGCTGGAGGACTACGCCCGTGACCGCGGGTTGGTCCCGGCCGGAAGCGGTGCGGGGGATGACCGGAAAGGCGCGGACTCATGAGCTGCGGCAACCACCACGACACTTCGTGTGACGACGTGCTCGACCACCTCTACGAGTACCTCGACAACGAGATGGGCGAGGGGGACTGTGCGAGGCTGCGCGAGCATCTGGACGAGTGCTCGCCCTGCCTCGACAAGTACGGCCTGGAGCAGGCGATCAAGGCCCTGGTGAAGCGGTCCTGCGGTTGCGACACCGCGCCGGCGGACCTGCGGGGCAAGGTCCTGGCCCGGATCGAACGCATCCGCGCGGGCCTTCCGGTGGAGGGCGAGCTCCTCGCCCGCCCGACCGTTCAGGAGTAGGTGCAACACCTAGGGGCGGGGGGGGGGGGCGCCGGGGGGGGGCCCCCGCGCGGCGGGTTGGACAA
>NZ_JADPRT010000002.1:0-507326 GCF_015690355.1 Streptacidiphilus fuscans | reverse complement strand
TGCGTGTTCGTTGGGTTTTTTTGCTGGCCTTCGGGGGGGCTGCCCGCCGCCCCCCCCCCCCCCCCCCCCGCGCCTCTGACGTTTGCAACTGCCCGCGGCAGCACCGCCGATGAAAACGTGCCACTTCTCGCGCTTCAAACCCGAGGGTCAGGGGTATCCAGTCACCCGTTCGTGGCGTTTTTCGCGGAACGTCTGCCCCTGTGCGGGCGCTGTGCGATGAACTGAGGCCCGGACCTGGCGAAGGCGGAGCGGAGTCGGAGTCGGTGGCGGATGCGGAGATCGCGGGCTCGACTGCGGCCGGGGGCGGGGAACCTCTTGGGCTCGTAGGGCGCTGCTACGTGGTCGCGGTGATCACGGCGGCGCTCGTCTGTCCGCTGGAGTTCGGGGTTGGCCGCAGCCCGTGGAGCCAGGTGCTCGTGCTGGGCGCGCTGTACGTCGCCTGCGAGTGGCTGGTGCGGCGTCAGGCGCTCAGCGCCGCAGGTGGGGTGGAGACGCAGACGCGGTGGACCGCGTTCTTCCCGGTGCTGCTCGCCGCAGCGACCCTGCTGCGGCCCGGGGCGGCGGCGCTGGTGCCGGTGCTGGGCGCGGTGCTCGCGCCCGCCGAGCCGCCGCGTGCGCTGCGGCGTGCCTGGAACGCGGCGCAGTTGGCGCTGGCCGCCTGCGCGGCGGCCGAGGTGTTCGACGCGACGGGCGGGAGCAGTGAGCTGACTCAGCGTCAGTTCCCTGAGGTGCTGGGCCCGACGCTGCTCGCCGCGTTGGCGTTCTGCCTGGTGACGGCGCTGCTGGTCGGCGGGATCAGGGTCGCCGCCGAGCGGGCGGACCCGTACACGGTGTGGCGCGGAGCGCTGCTCCGGTCGCTGCTGCCGTGCCTGGGGTACGGGCTGATCGGGCTGATGATGGCCGTCCTGTGGAGCTCCTACGGCGGCTTGGCCGCCGTGCTCGTGCTGCTGCCGCTGACGGTCTCCTCCTGGGTGTACGTCCAGTTCCAGCAGGAGGAGGCCGCGCACCAGGCGACGGTCAGCGCGCTGGTGCAGGCGGTGGAGATCAAGGACGAGTACACCCGGGGCCACAGTGAGCGCGTCAGCCGTGCGTCGGTGCTGATGGCGCGCGAGCTGCGGATGGCGGAGGAGCGTGTCGCCTCGCTGCGGGTGGCCGGGGTCCTGCACGACATCGGCAAGTTGGGCGTGCCGACGCGGGTGCTGCGGAAGAACGGTCCGCTGACCGACGACGAGCACGAGGCTGTGCAGCTGCATCCGACCTTCGGGCACGAGATGGTGCGCGGCATCGGATTCCTGGGCGAGGCGCGTGAGGGCATCCTGCACCACCACGAGCGGATGGACGGGCGCGGCTACCCGTCCGGCCTGACGGGTGAGGAGATCCCGGAGTTCGCCCGGGTGATCGCGGTGGCGGACGCCTTCGACTCGATGACCTCCACCCGCTCGTACCGGCGCGGTCGGCCGGTCACCGAGGCGGTGGTGGAGCTGGAGCGGTGCGCCGGAAGCCAGTTCGACCCGGTGATGGTGGAGGCGCTGGTACGGGCGGTGCGTCGCCACGGCTGGCAGCCGGCGGCTCCGACGGCGGCCGACGAGGCCGCGCCGGACCTGCCGCTCGGAATCCGGGAGCCGAGGCGTCCGGCCGGAGCCGGCGCTGGGGGTGGCGCAGCCCCTGGCACCCCCGGCACTCCGGGTTCCGGTGCCTCAGGGGTGAAGAACGCGGCTACCAGGGTGGCGCGTTGAGCCGTCGTCAACGGCTCCTCGCCCGGGACGTCCGGGCGCAGGAGTGGGAGGTGCGCCGACCGGCCGTGCCGATGCAGCAGGCCGGGTCGGCGGGCGGTACCAGCGGTCTGCGTCCGGGTGCCGCCGGTGCCCCGCCGACGATAGACGCGGCGCGGGTCGGCCGGCTGCCGCGTCGGATCGTGGCCGTCTACGTCTCCGCCGTGGGGTTGGTCGTCGCGTCCGGGGCGTGGCTGGCCGTCTACGGATTCGTGGAGCCGTGGATCGCCCTGGCCTTCGGGACGTTCGTGGCGGTCGGCGAACTGATGCGGACCACTCTGCCGGGCGACCGCGCACAGGCGCCGCTCGGCGCGGCGGGGGCGCTGGCGTACGCGCTGCTCGGCGCGCTGGCAGGGGAGCGGACGCATCACGGGGTGGCCCAGGTCGTGGTGGTGACCACGGGCGCGGCGATGGTCGGCATGGTGCCTCGGGTGGTCCGTGGGCGGCAGCCGCGCTGGGACTCGGTGGCCCGGCGGGTGCTCTCGGTCGGGGTGGCCGCGCTGCTGTTCCAGCCCTTCTACAACCGTGGCGTGCTGCTGCGGCACGGCCTGGAGCACGGCCCGGCGAACGGCGCGTATCTGGCGGTGTGCGCCGGGGTCGCGGCCCTGGCCGACATGGGGTTGGCGGCGCTGCTGGCGGGAGCGCACTCCGGCGCGCGCTTCACGCACGCCTTGCGCGACGAGTCCTGCGCGCTGCTGCGCATCGGCTCGGCGATAGTCGCGACCGGCGTCGTGATCGCCATCGCGGCAGGAGAGATCGGACTCTGGGCGCTGCCGCTCTTCTCCGTGCCGCTGTTGCTGACCCAGGCGGGCTTCCGCCGCTACGCGGCCATCCGGGCTACCCAGAGGCAGACGATCGCCAGCCTGGCCCGAGCCACCGAGGTCGCCGGGTACACCCTGCCGGGCCACGCGCAGCGCGTCACCCTGCTCGCCTGCCGGGTCGGCCGCGAACTCGCGCTGAACGAGGGCGAACTGCTGCTGCTGGAGTACGCGGCGCTGATGCACGACATCGGTCAACTCTCGCTGGTGGACCCGATTCCCGGCGGCGCGACGGCGCTGCTCTCGCGGACGGAGCAGCGGCGGATCGGGCAGTTGGGCAGCGAGGTGATCCGCAGGACCGGCGTTCCGCCCGAAGTCGCCGAGATCGTGGCCCGACTGGCCGAGCCGTACCGTCGTCCGGACGGCAGCCGGGACGGCGACGTCCCGCTCGCGGCGCGCATTGTCCGCGTCGCCAACGCGTACGACGACCTGGCGTGCGACGACCCGGGACCGGCCCGGCGGGAGGAGGTGCTCGCGCAGTTGCGGGAGGAGACAGCGCAGGAGTACGAACCCCGTGTGGTCGAGGCATTGGCTCGTGTTTGCCAGCGGATGCCTGGGTAGGCAGCGAGCGAGGGTGCGCTCGTGGTTGGATGCTGATGCAGGGCCTTGCGGGTCCATGTGTCGACCTATGGATGTAGCAACGCAGGCAATGCCACATGTGCACGCGACAGTGCAGGGGACCGACAAGCGGCAGGCTGAGGTGAAGATCTTCAATCGAGCACGGCAGAGGCCGTCCGCCACCTGGCGGCAGACCACCGACCGCGCCTTCACGCTCATCGGTGACGGTCGGCTCGACGACGCAGGAGCACTCCTGGTCCGGGCGACGGACCTGGAGCCGTGGCTGTCCGACTCGTGGTTCAACCTGGCGCTGCTGCACAAGTTCCGCCGGGACTGGGACCAGGCCCGCGCGGCGGGGCTGCGCGCGGTGGCGCTGCTGGACCGGGGCACCGGCTCGGGCGCGCCGGACTGGTGGAACCTGGGCATCGCGGCGACCGCGCTCCAGGACTGGGCGCTGGCCCGCCGCGCGTGGCAGGCGTACGGCCTGCGCGTCCCGCCCGGTGACGGCCCGGTCCGGATCGACTACGGCATGACGCCGGTCAGGCTGTCGCCGGAGGGCGAGTCCGAGGTGGTCTGGGGCAGACGCCTGGACCCGGCGCGCGTCGAGGTGCTGAGCATCCCGCTGCCGTCCTCCGGCCGCAGATGGGGCGAGGTCGTCCTCCACGACGGCTCGCCGCACGGCGAGCGGGTCGCGGACGGGGTCCCGTACCCGGTCTTCGACGAGATCGAACTGTGGGCGCCCTCGCCGGTGCCGACGCACGTGGTGCTGTTGCAGGCGAGCACCGAGAGTGACCGTGACGCGCTGGAGCGGATCGTCTCCGAGGCGGGCTACGCGGCGGAGGACTGGACGTCCTCGGTGCGGCTGCTCTGCCGGGCCTGCAGCGAGAGCCGGATGGCCTCGGACGACGGCCACAGCGGCGCCCACGACCCCCACGACGACGGCCCACTGGGGCGGCTGAGCCACCACGCGCAGGGGGAACTGTGGGTTCCCGAGCGCGAGTGCGGGGTGGCTGCGCCGGCCGGGCTGGTCGAGCAGCTGCTCGACCGCTGGGTGGCGGAGTCGCCTGCGCGGCGGGCGTACCGGGACCTCGAAGAGGTCTGCTGATTACGATCAGTTGCACTCTGCTCAGGGGCGCTGGGAACTGCGCGACAAGCCACCCTGCGAGGTAGAGCCCCGGACGCGCAGGGCCATCCGCATGTCCGTGGTTCCTCGCGCAGTTCCCCGCGCCCCTGGATAGTGCAACCACCGGCGGGAGCGAAGCGGCGGAGCCGCACATCAGCGGAGCCTCGCGCCGCCGAGGTGGTTACCCTTTGAGCGAAGAGCTGAGATCGTTTGAAGGCGAGAGCATGTCGGAAGAGCAGTTGGAAGCCACCGAGCCGCAGCAGGTGGTCGGGGAGGAGCCGGACACCTCGCGGGGGACCGCGCGGCCGATCACGGTGGTCGGGAATCCGGTCCTGCATCACCCGTGTGCCACGGTGACGGAGTTCGGGCCCGAGCTGCACGCGCTGATCGACGACATGTTCGTGAGCATGTACGCCGCCGAGGGTGTCGGCCTCGCCGCCAACCAGATCGGTGTGGGGCAGCGGGTGTTCGTCTACGACTGCCCGGACGACGACAACGTGCGGCACATCGGCGTCGTGGTGAACCCGGTGCTGGACGACCTGGACCCGTCGCGGCGGAACCTGGACGACGGCAACGAGGGCTGCCTCTCCGTGCCCGGCGCGTACGCCGAGCTGCCCCGTCCGGACTTCGCCGTCGTGCGCGGCCAGGACAAGGACGGCAAGGACATCGTCGTGGAGGGCAACGGCTTCTTCGCGCGCTGCCTGCAGCACGAGACGGATCACCTGAACGGCTACCTCTACATCGACCGGCTCTCCAAGCGGGACCGCAAGGACGCGCTTCGGCAGATGGCCGAGCTGACGCCGCGGTACGAGGTCGTGCCGAACGAGTGACAGCGGGACAGCGAAAGAGGGCGTTCACCCGCACGGGTGAACGCCCTCTTTTGTGACCGGCTGTGCCTAGAAGTCGTCGTCGAAGGAGACCGAGCCCTCGACGGCCATCTGGTACGCGGAGACCCGGCGCTCGAAGAAGTTGGTCAGCTCCTGGACGTTCTGCAGCTCCATGAAGGCGAACGGGTTCTCTGAGCCGTAGCGGACCGGCAGGCCCAGGCGGGCCAGGCGCTGGTCGGCGACGCACTGCAGGTACTCGCGCATGGAGTCGGTGTTCATGCCCGGCAGGCCCTCGCCGCACAGGTCGCGGGCGAACTGGAGCTCGGCCTCGACGGCCTCCTCCAGCATCGCGGTGACCCGCTTGCCCATCTCGTCGTCCCACAGGTCGGGCTCCTCGGCCCGGACCGTGTCGACGATCTGGAAGGCGAAGTCCATGTGCATGGACTCGTCGCGGAAGACCCAGTTGGTGCCGGTCGCCAGACCGTGCAGCAGGCCGCGGCTGCGGAACCAGTAGACGTACGCGAAGGCGCCGTAGAAGAACAGGCCCTCGATGCACGCCGCGAAGCAGATCAGGTTGAGCAGGAACCGGCGGCGGTCCTCCTTGGACTCCAGCCGGTCCATCTTCTCGACGCTGTCCATCCAGCGGAAGCAGAACTGCGCCTTCTCGCGGATGGAGGGGATGTTCTCCACCGCGTCGAAGGCCGCCGCGCGGTCCTCCGGGTCGGGCAGGTAGGTGTCCAGCAGGGTCAGGTAGAACTGGACGTGCACGGCCTCCTCGAAGAGCTGGCGCGAGAGGTAGAGCCGCGCCTCCGGGGAGTTGATGTGCTTGTAGAGCGTCAGCACCAGGTTGTTGGAGACGATCGAGTCGCCCGTCGCGAAGAACGCGACCAGGCGGCCGATCATGTGACGCTCACCGGCGCTGAGCTTGGCGAGGTCGGCGACGTCGGAGTGGAGGTCGACCTCCTCCACGGTCCAGGTGTTCTTGATCGCGTTCCGGTAGTGCTCGTAGAAGTCCGGGTAGCGCATCGGACGGAGCGTCAGCTCGAAGCCCGGGTCGAGGATGTTCTTCTTCGTCTTCGCTGTGCTGGTGCTGGTGTTACCGGTGCTCATTACTGGCAGGCCTCGCAGGACTCAGGGTTCTCCAGGGAGCAGGCGACGGCTTCCGCCTCCTGCACCGTCTGGGCGGCGGCAGCGCGGGCGATCCGGGTCGCCGGGCGCGAGCGCAGGTAGTAGGTGGTCTTCAGGCCGACCTTCCAGGCGTACGCGTACATCGAGCTGAGCTTGCCGATGGTGGGCGCGGCCATGAAGAGGTTCAGCGACTGGCTCTGGTCCAGGTACGGCATGCGGGCCGCGGCCAGGTCGATCAGCGCACGCTGCGGGAGCTCCCAGGCGGTGCGGTAGAGGCGCTTGTAGTTCTCCGGCAGGTCGGTGATCTCCTGGGCGGAGCCGTTGCCCTCGCGCAGTTCCTCGCGGGTGATCGCGTTCCACAGGCCGAGCTTCTTCAGGTCGGCCACCAGGTACGGGTTGACCTGGAGGAACTCGCCCGACAGCGTCTCGCGCTTGAAGAGGTTGGAGACCTGGGGCTCGATGCACTCGTAGACGCCGGCGATCGAGGCGATGGTCGCGGTCGGCGCGATGGCCAGCAGCAGCGCGTTGCGCAGGCCGGTCTCGGCGACGCGGGCGCGCAGCGCGTCCCAGCGCTCGGGCCAGGTCGGTGCCACGTCGAAGTGGTCGATGTGGAGTTGGCCGCGGGCGGCGCGGGTCTCGTCGTAGGCGGCGTGACGGCCGAAGCGCTCGGCCAGCTCGCAGCTGGTCTCGTAGGCGGCCAGCATGACCCGCTCGGAGAGCTTCGTCGAGAGCGCCTTGGCCTCGGCGGAGTCGAAGTCCAGGCGGAGCTTGAAGAAGACGTCCTGCAGGCCCATCATGCCCAGACCCACGGGCCGCCAGCGGGAGTTGGACGTGCCCGCCTCGGGGGTCGGGTAGAAGTTGATGTCGATGACCCGGTCCAGGAAGGTCACCGCGGTGCGCACGGTGGCGTCCAGGCGCTCCCAGTCGATCTCGCCGTTCGGCAGCACGTGGGCGCCGAGGTTGACCGAGCCGAGGTTGCAGACCGCCGTCTCGGAGTCGTCGGTGACCTCGATGATCTCGGTGCAGAGGTTGGACGAGTGGACCGTGCGGCCGGGCAGCGCGGTCTGGTTGGCGGCGCGGTTGGAGGCGTCCTTGAAGGTCATCCAGCCGTTGCCGGTCTGGGCCAGGGTGCGCATCATCCGCGCGTACAGGGTCCGGGCCGCGATGGTGCGGACGGCCTTGCCGTCCTGCTCGGCCTTGACGTAGGCGGCGTCGAACTCGGCGCCCCACAGGTCCACCAGTTCGGGGACGTCGCCGGGGGAGAAGAGCGACCACTCGCCGTCGGCGTCGACGCGGCGCATGAACTCGTCCGGGATCCAGTGCGCCAGGTTGAGGTTGTGCGTGCGGCGCGCCTCCTCGCCGGTGTTGTCGCGGAGCTCCAGGAACTCCTCGATGTCGGCGTGCCAGGTCTCCAGGTAGACGCAGGCCGCGCCCTTGCGGCGACCGCCTTGGTTGACGGCGGCGACGGAGGAGTCGAGGGTGCGCAGGAACGGGACGATGCCGTTGGACTGGCCGTTGGTGCCGCGGATCAGCGAGCCGCGCGAGCGGATCCGGGAGTAGGACAGGCCGATCCCGCCCGCGTGCTTGGAGAGTCGGGCGATCTGCGCGTAGCGGCTGTAGATCGAGTCCAGCTCGTCCAGCGGCGAGTCCAGCAGATAGCAGGAGGACATCTGCGGGTGCCGGGTGCCGGAGTTGAACAGCGTCGGCGAGCTGGGCAGGTACTCCAGACGGCTCATCAGCCCGTACAGCTCGGCGACCTCGGCCACCGACTTCTCGTCGCCTCCGACCTCCAGGCCGCACGCCACGCGCAGCATGAACTGCTGGGGCGTCTCGATCACCTGACGGGTGATCGGGTGGCGCAGCAGGTAGCGGGAGTAGATCGTGCGCAGGCCGAAGTACTCGAAGCGGTCGTCGGCCTGCTGGTCGACGACGGCGTCCAGTGCGTCGGCGTGGGCGGCGACGAAGGCGGCGGTGTCGTCGCCGATCAGGCCCTCGCGGTGGCCGACGGCCACGGACTCGGCGAAGCAGGTCGCGCCCTGGCCGGCCGCCTCCTCGCGGACCTCCTCGGCCAGCAGCCGGGCCGCCAGGCGGGAGTACTGCGGGTCCTCGGCGATCAGCGCGGCGGCGGCCTCGATGGCCAGGCCGCGCAGCTCCGCGTAGTCGGCCCGGGCGCTGCGGCCGCGCAGCGCGGCGGCGGCGACGCGGCCCGGGTCGACCTGCGTCAGGTCCGCGGAGCGCTCGGTGAGCGTGACCAGCAGCGCGGTGCCGGGAGCGTCAGCGGCGTTGCCGCGCGCGTCGGGCTCACGGGTGGGCTGGGGCAGGGTGGGGACGGCGATGTCCGTCATGTACGCGCACGCTCCTCGTTGGCGGCCGGTGGCTGAGGCACGGGCCGCGTGAGAAGGCAGGCGGGAGCAGGGCAGCGCGAAGCAGCCCGTCGGCCCACCCACGAGGCCCGGTGGCAGCGCCCGCGGCCGGGCAGGCCGAGGACGCACTGACGGCAGGTCATCGGACTTGCGGACAGGCCGGATCCAGGACGGATCGGCAGCCGCTCACCGTTGCGGGGCAGTCCCGGAATCGCACCGGGTTCCCCTGCTTCGACAGCGAGCATGAGCATACATCTAGGGGCAGGTGCGTCACGCACCACCAGATGTTGTGTCGCGGCGTGATTCGTTCGAGTAGCAGTTCGATCACTCGGTTGCGCGCCGGGGCACGTGACGCGGCGCACTCCGTGCACCGACAGCGGCGTCGCGGCTCCTGCCTGCGGGCATCACGCAGGCGAGCCGGACAGCTCCAGTGCGTAGGTGAAGAGGACCATGCCGGGGATCGGGGACCAGTCGCGTTCGGGGGTCCGGACGAAGCCGAGACGCTCGTATATCCGGTGCGCGAAAGCCATCTGCTGTTGCGACGACATGACGATCCGGGGCAGCCCGAGCTCCTTGGCGCGGGTGATCACGGCGCGGACCATCAGCTCGCCGACGCCGCGTCCGCGCGCGGCCGGGTCCGGGGCGACGGCCAGCATCCGGAACTCGCCCTCCTGACCTTGTGCCAAGTCCGCGTAGGGGGAGCCGGGCGGCGCGAAGGTCACCGAGCCGAGGACCGTGCCCGTCCCCTCGTCCACCGCGACGAGCAGCTCCGCCTTCTCGGCCCGGTCGCGCGGATCACGGAGCAGCTTGGCGTAGTCGCCGTCCCGCTCGGTGTGGCCGTCGCTGATGAAGGCCTCGGCGACGAGGTGACCTGCGACGTCGTACTCGTCGGGGTGGGCAGGGCGGACGATGATGCTCATCCTCGAAGTGTGCCTGACCGCTCCCCGGTTGCTCCGTGCGGGGGTGCGCCGAGCGGCGCGACGGAAGGTCACGTGCCATGTTCGTTGAGTGATGTACCAAGCGAAGCGTGATGCGAACGGGCGCAGCAGCCGCGCCCTGATACTCGGCTGTCTCCCCGTCATGACCGCGGCGGCGCTGCTCGCGGGGACCACGACGCAGGCGAGCGCCGCAACGCCGGCCGCCAAGCCTCGGCCTGCCGCCAGGACCGCCCCGGTCTGCGCGGGGGCGGCCCAGCCCAACCCGATCGCGGTCACGCTGACCGGGGTCCGCCGCGGTTACGTGCGCGGCGGCGGGTGGGCGACGCTGCGGCTGACGCTGCACAACCGCACCCGGACCGTCTGCGGGCAGCTCAAGCCGGTGCTCGTCTACGGCGCACGGTCCCGCTCGCTGCGCGTCGACGCGCTGCGGCTGGAGACCCGGCTCTCCGGACGGTGGCGGTCGGTCGGGGTCGACGCGGCGCTCGGCGAACTCGCGGGCGAGGTGGGACCACGCAGCGGACTCAGCCTCCGTCCCGGCGCCACGGCGGCGCTGACGCTGCGGATGCGGCTGACCCGCAGCGCGCCGACGGGGGACTGGCTCTCCCTGGCGGTCGCCTACGCGCCGCTCCAGACCAAGCCCGGCAAGGGCGCGCCGTCGGGCACGACGCAGGCCTGGCCGGTCGGGGTCACCAACCCGCTCTACTTCCGGGTGACCGGCATAGTGGCCGGCGGGCACTCCCGGTGACCCCGATCCGAGCCGCGGGCGGGCGCTAGCCCTCCAGGTGCGGGCGCTCGTTCCAGCAGTCCAGGGCGAGGGCGCCCTTGGCGTCGCGGACCCAGCGGGTGACCGAGGTGTTGAGCACCGCGCCGCCCTCGGACAGCTCCTGGAGCTCGCCCTCCTGGAGGTCGTCGACGACGTGGCGGAGCATGATCACCACCGCGTCGTGCGCGACGACCAGGACCCGGCGGTTGGCCTCCCCCTCGTAGAGGTCGCGGAGCGCGCTGCGCAGGCGCTGGGCGACGTCGGTGAGCGACTCGCCGCCCGGCGGACGCCAGCGCAGTTCGCCGAGCAGGCGACGGCGGGCGGCCTCCTGCGGGTGGCGCAGCTCGATCGCGGCGGAGGTCAGCATCTCCAGGACGCCCAGCTCGCGGTCGCGGAGCCGCTCGTCGGTGCAGATCTCGGGGAGCGGCAGCCCGGCCCGGTCCAGCTCCTCGACGACCAGCGCCGCGGTCTCCTGGGTGCGCAGGTACGGCGAGACCCAGAGGCTCTGCGGGAGGCCGTCCTCGGAGCGGCTGGCGATCCAGCGGCCCAGAGCGCGGGCCTCCTCGCGGCCCAGCGCGGTGAGCGAGAGGTCGGCGTCCCGGCAGGTGATGCCGACGTCCAGCGCGCCGACCGCCTCCGCGGCCTGGAAGGCGGCGTTGGCGGTGCTCTGGCCGTGCCGGACGGCGGTGAGGGTCAACGGCCCCGGCAGCCCCGGGAAGAGCCGGCGCGGAGCCGTCCGCTGTGCCTTCGGATAGTGCTCGGTCAGTGCCACGTCGGGCCCCCTGGGGATCTCGACTGGCCCGTCGCGGGAATGCAGAACGGGCCGCGACCCCAGTGTGCGGGAGCGCGCGGCACGTTCTAAGGGCGCATCAGGTGGTGACGGGGGCGATCACCGGTTCGGAGTGCTCCGTGTCGTCCACGTCGGCGACGTAGTCGGCCGGGACGGTCTCGTCGACGCCCTCGGGCGACTTGATCAGCCGCAGGCCGACGGTCAGCACGACGGCGACGGCCAGGTTGAGCACCAACGCATTCAGGCCGATGTAGCCCATCTGCCCGATGCCCGGGATGTTCACGGTGTTGCCGAAGTGCGTGCCGGGCTTGCCGCCGGAGAGGCTGCCCCAGCTCTCCCACGTGCTGTAGACCATGCCGACGGCCCAGCCGGCCAGCAGCGCCCAGCGGTGGAACCACCGGGTGAACAGCCCCGCGAAGATGGCCGGGAAGGTCTGCAGGATCCAGATCCCGCCCAGCAGCTGGTAGTTGACCGAGAACGACTGGTCCAGGGTGAGCACGAAGGCCAGCGCGCCGAACTTCACCAGCAGCGACACCAGCTTGGCGACCTTGGCCTCCTGCGCCGGGGTCGCGTCCGGCTTGAAGAAGTCCTTGTAGATGTTCCTGGTGAACAGGTTGGCGGCGGCGATCGACATGATCGCCGCCGGGACCAGCGCCCCGATCCCGATCGCGGCGAAGGCGACGCCCGCGAACCAGCTCGGGAACATCTGCTGGAACAGCTGCGGGATGGCCAGGTTCTTGTCGTAGCCGGCCACGCCCTTGCCGACGCCCGCCGAGATGGCCATGAAGCCCAGCATCAGCAGCAGGCCCAGCATCAGCGAGTACGCGGGCAGGATCGCCAGGTTGCGGCGCACCGTGAGCCGGTCCTTGGCGGCCAGCACGCCCGTCGCCGAGTGCGGGTACATGAACAGCGCCATCGCCGAGCCGAGCGCGAGGGTCGCGTAGGTCCACTGCGCGGACGGCCCGGAGACCAGGCTGCCGCGCGGCTTGCCGGTGGTCGGGTTCTTGGCGGAGAGCGCGGTGGCCGCGTCGTGGAAGATGTGGCCGTAGCCGCCCAGCCGGATCGGGATGTAGATGATCGCGACCAGCACCACGATGTAGATCAGCGTGTCCTTGACGAACGCGATCAGCGCGGGCGCCCGCAGGCCGGAGCTGTAGGTGTACGCGGCCAGCACGGCGAACGCGATCAGCAGTGGCAGGTCCTTGCTCCAGCCGCTGCTGCCGCCGACGTGCATGGTCGTCAGAACGGCCTGGATGCCCACCAGTTGGAGCGCTATGTAGGGCATGGTCGCGACGATCCCGGTCACCGCGACGGCGAGCGCGACGCTCTTGCTGCCGTAGCGTCCGCGCGCGAAGTCGGCCAGGGTGACGTACCCCTTGCTGCGCGCCACCGACCAGAGCCGCGGCAGGAAGAGGAAGACCAGCGGCCAGGCGATGATCGTGTACGGCACGGCGTAGAAGCCTGCGGCGCCGACGCCGTAGACCAGCGCCGGAACGGCGATGAACGTGTACGCGGTGTACAGGTCGCCGCCGAGCAGGAACCAGCTGACCACGGTCCCGAAGCCGCGACCGCCCAGGCCCCACTCGTCCAGGTGGTTGGCGTCCTGCGCGCGCCGCCAGCGGGCGGCGACGAAGCCGACGGCGGTGACCAGGACGAAGAAGAACAGAAAGACCGTCAACGAGGTCCAGTTGGTCTTCACTTGACGGCACCTGCCTTCGCCTCGGCCTTGCGGCGCTTCTCCTCACGGGTGAACAGGACGTAGGCGACGCCGGTCATCAGCGCGGAGAGGATCACCCAGAGGAGTTGGTACCAGTAGAAGAACGGGATCCCGATGAAGGCTGGGGTCAGCCGTGAATAGGAGCTGACCCAGAGCAGCGCGACGAAGGGCGCGAGCAGCAGAACCGCGCAGATCACGCGGACGGGCGTGACCAGCGGCGGGGTGGCTGCTGCGGTGGCGGATTCGGACATGAACGGCGGCTCCCCCTGGCAACTTTGACGATCTGTTGACCAAGGGAATCTAGACCTTCGACGCGCTCACGTCACCACTGCAGACACGTTGATCAGGGGTCGGCTTGCACTATCTGGCGCCGCGGGGAACTGCGCGACAAGCCACCCTGAGAGGTAGAGCCCCGAACGTGCAGGGCCGTCCGCACAGGGTGGTTTCTCGCGCAGTTCCCCGCGCCCCCCGAGGCCTTTCAGGCCTCGGGGCGGCGGAGGCGGGCGGTGAACTTGTAGCGGTCGCCGCGGTACACGGAGCGGACCCACTCGACCGGTTCGCCGTCCGCGTCGAAGGAGTGACGCGAGAGCAGCAGCATCGGGAGGCCGACGTCCGTGCCGAGGACGCCCGCCTCGCGCGGGGTGGCCAGGGAGGTCTCGATGGTCTCCTCGGCCTCGGCGACGTGGACGCCGTAGACCTCGCCCAGCGCGGTGTAGAGCGAGTTGTACTTGACCAGGTTGCGCCGCAGCGCGGGGAACCGCTTGGCGCTCAGGTGCGCGGTCTCGATGGCCATCGGGTCACCGTTGGCCAGGCGCAGACGCTCCACCCGGAGCACCCGGCCGCCGGGACGGATGTCCAGCAGCTCGGCCAGCCGGTCGTCGGCGGTGACGTAGCCGACCTCCAGCAGGCGGGAGGTGGGCTCCAGGCCCTGGGCGCGCATGTCCTCGGTGTACGAGGTGAGCTGCAGCGCCTGGGAGACCTTGGGCTTGGCCACGAAGGTGCCCTTGCCCTGGATCCGCTCCAGCCGGCCCTCGACCACCAGCTCCTGCAGCGCCTGGCGGACGGTGGTCCGCGACGTCTCGAACTCCAGCGCGAGCGTCCGCTCCGGCGGGACCGGGGTGCCGGGCGCCTGCGTCTGGGTGATCTGCAGCAGGTGGCGCTTGAGGCGGTAGTACTTCGGGACGCGAGCGGTGGACGCCCCCGCCTGGGCCTCCTCGGCCGAGGCCGTCCCCTGGCCTCCATCGGTCGTCATCACCGCTCCTGCTTCCTGTCCCCTGTTGGTGTCTCTGATGTTGGTGTCTCTGGTGGTCCGTGCGGCGCTGTGGTCGCCGCGCGTGCGGCACTCATGGTGACACGTCCGTCCCGGCGAGGGCATGCGCGGCACCCGGCGCGGAGGCCTGTCCGCTCGGGGGCGCGGGGTCCTCGGTGCGGATTGGTCCAGGCCAGGTGTACCAGCATGGTCTAGACCTCAAACGCCGTTCTTGGCAAGACCCTCGATTCGGGCAGCCCCGACCGGTCCAGGTCAGTGGGTGTACCAATCGATCACGTCGCGGGGCATGGCTGGTGTCGGCTTGGTAACGGCTCCCGTTCTTCTCGTGGCAACCCGTTGACAGTCATCTTTGGTCTAGGCCAAGCTCCAGGCACTGGTCTAAACCACACAGCGACCAATCAACAATCCCCGACCCATCGCTGGGAAGCGGCGCCCTCGACCTGCTCCGTGCAGGGAGTCGTACCGGAACGGATGGGGGGAAATCCGGGCATCCCAGGAGGATGGCGTGAACCGTCGACTTATTGCCGCAGTAGGGACAGCGGCCATGCTGGTCAGCGTGGCCGCATGCAGCTCCAGCTCCAACTCCTCCGGGGGAAGCAGCTCCAGCACCTCCGCTAGTGGAAAGACCCTCACCGTCTGGCTGATGACGGGTGACAACCCGGCCGACTGGGTCAAGAGCGTCACCGCGGACTTCGACGCCGCCAACCCGGGCGCCAAGCTCAACATCGTCATCCAGCAGTGGACCGGCATCACCCAGAAGGTCACCACCGCCCTCTCGGAGAACAACCCGCCGGACGTCATCGACATCGGCAACACCCAGACCCCGTTCTACGCGGCCAGCGGCGGTCTGATGGACCTCACCTCGGTCAAGTCGTCCATCGGCGGCGACAACTGGACCCAGTCCTTCAACAACTCCACCCTCTACCAGGGCAAGCAGTTCGCCGCGCCGTGGTACGCCGGTGGCCGTGCCGTGATGTACAACAAGGCGCTGTGGGCCAAGGCCGGGATCACCTCCACCCCGACCACCATGGCCGAGTACATCGCGGACCTCACCAAGCTGAAGGCCACCTCGGGCGTCACCTCCGCGCTCTACCTGCCCGGCCAGAACTGGTACGCCTTCGACGGCTTCCTGCAGGACGCCGGCGCCACCATCGCCACCCAGAGCGGCTCCAGCTGGAGCGGCAACCTGAACAGCCCGCAGGCGCTCCAGGCCGCCAACCTGTTCAAGCAGCTCCAGGCCTTCGGCAACGCGCCCAAGGACCAGAACGAGGCGACCCCGCCGCAGGCCGGCGTCTTCGCCAAGGGTGACGTGGCCTCCATGATCGCCATGGGTTACGAGGCGGCGACGGTCCAGACGGACAGCCCGAAGGTGGCCTCGCAGATCGGCTGGTTCCCGATCCCGGGCGCCTCCGCCTCCCAGCCGGCCAAGACCTTCATGGGCGGCTCCAACCTGGCCATCTCGCAGAACAGCCAGAACAAGACGCTGGCCGAGAGCTTCCTCAAGGTCGCCCTCAGCGACAAGAACGAGTCCATGTTCGCCAAGGACTCCGGCTTCCTGCCGAACAACCAGGCGGACTACGCCGCCCTGGCGGGCAACGCCTACGCCGAGGCCTACGAGAAGGCCGCGCCGTTCGCCGGTTACACCCCGCTCGTCCCGACCTGGGCGAACGTGGAGAACACGCCGAACCCGATCACCACGCTGTTCCTGACCCCGATCCTCGAGGGCAAGGACCCGGCCGCCTCCGCTGCCGCCGCGGACGCGCAGATCGCCTCGCGGCTGAACCAGCAGCAGTAGCGCCTCCTCCGGAGCCGCCCGCCCGGCCGAACCCTGAGCCGGGCGGGCGGCTCCGCCCGGCTGAACCAGCAGGGCCTGCGAAGTGGCAGGGCCTGTCAGCCAGCAGGGCCTGTGAACCAGTAGAGCCTGACGAAGGTGAGACACATCGCCATGCCATCCAAGGGAGCACCGGCTCAGCTCCGGGACGACGGAGGGACCGCGGTCGGGACGTCGGAGCATTCGGACGACCCGGTACGAGGGAGACCGGCCGGGAAGTTCACCGGGAAACTCGGCGGCAAGCGCAGAGACACCGGCAACGACGGGATCACCCCGTACCTGCTGCTGCTCCCGGCGCTGGTGGCGACCGCGGTCTTCCTGGTCTACCCGGCGATCCGCGAGATCCTCATCTCGTTCCAGCGGCTCAACGCGTTCGAGCTGATCCAGCACGTCACCGAGTGGAACGGCTTCCAGAACTACCAGACGATCCTGACCAGTTCGGACTTCTGGCACTCGGTCGAGCGGTCGGTCCTGTTCACCGCCGTCAACGTCTTCCTGATCATGGTGCTGGGCAGCCTGGTCGGCCTGCTGCTCAACCGCCTCGGCAACAAGATGCGGTTCGTGCTCTCGCTGGCCCTGGTCTTCGCCTGGGCGATGCCGGTGCTGGCCGGGACCACGGTCTTCCAGTGGCTCTTCGACCAGAACTACGGCGTCGTCGACTGGATGCTCTCCCAGCTCGGCTGGAAGAGCATGGCCCACTACGACTGGCTGAACAGCCAGCTCTCGGCCTTCACCGTGATCGCGCTGCTGCTGGTCTGGCAGTCGATCCCCTTCGTGGCGTTCAACCTCTACGCCGGTCTGACCACCATCTCGACCGAGCTCTACGAGGCGGCCCGGCTCGACGGCGCGGGTTCCTGGCGGATCTTCCGCTCGGTCATCTTCCCGATCCTCAAGCCGTTCTTCCTCTCCACCACCTTCCTGGAGATCATCTGGATCTTCGGCGCGCTGCCGCAGGTCCTGGCGATCAGCGGCGGTGGACCGCAGGACAGCACCGCCACCCTGCCGGTCTACGCCTACCTGGTCGGCGTCGGCCAGCAGTCCTACGGGATGGGCGCCGCGGTGGCCGTCGTCACCATCGTCATGCTCTGTCTGATGATGTCGTACTACTTCCGCATCATCCTGAAGCAGGAGGACGAACTGTGAGGTCCTCACTCGTCAGCCGGATCAGCTTCAACGCGGTCGCGTTGGTGCTGACCGTGGTCTTCGTCTTCCCCGTCTACTGGATGGTCACGACGGCGTTCAAGCCGAACAACCAGATCATCAGCAGCTCGCCGGTCTGGGTGCCCACCAGCCCGACGTTCGCGCACTTCACCACCGCGATGCACGCGCAGTTCTTCGGCAACTACTGGGTCAACAGCCTGACCGCGACCGTCGGCGCGGTGCTGGCGGCGCTGGTGATCGCGCTGCTGGCCTCGGTGGCGGTGGCCCGGATGCGGTTCCGTGGGCGCAAGGCGTTCATCCTGATGATCATGGTGGCGCAGATGGCCCCCTGGGCCGTCATGCAGATCGCCATCTACATGATCGTCCGCGACCAGAACATGCTGAACGCGATCCTCCCGCTGCTCCTCTTCTACATGATGATGGTGCTGCCCTTCACGATCTGGACGCTGCGCAACTTCGTCGCCGCGATCCCGAAGGAGCTGGAGGAGTCCGCCCTGATCGACGGCTGCAGCCGGTTCGGCGCCTTCTGGCGGATCATCTTCCCGCTGCTGGCACCGGGGTTGATGGCCACCTCGCTGTTCGGCTTCATCACCGCGTGGGGCGAGTACCCGCTGGTCCTGGTGCTCAACAAGGACCCCGCCCACTACACGCTGCCCCTGTGGCTGACCCAGTTCCAGAGCGTGTTCGGCAGCGACTGGGGAGCCACCATGGCCGCCTCGACGCTGTTCGCGCTGCCGGTGCTGGTGCTGTTCATGATCATGCAGCGTCGGGCCGTCGGCGGCCTGACGGCCGGCGCGGTGAAGGGCTGACGTGGACGTGGGGATCCTCGAACCATCATCAACTCGGACGAAATCGCTCCGGACGATCGACCGGAACGACCGACTGCACCGCGACGCGCTCACGGTGCTCCAGCCCGGCTTCGTCGGGACCACGCCGCCGGACTGGCTCCGCCGCCATCTCGGCGAGGGCCTCGGCTCGGTGGCCCTGTTCGCCCGCAACGTGACGGACCCGCAGCAACTGGCGGCGCTCACCGCCGAGTTGCGCCGGGAGAACCCGCACGTCCTGGTCGCCATCGACGAGGAGGGCGGCGACGTCACCCGCCTGGAGGCCGGCAACGGCTCCTCCTGGCCCGGCAACCTGGCCCTCGGCGCCGTCGACGACCCGGAGCTGACCCGGGACGTCGCCCGCGAGCTGGGCCGGGCGCTGGCCGAGTGCGGCGTCAACTACAACTGGGCGCCCTCGGCGGACGTCAACTCCAACCCCGACAACCCGGTCATCGGCGTCCGCTCCTTCGGCGCGGACCCGGACCTGTGCGCGCGGCACACCGCCGCGTGGGTGGAGGGGCTGCAGTCGGTCGGCGTGGCCGCCTGCGCCAAGCACTTCCCCGGACACGGGGACACTGCGGTCGACTCGCACCTGGGTCTGCCGGTGGTGGACATCGACGTGGACCTGCTGCGCTCGCGTGACCTGGTCCCGTTCAAGGCGGCGATCGCCGCCGGCGCCAAGGCCGTGATGACCGCTCACATCATGGTCCCGGCGCTGGACGGCGATCGTCCGGCCACGCTGAGCCGCGCGGTGGTCGACCTGCTGCGCCAGGCGCCGTCCGCAGGCGGCCTCGGCTACCAGGGGCTGATCGTCACCGACGGCATCGAGATGGGCGCCATCGCCGACACCTACGGCGTCGCCCGGGGCACGGTACTGGCCGTCGGCGCGGGCGTGGACGCGATCTGCGTCGGCGGCGGGCTGGCCGACGAGGAGACCGTGCTGCACCTGCGCGACGCGTTGGTGGCTGCGGTGCGCGAGGGTGAGCTGCCCGAGCAGCGCCTGGCCGAAGCAGCGGCCCGGGTGCGGGAGTTGGGGGAGTGGACCGCCGAGCAGGGCGAGGTCAGCGGCCGGCTCGCGCCGGACCTGGCCATCGGCCTGCGCGCGGCCCGGCGGGCGCTGCGGGTGACCCGGCAGCCGGGTGCGGGCTTCGCCCCGGTGACCGAGCGGCCGTACGTGCTCTCGTTCAGCCCGGTGCCGAACATCGCCGTCGGCGACCAGACGCCCTGGGGCGTGGCCGGGATGCTGGCCGCCCGCTTCCCCGGGACGCACGCGGAGAGCGTCGGCCCGGACGACGCCACGCCGGAGCTGTTGCCCGCGCTCGTCGACCGGATCCGGCGCGAGTCGGCCGGACGGCCGCTGGTCGTCGTGGTGCGCGACCTGCACCGGCACGCGTGGATGTCCCGCGCGCTGGACGGGGTGCTCGCCGAACGGCCGGACACCGCCGTCGTCGAGATGGGCGTCCCGCGGGCCTCGGCGCGCGGCGCGCTGCACATCGCCACCCACGGCGCGGCGCGCGTCTGCGGCCTGGCGGCGGTGGAGGTGCTGACCGGTCAGCCGACGGGGCAGCCGACGCCGCACCCGTGAGCTGCTCCCGCATTGCGCGGGAGCAGGGGGGATCAGGAGGGGAGCGCAGGGCACGGGTGAATTCCCGTGCCCTGCGCCGTTTTTCCGGGTCTCCCGGGTTCTTTTTCCTGGGAATTCCCTGGGAATCACCGAGGCTCGCGCTTTTGTCGAGAGCATTTCATATTGCGTCGAATTCCAGTCGAATAACAGTCACCACTTCAGCCCCACAGCATTGTTGACGTCCCGACTGGTCTAGTCCAAGCTCTCCCCAATTGGTAGAGACCATTGGGGAGAGTGGTGCGCCATGAGACATCGGGGTGTTCTGAGAGGGATCGGTGCGGCCGTGGTCGCACTCGCGCTGAGCGCCTGCGGACCGCTCGGGCTCGGCAGTGCCGCGAGCAGTCCCTCGCCCACCAGTTGGCGCGGGCAGAAGCTGGTCGTCTGGCTGATGAGCGGCGACAACCCGCCCTCGTGGGTGTCGGCCGTCACCGCCGAGTTCGAGCGGACGTACCCGGGCGCCACGGTCGAGGTCGACGTCCAGCAGTGGAGCGGCATCCAGACCACAGTGGACAGCGCGCTGGCCACCGTCACGCCGCCCGACGTCGTCGACATCGGCAACACCCAGACGCCCTACTACGCCTCCACCGGCGGCCTGTTGGACCTGACGCCCTACCTGTCCCAGCTCGGCGCCTCGCAGTGGACCGCGTCGATGGACCGGTCGACCGTCTACCAGGGCAGGCAGTACGCGGCCCCGTGGTACGCGGGCAACCGCGTCGTCATGTACAACAAGCTGCTCTGGAAGAAGGCGGGCCTGACCACCCCGCCGGCCACCCAGGACGAGTGGGTCGCCGACCTGACCCGGCTCCAGAACACCGCGGGCGTCTCCTCGGCGCTCTGGCTGCCCGGCCAGAACTGGTACGCCTTCGACGGCTTCCTCCAGGACGACGGCGCCCAGATCGTCCGGCAGAACGGCCGCGCCTGGGACGGCAACCTGGACAGTCCGGCGGCGCTCCAGGCCGCGGCGCTGTTCGAGAAGCTCCAGGCCTTCGGCAACGCGCCGAAGGACGGCAACGAGGCGAACCAGTACCAGGCCTTCGCCAAGGGGGACGTCGGCTGCATGATCGCCATGGGCTACGAGGGCGACGAGGTGGTCAAGGCCGACCCGGCGCTGGCCGGTCAGATCGGCTGGTTCCCCATCCCCGGCCGGACCGCCGAGGCCCCGGCCCGGACCTTCCTGGGCGGCTCCGACCTGACCGTCGCCATGAACAGCCAGCACCGGGTGCTGGCGCTCGGCTTTCTGAAGATCGCCCTGGACGACGCCAACGAGTCGCTGATGGCCAAGGATTCGGGCTTCCTGCCCAACCGCGCGAGCCTGTACGGCGCGCTGGCCGGGAACGCGTACGCGCAGGCCGCGGCCAAGTCCGTGCCGTACGCGGGCTACACGCCGCTCGTGCCGACCTGGGGGAACGTCGAGGAGAGCCCGAACCCGGTGGTGACCCTTTTCCTCACCCCGGTGCTGGAGGGCCGGGATCCGAAGCAGGCAGCGGAGGCGGCGGACCGGGAGATGACCGTCCGGCTCGCGTGGTGACCTGGCCCCGTGACCTGACCCCGTGACTTCGCCTCGTGACCTCGCCCTGGGTGACCCGCCCGGTGGCGAGGTGGCGAGGTGGCGAGGTGGCGAGGCGGGCAGGCGAGCGGCGGGCATGCAAAAGGCCGCGGGAGCCGGGGACGGGACCCTCAACCCGTCGCGGCGCGCCGCGGCCTTCGGCCTCGTCGGAGGAGGACTCCGTCGTCGCGTGGCGGGTGTGCGGGCCCGGGACGCGCGACGGGTTCGGCCGACGGTGGGGGAGCGGCAGCCGCGCGGTCAGGGCAGATGGCGCAGGCTCGTCGCTCCCTTGGTGCTGTCTCGATTGTGGACTAGACCATTCACCCTTGTCCAGACCAGTGACCGGGGAAAGACAAGGGAAAGGCAAGGAAGGCGGAGGTCGCGGCCAGGGTTGGCGTGCCGTTCACCGGGCGGTCGGACGGAGTCCTACCCCCTGCCTGGGGATACGCTCGCAGCATGCCTTCCCTGAACGAGCTGGTGCGCCACCACACCGCGCTGGAACCCGCCGATGTGGAGTGGATCCACCTGCTCATCTCCGAATGGCAGCTGCTCTCGGACCTCTCCTTCGCCGACCTCGTGCTGTGGGTGCCGACCAGGGACGGCACCCGCTACGTCTCGCTGGCGCAGATGCGGCCCAACACCGGCCCGACCTCCTACCAGGACGACATGGTCGGCCACCTGGTCCCGCGTGGCCGCCGCCCGCTGCTGGACATGGCGCTGGACGAGGGCAGGATCGTCCGCGAGGGTGACCCCGAGTGGCGCGAGGACGTACCCGTTCGGGTGGAGTCGATTCCCGTCCGGCGCGAGGGGCGCGTGCTCGGGGTGATCGCGCGCAACACCAACCTGTTGACCGTCCGCACGCCCAGCCGGCTGGAGCTCACCTATCTGCAGAGCGCGTCCGACCTGGCCCAGATGATCGCCGCGGGCACCTTCCCCTTCCCCGGCGAGCAGGTCGACATGGACGCCTCGCCGCGCGCCGGTGACGGCCTGCTCCGACTGGACGCCGAGGGCCTGGTCACCTACGCCAGCCCCAATGCCATCTCCGCCTACCATCGTCTCGGCCTCAGCACCGACCTGGTCGGCCTCCACCTCGGCCAGGCCACCGCCGACCTGATCCCGCCCACCAAGGGCGCCGTCGACGAGGCGATGGTCAAGCTGGCCAGCGGCTGGGCCCCGCGGACCACCGAGGTCGAGCACCCCGAGGCGGTCGTCCAGCTGCGGGCCATCCCGCTCAAGCCCAAGGGCGAGCACATCGGCTCGCTGGTGCTGCTCCGCGACGTCACCGAACTGCGGCGGCGCGAGCGCGAGCTGATGACCAAGGACGCGACGATCCGTGAGATCCATCACCGCGTCAAGAACAACCTGCAGACCGTCGCCGCGCTGCTGCGGCTCCAGTCGCGCCGGCTCGACTCCGAGGCGGCCAGGGGCGCGCTCGACGAGGCGGTGCGCCGGGTGGGTTCGATCGCCATCGTGCACGAGACGTTGTCGATGGCGCTGGACGAGCACGTGGCGTTCGACGAGATCGCCGACCGGGTGCTGGCGATGGTGATGGAACTCTCACAGGACGGCCGCGTCACCGCCCGGCGGACCGGCAGTTTCGGCATCCTCTCGGCCGAGGTGGCGACCCCCCTGTCGATGATCCTCACCGAGATCCTGCAGAATGCCCTGGAGCACGCATACGGTCCCAAAGCGGGCGGTATCGTCGAGGTTGCTGCCCGCAGAGCGGACGGTGTGCTGCACATCACGGTCACCGACGACGGCTCCGGCCTGCCGGACGGATTTGACCCGCACACGGCAGGAAATCTCGGGCTGCAGATCGTCCGTACACTGGCGACGGGCGAACTGGGCGGACGCTTCGACATGGCTCCGGCACCCGGTGGGGGCACAAAGGTAATACTCGAAATCCCGTTTGATTGACCGTCGGACGGTTTTTACCGGTTACTCACCTCTTGGGCCCCAACCAAAAGGGATATTGGCTCGTCTAACGTCCCAGGTGCCACAGTGGCGATCACACGATGATCTCGACGGCGCCACTCAGGACCACCACCCGACGCCTGGCGAGAACATACGTGGAACAACAGAACTTCATCGCGCCCGCAGACCCCGCCGTATACGGCGTGGGCACCGTCACGGCCCCGGCCTGGCAGACGGGCGCGGTCTGGCCGTTGGCGGACCCGGCCCCGGCCCGGACCCTGATGGACATCCTCGACGAGACCGCATGGCGTCACCCCGACGCCCCCGCGCTCGACGCGGGCGGCACCGTGCTCAGCTACCGCGAGCTGGTGCGCGAGATCGACGGGATCGCGGCCGGGCTGGCCGGAGTCGGCATCGGCCCGGGCGACCGGGTCGGCATCCGGGTGCCCAGCGGCACGCCCGGCCTCTACCTCTCCATCCTGGGCGCGCTGCGCGCCGGTGCGGCCTACGTGCCGGTGGACGTCGACGACCCGGACGAGCGCGCCCAGATGATCTGGACCGACGCGGGCGTCTGCGCCGTCATGGGCGCGGACGGCGACGGCGGCCTGGAGGTCTGGCCCGGTCCCAGCCCCACCGGAGGCGAGCCCGGCACGCCCCGGATCGGCGACGACGCCTGGATCATCTTCACCTCCGGCACCACAGGGCGTCCCAAGGGCGTCGCGGTGACTCACCGCAGCGCCGCCGCCTTCGTCGACGCCGAGGCACGGCTCTTCCTGCGGCAGGCCCCGATGGGCCCCGGTGACCGGGTGCTGGCGGGCCTGTCCGTGGCGTTCGACGCCTCCTGCGAGGAGATGTGGCTGGCCTGGCGGCACGGCGCCTGCCTGGTCCCCGCGCCCCGCGCACTGGTCAAGGCCGGGACGGATCTCGGCCCGTGGCTGGTCGAGAAGGGCATCACCGTCGTCTCCACCGTGCCCACCCTGGTCGCGCTCTGGCCCGCCGAGGCGCTGGACCGGGTGCGGCTGCTGATCGTCGGCGGCGAGGCCTGCCCGGCCGAGCTGGTCGAGCGACTCGACGTGCCAGGACGCGAGTTCTGGAACACCTACGGCCCGACCGAGGCCACCGTCGTCGCCTGCGCCTCGCTGATGCGGGCCGGACAGCCCGTCAGGATCGGCGCGCCGCTGGACGGTTGGGAGCTGGCCGTGGTCGACCAGCAGAACCGGCCGGTGCCGTGGGGCGAGATCGGCGAGCTGGTCATCGGCGGTGTCGGCACCGCCCGCTATCTTGACCCGGCCAAGGACGCCGAGAAGTTCGGTGCCCAGCCCTGGCACGGCCGACCGGAGCGGGTCTACCGCAGCGGCGACCTGGTCCGCGCCGACCCGCAGGGGCTGGTCTTCGTCGGCCGCGCCGACGAGCAGGTCAAGCTGGGCGGCCGACGCATCGAACTCGGCGAGGTCGACGCGGCGTTGCAGGCGCTGCCCGGCATCCGCGCCGCTGCCGCCGCCGTCAAGGAGACGCCGGTGGGCGGCCAGGTCCTGGTCGGCTACCTGGTGCCCGAGCCGCCCGCGTCCGGCATCCCCGCGCAGGGCCCGGTCGGGGGACTCGATCTCGCCGCCCTCCGCACCGCGCTGCTGGACCGGCTGCCGCAGGCGCTGGTCCCGGTGCTGGCCGTCGTCGCCGAGCTGCCCACCCGTACCTCCGGCAAGGTCGACCGCAAGGCGCTGCCCTGGCCGCTGCCCGGCGTCGGCGCCGACGCGGTCACGAGCGGCGGGGAGCTGCACGGCACCGCCGCCTGGCTCGGCGAGCAGTGGCAGGCCGTGCTCGGCGTCCCCGTCGGTCCGGAGAGCGACTTCTTCGCCCTCGGCGGCACCAGCCTCGCCGCCGCCAAGCTCGTCTCGCTGCTGCGTGGCCGCTACCCCGGCGCGTCCGTCGCCGACCTCTACCAGCAGCCCCGGCTCCAGGAGCTGGCCGACCACTACGGTGGCCAGGCCGACGACGCGGTCGAGCACCGCGAGGTGCGGCCGGTGCCGCGCTGGGTCGGGCTCTACCAAGCCGTCGTGCTGGCCGTGCTGTTCACGGTCACCGGTCTGCGCTGGGTGCTGGCGCTGGCGGCGGTCGACGACGTGATAGGGCCGCTGCCCTGGGCTCCCCACACCTCCTGGTGGCTCATCGGCTGCGGCTGGCTGCTGTTCTCCAGCGCCTTCGGCCGTGCCCTGATCGGCGCGCTCGGTGCGCGGCTGCTGACGGCCGGTCTGAAGCCCGGCAGCTACCCCCGCGCGGGCGCGGCCCACCTGCGACTGTGGACCGCCGAGCGGCTGGTGGGCGCGTTCAACATCGCCTCCGTGCTCGGCACCCCGCTGGCCCGCCGGTACGCGCGCTGGCTCGGCTGCCGGGTCGGCGACGACGTCGACCTGCACAGCATGCCGCCGGTCACCGGCATGGCCGTCTACGGCGACGGCTGCGCGGTGGAGACCGAGGTCGACACGGCGGGCTGGTGGCTCGACGGCGACGTGCTGCACCTGGGCACCGTCCGGATCGGACGCGACGCCCGCGTCGGCACCCGCACCATGCTGATGCCCGGCGCGGAGATCGGCTACGACGCCGAGGTGCTGCCCGGCAGTTGCGTGGTCGGCAAGGTCCCGCCGCACGCCCGCGTCCACGGCAACCCGGCACGGCCGGACGAGTGTCCGGTGCCGTTCGAGGAGCAGTGGCCGGCGCCCGCGCACCGGCGCTCGCGGTTCTGGAACCTCGCCTACACCCTGGCCCTGCCCGGGTTCCAGCTGCTTCCCCTGGTCTCGGCGCTGCCCGCCGTCTACGCGCTCTGGGTGCTGATAGGGACCGACCCGTCCTACACAGGCGTCTTCGACCGGATCGTGCTGGCGTCGGTGCCGCTCGCGGTCGTCACGATGCTGATCTACGCCCTCGGCGTGGTGGTGACGGTCCGACTGCTGTCCGTCCCGATCAAGCCGGGGCTGCATCCGGCCCACGGCAGGGTCGGTTTCTGCGTCTGGGCCGTCCACGGCTTGATGGCCTCCTCCCGGGTCGTCCTGTTCCCCTTCTACGCGAGCCTGCTGACCCCGTACTGGCTGCGCGCGCTCGGCGCGAAGGTCGGACGCAAGGTGGAGGCCTCGACCGTCATCGGCCTCCCTGGCCTGATGCGCGTGGACGACCACGCCTTCCTCGCCGACGACACCATGGTCGGCTCCTTCGCCAGCCGAGGCGGCTGGCTGCGGCTGGGCGTCTCCAGCGTCGGCAAGCGGTCCTTCGTCGGGAACTCCGGCATCGTCGCGCCAGGCCGGGCGCTGCCCGACGACTCGCTGGTCGGCGTGCTCTCCGACGCGCCCGTGGGCGCCGAGCCCGGCAGCTCCTGGCTGGGTCGTCCGGGCATGCGCGTCCAGCGCGTGGCGGAGGGCGGCGAGGACACCGCCCGCACCTACGACCCGCCGCGCCGACTCGTCCTCGCCCGCGCCTGCGTCGAGTTGTGCCGACTGCTGCCGGTGCTGATCGCGGTGCTGCTGGGCGACCTGGGAGCGACCGGACTGCAGGCCCTCTTCGACTGGGACGGCCTGACCGCGTGCGTCGCGCTGGCGGGTGTGATGCTGCTCGCGCTCGGGGTGACGGCCTGTCTGATCACCACCGTGGCCAAGTGGTTGCTGATGGGCCGGTTCCGTGAGAGCCAGCGCCCGCTGTGGTCCTCGTTCGTCTGGCGCAACGAGCTGTTCGACACCTTCGTCGAGGAGTTGGCCATGCCGTGGCTGGGCGCCTCGCTGATCGGCACGCCGTTCTTCACGGCCTGGCTGCGCAGCCTGGGCACCGAGATCGGACGCGGAGTCTGGTGCGAGTCGCACTGGTTCCCGGAGACGGACCTTATCCGCATCGGTGACGGAGCCACCGTCAACCGCGGTGTGGTGGTGCAGACCCATCTCTTCCACGACCGGCTGATGCGGATGGACCTGATCGACATCGAGGCCGGCGCGACCGTCGGCCCGAACTCGATCGTGCTGCTCGGCGCGACGCTGGGGGAGGGCGCCGTGGTCGGCCCGTCCTCGTTGGTGATGCGCGGCGAGTCGGTCCCGGCCGGCACGCGTTGGCTGGGCAACCCCGTCCGCCGCTGGAGCTGACCGGCCGGGCTGCGGCCCCGGCTTCGGCCGGGGCCCTGAAGGCAACCGGGGCCCTGAAGGCAACCGGGGCTCACGACAACCGGGGCCCTGAAGACAAAGCGAGGCCCTGCCGAACGGGGGGGAGGTTCGGCAGGGCCTCTTGACCTGCTCCGGCCGTCGGGGGGAGTCGGCCGGAGCAGGGGCTCCAGGGTGAGGGTTGCGCTCCGTGCACGGCACGAACGACTGCCCTCGGCTCCGACGGTATCAAATCCGCGGGGCCGGTGAGCAACGCAGCGGGTGTGCGTTGCTTGGAAAGTGCGTGGCGCGGTCACAACGTTGTGGTGACGGAAACGCCGCGGCACTCGATCACAAGTTGATCAAAGGTGGTGCAGGTACAGCATGGTGCTTGCGGTGCAGGCCTTGCGACTACGCAGCGTGTCAGGCGGTACGAGCACGGTTGCGGGCGGCGCGACGCTTCATCGCACGACGCTCGTCCTCGCTCATGCCACCCCAGACGCCCGCGTCCTGGCCAGTCTCCAGCGCCCACTGCAGGCAGCTCTCCATCACGGGGCAGCGACGGCACACGGCCTTCGCCTCCTCGATCTGCAGCAGGGCGGGGCCAGTGTTGCCGATCGGGAAGAACAGCTCGGGGTCCTCTTCCCGGCAGACGGCACGGTGGCGCCAGTCCATGATTGTCCAACTCCTCTAAAAGGCAGGGGGTGCCCCACCTGCGTCAATGGCAGCTTGTGAATGTGAACGCTTTCACGAACCCATGGGCGGGCGCAGGGCCGACGGGTGAGTCGGCGTGCGGGTGCTCGCGGCGTTGCGGTGGATTCGGGCGACTCAGGCGGGTTCCGGTAACGGACTGTCCCGATCGCCAGGTAAAGGTTCGCAAACCTCGACCCCGGATACAACCCCCTTCGGGTAGGAAATTTTGATTCGTCGGTGTCGCTTGGGTCACACCCTGTACTTCGATGGAGTGAAGGCAGTCGCGCGTTCGAGACGAAGGCCGAACGGCTCTTCCGTTCACACAATCACACGCAGTGCCCGAGATACACCTGTGAAGCTGATGGTCTTCCGCTCTCCAAGGTGGTCCCCGTCGACCTGGAACGGCAGCGGTTCCTGCGAATGCAAGGTGAATTCGGCCAGATCGTGGTAAGCGACCACGTGTTTGCCGTGTGGACCGACCCCCGCCGAGTCCAGGAGCTGCGGGATTGTGCGCAGCGTCTGAAGGAGTGACATCCGGGTCATGCCGAACAGGTCGAGGTTCGTGTCGAACCCCGCCTCGGGTGAGGCGTAGACCGGTCGGTTGCCCAGGTAAGTCCACGGTGAGGTGTTGGAGACTATGGACACCGCCAGACCCCCGACCGGTTCCATGCCCTCGGCACGGAAAGTGATCGGTCCGTCCTTCCGGTGCCGGCGCTCCCCCGCGAAGGCGCGCACGGCCTGCCCCACATAGAGGGAGTGCGTCGAGCGCCGACCGCTGCGCCGCGCCTCCTCGACCCGGCCCACCACGCCGGCGTCGAACCCGAACCCCGCGGTGAAGGTGAACCACCGGTCCGGCAGCCCCTCGCCTCCGGCGCACCCGAGGCTGATGGAGCGCGACCGCTTCTCGCTCAGCGCCTGCAGCAGTTGGCCGGTGGCCTCGACCGGATCGTTGGGCAGGCCGAGCGCCCGCGCGAAGACGTTCGTGCTCCCGCCCGGCACGACGGCCAGTTTGGGCAGGTGTTCGCCGGGGCCGTCGTGGAGCAGTCCGTTGACGACCTCGTTCACGGTCCCGTCCCCACCGAGGGCGACGACCAGATCGTGCGAACCGTCCCGCGCAACCTCGCGCGCGAGGTCGCGCGCGTGTCCTCGGTAGCCGGTCGCGGCGACGTCGAGCTTGAGATCGTTGGCGAGGGCGTGCGTCAGGACATCCCTGGTCCGACCGCTGGTGGTAGTCGCTTTCGGGTTGACGACCAGGAGGGCACGCATGGCCACACATTACCTATAGGTCTCGCACGCCCACGCGGCGGAGCCGCGCATCAGCAGAGCCCCGCGCCGTTGAGGTGCGACTGACCGGCCCGGCGAGAGGGCGCCCGTGCGGCACGGCGTAGCCTGGTGCGGTGACCGCGAATGCCACTGTGACTGCCCGCCCCGCCGTCGTCCGTCCCTGGACGCTGACCGTCGGGGCCTGCTTCTCCCTTGCCCAGGGCGTCGTCATCGCTGCCTACGGCATCTTCGTCATGGTCGGCCCGCTGTCGGCCACGGCCAAGACCGGCGTCGGCATGGCCGAGTACGCCGGGAGCATCCTGCTGCTGATGGGGCTGCTGCCCCTCGCCGCGGGGCGCGCACTGCTGAAGCTGCAGAAGTGGGGCCGCAGCCCGGCCGTCATGATCGACACGCTCTGCCTCGCGGTGACCTGGTTCACCGTCCAGAACGGCGGAGCCCAGCTCGCGCTCGGCATCGCCATCGGCGTGGCCGGCCTGGTCGGCGTCGCGCTGCTGCTGCACCCGAGGACCACCGCTGCGCTGTGGCCCTCGGGTCGCTGAGAACAGCTGAACCTCACTCCTCGATGAGGAGCTTCTCCCGGAGCTGGGCGAGCGTGCGGGCCAACAGCCGGGAGACGTGCATCTGCGAGATGCCGACCTCCGACGCGATCTGCGACTGCGTCATGTTCCGGAAGAACCGGAGCACCAGGATCCGCTGCTCGCGCTGCGGCAACTGAGCCAGCAGCGGCTTGAGCGACTCGCGGTACTCCACGCCCTCCAGCGCGTCGTCCTCCGCGCCCAACGTGTCCGCGACGGCGGGGGATTCGTCGTCGGTGTCGGGTACGTCGAGCGAGAGCGTGCTGTACGCGTTGGCGGACTCCAGGCCCTCCAGCACCTCCTCCTCGGAGATGCCCAGGTGCTCGGCCAGCTCGTGGACCGTGGGGGAGCGCCCGTGCCGCTGCGACAGCTCGCTGGTCGCCGTGGTCAGCGCCAGCCGCAGCTCCTGCAGTCGGCGGGGGACCCGGACCGCCCAACCCTTGTCGCGGAAGTGGCGCTTGATCTCGCCGACGATGGTCGGCGTCGCGTAGGTGGAGAACTCGACGCCGCGCTCGGGGTCGAACCGGTCCACCGACTTGATCAGGCCGATGGTGGCGACCTGGGTCAGGTCGTCCAGCGGCTCGCCGCGGTTGCGGAAACGGCGGGCCAGGTGCTCGACCAGCGGGATGTGCATCCGCACCAGCTGGTTCCGCAGTTCCACCCGCTCCGGTGAGCCGTCGGGCAGCGAGGCGAGGCGGACGAAGAGCACCCGTGCGGCCTCGCGGTCCGGCGCGCCGTGCCGCTGCGGTCCGGGCACGCGGACGCCCGGACCCCACGCCTCGGCGGGCTTGACCGCCTCGCCGTCGGCGTCACCGTCCGTGTCGGCCTCGACCTCGACCTCTGCATCCGCGTCCGCGTCCGCGTCGACGTCGAGGTCGGCCGCGTCGCCCTCGACCGGGAGGTCGAACTCGTCGGTCTCGTCCGTCCCGGCCACAGTGGCCGCAGCCGTGGCGGTCGTTCCGTCCGTCGCCGTGATCTGCTCGGGCGCGTCGGACTCCGCCACGAACGCCCGCGCCGCGTCGGCGCGTTCGGGATCGTCCGCGAACACCCTTGCCTCCGTCTGCTGCTGGTCGCCTGCGTCCGCCTGCGCGGGCACGACGGCCCGGTCGGCTCCGGGCTTGTGGTTCAGGTCTCTCACCGCGATCCCCCGCTCCCGTTTCCTGGCGTCATGGCTGGCCGGGGCCGGCACCGCGCTTCTTGTGCAAACTGATGGTCACCGTCCGGTCCGGCTCGACCGTCGACTCCACCTCGCCGGCCAGTGCGGAGAGCACCGTCCAGGCGAAGGTGTCGCGCTCGGGGGCGCGGCCGTCGGTCGTCGGCGCCGAGACGGTCACCCTGAGCGAGTCGCCGACCAGGCGGAACACGCAGCTGAGGACCGAGCCCGGCACGGCCTGCTGGAGCAGGATCGCGCAGGCCTCGTCCACCGCGATTCGCAGGTCCTCGATCTCGTCCAGCGTGAAGTCCAGCCGCGCCGCGAGACCGGCTGTCGCGGTTCGCAGAACCGAGAGGTAGGCACCCGCCGCGGGCAGTCGGACCTCGACGAAGTCCTGCGCGTCGGGCTCGCCGTCGATCTGGGACACCCTCACCTCCGTGCTGTGCTGTTGGGTGGAGCTGTGCTGTTGCCTTCGCCGGGCGTTGCTGCCTGGCTCGTGCCGGGGAGCGACGGGCTCACCGGCCCGTGACCGGTGACGCTATCGCGATCCCGCGCGTCGTGTCGCCCATCCCGGAAGCGCGACCCCCGTGGTGACTCATAGTAGGTCTCCATATACGGACCGTGGCAATGGGGGTGACCGAATCTTGTCCCGGGGAGGGAAAATCCGTACGGTCCGGACGCCGGTGTCTCAGCGCGCCTGTGACGCGAGGGACTCCAGTGCGGTGCCGGTGAGTCGGTGGACCGTCCACTCCTCCATCCGCACCGCGCCCAGCGCCTTGTAGAACGCCAGCGAGGGCTCGTTCCAGTCCAGGACCGACCACTCCAGGCGACCGTAGCCGCGCTCGACGCAGATCCGGGCCAGCTCGGCCAGCAACCCCTTGCCGTGACCGCCGCCGCGCGACTCCGGGCGGACGTAGAGGTCCTCCAGGTAGACGCCGTGGACGCCGGTCCAGGTCGAGTAGTTGCGGAACCAGAGCGCGAAGCCGACCGTGCGGACGGCCCCGTCCTGTCCGTCCGCTCCCTCCTGGACCTCCTCCGCGATGTGCGCGAAGACGGCGGGGTGCTCGGCGAAGAGGGCATCGTGGAGCTGCTGCTCGGTCGCCTTGGCCTCGGGCAGTGACTTCTCGTAGTCGGCGAGCTCCCGCACCATGGCGTGGATCTCGGCGACGTCGTCGGGCCTTGCGGGTCGGATCATTCTTGAAGCCTAAAACGCCGTTCCCGAAGCTCGAAATGCCGAAGGGGCGTTCATACCAGTCGCTGGTCCTCGAAGCACCAGCGCCAGCCCTCGCCCGGTTCGAAACTGCGCATCACCGGATGCCCGGTCTGCGCGTGGTGGTGGCGGGCCCAGCGGCCCGGCGTCGAGTCGCAGCAGCCGATGTGGCCGCACTCCAGGCACTTGCGCAGCGCGACCGGCCGCTGGCCCAGGTCGCGGCAGTGTTCGCAGCCGACGCTGAGCTCCGCGGGCTCCTCGCCCGGCAGTTCGGCGAGGTGCGGACAGGCGCGTGCGGGGGACATGGCCTCAGGGTACGGCGGGGGGCGGTTCCCGTGTGGTTCTGTGAGCCGATGAGGACGACGGGACAATTCAGGCATCGCGCCGTTCCGTGCGCACGGTGCGCAGCGTGCGTTCCGTGCGCACCGCGCCCACCGCGCACAGGGTCGGGAGTGAGGGCGTCGTGAGCGGACCGAGCGCGCTGCTGGTCCTGGTCGCGGGCAGTACCGCCGTGGCGGGCGTGGCCCGCCGTTTCGGGCTCTCCGCGCCGCTGCTGCTGGTCGTCGTCGGGCTCGGCGCCGCGTACCTGCCGGGGGTGCCCGACTACACGCTGGCCCCGGACATCGTGCTGCCGCTGGTCCTGCCGCCGCTGCTCTACTCGGCGGCGCAGGACGCGTCGTTCCGCAGCCTGCGCCGGAACCTGCGTCCGGTGTTGTTCCTCTCCATCGGCTACGTGCTCTTCTGCACGCTGACCATGGGCCTGGTGGCGCACGCGCTGATCCCGTCGCTGCCGCTGGCCGCCGCGTTCGTGTTCGGCGCGGTGATCGCGCCGCCGGACGCCGTGGCGGCGACGGCGATCGCCCGCAAGGTCGGACTGCCGGGCAACCTGGTCTCGATCCTCCAGGGCGAGAGCCTGGTCAACGACGCGACCGCGATCACCGCCTATCGGGTGGCGGTCGCGGCGGCCGTGGGGGAGGGGTTCTCGTTCGGCAGCGCGCTCGGGCAGTTCCTGTTGGCCGCGCTGGGCGGAACGACGGTCGGGCTGGTGCTGATGCTGCCGTTGCAGTGGCTGCGGACCCGGCTCCGGGACCCGCTGCTGCTCAACACCTTCTCGCTGCTGGTCCCTTTCGCCGCCTACGCGGCGGCGGAGGCGCTGGACGCGTCCGGTGTGATCGCCGTCGTGGTGGTCGGCCTCTACCTCGGCCACTACGCGAACTGCGTGGACTTCGCGGTGCGGCTCCAGGAGGAGTCGGTCTGGAGCATGGTCTCGTTCCTGCTGGAATCCTCCGTCTTTGCCCTGATCGGGCTCCAGCTGCCGGTCGTGGTACGGCAGTTGGGCGGCTGGTCGGCCGGGCAGCTGACGGTCTGGGTGGTGGTGCTGCTGGTCGCCCTGATCGGGCTGCGGTTCGTCTGGTCCTGGCCCGCGACCTACCTGCCGGGCCTGCTCAGCAAGCGGATCCTGGAGCGGGAGGGACGGCCCTCCTGGACGCGCCCGTTCATCGTCGCCTGGGCGGGGATGCGTGGTGTGGTCTCGCTGGCGGTGGCCTTCTCCATCCCCGAGACGACCCATGACGGATCCCCTTTCCCGGACCGGGATCTGCTGCTCTTCCTGGTCTTCGCGCTGGTCATCGGCACGCTGCTGGTGCAGGGGCTCACCCTCCCGTGGCTGGTGCAGCGGCTCCCGCTGCCCCCGCGTGACCGGCAGACCGAGACGCTGCGCGAGGCCCAGGCCCAGTACGACGCCAGCGCGGTGGCGGAGGCACGGTTGGACGAGCTGCTGGAGGACCCGCGCAACCGCCTCCCGGAGGCGCTGGAGGCACGGCTGCGCCGCCTGTTGGACCGCAGGCGCAACGCCGTCTGGGAGCGGATGGGCGCGCCCGTCCACGAGTCCACCGGCGAGTCGGTGGACAGCGCGTACCGCCGCCTGACCCGGGAGACGCTCGCCGCCGAGCGCCGCGCGCTGGTCCGCCTGCGCGGGGAGGAACGGATCGACGACGAGACGCTGCGGCGGCTGGTGCGCCAACTGGACTTCGAGGAGGCGCTGATGGTCCACGTCGAGGAGTGAGGTCCCCTGCGGTGACTGCAACGTGCCCTCGGCGGTGCGTGGGCGGTGCGCGCGCGGTGCGTGCGCGGTCAGTGCGCGGTCAGCGTTGCGGGCGACGCTCGTTCCCGTGAGCGCGGCGACCGAACACCGCGCACGACGGACGAGGTGAACCACCATGCGGCAGCACGCCACCACACCGACCCTCCGGGTCCTGATCTCCGGCGCCAGCATCGCCGGGCCCGCCCTGGCCCTCTGGCTGGGCCGGTGCGGCCACGACGTCACCGTCGTCGAGCGCGCCGCGACGTTCCGCGAGGGCGGCGGCGCGGTCGACTACCGGGGATCCGTGCACCGCACGGTGCTGGAGCGGATGGGCGTCCTGGAAACCCTGCGCGGCCTGGACACCGGAATGGGCGACCAGGTGCTGCTCCACCCGGACGGCAGCGAGCGGCTGCGGCTGCCGGCCTCCTTCATGAGCGGCGAACTGGAAGTCACCCGCGGCGACTTGGCCCGAACCCTCTACGAGGCCAGCCTGCCGTTCGCCCGCTACGTCTTCGGCGACTCCGTCCGCACCCTGACCGAGCACGCGGACGGCGTCACCGTCGAGTTCGAGCACGGCCCCACCCGGGACTTCGACCTGGTCGTCGGCGCGGACGGGATGCACTCGGTCACCCGGCGGCTGGTCTTCGGCGAGGAGTCCCGCTTCCGTCGCGACTCCGGCTGGTTCGTCGCCACCTTCTCCACCGACTTCTCCACCGGGCCGGCGGCCTCGCTCGGGCTGCGCGACTCCGGGGTGATCTGGAACGACCCCGGCCGGATGGTCGGACTGGCCAACACCCTGGGCGAGGACGGCGCGATGCTGGTCTTCCACGCCCCGGGCCTCCGCCACGACTACCGGGACGTGGCCGGGCAGCGGGAGATCGTCCGTGAGCGCTACGCCGACGCGTCCTGGTCGGCCGTCCCTGCGGTGCTGCGGTCGGTCGGGACGGCGCCCGACTTCTACTTCGACTCGATCAGCCAGATCGTGATGGACCGCTGGTCGCAGGGACGCGTGGTGCTGCTCGGCGACGCGGCCTGGGCGCCCGCGCCCGGCGGTTTCGGCAACGGTCTCGCGGTGGTCGGCGCGTACGTCCTGGCAGGGGAGTTGGCGGCGGAACTCGCGGCAGGGCGGGGCTCGCAGAGTGCGACGGGACTGGCGGTGGTGCTCCGGCGTTACGAGGAGCGGATGCGTCCGTACGTGACGGGATGCCAGAAGCAGGGCAGGGGAGCCGGGCCGTTCCTGGCACCGGCCACGGCGGGCAAGCTCCGGCAGCGCAACCGGATCTACCGGATGCTCTGCAGCCGGATGATGAGCGGCTTCTTCGACCGGCTGACCACCCGACAGGCCGAGGCGATCGACCTGCCCGAGTACCCGCTGCCTGCTTGCCCGTTGGCGGGCACCGTCAGCGAGCGGTCCGTTGTGGACAAGGCCCGTGCGCATGCGGTGCAATCCCAGCCTTGATATCTGCCACAGACGTGCACGAAGCGACAATCCCCCAAGGGGAGGGGCGAAAAACCCCTGAGCGGCGGGCTACGCGCGTTGTGGCGCGCTGAGCTCGCCGTTTGTTCACCTGTGGGTCGGGTGTGAGTCGTCATGTGATTTCTTCCTGTGAGACGCCTGTTGACCCAAATTCGTCAACCCTGCTTTGCTGTCCCCCACGAAGGCGGAGAGCACCACAACAAGTGGTGACAGTATGCCAACTCGGGTCGTTTGCACGCGAGTTGGCGTGTGCGAGCTGGTTTGAAGCCTTCGGTTCTCCCAGGGCAAGCGGGCGCACTCCCCGAGCGCGTGCGGGTCACCCCCGCGCGGTCTCCACGGCGTCCGCGACGAGAGAGGAACGCTCCCCACATGCGCAACACCCGCTTCAGAGGCGCGGCTGTCGCCGGCATAGCCTCGCTTTCCCTCGCTGCGGCAGGGCTCTCCTTCGCCGCCTCCCCGGCGTTGGCAGCGAGCGGTGGCCACCACGACTCCGGCCAGGCCCACCACAACGCGGCCATGGTCGGCGGCAACGCCACCTTCAGCAACGAGTTCAACCCGTACAGCTCCTCGCTGAACGCGAGCAAGACCGCCGGGCTCAAGCAGTACGAGGCCCAGCAGCGCAACCGTCTCGCGCACCAGGCGACGGCGGCGGCCACCGGCCAGGAGACGCTCTCCTACGGCGGCGGCACCGACGGTGTCGGCGTCATGAGCGGCCACGTCAAGGTCTACCTGATCTTCGACGGTAACCAGTGGGGCACCCAGAGCACCAACTCCAAGGGCGACGCCACCTTCTCCGGTGACGTCGACGGCGCGGCCCCGGTCGCCCAGGAGATGTTCAAGGGCATCGGCACCGGCGGCGAGACCTGGTCGGCCGACCTGACCCAGTGGTGCGACGGCGCGAGTGTCACCAACGGCGCGACCAGCTGCCCGACCAACGCCAACTTCGTCCCGTACCAGAGCGGCGGCGTCCTCGCCGGTGTCTGGAACGACAACTCGGCCGCCGAGCCGAGCAACGCGACCGGCAACCAGCTGGCCCAGGAGGCCATCAAGGCCGCCGGCCACTTCGGTAACACCACCGCCGCGTCGAACCGTTACGCGTACTACGTCGTCCTGTCGCCCCACGGCACCGACCCGGACGGCTACCAGGACCCGAACACCGGCTACTGCGCCTGGCACGACTGGAACGGTGACACCACCCTCAGCGGCGGTGCGGCGACCTCGCCCTACGGCGACATCGCCTTCTCCAACCAGCCGTACAACATGGACGCCGGCCAGAACTGCGGCGTCGGCTTCATCAACGGCGCGTCCGCTGGTGAGCTGGACGGGTACACGATGACCCTCGGCCACGAGTGGCACGAGATGATGTCGGACACGTACCCGGCCGGTGGTTGGACCAACCACGTCTCCGGTTCGTCGTACAACGGCCAGGAGAACTCGGACGAGTGCGCCTGGCTGCAGCCCGGCACCGCCGGCGGCGCCGCCAACGTCACCATGGGCACCGGCACCTTCGCCGAGCAGGCCAGCTGGTCGAACGACACCAACTCCTGCGCCATCTCGCACACGATCCTGACCCACGGTGGCGGCACCGGTGGCGACACCGTCACGGTGACCACCCCGGCCGGCCAGAACGGCACCGTCGGCACCGCCGCCTCGCTGCAGGTCAAGGCGTCGGACTCGGCGACCGGTCAGACCCTCACCTACGCGGCGAGCGGCCTCCCGGCCGGCCTGTCGATCAACTCCTCGACCGGCCTGATCTCCGGCACCCCGACCGCCGCGGGCACCTCCTCGGTGACGGTCACCGTGACCGATGGCACCGGCGCCAAGGGCACCGCCACCTTCTCCTGGACCGTGGCCGCCGCCCCGACCGGCTGCACCTCGGCCCAGCTGCTCGGCAACGCGGGCTTCGAGACCGGCACCGCCGCTCCGTGGACCACGACCGCGGGCGTGCTGAACAACTCCTCCCAGGAGCCGGCCCACTCCGGTAGCTGGGACGCCTGGCTCGACGGCTACGGCACCGCTCACACCGACACCGTCTCCCAGACGGTGAAGATCCCGAGCGGCTGCAAGGCGACGCTGAGCTACTGGCAGCACATTGACACCACGCAGACCGACGGCACTGCGCACGACACCTTCGTCGTCACGGTGAACGGCAACACGGTCGGCTCGTTCTCCAACCTGGACGCCAACACCGGCTACACCCAGGAGAGCTTCGACCTCTCCTCCTACGCCGGTCAGTCCGTGACCATCACCTTCACGGGCACCCAGGACGGCGTGGCGAACACCAGCTTCGTCATCGACGACACCGCGCTGAACGTCTCCTGACGTCCAGTCAGTCACCAGCACCACCCGGGGGTCGGCCGCTGGCCGGCCCCCGGCCTGCGTTCCGGGTGCGGTTCGGGCGGGCGCTTCATGTCGCGCGGATCGGGCGGGTTCGGAGGCACTCGAGGGGGGTGCCTCCGGCCCGGCCGCGCCGACCGGGAGACAACCCGCAGACAGCCCGGAGGCAGGGGACAGGGGGAGCGGGAGGGGAACCGATGCGCAGGCCAGCGCATCCAATCGGCAGTTGTCCGTCAACCGGATCCTGCCCGCACAGAGGAGCAAGCACATGACCAAGGCCCTTACCACTTCCGGGGCTCCGGACTCGTCGGCTCCGCGGTCGTCGAAGCGCCTCCGTCTGCTGTCGGTGGCGGCCCTCGGCCTCGCCGCAGGGGTGGCGCTGTCGGGCTGTTCGTCCTCCGGCTCGTCTTCCGGCTCGTCCGGCCGGGCTTCGGGCCCGGCGACCGGCTCCGCGTCCGCCGTCGCGACACCGTCCGCCTCGGCTACCGGTTCGAGCAGTACCGGGACGGTGCTCAAGCTCGACGAGAACGCCAAGGGACACACGGTGCACGTACCCGTCGGCGGCACCGTCCTGCTGACCATGCACAACATCACCTGGAGCACGCCGAAGGTCTCCAACCCGGCCGACCTGTCGCCGCTCGGGCTGCCCGAGATCGGCCCCGGCACCGACTGCCACCCCGGCAGCGGCTGCGGCACCAAGTCCACCCGCTTCGTTGCCCGCCAGGCCGGGACGGTCACCATCACCGAGACCCGCACCTCCTGCGGCGAGGCCCGCCGCTGCACCGACGGCCAGGGCACCTACACGGTCACCGTCGTCATCGGCTGACGCCGCCGGAGCCCGCGGCGCTGCACGCAGCGTGGGAACGGCGAAGGGCCCGGCCGATTGCTCGGTCGGGCCCCACGTGTACCAGCCTCAGAGTCCGTGGACTCAGGCCTTCTTGGTCTCCCAGAAGATCTTGTCGATCTCCGCGATCAGGTCGAGCGCCTTCTGGCCCGTCGCCGGGTCGGTGGAGGCCTTGGCCGCGGACAGGGCCTTCAGGGTGTCGTTCACCAGCTGGCTCAGCTGGGGGTACTTCTCGAAGTGCGGGGCCTTGAAGTAGTCGCTCCACAGCACCGAGACGTGGTGCTTGGCCAGCTCGGCGCGCTCCTCCTTGATCACGGTGGCGCGAGCGCGGAAGTGCGGGTCCTCGTTGGCCTGGTACTTCTCCTGGACGGCCTTGACCGACTCAGCCTCGATGCGTGCCTGGGCGGGGTCGTAGACGCCGCAGGGGAGGTCGCAGTGAGCGTGGACAGTGACCCGCGGTGCAAAAAGCCGAGAGAACATGGGAGTCCTTCCTGTGATCGTCTTCCCAGGAGGAGGTTACCGCCGAAAGGCGTCGGACTCGCGTCCGCCCCGGGGGCTTAGGGCAAAGGTCGTAGAAGACGTAGAAGACGCAGAAGAGAGGTGGACTTGCCCCGCAGGCTTGCGAAGATGGAACCGAACGGGTCCCGAGCGGTGGGCGAGGATGAACGGAATGGCCGAGCGAGTGGGTGAACCCGGCGGGCAGCCACAGCCGCAGTCGCAGGTGCGGGAGCCGCAGGAGCCCCCGGAGGGCGGTGCGGTCCAGGGCCGGTTCGGCGTGCTGGTGGTCGACGGACCGTCGATGGCGCCCACGCTGTCCCACGGCGATCGCCTGGTCTGCCACTACGGCGCGCGACTTCGGCCGGGCGCGGTGGTGGTGGCACAGCATCCGCTCCGCCAGGACCTGATCGTGGTCAAGCGCGCGGTGGAACGTCGCCCGGGCGGGTGGTGGCTCCTCTCCGACAACAGCGCGGTCGAGAGCGACAGCCGCGACTACGGCCCGGTCCCGGACGAGTTGGTCCTCGGCCGAGTCCTGCTCCGCTATGCCCCCCGCCCCGCCTGGCTCGCCCCCTCCACCTGGTGGCAACCGGCCCTCCGCGCCCTCCCGTACGCGATGTCCCGCCGCCTCGGCGACTTCCGCCGCCTCCCGAGCCTCTAGGCAGACGGGCCAGTTGCACCTCTAGGGGCGCGAGGAACTGCGCGACAAGCCACCCACCCAGGTCGAGCACCGAACGAACAGGGCCATCCGCTCATCGGTGGTTGCTCGCCCAGATCCCCGCCCCTAGGCGGAAGCCGCTTCGCGCTTCCGCGCGCGGTACGCCGCGACGTTGGCGCGGGTCGCGCAGCGGTCGCTGCAGTAGCGGCGGCTGCGGTTGGTGGAGGTGTCGAGATACGCGTTGCGGCACGGTGCCGCCTGGCAGAGGCCGAGACGGTCCGCGCCGTGGGCGGTGAGGTGCATCGCCAGGCCCATGCTGGCCAGCGCCGCGTAAAGCGAGGTCGCGGTCGAGGCGTTCTCCGCCAGGTGCAGGTGCCACAGCGGGCGGCCGTTCTCGTCGAGATATCCGTGGCCCGAGATGACCGGGCTGACCGGGTACTCGATCAGCAGCTCGTTGAGCATGTCGACGGCGCGCGTCTGGTCGCCCTCCGCCGCCGACTCGAAGACCGACCGCAGCCGTCGCCGGACCGCCCGCAACTGCGGGACGTCCGCCTCCTCGACCAGCTTCGTGCCCCGGCCGCCCGCGCTGAACAGGCGGCGGACCTCGTCGACCGTGGTCAGTTCGTCCTTGCCGCGCTCGGGTTCCTCGGTGTTGACCAGCCTGACGGCGAACTCCGCGTAGGTGGTGAGTTCCATGAGTCGTCCCGAGGTGTCCGTGTCCCGTGAAAGCTGACAGACCGGCACCGACTGCCGCCGGTGGTACCGCGTGGTGGGCGCAGTGTGGTGCCGGGTGGTGCGGTGGTACTCGCTGGTAATGACTGTACTCTCCGCCAGGGTATTACGATCGGTTCCGATGCGCGTACCTCCGGGCGCGGACGGCGTCCGCAGTATGGCGGTTGAACGGAACATGTGATGAACAAGACCGAATCTCGAGCGGGCTCGTTGCCCAGGATCGAGGCGACTGTGCCAAAATCAGCTCACGGGTGACCCCCGTCAGTCGAGTAGGCCCACCGGATCGGCACCGATCCGGGTGGTGCGCAGGACCGGAAGCACGACAGCGCTCCGGATCCGAGGCACCGGTCCGTAATCCGGCCTCTCGCCGCTCGCGGTGTTTGTACCGTTCGTCCATATCTGCTGGTTCGCGTCCCGTCTGTGCGGGCGGATCTCACGACGCGACCGAGCTTGGACCCCGAACCTGGGGGACGAAAAGACGAAGCTGTGGCGCCAGCGCCGCGACTAGTGTCGAGATCGGCATCGAACCGGACGCATCACCAGACAAACCAACCCTCACAGAACGACGACGAAGAGGTCCTCGTGGCAGCCGAGATCATCAGTCCCCGTCCCCTCGACGAGAAGGATCCGATCGATCCCGCCTTCGCCCTGCACCGCGGCGGCAAGATGGAGATCAACGCGACCGTTCCGGTGCGTGACGCGGACGACCTTTCCCTCGCCTACACCCCGGGCGTCGCCCGGGTCTGCACGGCCATCGCCGAGCACCCTGAGCTGGTCCACGACTACACCTGGACCTCCAACGTGGTCGCGGTCGTCACCGACGGCACCGCCGTGCTCGGCCTCGGCGACATCGGCCCGCAGGCCTCCCTCCCGGTCATGGAGGGCAAGGCGATCCTGTTCAAGCAGTTCGGTGGCGTCGACGCGGTGCCGATCGCGCTGGACACCAAGGACGTCGACGAGATCGTCGAGACCGTGATCCGGCTCGCGCCCTCCTTCGGTGGGGTGAACCTGGAGGACATCTCCGCGCCGCGCTGCTTCGAGATCGAGCGCCGCCTGCAGGAGGCCCTCGACATCCCGATCTTCCACGACGACCAGCACGGCACCGCCGTGGTCACCCTGGCCGCGCTGCGGAACGCCGCCAAGCTGACCGGTCGCACCCTGGCCGACCTGCGTGCCGTCATCTCCGGTGCGGGCGCGGCGGGCATCGCCATCGCCAAGATCCTGGTCGGCGCGGGCATCGGCGACGTCGCCCTGTGCGACCGCAAGGGCGTGGTCCACGTCGGCCGCACCGACCTGACCGACGTCAAGCGCGAGATCGCCGAGCTCACCAACCGCGGTGGCCTGACCGGTTCGATGGCCGACGTGCTGGCCGGCGCCGACGTCTTCATCGGCGTCTCCGGCGGCACCGTGCCCGAGGACGTCGTGGCGACCATGGCCAAGGACTGCATGATCTTCGCCATGGCCAACCCGAACCCCGAGGTGCACCCGGACGTCGCGCACAAGTACGCGGCGGTCGTGGCCACCGGTCGTTCGGACTTCCCGAACCAGATCAACAACGTGCTGGCCTTCCCCGGCATCTTCGCCGGCGCCTTCCAGGTGCGCGCCTCGCGCATCACCGAGGGCATGAAGATCGCCGCGGCCACCGCGCTGTCCGAGCTGGTCGGTGACGAGCTGTCCGCTGCCATGGTCATCCCGAGCCCGTTCGACCCGCGGGTCGCGCCCGCCGTCTCCAAGGCGGTCGCCGAGGCTGCCCGCGCCGAGGGCGTCGCCCGCGCCTGAGGCTGGGCGCCCGGCGTCCTAGCACGCACACCCCGCGACCGTCGCGGAGCCGTAGATCACATCGTGGCGCGGTTCCCCGGCGGTCGCGCGCGGTTCTAGGGTCAAGGCATGTTCGCCGCCTATGCCGCCCGTATCGCACCGGACGACCCGCTGAGCGGTCTCGAGCTGGGGGAGCGCCCCGAGCCCGAGGCGCGGCCCGGCTGGAGCATCGTCACCGTCAAGGCCGCCTCACTCAACCACCACGATCTGTGGTCCCTGCGCGGGGTCGGGCTCCCCGCCGAGAAGCTGCCGATGATCCTCGGCTGCGATGCCGCGGGCATCGACGAGGACGGCAACGAGGTCGTCCTGCACTCCGTCATCGGCCAGACCGGTCACGGCGTCGGGCCCAAGGAGCCGCGGTCCATCCTGACCGAGCACTACCAGGGCAGCTTCGCCGAGAAGGTCGCCGTCCCGACCTGGAACCTGCTGCCCAAGCCCGCCGAGCTCTCCTTCGCGGAGGCGGCCTGCCTGCCGACGGCGTGGCTGACGGCGTATCGGATGCTCTTCACCAACGCGGGCGTGAAGCCCGGCGACACCGTCCTGGTCCAGGGCGCGGGCGGCGGCGTGGCCACGGCGCTCATCGTGCTGGGCAAGGCGGCGGGCCTGCGGGTCTGGGCGACCAGCCGCGACGAGGCCAAGGGCGCCCGTGCGGTCGAACTGGGCGCCGACGCCTGGTTCCCCAGTGGGGCCCGGCTGCCCGAGCGCGTCGACGCCGTCATGGAGACCGTCGGTGCGGCGACCTGGTCGCACTCGATCAAGTCGCTCCGGCCCGGCGGGACGCTGGTCATCTCCGGTGCCACCAGCGGCCCCAACCCGCCTGCGGCGGAGCTGACCCGCATCTTCTTCCTGGAGCTCAAGGTGGTCGGCTCGACCATGGGCACCAAGGAGGAGCTGGCCGGCCTGCTCAACTTCTGCCGGACGGCGGGAGTGCGCCCGGTCATCGACTCGGTGCTGCCGCTCGCCGAGGCACGCGAGGGCTTCGCGCGGATCGCCAAGGGCGACGTGTTCGGAAAGATCGTTCTGGAGCCGTAGGGTGCGGCAGCCGTAGGACGTCGCAGCCGTCGCAGCCGTCGCAGCCGTAGGACGCCGCAGCGGCGCACCCTCGTACGCCTGATCGGCCAGGGCCCCCACGTCCCTGGCCGATCTGCCCCCGTAACCCCCGGGCCGGTCTTTGGAGTTACCGCCGACGCAGTCGCGCCGCGGCATCCGCCAGGACCGATCGGGCGCGCTGCAGGCTGTCCGCGGTGACGCCCGCGTCGCGTGCCTGGTCGCGCACCTCGTCGCGGAACCGGTCCAGCAGGCCGCTCAGTTCGCGCAGCGGCTCGCCGGACTCGTCAACCGTCGCCCAACCGGGCAGGTCCGCAGGCACCTCGTCGTCCTGGCCGGACTTGCCGAAGTCGACCGGCTCGTCCACCGGCTCGCCGACGGGGCGGCCGGGCGGTGTCCTTCCCTCCGGGCTGCCCGGGGGAGTCCAACGGCTCGGATCGGCAAGGCCGCTGAGGGTGCGGGTCAGCTCCGAGAGGCCCTCGGAAAGGCCGGTGGGCCAGTCGCCGCTCTTGATGTGCGAGCGGATCTGATCGCCGATCCGGCTCGCCTCGCGACGGGCCTGCTCGCGCACCGCGCGGGCCTGCTCCTTGGCCTCGCGGGCCTCCTCGCGGGCGGACCGGGCCTGCTCCTTGGCCTCCCGCGTCTGCTCCTTGGCCTGCTCCTTGGCGACGCGCCACTCCTCCTTGGCACGCTGCCAGGACTCACGGTCGGCGCGCCAGGTCTCGTCGCCGAAGCGCACCTGGCGGCGCGACTCCCGGGCGGCGGCGCGCATCTCCTCGCGCAGGCTCTGCGCGGAGTCGCGGACGTCCTCGCGGATCTGGTCGGCCAACTGCGAGACGGAGTCGTGTATCTCGGCCTCAAGCTCGGCCAATTCGGATGCCCTGGAGGCGAGTTCGGCGCGGCCGGCGTCGGTGATCCGGTAGACCTTGCGGCCGCCCTCGACCGAGTGCTCGACCAGGCCCTCCTGCTCCAGCTTGGCCAGCCGGGGGTAGACCGTTCCGGCGGAGGGCGCGTACAGGCCGTGGAAGCGCTCCTCCAACAGGCGTATCACCTCGTAGCCGTGGCGCGGAGCCTCGTCCAACAGCTTGAGCAGGTACAGGCGCAGGCGTCCGTGAGCGAAGACAGGGCGGCTCATGCCTCGTCAGCCCCCTTCTGGAAGTCGATCGCGAGCGGGGAGTCGGGAGTGGCGTCCTGGGGAGCGTCCTGCGCGGCGTCGTCCTCGTCGCTGGGGCGGCGCAGGACGGCGACGGAGCCGGAGACCGTGGTGATCTTCACACGGCTGGTGCCCTTGCCCAGCGTCCCGGTGATGCGCTTGGCGCCCCATGCGCCGCCGACCTTCAACTGGTCGAAGGAGGAGGAGATGTCGCCGCTCGTCGTGTCGGCCCTGACCTCGGCGTCCGCCGGAGCGGGGATGCGTACGGCCACCTCGCCGGAGACATTGGTCAGCTCCACGTCGGCGGCCGTCGGACGGTCGAGGTCGACCGTCATCGCGCCGCTGACGGAGTTGGCCTTCAGCGCGCCGCTGGTGCCGGCGAAGACGGTGAGCGCGCCGGACACGGTATTGATCTTAAGCCCTCCGGAGGTGCCGTGCGCCTCCACCGTGCCCGAAACCGTGTTGGCGTCGACCGGTCCGCTCACCCGAACCAGCGTCACATCGCCGCTGGCGGTGTTGGCGTGGACCTTCCCCGTCACCCCGGAGACGACCGCGTCGGACGAGGCGGACCCGAGGTCGACCGCGACGTCGGCGGGGACCACGAGCGAGACCACGGCGTGGCGCTTCTGCCGCAGACCCTCGATCCAGCGGCCGATGGCCTTCCACTGGAAGTCCTTCATGGTGAGGTCCTCGTAGGTGACCACGAGCTCGCCCCCGTCGAGGCTCACCAGCAGCGGCGGCCCCTCGATCTCGGTGACCTCCAACCGCGCGGGCCCCTCACCGGCGACCACGTTGACCGCGCCGGCGATGGTACGCACCTTGAGGCGTCGTACCGGCTCGTCGAAGACGAGTTTCCGTGGCTCGCTGATCGTCCAGTGCTCCGACATACCGGTCTCCCCGATGCGTGCGGCGTAGCCGCGGCTGCACCGCGCCGACCCGGGCGCGGCCTTCTGCTCTTCACGATATATCGCACTCGCCAGGAGTCAAGCTATATCGCGAATCTCAGGGTCGCGTCCGGGATCGTGTCGGGGTCACCTCGGGGATGACTTGGGGACGACTCGGGGATCGGCTGAGCCGCTACTCGTCGTCCTCGTCGTCGAGCCGCGCCAGCCACGTCGCCAGCCGCTCCACCGGCACCTCGAACTCGGGGTTCAGGTCCACGAACTCCTGCAGCCGGTCCGCCAGCCAGTCGAAGCTGACCTCCTCCTCGCCCCGGCGGTTCTGCAGCTCCTCGATGCCACGGTCGGTGAAGTACACGGCTGTTGCTTTTCCTCTCGCAGAAGTCCTCGCCCGAAGGGTACGACAGCTCAGGCGGGGTCGCGGTGGAAGAGCCGGTCGTAGCGCTGCTGATCCGCTTGCAGGCGCGCACGGGCGCCGCGCTCCTCCGGCAGTTCCCGTCCGAGCGTGGTGCCGGGCAGCCATGAGAGCGCGAAGCCGAAGAGCACCGGCCCGGTGGCAGGCAGCAAGAGGATGAGGACGACCGAATTCATCATCATCTTGACCGGCCAGGGGAGGCGGCGTCGAGCCTCCTGCCGGCGCTGACGCCACTCCTCGGGCGTGAGTGTGGTCCGATTGACGAGAACGGACTCCCGGACGCCGAATGCAAGGCCCACCAGGACGAGCACTCCCATGGCGGCGAGCGTCAGGTCACGGACCGTTGGCTGAAGGTGGGAGCTCCCTACGCCGTAGAACGCTGATCCGGCGACGGTCGCGATGGCCACCATGAGGATGCACCTTACGAGGGTCAGCAGCGTCCGCCTCGCCCAGTACCCGGGTCCCCGCTGTACCCAGGACGTGCCGAGAAACTGCACCCGCAACGGTGTTGGTGCGTACTGCGCGTACTCCTTAGAAGAGGCTGGTGATTCCATGCCATGCTCCCGTCACATCGCCCCACATAGATTTTCCGGTTCCCTTGACGACGTTCCAGCTCCCGTAGGCCAGCCCGCCGACGACGCCGTGGTCGTGGACGTCCTCGCTCCAGTGTTCATGGACCGCTTTGTCGATGCCGACGCCAACAGCGACCGCACCCGCCAGCTCCAATGAAGTCGCGCCTACATAGGCTGCACCGGCCAGGCCCTCAGGGGCGGCAGCAGCGAGGCCAACCCCAGCGAGCACACCGCCCACCGCCGCGCCGCCGTCCACCAGGATCGAGTGGGTCCATGACCAACCTTCGTCATGGTCTTTTATTGCCTCGAACCCCGAGCCGGTCAGCGCTGCGGCCACGTCCAACACCGGGATGTCCTTGAGGAAGTCCGGAGCGTACTTGAACTTAGACAGCAACTCACTCAGGCCGTCGAGGTCACCGGTCTTGAAGTTCACGAGCTTCGAGAAGGCGTTCCGGCTGTCCAGGGCGGCATTCAGTTCGGTCTCGCTCGCCTTGAAGTCGGCGACGGCCGACTTGTAGTCCTTGAACGAGCTCAGGTCTGTCCGGACGCCTTCCATCTTCTTACCGAGCGAGGCGACTTCGGTTTTGAGTGCAGCTCGAGCGGCGTCCCGAGACCTCTCGGCTTCCTCCAGCTCCTCGTTCGCTTTGTCGGCTGCCGCGCTCTTGCGGTCGTCGCTGGTGGCGTAGAGATCTCGGAGAAACGCGGCGACGGTCATCTTGTCGCTCGCTTGCATCGGCTGGTCTGGGTCAATTCCCGCGTAGAACCCCTGCAGGGCTGTCGCGGCTTGAACGCGAGCGTTCTCCGCCTGCAGCGTGATGGCTTCGTACACCTGGGTGTACTCGTTGAGCGCCGTGCCGTCGCTCGCGTTCGCCACCGTGGTCAGCGGTTCGCCGTGCGGGCCGACTTGGAGGCCCTTGCTCTTCGCGGTCTGTGCTGCGTTGTAGAGGGCGTCGTTGAGCGATGAGAGGGAGTCGCCCAGGCTGCTCAATGTCTTGCCAACGGAGCCGACCAGGTCGGAGTATCCGCCCGCTGTGATCGAGTCCGTCGTCCAGGCTTTCCGGAATTGGGTGGCTGCGTCACCCTGCCAGCCGGCTGCGCTCACCAGCGAGTCGACGCCGCTGTCGAGGGACGCGATTACCGTCTGAAGGGGCTCCACGGCGCCGGTCAGGGTGGCGCCCATGTGCTGGAGCCCGGCGAAGTCGCCGCCGATCCAGTTGTTGCTTCCCCCGCTCATGAGTCCGGCATCAGATCTTCGAAGACGCCGTGCACGTCCACATCGCGACGTTGATAGGAGTCATGCGCGTAGCCGAGCTTGTCGCCATGGTCGGCGATCCTGTCCCCCACCTTGGTATGCAGTGAATCTACGGCGTTCATGATGGTCTGCAGTGCGTCATTGAACCCGGGGTCGCCGCCGTCCGCCAGGGGTGGGGTGACCTGCATTTTCAGAGAGCGATAGTCGTCTGCTTGCGTGTGGTAGGTCTTCGCCATGGCGGCCAAATCCGCCAGTACGACCTGATAGCCGTTACCCACGACTCAACTCCTCCTCATAGGCGAGTACATCGTCCGCCGTCCAACGTCGCGCTTCTGGTTCTACCGGCGGGTCAAGACGGATCGGAGGGGCTCCAAGACGCTCCATCAGCGTGATGAATTTTTCTGCGCGCACGGCGGTCCATGGCTGTGAAGATCCGAGCCGTTCGATCAACAGGTCGAGCGACGTGAAAGCGACCGGCACCGCGCCCTCGGGACTGTCCAGAAGCTCGAAGACCATCTGGTCGTCGCTGGGGTGCGTCGGCACGTAGAGGGGGGTGCTCGGCGTGAGCCGTGCCAAGGGCGCGGTCAGGTCCAGCACTTCGCCGTCTGCGCTGAGCCGGTTCACTGCTCCGCCCGCAGTGGGCACAGCCAACGCTGTCTCGTCGCCGGGCTGGATCGGCGAACGCAGTGCCACGGTGATCGCCGACAGGGCGGCGGCGAGACGTGGCGCGTTCCGCTGGTAGACCGCAGGCTGCGGTGCGCCGGACAGATCCCAGGGGAGGAAGGCGTCGCCGAATGCCCCGACGGCGATGGACAACTGTCCGGCACGTGCTTCCGCGCGGACGCGGGTCAGCAGCGGTTCCCGGTGTGATTCGCCATCGGCTCCGACCCATGTGCCGACACAGTCACCGAGTATCGTCACTTCGCCGTCCGGGGCACCGCCGCCCGCGTTCCGTACCTCATCTGCGATTCGTTCCGCGTTCTCGGCCAGGGAGCTGCCTTGCACGGCGAATTCCGCGGCTACTCCGCCCGTACGGATGGTCAAGTGTGGCACCGCGACGGCCAGATGTTCGCGACCCAGCTGGTAGACGGCCGTGAGGACCGCATCCAGGCTGCCACGTACGACGTCGTCGGTAGGCAGTTCCACCTGCCAGGTCCAGTACGCGGTTGGTGTTTCCCCGGCCATCCGACCCTCCCGATGTCGTGTACATCTCTTCGTGGCCGAAATGATGCTACAGGCGGGCGTCAGAGGGCCGGGGCGGGGGTCTACGCACCGACAGAAGACAAGGGACCCGGCACCCCGACCGGGGTACCGGGTCCTTTCAGCGCGTCAGCGGTGACGCGTCACCGCCTGATCGGCCGCTTGATCAGAGGGTGTACACCTCGTCGATCAGCTGCTGCTGCTCCTGCGCGTGGCGCTTGGCCGAGCCGACCGCCGGGGCGGAGGAGGCCGGGCGGGCGACGCGGCGGAGGCGCTGGCGGCTGGCGGAGGGGCCGACGACGACGTCGATGTGGTCCACCAGGTTCAGCGCGATGAACGGCCAGGCGCCCTGGTTGGAGGGCTCCTCCTGGGCCCAGACGTACTGGACGTCCGTGCCGTAGCGCTTGAGCTCCTCCTGGAGCTCGTTCACCGGGAGCGGGTAGAGCCGCTCGACGCGGACGATCGCCGTGTCGGTGATGCCCCGCTCGGTGCGGGCGGCGGCCAGGTCGTAGTAGAACTTGCCGGCCGTGATCACGACCTTGCGCACGTTCGCCGGGTCGACCGTGTCGTCGCCGATGACCGGGCGGAAGCCGCCGGTGGTGAACTCCTCCGCCTTGGACGCCGCCGCCTTCAGACGCAGCATCGACTTCGGGGTGAAGACGATCAGCGGCTTGTGGTGCGGGTTGTGCGTCTGCCAGCGCAGCAGGTGGAAGTAGTTCGACGGCAGGGTCGGCATCGCGACAGTCATGTTGTTCTCGGCGCACAGCTGGAGGAAGCGCTCCGGGCGGGCGGACGAGTGGTCCGGTCCCTGGCCCTCGTAACCGTGCGGGAGGAGCAGCGTGACGCCGGAGTTCTGGCCCCACTTGGTCTCCGACGAGGAGATGTACTCGTCGATGATGGTGGACGCGCCGTTGGCGAAGTCGCCGAACTGTGCCTCCCACATCACCAGCGCGTCCGGACGGGCCAGCGAGTAGCCGTACTCGAAGCCCATCGCCGCGTACTCGCTGAGCAGCGAGTCGTAGACGGTGTAGCGAGCCTGGTCCTGCGTCAGGTAGAGCAGCGGGGTGTAGTCCTCGCCGGTCTTGTTGTCGATCAGCACCGCGTGGCGCTGGCCGAAGGTGCCGCGGCGGCTGTCCTGGCCGGCCAGGCGGACCGGGTGGCCCTCCATCAGCAGCGAGCCGATGGCGAGGGTCTCGCCCATGGCCCAGTCGATGGTGCCGTCCTCGATCATCGCCGCGCGGCGCTGCAGCTGCGGCAGCAGACGCGGGTGGACCGTCAGCCACTCGGGCAGCGCGACCTGGGACTCGGCGATGCGCTTGACCATCTCCTGCGAGATGCCGGTGCCGACCGAGACCGGGAAGGTCGCCTGCGGACGCTCGGAGACCGGCTGGGCCGGCGTGCCGGAGGCCTCGCGGACCTCGGCGAAGACCTTCTCCAGCTGGTCCTGGTAGTCCTTGAGCGCCTGCTCGGCCTCTTCCAGGGTGATGTCGCCGCGACCGATCAGGCCCTCGGTGTAGAGCTTGCGCACCGAGCGCTTCTTGTCGATCAGGTCGTACATCAGCGGCTGCGTGAACGACGGGTTGTCGGCCTCGTTGTGACCGCGGCGGCGGTAGCAGATGAGGTCGATCACGACGTCCTTGTGGAACGCCTGGCGGAACTCGAAGGCGAGCCGCGCGACGCGGACCACGGCCTCCGGGTCGTCGCCGTTCACGTGGAAGATCGGGGCCTCGATCATGCGGGCCACGTCGGTGCAGTACATCGACGAGCGCGAGGCGGCCGGGGCGGCGGTGAAGCCGACCTGGTTGTTGATCACCACGTGCACGGTGCCGCCGGTGCGGTAGCCGCGCAGCTGCGACATGTTCAGCGTCTCGGCCACGACGCCCTGGCCCGCGAAGGCCGCGTCGCCGTGGATCTGGATCGGCAGGACGTCGAACGAGTCGCCGGCCTTGTCGAGGACGTCCTGCTTGGCGCGGGCGATGCCCTCGACGATCGGGTCGACCGCCTCCAGGTGGGACGGGTTGGCCGCGAGGGAGACCTTGAGGGTCTCGCCGTCCAGGCCGGTGAAGGTGCCGTCCGAGCCCAGGTGGTACTTCACGTCGCCGGAGCCGTGCATCGACTTCGGGTCGAGGTTGCCCTCGAACTCACGGAAGATCTGCGCGTAGGACTTGCCGACGATGTTGGCCAGCACGTTCAGGCGGCCACGGTGGGCCATGCCGATGACGGCCTCGACCAGACGGGCCTCGGCCGCCGAGTCCAGCACCGCGTCCAGCAGCGGGATGACGGACTCGCCGCCCTCCAGCGAGAAGCGCTTCTGGCCGACGTACTTGGTCTGCAGGAACGTCTCGAACGCCTCGGCGGCGTTGAGGCGGCGCAGGATGCGCAGCTGCTCCTCGCGCTCCGGACGGTCGGTGCCGCGCTCGACGCGGGCCTGGATCCAGCGGCGCTGCTTCGGGTCCTGGATGTGCATGTACTCGATGCCGACGGTGCGGCAGTACGAGTCGCGCAGCACGCCGAGGATGTCGCGCAGCTTCATCATCGTGTGGCCGGCGAAGCCGCCCACCGCGAACTCGCGCTCCAGGTCCCACAGCGTCAGGTCGTGCGCCTGGACGTCGAGGTCCGGGTGCTTGCGCTGCTTGTACTCGAGCGGGTCGGTGTCGGCCATCAGGTGACCGCGGACGCGGAAGGAGTGGATGAGCTCCATCACGCGGGCGGTCTTGTTGACCTCGTTGTCGTGGGTGCGGGCCACGTCGGTCGCCCAGCGGACCGGCTCGTAGGGGATCCGCAGCGACTCGAAGATCTTGTCGTAGAAGCCGTCCTGGCCCAGCAGCAGCTGGTGGATCGTGCGCAGGAACTCGCCGGACTGGGCGCCCTGGATGACCCGGTGGTCGTAGGTGGACGTCAGGGTCATCACCTTGGAGATGCCCATGCCCGCCAGCGTCTCCTCGGAGGCGCCCTGGAACTCGGCCGGGTACTCCATCGAACCGACGCCCAGGATGGTGCCCTGACCGGGCATCAGGCGCGGCACGGAGTGGACGGTGCCGATGCCGCCGGGGTTGGTCAGCGAGCAGGTGACGCCTGAGAAGTCGTCGACCGTGAGCTTGTTCTGACGGGCGCGGCGGACGATGTCCTCGTAGGCCTGCCAGAAGCCGAAGAAGTCGAGGGTCTCGGCCTTCTTGATCGCGGCGACGACCAGCTGGCGGTCGCCGTTCGGCTTGGTCAGGTCGATCGCCAGGCCGAGGTTGACGTGCTCGGGCTTGACCAGGAAGGGCTTGCCGTCCTTCTCCTGGAAGCCGTGGTTCATCGCCGGCATGGCCTTCATGGCCTGGACCATGGCGTAGCCGATGATGTGGGTGAAGCTGACCTTGCCACCGCGGGCGCGCTTCAGGTGGTTGTTGATGACGATGCGGTTGTCGATCAGCAGCTTCGCGGGGACGGCGCGGACGCTGGTCGCGGTCGGCATCGAGAGCGAGGCGTCCATGTTCGCCACGATCCGGGCGCTCGGGCCCTTCAGCGCGACGAGCTCGGGTCCTGACGGTGCCTCGGCGGGGGCGGTCACGTTGCTGCTGTCCTTAACGGTGTCGGCGGGAGCGGCCGGAGTGGCGGCCACGCGCTGGGTGGGCGCGGCGGGCGTCGCAGGGCGCTGGGTCAGCGGCGCTGCGGCGGAGGGGGCGGCGGGAGCCGCAGCGGCGACCGGCTGCGCGGGAGCAGCAGCCGGGGCCGGGGTCGCGGCCGGAGCCACGGGGGCTGCCGGCGCTGCGGGAGCCGGAGCGGGTGCAGCAGGCGAAGCGGGTGCGGCAGCCGGGGCGGGTACCGCAGCGGCAGCCGGGATCGGGGGTGCCGTAGGCGTCCCGGTCGCGGCGACGGCGGTGGCACCCGCCTTCTTGGCGTGGCTGGTCTTGTAGTCGGCGAAGAAATCCCACCAGGCCCGGTCGACCGAGTTCGGGTCCTGGAGGTACTGCTGGTAGATCTCGTCCACGAGCCACTCGTTCGGGCCGAACGCGGCACCGGGGCCGGGCTCGGTCGAGGTGGCAGGTGAGCTGGTGTGTGGGGACTGTGGAGACACGGCGGCAACCGCCCTCTTCCGCTTCCGTGTGAATGGTGGACAGCGGGTAGTAAGGCTACGCCTCCGCCGCACGTCCGCGCAGGTCCCGCACGGCAAGGGTCGCCCAGATCACAGTCCGGCCGCAAACAATGGCCGAAACGCGAGGTTAGAAGTCGGGCGTGATTGGGGAGAACGAGAAGCTGTTCGTGCGCCCGGAACCCGGCGAATCGGGCATTCTTTCGGCTCAGGGATGCATGTGCGGGAGGATCGGCGGTTCCCAGGGGTCGCGCAGGTCACGCCCCTCGCGCGGCTCGCGGCGCGGGCCCGGGAGCTCGACGCGGATCAGGCAGCCCTTCGGCGAGTCGGCGACGGCGATGGCGCCGTCGTGCAGTTCGACCGCCCAGCGGGCGATGGCCAGACCGAGACCGGTGCCGCCGTCCGCGCCGGGACCCTGCGCGGTCGCCGAGCTGCCGCGGCCGAAGCGCTCGAAGACCCGGGTCCGGTCCTCGGGGGCGATGCCGGGGCCCTCGTCCGCGACGTCGACGACCAGGCCGCCGGAGCCGGCCGAGCGGGCCCGTACCGTGACCGTGCCGTCCTGCGGGCTGTGCCGGCAGGCGTTGTCGACCAGGTTGGCGACGACCTGGTGCAGGCGCTCCGGGTCGGCGTGCGCGGTGAGCCCCGCGGCGACGTCCAGCCGTAGCGAGACGTCGGTGCGGCGTTTGCTCGCGCCGCCGGAGACGGAGCCGTCCACGGTCAGCCCGCGCAGCACCCCGGCCAGGAACGGCTCGACCTCGAAGCCGCGCAGTTCCAGCGCGTCCACGCCGTCGGCGAGCTTGGACAAGTCAAGGAGATGGGCGACCAGGCGGCCCAGCCGCTCGGTCTGCTCCAGCGCGGCGGCCATGGTGGCCGGTTTCGGCTCCACCACCCCGTCGACGACGTTCTCCAGCACGGCGCGCAGGGCGGCTATGGGGGTGCGCAGCTCGTGCGAGACGTTGGCGATCAGCTCGCGGCGCTGGCGGTCGGCCGCGTCCAGGTCGTCGGCCATCGTGTTGAAGGCGTGGGCGAGCTCGCCGACCTCGTCCAGGGAGCGGGTGTGCACCCGCCGGGTGTAGTCACCGGCGGCCATCGCACGCGAGGCGGCGGTCATCTCACGCAGCCCGGCGGTCATGTTGTGCGCGAGCAGCTGGGTGATCAGCAGCGAGGCGATCACCGAGAAGATCATCACCACCCGGATCTGGGTGGAGGAGTTCAGCGCAAGCACCACCATCAGCGTGGAGATGCAGACGGAGGTCAGGACCAGCACGTTCATCTTGGCCTTGACCGAGCGCAGCGGGTCGAACGGGCGCAGCCCGGCCCAGAAGCGCTCCGCGTGGTTGGCACGCGGCGCCCGGCCTCCCGCCGCCTTCGGGGGCTGCGGGGGCTCCTGCGGGGGTTCGCGCCGACGTGCGGGAGCGCTTCTCGTCACGGGGCCGGGGACTCCAGGGCGTAGCCGACGCCGTGGACGGTGCGGATCCAGTTGGCGCCGATCTTCCGACGCAGCGCCTTGACGTGGCTGTCGACGGTGCGGGTGCCGGACGCGTCGGTCCAGTCCCAGACCTCGGCCAGCAGCTGCTCCCGGGTGAGCACCGCGCGCGGCTGCTGGGCCAGGCAGGCCAGCAGGTCGAACTCGGTCGGGGTGAGGTGCACGTCCTCGCCGGTGACCCGGACCCGACGCTGGACGTGGTCGATCTCCAGCTCGCCCAGGCGCAGCGTGCCGCCCATCGGCGTCCGCGCGGCCAGCTGGGCGCGCTCGATGCGGCGCAGCAGCACGTTGACGCGGGCCGCCAGCTCGCGCATGGAGAACGGCTTCGTCATGTAGTCGTCCGCACCGACGCCGAGCCCGACCAGCAGGTCCGTCTCGTCGTCGCGTGCGGTGAGCATGAGCACGGGGACCGGGCGCTGCGCCTGGATCCGGCGGCAGACCTCCAGTCCGTCGAAGCCGGGCAGCATCACGTCGAGCACGACCAGGTCGGGCTGCCAGGTCTGGAAGCAGTCGACCGCCGTCGGGCCGTCGTGGGAGACCGCGACGCGGAAGCCCTCTGCGCCGAGTCTGGCCGCGATCGACTCGGCGATCGTCGGCTCGTCCTCGACCACCAGCACTCGGCGCTGGTTACCCAGCCCGTTGTTGGTCTGCTGCTGTACATCCGTCACGGTCACGCCACCGCCCCCAGGGCCTCGCGTTATCCGGCCCGAACTGGTCTCGGGCCGCCGGGTCGTCTTCGGTACGGTGCCCCACCCCCGACTCGCTCAGTCCGCCACTGATCGCAGCGTACGGACCCCGGCCCGCTGTGGCAGGCCGCCGTCGGATAAACCGACCCTTCGAGGGGTGGCACGGGCAAGGACCATACCGTGCGTCAACTAGACGCGCGAGGACAGGTACACGACATCAGGAATGCCTCGTTCCACCTGGACCGGGATTTCGATGACCTCGATTCGGGCAAATCGGGCGCGAAGCCGTGCTTCGAAGGTGCGCGAATGTGCCGCGCTCCACACGGCGAGCACACCTTCATCAGCAAGAGTTTGCTCAAGAAGGTCCAGGCCGGCCTCGCTGTAGAGGGAATCGTTGGATTCGGTGACGGTCCAGTCGGGGCCGTTGTCGATGTCGAGACAGAGCGCGTCGTACCGGTTCTCGGTGGTGCGCAGGTGGTCCAGAAGGTCCGCATTGACGATTTCCGTACGCGGGTCGGTGTGACCCGTTCCGGCGAACGGCGCGAGCAGAGCGTCACCCTGCGTATGCCACTCGATGATCGCCGGCTCCCGCTCCACCACGGTGATCCGGCCCGGACGCCTGTCCTGCGCGGCCTCGGCGAGCGAGAAGCCGACGCCCAGTCCGCCGATCAGAACGTGCGCTCCGCGCGGGGAATCCAGGGAGTCCAGGGCGGCGCTGATGAGAAGGCGCTCGGAGCGCCCGTCGGAGGTGTCCATCAGGAAGGTGCCGTTGGCGATGATCTCGAAGTGCGCGCCGCGGCGGCGCAGGGCGACCTCGCCGAACGGGCCCTCGCGGCGATCGAGGAGTACCGGCGTGTCAGCGGTGTCGGCGGTGTCGTCGGGAGAGGGCTGCGCGGCGCCGAGGTGATGGGTGGACATGAGCCCTATCGTGCCCGATACGCCTGATCGCTCAGAGCGAACACGCCTCGGGGAACAATGGGCGGGTCATGAAGCTTTAGTCCATGTAACTCAACTTGCATGACCGTGGAGAGATCATGGCTTCGACTTCTGGAACGCTCACCCTGCCGGTGCTGCCGCTTGACGACGATGCGGTCCTCCCCGGCATGGTCGTCCCACTCGACCTGTCCGACCAGGACGTCCGTGCCGCGGTGGAGGCCGCGCAGGCGGCAGTCCGGGAGACCGGTGCGCACGCGCCGGGAATCCGCACGGTGGCGGGCGCCCGCAAGGCGCGGGTGCTGCTGGTGCCGCGCGTCGACGGCGCGTACGGCGCGATCGGAACGCTCGCGACGGTGGAGCAGGTCGGCCGCCTGGCCGACGGCGACCCGGCCGCGCTGGTCCGCGGCGTCCGCCGCGTCCGCATCGGCACGGGCACGACCGGCCCCGGCGCCGCCCTCTGGGTGGAGGCCGTCCCGGCCGACGAGACCGAGGTCCCGTCGCCGCTGCCCGGCGCGATCGCCGAGACCGTCAAGGAATACAAGGCGCTGACGACGTCGTGGTTGCAGAAGCGCGGCGCGTGGCAGGTCGTGGACCGGTTCGCGCAGATCGAGGGCGTCTCCGAGCTGGCCGACAACATCGGCTACGCCCCCTTCGTCACCGCCGAGCAGAAGCTGCACGTCCTGGAGGAGCTGGACCCGGTGGCCCGGCTCGGCTACGCGCTGCAGCTGCTCAAGGACCACCTGGCCGAGGCGGAGGTCCAGGAGACCATCCGCAAGGACGTCCAGGAGGGTATGGAGAAGCAGCAGAAGGAGTTCCTGCTGCGCCGCCAGCTGGAGGCCGTCCGCAAGGAGCTGTCCGACCTCAACGGCGAGCCGGACAGTGAGGAGGAGGACTACCGCGCCCGCGTGGAGGCCGCTGACCTGCCGGAGAAGGTCCGCGAGGCCGCGCTCAAGGAGGTCGAGAAGCTGGAGCGTTCCAGCGACGCCTCGCCCGAGGGCAGCTGGATCCGCACCTGGCTGGACACCGTCCTGGAGCTCCCCTGGAACAACCGCACCGAGGACGCCTACGACATCGCCGGCGCGCGTGCCGTGCTCGACGCCGACCACTTCGGCCTCGACGACGTCAAGGAGCGGATTGTCGAGTACCTGGCGGTGCGCAAGCGCCGCGCGGACCGCGGCCTCGGCCTGGTCGGCGGGCGTCGCGGCGGAGCGGTGCTGGCGCTGGTCGGCCCGCCCGGCGTGGGCAAGACCTCACTGGGCGAGTCCGTCGCGCGGGCGATGGGACGCGAGTTCGTCCGGGTCGCGCTCGGCGGCGTCCGTGACGAGGCGGAGATCCGCGGCCACCGGCGTACCTACGTCGGCGCGCTGCCGGGCCGCATCGTGCGGGCGATCAAGGAGGCCGGGTCGATGAACCCGGTGGTGCTGCTGGACGAGATCGACAAGGTCGGCTCGGACTACCGGGGCGACCCGGCGGCGGCGCTGCTGGAGGTCCTGGACCCGGCGCAGAACCACACCTTCCGCGACCACTACCTGGAGGTCGAGCTCGACCTGTCGGACGTGGTCTTCCTGGCCACGGCCAACGTGCTGGAGGCGATCCCCGAGCCGCTGCTCGACCGCATGGAACTGGTCCGGCTCGACGGCTACACCGAGGACGAGAAGGTCGTCATCGCCCGTGACCACCTGCTCCCGCGTCAGCTGGAGCGTGCGGGTCTGGGCGCCGACGAGGTCATCCTCGACGAGGACGCGCTGCGCAAGCTGGCCGCCGAGTACACCCGTGAGGCGGGCGTCCGCACGCTGGACCGCGCGGTCGCGCGGATCCTGCGCAAGGTCGCCGCGCAGAACGAGCTCGGCGAGGCGGGCGCGGAGCTGCCGCGCACCGTGGGCGAGGCGGACCTGCGCGGCCTGATCGGCCGTCCCCGGTTCACCCCGGAGCACGCGCAGGAGCCGGAGGAGCGGCGCACGGCGGTGCCGGGCGTGGCGACGGGCCTCGCGGTCACCGGCGCGGGCGGCGACGTCCTCTTCGTCGAGGCCTCGCTGGCCGACCCGGAGACGGGCGGCAGCGGCCTGCAGCTCACCGGCCAGCTCGGCGAGGTGATGAAGGAGTCCGCACAGATCGCGCTCTCGTTCCTGCGCTCGCACGGGGCGGAGCTCGAACTGCCGGTCACCACGCTCCGCGAGCGCGGCGTCCACATCCACGTCCCCGCTGGCGCGGTCCCGAAGGACGGCCCGAGCGCGGGTGTGACCATGACCACGGCCCTGGCCTCCCTCCTCTCCGGCCGGAAGGTCCGACCGGACGTGGCGATGACGGGCGAGGTCTCGCTGACCGGACGGGTCCTCCCGATCGGCGGCGTCAAGCAGAAGCTGCTGGCGGCGGACCGGGCCGGGATCACCACGGTCCTGATCCCGTCCCGCAACGAGGCCGACCTGGACGACGTCCCGGCGGAGGTGCTGGAGCGACTCACCGTCCACCCGGTGAGTGACGTCCGTCAGGTCCTGGACCTGGCGCTCGAACCTGCGGTGTCGCTGAGCAAGTCGGAGACGCTGGCGGCGTAGCCGCCTCAGGGGCGGGGGGGGGGGGGGGGGGGGGGGGGCCGGGGGGGGGGGGGGGGGGGGGGGCGGGGGCGGGCGGGGGGGGGGGGGGGGGGGCGGGGGGGGCGCCCCCCCCCCCGGGGGGGGGGGCCCCCCCCCCCCCCCCCCGCGCCCCTGAGGTGCATGGCTGCTCGCCCGCAGACGTCGACTCCGTCACAGTCTTGCCCGCCTGAGAACCGGAACCGGACTGCGCGCGTTCCCACCTCCGAACGAGACCTGCGACAATGCCACGGTTCTCCGAGCCAGAAGCGCGGAGCGCAGGAGTCGGAACGTCGCTGAAGTGTTGGGTGGGTGCAGAAGATGGGCGCACGGAGCTCGCGGAGCGCAGCCGTGGCACCGGGAGCGAATCGCAAGCGGAACCTGGAGCTGATGCTGCTCCTCTTCGCGGTCGCCGTGTGCGCATTCGCTGACGCCAGCGCCGAGCTGGGAATGCACGGCAGCATCCCGTCCGGCTTCGCGCTGGACGTGTGCGCTCCTGCCGTCCTGGCGCTGCTCGCGCACCTGGTGGTGCGCAAGTGGGCGCCCTACGCGGACCCGGTGATCCTCCCGGTCTCCGTGCTGCTGACCGGGATCGGGCTGACCCTGATCCATCGGCTCGACATATCGTATGCGCAGGTCGACGGGTGGAAGCCGTCCGCGCCGAACCAGCTGATGTGGACCGTGATCGCGATCGTCGTCTTCGCCGCGATCATCATCGGGATCAAGCACCACCGCGTCCTGGCCCGGTACACCTACCTGCTGATGGCCTCGGCGCTGATCCTGCTGGTGGCGCCGGCCTTCTTCGGCGCCGACGTCTACGGTGCGCGCCGCTGGGTCAGCATCGGACCGCTGCAGTTCCAGCCCGGCGAGTTCTCCAAGATCATCATCATTATCTTCTTCGCCAGCTACCTGATGGCGAACCGCGACGCGCTCGCGCTGGTGGGGCGTCGGTTCATGGGCATCGCGCTGCCGCGCGGCCGGAACATGGGCCCGATCCTGGTGGTCTGGGCGGTCAGCCTGGTCGTCCTGGTCTTCGAGTCGGACCTGGGTACCTCGCTGATCTTCTTCGGCGCGTTCATCATCATGCTGTACGTGGCCACCGAGCGGACCGGATGGGTCGTCCTCGGTGGACTGATGGCCGTCGGCGGCGCGGTCGCGGCCGGGACGCTGGTCTCGCACGTGACCTACCGCGTCCACAACTGGCTCGACCCCTTCGCTGCCTACAACCCCACGCCGCCCCAGGGATCCTCGCCGCAGCTGGCGGAGTCGCTGTTCAGCATGGCCAACGGCGGACTGCTCGGGACCGGCCTGGGCAAGGGCGACTCGTGGCTGATCGGCTTCGCAGGGAACAGCGACTGGATCTTCTCGACCGTGGGAGAGGAGCTGGGAACGGCCGGCGTCATGGTCGTCCTGGTCCTCTACATGCTGCTGACCCAGCGCGGCATGCGGGTCGCCGTGCGGCTGTCGGACCCCTTCGGCAAGCTGCTGGCCTCCGGTCTCTCCGCCGCGTTCATCCTTCAGGTCTTCGTCGTCGTGGGTGGTGTCATCGGACTCATCCCGCAGACCGGTAAGGCGCTGCCCTTCCTGGCGCAGGGTGGTTCCGCGATGGTGGCCGCCTGGATCACGGTCGCGCTGCTGATCAAGCTGAGCGACGCCGCGGGCCGGGCCGAACTGGAGCCGAAGCCCGCGCCGGACGAGACGCTGACCATCTCCGCGGCCGAGATCGCCGCCGCCCGCGCCGAGATGGAGCAGGCGGGCTGACCGCTCCCGGTCGGACCCCAGGGCCTCAGCGGAAGACGCCGGTGTGGCCCAGCGAGTACCGGCCGGGCTGCGGGTAGACGCAGAGCCCGTGCGGGCCCTCGCCGACGGGGATCTCCGCCAGGAGCTTCCCGTCGGTCGTCGACATCGCGTAGACGACGCCGTTGTAGCGGCCGGAGAGCCACAGCACCTTGCCGTCGGCGGAGACGCCGCCCATGTCGGGGCTGCCGCCGCCGGGGATCCACCACTTGTGGACCAGCTTGCCGGTGGCGAAGTCCAGCACCGAGATCGAACCCTCGCCCCGGTTGGAGACGTAGAGGGACTTCGAGTCCCTGCTGACGTAGAGGCCGTGCGCGCCCGCGCCGGTCGGGAGCAGCGTCGGCTTGGAGAAGGTGTCTCCGTTCATCTCCCAGACGCCGTTGGCGACCATGTCGGCGATGTACCAGACCTTGCCGTCCGGGGAGATCTTCACGTCCTGCGGCATCGAGCCCTGGAAAGGGATCTTCTGCTCGGCGGTGATCGCCATCTTCTCCGTGTCGACCTTGAGCAGGTCGCCGGAGAACTCGCAGGAGACGATGAAGTACCGGCCGTCCGGCGAGAAGTCGGCGTGGTTGACGCCGTCGCACTGGGACGGGACGGCCTTGACCACCTTCATGGTGTGCGCGTCGCGGAAGACCAGCTGGTGGTCGGCCGAGGCCATGACGATCGCGTACTTGCCGTCCGGGGTGAAGTAGAGGTTGTACGGGTCGTGCACGTCGACCGCCGCGCCCGAGACCTTGCCCGTGGCCGGGTCGATCGGGGTGAGCGTGTTGCCGAGGTCGTTGTTGACCCAGAGCGTCTTCAGGTCCCAGGAGGGGACCACGTGCTGCGGCTCGTGGCCGACCTGGATCGTGTCGATCACCTTGTAGGTGGCGGGGTCGATCACGCTGACCGTGTCGGAGAGCGTGTTGGGCACGTAGATCCGGGACGGGAAGTTCTTGACCGCCGGGGAGAGCTGGTTCGGCCGGTCGGCGGCGTAGAGGTCCGTGGCGGAGAGCAGCGGCGGCATGCCAGGCAGGGCGTTCGGGTCGCGGCTCTGTCCCGCCGCGTCCGCCTCCGCAGCATCGCGCGCCCCGGATCCGCCGAGCTTCTGCGTGGCGTTCTGCGTCGAGGCGCCGCCGGACGAGCAGGCGGTGGTGACCAGCAGGGCGGCGGCGCTCAGGGCGGCGGCGGTGGCAAGGCGGCGGCGAGGGGTTCGCGTCAGCATCAGCTCAGCAGCTCCGAGGTCGTGACAGCGCTCAGTCGGCGCTGGTGCAGGCCGGCAAGGATCGCGGGCAGGGCGGCGACCGTGCCGGTGTGCCCGAAGTGCATCGAGACGACGGACCCCGCCCGGGTCTGGTCCAGCACCGTCCGGGTCACCGCGCCGGCGCCGGGGTCCTGCCAGTCGAGCGAGTCCACGTCGTAGGAGAGGCAGTGGCCGTAGCCGACGCGGCGTGCCTGGGCTTCGACGGCCGAGGTGCAGTCCTGCGCCTGGGACGGACGGAACCACGTCCCGATCGAGCCTGTCAGCTGCCGCAGGCGCTGGGCGCAGCGGTCGATCTCGGCGTACGCCTGGTCGGGGGAGAGGGAGGAGATCGCCAGGTGGTTCTGGGTGTGGTTGCCGAGCTCGTGGCCGCCGTCCAGGATCCGCCTGGCCATCTCGGGGTAGGCGTCCAGCCAGCTGCCGACCGCCATCACCGTGATCCGCGCGCCCGCGCGCTCGGCCTCAGCGAGCACGTCGCGGGCGATCGCCGGATCGCCCTGGCCGTGGAAGGTGAGCGCCACCCGGTCGGTGTTCTTCGGCCCGGACTGGATCTCGAACGGAAGGGCGGCCAAGGCCTGGGACGCCGTGGCGGTACGCGTCGCCGACGACGCGTCCGGTGTGGGCGCGGCGGGTGTGCCCGACCGGGCGGGGGACGGGCGGGCGTCCGTGCCGGACGCGCAGGCGCTGAGCACGGTGCCGGCCGCGCCGAGCGCGGCGCCGCGGAGGAGGGCGCGTCGATCCAGGGGGCTCACCGTCCCGACGATATGCAGAAGGTCACATATCCGCGCGGCGAGGATCTGACGGATGATCGAGTCGTGCTGACCGCCGAACGCAAGGACCTGCCGTACTCCGTCCCGGGCCTCCGGCTCGCCCTCGGGGAGGACGGCGTCGCCGTTCTGACGCTCGATCGGCCGGAGAAGAAGAACGCGCTGACCCGGACGATGTGGGCCGCGATCCCGGGGATGCTCGCCCGCCTTGCGGAGGAGCCCGGCGTGCGGGTGCTGCTGCTCGCGGGCGCGGGCGGGGCGTTCTCCGCCGGGGCGGACATCGCGGAGCTGGCCGAGGTCTACGGCAGTCCGGAGGCCGCCGACGCCTACCACGCCGTCAACGTCGCCGCCGAGACCGCGCTGGCGGAGTTCCCGCACCCGACGCTGGCCGTGATCGACGGCCCGTGCGTCGGCGGCGGCTGCCAGCTCGCCGTCGCCTGCGACCTGCGGTTCGCCGCGCGGGGCGCGCGGCTGGGGATCACCCCCGCGAAGCTCGGCATCGTCTATCCGGCGGTACCGACCGCCCGCCTGGCACGGCTGCTCGGCCCGGCCCGCGCGAAATACCTGCTGTACTCCGCCGAACTGGTGACGGCGGACCAGGCGCTGACCTTCGGCCTGGTCGACGAGGTCGCGGACGACGCGGCGTCCGTGGCCGACCGCGCGCTCGCCTTCGCCCGGACCCTCGCCTCCCGCTCCGCGCAGACGCAGGGCGCGGTCAAGGCGGTCGTCGACGCGACCGTCGCGGGCGGCGACCCGCAGGTGGCTGTCGCCTCCTGGGAGCGCGCCTCCCGCACCACCCCTGACGTCCGCGAGGGCCTAGCGGCCTTCCTGGAACGCCGCGCGCCCCGGTTCTGAGGAAGGGTTTTCGCAGGCGAGGTAGTTGCACTGCTTAGGGGCGCTCGTGTGCGGCTCCGCCGCGCGGGCGCGAGAAGGCGGGTGTGCGCTCTGGCAGGTAGATGCACTACCTAGGGGCGCGGGGAACTGCGCGACAAGCCACCCGCGCAGGTAGAGCCCCGACCTAACAGGGCCATCCGCTCATCGGTGGTTTCTCGCGCAGTTCCTCGCGCCCCTAAAGAAGCAAAGTGCAACGTCCCGCCGTGGGACGGGCGCTCAGCCGCCCGAGATCAGGTACAGGCCGTAGCCGACCGCGCTCGCGCACAGCGCGAAGCTGAGGACCGCGGTGCTCAGCGCCAGCGTCCCCGCGCCGCCGTCACTCACGCGGCTCCGCCGCGCCAGTGCGCTGACGCCGACGCAGAACGCCCCGACCACCGCGACGGTGATCACGACACTGGCTCCGAACGTGCTGCCCAGGGCAGCCCAGTTGATGTTCATGCTGCTGGTACTCCTTCGGCCGAAGCCCGACTCAGGCCGCGATCACGGGCGACGGGGAGGCGACCGCCGGCTGCCCGGCGGCGGCGCCGACGGGCAGCGGGTCCTCGGCGACGACGTTGGCCGCGCTGATCCGCTGGCCGCGCGAGGCCACGTAGATCCACGCCGCGATGCCCGCGCCGATCAGGCCGAGGGCGATCTGGCCCCACGCACCCTGGTCGGCCAGCAGGACGCCCGCGCCGCCGACCAGACCTGCGGCCGGCAGCGTCAGGACCCACGCGTACGTCATCTTCCGCACGGTGTTCCAGTGGACCGTTCCGCCGACCTTGCCCTTGCCCGCGCCCATGATGCCGCCGGAGCAGACGTGGGTGGTGGACAGGCCGTAGCCCATGTGCGAGGAGGTGAGGATGACCGTGGCCGCCGCCGTCTGCGCGGTGAAGCCCTGCGAGGCGTCGACCTCGGTGATGCCCTTGCCCATCGTGCGGATGATGCGCCAGCCGCCGATGTAGGTGCCGAGGCCCATGGTGAGGCCCGCGGCCAGGATGACCCAGAGCGGCGGGTTGGAACCGGGGGCCAGCGAGTGGGCGGTGATCAGGGTCAGCGTGATGACGCCCATCGTCTTCTGGCCGTCGCTGGTGCCGTGAGCGACCGAGACCAGCATGGCCGAGGCGACCTGGCCGACCTTGAAGCCCTTCCGGGTGACCTCCTGGTCGCCCTTTGCGGTGAGGCGGTAGGAGAGCTTGGTCGCGCCCCACGCGGCGACGCCCGCCACGATCGGGGAGGCGATAGCCGGGATCAGGATCTTGGTGGCCACCACGTCGACGTGCACGCCGTGCAGGCCGACCGAGACGACCGTCGCGCCGAGCAGCCCGCCGTAGAGGGCGTGCGAGGAGCTGGACGGGATGCCGCGCAGCCAGGTGACGAGGTTCCAGACGATCGCGCCGATCAGGGCGGCGAAGACCACCTGGGGCTGGATGCCCGCCTTCTCGTCGATGATGCCGCCGGAGATCGTCTTGGCGACCGCGACCGACAGGAAGGCACCGCAGAGGTTCAGCACCGCCGAGATGGCGACGGCGACCTTGGGTCGCAGCGCCCCGGTGGCGATCGAGGTGGCCATCGAGTTGGCCGTGTCGTGGAAGCCGTTGGTGAAGTCGAAGGCGAGAGCCGTGATCACTACGGCGGTCACCAGGAACGAGATGTGTCCCATGCCCAAACAATCGTCTCAGCGGGGTGGTCGAGCGTGACCGTAGGGAGCCTTGATGAACGGAAGGTGAACTGACGGACTATCCAGAGTTGCTGCACCTGCTGAAGCATGACAAAACCACCCGTTGTTGATCTTCGTCTGTGGACCGCGCCTCAGCGCTGCCAGGCATTCGATCGTTCCGAGACGATTTCGTGCACCGCCGTATGAGGGATGGGTCACATTCACCGTGTGGTCATCATCACGTGACAAGACGAGGTGTGAGGGGCCTCAGAAATAGCCGAGGCCCCTGCCGCCTGTCGGTGGGACATGGGAGGATCGCCGAGGTTGTCCGTAGGGGGCGGGTGATCGGTGGGTCGTGGGGGCGGAGCCGCGGTGCGCGGCTGACGAAGGGGCGGGCTGGTGCTGGGTATCGGGGGCTTGGAACGTCGTCCGTGGCTGCGCGGGGTGCTCCGTTGCGGGCTGATGCTCGCCGCCGCCTCGCTGGCCGTCATTCCGGCGGCGGGCACCGCGAGTGCCGCCGTGGCGCCCAACCCTGGTGCGGTCGGAGGCACGTCGACGGTCCTGCCCGCAGGGACGGTCACGCTGACCCAGGCCGAGCAGGCGCTGCTGCCGATCCTGACCCACCTGCGCACGCTCTACCAGCAGATGGAGCAGGCCACCCAGGAGTACGACTCGCTCGGCGCACAGTTGCAGCAGGCCCAGGCCGGCGAGCAGAAGCTGAACGCCCAGCTGGCGAACGCCCAGGCCCAGGTCGACGCGGGCACGGTGATCGCCGGTGAGATGGCCCAGCAGCAGTACGCCGCAGGCGGCTTCTCGCAGCTGGCGCAGCTGATCTTCGCCGACGACCCGCAGACGGCCCTCCACGGCAAGGAGCTGCTGGACGCCGCCTCCCAGTCGCAGGCGTCGCTGCTCAAGAAGCTCCACACCGACGAGCAGGTCCTGGCCAAGGCGCAGACGGCGGCCGATGCGGCCCGGCAGCACGTGGCCCAACTCCTCGCCCAGCAGGGCAAGCAGAAGGACGGCATCACCAAGCAGCTGACCGGCGTCGAGCAGCTGGTCTCCGGTCTGACCGGCGCCCAGCGCCAGGAGCTCTCGCTGCTGGAGCAGAAGGAGGCCGACGCGGCCCAGCTGGCGCTGCTGGCCTCCGGCGTCCTCGGCAACCAGGGCACCAAGCCGTCGGCCGAGGGCGCACAGGCGATCGCCTACGCCTTCGGGCAGCTCGGCAAGCCCTACGTCTGGGGCGGTGACGGGCCGGAGGTCTACGACTGCTCCGGTCTGACCTCCCAGTCCTGGCTGCACGCGGGCACGGCCATACCGCGCACCAGCGAGATGCAGTGGGCCGACCTCACCCACGTGCCGCTGGACGAGCTGCGCCCCGGCGACCTGATCGTCTACTTCCAGGACGCCAGCCACGTCGCGATGTACATCGGCGGCGGCATGGTCGTCGAGGCGCCGCATCCGGGTGCGTTCGTCGACATCGAGCCGATGGCCGTGGACCCGATCCTCGGCGCGGTCCGGCCCGACCCGCAGAACCCGTCGATCGGCGGCACCTACACCCTGCCGTACGCGCCGCCCGGATCGAACGGCCCGGTGCCGATCGGTCCGACCCTGCCCGCGGGCACCCCGACGCCGAAGCCCACGCCCAAGCCGACCCCCCGGCCCACGCCGAAGCCCAGCCCGTCGGGGTCGCCCACGGGTCTGCCGACGGGCATGCCCTCCGGCTGGCCGTCGGGTTCGCCCTCGGGCTCGCCGTCCACCTCGCCCTCGCCTTCGACGAGCGGGAGCCCGTCGACGAGCCCGTCACCGTCGGCGACGGGCTCGGCGTCCGCGACGCTCTGAGGCGCGTGGGCCTCAGCCCGCGTCGGGCCGGGAGTCCGGCTGCGTGTCCGGCTCCAGGCGGATCACGACGGACTTCGAGGTCGGCGTGTTGCTGGTGTCGGCCGTGCTGTCCAGCGGGACCAGCACGTTGGTCTCCGGGTAGTAGGCGGCCGCGCAGCCGCGCGTCGTCGGGTAGTGCGCGACCCGGAAGTGCGGCGCGCGCCGCTCGACGCCGTCCTTCCACTCGCTGACCAGGTCCACGTACTGACCCTCCGTCAGGCCGTGTGCGGCAGCGTCCTCGGGGTTGAGCAGCACGATCCGGCGGCCGCCGGTGATGCCGCGGTAGCGGTCGTCCAGGCCGTAGATGGTGGTGTTGTACTGGTCGTGCGAGCGCAGCGTCTGCAGCAGCAGGCGGCCCTCGGGGACGACCGGCGCGGTCATCGTGTTGACGGTGAAGTTGGCCTTGCCCGTCGTCGTCGGGAACGCGCGGGTGTCGCGCGGGCCGTGCGGGAGGGCGAAGCCGCCGGGCGTCTGGATCTTCGTGTTGTAGTTCTCGAAGCCGGGGATCACCCGGGCGATCCGGTCGCGGATGTTGCCGTAGGAGGCGTTGAAGTCCTCCCACGGCACGGTGTTCTTGGGGCCGAGGGTGCGCCGGGCCAGCTTGCAGACGATGGCGACCTCGGAGAGCAGGTCCGGCGCGGGCGGACGGAGCGAGCCGCGCGAGGCGTGGACCATGCCCATCGAGTCCTCGACGGTGACCTCTTGGAGCCCTGCGGCCTGCCGGTCCTGGTCGGTCCGGCCGAGGGTGGGCAGGATCAGCGCCCGCGTCCCGGTGACCACGTGCGAGCGGTTCAGCTTGGTCGACACGTGCACGGTCAGGCGGCAGCCGCGCATCGCCTGCTCGGTGACCTCGGTGTCGGGGGAGGCCGCGACGAAGTTGCCGCCCATGGCGAAGAAGACCTTCACCTTGCCGTCCCGCATGCCGCGGATGGTGTCGACCACGTCCAGCCCGTGCGCGCGCGGCGGGTCGAAGTGGAACTCCTTGCCGAGCGCGTCCAGGAAGGCGTCACTGGGCCGCTCGAAGATGCCCATGGTCCGGTCGCCCTGCACGTTGCTGTGCCCGCGGACGGGGCAGACACCGGCCCCGGGCTTGCCCACGTTTCCGCGCAGCAGCAGGAAGTTGACGACCTCCCGGATGGTCGGCACCGAGTGCTGGTGCTGCGTCAGGCCCATGGCCCAGCAGACGATGATCTTCTCCGACTTCAGCACCAGCTCGGAGAGTTCCAGGATCTGACTGTCCGGCAGGCCTGTGGCCGCGTGGACGTCGTCCCAGTCGGTCCGCCGCGCCTCGGCGGCGAACTCCTCGAAGCCGCCGCAGTGCTGCTCGATGAAGTCGCGGTCGAGAACCGTGCCGGGGTTCTTGTCCTCGGCCTCCAGCAGCAGCAGGTTGAGTGCGCGGAACAGCGCCAGGTCGCCGCCGAGGCGGATCTGCAGGAAGAGGTCGGTCAGCTTGGTCCCGCCGCCGACCAGGCCGCGCGGTGTCTGCGGGTTCTTGAACCGCTCCAGCCCGGCCTCCGGCAGCGGGTTGACGCTGACGACCGTCGCGCCCGCACGCTTGGCCCGCTCCAGCGCGGAGAGCATCCGCGGGTGGTTTGTGCCCGGGTTCTGACCGGCCACGATGATCAGGTCGGCCTGGTAGAGGTCTCTGAGGTGGACGCTGCCCTTGCCGACGCCCAGCGTCTCCACCAGCGCGGAGCCGGAGGATTCGTGGCACATGTTCGAGCAGTCCGGCAGGTTGTTGGTGCCGAGCTGGCGAGCGAAGAGCTGGTAGGCGAAGGCCGCCTCGTTGGACGTCCGACCCGAGGTGTAGAAGGCGGCCTGGTTCGGGTCGTCCAGCTCCTTGAGCTCGTCCGCGACCAACTGCAGTGCGTCGTCCCAGGAGAGGGGCGTGTAGTGGGTGGCGCCATCCTCCAGCAGCATCGGCGTGGTGAGCCGGCCCTGCTGGCCCAGCCAGTAGCCGCTGCGCTCGGCCAGGTCCGCCACCGAGTGCTCGGCGAAGAACTCGGGGCCGACGCGACGCAGCGTCGCCTCCTCGGCCACGGCCTTGGCGCCGTTCTCGCAGAACTCGGCGGTGTGGGTGTGGTCCGGCTCCGGCCAGGCGCAGCCGGGGCAGTCGAAGCCGTTCGGCTGGTTCAGCTTGAGCAGCGTCTTCACCGCGCGGGGCAGGCCCATCTGCGCGGCGGCGATCTGCGTGGTGTGCCGAAGGGCGGGAACGCCTGCGGCGGCGTGCTGGGGTTCGCCGGTCGCGGGCGCGTCCTGCGCCGGATCGGTCACGGGAGCCTTGCGCGCCATGCGCTCCACCTTTCGCCCTGTGGGCCGCCCTGCACGGTCCTCGGTTCTCGTCCTGGTGCTCGTCCTGAGCCGGGGACATCCTTCCATCTCGCGCCGTTCGAGTGAATCGTTCTATTCAGAGTGGGCGGCGGTTTTTGGATTTGTGCAGGTCGGAGCCGTTGTTACCCGTCCGTATGGCGGTCGGCCCATGGTCGGGTGATCCTACAGTTTGATAGAAGTGGGGTTCTTTCACGTTCAACTTCACGTGCAACTCCGAGCGACGGTGGGCGACCGGACCGTCCCGATCGCAAAGTGGGTGATCGCAGGTGCGTTTCCTGCGCATAGGACCGACGGGCGCTGAGCGCCCCGCACTGCTCGCCGCGGACGCGGAGAGCGCCTTCGACCTGTCCGCGCTCACGCCGGACATCGACGCCGCGTTCCTCGCGGCGCTCACGCCCGAGCGCCGTGCGGAGATCGCCGCACGCGCGGACGCGGGTGAGTTCCCGGCGATCGAAGGTCGGGTGGGCGCGCCGGTGGCGCGCCCCGGAAAGGTGGTCTGCATCGGCCTCAACTACCGCGACCACGCGGAGGAGGCGGGTCAGCCGATCCCGGCCGAGCCGGTGGTCTTCCTCAAGTCCAGCGACTGCGTCGTCGGCCCCGACGACGAGGTCCTGGTCCCGCGCGGCAGCGAGAAGACCGACTACGAGATCGAGTTGGCCGTCGTGATCGGCGCGACCGCCCGCTACCTCGCCTCCCCGGAGGACGCGGACGCGGCGATCGCGGGCTACACCATCACCAACGACGTCACCGAGCGCGCCTGGCAGTTGGAGCGCGGCGGCACCTGGGACAAGGGCAAGTCCTGCGACACCTTCAACCCCATGGGCCCGTGGCTGGTCACGGCCGACGAGGTCCCCGACCCCCAGGCGCTGGGGCTCCGCCTTTCGGTCAACGGCGAGGTCCGCCAGAACGGCTCGACCGCGAACATGATCTTCAACGTCCGGCATGTCATCTGGTACCTCAGCCAGTTCATGACCCTCCACCCCGGCGACGTGGTCAACACCGGCACCCCGGCGGGCGTGGCCATGGGCCTCCCGAACCAGCCGTGGCTCAGCGTGGGCGACGTCGTCGAGCTTCAGATCGACGGCCTCGGCAGCCAGCGCCAGGTCCTCGGCAAGGCCTGAGCCTTAAGGGGTGCGGGGAACTGCGCGACAAGCCACCCTGTGTGGTGAGTCGCTGAACGAGCAGGGCCATCCCGACAGGGTGGTTGCTCGCGCAGTTCCCCGCGCCCCTGGCATGGTGCAACGTTGCCTTTGGGCTACTCCTCTGCGGGCAGTAGCAACTCCGTCAGCCCCTCGATGAGCTTCGCTCCAGGGCCTTCGCCCTGGTAGTGGGCGAGCAGCCCGCGCAGGACCGTCGCGCTCTGGCGGTCGTGGAGGGCCGTCACCGCGAACATCGCCACGAACTCGTCCACCAGCCAGTCGCGCAGCGACTCTGCGCTGCCGACGCCGCCCTCGTCGAGCCAGGTCAGTGCCGTCGCCTCGACGACCGCGACCCAGGAGCGGATCAGCAGGGCGAGTCGGGGGCCGGGGTCGCTGACCCCGAGGTGTTCGACGATGTTGGTGAACGCCGACCGCCGGACCTCGTCCACGATCGCGTCCGTGCGCTGCGTCTCCACCGCCGAGCCGCCGCGCAGCAGCGCGCCGTAGCCCGCCGCGTGCTCGCGGACGAACGCGAGGTAGCGGTCCAGTGCGTAGGCGAGCCGCTCGGTCGGGGTTCCCTCCGCGGGGGAGACGAAGCGGGCGGCGAGCTCGCTGGCCGCGCTGCCCAGTGCGGCCTCGTACAACTGCTGCTTGCCGCCCGGGAAGTAGCGGTAGACCAGCGGGCGGGACGCCTCCGCCGCCGCGGCGACGTCGTCGAGGGAGACCTCCTCCGGCGTGTGCCGGCTGAACAGCTCCAGCGCGACCGCGATCAACTGCTCGCGACGCTGCTCCACGGGCAGGCGCCGGTACGGACCGCGGCGCGCTCGGGTCGTGGCCGTGGCCGTGGTCGGTGTCGCGGAAGCCGCGTCGGGCGTGGCAGGCGCTCGGGTCACCTGATCACCTTACGCTGCCGTTCTGTTCGGCGACGCGGCGTGCCCGAGACCCGACCCGAGGTCTGGCCTGAGCCCCTGCCCGAGACGCGACCCGAGGCGGCACAGCCCGGCGCACAGCCCCCGGCCGGACGGCCTCAGAGCAGGCCCGACCGCCGCCACTCGGCGCGCACCGCGCGGCCGTGGATGACGCCCGTCTCCTCCAGGAACTCCACCAGCTTCTCCGCCGACCACCGCATGGTCTCCCTGCGGTGCTCGCTCGCCCGGACCTGGCGCAGGCACTCGTCCACGTCCAGACCGGCACCGGCGTAGACCTTGGGGCTGATCAGCGAGCGGGCCACGACGACCGCGGCCTGGCCGGAGGTGAGCCGGGTGAAGCTGCGCTCCCACAGCGGCGCGGTCACCATCTGGCGACGCAACTCCTCACGCGCGTACCGGACATGGCGGGTCTCCTCGACGACGTGGATCCGGGTGATGCCGCGGACCAGCGGCTGGATCCGCTCGTCGGGGAAGGTGACCCGCTGCATCCGGTCGAGGATCTCCTCGACCAGCAGTGTCGCGGTGAAGGCCGCGGGCGTCGGCGCGGTGGTCTTGAGGATGCGGCCGAGGAAGCGGGACATCCCGCCGGGCTGGTACCAGCCGGTCTCCAGCTTGGCGACCATGCGCGCGAACATCTTGGAGTGCCGGCACTCGTCGGCGACCTCGGTGAGCGCGTACTGGACGTGGCCGGTGCGCGGGTCCAGGTCGTAGATGTGCCGAGCGAGCAGCTGCATCAGGATGACCTCGAACCAGATGCCCGCCGAGGCGAGGCTGGCGGCCTCGTGGCGGGACAGCTCGATCCGCTGCTCCTCGCTCATCCGCTCCCACATCGGCGTCCCGTAGAGGGAGACGAGGTGCTCGGGCAGGAACCAGAGGCCGGGGACGAGCGGGGCGTCCCAGTCGAGCTCGGTCTCCGGGTCGAAGGAGTGCTTGGCCGAGGCCGTCAGCAGCCGTTCGGCGACCAGTTCGCGGTCGCTGAGCAACAGGGAGGGGGCGCCCGGGGTCGTCGTCATCGCCATGCTGTTATGAGACTGCGTGTCAGCAAGAGTGTCAATCCCTTCGGCGCCGACTTCCCCTTTCGGGGCGAGTTTCCTGGGCGGATTCGTGGCGCGAGTTGTCCACAGGCGGGGTTTGTCCACAGGGTGAGCAGTGTGCGGCGGGAAAGAAGTGGTTCTTGTGCAGAATGGCCCACATGACGCGAGTCGCCCGCCCCGTCCGGCCCGGTTCCGAGCCGCCGCCGTCCAACCTCGTCGCCAGAGCGGCCACGAGGCTCTGGGCGCTGGCCCGGTTCCTGATCCGGTCCGCGCCCGGCACGTACCTCTGGCTCTTCGTCCTGGGCATCAACACCCTTGCGCTGACGCGGATGTCGCCTCGCTTCAAGCACTGGTTCCTGGCCACCCACAGCACCAACCTCGTCGAACTCAGCCACCATCCGGTCAAGGTGCTGATCAGCAGCGCGTTCTGGACCGAGACGCCGAGCTTCTTCTTCTGGTTCGTGATCTTCAACCTGTTCCTGGTCCCGGCCGAGTGGTGGCTCGGCACCGCCCGCTGGCTGGCGGTCGTCGTGCTCGCGCACGTCCTCGCCACGCTCATCAGCGAGGGCACGGTGCAGCTGATGATCAACGCGCACATGTACCCGCACCGGGAGCGGTTCGTGATCGACATCGGCGTCAGCTACGGCCTCTCCGGGGGAGTCGGCGTGCTGGCGTGGTGGTGGGCCAAACCCTGGCGCTGGTGGTATCTCGGCATCTCCGCGGCGTTCTACGGCGTTCTGCTCGGGGTCTCCACCAACTTCACCAATCTGGGCCATCTCTGCGCCTATCTGATCGGTGTCGCCTGCCTGCCGCTCACCCGTGGACGACGCGGCGGAGACATGACGCCGGCCCAGCTCGTCACTCCTCTTCGAAAACGGCTGACTGGCACCCCTCTCCGTGGTGCAGGATGACCCGCATGGCAGACACCCAATCCCTCGCAGCTTCCCCCGCAGCTGAGACGCCCCGTCGGATCGCGGACGCGTACGTCGACGCGGTGGCCGAGCAGAACCCCGTCACCGCCGCATACCTGGGCGTCAATCCGGGCGACACGCGTCAACCCGACCTCTCCCCGCAGGGGTTCGACGCCGAGGCGGATCTCGCCCGCCAGGCGTTGGCCCGGCTGGACGCGCTTCCGGCCGAGGCGTTCGAGGACCCGGCCGAGGCGGCGTGCGCCCGGCTGCTGCGCGAGCGTCTGACCGCACAGCTCGCGCTCCACGAGGCCGGGGACCACCTCCGCTCGCTCAGCAACATCGGCGCGCCGATCCACGACGTCCGTGCCATCTTCTCGGTCGCCCCGAGCGAGACCGAGCAGGACTGGGCCGCGCACGTCGGCCGGATGGGCAACGTCGCCGGGGCGGTCCGCGGCTACCAGGCCACCCTGGCCGAGGGTCTGCGTCGCGACCTGGTCAGCGGCCCGCGTCAGGTGGCGACGGTCGGCACCCAGCTGGACTCCTGGTTCGGCGAGAGCCTGACCGACGAGAAGAACTGGTACAGCTCCTTCGCCGCCGACTGCCCCGCGGACCTGCGGGCCCAGCTCGACGCCAACGCCGAGCAGGCGTCCGTCGCCGTCGCCGAGTTCTGCGCCTGGCTGCGCGACACCTACGCGCCCGTCGCCGCCGACCGTCCCGACACCGCCGGGCGGGAGCTCTACACGCGCTCCGCGCGCTTCCACAGCGGCGCCGACCTGGACCTCGACGAGGCGTACGCCTGGGCGTGGACGGAGTTCCACCGCCTGGAGGCCGAACTCGTCGCCGAGGCCGACAAGGTGAAGCCCGGCGCGACCCCGCGTGAGGCCTCCGAGTACCTGGAGACCGACGGCCACTCGGTCGAGGGCGTGGAGGAGATCCGCGTCTGGCTGCAGGACATCATGGACAAGGCCATCGAGGCCCTCGACGGCACGCACTTCGACATCCAGGGCAAGCTGCGCCGCGTCGAGTCCCGGATCGCCCCGGCCGGCTCCGCCGCCGCGCCGTACTACACGCAGCCCAGCCTGGACTTCTCCCGTCCCGGCCGCACCTGGCTGCCGACCATGGACAAGACCACCTTTCCGACCTGGCAGCTCGTCAGCATCTGGTACCACGAGGGCGTTCCGGGCCACCACCTGCAGCTGGCCTCCTGGGTCGCGGCGGCCGACACGCTCTCCCGCTACCAGGTCACCCTCGGCGCCGTCAGCGCCAACCTGGAGGGCTGGGCGCTCTACTCCGAGCGCCTGATGGACGAGCTCGGTTTCCTCACCGACCCGGCCCACCGCCTCGGCTTCCTCGACGAGCAGATGATGCGCACGGTCCGCGTCATCATCGACATCGGCATGCACCTCGGCCTCACCATCCCGGCCGACTCCCCGTTCCACCCCGGTGAGACGTGGACGCCGGAGCTGGGGTCGGACTTCTTCGCGGCCTACGTCGGCGCGCCCGCGGAGATGCGGGAGAGCGAGATCATCCGCTACCTGGGCTGGCCGGGCCAGGCCATCGGCTACAAGCTCGGCGAGCGCGCCTGGCGTCGCGGCCGCGACGCGGCGAAGGCGGCGGCGGAGGCGCGCGGCGAGGAGTTCGACCTCAAGGCGTGGCACATGAAGGCCCTCGCTCAGGGTTCCTTCGGGCTGGACGACCTGGTCGCCGAGCTCAGCGCGCTGTAGGGGTCGGGTCTCGATCGGATGGTCCGGTCGGGCGGGCCCGGCCGGACCATCTGGGGGCGGACTGGCTGGGTCGGACCGACCTGGTTCGGTTGGACCGGGCCGGATCGTCCGGGGCGGGTGCCATGCCTGCCGTACCCGAGTCCGTGGTGCCTGCGACGGCAAAGGCCGCGCGGGGGCCGGGGGCTCGGGTTACGGTAAGGCCCTCTGCTGACTACGAGGGAGACCACGTGGAGCACGAGCTGCTGGTCGCGCAGTCGCGGCTGGATTCCGTCACTGTCCATACCGACGGCGCACTCTGCCGCCGCCGGGTGTGCGTCCAACTCCCGGCCGGTGTCTCCCGGGTACGGCTCGCCGGTCTGCCCCTGGTCTCCGACCCGCACAGCCTGCGGGCCCGCGTCGTCGACAGCCGGGAGACCACGCCCGCACGGGTGCTGGACGTGCGACGGGAGGAGCGGGCGGAGGTCGTGCCGCGCGAGCAGCTCGCCTCACTCCAGCGCGAGCTCGACGCCGCGCAGGAGGCCTACGACGTCGCACGCGCCCGGCGCGACCGGATCGCGGCGCGCTCCGAGACCACCTTCGCGCTACGGCCCGTTCCGCCCCTGCCCCGGCGTGGGGACCCGCCTCGTCCCGCTCCCGTCGAGGCGGTCATCGCGCTCGCCGGCTTCGCGGACGCGCGCCTTGACGGACTCAACGCCCAACTCCTCGCGGCGGAGGGGGTGTTCGAGCGGGCCGAGCACGGCCTGGACGTCGCACGGCACCGTCTCGCCGAGGCTTCGCACGCGCTTCCGACGGAGTCGACACGGACGACGGCCGACGCCGTGGTCACGATCGACCTCGGGTCTGGTGGGTCGGGCGTTGCAGCCCGTTCGGAGGCCGCGGACGGATCGGAAGGGGAGCCGGAGAGGGAATTGGAACTGGAACTGGAGTACGCCGTCCCGGGTGCGACTTGGTTCCCGTCCTACCGGCTCCAGCTCGCCCGTCGAACGTCGACCGAGGCCGGTTCCGCGCACGACAGCCTCTCGCTCCGTGCGTCCATCGCTCAACGCACGGGTGAGGACTGGACCGGCGTGCGGCTCAGCCTCTCCACCGCCGCGCTGCTGACCCGCTCCGTGATGCCGCAACTGCGCTCCATCCGCCTGGGTCGACGGCAGGCCGAGCAGCCCGCACCGCCGTGGCGGGAGGCTCCGGCAGGCCTGAGCGGACTCTTCGGCGGCTACGACGCAGCGGCCGCGGACGCTCCGGCTCCGACAGGGCATGAACCGGTGCCTGTGGCAGCGCGCGGTCTGGGCAAGGCGGTCGCCGGTGCCGGTGCCGGGGTCGGCGCTGTCGGTGGCAACGACGGTGAGCGGGAGCTGCGTCCGGCGATGCGCCGTGCCGCTCCGCGTGCTGCGGTGTTCGGTGCTGCCCCTGCCGCTCCGGGGGCCGCTCCGGGTGGCCCGCCTGCCTACGGCAGTGCGCGTGCCCAGCCGATGGCCGCTGCCTTCGCAGCTCCGCCACCTGCGGGCTCGGCCGCGCCCGGCCGGGCGTTGCCCGCTTCCGAGCCGACCCTCGACGTCGCCCTCCGCGACCTCGCCGGGCTCGAACTCGCAGGTCCGGGCGCGCCGATCGGAGCCCGGGGCACGCTCGCTCCGAGCACGCCGGGCACGCCCAGTGCGGCGGTCGAGCGGGAGTACCGGCAGCGCGCGCATTCCGTGCGCGGGCTCGCGGTGCCGCCGCACGCCGTGCCGGTCGCCGAATCCGCCGCCTTCGACCACCGCTTCGACACCGCAGCCAGGGTGGACGTGCCCGCCGACGGCGCCTGGCACAGCGTGGCCGTCGCGGAGTTCCCGGTCGGCTTGACGCTCCGTCATCTCTGCGTGCCGTCCCTGGACCCGCAGGTGTACGCCACGGTCGAGCTGGCCAACACCAGCCCGCACGCACTGCTGCCCGGCCCGCTCGACGTGGTCGTCGACGGCGAGTACAGCACCACCGTCGCCATGCCCGCCCTTGCGCCCGGCGCGCGCAAGCGGATCGGGATCGGGGTCGAGGAGGGCGTGCGGGTCGCCCGCCACAGTCGTTCCGCCGAGTCGTCCAGCGGCCTGCTCGGCGGTACGACCGTGATCACCCAGCGTGTCGAGGTCGAGGTGGCCAACCGCCTCGACCGTCCGATCACCCTCGACGTGCTGGAACGCGTACCCGTCAGCGACGAGAAGGACGCCAGGATCGAGGACACGGCAGCAACGCCGCCCTGGACGGTCGTCCCGCCCGAGGAGGACGAGCACCATCGCCGAGGGCTCCGTCGCTGGCAGCTCGACCTCGCGCCCGCCGCCACCGCCACGCTCACCGGTGGCTACGAGATCCGCATCCCGTCCGCCAAGGCCGTCGTCGGCGGCAATCGGAGAGACGCATGACGACCCCGCCCGATCTCCCCGATCTCCCCGACGCGACCGATCTCCCGCAGTCCTCGCTGGTGCTTGGCGCGCCCGTCACCGCCGTGACCGTGCTGGAGGACCGCGCCGAGGTCGAACGCACCGTGTCGCTGGTCAGTTCGGCGTTGACGCCCGGAGTGCACCGCCTTCGCCTCGGTCCGGTCAGTCCGCTTGTCGTCGATCACTCCCTGCGTGGCGAGCTGGTCGGCGTCCCGGGCGGCAGTGTGCTGGACCTGCGCGTGGTGCGGCGCTACACGCCGAAGCCGCCGGTCACCTCGTCATCCTCCTCCGACGAGCGGTCGGACGTCCCGGACGCATCGGACGTCTCGGTGGTCGAACGGCGCGTCAAGGACCTCTCGCAGCAACTGCGCCGAGCGGAGCTGGAAGTGGACAGGCTCGCCGCGCATGTCGCGGTCCTGGAGCAGCTGCTCGTCGACGTGAACCGTGAGATCGCCGAGAGCGCAGGCGCGGGCGACGCGCACCCGGAGCGCTGGCGTGAGGCCCTCACCCGCCCCGAGGGGGAGTACGACCGCCACGACGACGAGCTCGGCGCGGCCCGCCGCCGCGCGGCGCGTCTCAAGGCCGAGCTGATCGAGGCCCAGGAGGCGTTGGAGGCGTCCGAGACCGCTCCCATGGTGCTCACCGCTGATATCGAGGCGGTTCTCGAAATCCCTGAGGGTGGCGCGGTCCAGACTGATCTGACGCTCCGTCATCTCACGCCCTGCACCCTCTGGCGACCCGCTTACCGGGCCACGCTCGCCACTGCGTTCTCCGCCGGAGAGCAGCCGACGCTGCGACTGGAGCGCGACGCCTTCCTCTGGCAGCGCACGGGCGAGCCGTGGACGGATGTCCGGGTCACCCTCTCCACCGCACGCCCGGCCCGAGCGGCCGAGCCGCCGTTCCTGCCCTCGGACGTGATCTCGCTGCGCGACCGCAGCGCGGAGGAGCGTCGCACGGTCGAGGTGGACCTGCGCGAGGTCGACATCCCTGAGCTCGGACCGACCTTGGGCGAGACCGCCACGCTCTCGACGCTGCCGGGCGTCGACGACGGCGGCGAGGCGCGGCGTCTGGTGATCCCCACCGCCGTGACGGTGCCGAGCGACGGACGCGCCCATCGCGTGCCGCTCGGGGAGACCGCGTCCGCCGCCACGGTCGACCTCGTCTGCCTGCCCGAGCTGTCGCCGCTGGTGCTGCGCAACGTCCGCTTTCGCAACGACTCCGGCGTGCCGCTGCTGTCGGGGCCGGTCGACCTGGTGCGCGACAGCGCCTTCGTCGGACGCGGCGAACTGCGCTTCACCGCGCCCGACGCGCCGGCGGAGCTCTGCCTCGGCAGCGACGACGCCTTCCGCGCTGTTCGCAGCGTGCAGGAGTCGACGGAGACGGTCGGGCTCTCCGGCCGCACCGTGCGCAGCAGGACGGTCCGTGTCGCGCTCACCCGGTTCGCCGCCGAACCGGGCCAGGAGGCGAGCGGCCCGCTCCGCGTCTCCCTGCGCGAGCGGGTGCCGGTCTCCGAGCTGGCCGAGGTGGAGGTCCGGCTCGACAAGGACGGAACGTCACCGCAGCCGGACGCGCTGGACGCCGACGGCATCGCCCGCTGGGAGCTCGACGTCCGGCCGGACGAGCGGCGGACGGTGGTGCTCCGCTACGACGTCGTGGCCGCGCGCAGCGTGTCGATGACCGACTGACCGGCTGACCGGCTGACCGATCGATCGTCAATTCTTCGCCTGCGCAGCCATTTCGAACGAAGCAAAAGCAGTCGGTCGTTCGCTGCGCGAGGATGCCTGGTGAACGACTCGTCGATCGGAGGAGCACGTCTATGAGCGAACAGTCGGCGGCTGATCCCTCTCGCCTCCGCGTGCGTGTCCCCCGGTTGGACGACGAGACACGATCGGTTCTCCGCCGGGACGCTCTTCCGATCACGATCGCCGCGATCGTTTCGATCGTCGCGCTGATCGTTCGTCATGGCTGGACGCTCGTGCTCCCGGCCCAGGCCGTCTTCGTGGTCGCCGCCGCCGCGCTGGCGCTGGTCGACGCGCGCCTGCGCCGACTGCCCGACGCGCTGACCTATCCCGCCTACCCGGCGCTCCTGCTGCTGCTCGCCCTCCCGGGCGCGGGCGGCCCGTGGCTGCGCGCCCTTCTCGCGGCGCTGGCACTCGCCTGCGGCTACTACCTGTTGGCGCTCTTCGGCGGTGCGGGCCTCGGCGACGTGAAGGCCGCCGGGCTGGTCGGACTCGTCGTCGGCTACGAGGGCTGGTTCCGTCTGCTCGCGGCCACCGTCTACGCCTCGCTCCTGGCGGGCGTCTGGGCCGTCGCCCTCCTCGCGACCCGCCGGGCCGGCCGCCGCAGCCAGATCGCCTTCGGCCCGTTCCTGATGTCCGGCGCCCTCCTCGCCCTGCTGCTCTGACCACCAACACACGGGCAGCAGGTGGGATATCCGTTCGCGGACGGGCCGTCGGCCCGGCAGAGTGCGTGCATGAACGCGACCACGACAGGCCTGGACAGCGACGGCTACATCGCCCGCGAGGGATCACTGGACCGCGTGCCGCCGGCCTACGCCCCCGTGGTCGCCGCCGCCCGCGAGCGGATCGCGGCCGCGTTCGACCTCGGTTCGCGCCTGCACAGCGCCTACCTCTACGGCAGCATCCCGCGCGGCACCGCCGTGCCAGGCGTCTCCGACCTCGACCTGCTTCTCGCGCTGCACGAGCCACCCGGCCCCGCCGACTGGCAGACCGCCGACGAGCTCGCCTCCTCCCTCGACGCGGCGTTCCCGTTCGTCAACGGCGTCGGCGTGCTGCTCTTCGACGTCACCACGCTGCTCAGCGAGCTCGAACGCCACGATCTGGGCTGGTTCCTCGCCTGCCTCTGCACGCCGCTGCTCGGCCCTGACCTGGCCGCCCAACTCCCGCGCTACCGACCGGACTCGCTCCTCGCCCGCGAGACCAACGGCGACCTGGCCCTCGCCCTCCCACACTGGCGCGAACGCCTCGCCGCGACCGAGCCCGACCCCGGCGTTGACCACGACCAAGACCTCGCCGCCCGCCGCGTCCTGTGCCGCAGCGTCGCCCGCCGCCTGGTCCGCTCGGGCTTCACCCTGGTCATGCCCCGCTGGGGCGGCTGGACCAGCGATCTCCAGCTCTCCGCGCAGGTCTTCGCCCGCTACTACCCGGCCCGCGCCACCCAGATGCACCTCGCTGCCACCGTCGCGCGCACCCCCACGGACGACAGCACCGTCCTGCACACCCTCGTCGACGACCTGGCCCCGTGGCTCGCCGCCGAGTACACCGCCGTCCACGGCATGAAGGCCCCACGGCCCAAGGCCTCCGGGGACTGAACAGACCGCCCGATCACCGGACATGACGAAGGCCCAGGTCAGCGAGATCTCCTCGCCGGCCTGGGCCTTGTGCTTGGTGCCTGCAGAAGCAACCTTCCATCCGTGGTGACAAGTGTCTTGTATATAAGCAGCAAGACATTTATAGTCTCCTCATGGCTCCTGAGAGGACACCCTTGTGACCCGCAGAACCGCCCCCCTGGTCGCCGGAATCTGTTGCATCGGCACCTCGGAGCTGCTGCCCGGCGGGATGCTGTCCCAGCTCGGCTCGGCACTGAACGTCGGCGTGGCGACCGCGGGTCTGCTCGTGACCGTCTACGCGGTGACCGTGGCGCTGGCAGGGCCGGTTGTCACCGTGCTCACCGTGGGAGCCCCCAAATCGCGCCTCGCCACCTGGCTGTTGGGCGTCTTCGTGGTCGGCAACATCGTGATCGCGACCGCCGCGAACTTCCCCCTGGTCCTGCTGGGCCGGGTGATCACCGCGAGCGTGCACGGGGCGTACCTCGCCACGGCGATCGTGGTGACCCAGCGGCTGCTGCCCGTCGAGCGCTCGGCCAAGGCGGTCACCGCCATCCAGTTCGGTGTCAACCTCGCCACCGTGCTGGGCATCCCGGCCGGTGCGGCCCTGGCCCAACTCGGCGGCTGGCGCACCCCGTTCGTGGTCATCTCAGGGGTGGCCGCGCTCGCGACCTGGGGCGTGCACCGGGCCACGGTGCACCTGGACATCGGCATTCCCGAGCCGAACGCCAGGCAGGAGATCTCAGCGCTGCTGAACATCGACGTCGGGCTCACCATCGGGGCCACCGCGCTCTTCTCGGGAGCGATGTTCACGATCATCACCTACTTCGAGCCCAGTGCCGTCGCCGCCGGCTTCCACGACGCGGCCGTGCCCGTGCTGCTGGTGGCCTACGGGGCGGCCAGCATCCTCGGGAACTCGATCGGCGGGCGACTCGCCGGTCGGGCCCGGGGGCCGAGGCTGCTCACGGCTGCCGCGTTCATCGTCGGCTGCGCGGCCTTCCTGCCGCTCCAACGGTCCGTCATCACGTTCCCGATCGGGGCGGTGCTGTTCGCCCTTGCCACGTTCTCGCTCATCCCGGTGCTGCAGAGCGATGTCCTCGACCTCGCCGCAGCGGCTCCGAGTCTGTCCCTGTCGACGAACATGTCGGCGTTCGGCGTCGGCGCGGCCCTGGGCTCGTTCGCGGGCGGCCAGGTCATCCGACTCCACAGCGTGCACGACGTACCCGTGGCCGCTGTCGTCCTCGCCCTCGGCGGATTCGTCCTCTACGGCTGGCGGCACCTGCGACCGACGGCCCCTGCCCCTGTTGACCGCAACAAGGAGGTGTCCCATGTCCAGGCCTAGCATCGACCACCGCGGCATCGACCACCGCGCGCCGCTGCCGTCCCTGACCGGTCTGCGCTTTGTCGCTGCAGCACCCGTGTTCTTCTTCCACCTGTCGCTGACGTTCGTCGCGATGAACCCGTTCCGCGACCCGTCCTGGGCCCACGCCTACCAGACGATCTTCTGGAAGGCCGGTTGGGTCGGCGTGTCCTTCTTCTTCGTCCTCAGCGGGTTCCTGCTGATGTGGCGGAACTCCGACAGCCGTGGCTATCTGCACTTCCTCCGCAAGCGCGTGGTCAAGCTCTTCCCGTCGCACGTCGTGACCTGGTCGCTGGTCATGATTCTGTTCGCCGGAGCCGCGGCCACCACGCCCTGGGAGTACCTGCCGAACCTGTTCCTGGTGAACTCATGGTTCCCGGCCCAGAACGTCTACCTCGCTGTCAACGTCCCCAGCTGGTCGTTGTGCTGCGAGTTGATGTTCTACGTCCTGTTCCCGCTGCTGGCACCGCTGGTTCGCCGGATACCCAAGGAGCGGCTCGGGCTCGTCCTCGCCGGCTGCATCGCCGGGACCTTCCTGGTCGCGGCGATCACCACGATGCTGCCGAACACGCCGCACACCGACGGCATGCCGATCTCCAGCATCCAGTTCTGGGTCGGCTACAACTTCCCGCTGCCCCGGCTGCTGGAGTTCACCTCGGGCATGGTCCTGGCGCGGCTGCTGGCGGCGGGGCGACTGCCCAAGGTGCGGCCTGCCCTCGCCTGGGGCACGCTGCTGGTCGGCTATGTCGTCGCCGAACTGGTGCCGTTCGCCTTCTCGTTCATCCCGTTCACGCTGGTGCCGCTGCTGCTGGTGGTCGCCTCCGCCGTCCGCAGGGACCTCGACGGTCGGCGCACCTGGCTGTCCTCGCGCACCATGGTGTGGCTGGGCGAGGTGTCGTTCGGCTTCTACATGACCCAGTACGTCGTCATGTACTCGCTGCGGATCACGATCCAGCACGGCGCCCACTACGCGCCGCTGCCCGGGATCGCCGTGGTCCTCGGCACGTTCGCGGCCACTGTCCTGACCGGCTGGCTGCTGTACCGCCTTGTCGAACAGCCGGCCATGAGGCGCTGGGCCACGTCCCGTCGCCGCCCTGAGCGCCCCGAACCCGCGCGCGGGACGCGGCGGATGTCCGTCGTCGCGTCCGCGGAGGGGCAGCCGGAGCAGCAGTCCGAGCAGGAGCCGCAGGAGCAGCCGGAGGGCGTGGCGGCCGGGGCGGGGGCGCCCTCATGAGCACCGCTCAGCTGAGCGGAACCAGCCGTGGCGGGAACCTCCCCGGTCTGTCGCTGGCTCGGTTGCCCGCCTCCCTGTTCATCCTCACCTCGCACATCGTCGGCGTGGGCCTCTTCGCCGACGTGGCACTCCAGTCCCACGTGTACGGCGCCCTGAGCAAGATCGGCTACAACTCGGTCTCGTTCTTCATCGTGCTCAGCGGCTTCGTGCTGACCTGGACCTCCCAGGGCACCTCCGTGGGCTGGCGGCGGTTCATGTCGCGCCGCGTGGTCAAGGTGATCCCGGTCCACCTTGTCGCGTGGGTGATCTGTGTGGGGCTCTACGCCGCCACGACCTTCCCGCTCGGCACGATCCTCGCCAACCTGTTCCTCGTGCAGGCGTGGGTGCCGGACCACACCGTGTACTTCGCGGTCAACAACCCGGCCTGGACCCTGTCCGTGGAGATCTGCTTCTACCTGGTCTTCCCGCTGCTGTACCGACTCCTGGTCAGGCGCTCCACCGGCACGCTGCGCGTCCTCGTCGTTCTGCTCACCGCGGCCGTCGTGGCTCTGCCGTTCGTGCTGTCGCTCTTTCCCGACGGCGCCACGTTCAGCAGTCCGGGCATGAACTACCACGGTCGGCCCGAGGCCATTTCGGAGTGGAAGTTCTGGCTGGTCTACATCTGCCCGGCCGCCCGGATCGCCGAGTCCGTGCTCGGCATGCTGGTCGCCCTGCTGCTGAAGCGCGGCGCATGGCCCCGGATCCCGCGCTGGACCGCCCTGTTGGTGCTGGTGCCGGAGGTCTACGTGGCGACCGAGCACGCTCACTTCATCTTCGCAACCAGCGCGGTCACCATCACCGGCGTGGTGCTGCTGGTCGGCACCGTCGGAGCAGGCGACCTGCGCCGTCCGGCTGGGCGACCGGCTCCCGCGCTGTCCCGCTTCGGCCGCTTCACCTTCGGCGTCTACATGTACCAGTGGCCGCTGCTGTGGATGTGGTACCTGCACCGCCAGGGCCACGGCTACAGCGGGGTCGAGGCGGTGATCGTGTACGCCGGGATCGTGGCCCTGACCCTCGCTGCCACGTACCTGTCCTACCAGCTGGTCGAGAAACCGCTGGACCAGCGCTGGCGGCGCCGCAACGCGGGCTCGCGCACCGTCCGGGTCGGCGGCGGCACCCTCGCCCCGGCGGGGGCGAGCGCCGAGCGCCCCGTCTCCGAGGCGCCCGCCGAGCCCGTGCTGCACCAGGGCTGACGCACCGTCGATCCGCGACGGACGCCGTATCCGCGACGGACGCCGTATCCGCAACACCCACAACACCCCACCGCACACAGGAGGATGTATGTCTCAGGAGTCCAAGGAATCGACCGCCGTGGTGCTCGGCGGCGGCGGACTCGCCGGTATCGGTTGGACCATCGGGGTCCTGGCCGCGCTGGAGGAGGCCGGGGCGCTCCGACTGGCCGCCGCCGACCACGTGATCGGCACGTCCGCAGGCGCCGCTGTTGCTGCCGCCGTGCTCCAGGCGGGAGCCGGGGCGGAGTACGACCGGGTGGTCCGCAAGGCCCGCCGCAACACCGAACTCGCACCGGCCGTCTCCCTCGCCGACATCCTGCCGGACGTGCTGGCCGTCCACGGCGCCGACGCGTCCCTCGCGGAGAAGGCCGGGCGGCTCGCCGTGCTGTCCCGGGAGCGCTCCGGCACCGACCCGGCGCTGCGCCGCGAGGCGATCGCCGGACGCCTGCAGAAGGACGCCTGGCCCGACGCCCGCCTCTCGGTCACCGCAGTGCGGGCCGACGGCGAGCCCGTCGTCTTCACCGCGGACTCGGGCGTCAGCCTCGTGGACGCACTCACCGCCAGCTGCGCGGTGCCGGGGCTGTGGCCGGTGGCCACCATCGACGGCGCGGACTACGTCGACGGCGGCACCTTCTCCCTCACCAACGCCGAACTCGCCGCCCACGCCGACCGGGTGCTGGTACTGCGACCCCAGCCGGAGCTGCCCGTCTACGTGACGCCCGAGCGGCAGCAGGTTCTGGACCGGGCCGTGGTGATCGAGCCGTCCGAGCGGGCCCGCGCCGGTTTCGGCAGCGACCCCTTCGATCCCGACGTGCGCGGCGTGGCCGCCGTACTCGGTTACGAGGACGGCCTCGCGGCCGTGTCGGCGGTCGCGTCGCTGACCGGGAAGTGACCCCGCCGAACAGAGTGGCGAGCGCCGTCGAGGACGTGAGTGCACCGGCGCCGACAGCGAGCCCCGCCCACTCCGGCCCCCAGGCAGCGCCGACGCGCCGCGCCCGCCTGGACTCGCTGACCGGACTGCGCTTCTTCGCCGCACTGTCGGTCTTCGTGTGCCACGCGTCGTACCTGGCGTTGCCGGCCTTCGCGAACCACCACACCGAGGTGCTCTTCAACAAGATCGCGAATCAGTTCGGCGGCCTCGGTGTGGCGTTCTTCTTCGTCCTCAGCGGTTTTGTGCTCACCTGGTCCTCCCGCGCGGGCGACCGGATCACGGGCTTCTACCGCCGCAGGTTCGTCAAGATCCTGCCGCTGTACTACGCGGCCGGCGCGGCGGCCGTGATCGTCTTCTGGGGTACCGGGATGAAGGTGGCGGACGTGGTCCGCTACTTCACCCTCACCCAGGTGTGGGTGCCGAATCCCGAGCACAACTTCGCGGTGCTGCCGCCGGGTTGGTCGCTCGCGGTGGAGGCGGTGTTCTACCTGGTGTTCCCGTTCGTGATCGCCCGCTTCCGCGCCGCCCGCCCCCGGACCGCCTGGACGGGACTGGCCGTGTGCGTGGTCGGCGTCTTCCTGATGCCGATCCTCGCCTACAGCCTGCCGGCGGGCCATATCAAGCTCGTCAGTGTGCCGAGCGTGACCGGTTTCCAGCTGTGGTTCGCCTACGTCTTCCCGCTCGGCCGCCTCTTCGACTTCTTCGCGGGCATGTTCGCCGCACTGCTGGTGATCTCCGGCAACTTCCCCCGGATGAACGTGCGGTGGGTGCTGGCGTCATTCGTCCCCGCCTACGTCGTGGCCAGCTACACCCCGGTCCTGTTCGGCTGGCGAGCGCCGCTGATCGTCTCCTGCGTCCTGCTCATCGTGGCGGCCGCACAGCGGGACGCCGCGGGCCTCCCGAGTGTGCTGTCCTCGCGGCCCCTCATGGCGTTGGGCAACGCGTCCTTCGCCTTCTACCTGTGCCACTACCTGGTGCTCTACGTCCTCAACATCAAGGTGCTGCACGGTCCGTTCGGCTCGGGGATCGAGGTCGCGGGCTACCTGGCCGCCGCCCTGGTCATCGCTCTCGCCCTCGCCGGGCTGCTGTACCGGTACGTGGAGATGCCGCTGGTGCGCCGCTTCAGCTTCGCGAAAGGCAGGCGATGACGGAGACTCATACGCGACCGGAGAGCGCGCTGCCGCAGAGCGCCCCGCTGGAGAGTGCGCTCCTGGAGCCTGCTCTTCCCGACACCCGCCGTACCGAGTACCTGCGGACCGGAACCGGCCCCGGACTGGCGCTCGCCCACGGAGCGGGCGGGGACGTCGAGTTGAACTTCGGGCCACTGCTCCGGCGCCTCTCCGGACGACGGCAGCTGGTCGGCACCCGCTACCCGGGCACCGGTGCGTCGGATCCGTCCGGCGACCTGGACGTGGGCACGCTCGCGGACTCCCTCGTCGCCGCTCTGGTCCGGGAGGGCCATGAGCGGTTCCCGGTGGTGGGGGCGTCCTTCGGCTCCGCGGTCGCGCTCGCCGCCGCACTCCGGCACCCCGAGAGGGTCACCGCCCTGGTGCTCACCGTCGGATTCGCCGAGCCGGACGCGCAGTTGCGCACGGTCGCCTCGGTATGGGCGGCCCTCCACGCGGCGCAGGCCAGGTCCGAGCTGGGTGCCTATCTGATCAGCCTGCTGACGCACCCGCGACAACTGGCGGAACTCGGCGCCGACGAACAGCGCGCCCTGGCCGCGCAGGTTGGGAAGTCCTTGCCGGAGGGTGGGCTGCGGCAGATCACCGCTGCCACGACGGTGCGGCTGACCGACCACTTGGGCGAGATCGCCGTACCCACCCTGGTCGTCGTCGCGGGCGCCGACCGGGTGGTCCTGCCGACCAGCAGCCGACTGCTGGGGGAGCGGATCCCGGGTGCCACGGTGGTCGAGTACCCGGATGCCGGGCACGCGTTCACACAGGACGAGGGGTTGGTGTGGGCGGAGGACGTCGAGAGGTTCCTCGACCGGGTCGAGAGGCACGGGACGTGAGCGGGCCCGCCAGGCGGGACGTGCAGGAAGCGCGTCACCACGGCGATGTTCGCGCGGCAGGTGTGACGCCGATTTATTGGCAATGCTGTCGCCGTCAATGACGTCGGTGTTAGAATCAGGACGACTTGGCGACAAAATAGACGATAGTGCTCGCCTTCTCGCGCAGCCGTCAACGCTGCGCCGAGTCACCCGACCCGAGTCGACGGCGCCGAGGGAGTCGGAGATGACCACACTGGCGGAACGCCTCAATGCCTGGTTCGCGGACGCGGCCACCACCGACGCAGTGGGTCGTCGGCGCGAGCCCTCGACGGCCGAGGTCGCCCAGGCGATCTCGGAGAACCCCTCGCACGACGTGACCATCTCCAGGAGTTACCTGGCCGCGCTGCGCAACGGTTCCCAGACCAACCCCACCATCAGCGTGCTCACGGCGATCGTGCAGTACTTCCGCGCCCGGCCGATGACCCTTCCGGTCTCGGTGAACGCCCTCATCAACGAGGAGTCGACGGGCGCCGCCGAGGATCCGGCCTGGTCGTCCGCGCTCGCCGACCGGCAGGTGCGGTCGATCGCGATGCGGGCCGGCGGCATGACCCCGGAGATGCGCGAGCAACTGCTGTCGATCATGGATGCGCTGGACGCCCCGAGGCCGTCGGCGCCGAACCCGGAAGGACAGGACACCGACCGATGAAGGCCGTGGGTATCACCCGCACCGGAGGCCCGGAGGTACTCGGCCTCCTCGACCTGCCCGAACCGAGCACGGTCGGGTCGGACGCGGACGGACTCGTCATCGAGGTCGCGGCGGCGGCCGTCAACCCGGTGGACCTGGCGACGCGTTCGGGTCTCATCCCGACCGCGCTCCCCGCGGTCCTCGGCTGGGACCTGGCGGGCACGGTCGTCCACGCACCGCAGGGTTCCGGCTTCGGGACAGGCGACCGGGTCATGGCGATGACCGCCCAACTGGGCACTGGGGTGGGCAGCATGGCGGAGTTCGTCCGTTTCGACGCCGCTCACGTCGCCCGCGTCCCCGACGCCTTGAGCTTGACCGCTGCCGCCGCCCTGCCGCTGGCCGGAGTCACCGCCGTGCAGGCGCTGCGCAGAACTCCCGCCCGCAGCGGTCGGCGAGTCCTGCTCGTCGGCGCCCAGGGCAGCGTCGGCGCGCAGCTCGCGCTGCGACTGCTGGACGAGCCGGACACCCGCACCGACCTCCTGGTCCGGCCCGGCGACGGGGAGGTCTGGCGGGAGTTGCGTGCCGCCCGCCCCGGTGGGGGCGCGGTGCTGACCGACACGGTCCGCGTCGAGGGCAAGGCGTACGACATCGTGGTGGACACCGCCGGTGCTCCGGACCTGATCGAGGCGGTCTGCCCGGGCGGTGTGTTCCTCAGCCTCACCCCGTTCAGCGCTCCCGATCCGGCCCGGCGCCCGGATGTGGAGTTCACGCTGGTCGGGGTGCAACTGAACGGCGACGACCTGGCCGAGGTGGCGGACCGTGCCGCCCGTGACGTCGGTCTGCGACCGCGGACCACCGTCCTCCCCTTCGCGGACGCGGCCGAGGCGCACCGGCGGCTGGAAGCCGGTGGCTTCCGCGGCAAGTTCGTCCTGGTGCCGTAGACGGCGCACGGTCGACGGCGCCGGGCCCACGTTCCTCGGTTCCGGTTCGGCCGGTGTTCCGACGCGTCGTCAGGCCGGTTCGTGCTGTTCCTGTCCGGTGCGCAGGGCGCGGAGCTCGCGGGAGATCTCGATGAGGCCGATCAGGTCGCTCCCGTAGTCGTCCGCCGCTTCCTCGGAACTGCCGATGAACAGGGTGCTCCCTTGCGGGGCCTCGCCGCCCAGGGACTGTTCGCCGAACTGGCGCAGCGCGCGGTCGATGATCAGGGCCGCCGCGCGCGGCTCGTTCGGGGAGGCCGAGTCGGCGTCGGGCAGTTCGACGGCGGCGAGCCGGAGCAGCGGGGCGAGCCGGGTCAGTCCGTCCCGGCACTCGACGTAGCGCCGGTAGGTCGCTGCGACGGAGTCCGTGATCGGTGCCGGCCGCCGTGCGCCAGCGCGCTGGTGATCGAGAATCAGCTCGGGGTAGCAGGTCACCAGGCGCTGCCACAGCTCCTCCAGGCCGCGGTACTGCGCCAGGTGGTCGAGCCGGTCCCGGGTCAGTTGGAGCACGCCGACCAGGAAGGGCAGGCTCAGCCCCGCGCACACGACGATGGTGGCGGCGATGCCGAAGTCGAAGTCGTCCTGGTACGTGACGGGCACCCCGGGTGCCCGCAGCGCGGGCACGTTGACCCAGAGCACCCGGTAGACGCAGCTGATGGCGAGCCCGGCCACACCGGCCGAGATGACCGCCAGGGACGTCCTGCGCAGCGGGTGTCCCACCCGCGCATGCCTCCAGGAGAGCACGGCACAGGCCGCGTAGCCGCTGAAGAGGAAGAGGTTGCCGAGGTCGTAGAACACCCTCACCCGCCAGTCGGCGAGGAAGAAGCTCGTGAGGGAGTGGTTGCGCAGCGGGGACGGGAGCAGGACGGTCATCGCGACCATGCCCGTCAGGCACGCGGTGCAGAGCAGCGCCTCCCAGGAGCTCGGCGCGGTCCTGCGGTTGATCGGACGTTCCCTCAGGAAGGCGACCATGAGGCAGAGTCCCACCATGACCAGTGCGTTGTAGCCGCACTTGGTGACTCCCGCGGTGGTGTGCCGGTCCACGAAGGCGATCAGGAGAGGCTGAGCGAACAGGTTGCCGAGACCCATCAGCAGCAGTGAGAGGCACAGGTGCAGCCGCATGGGGTCGCGGAAGCGTCGGCGGACGAGCGCGGGCAACGTCCAGGCGGTGCCGAGCAGCAGCGTGACGATGGCGACGCAGTCGAACGGCCGCACGTCAGCTCTCGGCCAGGACAAGGCTGTTGTAGACCGATGGCCGCCACGGCTCGTCGATGCCGTACCGCTTCGTCCGGCGGGTCGCCAGGATCGCCTGGCACATGATCGTGGAGGCGATGACCTCGGCGTCGCGCTCGTCCCGGTCCGAATAGCAGGTCCGCAGCTGTGTCGCGACGGGCCGCTCGCCCGCGAGGTCGTAGGCGATGATGTGCCCCAACTCGTGCAGGACGATGTGCGCCTGGTGAGCCTTGGTGGTGTGGGACTGGTAGATGATGGCGTCCTCGTGCGGGCGCGAGATCAGCATCCCGAAGGGCCCGTCGGTGGGCAGCTCCCAGGCCATCAGCCGGATCGGGGTACCGCGGAACTCGCCGAGCCGCTCGCACAGAACCGCCGGGTCGAGCGGCATGGGCAGCTCGAGTCGATGCATCAACTGTCGGCTGTGGGCGCGCAGTCGAGCATCCCGTAGCCGGTCCCGGCGAGAGTCCGAGGACCGGCTGAAGACGTTCCGAACCTGCCTGCCGAGCATGAATCCCCCGAGTTGCTGCTTGTCGGCCCTCGGCCAATCTAGGTCAGCAAATGGTGCGCTGACGATCTTTGTGGTGAACGTCACGGAACTGTAACGCAACGTTACATGGAGACGGGCGGAGTGGCTCGTGGATTTAACGAGATGCTATCTAGTCGGCTTCGGTGCCATTATATTAGAGTCAACGCCAGTACGAAGGTGCTTGTTTGCGTGACGTCTGAAGAACCGGAGGGGACATGCGCAGTGGTACTCAGCTCACCCAAGGGCTTCGCCTGGCCTTGGACGGAGGCCCGGCCTGGACGGTCGAGGCGGTCCGTCAGGCGCGCTATCACGTCGTCAGCTCGGACCACCTCTTCGCACCGGACAACCCCGCGCTGCTGTCCGGCTGCCCGGACGCCCCGCTGCGCACGGGAGAGCGCCGACTCCTCGTCGTGGACGAGAACGTGGACGCGCTGTACGGCGGCAGGATCAGGGAGTTCTTCGTCGTCAACGGCGTCGCGGCCACGATCCTGGTGCTGCGCGCCGACGAGACCGTCAAGCAGTGGGACGCCGTCTGCCGGGTCGTCGACGCGATGAACGACTTCGGCATCGACCGCCGCCGCGAACCGGTCATCGCCGTCGGCGGCGGTGTGCTCACCGACATCGTCGGTTTCGCAGCCAGCATCTACCGGCGCGGGACGCCGTACATCCGCATCCCCACGACGCTGATCGGCCTGGTCGACGCCGGGGTCGGGGTGAAGACCGGCGTCAACTACTCCAGTGGCAAGAACCGTCTGGGTACCTACGCGCCGGCCACGGCGACGTTCCTGGACCGCTCGTTCCTGCGCAGTCTCGACCTCCGGCACATCAGCAACGGCCTGGCCGAGATCCTGAAGATGGCCCTCATCCGGTCCGAGAAGCTGTTCGGCCTCCTGGAGACGCACGGCTCGGCCGTCCGTGCGGACCGGTTCCAGGGCACGACCGACGAGTTGGCCGGTGCCGCCGACGCGATCATCGCCGAGTCCATCCACCTCATGCTGGAGGAGCTGCAGCCCAACCTGTGGGAGTCGTCGCTGGAGCGCTGCGTGGACTACGGGCACACCTTCAGCCCGACCGTCGAGATGCACGCCCTGCCCGAGTTGCTGCACGGCGAGGCGGTCGTCCTCGACATGGCCCTCACCACCGCGCTCGGAACCCTTCGGGGCGACGTCGGCGAGGCCGATGCCGACCGCGTCTACTCGGTCATCCGGGCCCTCGGACTCCCGCTGTGGAACGACGTGTTGGGCGACACGACGCTGCTCGAACACGCGCTGCAGGACACCGTGCGCCACCGTGACGGACAGCAGCGGCTGCCGCTGCCCCTCGGCATCGGGGGCCACCGCTTTGTCAACGACGTCGCTCCGGCGGAGCTGCGTGAGGCGGCGCGACTGCTGCGCGGTCGCGCCCAGGCGCTGCCGTCCGACACCCTCGCCGAGACGCTGGTCCACGCATGAGCGCCGCGGACCGCGCGCCCGCCACGCCCGGCACAGCCGTCGTGGTCGGCGGATCGACCGGGATCGGGCGGGGGATAGCCGACGCCTGGGCCGCGCAGGGGATCGAGACTCACGTATTCAGCCGAAGCCGCCCGGCCGGGCCCGGAGGCGACCGCCTGGTGTGGCACCCGATCGACCTGCGCGACGCCGAACAGGCCAAGGAGAACCTGCGGTCCGGCCTCCCGGACCGGATCGACCTGGCCTGCTACTCCGCCGTCTACTTCACCTCCCGGCGCGAGCCCTTCACACGGACGAGCGAGGCCGACTGGCTCGACCAGTTCGCCGTCAACGTCCACGGCCTGTCCCGGACCCTGCGGGCCGCGCTCCCTGCGCTGCGCCGGGCGGCGCCGGGTCTCTTCCTGCACGTGTCCTCCGAGGTCGTGTACAACGCGGGTCCGCACCGCTCCGGCTACGCAGCGACCAAGGCCGCCGCCGACTCGCTGGTCCGGTCGGTCGCCCAGGAGATGGACCCCGCCGAGGTGACGTTCGTGCAGGCGCTGCCGGCCGGCATGGTCGACACCCCGGGCATCCGCGCGAGGCGACCCGCGGACTTCGACTACGGCGGCTACATGGCACCGGCGGCCTTCGCGCCCCTCGCCGTGGAACTCGCACGCACCCGGGGTCTTCCGTACGCGGGCGATGCGCTCGTCGTGCACCAGGACGCCACCTGGTCGCCCGTCGCGGAGGACCTGCCCGTCTCCCAGTCGCGTCGCGTCGCGGACGTCCGCGGGTAGGCACGGCCGGTCCCGAAGGCCCCTGACGTGTCCCGCGCCTCTTCCCCAGGAGCAACCTTGCCTCAACTGCACGCGACAGTCCTCCTGTTCGACATGGACGGAACGCTCGTCGACTCGACCGCGCTGGTCGAGTCGACCTGGGCCGGATTCTGCGAAGCCCACCGTCTCGATCTCGCGGAGGTGCTGGCCTTCGCCCACGGCCGCCCCACCAGGGAGACCGTCGCCCACTTCCTGACCGACCCCGCCCTGGCGGCGGCGGAGACGCGGCGTCTTGTCGCCCACGAGGAGTCCGAGACCACGGGCATCACCGAAGTCCCTGGTGCTCGAGCCCTGTTGACCGCTCTGCCCGCGCACACCTGGGCAGTGGTCACCTCGGCGAGCCGTCGGCTCGCCGAGGTGCGGATGGCCGCGGCCGGCCTCCCGATGCCCGAAGTCCTGGTCAGCGCGGACGAGGTGACGCGCGGCAAGCCCGATCCCGAGGGCTATCTGCGGGCCGCCGCCCGGCTCGGCTGCCCGCCCCAGGACGCCGTCGTCGTCGAGGACTCCGACGCGGGGGTGCGCGCGGGGCTCGCCGCCTGCGGACGCACCGTCGTCATCGGCGGTCTCGACACGTACGACGAGGTGGCGGTGCGCTGGGCCGACTTCCGCGGATTCCGGGTCGTTGCGCCGCAGGCCGGGGTGTCCGGCGCGATCGGTAGTGCGGGCGCGGGCGGTGCGGCCGGTGTGACCCTGGACGTGCCGGAGCCGGTCGCCGCCGGACAGGCGGTCCGGGCGTGACGGGCTCCGCCGCCCCGGCCCGGGACCTGCTCGGGGACCGCACGACCGGCCAGGCGACCTTCGCGGTGGACGTCGGCGGTACCTGGGTGCGGATGCGCGCCGGTGGGCCGGACGAGAAGGACGGGCCGGTGGAGCGGGTGCCCTCGCCGAGTCGGCTGCGGCACCCGGACCGCTCCGTCCCCGAGCTGCGGGCGCAGTTGGTCGACCTGCTCTGCGACCGGGCACCGGCGGATGCCCGAGCCGCTCTCTCCTTCGGCGCGGCCATCGACCATCTGACCGGTACGGTCTACGGGTCCGCCCCGCTGTGGGGCGACGAGGCCGTGCCGTACGACGTGGCCGCCGAGTTGCGGCGGCGTCGACCCGACGTCACCTGGCAGCTCGTCAACGACGTCACCGCAGCACTGCTCGACTTCGCCGCCGTGCACGCCGGACCGGAGGTGCGGCGGGTCGCCTATCTCACCGTCAGCAGCGGTGTCGCGCTGCGTACCGCGGACCTGGAGCGGCGCAGGATCCCGGTCGACGGCCAGGGGCTGCAGGGCGAGGTCGGACACCTTCCGGTCCCGCTCACCGATCCCGGCGCGGACGTCCTCGCGGGCCTGCCCTGCGAGTGCGGCGCGAGGGACCACGTCGCCTCGATCGCCTCCGGACCGGGCCTGGTCCGGGTGGCCGACCGCCTCGGCCTCTCCCGGCCCGCGGAGGTCGCCGACTGGCTCCCCGCCGCACTCGCGGCCAAGAACCAGGGCGCCCAGCGGCTGTTGGAGCTCTGTGCCGCTCCGGTCGCCCACCTGCTGCGCACCCTGTGGTGCCTTGATCCGCACCTCGACCTGGTCGGCATCGGCGGGGGAGTGACGGAGGGGCTCGCCGGACACTACGCGGCCGAGATCCGGCGCAGGCTGGCCGCCGCCACGTCCTACGCGGACCGGGGACGCGACGACGAGTGGCTCGACGGAAGGCTCCTGTTCTGCGCGCCCGGGCAGGTCGACCCGTTGCGCGGCGCGCAGCGCGTCGGGGACTGGCTGCCGGGGATCACCCGATGAGCGCCACGACCCACCGCGCCCTCGTGCGCCGTCCCGCTGACGACCTCGGCCGCACCACGGTCGAGGTGGCCGAGGTGCCCACGCCACGGCTCGAAGCGGGCGACGTCCTGCTCGCACCGGTCAACGTCGGCATCTGCGGCACCGACTGGCAGATCCTGCGTGGTCTGCGGGACGACCCCACCCACGTCCTCGGCCACGAAGGGGTCGCGTACGTGGTCGAATCCGGTGCGTCGGGCCTGCCCGAGGGCACGCCGGTCACCGTGAACCCCACCCACCCGGAGGACCCTTCGTTCCTGCTCGGCCACAACCTCCCCGGCCTGTGGGCGGAGCGCACCCGCATTCCCGTTGCGGCCGTGCGCGCCGGCCTGATCGTCCCGGTGGCCGCCGACGCCGCACAGCCGCGGGTGGCCGCGCTCGCGGAGCCGCTCGCCTCGGCCCGATACGGGATGCGGATCGCGCGTCACGCGGTTCGGCCTGCGGCCCTGGTCATCTGGGGCGACGGGATCGTGGGGCGTCTCGCAGGCGAGCTCTGGCGCACCGAACTCCCTGACCTGCCCTGCCATCTCGTCGGGCACGGCGACGACGCCACCGACCCCTCGGCGGCCGTGCTCCCACAGTTGCTGTCCCGGCTGCCCTCGCCCGTCGTCGCCGTGATCGCCACGCCGCGCACCGGCACGCAGGAAGCGTTGCAGGAGCTGGAGCGCCATGTACCGGGCACACTTCTCGTCGACGTCCATGGCGGGTTGGAGCCCGGACCGATCCAGCTGACCGCCGGGGACATCGACGTCGCCGCGATCCGAGCGGCCAACTGCGGCGGCGCACCCTGGCCGCCGCCCGTCCGGGAGTTCGCGCGACCGCACGGCAGGCTCCTGCTGTGCGGGCACCGCGGGGTCGCGGGCGAGGATCTTCGGCACGCCGTCGACCTGCTGCGCACCCAGCCGGACCTCGGCTCGGGGCTGCTGTCCCATCAGGTCGGCCTGGAGGAGGCCGCGGACCTCGTCAACAGCGTCCTCGCCTCGGGCACCCGCAGGTTCGCCGGACGCCGGGTGCTCAAGGCGGCGATCCAGGTCGGAGGTCGGCCATGAGCACGCCCGTTCCGACCCTCGCCTTGCCGACCCACGCCGTGCCGGCGGTTGCCGCCCCGCAGTGGCGGATCGACACCGACCGCCGCGCGGCGGCGCGCACCGCGCTCGCGGCGGGCGCCGATCACCTGCACCTGGACTACGGCGGCGCGCACCGCGGCCCACCGCTGAGCGCCCCCGCCGCGCTGCGCGCGGCCGAGGCCGTCGCCGAGCAGATCCCGGTGCCGGTGCTCGCCGTCAACCACATCAACGACATCGGCCTGGCGGACGAGGGGGGAACCGCCAACCCGGCGGCGGTGGACCTCCTGCTGCGTGCCCTGGAGTGCGCCGTGCGGCTCGGCGTCGCCGTGCTCCATGTGCCGGGCTTCCGGCGGAGCCTGCCGAACAACGCCGGCATCCGGGCCGGAACGGTGGCGGCGCTGCGCGGCGTGTGTGCGCAACTCACCAGTACGGACCTGCTTGTCGCCTACGAGTCCCCACTCGGCGCGCGCGAGTCGCTCGCGCTGGCCCGCGCCGTGGACCGTCCGGCTCTGCGGCTGGTCCTGGACACCGGCAATCTGCTCGACGCTGGACACCAGCCGCTCGCCTTCGCCGAAACGGTCGCGGCTGCCGGGCTGCTGCTGCCGGACGTGCACGTCAAGGACGGTGGCTCCGTCACCGCGCCCTCGACAGCGGAACTCCCCGCCCTGCTGCGGGCGTCGGGCGCCCGCTCCGTGCTGGTCGAGAACGACTACCGGCAGACCCCTGACCGCCTGCGCGAGGACATCGCGCTGTGCCGCCGCTCGGCGGGACCTCGCCCCTTCAAGGACGCACCGTGAAAGCGATTCAACTCACCGCTCCCCGCACCCTTTCGGTCGTCGAGACCGCACAGCCCGAACCCGGGCCCGGCGAGGTCCTCGTCCGGGTGGGCCTGCTCGGCCTGTGCAACACCGACCTCGGCTTCTTCGACGGCAGCAGCAACTACCTGCGCGACAAGCTGAAGAGCTATCCGTTCGTCCTCGGCCACGAGTGGATCGGCACGGTCGTCGGGACCGGTCCCGGCACCGATCCGGGCCTGCTCGGCCGACGGGTGTCGAGCCACAACTTCCGGGCCTGCGGCCGGTGCGCCCACTGCCGTGCCGGACGCATCCGCTCCTGCCCGGACCGGAGCGAGATCGGTGTGCTGGGACCGCAACCGGGCGCCGGAGCACAGCTGATCACCGTACCGGCCGACGTCCTCACCCGGATTCCCGACACCCTGTCCGACGCGGCCGGCGCCCTGCTCGAACCGACCGCCGCCGCAGCGCACGCCGTGGACCGACTCGGCGTGGTCCCGTCCGACCGGGTAGCCGTGCTGGGGGCAGGCACGCTCGGGCTCGCCGCGGCGCAGATCACCCGCGCGACCGGGGCGGACACCGTCGTCGTCGACCCGCAGCCCTCGGCCCGAGCGCTCGCCGCCGAGTTGGGGCTGCGCGCGCAGGCCGCTCCGGCCGAGGCCGACGCGGAGGGGTTCGACGCCGTGATCGAGGCCTCCGGCAACGAGGCGGCCGTTCGCGCCGCCGTCCGCATGGTCGCGTCGGGCGGACGCATCGCCCAGTTGGGCACGCCGCACCACCCCGTCGACGGCTTCGACGCGGCAGCTCTGGTCATCCGCGACGCGACCCTGCACGGGGTGCTGTCCGGGATCGGTTACTGGGAGCGGCTTGTGGGCCTGGTCGAGTCCGGGGCGGTGAACCTCGACGCCCTGGTCGACCAGGTCTTCCCGCTCGACGAGGTCGACGCCGCCTTCGCCCGTCTCGCGGACGGCAGCCGCAGCCGCCCCAAGGTCCTGGTCCGCATCGACCCGGCGCTCGGCACCCTCGGCCCGACATGAGCCACCGAACCTCCGTCACAGGTCGGGCGCGTCGCGGAGTTGAGGCGCACGACCACATCGAGCCGGGGGCGGCCGCGCGGCTCGCCGTACTCGCGAGCGCCACGTTCGTCTACGTCACCTTCGAGGTCTTCCCGGTAGGACTCATCCAGTCCATCGCCGGAAGCCTCGACGTCTCCGTCGGCCGGGTGGGGTTGCTCATCAGCGGTTACGCGGTGGTCGCGGCCGTTGCCACCGTGCCCACCGTCGCGCTGGCCTCGTGGGTGTCGCGCCGCGTCGCCCTGGTGGCCTCGCTCCTCGTCCTCGTCGTCGCCGAGGTGCTCACCGCCGTCTCGACGAACTACCCGACGATGGTGGCGAGTCGAGTCGCCGCAGCGCTGACCCACGGGGTGCTCTGGTCGCTGGTCGCCCCCGCCGCGGCCACGCTGGTGCCGCGGCAGCGCATGGGCACCGCCACCGCGGCGGTGTTCGGCGGCGCCACCCTGGCCGCGATCGTCGGCAGCCCAGGGTCGACGCTCGTCGGCGAGCTGATCGGGTGGCGCGCCACGGCCCTGGTGCTGGCGGCGGCGACCGTGGTCGTGAGCCTCGGGCTGGTGTGGGCCCTACGGACTCCCGGCCGCTCCCGGCAGGCAGCGGCCACTGTGCCGGACGACCGCGCCGTCGACGGGCAGGGGGCGAACTGGCCGCGTGTGGTGCTCCTGTGCGTGGTCGCGGTCGTGCTGGTCACCGCGCACTTCCTCAGCTACACCTACTTCGCCGTCCTGGTCACCCGGGTCACCGGCACATCCGGCGCGGTGGTCGGACTGCTGGTGGTCTTCGGCTGCGCCGGGGCCGTTGGCACCTGGATGGTGGGCCGGCACAACGACACCGCGCCGCAGCGGACGGCGACCGTGACCATCGCCGTCTTCGCGGCGGGCGTCGGGCTGCTGGCGCTCGCCTCGACCCTGCACGGCGGTGCGGCGGTGGAGCTCGCGGCGATCGCGGCCGCAGTCGCCCTGTGGGGCGGCGCGTTCGCCGCCGCCGGACCCGTCTTCCAGACGGGCGTGATGCGCCTGGCCGGCAAGGACGCCGACCGGGCCTCCTCGATCTACGTCACCGGCTTCCAGATCGGCATCGCGGGTGGCTCGGCCCTGGGGGCGGCCCTGCTCGACCGGTCCACGGTGTGGCTGCCCGTCACTTCGACGGCCCTGGTGGCGATCGTGCTGGTGGCCGTCCTGGCGTGGCGCCCGGTGCCCCCGGTGCCCCCGGTGCCCTCGTCCGGCTGAGTGCCCCGGGCACTCCGTCCAAGAGACCCAAGAGATCCGACAGTTCCAGAAACCCGGAACCCATGAAATTCGAGAAAGGCGACACGATGCCTCAGCTGACCGTCAACGGTGCGACCGTGCACTACCGCTCCGAGGGCCAGGGCCCTGGTCTGCTCCTGGTGCACGGCACCGGAGCCACTGGTGAGACCAACTACGGCCATCTGCTCGACGAGTTCACCGACCGTCACACTGTCATCCTCCCCGACTACGCGGGCAGCGGCGCCACGACCGACGACGGTGGACCCCTCACCCTGGAACAACTCGCGGACCAGGTGCTCGGCGCCGCCGACGAGGTCACCGACGAGCCCGTCGACGTGGTCGGGTTCTCGCTGGGGGCGCTCGTCGCCGTCATGGCCGCCGCGCGGCGGCCGGAGCGGGTGCGCCGACTGGTCCTGGTGGCCGGCTGGGCCCGCAACGACGACCTGCGCAAGCGCCTCGGATTCACGGTCTGGCGCCGACTGGCCGACGTCGACCGGGAGCTGTACTCGCAGTACATCAGCCTGCTGCTCTTCACCCCCGCATTCCTGGCGAACTTCGACCCGGCGACGTTCGACGAGGCGGTCGGCGGTGCCGAGGCGGGCGAGGGCACGCTGCGTCAGATCGACCTCGGCCTGGAGGCCGACGTCCGCAAGCAGCTGCCGGACATCGCCGTCCCCACGCTGGTCGTCGGCTGCCGCCACGACCAGCTGGTCCCTGTCGAGCACTCGCGGGAGCTGCACGAGGCGATCGCCGACAGCACGTACCTGGAGATCGAGAGCGGCCACCTCGTGCCGGCCGAGGCGCCGGACGAGCTGGTGCACGCCATCCGGACCTTCCTGAACTGACCTTTCGGCAAAGGCATTCGCGGGTGGCCGCAGGACGCCCTGCGGCCACCCGCTCCTGTTCAACGCGCGGTTCAACGGGCCCGGAGGCGAGCCCAAGAGGAGAGGACATCACCCCATGGCCACCCAACAGACCACGCCGTCCACGACCCCAGGCCCCGGCTCCGCCGCGGCAGGCGACATGGCCTCCGCGCCGGCCTCCGCAGCACTGCGGGTCGGCGGTCCGGCGGTCCGTCTGCCGTCGCTCACCGGAATGCGGTTCCCGGCCGCACTTCTGGTCTTCCTGTTCCACGTCTCCCTCCCCGGCCGCTGGCTGCTGCCCGGCGACGCCAACTCCACCCGCTACGCCCGCCTGGTGGAACAGGCCGGCGGTGTGGGCGTCACCTTCTTCTTCGTCCTCAGCGGCTTCGTCCTCACCTGGTCCGCCAGGGAGGGGGACCGGCGCACCTCGTTCTGGCGCCGCCGGTACGTCAAGATCGTGCCGAACTACCTCGTCGCCTGGGCGCTCGCGATGCTGCTGATAGCCGGCGGCACCGCCTTCTGGCGTTCGGCCGCCACGCTCTTCATGCTCCAGTCCTGGGTGCCGGACTACGCCACCAACTTCAGCGTGAACGCGCCCGGCTGGTCGCTGTCGACCGAGGTCTTCTTCTACCTGTGCTTCCCGCTGCTGCTCGCCGGCGTCAGGCGGATCGCGGCGCGGCGACTGAAGTTCTGGATCGTGGGCGTGATCGCCGGAGTGGCCGTCACACCCTGGCTGGCCGGCTTCGTTCCCGCAGGCAGCGTCTACATGTCGAACGTGCCCAGCGTCTCCGGCCTCCACCTGTGGTTCGCCTACGTGTTCCCGCCCGCCCGGTTGCTCGACTTCCTGCTCGGCATCCTGGTCGCCCGCGCCGTCATGCTGGGCCGGTGGCGCAACATCGGCCTCGTCCCGTCCTGCCTGCTCCTGGCGGTCAGCTACGTGATCGCCGAACTCCCGGGCGTTCCCTACCTGTTCGCCCAGCGGGCGGTCTGCCTCGTCCCGTGCGCCCTACTGATCGCGGCCGGAGCTCTGGCCGACGCCTCGGGCAGGCGGACCCTCTTCCGCAGCCGTGCGATGGTCTGGCTGGGCGAGGTTTCCTTCGCGTTCTACCTGCTGCACTTCATCGTGCTCTCGGAGGCGCGGAACCTGCTCGGCGCGCGGATCGACTCCGGCCTGCTGGCGGTTGTCCTCGTCGTGGCCGAGTGCCTGGTGGCAGTCCTTGTCTCCTGGGCGATGTACGCCTGGATCGAGAAGCCGCTGGTCCGGCGCTGGTCCCGTGCACGGGCCACCACGTGAACGGAACGCGGCGCATCCCAGGACCGTGCGGCATGCAAAAAGGCGTCGAGGTGAGGATCTCGACGCCCGAACAACGGTCAACCTGCCTACCGCAGCGATGTGCGGATGGAAAAAGAAGTGCCCCCGGTAGGATTCGAACCTACGCACCCGCCTCCGGAGGGCGGTGCTCTATCCCCTGAGCTACGGGGGCGCACTGTCTTGCGACGTGGAGAACACTACCAGTCCCCACCGTCTGCTCGTGCACAGGGTTTTTCGGAAGGGGACGTAACCAGTTCCGGCGGAAGTCCCCAAAACGGAGACGGAGGGTGGTTCCTCCGCATACCCTCAGTGATGTGTCAGGCGAGTCGGGGCGGGTGCTGGTTGTCGATGACAGCGCGGTGATCCGCCAGCTGATCAGGGTGAACCTGGAGCTCGAGGGCTTCCAGGTGGTGACCGCCGTGGACGGGGCCGAGTGTCTGGACGTGGTGCATGCGGTGCAACCGGATGTGATCACGCTGGACGTGGTGATGCCCCGTCTGGACGGCCTGCGGACGGCGCAGCGGCTGCGGGCCGATCCGCGGACGAGTCATCTGCGGATAGCGATCGTCAGTGCCTGTACGCAGCTCGATCTTGAGCGCGGCGAGTCGGTCGGAGTCGACGGCTATCTCGCCAAGCCCTTCGAGCCCATGGAGCTGGTCGCCCTGGTGCGGCGGCTGGCCTGCGGGCGGGAGCGGCGTGGTCGTCGTGGCACGGCCGGGGGAGCGCGTGTGGGCGGCGGCGGTGGGCGGTCCCATCGTTCGCTGTGAGCGAACGGCAGCACACACGCCGTGGCGATCGACGGTGGCCGGTGCCGGGTGGACCCCGCCCACCGGGTGGACGCGGTGTCTCACTCGGCAGAACTGATGCCAGGGAAGACCCGCCTCTCGCCTAGGCTTGCCCCGTGACACCCGCAGAGCTTTCCCAGGCAGTCCAGGATGCCGTCCGCGCCGCCGTCGAGGCGGGCGAGATGACCGTCGCCGTCCCCGAGACGGTGACCGTCGAGCGTCCCAAGAACCGCGACCACGGCGACTACGCCACCAACGTCGCGCTGCAGTTGGCCAAGGCCGCCGGCAAGCCGCCGCGACAGGTGGCCGAGCTGGTCGCCGCCAGGCTCCGAGAGCTGCCCGGGATTGCGAAGATCGACATCGCGGGTCCGGGCTTCATGAACGTCACCCTCGACGCCGCCACCCAGGGCGAGCTCGCCCGCACCATCGTCACCGAGGGCGCGCACTACGGCCACGGCGACGCCTTCGCCGGGCTGAAGATCAACCTGGAGTTCGTCTCCGCCAACCCCACCGGCCCGATCCACATCGGCGGTGTCCGCTGGGCCGCCGTCGGCGACTCGCTCGCGCGCATCCTGCGTGCCGCCGGCGCGGACGTGACGTCCGAGTACTACATCAACGACGCCGGCGTGCAGATCTCCAAGTTCGGCATGTCGCTGCAGGCCGCCGCCAACGGTCGGCCCGTCCCCGAGGACGGCTACGTCGGCGAGTACATCAACGGCATCGCCGCGGAGATCGTCGAGGCGAACCCCGGCATCCTCGACCTCGCCGAGGACGAGCAGCTGCTGAAGTTCCGCACCGAGGGCCTGCGGCTGATGGTCGCCGAGATCCAGCGCTCCATGGCCGAGTTCGGCGCGCACTTCGACGTCTGGTTCTCCGAGAAGTCGCTGCACGACTCCGGCGCCGTCGAGAAGGCCGTCGACCGGCTCCGCGAGCAGGGCCACGTCTTCGACAAGGACGGCGCGGTCTGGCTGCGGACCACCGACTTCGGTGACGACAAGGACCGCGTCCTGATCAAGGCGGACGGCGACACCACCTACTTCGCCTCCGACGCCGCGTACTACCTGAACAAGCGCGACCGCGGCAACGACGTCACCGTCTACATGCTCGGCGCCGACCACCACGGCTACGTCAACCGCCTCAAGGCCATCGCCGCCTGTGCGGGTGACGACCCGTCGCGCAACATCGAGGTGCTGATCGGGCAGTTCGTGAAGATGCTGAAGGACGGCGAGGAGGTTCGCATGTCCAAGCGCGCCGGCAACATCATCACGATCGACGACGTCGTCGACTGGATCGGCGTCGACGCTGCCCGCTACTCGCTGGCCCGCGTCCCCACCGACTCGACGCTCACCCTCGACATCGACGTGCTCACCAGCCAGTCGAACGAGAACCCGGTCTTCTACGTCCAGTACGCCCACGCTCGGATGTCCTCGGTCGCCCGCAACGCGGCCGACCTCGGCATCGACAAGGGTGCGGCGGAGGACTTCAAGCCGGAACTGCTCGCGACCGAGTGGGAGAACCAACTCCTCGGCCGCCTCGGCGAGTTCCCCGGCGTGCTGGCCACGGCCGGCGAGCTGCGGGAGCCGCACCGCGTCGCCCGCTACCTGGAGGAGCTGGCCCGCGACTACCACCGCTTCTACGACAACTGCCGGATCCTGCCGCGTGGTGACGAGGAGGTCACCGACCTGACGCGCGCCAGGCTCTGGTTGGCGGAGGCCACGCGAACGGTCATCGCCAACGGTCTCGGGTTGTTGGGCGTCACCGCCCCCGAACGCATGTAATCCGCGCGAGGGGCCCGAAACCGTCAGCCCGGACGACGGTTTCGGGCCCCTCGCTGCAAGTGGACCCCACGGCAGTCGGTGACCGACGAGTAACCAACAGCAGTCGTGGAGCCCACAGGCACCGCAGCACCGCAGCAACACAGCAGGGAGAACCGAAGCAATGAGCCGTTCCGCCCACCCGGCCGGACCCCGTCACGGCGACGTGCTGCCCGAGGGCCACTACGCCGCGCCGCCCGCCGACCTCAACCTGCTGGACCCGAAGGTGTGGTCCAAGACCGTCACCCGCGACGAGGCCACCGGCGCGGTGACCGTCGCCGGGCTCGACGTGCGGGCGCTGGCCGAGCAGTTCGGCACCCCCGCCTACATCCTCGACGAGGAGGACTTCCGGTCCCGCTGCCGCGCCTGGCAGCAGGCCTTCTCGCACTTGGACGCGGACGTCTACTACGCGGGCAAGGCCTTCCTCTCCCGCGCGGTGGTCCGCTGGCTGCACGAGGAGGGCCTCAACGTCGACGTCTGCAGCGGCGGCGAGCTCACCGTCGCGCTCTCCGCCGGCATGCCGCCGGAGCGGATCGCGTTCCACGGCAACAACAAGACCCGTGCCGAGCTGGAGTACGCGGTCAAGGCCGGGATCGGGCACGTGGTCGTGGACTCCTTCGAGGAGCTGGTCCGGCTGGCCTGGGCCGCCGACCAGCAGGGTGTGCGGCAGAAGATCCTGCTCCGCGTCACCGTCGGCGTCGAGGCGCACACCCACGAGTTCATCGCCACCGCGCACGAGGACCAGAAGTTCGGGTTCTCGCTGACAGGCGGTCAGGCCGCCGAGGCGGTGCGTCGCGCGCTGACGCTGGACGGCGTCGAGCTGGTCGGCATCCACTCGCACATCGGTTCGCAGATCTTCGACATGGCCGGGTTCGAGGTCGCCGCCCGCCGCGTGGTCGGCCTGCTGGCCGAGGTCAAGCGCGAGCACGGCGTCGAGCTGCCCGAGATCGACCTCGGTGGCGGCCTCGGCATCGCCTACACCAGCGACGACGACCCTCGCGAGCCGCAGGAGATCGCCACCGCGCTGACCGAGATCGTCCGCCGCGAGTGCGCGGCCGAGGGGCTGGCCATCCCGCGCCTGTCGGTCGAGCCGGGCCGGGCCATCGTCGGTCCCAGCGCCTTCACGCTCTACGAGGTCGGCACGATCAAGCCGCTGGAGGGCCTGCGCACCTACGTCAGCGTCGACGGCGGCATGTCGGACAACATCCGCACCGCGCTCTACGACGCCGAGTACAGCGTGGCGCTGGTCTCCCGCGCCTCGGACGCGGAGCCGATGCTGAGTCGTGTGGTCGGCAAGCACTGCGAGTCCGGCGACATCGTGGTCCGCGACGCGTTCCTGCCGGACGACCTGGCCCCCGGCGACCTGCTGGCCGTGCCCGCCACGGGCGCGTACTGCCGGTCCATGGCCAGCAACTACAACCACGCGCTCAGGCCCCCGGTGGTCGCGGTCCGCGACGGCCAGGCCCGGGTCGTCGTCCGCCGCGAGACGGAGGAGGACCTGCTCCGCCTCGACGTGGGCTGAGCGCCCGGACGCAGGCCGAGCGCTCGGGCGCAGGCTGAGCACGACAGGATTTCCTGCCGCTCGGTATCGAGCAGCGGAATTTGCGTCTCAATCCGTGGAACGGCCGCAGATTCGACGGGCCAGTCGCGGAGACTTGGGACAGAAGGCAAGTACCAGGCCAACATGAGCTGCCTTTTCGGCAGCCGCCAACAAAGCAGGACGGAGTCGGATGATGCGTACGCTCAAGGTGGCGCTCCTCGGTTGTGGAGTAGTGGGCTCCGAGGTGGCACGCATCATGACGACGCACGCCGCCGACCTGGAGGCGCGCATCGGGGTACCGGTGGAGCTCGCGGGCGTGGCCGTGCGCCGGGCCGGTCGGCCGCGTCCTGGCGTGCCGGAGCACCTGATCACCACCGACGCCGAGGCCCTGGTCAAGCGCGGCGACATCGACGTCGTGATCGAGGTGATCGGCGGGATCGAGCCGGCCCGCTCACTGATCGTCTCGGCATTCGAGAACGGCGCGTCCGTCGTCTCCGCCAACAAGGCGCTGCTCGCCGCCGACGGCGCGGCCCTGCATGCGGCCGCGGCCAAGGCCGGCGCGGACCTCTACTACGAGGCGGCCGTCGCCGGTGCGATCCCGCTGATCCGCCCGCTGCGCGAGTCCCTGGCCGGGGACAAGGTCAACCGGGTGCTGGGCATCGTCAACGGCACCACCAACTTCATCATGGACAAGATGGACACCACCGGCGCCGGTTACTCCGAGGCACTGGAGGAGGCCACCGCGCTCGGCTACGCCGAGGCCGACCCGACCGCCGATGTCGAGGGCTTCGACGCCGCCGCCAAGGCCGCGATCCTGGCCGGTATCGCCTTCCACACCCGGGTGACCGCCGCCGACGTCTTCCGCGAGGGCATCACCGAGGTGACGGCCGCGGACATCGCCTCCGCCAAGGCGATGGGCTGCGTGGTGAAACTGCTCGCCATCTGCGAGCGCGCCAAGGACGAGAACGGCGAGGAGTCGGTCACCGCCCGCGTCCACCCGGCGATGATCCCGCTCAGCCACCCGCTGGCCTCCGTGCGCGGCGCGTACAACGCCGTCTTCGTCGAGGCGGACGCGGCCGGCCAGCTGATGTTCTACGGCCCCGGCGCGGGCGGCGCGCCGACTGCCTCCGCCGTGCTCGGCGACCTGGTCGCGGTCTGCCGCAACAAGGTGGGCGGTGCGACGGGCCCCGGCGAGAGCGCGTACGCTCAGCTCACCGTCAACCCCATGGACGACGTGGTCACCCGCTACCACGTGAGTCTGGACGTCGCCGACAAGGCAGGTGTCCTCGCCCAGGTCGCCACGGTCTTCGCCGAGCACGGGGTGTCCATCGACACCGTCCGCCAGCAGGGCCGGGACGGCGACGCCTCGCTCGTCGTCGTGACGCACCGCGCCACCGACGCCGCGCTGTCCGCCACCGTCGCAGAACTGCGCACTCATGACCACGTCCGTGGCGTGGCCAGCATCATGCGTGTCGAAGGGGAGTAACCCGATATGAGCACCACCCTCCAGCACACCCATCAGTGGCGCGGCCTCATCGAGGAGTACCGCGACCGGCTCCCGGTCACCGCCGCGACTCCCGTGGTGACGCTGCTCGAGGGCGGCACGCCGCTCGTCCCTGCCCAGCTGCTCTCCGAGCGCACGGGCTGCGAGGTCTACCTCAAGGTCGAGGGTGCCAACCCGACCGGGTCCTTCAAGGACCGCGGCATGACGATGGCCATCTCCAAGGCCAAGGAGGCGGGCGCGCAGGCGGTCATCTGCGCGTCCACCGGCAACACCTCCGCGTCCGCGGCGGCGTACGCGGTGCGCGCGGGGATGGTCTGCGCGGTGCTGGTGCCGCAGGGCAAGATCGCGCTCGGCAAGATGGGCCAGGCGCTGGTCCACGGCGCGAAGATCCTCCAGGTGGACGGCAACTTCGACGACTGCCTGACGCTGGCGCGCGACCTGTCCGACAAGTACCCGGTGGCGCTGGTCAACTCGGTCAACCCGGTCCGCATCGAGGGCCAGAAGACGGCCGCGTTCGAGATCGTCGACATGCTCGGCGACGCCCCCGACATCCACGTGCTGCCGGTCGGCAACGCGGGCAACATCACCGCCTACTGGAAGGGCTACCGCGAGTACGCGGCGGACGGCATGGCGACGAGGACGCCGCGCATGTTCGGCTACCAGGCGTCCGGCTCCGCCCCGATCGTGGACGGCGCGCCGGTCCTCAAGCCGCAGACGATCGCCACCGCGATCCGGATCGGCAACCCGGCCTCGTGGGACTACGCGATCGCGGCGCGCGACGAGTCGGGCGGCCGTATCGACAAGGTGACGGACCGACAGATCCTCTCCGCCTACCGGCTGCTGGCGTCCCGCGAGGGCGTCTTCGTGGAGCCGGCGTCCGCCGCGTCGGTGGCGGGCCTGCTGCAAGCGCACGAGCAGGGCCTGATCGACCCGGGCCAGCGGATCGTCTGCACGGTCACCGGCAACGGCCTCAAGGACCCCGACTGGGCGGTCGCGGGCGCCCCGCAGCCGACGGTGGTCCCGATCGACGCGACGGCGGCGGCGGAGCGTCTCGGACTGGCGTAGCCAGTCCAGGGGCGCGGGGCTCTGCTGATTCGCGGCTCCGCCGCGCCGGCGCGACACGCTGAGCCTTTGCTTCCCCAGGTAGTTGCACCACCGCAAGGGGCGCGGGGAACTGCGCGACAAGCCACCCAGAGTGGTGAGTCGCCGCACGAGCAGGGCCATCCGCACAGGGTGGTTCTCGCGCAGAGCCCCGCGCCCCTGGACGTTTGCAACGTCCCGTCTGCGCCGGCAGACACACCTCGTGTCGAGGTGTACCGCTGAACAGCCCCTTTTCGCTACCCTGGCGTCATACCCCAAGCGCATGCACCGATTTGCACGCTTGCATCGGGTTTCGCCGTACCCACTCCCGCAGGAGAGTCCACGCAATGGCAGGCCCCGCCTTCCGCGCCGCCGCAGTACGGGTGCGGGTTCCCGCGACCAGTGCCAATCTCGGGCCCGGATTCGACTCCTTCGGCCTCGCCCTCGGCCTCTACGACGACCTCGTCGTACGCGTCGCCGACGCGGGTCTGCATGTCGACATCGCAGGTGAGGGCGCGGACACCCTGGCCCGCGACGAGCGTCACCTCGTCGTCCGCGCGATGCGCGCCACCTTCGACCGGCTCGGCGGACAGCCCCGCGGTCTCGAAGTCGTCTGCGCCAACCGGATTCCGCACGGGCGCGGGCTCGGCTCCTCCTCCGCCGCGATCTGCGCGGGCATCATGGCCGCGCGTGCGGTGACCGTCGGCGGCGTCGAGGCCCTCGACGACGCCGCGACGCTCGCGCTGGCCTCGGAGATCGAGGGCCACCCCGACAACGTCGCCGCCTGTCTGCTCGGCGGCTTCACCATCGCCTGGACCGACGCGTTCGACGGCGAGGGGACGCCCACGCCCGGCTCGGGCGCGCACGCCGTCACCGTCGAGCCGAACCGCGACGTCGTTCCCGTGGTCTTCATTCCCGGGGACCCGGTGTTGACCGAGGTCGCGCGCGGTCTGCTGCCGGGCACGGTGCCGCACGCCGACGCCGCCGCCAACGTCGGGCGCGCCGCGCTGCTGGTGGAGGCCATCACCCGGCGCCCTGAGCTGCTGCTTCCCGCCACCGAGGACCGGCTGCACCAGGACTACCGCACCCCGGCGATGCCGCAGAGCGCCGCGCTGGTCGCGGGCCTTCGCGCGGAGGGAATCGCCGCCGTCATCTCCGGCGCCGGTCCGACGGTGCTGGCCCTGACCGACGCGAGCACGGCCGAGAAGGTGCTCGGTTTCGCGGGCGAGGGCTGGGCCGCGCACCGGCTCGCACTGGACACCGAGGGAGCCGCGGTACTGCCGTTGTCGCAATGAATCGTCGACGCGCACCGGGAGATCTACCCAGGGATCTCCACAGGCAGATCTCCACAGGATCGACAAGGCCAGGACGGATCTGCGAACCGTGGCACCGGGAATACCTCGGGAAAGTGGGGACACGATTGACACTCGCAGAGTGGGGGAATGTTTGTTGGGTCCAGTAGTGTTAATCTCATGTCTGCACCAGGAGCCCTGCGGGGCCGGGTGCGCGGCGTCCCCACCGTTGGGACAGCAATTCTCCGGGAGCCCGCCACATCGCGTACGCAGCCTGCCTGCGCCATTGTGACCGCATCCCGACGCCGTGTCGGCTAAAGGACCGCCTCCGAGCAGGGGCCTGGAGCCGGAGCCGAACACGCGCAGGGGGCCCGGACGCGTTCGTGCGCAGCGCCATTGACACTGACACATCGCACGTGCGCAGTGGGTTCCATCGTTTTATCGCAGCCACGCCCTGCCAAAAGACCACAGGGCGGACAGCACGACCGGTCGCCGAGCCAGAAAGGCCGACGTCCGCTCCAGGGAAGGACCCTTCGTGAGCGACACCACCGATCTGATGGGCGCGCGCCCGGACGCTGACGCGTCGGACGCCGGCACGGCCCCCGCGCCGAAGCGCCGTCGGACCACGGGCACCGGGCTGAACAGCATGGTGCTCGCCGAGCTGCAGCAGCTCGCCTCCGGCCTCGGCATCAGCGGCACCGGCCGGATGCGCAAGAGCCAGCTGATCGATGCCATCAAGGAGAAGAGCGGCGGCGACCCGCTGCTCGCCGCCTCCGCCGCGGCTCCCGCCGCGAAGCGTGCCTCCTCGCGCTCCGCCGCCGCTGCCACGCCGGCTGCCGATGACTCCGCCGAGGCCGCGCCCGCCGCTCCGGCCCGCCGCACGACGCGGTCCCGTGCCGCCGCTGCCGCGCCCGCCGAGCAGCAGATCGAGATCCCGGTGCAGAGCAAGGCCGAGAAGGCCGAGGCCGCGCCCGCCACGGTCGGCGCCGCCACCACCGCCGCCGAGCGTCCGGCCCGTCGCAGCCGTCGCGCCACCGCCCCGGCGGGTTCGCCCGAGGGCGCTGCCGCCCCGGCCGCCGCGGCGACCGGTGTCGCCACCGAGGCCGCTCAGGCGTCCGCCCAGGCCGCACCGGCTCAGGCGCAGGCCACCGCCGAGTCCGCCTCGGCCGCTCAGGCTTCCGGCGCGACCGAGACCCGCGAGCGCGGTGACCGTGCCGAGCGCGGCGACCGCGGTGAGGGCCGCGAGGGTCGTGAGGGCCGTCGCGAGCGCCGCAGCCGTCGTGACCGCCGTGAGCAGGGCACGGACGGCGGCCAGCCGCAGCAGGGCCAGGGTGGCCAGGACGGCGGCCGTCAGGGTCGTCAGCAGCAGGGCGGCCAGGAGGGTGGCCGTCAGCAGGGCCGCCAGGGCGGCCAGAAGGACACCGACTTCGAGGACGACGAGTTCGGCGGCCGTCGCCGCGGCCGTTACCGCGACCGCAACCGCCGTGGCCGTGACCGCGGTTTCGAGGGTCCGGCCGAGCCGCAGGTCAGCGAGGACGACGTCCTGATCCCGGTCGCCGGCATCCTGGACATCCTGGACAACTACGCGTTCGTCCGGACCTCGGGCTACCTCGCCGGTCCGAACGACGTCTACGTCTCGCTGGCCCAGGTGCGCAAGAACGGTCTGCGCAAGGGTGACGCCATCACCGGCGCCGTCCGCCAGCCGAAGGACGGCGAGCGCCGCGAGAAGTTCAACGCGCTGGTCCGCCTCGACTCGGTCAACGGCATGGACCCGGAACCCGGCCGCAACCGGCCCGAGTTCACCAAGTTGACGCCGCTGTACCCGCAGGACCGGCTCCGTCTGGAGACCGACCCGGGTGTGCTGACGACGCGCATCATCGACCTGGTCGCCCCGATCGGTAAGGGCCAGCGTGGTCTGATCGTCGCGCCGCCGAAGACCGGCAAGACGATGATCATGCAGGCGATCGCCAACGCGATCACCCACAACAACCCCGAGACCCACCTGATGGTCGTCCTCGTCGACGAGCGTCCGGAAGAGGTCACCGACATGCAGCGCTCGGTCAAGGGCGAGGTCATCTCCTCGACCTTCGACCGTCCCGCCGAGGACCACACCACCGTCGCCGAGCTCGCCATCGAGCGCGCCAAGCGTCTGGTGGAGCTGGGCCACGACGTGGTCGTGCTGCTGGACTCCATCACCCGCCTGGGCCGCGCCTACAACCTGGCGGCGCCCGCCTCCGGCCGCATCCTGTCCGGTGGTGTCGACTCGACCGCGCTCTACCCGCCGAAGAAGTTCTTCGGTGCGGCGCGCAACATCGAGAACGGCGGCTCGCTGACCATCCTGGCCACCGCGCTGGTCGAGACCGGCTCGCGCATGGACGAGGTGATCTTCGAGGAGTTCAAGGGCACCGGCAACATGGAGCTCAAGCTCGACCGGAAGCTCGCGGACAAGCGCATCTTCCCCGCGGTGGACGTGGACCCGTCCGGTACGCGTAAGGAAGAGATCCTCATGTCCCCGGACGAGCTGCGGATCGTCTGGAAGCTGCGCCGGGTGCTGCACGCGCTCGACTCGCAGCAGGCGATCGAGCTGCTGCTGGACAAGATGAAGCAGACCAAGAGCAACGCCGAGTTCCTCATGCAGATCGCGAAGACGACGCCGGGCCAGGACGACTGACCCCGCGCTCCGCGCTCACTCCCGGCGACCCCGGGTCCGAAAGGGCCCGGGGTCGCGGGCTTTTGTGCAGGTGGAACGCAGGTGGAATATCTGTGCTCCCTACCCCGTTTTGGAGCATGGCGCCAGTCCCTGGCAGACTGGTACGTCGGTCCCGGTTCACGCGCGGCAGCCCGCCGCACGACCCGGTGCCCTCCCAGAACATAGGAGCATCCCTTGAAGCCCGAGATCCACCCGACCTACGTGGTCACCCAGGTCACCTGCACCTGCGGCAACGAGTTCACCACCCGCAGCACCGAGCAGTCCGGCGTCATCCGCGCCGAGGTCTGCTCCGCCTGCCACCCGTTCTACACCGGCAAGCAGAAGATCATGGACACCGGTGGCCGTGTGGCCCGCTTCGAGGCCCGCTTCGGCAAGAAGCACGCCGCCAAGCAGCAGTAGCGGCCTTTCGGCGCCGGCCGGGCGTACCCGTGGTCTTCCCGGGTTCGCCCTGGTCGGCGCCGTTCGCGTTGACCAGCAGGTTCATCGGTTTCCACCCCCATCGCGGAAGAAGGCCCAGCTCCCATGTTCGAGGCAGTCGAGGAGCTCCTGAACGAGCACGCGACGCTTGAGGAGCGTCTCGCCGATCCGGCCGTGCACGCCGACCCGGCTGCCGCGCGTCAGCTGACCAAGCGCTACGCCGAGCTGACGCCGATCACCAAGGTCTACCGCGAGTGGCGGCAGGTGGGCGAGGACATCGAGACCGCCCGCGAGCTCGCCGACGCCGACCCGGAGTTCTACGCCGAGATCAAGGCCATGGACGCGCAGCGCGAGGAGCTCACCGAGCGCCTGCGGATGCTCCTGGTGCCGCGTGACCCGAGCGACGACAAGGACGTGCTGCTGGAGGTCAAGGCGGGCGAGGGCGGCGAGGAGTCCGCGCTCTTCGCCGGCGACCTGCTGCGCATGTACCTGCGCTACGCCGAGAAGCAGGGCTGGAAGACCGAGATCATCGACGCCAACGAGTCCGACCTCGGCGGCTACAAGGACGTCCAGGTCGCGGTGAAGTACCGGGGCGGCAACCCCGAGCCCGGCCAGGGCGTCTGGGCGCGGCTGAAGTACGAGGGCGGCGTGCACCGCGTGCAGCGCGTGCCGGCGACCGAGTCGCAGGGCCGGATCCACACCTCCGCCGCGGGCGTGCTGGTCACGCCGGAGGCCGAGGAGGTCGAGGTCGAGGTCAACGCGAACGACCTGCGCATCGACGTCTACCGCTCGTCCGGTCCCGGTGGTCAGTCCGTCAACACCACCGACTCCGCGGTCCGGATCACGCACCTGCCGACCGGCATCGTCGCGTCCTGCCAGAACGAGAAGAGCCAGCTCCAGAACAAGGAGCAGGCCATGCGCATCCTCCGCTCCCGCCTGCTGGCGGCGGCGCAGGAGGAGGCCGACCGTGAGGCCAGCGACGCCCGGCGCAGCCAGGTCCGCTCGGTGGACCGCTCGGAGCGGATCCGCACCTACAACTTCCCGGAGAACCGCATCTCCGACCACCGCACCGGTTACAAGGCGTACAACTTGGACCAGGTGCTCGGCGGCGAGCTCGACCCGGTGATCCAGTCCGCCGTCGACCAGGACGCCGCCGCGCGGCTCGCCGAGGCGACCTGAGCCGTCGGCCGCAGCGGCGCTCCCGAGCGTCGTAGCTCCGCCGCACGGCGGAGCGCCAGAACCTTGAAGGCCCGTAAGAGAGGCACGCACGTGAACCTCCTCCTCGCCGAGGTGGCCCAGGCCACCCAGCGGCTGGCTGCCGCCGGCGTGCCCTCGCCGCGTTTCGACGCGGAGGAGCTCGCGGCCTTCATCCACGACGTCAAGCGCGGCGAGCTGCACTCCGTCAAGGACGCCGACTTCGACGCCCGTTACTGGGAGGCCGTCTCCCGACGCGAGGCCCGCGAGCCGCTGCAGCACATCACCGGACGGGCGTTCTTCCGCTACCTGGAGCTCCAGGTCGGCCCCGGGGTCTTCGTGCCGCGTCCGGAGACCGAGTCGGTCGTCGGCTGGGCCATAGACGCCCTGCGCGACATGGACGTCGCCGAGCCGCTCGTGGTCGACCTCTGCACCGGCTCCGGCGCGATCGCGCTGGCGCTCGCCCAGGAGGTGCCGCGCAGCCGCGTGCACGCGGTGGAGATGTCCGACGACGCCTACGCCTGGGCCCGGCGCAACGTCGACGCCAGCCCGGACGCGGCCCGGATCGAGCTGATCCAGGGCGACGCGACCAAGGCGTTCCTGGACCGCCCCGAGCTGAGCGGCCAGTTCGACCTGGTCATCAGCAACCCGCCGTACATCCCGCTGACCGAGTGGGAGTACGTCGCTCCCGAGGCTCGCGACCACGACCCGGAGATGGCACTCTTCTCCGGCGAGGACGGTCTCGACACCATCCGCGGCATCGAACGCGTCGCCGCGCGGCTGCTGCGCCCCGGGGGAGTGGTCGTCGTCGAGCACGCGGACACGCAGGGCGGTCTGGTGCCGTGGATCTTCCGCGAGGAGGCGGGCTGGACCGACGCCGCCGACCACCGCGACCTGAACAACCGCCCCCGCTTCGCCACCGCGCGCCGCGCCGTCCTCTAGGAAGGGATCCCACCGATGAGTCGTCGTTACGACTGCTCCGACGCGACCGAGCGCGCTGCCGGTCTGCGCGAGTCCGCCTCCGCGATCCGCCGGGGCGAACTGGTGGTCATCCCCACCGACACCGTCTACGGCCTGGCCGCCGACGCGTTCTCCGCGGAGGCGGTGGGCGAGCTGCTCGCGGCCAAGGGCCGCGGCCGGAACATGCCCAGCCCCGTCCTGGTCGGCTCGCCGACCACTCTGCACGGGCTGGTCACCGACTTCTCCGAGTCGGCCTGGGAGCTCGTCGACGCGTTCTGGCCGGGCGGGCTCACCCTGGTCGCCCGTCACCAGCCGTCGCTGCGCTGGGACCTCGGCGAGACCCGCGGCACGGTCGCGGTCCGGATGCCGCTGCACCCGGTCGCCATCGAACTGCTCAACACCACCGGTCCGCTGGCCGTCTCCAGCGCCAACCTGACCGGCGGCCCGTCCCCGGCGACGTGCGACGCCGCCCAGGAGCAGCTCGGCCAGAGCGTCTCCGTCTACCTCGACGGCGGCCGTGCGGACCACGCCGTCCCGTCGTCCATCGTCGACGTGACCGGCAAGGTCCCCGTGCTGCGGCGCGCGGGCGCGGTGTCGCTGGAGCAGCTCCGGGAGGTCGTACCCGACCTGGAGGCCGGGAGTTGACCGGTCGAGTCGTCCGGCCGATACGCCCCACTCCGCGTCCCTACGCCCACGGCGCGGAGCAGCGCGTCGGAAGATTCCGGATCCTCTACGTCTGCACGGGCGGAGTCTGCCGCTCGCCCATCGCCGAGCGGCTGACCCTGCATGAGCTGACGCTCCGTCTGGGCGGGCGCGCGGGCGCGGAGATATCCGTCGAGAGCGCCGGCACCTGGGGCCACGAGGGCGCGCCGATGGAGTCCAACGCGGCGGAGATCCTGGGCGAGTTCGGCGCGGACCCGTCGGGCTTCATCGGTCGCGAGCTGCTCGACGAGCACGTCATCGACGCCGACCTGGTGCTGACCGCCACCCGCGACCACCGGGCGCAGGTCATCTCCATGGGCCACGACGCGGGCCTGCGCACCTTCACGCTGAAGGAGTTCACCCGCCTCGTCCGCGCGATCGACCCGGCGACCCTCCCTGACGACTCCGTCGAACCGGGCGCGCTGGCCGAGCGCGCCCGCGTCCTGGTGCGGGCCGCGGCGGCGCTGCGGGGGTGGCTGCTGGCGGCTTCGCCGGAGGCGGACGAGGTGGACGACCCGTACGGTGCGCCGTTGGGGATGTTCCGGAACTGCGGCTCGGAGATCTTCGACGCGCTGGACCCGATCGTCACGGCGCTGACGGGCGTGGCCCGGGTGCGGGTCTAACGCCGAACCGTTCGGGCCGAGGGGAAGTTGCACTTCCCCGCGCCCCGAACAGTGCAACCGGCCCTGTCTGCACAGGCATATCCCATACCCCCGGCGTACCGTTTGCACCGGAGGTGACCGCGGCCATGGCGACCCTGGTGACGAGTGACGAACCGGCGCGGGCTGCTGCCTTCACCGACGAGCCGGATGCCGCCCTGGACGCGCTGCTCGACGCCGAGCGGGAGCGGCGTCGGACGCAGATCCAGCTGCTCGCCGGAGAGAACCTCTCCTCACCTCGCGTGCGCGCGCTCCTCGGGAGCGACTTCGCGGACAAGTACGCCGAGGGCTACCCGGGCCGCCGCCACCACACCGGCTGCGGGCCCGCCGACGCGGTCGAGGAGCTGGCCGTCGAGCGCGCGAAGGCGCTCTTCGGGGCCCAGCACGCCAACGTGCAGCCCTACTCCGGGACCAGTGCCGTGCTCGCCGCGGCAGCGGCCCTGCTGCGGCCGGGGGACTCGGTGCTGGCGATGTCGCTCGCACACGGCGGGCACCTCACCCACGGCTCGCACGCCAACTTCTCCGGACGCTGGTTCTCCGTCACCGCGTACGGGGTGCGAAAGAGCGACGGGCTGATCGACCTCGACCAGGTGCGCGACCTGGCCCGCAAGGCTCGGCCGAAAGTGCTGGTCGCCGGGGCGATCTCGTACCCGCGGGCGATCGACTGGGAGGCGTTCAGGTCCATCGCCGACGAGGTCGGAGCGCACCTGCTCGCCGACGCCTCGCAGACGCTCGGGCTCTCGGCGGGCGGGACGATCCCGTCCCCGGTGCCGTACGCGGACGTGGTGTGCGGGGTCACGCACAAGGTGCTGGGCGGGCCGCGTGGCGGGTTCCTGCTCTGCACCAGGGAGTTGACCGAGCGGGTGGACCGGGCCGTGTTCCCGTTCATCCAGGGCGGGCCGATGGTCGACCAGATCGCCGCCAAGGCCTACACGCTGGGACGCGCGGCCACGCCCGCGTTCGCCGGGTACACACGCCGTTGCGTGGCGAACGCCCGCGCGCTGGCCGGAGCACTGGACGGGCACGGCCTGCGCCCGCTGACGGGCGGGACCGACACCCACCTCGTCACCGTCGACGCCCGCGCGCTCGGGTTGACCGGACGGGAGGTCGAGCAGCGGTGCGAGCGGGCGGGGCTGCTGCTCGGGCACTGCGCCGTCCCGTACGAGGACGTGCCGCCCGCGTCCGCCTCAGGGGTCCGGCTCGGGACACTCTGCGTGACGACGCAGGGGATGGGAGAGCCGGAGATGCAGGAGATCGCGGCTTTGATCCGCGCCGCGGGTAAGGAGCCGAACTCCGGGTCGGTGACCGAACGTGTGCGTTCCCTGGCGGAGCGTTTTCCTGGGCTGTCGACAAAACCGCAATGCGAGGAGTCGGCGTCTCTCTGATTAGGGTGTGCCCGTGACGCACCTTGATTCCGGCGACCGCTCATGGACGGGACGGCTATGCTCTGCCGATATCTCGGGGGTGTACAGCGCAGCACAGGAGGACTCTGGTGCGTGAGTTCCTGCTGACGCTCTGCGTGACCGCGGCGGTGACCTATCTGCTGACCGGTCCGGCGAGGAAGTTCGCGATCATCGCGGGCGCCATGCCGCCGGTCCGTGACCGCGACGTCCACAAGGAGCCGACGCCACGACTCGGTGGGATCGCCATGTTCGGCGGTCTCGTCGCAGGCCTGCTCACAGCCGACCACCTGGACACCCTGAAGTACGTCTTCCAGGGCACCGGCGATGTCCCGGCGCTGCTCTCCGGCGCGACCATCATGTGGGTGCTGGGCGTGCTGGACGACAAGTGGGGCGTCGACGCGCTGGTCAAGCTCGGCGGCCAGATGGTGGCCGCGGGCGTCATGGTCTACCAGGGCCTGACCGTGCTCTGGCTGCCGATCCCGGGTGTGGGCACCGTCGCCCTGCCGGAGATGTGGGGCACCTTCATCACCGTGGCGCTGGTGGTCATAAGCGTCAACGCGGTCAACTTCATCGACGGTCTGGACGGTCTGGCGGCCGGCATGGTCTGCATCGCCGCCCTCGCGTTCTTCGTCTACGCCTACCGGCTCTGGTACGGGTACTCGGTGCCCGACGCGGCGCCGGCCGCGCTGTTCAGCGTGATCCTGGTCGGCATGGTGATCGGCTTCCTGCCGCACAACTTCCACCCCGCCCGGATCTTCATGGGCGACTCCGGCGCACTGCTGATCGGGCTGGTGCTCTCGGTCTGCATGATCTCGATCACCGGTCGTGTGGACCCCGACGTGATCACCATGCAGACGCAGAGCGCGACCTCCACGGTCCACGCGATGGTGCCCGTCTACATCGTGCTGCTGCTCCCGCTGACCGTGATCGCGATCCCGCTGGCGGACCTGATCCTCGCGGTGGTCCGCCGCACCTGGGCCGGCAAGTCGCCCTTCGCCGCGGACAAGCAGCACCTGCACCACCGGCTGCTGCAGCTCGGCCACTCCCACAGCCGCGCGGTCCTGATCATGTACTTCTGGGCGGCGCTGCTCGCCTTCGGCACCGTCGCCTTCTCCGCCAACCGCACCGAACTGCTGGCCATCAAGGTCGCCTTGGTGCTGTGCGTGATCGGCATCCTGCTCCTGCTGCTGCCGCGCTTCCGGCCGCACGCTCCCCGGGTGGCGGAGCGCTTCCTGCCGCCGCGCTACCGGCAGAGTGCAAAGGTAAAGAATGTTCTTACCGATGACTCGGTAAAGGAGATCCACGACGACCCCGCTCCGGTGGCATCGTCGCTGACCACGGCCGATGAGGAGCTGCTCGACCAGATCGGCACGGGCTCCCATGCGGTGGGGCACCATTCGGGCACTTCGGGACGATCCGGCTCGGGCGCGGTGCGTGTGTCAAGGAGCACACCAAGAAAGTAAAGACTGCGCCAAATAGCTTGTGATACCGTTCACGACATCGGGTGAGCTGCCGAAGGACCTTATGGGAGAAGGGCGTTCGACCAGGCTCTCCGTCCCCACCCACCCTGCTGTAACTCACGACCTCATCGCTCCGGAGCCACGACAATGTTGTCCAACGACGCCCGGATCCTGCGCGGCTGTGCCCTGGTGGCAGCGCCCGTCGGCATCCTCGCGCTGGTGCTCAGCACGGTTTTCGCCGGCTCCAAGGGCTTGATCGGCGCACTGATCGCGCTGGCCGTGGCCCTGGTGGTGTTCGGTGGCGGGTTCGCGGCACTGATGCGGCTCACTCGGGACCGTCCGCAGACGGTGCTGATGGCCGGGCTCCTGGTGTATGCGGTGCAGATGCTGCTCGCCGGCGTCTTCATCGTGGTCTTCAAGAACGCCTCGTTCTTCAACGGTCGTGCGTTCGGGTTCTCCCTGCTGGCCACCCTGCTGGCCTGGGTCGGCGGGCAGGTGTACTTCACGCTCAAGAGCAAGACCCTCTACGTGGACACCTCGGCCGGCAAGCCCGACGGGCCCCAGAGCAAGCCCGGCGGCCCGGGCAACGGGACGTAAGGCCCGCGTAAAGGTAGTACCAAGACATCTGCTATCGTCCGGAATCCGGAGCCCCCTCCCTGACCCTCGTGCGTCAGGGGAGCGAGTGGCCCCGGACAACCCGATCACGGTGCCGAACTGCGGCGGTCCTCCGTCGCGCCGACACACAAGGTTGCAGTTCTGATGCTTCACGACGAAGGAGTCAAGGGTGAGTAGCCCCTCCACGACGCTCGTTGCGAGCGGGTGTCACATCACCCCCTCTGGTTGCGGTTTCCCGGCCCCTGGGCTCGACTCCTTCAACTTCAAGCCGATCTTCACCATCGGCAGCTTCGCCTTCACCAAGCCGATGCTGCTGGCGATCATCTGCATGCTGCTGGTGGTCGGCTTCTTCTGGGCGGCGTTCCGCAAGCCGAAGCTGGTCCCCACCAAGCTGCAGCTGGTCGGCGAGATCGGCTACACCTTCATCGCCCGGGGCATCGCGCGTGACGTCATCGGCAAGAAGGGCGACAAGTTCGTCCCGTTCCTGACGTCGATCTTCTTCTTCGTCTGGGTGATGAACATCATGTCCATCATCCCGCTGGCACAGTTCCCGGTCGCCTCGCGCTTCGCCTACCCGGTGGCGCTGGCCGTGCTGGTGTGGATCACGTACATGTACCTCACCTTCAAGACGCACGGCTTCCTGGGTGGTTGGAAGCACCTGACCTACATGCAGGGTCTGCCCAAGCCCCTGGTTCCGCTCATCGTGTTCCTGGAGTTCCTCCAGAACGTCATCACGCGGCCGTTCACGCTCGCGGTCCGACTGTGGGCCAACATGTTCGCCGGCCACATGCTGATCGTCATGTTCAGCGTCGCGAGCTGGTACCTGCTGACGCCCTCGATCATGTCCGCCTTCGCCGGAGGATCGTTCATCCTCGCCATCGGCATGACGGCCTTCGAGGTCCTGATCCAGTTCCTGCAGGCGTACATCTTCACCCTCCTCACCTCGCTCTACATCAGCGGAGCGCTCGAAGAGGGTCACTGAGACCCGCCCGCACTCCTGACCATCTGAAACTTCCGCCGGGAAGCCCCCCTGCGGATCGCATCACAAGAAGGAAGACAACACATGTCTACCCTCCAGAGCGCCACCGAGCTCGCTGCCAACTCCATCAGCATCAAGGGCAACCTGGGCGCTGTCGCCTACGGTCTGGCCGCCATCGGCCCGGGTGTGGGTATCGGTCTCGTCTTCGGCCACTCGATCGAGGCCATGGCCCGTCAGCCCGAGGCCATGCCGATCATCCGCCAGAACATGTTCCTCGGCTTCGCCCTCTGTGAGGTTCTGGCCCTCCTCGGCCTGGTCGTTCCGTTCATCTTCTCGGCCTGAGTCGACACCAGTAGCCACGCTCGACGAAAGGTACAGACATGCTGACGCAGTTTCTGGCTGCGGAGGGGCCTCAGAACCCGCTGATCCCCTCCACGCCTGAACTCATCATCGGCTTTCTCGCCTTCTTCATCGTCTTCGGCGTCCTCGGCAAGAAGCTCCTGCCCAACATCCAGAAGACTCTGGAGGAGCGGCGCGACGCGATCGAGGGTGGCCTGGAGCGGGCAGCCGAGGCTCAGGCCGAAGCGACCCGCACGCTGGAGGAGTACAAGGCGCAGCTCGCCGAGGCCCGTCACGAGGCGGCCCGGATCACCGAGCACGCCCGCGAGCAGGGTTCGATGATCATCGCCGAGGCCCGCGAGGAGGCGCAGCGTCAGGCTGCGATCACCGTCGCGCACGCCCAGGCGGAGATCGAGCGCACGCGCGGTCAGGTGACCACGCAGCTGCGCCACGACATCGGCCGCATCTCGGTCGAGCTGGCCGGCAAGGTGGTCGGTGAGTCCCTGGAGGACTCCGCCCGCCAGAGCCGTACCATCGACCGCTTCCTTGACGAGCTCGAAGCCAAGGCCGCGGAGTCGGCGGGTGCCAAGTGAGCGCCGCCACCCGGCAGTCCACCGCGGCCGCCCGCGAGCGACTTGAGGCGCTGACGGACCACGCGTCCGTCGACCTCGACCGCCTGTCGGACGACCTGCTGGACATCACCCGGGTGCTGGACCACGAGGCGGGCCTGCGTCGGACCCTCACCGACCCGGCCGCGCCGGGTCAGGCCAAGGCCGACCTGGTCACCAACCTGCTGCAGGGCAAGGTCGGCGCGGACGCGATCGACCTGCTCTCGGGCATGGTCCGGTCCCGCTGGGCCGCCGGCCGCGACCTCGCGGACGCCACCGAGCAGCTCGGCGCCCTGGCGCTGATCATCGGTGCCGACAAGGCCAACGCCCTCGACGAGGTCGAGGACGAGCTGTTCCGCTTCGGCCGCGTGGTCGCGGGCAACGTCGAGCTGCGCTCCGCGCTGACCGACAACGCCGCGGGCAACGAGGCCAAGGCCGCGCTGGTGCGCAACCTGCTCGACGGCAAGGCCCGGGCCGCGACCATCGCGCTGATCACCGTGCTGGTGACGCAGCCGCGTGGACGTAGCCTGGAGAGTGGCCTGGAGGAGTACGCCCGGCTCGCCGCCGACCGTCGTGGTCGCGTGGTGGCGCTGGTCACCTCCGCCGTGCCGCTGTCGGACGCGCAGAAGCAGCGCCTCGCCACCGCGCTGGCGTCCCTGGCCGGGCGCCAGGTGCACCTGAACCTCGACGTGGACCCGGCGGTCCTCGGCGGCGTTCGGATCCAGATCGGCGACGAGATCATCGAAGGCACGATCGCGGGTCGTCTCGACACCGCGAGCCAGGGCCTGGCGGGCTAGAGCCCAAGCAGCATTCCGACCCTCGGTCGGTACACAACAGAGGACGGTCAGCCCTCGCACCGCACCACCAGCGGGAACTGACCGAGAGTCGAATACTTGCGGCCCTCCACGGGCGGGCCGAGGACGCAACTAGGAGAGCAGGGAACCCAGATGGCGGAGCTCACGATCCGGCCGGAGGAGATCCGGAACGCTCTGGACAACTTCGTCCAGTCGTACCAGCCGGACGCCGCCTCGCGTGAAGAGGTCGGCACCGTCACCTTCACGGCGGACGGCATTGCCAAGGTCGAGGGCCTTCCCTCGGTCATGGCCAACGAGCTGCTGAAGTTCGAGGACGGCACCCTCGGCCTCGCGCTCAACCTCGAGGCCCGCGAGATCGGTGTCGTCGTCCTCGGCGAGTTCAGCGGGATCGAGGAGGGCCAGACGGTCCGCCGCACCGGCGAGGTGCTGTCCGTTCCGGTCGGCGAGGGCTACCTCGGCCGCGTGGTGGACCCCCTCGGCAACCCGATCGACGGCCTCGGCGAGATCGACACCCACGGCCGCCGCGCGCTGGAGCTGCAGGCTCCGGGCGTCATGGTCCGCAAGTCGGTGCACGAGCCGATGCAGACCGGCATCAAGGCCATCGACGCGATGACCCCGATCGGCCGTGGCCAGCGCCAGCTGATCATCGGTGACCGCCAGACCGGCAAGACCGCGGTGGCGATCGACACCATCATCAACCAGCGCGACAACTGGCGCTCGGGCGACCCGAAGAAGCAGGTCCGCTGCATCTACGTCGCCATCGGCCAGAAGGGCTCCACCATCGCCTCCGTTCGCGGTGCGCTGGAGGAGGCCGGTGCGCTGGAGTACACCACCATCGTCGCCGCCCCGGCGTCGGACCCGGCGGGCTTCAAGTACCTGGCCCCCTACACCGGCTCCGCCATCGGCCAGGAGTGGATGTACGACGGCAAGCACGTCCTGATCATCTTCGACGACCTGTCGAAGCAGGCCGAGGCCTACCGCGCCGTGTCGCTGCTGCTCCGTCGTCCGCCGGGCCGCGAGGCCTACCCGGGTGACGTCTTCTACCTGCACTCCCGCCTGCTGGAGCGCTGCGCGAAGCTCTCCGACGAGCTGGGCGCCGGCTCGATGACCGGTCTGCCGATCATCGAGACCAAGGCCAACGACGTCTCGGCGTACATCCCGACCAACGTCATCTCCATCACCGACGGCCAGTGCTTCCTGGAGTCCGACCTGTTCAACGCCGGCATCCGCCCGGCCGTGAACGTCGGTATCTCGGTCTCCCGCGTCGGTGGCTCCGCCCAGATCAAGGCCATGAAGTCGGTGGCCGGTCGCCTCCGTCTGGACCTGGCCCAGTACCGCGAGCTGGAGGCGTTCGCCGCCTTCTCCTCCGACCTGGACGCCGCGTCGAAGGCGCAGCTGGAGCGCGGTGCGCGCCTGGTCGAGCTGCTGAAGCAGGGCCAGTACCAGCCGTTCCCGGTCGAGGAGCAGGTCGTCTCCATCTGGGCCGGCACCACCGGTCAGCTGGACGAGGTCCCGGTCGCGGACGTGCGCAAGTTCGAGCGTGAGTTCCTGGACTACCTGCGCCGCGAGCACAAGGGCGTCCTGACCACCATCGTCGAGACCCAGAAGCTCGAGGACGGCACGATCGAGTCGCTGGTCGACGCGATCACCGCCTTCAAGCGCGAGTTCACCACTCACACCGGTGCGCTGCTCGGCGAAAACGCCTGACGAGACGGAAAGGACGTAGCGACCCATGGGAGCACAGCTTCGGGTCTACAAGCGCCGGATCCGCTCTGTCACCGCGACGAAGAAGATCACCAAGGCGATGGAGATGATCTCCGCGTCGCGCATCATGAAGGCGCAGCGCGCGGTGGCCGCCTCCTCCCCGTACGCGACCGAGCTCACCCGTGCGGTGACCGCGGTGGCGACGCGATCGAACGCCAAGCACCCGCTGACCCAGGAGCCCGTCGACGCCACCCGCGCCGCCGTGCTCGTGGTGACCGCGGACCGCGGTCTGGCCGGTGGTTACTCCAGCAACGCCATCAAGGCGGCGCTGGAGCTGACCAAGCGGCTCCAGGCCGAGGGCAAGGCCGTCGACAGCTACATCATCGGCCGCAAGGGCGTCAGCTACTACGGGTTCCGTGACCTCAAGGTCGCGGGCTCGTGGGTCGGGTTCTCCGACAAGCCGACGTACCAGGACGCCAAGGAGGCGTCCGCGACCCTGATCGACGCGTTCGTGACGGAGACGGCCGACGGCGGCGTGGACGAGCTCCACATCGTCTCGACGGAGTTCGTCTCGATGCTCACCCAGAACCCGGTGGAGGCCCGCCTCCTGCCGCTGTCCCTGGCTGAGACCGAGGCCAACGCCGAGGAGCAGGGACCGTTCCCGCTCTACGACTTCGAGCCGTCGGCTGAGGGCGTCCTCGACGCCCTGCTGCCGCGGTACGTGGAGAGCAGGATCTACAACGCGCTGCTGCAGTCGGCTGCTTCCGAGCACGCCGCCCGCCGCCGCGCGATGAAGAGCGCGACCGACAACGCCGGCGAGCTCATCAAGTCGCTCACGCGACTGGCCAACACGGCCCGACAGGCCGACATCACCCAGGAAATCAGCGAGATCGTCGGTGGCGCGAGCGCCCTGGCCGATGCGAACGCGGGGAGTGACTGATCACATGACTACCACTGTAGAGACGGCCACGGCGACGGGCCGCGTCGCGCGGGTCATCGGCCCGGTCGTCGACGTGGAGTTCCCCGTCGACGCCATGCCGGACATGTTCAACGCGCTGCACGTCGAGGTCGACGCGCCGGACGGCACCGGCAAGAAGACCCTGACGCTCGAGGTCGCGCAGCACCTCGGTGACGGGATGATCAAGGCCATCTCGATGCAGCCCACCGACGGCCTGACCCGTGGTGCCGCTGTCTCCGACACCGGCTCCGCGATCTCCGTCCCGGTCGGCGACATCACCAAGGGCAAGGTCTTCAACGCCCTCGGCGAGGTGCTGAACGCGGACAAGGCCGAGTTCAACGCCCAGGTCACCGAGCGCTGGCCGATCCACCGCAAGGCCCCGAACTTCGACCAGCTCGAGTCGAAGACCGAGATGTTCGAGACCGGCATCAAGGTCATCGACCTGCTCACCCCGTACGTCACGGGTGGCAAGATCGGCCTGTTCGGTGGTGCCGGTGTCGGCAAGACCGTTCTGATCCAGGAGATGATCTACCGCGTCGCCGAGAACTTCGGTGGTGTGTCGGTGTTCGCCGGTGTCGGCGAGCGCACCCGTGAGGGCAACGACCTGATCCACGAGATGGTGGACTCGGGCGTTCTGGACAAGACCGCGCTGGTCTTCGGCCAGATGGACGAGCCGCCGGGCACGCGTCTCCGCGTCGCCCTGTCCGCGCTGACCATGGCGGAGTACTTCCGCGATGTGCAGGGCCAGGACGTGCTGCTCTTCATCGACAACATCTTCCGGTTCACCCAGGCCGGTTCCGAGGTGTCGACCCTGCTCGGCCGTATGCCCTCCGCGGTGGGTTACCAGCCGAACCTGGCCGACGAGATGGGTCTCCTCCAGGAGCGCATCACCTCGACCCGCGGTCACTCGATCACCTCGATGCAGGCGATCTACGTCCCCGCGGACGACCTGACCGACCCGGCCCCGGCCACCACCTTCGCCCACCTCGACGCGACGACGGTTCTCTCCCGTCCGATCTCCGAGAAGGGCATCTACCCGGCCGTGGACCCGCTGGACTCCTCGTCCCGCATCCTCGACCCGCGGTACATCTCGGCCAACCACTACGAGACCGCTGTGCGCGTCAAGGGGATCCTCCAGAAGTACAAGGACCTCCAGGACATCATCGCGATCCTCGGTATGGACGAGCTGTCCGAGGAGGACAAGGTCACCGTCAACCGGGCGCGCCGCATCGAGCGCTTCCTGTCGCAGAACACCTACGTCGCCAAGCAGTTCACCGGCGTCGACGGCTCCACCGTGCCGCTGTCCGAGACGATCGACGCGTTCAACGCGATCGCCGACGGCAAGTACGACGGTGTGCCGGAGCAGGCGTTCTTCATGTGCGGTGGCATCGAGGACCTCGAGCGCAACGCCGCCGAGCTGGCCAAGAAGTAATCGCATGAGGTGAGGGGTGGTTCCGACCGCTGGTTGGGACCGCCCCTTTCCCACCCGTTATTCTTTCCCCACCCCCGTTTTGCGGCGGGGGGCTGAGACCGAGGAGCCCACGGTGGCTGAGCTGCACGTCGAGCTGGTCGCGGCCGACCGAAAGGTCTGGTCGGGCGAGGCCACGATCGTCCTTGCCCGTACCAAGTCCGGTGACATCGGCATCCAGCCGGGGCACACCCCGGTCCTTGGCGCGATGGACACCCAGCCGGTGACCATCCGCCAGGCGGACGGAACCACGGTGATCGCCGCGGTGCACGGCGGCTTCCTGTCCTTCGCGGACAACAAGCTGTCGATCCTGGCCGAGGTCGCCGAGCTGGCCGACGAGATCGACGTCGACCGCGCCGAGCGGGCCCTGGCCGGCGCCAAGGCCGACAGCGAGGCGGCGGCGCAGCGTCGTGCGGAGGTCCGGCTCTTTGCGGCCACCGGCCGCTGAGCGCTGGCGCTCTCGCTCGACACGAGCTCTACCGGCAGTCCCGGGGCACCGAGGGTGACCCCGGGACTGCTGTATCAGTTGTGCAGAATGTGAAGGACCTGCTGGACGCGTAGGACGCCGCCGACCCCGGGACGGGTCGGCGAGGAGGGAGCCGGGCATGGTGCTCGCGGTGGTGACCGTCATCGCGGTACTGCTGGTCTGCCTGCTCGGGCTGGGGGCCTTCGCAGTGCGGAGGCGCTTGATCCAGCGCCCGGGCGGGACCTTCGACTGTTCGGCGCGGCTGAACGCGGTGGCGGCGGGGACGGCGTCTGCCGAATCCGCCGAGGCGGAGGGCAAGGGGTGGATCTTCGGGATCGCCCGGTACAACAACGACTCGGTGGAGTGGTTCCGGGTCTTCAGCTACGCGCCGCGTCCGCGGCGGGTGCTGGAACGCTCGCAGATCGAGGTCCTGGAGCGGCGTACGCCCGCCGGGCAGGAGGAGCTGGCGCTGCTCTCCGGCGCGGTCGTCCTGGTCTGCACGCACGCGGGCGAGCCGCTGGAACTCGCGATGAGCGAGGACGCACTGACGGGTTTCCTCGCGTGGCTGGAGGCGGCGCCGCCCGGCCAGCGGGTGAACGTGGCCTGACTCCGAGCTCCGTGCAGCCGGGACGCTGCACTGCTGGTGCGGCTACCTCGCCTGCGGCATCCCCGCCTAGACTTCCCTCATGGAGCAGGTGAGCCTGGACGCGCTCGTGGACCACGACGGAGTCGTGCTGTGGGGCCTGCTCGGGAACGTGTACCGGTTGATCAACGACCGCCTGCACCAGGACATCCACGACGCCACCGGCCTCGACGGCTCGGAGTTCGAATTCCTGCTGCGGCTGGCCCGGTTCCCCGACGCGCGGGGGATGGCCACGCGGGTCGGCGAGCGGATGGGTTTCACCTCCGCCGGGACGACCAAGCTGGTGGCGCGCCTGGAGCGCAAAGGGTTGATCGAGCGGACCAGGGACCCCGACGACGGTCGGGCGTATCTCGTCGCGCTGTCGCTGCGCGGGGAGCGCCTGCTCCGCAAGGGGCTGGAGGCGCACATCCCGCGCCTCGACGACGAGGTGCTCGGGCACCTGACCCCCGCCCAGCAGCGTCAACTGGACACCCTGCTCAGCCGTCTCGATCCCACACTGCGCTGAGAGGGCCCGAAATCCTCGGGCGATAGGCTCCGGACATGGTCAACCTCACCCGCATCTACACCCGCACCGGCGACGACGGCACCACCGCGCTGGGCGACATGAGCCGTACCCGGAAGACCGACACGCGTCTCGCCGCCTACGCGGACTCCAACGAGGCCAACGCCGCCATCGGCGTCGCCATCGCCTGCGGCGGTCTGGACGCCGACGTGGCAGCGGTGCTGACGCGTGTTCAGAACGACCTCTTCGACGTGGGTGCGGACCTGGCCACGCCGGTGACCCCGGACCCGAAGTACCCGCCGCTGCGCGTGCTGGAGACGTACATCGACCGGCTGGAGGAGGACTGCGACCGGTTCAACGCCGACTTGGAGAAGCTGCGCAGCTTCATCCTCCCGGGCGGGACGCCGGGCGCGGCGTACCTGCACGTGGCGTGCACCGTCGTGCGTCGCGCCGAGCGCAGCACCTGGGCGGCGATCGAGGAGCACGGCGACGCGATCAACCCGCTGACCGCCAAGTACCTGAACCGGCTGTCCGACCTGCTGTTCATCCTGGCGCGCACGGCCAACAAGGCGGTCGGCGACGTGCTCTGGGTGCCCGGCGAGAACCGCTAGTCGACGTCGTCGAAGAGGGCCAGCATCCGGCTCAACACCCGTACGCACGTCGTCAGTTCCGCGTCCGTCAGGTCGCCGCCGACCTCGCGCAGGAGGGCGTGTTCGCGCCCGGTCACGGCCGTGATCGCCGCGCTTCCGGCGTCGGTGAGCCGGATCAGCGAGGACCGCTGGTGGGCGGGGTTGGGGATGGCCTCGACGAAGCCGTGCTCGGTCGCGTCGTTGACCATGCGCTGGACGAACTGGCGGCTGAGCGACTGGGCGCGGCCCATCTGCGGGACGGTCATCGGGCCGTTCTCGCGCAGCAGGTCGAGCACGGCGCGGACGCCGACGGAGAGCCCCTCGGCCGGTGCGTCCTGCTCGATCCGGCGCTGGACGCGGCGGTAGAGCGGACCGACCAGGCCGAAGACCTCCATCAGGCGGTCCGGTAGTTCGTCGGGGGAGAGGATGCGGTCGGGCACGGTCCCATCATGGCACAAGATGACACCTGGGTTGTCATAGTCCTCGCACTATGACACCTTGGTTGTCATGACTGAGACCCCGCTCTCTTCGGCGACCTCTGACGCATCTCCTCGGACCGCTGTCGACACGCACTCTTTCGACTCCGGCGACGGCGACCTCGTCTACCGCGACTCCGGGCCGCGGGACGGGCAGTTGGTCGTGCTGCTGCACACCGGATTCGTCGACCGCACCCAGTACGACAACCTCGTCCCCGGCCTGGCCGCCCAGGGCTACCGCGTCGTCGTCCCCGACGCGCGGGGGCACGGCGACTCCGCCAACGCCTCGCGGCCGTTCCGCTTCACGGACGACCTCGCCGCGCTGCTGCGCCACCTCGACGCGGTTCCGGCGGTGCTGGTCGGAGTCTCCATGGGCGCGATGATCGCGAGCGACACCGCGCTCGAACACCCGGAGCTGGTCCGGGCGTTGGTCATGAGCGGCTACGGCCTCGGCGACCACGACGCGGACGACCCCTGGTTCGCCGAGCGCGCGGCCGCCCAGAACGACGCGCTCTGGCGCGGGGACATCCCGGCGTGGCTGGACGTCTTCCTCGACTGGATCCCCGGTCCGGACCGCGCCCTCGCCGACATCGACCCGGAGATCCCGCGCCAGGTCCGCGAGATGGCGATCCGGACGCTGATGAAGCACACGCCGGACGAGCCCGACCACGCCGTGCCGGTGACCGGCAAGGAGCAGCGCGCCCGTGAGCTGACCGTGCCCGTCCTTGCGGTCAACGGCGCTTTCGACTGCGCCGGCGTGCTCCGCTCCGTCGCGCGGACGGTCGCCGCCGTCCCGGACGCCCGCGCGGTGGACCTCGCCGACGCCGGCCACTACACGACCATGGAGCGGCCGGAGGAGTTCACCCGGATCCTGGTCGACTTCCTCCGCACGCTGGCCTGACCAGGCCTGACCAGGCCGAACGGGGCGGACGCGACGCACCGCTTCACTCGTCCGGCCGAGCGCGCGACGGGCGCCACGTACGATGCCTGACCATGGAACGGTTCCGGGTGGTCGGTGGCACGCGGCTCGTCGGGCGCGTGCGCGTGCCGGGCGCGAAGAACAGCGCGCTCAAGCTGATGGCGGCGACGCTGCTTGCCGAGGGCGAGTTCAGGATCGGCAATCTGCCCCGGATCCTGGACGTCGAGATCATGGCTGAGCTGCTGCGACGCCTCGGCTGCCAGGTGAGCCTGGAGTGGGAGGACGTCCAGGGCGGCACGGCCGTGATCAGCGTGCCGGGGGAGATCGGCTACGAGGCCGACTACGACCTGGTCCGCCGGTTCCGCGCCTCCATCGCCGTGCTCGGCCCGCTGCTCGCGCGCTGCGGCCAGGTCCGGGTCGCCCGGCCGGGCGGGGACGCGATCGGCTCGCGCGGGCTCGACATGCACATCGACGGCCTGACCCGGCTGGGCGCCCGGATCGCCACCGAGCACGGGTTCCTGGTGGCGGAGGCGCTCTCCGGCAGGCTGGTCGGCGCCTCGGTCGAGCTGGACTTCCCGAGCGTGGGCGCGACCGAGAACATCCTGATGGCCGCCGTCCTGGCCAAGGGCGACACGGTCATCGACAACGCCGCACGCGAGCCGGAGATCGTCGACCTCTGCGAGATGCTGCAGGCGATGGGCGCGAAGATCGGCGGTGCGGGCTCGTCGACGATCGAGGTCCAGGGCGCGGACCGGCTCTACCCGGTCGCCTACGACACCGTCCCGGACCGGATCGTGGCCGGGACCTTCGGCGTCGCGGCAGCGATGACCATGGGCGACGTCCGCGTCGACCACGCCCGCCCGGAGCACCTGCGCATCGCGCTGGACAAGCTGTCCGCGGCGGGTGCCGAGATCAGCGCGGACCCGGCGGGCTTCCGTGTCGTGATGGCGCGCCGCCCGCGCTCGGTGGACGTGGTGACCCTGCCGTACCCGGGGTTCGCGACGGACCTCCAGCCGCAGTTCGCCGCGATGAACGCGGTGGCGGAGGGCACGGCGATGATCACCGAGAACATCTTCGAGGCACGTTTCGTCTTCTTGCAGGAACTGGCCCGTCTGGGTGCGGACGTGCGCACCGACGGGCATCACGCGGTGCTGCGGGGCGTGGACCGGTTGTCCGGCGCGCCGGTGGTCTCCTCCGACGTCCGCGCCGGCGCGGGCCTGGTCCTGGCCGGCCTCGTCGCGGACGGCGAGACGGTGGTCTCCGGCATCCACCACATCGACCGCGGGTACGCGGGGTTCGCGGAGCAGTTGACCGCGCTGGGCGCGACGATCACGCGGGAGGACGAGTCGTAGGGGAGGTTGCACTACCCGGGGGCGCGGGGAACTGCGCGACAAGCCACCCACGCAGGTAGAGCACCGAACGAGCAGGGCCATCCGCATGTCAGTGGTTTCTCGCGCCCACGCGGCGGAGCCGCACATCAGCAGAGCCTCGCGCCCCTGAGGTAGTGCAACTTCCCCGCCGCTCTGCCGCGCGGCTCAGCGAAGAATCTGCCGCGCCCGCTCTACGTCGTCCTCCCAGACCATCACCCGCGGGCCCGACGTCGTGTCCACGATGGTGTGCCGGATGCCCGCGTCGTCCAGGCGTGCGCCCAGCACCCGCGCCTCCTCCGCGTCGGCCGGTGCCGCCACCGGCACAAGCAGGCCGTAGTCGTCAGGGCGTCCGGACTTCGCTTCCCGCGCGGCAAGCGACCTGCCGCGGCCCCAGGTCCAGCGCAGCAGCAGCATCAGGACCCCGACCACGAGAAACGGGGCGAGCAGGCGCAGGGTGAGCGCGATCACGCTCCTATTCTGCTTCGGACGGCCGCGAAGTGTGTAGATTCCTGCCAGGCACGACGCCGTGCGCGGGCGATCCTCGCTGCGCGGACGCGCTGCCGAGGACACCCCTACGACACGGAGGACACCACCGTGACCAGCAGCATCGCCGTCGTCGGAGCCGGGCTCATGGGTTCCGGAATCGCCCAGGTCTCGGCAGCCGCCGGACATGACGTGGTGCTGCGGGACGTCACCGACGCGGCCCTGGAGCGCGGCCTCAACGGCATCCGGGACAGCTACGCCCGGTTCGTCAGCAAGGGCAAGATGACCCAGGACGCGATGGACGCCGCCCTGGCCCGGATCACCACGACCACCGACCTCGGTGCGGCCGGCAGCGCGGACATCGTCGTCGAGGCGGTCTTCGAGCAGCTGGACGTCAAGGAAGGCGTCTTCCGCGAGCTCGACAAGATCGCCAAGCCGGGCGCGGTGCTCGCCACCAACACCTCGGCGATCCCGATCACCCGCATCGCGGCCGTGACGGAGCGTCCGGAGGACGTCGTCGGCGTCCACTTCTTCTCGCCGGTGCCGATGATGCAGCTGGTCGAGCTGGTGCGCGGCTACAAGACCAGCGACGCCACGCTGGCCGCTGTGCGCGCCTACGCCGAGGGCATCGGCAAGACCTGCGTCGTCGTCAACCGGGACGTGGCGGGCTTTGTGACGACCCGCCTGATCACCGCGCTGGTGGTCGAGGCCGTCAAGCTCTACGAGTCGGGCGTGGCCAGCGCCGAGGACATCGACACCGCCTGCCGTCTCGGCTTCGGCCACGCGATGGGCCCGCTGGCCACCGCGGACCTGACCGGCGTCGACATCCTGCTGCACGCCGCGCACAACATCTACGACGAGACGCAGGACACCAAGTTCGCCGCGCCGGAGATCATGGCGCGCATGGTGACCGCGGGCGATCTCGGTCGCAAGAGCGGCCAGGGCTTCTACTCCTACGGCGACAAGTAGGACCTTCCCGGCAGCTCCGGTCAGTGCCGGGCCACCGCCGTGGTCAGGGGCGCCGAAGTGTGACGTGGGCCCCAGGTGAGCTGTCTCACCTGGGGCCCCATCAGCACAGGGGATCCCTGATAATCAAACGAACATCCGGTCGACCGACGTGAAGCGCGGACATCCTTCACCCGGATGAGTGATTTCCTTTCAGATCTCGCCGTGGCCAGCAACTTGCTCGCCTGTCGTTGCGTCAGATGGAGGGGGTCACCTGTGAGAAGTCACCGGCAGACACCTCGGTGACCCGGAAACCACGAGAGCGAGGGGAGCCCGCATGTTGATCCGCGGTGACCACGGTCACCTCGCCGTCGAGGGCGAGCTCGACGTGCGCTCCGCCGCCGATGCGCGTACGGCGCTGCACCGCGCCGTGGACGACGGAGCGGGCGATCTCGTGCTCGACCTGAGTGGTCTGTCGTCCTGGGACGCCACCGGGCTGGGCGTGATCATGGGTACCCACCGCCGTGCCGGACGCTACGGCCGCCGCCTGGTGCTGCGCGGCGTCCCGCTGCAGTTGCAGCGACTGCTGATTGCCACGCGGCTGCACCGGATCCTCGCGATCGAGAGTTACCACCCGGCGGCCGCGGTCGAGCCGCTCCCGGTGTCCATCCCATAACGGTCCGAGGGCCGCTCTCCCCAGGGTTCACTTCCGTATCGCAGAATGACCCCCGCAGAGCGCCTGTGTCGGCGCGGACGGGGCCGGAAGAGGATCATGAGCGAAACGACAGGCCACCACTCCGCAGGCATACCCGGCGGGGAACTGGTGCCCAGGGGTACACCCGGCGCGGTCGCACCGTACACGGGCGGCATGTCCGCCAGCGGGGCACCCGGTGGCGCATCCGGCTCCGGCGAGCCGCGCACCGACGGACGCCGTCGCACCGGCGAGGTCGTCGCAGGCGAGCTGCTGCTGACCGTCAACGGCCCCGAGGGCTCCGCCGTCGAGCCGCTGCCCGAGCACCGCCGTCCGCAGCCGCCGACGCCGCGCAACGACGCCCACGGTCCCCTCCGCTACGCGACCGGCGGCCTGCTGGAGCGCGAGGAGCAGTGCGCGCGGCTGCGGGAACTGCTCGTCCAGGGCCGCTCGGTCCGGCTGACCGGTCCGCACGGCTCCGGACGCAGCGCCGTGCTGGAGGCGGTCGGCGCCTCCTGCGCCGGTCTGCTGCCCGGCGGCGTGGTCCGGCTGAGCGCCTACCGCAAGCCGCTCGGCGACCTGCTCCAGGACCTCTACGCCGCGCTCGGCGGCGCCCCCGGCCACCGGCCCGCCCGTCGTGAGCTGCCGCAGCTGCTGGCCGGCCACCGGGCCGCCGTGCTCGTCGACGACGTCGACTTCGGCGGCGAGATGCTGGACGAGCTGATGCTCGCCGCCCCCGACTGCTCCTTCCTGATCGCGGCCACCCCGGACGCCGCCACGCCCACGACCGGCGCGCCCGTCGAGGAGTCGCGGCTGACCGGCCTGAGCCGGGCGGGCTGCCTGGAGCTGCTGACCAAGCTGGCGTGCCGCTCCCTGGACGAGAGCGAGCGGGCCTGGGCGGTGGACCTCTGGTTCGAGTCCGAGGGCCTGCCGCTGCGCTTCGTCCAGGCCGCCGCGCTGCTGCGCCACCGCGAGCTGGCCATCGACGCGCTCGCGGGCGGCATGGTCGAGCTCGACGAGGACCTCGTGCCGCTGCCGTCGGTCGCCGAGAGCGCCGCGCCCGCGGCCCGGATCGCCAGGGGCCTCTCCGAGCCCGCACGGGCCGTGCTCCGGCTCGCCGCCGCGCTCGGCGGCGACTTCCCGACCCCGCCGCACCTGCCCGCGCTGGTCGACGTCGGCCACGGCGAAGTGGCCCTGGAGGAGCTGGTCGAGGCCGGACTGGCCGAGGAGGTCCCCGGCGGCACGCACCGCCTGGTCGAGGGCACCGCCGCACTGCTGGCGGGGGAGTGGCCCGAGACCGGAGTCAGGAACGCCGCACAACACTTCGCCTGGTGGACCGGGCACGGCGCGGTGACGGAGGCTCAGATCGCGGTCGAGGCCGAGGTGTTGCTCTCGGTGCTGCGCACCGACCAGGACGCCGGACGGCACGAGCAGGTGGTGCTGCTGGCCCGCGCCTGCGCGCCCGCCTTCGGACTGGCGCTGCGCTGGGGAGCCTGGGAACGCGCGCTGCGCCACGGTCTCGAGTCCGCGCGGGCGACCGGCTCGGTCGCTGAAGAAGCCTGGTTCCACCACGAGTTGGGCGTGCTGACCTTCTGCGCGGGCGCCTACGAGCGCTCGCGCGCCGAGTTGGAGGCCTCCGTCGCGCTGCGCGGAGCCCTGGCCGACGCACGCGGCACCGCCAACGGCCGCCACGTGCTGGAGCTGCTCGACCAGGCCGCCGTCATCACCGGCGCCACCGCCGTCGGCGGCGCGCGTGCGCGCGGCCGGGAGGACGGCCTGCGCCGCCTCGCGGCGTTCGCCACGCGTCGCACCGCCGGGGTCGCCGAGCGCCGCGAGGGCCCGGCGTCGCGTCGTCAACTCATGCTGGCAGCAGCGAGTGTGGTGCTTATGGGCCTGCTCGGCGCGGGCGCGGCCTTCGGCCTGCACGCCTTCGACGGCGGCTCGGCCAAGGGGCAGAGCGTGGACGTCGCCCCGGCGGGCCATCCCAGCGCGACGCCGAGCCTGCCGGAGATCTCCGGCAGCCTGACCCCGTCGGCCCCGGGCACGGCCTCGTCCTCCGCGAAGGCGTCCCACTCGCCCTCGGCGACGGCGTCCGGCTCGGCTTCGGCCCCCGCGCCGAGCCAGAGCGCACCGCAGCAGTCGCAGACGACGCCCGCGTCGGGCGGCGGCGCGACCCAGCCGGGCACCGTGCCGTCGACGCCGGCCAACACGCCCCCGCCCCCGCCGACCACGCCGCCGCCGTCGAGCCCGTCGCAGAGCGGTCCGAGCAGCAGCACGCCGAGCCAGACCGCGAGCGGTTCCCCCTCGCCGAGCAGCGGCTCGACCAAGGGAACGGCGAGCTCCAGCGCGGGCTCGACGGGCTCGCCCACGGGCGGCACGTCCAGCGCCGTGTCCCAGCCGGCCAGTCAGCCTGCGAGCCAAGCCGCGAGCCAGCCTGCGAGCCAGTCGGCCACGTCGTCCGGCCCGGCGGCGAGCTCTGCCGGGACGTCCTCCGGGACGCCCGCCGCCGCGACGTCCTCCGCCGGGACGTCCTCGCCGACCGCGGGCTGAGGACGCGGCTCCGCGCGGTTCAGGCGAAGAGGCGGTCCAGGTACTGGTCGACGGCGGCCCGTACCTGGTCCGGGCCGAGGACATCGAGCTCCATCAGCGTGGTGAAGCCCGTGAGGGCGAGCAGCAGGTCGGTCTCGACCACCGGGTCGCGGTCGGCCGCGACGAAGCCGTCGGCGATCGCGCGGCGGACCAACTGCTCCACCAGGTCCCGCCCTTGGCGCAGGTCCGCGCGCGCCTTCGCGTGCACCTCCGGGTCGTGGAGCGCCTCCAGGACGTAGGCGGCGCTCATCCGGCTGGTCGCTCTGGCGTCGGCGTGGAACGGGAGCGTCTCGGTGAGCATCAGCCGGAGCACGTCGCGTGGATGCGGTTGTTCCCCGAGCCGTTCGAGGCCGAGGCCGACGCGTCGCGCGGTCTGCTCGGTCGCGTGGTCCATGGCGAAGGCGATCATCGCCTGCCGCGAGGTGAAGTAGTGCTGCAGCTGGCCGAGTGAGATGCCCGCCTCCTGGGCGACCTCACGCATCGTCAGATGCCCGACGCCGCGCTGCTCCACCACCCGCCACAGCGCTCGGGCGATCGTTTCACGCCGCTCTTGGTGGTCCACCTGCTTCGGCATGGCTCCGCAGCTCCCTGGCTCGTCGTTACCGTCATTTTCTCATACGCTTGACATAATGCAGATGACCTATAACGGTGGAGGGCGGGAGCCGCCCCGCGCCGCCGAGGCGGCCGGATGAGGGGAGACGTCATGTCCGAGGGTCCTGTCGTGCGCACCGACGCAGGCGCGGTGCGCGGCAGTTGGCGCGCCGGGTCGGCCGGACGCGAGCGCGCCCGCTTCGCCGAGTTCCGCGGCATCCCGTACGCCCGGCCGCCGGTGGGCGCGCTGCGGTTCGCCGGGCCGGTCGAGCCGTCGCCGTGGGAGGGGGTCCGGGAGGCGACCGTGTTCGGTCCGGCCGTGCCGCAGTCCGGGCCGGTCACCGCCGACGTGGTCGGCGTGGTCGACGGCGACGACTGGCTGACGCTCAACGTCGCCACCCCCGACCCGGGCGCGGCCGGTCTGCCGGTGTTGGTGTGGATCCACGGTGGCGCCTACATCGCCGGGACGGCCGCCGATCCGATGTACGACCCTGCCGCGCTGGTACAGGCCGGCTTGGTCGTCGTCAGCGTCAACTACCGTGTGGGCGCGGAAGGTTTCGCGCTGATCGACGGCGCGCCGCCCAACCGCGGATTCCTCGACCAGATCGCCGCGCTGCACTGGGTCCGGCGCAACATCGCCGCGTTCGGCGGGGATCCGGGTCAAGTCACCGTCGCAGGACAGTCCGCCGGAGCGGGTTCGGTCGCCGCGCTGCTGACCATGGAGCGTGCCCGGGGGCTGTTCCGTCGCGCCATCGCCCACTCGGTGCCGGGCAACCTGTGCACCCCGGCGCTGGCCGCGTCCGTCACCGCGACGCTCGCCGAGCGGCTGGGCGTCGAGCCCACCGCCGTCGGCCTCGCCGACGTCAGCCCGGCGCGCCTGGCCGAGGCCGTCACCGCGCTCGGCACGGACCTGCCCGGCCATCGCGACCGTTGGGGGCGGCTCGCGCACACCGGCGTCGCGGTCTTCCCGGTCGTCGACGGCGAGGTCCTGCCCGCGTCGCCCTGGGCCGCGCTCCACTCTGGGAAGGCGACGGGGATCGACCTGCTGGTCGGTCATACCCGGGACGAGTTCCGGCTGTTCACGGTCATGGCCGGACGGCTCGGAAGCTTCACCGAGGACGAGGCCACGACCATGCTGGAGCTGTTCGCGCCGACCCCGGCCGCCGCCGACGCCTACCGGTCGGCCCAACCCCAGGGCGGTCCAGGGGAGTTGCTGGAGACGATCGGCTCCGATGCGCTGTTCCGGATGCCCTCGCTGCACCTGGCGCGCGCCAACCAGGCCGCGGGCGGCACCTCGTTCCTCTTCGAACTGTCCCTGGAATCGCCCGCCATGGGCGGCGTTCTGGGCGCCTGCCACAGCCTCGACGTCCCGCTGGCCTTCGGCTCGCTCGACAGCCCGACCGGCAGGGGGCTGCTCGGCGACCAGCCGTCGCCGGCCGCCGTCGCGGTGTCGGAGGAACTCCGGCGGGCATGGGTCCGCTTCGCCACATCCGGGGACCCCGGATGGATGGCGTACGACACCGCCGAGCAGTGGACCCGCGTCCTGGACGCCGAGCCGTACACCGGCCCCTATCCGGAGCGGACGTCCGCCCGGATCTGGGGCGACCACCTGCCCGTGCCGTTCGCCCTGGCGGGCGAAGGAAGCGCGCGGGGCGAACGAAGCGAACCGGCGATCAGAACAGCTTGAGCTTGTCGTCCTCGATGCCGCGCAGCCCGTCGTAGTCCAGCACCACGCAGTCGATGCCGCGGTCGTTGGCCAGCACCCGGGCCTGGGGCTTGATCTGCTGCGCCGCGAAGACGCCCTTCACCGGGGCCAACAGCGGGTCGCGGTTGAGCAGTTCGAGGTAGCGGGTGAGCTGCTCGACGCCGTCGATCTCGCCGCGGCGCTTGATCTCGATGGCGACGGTGGTGCCCTCCGCGTCGCGGCAGAGGATGTCGACCGGACCGATCGCCGTCATGTACTCGCGTCGGATCAGCGACCAGCCCTCGCCGAGGACCTCCATGCGGTCGGCGAGGAGCTCCTGGAGGTGGGCCTCGACGCCGTCCTTGATCAGGCCCGGGTCCACGCCGAGTTCGTGCGAGGAGTCGAGCATCACCTCTTCGAGGGTGATGATCAGCTTCTCACCGGCCTTGTTCTCGACCGTCCAACGGCCGTCCTCCTCCTTGAGCGTGCAGGGCGGCGACATCCAGTTGAGCGGTTTGTAGGCGCGGTCGTCGGAGTGCACGGCGACACTTCCGTCCGACTTGACCAGGATGAGCCGAGGGGCGGACGGCAGGTGGGCGGTGAGCCGGCCTGCGTAGTCGACGGAGCAGCGGGCAATGACGAGACGCACGGCCGACCACGCTAGCCCACGAAGGCCATTCGAAGCGATTCCACGCCAAACCTGGCCGAAGGCGGTTCGCCGGAACACCGGCGTGCGCGGGCGCGTTGTCGCAGTCGAGTACCGACGACTACGCAGAGCACGCGCCGTGTGACAGTCGGGTCACCACAACTGTGGCTTGATCCTTTCGTCGCACTCTGGTGTCACTGTGTATCACCCCTTACGGTGAGTCACGGACACTCAGGGTAGGGAGATTGCCACATTCCGCTCCCTACCCGGCCGTTCCCTGGGACGCTGGTGAGTACGCCTTTCCGCCGGAGCCGCGGCGGGAGAGCGGACTGCGCAACCACCGTCCACTCTGCACCACCCCTCCGCGGCGGCCCGTTCGCGGAGGCACTGCGAGAGGAGAACCCATGTCGCTCGACGTCTCACCGGCCCTGCTCGAAAAGGCCGAGCGAGGCGAGGTCGACGAGAGGGAATTCGTCGACTGCGTCCGTACCTCCCTGCCCTACGCCTGGGATCTGATCAGCTCGCTGGTCGTCCAGCAGCAGGTCGACGGCAGCGAGTTCGCCGACAACCAGGTGCCCCCGCCGTCCGAGCAGGCCCGCGGCCAGCTGCTGCGTGCCATGGCGAGCAACGCGATCAAGGGTGCCTTGGAGCGGCACTTCGGTGTCCGGCTCGCGTTCCAGAACTGCCACCGCGTCGCTGTCTTCCCGCCCGGGCCGGAGTCCGACGCCCGCTACGAGAAGTTCACCTCGATCCGTGCCCAGGTGCTCAACCAGTCCGCGGAGCTGCGGGACTGCTGACGAGGTTCGGGGGCGGATCTGATCGAGTCAATTCCGATCCAGTCACGTCAATCCTGCGGAAGCTGGGGGAGGACTTCCGCGCCCAGCCGGGCGATGTTGCCGATCGTCTCGGCCCGGTCGCCGGAGCCCTCCACCAGCAGGGCGAAGCGTCGAATGCCTGTGCGCTCGTGCGTGGCCAGCAGCCTGTCGGCGCAGAGTTGAGGGGTGCCCACCGCGTGCAGGTCGCACAGGAGCTCGGTGTACTGCTCCGGGTCGCGCATGCGGCGCTCCCGTCCGTCGACCGTCCGGTGCGCGCCCAGACCGTACTGGAAGAAGCCGGGCATCGAGCGCATCAACTGCGCCCGCGCCTCCGCGGTGCTGTCGCCGACCTGGGCCACCCCGGCGGCGACGTGTTCGGCCTCGACCCGCGCGACCTGGTCGGGCGAACGGCCCGCCTCCAGGGCCGCGTTGCGGTAGGCGGCCAGCATCTCCGCCTTGTCCTCGTCCCCGGAGTGCATCCCGAGCAGCATCGGCAGGCCGCGCTGCGCGGCCAGCCGGACCGAACCGAGAGACGTGCAGGCGACCACCACGGGCGGCCCCCCGACCGCCCGTGGTGCCGCCAGCGCCGCCATCGTCGCCGGAGCCTCCGCGTACGCGTCCGTGTGGGCGTCGGGGAACGCGTCGGCATAAGCGTGACCGGCGTGCTGGCCCGTGTGTTGACCGGCGTGCTGACCAACGTGCTGACCGACCGTCGGGCGCTGGCGCGGCGACGTCGTCGGGTGCAGCGGCTGGATCGGGGTGAGCGGCTGCTCGGTCGCCCGCGGCACCACCGGCACCTCGGGGAAGGAGTAGTGCGGCCCCGACGCGCCGACCCGCGAGGAGCGCAGCCAGCGCAGCAGCAGGTCGAGCGACTCGGGGAAGCCCGTCTCGTAGGCCTCCGCCCCGCCCCCGAAGACGGCCAGGTCGATCCACGGCCCGCCCCGGCCGACGCCGAGGGTGAACCGTCCGCCCGAGGTGAGGTGCAGCAGCGCGGCCTGCTCGCCCAACCGCACCGGGTGGTGCGTCGGCAGCACGCTGACCGCCGTGCCCACCCGGATCCGACGCGTCCGGCCCAGCAGCAGGCCCGCCAGGGTCGCGGCGTCGGGGCAGACTCCGTACGGGACGAAGTGGTGCTCGGCCAGCCAGACGCTGTCCAGGCCCGCCTGTTCAGCCGCTATGGTTGCGGAGACGGTGCGTTCCAGGGCTTCGGCGTGGCTCTGGCCGGGGAACTGCGCCGAGAGCAGGAACGCTCCGGCGGTGATCCCGACCGGCGCGCGCCGGGCTGTCCGCTGCCTCGGCAGCCGGTACGGCGCGAGAATGGGGACGGCGCTGGCTTGCACGGCGGACATGGAATCAACTCCTTGGCATCGCGGGAAACTTCGATCCCGCGTCTACCACTGGAGTAACTCACGTCATGTGCCACGGGCACAGCGAAAACCGCCAGTCGGAGCGATAACGGGTGGAATTGGCATCGGCCTCTGGCGGGATCCTGGACCCTGTGGTAAAGGGCCTTCACCGCCGGAATCGGGCCATGACGCATCGGTTCCATTACCCTGTGAGGCACCAGCATGCCGCCCAGCAAGGGGGAATCGTGTCTCCTCGCCGAAGTCGTCCCCGAGGGGACGAACGCCAGAACCCCCGTGCTATTTCCGGTGGTCACTGGATGGAGCAGACCGAGGACTTCGGCGGCGAGGAGTGGCACGTCCGCTCGGTCGCCGGCGACAGTGGCAAGTTCTACCGCTGCCCGGGATGCGACCAGGAGATCCCGCCCGGCGTCGGCCATGTGGTCGCCTGGCCCGCCGCGTCGATGGGCGCGGCCGGGGGAGTCGACGACCGCCGCCACTGGCACCGTGCCTGCTGGTCGGCGCGCGAACGCCGCGGCGCGAACGTGCTCCGCGGCCGCGGCGCTCCCCGGTACTGAGGTTCCTCCGCTGCCTCGGCGGTGGCGTCGGCAGCTCAGGCGTCCCGGCGCTTGAGCAGGATCAGGCCCACGCCCAGCGCGACGACCACCCAGGCCAGCACGATGAAGAAGGCTTCGAGCGGCCCGTAGGGGATGCTGGTCGACCCGTGCACGGCGGCCAACCGCTGGCCCGCCTCGTCCGGGAAGTAGTGGGCGACCGTCTTCACCTTGGGCACCGCGCTGAGGATCGGCGAGATCAGGAAGAAGAACGGCATCAGCAGGCCGAGCGAGAGCACCGGCTTGCGCAGCATGAAGCCGACGCCCAGCGAGAACAGCGCGATCAGCGTCATGTAGATCGCCATCCCGAACACCGCGCGGAGCACGCCCGGGTCGCCGATGTGCGTCCGGTGGCTGCCGAGCAGGGACTGCCCGAGGAAGAACGCGACGAACGCGGTCAGCAGCGCGACCGGCAGCACCAGCGCCAGCACCGTCAGCACCTTGGCCACCAGCAGCGTCGTCCGCTGCGGAACGGCGGCCAGCGTCGCCCGGATCATTCCGCTGCTGTACTCGCTGCCGATCACCAGCACGGCGAAGACGATCAGGGACAGCTGGCCGAGGAAGATCCCGGAAAAGCTGGTCGAGGTCGGGTCGAAGCTGGCCTGCTCCGACGCGCCCATCTTGCTGAAGTTGCTGTTGCTGAAGAACGAGATCAACGCGCCGAGGCCGACCGTCACCACGAACGCGGTGAGCAGGGTGACGACGGTCGACCGGACCGTCCTCACCTTGGTCCACTCGGAGAGCAGCACCGGAACCATCGTCAGCTCTCCTTCTTCTTCGGGCTCTTGCTGTTCCTCCAGTCCGCGCCCCACGCGGGTGCGGAGGTGGGTGCTGACGCGGGTGCGGAGTCGACGGGCTGGCCGGACTCGACGGGCTCGCCGGGCTGACCGAGCTCGCCGGGCGGCAGCGGGTGGGTGGGGTAGACGCCGGTGTGGTACTCGACCGAGTCCGCCGTCATCCGCATGAACGCCTCCTCCAGCGACGCGCGCTGCGGGCTCAGTTCGTGCAGCGTCACGCCGTGCGCCGCGACCAGGTCGCCGATCCGCGCCGGGTCGGCGTCGACCACCTCGAACGCGCCGTCGCTGTCCGGCGTCGCGGTCATGCCGTTGGCGGCCAACAGGTCGAGCAACTGCTCCGGCTGCGGCGTGCGGAGCCGCACGAAGGAGTGCGAGTTCTGGTCGATGAAGTCGTTCATCGACAGGTCGGCCAGCAGCCTGCCCTGACCGATGACGATCAAGTGGTCCGCCGTCAGCGCCATCTCCGACATCAGGTGCGAGCTGACGAAGACCGTCCGGCCCTCCGCAGCCAGTGCCTTCATCAGGTTGCGGACCCAGAGGATGCCCTCCGGGTCCAGGCCGTTGACCGGCTCGTCGAACATCAGGATCTTCGGATCACCCAGCAGCGCGGCGGCGATGCCCAGCCGCTGACCCATGCCCAGCGAGAACCCGCCCGACCGTTTCTTCGCGACCGCCGTCAGCCCGACCTGGCTCAGCACCTCGTCCACCCGACGGGTCGGGATCCGGTTGCTCTGGGCCAGCCAGAGCAGGTGGTTGTAGGCGGTGCGCCCGGGGTGGACGGCCTTGGCCTCCAAGAGGGCGCCGATGTACTTGATCGGCTCGCGCAGCTGACCGTACTGCTTACCGTCGATCCGGACGCTTCCGGCGGTGGGCCGGTCCAGGTCCAGCATCATCCGCATGGTGGTGGACTTCCCGGCGCCGTTCGGCCCGAGGAACCCGGTGACCACGCCGGTGGGGATCGTGAAACTGAGCCGGTCGACGGCGAGTTTGTCGCCGTACCGTTTGGTCAGCTCGTGGAGCTCGATCATGGGCGCACTCCCTGGACTCCCTCAACTGGACGTCCCTGGCCACACTAGGTCAGAACCCCACGTCCCGCCCCGTACCTGCGCCGATCGGCGGCCGTGCGTCCTACGCTGGCCCCATGGCCGAACGACTCTCCGTGCTCTCCGTGCGCGAGGCGGGCTCGGGCACGCCACTGGTGCTGCTGCACGCCTTCCCGCTGTCCGCCCGCATGTGGCAGGCCCAGCTCGACGAGCTGCCCGGCACGGACGGCTCGGACGCCCGCGTCCTCGCCGTCGACCTGCGCGGCTTCGGCGGTACGGAGCTGGGTGCTGACGCCCCGTCGCTGGACCTGCTGGCGGACGACATCGCCCTGCTGCTCGACCGTGCGGGCATCGAGGAGGCGGTCGTCGGCGGCGTCTCCATGGGCGGCTACGTCGCCATGGCCTTCGCCCGCCGCCACGGCGAGCGCCTGGCCGGACTCCTCCTCGCGGACACCAAGGGCACGGCCGACACCGACCAGGCCCGCGCCAACCGCGAACGCGTCGCGTCGGCGGTCCTGGCCCGGAACAGCGTGCGCCTGCTGGTGGACGAGCAGTTGCCCGCTCCGCTGCTGGGCGCGACGACGGCGTCGCGCGCACCGGAGCTGGTCGCGCACGTTGCTTCGCTGATCGAGGCGGCCTCCCCGGAGGCGGTGGCCTGGGCGCAGCGGGCTATGGCCGCCCGACCGGACTCCCTCGCGGACCTGCGGAAGGTCGACGTCCCGTCGCTGGTCGTCGTCGGCGCGGAGGACGTCCTCACTCCGCCGTCGGACGCGGAGGCGCTGGCCGAGGCGCTTCCTCAGTCCGAACTGACGATCCTGCCGGGGGCGGGCCACCTCTCACCTCTGGAGGTCCCGGAGGCGTTCAACACCGCGGTCAGGAGTCTGCTGGCCCGCGTTGATTGAGCGAGCAGGTGGGCGCTTTGCTGCCGCAGGTAGTTGCAAACGTCAGGGGCGCGGGGAACTGCGCGACAAGCCACCGTGTGTGGTGTGTCGCTGAACGAGCAGGGCCATCCCGGCAGGGTGGTTGCTCGCGCAGTTCCTCGCGCCCCTTGGGTGTTGCCACCGTCTGCGGGAGCGAATAGGTACCCCTCTGCCTACCGGCTCTGCTGCGCGGGGACGCCGCGGCCCATGACGTCGTCGTCCGGGGCTGCCGCCGCGGCGACCGCCGCGCCCGTGAGGGTAGCGAGCATCTCGCGGACGTTGGTGAGCTGGGCGTTGATGCTGTCGCGACGGTTCGTCAGCGCGGCGAGCTCGCGCTCGCTCTCGCTGCGGACGCGGTCCGCCTTCGCGTTGGCGTCGGCGACGATGTCCTCGGCCTGGCGCTGGGCGGTCTCGACCGTCTGACGCGCGCGGCGCTCGGCGTCCGTGCGGAGCTTCTCCGCCTCCAGACGGAGCTGCTCGGCGCGGTGCTCGATCTCGGCGAGGCGCTTCTCGGCCTTGGCCTGACGCGCAGCCAGGTCACGCTCGGACTGCTCGCGGCGCTTGGCCAGGTTGGTCTCGAAGTCGGCGGCGGCCTGGGCGGCCTTCGCGCGGGTCTCCTCGAAGAGGGCGTCGGCCTCCTCGCGCTTGTTCTGCGCGTCCTTCGCGGCCTCGGCGCGCAGTTGGGTGGAGTCGCTCTTCGCCTTCTCGACGATGCGAGCGCCCTCCTCCTCGCTCTTCGCCTTGCGGTCCTTGGCGTAGCCCTCGGCCTCGCTGCGCACCTGCTGCGCGGCGGCCTCGGCCAGCTCACGGTGCTGCTCGGCGGCGCGGCGGGCCTCGTCACGGAGGTCCTTGGCCTCCTCCTCGGCGAGGCGGAGGATCTTCTCGACCCGGGCGCCCAGGCCGGCGTACGACGGCTCGGCGTCGGTGATCTGCGCCTGCGCCGTCTGGGTCTCGAGGTGCAGCTCCTCAATGCGCTTCTCCAGCGCGGAGATCCGGTTGAGAGCGCCGTCGCGGTCCGCGACCAGCTTGCTGATGCGCTCGTCGACCTGAGCACGCTCGTACCCGCGGCGCACGACGTCGAAGCCGTGCGGAGAGTGTGTGTCGCTCATGGGGGTGGAGTTCCTGTCCGTCTGCCAGAGGTGGTGTCTATGGAGTCTGAGATGAGGTGATAGGGCGAATCCTGACACGGATTCGGAGTGTCATCGACGTAAAGCCGATGAAGAGTGGAGAATGACCGCTCAATCGGGTGGTTGCGTACCACCGCGTTTGCCACTCGCACGAGTTGCACCCGCTCCGACGCCCGCGGGGGAACCCCCGCGACCGCCGCCCTTGCCCGAACCTGAGTCGCTGTCGTTGTTCGCCTTGCCCGTGCCGTTGCCCCCGCGGCCCGTGCCGTTGGCGGAGCCGTTGTCGGCGCCCGCCGTCCCCCCGTTCGCCTTGCCCGCACCGGCCGGCGCCTCGAAGGACTCGAGGGCCTGGAGCACGTCCTGCACGCGGGCGATCTCGGTGTTGATGTCCTTGCGGCGGCCGACCAGCTCGTCGAGTTCCCTGCGGCCCTCGTCGGTGATCCGCTTGGCCTCGGAGCGGGCCTCGTCGATGGTGCGCTCGGCGTCGGTCCTGGCCCGGACCAGCTCCGACTCGCCTGCCTCGACGGCCTCCTGACGGGTCCGCTCGGCGGCGTCCGAGGCGGCCTGCCGCATCTGCGCGGACTCCGTGCGGGCCGTCTCGAGCTCGGCCACGGCGTCGGCCTTGCGCGCCTCGGCCTCCTTGAGCAGCCCTTCCGCCTTCTTGACCGCGGCGATGCGGACCTTGCTCGCCTCGGCGGACGCGTCGGCCTGCATCTCGGCGGCCTTGTCCTGCGCCTCGGCCAACGCGCGGTCGGCCTCGGCCTTGGACGCGTCCAACTGCTCGGTGGTGTCCGCGATCAGCTTGTCCACGCGTTCACCGGCCGAGCGCAGCGCCTCCGCGGACTCCTTGCGGGCCCGCTCGTGCAGTGCCTCGACCTCGCCGTGGATGCGCTCGCGCAGCTCCTCGGCACGTTCGCGGATCTGCGCCGCGTCGCCGCGCGCCTCGACCAGGATCTGGTCGGCGTCGCGACGGGCCTGCTCGACCAGGGTGCGGCCTTCGGCCGTGCCCTCGGCGGTGATCCGCTCCGCCTCCTTGCGGGCGGCGGAGACCATGGCGTCCGCCTGCTCCTCCGCGGCGGCCGTGGCGGCCAGCGCGGTGGTCTCGGCGTCGGTGGTGACGGACTCCGCGAGCTCCTGGGCCTCGGCCAGGGTGCGGGCGGACTCCTCGGCGGTGCGGGTGCGGAGCTCCTCCGCCTCCGCGCGCAGCCGGGCCGACTCCTGCTCGGCCTGTTCGCGGATCTGCTCGGCCTCGGCCCGGACCCGGGCCGCCTCGCCGGTGGCCAGTTCGCGGATCTGCGCGGCCTCGCGCTCGGCGTCGGCGCGCAGCTGGGTGATCTGGACCTCGGCCGCCTCGTGCATCCCGGCCACGGACTGGCGGATCTGCGCCGCCTCGTCCTCGGCGGCGGCGATCCGGGCGGCTGCCTCGCGCTCGTTCTCGGCACGCTCGGCGTCGAGCCTGGCCCGCTCGTCGGCGAAGGCCTCGGCTGCCTCCTTCCGCAGCCCGGCCAGCTCGGCGGTGACCCGATCGCGGTCGGACGCGGCCTCGGCCCGGACCCGGGCGGCCTCGGTGGTGGCCAACTGCCGCACCTGCCCGGCCTCGCGCTCGGCGGAGTCGGCGGTCTCGGCGGCGGACTGCTCCGCCTGTCGAAGCAGCTCGGCCAGCTCGGCGTCGAACGCCTCGCGGTCGGCGGCGGCCTGCTGCTCGGCGTCGGCGAGCACCTTGGCGGCCTCGTCGCGCAGCTCGGCGACGGCGGTCTCGGTGTCGGTCAGCGCCTTGGCCGCGGCCTCGCGGGACGCCTTGGCGTCGGCCAGGTCGACCGAAGCGGCCTCGCGGGCCTCGGCGCGGATCTGGTCGGCCTCTCCGTGGGCCTCGCCCAGCACGGCGTCGCGCCGGTCGGCCAGTTCGTTCTCAGCCTGGGCACGCAGCGCGGCCAGTTCGGCGGTGTGATCGGCGGTGGCCTGCTCGGCCTGGGCGACGAGTTCGGTGGCGCGGGCGTCGGCCTGGTGGCGCTGCTCGACCATCGCGGCGTGCTCGGCGGCCATCACCGCGTCGGCCTCGGCGCGGAGTCGGGCCAGCTCGGCGGCGGTCTCCTCGTGCTCGCGACGGGCCTGGGCGCGGATCTCCTCCGCGTCCGACGTCGCGGCCTGGCGGGCCTCCTCCGCGTCGGTCGCCGCGGCTTCGCGGGTCTCGTCGGCGGCGGCCTGAGCCTCGATCAGGGTCTGTGCGGTGGCCTCGCGGGAGGCCTTGGCCTCGGCCAGGTCGACCGACGCGGCCTCGCGGGCCTCGGCGCGGACCCGGTCCGCCTCGCCGTGCGCCTCGGCCAGCACGGCGTCGCGCTGCTCGGCGAGCTCGCGCTCGCTGTGCGCGCGGGCCTCCGCCAGCTCGGCGGCCTGCTGACGCGCCGTCTGCTCGGCCTGCTCGACGGTGGCCTGAGCCTCGTTCCGCAGTCGCTCGGCCTCGCCCTGGGCATCCGTCAGCAGCGCCTCGCGCTGGGCGGCGGCCTCGGCGTCGCGCTGCTCCAGGGCTTGCTGCGCCTGGGCCACGGCCTCCTGGGCCTGGGCGTGGAGCTGCTCGGCCTCGGCCTGCACGGCGGACAGTGCCGCGGTGCGCTGCTCGGCCAGCTCGGCGGCCTGCGCCTCGGCGGCCTGGCGGGCCTCCTCGGCGATCCGCTCCGCGTCGGCCTCGGCGGACTCGCGCAGGCGGACCAGGTCGGCCTCCTGGTCGCGGGCGGCCTCGCGGATCCGCTCGGCCTCCGCCTCGGCGTCGCCGATGGACGCGGCGGCCTGCTCCCGCAGAGAGCGGGCCTCGGCCAGGTCGACCTCGGCGCGCTCGGCGGCCTCGCCACGGATGCGCTCGGCGTCGGCGCCGGCGGCGTCGCGCTGGGCCTTGGCCTCGGCCAGGTCCTGCGCGGCGGCGTCGCGCGCCTCGGTGCGGATCCGCTCGACCTCGCTGTCCAGGTCGGCGCGCATCCGGGCCAGCTCGTTCTCGGCCTGGGCACGGGACTCGGCGACCTCGGCGGCGGTGCGCTCGCGCAGCTCGGTGGTCTCGGCCGTGGTCCGCTCGCGCAGTTCGGCGGCGGCGTCGGCGTCGGCCGAGGCGCGCTCCGCGGCCGCGCGCGCCTCCTCGGCCCGATCGGCGGCCAACTGCTCGGCGGCGGCCAGGATCTGGTCGCGCTCCTGGCGGGCCTCGGCCTGCACGCGCTCGGCCTCGGCGGCGGCGTCGGCGCGCAGCTCCTTGGAGGCGGCGGCCGCGGCCTTGCGGGTCTCCTCGGCGGCGGCAGCGGCGGCCGCGTGGACCTCCTCGGCCTTGGCCACGCCCTTGGCGGCCTCGGCGTCACGGATGCCCTCGGCCTCGCCGCGGATCCGCTCGGCCTCGGTCTTGGCGCGGGCCAGGACCTGCTCGGCGCGGCCCTGGATCTCCCTGGCCTCCTCGGCGGCGCGCCCCTTGGTGGCGGCGACCTCCCCGGCGGCCCCGCCGCGCAGCTCGTCGGCGTCGGCCTTGGCCTTGACCAGGAGTTCCTCGGCGGTGCGGGCCGACTCCTCGATCTGCGCTATGGCCTGGCGGCGGGCCTCACCCCGGGTCCGCTCGGCCTCGACGGCGGTGTCGGCGCGCAGCTGCTCGGCCTCGGCGCGCAGCTGGGCGGCGGCGTCCTGGTGTGCGGCGATCTCGTCCAGGGCCATGCCCTGGGCCTGGTCGGCGGCGGCCCTGGCCTGCTCGCGCAGCAGCTGCACCTCGGCCTCGGCCTCGGCGCGGACCCGCTCGGCCTCCTCGGCGGCGTTCCGCCGGACGGTCTCGGCGTCGGCCGTGGCGCGGGCGACGACCTCCTCGGCGGTGCGGGCGGCCTTGGCCAGGTGCACGGTCGCGGTGGCGGCGCCCTGGGTGCGGGCGGACTCGAGCGCCTCGGTGCGGAGCCGCTCGATCTCCTCGCGGGCCTCCTCCAGCAGCCGCTGGGCCTCGGCCTTGACCTCGTCGGCCTCCTTGATCGCGGTGGCGACCATCCGGGCGACCTCGGCCTTGGCGGTGTCCGAGCGCTGCTGACCGGCGGCCTCGGCGTTGGCCAGCCGCTCCTCGGCGGTCGCCCGGAGCGTCTCCGCCTCGCTGGTGGCTTCGACCCGGACCCGCTCGGCCCGCTCGGTGGCGTCCTGGGCCTGGGCGGCGGCGGCGTTGAGCAGCCGCTCGGCCTCGGTCCGGGCACGCTTCAGCACCGCGTCGGCCTCGGCGCGGGTGGACTCGACGTCGGCGGCGACCTGGGAGGTGGCCGACTCGGAGACGGCCATGGCCTCGGCGCGGGCCACGCTCATCAGGCGCTCGGCCTCGGCGCGCGCCTCGTCGATGAGCTGCCGGGCCTGCTGCTCGGTCCCGGCACGGGCCTGCTCGGCCCAGGAGACGTTCTCGTTGACGTGCAGCTCGGCGCTGCGCCGCATGTCGGCCAGCTCGGCCTCGAGGTGGCGACGACGCGCCTCGGCCTCGGCCTGCCACTCGGCCTGGAGCCGGGCGGACCGGTCGGCGGCCTCCTGCATCAGCCGGGCGGTGGCGTTCTGCGCCTCCATCCGGGTGCGCTCGGCCTCCTGGCGCAGCTGCTCGGCCTGGGCCTCGGCGTTGCGCAGGATCTGTTCGGCCTGGCCGGCGACGGAGTCGAAGGCGCGCGGCTGCGCAAGCTGCCGACGCGATTCGTGCAGCTTGGCGCGGAGGACTTCCACCTGGTAGGCGAGGTCCTCGGCATGTGTGACGGCCTTCTCGCGCTCCTTGCGAAGCCGATCCATCTCGGCCTCGAACTTGGCGAGGTGATCGTCAACCTCGTAGCCGTCGTTGCCCCGCACTCCGCGGTCCCATCCGTCTCCTGATCGCGTCGCCAGCCCGTGCGCCGGATCGGGTGTATCCCGATCGGCCGTCCGGGTGAGCTCCTTGATGAACCCTATGCCTTACGGAGAATGGTGGCAGATCGTGGGAGAGAGTGGGCCACGAGGTTGCTGAGCACCCCCCACCCGCGCCCCCCGGCTACCGGACCGTGGCACCGGCGCATTTTCTCACGTCATCAGGGGTGCGTGCAGGGGGGTCTGCGGGTTTTTTCTCGCGTGGGGGTGTCGTGGGGGTGTGGAGTCTGATTACTCGTGGGTTTCCTGGTCGGTCGCGGCGTGCGCGTCGCCGTGGGCGCCGGGCGCGGCGGAGGTGACCAGCTCGGTCAGCACGCCGTGGCAGTCCTTGGGGTGCAGGAAGGTGATCCGCGAACCCATGGAGCCGATCCGCGGCTCGTCGTAGAGGACTCGCACACCCTTGCCACGGATGTCCGCGGAGTCCGCGTCGACGTCCGCGGTGCCGAAGGCGATGTGGTGGACGCCCTCGCCGTTCTTGGCCAGCCACTTGCCCACGGCGGAGTCCTCGCGGATGGACTCCAGCAGCTGCAGGTAGCTGGCGCCGCCGTCGGAGGTCTCGTTGATCTTGAGCATGGCCTCGCGGACGCCCTGCTCCTCGTTGACCTCGGTGTGGAAGACCTCGAAGCCGTAGGTCGCCCGGTAGAACTCGACGGTCTTGTCCAGGTCGAAACAGGCGATGCCGATGTGGTCGATGCGCGTCAGCACGGGGGAGGCCCTTCTGCAGGCAGGGAATGAGTGGTCGATGGTCGACGCTTCCAATAGAGCGCAACTCGTGCCGTGGCGAAACCCGTGCCGATGGTGCCCGTGATCACACCGCGTGCCGGGTGACGGTCCCTCGGCCGGTCGATACATTGAGCGGAAAACTCCCAACTGGCACTCGGTGCCGTGGCACACCGGGCGGCCGGTTCCCGTGGGACGCGTGAGACTCCCGCGGGGCCCGTCAGAACAGTTCCTGCAGAGCATTCAGAGCAAAGGGGCTCGACCACCATGAGCAACACGGCAAGCAGCGCCACCACCTCCGTGATCGTCGCGGGCGCCCGCACTCCGATGGGCCGCCTGCTCGGCTCGCTCAAGGGGTTCTCCGGCGCCGACCTCGGCGGCGTCGCGATCAAGGCCGCGCTGGAGCGCGCCGGAGTCACCGGGGACCAGGTCCAGTACGTGATCATGGGTCAGGTGCTCCAGGCCGGCGCCGGCCAGATCCCCGCCCGCCAGGCCGCGGTCAAGGCCGGCATCCCGATGAGCGTCCCGGCGCTGACCATCAACAAGGTCTGCCTCTCCGGCCTGGACGCGGTCGCCCTGGCCGACCAGCTGATCCGCGCCGGCGAGTTCGACATCGTCGTGGCCGGTGGCCAGGAGTCGATGACCAACGCCCCGCACCTCCTGCCCAAGTCCCGCGAGGGCTTCAAGTACGGCGCGATCGAGATGCTCGACGCGATGGCCTACGACGGCCTGACCGACGCGTTCGACGGCATCCCGATGGGCGAGTCCACCGAGATCCACAACACCCGCCTGGGCATCCAGCGCCCGGAGCAGGACGAGATCGCCGCCCGCTCGCACCAGCTGGCCGCCGCCGCGCAGAAGAACGGCGTCTTCGAGGCCGAGATCGTCCCGGTGGAGATCCCGCAGCGCAAGGGCGAGCCGGTCGTCTTCTCCGTGGACGAGGGCGTCCGCGCCGACACCACGGTCGAGTCGCTGGCCAAGCTGCGTCCCGCGTTCACCAAGGACGGCACGATCACGGCCGGTTCCGCCTCGCAGATCTCCGACGGCGCCGCCGCGGTGGTCGTGATGAGCAAGGCCAAGGCCGAGGAGCTGGGCCTGACCTGGATCGCCGAGATCGGCGCCCACGGCAACGTGGCCGGCCCGGACAACTCGCTGCAGTCGCAGCCGTCCAACGCGATCAAGCACGCCCTGGGCAAGGAGGGCATCGGCGTCGAGGACCTCGACCTGGTCGAGATCAACGAGGCGTTCGCGGCCGTCGCCGTGCAGTCGGTGAAGGACCTCGGAATTTCGCTCGACAAGGTGAACGTCAACGGCGGCGCGATTGCCCTGGGTCACCCGATCGGGATGTCCGGCGCCCGGCTGGTGCTGTCCCTGGCGCTGGAGCTGCAGCGCCGCGGCGGCGGCGTGGGCGCGGCGGCGCTGTGCGGTGGCGGCGGCCAGGGCGACGCGCTGATCGTCCGCGTGCCGAAGGCGTAATCCTTGTCGCATGGGGTCCGTTGCACCTCCTGGGGCGGGGGGAACTGCGCGACAAGCCGCCCAGAGCGGTGAGTCGCCGTGCGCGCAGGGCCATCCGCACAGGGTGGTTCTCGCGCAGTTCCCCGCGCCCCTTGCTAGTGCAACTGCACCTCGGATCCATTTCTGACCCTTTGATCCAGAGTTGGAGCTCCGCACGATGATCGACGTCCCCACGCTGGTCGAGCAGGCCCGAGAGGGGCGACCGCGTGCGGTCGCTCGGCTGATCTCTCTGGTGGAGGGCGCTTCCCCGCAGCTGCGTGAGGTCATGGCCGCGCTCGCGCCGCTGAGCGGCAAGGCCTACGTGGTCGGCCTGACCGGCTCGCCGGGCGTGGGCAAGTCGACGTCGACCTCGGCGCTGGTCACCGCGTACCGGCGGCTCGGCAAGCGGGTCGGTGTGCTGGCCGTCGACCCGTCCTCGCCGTTCTCGGGCGGTGCGCTGCTGGGTGACCGGGTGCGGATGCAGGAGCACGCGACGGACCCGGAGGTCTTCATCCGGTCCATGGCCACCCGCGGCCACCTCGGCGGCCTCGCCTGGTCCGCGCCGCAGGCGATCCGGGTCCTGGACGCGGCCGGGTGCGACGTGATCCTGGTCGAGACGGTCGGTGTCGGCCAGTCGGAGGTCGAGATCGCGGCCCAGGCCGACACCACCGTCGTGCTGCTCGCCCCCGGCATGGGCGACGGCATCCAGGCCGCGAAGGCGGGCATCCTGGAGATCGGCGACGTCTACGTCGTCAACAAGGCCGACCGCGACGGCGCGGACGCCACCGCCCGCGAGCTCAACCACATGCTGGGCCTCGGCGAGGCACGGCAGGCGGGCGACTGGCGCCCGCCGATCGTCAAGACGGTCGCGGCGAAGCAGGAGGGTATCGACGAGGTCGTCGAGGCCCTGGAGAAGCACCTCGCCTGGATGGCCGGAAACGGCGAACTCGCCGCGAGGCGTGTGCGGCGTGCCGCGCAGGAGGTCGAGGCCATCGCGGTGACGGCGCTGCGCCAACGTTTCGGCGACGTCCACGGCGACAAGCACCTCGACGCGCTGGCCCGGCGGGTCGCGGACGGCGAGCTGGACCCGTACGCGGCGGCGGACCAGCTGATCGCCGCGGTGACGGGCTGACCGTCGGTCGCGAACCAACCGTTAGCGGAGCTGAAACCCGGGGCCAGCGGCGCTTGCTGGTCGTCTCCTCGGGGCGCTGAGACGCTCGGTCCGTGACGACGATTCAGGACCGACGCCCCAGCTCCTACCGCCGACCGGCGCGTGACCGCGCCCTGAGCGCGGCGCGCCTGGCCGTCCGCGTGGCCGGCGGGCTCGCGACCGCCACCGTGTTCGTGGCGCTGGCCGTGGCCGGGTTCGGCGGGTGGGGGACGCCCACGTCCGTGGGCGGATGGACGGTGGCCGCGTGGGCGGTCGGGGGCGCGATTCTCGCCGGGGTGCTTCGCGCCGTCCTCGGCTCGGACCCGTACCGGGGTCGCGGGGACCACGTCGACGTCCTGGTGGTGACCTTCCTCGCCTGGGTCTGCGCGGCGGTCCTCACCTTCAGCCTCAGCTACTTCTTCCACGCCCACGCGCTGGACGACCACGCGACGCTGCGGGTCAGTGCGACCGTCACGGACTGCGTCGAAGACTCGGACGCCGGAAACTCGTGCACCTACCACTGGGTCGTGGGCGGGCACACGTACTCGTCCCAGGACGGCGCGGCCCAGAAGTGGCCGGACGGACACCGGGTGACCGTCCGGATCGACCCCGCGCATCCCGAGCGCCCGGCCCAAGTCAGCCGCTCCTACTGGGTGGCGTGGATCGGCATCCTGATCGGCCTGGTCGGCACGCCCTTCGCCGCGCTGATCCGGTGGAGCCTCGGCACGGGCCTGGACTGATGCGAGCCGAGCTGATGCACGCCGGACTGACGCAGGCCGAGCTGATGGACACGTCCGCCGTCCCTGCGAGGATGGTCGGTGTGGAACTCGATCCGAAGCGTCTGCTGATCCTGCGTCAGATCGCCGAAGGCGGGGGCGTGGCCGCGGCCTCCCGCGCGCTCGGGCACACGCCGTCGGCGGTGTCGCAGCAGCTGCAGCGGTTGGAGAAGGAAGCCGGGGTGCCGCTGGTCGACCGCAGCGGCGGACGAGCCGAACTGACGGCTGCGGGGCGGCTGTTGGCGGAGTACGGCGGCCGGATCGGCGACGCGCTGGCCGACGCCGAGCGGGAGCTGCAGGCGCTGGGCGGTCGGGTGTCCGGGCCGGTCTCGATCGGCGTTCCGGGTCCGGCCATCACCTTCTTCGCCACCACCGCGCTGCACTTCCTCGCCGAGTCCCACCCCGCGCTGACGCCCCGGCTCGTCGAGGCCGGACGTGCGGACGGGCTGCGGGCGTTGCGTCTGGGCGAGTTGGACGTACTGGTGATCCAGGACGACGGTGCGGCTCCGACGCCGGTGCCGCCGGGGGCCACCGCGCTGCTGATGTTCGAGGACGAGTACCGGCTGGTGCTGCCGTACGGTTGGGGCACGCCGGACGGCCCGGTCGAGCCGTCCGCCCTGTCCGGGGTGCCGTGGGTGGGCGCCCCCGAGGGCTCGCCGCGTGACCTGGCCTTCCGGAGGTTCGCCGCGGAGCACGGCGTGGAGCCGTCGGTGGAGCACCGGGCCGTCCACCGGTTCGCCGTCTACAGCATGCTGGCGGCCGGAATCGGCCCGGCGATCCTGCCCGCGCACTCCGCCGTCCAGATCACCCACGGCCGGATCGCCGACCTGCCGGTGCCGGGCCGGTTCCTGGTCCGGACGCTGCGCCGCAGCGGCGGCAGCACGCCGGTCCCGGCGGCGGAGGCCGCGGTGGCCGCGTTGCAGAGCGCGATGCTGCGCGCCGCGGAGCAACTGGCTTCGCGCGAACTGCCCGGCATCGAGCCCCGGGTCTCCGGCCGCCTGCGCGACCCGAGCGAGAAGCCGCGCGACGGCCAGTAGCCGCCGCCCCGCCCGCTACCCCCGTCCGCGCAGCTCGCGCAGGTGTTCGGCGACCGGGGCCAGCGCCTCGTACATCGCCGCGATCTGGTCCTCGTCGAACCGGTCGATGAAGTGCTCGCGCACACTGCGCACATGCTGCGGCGCGATCCGGCGCATCGTCTGCCAGCCCGCGTCGGTGAGGACGGCGTAGAGGCCGCGGCGGTCGCCCGGGCAGCTGTCGCGGGTGACCAGACCGGCCGCCTCCATGCGCGTGATCTGGTGCGAGAGGCGGCTCTTCGACTGCAGGGTGGCGACCGCGAGGTCGGTCATCCGCATCCGGTGCTGCGGAGCCTCGGACAGTTCGACGAGAATGGTGTAGTCGTTGTTCGACAGCCCGTGCGGCTGGAGCTCGCGCTCCAGTTGGTACATCAGGAGCCGGCTCACTTCCAGGTGAGCCCGCCACAGGCGCTGTTCTTCCGCGGTGAGCCACGGGGCGTCCTGGTGGGCCGCCTCGGCGGGGTCCTGGTGGGACTCGGCGAGGGCGACGGGAGCGGCGGTGGTGTCCATGCCCCGATGATACGCCGATTAGTTGAAACTTGTACTACTCACGGATCGTCGTCGGTTCTTCCGCGGCCATGTCCGCAGTCTCGCCAAGGGGTGACTCCGACTGCGGTGCCACTCGATCGAGTGGCGTGCTCTGGTGGACGGTCCGGCGCACCAGCTGCTGGATGTTCTGCTCCGACTGCTGCAGCGACGCCTCGTGAGCCGCGGCCTCGACCTCGAGCAGCGAGGCGCCGTGCCGCTCCGCCTCGAACGCCTTCGCACCGCCGCGCAGCCCGAAGAGGCGCTTGGCCAGCAGGATGTAGACGACGGCCAGCACGTTCAGCGCCAGCGTCGCGATCTTGAAGCCGCTGACCTTCTCGCTGAGCTCGTAGGCCTCCAGCGGCAGGAACGCCGCCGTCGCCACCACGGTCAGGTACTCCGCCCAGCGCTTGGCCACCCAGAGACCGAAGCCCTCGACGATCTCGATCAGCGCGTAGGCGAGCAGCGCGCCCGCCGCGATCAGCAGGGTGCTGTGCTTGTACTGGAAGGTCTTCTGGATGGTGTCGACCACAGGGGAGTGGTCGAGGTCATAGCCGAAGTGGTTGGCGAGCGGCCGGAAGAGCGTCAGGTCCTGGTGGAAGAGCTGGGCGACCGCGTTCTGGTTGTTGCTGAACTTCCAGACCGCCCAGGCGGCAAGCACGATGAAGACGCCGCGCAGCAGTCGCTCGACGGCGAGGAAGCGCAGGATGAAGAGGTCACGCAGCGCGTTGCCGCGCGGGACGTAGGGGGCGTCGGCCGCCGGGCCCTTACCGTGTGCCGCACCGACGGTGTAGTCACCGCAGCGCAGGCAGCGCCACACCTCTCCCACCGCGGTCCGCGCGTGCAGTCGGTCACGCAGTTCCGGCTCGGTCGGCGCGTAGGTGATGTGTCCTTTTCGGGCGCAGTGGCGGCGGTCCCAGTCCCTCGTCATGCCGGGGAGAATATCCGCCTGAAGGGAAGAAAGCGTGGTCGGTCATACTGAACGGAACGCCCAGCACAAAGTCAGCACAAACAGCTGCGACCGTTCCGAGAGGTACCCGTGAAGACGACCGCCGTCCACCGCCTGCGCCTGGTCTCCATGCCGGAGGGCGTCTCGTTCGTGCTGCTGCTGATCTGCACGTACCTGAAGTACACCACCAGCTTCAACGCCGTCCCGGTGCTCGGCATGCTGCACGGCTGCCTCTTCACCGCGTACGCGATCTTCGCGCTGATGGCCTGGCGCGAGCAGCGGTGGACCTTCGGACGCTTCGTCTGGATCATGGCGCTCTCGGTCATCCCCTTCGGCGGGATCTACGCGGAGCGTCTGCTCGGCCGCGAGGAGCGGGAGACCGCGCCGTCCATGGCCTGAGCCGAACCGTTCGCACGGCGGCGGCAGCGTGTCGCTGGCGTGGCGATCCGGGCGTGAGACGCCCGGTCCCGCCAGGGTGACCAGGAGGTAACGTGTCCCCGTGCCGAAGCCGCTGAGCCTCACCTTCGATCCGATCGCGCGCGCCGACGAACTGTGGACGCGCCGCTGGGGCGCGGTGCCGTCGATGGCCGCGATCACCTCGGTGATGCGGGCCCAGCAGATCCTGCTGGCCCAGGTCGACGCGGTGGTGAAGCCCTACAAGCTGACCTTCGCCCGCTACGAGGCGCTGGTGCTGCTCACCTTCAGCAAGGCCGGCGAACTCCCGCTGTCCAAGATCGGCCAGCGCCTGATGGTGCACCCGACCAGCGTGACCAACACCGTGGACCGCCTGGAGGCGGCCGGTCTGGTCACCCGCCGCCCCAACCCGCTGGACGGGCGCGGCGTGCTGGCCGCGATCACCCCCAAGGGCCGCGACGTGGTCGAGCGCGCCACCAGGGACCTGATGGCGATGGACTTCGGCCTGGTCGGCTACGACGCCGAGGGCTGCCAGGAGCTCTTCGAGATGCTGCGCCCGCTGCGGATAGCCGCAGGCGACTTCGAGGAGGAGGCCGCGGAGGCCGCCACGGCGGACGTCGAGCACGACCTTGGCCACGACGCCGACCACGGCGTCGAGCGCGGCATGGAGCACGACGTCGACCTGCACGTCTGAGCGCCTTCCCGATCCTCTTCCCGAGCCCGTTCCTGACTCCCTTCCTGCCCCCTTCCTGACCCCCGGCTGAACCCTTCCTGGGCACCCCCTGGTAGCGTCACCCGGTTCGCCGCCCGGAGGGGTGGGGCGGTGTCGGAGATCCACTTTCGGGGGTCTACGCTCGATGGCTATGAACAAGTCCAACCCCCTGCTCACGGCCTACCGTGTCCTGGCGTACGTGACCGGCGTTGGCCTGGTCGTGCTCACCCTCGCCTGCATCGCCAAGTACGGCTTCGGGACGGGCGCTCAGCTCGTCGTCATCGCCGGCATCTTCCACGGCTGGCTGTACATGGCCTACGTCGTGGTCGCCTTCTCGCTCGGCAACAAGCTCAACTGGCCGATCAGCAAGATCGTGTGGACGGTCCTCGCGGGCACCGTCCCCACCGCCGTCTTCTTCGTCGAGCGCCGCGTCGTCCGCGAGATCCACGCCGAGCTGGCCGCCAAGGAGCAGGCGGAGCTGGTCAACGCCTGACGCGGAACGTCACCGCAGACCCGAACCTCCGAGCGCGCCACGGTCCCTCTGGGCCGTGGCGCGTCGGCGTGTCCGGGGGTCACCGCCCGCGTCCGGCGTGTCCATGGGCGCAGGCGTGCTCGTCGACGGATACTTGGACGTCCGAGTAACTTGGAGATAGTAGGACGTCCGAGCATTCCGACGGGATGCTGCCGAAGGTGAGGGCCCGCACCGATGGACGCAGAGCAGATCGCAGCCGCACGCGAGCGGTGGCAACAGCGTTACGACCGCGCCCAGAAGCGGGACGCGGACTTCACCACCCTCTCCGGCGACGTGGTCGCCCCCGCGTACGGACCGCCCGACGACGCCGGGTCCCCGGGGTACCCGGGCTTCGAGCGGATCGGCTGGCCCGGTGAGTTCCCCTTCACCCGCGGCCTCTACCCGACCGGCTACCGCGGCCGGACCTGGACCATCCGCCAGTTCGCGGGCTTCGGCAACGCCGAGCAGACCAACGAGCGCTACCGGATGATCCTCGACGCGGGCGGCGGCGGCCTCTCCGTCGCCTTCGACATGCCGACCCTGATGGGCCGCGACTCCGACGACCCGCGCTCGCTCGGCGAGGTCGGCCACTGCGGCGTCGCCATCGACTCGGCCGCCGACATGGAGGTGCTCTTCCGGGGCCTGCCGCTGGCGGACGTCACCACCTCGATGACCATCTCCGGCCCGGCCGTCCCGGTCTTCTGCATGTACCTCGTCGCCGCCGAGCGCCAGGGCGTCGACCCGGCCGTGCTCAACGGCACGCTGCAGACGGACATCTTCAAGGAGTACATCGCGCAGAAGGAGTGGCTCTTCGCCCCCGAGCCGCACCTGCGCCTGATCGGCGACCTGATGGCGTACTGCGCCGCCAACATCCCTGCGTACAAGCCGCTTTCGGTCTCCGGCTACCACATCCGCGAGGCGGGCTCGACGGCTGCGCAGGAGCTGGCCTTCACGCTGGCCGACGGCTTCGCCTACGTCGAACTGGGCCTGTCGCGCGGGCTGGACGTGGACGTCTTCGCGCCGGGACTCTCCTTCTTCTTCGACGCGCACCTGGACTTCTTCGAGGAGATCGCCAAGTTCCGTGCCGCGCGCCGGATCTGGGCCAGGCGGCTGCGCGACGTCTACGGCGCTACGACGGAGAAGGCGCAGTGGCTGCGCTTCCACACCCAGACCGCGGGCGTCTCGCTGACCGCGCAGCAGCCCTACAACAACGTGGTCCGCACGGCGGTCGAGGCGCTCTCGGCGGTGCTAGGCGGTACCAACTCGCTGCACACCAACGCCCTGGACGAGACCCTGGCGCTGCCCAGCGAGCAGGCGGCGGAGATCGCGCTGCGCACGCAGCAGGTGCTGATGGAGGAGACCGGCGTCGCCAACGTCGCGGACCCGCTGGGCGGTTCCTGGTACGTCGAGGCGCTGACCGACCGGATCGAGGCGCAGGCCGAGGCGATCTTCGAGAAGATCATCGAGATGGGCGCGGCGGCCTCCGGCCAGGAGCATCCGATCGGCCCGATGACGGCGGGCATCCTGCGCGGCATCGAGAACGGCTGGTTCACCGGCGAGATCGCCGAGGCCGCCTTCCAGTACCAGGTCGCCCTGGAGAAGGGGGACAAGCGCGTCGTCGGCGTCAACTGTCATACCGGCAGCGTCACTCCACCGCTCACGATCCTCCGCGTCAGCCACGAGGTCGAGCGCGAGCAGGTCCGCGCCCTCGCGGACCGCAAGGCGTCCCGCAACGGGGCCGCCGTCACGGCCGGCCTGGCAGCGATGATCGCCGCGGCCCGCTCGGGCGAGAACATGGTGCCCCCGATGCTCCAAGCGGTCCGCGCCGAGGCGACCCTGGGCGAGATCTGCGACGCGCTGCGCGACGAGTGGGGCGTCTACGTGGAGCCTGCCGGCTTCTGAGCGGACCCGCCTCAGCGCAGTTGCTCGGGCCAGGGGAGCGGCTGCGGCGAGCGCTGCCACCACCAGCCGCGCAGCGCCAACTCGACCCGGGGGAGGGAGAGGGCCTCGGCCAGCGCCGCGCCGTTGTCCTGCGCCGTCCCCTCACGGTATGTCTCGTCGATCCGGTCGATCGCCGAGCTGAGCCGCTCCGAGGTCTCCGGGGCGAGATCCATGAGAGCGCGGCCGAGCCGGTCACGGGTCTCCAGATCCTCGGCGAAGTAGTCGGCCGGATACCAGCCGTCCGGCGGCCAGCCGGAGGCCATGCGCACGGTGAACGACTCCCAGGCCGCCAGCAGCAAGCCTGCCTGCTGGACGGACGGTGACGGTGACTCACCGGTGAACGCGTCCGCGACAGGTGTGAGCATCCGATGTTCGCGGATGACCTCCGGCTGGGCCTCGACCCGTACGTCGGGCAGATCGGGCACCGGCGCGGCCACCGCGTCGATGAGGTAACGCGTCCCCTCCTCGCCCGAGTCCTCGTCCGGATCTTCGTCGTACAGCCGGGCACGCACGGTCGGACCGCCGGGGGCGGCCAGCCAGTAGGCGCTCGGCGGGAACGGCTCGGCGGGGAAGAGCACGGAGCGTCCCAGAGCGTCGGCCACCGCGCGAGCCACCTCTGTCTCAGTGGGCTGCCCAATGACGACGTCCTCGTCGGTGATCACTTCGAGGTGCCAACTCACGTCACCGAGCACCGGCTCGTAGCCGCAGGAGACCGCCGCCTCCCAGCGGCGGTCCGGATCGTCCGCCGCCGAGACGTCGACCTGGTCGACGGGCACGGCGAACGTCCGCTCCAGGGCGGTACGCAGGGACTCGGCGTCCAGGGGGCCGGTGAGCAGCAGGTCGTACATCACGAGAACATCCGTCGGTAGAGGTCGAGTGCAGTCTCCACGGACTCGGGGTCCTTGAGGAACTGCGGCGACCGGGAGAACGCGGGAACTGCGGCCGGGTCGCCCCCGGCCTTGATGAGGTGCTGGAGGGCGGCGTACTGGTTGCGCCCCAGATTGACGATGCCGTCGCCTTCGACCGGGAAGACCGTGCCGTGGGGCTCGATCCCGTAGCTGCGCCCGTTGATGCTGTAGCGCTGGGACACCGGGTCCCACTCGGCGTTGCCGGCCGCGATGCCGGCGATGTCCTCGTGCACCGACTGCTCGTAGCCCCTCAGGATCAGGCTGTTGTCGCCCTTGACCTGACCCGACTTCACTCCGGAGACGGTGTGGCGCTTGTTCGGCGGGTTGAGCGTCTTGCCCCGTGCGGCGCCCGGGATGTCGTCACGGGCCGGCCAGGGCGGGCCGTCCGGAGGGGTGTGTACGGCGCCCGGGGAGGTGTCACCGGCGACGGTCGGCTTCGCGCCCCTGGCAGGGTCGGTGCCTTCGGCCGGTCGCGGCGCGGGGAGCGACTCCGAAGGCCGTTCACCGGCCTTGACGATCCCCTTCGTGTTCTGTGCCTCGTCCTCGACGGCACCCTTGGCGACCTGCTCGCTCTTCTTGCCGGTCTCCTCCAGAAGCCCCTGGTACCCCTGGGAGAAGTCCTTGCTCAGTGCCTGTTCGGCCTTTTCGGCCGTCTCCTCGACAGCCTTGGTGATCTTGTTCGTGGCCACTGATTCCGCCCCCGTGCCCCGTTCCCCCGCTGCGGCCTTGCGAGCGGCACACTACCAAGGCAGGGGACAAAGGGAGTGACTGTGCGTCAGCCCAGCCCGGCGGCGCTCTCCGTGCTCTCGGTGAGCGGCAACAGCAGCAGGCTGGTGAAGCGGCTGATCCACTCCGGCGACGCCGGCTCGCCGCTGACCAGCATGCGGTGGACCACCGTGCCGGCGACCGTGTCGAAGATGATGTCCACATCCTCCTGCGCCGCCACCGCGCAGGAGTCGGCGGGGAGTTCGCCGCGGGCCTGGGCCGCGGCGCGGCCGAGGTGGACGAGACGCTTCTGCGGCTCGATGATCGCCTCGCGGACGCGGGTCCGCAGCAGCGGGTCGCGGGTGGCCTCGGCGAAGAGGGCGAGCAGGGCCGCCTGGGTGTCCGGGGCAGACAGCAGCGCGGCGAACTGGGCGACCACGGCCTCGATGTCGGCCCGCAGGCTGCCCAGGTTCGGCATGTCCAGCTCGTCGAGCTGGTCCGCGACGGCGGCGACGACGAGCTCGTTCTTCGAGGGCCACCGGCGGTAGAGCGTGGTCTTGGCGACCCCGGCCCGGACCGCCACGTCGCCCATGGTCAGGCCGCCCCAGCCGAGCTCGGCCAGTGCCTCGCGGGCGGCCGCGAGTATCGCGCTGTCCGCGTCGGCACTGCGGGGCCGCCCTTTTCGGGGCCCGTCGGATTCGGTCACGGCGGGCTCCTCGGGAGTGGATCTGACTGGTCTGACCTGGTCTGCCACGGTCTGACGGGGCGGGTGGGTATCGCAGGTTACTTGCCGGTACCCGGAACTGCGCAGGGGCGGTGCAGCAGAAGTGGCGTAGCTCACGTCGCGTCTGCTGCGCGCCGTCCTTGGCGCCATATACGCTACGACTCGTAGCGAAAGAGCGACAACCACGCTGCCGCGCGGATGGGGATCCGCGCACACCGGCCTGTGACAGGCCGCGCAACACCGGGGCATCTGCCCCTTCTGACGCACCGTACTCCCGCGCACGGCACTCCGGCTGGGCGATGGGGAGCGGCGGGGCGTCGCGCCCCTCGTGGGCGCCCGGGGGTTCACAGGATGTGCCGGGGGCTCCCCGCAGCGGTTCAGGCGGTGCCTCGCGGTTCCCCGCGAGTGGTCTTCTTGCAGGTGTTGGTGCGAACGGCCTCGCTGACGGGGGAGGATAGGCCCATGCAGCCAGGAAACAACATGTCCCTGCGTGGCGCGGTCGACCTCGCCGCGGTCAAGGCGGCGGCCGACGCCGCGGCCAAGGCGGAGCAGATGCGCGCCGAGCGCGCACGCAAGGTGGCGGCGGGCGAGGGCGACGCCGCCGCGGAGCCGCTGATCTTCTCCGTCACCGAAGCCGACTTCGAGGCCCAGATCGTCCCGCTGTCCGCCGAGGTCCCGGTGCTGCTGCTGTTCTGGGCCGACGGCTACGGCCCGGCCGAGCAGCAGGTCCCGGTCATGGAGGCGCTGGCGGAGGAGTACGACGGCCGCTTCGTGCTGGCCGAGGTCAACGTGCGGGATGCCCAGCGGCTGGCGCAGCAGCTGCAGCTGCGCGACCTGCCGACCGTGCTGGTGGTCGTCGCCGGCCAGCTGATCCCGCTGTTCGAGGGCCCGGCCATGGCCGAGGAGATCCGTCCGCTGCTGGACCAGCTGATCAAGGAGGCCGCGGAGCGCTTCGGCATCGCCGGCGAGCCGGGCAGCCGCAGCGGCAAGGGTGAGCCCGGCGCTGCGGGCGACACCGCCGAGCCGCCGCAGGACCCGGCGCTGACGCTGGCCCACGAGGCGCTGGACCAGGGCGACCTGGGCGGCGCGATCCAGGCCTACCGCAACATCCTCACCGAGCAGCCCGCCAACGAGGAGGCGAAGCTGGGCCTGGCTCAGGCCGAGCTGCTGCAGCGGGTCCAGGGCCTCGACCCGGCCGTCGTCCGCAAGGACGCCGCCGAGAAGCCGGGCGACGTGGCCGCGCAAATCGCCGCCGCCGACCTGGATCTGGTCGGCGGTCATGTCGACGACGCCTTCGGCCGCCTGGTCGACACCGTCGGTCGAACGGCCGGTGAAGATCGGGACCGGGTGCGTACGCATCTGCTGGGACTGTTCGAGGTCATCGGTGCGGATGATGCGCGAGTCGTGAAGGCACGGGGCGCACTGGCACGCAAGCTCTTCTGACGGGTGTCACGTTTGTGCGCGTGTTGTGATGATCTGTCGACCCGTGCATCAGCTTTATCAAATCTTGATACTTCGGCGAGGCGGGCACTCTGGGTGACCGCCTTTGCCATGTGTGCCCGGTTTTCCTGCAGGTTGACCGGGAGAGCGGAATGAATCCGGTCACCCTGCGTCAGAACCTGGCTCAAACATGGCCTGCTGCGGTTAACCCACTCCTTACTCCCCGGTAATGAACTACTTGTGCAGCGGGCGCACATGGACCACGATCTAGCACGCTCGGTCCATTACTCCTTGCACCCGACGGCCGGTCGGGGACGGAGCGTTGGAATCCCCACCGGGCGGGGTGGCGGTCCGCCGGCACCCGGAGGGCAGGGGGGTCTTCGGTCGACAGTCCGAAGCCTGCACTCACTGACGGGCGTGCCCCCCGGTGCGCTCGTGTGGTTGTCGCTCGGGGGTGTTCCCACCTCCCGAGGACGTAGTTCTTCTCCCCATCTCCGGCCCCGACCCCAGCGGGCGGGCCGGGAGGTGTACGTCCGAGAAGGAGGATCTCGACTCATGTCCCAGACCTTCGGCAAGACCCGCTGGAAGCGGTTCGCCGTCGTCATGGTCCCGACGCTGGCCGCCACCGCGGCCGTGGGCGTCAGCATCGCCCAGGGCGCGCTCGCCGCGTCCTTCGATGTCTCCGGTGCGTCCTTCAAGGTCAGCGCCGGTCAGCTCCAGGGCCAGGGCTTCAGCCAGTACGGCACCGTCGACACCGTCGTCTCCACCAAGGACGGTTCGAAGGCTCCGCTTCCGGTTGCTGTCTCTGGCTTCAACAGCGCCACCATCACCAACCTGTGCCAGTCCGTCGACGTGCCGATCCCGGTGCTCGGCGACTACACCCTCAAGATCACCGCGGGTGGCGGTGGCACTCCGGTCCAGGCGTCGAAGCTCTTCATCGACATGACGGACCTGCAGGCCACCACCGCGACGTTCAACAACATCAACATCGGTGTTGCCGGCGGCGCGATCACCAAGGGCCCGGTCGACTCGACCTCGTCGCAGCAGCAGGGCTTCGCCGGCAGCTTCGCCCAGGAAGCGGACTCGGCGACGCTCACCAACGTGAAGCAGACGGCGTGGGCCACCTCGGCCGGCACCTTCTCGCTGAACGGCATGCACCTCAACCTCGCGCAGGGCAACAACGCCTGCTTCTGACGGTCCCGCACCCTCGGACGTCATGAGGTTTCCGGTCGGCCGGTGACGGTCGGCCGCGCGGCGGGGAGGGGGATCTCCTCCCTCCCCGCTCCCGTCTCCACCAATCCCGTACATCCCCTGGGAGCTGCCACGTGACCAGCGCGACTACGCAGGCGCAGCCCGATCCGATCGGCGGGTTCAGCAAGTACCGCCTTTCCTTCCGTACCTGGCGCCGTACCCGCCCGTTCTGGGGTGGTCTGCTGGTCCTTCTCGCCGCGGGGCCGATCCTCTACTTCCCGTACGCCACGCTGAGCCTGGGCGCGCTGCGGATCCACATGGCCACCACCGCGGGCGCAGGCTCCGCGGTGATCGGCCTGCTGCTGATCGCCCTCGGCATCTCCAGTTGGTTCCAGCCGCTGATCCGCATCTTCGCGGGCATAGCCGCCATCATCCTCAGCCTGGTCGCCCTGCCCATCTCCAACATGGGCGGCTTCGGCATGGGGCTCATCCTCGGCATCGTCGGGGGAGCCCTGATCTGCTCCTGGGCTCCGCTCAAGGAGCCGAAGGCGGCCGGTGCGCACGCGGCGGGTGGGACACAGGTGGCCCCGACTGCCCAGGCACAGACGGCCTCGCCCGCCGAGCTGCAGGGCGCGCCGGACGCGCAGGAGGAGAGCTAAGAGTGTCGACCGACAACGAGCAGCCGCCCGACCGGACCACCGGTCGGCACGCTGCTCCCCGCCTCACCGTGCGCGGACGCATCAAAGGCCCCGTCGGCCGGGCGATCGCGCTGACCGCCATGCCCACGGCCCTGCTGGTGAGCACGCTTGCCCCCAAGCTGGCGTTCGCCGCGGACAACAACACCCAGCCGAAGGCCGCGCCCACGGTCCAGGACGCGGTCCCCGGGCCGACCGGCGCCGACTGCAGCAAGGGCGCGCCGGGCACCGGGACGGGCGCTGCCACGCCGTCCGCGTCGCCGAGCAAGGCCGTGCCCAGCCCGTCCAAGACGTCTGCGGCGGCCAAGCCCACGACCGTGCCGAAGCCCGCGGCGACCCCCGGGACGCCGACCGGCCACACCGCGGTAGGCGGCGGCGCGACGCCCGCGCCGCAGGGCTCCGGCTCGACGACGCCGTCGGCCTCCGCCACGCCGTCGCCCAGCCCCTCGCAGAGCTCGTCGGGCGGCCTCGGCGGCCTTCTCGGCGGCCTCGGCGGGCTGCTCGGCCTGGACAGCACCACCTCGTCCAGCCACGGGACCGCGTCGTCCGCGACGCCCTCGGCCTCCGCCTCGCCCTCGGCGAGTGCGTCGTCCGCCGCGCACGCGGCGACGGCCGCGGTGCCGCACACGGCCGCGTCCGCGACATCGCCGACCGCTGCGGCGACCTCGCCGGTCAGCGCCCTGACCCACGCGGTCACGTCGCTGGTCACGCCCAAGGCCGCGCCCTCGACGCCCGCTCCGTCGGCGACGCCGAGCAGCTCGGCGTCGGGCGGTGCCGCGACCGGCGGCTCGGCCGCGAACAAGCTCTGCGACATCAGCCACGTAGCAGCGCCGCTGGACACCTCGATCACCTCGCAGCTGCCCGGCGGCACCATGCCGGTGGAGCCGTGGACGCTGAAGTCCTCGGACCTGAAGCTGATCAACACCGAGTTCCACGGCGTGGTCACCATCCAGCTGGCGGACGGCAGCACCGAGCGGGTGCTGAAGTTCACCGCCGAGGCCGTCGACATCGGCGACCTGGACATGTCCGCCAACCAGCGCGGCCAGGAGGTCCACGTCAAGGGTGGTCCCGGTACCACCTCGACGATGCGCGGCGGCACGGTGACCATGTACGTCAAGGAGCTCAAGGGCACCATCCTTGCGGCCGAGGGCATCCCGCTGGGGATCCTCAACATCGGCATCGACCTGACCCCGGACACGCTGCCGCAGTGGCTGTACAACCTGATCGGCTCCGTGCCGATCCCGCTGCAGCTGGAGCTGGGCAACATGACGGCGGTTCAGGCGGGCCAGTTCGGCGGCAACCTGACGATCCCGGGCATGCACCTGTACTACACGCCGCTCGGCGGCAGCTGAGTCCCAGGCTCCGGCAGAACCCCCGCACCGTCGGCCGGCGGTAGCGGGGGTTTCTTGTGTCCGGCGGGCTCGTTGGTCCTGGCGTGAGTGATGACGCGATATCCCCTCCAAGCGGCGGAGCCGCCCGGATTCTGGTCCCCGCCTACTTCCACCCCGCCGTCGAGCCGGACGCCTGGGCCGCCTTGCGCCGTGCGGCGCGACGGCTGACCGCCGTCGTCCTGAACCCGGCGAGCGGCCCCGGCGACGCCCCCGACCCCGCCTACACGCAGGTCCGCGCCGGGCTGCGGGAGACCCGGGTCCTCGGCTATGTCGACACCGACTACGGCCGCCGCCCGCACGGCGAGGTGGTCGCCGAGATCGAGCGCCACCGCGCCTGGTACGACGTCGACGGCGTCTTCCTGGACCAGACCCTCGCGGGACCGGACGGCGTCGCGTACTACGCCCGCTTGGGCGTCGCCGCCCGCTCCCTCGGCGCGGGCTTCGTCGCCCTCAACCCCGGCACCCGCGTCCACTGGGCGTACCACGACCTGGCGGACCTGGTGGTCACCTTCGAGGGCTCCTGGGACACCTACCGCGGCCTCCCGGGTCAGGACGGGGACATCGCCCCCTTCGACCCGGACCGCGACTGCCACCTCGTCCACGCCGCGCCGCCGGACGCCCCCGTCCACGGCTACGCGACGCCCGGCACGCTGCCCAACCCCTGGGCCGTGCTGGGCCCGTTGGGCGAGCGTTAGGGCCGTTCCCAGGGCCGCTCCGACGTTCCCAGGGGTCGCTCCGACAGCGGCCCGAAAAGCCCGACGCCCCCCGTCCCGCGTCCGCGGGGTGCGGAGCGGGCCGAGGGGCCGTCAGGTCGTCGTGAAGCCTGCGTGGCAGGCGTCAGTCGCCGGCGCCCAGGTGGTGGACGCGGACCATGTTGGTGGTGCCGACGATGCCGGGCGGGGAGCCGGCCGTGATGATCACGGTGTCGCCCTTGCTGTACCGGCCCTGCGCCAGGATCGCGCCGTCGACCTGGTCGACCATGGCGTCGGTGTTGGGAGCCTGCGGCAGCACGTAGGTCTCGACGCCCCAGCTCAGGGTGAGCTGGTTGCGGGTGGAGGCGTCGGGGGTGAACGCCAGCACCGGGATCGGCGAGCGGTAGCGGGACAGCCGGCGGGCGGTGTCACCGGACTTGGTGAACGCCACCAGCGCCTTGGCGTTGAGGAAGTCGCCCAGCTCGCACGCGGCGCGGGCGACCGAGCCGCCCTGGGTGCGCGGCTTGCGGCCCGGGTTGAGCGGCTGCAGGCCCTGCGAGAGCAGCTCGCCCTCGGCGGCCTCCACGATCCGGCCCATGGTCTGCACGGTCTCGATCGGGTACTTGCCGACCGAGGACTCCGCAGAGAGCATGACCGCGTCCGCGCCGTCGAGGATCGCGTTGGCGACGTCGGACGCCTCGGCGCGCGTCGGGCGGGACGCGGTGATCATCGACTCCATCATCTGCGTGGCGACGATGACCGGCTTGGCGTTCCGGCGGCAGAGGGTGACCAGGCGCTTCTGCACCAGCGGCACCTTCTCCAGCGGGTACTCCACGGCCAGGTCGCCACGGGCGACCATGACCGCGTCGAACGCCATGACGATCTCTTCCATGGCGTCGACGGCCTGCGGCTTCTCGATCTTGGCGATGACCGGGACGCGGCGTCCCACCTCGTCCATGACCGCGTGGACGTCCTCGATGTCCGCGGCGTTGCGGACGAAGGAGAGCGCGACCATGTCGACGCCCATCCGCAGGGCGAAGCGCAGGTCGTCCTTGTCCTTCTCGGAGAGCGCGGGGACGTTGACCGCCGCGCCGGGCAGGTTGATGCCCTTGTTGTTCGAGAGCACCCCGCCCTCGACCACTCGGGTCACCACACGGGGGCCGTCGACGCTGACGACCTCCAGGGCGACGACGCCATCGTTGATGAGCACCGGGTCGCCCGGCTTCACGTCGCCCGGCAGACCCTTGTAGGTCGTGCCGCAGATGTGCTGGTCACCGGGGACGTCCTCGGTGGTGATGGTGAAGGTGTCGCCGTTCTCGACGGTCACCGGACCGTTCGCGAAGGTGGCGAGACGGATCTTGGGGCCCTGCAGGTCGGCCAGCACGCCGACGGCACGGCCGGTGGCCTCGGAGGCGGCCCGCACGTTGGCATAGCGGTGCTCGTGCTCGGCGTGGGTGCCGTGGCTCATATTCAGACGAGCGACGTTCATTCCGGCTTCGATCAGCGACTTGAGCTGTTCGAATCCGTCCGTCGCGGGACCCAGAGTACAAACGATCTTGGCTCGGCGCATATGGCTCATCTTATCGGCATACCTTTCAGGTGCATTCCCCCGCAATTCGGTGGCGTTACTGCGCAGTAAGGGTGTTACTCCGCAGTACGGCGGACCACCGCGAAGGTCTGCTGCGCGATTTCCAGTTCTTCGTCGGTCGGCACCACCGCGACGGCGACCCGGGAGGAGTCCGCCGAGATCAGCCGAGGTGTGCTGCCGCGCACCGCGTTGCGCACCGAGTCGAGCGCGATGCCCATCGCGTCCATGCCCGCGAGTGACGCCTCGCGGACCGCGGCTGAGTTCTCGCCCACCCCGGCGGTGAACACGATGGCGTCCACCCGGCCCAAAACCGCGTAGTACGCGCCGATGTATTTCCGCAGCCGGTGGATGTAGATGTCGAAGGCCAGCCGTGCCTCCGGATCTCCCTCGCCCATCCGGCGGCCGATCTCGCGCATGTCGTTGTCGCCGCAGAGGCCGAGCAGACCGCTGCGGCGGTTGAGCAGCGCGTCGATCTCGTCCACCGACATTCCGCCCACCCGGTGCAGGTGCAGCAGGATCGCCGGGTCCAGGTCGCCCGAGCGGGTGCCCATGACCAGGCCCTCCAGCGGGGTCAGGCCCATGGAGGTGTCCACGCAGCGTCCGCCCGCCACGGCGGAGGCGCTGGCGCCGTTGCCCAGGTGCAGCACGATCACGTTGACCGCCTCCGGCGCCTTGCCGAGCAGCTCGGCGGTGCGGCGGGAGACGTACTGGTGGGACGTGCCGTGGAAGCCGTAGCGGCGGATCTGGTGGGCGTCGGCGGTGGCCTTGTCGATGGCGTAACGGGCCGCGTACTCCGGCATGGTGGCGTGGAAGGCGGTGTCGAAGACGGCCACCTGCGGCAGGTCGGGACGCAGCTTGCGGGCGACCTCGATGCCGGTGATGTTGGCCGGGTTGTGCAGCGGTGCCAGCGGGACGAGCTCGCGCAGGCCCTCGACGACCTGGTCGGTGATCAGCGTCGGCTCGGTGAACCTCGTTCCGCCGTGGACCGCGCGGTGGCCGATGGCGGCCAGGTGCGGCGAGTCCAGGCCCATGCCGTCGGCGGCGAGTTCGTCCGCGAGGGCGGAGAGCGCGGCGGTGTGGTCGGGGAACGGCTCGTACCGGTCCCGCTCCGGGCCGGTGGACGGCTCGTGGGCGATCCGGCCCTGGCCCTCGCCGATCCGCTCCACCAGGCCGGAGGCCAGCCGGGCTCCGTCGGCCATGTCGATGAGCTGGTACTTCACCGACGAGGAGCCGGAGTTGAGCACCAGCACCCGGGTCGCGTCGCTCACTGGGGTGTCTCCTCGGTCTGCTGTGCCGATGCCTGGGCCTGGGCCGCCTGTTGGGCCTGGGCCGCCTGTTGGGCCTGGATCGCCGTGATGGCAACGGTGTTGACGATGTCCTGGACCAGCGCGCCGCGCGAGAGGTCGTTGACCGGCTTGCGCAGACCCTGGAGCACCGGGCCGACCGCGACCGCTCCGGCCGAGCGCTGCACGGCCTTGTAGGTGTTGTTGCCGGTGTTGAGGTCGGGGAAGATCAGCACGGTCGCCTGCCCGGCCACCTCCGAGCCCGGCAGCTTGGTCGCCGCGACCGACGGCTCGACCGCCGCGTCGTACTGGATCGGGCCCTCCACCTTGAGCTCCGGACGCAGCCCGCGGACCAGCTCGGTGGCCTTGCGGACCTTGTCCACGTCCACGCCCGAGCCGGAGGTGCCGGTCGAGTAGGAGAGCATCGCCACCCGCGGCGCGACGCCGAACCGGGCCGCGGTCTCCGCCGACTGGACGGCGATGTCGGCCAGTTGCTCCGCGTCCGGGTCCGGGTTGACCGCGCAGTCGCCGTAGACGAGGACCTTGTCGGCCAGGCACATGAAGAAGACCGAGGAGACGATCTTCGCCTCGGGCGAGGTCTTGATCACTTCGAAGGCCGGGCGGATCGTCGCGGCCGTGGAGTGGACCGCGCCGCTGACCATGCCGTCGGCCAGGCCCTCCTTGACCATCAGGGTGCCGAAGTAGGAGACGTCGGTGACGACGTCCAGGGCCAGCTCGACCGTCATGCCCTTGTGCCGACGCAGCTCCGCGTAGACCTCGGCGAACCGGTCGCGCAGCGGCGAGGTGGCCGGGTCGATGATCCGCGCGCGGGCCCGGCCGGGGGCGGGTTCGGCGTCGAAGGAGATGTTCAGGCCCAGCTCGGCGACCTTGCGGCGGATCGCGTCCTCGCTGCCGAGTAGGGTCAGATGGCAGACGTTGCGGCGCAGCAGCACCTCGGCCGCGCGCAGCACCCGCTCCTCGCCGCCCTCGGGCAGCACGATGTCGCGCAGCGCCGCGCCTCGGGCGCGTTCCAGCAGCTCGTGCTCGAACATCATCGGGGTGACCCGCGCGGACCGGCTCAGCTCGATACGGTCCGTCAACTCGGCTGCGTCGACATGGAGTTCGAAGAGGCCCAGCGCGGTCTCCGCCTTGCGCGGCGACGCGGCGGTGAGGCGTCCCTCCAGGGTGGAGAGGCGCATCGCGGTCGGGTAGCTGCCCTCCTTGACGGAGAGCACCGGCGTGCCGGGAGCCAGCCGGGCGGCGAGGTTCATCACGTTGGGGCCGGGGTTCTCGCCCAGCGTCAGCAGCACGCCGGAGATCGGCGGCGCACCGGCGGCGTGCGCGGCCAGCGAGCCGATCAGCAGGTCGGCGCGGTCCCCGGGGGTGATCACCAGACAGCCGTCGGTCATCGCGTCCAGGAAGGTCGGCAGCATCGCGCCGCCGAAGACGAAGCCGCGCACGTCGCGGGCCAGGCCCGCCGGGTCGCCGAGCAACACCTCGGCGCGGGTGGCCTCGGCCACCTGGGTGACCGTCGGCGCGGAGAGCGCCGGGTCGTCGGGGATCACGTAGACCGGCACGGCGGGCCGCACGGCGAGGCGACGGGCGACGGCCTGCTTGTCGGCTCCGGTGACCCGGTTGGCGACCATCGCCACGATGTTGCAGCCCAGGTCGGCGTAGGAGCGGTGCGCGTTGCGTACCTCGTTGACCACGGTGTCCGCGCTCTCGCGGTGGCCGCCGACGACGACCAGCACGCCCGCGCCGAACTCGTTGGCCAGACGCGCGTTGAGGGCCAGCTCGTCGGGGATGCTGGTGGAGGTGTAGTCGGTGCCGAGCACCAGGACCGCCTCGCACTCGCGCTCCACCGCCCGGAACCGGTCGACCAGTTGGCCGACCAGCTCCTCCTGCCCGCGCTCGGCGAGGATCGCGGCGGCCTCGTCGTAGCTCATCCCGTACATCGACGCGGGCGGCAGGTCGACCCGGTAGCGCCCACGGAGCAGCTCCACCACGTGGTCGGTGGACGAGTGCACCAGCGGCCGGAAGATGCCGACCCGGTCGACGTGCCGGGTGAGCAGCTCCATCACGCCCAGCTCGACGACCTGACGGCCGTCCCCCCTGCCGATCCCGGTCACGTAGACGCTGCGGGCCACCGACGCACTCCGATCGCGATTCTCCGGTTCGCCTGCGCGGCTTCGTCTTTGTTTGAATCGAGCAGGCTTTCGAGTTTTCGAGCATGTAGCGGCTTCGAGACTACCTTCGCATTTCGGGCAGCGTGCGGCCCGCTGCCCGAGTCGCGACGTAGGTCCCGGAAAGTCCCGACGATCGACCAAGGGCAGGGGCCTTTCGGCGCTCATGCGGCGGTCGGGTAGCTTTCCGGCCACACATTCCACAGGGTGCAGGGGCGGGCAGATGGGCGTCATCGCGGGCTGGCGGCAGCAGCGAGCGGAGAAGGAGGCGGCGGCCACGGTCGCCGTGCTGCGGCAGCGGGCGGAACGGCTGCGTCAACTGGCCCGGGTGGGCGAGGGCGAGCAGGTGCTCGCCGAGGCGGTCCGGGTCGCGGAGGCGGTCTTCCCCCAGACCTCTGCGCCGGTGTTCGCGGCGCGACGGGACCGGGCGCACACGTTGTTCCAGCTTCAGCGCGTGGCGGAGGGGGAGGCGGAGGTCCGGGACCTGCTCGCCAGCGCGACCAAGGTGCCCGATCTGCCCGCTGCGTGGACGTCGGCGCTCCGGCTGACGCTGGCACAGGCACTGCTCCTCCAGGCTCGGTTCGCGGAGGCGGAGGCGGAGGCACGGATGGCGGCCGCGGAGGAAGAGCACACGGGTTCCGTGTCGGGCCCGCTCCTCCTGGCGCTGGTGGCGGCCGTGGCGGGGCAGGGACGCCATGCCGAGGCGACCGCGGAGGCCGACGCGTTGAGCGACTCCTTGCAGGACGGTCCTCTCGACCGGTTGCGGCTGCGCTCCCTCCGCGGCGTCCAGTTGATGTACCTGGGCCGGCTGGAGGAGGCCGTGGCGGAACACAGGGCAGTCGCCAAGGAGGCGACCGCCCTCAGCGGGCAGCCTGCCGCGTACGTGCGCCTGATGGCACAGCACAACCTGGCCGCCGCCCTGCTGGAGCTCGACCGCATGCCCGAGGCCGCGGCCGAGGCGCAGGCCGGGATGACGTCCGCGGCCAGACGGGGTCCTAACTTCGGCTACCCCGCCTTCCTGTTCCAGGTGTTGCTGGCCCGACTCCACAACCGGTCCGGCGAGCACGCGGAGGCGCTGCGCGTCGCCGAGCAGGCGCTCGCTGGACGTCCTGAGCCGTCGCAGCTTGCCGACGACGAGGAGCGGGCGCACGCGGTCCGGGTCGAGGCCCTGCGTGGCCTGGGCCGCACCGCCGAGGCGGAGGCTGTGTCGCACGCGTCGTTCGAGTCGCTGGCCCGCCGCCACGGTCCTTCGCACTACCGGACCCTCGCCGCGGAGACGCTGCTGGGCCGATGCGTCGCGCAGACCCGCGTCGAGCGCCGGGAGGAGGCGCTGACCTTGCTGCGCGGCAACGTCGCGTCCTGGCGCACGCACTTCGGTGCCCAGCACCCCCGCACGATCCGCGCGGAGCGCGCACTGGACGCGGTGGAAGCAGCAGTCGAGGCGGGGGCCGAGTCCGCGGGGTGACGCGTCAGCGCGGTCCTCAGCCACCGAGCTGGGCGTGCCAGTGGTGGAAGAGGGCGAGCGGGTCGCCGCTGTAGGCCCAGGGGACCCGGGTGGGTCGGTCGCCGAGGTGGGCGAAGACCTCCTTGGCCTCCGGGGCCAGCCCGGCGAAGACCAGGCCGTGCGCGAGCAGGTTGAGGTCGGCGACGTCCTGGGCGTACTCCGCGCCGGAGCGCGGCCCGATCCACTGGCGCATGGTGCTGCGCAGCGCCTGGACCGCGACCTCGTGGGTCCAGTGGTAGGTGAGGCCGACGGCCGACGGGCCCTCGGTCTCGACCCGGTGGCGGTAGTGCTCGGCGCGCGCGGCCTGGGTGAGCGCCGCGAGCGGGGACCCGGGCGGGGCGAAGGCCGCGCTGTCGCGGGCGAAGTTGTACATCTCACCGTGGCTGCCGTGCCAGCGGGCGGAGAGGTGACGGAGCACCTGGTGGTGGCCCTCGCGGTTGAACCGGTCGCGGGCCTGCAGCTCGCGCCACCAGTGCCAGACATGCTGATGACCCTGGCCGTAGAGGCGGGCCAGGGTCATCAGGGAGACCCACGGGACCGGGTCCGGGGCGTGTTTCTCGGAGGCCTGGAGGCAGATCCTGGCCACCCGGTCCAGGTCCTGGCGGGCGGTGGCGTCCTCGGTCGGCGGCGGGGTGCCGTTCTGGTGGTGGGACTCGGCGACCGCGAAGAAGGTGCGCTGCACCTCTGTCTCGGCGCGCAGCACCAGCGCGTCGGGGTTGTTCGGCTCGGCCGCCTGCCAGGACTCGACGGTCCGGGTGGAGGCGGCGACGTCGGCGAGCAGCCGGACCCGGTGGGTGCGCCGGTCCCAGTCGCGTCCGGTGTCGCGGAGCAGGTCGCGCGCGCCCTGCCAGCGGCCGACCGCCAGGTCGTGGCGGGCGGCGGCGAGATCGGCGTCGCCGTAGGTCTGGTCGAACTGCGGTGCGGTGGTGCGGCGGCGCGATGCTCGGGCCATGGCGGGCTGCCCCTCGGATGCGGAAAGCCGACAGACCGGCAGTCGTCGGACTGCCGGTCGTCGTGCCTGTGGAGTTGTGGAGTTGTCGATCGGTGAGTGGACGCCGGTGTCCGGGATGCGGTTCCAGGTGCGGGGGTTGTGCGGTTGCGCGGGTGGGGCGCGCGCTGCGGGGTAGCGCGGGAGGCTACAGGTCGGTGGCCATCGAGCCGGTCGAGTCGGATGTGGCGGTGGCCAGGTTCGAGCCGCCGAACTCGGCGTCGACCGCCTCGGCCACCGCGGCGTCCAGGCGGGCGCCCGGGTTGGTGTAGAACTCGCTGCCCTTGGCCCAGTAGACGGCCAGCGGGACGATGCCGATCGCCAACGCGCCGAGCCCGATCAGGATCTGGGTCAGCGGCAGGTTCATGCAGTTCTCGACGAAGAGGAAGCCCATGAAGACCGCGCCCGCGCCCGGCCAGACGGCGACGAAGATCAGGTTGCGCAGCGACTTGAAGGCGACCTTGCGGTAGGCGACGACCACCGCGATCCCGGCCAGCGCGTAGTAGACGCAGATCTGCAGACCGATGGCGGCCACCGCGTCGTTGAGGATCTTGGTGACCGAACCCAGCGCGCTGGAGGCCACGAAGAGACCCAGCGAGACGACCACCACGACGGCCAGGCCGATGTACGGCGTCTGCCAGCGTGCGTGGGTGCGGCCGAAGACGGCGGGGAGGGTCTTGTCGCGGCCCATGGCGAAGAGCGACCGGCTGACCTGGATCAGCGTCGTCTCCAGCGTGGCGACGGTGGAGAGGACGACGGCCAGCACCATGATCTTGCCGCCCGCGCCCGGCCAGACCGCCTCGCCGAGGGTGTTGAGGAACGGAGCGCCGTTGGCTATGTCCTTCTGACTCACCATCATGTTGACCGCGATGGTGACGATCTCGAAGAGCGCGAAGACCGCCGCGACACCGAGCAGGCCGCCCATGCCGGAGTTCTTCTGCGAGTCCGTGGTCTCCTCGCTCAGGTTGGCGGTGACGTCCCAGCCCCAGAAGTAGAAGGCCGCCACCAGCGCCGCACCGGCGAAGCCCTTGAAGCCGCCGAAGTGCCCGAAGCCCCACAGCCAGGACCACTGGAAGTGGGCCGCGCTGCCGCCGTGGATCAGCGCGGCGATGCCGAAGCCCGCCAGGATCAGCACCTCGATGCCGGTCATGATCCACTGCGCGTGCGCGGTGATCCGCGCGCCGAGCAGCACCAGCAGCGCCATCACCAGGAAGACGAAGGCGCCGACGCCCACGCAGGCCCAGGTGTTGTTGGAGAGCGAGGCCGAGAAGAGCGAGAGGGTGTACTGGCCGGCCGGGAGCGAGCCCGCGACCATGAAGATCAGCGCCGAGACGACCAGCGACCAGCCCGCCGTGAAGCCGAGCGCCGGGTGCAGCGCGCGGCCGACCCAGGAGTAGCTGGCGCCCGCGTTGACGTCCAGCCGGCCCAGGTAGTTGAAGGCCCAGGCGATGCCCAGCATCGGGATGGCGCACCACAGCAGCGCGGCGGGGCTGAACAGTCCGGCCGCGGCGAGCAGGGCGACCGTGCTCGCTGCCAGCGAGTAGGCCGGGGCGCTGCCCGCGATGGCCATGACGATGGTGTCGAAGGTACCGAGGACATTGGCCTTCAGGCCTCTGGTCTCGGTCGGGGTGTACTCGCTCACGGGGGACCTTTCCTCCGCGACCGAGGGGAGCGTGGGGGCAGGGCCGGTCGCGGCACGGGGGGAACGGTGGTGCGGGGGAAGCGGCGCGGGGGGACGTCGCAGCCGCACTCAAGCAGGTGGGAGAGCAAGCTGGGCAACAGCCTTGTTTCGCTTGAGTTTCCGGAGGCGGGATCACCGCTCGGTCACCTCTGGTGCCAGCGCGTGCCACATGGTGCCGTCAGCGGACCAAGGCTGGCAATGCTTTGGCGGAATTCGTTTATGTCGCTTCCAGGAATGCGGATTCCGTGGCAGGATCGCAAATAGGAAACGAAAACCGTCGTGCGGAAGAGTGGAAGATGTCAGAACTCGCGGTTACCGAACGGACGCGTCATCGCCGAATGCGCGAGAACGGCAGCGTTCGCAAGGCCGATCTGGACGCGGTACTGGCCGCCGGCTTCGTCTGCCACCTCGGAGTGGTCGTGGACGGCACGCCCATGGTGGTCCCCACGGTCTACGGCGCGACCGGGGACACGCTCTACTTCCACGGCTCCGTCGCCAGCCGCAGCCTGCAGCAGGACCCTGCCGCCGAGCTGTGCGTGACCGTCACGCATGTGGACGGACTGGTCCTGGCCCGCTCGGTGTTCGAGCACAGCGTCAACTACCGCTGCGCGATGGTCTACGGCGTCCCGCGCGTGCTCGCGGACGAGGAGAAGCTGGAGGGCCTGCGGGTGCTCTCCGAACAGTGCGCGCCGGGCCAGTGGGACTACGCCCGGCGACCCAACCGCAAGGAGCTCGCCGCCACCACGCTGCTCGCGCTGGACCTGGCCGAGGCCTCCGTCAAGATCTCCGTCGGCCCGCCCGACGACGGCGAAGGACCCGACGCCGAGCTGGGCCTGTGGGCGGGCAACGTCCCGATCCGCACCGTCTTCGACGCCCCCGTCCCCGCGCCGGACCTGGCGGACGGCATCACCCTGCCCGACCACATCGCGGCGCTGCGGACGGCCTGACGCGCTACGAGTGATCCTCCGAGCGGGTCAGACCCCCCACTCCGCGCGGAGCTCGGCGAGGGCCTGGTGGAAGCCGGGGAAGGTCTTCTTGACGCAGCCCGGGTCGTCCAGGGTGATGTCCTCGGCCCGGAGGCCGGCGACGCTGAACGACATCGCGATCCGGTGGTCGCCGTGGCAGGCGATCTCCACCGGGCCCTGCGGCTGCGTCGGGTGGATCTCGATCCAGTCGCGGCCGGTTGCGACCGGCACGCCCAGGGCCGCGAGGTTCTGCTCGCACGCGGCCAGGCGGTCGCACTCCTTGATCCGCGTGTTGTAGACGTCCTCGATCCGCACCGGGCCGTCGGCGAAGGGCGCGATGGCGGCCAGGGTCGGGACCGTGTCGGAGATGTCGCGCATGTTGACGGTGATGCCGCGCAGCGTGCCGGTGCCGGTGACCGTCGTCGCCTCCGCGGTGATCGACACGTCCGCGCCCATCTCGCCCAGCACCTCGGCGAAGCGCAGGTCGCCCTGGAGCGAACCGGTGCCGAGGCCGGGGACGGTGACCGAGTTCCCGGTCAGCGCCGCCGCCGCGAAGACGTAGCTGGCGGTGGAGGCGTCGGGCTCGATCAGGTAGTCCGTCGCGGTGTAGCGGACCGGCGGGACCACGAAGGTGTCGCCCTCGCGCCGGGCCGGGTTGCCGAAGCGGTTCATCATCGCCAGCGTGATCTCGACGTAGGGGACCGAGACCAGGTCGGTCACCGTGATGTCGAGGCCCTCGGCCGTCAGCGGGCCGGTGAGCAGCAGCGCGGTCAGGAACTGCGAGGAGAGTCCCGCGTCCAGGGTGATCGACCCGCCCTTGATGCCGGACGCCTCGATCCGCAGCGGGTGGTGACCCTCCTTCTCCTCGTGGCGGAGGTCGACGCCGAGCTCGCGCAGCGCCTGCGTCAGCGGGCCGAGGGGCCGGCGGCGCATCTGCGCGGAGGCGTCGAAGCGGAACGAGCCGTGCCCGGTCGCCGCCAGCGCGGGCAGGAACCGGGCGGTGGTCGCGCCGTCCCGGCAGAACACGTCCGCCGCGTCGACCGCCGGACCGGCCGGGCGGCCCTCGATCGTCCAGACACCCGGCTGCCGGTCCACCGCGTAGCCGAGGGCGATCAGGCCCTCGGCGAAGCCCTCGGAGTCGTCCGACAGCAGCGGCTGCCGCAGCGTGGTGGTGCCTTCGGCAGCCGCCGCCAGGTAGAGGGCGCGGGCGGTGACGGACTTGGAGCCGGGGATCTGCACGACGGTCATGCCCGTGAGGATACGGGCCGCCCGCCGGTCAGGCCGGACTCAACCAGATGGTGGCCAGCGGCGGCAGGGTCAGCTCCGCGCTGGTGTCCCGGCCGTTCCACTCGACCGGCTCGGCCTTGATCGGGTCGGGGTTGCCGATCCCGCCGCCGCCGTAGACCGGCGTGTCGGTGTTGAGGACCTCCAGCCAGCGCGCGTCCCGGACGTCCGCCCGGACCGTCGGCAGCCCGACCCGGTAACCGTGGCGGACGACCGGCGAGAAGTTGCTGACGCAGACCAGCGGGCGGCCCATCGTGTCGAAGCGGACGAAGGAGAAGACGTTGTCGTCCGCCGCGCCGCCGTCCAGCCAGGCGAAACCGGCCGGGTCGGTGTCCTGCTGCCAGAGCGCCGGGGTGTCCTGGTAGATCCGGTTCAGGTCGCGGACCAGGTCGCGGACGCCGGCGTGCTCGGCGTGGGCGGGCCACTGCTCGTCCAGCACCCACCACTGCGGGCCCTCGTGGTGGTCCCACTCCGCGCCCTGGGCGAACTCCTGGCCCATGTAGAGGAGTTGCTTGCCCGGATGGGCCCACATGTAGCCGAGGTAGGCGCGGTGGTTGGCGCGCTGCTGCCACCAGTCGCCGGGCATCTTGGAGACCAGCGCCTGCTTGCCGTGCACCACCTCGTCGTGCGAGATGGGCAGCACGTAGTTCTCGCTGTACGCGTACACCATCGAGAAGGTCATCTCGTTGTGGTGGAACTTGCGGTGCACCGGCTCCTTGCTCATGTAGACGAGGGAGTCGTGCATCCAGCCCATGTTCCACTTCAGGCCGAAGCCGAGCCCGCCGTGGTCGGTCGGCGCGGTGACGCCGGTCCAGGCGGTGGACTCCTCCGCGACGGTGACGACGCCGGGGCAGCGGCGGTAGACGGTGGCGTTCATCTCCTGCAGGAACCTGACGGCGTCCCAGTTCTCCCGGCCACCGTGCTCGTTGGGAGCCCACTCGCCGTTCTCGCGGGAGTAGTCGAGGTAGAGCATGGAGGCCACCGCGTCCACCCGCAGACCGTCGACGTGGAACTCCTCGCCCCAGTAGACGGCGTTGGCGACCAGGAAGTTGCGGACCTCGGTGCGGCCGTAGTCGAACTCCAGCGTGCCCCAGTCCGGGTGCTCGGCCCGGCGCGGGTCGGCCGGCTCGTAGAGCGGCGCGCCGTCGAACTGCGCCAGCGCCCACTCGTCCTTGGGGAAGTGCGCGGGCACCCAGTCGACGATCACACCGATCCCGGCCTGGTGGAACGCGTCGACGAGGAAGCGGAAGTCGTCCGGGGAGCCCAGGCGCGAGGTGGGCGCGTAGAAGCCGGTGACCTGATAACCCCAGGAGCCGTCGAAGGGGTGCTGCATCACCGGCATCAGCTCGACATGGGTGAAGCCCAGGTCGTGGACGTAGGCGGGCAGCACCTCGGCCAGCTGACGGTAGCTCAGCCCCGGCCGCCAGGACGGCAGGTGCACCTCGTAGACGCTGAACGGCCCCTGGTGGTGCGGCAGCCTGCCGCGCGAGGCCATCCACTCCGCGTCCTGCCAGGAGTAGTGCGACTCGGTGACCACGGACGCGGTCGCCGGCGGGCACTCGGCGGCGCGGGCCAGCGGGTCGGCCTTCTGCAGGCGGCGGCCGTCGCGGGTGGCGATCTCGTACTTGTAGCTGGTGCCCTCGCCGATGCCCGGGACGAAGAGCTCCCAGACGCCGCTGATGCCGAGCGAGCGCATCGGGTGCGCGGCGCCGTTCCAGCCGTTGAAGTCACCGACCAGCCGCACCCCGGACGCGTTCGGCGCCCAGACGGAGAAGGCGACACCCGCCACGCCGTCCAGCACCCGGACGTGGCTGCCGAGGGCCTGCCACAGCTGCTCGTGGCGGCCCTCGCCGATCAGGTGCAGGTCGGTCTCGCCGACGGTCGGCAGGAAGCGGTAGCCGTCCTCCTGCTCGAACTCCTTGCCGGCGTAGGTGACCCGGAGCAGGTAGCCCTCGGTGACGGCGGTGCGGGGCAGCAGGCCGGTGAAGAAGCCGTCCTGCTGGTGCGTCAGCTCGTAGCGGGCGATGCCGGTGTCCACCACGACCCGTTCGGCCAGCGGGCGCAGCACGCGGACGGCCGTTCCGGTGGCCGAGTCGTGCGACCCCAGCAGGCCGTGCGGGTCGTGGTGCCAGCCGCCGACCAGCCGCTCCACCTCGCCGGGCGCGAGCGGGGCCTCCGGCACCCGGATCGCGCCGTCGGCCGCGACGGGGGCGTCTGCGACCGGGTCGGGTGTGACCGGGTCAGGCGCGAACGGGGCGGGCGCGACCGGCTCGGGTGCTACCGGGCCGGGCGCGAAGGGCTTCGGGGTGAGGTCCGGCGAGTCGCTCGTGACCGCGTCGACCGCGACGGCGGCGTCCGTGACGGCACCGCCGCCCGCGGCGCTGCCGGTCCTGGCGCCGCCGTGCGTGGCCCCGCCGGTCGCGGCCTTGAGGATGGCCGGTACGGCGGCGAGAAAGGTGTCGGGTACGTCGAACGCGGTCACGATCTATGCCTCCCGTGGGATTGTGGGCGTCGTGGGGTGGGACAGCGGGGGAGCGACGGAGCCGTTCGCACTCTCCGTCAGCTCGGTGACCGAGGCGGCCAGGCGGGCACAGGCCGTCAGCGGGATGGAGACCCAGTCGGGGCGGTGGCGGGCCTCGTAGACCACCTCGTAGACCGCCTTGTCGGTCTCGAAGGCACGCAGCAGCACCGGGTCCAGCGTCGGATCGGGCGCTCCCGTCGCGGCGTAGCCGGCGCAGAACGCCTCGCGGTTGCGCGCCGCCCAGGCCGCGGCCACGGACGGCTCGGCCATGACGGCGTGCGCGGCGGCGTAGTCGAAGGAGCGCAGCATCGCCGCGACGTCGCGGACGGCGGGCTGCGGCTTGCGGCGCTCCTCCAGGGTCTTGGCCGGTTCGCCCTCGAAGTCGAGCAGCACCCAGCCGCGGGTGCTGCGCAGCGCCTGCCCGAGGTGCAGGTCGCCGTGGACGCGCTGGACCCGCAGCCGCAGGCCGTCCCGGGCGGAGGCGGACAGGTCGCGGAAGATCTGCCGCAGCGCGGAGCGGTGCGGGGCCAGCTGCGGGACCGCGAGCACGGCGGCGTCCAGACGGAGCGCCATCGCCTCCGCCATCTCCTCGATCTCGGCGCGGCGCAGCACCGCGACCGGCAGGCTGCGGGCCAGGGCGAGGTGGACGTCGGCGGTGGCCCGGCCGAGCAGAAACGACTCTGCGGCGAAATGGCCGACCCGGGAGGGGTCCGCGTCCAGCATCGCGATCTGACGGAGCGCCAGCTCCCAGCCGTCCTCCGCGGCCCGCATGTAGTGCTGGAGCAGGCCCAGGGTGGCCGGAGCTTCGTCCGGTGCGTCCGGCAGCTCGGCCTCGAACCAGGCCACCGGCGTCGGGATCCGGCTGCTCCCGGCCCGGCCGAGGGCCAGCGAGAGCTCCAGATCCGGGTTGAGGCCGGGACTGACCCGGCGGAAGAGCTTGAGGATCGCCGCGTCGGTCGGGCCGCCCGCGTCGTAGATGATCGAGGTGTTGCTCTGCTCCGCCGTGCCCACCCGCCCGGCCGCGGGCGCGGGGGGACGGTCCCCGAGCGTGGAGAACCGCAGCGGCCCGAGCCGTTGCGGTGAGGAGAGCAGCGCCAGCAGACGACGTGTCAGTGCCGGGTCGTAGGCTGCGTCGTAGGTGACCAGCCCGTCGTAGGGGCCGCTGGTGATCCGGCCGATCACGGCCGTGTCGCTGCCGATCCCGGGCAGCCCGTCGGGGTGGGCGCCGAGCAGCAGTTGGTAGATGTCGTTGAGGGGCGCCCCGCCGCTGGCGTTGTGCTGGTCGACGCGGAGCAGCAGATGCAGCAGGACGCCGGTGCCGCGGGCCAGTCCCGTCGGTCCGGGCAGCAGAGTGGTCGCCACCGGGGTGATCGCGGTGATCGGGTGGCCCTTGCCCGCGAACCAGCGCTGACGCGGCAGCCAGTCGCGCAGCAACGGCAGTGTCGCCGCCACGAGCGGGCCGAAGCCGACGGCCGAGGCTGCTGGGACAGGAGAGGTGACGGCACGCGGTCGGGAGGTGTCGGACATTTCTCCCTTTCCCCGGAGAGGCCGGCGCAACCGGCGACCAAGGGTGGTTGATCGCCGGTTGAACCATTTTTCCGGAATGTGAGGGCGTGGGCATCGTTGGCACGCCCGTCGGGGGACGTCGTTGGGCAGGACGGGGGACGCGCGAGCCCGGCGCGGCGCTAGCGGAGGCCGGGCAGCGGTGCTGGTCGACCGTTGGCGAGGCGAGCTGCGCCGGTCGGCGGGACGGTCGCGGACACGGTGGCGGTCACGGTCGCAGCCGTGGTCGCCGCCGAGCCGGATCCGGTGGCCTGGGGGTCTCCCGGGCGCAGACGGAACCAGTAGAAGCCGTGCCCGCCGAGGGTCAGCAGGTAGGGCAGCTCACCGATCGCCGGGAACCGCACCCCGCCGATCAGCTCGACGGGATGCAGCCCCTCGAACTCGCGCAGGTCGAGCTCGGTCGGCTGGGCGAACCGCGAGAAGTTGTTGACGCACATGACCAGGTCGTCGCCGTAGGAGCGCAGGTAGGCGAGGACCGCCGGGTTGCTGGACGGCAGCTCGGAGTACGAGCCCAGGCCGAAGGCCGGGTTGAGCTTGCGGATCTCGATCATGCGGCGGGTCCAGTGCAGCAGCGAGCTGGGGTTCGCCATCTGCGCCTCGACGTTGGTCACCTGGTAGCCGTAGACCGGGTCCATGATGGCCGGCAGGTTGAGCCGGCCCGGGTCGGCGGCGGAGAAGCCGGCGTTGCGGTCCGGCGTCCACTGCATCGGGGTGCGGACACCGTCGCGGTCGCCGAGCCAGATGTTGTCGCCCATGCCGATCTCGTCGCCGTAGTAGAGCACGGGCGAGCCGGGCAGGGAGAGCAGCAGCGCGGTGAAGAGCTCGATCTGGTTGCGGTCGTTGTCCAGCAGCGGGGCCAGCCGACGCCGGATGCCGACGTTGGCGCGCATCCGCGGTTCCTTGGCGTACTCCGCGTACATGTAGTCGCGCTCCTCGTCGGTGACCATCTCCAGGGTCAGCTCGTCGTGGTTGCGCAGGAAGATGCCCCACTGGCAGCCGGAGGGGATGGCCGGGGTCTTGGCGAGGATCTCCGAGACCGGGTAGCGCGACTCGCGTCGCACCGACATGAAGATCCGCGGCATGACCGGGAAGTGGAACGCCATGTGGCACTCGTCGCCGCCGGAGGAGAAGTCGCCGAAGTAGTCGACGACGTCCTCCGGCCACTGGTTGGCCTCGGCCAGCAGCACGGTGTCCGGGTACTCGCGGTCGATCTCCGTGCGCACGCGCTTGAGGAACTCGTGCGTCGCGGGGAGGTTCTCGCAGTTGGTGCCGTCCTCGGCGTAGAGGTAGGGCACCGCGTCGAGGCGGAAGCCGTCGATGCCCAGGTCCAGCCAGAACCGCAGCGCCGCCAGCATCTCCTCCTGGACCTTCGGGTTCTCGTAGTTGAGATCCGGCTGGTGGGAGAAGAAGCGGTGCCAGAAGTACTGCTTGCGGACCGGGTCGTAGGTCCAGTTGGAGGTCTCGGTGTCGACGAAGATGACGCGGGCGTCCTGGTAGAGCTTGTCGTTGTCCGCCCACATGTAGTAGTCGCCGTACGGGCCGTCCGGGTCGGTGCGGGAGGCCTGGAACCAGGGGTGCTGGTCGCTGGTGTGGTTCATGACGACGTCGATGATGATGCGCATGCCGCGCTGGTGGGCGGCGTCGACGAACTCGACGAAGTCGGCCAGGTCGCCGAACTCGGGCAGCACCGCCGTGTAGTCGGCCACGTCGTAGCCGCCGTCACGGAGCGGCGAGGCGAAGAACGGCGGCAGCCAGAGGCAGTCCACACCCAGCCACTGGAGGTAGTCGAGCTTGGAGGTCAGTCCCTTGAGGTCGCCGACGCCGTCGCCGTTGCTGTCCTGGAAGCTGCGCACCAGGACCTCGTAGAAGACGGCGCGCTTGAACCACTCCGGGTCGCGGTCGCGCTGCGGGGTGTCGGCGAAGGTGTCGGGGACGGGTTCGTTGACGATCACTGGGTGGCCCTCCGGACCGTGAGGATGTGTGCCGGCCGGGTGTGGGGGTCCAACCGGACGTAGTTGTGGCGTCCCCATCGGTAGGTCTCGCCGGTGAGCTCGTCGTGGACCTCGATCACGGGCTCCGCGCCCGCCCGCTGAGCGGCAGTCGGCTGACCGACCGTCAGGGTCGCTCCGTGGGCCTGGCCGGTGGCACCCTCCGTCGCGTGGGCGTGGGCGTGGGACGGGTGGCCCGGTCCGGCGTGCCCGGCCGCGGCGTCCCCTGCCGGGGTGTCGAGCGCCGGGGTGTCGAGCGCGTCCGGATCCAGGGTGAGCGTGCCCTCGTGGGCCCGGTGCGGGTCGAGGTTGACCACGACGAGGACCTCGTCGGCCGACTCGCCCTCCCCGCCGCGCTTGGAGAAGGCGAGGAGCTGGTCGTTGTCGATGGGGTGGAAACGCAGGTCGCGCAGTTCCTGCAGGGCAGGATGCTCGCGCCGGAGCCGGTTGAGGGTGGTCAGCAGCGGTGCGAGGGTGTCCGTCCGCGACCAGTCGCGGGGGCGGAGTTGGTACTTCTCCGAGTCCAGGTACTCCTCGGAGCCGGGGTGCGCGGGGGCGTTCTCGTACAGCTCGTAGCCGGAGTAGACGCCCCAGCTCGGGGAGAGGGTGGCGGCCAGGACCGCGCGGATCGCGAACGCGGGGCGGCCGCCGTGCTGCAGGTAGGCGTGCAGGATGTCGGGCGTGTTGGTGAACAGGTTCGGCCGCATGTACGCGGCGGCCTCGCCCGACAGCTCGGTCAGGTACTCCGTCAGTTCCTGCTTGGTGTTACGCCAGGTGAAGTAGGTGTAGGACTGGTGGAAGCCGACCTTGGCCAGGGTGTGCATCATCGCGGGGCGGGTGAACGCCTCGGCCAGGAACAGCACGTCCGGGTCGGTGCGGGCGATCTCGCCGAGCACCTTCTCCCAGAAGACGACGGGCTTGGTGTGCGGGTTGTCGACCCGGAAGATCCGGACGCCGTGGGACATCCAGTGGCGCAGCAGCCGGACGGTCTCGGCCACGATGCCGTCGAAGTCCCGGTCGAAGTTGACGGGGTAGATGTCCTGGTACTTCTTGGGCGGGTTCTCGGCGTAGGCGATGGTGCCGTCGGCCCGCTCGGTGAACCACTCCGGGTGCTTCTCCACCCAGGGGTGATCGGGGGAGCACTGGAGCGCGAAGTCGAGGGCGACCTCCATGCCGAGCTCGGCCGCGCGGGCGACGAAGGCGTCGAAGTCCTCCAGCGTGCCCAGGTCGGGGTGGATCGCGTCGTGCCCGCCCTCCTGGGAGCCGATCGCCCACGGCGAGCCGACATCGGCAGGGCCCGCGTCCAGGGTGTTGTTCGGACCCTTGCGGAACGCACGGCCGATCGGGTGAACGGGAGGCAGGTAGACGACGTCGAAGCCCATCTCCGCGACGGCCGGAAGCCGTTCGGCCGCCGTGCGCAGCGTGCCCGAAACCGGCGCACTGCGGCGTTCGGGATCGACCTGTGCGCCCTCCGAGCGCGGGAAGAACTCGTACCAGGACCCGTACAGCGCCCGGCGCCGGTCCACCTGGAGCGGCACCGGCCGGGACGCGGAGACCAGCTCCCGCAGCGGGTGCCGGGCCAGCGCTGCCGCCAGCTCCGGCGTCAGGGCGGCCTCCAGACGGTCCATCGGCGCCATGGCCGGTTCCGTGGCGCGCAGCGTCTCCGCCGAGGCCAGCACGTGGGCCTTGCCGTCCTTCTTGGTCACCCCGGCGGCGGCGCGGTCCAGCAGCAGCGCGCCCTCCTCCAGCATCAGGCCGACGTCGACGCCTGCGGCGATCTTGATCCGGGCCGCGTGCTCCCAGGTCGCCACCGGATCCGCCCAGGCCTCGACCGTGTAGGTCCAGCGGCCCGGCGTGTGCGCCGTGATCCGGGCGCCCCACCGGTCCGTGCCGGGCGCCAGCTCGCGCATCGGCGTCCAGGGGCCGCTGCGGCCACGCGGGTCGCGCAGGACGACGTTGGCGCCGATCAGGTCATGGCCCTCGCGGAACAGCGTCGCGCTGACTTCGAACGCCTCGCCCACCACGGACTTGGCCGGCCGTCGGCCGCAGTCCACCGAAGGGGTCACATCCAGTACGGGAATCCGGCCGATCATCTGAGGGGGGTCGTCCTTCCGGGTGGTTTGGCGAGGCGGGCGGGTCATCGAGGCTCCAAGCTGCGATCTCGAGTGAGTGCGAAAGCGCGCCGGCGAGCTGGTGAGCAAGCGAGCAAACGGGCCGTCAAGCAGAAGAACCGAAAAGCGAACAAATCCATGAAACCAGGCGAAGCTCGTGCAAAAGCGGTAACGCCGCACGGAGTTCGATGACGCAGGGTGAAGGGTGACGCACTGTGATGATCTGCGAAGATGCCTGGCGGAGCGCCAAAAGGAGGACCGCAGAGAGCCTTCCCCGGTCGCCCCGCCGGGCAACCCGCCGTCGGTCGAACGCCGTCGTGTTGACAACGATCGCGCGGGACAGCTGGACACGCAGACGCGGGCGTTCCGCATCCGGCGTCAACAGCCCGGTGCGTCCATTCCGACCTGCTTCGATCCTCGCACCGCCGGGCCGCGCTACGTGCCAGTAGCCACTCATTTCGGCCACAGATCAAGGCAGTTGGTCGCGCGCGGGCGGACAGCCGTATGTCGGCGGTGTGAATTACTACGACCGCGCGCCCCCTCACTCCGGCGTGCGCCCGCGCGTGCCGTACCCCCGGAAGAGTGAAGCTTGACGCCTCCGATCGCACCAATGCGCCGAACGGCGGGCAGTGCCGCGCTGCGCCGCTAACGTCGGGTCAGTGGGCGCGGCTATGGTCGCTGGGGTGAAGGCAATCCGACGTTTCACGGTCCGCACCGTCCTCCCCGAACCCCTCCAGGCCCTGGGTGAATTGGCGCTCAACCTGCGCTGGTCCTGGCACCCCGAGACGCGCGAGCTGTTCCGCTCCGTCGATCCCGAGGTCTGGGAGTCGACCGGATGCGACCCGGTGCGGCTGCTCGGCGTGGTCTCCGGCCAGCGCCTGGCCGCACTCGCCGCCGACCGCCGTTTCCTGCGCCGCCTGCACGACGCCCACGAGGACCTGCGCGACTACCTGACCGGCACCCGTTGGTACCAGCAGCAGTCCGACCGCGAGCTGCCCCGGGCCATCGCCTACTTCTCGCCCGAGTTCGGGATCACCGCCACCCTGCCGCAGTACTCCGGCGGCCTCGGCATCCTGGCGGGCGACCACCTCAAGGCCGCCAGCGACCTGGGCGTGCCGATCATCGGGGTGGGCCTGCTCTACCGGCACGGCTACTTCCGCCAGTCACTGTCCCGCGAGGGCTGGCAGCAGGAGCGCTACCCGCTGCTCGACCCGAACGAGCTGGCCGTCAGCCTGCTGCGCGAGGAGGACGGCAGCCCCTGCACCGTCGCCCTCGGCCTGCCCGGCGGCCGCTCGCTGCAGGCGCAGATCTGGAGGGCCCAGGTCGGCCGGGTCCCGCTGCTGATGCTCGACTCCGACATCGAGGAGAACGACTCCCGAGCCCGTGACGTGACCGACCGCCTCTACGGCGGTGGCAGCGAGCACCGGCTGCTCCAGGAGATGCTGCTGGGTATCGGCGGCGTCCGCGCGGTGCGCACCTTCTGCCGGCTGACCGGCCACGCCGACCCCGAGGTCTTCCACACCAACGAGGGGCATGCCGGATTCCTCGGCGTCGAACGCATCCGCGAACTCACTCGTCCGGCGGAAGACGGCGGCGCGGGTCTCGACTTCGACGCCGCGCTGGAGGCAGTGCGGGCGGGCACGCTCTTCACCACCCACACGCCCGTCCCGGCGGGCATCGACCGGTTCGACCGGTCCGTGGTCCACCGTCACTTCGCCACCGACGGCCCGGTCGGCTCCGGCGAGCCGCTCGGCGGCGTCCCCGTCGACCGGGTGCTCGCGCTCGGCGCGGAGAGCTGGCCCGGCGGTGATCCGGCGCTGTTCAACATGGCCGCGATGGGCCTGCGCCTGGCCCAGCGCGCCAACGGCGTCAGCCTGCTGCACGGCCAGGTGAGCCGCTCCATGTTCAACGGCCTCTGGCCCGGTTTCGACGCGGCCGAGGTGCCGATCACCTCGATCACCAACGGCGTCCACGCGGCCACCTGGATCGACCCCGAGGTGGTCCGGCTGGCCGCGAGGGAGCTGGGCGCCGAGCGGATCGAGGACGCCATGGTGCTCGGCGAGTCCCGCCGCTGGGACGGCCTGGACGCCATCGCCGACGGCGAGATCTGGGAGATGCGGCGTCGGCTCCGCGCCCAGCTGGTCGACGAGGCGCGGGCGCGGGTGCGCGCGTCCTGGCGTCAGCGCGGCGCGGCCGTCGCCGAGTTGGGCTGGACGGGTGACGCGCTCGACCCGGACGTGCTGACCATCGGCTTCGCCCGGCGGGTGCCGTCCTACAAGCGGCTCACCCTGATGCTGCGCGACGCCGAACGGCTGCGCGGCCTGCTGCTGCACGCGACCCGGCCGATCCAGATCGTGGTGGCGGGCAAGGCGCACCCGGCGGACGACGGCGGCAAGGCGCTGATCCAGAAGCTGGTCGCCTTCGCGGACGACCCGGAGGTGCGGCACCGGATCATCTTCCTGCCGGACTACGACATGGACATGGCCGCCAAGCTCTACCCCGGCTGCGACGTCTGGCTCAACAACCCGCTCCGTCCGCTGGAGGCCTGCGGCACATCCGGTATGAAGGCCGCGCTCAACGGCGCGCTCAACCTGTCGGTGCTCGACGGGTGGTGGGACGAGTGGTTCGACGGCAGCAACGGCTGGGCCATCCCGACCGCCGACGGCGAGCCCGACGAGGACCGCCGCGACGAGATCGAGGCGGCGGCGCTGTACGACCTGATCGAGCATCAGGTCGCCCCGCGCTTCTACGACCGTGACGCGCACGGGCTGCCGCGCCGGTGGATCCAGATGGTCCGCCACACGCTCAGCACGCTCGGCCCGAAGGTCCTGGCGGGCCGGATGGTCCGCGAGTACGTCGAACGGCTGTACGCCCCGGCGGCGGAGGCGAACCGCGCGCTGGCCGCGGAGCGGGTCGCGGCCCCCGGCGCGGTCGTGACGGCGTACTGCGGTGCCAGGGAGCTGGCGGAGTGGAAGTCCCGGATCCGCTCGCGCTGGTCCCAGGTGCGGGTCGAACACGTCGAGGCGGCGGGCGGCGCGGACGCGCCGGAGCTGGGCAGCACGCTCACCCTGCGGGTGCAGGTCCGGCTCGACGGGTTGGACCCGTCCGACGTCGACGTGCAGGTGGTGTCGGGCCGGGTGGACGACGCGGACGTCATCTCGGACGTCGCGACGGTCTCGCTGAAGCCCGCCGACCGCGCGGACGTCGACGGCCGCTGGCGCTACGAGGGCCCGCTGGAGCTGAGCCGCACCGGCCCGTTCGGGTACACGGTCCGGATCCTCCCGAGCCATCGCCTGCTGGCGAACGAGGCAGAGCTGGGACTCGTCGCCGTCCCGGCGGAGATGGCCGGGCTGGCGGACGGCGTCCTGCGGTAGCCGCGAGTCGGGGACCGAACGCATGACGGCGCCCCCGCCTGATCGAGGCGGGGGCGCTGGTACCCCGACGGCTGCCGGGCTGCTGCTACCGGGCGGCGTGGTCGGTCCGCTGGTTGTAGATCTCCTGGCCGGCCGCGTTGTAGGCGTGGACGTACGCGGTCGGTGCGGTGGACAGGGCGGCGGTGTAGACGAATGCGCCGTCGGCCATGACGGCGGGGTACTCGGTCGGGTCCTGGCCGTAGCTGATGGTGACCTTGGCGACGTCGGACGTGTAGTGCCCGGCGCCGAGCGCGAGGTACCGGCCGCCGTCGGCGGGCTCGCCGAAGCTGTCGAAGAACTCGATCAGGTGACCGGTGCCCCACAGGCGGTCGTTGATGAACGTCGGCGGCATGGACATGCTGCTGCCCTTGTCGCCCTTCGCCTCGCACTGCACGTACTGGCGGGCGGAGTTCACCGCGACGACCACACCGTCCGTGTCCTGCGCAGCCACGGACGAACGAACCGCGATCACCGCGCGGTAGTCCGAGGCGTCCGAACCCAGGCAGGAAGCCAGGATCCCGGCCACAGCCCCAGCCCCGATCGGCGTCGTCCTCGTGCTGGCAACGGCGGACTCGACCGGGAGGCCGGGGGAAGCCGACACCGAGGACGTCTCTGTGGGGGCTGCCTCGTGCAGCGGCTCGGGCGAGTTCAGCACGGACGCGAGGGCCAGGCACAGGGCCGCAGCGGTGCAGGCCGCAGTCGCGCCCAGGGCGTGCCGACGGCGACGGCGCCGGTCGGCGCGGCGGCGGATCTCCGCGGCGGGCAGGGCCGGTGCGGGCGCCGGGGTGCCGAGCAGCCGCAACCGGTCGCCCAGGGCGTCGTGGCGGGGGTCAGACACGAAGTCGTCCTTCCTCGCTGGTCGAGGACTGGTCGCCGAGCCGGGCCGCCAGAGCGGTCCGGCCGCGGGCGAGGCGGCTCTTGACGGCACTGACGCTGGCGCCGGTCTCGGCCGCGACCTGCTCGACGGACAGGTCGCACATGTGGTGCAGGACCATGGCGCTGCGCTGGGCCTCGGGCAGGTCGCGGAGCGCGGCGACCAGCATCAGGTGCTCCTCCGTGGGCGGCTCGACGGTGGGTGGTTCATGGCGGTGGTGACGTCCGGCCAGGTGCAGCCCCCGGGCGAGCCGTCGCCAGCGTGAGACGGCCAGCCGCCGGGCCGTGGTCCGGATCCATGCCTCAGGGGCCTCGTCCGGGTCGAACGTGCGCCTTCGGTCCCACGCGCGGATGAAGGCCTCCTGCACCACGTCCTGCGCCTCGGACCAGTCGCCGGTCAGCGCGTAGAGCTGCCCGGTCAGGCGGGAGAAGGACGCGGCGTAGAACGCGTCGTACTCCTGTGGCGTCATCAAGGGCCTCTCCTGGTGCTGTCGATCGGCAGGACCTGAGCCTGTACGCACGAGCACGGCCCCCAGGTCGCATCCACGGCATGTGACATGGACCACAGGCTCGGGGTGCGACCGGACGGGCATCGGCAGGCGTACCGGGGTGCGGGCATCAACCGGACGCCCGCAGGAAAGGACACGGATTCATGCGTCTCCGCCCGATCATGATCATCGCAGCCACCGCCGCCGCCATCGCGACGGCAGGCGGAGTGGCCAGCGCCGCGACCGGCACCGCTCAGCCCGGCGCCCAGCCCGCCGCCAAGGCCCACGGCAAGCCGTCCGCCGCGCCCGCCGTCAAGGCGCACGGCACCGGCTCGGCCGGAGTCTCGAAGGCCTCGGGCAGCACCGGCGTCTCCGCGACCCGCGTGACCATCACCCCCGTTCCGTTCACCGTCGCCAGCACGAGGACCACGCCGATCGGGGCTGGGGCTGTGGCCGGGATCCTGGCTTCCTGCCTGGGTTCGGACGCCTCGGACTACCACGCGGTGATCGCGGTTCGTTCGTCCGTGGCTGCGCAGGACACGGACGGTGTGGTCGTCGCGGTGAACTCCGCCCGCCAGTACGTGCAGTGCGAGGCGAAGGGCGACAAGGGCAGCAGCATGTCCATGCCGCCGACGTTCATCAACGACCGCCTGTGGGGCACCGGTCACCTGATCGAGTTCTTCGACAGCTTCGGCGAGCCCGCCGACGGCGGCCGGTACCTCGCGCTCGGCGCCGGGCACTACACGTCCGACGTCGCCAAGGTCACCATCAGCTACGGCCAGGACCCGACCGAGTACCCCGCCGTCATGGCCGACGGCGCATTCGTCTACACCGCCGCCCTCTCCGGCATCGAAGGCAACGCCTTCTCCCCGGCCCCGTACGTCCACGCCTACAACGCGGCCGGCAAGGAGATCTACGACCAGGTGACGGAGCCCACGGCCAAGCCGTAGTACGCGCGGGCTCAAGGGGGCCGGTTCGCCCGGCGCTGCCGGCCGCCCGGGACCGATGGTGGTGCCCCGACCTGACCGGGGCACCACCACCGCGCACCTGACGCGAGGTCAGCAGCCCGTCACCGCACTAGACCAGGCTGTCCTTCCAGGCCCGGTGCAAACCGGCGAAGCGGCCCGTGCCTGCGATCAGCTCCGTCGGCGTGCCGTCCTCGACGATCTCGCCCTGGTCCATGACCAGGACGCGGTCGGCGATCTCCACCGTGGAGAGGCGGTGGGCGATGATCACGGCCGTACGGCCGGCCAGGACCGTTGCCATCGCCCGCTGGACCGCCTGCTCGCCCGGGACGTCCAGGGAGGACGTCGCCTCGTCGAGAATCAGCACCGCCGGATCCGCCAGCAGGGCGCGGGCGAAGGCGACCAGCTGGCGCTGGCCCGCGGAGATCCGGCCGCCGCGCTTGCGGACGTCGGTGTCGAAGCCGTCCGGGAGCGCCGCGATGAAGTCGTACGCTCCGATCGCGCGCGCCGCGGCTTCGACCTCCTCACGGGTCGCTTCCGGGCGGCCGATGGAGATGTTCTCGGCGACCGTTCCCGAGAAGAGGAACGACTCCTGAGTCACCATCACCACGCCGCGTCGCAGCTCCGCCGTGGCGAGGTCGCGCAGGTCGACGCCGTCCAGGGCGACCCGTCCGGAGGAGGGGTCGTAGAACCGGGCCAGCAGTTTGGCCAGGGTCGACTTGCCGGCTCCCGTCGCGCCGACGACGGCGACGCTCTGGCCCGCAGGGATCCGCAGGTCGAAGCGCGGCAGCACCTCGCGGCCGTTGCGGTAGGCGAAGGAGACGCCGTCGAAGTCGACTGTGCGTCCGGCGAGTTCTGCGATTCCGGCAAGCTCACCCTGCCCCGACCTGGCGAGGTCGGGAAGGGCGACCGGCTCGGTCGGCTCGGGGACGGACGGCTCGTGGGCGAGCAGGCCCGCGATCTTCTCCAGTGCGGCGGACGCCGACTGGTAGCTGTTGAGGAACATCGCGACCTGGTCGATCGGGTCGAACAGCCGTCGCAGGTACAGGACGAACGCGGCCAGCACACCGAGCTGCAGCCCGCCGTCGGCGACCAGGTACGCGCCCCAGACGACCACGCCGGTGATCCAGATGTTGGCCGTCGCGCGGGAGGTCGCGACGAACTGGGCCATCGACAGCAGACCGCCCGCGTTGGCGTCCGCGTAGTCCGCGTTGGCGACGCCGAAGGCCTGCTCGTTGGCGGCCTCGCGGCGGAACGCCTGGACCGGGCGGATGCCGTTCATCGTCTCGGTGAAGCGGACGATGACGGTGGCCACCGCCGTGCGCGAGCGGCGGTAGATGGCCTGGGAGCGGCGTCGGTACGCGCGGGTGAAGTAGTAGATCGGCAGGATCGACGAGAGCGAGGCCAGGCCGAGCCGCCAGTCCAGCACCAACAGCAGGCCGCTGATGTACATCAGCGACAGGATCACCGAGAGCAGCTCCTGCAGGCCCTCGTTGAGCAGCTCGCGCACGGTGTCGACGTCGCTGGTGGCACGGGAGATGATCCGGCCCGAGGTGTAGCGCTCGTGGAAGTCCAGGCTCAGCGCCTGGGCGTGCCGGAAGATCCGGCGGCGCATCTCCAGCAGGATGGCCTGGTTGAGCACGCCGGAGAGCCGGATGAAGGAACGTTGCAGCAGAGTGGCGACCGCAGCGCAGCCGAGGTAACCGGCCGTCACCGCGACCAGCGGGCCCGCGTCGTGGTGCTGCAGGGCCGGGATGCCGCGGTCGATCGCGTAGGAGACCAGCAGCGGGCCGACCTGCAGCGCGCCCTGCTGGACGGTGATCATCAGCATCGCGAGGACGACCCGCGCCTTGTGCGGGCCCAGCAGCGAACGCAGCAACGCGCGTGGCGCGCCGGGCGGGACGGGGATGTCCTCGCCGTCCTCGCTGCCGGTGGCGGGGGCGTCCTCGTCGGCCAGCGCGCCACGGTCCGGTTCGAGCTCCTCCAGGAGCTCGGCCTCTTCGGTATCGGTCACGCTCATCGCGTCAGGCTCCCGTCCTCGGCCCGCTCACCCGACATCAGTTCCCGGTACTCCGGGTTCGTTTCCAGCAGTTCGTGATGGGTGCCGACCGCCTCGATCCGGCCGTCGGCCAGCAGCGCGACGCGGTCGGCCAGCATGACCGTGCTCGGCCGGTGGGCGACGACCAGGGCCGTCGTGCCCTTGAGCACGTCGCGCAGCGCCTGCTCGACCAGGGCCTCGGTGTGCACGTCGAGTGCGGAGAGCGGGTCGTCCAGCACCAGGAAGGGCGGCGATCCGACCACCGCCCGAGCCAGCGCGAGACGCTGACGCTGGCCGCCGGAGAGGCTCAGCCCCTGCTCGCCCACCTGCGTCCCGGCGCCCTCCGGCAGACCGCGGACGAAGCCGGCCTGGGCCACGTCCAGGGCCCGGTCGAGCGCCTCGGGCGACGCGCCGGGCGCGCCCATCAGCACGTTCTCGCGGACCGAGGCGGAGAAGAGGGTCGGCTCCTCGAAGGCCATCGAGACCAGCTCCCGCAGCCGGGGCCGGGGCAGGTCGCGGATGTCCGTGCCGTCCAGGGTGATCCGGCCGCCGCTGGTCTCGTAGAGGCGGGGCAGCAGGGCGGTGAGCGTGGTCTTGCCGCTGCCGGTCAGACCGACCAGGGCCATGGTCTCGCCGGAGCGGACGTGCAGCTCGACGCCGCGCAGCAGGTCCGGGGTGTCGTCCGGGGCGTCCGGGTAGCGGAAGTGGACGTCCTCGAAGCGGATGCCGTCGCGGGCCTGCTGCTCGACGTCCGCGAGGTCGGTCGAGCCGCTGACGGGTTCGTCCTGGTCTTCGGCTAGTTCGGTGTCCATCACCTCGAAGAAACGGTCCGTCGCCGTGGACGCCTCGTTGCTGTAGGCGAGCAGCCAGCCGAGGGACTCGACCGGCCAGCGCAGGCCCAGCGCCGTGGAGAGGAAGGCGACCAGGGTGCCCGCCGTGACGCTGCCGTGGGCGACCTGGACCACGCCGACCGCCAGCGAGCAGCCGAGCGCGAGCTCGGGCAGGCCGACGATGACCGCCCAGAGGTCGGCCAGCAGCCGCGCCTTGCGCAGCTCGGTGTCGCGCAGCAGCTCGGCCTGGACGCGGTAGCGGGAGGCCATCGTGCGGTGGCGGCCGAAGGACTTGAGGATGCGGATGCCGAGCACCGACTCCTCCAGCACGGTGGCCAGATCGCCGTTCTGGTCCTGGGAGAGCCGGGCGGCGGCGGAGTAGCGGCCCTCGAAGTAGGAGCAGAGCAGGATCAGCGGCACCGCGGGGACCACCGTGATCAGCGCCAACTGCCAGTCCAGGCTGAACATGATGCCGATGCCGGTCAGGAAGACCATCGAGTTGACGATCAGGAAGACCAGCGGGAAGGCCAGGAACAGCCGGATGGTGAACATGTCCGAGGTGGCCCGCGAGAGCAGCTGCCCCGAGGCCCAGCGGTCGTGGAAGGAGACCGGCAGCTTCTGCAGCTTGGCGTAGAGGTCGCCGCGCATCCGCCGTTCGACGCCGGCCAGCGGGCGGGCCACCAGCCAGCGGCGGGTGCCGAAGAGCCCGGCCTCCATCATGCCCAGCACCAGCAGCAGCGCGCCCTGCTGCCAGAGCCCGGCGGTGTCGTGGTGGGCGACCGGGCCGTCGACAATGTCCTTCAGCACCAGCGGGATCACCAGCGCGGCCAGCGAGGCGAGCAGCGCGGCGAGCGTCGAACCGGCCAGGTACCAGCGGATCGGCCGGACGTAGGGGCGGAGCCGGAGCAGCGACCGGATCGCGGAGTGCTTCGGCACGGCCGCCTTCGCGGCGGGCCCGCTCGGAGGGGCGGGGGAATCGGGGGCGGGTCGGTCGGGGGCGGGTCGGTCGGGGTCGAGGGACGTCTGCGGCTGGGTGGACAGCTCAGTCATCGGCTCTGCATCCAGGGATCACGAGGTGGCGAAACGGGCGACGTAAGGGTGGTTCGCAAGACAGTCTTTGGAGCCTAGACCGGAGCACTGACAGCCCTCACCCTATTTTCCGCCCCTTACATCCCCAGGTCCCCCCGGTCACATCCCCAGGTCCCCCCGGTCCGGGACTCAGCCCTGGACGTGGACCAGCACCGTGCCGCTCCCGTCGACGACGTCCAGGCCCGCGATGTCCGAGGGCCCGATCGAGGTGGACGCCGGGACGTCGGCCTTGGCGACGTAGCCCGAGCCCCAGGTCCCGGCCGTCTCGCTCTGCCCGTCGCGGGCGTGAACGACCAGGTGACAGGTGATGCCGGGCGGGAGGTTGCCCAGCGACAGCTCCATCTGGGTGCCCCAGGACTCCGGGGTCAGCGCGGCGGTCGCGGTCACATGGGTGGACGGGTTGCTGCCGGTCCACGTCATCGCTGCCGCCGGGGGCGCAGGCGTACCGCTGTGCACGCCCCCGGCATACACCCATGCGCCGACCACTGCCGCCACCCCGGCCAGCGCCAGTCCGGCGGTCACCAGCACCCGGCGCCGCGGCGGCCGCTGCGGGACGGGGGCTGTCGGCGCGAGGGCACCCGAGGCCGTCGGCGCGTGGCCCGCCGGAGCCGACAGGGTCGCGTCCGGCGGCGTCAGCGACTCCGCCAGCGCGGCGCTCTCGTCCAGCTCCTCGAACGGGGTGTGCCGCAGCAGGCCCGGGAGCGGGGCCATGGCCAGCAGTTCCTCGCGGCAGTGCGGGCAGGTGGAGATGTGGGCCTCCATCGCGGACCGCTCCTCGGGATCGAGTGCCCCGAGCAGGTAGGCGCCCAACTGCACGCTCTCCTGACAGGTCGTCATCGTGAGGTCACTCCTCTCTCCTCCAGAACGTTCCGTAGTGCCCGCAGCCCGTAGAAGCAGCGTGACTTGACCGTGCCCGGCGGGATGCCGAGCTGTTCGGCCGCCTCGGCGACCGTGCGGCGCAGGTAGTAGACCTCGATGAGCGCCTCGCGGTGCTCCTGGCGCAGACCGCGCATGGCTTCCAGCAGCTGCCAGCGTTCCAGCATCCGGTCCAGCTCGGCCTCGCCGCCGAGGTCCTCGATGCCGCCGCGGTCGTCGTCCGGCAGCGGCGTCTCGGGGGGCCGGGCCTGCGTCTTGCGGTACGCCGAGACCACCAGGTTGTGGGCGACCGTGTGCAGCCACGGGCCCGCCCGGTCCAGGTCGAGCGCCTCGCGGTGCTGCCAGGCGCGCAGGAAGGTCTCCTGGGTGAGGTCCTCCGCACGCTGGTAGTCGCCGTGCACCAGGCGCAGGACGTGTCCGAGCACCGACCGTCCGTAGCGCGCGTAGAGCGCGGAGACGAACGCCGCGTCCGAGGTCGGTGGGTGGTCCACACCTTCAGTACGCGCTCCGGCGGTCGGCGGTTCAAGCTGGAGAGGAGACGAATCCGCACCGCAGGAGTTTCCGACTGAACCGCGGGCTGTCCCGGCGTGGCCGAAGGCAGGATTCCCGCGAGCCCTTGGGGGCGACCATGAAGACCCGTGTTCTCGTAGTGACCGCCACCGTGCTGCTGGCCGGGGGAGTGGCGGCCGGGTGCTCGTCCGGCGGCTCGACGTCCGGGAGTGCGTCGAGCAGCGCTCCGGCAGCGACCTCCGGCCCGGCCTCCGCACCTGCCTCCGCGCCGACGAGCGGCGGCGGTGGAAGCAGTCCGCTCGCGCTGACCACGCACACGGTGAACGGCGTCGGCACGGTGGTCGAGGCCAACGGCAGGACCGTCTACTTCGACAACCGGGACACCACCGGCAAGATCGTCTGCACCGGAGGCTGCGCCGCCGTCTGGGTCCCGGTCACCACCACGTCCACTCCCGCCTCCGTGGACGGAGTCACCTTCGGCACGGTCACCCGCCCGGACGGGACCACGCAGCTGACCGCCGAGGGGCACCCGGTCTACACCTTCTCCCGGGACACCACCACGAGTGACGCCTTCGGGCAGGGCGCGAAGGATTCCTTCTCCGGGCAGTCCTTCAGCTGGCACGCGGTGACCACGGCCACGGCCGGCACCGCGACGCCCTCCCCGACCGCGCCCAGCGGCGGCTACGGCGGGTACTGACAGCCGGGTCGGAACCGCGTCACTCCTCGCCCGCGCAGACGCGGAGCAGCAGCAGCGAGCGTCCGGGGACGACGATCGGCTCGCCCGCCGGGCAGTGCCGGCCGTCCGGCGTGGACTGCTGCTCCGACGCGGTGTCGACGACCGTCTCGTAGCAGCGGGCCCACGGCAGGCCGGGCAGGGTGAACCGGGTCGCCCGGTGGTGCGCGTGCAGGATCAGCAGGAAGCTGTCGTCCTGCAGCGGCTCGCCGCACGGGTCGCGTTCGGTGAGGTCGTCGCCGGAGAGCAGCATGGCCAGGGTCGCGCCGGGCTCGTACCAGTCGGCCTCGGTCATCTCCTTGCCGCGCGCGGTGAACCAGGTCAGGTCGGGCACCCCGCCCGGATGCGCGGGACGGCCGGAGAAGAAGGCCCGCTGCCGCAGCACCGGATGGGTCCGGCGCAGCCGGATCAGCCGCGCGGTCAGGTCGTGCAGCGGTCGCCACTCCGGTGAGTCGAGCAGCGACCAGTCCACCCAGCCGACCTCGTTGTCCTGGCAGTACGCGTTGTTGTTGCCGCCCTGGGTGCGGCCGAACTCGTCGCCCGCGACCAGCATCGGCACACCTGTGGACAGCAGCAGCGTGGACATCAGGTTGCGCAGTTGGCGGCGGCGCAGCGCGTTGATCGACGGGGACTCGGTGTCGCCCTCCGCGCCGCAGTTCCAGGAGTGGTTGTCGTCCGTCCCGTCGCGGTTGTCCTCGCCGTTGGCCTGGTTGTGCTTGCCGTTGTAGGAGACCAGGTCGCGCAGGGTGAAGCCGTCGTGCGCGGTGACGTAGTTGACCGAAGCGAACGGCCGCCGCCCGGCGCGCTGGTAGAGGTCGGAGGAGCCGGCCAGCCGGTAGCCGAGGTCCCGCACGTCCGGGCGCGCCCCGCGCCAGAAGTCGCGGACGGTGTCCCGGTACCGGTCGTTCCACTCCGTCCACAGCGGGGGGAAGTTGCCCACCTGGTAGCCGCCGAGGCCCACGTCCCAGGGCTCGGCGATCAGCTTCACCCGGCTCAGCACCGGGTCCTGGAAGACGGCGCCGAGGAACGGCGCGCGCATGTCCACGTCGTAGCCGGTCCGGGCGAGGGTGGCGGCCAGGTCGAAGCGGAAGCCGTCCACGCCCATCTCGGTGACCCAGTAGCGCAGCGAGTCGGTGATCAGCCGGAGCGTCTGCGGCTGGGCGGCGTCCAGGCTGTTGCCGCAGCCCGTGAAGTCCTGGTAGCCACGGCGGTTGTGCGGCTGGAGCCGGTAGTAGCCCGCGTTGTCGAACCCGCGCAGCGACCAGGTCGGCCCGCCCTCGCCGCCCTCGGCGGTGTGGTTGTAGACGACGTCGAGGATCACCTCGATGCCCGCCGCGTGCAGGGATCTGACCATCCGTTTGAACTCGCCGACCTGCTCGCCGCGCGAGCCAGAGGCGGAGTAGGCGGCGTGCGGCGCGAAGTAGCCGATGCTGTTGTAACCCCAGTAGTTGCGCAGCCCGCGCCGCTGCAGGTGCTCCTCGTCGGCGAACTGGTGCACCGGCAGCAGCTCGACGGCGGTGACGCCGAGCCCGGTCAGGTAGTCGAGCGTCGCCGGGTGGCCGAGGCCCGCGTAGGTGCCGCGCAGCTCGGGCGGGACGCCGGGGAGGTTCTGGGTGAAGCCCTTGACGTGCAGCTCGTAGAGGACGGTGTCGGCCCACGGCGTCTTGGGACGCCGGTCGTCGAGCCAGTCGTCGCCGTCGTGCACGACCACGCCCTTGGGCACGTGGCGGGCCGAGTCGCGGTTGTCCCTGACGGTGTCGGCGACGTCGGCCTCCGGCCAGCCGTGCACGTGGCCGTAGGCGGAGTCGTGGAGCACGAACGGGCCGTCGACGGCCCGCGCGTAGGGATCGAGGAGCAGCTTGGCGGGGTTCCACCGGGCGCCGGTCCACGGGTCCCAGCGCCCGTGCACCCGGTACCCGTACCGCTGTCCGGGCCGGACGTCCGGGAGGTGGCCGTGCCACACCTGGAAGGTCTGCTCGCGCAGCGGATGGCGGGTCTCGTGGCCCTCCTCGTCGAAGAGGCAGAGCTCGACCGCCTCGGCGCCGCCCGCCCAGACCGCGAAGTTCGTCCCTGGCCGCCCGTCCGGCCCCTGGTGGTAGCGCGCGCCCAACGGCTGCCAACTGCCGGGCAGCACGGCGCGCTTCGGGGCTCTGTCGCCCGGCTCGGCGGGTGGTGTCTCCGGTGCGTGGGGCCCCTCCGGTTCCTCCTGCGTCAGTCTCAGCTCAGCGGGCATCGCCATCAACCCCACCTCCCCGTCCCGGTGAACGTCCCGATCCCCCGGCTTACGGTTACGTTCCCCACTGGCCGTCAGATGTCACCCGCCCGGTCACGTTCGGTCCCGCGAGAACCCTTGGGCGGGGTGCTGCTGTGCAGCCGGGTGAGGCGCGGGGTGGCGGGGCGGAAGAGGTCAACTTCCGTGCGGGCCAGAAGGTGACGTGCCCGTGTCGTTCGATTCGACTCCTCGTTGAGCCCTTCGGGTCAAGCACAGGAGTGAGGCGGGAGTGAGCGTGAACGTGTGGGCCGGACGGATGAGGCGCGCGGCGGTGGGGGCCCTTCTCCCGCTCACTCTGCTGCTGGCGGGCTGCTCGGGTGCGGGCGCCGACGCCAGCAGCGACACCGCGCGGATCTCAGCCGCGCAGGTGACGCTGACGCCGGGTGACAACGCGTCCGAGGTCCCCGCGCAGGGCGGCGTCCAGGCCACCGTCCGCGACGGGCGGCTGACCCAGGTCACCCTCAAGGACGACGACGGCCACGCGGTCCCGGGGACCGTCAGCGCCAACGGCGCCTCCTGGCAGCCGACCGGCAAGCTGCTGCCGGAGACCCGCTACACCCTCAACGCGGTAGCGGTCGACAAGGACGGCCTCCAGGCCGCCAAGCACGCCAGCTTCACCACCTTCGTGCCCAAGAACACCTTCATCGGGTTCTACAACCCGGTGGACAAGAGCACGGTCGGGGTCGGCTTCATCGTCAGCATCCGCTTCAACCGCGCGATCACGGAACAGGCGGCGGTCCTCCAGGCGATCAGCGTCACCGCGAAGCCCGCCGTCCCGATCGCGCCGCACTGGTTCGGCGCGCAGCGGCTGGACTTCCGCCCGCAGAAGTTCTGGACCCCGGGCACGGTGGTGACGCTCGCGCTGAACCTGCGTCATGTCGAGGGCGCGCCGGGCGTCTACGGCACCCAGCAGAAGTCGATCACCTTCACCGTCGGCCGTAGCCAGATCTCCACCGCCGACACGGACTCCGACACGCTGACGGTCGTCCGCGACGGCTCGACCCTGCGCACCCTCTACATCTCCGCGGGCGGCCCCGGCCACTCCACCTACGACGGCACCATGGTGATCTCCGAGCAGGACCAGGTCACCCGGATGAACTCGGCGACGGTCGGCCTCGGCAGCGAGTACGACATCCCGGCCGTCCCGCACGCGATGCGCCTGACCGACTCGGGCACCTTCGTGCACGGTGTCTACTGGCGCCCGGCCTCGGTCTTCGGCAGCCAGAACACCAGCCACGGCTGCATCGGCCTCTACGACGTCGCGGGCGGCTACAGCGACAGCACCCCCGCGGGCTGGTTCTTCGACCACTCGATGATCGGCGACGTGGTCCGCGTCGTCGGCTCCGACGGCGACCAGGTCGCCCCGGACAACGGCATGAGCGGCTGGAACATGTCCTGGGCGGACTGGACCAAGAGCTGAGCACTCGTCTGGGGAGCGGGCGCGAGGGAGCAGGTCTACGCGAGCTCTTCACGTGCGAGGAACCGCACACGCGTGAGCCGGTCGCGCACCCCGGCACCCAGGGAGGGCGCGAGGTTGGCTTCCGCTGCGTGGTGATTCGGGAACAGGGCCAGTGCCTCAGTGGCCTCGCCGAGGAGCGCGGCCAGCGGGGAGCGCCTTGCGTGGTTGAGACGCGCCAGTGCGGCGCGCAGATCTGTCGAGCGGTTGAGGTCGGCCAACCGGCACAGAGAGGGGAAGCGCTCCCCGGTCTCCCAGCCGTTCATCGGAAGCGACGCCAACTCGGGGGCGTAGAAGTCCAGATCGATCAGGTCGGCTGTGAGGGCCAGCAGATTCCTCTGCTCGGGGGTGAGGCTCTGCGAGCCGTCCGGTGAATTCAGCGAAGACGAGGTCGTCGCGCTGCGGATCAGTCGGATCGCTGCGGACCTGGGGAGGACGCTCCAGAGCGTCCGCCGGTCCCAGACGCGGCGGAACCGCATGAGGCGGTCCTCGACCTCGTCCTCGCCGCGATCGCCGAGGAGATCGATCAGGCTGGCCACGGGACCGGAGCCGGAACCAGGATCACGGCCCGGGTCTTCGCCGCTTGCGTCGTATGACATTGCGGTTGCCGCGACGGGCTGAGGAGGTGGGCTCGTCCCGGCGTGGAACTCCCGCAGATGAGCCTCACCCTCCTGGACGATCATGCGCAGCCAGGTGCGCCAGTAGCCGTCACCGCCGCGCCTCCCGCCGAAAGCCAGCCAGCGTCCGAGGTTTGCCTCGGCGAGTGCTTCGTCGGGGAACAGGGCCGCCGCCTCCTCGGCCTGTCCGAGGATCTGCGAGAGCTCGTCGCAGCAGTGCGGATGCTCGCTGGTGACAGCGGTGTGGATGCGTTCTGGGTCGTGCAGGTCGGCCGTGTCGTCGAAGTAGGCGTTGAAGTCGTGGATGCGCTGGAAGCGCACGCGTGACTCCCAGTCGACCATGGGAAGTTCGGCGTAGTCGGGCACGGGTGCCCCGGCTTCCGACATCAGGTGTTCAGCCACGTCCGTCGGGAACCGGAGGAGCTCCGCCCCGGGGAGCAGGTGCTGACCACGTGTCGACTCGGAGTGGTGGTCGAGCAGCAGTGCGGCGAGCGTGTGCGGCGGGATCACCCGCCCGAGGACCGGGGAATCGTTTGCCAGCCGACGGAGGCGTGTTGCCGCTTCGGCCGGTCCCAGCTGTCCGCACCGTGCTGAGCCGAGGAGGGCGATGCTGAGGGGGAGGGCGGGCATGGGCGAGTCAGCCCCGCTCCTCGGCGCGGCAGGCGTCGAGGAGTGGGGCGAGGCGGTCGGTCGGGGCGTTGGGGCGCACGGCCAGGTAGGTGCGGACGGTCGGTACCGGTGGGGTGAAGGGGCGGACCGCGGTGGTGCGGCCTGGTGGGAGGGTTTCCGCCTGGGCGGCGTAGAAGACGGTCCACGTCGGGCGGCCGGTGCCGATCGCGGCGAGGGTGTCCTGGTCGGTGGTGAACGGTGGGCCCAGGACGGGTTCGAAGCCCGCCGTTCGGCAGGCGTCGGTGACCAGCTCGACCAGGTGCGGGTTGTTCTCGCGCGGGGTGATCCGCAGGGGCATGGCCGCCAGGTCGGCGAGGGCCACGGACTCCCGCGCGGCCAGCGGATGGTTGGCCGGGAGCACGGCGACGAGTGGGTCGGTCCAGACCGGGACGAGCTCCAGATCGGGGCTGCGGCGCGCACCGCGGACGAAGGCCGCGTCGAGTTCGCCCTCGCGTACCAGGCGCAGGCGGGTCGCGGCGTCGGCGCTGTGCAGCTCCACGGTGACGTGCGGGGCGTGTGCGGCCATGGTGGTCAGCACCTGTTCGAGACGCGTGCCCAACCCGACGTTCGTGCCGAGTCGCAGGACCGTCGCGCGTTCGGCGCGCAGGGTGGCCATCGCCTCCGTCGCGGCCTGCTCGGCCCCGAGGACGGCGCGGGCGTGCGGCAGGAACGCGCTGCCCGCAGCCGTCAACGTCACGGAGCGGGTGGTCCGGTCGAAGAGGTCGAGGCCGAGCTCCCGCTCCAGTCGGCGCACCTGCTGACTGACGGTCGGCTGGACGATGCGCAGTCGCTCGGCGGCACGTCCGAAGTGCAACTCCTCGGCCACCGCGAGGAAGTACCGCAGCTGGCGCAGTTCCACGCTCGCCCCCAAGCGCCGTCATTCATCACGATCGTCGATCAGTGTAGGAGCGAGGTGCTCATTGGTCAGGGACGTCGATCGCGGTGAACTGAACACGGAGCGCAAGGAAGCAGCCTTCAAGGACCCGATGAAAGAGGGAAGTTGTGAACACCTCCAGCACCACCACCGCCATGACCGCCGAGCAGCAGGTCGTCCTGCGCTACTTCGACGCCCTGGCCAACGGCAGGCAGGACGTCGTCCGGGACAGCTTCGCCGCCGACGCCACCTTCACCTACCCGGCCGACCTGCCGATGTCCGGTACCTGGACCGGGCCGGACGGCATCGTCGACGGCTTCCTCGCCGCCGCCTTCGAGCTGTTGGACCCGGAGAAGCCGGTCTCCGTCGAGGTCACCGGCGTCTACCCGGCGGGTGAGCACGTGATCGTCGAATGGGCGTCACAGGGGACCGTGCGCAACGGAAACCCGTACCGCAACCAGAACATCGCCGTCTTCACCGTCCGCGAGGGCAGGATCGTCTCCGCCCGCGAGTACGCAGACACCCAGCACTGGGAGCACGCGCTGCGCGGCCCCGCCAACTGAGAGCGGGGAACGCGGGGAACGCGGGCAACGCCGGGACGCCGGGAACGTGGGGAACGACGGTGGAACCGCTCTCCCAGGCATAGGCGTCCCCGTTTTCGGGGAGTTCCCAGCTTGCGAGGTTATCCTCGCCGCAGCGCCCAAAAGGGACAAAACCACTGCAGCTGCCGTGAGGGGAGAAACGGTTGTTCGCGCGCATCGGTGTCCTGCACGCCGCACACGTCCGACGAGGTCTGCTCGGTATAGCCACCGGGGCGTTGGTCCTCGGGGCCAGTGCCTGCGGGGGAACCACTACCCCGGGCCACTCCGGGGGAGGCTCGGGCGGTGGCACGTCGGGCGCGACCGCGGTGGCCGTGCCCGCCGCCTCCGTGACGATCCTGCCGAAGAGCGGCGCGACCGGCGTCGACACGACCGGGACGCTGCACGTCAGCGCCGCGTCCGGGCGGCTCACCTCGGTGGCCGTCACCGGCGCCGACGGCAGCACCGTCAGCGGTGCGATAACCGGCGACGGGACCGGCTGGGCGCCCAGCGGGGTCCTGCACACCGGCACCCGCTACAGCGTCGTCGCCACCGCGGCCGACTCGCAGGGACGCACCACCACCCAGCGCTCCTCGTTCACCACGCTGACGCCGGCGGCCACCGACATCGCCAACTTCAACATCAACCCGGGCGAGACCTACGGCGTGGGCATGGAGGTCTCGCTGCAGTTCAACGACCCGGTGGCGCAGCAGTACCAGGCGGACGTGCTGAAGTCGGTCACCGTCACCGCCAACCCCTCGGTGGACGTGGAGGGTCACTGGTTCGGCGACAGCCGCGTGGACTTCCGTCCGCAGAACTACTGGGCGCCCGGCACCCAGGTCACCCTGCACCTGCATCTGAACGGCGTCCGCACCGGCTCGCAGGAGTACGGCCAGCAGAACAAGGACGTCAGCTTCACCGTCGGCCGCTACCAGGTCAGTGTGGCCGACAACAACGCGCACACCATGATCGTCTACTCGGCCCCCGGCGTGGTCCGCCGGACGCTGCCGGCCAGCCTCGGCGACCCGGAGCACACCACCTGGAACGGCAAGATGGTGATCAGCGAGAAGTACTCGACGATCGACATGAACTCGCAGACGGTGGGCCTGGGCAACGCGTACAACATCCCGGACGTCCCGCACGCCCAGCGGCTGACCACCTCGGGCACCTTCGTCCACGGCAACTACTGGCGTCCGGCCTCGACCTTCGGCAGCCAGAACACCAGCCACGGCTGCGTCGGCCTCCAGGACGTCCAGGGCGGCGGCGACCCGAACACGCCCGCGGCGTGGTTCTACGACAACTCGCTGATCGGCGACGTGGTCCAGGTCGTCAACGCGCCGGACGCGGTCGTCAGCCCGGACAACGGGTGGAACGGCTGGAACATGAGCTGGTCCGCCTGGACGTCCAACTGACCGGACCCCAATCGACCCCAGCCCAACCGACCCCACTCCACCTGCACCCCTCCCGCTCCTCGTGACCACCCCGGGCCCGCGTTAACATCGGTTCACTCTGCGCACTGCTCGGCGCTCTGCGCCCCTTCTTCATCCCGCCCGGGGAGGCACGTACATGGACCGCTTCGTGACGCTCGAGGTCGACCAGGACGCCGTCGGTGTGATCCGGCTCGACCGCCCCAAGATGAACGCGCTCGACATCGCGATGCAGGACCAGCTCAAGGAGGTCGCCGAGGAGGCCACCGCGCGCGCCGACGTGCGCGCGGTGGTGCTCTGGGGCGGCGAGAAGGTCTTCGCGGCCGGCGCCGACATCAAGGAGATGCAGCGCATGAGCCACGCCGACATGGTGCTGCGCGGCGGCGCGCTGCAGGCGGCGTTCGACGCGGTCGCCCGGATCCCCAAGCCGGTGGTCGCCGCGGTCACCGGCTACGCGCTCGGCGGCGGCTGCGAGTTGACGCTCTGCGCGGACATCCGGGTCGCCGCGGAGAACGCCAAGTTCGGTCAGCCGGAGATCCTGCTGGGCCTGATCCCGGGCGCCGGTGGCACCCAGCGGCTCTCGCGCCTGGTCGGCCCGGCCAAGGCCAAGGACCTCATCTTCACCGGCCGCATGGTCGACGCCGTCGAGGCCCACCGGATCGGCCTGGCCGACCAGGTCGTGCCCGCCGAGGAGGTCTTCGCCACCGCGCACGCCTGGGCCGCCAAGCTGGCCGCCGGTCCCGCGCTCGCGCTGCGCGCCGCCAAGGAGGCCGTCGACCGCGGTCTGGAGACCGACCTGGACACCGGTCTGACCATCGAGCGGAACCTCTTCGCGGGCCTCTTCGCCACCGAGGACCGCGAGATCGGCATGCGCAGCTTCGTCGAGGAAGGCCCGGGCAAGGCCAAGTTCAACTGACCGGTCGTTGAGGCGTCCCTGGTGCCCTGGTGGGGTAACCGTTGGTCAACACACCGGTTTCCCCACCGGTTTCCCGCCGGTAACTCCTCCGGTCAACGCGGTGTGTCAACTCTGGTCCCACCGGCACCGGTTGTCTCTTCCGCCGGGCCCACCCGGCTGAGCTGGGCGTATGCAAACCTCTTTGGCATATGCCCGAAGCAATAGATGATTTTTTGCCGATTCGGCTCCACAGAGCACTCCTGACGCGCCATCATTGCCTCATGGCAGTACAGGGCGAAGTGGTGCGGGCGCGGACAGTGATCAACGAGCGGGTGGATTCGGCCGATTCGGCTGCATCCGTCGAGTTCGACGACGCTGCCCGGCTCCTTTCCCCCGAGGGCGACGGCTCCTGTCTGGTCGCCGCCCCGGGTGTCACCGCGCGCGCCCGCCGGCTCACCTTGTCCGCCCTGGAGTCCTGGGGACTGGGCGGACAAGGTGAGGTGGCGGAGCAGCTGGTGGCCGAGCTGGTGGCCAACGCGATCCGGCACACGGGCGGTCGCAGCTTCGTCCTGCGGGTGCTGCGCGGCTCCGGCCGCGTCCGCGTCGAGCTGCGTGACCCGTCGCGGGCGTTGCCGTGTCTGATCAAGGGAGACGCGGAGGACGAGTCGGGGCGCGGTCTCCGGCTGGTCGACGTGCTCGCGGACCGCTGGGGCGTGGACCTGCTCTCGCGCGGCAAGTCGGTGTGGTTCGAGCTCAAGGTCCGCGCGGCGACGACGGCGTAGCGACGACGGCGCAGCAATGACGGCGTAGCCTGGGCCTGACATCGAAGGGGCCCGGAACGTCATGCGGGGCCCCATGGATCCGTTGATCCTCGGGGCCCCTGCATCGTGGGCCGGGCAGCCAAGGGGGTGTTGCTGCCGTGGCATCGGAAGCTCGGGTCAGAGGCGTTCCGGTCACCGACTATGGCACGAATCCCGACATATGGGCAAAGTGCAAAAGGGACATATGGCGTTATTTCGCCATGGCGTGCCGTGGATCACAAGGAATGCTCCACCATTTGCTTACATTTCCCTTGCCGGCTACCTGGCAAACCTTGGATCGTTCAGGTAGATCTAGGCGTGTGTGTGCTGACCGTCTCAGTCCGCTCCCGCTCTCCCTCCCGCTCTCCCTCCCGCACCTGCGCGACGCGATCCGCGGCCGGATCCGACGCCAGGTCTACGCCACCGTCCACGGCGACGGCCTCGACTTCGGCCGTTACGACCGGCCGGACGGCGACCCGGGCCTGTTCGGGCCCGACAGCATGGTGTGGCTGGTCCACGGGGACATGCCGGGCATGTTCACCGGCGGCATCGCGGCCCTGCTGCTCCAGTCGCTGCACCCGCTCGCCATGGCCGGGGTGGACCAGCACTCCGACTACCGCGAGCGGCCGATCGACCGGCTCAACGGCACGGCCGGCTTCGTCACCGTCACCAGCTACGGCGGAGCGGCGGAGGCGGAGGCCGCGATCGCCCGCGTCCGCCGGATCCACGAGCACGTCCGCGGCACCGCGCCCGACGGCCGCCCGTACGACGCGGGCGACCCGGAGCTGCTCCGCTGGGTCCACGTCGCCGAGACGTGCTGCTTCCTGGCGGGCTACCAGCGTTACGCCCCCAGGCCGCTCAGCCGCTCCGAGCAGGACCGCTACTTCGACGAAGTCGCCCGGACGGCGGAGCGCCTCGGCGCGACGGACGTGCCGCACTCGCTCGCCGAGGTCCACGCCTACCTGCGCGAGGTCCGTCCCCAACTCGCGCTTACCGAGGCCGCATCGGCGGCGGTCGACTTCCTCCGCGCGCCCGGCACGTTCGTCTCCGACCCCGGCAGCGCGGCGGCGATGCGGATCCTGGTCGACGGCGGGATCGACCTGCTGCCGGACTGGGCTCGAGCTCAACTCCGGCTGCCCACACGGTCCGTGCTCGGCGTCACCGCCGTCCGGGCCGCCGTCCGCGCGCTGGCCGCGGTGCTGCGCTACGGCTGCGAACCCTCCGACGTCATCACGACGGCCCGAGCGCGCGCTCTGCGACCCGCGTCAACTGCCGTGCGAACGTCCCCTCCGGATCCTGGCTGACCCGTGTCAGCGCGACCATCGAGGTGATGATGACGTCGCACAGCTCCTTCTCCACGTCCTCCCACGTGTGCGAGAACCCCTTTCTGGGGTTCTGCCCGGTGGCCCCGATCACCGCCTCGGCGACCTCCCCGGCCTCCTCGGTGATCTTCAGGATCTGCAGGATGGTCCGGGTCTCGGCGGGGAGCTTGCTGTCCTTCGACAGCCAGTGTTCGAGCTCGGCGATCACGTTCCACGGGGAGTCAGTCACCGTGTCAGCGTAGAACCCACCGCCGACAGTGGACCTAGGCTGCGGACCGCCCGCCGCGGACTACAGTTCCGGGCATGAGGACCATCGGCCTGCTGGGCGGCATGAGCTGGGAGTCGACCGCGGAGTACTACCGCATCGTCAACGAGAGCGTCCGCGAGCGTCTGGGCGGGCTGCACTCCGCGCGGTGCGTGGTCTACTCGGTCGACTTCGCCGAGGTCGAACGCCTCCAGACGGAGGGCCGTTGGGAGGAGGCGGGAGCGCTCCTCGCCGACGCTGCCCGCTCGTTGGAGGCCGCGGGCGCGGAGGTCGTGGTGCTCTGCACGAACACCATGCACAAGGTCGCCGACGCGATCACCGACGCCGTCTCGGTGCCGCTGCTCCACCTCGCGGACGCCACCGCCGCCGCTGTCCGGGCCCAAGGTCTGCGCCGGGTGGGGCTGTTGGGAACCGCGTTCACCATGGAGCAGTCGTTCTACCGCGACCGTCTGGCCGGGCATGGCCTCGTGGTCGACGTCCCCGGGCCGCAGGCGCGGGCGTCGGTCCATCGCGTCATCTACGACGAGCTCTGCCTCGGCGTGGTCACGGACGCCTCGCGCGAGCTGTACCGGCAGGTCATCGCGGAGCTGGTCGCCCGGGGCACCGAGGGCATCGTGCTCGGCTGCACCGAGATCGAGCTGCTCGTGGGGCCCGCCGACAGCCCCGTCCCGGTCTTCCCCACCGCCCGTCTGCACGCCGAGGTCGCCGTGGACTTCGCGCTGGCGTGAACCGGGGCGACGCGTCCGGCGGTCCGTCAGTCCGCTTGCCCCGGCTGCCCCGGCTGCCCCGGCTGGCCCGGCTGGCCCGGCTGCCCAGGCTGGCCCGCCTGGCCGTGGGAGCCCGCTTCGAGGGAGGCCCGCAGCGTCGCCAGGGTGGCAGCCATGCGGGCGAGGTCGTCCGGGGAGACCGCCTCGGTCAGTGAGGCGAGTTCGCTCTCGACGACGGGTCGGGAGGCGGTCAGCAGCCTCTTGCCCTCGGGCGTGAGGCGGAGGATGGACGAGCGTCGGTCCTGGGGGTGCGCGGCCCGCTCGCACCAGCCTGCGGCGGCCAAGCGGTCGACCGCCTTGCTGACGGCTCCCACAGTGATCGCCACCTCGGCGACGATGTCGAGCACGCGGCACCCCGGCACCCGGTCGATGATCTCCAGAAACTCGAACTGCCCGATGGACAACCCCAGTTCGGCGCGCAGCCGGGCTCCTGCCGCGTTGTAGAGCCGGGTCTCGACGCGGACGAGGTCCATGAAGACGGGTGTGACGGGGGTCACAAATCCTCCAATAGATTCCCGGGAATCCTCTTCCCTGGAATGTGGTTGGATGCAGGCAGATGGATTCCTCGGAATGCATCCTCTCATCCCGATCCATGGAGGTTCGCCATGTCCCGACAGCAGCGTGAGGCCCTGGACGCCCTGCTCCGCTCGCTCCCGCGCAGCGAGACGCCGCCGACCGTCGAGGAGCAGCGCAGCGGTTTCGCCGCAGGCGTCGGCCGGCCCGCGCCGGAGGGTGTGGCCGTCCGCGGCACGGTCCTGGGAGGGCGGCCCGCGCTGGAGCTGGAGCCCGCCGGAGTCACCGGCCGCGGTCGGCTGCTCTACCTGCACGGCGGCGGCTACGTCATCGGCTCACCGGACACCCATGCCGGGCTGGTCGGTGAACTGGCCCGCCGCGCCGGGATCCTGGCGACGTCGGTGGCCTACCGGCTGGCGCCGGAGCACCCGTTCCCGGCAGCCCTCGACGACGGCCTCGCTGCCTACCGCGAGCTGCTGGAGGCGGGCACCGACCCGCGTGACCTCGTCGTGGGCGGCGACTCCGCCGGTGGCGGCCTGATCCTCGCCACCCTGCTGGCGGCGCGCGAGGCCGGGTTGCCGCTGCCGGCCGCCGCGGTGGTCTTCTCGCCGTGGGCCGACCTCACCCTGAGCGGCGCGAGCATCAGGTCCAAGGAGGAGGCCGACCCGATCTTCGTCGAGGCGGACCTGCGCGACTACGCCGATCTCTACGTCGGCGCGGGCGACCGGGCGCAGCAGCTGGTCAGCCCCCTCTTCGCCGACCTCGCGGGGCTGCCTCCGCTGCTGGTGCAGGTCGGAGCCAACGAGGTGCTGCTCGACGACGCGGTCCGGCTGGCCGCCCGCGCGGGCGCCGCCGACGTCGAGGTCACCCTGGAGATCGGGGCCGGACTCCCGCACGTCTTCCAGCACCACTACGGCCGCCTGGACGAGGCGGACGCCGCACTCGACCGCGTCGCCCGCTTCTTCGCGACCCACCTGGAGGCCGCCCCGGTCAGCACTCGATGACGTTGACCGCCAGGCCGCCGCGGGAGGTCTCCTTGTACTTGACCTTCATGTCGGCGCCCGTCTCCTTCATGGTCTTGATCGCCTTGTCGAGGGAGACGTGGTGGCGGCCGTCGCCGCGCAGCGCCATCCGGGCGGCGGTGACGGCCTTGACGGCCGCCATGCCGTTGCGCTCGATGCACGGGATCTGGACCAGGCCGCCGACCGGGTCGCAGGTGAGGCCGAGGTTGTGCTCGATGCCGATCTCGGCGGCGTTCTCGACCTGCTCGGGCGTGCCGCCGAGGACCTCGGCGAGGCCGCCCGCGGCCATCGAGCAGGCGGAGCCGACCTCCCCCTGGCAGCCGACCTCGGCGCCGGAGATGGAGGCGTTCTCCTTGAAGAGCATGCCCACCGCGCCCGCCGCGAGCAGGAACCGGACGATGCCGTCCTCGTCCGCACCCGGGATGAAGTTCAGGTAGTAGTGCAGCACCGCCGGGATGATGCCCGCAGCGCCGTTGGTCGGGGCGGTCACCACGCGCCCGCCCGCCGCGTTCTCCTCGTTGACCGCCATCGCGTAGAGGGTGACCCACTCCATCGCGTTGGCCGGGCCGATGCCCTCGACGCGAAGCGCACGCGCGGCCGACGCCGCGCGGCGGCGGACCTTGAGGCCGCCCGGGAGGATGCCCTCGTGGTGCATGCCGTTGCGGACGCACTCCTGCATCACGGCCCAGATCTCCAGCAGCCCCGCCCGGATCTCCGCCTCGCTGCGCCAGGCCTTCTCGTTCTCCAGCATCAGCGAGGAGATGGACAGGCCGGTCTCGGCCGTCAGCCGGAGCAGGTCCGCACCCGTACGGAACGGATAGGTGAGCACGGTGTCGTCGAGCTTGACGCGGTCCGCGCCGATCGCGTCCTCGTCGACGACGAAGCCGCCGCCGACCGAGTAGTAGGTCTTCTCCAGCAGCGGGACGCCCGCCGCGTCGTAGGCGCAGAGCGTCATGCCGTTGGCGTGGTACGGCAGGGACCGACGCCGGTGCAGGATCAGCTCGTTGTCCGGGTCGAACGCGATCTCGTGGGTGCCCAGCAGCGAGATCCGCTTGGTCTCCTTGATCCGCGCGACGTCCAGGTCGGCCTGCTCGATGTCGACCGTGCGCGGCGAGTTGCCCTCCAGGCCCAGCAGGACGGCCTTGGGCGTGCCGTGGCCGTGGCCGGTCGCGCCGAGGGAGCCGAAGAGCTCGGCCCGCATCGCGTGGACGTCCGCCAGCAGGCCCTCCGACTTCAGGCGGCGCGCGAACATCCGGGCCGCCCGCATCGGGCCGACCGTGTGCGAGCTGGACGGGCCGATGCCGATGGAGAAGAGGTCGAAGACGCTGATGGCCACGAGGACGCCCTTGTCTTGTGGGTGGGGCAGGAAGCGGGGCAGGGGTACGAGCGGTGTCATGGGTAGGGGCACCGCGCGCACTGTCTGGTTCCAGTGTGCGCGGTGCCCCCACCTTTCAGGGATCACGTCGGGGATGACGAATCCCGGACCGGAGGATTACAGCTCCGGGTACAGCGGGTGCTTCGCGGCCAGCGCGCTCACGCGGGCGGACAGCTCGGCGGCCTTGGCGTCGTCGAAGGACGGCTTGAGCGCCTCGGCGATGATGTCGGCGACCTCGCGGAAGTCCTCGGCCTGGAAACCGCGGGTGGCCAGCGCCGGGGCGCCGATCCGCAGGCCGGAGGTGACCATCGGCGGACGCGGGTCGAACGGGACCGCGTTGCGGTTGACCGTGATGCCGACCGCGTGCAGACGGTCCTCGGCCTGCTGGCCGTCGAGCTCGGACTTGCGCAGGTCCACCAGGACCAGGTGCACGTCGGTGCCGCCGGACAGCACGGAGACGCCCGCCTCGACCGCGTCCGGCTGGGTGAGCCGCTCGGCGAGGATCTTGGCGCCTTCCAGGGTGCGGCGCTGGCGGTCCTTGAACTCCTCCGAGGCGGCGACCTTGAAGGACACGGCCTTGGCGGCGATCACGTGCTCCAGCGGACCACCCTGCTGGCCAGGGAAGACCGCGGAGTTGATCTTCTTGGCGTACTCGGCCTTGCAGAGGATCACGCCACCGCGCGGACCGCCCAGGGTCTTGTGCGTGGTGGTGGTGACCACGTCCGCGTAGGGCACCGGGGACGGGTGCAGCCCGGCGGCGACCAGGCCAGCGAAGTGGGCCATGTCGACCATGAGCAGCGCGCCGACCTCGTCGGCGATCCGGCGGAACTCGGCGAAGTCCAGCTGGCGCGGGTAGGCGGACCAGCCGGCGACGATCAGCTTCGGGCGGTGCTCCTTGGCCAGACGCTCGACCTCGGCCATGTCGACCAGGTTGGACTCGGCGTCCACGTGGTAGGCCACCACGTTGTAGAGCTTGCCGGAGAAGTTGATCTTCATGCCGTGGGTCAGGTGGCCACCGTGGGCCAGGTCCAGGCCGAGGATCGTGTCCCCGGGCTGGATCAGCGCGAACATCGCGGCGGCGTTGGCCTGCGCGCCGGAGTGCGGCTGCACGTTGGCGTGCTCGGCGCCGAACAGCGCCTTGATGCGGTCGATCGCGAGCTGCTCGACCACGTCGACGTGCTCGCAGCCGCCGTAGTAGCGGCGGCCGGGGTACCCCTCGGCGTACTTGTTGGTGAGCACCGAGCCCTGGGCCTCCAGAACCGCCACGGGGGCGAAGTTCTCGGAGGCGATCATCTCCAGGGTGGACTGCTGCCGGTGCAGCTCGGCGTCCACCGCGGCGGCGACCTCGGGGTCGAGGCTGTGCAGGGACTGGTTCAGGACGGTCATGACGGTGAGATCCCTCAGGTCGTCGGTCGTCGGACGTCGTTTCGGCGGACGTCTGTTGTCAGCCGCCGGACTTTCAGCCGCCGAACTGGGCGGTGTACTCGTCGGCGCTGAGCAGACCCTCGGGCTCGCCGGCAAGGCGCAGCTTGAACAGCCAACCGTCGGTGAACGCGGCGGAGTTGACCAGGGCCGGGTCGTCGACGACGGCCTGGTTGACCTCGACGACCTCGCCGGCGGCGGGAGTGTAGAGGTCGCTGACGGACTTGGTCGACTCCAGCTCGCCCACGGTCTCGTCAGCCTCGACCACACGGCCGACCTCGGGGAGGTCGACGTACACCACGTCACCGAGCGCGTCGGCGGCGAAGGCGGTGATGCCCACGGTGGCCACGCCGTCCACGGCGGCGGTCAGCCACTCGTGCTCCTTGCTGTACGTGAGGTTCTGGGGGTTGCTCATGACGTGATTCTCCCGGATGAGGTGTGGGTACGGCGAAACGGGGGTCGGCGACCCCGGGCGTGTTCTGCGAGGTGGACCGGCAGGTCGACCTTCGCGAGGGAGTGCTAGGGAGTGCGAGGGAGCACGGAGGCGCCGGTCGGACTAGCGGGCGCGCTTGTAGAACGGCAGCGCGACAACCTCGACCGGCTCGTGCGTGCCGCGCACGTCGACGAAGACGGAGGCGCCGGGCGTGGCGTGGGCGGCGTCGACGTAGGCCATGGCGATCGGCTTGCCCAGCGTCGGGGACGGCGCGCCCGAGGTGATCGAGCCGATGACGGCGCCAGCGGCGTCCACCACGTTCATCTCGGCGCGCGGCACGCGACGGCCGGGGGAGACCAGGCCGACCAGGACCCGCGGCGGGTTGGCGAGCGCCTGCTCGGCGGCCTTCTCCAGCGCCTCGCGGCCGACGAACGCGCCCTCGTTGGTGGTCTTGTCGAAGCGGACCACGCGGCCCAGACCGGCGTCGAACGGGGTCAGCTCGGTGGTCAGCTCGTGACCGTAGAGCGGCATCCCGGCCTCCAGGCGCAGGGTGTCGCGGCAGGAGAGGCCACAGGGGATCAGGCCCTGGGAGGAGCCGGCCTCGGTCAGCGCGGTCCACACGTGCTCGGCGTCGCCGGGGGCGAGGAAGAGCTCGAAGCCGTCCTCGCCGGTGTAGCCCGTGCGGGCGAGCAGGGCCGGACGGCCGGCCACGGTGGCGGGCAGAGCGGTGTAGTACTTCAGCCCCGGCAGGTCGGCGTCGGTCAGCGAGCCGAGGATCGCAGGGGAGTTCGGGCCCTGGACGGCGATCAGCGCGTAGGCGTCGCGGTCGTCGCGCACGGTGGCGTCGAAGCCGTCGGCGCGGGCGGTCAGCTCGTCGAGGACCAGCTGGGCGTTGGAGGCGTTGGCGACGACCATGAACTCGGCCTCGCCGGTGCGGTAGACGATCAGGTCGTCCAGGATGCCGCCGTCCGCGGCGCAGATCATGGTGTAGCGGGCCTTGTTGACCGCGAGTGCGGAGACGAAGCCGACCAGCGCGTGGTCGAGCATCTCGCCGGCCTGCGGACCGCTGACGGTGATCTCGCCCATGTGCGACAGGTCGAAGAGACCGGCCTGGGTACGGACGGCGGTGTGCTCCTCGCGCTCGCTGCCGTAGCGCAGCGGCATGTCCCAGCCCGCGAAGTCGGTCATGGTGGCGCCGAGGGAGCGGTGGAGGCTGTCCAGCGCGGTCAGGCGGAGAGACATTCGGTGATCTCCTAGCAATCAGGGCATGCTGCGGCAGGGCCCTCCCGCTCTGTCGCTGCGACCTGAGAGCTTCACCGCGCCGACGCGCGGGGCGTGGGCGGCTTGCACCGTGGGTGGACCAGCGCGGTACGGAGCCACGACGCGGACGGTGTCGTCCGCGCCCTCTCCGTCGCTTCCTGCGACTGGTCGCTTTCCAGAACTGCCTCGCCCGTGCGGTGTGGTGCCTGAGAGATTCGGGGGAGGCCTTGCTCCTTCGGCGCCAGCGTACTCCCGCTGCGCAACCGCTGGTGCGGTGGGTGCAGGGGTGTCGCCGAGCTCTCCCGCGCGGGTTCGAACGGCCGGTATGCGATTGTGGGTGGGCTCATCATGGCATGGCGCCGGGGCTGTGGCGAACAAGCTGTGGCGTACGGGCCCCGGCGGACAAGCTGCGGCGAACGACAGGCGTAACGGGCGGAGGACGAGGGTGGATCAGTACGCGGGCATCCCGCAGCAGGGGGCGCACCAGTTCGGGCAGCCGGGGAGCTGGCCGGAGAACGAGCTGGAGCTGGCGCTGGCCGCGTCGGTGGGCGACCCCGGGGCCACGCCCCGGTTGATGGAGGTGCTCGGCCGCAGCCAGGTCTGGGTCCCCCTGCCCGCCGGGCCGACCCGGGACGGCGTCACCCTCGACATGCCCACCACGGAGCTGGCCGGGCAGCCGTTCGTCCCGGTCTTCAGCTCGGAGTCGCAGCTGAAGGCGGTCGCGGGCGACACCATGCCCTACGCGATCGCGCCGGTGCGCGAGCTGGCCCGCGGTCTGCCGCAGGGTGTCGGCATCGCGGTGAACCCGGAGGGCGCGGTCGGCCTGCCGGTCCCCGCCGCCGGTGTCCCCGACCTGTGCGGCGGCGGTGACGAGGGCGTCCGCGCCACGGCGTGGGAGCCGGAGCCGCACGAGGAGCCGTACGACTTCCTGGCCGCCGCGGCGAGCGAACTCGCCGTGCTGCCCGTGGTGCTGACGGCACGTCGGGCGCTGGTGCAGGTCGAGGGCGACGCGCCGAAGCTGTTCGTGGGCGTGCAGCTGGCCCGGTACGAGCCGGGCGACCACGAGGCGGTGGGCCTGGCGCTCGGGCGTGCGCTCGGCGTGGCCCCGCTGGGGTACGAGGTCTCCCTGATCCTGCTGGACGTGGTGGCCGAGGACCCGACCGTGCAGTGGATGCTGTCGACGGTCACCCCTTTCTACGCGCAGGGGTGATCTCCGCGCAGGGGTGACCCCTCGGGTCCTCCGAACGAACAGCGACGGGCGAGGCGTGACGGGTGAGGCGTAGGGAGGACTTCCCTACGCCTCACCCGTCTGCGAGCTGCCGCGGCGCCAGGCGCGCGGTGCGCGCAGGTTGTAGTGCAGCGCCAGCATCCGCAGGCCGAACGCGACCAGCGTGGCGGCGGTGCCGGTCACGGCGTTGAGGTCGTCGAAGGCGATGAGCGCGGCGGTGATGCCCGCTCCCAGCATGGCCGGGACGGCGTAGAGCGACCGGTCCCACCGCAGCAGCGACGGCGTCTCCATGGCCAGCAGGTCGCGGATGACGCCGCCGCCGACCGCGGTGATCAGCCCGAGTGCCACCGAGGCGATCACGCCCAGGCCGTAGTCGTGCGCCTTGGCGGTCCCGGTGACGGCGAAGAGGCCCAGGCCCAGGGCGTCGAGGGTCTGCACGGTGCGGTTGATCCGGGTGACCTCGGGGTGGAGGAAGAAGACCACCGTCGCGGCGAGCAGCGGGGTCAGGAAGTAGCCGGTGTTGGTGAACGCCACCGGCGGTACCGCGCCGATGATCAGGTCGCGGATGACCCCGCCGCCGAGCGCCGTCGCCTCGGCGAGCACCGCCATGCCGAACACGTCGAAGTTCTTGCGCACGGCCAGGAGGCTGCCGGACAGGGCGAAGACGAAGATGCCGGAGACGTCGAGCACCTGCTCGACGTCCGGGGCGAAGATCTGGGAGGCCACGTCGCCTTTTCTACAGGGTGCGACCTGGTGGGCGGGGGAGCGCGGGGCCGGGGTGCGCGTTCACACAGCCTGCTCACAGCCTTCGCGAAGTCACCGTGCGGCCTTCTGTGAATCTTTCGAAAGAGGGCCCTTTTGAATGTGTCCATTCATCTCGACAAGGCTCTCCGTCCCACGGGCCCCGGAAAGCCCGTTTGTCTCACATAGTGAATCGCGGAACGTTTCTTGGCATTGAGCACCATCGGAAGGGGTGTCTCCGACAAATGCGGGCAAACCGGGCGAAATGCTTGATCACAAGCACCCCGTTTGGCCCGTGTCAAGTCTATATAAGGCAGCAAAACGGACATTGGATCACAACAGCTGTATCTCGCATGATCTCATTCTGGTTTCGGCGGCTCGCGGCCTCTTGAGCAGAGAAAAGCCACGTGCGTAGAGTCCCCTCACCGCGCCGCGCCATGCACACCTGAACTGAGATCCGGGGATGTCCGCACCATGACCAAGCAACCCCAACCGACCGATCCCGCAGGGGAATCGTCGACCCTGGTGGCTGAACCTACGGCCGAACAAGAGGCTCCGGCGGTCCTGGCGGACTCCTCCGCAGGCCGTTCGCCGGCACAGCAGGCCTGGACGCGACTGAAGCGCGACCGTGCCTCGATGATCGCTCTGGTCGTCACCGTGCTATTCATTCTGGCTGCCGTTTGCTCGCCGCTTCTCTCCTCCGTGGAGGGCTGGGGGCCGATACAGCCGGACCTGAAGGCCATCAATCCGGACACGGGTAATTTCCCGATCGGATCATTCGGTGGCGTCAGTGGTCACCACTGGCTCGGAGTCGAGCCCGGAACCGGTTTCGACGTGTTCTCCCGGCTGATCTACGGCCTTCGGACGTCGCTGATCGTGGCCATTACCGCGGCGGTCATCTCCACGGTTATCGGCGTGGTGGTCGGCCTCGCGGCGGGCTACTTCGGCGGCAAGATCGACACCGCGCTCAACTGGATCATGAACGTCATGCTCGCGTTCCCGCAGCTGCTGTTCATCATCGCGGTGACCCCGGTGATCACCAACGCCTTCACCACCAACGCCCACGGCGGCACCAGCGAGACGCTGCAGCTCAGCGCCATCATCGCGATCATCGCGCTGTTCGGCTGGGCCTACACCGCCCGACTGGTGCGCGGTCAGGTGCTCTCCCTGCGTGAGCGGGAGTTCATCGACGCGGCGCGGATCATGGGCGCCGGCTGGCGGCACATCCTGTTCAAGCAGCTGCTGCCGAACCTCTGGGCGCCGATCCTGATCTCCTTCGCGCTGGCGGTGCCGATCAACATCGCCACCGAGGCGGCCCTCTCCTTCCTGGGTGTCGGCGTCGTCCCGCCCAACCCCGACCTGGGCGGGATGCTCAACGCGGCCACCCAGTACTACCTCTACGACCCGACCTACCTGGCCGTGCCCGGCGTGGCCCTCCTGGTCGTGGTCCTGGCGATGAACCTCCTGGGTGACGGCGTCCGCGACGCGCTCGACCCGCGGGCCAACCGCAGCTGAACTTCCGCACCTCCGGGCCGACCCACCCGTCGGCCGGGCGAGGCGGGGCAACCAAGAAGACAAAGAGGAGACTCACCCATGATGCGCAGCAAGCGCACGGTCACCATGACCGCTATCGCGATATCCGTCGCCTTGGGGGCCAGCGCCTGTGGTGGCGGCGGAAGCACCACCGGTGGAGCGCCCACCAAGGGCGGCACCCTGACGTACTACGCGCCCAGCGACTTCGACCACGTCGACCCGGGGCGTACCTACACCACCCAGGGCCAGAACATCGGTCGTGAGATCTACCGCTCGCTGACCGGTTGGACCCAGGACGCCAGCAACCCGGACGCCACCCCGAAGCTCGTGGGTGACCTGGCGACCGACACCGGCACCGCGTCCAACGGCGACAAGACCTGGACCTTCCACATCCGTCCGGGCGTCAAGTGGCAGGACGGCACGACCGTCACGTCGCAGGACGTCAAGTACGGCGTCGAGCGCACCTTCGACCCGGACCTGTCCGGTGGCCCGACCTACGCGCAGCAGTGGCTGGCTGGCGACAAGGGCTACAAGGGCCCGACCAAGAGCGGCGACCTGGCCTCGATCCAGACCCCCGACGCCAGCACGATCGTCTTCCAGCTGAGCACCCCGGTCAACGACTTCAACCAGGCCACCGCCATGACCTGGTCCTCGGCGGTGCCGAAGGCGAAGGACACGGGCGCGACCTACGACACGCACGTGTGGTCGGACGGCCCCTACGAGCTCAAGTCCTACACCCAGGGCAAGGAGCTCATCCTGGTCAAGAACCCGGAGTGGTCGAAGGCCAACGACCCGCTGCGGGACCAGAACGTCGACGAGATCGACGTCAAGATGGGCCAGGACATGGCGTCCATCGACCAGCTGATGAAGGCCGACGGTCCGGACGCGCAGAACGCGATCATCGAGGACCCGATCGCGGGCACCGACCTGAACTCCTTCGTCAACGACCCGACGCTGCAGTCGCGTCTGCACAAGATCGCCGCCCCCGGCACCAACTACATGGCCATCAACACCACCACGGTGAAGAGCCTCCAGGTGCGTCAGGCGATCGAGTACGCGATCAACAAGCAGACCGTCCGCGGCGCCTTCGGCGGCGAGGCCTACGGTCCCTACGCCACGGTCTTCCTGCCGCCGGGCACCCAGGGCCGCCAGGACAACGCGGCGCCGTACGGCAGCGACCCGGCCGGTGACCTGACCAAGGCCAAGGCGCTCATGGCGCAGGCCGGCGTCAAGAACCTGACCCTGTCGCTGGCGGTCGAGGCCACCCCGACCCAGGGCAAGGTCGCCACCGCGATCGCCAACTCCCTGGCGCAGATCGGCATCACGGTCAACATCAAGCAGATCGACCGTGGTACCTACTTCAACACTGTCGGGAACCTGTCCAACCACTACGACCTGATCTGGGGTGACTGGATCGCCGACTGGCCGAACGCCAGCACGATCCTGCCGCCGCTCTTCGACGGCCGCCAGATCATCCCCCAGGGCAACCAGGTCTTCTCGCAGCTGCAGGACCCGGCCGCCGAGGCGCAGATGGACAACATCAACAAGATGGCCGACCCGAACCAGGCCAACGCCGCCTGGGGCGCGCTCGACACCCAGCTGCTGCAGAACGACGCCGCGGTCGTGCCGCTGGTCTACATGACCTTCTACGAGCTGCAGGGCAAGAACGTCGGCGGTCGTCCCACCGACCCCGAGCTCGCGGTTATGAACCTCGCGCACGTCTTCGTGAAGCAGTAACACCCCCGGGTCCGGGCGGCGGCGTACCCGCCGCCGCCCGGACCCACGTCCGAACCATCACTCCGCGCGCAGGTCACACCCGGCCGCCCGAAGCGAGAGGGAGGCGGGCCAGGCAGAGCCCGGTCCAAGCACCACATGACTCGTTATCTGATCCGGCGCTTGCTCAGCGCCTTCACCATCATCCTGATGGTCAGCCTCGTTACCTTCCTCATCTTTTTCGCGGTGCCCAGCAACCCGGCCGTCCTGGCCTGTGGCAAGGCCTGCAACCCGGGCCGCATCCTGGAGATCAAGCACTCCCTGGGGCTCGACAAGAGCCTCTTCACGCAGTACTTCGAGTTCCTCAAGGGCGTCTTCGCCGGCCGGACCATCGGTGACGGGGCGACCGCGGTCCAGTGCCCGGCTCCCTGCCTGGGCATCTCGTTCCACGACGACTCCAACGTCTACCAGACCCTGATGAACCGTCTGCCCGCGGACATCTCGCTGGCGTTCGGTGCGGCCGTGGCCTTCCTGATCACCGGTGTGGGCCTCGGCATCCTCGCGGCCATCCGCAAGGGCAAGCTGGTGGACAAGGTCGCCGTCGGACTGGCGATGGTCGGTATCTCGCTGCCGATCTACTTCCTCGCGCTGGTGCTGCAGTACTTCTTCGTGGACAAGTGGCAGCTGCTGCCGACCCCGAACTACTCCCCGATCTCGCAGGGCTTCGGCCAGTGGTTCCAGGGCCTTCTGCTCCCCTGGGCCTCGCTGACCATCGGCTTCCTCGCGTACTACACCCGGCTCACCCGCTCCAGCATGCTGGAGACCCTGGGCGAGGACTTCATCCGCACCGCCCGTGCCAAGGGCCTGGGCCAGCGAACCCTGATCTTCAAGCACGCGCTGCGCGCCGCGATCACGCCGATCGTCACCATCTTCGGCATGGACTTCGCCACCCTGGTGGGCGGTTCGGCAGTCATCACCGAAAGCGTCTTCGGCATCCCCGGCATCGGCCAGCTGGCCGTCAACGCCGTGGAGAACGTCGACCTCCCCGTCATCATGGCCACCACGCTCTTCGCCGCCGTGGCCGTCGTGCTCGCCAACGTCGTCGTCGACGTGGTGTACGGCATCATCGACCCCCGCGTCCGCCTCGCCTGAGCAGCCGGGCCAGAACCATCCGGCGCGGGTCGGCGATCCCGACCCCCTGTCGACTGAGGAACTACCAGTGGCCATCGAAATCTCGCCGCAAGCCGTCCCTGTCAGCCCGCCGTCCACCTTCCTGGAGGTGCGCGACCTGAAGGTGCACTTCCCGACCGAGGACGGACTCGTCAAGTCCGTGGACGGGGTCTCCTTCAACCTGGAGCACGGCAAGACCCTGGGCATCGTGGGCGAGTCCGGCTCCGGAAAGTCCGTCACCAGCCTTGCCCTGCTCGGTCTCCACAAGGGAACGAGGGCGAAGGTCTCCGGCGAGATCTGGCTCGACGGCGACGAGCTCGTCGCGCTCGACGAGCGCGAGATGCGCCCGCTGCGCGGCAACAAGGTGTCCATGATCTTCCAGGACCCGCTCTCCGCGCTCCACCCGTTCTTCACCGTGGGCTCGCAGATCGCCGAGGCGTACCGGGTCCACCACAAGGTCTCCAAGAAGGAGGCCAACGTCCGCGCGGTCGACATGCTCAAGCGCGTCGGCATCCCGCAGCCGGAGCGGCGTGCGAAGAGCTACCCGCACGAGTTCTCCGGCGGTATGCGCCAGCGCGCCATGATCGCCATGTCGCTGGTCTGCGACCCGCAGCTGCTGATCGCCGACGAGCCGACCACCGCCCTGGACGTCACCGTCCAGGCGCAGATCCTGGACCTGATCCGGGACCTGCAGGAGGAGTTCGGCTCGGCGGTCATCATCATCACCCACGACCTGGGTGTGGTCGCCGAGATCGCCGACGACATCCTGGTGATGTACGGCGGCCGGCGCATCGAGTACGGCAGCGTGCACGAGGTGCTCAAGGCCCCCGAGCACCCGTACACCTGGGGCCTGCTCCAGTCGATGCCGCACCTCGGCGGCGACGTCAACGAGCGGCTCAACCCGATCCCTGGTTCCCCGCCCAGCCTGATCAACCTCCCGAGCGGTTGCGCCTTCAACCCCCGGTGCGCCTTCAAGGACCAGGTCCCGGACGGGCGTTGCATGTCGGAGCGGCCCGAGCTGCTGCCGGTGCTCGACTCGGACCGCCACATCGCGGCGTGTCACCTCAGCGGGGAGAGCAAGATCGAGATCCGCAAGGCCGCGAAGTAAGCCGCGGACGAACAGGAGCATGCCGTGAGCACCACCGACACCGACACCATTCCTGGCCCCCGCGACGGGGCTACTCCGGGGGCTTCCGAGGGCGAGGCGCTGCTTGAGGTCAAGGACCTCAAGATGCACTTCCCGATCCGTCAGGGCATCGTCTGGCAGCGGCAGATCGGCGCGGTCAAGGCCGTCGACGGTCTCGACTTCAGCGTCAGCGCCGGTCAGTCGCTCGGCCTTGTGGGGGAGTCGGGCTGTGGCAAGTCGACCACCGGCCGACTGGTCACCCGTCTGCTGGAGCCGACCGGCGGCACCATCCGCTTCGACGGCGAGGACATCACGCACAAGCGCGTCTCCTCGATGCGGGCCGCCCGTCAGAACCTGCAGATGATCTTCCAGGACCCGTACTCGTCGCTGAACCCGCGGCACACGGTCGGGACCATCATCGAGACCCCGATGAGGCTCAACGGGATCAACCCCGAGGGCGGCCACCGCAAGCGGGCCCAGGAGCTGCTGGAGATCGTCGGTCTCAACCCGGAGCACTACAACCGCTACCCGAACGAGTTCTCCGGCGGCCAGCGCCAGCGCATCGGCATCGCCCGCGCGCTCGCGCTCAAGCCGAAGCTGATCGTCGCGGACGAGCCGGTCTCCGCGCTGGACGTGTCCATCCAGGCGCAGGTGGTCAACCTGCTCCAGGACCTGCAGCGCGAGTTCAACCTGGCGTTCGTCTTCATCGCGCACGACCTCGCGGTGGTCCGCCACTTCTCCGAGCGCGTCGCGGTGATGTACCTCGGCAAGATCGTCGAGGTCGCCGACCGGGAGACGCTCTACTCCCGTCCGCAGCACCCGTACACCCACGCGCTGCTCTCGGCGGTCCCCGAGGCCGACCCGGACAGTGAGTCGCGCCGCGAGCGGATCCGCCTCACCGGCGACGTGCCGAGCCCGATCAACCCGCCGTCGGGTTGCCGGTTCCGCACCCGCTGCTGGAAGGCGCAGGACATCTGCGCCAGCCAGGAGCCGCCGCTGGTGCAGCTGGTCGGCTCGGCCGAGGGCCACCAGGCCGCCTGCCACTTCCCCGAGGTCAAGCAGGTCGTCGCGCCGGAGGAGATCCCCTCCGCGCCCGCGTCGGCGGAGTGACACCGACTGGTCAGTCGTCGAGCGGGGCCGATCCGGATGCGTCCGGGTCGGCCCCGTTCGGGCTTTCCTGAGGGTGCGTCAACTGCGTCAACTGCCTGAACTGCGTCAACTGCTGGACGGGGCAAGGTCGACGTCGCGTTCCCGGTCGTAGAAGGCCGGGACGCGGGCGGAGAGCCAGGTGGCCACCGGGTCGTACGGGTCGGACATCGCCACCGTCGACAGCGGGAGCTCCTCCGGGGCCGACGTCAGTGAGCGCTCGACCATCTGCCGGACCGTCTCCGCCGCCGCGGCCGACGCGTCGTGCAGGTCCAGCCCGATGACCAGGTAAGGGTCGCCCCAGGAGGGTTCCACCCAGGCCCGGCGCAGCGTGCGGACCGCGGGCGTCTCGCGGGCCTCGGCGGTGAGCCGGTCGCAGAACGGGGTGAGCGCCGCCATCGAGCTCACGCTCGACGGTACGGCGGGCGGGGGAGAGCCGACCGCGGTCAGGTTCAGCGGCCCCGCGGGGAGCCGGTCGAGTCCACCGGCGACGCGTCTCAGGTCCGCCCACGGGATGCCGACCCCGCCGCCCGGCTGGTGCGGGTTGAGCCAGAGTCCCCAACGCTCGTGGTAGAGCGCCGAGGCGACCTCGGGCCCCGAGCAGACCTTGTGCTGCCGGGTCCATCCGCAGGCCGCGAGCTGCTCGGCGGAGGTGACGCAGGGCGCGTAGCCGTAGCCGCCGACCTCAAGGCTGCCGTACTGGGCGTCCGGGCTGCCGGGGGTGCCGTGCCAGAGCAGCATCCACAGCTCCCCCTGGGCGATGGCCTGGAGCAGCGCTTCGTAGCGGTCGTACCGACCCGGCAAGACCTCCTGCAAGGCCTGCTCGATCATGGCTTCGCGCCCCCTTCCTGGTCCGCCCGGGTCTTGTGCCGTGCCGCTCGTGCTGCCGGTGCCGCTCGTACTGCCTGAACTGCTGTGTGAACTGCCGTGATGGTGCCGCCCGCCACAGCGTAGGGGCGGGGCAGGGAGGAGATCATCCGGTCCTCATCCGGTCCGGCCGCCGTACTCGTGGGAGATCGCCTCCGCCGTGGCCAGCAGGTCGGGGATCAGGCGACGCAGTGCGCTCAGCGGCGCGACCACGGTCGGGGTGGAGATGGAGCAGGCGGCGATCACCTGTCGGTCGATACCCCGGATCGGCACGGCCACACAGTTGACGCTTTCTTCGTACTCGCTGCGGTCCATGGCCCAGCCCTGGTCCCGTACCGACTCCAGTTCGGCCAGCAACGCCTCCGGCGTGCGCAGCGAGCGCGGCGTGTACGCCGGGTACTCCAGCCGCCGGGCCAGCTCCGTCCGGCGGCCCTCCGGCAGACCGGCCAGCAGCACCTTGCCCACGGCGGACGCGGTCAGCGGCGCGCGCTTGCCGATCCGCGAGTACATCCGCACCGGGTAGCGGCTCTCCAGCTTGTCCACGTAGGTGGCCTCGCCGTCCTCGTAGACGGCCAGATGCACGGTGTGGCCGCAGCGGTCGTTCAGCGCGGCCAGGTGCGGGGCCGCGACGCCGCGCACGTCGATGCTCTCCAGGGCGAGCTGGGCGAGGGAGAAGAGGCGTCCGCCGAGCCGGTAGCGGTAGTCGGCCTGACGGTGCACGAAGCCGTGCTCCTCCAGCGTCCGCAGCAGGCGGAGCGCGGTCGACTTGTGCACCCCGATCCGCGCGGCGGCCTGCTCCAGCGAGACCGGCCCTTCGGCCAGCGACGCGAGCACGGTCAGCGCCCGGTCCACCGACTGCGACATGCCCCGCCCCGTTGTGCTCGACTGCTCTACTCCCCCGACAGTGCTGTGAGCGTAGGGAGGCCATTGCGCGGGCTGCAATGGATGATGCGTATTCGGAACCATTTCGACGTGCGGCCATGGCCCGGCGCGTCCGAATACCGCACCGCCCACCGAGTCTGTCGGTGGGCGCACTACACTTGGGCCGCCATGCCCTACCTCGACCACGCCGCCACCACTCCGATGCTGCCGGAGTCGGCCCAGGCGATGACCGCGCAGTTCGGCAGCACCGGCAATGCCTCGTCCCTGCACGCCGCCGGACGCCGCGCCCGTCGGGTGATCGAGGAGTCCAGGGAGAGCCTTGCCGCGTCCCTCGGCGCCCGCCCGAGCGAGATCGTCTTCACCGGCGGCGGCACCGAGTCGGACAACCTGGCGGTCAAGGGCCTGTTCTGGGCCCGCCGGGACGCCGACCCGGCCCGGCGCCGGATCCTTTGCAGCCCCGTCGAGCACCACGCCGTCCTGGACGCCGTCCTCTGGCTGGAACAGCACGAGGGCGCGCTCGTCGAGTGGCTCCCCGTCGACCCGCTCGGCCGCGTCGTGCCCGAGGACCTGCGCGCGGCGATCGCGAGCAACCCCGCCGACGTCGCGCTGGCGACCGTCATGTGGGCCAACAACGAGGTCGGCACCGTCCAGCCGATCCGCGAACTGGCCGCCGTAGCGCGGGAGTTCGGCGTTCCGATGCACGCAGACGCGGTGCAGGCGTTCGGTCAGCTGCCGCTCTCCTTCGCGGACTCCGGCCTGGACGCGATGACCGTCACCGGCCACAAGATCGGCGGCCCGTACGGCGTCGGCGCGCTGGTGCTGTCCCGTGAGGCCGCCCCGGTCCCGCTGCTGCACGGCGGCGGCCAGGAGCGCGACGTCCGGTCCGGCACCCTCGACGTCCCCGCGACCGCGGGCTTCGCCGCCGCCGCGCGGGTCGCGGTGGACCGGCAGCCGCAGTTCGCCGAGGAGATCGGCCGCCTGCGCGACCAGTTGATCGACGCGGTCCGCGCCGCCGTGCCGGACGCCGTCCTCAACGGCGACCCGAGCCCGGCGGGTCGGCTCAGCGCCAACGCGCACTTCACCTTCCCGGGGTGCGAGGGCGACGCGCTGCTGATGCTGCTCGACGCGCGCGGCATCGAGTGCTCGACCGGCTCCGCCTGCTCGGCCGGGGTGCCGCAGCCCAGCCACGTCCTGCTGGCCATGGGCGCGGAACCGGCGATGGCCCGTGCGTCGCTGCGGTTCTCGCTCGGCCACACCTCCACCGAGGCGGACGTGAAGGCGCTGGCGGAGGCGATCGGCCCGGTCGTCGACCGCGCCCGCCAGGCCGGCGCGGCGACCCGGCGGTAGGGCGGCGCGTTCACCCTGAGGAGGGACGGGTGCGGGTCGGCAGCCCGTACCCTGGTAGGCACTATGTCTGAGTTCCCTGGTGCCCCCGCCCAGCCCGCCGTCGGCCTGCCCGGCGGGCGTCTCCGCGTCCTCGCCGCCATGTCCGGCGGCGTCGACTCCGCCGTCGCCGCCGCGCGCGCGGTCGAAGCGGGACACGAGGTCACCGGCGTGCACCTGGCGCTCTCCAGCAACCCGCAGTCCTTCCGCACCGGCGCGCGCGGCTGCTGCACGCTGGAGGACTCCCGGGACGCGCGTCGCGCGGCCGACGTGATCGGCATCCCCTTCTACGTCTGGGACCTGGCCGAGCGCTTCCGCGAGGACGTGATCGACGACTTCGTCGCCGAGTACGCGGCCGGCCGCACGCCGAACCCCTGCCTGCGCTGCAACGAGAAGATCAAGTTCGCGGCCCTGCTGGACAAGGCGGTCGCCCTCGGCTTCGACGCCGTCTGCACCGGCCACTACGCGCGCGTGGTGGACCTGCCGGGTGGTGGCCGCGAGCTGCACCGGGCCGTCGACCCGGCCAAGGACCAGTCATACGTCCTCGGCGTGCTGGACGCGCAGCAGTTGGCGCACGCGATGTTCCCGCTCGGCGACACGACCAAGGAGCAGGTCCGCGTCGAGGCGGAGCAGCGCGGGTTGGCCGTCGCCAAGAAGCCGGACAGCCACGACATCTGCTTCATCGCCGACGGCGACACCCAGGGCTTTCTCGCCCAGCGGCTCGGTACGTCGGCGGGGGAGATCGTCGACGTCGACGGCACGGTTGTGGGCGAGCACAGCGGCGCCTACGGCTTCACCATCGGCCAGCGCAAGGGCCTCCGCATCGGCCGTCCGGCGTCGGACGGCAAGCCGCGCTACGTCCTGGACATCTCCCCGGTCGACAACCGCGTCACCGTCGGCCCGGCGGAGGCCCTCGACGTCTCCGCGCTGAGCGGGGTCAAGCCCCGCTGGTGCGGCGACGCGGCGCCGGCGGGCACGGCCCGCTACACCGCCCAACTCCGCGCGCACGGCGAGCCGGTCCCGGTCTCGGCTGAGCTTGCCGAGGACGGCGGACTGCGGGTCGTCCTGGACCAGCCACAGCGCGGCATCGCGCCTGGGCAGGCGGTGGTCCTGTACGACGGCACGCGCGTGGTGGGGTCCGCGACGATCGCGAGCACGGAGCGGGCCGCAGCAGAGCTGTAGTTGCAGCACGCTCCAGGGGCGCGGGGAACTGCGCGAGAACCCCCAGTGCGGATGGCCCTGAACGTTCGGGGCTCTACCTGCGTGGGTGGCTTGGCGCGCAGTTCCCCGCGCCCCTGGCATGCTGCAACTACCTGCGGTAGCGCCCGCCCGCCCTGTCGCGCCCGCGCGTCGGAGCCGCACATCAGCAGAGCCTCGCGCCCCTGGAAGCGCAAATGGCTTGCGTCGTAATGGGATAATCATCGGGTGAATATCACCGTCTTCTGCTCCGCCGCCGACCTCGACGACCGCTACACCGCCCCCGCGCGGGACTTCGCGCGTGCCCTCGGCGCGCACGGGCACACGCTCGTGTGGGGTGGGTCGCACGCGGGTCTGATGGGTGTCCTCGCCGACGAGGCGAAGGCCGCGGGGGCCAAGCTGGTCGGCATCTCCGTCGAGATGCTGCGCCACAAGGCGTACCGGGGTGCGGACGAGCTGATCACCGCCGCGGACCTGCCCGAGCGCAAGACGCTGCTGTTCCAGCGTGCCGACGCGATCGTCGTGCTCGTCGGCGGGCTGGGCACTCTGGACGAGGTCACCGAGGTGCTGGAGCTCAAGAAGCACGGACTGCACGACAAGCCGGTCGTCCTGCTCGACACGGACGGGTTCTACGACGGCATGCGCACCCAGCTGGAGCGGATGGAGAGCGAGGGCTTCCTCCCGCGTCCGGTACGCGAGTTGGTGCGGTTCGCCGCCGACGGCGAAGAGGCGCTGCGCTACGCCGAGGGCGGCGTCTGAGCGGGAACGACGACCCCACCCGACCCCGCGTCGCGCCGTAGCAGACGGCCCAGGCCTTCGCGGGTCGCGACGACGATGACCCGCTCACCGTCACGCAGCTCGCGGCTGTCCTTCGGCGTCCAGTTGAGCCCGGCGCCGCCGTTCTTCCGCGGCGTCGCGACGACCCGCCACGCGCCGGGGCGGAACGCCTGGGTGACCGTGCGTCCGGCGAGTTCGCCGCCGTCCTGCACCGTGACGTCGGCAAGCAGCAGCAGCTCCCGTCGGGCGGGGATCGCGGCCAGGACCTGACGGCCCATCATCGCGGCCGCGAACTCCGGCGCGGCCAGGTAGGAGACGCTGCGGCTGCGGGTACGCGCCTCCGGATGGGCCTGCCGCAGGGCGTCGTAGACGGTGCGGGCGAACGCCTCGTCGAAGAGCCGCAGCACCACCCGCAGGTCCGGGCGCTGCTCGCGGGCGAAGAGGACCGCCTGCAGGTTGGCGCTGTCGTTGTTGGTCAGCGCCGTCAGCGCCGCCGCCCGGTCGCCGCGTGCCGCGCGGAAGACGGACTCGCGGGTGAAGTCGCCGACCACCACCGGTACGCCGAGCGCCCGCATCGCGGCCACCCCCGGTACGGACGCGTTGCGCTCGACGGCGACGACCGGCACCCGCATGTCCACCAGCCGCGAGGCCACCGCGCGTCCGACGTTGCCCAGCCCGATCAGCAGCACGTGGTCCGAGACGGTCCGCCGGACCCGTCGCACGGTCGACGTCGGCCGCACCGCGCCGACGCTGTCCAGGACCACGGCCGCGACCAGGCCGAGCAGCAGCATGCCGGTGAACATCGTGATGATCTGCAGGACCTGCCGGGCCAACGGCTGCCCGAAGGCCGGGTTGCCCGCCGAGCTGAGGTCCAGCAGCACGAGGTAGAGCGAGAGTCCGAGGTTGGTCCCGGTCAACTGCCAGGTGAGCACCGTGAGCAGGGCCACCAGCACGGCCAGCGCCACCGCCGCGACCTGCAGCTTGCGGGAGAAGAAGCCACGGACCATCGCCAGCAACCGCCGTCCGTCCCAGGCCCGTTCGCGTGGCGGTGGCGGCGCGTCCTCCAGGTGGCGCAGGCGCACGACCGTGGTCTTGGCGTCCGAGGGGACGAGGTCGGGGCCGGGCAGCAGGGTGCCGCTGTCCTCGGTGAGCACCGCGATCGGGACGCCCTCGCCGTCCGGCAGGCCGGTCGCGTCCTCCGGCAGTACCTCGGTGACCACGGCGCAGGTGCCGCCGTTGATCGGGATCACCTGACGGTGGCTCGGCAGCGCCGCCGAGACCAGCGCGGGAGCGGCCGTCGCCGACGCGGAGGCGACCGTGGTCGGCGCGTCGTCGCGGTCCAGCAGGGCACGCAGCCGCTGGCCCAGCGCACCGCTGTGGACGCGCAGCGCCAGCCGAACGGTCGGGTTGATGCTGCGGGCGATCAACGCGGCCTGGGTGACCGCCTGGTCGTCGTCCAGGACCAGCGCCAACGCGTCCGCGGACCCGAGGTCCGCCCGGCGCAGCGTCGCGGCGTCCGGCTGCTCGCCGCCGAGCACGGTGATGGGTCCCGTCTCGTCGTGCAGGGCCATGAGTTGTTGGCCGTGGCTCTGGTGCGGCTCGGGGACGATGAGGACCACCCGCTCGCCGTAGAGCGCCGCGAGGTCGGCGGCAAGACGGTGGGTCAGCGCGTCGTTGCCGACCACGACCATGTGACCGCGTCCGTCGGCGGATTCCGCTGCGCTCTGTGTCGCGCTCCGCGTGAGATGGTCCTGCAGACCGTCCGGCACCGATTCCCCCAGCTCGTCGGCGTGTGCTGGGGACCATGGTGGCGCAACGTCGGAGCGTGCGGGCGTGGTACTGATGAACCCATGGGTACGCATGTGATCACCGGAGCGGGTTCCGGCATCGGCGCGGCGGTTGCCGCCAAGCTCAGCGAGCGCGGCGAGGAGCTGTGGCTCTTCGCCCGCGACGCGCGCCGTGCGGCGGAGCTGCGCGAGCAGTTCCCCGGCGCGCGCACGCTGGTCGGTGACCTCGGCCAGCCGGAGCGGCTGAGCTGGGCGCTGGGCCACCAGGAGCAGCCGCAGCGGATCGACTCGCTGCTGCACATCGCCGGCGTCGTCGAGCTCGGGCAGGTCGGGGACATGGGCGTCAAGGTGTGGCAGGAGACCATGGCGGTCAACCTGCTCGCTCCTGCCGAGCTGACCCGGCTGCTGCTGCCGACCGTCCGGGCGGCGCGCGGCCATGTCGTCTTCGTCAACTCCGGCGCGGGCCTGCGGGCGAGCGCCGAGTGGGGTGTCTACGCGGCATCGAAGTTCGGCCTGAAGGCGCTGGCCGACTCGCTGCGCGAGGAGGAGCACGGCAACGGCGTCCGCGTCACCACCGTCTACCCGGGCCGCACGGCCACACCGATGCAGGCCAAGGTGCACGCCCAGGAGGGGCGGGACTACGAGTCGGACGCGTGGATCGCGCCGGAGTCGGTGGCCACGGCCATCCTCACCGCGATCGACCTGCCACGTGACGCGGAGATCACCGACTTGTCTGTTCGGCCGGGCCGATGAGCGGCGAGCTGAGACGCAGCGAAGCGGAGTCGAAGCGAAGCGCGAAAGGAAAGAGGATGAGCGGCGAGTCGATCTTCCCTCCCCTCACCGGTCCTGCCGCGACCGGCATCGGCTCCATGCCCGGTACGGATGCCCGTGAGGCGGCCAAGACCGTCGCCGGCTCGCTGGAGGCGCTGCCGTACCTGCCGGAGCTGCCCGCGCGCGGACCGGGCGCCGACATGATCGGCCGCAGCCTCGGCCTGCTGGTCGAGCTCTACGCCCGGGTCGAACCGTCCGGCTGGCGCTTCGGCGACCACCCCGGCCGTGACACCCGCCGTGCCCACTCCTGGCTCGGTGAGGACCTGGACGCGCTCGAGGAGTTCACCCAGGAGCGCACCGGCCCGGTTAAGGTCCAGGCCGTCGGTCCGTTCACGCTGGCCGCGTCGGTGGAACTGCAGCGCGGCGAGAAGGCGTTGGCCGACCCCGGCGCGGTCCGCGACATCGCCGCCTCGTTGACCGAGGGCCTGCGGCTGCACCTGGCCGAGGTCCGCCGCCGCATCCCCGGTGCGGAGGTGCTGCTCCAGCTCGACGAGCCGTCGCTCCCCGCGGTCCTGGCCGGGACCGTGAAGACGGCCAGCGGCTGGCAGCGCCTGCGTGCGGTCGACCGCGGCGTCGCGCAGGAGGTCCTGCGCGACGTGATCGGCTCCCTCGACGCCCCGGTCGCGGTCCACAGCTGCGCGCCCGGCGTACCGATCGAGTTGCTGCGCCGCGCGGGCGCCTCGGCGGTGTCGCTGGACGCATCTCTGCTGACGGAGCGTGACGACGACGCGATCGGTGAGGGAGTGGAAGGAGGGACGGTCTTTCTGCTCGGTGTCGTGCCGTCCGCCGACCGAAAATTGTCAGACCCGGCCGGTAGTGTCAGCGGTGTGAGGACGTTGTGGCGGCGGCTGGGCCTGGACCCGGCGCTGCTGTCACGTTCCGTCGTGGTCACCCCGACCTGCGGCCTGGCCGGGGCGTCTCCGGCGTATGCGCGCACTGCGCTGTCACACAGCGTCATCGCGGCGCAGAGTCTGGCCGACAATCCTGAGTGAGGGGTGGACGGTGTCGTCGGAAAAGCTGGTGTCGCTGGAAGTGGATCGCGCACGGCACGCGCAGCTTGCCCAGGAGATCGAAGAGCACCGGTACCGGTACTACAACGAGGATGCTCCGACCGTCAGCGATGCCGAGTTCGACCTCCTCATGCGCGAGCTCGAGGGGATCGAGGATCGGCACCCCGAACTGCGCACGTCGGACTCGCCCACGCAGGTCGTCGGTGGGGAGACGACGGCCGAGTTCGCCAAGGTCGAGCACCTGGAGCGGATGCTCAGCCTCGACAATGCGTTCAACGATGAGGAGTTGGACGCCTGGGCGGAGCGCGTCGAGCGCGACCTCGCTGGCCAGGAGTTCCACTACCTGTGTGAGCTGAAGATCGACGGCCTCGCGGTCAACCTGACCTACGAGAACGGCGTCCTGGTGCGGGCGGCGACTCGTGGTACGGGCCGGATCGGCGACGACATCACCCCCAATGTGCGCACCATCAAGGAGATTCCGCACCGGCTGGCAGGGGAGAACCCGCCGGAGCTGGTTGAGATCCGTGGCGAGGTCTACTTCCCGATCGAGGACTTCGACGCGCTCAACATCGCCCGCGTGGCGGCCGGTGAGCCGCCTTATGCCAACCCCCGGAACTCCGCCTCGGGATCGTTGCGTCAGAAGGACCCGTCCGTTACGGCGTCCCGCCCCCTGCACATGATCGTGCACGGTATCGGGGCCCGGCGCGGCTTCGACATCGACTGCCAGTCGCATGCGTACGACTTGCTCCGGTCGTGGGGGCTGCCCACCGCCCGTCACAACGCGGTGGTGAGCACGCTCGACGAGGTCAAGGAGTTCATCAAGCGCTATGGCGAGCAGCGCCACAGCGTCGAGCACGAGATCGACGGCGTGGTCATCAAGGTCGACGAGATCGCGCTCCAGGGGCGGCTCGGGTCTACCTCCAGGGCACCCCGCTGGGCGATCGCCTGGAAGTACCCGCCGGAGGAGGTCAACGCCAAGCTCGACCGCATCCTGGTCGGGATCGGCCGGACCGGACGGGCCACGCCCTATGCGGTACTGGAGAAGCCGGTCAAGGTCGCCGGCTCCATGGTCCAGTACGCCACGCTCCACAACCAGGACGTGGTCAAGGCCAAGGGTGTGCTGATCGGGGACACCATCGTCATCCGCAAGGCGGGCGACGTGATCCCGGAGATCCTCGGCCCCGTCGTCGCGCTGCGCGACGGCTCGGAGCGGCCCTTCGTGATGCCGACCCACTGCCACGAGTGCGGTACCGAGCTGCGCCCCATGGCTGAGGGAGACAAGGACCTGCGCTGTCCCAACGCTCGTCACTGCCCGGCGCAGTTGCGCGAGCGCGTCGCCTTCCTCGGCAGCCGCGAGGGACTGGATATCGAGCATCTCGGCTACGTCGCCGCTGTAGCCCTCACCCAGCCGCTCGAACCGGCCATCCCGCCGATCGAGAACGAGGGCGACCTGTTCAACCTGACCGTCGACGACCTGCTGCCGATCAAGGCGTTGGTGCGCGATGCCAAGACGGGCCTGCCCAAGATCGACGAGGAGACGGGGGAGCAGAAGGTCGTCTCCTTCTTCGCGACGATCGCGGGCCAGCCGAAGAAGACCACCACCCAGATGCTGGAGAACCTGGAAGCGGCCAAGCAGCAGCCGCTCTGGCGGGTGCTCAACTCTCTCTCGATCCGTCGCGTAGGCCCGGTCGCCGCCCAGGCCCTCGCACGCGAGTTCCGGGATCTCGACCGGATCGCCAACGCAAGCGAGGAGGAACTCGCGGTGGTCGAGGGCGTCGGCCCCGGCATCGCCAAGGCCGTCGTCGACTGGTTCGCCGAGGACTGGCACCGCGAGATCATCGAGAAGTGGCGCGCGGCGGGCGTCCGCTTCGTCGACGAGGCCTCCGCGGAGGAGTCCGGTCCGCGCCCGCTGGAGGGGTTGACCGTCGTCGTCACCGGCACGCTTGCCGACCACACCCGCGACGGCGCGAAGGACGCGCTCCAGGCGCGCGGGGCGAAGGTGACCGGCTCGGTCTCGAAGAAGACCGACTTCGTGGTCGTCGGCGACAACCCCGGCTCCAAGTACGACAAGGCGGTCCAGCTGAAGTTGGCCATCCTCGACGACGCCGGCTTCGCCGTCCTCCTCTCCGACGGACCGGAGGCGGCCCGCGCGGCGGCGCTGCCCGTGGAGGAGTAACCCCCACCACGTTTCACGGCCGGGGGGAACGGCGGGCTGCTGTCCGACGTTCCCCTCTGGTGTCGGCTGGATGTCGCGCGCTGAGTGTCCGTCAGCATTGGTCTGCGTCGGCGGTCCGCTTCATGGTGAATTCGCATCACGTCACGTGAAGCGAACTGAAGAACGGTCATTGACGGACAAACAGGTCATTCAAGCCACTGATAGGACACCGGTCGGTCACAGGGCGTCCGATTGTCGCTCACATATGAGGGACGCGGCTTACGCTGGTTCCGACCCGGTCGATTTGGACCATTCGGTCCCCACGGGGCGAGCGGGGAAGCAAGAGGAACACCCATGGAGCGCACGTCCAGGCCTGACCGCGCCGGGCTTGCGGCCCGGGTTGCGATCTTCCTCGGCGTGGCCGTCGCCGGGGCGGCGCCGCTGGTGCCGCTGGCTCAGGTCGTCGGGCAGCACGAGCCGTTGCTGCTGCCGCTCTTCGTCGTGCCGGTGGCCGTGCTCTTCGCGGCGTGGTGGTTCGGACGGCAGCGGTTGCGCGAGGGGGTCACCGACCGGCTGACCGGCCTGCCCAACCGCTCCGGGCTGCGGCTGGCCGCCGCCCAGGCGGGCAACACGCGCGACCGGTACGGGCTGCTGCTGCTCGATCTGGACCGCTTCCGCTCGCTCAACGACACGCTCGGACACCTGGCCGGAGACCGGCTGCTGGTCCAGGTCGCCCGCAGGCTCCGCACGCTGGCCGCCGAGCACGGAGCGCTGGTGGCGCGCATGGGCGGGGACGAGTTCGCCGTGCTGGTGCCGGACCCGCCGCGTGAGTCCGCCGAACTGCTGCGGCTGGCCCGCGGGTTCACCGCGGGCGTGGCCGTGCCGATCCATGTGGACGGGCTGCAACTGGTGTTGGAGTCCAGCAGCGGCATCGCCGTCCTGCCCGACCACGCCCCGGACGCAGAATCGTTGCTGCGCCGCGCCGACATCGCGATGGCGCATGCCCAGCGCAGCCGGGCCGGAGTGGCCGTCTACCAGGCGGGCCAGGAGGAGGACACCCCGCTGCGGCTCGGCCTGCTGGGCGATCTGCGACGCGCGCTCGACCTGGGCGAGGTGCAGATCCACTACCAACCCAAGGTGGCCTTCGACGGCAGCGTCGTCGGCCTGGAGGCGCTGGTCCGCTGGTCACGCGCGGGGCGCGGGCCGGTGAGCCCGGAGGAGTTCGTCGGCCTGGCCGAGTCCAGCGGCTTGATGCCGCAGCTGACCGACTACGTCCTGGAGGCCGCCGTCTCGCAGCTGGCGAGCTGGCGGGAGGAGGGCATCTGGGTCAAGGTCGCGGTCAACGTCTCGCCCAGGGACGTGCTGCGTCCCGGGTTCGCGGTGGGCGTGGCCGACCGGCTGGCCCGGCACGGGGTTCCGGCGGACGCGCTCCAGCTGGAGATCACCGAGCGCCTGCTGCTGGAGGACGGCCAGCGGGCCGCCGAGACGCTGGAGGAGCTGCGCAAGCACGGCGTCGGCATGTCGCTGGACGACTTCGGCACCGGCTACTCCTCGCTGGTCCGGCTGCGCCGACTGCCGGTGGGTGAGCTCAAGATCGACCGGTCCTTCGTCAGCCGCATGGTCGCCGACGACCACGACGCCGCGGTGGTCCGCTGCTCGGTGCAGTTGGCGCACTCGCTCGGGCTGACCGTGGTCGCCGAGGGCGTCGAGGACGACGAGACCTGGGAGCGGCTCCAGGGGATGGGCTGCGACGCGGTCCAGGGCTGGCTGGTCTCTGCCGCCCTCCCGGCCGACCAGGCCACCGCGTGGCTGCGGACGCATGTGACGAGCGCGCACGCCTGACTGTTCGTGCGCATTCCTGAGCATTCGCTCAGTTGACCAGCGGGAACAGTTCTTTGACGAATCTTCAACGTTCTCGCTCTCCTCTGATGACCTGCGCATTCTCTGCGTGTGGCCGAAAAGTGTCGGCCGAAAAGCGTGTGATGTGGATCACTTATTCCTTGACCGTGTACATGCTAGATTGCAGCGCGTTCGAGGAATTCCTCGGGCGTGCCATTCATGTCTGTGTATCCGGGAGGTTCTCATGGTTGAGGTCACGGAGCAGTCGAACGAATACATGCCGCCGGCGCTTGTCGAGGTCGGAGAGTTCAACGAGGACACCCTCGGTGGACTGGGAACCGTGCCGGACTGGTTCTTCAACATGAACTGGTAGTCACGGCTGTCCTCCGCACACCGTGCGGAATGGTGGCGCAGGCCGGATCACCATTCCCCCCGCCGGCCTGCGTCACCGTCCGGTGTGCGGCGCATTGTCGAATGACTGTGCAACTTCCCGAACGTCCCTGCGACTTGAACGGTGGTGGCGGCAAGAGATGGGTCCCGGCTTCATGGTCCTGCCCGACTGCCCCGGCGCGCAGGAGATCATCGCGGAACACGTGGCGGCGGGCGCACAGGTCGTCCCGCACGCCTCGGGGCGCCCCTGGTTGGTGGGGAGTTGGACGCCCAGCGCGGTGACGCTCGCCGCCGCCGGTTCGACGCTCCTCGCGGTGATCGGCCGCTGCCCGTTGCCCGTAGGGGAGTTGGAGCAGTTGGCGGGCCGTATCCAGCGCCTTTCCGACGCCGGACGCGTCCTTGCTCCGCTCCGCGGGTCCTGCCACCTCGCCCTGTCCCTCCCCGGACGCGTGCGCCTCCACGGCAGCGCCTCCGGACTCCGGCGCGTCTTCCGTACCCAGGTTGCCGGCGTCACCGTCGCCGCGGACCGCGCCGACCTGCTCGCCGCGCTGACCGACGCGCCGCTGGACGCGCAGACCCTCGCCCTGCGCGTCGCCTGCGGCCTGCAACTGCCGTACCCCGCTAATGCCGTGACGATGTGGTCGGGAATCACTGCGGTGGCTCCCGAAAACGCCGTCGAGTGGGACGGTAGCCAGGTCAGGGAAATCACGTGGTGGAAAGCGCCCGAACCCGTCCTCGACCTCTCGGAAGGCGCCGAAGTCGTCCGTGAGGCGCTTCTCGCCGCGACCGCCGGAATGCGGCCGGAAAGCGGGCGACTGAGCACCGATCTCTCGGGCGGAATGGATTCCACCTCGCTCGCTTTTCTCACCGCACGCGAGGTCCCCGACCTGCTGACCTTCCGTTGGGGAGAGGCGGAGTCGGGAAACGACGACGCGCAGTTCGCGGAATTCGCGCGGAAGGAACTCGACCGCGCGGACCATCTCGTGGTCCCGCAGGACGAGTTACCGGACATGTTCGCCGCGCCCGGAGCGCCGGTCCCCGGCGATCTGCCCAGCCCGCTGACCCGCGCCACCGCCCGGATCCGGCACAGCGCCGCGCTGTTGGCCGGTCACGGTTCCGTCCGGCACCTGGCCGGACACGGCGGTGACGAGCTGTTCTGCCCGATGCCCGGCTACCTCCACGGCCTGCTGCGCCGCCGCCCGCTCACCGCGGTGCGCCACGTCCGCGCGCACTGCGCGCTGCGCCGCTGGCCGCTCCGTCCCACCCTGGGCGAACTGCTCCGCCCCGGAACCGTCACCGGCTGGTGGACCGAGCAGGCCGAGCGGTTGACCGACCCGCGACCGCCCCGGCGGCTCCCTCCGCTCGGCTGGGGCCTCGGCCCGATGCGCGCGCCGTCCTGGGTCACCCCCGACGCGGCGGACCTCGCCCGCACCGCGCTGCGCGACACCGCCGAGCACGCCGTGCCGCTGGCCGACGACATCGGCGCGCATCAGACGCTGCTGGTCGTCCGCTCCAACACGGTCACCTACCGCCTCCTCAGCGGGCTCTACGCCGAACACGGCATCGAGCTGGAGTCGCCGTACCTGGACGACCGGGTGCTCGACGCCGTACTGCGCGTCCGCCCGTACGAGCACGCGGGGCCCTGGCGGTTCAAGCCCCTGCTGACCGAGGCGGTCGCCGGGCTGGTCCCGGAGCAGGTGCGCAACCGCACCACCAAGGGCGAGTTCGGCGAGGACGTCCGCCGCGGTCTGCGCCGCCACCTCCCGGCGGTGCTGGAGCTGCTGGGGCCGGACTCGGAGCTCGCCTCCCGCGGCCTGATCGACCCGTTCGAGCTGCGCGCCCGCCTGACGGGTCCTCAGGCGGACAACGCCGCGGTCCAGGCGCTGGAGAACCTCCTCGGCTGCGAGAGCTGGCTGCGCGCGGCCCACCGTCCGACCACCGGTTCCGCCCTCTCCGCCCTTTCCGCCGTCTCCAGCCCTTCCGCCGCAGCCCAGGAGGCCTGACCCGTGCGACTCCACCCCGACGTCTCGATGACCGACACCGACGACGGCACGGTCCTGCTGCACGGCCGCACCGGCCGCTACTGGCAGCTCAACACCACCGGCCGCGAGGTCCTCCGGGGCCTGCTCGCCGGGCGCGCCCCGACCGAGCTCGCCACCATGCTGGCGGCGGCACACGGCATCAGCGCCGAGCGCGCGAAGGCCGACGTCAAGGCGGTCCTGGGCCAGCTGGCCACGGCGGAGCTGATGCTGCCGTGAGCGTGCAGATGTCACTCGACCACCGCGAGGCGCTGCCGCTGTGGCGCCGCCCGGCACCGCTGCTCGCCGTCGGTGCCGCTCGCGTACTGGCGCGGGTCAAGCCCGCGACGCTGCGGAAGGTACTGGAGTTCACCCGCCGCGGCGCGGACGCCGCGACGACGGATCAGGCAGCGGCGGCGCGGGAGCAGGTCGTGGCCGTGAGCGCGCGCTGCGCGGGCAACAACTGCCTCCAGCGGTCGATCGCCTCAGCGCTGTTGTGCCGCGTGCGCGGCACCTGGCCGACGTGGTGCACGGGGGTGCGCACGCACCCGTTCGCGGCACACGCGTGGATCCAGGTGGACGGCGAGCCGATCGGCGAACCCCACCCGGCGGGCTTCTTTCACCCGCTCCTCGCGGTCGAGCCGAAGAGGTAGTTGCACTACCCAGGGGCGCGGGGAACTGCGCGAGAAACCACTGATGTGCGGATGACCCTGCGCGTTCGGGGCTCCACTCGCGTGGGTGGCTTGTCGCGCAGTTCCTCGCGCCCCTGGCGGTGCAACCACCTGCGGGAGCGTCGGTGACCCGTCGCGCCCACGCGGCGGAGCCGCACATCAGCAGAGCCTCGCGCCCCTGGATAGTGCACCTTCCCAGCGCCCGGAACGCTGAAGTCCCACCACCGGAATAGTGCGCGCAGCGCTTCCCTGACCTCCGTAGGATGGGGACACCTCCGTGTCAATAGACTCGGCCAGGTCCGTTTCCTTCACCCACCAGAGGATCGCTGCATGCCTGGCATTACGCGCGAGGAGGTCGCCCACCTCGCCCGGCTGTCGCGGCTGGAGCTCAAGAGCGAAGAGCTTGACCACTTCGCCGAGCAGCTGAACGACATCGTGGACGCGGTCGCCCGCGTCAGCGAGATCGCCGCCGAAGACGTCCCGCCGACCTCGCACCCGCTGCCGCTGACCAACGTCATGCGCGCCGACGAGGTCCGCCCCTCGCTCAGCCCCGACGAGGTGCTGGCCGCCGCGCCCGCCGCGGAAGAGCAGCGCTTCCGTGTCCCCCAGATCCTCGGGGAGGACTGAGAACCGTGGCCGACCTGATCCACTACACCGCCGCCGAGACCGCCGAGGCCATCGCCTCCGGCACGGTCTCCGCCGTCGAGGTCGCGCAGGCGCACCTGGACCGCATCAACGCCGTGGACGAGAAGGTGCACGCCTTCCTCCACGTCGACACCGAAGGTGCCCTCGCAGCCGCCCGCGCCGTGGACGAGAAGCGCGCCGCAGGCGAGGAGCTCGGCCCGCTGGCCGGCGTCCCGCTCGCGTTGAAGGACGTCTTCACCACCCGCGGCGTGCCGACCACCGCCGGGTCGAAGATGCTCGAGGGCTGGCGTCCGCCGTACGACGCGACCGTCACCCGCCGCCTCAAGGAGGCGGGCGTGGTGATCCTCGGCAAGACCAACATGGACGAGTTCGCCATGGGGTCCTCCACCGAGAACTCCGCCTACGGCCCGACCGGCAACCCCTGGGACCTCTCCAGGATCCCGGGCGGCTCCGGCGGTGGCTCCGCCGCCGCGCTCGCCGCGTACGAGGCGCCGCTGGCCATCGGCACCGACACCGGCGGCTCGATCCGCCAGCCGGGCGCCGTCACCGGCACCGTCGGCGTCAAGCCGACCTACGGCAGTGTCTCCCGCTACGGCCTGATCGCCTTCTCGTCCTCGCTGGACCAGGGCGGTCCCTGCGCCCGTACGGTCCTGGACGCGGCGCTGCTGCACGAGGCCATCGCCGGGCACGACCCGATGGACTCGACCTCGATCAACGCCCCCGTCCCGCAGGTCGTGGCCGCCGCCCGTCAGGCGGACGTCAAGGGCATGCGCGTCGGCGTGGTCACGGAGTTCGGCGGCGAGGGCTACCAGCCGGGCGTGATGCAGCGCTTCCACGAGTCGGTGGAACTGCTCCGTTCGCTGGGCGCCGAGATCGTCGAGATCTCCTGCCCGTCCTTCACCTACGCGCTCCCGGCGTACTACCTGATCGCGCCGTCCGAGTGCTCCTCCAACCTGGCCCGCTTCGACGCGATGCGCTACGGCCTGCGCGTTGGCGACGACGGCAACCGCTCGGCGGAGGAGGTCACCGCGCTGACCCGCGAGGCCGGCTTCGGTCCCGAGGTCAAGCGCCGCATCATGCTCGGCACCTACGCGCTGAGCTCGGGCTACTACGACGCCTACTACGGCTCGGCCCAGAAGGTCCGGACGCTGATCACCCGCGACTTCGACCGCGCCTTCGCGGACGTCGACGTGCTGATCTCGCCGACCACGCCGACCACCGCCTTCCCGATCGGCGAGCGCGCCGACGACCCGATGGCGATGTACCTGGCGGACCTGTGCACCATTCCGTCGAACCTGGCGGGCAATGCGGCCATGTCGGTCCCCGTGGGGCTGGCTCCGGAGGACAATCTCCCGGTCGGCCTGCAGATCATCGCCCCCGCGCTGGCCGACGACCGGCTGTACCGCGTGGGTGCGGCGGTCGAGGCGGCACTCAACGAGAAGTGGGGACACCCCCTGCTGGAGGAGGCACCGGCACTATGAGCAAGCTCGAAGCGGCCAAAGGCTTTAAGCACACCAAGCCGGGCCTGATGGTGGGCATCGGCGGCAGCGCCTTCGGTGCCTTCGGCATCGTCAAGGACCTGAAGAAGGCCCGCGCCGAGGCCGACACCCTCAAGCTGATCAACGCTGCCGTGGGCGCCCTCGCCCTGGTGACCAGCACCCTGCTGCTCGTCCGCGAGCTGCGCCAGCTGGGCCGGGACGACGTACTCGCCGACTGACCGACCGCAAGCCACACCCTGAAAGGACGCCTTTGTGAGCGTCATTGACCTGGTCCCGTACGAGGAGGCCCTGGCCTCGTACGACCCGGTGATGGGCCTTGAGGTCCACGTCGAGCTGGGTACCAAGACCAAGATGTTCTGTGGTTGTTCGACCGCGCTGGGCGCGGACCCGAACACCCAGGTCTGCCCGACCTGCCTGGGGCTGCCGGGCTCGCTGCCGGTCGTCAACGCGATCGGCGTGGAGTCGGCGATCCGCATCGGTCTCGCGCTGAACTGCGAGATCGCCGAGTGGTGCCGCTTCGCCCGGAAGAACTACTTCTATCCGGACATGCCGAAGAACTTCCAGACCTCCCAGTACGACGAGCCGATCGCCTTCAACGGCTACCTCGACGTCCAGTTGGAGGACGGCGAGGTCTTCCGCGTGGAGATCGAGCGCGCCCACATGGAGGAGGACACCGGCAAGTCCACCCACGTCGGTGGTGCCACGGGCCGTATCCACGGTGCCGAGTACTCGCTGCTGGACTACAACCGGGCCGGCATCCCGCTGATCGAGATCGTCACCAAGCCGATCGAGGGCGCGGGCGACCGCGCGCCCGAGGTGGCCCGCGCCTACGTGGCGGAGCTGCGTGAGCTGATCCGTGCCCTCGGTGTGTCCGAGGCCCGCATGGAGATGGGCCAGATGCGCTGCGACGTCAACCTGTCGCTGATGCCCAAGGGCGCCATGAAGTTCGGCACCCGCAGCGAGACCAAGAACGTCAACTCGCTGCGCAGCGTCGAGCGCGCGGCCCGGTTCGAGATCCAGCGGCACGCCGCGGTCCTGAACGAGGGCGGCACGATCGTCCAGGAGACGCGCCACTTCCACGAGGAGAACGGCTCCACCACCTCGGGCCGGATCAAGGAGGAGGCGGAGGACTACCGCTACTTCCCCGAGCCGGACCTGGTCCCGGTCGCACCCTCGCGCGAGTGGGTCGAGCAGCTCCGCGGCGAGCTGCCGGAGCTGCCGCGGGTCCGCCGCCAGCGGCTGCAGCAGGAGTGGGGCATCTCTGAGGCCGAGATGCAGTCCGCGCTCAACGCGGGCGCCATCGACCTGATCCTGGAGACGATCGCCGCAGGCGCCCCGTCCGACCAGGCCCGCAAGTGGTGGATGGGCGAGCTGGCCCGCCGCTCCAACGAGGACGGCGTCGAGCTCGGTGCGCTGCCGATCACCCCGGCCCAGGTGGCCCGGGTCTCGGCGCTGGTGGCCGAGGGCAAGCTGAACGACAAGCTGGCCCGTCAGGTGATCGAGGGCGTGCTGGCCGGCGAGGGTGAGCCGGACGAGGTCGTCGCCAAGCGCGGCCTGGCCGTCGTCTCGGACGACTCCGCGCTCACCGCCGCGATCGACGCCGCGCTCGCGGCGCAGCCGGACGTGGCCGACAAGATCCGCTCGGGCAAGTTCGCCGCGGCGGGCGCGCTGGTCGGCGCGGTCATGAAGGCCACCCGTGGCCAGGCCGACGCGGCCCGGGTCAAGGAGCTGATCTTCGAGAAGCTCGGCGTGACGCCTGAGTAGACCCCCGGGTCCATCGCGCTCCGCGTCTAAGGACCTCGCCGCCTAAGGCCCTGCGTCTTAGGCCGAACGGACCGCCGTTCTGAGTACTCATCGGGTACTCGGGGCGGCGGTCCGTCGTTTCTAAGGACCTCCGGTGGATCAAGATCGGGCATGCGCCCCATGTGGGAGACCCCACTGGGAGAGGAGATTGGACATCGTCAAGGGGGCGTCCCCGGACAGACCACTCACAGGGGAGAACGACGATGTTCGAGTTCCAGATGATCCAGGCCCGCCAGGACGAGCTGATCGCCGCCGCCGACCAGCACCGACTGGCTCGCGAGGCGATGCGGGCCAACCGCAGCAACCGCAGCACCAAGGACCGGGGGGCGGGTGAGTCGCGTCGGAGCCGCAGGGGCTCGGTACGCGACGTCCTCCACTCGGTTGCCCGCTAAATAACAGCTGATCAGCCCGGAGATGTGCCATGCTGCCGAGCGTGGAGCGGATATCTGTCAGTCCCGTGTTCATCGGACGCGGATCGGAGATGGCCGCCCTCACCCAGGCGTTGCAGCGAGCTGACGGGGGACAGCCGCAGGTACTGCTGATCGGGGGAGAGGCGGGGGTAGGTAAGACCAGGCTGCTGGAGGAGTTCCAGCACGCCGCCGAGGCGCGGGGGGCTTCGGTGGCGGTCGGGGGATGCCTGGAGATCGGCGCGGAGGGCCTGCCCTACGCGCCGTTCGCCACCGTCCTGCGGCGGTTGCACCGCGGCGAGCTCGGGCCCGGGCTCGAACTCGCCGCGGTCGGCCGGGAGAGCAGCCTGGCCCGGCTGCTGCCCGACATGCTGCCGGACATGAGCGACGCGCCGGCCGAGTCGCACGACGAGTACGCCCGGGCGCGGCTCTTCGACCACACCGCGCAGCTCTTCGAGCAGCTCACGGCCGAGCGCACGCTCGTCCTCGCGGTCGAGGACCTGCACTGGTCCGACCGCTCGACCAGGGAGCTCTTCGCCTTCCTGGTGCGCACCCTGCACCGGGCGCGGCTGGTGCTGCTCGGCACCTACCGCACCGACGACCTGCACCGACGTCACCCGGTCCGGCCCTACCTGGCCGAGCTGGAGCGGCTGCGCACCGTCCAGCGGCTCGAACTGCCGCGTCTGGCCCAGCGCGAGGTGGCCCGTCAGCTGGCCGGAATCCTCAGCCCGTCCCGGCCCTCCGCCGAGCTGGTCCAGAAGATCTTCCGCCGCTCCGAGGGGAACCCGTTCTTCGTCGAGGAGTTGGCCGTCTCCCACCAGCAGGGCTGCAGCACGGGGCTCACCGACTCGCTGCGCGACCTGCTGCTGGTGCGGATGGAGGCGCTGCCCGAGGAGACCCAGACGATGCTGCGCGTGCTCGCGGCCGGGGGTTCCCGCGTCGAGCACGGCCTGCTGGCCGCGGTCCTCGAATCGGCCGGGGTGCTGGACGAGGACGAGCTGATCGACGCCCTGCGCACCGCCGTCGGCGCCAACATCATCCAGCCCACCTCCGACGGCGACGGTTACCGTTTCCGGCACGCCCTGGTACGGGAGGCGGTCAGCGACGACCTGATGCCGGGGGAGTGCACCCGGATCAACCGCCGCTACGCCATGGCCCTGGAGGCCGACCCGCCCCTGGTCTCCGCCGACCAGCGCTCGGCCCGGCTCGCGGGCTACTGGTACTGCGCCCACGACGCCGCCCGCGCCGTCCCCGCCGTGCTCAACGCCGGCCGCGAGGCCCGCCGCCGCAACGCCTTCGCCGAGCAACTGCGGATGCTGGACCGCGCCTTGGAGCTGTGGGACGACGTCCCTGACGAGGTCCGCGCCACGCTGCGCGACTACGACCGCGCCGACGAGAGCTACCCGTCCTGCAGCTGCGACCACGACGACTGCGGCGCTGACTGCGGCGCGATCCAGCTGATCGACCTGCTGGCCGAGGCCACGGTCGCGGCCCGGCTCAGCGGGGAGACGGACCGCGGCCTGCGCTACACCAAGCGCGCGTTGCGCCTGCTCGACGAGCAGCGCACCCCGGAACGCGCCGCCTGGTTCCGGCTGGCCCGCGCGCGGGCGCTGCGCTACGACCGCGGCTCACGCCCGCACGAGGACCTGCAGGGAGCGCTCGAACTGCTCGAAGGCCGCAAGCCGAGCGCGGTCCTGGCCGAACTGCTGCACCGTCAGGCCGCCGACGGGATGCTGAGCGCCCCGCGCCGGGAGCACCTTGACACCGCCCGCCGCGCGGCCGAGATCGCCGAACAGGTCGGCGCGACGTCCGTGCTCCTGCACGCCCGGCTGACCCTGGGCGTGCTGCACTGTGCCTTCGGCGAGCTGGAGACCGGCGCGGCGCTGCTCGCCGAGGTCCAGGAACAGGCAGAAGCCTCCGACGACATGGACCTGCGGTCGCGCGTCTACACCAACCTCTCCAGCCACCACGAGCTCCAGGGCCGCTCGCGTCGCGCGATCGAGGTGGCCCGCACCGGGCTGGCCGTGATCCGTGCCAACGGCATGGCCGGGTACGCGGGCACGATCATCCTGGGCAACCTGGCCGAGCCGCTGATCTCGCTGGGCGAGCTGGACGAGGCCGCCCAACTCCTGGCCGAGGAGCCCGACTGGTCCGGGCAGCGCGCCCATCGCGACTTCATGGAGCGGCTCCGCGGCGAGATCGCCTACCTGCGCGGAGACCTGGTCACCGCGACCGAGCACCTCGCCGAGGCCCGTCGTCCGGGAACGGTCTGGCAGCCGCAGAAGTACCTGCCGGTCACGCTGCTGGCGATGCGGATCGCCGCCGCGCAGGGCCGCTACGCCGACGCGCGGGCGGAACTGCTGACGCTGCTGGAGGCCGGACGCGCCGAGGGCCACGACCGCTCCTGGTGGGCCCTGTTGGCGACGGCCGCCGGGGTCGAGGCGGACGCCCGCCACCTGCCGACGATGGCCGCGGGCCGGGCGGAGATCCTCGCCCGGATCCGGGAGGTCGCCGCGGGGCTGGCCCAGGGCGTGCCGCTGTACGAGGGCTGGTCGGCGGTCCTCACCGCGGAGTTGGCCCGCGCGGAGGGCACGGCCGGGGTCGCGGACTGGCGCCGCGCGGCCGACGCGCTGTCCCAGCTGGAGTGCCCGTTCCCGCGCGACCTCGCCCTGCTGCGCCTCGCCGAGGCGTACGCGGCGACCGGCGAGAAGGCCGCGGCGAGCGCGGCGGCCCGCGAGTCCGCAGCGCTGGCCTGCCGCCACGGCGACCAGCTGATGCAGCGCGAACTGCGCAGCCTCGCGGAGCGGGCCCGGCTGAGCCTGGACGCTGCCGCGTCGGAGGCCGGGCCGGAGCCGGACGACACGTTCCAGGACGCGTTCCACCTGACCCCCCGGGAGCGGGACGTCCTGAAACTGCTCGCCCTGGGACGGACGAACCGTCAGATCGCGGAGGAGCTGTTCATCTCGCCGAAGACGGCGAGCGTGCACGTCTCGAACATTCTCGCCAAGCTGGAGGTCACGGGCCGTGGCGAGGCGGCAGCCGTCGCCCACCGGCTTCGCCTGGTGCCGGCGGGATAGTTGCACTACCAGGGGCGCGGGGCTCTGCGCGAGTAACCACCCTGTGCGGATGGCCCTGCTCGTTCGGTGCTCTACCTGCGTGGGTGGCTTGTCGCGCAGTTCCCCGCGCCCCCAGATAGTGCAACTTCCCCAGCTGCAGAAGCATCGCGCCCCTGGACGCTCCGGAAGCACTCCGTTGTCGGAGGCTAGGCTCGCCGTATGAGCGCTCGTTACCTGCTTCCGTACGCCCCCGACGATCTCGCCCCGCTTCCGGCGGGCCTCGCAGAGAGCGTGCTCGTCTGGGACGGGGACAGCCCCGCGCCCGCGGCCGAAGCGCTGGCAGGTGTCGAGTTCTTCTGCCTCCCGTACATGCGCCACCCCGTGGCCCTCCGTCTCATCCCGAGCCTTCCCGCCCTGCGGGTGGTGCAGACGCTCACCGCCGGGATGGACGACGTGCTGCCGCACGTGCCCGCCGGGGTGACCGCGTGCAACGCGCGCGGGCTGCACGACGCGAGCACCGCCGAGCTCGCGGTGACGCTGATCCTGGCCTCGCTGCGCGGGATCCCGCGCTTCACCCGGCTCCAGGCCGAAGGCCGTTGGTCGCAGGAGTTCCACCAGTCGCTCGCCGACAAGAACGTGCTGATCCTGGGGCACGGTTCCATCGGCCGCGCGCTCGCCGCGCGTCTCGCGCCGTTCGAGTGCGCCGTCATGCCCGTCGCCCGGACCGCGCGCCCCGACGAGGGCGTGCACGCCGTCGCCGAGCTGCCGACGCTGCTTCCGGCCGCCGACGTGGTCGTCCTGCTCACGCCGCTCACGCCCGAGACGCGGCACCTCGTCGACGCCTCGTTTCTGGCGCGGATGAAGGACGGTGCGCTGCTCGTCAACGTCGCGCGCGGTCCCGTCGTGGACACCGACGCACTGCTCAAGGAGCTGACCGCGCAGCGGCTCTACGCCGCGCTCGACGTGACCGACCCGGAGCCGCTGCCCGCCGACCATCCGCTGTGGCACGCGCCGGGAACGTTGATCACCCCTCATGTCGGCGGTCCCAGCTCGGCGTTCCTGCCGCGGGCCAAGCGCCTGCTCCGGGCGCAGGTGCTGCGTTACGCGGGCGGGGAGGCCTTGGCCAACGTCATTCCTATGGTCTGAACCACCGGAACGATCCCCTCGCGCAACCATGCGCCCCCGGCGTGCGCCCACGGCTTCTCCTTGTTTTGCGCACGCACCGCCCGCTTTCGTCCGAATCGGGTACAGCTACCTCGTCACTCGCCATTACTCTGAGTTGAGTGTGCATGTCTCTGAGTGACGACTGTGGTGTAGGTTCCCGACCGGGAGACCCGGTACGGAGTTGTCCGCCCCGCTGGTCCGATCGCACCCGGGGCCGGAGGGGGATTGCCCATGCTGAGCACTGACACGTTGCCGCCTGGCTCCTGGACCGAGGAGCGCTGGTCGAGCGCCGGACGCTCCGGCTTCCCGGGGCCGCCGGGGCGGGCGGGTACGGCGACGGCCGCGCTCTCCCCGTTCGCCTACGGAGACCCAGCGTACGGAGACCCCGCGTACCGAGCCGCGCACCCGGGGTTCGACGACGTCGTGGCCGATCCCGCCACGGCGCACCCGCACCTCCCGGAGTCGCTGCGGCTGTCCCAGGCCGCGGCCCGGCTGCCGCGGATACTGATCATGTTGGTCTGCCTGGTGTACCTGGCGGGCGCCGCCTACGGCTGGGGGTCCCAGAGCCTGGCCGACTTCATGGGCGACTTCGGCCTGGCCGGAGCCGCGCTGACCGCGTCGGTCTCCTGCTTCGCCTACGGCCTGGCGTCCGGGGGGCGCAGCCGCCCCGCCTGGCTCTGCTTCGGCCTCAGCTCACTGATGGTCGCCGTCGGCAACGGCATCTGGGGGTGGTACGAGTGTGTCCTGGCGCGTACCCTGCCGTCGCCGTCGATCGCCGACTACGCGTTCCTCTTCTTCGCCCCGCCCGCCATCCTGGGCCTGCTGCTGCTCGCCAACCGCCCGCGTAACGCCGCCGGTTGGCTCTGCCTGGCGCTGGACGGCTGGCTGATCGCCGGGTCCCTGCTGACGCTGAGCTGGAGCCTGGCCTTGGGCCGCACCGCCGCGGGCGACCAGCACAGCCCGCTGCGGCTGGCGATGGGCCTCGCCTACCCGGTGCTGGACATCCTGCTGATCAGCATGGTCCTCGGGCTGCGGTTCCGGCGTCCCGACAGCAACCGGGCGGCGGTGCACACAGCCATAGTGGGCCTCGCGCTGACGGTGCTCTGCGACGCCGTCTTCACCAGCCAGTCCTTCCAGGACACCTACCACTCCGGCGAACTGCTCGACGCGGGCTGGTTCTGCGGATCGATGCTGCTCGCCTGGGCGCCCTGGGCCGGTGGCGGCCGGTCGAGCACACAACCTGCCCAGGGCACGCTGCGCCGCCCCCGCGTCGCGTCCACCTTCAGCGCGCTCACCCCGTACGCGGCGACCGGCGTCTGCACTGTCGGGCTGCTCTACAACGCGCTCGGGCAGCACCATCTGGACCGGTTCGTGCTGGTGGTCAGCTGCACCGTGGTGATCGCGCTGATCCTGCGGCAGGGCGTCATGCTGCTCGACAACCTGTCCCTGGCACAGAAGCTGAGCCACCAGGAGAACCACTTCCGCTCGCTGGTGCAGGGGTCCAGCGACGTCATCATGATCGCCGACCCGGACGGCGTGCTCCGCTACGTCAGTCCGGCCGCCGCCGGCGTCTACGGGCGTCCCGCCGAGGAGTTGGTCGGCACCCTGCTGCCGGAGATGGTCCATCCCGACGACCTCGGCCATGTGCTCTGGGAGGTGCAGCGCTACCTGGCCAAGGCCCCGGCCGAGCCCACCGCCCGGATCGAGTGCCGGGTGCGCTCGGGCTCGGGAGGCTGGCTCGACGTCGAGTCGACCGTCAACCGCTACCGTGACGGGCTGATCTTCAACTGCCGCGACGTCTCCGAACGCGTACGGCTCCAGGCGCAGTTGGAGCACAACGCGTTCCACGACGCGCTCACCGACCTGCCCAACCGCGCGCTCTTCCTGCAGCGCAGCCGCAGCGCGCTGGCGGCCACCTCGGAGAGTCGGCCCGAGGTGGCCGTGCTCTTCGTCGACCTGGACGGCTTCAAGGCGGTCAACGACACCGCCGGGCACCAGGTCGGCGACGAGCTGCTGATCCAGGCCGCGCGCCGGCTCAAGGAGGCGGTCCGTTCCGGCGACACCGTCGCCCGGCTCGGCGGTGACGAATTCGCGGTGCTGCTGGTCGGTGAGGTCGACCGGGACCAGGCCTTCGCCGTCGCCGAACGGCTGCGGGTCGCCGTCTCCGCGCCGTACCAGGTCGGCAACGAGGAGCACGCGGTCGCCGCCAGCATCGGCATCGCCTTCGCCGACGCGGAGGCCACCCCTGAGGGCGCGGCCGACCTGCTGCGCAGCGCGGACCTGGCCATGTACCAGGCCAAGCGCCGCGGCAAGGACCGGGTCAGCGAGTACTCGCCGGAGCTCCGCACCGAGCTGCGCCGCCGCACGGAGCTGGACCAGCGACTGCGCGTCGCGGTGCGCGAGGGCGAGTTCGCGCTGCTGCACCAGCCCGTCGTCGACCTGGCCGACGGCGCGGTCACCGGTCTTGCCGTGCAGGCACGTTGGCGCTCGGCACAGGGGCAGGTGCTCACCCCCGCCGAGTTCCTGCACGCCTCCGGCGGCGGTGAGCGCGCGGTGCGGTTCGCCCGTTGGACGGTCGACCACGCGCTGCGGCAGGCGGCCGAGCGCGAGGTGGACCTGCCGGTCTCGGTGCGACTCCCCGCGCGCGTGGTCGCCGCGCCGGGGCTCTTCGAGGCCGTCGAGACGTCCCTGCGGCGGACCGGACTGCCGCCCGCGCGCCTGCACATCGAGCTGGCCGACGGTGGCGGGGTCGGCTCGGTCGGAGGGGTCGGCGGAGTCGGCGGGGGAGTGCCGGACGGTCGTGCCCACGGTTTCGACGACCTGGTGCAGCGCCTGAACCAGCTCAAGCGCCTCGGTGTCGGCGTGGTGCTGGACGGGTTCGGCGGCACCACCCCGCTCAGCGGGCTGCGCAGGTTGCCGGTCGACGCGCTCAAGCTGGAGCGCGGCGTGGTCGACGGACTGCCCCACTCGGCCTTTCTGCGCACCCTGGCCGGGTCCGTCCTGCGGGTCGGTCAGGAGCTCGGCCTGGACACGGTGGCCGAGGGCGTGGACACGCCCGCCCAGGCCGAACTGCTCCGCGAACTGGGCTGCACACACGGCCTTGGAGGCTGCTTCGGCGAGCCGATGAACGAGTCCGACCTGGCGAAACTCCTGGCAAATGGGCCGTTCGGGGGTGTTCCTGGCGCACGGGTGTCCGACGGAGGTATCGCATGATGAGACACGATCCCGATCGGCTTGACACCCCACGGGCCGTCGGAGGAAGGTCGTCAGCATGCGCACCCGACTTCTCGTAATTGGCGGGCGCGTCGGCTGATTCGGGAGTGATTCCCGAGCAGGAAGTGCCGACGCGCCACCCCTCGCATGCCCACACTGGGCACGAGGGGTTTTTTGTTGCCGCAGGGCAGCGCGCGTGGCGTACCGCCAAGACCACCACTCCGAGAACTCCGAGCAGTCCCGATAGGAATCAGCAGATGACTGAGCAGGCAGCAACGCCCGTCCCGCCGCACTCGGGTCCAGAACCGATGACCGGTGCCCAGTCGCTCATCCGCTCCCTGGAAGCGGTCGGCGCGGAGACGGTGTTCGGGATCCCGGGTGGCGCGATCCTCCCGGCGTACGACCCGCTGATGGACTCCGTGAAGGTCCGCCACATCCTGGTCCGCCACGAGCAGGGCGCGGGCCACGCGGCGACGGGTTACGCGCAGGCGACCGGCAGGGTCGGCGTCTGCATGGCGACGTCCGGTCCCGGCGCGACCAACCTGGTCACGCCGCTGGCGGACGCGTACATGGACTCCGTCCCGGTGGTCGCGATCACCGGCCAGGTCTCTTCCAAGGCGATCGGCACGGACGCCTTCCAGGAGGCGGACATCTGCGGCATCACGATGCCGATCACCAAGCACAACTTCCTGGTGACCGACGCGGCGGAGATCCCGCGCGTGATCGCGGAGGCGTTCCACATCGCCTCGACCGGTCGGCCGGGTCCGGTGCTGGTGGACATCTCCAAGGACGCGCTCCAAGCCCGCACGATCTTCCGCTGGCCGGTCGAGCAGCAGCTGCCGGGCTACCGTCCGGTGACCAAGCCGCACGCCAAGCAGATCCGCGAGGCGGCCCGGATGCTGGCCTCGTCCAAGCGCCCGGTCCTCTATGTCGGCGGCGGCGTGCTCAAGGCCCAGGCCACGGCGGAGCTGCGGATCCTGGCCGAGCTGACCGGCGCCCCGGTCGTCACCACGCTGATGGCGCTGGGCGCTTTCCCCGACAGTCACGACCAGCACCTGGGCATGCCCGGCATGCACGGCTCGGTCGCCGCGGTCACCGCGCTGCAGAAGGCCGACCTGCTCTTCGCGCTCGGCACCCGCTTCGACGACCGGGTCACCGGTCGCCTGGACACCTTCGCGCCGTTCGCCAAGATCGTCCACGCGGACATCGACCCGGCGGAGATCGGCAAGAACCGCACGGCGGACGTGCCGATCGTGGGCGACGCCCGCGAGATCATCGCCGACCTGATCGTCGCGGTCCAGCAGGAGCAGGCCGCCGCGAAGGAGGGCGAGCCGCGCTTCGACTACGACGCCTGGTGGGAGCAGCTCAACGCCTGGCGCAAGACCTACCCGGTCGGCTACGACCCGGCCCCCGAGGGCATGCTCAGCCCGCAGCAGGTGATCGAGCGGATCGGCCAGAAGGTCGGCTCCGACGCGATCTACGCGGCGGGCGTGGGCCAGCACCAGATGTGGGCCAGCCAGTTCATCAACTTCGAGAAGCCGGCCACCTGGCTCAACTCCGGTGGCGCGGGCACGATGGGCTACGCCGTCCCGGCAGCGATGGGCGCGAAGGCCGGCTGCCCCGACACCGAGGTGTGGGCGATCGACGGCGACGGCTGCTTCCAGATGACCAACCAGGAGCTGGTCACCTGCGCGCTGAACGGCCTGCCGATCAAGGTCGCGATCATCAACAACGGCTCGCTGGGCATGGTCCGCCAGTGGCAGACGCTCTTCTACAACGAGCGCTACTCCAACACGGTCCTCCACGCTGGCCCGGAGCACGACGGCAAGGGCCCGGCGGCGGGCACCCGCCTGCCGGACTTCGTCAAGCTCTCCGAGGCGATGGGCTGCCACGCGCTGCGCTGCGAGCGCCCGGAGGACCTCGACGCGGTGATCGAGAAGGCGATGGAGCTGAACGACGCCCCGGTCGTCATCGACTTCATCGTCCACCAGGACGCGATGGTCTGGCCGATGGTCGCCGCAGGCACCAGCAATGACGAGATCCTGGCCGCGCGCGACGTCCGTCCGGACTTCGGCGACGAGAACGACTGAGACGAAGGGGCCCTAAGAAAGCCATGTCCAAGCACACCCTCTCCGTCCTGGTCGAGAACAAGCCAGGTGTCCTCGCCCGGATCGCGGCCCTGTTCTCCCGCCGCGGCTTCAACATCGACTCCCTGGCGGTCGGCCCGACCGAGCACCCGGACGTCTCCCGGATGACCATCGTGGTCAACGTGGAGGACCTCCCGCTGGAGCAGGTCACCAAGCAGCTCAACAAGCTGATCAACGTGATAAAGATCGTCGAGCTGGACCCGTCCGCGTCGGTCCGCCGCGAACTGATGCTGGTCAAGGTCCGCGCGGACGCGGAGACGCGTTCGCAGGTGACCGAGATCGTCCAGCTCTTCCGCGCGAAGACGGTCGACGTCTCCCCGGACGCCGTCACCATCGAGGCGACGGGCAGCAGCGACAAGCTGGAGGCGATGCTGAAGATGCTGGAGCCGTACGGGGTCAAGGAACTCGTGCAGTCCGGCATGGTCGCCATCGGCCGCGGAGCGAGGTCGATCACGGACCGTTCCCTCCGCGCCGTCGAGCGCAGCGCCTGACAGCGCGACATTCAGTCGCACCACTCAGGGGCGCGGGGACTGAGCTCCGCGCCCCTGAGGTGAGACGCTAGTCTCACCCTCTGAGACTCCACCGTCCCGAAAATGCCTTCGGCGTACGGTGTGCCCAAGGAATCCATCCCGCAAGGAGAAGCCAGCGATGGCCGAGCTGTTCTACGACGACGACGCCGATCTGTCCATCATCCAGGGCCGCAAGGTCGCCATCCTCGGCTACGGCAGTCAGGGCCACGCGCACGCGCTCTCCCTGCGTGACTCCGGGGTCGACGTCCGAGTCGGCCTGCTGCCGGAGTCCAAGTCCCGCGCCAAGGCCGAGGAGCAGGGCCTGCGCGTGGTCACCCCCGCCGAGGCCGCCGCCGAGGCCGACGTGATCATGATCCTGGTGCCGGACCCGATCCAGGCCGACGTCTACAAGGAGGTCGTCGAGCCGAACCTGAAGGCGGGCGACGCCCTCTTCTTCGGCCACGGCCTCAACATCCGCTTCGGCTTCATCAAGCCGCCGGCCGAGGTCGACGTCTGCATGGTCGCCCCGAAGGGCCCGGGCCACCTGGTCCGTCGCCAGTACGAGGAGGGTCGCGGCGTCCCCTGCATCGTGGCCGTCGAGCAGGACGCCACGGGCAACGCCCTGCCGCTGGCGCTCTCGTACGCGAAGGGCATCGGCGGCACCCGCGCCGGCGTCATCAAGACGACCTTCACCGAGGAGACCGAGACCGACCTCTTCGGCGAGCAGGCCGTCCTCTGCGGTGGCACCGCCGCCCTGGTCAAGGCCGGCTTCGAGACCCTGGTCGAGGCGGGCTACCAGCCCGAGATCGCCTACTTCGAGTGCCTCCACGAGCTGAAGCTGATCGTCGACCTCATGTACGAGGGCGGCCTGGAGAAGATGCGCTGGTCCGTCTCCGAGACGGCCGAGTGGGGCGACTACGTCACCGGTCCGCGCATCATCACCGACCAGACCAAGGCCGAGATGAAGAAGGTCCTCGGCGACATCCAGGACGGCACCTTCGCCAACACCTGGATCGCCGAGTACAAGGCCGGTCTGCCGAAGTACAACGAGTACAAGAAGGCCGACAGCGAGCACCTGCTGGAGACCACCGGCAAGAAGCTGCGCAAGCTGATGAGCTGGGTCGACGAGGAGGCGTAAGTCGCCTCGTCCGCAGGGGCGGTCTCCGGACCGCCCCTGCGGCTTTGTACGACAGGGCTTTGTACGGAACGTATGGTCTCGGGCGGGTGATTCTTCCGCTCGGGCGCTCGGTGGATGCGCCTCCGCCGATAGACTCAATTCTGCGCGTCAGGCTCACAGCGTCGTGCGTCTCCAACGCGGCATGCCACCCTCCCCCTCCATGCCGTCACCGCAACGCGGGTGCCACCCCCACGCACGGCTTCGGGGACACCGGACAGTAAGGACAACTGTCGTGAGCAGCAAGCCTGTAGTTCTCATCGCCGAAGAGCTCTCCCCCGCCACCGTCGACGCCCTCGGCCCGGATTTCGAGATCCGCCACTGTGACGGTGCCAACCGCTCCGAGCTGCTCGCCGCGATCGCGGACGTGGACGCGATCCTGATCCGCTCGGCCACCAAGGTGGACGCCGAGGCCATCGCCGCCGCCCGCAAGCTCAAGGTCGTCGCCCGCGCCGGCGTCGGCCTGGACAACGTGGACGTCCCGTCGGCCACCAAGGCCGGCGTCATGGTCGTCAACGCGCCGACCTCCAACATCGTCACCGCCGCCGAGCTCGCCTGCGGTCTGCTGATCTCGACGGCGCGTCACATCCCGTCCGCGAACGCCGCGTTGAAGAACGGCGAGTGGAAGCGCAGCAAGTACACCGGCGTCGAGCTGGCCGAGAAGACCCTCGGCGTCGTCGGCCTCGGCCGGATCGGCGTGCTGGTCGCGCAGCGGATGTCCGCCTTCGGCATGAAGGTCGTCGCCTACGACCCCTACATTCAGGCCGCCCGCGCCGCGCAGATGGGCGTCAAGCTGCTTCCGCTGGACGAGCTGCTCGAGGTCGCCGACTTCATCACCGTCCACCTGCCCAAGACGCCGGAGACCATCGGTCTGATCGGCGACGAGGCGCTGCACAAGGTCAAGCCGAGCGTCCGCATCGTCAACGCCGCGCGCGGTGGCATCGTCGACGAGGAGGCGCTGGCCGCCGCACTCAAGGAGGGTCGCGTCGCGGGCGCGGGCCTGGACGTCTTCGTCAAGGAGCCCTGCACCGACTCGCCGCTCTTCGGCTTCGACAACGTCGTCGCCACCCCGCACCTCGGCGCCTCCACGGACGAGGCGCAGGAGAAGGCGGGCATCTCCGTCGCGCGCTCGGTGCGCCTGGCGCTGGCGGGCGAGCTGGTACCGGACGCGGTCAACGTCCAGGGCGGCGTCATCGCCGAGGACGTCCGTCCGGGCCTGCCGCTGGCCGAGAAGCTGGGCCGCATCTTCACCGCGCTGGCGGGCGAGGTCGCGGTCCGCCTGGACGTCGAGGTACGTGGCGAGATCACCCAGCACGACGTGAAGGTGCTGGAGCTGTCCGCCCTCAAGGGCGTCTTCGAGGACGTCGTGGCGGAGACGGTCTCCTACGTCAACGCCCCGCTGTTCGCGCAGGAGCGCGGCCTCGAGGTGCGGCTGACGACCACCAGCGAGAGCCCCGAGTACCGCAACGTCATCACCGTGCGCGGCACGCTGACGGACGGCCGCGAGGTCTCGGTCGCGGGCACGCTGACGGGCCCGAAGCGCCAGCAGAAGATCGTCGGCGTCAACGACTTCGACGTGGACGTCGCCCTGACGAACTACATGGGCTTCTTCCGCTACGAGGACCGTCCGGGCGTCGTCGGCACGCTGGGTCGCCTGCTCGGCGATGCGGGCATCAACATCGCCGGCATGCAGGTCTCCCGCGAGGCGGAGGGCGGCGACGCGCTCGTCTCCCTGACGGTCGACAGCGAGATCCCGCAGGGGCTGCTCGGCGAGATCGCCGCCGAGATCGGCGCGAAGTTCGCGCGCAGCGTGAACCTGTCCGCGTAAGCGGAACGTGCGCTGCCGCAGGTAGTTGCACCATCAAGGGGCGCGGGGCTGTGCTGATCTGCGGCTCCGCCGCGTGAGCGCGACAAGCCACCCAGCGTGGTGAGTCGCTCAGCGAGCAGGGCTGTCCGGTGGGGGTACCCCCGGCCGAAGGCTGGGGGAGGGTGGTTGCTCGCGCAGTTCCCCGCGCCCCTAAGGTCAGTCCGGCTCCCCGCCGACGTTGGCCTCCAGCCACTCGTTCAGTGGCCGCGTGGCCTTGAGGAACTGCACGACGCGCTTCTTCGCCTCCGCCGTGCCCAGCCAAGGTTCGACCGGCCACTGCCGCCACGCGGCCAGGCTCTTGTTGCGGAGCAGCTCGATCCGCGGGTGGTCCTTCGGGTAACCCCGGGGCGCGCTCTTCAGTCGGTCGTGGGACATGAGCGCGATCTCGCCGCCACGCGTCAGCTTCGCGAGGACCGCCTCCAGCGTGGCGCCCCGCCGCTCGTCCGAGACCGCCTCGCGGTAGCGCGCCAGTTGGCCGGGCGACATCACATAGCGGCCGCTGCCCGCGCCCAAGCCCTCGGCCGAGAGCTGGACGTACCCGCCGCCCTCCAGGATCGCGCCGATGTGGGTCTTGTACGGCGACTTGTCCGGCGAGAAGCGGACGTCGCGGTAGGGGCGGAAGATCTTGCCCTCGCCGTAGGCAGGCGCCAGCTCCTCCAACAGCTGTTCCAGCGGCTCGCGCACGCAGCGCTCGTAGGCGTCCTTGTGGGACGTCCAGTAGGTCTTGGAATTGTCGGCCTCCAGGCCCTCGAAGAACTCGAGGGCCTCCGCCGGCCAGCCTTGGAAGCTCATGATCACCCGTCCAGGGGACGTGCCGTCTCGGATAGTAGGAAATCCAAGTATCTCTGGAGACAGTTCGACGAGCTTGTCGTACCGTGAAATGCATGCAGTCGGACGGTCTGCCGTATCCACGGCCGGTTCCGACTCGGCCCCAGTACAGGTGACCCCTGTCCGGCCCGCCCTCCCCAGATCGGACCGCACACACCACAGGAGTCTCCCCATGAACGCTCCGAAGCCCCGTACCCGCCGTACGCCCCACGCCACCGCCGAGCGCGCCCAGGCCGCCGCCGCCCTGCAGCGGGCGCTGGACCGCCGGGACAACGGCGGCGTCACCGGACACCAGGACGGTTCCGTCGGTTCCGCCCACTAGTTCCGACGATCCGACGCACCGTCAGCCGTCCGTATGGCGGACAGGATGATGTCAGCCTATGGACCCGGGAGTATGGTCTCCGCATGTCTCGCACTCTCCGCCTTGCAGTGATCCCTGGTGACGGAATCGGCCAGGAGGTCGTCGCCGAAGGACTGAAGGTCCTCTCCTCGGCCCTCCCCGCCGACGTCAAGGTGGAGACCGTCGAGTACGACCTCGGCGCCCGCCGCTACCACGCCACCGGCGAGACTCTGCCGGACAGCGTGCTCGACGAGCTCAAGGGCGCGGACGCCATCCTGCTGGGCGCCATCGGCGACCCGTCGGTGCCGTCCGGCGTGCTGGAGCGCGGGCTGCTGCTGAAGCTGCGCTTCGCCTTCGACCACCACGTCAACCTGCGTCCGGGCAAGCTCTTCCCGGGTGTGAAGTCGCCGCTCGCCGGCGACCCGCAGATCGACTTCGTGGTCGTCCGCGAGGGCACCGAGGGCCCGTACGTGGGCAACGGCGGCTCGCTGCGCACCGGTACCGAGCAGGAGGTGGCCACCGAGGTCAGCCTCAACACGGCGTTCGGCATCGAGCGCGTCGTCCGCGACGCGTTCGCCCGGGCGCAGGCGCGTCCGCGCAAGAAGCTCACGCTGGTGCACAAGAACAACGTCCTGGTCCACGCCGGCCACCTGTGGAAGCGGATCTTCGACCAGGTCGCGGCCGAGTTCCCCGAGGTCACCACCGACTACCTGCACGTCGACGCGGCGACGATCTTCTTCGTCACCCAGCCCGAGCGCTTCGACGTCATCGTCACCGACAACCTCTTCGGCGACATCCTCACCGACCTGGCCGCAGCCGTCACCGGCGGCATCGGCCTGGCCGCCTCGGGCAACATCAACCCCTCCGGCGCGTTCCCGTCCATGTTCGAGCCGGTCCACGGCTCCGCCCCGGACATCGCCGGCCAGGGCAAGGCCGACCCGACCGCCACCGTGCTGTCGGTCGCCATGATGCTGAGCCACCTCGGCTACACCGAGCAGGCCGCGGCGATCGAGTCCGCCGTCACCGCCGACCTGGCGGAGCGCGGCTCGCTCACTGCTCCGCGCACCACCTCGGAGATCGGCGACGCGCTCGCCGCCCGAGTAGCCGGCTGACCCGCCGGCCCCTCACGTAGTACCCAGCACCGGGCCGGCGACGGCCCGGTGCTGCGCGTTCGTGCGTGTCATCGAAGCACCGGCTGTCGCTGTCGCCCTCATTAATGCGACCATCGACCGTGGGAACCGCCCCGGTCGGGGTTTCCGCCATGACGACACGGTGAAGGACAAACGTCGATGACCTCCCTCTCAATCGAGCTCAAGCCCTCGGCCCACCCGCTCTCCGCCGCCGAGCGCGAGGCCCGCCTGGCCTCTCCCGGCTTCGGTCGCTTCTTCACCGACAACATGGTGACCATCCGTTGGACCGAGGGCCGTGGGTGGCACGACGCGCAGCTGGTCCCCTACGGCCCGCTTGAGCTCGACCCGGCCAACATGACGATCCACTACGGTCAGTCGATCTTCGAGGGTCTCAAGGCCTACCGCACCGCCGACGGCCGGATCCAGACCTTCCGCCCGGAGGCCAACGCCCGCCGCTTCCAGGCCTCCGCCGCACGTCTGGCCATGCCGGAGCTGCCCGAGGAGCTCTTCGTCGCCGCCGTCGAGGCGCTGGTCCAGCAGGACCAGGCGTGGGTGCCGGACCAGGACGAGGCCAGCCTCTACCTGCGTCCCTTCATGTTCGCGACCGAGGTCGGCCTGGGCGTCCGCCCGGCCAACGAGTACCTCTTCATGATCATCGCCTCCCCGGCCGGCGCGTACTTCCCGGGCGGCATCAAGCCGGTCTCGGTGTGGATCTCCGAGGAGTACGTCCGCGCGGCGCCGGGCGGCACGGGTGCGGCCAAGTGCGCGGGCAACTACGCCGCCTCGCTGGTCGCCCAGGCCCAGGCCGCCGAGAAGGGCTGCGACCAGGTCGTCTGGCTGGACGCCGTGGAGCGCCGCTGGATCGAGGAGATGGGCGGCATGAACCTCTACTTCGTCTTCGGCGAAGGGGAGAACGCCCGCATCGTCACCCCGGAGCTGTCCGGCTCGCTGCTTCCGGGCATCACCCGTGACTCGCTGCTGAGCATCGCCGCCGACCTCGGCTACAGCACCGAGGAGCGGAAGATCTCCACCGACGAGTGGCGTGCGGGCGTCGCCGACGGCACCCTCACCGAGGTCTTCGCCTGCGGCACCGCCGCCGTGATCACCCCGGTCGGCTCGGTCAAGTCCGCCAGCGGCGACTGGACGATCGGCGACGGCACGCCCGGCCCGATCACCGCCAAGCTGCGCGAGACCCTGCTGGCGCTCCAGACCGGCCGTCGCGAGGACACCCACGGCTGGATGCACCCGATCGTCTGACACCCCCTGTCACCAGGGGAATCACGGGGGAGTGACACCACTCGTCCGGGTGGCGGGCCGCGCATCTTGCCATGCGAGATGCGCGGTCCCTTTCGTTCGGCGCTGTGTCAGACTGCGATCGTGCCTACGTTCGCACTGATTATTAGCTGCAGCACGCCGGTCTGACTTCGCAGGAACAGGCCAGCGTGCAGACCTCTCGCATCCGCGGGGGGTCTTTTTCGTTGAACGGGCAGCCACCGACAGGAGACCACCGGCCATGACCTCCCACAGCGACGACTTCCACGTCTTCGACACCACGCTGCGCGACGGAGCCCAGCGCGAGGGCATCAACCTCACCGTCGCCGACAAGCTCGCGATTGCCCGGTACCTCGACGACTTCGGTGTGGGCTTCATCGAGGGCGGCTGGCCCGGCGCGAACCCGCGCGACACCGAGTTCTTCGCCCGTGCCGCGAACGAACTCCAGCTCCGCAACGCCCAACTGGTCGCCTTCGGGGCCACCCGCCGGGCCGGCGGCAAGGCCGCCGACGACCCGCAGCTGGCGGCCCTGGTCAACTCCGGTGCGCCGGTGGTCACCCTGGTCGCCAAGTCGCACGACCGCCATGTGGAACTGGCCTTGCGCACCACGCTGGAGGAGAACCTGGAGATGGTCCGCGACAGCGTCGCGTACCTGCGTGCCCAGGGACGCCGGGTCTTCATCGACTGCGAGCACTTCTTCGACGGCTACAAGGCCAACCGCGACTACGCGCTCTCCGTCGTCTCCGCCGCCCACGAGGCGGGCGCGGACGTGGTGGTCCTCTGCGACACCAACGGCGGCATGCTGCCGGGCGGCGTCCGCGACATCGTCGCCGACGTGCTGGCCACCACCGGCGCGCGGCTCGGCATCCACGCCCAGGACGACACCGGCTGCGCCGTCGCCAACACCCTTGCCGCGGTGGACGCGGGCGCGACCCACGTCCAGTGCACCGCCAACGGCTACGGCGAGCGGGTCGGCAACGCCAACCTCTTCCCGGTCGTCGGCGCGCTGGAGCTCAAGCACGACCGCCGGGTGCTGCCGGAGGGCCGCCTGCCCGAGATGACGCGCATCTCGCACGCCATCGCCGAGGTGGTCAACCTCGCGCCCTCCACCCACCAGCCGTACGTCGGCGTCTCTGCCTTCGCCCACAAGGCCGGCCTGCACGCCTCGGCGATCAAGGTCGACCCCGACCTCTACCAGCACACCGACCCGGCGCTGGTCGGCAACAGCATGCGGATGCTCGTCTCCGACATGGCCGGTCGCGCCAGCGTCGAGCTCAAGGGCAAGGAGCTCGGCTACGACCTGTCCGCCGACCGGGAGTTGGTCGGCCGCATCGTCGACCGGGTCAAGGAGAAGGAGCTGGCGGGCTACACGTACGAGGCGGCTGACGCCTCGTTCGAGCTGCTGCTCCGGGCCGAGACGAACGGCGGTGCGGACCGCTTCTTCACGCTGGAGTCCTGGCGCGCGATCGCCGAGCAGCGGAGCGACGGCTCTGTCGCGAACGAGGCCACGGTGAAGCTCTGGGCGAAGGGTGAGCGCATCGTCGCCACGGGCGAGGGCAACGGCCCCGTCGACGCGCTGGACGGCGCGCTGAGGGCCGCTGTGGGCCGCTTCTACCCGCAGCTGGCCAAGCTGGAACTGGCGGACTACAAGGTCCGCATCCTGGAGGGCCAGCACGGCACCGGGTCGAAGACCCGCGTCCTGATCGAGACGACGGACGGCGAGACGTCCTGGTCCACGGTCGGCGTCGCCGAGAACGTCATCGTCGCCTCCTGGCAGGCCCTCGACGACGCCTACACCTTCGGCCTCCTCCGGGCCGGCCTTACGCCGTGAAGTGCCTGATGCCATGAGGTAGTTGCAACGCCTAAGGGGCGCGAGGCTCTGCTCATGTGCGGCTCCGCCGCGTGGGCGCGACAAGCAGAGCCCGTGCTCCCGCAGGTAGTTGCAGCACGCAAGGGGCGCGGGGAACTGCGCGACAAGCCACCCACGACAGATGGTCCTCAACGAGGAGGGCCATCCGCACAGGGTGGTTTCTCGCGCAGTTCCCCGCGCCCCTAAAAGCTCAGCGCAGGCGGGCCAGCAGGGCGTGCTCGACCAGGGTGATCAGTGCGGACTTCGCGCTGTCACGGCGGCGCGCGTCCGTCGAGATGATCGGCGTCTCGTGGTCGAGCTGCAGTGCCTCCCGCACCTCCTCCGGAGTGTGCGTCTGGGCCCCGTCGAAGTTGTTGACCGCGACGATGAACGGCAGGCCGCTGTTCTCGAAGTAGTCGATCGCGGGGAAGCAGTCGGCCAGGCGGCGCGTGTCCACCAGGACCACCGCGCCGATCGCGCCGCGGACCAGGTCGTCCCACATGAACCAGAAGCGGTCCTGACCGGGCGTGCCGAACAGATAGAGGATCAGGTCCTCGTCCAGCGTGATACGGCCGAAGTCCATGGCCACCGTGGTGGTCGTCTTGCCGCTCACATGGCTGAGATCGTCGATCCCGGCGGAGGCCGAGGTCATCACGGCCTCGGTGCGGAGCGGGTTGATCTCGGACACCGCGCCGACGAGGGTCGTCTTGCCCACGCCGAAGCCGCCCGCCACCACGATCTTCGCGGAGGTCGTACTACGGCCCCCTGTCGCGGCGGGGGCAGTCGGCCTAGAGCTTGCGTAGTCCACTGAGCACCCTTTCGAGCAGTGTCACATCAGGCGTTCCGCCGGATTCGCCCCCGGCGGCGGGCTGGTGGATCGCGACCAGGCCGGACTCGGCCAGGTCGGCGACAAGAATGCGGGCCACCCCGAGCGGGATGGACAGCAGCGCCGAGATCTCGGCCACCGACTTGATCTCCGTGCACAGGCCGCAGATCCGCTGGTGTTCCGGCAGCAGCGTGCCGATCCGCTCCGGCGCGGCCGTCGTCGAAACCAGGGCCTCGATGGCGAGTTGGTAGCGCGGGCGGGTCCGGCCGCCGGTCATGGCGTAGGGCCGGATCAGCGGCTCCTCGTCCTGGGGCTCCGGCTCCGGCGTCGGCACACGCCCCATGCCACGGTGCATCGAGCTCTGCTGCTGCGACGGCCAGTCCTGCTGCTGGTCCTGCCAGTAACCGGACTGGCCTCCGTGACCTGCGGGCTGGTCGTAGCCGGGATACCCAGGGGCGGCGCCGTAGCCGCCGCCGACGGGACCGCCGAACGCGTCATGGCCTGTACCGGGGTAGGCAGCGCCGTAGTGGCCGTTCTGGTCCTCTGGCGGTGTCACGGTTCCTCCTCACACTGTTACGACGTGGCATTGCGGCTATCTGCGTAGCTGCGTCAGTGGAGTTGACGCCGCTTCACTGCGGTGCGGTTCGGGGGTGCTGCTGGCTCGTGCGGTGGTGCTGCTCCTAAGAGGCTTGTGTGATTCTTGCGCGTCTGTGCGGTTACTGCGAAGTAGTTCGGGAGATCAGTGCAGCAGGCTGCCCTGGAGTTCGGCGCGCAGCGCCGGCGTCAGCACCGTCCCCGCGCGGTCGACGAGGAGGGCCATCTCGTAGCCGACCAGGCCGATGTCGCTGTCGGGGGAGGCGAGGACGGCGAGGGAGGAGCCGTCGGAGACGGCCATGATGAAGAGGAATCCGCGTTCCATCTCGACCACGGTCTGGGTGACCTTGCCGCCTTCGAAGATCCGCGAGGCGCCCTGGGTCAGCGAGGTGAGGCCGGAGGCGACGGCGGCGAGCTGGTCGGCGCGGTCCCGGGGGAAGCCCTCGGACATGGCGAGCAGGAGGCCGTCGGCGGAGACCACCACGGTGTGCGACACCCCGGGGGTGTTGTCCACGAAGTTGGTGATCAACCAGTTGAGGTTCTGGGCCGCTTGGCTCATCTGGCTCATCTTGATCAACGCTCCTGGGAGTTGGTGCCGTACGGGCCATTGCCCGGTTGGGGGGTGTCGCCCGCATTGTGGCCCTGTTGGATGCCGCGGCGCAGGTTCGTCAGGCGACCGCGGACCTCCTCAGGGGATCGGGACAGCTGGGACGGCGGCTGAGGCGTCTCCTGGACGCCTGCGCCCGCCGGGTCCTGGATCTGTCCGGGAAGCAGGTTCTGGCGCGGCACACGGCGCGGGAGGCCCGCTCCGGTGGTGCCGCCGGTCAGTGTCTCGCGCGTCGCGAGACCAGGTGTGGGGGTGGCGGGCAGCGCGGGCGTCTCGCCGCGGCCGCCCGTCGGGACGGTCGAACCGGTTTGCTGGGCCGAAGGCATGACGGGCATGGAGGCGGTCGACTGGCCGCTGACCTTGGCGCCGGTGAACCAGTTGGGACGCTCGCCGGTCTCCTGGCCGCCGGCCGAACCGCCGCCCAGGGCCGCGCCCGGACGCCGCATCGGAAGTCCGGCGGAGCCGGGCAGGTCCACGGCTCCGGTCCCGTGCATGGGCTCCGGCTCGAAGCCGCGGTCGCCCGCGCCGCCGCCGAAGCCGGCGTTCGCGCCGGCGCCCGCGGAGCCGCCCGCACCGTAGTGCTGCATGCCCGGAGTGGAGCCAGGGGTCAGGTAGTTGTCGTCGCCGGACTCCGCGCCGTAGGGGCGGCGCTCGGCGGGACCGGACTCGAAGCTCTGCGCCGTGTAGCGCCCGGCCTCGTAGCCCGCGTCACGCGCCGGGTAGGACGGCCCGCCGGAGCGGTCGCCCCCGAAGTCGCCGCCGCCGAAGTTCGAGTTGCCACCGAAGTTGCCGCCGCCGAAGTTCGAGCCGGCACCGAAGTTCGAGCCGGCACCCGCGCCGGACGCGGACGCGGAGCCGAAGCGCTCGTCGAAGTCCCGGCCGTAGTCGTCGCGCTGGTCCGTGCCGTACTGGTTGCCGTACTCGCCGGTGCCGTAGTCCTGCTGGTAGCCGTTGTTCTGCGGGTACCCGTCGGAGAAGCCCTGCGCCGCGAACTCCTGCGACTGCTGGTAGCCCTGGTCGCCGAAGTCACCGAATCCCTGGCCGGACTGGCCGGGCTGACTCGGCTGACCGAGACCGGGCTGACCGAAGCCGGGCTGACCGGAGAGGCCGTGCTGGCCGCCCTGGCTCTGGCCCGGGAAGCCCTGCGGCGCCGGAGCCGGTGCCGGAGCCTGGGGAGCCGGGGAGGACGCCGCTGCGGGCGCGTTCCCGGTCTCGGAACCGGGCTCCAGCGCGGCCTGCTCGCGGCGCGCTCCCAGGCGCAGCGAGCGCTGCACGGGGTCCAGCGCCAGCGTCTGCTCGACGGGCTGCTCGCCCTGCTGCGCGGCCGGGTTGTAGCGGCTGTCGTCGAAGCCGAGGTCGCTCGCCGTCCGCATCGGGCCGCCGTCGGGGCCGGCGCCGAACGCGGCGTGCTGGCGCTCCTGCGGGTTCTCCGGGTAGATCCGGGAGACGGTGAACTGCTCCTCGGGCTGCAGCACCGGGTGCGAGGTCTGGATCAGCGACTCGGTGAGCATCACCAGCGAGGTGGTGCCCGCCGACTCGCCGGAGGGGCGCAGCTGGACCCGGATGCCGTGGCGCTCGGCCAGGCGGCCGACCACGAAGAGGCCCATCTGCCGGGACACCGAGGCGTCCACGGTCGGCGGCTCGGCCAGCTTGGCGTTGATCTCGGCGAAGTCGTCGGCCGTCAGGCCGATGCCCTTGTCGTGGATCTCCACCAGCACGCGCTGGTCCGGAAGTCGGGTCGCGGTGACCTTGACCCGGGTCTGCGGGCTGGAGAAGGTGGTGGCGTTCTCCAGCAGCTCGGCCAGCAGGTGCACGAGGTCCGTGACGGCGGGACCGACGACGTCGGTCTCGGGGATCCCGGCCAGCTCGATGCGCTCGTACTGCTCCACCTCGGAGGCAGCGGCGCGGAGCACGTCGACCAGCGGGATCGGCTCACCCCAGGTGCGCCCGGCGTCCTCGCCCGCCAGAACCAGCAGGTTCTCGCCGTTGCGGCGCATGCGGGTGGCGAGGTGGTCCAGCTTGAAGAGGTTCTCCAGCTGGTCCGGGTCGGCCTCGTTGTTCTCCAGGTCCGTGATCAGGTCGAGCTGACGCTCGATCAGGCCGTGCGAGCGGCGGGACAGGTTGGTGAAGATCGCGTTGACGTTGCCCCGGAGCAGCGCCTGCTCGGCGGCGAGTCGGATCGCCTCGCGGTGGACGTCGTCGAACGCGCGGGCGACCTCGGCGATCTCGTCCTTGCCGGAGACCGGGATCGGCGCGACGGAAAGGTCCACGCGGCCGGGGTCGGTCTTCGACAGCTGGCGGACCAGGTCGGGCAGGCGCTCGCTGGCGATCTGCTGGGCGCTGTCACGCAGGCGGCGCATGTTGCGGGTCATCGACCGGGCGACCAGCGTGGTCACGATGCTCGCCAGGATCAGTGCGCCCAGCGCTGCGGCGCCGTTGACGATCATGTCGTTCTTGGCCTGGTCGGCCGCGGCCGTGGCCTGGCTGACGGAGGTGGAGGTGAGCTGCTTCTCGACGCCGCGGAAGGCGTTGAAGGAGAGCGTCATCACGGCGTCCCAGTTCGGGACCGTGACACCCTTCGCCGCCAGCTCGCGGTTGCTCATCGAGCCGCTGGCGATGTAGTTCACCATCGTCTGGATGTCAGCCGGCGGCGGAACGTAGCTCTGGTGGGCCTGCGCGGCCTGCTGGGCGGCCTGCGCGGCCATGGCCTTGGCCTGCTGGGCGGCCTGGGCTTCGTCCTGGGCGAGGAGCTGCTTGAACTGCGGGTCGGCCGCGTTGTCGAACTCGTTCTCGGCGACCTGCTCGAGGAAGAGGAAGCTCCACAGGTGGATCATCTGGCTCTGGCGACCGGCGACGTCCGCGCTGCTGGACGGCGTCGGCTCCAGCAGCATGTGCAGCCCGATGGCGCGGTCGACCGAGATCGCGTCCTTGGTGAGCGTGATCGCGTAGATGGAGCGGGCGTCGGAGTTGATGGAGCTGCCGTTGCCGACGACGAGTTCGTTGTCCAGAGCCTGAAGAGCGGACAGAAGGTGGGAGTACCCCTCCTCCGTCGTGGTGTCGTAGGCCTGGTAGCGACCGGCGCGGAGCTGCGTGAGGCCCTTCAGCTGGTCGTTCGCCGTCTTGACGCGCTCCTGGAGGTGGCCGACGTTCGGCGCGTTCGCCGCCAGGTTCTGGAAGGTGGCGATCGCGGCGTCACTCGTCGCGCGCGCGTTGACGACCACCGGATTCTTGTCGTCGCCCTTGATCAGGTACGGGAGGGAGCTGTCGCGCTCCTCGTCCAGGTCCTGTGCGACCGTGGTCGCCGCCTCGACGATCTGCGCGGTCTTCACCGCGTCCTGGGCCGCCCTCCAGGTGGTGTACGAGCTCTGCACCCGCAGTCCTGCGAAGGTCAGTGCTGCAACCACCGGCACCAGCAGGATCGTCACCAGTTTGAAGGATAGACGCCTGTTGCTCAGCGAGAGCCGACCCGCGGGCCGTACCTGGGGCGCGCTTCCGGCGCCTGGAGCTGCCTCGTTCTGGCTCACTCGACTCAACCTCTCGGCCGGGGCGGCCTTGTCGTGCATCCGGGGGTCAACCCGCGGTGGCAGGCATTCCAGCACGGGCCCGTGGCCTTGGCCAAACACCCGTACGGGAATGGGTTCCTGGTGGTAAATCGGACATAAGGGGCCACTGGCAGCGAATGCCCACGCTCCATTCGGCGCTGCGTAGGCATCCGCTCACCGGTGGTGAGTTCTGGGTGGGAAATGCGTGTCGAACCGTTATGGAAAGTTCAACGCCCGCTCTTGCCCTGGCTACCGCAGCCGAGCGAGCAGCGCGTGCTCGACCAAGGTGATCAGTGCCGACTTCGCACTGTCGCGCCGACGGGCGTCGGTGCTGATGATCGGTGTGTCCGGGCCCAACTGCAGTGCCTCGCGCACCTCTTCGGGATTGTGGGACTGGTATCCGTCGAAGTTGTTGAGCGCCACGACGAAGGGCAGGCCGCTGTTCTCGAAGTAGTCGATCGCGGGGAAGCAGTCGGCCAGGCGGCGGGTGTCGACCAGGACGACGGCGCCGATCGCGCCGCGGACCAGGTCGTCCCACATGAACCAGAAGCGGTCCTGGCCTGGTGTGCCGAACAGATAGAGGATCAGGTCCTCGTCCAGCGTGATACGGCCGAAGTCCATGGCGACCGTGGTCGTGGTCTTCCCGGCGACGTGGGTCAGATCGTCGATCCCTGCGGAGGCCGAGGTCATCACGGCCTCGGTGCGGAGCGGGTTGATCTCGGACACCGCGCCGACCAGAGTCGTCTTGCCCACGCCGAAGCCGCCCGCCACCACGATCTTCGCGGAGGTCGTGGCTCGGGACGCAACGGGCGGGCTAGAGCTTGCGTAGTCCACTGAGCACCCTTTCGAGCAGTGTGACGTCAGGCGCGCCGCCGCTGTCGGTTGCGGCGGCGGGCTGGTGGATGGCGACCAGGCCGGCTTCGGCCAGGTCGGCCACGAGGATTCGGGCGACGCCCAACGGCATCGGAACGAGGGCGGAGACCTCGGCGACCGACTTCACCTCACGGCACAGGTCCACGATCCGGGCGTGCTCGGGGAGCAGCACACCGGCCCGGTAGGCCTGAGGGGTTGCGGAGACCAGCGCCTCGATGGCGAGTTGGTACCGCGGGCGGGTCCGTCCGCCGGTCATGGCGTACGGACGCACCAACGGCCGGCCGCCCTGGCCTCCGTGTGGTGAAGTCATCTGTCCTCCTTGGTGCTGCAGCGGCCGTCGTGCCTCTCCGCGGCGAGGTGGATCGTGCTGGGTCCTGACGGTCTCTGATCTGCCAGTGCTCGGTGGCGCAATCGGGACGGAGTGTACGGGGCCTCGGTGAGCGAAATTCGGGCGACCCCGGATATTCGCTCACCGAGTGGCGCATCTCTCACCTTTGGTGATATCTCGTCAAGTTCCGTTACCAGTTGACGATCAGAGCCAGGCTCAGCTCAGTGCAGCAGGCTGCCCTGGAGTTCGGCGCGGAGCGCCGGGGTGAGCACGTCGCCGGCGCGGTCGACGAGGAGGGCCATCTCGTAGCCGACCAGGCCGATGTCGCTGTCGGGGGAGGAGAGGACGGCGAGGGAGGAGCCGTCGGAGACGGCCATGATGAAGAGGAATCCGCGTTCCATCTCGACCACGGTCTGGGTGACCTTGCCGCCTTCGAAGATCCGCGAGGCGCCCTGGGTCAGGGAGGTGAGGCCGGAGGCGACTGCGGCGAGCTGGTCGGCGCGGTCCCGGGGGAAGCCCTCGGACATGGCGAGCAGGAGGCCGTCGGCGGAGACCACCACGGTGTGCGACACCCCGGGGGTGTTGTCCACGAAGTTGGTGATCAACCAGTTCAAGTTGTGAGCAGCCTGGCTCATCTGAGTCATCTTGATCAACGCTCCTGGGGGTTGCTGCCGTACGCACCGTTGCCCTGGTCAGGACCGGCCGCCCCCGCGGCACGACCCTGCTGGATACCACGACGCAGGTTGGTGAGACGACCGCGGACCTCGTCGGGGGACCGGGAGACCTGCGGGCCGGGAAGGGAGGACGCCTCGGCGGTGCCGGGGACCAGGTTGGCCTTCGGCACGCGGCGCGGCAGACCGGACGGCATCATGCCGCCCGCACTCGGCTCGCGGACCTGCTCGGCCCGCCGCCACGTCTCGTCATTCGCGGAACTGCGCCACGGCGCCTGGCCGTCGCCCATGCCGGACACGGCGCTGGCACCGGCCGGCTGCCCCGGACGTGCGGGCTGCTGGGCGTGGCTCGGGGCCTGCGCCTGACGCGGATCCGGCTGCTGCGCGGACAGTTCGTCCGCGGAGACCTGCACGCCGCGCATCCGCTCGGCGCGACCGGCGCGGAACCAGGTGGTCTCCATCTGCTCGAAGATCGGGGACGAGCTGTTCGCCCCGGTCTCGGCAGCAGGAAGCGCGCGGGTCAGCGGGTCCGAGGCGTCCGGCTGCGGACGCTGCGGGAAGGGCTGCGGCTCGGCCGGGGCCGGACGCGCGGGCGCCTCCTCCTCGTAACGGGACCGCGGGAACTGACCGGTGTCACCGCCGAGCGGCTGCCCGGCGGGCGAACCGTGCTGCGGCTGCTCGGACCAGAGGCCGCCCTCGTAGGGCTGCGGCGGCTGCGCGACCGGCGGCTGCGGAGCCTGCGGCTGCGCGGGCGCCGGGAAGCCCGAGTCGATCGGCAGACCACGGCCGTCAGTGCGGCTCGGGTCGAAACCGCCCGCGCCGGGGCCGGAGTCGGCACCCTGGCCGAGGCCGGGGATCGGGATGCCACGGCCGTTGGTACGGCTCGGGTCGAAGCCGCCCGGCTGCTGGCCGGGCTGCTGTCCGGACCGCTGACCGCCGCGCTGCGGCAGGCCGGAGCCGGCGCCGAAGTCGGCGTCACCGCTCTGACCGGCGCCCGGGATCGACAGGCCGCGGCCGTCGGTCTGGCCGGGGTTCCAGCCGCCCTGCTGCTGGCCGGGGCCCTGCTGGCCGAACTGCCCCTGCTGGCCGGTCTGTCCGGGTTGGCCGGACTGTCCGGACTGGCCGGGCTGACCGCCGCGCTGCGGCAGGCCGGACTGCGCGGACGCAGCCGTCGGCATGCCGCGGCCGTCGGTCTGACCGCCGTCGAAGCCGCCCGTCTGGCCGCCGCCCTGCGGCTGACCGCCACGGCGCGGAAGGCCGCTCTGCGTCGAGCCGGAGGGCGCGCCCGCACCGGCGGGCAGGCCCGGCTGCTGAGACTGCTGCGGCAGCGACGGGCGCGGGTTCGGGCCGCCGGCCAGGCTGCCGGGACCACCGAGGCCGGAGCCGCCGAGAGCACCCGGAGCACCGGAACCGCCCGGCGCGCCCTGCGGGCCGGAGCCCAGCGGGGTGCGCTGCGGACCGCCCGGCGCGGCCGGACGCTGTCCCGCGGCACCAGCCGCAGGAGCACCCGAACCGGCGCGGCGCTCGGCCACGTTGGTGACGTCCACCGGCAGCATGACCAGCGCGGTGGTGCCGCCCGAGTCGCTCGGGCGCAGCTGGATCCGGATGCCGTGACGCAGCGACAGTCGACCGACCACGAAGAGACCCATGCGGCGGGAGACCGAGACGTCCACCACCGGCGGGTTGGCCAGTCGCTCGTTGATCTCCGCCAGGTCGTCGGGGGAGAGGCCGATACCGGTGTCGTGGATCTCGACCAGCACCCGGCCGTCCGGCAGCGCGTGACCGGTGACCTTGACCCGCGTCTGCGGGCTGGAGAACGAGGTCGCGTTCTCCAGCAGCTCGGCGAGCAGGTGGACGAGGTCGTTGACGACGCGGCCGGCGACGTCGGCCGTCGGCACCGAGGCGAGCTCGATGCGCTCGTACTGCTCCACCTCGGACGCGGCGGCGCGGAGCACGTCGACCAGCGGGACCGGGCGGGTCCAACGGCGACCCGGGTCCTCGCCCGCGAGGACCAGGAGGTTCTCACCGTTACGACGCATACGCGTCGCCAGGTGGTCGAGCTTGAACAGCTGGGCCAGCTGGTCCGGGTCGGCCTCGCGCGACTCCAGCTCGGAGATCATCGACAGCTGACGCTGGATCAGACCCTGCGAGCGGCGCGAGAGGTTGGTGAACATCGCGTTGATGTTGCCTCGGAGCAGGGCCTGCTCGGCGGCCAGTCGGACCGCCTGGCTGTGCACCTTGTCGAACGCGCGGGCCACGTGACCGATCTCGTCCGTGGTGTCGATGCCGATCGGTTCGATCGTGACGTCCACGTCCTGCGGATCGGCCTCGGAGAGCTTGCGGACCATCTCCGGCAGCGTGTGCTCGGCGACGTCCTCGGCGGTCTCCTGCAGCTTGGCCAGCGTGCGGACCATCGAGCGGGCCACCAGACCGGCGCCGAGGACGGCGACGAGGAGGACCAGGACGATCAGACCGGCGTTGACGTAGGCGTCGGTCGCCGCGTTGGAACGCAGCGTGGCCGCGGTGTTGTTGAGCTCCTGGACCAGGAAGCTCTCGTCCAGGCCCATCTGCTGCATGATCGTGCCGGACTTCTGGAACCAGTCCTGGCTGTTCAGCAGGTTCTGCTGGGCGGAGAGCGGCTGGGTGCTGGTCAGCACCTGCTGCGCGAACTGGGTGGTCTCCTGGTAGACCGAGTTGTTCTGCCAGGGACCGATCAGCGCGTTGGCCTTGTCCGCGGTGTAGAGCGCGGTGAACTCGTGCTGCTGGGTGGCGGCGTCCTGGAACGCGGCCAGCGCGTAGACACGGTCGCTCGCCTGCAGCGCGTTGGCGACCGGCACGTTGTTGGAGTCGGTGTTGACCAGCGCGGCGGTCAGCGTGGACCGGACGATGGCCATGTCCTCGTGCCACGCGGTGAACGCCTGGAGCGACCGGGTCGCCTGGACCAGCTGCAGGTTGGACGAGGCGAGGGCCAGGTCCTGGGTGATCTGGGTCAGCGGGGTGATCAGGCTGTCGAACGCGGCGATGGTCTTCTGCAGGTCACCGCCCTGGGTCGCCTGGAACGCGGAGCTCTGGATCGTCTGGAGCTGGTTCAGCCGGGTGAGGACGTTGTTGATGTCGACACCACCGCCGGGAAGCTGCGTCTTGTCCAGCGAGTCGACCAGCGTGGTGAGCTTGGTCTGCTTGGTAGCCGTCTGCTTCATGTCGAACACGACCGCGTCGGCGGTGAGGGGATTGCTCCCCGGACCGCTGGCGAGGGCCATGTCGTCGCGCTCGTTCTCCAGCGAGATCGCGAGCAGCGTCGCCGCCTGGGCGACGTCACCGAGCTTGGACACGTTGTCCAACTGCTGCTGGGTCTGCAGCGATCCCTGGATACGCAGACCACCGAGGACGATGGCCGCGATCACCGGGAGGATCAGCAGCGCGGTCAGCCTGGTGCGGATCTTCCAGTTGCTGAGGGCATAGCGGCGCAAGCCGCTGACCTTCGGCGGCGTGATTCTGCCTATTCGGCTCGTGTTCGAACCGTCTCCACCCGAACCAGTGGCCTTGCCGGCACTCTTGCCGGTTGGCTTGGCAGTGGGCTTGGCACCCTTGGGATCGCCCTCGGGCCGGCTCTGCGTAGGCCCGGGGCGGGAGCCCTCGGCGGCGTGGGGGGCATTCGGCGACGGCTGCTGGCCTGCGGCTCCGCGGTCCGCCGGGTTGCCCGCGCCGCCACCCCTCTTATTACGTCCCTGCACTAGCGTCGCAACCTCTGGACCAGGCGTCCCTCGCACGAGGCGGTGGGACGGTGTCGAGTTCTCGGTGGGCGTTGGGCCCCGGTCGGGCCCGAGTGGACGCCCGTATGCCGCCGTCGGATCGGCCCCGGCCGGTTCAGCGTTTGGAGGGGCGGACTCCGACGGTCCGTGGCATTCCAGCACAGTGCCCGATCTCCAACAAGGGGCGACGCTACGTGACGGTAGGAGTGACCCCACGTGGGGTCCGAGTGACGCTGCGTGCGACTTGGGCGCAGGGAAACCGTATCTTTCGGACACGCGGGTGGCCAGCAAAGCGGCGAAGGTCGTGACGCCGCGTCATGATTTTGTCCGATATGAGCTTTATGACCGCTATATTGGAGTGGGCACAATGTCGTAACTGTGCTGCCTACCCATAAGCAAAGTGAGCAAACTCACAGCAGTTTCGGTAGTGCTCGGTGGCCCGGGTGTGGAATGAGATCCTGGATGTGCCACTGAACGATTCCGAGGTGAGGTTCCCCGTGACCTTCAAGACCACCATGAGCTTCCGGCCGACGGCCAACCCCCGTCGCACGAAGCTCGACGCCCTCCCCGTGGACGGCGGCCCCGCGCTGCGCGCCTCCGCCGCCGAGCCTGCGGAACTCCCGCAGCACACGGCCAACCCGCGCCGCACCAACCTCATGATCGCCCCGGAACCGCGAACGGTCCAGTAGTCGTTCCCTCGAGATCACCCGAGGTCGTCCCCGAAGGCCCCGCCCCCGGCGGGGCCTTCGGCATGCCCGGGCGCGGGGGCCTAGGCTGAACTCGGTTCGATCACCGTCCAGCCGCGTCCAAGCCAGCAGCGTCCAAGCAAGAAGGAGACGTCCCCACCGTGCGTATCGCCAGGTTTTCCATCGAGGGGGCGGTCACTTTCGGCGTGGTCGACGCCGATGCCGAGACCGTCGCCGTGCTCGCCGGCCACCCGTTCGGCGAGCCGCAGCCGACCGGCCAGGTGCTGCCGCTGGCCGACGTCCGGCTGCTGCCGCCGATGCTGCCCAGCAAGATCGTCGCGGTGGGCCGCAACTACGCCGCCCACGCGGCCGAGCTGGGCAACGAGGTGCCCGAGGCGCCGCTCACCTTCTTCAAGCCGTCCACCTCGGTCATCGGTCCGACCGAGAACATCGCCTACCCGCCGTTCTCCTCGGACGTGCAGTACGAGGCCGAACTCGCCGTCGTGATCGGGCGGATGTGCCGCGAGGTGCCGCACGCCCGGGTCAACGAGGTGATCCTCGGTTACACCTGCGCCAACGACGTGACGGCGCGTGACATCCAGCAGCGCGAGGGCCAGTGGGCGCGCGCCAAGGGCTTCGACACGGCCTGCCCGCTGGGCCCGTGGATCGAGACCGAACTGGACCCGAACGACCTCGCCGTCACCTGCACCGTCAACGGCGAACTCCGCCAGGCCGGTCGCACCTCGCAGATGGTCCGCTCCATCGCCGACCTGATCGTGCACATCTCCGACGCGATGACCCTGCTGCCCGGCGACGTCATCCTGACCGGCACCCCGGCAGGCGTCGGCCCGCTGCAGATCGGTGACGAGGTCTCGGTCAACGTCGAAGGCATCGGCACGTTGACCAACCGTGTGGTCAAGCGTGGTTGACGGTTTCGACCGTATATCCGAGGACGTCCGGGGTGTCCTCTGGGACATCGACGACACGCTCTTCGACTACTCGGGGGCCGAACGCGCGGGCATTCTCGAGCACTTGGCCGAGCTCGACCTGCTGGGCGAGTTCGCCTCGCCCGAGCAGGCCCAGGCCTGGTGGACCGCGGACGTGGAGGCGGCCTACGGGCGCTTCCTGGCCGGTGAGATCGGCTTCCAGGAGCAGCGCCGGATCCGGGTCGAGGCCTTCCTCGCCCGGATCGGGCGCGCGACCCCGGACCCCGACGAGTGGTTCGCCCGCTACCTGGACGCCTTCGCCCGTCACCGTCGCGTCTTCGACGACGTGATACCGGCGCTCGACGCCCTCGGGGGCTACCGGCACGGGTTGCTGAGCAACTCGTCAAGTCGGTACCAGGAGGACAAGCTGGCCGCGATCGGCCTGCGCGGCCGGTTCGTCTCGCTCGTCTGCTCGGACGAGATCGGCTTCGCCAAGCCCGCGCCCGAGGCCTTCCTGGCCGGCTGCGCCGCGCTCGGACTGGCGCCGGAGCACGTGGTCTATGTCGGCGACCGGCTGACGACCGACGCCGAGGGAGCGCTGGCCGCCGGTCTGCACGCCGTCTGGCTGGACCGGAACGGGGCCGGCGACGGCCTGCGCGAGGGTGCCGACGTGCCGCGCGTGCGGACCCTCGCTGACCTGCCGGAGCTGCTGCGGCTTATCGATTTTGGAGCGCCGCCCACCATCCGGTAGTGTTCTTCTTGTTGCGCCGCCCGGGAGGGACGGGGAGAGCCGAGAGGTCCTCACCAAGATCACCTGGACAGTGCGATGGGATATGGTGTAATTGGCAGCACGACTGATTCTGGTTCAGTTAGTCTAGGTTCGAGTCCTGGTATCCCAGCCATAAACTTCATAGATCTTGCCCCCGTTGTGTAGCGGCCTAGCACGCTGCCCTCTCACGGCAGTAGCGCCGGTTCGAATCCGGTCGGGGGTACTCGGTCCGCAGGGACCAACGCCCCCGTTGTGTAGCGGCCTAGCACGCTGCCCTCTCACGGCAGTAGCGCCGGTTCGAATCCGGTCGGGGGTACTCGGTCCGCAAGGGCCAAAGCCCCCGTTGTGTAGCGGCCTAGCACGCTGCCCTCTCACGGCAGTAGCGCCGGTTCGAATCCGGTCGGGGGTACTTTTGGGGTATGGTGTAATTGGCAGCACGAGTGATTCTGGTTCATTTAGTCTAGGTTCGAGTCCTGGTACCCCAGCTCTGAAACACCCTTAAGACCCGCAAGGGTCTTTTTTGTTTTCCGAAACGCATGTGAACGGGCGGACCGCCGAGGCGGTCCGCCCGTTTTGGCTTTACGGGGGGAATCAGGCGCGGCGCAGCGCCTCGGTGAGGCGGCCGGCCGCCTCGACGATCGCCTGCGCGTGCAGGCGCCCGGGGTGGCGGGTCAGCCGCTCGATCGGGCCGGAGACGGAGACCGCCGCCACCACGCGGTTGGACGGCCCGCGGACCGGCGCCGAGACGGACGCCACACCGGGCTCGCGCTCGCCGATCGACTGCGCCCAGCCACGGCGGCGGACGCCGGAGAGCGCGGTCGCGGTGAACCGCGCGCCCTGGAGGCCGCGGTGCAGCCGCTCCGGCTCCTCCCAGGCGAGCAGCACCTGGGCCGCCGAACCCGCCTTCATCGGCAGCGTGCTGCCCACAGGGACGGTGTCCCGCAGGCCGGAGAGCCGCTCCGCCGCCGCCACACAGATACGTAGATCGCCCTGCCGCCGGTACAGCTGCGCGCTCTCGCCCGTCACGTCGCGGAGGTGGGTGAGCACCGGGCCGGCCGTGGCCAGCAGCCGGTCCTCGCCCGCCGCGGCGGAGAGCTCGGAGAGGCGGGGCCCCAGGATGAAGCGGCCCTGCATGTCACGGGTGACCAGGCGGTGATGCTCCAGAGCGACCGCCAGCCGGTGCGCGGTGGGGCGCGCCAATCCGGTTGCCGAGACGAGCCCGGCCAGGGTCGCGGGGCCTGCCTCTAGCGCGCTCAGCACCAGAGCAGCCTTGTCGAGAACGCCGACGCCACTAGAGTTGTCCATGCCCTGATATTGCAGTCTCGGATCGCGAGACGCAAGTTCAATCTTCTGGGATCTGCGCCACTCTGGAAAAACAGAGAGCAATCGACGGCTGTACCGGCGACGTCGCCGGTCGGAGGGATGGCGATGGGACGCACACTCGCGGAGAAGGTCTGGGACGACCACGTCGTTCGGCGCGCCGAGGGCGAGCCCGACCTCCTCTTCATCGATCTGCACCTCCTCCACGAGGTGACCAGTCCGCAGGCCTTCGACGGACTGCGTCTCGCGGGGCGGAAGGTGCGTCGTACCGATCTCACGATCGCGACCGAGGACCACAACACGCCGACCCTGGACATCGACAAGCCCATCGCGGACCCGGTTTCCAAGGTGCAGCTGGAGACGCTGCGCAGCAACTGCGCGGAGTTCGGCGTACGGCTGCACTCGCTGGGCGACGTCGAGCAGGGCGTCGTCCACGTGGTGGGACCGCAGCTGGGACTGACCCAGCCCGGCACCACCGTCGTCTGCGGCGACTCGCACACCTCCACGCACGGTGCCTTCGGCGCACTGGCGTTCGGCATCGGCACCAGCCAGGTCGAGCACGTGCTGGCCACGCAGACGCTGCCGATGGCGCCGTTCAAGACGATGGCCATCACCGTCGAGGGCGAACTGCCCGACGGCGTCACGGCCAAGGACCTGATCCTGGCCGTGATCGCCCGGATCGGCACCGGCGGCGGCCAGGGCTACGTCCTGGAGTACCGCGGTTCGGCAATCCGCGCGCTCTCGATGGAGGCGCGGATGACCATCTGCAACATGTCGATCGAGGCCGGCGCCCGCGCCGGGATGATCGCCCCGGACGAGACCACCTTCGCGTATCTCGAAGGCCGTCCGCACGCCCCCAAGGGCGAGGACTGGGACGCCGCGGTGGCGTACTGGAAGACCCTGGGCACCGACGAGGACGCGGTCTTCGACGCCGAGGTCTTCATCGACGCGAGTGAGCTGACCCCGTTCGTCACCTGGGGTACCAACCCGGGCCAGGGCGCCCCGCTGGGCGCGAACGTGCCGGACCCGGCCTCGTTCGAGGACCCGCAGGCGCGCATCGCCGCCGAGAACGCGCTGCGCTACATGGGCCTCACGGCCGGAACCCCGCTGCGCGAGGTGAAGGTCGACGCGGTCTTCGTGGGCTCCTGCACCAACGGCCGCATCGAGGACCTGCGCGCAGCGGCGTCGATCCTGGACGGCCGCCAGGTCGCCGACGGCGTGCGGATGCTGGTCGTCCCGGGCTCCGTCCGGGTCGCGCTGCAGGCGATCGAGGAGGGCCTGGACAAGGTGTTCACCGCGGCCGGTGCCGAGTGGCGTCACGCGGGTTGCTCGATGTGTCTGGGCATGAACCCGGACCAGCTGGCCCCGGGTGAGCGCTGCGCGTCCACCTCCAACCGCAACTTCGAGGGCCGCCAGGGCAAGGGCGGTCGTACCCACCTGGTCTCCCCGCAGGTGGCCGCCGCCACCGCGGTGCTGGGCCACCTGGCCTCGCCCGCCGACCTGTCCGACGCTCCGACCCTCGTGGAGGCCTGAACCGCCATGGAGAAGTTCACTTCGCACACCGGCCGGGCCGTTCCGCTGCGCCGCAGCAACGTCGACACCGACCAGATCATCCCGGCCCACTGGCTGAAGAAGGTCACCCGCAACGGCTTCGAGGACGGCCTGTTCGAGGCCTGGCGCAAGGACGACGCGTTCGTCCTCAACCAGCAGGAGTACCAGGGCGCGACGGTCCTGGTCGCCGGTCCCGAGTTCGGCACCGGCTCCTCCCGCGAGCACGCGGTCTGGGCGCTGCAGAACTACGGCTTCAAGGCCGTCATCTCCTCCCGTTTCGCCGACATCTTCCGTGGCAACTCGCTGAAGAACGGCCTGCTGACGGTGATCCTGCCGCAGGAGACCGTCGAGCGGCTGTGGGCGGTCGTCGAGGCCGACCCGCAGGCGGAGGTGACCGTCGACCTCACGGCCCGCGAGGTCCGCGCGGAGGGCGTCAACGCCCCCTTCGAGCTGGACGAGAACGTGCGTTGGCGCCTGCTCAACGGCCTGGACGACATCAGCATCACGCTGCAGCAGGAGGCCGAAATCGCCGCCTACGAGGCGACCCGTCCGAGCTTCAAGCCCGCGACGCAGCCTGTGGCCTGAGGCCTTCACAGGAGCGATTTTCCGTCAGCCCCCCGGTCTTCACCGGGGGGCTGATTGCTGTTCCGCTCGTGACTGTGTGTAAGGTCGTTGTGAACTACGGCGGAGAACAACTGGCCTCGGATGGCACAATCTCCGCATGAGTCGGAGCGACCAGCCGTCGGGCGACGACGACGCGGAGTGGTTCGAGGAGGCCGCGGACGCCGAGCTCTACCAGCTGGTCGCGCTCCGACTCAAGGATGCACACGCCCGTGTGCGTGCTCTGGACGTGTCGGACGCGGAGAGGGCCGCGTTGACCCGTTCGTTGCTCATTGTGACGGAGGCGGCGAAGCGCGATCTCCCGGAAGCAGCACGGAGGTTGGCGCGTTTCGTAGCGGACCTGGACGCCGGTCGGCGACCCGGTCCGACGGCGGGCTGAAACCCGAATCCATTGCGACACAAGGGTGATGCGCCCGTTTGGTTATTGAAATGGCGTATATACATGCCTAACGTGCGAATTGCCCAGAAAGAATCTTCCGGGCAACCGTTTCCGAAGGGGAAGACGTGAACAAGGCGCAGCTTGTTGAAGCGGTGGCCGAGCAGCTTGGTGGCCGTCGCGCCGCCGCAGAGGCAGTGGATGCTGTGCTCGACACCATCGTGCGTGCGGTGACCGCGGGAGACCGCGTGTCCGTGACGGGTTTCGGCACTTTCGAGAAGGTGGACCGCGCTGCGCGGTTCGCCCGCAACCCGCAGACCGGCGACCGGGTCAAGGTCAAGAAGACCGCGGTTCCGCGGTTCCGTCCGGGCCAGGGCTTCAAGGACCTGGTCAGCGGCTCGAAGAAGCTGCCGAAGTCGGGCGTCGCGGTCAAGAAGGCCCCCAAGGGCTCGCTGACTCCGGGCAAGAGCGGCATGGTCGCGCCGGCCGGTTCTCCGGCCGCGAAGAAGGCCGCTGCCGCGAAGAAGACCACGGCGAAGAAGACCACCGCCACGGTCAAGAAGGCCGCCGCCAAGAAGACCACGGCGGCTGCCAAGAAGACCACGGCCGCGAAGAAGACCACTGCCAAGAAGGCCACGACCGCGGCTGCGGTCAAGGCCCCCGCGAAGAAGACGGTCACCGCGTCCGCCACTCGCCCCGCCGCCAAGAAGGCGACGACGGCGAAGAAGACGGTCGCGGCCAAGAAGACCACCGCCGCCGCGAAGAAGACCGCGGCCAAGAAGGCCCCGGCCCGCAAGGCCGCGGCCAAGAAGTAAGTCCCTCCACACCCTCGGCTCCCCGCACCCCACGTGCGGGGAGCCGAGGCGTTTTTGCAGAGGGGGGCGTGTGCTGCCGCAGGTGGTTGCACCACCTAGGGGCGCGGGGCTGTGCTGATGTGCGGCTCCGCCGCGTGGGCGCGAGAAGGTGGGTGTGTGCTGCCGCGGGTGGTTGCACCACCTAGGGGCGCGGGGAACTGCGCGACAAGCCACCCTGCGAGGTAGAGCCCCGAACGCGCAGGGCCATCCGCACAGGGTGGTTGTTCGCGCAGTTCCTCGCGCCCCTGGAGGGTGCAGCCACCTGCGGGAGCGACGGTGCGGGTCCGTTCAGAACGTCTGCAACGTAATCAGCGTGATGCGCCGTTCGCCGCCCTCGCCCTCGGTCTCGATGCGGACGCGCTGCCCCGGCCGCAGCAGCCGCAACCCGCCCGCGTCGAACGCCGCCGCGTCGAACTTCAGCGCCGTGCCGTCGTCGAGAAGTACCTGGCCGCTGCGGCTGTCGGGGGAGTACGTGTACGCGGTTGCCTGCATGCGTCCAAGCGTAGCCAGCGTGCGGGGGCCCACGCCCAGCGCCAGGGCCACGGCGAGGTCCGCGCCGGTGTCCACGTCCCGGCGGACCGTCGCCGCGTCGAGCGGCGTGAGCTCGACCGCCCCGGACGCCGCGTGCCGGGCACGCGACTCGCCGCCGAACGCCGGCGCCAACCGCACGCCCGCGCCCGCGGCCAACAGCACCGTGCCGACGCCCTGGGTGTCCGCCAGGAACGCCCGGGGGAACGGATGCGCCGCCGTCAGGACCCGCGTCAGCTCCGCCGGGAGCAACGCGGGGAGGTCCGCCGACATCGCCGCCACCGCGCCCGCCCCCAGCGCGCTGCGCGCGTACTCCGCGCCGTGGTTGAGCGCCGCGTTGAGACCGGCCGCCGGGGCGTCGGGGATCACGACCGCGCCCGCGAGGGCCAGCTCCGCGCCCGCCGCCGGGTCGTCGCAGACGGCCACCACGCCTGCCACGCACGCGCTGCGCAGCGCCGCGTCCACCGTGTCGAGGGCGAAGGCCAGCGCCAGCTCCGGCCGCAGCGCGCCGACCGCAGGGGCCAGGCGGGACTTGGCCGTCGCCGGTGGCTTGAGCGGTATCACGAGGGTGTACTGCGGGGTGGTCATCGGGGGCCATTCTGCCCCGCTCGGATCCCGTGTCCGCGCGGCGGTGGACCGGTACGGCCGGGGGTGCCTCGACAGTCGGTCGAGCCAGGGGCGACACTTGTGCGGTTGAACATCCGAGTTCCCCGGGGTCCCCGGCGAGGATTCAAGCGAATCAAACGAGGAGGAGTGCTCGTGCCCGGCTCCAGCACCAGGGCGGCGCGCCGCACATACGGTTTCTGGTACCGCCTGGCGGCGGTCATCGCCAAGCCGCCGCTGTTCGTGCTGACCAAGCGGGACTGGCGCGGATACGAGAACTTTCCTGCCGAAGGCGGATTCCTCACCGCGATCAACCACAACTCGTATTTGGACCCGCTGGTCTACGGTCACTATCAGTACGACTCGGGACGTCCGGCACGATTTCTGGCGAAGGCGGGCGTGTTCAAGGTGCCCGGCGTGAAGCAGATTCTCCACGGCGCCCGAATGATCCCCGTCTACCGCGGATCCGCCGACGCGGCGCACGCATTCCGGGCCGCGATCGAGGCCGTCGACGAGGGTGAGTGCGTCGCGTTCTACATCGAGGGCACGCTGACCCGCGACCCCGACCTGTGGCCGATGACCGGCAAGACGGGCGCCGCCCGCGTCGCGCTGACGACGGGTGCGCCGGTCATCCCGGTGGCCCAGTGGGGCGCGCACGAGATCATGCCGCGCTACGCGAAGGGCGGTAAGGGCAACCGGCGTTTCAAGCCCTTCCCCCGACACACCGTCAAGGTCCTGGCGGGCCCGCCGGTCGACCTCGACCGCTGGCGTGGGCAGGAGCTCACCGGAACGGTTCTGCGCGAGGCGACGGACGCCATCATGGACGACATCACCGCGCTGCTGGAGCAGTTGCGCGGCGAGAAGGCCCCGGCCGAGCGCTTCGACATGGCCAGGGCCCGTGCCGGCGCCACCCGGGAGAAGACGCGCGAGAACGCGAAGGAGTCCGCCGAGTGACCACCCGTTGCGCCGTCTTCGGCACCGGATCCTGGGGCACGGCCTTCGCCATGATCCTGGCGGACGCGGGCTGCGAGGTGAACCTCTGGGGACGGCGTCAGGAAGTTGTCGACGCCATCAACGGCACCCGGACGAACCCGTGGTACCACCCCGACATCGAGCTGCCGCCGGGCGTCACCGCCACCACGGACCCCGCGAAGGCCGCGGCCGAGGCGGAGTTCACCGTCCTGACCGTCCCCTCCCAGACGCTGCGCGCCAACCTCACCGAGTGGGCGCCGCTGCTGGCCAAGGACACCGTGCTGGTCAGCCTGATGAAGGGCGTCGAGGTCGGCACGGCCAAGCTGATGAGCGAGGTCATCGGCGAGGTCGCCGGTGTGCCGGACGATCGGATCGCGGTCGTCTCCGGCCCGAACCTCGCGCCTGAGATCGTCCGCAGGCAGCCTGCGGCCAGCGTCGTCGCGTGCACGGACCCGGAGGTCGGCCGCCGACTCCAGACGGCTTGTCTGACGGGCTACTTCCGCCCGTACACCATCACCGACGTGGTCGGCGCGGAGCTCGGCGGCGCGGTCAAGAACGTCATCGGACTGGCCGTCGGCATCGCGGACGGCATGGGTCTCGGCGACAACACCAAGGCCTCCCTGATCACCCGCGGCCTCGCCGAGACCACCCGCCTCGGCCTGGCGATGGGGGCGGACGCCCACACCTTCGCGGGCTTGGCGGGCATGGGCGACCTGGTCGCGACCTGCTCCTCGCCGCTCTCCCGCAACCACACCTTCGGCACCAACCTCGGTCGTGGCATGAGCCTTGACGAGGCGATCGCCGCGACGCGCCAGACGGCGGAGGGCGTCAAGTCCTGCGTCTCGGTCCTCGACCTGGCCCAACGCCACGGCGTCGACATGCCGATCACGGCGACGGTGGTCGACATCGTCCACGGCGGGAAGTCTCCGCAGACGGCGCTCAAGGAGCTCATGGGCAGGTCGGCCAAGCCCGAACGCCGGTAGGTACGGGGCGATCGCGCCCCGGGGCGAGGTGGTGCAGCGCCCCGTCGCACACGAACGCCCGCCTGACGGGCCTTCGCTGGACAGGGCGGGTAGTGTCCTACGGGATATGAGCACTCAGCCTTCCTCTCCCAGCCCCCGCCCCGCCTCGGAAGGCCACCGCAAGCCACGCGTCGCCGTGGTCTTCGGCGGCCGGAGCTCCGAGCACGGCGTGTCCGTCGTCACCGCGGGAAGCGTCCTCCGCGCGCTCGACCGCAACGCCTACGAAGTGCTGCCGATCGGCATCACCCCGGACGGCCGCTTCGCGCTGACCACCGACGAGCCCGAGCGCATGGCCATCACCGACGGCAAGCTGCCCGACGTGGACCAGCTGGCCGAGTCCGCCGACGGGCAGGTGAACCTGCCCGCGAGCCCGCTCGCGCGTGAGGTCGTCTACACCGAGCCCGGCTCCGTGCCGAAGGCGCTCGGCGAGGTCGACGTCGTTCTGCCGCTGCTGCACGGCCCGTGGGGCGAGGACGGCACCCTGCAGGGGCTGCTGGAGCTCTCCGGGGTGCCCTATGTCGGCTCGGGCGTGCTCTCCAGCGCCGTCGGGATGGACAAGGAGTACACCAAGCGCGTGCTCCAGGCCTTCGGCCTGCCCGTCGGTCCGTACACCGTGATCCGTCCGCGTGAGTGGGAGAGCGAGGCCGGTCGCGAGGCCGCCGTCGCCCGGATCAACGAGATGCAGTACCCGGTCTTCGTGAAGCCGACCCGCGCCGGCTCCAGCATCGGCATCACCAAGGTGGACGACCCGGCGGACCTTCACCGCGCGATCGAGTTCGCCCGGGAGCACGACCCGAAGGTGATCGTCGAGGAGGGCGTGCGCGGCCGTGAACTGGAGTGCGGCGTCCTGGAGTTCGAGGACGGCCCGCGCGCCAGCCTGCCGGCCGAGGTGCTCGTCGGTGAGGGCTTCGACTTCTACGACTTCGACGCCAAGTACATCGACTCCAGCGACGTGAAGATCCCGGCCGACCTGACCGACGACGAGACGGCGCGGCTGCGCAAGCTAGCCGCGGAGGTCTTCGAGGCGCTCTCCTGCGAGGGCCTGGCGCGCGTCGACGTCTTCCTCAAGGAGGACGGCGAGTTCGTGGTCAACGAGGTCAACACCATGCCGGGCTTCACGCCGATCTCGGCGTTCCCGAAGATGTGGGAGGCCACCGGCCTCGACTACCCGCAGCTGGTCGACCACCTGCTCCAGGCCGCGCTGCGCCGCTCCACCGGCCTGCGCTGAGGCGTCCGTCCGAGGAGGCGATGTCCCGCTCGCGGCGACGCGAGCGGGACGTCCGCGTCAGAGGTCAGGCGTCAGGGCGGCAGGCGTCAGGAGTTCGAGCAGTTGAACTTCTTGTCGCTGTCGAAGGGGCTCGCCTTCGCCACGATCCCGGAGAGCTCGGTCAGCGGGGACTGCTTGCCCGCGTACGCGGAGGGGACGTCGACCTCGACGATCGCCTGCTGGTCCGCCGCCGAGAAGGTGAAGCTGCGGTCGGACTGGTTGTAGACCGAGACCCAGCAGACGGAGCCGACCAGCGCTCCGCTGACGTTCTCGCCCTCGGGGTCGTAGTCCTTGGAGGCCGGGTCGATGATGCCGGGCAGACCCGCGCCGCAGCGCAGCGTCACCGCGGGGTCGCCCCAGGCGGCGGTGTTCGGGCTGGCCGGTGAGGTGTCGCGCCGCGACAGGCCCATCAGCGTCTTCGGCAGGGTCTTCGAGAGTGCCGTGCAGTCCTGGGCGACCACGCCCGTGGTCCGCGGCGCGGAGACGGGCACGCTGCCGCCCCCGCCACCGCCGCAGGCGGTCAGCGAGAGGGCGGCTGCTGCTAGCAGCGCGGACGACGCGGCAAACCTTGTCACCCGGCGATGCTAACGGGCACTACAGATGGACCACCGGGCAGGTCAGGGTCCGGGTGATGCCTTCGATCTTCTGGATCGACGCGACGACCATGCGTCCGAGGTCGTCGACCGTGTCGGCCTCGGCGCGGACGATCACGTCATAGGGACCGGTCACGTCCTCTGCTTGGACCACTCCGTCGATCGCGGAGATGACCTCGGCCACATTGGACGCCTTGCCGACTTCTGTCTGGATGAGGATGTACGCCTGTACCACGTGGGACTCCCGGCGGCTCGAAACGGAGATCTTGCGGAAGTTGTGGTTCCCCGGCTGTGCCGAAGGAAACGGGGAACCGCAACGCTATCGCTCCGCGTGCCGCTCAGCGAGACCTGAGACGCCCCCGCAGGGCGTACGCTGCGCGCGGGAGCGTGCGTGAGCGTCCGCGCCCGTGACCAGAGTGACCAGAACGACGAGATGTTGACGAGATCCGGAAGGACACCCATGCAGGTCGGCGAGCTCGGTGAGTTCGGACTGATCCGGGAGCTCACCTCCCGGTTGCCGATGACGTCGGCCGTGGAACTCGGACCCGGCGACGACGCCGCCGTCGTCGCGGCCCCGGACGGCCGCGTGGTGGCCACCACCGACGTCCTGCTGGAGGGCCGCCACTTCCGCCGCGACTGGTCCACCGCCTACGACGTCGGCCGCAAGAGCGCGGCGCAGAACCTCGCCGACGTGGCCGCGATGGGCGCGGTGCCGACCGCGCTGCTGCTGGGCCTGGTGGTCCCGACCGAGCTGCCGGTGACCTGGGCCCTGGAGCTGATGGACGGCCTGCGGGACGAGTGCCAGGTCGCGGGCGCGGCCGTGGTCGGCGGGGACGTGGTGCGCGGCGACGTGATCACCATCTCCATCACCGCTCTGGGCGACCTCCAGGGACGCAAGGCGATCACCCGGACGGGAGCCAAGCCCGGCGACAAGGTCGCCGTGACCGGCTGGCTGGGCTGGTCGGCGGCGGGCTTCACCGTCCTCTCGCGCGGCTTCCGCTCGCCGCGCGCCTTCGTCGAGGCGCACCGGCGTCCGGAGCCGCCGTACCACGCGGGTCCGGCGGCGGCGCAGCTCGGTGCGACGTCGATGATCGACATCAGCGACGGCCTGGTCGCCGACCTGGGCCATGTCGCCGAGGCGAGCAACGTGGTCATCGACCTGCGCGCCGCCGACTTCGACATCCCCGCGCAGATGTCCGACATCGGCCAGGCCGTGGGCGTCGACCCGCTGACCTGGGTGCTGTCCGGGGGAGAGGACCACGCGCTGGTGGCGACCTTCCCGGCGGACGTCCAACTGCCCTCGCGCTGGCGCGTGGTCGGCGAGGTGGTCCGCCCGGCGGGCCTGTCCCGCAAGGGCACCGTGACGGTGGACGGCGCACCGTGGGACCGCACCGGAGGCTGGGACCACTTCGGCGGCGCCGTCCAGGCCTGACAGCGACCGGACCGAACGACCCGACGCCGAACTCGACAGCCTGACCGCGACAGGACTGAGCTCGACAGGACCGACGGCCCGTCGAGGCCGGGGCGGGCACCCCCTTTGTGCATAGTCTTCCCTTATGCGAATCGGTGTGCTGACGAGCGGCGGCGACTGTCCCGGCCTGAACGCGGTGATCCGCTCGGTGGTCCACCGGGCGGTCACCGAACACGGGGACACCGTCATCGGCATCGAGGACGGCTTCCTGGGCCTGGTCGAGGGCCGCGCCCGTCCCCTCGGGCTGGACGCCGTCACCGGCATCCTGACACGCGGCGGCACCATCCTCGGCTCCGCCCGCGTCGCCCGTGAGCGGATGCGCGACGCCGTCGGCCGCGCGGGGGAGTTGGCCTCCGCCCTGGGCATCGACGCGCTGATCACCATCGGCGGCGAGGGCACCCTCACCGCGGCCCGCCTGTTCAGCGAGGCCGGACTCCCGGTCGTCGCGGTGCCGAAGACCATCGACAACGACATCGACGCGACGGACGTGACCTTCGGCCACGACACGGCCGTGTGGGTCGCCACGGAGGCGATCGACCGCCTGAAGACCACTGCGGAATCCCACCAACGTGTGATGGTGCTGGAACTGATGGGTCGCCACACCGGGTGGATCACCCTCCACGCGGGCATGGCCGGCGGCGCGCACGGCATCCTGATCCCGGAGCGGCCGTTCGACGTGGAGGCGGTCTGCTGCATGGTCGAGGAGCGGTTCTCGCGCGGCAAGAAGTTCGCCATCGTCGCGGTCGCGGAGGGCGCGCAGCCCGCACCGGGCACGATGCGGTTCCAGCACGGCGGCACGGACGCCTTCGGCCACCAGACCTTCGGCGGCATCGGCCCGCGGCTGGCGGGCGAGATCGCCCAGTGGCTCAACAAGGAGTCCAAGCCGGTCATCCTCGGGCACGTCCAGCGCGGCGGCACTCCCACGGCCCAGGACCGCGTCCTGGCCACCCGCTTCGGCTGGCACGCGGTCGAGGCGGTCCACGCGGGCGCGTTCGGCCACATGACCGCTCTCCGCGGCACCACGATCCGGCTCGCGCCGATCGCGGAGGCGGTGGCCCACTTGAAGACCGTCCCGGAGTCCCGCTGGACGGAGGCGGAGGCGGTCCTCTGACCGGGCAGAGGGCAACCACCTGCGGCAGCGAAGGCACCGGCTTACCGACTCACTAGAGTGAAGCCATGGCTTCTCCCTCCTCCGCACCGCCCCGCGTGCTGACCATCGCCGGATCCGATTCCGGCGGCGGCGCCGGGATCCAGGCTGACCTCAAGACGATGCTGGCCCTCGGGACGCACGGTATGAGCGTCATCGTCGCCGTCACCGCGCAGAACTCCGTGGGCGTGCAGGGGTACTGGGAGCTCCCGGTCGAGGCCGTCGTCGCGCAGTACCGGAGCGTCGTGGACGACATCGGGGTGCAGGCCGTGAAGACGGGCATGCTCGCCAGCGCCGAACTGGTCGAGGCGGTCGCGTCGCTGCTCGCGGAGAGCACGGAGCGCGTGCCCGTCGTCGTGGACCCGGTCGGGGTCTCCAAGCACGGGGACACGCTGCTCGCCCAGTCCGCCGTCTCCGTGCTCCGGGACCGCCTGCTGCCGCAGGCGACCCTCGCCACGCCCAACCTGCACGAAGTGGCGCAACTCACGGGCGTCGAGGTGACCCGGGAGGCCGAACTCTCCGACGCGGCGAAGGCCGTGCAGGACCTCGGGCCGGAGTGGGTGCTGATCAAGGGCGGGCACCTGGAGGGCGACGCGGTCGACCTGCTGCGCGGGCCGGACGGCGCCGAGCGGCTGTTCCGGGCGCCGCGTTACGACAACCGGCACACCCACGGCACCGGCTGCACGCTCGCCAGCGCCATCGCCTCGCACCTGGCGCTGGGGCTGGACGTCCCGGACGCGGTCGCCGCGTCGAAGGAGTACATCACCGGCGCGATCGCGGCGGGCTTCCCGCTCGGCTCGGGCATCGGCCCGGTCGACCACGCCTGGCGCTGGCGCACGGCCTGAGCGGTCCGGCCCCTGTCCTCAGGGGCTGTGAACACATGCGGGCACAAAAGCAAAGGGTCGGCCCACCTTTCGGTGGACCGACCCTTGCGAAGCCGGAGGCGTGGCCGCGTCAGCGGGAAACCTTGCCGGCCTTGATGCACGAGGTGCAGACGTTGAGCCGCTTCGGCGTACGCCCGATCACAGCGCGGACCGTCTGGATGTTGGGGTTCCAACGACGACGGGTCCGGCGGTGCGAGTGGGAGATGTTGTTGCCGAAGCCCGGCCCCTTGCCGCAGACGTCGCAGTTGGCAGCCACGGGAGTCACTCCAAAGACTTCAGATGCACTAACGATTCCAACCCCGTCGACGCGAGCGCCGTGGTTGGCAGCTCGCACTGCCTTCCCTGGGGGTGGCCTGGACGGACGCCCAGGCAACCGGAGCAGCATACATCGGCTGACTCCGTACAACGAAATTACCATGACCAGGCTCCCGACCTCGCATCGCCGACCGCCATCGCCACACAACCGGGCGGTAGCCTGCGAGTGACGCCCCTGCCTGCGAGGAGACTTCCCGGTGCCGCACGCCCTCGACGCCCAGGCCGTCCGCAACTGGTGCCGGCTCTCGCTGGCCGCCCTGGGACAGGCCCGCGAGGAGATCGACGCCATCAACGTCTACCCCGTGCCGGACGGGGACACCGGGACCAACCTCTATCTGACCGTCGAGTCCGCCACCCAGCGGGTCGAGGCGCTCTTCGAGGACGACGCCCGTCCCAGCACCGGGAGCGCGCTCCACGCCCTCGCCCACGGCGCGCTGCTCGGCGCGCGGGGCAACTCCGGAGTGATCCTTTCGCAGTTGCTGCGCGGCATCGCCGCCTCCGTCGCGGACGGGCCCGCCGACGCCGACGCCTTGTGCGCTGCCCTGCGAGCCGCGGCCGAAGCGGGGTACGAGGCGGTGGCCCGGCCCGTCGAGGGCACCATGCTGACCGTGGCCGCCGCTGCCGCCGACGGGGTCGCCCAGCTCCCGCCGGACTGCGGGATCGACGCCGTGGCGGAGGGCGCCTACGAGGCGGCACGCACCGCGCTCGCGCTCACACCACGCCAGCTGGACGTCCTCGGCCGGGCCGGTGTCGTGGACGCGGGCGGCCGTGGACTGGTCGCGGTGCTGGGCGCGTTGGCGGACGCCGTCAGCGGCCAGTCGCCGATGGGCCCGCTGGCCCTCGGCATGCGTCCCGCTCTCGATCCGGGCGTCATCGACCACCACGACTCGGCGACTCCGCCCGTCGCGCTCGCGGACGGACCGGCCTACGAGGTCATCTACCTCCTGGACGCCGTCGACGAGAGGCTTCCCGCGCTGCGCGCGCGGTTGGACGTGCTCGGCGAATCACTGGTCGTGGTCGGCGGCGACGGGCTCTGGAACGTCCACGTCCATGTGGACGACCCCGGCGCGGCCGTGGAGGCCGGGATCGAGGCGGGGCGTCCGCACCGGATCAGGATCACCCACTTCGCCTCCGCCGCCGCGTCCGCGTCCGCACTGGGCGCGGTCGGTATGACCGGCGCGCAGGCGGGGGAGCTGGGAGACCAGCGCGCGGTCGTCAGCGTGGTCCAGGGCGAGGGCCTGGCCGAGCTCTGCCGTGGCTGCGGGGCGACCGTCCTGCACGCGGACCCCGACCGCGCGCCCAGCAGCGCGGAGTTGGCCGGCGCGATCCGGCTGACCCGCGCCCGCGAGGTGGTGCTGCTGCTCAACGACGCGGAACTGCGCGCCGCCGCCGGCGCCGCCGCCGACCAACTGCGCGACGAGGGCGTCCGGGTGGCCGTGCTCCCGACCCGCTCGCCGGTGCAGGGGCTGGCCGCGCTCGCCGTCCACGAGCCTGGTCGCCGATTCGACGAGGACGTGGTCGCGATGACCTCCGCCGCCGGAGCCACCCGCTACGCGGAACTGGCCCTGGCGGAGGGCGAGTCGTGGACCATGGCCGGCGTCTGCCAGGCCGGGGACGTGCTCGGGCTGATCGACGGCGACGTCGCCGTGATCGGCGGCGCGGGCACGACGGCGGCCACGGCGGCCGTCGTCCTGGACCGGATGCTCGCGGCAGGCGGCGAGATGGTCACCCTGATCCTCGGCGAGGGCACCGACGCGGCGCTGGCCGACGAGTTGGTGGCCCACGTCCGGCGGTCCAACCCGGTGGTCGACACCGTCGTCTACCGGGGCGGCCAGGGCTCCTCGCCCCTGGTCATCGGCGTCGAATGACGCGTCGAGCGACGCGTCGAGCGACGCACGAGTGACGCGTCGAGTGACACGTCCGGCACGGCACGTGTCACGGTGGCCTGTCGGTCCGATGGTGCATGGTTGACCTTGTGCCTGCTCAGTCCCCGCTTCAGTCCCCCCTCGACGAACCGCTCAAGAAGCACCTCGGCGCCCCCGCCAAGCACCTCGCCGAGGGTCTCGACCTGCACACGGTCGGAGACCTGCTCCACCACTTCCCGCGCCGCTACAGCGAGCGCGGCGAACTGACCAGCCTCGACTCGCTCGAGGTCGACGAGCACGTCACAGTGATCGCCCGGATCGAGAAGTGCACGGTGATCCCCTTCCGGGGACGCAAGGGCGACCGGCTGGAGGTCGTGGTCACCGACGGACGCGGGCGGCTCTCGCTGACCTTCTTCAACCAGCGCTGGCGCGAGAAGGACCTGCGTCCCGGTCGCAGCGGCATGTTCGCGGGCAAGGTCGGCGTCTTCAACCGCACCCGGCAGCTGACCAATCCGGACTACGAGCTGTTCGGCGACACCGAGGGGGACGGCGGCGACAAGGACGCCATCGGCCGCTTCGCCGGACGGCTGATCCCGGTCTACCCGGCGTCGGCCAAGGTGCCGTCCTGGCGGCTGGCGCTCGCGGTCGAGACGATCCTCGACCAGATGGACTGGGACCAGGTCCCCGACCCGGTCCCCGCCGAGCTGCTCGCCGAACGCGGGCTGATCCCGCTGCGCGACGCGCTGGAGCAGATCCACCGTCCGCGCAACCATGCCGAACGCCTCGCCGCGCAGGCGCGACTCAAGTGGGACGAGGCGTTCGTGCTCCAGGTCGCGCTGGCCAGACGGCGTGCCGAGGACACCGCGCGCCCCGCCGTCGCGCGCGTGCCGCGCAAGGGCGGCCTGCTGGACGCGTTCGACGCCAAGCTGCCGTTCACGCTGACGGACGGTCAGCAGAAGGTTTCCGCGGAGATCTTCGCGGACCTGGCCGTCGAGCACCCGATGCACCGGCTGCTCCAGGGCGAGGTCGGCTCCGGCAAGACCCTGGTCGCGCTGCGCGCCATGCTCGGCGTGGTCGACACCGGCGGCCAGGCGGCGATGCTGGCGCCCACCGAGGTGCTGGCGCAGCAACACCACCGCTCCGTGGTGGAGATGATGGGCGAGCTGGCCGAGGGGGGCATGCTGGGCGGTGCCGAGCACGGCACCAAGGTCACGCTGCTGACCGGCTCGATGGGCGTCCCCGCACGGCGCCAGGCGCTGCTGGACCTGGTCAGCGGCGAGGCCGGGATCGTCATCGGCACGCACGCGCTGATCGAGGACAAGGTCCAGTTCCTCGACCTCGGCCTGGTCGTGGTCGACGAGCAGCACCGTTTCGGCGTCGAGCAGCGCGACGCGCTGCGCGCCAAGGCCGAACGCCCGCCGCACCTGCTGGTGATGACGGCCACGCCGATCCCGCGCACGGTCGCCATGACGGTCTTCGGCGATCTGGAGACCTCCGTGCTGGACCAGCTCCCGGCCGGCCGCTCACCGATCTCCTCACACGTCGTCCCGGCCGTCGAGAAGCCCAACTTCCTCGCGCGCGCCTGGGAGCGGGTCCGCGAGGAGGTCGGCAAGGGCCACCAGGCCTACGTCGTCTGCCCGCGGATCGGCGACGAGGAGGACGAGAAGTCGCTGAAGAAGTCCGCCAAGAACGGTGGCGAGGGCGGCGCGGAGGGGAGCGACCGGCGTCCGCCGCTGGCCGTGCTCGACGTGGCGGAGGAGCTGCGTGGCGGCCCGCTCGCCGGCCTGCGCGTCGAGGTGCTGCACGGGCGCATGGCGCCCGACGCCAAGGACGACGTGATGCGGCGCTTCGCCGCGGGCGAGGTGGACGTCCTGGTCGCCACCACCGTCATCGAGGTCGGCGTGAACGTGCCCAACTCCACGGTGATGGTCATCATGGACGCCGACCGATTCGGCGTCTCCCAACTCCACCAGCTGCGCGGGCGGGTGGGCCGTGGCTCCGCTCCCGGTCTCTGCCTGCTCGTCACCGACATGCCCGCGGCCTCGGCGGCCCGCCAACGACTGGACGCGGTCGCGGGCACGCAGGACGGCTTCGAGCTCTCCCGGATCGACCTGGAGCAGCGCCGCGAGGGCGACGTGCTGGGCCAGGCCCAGTCCGGCGTCAAGTCCTCGCTGCGCGTGCTGGCCGTCCTGGAGGACGAGGACATCATCGTCGCGGCCCGCGCCGAGGCGGTCCGACTGGTCGACGCCGACCCGGAGCTGACGGACCATCCGGCACTGCGCAGCGCGCTCGACTCGCTGCTCGGCGCGGAGCGCGCGGAGTACCTCGAAAAGGGCTGAACGAGTCTCTCGCGAGGCCCTTCCCGGGCCCGGAATTGTCAGTGCCCCGCGCGACAATAGAGGTGTTGAGAACGCGGCTGTCCGTGCAGGTCGGCTGCCATTCACCAACAGTCTCAGGGGGTACGTCCATGGCTTTCCGTCACCTCAACGAGCTGCCGCTCGGCGACAAGGTCTTCCGCATCGAACTCTCCAGTGAGGACGACCGCGAGGTCACCCTCACCCTCACCGGCTGGCGGGAGGGCCACGCCGCCGAGCCGATCGCCTCCGGCAAGCTCCGGCTGCCGGTGGAGGACACCGCCTCCCTCCGCATCGCGCTCAACCGGGCGCTCCGCGCCCTCGCCATCGTCGCCGACGTCTCCGAGCCCATCCCCGACCGCGACGTGCTGCGCGAGCTCTACCCGGGCCACGGCGCGCCGTGGGTCCCCCAGCACGAGGAGGAACTGGTCCGTCGCTTCCACGACGGCGAGACGATAGCCCGCGTCGCGGCGAGGTTCGGCCGCACGCCGGACTCGGTCCGCACGAAGCTGCGTGAGCTGGGCCACGACCCCCGCCGCCCCGAGTACTGCCCGCCCGACGGCTGCCTCTCCTGGTCCCGCTACGCCTCCCCGGCGCTCCTGGGATCCGTGAGCGACGAGAGCTAGTTGCACCTCCAGGGGCGCGGGGAACCGCGCGAGCAACCACCCTGTGCGGACAGCCCTGCTCGTTCGGCCTGCCAGCTGCGTGGGTGGCTTGCCGCGCAGTTCCCCGCGCCCCCAGGTGCTGCAACCGCATGCGGTAGCCACAGTCACTCGCCGTCTCGGTTGGCAGCGCAGTTCCTCGCGCCCCAGATGGTGCAACTGCCCGCGTCTGCACGAAGTGCACTAGCGTGGAATGTGACGATCGTTCCGCCCCGCTCACCAGCAAGGACCCCGCATGACCCGCGTGATCGCCGGAGCCGCACGAGGTCGGCGGCTGGCTGTGCCGCCAGGCACCAGCACCCGTCCCACCTCCGACCGGGCGCGGGAGGCGCTCTTCTCCAGCTGGGAGGCGATCCGCGGCAGCCTCGCCGGCGCGCGGGTGATCGACCTGTTCGCCGGCTCCGGCGCCGTCGGGCTGGAGGCCCTGTCCCGTGGCGCGGCCCACGCGCTGCTTGTGGACGAGGATCCGGCCGCGGTGAAGACGATCCTGGCCAACGTCCGCACGCTCTCCCTCCCGGGCGCCGAGGTCCGTTCGGGGCGCGCCGAGCGCCTCATCGCCGGGGCGCCGCCGAGCGTGCCCTACGACCTGGTTTTCCTGGACCCGCCGTACGTCGTCACCGACGACGACCTGCGGGAGATCCTGATCACACTCGCCTCAGGGGGCTGGATCGACGGCGACGTGATCGTCACCGTGGAGCGCAGTACCCGGGGCGGCGAGTTCTCGTGGCCGGAGGGCTTCGAGGCGCTCCGGGAGCGCCGTTACGGCGAGGCGACCCTCTGGTACGGTCGCGCCGCCTCCAACGGTGCCGGGTAGTGAGCGAGGAGATGACGATGTTTCGCCGAGCGGTCTGTCCGGGGTCGTTCGACCCCATCCACAACGGGCACCTCGACGTGATCGAGCGGGCCTCGCGCCTGTACGACGTGGTCCACGTCGCCGTGTTGATAAACAAGTCCAAGCGCGGCATGTTCACCGTCGACGAGCGGATCGCGATGATCGAGGAGATCACCGCGCCGTACGGCAACGTCAAGGTGGAGTCGCACCAGGGCCTGCTCGTGGACTACTGCAAGGAGCGGGAGATCCCGGCGATCGTCAAGGGGCTCCGTGCCGTCAGCGACTTCGACTACGAGCTGCAGATGGCCCAGATGAACCACGGCCTCTCCGGCGTCGAGACGCTCTTCGTGCCGACCAGTCCCGAGTACAGCTTCATGTCGTCCTCGCTGGTCAAGGAGGTGGCCACGCTCGGAGGCGATGTGTCCCATCTCGTCCCGGAGTTGGTGTTCCGTCGGCTGAGCGAGCGCATCGCGGATATGCGCGCCGAGCCCAAGACGTCCTCCGACTGAGTACAGTTCGTTACTCAGTTCCTGCGTCGCTCCGACGCCTCCTCGAGGAAAGCGTGACCCCCGGTGGACGTGCAGCAGAAGCTCGACGAGATCACCCAGCTGGTAGAAGGCGCGAGGTCGATGCCGATGTCGGCGTCGATCGTCGTCAACAAGGCCGACCTGACCGGAATGCTGGCCGAACTGCGTGAGTCGCTCCCCAGCGAGCTCGCCCAGGCGCAGCAGACGGTCGAGCGCGGCGACCAGGTCGTCGAGGACGCCCGGCGCGAGGCGGAGCGCGTGATCGTCGCCGCGCACGAGGAGCGCCAGCAGCTGATCAACGGCACCGAGCTGATGATGCGCGCCCAGTCCGAGGCGGACCGCGTCCTCGCCGAGGCGCGCGCCGAGTCGGACGAGCAGCGCCGTGAGGCCGACGACTATGTCGACAGCAAGCTCGCCAACTTCGAGGTCGTGCTGACCAAGACGCTGGGCGCCATCGGCCGTGGCCGCGCCAAGCTGCGGGTGGCCGGCGGTCCGGTCGAGGGCGAGGACGGCGAGGAGTTCACCCAGGACGAGTTCCGCTCGCCGAGCCCCGAGGTCGACGAGTACGTCGATGTGAAACTCGCCGCACTGGAGACCGCGCTCAGCAAGACGCTGGAGGCCGTCGGCCGCGGCCGGGACAAGCTCCTCGGCAAGCGCCCGATCGACGAGCTCGGCGCGTACCTGGCCGCCGCCGACCAGGCGCAGGGCATCGAGCAGGGCGACGCCCGTAGTGCCGCGGTCGCCGCCGAGCTGGGCCGCCAGGGCCTGCTGCCCGAGTCGGAGCGGTCCATGCCGGAGCTGCACGAGATGCCCGAGCTGCACGACTCGCAGCAGATGCACCAGGTGCAGCAGCCGCAGGTCGAGTACTGGCCGCCGCAGGACCCCTACGCCCAGCCGCAGCAGCCGGTCTACGACCCCTACACCGGTGGCTACGTGGACCCGCAGGTCCCCGCGCAGCAGCCCGCGTACGACCCGTACACCGGTGGCTACGTGGACCCGCAGGGCCAGCCGCAGCCCGCCTACGACGCCTACGGGCAGCCGGTCCACGCGGTGCACGCGGTCCAGCCGGTGCACCCGCAGCACGTGCAGATCCCGCAGCAGCAGCACTACGAGCAGCAGCCGCAGGAGGTCACGTCCTTCTTCGACACCGGATTCATCGACGTGACCAAGCTCCGCGAGTACGGCCAGGGGCACTGAGAACCGGGTGACGACCCGGCGAGTTGGGTTGGGGTTCCGGCGTCGGGTATTCTGACCTCTCCGGCTTGTTGTGCTGGGCGATGTCTGCTGCCTCGAAGTGGCAAACACGTCCAGGTGGGCCCCGTACGCGGGCACCGACCGGCCAGGGCTGACGACCAGAGAAGGAAAGACCGCTGAACCGCCTCGACCACCGAAACCCGCTCGTGTTCGACACGCACGAGCTGGGCCGTCGGCCTGGGGCGATGCGCAAGGTCTCCCGCTCGGTCCCGGCCCCGGCCAACCTCGGCAACGAGGTGATCGGCGTCGCAGAGGGCGCCCCCATCGAGCTGGAGCTCCGACTGGAGTCGGTCATCGAGGGAGTGCTCGCCACGGGCACCGCCGAGGCCGAGCTCAAGGGTGAGTGCGTACGCTGCCTGGAGCCGATCGAGCGCGAGCTCGACGCGGACTTCCAGGAGCTGTACTACTACCCCGAGGCGGCTGACCGCTTCGGGGGAGTGTCCGACTCCGACGAGGAGGAGGACGACGAGGCTTCCCGTCTCGAGGGCGACCTGTTCGACCTCGAGCCGGTGCTGCGTGACGCGGTGGTGCTCGCACTGCCGCTGCAGCCGGTGTGCCAGGACGACTGCCTGGGCCTGTGCTCCGAATGCGGAGCACGGCTCACGGACGACCCGGACCACCACCATGACGCCGTCGACCCCCGGTGGGCGGCATTGCAGGGACTCTCGGCCGCATCCAGCGCGACCGGTAGTGCAGAGGACAGCGTCACCCGGGAGGGTGCCGCCGAGAACCAGGAGAAGTAGCTGTGGCTGTTCCCAAGCGGAAGATGTCGCGCAGCAACACGCGCCACCGCCGTTCGCAGTGGAAGGCCACTGCTGCTGCGCTCGTGGCGTGCGACCGCTGCCAGCAGCCGAAGCTGGGGCACATCGCGTGCCCGAGCTGCGGCACCTACAACCGCCGTCAGGTCCTGTCGGTCTGACGGCTGGAGAGATACACGATGTCAGCCTCTGCGTCGCACGCCGACACCGGGTACAGCGTCCTGGAGGGACGGCTCGGCTACACGCTTGAGCCGTCCCTTCTGACGCGTGCACTGACCCACCGCTCGTACGCGTACGAGAACGGCGGGCTGCCCACCAACGAGCGCCTGGAGTTCCTGGGCGACTCGGTGCTGGGTCTGGTGGTGACGGACACCCTTTACCGAGTCCATCCCGACCTCCCGGAGGGCCAGCTCGCGAAGCTGCGCGCCGCGGTGGTCAATTCGCGTGCGCTCGCGCAGGTGGCGCGGGGCCTCGAGCTCGGCACCTTCATCAGCCTCGGTCGCGGCGAGGAGGGCACCGGCGGGCGGGACAAGTCGTCCATCCTGGCGGACACCCTCGAGGCCGTGATCGGCGCCGTCTACCTGGACCAGGGCCTGGACTCCGCCTCGGAGCTGGTGCACCGGCTCTTCGACCCGCTGATCGAGAAGTCCTCGAACCTCGGCGCGGGCCTGGACTGGAAGACCAGTCTCCAGGAGCTCACCGCCACCGTCGGTATCGGCGTGCCCGAGTACGTGGTCACCGAGTCCGGTCCCGACCACGAGAAGACCTTCATCGCCGCTGCCCGCGTGGCCGGCGAGGACTACGGCTCCGGCTCCGGTCGCTCGAAGAAGGAGGCCGAGCAGAAGGCCGCCGAGAGCGCCTGGAACGCGATCCGCGAGAAGTACGGCGACGGTGCCGGTGGCGCGTCGCAGACGGCCTCGTCCTGAGGCTGTCTCCTCCGGGAGCTTTCAAGCACTAGGCTTTCGGAGTGCCTGAGCTTCCCGAAGTAGAGGTCGTCCGCCGCGGTCTGGACCGCTGGGTCAGCGGCCGTACGGTCGCGTCCGTCGAGGTCCTGCATCCGCGTGCGGTCCGCCGCCACGCGGCGGGCCCGGACGACTTCGTCGCGCAGCTGCGCGGTCGCGCCCTCGGCCCGGCACTGCGCCGTGGCAAGTACCTGTGGGTACCGCTGCCCGGCTCGGGCGCGTCGCTGCTCGGCCATCTCGGCATGAGCGGCCAACTGCTGGTCCAGCCCGAGGGCGCGGCGGACGAGAAGCACCTCCGGGTCCGCGTCCGCTTCGACGACGCGGCCGGTACCGAGCTGCGCTTCGTCGATCAGCGCACCTTCGGCGGTCTGGCCGTCGAGGACGCCGACCCGAGCGACCCGGACGCCGCCCCGATGTCCCTCGCGCACATCGCCCGCGACCCGCTCGACCCGCGCTTCGACGACGCGGCCTTCATCGCCTCGCTCCGCCGCCGCAGCAGCGGCGTCAAGCGCGCCCTGCTCGACCAGTCGCTGATCAGCGGCGTCGGCAACATCTACGCCGACGAGGCGTTGTGGCGCAGCAAGCTGCACTACGACCGCCCGGCCGACACGCTGACCCGTCCGGCGGCCGAACTGCTGCTGGCCTCCGCCCGCGCGGTGATGACCGAGGCCCTGGACCAGGGCGGCACCAGCTTCGACTCGCTCTACGTCAACGTCAACGGCGAGTCCGGCTACTTCTCCCGCTCCCTCGACGCCTACGGCCGCGAGGGGGAGGCGTGCAACCGCTGCGGTACGCCGATGCGGCGCGCGTCGTGGATGAACCGTTCCAGCTATTTCTGCCCCAAGTGCCAACGCCTGCCCCGGCAGAGGTGATCGGACGATGCTCGGGTTCACCACGGCGAAGGCGCGTGCGCTTGCGGACCGGCCCGGCTGGACGGCCGGGTCCGGGCGCGAGGCGCGGGCGTTGGGCGAGCGCTACCCGGCCGGGAGCCGCCGCCCGTTCGACTGGCACGACAACGTCTTCGACCTGCTGCTGCGCGGCCCGCTGCCCGGTGGTGCGGACGCGGAGACCTTCCGTGTCGGCCACAGGTACGGGCGCGGCAAGGGCAGCACGGTGAGGTGGTACACCTTCGCCGCCGTGGAGTTCCCGCGTGAGCTGCCCTCGGTCTCGCTGGACTCGACGTCGGACCCCGCGGACGCACAACCGTCGGCCGCCGGTGCCGGACTGGTGTGGACCCAGGGCACGCGCGGCCCGCACTTCGCAGGCCTGCGCGGATACGCGGACGACCCGCGCGCGGGTGCGGCGCTGTTCACTCCGGAGGTGCTGACGGGCACCCGGGCGCTGCGGATCGACTGGCGTTTCGACGGCAGCCGGGCGTGCGGGGTGGTCCGCGAGGTGATGCAGCCGCAGCAGATGCTGACGTTGGTGGATTTCCTCGCCTGGCTCGGCGGTCACGTCGGCTGAGCCGTTCCGACCGCTTCTGTCGCAAGTGTCAACGCCTGCCCCGACGGCGGTGATTCGCCACGTCTGTGGCAAGGTGTCTGTGCGCTGAAGATCACGCACACCACCGGGGAGAAGTGGATTGAACGGGGACCAGTACTTCGTCGGCAACGAGTATCTGACGGACCTCTCCAAGGAGTTCCAGGCGGCGTCCGACAACTTCGCTTCGCTGACGCCGTCCTTCCAGGGCAACGCGATCGTGGACGCCGAGGCCTTCGGCCTGCTGGGCGCGTGCACCGGTGCGTTCTCGTCGTACCAGGGGTTGGTGGACCACACCGTCAACGGTCTGAACCAGATGGTCCAGGCGCTGGCGGGTGACGCGGCCGGCCTGGCGAACACGGCGGACACGTACGGCCAGGTCGAGCACTTCAACGCCCAGCTCCTCGGGGGGAACTGAGCATGGGTCTCGACATCAACGCCGCGATCGCGGGCAAGGTCGCCCAGGTCCTCTCGCTGCTCGACCTCCCCTGGCCCGGCGGCGACCCCGCCGCGCTGCGCCGCCTGGCGGGCAACTGGAACGCGATGGCGGCCGAGCTGGAGCAGACCGCCCAGCACCTCGACGTCCAGGTCGGCTACGTCGTCGGCCCGCACTGGTCGGGCGCGGCGGCGGAGGCGTTCCAGCAGCACTGGTCGAAGCAGCACGACGCGATGGCCAAGAGCGCGCAGAGCTTCCGGCAGGTCGCGAAGGAGCTGGAGGCCTACGCCGACCAGGCCGAGTCGATCATCGAGGCGATCGTCGACATCGCGCTCCAGATCGCCGAGTTCGAGCTTGCGGGCGCGCTGCTCACCGTCTTCACGGCGGGCATCTCGGACGCGGTCTCCGCCGCGGCCTCCGGCGAGCGGGCGCTGAAGATCGTCCAACTGATCGACAAGTTCATCAAGATGGCCGAGAAGGCGGAGAAGGTCATCACCGAGCTCATCGAGGACATCCGCAAGCTCGGCATGCTGCCGCGCATCGCGATGGACGCCTTGAAGAACACCGTGTCCAACCTGGGCAGCACCGAGCTCGGCAATGTGATGTCCGGTCACGGACTGGCGCTCAAGGGCTCGGACCTGGAGGGCGCAGCCCTGAGCGGTGCCGGAGGCGCTGGACTGTCCGGTATCGCCGGGGCCCTGGGCGGCAAGATCGCCAAGGGAGCCGCCGAGGACGGGGCCGGAAGCAAGATCGGCGCCTTCCTGCAGGGCGACACCGGCTTCTCGAACGTCGCCATGGGCGGCCTCACCAATGCGGGTGGCGGCGCGATCGCCGACGGTGTTCAGCACAAGGGCGGCCGGGACATCGCCGCCGACGCGGTCACCAACCTCGTCTCCGGCGGTGCGGCCTCGGACGCCACGGCCAACCACAAGGTCGACCCGTTGCCGAGCGAGGGCCGGCACGCGGCGCCCGGCGATCCGTACACGCCGATCGGATTCGACCTCGGCGCCAACGCCGAGTCGGGCTGGGCCGGCGGCGGCTTGGAGAACGCCGTGAACCAGAACCCCACGCTCCCGCAGCAGGGCAAGAACCCCGACGGTGCGATGCAGGAAGTCAGCTGATGACCGAATCCGGGATGGTGAACACCGCAACGGTGCTGTCCGGTACGGCGCACGGCTCCGTGTCGGTGACGGAAGTCGTGGCCTTCATCGCCGCGCTGCTCGTCATCGCCGGGTTGTTCTCCCTGTGGGCGGCCGCAGGCGATCGGAAGACCGCCCGGCAGGCGCGGCAGTTGGTGGCACGGCGGCCCGGGTGGACCGTGGAGAAGGACGCCTCCCCGGCGCGGACGCGCTACCAGCATGCGCTGACCTGGCACTACAAGACGCGTAAGTTCCACTGGCTGATGGCCGGGCCGCTGCCGGGGGGAGAGCGCGCCGAGGTGTTCCAGGTGGAGAGCCTGTACACCAGCGGCAGTGCCAGCGGTACCCGCTTCAGCACCATCGCCACCGTGGTCTTCCCCTTCGTGCTGCCCACCGTCCTGCTCGGCCCCGACGACGAGCACCCGGCTGACCAGCGGCAGCAGCCGGGCCTTCCCGGACAGCCGGACTGGCGTGGCGTGAAGGGCCAGGCGGCGGACCCGGAGGCAGCCGCCGCGCTGTTCACGGCGGATCAGCTCGACGAAGTGCGGCAGCACGGTCGGGCGATCCGGATGGAGGGGCACGCGGTCGTCCTCTCGATCCGATGGCACCGCAAGCCGGAGGGCATGCTGCAACTCGTCGACGAGGCGGCCGCCCTGGTCGGCCGCCTCCCGGCGGGGGTGCTGCAGCGGGCCGCCGCACAGCCGAACCCCTGGCCAGGCCCCACGGCCGGACAGCCCGGGTAGTCGAGGGCGATGAGAGACTGTCGCCCATGACTGAGGACGTCCGGATGACCGCCTGGGTACGCGGATCCGTGCAGCAGGTCGGCTTCCGTTGGTGGACCCGGTCGAGGGCGCTGGAGATCGGGCTGCTCGGCTACGCGTCCAACCTCGGCGACGGCCGTGTCCAGGTCGTCGCCGAGGGCAGCCGGGAGCAGTGCGACGAGCTGCTGCACCTGCTGCGGCACGGGGACACTCCCGGCCGCGTGGACGGTGTGACAGAAATCTGGGGCAAGCCGGAGGGCGGCTACGAGGGCTTCGCGATCCGCTGAGCCCCGACCTGATGACGGTCGGGGACGGCCCCATATCCGTGTGAACCGTCAACTGTGAGTCAGGCTCTATCAGTCACCGTCATGACGCTGACCTGCAGCTCCGGCGAACGACTGGTTGCGTTTCCAGGAAGTCCGTGGTTGACTGCGCACCAGCAATATCGCCGAGGCACGCAGCGTGACGAATCCGCTGCCCGGGTCGCCCGGCGGTTGTAGCACGCTGTGATCGTGTTGACCGCCTGCGCGTTTGGTGAGACGCTGGAAACCCGCGCACCAGTACGTCCGCTCAAGGCTTATCGGCCCCGTACAGCCTTGCGAGAGCGCGTCGTAGGTGCGGCCCACTTCACACGACCCCACTTCTGCGGTCGGTCACTCAGCGTGGAGGACCATCCATCATGGCAAAGGCGCTTCTCGGTTACGTCGGCGGACCCGACCCCCGACTGCTCGCCGAGATGCGGCGTCTCCAGCAGCGTGTCCAGGACCTGGAATCCGAGCTTGTACGGATGCAGGCCGAGAACGACGCGCTGCAGGCCGTCGCGGACCACGAGCAGTTGCTCCGCATTGACGCAGCCCAGGCGGTACCGGCTTACTCCTGACCTTTCCGCGAAGGTCAGCAGCGCACACGGCATCGCCGCTGGATTGTGCAAGGGACGCCTACCCGGCGTCCCTTCGTCGTTCCCGGGCACCGCCACCGATCGTCCCCGCCGTGTCACACCCCGTTGTCGATCCCTCGTCGGAGAGATGCCCCTTACACACTCGGATGAAACCGAGCCGTCACCGGGCTCCAGGGTCGGCGACGACTAGGGTGTCTGCGAAAAGGGACGTAGGAGGTCGGCGCCGGTGCATCTGAAGAGCCTCACGCTGCGCGGGTTCAAGTCGTTCGCCTCCGCGACCACCCTCCGCTTCGAGCCCGGCATCACCTGCGTGGTCGGCCCCAACGGCTCCGGCAAGTCGAACGTGGTGGACGCGCTCAGCTGGGTGATGGGCGAGCAGGGCGCAAAGTCGCTGCGCGGCGGCAAGATGGAGGACGTCATCTTCGCCGGCACGACCGGCCGTCCGCCGCTCGGACGCGCCGAGGTCGCGCTCACCATCGACAACACCGACGGCGCGCTGCCGATCGAGTACTCCGAGGTCACCATCTCGCGGACGATGTTCCGCAACGGCGGCAGCGAGTACGCCATCAACGGCGACACCTGCCGACTCCTCGACATCCAGGAGCTGCTCTCCGACTCCGGCATCGGCCGGGAGATGCACGTCATCGTCGGCCAGGGCCAGCTCGACTCGGTCCTGCACGCCGACCCGATGGGCCGCCGCGCCTTCATCGAGGAGGCCGCCGGCGTCCTCAAGCACCGCAAGCGCAAGGAGAAGGCGCTGCGGAAACTCGACGCGATGCAGGCCAACCTGACGCGCGTTCAGGACCTGGTGGGGGAGCTGCGGCGACAGCTCAAGCCGCTGGGCCGCCAGGCGCAGATCGCCCGCCGCGCCGCAGTGATCCAGGCCGACCTGCGCGACGCGCGGCTGCGGCTGCTCGCGGACGACCTGGTGACGCTGCGCAAGGCCGTCGAGGAGGAGATCGCCGACGAGATGGCGCTGCGGCTGCGGCGCAGCGGCGTGGAGCAGGAGCTGGCGCAGCTGCAGCAGCGCGAGGCGGTGCTGGAGGCGCAGGTCGCGCAGCTCGGCCCGGCCGTGGAGCGGGCGCAGCAGGCGTGGTTCGAGCTCTCGTCTCTGGCCGAGCGGGTGCGCGGCACCATCGGTCTGGCCGAGGCGAAGGTCCGGCACGCCCGCTCGCCGCAGGCGGAGGAGCGGCGCGGCCGCGACCCCGAGGACATGGAGCGCGAGGCCGCCCGGATCCGCGCCGAGGAGGCCGAGCTGGCCGAGGCGCTGGAACAGGCCCAGTACGCCCTGGCCGAGACCGTCGAGCGCCGGGCCGAGCTGGAGCGCGAACTGACCGCCGAGGAGCAGGCCCTGCGTGCGGCGGCCCGCGCTCTGGCCGACCGCCGCGAGGGGCTGGCCCGGCTCCAGGGCAAGGTGGCGGCGGCCCGTTCGCGTGCGGCGGGCGCGGGGGAGGAGATCGGTCGCCTGGCCGAGGCCCGCGACGCCGCGCTCGAGCGCGCGGAGGCGGCGCAGGCCGAGTACGAGGCGTTGCAGGAGCAGGCCGACTCCCTCGACACCGCCGCCGACGCCCGTGACGCCGAACTCGCCGGGCTGCGTGACGCCCTGTCAGCCGCCGAGGAGGCCCAGTCGCGGGCCCGCGACGCGCTCTCCACAGCCGACCGCGAGCATGCCGCGCTCACCGCGCGTCGCGAAGCACTGGCGCTCGCGCTCCGGCGCAAGGACGGCAGCGGCGCGCTGCTCGCCGCCACCGACCGGCTGACCGGCCTGCTCGGCCCGGCGGCCGGACACCTCACCATCGCCCCGGGCGCGGAGACCGCCGTCGCTGCCGCGCTCGACCGCGCCGCCGACGCCATCGCCGTCACCACGGTCGCCTCCGCCGCCGACGCACTCCGCCTGCTGCGCAAGGACGACGCGGGCCGCGCGGCGCTGCTCATCGGCGGAGCCGCCAGCGACGGCCCGGCAGGCGAGGGCCCGGCAGACGAGACCGCGGCTCTGCCCGCCGGAGCGGTCCGGGCCGCCACGCTGGTCTCGGGTGCGGACGAACTGCTGTCCGCCGTACGGACGTTGCTGCACGGCTACGTCGTCGTCGAGACGCTCGACGAGGCCGAGGCGCTGGTCGCCACCCACCCCGAGCTGACGGCCGTCACCGGCGAGGGCGACGTGCTCGGCGCCGCCTACGCCTACGGCGGGTCCGCCGGCGCGCCGAGCGTGCTGGAGACGCAGGCCGCCGTCGACGAGGCCGAGGCCGGGCTCACCGCGCTCGTCGCCCGACGGGAGACGCTGCGCGAGGAGGTCGACGCCGCGACCGCGCGCCGCAAGGAGCTCGCCGCGCAGGTCGAGGAGGTCTCCGCCGTGCGGCGCGCCGCCGAGAAGGAGAAGGCGGCCATAGCGCAGCAGGTCGGTCGACTCGCCGGTCAGGCACGTGGCGCGTCGGGCGAGGCCGAACGGCTCGCCGCCGCAGCCGCCAAGGCCGCCGACGCCCAGGAGCAGGCCGCGATGGACCTGGCCGAGCTGGAGGAGCGGCTGCTGGTCGCCGAAGAGCTCCCGGGCGACGAGGAGCCGGACACCGGCCGCCGGGACCAGCTCGACGCCGAGGCCGCCCGCGCCCGTGCGGGTGAGATGGAGGCCCGGCTGGCCGTCCGCACCCACGAGGAGCGCGTCCGCGGACTCGCCGGGCGCGCCGACTCGCTCGACCGGGGCGCACGCGCCGAGCGCGAGGCCCGCGCCCGCGCCGCCGCTCGTGCCGCCCGCGCCCGGCACGAGGCGCAGGTCGCCACCGCCGTCGCCGAGGGCGCCCGCCAACTCCTCGCCCATGTCGAGCACGCGCTCACCGCCGCGGCGTCCGACCGGACCACCGCCGAGCAGGACCGCGCCGCCCGCGACGCGGAGTTGGGCCGCGAACGCGTCCGCAGCCGTGAACTGAAGTCGGAGCTCGACAAGTTGACCGACACGGTGCACCGCGACGAGGTGCTCCGCGCTGAGAAGCGGCTCCGGATCGAGCAGTTGGAGGCCAAGGCGCTGGAGGAGCACGGCATCGAGTCCGCCGCGCTGCTCGCCGAGTACGGCCCGGACCAGCCGGTCCCGCCGTCCCTGCCCGTCGAGGGCGAGGAACCGGAGGCCACTGCGACATCAGCGGCTGCCGCCGCGGGACAGCCGCGTCCGTACCGCCGCGCCGAGCAGGAGAAGCGGCTCAGGGCGGCGGAGAAGGCCTACGCCCAGCTCGGCAAGGTCAACCCGCTGGCGCTGGAGGAGTTCGCCGCGTTGGAGGAGCGCCACCAGTTCCTCTCCGAGCAGCTGGAGGACCTGAAGACCACCCGCCGCGACCTGCTCACCGTCGTCAAGGAGGTCGACGAGCGGGTCGAGCAGGTCTTCACCGCCGCGTACCACGACACGGCGCGCGAGTTCGAGGGCGTCTTCTCCCGGCTCTTCCCGGGCGGCGAGGGACGGCTGGTGCTGACCGACCCGGAGAACATGCTGACCACGGGCATCGAGGTCGAGGCCCGTCCGCCCGGCAAGAAGGTCAAGCGGCTCTCGCTGCTCTCCGGCGGCGAGCGCTCGCTGACCGCCGTCGCCCTGCTGGTCTCGATCTTCAAGGCCCGGCCCAGCCCGTTCTACGTGATGGACGAGGTCGAGGCCGCGCTCGACGAGACCAACCTGCGCCGGCTGATCTCGATCATGGAGGAGCTGCGGGACAGCTCCCAGCTGATCGTGATCACCCACCAGAAGCTGACCATGGAGTGCGCCGACGCGCTCTACGGCGTCTCCATGCGCGGTGACGGCATCTCCCAGGTGATCAGCCAGCGCCTGCGCGACGAGCCCCGCAAGCCCCCGCGCCGGATCCGCCGACCGGACGCCGACGTGCAGGCTGACGCCGACGTGCAGGCCGACGTCGGGGCTGACGCCGACGCGGCTGCTGCGGAGGTCGAGCCCGTCGGGGCAGCAGCCGAATAACGTGACGAACGGGTGACTTGTTGGACAAACGTCACACAGCGGCAGGTCGCCGACGGCTGTGCCCGATACTGGGGTGGCCATGGAATACGTCATTCTTGCTGTAGTCATCGCTGTGGTCGTCCTCGGGGCGGCCACCGGTCTCGTCGTCAACGGCCGACGGCGCAAGCAGTTGCCGCCCGCTCCTCCGGCGCAGCCGCAGATCACCAAGCCCGCTCCCGCCGCCACGGCCGAGCCGACGGCGGAGCCGCAGGTCGGCGAGGATGCCGCGGTCACGGCACCCGAGCAGAGCCCTACCGCCCCGGAGGTCGAGCTCCCGGGCGAGGCCGCCGAGGCGGTCGAGGCTCCGGCCCTGGAGGTCCCGGAACCGACCGCCGGCCGGCTGACCCGGCTGCGGTCGCGCCTGTCGCGTTCGCAGAACTCCCTCGGCAAGGGTCTGCTCACCCTGCTCTCCCGGGACCGCCTCGACGAGGAGACCTGGGAGGAGATCGAGGAGCTGCTGCTCACCGCCGACGTCGGCGTCCAGCCGACCCAGGAGCTGGTCGAGCGGCTGCGCACCCGCGTCAAGGTGCTCGGCACCCGCACGCCGGAGGAGCTCCGCAACCTTCTGCGTGAGGAGCTGATCACCCTCATCGACCCGAGCCTCGACCGCACGCTGCACGTCGCCCGCCACGACGACGAGACCCCGGCCCGCCCGGCGGTCCTGCTCGTCGTCGGCGTCAACGGCGTCGGCAAGACCACCACCAGCGGCAAGCTGGCCCGCGTGCTCGTCGCAGACGGCCACACCGTCGTCCTCGGCGCGGCCGACACCTTCCGTGCCGCCGCGGCCGACCAGCTGCAGACCTGGGGCGAGCGCGTCGGCGCCCGCACCGTGCGCGGCCCGGAGGCGGGCGACCCGGCCTCCGTCGCGTTCGACGCGGTCAAGGAGGGCATCGCCGAGGGCGCGGACACCGTCCTGGTGGACACCGCCGGCCGCCTGCACACCAAGACCGGCCTGATGGACGAGCTCGGCAAGGTCAAGCGCGTCGTCGAGAAGCACGGCCCGGTCGACGAGGTGCTGCTCGTCCTGGACGCCACCACCGGCCAGAACGGTCTCGTCCAGGCGAAGGTCTTCGCCGAGGTGGTCGACATCACCGGCATCGTGCTGACCAAGCTCGACGGCACCGCCAAGGGCGGCATCGTCATCTCCGTCCAGCGGCAGCTCGGCGTCCCGGTCAAGCTGATCGGTCTCGGCGAGGGCGCCGACGACCTGGCTCCCTTCGACCCTGCGGCCTTCGTCGACGCGCTGCTCGGCTGAGCCGCCAGGCCGAGTCCACCTCGCCTTCCCCGGCCCGTGCCGTCCTCCCGGACGGCGCGGGCCGCCTTATTTCCCGCGCGATTTCCCGCGCGGCTGTCACACTCCCGGGCCGGCCGGGGTCATCGCTGTGTGAACGACACCGGAGAGAACGCAGAGAGCTTCGAGAACCCCGAGACCTTCGAGACCCTGGAGAGCGCAATGACCTCACCCGTCCTGGTCACCGGCGGCACCGGAACCCTGGGCAGCCTGGTCGTCCCGCAGCTGCGCGCCGCCGGGCGCGACGTCCGGATCGTCTCCCGGCACGCCCACGCGGCCGAGCCGGGGATCGAGTACGTGGTCGGGGACCTGCTGACCGGTGAGGGCCTCGACGCGGCGCTGGCGGGCGTGGAGACCGTGGTGCACATCGCGGGCGCGGCGAAGGGCGACGGGACCGTGGCCCGGAACCTGGTCGCCGCGGCGCAGCGGGCGGGTGGCGTCCGGCACCTGGTCCACGTCTCCGTGATCGGCGTGGACACCGTCCCGCTCGCCTGGTTCCGGATGAAGCTGGCGGCGGAGCAGGCGATCGTCGACTCGGGCATCCCGTACACCGTGCTGCGCCCGGCCCAGTTCCACAGCCTGGTGCTGCTGACGATGGAGAAGATGACCAGGATGCCGGTGGTCCCGGCCCCCGGCGGGATGCGGTGGCAGCCGGTCGACCCGCGTGATGTAGCGGACCGTCTGGCCGAGTTGGCGCTCGGCGAGCCCGCCGGGCTGGCCCCGGACCTGGCCGGCCCGACGGTGTACTCGATGGGGGAGCTGGCGCGCAGCTACCTCGCCGCGCAGGGGAAGCACCGGCCGCTGCTCCCGCTCCACCTGCCGGGCAAGGTCGGCCGCGCCTACCGGGACGGGGACAACCTCGCGCTGGGGGAGCGGACCACGGTCGGCCACCGCAGCTGGGAGGACTACCTCGCCGAGCACACGCGAACGGCCGCGTGAGCGGGGCCCTGGGCTGGGCCGGTGCGGTTCAGCGCCGCCCGACCAGCTCCGGCACGCCGCGGTGGCTGGCGTAGGCGAGCGTGCCGAGCAGCAGTTTGGCGTGCGGCGGGCGGGTGGCGTTCTCGGGGGTCGGCGGGCGGAGCCACCGCGTGTCCGGGGACGGCGGCGCGGGGACGGAGCCGCCGGGGCCGTGGCAGACGAGGTCGAGCTCGGCGTCGTCCCAGCCCGTGCGGTAGAGCAGCTCGGGCAGCTGCCGGGCGGTCTCCGGGCCGACGAGGAAGAGCGCGCGCGAGCCCGACGCCAGCACCGGACCGGGACGGACGCCCATCCGTTCGAGCCGGACCAGCGACTCGCGTCCGGCGGACTCCGGGACGTCGAGGACGTCGAAGCCGCGGCCGGTGAGCAGGCGGACCCAGGGGCCGTCGAAGGCGACGGACCAGCCCCAGCGCGTGGCGTACTCCGCCGCGGCCTCGCCCTGGTGGGCACGGGCGCGACGGCGCTGACCCCGGAGCCGGACATCGCCGAAGCGCTCGCTGAAGAGGGTGTCGGTGCTCATCAAGTCCACTCACCTCCAACCGATCGGGGGATGCCTTGGTTACGCAGGGGCGCATCGGAGCCTGATGCACGCCGGGACAATTCGGACCGCACCTCGGGATCGAGGACCGTCGTGCTATCCAGGAACCTCACTGTGCTGCAGCGGACCTGATGACCAGTGAAGCGTGAGACCAGCGCCGGAAGTTCACTCGTAGGGGTGGCGAAAGGTGGCGTTTCCGTGCACTCGCTCCCCCGGACGGCGCAAATCGCGCTACGTTCCTGGTGCAGGGTCGAGGACTCTCGCAGACATGAGCACGTCAGCGGGTATGCCACTGGCATTGATGCCAACCTTCCGCGCTGACAAGGAATCTGACGGTCAGACAGAGCCCGGGATGGGGGCGTTCCGCGGTGGGCGACAAGCAACCCAATGAGAAGCTGACGGCGTGGTTCGTCAGGAGCGGCTGGTCCAAGGGCGAGCTGGCCCGGCAGGTCAACCGGCGGGCCCGGCAGATGGGCGCCGCGCACATCAGCACGGACACCTCCCGGGTGCGCCGCTGGCTGGACGGCGAACAGCCGCGCGAGCCGATTCCGAAGATCCTCTCCGAGCTCTTCTCCGACCGATTCGGTTCGCCGGTCCCGATCGAGGACCTCGGCCTCAAGGCGGTCGCCCCGCTCACCGCCGGGTCGGGCATCGACCTGCCGTGGAACGGCGAGCAGACCGTCCAGTTGATCTCCGAGTACTCCCGCAGCGACCTGATGCTCAACCGCCGGGGCTTCCTCGGCACCTCCCTCGCCCTGACCGCGGGCTCCGCCCTGATCGAGCCGATGCAGCGCTGGCTGAGCCCCGCAGCCAACGGCATGCCGACCACCGCGCTGACCGCCGCCCGTGAGGGCGCCCCGGTGACCGGCCGCCTCTCCGCCCCCGAGCTGGACCTGCTCGAGTCCACCGTGGTGATGTTCCGTCAGTGGGACGCCCAGAACGGCGGCGGCCTGCGCCGCAAGGCCGTGGTCGGCCAGCTGCACGAGGTCTGCGACCTGCTCCAGGAGAGCTACAGCCCGCAGACCACCAAGCGCCTTTTCCAGACCACGGCCCAACTCGCCCATCTCGCGGGCTGGATGTCCTACGACGTGGGCATGCACCCGAGCGCCCAGAAGTACTACGTGCTCGCCCTGCACGCCGCCAAGGAGGCCGGTGACCGGCCCTTCGGCGGGCTGGTGCTGACGGACATGTGCCGGCAGATGATCCACCTCAACCGGCCCAACGACGCCCTGGAACTCATCCACCTCGCCCAGTACGGCTCCCGCGACACGGCGACTTCGCGCCAACTCGCGCTGATGCACGCCATGGAGGCGCGCGCCTACGCCAACCTCGGCGAGGCCAACAAGTGCTACCGGGCGGCCCGTCACGCCGAGGACGCCTTCGACGACGCCGGCGCCAAGGACGTCACACCCGACTGGCTGACCTTCTTCTCCGAGGCCGAACTCCACGCCGAGAACGGCCACTCCTACCGCGACCTCTGCTACCACACCGGCCGCAGCCAGGTGTACGCGCTGCAGGCCGAGCCGGAGATCTCGCAGGCCGTCGAGCTCTTCGCGGAGGACGGGGACCACAAGCGCTCGTACGCGCTCAACCTGATCGGCATGGCCAGCGTCCACCTGCTCCAGCGGCAGCCGGAGGCCGCGGCCGACTCCGCCGAGCAGGCCATGGAGATAGCCGCGCAGATCCGCTCCGAGCGTGTCAACACGCGCCTGCGCAAGACGACCGAGGCGGCCGTCCGCGAGTTCAAGGGCGTCGAGCGGGTGCGGGAGCTGCGCGAGCAGATCGACCAGACCCTCCCCGACTCCCTGGCCCAGCGGAACTCCGCCTGACCAGCGCGAACCTGCGGAAATCCTCGAAGAACCCCGGAATTCCCCGGAGAGACCCCGGCCGCGAGGCCCGTCCCCCTTCACCCGACTCGGCACCCCCACGCCAGGTCATTCGGACGGTTCTCGCGGCCGGTTTTCTGTGAGCTCCGGTTCACCCCTGCGTAACACCGGCGTCAGCTTCGTCACGCCCGCGAAACATCCGCACGCATCGACGGAAACGGGCCTCCGTCAATCTCCTCAGCATCAGCCGACGACCCCGGGGGCACGGGACGGATGCCCGGGGACTGATCGGCCCGACATTCGAGGAGACGCCGATGCCCAGCGGCTTCAGTGGTGGAGACACCGCCTTCGTACTCATAAGCGCGGCACTGGTCATGCTGATGACCCCCGGCCTCGCTTTCTTCTACGGCGGCATGGTCCGGGTGAAGAGCACCCTGAACATGCTGGTCATGAGCTTTATCGCGCTCGGCATCGTCACAGTGTTGTGGGTGCTCTACGGCTATTCGATCGCGTTCGGTCCGGACGCGTTCCACGGCCTGATCGGTAATCTTTCGATGCTCGGCATGCGCCACATCGGGATGAACTCTCTGTCCGGAACCATTCCGGTGTTCGCGTTCTCCGCATTCCAGTTGATGTTCGCGGTGATCACACCGGCGCTGGTCTCCGGCGCGATTGCGGACCGGGCCAAGTTCTCCGCCTGGGCGCTTTTCGTCGCGCTCTGGGTGACCATCGTCTACTTCCCGGTCGCGCACTGGGTCTTCATGTTCGACAACGGCAAGGGTGGCTGGCTGGGCGACCGCAACGGCGTCCTGGACTTCGCGGGCGGCACCGCGGTCCACCTCAACGCGGGCGTCGCCGGTCTGGCGCTGGCACTGGTGCTGGGCAAGCGGATCGGCTTCAAGAAGGACCCGATGCGTCCGCACAGCCTGCCGCTGGTGATGCTCGGTTCCGGGCTGCTCTGGTTCGGCTGGTTCGGCTTCAATGCCGGTTCGGCGCTGGCCGCCAACGGCCTGGCGGGTCTCGCCTTCATCAACACCCAGATCGCGACCGGTGCGGCCATGATCGGCTGGCTGGCCTACGAGAAGATCAAGCACGGCGCGTTCACCACGCTGGGTGCGGCCTCCGGCGCCGTCACCGGCCTGGTGGCGATCACCCCGGCCTGTGCCTACATCAGCCCGCTCGGCTCGATCTTCCTCGGCCTGCTCTGCGGCGCGCTCTGCTCCTGGACGATCAGCCTCAAGTACAAGTTCGGCTTCGACGACTCGCTCGACGTGGTCGGCGTCCACGCGGTCGGCGGTGCGGCGGGCGCGCTGCTGATCGGCCTGCTGGCCACCGGTGGTGGCGGTTCGCCGGCCAAGGGTCTCTTCTACGGCGGCGGCTTCACGCAGTTGGGCAAGCAGGCGCTGGGCGTCGGCGTGGTCGCGGTGTACTCCTTCACGCTGGCCTGGCTGATCGGCAAGGCCATCGACAAGACGATCGGCTTCCGGGTCTCCGAGGAGGTCGAGCTGGCCGGTATCGACCAGGCGGAGCACGCCGAGTCCGCCTACGACTTCAGTGCGGTCGGCGCGGCGCTGTCCAAGGCGCTGGCTCCGAAGCCCGTGGCGGTAGCGTCGACCACCGCGGTGGGCGACGCCGAACCCGACGCCCCCGCGAGCCCTGCCGAGGCCGAGAAGAAGGTCGATGCCTGAGATGAAGCTCATCACCGCAGTGGTCAAGCCCCACCGGCTGGACGACATCAAGGAGGCGCTGCAGGCCTTCGGCGTCCACGGCCTGACCGTCACCGAGGCCAGCGGCTACGGCCGCCAGCGCGGCCACACCGAGGTCTACCGGGGCGCGGAGTACACCGTCGACCTGGTGCCGAAGGTCCGGATAGAGGTGCTGACCGAGGACGACGACGCCGATGGCGTCATCGACATCATCGTCAAGGCCGCCCGCACCGGCAGGATCGGCGACGGCAAGGTCTGGAGCACCTCCGTCGAGACGGCGGTGCGGGTCCGCACCGGCGAACGCGGCCCGGACGCGCTGTAGTCGCGACAACGGCCGGCAGGCAGCAAGAGGTGGGGCGGATCCGAGGGCCGAGGAGGGCCGCGGATCCGCTCCGCCGTATCCGCACACCGGAGGAGCGAGCGACGTGACGGACCAGCAGGGCGAGGAGACCGGGTACGCCGCCCAGCGGCTGGCGCTGCTGCGGGCCGACGGGAGCCGGGCGGGTGACGGCCAGGAGGCCGCCCTGGACGGTGCCCAACGCCGGGCCGCACTTGCCGAACTGACGGACCGTTGGCTCGCCGGGCTGTTCACCGACGCGCTGAAGCGACAGGCCGGTCAGTCCGGCGGGAGCGGCCAGGTCGGTCAGGACGGCCAGAACGCGCAGACTCCCCGGGGTATCGCCCTGGTCGCCGTCGGCGGCTACGGTCGCGGCGAGCTCTCCCCGCGCAGCGACGTCGACGTGCTGCTGCTCCACGACGGTGGCGCGCGGGGCATGCGCGGCACCGCCGTCGCCTCGCTGGCCGAGCAACTCTGGTACCCCATCTGGGACCTGGGCCTGGCGCTGGACCACTCCGTCCGGGACCTCGGCCAGGCCCGCAAGGTCGCCGCCGAGGACCTCAAGGCCCAGCTGGGCCTGCTCGACGCCCGCCATGTCGCGGGCGACCCGGAACTCACCGCGCAGCTGCGCTCCACCGTGCTCGCCGACTGGCGGGCCGGCGCGCCCAAGCGGCTGCCCGAACTGCATCAGCTCTGCCGCGAACGCGCCGAGCGCCAGGGTGAGTTGGCCTTCCTGCTGGAGCCCGACCTGAAGGAGGCACGCGGCGGGCTGCGGGACGTCACCGCGCTCGGCGCCGTCGCCGCCTCCTGGATCGCCGACGCGCCGCGCGCCGGGCTGAGCGAGGCGGCCGGGCGGCTGCGCGACGTCCGCGACGCACTGCACCTGGTCACCGGACGCGCCACGGACCGGCTCAGCCTCCAGGAGCAGGACGCCGTCGCCGAGCGACTCGGCCTGCTCGACGCGGACATCCTGCTCCGCGAGGTGTACGAGGCTGCCCGCGTCATCGCCTACGCCTCCGACGTCACCTGGCGCGAGGTGGAGCGGGTGCTGCGGTCCCGCAGCGGACGCACCCGCCGCGCGCTCTTCGGAGGCATCGGCGGTATCGGGGGGATCGGCGGCAACGGCTTCGGCGCGGCGGCCGGACGCGGCCCGGCTCCGCGTCGGCCGCTGGCCGAGGGCGTGGTGGAAATGGACGGTGAGGCGGTGCTCGCCGCGCCCGCGCGTCCCGGCCAGGACCCGGTGCTGCCGCTGCGGGCCGCTGCCGCAGCCGCGCAGGCGGACCTGCCGCTGGCGCCGTCGACGGTGCGCCGTCTGGCCGCCGAGACCAAGCCGCTGCCGGTCCCGTGGCCGGACGAGGCGCGCGAGCAGCTGATCACGCTGCTCGGCGCGGGGGAGAGCGCGATCCCGGTCTGGGAGGCGCTGGAGGCGGAGGGTCTGGTCGCCCGGCTGCTCCCGGACTGGGAACGGGTCCGCTGCCGCCCGCAGCGCAACGCCGTCCACCGCTTCACCGTGGACCGGCACCTGGTCGAGACGGCGGTCAGGGCCGCCGCGATGACCCGCCGCGTCGCCCGCCCCGACCTGCTGCTGGTCGCCGCCTTCCTGCACGACATCGGCAAGGGCTGGCCGGGCGACCACTCCGAGGCCGGTGAGGTGATCACCCGCGACGTCGCCGCCCGTCTCGGCTTCGACAAGGCGGACGTGGAGACGCTGGCGCTGCTGGTCCGCCACCATCTGCTGCTGGTCGAGACCGCGATGCGGCGTGACCCAGACGACCCGGCCACGATCGAGGCGATCACCTCCGTCGTCCGCAACGCGGGGACGCTGGAGCTGCTGCACGCGCTCACCGAGGCCGACGCGCTGGCCACCGGTCCGGCGGCGTGGAGCACCTGGCGGGCCACGCTCGTCGCCGACCTGGTGCAGCGCGCGGCGGCGGTCCTGGCCGGGGAGCCGCCCGCGCCGGAGACGGCCCTGGAGCCGACCACCGAGGAGGAGCGCCTCGCCGTCGAGGCCGCTCGCACCGGGGGCCCGGTCCTCTCCGTCCGCGCCGAGGCCGAGGGCCGCGTCGAGAGCGGCGTCGACGACAGCACCACCTACAGCGCCGACGGCTCGGAGCCGATGGGCGTGGAGCTCACGCTGGCACTGCCGGACCGCCCGTCCGTGCTGCCGACCGTGGCCGGGGTGCTGGCCCTGCACCGGCTCACCGTCCGCGCGGCCGCGATCCGTGAGCTCGACCCGGTCGGCGCGGGCGTGGTGCTGGTGCTGACCTGGAAGGTCGCGGCCGAGTTCGGCGAGGTCCCCGAGGCGGCCCGGCTGCGCGCCGACATCCGCCGCGCGCTCGACGGCGGCCTGGACGTCACCCGCCGCCTCGCCGAGCGGGACGCCGCAGCGCCACGCCGTCGCGGCAGCGTCGCCCCGCCGCCCCGGGTCACCGTGGCGCGCGGGAGCAGCGCGTCGGCGACCGTGCTGGAGGTCCGCGCCCACGACGCCCCCGGTCTGCTGCACCGGATCGGCGTCGCGCTGGAGGGGAACGGCATCCGCGTCCACCGGGCCCGGATCTCCACCCTGGGCGCGGACGCGGTGGACGCCTTCTACCTCACCGACCGGTCCGGTCAGCCGCTGTCGGACGCGGCGGCGACGGAGCTGGCGCAGTCGGTCGAGCGCGCGCTGGTGGCCTGAACCTCGGGCACGGCCTCGTCGAGCGCCCCGTCGGGTGTCCCGTCGAGCGGCTGCCGGAAGCCGACTCGGCGGGCCGGAACCCCGGCCCAGATCTCGTTCGGTCCGGTGGACCGCGTCAGCACGGCGTTGGCGCCGACGATCGTCCCCCGGCCCACGGTCAGCACGCCCTCCTTGCAGACCACCCGCGCGCCGGTGCAGAGCACGGCCCCGTCCTCGACGACGACCCGCTCCATCCGGCTCAGCTCCTGCGGCACCCAGGGGTCCGCGCGGCCGACGGTGACGTTGTTGTAGAGCACGACGTCCGCGCCCAGCGTCGTGTACGGGTGCAGCACCAGCCCGAAGCCCCGGTGGAAGACGAGCAGCCCCGGCCCGATCTCGACGGCGGCGGGCACCTCCACGCCGTAGAGGGCGAGCACCTCCTGCACCAGACGTTTCAGCAGCGGATTCCGACGGGCGTAGATCAGCTTGGCAACCAGCGACATAGGCCCATGCTGGTGACGGTGGGGCGGCCGGGGGCGCAGGCTCGCGTGGGGTGGGCGCAGGGTGCCGCCGTACGGGTGGCTTCCGGGTGCGTTCCGAGGACACGCGGCCGTCCGGATACCCTGGGGGGCGACAGCCTTACCCGCCCCCGAGTCACAAGGACCCGCGACCGACGTGTTCGACACACTTTCCGACCGCCTCGCAGCGACGTTCAAGAACCTTCGGGGCAAGGGCCGCCTGTCCGAGGCGGACATCGATGCCACCGCCCGCGAGATCCGGATCGCCCTGCTGGAGGCGGACGTCGCCCTCCCGGCGGTCCGTGCCTTCATCGCCCGGATCAAGGAGCGTGCCTCCGGCGCGGAGGTCTCCGCCGCGCTGAACCCGGCCCAGCAGGTCATCAAGATCGTCAACGAGGAGCTGATCAGCATCCTCGGTGGCGAGACCCGCCGCCTCCGCTACGCCAAGACCGGCCCGACGGTCATCATGCTCGCCGGCCTCCAGGGTGCCGGTAAGACCACCCTGGCCGGAAAGCTGGCCAAGTGGCTCAAGGACCAGAAGCACACCCCGCTGCTGGTCGCCTGTGACCTCCAGCGCCCGAACGCGGTGACCCAACTCGGCGTGATGGCCGAGCGCGCGGGCGTCGCGATCTACGCCCCCGAGCCGGGCAACGGCGTCGGCGACCCGGTCAAGGTCGCCCGCGACTCGATCGAGTACGCCAAGACCAAGCAGTACGACGTGGTCATCGTCGACACCGCCGGTCGCCTCGGCATCGACGCCGAGATGATGCAGCAGGCCGCGGACATCCGCGCCGCCGTCAACCCGGACGAGGTCCTCTTCGTCGTCGACGCCATGGTCGGCCAGGACGCGGTCACCACCGCGCAGGCCTTCCTCGACGGCGTCGACTTCACCGGCGTGGTGCTGTCCAAGCTCGACGGCGACGCCCGCGGTGGCGCCGCGCTCTCGGTGGCCCACATCACCGGCCGCCAGATCATGTTCGCCTCCAACGGCGAGAAGCTGGACGACTTCGACGCGTTCCACCCGGACCGGATGGCCTCGCGCATCCTGGGCATGGGTGACGTCCTCTCGCTGATCGAGCAGGCCGAGAAGACCTTCTCCCAGGAGGAGGCCGCCAAGGTCCACGCCAAGCTCGCCAGCAAGGGCGGCAAGGAGTTCGGCCTCGGCGACTTCCTGGCCCAGCTGGAGCAGGTCTCCAAGATGGGCTCGATCACCAAGCTGCTCGGCATGCTGCCCGGCATGGCGCAGATGCGCGACCAGATCAACAACATCGACGACAAGGACGTCGCCCGCGTGGGCGCGATCATCAAGTCGATGACCCAGGCCGAGCGCGACGACCCGAAGCTGATCAACGGCTCGCGCCGGGCCCGTATCGCCAGGGGTTCGGGCGTCCACGTCTCCGAGGTCTCCAGCCTGGTCGAGCGCTTCTTCGAGGCGCGCAAGATGATGTCCGCGATGGCCGGCGGCAAGGGCATGCCCGGCATGCCGGGTATGCCGGGCATGGGTGGCGGCGCGTCGCGCAAGCCCAAGCAGCAGAAGGCGGCCAAGGGCCGCCGCCAGAGCGGCAACCCGCTCAAGCGCCAGCAGGAGGCCCAGCAGGCGGCCCAGAAGAAGGACGAGACGGCCGCCCAGCCCGGCGGCGCCTTCGGCCTCGGCCCGGGCCAGGGCCCGTCGGACTTCGAACTCCCCAAGGAGTTCAAGGACCTGCTGTAGTCGGGCTTTTGCTCCTGCAGCCAGTTGCAGCCAGTTGCAGCATTTGCGGGCGGTGGTGTTCCGCGCAGTTCCCCGCGCCCCTAAATGCTGCAACTGATCCTCTTGCACGCGCTAGCGTTCATGCATGCGTGTAGAGATCCGTTACCCCCGCATCGCCGACGCCGTCGTCTACGCCGACGCGGTGAACCGGTCCGCCGAGCACGTCGGGCGGTGGAATCCGGTGGAGCCGGACGCACTGCCGGACATGGTGCGGCGGCAGGGGGACACGCTGCGGACGTTCCTGATCTTCGACGTCGAGGAACGCGGCCTGGTCGGCACCTGCAACGTCTCCAACATCGTGCGGGGGCGGTTCCGTAACGCCTCGCTCGGCTACAACTCCTACCTCCCGTACAACGGGACCGGCCGGATGACCGAGGGCATGCGCCTGGTCGTCGACACGGCCTTCCGGCCCGAGACCGAGGGCGGTCTCGGCCTGCACCGGCTGGAGATCAACGTGCAGCCGGAGAACGGTCCGTCCATCGCGATGGCCAAGCGGCTCGGCTTCCGGCTGGAGGGCTACTCGCCGCGCATGCTCTTCCTGCAGAACGCCTGGCGGGACCACGAGCGCTACGCGCTGACGGTGGAGGAGTGGCCCGGCGCGGGCGCTGGATCAAGGTCCTGATTGTCCGTATTGTCCGAAGGGTGACCAGCCCTGTGCCGCCCCGCGAGGATCCCGACAAGCTCTGGCGCTCGGAGGGGGCACCACCCCCTCCGCCCACCCCGAACAAACCCTCGCGCCGCAGCTGGTTCAGCATGCTGCTCACCGCGCTGATCGTCTTCCTCCTGGTCGACGCGCTGCTGAACCTCTTCGGCAACGGCGGCAGCATCAGCGTCCCGTACACCGAGTTCACCAAGCAGCTGAACGCCGGTCAGGTCTCCGAGATCTACGCCAAGGGCGACAGCATCCAGGGCAAGCTCAAGAGCGCCCAACCGCAGCCCGACGACAGCAAGAAGACGTACCAGCAGTTCAGCACCCAGCGGCCCACCTTCGCCAACGACCAGCTCTGGTCCGAGCTGACCGCGCAGAACGTCAAGGTCGACGCCGAGCCGGTGGTCAAGGAGCGCAGCTTCCTGGCCAACCTGCTGCTCTCGCTCGCGCCGATGCTGCTTCTTGTCCTGCTCTGGGTTTTCATCGCGCGCCGGATGAGCGCCGGCGGCGGCATGGGCGGACTGGCCAGGAAGGCCCCGCCGAAGCCGGTCGAGACGCTGCCCGGCGGCATCCGGACCACCTTCGCCGACGTGGCCGGGATCGACGAGGTCAAGGGCGAGCTGACCGAGGTCGTCGACTTCCTGCGCCGGCCGGACGAGTACCGCAAGCTCGGCGCGAAGATGCCGCGCGGTGTCCTGCTCGCGGGCCCGCCCGGCACCGGCAAGACGCTGCTGGCCCGCGCGGTGGCCGGTGAGGCGGGCGTCCCGTTCTTCTCCGCCTCGGCCTCGGAGTTCATCGAGATGATCGTCGGCGTCGGCGCGTCCCGGGTGCGCGAGCTCTTCGCGGAGGCGCGCAAGGTCGCCCCCGCGATCATCTTCATCGACGAGATCGACACCATCGGCCGCGCCCGCGGCGGTGGCAACTCCGTCGGCGGTCACGACGAGCGCGAGCAGACGCTCAATCAGATCCTCACCGAGATGGACGGGTTCTCCGGCTCCGAGGGCGTCGTGGTCCTCGCCGCGACCAACCGCTCCGACGTGCTGGACCCGGCGCTGCTGCGGCCCGGTCGCTTCGACCGCACGGTCATGGTCAGCCCGCCGGACCGGACCGGCCGTGAGGCGATCCTCAAGATCCACACCCGCGACAAGCCGCTCGCGGACGATGTCGACCTGGAGCAGGTCGCCAAGACCACCCCCGGCATGACCGGCGCGGAACTGGCCAACCTGGCCAACGAGGCGGCGCTGCTCGCGGTCAAGCGCAAGGACGACCAGGTCTCCGCCCGCGACTTCTCCGAGGCACTGGAGAAGGTCCAGCTCGGCGCGGTCCGCACGCTGGTGATGCCGGACGCGGACCGCCTGCGCACGGCGTACCACGAGTCCGGGCACGCGCTGCTCGGCATGCTGCAGCCGGGAGCGGACCCGGTCCGCAAGATCACCATCGTCCCGCGCGGACGCGCCCTCGGCGTGACGCTCTCCACCCCGGACGCGGACCGCTACTCGTACACCGAGGAGTACCTGCGCGGCCGGATCATCGGCGCACTCGGCGGGATGGCGGCCGAGCAGGTCGTCTACGGCGTGATCACGACGGGCGCGGAGAGCGATCTGGAGCAGGTCACCAACCTGGCCCGCGGCATGGCGGGCCGCTGGGGCATGAGCGACCGGGTCGGCCGCCTGACCGCGATCCCGAACGACACCCAGGGCGCGTACGGCCTGGCGGCTGCCCCGAGCACGCTGGACGCGGTCGACCAGGAGGCGCGGCGCATCGTCTCCGAGTGCTACGAGGAGGCCTGCCGCAAGCTGGTCGAACACCGCGAGAAGCTCGACGCGTTGGCCGAGGCGCTGATGGAACACGAGACGCTGGACGAGGAGGACGCCTACCGCATCGCCGGTGTCCACCGGCGGGTGGACGCGGAGCAGATCGGCTGAGAGGACACCCCGGGGGCGCGGGGAACTGCGCGACAAGCCACCCACCCAGGTGATGCGCCGAACGTACAGGGCCATCCGCACAGGGCGGTTGCTCGCGCAGTTCCCCGCGCCCCCAGGTAGTGCAGCCACCTGCGATAGCGCTACCTGACCCGCTCAGCAATCACGTACCGGAAGACGTTCTCCATCCGCACCGTGCCGTCCTCCCGTACCCACGGGAACAGCGCCTCGCGCAGCTCCTTCTCCACCAGGCGCTCGCCGGAGAACCCCACCGCCGGTTCGAAGACGCCCGTGGACATCAGCCCGCGCACCGCCGACTCCAGGTCGGGGTACGCGTACGGGCAGCAGACGCGCCCGCCCCCGGCGGGCCGGAGGCCCGCGCGTTCGATGAGGCGCTCCACCGCGCCGGGCGCGCTCAGCGCGAAGGGCGCGTAGCCGCCGCGCCGGAGCGGGTCCGCGAGGCGGCGGGCGATGTCGAGGACGGGCGCGGACTCGCAGCGCTCCTCCGGGCCCCAGGTCGCCAGCGCGACATGGCCACCGCGCACGGTCAGCCGGGCCGCGTCGTGGACCAGTGCCTGCGGATCCGCGGTGCAGGTGAGGTGCTCGAACGCGGTGACCAGCGAGTGCTGAGACGCGCCACCGCCGCCGAGCCCGACCTCACGCCCGACGTCACGCCCGACCTCACGCCAGACCTCCGCGAGGACCCGCAGCTCGCGGCCCTGCGCCAGCGCCCGCAGCTCCGCCTCGGGTTCCAGGCCCGCGACCTCCGCGCCGCGCGCCGCGGCCAGCAACAGGGCCAGGCCGGAGCGGCAGCCGAGACCGAGCACGGACGTCGCCGCGCCGACCTCCAGCCGGTCGTAGACCGCCTGGTAGAGGGGGACCAGCATGCGTTCCTGGATCTCCGCCCAGTCGCGCGCCCGCTGCCGGGCCCGTGCGCCCGACGAGCCCGTCAACGGAGTCACCTGCGGAGTCACCTGAGCCAAGGCCATGCTGACGGCTCCTCACCTTCGGTCGAGCCCGGGGGAGGGCCCCGGCGTCGCCGCCCGGGACCTGCCTCCAATCAAGCGCGGGAGCCGCCCGGCGTCCATAGGCCGGGCGGGCTCTTCCCAAGAAGACGAGCGCGGCGCAGACTCGGCGCGGCGTGGAACGGATTGGAGCCCACCCCGGGATGCCCCGTACCATTCGCCCCATGGCAAAGGCTCCCGTTCTCACCCCCCAGGCGGACGACTTCCCGCGCTGGTACCAGGATCTGATCAGCAAGGCCGAGCTGGCCGACAACGGTCCGGTGCGCGGCACCATGGTCATCCGACCGTACGGCTACGGCCTGTGGGAGCGGATGCAGCAGGAGATGGACGCGCGGATCAAGAAGGCGGGCGCGCAGAACGCCTACTTCCCGCTGTTCATCCCGCAGTCCTACCTCACCCGTGAGGCCGAGCACGTCGAGGGCTTCGCGCCCGAGCTCGCCGTGGTCACCCACGGTGGCGGCAAGGACCTGGAGGAGCCGATCGTTGTCCGGCCGACCTCCGAGACGATCATCAACGAGTACTTCTCCAAGTGGGTGCAGAGCCACCGCGACCTGCCGCTGCTCATCAACCAGTGGGCCAACGTGGTCCGCTGGGAGCTGCGTCCCCGCGTCTTCCTGCGCACCACCGAGTTCCTCTGGCAGGAGGGCCACACGGCCCACGCCACCTACGAGGACGCGCACGCGTACGCGTCGTTGATCCACACGGACGTCTACGGCGACTTCATGACCAACATCCTCGGCATCGACGTGGTCCTCGGCCGCAAGACGGCCAAGGAGCGGTTCGCGGGCGCCATCAACACCCTCACCCTCGAGAGCATGATGGGCGACGGCAAGGCCCTGCAGATGGGCACCAGCCACGAGCTGGGCCAGAACTTCGCCAAGGCCTTCAACACGACCTACCTCAAGGGCGAGGGCGAGCGCGAGCACGTCTGGCAGACCTCCTGGGGTGTCTCCACCCGTATGGTCGGCGGCCTGATCATGTCGCACGGCGACGACAGCGGCCTGCGCGTCCCGCCGCGCCTCGCCGCCGTCCAGGCCGTGGTCCTGGCGATCAAGGGCGACGACGCGGTGCTGGCCAAGGTCCGCGAGATCGGCGCCGAGCTGGAGGCCGCCGGGGTCCGCGTCGTCGTCGACGACAAGACCGACACCCCGTTCGGCCGTCGCGCCGTGGACTGGGAGCTCAAGGGCGTCCCGGTCCGTATCGAGGTCGGCCCGCGCGACCTGGAGAACGGCACCGCCATGCTGGTCCGCCGGATCGCCGGCGGCAAGGAGCCGGTCAGCACCGACGCGCTGGCCACCCTGGTGCCGACGATCCTGGAGGAGGACCAGGCGCTGCTGCTGCGCCAGTCCCGCGAGCGCCGCGAGTCCCGCACCGTCGACGTCTCCACGCTGGACGAGGCCGTCGAGGCCGCCGCGACCGGGTGGGGCCGGATGTCCTGGGCCGAGCTCGGCCCGGAGGGCGAGGCCAAGCTGGCCGAGCAGGGCGTCTCGGTCCGCTGCATCGTCGCCGAGGACGGCTCCGTCCCGGCCACGGACGACCAGGCGGGCAACATCGCGATCGTCGCCCGCGCGTACTGAGCCCTTCGACAGCACGCGGTCATCTCGAACGTTGAGATGACGGTCGGTCGAATGACGTAGTCGAGCCGGTTCGGCCTCCCCACCTGGGGAGTGCCGGGCCGGCTCGTCCATTTTCGTCAACTCTCTTCCCCCAAAAGGGAGATGACGGAAGAGTGATGTCTTTGTGGTGATTGACGCCGGGATGTGGCGCAGGTCACGAAAAAATAAAGCCTTCAACAATCATGAATTCTGCGGAACATCGCGGAACCCTCCCTCGTTTGCGTTGCGTGAGCACGACACAACCATTGGTTCTCGCCGCCGAGCTGGCCGTCGCCTGGAGCGACATCCAGCGCTTCCACTCCGACCTGCCGAATCTCGCAGCCCCGGAGTCGCTGATCGGGGAGTCGTCCTCGGCATGCGGCACCGAGCTGGGCTTCGAACGGCTTCTGCACGAGGCCGCCCACGGCCTCGCCGCCGCGCGCGGAATCCGGGACACCTCCCGGGCCGGGCGCTACCACAACCGCCGCTTCCTGGCCCTCGCCGACGAACTCGGCCTGGACCACAACGCCGATCCGCACCCGAGCTCCGGTTTCTCCCTGGTGACCATGCGCCCGGACACCCGTGATCGTTACGCGGAAACGATTGATCGCCTGCAGCAGGCGCTCGGCGACCACGCCGCGGCGACCAGCGGGACGCTCGACCGGTCGCGCACCTTCCGTGGTCCGGCCACGCGTCACGGCTCGTCCGGTGGCGGAGTCCGGGTCAAGGCGGTCTGCGGCTGCGGGCGCAACGTCCGCGTCGTCCCGTCCGTGCTGTCGCAGGCCCCTATCGTCTGCGGCAACTGCGGTGAGGTCTTCCAGATCGCCGAGCCGCGCACGCGCCGCTGAGGCCGTCGCTCCTCCGTCCGTCCGTCCCGTGGCACCGAACGGTGCCGTCGCACCGAACCGCGCCCGTCGTGGGTCCTGCCCGACCCGCGACCGACGCCCACGCAGTCGTCTCCCCGTGCCGACTGCGCCTTCGTGCTGCGCACGCGCCCGGCCTCGTCGTCACCGGCCCACCGCGGTCAGGGGTATCCCGGCGATATGGCAGAATGGACAGCTGAGTACTCGGCAGCCGAGCAGGACCCCTCTCTCCTCCGGCTGACGTGTCCGTAGAGCAGCCGGCAGCCGCAACCCCACGTGGAATGCGTGGCTGCTCACCCACGTCAAAACCAGGAGAACCACTCCAGTGGCAGTCAAGATCAAGCTGAAGCGTCTCGGCAAGATTCGCTCCCCGCACTACCGCATCGTCGTCGCCGACGCCCGCACCAAGCGTGACGGTCGTGCGATCGAGGAGATCGGCATCTACCAGCCGACCTACGACCCCTCGATCATCCAGGTCGACGGCGACCGCGCGCAGTACTGGCTCAGTGTCGGCGCCCAGCCGACCGAGGCCGTCCTCGCCATCCTGAAGCTGACCGGCGACTGGCAGAAGTTCAAGGGCCTGGAGGCCCCGGCGCCGCTGAAGGTCGCCGAGCCCAAGGTGACGGACTTCTCCCACCTGTTCGCCAAGGCCGTTGCCGGCTTCGAGAGCGAGACCACCGGTGTGGCCATCACTCCGAAGTCCAAGAAGACGGAGAAGAAGGACGAGGACGCCGCCGCGGCCGAGTCCGACGCTTCCGCCGAGGCGTGATCATGCTCGAAGAGGCCCTTGAGCACCTGGTGAAGGGGATCGTCGAGAACCCGGACGACGTCCAGGTCCGCTCGCGCGAGCTGCGCCGGGGCCGGATCCTCGAGGTGCGCGTGCACCCGGAGGACCTCGGCAAGGTCATCGGCCGTGGCGGCCGGACCGCGCGTGCGCTGCGCACCGTGGTGACCGCGCTCGGCGGCCGCAGTGTCCGGGTCGACCTCGTCGACGTGGACAGCGTGCGCTGACGCGCTCGCGCTGGATCGCTTGGGGTTCGCCGAAAGGCGCCTCTCGGGGCCGGCTGGGATCCTTGATCCCAGTCGGCCCTTCTGCTTTTTGCCTCGTCCGTTTCTGCTTCGTCCGTCTCGGACCTGCGACCTCATCTCACCTCTCCTGAAGGAGACCAGGAACAGTGCAGCTCATCGTCGGCCGGATCGGCCGCGCCCACGGCATCAAGGGCGATGTCTCGGTGGAGGTGCGCACCGACGAGCCCGAGCTCAGGCTCGGCCCCGGCGCGGTGCTGATGACGGACCCGAGCTCCGCCGGTCCGCTGACCGTCGCGTCCGGAAAGGTGCACAGCGGACGCCTGCTGCTGCGCTTCGCGGGGGTCGACGACCGGAACGCGGCCGAGGCGCTGCGCGGCACCCTGCTGATCGCCGAGATCGACCCGGAGGAGAGCCCCGAGGACCCGGACGAGTTCTACGACCACCAGCTGGTCGGCATGGACGTCCAGCTCGCCGACGGCACGCCGGTCGGGGAGCTGACCGAGGTCCTGCACCTGCCCTACCAGGACCTGCTGAACATCACCAAGCCGGACGGCACCGAGGTGCTGGTCCCCTTCGTCAACGCGTTCGTCCCGGAGATCGACATCGATGAGCAGCGGGTCGTGATCACCCCGCCGCCCGGCCTCCTGGACCCCGCCGACGCCGTCGTCGCCACCACGCGTCCGGAGTCGGACGCCGACGAGAACGAGGCCGACGAGACCGTCCAGAACGACGAGAAGAACGACGAGAAGACCGGCGAGGCCGACGCCTGATGCGGATCGACGTCGTCACGATCTTCCCCGAGTACCTCGCGCCGCTCGACCTCTCCCTGGTCGGCAAGGCCCGGGCCCGCGGCCAGCTGGACGTGCGCCTGCACGAACTGCGCGAGTTCACCCACGACGTGCACCGCACCGTGGACGACACCCCGTACGGCGGCGGCCCCGGCATGGTGATGAAGCCGCAGCCCTGGGCCGAGGCCCTGGACGCGGTGGTCGCCTCCGGCCCGGGCGAGGGCGCCGTGCCGACCCTCGTCGTGCCGACCCCGAGCGGGCGCCCGTTCACCCAGGAGCTGGCCCAGCAGCTCGCCGCAGAGCCGTGGTTGGCCTTCGCGCCGGCCCGCTACGAGGGCATCGACCGCCGGGTGATCGACGACGCGGCGGCGCGGATGCCGGTGGTCGAGGTGTCCATCGGCGACTACGTGCTGGCCGGCGGCGAGGTGGCCGTGCTGGTGATCGTCGAGGCCGTCGCCCGGCTGCTGCCCGGCGTGCTGGGCAACGCCGAGTCGCACCAGGACGACTCCTTCGCGCCCGGCCGGATGGCCGACCTGCTGGAGGGCCCCGTCTACACCAAGCCCGCCGAGTGGCGCGGCCACGAGGTGCCCGAGGTGCTGCTCAGCGGCAACCACGCCAAGATCGCGCGCTGGCGGCGCGAGCAGGCGTTCGTCCGTACGCTTGCCAACCGGCCCGACCTGGTGGCCCGTTGGGAGCGCGGCATGATGGACAAGCACGACCTCAAGGCGCTGGCCGGGCTCGGGGTCTGGTGGGACGAGGCCGAAGGCCGATTTCTCCAGGCCACCGAGGACATGGCAGAATAGCTCCTTGCTGCCTGTCCTCGGCCGAACGCGGTCTTCCTCCTCGGAGGGACCGTGCAGGACCGTCGCCTCTGCCACAGGGGAGACGACGGAAACCGGGCGACACACAGCGGATCATCAAACACGATTCCGCGGGTGGCCTGTGGCGCCTGTGATGGAGAGATCATGAGCAACCTGCTCAGCGAGATCGACGCCGCGTCGGTCCGCGCGGACATCCCGACCTTCCGCCCCGGCGACACCGTGAACGTCCACGTTCGCGTCATCGAGGGCAACCGCTCCCGTATCCAGCAGTTCAAGGGCGTCGTCATCCGTCGCCAGGGCGCGGGCGTGCGCGAGACCTTCACGGTCCGCAAGGTCAGCTTCAACGTCGGCGTGGAGCGCACCTTCCCGGTGCACACCCCGATCGTCGAGAAGATCGAGGTCGTGACCCGCGGTGCCGTGCGTCGCGCCAAGCTGTACTACCTGCGTGACCTGCGCGGCAAGGCTGCGAAGATCAAGGAGAAGCGCGAGAGCTGAGCCTCTCGGCTCATCCGCTCATCCGCTCGTGTCCATGGCCGCCCAGCCTGATGGCTTAGGCTGGCGCGGCAATGGAAACGCAGCAGCTTCCCGAGGACCGCGACAGCGTCCCGCCCACCGTCGACGACGAAGGGGCGACGACGTCCTCGCGGTCCTCAGGCGTTTCCACGGACGGCACCACGGACGGCACCACGGACTGCACCGCGGACGGCACCGCGGAGGAGGGCGCAGACACCGAATCCGTGCCCTTCTCGCCGCTGCGACTGCGCACCTGGCCGTACTGGGCCCGCGAGTTGGCCCTGCTGGTGGTCGTCTGCGCCGTGGTCCTGGTCCTGGTGAACCGATTCGTCGCGCAGCCCTTCACCATCCCCTCCGGCTCGATGGAGAACAACCTCGCCGTCGGGGACCGGGTGCTGGTCAACAAGCTCTCCTACGACTTCGGCGGCAGCCCGCAGCGCGGCGACGTGATCGTCTTCGACGGGCGCGGCTCGTTCATCGACACCTACTCCCAGGACACGACGGGCGACAGTTCGGGCAACGACTTCGTCAAGCGCGTGATCGGCATCGGCGGCGACACGGTGAAGTGCTGCGACGCCCAGGGCCGGGTCACCGTCGACGGGATTCCGCTCGACGAGAGCTCCTATCTCTACCCGGGGGCCAAGCCCTCCGCGTTCCCCTTCGTGGTCAAGGTGCCGCCGGGCAAGCTGTTCGTGCTGGGCGACAACCGCGCCGTCTCCGCCGACTCCCGGGACCACATGGGCGACCCCGGCGGCGGCTTCGTCCCGGTCGACAAGGTGATCGGCCGGGTCGAGTGGGTGATCCTTCCGGTCGGCCACTGGCGTTCGCTGGCCCGGCCGTCGGTGTTCGCGACCCTCGACCGTGAGATCAATGCGTCGGATGAGCGGACCGGCCGCCGCGCCGGCACGTCGGGAGGCTGAGTCGGTGGGCAGCAGGGGCAGGTCGTCGCACGCGGAGGTGGCGGCGGAGGCCGATCGGCCGGAGGGCGTCCGCGCCGGCCGGGGCCGTGCCGAGCGTCGCCGTAGCGCCAAGCGCGCCAAGCGGCGCCGCCGCCGTTCGCTCGCCCGGGAGATCCCGATGGTGATCGTGGTCGCCCTGGCGATCACGCTGCTGCTGCAGACCTTCCTCGTGCAGGTCTTCTCCATCCCGTCCGGGTCGATGCAGAACACCATCGCGATCGGCGACCGTGTCGCCGTCGACAAGCTCTCGCCGTGGTTCGGCTGGGAGCCGCAGCGCGGTGACGTCATCGTCTTCAACGACCCGAGCGACTGGCTGAAGAACGACCCGGTGCCGACGTCCAGTCCGGTGGTCGGCGCACTCAAGAGCGCGTTCACCTTCCTCGGACTGCTGCCCTCGGACCGCGACCTGATCAAGCGTGTGATCGGGCTGCCCGGCGACACCGTCGTCTGCTGTGACGGAAGCGGCCGGATCACCGTCAACGGCAAGCCGATCGACGAGCCGTACCTCTATCCCGGCAACCCGCCGTCCCGGATCCCCTTCAAGGTGACCGTCCCGGCGGGGGAGTTGTGGGTCATGGGTGACCACCGCGACATCTCGGCCGACTCCCGCTATCACATGACCGAGCCAGGCGGCGGGTTCGTGCCGGAGAAGGACGTGGTGGGAAGGGCGGTCGCGGTCGTCTGGCCGGTCTCGCACTGGCAGACCCTGCCGGGCGGCCAGCAAAGTGTTCGTCAAGTTTCTTCCCAGGGACCGCTCGGGCCGGTTCCCGGGGAACTTCCGCTCGTTATGGGTGTGGTCGTGGCCACGCCCCGAGCCAGACGTGCGTTGAGAGTTCGTCGAGAGTTCCTTTGAGACACTCGTCTCCTCCTCGCTACTGACGGGCTCCGTATGGCCCTGGTGGTAGAGATGTGCGTGGACGGGTTCCCGTCCGTTCAGCAGAGGAGGCGACGTGGGGGACGTGTTGATCGGTGCCCACTCTGGTGTCGGCGAGCCCGAGGACTCCGACGGCCGTACCGTAGGGTCCGTGGACGACAAGGGACGCGGGGAAGCCGCCCAAGGGAAGAGCGAGGAAGCGCAGATGGGCGACCAGGTGGGCGGTGCCACCACGGGCAACACCGAGGGCGTGAGCGGCTCGGGTGCGTCCGACATCCTCGACAACGAGGGCCCCGGCGGCGGTGACGCGGGCGACGACGACAACGGTCGTGCGCCGCGCTCGGCCTCGGCCTCGGGCGGCAACGGAAAGGGCGGCTCCCGCACGGGCGGCAAGGACGCCAAGGACGCGAAGAAGCCACGCTCCTTCTGGAAGGAGCTGCCGATCCTGATCGTGGTGGCGCTGGTGCTGGCGCTGCTGATCAAGACGTTCCTGGTGCAGGCGTTCTCCATCCCCTCCGGCTCGATGGAGGACACGCTGCAGATCGGCGACCGCGTCCTTGTCGACAAGCTGACTCCCAACTTCGGTGACAAGCCGTCGCGTGGCGAGGTCGTCGTCTTCCACGACCCGAGCGACTGGCTGGCCGGCGAGCCGGGCGAGCAGCCCAGCAGCAACCCGATCGTCCGCGGCGTCCAGGACGCGCTGTCCTTCATCGGCCTGATGCCCTCGGTCAACGAGAAGGACCTGATCAAGCGCGTCATCGCGGTCGGCGGCGACACCATCAGCTGCAAGGGCAACGGTCCGGTCTACGTCAACGGCAAGGCCCTGAACGAGCCTTACCTGTTCCCCGGCAGCACGGCCTGCGGTGACAAGAACTTCGGTCCGCTCACGGTCCCGGCCAACTCGATCTGGGTGATGGGCGACCACCGTCAGGACTCGCTCGACTCCCGGTACCACATGGACGAGCCCGGCGGCGGCTCGGTGCCGGACAGCAAGGTCGTCGGTCGCGCGATCGTCGTGGCCTGGCCGATCTCGCACTGGAAGACCCTGCCGATCCCGGACACCTTCTCCCAGCCCGGCATCGGCACCCAGACCGCGGCGCTCGCCGCGGGCTCGTCGCCGGCCCTGCTCGGCCTGGCGGGCGCGGTCCCGATCACGCTGCTCAACCGCCGCCGGAAGCTGCGCCAGAAGTAGTCGGCGGAAGCGGCCGGTACCACCCGGAAAGACACGGAAGCGACCGGAAGAGCCCGGAAGCGCCGCGAAGCACTCCGGAGCGGCCGGTACAGCGCGAAATCTCCACGTTCTTCTCTTGCGGGGGCCGTGGCATCGCCGAGTAATCTGCTCGGACATGCCACGGCCCTCCGCCGTGCGCGCCACGAGGGCACGGGAGCGAACGGGCGATGGCAGGACGTAGGCCCATGGCGGGCAGCGTGGTGCAGGGACTGGGCATCGGCATCGGACTGGTCGCCATGATCGGCGGCTTCCTGCTGATCGCGCTGCAGTACCGGCCGTACTCGGTGCCGACCGACTCCATGGAACCCACCATCGCCGCGGGCGACACGGTCCTGGCCCACACGGTCTCCGGCGCGACGCCGGGCGCGATCGGACGCGGGGACATCGTGGTCTTCAACGACCCGGCCTGGGAGAACTCCGACCTGGTCAAGCGCGTGATCGCGATCGGCGGCGACACGGTGAAGTGCTGCGACGCCAAGGGCCGGGTTACCGTCAACGGCGTCCCGGTGGACGAGCCCTACCTCGACCAGCCGGCCGGACAGGCGATCGGCCAGGTCCCGCAGCAGTTCACCGCCAAGGTCCCGGCCGGTCGGCTCTGGCTCATGGGCGACAACCGCGCCGTCTCCGCCGACTCCCGGGTCCACCTCGACCAGCTCGGGGGAACCGTCCCGGCCTCGGACGTGGTCGCGCGGGTCGAGGGCGTGGCCTGGCCGCTCGGCTCGATGAGCGGGATCGACCGCACCAGCGCCTTCGACGCCGTTCCCGGCCAGGACGCGAGCGCGCACGGGCCGCTGGTCGCGGCGACCTGGGCGACGTTCGGCGGTGCGGCGCTGGTGTTGATCACCGCCGCAGCGGGTAGCTTCGCAGGCATGGCGAACCGCTTCCGCTCCCGCAGGTCCGGCGGCCCCGGCGCGTCCGGCCCGTCCGGCCCGTCCGACGGTCCGCGCGAGTCGAGGTCGGCGGCCTCCGCGGGAACGCCCTGACCGCCGACCCTGGACGCGGACCTGGCTCACGCCCCCCGTCACCTGACCGCTGAGGAGCGACTCCCGGATGCCACCCAAGCGTCGCCGCGCGGCGCGCGTGCTGCTGCTCGATCCGCAGGACCGGATCCTGCTGCTGCACGGCTTCGACCCGGAGGAGCCGGGACGGGAGTGGTGGTTCACCCCGGGCGGCGGCGTCGAGGAGGGCGAGGACCTGGCCGAGGCCGCGCACCGGGAGATCGCCGAGGAGACCGGCATCCGCGACGCGCAGCTCGGCGCACTGCTCGCCACCCGCGCCACCGAGTTCCAGTTCGACGGCCGGATGTACGCCCAGGACGAGTGGTACTACCTGGCCCGGACGGACACCGTCGAGACGGACACCTCCGGCCAGACCGAGCTGGAGCTCCGCACCACCGACGCACTGCGCTGGTGGACCCTGGCGGAGCTGCTGGCGACCAAGGAGACCATCTATCCGAACGCGCTGGCGAAGCTGCTGCAGCGCGTGCTGAGGGAGGGCCCGCCTCCCCGCCCGGTCAGGCTCTCCGGGCCGCGCCTGTGGTCCACAATGGTTGGACGTACGCACAGCTGAGGGGAACGTGGGGATGAGTGCCGAGGATCTCGAAAAGTACGAGACCGAGATGGAGCTCAAGCTCTACCGGGAGTATCGAGATGTCGTCGGGCTGTTCAAGTTCGTCATCGAGACGGAGCGGCGCTTCTACCTGACCAACGACTACGAGCTCAAGGTGCACTCGCTGCAGGGCGAGGTCTTCTTCGAGGTCACCATGGCCGACGCCTGGGTGTGGGACATGTACCGTCCGGCGCGCTTCGTCCGCCAGGTCAGGGTGCTCACCTTCAAGGACGTCAACGTCGAGGAGCTCGCCAAGAGCGAGCTGGAGCTGCCCCAGGACGACGCCGGCTTCGGGCGGTAGCCGCACGCGGGCGCTGACGCCGACGGGCGCGCCGACGCGGGGACGGGTGCGGGCATGGCGCGGCCGACGCGGGCGCGTTTGCCGTGCCGCGCATCGGTTTCACCTGGCAGGGTGGCGGCGTTTTCCACAGCCGCGGGTTGTCCACAGGCCGGCGACGGCCCGCTGGCCCGGCACCTCCGCAACCGGGAGATTTCTCGGCGGAGGTGACCGACATGACCGCACGCACCCAGGCCCTCGGCCGCTACGGCGAGCAGGCCGCCGCCCGCCATCTCGAAGCCGCGGGCCTGCGCGTCCTGGCCCGTAACTGGCGCTGCCGCGCCGGCGAGCTCGACATCGTCGCCCTGGACCCTCAGCCGGGCGGCCCCGCGCTCGCCGTCTGCGAGGTGAAGACCCGCAGCGAGCACGGCGCGCAGAGCCCGGCCGAGGCCGTCGGCGAGGTCAAGGCGGAGCGCCTGCTCGCGCTGGCGGAACGCTGGCTCGCCGAGTGCTGGTCCGGGCCGCCGCCACCCGGTGGTGTCCGGGTCGACGTGATCTGCGTGGTCCACGGCCGACGCGGTCCTGCGCGGATCACGCACCTGCGCGGGGCGGTGGGCTGAGATGGCCTTCGCCCGCACCGGAGCGGTGGCCCTGCTGGGCGTGGACGGCGTGGTGGTCGAGGTCCAGGCGGATCTGGAGCCGGGTCTGGCCGCGTTCACGATCGTGGGGCTGCCGGACAAGGCCGTCAACGAGTCGCGCGACCGGGTGCGCGCGGCCGTGGTCAACAGCGGCGAGAAGTGGCCGCTCAAGAAGCTCACCGTGGGTCTCTCGCCCGCCTCCGTCCCCAAGAGCGGCTCCGGCTTCGACCTCGCCATCGCCTGCGCGGTGCTCGCGGCGGCGGAGCGGCTCCGGCCGGAGACGATCGAGCGGCTGCTGCTCGTCGGTGAGCTGGGCCTCGACGGCCGGGCTCGCCCGGTCCGTGGCGTGCTACCCGCGGTGCTGGCGGCGGTCGACGCCGGCTACGATCGCGTCGCCGTCGCCGAGGCGACTGCGGCCGAGGCGGCGCTGGTGCCCGGCATCGAGGTGCTGCCGGTGCGCTCCCTGCGTCAGCTGATCGCCCTGCTCTGCGGCGAGCCCGAACCGGAGGAGCCGCCCGAGCGGCTCGGCACGACCGGGCCCGATCCCGCGCTGGCGGGTCTCTCGCTGCCCGGGCTGGGGATCCGTCAGTTCGACGTGGGCGGTTGGAAGAAGGATCTCGCCGATGTCGCGGGCCAGTTCGAGGCGCGGCGTGCCCTGGAGCTGGCCGCGGCCGGGGGCCACCACCTCTTCCTGAAGGGTCCGCCGGGCGCGGGCAAGACCATGCTGGCCGAGCGCCTGCCCGGCATCCTCCCGCCGCTGGACCGACGCGAGGCGCTGGAGGTCACCGCGATCCACTCGATCGCCGGCCTGCTGCCGGCGGGCCGCCCGCTGGTCCAGCAGGCCCCGTACTGCGCCCCGCACCACTCCACGACCATGCCCGCGATCGTCGGGGGCGGCAGCGGCCTGCCCCGCCCCGGGGCGGCGTCCCTGGCCCACCGGGGTGTTCTCTTCCTGGACGAGGCGCCGGAGTTCTCGGTCCGGGTCCTCGACGCGCTCCGCCAGCCGCTGGAGTCGGGCGAGGTCGTCGTCGCCCGGTCCGCGGGCTCGCTCCGGCTCCCGGCGCGGTTCCTGTTGCTTCTTGCAGCCAATCCGTGCCCGTGCGGGAGGTGGTCCCGTCGCGGTGATGCCTGCGAGTGCACGCCCACCATGGTCACCCGCTACCAAGCCCGGCTCAGCGGCCCGTTGTTGGACCGCGTCGACCTCCGGGTCGAGGTCGACGCGGTCAGCAGGGTCGAGCTGCTCCAGAAGGAGTCCTCGGCGGAGTCGACGGCGGTGGTGGCCGCCCGTGTCCTCGCCGCGCGCGAGCGGGCCGCGGCCCGATACGCCCAGACCCCGTGGCGGGTCAACGGCGAGGTCCCCGGGCACGAGCTCCGCACCCGCTATCCGCTCGGCCCCGGATCCCTCCAGGACGCGGAGCGTGAGATGGAACGCGGCTTCCTCACCGCGCGCGGCCTCGACCGCGTCGTCCGCGTCGCCTGGACGGCGGCCGACCTCGCCGGTGCGGACCGCCCCGACCGCACCCACGTCCGCTCGGCTCTGGCCCTTCGCGGCGCGCATATCCGCGACGCACCCCTGACCGAGCCGCACTTCTGACCTTCCGTCACCTCCACCCACCAGACCGGCACCGTGCCGGGGCTCGTCCCAGAAGCGAGCCTTCGGCACGGTGCCCACCCCTCACCGGTCAGGCCCCGCTCTGCCCCTCACCGTCACGCCTCGCCTCGCACACCATCCGCCCGAGGAGCCTCCATGACGCTCGTTCACCAGCCGGCGCTGCTCGACGACCCCAGTGCCGAACCTCTCGCAGCGGCCACCCCCGAGGCTGCCGTCACCGGGACCGTCACCGGAGCCGTCGCCGCCGACGCGTCCGACCTCCCCGACGCGTCCGACCTCCCCGACACCCCGGTGCGCGTCGCCCGGGCCGCGCTCGGGCGGATCGTGGAGCCGGGGGACGAGCGGGCCGGGCGGTTGATCGAGGAGCTCGGGCCGCAGGGTGCACTCGCCCGCCTGGTCCGCGGGCTGCCCGTGGGCCTCGCGCCGCCGGACGGCGCACGGGAGTTGGCCCATGGGCGGCTGATCGGGGCACGGCTGATCTGCCCGGGAGAGGCGGCGTGGCCGTCGCAGCTGGACGATCTCGGGCCGGTGCGACCGGTCGCCCTCTGGGCGCGCGGCAGCGCCGCGTTGCGGGTTCTGGCGGTACGGTCCGTCGCCGTGGTCGGCGCCCGTGCCTGCACCGGCTACGGGCAGCGGATGGCCGCGGAGCTCGCCGCCGCGCTGGCTGAGCGCGGCTGGACGGTCGTCTCGGGTGCCGCCCACGGCGTGGACGCCGCCGCCCACCGGGGCGCACTCGCCGTGTCGGGGCCGACCATCGGCGTCCTGGCCTGCGGCGTCGACCAGGCCTACCCGCGCTCCAACGACCAGTTGATGCGCCGGATCAGCGAAACCGGTCTGCTGCTCAGCGAGTTGCCACTCGGCGCGCACCCCAACCGGCCGCGGTTCCTCCAACGCAACCGCCTGATCGCGGCGTTGACACGGGGGACGGTCGTGGTCGAGGCCGCCCGGCGCAGCGGATCGCTCAACACCGCCCGCTGGGCGGGGGAGTTGGCCCGGCACGTGATGGCGGTTCCGGGTGCGGCCACCAGTTCGCTCTCCGCGGGGACGCACGCGCTGATCCGCAACGGCGCGGTTCTGGTGAGCGACCATGCAGAGATCGTCGAACAGATCGGCGAGATCGGCGCCGACCTCGCCGCCACTCCGGAGGGGCGTGAACGCCTGCGGGACGCGCTCGCTCCCGAGACACTGCGCGTGCTCGAATCCCTGCCCGCCTCGTCACGCGGAACAACCGTGGAGTCGCTGGTCCAACGCTCGCTGCTGGCCCCCGACGTGGTGCTGCAGCGGCTCTACGAGCTGGTCTCGCTCGGCATGGTCGAACGCCTGGGAGCGCACTGGAGACTGAATCCGGCGTGCAAGGGGTCCCGATAGCGCTCGGAAACCATCCGGTGACGCTACGCTCACAACGTTCCGTTGAATGGCCCAATGGCACAACCGGTCCGTTGAACGGCCCGACGGATCGCGCCCGATGGATCGGTAGAACGGCTCACGACGACGCATGCCCAGCTACGCCAGCTCCCCGACCGGGGAGCCCCGCAGCATCCCCGGCCCGCGCAACGCGCGGGTGCGCACGGTGGACGAGCTCTGGCACGCCTACAAGCAGTCGAGCGACCCGCGTCTGCGGGAGCAGCTGATCCTGCACTACTCACCGCTGGTCAAGTACGTCGCCGGCCGCGTCGGCGTGGGCCTGCCGGCCAATGTCGAGCAGGCGGACTTCGTCTCCTCCGGCGTCTTCGGGCTGATCGACGCGATCGAGAAGTTCGACCCGGAGCGGGCGATCAAGTTCGAGACCTATGCGATCAGCCGGATCCGCGGCGCGATCATCGACGAACTGCGGGCGCTGGACTGGATCCCGCGCTCGATCCGACAGAAGGCCCGCGCGGTCGAGCGCGCCTACGCCACCCTGGAGGTCAGCCTGCGCCGCACGCCGGGCGACTCCGAGGTGGCGGCGGCCATGGGCATCCAGGTCGAGGAGCTCCACGGCATCTTCAGCCAGCTGTCGCTGGCCAACGTGGTCGCCCTGGACGAGCTGCTGCACGGCTCGGGCGAGGGCGGCGACGCGCGTGGCAGTCTCGTCGACACGCTGGTCGACACCGCGGCCGACGACCCGGAGGAGGTCGCCGAGAGCCGCGAGGTGCGGCGACTGCTGGCCGGCGCGATCAACACGCTCCCGGAGCGGGAGAAGACCGTCGTCAGCCTGTACTACTACGAGGGGCTGACCCTGGCGGAGATCGGCCAGGTCCTCGGGGTCACCGAGAGCAGGGTCTCCCAGATCCACACCAAGGCCGTGCTCCAACTCCGCGCCAAGCTCTCCGACGCGCGCTGAACGCGCACTTCGCCGCGCCCCACACCGGCCGATGTCCGGTAGGGGAGAACCGGCTCACAGAGTCCTTGGCTACCCTTGCCCCCGTGCCGAAGATTCGAGCTGCCACCCTCGTCGAACACCGTCGGCTGCAGCGTGACGCCCTGCTGGCCGCCGCCCGCGAGCTGCTGGCCGAGGGCGGCATGGAGGCGCTGACCTTCCCCAACCTCGCCGCCAGGACCGGTCTGGCGAGGTCGTCGGTCTACGAGTACTTCAAGTCCCGGGCAGGCGTGGTCGAGGAGCTCTGCGCCGTCGACTTCCCGGCCTGGGCCGTCGACGTGGCCGAGGCCGTGGCGGCCCAGCCGACCCCGGTGGCCCGCGTGGAGGCCTACGTCCGCGCCCAGCTCACCCTGGCCGGAGACCCGCGGCACCGCGCGATCGCCGCCATCTCGGCCATGGAGCTGGACGACGCCGCCCGCGAGAGGATCCGTGCCGCGCACGGGCAGCTGGCCGGCCCGATCGTCACGGCCCTGACCGAACTCGGCCACCCGAGCCCCGCCCTCGCCGCCTCGCTGCTCCAGGGGACCGTCGAGGCCGCAGCCAAGCGCCTGGAGCTCGGCGACGCCGTCGAGGAACCGGACGTGGTGATCGACGCCGCCGTGGCCTTGGTGCTGGACGGGGTCAGCGGCAGCAGCCGGGCTTGACCGACGGACACCAGGGCGAGCGGGTCGAGATAGTGGTGCCCGCGCAGCAAGCCCCAGTGGAGGCAGCCGACCGGGCAGTGCCCGTCGTGGTCCCCGACCGTGCCCAGCTGCTGACCCGCGCCCACGGACTGCCCGACCGTGACCGTCGCCGTCACCGGCTCGAAGGTGGTCCGCAGCGGCGGTGAGCCGGTGCCGGAGAGCTCGACCGCGACGACCGGCTTGCCCGCGATCACGCCGACGAACGAGACCACCCCCGGCCGCACCGAGCGCACCACTGTGCCCGGCGCCGCGGCCAGATCGACCCCGCGATGCCCGGCCGCCCACCGCACCGGCGGCGGATCGAAGCGGCGCAGCACGTCAGCCAACGTCCCGCGGGTCGGCAACGGCCGCACCAAGGGCCCGCCTGCCGTCACCAATGGCCCGCCCGCCGTCCAGCCCGGGTTGTGCGCGTGGGCAGGCGCCCCGACCGCCGCCATGGCACCCCAGAGCACCAACCCCACGACGAGCAGCACCCGCCGTCCTCCCGACCACCAGGACGGCAGAGCGGGACAGGTTCCAGGGCGGTCGTTGCGAGCAGAAACAGTGCCGTGCGCCATGCCCGCACTCTGCTCTCCAGGCCCGACAAGCCCCACCCACCGCAGCCGTCCTGTGGACAACTGCCCGCTGTGGAAAACTGGGCCACCCGGACGAGTGAGCCTGCCCCTGGCCGCGAGTCGCTCGGCGTCCGGACCTTCCCGTACACTTCATTCGCGACCCGGCGTGCCGGGTCGACTTCGCACGCCCAGCGCCGGTCCTCCGGCGCAGTGCCGCTCGGTCCTCGGACAACCTCCTTGCGGGAAGCCGCTCAGGAGCCCCAGGAACCGGCATGACCAGGGCGTCAGGCGCCTCGGCCACCGGCCTTGGCGGACAACCGAGCAATTTCAAGGAGTACGGCCATGGCCGTCGTCACGATGCGGGAGCTGCTGGAGAGCGGCGTCCACTTCGGTCACCAGACCCGTCGTTGGAACCCGAAGATGAAGCGCTTCATCTTCACGGAGCGCAACGGCATCTACATCATCGACCTCCTGCAGTCGCTGAACTACATCGACCGCGCCTACGAGTTCGTCAAGGAGACGGTCGCCCACGGCGGTTCCGTCCTCTTCGTCGGCACCAAGAAGCAGGCCCAGGAGGCCATCGCCGAGCAGGCCGCGCGCGTGGGCATGCCCTACGTCAACCAGCGCTGGCTCGGCGGCATGCTGACCAACTTCTCCACCGTCTACAAGCGTCTGCAGCGCCTCAAGGAGCTCGGCGAGATCGACTTCACGGATGTGCCCGGCTCCGGGCTCACCAAGAAGGAGCTCCTCGTTCTCCAGCGTGAGTACGAGAAGCTGGAGAAGACCCTCGGCGGTATCCGCGACATGCAGCGCGTGCCGTCCGCCGTGTGGATCGTCGACACCAAGAAGGAGCACATCGCCGTCGGCGAGGCTCGCAAGCTCCACATCCCGGTCGTCGCGATCCTCGACACCAACTGCGACCCCGACGAGGTCGACTACAAGATCCCGGGCAACGACGACGCCATCCGCTCGGTCACCCTGCTGACCCGCGTGGTTGCCGACGCCGTCGCCGAGGGCCTGATGGCCCGCTCCGGCGCTGCCAAGGGCGACGTCAAGCCGGCTGACGCCGGTGCGGCCGAGCCGCTGGCCGAGTGGGAGCTCGAGCAGCTCGCCGGCGCCGAGAAGAAGGCCGCTGAGTCCGAGGCCCCCGCCGCTGAGGCCGCCGAGTCCGAGGCCCCCGCCGCTGAGGCCGCTGCCGTCGAGGCGCCCGCCGCCGAGGCCGAGGCCCCCGCTGCTGCGACCGAGGCGCCCGCCGCCGAGGCCGAGCAGGCCTGAAACGCCTGATCGGGAGGGGTACGGCGGCGAGCGCCGGCGTACCCCTCCCGTGTGTCGAACGATCGCGACACTGCTCACAAGGCAGACGCTGCCCGCAAGGCAGTTGATCGCGAGCTTCGCTCACTTCCCAGACAACGCGACACGCGAGAAGAGATTCAGGAACCATGGCGAACTTCACCGCCGCGGACGTCAAGAAGCTCCGTGAGCTCACCGGCGCCGGGATGATGGACTGCAAGAAGGCGATCGAGGAGGCCGAGGGCGACGTCGAGAAGGCCGTCGAGCTCCTCCGCATCAAGGGCCAGAAGGGTGTGGCCAAGCGTGAGGGCCGCGACGCCTCCAACGGCGCCGTCGTCTCCCTGATCGAGGGCACCTCCGGCGTCCTGGTCGAGCTGAACTGCGAGACCGACTTCGTCGCCAAGGGTGACAAGTTCGTGGCCGTCGCCAACGAGCTGGCCGCCTTCGTCGCCAAGACCTCCCCGGCCGACATCGACGCCGCCCTGGCGTCCGAGATCAAGCCCGGCCAGACCGTCCAGCAGTTCGTGGACGAGGCCAACGCCAGCCTGGGCGAGAAGATCGTCTTCCGCCGCTTCGCCCAGTTCACCGGTGGCGCCTACGTCAACGTCTACATGCACCGCACCGACCCGGACCTGCCGCCGGCCATCGGTGTCATGGTCGAGCTGGACGGCGAGAACGAGGAGGTGGCCAAGGGCGTCGCGCAGCACATCGCCGCCTTCGGCCCGACCTACCTGTCCCGCGAGGACATCCCGGCCGAGGTGCTCGACAACGAGCGCCGCATCGCCGAGGCCACCGCGCGCGAGGAGGGCAAGCCCGAGGCTGCCCTGCCGAAGATCGTCGAGGGTCGCGTGACCGGCTTCGTCAAGGAGAACGCGGTCCTGGAGCAGGCCTACGCCAAGGACAACAAGAAGACCGTCCAGAAGGTCCTGGACGAGGCCGGCGTCAAGCTGGTCCGCTTCGCCCGCTTCCGCGTCGGCGCCTGATCCCTGCGATCGAGCGACGGGGCAGGCCCCGGCCAGCCCCTACGATGTGAGTCGTGAGAACGACGAGGAGGCCACTGCCGTGCAGGTAACCGAACCGGTGCCCGCGGCGGTGGCCTCTTCTTGTGTACCTGTGCTTCAAGGAGGGTCCGATGCAGAAGTCCGCTGACGAGGGCAGCTCGCGACGTCGCGTACTGCTCAAGCTTTCCGGCGAGGCGTTCGCCGGCGGAGGCGGCCTGGGCGTCGACCCCGACGTGGTCCACGCGATCGCGCGCGAGATCGCCACCGTGGTCCGAGGCGGCACCGAGGTGGCCGTCGTGATCGGCGGCGGCAACTTCTTCCGCGGCGCCGAGCTGCAGCTGCGCGGCATGGACCGCGCCCGGTCCGACTACATGGGCATGCTCGGCACCGTGATGAACAGCCTGGCGCTCCAGGACTTCCTCAACAAGGAGGGCGTGGAGACCCGGGTCCAGACGGCGATCACCATGGGTCAGGTCGCCGAGCCCTACCTGCCGCTGCGCGCCGTGCGGCACCTGGAGAAGGGCCGCGTCGTGATCTTCGGCGCGGGTATGGGCATGCCCTACTTCTCCACTGACACCACCGCCGTCCAGCGGGCGCTGGAGATCCACGCCGAGGTCCTGCTCATGGGCAAGAACGGCGTCGACGGTGTCTACGACTCCGACCCGCGGACCAACCCGGACGCCGTCAAGTTCGACTCCCTGGAATACTCCGAGGTGATTGCCAGGGACCTCAAGGTCGCCGACCTGACCGCGATCACCCTGTGCAAGGACAACAACCTGCCGATCCGGGTCTTCGAACTGCTGAAGGAGGGCAATATCGCCCGCGCCGTCGGCAGTGAGAAGATCGGCACACTGATCAGCAGCGACGCTCCGACGGCCTGAGCGACGCCCGCAGGGGCGACCGCCGCAGGGGATGGACACGTCCCGGCCGGAGCAGTAGCACTACCAGCAACGCCCAGCACCATCCGAACAGCACCACCAGCAGGTTCGAGACCGGGCCGCCCGGACAGGAGCAGATTGTGATCGAAGAGACCCTCCTCGAGGCCGAGGAGAAGATGGAGAAGACCGTCACGGTTGCCAAGGACGACTTCGCCGCGATCCGCACCGGCCGTGCGCACCCCGCGATGTTCGCCAAGATCGTGGCCGAGTACTACGGCACCATGACGCCGATCAACCAGCTGGCCTCCTTCTCGGTGCCGGAGCCGCGGATGGCGGTCGTCTCGCCGTTCGACAAGAGCTCGCTGCGCGTCATCGAGGAGGCGATCCGCAACTCGGACCTCGGCGTCAACCCGAGCAACGACGGTTCGATCATCCGCGTGAACTTCCCGCAGCTCACCGAGGAGCGGCGCAAGGAGTACATCAAGGTGGCCCGTAACAAGGCCGAGGACGCCAAGATCTCCATCCGCGCCGTCCGCCGCAAGGCCAAGGACACCCTCGACAAGCTGGTCAAGGACGGCGAGGCGGGCGAGGACGAGGTCCGTCGCGCCGAGAAGGAGCTCGACGACGTCACCGGGCGGTACGTCGCCCAGGTGGACGAGCTGCTCAAGCACAAGGAAGCCGAGCTGCTCGAAGTCTGATGAACGACGATTCCTTCTGGGGGCCCACTCGCGGAGACACGAGTGCCGGGGCCCACGCACAGGGCCACGGAACGCCGCCGGAGGGATCGGCGCCGCTCGGCGACGATCAGGCGACCACGTTGCTGCCGCCGGTGACCGACCCGCACCCGCAGGTCGGTCCGGCCGGTCACCCGGCCCACCAGCAGCAGCCCTTCGTTTCGCACAGCGACGACGGCATGGCGCACACTCAGTACATGCCCCCCGTCCCCGAGCAGCCGCTCGCCGCGTCCACCGGGCAGCCCTCCGGGCCGACCGGGCAGCCGACCCCGCCCGGCCACGGCCAGTACGACGAGTACGGGCAGTACGACCAGGGTGCACAGGGCTCGCAGGGAGCGCAGGGCGGGCAGTTCAACCAGTACGGCCAGTACGCGCAGCAGGGACCACCGCAAGGACCGCAGGGGCCCCAGGGCGCTCCGGGGCCGCACGGCCAGCAGGGCCACCCCGGCCCTGGCCCGTCCGGGTACCCCGGCCAGCCGGGCCACCCGGGTCAGCAAGGCCAACCCGGTCAGCAGCCCGGTCGGCCCGGTGAGCCGACCGCCCCTGCCCAGCCGAAGCCCGCGGGCAAGGCCGGTCGCGACCTGCGTGCCGCGATCGGCGTCGGCCTCGGTCTCGGCGCGGTCATCGTGGCCTCGCTGTTCGTGGTCAAGTGGCTCTTCGTGGGCGTGGTGGTCGCCGCGGTCGGTGTCGGCATGTGGGAGTTGACCACCCGTCTGACGGAGGCCAAGGGCATCCGCGTGCCGCTGATCCCGTTGCTGGTCGGCGGTGCCGCGATGGAGATCGCCGCCTACCTCGGCGGCCCCGAGGCGGCGGTTGTGGCGCTCGCGCTGACCAGCCTCGCGGTGCTGGTCTGGCGGATGACCGAGCCACCGGAGAACTACCTGCGGGACGTGACGGCGGGCATCTTCACCGCCTTCTACGTGCCGTTCCTGGCCACCTTCGTGATGCTGATGCTGGCGGCGGACGACGGTCCGCAGCGGGTGGTGCTCTTCATGGTGCTGACCATCTGCAGCGACACCGGCGCCTACGCGGCCGGCTCCCGCTTCGGCCGCCACAAGCTCGCCCCGCGGATCAGCCCCGGCAAGACCCGCGAGGGACTGGTCGGCGGCGTCCTGCTCTGCATGGCCGCCGGTGCGGCGGGCATGCAGTTCATGATCACCAACGGCACCTGGTGGCAGGGCCTGGTCCTCGGCGCGTGCGTCGCGGTCAGCGCCACCCTGGGCGACCTGGGCGAGTCGATGATCAAGCGCGATCTCGGCATCAAGGACATGGGCACGCTGCTGCCGGGCCACGGCGGCATCATGGACCGGCTCGACTCGCTGCTGCCGACCGCACCGGTCGTCTGGCTGGTCCTGGTCGGCTTCGTCGGCGCGGGCTGAGCCCTCCCGCCCTCCGACACCCTCGACCTGCGCAGGCCCCGCCCTTCCCGGCGGGGCCTGCGGCGTCTTTGCCTGCACCATTTCCGGACAGCGTCTCCGACCTGAGACACTGGGGAAATCATGCCTAAGCCACTCCCGGGTGAACTCACCTTCGTCGCGCCCCGCGGTGCCAAGCCCCCGCGTCACCTTGCCGACCTCTCCGCCGCCGAGCGGAAGGAGGCGATCGTCGCGCTGGGCGAGAAGCCCTTCCGCGCCGACCAGTTGTCGCGCCAGTACTTCGGCCGCCTCGCCGCGCGCCCGGAGGAGTGGACCGACATCCCCGCCGCGTCCCGCGAGAAGCTGGCCGAGGCGCTGCTGCCGGAGCTGATGACCGAGGTGCGGCACGTCTCCTGCGACGACGACTCCACCCGCAAGACGCTGTGGAAGCTCTTCGACGGCGTGCTCGTCGAGTCGGTGCTGATGCGCTACCCGGACCGGGTGACCATGTGCATCAGCTCGCAGGCCGGCTGCGGCATGAACTGCCCCTTCTGCGCGACCGGTCAGGCGGGCCTCACCCGCAACCTGTCGACCGCCGAGATCGTCGAGCAGATCGCCGCGGGCATGCGCGCGATCAAAGCGGGCGACTTCGGCGGCGTGAAGGACGGCGAGGACGGCGAGGCGCGCGCGGTCCGGCTCTCCAACGTGGTCTTCATGGGCATGGGCGAGCCGCTGGCCAACTACAAGCGCGTCATCGCCGCGATCCACCGCCTCTGCGACCCCGCCCCCTCCGGCTTCGGGCTGTCGCAGCGCGGCATCACCGTCTCCACGGTCGGTCTGGTCCCCGCGATCAACCGGATGTCCGAGGAGAACCTGAGCGTCCGCCTGGCCGTCTCCCTGCACGCGCCGGACGACGAGCTCCGTAACGAGCTGGTGCCGGTCAACACGCGCTGGAAGGTCCAGGAGGTGCTGGACTCCGCGTGGGACTACGCGGCGAAGTCCGGACGTCGGGTCTCCATCGAGTACGCGCTGATCAAGGACATCAACGACCAGGCCTGGCGGGCCGACCTGCTGGGCCGGCTGCTGAAGAACCACAACGCGCACGTCAACCTGATCCCGCTGAACCCGACCCCGGGCAGCAAGTGGACCGCCTCCCGTCCCGAGGACGAGCGCGAGTTCGTACGCCGCCTCCAGTCCCACGGCGTCCCGGTCACCGTCCGCGACACCCGCGGCCAGGAAATCGACGGCGCCTGCGGCCAGCTGGCCGCCGCGGGCTGAGCGAGCACCGCACGCGAGAAGGGGGGGGGGGGGGGGGGGGCGCGCGCGGGGCGGGGCGGGGGGGCGGGGGGGGCGGGGGGGGGGGGGGGGGGGGGGGGCGGGGCCCCCGGGGGCCGGGGGGGGGGGGGGGCCCCCCGCCCCCCCCCCGCCGTGCGGTGAGGAGTCACCCCTCGCCTGCGGCGAAGAGCGCCGCATGGCTGCGGCCGGAGCGCGGGTCGGTGTCGCAGAGCACGATCCGCCGGTAGGTCTGCTGCCACTCTTGCCAGTGGTCGGCCAAAGCGAGCCAGAGGCTGGTGCAGTAGCTGCCCGGCTCCACCCGGTGCACCTCGCTGTGCTGCGGGACGGCGACGGCGACGTCCCCGGTGACCCAGGGGCCGAGCACCAGCAGCGTGCCGTCCGCCTCGACGTGCTGGCCCGAGGCGTCCAGGCCCAGGGCGTCCGCAGCCAGGGTGACCGCTTCCAGCGCCTCCGCAGCGGTGGCGGCCGAGGTCGCCCGGACGAACCGCAGGCCGGTCGGGCTCGGCGCGGGCCCGAGGACCAGCGCCGCGGCCGAGTCGATGAGCGGGGTCTGCGGCTCCAGCGGGAACGGGGTCGGAAGGGTGGTCTGCTCCAGTACCGCCACCACCGCCTCCGCGGCCCGTCCCGATCGGTGGTAGGCCGACGCGATCCGCAGCGCCGTGAAGGGCGCGGCCAGGCCCTGCTGACCGATGGCGAAGTTGGTCGCCCGGCCGCCGAGGCGATCGGTCAGATAGGGAGCGACAGCGGTGAACGGCACCACGTCGGGGAGGGCGTGGGTGACGATCAGCAGCTCCGGTCGGCTGCGCCCGACGCCGTCGTCCGCGGCGAGCAGGTCCGCGAGGTCCCGGTGGTGGACGTGCGCGCCGCGGGCGAGCGCCTCCTCGTCCGGTTTCTGGTCGAAGGGGGCGAGCAGGTCGCGGTGGTAGTCCAGCACGGCTGCCGAGATGTCGTCACCCGGTGCGCGGCCGTTGGGCGAGCGCACCGCTGTGGCGGCGCGGAGGTAGAGGCCGGTCATGACGTCCCCTCCGCCTGGCGGAGTGCGGCCTCGACGTAGTCGGTGAAGGACCGCATGGTCCGCAGGTCGTCGACGTCGAGCTGCTCCGGGTCGACCGCGATACCGGTCACCTCCTCGACGGTCATCAGCAGGCCCAACACGTGGAACGACTGCAGCTGCAGCTCGTCGAAGAGCGCGGTCTCCTCGGTGAGTCCGGTGACCGGTCGCTCCAGGACCTCGCCGAGTGCCTTCTCGATCACAGCCACGATCTCCTGACGGTCCATCAGTGCTCACCCGCTTCCCGGTGCGTGATCACCATCGCCCCGAAGGTGGCGCCCAGGCCGACGGAGACGAGCAGGTAGTGCCCGCCGTCCACCAGCCGGCCGGCGTCCCGCAGCGTGGTGTAGTTGACGAAGACGTCCGAGGCGAAGGTGTGGCTGTAGCGCGGCACGTTGTCCAGGAACACCTTCTCCGGAGCCACCTCCAGCTCCTTGATGGTCTGCCGCCAGGCGAGCATGTTGACGTTGTGCGGGATCACCAGGTCGATCTCGTCGAGCGTCAACCCGGCGTCTGCCAGGGCCTGGTGGATGACCTCGGCGATCCTGGCGCCGTACTGCTCACCGAACTCGGTGTTCTGCTCGGGGGTCAGCTCCAGCCACTGGGCGTACTCCCCCAGGGTCCGGATCGCGAAGGACCGGACCACGTCGCCGTCGCCGTCCAGGGTGATCAGGCAGGAGGCGGCGGCGTCCGCCATGATCGCGGTGTTGGGGATGTGCTGGACGATCGGCGCGTACGCCTGCTCACCGGTGACCATCAGCGCGTACGCGCCCTCGGTGCCCTCCGCGCGCAGCAGTTCGCCGAGCACCTCGATGGCGCCGAGGCTGCTGACGCAGGCCTGGTGGCTGAGGCCGAAGGCCTCGGTGTCCCCCAGGCCGAGGTCGTCGCGGACCAGCTGGGCGACGTCCACATCGGCCGGGGCCACCGCCTGCGTGGTGTGGGCGTAGGCCAGAAAGTCCACCCGGCCGCCCTCCGGCACGGCGGCCAGGGCGCTGCGCGCGGCGGGCCGCAGCAGGTCGAGCAGCGGCAGGTCGGGGTCGAAGCGGAGCGTGTCCAGCCCGTAGAACTTGCGGAACACGCCGAGCTGGGCGCGGCGCAGGCCGAGCCGCCCACCGAGGTCGTCGATCCGCACGCTGCGCTCGGGCAGGTAGGACTCGATCCGCTCCAGGGTGATCGGGCGCTCCGTGGTCGGACGGCCTGCGGTCGGACGGCTCATCAGGCCGCCGCGATCTGTGCGCGGATCAGCCACAGCCGGTTGGCGCCGCGGCGGTTCCTCGGCTGGACGTCGTACGGCCAGCGGCCCTGGCCGGCTCCGGGCTGGCCGGGCTCGCTCAGGTCCACCACCTTCCACAGGTTCGCCGCGACGAACTCCTCCGGCTCGTCGCTGCCGAAGATCCACGGGGTGCCGTCGGCGGCCAGGGTGTCCAGGAAGGGCTTGGAGAACGGGCTGCGCAGCAGCGCACGGCCGAGGATGTCGAAGGCCAGCTGGCTGCCCGGCGCGGACGCGGAGGCGAGCAGTCGGAGCAGGCCGGCCGCCTGCTCCTCGGTGAGGAAGAACGTCAGCGCCTCGGCGACCCACAGGGTGGGGCGGCTGCGGTCGAAACCCGCCGCCTCCAGGGTGGGCAGCCAATCGCCGGTCAGGTCGGCGGAGACCTCGCGCCGGTCGGTACGCGGCTCGGCGCCGAGGGCGTCGAGGCGGCGGCGCTTCTCGGCGATGAGCGGCCCGTGGTCCACCTCGTAGACCTCGACGCCGTCGGGCCAGTCCAGCCGGAAGGCGCGGGCGTCCATTCCGGCGGCGATCAGTACGACCTGCTGGATCTCGCCCTCGGCGAGCACGGTCGTGATCGCGTCGTCGAGGTACTTGGTCCGGATCGAGATGAAGGGCAGCAGGCCGCCGCCCGCGTAACGCTCGATCAGCTCGAAGCCCTTGGGGGCGGCGAGGTCGCGGGCCAGCCGGTCGACGAAGAGTGCGTCGTCGCGCTCCGACTCCTGGGCGCGGGCGGCGGCCATCCACTGGGCCGTGTAGGAGACAGCGTGCATGGGGAACCCTCCTCGGGCTCAGGCGAAGAACGCCTTCTGGATGGTGGCCAGCGACTGGAAGTCCTCGATGTCGATGGCGTCGAAGTCGATCTCGATTCCGGCCGCGTCCTCGATCGTGTAGACCAGCTCGACAAAGGCGAGCGAGTCGACCAGGCGGCTCTCGATGATGTTGACGTCGAGGGCGAGTTCGGTGCGGCCGGGGTGACGGCCGAGGATCCAGTCGCGGACCTTGTCGATACCGGCGGAGCTCATGGCTGATCCCTTCGGGACGAATTGGAGGGTCGGTCACGGGTGGTGAGAGAACGTCAGGGGACGGCGGGGACGACAGGGACGGCGACGGCCGCCGCCACGGCGATCGCGAAGCCGCCGTCGTGGCTGATGCTGATGTCGATCGGGCCGAGTCCGGCCCGGGCGGCCAGGTCGGCGGCGGGGCCGGCCAGCCGGACTTCGGGTCGTCCGCCCGGACCGCGCAGGATCTCGATCCCCTGCCAGGGAACCGGCTGTCCGGTGGCGCCGAACAGCTTGAAGACGGCCTCCTTGGCGGCCAGCCGACCGGCCAGGCCCGCCGGGTCCGGAGCGCCGTCGGGGGTGACGGAGATCCGCAGCTCGTGCTCGGAGAGCATGCGGCCGAGCAGCGGACGGCTCCCGGAACCGAGCAGCTCGCCGAGCAGCTCGCCGACCCGGGCGAGCGGGACCAGGTCGACGCCGATACGCGGCTGGCTCACCCTCGGTCGGCGGCGCGGACCGCGTCGAGGGCGGCGCTCAGGTCTCCGTCGAAGTGCTCGGTCAGCACGGCGACCCAGCGCTCCAGCCCGAAGGCGGTGCAGGAGGTGTAGGCGTGCTCGCCGGAGGCGAGCGTGATGTCGCAGCGTTCGCCGAAGAAGTTCCGGTGGGTGTTGACCGAGGCGATCGCGAGGTCCCCGTACTGGAACTCGTGCTTGACCGGGTTGAGCTTCTGCATCAGCGCGCGGGCGCCGTCGTTCCGGAAGAACGGGTCACCGGCCGGGGCCTTGCCGAGGTCCAGGTCGAGCGCGGCGGCGAAGGCGAGGATCCGCTCGGTGAAGCCGTGCAGGGCCTGCTGGGTGTGCTCGTAGCTGCCGAGCGCGACGATCTCCCGCATCTGGAAGCTGGCCAGGCGGCGCAGCCCGCTGTAGTGGTCCTCGTTGCGGAAGCAGCGGTTGACCAGGGTCACCAGGGTGTCGTCGGCGACCCGCCCGCCCTCGTGGTACAGGTACGCGCCGTAGCAGGTGGCGTGCGGCAGCCCGTAGCGGGCCTCGCGCAGCGCCTCGGGGGCGAAGCGGCCTCCGGTGGGCTTGTGCTGATCCCGGGTCAGGTCCAGGGAGCCGGCGACCCAGGCGAGTTGGGGGAAGTTGGTGTAGACGTCGAACTTCTCCAGGTCGGTCACCGGGTAGAGCGGCGGCGGGCTGATCTCGTCCGCTCCGGCGGCCAGGCCCCAGCCGGTGAAGACCCGGTCGAGCTCCTTGATCAGCCGGGTGGCGTCCGGCCCGAGGATGGCGAGCGCGGGCGCGCCGTCGCTCCCGGTCAGGCGGTTCATCGGATGAGTCCCGTCCTCTCCAGGTATCTGGTGGTCTTGCGGAAGGTGCGCCGCTCGGCCTCGGCACGGGCGGGCGACTCCATCAGCAGTCGGCGCAGCTCGTGCGGCTTGTCCAGTCCCGCGTCGCGGTAGACCTGCGGGTGGTACAGCGAGTCGAAGCTGTGCGTGAGATAGCGCCGCAGGTAGGTCGAGATGTCGTTGAGCTCCTGCTCGGACGCGGTCTGCTTGAGGTCCTGGTAGAGCAGGTCGACCAGCTCACGGCCGAAGGCGATGTGCCGCGACTCGTCCTGGTGGTGGATCCGGTTGATCGCCCGGATCGTCTCGTGCAGCCGTTCGTCGGTGGCCATGGTCGAGTTGAAGTGGTCCACCAGCTCCTCGAAGATCAGGATCCGGGCGAAGACCAGCAGGCTCTCCGTCTTGGCGGAGTGGCCCACGGCCTCCGCGCCGCCGGCCGGCTGTCGGTAGATCTTCCCGCCGTAGCGCAGGCAGAACTCCGCGAAGAACCACATGTGCTCGTTCTCCTCACCGATGAAGTGGTGGAAGAACTCCGAGGGCTTCTCGAATCCGGCCGTGTGGATCCGGTTGACGACCTCGGTCAGCAGTTCCCGGATTCCGTGCACGTTCAGGCTGTAGAAATTGATGCTTTCGTACCGGGACAGGGTGCGGAGCTGTTCCGGGGAAAGCGTTTCGGCGAGTTCCGTGCCGTGAGTGGTGGTGAGTTCGGGGCTCATCCACCAGATGTCCTCGGGCAGCCGGTCGGGCCATGCGAAGAGCCGGTAGGGGTTGTAGTAGTCGTCGATCGACTTGGCGGTGAGGCGGTCCATGATTTCCTGGAACCGGCTGTTGCGGTCGATCACATCGCTGACCATGGGGCGAGGACTCCGTTCGCCGCGGGGCTCTGTGGTGTGCCTCCACCCTAGGGATTGGTCTGTACCTTTCTCAATGTCCGGATCCGGCTGCCGAATTCGGCCAGTGGACGACCACTGGCCGGTCAGTTCCGGACGGTCGATTCCAGGCAGTCAGTCCCGGGCGGCGAGTTCCGCGCGCAGCGCGGCGTTCTCCCGCTCCAGCCGCTCCAGCCGCGCGAGGCGCTCGTGGACGGGAGCCAGCGCGTCGGAGAGTTCGCGCTCGCTGAATCGGCGGGTGATGTGGTTCTGGCAGTTCCAGGCGAAGGCCTCCACCCGGATGGTGACGAGTTGTTCGACCGTCCCCTCGGTGCGCGGAGAACCGAGGCGCTCGGCGAGCACGGGATCGTCGCCGACCGGCACGGCGGTGGCGTGACCGAACAGCTTGAGCCGGGCCTGGCGGGCGTGGTCGATGAAGAAGAGCGCGACGCGGTCGTCACCGCGCACGTTGCCCGTGGTGATGTACTGCCGGTTGCCGCGGACGTCCAGATAGCCGAGCGTGTGCGCGTCCAGGACATGGACGAACCCCGGCGGGCCGCCGCGGAACTGGATGTACGGCCAACCGGTCTCACCCACGCTGGCGAACAGGAAGCCGTCGAGACTGCGGATGAACTCGGCCACGGACGCGGTGAGCGGCTCGGCCTCGTCACCCTCCGCGCCCCGCAGACGGCGGTCGGCCGCCGTGGCGCTGCCCATCTCCTGCTGGACCCTGCGCACCGACGATGTGTACGCAAGTCGGTCGTAGCGGCTCATGCGACGCTCCTCAATGCCGCGTCGACCAGGCCGGTCCGGGCGGCCAGCACGCCGGCCTGGAACCGGCTGGTGGCCGACAGTTCCTCCATGATCGAAGCCACATGGCGGCGCAACGTCCGATCGGACATGCCCACCCGGCGCGCGATCACCTCGTCCTTGGCCCCCGACGCCAGCAGGTCGAGCAGCGTCGCCTTCAGATCCTCCAGCGTCCCGGCGTAGCCGGCCGCCCCGGAGTCGACGGCGAACGCGGACTCCCACGCCCGCGCGTGCTGTCCCGCCAGGAAGGCCGCGACCACGCCCTCGTAGACGACGGCGATCTCGTCGCCGTCACCGGCCGGGATGAAGGCCGTCTTCCGGTCGAAGACCAGGAACCGGTCCCGCACCTCGTTGGTGGTCCGCACCTGCCCGCCCGCAGGCAGGAGTTCGCCGATGTGCGCACGGGTGTCGGAGTCGCCTCGGGCGGTGTGCGGGTAGAGGACCCGCGCCTGCGCGCCCCGGCGCGCGGCTTCCAGCACGAGCGGACGTGCCAGCCGCAACTCGCGGGTCTCCTGGGCCACACAGGGCTGCATGACCAGGACCTCGGTGGTGCAGCTCTGCGCGGCCTCCAGCAGCCGCAGTTCGATCTCCTCGGGGTCGTTGGTGATCACCACCGCCTTCCCACGGGCACCGGCCTGCTTCTGCTTCTCGAACGCCGCCATGAAGGAGCTGAACGTCCCCTTGAAGCCCGCCAGTCGGCGACGCCTGTCGAGGATCTCCCGCTCCAGCGGGATCAGCAGCTCCGTCTGTGCGGCCTCCGGGCTGACCGCGACCAGCCGGTCCGTGCCGCGCTCGGCCGACCTGACCAGGCGCAGATCGCGCAGCGCGGCGACCGCCCGGTCGGCACGCTGCGGTGCGACGCCGAGCGCCTCGGCGACATCGGAGGGAGTGAAGTCGGGCAGTCCGAGGGCGTGTTCGTAGAACGCGATCACGAAGTCGTCCACCTCGGCGACCCGCTGGGCACCCTGACGCGGGTTCTCCGGAGAGAGGTCCATCGTCATCTCCTTCTGATCGCGTGCTCGAGGCCGACTCGACCGCAGGGCAGTAGCCTGTGCCGCCTCACTGAGGCAGCTGTCAGGGGCGCGATGAGCTGTCGCAACGTGTTCACCTCATGGATCGGCGGAAACAGCCTGCGGTGATCACCGTACGCAGCGGGCCTGCTCAGGCTCCTACAGCCGGACCAGAGGGCCGCGAGCCCCTGAGACTGCCGCACCCGGCCCACAGGCCTCCCCTGACCTGCGGTTCTGCCGGCCGCTGTGGACCGGCAGGCAGGGAACCGGCAGAACTGCGGTACCTACCGCAACAGTTGCCCTTCCGCCGCGCCATGGATCGCCTGCGTCGCTCTCGGGGACCGGTACCGGTACCGGTCCCGGAATCCTCACGGAACCGGCGGAAGGCAAACGGCGCCGTCCTCCTGGTGCGCGGCAGCGATGCGACGCAGCGCCAGTTCCAGCCCGTCGTCCCATCCCGCCTGCCGCGCGAGCTCCAGCGCGCTGTCCAGCAGCTCCAGGGCCTGCGCACCCTGCGCCATCGCCGAACGGCACTCAGCACGCCGCAGTTGAGCCGCCGCCTGCGCCCGCAGCTGGCCGTCGGCGACTGCGGCGAACAGGCCGGCCGTCGCGACCTTGAGGCAGTCGCCCGTGTACCTCCGCGCCGACAGATGACTGTGCAGGCTCTCCGCCAACCGCCAGGCGACGCTGGGGAATCCGGCGCCGGACGCTTGCAGGACCGCGCTGGTGAGGTTCTCCCGCTCCGTGGCCAACCACTGCGCGGCCTGGCCGTGTCCCGAGAAGACCAGCGCGGCCGACGGCGCGGAGCCTGCCTCTGACCGGTCCGAGGCAGGCTCCGACGGGTACAGCAGTCGGACGGCGGCGTCGGCGTGGTAGAGGTACCAGTCGTAGAGCCGCTGCTGGGCGGCCTGCGCCTCGTCCCTGCTGACCAGTTCACGAGCGTAGGAGCGCAGCAGATCGTGCAGCCCGAACCGGCCGGGCACCCGTTCCTGCACCAGATGCGCGTCGGTCAGGCTCACCAGGAGTCCGCTCGTCTCCGCCGACGTCGAGTCCACCAGCGCCGCCGCGCCGGGCACCGTGACGTCCTGGCCCGGCATCAGGCTGAGCAGCCGGAACATCCGCTGACACGCCGTCGGCAGCGCGCGGTAGGAGAGGTCGAAGGCGGCCCGCACGGTCGAGCGCCGGTCTCCTTCGACGCACAGCCGACTGAGCACGTCGCTGCCCGCCAGTTCGGCACCGTAGTCGGCGATCCCGGCATTGCGGGCCACCACGTTGGCCCCGGCGATCCGGATCGCCAACGGCAGCCCGCCGCACGCCTGCACGAGCCGACGGGCCGCCTCCCGCTCGGCCGCGACCCGGCAGTCGCCGACGATGCTGCCCAACAACTGGCAGGCCTCGTCCGGATCGAGCACGTCCAGGGCGAGGCGTCGGGCACCGTCGCTCGCGACCAGCCCAGCGAGCTGACTGCGACTGGTGATCATCACCACGCAACCCTGCGCGCCCGGGATCAACGGTCTGACCTGCTCGGCATCCCGCGCGTTGTCCAGCATGATCAGCATCTGCCTGCCCGCGAGCAGCGTGCGGTACAGCGCGGCGGCCTCGTCCTCGTCCGCCGGTACCTGGTCGGCCGGGGTGCCGAGGGCCCGGAGGAACTTGGCCAGCACGTCGCCTGTGCGCAGCGTCGGAAGCGGTGAGTGGCCGCGCAGGTCGACGAACAACTGCCCGTCCCCGAAGTGCTCCCGCCGCGTGTGCGCCCAGTGCTTGGCGAGCGCGGTCTTGCCCACCCCGGGCGGCCCGACCACGACCACCAGCTGGGAGCGCCGCGCCGGGTCGGTCGAGACAAGGTCGTCCAACTCCCGCATCTGCCGTCCCCGCCCGACGTAGGTGCCGGTCCTGGCGGGCAGTTGGGCCGGGGGCGGACCGGCCGGCACCGGACGGCTGGCAGGAGCGGGTCCGACCAGGCGCCGCGCGGTGGGCAGTGCAGTGGGTAATGCGGTGGGCGATGCCGTGGGCAGTTGCTGACGCAGCACCCGCATGTGGGCGTCACGGAGCTCCGCGCTCGGCGCGATGCCCAACTCCTCGTCGAGCCGGTCACGCAGGCGGCTGAACACGTGGAGCGCGGCGGCCTGCTCCCCGCAACTGGCGAGCGCCAGGATCAGCCGGGCGTGCAGACCCTCGTGCAGCGGCTCGGTGTTCACCAGGTCCCGCAGCACCGGGACGGCCTCCTCGTGCCGACCCAGCAGCAGCGCCGTGTCGGCGTGCAGCAGCACCGCCTCGACGCGCCGCTCGTCGGCCGCCACCGCGGCGGGATGCTGACGCAGCACCGGATCCGCGTCGGCCAGCACCGGACCGCGCCACCACCGCAGCGCCTGCGTCAGCGCTGCGTACGCGGCCCCCGGGTCCGGCACCCGGCGCAACCGCTTCGCCTGCGCCAACTGCTCGTCGAAATGGCCCAGGTCGATCTGGCCCCGGGACGCCTTCAGCACGTAGCCGGTGGGCGTACGGGCGACCGTCGGCGGCGGGAGTGTCGGGGGCGGGACCGTCGACAGGTCGCCCGGCTCCAGCAGCTGGCGGACCTGGCTGACATAGGTGTGGATCAGGCTCTGATGAGAACTGGGCGGCCCGGACGGCCACAGGACGTCGGTGATCTCCTGCTGGGTGGACGGCTCGGGATACTTGAGGACCAACAGGCCCAACAGACGGCGCAGCATCGGACTGGTGACCGACACGGAGGCATCACCCCGTTGGAGCGAGAGCGGGCCGAGAATCAGCAGCCGCGGCCGACCCACACCGCGAGGCGGCACGGTCCGCCCGACCGCCAACAGGTCCGCCCGCTCACCCCGAGTCAGCTGCAGCGCCTCGGCCAGGCGCTGCAGGGTACGCGTGTGGGGGCGCTGGACCCGGCCGCGCTCGATATCACGCAGCGCCCTGGTACTGATCCCTGCCCTCGACGCGGCCACCTCCTGGCTCAGCCCGGCCCGTTGGCGGAACAACTGGAGCGTCGTCCCGAACTGTCCGGCCTCGGCTGCCCCGCCTCCCCTGGAAGGCCCCCCGGCCCACTCCGACATCGCATCCCCCTCATCCGGTGCCCGCGACCCGCCACGACCGCGCGCGGCGCAGCCGCCGAGCGCGGCCGGTTTTGCCGTGACTTCGTCAACGATCATTTTGGACTAGACCAATGAACCAAGGGAAGACCCGCACGCTGGGGCGAAGCACCGCATACCGACGATGAGCCGGCAGTGCGGCTTTGCCGGAGCTTGATCAGTGGATCGACGAGAGCAACGATGCTTGGACTGTGGACACGTGAGGAGGCAACGTGAGCCTTGGGACCGTGGCGATCACGGGGGCGGCGGGCACCATCGGCTCGGTGGTTCGGGAAGCACTGCGGGGCGAGGCCGCCGTGCAGAGGCGCTGAGGCGAAGACGGTCAGACCGGCGGCGCAGGCGTCAGCGAGAACGCCTCGGCCTTCGAGGGCCTGGGCGATCGGGCCGAGATGGACGATGGACAGCGGGAGTTGGACGGCGCGCAGGTGGTGGTCGGCTCCTCCTGCGCGGAACGCGGCTCCCAGCAGGGTCGGGATGTCGAACAGCCTGCTGCTGAAGCCGCTCCAGGTGGAGACGCCATACGCACGGATCTGGCCGTCGCCGCAGGCTTCCTCCAGAGTGGTGAACGCCCTGTACAGCAGCTCGTTGGCGGTTCGGGTGCCTCGAAGTCGCGGTGCATGGGTGGGTGCGCGTGGGCCCGTACAACCGCCAGCGCTTGGTGCCGTCGAGCTGGACGACGACCGCGTCGTGGTCATCCCAGCGGGTGCCGAAGCCCTCGGTGCTGGTCCTGGAGGCGTAGCGGTTGATCTGGCAGGAGGTGCGCAGCCAACGCTCCAGTTCGGCTGCGAGGTGGTGCAGGCCAGGGTGGAGCTCGTCGACGCCGTTGAGCACCAGCGTTGCTCCGGCGGCGAGTTGCTCCTGCAGGCCGTCGGGCTGGAGACGCTGCCAGACAGTGCTGCGGCGGGTGACGACAGGCCGGGTGTAGCCGTAGGCGGGGACCGGCCGACTGGCTGGTCCATCGGGTTGCGCGGCAGCCCCTGTCGCGGGCGAGCGTGAAGCCAGGAGTCACAGCGGTGGTGCCGGAGCCCATACAGGGCGGGCTCCGTTCCCTGGCCCTCGATGCGATCGGGCCGGGAGCTTGGATTCAGGTGCTGCTCTTCGGGGTGAAGTCGGCAGCCACGGGGGCCGCTACGCGCACGAGGGCAGTGAACCGTTCGTCGTCGTCGAGTCGGGAAACCCGATCACTGCCGGGGCCTGGGCGCCCGCGGCCGACCTGCATGAGACAAACGACGCCTGAGTCGTCGAGGACATTGACATCCCATGCGGCCAGATGACGCCACATCACCCCACCGAGCGACCCGAGCCTAGGTCTGCCAGAACAGCGAATGTCGAGAGTCGGGCCAGCTCAGCATCAAACGAAGCGAGCGACTCGGTGGCGTCCTACACGGGTACTAACGCGCTGCCTGACCCGCACCGATGGGGTTTATGAAACCCACAGGGCTCAAGCCCCGATACGCGCTCGCCGCATCGGGTGAATCAGGGTTCTCGAACGCGTGGTGAGTGCTAGCCTTCGCGGACGTAGGGGATGGCGGATGGGGACCCACGGGGGTGGCTGAGGATGTCCGCTAAAACTGGGGACGGACGGGCGGATTCCGCTCTGCAGCCGGGATCGCTGCGCGAGGCGCTGGCCCGGGATATCGTGGCTTGCATTGCCCCGGACGAACTTCCCGTCGTGGCCGCGTACGCCCGGCAGCGCCCGTCGCTCGTCGCGCGCCGCCTGCGCTCGCGTCGTCACCGCCGCGATCCGCTGGCCTTCGGCATCGAGGCGTCGGTCGGCCTCGTCTCACCGCTGGTCTGGCTTGCGGTCAACGAGGCGGTGCGCCGGATGGGTGCGAATGCCGGGGAAGGGGTCTCCAAACGCCTTGCGCGGGCCATGCGCAGGCTCAGCCGCCGCAAGCTGGGACAGAGCGACCAGCCACCATCCCCCGAGGTCATCACCTTCACGCGCGAGCAACTCGCCGTCGTGCACGCGACGGCGGTCAAATCGGCTGCCCGACACGGAGTGGGATCGAGGAAGGGAGCCGTGATGGCCGACACGATCGTTGCCGCGCTTGCGATCGCGAACGCTCCGGCGATCGACGCCTCCGAGGCCCCCCGGCCGTTGGAGACCGGCGGTGGCCCCGAGGCGGGTGGCACACGGCGGCAGGGGAGCTAGGTGAGTGCTGACATCAAACAGCCGCCGTATCGGGTGGATGAGCGCGAAATCGCGGCGGGAACGACAACGCGATTCATCCAGTTAGTCGCGCTTCTCGTGATCAGCAGCGCATCCCTGTTGTCCACTTTCTGGCAAGTCACGACGAGCCCTGATCACTTCAGCGGCCTCGGCTGCCTTCTCGCGGCCGGATTCGACGTGAACAGCGGCGACGTCGCATCGAACTACGTCCCACTCCTCACTCACAACGCCGAGCTGACCGCCTGCTACGCACGGTACGAGCCCGCACCGCCAGTCTGGGGCAACGCAGTCTGGCCGCTCGCGATGGTGCTGCTCGCTGGGCTTCTGACGCTGCTGCTGCCCAAGCTCACCCGACGCTGGCGGCACCTCATGCCGCTGGCCGAGGTCGATCCTTCGGGCAAACTGCGCGAAGCTGCCGTTGACGCTGCTGCGAGAGCCGGCCTGGTGCGGCCGCCCGAGCTCGTCTTCGACCCCTTCTCCCGGGGCAATGGAGCCATGGTCTTCGGCCGCGATTCCCACCCGATCCTGTGCCTGGACGCTGACCTCGTCGCTGCCCTTGAACGCGATCGCACCGGATTTGACGCGGTGTTACTACACGAGCTCGCGCATATCAGGAACCGCGACGTCACTGTCTCCACCGCCACCCTCGCCGTGTGGCGCGTCTATCTCCTGCTCGTTGCTCTGCCCGGCCTCGGCCTGAACCTGTGGCAGCTCTTCTCCGGATCGCTGACCAGTGATCCGTTCTGGTCCGGCGAGTGGCCTACCGTCATCAGGGACCTGGTCTACCCAATCCTGCTCACCGCACTGGCATTTCTCTCCCGAGCGGACGTGCTGCGTGCGCGGGAAATGTACGCGGACCGCACAGCGCGGCGCTGGGGAGCTTCGGAGCATGCCTGGGAGCGACCCGAATCCGGCACATCAGGATTCCGCAGGCTGCTGCATATGCTGCGCGACGCGGGCCGATCGCACCCGCGTCTGTCGCTGCGCAGGAGCGCGCTCGCCGGGCCAGAGGCACTATTCCGGATCAACCCGCTGCAGATGTTCCTGGCCGGCGCCGCGGCGATCATGATCGCCGCGGACAGCGGCATCTACCTGTCAGACACGAATGACTGGATTGTATGGGGCCCCGCCCTACTCGCTGCCGCAGCAGCCATCGCGGTGGCCGGAGTAGCGCTCTGGCGCGCGGTCGCGTACGCGGTGCTTAATGACCTACCCGGCGTGCCATCAGGGATCTCGGCGGGTTTGTGGTTCGGTGCGGGCCTCGCGTTCGCCGAATGGGAGACAGGGCAGCTCTCGAAGCTCCAGTTCGTCCCCTCGCGGCCCTGGCTCGGGCTCGTTGTTCTGTGCGCGGGGATCGGATTCTGCTGGTGGATGGCGGTCTGCGCGCGGCTGTGGCTTACCGTGTGGCCCGGCGCGGACAAGCGCCCCGCTCTAGCCCTTATGCTCGTCGCGGCCGGACTCCTGGCCACCGCCTGGCTCTACTGGTGGTCGACTGAGGCGTCGACGTACACAGTGGGCCTTCAGAGCGTTAGAACCCTGACCGAGCAGGTGGAGCAGGCCTTCCCCGGTAAGGTCTCTGCCCATCGGGGTCTGCTGCATGCGCTGGCACTGCTCGCACCTGTCTGGGTTGGCTGGAACGGTACGTTGAACGTGCTTGCGGACGGCGTTCTGTGGCTCGTGCCGCTGATCGGAATCGTCATCGGTGCGGTTCGCCGCCGACCCACCGCGGATATACCTGGCGGGTCGGACGGACGCGGTCCGTCGCTCGCGCGGCCGATCGCCTGGGCGCTGACCGTCGGTGCGGTGACCTCGATCGGTGGGATAGCGGTGGCGAAGGCGGCAATGCATTCAACCGTCCCGGCTCCCGATCGTTTCACTGCCCTGTTCGCCGTCATGACCCTCTCTTGGATCTGTGTCGCCATCGTCTTCGCGGCAGTTGCGGCTGCCGCGATAGCAGCGGCGCTCGTACCGTGGCACAGATTGCCGGTCGCGTTGGTCGCGGCCACGGGAACAACTGCGTTCGGACTGGTGGCCACCTTCTTCACCGAGTCGGCTGACGGCTGCGTGCGCCCGCTCGCGGATTCCATGGATGTCTGCGTGTGGGTACCGAGCGCAGGCTGGAGCCTGACGGCTCAACTGATGATCGCCGCCCTGAGCTTCTCGATCCTGGCCGCGTTCGCCACCGCCTTCGTCGTCTCGGCGGTGGCAAAGCTGAATAGCAGGTTCCGGGAGCCCACACCGCGGCCGAGCCCGCACGCCCACGATCCCGGAACGCGGCGGCACGTCGTCCGTGTGATCGGGGCTGCCATTGTCGTGCTGGTCGCCATCGGCGCCACGGCAATCCCGACGGCACGAGCGATCCAGATTCACAGCTCCCCGGTCAGTTCGCAGACGTTGGATGAGGAGGCCCAAACGGCCGACACGCCGACAAACGAGCCGAAGTTGATCCGGGCGTTCCAGCTGACAGCGTGGTACAAGTTCGGCGGCGGGCAGATCCTCCAGCAGTGGAGCCAGGAACTGGGCCGGTTCGGCAGGCACCTCGGCCAGGCGGTTACAGCCTCGCCGTCCGGAATCCTCAGCACGCAGTGGGTCTCGACGCTCATGGCCGACTGCCGCGACCTCGACCGCAGCGCCCGGGCTGCGGAAGCCTACTTCCCCGTACCCGACTCGCGCCTTCAGCTGAACTTGGCGCAGGCGATCGCCGAGGCAGCGAACGCGGCAAGCACCTGCACTAAGTCGTTGCAACAGGGGGACGGCCCGGCATTCATGTCCGCGGTGTCCACGATCCCCGATTCGGTGGATCACATCAATGCAGCGTACTCGGCCATTAAGACGGAGACCGATGAGTACGCGCGGAGCAATTGAGCGGGAAGATCACAAGGGTTCCGGCTGTGCCGCTCGAAAATTCCGGTCCTGACCTCTCGACTTTCGACGTTCTGAAGCATCCGCCTGCTCGCCCTCACCGACGATCTCGTCATCGCCCAGGATCAGCACCTGGGCGCCGTCGAGGCCCATCTTCATGAGGACATCGTCCTCGCCCGCGTCGTACAGACCTCCCGGAGTCACCCGGCCCAATGGGACGCATGGACGACCAGCGGCCAGTACCTGCACCTCCGCTACCGGCACGGCGAGGGGAGCGTCGAGCAGCATCCCAGCGACGACGTCCCAACATGGGACGGCGAGAGCTCCCGGCTCTGGACGCTGTGGGACGACGGAACCGACGGCGGCTACCTCGAACTGGCCGACTTCCTCGCCATGTCCGGCCTTCGGCTGGCACCGGACGCCCAAGTCTGAGCCAACCTCAGGACGAGCCCCAGCTCTCCGTCTCCCGGTGACGTTGCAGACCGACGGCCGCGAACTCATCCGCTCCAGTTGTGCGCAGCGCCCCGAGGGATCGTAGGGCGACGGAAACCGGGGTGCCCTGCGCGGGTATGTGCTGGTCCTCGTCCAAGGTCAGCGGTCCGAGCGAGAGCGTTCCGTCGGACCAGACGGCGGCGCATTGCCGACCGACTCCCCCGAAGTACTCCGCCTCGACGTAGGCGACGGCCCCGGCCCTGGACCAATGGGCGAGAACATGGGCGAAGCCTCCCGGTAGAAACCAGAAGCCCAGGCCGGAGGAGTCTTGCGTGGCATCCGCCATCTCGTCGAAGAGCGCTTCCGTCATGGGCACCATCGCCAAGCCCTGTTCCAACTCGACGACCCGCGCCGCACACAACCCCTCGACGGCTTGGCGCAGCGCCTCGCGCCCGCCGATCACGGCTTGCAGTTCGTAGCCCACGCCATCACCCGCCGTTCAATCTCTTCGCACGCACGCACGCACTCCTACGCCGCTCGACGGTCCCGGCACCGAGCTGTTCCACGAGCCTGCGGGTGTCCACGCGAAGGAGGCTACCCGGCACGACTGACACCTCTTGGTGCTGAGGATGACTGACCCGACGTCGGCCGGCGCGTGTCAGGCCGTGCCCGCCGCGTTGCGGTAGTCCTCCTCGCTCACGTGCTCAACCCAGTCGACGTCCGGGATGTCGGGGTTGCCGGAGCCCTCGGAGATGGCGAGGTGTTCCATGAAGGCGTCCGGGGCGGCGCCGTGCCAGTGCCATTCGCCGGGCGGGGTGTGGACGGTGTCGCCCGGGCGCAGCACGATGACCTTGCCGTCGCGGGTGGCGACCAGGCCGGTGCCGGAGACGCAGTGCAGGGTCTGGCCGACGGCGTGGCGGTGCCAGGCGGTGCGGGCGGACGGGGCGAAGCGGACCAGGCCGACGGTCAGCCGGGAAGGCTCGGTGCCGACGGCGAGCATGTCCAGCCAGGCGTCGCCAGTGAACCTCTCGGCCGGGAGCTTCGTGGTGGACTTCCGTTGCAGACGTTCCATGTTCAGTTCCTCCTATTACTTGGTACTTGTCACTTGGTACTTGCTACTTGTTCGCGGCTTCGGCGGAGATGTTCTTCAGCTGGGTCAGCGCGGCCATGCCCGAGGGCCAGCCGGCGTAGAACGCCAGGTGGGTGAGGGCCTCGACGAGTTCCTCCTGGGTGAGACCGTTCTCCAGCGCCAGGCGCAGGTGACTGTTCAGCTGGTCGGGGCGATAGGTGGCGGCCAGCACCGCGACGGTGATCAGACTGCGGTCGCGGCGGGACAGGCCGGGCCGGGCCCAGACGTCGCCGAACAACACGTCGTCGGTGAGCTGCACCATCTTGGGGGCGAAGTCGCCGAGCAGCCGCTGTGCCGGGGTCTGCGGGTCAGTCATGAGGTTCCCTTCGGTAGAGGCAGAGGTGAAGGTGCATCAGGCTTCCGGGATGGCGCGGCCGTAGGCCTGCAAGGTGATGTCCTCGGGCTCGGGACCTCCGCGGCGTCCGGTGTCCAGGGCGTCCAGCGCCGCCAGCTCGTCCGGGGTGAGGGCGAAGTCGAACACGTCGAAGTTCTCGGCGATCCGCTCGGGCCGCACGGACTTGGGGATGGCCGAGCGTCCCTGTTGCAGGTGCCAGCGCAGCATCACCTGGGCCGGGGTCTTGCCGTGTGCGGCGGCGATGCCCGCGATGGTCGGGTCGTCGAAGGTGCTGATGCTGGTGCCGGTCCCGCGGTAGCTGGTGATGCCGCCGATGGGTGACCAGGCCTGGTTGAGGATGTCGTGCTCGTCGTCGAAGTCGAGTACGGCACGCTGCTGGAAGTAGGGATGGATCTCCAGCTGGTTGACCGCGGGGACGACGGACGTCGCGTCAAGGAGCGCCGTCAGGTGGTCGACCATGAAGTTGCTGACGCCGATGGCCCGGACCTTGCCGTCGTCGAGGAGTTTCTCCAGGGCGCGGTAGGCGGCCACAGTCCGGTCGAAGGCCGTGGGCAGCGCCTGGTGGAGGATCAGCAGGTCGATCCGGTCGACGCCGAGTTTTGCGGCGCTCTTGTCGAAGGCGTGCAGGGTCTGGTCGTACCCGTAGTCGCTGATCCAGATCTTGGTCTCGATGAAGACGTCCTCGCGGGGGACGTCGCTGTCACGGATGGCCTGGCCGACCTCACGCTCGTTGGCGTACGCCGCTGCGGTGTCGATGTGCCGGTAACCGGCTTCGAACGCGGCAGTGACGGCGGCGCGGGTCTGGTCGGGCGGGGTCTGGAAGACGCCGAATCCGAGGGCGGGCATCGTGACGCCGTTGTTGAGGGTGAGCGTCTGCATCACAGGGGCCTTTCGTTGCGTGTGCCGTGTGCCGCGTCCCGGAACGATGAGCGTGGCCGTGACGATGACGGCCAGGACCGGCAGGACGGCGGGCCGGTCACGGCCGCACGAGCACTTTCAGCGCCCTCGCGCACGTCCGCGGCCCGGTAGCCCTCCGGCACGCCGTCGAGGTCAGCCGCTCGGTCGAAGCCGCGGCCGGGTTCGGTGCGGTCCGTCTGCTCCAGCAAACCGCGCGTCCACATGCGGGTGGGAGTCACTGCTCTTCCAGGTAATGGCAGTACCTCGCACGCCCCGACCGGCGCATCTACGGTGAAGAAGCCAGTACAGGAATCACCACCCGAGGAAGTCTTCGAGACCTGACCATGGCTGACACCAACCGGACCGACCTGGCCGCCGAAGTCCGCGAGTTCCTGAGCACCCGACGCGCACGGATCACGCCGGAGCAGGCCGGACTGCCGGTCTACGGCGGGAACCGCCGCGTCAGCGGTCTGCGCCGCGAGGAGGTCGCACTGCTCGCGGGGGTGAGCGTGGACTACTACATCCGGCTCGAACGCGGAAACCTCAGCGGCGCGTCGGACTCCGTCCTCGACGCGCTCGCCCGCGCGCTGCAGCTCAACGAGGCCGAGCGCACCCACCTCTACGACCTCGCACGGGCGTCCAACCCCTCCAGCCGGCGCCCCGTGGTGACCGCGTCGCGGGTGCGGCCCACGATTCTGCGGCTGCTCGACTCGATGACCGATGTGCCGGCCTACGTGCGCAACGCACGGTTCGACGTCCTCGCCGCCAACGCGCTGGGCCGGGCGTTGTACGCGCCGGTCTTCGACTCCCCGCTCTTCGCCCAGCGAGGGCCGGTCAACACCGCCCGGTTCCTCTTCCTGGACCCCGCCGGCCAGGACTTCTGGACCGACTGGAACAAGGCCGCCGACGACTCCGTCGCCTTCCTGCGCTCGGAGACCGGCCGAGCGCCCCACGACAAGGCGCTGACCGACCTGATCGGAGAGCTCACCACCAAGAGCGAGGAGTTCGCACGCCGGTGGGCCCGCCACGACGTGAACATCCACCGCTCCGGCGTGAAGCGACTGCATCACCCGCTGGTCGGCGATCTCGCGCTGCCGTACGAGGCGATGGACCTGCCGGCCGATCCCGGGCTGCGCCTCAACTTCTACACCCCCGAGCCGGACTCCCCCGCGCGGGAGGCGCTCGACCTCCTCGCCAGCTGGGCCGACGCAGGCACGGCCGCGCCCTCGCGCAACCGCTGACGCACACGCGACCACTGACGCACGACGCAAAAAGGAGAACCTCGTCATGCAGTACCGACCGCTCGGCCGCACCGGCGTCCAGGTCAGTCCGCTCTGCCTGGGCGCGATGATGTTCGGCCCGTGGGGCAACGAGGACGAAGCCGACTCGGTGCGGATCATCCACCGCGCCCTCGACGCGGGCATCAACTTTGTCGACACCGCCGACGTGTACTCCGGCGGGGTCTCGGAGGAGATCGTCAGCAAGGCTCTCAAGGGGCGACGGGACGACGTGGTCCTGGCGACCAAGTTCTTCATGCCGATGAGCCAGGACGACCCCAACGCCCGGGGCGGGTCGCGGCGCTGGATCATCCGGGAGGTCGAGAACTCCTTGCGGCGCCTGGGCACCGACTACATCGACCTCTACCAGGTGCACCGCCCGAGCCCCGACACCGACGTCGCCGAGACCCTCGGCGCCCTCTCCGACCTGGTGCACCAGGGCAAGATCCGATACATCGGGTCCTCGTCCTACTCCGGCTCCCAGATCGTCGAGGCCCAGTGGGTCTCGCGCGAGCGCCGCCTGGAGCGGTTCGTGACCGAGCAGCCGCCGTACTCGATCCTGGTCCGCGGCGTCGAAGAGGACGTGCTGCCCACCGTGCGCCGTCACGGCATGGGCACCCTGACCTACAGCCCGCTCGCGGGCGGCTGGCTCTCTGGTCGCTACCGCAAGGACGCCTCCTCCGACCTAGCGACTGGGCCCGCCTCCGCGATGCGCCCACCGGCCCGCTTCGACATGGGCAGCGCGGCCAACCAGCGCAAGCTCGACGCCGCGGAACAGCTCGCCGTCCTCGCCGAGAAGGCCGGACTCTCCCTGATCGAGCTGGCCGTCGCCTTCGTGGTCAACCACCCCGGCGTCACCTCGGCGATCATCGGGCCACGCACCATGGAGCAGCTCGAAGCCTTCCTCCCCGCCGCAGACGTCGCCCTCACCGCCAACGTGCTCGACCGCATCGACGAGATCGTGGCACCCGGAGTGACCGTCAATCCCGCCGACAACAGCTACGGCGACTTCGAGCTGCGGGCCGACCAGCGGCGGCGCTGAGAGAGTCCCGGGCGCCACGGACGAACCGCCGTCGCCCGGCGAAGTAGCTGACCTGACCTGCTGCGATGACACTGATCAGTAGGAGTGCGAAACGAAGGTCACCACTTCGGGACGTGACAGACGTGACAGGAACGAGCCGTCGGCAGGGCAACTCCGGGGACGCCTCAGCGCGCCCGAACCCGTCCGTCTCCGCGTTCGACCGCGTCGCCGACACGCTCTACGCCCTCGCGCCCACCGACTTCACCACGGCGCGCAACGCGGCCGTCGGGCAGGCCCGACAGGCCGGTGAACGGGACCTGGCCGCCCGGATCCAGGCGCTGCGCCGTCCGACCGCGGCCGCGTACGCGCTCAACCTGCTCGTCCGTGACCACCCGGAGCTGGTCGAACAGCTCCGCGAGCTCGGAGAGGACCTGCTCCAAGCGCAGACCGACCGCGAAGCGGGGAAGCTCCGGGAACTCGGCGCGCAGCGCAATGTGCTGGTGGGAACCCTCACCAGGCAGGCCCGGGGTGAAGCGCTGGCGGCGGGGAATCCGCTCGGCGAGCAGGCCGTCGCCGAGATCGACCAGACCCTCCGCGCCGTCCTCGCCGCCCCGCAGGCCGCCGACGAACTCGCCACCGGCCGCCTCACGCACGCCCTCACGCCCGACAGCACGCTGCCCGGCCTCACGTCAGCCCCGGCAGCCCAGGCCGCCCAGGCAGCACCGCAAGCAACGACGTCGCCGGCACACCCACCCGCAGACGGCCCCTCCAGGGCGCGAACCAAGGCCACGGACGAGCAGCCCGATCACCAGGCGACGCGGGAGGAGCACCAGCGTCGTCTCGCCGCCGCCGAGCAGACCGTGCACCTGCTCGAAGCCGAACGGCACGCCGCTGACATCGACCTGGAGCACGCCCGCGAGCGCGCGAAGCACGCCGCCAAGCAGCTCCGGGTGAGCCAGGAGCGAATCCAACTGGCCGAGCAGGACCTCGCCCAGGCCCGCAACGCGGTCACCACGGCGCAGGAGAGCGACGCAACCGCCCGCCACGCCGCGGAGGCCGCCGGCCGCAAGGCCGCGCTCATCCGGCAGACGCTGACGGAGCAGCGGGGCGCCCTCCAGGACCTGCGGTCCGGCGGCCCGGGCAACGACGATCCCCCCGCCAGCGAGAGCTGAAGGGGAGACCGTGCCATCGATTGTCGCCAGGCGTCCGCTACCGGGAGCAGACCTCGTGTGCGGGGACGAAGGTGCGGGTCCAGTAGCCCCCGGTGCTGCATGCTGTGGCGGCCGGAAGAACTCGGTGGCCCTTTCCGCGACTTCGATGCCGATGCGGCCGAGCCGAGCTCGGCCACATCCGGGATGGCGCTCAGCTCCAGGTCGCAGTGGCGCGGAAGGTTCTGGCGACGGCCTCGATCCCGGCGTCGCTCAGCGGCGGCTCGACGGATTGTCGAGGGTCAGGTGGTGGCGAGCAGAATGTCCTCTCCGGTCGACGGGCGGAGGGCGTCGGTGCGATCGGCAAAGTAGCGCTCGGCGTGCGAGGCCCCAGACACGTGTCGAGCGTCCGCGAACCCGGATTCACGGGCGAGTGCCAGCATCTCCTCCGGGGTGTAGAAGCTGATGAACGGCGTCCCGGACGCTCGCGCGCCTTCTTTGCTCGCCTGCAGGCCGGCGCGATCGGCCTCGTCGAGCATTTCCGGCGGCACGAGGAAGGTCATCGCAAACGTGGAACCGGGTGCGAGCCCGGCGACCTGGCGCAGAGTGGCCGCGATGGCGTCCTTGGTGAGGTACATCGTGACGCCGGTGGACGCGATGAACGCCGGCTGACCAGGGTCGAAGCCGACGTCGACCAGCTTCTTCAGCCAGTCCTCGCTGGCCTCGAAGTCGACCGGCACCAGCTGCAGCCAGCTGGGGATGCCGTAGTCCAGTTCGACCAACCGACGGCGCTTCCACGCCTGCGGGCCGGGCTGGTCAATCTCGAAGACCCGCAGGCGGGAGGCGGTCTCCGGCATACGCTGGGCGAAGGTGTCCAGCCCAGCTCCCAGGATGACGTACTGGGTGACGCCGCGATCGGCATGCTCGACGACGAGATCCTCGACGAACCGGGCGCGAGCCACCATCGCCGCCCGGAACCCGCTGGTGAGGTGTGGGTCCATGTCGGGACGCCCGCGCCAGTCGTCGTCGGGTGCCGCCAGCCGCAGGCCGATCTCGTCCTCGAACACATGGGGCAGCGGATCGACCTGAACGTGCATCGCCCTCCAGAGGGCGGTCCGCACCGCCGTGCCGTCCGGCGTCGCGTGAGGTTGGTCTGCCATTGCGCTCCCCTTCTGTCTCGCCGTCAGTTCTTGACCGGAGCCTGAAGGCTCCACAGGCGCCCGTCAGGGTCGCGAACCGTCATCAACCTGGTCCCGAAATGCGTCTCCTCGAACGGCGTGACCACCTCGACGACCGGAGCGGCTGCGAACGCGTCCGCGTCCGGGACCTTCAGCACGACCTGCGTCTGAGGCTCCCGATCCTCGGGGACTTCCGCGATGAAGACGTAAGGCCCGTCGCCGTTGCGCAGTTGGCCGGAGCTGTGGCCCGTGTCGAACTCCAGCTCGTAGCCCAGCGCCTGGAAGAAACGTGCTGCCTTGCCCCAGTTGTGTGTCTCCAGGAACAGGGCTTCGATTCCCTCGGTCGCCATGTCAGGCCTCCTTCTCAGTCGATGGGCGTTCCTTCTCATGGGCGCCGTCGAGGTAGGCACGCAGCGCCTCGGCGACCAGTGCCGACAGCGACATGCCCGACTCGATGGCGCGGAACTTCACCTGCTTGATCAGCCCGATCGGCAGGTACACATTGAACTGCTTGACTTCCTCATCGCCCACGCGTCAAGGCTAACTCGCCACTAGCTTGCTAGCAAGCTAGTGGCGACCGCGATCGGGCAGACACAGGGAGCCTCGCGGCGGAAGCTGGAACTGCTCGGCGACTTCAGCCAGGCTGCACGCGCGCGGGGGCTGCACGCCTGCCTTCGTGCTTGACCAGCGGTGCCACCGGGTCAGCGAACCCACTCATCGGCTCGCTAGTTCTTGGCCGCCAGCAACTGCAACTCCCGGAATTGCCGCTTGTAGGTGGGCTGCGGCTCGCACAGCACCCGGGCTATCTCACTCACGCCGACATCGCGCAGCAGCTCCGCCAGGCGGTCGGGCGACCAGCGATAAGCCGTCACCACCGAGTGGTCGAAGGACTGCGTGGGGATCGCGACGTCGTCGGTGGCGAAGCAGCTGATCAGCAGGTGGCCGCCAGGAGCCAGGACCCGGGCGAACTCCGCGATCACCGTCGGGAGGTCCTGCGGTGGGATGTGGATGATCGAGGATCGCGACAGTACCCCGCCCAGCGAGCCGTCCGCGATGTCGAGCGCCGCCATCGAGCCCACCTCGAACCGCAGCTCCGGGTTGGCCTCCCGGGCCAGCCCGATCATCGCGGGCGACGCGTCGACACCGAAAGCACGCAGTCCCAACTGTCGTAGATGAGCGGTGATATGCCCGGGTCCGCAGCCCAGATCCGCGACCTCGCCATCACCACCGGCGCGCACCGACTCGGCGAACGCGGCGAGCAGCGCACGCTCCAGCGGCCGGTCGCGCAGAGTGTCGGTGAAGTTCTGCGCGTAGCGCGTTGCGACGGCGTCGTAGGCGTCACGGGTGGTGGGGAGGGAGTCCAGTTCGACCATGCCGGGAATGTAGCGGGTGCCACTGACACCGGCAGCGCTCGGCTCGACGCGACCCGCATCGTGGTGGGGCCAGGCCGCTCTGGTGCCGTGTCAGGAGGTCACAACACGGTGGATCTGTCCGCTCGGACCCTCCCCCTCGTCTCCGCCACAACAGCGTCCCCGTGCGCCGCACATGTGCCGAACCTGCCGATCGCCGCACCGGTCAAGCACCCTGCGCGGGCGGGCCGGAACGTGGCACAATCTGCGCGCCCGCCCGCAGAGACGGGGCTCCGGGGATCGGTCCGGTGCGAGGGGTGTCAGTGTCACCGCCAGGGGGTTGTCGTGTTCTTCAAGCACAAGCATCTGCTCAAGGACCTGCGTGAGCACGGGCGCCGGGGTGACGCCGAGATTCTCTCGATGCGGACCATCGGCGAAGGCAGCAACGCGCGGTCCGCGTGGTCGTCGGACGAGGACCTCACGACCAGTTGGTTCGACTGCTCGTTGAAGCTGCTGGTGCAGCCTGTCGACCGTTCGCAGCCGCCGTTCGAGGCGACCGTGAAGTCCCGGGTGCACACGCTCAAGTGGCAGGGCAGCCACCTCCCGGTCTGGTTCGACCCGGAGGACCACTCGCGCGTCGTGGTCGACTACGAGGCCGACGTCGACAGCCAGATACACGCCCTCGCCCACGCCGACCTGCTGATGCATCGTCACGACAACCGGCTGGGCATGGCCTGGACTCCCATTTCCGGGGAGCTCGTGCCGGTGGAGGTCACCGCGGCCAAGGGCAAGGGGCGGCTCACGGTCCCGCGCAAGTGGTCGGCGCTGCTGGAGGAGCCCGCGCAGGCGGCGGTCGGATACGTCCGGGCCAACGCCGCCCGGCTGCTGCCGGAGCTGGACGCGGCCTGGTTCTCCACGAACGACGTGCAGGTGGTCCAGGCCTACGGCAACGTCCCCGTCGGCGCGACCGTCGCCGACGGCCACGCCGCCGGGGCGGCGGTGGTCGCGGCGCTGGTCTCCTACCTCGGCGGGCACCTGGTGCGGCCCGAGGTCGCGGTGACCGGCGCGGTCACGCCGACCGGCGAGTTGGTGCCGGTCGACGACTTCGGAGAGGCCCTGGACGCGGCCAAGCACAGCTACGCGACCGTTCTCGTCGCCCCGGCCGGCAATCAGGCGGAGGCGACGAAGATCGGGCAGCGGCGGCGTCAGGGCGTCGAGCTCGTCTTCGCCGGGCACGTGGACGAGGCCCTGCACAAGGCCCTCGCCAGGCGTGCGGTGAAGGGTCACTGACCGGTCCGCCCCGCCCCGCAGCGAGGCGGGGCGGGGCGGGGCGGACCGACACACGGTGATGCACACGCGGGGCTGGCGTCAGGGCAGCTTCCACTGCTGGTTGGCGCCGCCGTTGCAGTCCCAGATCTCCAGCTGGGTGCCGTTGGTGGTGGTGAAGCCGGGGTCGTCGAGGCACCGGCCGGACTGGGCGCTGACCAGGGTTCCGTTCGCCTGGGGCGTCCACTGCTGGTTGGCGCCGCCGTTGCAGTCCCACAGGTCGACCAGCGTGCCGTTACCCGTTCCCTGGCCGATGACGTCGAGGCACTTGCCGTCGTGGGTGAGCATCCCGTTGGCCCAGGTCCACACCTGCGAGGGGCCGCCGTTGCAGTCCCACAGCTGCACGACCGTGCCGTCGACGTCGGAGTCGCCGTTGTCGTCGACGCACTTGCCGGTCAGGCCTGAGGTGACCGGGCCCGTGTAGTTCGCCGGGGTGCCGGGCGTGAGGGAGAAGTTGTCGAACTGGTCGGTCTGGTAGCCGGTCACCCCGAGCCCGGCCTGGCCGTTGGTGAAGCTCGCGTCGGTGGCACTGCCGACCGTGACGCCGTCGATGCTCGCAGTCAGGGTGGTGTTCTGCATGGAGAGCGAGACCGTGTGCCAACTGCCGGTGCCGAGCGCAGCGGTGGTGGTGCCGCTGGCGAGGGTGGTGAAGTTCCAGCTGGTGTCGCTCTTGACGATGGACCAGGCGCCGGTGTCGCTGACGCGCAGGTGGTAGGCGTTCAGGCCGTTGTTGTTGCGGCCCTGTTGGTTGACCCGGCCCAGCAGCTCGATCGTGCTCGACTGCTCGAAGAGGGTGTCGGCAGTGACGGTGTAGTTGGTCCAGCTGCCGTCGCCCATGATCGTGTACGGGGCGTCGTAGGGCTCGTTCGTCCAGCGGATCGGTGTGGTCGCCGCCATCTGCCGCAGGCAGGTGCCCGCGCGTCCGCCGCCGCAGGGGACGGTCTGGAAGGCGCCGTTCATGTCCGAGAAGTACTTGGGCGAGGTCGTGGTGGCCGGCTTCTCGAAGGTGTCGCTGTACGGGAGTCCGAGCGGGGCGGCGGACGGGGACGTGGCGGTGCCCTTGCCCTGGCCGGTGGTCGTGGTGACGGTGTAGACGTAGCCCGGCTGGAGGGTCAGCGTGTAGCTGCCGTTGGTCGGGGTGACGTCCTGGGTGTGGACGAACCAGTCCGCCGAGTTGGCGGAGTCGACGTTCGTGGCCCAGACGTGGACGGCCCCGGTGGACAGGCCACCGGTGACGGAGAAGGTCGCCGTCTGGGGAGCCGTCGCGTCCATGGTCTCGATGACGGTGCTGTAGTCGCTGTTGTTCGTGGACTTCAGCGTGACGTAGCTGCCGTTGGCGTTCGAGCCGCCGAGGTAGCCGCTGGCGGAGTCGATGTAGTGCCACCCCGGCTGCGCGAACTGGGTGGTCTGCGCGGTGACCCAGGTGGTCTTGCCGATGCTGTAGTTGCCCGACCAGGGCTGGTCGGCGATCGACATGCCGTCGGTCGAGAAGTACAGGTTGGGGTAGAGAGCGGCGATGACCGGCCAGTTGATGTACGAGGTCATCCTGCCGTCGACGTAGTCGCGGTTGATCGCGCGCGCCACCGCCGGAGCGCCCTGGTTCGTGTCCTCCGACCCGTTCTCGCTGGCCCACAGCGGCTTGCCGAGCGCCTGGGCGTTCGCGGTGCTGGGGCAGGAGGTGAAGGAGCCGAGGTAGCCGCAGGGGTAGTGGACGCCGACGATGTCGACCGCGTTCTTGAACGCCGGGTCGGTCGCCATGGCGTCGGCGACCGACCAGTCGCTGTCCGCGGCGACGACCTTGGTGGTGCTGTGACCGGCGGCGACCAGCGCGGACTTCAGGTTCTCGTACCAGGTCGCGTTGAAACCGCGTTCGTTCCAGCCGCCGAGGTAGTCGACGCTCAGATGGTGCTGGGCCGCGCACCCCATCCAGGCCATCAGGTAGGTGATGGTGTCCTGGGACCAGAAGTTGCCGGAGCCGTTGTCGATCCAGCCGGGCGCGCCCCAGGCCAGGCCGTAGATCTTGATGTTGGGGTTGCGGGCCTTGGCCTGTTCGGCGAGCCACCATTCGTAGCCGTTGTTGCAGTCGACGGCGCCCTTGGTGTGCTCGATGCTGGGCTCGGCGCCGTCGGTGGAGTTGGTGTCGCCGCCGATCTCCAGCTTCAGCACCTGCAGCGAGGCGCCGTAGCCGGGCTTGAACAGGTAGTCGAGCAGCTGGCTGCGCTCGGGCTCCGGATAGTCGACCAGCAGGCGGGAGTTGCCGCCGCCTCCGGAGATCGCGCCGACGCCGTCGAAGGCCAGGCCCGGCTTGGAGCCGTCCACCGTGATGGCGGTGGAGACCTCGGCTTTCGAGGTGGTGGAAGCCTGCGGAGCGGCGGCCTGGGCTGTCGGTGCGGCGGCCAGGCCGTTGATGGTGCCGAGAAGCAACAGCGTTGCGCCCAAGGCGCGTAACACCGAGGGCAGGAGTCTGCGACGCATGGGCGGTCTCCCGGGCGAGGTGGGTGGGGAGTGGGCGAGGGGAGCTGGACTGCCGAGCTGCTCAAATATGACGGGGACCTGACCACCCGTCAACAGATCTCACCAGAATCCAGCATGATGGCCCATTACTCCACACAATCAACCTCGCCCGGACCCGAAGATCGGCTCGGCCACCGCCCACGCCACGCCCACGCCACGCCTACGTCAAGGACTCGATACCGGCCAGGAAGATGTCCACGCCGACGAGAAACTGCTCCCGGTCGTCGTGCTCCCGGAGCTGCGTGACGGCGGCCCGGACGAACGGGTATCTGGCGGGGTCCAGTTGGGCCCACTGCGAGGCGGCGTGGTCGAGGAAGGCCGCTCGGTCCATGTCACCGCTCTCGGCGCGGCGGCGGGCGTGCGCGGCGTTCTGTCCGGCCACCCCGAGCACGTAGTTCACCAGGGCTCCGGCCGCGTCGAAGCGCGCCCGCTCGGGGACGGCGAGCGCGTCCAGCAGGCCGCCGACGCTCTCGTAGAAGTCCAGCAGGGCGGGTCGCCATGGCTCGCTGGACAGTTGGGCCCCGACCCAGGGGTGGGCGTCGATCGCGTCGAACAGGCCGAGCGCGAGGCGGCGCAGGGCCTCGCGGGGGTCCGCATGGTCGACGACGGGGGCCAGCACGCGGGTGATGACGTCGTCGGTGGCCGCCGCGAGGACGTCGCCCTTGTCCTCGACATGGTGGTAGATCGCGCCGTAGCCGGTGTTCAGGCGCACGGTGAGCGCGCGCAGCGTCAGCGCCGCCTCGCCGCCGCCGTCGAGCAGCTCGGTCGCCGCCTGGACGATCACCTCCCGGGACAGGCTGTCGGTGCGCCGCGGGCTCCGCGGCGAGGTCTGCGCAGCTTTCTTCACCATGCCCAGAGTGTCGCACGGATGGATCGCCGCTCCAAAGTCGTGCTAGCGTTTTGGATCGGCGATCCAAAGGACCCGATACGGTGCCGGAGCGAGTCCGGCGCCCCTGTGGAGGCACACCATGACGACATCGGTCACGATCATCGGAGCAGGACTGGGCGGCCTCGTCCTGGCCCGCGTACTGCACCTGCACGGCATCGAGGCGAGCGTCTACGAGGCGGACCCCTCGCCGGACGCGCGCCGCCAGGGCGGGCTGCTCGACATCCACCCCTGGAACGGTCAGCAGGCCCTGGAGACAGCCGGGTTGACCGAGGGCTTCCGCAGGCTCGTCCTGCCCGGCCGCGAGTCCTACCGGGTCATGGACCGGGCCGGGACCGTGCTGCTCGACCTGCCCGACCAGGGCACCGGCGAACGTCCCGAGGTGCCGCGCGGCGAGCTGCGGCAGCTGCTCCTCGACTCCCTCCCCGCCGGAACCGTCCGCTGGGGGCACAAGGCCACGGGCGTGCAGGCCCTCGACGACGGCCGCCACACGGTCCGCTTCGCCAACGGCAGCACCGTGGTCGCGAGCCTGCTCGTCGGCGCGGACGGCGCCTGGTCACGGGTGCGCCCGCTGCTGTCGGCGGCCAGCCCCGAGTACGTCGGCGTCTGCAGCGTGGAGACCTTCCTGCTCGACGCCGACACCCGCCACCCCGCCAGCGCCGAGGCAGTCGGCGGCGGATCGCTGTTCGCCCTCGCGCCCGGCAGGGGGCTGCTGGCCCACCGCGAACGCGGCGGAACCCTGCACACCTACGCCCAGTTGCGGAAGCCGGAGGACTGGCTCGCCGCCGACGACACCCCGAACGCCGCCACCTTGGCCTCCCAGCTCGCGGCGGAGTTCGACGGCTGGGCGCCGGAACTCACCGCCCTGGTCACCGCGGGCGACACCGCACCGGTCCTGCGCCGCATCTTCGCGCTCCCGGCCGGGCACCGCTGGGACCGCGCGCCGGGCGTGACGCTGCTCGGCGACGCCGCCCACCTGCGGGCGCCGAACGGCGAAGGCGCGAATCTGGCCATGCAGGACGGCGCCGAACTCGGCCGGGCGCTCGCCGCCCACCCCGGCGATGTGGAGGCCGCACTCGCCGCGTTCGAGCACGGCATGTTCGCCCGCGCGGCGGCCGTCGAGAAGGACGACGACATGTACTCGCTCATGATCGACGACAACGCCCCCTACAACACCCTCGCGATGATGTCCGGAGCACGAGCGGAGGCGGCGGACGCGGCACGAGCCGAGGCCCCGGACGGCGCACGCTGAGAACGTGAGCCACGCGGCGGCTCGGTCTCACCCTTGCGCGACGACGCTCCGGGAGACCGGACAACGGGCGGGCTCGGCCTCGGCCCACGGTGTCGGCCGGTACAGGAAGGCCGGGCGCGCCAGCGGGTCGGGCGGGTCGTAGTAGCGGTGGAACACCGCGGTCGCCGCGCCGGACAGCGGAGGCACTATCCAGGTCCAGTCCGTCGGGACGGCGCGGCCATGCCGGTTCTCCCGCTCGATGTGGGCGAGGAACCGGGTCGACTCCGTGTGGTGGTCGGCTATCGTCACGCCCACACGGGCGAAGGAGTGCAGGACCGCCAGATTCAGCTCCACCAGGGCGCGGTCGCGCCACAGGGTGCGCTCGTCCGACGCGTCGAGACCGAACAGCTGGGCCACGGCGGGCAGTTGGTCGTAACGATCGGCGTCGGCGAGATTCCGTGAGCCTATCTCCGTGCCCATGTACCACCCGTTGAAGGGCGCGGCGGGGTAACTTATGCCGCCGATCTCCAAGGTCATGTCGGCGACGGCGGGAACGGCGTACCAGCGCAGTCCGAGCGCCGCGAAGTCGGGACGGTGAGGGTGCGTCAGCGGGACTTCGAGCACCGCGTCCTCCGGGAGTTCGTAGAACTCCGGGTCGCTCTCGGGGGTGGCCTGGATCAGCAGCGGCAGCACCTCGAACGGCTCCTCGCCGCCCTTCCAGCCGAGTTCCTGCGCACGTGCGCGGCGCTCCGCGCTGCGCGGGTCGTCCGCGTAGCGCACCAGCTGTTCGCCGAGTATCCGGGCGGCCGGGCGACCCGGCGCGTCAGGGGCGAAGACGCTGATGACGGGCCGGATCCGGCCGCCGTTGGTGGCCAGGCGCAGATGCTCGAAGCACTCGCGCGCGATGTCGTCGGGATGGGCGAGGTGCCGCAGGTCACGCACCATCAGGTTGTTCCAGTAGAGCCGCCCGATGCAGCGCGCGGAGTTCCGCCAGGCCACCTGGGCGCCGTAGGTGAGTTCCTCCGGCGTGTGCGCGTAGGTTCCCTTCGCGGCCACCTCGTCGGCGATCTCCCGCAGCCGGGCGTCGGGGTCCACGGCTCCGGCATGCTCGCGCGCGTAGTCACGCACGAACGTCTCGGCGGCCTTGAGCAGTCGCGCCTGCTCCGACTCCAGGCCGGTCACGCTCCGGCCGCCGCCCGCAGCCGCCACATCCGCTGCGGCCGCCACAGTGGGAACCTCTTTGGACCGTCGCCTTCCGAACCTCATCGGCCGCCCCGATTGTGGTCCAGCAAGGGAGGGTTCACGCGACGTCCGATCCTTCGGGGCAGATGCCGGCGGCATCCGTGTGGACGTTCCGGATGCACGGTGTGTGCGGAACGTGGCCATCGGGCCAGGCGTGAACGCTAGCCACCGACAGGGCGGGCGAACAAGGGAACCGGAAGATCCTCTACGGCTTGCCGAGTTCTTCCCAGGAGTGCACCGGCGGCCGGACCGCCTCAACAGCCGCTTGCGTCACGGGTGGTTCGTCGACGTCTCGTCCTGTCCGAGGCGTGGATCGCTCAGAAGGTTCTTACCCTTACTGACGCGTAGCCTCGCACGGGATGCGTTCAGGTGATAGGTCTCCGCCGTCCGCACCTCAGGACGGCGGAGACCGTGAGACCCGGTGTGGGCCCCTCTCAGGCGTTCGGCGCGCGGTCAGGCACAGGCCGCCTGGTCGAGGTGGCCGGCCTTCGCGTCGGCGATCAGGGACGCGAACTGGTCGGCGCTCATCTGGACGCGCTGGCCGAAGTCGTCGGTGAGGACGACGCGCCGCTCGGCCGGCGCTGTGGGGTCGACGAAGAGCTGCGGACAGCCGCAGTCACAGTTGCCGCAGAACGTCGCGATCGGCTCCAGGCCGGTGGGGTCGGTGCTGCTCATGGTGCTCGCCTCCATGCTTCCCGTTGCCGGAGCGACCCGCGATCTACGGGCTCTGCCCGGTCGGTGTCGGCTTACCCTCCACCGCCGCCCCGGACGCCCGGGGACGGCGCTCGATCGGCGCACGCGGCGCACGTGGTCGTGCGCCGGTGCGCTCGTCGTACATTCCCACCCGGGGTATGGTGCCGGCGGCCGACGGGACCGCAGAAGTGCGTGGTCCATGCGGCCGCGACAGCGAGATTCCCCATGCCCAGCAGGCACCCTGATACACAGTCACTCCGGGACTACCGGGGCTGGATCGGCAGCGGACGCCGCGGCTGCCCGGTCTTCGTCGTGCTGTCGCTCATGCCCCTTCATGACGACGGCCGGCGCGGCTCCGTACCGCCGGATCGCTTGCTCCGCCGCGCGTTCGGTGATGCCCGTCAGGCCTCCCTCACCGGGTCGACTTCGGGATGTGTGAAGCGCACGGGCAGACCAAGACAGCGGGCGTATTCGATCTCCGCGCGGGTGGAGTCACCGACGTAGTCACCAACGACGAGGATCTCCCGGGCCATGCGGATCTTCGCCCGGTGGAGCCGATCCAGGCCGGTCTTCACCTGGTCCATGTCCTCGACCTCGCCGTCCCACTGCTTCATGCTCACGTGGGGCATAACGACGATCCGCCCGGCCAGGGACTCGACGTGCGCGGCCTCGGCCATTTGCTGCTGGAAGCGTGTGCTGCCGCAGATGCACACCACGGGCGGCTGTGGCTGCTCGGACTCGGTGAGGTGAGCGGCGTACCTCTCGACCTCGGCCAGGTCGCCGGGAGTGAGCTGGGTGCGCCGGTCGTTCCCGCAGCGGATCGGACGGGTAGTCATGTGGTCGCTCCCTTCTGGGCGTCGTAGCAGCCTGCGCTGGTCGGCCGCATTTCCGGGGCGCGGTCGAGCGTGCGGCGAAACGTCGACAACCGTGTCGTCACGCGCGGAAATCCCTTGCCTTGATTTTCGCGAAGCGGACACCGTCGGGGTGGTGCCAGACGATGCCCTCGGCGCCCAAGCTGCCGTACGTGAGGACCGCCGCCTGGATGCCTTCGAAGGTCAGCTCCGGGTTGGGAAGGCTCTGGGCGTCGGCGTGTGCGATGAGTCGGTGGTGGCGCTCTCGCTCCGGGTTCCCGTTGATCTTCGGTCCGACAAGCTCATAGGTGCCCGGCTTCCAGCCACCCGCGCCGGGCTCCGCCATGGCCTCCGCGTGGTACTTCGCGAACGCGGACTGTCCAATCGGCTCCCAGCCCATGGTCTTCCCGGTGACTTCGTCGGTGGTGACCGGGGCGAAGTTCGGCGGCGGGGTCTTGCCGGGCTTCACCTCCCGGCGCGCCCACCACTCCCCCGCGTCGTCGAGCATGACGCAGATACCGTCGTACTTGCGCGTCGGCTTGCCCTCGCCGTCAAAGACCCACTGGCAGTCAGGGTTGATTTCGGACAGGACGTGGGCACGGTCGTCGGGGTCACGCTTGAAGATGGTGGGGATCTTGCGCATGAGGATGGTTCTCCTTCGGGGTGCGGGGTGCGGGGTGCACTTGCGGCCTCCACCCTGAGGCGAGGGGGGTTCAGCGGCTTGCGAGGCGCCGATGAATCAGTGGGACATCTTCAAACCGTGCCTGGAGTGCGGGACCACGAGCCGAATGTATCTGCGCTGGGCCACACGAACCGACTGGATTTCCTCAGGCGGCGATCTGGTTGTCGGTCGGGGTCTGGACGGCGGCGAAGTACTGGTCGACGAGCCGCTCGTACTCGCGCCACGCCCGCTCGTTGCCCCTGGCGGGGGTTGTCGAGCGGGGGCGAGGCGGCAGCCGGTGGCTTCCTCGGGAGGCAGCCGCTGGCTAGCTTGCAAGACGCCCCCAGCCCAAGGGCGCTGGGCTGGGGACGACCTGCTGTTTCAGAGCATTTCTTGGGGAGTCCCTGTGGAAGCCCGGGCAGCCCGGGGGTCTCGGAGTGAAATACGGAGACACCGTCAGAAACGGTTAGACACACAGTTTCTGCAGTGCAGACCCGCTCTCGGAGAAGAACGCCTACCCCCTAGAGCAGCGTCGACCAGTAGTACCAGAAGCGGTTCAGCACCAGGAGCGCGATGACGAGGTAGCACGCCACCGGGACGAGCCAGTACCACCCCGCCGCCGAGGCCAGCCTCGCCCGTGCGCGGTCGGAGCTCGGGATGACGCCCGTGCGCAGGTTGTGGACGGTCGTGTACCAGCACAGCAGGATCGTGGTGACCCAGACGACCATGCAGTAGGGGCAGACCGCGCCGATCGAGTACAGGGTCTGGCCGATCAGCCAGCAGATCATGCCGAGCCCGAACAGGGTTCCGGCCTGCAGGCCCAGCCAGAACCAGCGCGGCAGCCGGGCACCGGTCAGCGCGACCACCCCGATCGTGACGACCACGGCGAACGCGCCCAGCCCGATCAGGGAGTTGGGGAACCCGAACGCGGACGCCTGCCAGGTCCGCATCACCGAGCCACAGCTGATGATCGGGTTGATGTTGCAGCTGGGACTGTAGTTGGGGTTCTCCAGGATCTTGATCTTGTCCAGGGTGAGCTGGGTCGCGGCGGCCAGCGCGAAGGCGCCCGCGATCAGCAGCAGCCAGGCGTAGCCGCGGCTGGCGGCCACCCACGAGTCGGGCCGGTCCGTCCGCTCCCCGGTGGTGGCGTCGCCGTCGGCGGCGTGGTCGGTGGTCATCGGGTTCCCTCTCCGGTCCATGGGGTGCGGCTCACTTGCCGGACGCGATGGTCTGCTGGACCAGCGCCATGTACTGGGCGGGCGTGATCGCGTTGCCCTGGCTGTCGAAGACGGTCAGCTGCTGCCCGTCTAGCTTGAGCGTGGGCGTGCCCTGGATGCCACTGGAGTTGAAGGCGTCCGAGACCTTCTGCGCCCACGGCGCGTAGACGCCGTCCTGCACGTCCTTGGTGAAGGTCGGGGTGACCAGGCCCGGGACCTTCTTGGCCAGGTCGAGCAGCGTGTTGACGTTCCCGAAGCCGTCCGTCTCCTCCGGGGGCTGGTTGGCGTAGAGGACGTCGTGGAACTCCTTGAACGCCGTCGGGCCGCCCTCGTTGAGTGCCGCGCCCGCGACCTGCAACGCGTCGATCGACCCGGTGCCGCCGAGGTTGTTGTCCAGAAAAGTCGCCATGTGGTACTGGATCTTGTACGTGCCGTTGTCGGCTAGTTGCTGGACGGTCGGGCCGTCGGCCTTCTCCAGCTTGTCGCAGATCGGGCAGCGGAAGTCTTCCCAGACGTCCAGCGTGTGCTTGGCGTTCGGGTTCCCGTAGACGATCACCGTCCCGTTCGGGCCAGACGCGTGCGCCGGGACGACCAGCGGGCCACTGGCGGCGCTCTTGCCGCTGTTGCCGTTGCCGACCGCCAGGCCTATGCCTGCCGCGATCGCGACCACCGCGACGACGGCCGCGCCTATCGCCACCTTGCGCCTGCGCGCCTGCACCTGCTGCTCACGGGCCCGCTGCTCGGCCAGTCGCTCCCGCGCCGAGGCACGGGCCTCGCGCTTCGTCGGCCTGCCGGACCTGCCGGGCGTGTTGGGCTTGTTCGGGTCGTTCTGATCGTTCTGATCGTTCGGGTTCGTGTTCTCGCTCATGGCCGTCCTCACAGACGAAAAGGTCAGGAAAGGTGAGGAAGCGGGCCTGGAACGGCAGTGCTGCACAGCCCGGCGGCACACCGTGGGGTGCGCTACGGACGAGCGTGGTCAGATCGGAGGGCAGGCGCCGTTCAGCAGGCCCGTGCGAGAACCGGTGGACCGCGCCGCGACGCGGCCGACAGCAGCGCGTCCTGCGGACCGGACGGGACCGGACCCGTCGCGGGCGGCACCCAGGTCGGTCCTTCGGGCAACGCGACGGGCGTGACCAGCCATGCGAGCAGCGCGGCGACACCCGACCAGGACACGACGGCCACCGTGCGCAGGACCGCGAACACGGCCGCCTCGCCCCGGCGCAGCCACCAGGCCGCCACCAGCGCCAGCACCAGGTGCAGGGCGAGCAGCAGCAGCGCCCCGGCACCGGTCAACGACACCAGCGCGCGGGGCGCCTGCTCGGTCAGTCCCAGCAGGCTCGGCCGGATCGATCCGCCACCGCATGCCAGCGCGCCCCAGCCGGACACGGCGACACCGTTGCCGGGTCCGGGCGGGCAGCTCTGCTGGCCGACGTTGAACAGGGCGTTCAGGCCCACCTGGACCGGGACCATCACGGCGATGATCGCCGGGTAGCGCCGCTCACCTCGGGCGAAAAGGATCATCGCGACCCCGAGCGCGAGGCCGAAGGCCATCCCGATGACGTCCAGCGGCACCGGCAACCCGGTCACCACCAGGCGCGACCCGACGGCGAGCAGGACGGACACCGCGGCGAACACCACCGCGCGTGAGAACCGAAGCCCGAATCCGTCCATCGAACGGAGTATCCCACCTGCCACGGCGACATGGAGAGGGAAGGAATCGACCCGAGGGTGAGGATTTCCTTTGCCTCCTTTGCCGTGGCAGGTCCGGGATGTTCGAGCGAAGAGGAACGAGGAGGAACCAAGAGGAGCGAGGCGGCAGGAGTCAGCGGCGGCCGGGGCCGACGTGACGGCGGAAGCCTCGCTCCTGGGACGGGAAGCTCTGGTCGGCGCCGGGCAGGGTGGGCGCCGGGAGCGTGGCCACCTCCTGCTCGGCGAGGGCCAGTTGGGCGGCGGTGCCGGGCAGCGGCGGTGCTTGGCGCCCGGGGCCGCGGAACTGGAAGGCGGAGGTCAGGTCGCCGAACGTCTCCCGGCGCCAGTCGGTGACGTTCTCGGCCCGGACCCCGGTGAAGCACTCCAGGAACTGGAGGACGGAGGTGTGGTCGAACGCCTCCGAGGACACCCAGCCGCCCACCGTCCAGGGCGAGACGATGATGCACGGCACCCGGAACCCGCTGCCGATCGGCAGCCCGCCCACGTACTCGTCGGGCGTTCCGGCGGGGGCGGTGAGCGGCGGCACGTGGTCGAACAGGCCGTCGTTCTCGTCGTAGTTGAGGATGAAGACGGTCTTGGCCCAGACCTCCGGGTTGGACGCGATGGCCTCGATCTTGGAGGCCACGAAGTCCGCGCCCGCTGCGGGCAGGTAGTTCGGGTGTTCCGACTGGTAGCTGGTCGGCAGGATCCAGGACACCGCCGGGAGACGGTCGTTGCGCGCGTCGTCCTCGAAGGTCCCGGCGGGTTGCGCCACCATGCCGCGGTCGTGGAGCGGGTCGCCCGGCTGGGCGTCCTGGAAGGTCTGGAACTCGGAGAGCATGTTGGTGCCGTAGTTGTCGGACTCCTGGTAGACCTTCCAGGAGATCCCGGCCGCCTGGAGCTGCTCCGCGTAGGTCTTCCACCGGTACGGCGTGGGTGCGATGTTGCTGGTGATCGGGCCGCCGTACTGGCCGGACGGGTCGATCGAGCCGGTCATCCAGTAGAGCCGGTTGGGCCAGGTCGGGCCGAGGACCGAGCAGAAGTAGTTGTCGCAGACGGTGAAGGACTCGGCCAGCGCGAACTGGAAAGGGATGTCCTCGCGGGTGTAGTAGCCCATCACGTAGGGGCCGTTGACGCCGTCGGCGGCGCGGTGCGCGGGCAGCCACTGGTCCATCTGCCCGCCGTTCCAGGCCTGGTGCTGGACGGCCCAGGCGTGGCTGGTGGAGGGGATGGCCTGTGCGCTGGTGGTCCGGGTGTCCAGGTGGAACGGCAGGATGTAGCCGTCGGGGTTGACCGTGTCGGGCTGGTAGAAGACCGAGCGTCCGGTCGAGAGCTGCAGCGCCTGCGGGTCGTGGAAGCCGCGCACCCCGGACAGCGTGCCGAAGTAGTGGTCGAAGGAGCGGTTCTCCTGCATCAGCATGACCACGTGCTCCACGTCACGCAGCGATCCGCGCCTGGGCACGCCTGCCGCGACGGCCTGCTGCACGCTCGGCGGGAGCAGCGCCAGCGCCGCTCCCGCGCCGATCGCCCCGGCCGCCGAACCGAGCAGGCGACGCCTGGTCATCCCCGTCGTGTTGGTCTCCGGCACTGGCCGGCCCTCCCTCTCCGTCGGATCGTCAGAAGCCCGCAGTGGAGCACGCGGTGACATGTCCACAGAGGCACCAGACGACTCTGGCGCGGGAGGTTGAGGGAATCCAGGAAAGGTCGGTGAACGTACGACCAACTGTCAGAGGAACACCGACATGGCGGAAGAGATGGGAATGACTGCCGCGTGCGCGCTCAGACGACTTTGGCGAAGATCGCGTAGGCGATGGTGACGAACAGGAAGAGACGGCAGCACTCCGCGAGACGGGGTGCCAGCGGCGTCGCAACCGCCCGCGCGGCGTCGCCGGAGAGCGGCGCGGGGCCGACCTGGGAGACCCGGTCGAGCATGACGACCACGTAGCCGACCGCGGCGATCGCGAACACCATGCCGAGCGCGGGGAAGTGGATCGTGTTGTCCTGGATCATGCCGGGCATCCCGGCCATGACGTACAGGCCGGCGGTGGAGCGCGAGAGATCCGAGGGCGCCACACCGGCCAGCAGCATGTAGACCAGCACCACGGCCGTCGCCGCGTTGACCACGTCGCGGCCCGGCGCCGAACCGCCCGTCGACCGGGCGCGGGCCCAGCGGACGGCGAAGGCGACGGCCCCGGCGGCGAAGACCACGGCCCAGACCGCGCGCGGCAGCGTGGCAGCCCAGTTCACCAGCATCCCGGCCAGAGCCAGCGCCGTCAGCGCGTGGAAGGCATCTGACGCATAGTCACGGGGGCGCTGCGACGTCCGGGCCGTCACCATCCGCCAGACGAAGAGCGCGGCGATGGCCGGCATCGCCGTCGCGAGCAGGTTGACCAGCCAGTCCGGGGCACTCATGCGGTCGCGGTCTCCGTTCGGATCGAGCGGCGGGCGGGCCAGTAGGCGGCCGCGAGGAGAACGAGCAGCGGCCCGGAGTTCGGGTCGGTGGCCATGCCCTGGAACGGCATACCGAATCCCTCACCGAACACCCAGATCAGCGCGGCGAGCACGACCGCGCCGACCAGGCCCGCCGTCACCGCCCGACGCCAGGGCAGCAGGACGCTCAGCCCGACGAGGGCGAAGGCGACAGCCAACACGACCGAGATCGCCAGGTCGTGACCGGCGGCCAGCTTGCCGACATGGTTGCCGAGCTGGACCAGCCAACCCGGCGCACCGGTCAGCGCGTTGGTGACGGCGCCCTGAACCGCCCCGGGCGCCCGGTTCGCGGGCTGCAGCACGAGGTAGGCGAACGCCGCCCACAGCAGCACCCATACCGCTCGGGCGGGCCGCTCGCCGATCCGTGCCGCAGCGGGAAAGGCCGAAGGCCGCTCGCTGGGCCACAGCAGGACGGCGAGCAGCCCGTACAGCACCGCCGCACCGGGAGCGCCGGTCAGCGGGTTAGCGGTGCCGGCGAACAGCCCCCCGAGTCCCTCCCCCAGCCACCACACGCCGACCGCCCACACGGTCGAGGCGAGCAGCGCGGGCTTGACGGTGGGCCGGCAGGCGATGCCGATCCCCAGCAGCACCTGGACCAGTGCGAACACGGCGTTGGTCGCGACCGGGTGGTCCGCGTTCATCGTGGTGACCCAGTGCACCGGGCCGGCCACCCACACCGGGTTGCCCGAGGCCATCGGGTACAGCGTCATCTTGCCGAAGCTCAGCGTGAACATGTACGGCTGGAACTGGAGGATGCCGTCGAGCAGCCACACCGCCGCGAGCGCGAGCTGCAGGCGCCTTCGCGGGTCGAGCGGCCGAGCAGCCACCGGGGCGGGTATGCGGCCGTCGTGGTGCTTGCCGGGCACCGTGCTGTGTGTCGTCACGCGGGGATGGTCGCAGACGTTGGTGAAAACTCCCTTGGAAGCCCGCCCGGGGCTACAAGCCCTTCCTGGTCTGCTCAACCACCTCCGTCAGCAGGTCGGCGACGACGTCGGGAGCGGTGACGAGCGGCGTGTGGTCCACGTCGTGGACCCGGACCGTGGCGCCCATGCGGTCGGCCATGAAGTGCTGGTTCTCGGCCGGGATCATTCGGTCCTGCTCGGCCACCAGGTACCAGGTGGGCACGTCCTTCCACAGCGGGCGGCCGACGGGGGTGGTGATGGCGGCGAGCGCGATCGGCCGCTGTACCGCGCGGAGCACGGCCTGCTCCTGCGGGGTGGCCAGTTGGGCGAACGCCTTCGGGAACGCCTCGTCGGGCAGCCAGACGAAGCCCTGCTCGTCGGGCGTCAGCGCCGGGGCGTCCGGGTGCGGGGCGGTGCGTCCGAAGACCTCGCCGACGCTCTCACCCTCGTCCGGGGCGAGCGCCGCGACGTACACCAGCGCACGGACGTGCCCGGCTGTGACGGATCCGATGACGCCGCCCGCGTAGGCGTGCCCGGCCAGGACGACCGGGCCTCCCACATGGTCGAGCGTGCGCTCCAGCGCTGCCACATCGTCGGGAAGCGAGGTCAGCGGCAGCGGTGCCGCGACGGCGCGGATGCCCTTGGCCCGCAGCCGCTCGATGACCTTGCTCCAGCTGGAGCCGTCCGCCCAGGCACCGTGGGCGAGGACGACGGTGACGTCCTTGGACATGTCTCAACACTCCTTGGGTGGTGGGGACTTCTCGATGGGGACTTCTAGAATTCGACCGTCGCGAGGAAGTCGCGGATCGCCTCGGCGATCTCGCCCGCGTGGGTCTCCAGGGCGAAGTGCCCGGTGTCGAGCAACCGCACCTGGGCGTTGGGGTTGTCGCGGGTGAACGCCTCGGCTCCGGCCGGCAGGAAGAACGGGTCGTTGCGGCCCCAGACCGCGAGCAGCGGCGGCGTGTGGGCGCGGAAGTACGCGTGGAAGCTCGGGTACAGGTCGACGTTGGTCCCGTAGTCGCCGAACAGGTCGAGCTGCACCTCGTCGGCTCCGGCCCGCGCCAGGTAGTGGTTGTCCAGGGTGTAGCCGTCCGGGGAGACGGACGCCGGGTCGGGCGTGCCGTGGGTGTACTGCCACACGGTGGTCTCCGGGGCCAGGAAGGCGCGCAGCGCCTCGCGGTTGGCGGCGGAGCGGTCCTTCCAGTACGCGCGGATCGGCGCCCAGCCGTCGCTGAGCCCCTCCTCGTAGGCGTTGCCGTTCTGGGAGATGATCGCCGCGATCCGCTCGGGGTGGGCGGCGGCCAGGCGGAATCCGGTGGGCGCGCCGTAGTCGAAGACGTAGACGGCGAACCGGTCCAGCCCGACGACCTCGGTGAACCGGTCGATCACGCGGGCGACGTTGTCGAAGGTGTAGTCGAACTCGCTCCGGTCGGGCATGGCCGACTGCCCGAAGCCCGGCAGGTCGGACGCGATGACCCGGTAGCGGTCGGCCAGCCGCGGGATCAGGTCGCGGAACATGTGGCTCGCGCTCGGGAACCCGTGCAGCAGCAGCACCACGGGCCCGTCCTCGGGCCCCGCCTCGCGGTAGAAGACGTCCACTCCGTCGACGTCGACGGATCGGTAGGTCACGGCATCACGCATCGCACTCATCTCCTCGGTTGCCTTGCGGGGACGAGTTCGAGTCAAGCAGCGCCCACCTAACCTGTCAAGACGATTTAGATGGTTAGGCATCCCAGGCGACGCGCGCACTCATGTAACCTTCGAATCGACGTTTGACGGTTAGGAGGCAGCCTGTGGACGGCAGCGAGCAGCACGAGGCCCTGCTGGACCTGCTCAACAGCACGCCCGTGGTGAACGGCGCGGTCGAGGACCAGCTGACGGACCCGGACGCGGCCCGCGCCTGGCAACTGGCCCACGGCGGCGACGGGTCCCCGCACGAGCGGCGCAGTCTGATCCGGGCACGCGACGGCCTTCAGGACGTGATCCGCGGCGACAGGCCCTCCGACTCGCTGAGCGCGCTCCTGAAGGGCGTCGTGTCCAGGCCCCTCGTCTCGGCCGAGGGGGTGTCCTGGCAGGTGGAAGTGCCCGACGAGCGAAGGCTGGCCGTCGAGGCCGTGCTGGCGTGGAGCGCCGTCCACGAGACGATGCCCGGCCGACTCAGGCCGTGCGCGAATCCGGAGTGCAGGCTGTTCCTCCTCGACCGCAGCAAGGGCAACAAGGCCCGCTGGTGCTCGATGGCGGTCTGCGGCAACCGCATGAAGGTGCGGCGCCACTACCAGCGCGCCCGGGAGGCAGCGCAGGAGCAGACCCCCGACGCGTAGCGGGGGCGGCGGAGTCGTCCCTACAGGTCGAGGACGACCTCGGTGGCCGGTCTGCTGCAGCACACCAGGACGTTCCCCGGCTCGGGGGCTTCCAGCGGCTCGGTGACGTAGGCGACCTCGCCGGACACCAGCGGGGTCACGCAGGTGTGGCAGACACCGGTGCGGCACGACCACCGGGTGGGGATGTCGCACGCCTCGGCGAGCGTGAGCAGTGAGCCCTCCCCCTCCGGCCAGGGAGCGCTGATGCCACTACGGCCGAACGTGACCAGCGGGCCGTCTCCCGGCGGCCCCGCCGGCTGGTGCGGTCGGAGCGCCGCTTGCGCGGTCACGCCCGGGTTGACCGGAGGCAGGGCGCTGAACAGCTCCCTATGGATCCGCTCCGGAGCGAGCCCGAGCGCGGTCAGGTGTTCCGTGACATCGCCCATGAACCCGGCGGGTCCGCAGAGGTACGCGTCCGCCTCGGTGGGGACGCCGATGTCGGCCAGGGACGCCAGGGTGAGCCGACCCTGGCTGACCTTCGGGGCGGCGACGAGCCCGGCGGCGGCTTCGCCTGCGGTGTAGTACACGTGCTCGTGTGCGTTGGGGAGCTGCTGGAGCAGCGCGTGCGCTTCGTCGGCGAAGGCGTGGTGGCCGCGGTCGCGGGTCGTGTGGATCCAGAAGACCGGGCGGGAGTCCTGCACGGCGGCCAACTGGTGCAGCATGGCCAGCACAGGGGTGACCCCGATGCCCGCCGAGACGAGGACGACGGGCCGGGTCCCCACTTCCAGGACGAAGCTGCCGCGTGGGCTGGCGATGTCGACGACGTCCCCGGCGCCGAGTCTGGTGTGGAGGTAGCCGCTGACCAGGCCGTGCCGCTCCCGTTTGACGCTGATGCGGTACGCGTCCGCCCCGGGCGCGGAGGACAGCGAGTAACTGCGCACCGCGGCAGGGCCGTTGCCCGGCCGGACGCGCACGGACAGGAACTGCCCGGCCTGCGCCGCCGGCAGCGGGCCGCCGTCCGGGTCTTCGAAGTGGATCGAGCAGACCGTGGGCGTCTCGGGGACGACGACTGCGACGCGCAGAGGCCTGAAGCCCGGCCAGCCGGTCGGCCGAGCGGGCCTGGGCGGTTCGAGCAGTTCCTTGAACGACTGCCGCCAACCCGGGCTGAGCGCCGGGATGTTGAGCACCCGCCGCAAGCTGTCGGCGTCGCGGCCAGGCAGGTAGAGAAGGGCGTCCACCTCGGCGACGGTCATCTTCTCCGGGCCCTGGGCGAGCAACTCGATCCCGTCGCCCGCCTGCACCCGCCCCTCGACGAGAACGCGCAGGTAGAAACCGGGACGGTGGTGGGAGACCAGCAGCGCGGCCATGTCGGGTCGGCCCAGGCGCATGCCGACCCGATAGCAGGTGACGCGGGGTTGGGTCACTTCGAACTCGGCCTCGCCGATCCGGTAGCGGTCCCCGATGCACACCTGGTCGTCGGGCAGGCCGTCGACGGTGAAGTTCTCCCCGAACATGCCGGGCCTCAGGTCGTCGCGGTCCAGTGTCCGCGCCCAATAGGCATAGGACTGGGCCTGGTAGACGAGCACGGCCCGGATCTCACCCCCGTGCCCCGCGAGATCGCCCTGTCCGTCGCCCTCGACATTGAGGCGCCGCACCCGCCGGGGACCCTGCACCGGCGACTTCCACACCCCCGTACGGACGGTCCGCCCCTGCCAGGTGACGTCGGCGGGCAGGCCTACGTTGACGGACAGCAGCGTCCCCATGAGTTCTCTCCTGAGTGCGACCGACCTTGCGCACGCTACGGCAGAGCGGGCCTGCGTGCTCGCTGCGAGCTGCAGGGACACCCGGCCCCAGCTCAGGACAGAGCCCGAGGGCGCAACGAATGCTAACCATCATAGACAGCTTGACAGGTTAGTCACAGCATGATCGACTTGTTCCGTGGCCGTTGCTCTGCGCGACCCACAGCGCCAGCCCCGCCGCCGGGACGCTGAGAGCGAGCACCCGGTCGGCGGGAGATGCAACGTTTCTGCCGCTCACCGCGTGTGGGTCGACTCGGAACACATCCGCGGCACGCCGTAGACAGCGCCTCCCTGACAGACAGTCATAACCGACATATCGTCAGGGACCGGATCCCGTCACCACGCGACGGTCCGCCAGAGCTTCCATGCCAGACCTCCTTGTCCTGGCCCCGTTGGCATGCCACCCGCGTCGTCGGACAAGGGCCACCCTCCCTCCCCAGCAGATCCGCGTGATCACTCCTCCCGGAGGTACCCCATGCGTGCACGGACTCGACGTCTCGGCACGGCTGTCGCCACGATCCTGGCCACCATGACGGCGCTGGTCGCCACCGCACCTGCCGCACCCGCCGCCACCGCCGCGCCCGGCGCAGCGGGTGTCGGCGCGGTGCGGGCCGGCGGCGTCCACGCCGTGTTCGTCCAGACCAACAGTCCGTCGGGCAACCACATCGTCGCCTACCACCGCGCCGACAACGGCCGGCTCAGCCAGGCGGGCAGCTACGCCACCGGCGGGAACGGCGGCCAGCTGGCGGGCTCGGTCGCCGACCACCTGGCGTCCCAGGGCGCGCTGACCTACGACCGCGACCACGGGCTGCTCTACGCCGTCAACGCCGGGTCCGACTCGGTCTCGGTCTTCTCGGTCGACGGTGACCGGCTGCACCTGCGTCAGGTCATCGACTCCGGCGGCACCTTCCCGGTCAGCGTCGCGGTCCACCGCGACGTGGTCTACGTCCTCAACGCCCTCGACGGCGGATCCATCCAGGGCTACACGGTCGAGGGCGACCACCTGCGCGAGCACGCCGCCTGGCACCGCTGCCTGGGACTGGACCCGAACGCCACCCCGCAGTTCACCAACACCCCCGGACAGGTCGGCTTCACCAACGACGGCGACCACCTGGTCGTCACCACCAAGGCCAACGGCGACAACGTGGACGTCTTCGCCGTCGACCGCTCCGGGGCCCCCTCCGACACCCCGCAGGTCACCAACCTGCCCGCCGCGGTGCCGTTCGGCTTCGTGCCCAACGGACGCGACGGCGTCTTCCTGACCGAGGCCGGGCCCAACGCCCTGGTCACCCTCGACATCCACCGCGACGGGACCACCACGCAGACCGCCTTCGCGGCCACCGGACAGGCCGCCACCTGCTGGGTCGTCGCCATCGGCGACCTGCTCTTCACCTCCAACGCGGGGAGCAACAACGTCAGCGCCTTCCGCGCCACCGACCGCGGCCGCCAGCTCACCCCGCTGGGCTACGAGAGCACCGGGAACCCCGGCCCCATCGACGCCGCCGCCTCCGCGGACGGCCGCTACCTCTACGTCCTGACCGGCGTCGAGGGCGTCGTCGACGAGTTCTCCGTCGCCCACAACGGGAACCTCACCCCCATCGGCACGGCGACCGTCCCCGACGGCCCGGGCAGCGAGGGCATCGTCGCCTTCTGAGCCCACCACCCCGGAGACCCGGAGTTCCAGCCACAGCAGCACACGACCGCGCCGCCCGGAGGCCTTCTGCGCCTCCGGGCGGCGTGGTCTGCCTACGCTGCGGCAGTGCTGTGCGGTGCCCGACGCGCGTGCCGGGTCGGACCGCATAAGACTGGAAGGGAGCGGCACACCTGGCGACTCAAACGAGCGAGGCGGCCATGGCAACTCCGATCGGACAATCCCGAAGGGCCGTTCACCGGGGAGGGGCCAGGCGCCGACTGGCGAAGGTGTTCGCGGTCAGCCCCGCAGGGATCGACTGGCGTCGAGGCGTGGCGTTCCTGGACATCGCGCTCATCCCGCTTGTGGTCTTCTGGGCGATCGGCCACGAGGAGTACCTCCTCAGCGCGCTGTTCGGGCTGCTCTTCGCAGGCCTGAGCGACCCCGGGGGCAGCTTCGGGCACATCGCCTCCCACGTCGCTGCCTTCGGGCTCATCGGTGCGGGCGTGACGGCGCTCGGGTTCGGCATCGCGGCAGACGCCTGGGGCTGGCTCGTGTTGGCGGCCTTCGCGGTCACCCTGGTAGCGGGCCTGGCGATCGCGTTCGGAGCGCGCAGATTCGCCACCGCCCTGCTTCTGAACATGTGGTTCATCGTCACGCTCGGGGTGGGGTTCAGCTTCCACCACTACGCGCGCCTCACCAGCTACACCTGGGGTCAGGTCCTCGCCTGGACGGGCGGGGCGGCACTGTGGATCGTCATCGCGTTCCTCGCGTGGTTGATCCGAGGGCGCACGGATCAACCACAGCCGGTCGCGGAGCTGCCCGGTGACACCTCGCGCCGGAAGCTGACCCGGCCGCTCATCATGTTCGCGTTGGTCCGCGCGGTGGCCATCTCCGGCGCGGTCGCACTGGCGTTCGGATTGAACCTGTCGCACGGGTACTGGATGCCTATCGCGGTCGCCGTCGCGTTGAAGCCGAACCTGCAACAGGCCACGCTCGCCTCCGTGCAGCGCATCGTCGGCGCGCTGATCGGCGCCGTCGTGGCCGCACTCCTCCTGCTTCTGCCCGCCGGCGAAGACGGGCTCAGGCTCTTCGCCGTCACGCGAGGACTCGAAGTGGTCGCCCTCGTCCTGTTGATGCACGGAGTGGCCATGCGCGTCTGGAACTACGCGCTCTACACCGCCGCCATCGCCGCAGGAGCGCTCGTCCTGGTGGACCTCGCGCAGCCCTCCGACTACGCCGCCGAGGGTTACCGCGTGCTGTGGACCGTGTGCGGCGTGGGGATCGGCCTGCTCGTCATGCTCCTCGCGGGCGTACTTGCCAAGCGCACCGCCAAACGCACCGCCAAACCGCCGGCACAACCGGCCTGAGCGCCCGGTTCAGCGGTTCCCCTCCGTTTCCCCCGCGCTCCCCCGACCGGCCCCGGACCCTCGGCTGACGCGCACAGCCCCCACCATGACCTTGACGACCAGGCCGAGGACGATCAGGTCTGCCAGCATCTGCCCGGTGACCACCAGCCGTGCCGTCTGGCTCCTGGCGGTGATGTCGCCGAATCCGACGGTCGAGAACACGGTGACGGCGAAGTAGAGCCCGTCGGTATGGGAAAGGTGCCCGCCGAAGCTGCCAGGAGCCACATTGGCGAGCGCGACGTAGGTGCCCGCGAAGAGCAGCAGGAAGAACGGGACGCTCGTGGCCAGCGCCTCGACCGCCCGCACAGCCGGCTCCGGAGAGCCGAGGATCCAACGCACCTGGAAGACGACCAGAACGATGAATCCCGCCAGCCCGACCAGGAGCATGGCCACGGAGGCAGGCTCCGAGGAGCGGTCCAGGGGCAGCACGTAGTACAGGATCACCAGCGCGGCCACCGAGCCGACCACACGCAGCACTATCCGAAGGATCCTTCGAGCGGAGGGCCGTCCCACCGCTCCGGACCCGCCTGGGGTCCTGCCCGTCTCCTGCACTGTCCACCTCCCGGCGCGATCACTTGGACGAGTGATCGGCCTCCGCGGTCGTCAGGGTTCTAAGCCTCCAGGCTCTTCGCCGCGTCGCGGATCGCGTCGAGGACGACGTCGGGGTGCGAGAGCATCGGCACGTGGCTGCTGTCGACGGCGTAGGTCTTCGCACCCATGCGCTCGGCCGCCGCCCGCTCCAGGTCCGGGTTCACGGTGCGGTCGTTGTTCGCGACGATGTACCAACTCGGCTTGGTACGCCAGGCCGTGCCGGGGACCTGCTGCGTGAACAGATCCGGGACCGGCACGGCGCCCGTCGCCCAGACGAGCTTCTGCTCGGCTGCGGGCAGATCCCCGCAGAAGTCGGCAAGGCCCGCCTCACGGAGCCAGATACGGCCGTCGGTGATGTCGATGTTCTGGAAGACGGGCGTGGGGGCGAACTTGTTCTGCTGGTCCTGCGAGGTCTCGTCCTCGTCGGGCGCGAGCGCGGCGATGTACACCAACGCGCCCACCCGGTCGTGGGTGCCGGCCTTGGTGATCAGCGTGCCGCCGTAGGAGTGACCGACGAGCACGACCGGGCCGGGCACGTGGTTGATGGCGCGGGTGACGCACGCGACGTCGCCTTCGAGCGAGTCGAGGCCGTGCTGCGAGCTGTAGACCTCGTGGCCCTCCGACTGAAGCGCGGGAATGAGCTTCCCGAAACACGACCCGTCGGCCCACAGCCCATGGGCGAAAACGATGCTGGCCTTGCTGGCCATGACGTCCTCCTCCTGCGTAGATACCAAGCGGCATCAACCGTCACACAACGTATCTATCTCGACACCCATGGTGGTCACGCCACGTCGTCCCCCGCAACGCCGGGTCGCACCCCACCAAGTCCGCGCCAGGCACTGGCACCTCCCACTACTCGGTGATACTTTGTAGTGGTACTCGGTAGCACGAAGTACCGACGGAACAGAGGTGGGCTTGCCATGGACGACCTGACGGAGATGCTGAAGGGCACCCTCGAAGGGTGCGTGCTCGAAATCATCGGCAGCGAGGAAACCTACGGGTACGCCATCACCCGTCAGCTCAACGAACTCGGCTTCACCGACGTCGTCGAGGGGACCGTCTACACCATCCTGCTGCGACTGGAGCGGAACCACCTCGTCCAAGTGACCAGACGCCCCTCCGAGGCCGGTCCGCCGCGCAAGTTCTTCTCGCTCAACGAGGCCGGGCGCGAGGAGCTCGCGAGGTTCTGGGCGAAATGGCAGTACGTCTCGTCACGCATCAACAAGCTCAAGGAGGAGGGCGGGAGATGAACTTCTGGGAGACCATCACCGGCAGCGATCTCACCAGGGAGTGGAAGGCGTTCGAAGCCAGGGCCGAGGCCCTGCCCGACGACTACCGGGCGGCATGGGAGCAGATCAAGGTCCACCTCCTGCCCCACGGAGGCCTGACCGGCCGCAACCTGATGCCGATCGTCGACGCCGCGCTGGCCCTGCTGGAGGAGACGGCGGCGGACGGACTGAGCATCGGCGAGGTGCTCGGCGACGACATCCGCGGCTTCTGCACGGCACTGGCCGGCGGAAAGGAAGCCCGGACCTATCGCGACCGCTGGCGCGAGCAGTTGAACCGGAACGTCGCACGGAAACTGAGCCGGTTGGAGGGCTGACGTGAGCATCCACGACATCATCGAGGGTAAGAAGCAGTGGCGGGCGCACCTGGCTCGGGTCAAGGCGCTCCCGCCGGACTACCAGATCGTCTACAAGGAGATGCAGAGGTACCTGTTCAAGGTCGGGCCGACCGAACTCTCCGACGGGCCGCTGCTCCCGGGGATCGTCGACTTCTTCGAGGAGGGGGTGACCGCGGGCAAGGGGGTCATGGAGCTCATCGGCCCCGACGTCGCCGCGTTCTGCGACGGCCTGGTCAAGGACTCACGCACCTATGCGGACCTCTATCAGGAGTCCGTCAGCGGAGACTGACACCCACCAGCAGAACCGCGCGTCCGGAACCGCGCGCAGATCCTGCGCCCTCCGGACGCGCGCCATGACACAAGGAGCCTGACGGTGTCCCAGCCTCGACCCGCCGAAGTCCCCGAAGTCCCCGCGTACCTCTCGGGCATCGCCCGCGCATTCCCGGCGGCCTGCTCCGTCGTCACCGACCCGGACGGCAAGGTCCTGCTCGTGCGCAGCTTCAACCGTGAGCACTGGGGCTGCCCCGGCGGAGTGATCGACCCTGGCGAGAGCCCGGAGCAGGCCGCCGAGCGGGAGCTCGCCGAGGAGACGGGGCTGCACCTGCCGGCGGGGCGGTTGCTCCACATCGCCTGGGCCTGCGGCGACGGCAGCGACCTGCCGAACATGCCCGGCGTCCAGTTCTACTTCGACCACGGCACCGTCCCCCTCCCCCACCCACCGTTGCGCCTGCAGCCGGACGAGGTCCGGGATGCCGCGTGGGTCGCGGTCGACGACCTCCCGGCGTACATGGGCCGACTGCGCATCGCCCGCCTCCGCGCAGCCCTGGACGCCCGCACCGGCGGCGAGGTGCGCATCCTGTCCGCCACCCGCGCCGAGTTGAAGGCCGACGCGGCGAAAGGACGGTATGTAACCTGATGTCGCATCTGTCGTTATGGGTGGCGTCGCCCTTGCCGTGAGGTCGACCGGGCACGCGCCCGCCGACAGCGACAGGGAGAACGGCGACGTGACGCAGGCGAGGGAGCTCTACCTGAGCGCGGCGGACTCGGCTGCCAAGCTGCTGGCCGCTCCGGAGGTGGCGGACGCCTGGTTCCAGCCCTCGGCGCTCGCCAAGCTGAGCGTCCAAGGGCTGGCGGGGCACCTGGCCGGGCAGGTCTTCCTCGTCCCCACCGTGCTCGCGGAGCGCGAACCCACCGAGCCCGCCATCTCGATCCACGCGTACTACGCGCGGGTCAGCTGGATCGGCTCGGACCTCGACACGCCGTTCAACCAGGCGATCCGCTCCGGCGGTGAGGAAGACGCGGCCGAGGGTCCCGCTGCCCTGGCCACGCGCGTCGCCGCATCGGTCGAGGCCCTGCGCGCCGGCCTGCCCGGCGTTCCGAACCGCCGGGTGCGTCGCCCCACCTGGGGACCGTGGTCGATCAGCTTCGACGACTTCGTCACCAGCCGACTCCTGGAACTGGTCGTCCACTCCGACGACCTCGCCTACAGCGTCGGGGTGCCGACGCCGGAGTTCCCGGCCGCCGCCGTCGAGACCGTCGTGGACCTGCTGACCCGGATCGCCCTGCGGCGGCACGGCGCCACCGATGTCCTGCGCGCGCTGAGCCGCAGCGAACGCGCGCCCGCCTCCATCTCGGCACTCTAGCTCAACTGCCGCACCCCGCCGCGGACTTGCTCAGTGCGTGAGCCGAAGGTAGGTGTCGGTGGTGCGGACGCTCGTGAGCGGCGAACCCGGCGCGCACCCACCGGCGACGCGCACCACCGCGTCCGCCGAAAGGCCGGCGACGGACAGGGTCGCCCCCTTGAACAGGCCCGAGGTGACGGTTCCGGCGAGGTCCACGCTGCCGAGCTCCACCTGGCGCGCGGTCCACGTGATCCCGGAGGTTCCGACGGTTGCCGCGTCGGCCTTCTTCCAGGTGATCGTCATGGAGCCGTTCAGACCGACCGTCTGCAGCGCCGGATCGGGCAGGCAGCTGGCCGCACCCTTTCCGGTGAAGGTGGCGTCCAGGCCGGTGATGCCGTCGGGAGCGGCACCGCACGCGGGTCCCGCGGTGATCCCCGGTCCGGTGATACTCCCGCTGACGTCCTGTGAGCTGGACGCCATCTGCACGCCGGGGCTGAAGCTCTCCGCCGAGCTGACGGCGCAGGACAGCAGCTGGGCTGCTGAGGAGTGCGCGAGAGTGGCGACACCGAGAGCCAGCGGGGACGCGACTGCGAGGGCGGACGCGAGGGCAGCGACGCTGCGGCGCATGACGTTCTCTCCTTGGGGCATCGGGCTGGTCAGAACCAGGATGCGGTCAGTGGTGCCGCGGCACACGTCGGCTTGGGCCGGCAGCGTGCGGCAGGCGTCGGGCTGACTACCCCAGCGGCCTTTCGACCGCGCGGTAGACCTGCACGCTGGAGATCTCGGTGGTGATGGGCGTCAGCGTCGTCGGCTCGCGGCCCGGCTGGGCGGAGATGCTCAGATTCATGATCAGATATGCCTTCCAGTCCAGCGGCACGCCCTTGTGGTCGCTGAAGACGGCCTTCATGGACTGCGGAGTGGAGCCCAGGTACCAGGTGACGGTGTCGGTGCCGAGCCGGGCGCCCACGTAGATCCACTTTCCGAAGCCCAGGAGACTGCTGCGGACCAACGCGCCGATGTCGCCGTCCACGTGGTTGACGAACTCCGCGACGCCGGGCGTCTCGCTGTGCCACTCCAGGATGTCGACCTCGTTGTCGCCGTCCTTCCAGGTCCACAGGCCGGGCCAGGCCGCATGCCCCCCGCCGTCGGTCCGTTCCGGCAGACGCAGGTGGACCAGCACGTAGTCGTCGGGATGCACCATGAACCCGTCGCCTCCGCAGGGGCCGCCGTCCCAGGGCTCGGTCGTGAGCAGACCGGTGGCCCACTGTCCGTGCGGCGAGCGCGTGCGGGGGGTGGCCCGGAGGAGAACTCCCCCGCCTTTGACGACGGACATCGCCGAGGTCGTGGTGTAGTCCAGCTTCCAGTTGGGGGCGTTGGTCCGCCCGTCCGGATAGGCGGACGTGTAGGGGCACCACACGGCACCGGGCCTGCCCCAGTCCGTCTTGCGGAACAGGTCGCTGAAGACCACCGTCGTCTGCGGCGACACGACCTGAGGCGGCGGAACCTGTGGAACCTGCCGAGAAACCGGAGCGACTGGAACTACCGAAACCTGTCGGGGCGTCACCAGTGAGACTGCGATCAGTGGGAGCAGCCCGCAGAGCAACACTGCGGGACGCGGGCGTATCTGAGGCCAGGACACAGGCCGGACTTCCCCTCTGGGGCGATGTGCGACAGCCCCCTGCACACGACCGCCACCCACCCAACAAACGCCTTCCGCACGCGACGCGCACTCCCCGCTGAGCCGTTCGTGGCCGCCGCCCTCGCCTTCCGCACGAGAGCCCACCCTCGCGTGCCTCGGCGATGGTGGGCTCGGCGGTTGGTGCGGTCGACGCCGTCCGGTCCGTCCGGTCTGTCCGTCAGCGGGCGGCGGTGACGGCGGCCCGGGCCTTCTCCGCGCTGACGACCTCACCGTTGAAGCCGAACTGGTGAAGGTCCCCGCCTGGGGCCTCGATGCGTCCGGCGTCGGCCAGGCCGCCCGCCTTCACCGGGTCGAAGCCGGCCGCGCGGATCAGCCGCTCGGCCGCATGCGCCGCGCGCTCGTCGTCGGTGGCGTACAACAGCGCCGCCCGCTCCGGGGTCCGGTTCGCGCTCGCGGCGAGCGCCTCCGCGGCCAGGGTGCCGAACGCCTTGACGTAGTGGGCACCGGCAGGCAGCAGCGCGGCGACCACCGATCCGGCCGACTGATCGTCGGGCAGGGACCGCACGAACTGCCCCTGGGCGTCGAAGGCGATCGGGTTCGACGGGTCGACCACCACCTTGCCGTCGAGCACCGACGCGACCTGCGGGATCAGCTCCTTCATCGGGTCCAGCCAGACGGCGAACACGACGGTGTCGGCCTCGGCGATCGCGTCCGGCACGGCGGCGGCGCGCGCGAGCGGCCCGAGCTCTGCGGCGAGCTCCTGTGCCCCGGACGCGTTCTTCCCCGCCAGGACGACGTGCTCGCCTCCGGCGACCAGGTGCCGGGCGACGGCACTCCCGATGTTGCCGACACCCACGATTGCGGTGGTCATCTCGGGTCCTTCCTCTCTGCTGTCTGCTGTCTGCTGACGTGAGATCAGTTGTTGCTCTGTCCCCCGACGTCACGCAGGTCATCGGCAGCAACCCGAATGCCTGACACGCCCTCACCCGGTCGCCGGAGCGGACCGGGGACTACCCGGCCCGACCGTCCTGGACGTCGAGGCACAGTGCCCACACATCGGAGAACGTGTTCGGGGAAGGGGACCCGCCGGCGTGGATGTCGGCGGTCCAGTCGGCGGAGGTACCGCTGCCGTCCGCAGCCGGAGTGCCGTCGGCGTCGCTCGGGAAGCTGCCGACCAGGTGGGTGCCGCCGGAGCCCGCCTTGGTGAAGTCGGTCGTGGTCACCGACCCGCCGCTGGCCGCCGCGCCGCCGCCGAGCAGCACCCCGTCGTCCGGGGCGCAGCCGGTCGTCACCACCTGACTGGCGCTCGCCTCGGTCGGCCCGGCCGCCTCGCGGAAGCGGACGGTGGTCGTGTCGTGCTTCATGTCGACGCCGAAGCCGGTGCAGATCGCGTAGGCGTAGGTGGTGTTGTCGTCGTCGCGCCCACCGCCGATGCCGCCGACGGCGGCCCAGGAGTCGGGGTCCGTCTCCCCGTCGGCCGCGGCCTTCCGGCCGAAGTCGTGGGCGGCGTCGGCGAAGGTGGGGTAGCTCGCGATCGGCTTGAGGCTGCCGACGCTCGCCGGGGTCGCCCGCGCGCCGCCGCCGAGCAGCCGCGTCCCGGCCGGGCAGGTCGCGACGACGACCGTCGCGGTCTGCCCCACGCTCGGCCCGGCGGCCTTGTCCATGACCACGAGGGTGTGCCGGATCCCGTTGCTGGTGAGGCACATCGCGTACGGGGTGGTGGAGAACGCGGGGCTGGAGTTGCTGCCGCTGCCGCCGAAGGCGAGCCAGTGGGTGGCGTCGGCCCCGACGATGCCGGGCGTGCCGAGGTACTCGGTGACGCCGTCCGCGCTCGGGGACACGCCCATCACGTGGTTGCCGTTCCCGGCCCGGTTGTCACCGGTGGCCTGGTCCGCTCCGCCCCCGGTGACGAGGCCCTGGGCGCAGTCGGCGTGGGAGGAGACACCGGTGAACGGCGTGCCGGGGCCGATGGTCGGACCGGGGCTGGCAACGGTGACGCTCGCGGTGTGTGCGTCGGCGACCCCGGACAGGGCCAGTACCAGTACCGCGCCGGGGACGAGCGCCTTGCCGAGGAGGGAGGTGCGCAGGGTTCGGTTCTTCATGTGCGTCGGTCTCTCTGCCGTCAGCGGATGGGTCAGACGCCGTCGTTGGCGCACAGCGCCCAGGCGTCGGTGTGGTTGGTGGTCGAGGCCATGCCGCCGGTGTGTGCGAACGCGGTCCAGGACGAGGCCGTGGTGGTCCCGTCCGCGACCGGGTTGCCGCTGGAGTCGCTCGGGAAGGCGCCGTTGAGGTGGTCGCCCGCCGAACCCGGTCCGGCGTAGTCGGCGCTGGTCGGGCTGCCGCCGCTGACGGCCGCGCCGCCGCTGACCAGGGTGCCGTCCGTGCTGCCGCAGGTGGCGGTGGCGTTCTGGCCGGTGCTCGCGGTGTCCGGTCCGGCGGCCTCGCTGTTGCGGACCTTGACGGTGACTCCGCTGACGTTGATGCCGCTGCCGCTGCAGATCGCATAGGCGTAGGTCTCGTCGGCGGCGTTGGCGCTGTTGTCCCAGCCGACCGCGCTCCAGGAGTCCGGGTTGCTCTCACCGTCGGCCGCGGCCTTCCGGCCGTAGTCGTGGGCGCTGTCGTCGAACGTCGGGAAGCTGCCGATCACCTTGAGGTTGCCGGAGTTCGCGGGCGACACCAACGCACCGCCGCCGAGCAGCACGGTGTTCGCGGGGCAGGTCGCGGTGACCAGGCCCACGGTCGCGGCGACGGTGGGCGTGTTGGCCTTGTTCATCACCACCTGGGTGTGGTCGATCAGTGTGCTGCTCAGGCACATCGTGTACGGGGTGGTGGAGAAGGAGGAGTTGACCTGCCCGCCGCTGCCGCCCTTGGCGATCCAGTACGCCACGTCGGTTCCGACGACGCCGGTGGTGCCGGTGTACTCGGTCGAGCCGTCACCACTGGGCTCGCTGCCCAGCACGTGGTTGCCGTTCACCCCGGCACCCGTGCCGACGGCCTGGTCGATGCCACCGCCGGAGACGAGTCCGCCGGCACAGGCGGCGTCGGCGGACACCGACGAGTCGGCGACGCTCGGTCCGGCGGTGGCGCCGGGGGTCCGCACGGTCACGCTCGCAGAGTTCGCGTACGCGGAGCCGGGCACCGCAAGAACGAGTAGCGCGCCGGCGACCAGCGCCTTGCCGGTCGCTCCCGCGGTGCGGCGGCGTCGCGAAGTGTCCCGCATGCAATGTCTCCTCTGGCTGTTCGGACTGCCTCGTTGAGATTCGGAGGCGGGTCGATTCAAGCGACGGCCGTACGCACTGACGATTGGTCGCGCACCCAGTCCGGCGGCACTTCTGCTGGGTGATCAGACAGGAGGCCGGCAGCACGGTGGTCGGCCGGGATTTCCTCGGCTGATTTCGATGCGGAAACCGCGCTCAGCGGATAACGTGATCTTCGTACGATCGCTGTCCGCGTTACCGCATCACCCGCTGTTCGAGGACGCGACCCCACCAAGGGTCAGCACATACTGCTGGCCCTCGTCCCGAACGGGAGAAGAGCATGGCGCAGGGCACCGTGAAGTGGTTCAACGCCGAGAAGGGCTTCGGCTTCATCGAGCAGGCGGGCGGCGGCCCGGACGTGTTCGCCCACTACTCGGCCATCCAGGGCGGCGGCTACCGCGAGCTCGTCGAGGGTGAGACGGTCACCTTCGACGTCGAGCAGGGCCAGAAGGGCCCGCAGGCCGCGAACATCGTCCGCGGCTGAGCCACACGCACACAGCAGCAGACCCCCGTCGGCGGTACGCCGGCGGGGGTAGCTGCGTTCGGCGCTGCCGCGTTCACCTGCGGGAAACCCCGTAGGCACGACGTCGTTGGGTTGCTAGGTTCGGACCCCATGACGACTGGGGTGGACGAGAGCGTGCTGGCTGGCGAGTCGGGCGAGGAGGGCGACGCCCGGCTCGGGGCGGCCTTCGCCAAGCTGTGGGGTTCGAGCACGGCGTCCGCCTTGGGGAGCGGACTGACGACGATCGCCACGCCGCTGCTGGTCGCCTCGCGGACCAGCGATCCGCTGATCGTGGCCTCCGCGTCCGCTGTCGCGTGGCTGCCGTGGCTGCTGTTCGCGCTGCCGGGCGGGGTGCTCGTCGACCGGGTCGACCGGCGGCGGCTGATGGTCGCGCTGGACTGGGGCCGCTTCGCCGCGATGGGCGTGCTGTCGCTGACGCTGCTCACCGGTCATCCCAGCATCGTGGTGCTGTACTCGGTGCTGTTCCTGATCAACACCGGCGAGGTGGTGTTCCGCTCGGCCGCGCAGTCGCTGGTGCAGACGGTGGTGCCGCGCCCCTTGCTGGAGCGGGCCAACGGCTGGCTGACGGGCGGGACCACCCTGATGCAGGGCGTCCTGTCGGGACCGCTGGGCGGTCTGCTCTTCGCGGTCACCGCGGGACTGCCGTTCCTGGTCAACACGGGTACGTACGCGGCCAGCGCGCTGCTGATCGCCATGGTCGCCGGCTCGTTCCGGCCGGAGGCCAGCTCGGCGAACGCGGACGGGGACGCCGACACCGTCGCTGACAAGGGCCGGCGTTCGGTGTGGCGGGACATGGCCAAGGGCTTCCGCTGGCTGATGCGCCAGCGCCTGCTGCGCACCATGGCCCTGCTGATCGGCCTGCTCAACGTGACCCTGACCGCCGCCGTGGCCGTGCTGGTGCTGCTGGCCAAGGAGCGGCTGCACCTGGGCTCGGTCGGCTACGGCGTGCTGTTCTCCTGCATGGCCGTCGGCGGGATCGTCGGCTCCGCGATCGGCGACCGGCTGGTCGCGTGGTGCACCGCCACCTGGACGATCCGGATCGGCCTGCTGATCGAGGCCGCGATGCACCTGGCCCTGGCCACCTCCCACAGCGCCTGGCTGCTCGGCGTCATGCTCTTCGCCTTCGGCGTGCACGGGGTGCTGTGGGGCATCGTCGCCAACTCGCTGCGGCAACGCATGACGCCGCCGGAGCTGATGGGGCGGGTCAGCAGTTCCAACCTCTTCATCGCGGCGGGCGGAAACTGCGTGGGCGCGCTGCTGGGCGGCGGTCTGGCGTCACGCTTCGGCGTGGCGGCGCCGTACTGGGTGGGCTTCGTGGTGGCGGTCGGCGTCATCGCGGCGACCTGGCACGTCTTCGACCGCGAGTCGGTGGCCGCGGCCTACGCGACGGACCCGGCCCAGGCAACCACGGCCGGGTGAGCGGCCGTCACCGACGGCGCGTGCACGGAGACGCTTCCGCTGCTCTGACCAGCGAACTATCGTGAACGGATGAGCGATCGAGCCCACCCTCTGTCCGCACGGACCGCGCGCGCCGACGATGTCGACGCCGTCGTCGCCACCCTCACCACCGCGTTCTTCGACGACCCGGTGTGGGGCCCGGCCTTTCCCGACCCCGGCAGGCGGGCAGCCCAGGCCGGGGCGCTGTGGCGGCTGTTCGCGACCTCCGCGCTGCGCTATCCCTGGCTTCTGGTGAGCGAGCACGTGGAGTCCGCCGCGGTGTGGATCCCGCCGGGTGGAACGGAACTCAGCGAGGACGAGGAGCACGGTTTCGCGGACTTCCTGCGCGAGACCACCGACGAGCGGACCGCCGCCGGGATCCTGGCGATCCTGGAGCCCATGGAGGAGGCGCGCCCGAGCGAGCCGCACTTCTACCTGAGCCTGCTCGGCACCCACGACGACCATCGCGGCAAGGGACTCGGCATGGCGCTGCTGCGCGAGAGCCTGGTCCGGATCGACGAGCTCGACATGCCCGCGTACCTGGAGTCCAGCAATCCCGCCGCGAACGACAAGCGGTACGCCGCGCTCGGCTTCGTCCCCAACGGCGAGCTGACGATGCCGAACGGACACCTGGTCACCACCATGTGGCGCCCCGCGCGCGGCTGACCCGCAGCCGAGCCAGGCCCGCCTCCAGCCGCTTCCGTTCGCCCATTGGAGTCGATCACTCACGAAAAGCGGCGATCCGTCGTAAGCAAACGATCGTCCCGGACTCATCTCCAAGCGAACCGGCCACCCGCCGGCGCCGACCGCGCACCCCAACGGTGTACGTACTGCTGCTAGGAGACCGACCGTCATGACTGTCGTTCCGCTCGACCCCGCGTCGCCCGCCTCCCATGCGGTAGGCATCGACTTCGACCAGACGCTGGTCGCACACGACGACGGCTGGCAGGACGGGCGCATCTACGGGCGGCCGATCCCCGGGGCGATCGAGTCGCTGCTCGAACTGAAGAAGGTGCGGTCGGTGTTCGTCGTCACCGCCCGTCCCCGTGGCCATCACCCGGAGGTGGCAGCCTGGTTGCGTCGGCACACCGGGCTGGAGACGCTCGTGGACGACGACCCGGACCGCGCCTACTGGCAGGGAGACTGCCTGCTGGTCACCAACAAGAAGCTGGGCGCGGCCGTCTACATCGACGACCGCGCCCTGCGGTTCACCGGCGACTGGACGACCACACTCGCCGAGGCACACCATGCCATCGGCCTGCGCCCTGACGCCGCGGCGACAGCGCGGGACCCTCGCCGCCAGGGGCTGTAGGTGGTGCACCCGCAGGAGTGCGCGCACCACCTACAGCTGCGTCACACCTACAGCCGCGTCACACGTGCGCGTGCTACGCGGTCGGGTCCCACTCTGCGAGCTGGTCCATCGGCTCGGTGTCGCCGGTGTTCTCCAGCCTGTCGATCGGGAGGCGGTCGTAGAAGTAGAGGACGAGTTCGCTCGCTGGGCCGCGCATCGACAGGTCGCCCGGCTCGGCGTCGGCGGCGAGGTCGTCGCAGCGGATGCCGTCGGCGTTGAGGGTCAGGCGCCAGGAGCGGCCCTCGGTCGCGTGCAGGTCGATGGTCGCCGGCTTGAACGGCCAGGGGACGTTCGTCGCCGAGACGGTCGTCAGGAACTCGTCGACGCCCTCGACCGCGACGTCCGTCGGCAGCGGCTGTGCGGCGCCCAGGGTGAGTTGGACGTCGTAGGTGTGGACGGCGATCTCCTGGACCTGGTGCCGGGCGATGGCTCCGCTGGTCTCCGGGGCCTGCGAGCCGCCCCACCAGGTCCAGCAGCCGCGGTCCGGGCCGGCCTCGCGCATCGCGTCGAGCATGAGCTCGGCTGACTCGGCGAGCCAGGCGTCCAGGGCTTCGCGGTCGCGGGGCGCGGTCGGGGCGCCCTTCGGGTCCGTCTTCGCCGGGGGCTCGGCGCCCGGGCCGGCCGCGACGATGGCGGCCTGGCGGCGGCGCCCGTCGCCGAAGTGCTGCGCCAGATCGCGCAGCGTCCAGTCCGGGCAGCTCGGGACCTGGACGTCAAGGTCGGGGGCGGACGCGATCGCGGCGCGGAAAGCGGCCGAGCGGTCTTCGATCAGCCGCAGGACCTGGGAAAACTCCAAGATGTTTTGCACGACGGTTTGTGTATCACGGCGCTCGGGCCGCCGGGTAGCGAATTTGTCGTACGAACGCCCCGACGGCCGGGCGGAGCGCGGGCGCCGAAGCCGTCAGCTTCGGGGCTCGGCCGCCTTGCGCGCGGCGTCGGTCTGGGCCTGCTCGGCGAGTCGGCGCTTGGCGTCCTCCCAGGCGATGGGGAGTTGCTCCACCGGGACCGACCAGAAGGTGAAGGTCGAGTCGCGCATGGTCGAGCGCACTCCCTCCATCACCCCGCGGTGCGGCTGGGTCCGGGCGTAGGCGTAGAGCGCATCACGGTCCACCCAGGCGGACAGCGTGAAGAAGGTTCGCTTGAAGGGCCGTGCGTCGAGGGAGGCGCCCAGCGCGCCGGGCGCCTTCCGCACCTGCCCCCAGGCGGACATCGCCTTCAGGAAGAACCGTGGGACGTCCTTGAGGGACCGCACCTCGAAACGCGACGCCATCACGTAGGCCTCGGTGTTCGGCGTAGCCGGGTTGGGAACTGTCCAGGGAAGCGTGGGCACCGCGACGCACCTCCAGAATTGGATAGTGGTACTGTCTAAGTTAGACAGTACCACTATCCAATCGCTCCGCGGGAGGACGAACTTTGCGGATCTCCGAGCTCAGCCGTCGCAGCGGGGTGCCGACCGCAACGATCAAGTTCTATCTGAGCGAGGGCCTGCTGCCTCCCGGCCGCGCCACCTCCGCCACCCAGGCCGAATACGGGGAGCAGCACGTACGACGCCTGCGGCTGATCCGCGCCCTGATCGGCGTCCGCAAGCTGAGCGTCAGCGCCACCAGGCAACTGCTCGCCGCCGTCGCAGAACACCAGGGCGACCTCCACCAGACCCTGGGCCTGGTCCTCGGCGCCCGCCCTCTCACCGGTGACCAAGCCGCCGTGGAGGAGCAACCGTCGGCAGACGTGCAGGAGTTGGTCACCACCCTGGGCTGGCAGGTGTCCCCGCGCTCCCCCGCCCGCAGAGCCACGGCTGAATCACTGGAAGCCCTCCAGGCGTTGGCACCCGACATCACCTGGCAGTCGCTCGTGCCCTACGCACAACTGGCGGAAGCGACCGCCGCACTCGACCTGGACGGACTCGAACAGACCGACAACCCGCTCGAACGGGCCGAACGGGCCATCCTGCTGACGGTCCTGCTGGAACCGGTCCTGCTCGCGCTACGCCGCCTGGCGCAGGAGAACGAGTCGGCGAAGCGGTACGGCGGCTGACGGCGTCAGCTGGGAAAACCGTTGTGGGGCACGTGGATCACGGTGGTAGAACTGCCGCCATGCATACGACCCTGGCGTCTCCCGATCTGCTGCGGCTGATCGACGAACGCGCGACCGCCTTCCGCGCTGTGATCGCCTCGGCGCCCAGTCTCGACGTGCAGGTGCCGACCTGCCCCGAGTGGACGCTGTTCGATCTGGCGCAGCACCTGGGCCAGGGGCGTCGCTTCCGGGCCGCCACCATCGCCGCGGGACCTGCCGACGCTCCCCCGGCCGAGGCCGATGCCGAGAACAACATGCCTGCCCCTCGGGAGCGCGAAGAGCTGCTGGCCTGGTCGGCCGCAACAACGCAGCAGTTGCTGGACGTGCTGCTGGCAGCCGACCCGGACGGCAGTTGCTGGACCGGCTGGGGTATCACGCAGCTGCCGGACACCTGCCGTTCCGTCGCCCGGCTCCAGCTCCTGGAGATAGCCGTGCACACGTACGACGCCCAGGTCGCCGTGGGCGCCCCGCAGCCGCTGCCGGCCGAGGTGGCGCTGGACGGTGTCGAGGTGGACCTGTTCCTGACCTGCTTCACGACGAGCGCCTGGCCGCACAAGCCCACCGCCATCGACTACCACGCCACCGAGGGCCGCTCCTGGCGTCTCACGCTCGACGGCGACGGCGGACGGACCACCCGGCTGCCCGCCACCGGCGAGGACCCGGACGCGGCCGGCCTCTCCATTCGTGGCACGGCCAGTGATCTGGTCCTCTACCTGTACGACCGCATTTCGGTGGACTCCCTGGAACTCGACGGGGACCCACAGCTGCTCGACCTGCTCCACGCCTGGGAACCGGAGGACTGAGCGCGAGGGCCGTGGAGCCCCTCTAGTCGGCCACCCCCGGCGGGAACGGTTCGGCGTGTGCGCCGGTGACGAGGTAGACCACGCGTCGGCCGACCGAGACGGCGTGGTCGGCGAAGCGTTCGTAGAACCGGCCGGCCAGCGCGATGTCGACGGCCGACTCGACGCTGTGCTGCCAGCGGTCGTCCAGGAGCCGCCGGAACAGCGCGCGGTGCAGGTCGTCCATGGCGTCGTCGTCGCCCTCCAGCCCCAGGGCCACGGTCAGCTCCCTGGTGGCGATCACATCGGCGGCCTTGGCCATCAGGCGCTGGGCCACGTGCCCCATCTCCAGCACGGTCGCGTGCAGTTCGGCGGGTACCGCCTGGTCGGGGTAGCGGCGGCGGGCCAGCTTCGCCACGTTGACGGCCAGGTCGCCGGAACGCTCCAGGTCGGCGCTGATCCGCAGCGCGGTGACCACCGTGCGCAGCTCCGTCGCGACCGGCTGCTGACGTGCCAGGACGGCGATCGCCCGGTCCTCAAGCTCCCGCTGCAACCGGTCCAGCCGGTCGTCGGCCGAGATGACGCCCTCGGCGAGGTCGAGGTCCACGTCGAGCAGCGCCGCGGTGGCGCGGCCGATCGCCGAGTCCGCCAGCCGGGCCATCTGCTCCAGCCCCTGCGTGATGGCGTCGAGCTCCTCGCGGTAGATGACGCGCATGCCAGTCCCTTCTGACGGGTCGTTCCGCGTTCGGTCCACCCCCACCGGCAGACCGACCTGGACGTTTTCCTGCTCCCAGACATACACCATCGGGGGTCCGCGGAGAGCGCTTCGCCGAGATCGCGCGCGAACACCGCGACCCCGACCGGGGCAGCGCGCGCTACGGAACCGGCCTACCGTGGGGAGGCGTGAGCCGGTTCCTGATCCTGAGCGCGAGCATGGGCGAAGGGCACGACGCCGTCGCCCGCGCGCTGGCGGCCCGGCTCAGCGGTCAAGGCCACGACGCCGTGCCGGTCGACCTGCTGCGCCTGCTGCCGACCCGAGCGGCGGGGGCGGCGCTGCGTGGCTTCTACAAGGGCTGTATCCGATATGCGCCGTGGGTGTACGCGGGCATCTACGCCGCGTTCTTCCGACTCGGCGACGGGCCCGGCGACGGGCCCGGCGGCCCGCACGAGCGGCGCGGGCCGGACACCACTCCGCTCGCCGCCGCCGTCGGGCCGCGCCTGCGGGCGCTGACCGAGCGGTTGCGGCCCGACCTGGTGGTCCCGGTGTTCCACCTGGCCGCCCAGGTCACCGGCCTGGAGCGGGCGCTCGGCCGGCTGAAGGTTCCGACCGCCGTCCTGGTCACCGACGTCGCGGTGCACCGCCAGTGGCTGCACCCCGGCAACGACCACTACCTGTGCCTGACCCGGGACGCCGCCCACGCCGTCCACGCCGCGACCGGCCGTCCCGCCCGTGCGGTCGGTGCGACCCTCGCCGACGCGTTCCTGCCGCCACGCGCTCCCGCACGGCGGCCGGACCCCGTCCTCTCGCGCGTCCTGCTCTCCGCAGGGGCCTGGGGAGCCGGGACACACTTCGCCGAAACCGCGCGGACCGTCGCCGAGGCCGGGTTCGCGCCGGTCGTGCTCTGCGGCCGCAACGAACGCCTGCGGCACCGGCTGCGCACGCTGCCCGGGGTCACGGCGCTGGGCTGGCAACGGGATCTGCCGAGCCTGCTGGCTGGTGCGACCGCGCTGGTGGACAACGCTGCGGGCCAGACGGCCCTTCAGGCACTGGCGTTGGGCGTCCCGGTCGTCGGTTACCGGCCGCTGCCAGGCCACGGTCGCGACGGCGTCCGGGCGATGGCGGACCTCGGCCTCAGCCGGCTTGCGGACACGCCCGCCGACCTCGTGTCGGCCCTCGACGAGGCACGCCGCGCTCCGCAGACGGCCGTTCCGGCACGGGAGTTGCTCTTCCCGGGGACGGCCGCGACCGTTCTGGCGGACTTGGCGGACGGTCGACGGCCCGCCGATCCTCGGTGAAGGACCGCCCCTCAGTATGGCAGCGGACGCCCAGACGGGGTCCGCAGGTCCAACGGAGGCAGCGGGCGCTTCGGTGCAGGGCGTCTGATCACTCTCGTACCAGCCATCTCCCTCACCTCCCAAGTGACATGAGGCTGTGCAGGGCTTGTTCCCGTACCACCGCGCTTCAACCTCGATCACCCGATCTTGTGCCGCCGCTACCGAATGTGACGCGGCATCAGCGGCCACAGCGGGCGGCTCAACCGCCCCGGCCGGGCTCCACCAGCAGATACCTCACGCGACCGGCCCGGTAGAGCAGCGCGTCCCAACCCGCCCGCCCCAGCGCGTCGGCGGCCGCGCCCAGGTCCGCCTCCCCGGCGTCGACCGCCCGTTGCCCGCGCAGGTAGCGCCAGGTCACCCGCGTTCCACCCCGCTCCTCCGGTTCAACGACGGCACCGCCCTCGACGACCGCGTCACCGTCGACCGCGCAGATCGGAACACCGGCCGCCTCCAGGGCGAGCGCCACCGCGCGCACCGGCTGCGCCCGCTCCCACGGCGCCGGAAGTTCCGAGTGGTCGGGCTGGACCAGGCCCCGGATCCGGAGCAGCGACTCCCAGGCCTGGGCCACCTGCTGCGCCCGATCCTCCGTCACCGGCTCGGGCGGCTCGTGGCCGGTGCGGGCGGCGAACCCGGGGGCGCCCGTCATCGCAGGGTGTCCTCAGACGGGGCGAGCGGCGTCGTGGTCGCGGCCGTCCTGCGCCGCGGGCGGACGGCCGAGTCCCCACGTGCTCTTGAGGTCGGCCATCATCTGCCGCATCAGGGCGGGGACCTCGGATTCGGTCAGGTAGGTGTCGACGGCGGTGCTGGTCGTGCGCTTGGCGGACTCCACGAAGCGCCAGGTTCCGGAGTCGCCGAGCCACAGGTCGAACTCGTGGTCCGCGTGCGTGAAGCGGACGGTCGAGGTGCCGTCGACGGTGAGGACCTGGCCGCGCAGGCGGCGGGCCAGCTCCTCGTACGCGGGCGGCTGGGGCTTGTCGGGCACCTGGTAGTTGACGGCGAGCAGCGAGGCAAGCGGTGCGGCGAACGAGTCGCCGTCCGGTGTCTCGAAGGCGAAGGCCTGCGGCCACTCGGCCGGGCCGCCTCCGTCACCCGTGTCGAACTGCACGGCGTCGAGGCGGAAGGTGCCGTGCTCGACGGTGTGCCAGCCGTCGGCGAGTTGGACGGCCCGCACCTGGTCGCACCGGACGCGCATCATGCTCCTTCGTTCCGTCGGGCCTTCTTGGCGCGGGCGGTCTTCTCGGCCTTCGCGCGTTCCTCGGCCAGCCGCTGGACCTCGCGGGCCCGCTCCGCACGCTGGGCGAGCTCGATCTGATCGTCCGTCGGGGGGTCGGGTTCGGGCTCCCGCAGGGTGTAGGGGGCCGGGGTGTAGTCGGCGAAGTGCTTGACGACGTGCCTGCTGCGCTGGCCGCGCGGCATGCCGTGGGTGCGGCGGCGCTGGTCGCGCATCCCCTCCGCGACCTGTCCCGCGTACCTCGGCGACGCCGCCGGGGCGTCCAGGTGGTCCTCGCCGGTCATGTGGAAGACGCTGCCGCCCTTGCGGCACTGGGGGCAGGAGCCGGAGTCGTCGCGCAGCCAGCCGTCCTCGCAGTCCGCGGCGGGGCAGTCGCCCGGCACCAGCAGGTCCCACGCGATCTGGTCCGCCCGCTCCTGCAGTTCGGGGCCGGTCAGATTGGAGAAGCGGCCGAACCAGCGGCGCTCGATCCGGTCCCGCAGCTCGTCCGCGCTGCGGTACTGGAGCTGCTGGTCGATCAGCCGGAACACGTTGTGCGGCACGCCGCCGCGCTTGCCCAGCACCTCGCCCAGCGGACCGGGCATCCCCTGCACCACCCACGTCGCCGGGGACTGGCCGGGGCTTCGGAACCCCGTCACGAGCCACCCTCCCGACGCGGCGCCGCGTGCGCCTCCGGCCTGCTCGGCAGAGGCGTGGCCGACCTTCTCGTCACGCCCACGACTGCCTCCCACCACACCCCGCCAGACCTCACAGCCTACCTCCCCGCACACCGGTCACACCCGCACGGGCGCCGCGTGCCCGTCCGTCCCCGTCCGTCCCCGTCGGTCGCGTCGCCACCGGCTCCGCCCTGCGGTCAAGTGACCGGAGCGGACTCGCTGTTCGTGTGCTTCAGGACGGACACCAGCAGGGTGAGCACGACGCCAACCAGCGCCCACACGGTCAGCACCAGCCAGGGGAAGGTGGTCTTGGTGCCGTCGAAGTAGGCGAAGGAGCGGTTCAGCGACGTGCCCGCGCCGTTCGGGAGCCAGGGGCCGATGGCCCGCCAGAACGGCGGGAGCATCGGGGGCGCGAGGACTCCGCCCGCCGAAGGGTTGCCGAGGATGACGAAGATCAGGACCGCTCCCCCGATGCCGATGACCCCGAGGAAGCACTGCATCGCCATGGTGAACGCGCCCACGGCGAAGACCAGGAGCGAACCGACGCCCCACAGGGCGAGGATCCCCGCGGGCAGGGCGTTCAGCACCGGCCCGACGATGACCGCGCCGCCGAGGCCGGCCGCGATCGAGTAGAGCGCCAGCGTTCCCAGCCGGATCACCGCCCGGTGGCGGTTGGCCGGGCGCGCGCCCGCGCTGATGCCGAGGATGGACGCGACCAGGTAGCCGCCCACGCACCAGCCGACCGCCAGGTAGAAGGACGTCAGTCCGCCCTGGTCGCCCGAGGCGACCGGGACCACGTCCTTGATCGCCACGGTCCGGTGCTGCGCCGCGTCGACGGAGGTCACCACCTTCCCGATCGCCGTGGCCAGCGAGGAGCTCGCCGCCGAGGCGACCAGCAGAGTGTCCTGGGTGCCCGCCACGTTCGGGACGAAGGCGCTGTAGAGCTTCTGCTCCTTCATCAGCTGGACCGCGTCCGCCTGGCCCGCGACCGGCCTCGCGTCAAGCGGGCTGCCCGGCAGCGCGTTGAGCTGTGCCACCACCTGGGTCTGTACCGCGGGAGGACCGACCACACCGATCGACGCCTGGTGCGGGGTCGGATGGTGCAGTGCCCCCACGTAGCTGAGGATGAAGCCGAACTGGAGCAGCAGCACTCCCACGACCAGCAGCGCCGCTCGCGCGGTGACGGCGTCCCGAAGTTCGGCCGTGAACGCGCGCTCGTCCCTCGCCCTGCTCACTCTGCTGGCCACATTCCCTCCACATCACGACCAATGGCACAGAACGATTCTGTCTTCCCCTTCGACGAATCCTTTGGCGACGCGACCGTGCTCGGTCCGGGCAAAGCGCGCGAGGTGGCCCAGTCGCGACCTGCGGTCGCCCGCCGGCTGACCAGCTGACCGCGCGTCAAAGTGCTGGCCGCGTGGGCGCGGCGCTTGTCGTTTGTTCGCACCGAGATCACCCATGGGGGGCGCGAGACGTGGCAGGGATAGGTAAACATGTGGGCATGGCTGGAATCGCGATGCTGGACCCGTCCGACCCGACCGAGATCGGGCCCTATCAACTCGTCGGACGCCTCGGCGTCGGCGGGATGGGCCGCGTCTACCTCGGACGTTCGAAGGGCGGCCGGCTGGTCGCGGTGAAGGTGGTACGCCAGGACCTTGTCGACGAGCCCGGCTTCCGCGACCGGTTCATCCGCGAGGTCAACGCCGCGAGACTGGTCAACGCGCTGTACACGGCGGGTGTCGTCGACGCGGCCCACTCGGAGGACGACGCGGTCTGGATGGCGACCGCCTACGTTCCCGGCGTGACGCTCTCCGAAGGCGTCGCCACCCACGGACCGCTCGCCGCCCCCGCCGTGACCGCGCTCGGCGCGGGACTTGCCGAGGCTCTGGCCGCCATCCATGCCGTCGGCGTGTTCCACCGGGACCTCAAGCCTTCCAACGTCCTGCTGGCCACGGACGGACCCCGCGTCATCGACTTCGGCATCTCCGTCGTCACCGACGCGAGCGCCCTGACCGACACGGGCGCGCTGATCGGCACCCCCGGCTTCATGTCCCCGGAGCAGCTCACCGGCCAGCCGTTCGGGCCCGCCAGCGACGTGTTCTCCCTCGCGGCGGTGCTCGCCTACGCCGCCACCGGCCAGAGCCCTTTCGGTACCGGCCCGGCCCACTCGCTGATGTACCGGATCGTCCACGAGGAGCCCGACCTCACGGACGTCCCGGACCCGCTGCGCGGCCTCCTCGGCGACTGCCTGGCCAAGGAGCCGGCCCAACGTCCCACTGTGGCGGGCGTTCTGGAACAGCTCACCGCCCCCGGCCCCAGCACGGCGGCGGACCCGCGACTCGCCTTCGGCACCGGCTGGCTGCCCGCCGACATCGTGGAGACCATCCAACTGCGCGCAACACCGGTCCCGGTCACCCCTGACGGCCGGGTGGCTCCCCTTCCTCCCGTCGCGGCGGCGGACCATCCCGCGACGGCCCCCGCCCATCCCGGCCATCCCGGCCAGTACCCGGCAGGCCCGCTCCCGGGCCCGCGTCAAGCGGCACCGGTTCCCACTCCGGTTCCGCCTCAGCCCATGTTCGGTCAGCCCGCTCAGCCCGGTCAGTACGGTCAGCAACCGCCGATCACGGGCCGGCCCGCGCCCTGGGGTGGCGCGGCACGCCCGACGCCACGGCCGAGGTCGAGGGCGAACACCGCGGCGGCGGTGACCTCCGGCGTCCTGGCACTGGTCACCGCGGCCATGCTTGCCTGGTTCGCACTCTGCAACATCACGGGCGAGTCGACCACTTACTGGTCCTCCCTGGCTTGGGAGAACGTGCTCGGCGGCTTCGTCAGCGCCGCTTTGCTCGTGCCGTCAGCGGCGTTCACGTTCGCCCGCAGGCTCCCCGGCGCGTGGACACTGTGCGCGCAGTGCGTGGTGTACGTGGTGTCGATCTTCGTCATGAACCCCGTACTCCAGGGCACGGGCTTCGGTCCCCAGCTCGACTTCGTCCTCGGATTCCACCGGAGCAACGGGATCGCCATCGGGCTGGCGGCCATCTTCGGTCTCCTGACCGCGATCACGGCGGCGATCGCCGGCAGCGTGACGTCGCCGACCCCGGCTCGGCAGGGCTAGGGCCTGTGTGAGCACCACCCCGCGCGTCGTCACGAGCCCTACGACCAGGGCGCCATGCCCGTCGCCCGGCCGTCAGCGTCGCGCAGGATCTCGACCATCCCTTCGACGGCATCACGCGTGATGTGCCCGTACACGTGCGGGAACTGGGTGCCCGCCGCCACTCCCGGCGGCGGGGTCGGGTCTGCGGGCTCCCAGCGCACCACGGCGTCCAGCTTGTGCTCGTCGATCAGCAACGCCAGCAGCGGGCCCGGAGCGTCCCGGTAGTACGAGGAGGCCACGGCGAGAGTCGTCGCCTCGTCCGGCGAGCAGTGCACAAAGCCCTCCTCCCTCAGAGAGGCGGGGGCATACGGGCGGTCGGGATGAGCCAGCCACTCGTCCAACGGCACCACGTGGTAGATCACGGGCACGGTTATACCGCACCATGGCGCGTCGGTAACGGACCGCGCGCCGTCCCACCGTGGCCGAGGTGGGACGGCGGCGGGGCCGCGGCGGGGTGCGGGTCAGCCGCGGACCACGTTGGCGGCCTGCGGGCCCTTCGTGCCCTGCTCGACGTCGAAGGTCACCGTCTCGCCCTCGGTGAGCTCGCGGTAGCCTGTCGACTGGATCGCGGAGTAGTGGACGAAAACGTCCGCGCCGCCGTCCTGAGCGATGAAGCCGAAGCCCTTCTCGGCGTTGAACCACTTCACGACACCCTGAGCCATGCTTGTTCTCCCACCCCTTGGTCGGGTCGTGTCCTGGAACAGCCAGGTTCAGCGGTACCGCGGACAGCGAACTACGAGGGGCACGCTACCCAGCTGATCGCCCCGCTGAAACGCGTCGGTCAGTCCGGGAGCTCGCCGATCACCCCGACCGGCTCGCCCGCCGCATGCGGCTTCGCGAGAGGCGTCGCCAGCCGGCAGAGGTAGTGGGGTTCCGCGAACTCGCAGGTGTCGATCTGGACGACCTCGGTGTCCGGCGAACTGCCCACGCTGATCCACCAGCCCGCAGGGACCGGCTCCGTGATGACCAGAACCCGGGGCGCGTGGAATCGGGGGTCGTCCTCGTACTTCTCGGGGACCGGCTGGACGTCAGAGACGAGCGTGGGTGCCATTCCGACACGGTATGCCCCGACTTGGGCGGGGCTCGGATCCCACGCCGGGCGGCGCGCGAGGCAGGCGGGAGCCTCGAAGTCTCACGCTAAGCCTTAGCTTGAGGCTTGAGGCTTGAGGATCGACGCCCCGACGCGCCCCCGGGCCTCGGGCCGACCGGAAGGCACTCCGGCGCGGCCCGAGGCCCGAGGTTCAACGGCGGATCAATCAGATCCGTGACGCGGCCTCACTTGACGGGGGTGAGGTGCAGGATCATGTACTCGTACGTCTGGTCCGTCGGGGTCGGGTTGACGTAGGCGTTGGCCTGGGTGGGCCAGCCGGTGAAGTTGGCAGTGCTGAACTCGTACCAGGAGGCGCCGTAGAGCACCGGCACCGCGGGGACGTCGGTGGACAGCTGCTGCTGCAGGGTGTTGAGCGCCGACTGCTGCGCCGCCGGGGTGGTGGCGTCCTCGTAGGCTCGGACGGCCTGGTCGGCGGCGCTGCTCTGGTAGTGGCTGAAGTCGCCGGCCGAGGGCTGGCCGATGGGCGCGGACATGGTGGAGTCCAGCATGAACTGGAGCCGCTGGAAGGCCGTGGTGCCCTGGCCCCAGTGCAGTGCCACGTCGTACTTGCCGGTGGTGATGGCGGTGTTCCAGCCGTTGTAGTCCATGTCGCCATTGATCTGGACGTCGAAGCCCAGGCCGTTGAGGGTCTGCTGGATGGCCTTGGCGTCGCACCAGTAGTCGGTGAACGAGTTGGGGTCGATGATCGTGAAGGAGATCGTCTTCCCTGCCTTGGTCCACTTGCCTCCGGTCTTGGACCAGCCGTCCGCGGTCAGCAGGGACTGGACCGACGACGGGTCCGAGGCGGGCTTGAGGTCGTTCGCGGTGGCCGGGTCCAGGGAGGACTGGTCCAGTGGCAGGGTCAGCCCACCGGACGAGGAGGCGGGCAGCTCGTAGTTGGTCTCGCACTGGCTGGCCATGGAGGCGCGGTCCAGGCCCGCGCTGATGGCCTTGCGCACCGCGACGTCCGCGAGCGCGGGCGCGGTCGCGCTCTTGGTGTTCATCAGCAGCGCGACGGTGTTCCCGGCCGGGAAGTACGGCGCGGTGGACTGGAACAGGTGGTTGGTCTGCGGGTTCTTGGCGACGAACGAGGTCAGCACGTTGTTGATGTCGTTACCCGCCAGGTCCAGCTGCCCCTGGGCCAGTGCCGTGGTGGCGGCGTCGTTGCTGGCGTAGTTGGCGACCGCGACCTCGGGGACCTTGGGCTTGCCGTCCCAGTAGCCGGAGTTGGCCTTGTAGCTGACCTTCTGCGCGGTGAAGGCGTCGACGAGGTAGGGCCCGGTGCCGACCGCCTGCGCGGCGGGGATCACCGCGGTCGCCGGGTTGGAGACGGTGGACCACTGCGCCTTCGGCACGATCAGCTGGTTGCCGATCGCCTGGGCGCTCGCCATCTGCGGGGAGGCGAAGGAGAGCACCACCGTGTTGGCATCGGGCGTGGTGATCGAGGCGGCCTTCGGCACGCCCTGGGTGTTGGCGGCGGCGTTGGCGGTCACCAGCTGGTAGGTGAAGGCGACGTCGGCGGAGGTGAGGGCGGTGCCGTTGGTCCACTTCACGCCGGGGCGCAGGTGGATGGTCGCGGTCCGGCCGTCGGTCGACCAGGTGATGCTGTTCGCGAGCCACGGGGTGGGCGCCTGGCTCGGGTTGAGGGTGTTGTACTGCAGCAGCGGCTCGTAGATCAGCGAGTCCGTGTTCTGGGTCCGGCTGAAGGAGTTGCCGTCGAAGGGGTTGAAGTCCTCGGTGAAGGCGGTCGCGCCGGTGTTGTCCTCCAGGTAGAGGGTCTCGGCCGCGACGTTCCCGCTGCCGCCCGAACCGCCGCCCTTGGGAGAGGAGGAGCCGGAACAGGCCGTCAGGCTCATTCCCAGGGCCGTCAGGACAGCGATGCTGGTGATGGTGGTGCTGCGTCTCATTCTCGTACGCTCCTTCAGTCCTTGAGGTGGTTCGCGTCGTGCTGGGCGCCGTCGTTCTGGGCGCCTTCGCGCTGTGCGTTGTGTTCCGGGTCGAGCAGCCAGCACGCGGCGACCTGACGGCCCGTGCCGACGCCCGAGTCGATGGGGGTGATCGGGAGGGTGGGGGGTGCCTGCTCGGCGCAGACCGGCATCGCGAACGGGCACCGCGGGTGGAAGCGGCAGCCGGTGGGCGGGGAGACCAGGCTGGGCGGCGCGCCCCGTCCGCGCAGGACGGGCGGTGCGTCGCGTTCGGGGTCCGGAGCCGCGCTGAGCAGGAGCTGGGTGTAGGGGTGGGCCGGACGGTCGGTGACCTGGACCGCGTCGCCGGACTCGACGATCTGCCCCGCGTACATCACCACGATCGAGTCGGCGAGGTAGCGGGCCGAGGCGATGTCGTGGGTGACGTAGAGGATCGCCAACTGCTCGCGTTCGCGCAGCTCGTCCAGGAGGTTGAGGACGCCGAGGCGGATGGAGACGTCCAGCATGGAGACGGGTTCGTCGGCGAGCAGCACCTCCGGTTCGACGGCCAGGCCGCGGGCGATGGCGACGCGCTGGCGCTGTCCCCCGGACAGCTCGTGCGGGTACGCGTCGATGTAGTTCTCGGCCGGGGTGAGCGAGACGCGTTCGAGCAACTCGCGCACGCGCCGGTCGAGTTCCTCGCGGGAGAGACGCCGCCCGGCGTGGAGCTTGAGCGGGCGCTCCAGGTGGTAGCGGACGGTGTGGACGGAGTTGAGCGAGGAGAACGGGTCCTGCAGCACCAGATGGACGCGACTGGTGTAGGCACGCCGGGACTTGGCGTCGCCGCGGACCGGTTCGCCGTCGAGCAGCAGGTCGCCCGTGGTGGGGGTGATCAGTTGGGTGAGCAGGCGGGCCAGGGTGGACTTGCCGGAGCCGCTCTCGCCGACCACGGCGGTGACGGTGCCGCGGGGCAGATCGAGGTTGACGTCCTCGACGGCGTGGACGATGCCGGCGCCGCGGCCGAGGCTGCCGTGGACCTTGAAGTGCTTGGTGAGGTTGCGGGCCGCGAGGGCCGGTGTCCCCGGACGGTCGGGCCCGTGGACGACCGGAGGTGGACCGGCGGCGTCGAGGTCGGGGCTGGTGTCGGCGCTGGTGTTGGCGTCGGCGTCGGTGTTGGTGCTGGCGTCGGTGTTGGTCCCGGTGTCGGTCATCATCGGCTCCCGGGTATGAGGCGGGTGGGGAGCGGGAGCGCCAGGGCTTCGGGGGCGGGCTGCTGCCCGTCCTGGAGCCAGCAGGCGCTGACCCGGCTGGTCGACTGCGTCACGCCGCCCCCGCCCTGACTGTTCGTCAGATCACGTGCCGGGGTGGCCAACTGGGGGATGTCAGTCGCGCAGCGGTCCATCGCGAAGGGGCAGCGGGGGTGGAAGGCGCAGCCGCCCGGCATCGAGCGCAGGCTGGGCGGGGAGCCGGGGATGCCCTCCATGCGGACGCGTTCGCCGCGCAGGCTCGGGAAGGAGCCCTTGAGCCCGAGGCTGTACGGGTGGCGCGGGGCGCGGAACAGCTCGGCCGCGCCGGCGCGCTCCACGATCCGCCCCGCGTACATGACGGCGACGGTGTCGGCCAGCTCCAGCAGCAGGGAAAGGTCGTGGGTGATGAAGACGACCGCGAAGCCGAGGCGCTCGCGCAGCTGCATGAGCTCTTCTAGGATCTCGCGCTGCGTCACCACGTCCAGGGCGGTGGTCGGTTCGTCCATGATGACGACCTGCGGCTCCAGCGCCAGCGACATCGCGATCATCACGCGCTGCCGCATGCCGCCGGAGAGCTCGTGCGGGTAGCTGCGCAGCCGGTCGGCGCTGATGCCGACCATGCGCAGCAGCTCCACCGCGCGTTCGCGGCGCTCGGCGGCGCTCATCTGGCGGCGGTGCGCCTTGAGCACGTCGGTCAGTTGGGCGTCGATCCGGGCCACCGGGTTGAGCGCGTGCATCGCGCTCTGGAACACCACCGCCAGTTCGGACCAGCGGATCCGGCTCAGCTCCTTGGCGTCGGCGGCCAGGATGTCGACCGTTTCGGGCGGCGCGGCGTCGGCCCCCTGCGGACGGGAGTGGAAGAGCACCTGGCCGCCGGTGATCACTCCGGGCGCCCGCAGCAGCCGGGTGAGGGCGTAGGCGAGCGTCGACTTGCCCGAACCGCTCTCACCGGCCAGGCCGAGCACCTCGCCGCGGTGCAGCGACAGGTCGGCTCCGCTGACGGCGCGGACCGCGTCGGGGCCGAAGCCGTAGTCCACGTCCAGGCCGCGGACCTCCAGGACGACCTCGCGGCCGGTCGCCGCCCGGGGTGGGCTGATGGTCTGAGGCTGCGTCACGGTCGGGTTCCTTCCTCGGCGCGGACGACGGGGGTCAGGCCGAGCTGGAAGCGCGGTCCCCGGTTGCGCAGGCCACGACGGGTGCTGCGGGTACGCGGGTTGACGATCTCGTCGATGCCGAAGTTGAGCAGGGCCAGGGCGATGCCGACGAAGGCGATACACAGGGCCGGCGGCCCGTACCACCACCAGGTGCCACTGGTGGTCGCGCTGAACTGCTGGGCGGTGTTGAGCATGGTGCCCCAGGAGGCGTTGGTCGGGTTGATCAGACCGAGCCAGGCGAGGGAGGCGTAGGCCCCGATGCCGTAGATCACGGTGAAGATGAAGGAGGAGGCCAGGATCGGCAGCAGGTTGGGGAGGATCTCGAAGAGGATGATCCGGGACCGGCGCTCGCCGATGACCCGGGCGGACTCGACGTAGTCCTGGTTGCGCAGGGCCAGCGTCTGCGCCCGCAGCACGCGGGCACCCCAGGCCCAGGCGCTGAGCGCGATGACCGCGCCGATCAGCAGCGGGTTGCCGGTGTCGCTGTCCGGCAGCATCTTCATGATCACCATAAGGATCAGCAGGCCGGGGAGGGCCAGGAAGATGTTGGTGAGGATCGACAGCGCCTCGTCCGCCTTGCCGCCGAGATAGCCGGCGCTGACGCCGACCAGCACGGACAGCACGGTGGCCACGGTCCCTGCGACGAAGGCGATCAGCAGGGTGTCCCGGCCGCCCGCCAGCAACTGCGAGAACAGGTCGTGCTGTTGGACGTCGGTGCCGAGCCAGAACCGGGAGGACGGCGGGTGCGGGACGTTGTCCAGCGTGGACGCCTGCCAGTCGGGCGCGTGCGGGGCCACCATCGGTCCCAAGACCGCCAGCAGCACGAAGAAGAGCAGGATCAGTGAACCGATCGTCACCTTGGGCGAACGCAGCAGGAGAGATCGGCTGCCGCCGCCTGGGCGAGGTCGTCGAGATCGGAGTGCAGCAGACACGGCTCAGGCCACCCTTCTCGCGCGGGGGTCGAGCGCGACGTAGACGATGTCCGCGAGCAGGTTCGCGCCCAGCACGGTGAAGGTGACGACCAGCAGGATGCCCTGCATCACGGGGTAGTCGGCGGCCTGGGCGGCGTTGAAGATCTCGCGCCCGACACCTGCGTAGTTGAAGACAATCTCGGTGACGATCGACCCGGTGACCACCAGGCTGATCGACATGGCGAAGTTGGAGATGCTGGGCAGCAGCGCGTTGCGCGCCGCGACGGCGACCACGCGCCGACGGGGCAGGCCCTTGGCGGCGGCGACCAGGACGTAGTCCTCGTCCATGGTCGTGATCATCATGTTGCGCATCCCGATGATCCACCCGGCGACGGAGGCCAGCGCCACCGTGGCGGCGGGCAGGGCTCCGTGTTCGATCACGTTGCCGATGAACGGCAGGTTCCAGCCGGGCGTCACGGTGGCGTAGCGGCCGGTGTCGTAGGCGCCGCCGGTCGGCAGGACGCCCCAGTAGAAGCCGACGGTCAGCATCAGCAGCGACGCGAGGATGAAGTACGGGACCGCCTGGAAGAACGTCGCGGCCGGCAGCAGCGAGTCCAGCAGGCCGCTGCGCCGCCACCCGGCCAGGACGCCGATGAACGTGCCGACCAGGAAGGCGATCACGGTGGCCGAGCCGACCAGGCCGATGGTCCAGGGCAGGTCGTTGGCCAGCACGGTGGAGACCGGTGCGGACAGCGAGCTGGAGACGCCCAGGTCACCGTGGGCCAGGTTGCCCAGATAGGTCAGGTACTGCCCGGCGAGGCTCTGGTGGCCTCCTCCGTACTGGGCTTCCAGTGCCTGGAGCTGGGCCTGGGTCAGCGAGGCGGTGTTCATCTTCGCCAGGAAGTTCTGCAGGGCGCTGCCCGGGACCATCCGGGGGATGAAGAAGTTCAGGGTGATCGCGGCGAAGGCGGCGATCAGGTAGAACCAGAGCCTGCGCAGGAGTGCTCTCATACCGGTCTCCCCTTTCCGGCGAAGCGACGCCGGCCGGTCGTGGCGGGGGACGGCGAGCAGCCACGGCTCTCGGGATGCGCTGTAGTGATCATGGAGTGCGGGACCTCGAAGGCTCGCGCGCCGATCTCCCGGACCGGCTCGGCTTTGACAAGTGAATCCATGGGAACCCCCGGGGGTATCCGAGGAAATGCAAGATCAGCGGGCGCTTGCACTTCGGGAAGACGAGACGAAGGCCCGCTTGGGGCGTTCTGAGGGCGTGCGCAGCGCGAGGCTACGACGCTGTGAAGGTCATTCGGCGGGGGTCGTCACCAGGCGCGCTCGCCACCAGAAGATGAATGGTGAGCACACTGAAAGTGAATCCTGCCCTGCGACTCGACCAGGTGCAACAACTTCGAACAACCGATTCCGCATCGGTTTCTCGTCAGTTCGTCGGCCGCGGTATCGCGCCCCGGCGTGCCGTCTCGCCGTACCAGTGGGCGCTCGACTTAGGAGTGCGGCGCTGGGTGGCGTAGTCGACGTAGACCATGCCGAATCGCTTGGAGTAGCCGTAGGACCACTCGAAGTTATCCAACAGCGACCACAGGAAGTAGCCGCGGATGTCGATCCCCGCCGCCAGCGCCCGGTGGACGGCCGCGAGGTGCTCGTTCAGGTACGCCACCCGCTCCGGGTCGTGCACCTTCCCCTCGGGGTCGGGGTAGTCGTCGCAGGCCATGCCGTTCTCGGTGACCAGCACCGCGAGGTCGGGCCGCTCCCGGTGCACCCGGGCGAGCAGCTCGAACAGACCGTCGGCGTCGATCGGCCAGCCCATGGCACTCACCGGGCCGAGCGGCTGGTGGAAGGAGACCTCCTCCGAACCCGGCCAGGGCGAGCCGTGGCCCGTCCCGTGCAGGGCGCTGTTGCCCGGCCCGTCGGCGCCGACCCAGGTCGGGTTGTAGTAGTTGATGCCGATCTCGTCGATCGGGGCGTGGGCCGCCTCGGTGTCGCCGGGACGGACCAGCGTCTCCCAGTCGACCAGGTGGCCGGTGTCGGCGAGCAGGTCCGCGTCGTAACGGCCGTGGAGCATGGGGCCGGTGAAGATCCGGTTGCCCACCGCGTCGATCCGGCGCACCGCCTCGGCGTCCGCCGCGCTGTCGGTCAACGGGCGGATCTGGTGCAGGTTGAGGCTGACCGACAACCGGGCCCCGGGAACCTGCGCGCGGACCGCGGCGACCGCCCGGCCGTGGCCGAGGTTCAGGTGGTGCGCCGCACGCAGCGCATCCCCCGGGTCGGTCCGGCCCGGCGCGTGCACGCCTGATCCGTAGCCGAGGAAGGCCGAGCACCACGGTTCGTTCAGGGTCGTCCAGTGCGTGACCCGGTCGCCCAGCGCCCCGGCGGCAAGCTCCGCGTAGGCGCCGAACCGCTCGGCCGTCTCGCGCAGCGGCCAGCCGCCCGCGTCCTCCAGCTCCTGCGGCAGGTCCCAGTGGTAGAGCGTGGCGACCGGGGTGATCCCGGCTTCCAGCAGGGTGTCCACCAGTCGGCGGTAGAAGTCGAGGCCGCGTTCGACCGCGGGACCGCGACCGGTCGGCTGGACCCGGGGCCACGCGATCGAGAAGCGGTAGGCCGAGAGCCCGAGGTCGCGCATCAGCGCCACGTCGTCCGCGAAGCGGTGGTAGTGGTCCGCCGCCACCGCGCCGGTGTCGCCGTGGTGCACCTTGCCGGGCGTGGCGGAGAAGGTGTCCCAGATCGAGGGCGTGCGCCCGTCCACGGCCGCCGCGCCCTCGATCTGGTAGGCCGAGGTCGCCGCGCCCCACAGGAATCCGGGCGGGAAGTGCAGCATCCCGTCCGCGGCGGGCGAGGTCCGCGTCTCGGGCGGGACGCCGGGCGGATGGTAGGACGGCGGGGCACCGGTGAAGGTCATCTCAGCAGACTCCCGGGTCGGGTGGCGGGACGGGTGGTGGGACAGGCGGTGGGACGGTCTCAGGACGGATCGGAGGTCTCCGCACGCGTCCCTGAACCACCGGGACGCAGCGCTTGGGAGCGCTCCCATATCCGTCGATGCCGGAAGCGTGAGCCCTGGCACCTGCTGGTGTCAAGGGTCTGGCAAGGACTCGTCGGCCGAATTGGGAGCGTTCCCAAATCTGGTCGGGATGACGCTAGGGTGGGGCCACCGCGCCAGGCAGTGCGCGGGCCCCGGACCCGCCACAGCTGGGCGAGGGGAACGAGAGGAGCGCCATGAGCACCACGTCCGCCGACCGCGGCGCGGGCCGGCCCACGCTGGACGCAGTCGCCGCACGCGCCGGTGTCGGCCGGGGCACGGTCTCCCGTGTTGTCAACGGCGCCTCCGGGGTCAGCCCCCGGGCGCGGGAGGCGGTCGAGCGGGCCATCGCCGAGCTGGGCTACGTGCCCAACCGCGCCGCCCGCTCCCTGGTCACCAGCCGCGCCGACGCCATCGCGCTGATCATCCCGGAGACCGAGACCCGGCTCGCCTCCGAGCCGTTCTTCGGCTCGGTCATCCGCGGCGTGGCCGCCGAACTCTCGGACACCGACATGCAGTTGCTGCTGATCCTGGTCAGCACCGAACGCGAGCGCCGCCGCCTGGCCGGCTTCCTCGACGGACGGCGCGTCGACGGGGCGCTCCTGGTCTCCGTGCACGCCGACGACCCGGTGGTCGAACTGCTCGAACAGTCCGGCCTGCCGACCGTGCTCGGCGGCCGTCGCTTTGAGCTGGAGCCGCTGAGCTACGTCAACCCGGACAACCTCGGCGGCGCGTGGTCGGCAGTGCGGCACCTGCTGGGCCGGGGGCGGCAGCGGGTGGCGACGATCACCGGGCCGCTCGACATGGAGACGTCCTGCGTCCGCCTGGAGGGCTACCGGCGTGCGCTCGCCGAGGCCGACGTCGCGGCCCTGGACACCCTGATCGCCCACGGCGACTTCTCCGAGGACTCCGGCGAACAGGCGATGGCCCAGCTGCTCGAGCGCGAGCCGGACCTGGACGCGGTCTTCTGCGCCTCCGACCTGATGGCGGCGGGCGCGATGCGCACCCTGCGCCGGGCGGGCCGCCGGATCCCGGCCGACGTCGCGGTGGTCGGCTTCGACGACTCCCCCGTCGCCCGCCACACCGAACCGCCGATGACCTCGGTACGCCAGCCCACCGAGGAGATGGGCCGGGAGATGGCGCGGCTGCTGCTGGAGGAGATCGCCTCCCCCGGCCGCAGCCACCGGCAGGTCATTCTCTCCACCGAGCTGGTGGTCCGCGAGTCTGCCTGACGCACCATCACATCCTGACGCTCCGTCAACTCTGCCCGGCCTGGCCCTCGCGGGCGCGGCGCGACGACGACCGTCGTCGTGGTCGTGCCGCGCCCGCGAAGGTGCGCAGGTCAGGTCGCGTCAGGCCCGTTCCAGAGCCGTCGTCAGCGACCGCAGGTGGTGCATGAGTGCGAGCAGCACGTCACGGCTGGACTCCCGGCTGCGCGCGTCACAGCTCACTATCGGGACGGCCAGCGGCAGGTCGAGCGCGGCGCGCAGGTCCTCGACCGGGTAGCCGGGTGACTCGGGGAAGTCGTTGACCGCGACCACGAACGGCACGCCGCGTTCCTCAAGGCGCCCGATCACGTCGAAGCTCACCTCGATGCGCCGAGTGTCGACCAGGACGACTGCCCCCAGCGCCCCCTCGAACAGCCCGCCCCACAGGAACCAGAAGCGTTCCTGACCCGGTGTGCCGAACAGGTACAGCACCAACTGCTCGTTGATGCTGATCCGGCCGAAGTCCATGGCCACGGTCGTGGCCGTCTTGGTGCGGACGCCGCCGGGGTCGTCGATGCCCACCCCGGCCTGGGTCATCGTCTCCTCGGTGGTCAGCGGCCGGATCTCGCTGACCGCGCCGACGAGGGTGGTCTTGCCCACGCCGAAGCCGCCGACCACGACCACCTTCACGGCGGCCGCCGTGGTCTCCGGCAGCAGGTCCTCGTCGCGGGGCCGGGCGGGGCCTCGGGCACTCTCGTGGCCGAAGTCCCCGCCCTCAGAGCCTCTGTAGTCCATTGATCACTGCCTCGAGCAATTCACGGTCGGGAAGGGCGGCTATCGGAACCGGTCCGCGCACCTGGACGCCGCCGCGGTCGGCCAGGTCCGAGAGGAGAACCGTGATGACGCTCACCGGCAGGCGCAGGTACGCGGAGATCTCCGCCACGGACAGCGGGGTGTGGCACAGGCGCAGGATCTGGGCCTGTTCCGGCGGAGTCATCGGATCCGGGGCGGTCAGGGCGACGACGAGCGAGACGAGGTCTATCGACCTTCGGCTCGTCGACGCCGTCCGACCCCCGGTGATCACGTACAGCCGCTCCGGCGACTCCTCGTCCGGTCGGTCCGGACCGGGAGTCCCGCCGCGGCGCTGGTCACTCATCCAGTCGGCCCGTCGACGCGCGCCGGTGCCGTCAGGTGCTCGCCGATTCTGGCGACCAGGTCACGCATCCGCTGTCCCATCAGACCGGCGTCGACGCCCTCCTCCGCCAAGACCGCGAGGTAGGCGCGGGGGCCGGCCGCCATCAGGTAGAAGAAGCCGCCCGCCATCTCGATCACCACCATCCGCATCCGGCCGTCGCCCTGCGGGAGTTCGGCGGCGACCGCGCGGGCGAGGCTCTGCAGCCCGGCGCAGGCCGCCGCGAGCCGGTCGGCGGTGTCGGTGTCGGTGCCGTACTGTGCCATCCGCAGCCCGTCGGCGGAGAGCACCACCACGTGCCTGGTCTGCGGGACGCTCTCGGCGAGGTCGCGGAGCAGCCAGTCCATGTTCGTGCGCTGAGAAATCATCAGTGGTCACCTCGCTCGCCCGAGCCCGTGCTGTCCTCGCTGCCGTTCGCCTGCGGGTCGCTGACCCCGCTCTGGAAAGCGGCGAGCCACAGGCCGGGCTGGACACCCTGCTGCTCGTACGACGTCTCGCTCCGGCCGCCCGGCGAGCCCGGTCCCGATCCCGAAACCGCCGGTTCCCCGGTCTGCTCCGGCACGACGACCCGCTTCCCGGCCAGGTCGGGGCGCAGGCTGCGGCGGCGGCGCTGGGGCAGCCCCGCGACCCGCGGCTCCGTCGCGCCCGACGGGTCCTCGCCGAACTCCGTACCGCCGAAGTCCCTGCCGCCGAAGTCCCTGCCGCCGGATTCGGCGTGACCGAACTCCGCGCCGCCGAACTCCGCGCTCCCGAAGCCCGGGCTCCCGAACTCCAAGCTCCTGAAGCCCGTTTGACCGAACTCGCCGTCGCCGTTGGCGGATCCGAAGGACACCGGTTCGGGCCGCGGCGCCTCGACCGTCGGGCCGGAGAGCGCCGCCGCGACGGCGTCGTAGTTCACCGCCGCGGCAGGCTGCCGTACGCCCGAGCGATGCCGCTCGTTGCTGCCGACCACGCGCGGGCCGGACGCCACGCCGATGCCGTGGGCCATGCCGGTGCCCGGCGCGGTGGTGATCAGCTCCCGCGGGACGACGAGCACGGCGCGCACGCCGCCGTAGGCGGAGGGACGCAGCGAGACCTGGAACCCGTTGGCCCGGGCGAGCCGGCCGACCACGGCCAGGCCCAGCCGTGGCGTCTCCCCCAGGTCGTTCAGGTCGATCCCGGCCTGCGCCTCGCGCAGCATCCGCTCGGCCCGCGCGCGGCCCTCCTCGCTGAGGCTCAGGCCGCCGTCCTCGATCTCGACGGCGATGCCGCTCTGCACCTCCACCGCCGTCAGATGGACGCGGGTGTGCGGCGGGGAGTACCGGGTGGCGTTGTCGAGCAGCTCGGCGAGCGCGTGGATCAGGGGCTCGACGGCCGGTCCGATCACGGCGACCTCGGACACGGGGTGGAGCTCGACCCGCTGGTAGTCCAGGATGCGCGACATCGCGCCGCGCAGCACGCTGTAGAGCGGCACCGAACGGCCCCACTGACGGCCGGGCCGCGCGCCACCCAGGACCGCGATGGAGTCGGCGAGTCGACCGACCAGCGCGTTGCCGTGGTCGAGCCGGAGCAGGTCGTCGAAGACGGCCGGGTCCTCACCGTGCCGGTCCTCCATCGCCCGCAGGTCCTGCGCCTGCCGGTGCACGATGGCCTGGACGCGCCGGGCGATGTTGACGAAGGCGCGCTGCGCGGACTCACGCAGCGTCTCCTCGGCGTCGACCGCCTCCAGCACCGTCCGCAGCGCCGCCTCGGCGGCGGCCTGGAGCTCCGGCGCGACGGTGCCGTCGGGTGCGGCCGACTCCGTCAGGATGTCCTCGATGAAGTCGCCGCGCTGGATGCGCTCGACGCCGCGCGGCAGCACCTCGTCGGCCAGGTGCAGGAGTTGCGCCTCCTGCGCGGTCATCCGGCCGTGCAGGAAGTGCTCCCGCTCCTGCCGCTGCCTGGTCAGCTCGGCCAGCGCACGTCCGCGGCGGGCGGCCTCGAACGAGAGTCCGGCGGTCACGAGGGTGGCCACCAGCCCGCAGACCACGACCGCCCACCTCCCGTCGGCCGGCACCGCTATCAGCGCGCCGAGCCAGGTGACCACCACGGCCACCGTGGGCAGCATCCAGGGGCCTTGGGAGGAGTGACTCGGGGAGCGTCCATCGCCGGGGGGAGAACCAGCACGAACCATGAGGGTCCTTGGGAATCGGGGACTGACGAAAGCTTCGGTGGTGAGGGTGGTGAAGAAGGTGGTGAAGGCCGTCGACCTCGGGCGCGCGGCGTGTGGACGCACCCGAGGGAGCCGTCCGGGCCCGCTGAAACCGACGCGGCCTGCCGTGCAGCATAGTGCGCTTCGCCGGTGACATGTTCCGGATGGAATCTCTTCCGGCATAGTCGATATGACGTTCCGTCGGAACCACTAGGCTATTAACTGCCCTGTGCCGCACCAAGGTTGTCGAGACCTTGACCGATTCACCCGTTCGGGTTCAGCTGGTCAACGAGCCTCTACCCGCATCCGGACGCGGTCCGGCAGCGGCATGGCCGCCATCACCGGGCGCGGCTCGGGCCCCGGCGCGGGACGCAGGCGCCAGCGAGCGGCGACGGTGGCCAGGGCGATCGTCATCTCGGTCATGGCGAAGGTGTCGCCGATGCACTTGCGCGCCCCGGCGCCGAACGCCAACTGCGCCTCGCGCGGGATCTCCCGGCGCCGCGCCTCGCCCCAACGCTCGGGGTCGAAGCGGTCGGGGCCGGGGAAGTGGCGCCGATGCCGCATCAGGGCGTAGAGGGAGTAGGCGACCTCGGTCCCGGCGGGAAGCAGGTGGCCGCCGAGCGTGACCGGCCGCAGGGTACGGCGCATCAGCATGGTGACGCTGTGCAGGCGCAGGGTCTCCTCGACGATCCGGCGGGTCTGCTCCAGGCGGGGCACGTCGGCGGCCGTGACCGCGCCTCCGCGCCCGACCACCTCGTCGACCTCGGCGTGCAACCGCTCCTCGGCCTCCGGGTGGGCGGCCAGCTCGTGCAGGGCCCAGGCGAGTGTGCTCCCCGAGGTGTCGGATCCGGCGAAGAGGATCGTCATGAGCTCGTCGCGGATCTCGCTGTCGGTGAACCCCTCCGCCGTGTCCTCGTCCCTGGCGGCCATCAGCAGGGAGAGCAGGTCGAGGCCGGGCGGCCGGGAGTCGGCGCGGGCGGCGGAGACGACCTGGTCGATGACCGCGCGCAGCCTCGCGGTGGCGGCGTCGAACTCCCGGTGCGCGGTCAGCGGGAGCCGGTCCATGGCGCGCGGCAGCGCGGCGCGTACCAGCATGTGCCGCAGGATGACGGGGACGTCGGCGCGCACGACGTCGGCTGCGGCGCGGCCGATGTCGGCGTCGAAGAGGGTGGCGGCGAGGGTGTCCACGGCCAGGGCGGCGGTGGCCTGGTCGACGTCGAGGATCTGGCCGGGCTGCCAGGAGTCGGCCATGGCCAGGGCGTGCTCGCTCATGGTCCGGGCGTATCCGGCGATGGCCGACCGGTGGAAGGCGGGCTGGACCATGCGGCGGTGGCGTCGGTGGGTGGGGCCGTCGGCGGTCGCCAGGCCCGAACCGACCAGCGGCGCCATCTTGGTGTAGAGCATCCCCTTCTCGAAGGCGCCGCCCTGAGCGACCATCACCTGCCAGGCGAGGTCGGGGTCGGTGACGACGACCATCGGCGCGGTGGGGATGTCGAGGCGCAGCAGCGGTCCGGCGTCGGCGAGGCCGGTCAGGTAGGGGTAGAGGCCGCCTTGGCGTGCGGCCTTCCACAGCGTCCAGGTGTGGCCGATGAGCGGCAGCCGTCCCGGCGCCGCCGGGACGGGGCGGGCGGAGACGGCGTTGTCCTTGGGGCCGTCTGCGATGCCGTCTGCACTGTCGGAGGAACGGGTCGTGTGGAGCGCGTCGGTCATCTCGGTCCCTCGCTTTCAGGCCGTCACGGAGTGCAGGGCGGCGGCGGGCTCGGCGAGGGCGAGTTCGTCCACCAGGTCCCACCACCAGGCGACGACGGGTATGTCGAGCGGTTCGAGGCTGGGGTGTTCGAGCCTGGGGGTGAAGGTGACCGACCCGGCCGCGTAGCGGGCGGAGGTGATGCCCCAGTCCTGGGCGCCGCGGACGAAGGCGGCCAGTCCGTCCAGGTAGCGGCGCAGGGCGGGTCCGGCGGTGCTGCGCAGCGCGTCGGTGGCGAGGGCGAACAGGTGCAGCACCCGGTCCCGCTGGTCGACGGCAAGGGCCAGGGCCTGCTCGCGGGAGCAGCCCAACTGGCGCTGGAGGATGGTGATCACGTTGAGGACCCAGTGGCCCGACCGGGTCTCCTTGTCGTAGGAGAGCAGGTCGTTGTCCCAGCAGATGACGAAGAAGGCCATCTCGGCGACGGCCCGCACCTGTCTGTCGTCGCGCACGTCCGGGTCGAGTTCGTCGCCGTGCCCGAGTTCCAGCAGCGGCAGGACCACCGAGGTCGCGCCGTCGTAGAGGCGCATGAGCGTGTAGTCCGCCAGGGTGGGGACGGTCCCGGCGGAGCGGTACTCGGCCTCCCAGACGACGGAGAGGTAGTACTCGCGCAGGGAGTCGACCCAGCGCGTCTTCTGGGCGGGCGTGCCGCCGAGCGCCGTGAAGCGGCGGGCCAGGTCGCGCAGGCCGTCGGCGAGTGCGCCGGGCATCGGCGTCTCGGGGTTCTGCGCCACGCGCAGCAGTCGGCTGAGCTCGCCGGCCAGGGCGCCGGGACGCATCCCGAGGGTGCCGTCCTCGCAGTGACCGTCGTCGACGCCGAACAGCCACAGGACGAAGTCCGCGAGGAGTTGGGCGACGTCCTCACGACCGTCGGGGAGGATCCGGGCGGCGAACGTGCCGATGTTCGAGTCGATCAGCGCGGTCCTCAGCCCGGGTGACCCGATGCGGTAGTGGACCGCCCACTGCGCGGTGCGCTGGTCGATGCGGGCGTGTTGAGGGTGAAGTGCCGGGGCGTAGGGCGAGTAGAGCGCGGGGACCTGCACGTCATCACCTCGATCGGAGGCGGCCGGCGAGGCCGCGCACATGCCTGCCTCCGCGGCAGGCCTGAGCGGATCATGCGCTCAGCAGTGCGCCCATCCTCCGCCTTCGCGAAGGAGCGCCAAAGAGGAGTCACCGCAAGTTGACGCGATGACCCCTCTTGACAGCAGTGGTAATTGACAGAGTCCTATACCAATACGTTCCGGCATGAACGTGACCGGCCGGATTCGATCGCTTTGTGGTCGGTCAGCGCTGCAGAAGGGACAGCAGTCGACGCCACCACGGAACGCGGCGCGTCGGTCCTCCGACAGCGGGCGCGGACACGGCACCGGAGGAGAACGGCGCAGACGCGGGGTCGTACGCGGGGTACGGCGTAGCGGGCGCCTGCTGCGGGCTCTGCGGGTACGCCGACGGCGTGGCCGCCGCCGGTGCGGGCTTGGGCAGGACCGGCGTGAAATCGACCGGCAGCTCGGCCAGGTGCCGGGCGAGCCACGAGGAGGTCCAGCGCAACTCTCCCTCGGGGACCGAAAGTTGAAGGTCGGGCAGGCGCGCGAGGAGGACGTCGATCCCCGTCTCCGCGATCGCGCGCCCCACGTCCGCGCCGGGGCACTCGTGCGGGCCGCCGCTGAACGCGAGGTGGGCACGGTTGCCCGCCACGGACGCGGTCACGTCGGGACGCACCCGGGGGTCGACGTTGCCCGCGCCGAGGGCGAGCATCAACAGGTCACCCTCGTGGATGTCCACCTCCCCCAGCCGGGTCGGGTTGACAGCCCAGCGGCCGGGGACGACGGCGAGCGGCGGGTCGTCCCACAGCACCATCTCCAACGCGTCGGGCAGCTGCAGCTGCCCCCCGGCCAGGCTCCGCCGGAACGCGGGGTCGGTGAGCACCACACGCAGCACGTTGGCGATCAGGTTGACGGTGGTCTCGTTGGCCGCGACCAGGATCAGCCGCAGGTGCTCGACCACCTCCTCGTCGGTGAGCTCCGCCTCGTCCAACAGCAGCCAGGACGGCAGGTCCTGACGCGGCGTCCGACGTCGGTCGGCGACGAGCTTGGACAGCACCTCGACCACGTAGGCGTTGCTGGCCAGCGCCGTCTCGGTGCCCTTCATCAGGTCCCGCAGGGCGTTGACCAGCTGCGGACCCGCCTCGTCGGGCATGCCGAACAGCTGTGTCATCACCAGCATGGGCAGGTGCTCGGAGAACTGGCCGATCAGGTCCGCCTCGCCCTTCTGGCAGAAGCCGTCGACGAGTTGGTCCGCGTAGCGGGTCACGTAGCGGCGCACGCCCCGGCGGTCGAACCGGTCCAGACCGCGGGTGACCGCACCGCGCAGCCGCTGGTGGTCGCCGCCGTCGGCGAAGACGCACAACGGCTGCCAGGCCAGCATCGGCATCAGCGGGGAGTCCGGCGCGACCAGGCCCTGCTGGAAGGCGTTCCAACGGCGCGAGTCCCGCGAGTACTTCGAGGGGGTGCGGACCACCTCCAGGATCTCGGAGTGGCCGGTCACCAGCCAGGCCGGGATGTCGCCAGGCAGCAGAACGGGTGCGACCGGGCCGTGTTCCCGGCGCATCCTCTCGTAGAACCCGCGCGCATCGGCCTCGACCTCGGCTCCGTACATGGGGACGGACTGGCTGCCGCCTGCGTGGGCCGGACAGCCCCGTGGCGCGAAGGCGGGGGCAGAAGACGAGTCCGCGGGAGACGTCACATTTCCTCCTGGTCGGCGAATCGTGTGTCGCCTGACGGCGACGTCCGGGTCGCCGCGAACAGGAGCAAAGGGGGCCGTGGAGCGGGAAGCACCATCCGGCAGCCGAAACGCCTTGCCGTGACGCACCGGTGAGCGAACGAGGCAACGCTGTCCCCGCAGGGCCGAGCCGGCCCCGGACAGGACCGCACCCCGCTCATCCGCGGCACAGCATAGCCACGCCGAGAGGTGAACTTCGCGGAGATCAGGGCCAGTTCAGGCAGAAGGGGATACTTCTCCCCTGCCGGGCGGGTCACCGCTACACTGCCCCGCCGACGCATCGCCAAGTGTTGGGGGCCAATCGGCAGGTGCCAGATGTCAGGTCCCTATGTCAGCCACTGGGGTTACGGCCCCGAGCGCGGCAAGCTGGCGGCATGGCCTGGACCCACGACGACCTCGCGTTCGCCCACCGGCTGGCCGATGCGGCGGACGCGATCGCACTGCGGCACTTCGCCTCCGCGGGCACGGCGTGGCGTGCGAAGAGCGACGGCAGCCCCGTCAGTCTCGCCGACGAGCAGATCGAACGCACTCTTCGCAGCGCGATCCAGCGGGAGCACCCCGCCGACGGCGTGCTCGGCGAGGAGTTCGGATCCACCGGACGCGGACGACGGCGTCGCTGGGTCGTCGACGCCATCGACGGCACCGCCAGCTTCCTGGCGGGCCAGCCGGAATGGAGCACGCTGATCGCGCTCGAAGCCGACGACACCGTCGTACTGGGATTGGTCACCGCCCCGGCCCTCGGCCGACGTTGGTGGGCAGCACGGGGAACCGGCGCGTGGACACAGGCCACCGGCCCCGCCGGCTCCGCACCCGTCCAGCGCGTGACCATCACCGGCGCCGACAGCCTCGGTGACGCCGACGTCGGCATCTGGCCTCCGCCCGCACGCCTGAGCCCCGCCGATCGGGCCGTCGCCGCCCGCCTGGCCGCCGCTGCCCGCACCACCAGGCCGGACGCGGACTGGACCGACACCGCACGTTCGCCCGGCCCCGTCCTCAAGCCCTCCACCGGCACCGGCACCGGCACCTGCCACGGCGCGCTGCTGGTCGCCACCGGACAACTCGACGCCTTCCTCCTGCTCGGGGCCGGCCCCTGGGACATCGCGGCCCTCGTTCCCATCATCGAGGAAGCAGGGGGCGCGTACGCCGCGCTCACCACCGCCGCGTCCACCGACACCACCGCATCCGCGCTGTTCGCCAACCCCGCCCTCCAGCCGCAGATCATCGACGTCACGAACTGCGGTCGGTGACGCCGCACGGGTTACTGTGGCCGCCGGCCCACGACTTGGGACGTGTCGGGAGAGAGACGGGAGATCTGATGGGTTCGTTCGATGTACCGCTCGACGACGAGCGCACCCAACTCGACGCCTTCGTCGAGGAGTACCGCAGCGCCATCGAGGCGACGCTCCACTCCCTCACCGAGGAGCAGGTCCGCCGTCGGCTCGTCCCGTCGGCGACGACGCTGCTCGGGCTGCTCAAGCACGTCACCTGGATGCAGCGGGTGTGGTTCGAGGAGTGCGTCGGCGGCACGCCGCGCGGCGAACTCGGCCTCGCACAGAGCCCGGACCAATCGTTCCAGCTCTCCGACCAGGACACGATCGCCACGGTCACGGCAGCCCACCGGGCAGCCTGCGCCACAGCCCGGACTGACACTGCGGCCATGCCGCTCGACACCGTCGTGACCGGCCACCGCACCGGACCGCGCACGCTCCGCTGGGTGTACCTGCAGGTGCTGCGGGAGCTGGCCCACCACTGCGGACACGCCGACATCCTGCGGGAACAGCTCCTGGCCGACTGAGTTCCGAGGCCACGTCCCAAGCAGCCCGCCAGCAGGTCCAAAGTCGCGTGGACTCCCCGGATGCACCCGGACGGGTGAGGCGGAAGGTTTTTTCGGCCCGGACCCGTCCGCATGCCGCGTAGCCACGAATGCGGAACAGAGAGAGTGGATGCGGGCCCGCATGCAGGGCTCTGCCCGCAGGCACCGCAGGTACCGCAGGCAGCGGAAGCAAGGGACGTGGGAGCGCCGTGGACGGACCGCACAGTGTCAGAAGAGGTGACGGCGGGGAGCCGGCGTTCCTCGGCACCCCGGCGGTGCCGGGGCAGCGCCCCGAGGACCTGCTGCTCCTGGTCGCCAAGGGCGACCAGGACGCGTTCGCCGCGCTCTACGAGCGCATCGCCGCGCCGGTGCTCGGCATCGTGCGCAGCGTCGTGCGCGACCCGGCGCAGTCCGAGGAGGTCGCCCAGGAGGTGCTGGTGGAGGTCTGGCGCACCGCGGCACGGTTCCGGCCGGACCGGGGCGGCGCGTTCGCCTGGGTGCTGACCATCGCGCACCGGCGGGCCGTGGACCGGGTCCGCAGCGCGCAGGCCGCCACCGACCGCGAGCACAAGGCGGCACTGCTGGACCGCACCCCCGCCTACGACGAGGTCGCCGAGGCCGTCGACCACCGCCTGGAGCGCGAGCACGTGCGCCGCTGCCTGCAGGCGCTGACGCAGTTGCAACGCGAGTCGGTGGTACTGGCCTACTACCGCGGCCTCAGCTACCGGGAGGTCGCCGAACTGCTGGCCGTGCCGCTGGGCACGGTCAAGGCGAGGATGCGCGACGGACTCATCCGGATGCGCGACTGCCTGGGGGTGACGGCATGACCGGCGCGGATCTGCACATGCTCGCCGGGGCGTACGCGCTCGGCGCGCTGGACGACGACGAGCGCGCCGAGTTCGAGGAGCACCTGGCCGACTGCGAGGCGTGCGCGGTGGAGGTGGGCGAGTTCCTCGCGACCACCGCTCGGCTGGCCATGGCCGCCGCGGAGCCTCCCGCCGGGGCGACGAAAGCGATGAAGCAGCGGGTGATGCAGCGCATCACCGAGGTCCGGCAGGACGCGCCCAAGGTCGACCTGCCCGCCCCCAGGGCACACCGCTCCCGCACGACCGCACGCCGAGGCGCCGCGTTCGCGTTGGCGGCCAGCATCGTGGCCGCCGTCGGTCTGGGCGGGGTGGCTGCCTGGCAGTACACCCGCGCCCAGGACTCGCACCAGCAGACCCAGCAGGCCGAGGCGCAGGCCGCGCAGATCGCCGCCGTCCTCTCCGCGCCCGACGCGCACACCGTCGTCGGCACCGTCGGCGGCGCGGGCCAGGGCGCCCACGCGACCGTCGTCACCTCCCAGGCCGAGAACCGGGCCGTCTTCCTCACGCCCGGCCTGCCCGCGCTGTCCGACGGCATGACGTACCAGCTGTGGTTCGACGACGCGGGGGTCATGCGGCCCGCCGGTCTGGTCGCCCCCGGCGCCGCGGACCAGACCGTCCTGCTCAAGGGCGTCATCGGACCGGCCGAGGGCATGGGCATCACCGTCGAACCCGCCGGCGGATCCCTCCACCCCACCAGCGCCCCGGTCGCGCTGATGGCGTTCTCCGCCCACTGACGTCGAAGGTCGAGGAAAGCACCGAGGTATGACGGTTCGTATGACGGTTCGTATCTGCCTGTTCACCCGTGATCTGCGGCTGGCGGACCAGCCCGTCCTGCACGCCGCGTCGGCTGCGGGACGTGACGAGGTCCTGCCGGTCTTCGTGAGCGACCCGGCGGTCACGGCCGCCGGGTTCGCCGCGCCGAACCGGCTCGCCTTCCTGCACGACTGCCTCGCCGACCTGGACCGGGAACTGCGCGCACGTGGCAGCCGCCTGCTGGTCCGGCACGGCGCGGTCCCGGCCGAAGTGGCCGCGCTGGCGGCCGACACCGGAGCCACCGAGGTGCACATGGCGGCCGACCACAGCGCGTTCGCGCGCGCCCGCGAGGCGTCCCTGCTGGCCGCGCTCGCGCCGCTGGGGGTGCGGCTCGTGACGCACGAGGCGGTGATCACCGCCGTCGCGCCCGGAGCCGCCGTCCCCGCAGGGTCGGACCACTACGCCGTCTTCACGCCGTACCTGCGACGTTGGTCCGGCGTGCCGTTGCGGCGTCCGCTGCCGCCCCCGCCGCGCCTGCGCACCCCGGCGGCGCCCGTCTCGGATCCGCTGCCGCCGCGTCCCGACGCGGATCTGCTCTCCCCGCAGCTCGCGCCCGGCGGGGAGACCGAAGCGCGCCGACGCATGCAGGACTGGCTGACCGGCCACCTGGACGCCTACGCGGACGAACACGACGCGCTGGCAGACGACCTGACCTCCCGTCTCTCCCCCTACCTGCACTTCGGCTGCCTCTCCGCCACCGAACTCGTCCACCACGCCCGCGCCTCCGGCACTGCGGGCGCGCAGGCGTTCGAGCGCCAGCTGGCCTGGCGCGACTTCCACCACCAGGTCCTCGCCGCACGCCCGGACGCCGCGCGCCACGACTACCGGCCGCGCGGCGACCACTGGCGCGAGGCGCCAGACGAGCTGAAGGCCTGGCAGGACGGGCGCACCGGATATCCGCTCGTGGACGCGGGCATGCGGCAGCTGCGTGCGCAGGGCTGGATGCACAACCGGGCCCGGATGGTGACGGCGAGTTTCCTGTGCAAGACGCTCGGGATCGACTGGCGTGAGGGCGCGGCGCACTTCCTGTCGCTGCTGGTCGACGCGGACGTGGCGAACAACCAGCTGAACTGGCAGTGGGTCGCGGGCACGGGCACCGACACCCGCCCCAACCGCGTGCTCAACCCGGTCGCCCAGGCCAAGCGCTACGACACCGACGGCGCCTACGTACGGCGCTGGGTCCCGGAGCTGGCACGGCTGTCCGCTCCGGCGATCCACGAGCCCTGGAAGCTGCCCGCCGCCCTGCACGCCGAACTCGGGTACCCGGACCCGCTGGTGGCGCTCGACGCGGCGTCGGCCCGGTTCCGCGCCAGGCGCGGCCTGGACTGAGCCGAGTCCAACGGCCGCTGCCACGCCGTGGACCGTCGGTGTCCGCCCCCGCATACCTGCGAGGGCGGACACCGTCGGTTCACGGGCGGGCGTCAGGACTTCGGCATGAGCACCGTGTCGACGATGTAGACCGTCGCGTTGGCGGTGTGCACGTCGCCGCAGACGACCATTGAGGTGCCGTTGACGGTGAACTTCTCACCCGAGCCGGTGACGGTCAGGTTGCTGCCCTCCAGGGTCTTGTGAGTGCCCGCCAGCTGGGTGGGGCTGAGCTGGCCGGGGACCACGTGGTAGCTGAGGATCTTGGTGAGCTCCGCCTTGTTGTTCAGGACGGAGTTGAGGGTGGCCGTGGGGATCTTCGCGAAGGCGGAGTTGGCCGGGGCGAACACGGTGATGTTCTGGGCCGAGTTGAGTGTGTCGACCAGCCCGGCCTTCTCCACGGCGGTGACCAGGGTGGACAGGGCCGGGTTGTGCGAGGCGGCGGTGGCCACCGGGTCCTGTGCCATCCCGGAGAAGCTGCCCGCGCCACTGGTCGGTACGGCGGAGCAGCCGCTGCCGAACGGCTGCATCCCCAAGCCCGAGCCGGAGGCGGGACTGGCGGGGGCCGAGGCGCTGACGGGCGCGGGACTGCCTGCGGCACTGCTGATGCCACTGCTGCAGGCGGAAAGGGTCGCTGCCAGTGCGGCTGCCGCCGCGGCGGCGAGCACGGTGTGCTTGGAGGTCAGGGCCATCTCGGATCACTTCCTTGTCTTGTCGTTGTCTTGTCGTCGATGTCGTACGTCGTGAGTGGTGAGTCGTCGGCCATCGATGCGTCAGGCCACGGTGACCACCACGCTGTGCCAGCCCGTCGCGCCGGACGGGAAGGGCGGGGTGCGGGACTCGGGCTGGACCGCTCCGGTGGCGTCGGTCGCCCGCGCTTCGAGCGTGTGGAGACCAGGCGAGTCGGCGTTCCAGGTCCAGGTCCACTGCCGCCACAGGTCCATCCCCGCGTCGGTGGCGAGCCGGGCCTGCTGCCAGGGGCCGCCGTCGACGCGGACCTCGACCGCGGCGATGCCGCGGTGTGTGGCCCACGCCGTCCCCGCCACCGTCACCGCCCCGGCGGGCACCCGGGACAGCGGCGCGGGGACCTCGATCCGCGAGGCCGTCCGCACCAGTCCGGTGCGGTCCCACCCGCGATGCACCCAGTAGGGGTCGTATCCGGCGAACGTCGTCGCCTCCAGGTCGACCACCCACTTCGTGGCCGAGGTGTAGCCGAACAGTCCCGGGCACAGCGAGCGGCACGGAAACCCGTGCTCCACCGGCAGCGGCTCACCGTTCATGCCGACGGCCAGCATCGCGTGTCGACCGTCCATCAGCAGGTCCAGCGGCGTGCCGATGGTCATTCCGTCCGGCGAGCGGCCCACCAACTGCTGTGCGCCCGACTGGAGCCCGACCTGTCGCAGCAGGTCCGGCAGGGACGCGCCGAGCCAGCGGGCCGTGCTCACGTACGGGCCGCCGACCTCGTTGGAGACGCACGACAGCGTGTAGTCGAGCTCCGTGAGCGGCCGGTGGATCAGGTCGTCGAAGGACAGCTCGACCGGATGGTCGACCATCCCGTGGATCCGCAACCGCCAGGACGAGGGCGTGATCTGAGGGAGAGTCAGACGATGTCGACCCGATAGAAGTTCCCGACGGGCGTCGTGAACGCCGACAGCCCGGCGACGTCCGGATGCGCGGACGCGGGGATCGGCGCCAGCGGCCGTAGTGGGGCCGGAAGCCGCAGCGCGGCACGGGCCTTGGCCACGTTGTAGCGGGCGGCGGTCAGGGCCCGCGCACCGGTCTCCGCGAGGGTCGCTGCAACCGCGACGGCCGCAGCCGTCAGCAGAAACCCACGCCTGCCCATCCCTCGGGCGGCCCCGCCCTCGGGACGAGCATCGGGACGCGCGTCCGCATGCGCGTCCGTGCGTGCGTCGGTACGTGCCTCGGTACGTGCGTCAGGTCGCACCTCTCGTCGCGCGTCGGTGGGATGCGCACGACGCGCGACGAGGAACAGGACCGCGCACCCGACCAGACCGGCGGCCAGCGCCGGGAGCAGCGACTCCTGGCGGGAGGTCGCCGCCCATACGCCGACAGCGGCGAACAGCACGAAGACCACCAGGCCCGCCCAGAGCACGCGTACGGCCAGCATCCCGGCGACGATCGCCAGGACCAGCATGGTCCCGTAGATGCCGGACAGCAGCACCGTCTTGTCGTGCGTGCCGAAGTGCGCGACCGCCCAGTCCTTCAGGGCGGTGGGCGTCAGGTCGATCGCGGCGGACCCCACGGCCAGCACTGGCGCACCGGCCGGGCCGGTGAACGCGGCCACCAGGTCACCGGCCGCGATCGCCGCCCCGGCCGACACCAGGCCGGCCAGGGTGCCCGTCCAGACCGTTCGAAGTCTGTTCACACCCGGCATTCGAGGCTGCCGCCGATCCGGACGGGTCGTCCTCCGCTCCAGAGGCACCGACCGGACCCAACCGCTCCCACCGACTGCTCCGAATACCGGTCGACCCAGGGGAGGCCACAGGCAGGGACGACGGCGACCAAGGGGTGATCATGAACAGCGAATTCATCGAGGTGCGGCGGGACCTGACCGGCGTGATCGTCTCCGGCCACTGCATGCCGGCCCGGATCGAGCTGCGTTACGACGCCGCCGACGCGTACGCGGTCGGGATCCGGCTGATGACGAAGCGTCAGCACCCGTGCCTCGAAGCAGGATCCTGGCTGCTCGCCCGCGACCTGCTCCGCGAGGGACTGACCCATGCTGTCGGCGACGGCGACATCAGAGTCCGGCCGATCACCGAGGACTGGCTCCTGCTGGAGCTGGGCGTTGCGGCGGGCGGCCCGGCCGAACCGGTCATGCTGATCATGGCCTTCCCGGACGTCCGTGGGTTCCTGGACGCGACGTCGGACCTGGTCCCGTACGGCACGGAGGACAGCACCATCGACTGGCAGGCGCTCCTCGATTCGTGACCGCCCGTGGCCACCCGCAGCAGCCACCCTCGTTTGCGCACCACTCCTCCCGTGAGGTTAGGTAAGGCTTACCTAATAACGCCGCGTCATTGCCTGCCCTCGCCCGCGAAGGATGGTTCGCCATGCCCTTGTCCGACCCGCTGCCGCAGTCGCTCCCGACCGCGGCACCGCCGCCGTCCACGCCGCTGGGACCGTTCCTGGACAGCGCGCTGGCCTGGGCGAGTTGGACCACGGCGATGGCCTTCGTCGGACTGGTCGTGCTCGCCCTGCTGGTGGCGGGCCCCTCCCGGCGGGTCGGAGCGGCCACCCATGCTGAGGTCCGCACCCGGCTGACCGCCGCAGCCGTCGCGGCCGGAGTGCTCGCGGGCCCGGCCTCGCTGGCCGCCCTGGCGCACGACGCCGCCGGCGCACCGGGCGGAGGCTACGACTACAACGCCGCCTGGGCCGGGCTCTTCGACGGCACCGCCGCTGGGCTGCTCTCCGGCCTCCAGGTGACCCTGCCGCTGCTCGGTGCCGCGCTGCTCGTCCCCGTGGCAAGGCGCCGCGCGCCCGCCGCACGCGTCCACGGCGCGCTGCTGTGGTCGGGTCTGACGGCCGGTCTGATCGCCCTGGGCAGCGCCAGGTTCCCGACCCAGGTCCGGAACGGCCTGGGGCGCACCGTCTTCGAGACGGTCGTCTGGATGGCACACCTCTTCGGCGCAGCGGTCTGGCTGGGCGGACTCGTCGGCCTGCTGCTGCTCGCCCTGCCCGGCGCGGTGGTGCCCGCCGACCGCGCCGCCTTCTGGGCACCGGCCGTCCGCCGCTTCTCCCTGGCGGCCATGGCCTGCGTCGCGGCGATCACCCTGTCCGGACTGTTCCTGTACTGGGAGCACGTCGACGGACCGGGCCAGTTGTTCAGCACCATGTACGGGCGCGTGCTCGGCGTGAAGATCCTGATATTCGGCGCGGTGCTCCTGCTGGGCGCGTTCAACCAGTTCTGGCTGCACCCCCGGATCGATGCGCTGCGCACCGACGGTGAGGCCGGACGTGCCGCCGGAATCGCCCTGCGGCGTTTCCCGGTGGTCGTCGCGGCCGAGGTCGCACTGGTCCTGCTGGTGCTGTTCGTCGCACCGTTCCTGCACGGCTCCGCCCGCAACCAGGCCTACCAGGCCTATCAGGCGCAGCAGAGCGAGCAGACCGGGCAGTCGGCCGTCGGCGACGCACCGCCGCCGAAGCTGCCGCCCAAGCAGGCGAGCGCCTCGACCTGGGCCTACGGCAGCGCGGAGACGGCGGCGGTCATCGCCGTCATGCTCGTCGGCTACCGCTGCTCGGGCCGCCTCGCCCGTCGCCGCTCCGTCGCCGCCGAAGCAGCCACTGCCGGAGCGCGCTGCTGAGGCATCCGGCGCCGATGCGGCCCTGACGCGCGCGTGGATCTGGAACACTGCGGTGGCGAAACGCAGTTGGGACAGGGACGGGGGCAGAGCGTGTCGGAGGAAGGCAACGACGTCGGGGTCGTCGGGGACACCGGCGCAGGCCGACCGGGGCGGCTGGTCGGTGGACGGTACCGGCTCCAGAGGCGGCTGGGCAGCGGCGGCTTCGGCAGCGTGTGGCTGGCCCACGACGAGGTGCTCGGCGTCGACGTGGCCGTCAAGGAGGTCCAACTTCCGTCCGCGGCCTCGCCGGAGGAGCACAGCGAGCGAGTGCTCCGCGCCCAGCGCGAGGCCCGGCACGCGGCCCGGTTGCGGGACCATCCGAACGTCGCCGGAGTCCATGACGTCGTCGTGGACTCCGGCGTGCCGTGGACCGTGATGCAGTTGATCGTCGGTCGTTCGCTGGAGGACCGGATCGCGGCGGAGGGCCCGCTCCCGGCCGCCGACGTGGCGCGCGTCGCCCAGGCCGTTCTCGCCGCGCTCGGCGCGGCGCACGCGGCCGGGATCGTCCACCGCGACGTGAAGCCGGCGAACATCCTGCTGGCCGACGACGGCCAGGTGCTGTTGGCCGACTTCGGGATCGCGGTGCAGCAGGACCAGACGGCGCTGACCGCCTCCGGCGTGTTCATCGGCTCCGTGGACTACCTCGCGCCCGAGCGCGCCCACGGTTCCCCGGCTGCCCCGGCCGGTGACCTGTTCTCGCTCGGAGCCACGCTCTACCAGGCCGTGGAAGGCCGACTGCCGTTCCGGCGGGACACCCCCGTGGCCACCCTGACAGCGGTCCTGTTCGAGGACGCTCCGCCGACGGCACTGGCCGGTCCGCTGGCCCCGCTGATCAACGGGCTGCTGGAGAAGGACCCCGCAGCCCGCCTCACCGGCCCGCAGGCCGAGTCCCTGCTCGCCCGGACGCCGCTGCCGTACCCGCCCACGGCCCCGGCCACCCGACCGCTCGCCGGTTCGGCCGACGGTCCGGTCGCCGGTTCGGTCCCCCGCCCGGGCGCCGACGGGCCCGTCGTCCACGCGGCCTTCCCGCCGCCACGGCGGACACCACCATCCGCACCGCCCACGCCCGCGCCGGGACCGCAGCCGCGCTTCCGGCGCGCGGTGCCCGTACTCGCGCCGGTCGGCGTGCTGGCCCTGATCGGCATCGCCATGCCGCTCACCGCGGCCGGTCTCAGCCTCACCCTCCCCCACGCGACCCCGCAGTCACTGACCAACATGCAGCGCGCGCTCGACCGGAACAGCCTCCCGGTCCACCGCGCTCTCGGACTCGACGGGTTCCCCTCCCTCGCGTCGAACGGGGCGCTGCTGCCCTGGCTGTTGCTTCTGCCTGCGCTGACCGCGCTCGTCTGCGCGGCCGTCCTGCCGTACCGTCCGCACATCGTCCTGCGGATCGTCGGATACGCCTGTGCCCTGGTCCTTCCGGTCTGTCTGGTGGTCACGGACCTGCAGCTGCGGCCCGACCACTTCGCACTGGTCCGCGCCCTGCCGGCGTCCCTCGCCGCCGAACTGTCGGTGACGTTCGGCCCAGGCTGGTGGCTGCTCCACGCCGCTACCGCGCTGACCCTCGCCACGCTGGTCTGGACGCACATCCGCAGCGCCGCCGCGACACGCACTACTGTGGCCGAAGGCCGCCGAGAGGAGCAGAACTGATGGCACGAAGCATCGCGTCGAACACGAAGGTCGAGCGCGACGGCCTGCTGGAGTTCATCCGCCCCCGTCACCGGATGATCCTGATCACCCAGCGCGCCGACGGCACCCCGCAGGCGTCCCCCGTGACCGGCGGGGTCGACGACGCGGGCCGGATCGTCATCTCCAGCTACCCCGAGCGCGCCAAGACCCGCAACGCCCGGCTCCGCCCCCAGGTCAGCGTCATGGTGCTGTCCGACGAGTGGAACGACGCGTGGGTGCAGGTCGACGGTCACGCCGAGGTGCTCGAAGCAGCCGCGGGCCCGGCCGCGCTCGACGCCTTCGTCGAGTACTTCCGCAACATCTCGGGCGAGCACCCGGACTGGGCGGAGTACCGCGACGCCATGGTCAAGCAGGGCAAGGCCCTCGTCCGCATCACCCCCGACCGCTGGGGCCCGATCGCCACCGGCGGCTTCCCCGCGCGACTCGCCTGAGCCAGCTGACCCGGCCGGCGCACCTGACCCGGCGCGCGCCGCCCGGCTGGCCCGATCCAGGGTCACCGCGGCCGGGACAGGACGAGCGTGCGGTTGTCCGCGGCGAGGGTGGGACTGGTCACCGGCCTGATCTCGGCCACGACGCCCTCCGCCGCCAACCGGTCCAGCAGCGCGCCAAGTTGGGCGTACGGGTGGCCCAGGTAATCGTTGAGGGGATGCAGCCGCACCTCCCCGTGACTCACCCGCAGCAGCTCACGCACCGCCGCGAGATGGAACTCCGGATCCAGGCGGTCGGCGTAGCTGAACAACAGGAACCCGGAGACGACCAGGCGGAACGTACCGTCGGGGAAGGGAAGTTGAGGCAGCGCCGCAGCCACGTAACGGCCGCCCCGCCGGGCCCGGTCCCGCGCGAGGTCCTCGAGGAACTTCTCGGCGGAGGCGCGCCAGTCGGCGATCCGGTCCCAAGTGCCGTCCGGGCCGACCCGGCACCGCCACGTCTGACCCCGTGCCCACGCGTGCACGCGGACCAAATCGTCCTTGCAGCGTCGGGCCAGGCCCTCCCGGCCGAGGGCGTAGGACGGGTCGACGCTCACGGCCCGCCCGCCGAGTCCGCGCACGGTCGCCGCGAAGTCGCTCGCACCCGCCGGGCAGTCCAGCACCGGCCCGGCCAGGAGCTCGCGCGGGGAGAGCCCGAAGCTCGCGCAGTACTCGTCGAAGGGCCGCGGGGTGACCAACGTGTCCCCGATCGGCGGGACAACGCCTCCCCCGCCCGCCGGACCGCCCGCGCCGGTCATGCGGTGGCCAGTTCCAGCAGGCCCACCTTCGCGGCGTAGAGCGCCGCCCCGAGCTCCACCACATCCGCGACACACGCCACCGGCGACCGCACAGACACCTCCACCACACCCGGGCCGTCACACCGCTCGGCCCACCTGCTCGACCCACCTGCCACGCCACGCTGGCGACGCCCCCGGCTGACCTGCTCCGAAGCGCCCGGCCCCTCACCCAATCGGCACGCCCACGTCAATGTAGGACCGGCGACGCCCCCTGTGGAGTGGCTTGTTGCACGGTGAAGCAGGCGTTCCGGTGCCGTACTGCACAGTGGATGGACATCAGTCCAAGTCGAGCCGCTCGCTGCTGATGCCTCCGGATCTCGTCCCTTGCACGGAGCCTTGTCCCGCTCATATGCTCGGATCCGAGCAATCGACCCCAAGTGATCCGAGCAGTCGACGCACGGGAGTTCTCCATGCCCACCCGTCATCCCTCCACCACCGCCCAGAAGTCCCCGAAGCGCCCCGCCAACGCCCTTGCTCTCGCCGTACTCGGGCTGCTGCTGGAGCAGCCGATGCACCCCCACGCCATGGCCGGCGCGCTGCGCGACCGAGGCATGGAGCGTGCGTTCAAGCTGACGACCGGATCGCTCTACGACACGGTCCGGGCGCTCGCGCGGGACGGGTGGATCGAGGCGGACGGCATCGAGCAGGTCGGCAACCGCCCTGCCCGCACCGTCTATCGCCACACCTCCGCCGGGCGGGACGGCTTCGCCGACTGGCTCGACGAGCTGATCCGAGAGCCCTCGCCGGAGTACCCGCGATTCCTGTCCGCCGTCGGGTATCTCGGCGCGCTCGGCCGCGTCCGTGCGGCGAGCGCGCTGCGCGAGCGGGCCGCCGCGCTGAAGGAGCGGATCGCGGAGGAGGCCGAGGCCCACCGCGCTGCCCGCGAGGAGCACCACGCGCCGCGCCTGTTCGTGATCGAGGCCGAGTACGCCGACGCCATGGCCCACGCCGAGCTGGCCTGGGTGGAGCGCACCGCCGACGAGATCGAGCGCGGGACGCTGACCTGGCCGCACGAGTCGCAAGGGTCGGACGATGAGTGACACCGCATCGACGGATGACGTCGTCGACGTCCTGATAGCCGGTGCCGGGCCCGCCGGGCTGACGCTCGCCGCGGAGCTGGGACGCGCCGGGGTCGGGGCACTCGTCCTGGAACGGGAGCCCGAACCACCCGGCTTCTGTCGCGGCTTCAACCTGAACGCCCGAAGCCTGGAGCTGCTCGACCGCAGGGGCCTGGCCGCCCGCTTCCTCGCCGAGGGGCCCACCGCCGAGTCGACGGTGTTCGTGGGCGCCTCCCGCCTCGACTTGGCCGCCATGCGCACGAATCACCCCTACGCCCTCGGCATCCCCCAGACCCGCGTGGAAGAACTGCTCGCCGAGTGGGCCGTCGAGTCGGGAGCGCGAATCGCCCGTGGGAGAAACCTCACGGGGCTGCGGCAGGACGCTGACGGTGTCACCGTCGAAGTCGACGGCCCGGAGGGCCCGTCGACCGTGCGGTGCCGGTGGCTGGTCGGCTGCGACGGGGGACGCAGCACCGTGCGGAGGGCGGCCGGAATCGGCTTCCCCGGCACTCCGGCACGGAAGTTCACCCTCCTTGGAGACGTGGTGCTCGCCGACCCGTCGGCCGTCCCGTTCGGCCCGCAGACCGGCCCCACCGGCCGCTCGGTGTTCGCGATCCCGCGCCCCGGCTATGTCCGGCTCCTCACCGCCGATCCGGAGCCGCCCACGGACCCGCACGAACCGGTCTCGCTCCCCGCCTTCCAGCACGCGATCGATGCTGCGCTGGGCCGCCGGGCCGAGATCGCCGAGGCGCTGTGGCTGACCCGGTTCGGGGACGCGGCGCGGCTCGCTGAGCGGTTCCGGGCCGGCCGGGTGCTGCTCGCCGGGGACGCCGCGCACATCCATCCCCCGGCGGGCGCCATCGGCGTCAACGCGGCGATCGACGACGCCGTCAATCTGGGCTGGAAGCTCGCCCTGGTCGCGCGCGGGCAGGCCCCGGACACACTGCTCGACACGTATCACGATGAGCGCCACGCCGCTGGCCACCGACTCCTCCGCAACACGCGGGCACAGGCGGCGCTCGCCCAGGTGAACGAGGACGACGAACGTCTGGCCCCCGTCCGCGATCTGCTCTCCGACCTGGCCGAATCCCGGGACACGGCAGGGCTGTTGGCCGAGGCGATCACCGGCGTCGGCACCCGCTACCCCGCCTCCGGAGACCTCGGACACACGTGGGCGGGCCGCCTGGTGCCCGACCTTCCCGTGGGCCCGGACGGCGAGGACAGCGTCACGGCTCTACTGACCCGGACCGCAGGCGGCGTGCTGCTGGTCGACGCCACGGCTGACTCGCACACCCTCGCAGCGACCGCCCGCCCATGGACGGACCGGGTCACCGTCGCCCCTGTCCAACCGGACGCCCTGGGGGGTGCGCACGCGATCCTCGTCCGACCGGACGGGCACGCAGCATGGATTGACGTCTCGTCAGCATCCGCAGACACCACGGCACATGAGCTGTGGGAGTCGCTCGCGTGCTGGTTCGGCCCCCCGGCCGTCGAGTAACCCGCGCCCACTGGCAGTCCGCAGGCACCCGCGCCCATGCTCCCAGGACGGACTACTTTCGCAGCCCACCGGGATCGCTGCCCGGAGGATCACACCGGGCGGCGATTCGTCGTCCTCGGCCGGGGTCGCTCGCCCATCTCCGGGCGGCGTCCCTCACCATGGCCCGGATGCGGGCGTGGCGTCCGAGGCCGAAGCTGGAAGGGCGGAGCCGATCCAGGTCACCGAGACGACTGCGGACAGGGCGGCGGGAAGCCTCCTGCGGTGGTCGCTGCACGTGTGAGGTGGAGTGCGATGAGCGACGAGACGGAATCCGTCCCGCGGATCGTGGTCGGGACCGACGGGTCCGACCCCGCGAAGGAGGCCGTTCGCTGGGCCGTGCGGCAGGCGCAGCTGACCGGCGCCGTGGTCGATGCGGTGATCTCGTGGGAGTACCCGGCGCTTTGGGCCGGCTGGACCCCGTCGGCGGGCGACGTGTTCGACTGGCGGGATACCGCCTCCAAGATCCTCAACGAGACGCTGGAGGAGGTCGTCGCGTCCGACCCCGCGTTCGCCGCGGTCAAGATCCGCCCCGTCGTGGTGCAGGGCAATGCCGCCGCGGCGCTGTTGGACATCGCCGAGGGCGCGGACCTGCTGGTCGTCGGCAACCGCGGGCACGGTGGGTTCGCCCGCGCCGTGCTGGGTTCGGTCAGCCAGCACGTCACCCAGCAGGCCACCTGCCCCGTCGTGGTGGTCCGGCCGCCGAAGAGCTCCTGATCCGCGACGCCGGATGGTTGAGGCTGCGATGACCGAGATCCCCGATGGTTGAGCCCTGATGGTCGCCGCCGGTTCACCGCGCCCGCCGTCCGTCGTGGTGATGGGCGTCTCCGGGGTGGGCAAGTCCACCGTCGCCCGGCTGCTCGCGGAGCGGCTGGGCGTGGAGCTCGGCGACGCGGACAACCTGCACCCGGCCGCCAACATCGCCAAGATGTCGGCGGGGATCCCGCTCGACGACGCCGACCGTCGCCCGTGGCTGGAGGCGATCGGCGCCTGGCTGCACGAGCGTGCGGACGACGGGAGCGTCATCGCCTGCTCGGCCCTCAAGCGCAGCCACCGGGACATTCTGCGCGCCGCCTGTCCCGGGGTCGTCTTCCTGCACCTGACCGCGAGCCCCGAGCTGCTGGCCGACCGGCTCGGACACCGCCACGAGCACTTCATGCCGGCGTCGCTGCTCGACTCGCAGCTCGCCGCACTCGAACCGCTCGGGCCGGACGAGCACGGCATCACGCTCGACACCTCGTCGCCACCGGAGCAGACCGCCCGCACCGCCGCCCGTCTGCTGGCCCGGCCACCCGTCGGGGATCGCGAGAGCCCATGAACGAAAGCGCTTGAAGGATTGCCCATGTACGACGACGCATGACCAGCAACCGGCGCACGGAGAACGAAAGGTCTGGCACGCGATGAAGGCGTTCGTGATGAAGGAGATCGGCCGCGTGGGCGTCATGGACAAGCCCGTGCCCCGGCCCGGACCGGGCGACGCCGTGGTGCGTACGACCCGGGCGCTGATCTGCACCTCCGACTCGCACACCGTGTCGGGCGGGATCGGGCCCCGGGAGGACCTGACCCTCGGGCACGAGGCGGTGGGCGTCGTCCACGAGGTCGGCAGCGAGGTCAGACACTTCCGCCCGGGTGACCGGGTGCTGGTCGGCGCGATCACCCCGGACTGGGGCGATCCGGCCTCGCAGAACGGCCACCCCTCGCAGTCCGGCGGCCCGCTGGGCGGCTGGAAGTTCGCCAACGTCAAGGACGGCGTCTTCGCGGAGTACTTCCATGTCAACGAGGCCGACGCCAACATGGCGAAGATCCCGGACGACGTCTCCGACGACGCGGCCGTCTACTGCGCCGACATGCTGTCGACCGGGTTCATGGGCGCCGAGCACGGCAACATCCCGATCGGCGGGACGGTCGCGGTGCTCGCCCAGGGCCCCGTAGGACTGATGGGCACGGCCGGGGCGCGGCTGCGCGGCGCGGGCATGGTCATCGGCGTCGAGTCGGTGCCCAGCAGGCAGAAGCTGGCGCAGCGGTACGGCGCGGACGAGATCGTCGACTTCACCAAGGAGGACGTGGTCGAGCGGATCCTGGAGCTGACCGACGGCGCGGGCGTCGACACCGCGATCGAGGCGCTGGGCGCCGACGCGACGTTCCAGACCTGCGTCAAGATCACCAAGCCCGGCGGCACGATCTCGATCACCGGCTACTTCGGCGAGGGCGAGTTCGTGCGGATCCCGCGCGTCGAGTGGGGCGTCGGGATGGCCGACAAGACCATCGCTACCGGGCTCTGCCCCGGCGGGCGGGTGCGCATGGAGCGGCTGCTGCGGCTGCTGGAGGCCAGGCGCATCGACCCCACGCACATGACGAGTCACGAGTTCCCCTTCGACGAGATCGAGCGGGCCTTCGAGGTGATGGACAAGAAGCTCGAGGACGTCGTCAAACCGCTGATCGTCTTCTGACCGCTGCTTCTGCTTCCGACCGTCGTTGTCCGAACTCAAGGCCCCCAGGGTGACCGGAGGACAGCCATGCTTGATCTCGATCCACCGTTCCGGCAGGTGCGGAGGCACGATGGGTACCTGCCGCTGGAGGACCTCGGGTTGATCGGCGACGGCACGACGACGGCGCTGGTCGGGCTCGACGGCTCCATCCCCTGGATGTGTCTGCCGCGCTTCGGCTCCGACCCGCTCTTCTGCGGCCTGCTCGACCACGCGCGCGGCGGCCACTTCACCGTGGCGCCGGAGGGCCTGGTCGAGGCCCGGCAGCGCTACGAGCCCGACACCGCGGTGCTGGTCACCGAGATGCGCAGCACCACCGGCGTCGTCCGGGTCACCGACGCGCTGGCCCTGCGCTCCGGCGCCGACCTGGCCGACGACGCGCCGCAGAGCCGGGGCGAGCTGGTTCGCTCGGTGGTGGTGCTGGAGGGCGAGGTCCGCCTCCGGGTGGACCTGGAGCCGCGCGGCGGTGCCACCGCCCGGGCGCGGTTCAGCGGGCTGGCCGTCGAGTGCCCCCGACGGCCGGACCTGCAACTGCACCTGCGCTGCACGCGTCCCCTGGACTCCCTCCACAGCACCCACGACCTCGTCCAGGGCGACCGGCTCGACCTCGCGCTGGCGTGGGGCCGTATCCACCGCCACCACCGGCTGGATGCGGAGGCCACGCTGCACCAAACCGCGTTCGCCTGGCGCCGGTGGCTGGCGGGCTGCGGCTACCAGGGGCCGCAGGAGCAGCTCGTGCGGCGGTCCGCAATCACGTTGAAGCTGTGCGACGACTGGGCCAACGGCTCGCTGGTCGCCGCCCCGACCTCGTCGCTGCCCGCGCCGATCGGCGGCGTGCGCAACTGGGACTACCGCTACACCTGGATCCGCGACGCCGCCTACGCGGTCTTCGCCCTGCGCCGGATCGGTTTCGGCGGGGAGGCGGACGCCTTTCTGGGCTGGGTCCTCGACGCGTTCGAGCACAGTGGCACACCGCGGATCATGTACGACCTGGACGGCCGCCCCGTGCCCGACGAGGTCGAGGACGCCGAGTTGGAAGGCTACCGGCGCTCGGCCCCGGTACGTTGGGGCAACGGCGCGGCCGACCAGCGCCAACACGACGTCTACGGCGAGGTGTTGGACTGCGCCGACCAGTGGCTCCGGGCGGGCGGAGAGCTGGAACCCGCGCTCTGGGCGGGCCTGGCCCGGCTCGCGGACACCGCGCAGACGGCCTGGCTCGAACCCGACCAGGGCATCTGGGAGGTGCGCAGCGAGGGCCGCGTCTTCACGTACTCGGCCGCGATGTGCCAGGTGGCCCTGGACCGGGCCGCGCACATCGGCGAGCGTCTGACGTCGGCCGGACTGCCGGCCTCGGCCGGACTACTGGCCTCGACCGAACAGCTCCCCCTGCCCGATCGGGACGGCCTGCGCGAGCGGGTCGCGGGCTGGCGGGACGCGGCCGAGCGGCTGCGCCAGCGGATCCTCACGGAGTCCTGGGACGAGAAGGCGCAGACCCTCAGCGAGCACCTCGACGGCGGCGGCGCGCTGGACGCCAGCCTGCTGGCGCTGCCGCTGCGCCACGTCGTCGCGGCCGACCACCCGCGCATGGTGGCGACGACCGCTGCCATTGCCGACCGTCTCTCCGCAGGCGACGGCCTGCTCTACCGCTACCTGCACGACCAGTCCCCCGACGGCCTGCCCGGCGACGAGGGAGCGTTCGTGCTGTGCAGCTTCTGGCTCGTCGACAACCTGATCGGGCAGGGCCGCCTCGACGAGGCCGGGCAGTTGTACGCGTCGCTGTGCGACCGGGCCAGCCCGCTGGGCCTGCTGCCGGAGCAGATCGACCCTCTCACGGGAGTGTTCATGGGCAACTTCCCTCAGGCGTTCAGCCATATCGGCGTCATCGCCAGCGGGGTGAACCTGACCCGCGCGGCTGCCGCAGCAGACTCGGCGGACTCGGCGGGCTCGACCGCGGGGAGGACGGCATGATCGACCGACTCGTCGTCTTCGGCGCCACCGCGGACCTCAGCGCCCGCTACCTGCTGCCGGGTCTCGCCGCGCTCCAGGCGGCCGGGCACCTCGGCGACCGGTTCCGGCTCGTCGGCGCCGACCGGGGCGAGGCGGACACCGCCTGGTTCCGCGGCTGGGCCGCCGACCAGCTCGACCGCCACGCCTTCGATGTGCCCGCCGAGGCGCGGAAGGCCGTCGTCGACCGGGCCGAGTACCGGCGCGCCGATGTCACCGACCCCGCTGACGTGGCGTCAGCGATCGCCGGGGAGAGCCCAGTCGATGAGCAACAGCCCGTCGCGGTCTACCTCGCTCTGCCGCCGATGCTCTTCCCGGCGGCCGTCACCTCGCTGCACCGTGCGGGCCTGCCGCCGGGCAGCCGCATCGTGCTGGAGAAGCCCTTCGGCGAAGACCTGGACGGCGCGCTGGAGTTGAACCGGCTGCTGTCCGAACTCGTCCCGGAGGAGGCGGTGTTCCGGGTCGACCACTTCCTCGCCATGAGCACGGTGCAGAACCTGCTCGGCAGCAGGCTCGCCAACCGCGTCCTGGAGCCGATCTGGAACAGCACCCAGATCGCCGAGATCGAGATCGTCTGGGACGAGACCCTCGCCCTGGAGGGCCGCGCGGGCTACTACGACGGCGTCGGCGCGCTCAAGGACATGCTGCAGAACCACCTGCTGCAACTCCTGTGCCTGGTCGCCATGGAGCCCCCGGTCAGCCTAGACGAGCGCGACCTGCGCAACCGCAAGGTCGACGTGCTGCGCTCGGTCCGGCCGCTCACCGAGGACGACGTGCTGCACCGGACCCGCCGTGCGCACTACACGGCCGGGCGGATCGAGGGCCGGGACATCCCCAGCTACACCGCCGAGGACGGCGTGGACCCCGCCCGGCGGACCGAGACCTTCGCCGAGGTCGAACTGGAGCTGGACAGCTGGCGCTGGTCCGGCACGGTCTTCAGGCTCCGCAGCGGCAAGGCGCTCGGCAACGACCGCAAGGAGGTCGCCGTCCACTTCCGGCCCGTCCCGCACCTGCCGCTCGCCGAGGACGAGCAGGCACAGCCCAACCTGCTGCGCTTCGGCCTCGACCCCGAGGAGCTGACCCTCCACCTGACCGGCACGGGCACCCGCGCCCGCACCCTGGCCCCGCTGATCCTCACCGCCCGGATGGAGCCGCCGTTGCTCCCCGCCTACGGCCGCCTGCTGCTCGACGTCCTGACCGGCAACCCCGCCCTGTCCATCCGCGGTGACGAGGCCGAGGAGTCGTGGCGGATCCTCACCCCGGTCCTGACCGCCTGGTCGCAGGACCTGGTCCCGCTCCAGGAGTACCCGGCCGGATCCGACGGGCCTTAGGCTTCCTCTGACACCCCGTCAATCCCTGTGGAGGACAGCACCCATGGACGACGAGTCCGCCGTCGACCTCGACCCCGCCCTCGACCTCACCAGGCCGAGCATCGCCCGCGTGTACGACTACCTCCTCGGCGGAAGCCTCAACTCCGAGGCGGACCGACTCGTCGCGGGCCGGATCACGGAGGCCATGCCGGACCTGCCGGCCGTCCTGCGTGCCAACCGGGCCTTCGCCGTCCGCGCGGTGCGCTTCCTGGTCGAGGCCGGGATCCGTCAGTTCCTCGACCTCGGCTCGGGACTGGCCACCGCGGGCTCCGTCCACGAGGTCGTCCGGGAGGCGGGGGTGGACGCCCGGGTCCTGTACGTCGACAACGATCCGGTCGTGACCGCCCACAACAGCGCGATCGCGCCGGAACACTCCTGCGCCGTCCTCACCGCCGACGTGCGCGACACCACCGGTGTGCTGGGCTCACTGCAGGCGACGCAGCTGTTCGACTTCGGCGAGCCGATCGCGGTCCTGATGGTCGCGGTGCTGCACTTCGTCCCCGACGAGGACCAGCCCGCCGACGTGGTCGCGCGCTACCGTGACGCCCTCGCGCCGGGAAGCTTCCTCGCGCTCACCCACGCCGAGAACGCCGAGCAGGCGCCCGGCACGTTCCGGGCCGCGCAGGTCTACTCGAACGATGTCGCCCGGATCCACTTCCGCACCCGCACCGAGATCGCGGCCTTCCTGGACGGCTGGGATCCTGCGGCCCCCGGCCTCGTCCCCGCTCCCGACTGGCGCCCCGAGCCGGGCGGCTCCGTCCACCCCGCCGTCCGGCAGCACGGCCTGGCGGCGGTGGCCCGCAAGAATCGGCCCTGACGGTCCGTCAATAGTCAGTAGTTGGACCACACCTCGTCGGCAGATCCGGTGCAGCCTGAGAGCGTCGCGTAACCGCCCACAACGGTGTCGTTGAGCAGGCACTGCCCGGCGGCGGGGTTCTCCAGCGTCGCGCCGGAGGACGTCGACGTGCCGAACGACCACACGTCGGCGTCGGTGCTGCCGCAGGTGACCATGTAGGTGAAGTTGCCCCCACTCCCGGCCAGACACTCGCCCGTGCCCGGGTTCAGCAGCTCGAACGAGCCGCCGGATACTGCCGTGTAGGTCCACTCGAAGGGGTCCCCCGAAGCGCAGGGGGCGAGGTAGGCGGAGGTGCTGTGGTTCGGGCTCTGAGCCAGGCAGGTTCCGTCCTGGGCGGACCGGAGGCGGTGTGTCCCGCTCGCGGTGACGCCCCCGCCGGAGCCGCGCGGCGTTCCCGTGGATCCGGACGTCGTGCCGACGGAGGTGGCGCCCGGGGTGCCGGCCGTGGTCGAGCCGTTTGTCCCGTGCGTGCCGCCGTTGACACCGGCCGACGTCCCCGTGTCACCGTTTCCGGAGCCGGTGGCACCCGAAGGCCCGCCCGTGGCACCGCCGTCGGCGTGGGCCGAGGAGGACGCGCCCGGCTTGGCCGCGGACGGAGACGCCGACGCGGAAGCACTGTGCGACGCGGAGGCAGAGGCCGAGGTGGAACTCGACGGCGTGCCGACCGTGGCGACCGCGCTCGTCGTCCCACTGCCGGAGGCAGACGGTGTACCGCCCCCGTGCTGGTTCATCAGGTACGGAACGAGCGCAACCGTGCCCGCACTGGCCGCCACCAGCACCGGGATCAGCAGGCCCCGGATCCGCCGCCGCCTGGGCTTCTCCGGTTCACCGCCTCCGGCCACGACCGGTTCGACCGCCGGGGGCTGGGCGCCCGTTTCGTCCGGCACGAGCGTCATCACCATCGTCGCCACGTCAGGAACGCGCTGCACGGCCTGGACGCGCACCGCCAGACGCTCGCGGACCCCGGACGGCCACGGCATCGCACCCAGTCCCACGTGCCGTGTGGCCCGCGCCACCAACTCGGCACTGGTGGGCCGGTCCTGCGGAGCGTGCGCCAGGCACTGCGCGACCAGGGCGGCGAGCTCCTCGTCGACCGCGTGCAGGGGTTCGAGGTCGGGCTGCTCGTGGACGATGCGGTACAGCATCTGCACGCCACTGCCCTCGCCGTACGGCGGCGTCCCGGTCGCCGCGTACCCCAGCAGGCAGCCGAGCGCGAACACGTCCGTCGCCTCGGTCACCTCGTGGTCGCTGGAAGCCTGTTCGGGCGACATGTACGACGGGGTGCCGATCACCATGCCCGACTGGGTCAGCCTGCTCTGCTCCAGAGCGCGGGCCACGCCGAAGTCGATGAGCGTGACGCCGTCCTGACGCAGCATCACATTCGACGGCTTCAGATCCCGGTGCACGATGCCGATCTCGTGCACGGCGGCCAGCCCTGCGGCGGCCTCCCGCAGCAGCAGCCAGACGTCCGGCACGGGCAGCGGTCCGCCGTTCAGCTCCAGCGCCTCATCCAGGGTGATGCCGGGGACGTACCCGGCCGCCAGCCAGGGCGGTTGCGCCTCACGGTCGCTGGCCAGCAGGTCGGCGCTGACCCCGGCGGGCAGCCGGGCGAGGTTGTCCAGCTCGTGGCCGAAGCGCTGGACGAACTCCTTGTCCTCGGTCAGGTGCGGGTGGACCTGCTTGACCGCGGCGAAGCGCCCGTCGGCGACTCCGAGGAAGACCCGCCCCATCCCGCCGGAGCCGAGCCGGCCCGTCAGCGTGAAGGGGCCGATCCGCCGGGGGTCTGTGTCCGCCAACGGCGCGGCCCCCAATCCAGGCAGGTCCAAGCCGTCGGCACTGTCTCCCCCGTGCGTCGTCATGCGGAGCAGGCTAGCCAATTCCGACCGGGGTCGTCATGTCGCGGTCAGTAACTCACCAGTACGGGACGGCTCTCCGCACGCTCGACGCTCTCGTCGGCCGGTGCGGTGGCACGCCGTCGGCCCAGGCGTCGACGTCCTGCCGAGGGCGGCGGGGGATCATGGAATCGAGCGAACCGTCATCTCACCACGTACGGAGGTCGGTCATGACCGACAAGCCCACCCCCACCTCCGCCTCCGCGTCCCTGCTGGACGCCGCGGCGCGCGGCGACGTCGAAGCCGTGCGCGCGGCGTTGGACGCGGGAGCCGACACGGAGGTCCGGGACGACTCACGCCGGACGCCCCTGCTGCTCGCCGCGCTCGCGGATCACGTCGCCGTGGCCGAGGTGCTCGTCGCGGCCGGGGCGGACGTCAACGCGCAGGACGACCGCGACGACTCGGCCTGGCTGGTCACCGGGGTCACCGGCAGTGTGGAGATGATGCGCACGCTGCTGCCCGCCGGACCGGACCTGACGCTGACCAATCGCTTCGGCGGCATCTCGGTCATCCCGGCCAGCGAGCGCGGCCACGTCGCCTACGTGCGCGCGGTGCTCGCCGAGACCGCGACCGACGTGGACCACGTCAACCGCCTGGGCTGGACGGCCCTGCTGGAGGCGGTGATCCTGGGCGACGGCGGACCCGTCCACCAGCAGGTCGTCGAGATCCTGCTCGCGGCCGGTGCCGACCCCGCCATCCGCGACCACGACGGCCTGACCGCCCGCGTCCACGCGGAGCGCCGCGGCTTCCTGGCCATGGCCGACACCCTGCGCGCGGCGGAAGCCTCCCGCTGACGGCCGCCCGATGGATCGTGACTGACCGTCAGCTCCCGGTGAGGTGCTCGACGATGATCCTGGCGAAGTTCTGCTCACCCAGCGCGGTCGGGTGCAGCGGCATCGCGCCGCCGGTGTGGCCGGGCACGAGCAGGTTGACCCAGTTCCCGGTGGCCTGGCAGCCGTCGTGCCCGGCGCCGGGACCGATGAAGTCGACGTACTCGGCGTGGTGGTGCGCGGCGACGGCCTCGGTCACCTGGCCGAGCCGGTCCACCAGCCCCTGGAGGTACGCGGCGTCCTGCGGCCAGAACGGCTGACGCGGGAAGCACCCCTCCGTGCCGAAGTAGTCGGCGTAACTCGTGATCAGAATCCTGGCCTGCGGCGCGCGCAGATGCACCGCGTCGAGGACGGCAGCCAGCCGCGGGGCCTCCGCGTCCACCAGCTCCGCACCCTTGTCGACGCCGCCCGCGGTCTCGGTCGCCGCGCACGAGGTGCCCAGCGGCGGCGGCAGCAGGTTGACGCAGCGCGTGGCGAACTGCGCCAGGTCAATGTCGTTGGCGCCGACCGAGATGGTGACCAGCGCCGTGGACCGCGACACCGCGTCGATCTGCGTCGGGACGCTCGACCCGCCGGGCAGGTCCGCAGGCTGCGGGGTCGTCAGGATGTTCGCGCTGGTCGCGCCGCTGCAGCTGACGTCGCGGAAGGCGGTGATGCCCAACTCCCGTGCCACCAGGTGGGCGTAGTCCACGCCCGACTGCAGGCAGGGGTCGGTGTGGTAGCTGTCCTGCGGCAGCAGCGTCGGCCCGGCCGCGAAGGAGTCGCCCAGGGCGACGTACTCGGGCCCCGCGGCCCCCGCGGGCGACGCGGTGTCCGCGACGGCCGGAGCGGCCGAGATCGCTGCCGCGGCGAGCAGCGCGCCCAGGGCCGCCGTCCCCGACCGTCGAAGACCCCTGCTCACCGCACGGACTGTGGCGCTCATCGCATCTCCTTCGGTGAAGGGGTACCCGCCGCAGGTTACGCTGCGTCAGCATCCGCCCGTGAGCGACGCCACGCGGTTACCCCGACGACGGGCGCACACTCCACCCGAACGGGTCGCGGCTGCGGTGCGGGTCGTGAGCCTCGTCCCCCGCGACGACATGCATAAAGATCCGCACGGCCTGCCGCTGATCGTTTAGGGTCACCTGGCGTGCGCGGGTCGACGGCGGCTCCTCCGCGACGGCACCCGGGCACGGCCGGTTCGCCGTCCCTCGTCGAACTCGCGCGCCGACCCGACTTCCTGACGTTCTGGAGACCCACCATGGCACCTGTCACGCTGATCACCGGCGGATCGACCGGCATCGGAGCCGAGACCGCGCGGCTGCTGCTCAAGCAGGGGCACCGCGTGACCGTCACCGCGCGCCGGGCCGACCGCCTCGCCGAGTTCGCCGAGAGCACGGGCGCCGACGGCGACCACCTGCTGACCGTCCCGGGGGACACCAGCGACCCGGAGCACGTGCGGCAGGCCGTCGACCTGACAGTCGCCGCCTGGGGCCGACTCGACAACGTCGTCGTCAACGCCGGGTTCTCCCTGCCAGGGACGCTCGCCGACCACGCTCCGGAGGACATGCGGGCGATGGTCCTCACCAACGTGCTGGGGCCTGCGCTCGTCGTCCAGGCCGTGCTGCCACGGCTGAAGGAGTCCAAGGGGCGTCTGGTGCTCCTCGGCTCCGTCGCCGGGGTGCGGAACACGCCGGGCAACCTGTACTCGGTCACCAAGTGGGCCGTGCACGCCCTGGCGGAGAACACCCGGCAGATGGCCGCCCCGGACGGCATCGGGGTCACCCTGATCGCCCCCAGCGTGGTCGACACCCCGTTCTGGGAGGTCCGCGGCCTCAACCCCGACGCCCCGTCCATGACCGCCGCCCAGGTCGCGGACTGCATCGTGTTCGCCCTGAACCAGCCCGAGGGCATGGCCGTCAACCACCTGCAGCTGCGGCCCGTCGGCCAGGTGAACTGACCCGGCGTCAGCCAGCGGCGACACCCTGTGGACGGCCCCGGCGGCGGGGCCGTCCACAGTCGTCTCCCGGCCCACCGCCGGACGCGGCCCGGCAGGGCCGGGCGACGTCGGGTGCGGTCGGGCGCAGTCGGGACCGTGGGCTCAGGCGGGCGGGACAGTGGGCCGGAGAGGTTGGGGGCATCGGGAAAACCCCGAGCACCCCCAGTGGAAGGCACGGCCATCATGTGCAGGATCCACGGCCACTTCGACGCCGACCTCTCGCCGCACGACATGCGCGCGGCAAGCGCACTGCAACGGCACGGCGGCCCTGACGAGGCCCGGCTGGCGTACGGCGCCGGATGGGCGCTGGGCAGCAACCGGCTGGCGATCACCGATCCGGCGGGCGGGCAGCAGCCCTACGACGGCGCGGACGGCCGGATCAAGGCCGTCTTCAACGGCGAGATCTACAACCACGACGAACTGCGCGCCCGCCTGCGGGCACGCGGCCACCGCTTCGCCGACCGCTGCGACGGCGCGGTGCTGCCCGGCCTCTTCCAGGAGCACGGGACGGCCTTCGTCGAGCGTCTGGACGGCATGTTCGCCCTCGCGCTCGTCGACCTGCGCGCCGAGCCGACGCTCGTGCTGGCGACCGACGACGCCGGGATGAAGCCGATCTACTACCGGTGGGACGGCCACCGGCTCCACTTCGCCTCCGAGCTGCCCGCGCTGCTCGCGCTGGGACGGGAGCGTCCCGGCCTGTGGGAGCCGGGGCTGGAGAGCTACCTGGCGACCAAGACGCCGTTCGGCGAGCACACCCTCGTCGACGGGGTGCAGGTGCTGCCGCCCGGGACCACCGCCGTCTGCTCGCGCTCGCGCGGACTGCGGCTGCACCGCCGCGCCGAGACCGAGCGCACGGCCGTCGGTGGTCGTGAGGCGGGCGAGCAGGTGCGCGCGACGCTGGCCCGCGAGGTGGGCCGGCTCTCGGTCGCGGACGTGAACGTCTGCGCGATCACCAGTGGCGGGCTGGACTCCAGCCTGGTCACCGCCATGATGGCCGCCGACGCGGCGGACTCGCGCAGCGGCTCCGTGCACTCGTTCAACATCGCCTACCGGGGTGAATGGCCGCACGACGAACGGCACTTCGCCCGCGAGGTCGCAGACCGCGCCGGTACCGTGCACCACCAGGTCGAGCTGGACGCCGCCCGCTTCCCCGAGCTGCTGCCCGCCGTGGCCTGGCACCTGGGCCAGCCGAACGCGGACCCGATCACCCTGAGCACCTACGGCCTGTTCGAGGCCGTGCACCGGGCCGGGTTCCGGGTCGCGCTGACCGGCGACGCCGCCGACGAGATCTTCGCCGGGTACGGCCGCATCCACTCCGCCGTCACCACGCGCGGCACCTGGCTGCCCGGCTACGTCGACGCGCTCGCGGCGATCCCGGCCGAGTACCGGCCGCGCCTGTACAGCGCCGAGTACGCCGCGTTCGTCCGCGAGCACGGCAGCGCCTCGGACGCGATCACCGACCGGCTGCGGGAGGAGGCCGTGCACCGGTCGCGGCTGGACGTGCTGACCGACTTCGAGACCCAGGTCCGGCTTCCCGCCTACCACCTGCGCCGGGTCGACCACCTCAGCATGGCGCACGCCGTCGAGGTCCGACTGCCGTTCTGCCAGCGGTCGGTGCGCGACCTCGCCCGCGCGCTGCCGCCGGACCAGCGGCTCCGTACCGAGAGCGGCCGAGACCCCAGCGGCAAGGTGGCGCTCTACGCCGCCGCGGACGGACTGCTGCCGCGCAGCGTGCTGGAGCGGCCCAAGCAGCCGTTCACGCTGCCGATCACGGCCATGCTCGCGCCCGGGACGCCGCTGTGGGCGTACACGCGCGAGGTGCTCTCCCCCGCCCGACTGCGCACCGGCGGACTGCTGGACCCGACGGCCGTCGACCGGCTGCTGCGGGCTCAGCAGACCCGCCCGGCCGACTGCCTGGCCCTGGCGACCTGGTCGCTGCTGATGTTCGAGCTGTGGCGCGAGGAGTTCGCGGTGCGCCGCACCGCCTCCGCCCACCGCCCGTCCCAGGAACGAGAACTGACGGAGGTGGCGTGATGACCGCCACGACCATGACCGCACCCACGTTCAGCATCCCGACGACGAACCTGGGCTTCGCCGCCCTCGTCCGAGCCGTGGGCGCGCCCGGCCCGACGCTGGTCCTGGACGCCGACGCGCTCCCGCACGACGACGCCGAACTCATGGCCTCCCTGACCCGGATCCGGCGGCAGCTGCCGAGGCGGGACGGTGAACCGGAGGTGCTCAAGTGGGCGCTGATCCGGCCCTCGGCGCACCCGCTCTTCGACGTGGACTACCGCTTCGTCCAGGCGATGCCGGACGCGCCCGACCACTTCGACCTGAACGGCAACTGCGGCCACTCGCTGCTCGCCGCGGTGACCGCCGCCGCACAGGCCGGCCGGCTGCCCGCGCTCAGCGCCGGAGACCGGGTCCGGGCGCGGGTGCTGAACAACGGCGACCACGTGGTGTGCCAGGTGGACCACGCGTCCGAGCGGCGCGCGGTCTTCACCGCGCACTTCATCGCCCCGCCGGGCACCGCGCTCGGCTCGCTGCTGCGCGACGGCGGCCGGGTGGTCGCCATGGGCAACCCCTATCTCTTCGTCGACGCCGCCCATCTGGGCGTGCGGGATCGCGAGGCGCTGTTCCGGGGCGAACAGCCGGACGTCTACGCGACGTTGGAGCGGCTGCGTCGGCAGCAGGCGGCCCGGCTGGGCTGGCCGCAGGACGGCGCGTTCCCCAAGGTCGCCGCGGTCGTGCCGGTCGCACCCGGCCACCTCGCCGTGCGGGCGCTGACAGTCGGCGGCTGGCACCCGGAGCTGGCGCTGACCGGCGCGGTCTGCCTCGCCGCGGCCTCCGCGCTGCGCGGCACGGTCCCGAACCGGCTGCTGACGGCGGCCGGTGACGGCGAAAGCGCCCCCGGACGGCTGGTCATCGACACACCCGCGCGTCAGGTCGTCGCGTCCTACGCGGCCACCGGCGACGGACCGGACGACGAGCTGGAGTGGGTCAGCGTCGGCGGCAAGGAGACCCGGGCGCTGGGCACGGTCGCGGTGGGGGTCGGCGATGAGTGAGCTGTCGACGCGGCACGAGGAGCAGCCGTACGACCTGGTGGTCACCGGCGTCCGCCTGGTGAGCGGGGACGGGGTGGTGACGGGCGGGCTGGCCGTGTCGGGCGGCCGGATCGCCTGCCTGCTGGGGCCGAACGAGCGTCCGCCCGCGCGGCGGACGCTCGACGGCGGCGGACGTCACCTGCTGCCCGGCCTGATCGACTCCCATGTGCACTTCCGCACACCGGGGTTGACCCACAAGGAGGACTGGGCGCACGCGAGCCGCGCCGCCGTCGCGGGCGGCGTCACCACGGTGATCGACATGCCCAACACCGTCCCGCCGCTGCGCACCGGCGAAGAGGCCCACCGCAAGGCCGAACTCCTCACCGGCACTTCGCTGGTGGACTACCGCTTCCACCTCGGCGTGTCCGGCGAGGACCCCTCGCCGCTGCGCGCTGTCGGGCCGCGCGAGGCGACCAGCGTCAAGGTCTTCCTCGCCGGTCACCACACCGCGCCCGACGTCGTGCGGGACCCAGCCCAGTTGGAGAAGGTGTTCCGCACCGCCGCCGAGTCGGGCCTGCGGCTGCTGCTGCACGCCGAGGACGACGGGGTGTTCGGGCTGCTGGACGAGTGGCGCGGCGAGCCGTCGGGCTACGCCGAGTACGAGCGGCACCGGCCGCGTAGCGGCGCGATCGTCGCGGTGGCACGGGTCCTGGAGCTGGTTCGCCGCCACGGCACCACCGTGCACGTCCTGCACGCGTCGACCGCCGAGGAGGCGGACCTGCTCACGGCCGCCGCGCACGCGGGCCTTCCGGTCACCTTCGAGGTGACGCCGCATCACCTGTCCTTCACCGCCGCCGAGACCTGCCGGGTCGGCGCACGCGCCCGGCTCAGCCCCGCGCTGCGCCAGCAGGCGGACCAGGAGCGGCTGTGGCGCGCGGTCCGCACCGGCCAGGTCGCCACCCTCGGCAGCGACCACGCCCCGCACACCCGCGAGGAGAAGCTGCGCACCCCCGCCCAGGCCCCGCCCGGCCTGCCGGGCGTGCAGGAGATGCTGACGGCCGTCCACACCGGCCTGCGCCGCCGCGCTCCCTTCGAACCGCCGGACGCCCAACTCTCCCTGCTCGTCCGGCTGCTGGCCGAGCGCCCGGCTGAGCTGTTCGGCCTCGACGAACGCAAGGGCGGGCTGCGGCCGGGCCTGGACGCCGACTTCGTCCTCTTCGACGCGGACGAGCGGTGGATGCTGGGCCCCGGGCCCGGCTCCGGCCCTGGCTCCAGCGCGATCCACTCCAAGTGCGGATGGTCCGCGTACGAGGGCTGGACGATGACCGGCCGCGTCCTGCACACCGTCCGCTGCGGCGAGACCGTCTACCGCTGCGAGGGCGACCAGGCCGAGTTCGGCGAACCCGACGGGCGCTGGCTGGACGCGCGGCGTCCTACGGACGTGGAACCCCGATGAGCGGGTCGCCAGGGCGAGGTGAGCTGGCGGTGTCGGCGTTCGCCTGCGGCGTCGGCGTGGCCGGGATGTACTACGCCCAACCGTTGCTGCCCGCACTCGCCTCGGCGTTCCACGCCCGGCGGGCGAGCGCGGCAGCGGTGGTATCGGCGGGTCAACTCGGCTATGCGACAGGCCTGCTGCTCCTCGTCCCGCTGGGCGACCGCGTGGCTCGGGGCCGCTTGGCCAGGACCTTGCTGTGGTTGGCAGTCCCGGCTGCGCTACTTGCTGCCTTCGCCCCGACCCTGCCCGTGCTGTGCGTCGCAGCGGCGGGGCTGGGCCTCTTCGGCTGCGCCGCGCAGGTGCTGGTCGCCCGGACGGCGTCGGCGGCGGGCGCGGAGCGGCGGGGCCGCGCCGTGGGCACGGTGATGGGCGGTCTGACGGCGGGGATCCTGCTCGCGCGGGTGGTGTCGGGGCAGGTCGCTTCGCTGTGGGGCTGGCGGGCGGTATACCTGGCAGCGGCGGTGTTGCTCTCGGCTGCCGCCGTGGTGCTGAGCGCAATGACTGTTCGCTCCCGCAGGTGGTTGCACTATCAAGGGGCGCGGGGAACTGCGCGACAAGCCACCCCAGGAGGTGCTTCCCCCAACCAGCGGGGCCATCCGCACAGGGTGCTCGCGCCCACGCGGCGGAGCCGCACATCGGCAGCGCCCCGCGCCCCTAGCGTGCTGCAACTCCTCGCGCGGGAACACCTGCTGCTTGCTCGCTGTGCCTCCGGCTTCTCAATCTTCGCCGCCTTCTCCGTCTTCTGGACGCCCACGGCGTTCCTCCTCTCCGGCTCGCCGTTCCACCTCGGCGAGGCCGCCATCGGTCTGTTCGGCCTGACCGGCGTAGCCGGTGTCCTGCTCGCCCAGCCGGCAGGCAGGTTGTGCGACCACGGACACGTGCGCCCCGCGCGCTTCGGTTTCAGCGCCTTGATGGTCGTGGCGTTCGTCCCGCTCGCTCTCGGCCGGGGGAACCTGGTGCTGCTGGGTGTCGGGGCCGTCCTGCTGGACCTGGGGCTGCGCGGGGTACAGACCGCCAACCAGCAGCAGATCTACACCCTGCTGCCCGCCTCCGCGCACAGCCGGGTGACCACCGCCTACATGACCAGCTACTTCGTCGGCGGCGCGTGCGGCTCCGCGCTGTCCGCCGCCGTCTGGGCGCGCGCCGGATGGTCCGGCGTGTGCCTGTTGGGGGCGGCGTTCGCCGCGCTGCCCCTGATCCCCCAGGTCGTCGCCGCGCTGCGGCCACGGCCCGCCCCCGCCACCGGCTCCGAGGAGGCATCATGACCACGACCGGCACCCCGAACGACACTCAGACCCGCGCCGCCACCGTCCTCACCAAGTTCGTCGATCCGCTGCGGATCCCGCGACGGCTGCGTGTGGACCGCGCGGAGCGCGAAGCGCGGTTCACCCTCCGCACCGTCGGCGTCGACCTGCGGCTGCACTCGCAGCTGCCGCCGACGCCCATGTGGACGTACGACGGCGAGTTCCCCGGCCCGGTGTTCGACGTGCACCGAGGGCAGCGGCTCCACGTGGCGTGGGAGAACGGCACCACGACGCCCTACCCCGCCGTGGCCGCCTTTCTGGCCGACACGCCGGGCAACCCGTCGCTGGCGATGAACGACCCGGGCATCGGGCAGGCCCAGCCCGTCAAGGGCGTGGCCTCGCTGCCCGCCTGGCAGGTCACCCACCTGCACGGGGCCGTGACCGGCGGCAACAACGACGGCTGGATGGAGAACGCCGTCCTGCACGGCGACTCACAACTGTCCGAATACCCGGACGACCAGCCCGCGATGACGCTCTGGTACCACGACCACGCCATGAACATCACCCGGCTGAACGTCTTCGCCGGGCTGGTCGGGATGTACCTGCTGCGTGACGACGAGGAGGACGCGCTCGAACTCCCCGGCGGCGACCGGGAGATCCCGCTGATCGTCTGCGACCGCAACCTGGAGACGGACGCCGCCGGACGGTTCACCGGCCGACTGCTCCACAAGACCACCGGCACGCTGCCCTTCGTCGGGCCCTACACCCTGGTCAACGGCACCATCTGGCCGTTCCTCGAGGTGCGGCCCGGCTGGTACCGCTTCCGCGTCCTCAACGCGTCCAACTCGCGCACCTACCGGCTGCACCTGCTGGACGAGGCGGGCGCGGTGGTGACCGGATCCGCCTGGCAGATCGGGACGGACAGCGGACTGCTGGGCGCGCCGCTGCCGATCGGCGACGGGGGGCTGACCCTGGCCCCGGCCGAACGGGCGGACGTGCTGGTGGACTTCGGTGCGTTCCGTGGCCAGTCACTGCGGCTGGTCAACTCCGCGCAGGCGCCCTTCCGCGGCGACCCGCTGCCCGCCGGGGTCAAGCCCGGCGACCCGTTGCCTGCCGACCGGCTGCCGGAGCCGGACGTGTTGCAGTTCCGCGTCGCCGACGCGCCGCTGTCCGACACCTTCCGGCTGCCGGCGACACTCTCCCCGTCGTACTACCGGCTCACCCACGACCGGCTCCCGCCCGACCACATGCACCGGATGCTCGGGCTCGCCGCCGACCCGGACGGCACGCTCGGGCTGTGGGAGCTGGGCGAGGTTCCGGCCTCGGAGGGGCCCACGACGGCGCCGAAGGACGGCATCATCCAGGTCACCGACCAGAACGGGGTGACCACCACCTACCAGCGCCTGGCCCGTCACTTCGACGACCAGCTCAACTGGCGTGCGCGGCAGGACGGGTGGGAGGTGTGGCGGATCCTGAACCTGAGCGGGATCCTGCACCCGATCCACATCCACCTGACGCGCTTCCAGCCGCTGTCGATCGACGGCTACGACACGGCCGCGTTCCTGCCCGCGAAGGGCGGCACGGCCCCCGGCGCGCCGGTCGCGCATCTGGAGTCGCTGCCGATCGACCCGTCGCTGACCGGGTGGAAGGACGTGATGCGGGTGCCTCCGGGAACGATGGTCACCGTGGCGGGCCAGTTCCGCGGCGCGTCCGGGCGGTACATGTACCACTGCCACATCCTCGAACACGAGGACGCCGGGATGATGCGTGAGTTCTCGGTGATGCCCGGTGCCGTCATGGACGTCGGCGGCATGGGCCCGATGGGCGGCATGGGGGCGGTGTAGCAGCGCGCCCGACGGACGAGAGCGCCGCACGAACCCGACGCACGAAAGTGCCGCGGGGGGGGGGGCCCGGGGGGGGGGGGGGGGCGGGGGGGGGGTAAAAATACCGCCCCCCCCCCGCCCCCCCCCCCCCCCCCCCCCCCGCGGGCCCCCCCCCCCCCCCCGGCCCCCCCCCCCCGCGGCGGTGTGAGGAATACGGCTCCGGCGCGCTCAGCCCGCCGTGTCCGGCGGTTGCGCCTCGGGCGCGCACGGCTCGTGGTGACAGCCGTCGGGCTCGGCCACCGGTTCCGGGTCCGGCACCGGCACCGGCAGCGGCGGGCACGGCGGGTGCTCGCACCCCGGCTGGTCGGTGACGGCCTCGTCGCTCTCGATCGCAGGGTTGACGGTCATCGGTTGCTCCTGACTTTCTGCCCCTCGTGGAGGAGCGTCCCCCTGGGTGTCGGAGGCTCGGGTGGCCTCCGACCTCGAATGTCCGCCTCCGGCTGTCCCGGGCGCATGGGACCAGCGTCCCAAAGCGGTCCCGAACGGGCATCCGGACACCGGTCCGTCGCAGGTTCAACAAGAGAGAGTTCAACAACAGCCCGGTCAACCACCGCGCGGTCAACGACAGCCGGGTCAACACGCCGACCGGAGCGGGATCTCCGCACGCACCACCACCCCCGTCGCGCCGGCGTCCGCCTCCGGCGCGCCCACCCGTAGCGAGCCGCCCAGCTCCTCGGCCCGCTCCGCCATCGACCGCAGCCCCACGCCGCCGCCGTGCCGCGAGGTCCCGGCACGACCGGCGGGGACGGGGTCCATGCCGGTGCCGTCGTCGCCGACCTCCAGCCGGGCCGCGCCGTCGGCGACGCAGAGCCGCAACCAGGCACGGGCGGCATCCGCATGGCGGACCACGTTGTGCAGGGCCTCCGCCGCGATCCGGTACAGCGCCACCTCGACCGCCGCCGGTAGCTCTGGCAGCGGGTCCGGCCGCAGCTCCACCTCGATCAGCAGCTGCCGCCCCGCCAGCCCGGTCGCGAGCTGCCGCAGTCCCGCCCCCAGACCCTCCCGGTCCAGCGCGACCGGCGAGAGCCCGGCGGTGATCCGCCGCAGTTCGACGATGGCGTCGGCGATGCCCTCCGACACGCCGCCGAGACGCCGTCCCGCCGCGTCCTCGTCGGGCAGGCCCGCGCGGGCGGTGTCGACCTGGAGCCGCAGCCCGGAGAGCGTCGGGGCGAGGCCGTCGTGCAGGTCCCGGCGCAGCCGCCGCCGTGCCTCCTCGCGGGCCAGCACGATCCGCTCGCGGCTGGCCTGGAGCTCCTCGTAGAGGCCGAGGGAGGCGATGGCGGGAGCGGACTGGTCGGCGAGCAGGCGCAGCACGTCGTGGTCCTGCTGGTCGAGGTCGGGCTCCGACTCGCGTGCGGCGACCTCCAGTTCACCGACGGCGTCGCCCTCGAAGACCAGCTCGAAGCGGTGCCAGACCGGCCCGACCGCCTCGCCGAGCGCGGCGGTCTCCCGGTTGCCGCCGCTGGTGCGGACCAGGACCCGCGCGGCCGGGAACCGCAGCGTCTCGACCACGCTCGCACAGAGCAGCCGTGGCGCCTCGCCCGGCGTCACCGTCCGGCTCAGCCGCCCGGCCAGCTCCCGGACGACGTGGTAGGGCCGCGCCCGGTCGCCGTAGTAGGAGCGGTCGACGCCGCGGACGGCCCAGCCGCCGGTGGCGCGCAGCAGCAGACCGATCGTCAGCGAGCCGACGGCCAGCACCAGCGCGCCGGGCGTACGGGTGCCGGGCAGCACGTCGGAGAGCCCGATCGCCAGCGCGAAGTAGCCGACCACCAGCACGGCCAGGACGACGAGCGCGGCCAGCACCCGGCGCGTGGCACGGTCGAGATGCGCGGACCGGTCGCGGGCGAAGAGGACGATCAACCCGAGCGGCCACAGCGCGAGCGGACCGTAGAAGAGCACGAGCGCGGCGTCGCCCTGGACCGGGAAGAAGTAGTCCGCGTAACTGCCCGCCATCAGCAGCAGGAACGGGACCGTCATCACCAGCAGTACGCTCCCGGGCATGGCCTGACGTCCCGTGCCCCGTCGGGTCAGCAGCCAGGCGCGGACCGCGAGGACGACGAACCCCAGCGCGGAGACCGCCACCGGGACGAAGCCGATCGGCGTGCTCAGCACCGGTTGCAGCGCGTGCGTGACCGAGGTCCACGGCCGGTCGGTGGCAAGGGGGTTGCTCATGCCGTACCACTCGTCCCTGGTCGCGGTGTCGAGCCAGACCTCGCCGAAGGTCCACACCCCGATCGCGCCCACCACCGCGCGCCCCCAGCGCCGCCCAGGCAGTGTGCCGTCGGGCAGCCAGAACGGCAGGGCGTAGAGCATGAAGACATACAGGGCGTCACCGACGAGCCCCGCCAGGACGACGACGGTGCGCACGGCGTGACCGGCGCCGAGGGCCGCACCCGCGATGGAGGCGGCGTGCCCGACCAACTCCCCCGTCGCGGCCACCAGCAGCAGCCGTCCGACCGCGCCGCCGGAGGGATGGACGAAGGTGAACGTGCCCGCCAGCGCGCAGACCAGCATGAACAGCATCCGCGAGCCGAACGGGCCGAAGTCCAGGCCGTCCAGGCGCGATCCGCCCAGATCGGTGAAGGCGAGGGAGAGCCAGACGAAGCAGGCCCCGAGCGACACCGCGCACGCGACGACGGCACGCCCCAGGCGGCGTCCGCCGTGCCTGGGTGACGTCAAGGCGCTGCCCGCGGGCCTTCCCGCGGAGGTGGTCGGGGGCCTGCCCGCGGAGTCGCTCGTGGAGTTGCCTCCGGAGTTGCTCGCGGAACCGCTCGCGGTCAGATCGGCCATCGCACTCCCCGGCCCTTTCTGCTCCCTCCCCCGTCTCCCCCGTCCGCCGTGGCGAATCTCCATCCTCCGCCGGGCGTTGTCCCGGGCGCGTGAGGCAGCGGTCCCGCATCGGTCACCCCGCAGCGCCCGGACCGGCCGGGCGCTGCGGCTCCCCGAGGCCCGCGTCGCGGGCCCGGGCGGCGGCCTCGGTGCGGGAGGCGACGTTCAACTTGTCGAAGATGTGCGAGATGTGATTGCGGACCGTCTTCTCGGCGAGGAAGAGCTCACGCGCGATCCGGCGGTTGTCCAGGCCCCTGGCGACCAGGTCGAGCACCTCGACCTCACGCGAGGTCAGCGTGGGGAAGGCCTGCTCAGCCCCGCGCCGCGCGCCGCCGGTGAGCAGTGCGGAGATGCGCGCGGCGACGTCCCCGCTGAAGACCGCGCCGCCGTGCGCGGCCGTGCGGACCGCGTGCAGCACCTCGTCCCGGCCCGCGCCCTTGACCAGGTAGCCGCGCGCGCCCGCCTGGAGCGCGCCGAGCAGGCTGCCGTCGTCGTCGGAGGTGGTCAGCACCAACACCGGCAGCCCGGGGTGCAGTTGCGCCAACTGTTTGGTCGCCTCGATCCCCGAGGCGTCGGGCAGCGACAGGTCCATCACCACCACGTCGGGCCGCTGGGCGGCCACCACCTCCAGGGCGGCGGCCGTCGTCTCCGCCTCGGCGACCACCCGGACGTCCGGTGTGCTCTCCAGCGCCGCCCGCAGCCCCTCGCGGAACAGCGGATGGTCGTCCACGACCACCACGCGCACCCCGCCCATGGCCCCGCTGCGGCCCCCGTCTTCCCCGTCGATCTCCACGCGCACATGTTACTCACAGTCCGTACACGATCACCCTCGGCCACGAACGACGTCTTGCGGCCGTCCGGCGTCGGCCCGTGTCCTTTGGGGCGGGCGGTCGTTAGTCGAATGTGGCCTTTCACGGAACAGCCCTGGCTCCGGGCGTCACCCCCGCGCTCCTGAGGGCCGAAAACCTCCGAGGGGCCAGACGCGGCGGCTTCACGTCGCCCTCGGCCCCCTAGCCGCCACGGCTTTCCCCACAGCACCAGGAGCACGCCGCGTTGCCTCAGCACGACCAGCCCGTCCCGCAAGCGGACCACTTGCAGGCACCGCCGTATGCCGTGGCCGTGACGGGGCTCGGCCTGATCAGCGCGGCCGGGGTCGGCGTGGCGGAGAGCTGGTCTGCGGTCACCCGGCGGACGCGACCTACCGGCGTCCGCCGGCCCGAGGTGCTGGCGGGCCTGCCCACCGACTTCATGTACCTGGTCGACGACGACCCCGCGCAGGCCCTGGACGTCGCCGAACGCCGACTGACCGAGCGCTTCGCGCAGTTGGCGGTGCTGGCCGCCCGCGAGGCCGTCGCCGACGCGGGGTTGGACCCGGCTGACCCGACGCAGTGGGACGGGCAGCGGGTGGCCGTGCTGATCGGCAACGCCAACGGCGCGCTTCCGCTCTACGACGCCCAGCACGCCACGCTGCTGGAGCGCGGCCACCGCCGCGTCTCCCCGATGCTTCCCGCGCTCTTCAACAGCAACTGCGCTGCGGCCGCCGTCTGTCGGGACCTGGGCGCGCGCGGGCCGAGCATGGCGGTGACGTCCACCTGCGCGTCCGGCGCGGACGCGATCGGCCTGGCCCGGCAGCTGCTGCGGGCCGGGATGTGCGACATCGCGATCGCCGGGGGCGCCGAGTCGGCCTGCTCGCGGATGCTGATGGCGGGCCTGTGCAAGACGCGGGCGCTGTCGACGCACCGTCAGGATCCTGCCGCCGCCTGCCGCCCGTTCGACGCCGGGCGGGACGGTTTCGTGGTCGGCGAGGGCGCCGGACTGCTCGTCCTGGAGCGGCCGGAGCACGCGCGGGCGCGCGGCGCTCGCGTCCGGGCCCGGCTCGTCGGCTACGGCTCCAGCAACGACGCGTACGCGCCGGTGGCCGCCCATCCCGACGGCCTGGGCGCCGAGCAGGCCCTGCGCGGCGCGCTGGCCGAGGCGGGCGTCACCGGCGCGGACATCGGCCACGTCAACGCCCACGGCACCGCCACCGTGATGAACGACCAGGTGGAAGCCGCCATGCTGCGAAGGGTGTTGGGCGAGCAGGCGCTGGTCACCTCGACCAAGGCGATGACCGGCCACACCCTCGGCGCGGCGGGCGGGATCGAGTCGGTCTTCACCGTGCTCGCCCTGGAGCACCAACTGGTGCCCCCGACCGCCAACCTCGACTCGCTCGACCCGGACATCCCCGTCGACGTGGTGGCGAAGGAAGCACGGCCCGCACGGTTCGACCACGCGGTGAAGACCTCTCTCGGATTCGGCGGCCACAACGCTGCCCTGGTGTTCGCACGCGCATGAGTAACGCAGATGAGCAGCACGCGCGTGAGCGAAGGAGAACCATGAACGGCGAAACGGTCAGGACGATCACCGTGGCGGGTCTGACCTGCCACTACCGACGCATCGTCAACTCCCGGCAGGAGGGACCGGCCACCGAGCCGGTGCTGCTGCTCGGCGGAGCCCTGCAGCACAAGGACGGCTGGGGCACCTTCGACGAGGGCGTCGGCGCGGTCGCGGACCTGATCACCGTCGACATGCCCGGCGCGGGCGCGTCCGACCAGCTCCGCCCGGGGCAGGGCATGGACGTGATGTGCCAGGTGGTCGAGGCGGTGCTCGACGACGCCGGGGTCGACCGGGTCAACCTCTTCGGCTACTCCTTCGGTTCGGTGATCGCCTTCACCTTCGCCCGGCGTCACCCCCGCCGCGTCGCCCGCCTGATGCTCGGCGGGACGCCCGCCAACCTGACCGAGGCGGAGTGCACGGAGTGGCGGACGGCCGCGGAGCGCGGCGCGGCCGGACACGAGCAGGAGTTCGTGGACTTCACCATGGGCTTCTGGCTCTGCCAGGACGAGAGCCGCGTGATCCGCAACCGCCGTCTGGCGCACCGTTACGTCCGGCGGATCGTGCACCACGCCGTCACCCTGCTCCCCTACGGCCTGGCCGTGCTGAACCGCTCCTCGGACGAGTGGCTGGACACCTCGGGCGGCCTGGTCGGCGTGCCGACGCTGGTCTTCTGCGGCGAGCACGACACCGTCTCCGACGCCCGCCGCCAGCGGGAGTTCGCGGCCACCATCGAGGACAGCAGCTTCGTCACCATCGCCGAGGCCGACCACTGGGCGACGCTGGAGCGTCCCGCCGAGTGCGTCGACCTGGTCGTCAGGTTCTTCACCGACCAGCCGCTGCACGACGTCGACTACCTCGCCACCTGCGCGCCCGCACTCGTCTGAACACCCCGCCGTCGTATCCCCCGGAAGGAACAGCACCATGGACGTCACCGAGCACATCGCCACCGCGCTGACCCGCAAGTTCGGGGTGGCCCCCGACGCGATCAGCGACGAGGTGCCGCTGCGGCAACTGGGCCTGGACTCCCTGGCGTTGGAGGAGCTCCGGCTGATCATCGAGGACAGCCTGGACATCGACCTCGACGACGTGCAGATCACCTCGCGGGACACCGTCGGCCAACTGGTACAGGCCGTGCACAGCAAGACGGGGGCGCGCGCATGACGGCGGACGACGGGAGCGACGGCTACGCCGCCGCCGTCACCGGCCTCGGCCTGATCACGGCGGCCGGTGTCGGCGCGGACGCTACCTGGCGGGAGGTCACCACCGCCGACGCGCCGCGCGGCATCCGCTTCCGCGAGGAGCTGCGCGACCTGTCCTGCGACTTCTTCTACACGGTCGACGGCCTCGACCCGCAGGCCGAGATCGGCGTCGCGGGCGCGCGCCTGATGGACCGTTTCGCCCACCTGGCCGTGCTGGCGGCCCGCGAGGCCGTCGCCGACGCCGGGCTTGACCCGCAGTCCTGGGACGGCGACCGGGTCGCGGTGGTCATCGGCTCCGCCCACGGCGGCCTGCCTTCCTACGACGCGCAGGCCGCCGTCATGGCCGAGAAGGGCGCGCGACGGGTGTCGCCCACGCTGGCCCCGCTGGCAGCGGTCAACGGCGCCGCCGGGAGCGTCTGCCGCGACCTGCCCGCGCGTGGTCCCAGCCTCGCCGTGACCACGGCCTGCGCCTCGGGCACGGACGCGATCGGCACCGCGCGGGCGCTGCTGCGCGCGGGGCTGTGCGACGTGGCCATCGCCGGGGGCGCCGAGTCCGTCTGCTCCCGGCTGTTGGTGGCCAGCGCCTGCCGGCTGCGGGCGGTCTCCACCCGCCGCGACGACCCGGCCTCGGCCTGCCGTCCATTCGACGCCGACCGGGACGGCTTCGTCATCGGGGAGGGCGCGGGCCTGCTGGTGCTGGAGCGCCCCGAGCACGCACGCGCCCGGGGCGCGCGCATCCGCGGGCACCTGGTCGGATACGGCGCGAGCAACGACGCGTACGCCCCGGTCGCGCCGGACCCGGACGGCGCGGGCATCGAACGCGCGCTGCGCACGGCGCTCGCCGACGCGGGTCTCGGCGCGGCCGACGTGGGTCACGTCAACGCGCACGGCACCTCGACCGTGCTCAACGACGTCGTCGAGAGCACCGTGCTCCGCCGCGTCCTGGGCGAGCACCCGCTGGTCACCTCCACCAAGGCCATGACCGGCCACACCCTGGGCGCGGCCGGAGGCATCGAGGCGGCCCTCACCGTCCTGGCGTTGGAACACGGCCTGGTCCCGCCGACGGCGAACCTCTCGTCCCTGGACCCGCAGGTGCCGGTCGAGATCGTGGCGAAGCAGGCGCGTCCGGCCCGGTTCGACTGCGCCGTCAAGACCTCACTCGGCTTCGGCGGGCACAACGCCGCCCTGGTGTTCACCCGCGCCTGACCCGCGCCTGACCCTCAGAGGCTGTCGGCGCGAACGGATTATCGGTGATCACCACAGGGCCGCTGTCATACCTGAGGAGGAGGAGATCACCTCACCGATACATCCGTGGTCACCCCCTGAATGGGCCCCGGGGTCCACGGTTCGCCGCTCACCAGCAGTGAGGATGGTGAACCGTCGCAGTGACCCGATTTGCACAGGAGTGCCCAGTGACGACGACCCAGGCCCCGGCCAACGATGGAGCGACCAGGGCTGGTGCGGTCGCAGCCCGCGCGTCCGGCCTGACCAAGATCTACGGCGAGGGTGAGACCCGCGTCGTCGCGCTGGACGGGGTGTCGGTCGAGTTCCGCCGCAGCGAGTACACCGCGATCATGGGCCCGTCGGGCTCCGGCAAGTCCACGCTGATGCACTGCATGGCCGGTCTCGACACCATATCCGGCGGCTCCGCCACCATCGCGGACGTGGAGCTCAGCAAGCTCAAGGACAAGAAGCTCACCCAGCTGCGCCGCGACAAGATCGGCTTCGTCTTCCAGGCGTTCAACCTGGTGCCGACGCTGACCGCGCTGGAGAACATCACGCTGACCCTGGACATCGCCGGCCGCAAGCCCGACAAGGCCTGGCTGGACCAGATCATCGACACCGTCGGCCTCTCCGGCCGCCTCTCGCACCGCCCCGGCCAGCTCTCCGGCGGCCAGCAGCAGCGCGTGGCCTGCGCCCGCGCCCTGGCCTCGCGTCCGGAGATCATCTTCGCGGACGAGCCCACCGGCAACCTCGACTCCCGCTCCGGCGCCGAGATCCTGGGCTTCCTGCGCCGCTGCGCCCGCGAGTTCGAGCAGACCGTGGTGATGGTCACCCACGACGCCACGGCCGCCTCCTACGCCGACCGCGTCCTCTTCCTCGCCGACGGCAAGATCGTGGACGAGCTCGCCGACCCCACCGCGGACAGCGTGCTGGAGCGGATGAAGCGCTTCGACGGCAAGGGCCGGACCAGCTGACGCCTCGTCACTGAGCGGGTCACCGACCCGCCCGCCCTCAGTCCCGAACGTTCCATCCGCAGAAGGAATCCCACGATGTTCCGCACAGCCTTGCGCAACGTACTGGCGCACAAGCTGCGCCTCCTGATGACCATGCTGGCGGTGCTCCTCGGCGTCGCCTTCGTGGCCGGCACCCTGGTCTTCACCGCGACGCTCAACCAGGGCATGAAGGACCTGCTCACCAAGAACTACTCCGACCTCGCCGTGGCCGTGCACGCCGACGGCACCAACGCGCACGGCGGCGCGGGCGGTGGCGGCGGCCCGGGCGGTGGCGGCCCCGGCGGCGGTGGCGGTGGCGGCGGGAAGGGCGCTGGGCTCGGGCGCGGCGGCCACGGTCCGGCCGCGTCAGCGAAGCCCGTCGGCATCGACGACGCGACCTTCGCGAAGCTGTCCGGCCTGCCCGGCGTCTCCGCCGCCCAGCCGATCGTCTCCGGCTTCACCGGTGTCGCCGACGCCCAGCACAACCTGATCGGCAAGGGCTTCTCGACGCTCGGCGGCAACTTCGCCCCGGGCGCGAACGGCCAGGACTCCCGCTACACCTTCACCTCCGGCACCGGCCCGACCACCAGCGGCGAGATCGCCCTGGACTCCGGGACCGCGGCCAAGGGCGGCTTCCACATCGGTGACACCGTCGACATCTCGATCGACGGCCCGGTGCTGAAGGAGAAGCTGACCGGCATCTTCACCACCACGGACCGCGCGGTCCAGGCCGGTGGCACGTTGACGCTGTTCGACAACGCGACCGCGCAGCAGCTCCTCTACAACCCCGGCCTCTACCAGGAGGTGGACCTCAGCGCGACGCCCGGCACCAGCCAGGCGCAGCTGATGACCGAGGTGCAGCAGACGATCCAGGGCCAGACCGGCCTGACGGCGGAGACCGGCCAGACCCTGATCGACGACCAGACCACGGCCGTCGCCTCGGACACCTCGACGCTGAACACGATCTTCCTCTCCTTCGCGGCCGTGGCGCTCTTCGTCGGCGTCTTCCTGATCGCCAACACCTTCACCATGCTGGTCGCCCAGCGCACCCGTGAGCTGGCGCTGCTTCGCGCGGTCGGTGCGAGCCGCCGTCAGGTGACGCGGTCGGTGCTGATCGAGGCGGTGCTGGTCGGCGTGCTCTCGTCGGTCGTCGGCTACGTCGTCGGCCTCGGGCTGGCGATCGGGATGCGTGGCCTGATCGCCAAGTCCGGTGGCGCGCTGCCGACCAACTCGCTGGTGATCACCCCGTCCTCGGTGCTGGTCTCGGTGCTGATCGGTGTCCTGATCACGGTGGTGGCGGCCTGGCTGCCCGCCCGTCGCGCGGCCAAGATCCCGCCGGTCGCCGCCATGAGCAGCGTCGACGCGCCGCCGAAGCAGCGCAGTCTGATCGTCCGTAACACCCTGGGCCTGCTCTTCGCCGCCGCCGGTGGCGCGCTGATCTACCTGGGCATCCAGGCGACCGGCAGCAGCACCGGCAGCCGGTCCGGCGTCATGGGCGGCGGCGCGGCACTGCTGCTGATCGGCATCATCGTGCTGACCCCGCTGCTGTCCCGCCCGGTCATCGCGCTGTTCACCCCGCTGCTCGCGCTCTTCGGCGTGACCGGCCGCCTGGCCCGCCGCAACTCGCTGCGCAACCCGCGCCGGACGGCGGCGACCGCCACGGCGCTGATGATCGGCCTCACCCTGATGAGCGCGATGGGCGTGCTGACCCACTCGCTCCAGAACGGCCTCGCCTCCGTCGCCACCAAGGGCGTCAGCGCGGACTACCTGCTGGCCAACGCCAACGGCCGCGCGCTCGACCCCTCGGTCGTCGCCTCGGTGAAGTCCGTGCCCGGCGTCGCCGCGGTCAGCGGCCAGCAGGCGCTGTCCCTGACGGTGAACGGCGTCACCGAGGACACCGACGCGGTGGACACCACGGCCATCTCGCAGGTGCGCAACTTCACCATGGTCAGCGGCACCGTCGACAACCTCGGCGCGAACGGCGTCGCGGTCGACCAGCAGGACGCCACCACCAACGGCTGGAAGCAGGGCCAGTCGCTGACGGTGACGCTGCCGGACGGCAAGAAGAAGCAGGTCACGGTGGCCGGCATCTACCAGCACACGATGATGTCCCCGGCCCTGACGGTGGACCTGGCCCTGCCCAAGGGCCACGTCTACAGCGACACCCTGGAGACCGTCTACATCAAGGCCGCCCCCGGCCAGGCGGGTTCGGCGCTGCAGGCCTCGATCAAGTCGGCGCTCGGCAACAGCCCGATCCTCCAGGTCGAGACCAAGCAGGACCTGCTGGCGCAGGCCGACGCGATGATCAACCGCATCCTGTACATGGTCTACGGGCTGCTCGGGATGTCCGTGATCGTCGCCGTCATCGGCGTGGTCAACACCATGGCGATGTCCGTCTTCGAGCGGGCGCGTGAGATCGGCATGCTGCGCGCGATCGGCCTGAACCGCCGTCAGGTCAAGCGGATGGTCCGGCTGGAGTCGCTGATGATCTCGGTCTTCGGCGCCATCCTCGGCCTGGGCGCGGGCACCCTGCTGGCCTGGGCCGCGAGCCGCCTGATCGCGCCGCACTTCTCCGCGTACTCGATGCAGATCCCCTGGTCGCAGTACGGCGCCTTCGCCGCGGCGGCGCTGATCGTCGGCGTCCTGGCGGCCATCTGGCCGGCACGCCGCGCGGCCCGGCTGAACGCCCTGGAGGCGATCAAGACGGACTGACCGTCGCGCACGACCGTCAGGCGTGAGACGAAGGCCCCCGTCCCCGCGGGGGCCTTCGACGTGTCACGGGTTCGCCGACTCGGCAGAGGCCTCGATCCGGGCCGCGATCTGGCCCTCGATCTGGGCGAGTTGGGCGGCGAGGATCTCTTCGAACGCGGCGCCCCGGTCCGCGCCGAGGGGGTGGACATCGCGAGCGAAGTGCGACAGCGCGGGGAAGCGTTCGGGGTCCGCGCCGAGCACGGCGACGCGGAACTGCTCCATCCCCTGTTCGTACTCCTCGGGGCTGACCGTGCTGATACCGGCCTCGGAGGAGATCAGCGCGGCGATGAGGACCACGACGCGGTGATAGCGCGCCGGGATCTCCTGGTCGGGCAGGCCGGACGCGCGCAGCGCCTGCAATACCTCCTCCATCACCAACCGGGATCCGGTGCCGCCGGACCCGTGGCGTCCCCAGATCGCGGCGAGTTGCGGCTGCTCGCCGAAGGCCTCGCGCAGTCGCATCCCCAGGGCGATGATGCTCTGCTTCCAGTCGCCCTCCGGGCGGTAGCCGTCCATGGCGGCCAGCAGGACCTGGTCGGCAACCGCGCGCAGCAGTTCCGTCTTGTTGCGGAAGTGCCGGTAGAGGCTGGAGGAGTCGGTCCCCAACGCGGCTGCGAGCTTGCGCACGCTGAACGACTCTGCGTCGCTCGTGCGCAACAGTGCCACCGCCGCGTCCAGGATCTCCTCGGTGGACCATCGCCTGCGGCCAGTCATCTCGCCCCTCTCGTCGGACTCAGCCTAACTGATGCACTTGCTGATGCACGCAGTGCGCGCATAATGAGGACAACCGCATTGTCCGACCACGACGAGACTCCTGACGTCCGGCGGCCGGCACTCGGCATCCGAACGGGAGGAAAGAAGGACACATGAGCGAGACCACCACCGCGCCGCGGCCGCCGGAGCCGGACTTCTCAGCGATCACGGCGGAGGAACTCCGGGCCTATCGGGATGCGGAGAACGCCTTCCGCGCCTCCGACGCGGCGCGGGCGATCCTCGGAGAGCCGGACCCCGGCGCCGTGATCGCCTGGCACGAGGTGGCGCTACCTGGCCGCGACCTCCCGGTCCGCGCCTACCGGCCGAGCCTGACCGGAGACGGCGGCTCCGCCCCCCGAACCGGCCTGCCGCTCGTGGTCCACGTCCACGGCGGCGGTTTCGTGGGCACGGCGGCGCAGTGCGACTGGACCAACAGCCACCTCGCCGCCCGCCTGCCCGCGCTCGTCGTCTCGGTCGAGCACCGCCTGCTCGCCCCGGACACCCCACTGGCCGACGCCGCCGACGACGGATGGGACGTACTCGACCACCTGGTGCGGCACGCCGAGGAGTGGGGCGTCGACCCGTCGCGCACGGCCGTCTTCGGCGAGAGCTGCGGCGCGCTGATCAGCGCGCTGAGCGCCGTCCGAGCCAGGGAGTCCGGCGTGGATCTCAAAGCCCAGGTGCTGGTCAACCCCGCGGTCGACGTGACCGAGGCGATGTCCGACCATCCCTCGATCGCCGAGTACGCGTACAGCCCGACTCCGGCCCTGCCGCAGCTGCAACTCATGCGGCGCCTCGCGGTCCCAGCGGGCGGCGACGCGAGCGCGGTCTCGCCGTTGTACGCGGGCAACCTGGGCGGACTGGCCCCGGCACTCGTGGTGGTACCCACCCAGGACGCGCTGGCCGACCACGGCCGCCGCTTCGCGGAGCGGCTGCGCGCATGCGGGACGCCCGTACAACTCACCGAGTACCCGGGCGCCAGGCATGCGTTCCTCACCCTGCCCGGTCTGGAACCGCAGGCCACCGCCGCCCAGGCCGAGATTCTCGCCTTTCTGCGCGCCGCCTTGGCGAAGTGACGAGGGACGATGCCCCCTTGCATCTGACGGCCCAGCACTCAGCTGACCCAGCCGTTAACCCCAGCCATCGAGCCGAGTCACAGCCGTCCCCCTGGACTCGGCACCACTTAAGTGATATCACTTAAGTGTCGCGGGACACTGGAAGCAGCAGCTTGGGAGCCTGATCCACATGACAGCGATCGAACTGGTCTTCCTGGTCGGCTGGGCCGTGTTCTGGATCGGCTGGCTGGCGGCGGCAGCGTGGACCAAGCCGGGACAGCTGAGGTGGGGCGGCGCGCTGCGGGTGCGGCTGGCGATCGTGGTCGTGATGGTCGCCCTGGTCCGACTCGGACCGCTGCGCGGACACACGGTGATCAACAACGCCTGGCTGCAGGGCGTCGGGCTCGTCTGCTTCGCCGCCGGGCTGGCGTTCGCGGTCTGGGCGCGGGTCTACATCGGCCGCAACTGGGGCACGCCGATGTCGCAGAAGACGGACCCGGAACTGGTGACGTCCGGTCCGTACCGGTGGGTGCGGCACCCGATCTACTCCGGCATCATCCTCGCGTTGGTCGGCACGGCCGTGGGTCTGAGCCCGATCTGGCTGGTCCCGGTCGCGATCATCGGCGGGTACTTCGTCTACAGCGCCATGCAGGAGGAGCGCTACCTGACCGAGCGGTTCCCCGACACCTACCCGGCGTACCAGCGGTCGAGCAAGATGCTGATCCCGTTCGTCTTCTGACCCGCGCTCACGCCTCGGCGCGCGCTCACCCGTGGTGGTCGCCGAGCGCACAGGCCAACACCTGCGCCAGCGGCCTGGGCACCTGCTCCGGGGCGACCGCCTCGGCCATCAGCGCCGCGTAGCGCTTCTTGCCGCCCGAGCGCCCGCTCATCATCCGGCGCAGCTGGTCGTGCAGGCTACGGGCGCGGAGCGCGGGCTGCTTCTGCAGGGTCCGGAACGAACGCAACTCCCCCTCGGCCGCGACCAGATCCACCACCGCCTCCGGCCCGAGCGCGCGGATCAGCTCGTCCTCCAGGTCGGCCGAGCAGCAGTAGAACCCGCGCGCCTCCAGGTCCGAGCCCGACTGCGAAGCGGCGCTCGGTTCCAGGTCCAGCCCGCGCCGGACAAACCGCTCCTCGGCCGCGTCGTACAGCCCGGCCACGCGGACGCCGGGGGCCGTCGCGCCGTAGTACGCCAGGAAGCGGCCGACGTTGTTGATCCCCTGCATCGCCACGACCGACACCCCGCCGCCGGCCAGGTCGATCCCACGCCGCCGCGCCACCACCTCCAGCGCGACCCGGTCACTGACCCCTTCGACGAGCACGACAGCCTCTGGTTTTCCCTCCACAGGGTCAGCCCCGCCCGCCTCAGTCCCGCCTGCCGCTGAAGATGTTCAGGAAGAAGAGGAACACGTTGAGGATGTCCAGGAAGATCGACGCGGCCAGCAGCGGCGCCGAGTCGAGGTTCTGCGACCGTCGCAGCCGCTGGAAGTCGAAGAGCGTGAACCCGGCGAAGATCACCAGCCCGGCCACGCTGTAGATCAGCGACCCGTGCGGGATCCGCACGAAGATCGCCACGACCCCGAAGACCAGCAGGGCCAGCAGCGCCCAGAAGCACATCCGGGCCAGGCCCGACAGGTCCCGGTTGGTGGCGTAGCCGATCGACCCCAGCGCCGCGATGAACAGCGCGGTCGCGCCACCCGCCTGCCACAGCGCGGTCGGGTCGGCGGTCGCGTAGTAGACCAGCGTCGGGGCCATCGCGACCCCCATGAGCAGCCCGAACGCGCCCAGCAGCGCGACCGTCGCCTCCCGCGACCTGCCTGCGGCGAACCGCATCGCGATCAGGCACGCGAACGCGCCGATGAAGGCGACGAAGCCCGCCCCGTGGGCGAGGTTCCGGCCGACGTACGCACCGAGAGCGAACAGCGCGGCGGTGGCCGCGACGAACGTCATGGTGCGCGCGAACAGGGTGTTCGTTGAGACGCCGTAGCTTCGGCGAGCGGTTGTCGTGTCGTACATGGTCAACCTGTACCCACCTTCGGGCCGGATTCTCAACGGGGTCGGCACGCGGCGATGCCGAGCAGGTCGGGGACGGGCTGCTGACCGTCGTCCTCGGCGGTCGCGAGCAGCGCGAATCCGGCGTCGATGACCGCGTTCAGCAGCACCGGCAGCGGTACGTTCACCACTCCGACCCGGGCGCGGATCCCGTCGCCGAGCAGCGGGTGGCGCTCCACCCGGCCGTGCACCCGGTAGCCGGGGTGCACGGTGCACGCGCCAGCCTCGTCGCGCTCGACATGGACGCCGCCGAAGCACGGGTGGGCGGCGACGACCGCCAGGCGCCCGCCCGGACGCAGCACCCGGTGGGCCTCCCGGAAGACGCCGGGGAGGTCGTCGAAGTCGGTGGTGGTCATGACGGTCGCCACGGCGTCGAAGATCCCGTCGCCGAACGGCAGGTCGTCCGCACCCGCCACGACGGCGTCGACCCCACGGCTGCGCGCGATCTCGACCTGACGCGGGGAGATGTCCGCCCCCACGACCCGCCATCCCAGCCCGGCCAGCGCCGGGACATGCGCCCCGCCGCCACAACCGAGGTCGAGGCAGGCTCCCCCGTCCGCCTCGCCCAGCACGCGCGCGAGCAACCGGTCGGCGGCTTCGGCGAACGGGCGGCCCACGCCGCTGTGCACGTAGGCGTCGTACCAGTCGGCGAACTCGTCGTAGCGAGGGCGATGTGACATGCCGACAGCCGACCAGACGGCCGGGCGCTGCGCCAACGGTTTTCGGTCTGCGCCTACGCCTGGTGGAGCAAGGCCGGTGCACAGGCACGGTTGTGTTCGGCGATGCCGCGCATGAACGCGCGGTCGGGGAAATCGCCGTCGAGCAGGCGCAGCGGGCCGGCGACCAGCGAGAGGCGCATCGCGAGCATGTAGAGGTCGAGCCGTGCGCGGTCCAGCCCGGGACGGGCCAGGGCGGCGTAGCGCTCGTGGAACCGGATCTGCAGGAAGACGTGTTCCCACTCGACGTCGAAGACCATCAGGCCCTCGATGTCGATCAGGACCGGCCCTCGCCGCGCCGACCGGGACCACGCCGGACTGAGCCGTGCCGACCGGGACCGCTCGCGACGTCGAAGTGACGGACCTCACATCGGCGCTGGCCGCCGTTCCTGCTCCCGGACGACCCCCTCCTGCACGGCCATGCGCTGGAGCTGTACCGGTCGATCGGCAGTCGGCAGGGTCCGGCCAACGCCCTGTGCAACCTGGGCCGGGTCGGCCGGGTCTCCAGCGATATCCCGGGCCCGGCCCGGCGGCGCGGCGGAGGCCGCAGTGGCAGGGGCGGGCCTGGAAGGGGGCTAGGACCGGTCGGACGCGGAGGAGGCGCGGGTCGCGGCCAGCGCCTCGACGATCACGCGGAGCACCGCGTCGATGCCCTCGACGCTGCCCGTCGGCGCGCCGAGCGCCAGCGCGGACGTGCGGGCCGCGCGGACCGCCTCCTGGGCGCGCAGCAACGCCCGGCCGTCGTGAGCGGGCTCGCAGAGCAGCTCGGCGTCGTCGAGGACGGCCATGGCCGCTGCCGCGCCCATGGCACGCTCCGTCGCGGCACGGACCGCGCTCGGGTCGCCGGTGGGGGCCAGGGCGGCCCCGGCCTCGGTGACCTCGGCGTTGAGCTGCGACAAGGGGCCGCCGGCCAGGCTGGAAATGGTTCGGGACACGCGGACTCCCCCTAAGACTGCGGATCGCATCGGTGCACCACGCCCCACCCGTCGCTTGGCTGCGCGGCCGGGACCCGGCGCGGCCCAGTGTGCCTTGTCCAGGTCAACCCTGTCACCCATCACCCCGTCAGCATTTCGGGGTCGCGATCTATGCTGACGCCCCCGATCGGACCCTGCCAGAACAGCGAGGCACCATGCGGCACACCTCGGATCCGACCGGACCGCCGACCACCCCCGCAGCACCCCGGAACCGGCGCCGAAGCCCGTACGAAGCCGTGCTCCACCACCCACGCTGGGCCCCGCTGCGCGGGGGCGTCCTCGCCGTCCTGCTCGCCGTCGTCGCAGCCGCCTGCTGGGCCGGCTTCGCGTCGAGCGACGCGGGCACCCACGCGTACCTGGACGCCGGGGTCTGCCGGTCCACCGCGGGCCCGACCGTGGACGCGGACTGCCTGGTGCCGGGGACTGCCACGCTGCGGACCACATACACCAGCACGGGCAAGTACGCGTCTCCGCACCTCGTCCTCACCGATGTCGCCGCACCGTTCCCGGTCCCGTCGCTCGCCGCGTCGGGCGACCTGGACGTCGGCCTCGACACCGGGAGTCAGCTTCCCGGGCTCGTCCCGCGCGGGGGCAGGGTGGCGCTGCTGCTGTGGAAGGGGCAGGTCACCCGCGTGACGGCCGACGGGGTGTCCGAATCCACCGACGCCGCCAAGGACTTCGGTACCGCCGACGTGCTGCTGGTCCTCAGCCTCTACGCCATCGCCTACTTCCTCGTCGCCTGCTGCTACGCCGCTCCGTCCCGCCGGGGGACGGACCCGCAGACGGAGTTCACCCGCCGCAGCGCCCTCCTGCGCGCCCGCCTGTGGCCGTTCAGCTGGATCCTGGCTGCGGTCGGCTGGGCCGTGCTCGGGACGCTGGGCGTCGTCGCCACCGTCACGCCGCTCGTCCTGGCGGGCGGTTTCGCCGGGGCGGCGTGCCTCAGCGCCCTTGCCGTGGCGGTGATCCGGCCGGGCCGGCCCGCGCGTCCCCGCCGCCGGGAGGCGGTGCACCTGCCCTCGGCGACGACTCCGTACGAGTAGGCGCAGACACCCCTCCGCCAAGGGGTGGATCTACGCGCGGCGAAGACGGTTCGGAGATGTCGGCAGATGTTCGATCCACCGTCAGAAACCGGATTTTACGGTGTGCTGATATGGGATCAACAGGGCGTATGCACACTGCGCTTGGGGCCGTGGACAAGAAAGACGGTGGTGGACGTTGATCAGCATCCTGATCGCCGAGGACATGCTCCTGCTGCGGAAGGCACTGGCGTCGCTGCTGACCCTGGAGGACGACCTGGAGGTCGTGGCCGAGACCGCCAGAGGGGACGAGGTGCTCCCCCTGGCGCTCCGACTCAGACCCGACGTCGCCGTACTCGACGCCGAGCTGCCCGGTATGGACGGCATCACCGCCTGTCGGCAGCTGCACGACCAACTGCCCTCCTGCCGGACGATGATCCTCACCGAGGTCGGCGGACCCGGCCGACTGCGCCGCGCGCTGGCCGCCCACGCCGTCGGCTACATGCTCACCGACTCCGACCCGACGGTCCTGACCACCGCCATCCGCTCCGTCGCCAAGGGCGGACACGCCATCGAACCCAGACTCGCCCTCGCCGCCCTCGAAGCCGGCAGCAGCCCGCTCACCCCACGCGACTTCGAAGTGCTCCGCCTCACCGCCGACGGCGAGGACGTCAAAGAGATCGCCAGCCGCCTCTACCTGGCCTCCGGAACCGTCCGCAACTACCTCACCAACATCGTCACCAAACTCAACGCCCGCAACCGCGTCGACGCCGTCCGCATCGCCCAGGAAGCCGGCTGGCTGTGAACCCCGACAAAAGGAAGCCGCAGATGAGTGGGATCCCGATCATGCGCCCCGGGAGTGGGGGACGTAGTCTGCGGGCATGACAGCCACCATGACGCCGACGCCTCGCGAAGCCTTCGAGATGCTGATGGCAGGCAACCAGCGCTTTGTCGCCGGTGCCACCGAGCATCCGAACCAGGACGCGGCGCGCCGCGCCGACGTGGTCCCCGGGCAGAGCCCGTTCGCGGTGCTGTTCGGCTGCTCCGACTCCCGGCTCGCAGCCGAGATCATCTTCGACCGCGGCCTGGGCGACCTCTTCGTGGTCCGCACGGCAGGGCATGTGATGGGGCCCGAGGTGCTCGGCAGCATCGAGTACGGAGTCAGCCTGCTCGACTGCCCGCTCGTGGTGGTGCTGGGCCACGACTCGTGCGGGGCCGTCGGCGCCGCCCGCGCCGCCGTGACCGAGGGCGCGTCCTTCGACGGGTACGTCCGCGACGTCGTCGAGCGGGTGACCCCGAGCATCCTGGCCTCGCGCGCCGCCGGGCACACCGGGGACTCCGACTTCATAGCGGACCACGTCCGCATCTCGGTGGACCTGCTGCTCGAGCGGTCCCGTGCCCTCAGCGACGCCGTTGCGGCGGGCCGCACCGCGGTCGTCGGTCTGGCCTACCGCCTCACGGACGGCACCGCCCACCTGGTCACCTCCCGTGGCCTCGACGTGGCGGACACCGCCGACACGGCGGCCTGACGCCGCGCCTCGTTCCAACCCCGCTCAACCCCTGAACCAACGGGCCCGCGTCCCTCCGAGGGACGCGGGCCCGTCCCGTCCTGCCGTCGGACTCTGCCGACGCCCGGCAGCGCCGCCAGGCGTGCCGGAGCGGCGGCGACTTCGGGAACCGAGCGCTGCCACCTCGGCATCCTCTACCGCACGGACCTGCACTCCGCGCCCGCAACGCGCCCCCAGACCGCACGATGCCCGACCTGGGTTCCAGGCCGGGCACCACGGGTGACGACTTCGCGGGGTGACGAAGTGCGAAGGGCGAACGGTACGTCAGCCGGTGAAGGCGGTCAGGCCGTTCGGCGTGCCGAGGCCGGTCGGGCCGTCGTAGCCGGGGCCGGCCGTGCAGAGGTAGGACGGCGAGCAGGTGGCGGTGGAGCCGGAGGTGACGTCGTTCAGCGACGACGGGTGGGCGTAGGCGATCGAGGCCGGGACGGCGGCGGTGTGCGCGCCGGCGTCCGCGTAGACGCCCGCGATCAGCGGGGAGGCGACGCTGGTACCGCCGTAGACGTTCCAGCCGCTGGCGCCGTAGGTCTCGTACACGGCGACGCCGGTGGCCGGGTCGGCGACGGCGGAGACGTCGGCGACGGTGCGCTTGCTGCAGCCGCTGTCGGTCTGCCAGGTGGGCTTGGCGTCGTATGCGGAGCAGCCGGAGCCCGCCCCCTCGGTCGACGACGTCGACCAGACGCTCTCGGTCCAGCCGCGGGTGCCGGACGACTTCGCGAGCGAGGTGCCGCCCACGGCGGTGACGTACCGGGAGGCGGCCGGGTACTCCACGCCGTAGCCGCTGTCACCGGAGGAGACGGTGATGGCGATGCCCGGGTGGTTGAAGTAGGTCGTGTCGTAGCCGGTGTCCGCGCTCGACTCGGAGCCGCCGTAGCTGTTGGAGATCTCGGTCGCGCCGAGCTTGGCGGCCTCGTTCACGGAGATGCCGAGGTTGGCCATGGACGCGCTCTTCGCCTCGACCAGGATGATGTGGGCGTTCGGCGCGATCGCGGAGACCATGTCGAGGTCGAGCGAGATCTCGCCGGACCAGCCCGCGTTGTTGGCCGGGAGGGTGGTGGTGCCGGTCTGGCTGACCTGCTTGAAGCAGCCGGTGGTCTTGGTGCAGGCGGGGAGGCCGTACTGCTTGCGGTAGACGGCCATGTCGGCGGCGGCCTTGGGGTCGTTGTAGGCGTCGACGATCGCCACGGTCTGCCCGGCTCCGCCGTTGGTGGGGAGGTTGTAGGCGGAGCGCAGGTCGGCGGGGCCGAATCCGGACGGGGTCGCGGGCGTGATGCCGTCGGCCCCGGCGTGCTCGACGGTGTCGGTCACCCGCAGGGCGTTGCAGAACGCATGACCGGGCGTCAGGTCCACGGCGCAGGACCGGGCCCAGCTGACGGGGTGACCTGCGGCGCTCGCGGGCATCGCGGCGAGCAGGCCGGAGACGGCCAGAGCGGCGGAGCCGAGCAGCGGGACGGCGGCTCGGCCGAGCGGGGCGGCGAACTGTGGGGTGCGCAACGTACGGCCTCCTGAATCGGGGGAATCGGGGGCGTGCAGGTGCGTGCGAGTGCGTGCCGCGTGTGCGAAGGCGTCCCGGTGGGCGGCATGACGCCTGGGGTGCGAAAGAGTGTCACCCTCTGGCGGGGTGACTCGATTCGAGAAGGTAGCAACCCGCCCAGGGCGTGGCAACAGAGTGACCGTGTTCCACCAACTCCCCCGGTGGGAACGGTGATCCGCGACGGCGACCCGCGATGACGACCTGCAACGGAAGGCCGCGCCCCGCCCCATGCTCCGTCGGTGTGACGGTGCGCCAACGCCCTGCGTGTCACGACGGCCACTGCACCCTGACGGTGTATCACCTGGGAGGACCAGCACGTCGCCCGGAAGCGGGGCCTCATGATCATGCAACCGCAGTCCGGCCGCGGCAGACTCTGGTTCTGCTCGGCTGTCGGCGTCGTGGCGCTGACCGCCGTCGTGCTCGCGGCCCTGCTCCTGCGGCAGACCCCCGACCCCGTGGCCGCAGCGAACGCCGTGCAGGCCTGGCAGCAGTCCGCCCACCCGGCCCCAGCCGTTCCCTCGGCCCGCCCGGCCCACGCACCGACGCGCACCGTCGCCCACACCGCCCGGCACGCCGCCGTCACCACCCCACGACGGTCCCCGTCGTCGGACGCCGCCTCGGCCGGCCTCGCGCTCACCCAGGCACTCGGGCACGTGCCCGGCCACCTTGCCGTCGCCGCGCTGGACCTCGGCAACGGCGCCACGCTCCTGCGCGGCTACACCTCGCACCGGTTCGTCACGGCCAGCATCTGCAAGGTCGACATCCTGGCGACCTTGCTGCTCGCCCGCCAGGACGACGGCCACACCGGGCTGACGTCCGGTCAACTCGCCCTGGCCACGCAGATGATCGAGAACAGCGACAACGACGCCGCCGACGCGCTGTTCCGGCAGGCAGGCGGCGCGTGGGGCCTGACCTCGGCGAACACCCGGTTCGGCCTGACCGACACCACCGTCGACGCGCCCAGCTGGGGGCTGACCCGCACCACCGCCGCCGACCAACTGCGGCTGCTCCGGCAGGTGTTCACCAGCGACTCGGCGCTGGACCGGTCCTCGCGCACGCTGATGCAGCAGCTGATGGGACAGGTGGAGGCCGACCAGGCCTGGGGCGTCAGCGCCGTCCCCGGCACCCAGTCCGCGCTGAAGAACGGCTGGCTGCCCCGACCCGACGGCAGCTGGGTCGTCAACAGCATCGGCAGCGTCACCCGCGCGACGGGACAGGGCCTGCTGATCGTCGTCCTCACCGACGACGACCCGACCGAGGACGCGGGCATCGCGCTCACCGAGACGGTGGCCCGCGACGCCGCGACCACGCTGGGCGCCTCCTGACCGGGAGCCATCGGGTGGGGCATGATGGCCGGGTGGACGCCGAGCCGTACCGAGCCGAGCTGCTGGCCTTCTGCTACCGGATGCTGGGCTCCTTCCACGAGGCCGAGGACCTGACCCAGGAGACGCTGCTGCGCGCCTGGAAGGCGCAGGACCGCTACGACCCCGCGCGCGCTTCGGTCCGCACCTGGCTCTACCGGATCGCGACCAACGTCTGCCTGACCGCACTGGAGGGGCGCGGGCGCCGTCCGCTGCCATCCGGGATCGGCGCGCCCGGTGACGATCCCGGGGCGCCGCTGACGCCCGCGCTCGACGTGCCGTGGCTGGAACCGTTCCCCGACGCGCGGTTCGACGTGGAGGCGCGGGCCGACCTGCGGCTCGCCTGGGTCGCGGCGGTGCAGTTCCTCTCCGCGCGGCAGCGGGCGGTGCTGGTGCTGCGCGAGGTGCTGCAGTTCAGCGCGGCCGAGGTCGCCGAGCAGCTCGACACGACGGTCCCCTCGGTCAACAGCGCGCTGCAACGCGCCCGCGCCGCGCTCAGGGAGGTGCCGGGCGGCGGCGACGTGACGGGGCTGCGCGAGCCGGACGATCCCGAGGTCCAGGCGGTGGTGCAGCGCTACGCGCGGGCGTTCGAGGCGGCCGACGTGCCCGAGCTGGTGCGGCTGCTGGCCGAGGACGTCGTCCTGGAGATGCCGCCGCTCCCGCTGTGGCTGCTCGGACCGGCCCACTACGGGCAATTCACGGAGCGGGCCTTCGCGATGCGCGGGACAAACTGGACGATGCGGACGACCACCGCCAACGGCCAGCCCGCCCTGGCGGCCTACCTCCCCGACCCGGCCACCGGCGGACGGCGGCTGCACTCGGTTCAGGTCTTCTCGGTCACCGACGGCCTGCTGCGCCACAACGTCGTCTTCACCGACGCCCGGGTGCTGGACTCCTTCGGCCTGCCGTAGCGGAATCTGCGGAGGGGTTTCCGCGCGTCGCCGCCAGACGGCGATGAGTTCCGGTGGTGCCGCCGGTATGTACCGGTGAGCACAGCACCGATCGAGCACAGCTCCGATCGGGCGCAGCACCGAGACAGAGGAGATCACCGCCATGAGCGTCATCGTTGTCAGCTTCACCACCCTGGACGGCGGCGTGACGGACCCGGACGGGTCCGCCGGAACCCCGCAGGGCGGCTGGCTCTACCGGTACGGCCCGGAGGCCATCACCGGGGACAAGTTCGGGATCGGCCCCGTCCTTGAGGACGGGGTGCTCCTGCTCGGCCGCACGACCTGGCAGCGCTTCGCCACCCTGTGGCCGGCTCGGGACGACGACTTCGCCGCGCGGATGAACGCCGCGCCGAAGCTCGTCGCCTCCCGCACGCTCACCGACGCGGACCTGGGCGTCTGGTCCAACTCCCGTCTGCTGGACGGCGATCTGGTCGAGTCGGTCAAGGGCGAGCGGCGCGACGTCGTCGTCGCGGGCAGCTACGGGATCGTCGACCAGCTCGCCGCAGCGGACCTCGTCGACGAGTACCGGCTGCTCACCTTCCCGATCCTGGTGGGCGGCGGGCGCAGGCTCTTCCCCGCCGACGGCCCGCATCAGGAACTGGATGCCGTGCAGGCCGAGTTGGCCGGTCCGCTGGTCCGCACCCGCTATCGCAGGACCGCCGCGCGCTGACCGGCGCACACCGCCGCTTCGAGCGCCGGATGACAGTGCCCCCTTCGAGCTGAAATAGTTGCACAGGGCATCAATCGAAGGGGGCCATCCATGCACAACTCACCCGCGGACTCTCCGCCGGGCAGAACTCCATCCGAGGCGCCGGCGGCATCGGAGGCGGCGGAGGCGTCGCAAGCCGCCGACCACCCGCACGGACCCCGGTACAAGTGGGTCGCTCTGTCGAACACCACCCTCGGCATGCTGATGGTGATGATCAATCAGTCCATCGTGCTGATCGCCATGCCGAACATCTTCGACGGCATCCACCTGGACCCGCTCGACCCGCACAACACCAGCTACCTGCTGTGGATGATGATGGGCTTCATGGTGGTCACCGCCGTTCTGGTGGTGTCCTTCGGGCGGCTCGGGGACATGTTCGGCCGGGTCAGGATGTACAACCTCGGCTTCGCCGTCTTCACCGGCTGCTCCATTCTGCTCTCCCTCACCTGGGGCAGCGGGACGCAGGCGGCGCTGTGGCTGATCGGCTGGCGCGTGGTCCAGGGGGTCGGCGGTGCGCTGATCTTCGCCAACTCGACCGCCATCATCACCGACGCGTTCCCCGCGCGGCAGCGCGGGACCGCGCTGGGCATCAACGTCATCGCGGGCATATCCGGCGCGTTCATCGGCCTGATGCTGGGCGGCATCCTCGGTCCGGTCGGCTGGCGCTGGGTGTTCCTGGTGTCGGTGCCGGTCGGCGTCTTCGGCTCGGTCTGGGCGTACCTCAAGCTCAAGGACACCGGCCACCGGCAGCCGGCCGCGATCGACTGGTGGGGCAACCTCACCTTCGCCGCCGGTCTGATCACCGTGCTGGTCGGCATCACCTACGGCATCCAGCCGTACCACGGCGCGACCACCGGCTGGGGCAACCCGTGGGTGCTCACCGCCATGGGCGTCGGGATCCTGCTGCTGATCGTCTTCTGCGTGATCGAGGCGCGGGTCGCCGAGCCGCTCTTCGACCTCTCGCTGTTCCGCGTGCGGACCTTCGCCGCGGGCAACCTCGCCAGCCTGCTCACCGCGCTCGGGCGCGGCGGGCTGCAGTTCATCCTGGTGATCTGGCTCCAGGGCATCTGGCTGCCGCTGCACGGCTACAGCTTCGAGCAGACGCCGCTGTGGGCCGGGATCTACATGATCCCGCTGACCGTCGGGCTGCTGGTGGCCGCGCCGATCTCCGGTCTGCTGTCGGACCGCTTCGGCTCCCGGTTCTTCACCATCGCGGGCGCGCTGCTGAACGCGGCCAGCTTCGGCCTGCTGATGCTGCTGCCGGTCGACTTCCCCTACTGGGCCTTCGCGTCGATCCTGGCGCTGAACGGCCTGGGCGCGGGCCTGTTCGCCTCACCCAACCGGGCCGAGATCATGAACTCGGTGCCCGCCCGGCAGCGCGGCGTCGGCGCGGGCATGACCGCGACGTTCCAGAACGCGGCGATGGTGCTGTCGATCGGCCTCTTCTTCAGCCTGATCGTCCTCGGTCTGGCCGGGAGTCTGCCCGGCGCGCTCGACCACGGCCTGGTCGCCCAGGACGTGCCCCCGGCCGTCGCCGCCAAGGTCGCCCAACTCCCGCCGCTGGCCGTGCTCTTCGCCGCCTTCCTCGGGTACAACCCGATCCGGCAGCTGCTCGGCCCGCAGGTGCTCCAGCACCTGCCCGCCACCAAGGCGAACTACCTGACCGGCCGGAACTTCTTCCCGCACCTGGTCACCGGCCCGTTCCAGGACGGCCTGGCGGTCGCCTTCTGGTTCGCCCTCGCCGCCTGCCTGGTCGCGGCGGTCGCCTCGGCCCTCACCGCCCGCCCGGGGCAGCCGGGTTCGGCGCCGCACCTGGTCGCCAAGGGGTGACACACGCGTGAGCGGCGCGGCCCCTCGCAGGGCCGCGCCGCTCTCGGCTTTCACATGGTCAGCTCGCGACGAGCGACAGGTCGTCGCAGCTCGACGTGGCCTGGCCCTTCGGCAGATAGCAGAAGACGGTGGCGCTGGTGTTGCTCGCGCCGGTGGTGAAGGTGTCGGACAGCTGGGTCCAGGACGTGGCCGTGCTGTGCGCCGAGACCTGGGAGCCGCCGTAGTTCTTCACGCCGAGGCTGGTGCTGGCACCGCCGGTGCGGACCCAGCCCGAGTACACGTAGGTGGTGTTCGGCGAGAGACCGCTCACCGTGTACTCCATGGTGGCGTAGCCGCCGCTCGGCGCGTTCAGCTGCAGGTCGTGCGTGGGGCTGTGCGCGTTGGCGTCGGTGACGACGCTCGCGTCGTGCACGGCCCAGCCGGGCAGGTTGCCGGACTCGAAGTCACCGCCGGTGATCAGGTTGGTGGTGCCGGAACCGACGGTCCAGGTGAAGCTGGTGCTGCCCGACGCGCCGGTGCCGTCCGTCGCCGTGACGGTGACGGAGCTGCTGCCGGCGGTGGTCGGCGTGCCGGTGATCTGCCCGGTGCCGGAGTCGATCGACAGGCCCGCGGGCAGGCCGGTGGCGGCGTAGCTGAGCGTCTGCCCGCTCGCGGAGTCGGACGCCTGGATCTGCAGCGGGCTGATCGCCGTGCCCGGAGTCGCGGTCTGCGCACCCGGGTCGGTGACCGTCACGGTGTCGCCGGTGCTCGAACCGCCGCCGGTGAAGACCTCGTTGTACGGGGTGGCCCACTTGTCGTTGTTGGTCATCGACGGCAGACCGAGCGCGCCCTCGATCACCCGCGCGGTGCTGTAGTGGTCGTACCGGTTCGAGTCCTGGTAGCCCGCCTTCACCGTGCCCTGCGAGCCGATGACGATGGTGGCGACCTGGTTCGACTGGCCCGGACCGAAGCCGCCGGGCGAGTTGGCCCCGTCCTCGTCCCAGGTCAGCACCAGCAGCGACTTCTGCGTGGTCCACGCCGGGGAGTTGAAGAGGTCCGGCAGGGTCTGGCTCAGCCAGGTGTCACCGGCCGCGATCCCGCAGCCTTCCATGTCGTTGCAGGAGTCCGCGTCCGCCCAGACGAACGCCGGGGTGGTCGACGCCGACTTCAGGTCCGTGTTCAGCAGCTGCGGCAGCGGCTGCCAGTGCGCCTGGCAGTAGGCGTTCTCGCTCTGCATCTTCGGGTCGTAGTAGAACGGGACGTCGTCCGACTCGTAGTTGCCGCTGTTGCTGGTCTCGCAGTTGCTGGTCTGGCTCTGGACGTACTGCTTCCAGCTCTTGCCCGCCGCGTCGAGGTTGTCGTTCAGCCCCGGGTTGGTCGCCGCGCAGGCCGGGTTGGTGATGCAGTCGGCGCCCGGCGTGCTGTGGTTGCTGCGCCCGTAGGAGTTGCCGAAGGCGATGGCCTCGTAGTTCGGGTCCGAGCTGTGGGTGTTGCCGTGGTAGTTCGTCAGCAGCGAACCCATCGGCAGCAGCGTGTTGTTGATGTAGGGCGCGCTGGAGTTGCCGATGATCCCCGCGCCGCCGTCGGCGGTGTTGGAGCTGGCCGAGTAGTTGTTGTTCTCCATCATCACGACGAAGACGTGGTCGTACCCGGGCACGGTCGAGGTCGGGACGGTCAGCGTCGGAGCCGTCACCGCCGTGTCGAGCGTGAGCGAGAGGTTGTCGGCCAGGCCGTCGTTCTGCGTGCCCGTCATGGTGAAGTCGACGGCGACCTTGATCGAACGGGTGCCCGTGGGCACCGCGCCGTTCGCGGTCTCGTTCAGCAGCTCGGTGGTGTTGCCGCGCATCGCCGGGGTGACCGGGCCGATCACGCTGGTGCCGAGGGAGGCGCCGTTGGCGTCCAGATAGGTCGCGGTCACCTGCGCCGCGTCGCCGTAGCTGCCCACGCCGCCGAGGTAGCCGGACAGCGTCGAGGACACGCCCCCGGCGTCGATCGCCGAGGCGGCGGACGACACGTCCACCGTCTGCACCATCTCCGAGGAGCCGCGCGAGCCGCCCTGGAAGTACGACGTGCCCTGCGCGCCGGGCGTGGTGGTGTTGGCGACGTTCGTCGAGTTGTAGCAGTCGATGACCGGGTCGCCGGAGGTGATCTGCCAACCGGGGACGGTCGTCTCCTCCCACCCGCCCGGCGAGCACTGGCCGGTCTCGGCGTCGCCGTTGAGGATCAGGTTCGCGCTGGTGGTCGCGGCGACCGCCGGCCCGGCCAGCGTGACCGGGACGGTCACGGCCGCGCCGAGCGCTGCCGCTACGACGACCCGGCCGAGCCAGGGTCGTGGGGTTCTGAGCCTGCCGAACATCAGGGTGCCTCCAGGCATGAGGGGAGCTGAGGGGCGTGCGGGTGACGGGGTGTCAGCGGTGCTGTGCATTGCTGTGCGCTGTGCGCTTTGCGGTGCCGTGCTGTGCTGTGCGCTGTGCGATTTGAGCCGCGCGATGCGAGCCGTCGGCCTCGACCATTGGGCTAGCCCAATGCCGGAAAGAGTCGCGTGCACGGGCGGATTCCGCCAGACCGGCGTCCACCCGGAAGAGAACCAGTTGATGAACTCTTGTCACCCACACACGCCAATCCGCCCCAGGCGCGCGACCCCTGGGGCGGACGAGTGTGCTGGATTGTCCCGCTTTACCTCCTGCTTTGCCTCCTGCTTTGCCTCCTGCTTCGCCTCCCGCGCTACCCCGCCGCCGACTCCTGCCGCGCGCGGTCCGCCGCGGCCTCCGCGCGCAACGCGGCGGTACGGTCCGGGTCCGCGGACATGTGCGTGACCGCGCTCCGCACCGCCCACACGTAGATCCCCAGCGCGACGACGCCCACCGTCACGCTGTCCCACGGAGCCGGGAGCACGTGGTGGCCGCCGAAGCTGCCCAGCACGGACAGCACGTACATCGCGCCCAGGTACACCGGCAGCCAGATCCCGGCGCGAAAGTCGCCGACGCTGCTGCGGTTCCGGAAGTAGTTGAGCCCGTAGAGCACCAGGCCCACCGCCACGATCGGAATCGTCTTCAGCAGCGTCGGCCACGAGGCCCAGAAGATCACCAGCGACGAGACCACGAACGCGGCCGGCGCGACGAACTGCATCGCGCCGATCCGGGTGCCCGCGTCACCGACCTCGCAACGACGGAAGGCGATCACCGACACCGAGCCGATCGCGAACGTGAAGACGGCGAGCGTGCCGGTCACCCCGATGATCGCGTGCCAACTCGGCAGCGGCAGCAGGAATGCCAACCCCACGACGAAGTTGATGGCCAGCGCCCGGACCGGGACGCGCCAGCGCGGGTCGACCTTCATCACCCACTCCGGGAAGAACCCGTTCTTGGCCAGGCCGAAGCTGTTGCGGGCGTTGGCGGCGGTGTAGACGATCGCCGAACCGGACGGCGAGACCATCGAGTCGGCGATCAGGATCCAGTACAGCCAGGACAGGTTGAGCAGCATCGCCAGGTTGGCGAACGGCGAGTTGAGGTTGACCCCGTGCCAGCCGCTGCCCAGCAGGTGTCCCGGCACCGCCCCGAGGAACGCGGTCTGCAGCGCCAGGTACAGCACGATGCACACCACGATCGTGGTGATCAGCGCGGCCGGTACGTTGCGCCGCGGATTGCGGGCCTCACCGGAGAGTTCGACGACGTTGCGGAACCCCGTGTACGCGAACACGATCCCGGCGGTGGCGATCGTCGACAGGGCGGTGGACCAGCCGTAGGGGGCCAGACCGCCGTGCTGGTGACCGAAGTTGCCGGACTGGAAGCCGGTGGCGATGAGCACGATCGCGGTGGTGGTGGGAACCAGGATCTTGATCGCGGTCACGACGTTGTTGGTGCGCGCGAAGAGCGCGACGCCGAAGTAGTTGATCAGGACGAAGACCAGCATCAACCCACCGGCGGCCAGGATCCCGAGGCCGGTCAGCGACTTTCCGTGGTACATCCCCGGGAGGTACGCGCTGGCGTACTGGAGCACACCGGCGGCCTCGGTCGGCGGGTTGCCGATGTAGCCCACCCACATCGACCAGCCGACCACCGCCGCCGCCAACCTGCCGTTGCTGTAGAGCGGGTAGCGCACCAGCCCGCCCGACTCCGGCTTCACCATGCCGAGTTCGGCGAAGACCAGGCCGACGAGCAGCATGCAGACGCCGCCGATCACCCATGCCAGCAACGCCGAAGGCCCGGCAGCCTGCGCCGCGTACATCGACGCCAGCAGCCAGCCGGACCCGACCACACTCCCGAGCCCGGCCGCGAGCAGCGACCAGAACCCCAACCGTTTGCGCAGCAGATCGTCCTGCCGTGCGGGCTTGGCCAGAACCGGCTCGGTGACCATGACTGCCGCCTCCCCTGGGCTGTCGAGGTTGTCGAGGACCTGTCGAACTGGCCTACCCACAGGGATTGTTGACGAACCATCTTGGCTATTCGGGGCGAGCTACAACACGATCGAGACCACGAACCCCACCGGCAGAGCCAGCAGCAGGCCCGCGACGGCCAGAACAGCCGTCCCCCGGCACGCCCCGCTGCACAGGGCGTACCACGTCCCGACCAGCGCGCCGCCACCGGCGTTCTCGATGCCCGACATGCCGAACCCGAAGAGGACGGCCAGGACCCCGAAGCCCAGCACCCACCAGAACGCCATCTCCAGGAACTGCCAGAAGACGCTGGTGTGGCCGGGCAGGATGAACTCGCCGTTGGTGTCGATCATGCGGGTCGGAACCCCCACCTGCGCGCCGCTGTCGGGCAGCGTCACCCCCGTGCGGACGACCCGCCCGTCGTCGGACCGGAAGGTTCCCACACACCGCCACGCCGTCGAGGAGTTGTCCCCGCTGCCCATGTCGATGCTCTCGCACGACGTGGCGGTGTAGTGCCCCTGCGTCCCACCGATCCCCGCCGCCGCGCCGAACCCCTCCCACGTCACCACCAGCATGTGCCACATCACCACCGCCACCACGACGGCGAGCCCCATCCCCAGGATGCTCCCCGCCAGGCTCCCGGACCGCTCCCCCAGCCGTGCGCTCATCCGTCTCCCCCGGACCCGCAGCCGGCTCAGCCACCCGGCCTGACCTGCACCGATACAGCTGACTTCCTGCCTGGTAAGACGCCCATCCGGCCCCTGCCGGTTCCACCCGGCAGGGGAACGGCGAGCCGGGACGGGGTCAGCTGCCGTCGACCGGGAGGGAGTCCGACGCCGTGTCGATGACCTCGGTGAGGATGTCGCGCGAGCGGTGCAGCTCCTTGATCATGCGGTCGATGCGGTCGCGCTCCGCCACGAGTTCGTCGACGAGCTGGTGGGTCGCGATCTCGTTGGGAGCGCCGTCCGCGTCGCGCATGCAGGGCAGGAGCTGGGCGATCTTCTTGCTGTTCAGCCCGGCCGCGTAGAGGGCCTGGATCCGGATGACGCGGTCGACGGCCCACTCGCCGAAGTCGCGCTGGCCGCCTGGCGTGCGGACGGACCTCAGCAGGTCCTGGGTCTCGTAGTACCGCAGCGACCGCTCGCTCACCCCGCTGCGCCGGGCCAGTTCGCCGATGCGCATGGGCCCACCCCCGTTTCCGTGTCGTGCCGTGTTCTGCTGTGCTGCTGCGTTCTGCCGTGTGCTGCCGTGTGCTGCCGCGCGAGGGACTTGAACCTCACACTGATGTCACCTTTTACCGTCCCTGCATGACGAACTCAACCACGCCTTCCACGCTCTTCGACCCCTACACCCTCGGCGAGCGGCTGCGCCTGCCCAACCGCCTGGTGATGGCGCCGATGACCCGCAACCGTGCCGCGGCCGACGGAACGCCGGAACCCGTCATGGCGACGTACTACGCCCAGCGCGCCTCGGCCGGGTTGATCGTCGCCGAGGCGGCCACGCCGAGCGCCGTGGGCCGGACCTACCCCAACATCCCGGGTATCCACGAGCCGTCCCACGTCGCCGGATGGCGACGGGTCACGGACGCCGTGCGCGCGGCGGGTGGGCGGATGTTCCTGCAGCTGCAGCACGGCGGCCGGGTGGGCCACCCCGCCAACAGCGGGCTGGTCCCCGTCGCGCCCTCGCCCGTCCCGCTGCCGGACACCGTCCACACCGCCGACGGCTCGCAGCCCGCGGTCGTGCCGCGCGAGCTGACGGTCGAGGAGATCCGCTCCACCGTCGCCGACTTCGCGGCCGCCGCACGGATGGCGATCGAGGCCGGGTTCGACGGCGTCGAGGTGCACGCGGCCAACGGCTACCTGCTCCACCAGTTCCTCGCGCAGGGGACCAACCACCGGACCGACGCCTACGGCGGTGACGTCGCAGGCCGCGTGCGGTTCGTCGTCGAGGTCGTCCGCGCCGTCGTCGAAGCCGTCGGCGCGGAGCGGGTGGGGCTGCGGATCTCGCCCGGAGTGACCGTCAACGGCATCGAGGAGGGCGACACCGACGCCGTCTACCCCGCCCTGCTCGACGCCCTGGCCGACCTCGGCCCCGGTGCCGAACTCGCGTACCTGCACGTCGTCTTCGCCGACCCCGACCAGCCGCTCTTCCAGCGGATCCGCCGGTCCTGGCGCGGCACGCTCGTCGCCAACCCGGTCCTGGGCTGGGGCGGACCGCTCCCCGCCGACGGCGGCCGAGCCGCCGCCGAGCGGCTGCTGGCCGCCGGGGCCGACCTGATCTCGCTGGGCCGTCCGTTCCTGGCCAACCCGGACCTGGTCGAGCGCCTGCGCATCGGGGCGCCGCTCAACCCCCTGCGCGACCAGTACTTCATGTACGTCGGCGGCGAGACCGGCTACACCGACTACCCGACGCTGGCCGACCTCTCGACCGACCTCCCGACCGGCCTGCCTACGCCGCGCCGCACGGACGCAGTGCGGCGTAGTACGCGAACGGCGGTCCGATGATCTGCGTGACATGGAGCCGGGCGCTGTCCGCGTGCGCGATCAGCCGGGCGGGGCGGATCTGGTGCCGGTCGAAGAACTCACCGACCACCAGCCTCCCGGCGGGCTTCAGCACGCGGCGCAGCTCGCCCAGCGTGACGGCCGGTTCCGGGATCTCGCCGATCGCGGTCACCAGATAGGCCGCGTCGAAGGTCTCGTCCTCGAACGGCAGGCTGTGCGCGTCGGCCAAGGTGGGGACGATGTTCCCGACCCCCAACTTGGCCGCGCGGGCGCTGACATGGTCGAGCATCGGCTGCTGGACGTCGACCACGTCCAGCCGTCCCCGCTCGCCGAGCTGCGGCGCGACGTGCAGGGACTGCAGTCCGGTCCCCGGGCCGATCTCGAGTACGCGCATCCCGGGGGACGGCATCAGCATCCGGTCGAGCCGCCGCAGCGACAGGAAAGGGAGCGGCAGGTCGAGCAGCCAGCGCTGGGAGTACGGGTAGGGCGCCGTGTCGGTCATCCACCAGGCGGCCATCGCCGCCGCGGCCGAGGCGCAGGCGACACCGCGCCACAGATTCCTCCGCGAGGAGTGGGAGGCCGGCGAGGCGCGCGAAGCCTGAGCGGCGAGGGCGGCGCCGGAGGCGAGAGCGGTGGACGGGTCCGGCACGGTCAGGGCGGTCACTGGTCTCCTCGGAGGCGTGGTGGCCACCGGGTCCCCGGCGGCCGTCGCTCCACCCTCCCTGTCCGGCACCGCCGTTGTCGTCGGTGCCAGCACCCGTTCCGAGGGTGGTGCCAGGTTCACCCCGAGGACGCCGACCGCCGGCTCTGCGGTTCCGAGGCGTTCGCTCAGCCCTCGTTCGGGAGCGTGTACACGTTGTCCGGGGTCGCGATCGACGTGACCGCCTGCGCGAACAGCGTGCTGGGCTCGGTGCCCTTGTAGAGGATGTCGGTGTTGAGCAGGATCACCAGCGTGGCGTCCTGCTGCGGCAGGTACACCGTCACGCTCTCGTAGCCGGGCAGCGAGCCGTTGTGGCCGCGCCAGCCGTGCGTCTCGAAGAGACCGAGGCCGTAGCCACCGTCGGCGAAGCCCGCCACCGGGACGAAGTTCAGCCGCTGCGCCTGGGTGGCAGGCGAGAGCAGCGTGCCGGTGGCCACGTCCTTGGCCCAGGCGTGCAGGTCCCGCAGGTCGGAGATCATCGCTCCGGCCGCCCAGCCCCAACTCGGGTTCCAGTGCGTGGAGTCGGCGACCGCGCCGGTCAGCGTCTGGTTGGTGTACCCGTGGGCGTGCGGCCTCGGGAACTCCGCGGCGAAGGGGAAGAGGGTGTGGTCCAGGTGGGACGGCTTGAGCACCCGCTCGCGGATGAAGTCGGCGAGCGGCATCCTGCCGAACTTCTCCACCAGCAGGCCGAGCAGGATGTAGTTGCTGTTGTCGTACAGGAACTTCGCCCCGGGGGCGAAGAGGTTGGGGTGACGGTAGCCGTACGCCAGCAGCTGCTGCGGGGTGAACGGCTGGTAGGGGTTGGTGAAGAACGCCTTCTGGAAGCCCGCGTCCGCGCTGTACGGGAACAGACCGCTGCGCATCTCCAGCAGCTGACGGACGGTGATGTGACGGCCGTTCGGGACACCACCGATGTAGGCGGCGATCGGGGCGTCCAGCTTGACCAGGCCCTGGTCGACCAGTTCGAGCACCGCGGTGGCCGTGAAGGTCTTGGTCTCGCTGCCGATCCGCATGTAGAGGTCGGGCCGCATCGGCGCACCGGTCGCCTTGTCGGCGACCCCGAACGACCGCACGTAGTCACCACGTCCGGGCATCCACAGGCCGACGGTCACGCCGGGGGTGCCGGTCTCCTTCTGGACCGCTTCGATCGCCTTGTCGAGGCGGGCCACCAGCGCCGGATCCAGCGGGCAGTCGTCCGCGGACCGGGCGGTGCCGAAGGGGAGGCCGGTGGTGCGGAAGGCGGCGGCATGGGCGGCCTGCCGCGGCGCGGCCTGGACCGACGGCGCGGCCACGACGGCGGAGCCGACGGCGGTGAGGGCGACCAGGGCGGCAACGAGTCGGCGGGCGGAGGCGCGGCGCACGGCGGGCATAGGGGTTCCAGTCTTCCGGGGAGGTGACCTTGCCAGGCATCATCACCGTCAACCCCGCGCCCACCCCTCACGCCTACGTGCACCACGCCACGAGTCCACCCGTCCGGCCCTCTCCGCCTCCCTCGCGCGGCAGGACCGGTCGGACGTCCCCGGCATCAGCCGTTCCCCGACGTCGGGATGCCGCTTGGACCGGTCGAGCGCGAAGCGGCAGGACCGGGCCGCCTCGGTCGGCGGCCCGGTCGGCTCCCCCGTACGGATTCCATGGAACGGCACGGCAGTTGGGCCGGTCGAATGATTCGATGGGTTTCTAATGAGCTTGCGAGACCGCCAGGGGGCCGCTCGTGATTCGCATCGTTCTGGGTCATCACGGACTGGGATCCGTCAGGTTCGTGATTCCCGTGCTGGATCCGGCGGGGCAGCTCCTCTTCCTGCGCGACCACGCCCCGGGCTGGCTGACCGCACGCTGGCGGGCCAAGGCCACCGAGACGCTGGTCGAGCACCGGTTAGGCCTGTTGGCCGTGGTCGGAGCGGTCGGCACGGACTTCCTGCGGCCCGCGTCGCAGGGCCCCCAGGTGAGTCTGGAGGCGGCGTTGCACCAGGTCGCGACCACCCCGGCGGACCGGGTCCGCTACGACCTGTCGGCGGCGTTCGGCGCCTCGGTCTGGGACGAGAGGTCCTCCCGTCGGCCGCCGCGTGTCTTCCTGCAGACCCTGGAGCGCGGCGAGGACCATCTCGCCCATCGGCTCGCGGAGGAGATGGAACGCTTCTGGCACGCGGCCATGGCTCCTGACTGGCCGGCACTCCGCGCTCGGATGGAGGCCGACGTCGCGGCGCGGGCCATGGCGATCGCCCGCGACGGACTCGCGGACATGCTGAGCCGCCTGGCCCACAACCTCGAATTGCGCGACGGAACGCTGATCGTGCACCTGCCCGCGGGCGTGCAGTTCGACAAGACCGTCGAGGCGGACGGTCTGATCCTGACGCCGAGTGCCTTCACTCCCCGGGCTCTGGTGCAGACGGCCGACCTCCCGGACGCACCGGACCGGCAGATCCCGCACCTCGCCTATCCGCTGGGGCCTGACGACCGTCAGGTGCCGTCAGGGGAACTCATCGGCGCGGCGCGGGCGACCATCCTGGCCGAACTGAGCCAGCCCCGCTCGACCACGGAGATCGCGGAGCGCGTCCACCTGAGCCCGGCGACCGTCTCGTACCATCTGCAGATCCTCCACCGCGCCGGGGTCGTCACCCGAACACGCCGCTCCCGCCACGTTCTCTACCAGCGGTTGTGAGCAGCGCAGCCGCCTCTGTTCACCGGCGTGGGAGTGGTCAACTCCTGCCCTTGATCCTTTCGGCGAGGATGCGGGCCACAGCCGCAGGGTCGTCCGGCGTGATGGTCGGTCGCACCCGGCCTCCGGCGTCGAGGACGAGTGCGGTGTCCTTGCTGGGACGCCGCGGGTCGAGGTTCCACCAGTGGATGAAGTCGCCCGAGCCCCAGATGCGCCACCGGCGGATCGCGTTCGGGCCGGTCAGGGAGAGCGTCTGGACGCCTTTGATGGCGGCGTAGGGGATCTGCTTGGATCCCCACGGGTAGTAGCGACGGATGGTGACGCCTTGGTCGTCGCAGAGGATCAGACCGTCGTCGTAGGCGGCCGTGTTCACGCCCATCTCATTTCTCCTGGTGTTCAGTCAGTTTCGGGGCTGTGGAGCGGGTTTCTCACGGGGTCTCGGGATTGATGATGACGATCCCGGCGACCTTCTCGTCCATGTCGAACGCGACGCGGGCCTTCATGTCCCCGGCCTCGTAGCGCAGCGGAATGTCGACGACCGTGTGGTCGCCGATCCGGCGGACGAAAGGCTCGCCCTCGCCGAAGCCCTCGAACGCGCCGACGAGGCCGGCGACGGTCGCCAGGCCGCTCAGGCGGACCTCGTCGGTGAACGCCTCCAGCACCTGGGTGTTGAACGACTGCCGGGCCTCGTCCATGCGTCCTTCGAGGACCGCCGTGACGATCGCGATGGCGCGTTCTGCGGCGTTCGTCATGTGCACCGTCTTGTCCATGAGTTCTCCCGTCCGGGGGTCGATCGGTTTGCCGAACCGCTGGAACGCGGCCTGCCGGGTGACCCCGAGCAGGTCTCCGAGCTCCTGCCAGGTATGACCGGCGTCCCGGCTCTGCTGCACGCACAGCTTCAGCACCTGCTCCGCGAGGCCGTCGACGCCCTGGGCGCATCGGACCAGGTCGAGGTAGGCGGGCGACGCCAACGGGCTCCCGGCCGCCCGGGCCAGGGCCGAGGCCTGCTCGGCGAGCAGGGCGCTCAGGGCGGCAAGGGTTCGCGGAGGTTCGACCATGCGTAAAGGATGCCTTTACAGCCAGGAGCTGTCAAGGATTCCTTTACAGAGACTACTTCGCCCGACGCGCCCCGCGCGCGGCCGACAACCTGCTGGTCGAGACCTGGCTGAACGTCGCTCACAGCGTCCTGTACTGCGAGATCCACGGCCGCCGCACCGACCACGCCGCCTCCGCGCCCGAGCCGGTCGAGCGGGCCAGGGCGGCGCCGGTCCAGTCCGGCATGCGT
>NZ_JADPRT010000019.1 GCF_015690355.1 Streptacidiphilus fuscans | reverse complement strand
GCGACCGCGCCGGGACGCCCGCTTTGCTGCGGGGGTCCCGGCGCGTTGCCGGTATGCGGTTGTAAAGGGCTGCGGTCAGTTCACTGACGGCCCCGTGCGCCAGGCGTCCAAGCCGGCCTGGCGGGCCATCTTGGCTTGGTTCAGGGTGCGCGTGGCCATCTCGCTGGGAGGCGTCTCCCAGGTCTGGATCCAGCGGCGCCCGGCCGAGATCAGGGAGAGGCCGACGAGGGTCGCGCCGGTGGCGACGACCATCGAGCCGAATCCCGTCATCGCCGCGCCGACCGCCAGCAACCGGGTGTTGGGGCGGAAGCCCTGGGTGCCGTTCGTCGTCATCGCAGTCATGGCACCACGATGCGCGCGACTGCCCGGCCCCGCACCTCGGGACGGGCAGTCGGGTCAGGCAGGGCGTGGGGGGCAGGTCAGGAGGTGTAGGGACAGGGTCAGTGCGGAGTCGACGCCGACGGGGCCGGGTCGGCCTGCGTCCCGGCGGACGCGTTGTCGGGCGCGCCTGTGGGAGTGGAGACGACGACGGGCGTGCTCGGCTCCGAGGGACGGCTGGTCTGGGCGATGAACGCCCCGATCAGCACCAGCGCTCCGCCCAACAGTTGTGGCGTGGCGAGGTGTTCGCCGAGCAGGACCCAGGAGAGCACCGTCGCCCAGATCGCCTCCAGGAACGCGATCACCGATGCGACCGGTGCGGACAGGCGGCTCACCGACGTGACGCCGGTCAGGTAGGCGACGACGGTCGAGATCAGGACCATCCACAGCGCGAGCGCGATCGCGGGGACGCGGGTCGAGTTCATCGTCGCGTCGCCGCCCAGCACGTGCCAGGGCAGCGTCCACGGCTGTGCCAGCGGCGTGATCACCAAGGCGCCGATGAGTAGGCCGAACGCGGAGAGGGCGATCGGATCGATCCGGTCCTTCGGGGCGGCGGAGGCGCTGCGCCCGGCCTTCTCGGAGATCACGAAGTAGCCGACCTGGGACACCGCCGCGCCCAACCCGAAGAGCACGCCGATCGGGTCGAGCCCGCCCAGCCCGGTCCACACCTCGACCACCAGCGCGAGGCCGACCGTCGCCGTCAGTGCGCCGAAGGCCGCCGCACGCGTCACCGGGCGCCGCTGCACGAAGCGGACGTAGCCGAGCAGCAGCGAGGGGCCGAGGTACTCCAGCAGCATCGCGATGGCGACCGGGATGCGGGAGATGGCGAAGAAGTACGACACCTGCACGAGCGTCACGCCCAGCAGCCCGAACCCCAGCAGCAGCCACGGCTGACGTCGCGGTAGGTCACGGTGGCGGATCGCGACCGGCAGCAGCACGAGGGCGGAGCCCGCCATCCGGATCCAGACCACCTGCAGAGGGCTCAGCCCGGCCTCGATCAACGGTTTGGCGGCAACGCCGGAGCCACCGAAGCAGAACGCGCTGACCAGCGCGAGGGGGAGACCGAAGGAGCGCCGAGGGCTGTGCATGAGTCGCATTGTGACAGCGCCCGTGCGGAAGCGACAGGGGTGTCTCACGGCGATGCTGCTGTCGTCGGCGCGGCGGTCAGTTGCACCTCCCGGACATCGCGAGAGACCACTGACATACGGATGGCCCTGCTCGTTCGGCGTGCTACCTGTGTGGGTGGCTTGTCGCGCAGTTCCCCGCGCCCCTGAGGTGCACGGTTGCTCTTCTTCAGAATCCCAGCGCCCTTGGCGGTGCAACTACCCGAGGGCGAACGTCCTCAGGTCACCGCGCCCCGCTGGGCGAAGCGTGGATCGCGCCATTCGCCGGAGGCGAGGACCTCGCGGAGGGCCTCGGCTGCGTCGAAGACGTCCGCGTGGGAGACGTAGAGCGGGGTGAAGCCGAAGCGCATCACGTCCGGGGCGCGGAAGTCGCCGATCACGCCGCGTGCGATCAGCGCCTGCACCACCGCGTACGCGCCCTCGTGCCGGAGGGAGATCTGGCTGCCGCGCTCCGCAGGCGTCCTCGGGGTGACCGTCGGCAGGCCGAGTGCGTCCGTCAGACGGAGGAAGAACGACGTCAGGCTCAGGCTCTTGGCGCGGATCCGTTCGAGGTCGACGTCCGCCCAGACGTCCAGCGCCGCGTCCAGGCCGGCGAAGCTCAGCAGCGGCGGGGTGCCCGTCAGGAAGCGGCCGATGCCGGTCGCCGGGGCGTAGTCCGGGGACATCGCGAACGGCTCCGCGTGGCCGAACCAGCCGGTCAGCGGCTGGCGGGCCGCGTCGTGGTGGCGGGCGGCGGCGTAGAGGAAGGCCGGGGCGCCGGGGCCGCCGTTGAGGTACTTGTAGCCGCAGCCGACGGCGAAGTCCGCACCGCAGGCGTCGAGTTCGATCGGCAGCGCGCCGACCGAGTGGCACAGGTCCCAGACCATCAACGCGCCCGCCGCGTGGACCTGTTCGGTCACCGCGGCCATGTCCTGGAGACGGCCGGTGCGGTAGTCGACGTGGGAGAGGAGGACCACCGCGGTGTCGTCGTCGAGCAGGTCCGCCAGCGAGTCCCCGTCCCGGCCGATCAGCCGGCGGCGGGCCGGGACCAGGCCCTCGGTCATGTAGAGGTCGGTCGGGAAGCTGCCCACCTCGCTGATCAGCGTCGAACGGCCCGGACGCAGCCGCATCGCGGCCGTGAGCACCTTGAACAGGTTCACCGACGTCGAGTCGCAGACGACGACCTGGCCCGACGCGGCGCCGACCAGCGGAGCCAGCCGTTCGCCGAGGCCGCGCGGCAGGTCGTACCAGCCGGCCTCGTTCCAGCTGCGGATCAGGCCGTTGCCCCACTCCTCCTCGACCATGCGGCGCAGGCGCTCGGGGGTGTGGGCGGGCAGCGCGCCCAGCGAGTTGCCGTCGAGGTAGAGCACGTCCTTGGGGAGCGTGAACCGCTCGCGGAACCCGCCCAGCGGGTCCACGGCGTCCAGCGCCAGCGCGTCCTCGCGGGTGGGAGCCCCCGCCCCCTGGCTCACAGCTCGTTCCTGACGGCCCAGAGGTCCGGAAAGACATCCGTCTCCGCTGCCTTGCGCAGCCAGGTGAGGCCGCTGGAGCCGCCGGTGCCCGGCTTCGCGCCCATGCAACGCTTCACCGCGCTGAGGTGGCGCTGGCGCCACTGCGTCACCCGCTCGGCGACGTCGAGCAGCAACTCGGCGAGGCCCTGGAGCTCGCGGGCGTGCGGCATCGTCGAGTCGGTGTAGACGGAGAGCCAGGCGGCCTTCGCGTCCGTGGTGTCCACCCCGCGTCGGTCCAGGTAGGCGACGGCGTCGTCGTAGAGGCTCGGCTCGTTCAGCGTGCGGGTCAGGTCGGCGTGGACCTGCGGGCTGCCCGCGTAGAGGCGCAGCAGGCGCTCCTCCTTGTTGCCGAGCAGGAACTCCAGATGCAGGTACATGTACGACTGGAAGCCGCTCGCCTCGCCCAGCACCGGGCGGAACGCCGAGAACTCCACCGGCGTCATCGTCGAGAGCAGGTCCCAGGACCGGACGAGGACGTCCTGCGCGTCCAGGCCCCGCCGCAGCGCGGCGGTCGCCTCGGGCAGGTCGTCGGCGCGCAGCGCGTGCTGGGCGCGGGTCCACTCGTGCCGTATCAGGCCGAAGAGCAGCTCCATCACCTGTGTGGCGACGATGAACGAGGTCTCCGCGGGCTCCTTGCTGAGCGGGTGCAACAGGCTGTGCAGCGTGTCGATCCCGGCGTACGCCGCGTACGGCGTGGTGGGCTCGCCGAAGTCGACCTTGGGTGTGGTCGCCTCGGGGAGCGTGGTTGCAACGGAGGGCGTCGCAGGCATGGTGTGGTCCTTCCGGCGCGGTGGGGCACTGCCATTCTGCTGCGCGGCGGCCTTCTGCTGAATGGGCAACGAACCGCGACTGGGCCGTTCGGCTTAGCCTTGGCAAGGCAGATTCGCGATAGTGGTTTGCAAACACAAAGCGTGAGGTGAGTGCGGTGCTGGACGCGGTGGACCGTCGGCTGCTGGCCGAACTTCAGGAGGACGCGCGCCTGTCCTTCAACGAGCTCTCGCGGCGGGTGAACCTGTCCGCCCCGGCGGTGGCCGAGCGGGTCAGGCGGCTGGAGTCGACGGGTGTGCTGAGCGGGTACCACGCGGAGGTGGACCTGAACCGGGCCGGTCGCGTGGTCACCGCGCTGGTCCAGGTCCAGTGCTACGGCCCGCGCTGCGTGCTGCGTGACCCTGCGGTCACCGAGTGGCCGGAAGTGCTGCAACTGCACCGCGTCACCGGAGGGGCCTGTTGCGTGCTGATGGTCGCTGTGGCAACGATGGCTGAGTTCGAGGGGCTCATCGACCGGTTGGCGGAGTACGGGCAGCCGTCCAGCACGATGATCCTGTCGACCCCGCTCCGCTGGCGGCCGGTCGAGCCGGTGTGAGCGCCCGCTCCGGCACAGATGCGCCGAGGCGGAGAGGTGCAGAGGCGTGAAGACGTGACCAGGCCCGAATCTGGAGGGGAACCGACGTGCTGGACGAGGACGCGCTGAGCGAGCTGCGGTTGACGCCCGACAAGTCCCGCGCCTACGGCGGCCACGCGGACCAGGTCGTCGACTTCCTGCTGCCGGGCGGCGGCGCGGGGTCGGGCGGCGGCCAGGGCGGCGAGGGGAAGGCGCTGGTCGTGCTGCTCCACGGCGGGTTCTGGCGTCCGGCCTACGACCGTCAGCACACCGCGCTGCTGGCACGGGCGTTGGCGGACGAGGGCTACCTGGTCGCGGTGCCGGAGTACCGGCGGACGACGGGCTGGCCGGAGATCTTCGACGACGTCGCGGTCTGCGTCGAGTCCCTGCCGATGATGACGGCGGCGTTGGGCTTCCGCCCCAACCGTACGGTACTTGTGGGCCATTCGGCCGGTGGCCACCTCGCGCTGTGGGCCGCCGCGCGGCACCGCCTCCCGGCGGGCTCGCCGTGGCGCACGGAGTCCCGCCCGGACGCGGTCGTCTCACTGGCGGGCTGCGCGTCGCTCCGCCTCGCGGACGAGTGGCGCCTGGGCGGCGGCGCGGCCCACGACATGATGGGCGGCTCGGTGGACGCCCTGGCGTCCCGTTACGCGGACTGCGACCCCGCGGCGCAGTTGCCTCTCGGCGTGCCTGTGACGCTTGTCCACGGCGTGGACGACGTGGTGGTGCCGGTGACGATGTCGCGCGAGTACGCGCGGATGGCGCGCGAGGCAGGCGAGGAGGTCCGGCTGGTGGAACTGCCGGACATGGAGCACTACGGTCTCATCGACCCGAGCAGCTCCGCCTGGCCGCACGTGCGCTCCGCGCTGGAGGCGTAGCCAGGAAGTACGTTGCGCAGGCAGGCGGTTGCACTATCCAGGGGCGCGGGGAACTGCGCGAGAAACCACTGACGAGCGGATGGCCCTGCGCGTTCGGTGTGTTTCCTCGCAGGGTGGCTTGTCGCGCCCACGCGGCGGAGCCGCATATCAGCAGAGCCCCGCGCCCCTGGATGGTGCAACCGCTCGGGGGAGCGCGCCCTGCGCGTCGGCCGTTACCTGCCCTGATACCCACCGCTGATCGCGCGCAGTCACGCTCTTTCGGGTAATAGCCGCCGCCCCTCCCCGCCCTCCACCCTGGAGGTGTCGATCAACTCCAGGGCTCCAGGGGAGGACCCCAAGCATGACCGTCGACGCAGGTATTGACGCCCAGTCAGACGCTTCGGCGGAGCCGACTGCGCTCGGTACCGCCGCCGCGAAGAACCTCGCCACCACGACCAAGACCCCGCCGCAGATGCAGGGCATCACCTCTCGGTGGTTGCTCCGCATGCTGCCGTGGGTGCAGGTGTCCGGTGGCACCTACCGGGTCAACCGCCGCCTGAGTTATGCGACCGGCCGAGGCCGGCTCAGCTTCGCACAGACCGGGGCGGAGACCCGGATCGTGCCGCCGAGCCTCGCGGAGCTGCCGCCGCTCCGCGGCTTCGGGGAGGACGCGCTCCTCACCGAGCTCGCCTCGCGCTTCACCCAGCGGGACTTCGCCGCGGGCGAGGTCATCGCCGAGTACGGCGAAGTCGTCGACCACGTGCTGGTCATCGCCCACGGCAAGGTGCAGAAGGTGGGCACCGGCAAGTTCGGGGACAGCGCTGCCGTCCTCGGCGTCCTCGCCAACGGCGACCACTTCGGCGACGAGGCGCTGCTGCGCGACGACGCGCTGTGGGAGTACACGGCGAAGGCCGCCACCGCAGGCACGTTGCTGTCCCTCCCGCGTCAGGCCTTCACGGACCTGGTCGGCCGGTCGCCCGAACTGCGGGCGCAGCTGTCCGCGTTCGAGGCGGCCGGTGCTGCCGCGCAGGACAAGCATGGGCAGGCGGCGATCGAGCTGGCCGCCGGTCACGACGGCGAGCCGGAGTTGCCCGGCACCTTCGTGGACTACGAACTCGCGCCGCGCGAGTACGAGTTGAGCGTCGCGCAGACCAAGCTCCAGGTGCACACCCGGGTCGCCGATCTCTACAACCAGCCGATGAACCAGATCGAGCAGCAGCTCAAGCTGACCGTCGAGGCCCTGCGCGAACGCCAGGAGCACGAGATGATCAACAACCCGGAGTTCGGGCTGCTCGCCAACGCCGACTACGAGCAGCGCATCCACACCCACGGCGGCCCGCCCACCCCGGACGACATGGACGAGCTGCTCGCGCGTCGCCGCGGCAACAAGTTCTTCCTGGCCCACCCGCGTGCCATCGCCGCTTTCGGGCGTGAGTGCAACCGGCGCGGGCTCTACCCGGAGGACGTGGACGTCGCGGGCAACCGGATCCCGGCCTGGCGCGGGGTGCCGATCTTCCCGTGCAACAAGATCCCGGTCAACGGCGGGCACACCAGCTCGATCCTGGTGATGCGTACCGGTGAGGACGACCAGGGAGTGGTCGGCCTGCACCAGACGGGGCTGCCGGACGAGTACGAGCCCGGTCTGTCCGTCCGGTTCATGGGCATCAACGAGCGGGCGGTGATCCAGTACCTGGTCAGCGCCTACTACTCCTGCGCCGTGCTCGTCCCCGACGCGCTCGGGGTGCTGGAGAACGTCGAGGTCGCCCGGCCCCGGGACTGAGGGACGGCGACCGAGCGTGAGCTGGAGCGACATCCTCATACTCACGGCCACGTTGGTGGCCTCGGCGGTGCTGCTGTGGCTGCTGCAGCACTTCGTCCCGCACCGGTTGCGGGAGAGCCACAACGACGTGGCGGGGTTCATCTTCGCCGCCGTGGGCGTGATGTACGCGGTGCTGTTGGCCTTCGTCGTCATCGCCGTCTGGCAGAACCTGGACTCCGCCAAGCAGACCACCTTCAAGGAGGCCGACGCCCTGGCCGGCGTCTACTGGATCTCCCGCGAGCTTCCGCTGCCGCTGGGCGCGCAGTTGGAGCACAACACGCTGGAGTACGCGCACGTCGTGCAGGACACCGAGTGGCCGCTGATGACCAAGCACGAGAGCAGCTCGCAGGCCACGGACCTGGTCTACGAGATGCGTTCGGAGGTCTTCAGCTTCAACCCCTCGACCCCCCGGGAGCAGGTGCTCTACGAGCACGCCGTGACCCACGTCGAGGACCTCGCCTCGGAGCGCCGCGCGCGGCTCAACGAGGTGGGGGACTCGGTGCCGGTGATCATGTGGGTGGCGCTGCTCGCCGGAGGGCTGCTGACGGTCGGCTTCACCTATCTGTTCGGGTTGTCCAACACCCTCGCCCACGGGCTGATGGTGCTCACCCTGACTGCTCTGGTCGTGGTGTCACTGCTGCTCATCAAGGAGATGGACTACCCGTTCACCGGTGTGACCCACGTCGATCCGACCGCGTTCCAGGTGTTCCTGGAACGACTGCCCCCGCCACGATGAGAAACCCGGAGCAAGGAGGACAGAAACTGTCCTAGTTCCCCTCTAGCGTGGGGACCACCGAGAGCGAAGCATTGATGTTCTGAAAGGTGGTCCCCATGCCGACTGTTGTGATCGAAGAGAAGGACGAGCGCGACGCCCTGCTCAACTTCGTCGAGGCCCAGAGCGCGGCGGTGCGCCGGGCCGTCGGCGGGTTGAGCCGCGAGCAGCTCACCGCCCAGCCCACCGTGAGTGAGCTGACTCTCGGCGGGCTCGTGAAGCACCTCGCCGAGATGGAGAGCAACTGGGTCCGGGTGATCCTGGCCGGACGCGAGCCGCTGGTCACTCGCGACACGAGCACTTGGTCCGATTCCTTCCGCCTGGTGGAGGGCGAGGAGATCGGCGACGTCCTGACGTTCTGGGACGAGGTCGCCGCCGAGACGGCCGAGATCGTCGGCGGACTTCCCGACCTGGAGGTCACCGTCCCGTTGCCGGACCGCCCTTGGTTCCCCAAGGGCGCCGAGCGCTCGGCCCGGTGGATCCTGCTCCACCTGATCGAGGAGATCGGCCGCCACGCCGGCCACGCCGACATCCTGCGCGAGGCGACAGACGGTGCCACCGCCTTCCAACTCCTCAGCCCGGAGCAGCTCCGCCCCAACGACTGACCCGGAGCGAACGCTCCCTCAAACCTGCTGCGCCAGAGCCCCCCGACCGGATCCGGCCGGGGGCTTCTGCGCGCCGGTTTTCCGTCCTCGCTGACTTTCCTGGCTTTTTTGCCGCCACCTGTAACGTCCCGTGGGGTCATCCGCGTCAATCAGGCAGCAGTGCACATCACCCGGAACGCCGGGGTGCACGGGCCAAGCACAGCACAGGCCAGGGACGGCACGGGCCAGAAAACGCGGCAGTGGTGGGGGCGTGGATGCGGGCGGTCGATGAACGGGACCGATGAGCAGGAGTACCTGGACTTCGCGACCGCGCGAGCCGGAGCGCTGTACCGGACGGCGTGCCTGCTCACGGCCGGCGACCGGCATCTGGCCGAGGACCTGGTCCAGGAGACGCTCGGCCGGATGTACGCCCAGTGGCGCCGTGTCGCGAGCGCCGACAACCCGGCGGCTTATGCGCACACGGTGCTGGTGCGCGCTTTCCTGAGCCATCGCCGTCGCCGGAGCGCGGGCGAGCAACCCACCGGGCAGCTGCCCGAGAACGTGGCGGCCGAGGGGGACGCCACGCTCCGGCTGACGCTGCTCGACGCGCTCTCGCGCCTGCATCCGCGCGACCGTACGGTGCTGGTCCTCCGCTACTGGGAGGACCGCAGTGTCGAGGAGAGCGCGCGCGTGCTCCGGATCAGTGCCGGAGCGGTGCGGACCCAGAGCTCGCGTGCCCTGGTCAGACTCCGCGCGGTCCTCGGCGACTCCCTGACGGACCTGTCCACCGCCTGACCTCGCTCCTGCCCACTTGCGACTCCCGCGACTTCCCGCGACGCCCGCACGTCCCGCTTCCCAGAGAGACGGTGACCTTCCATGCGCGATTCCACACCCGAATCCCTGCCCGCCTCCACCTCCGGCTCCCTTCCCGACCCGGACCGAGATGACGAACAGGCCTCCGGCGACCCGCTGTTGCAGCAGCTGCGCAGCGCCGGTGCGGCCTTCACTCCCGACAACCTCGCCGACCTCGTCGCGGGCGGTGTCGCCGACGGTCACCGGCGGCGTCACCGCCGCAACCTCGCCATCGTGGGCGGGACGGCGGCGCTGGCGCTGATCGCCGTGGGCGGGGCGCTCACACCCGCGTTGCTCGGGCACGGCACGGGTCAGCAGCGCGCCGAGGCCGCCTCGGCGGGACGGCGTGCTGCCCCGTCGGCGTCGACGGGGCAGTCGACGTCGACATCGCCGGTCAGCGTCGAGCCGACGCCCGACCACGCCGCCGCCATGCTGAGGACGCTGGAGAGCCTGCTGCCCAAGGGCGCCACGTTCGGTTCTCTGCAGGGACGTTGGGGCCTGGGGGGAGGGATGATCGCGCCGCTGGCGAGCGTCGTTTACGACGACTCCCATGGGGCGTCCCTGATCGAGCTCGGCCTCAACCACGTCGCTCCTGGGGCCTCGGTGCCGGGGTGCGTCGATCCCGTCTACGCGCCCAACGACGTCTGCAGCAGCGAAACGCTCCCGGACGGCTCCCGGCTGGTGGTCGACCAGGGCTACGAGTACCCCTCACGCGGCACCGGCACCAAGGACTGGGGCGCCACGCTGGTCAGGCCGAACGGCCAGGAGGTGCAGGTCTCGGAGTGGAACGCGCCGCAGGAGAAGGGCGCGTCCGTCTCCCGACCCACCCCTCCGCTCGACGCCGCACAGCTCCGCGCGCTGGTCACCGACCGCGCCTGGCAGCCGCTGCTCGCGGCCCTGCCCGCGCCCACGGCCCCGCCGGTCGCCGTTCCGCAGGGCCCGACGGGTGACGCCATCCTCAACACGGTCAACGCGCTGCTGCCCAAGGGTGTCACCGCGCTGCACGAGGACACCCAGACCGGCTACGCCGAGGAGCAGCTCTCCGACGGCACCGGCGGCGTGGGTCTGATCGGGATCAACTACCAGCACTGGAACCCCACCACGGACGCGCAGACGCTCGCCCAGCTCTACGCCGGGGCCACGGTGCTGCCCGACGGCAGCAAGCTGGTCGTGTCGGAGAACCCCGCGGAGAAGGGCGGCAGCGGCGCGGTCCAGTGGATCGCGGACGTGTTGCACCCCGACGGCCTGCGGGTGGTCGCCATGGAGTTCAACGCCCCGACCCAGGGCGTGGCGGCGGACCGGGCCGAACCGGTGCTGACCATGGCCCAGCTCAAGGCGCTCGTCACCAGCACGCTGTGGAGCAGCCTCGGCTGAGCCCTGCGTGACCCTGCGCGACCGTGCACGAGACGGCACGCAGTGGTCCGGTCCGGTCTAGCCTGGCGGGATGGAGCTGAGCATCCGTCCGTACCGGTCGGACGACTGGGAGGACCTGTACGAGATCTGCGTCCGCACCGGCGACAACGGTGCGGACGCGAGCTCGTTGTACCCGGACCCGAGGATCCTGCCGGACATCTTCGTCGGCCCGTACCTCGCGCTGGAGCCCGAGCTCGCGTTCGTCGTCGCGGACGCGGCGGACGCGGCGGACGCGGCGGACGGGGCGGACGGGGAGGGCGGCGACAGGGCACTCGGCTACATCCTCGGCACGGCCGACACGCGCCGCTTCGTCGCCCGCTACCGCGACGAGTGGCTGCCGAAGGTGGTCGACCGTTACCCCGACGACGGCGGACGGGGCAGTGAGCTGCGCCGCCCGGAGGTGATGCTGAGCCCGATCGCCGACGCGTACCCGGCCCATCTGCACATCGACCTGATGCCGCAGGCGCAGGGGCGCGGGTTCGGTCGGCGGTTGATGGACACCTACCTCGCCGCGCTGCGCGAGCGCGGCGTCGACGCTGTCCACCTGGCGATGGGCGCGGCCAACGTGTCCGCGCGCGCGTTCTACGACCGGCTCGGCTTCTCGGAGTTGGCCCGCCCGGTGCCCGGCCTGGTGGTGATGGGCCGCAGCACGCGGCTGTAGGCCGTAGGCGGTCAGTACGGGCTCAGGGAACGCGCGGGAAGCGGCTGCGCAGCTCCCAGACGGTGAGGTTGTGCTGCAGGTCGTCGTGAAGGTCCGTCAGGTCCGCGAGAATGTCCTGCAGGAAGTCCCGTGATTCGCGGCGCAGCACGCCGTGGTCCACCAGCAGCGGGCGCTCGTCGCGGACCCAGTCGGCACGGAGCTCGACCCAGTCGCCGCGCCGGGAGAACCGCAGCCGGTCCGACGACTCCGTGAAGTCCAGCTCGGCACGCGGAGTGCGGAAGCCCGGCAGCACCTCGTCCAGCTGCTCGACGATGTCGCACAGCGCCCAGGCGAAGTCCAGCACCGGCACCCACCCCCACCGGGTGGAGAGGTCCCGTCCGCCCTCGCCCTCGATGAACACGTCCCCGCAGAAGAGGTCGTGCCGCAGGGCGCGGACGGGCGCCGTCGCGTAGTCCGTCTGCGGCGGGTCGGGGAAGCGGTTGGAGAGGGAGTAGCCGAGCTCGATCACCCCACGATTCTCGCAGTGCCGGTGAGAGTCGGTGAAAAGGGTTCGCGGGTGCGGCCGCTCGGCAGGATCATGGGCACATGTCTGCGAATCCTGTGGCCGTACGCGTCCGGGGTGTCGTCGTGCCCGACGCCGAGCTGCAGTGGCGGTTCTCCCGCTCTTCCGGTCCCGGTGGACAGCACGTCAACACCAGTGACAGCCAGGTCGAGCTGAGGTACGCCCTGGAGGCGAGCGCGGCGCTGCCGCAGGTGTGGCGCGAGCGCGCGCTGGAGCGGCTGGCCGGTCGGCTGGTCGACGGCGCGGTGGTGGTCAAGGCGTCCGAGCACCGGTCGCAGTGGCGCAACCGGGAGGCAGCGGCCGTCCGCATGTCCGCGCTCCTCGCGGAGGCGGTCGCCCCGCCCCCGCGTGCCCGCCGCGCGACGAAGCCCTCCCGCGGCATGGTCGAGCGCCGCCTGGAGAACAAGCGCCGCACCGCCGCCGTCAAACGCGGCCGCGGCCCCGTCCGCGACTTCTAGCCCCGGGCAGACGGGGACGTTGCAAACGTCCAGGGGCGCGAGGAACTGCGCGACAAGCCACCCACGACGGAAGAGCCCCGAACGTGCAGGACCCTCCGCATGCCGGTGGATTCTCTCCGTGGCTCAGCTCAAGTGCCGGTACTGGCCCCGGAAGTACAGCAGCGGACCACCCGTCGGCGCGCCGACCTTCGCTTCGAGGACGTGGCCGATAAAAAGCACGTGGTCGCCCGCGGATATGCGGTCCACCGTCCGGCACTCGACCGTCGCGAGCGCGCCGTCGACCAGGGGGGAGCCCGACTGCTCGCCGCGGTGGTGGGGGAGGTCCGCGAAGAGGAGGCGGTCGCTGACGCGGCCCTTCATCGCGAAGCGCGCGGCGGCGGTCCGCTGGTCGGCGGCGAGGACGGAGACCGCCCAGGTCTCGACGCGGGAGAGGACGTCCTCCATCCGGGAGTCCTCGCGGACGGAGATCAGGACCAGGGGTGGGTCGAGGGAGACCGAGAGGAACGCCGTGGCCGTCATCCCCACGTCCTCGCCGCGTGGGCCGTCCTCCGCGTCGTGGGCGGTCACCAGGACCACGCCGGAGGCGAGCTGGCCGAGGGCGGCGCGGAACTCCTCAGGAGTGGCCTCGGGGCCGTCCAGAGGGGTCACAGGGGCTGGGGTGGCAGTTGCTGCGGCGTCGTACACACAAGCACGCTATCTTCGCTCGGCCCTGCCTCGCATCGGACCTTGGGCGTAGGACGGGCGTCTGATTGCTCACGTTGCGTCGGATCGATGCAAACGTTGGGGAAGAAATGAGGGGGAACGGTAGGGATGGGCCACGAGGGGAACCGAGGGAGGAACTGACGGAGGGTCTGCTCGCGCCTGGTACAGAGTTTCGACGTTCACACGTGCGATGCCTGTGAGTTGGCTCACAAGTGGGAACGAATTGCTGACCCAGAGTGTTGAACAGTGTGCTCTATGTGATTCAGTTTGTCTGCCAGTCGGACCATCGGAGGGAGGTGGGCGATGGACGCCGAGCCGCAGCCGGAGCCGTATGTCCGGTTGGCGACCCTGCGCACGCTCCATCGCATCATCGCCGACCTCAACGCCGCCCGCAGCCTCGCCGGTACCCTCCAGGCCGTGGTCGAGGGCGCCGTGATGGGTCTGGGTTTCGACAGCGCCGCCGTGAACATGGTCCGGCCCGACGGCGATCTGGTCGTCGCCGCCGTCTGGGAGATCAGCACCGAGGGTGAGGCCGACGAGGGCATCAACAGCATGCTCGGGCAGGTCGGCACCCGCGACTCGTGGAACCGGCTGCTCAACGTCGGCGACCACTGGGGCAGCCTGGTCTTCGTCCCGGCCGAACGGATGTGGGCGCGCCCACCGGACCTCCCCATCTGGGGTGGCGGGGACGCCCAGTTCGTCGAGGGCGCCTGGCATCCGGACGACTGTCTCTTCGCCCCCATGTACAGCTACGGCGGCGAGTTGCTCGGCGTGCTCTCCGTCGACCGCCCCCGCAACGGCCGCAGGCCCGGTCCGTGGACGCGTGAGGCCTTGGAGATGTTCGCCCAGCAGGCGGGCATCGCCATCGGCAACGCGCGCCTGCGCGCGGAGATGCAGCGGGCGCTGATCCGGCTGGAGCGCGAACAGCAGGTGCTGCTCGCCAGCGAGGAGAGCTACCGCCAGGCCTTCGAGTACGCGCCCAGCGGCATGGCCATCACCGAGCTGCACGGCCAGACCCGCGGACAGCTCACCCGCGTCAACGACGCCCTGTGCCGGCTGCTGGGCCGCTCCCGCTCCTCCCTGCACCGGCAGTCCTTCGCCGACCTGGTCCATCCGGACGACGCCGTCAAGCTGCGCGGCATCGCCACCGAGAACGGCCGGGCCGAGGTGCGGCTGGCCCGGCGCGACGGCGGCTGGTTCTGGGTGAACCTGCGCAACTCCGTCGTCTCCGACCCGGTCGAGGGCGCGATGTACCTGCTCACGCATGTCGAGGACATCGAGGACCGCAAGCGCCACGAGCTGGCCCTGGCCCACCGGGCCAGTCACGACGCGCTCACCGGCCTGCCCAACGCCGCCGAGCTCCGGGCCCGGTTGCAGATGCGCCTCTGCGACCATCCGCACGACAGCCTCGGGCCCGCCGCACACGGTTCCGGCGCCCCCGGCGCCGCCGCGCACAACCCGGGCGGCTTCGGCGGCTTCGGCGGGTACGACGGCGGCATGGGCGGCCTCGACAGCCGGGGCGACATGGCCGCTCTGGCCATCCGGGGTGACGGCCCGCACATGAATGGCCCCCACATGGACGGCCCGTACGCCGACGGTCTGCACGCCGAGGGTGAGGGTCTGCACCCCGAAGGCCTGCGCGGCGACCCCCGGGACTTCGCGGGTCGTCCCAAGCGCCCGGCCCTGGCCGACCTCCTGGCCGAGGACGAGGGGGACGGTCACGCTCACGGCCACCCCGAGGCCGCCGACGCGGGCGGCTTCGACGGCGGTGGGTACGACCACGTCCACGCCGTTCCGCCGGACGAGGGTGGCGCCGAGCCGGACGGGCGCAACGGCCGCGGTCTCGCCGTGCTCTTCTGCGACCTGAACGGCTTCAAGGGCATCAACGACCGCCACGGCCACAACGCGGGCGACGCCACCCTGATCGAGGTGGCCAGACGGCTTCAGGCCGCCGTCCGCGAGGGTGACACGGTGGCCCGGCTCGGCGGCGACGAGTTCGTCGTCCTCGCCGACGGGCTGGACCGCGAGCGCGCCAAGGATCTGGCCGACCGCCTCCGCGCCGCGGTGACCCCGCCCATACGGTGGGAGAGCCGCACCCTGCGGGTCGGCGTGAGCATAGGCGTCGGTTGGGCCGGTTGCGGGATGAGCATCGACGACGTACTCCACACAGCCGACGAACTGATGTACGTGGAGAAGCGTGCGCGGGCGGGCGGCGGAGGCCGCTCGCACCGGCGCGCGGGCTGATCGCGACAGCCGTTCGGCTGACCGTCCTCACCCTCGCCTCATCCACGTCGCGGCGCTGTTCCGCGCCGTTACGCCGTTGTTCCGCCGTTCGTTGCCTCGCAGGTGGGGGTCGCGCGGAACCGTGCGGCGGGCTGGTTGCGTCCACCGTTCCGGCCACGCCGCTCTTTCCGTCGCGTCACCCAGTCGGGGTAGTGTGCGGTGGATACGCGTGCCTTCGGTGCGGTACTCCGGGCGCGAAGCCGAACATCACGGAACATCCACGTATCACGACTCGGGAGAAGAACTCGATGACAGCCGAGAACAACGGCGTGCCCGAGGACGACGACCCGTTCGCGTACCTGTACCGGTCGGAGGGCGACGCCGACGGCGGTGCGGAGGGCCCCGCGCCCACGCAGCCGATGCCCGGTGTGCCCCGCACCTCGTACCAGCAGGCCACCCAGGTGGGCGGCCGCAGCCAGTACGGCCAGTCCGGATACGGGCAGCAGTCGTCCTACGGCCAGCAGGGCGGCTACGGCGCGCAGCAGACCCAGGCCTACGGCGGCTACCAGGGCGGCGTACCGCAGCAGGGCTCGGCTCCCGGCGGGCCCCCGGCGGGCGGCAGGGCCGCTTCCCGTGGCTCGGGCGGCGGTAGCAGCCGCGGCGTGATGCTGGGTGCGGTCGCGGTCGTGGTGGCCATCGCCATCGGCATCGGCTTCGCGGTGTTCAGCAGCAACGGCGACAAGTCCAACGCCGGCTCCGGCAGCTCCACCTCGCCGACGACCACGGCGGGCAGCAACAGCGCCTCCGCCTCGTCCTCGCCGTCGGTCTCCGCCGGCCTCGGCCCGACGGACGCCGCCACCATGAAGCTGGCCGGCACCGCTCCCGTCACCACTCCGGCCGGTGCCAAGGCTGCGGGCGGCTCCTCGGTGCCGCTGAGCGGTTCGGGCCAGAGCATCACCTGGACCGTCAACATCCCCTCGGCGGGTTCGTATCAGGTCTGGATTCGCTATGGCAACTCCGGTGCCGACTCTAAGCTGGATATCTTGGTGAACGGGGCCAAGTCCCGCGAAGCCAACTGCAAGAACTACGGCCCCGAGAAGGACCCGACCAGGGCCTGGTTCCGCACTTGGGTCCAGCCGGACCTACCGGCAGGTCAAGTCACCATCACGCTCCAGGGCATAGATGGTGAGCCACCGGTCAACGTGGATCAGTTGGCCATCACAACGCCGAATGCCGCTAGTCCGTGGTGACGTGCCGACCTTCGGCAGCACGGCCTTGCGTTGATGCTCATTTGTGAGTCGTGCCGTGAGCTGGACGATCTCTGACCTTATTCCAGTGCCCGGGTCTGGCCCGGCAGTCTCGGAAACCTGAGGAGCAGGTCGGGGCGCTGGTCGACTGGTCTGCGCCTGATGTCTGCCGGTCACCTGCTCGCCGAAACTGGTGGGTTGGGTCTCGATGAGCCACTCGGCGTCCGCATCGATGAACTCTCGCATTCAGGCAGCCAGGTGGATCCAGATGTCCCGGACCGAGTTGGCAGCCGTCGACGAGCTCACGGCGGTTCTGGCCGCGTACTCGGACGACCGGGGGTCTGGCCGATTCGGCCCCAGGTTCTGGCGTGCGGAGGCGCCATCGACTGACTGGCTCCGTCCTCCAAGACCACCTCAGGCGCCGAGTTCCGCCGCTGTGCCCTTACTCGCGGTCAAATCTCCTGCTTCCAGGCCTTGACAGCCTCGTCGTCGCGCTCGATCGCCCATGGGGTCGGCTGCTGCCGGCTCCAGCCGTGGCTCTTCAGCAGTCGTCAGGTGCCCTCGACCGTGTACGAGACATGGAACAGCCGAACGATCAGCGTTTTGATCTGCGCGAGCGTCCACCGCCGGTCCACCCGTCAGCAAGCGGCCCACGCTGCAACTCCCGCTCCAGCCTGGCGATCTGGGCATTGGGGAGCCGGGTCTCCCCTGTGACCCCTTCGACAACGACCCGGCCTCGCCCCGCTCACGACAGGCCTGTCGCCGCCGCTCGGCGGAACGCTCGCTCAAGCGCAGCGCGGCCGCGATGCCGCGTTCTTCTGCCCGGTCTCGAAGTGTTCCACGGTGTGCAACCACGACCGCTCCCGTGTGCTCTTTCGTCGTCGATCGGGCCGCTGCTCCGCGCTTACCCCACACTCCTCGCCTGCTGGACCCTCACCGGCGGTCGTCAGAAGAACTGGCCGAACATCCGCCGACCAAGTTCGGCGACTGACGACTGGGCGGTTTAGGAATTCTGCTCTTGGCGTGAGTAGTCCCATACTTCTCGCGGTCGACAATACGGACTTCCAATGCCAATGCCCCCATTTTGGACTTATGAGGACCTGGTGGAGGTTGTCTGATATATGCGGCATTTTCGAAGCTCGGCCTCACAGGTGTCTGATAATCATCGTTGACATCTGCCTTCATCTTGGGTGAAGATCACGTATTGGGAATCTGAGTACGATCTGGGAGGGTTTATGAACGTACGTAAGATCGGTGCCGTGGGGGCGACCATTGCGGCAGCTGCCGCAATTGCTGTTTCGGTTCCGGGGCAGGCATTTGCCGCCAACTATGCTCTCGATGGACAGGATCCGGTATCCGCTGGGTGTTCGTCCGATGCCACGACCATTGAATCGGCGACCGTTTATGCCAACGACATCACCGGCGCGTATGCGACGGTCGATCTGCGTTATAGCGTGAAGTGCCATGCAGCTTGGGCGCGAATTCGCACGAACGATACTGAGTACAGCACTTATGCGTGGATCGATCGCGAGCAGGATGCGAAGGCGTATTCATGTCATGCTCTGACTTGGAGCAGTTCGCTCGGCGCGTACAGCTGCTATACGCCGGTTCTGTATGATCTCAGTCCGCTCCAGTCGCGGGCCGAAGGCAATGTGCAGATTGGTACTACTAACTTCCAAGGATTTACGAGTTACTACTAACGGTAAAGTCCTTTTGGGCATTTGAAGCTGCGGCTGGCATCGATGCCCGGTAGTTGACGCAGTAACAGCCGGAGACGCCTCGGCCCGCACCCCTTGGGAGTGCGGGTCGAGGCTCATGCACTGGCGTTCCGTCAGCGCGCCACCGGGACGCGGTCGGTGAGCTTGTCCGCGCCGACCGCCCAGACGCCGTCGCGCATGACGGCGACCACCTCGTACTGCTCGTCCAGCACCACCAGGTCCGCGCGCTTGCCGACCTCCAGCGAGCCGATCCGGTCGGAAAGGCCCAACTGCCGTGCCGGGTTGAGCGAGAGCATCCGGCTGACCGTTTCCAGCGGCAGGCCGTTGATCGTCACCGCGCGCTTGAACGCCACGTCCAGCGTCAGCGTCGAGCCCGCGATCGAGCCGCCCTCGGCGAGTCGGGCGACGCCCTCGCGCACCTTCACGGCCAGCGGGCCGAGCATGTAGTCGCCGTCGCCGAAGCCGGCCGCGTCCATCGCGTCGGTGACCAGCGCCACCCGCTCCGCCCCCGCGCCGCGGAAGGCGAGGTCGACGACGGAGGGGTGCAGGTGGACGCCGTCGCCGATCAGCTCGACGGTGACCCGCTCGTCCTCCAGCAGCGCCACGATCGGGCCGGGCGTGCGGTGGCCCACCGCGGGCATGGCGTTGAACAGGTGCGTGGCGACCGTGGCGCCCGCGGCGACGCCCGCCAGGGTGGTGTCGTAGCCGGCGTCGGTGTGGCCGATGGCGGCGATCACGCCGCGCTCGACGAGCAGCCGGATCGACTCGATGCCGCCGTCCAGCTCGGGTGCCAGGGTCACCATCCGCGCCGCGCCCCGGGAGGCGTCGAGCAGCTTGCGGACCACCGCGGGGTCCGGGTCGCGCAGCAGGTCGGGGTCGTGCGCGCCGCAGCGGTTGGTCGAGATGAACGGGCCCTCGAAGTGGATCCCGGCCAGCACGCCGTCCTCGACCAACTCGCTGAGCAGCCCGGCCTGCCGGCACAGGTCGTCGATCTCGCCGGTGACGGTCGAGGCCACGGTCGTGGTGGTGCCGTGGGCGAGGTGGGTGTGCGCGGCCGTGATGATCTGCTCGGCGGTACCGGAGTGGTAGGAGGCGCCGCCGCCGCCGTGGACGTGCATGTCGACGAAGCCCGGGACCACGGTGAGGCCGGTGAGGTCGAGGGCGGGAGCTGTACCGTCCGGGGGAGTGACCGGCGCCGCGATCTCGGTGATCCGGCCGTTCTCCACCGCGATCTTCCCGTTCTCGACGACGCCGGTGGGCAGGACGAGCCTGGCCCCGGCCAGCACAGTGCGCTCCGCGTCGGTCACGCGGTCACCTCCAGTGAGAGCAGATCCCAGGCGAGGAGCCCCGCGCCCAGGCATGCGGCGGTGTCTTTGAGCATCGCCGGTACGAGCGCGGGCGGCACCTGGAACGAGAGTCGTTCCGTGACCGCGACGCGCAGTGGTGCGAACAAGGTGTCACCTGCCTCGGCCAGGCCGCCGCCGATGATGACGGTTCCGGTGTCGAGCAGGCTGTGCGCCATCACGATCCCGTCGGCGAGCGCGGACAGCGCGTCGGTCCAGACGGTGACGGCGCGCGGGTCGCCCGCCGCGACGGCGGTGGCGCAGTCGGCGGCGGTGGCCCCGGGGTTGCCGGAGGCAGCCGCCCAGGCGCGGGAGACCGCTCCGGCCGAGGCGACCGTCTCCAGGCAGCCGTGGGCGCCGCAGCCGCAGGCCGGACCGCCGGGCCGGACCATGACATGGCCGATCTCGCCGCCGTTGCCGTGGGCCCCGGACTCGATCCGGCCGTCGATGCCGATGCCGCCCGCGATGCCGGTGCCGAGTGCGATGAAGAAGAAGCGCGAGACGCCGCGCCCGGCGCCGAGCCGCCCCTCGGCCAGGGCTCCGGTGCGGACGTCGTGGCCGAGCGCGATCGGGATGCCGAGCCGCTCGCCGAGGAGCTTGCGCATCGGCAGGTCGCGCCAGCCGAGGTTGGCGGAGAAGACGGCGACCCCCTCCGCCTCGTCGATGGTGCCGGGCACCACGACGCCGGCCGCGGCGGCGGTCTCGCCGAACCGCTGCCTGCCTTCGTCGCGCAGTTCGGCGGCGAAGTCGAGGATCGCGGACACGACGGCTGGCGTGCCGTGCTCGCGGCCGGTGGGGCGGCGTGCCTCATGGAGCAGGGTGCCGTCGGGGGCGACCAGCGCGGCCTTCATGCCGGTCCCGCCGACATCGAGTGCGATGACGTGCTTCACGACGCGACAGTCTCCCTCCTGGAACGCACAGAGGTCTAGTCCAGTTTGCAGATTGGTCTGGTCCATGGCCAATGTACCGAGGCTTTTGCGCGGAATGTGCGTGATCGGGCCGTCGTCGCCGCCCGATCCGTCCGGGATCCGGTCGAGATCCACGGAAATCCCGGCCGTTCCGCAGCGGCTCCGCGGCAGCTCCCCGGAGGCCCCCGCCGGTCCCCGAAAACACCCTTCGGACAGCTGGTCTAGACCAAGTGGTCCAGTCGATTGTGACCCGCAGGCCCCGGCAAATCGGCGGCTTTGCACGGTGATGTTCCGAATTGCCGTTGCACAGGGCGCAACGAACCCCAGCTTTTCGGTAAATGGTGTAGACCTCTTGCGCGGGTCGTGACCAGACTGGCCGTCACACCGGGACGGCGGCAGCGCAGCCCGGGCCGGCCGGCGGTGACCCCCACCTCCGCCGGCCCCCCAACTGCCGGACCTGGACTGACAATCGACCCCGGCAGGGACCGGGTTCGCATCTGCGAAGGCGGTAGGTTTTCTTGAAGCGTCGTTTGCTCGCTCTCTCAGCAATCGGTGTCGCCGGGGTCATGGCGCTGTCGGCATGCAGCTCCTCCTCGGGCAGCTCGGGTTCTTCCGGTGGCTCGACCACCATCAACCTGCTCGCCGCCGACTATGGCACCGCCGGTACCTCCAACAGCACCCAGACCTACTGGCAGACCCTCGCGGACGCGTTCCACAAGGCCCACCCGGACATCACCGTCCACGTGCAGACCATCGCCTGGACCAACTGGGCCCAGGTCGCCACGATGATCCAGGACAAGCAGTACCCGGACATCCTCGAGGGCGACGCGCCCCAGCAGTTCGCGGCCGACGGCCTGCTCTACCCGCTGACCGACGTGATGTCGTCCAGCACGATCAGCAACCTGATCCCGGTCTTCGCCAAGCAGGAGGACGGAACCGACGGCGTCGCCTACGGCGCCCCGTTCACCACCAGCGCCCGCGGCCTCTTCTACAACAAGAAGCTCTTCGCCGCCGCGAAGATCGCCACCCCGCCGCAGACCTGGACCGACATCCAGAACGACGCCGCCAAGATCAAGGCGCTGGGCGGCGGCAACATCGGCTACGGCCTGCCGCTGGGCCCCGAGGAGGCCCAGGGTGAGTCCTACCTGTGGATGCTGGGCAACGGCGGCGGCTACGTCGACTCCTCCGGCAAGTACGACATCAACTCCGCGGCCAACATCCAGACCTTCCAGTTCATGAACCAGCTGGTCAAGGCCGGCGACACCGAGCCCGGCCCGGCGAGCACCAACCGCCAGCAGATGTGGGACGCCTTCTCGGCCGGCCAGGTCGGCATGGTCGGCGGCTCCGGCGCGCTGCTGCCGGACATCGTCAAGACCGGCAAGCTGACCACCGCCGACTACGGCGTCGTCCCGATGCCCGGCAAGACCGCTCCGCTGACCCAGACCCTGGGCGTGCACGACGACGTCGTCGCGTTCAAGCAGGGCGGCCACGCCGCGCAGATCAAGGAGTTCCTGGACTACGTCTACTCGGACGCCAACCAGATCTCCTTCGACAAGGAGTACGACCTGCTCCCGGCCACCACCTCGGCGTCCGCGACCCTCTCCGGCCAGGACCCGGTCGCGGCGGGCTTCCTCAAGAACGTCCCGAACTCGGTGGTCTACCCGTCCAACACCAACTGGAACACGGTGCTGGCCAAGCTCAAGCAGACCCTGGGCACCGCCGCCTCCGACAACGCGGCCTCGGTCCTGAACGGCCTGCAGAACTTCGCCACCAGCAACCAGTAAGTCCGGCAGTCCTGAACTCAGGACGCCCGGTAGTCCGCACTGTCGGCGGCCGGCCGGCGGGTCACCCCCGCCGGCCGGCCCGTCGGCGCGTATGCCATGGAGCAGACCATGACGCAATCGACCCAGGACTCGGCGGCCGGAGCCGGCCTGCTGGAGTCGGCACCTGGGAGCAATGACGCCCCCCGGCCGTCCGGCCCCCGGTACGGCGCGGGCCGCCGCGTGCTGCGGGCACTGGCGCCCCTGCCGTGGATCGCCCCGGCCACCGCGCTGATCCTCTTCGTGGTGATCTGGCCGGTGGTCTCGATGTTCCTGACCGCACGTCAGAAGTACGACTCCATGGGCTTCGACCAGGGCGGTGCGGGCTGGTCGAACTTCTCCCGGCTCTTCGCCGAGCAGGACCTGCCCGGCGTGATGATCCGCACCGGCATCTGGGTCGTGACGGTGGTCGCGCTGACCATCCTGATCTCGCTCGGTGTCGCCCAGCTGTTCAACCAGGAGTTCCCCGGCCGCCGGGTCGCCCGCTGGGCGCTGATCGCGCCGTGGGCCGCCTCGGTGGTGATGACCTCCATCGTCTTCAAGTGGATGCTCAACCCGAGCAACGGCACCATCCTGGTGCTGCTGCACGACCTGGGCTTCATGAAGAACTACAACAGCGTCAACTGGCTTGCCAGCCAGACCGCGGGGTTCAGCTGGGAGATCTTCGTCGCGGTCTTCGTCTCGGTGCCGTTCACCACCTACGCGCTGCTGGCGGGACTCCAGGCGATCCCGGACGACGTCTACGAGGCGGCCCGCCTCGACGGCGCCGGGGTGGTGCGCACCTACTGGTCGATCACGCTGCCGCTGCTGCGTCCGGCACTGCTGGTGGCCGCGCTGATCAACATCATGAACGTCTTCAACTCCTTCCCGATCATCTACGAGATGACGGGCGGCGGCCCCGGCAACGAGACCTCCACCAGCACGCTGTTCATGTTCAACACCCAGCAGACCAGCATCGGCGAAGCCGCGGCGATGTCGGTGGTCAACTTCGGCTTCATCATCGTGATCGTCCTGCTCTTCCTGCGGGCGTCCAAGTGGAACTCCGCGGAGGACTGACATGACGACCGTTACCGCCCCCGCGCCGGCCTCCGCGGCCCGCAAGGCGAACAAGTCCGCCACGCAGCGTCGGCTGCCGAAGCTGCGCACCGTCTGCATGGCCGGCGGCGCGTACCTGATCGGGCTCTTCTTCCTGCTGCCCTACCTGGAGATGGTCGTCACCGCGGTCCGTCCGGGCAGCGAGCTCCACGACCGAAACCTGCTGCCGTCCCATCCGACGCTGGCCAGCTTCCTCAACATCTGGTCCACCGGCCTCGGCGGCAGCCTCGCCACCAGCCTGGAGATCGCTGGCGGCGCGACGGCGCTGGTGCTGCTGGTCGCGATCCCGGCCGCGTACTACACCGCCCGGCGCAACTTCCGCGGCAAGTGGATCTTCCTGCTGCTGGTGCTGATCACCCAGATGTTCCAGCCGACCGCGATGATCGTCGGCATCTACCAGCAGTTCGTCCAGTTCAACATGATCGACTCGATCTGGTCGCTGATCCTGGTCAACGCGGGCTTCAACATGGCCTTCGCGGTGTGGATCCTGAACGCGTACTTCAGCGCGATCCCCAAGGAGATCGAGGAGGCCGCGATCGTCGACGGCTGCAGCCGGATCGGCGCGATGTTCCGCGTCATCATGCCGCTGGCCGCGCCCGGCATCGTCACGGCGCTGATCTTCACCTTCATCGCGGCCTGGAACGAGTTCATCGTCGCGCTCACCCTGACCACCCAGGCCGGCCCGCGCACGCTGACCGTCAAGATCTCCAATTTCGTCGGCGAGTACAGCGTGGACTGGCAGCACCTCTTCGCCGGCTCGGTGATCGCCACCATCCCGGTGATCATCCTGTTCGCCCTGATCGAGGGCAAGGTCGCCTCCGGCCTGACGGCGGGCGCGGTGAAGTAGCGCTCCGCGCCGCAGGGCAAAGGCAGAGGGGCGGTCGCGCATCGTGCGCGGCCGCCCCTCTGACGTTTCGTCGGCTACGGAAGGGTGATGTGGTACGCCTTGCGCAGCGTCTCGTGCACGGTCCAGGTGGTCTCGTCACCCTCACGCAGGACGCAGGCGTCGCCCGGGCCGACGTCGAAGGTCGGGCCGTCGGCGACCGCGATGGTGGCGCGGCCGGAGACGACGACGAAGAGTTCGTCGGCCTCGGTGTCGGTGACGACGCCCGGGGTGATCTGCCAGATGCCGCGGATCTGCTTGCCGTCCGCGGACTCCCACAGCACCTTGCCGGACACCTCAGGGGTGCCGGAGACGATCTGGCTGGGGTCGAGCGGGTCCGGTTCGAGCTCGGCGTCGGGGATGTGCACGGCGAAACTGGTCATGCCGCCGACCGTAGCCCGCGCGGGTGGCCCGGGGGAGGAGCAACCTGCGTCAGAGGGAGGCGGCAGAATGACAAGTCGTATGGTCGTCCCGACGTGAGGGGCGGCAGGACCTCGGACGCGAGGGGGAGGGCAGCGGGCGATGGGCGACGAGCTGGACGAGCACGACCGGGCGCTGCTGCGCTTCGAGGCGCGCGCCTGGCGGAGCCGTGGGGCCAGGGACGCTGCGATCCGCGAGGAGCTCGGGTACTCGCCCACCCGCTACGCCCAGCTGCTCAACTCCCTGCTGGACCGCGAGGCCGCGCTGGCCTTCGACCCGGTGCTGGTCAACCGGCTGCGCCGGATCAGGGAGCAGAAGCGGCAGCGCCGCTAGCCGTACCGCCGAGCCTGTCCGCCAGGGCGGCCAGCAGGGCGACCACGCCCGCCGGGCCCGGCACGACCAGGTCGGCCCTCCCCGCGATCGCCGCCAACGGCGGTTCGTCCGTCGTCGGCGCACTGTAGGCGAGGACGCCCGGCAGGCCGGAGGCCCGGAGCTTCTCGACGGCGTCGAAGGCCGCGATGTCGCCCAGGTCGTCGCCCGCGTACAGGACGGATCCGGCCCGGCGCTCGGTGAGGAAGCCGGTCAGTGCGACGCCCTTGTCGACGCCGGGCGGACGCAGCTCCAGCACCATCCGGCCCGGCTCGACCACCAGCCCGTTCCGGGCGGCCAGTTCGTGCAGCGGTGCGTCGAGCGCGGCGAAGGCCGCCTCCGGGTCGTCGGCGCGACGGGTGTGGACGGCGACGGCGCGGCCCTTGTCCTCGATCCAGACGCCCTGCCAGGCGCCTTCGGAGTCCAGGAAGCCCGGAAGCTCGGCGCGGACGGCCGCGATGCCCGGGTGCACGGCGGGCGCGTGCACCTCGCCGCTGCGCGCGTCCCAGCGCTCCGCGCCGTAGTGGCCGAGCACGGTCAGGTTCTCCAGCCCGGGAACCCCGGCGAAGCCGCCGTGCCGGACGGCGACGCCCGCCGGTCTGCCGGTGACCACCACGACCGTGTCGACCAGCGGCGCGAGGCGCGCCAGCGCGGGGACGGCGTCCGGGTGCGCGCGCGCCTGGTCGGGGTCGGCCACGATCGGCGCCAGCGTGCCGTCGAAGTCGAGGGCGACGACGGCGCGACGTGGTTCGGCGAGCAGCGCGGCGAGCCCGGCTGCTCCGGCGGGGGTGCTCGGCTCGGGAATGCCCATGGCTACGACCATAACGGGGTCAGCGGCCCGCGGTCAGGGCGCGGAGCTGCTGCAGAAACCATTCCGTGGGAGGAAGCGCCGTGCCGGCCTCGGCCAGGCGCTTGCTGCGGGAGGCGCGTTCCTCCTCCGGCATCACCAGCGCCGCCGCGAGCGCGTCCGCCGTGGCGATGACGTCGTACGGGTTGACCGTGAGCGAGTCCTCGCCCAGCTCGGCGAAGGCCCCCGCCTCGCGCGAGAGCACCAGCGCCACGCCCCGGTCCGAGACGACCGGGACCTCCTTGGCGACCAGGTTCATGCCGTCCCTGATCGGGTTGACCAGCGCCACGTCCGCCAGCCGGTAGGCGGCCAGCGAGCGCGGGAAGTCGTCGTTGACGTGCAGGATCACCGGTTGCCAACTCGGCGTCCCGAACTCGTCGTTGATCTCCTGCGCGGTCCGCAGCACCGCCGCCGTGTACTCGCGGTACTCCGGCAGGTCGTGGCGGGAGGGGTAGGCGAAGGCGATGTGGACGACCCGGTCGAGCCACTCGGGGCGGGTGCGCAGCAGGTGCTGGTAGGCGAGCAGGCCGCGGACGATGTTCTTGCTCAGCTCGGTGCGGTCCACCCGCACCACGGTCCGCCGGTCGCCGACCTGCTCGCGCAGCGCGGCCAACCGGGCGTCCACGTCGGAGCGGTGGGCGCGCTCGCGGAGGAAGCCCGCGTCCGCGCCCAGCGGGTGCACGCCGACCACGGTGGTCCGGCCCTCGTAGGTGATGCTCAGCAGGCCGTCCGCGTCGGGGGCGACCTCGCCGACCTCGGCGCCCAGCACCGCCTCGCAGCAGGCCGCGAAGGACCGCGCCCAACGCTCCGTCAGAAACCCTGCCCGGTCCGCGCCGAGGATGCCGCGCAGCACGTCGGCGGCCACGTCGTCCGGTAGCAGTCGGTAGTAGTCCGGCGGGGCCCAGGGCGTGTGCGAGAAGTGGCCGATCCGCACGTCGGGTCGGAGCTCGCGCAGCAGCCGTGGTGTCAGTGACAGGTGGTAGTCCTGGACCAGTACCGCCGCACCGGGCTCGGCGCAGGCCGCCAGCGCGTCCGCGAAGGCGCGGTTGTACGCCTCGTAGGAGGCCCACTCGCGGCGGAAGTTCGCGCCGAAGACGGGCTTGGTCGGCGTGTCGTAGAGGAGGTGGTGGACGAACCAGAGGGTCGAGTTGGCGATGCCGTTGTACGCCCGGGTGAAGGTGCCGGGGTCTATGTCCAGCATGTGCACGTCCGGGTCGGTCAGGCCCTGCCGGGCTGCCGCACGGTCGCCGTCGGACAGTGCCGCGCAGACCCAGACGCTCTCCTGCTCGGTGCCGATCGCGGACAGGCCGGAGACCAGCCCGCCGCCGCCTCTGCGCGGGGTCAGCGTCCCTTCGTCCCCGACCGAGAACGAGACCGGGCCGCGGTTGGACGCGAGGACGATCGGTGCGGTCCGCCGTGGAGCGGAGCCTGCGGAACCGGGGGCAGTCGTTGGAGCCATGTCAGTGACCCTTGCCTAGGAGGGATGCGGGCAAACCTTCGACCGGCCCGGCGGGAGCCCCGCCGCGGCGCGCTCGCGGTACTCCGGCACGCTCGCGACCGGGGGCCTTTCCACCAGCGTCACCTCGGTGCTGCTCGGCGTGAACCCGTCCGGCGTCCGGGTGAACTGGACCAGCTGCGGCGTGCCCGACGGTTCAGCTGTCGCGACCAGCTCCTCCGGCGCCTTGAGCCGGTCCAGCGCCGTGCGGTAGATGGTCGCCGCCATCCGGCCGAGGGCCTGCGCGTCCTGGTGCCGGTGGTGCCGCACGCCCACGTCGACCTGGGCCAGCGCGTCCAGGCCGACCAGCTCCAACGCGTCGACCAGCAGGCCCAGTTCGACGCCGTAGCCGGTCGGGAAGGGGAGCTGCTCAAGCAGCGAGCGGCGGGCCGCGTACTCGCCGCCGAGCGGCTGGACGAAGCCGGCCAGCAGCGGCCAGTGCAGGTTGAGCAGCGGACGGGCGACGAGCTCGGTGACCCGGCCGCCGCCCGCGGGTATGGAGCCGGTCTCGGTGTCGAAGGGCCGGTCGTACATCGCCTTGACCAGTGCGACATCCGGATCGGTCAGCAGCGGGCCGACGATCCCGGAGACGAAGGTGGAGTCGAAGGCGCGCAGGTCGGAGTCGACGAAGCAGACGATGTCGCCCTCGGTGACCAGCAGTGACCGCCAGAGCACCTCGCCCTTGCCCGGCCCTGCGGGCAGCCGGGGCAGGATGTCGTCGCGGTGGATCACCCGCGCCCCAGCGGCGGCGGCCTCGTGCGCGGTGCGGTCGACCGATCCGGAGTCCACCACGACCAGCTCGTCGACCAGCGGTACGGCCTCGACCAGGTCCCGGCGGATCGCGGTGACGATCTCGCCGACGGTCTCCTCCTCGTCGAGCGCGGGCAGCACCACGCTGACCGTCGCCCCGCTGTGCCGCTTGGCGGCCAGCAGGTCGGGCAGGGGCCGGTCGGCCGCGCTCCACGAACGGCGGCGCAGCCATTCCTCGACCTGGTCCAGCACCTGACTCCCTCTCCTGAACTCCTCGGCGGCCCGTCCGGTGGGAGGCCCGTCCGACGGGCGGACGCCCGGCGCATCCGGCCCGTCTGCCCGTCCAGAGTGCCCCAGTCCCCGGGCCAGGGCGGCCGGGGCCGGGCGACGCCTCCGCCGTCTCGCGTCTCGGACGGCAGTGAGCGCTCGGTGGGCCTTCGGTTACAGTCTTGAGGACGAGGCGTGCCGACCGCACATTGGGGTCCGCCTCCGGACAAATGCGCCGCGCTCGGACGCGCGACGCCATAGCGCTCATCCAGAGGGACTGAGGGAACGGCCCGTTGAAGTCCCGGCAACCCCCCTACCAGGTTGCCCGCAGCCCACACGCGCTGCGGCCCCCGGTCGGGAAGGTGCCAATTCCGGCCCGTGGCGAGACGCGCCCCGGGGAAGATGAGGAGAGAAGAGGATCTCGCCATCATGGCCCTTTCCAGCAGTATCCCCGCCGACGCCTTCGGCCCCGCCGTCGCCCTTTCCTGTCGCGAGTGCGGAGCCCGCAGCCCCCTCGCCCCCGACTTCGCCTGCGCCGAGTGTTTCGGCCCGCTGGAAGTCGCCTACGAGCTCCCCGCCGGGGACCCGGAGGGCCTGCGCAAGCAGATCGAGAACGGCCCGAACAACATCTGGCGCTACGCCCCGCTGCTGCCGGTCTCCCCGGACGTCGCGGAGCGCCCGAGCCTGAACCCCGGCCTGACCAAGCTGGTCAAGGCGAACAACCTGGCCCGTGAGCTGGGCGTCACCGGCTCGCTCTACGTCAAGGACGACTCCGGCAACCCGACCCACTCCTTCAAGGACCGGGTCGTGGCCATCGCCGTCGAGGCGGCCCGCACCTTCGGCTTCACCACGCTCTCCTGCTCCTCCACCGGCAACCTGGCCGGCGCCGTGACGGCCGCCGCCGCCCGCACCGGTCTGCGCGCCTGCGTCTTCATCCCGCACGACCTGGAGGCCGGCAAGGTCGTCATGGCCGCGATCTACGGCGGCGACGTCGTCGGCATCGACGGCAACTACGACGACGTGAACCGCTTCTGCTCCGAGCTGATCGGCGACCCGATCGGCGAGGGCTGGGGCTTCGTCAACGTCAACCTGCGCCCCTACTACGGCGAGGGTTCCAAGACGCTGGCCTACGAGATCTGCGAGCAGCTCGGCTGGCGGCTTCCGGACCAGCTGGTCATCCCGATCGCGTCCGGCTCGCAGCTGACGAAGATCGACAAGGGTCTCAAGGAGCTGATCGCCCTCGGCCTGGTCGAGGACAAGCCCTACAAGATCTTCGGCGCCCAGGCCCAGGGCTGCTCCCCGGTCTCCACCGCCTTCAAGGCCGGACACGACGTGGTCCGCCCGCAGAAGCCGGACACCATCGCCAAGTCCCTGGCGATCGGCAATCCGGCCGACGGCATCTACGTGCTCGACATCGTCCGCCGCACCGGCGGGGCGGTCGAGGACGTGACCGACGAGCAGGTCGTCGACGCGATCCGGCTGCTGGCCCGCACCGAGGGCATCTTCGCCGAGACGGCGGGTGGCGTCACCGTCGGCGTGCTGCGCAAGCTGATCGAGAACGGCCTGCTGGACCCCGCCGCCGAGACCGTCGTGCTGAACACCGGCGACGGCCTGAAGACCCTGGAGGCCGTGGCGGACGCCGCGCGCCCGACCGCCGTCATCCGCCCCACCCTTGACTCGTTCCGAGAGGCAGGCCTCGCATGAGCGTCACCGTCCGCATCCCCACCATCCTGCGCACCTACACCGACGGCAAGGCCGAGGTGACGGTCGAGGGCACCACCCTGGCCGAGGTGATCAAGGACCTGGAGGCCAACCACACGGGCATCTCCGCCCGCCTCCTGGACGACAGCGGCAAGCTGCGCCGTTTCGTCAACGTCTACGTCAACGAGGACGACGTGCGCTTCGCCGAGGGCCTGGAGACCGCCACGCCGGACGGCGCGGGCGTCTCGATCATCCCGGCGGTCGCCGGCGGCTGCTGAGGGAAACCCCGAGAGGTACCGACGAGTCGGAGCACCCCGAGCCGGGGTGGCTCCGGCTCTGTCATTTCCAGCGGTTTAAGAGGAGTAGAGTGCTCCTGTCCCGCGCTTGTCCCGTCCTACGAGACGGTTGACCGATTCTTTATCGTCCGACGTTATGTCGGGAGCGTCCGATATGTCCGGCCCGAATTGCTCCCCTTTGCCGAACATTGCGCGTTATGTCTCTTAACTAGCCCCGAGAATTCTCCGTCGAATGCTCTGTTGCTCAGGGCATCGGAGTGGATACATTCAGCGTCGGTCGAGCCCGGCGCCTGCAGCCCGCAGCGTCCCGGACCGGCCCGGTTCGCGGTGTGCGGACCGTGAAAGGGCCAGTAATAGGGGAGTTCGGAATGGCTCAGGGCACCGTCAAGTGGTTCAACGCGGAGAAGGGATACGGCTTCATCGCGGTCGACGGTGGTGCGGACGTGTTCGTCCACTACAGCGCGATCCAGATGGACGGGTACCGGTCGCTCGAAGAGGGCCAGCGGGTGGAGTTCGAGATCTCGCAGGGCCAGAAGGGCCCGCAGGCCGACATGGTCAAGGCTATCGTCTGACCACCACCTGCTGACATGAGTAGCGATCGCTGACTGATCAGGACCCGCAGAGCTCGTTCCAAGCGAAACGATGCATCCACGCAGGTCTTCCGAAGGGCCCCTGTCCCGTCCTGGGACAGGGGCCCTTCGATGTGCTCCGAGCTTCCCCCACCTGCTTGCCCCTCCCGTCGCCCGCCGCCACCCTTGTTCGTGCCCCTTCGGGGCGCTTGCACTCCCAGGGGTCGAGTGCTAATCATTGGCGTTAGCACTCTGAGGTAGAGAGTGACAACGGGCCGGGTCGGTGAGGCCCCGGGCGAGGCGGGACGGAACCGCCGAAGGCCGGAGCCGTCCGTCGCGGGCGCAGGCGCGGTCCGAAGCAGCCAGTCTGTCCAGGAGGACCGCTTCCATGGCCAAGATCATTGCGTTCGACGAGGAGGCCCGTCGCGGCCTCGAGCGCGGTATGAACCAGCTCGCCGACGCCGTCAAGGTCACGCTTGGCCCCAAGGGCCGCAACGTCGTTCTGGAGAAGAAGTGGGGCGCTCCCACGATCACCAACGACGGTGTCTCCATCGCCAAGGAGATCGAGCTCGAGGACCCGTACGAGAAGATCGGCGCCGAGCTCGTCAAGGAGGTCGCCAAGAAGACCGACGACGTCGCGGGTGACGGCACCACCACCGCCACCGTGCTGGCCCAGGCGCTCGTCCGCGAGGGTCTGCGCAACGTCGCCGCCGGCGCCAACCCGATGGCTCTGAAGCGCGGCATCGAGAAGGCCGTCGAGGCCGTCTCCGCCCAGCTGCTGGAGCAGGCGAAGGACGTGGAGACCAAGGAGCAGATCGCCTCCACGGCCTCCATCTCCGCCGCCGACACCCAGATCGGCGAGCTCATCGCCGAGGCCATGGACAAGGTCGGCAAGGAAGGCGTCATCACCGTCGAGGAGTCCCAGACCTTCGGTCTGGAGCTGGAGCTCACCGAGGGTATGCGCTTCGACAAGGGCTTCATCTCGGCGTACTTCGCCACCGACCTGGAGCGCATGGAGACGGTCTTCGAGGACCCCTACATCCTCATCGCCAACTCCAAGATCGGCTCGATCAAGGACCTGCTCCCGCTGCTCGAGAAGGTCATGCAGTCCGGCAAGCCGCTGCTGATCATCGCCGAGGACGTCGAGGGCGAGGCGCTCTCCACGCTGGTCGTCAACAAGATCCGCGGCACCTTCAAGTCCGTCGCCGTCAAGGCCCCGGGCTTCGGTGACCGTCGCAAGGCCATGCTCGGCGACATCGCCATCCTCACCGGTGGCCAGGTCATCTCCGAGGAGGTCGGCCTCAAGCTGGAGTCCGCCGGTCTCGAGCTGCTCGGCCGCGCCCGCAAGGTCGTCGTCACCAAGGACGAGACGACCATCGTGGACGGCGCCGGCGAGAGCGACCAGGTCGCGGGCCGCGTGGCCCAGATCCGCGCCGAGATCGAGAACAGCGACTCGGACTACGACCGCGAGAAGCTGCAGGAGCGCCTGGCCAAGCTGGCCGGTGGCGTCGCCGTCATCAAGGCGGGCGCGGCCACCGAGGTCGAGCTCAAGGAGCGCAAGCACCGCATCGAGGACGCCGTCCGCAACGCCAAGGCCGCGGTCGAGGAGGGCATCGTCGCCGGTGGTGGCGTGGCCCTGCTCCAGGCCGGTGTCGCGTTCGACAAGCTCGAGCTGGACGGCGACGAGGCGACCGGTGCCAACATCGTGCGCGTCGCGCTCGAGGCCCCGATCAAGCAGATCGCGACCAACGCCGGTCTCGAGGGCGGCGTCGTGGTGGAGAAGGTGCGCAACCTCCCCGCCGGTCACGGCCTGAACGCCGCGTCCAACGAGTACGTCGACCTGATCGCCGCGGGCATCATCGACCCCGCCAAGGTGACGCGCTCCGCGCTGCAGAACGCGGCGTCCATCGCCGCGCTCTTCCTCACCACCGAGGCCGTCATCGCCGACAAGCCGGAGAAGTCCGCGGCCCCGGCCGGCGGCGGCATGCCGGGCGGTGACATGGACTTCTGATCCTGACGGATCGGATGTTCTGAGCCCCACGGAAGGCGGCTCACCCCTCACCGGGGTGGGTCGCCTTCCGGCTTTTGCCGACGGGACGTATTTTGCGGACCGGGACGTTGCACTTCCCCGCACCCCTGGGGAGTGCAACGTCCCGTTGGGAGAAAAGGAGACACTGGAGTGATGGAGAACGCCCTGGAAGCTTCCCTGCACGCCGCCCGCGGCGCCCTGCTGCGGGATCTGAGCGCGCGGGACGTCGCCGACGCCGCCGTCGTGTCGGTGTTGGAGGACGCGATCGCGCAGCGGCGGTGGTGGGTGGAGCAGTGGCCGGACGGGGTGGACTACGTACTGGGCCTGGTCGCCCAGGACGTGCAGGACGGGCTGTTGGAGGGGTGGGGGCGTTGGCCCCTCTGCCAGGTGTGCTCGGCCGAGGGGGATCCGCACGCGCTCTCCGTCGAGCCCGAGCTCGGTCCCGACCCGCACTGGGTCTGCGGTGAGCAGGGCGTGGTGGTCGCGGCCGTCGGGGAGCTGACTCCGTGATCCTGATCGACCCCCCGACCTGGCCGGGCCATGGGCGGTTCTGGTCGCACCTGGTCTCGGACCGGTCCTTCGACGAGCTGCACGCCTTCGCCCGCCTGCTCGGCGTGCCGGAGCGCGGTTTCGACGGGGACCACTACGACGTGCCGGAGCGGCTCTACGAGGCCGCCCTCGGCCTCGGCGCCGAGCCGGTGCGCAGCCGGGAGATCGTCGCCCGCCTCGCCCACGCGGGCCTGCGCCGACCGAAGCGCCGCGCGCCGCGACCCTGAGACCGCGCGTCAGGGGGTCAGGGGGTCAGGGGGGTCAGCGCATCAGCTTCTGGGCCGTCAGCCACTGGATCAGCTCCTCGATCTGGACCTCGCTCAGCGCGCGCGCCGGGAAGGCGACGTCGCCGACGCTGCGGGTGCCCTCGAAGACCAGCCAGCCGCCCGTGCGCCGGACCCGGCGCACCGCCGGCCAGCGGATCTGGTGCGAGACGAACTGGTTGCGCCAGCTCAGCCCGGCGTCGGTGAAGCGCAGCGACATCTCGTTGCTGGTCGTCAGCGAGCGCAGCTTGTGGCCGACGATCTGGCCGTGCACCGAGAGCAGCATGACCGAGATGGCGAGAAGCGCCAGGTGGGACACGGACGCCGGGTGCGAGGCGAGCGCGATGACCAGCCCGGCCAGGCCGAGGAGCAGCCACAGGGCGTTGATCCAGGCCCGGGTCCGCAGCCAGCGGCTGCGCAGCTCGCCGCGTGCGAAGGCGAAGTCGGCCTCTATGTCCATGTGCCCCACCCGGATCGACTCAAGTGACGGGCGGCACCCTATCGCGCAGACGTGCAAGCTCGGTACGCATGTTCATGGCAGCGCGCTCGGCGTAGGCGGAGCGGGCGGGCTGGGTCCGGTAGAGCGAGGGCAGTGCCAGCAGCCGTTCCAGCACCTCAGCGCGGCCCTTGCGGAAGTCCTCGTCGGGCACGAAGGCGTACTCCGCCCGCACTGCGGCCGTGTAGCCCGCGTAGATGTGCGGCGGGGAGCCCAGCACCGCGAGGTCGGCGTCGCAGAGGACCTCGCCGTTGTGGTCGCCGGGGGCCGGGTCGTGCTCGGCGGTCAGCCGTACCAGGCGGGCGACCTCGGCGACGGCCTCGTCGGCGACGCCCAGTTCGGGCAGGACGCGCTCGGCGAGGCGCGCGCTGCGCTCCTCGTTCTCGGTGCGGTCCGGAGCGTAGATCGCGTCGTGGAACCAGGCGGCCACGCGGACCAGGTCGGCGTCGTCGGCGTGCCCGGCGAGCCGGTCGACCACGGAGAGCGTCGCGGCCAGGTGCCGCACCGTGTGGTACTTGCGCTGCGGTTCCGACCAGCGGCGCAGCAACTGCTCGCCGTACGGCTCCGCCTCCGGGGCGGCGAAGAGCGCGGTCCAGCGGGCCAGCAGCGCCTCGGCGAGTGCCTGGTCCGGGTGTGCGCCGCCCTGCTGCGGGCCCGGCGTTGGGCGAGGCGGTGTGCCGGGTGGCGTGCCGGGCTGCCTGCCCGGTTGTGCGGCCTGGCCCCGTGGCCCTGGCTGCGGACCGGAGCGCCGGGCGGCGGGGTGGGGGTCGGGGTACGACGGCTCTGGCATACAGCCATTGTGGTCCCGACAGCCCCCGCTCCGCTGGGGTCCGGCTGGGGTGCGGCCGTATGAGGGATGCGTCGGGTGCCCGCGAGGATCTAGGGTGTATTGGACTAGACCTGTTGGCATGCTCGGCCGTGGCCGCAGCGCGGTCACACTGGTGGTCGCACGGCCGTTCGCGACGGTCGGGCGTTGAGAGCGGAGCAGAGAGGCTGCACATGAGTGATCGGGCGATCTTCGAGGTCATCGCCACCACCGCGGAGGACGCCGTCGCGGCGGCCGCGGGCGGCGCGGACCGGCTGGAGCTGGCCTCGGACATGGCGGCCGACGGGCTGACGCCCGACCTCGCGGAGTTCGCCCGCATCCGGGCGGCGGTCCACGTCCCGCTTCGCGTGATGCTCCGCGACGGCGCGGGTTTCCGCGTCCGCGACCTCGACGCGCTCTGCGGTAAGGCGCAGGCGCTGCGCGCGGAGGGCGCGGAGGAGTTCGTCCTCGGCTTCCTGACCGCGGAGGGCGCGGTCGACCTCGCCGCGGTGCGGACCGTCCTCGACGCGATCCCCGGCTGCCGCTGGACCTTTCACCGCGCGTTGGACAACGCCGTCTCCCGCGACGAGGTCCGCGCCGCGATCGACGGCCTGCCCGGCCTGGACACGGTCCTCACGGCGGGTTCCGCCGAGGGCGTGTCCTCCGGCATGGACGTCCTCGGCGCGGAGGTCACCCGCGCGGGTGAGCCCGGCTACGCGCCGAGGATCCTCGTCGGCGGCGGCCTCCGCACCGAGCACGTCGCGCGCCTGCGCGCGCTCGGCATCGACGGGTTCCACGTCGGCACGATGGTCCGCGTCGCGGGCTGGGACAGCCCGCTGGACGCGGGCCGCGTCCAGGAATGGCGCCGGTTGCTGGACGCGGACGTCCTGGCTGCGTAGGGGCCACTTTTTCGCAGGGGGACGTTGCACTTACCTCAGGGGCGCGGGGAACTGCGCGACAAGCCACCCTGTGTGGGAAGTCCCCGAACGCGCAGGGCCATCCGCACCGGGTGGTGTCTCGCGCAGTTCCCCGCGCCCCTGGGTTTTGCAACCACCTGTGGCGGCACACGCTCGGCAGAACCCCGCGCGCCGGCAGAGTGCAACCTCCGGCTACGCCAACGCCTGCGGCAACGGCCGCGCGTGCAGGACGTCGAGGCCGGAGACGGCGCGGGTGAGGCACACGTACAAGCGCCGCAGGCCCGTGCGGAGGTCGGCCTCGCCGTCGACGATCGCGGCGGGCTCGTCGAGGACGACGTAGTCGTACTCCAGGCCCTTGGCCAGTGACGCCGGGACCAGCGTCAGCCGCGCGTCCGCGGACGTCTCGGTGCCGGGCTCCAGGTACGGCAGGCCCGCGGCCGTCAGCGCCGCGCCGAGCGCGGGGACGCGGGCGTCCGCGGCGATCAGGCCGGTCGAGCCCTCGTGCTCCAGCGCGGTGACGCAGGCGGCCACCACGGCGTCGGTGAGGGCCGGGGGCGTCGCGGGGGTCAGCGCGGAGGCGGTGTCGAGGGCGTGTGTGTCCTCCGGCGCTGACGTGCCGTCGATCTGACGGATCGTCAACGCGCCCGCGTTCTCGCGGATGGAGCTGGCCGGGGCCAGGTCGGGGGCGATCGAGGGGAGCAGGCGCGACGCGTAGTCGATCACCTCGCCCGGGACGCGGAAGCCCATGGTGAGCTCCTCGACCCGGGAGCCGGGCTTGCCCAGGTGGTGCAGGGCCGTCGCCCAGGTGTCGGTGGACCACGGAGTCGTGCCCTGGGCGATGTCGCCCAGGACGGTCGCCGAGCCCGTGGTGCAGCGGCGGCCGACGGCGCGGTACTGCATGGGGGAGAGGTCCTGCGCCTCGTCCAGCACGACGTGGCCGAGCGAGGAGGTCCGCTCGACCAGGTCGCGGGCCTCGTCGACCAGGACGGAGTCCGCGGCCGTCCACGGCGCGGTCTTCACGCTCCGGCCGGGCTTGTCCCAGAGCACGGCCGCCTGCTCGTCCTCGGTCAGGATGCCGTCCGCGCACTGCGCCAGGAACTCCGCGTCGCTGAGCAGGCGCAGCACCAGCTTTGCCGGGTCGACCGCCGGCCAGAGCGCCTTCGCGGTCGCCTTGACGGCGGCGTTGCGGGCGACAGCGTCCTGCACCCGGTCGTCAGGGGCCTCGCCGCCGTTCTCCATCTTGACCAGGACGGCGTGCGCGATCCGCTGCGGCAGCGCTGCCTGGGCCGCGCCGTAACGGATGTCACGGTCCATCAGTTCGCGGACGATGTCCTCGAGTTCGTACGAGGCCACGCGCCAGCGGCGGGAGCCGCGGACCACCACGCAGCCCTCGGTCGGCAGGGTGATGCCGGACCGCACCGCGCGCCGCAGCACCTCGGCCATCCGCGCGTCGCCCTTGAGGCGCGCCGCCTGCGGGGTGTCCGTGCCCTTGATCGGGACGTGGGCGACGAGCTCCTCGACGGTGGCCTGGGCGACGTCCAACTCGCCCAGGGCGGGCAGGACCTGCTCGATGTACTGGAGGAAGGACCGGTTCGGGCCGATGACCAGGGTGCCGGTGCGGGCCAGTCGCTCGCGGTGGGCGTAGAGCAGGTAGGCGACACGGTGCAGGCCGACGGCGGTCTTTCCGGTGCCGGGCGCACCCTGGACGCAGACCGTGCCGTGGACGTCGGCGCGGACGATCTCGTCCTGCTCCGGCTGGATGGTCGCGACGATGTCGCGCATCGGGCCGACGCGCGGGCGCTCGATCTCCGCCGCGAGCAGCGCGCTGGCGCCGGATGTCTCCTCGGGGTCGCTGAGGTGCTCGTCCTCGTAGGCGGTCAACTCGCCGCCGGTGTAGCCGAAGCGGCGGCGCAGCGCGACGTCGTGCGGGTCCTTCTTGCTGGCCCGGTAGAAGGCCTGGGAGACGGGCGCACGCCAGTCGATGACCATCGGGTCGCCGTCGGCGTCGTGGACGTGGCGGCGGCCGATGTAGAAGCGCTCGCCCTCGCCGCCCTCGGCCACGCCGGCGCCCGGGGCGTGCAGGAAGTCGAGGCGGCCGAAGAAGAGCGGGGTGTGGGCGAGGTCGGCCAGGGCCTTGATCCGGTCGTCGATCTCGCGCGCCAGGATCGCGGCGTTGACCCAGTTCCCTGTGACGTCGCTGATGTCGAGCGCCTCGACGTCCTCGCGCATGGTCCGTAGCGCGGAGCGGGAGAAGGCGAGATGGGCGCGCTCGCGGTCGAGCGGGTTGTCGGAGTCGACGGAAACGGTGGACTCGGGGGTGTGCGCAGGCACGAGGAAGCCTTCCCGGCTGCGGAACACCGGGGGTGGCCGGCGCGCAGCGGTCTCAAAAAGTCTGCGATAGGGAATTTGAGAGCCGCCCGGTTACCGTCCGGGCGGCGCCTTCCCACGTACACGACGGGAAGGCGGCAGACCGGAAACCTTATACCCACGGACGAGTCGGGGGCGAATCCTTTATTCAGCGGATATCAGGGGTAACCCTGACGGGAGGACGAGGCGGTGTCCCTCTGCGGTATGACGCCCGAGGGCCTGCGGATTCGGCCGTTGGACTGACGACTTCGCGGCGCCTGAAATCTACGTTGGAGACATGGCTACCGCACACGTCGACCCCCGTCCCCGCGTCCGTCCCGACCGCCCCGTCGTTGCCCGTGGTGCCACCAAGGCGGAGCGCCGGCCGCGCAATCCGATAGCGGCCTGCGCCCGAGGCGTCGGCATCGTCGCCACCACGGCCCTCTCCGTCGTCCTGCTGGGCCGTGACGGCATCCCGGACGCCTCGTCCTGAAAGCCGTCCTGACTCGTCCGACTCCCACTCCGTCTCCGTCGAAGACCGACTACAGCACGTCGTCCGCGTCCACGATCCGGTAGGAGTAGCCCTGTTCGGCCAGGAACCGCTGCCGGTGCGCGGCGAAGTCCTGGTCGATGGTGTCCCGGGCCACGACCGAGTAGAAGTGCGCCATGTGCCCGTCCGCCTTGGGACGCAGCACGCGGCCGAGTCGCTGGGCCTCCTCCTGACGGGAGCCGAAGGTCCCGGAGACCTGGATCGCCACCGTCGCCTCGGGCAGGTCGATGGAGAAGTTGGCGACCTTGGACACCACCAGCACGCTGATCTCGCCCTCACGGAAGGCGTCGAACAGCTTCTCGCGCTGCGCGTTCGTCGTCTCGCCCTTGATCACGGGTGCGTCCAGCGCCTCGCCCAGCTCGTCCAGCTGGTCGATGTACTGGCCGATGACCAGCGTCGGCGTGCCCCGGTGCTTCTCGACGAGCGCCTGGGTGACGCGGCGCTTGGTCGCCGTGGTCGCACAGAACCGGTACCGCTCCTCCGGTTCGGCGGTCGCGTAGGAGAGCCGCTCCGAGTCGGTCAGCGTGACCCGCACCTCGCAGCAGTCCGCGGGGGCGATGTAGCCCTGCGCCTCGATCTCCTTCCACGGGGCGTCGAAGCGCTTGGGGCCGATGAGTGAGAAGACGTCACCCTCGCGCCCGTCCTCCCGCACCAGCGTCGCGGTGAGGCCGATCCGGCGGCGGGCCTGCAGGTCCGCGGTGAACTTGAAGACGGGTGCGGGCAGCAGGTGCACCTCGTCGTAGACGATCAGACCCCAGTCCCGGGAGTCGAACAGCTCCAGGTGCGGGTAGACGCCCTTCCGCTTGGTCGTCATCACCTGGTACGTGGCGATGGTGACCGGCCGGATCTCCTTGCGGGCGCCGCTGTACTCGCCGATCTCGTCCTCGGTCAGGCTGGTCCGCTTGACCAGCTCGTGCTTCCACTGGCGGGCCGAGACGGTGTTGGTGACCAGGATCAGCGTGGTCGCCTTGGCCTTGGCCATGGCTGCCGCGCCCACCAGCGTCTTGCCCGCGCCACAGGGCAGCACGACGACGCCGGAGCCGCCGTGCCAGAAACCCTCGGCGGCCTGCTCCTGGTAGGGACGCAGCTTCCAGCCGTCCTGGTCGAGCTCGATCGGGTGTGCCTCGCCGTCCACGTAGCCGGCGAAGTCCTCGGCGGGCCAGCCGAGCTTGAGCAGCACCTGCTTGATCTGGCCGCGCTCGGAGGGGTGCACGGCCACCGTGTCCGGGTCGAAGCGCTGGCCGACCAGCGGGGCGATCTTCTTCGACCGCAGCACCTCTTCGAGCACCGGCCGGTCGGTCGTGGTCAGCACCAGCCCGTGGACGGGGTGCTTGCTCAGCTGGAGGCGGCCGTAGCGGTCCATGGTGTCCGCGATGTCGACCAGCAGCGCGTGCGGCACGGGGTAGCGGGAGAAGCGGACCAGCGCGTCCACGACCTGCTCGGCGTCGTGCCCTGCGGCCCGCGCGTTCCACAGGCCCAGCGGGGTGACCCGATAGGTGTGCACATGCTCGGGGGCGCGCTCCAGCTCGGCGAAGGGCGCGATGGCACGACGGCACTCGTCCGCGGCGTCGTGGCCGGTCTCCAGCAGGAGCGTCTTGTCGGACTGGACGATGAGGGGACCTGAGCCGTCGTTCACGTACGTCGCTCCTCCGGGGCCGGACTGTGGGCAAACCCCAAGTGTCCCGCATCGCGGCCCGGAGCGGAAAGTGATCTGGCTGTGGTTACAGCGCCACGGCTGGCGGATCCGCTCAGGCCTCGTCCTGCGCCAGCTCGGCGACGCCGGTGATGCGGTGCAGGCGGAAGGTGTGCATCTCCTCGTCGGCCTGGTCGAAGGCGGTGACGATGCCGCCCTCGACGCGGACGGGTTCGATGACGTGTTGGCGGGCCGCGCCGTCCGCGTTGACGTAGCCGATCCAGACCGGGTCGCCGGTCAGGACGGCCGTCTGGAGGGTGGCCAGTGTCTCGGCGGCAGGGGTGCGCGGGAGCGGGCCGCCGGGGGTCACGTCGCGGTGGGGAACGGTGGCGGCGCGGTCGCCCGCGCGGATGGCCTTGAGCGCGGCGGAGACCAGCGCCGGGGTGACCGGCGGGGGGCCGTCCGGGACCGGGGCCGGGGGAGTGCGTGGCGGCGTCCGCCGGGCGTCGGGCCGGGAGATGAGGACGTCGCCCTCGGCGGACTCGGCGGCCGGGGCGTAGCCCATCGCCCGCAGCTGGGTCAGCACTGCCGCCGGGTCCGCCTGGGCGGCCAGGACGGTCGGGGCCAGGCGGCGCAGCCGGAGCTGCGCGGCACGGCGGTCGGCCAGCAGTTCGTCGAGCAGCGCGTCGTCGTCGCAGCGCAGATACGCCGACGCGGCGCCGATGCGGAGTCGGCCGTGGCGGCGGGCGACGTCGTCGACCAGGTAGCTGAGCGGCTGCGGCACCGGCGTGCTGGAGTGCTCGGCGAGGAAGGCGTGCAGCTCCGAGGCGCTGCGGCCCGCGTCGAGCGCGCGGCGCACGGACTCGGGCGTGAAGCGGTAGACCGTCGCACCGCCCTTGGACTCGACGTCGGCCGCGACGGCCAGGGTCTGCGCCAGCGGCGTCCTGAGCGGTCCGGGCGCGATCGCGGTCAGGTCGGGCTGAAGGATCACCTGATCGAGTGGCTGCGGCAGCAGCACGTCCAGTCGCCGTTCGACCGACGCCTCGTCACCGTCCAGCAGCGGCACGGCGAAGCGCGCCAGCGCACCGCGTCCGGTCAGGCCGAGCAGCTCCGCCTCGTCGACCGTCCAGGTGACCAGACGGTCGCGCAGCTCGCCGCCGCGCAAGGGGTGCGCCCAGCGCAGCCGGTCCGTCAGGGCGCCCGCGTCACCGGCGCTGCCCACCGGCAGCGCGGCGAGCAGGAGCAGCGTGTCGCGGCGGATCTCGGGGGCCAGCGCACGGTCCAGGCCGCTGCCGAGGGCGGGCAGCACCTTGTCCTTCGCGTCGCGGCCGCCCACGAGCGCGGCGACGCGGGTGGCGGTCAGCCAGGTCCGGGCCAGCAGCAGCCAGCGCTCGGCGACCGGGCGGCGCAGCCACTCGTCGTAGGCGGGGGTCGGCGCCCAGCGCTCGTCCGCCTCACCGTCCGGGGCCAGCAGGCCCGCGCCGTAGGCGAGTTCCAGCCAGAACGCGGTCAGCTGCTCGGAGATGTCCAACTGCTGTGCGGTACGCCGCAGTTCACGGACGCCCAGGCCACCCGCGCGCAACACCGGCGGAGAGTCGGTGCTCCACAGGTCCAGCGCCTCCTCGACCGTGCGGACGGCCGTGAACGCCTGGGCGGCTGCGGCCCGGTCCGCCTGGTCCGCGTCGAGAGTGCGGGTGATTGCCACCTCGGGTGCGGTCGGCTCCAGTTGACGGTGGACCAGCCCGCCGCGCAGGTACAGGGCGACCTCGCGCGGCAGCACCACCGCGTCGCGCCCGGCCGGCAGCAGGAAGCCGCGGGCCTGCAGCCACTCCACCGGCGTGCGCGCCTCGGCGGCCCGCACCGCGCGCGGCGGCGTGGCACCGAAAGGAGGGCCCCACAACAGCTTGTTCAGCACGCCCCGCGCACCCTCCGGCGCCTCGCCGAGCAGCGCGTCCGCCCGCGTGCGGTCCCGGAACAGGGCGCTCAGTGAGGCGAGCGCGCTCACCTGGTCGTGTGTGCTCGGCAGTCCGGCGTCGGCGAGGATCTCCTGCAACCGTCCGGGAGAGAGCCCCGCGCCCGCCTCCGCGAAGGTCGGTCCGAGGCCGGTCGGCCCGGTCTGCCCACCGGCGGGGGCCAGGACGTCGCGGGCGGTCCGGATCAGCCGCAGGCGCTCGTCCGTGCCCCAGAGCAGCGCCGCCTCGCGCAGCGTCACCAGCGCGGGCGCGAGGGCGGCCGCAGCCGCCGGATCCTCGGCCACGCCGAGCAGGGCGTACAGTTCGGCGGGCGCACAGGGGTCGCTCGCGACGGCCAGCGCCTCGGCCACCTGGAGCGTGAAGAGGTCGAGCCGCTCCAGCGCGCGGACCACACTGGCCCGGGTGGAGCTGCGGGTCGCCAACTGGGTGACGTCGGCGGGCACGGGATGGACCAGGTCGGGCCGGGAGCGCAACAGCGCGGCGAGCGCCGCGTCGTCCCGCCCGCGCAGGTCCTCCGCGAGGGTCCGCGGCGCGGAGCTCGCGCCGTCGGCGGCGGTGGTGTCGGCGGACTGAGCGGCGGCGCGCGATCCGTCGGTTCTCCCGGTGCTCATCCGACTCAGGCTACCCGCTAGGTCTGCGCGTGGTCCGGGTCCGGCGGCGTCGGATTGCGCCGGGTGACGCCGAAGGGGGCGCAGGGGCGTCGTGGGTGAGGGTCGGTGGGCGGGACTGGGCTGGGGAGTACCGGTGAGGATCCACGGGTACGGGTGTGACAACCGCACCTGGCACCGGGGGCCTGTCCTAAGCTGACCGCCGAGCAGACCGGCAGGCCGACGGGCTGCGGGGAGGGCAGGGGCAGCATGGGGATCGAGAGCGAGCAGCTCGTCTACGACTACCTGAGCCGGGTCGGTGACCTGGCCCAGTCCGCCGCGCTGACCGCGGCGGACCGCGCCCGACTCGTCAACTCCCTGCGCCAGACCATCGACGCGCAGAAGGCGGCGTCGTCCTCCGGCTCGACCCGCGCCGAGGTGAACTCCGTCCGCAAGATCCTCTCCGGCCTGGGCGCCCCCGACGAGGTGGTCCGCCGCGCGGCCGGGGGCAGCCTCCCCGAGCCGAGCGAGTCCGGCGGACGCCGCTGGGGGGCGTCGAGGTCCGGGGCGTCGACCGGGCCCTCGGAGCCTTCCGGTCCGTCGGTACCGGTCGGTCAGGTGGGTCCGTCCGGTCCGTCTGTTCCGGCTCAGGCCGCTGCGCCCGCCTCGGAGCGCGTGGCGCGACCTGCGCGCGGCGCGGACGTCGGTGCCGACGCGTTCGGCGACGCGGACGCCGACTCCGTCTACGCCGCTGACGAGTGGTGGCGCGGAGCCAAGGGCAGGCGCGGCGGAGCCCGTCCCATCGACAGCCCGCCCGGCTGGGCGGGCGGTCTCCTGGAGGAGTTCTTCCGCGACCAGCACGCGGACGTGATGGACCCGGTCACCGGCCTCCCCAAGCCCCAGCCCGTGGCGGACGAGGACGCGGCCGACGGGGAGGGCGAGGGCGAAGCGGGGGAGGCGGAGGCCGGACCTGACGCCGCGTCGGGGAGGCGGACGTGGCTGCGCCGCGTTCTGGCCGGTGGGCAGGCGTCCGGAGGTGCGGGCGGCGCGGTCGCGGACGTTCCAGCTGTGCCGCGCGTGCCGCGAGTGCCGCTGCCGTTCGTGGAGTCGCTGGCCACGCTGGTGCTGGTCGCCGCGTTGGTCACCGGGCTGTGGTACCTGGCGTTGCTGGGTTGGCTCTTCGCCTACGCCGGCCACCGGTTCGGCCACCGCGTCAGCAGGATCGCTTCGCTCTGGATCCCGGGCATCTGCGCGGCCGCCTGCGGCTTCTGGCTCTACTCCCGCACGGGCCACGCCCCGGGCCACCCAGGCCTCACCTCGGCCCAACTCACCGCGGCGAGCCACGCCGCGTTCGCGACGTGGCTCCGCGGCGGAGCGGCGCTGTCGGCGGCGTTCCTGGGCTGGCGCATCTACCGACGGTGAGTCTGCACCTTTGAACGGTGGGGACGTTGCAATCGTCAGGGGCGCGAGGCTCTGCTGATGTGCGGCTCCGCCGCGCGGGCGCTACGAACCGGACTTCTGCTGCCGTGGGACGTTGCAGCACGCTGGGGGCGCGAGGCTCTGAGGTGGTGCAACCACCTGCGGGAGCGCAGGCTCAGCTGCTTCACTCCCGCGCAGCCACCGTGTACCTGAGCTCGCTCTCCCGCCGGAGGACCCCGTCCTCCCGCAGCTGCTCCAGTTCCGCCAGCGCAGCGGCCTTCGCTGCGGGCAGGCGGTCGGCCGGGATGCGGGAGAGCCAGGCTCTGCGGCCCGTGCTCCAGAGGGATCGCCACCACGCGTCCCCGCTCGGCAGCACCTCCGACGTCGTCTCCACGACCGTCCGGACCTCGGTGAAGCCGCAGGACTCGAAGAGCTTCCCGATCGACTCGACGGAGTCGAACGCCGGATGGCCGCCCCGCGCGCCCTGGCGCGGGGACGAGGGTGGGAGCGGCTCGTCCAGGAAGGACAATGCGGCGTCCAGGGGGCGTGACCAGCGCGGGTCGGTGGTGCCGAAGCTGCTGGTTGCGAACCGGCCGCCCGGGGTGAGGATGTGGTGCGCTGCGGTCAGTGCGGCCTCGGGGTCGGGGGTGATGAAGAGCATCAGCCCGGCGAGGACCGCCTCGAAGGAGGCCGCCGGGTAGCCGGGGTCCTCCGCGTCGCCCACCCGGACGACGACGTTGCGCGCGCCGCGCGAGGCGATCTCCGCCCCCGTCGCGTGGACCATCCCGGAGGAGAGGTCGATCCCGGCCGCGTAGCCGTCGGGGCCGACGGCCTGCGCGGCGGCGAAGAGGACCGCGCCCCGGCCGCAGCCGAGGTCGAGCACCCGGTCGCCCGGTCGCAGGCCCGCGTGGTCGACCAGCCGGGCGGCGGTGGCCCGGAAGAACTCGCCGTTGACTTCGTCGTAGGTGTCCGCGACCAGGTCGAAGCCCTCCGCGATGAAGGCTTTCCTGGCCGCCGTGGCACGCGTTTTCTCCTGATCTGGGGTGGTCGTCGGCATCGTCGGCATAAGAGCCATGGTGTTCCGGAGTGACGTGCATCACAAGACATCTGCGCGACACCATCGGTAATTAGCAGGTCACCCCGCGTTCTGACGCACCGTCACGCACCGAGGAACCGCTGGAGTTGAGCCAGGATCAGGTTGGCCGCGAAGTAGCCGATCCCGACGAACCAGAGGTCGTCGTCGACCTCGAACACGCGGTGGCCCTTCACCGCGCCCAGCTGCTGCCACTGGCTGCTGGTGGTGAACTGCTGCGTCTGTGCCTTCGCCGGATCGCCGTAGGTGGACCAGAAGAGCGCGGTGCCGTCGGCGAGGTGCAGGTCCGCGGGGGTGGGGACGGCGACGTCGGGTGCGGCGGCGCTCTGGGGCGCCGGGCGGCCGAGCTGGGTCTCGGCGAGCATCGCGCCCAGGAAGTTCTGCGTCGCGTAGGCGCGGGGGTCGGCGTCCTGGACGAAGCGCAGCAGGCTGATCCGCTGCTTCTTCGTCTGGTCCGACCCGCCCAGCGCGCTGACGAACTGCCGGACGTGGTCCTGGTACGCGCCGGTGACGGCGTCGGCGAAGCTCTGCCGGTTCAGCGCCTGGGCGTGGAGCTGGAAGTCCTGCTTCCAGCTCGCCCCGGTGGTCGCGGTCAGCACGGTGGGCGCGATCGCGGCGAGATCGGTGTAGTGGCTGTCGTCGTCGGTCCGGTTGCCGAGGATCAGATCGGGGCGGAGGCGGGCGACGGTCGTGAGGTCCGGCGCGCCGATCGGGCCGACGTCGGTGACGGAGTCGAGCCAGCCCACCGGGAAGTACCCGGGCAGCGCGCTGTCCAGGATCGCGCGGGCCGCGCCGACCGGCGTGAGGCCGAGCATCAGCGCGGAGTCCAGCTCGGCCGCGCCGAGGACGACGACCCGGCTGGGCGTCTGCGGCACCGCGACCGGCCCCGTCGCCGCCGCCACGGTCCGTTGCGGCGAGGGGGCGGGGGTGGGTGCCGCGGTGACCGCGACCTGGGCCGCGGTGCCGCCCTGGCCGGTCCCGTTGCCCGCGCCCGCGAGGGGTTCCGGCGGCGACTGCGCGGTGGCGGACGCGCCGCCCGCGCTGGTGCAGCCGGTCAGCGCGGAGACGGCCGCCGCACCGAGGGCGGCCGTCAGCGCCCCGAGCACGGCTCGGCGCGAGCAGGCGCGCGGCATCCGACCTCCAGGCCCTGGGCCGACCGGGGTGCGGCCGGCCCGGTTGCAGCTGACCGGTTTGAGGCTTTTGTCCAACCGTCAGAAGGAAGTATCACCCACGGACCGCCCGCATAGGGTGAGGGCATGACGACGCTGACGGTGGGATTCGACCTCGACATGACGCTGCTCGACACCCGGCCGGGGATCGCCCGCGCCTGGGAGATGCTCGCCGAGGAGACCGGCGTCCGGATCGACAGCGCCGTGGTCGTCTCCCGGCTCGGGCCGCCGGTCGAGATCGAGATGGCCCACTGGTTCCCCGCCGACGAGATCAAGGCCCGCTCCGACCGCTACCGGCAGCTCTACGCCGAGCACGGCGTCAAGGGCGTCACCCCGCTGCCCGGCGCGATCGAGTCGCTGGCCGCCGTCCGCGCGGCGGGCGGGCGGACGCTCGTGGTGACCGGCAAGCACACGCCGAACGCGCGGCTGAACCTGGACGCGCTCGGCATCGAGGTCGACGCGCTGCACGGTGACGTCTTCGCCTCGGCCAAGGCGGGTGCGCTGCGCGCCGAGGGGGCGAGCGTCTACGTCGGCGACCACCTCGGCGACATCGAGGGCGCGCGCCAGGCGGAGGCGGTCGCCGTCGGCGTCACCACCGGCCCGTACGACGCGGCCGCGCTCCGGGCAGCGGGCGCGGACGTGGTCCTGGCGGACCTGACCGGGTTCCCCGCGTGGCTGCAGGCGCACCTGCGCGGCTGAGCCGGTAGCGGGCCGGGGTCAGGCCGCCCGGCGCTGCGAGCGCGCGGAGCGGAACAGGCCGCCGAGGGCGACGGCGAAGCCGAGCGGCATCACCATGCACACGAAGTAGGCCGGGGTCGGCAGCCGGTGCAGCCCGAGGAAGAGCGGGGTCACGGTCGCGATGGTGGCGACCGCGCCGAGCGCGAAGAGGACCGCGCCGACGCGGACCAGGGCGTCGCCGGGCCTGGCGTCGGAGCGGGCGGAGTCAGTGTTCACGCATCAACGCTAACGGGTCGGCGGAGCATGCCGTCCGGCACGTCGTCCCTCATGCCCGACATCACGTCCGACATCACGTCCGACTCAGGTCCGACGTCACGCGGTACGCAACGTCGTAAGCAGCGGGTTAGCGGTGTGCCCTCCAGGGGTATGCACGTCACGCACGGGGACTGCGCGTACGCGCGCGGTGGAGGCCCGGAAGCAGCCGATCGCAGGAGGAGGTGCGCCATGACAGTCGTGCGGGTACGCCGCGGACAGGTCCGGTCGCAGGTGCCTCCGGCGGAGCAATCAGGTCGATCATTTCGCCATCGACCTGGAACAATGACGCGGCGCTAGTTCGCTTTCGCACGCAGCACCAGCGGCGGTCCGTTCCGAGGGACGCCGCGCCCCCTGTACGACTCACTCCGACTCACCACCGACGAGGTCTCCCCATGCCTACGGGCAAAGTGAAGTGGTTCAACTCAGAGAAGGGCTTCGGCTTCCTCTCCCGTGACGACGGCGGCGACGTCTTCGTGCACTCCAAGGCGCTGCCGGTCGGGGTGGAGTCGCTGAAGCCGGGCCAACGGGTCGAGTTCGGCGTGGTCGCCGGCCACCGGGGAGATCAGGCGCTGACGGTGACGCTGCTGGACGACGCCCCGAGCTTGGCCGCGGCGGCGCGGAAGAAGCCGGACGAGTTGGCGGCGATGGTGCAGGACCTCACCACGGTGCTGGAGAAGATCCTCCCGGGCCTCCAGAAGGGCCGCTACCCGGACAAGCCGGTGGGGAAGCGCGTCGCGACACTGCTGCACCACATCGCTGACCAGCTGGACGTCTGACCCGCTTTTTTCTTGACGGCTGACCCACAGTCACAGGCGGCGGGGAAGTTGCACTTCCTCAGGGGCGCGGGGAACTGCGCGAGCAACCACTAACGAGCGGATGGCCCTGCGTTCGGGGCTCTACCTGCGTCGGTGGCTTGTCGCGCAGTTCCCCGCGCCCCTGAATAGTGCAACCGGCTGCGGGAGCTTCGGTCAGCCGTTCACGCGGGGAAGCGCAGCTTCTCCTCCGGCACCGCGGGCACCAGACCCATCTCCGCCGCGCGACCGAGTAGCCCGTGGACCGCCGCGTAGCCCGCGTCTCCCAGGTCCGCAGTGAACTCGTTGACGTACAGCCCGATGTGCTGGTCAGCCACCGCCGGGTCCATCTCCTGAGCGTGCGCCAGCACGTACTCGCGCGAGGCCTCCGGCTCGGCCCAGGCCTGCTCGACGCTGGTGCGGATCGCCGTGGCCAGCTCCCGCAGGCGCGTCTCTCCCAGCGAGCGCTTCGCGATGATCGCGCCCAGCGGGATCGGGAGGCCCGTGGAGGACTCCCACGCCTCGCCCATGTCGGCCAGGCAGCGCAGGCCGTAGTTCTGGTACGTGAAGCGGGCCTCGTGGATCACCAGGCCGGCGTCGACCTTGCCGTCGCGGACCGCGGGCATGATCTCGTGGAACGGCATCACCACGACCTGGCCCAGCCCGCCAGGGACGGCCTCCGCCGCCCAGATGCGGAACAGCAGGTAGGCCGTGGAGCGCTCGCTCGGGACGGCGACCGTCTTGCCGCGCAGCGCCGCAGGGTCGGCGGGGGCCTCGGCGCCGGTGAGGACCAGCGGGCCGCAGCCACGGCCCAGCGCGCCGCCGCACGGCAGCAGGACGTAGTCGTCGAGGACCCACGGCAGCGCCGCGTAGGAGATCTTCAGTACGTCCAGCTCGCCGCGCTCGGCGAGGCCGTTGGTGATGTCGATGTCGGCGAAGGTGACCTCGGGCGGCACCGCGCCCTCGACCAGGCCGTGGGCCCAGGCGTGGAAGACGAAGGTGTCGTTCGGGCAGGGGGAGTACGCGATGGACAGAGCAGCGTCGGAAGAAGTCACGGAACCAGTGTCGCCCACGGCAGGTTGGCGAATGCACCCGCCAGGGCGTCCAGGGCCTCGCCGATGCGCCAGGCGGCGCGGTCACGCGGCCCGACGGCGTTGGAGACCGTGCGCAGCTCCAGCACCGGGACGTCGTGCCCGGCGGCGGCCTCGGCCAGCCCGAAACCCTCCATCGCCTCGGCGACGGCCCCGGGATGACGCTGCGCCAGCTCGGCGGCGCGCTCGGCGCTGCCGGTGACGGTGGAGACGGTGAGCACCGGCCCCTGCGCGGTCGGCAGGCCGTGCCCGCGCAGCGACGCCGCGACGGTGTCGGCGTGTCGCGTGGTGTGCCGGACCCGGCCGAAGCCGAGCGCGGTGACGTCGGCGAAGCCGTCCGGGGTCTGCGCGCCCAGGTCGGCGGCGACGATCGCGTCCGCGACGACGACGGAGCCCACCGGCGCGACGGGCGCGAACCCGCCCGCGATGCCCGCCGAGACGGCGAGACCGTAGGTGGAGGGAGCGAGGGCCAGCGCCGTGGCGGTCGCCGCCGCTGCGGCGGCCGGGCCGACGCCCGCGACCAGGACGTCCACCGGGCCGCACGCGGTCAGCGCGTAGCCGCCGGGAAGCGTCCGCTCGGTCGGACCGGCGTGCCCGAAGGCCTGCTGGACGCCACGCAACACCGCCGCCGCTTCGTGAGCGACGGCGGTGACGACGAGAACGCGGGACGCGGTCAGTTCGCGACCTTCAGCTGCAGCAGCCACACGCCGTAGATCTTGCCGTCCTTGTCCTGCTCCTTGACGATGAGCGGGCCGGACTTGTTGACGGTGGTCTGGCCGGTCTGCGGGTCCTGGGTGGTGAGCACCGAGGCGATCGACAGCGGGCCCGCGTAGGCGTTGGTGGTCTGCTGGACCAGCTCGGTGGTCGAGCCGGCGTTCCAGCCGTGGTCGGTGACCGGCTGGTCGACGTTGATGCCGAAGTTGCCGTTCTGCGACGGGACGATCGCGGTCGCCATGCTGTTGTTCTGCACCGCCTTGGAGACCGCGGCGGAGCAGGCGGCCTGCTGCTTGGCGGTCATCGCGTTGCCACCGTAGTAGCAGTCCTTGAGCGGCTGGACCTGGGTCCAGTGCGACCCGGCGACGATGGCGACGTTCGGAACCGGCTTGCCGGAACCGGAAACGAGGGGAATCGTGATGCCGAGCGTCGCGGCGCCCACGACGGCTACAGCTCCAAGGGCGGCGACACCGCGGTTAAGACTCATGGTGCTGAGGCTACCGTCCCCCGGGGATCACGCCACGTCGGGGGCTGGGCTCGTGTTCCGGGGACCGAGGGTCGCCCGGGTCCGCAGCGCCCAGACGAACGAGACCCCCACCAGCACCGAAGCGGTGATCATGCCGACCTCGCCGACCAGCGGCAGGACGATCCCGAGCCCGCCGCCGAGCACCCAGGTCAGCTGCATCAGCGTCTCCGACCGGGCGAACGCCGAGGTCCGGACGGTCTCCGGAACGTCGCGCTGGATCAGCGCGTCCAGGCCCACCTTGCCCAGGCACTGGGTGAGCCCGGAGACGAAGGCGAGCATCACGACCGTGAACGCCCCGTAGAACACCGCCCCGGCGAGGGAGGCGACCAGGGCCAGGGCGAGCATCAACGTGACGATCGTCTCAGGGCGGCGGGTGCGCAGCCATGCGCCCATCACCGTGCCGAGCGTGTTGCCGATGCCCAGCGCGGCCGCGACCAGGCCGAGGGAGACGGTCGCCGGCAGCCCGGCGAGCGGGTGCTCGCGGACGAGGAAGGCGAGGAAGAAGGTCAGGAATCCGAAGAGGCAGCGCAGCGTCCCCTCCGCGCCGAGCGCGAGGACGACGCCGGGGCCGACCGACCGCAGCCCGACCTTGTGCTTCTTCTCCGCCGACACCTCGTCACCCGGCTCCGCCACCTCCTCCGGCCCCGGCCCGGCGCCCGCTTCGGCGGACGGGTCGTGGGAGTGGAGGAGGGCGCGTTCCTCGCCCTTGTCGAGGTCGACCTGGTGCGGGAGGGAGAAGGCGAGTCCGGCACCGACGATGTAGACGATCAACGCCGCGCGCAGCGGCCAGTCCGGACCGATCAGGTGCAGCAGTGCGCCCACGGCACCGGCCAGGCCGGTGGCCAGCAGCCCGGCCAGGGAGACCCGCGAGTTGGCCTTCACCAGAGGAAGTTGCGGTGGTCGAAGGCGTGGCACGACGACGCTGCGGACCACGCCGTAGGCCTTGGACGCGACCAGGACGCCCAGCGCGAGCGGATAGATCTGCAGGCTGGCGCCCGCGATCGCGCCCGTCATCATCCACGCCAGCCCGGCGCGGACCAGCAGGCTGACGGCCATCGCCGCGCGGCGTCCGCTCGGGATCCGGTCCAGCATCGGCCCGATCACCGGCGCCAGCAGGACGAACGGCGCCATCGTGATCAGCAGGTAGAGGGCGACCCGGCCGCGTGCCTCGTGCGTCGGCACGGAGAAGAAGATGGTCGACGCCAGCGCGACGGTGATCATCATGTCGCCGGCGGAGTTCACCGCGTGCAGTTCGATCAGTTTCGCCAGGCCCGACTCGCCCGCGCCCTCGGCGGATGTGGCGCGGCGGATCCGACGTCCGGTCGCCTTGGTGAAGTCGCCGGTGCGCAGCGCGGCAGCCGACGTGAAACGGTGCACGGACGCCACCGCGCGCCGGGTCCTGCCCGTCACCACATCGGCCACACTTCCCATGGTGCCCGACATTTGTGGCAGCTCCGCGCACTTTGTTCCGGCGGGTTCCTGCCCTGAGGGGGACAGCGGGGCACCGCGTCCAGCAGAATAGGTGTCCGGAGACTTCTACCGTCTGAACGACCTACCGAGATCGCGCGCCACGGCAGTTCCACCGTTCTGCCGACGTGCTGCTGAGCCGGTGGTGGTGAAGCGGTGCGTACGGTTGGGAGAGAATCAGTTCGTGATGAGTGCTGCGACGACGACGCGAAGCCGTACCCCTGACCGCCAGTGCGCCGAGGCCGTGGAGTTCGCCCGGGGCGCCGCGGTCCAGGCTGCGGGCGAGTCCGCAGTAGGCGACCACCTCGGTGTCGACACCGACGGGGACCGGGTGGTCACGCACTTCTTCGCGACCCGGGAGCGTGCGTACAAGGGCTGGCGCTGGGCGGTGACGGTGACCCGCGCTGCGCGCAGCAAGCAGGTCACCCTCGACGAGACCGTGCTCCTTCCGGGCCCGGACGCGCTGGTCGCGCCGCAGTGGGTCCCGTGGAGCGAGCGGCTTCGGCCCGGCGACATGGGCCCCGGCGACCTGCTGCCCACCGAGTCGGACGACCTGCGGCTGGAACCGGGCTACTCCGGCGAGGACGAGCCCGCCCCGAACAGCGTCCTCGCCGAGGACCAGCTCTCCGGCCTCGCGGGCGAGGACGTCGCGGTCGAGCCCTCCGGCAAGGAGACGGCGGTCGCGCCGTCCAACGAACGCGCGGAGATCGGCGCGGTCGCGCAGGAGCTCGGCATGGGCCGGGCCCGGGTGCTCAGCCGACTCGGCCTCAACCTGGCCGCGGACCGCTGGGAGAAGGAGTACGGCGCGCACACGCCGATGGCGCAGGCCGCGCCCGCCTCGTGCGCGACGTGCGGCTTCCTGGTCCCGATCGCGGGCTCGCTGAGCCAGGCCTTCGGCATCTGCAGCAACGAGTTCGGTCCTGCGGACGGCAGGATCGTCTCCCTCGGCTACGGCTGCGGCGGCCACTCGGAGGCGGCGGTCATGCCCGCGCCCCAGGTCCCGGCCCCGCCGGTCCTGGACGAACTCAGCCTCGAACCCCTCCCGCTCCACCCGGACCGCGCCGGCGGCTCCGTCGAGGAGAGCACCCCGGCCGAGGAGCTCGGCCACAGCTGAGAGGTAGTTGCAACACCAGGGGCGCGAGGAACTGCGCGGCAAGCCACCCACGCAGGTAGAGCCCCGAACGCGCAGGGCCATCCGCCTGTCAGTGGTTTCTCGCGCCGTTCCCCGCGCCCCTGGTGTTGCAACTCATTCGCCGATGTCCTCGTGCCAGAGGACGGGGTTGCTCTCGATGAAGTCCGTCATCATTCGGACGCACGTCGGATCGTCCAGCAGGACGATCTCGACCCCGTGGGCGGCCAGCCACTCGTGCCCGCCGTGGAACGTCCTCGCCTCGCCGATGACGACACGCCCGATGCCGAACTGGCGGACCAGCCCGCTGCAGTACCAGCACGGCGAGAGCGTCGTCACCATCGTCGTCCGCGCGTAGCCGCGCCTGCGGCCCGCGTCGCGGAACGCCGAGGTCTCGGCGTGGAGGGAGGGGTCGCCGTCCTGGACACGGCGGTTGCGGCCACGCCCGAGCACCTCGCCGTCCGGGCCGTAGAGCGCCGCGCCGATGGGGATGCCGCCCTCCGCGAGGCCCGCGCGGGCCTCGTCGACGGCGGTGTCGAGCATGGCGTGGAAGTCGAGGTCCATGCGCCCACGATGGTCCCTACGACGCCCCCTGACGATCCGCGCCGCGCCGGTAACGGATACTGAGCGCTATGGCTTACGACGATCTACGGTCCTTCCTCCGGGCGCTGGAGCGCGAGGGCGACCTCAAGCGGATCAAGGTGGAGGTCGACCCGTACCTGGAGGTCGGGGAGATCGTCGACCGGGTGCAGAAGGCGAAGGGCCCGGCGCTGCTCTTCGAGAACGTCAAGGGCTCGGCGATGCCGCTGGCCATGAACGTCTTCGGCACCGAGCGCCGCCTCGCCAAGGCGCTGGGCCTGAAGTCCGCCGACGAGATCGGCGAGAAGATCGCCGGTCTGCTCAAGCCGGAGCTGCCGCACGGCTTCACCGGCGTCCGGGAGGCGTTCGGCAAGCTGGCCGGGATGACGCACGTCCCGCCGAAGAAGGTGAAGCCGGGGGAGGCCAAGGTCCAGGAGGTCGTGCTCACCGGCGACGACGTCGACCTGATGCAGCTGCCCGCGCTCTTCACCTGGCCCGAGGACGGCGGCTCGTTCTTCAACCTGGGCCTGACCCACACCAAGGACCCCGACTCCGGCGTCCGCAACCTCGGCCTCTACCGGCTGCAGCGGCACGACAAGCGCACCATCGGCATGCACTGGCAGATCCACAAGGACAGCCGCAACCACGCCGCGATCGCCGCCAAGCGCGGCGAGAAGCTGCCGGTCGCGATCGCGTTCGGCTGCCCGCCCGCGGTCACCTACGCCGCGACCGCGCCGCTGCCGGGTGACATCGACGAGTACCTCTTCGCGGGCTTCGTCGCGGGCGAGCGGGTCCGGATGGTCGACTGCAAGACCGTGCCGTTGCAGGTCCCGGCGGACGCCGAGGTCGTGCTGGAGGGCTGGCTGGACCCGGGCGTCATGCTGCCGGAGGGCCCGTTCGGCGACCACACCGGCTTCTACACGCCGCAGGAGCCGTTCCCCGCGCTGACGATCGACTGCGTCACCATGCGCCGTCGCCCGCTGCTCCAGTCCATCGTGGTCGGCCGCCCGCCGACCGAGGACGGGCCGCTGGGCAAGTTCACCGAGCGGTTCTTCCTGCCGCTGCTCAAGGTCATCGTCCCGGACATCGTGGACTACGACCTGCCCGAGGCGGGCGGCTTCCACAACTGCGTGATCGTCTCGATCGACAAGAAGTACCCGAAGCACGCGCAGAAGGTCATGCACGCGATCTGGGGCGCGCACATGATGTCGCTGACCAAGCTGATCGTGGTGGTGGACGCGGACTGCGACGTCCACGACTACCAGGAGGTCGCCTGGCGGGCGCTCGGCAACGTCGACTACAGCCGCGACCTGTCCGTCGTGGAGGGACCGGTCGACCACCTCGACCACGCCTCCTACCAGCAGTTCTGGGGCGGCAAGGCGGGTATCGACGCGACCCGCAAGCTGCCCGAGGAGGGCTACACCCGCGACGGCGGCTGGCCGGAGATGGTCCTCTCCGACCCGGCGACCGCCGCCCTGGTCGACACGCGCTGGAAGGAGTACGGGCTCTGATGACGACTGCTGTCGCGACTGCCGACGCCGGCAGAACCAAGGCGTTCCTGCGGCTGGTGATGATCGAGCACTCGGTCTTCGCGCTGCCCTTCGCCTACATCGCCGCGCTGACGGCGATGTTCCTCGCCAACGGGCGCGTGCACTGGGTGCAGCTGTTCCTGGTGACGCTGTGCATGGTCGGCCTGCGGACCTTCGCCATGGCGGCCAACCGGATCATCGACCGCGAGATCGACGCGCGCAATCCGCGCACCGCCGGACGCGAGCTGGTCACCGGCGCGGTCTCGATGCGGACCGCGTACACCGGCTCGGCGGTCGCGCTGGTGGTCTTCCTGACCGCCGCCGCGCTGCTCAACCCGCTCTGCCTGGCGCTGGCGCCCATCGCGGTGATCCCGATGGTCGTCTACCCCTACGGCAAGCGGTTCACCGACTTCCCGCACGCGATCCTCGGCCTGGCCCAGGCGATGGGCCCGATCGGGGCGTGGCTGGCGGTCACCGGCACCTGGTCCTGGCCCGCCTGCGTGCTGGGCCTCGCGGTCGGTGTCTGGATCGGCGGCTTCGACCTCATCTTCGCCTGCCAGGACGTGATGGCCGACCGCGCCGACGGCGTCCGCTCGGTCCCGGCCCGCTTCGGCGTCCCGGCCGCGCTGTACGGCGCGCGCGCCGCGCACCTGGTGACCATGCTGCTGCTCTGCTGGTACGCCTGGCTGTCGGGCGCGGGCTGGGCGTTCTGGATGGGCCTTGCGGTGGTCGCGGTGGCGTTCGTCTACGAGCACACCATCGTCCGCCCGCACGACCTGAGCCGTCTCAACCGGGCGTTCTTCCAGGTCAACGGCTTCGTCGGGATCTCGCTCTTCTGCTTCGCGCTGCTGGATCTCGCGCTGCGCGGGCTGACGCCGTAGCTGCCCGGTAACTGACGGAATATCACGAGCCCTCCCGTCGCTCACCCTCACCAGAGGCAGACGAGCAACGGGAGGGCTTCGTCATGAGCGACAACGGCATCGGCACCGACAACGGCATCGGCACCACGGCGGTCATCGGCACGGGCAACATCGGCGGGACGCTCGGCCGGGCCTTCGCCAGGGCAGGGCACGCGGTCGTGTTCGGGTCACGCAACCCCGGGGCGTCCGACGCGGCGGGCGACACCGGCGCGAAGGTCGCCACCGTGGCGGAGGCCGTGGCCGCCGCGGACACCGTCGTGCTGGCCATCCCGGCGGGCGACGTCGAGGCGTTCCTGCGCACCCACGCCGAGGCGCTGGCGGGCAAGCTGATCGTCGACGCGGCCAACCGGTTCCCGCAGCCCGTCCTGCACAGCGCCGACCTGGTCCGCGCGCTGGCCCCGGAGGCCCGCTACGCCCGCGCCTTCAACAACCAGACCTGGGAGACCTACGCCGACCCGCTCTGGGACGGCAAGCCGGGCAACCTCTTCTACACCGTCTTCGAGCAGTCCGACGCCCCGACGGTCGAGGCCCTGATCAGCGCCGTGGGCCACGTCCCCACCTTCGTCGGCCTGGGCCGCCCCGACCTGCTCGACGCGGCGATCTTCCTGCTACTGCCGTCCTTCGGCACCCTGGGCCGCCGGACCGGCATCCGCATCGTCCACGACTGACCCGAGCGGTTAGGGTCGATCATGTGAAGCAGGAAGCGCGGGAGCCATGGGTCGTCGGGGTGTCGGGGGCGTCCGGGACGCCGTACGCGGCGTCGGTGATCCGTGGGCTGCTGGAGGCGGGGGAGGCGGTCGACGTCGTCGTCAGCAGGGCCGCGCGGCTGACGATCATCGACGAGACCGGGATCGCGTTCCGGGACGCGCACTGGCGTGAGGATCTGCGCGAGTGGCTGGAGCGCCCGCTCGACCGAGGGAAGCCGCAGCCGTTCGACCTCGACGACGTGCGGTACTGGACCGCGGGTGACTTCGCGGCGGGGCCGTCCAGCGGCTCGTACCCCGCGAAGGGGATGATCGTGGTCCCGTGCAGCGCCGCCGCCGTCGCCGGGATCGCGATCGGGCTCAGCAAGGACCTGCTCCAGCGTGCCGCCAACGTCACGCTCAAGGAGCGCAGGCCGCTGGTGCTGTGCGTGCGCGAGAGCCCGCTCACCGGAGTGACGCTGCGTCAACTCGTAGAGCTGGACCAGCAAGGCGCGGTGGTGATCCCCGCCTCGCCCGGCTTCTACGCCGGGTCGGGAAGCGTGCAGCAGCTCGTGGACTTCGTGGGCGGGCGGGTGCTGGATTCGGTGAAGGTTCCGCACGCTCTCTACCGCCGCTGGGAGGGCGAGCTGGGGGCGACGTGATGGAGGTCACCTCGTCGGAGTATCTTCTTTGCGAACCGGGGGTCTTGTCGGCCTGGACTTTGGGATTCCGGATACTGTCGGCACGTTCCCCAACGATTGGAAGGCCAGGTTTCCCAGCATGGACGCGGTGGACAGGCAGCTCATTCAGGCGCTGCGCGAGAACGGGCGCGCCTCGTACGCCGAGCTGGGACGGCTTGTCGGGCTTTCGGGCCCCAGCGTCACGGACCGGATCAACCGGCTGGAACAGGCCGGCGTCATCACCGGGTACCGCGCGACGGTCAACCCGGCCTCGCTCGGCCTCGGCGTCACCGCGCTGATCGGCCTCCAGCTGACCGACGCGGCGGACCACGACGACGTCTCGCACCGGCTGCGCGACCTGCCCGAGATCGAGGACTGCTGGTTCATCGCCGGCGAGGACTCCTACATGCTCAAGGCCCGCGTCCCGGACGTCGACGGGCTGGAGTCGATCGTCAAACGCCTCTCCGGCACCAGGGGTGTAGCCCGCACGCGCACCACGGTCGTACTCTCCACCAAGTGGGAGAACCGCGCCGTCGAGCTCCCCGACCCCGAGGTGACCGCCGAGCAGCGGAAGGTGTGATGCGCGTATGACCCTGGTGACGCTGGACGAGGTGCGCGAAGCGCAACAGCGGATCGCCGGGGTGGCCGTGCGCACTCCCCTGATGCCGTGCCCGTGGGCGGACCAGCCCGACGGCCGTTCGCTGCATCTGAAGCCGGAGGGCCTGCAGCCGACCGGGGCCTTCAAGATCCGCGGCGCGTACAACCGCCTCGCGGCGCTGACGCCGGAGGAGCGGGCGCGGGGCGTGGTAGCCCAGTCGAGTGGCAACCACGCGCAGGCCGTGGCCTACGCGGCGCGCGAACTCGGCATCCAGGCCGTCATCGTGATGCCGGACACCTCACCCGAGGTGAAGGTGGAAAGCACCCGCTCGTTCGGCGCGGAGGTCATCCTGGTCGCCATGCACGAGCGGGACACCACGCCCGCGGACCTGGTCGAGAAGCACGGCTACGTCTGGGTCCCGCCGTACGACGACCCGTACGTCATCGCGGGCCAGGGCACGGTCGGGATGGAGATCGCGGACGACGCGGCGGCTCTCGACCTCGACCTGCAGACGGTCCTGGTCCCGGTCAGCGGCGGCGGCCTGATCAGCGGTGTGGCAACGGCGTTGAAGCTCACCATGCCGGGCGTCAAGGTCATCGGCGTCGAGCCGGCCCTGGCCGGCGACGCGGCGGAGAGCTTCCGCTCCGGCGAGCGGAAGGTGTGGCCCTTCGCGGACACCCACCGCACGATCGCGGACGGGCTGCGGACGAACTCCCTCGGCCTGCTGCCGTGGGAGCACGTCCAGGCGTACGTCGACGACATCATCACGGTCACGGAGGACGAGATCCGCGACGCGATGGCTGTCCTGGCCCGCCGCGGGCGGCTCGTGGCCGAGCCGTCGGGTGCGGTGACGACGGCTGCGTACCTGTTCCACGGCGCGGAGCTGCCGGGCACGCGGTTCGCCGCGGTGGTGAGCGGCGGGAACGTGGATCCGGCGCTTTTGGCGAGGATTCTCGCCGTTTGAGTCCTGCACCACCCTGTGCGGATGGCCCTGCTCGTTCGGTGCTCTACCTCTGTGGGTGGTTTCTCGGGCAGTTCCCCGCGCCCCTGACGGGTACCGCAACATCCCGTCAGAGTGAGGGCGTAGGCTCGTGGGGATCGTCGGCCCGGTGAGGGCCACTGCTGATGGAGGCATGAGGCGGATGGACGCAGGGCTGAAGCGCGAGCTGGAGGCGAAGGTCTACGCCGGGGAGCGGCTCAGTCGTGAGGACGGGGTCGCGCTCTACGAGACCGACGACCTGGCCTGGCTGGGTGGCCTCGCCCACTACGCGCGGACGCGGAAGAACGGCGACGTCGTCCACTTCAACGTCAACCGTCACCTCAACATGACCAACGTCTGCACCGCCTCCTGCGCCTACTGCAGCTTCCAGCGCAAGCCGGGCGAGAAGGACGCGTACACGATGCGCATCGAGGAGGCGGTCAAGCTCGCCAAGGCGATGGAGAACGACCAGCTGACCGAGCTGCACATCGTCAACGGCCTGCACCCGACCCTCCCCTGGCGGTACTACCCGCGTTCGCTGCGCGCCCTCAAGGAGGCGCTGCCGAACGTCGCGCTCAAGGCCTTCACCGCCACCGAGATCCACCACTTCGAGAAGATCTCCGGCCTCTCGGCCGACGAGATCCTCGACGAGCTGATCGACGCCGGTCTGGAGTCGCTGACCGGCGGTGGCGCGGAGATCTTCGACTGGGAGGTGCGTCAGCACATCGTCGACCACGACACCCACTGGGAGGACTGGTCGCGGATCCACCGCCTCGCTCACTCCAAGGGCCTGAAGACGCCCGCCACCATGCTCTACGGCCACATCGAGGAGCCGCGCCACCGCGTGGACCACGTGCTGCGGCTGCGTGAGCTGCAGGACGAGACCGGCGGGTTCCAGGTCTTCATCCCGCTGCGCTACCAGCACGACTTCCACGACTCGCGTGACGGCAAGGTCCGCAACACGCTGCAGGCGCGCACCACCATGGCGACCGGCGCGGACATGATCCGCACCTTCGCCGTCTCCCGGCTGCTCTTCGACAACGTCCCGCACGTCAAGGTGTTCTGGGTCATGCACGGTCTGGCCGGCGCCCAGCTGATGCTCAACCACGGCGCGGACGACATGGACGGCTCGGTCGTCGAGTACAAGATCACCCACGACGCGGACGGCTTCGGCACGCCGAACAAGCTGACCCGTGACGACCTGCTCGACCTGATCCGTGACGCGGGCTTCCGCCCGGTCGAGCGGAACACCCGCTACGAGATCATCCGTGAGTACCCGGGCCCGGACGGCGACCGTCGCGAGACGCCGCAGCCGATGAAGTTCTAGTCGGCACGGTTCCAGGGGCTCTCTGTACATGGCACTGCGTTTCACCCTCGACCCCGAGGTCACCCCGGAGCTGGTCGAGGGCCTGATAGACGTCTGGACTGCGGCCACGAATGCGGGCGGCGCGATCGGTTTCGTCGCGCCGGTCACCCGTGAGGAGGTCCGGCCGACGGCCGAGAAGGGGCTGGCCGGGCTGGGTCACGGACCGGGCGACGGCCGAGACCGGCTGCTGGTCGCGCACGACGAGGAGACCGGCCGCATGGCCGGTGCCCTCTTCCTCGTGGACATGCGGTTCTCGCTGATGGACCACTGGCGGACCGTCAAGCGGGTCATGCTGCACCCCGACTTCCAGGGCCGGGGCGACGGTGTCGCGCTGCTCGCGGAGGCCGAGCGGCACGCCCGTGCGTGGGGTCTGGCCGGGCTCCAGCTCGACCTGCGCGGCGGCCTCGGGTTGGAGCGCTTCTACGAGCGTTGCGGCTACAAGGAGGTCGGCCGACTGCCGGGAGCGCTGCGCGTCGCGCCCGGCGACGACCGCGACTCCGTCTTCATGTGGCTCGACCTGCGCTGACGTCCGGCCGCCGCGTACGCGGCTGAGCCCCGCCACGTACGCAGCGGCGTGCGGACCCGGTGAAGATCGCCCTTGCGGGCGTGCTTCACTGGACTGTCGTACCTCCACGGACAAGGGAAAGAGAAACCGAGCCGTGAGCACCCCCAGTACCTCGCACGCGACCCTCCGCTACTCCGCGATGCGCGCCAGCATCTTCCTGGCCGTCTTCCTGGTCGCCCTGCTCCTGGCCCACTTCGGTGTGCTGCCGGTCACGGCCGGCAGCTCCGGTGTCTTCCTGCTGCTGATCATCGCGGCCCTGGTCTCCGCGCCGATCAGCTACGTCGTGCTGAACAAGCAGCGCGACGCCATGTCGGAGCAGATCACCGGCGGCATCGAGCGCCGCAAGTCCAAGTCGGGCAGCATGGCCAGCCGGATCGCGGCCCAGAACGCGGCCGAGGACGCCGTCGACGACGCCCTCCGCGCCCAGCAGTAACCGCCCGGCACCCGCGTAGCGCACAGGCACGCCGATCATGACGCGTCGCCCCACCGGACAGGACGTGGCCCGGCTGGCAGGGGTGTCCCAGGCCACGGTCTCGCTGGTCTTCTCCGCCAGCGCCTCCTCGCACCGCGTCTCCGCGCCGACGCGGGAGCGCGTGCTGGCCGCGGCCGCCGAGCTGGGCTACCAACCGCAGGCGGCGGGCCGTCAGCTCCGGCTCGGCCGGACCGGCCTGCTGCTGCTCGCGGTGCCGAACATCCTGGGGCCGTTCTTCGCCCGCGTCCTCGCGGGAGCGCAGGCCGAGGCGGCGCTCGGCGAGCTGTCGGTCGTCGTCTCGTCGGGCTGGGACCATGCCGAGCTCGCCCGCGCGGCCCGCAGCGGCCAGTACGACGGTCTGCTGATCTGCTCGCCCGACGACAGCCAGCTCGGCGACGACCTGCCGGAGAGCCTGCCCACCGTCTTCCTCGACGCCGACCCGGCGCTCAGCGCCGGCCATCCGCAGCGGCGCACCCAGCAGCTCGACGTGGGCGGCGGGATGGCCGCTGCGGTCACCCATCTCCGTGAGCTCGGTCACCTCCGGCTCGGTCATCTGCGGTCGGTTGAGTCCGCGCACACCTTCCGGGCACGCCAGGCAGGCTTCGAGCGCGCGGCGTCGGGAGCCGAGGTGGTCGAGGTCGGAGTCTCCGTCAACGGCGGCCTGGACGCCGCCAGGGAGGCCGCACGGGTGCTGCTGGCCTCGCCGGGGTCGGGGCCCGGGCCGGGGCGGGGGTCGGGGGAGCGGGTGCGTGCCGTGGTGTGCGACGACGACGTGGTCGCGGCGGGCGTCTACCACGTCGCTGCCGAGCTCGGACTGCGCATTCCTGACGACCTGTCGGTCGTCGGCATCGACAACATCGTCGCCGCGCCGCTCTTCGCGCCCGCGCTGACGACCGTGGACCTGCCGGGCGAGCGTCTGGGCGCGGCAGGCGTCCGGCTGCTCACCGCCCTGATGGGTGAACGATCCGACGGTCCGTCGGAAAGTCGCGAAACCGCGTCGAAGACCGAGCCCGAACCCGAGCCGCTGCCCACCGCGCTCGTGGTCCGGGGATCGACCGCACACCCCACCGGGCGTGCGGAAACCGAAGGATAGGCTGGTCACGTGGACCCCAAGACCCGAACCCGAATCGTCAGCGGCGCGCTGGTGCTGCTCCTCGTCGCCGTGGTGATCGGCGCCATGGTTCACTGAGCGACCAGGTGACCCTTCGTGGTCCCCGAGTTGCGGAGCGTGTTCCCCGGAGTGACGGTGACTGAGTCTCAGTCACTCCCAGTAGTAAGGGAACTCAGCTCATGCGTGTCAGTCGCACCCACTCCGTGATCGCCGGTATCGCCCTCGCCGCCACCGTGGCCGGCGGAGGCCTCATCTCGACCGCGGAGGCGGCTCCTCAACCCCAGGGCGGCACGGCGCGCCATGTCGCCGCTGCCGCCAACCCCACCGCCGAGCTCGGCACGCTCGGCAACCTCGGCGCGGTCCAGTCCGCCGTCGCGAAGCTCTCCACGGCGGCCTCCGCGACTCCGGCCCCCAGCGCGGCGTCACTGACGGCACTGGTGAAGCAGGTCACCGACGCCGTCACCGCGCTCAAGGCGTCCCTCCCGGCGGCTCCGGTGACCGCGGCGGTCAAGCCGGGGGCCAAGCTCGGCAAGGTGCACGCCGTGCCCGTGCACGCCATGAAGCCGCAGGACGCGGTGAGCGACGCCCTGACCAAGCTCACCACCGACGTCCAGGCGATCGTCGCCGCGCTCCCCGACCCGACCAAGGTGCTCGCCGCGATCACCGCGGTGGTCGCGGACCTGCTCGCGGTGGTCACCGCGGTCGTGGCGGCCCTCGGCCTGAGCCTGCCGCCGCTGCCCGTGCCGGTGCCGATCCCCTGATCTGATCCGTCGTCAGCGGCGCGACGAGAAGGGGCCCGGGGAGCTGTTCGGCTCCCCGGGCCCCTCGTTGATCTCTGAGCTTCGGCGACTACAGGCGCTCGATGACGTAGTCGATGCAGGTGGTCAGCGCCTCGACGTCGGCCGGGTCGATCGCCGGGAACATCGCGACGCGGAGCTGGTTGCGGCCGAGCTTGCGGTAGGGCTCGGTGTCGACGATGCCGTTGGCGCGCAGCACCTTGGCGATCGCCGCGGCGTCGACCGAGTCGTCGAAGTCGATCGTCCCGATGACCTGCGAACGCTCCGCCGGGTTGGCGACGAACGGCGTGGCGACGGGCGACTTCTCGGCCCAGGTGTAGAGGCGCGAGGACGAGTCCGCGGTGCGGGCCGTCGTCCAGTCGAGACCGCCGTTGCCGTTCATCCACTCCAGCTGCTCCGCGAAGAGGAAGAGCGTGGAGACGGACGGGGTGTTGTAGGTCTGGTCCTTCGACGAGTTGTCGATCGCGGTCGGCAGGTCGAAGAACGGCGGCACGTAGCGGTCGCTCGCGGCGATGCGGGCGGCGCGCTCCAGCGCGGCGGGGGAGAAGACGCCGACCCAGAGCCCGCCGTCGGAGGCGAAGCACTTCTGCGGGGCGAAGTAGTAGACGTCCGTCTCGGCGATGTCGACGGGCAGACCGCCGGCGCCGGAGGTGGCGTCCACCAGCACGAGCGCGCCCTCGTCGGCGCCCTCGACCCGGCGGATCGGCATGGCCACGCCGGTGGAGGTCTCGTTGTGGGTCAGCGCGTAGACGTCGACCCCGGCCTCGGCCTGCGGCAGCGGGTGCGTGCCAGGCTCGGACTTGATCACGGTCGGCTCGGCCAGCCACGGCGCGGCCTTGACGCTTGCCGCGAACTTGGAGGAGAACTCGCCGAAGTTCAGGTGCTGGGACTTGTTCTCGACGAGACCGAAGGCGGCGATGTCCCAGAACGCGGTGGACCCGCCGTTGCCGAGGACGACCTGGTAGCCGTCGGGCAGCGAGAAGAGGCTGCTGATGCCCTCACGCACGCGCTTGACCTGGTTCTTCACCGGGGCCTGGCGGTGGGAGGTGCCGAGCAGGGAGGTACCGGTCTCAGCGAGCGCGCGGAGCGCCTCCGGCCGGACCTTGGACGGACCTGCGCCGAAACGGCCGTCAGCGGGCCTGATGTCAGCGGGGATCTGGATATCAGCCACGTGCGCAGCCTAGCCGCTACGCGCTCGGCTGAGACGCCAGGTCCGCCTGATGAGACCGCCTGGAGCTGCAGTTTTCCGGGGCGGGAGGGTGCACTTCAGGGGCGCGGGGATTGCTCTGCGCGCAGGGCGGTCGGTTGCACGACCAGGGGCGCGGGGAACTGCGCGAACAACCACCGTGTGCGGATGGCCCTGTTCGCACGGTGACTCACCACACTGGGTGGCTTGTCGCGCAGTTCCCCGCGCCCCTGGTGGTGCAACTGCCTGCGGGAGCGCGGGCTCGGCTTGTCGCGCCCACGCGGCGGAGCCGCAGATCGGCAGAGCCCCGCGCCCCTGCGGTAGTGCAACTACCTGCGGGAGCGCGGATCCAGCTTGTCGCGCCTCTGCGGCGGAGCCGCGTATCAGCGGACCCTCGCGCCCCCTGCGGTAGTGCAACTGCCTACGGCAGCACAGTTGCTCAGTGCGCGATGTCGCCGAAGCCCTCGACCTCGGTCACGCTGCGCGTGCCCGGGCCGATGTAGCGCGCGGACGGGCGCACCAGGCGGCCCGTGCGCTTCTGCTCAAGGATGTGCGCCGACCAGCCCGCGGTGCGGGCGCAGGTGAACATCGAGGTGAACATGTGCGCGGGGACCTCGGCGAAGTCCAGGACGATGGCCGCCCAGAACTCGACGTTGGTGGCCAGCACGCGGTCGGGGCGGCGGGCGTGGAGCTCCTCCAGGGCCGCCTTCTCCAGGGCCGCGGCGACCTCGAAGCGGGGAGCGTCCAGCTCCTGCGCCGTGCGGCGCAGGACGCGCGCACGGGGGTCCTCGGCGCGGTAGACGCGGTGGCCGAAGCCCATCAGGCGCTCGCCCTTGTCGAGGGCGTTCTTGACGTAGGCGACCGCGTCGCCGGTCCGCTCGATCTCCTCGATCATGCCGAGGACGCGGGACGGCGCACCGCCGTGCAGCGGGCCGGACATCGCGCCGACGGCACCGGAGAGCGCCGCGGCGACGTCCGCGCCGGTGGAGGCGATGACGCGGGCGGTGAACGTCGAGGCGTTCATGCCGTGCTCGGCCGCGGAGGTCCAGTACGCGTCGACCGCCTTGACGTGCTTGGGGTCGGGCTCGCCGCGCCAGCGGATCATGAAGCGCTCGACGATGGTCTCGGCCTTGTCGATCTCGCTCTGCGGGACCATCGGCAGACCCTGGCCGCGGGCCGACTGGGCCACGTAGGAGAGGGCCATCACCGCGGCGCGGGCGAGGTCGTCACGGGCCTGCTCGGCGCTGATGTCGAGCAGCGGGCGCAGACCCCAGACGGGGGCCAGCATTGCCAGCGCGGACTGGACGTCCACCCGGATGTCGCCGGAGTGGACCGGGATCGGGAACGGCTCCGCCGGCGGCAGGCCCGGGTTGAACTTGCCGTCGACCAGCAGGCCCCAGGTGTTGCCGAAGGAGACGTGACCGACGAGCTCCTCGATGTCGACCCCGCGGTAGCGGAGCGAGCCGCCCTCCTTGTCGGGTTCGGCGATCTCCGTCTCGAACGCAATGACTCCTTCGAGCCCGGGTACGAAGTCGGACATCAGGCGGCTCCTCTGATCGGTCGGATCGGCGGATGACTTTGGGGTGTGGCCAAGTCGTCTCTTGGGTTGTGACCGCGCGGTTGCGCGGTAAGAGGTGCGGTGCGCGCGTGGCACGCAGTGCCAGAGTGGCAGGCACTGGGTGCATTGCGCCAGATCCCACGACGGTGATGCCCTGCACACACGTGGTATTCACCTCTGATTCGGTACAAATGCACGCGCCGTTGCGAACAGTCGTCCGAGAGGGTGGGGGTCGGGCCCGGCAAAGATACTCGCTCTCGATGTGGACAGAGTCCAGACTCTGTCCACACTCTGCGGACACCGGGTGCAGATCCTGCGCGTTCTGGTCGGATGAGCTTCCCGGTCCGTTCAGCCGGTGCTGGGATGATGTCGGCGTGCACGCATCGGACCAAGCCCCTCTCGCGCCTCACCACGCCGACCCGCGCCCCTCGGCGGACCCCGCCGACATGCGTCGGCAGTACCGTGCCACCGGCCTGCTGGAGGCGGAGCTCGCCGCCGACCCGATCCAGCAGTTCACCCGGTGGTTCGTGGACGCGCAGCATGCCGGACTCGACGAACCGAACGCGATGGTGGTCTCCACCGCCGACGAGGCCGGTCGGCCCAGCATGCGCACGGTGCTGCTGAAGGGCTTCGACGAGCGCGGATTCGTCTTCTACACCAACTACGAGTCGCGCAAGGGGCGGGACCTGACGGTCAATCCGCACATCGCGCTGCTCTTCCCGTGGCATCCGATCGCCCGTCAGGTCATCGTCACCGGAACGGCGGTGAAGGTCGGACGCGACGAGACGGCGGCGTACTTCCGCAGTCGACCGCACGGGTCGCAGCTCGGCGCGTGGGCCAGCGAGCAGTCCCGGCCGGTCGCCTCCCGCGAGGAACTGGAGCAGCGCTACGCGGACCTGGCGGCGCGCTACCCGGAGGGCGAGGGCGTCCCGGCCCCGCCGTTCTGGGGCGGCTTCCGGGTCGCGCCGCAGTCGGTCGAGTTCTGGCAGGGCCGCGAGAACCGCCTCCACGACCGCCTCGTCTACGACGCCGACCCGACCGCCCCGACCGGCTGGCGGGTGGAGCGGCTCTGTCCGTGACGCTGTAGACAGGTGATGGAGACCGGCTACGCAGAACGGCGTAGACAATCTCCACGCAAGAGTGATTCTCAGGATCGCATTTTCGCCATGATCGGACTGGCCAAAAGGTCGATGACCTGTGGCTTTTTGTGGACATGGCAGTCCGGAAACCGTCTACCCGGCTACGTGAATCTTCCGTGGAGGGGTAAGTTTCCGCGCGGGTGGATGGTGTGCACGTGGAGATCCTGGCGCTTGGCGATGCAGACCATCGAACAACGCGAGGAGAAGGCTCTCGGCAACCCCTGCCCGGCCTTTTGCCCTTCCAAACACAAGGGGTCCTCGATGACCGCATCTCGCGACAACAAGTCCCGGGCCACGGAGGCGGTTTCGTCCGCCGACGATGCACAGTCCATCCGACCGGTTCCGGTCCGGCTCGCCAAGCGGGGTGGTGCCGCGCACAGCATGATGCTGAGCCGGGTGCTGCCCGACAACGGCGTCTCCCGGCTGGACGTGGCAGCCTTCAACTCCTCGATCTGACGAGGCGCAGAGGCTTTCTGTCCGTAGGCCAAGAACCAGCATGGACCTCAATCCTTCCGTAGCCACGCCGTTCAGGCAGTTCGTCATCAAACTCAACAGTCGATGCGATCTGTCCTGTGATCACTGCTACGTCTATGAGCACGCCGACACGAGTTGGCGCGGCCGACCCAAGGTGCCGCTCGACGACGTCCTCGTGCAGACGGCGGCCAGGATCGCTGAGCACGCGCGTGTTCACCGGTTGGAGCGGGTGCATGTGGTACTCCACGGTGGCGAGCCTCTGTTGGCTGGGCCGATCCGGTTGCGGCGCGCCGCGCAGGTGCTCAACGACGCCTTGCGCGGGGTGTGCGAGCTGGATTTACGGATCCACACCAATGCGGTCACGCTGGGCGAGCGTCATCTGAGGATCTTCGACGAGTTCCACGTGAAAGTCGGCGTCTCCCTGGACGGGGACCGCGCCGCGAACGATCTGCACCGCCGTTATGCGAACGGCCACAGCAGCTACCACCAGGTGGTCAGGGCGATCGACCTGCTCCGCCTGCCCCGCTGGCGCCACCTCTACGCCGGCCTCCTCTGCACCGTCGACGTGCGCAACGACCCCGTCGCCGTCTACGACGCCCTCGTCGCTCTCGACCCACCACGCATCGACTTCCTGCTGCCGCACGCCACTTGGGACGAGCCGCCGCTGCGGCCCGACGGCCCCGGGACGACGCCGTATGCCGAATGGCTGGGGCGTGTCTACGAGCGTTGGAACGCGCAGGGGCGGCCCGTGCCGGTCCGGATGTTCGACTCGCTGCACCGCACGCTGCGCGGACAGAGCAGCCTGACCGAGTCGCTCGGGCTCGCGCCCGCCGATCTGGTCGTCGTCGAGACCGACGGCACCCTGGAGCAGGCCGACTCGCTGAAGACGGCCTACGACGGCGCCGCGGCGACCGGCTTCGACGTGTTCCGGCACGACTTCGACACCGCCGCCCGGCACCCGGGCATGATCGACCGTCAGCAGGGGCTGGACGGACTGAGCGCGCAGTGCAGAGCCTGTCCGGTCGTGGAGTCCTGCGGGGGCGGCCTGTACGCACACCGGTACCGCAGTGCGGACGGCGGCTTCCACGCGGTCGACGGCGGCTTCGACAACCCCAGCGTCTTCTGTCCCGACCTTCTCGCCCTGATCACCGCCGTCCGCGATGCGGAACGCGCCCGCAAGGAGCACCACCCCATGTCCACCGGCCTGTTGTCGGACCCGCACTTCGACGAGCTGGCCTCCGGCTACGGCGGTGCCGGGGCTGTCGACGCGCTGCGCGTCGCCCAGGTGGAGGTCAACCGCGCCCTGCTGGACCGGGTCGCCGAGGCCTGGTCCGCCGCTCCGGCCCCCGATGCCGATGCTGAGGCCGACCTGCCGTACGGCGACGCGTGGGAGCTGATCGCCCTCCTGGACGAGAGCGCGCCGGAGGCGTTGGACCGCGCGGTGGCCCACCCGTTCACGCGCTCCTGGGCGTTGGAGTGCCTCGCGCAGCCGGGGCCGCTTGCTGAGCGCTTCGGCGGCGTGGCTGAACTCGCCGTCGCCGCAGCGCTGTTCGCGAAGGCGGACGGGAAGCTGACGCTGCCGGTGCGCCCCGGCGGCGAGCTGCGCGTGCCGGGCCACGGTGTGCTGACCGGTGTCGAGGGCGGTTCCGCCCTCGTCCTGACGGAGCATGACCGGTTCGTCGTGGAGACGGCACAGGAGCGCATCGAGGTCGAGCTGCGGGCGCCGCAGCGCGAGCCGCGCTGGCGGCCGGTCCGTCCGCTCTCCGGCGATGCGGGCGCACCCGAACCGAGGGCAGGGGTTTGGCGGTTGCTGCTCGACGACACGGACCCGCAGCGCCGCGCCCACCACTGGGATCCTGCCGCGCCCATGTCGGACGCTGAGGCGGATGCCTGGCAGGCCGAGCTGGCAGCGGCCTGGCGGGTCATCGACGCGACCTTGCCCGGCTACGCGCCGGGCCTGCGCGCAGGTCTGAGCACCGTGGTGCCGCTGCGACCGTCGGCCGACGGCAGCTACGTCAGCGGTGCCGCGCGGGATCTCTTCGGTACGGTCGGCATCGCGCGCCCGGGCTCGGCCGAGTTCATGGCGCTGCTGCTGATCCACGAGTTCCAGCACGTCAAGCTGGGTGCGGTCTTCGACATGGAGGACCTGTTCGACCGGTCCGACACCCGCACTTTCGACGCCCCGTGGCGGCCCGATCCGCGACCGTTCGAGGGGCTCTTCCAGGGAACGTACGCGCACATCGCCGTCGTGGAGTTCTGGCGCTCCCGCTGGAGGGCCACACATGCGCGAGAGGACCGCGCCGAGTACACACGTTGGCTCGACCACACCTACCGCGCCATCGGGGTCATGACGGACTCTGGTGCTCTGACCGACCGCGGCCGGCGCTTCGTCGCGGGCATGCGGGCGACCGTGGAGCCCTGGGTCCGTGAGGAGAGCTGATGTCGATGCCGAACGCCCCGGTCACCGAGCGCGAGCTCGCGGGTCTGCTGCCGGCGCTCGGCTGGAACCCGGAACCCGGCGGCACTCTCCTTGTCCAGGCCTCGCTGCGTCGGCTGGGCCCGGTCGAGGGGGAGGAAGCCGACCCACTGCGTCGGTCCGGGGTCGTGGCACGTGCACTGCGTGAGGCGACCGGGCAGAAAGGCACGCTCGTCGCCTACACCGCCACCCCGGAGAACTCGCAGACCTCCCGCCTCTATCTGGAGCAGACATCGGGGCTGAGCCCTGCCGAACTGGCCGAGTACCACGCCAGGATGCCGGCGTTCGACCCGGAGAAGACCCCGTGCTCGCCCACGATGGGCTGGCTCTCCGAGGCGATCCGCCTGCTGCCGGGGGCGCGCCGGAGCGCGCATCCGCAGACCTCCTTCGCCGCCGTCGGGCCGCTCGCGGAGAGGATCGTCAAGCCTCATCCCTTCGAGGAGCATCTAGGCCCGCGGTCGCCTCTCGGCCGGTTGTACGACAGAGGGGCTCACGCACTCCTCCTCGGCCTCGGCATGGAGATGCTCATGCCTTTGCATCTCATCGACTACTTCGCGGGTGCGCCGGTGCAGACCTACCGGGCCAAGTGCCAGGGGGAGAGCGCTGCGTACTGGCGGTCCTTCGAGGCGGTGCAGTTGGACGACCTGCACTTCCCCGAGCTCGCCCGCCGGGTCCTGGAACTCCGTGACGACAACGGTCGGCCGCAGCTGGAGCTGCGCCAGGTGGCGATCGGCGGAGCCGTCGCCACCCTGGTGCCGGTCCGGGACGCGGTCGACCTCGCGGACAAGGTTGTCGGCAATCTGAACAGGCCTGGTGCAGTCACGGTGTTGACGGAGCATCAATAAGCGCGGTTCCATCGTCCTACTGCATGGGCAACATCGTTCGGGGGTGCGAGCGTGGCCGAGGAGAAGGGCTGGGACGAGGACATACCTCGGCCCATCTTCTTTCTGAGTTACGCGCATTCACCTCGCGGGGCCGGACGGCCCCGCAGCGTGTCGAACCTCTGGGAAGCCAGACTGTTCCGGGATCTGTGCGAGGCCGTCACGGATCTGTCCGGATGGGACGCGAACGAACCTCCCGGCTTCATGGATTCGGGCCTGAACGTGGGCGAGGGCTGGTCCGAGCGGATCAGCGAGGCGCTCGCGCACTGCCGGGTCTTCGTGCCGCTCTACTCCGTGCACTACTTCAAGAGCCAGGCGTGCGGGCAGGAGTGGGCCTCCTTCGCCTCTCGTGAGGTGCTGTCGGAGGTGCCGGGCGGCGGACTGCCGTCGGCGATTGTGCCGGTGCAGTGGGTCCGCGTGCAGGAGGAGCGGCTGCCGCCGGTGGCCAAGGCCCTGCAGTTCGACCACCAGGCCTTCGGCGACGGCTACCGGACCGAGGGGATGCAGCCGCTCCTCAAGGTCACCAAGTTCCAGTCCGACTACCAACTCGCCGTCTACCGCCTGGCACAGCGCATTGTCGACGTGTCCGAGCAGATGCGGGTGCGGACCGGCGCACGCCGGGACTTCCAGGACTACGACTCGGTCTTTCCGGCACCCGGCCGCAGGCGAACCCTGCGGATCACCGTCGCCGCCTGCGACGCCCACCATCTTCCGGAGGGCCGCTCCGGCGCCAACTACGGTGCGGACGCCCATGAGTGGCGGCCTTTTGTCGGCGACAGCGACGAGTCGATCGCCCGACGGGCGGCGTCGGTGGCGCGCGAGTGGGAGTTCCACGCCAGCATCGAGCCCTTCGGCGAAGAGGCAGCGCGGCTGCTCGCGGGTGAGCGGCCCACCGCTCCGGGACTGCTGCTTCTGGATCGCTGGACCCTGCTGGACGCCGCCCACCTGGAGACGCTGCGGCAGCTCGACGCGCGCAATCCGACCTGGGTCGGCCTGATGGAGCCGTGGGACCCGCACGACCCGGAGAACGCCGCCCGCCACGAGGAGCTGCGCACCCTGTCCGAGCGGACGCTGGTGAACCTGCGCGCCCAACGTCTCCAACGGGCCCGGTTGCGCGGTGTCGACGTGGTGACCAGCCTGGACGAATTCGAGTCGATGCTGCCCCATGTCGCGCTGAGCGCCATGCACGCCTTCGAGGAGCTCGACAGGCCGGACCCCTTCCCGGGTGTTCCGTCGGAGCCGAGCGGCTCGCCGCCGACACGACCGAATCTGCGGAGCGAGCACGTCAAGCGGGGTAACGGTGGCCGCCATGGGCCTCCGCCCGACGCGTCCGACCATGAATCCAGCGCGTCCGACGAGGGGCCGGCAACCGGTTCTGGGGGAGGGAATCCATGAGCGTGACTCAGCCCGAGGGCGACAGGGCCGAGCCGGTGCTGCCGCCACGTGAGGAGCGCGACGGACGGATCATCACCTTCTACTCCTACAAGGGCGGTACCGGACGCACCATGGCCCTGGCCAACACGGCCTGGATCCTGGCGGCCAACGGCTACCGGGTCCTCGCCGTCGACTGGGACCTGGAAGCGCCGGGGCTGTACCGATTCTTCGCGCCCTTCCTGGAGCAGGCCGCCCTGGACGCCTCCACCGGCGTCATCGACCTGATCTACGACTACTGCGACGCGCCGCTGACGAGCGAGGAGTTCGACCCGGCGGAGATGCGGCAGTGGACGCGGGTGCTGCCGCATGTGCTGTCGCTCAACTGGAGCGGGTTCCCGGGCGAGGGCTGCCTCGACTTCCTTCCTGCCGGTCAGGCGCACAGCGACTACGGCGCGATGGTGGCCAACATCAACTGGGACGAGTTCTACGCCCGGCGGCACGGCGCGGAGTTCTTCAAGGCGCTGCGTACCGACATGAGCCGCCAGTACGACTACGTCCTGCTCGACAGCCGCACCGGTCTCTCCGACATCCAGGAGATCTGCACCGTCGAGCTCCCCGACGACCTCGTCGTCTGCTTCACCCTCAGCAACCAGAGCATCGAGGGCGCCTCCGAGATCGCTCGGAAGATCACCGAGCGGCACTACAACCGCGGCATCCGGATCCTGCCGGTCCCGATGCGCATCGACGACGGCGAGAAGGGCAAGGCCGACGCCGGGCGGGCGCTTGCACGCAAACGTTTCAGCGGCCTGCCGCAGGGGCTGTCCGAGAGCGGGCGGGAGCGCCACTGGGACTCGGTGGAGATCCCGTATCTGCCGTACTACGCCTACGAGGAGATCCTGGCGCCCTTCGGCGACAAGCCCGGATCGCCGACCTCCATGCTGTCGGCGGTCGAGCGGCTGGTCGCCTCCGTTACCAAGGACCGGGTGACCGGGCTGCCGCCCATGGACGAGGACGTCCGGCTGCACTACGTCGACCTGTTCACCCGCCCACGTCCCACCGCACGCGAGGACATCATCGTCTCCTACGCGTCCGAGGACCGGATGTGGGCCGAGTGGATCGAGTGGGTGCTGACCAGGGCCGGGCTGCGGGTCGTCCCGCGCGAACTCGGCTCGCTGCCGCGCGGCGACTCCGACCGAGTCCGGGACGCGGTCACCCGCACGCTGGCGGTGTGGAGTCCGGCCTACGCCAAGTCCGTACAGTCGCGTCAGGCCCGTGACCTGCTGGGCGGCGAGCGGACCATGGACCAGCCGGAGCTGATCACGGTGCGGGTCGGTGACACCCGGACCGGCGGCACCTACGGCGGCAACTCCGTGGAGTTGGTGCGCCTGGAGGAGGACGCCGCACGGGCGGTGCTGCTGCGGGCCGTCGGCCTGCCCGAGACCGTGCTGATGGACTCGATCCCGGGAGAGGGTCCGCGCTTCCCGGGACGCCGCCCGGCGATCTGGAACCTGCGCCTGCGCAACCCCTCCTTCACCGGCCGCGCCGCCGTGCTGGACCGGTTGCGCGACCAACTCCGGGGCCAGCAGCGGGATCGCCGCTCCACAGTGGTGCTGCCGACCCCGCAGACCCTCTACGGTCTCGGCGGTGTCGGCAAGACGCAGGTGGCGCTGGAGTACGCGTACCGCTTCATGGCCGACTACGACCTGGTCTGGTGGATCGAGTCGGAGGAGCCCGAGCAGGTGGCCACCTCGCTCTCCGAGCTCGGCCGCCGCCTGGACCTGCGGATGGGCGAGAACGCCAACGAGAACGCCGAGTTGGTCAAGGAGACGCTGCGCCTCGGGATGCACCCCAAGGCCAAGCGCTGGCTGCTGATCTTCGACAACGCCGACGACCCCGCGCAGATCGTGCGGTTCCTGCCCGGCGGTTCAGGGGACGTCCTGGTCACCTCGCGGAACCAGGCATGGACCAGCCATGCCGAGGCGTTGGAGGTCGACGTCTTCCGCCGAGAAGAGTCGGTCGAGCACCTCTGCCGCCGGGCCCCGGCGCTCAGCCAGCAGGAGGCCGGACTCGTCGCCGAGGCCGTCGGCGACCTGCCGCTGGCGGTCGAGATCGCCGCCGCCTGGCTGGAGACCACCGGCGTTCCGGTGGGCGAGTACGTGGAGCAGTTGAAGAGCCAGCCGGATCGAGCGCTCGGCGGTACCACTCCGGACGACTACCCCGACAGTTTCGGCAAGGCCTGGCAGGTCTCCATCGAGCGGCTCAGCCAGCAGATGCCTGCGGCGGTCCGGCTGCTCCAGCTGTGCGCGTTCCTCGCCCCGGACTCCATCGCGACCAGCATCTTCTACAGCGACCAGATGATGAACGCGCTGGTGGAGTTCGACGAGGAGCTGCGCGACAAGAACATGATGGGCCGCGTCATCCGCGCCATCGGACGGTACGCCCTGGCCAAGGTCGACAACAGCAGCAAGACCTTCCAGGTCCACCGCATGGTGCAGGCGGTCATCCGGTCCGGCCTGACGCCGGAGGAGCACGAGGACCTGGTCCACGAGGTCCACCGCATCCTCGTCGGCGCCCGCCCCGACATCGGTGACACCGACGACCCGGAGAACTGGCCGCGGTTCGAGTTGATCTGGCCCCACCTCGGCCCGTCCAACGCCGAGAACTGCGACGAGGCCGACACCCGGCAACTGCTGATCGACCGGGTCCGCTACCTGTGGAAGCGCGGTGACCTGGACCGGGCCGAGGACCTCGGCCGTCGCCTGAACACCGCGTGGACCGAGAAGCTGGGCGAGGACGACCGGCAGACGCTGCAGCTGCGCTTCCAGCTCGCCAGCGTGCTGCGCAGCAAGGGACTGGCCCAGGAGTGCCTGGAACTGGACCAGGACACGCTGATGCGGCAGACCCGGGTGCTGCGCCCCGACCATCCGCTGACCCTGCAGACCGCCGGCAACCTCGCCGCCGACCTGCGCGTCGTCGGCCGCTTCACCGAGGCGCTCCAGCGCGACCAGGAGACCTACCTGCGGATGAAGGAGGAGCTCGGCGAGGAGGACCCGCGCACCCTCAACATCGCCAACAACCTGGCGGTCGACCACCGGTTCACCGGGAACTACGAGGCGGCCCGGATACTCGACGAGGAGGTCTACAACCTCCGCACCGCGGTGCTGGGCGTCACCCATCCGTACACGCTGGGCTCGAAGGCCAACCTGGCCGACGACGAGCGTGCCCTCGGCAACTACGGGCGCTCGATCAGCCTGCTGAGCGAGTTCCGCGACGAGTACTCGGTCCCGGTGCCCGACCTGGCGTCGCTGCGCTACGCCACGAGCCTTGCGGTCTCGCTGCGCCGGGCCGGAGAGCAGAACGAGGCCCGGCGGCTGACGATCGAGACCTACAACCGCTACCTGGAGCGCTACGACCCGAAGGTGCCGGACGTGCTGTCCTGCGCGCTCAACCTCGCGGCGGAGTACTCGGCCGCAGGTGACAAGGAGCGGGCCCGTGACACGGCCAGGGAGGTGTTCGACACCTACCGCGAACGCCTCGGCGACACCCACCCGTTCACGCTGATCTGCGGCAACAACCTGACGATCTACCAGCGCGACGTCGGCCAGCCGGAGGAGCTGCGTGAGGCGGTGGTGCTCGGCGAACACACACTGGAGGCGCTGCGGCACACGGTGGGCGCGGACCACCCCTACACCCACTGCGCGATGCTCAACCTGGCCAACACCTACGGCGACATGGGCGAGCTCGAGAAGTCCGAGGAGCTGGAGGTGGCCGCGCTGCAGGGCATGACCGCCAGGTACGGCGGCAACCACCCCGACCCGCTGGTCTGCCAGAGCAACCTGGCGATCACCCTGCGCGGCCTGGGCCGTGAGGCCGAGGCGCAGGACCTGCGTCGTCGAGTGATCGACCGGCTGATCGCGGTGCTCGGCGAGAACCACCAGACCGTCCACGACGCGCGCGCCTGGCGCCGGATGGGCCGCGACCTGGAGCTCGTGCCGGCCTGACCGGAAGGGTCCGGGCGCCGTTCACCGGCGCCCGGACCTGCCATGATGTTCCGTCAGTTCGACGCTTGCCGACCTCGTCGTCACGCGGTGTCGGACGGTGCCGGTGCGGTGTTGAGCGCGACCCGGCACAGGATGTCCGGCAGCAGCTGCCAGGCGGCGAAGTGGGACGCGCCCGGCTCGACCATCGAGTGGGCGCCGGGGATGTGGGCGGCCAGCCACCGGGTGTGCTGGACCGGGGAGAAGACGTCGTCCTCGCCGTGCCACAGATCGACATGGCCCTCGATCCGGGCCGGGTCGAAGCCCCACGGCCGGACGAAGGCCAGCACGTCGTCGTTCCAGCCGTCGTCCCCCGTGCGGACCGCCTCCGCGTAGTTGCGGGCGAGGGTGCTGCGCAGACCGGCGTCGCGGATCGCGTTGAGGTCCGCGGACGGCAGCTCGTGGCGCAGTGCCTGGAGCAGTTTGCGGGGCTGTTCGCGGATGCCGTCGATGCGGGCGGCCAGGAGCGGGCGGAGGCGGTGCGGGCCGTCCTCGGCGGCGCGGAAGGCGGAGATGTTGGAGTCCGTCATGCCCTGGTACCAGTCCAGGTCCTCGGCGTCGCGCGGGGCGAGGCAGACCATGACGGCGGTGCGGGTCACCCGGTCCGGGAGGAGCGCCGCGCAGGCGAGCGCGTGCGGGCCGCCGCCGGAACGGCCCACGATGCCGAAGGAGTCGAGGCCGAGGCGGTCGGCGATCGCGGCGACGTCGAGGGCGGCGTCGCGGACGTGGCGACCGGGCAGGCGGTCGGACCGGCCGTAGCCGGGGCGGTCGTAGGTGACCACCTGGACGTTGAGCCGGTCCAACTGCCGTTCCAGCGGGAGCTGTCCGAGTCTGCTGCCGGGCATGCCGTGCATCAGGAACACCGGGTCCGCGGAGGATCTGCCCCAGATCGCCGCGGTGAGCGTGCGGCCGTCCGGCGCCCTGACCTCGATGTCCCTCACGTCGCTCCTCTACGCGGTTTCCGTGCGGTGTCGGTGCGGTGGCGGTGCCGGGCCGGGTGCCGTGTGGTGCTGCGGAAGGGCTCGGCGGGTCAGATCCTCCGGTCGCTGCGGGCCCGCCAGACCGCCTGTTCCTTGGCGAGCATGGACTCGGACTCGCGGCTCAGCCGCGACCACAACTCCTCGGCGTCGGGTTCGGCGGGATTCAGCCTTTCCAGCTGGATCTCCACCTGCTCCAACTCCTTCGCCACCAGCCGGTACGCGGCGGCCAGCGGCCGGAACTGCTTGAGCTGCGTCCAGGCGGTGATCGCCGCGCCCGCCGTGGCCAGGGTGCCGAGGACGTGGGTGTGCACGGCGCCGGCCGTCTGCAGCCCGGCCGCGGTGAGGCCGAAGACGATCGCCACCAGGGTCATCAGCGACCAGAAGGTGCTTTTGTTGTCGAAGGCGTCCGCCTTGCCCAGGTACCAGACCCGTTGGGCCCGCAGCCGCTCCTGCAGGTAGAGCTCGCGGCGGGCGACCAGCGACCCGGCGCGAAGACGGCGCATCTCGTCGGTGATCGCAGGCTCGGTGTTCTTGGGAATCACGCCCACGCTGCGGTAGGTCTCGAAGACCTCGCTCAGCCGGTCCAGGAACTGCTCGTCGGCCTCCTCGCTCTGGGCCGGGCCGTCGAACGGCCGGGCCCGGACGACGTAGCGCCACACCAGGCCCTTGATCGCCTCGGCGGCGGCCCGGCTCTCGAACCACAACGACTGCGGCGTCTCCGCCCGCAGCCGGTCCCAGTAGTACCCGGCGACCAGGAACGCCGCGATGGACAGCACGGGGGAGAGGTCGAGCGAGCCCACGTGCCAGTCCGGGATGCCCAGTAACGAGGCCGCCAGGAGCGCGATGATCTGCCCGCCGTACCAGTGCGTCGCCTTCCGCTGCTCGGTCACCGAGACGCGGTCGGCGGTCCAGTAGGGCTCCGGTATCAGCTGCTTCTCCCGGAATCCCGGTGCAGAGATCTGGACCATGGCGACTCCCCCTCCCCTTCGCCCAGACGCTCGGACAGTGCTGACTGATCGTGCTGACTGATCGTGCTGACTGAACGTGCTGAATACGTGTCACCTTGCCCAGCGCACTTGCCCAGCACACGTACGCACACCATCAACGACCGGAAGACGCCGGTCCGTCAACACTTTTGCGGAACCGGGTGTACGAGGCGGAGCAGGCGAGTTGAATGGACACGTCTGCAGGGGGAGGTGCGCCCACCGTGCACACTGATGATGACGAACGTACCCATGGACGTACCGACCAGCAGCTGCTCGGCGCGTTGCTGGAGGGCATGGAGGTCGGCCTCGCCGCGCTGGACGCCGACGGCGTGGTGACGCACTGGAACCGTGAGGCCGCCCGGCTGCTCGGCTGGAGCGCGGCCGAGGCCGTGGGCAGACGCGGGCTGGAGGGCTGGGCGGTGCGCCCGGCCGACGCCGAGGAGGTGCGCGCCGGCCTGCAGGGCGCGCCGGACGGCGTCCGGGTGCTGCACGAGTTCCCGCTGCTGACCAGGGACGGCCGCCGAACTCTCGTCCGCGCCCAGGTGAGTTCGGTCCGGACGAGCACCGGACGCACCCTGTGCCACTACTTCGCCTTCTCCGAGGCCTGCGCGCAGACCGAGTGGGAGCGGTCGCTCGCGCTGGCGCACTCGCTGCTCGACGAGGCGCAGACCGGCGCCGTGCTGGTCGACGCGGACCTGCGTCCCGCCACCGTCGGTGACGCGGCGGCACGTTGGCTCGACTGCGAGCGGTCGGCCCTGCTCGGGCGCCCGCTCGGCGAGGTGCTGCAGGAGGGCGTCCCGGAGCTGGAGGCCGCGTTGCAGCGGACGCTCTCCACCGGCAAGTCCGTCAGCGGGGTCAAGCTGTGGGTCACCCTGCGCAGTGATCCCGCTCGACGCCGGTGCCTGCGCAGCGAGTTCGTGCGGCTGGGCTCGCCGCTGGGCGAGGAGCCGGTGCCGCTCGGGGTGGTCTGGCTGTTCGAGGACGTCACGCTGCACGAGCAGGCCGAACAGGAGGCCTCGGTGCTGCGCTTCCGGACCAACCAGCTCCGCCGCGCGGGGCTGGCGGCGGCGGAGTGCGCGGACGGCCTGGACGCGGCGGCGGGCTATCTCGACTTCGTGCTGGCCGGGTTCGCCGACCACGCACTGCTTGACGTGCTGCGCGGCGACGCGCTGGTCCGCGTCGCGGCCTCCCCGCTGGGCGGGCTGGCGCTCGGGGACGGGTTGACCCCGACCGGCCTGCCCGCCCGCTACGGCGAGGTCCATCCCGCGCTGCGCGCGCTGGAGCGCTGCGGCACGGTCGCCGTCTCCGACAGCGGCGCGCCCGCCTTCGCCACGCTCTCCGCCCAGCTGTCCGCCCCGCCGTCGGCAGGAGCGCCGGCGGGACTGGGCCTCGGCGGGTGGGCGGAGCTGCGCCGGTGGCCGGAGGGGACGCTGCACGGGCTCTGCACGCCGCTGCGCAGCCGGGGCCGCAGCCACGGCGTGCTCACCTTCCTCCGCGGCCCGGGACGGCCCCGGTTCGACCGCGCCGACTGCGACTTCGCCGAGGACGTGGCGGCGCGGGTGGCCGCGGCGGTCGACCTGTCAGGAGAACCCAGTCACAACGGGTAGTTCCCTTCAGAACCTGCAAAACAGCTCAGAACGCGTAGAAGATGCGGTCGCGGTGCTCAGCCATCAACTTGGCGTTCCAGTCGGTGCCGCCGTCGACGTTGCCGGAGCGGAAGAGCGGCGGGGTGATCCCCTCGGCAGCCAACTTGCCCACGGCGACGGCGACGACGGACTGCATCAGCGCGACCGTCGCCAGCGTCGACACGGGGCCGAAGGTCGTCACCGCGCCGTCGACGGTCAACTCGCCGTCGCCGACCGCGATCTTGCTGTCCAGCACGATGTCGCAGACGTCCTTGAGGTAGAGGCCGTCGGGATGCTGCGAGGTGACCGCCGACGGGTAGGCGAGCGAGGTGACGCCGATCACGGTCAGCCCGCGCTCGCGTGCGTGACGGGCCAGTTCCACGGGCATCACCTGGCGGCCGGAGAGCGAGATCACGAAGAGCAGGTCGCCGGCGCGGGCCGGTCCCGCGTCCAGGGTCGTGGTGGCCAGGCCGGGCACCCGCTCCAGCGCGCTGCCCAGATGGGCGGGCATCACGTCGACGCCGATCACCCCGGGCACGGTGAGCAGGTTCATCAGGACCAGCCCGCCGGCGCGGTAGACGACGTCCTGGGCCGGGAGGGACGAGTGCCCGGCGCCGAAGGTGAAGATCCGGCCGCCCTCCTTGACGGTCCGCACGAGGGCGTCGGCGGCGGCCTCGACGCCCGACGTCTCCTCGTCCTTGATGCGCTGGAGGTGGGCGATGGCGGCGTCGAGGTACTGCCCGGCGAGATCGCTCATCAGCTGCTGGCTCCCCTGCGTAGGTGAGTGGGTGCGGGTGGTGACGTTCTTGTGGTGACTCGCACGGTGACGGGCCGGGTCGGGCCCTGTCAACACTGCCCGCCGTCGCCGCGTCCTGGATTGTCGGCGGGATGCGTAAGAATTGAGGGGCACCCGGAGCGCGACCGGAGCACATCCGAGGAACGGAGCCCGCAGTCCGATGTCAGGCCACCTGATCGACACCACAGAGATGTACTTGCGGACCATCTTCGAGCTGGAGGAGGAGGGCGTCGTCCCCATGCGCGCCCGTATCGCGGAGCGCCTGGAGCAGAGCGGGCCCACGGTCAGCCAGACCGTCGCCCGGATGGAGCGAGACGGCCTCGTGACCGTCGCCGACGACCGCCACCTGGAACTCACCTCCGAGGGTCGCAAGCTCGCCACCCGCGTGATGCGGAAGCACCGCATCGCGGAGTGCCTGCTGGTCGACGTCGTCGGCCTGGAGTGGGAGCAGGTGCACGCGGAGGCGTGCCGGTGGGAGCACGTGATGAGCGAGGCCGTGGAGCGCCGCGTCCTCGAACTGCTGCGCCACCCGACGGAGTCCCCGTACGGCAACCCGATCCCGGGCCTGGAGGAGCTGGGCGAGACCCCCGCGGACGAGGGCGAGACGCTGGTCACCCTCGACGAGCTGATGCCGGGCGCGGACGGCCGCGCGGTCGTCGTCCGCCGCATCGGCGAGCCGATCCAGACGGACGCGCAGCTGATGTACACGCTGCGGCGGGCGGGAGTGCAGCCGGGCGCGGTCGTCAACATCACGGAGTCCACGGGCGGCGTCCTCGTCGGCAGCGGCGGCGAGGCGGCTGAGCTGCGGAAGGACATCGCGGCCCACGTCTTCGTGGCCCGCGCCTGAACTGTTCGGACTGAACGACGAAGGGCCTCGGCTACTTTCCCCGAGCGCCGAGGCCCCTCGTGATCCCCCGATCCCTCCCGTTCCCCTCTCCGCTTCCCCCGCCGGGCCCGGCTTCCCCTCCAGGCACCTTCTGACGAAGCGGTGACTCCCTTCCTCTACGTGGAACGCGCTCGCGCCCTCGTCCTGACCCTTACGTCCAGATAGATCCCCTCGGCAACTCCCGCCAATCCTTGAGCCCGTTCACCTGATCGTGGGGCTTTTCCACTCTCCTGCGTGGGTAGAACCCCAGTTACCCCAGAACGGGCCAGGGCGTGCCAGAGCGGGTGAGAACGTGACTGTGCCCCCGGTCGACCGCGGGAAGCGTCACCGCGGGACTCGGGGGCACAGGGGATTGCCGGGCTTGTGCTACTGCCCCACGTGTGCGGGCAGCGGCGCCTCTCGGCCGCAGGCGTAAGCAATGGGGTTGATGACCTCGGCCGCCTCCGGCAGCCAGCGGTTCAGGTTCGTGGGTTCGCGCGCCCACTGCGCGTACCCGAAGCCGCCGATCCGGGTGGGCGGGGCCACGACCCAGCCGCCCTCGCCGTGGCCGACCAGGTCGAGCCTGCCCGCGCCCCAGCCGAGGCGGCGCAGCATGTCCGGCAGCTTGGAGAGCGCGCCGGGCAGCACCAGGAAGACCAGCCGACGGCCCCGCCCGGGACCGCCCGGCATCGCCAGTACCGGGCCGAGCTGCAGGCCCATCCGCTCCATCCGGGCCAGCGCCAGGCAGCCCGCGACCTCGGGGACGTCGATCGCGTCGAACGAGCGACCCGTCGGCAGCAGGATCGACGCGGCGGGGTTCTCCGTCCACCAGCGCCGGACGACGCCGGGGCCCGAGCTCGAACGGCGGGTCCAGTCACGGGTGGCCGGGTGCGCCCCGGGCATCGGGCAGTCGAGGTCACCGCAGGAGCAGCGCGGTGGGCCGTCGTCCTCGATCAGCCAGGCACCGGGGGAGACCTCCCAGTGCCGTTCCTCCGCGTACGCGACTGCTGCCGTCAACAGCGAGTCACGTGCGGAACCCCTGCCGGTTTCCGTGTGCCCGTCCTGTCGAGTGGCTCCCAGGGTGTCTTCCACGTGCTGCACAACTCGCCCCAGCAGCAGGGGTTACGGCCTGATCGGGAAAACTCGGCCATCCGGGAAGCGACACGCGGGGCGCGCGGTTGCACGCGAGGGGGCGCACGCCCCTTGGGCCCGGCAAGCGGGTATGGGGGGCCGTCAGGCTTCGCTACGCTGACGGATGTTCCCGACCATTACCAGTCGTTCCCAGCCATTCCGTAGCGGTTACCCGCTGTTGGCACTCCGTGACGCATCACCCGACAGGATCGGGGGAATGCTCCTGTCCTGCGACCTCCGACCTCAAAGGTCCCCAATTCCCACGGTCCGAAAGGGTCCGACCTCATAGGGGAGGCAGTGACTTCCATGGCCGCCAGACCGCTCGTCGCACGACAGCCCAACGAACGGCTCCAGGCCCTGATCCAGGAGGCGGGCTGCTCGAACGCCGGCCTGGCCCGCCGGGTGAACCTCTGCGGTGCCGAGCACGCCCTCGACCTGCGCTACGACAAGACGTCCGTGGCCCGCTGGCTGCGCGGTCAACAACCGCGCGGACAGGCCCCGGCGGTGATCGCCGAGGCGATCGGCCGCAAACTCGGTCGGCCGGTCACGGTCGAGGACATCGGGATGGCCGACGGCAAGAGCCTCTCCTCCAGCATCGGCCTGCACTTCGCGCCGAACCTGGTCGGGGCGGTCGAGCAGGTCTGCGAACTGTGGCGCAGCGACGTCGGGCGGCGGGACTTCCTGGCCGGCGCGTCCGTGGCCGCGTCCGCGCTGGTCGAGCCCAGCCGCGACTGGCTGATCACCGCGCCGGACGTGGCCGTCGCGCGCGCCGGTGGCCCACGCGTCGGTCCGGCCGACGTCGAGGCGGTCCGGGCGACCACGCAGATGCTGGTCGACCTCGACCACCGCTTCGGCAGCGGCCATGTGCGGCCGGTCGTGGTGCACTACCTCAACTCCGTGGTCTCCGGCCTGCTCGCGGGTTCCTACCGGGAGGAGACGGGGCGTCAGCTCTTCGCCGCCGTCGCGCGGTTGACCGAGCTGGCCGGATACATGGCCATCGACACCGGCCAGGCGGGGCTGGCCCAGCGCTACTACATCCAGGCGCTGCGCCTGGCCCAGGCAGCGGGCGACCGCGCGTACGGCGGCTACGTGCTCGCCTCGTCGATGAGCCACCTGGCCGCCGCCCTGGGCAACCCGCGGGAGATCACCCAGCTCGCCCGCGCCGCGCAGGAGGGTGCGCGGGGCTCCGCCACGCCCACGGCGATGGCCATGTTCCACGCGGCCGAGGCACGCGGTCACGCGCTGCTCGGCGACAGCCGGTCCTGTGACATGGCCGCCGGACGGGCGATGCAGGCCCTGGAGCACAGCCGGCCGGAGGAGGACCCGGGCTGGATCGGCCACTTCGACGGCGCGTACCTCGCCGACGAGCTCGCCCACTGCCACCGCGACCTCGAACAGCCGCGGCAGAGCGCCCGCCAGGCCCAGGAGGCGCTGCGCGGTCACCCCGAGACGCGGGTCCGTCGCCGCGCCGTGGACCTGGTCCTGCTCGCCACCGCGCAGTTGCAGCTGCGCGAGGTCGACGCGGCGTGCGAGACGGGCGCGCGGGCGGTCGAGTTGATGTCCGGGCTGCGGTCGGCGCGTGGTGCGGAGTACCTGGACGACTTCCGGCGCAAGCTGGAGCCGTTCCGCAACCAGCGTGCGGTGCAGGAGTTCCAGGCACGGGCGTTGGCGGAGGTCGCCGCCTGAATCCCCCATCGGTGCACAACCGGAACAACCCAGGATGGTCACCCGTCGGGGGTAACGGGTAGCGTGGTGCGCGTTGTGAGCGGAGCCCGAGCGCGACTGGGCGAGCTCGGTCAAAGGTGAGGAAACGCGTGAACCATCGTCGACCCAACCCCGGCGAGCTCACTCCGGACGACCTCTTCCGTCCGGAAGAGGCGCACTACGCCGAGCACCAGACGCCGTTCCAGCAGGGGCCTCCGGCGGAGAACGGAGCCGCGGCCACGCAGTTCCTGCCACCGTCCCAGGGCGGCGGGTACGGCGGCGGCTACGGCGGTTCGGGCGGTTCCGGCGAGTACCGCAACGACTACGCCAACGACTACAACACCGGTGGCGGCTACGGCGGTCGGGGCGGTTACGAGGCCAACGGCCAAGGTGGGTACGGCGGTCACGGCGGCGGTGCCGAGCACGACACGTACAACGGCGGCTACAACGGCGGCTACGACAGCCAGAACGGCTACGAGAACCACAACGGCCACAGCGGCTACGACAACCAGGCCGGTTACGACAACCAAGCCGGCTATGGCAACCACGCCGGGTACGACGGCTACGACGACGGGCCGCGGCGCAGCGGGCCGTCGCTCCGCAACGTCGCCATCGGCGTGGTCGCGGCGTGCGCGGTGGCCGGTATCGGCCTGGGCGCGATGCTGAGCAGCGGCTCGCCCTCGGCGTCCGCGCAGACGGCCGGGACGGGCACGACCAAGTCGGCGAACCCGGCGTCGATCGGCGGGAGCACCGCGGCGTCCCAGGCGCAGGCGCTCAGCGGGTTGCTGTCCTCGGCGGCGAACGACCGCTCCGCGGTGATCGGCGCGGTCAGCGACATCGAGGGCTGCCAGGCGCTGCCCGCCGCCCAGCAGACCCTGAGCCAGGCCGCGCAGGCACGTGGCCAGCTGGTGCAGCAGCTGGGCGCGCTGAACGCGTCCCAGCTGCCGCAGGGACAGCAGTTGGTCGACGCGCTGCGCACCGGGTGGGAGGCCTCCAAGGAGGCCGACTCGCACTATGCCGCGTGGGCGGCGCAGTCCGTCGAGAACTGCCAGAAGAAGCACCACCCGCACCCGGGCGGCGAGAAGAACCTGGGCGACACGGCGAGCGTCAACGCCAGCCACGCGAAGGACCGCGCGGCGAGCCTCTGGAACCCGATCGCCTCCGCGCAGGGTCTGCCGACCCGCAGCACGAGCCAGCTCTGACCTGGACTTCGGTACGGCTGTCTAGCGCGTCAGTTGGGTCGCGACGTTGACCAGGCCGGAGTGGGCCTCGGTGAGCTCGCCGTTGACCACCTGCTGGAAGGACACGTCCGTGTTGACCGTGCGCGGCGCGGACTGGAGGGCGATGAGGTTGGTGCTCTGCCACGAGAGCGGCGGCGTCGCGCCGTCCGTCGAGACCGGGCCGGTGGCGTCGAACGCGGCGTGGACGCTCTGGGTCGTGATCGGGCCGTTGATCGTCGCGGCGACCTTGTCGAAGACCTCGTAGGAGATCCAGGTCGTCTCGATAGCCGGGTCGGCGGAGTTGATGCTGTTGTCGGTGAAGGCGTACTTCTGGATCACCGCGTGCAGCTGCTTCCAGACGGGGCTGCCGTCGGGCGGGTACCAGCCCGTCGCCAGCGCGCCCTCGAGGGGGCCGGTGGCGCCGCCGAGGTTGTCGACGAGGGACTGCTGGAAGCTGCCGATCAGCGCCGAGAGGCGGGCGTGCGCGGGGTTCGCCTGGAGCCAGTTGGCGTAGAAGGTCTGGGTGGAGGCCGCGTCCAGCGCGCTGGTGACGCAGTCGCCGTCCTGGTCGGAGCCGATCGCCGTCTCGACCTCGTTGCCGTAGCTGGTCTGTCCGGGGTTGACGGGAACGTCGACCGCGGTCAGGTGGGCCGAGGAGAGACCGTCGTTGAGGTAGTCGAACATGGTGTCGCCGACCGCCGTGTTCGGGCGCACGATCGCGACCCGGCGGCAGCCCGCCGCCGCCAACTGCTCGCCGTTGCCGACCAGCAGGGTCTGGTACCCGCCGTTGACCGGGTACGAGTACGGCGAGGTGAACTCGGCCGTGGACGCGCCCGATCCGCCGATGTAGCTGATGCCCGCGTTCTCCAGGGTGGGCATGAACTGTGCCGCGAACTGGCTCGACGAGCCGATCACCGCCGCGACGTGGTCGGCCGCCGCCTGGTCCGCGCACGCGAGCGCGCCCTGCGCGGTGTTGTGTTCGTCGCAGGCGAGCACGCGCAGCTGGTGGCCCTGGATCCCGCCGTTCGCGTTGACGGAGTCGGCGATGGCCTGGGCCATCGCGGGTACGCCGGGTTCCGCGCCGGCCTGGCCCTCCATCGGAGCCCAGGTCATCACGGTGACGACGTCGTCGGCGCTTGCGTTCCCCCCGCAGCCCGTCAGACCGGCGCCCAGCACCGCCGCCATGGAGACAGCGGTCCCTAGTCGAACTAGGGCGGAACCCTTTGTGATCATGATGTGCTGCCCTCTCCCCAACGGCTGCGCAAAAGGCTTTTCGGTCGAACGTCACCCTTGATGGCATATCGGACGCCGGGACGGCATCGACACCAACGCAAGGTGACTGCGATGTGAACAAGGAGTGATTGCGCGCGTAGAACGTAGGATCGTGCACCATGCAAGGCGCACAGGCTCCGGGTAAGGCTTCGGATAACGCTTCGGGTCACACTTCGGTCGAGGCTTCCGACGAAGCTCCGGTGAGGGCTTCTCGAACCGGCACCCGCTCCAGGAGGATGGGCGGCATGCCGCTCACTGACATTCCCTGGTGGCGTTGGCGGGCCCGAGTCCGCTCAGCGCTGCACATGCTCGGCGATCTGCGTTTCCAACAGGACTGCTGGGCGGTCGGCCGGGAGGGCTACGGAGACGTCACCGACGCCGTCTACCGCCTGGTCGAGGACACCTGGCTGGACCGCTGGTCCGCAGAGAAGTACGTCGGCACGATCTTCCGCGACTCCACCGAGGCCGCGCTCGTCGACACGGCGGTGCTGCGGGTGCTCCGGATCATGCACCAGATCGGTTCCGACGCGCCCGTCTCCGCCTACCTGGAGCACCACGCCTGGCCCGAGGCGGTCCGCGCCTGCCGCGAGGCGCACGTCCGGCTCGCCCTCGCCGACGAGGAGGACCCGGACACGCTGCCCCGCTCCCTCGCCCAGCTCGCCGCCCTGACCCGCTCCGGAGGGTGAGACGCCACGCGGCTCCACCGGCGTGATGTGGGACCCTGGGGCCCAGGTTCGTCGCGTAAGGAGAAGCAGTCCGGTGGCCGAGGCCGAGCAGAACGCCGAGCAGTACATCCTGACCCTGTCCTGCCCCGACAAGCAGGGCATCGTGCACGCGGTGTCCAGCTACCTGTTCCTCACGGGCTGCAACATCGTGGACAGTCAGCAGTTCGGCGACGCGGACAGCGGGCTGTTCTTCATGCGGGTGCACTTCTCCGCCGAGCCGCCGGTGAACCTGGAGAAGCTGCGCGCCAGCTTCGCGGCGACGGGTGACGCCTTCCACATGGAGTGGCAGATCCACGAGGCCGAGGCCAGGATGCGGGTGCTGCTGCTGGTCAGCAAGTTCGGGCACTGCCTGAACGACCTGCTGTTCCGCGCCAGTTCGGGCGCGCTGCCGGTGGAGATCGCCGCCGTCGTCTCCAACCACCGCGACTTCGAGGACCTGGCCGCCTCCTACGGCGTGCCGTTCCACCACATCCCGGTCACCCCGGACACCAAGGCCGAGGCGGAGGCGGCGCTGCTGCGCGTCGTCGACGAGGAGCGCGTGGACCTGGTCGTGCTGGCCCGCTACATGCAGGTGCTCTCCGACGACCTGTGCAAGGCGCTGACCGGACGCGCGATCAACATCCACCACTCGTTCCTGCCGAGCTTCAAGGGCGCCAAGCCCTACCACCAGGCGCACGCCCGCGGCGTGAAGCTGATCGGCGCGACCGCTCACTACGTGACCGCGGCGCTCGACGAGGGCCCGATCATCGAGCAGGAGGTCGTCCGCGTCTCGCACGAGGTCACGCCCCAGAAGCTGGTCGCCCTGGGACGTGACGTCGAGTGCCAGGCGCTGGCCCGCGCCGTGAAGTGGCACGCGGAGCACCGCGTCCTGCTCAACGGCTCGCGCACGGTCGTCTTCCGCTAGTTTCCGCTACGTTCCGCGAGCTTCCGCCGGCTTCCGTCAGGGACTGCGCACGGTCAGCTCCACTGACCCGGCTGGTAGCTTCCGGCCGGCTGCCGGACGATCACGTTGAGCCGGTTGTAGACGTTGATCAGCGCGATCAGGCTGACCAGTGCGGCCAGTTGCTCGTCGTCGTAGTGCTTGGCGGCCTTCGCCCACACGTCGTCCGGGACGCCGCCGGGCGCGTCGGCGAGGCGGGTGCCCGCCTCGGTCAGCTCCAACGCGGCCTTCTCGGCCTCGGTGAAGACGGTGGCCTCGCGCCAGGCCGCGACCAGGTTGAGGCGCTGGGCCGTCTCGCCCGCCGCTGCCGCGTCCTTGGTGTGCATGTCCAGGCACATGCCGCAGCCGTTGATCTGGCTGGCCCGGATCTTCACCAGCTCCTGCGTGGCGGCGGGCAGGGTCGAGTCGGTGACGACCTTCCCGGCCGCGTTGATGTACTTGCTGAACTTGGGCGCGACGGTGGTGCCGAAGAGGTTGAGTCGGGCGTCCATGTCGATCTCCTAGCTGCTCTGTCGCCTGCTGCTCCGCCGTAAGGCGCTTCTGCAGGGATGACACCGCAGCCCGGAGGAGTGTGACGGGCGACCGGCCGAACAGTGGTGATTCAGGCCACAGTCAGGGCCGGGCTGTCGCAGTCGGGGCCGGGCTGTCGCCGTCAGGGCCGGGAGAGCAGCCGGGCTGCCGCGAGCAGGTCGCGGGCCGCTGGCGCATCGCCCTTGATGCCGACCGGGACGCGGTGCGGGTCCCGGCGTGCCGCGCAGAGGAAGCAGAACTCCACGCCGTCGATCGCCAGCGTCGCGGTGGGTTCGACGTCCGTCGGGGGAACCCAGCCCGGGGCGTCGATCGGGATCAGCCACTCGCCCTCGCCGCGGCCCTCGACGATCAGCTTCACCACGCGCGACTGCTCGCCCGGCACCGGGTCCGGCGATGTCGCCTCGCCGGAGGCGCGCAGCGCGGACATCGCCAGCGGCAGCAACCGCACTGCCAGGCCGATGAGTTGCCGCATGTGCGCGCCGCGCGGCGGGTGGTACGGATAGCTGACCGCCTCCGCGATGTCGTCGGCGTGGATCCAGCACTCGAAGGCGCGGTCCAGGAACGAGTCCGCCACCCGCAGCTCGAACGCGCCGTAGTCGACGCCGTCCTCCGCCACCACCGGGTCGGCCTCGGCCGCCAGCGCCGCCGTCTCGACCACCGCCCGCGTCTGCGCACGCCACATCGCGCGGACCGACTCCGGCGGTCGCCGCGACTGCGCCTCGCGCAGCGCCGTCGTCCGTGCGACCAGCACGTCGACGTGGCCGCCCGGCCCGTCCGCCGCTTCGGCGGGCTTCGGCTCGGTCACCCGGTCCAGCGGATCCGGCAGGCCAAGCGCGTCGGCCAGGACGCCGTCCACCGCGGCGAGATGGGACAGCACCTCGGCCGGGCGGCGCTGCTCGGAGCCGCCGTGCCACGTCAGTTGGGCCTGCTCCAGCCAGTCCAGCTCGCCCAGGTCGCGCAGCAGCGCGTCCAGGCGGGCCGTCTCGGCGACGTACGGGTCGGCGTAGGAGGGGACGCGGAAGTCCGCGTCGCGTATCTCCAGACAGCCGGCCATGACCTGGCGGCGCAGGCCCGGATCCGGGTCGAGCGGCTCGTCGGAGGAGAGCCAGCCGGCGGCGTCCCGCAGCCGGTGCGCCTCCTCGGCGCAGGACGGGCAGTCGGCGAGGTGCGCTTCGAGGCGTGCCGCCTCGTCCGGCCGGCAGGCGTCGAGGGCCCAGGCGCCGAGGAGGCTGCGCAGTGCCTCGTGGCCGCTCATCGGGCGGGCTCCGTCGGCTCGGTGGACCCGGCAGGCTCCGCGTAGTCGGCGGACCCGGCGGCATCACTGGGCGCGGTTGCCCCGGTCGGCTCCGTCGGGCTGGTCGACAGCGCGGTGGCCAGCAGTTGCAGGCCCAGCCGCATCCGGTGCTTGGCGGTGGCGGGCGTGACGCCCAGCTCGGTCGCCGCCTCGCCGTAGGTGCGCCCGCCGAAGTACGTGAGCAGCAGCGTCTCCCGCAGCGCCTGCGGCAGCGAGCCGACCACGTACTGCACGCGGGCGGCCGTGGCCGCGGCCAGGATCTCCTCCTCGACGCTGGGCGGCTCCAACGGGCCGTCCACGCCGCCGTCCTGCTCCCCGGCGGCGGCCGCGTGCTCGCGGCGGAGGCGCTCCACCGCGCGGCGGTGGGTCAGCGTCCCGATCCAGGAACGCATCGAGCCCTGGGCCGGGTCGAAGCTCTCCGGGTGCTCCCAGACGTGGGCGAAGACGTCCCTGGTGATCTGCTCAGCGGCGGCCTGGTCGCCCAGCACGCGGTTGGCGAGTCCGTGCACGAGCGGCGCGAACTGGTCGTAGAGCTCGCCGAGGGCGGACTCCTCGCCGCGCGCGAGCCGTCGCTGGATCTGCCGGTCCCAACGGATCGGCGCCGGACTCGTCATCAGCACCACCGCTCCGTCGGTACCAGTTCAGCGACTGCTCAGGTGACTCCTCGGGGAATTCCTCAGAGAACTCCTCAGGTCGAATCTAGCGCCGCGATGTGCCGGTCGTCCGAATGTTTGAAGAATCAAGTGTGCGCGCATGGTGGCACGCAGTGTCAGAGCGAGGGACCGAGGGCTACCCTGAAGCACCATCACCATCAGTGATGTCCTGGTAGCGGGGGGAACCCGGACGGTCGGACAGCTGAAGAGTCGGAGAGTCGTGGGCACCGTGATGACGACGAACGTGACCGTGGAACGGTACGAACAGGACGACTGGGTGCTGCTGAGCGTCTCCGGCGATCTCGACCTCGGCTCGGGCGGCCGGGTCCGCGAGGCGGTGCGCGAGGCCGTGGCGAACGGGTCCAGAAAGCTGGTGGTCGATCTCACGGACGTCCGCTTCTGCGACTCGACGGGCGTCGGGGTGCTGATCGCCGCCCGGCGGCTGATGCGATCCTGCGGCGGCGAACTGCGGTTGGTCATGCCGCGGGTGGACCCCGCCTCCGGTGCGGTGCCGTCGCAGGTGCACCGGGTCTTCGCGGCGCTCGGCGTACGGCGGCTGTTCACGGTCTCCGACGAGCGACCGTTCTGACCGCCTTCTGAGCCGCTTCTGAGCAGGGGTTTCATCGGTCGGTCCGACGTGAAGGCGCGGTGAACTAGCATCGGGTTGCCCCGCATGCACCGCCGCCGCAGGACCAGGAGCGCCACCAGCTGTGAGTACCGGAGTTTCCCTCAGCATCGTGCTGCCCGTGTACGGCGTCGCCGACTACCTTCCGCGCTGCCTGGACTCCCTCCTCTCCGCCGACCTGCCCTCACTTCAGGTGATCGCCGTCGACGACTGCTCGCCCGACCGCAGCGGCGCGATCCTCGACGCCTATGCCGAGCGCGACTCCCGCCTCACCGTGCGGCACCTGGCCGTCAACCGCGGTCTCGGCGGCGCGCGTGAGGTCGGTCTCAAGTACGCCACCGGCGACTACGTGTGGTTCGTTGACAGCGACGACTGGCTGGCCGACGGCGCGGTGGACCTGGTCGCCGCGCGGCTCGCGGAGATCCGCCCCGACGTGCTGATCACCGGTTTCGCCCGCACCTTCCCGGACGGGACGACCGAGCCGGACACTTGGCGCCGCCTGCTGGTCGAGCCGCCGCTGCCGGAGGTCTTCACCCTGGCCGACCGGCCCGGCCTGCTGCAGATGATCATGTCCGTCTGGAACAAGGTGATCCGCCGCGAGTACCTGGCGTCGCTGGAGGTCCAGTTCGGCGGCGGCTACTACGAGGACATCTCGGTCACCTATCCACTGCTGCTGGGCGCGCAGAAGCTCAGCTACCTGGACAAGGACCTCTACTTCTACCGCCGCCAGCGCGCCGGGGCGATCACCAACACCGCCTCGCCCAAGCACGCGGACGCGTTCCCGCAGTACGAGGCGATCTTCACGTTCATGGAGCGCCACCCGGAGATCCCGGCCGAACTGCGCCGGGCCGTCTTCGACCGCACGGTCAAGCAGGCCGTCACCGTGCTGGACACCCCCGGCCTGGTCCCGGAGCGGCTCCGCGAGGAGTTCTTCCGCCGCACCGTCGCGCACTTCCACCGCCGGCGACCGGCGGGCTACGCCTACCCCAAGGGCCTGCGCGGCGTGCAGTACCGGCTGGTCGACCGCGGCGCGTGGGGCGCGTACCAGCGCCTGCGCCCGCTGCGCGCGCTGCCGCGCACCCTGCCGAACACCCTGAAGCGGGCGGTACGCGGCGCGGGCCGCCGCGGCCTCTACGAGACCTACCGCCGGCTCCCGCTCAACGAGAACCTCGCCGTCTTCGCGGCCTACTGGTACCGGGGTTACGCCTGCAACCCGGCCGCGATCTACGAGGCGATGCGCGAGCTCGCCCCGCAGGTCAAGGGCGTCTGGGTGGTCGAGACGGCGGCCCAGGCCAAGGGGCTGCCGGAGGGCGTCCCGTACGTGGTGGCCAACACGCCGCGCTACTTCAAGCTGATGGCGACGGCCAAGTACCTGGTCAACAACGTCAACTTCCCGCACACGATGACCAAGCGGTCCGGCTCGGTGCACGTCCAGACCCAACACGGCACCCCGCTCAAGTACTTGGGCCTGGACCTGAAGTCCCGCCCGCTGGCCGCAGGCGACATGGACTGGGACCGCCTGCTGGAACACGTCGCCCGCTGGGACTACCTGGTCTCGCCGAGCCCCTTCGCGACGGACGCCTTCGGCCGCGCCTACCCGGGCCCCTACGAGGTCCTGGAGACGGGCTACCCGCGCAACGACCGCCTGGCCAACGCGGACGCGGCGGAGATCGCCGCGGTGCGCGAGAAGTTGGGCATCCCCGCCGACCAGCGGGTCGTCCTCTACACCCCCACCCACCGCGAGCAGCAGGACACCTTCGTCCCCGCCCTCGACATCGTCACCCTCGCCCGCAGTCTCGGCCCCCGCACGACGCTGCTGATGCGCGCCCACTACTTCTACGACGACGCGGGCCTCCGGCCGGACGACGTGGGGGTGGTCGACGTCTCGGCGTACCCCGTCGTCGAGGACCTCTACCTGGCGGCGGACATCCTGGTCACCGACTACTCCTCGACGATGTTCGACTACGCGGTCCTGGACCGCCCGATCGTCGTCTTCGCCCCGGACTGGGACGAGTACCAGCGCGTCCGCGGCACGTACTTCGACCTGATGGCCGAGCCCCCGGGCGCGGTCGCGTCGACGCCGGAGGAGCTGGCCGAGCTGCTCCGCGTGGGCGGCGGCGCGGACACGTGGGAGACGGAGAAGCTGCGGGGCGCGTTCCGCGCGAAGTTCTGCGCGCTGGAAGACGGCGGCGCGGCGGAACGGGTCGTGCGGCGGGTATTCCCCGTGCAGTAGTCGGGGTTGGGCACGAGGGACGTTGCACTACCTACGCGGCGGAGCCGCACATCAGCAGTTCCCCGCGCCCCCAACCGTTCAACCGGACGTCCGCGCCGACAGCCAGGTCAGTGCATCGGGCAGCATCTCCCGCCACACCGTGGGGGTGTGACCGCCCTCGCGGACGGTGACCAGGCGGCTGTCGCCCGGCGTCCGCAGGACCGCGAGCAGCGCCTTCGCCGCAGGCACCGTGCCCTGGTCCTGGAGGCTGCCGCCCATCAGGAACGACACGGGCGGCTGCTTCTTCGCGTGCTTCAGCTGGTACACCGGGTCGTTGGCGCGGCTCAGCCCCAAGTTGTTCGTGACCAGGGGGGATTCGGGCGTGTTGTAGCCCGACAGGCTGACCGCCGAGCCGAAGACGTCCGGGTGCTGGACCGTCAGGTTGACCGCGCAGTACGCACCCGCGGAGTAGCCCATGATCGCCCACTGCGACGGTGCCTTCGCGGCGCGGAAGTTGGACCGGATCAGCGCCGGCACGTCCCGCGAGAGCCACGTCGCGGTCCGGGCCACGCCCGGGATGTCCGCGCAGCCGGGGTCGGTGTTGCCGCCGAGGACGTTCAGCTTGGCCGAGACCATGATCATGGGCTTGACCGTGCCCGCGGCCATCAGCTTGCTCATCTCGTCCTGGACCTTCATCGTCCCGAACCACGCCTGCGGCGTGCCCGGCGTGCCGGGGAGCAGTTCGACCACCGGGAAGTCGGTGTTCGCGTACGCGGGGTCGTGGTACTGCGGCGGAAGCCAGACGTAGAGGCTGCCCTCGATGCCGGAGGACGCGCCGACCGTGCGGGTCTTCAGCACGCCGGGGAGGTAGGAGGAGAAGGTCAGCTTGCCGCCGGGCGCGACGCCGTCGCCGCCGTGGTGGCCGTTGTTGCCGGAGAGCGCGGTGTCGCTGACCGTCGTGCTGCCGCCGAAGAGGTCGCTCCAGCTGTCGTAGAACGGCCCCATGCTGTTGTTGAGGTAGACCAGCACCATGACCACGGCGGTGAGCTGGCTCAGGACGGCCAGCCCGAATCTGGCCGCCAGTCTGGCCGCGCCCGGGCCGGGTATTCGGTTCCACAGCCCGAACAGCGCGGCCAGGGCGACGACCACGAGGACGACGGTCAGCACGAAGAAGGGTGTACCGGTGAGGCTCATCGCGACCTTTCAGGAAACTCCCGCCGTCTCCTGGTGCGACTACCGGGCGAGAACCAGACTTTCGAGCTCGTTCGAGCCTACTCAGCTGATTGACAGCGTCTTCATACCCGCGGATGAACCCCGAACAGTCGGTCGGCGGGGGTTTCGCTCGCCCGGCTACCCCTCCCACGGAAGCCCGGCGAACATGTCCCGCAGCTGGTGCTTCAGCACCTTCCGCAGCGTCTCGTTGCGCGGCAGCGCCTCGACGACCTCCAACTGCTCCGGGATCTTCTGCGTCATGAGCCCGGCCGCCCGCAGCCGTGCCGCCACATCTGCCAGCGACGGCGGTTCGACGCCCTGCTTCCGCTCCACCACCGCGCAGACGCGTTCGCCGCGCACCGGGTCCGGCAGGCCGATCACGGCGACGTCGCCGACGCGCGGGTCCTGGTAGAGGAGGTCCTCGATCTCCTTGGCGGAGATGTTCTCCCCCTTGCGGATGATGATGTCCTTCAGCCGACCGGTCAGCCGGACGTGCCCGTCCGGGCGGACGTGACCGAGATCACCCGTGCGGAACCAGCCGTCGGCGGTGAAGGCCTGGGCCGTCAGCTCGGCGTCGGTGTAGCCGCGGCAGACCATCGGGCCGCGCAGCCACATCTCGCCGTCCTCGACCCTCACCTCGCAGCCGCGCACCGGGTGGCCCTCGGTGAACGCCAGCTGCTCGGGGGTGTCGCGGGGGGAGCCCATGGTGATGGCGGGGGCCTCGGTCATGCCGTAGCCGTGCGCGAGGACCACGCCCATCTCCTCGGTGACCTCCCGGTGGAGCTCGGGGGGCATCGGCGCGCCGCCGCCCGAGATGATCCGCAGCGTCGGTATCAGCCGCTCGCCGGGCGGCAGTTTGCGCTGTTCGGCCAGGAACGCGGAGTAGAACGCGGTGCTGCCGCCCGCCATGGTGACGCCGTTGCGCCGGTACGCGGGCAGCACGTCGGGCAGCGCGAAGACCTCCAGCAGCAGCGCGGGGAAGCCGTGCACCAGCAGCGCGACCAGGTAGTCGGGGCCGCCGATGTGGGCGTAGGGGAAGGCGATCGAGCCGACGTCGTCCGGGCCCATGTCCAGCGCCCGCGCGAAGCCGCTGCCGCCCGCGATCAGCGTCCGGTCGGTGTGCCGGGCGCCCTTGGGCGCGGAGGTGATGCCGGAGGTGTAGTAGACCCACCGCACCGGCGCGTGCGCGTCGTCCAGGTCCGCGCGCGGCGCGGGCGGCAGGGTGACCGGGTCGCCGTCGGGCAGGTCGGCGTCGTCGTAGAGGACACGGACTGCCGGTGGCCGCTGCCAGCCCCGGGTCAGCTCCTCGGCCATCGTCACGTAGTCGAAGCCGCGCCAGACGCCGGGGACGAGGTAGAGCCGCGCGTGGGACTCGCCGAGGATGTGGCCGACCTCCGCGCCCCGGTAGATGGCGATGATCGGCGTCTGCACCGCGCCGAGCCGGGAGAGGGCGAGCGAGACGAGCACCGTCTCGATCCGCGTGGGCAACTGCCAGGCGACCGGCGTGCCGTCCTCGATCCCGTACTCGGCGCGCAGCCCCGCGGCGATCCGCTCGGCGCGGTCGCGGACCTGACGGTACGTCAGCTGCCGGTCCGGCTCGCCTGCGGTGTCGGCGTCGGCGTCGCCTGCGGGGGTGTCGGCGGCCTGGATCAGCATCGGCGCGTCCGGCGTGGCCGCGACGCGTTGTTCCAGCAGGTCCCACAGCGATCCGGCGTCGGCGAGGGTCACGAGTCTCTCCTTGGTCCGGCAGCTCCGGCAGCTCCGGCGGCTCCGGCAGCTGTGGCGGCTCTGGCGGCCAGTACGGCCGCCACGGTGGCGGTGTCGGTGAGGGTGGCGACGAGGGCGAGGGTGTTGGCCAGCACGGCCTCGGCGTACTCGGGCGGGGTCCCGGCGACGGCGTCGGTCGGGATCACCACCTGCAGTCCGGCGTCGACCGCGCCCAGGGTCAGCTCCAGCAGCGCGACGTTGACCGAGACGCCGGTGACGACCACGGTCGTGGCCCCGAGGTTGCGCAGCGCGGACGCGAGGCCTGTGTCCTGGAACGGCCCGAGGCCGTGCAGCCGGGGGAGGACCAGGTCGCGCTCCGGGTCCGCGCCGATGCCGGCGTGCAGGGCGGGGTCGAAGGGCGTGCGCGCGGCCGCGGCGAAGAGCCGGGCGTTGGTGTTGGCGCCCAGCCCGTCCGCGCGGCGCTCGGCGGTGCAGTGGACGACGGGCACGCGGGCCGCGCGGGCGGCCTCGCAGAGCAGTCGGACGTTCCCCACCAGCCCGGTCTTGGCCGCGGCCTCGGCCAGCGCGGGGAAGACCGCCTCCTCGCCGAGCACGCCCTGCTGACACTCGCAGGTGATGACGGCGGTGCGCGCCGGGTCGAGCAGTCGGTCGAGCAGGTCACGTTGCCGGTCCAGCCGTTTCTTTCCCTCTACACCCATCCGGTCCTCGCTCGCTTGCCGCTTCAGCTGTCCGTCACTAGTCTGAATCTGACGGACCGTCAGGTAAAGGGTTGTGGAGAGGGTGCCTCGCATGGATAACTCCGCCGAACTTCCGATGGTGGTGAGCGTCGACGACCACGTGATCGAGCCGGCGCATCTCTTCGACACGTGGCTCCCGGCCAAGTACCGCGACCGCGGCCCGCAGCCGCTCCGTGCCGGTATCGGTCAACTGGAGTACGTGGGCGGCAAGTACCGGATCAGCATGGACCCGGACGGACCGCCGACCGACTGGTGGATCTACGAGGACCTCCAGTTCCCGTACAAGCGCAACATCGCCGCCGTTGGCTTCTCGCGGGACGAGATGACGCTGGACGGGATCACCCGTGACGAGATGCGTCGCGGCTGCTGGGATCCCAAGGCGCGCCTTCTGGACATGGAGAGCAACCACGTCGAGGCCTCCCTGTGCTTCCCGACCTTCCCGCGGTTCTGCGGTCAGACCTTCGCCGAGGCGAAGGACAAGGAGGTCGCGCTGGCCTGCGTGCGCGCCTACAACGACTGGATGGTCGAGGAGTGGTGCGGCGACAGCGGCGGTCGGCTGATCCCGCTGTGCCTGATACCGCTCTGGGACGTCGAGTTGGCCGTCGCCGAGATCCGGCGCAACGCCGCACGAGGCGTGCGGGCGGTGACCTTCAGCGAGATCCCGACCTACCTGGGCCTGCCGTCGATCCACTCCGGCTACTGGGACCCGTTCTTCGCCGCCTGCGAGGAGACCGGCACGGTGGTCAACATGCACATCGGCTCGTCCTCGCAGATGCCGGCCGCCTCCCCGGACGCGCCCCCGGCGGTGCAGGCGACGCTGAGCTTCAACAATGCGATGGCGTCGATGACGGACTTCCTCTTCTCCGGCGTGCTGGTGAAGTTCCCGAGGCTGAAGCTCGCGTACAGCGAGGGCCAGATGGGCTGGATCCCCTACGCGCTGGAGCGCGCGGACGACGTCTGGCGCGAGCACCGCGCGTGGGGCGGGGTCCGGGACGTGATCCCCGAGCCGCCGTCGACGTACTACTACCGGCAGATCTTCGCCTGCTTCTTCCGTGACCGGCACGGGGTCGCCTCGCTGGACACGGTGGGCGTGGACAACGTGACCTTCGAGACGGACTACCCGCACGTGGACTCGACGTGGCCGGAGACGAAGGCTGTCGCCGAGGAGCACATGGCCGGCTTGGCGCCGGAGGTCGTCTACAAGGTGCTGCGCGGCAACGCGATTCGCATGCTGCAGCTCGACCTGGACAAGCACCTGGACGCGAACGGAAACCTTCGCTAGCGGGGACGTTGCACTACCTAGGGGCGCGGGGAACTACGCGATAACCCACCCACCCACCTGGCGCGCCGATCGAGCAGGGCCATCCGCACACGGTGGTTTCTCGCGCAGTTCCCCGCGCCCCTGGTGGCTGCAGCACAAGGAGAGTGCACAGGTGCAGCTCAGTGATACCCCTGCCGAAGCCGACTACCGTCGGCACCTACGCGAATGGCTCGGCAAGACCCTCCCCGAACTCCCCGCGCCACCCGATCCCTCGGATTGGCCCGGCCGCCGTGCCTACGACACGGCCTGGCAGCGGCGACTCTTCGACGCAGGCTATGCCGGTATCCACTGGCCCGAGGACGCCGGAGGCCGTGGCGCGACGCCGTCCGAGCACCTGATCTTCCTCGAAGAGACTGAGCGCGCGGGCGCGCCCTACGTCGGGGCCAACTTCGTCGGCCTCCTGCACGCCGGGCCGACCATCGCCGCCGAGGGGACCCCCGCGCAGCGCGAACGGCTGCTGCCGCCGATCCTGCGCGGGGACGAGATCTGGTGCCAGGGGTTCAGCGAACCCGGCGCGGGCAGCGACCTCGCCGCGCTCCGGACCAGGGCCGTCCGGGACGGGGACGACTACGTCGTCACCGGCAGCAAGATCTGGACCTCGCACGCCGAAGTCGCCGACTGGTGCGAGCTGTTGGTGCGCACCGACCCCGCCGCGCCCAAGCATCGCGGCATCACCTGGCTGGCCATGCGGATGGACAGTCCGGGCGTCACCGTCCGGCCGTTGCGGACGCTGGCCGGGACGACCGAGTTCGCCGAGCTGTTCCTGGACGAGGTGCGGGTGCCGGTCGCCAACCGGGTCGGGGAGGAGAACGACGGCTGGCGGGTCACCATGGTCACCCTCTGCTTCGAGCGCGGGACGGCCTTCGCCAGCGAAGCCGTCGCCTGCCAGCGGGAGGTACGCGAACTCGCCCGCGTCGCACGGCAGAACGGCGCCTGGGACGACGTCGAACTCCGCCGCTCGCTCGCCGCGCTCGCCGCGGAGTTCACCGCGCTGTGGCGGCTGGTGCAGTGGAACGTGTCCGAGGCGGCGTCGCGCGGCGTCCCGGGCGCGGGCGGGAGTGTGTTCAAGCTGCGGTTCAGCGAGGCGCGGCAGCGGCTCCAGGACCTGGCCGCCCGCGTCGTCGGCGCGGAGGCGCTGGTGGACGGGCCGTGGACGGCGCAGCGGTTGCAGGGCCTCTCCTACACCATCGCCGCCGGGACCTCGCAGATCCAGCGCAACATCGTCGCCCAGCGCATTCTGGGCCTGCCGAAGGGACGGTGACGATGCACTTCCAGCTGACCGACGACCAGCGTGCGCTTCAGACGGGCCTGCGCGACCTGCTGAAGGACGGCGCGCCGGAGTGGGGCGACCTGGTCGACGTCGGGCTGTTCACGCTGCGCGTGCCGGAGGTGGACGGCGGGGTCGGGCTCGGGCTGCCGGAGGCGGTCCTCGCCTTCGAGGAGGCCGGACGCGCCCTCGTCCCAGGGCCGTTGGTCGGCACGGAGTTGGCCGCCACGCTCGGGCTGACCGGCCGCGCCGAGGCGGTCCGCGTCCCGGCCCGCGGACCGCTGCTCGTCCCGCACCTGCCGACGCTCGACCACGTGCTGCTCCTGAACGACGACGGGGTGACCGTCCTCGAACCGGGGACGCTGGACGCCGAACCGGCCCGCGCGGTCGACCCGCAGACGCCGCTGTGGCACGTCACCGGACCGCTCCCCGCCCCGCGACAGCGTCTCGACCCGCCCACCGCGTGCCGCGTCGCCGCCGAGGCGACGGTGCTGACCGCCGCGCTCCAGGCGGGACTCGCCGCCCGGACGGTCGCGGACGCCGTCCGCTACGCGCAGCAGCGCGAGCAGTTCGGACAGCCGATCGGGGCGTTCCAGGCCGTACAACACCTGTGCGCCGACATGCTGGCGCGCGCGGAGTTGGCCCGGGTCGCCGTCTACGCCGCGGCGGTCTCCGGCGACGCGGGTGAGATCGGCGGAGCCAAGCTGCTCGCGGACGACGCCGCCGTGCACGGCGCGCGGGACTGTCTTCAGGTCCACGGCGGTATGGGGTTCACCTGGGAAGCCTCGGTGCACCTGCTGCTCAAGCGGGCCTGGGCGTGGGAACAGGCCTGCGCCGACCGCGACTTGTGCCTCGACCGACTGGCCGAGGGTCTGGCGGACGGTCCGGCCGACAGCCCTGTCGGCGGCACCGCTGAACACTTGTAGGAAGGGTGGTTTTGCCGCGACGCCCCCCAGTTTCCGGGCGTCGCGGCGCGCGTCGATTACGCTCACGGGAGTGCGCAGCAAGCTGTTCGTCCCGGGTGGCGGAGCGGCCGGGGCAGTATGCACCTCCGGGCGGCTCCTCGACTGGAATATGCCCGAAGACCATGCTGCCCGGCATGGGGCGGGATCATGCTTGGACGCAAACGCGCCGGTAGGCGGCTCGCGCGGTCGCTCGGCCCGGTTGATCCCGCAAGCACGGGTGGTGTGACAAGTGCAGGTGCAGGCACAGGTGCTTCAGGTCCAGACGGCGGTCCAGGCCGACCCGGCGGAGGTGGGCCGCGCCCGCCGTTGGGCGCGCAGCCGTCTCACCGGTTGCGGCTTCGCACCGGACGCCCCGATCGCGGAGACCCTGGTCCTGGTCGTCTCCGAACTGGTCACCAACGCGGTGGTGCACACCGGCTCCCCGGCGGTGCTCCGGCTGGTCTTCCCCGTCGGCGGCGACGCCGGGCACCGACCGGTGCGCGTCGAGGTCACCGACGCGTCCGACGTACCGCCCGCACCGCGCGCCGCCGCCGACGAGTCGACCAACGGACGCGGGCTGGAGCTGGTCAGTTTCCTGACGACCCGTTGGGGCTGGTTCCCGGACGGCAGCGGCAAACGGGTCTGGTGCGAACTGGCGCCGGACGCCCCGTGCCCGGCCGACGGTCTCGCGTTCGACACCGAGGCGCTGCTCGCCGCGGAGCTCTGACAACCGGAGCTCTGGCAACCAGCAGGCGGCGCGGCTCGGTTGATCCTTGGCGCGGTTGATCGACAGGTAGAGCGGGAACGGGGACGGGGTGAACGCTACGACCCCGTGGGCTGCGACTTCGTGGGGCGTGACCGAGGTCGCCCGCGCACTCGAAGGCGTCATCGACGTCGAGTGGGCCGCTGACCGGTCCTGGACGCTGCCCTGGCGGCTGCCCGTCGCCGATCTCGACCTGCACCACCCGGCGGTGGTGCTGCCCGCCATGTGCCCGAGCGGTATCCGGCTGCGGGTGCGCACCGCGTCCACCCGGCTGCTGCTGGACGCGGAGTCCGTCCAACTCCAGGGCGGTCCGGTCTTCGAGGCCTGGTGCGACCTGTCCGTGGACGGCGAGTTGGTGCGGTCGACGGCGCTCGGCGTCGCCGGGGCGGTCTTCGGCGGGCTGCCCGCCGGGATGAAGGACGTCGAGATCGCGCTGCCCATCGCCCCCGCCGTCCGCCTGCGCGGACTGCGTGCGCTCGACGGTGCGCCGCTGCACCCCGCGCCCGACCCGCGTCCGCGCTGGACCGTCTACGGCAGCAGCATCACCCACGGCTACGCCGCCGCTCCGACGCAGACCTGGCCGGCCACGGCGGCGCGGTTGCTCGACCGGAACCTGACCAATCTCGGTTACGGTGGCGGCTGCCTGCTCGACCCTCTGGTCGGGCGAATGCTGGCAAAACACCCAGCAGATTTCATGACGTTGGAACTCGGTATCAACGTCTACAACACGGCTGCCCTGCGCGAACGAACCTTCGCTCCCGCTGTGCACGGGCTGTTGGCCGAAATTCGCTCCCGCCGACCGGATGTTCCGATCACTGTTGTCGGACCTGTGTTCGGTGGCGAACGAGAGACCGAACTCGCGGACGGAATGCTGGAGCGCTTCGGCGATCTCACGCTCGCTCAGCTGCGCGAGGTGCTTCAGCGCTCCGTCGAACTGCTCCGCAAGCGCGGTGACACCGCGCTGACCTGGATGGACGGCCGCGAACTGTGCTCCGCCGCGGACGCCGCCCGCGGCGTGCTGCCCGACGGCCTGCACCCGGACGCCGCCCATCAGCAGGAGATGGGACGCCGATATGCGGCGGCCGAGACCGGCCGGTGACGGTGTTGCAGGAGGCCCGACTCCGGTTACTGCAACGAACGGATGAAGTCTCAAACCGTACGCAACCAATCCGAATTCCGGACAAGCCATTGACGTGACGTGTCCGCCTGATCACGCTTGGATTCAGCGATTCGTTGCGAGGGGACGTCAAGGGCGCCCGGTCCTTTGTGCTGCCCGCATCCTTGGCGAGTGCGAATCGCGTCGACGCTGGTCAGGGCCCAGGCGTCGACGGGGGCGCCCCCGGCCGCAGGTCGGGGGAGAGGTGGCGGGGCGCCGTGCCGCGTGAAGAAATCCGCGCACGGCGCCGCGCCACCCCCGAGGGTTCTGCGGGGCTGTCGGGCAACCTCCGAGGCGAGCCGACTACTTCACCGCGATCGGCGCCACCGGCGCGCCCACGCCGCCCGTGAACGGCTCCGGCGGCGCGGCGAGCAGGAACTCGTGGACGCCGTCCTCGGCGCAGTCCCGTGCCAGCTCCTCCAGGTTCCAGTTCTGGCCCTGCATCATGCCCATCTCCACCAGATCCAGGGCGTGGACGGGCAGGTAGAGGCCGTCGATCTCGGGCGGGAAGATCTCGAAGGTGAGCGTGTCGTTGGCCACCGCCACCACGTCCCGGTCGTGGAACCACTCGGGGCAGCGCAGCCCGAGGCCGGGAGAGGGGAAGGCGTAGGCGTCGCGGTCGCCGCCCAGGTAGAGCTGGATCTGGCCGGTACGGATCAGCACCACGTCCCCGGCCCGGACCTGCGTCCCGGCCGCCTCCTCCGCCGCGTCCAGGTCCTCGGGGGTGACCACGTGGTCGCCGGGCAGCCGGCCGACGTCGTGCACCCGGGCGACGTCCAGCAGCACGCCCCGGGTGACCAGCGGCGTCGCCTTCTCGATGCCGGAACGGGTGGCGCCCTCCTGGGCGTTGATGAAGTCCGCGGGGCGGTTGTTGTAGATCCGGCCGCCGTGGCTGACATGGCCCAGGCCGTCCCAGTGGGTGCCCGCCTGCAGGCCGAGCGTGGCCACGTCGTCGCTGGTGGCGATCGCGCCCGGGCCGAACATCTCGAAGTTGAGCGCGACCATGCTGTGCAGCGGGTTGACCCGGCCCGGGATCATCCCGTTCTGCACGCCCTGCTGTTGCAGCGGCAGGGCCAGCTCGAACCGCTTGCCGGTGCGGACGCAGGCAGCCGCCGCGCGGACGACCTCCGGCGTGATCAGGTTCAGCGTGCCGATCTCGTCCTCGGCGCCCCAGCGTCCCCAGTTGGAGATGCGCTTGGCGATGTCACGGAACGCGTCGAAGTCGCTGGGTGCGGGCATGCGCTTCGCCTCCTCTTTCCGGTCTTGCCGATCGTCTCTTCCCGTTCGTCTCTTCTCGCTCCTAGAATCTAACGGTCCGTCAGATTCTTGAGGAGGGGTACGGCGTGGCTGAGTTCCTGCGCGACAAGGTGGTTGCGGTCACCGGGGCCGGACGCGGCATCGGGCGTGCGGTGGCGCTCGCCTGCGCCGCCGAGGGCGCGAAGGTCGTGGTCAACGACTACGGCGTCGGCATCGACGGCTCCGCGCCGACCAGCGAGGTGGCGGACGAGGTGGTCAAGGAGATCGAGGCGGCGGGCGGCGAGGCGATAGCCGTCGCCGACGACATCGCCACCATGGCGGGCGGCGAACGCGTCGTCCGAGCGGCCGTCGAGGCGTTCGGACGGCTCGACGGCGTGGTCTGCGTGGCCGGGATCCTGCGCGAGCGGATGCTCTTCAACATGTCCGAGGAGGAGTGGGACCCGGTCATCGCCACCCACCTCAAGGGCACCTTCACCGTCTTCCGTGCCGCGTCCGCGCTGATGCGCAAGCAGGGCGGCGGCACGCTGATCGGCTTCACCAGCGGCAACCACCAGGGGTCGGTCAGCCAGGCCAACTACAGCGCGGCCAAGGGCGGCATCATCTCGCTGGTCCGCAGCGCCGCGCTGGGGCTCCACAAGTACGGCGTGACCGCCAACTGCGTGGCCCCGGTGGCGCGCACCAGGATGTCGGCCAACGTCCCGATGGAGCTCAAGGAGATCGGCGAGCCGGAGGACGTGGCGGCCCTGGTGGTCTACCTGCTCTCCGCACAGGCAAAGGAAATCACCGGTCAGGTCTACACGGTGGCCGGCCCGAAGATCGCGGTCTGGGCGCAGCCGCGCGAACTCCGCGCCATGTACGCGGAGCAGGGCGGCTGGACGCCGGAGCGGATCGCCGACTTCCTCCCCGGCACCGTCGGCGTCGACCCGATGCCGATGCTCGCGCAGCTGGAGGCGATGGCCAAGGCCGCTGCCGCCGACGAGCGTCCCAACGCGTAACGGACGGCAGGTGGGTGGCGATGGATTTCGCATTCGACGCCGCGGACGAGGAGTTCCGCGCACGGGCGAGGGAGTGGCTGGAAGCACGGCTCGGCGCAGGCGGCGCCTTCTCCGACCTGCGCGGGGCCAAGGTCCCCGAGGACGCCGAGCGGCGGCGGGCCTGGGAGCGGGAGCTGGGCGCGGGCGGCTGGATCGGCCTGGGCTGGCCCGACGACAGCCTGACCCGGCAGGTCGTCTGGTTCGAGGAGTACGCGCGGGCCCAGGCCCCGGACCCGCTCGGCATCGTGGGCGAGCAGCTGCTCGCTCCGACGCTGCTGGCGCACGGCACGGCGGAGCAGCGTGAGCGCTACCTGCCGGGCATCGCCTCGGGCGGGACGATCTGGTGCCAGGGCTACAGCGAACCGGACGCCGGCTCCGACCTGGCGGGTGTCCGCACCTCCGCCGTCCCGGCCGAGGACGGGTCGGGGGACTGGCTGGTCAGCGGACAGAAGACCTGGACCTCGCTGTCGCAGTGGGCGGACTGGTGCTTCGTGCTGGCCCGGACCGAGCCGGGTTCGCAGCGTCACGCCGGGCTCAGCCTGCTGCTGCTCCCGATGGACCAGCCCGGTCCGAACGGCGCGCGGATCGAGGTCCGCCCGATCCGACAGCTCAACGGTGTCAGCGAGTTCAGCGAGGTCTTCTTCGATCAGGCTCGCGCCGTCGACGTGCTCGGCGCGGTCGGCGACGGCTGGCGGATCGCCATGACGCTGCTCTCCTTCGAGCGCGGCGCGGGCATGCTGGGCCGTCAGATCGGCTACGCCCGCGAGCTGGACGCGGTCCTCCGCGCCGCGGCGCTGACCGGCGCCGACAGGGATCCGGTGCTGCGTGAGGCGCTGACCCGCCAGTGGGCGGACCTCCAGGTGATGCGGGCCAACGCGCTGCGGACTCTCGGTACCGCCGAGCCGGCCACGGCGGCGGTCGCCAAGCTGGTGTGGGCCAACTGGCACCAGCGGCTCGGCGAGCTGGCCGTCCAGGTCCAGGGCCTGCCGGGCGCGTTCGCGGGCGGCCGGGCCCACCAAGTCGACGGCTACCCGCTCACGTCCGCCCAGCACACGCTGCTCTTCTCCCGCGCCGACACCATCTACGGCGGCAGCGACCAGATCCAGCGGAACATCATCGCCGAGCGCGTCCTCGGACTGCCCCGAGGCTGACCCGGCTCCCCTCCACTCCGGTAAGGACGTGCTCCGCATGACCACTGCGCACAAGCAGGAAGCGCACCATCCCGACACGCACCGGCTCTTCATCGACAACACCTGGCGCGAGGGCGGCGACGGGACGTACCCGGTCATCAACCCCGGCACCGAGTCCCTGGTCGGCCACGCACCCGAGGCGTCCGCCTCGGACGTCGCCGCCGCGATCGCCGCCGCGCGGCGGGCGCAGAAGCACTGGGCCGCCACCTCGCCCGCCGCCCGCGCGGCCCTGCTGGAGCGGATCGCCGACCTGGTGACGGAGCGCGCCGAGGAGTTCGTGCCCCTGCTCCAGGCCGAGACCGGCGCGACCATCCGCGTCGCCTCGACTATGCAACTGCCGGTCGTCGCGGACCGGTTCCGCCGCTACGCGCGCGGCGCGCTGGAGCCGACCGTCGACTCCTTCCCCGCGCATCCCGTAGCGGCGACCCCGCTCGCCGCGGGCGGGCTGACCAATGCCGCCGCCGCGCGGCGTCCCGTCGGCGTGGTCGGCTGCATCACCTCCTACAACTTCCCGATCGTCAACCTGGCCGGGAAGCTCGCGCCCGCGCTGGCGATGGGCAACACCGTCGTCGCCAAGCCCGCGCCCCAGGACCCGCTGGCCTGCCTCAAGTTGGGCGAGATCTTCCTGGACGCGGGCGCGCCCGCCGGGATCTTCAACGTGGTCACGGACTCGGGCTCGGCCGCCGGCGCGGCGCTCGTCGCCTCGCCCGACGTCGACATGATCAGCTTCACCGGCTCGACCACCGTCGGCCGCCGGATCGCCACCGACGGCGGCGCGACCATGAAGCGGTTGCTGATGGAGCTGGGCGGCAAAGGCGCGGCCATCTTGCTGGAGGATGCCGACCTCGGCAAGGCGGTCATGGCCATCGGCTCGACCTGGGCCTTCCACTCCGGCCAGATCTGCACCGCGCCCACCCGCGCGCTGGTCCACCGCTCCCGCTACGACGAACTGGTGGCCGGGCTGGCGCAGTTCGCCGCGCGGCTGCCGGTCGGCGACCCGCTGTCCCCGAAGACGGTGGTCGGCCCGGTCGTCTCGGCGGTCCACCGCGACCGCGTCGAGGGCTACATCGCGGGCGCGATCGGCGAGGGCGCGCGCCTGGTCACCGGCGGTACCCGCAAGGAGCGCACCGCCGACGCGGCCGACCTGCCGGGCACCGGCTTCTTCGTCGCGCCGACCCTGCTGGCCGACGTGACACCGGAGATGACCATCGCCCGCGAGGAGGTCTTCGGCCCGGTCGTCGTGGTGATCCCGTTCGACGACGAGGAGGAGGCGATCACCATCGCCAACTCCACCGAGTACGGCCTCTACGACTACATCTTCACCGCCGACGCCGCCCGCGCCTACACGCTGGCCGCCCGGCTGCGCACCGGCAACGTCGGCATCAACACCGCGCAGCGCCACCCGGAGACGCCGTTCGGCGGCTTCAAGCAGAGCGGGGTCGGCCGCGACGGAGGCTCCTACGGCCTCCACGCCTACAGCGAGCAGCAGGCCGTCGTCTGGCAGTCCTGAGCGGCGGACCCGTTCAGGAGGAAGGGAAGGCACCATGAAAGGCGTCATCTTCGACGGCAAGGCCCCGCAGGTGGTGGACGACCTGACGGTGCGTGAGCCGGGCCCGGGCGAGGTCATGGTGAGGATCGCGGCGGCGGGCCTGTGCCACAGTGACCTGTCCGTGATCGACGGGACCATCCCGTTCCCCGTCCCGGTGGTCCTCGGGCACGAGGGCGCGGGCACCGTCGAGTCCGTCGGCGAGGGGGTGGCCCACGTCCAGCCGGGCGACCACGTCGCCCTCTCCACCCTGGCCAGCTGCGGCACCTGCCGCGAGTGCGGACGCGGTCGGCCGACCATGTGCCGCAAGGCGATCGGCATGCCCGGCAAGCCCTTCACCCGCGACGGGCAGCCGCTCTACAACTTCGCCTCCACGTCCGTCTTCGCGGAGCGGACGGTGGTCAAGGCGGTCCAGGTGGTGCCGATCGACCGGGGCATCCCGTTCACCTCGGCGGCGCTGATCGGCTGCGGCGTGCTCACGGGTGTGGGCGCGGTGCTGAACCGCGCCAAGGTGGAGATCGGCGACACCGTCGCGGTGATCGGCTGCGGCGGCATCGGCCTCAACGTCATCCAGGGCGCGCGGATCGCGGGCGCCTCACGGATCATCGCGATCGACGCGGTGGCGGAGAAGGAGTCCATCGCCCGTACCTTCGGCGCGACGGACTTCGTCGACGCGCGCGCGGTGGACGACACGGTGGCGGCGGTCCGCGCGCTGGTCCCGTACGGCGTCGACCACGCCTTCGAGTGCGTGGGTCCGACCGCGCTGACCCGGCAGGCCATCGACATGATCGACCGCCACGGTCAGGCGGTCCTGCTGGGCATGCCCGGCGTCGAGGCCGAGGCGCAGTTCCGCCCGGCGGAACTGTTCCTGGACAAGTCCATCCTGGGCTGCCGCTACGGGTCGTCCCGACCGCAGCGCGACATCGCGCGTTACGCGCAGCTGTACGGCGCGGGCCGGCTGCTGCTCGACGAGTTGGTGACGTGCACGTTCCCCGTCGAGTCGTTCGAGGAGGCGGCAGAGGCGACGCACACGGGCGGAGTGGCGCGGGCGGTGCTGACGTTCTGATCGGCTGACATGGGACGTTGCACTATCCAGGGGCGCGAGGCTCTGCTGATGTGCGGCTCCGCCGCGTGGGCGCGAGCAACCACCCTGTGCGGATGGCCCTGCTCGTTGAGGACCATCCGCATGCCGGATGGGGGCACCTCCCGGCCGAAGGCCAGGGGGATTGTCGCGCAGTTCCCCGCGCCCCTAAGTAGTGCAACTACAGCGTGTCAGTCGTCCTGAAGGAGCCGGAACGCACTGCGATAGAACACCAGCGGCCCGGCCTCCCCGCCCCGCGGTGCCGCCAGCTCGCGCACCCGGCCCAGCACGATCAAATGGTCGCCACCGGTGTGCACCGCATGCACCGTGCAGTCGACCCACGCCAACGCCCCGTCCAGCCGTGGCGACCCCGTCGCCGCGGACCGCTCCCACCCCACGCCGGCGAACTTGTCCGCGCCCGTCGACGCGCTGACCGCGAAGGACCGGCACAACTCGTGCTGGTCATGCGCCAGCACGTTGACGCAGAACGCGCCCGCCTTCGCGATGCGTGGCCAACTCGACGACGTGCGTGCCACGTTGAAGCAGACCAGTGGCGGGTCCAGCGACAGCGAGGCGAAGGACTGGCAGGCGAAGCCGACCGGTGACCCGTCCTCCGCCGTTGCCGTGATGACGGTGATGCCGGTGGCGAAGTGGCCGAGCGCCTCGCGCATCGCGCGGGCGTCGGCCTCCAGCTCGGGTTCGCCCTCGACCACCGCGTGCAGCGGGGTCGCCATCGGACCGGCGCTCAGGGGCGCGCCGGTCTCCCGCAGGTAGCGGACCGCCGCCACCGCCATGCCTTCGTGCCCCATGGGAATCCTCCGGGTGTCCGGTACTGCCAGTAGAGCTGACGGAGCGTCGCTCCCTCAGGAGAACCAGGAAAGGAGGGGTCAACGCCCCTCGAACCGGGCGTCCCGCCGTTCGACGAACGCCCGCACGCCCTCCTGGGCGTCGGCCGTCGTCATGTTGATCTCCTGCGCGACCGCCTCCGCCGCGAAGGCCGTCGCGCGGTCGGCGTCCAGCGAGGCGTTGACCAGCGCCTTGGTCAGCGCGAACGCCCGCGTCGGTCCGGCGGCCAAGCGCTCGGCCCACTCGGTCACGGTCTTCTCCAGCTCCTCCGCAGGCACCACCCGGTTGACCAGGCCAAGCCGTTCGGCCTCCGTCGCCCGCACCTTGTCCCCGAAGAAGAGCAGCTCCTTCGCCCGCTGCGGCCCGACCAGCCGCGCCAGCAGATACGCCGCGCCGCCGTCCGGTACCAACCCGCGCCGCGCGAAGACCTGCAACAGCGACGCGTTCTCCGCCGCGACGACCAGGTCGCAGGCGAGCGCGAGTTGCGCGCCCACCCCCGCCGCCACGCCGTTGAGCGCGCAGAGCACCGGCTTCTCGCAGTCCAGCACGGCGGCGACCATCCGCTGCACGCCGCGCCGCAGCATCCGCGCCACGCCCCCGGCCACCCGCTCACCGGTCGAGCCGCCCGCGCCGCCAGCGCCGCCGCTCAGGTCCGCGCCGGAGCAGAACGCCCGCCCGGCTCCGGTCAGCACGACCACCCGCACCGCCGGATCGGCGGACGCCGCCTCCAGCTCGGCGATCAGCCGCTCCCGCATCGTCGCGGTGATCGCGTTCAGCGCGTCGGGCCGGTTCAGCGTCAACCGCCGCACCGCGCCCGCCGACTCCACCAGCAGCTCGCTCACCGGCAGCTCGTTCAGCGGCAACCCGCTCACCGGCACACCGCCAAGGCGTCCAAGGCCACCGCTCCCTTGCCCCGTTCCAGCACCACCAGCGGGTTGATGTCGAGTTCGCCCAGGTCGTCGCCGAGCTCCAGCGCCATCCGCTGCACCCGCAGCACGACGTCCACCAGCGCGTCGACGTCCATCGGCGGCAGTCCGCGCACCCCCTCCAGCAGGGGCCAGCAGCGCAGTTCACGCAGCATCGCGTGGACGTCGGCGGGGCCGAAGGGTGGGACCCGGACGGCGGTGTCGCGCAGCACCTCGACGAAGACGCCGCCCATGCCCACCGTCACCGTCGGGCCGAAGGTGACGTCCCGGCCCATGCCGACGACCATCTCCACGCCCGCGCCGACCATCTGGCAGACCAGCACCCCGTCCAGCCGGGGTATCCCGGCCGCCCGCGCGTTGTCGGTCAGCTCGCGGAACGCGTCGCGGACCTGACTGGCGCTGGTGAGACCGACCTTGACCAGCCCGAGCTCGGTCTTGTGGGCGACCCCGGGCGCGGATCCCTTGAGCACCACCGGATAGCCGACCACCCCGGCCGCCCGCACCGCGCCCGCCGCGCTGTTGACCAGCTGCTCGCGCGGCACCCGGATGCCGTAGGCGCGCAGCAGCTGCTTGGCGGCGAACTCGCTGAGCTGCTCGCCCGGCTTCAGCACCCGCTGCGCCTTCGCCTTGCCCGCGCACGACTCGCGCGGCGCGGCGTCGAAGGGGGAGTGGTAGTCGCTGACGAACTCGTGGTGCCTGAGGTAGGCGGCAACCGCCTTGACGCAGTTGCCGAAGGTACGGAACACCGCGACCCGGGACGAGCCCAGCAGCGTGGTCCGGTACGCCTCCTCGGTCCCGAGCGGGGAGCCCCAGATGACGCAGACCAGCTTGTCCGTCGTCTCGGCGACCTCGACCAAATCCTGCGCCAGCTTGTCGCTCATCGGCGGGAAGGGGCCGGTGATCGGGCAGATCAGCACGCCCACGTCGGGGTCGGCCAGGATCGCGTCGAGGATCTTCCGGCCGCGCCAGTCGCCCACCGGGTGGCCGCCGTTGTCGACGGGGTTGGCCACGCTCAGGTACTCGGGGATCCACTGGTGCAGTTCGTCCTGCTTGGCCTGGCCGAGCTGCGGCAGGGTGAGCCCGGCCGCCGAGGCCATGTCCGCCAGGTGCGCGCCGGTGCCGCCGGAGATGGAGTAGACGACGACGCCCGGTGCCGTCGGCGGCTTGGCCCGCGCCAACAGGGCTGCGGTGTCCTGGAGTTCGTCCAGTCCGTCCACCCGGATCACGCCGTACTGCTTGAACGCCGCGTCCACCACGTCGTCCGCGCCGGTCAGTTTGCCGGTGTGGGACTGCGCCATCCGCGCGCCCTCGTCGGTGCGGCCGACCTTGACCGCGACCACCGGGACGCCGCGCCGGGCCGCGTGGTCGGCGGCGAGCAGGAAGCCGCGGCCGTCCTTGATGCCCTCGATGTAGGCGGCGATCGCGCCGATCTCCGGCTGGTCGGCGAACCACTGGACGAAGTCGGCGACTTCGAGGTCGGCCTCGTTGCCGGTCGGCGCCCAGTGGCTCAGTCGGATGCCGAGCTCCTGGAGGGTGAAGAGGGGACGGCCCTGGTGGCCGCTCTGGGTGATCAGCGCGATGGCCGGGCCGCTCAGGTCGTCGCGGAACCGCTCGAAGGCGTTGAGGTTGGTGTTCGGGCCGAGCAGCCGAAGGCCCGTGGGCGCGTCCGCGATCAGCTGTTCCAGGCGGCGCTGGGCCGCCCGGCCCTCCTCGCCGGTCTCGGCGAAGCCGGACGCGAAAGCGACCGCGAACCGCACCTTGGCCTCGACCAACTGCGGCACCACCGCGGCCGGGTCGGCCAGCAGGATCACCGCCAGGTCGATCGGGTCCTCGCCGGGCTCGGACGGGATGGACGCGAGGTCGGGGTAGCAGGGCAGTCCGTCGACCGTCTCCCGGCCGGGGTTGACCGCGTGCATCCGTGCGCCGACCCGCTCCGACCAGGCGCGCAACTGCCGGGTGATCCCGGTGTTGGGGCGGCCCGGTGTGTCCGAGGCGCCGATGACGGCGACGGAGGTGGGGCGGAAGAAGCGGTCCAGGTCGACCGTTCGCGGGCGCAGGGGCCGGCCGCTCACGTCGGTGTCGGCGCCGGTGTCGATGTCCGGGTCCCGCATGGCTGCCTCCGATCCTGACTGTGGGCGGGCAAGAGAATCTGACGTACCATCAGATTACTGTCGGGGGAGCGTCGCAGGAAGAGTCCGGGGCCAGAGAACTGACGGAGCGTCAGTAATCCTGGCCGGAAGCTCGCAAGGGGTGACTTCGGGTGCAGACGGTGCACACGTACGGGTTGTCGGCCGGGCAGTGGTTCGCGGTGCTCCGCATCGGCCTCGGGCTGTGGTGGCTGGAGAGCTGGCGGCACAAGGACAAGAAGGGCTGGCTGCAGCGCTCCACCGGCATCGACTGGGCCAAGGACGTCGCCTCGCGCCACCGTTGGCCGTTCGTCCGCTCGTCCTTCGACCGGATCGTCGCGCCCAGGCCCAAGGCGATGGCCTACGTCGTCGTCTTCGCGGAGCTGGCGCTGGGCCTCGGGCTGACCGTCGGACTGCTCAGTCCGATCGCCCTGGCCTGCGGACTGCTGCTCAACCTCCTCTACTTCGTGCTGATGATCCACGACTGGGCCGAGCAGGGGCAGAACCTGATGATGGCGCTGGTCTCCCTGGTCTGCCTGCTGGCGATGAGCTGGCAGTGCTGGTCGCTCGACCGCGTCCTGCACCTCTTCGGCGCGTGACCCCCTACTCATCGTTCTCCGGGAGCTGACACCGTGACGACCGCGCCCCACCGCACCGACCTGCCGGAACCCGACGCCTTCACGCAGCCGTACTGGGACGCTGCCGCGGCCTCGCCGGGGCAACTGCTGCTGCGCCGCTGCGCTGCCTGCGGTCGGGCGCACCACTATCCGCGCGAGTTCTGCCCGCACTGCTGGAGCGAGGACGTCCGCTGGGAGCCCGCCTCCGGGCGGGCCACGCTCTACACCTGGTCCGTCGTCCACGCCAACGACCTGCCGCCGTTCCGCGAGCGGGTTCCGTATGTCGCCGCGGTGGTCGACCTGGCGGAGGGTCCGCGGATGATGACCACGCTGGTCGACTGCGAACCGACGCGGCTTCAGGTCGGTATGTCGCTTCTGGTCGCCTTCGAGGCGTTCGCCGCTGACGGTCAGCCGGGTCCCAAGGTGCCTGTCTTCCGCCCGGCGTGAACCTGAGTACCACCTGTGAACTTAGACACATCGGGTGATGTGTGTGCGGACGGACACCGTCCGCCATCCAGCCCGGTGGACGGTGCGTCAGCGGTCGAGGGGACGGACGGGCGGTCGGCTGATCCGGGGTCAAAAACGGGCCGACCGCCGCATGCCGCTGCCGAGGGTGATCACTCGATGGGGGTAGCGTGGCGAGGGTGATGCCGGGGCACAAGGGCGCCGGCGGACGACCCGAAGGGTGGCTGCAGGGCGGCTCCACGGTCCGCGTCACGTCGATCACCTGCGAGGATCCCCTCTATGTCCAGCCACCTACGAACCGGCTCCGCGTCGTACCAGGCCGCCGCCCAGGCGTCCGAGGACGCTCCGCGTCCCACGCGCGCCCAGGCCCGTGCGGCGGCCCGAGCCCAGGCCCGGCGCAAGCGGCTGCGGCGCACGAGCTTCCTCGGCGTGGGATCGGTCGCGGCGGTCGCGGTGATGGCGGTGGCCGGTCTGATGCACCCCCACCACACGGACAGCGCTGACGCGCAGGCAGCAGCGAGCGCTGCGCCGGTGCCCGCGCGGACGGGTCAGGGCGACGCCTCCCGCTCCGTCGACCGCGCAGCGCCCGCGTCCGAGCTGCGGCAACTGCCGGGCCTCGGACAGGGGTTCCTCGGCCAGATCCCCGCCGACGCGCAGCAGGTCCTGCTGGTCACCGGCAAGGGCAGGAACCAGAACACGGGCACGGCGGTGCTCTACACCCGTGCCGCCGACGGCAGCTGGCTCCCCGGCCCGACCTGGCCCGCCCGCAACGCCCTGGACGGCTGGACCACCGACCACCACGCGGGCGACCTGCACAGCCCGATCGGCGTCTTCAGCCTGACCGACGCCGGCGGCCTGGACGCGAACCCCGGCACCAAGCTGCCCTACCTGCACTCCACGGCGTTCACGTCCCCGGGCACCGGCTTCGAGGGCGAGTCGCTGGCCGACGCGTTCGACTACGTGGTCGCGATCAACTACAACCACGTCCCCGGCACCTCGCCGCTCAGCCCCGAGCGCCCGATGGGCGCCTCGCGCGGCGGCGGCATCTGGGTCCACGTCGACCACGGCGGCCCCACGCACGGCTGCGTCGCGCTCGCCAAGCCGGACATGGCGATACTGCTCCGGGACCTGGACCCGGGCAAGCACCCGGTCATCGTGATGGGCGACGCGGCCTCGCTGGCGCAGTAGCGCGCCCAGCGATCCCAAGCAATTTGTCCGGGATCTACAGCTGCGACACGTCGATCCTGTTCGCAGCCTCTTCGGAGACCCGTCGGTAACCGGCTTGAGTGGTTGCATGAACGGATCTCGCATCGTCGCGCTGGGGCACTACCAGCCGTCCAAGGTGCTCACCAACGACGACCTCGCCGCCATGGTGGAGACCAACGACGAGTGGATCACCTCGCGCGTCGGGATCCGCACCCGCCACATCGCCGCCCCCGACGAGACCGTGGCCGACCTGGCCACCCGCGCCGCCGACAAGGCGCTGGCCGCCAGCGGCTTCGACGCCGTCTCGGTCGACCTGGTCGTGGTCGCCACCTGCACGGCCAAGGACCGCAGCCCCAACACGGCCGCCCAGGTCGCGGCCCGCCTCGGCATCCCCGCTCCGGCGGCGTTCGACGTCAACACGGTCTGCTCCGGCTTCTCCTACGCCCTGGCCACCGCCGACCACGCGCTCCGCGCCGGAGCCGCGCGCCGCGCGCTGGTGATCGGCGCGGAGAAGATGTCCGACACCGTCGACTGGACCGACCGCAGCACCTGCGTGATCTTCGCGGACGGCGCGGGCGCGGCCGTCCTTGAGGCGACCGACACCGACGCCGGAACGGCCCCGGGCGTCGGCCCGGTCGTCTGGGGCTCGGACCCCACCCGAGGCGACGCGGTCCGGATCGACGGCTGGGACCCGACCATCAGCCAGCAGGGCCAGGCCGTCTTCCGCTGGGCGACCACCCAGATCGCCCCGATCGCCCGCCAGGCCTGCGAACGCGCGGGCGTCCGCCCGGACGAGCTCGCCGCCTTCGTCCCGCACCAGGCCAACCTGCGCATCATCGACGCCATCGCGAGCCGCCTCGGCCTCTCCCCGGACGCGGTCGTCGCCCGCGACGTCGTTGAATCCGGCAACACCTCGGCGGCCTCCGTCCCGCTCGCCCTCTCCAAGCTCGTCGAACGCGGCGAGATCCCCTCCGGCGCCCCGGTCCTCCTCTTCGGCTTCGGCGGCGGCCTGGCCTACGCCGGCCAGGTGATCCGCTGCCCCTGAGCGCGGAGCGCGGTGCTGGCGGCGGTGTGGGCCCGTGCGCTGCTGCCGCTACCGCCCCAGGATCAGCGTGCCCGAGCTGCAGAACCAGCCGCCGGTGCCGCTGACCAGGGCGAGTCGTGGGTGGTTCGGGACTTGGCGGTCGGGGGCGGTGGTGGCGTACTCGTGGCGGAGTTGGCGGACCGCCTCGACGATCAGGAAGAGGCCGCGCATGCCAGGGTGGCAGGCCGAGAGGCCGCCGCCGTCGGTGTTGGTGGGCAGCTCGCCGTCGCGGAGCAGGCGGCCCGGCTTGGCGTCGACGAAGGCGCCGCCCTCGCCCTTGGCGCAGAAGCCGAGGTCCTCGAGTGCCACCAACGGCATGTAGGTGAAGGCGTCGTAGAGCTCGGTCAGGTCGATGTCGTCCGGCGTCACCCCGGCCCGCTCGTAGGCGAGCCGGCCGGAGTGCGCGGTGGGGGAGACGGTGAAGTCCTCCCACTCCGACATCGCGCTGTGGCTCAGGTACTCGCCCGTGCCCAGCACCCAGACCGGGTCGTGCACCGTGTCCGGGACGTAGTCCTCTGCGGCGAGCAGCACCGCGCAGCCGCCGTCCGAGCGGATGCAGCAGTGCAGCTTGGTGAACGGGTCGGCCATCATCGGCCCGGCCAGCACCTCGTCGACGGTGATCGGGTCCCGGTACATCGCGTCCGGGTTGGCCGCCGCGTTGGCGCGGGCCTGGACGGCGACGCCCGCCAACTGCTCCAGCGTGGTGCCGTACTCGTGCATGTGGCGGCGGGCCGCCATCGCGTACTTGGCGATCAGCGTGTGCCCGTAGGGCGCCTCGAACTGCAGCGGGCCGCGCGCGCCGAGCGCGATCCCCGCCGTCCGCCGCCGTGCCTTGAGGTCGGCGCGCGCCGTGGACCCGTAGACCAGCAGCACCGCGTTGGCGTGCCCCGCCGCGATCGCGTCGGCGGCGTGCGCGGCCATGACCTCCCAGGTGGAGCCGCCGACCGAGGTGGAGTCGGTCCAGGTGGGCCGCAAGCCGAGGTACTCGGAGACCTCGACCGGCGCGAGGATCCCGAGCCCCGCCGAGGCCACCCCGTCGATCACGTCCTTGGACAACCCGGAGTCGGCCAACGCCCGACGTGCCGCCTGCGCGTGGAGTTGATAGGGCGTCAGCTCGTCGACCCGCCCGCAGTCGCTCAGGGCGACGCCGACGACCGCCACCCGCCTGCGTCGCCCGCCGCCGAGCGGCGCGTCGTCGGGGACGGGATGGCCGAGTCGACCCGGCCGCGGAGCGCTGGGAGCAGCAGCAGTCATAGATCTGACGATACATCAGATTTCTGGCCCGCGCCCCTGTGCGTCCCGGGTGCCTGCTCCTAGGATGACGATCCGTCAGTTATCCGTTCCGGCACGCTCAGCCCTTGCCCCGAGGCCAGGAGGCGGCATGGATCCCGCACTCACCCAGGAACAGGACGAGATAGCCCGCGCCCTGCGCGACGCCCTCGCCAAGCAGGCCGGGCCGGACGAGGTCCGCGTCGCGGCGGCGTCGTCCCTCGGCTACGACGTGGAACTGTGGAAACGCCTCGCCGAGCAACTCGGCCTGGCCGGGCTGGCCCTGCCCGAGCGCCATGGCGGCACCGGGCTGGGCCGGGTCGAGCTGGCGCTCGCCTGCGAGGAGGCAGGTCGGGTGCTGCTCTCCTCGCCGCTGCTGGCCAGCTCGGTGCTGGCGGCGGGAGCGATCACCGCCTGCGGCACGGAGGAGCAGCGCGACGCGCTGCTGCCCGCGCTCGCCTCCGGCGCGCAGACCGCCGCGCTGGTCCTGCCCGGAACCCCCGCGCTGGCCCTCGGCCTGGCGCCGGACCCGCGCACCGCGCCCCTGCCCGGGGACGTCCCCTCGGGCGGCGGACGCGCGGGCGGCGTCCAGGCCAAGCCCGTGCCGTCCGCCGAGGACGGCTCCTGGTCCCTCTACGGCGAGGCCGAGTACGCGCTGGACGGCGCCCGCGCGGACCTGCTGGTCGTCGCGGCGCACACCGGCGGCTTCCCGCGCAGCCGGACGGTGCTCTTCGTCGTCCCGGCCGACACCCCCGGCGTCCATCGCGAACGCAGCGCGGGCATCGACCAGACCCGCAGCGTCGGCCGCGTCGAACTCCGCGACGTGCCGGCACAGCCACTCGGCGACCCGACCGTGGACGTGGGCCCCGCGCTGACCCGGCTCGGCCGCGAGGCGGCGATCGCCGTCGCTGCGGAGGCGGTGGGCGCGGCGGCGCAGGCGCTGGCGAGGACCGTCGAATACGTGCAGGTCAGGCAGCAGTTCGGGCGCGCGATCGGCTCGTTCCAGGCCGTCAAGCATCGGCTGGCCGACGTCTACGTCGCGGTCGAGACCGCCCGCAGCGCGATGCTCTACGCCGCGTGGGCGGGCCCCGACCAACCCGTCCCCGCGCTGCTCGCCCTCGCCCACGCGCTGACGGCGCAGCGGGTCGCGGCGGCGGAGGCGATCCAGCTGCACGGCGGCATCGCCATCACCTGGGAACACGACGCGCACCTGTACTTCAAGCGCGCGGCAGCCGACGAACTGCTCTTCGGCCCACCGCATCTGCTGCGCGCGCGGGCGGCGGAACTGGCGGGCGTCCTGGCGGGAGGCGAGCCGAGGTGATGGAGACCCTGATGCAGAAGGTCTCGGCGACACCGACCTTCGCGAAGATCGCCCCCAGCATCGTCCCCCGCCTCGACAAGGCGGTGCACCGGCTGAGCGGCGGCAAGTTCATGCTGAGTCAGTGGATGCTCCCGTCGTTGTTCCTGACGACGACGGGCCGGAAGAGCGGCGAACCGCGGACCACGCCACTCGCGTGCATGCCGCGCGAGGACGGGACGTTCCTCGTGGTCGGCAGCAATTTCGGACGCACGTCCCACCCGGCCTGGACGGGAAACCTGCTGGCGGACGCGGAGGCCACTGTCGAGCACCGGGGTCGCACCAGCGCGGTCCGCGCCCGCATGCTGGAGGGCGACGAGCGGGAGGCGGCGTGGTCGGCGCTGCTGCGGATGTGGCCGCCGTACGCGCAGTACCAAGCACGGGTGGAGCGGCAGATCCGGGTTTTTCAGCTGGAACCCAGAGGGGATTGAGCAGAGGGTCCGTTGCACTACCTAGGGGCGCGGGGAACTGCGCGACAAACCACCGGCATGCGGATGGTCCTCAACGTGCAGGGCCATCCGCACAGGGTGGTTACTCGCGCAGTTCCCCGCGCCCCTGGGGAGTGCAACTTTCCCTGGTGTTGACCCACGGCAAAGGAAAAGGTCAAGGGCGGCACCGTCAGGTCAGAGACGGTACCGCCCTAGTGGGAACGGAGCATGGATGCGCTGGACGTACCTCCCCCGAGGCACAGCCCGGCGCTAGCGCCGGCGGACAGGCGACCGGGCCCATGGCTCCGTCATGAAGGGTGAAGCCTGTGCTCGAGGGCTACTTCGGCGGCTTCTTGCCGGTCATGCCGAGGTAGACCAGCAGGGCCAGGTTCGGGGTGAGCTCCTTGGCCTTGACGCCCCAGGAGTCGAACCCCTTCTGGTGCTCCGCGACGGCGGCCAGCATCGCCACCAGGGAGCCGGCGACAGCCGGCGCGCTGACCGACTTGTCCGCCTTGCCAGAGGCCTGCATGGCCTTGAGGGAGTCCGTGAGCGAGTTGGTCACGGCGTTGAGGATCTTCATGCGGATCTTGAAGAACCGCTTGTCCCCTTCGGCCGAGCCCAACGTCACGACACGGAGGATGGCCTCGTTGTCGCGCCAGAAGGAGAGGAAGCCGTCGACCAGCTCCTCTGCCGTCTGGTAGCCGGCTTTGCCGACCCACGACTTGTCGGCGACCAGGTCCTTGAGGCCGGCGCCGTCCTTGGCCATGTCATCCGCGATCTCGAGGACAGCGCCCTCGACGTCGGGGAAGTACTGGTAGAAGGTTGCGGGGGAGGTACCCGCCATCCGGGCGACGTCGATGACCTTGACGTCCCGGTAGGGCGAGGTCGCCAGCATCTCGCGAAGGCAGTCGAGCAGCTTCTGCCGCGTCGCCTGCCCGCGCCGTCCGGCGACACGCCCATCGACGGTGCGAACTTGTCCTGTCATGCCGTCAGTTTACCGTGGCAAGATCCGGGCGCTATTCGGACGGAAATCTGAATGCTCCGTCAGGCTGACGGGCCCGCTGAGGGGCCCGCTGACGGAGGCGCCGGCAGGTCCTCGCCGAGCCACGCCCCGCGGCTGAGCGGGAGTCCACTGCGGCCCTCCGGGTCCGTTCTGACGGCCAGCACCTGGTTGATCCCGATCCGGTTCTCCTCGAAGGCCAGCGCGCAGGCGGCCATGTAGAGCCGCCAGACCCGGGCCCGGCCGAGGCCCGCCAGCTTGACCGCCTGGGGCCACTCCTCGCGCAGGTTGGCCACCCAGCGGCGCAGCGTCAGCGCGTAGTGCTCGCGCAGCGACTCAACGTCGCGGACCTCGAAACCGGCGTCTTCCAGCCATTCGACCGTGCTGCCCACCGGGGCCAGCTCGCCGTCGGGGAACACGTAGGCCGCGATGAACGGGCTGAGCCGGTACGGCTCGCCCGGGCGGCCGGGACGGCGGGCGATCTGATGGTTGAGCAGGCGTCCGCCCGGCCGCAGCAGCCCGTGCAGGGTGCGGGCGTAGCGGCGGTACTGCTCCGCGCCCACATGCTCGGCCATGCCGATGCTGGAGATCGCGTCGAACGGACCGTCATCGACCTCGCGGTAGTCCTGCAGTCTGATCTCCAGCCGGTCCGTCAGCCCGGCCTCCGCGATCCGCTCCCGCGCCCCGCGCGCCTGCTCGGCCGAGAGGGTGACGCCGACGCCGGTGACGCCGTAGTGCTGCGCCGCGTGCAGCAGCATCGAGCCCCAGCCGCAGCCGACGTCCAGCAGCCGGGCACCCTCGCCCAGCTGGTGCAGGCCCAGCTTGCGGCAGATGAGGTCCAGCTTGGCCTCCTGCGCGCCCTCCAGCGTGGTGGTCCCGGGCGGCCAGTACGCGCACGAGTAGACCAGCGAGGGGCCCAGCACCAGGCGGTAGAAGTCGTTGCCGACGTCGTAGTGGTGACTGATGGCGGCCCGGTCGCGGCGCAGCGTGTGGACCGGGCCGGACTTGCGCCGCGCCTCCTCCGGCGGGATCGGCGGACGCGGACCGATCGCGCCCAGGCGCAGCGCCGCGCCCACCATCCGGCGTCCCTCCGGGCCGACCAGGGTCCGTGTGGACGGGCGCAGCGACAGTTCGGGGCGGTTCTCGGCGAGATGGGCGAGCCGGCGGAGCAGCTCGAACAGCTCCTCGTCGTCCCCCGGAAGGCCCGGTCCGCCGGTGCCGTCCTCCGCGATCGCCAGGTCGCCCGCGACATAGGCGCGGGCCAGGCCCAGCTCGTTGGGCGCCCACAACAGGTGACGCAGCGCTCGCCGGTTCGCGACGGTCAGCAGCGGTGCGTCCGGTGGGCCCGCCTCGGCGTTGTCCCAGGTCCGCAGGCGGAACGGAGGCTCGGCACCGAGTAGTTCGGTGAGTAGTTCGCGCAGCGCGAGTGCACTGTCGCTCGTCATCACGGCTCCTCTCACGACGCGTCGGCACGTGATGGTCCGTCCCCAATCTAGATCGCTGACCACCGGTTGTGAGGGCATTCCGTTGTATTTGGCAGCGAGTCGTGACGAAGGCCGACCGGATGCCGCAGAGTCCCGCTCTGGCGGGTGCAATGGAGGGTGTGATCGGGGTGTGACGACGGTCGAAGATCCGGACCGTTGCGTCCCGTTGCGCGGACTGTTGCGGTGTTGTGGCTGATGTCCTGCCGGATGGGTTGGTCCGCAGGGGGGTCCGCCGTGGAGAATCAGTGTGCGCCCCCGGGTGGGCGCGGATGTGACCCAACGGGGAGGTGCTGAGGACGTGGACCAGCTGACGGCGCACGATCCGAGGAGGATCGGGCCCTTCGAGGTGCTGGGCCGGCTCGGCGCGGGCGGGATGGGCTTGGTGTACCTGGCGCGCTCGGCGGCGGGGCGCCGAGTCGCCATCAAGACGGTGCGGGGAGAGCTGGCCGAGGACCAGCTGTTCCGGGTGCGCTTCGCCCGCGAGATCGCGGCGGCGCGGACGGTCAGCGGTTTCTACACCGCTGCCGTCGTCGACGCGGACGCGGACGCGGCGGTGCCGTGGCTGGCGACCGCCTACATTCCGGCGCCGTCGCTGGAGGACCTGGTCACCGAGTGCGGACCGCTGCCGGTGGCCACCGTGCGCTGGCTGATCGCGGGGATCGCCGAGGCGCTCCAGTCGATCCACGCGGCCGGGCTGGTCCACCGTGACCTGAAGCCGTCGAACGTGCTGGTCACCGAGGACGGCCCGCGCGTGATCGACTTCGGCATCGCGGCCGGGGTCTCGCACACCCGGCTGACCATGACGAACGTGGCGGTCGGCACGCCCGCGTACATGTCGCCGGAGCAGGCCAGGGACAGCCGGGGCGTCACCGGCGCCTCGGACGTCTTCTCGCTCGGCTCGCTGCTGGTCTTCTCGGCCACCGGGCACGCGCCGTACCACGGGGCCAACCCGGTGGAGACGGTCTTCATGCTGCTGCGCGAGTCGCCGGACCTCTCCGGCCTGCCGCAGGACCTGGCGCCGCTGGTCAAGGCCTGCCTGCGCCCAGCCCCTGAACGTCGCCCGTCCCCGGCCCAGATCGCGGCCGAGCTCGGCCCGCACCTGTACGCCAGCGGCGACGGCGGCGAGGACGACTCCCGCGAGTGGCTGCCCCCGTCGGCGCTCGCCCTGATCGACGCCAAGCGCGGCCGTCGCACCCCGCCTCCGCCTCCGGCGCAGGCGCCGATTCCGGATCCCGGGCCTGCTCCGACGCCCGTCCCCGCTCCGGTGGCCGCGCCCGTCGGCGCGACCGGGGTGGACCCGCGTACCGAGGCCGCGCCCAAGGTGCTCCTGCCCGGAGTCCCCTCGCCGATCGGACCGGGGGTCCGCGTCCCGGCCGGTGAGCCCGCCCCGCCGGTCATGCCGCCCGGCACCGGCTGGGTCCGCAAGGGCGGCGCCCACGCCGCACCCGCGCCCGTGGCCCAGCAGGCGGCGCAGCCCGCCGCTCAGCCGGCCGCCCAGCCCACGCACGTCGCGCAGGCGGCCCAAGCCGCTCCGTGGCGGCCGTGGCGGTTCCGGATGTCGCACGACGTCTGGGGCTCGCCGGTGGTCGCGGACGGCGTCCTCTACGTCACCAGCTTCGAGGTCCATGCCCTGGACATCGCCAGCGGACGCCGCCGCTTCCGCACCGGCGACGTCGCCTGGGCGCTCGCCGTCGCGGACGGCCGCGTCCACGCCGCCGACGGTCCGAACCTGTTCACCCTCCATGCCGCCGACGGCAGCGAGCGCTGGCGCGTCGCACTGGACGGCTGGACCTACACGCTGGACGCGGCGGGCGGCGCGATCGTCGCCGGCACGCGCGGCGGCGGCGTCCAGGTCCGCTCCGCGATCGACGGCAGCGAGATGTGGCAGGCGAAGGACGCCCAGCAGGACTACGAGAACAGCCTGTCCGGCCCCTGCGTCCTCGGCGACTCGGTCTACTACTACGGCGGCGGTCGGCTCCGCTCGGTCGAGTTGACGTCGGGTCAGCTGCAGTGGGCGCTGCCGCTCGGCGAGGACGTCCCCTCCCGACCGGTGCTCCACCGCGGCGTGGTCCACGTCTGCAACGGCACCAGAGTGCTGGCCCTGGACGAGGCCACGGGCCAGGAGCGGTGGCGCTTCGACGCCCCGGTCGCGCTGTTCACCTCGCCGGTGGTCACCGAGGAGGGGGTCTTCTTCGCCGACTACCTCGGCACCGTCTTCGCCCTCGACACGGCGACGGGATCACTGCGCTGGCACGTCCGCACGGGCGGTCGCCAGGGCGCGGACCCGGTCGTCCTCGCCGGGGGAGTGCTGCTGGTGAGCAGCGGCGACACGGTCCACGCGTTCGACGCCCGCACGGGTGCGGAGCACTGGCGCTACGCCGCTCGCGCGGAGCTGGCCGGCGTCCCCGCCTCGGCGGACGGCCTCGTCCACGTCGGCAGCCGTGACCACTCCCTGCACACCCTCGACCTGGCCACGGGCCGTCTCCGCTGGAAGCTCGACACCGGCGGCGAGATCACCGGCACCCCGGTCGCGGCGGACGGCAAGGTCTTCGCCTTCAGCAAGGACCACTGCGTCTACGCGCTGGACGCCGCGCTCGGCACCGCGACCAAGCAGCCGTAAGGCTGCGCGTCAGGGGCGCGGGGCTCCGCTGATATGCGCCTACCGCAGCAAGTTGCACTACCCAGGGGCGCGGGGCTCTGCTGATGTGCGGCTCCGCCGCGTGGGCGCGATAAGCCACCCGCATGCGGATGGTCCTCAACGCGCAGGGCCATCCGCACAGGGTGGTTACTCGCGCAGTTCCCCGCGCCCCTGAGGTAAGTGCAAACCTCAGCTCTGCGCAGGGTGCTGCCGGCGCCAGCCGGACCACGCGGAGGAGACCATCTCGGCGACGCCGAACCTCGCCTTCCAGCCCAGCTCCTGGGCGATCCGCTCGGCGGAGGCGACGACGCGGGCCGGGTCGCCCGCGCGGCGGGGGGTGACGACGGGGGTGGTGTCGAGGCCGGTGACCTCGCCGATGACGGCGAGCATCTCGTGGACCGAAACGCCTTCCCCACGGCCGATGTTGAGGACGAGATCGGTGCTGTCCGGCCGCTCCGTGAGCCGCCGCACCGCGGCGACGTGCGCGGAGGCGATGTCCGCGACGTGGATGTAGTCGCGGATGCAGGTGCCGTCGGGGGTCGGGTAGTCGTCGCCGAAGACGCGCGGCGGCTCGCCCGCGTCGAGGCGTTCGAAGACCATCGGGACCAGGTTGAACGCGCCCGGATCGGCCAGCTCCGGGGCCGCCGCACCCGCGACGTTGAAGTACCGCAGCGACACCGTGCCCATGCCGGCCGCACGGCCGGTCGCGCGGACCAGCCACTCGCCCGCCAGCTTCGTCTCGCCGTAGGGGCTGATCGGGCGGCAGGGGGTGTCCTCGGTGACCAGGTCGACGTCCGGCATCCCGTAGACCGCCGCCGAGGAGGAGAGCAGGAAGCGGCCCACGCCCGCGTCCACCGCGGCCTCCAGCACGACGCGGAGGCCCTCGACGTTCTCCCGGTAGTACCGCAGGGGTTGCTCGACCGACTCGCCCACCTGCTTCTTCGCCGCGACGTGCAGCACCCCGACCACCGCGTGCTCGCGCAGCACGGTGCCGAGCAGCGGGCGGTCGAGGGTCGAGCCGACGACCAGCGGTACGTCCGCGGGCAGACGCGCCACGTCGCCCGTGCTGAGGTCGTCGAGGACGACCACCCCGTGGCCTGCCTCGACCATCGCACGGACGACGTGGGCACCGATGTAGCCGGCACCGCCGGTGACGAGCCAAGTCATGCCCGTCACTCTACGCGGCGGCACCCGCCGTCTGTGTCAGCGCTTGTGCTTGCGGGCCCGCAGGCGCAGACGCCACGGCACCACGGCCGACTCCAGCTGGACCGCGAAGCTCATCTTGGACTCGCCCGCGCGGCGCTCCTCGAAGCGGATCGGCACCTCCATCGCGCTGAAACCGGCGTGGACGGCACGGAACTTGAGCTCCACCTGGAAGCTGTAGCCGGCACTCTCCAGCGTGGCCAGGTCGACCGCGCGGATGGTCTCCGCGCTCCACAGGTTGAAGCCTGCGGTGATGTCCCGGACGCGGGTGGAGAGGATGGTCCCGGCGTAGGTGTTGGCCCACCGCGACAGCAGGCGGCGGTGCCAGCCCCACTCGTCGGCGAGCTCGCCGCCGGGGACGTAGCGGCTGCCGACGACCAGACCGGCGCCGGTGGCCAGTGCGGTGCCGAGCATCTGGGGGATGGCCTCGGCGGGGTGGCTGCCGTCGGCGTCCATCTGGACGACGAAGTGGGCACCCTCCTCGACGGCCAGGGACATACCGGCGGCGTACGCCTTGCCCAGGCCGTCCTTACCCTTGCGGTGCAGCACGCTGATGCGCGGCTTGCCGTCCAACAGATGGCGCTGGGCGAGCTTTTCGGCGAGCTCACCAGTGCCGTCAGGGCTGCTGTCGTCGACGATCTTGAGGTGCAGGCCGGGCAGCTTGAGTGCCATCACCTGCTCGACAGTGGCCTCGAGGCTGCCGATCTCGTTGTAGGTCGGCATGACGACGGTCACGGGCGTCTCCGCCCAGTCGTCGGGCAGCTCGACGGGCTTGCTGGTCACGATGGCTCCTGGTCCTCTTTACGGGCCTGTGCGAACGCTGCGGAACGCGGCACGGACGACCTTGGACTGTAACCCATCCAGACGAGAGTACGGTCAGGAGCGTAGCTAGTTCACCGGGAAGAAACGCATTGTTCCCGAGGTCGGCGCTCTTTACCTTGTTTCACCCGTTTGCAGGAGTTCGCGACGGGAGCGGCTTTGACTCCGCTCTTCGCTCTTCGTCCCTCGGGGCTCACCCCGTGCACAGCGCCCAGCGGGGGACGGTCACCTCCGGCGTCATCGCCTGGAAGACCACCTGGACCGGCGCTCCGATCCGCAGTCGCTGCGGCGGAACCGCGTCCCACGGCGCGTTGGGGCGCCGCACGGACGAGGTGACCGTGCCGACCAGGCGGACGGTCGGGTCCTCGTCCAGCTCCACCAGGACGACCGGGTAGGGAGCACGCTCCGCGTAGGCGGGCAGCAGCGGGGGATGGGCGACGACGTAGGACCAGATCCGCCCGCGCCCCGACATCAGCCGCCACTCGTCCTCGAAGCTGCCGCAGTGGGGGCAGCACGGACGCGGCGGGAACCGGAGGCGCCCGCAGTCCGCGCAGGCCTGGATCCGCAGTTCGCCGCGCCGGGCGTACTCCCAGAACGGTTCGCCGTCGTCGTCGGGCCAGGGCAGCAGCAGGCCGTCGGCGGTCAGGGTGTCCATGCGGATCCTCTCGTCGAGTCGAAGGGTTTCCGGGGCTCAGGCGCGCAGCAGCAGGGCCGAGGTGGGCACGCCCTCGCCCGCGGTGACCAGGCATGTTCCGGCGTCGGGGACCTGCGCCGTGGAGCTGCCGCGCAGCTGCTTGACGCCCTCGTTGATCAGGTTGAAGCCGTGGACGTAGCCCTCGGAGAGCCCGCCGCCGCCGGTGTTGATCGGCAGCCGTCCGCCCAGCTCCAGCGCGCCGCCCTCCGTCCACGCCGCGCCCTCGCCGCGTCCGCAGAAGCCGTAGCCCTCCAGGGAGAGCGGGATCAGCGGCGTGAAGGCGTCGTAGATCTGCGCCACGTCGACGTCCTCGGGGCCGAAGTCGGCGGTCTTCCACAGCTGTCGGGCGGCGGCCCAGGCGGGGCCGGTCAGCGGGTCGTCGTTCCAGTAGTTGACCATCCCGTGGTGCTGCGCGGGCAGGCCCTGCGCCACCGAGTGCAGGTAGACCGGCTTGGTCCGGCAGTCGCGCGCCCGCTCGGCGCTGACCACGACGCAGGCGAGCGCGCCGTCGGTCTCCAGGCAGTTGTCGTAGAGGCAGAGCGGTTCGCTGATCCAGCGGGCGTCCATGTACATCTCGCGGGTCAGCGGCCGGTCGTACATGATCGCGTCGGGGTTCTGGTTGGCCCGGTTGCGGCAGGCCAGCGCCACGTTGAAGAGGTGGTCCCGGGTCGCGCCGTACTCGTGCATGTAGCGGCGGGCCAGCATGCCGATCTCGTCGGCCGGGCGCAGCAGGCCGAAGGGCCGGGTCCACTGGGCCGGGGTCGGCAGCTGCTGGGCGGTGTTGGTCCACGGCCGCTTGCCGCTGCCGCGCTTGCGGCTGCGCCAGGCGACGCCGACGCTGGCCTGTCCGGTGGCGACGGCCATGGCCAGGTGTGCGACGGTGGCGCAGGAGCCGCCGCCGCCGAAGCCGATCCGGGAGAAGAAGGTGACGTCGCCCGCGCCGATGGCCTTGGCCAGCTCGACCTCGTCGGTCTCCTCCATGGTGTAGGAGGCGAGCGCGTCCACCTCGTGCGGCTCGATCCCGGCGTCCGCCAGCGCGGCCAGCACGGCACGGCAGGCGAGGGCCTTCTCGGACTCCTCCAGGTGCTTGGCGAAGCGTGTCTGGCCGATGCCGACGATGGCCGTGCGGTCCTTGAGCATGGCTGCCCCCGCTCTCCCCGCGCCCCGGCGGTGTGTGCTTGAACCGGTGCGTCCTTGATTATCTGACGCCTCGTCAGAATAGGCGTCGTGCACCCTTCCGGGAAGGCCGTCGCCACCCTAATCTGACGTGCAGTCATATTGCGGCAGTCGGGCGGAGGGCGGACCGATGCGAGCGGACCAGGAGTGGGGAACGATCGCCGAGCTGGTCCAACGGGCGGGTGACCGCTACGGCGACGCCGAGGCCGTCGTCGGCCCGCGCACCCGGGTCGGCTACCGCGAACTCGCCCAGCGGGTACGGCGGGCAGCCGCGGGCGTGATGGCTGCCGGGGTGCGTCCCGGCGACCGGGTCGGCATCTGGGCGCCCAACACCCCCGACTACGTCGTCGCGGCGCTCGGCGCGGTCAGCGCGGGCGCGGTCCTGGTTCCGCTGGGCACCCGCCTCAAGGGCGGCGAGGCGGCCGAACTGCTGCGCCGGACACGGGCCGGGATGCTCTTCGTCACCCCCAACTTCCTCGGCGTCAGCTACGTCGCGGCCTTGAAGGCCGCAGGCCCGCTGCCCGACCTGCGGACGACCGTGCTGCTCGGCGAGAGCGGGCCGCAGGCCGTCCCGGAGGGGCTGCTCGGCTGGCACGACTTCCTGGCCGGTGGCGCGGACATACCCGAACGCGCCGTCCGTGAGCGCATCGCGGCGGTCCGCCCGGACGACCCGGCGGACATCATGTTCACCTCCGGCACGACCGGCCTCCCCAAGGGCGCGGTCACCACGCACGTCCAGACCCTGCGCGCCTTCGGCACCTGGGCGGAGCTGGCCGGGCTGGTCGAGGGCGACCGCTACCTGGTGGTCAACCCGTTCACGCACACCTTCGGTTGGAAGGCGGGCATCCTCGCCTGCCTGATGAGCGGCGCGACGATCCTGCCGCAGCCCGTCTTCGACATCGAGGCGGTACTGGCCAAGATCTCCACCGAACGCGTCACCGTCCTGCCGGGCGCGCCCACGATCTACCAGTCCCTGCTGGACCACCCGGCGCGCCACCGCCACGACCTGTCCTCGCTCCGCCTCGCCGTCACCGGCGCGGCGGTCGTCCCGCTGGAGCTGGTCACCCGCATCCGCGAGGAGCTCGGCCTGGCCACGGTGCTGACGGCCTACGGCCTGACCGAGTCCAGCGGCATGGTCACCATGTGCCGCCGCGACGACGCGCCGGACACGGTGGCGGCGACCTCGGGCCGCGCCATCCCGGGCGTGGAGGTGCGCGTGCGCGACGCGGACGGCAAGGACCAGCCGCCCGGTGCGCCGGGCGAGGTCCAGGTCCGCGGCTACACGGTGATGCGCGAGTACTTCGAGGACCCGGCGGGCACGGCCGACGCCTTCACCCCGGACGGCTGGCTCCGCACCGGCGACGTCGGCGTCCTGGACGCCGACGGCAACCTGCGGATCACGGACCGCCTCAAGGACATGTACACCGTCGGCGGCTTCAACGCCTATCCGGCGGAGATCGAACGGGTTCTCACCCGACACCCGCTCGTCGCGGACGCGGCGGTGGTGGGCGTCCCCGACGCGCGCCTCGGCGAGGTGGGCCGGGCCTTCGTGGTCCCACGGAGCGCGGCCGACGCCGAGGCGGGCACGGAGCTGATCGCCTGGTGCAGGCGGGAGATGGCGAACTACAAGGTGCCGAGGGACGTCGTCTTCGTGACGGAACTGCCGCGGAACGCCTCCGGCAAGGTGCTCAAGGGTGAACTGAGGAGCAGGACGTAGGCACGCCCTGACAGCGCGGGGCTCAACCGGGAGGCGGCGTCCTGCTCATGTGCCAGCCGTCGACGCGCGGGCCGAGGGCGTCGGCCGGCCAGCCCGCCGTGGCGACGGCGGCGTCGTACACCGCGTCGCCGAAGGCGACGACGGCCTGGTGCGGATCGGGCTGCCGCCGCAGCGTCGGCCACGGCAGCAGCACCAGGCCGAGGTCCGGACGCCAGGCTGCGCCCTCGACGCCCCAGCTCCGGCCGTCCAGGCCGTCGGGCTGCGGCCAGATGTACCCGTACAGGCCGATGCGCTCCGCAGCGGGATCCTTGTCAGCGCCGCGGGTGGTGTCGAAGCAGAAGCCCACCGACACGTAGGCGTACAGCTCGCCGCTCTGCATGAACGACGGGCGGTCCGCGACCGGCTTCGTGGGCTGGTGCCGGAAGCGCGTGGCGGACAGGTCGAAGCCGCCCCACATCACGCCGACCCGCGGGCGGTGCCCGATGAACGGGGCCTGCCACGCTTCCAGCCCGTGCGCGGCGAGGTCGAAGCCCTGCCAGATCAGGCGCGCCGCGTCCGCGTCCCAGGTGCGCGCGGCATGGTCGTCGTCGAAGGTCGGCGGCGCGCCGGGGATCTCGCAGATCAGCGGGCTCGGCGGCGGCGCGATGCCGAGCTCGGCGGCGGCCGTGCAGAACGCGGTGTAGAACGAGGCGACGGAACCGGGGGCGCGGGGATCGCCGGTCAGCGGGATCGTGCGGGTGCCGCTGTCGGCCTCGATGACCACGTCGCCGTCGAGCAGACGGTGGTGGACCGTGAAGGTCGCGCCCGCGGTGCGGTACGTGCGGGTGCGCAGCCCGCGCGGTGTGCACTCCAGCACGATGTCGCCCCAGCCGACCTCGAACGGCTCGTCCAGGGAGTACTTGCCGCCGACCTGGACCAGCCGGTTCAGGTAGTCGACCATCGGCGCCAGCTCCGCGAACTCCAGCGCGGGCCAGGTACGAGGACGTTCGCTCACGCTCACGGGTGACTCCCTGCGTCGTGGCACAGCGTGCGACGGTCGGGCGCATCCATTCTCCCAGCCGGGCAGGGGCGCCGCCCGTTCGGCCGCCAACGCCTACCTTGCGCCTACGCGCAGCACAGCTCCAGCACAGGGCGTCGGCGAACAGTTCTGGGCATGAACCATTCGCCCGCGCTGGCGGCGCGCTTCGCGGCGCAGTCCGCCCCTCCAGGAACGGAAAGGGACGGCACCACCACCAAGCTGGTCGAGGTGGTCGTCCCCGTCTACAACGAAGAGCATGTCCTCGCGCAGAGCATCCGTACGCTGCACGGCTACCTGCGCGAGAACTTCCCCTACCGCTTCCGCATCACCATCGCGGACAACGCCAGCACCGACCGCACCCGTCAGGTCGCCGACGAGCTCGCCGCGGACCTACCGGACGTGCGGCTCGTGCACCTGGACCAGAAGGGCCGCGGCCGCGCGCTGCGGCACGTCTGGGGGAGCAGCGACGCGGACGTCGTCAGCTATATGGACGTCGACCTCTCGACCGGGCTGGAGGCCTTCCTCCCGCTGGTCGCGCCGCTGCTGTCCGGGCACAGCGATCTGGCCATCGGGTCCCGGCTGCACCGAGGTTCCGCCGTCGTCCGGGGGCCGAAGCGGGAGATCATCTCGCGGACCTACAACTTCCTGCTCCGGGCCACCCTCGCGGCCAAGTTCTCCGACGCGCAGTGCGGCTTCAAGGCCGCCCGCACCGAGGTCGTGCAGGCGCTGCTGGCCGAGGTCGAGGACGAGACCTGGTTCTTCGACACCGAGCTGCTGCTGCTCGCGGAGCGCAGCGGCCTGCGGATCCACGAGGTGCCGGTGGACTGGATCGACGACCCGGACAGTCGCGTCGACATCGTGCGGACCGTCAAGGACGACCTCAAGGGCATGTGGCGGGTGGGCCGCAAGGCACTCTCCGGCGCCACCAGACTGCCGGTCCCGCCGCGTGTCAGCCGGGCGCAGCTGCCGACCGGGATGCGGTGGCAGCTCTCCAGCTTCGCGGTGATCGGCGTGCTGAGCACCCTCGCGTACCTGGTGCTCTACCTGCTGCTGCGTCAGGCGGCCCCGGCCGAACTGGCCAACGCCGTCGCTCTGTTCGTGACCGCCATCGCCAACACCGCCGCGAACCGCCGCTTCACCTTCGGGGTGACCGGCTCCCGGGACGGGCTGCGGCACCAGGTCGAGGGCGGGATCGCGTTCCTGATCGGGCTGGTGCTGAGCACGCTCGCGCTCGCGCTGGCCGGCGCGGTGTCGCCGCACGCGTCGCACCTGGTGGAGTTGGTCTGGCTGGTGGCGGCGAACGGGCTGTCCACGGTCGTGCGCTTCGTGTTGCTGCGCGCCTGGGTGTTCCACCCGCGCCGCGCCGCGCGGCAGGCCCGTGACGCCGAACTGAACACGATCGAGCAGGAGTTGCACCGCTGAGCGCCCACTGAGTGCCCGCCGAGTGCCCACTGCGTGCCCACGCTCTGTCAGTGCGCGCAGAGTTGCTGGTCCGCCGGCTGGTCCGCCCGCCTCCTCCGCCTCACAGCGGGTCCGCCGTGCTTCGCTGGACCCGCTGGGAGGCGCGTGGGCGCAGGCCACGGAGCTCGGCGTCACGCCGGCCGGGACGCCAGGTGTCGACCGCCGCCGTCACCGCGCACAGCGTGAACCCGGCCAGGAACCAGCCGGCCAGCACATCGCTGGGCCAGTGCACGCCGAGCCCGATGCGGGTCCAGCTGACCAGCAGCACCAGCCCGCCCGCCACCGTCGCGGCCAGGACGCGCGCGGCAGGTCGGAGCAGCCGGGGCCAGGCCATCGCGACCAGCAGCGGCAGGACCGTCGCCGCCGTCATCGCGTGCCCGGACGGGAACGCCCAGTCCGTGGCCACCGCCACGGGATGCGGCAGCGCCGGGCGGGGGCGAGCCACGGCGTCCTTGAGCCCGACCTCCAGCGCGGCCTGAACCACTCCGCAGGCCGTCGCCCAGACGGCGGCGATCCGCGCGCCGCGCCACCAGAGCCAGACGATCACCCCGGCCAGCACCACCCGCAGCACCGTCGGCTCCAGGACCGCGCTGATCGTGCGCATCGAGCCGGTCCAGGCGGCGTGGCGCAGGGCGGTGTCGTGCAGGTGCTGGTCCACGGAGAGGTCGAACCGGAGCAGCGGCTGCCAGGGCACCTCGACGAGAGCCAGCACGACGCCGAAGAGCAGCAGGAACACTGCCGCGCCCGCCCACAGGCGCCATTCCCGCACGTCAGGCTCCCTCTGCTCGACTCTGATCGGCTCCGGCCCACGGAGTCGGCGACCGCGATTTCGTCGCCAATTTCGTCGCGCGGGGAACCAACGCCAGGCGGACAATCGTCTCAGAGAGTGACAGAACCGGACGCCAGCCCCGCCGTGATCGGCCGATGACGCTGCGTCGATGATCGGGAATAACCCGCCAGCATACTGCTATCGACGAAGAAAAACACCACTTCGGGAATGCTTCTTCGGAACTCGTCGTTGAGTCGTTACGTAAGCAGTTCCCAGGTACGGGCCAGCCAGGCCCGTCACGTCCCCGAGGGAGTACGTATGGCCACCCGTGCCGTCGTCCGCGACAAGGCCGATCGGAGTCGCTCCGTGCGGCCGACCGCAGGTGAGGCCGACCGCGACCTCGTCGGTATGTACCTGGACGAGATCGCGCGCACCCCGCTTCTTGACGCGGAGCAGGAGGTACAGCTGTCCACCCGGATCGAGGCCGGCGTCTTCGCCGAGCACCTTCTCGACGAGGGGCGGACGGTCGGCGACGCCACCGAGGACGAGCTGCGTGCGATAGCCGCGGACGGGCAGCGGGCGAAGGACATCTTCATCCGGTCCAACCTGCGCCTGGTCGTTGCCGTCGCCCGTCGCTACCCGCGCAGCGGCCTGCCGCTGCTGGACCTGATCCAGGAGGGCAACGCCGGACTCGTCCGCGCCGTCGAGAAGTTCGACTTCGGCAAGGGCTTCAAGTTCTCCACCTACGCCACCTGGTGGATCCGTCAGGCGATCACCCGGTCGATCGCCGACCAGTCACGCACCATCCGCCTCCCCGTCCACCTGGTCGAGGAGCTGGGCCGGATCCGTCGCGTCCAGCGCGAGAAGTCCAAGGAGCTCGGGCGCGAGGCCGAGCCGTCCGAGGTCGCGGCCGAGCTGGACACCACCGAGGAGCGGATCAAGGACGTGCTGGACTGGGCGCGCGACCCGGTCAGCCTCAACATGACCGTCGACGACGACGGCGAGACCCAGTTCGGCGACCTGGTCGAGGACACCGGCGCGGAGTCCCCCGAGGACGCCGTCATGGTGATGATGCGTCGTGAGGAGCTGGAACGGCTCATTGACCGGCTGGACGACCGCACCGCCTCGATCATCCGCTCCCGCTACGGCATGGAGGACGGCCGCGAGCGGACGCTGACCGAGGTGGGCAAGCAGCACGGCCTGACCCGTGAGCGCATCCGCCAGATCGAGAAGCACGCGCTCGCCGAACTCCGCAAGATCGCCGACCACGCGGGCTTCGAGGCCGCGTAGCAAGATCCTCAGAGCCCAAGATCCGATCCCCAGAGCCAAGATCCACAGAGCCCCCGTTCCGCCCCAGGCGGAGCGGGGGCTCTCCCTTTCGGCGTCCGTATCCGTGCCGCCTACCCTGGAGGGATGAGCGGCAAGGATGACGAGCAGACCAGGGCCAAGCGCAGGATCGTCTTCGACGACCCCGTCACCGGGCGCAGCAAGGACGACAGCGACGCGGGCTGGGGCGAGGAGCGCACCGAGGGGTCGCAGCGCCGCGACCTGGACTGGTACCTGAGCGAGACCCCGCCGCACCACGGCGACAAGTAGTAGCCCCACTCAGCCGTGCGGCGGTGCGGCGGGCGGCGGCTCGGCTGCGACCTGCGGAAACGCACCCGTCTGCGCATGGGCGCGCGCTCCGGCGGTGGGCGCCGATTCACCCGGCCCTGGGGGTTGCCGCAACGAACCGACGGCCAGTGTCGTCGCCGCGACGAGCAGCCCGGCGGCGACGGGCCCCGGCCGCCGCCGCACCGGACCGGGCAGCCGATGCCGACCGCGTCCCGCGCGGATGGGCGGGAACGCGGCGATGCAGTTCGTGGGCGGGATCGACAGGGACATGCTGGCCTCCTCGGAGCTGTTCTTCGCTGCGAGGACAACGCTGCCGCGAGGCGAGGACCAGAACCAGGAGGGACCGCACAGCCTGTGGACAACTCCGGGCTGTGGAGAACTTCTCCTCAAAAGGGTGAGCTGCATGACGGAGGCACGCGCCTCTGTCATGCAGCTCTGTGCAGCCTGGCCGGGTCGGACCCAGGGCCGGGCTCAGGCCGCGGAACCCGCAGAGCCGGAGGACGAGCTCGACGAGCCCGTGGAGGAGCTCGACGAGGACGACGACCCGGTGGACGACGATCCTGCGGAGCTCGACGAGCTCGACGACGAGCCCGAGGAGGAGATGCTGCTGGACGACGACGAGCGGCTGTCGGTCCGGTAGAAGCCGGATCCCTTGAAGACCACGCCCACCGCCGAGAAGATCTTGCGCAGCTTGCCGCCGCACTCGGGGCACTCGGTCAGCGCGGCGTCGCTGAACTTCTGCACGGCCTCGAGACCGCTGCCGCACTGGGTGCACTGGTACTGGTACGTCGGCACTTGTTTCCTCCTGGCACTCTAAGGCTATGAGTGCTAACGATCCTCAATGATGCGGTATTCCGGGTGGAGAAGTCCACTGATCGGGGGTGTGAGCCTCAGTACTCCGTGCGGCTGCCGCTGAGCCAGCCGGCCAGCTTGCCGCCGCGGTCGACCGCCCGGAGCCGCCGTTCGGCGCGGTCGCGGACCTGGTCGGTGGCCACCACCAGCAGGTCGTCGCCGTGCCGCAGCAGTGTGGTCGGTCCGGGGACGAAGCTCTCTCCGTCCCGCACGATCAGCGTCACCGCCGCGCCCTTCGGCAGGCGCAGCTCGTGGATCTCGACGCCCCCGAGCCGCGACTCGGGCCCGACCGAGACGGAGAGCAGGTGGCCCTGAAGACGGTCCAGCGGGGCCGACTCCACCTCCAGGTCGTCGGCGTGGGCGGAGTCGGAGATCCGCAGGGCACGGGCCACCCAGGGCAGGGTCGGGCCCTGGATCAGGGTGAAGACCACCACCAGCAGGAAGACCGTGTTGAACAGCTGGCCCGCTCCCGGCACGTTGTGCACCACCGGGATCGTGGCCAGCACGATCGGCACCGCGCCGCGCAGCCCGGCCCAGCTCAGCAGCGCCTGCTCGCGCAAGGCGATCCGGAACGGCGTCAGGGTCAGCAGGACCGAGGCCGGACGCGCTGCGAGCACCAGGACCAGGCCGACCACCAGCGCCGGGACTATCGCGTCGCCCATGGTGCGTGGGTTCACCAGCAGGCCCAGCATCACGAACATGCTGATCTGCGCGATCCAGGCCAGGCCCTCGGCGAAGCCACGGGTGGCCGGACCGTGGGGGAGCCGGGCGTTGCCGAGCAGCAGGGCGCAGATGTAGGTGGCGAGGAAGCCGGAGCCGTCCAGCAGCGCGCCGCCCGCGTAGGCGAGGATCGTCAGCGCGACGACCGCGATCGGGTAGAGGCCCGAGGAGGGCAGCGCGACATGGCGCAGCGTCAGCGCCCCGAGGCGACCCACGACCAGGCCGACCACGATGCCGACGGCGAGCTCGCCGACGACCGTGCCGATCAGCACGTACCAGGAGTCGACCGGCCCGGAGGTGGCGAAGGCGACGACCAGGATCACCACGGGGGCGTCGTTGAACCCGGACTCGGCCTCCAACAGTCCGCTCAGCCGCGACGGGAGCGGGACGCGGCGCAGCACCGAGAAGACCGCCGCGGCGTCGGTCGACGAGACGACCGCGCCGAGCAGCAGCGAGACGCGCCAGTCCGCCCCGGTGAACAGGTGCGCGCCGATCGCGACGACGCCGACGCTGATCGCGGTGCCGACGGTGGCGAGCACCGCGGCGGCCGGCACGGCCGGTCTGATGTCGGTCCAGCGGGTGCCCAGGCCACCCTCGGCCAGGATCACCACCAGCGCGGCGTAGCCCAGGACCTGGGTGAGCTCGGCGTTGTCGAAGGTGATGCTGCCGATGCCGTCATGGCCGAGCAGGACGCCGATGCCCAGGTAGAGGAGCAGGCTGGGGAGCCCGCTGCGGGAGGAGAGCCGGACCGCGGCCACGGCCACCAGCAACACCAGGGAGAACAGCAGGAGGAGCAGGTCGAGCCGGTGGACGGACACGCAGGGGCACCTCGCGCGCTGGGCCTGCCGCTTCCCGGAGGGCAGCGGGGGTTCACAGCAGAATCGTTGCTTCCACTTGTCTGGAGCAAGATTTTACCGATCTGACGGCGTATTCTCCGACCGGTCCAAAGGGTGGTCACCTGCGCGGACACGGTGTCCGGCAGCGGTCGGCGACCGCTCCGCCGCTGTTCGACCAGGCCGGGAGCAGGCCGCGAGCAGGCCCTAGGCAGGCCCCGGGCAGCTGCCTGGCGGGCTCTGGGCAGGCAGCAGCCCGGCACCCGCCTCGCACGGCCGCTCCGCTCGCGGCGCGACCGCCGCGCGTCATCGGTTCCGCTTCGGGTGTTAGCGTCAGCACCGCCGCTTCGCGCGGTACGCCGCGGTAAAGTCACTGCCCCTCACAAGGACCCTGATGCCCCGCTCCTCCCGTCCCAAGCGCCCCAAGAAGTCCCGCCGTCTTCGTCTCATGGTGGTGCTGGTCGTGCTGCTGCTCGTCGGCGGCGTCGCCTTCGGCAGCTGGTACGGCGTGCGCCAGGTGCGCGCGTCGCTGCCGCAGACCACCGGCACGATCCACCTCCAGGGCGTCACCGGCCCGGTCCAGGTGATCCGTGACTCCTCGGGCATCCCGCAGATCTACGCGTCCAGCCCCGAGGACCTGTTCATGGCCCAGGGCTACGTGCAGGCGCAGGACCGGTTCTGGCAGATGGATGTGGACCGTCACATCACCGGCGGGACGCTCTCGTCCATGTTCGGCGCGGGGCAGCTGCAGACCGACGCCTTCATCCGGACCATGGACTGGCAGGGCGTCGCGCAGAAGGAGTGGGACACCCAGCTCTCGCAGAGCACCAAGGACTACCTGACCGCCTACACCGACGGCGTCAACGCGTGGCTCAAGCAGCACCCGGGCGGGGCCGGTGCCTCGTTGGAGTACGCGCTGCTGGGCGTCGCCCACAGCGGCTACAAGCCCGCGCCGTGGACGCCGGTCGACTCGGTCTCCTGGCTGACGGCGATGGCCTGGGACCTGAGCGGCAACATGCAGCAGGAGATCGACCGTTCGCTGCTGTCGGGGACGTTCACCTCGCAGGAGATCTCGCAGCTCTACCCGTCGTACCCGTACACCACCAACGGCACGATCCTGAAGACCGGTGAGGTCAAGGACGGCACCTACACGCCGGCCGAGGGCGCCCGGACCGCGCCGGTGACCTCCGACTCCGGCTCGTCGAGCTCCAGTTCGTCGAACGGGTCCAACTCCTCGGGCACGTCGAGCAAGCCGGGCGGCGCGACCAACGCGTCGTACCAGACGGCCGGTGGCAGCACCGCGGCGCAGGGCGCGCAGACGGCCGCGGAGGCGCTGGGGAACAACCTCTCCGCGCTGCCGACCATGCTCGGCCGCCCCGGCGCGGCGGGCATCGGTTCCAACTCCTGGGTGGTCGACGGCGCGCACACCACCACGGGCAAGCCGCTGCTGGCCAACGACCCGCACCTGTCGCCGCAGATGCCGTCCATCTGGTACCAGATGGGCCTGCACTGCACCACGGTCGACGCGCAGTGCCCGTTCGACGTCACCGGCTTCACCTTCCCCGGCATGCCCGGCGTGATCATCGGCCACAACCAGACCGTCTCCTGGGGGTTCACCAACGTCGGCAGCGACGTCCAGGACCTCTACCTGGAGCAGGTCAACAGCGACGGCACCTACCTCTACGACGGGAAGAACATCCCGCTGGTGACCCATCAGGTCACCATCCCGGTCGCCGGAAGCTCGCCGCAGACGATCACCGTCAGGTCCACCCAGGACGGCATGCCGATCATCTCCGACCACAGCACGCAGGAGCAGGCCGCGGGTTCCAGCGCACCCGTCGACGGCGCCGCGCCCCCGCGTGGCGGCGGCTACGCGATCGCGCTCAAGTGGACCGCGCTGACGCCGAACAAGACCATGGACGCGGTCTTCGAGCTCGACAAGGCGCAGAACTTCGGCGAGTTCCGCGGTGCGGCAAAGGACTTCTCGGTCCCGGCGCAGAACCTGATCTACGCCGACACCAAGGGCAACATCGGTTACCAGATGCCGGGCCAGGTCCCGATCCGCCCGAAGATCTCCGGCGACGACGGCACCTACCCGCAGCCGGGCTGGGACTCGCGCTACAAGTGGACCGGCCAGTATGTGCCGTTCGACGCGCTGCCGTGGGTGGAGAACCCGCCCGAGGGCTACATCGTGACGGCCAACCAGGCAGCGGTGGACCCCAACTACCCGTACCTGATCACCAATGACTGGGACTACGGCACCCGCGCCAAGCAGATCGACACGCTGATCCAGGGCAAGCTCAACGGCGGCGGCAAGATCTCGCCGGACGACATGGCCTCGATCCAGGAGGACGACACCAGCGTCTTCGCCAAGTCCCTGGTCCCGTACCTGCTCAACGTGAAGCTGAACGGCTCCTACTACACCCAGGCCCAGGACCTGCTGCGCGGCTGGAACTTCCAGCAGGACGCGGGATCTGCGGCGGCGGCCTACTACAACGCGGTCTGGTCGAACCTGCTGCACCTGGCCTTCGACCAGAAGTTCCCGGCGGCCGTGCGCTCCACCACCGACTGCATCATGGTGGTGCCCGCCAGCCAGCAGGGCCTCCCGGCGGACGACGTCAACGGCCAGCCGCAGCGCGTCCGCACCTGCGGTCTGCGCGACGACGCCACCGCCCAGCCGGACGGCAACGACCAGTGGACCACCGTGGTCGGCGCGCTGCTGGACCAGCCGAACAGCGAGTGGTGGAACTGGACCGACGCCACCGGCAAGCAGTACTCCGGCCGGGACAACCTGCTGGCCCAGGCCATGGTCGACGCCCGCAAGCAGCTGACCTCGCTGATGGGCAAGGACATCAGCACCTGGAGCTGGGGCCGGATCCACACCCTGGAGCTCCAGGAGCGCACCCTCGGCACGGACAACTCGAACATCGCCTCGGGCGCGGTCCACTGGCTGCTCAACCGCGGCCCCTATGAGCTGAGCGGCGGCAGCGCGGCGGTCGACGCGTCCAGCTGGGACGCGGCCAACGGCTTCACCGTGGACGAGGCCCCGTCGATGCGCATGATCGTCGACCTGTCCGACTTCGACGCCTCGCGGTGGATCAACATCGGCGGCGCGTCCGGGCACGCGTTCAGCGCGAACTACGACGACCAGATGCAGCTGTGGGCCAACGGCCAGATGCTGACCTGGGCCTACAGCAAGCAGCAGGTCCAGACGGCGGGCAAGGCCACGCTCACGCTGGCGCCCTGAGGCACTCCTGACGCGAGGTCAGGAATCGAACACGACCGTCCGGTCGGGCGTCACCACGGCGTCCACCGGGCGGTCGTGTGCTTCCGTCGGCAGGCCGGGCAGCAGCTCGGTGTCGAAGAGCAGGGTGACCAGCCGGGCCGCCGAGTCGGCCGCCGCCAGCCGGGCCAGCACCCGGTCGTAGCTGCCACCGCCGCGGCCGAGCCGCAGTCCCGTCGCGGGGTCGACGGCCAGGCCGGGGAGCAGCACCAGGTCCGCGGCGGCGACGGCGTCCACGCCGAGTCGCGGACCGGTCGGCTCCAGCAGCCCGAGCCGGGCCGGGGCGAGGCCCTCCGCGCCCTGGTAGACCGCCCAGTCCAGGTCGTTGTCCGGCAGCAGCACCGGCAGCAGCACCCGCACGCCCTGCCCGCGCAGCGCGTCGAGCAGCGGACGGGTGCCGGGCTCGGAGCCCATCGAGACGTAGCAGGCGACCGTGATGGCCGCCGTCTCCGTCGTGAACGGCTGCGTGGAGGGCTGCGTCGAGGTCCGTGTGAAGGCCTGGCTGACGAACTCCAGTGCCCTCCTCGCCAGGGCGTCCGCAGCGGTGTGCCGCTCGACGGGTGACATCGCGGCGCGTGCGGCGAGCAGGCGTGACCTCAGGGCCTTCTTGTCGTTATCCATCGGATGGGACGGCCTTCCGTCTCGTCGGTGCTGTTCGGTCCGTCGTCGTGCCGGTCCTGATTGCGGGCCCTGATGCGGGCCCTGATGTGGGCGGAGGGACGACCATGCTGCCGGTCCTCGCGGACATCCTCGCTGTTGTCTGCCTTCCCGCGCTGCTCGCTGCCTGGCTGCTCCGGCGCGGTCGTGCCCGCGCCCGGGCGCTGCTCGCCGTCCGGAGCGAGGAGCTCGCCGCGCTCCGCACCGGCCGCGCCGAGCTGGAGCGCACCTCCTGCACCGACCCGCTGACCGGGGTCTGGAACTACCGCTACCTGCAACTGGCGCTGGACCGGGAGATCGCCCGCTGCAAACGCCGTCCCGACGAGCGGGTCCTCGCGGTCCTGCTGCTGGAGATCGAGGGCTTCGCCGACATCCGGCGCGAGCACGGCTACCAGCGGGCCGGGGCGGTGCTGCGCGACCTGGCCCAGCGGCTGGCCATGGAGGTGCGCGAGGAGGACGTCTTCGGCCGCTACGGCGGCGAGGAGTTCCTGGTGCTGCTGCCGGAGACGGACGAGAAGGGGGCCATGACCGTGGCCGACCGGCTGTCCTGGACGGTCCGCCGACACCCGCTGGCGCTGCCCTCCGTCCCGGTCCACCAGAACGAGTGTGGAAGTCTCCCCGGCAACGGCTTGTCGGCCCGGGTCGGCATCGGCCTGCTGCCCAGGGACGGTTCGCATGCGGCGCTGTTGCTGAGGGCCGCTGACAAGTCTTTGACAGGGGAGAGATATCTGGCGGACACAGTCCGGCAGCTAAAGTCGTCCGTATGACGAAAGCTCGTACGCGCCAGATCACCAAGGCGGTCATCCCCGCGGCAGGTCTCGGCACCCGCTTCCTGCCGGCCACCAAGGCGACTCCGAAGGAGATGCTGCCGGTGGTCGACAAGCCCGCGATCCAGTACGTCGTGGAGGAGGCGGCGTCGGCCGGGCTGACCGATGTGCTGATGATCACTGGCCGTAACAAGCGCCCGCTGGAGGATCACTTCGACCGGGCCTACGAGCTGGAGGAGCAGCTCGCGCGCAAGGGCGACCAGGCCAAGCTGGACCGCGTCCGTGAGTCCAGCGAGCTGGCCACCATGCACTACGTGCGCCAGGGCGACCCCAAGGGTCTGGGCCACGCGGTGCTCTGCGCGGAGCCGCACGTCGCCGACCAGCCGTTCGCGGTGCTCCTCGGCGACGACCTGATCGACCCGCGCGACCCGCTGCTGTCGAAGATGATCGACGTCCAGCGCGAGCTCGGCGGCAGCGTCGTGGCGCTGATCGAGGTCGACCCGGCGCTGGCCCACCTCTACGGCTGCGCCTCGATCCGCCCGGCGGAGTGGCACGGCGAGCTCGGCGGCGACGAGGACATCGTCCGGATCACCGACCTGGTCGAGAAGCCCGCCCCCGGCGAGGCCCCGAGCAACTACGCCGTCATCGGCCGCTACGTGCTCGACCCGTCCGTCTTCGACGTGCTGCGCGACACGCCGCCCGGCAAGAACGGCGAGATCCAGCTCACCGACGCGCTCCGGGTCCTCTCCCAGCGCACGCCGGGCCGCGGCGGTCCGGTGCACGGCGTGATCTTCCGTGGCCGCCGCTACGACACCGGCGACAAGGGCGACTACCTGCGCGCCATCGTCCGGCTGGCCTGCGAGCGCGAGGACCTCGGTCCGGAGTTCCGCGCCTGGCTCAAGGAGTTCGTCGGCAGCGGCGAGCTGGACGGCGCCACCGGCGCGCTCTGACACCTGCCGCGCCCGGGCCTTCGCGTGTCCTGCGGGGCCTTCGCGTGTCCGGCGGGCGGACGGTCCGCGGGTTGTCGGCGGTGGCGGGTAGTGTCGGCTGCGTCACACGGCCCGGCTGCGCGCCGGGCCCGCAGCACCGAACCGCACCGCCACGGGGGAGCGCACCATGACCGACCACGAACACCACGGCCACGACCACGGGCATGCGCACGACCACGCGCATGGCCATGGCCACGGCCGGGCCGGTGACGCCGGGATCCCGGAGGACCCGTGCGCGGCCGAGGCGGCGCCGGGCGCGGAGAAGTCCGGCGACGGGCGGCTGTGGACGGTCGACGAGCACCTCGCCGACATCCTGACCGCCGTCGCCCAGGTCGCGCCGCTGCCGCCGCTGGAGCTGCAGCTGCTGGAGGCCCAGGGCTGCCTGACCGTCGACGAGCTGGTCTCCGGCGTCGCGCTGCCCCCCTTCGACAACAGCTCGATGGACGGCTACGCCGTGCGCGTCGCCGACCTGGACGGGGCGACCAAGGACTACCCCTCCGTGCTGACCGTCGTCGGCGACGTCGCGGCGGGCGCCGCCGCGCTGCCGGTGATCGGTCCGGGCCAGTGCGCGCGGATCATGACGGGCGCGCCGATGCCGCCCGGCGCCGAGGCCGTCGTTCCCGTCGAGTGGACGGACGCGGGCACCGGCTCGGCGGAGGCCGCCACCACCATGGCCCCGCAGGGCGGCGAGCCGGTCACCTCCGGCGGCGAGGTGCGGATCTTCCAGCCGGTCGAGTCCGGCGCCTTCGTCCGGCGACGTGGTGACGACATCGCCGAGGGCCAGTCGTTGCTCCCGGCGGGAACGCGTCTCGGCCCGACGCAGATCGGCCTGCTCGCGGCGATCGGCCGGGATCGTGTCCTGGTGCGCCCGCGTCCGCGCGTCGTGGTCCTCTCCACCGGCAGCGAGCTGGTCCAGCCCGGCTCGCCGGTCGGCCCCGGCCAGATCACGGACTCCAACAGCTTCGCGTTGACCGCCGCCGCGCGGGACGCCGGAGCGATCGCGTACCGGGTGGGCGGCGTCCCGGACGACGCCGAGCGGCTGCGCGAGGTCATCGACGACCAGCTGATCCGCGCGGACCTGATCGTCACCAGCGGCGGCGTCAGCGTCGGCGCGTACGACGTGGTCAAGGAGGCGCTGGGGGAGCGGGTCTCCTTCCGCAAGCTCCGGATGCAGCCGGGAAAGCCGCAGGGCTTCGGCGTGCTTGAGGGGTCCGACGGGCCGGTGCCGATCCTGGCTCTGCCCGGCAACCCGGTGAGCGCCTACCTCTCCTTCGAGCTCTTCGTCCGCCCGGCGATCCGCGCGATGCTGGGCGCGACGGACATCCACCGGCCGGTGGTGACCGCCCGGCTCACCGAGGGCCTCGGCTCACCGGCGGGCCGACGCCAGTTCGCCCGCGGCTCGTACGACCCGGCCGCGGGCACGGTGACGCCGGTCGGCGGCGCGGGTTCCCATCTGCTCGGCGCCCTCGCGCACGCCAACGCGCTGATCGTGGTCCCCGAGGACGCGACGTCGGTCGCGGCGGGCGCCGAGGTGGAGACCGTCCTGCTGGACTGACCGCCCAGGCCCTCCCGGCTTTCCCGCTGCGGTGCTCCACTGATCCGACGATGCGACGTTCTGTGGTCTCAGCGATACTCTGGCGCCGCACCCGCCCGTCGCGATCGCAGGAGCACACAGTGACCACCAGCAATCCCGTCCCGTCAGGGTCCGGCCTGACCCATGTCGACGCCTCGGGTGCGGCCAGGATGGTCGACGTCTCCGCGAAGGCCACCACGGCGCGCACCGCGCGGGCCACCGGTCGCGTGGTCGTCTCGCCCCGGGTCGTGGAGCTGCTGCGCGGTGAGGGCGTGCCCAAGGGCGACGCCCTCTCGGTGGCCAGGATCGCCGGGATCATGGGCGCCAAGCGCACGCCCGACCTGATCCCGCTCTGCCATCCGATCGCCGTCTCCGGCGTCACGGTGGAGCTGGAGGTCGCCGACGACGCTGTCGAGATCGCGGCCACCGTGCGCACCGCCGACCGCACCGGCGTCGAGATGGAGGCGCTGACCGCCGTCGCCGTCGCCGGGTTGACCGTGATCGACATGGTCAAGGCCGTCGACAAGGGCGCCCGGATCGAGGCGGTCCAGGTGGAGGAGAAGACCGGCGGCAAGAGCGGCGACTGGCGCCGCGAGGAGCTGGTCGACGGCCGGATCGCCGGCGTCGGTGTCACGGGTGACGAAGAGGTGACGTCATGACAGGGCAGCGCCCGATCAAGGCCTTTGTGCTGACCGTCTCCAACCGCGCGCACGCGGGTGTCTACGAGGACCGCGGCGGGCCGCTGATCGCGTCCGGTCTGGCCGGGCTCGGCTGCCGCGTGGTCGGCCCGGTGGTCGTCCCCGACGGCGACCCGGTGCTGATCGCCCTGCGCAAGGCGGTCGCCGACAGCTACGACGTCGTGGTGACCACGGGCGGCACGGGCCTGACGCCGCTGGATCTGACGCCGGAGATGACCGCGCAGGTCATCACCCGTCCCGTGCCCGGCATCGCCGAGGCGATCCGCGCTTACGGGCGGGAGAACGGGGTGCCGACGGCGGCTCTGTCGCGCGGGCTCTCCGGGGTGGCCGGGAGCACGCTGATCGTCAACCTCCCGGGGTCGCCGGGCGGCGTCAAGGACGGCCTGGCCGTGCTGGGCCCGCTGCTGTCCCACGCCGTCGACCAGATCGCGGGCGGCGACCACGCGCCGGGCGGCGCGCCGACCGCCGTTCCCCAGGGACAGGAGCACGGCAGAGGAGGCCCGCACTGAACGCCTTCTGGCCGGTGGAGCTGCAGGACGGGCCGATCGGGCTGCGTCCCATCCGCATGCGCGACCAGCGTTCCTGGCAGGAGGTCAGCCGCCGCAACCGCGACTGGCTGCGCCGCTGGGAGGCCACCGTTCCGCCCGCCCGCGCCGGACAACCGCCCGCGCTGCGCCCGACGTACCGTCAGATGGTGCGCTTCCTGCGCGGGGAGGCGCACGCCGGACGGATGCTGCCGTTCGTGGTCACCTACCAGGGCCGCCTGGTAGGGCAGTTGACCGTCGGGGGAATCACCTGGGGGTCGATGTGCTCGGCGAACATCGGCTACTGGATCGACGAGGCATATGCCGGTCGCGGCATCATCCCGACGGTGGTCGCGCTTTCCGTGGACCATTGCTTCGGGGCTATGGGGCTGCACCGCATCGAGGTGTGCATCCGGCCGGAGAACAGCCCGAGCCGCCGTGTGGTCGAGAAGCTGGGCTTCCGCGAGGAGGGCCTGCGCCCGCGCTACCTGCACATCGACGGCGGCTGGCGGGACCACCTGGTCTACGCCCTCACCGTCGACGAGGTACCCGAGGGAATGCTGGCCCGCTGGCACCGGATTGAGAGTCACCATCCACATAAATAGGTCGATATGAAGAAGATTCAGCGACACACCGGTCGAAATAGCCGCCCGGCCGTCCCTCACGCCCGTACGGTGTGAAGCGTGAGCAGTAGCGGCCTCATTTACGCGGTCATTGTTGGGGCCTGGGCCGCGTATCTGGTCCCCATGTGGCTCCGCCGTCAGGACGAGCTCAACGAGGCACGTCCGACGGAACGGTTCAGCACGGCCATCAGGCTGCTGTCGGGTCGCGCGGCGATGGAGCGGAAGATCTCCCGCCAACTGGAGGAGACCCAGGGGCTCAACCCGCCCGCCGACCTCCCGGCCGAGCCGCGACGCCCCGCGGCCACGCCTCCTGCGCCTTCCGCACCGCCTGTGCATGCTGCGCCTTCTGCGCCCGTTGCCGCCGCTCCGTCGGTCGCCGGTACGGCGTCGCGTCGGCGTGCGGCGCTGCTGGCGCGGCGTCGGCGCATGGTGATGGTGCTCTTCGCGGCGTTCACGGTCGGCATGGTCGTGGCTGCGGTCGGCGGTGTCGCGCTGCTCTGGATCCCCGCCGTCCCGGCGGTGCTCTTCTCGCTCTACATCGCGCAGATGCGTCGACAGGAGCGCCGCCGCTACGAGGTGAAGCTCGACCACCGTCTCGCCGCCGAGGCGGCCCAGCGCGTCCGCCAGCAGGCGGCCTCGCGCCGCGTGCAGGAGGCGGAGACGGTGGCGCACCCGGCGCCGCCCGCGCCGTCCCCGCGGGCTGCCGCGACTCCCGGCGAGGCGACCACGTCCGGCACGGGTGCGCTCGCCGCCTCAGCGGGCGCGGCAGGGCAGGCGGCGCGGACGGCGCGGTCTGCGCGATCGGCACGGCCGACCGGGCCGACGCCGTCGACGCCCGAGCCTTGGGCGGACGACGACCGGCCCGAGCATGCCTCGCCGTCGACGGGACGTCCGGGCGACGACGCCTGGAACCCGGTCCCGGTGCCGCTGCCCACCTATGTCACGGCCCCGGTCGCCCCGCGCGCCACCCTGGGCCTGGACCTCTCCGCGCCGGACACCTACTCCTCGGCACGCGCGCCCCGCAGCCAGGCCCAGCCCCCGGTCCCGCCGCGCCGCCCGGTCCAGCCCCCGGCGACCCCGCTCTTCGACCAGTACGCCGACGACGCCCCTCGCGCCGCCAACGAGTAACCCGGTCACGAGTACCCCTCCGGACCTGCTAGAGTTTCTTCTCGTTGGGGCTGTGGCGCAGTCCGGTAGCGCACCTCGTTCGCATCGAGGGGGTCAGGGGTTCGAATCCCCTCAGCTCCACCCAACAGAGGCCCGGTCGGTTGATCCGACCGGGCCTCTGGCATATGGTGCGGGCGCTGTTGGCCGTGTGACTGGCGTGGGTGTGACGCGCATCACCGGTGCGGCTGGGGATCTCTGAGAAAGCCGCGTTCGTACGGTCCCTGGGGGCCGACGAGGTCATCGAGTCCCGCAGCAACCTCGGCAAGGTGGTTCTGGTCCGCGGTTGAGGACCGGGGCGGCCCGGTCGGTGGGCGGTGCGGGATCATCGTCCCCATGGCCGAGCCGCAGACGCAGTCAGAGGCACACTCCCAGGCGCAATCCAACGCGCACTCCCGCGCGCACGCCCAGCGCACTCCGTTCCAGGTCCGCCGGGTCACCCCCGGTGAGTGGCGGGAGCTCCGCGCACTGCGGCTGGAGGCGCTCGACGACGCCCCGTCGGCGTTCAGCACCACCCGTGCCGCAAGTGAGGACCTCCCCGATACGGCCTGGAAGGCCCAGACCGTATCGGGGGCTTCCGCCCGGAACGCCGCGCTCTTCGTCGCGGTCGATCCGGGCGGCGCCTGGTTGGGCATGGCGGGCGCGGCGCCGATTCCGGACGTGGTGGACCACGCCCATATCCACGGGGTCTACGTGACCCCCGCCCACCGGGGCCCGCACGGACCGGCGGCCGAACTGGTGGCGGCGGCGGTCGACTTCGCCCGCCGCCACATCGACGTCGGCCACCTGACGTTGGGCGTCCACGAGGCCAACGTCCGTGCCCAGGCCTTCTACCGCCGCGTCGGCTTCGAGCCGTCGGGCCTGCGCGTCCCGTATGTGCTCAACCCCGACGAGCAGTTGGTCATCCTCCGCTACCCGAAGTTCCGGGACGAGGAGGGCTGACGCTGGTCCAGGCGGCCCGGCCCGGCGCTCAGCCGAACGACGGCGCGCGGTGCACGATCTCGCCCCCCACCGTGGAGAGTTCGACGTGGGTGTCGAGGATCTCGCGCGGGTCGCTGATCGCGAAGAGGTCCCGGGAGAGCAGGACCAGGTCGGCGTGCTTGCCCGGGGTGAGGGAGCCGAGCCGGTCGTCCAGGTGGTTCGCCCAGGCGCTGCCCATGGTGTAGCCGTGCAGGGCCGTCGTCAGGTCGACGGTCTCCTCCGGCATCCAGGCCGGGCCGCCGTTGAGGCCCTGGCGGGTGACCGCCGTGTAGATGCCGACCATCGGGTCCATCTCGGCGACGTTCCAGTCGCTGGAGAAGGCGAGCCGGGTGCCCGCGCGGTGCAGGCTGCGCATCGGCCAGGCCTTGGACCAGCGTTCCTTGCCCACCGCCTCCGCCCAGTCCTGGCCCGGACCCGCGATGTCGGGCGCGCAGTGACGCGGCTGCATGCAGGCGACGACGCCGAGTTCGGCGAAGCGCGGCAGGTCCGCCGGGTCCAGGCACTCGACGTGGACGACCTGGTGGCGGGAGTCACGCGTGCCGTTGACGTCGCGCGCGTGCTCGAAGGCGTCCAGCACGGTGCGGATGCCGCGGTCGCCGGTGGCGTGCACGAAGAGCTGGAACCCGAGCGCGTCCAACTCGGCGACGGTGTCGGCGAACTCCTGCGGCGGGTAGAAGGTCTCGCCGCGGTGGTGGGCGTGCCCGGCGTAGGGCTCGAGCAGCGCGGCCGTGTGCGGCTCGACGACATCGTCGATGTAGAGCTTGAGCGCGCGGACGCGCATCCGGTCGTCGGCGTGGTGACGGGCGGCGTTGAGGAACTCCGCCAGGTCGCGCTGGGTGGTCCCGCGCGGGTGGAAGAGCGCGGCGACGAGGCGGGAGCGCAGCCGGCCCTCGGCTGCGGCGCGCTGGAACAACTCCAGGTCGTCGAGGGAGTTCTGCGGCTCGACGACCGTGGTGATGCCGAAGCGCGCGGCCATGTCCAGGCTGCCGCACAGCCGTTGGTACTGCCGGTCCGGATGCGCCCACGGGACGCCCGCCGCCTGGAGCGCGCGGTGGCCGTCGCGGGACAGGCCGCGCACGGCGAAGTCGGTGAGGAACCCGGTGGGTCGGCCGGTCGCCGGATCCTTCTGCACGGTGCCGTACGGCGTCTGCTCGACCGAGGCGTCGATGCCGAGCAGGCGCAGCGCAGCCGTGTTGAGCCAGGCGGTGTGGACGTCGTAGCTCAGCACCAGCGCCGGACGGTCGCCGGTGAACCGGTCGAGGTCCGCCGCGGTGGGCATGCGGCCGTCGGGGATCGCCGAGTAGTCGAAGGCCTCGGCCTCCACCCAGTGAGCGTCCGGGTGCGCGTCCAGCCAGGCGGTGATCCGTGCGCCGATCTCCTCCAGCGTGCGGGCGCCTGCCAGTTGGACGCAGGCGGAGTCCGAGCCGAGGCGGACGTGGTTGTGCGCGTCGACGAAGCCCGGCAGCAGCAGGCGGCCTCCGGCGTCGACGACCTCGGTCGCCGGTCCGCGCAGGTGGGACCAGTCGGCCTCGTCGCCGACCCAGGTGATGACGCCGTCGCGGACGGCCAGGGCCTCGGCGCGGGGGAGCGCGGGGTCGACGGTGTGGACGTGGGCGTTGTGGATGATCAGGTCGGCGGGGGCTGCGCTGTCGTTCACGGGTTCTCCGAGCTGAGGGCCGAGGCGTCGGCCGAGATGGCGGCGGGGGACACGGCGGATTCGGCGTCCGGGCCGGACTGCGGCGCGGCGTCGGTGCGCTGGTCGGCGGGCAGGCTGAGCTGCCAGTGGGTTGCGTGGCGCGGACGCAGGTAGAGCAGCCAGTAGAGCGCGCCGACCGCGAGGACGATGCCGGTGATCGTCAGGTCGTGCGCGGTCTGCTGCGTCAGCACGTAGGCCAGCGCGACCGTGGTGATCAGCGGCGGGATCGGCCACAGCGGCATCCGCCAGGCCTGGGTGGCCCGGTGACGCTTCGTCCGGGCGGCGAGGGCGGCGACGCCGAGCAGCAGGTAGATGACGGCGACGACCACGCCGGTGAAGCCGAGCAGCGAGTTGATGTCGACGGCCAGCGCGAGCACCACGCCCGGCAGGCCGATCCCGAGGGTGGCGACCCACGGCGAGCCCCAACGCGGGTGGATCCGGCCGAGCGCGCGGTTGAGCGGGTCGGGCCAGGTGCGGTCGCGCGCGGAGGCGAAGAGCACGCGGCCGTTCTGCAGCACCATCACGATGACCGCGTTGAGGATGGCCGCGGCGATGCAGAGGCTGACGAAGGTCCCGACGCCGCTGCCCGCCCAGGAGGTCACGATCGCGACCAGGTCCCCCGAGGCGAGCTGGTCCGGCGAACTGACACCGAGGCAGATCGCGGCCACCGGAACGGTGATGACGACCACGCCCGCGAGCAGCGACCACAGCACGGTCCGGGCCACGGTGCGGCGCGGCTCGACCAGGTCCTCGGAGAGGTAGATGGCGGTGCCGAAGCCGTTGTAGGTGAACAGGGCGACGGCGAGCCCGGAGACGAGCAGCCCGACGGTCAGCGGGGAGGTGTGGCCGTGCCCGTCGGGCACGACGGCGTGCAGCAGCGACGAGACCGGCTGCCGCGCGTGGGCGAAGCCCAGCACGCTGACCACGGCCGCGGCGAGCATCTCGATGCCCAGGAAGATGCCGGTGATCAGGGCGTTCGACTTGATGTCCAGCACGCCGACCAGCACCGAGATCAGCATCACCGCGCCACCCGCGTAGCGCGGGTCGACGTGGACGACGGCGCCGATGTAGTCGGACGTGCCGAGCGCGATGATCGGCGGGATGACGATCAGCGAGACGATCGAGATGACGAAGACCAGCCAGCCCGTCATCCGGCCCAGCAGCTGCCCGACGATCGAGTACTCGCCGCCCGCGCTCGGCACCAGCGTGCCCAACTCGGCGTAGCAGAGGCCGACTCCGAGCGAGAGCACGGCCGCGATCAGCAGCGCCTCGACGGTGCCGCTGCCCAGCGAGGTCAGCAGCGGCGGCACGACGATGAAGAGCGAGGAGGCCGGGGTGACACAGGAGAGCGTGAGCATGACGGCGCCGAAGACGCCGAGCGAGCGAGGGAGTTCGGCGGGCCGGACGGGATCGGCGGAGGAGGAGCCGGGAGTGGGCGAGGGCGCGGGCATCGGGCACCGACTTTCAGCGGGCGGACGCGGTGTGGGGGTCCGGCCATTGAAAGGCAGGTGAAAAGATGGCGTCAATATCACTGGGATAACTAATCGCAGTGCATTGCGCTTGATTTGGGCGATTCATTTGTCACCGGCGAGTACGGATATCAATCCGCCGGTCGGAGCGGCGAAACGTGTGTGTAGTCCTCCTTGACGATGTCCAGGTGGACCCACGATTCGGACCGGTTGACGCCCGCCAGCCCCTGCAGCCGGTCCAGCGTGGCGAGCAGCCGGGCGCGGTCCGGGGCGTCGACCCCGCAGACCAGATCGAACCGCCCGTTTCCGGACATCACAAAGTTGACCCCCTCCAGGGCCGAGGCCGCCTCTGCGACGGGGCCGACCGGTCCGCCGACGCCGAGCCCGATCCCGGCGGCCTCGCGGACGCCGATCGCCGCCGACGCGACCAGGCCGGTCACGTGCACCGCGCCGGCGTCCAGCATCCGCAGCACCCGGGCGCGGGTGGCCGCCTGGGAGAGCCCGATCCGCGCCGCCAGGTCGGCGTAGCTGCTGCGACCGTCGCGCTGGAGCAGGGCGAGCAGCATCCGGTCCCGGTCGTCCAGCTCCAGTGGGCCGTGCAGCGACGGCCTCGGCACGGCGGGCGAGTAGGCGTCCCTGACCAGCTCCGTGCAGCGGAAGACCTCGATCCCGCGCACGCCGGGAGCCGCGCGGAGCAGCGCCAGCTCCGTTTCCAGCGCCGCGGTGTCGCGGACGCGCACGTCGGCGACCAGATGGCGGCGGCCCGCCGTGCGGGACAGGAACATCACCGCACCGCGTCCGGCCAGCGTCCGGGCCGCCTCGGCGCTGTCGCCTACGACCTCCACGGAGACGTGGGCCAGCGTGCGCAGGCCGAGCACCTCCGGCGCGACGATGCCCACGACCCGGACCTCGCGCCGTTCCAGCAGCCGCTGCACCCGGGCGCGGGCCGCCTCGCGGGAGATGCCGACCGCCGTCGCCAGGTCCTGGAAGGAGGTACGCCCGTCCCGTTGCAGCACCGCGACCAGGGCGGCATCGGTGGCGTCGAACATCGCGGGCTCCAGGCACTCGGTGGACGGGCGGTCGGTGGACGGGACCTGCCTCACCGTAGCCCGGCGGCCCAGGCGCGGAGGCGCTCGAAGTCCGGCTCACGCAGGCCCACGTTCGGGTCGATGCGCAACAGCAGGGCCGGGGCCGGATGGTGGGTGGCCACCCACGTCTCGTCGGCCGCGGTCACCTCGTCGTCGACCCAGGCAAAGGGACGACCGGCCGCCGCCGCGACGACCTCGGGGGTCTTCCAGTAGAGCGGGCCCGGCTCGCCGATCAGCGTGCCCTCCCAGGTGATCCAGGGGAGCGGAGGCAGACCGATCAGCGGCCCGACGAAGCCGTTGGCGTCCTCCTCCCAGGTGGAGGCCCAGGCCAGCTCGTAGGGGAGGGCCGCCAGCTGTGCGCCGTGCGCGGGGTTGAGCCAGACCGGGAGCGGTCGTGGCTCTGCCCAGGGGCGGCCCCAGGCTTCGAGTCGGGCGCGTTCCATCTCCTCCCAGCGGGGCGGCATCAGGTGGTGTTCCTGGTAGCCCGTCGGGAGGTGGTCCGGCATGGCCGCATAGGGGTTGAGCGGGCCGTCGATGTCCAGGAAGAGGACGGGCTTCCGCCGCTCGCCGGCCTCGCCTGCCCCGGCGGTCATGGGCCCGTCACGACGGGCAGGTCGGACGGCAGACCCCACTCGCTCCACGACCCGTCGTAGACCGCGAGTTGGGACGCGCCGTCCAGCCCGGCGACCGTGGCCCCGAGCGCGAGCACGCAGGCGGTGACGCCCGAGCCGCAGCTGAACAGCAGCTGGGACGGCGTCGGGCCGAACCGGGACCGGAGCTCCTCCGGCGGGAGGAGGCGGCCGGTGGCGTCCTGGAGCGCGGTGAACGGCAGGTTCCGCGCGCCCGGCATATGGCCGCCGCGCAGACCCTCCCGGGGTTCCGGCGCCTCGCCGGTGTAGCGCTCGTGCGCCCGCGCGTCCAGCACTGACGCCGAGGGGTCGGACAGGGCGGCCAGCACCGCCCGACTGTCGACGAACATCCCGGGCTGCGGGCGCGCCGTGAACGTGCCGGGCGCGGCGGGGTGCTGCAGCTCCGTCTGTTCGGGCAGCCCTGCCGCGGACCAGGCGGGCAGGCCGCCGTCGAGCACGGCGACGCGGTCGAAGCCGACCGCGCGCAGCATCCACCAGGCGCGGGCGGACGAGTAGATGCCCGCGTTGTCGTAGACCACGACCGTGCTCGACGCGTTCAGCCCGAGCGCGCGCAGCTCGCGCGCCAACTCCTCGGCGCCGGGCATGGTGTGCGGCAGCGGGCTGCTCCGGTCGGACATCGGCCCGTCCAGATCGAAGAGGCGCGCACCCGGAATCGCGGGCACCTCGCGCCGGTGCCCGCCCACGCTCGCGTCGAGCACCAGCAGGTCGGCGCTGCCGAGCCGCTCCGCCAGCCACTCGACGCCGACCAGGGGACCGGGGAGGTCCAGGGACAGGGACATGAGCGTCGCCTCTCGGTTCGTCGCGGCTCTTACGGCGCGGTGAGAACTGCCAAGGCGTCGACCTCGACCCGGAACCCGGGGTGCACCAGCGCGCTGACCTGGACCAGCGAACTGGCCGGAGGCTGCACGGTGTCGACGAACTCGTCCCTGACCGTGCGGAAGGCCTGGAGGTCGTCGAGATCCACCAGGTAGACGGTCAACTTGATGACGTGCCGCCAGTCCGCCCCGGAGGCGTTCAGGGCGGTGCCGATGTTGCGGAAGACCTGGCGGAGCTGGGCGACCGCGTCGCCTTCGGCCCCGACGAGCCTGCCCTCGGCGTCGAGGGGAACCTGGCCGGAGATCGCGATCAGCGGCCCTTGGGCCACCACGGCATGGCTGTAGCCGTTCGCTGGAGGCATGCCGTCCGGGCGGACGAGGTGGCGCATGGAAGTCACACCGCCTGTCTACCACCCTCACGGGGCAACCGGAGGAGATTGTCGCGCCGACAGCGCGGGCGCGCGGCACGGGCCGCGCGCCCGCGGGGGTAGCCCTCGTCAAGCCCAGACGCGATGGACCGTCACCTGGGGCTCCAGCTCCGCCAGGGCGTTCACGCCCGGTCCCTTGGGCGCAGTCGCCGCGGCCGCTCGGAGGAGGGCGGTCACCTGGGCCGCGAGCGCGTCGGCCTGCTGCCGGACCTCGGCCACCGGCGCGGAGGACCGGCCGAGGGCGTCCAGCTTGCGGTGGATCTCCGCGAACTGGCGCTGCGCCGAGACGCCGAGGGTGAACGGGCGCGGGGTGGAGACGATGAACTGGTAAGCCCCGGCGAGGGATTCGCAGCCCGGGCAGTGGACGTTGGCTGCGGTGCTGCGGTTGTGCGCGTCCAGGTGGATGTCGGTCCCGGCCATGGTGACGATCTGGAAGGACAGTGAGACGGACCGGCACGGGTCGTCCGCCGAGCACCAGGAGGTGTATGCGGTGGCCTGGTTGTCGGCGGTGGCCGAGTACACCGCACCGAACTGGTGGACGGTGAAGGAGTCCTGGAAGCGGGACTCGTGGGCACGCGTGGCCAGCGTGAACGCGCCGTCGTCGGCCACGGCGACGCCGCGCACCGCGGTGCCGTCCAGCGCACCGCCGTTGGGGCCGACCGCCTGGGCGACGCCCGTGGTGGCGCCCAGAGTGCCGAGGCCGGCGGTGACCAGCAGACCGAAGCGCACGGCGCGTCGCACCGAGCCGACGCGGATCCGGACTTTGCGGTGGTGGTTGAGTTCCATAGCCATGGTGGACTCCTCGCTGCTACCTGCTAGGGGGTGGGCTTGAGCGCGCCGGCGGTGGCAGGGGCGCTCGGTGTCGTCGTCACGGGCGGGGGAGTCGCCGATACGGACGCTGAGGGGGAGGCGCTCGCCACTCCCGTCGGCTTGGTCGTCGGGCCGACGACGGGCCGGGTCGGGGATGCCGAGGCGGACGGGCTGACCGTCGGCCTGGGTGTCGGTGCGGCCGAAGGGGAAGCCGTGACCGTCGCGCTTGCGGAAGGGGAGGCCGATGCCGATGCCGATGCCGAGACCGAGGGCAGCGCGGTCGGGCTCGAGTCGGAGCCGTGACGGCTGCGCCCGCCCGTGCCGGTACCAGAACCCGTACTGCCGGGCGGCTGCGGCGCGGGAGTTGTGGGCGTGGGCGTGGGCACCGCAGTGGGAACACCGGGCTGGAGCACGGGGATGATCGGCGGCTGGGCGGGGATGGGCTTCGGCGTCACGCCGATCACCCACGCCGTGGTCAGCCCGGCGACGGTGAGCGTCGCCAGGGCGCACAGGGCGATACGGAGCCTGGGGTTCTGCGCCGTCGCCCGGCGCGCCGCCCGGAGGAGGCGTCCCGTCAGCCGGACCGAGAGGTAGGTCGTCCCGGCGAGCGGGCAGATCAGCATGAGACAGCCGAGCAGGCCGACGGTTCCGGCCGCGACCTGACCGTGCGCCAGCGCGTCGCCGGTGCCCGCGAGTTGCTCGGTGAGCGAGCGCACGCTGGTGCTCAGAATGCGCGGCAGGTTCCACAGGGCGTAGCCCAGGTCGACGGCCAGCAGCGGGACCATGGTGGCGACCCAGCAGGTCACGATGGTCCGCGCGGAGCGCTTGAGGCCCGCGACCTCGGGAGGGACGGGCCTGCCGGGGATCGCGCCGGCCAGGATGGGGCGGATCTTCCCGTAGAGGTCGGGGATGCCGGCCAGGTCGCCCAGGATGTAGTAGCCGTCCAGGCGGACCGCGGGCATGAGTTGTTCGAGGATCTCGAAGTGGCCCAGGTAGACCGCGCACAACAGGAAAGGCTGTCCGGTCACCACGTAGCCGGCGGTGAGGGCCAGCATGAAGACGACGTTGAAGTAGACGCCGCCCAGGTCGGTGCGGATCCGTCCGGCCCGGCCGATGCGGTAGACGTCGGTGACGTCGGTGTAGAGGGAAGGCCAGATCAGGAAGAGCCCGCAGCCGATGCAGCCCGGTCTGGCCCCTCCGTAGCGGCAGGCGGAGGCGTGGCCGAACTCGTGGAACATGAGGGAGGCGACCGTCAGTGCGAAGACGGCCAGCAGCAGCACGGGTTGGTCCAGGACCTGCAGCAGCGGGGTCATCGCCCCGTGCAGCGCGAACAGCCAGACGTCCTGGGCCAGCGCGGCCAGGAGCACGAGGGCGACCACCGGCGGGCGGTGCAGCCAGGCCAGCGCCCGCCCGATCCGGTTGACCCGGCGCGGGGTGAACAGGACCTTGTGCCCCTTCAGGGCCAGCAACAGATCGGAACGCGGTGCGTCGTCGACCTCGTCGTGCTCCTGGTCCCAAGGGACGGCCACGCCCAGCGGGATGAGCTTGTTGTCGATCAGGAACAGCACGTTCTCCGCGCTGACCTCCCGGCCGAACAGTCCGCTCACCCGGTGCGAGATCCCCTCGGTGTCCCGCACCCCGTCGATCGCGCGCGCCACCAGGTGCAGCAGCCGTGACAGCTGCACGACCTGGCCGTCGCCGCGGCGCGCGATGTACCGGGGCTCGGTGAACCCCGACCCCTGGTATTCGCCGTGCAGTCGCAGACCCGCACTCAACCGCGGCACGGGCAAAGGCCAGTCCAGCGCCTCGGTCGACGAGCCGGCGAGGGAGTCGACCAGCGTCTCCGTCAACGGGGACCGGGCCAACGGCACGGGCACCGGCGTCGCGAAGCCACCAGGGCCGGGGACCAGCGCCTCGGCCTCAGTAGTGACGGTCATGCGGATGTGTCCTTCCCCCGTAGGCGTGGGCCGACCCAGCCCCGGAGGGGTTGTCGGGCAACCTGGGCCGGCCCACGACATGGAGCCTGTTCCGCGTGGCACCGCGGAGGTGGAACTGCGGAGCGCTGGGACCGCTCGGAGCTACTGGGAGATCACGATGGTCTGGGCGGCCTCGGACTCCGCGTCGGCGCCGTTGGAGCCGATGTTCACCGCGGTCGAGTGGTTGTGCGCGTTGACGGTGGCGACGTGCTTGGTGACGTTGACGGTCTTGGTGAAGTTGAACTTCAGGCGACCGAGGGCCTCGCGCCCCGGCAGCAGCTCGGCCGACTCCGCCTCGAGCTCGGTGATGTTCATGCTCATGGTGTGACTCCTGTCGTGTGTGGTGTCTGCGTGCGGTGGTGCAGTTCTTGCCGTGGTGCTCTTCTTGCGGTGGTGCTACTGGTGGATCGTGATCGCCTGGCTGGCGTCGGAGGCCGCCGTCGAACAGTTGGAGCCGATGTTCAGCGCGGTCGAGTGGTTGTGCGCGTTGACGGTGGCGACGTGCTTGGTGACGTTGACGGTCTTGGTGAAGTTGAACTTCAGGCGACCGAGGGCCTCGCGGCCCGGCAGCAGCTCGGCCGACTCCGCCTCGAGCTCGGTAATGTCCATGCTCATGAGTCCCCCTTGGGACGAATCAGTGATGGGCCGGACCGGACGAAGGCCGACGCCGTGCGGCCACCTGTCCAATCCTGTCGGACGAGCTGTCCAACGAGATTGGACAGTAGTGGCCGCGTCGGGCACTGCGCAAGCGGCTTTTGGCAACTCTCTGTAACAGGCTCGCAACAGAGAGAAGTTTGCAGGTCGGGCGGTATGCGCCGGTCATGGAAGGGGTGATCGCCCTAGAATCGGGGGCGCGCCACCGCAGGCTGGAGAAGGGAATCAGGGTGTCCAACGCGCTGCAGGCGCTCATGCGGGAACGGCTGGACCGGCAGGGTTGGTCGTACGGCGACGTGGCACGTCGCGGTGCCATTCCGAGGTCGACCGTGCATCATCTCGCCACCGCCGACCGGCTGGTGCGGATGCCGCAGCCGAACACCCTGGAGGGTCTGGCGCGCGGGCTGGAGCTGCCGCTTGACACCGTCCGCAGGGCCGCCGCCGAGGCGTGCGGCATCCACGTCTACGAGGCGGCGCCCGACCCCGAGGTCGATGTGCTGATCGCCAGCGTGCAGCAGCTCTCGGCGCAGGACCGGCGGCATGTGGCGGCGCTGGTCGAATCCCTGCTGGAGCGCGGCCGGCGCACCGACGACACCGAAGACGATGCGGGCGGTGCAGGCGACACGGTCGTACCTTGACGCGCGGCTGACGGAAACGGTTGCGTCGCTGTCCGAGTCCGACCGGAAAGAGGGAATTCGGCGATTGCCCCGGGCAAACCGGCATGAACCGGGCTACCGTCTGCGCCACAGGGGCTCCGGGGCTGCCGGAGACTCCTGCGCTCAATGGCGCGAAGGCCAGGGGGAAACGTGCTGGTCGTGCAAGGAGGCCCCACCACCGCTGTGGTCCGGGGGCGTACGGGGGAGTCCGTGGTGCTGCTGTCGGGGGAGCTGCCCGCGGATCTGACGGATCAGAATCTGGTGGAGGTGCTGGATCTGGCTGCCGCCGTCCTGGACAGTGGGGAGATGGTGCTGTTCCGCCGCTGCCTGGAGGCCCTGCGCCGTGGCGACGTCAGCGGGACGCGCCGGGTCGAGATCGACGGGGCGGTGCTCACGGTCTACGCGGGCTGAACGGCCCAGGATGGCCTGACGCACCGTCACACGATGGGTCAGGACCAGCTCGCCGGCTCCGCCCTCCATGGACGCGACGGCAGTCTCCGCCGCCGTGGCCGGACCGAGGGCTGATGGGGCGGCCCAGCCGGGGCAGGGGTGAACCTCCGGTGAACGGGTGTCTCTTACCCCTTCCTCATCCTGTCGTGGACAATCGGTGTCGTGACGTCGACTGTTCTGCTGGCCGAGGACGACCGGGCCATCCGTGATTCGCTGGACCGCCTGCTGACGCTGGAGGGTTACCAGGTGACTCCGGTGTCCGACGGCATCGAGGCGCTGGCCTCCGTGCACAAGCAACGCCCGGATGTGGTGGTGCTGGACGTCATGATGCCCGGGATCGACGGTCTGGCCGTCTGCCGCGTGCTCCGCGCCGAGGGTGACCACGTGCCGATCCTGATGCTGACGGCGCGGGTGGAGACCTCCGACCGCGTCGCCGGTCTGGACGCGGGCGCGGACGACTACATGGTCAAGCCCTTCGAGGCGGAGGAGCTGCTGGCCCGGCTCCGTGCCCTGCTCCGGCGTGCCGCCGCGCCCGCGGTGACCTCGGACGACAACGGGTCCGAGGCCGAGGGCATCCTGGCCGGGCACGACCTGATCGAGGTGGACGACCTCAAGATCGACTCGACCGCCCGCCGGGTCTGGCGCGGCGGCGAGGAGATCCAGCTCTCGCGCACCGAGTACGACCTGCTGGAGCTGCTGGCCCGCAACGCGGGCATCGTGCTGGACCACAGCACGGTCTACGACCGGATCTGGGGTTACGACTTCGGCCCCGGCTCGAAGAACCTGGCCGTCTACATCGGCTACCTGCGCCGCAAGCTGGACACCCCGGAGCGCACGCCGCTGATCCACACCGTCCGCGGAGTGGGCTACACGCTGCGCGAGCCGTAAGGCCGGGTATGAACTGCCGTAAGGTCCAGGGATGAACTGGGTGCGGGCCGACGTCGGCCTGAGAGTCCGTTTCGCCGTCGCGTTCGCTGCGCTGGCGGCGCTCGTCGCGGTGCTGGTCGGGGCGCTCGGCTACAGCTCCGCCGCGGCGCTGATCCGCAACGACCGGGCGAAGGAGTTCTCGCAGTCGCTCACCACGCTCAAGAGCGACGTCGGCTCGATGACGCTCACCGCGCAGGACTTCCTGGCCAAGCAGGAGAGCAAGGACCAGCTCTCCGACCAGGTGACCCAGTCCGGTGACATCGGCATCCAGGTCCTCGGCGAGGACGGCGGCGTGCTCCAGTGGGGCAAGCCGGACCCGCTCCCGGTCAGCAAGCAGGACAAGGAGCTCGCCGCAGCCCACCAGCCCGGCCGCAGCCGCGACATCACCGAGTTCACCGGCGGCGACCGCTATCGGGTCGTCACGGTCTCGCTGGGCGGCGGACGCGGAGCGGTGATGATCTCCGAGCGGCTCAGCGCCACGGACGCGCTGCTCGACTCGCTGATGCTGCGCATCGCGTCGCTGGCGGGAGCCGTGGTCGTCGCGGCCGGTGCCGCGGGGTGGTGGGTGGCCGGTCGGATCACCCGACGGCTGGTGCGGCTGACCGCGACCGCCGAACAGGTCGCCATCACCGGGGAGCTCTCTCTCGACGTGCCGCAGCGCGGCCGGGACGAGATCGGCAGACTCGCCCGCGCCTTCGAGGACATGCTCGGCAGACTGGCCCGTTCCAAGGACGACCAGCGACGCCTGGTCCAGGACGCCGGCCACGAGCTGCGCACCCCGCTGACCTCGCTGCGCACCAACATCGCGGCGCTGCGCCGGATGGACCGGCTCCCCCCGGCGTCCAGGGCCGCGCTGCTTGACGATCTGGAGACCGAGACGCGGGAGCTGACGGTCCTGGTCAACGAGCTGGTGGAGCTGGCCAACGACCGCCGCAGCACCGAGCTGCCCACCCAGACCGAGCTCGACGAGCTGGCCGAACGCGTCGCCGATCTGACGCGTCGTCGGACCGGACGCGAGATCGTGGTGGACGCGCTCCCGGTGGTGCGGACGGTGCGTCCGCAGGCGTTGCAGCGCGCGCTGACCAACTTGGTGGAGAACGCGGCCAAGTTCTCCAGCGGGCCCGAGGAGATCCTGGTCGTGGTCCGCGCCGACCGGATCAGCGTCCTGGACCGGGGTCCTGGCGTCGACCCGGAGGACCTGGACCGGATCTTCGACCGCTTCTACCGGGCCACGGCCGCCCGGAGTCTGCCCGGCTCGGGCCTGGGGCTCTCCATCGTCCGCGAGGTGGTCGAGGAGCACGGCGGCGAGGTCTTCGCCCGCAACCGGGTCGGCGGCGGCGCGGAGATCGGCTTCACGCTGCGCGAGCCCCAGCCCGCTCCTCCGGCGGTCGGTCGCGCGGATCTGCCGACGCTCGGGCTGCGGGCCCGACACGCGGAGAATAAATCGGACAAATCAGGAGTAGCTCGGTAGATTCCCACCAGAGACCCATTCTCTGGACGCTGGGAAGGACCCCCGTGAGCAACCTCATCGCCGTCGCCTACCCCGACGTGGCCACCGCCGAGCAGGTCCGCAACAAGCTGATCGAGCTGCAGAAGCAGAAGCTGATCAAGGTGGAGGACGCCGTCGTCGTCGAGCGCCGCCCCGACGGCAAGGTCAAGCTCCACCAGGCCGTCAGCACCACGGGTGCGGCCGCAGCGGGCGGCGCGCTCTGGGGCGGCCTGATCGGCCTCCTCTTCTTCATGCCGTTCCTCGGCGCGGCCATCGGCGGCGCGACGGGCGCGGCAGTCGGCTCGGCCCAGGACTTCGGCGTCGACGACAACTTCATGCGCCAGGTCGGCCAGCACCTGACGCCGGGCGCGGCGGCGGTCTTCACCCTGGTCAGCGACGCCGTGACCGAGAAGGTCCTGCCGGAGCTCGCCCCCTTCGGCGGCCAGCTGATCCAGACCTCCCTCAGCCCGGCCGACGAGGAGCACCTCAAGGAGGCCGTGGCCGCTGCCCAGTCCGCGGCCCACGCCTGACCCCTCCGCCCCCGCGCGGCGACACGCACGTCCGGGCAGCCGACATCCCGGCTGCCCGGACGGTGTCGCTCCTGGGCCGCCTCGGGCAGCCGTCCGTCCAGCCGAGGCCGCTGTCTGTGCCGACCTGTCGACTGACGGACCCAGCGATGTACCGACCTCTCGACTGACCGAATCGAAGCGACCGAGAATTCCTCGATGGCAGCGACCGCCGCCCAGGCGACCCCCGCACCCGACGCCGCCCCGAAGCCCCGCTCCCGCCGTTGGATCGAACTGGCCCTGGTGGTGGTCGCGGTGGCGATCTCCGCGTACGGGTACGCCGACGTCGGCTACGACATCGACGGCAAGGTCCCGTCGGACACGGTGAAGTACGCGGTGGGACTCGGCGTCCTGGCGCTTGCGGCCCATCTGACCGTCAGGTTCCGGGCCCGCTACGCCGATCCGCTGCTGCTGCCGATCGCGGTGCTGCTCAACGGCCTCGGCCTGGTGGTCATCTACCGACTGGACCGGGCCACGCCCGGCAGCGCCTCCGCGCCCACCCAGCTGGTCTGGTCGGCCGTCGGGGTGCTCTGCTTCATCGGCGTGGTGCTCCTGCTGCGCGACTACCGCGTGCTGCAGCGCTACGCCTACGTGCTGGCCTTCGCCACGCTGTTGCTGATGATCGTTCCGATCTTCCTGCCCGCGGTCTACGGGGCGAAGATCTGGATCAAGATCGGCCCGCTCTCGTTCCAGCCCGGGGAAATCGCGAAGATCGCGCTGGCGATCTTCTTCGCCGCCTATCTGGCCGTCGCCCGGGACGCCCTGGCGCTGACCGGCCGCAAGGTGTGGAAGCTGGAGCTGCCGCGGGGCCGCAACCTCGGCCCGATCGTGCTGATCTGGCTGGCCAGCGCGGCGATCCTCTTCCTGGAGCAGGACCTGGGGACGCTGCTGCTCTTCTTCGGCCTCTTCGTGGTCATGCTCTATGTGGCGACCGGCCGGATCGGCTGGATCGCCGTCGGCCTGGTGCTGGTCGGGATCGCGGTCGTGCCGGTGGCGCTCTGGGAGCCGCACGTGCACGTCCGCTTCGTCGACTGGCTCAACCCGATGCGGACCATCCAACAGGGCCAGGGGCCGAGCCAGTTGGCGCAGTCGATGTTCGCCTTCGCGGCCGGTGGCCTGCTCGGCACGGGCCTGGGGCTCGGCCACTCCTACCTGATCGGCTTCGCCATGAAGTCCGACTGGATCCTGGCGACCTTCGGCGAGGAGCTCGGCCTGGTCGGCCTGGCGGCACTGCTGCTGCTCTACGCGATCCTGGTCGTCCGGGGCTACCGGACCGGGCGGCTGCTGTGGGACCCGTTCGGGCGGCTGTTGGCGATCGGCCTGGCGACGCTGCTGGCGCTGCAGGTCTTCGTGGTCGGGGGTGGCGTGACGGACCTGATCCCGCTGACCGGGATGACCATGCCGTTCCTGGCGCAGGGCGGATCGTCGCTGGTCACCAACTGGATCCTGATCGCGCTGCTGATCCGGCTGAGCGATGCCGCCCGCCGCCCGGAGGCGCCGGTCGCGCCGATGGAACCGGACGAGATCGAGGAGATCCAGGAGGCCCTCGAGAGCAGGGAGAGCAGGGAGAGCCGCGAGGCGAGGCGGCCTGTGTGGCCCAGACGCCTCCGCAAGGCCGGACCGGACGGGCCGGAGCGGGAAGAAACCGAAGACGGCGACGGCGAGGGCCCCGACGGCGAGGAGACGCAGGGGGTGCCGAAGGTATGAGCAGCAGCCCCGGCAGCCCGAAGACGCCTGCGCGCGGGGCGGTCCGGCTGTCGCTCAGCCGGACCGGTCGCCGGGCCGGCCTGTTCTGCCTCGTCCTGATCCTCGCGCTGCTGGTCAACATGACGCGGCTTCAGTTCTTCCAGGCGAAGTCGCTGAACGACAACACCGCCAACCAGCGCAGCGTCATCGCCCGCTACGGCCAGCCGCGCGGCGACATCTACGTCGCGGGCAGAGCGGTCACCGGCTCCAAGGCGACCGGCGGACTCTACGACTACCAGCGCACCTACACCGACGGCCCGCTCTACGCGCCCGTCACCGGATTCTCCTCGCAGACCTACGGCAACACGCTGCTGGAGGGCGTCGAGGACGACGTGCTCACCGGCCAGGACAGCAGGCTGTCCACCAACGCGCTGTGGGACGCGGTCTCCCGGGCCAAGGTGCCCGGCGGCGACGTCTTCACCACCATCAACCCCCAGGCGCAGCAGGCCGCCTTCCAGGGGTTGGGCAACAAGCGCGGCGCCGTCGCCGCCATCGACCCGACGACCGGCCGGATCCTGGCGCTGGCCAGCACGCCCTCCTACGACCCCAACGGCCTGACCGGCGCGGGCCAGTCGACGGTCGACGACTGGACCACGCTCAACGCGGACAGCACCACGCCGATGCTCAACCGCGCGCTGCGGCAGACGTACCCGCCCGGCTCGACGTTCAAGGTGGTCACGCTCGCCGCGGCGCTGCAGAACGGTCTCTACACCGGTATCGACGTGCCGACCAACTCGCCCGACCCGTTCACCCCGAACGACACGAACCACGCGATCACCAACGAGAACCCCGGCCTGCCGTGCGCCGACGCGACGCTCGACTACGCGCTCCAGGTCTCCTGCAACACCGTCTTCGCCAAGGTCGGCGTTGACGTCGGCGAGGCGGGCATGGTGAAGACGGCCCAGGCCTTCGGCTTCAACCAGACGAACCAGACGGTTCCCGTCGGTGTGGTGAAGAGCAACTTCGACACCGGCCTGACCAGCCAGGCCTTCCTCGCGCTCTCCTCGATCGGCCAGTACGACACGGCCGCGACGCCGTTGCAGATGGCGGAGGTCGCGGCGGCGGTCGCGAACAACGGGACGCTGATGCAACCCCGGCTGCTGGACCGGATCACCCGAAGCAACGGCACGACTGTCCAGACCTTCGGTGACCGGACGTTCAGCCGGCCGGTCTCGTCTCAGGTGGCGTCCGAGATCCAGCAGGCCATGGTGAACGTGGTCAACCAGGGCACCGGGACCAACGCGCAGATCCCGGGCGTCGTCGTGGGTGGCAAGACCGGGACGGCGCAGAACGGGGTCGGCAACTCCGGTACGCCGTATGCCTGGTTCATCTCCTACGCCAAGCCGACCGCGTCCGCGCCCTCGCCCGTCGCGGTGGCCGTGGTGATCGAGGACGGCAACGCCAACCGCGCGGACATCAGCGGCGGCGGCCTGGCGGCCCCGATCGCCAAGGCCGTGATGCAGGCCGTGCTCAACGGCTGACATGTCTGCGTCGGACGGACCCGGCAGCCTCTAAGGTGGGCGTCATGCCGAAGATCGCAGTCGTCGGAAGCCTCAATCTCGACCTGGTCGTCCCGGTGGCGCGGCATCCGCTGCCGGGGGAGACGGTGCTGGGCGGGGACCTGGCCGAGCATCCGGGCGGCAAGGGCGCCAACCAGGCCGTCGCCGCCGCGCGTCTGGGCGCGGCCGTGGCCATGCTGGGCCGGGTGGGCGCGGACGAGGCGGGCGCGCGGATGCGGGGCGCGCTGGAGCGCGAGGGCGTGGACGTCACCCGGGTCGAGCCGGTCGACGGGGTGCCGACCGGGCGGGCGCTGATCGCGGTCGACGAGCTGACCGGCGAGAACTCCATCATCGTCAGCCCCGGCGCCAACAACGCGCTGCACCCGGAGCACTGCGCCACCGAGGGATCCCTGCTCCGGGACGCCACGGTGACGTTGCTGCAGCACGAGATCCCGCCGGAGACGGTGGCCGCCGCGGCACGGCTCGCGGGCGGCACCGTGCTGCTCAACCCCGCTCCCGCGCGGGAGCTGACCGTCGACCTGCTGCACATGGTCGACATCCTGGTCCCCAACCGCGCCGAGCTGGCCGCGCTGGTCGGCCATCCGCTCCCCGACCTGCACGCCGTCGCCGACGCGGCCCGCCAACTGCGCGGTCCTGCGGCGGTCGTGGTCACCCTCGGCGCGGACGGCGCGCTGCTCTGCGAGGACGGCGCGGTGCTGCTGGTCCCGCCGCACCCGGTCCGGCCGCTGGACACCACGGCGGCGGGCGACGCGTTCTGCGGGGCGCTGGCCGCCGGTCTGGTCGAGGGACGTGAGCTGCACGAGGCGGTCCGGCGGGCCAACGTCGCCGCCGCGCTGAGCACGACCCTCGCGGGCGCGCAGCCGTCGCTGCCGACGCGCGAGGAGCTGGCCAGGGAGCTCGGCGAACTCTGACGGGCGACGGCCGCTGGCCCGTATTGTTTGTCAGAGTTTGTCCGTTTTTCATGCGACGATACGTCATATGACGCCCCCGAACGTCCCTTTGGCCACCCCGCCCACGCCGCCCTCCACTCCGCTGGCCAAGCAGCTGCTGCGTCGGAAGTCGGTGGCCCAGCTGATGGCCGAGAGCAGCGGCGACATCGAGACCCCGCCACCGGGGGCCGGTGGGACGCCGGCGGGGACCGGCCCGCATCTGACGCGGTCGATCGGGCTGCTGCAGCTCTCCGCGATCGGGATCGGCGCGACCGTCGGCACCGGCATCTTCTTCGTGCTCAACACCTCGGTGCCGGAGGCGGGTCCGGCCGTCGTCGTCTCCTTCGTCATCGCGGCGATCACGGCCGGGCTCACTGCGCTCTGCTACGCCGAACTGGCCTCGGCGATCCCGGTGTCCGGCTCCTCGTACTCGTACGCCTACGCCACGCTCGGCGAGATCGTCGCGTTCGGGGTCGGGGCCTGCCTGCTGCTGGAGTACGGGGTGTCTGCCTCGGCGGTGTCGGTCGGGTGGGGGCAGTACCTCAACGAGTTCTTCCACGACGCCTTCGGATTCACCCTGCCGAACGTGATCGCCCAGCCGCCCGGCGACGGCGGCTACGTCAACGTGCCGGCGATGGTGCTGGTGACGCTCTGCTGCCTGCTGCTGGTGCGCGGCACCAAGGAGTCCGCGACGCTCAACGCGGTGATGGTCGGGGTCAAGCTCGTCGTCCTGCTGCTGTTCGTGGCGATCGCCTTCAGTGGCTTCCAGAGCTCCAACCTCAAGCCCTTCGCGCCGCTCGGCTTCTCGGGCATCAGCACCGCCGCGTCCAGCATCTTCTTCTCCTTCATCGGGCTGGACGCCGTCTCCACGGCGGGCGAGGAGGTCCGCGAGCCGCACCGGACGCTGCCCCGCGCGATCCTCATCGCGCTGATCGTGGTCACCGCCCTGTACATCGCGGTGGCGCTGGCGGCCGTCGGCGCGCAGAAGTGGACGCTGTTCCAGGGCCAGCAGGCGGGCCTGGCCCAGATCCTGCGGGACGTCACCGGACAGACCTGGCCGTCCATCATGTTCGCGCTGGGGGCGATCGCCTCGATCTTCAGCGTCACCCTCGTCGTCATCTACGGCCAGACCCGCATCCTCTACACGATGGGCCGGGACGGGATGCTGCCGCCCGCCTTCGCCAGCGTCTCGCCGCGCACCGGGACGCCGGTCTGGAACACCGTGGTGGTGAGCATCGGCGTGTCGCTGCTGGCCGGTTTCGTGCCGCTCGACGTGCTCGCCGACCTGACCAGCCTGGGCACGCTGGTGGCGTTCACCGTCGTCTCGATCGGCGTGATGGTGCTGCGCCGCACGCACCCGGACATGCCGCGCGGGTTCCGGGTGCCGGGCTTCCCGGTCACACCGCTGCTGTCAGTGGCGGCGTGTATCTATGTGATCTCGGGGCTGCACACGTTGACCTTCGGGTTCTTCGCGGCGTGGCTCACGGGGGCGGCGTTGATCTACTTCGGGTACAGCATCAAGCACTCGCGCCTACGCGGCGCGGACTGACGGGTCGGGTGTCGGTCCGCGCCGCGCAGGGACGGTGGTGGGAGGGGCAAATGTCGGAGGGTCAGTTGTCGGAACCGATGCCGAGCCCTGCGCCGAGAGCGGCGGTCAGGCTGCCGTCGCTGGTGTCGCCGTCCATGGACCAGACGAAGGTGCCGCGCAGGCCCTGGTCCTGGATGTACCGGCCCTTGATGAAGACGGAGAGCGGGTTGTCGTAGGTGTAGAAGGTGCCGGAGGCCGCGTCGTACTTGTAGGGCTCCTGGGCCAGCGGGTCCCAGTAGGTCTTGCCGGGTGCGGTGACGACCTGGTTGTAGTTCGGCGTGCCGCCGCCCGCGGTGGCGGTCTGGAAGAGGCCGTCCCCGTTCGGTCCCGGGGCCACGCCGGTCCACTCGTGGGCGTAGTAGGGGATGGCGATGCCGATCTTGCTCGGCTGGACGCCCTGGGATTCGTAGTACGACACGGCCTGGGCGACGCTGAACCGGTTGTTCGCCGGGTTGGGGTCGCGCGGGTCCTGGGTCAACCCAGAGGCGAAGTCGGTCGGGCCGGCAGGCTCCCAACTGCCGTGGTAGTCGAAGGTCATGACGTTGAACCAGTCGACGACCTTGGCCACCTGGCGGAGCTGCACCTTGGCGGCGACGGCAGGGCTGGCCGAGGTGTTGGCGGTGAGCAGGTAGCGCTCGCCGCTCTGCGCCCCGGCGGCGGTCAGCTGGGTGCGGAACTCCTGCATCAGGGAGGTGAAGTTCGCGGTGTCCTGGGGCCCGTAGGGGTTGCCGTTGCCGGGCTCGTCCGGGTACTCCCAGTCGATCGCGAACCCGTCGAAGATCCCGGCGGCGGCCCCGGCGGGCAGGCCGGGGATGTCCCCCTTGAGGTACTGGTCGACGCAGGAGGCGACGAACTTCTGCCGCGACGCGGCGGTGGCGGCGACTGCGGAGAAGTTGCCGGACCAGGACCAGCCGCCGATCGACATCACGATCTTGAGGTGCGGGTAGGCGGCCTTGAGCTCGCGCAGCTGGTTGAAGTTGCCCATCAGCGCCTGGCCGGAGGCGTCGGCCTGGCCGTTGACGGACTCGGTGGCGGCGAACGGACGCTGGTAGTCGGCCCAGCTGTCGCCACTCGCGCAGAGGCCGTCGGCGGAGATGTTGCTGAACGCGTAGTCGAGCTCGGTGAGGTGCTTGATCTCACCGGAGGTGATCAGGTTCTTCTCGTCGAAGCCGGAGTAGATGCCCCACTGGGTGAAGTAACCGATCAGCTGCTTCTGGTTGTTGCCGCGGTCACTGCTACTGGTGCTGGAGGCAGGCGCGGCGGCGTGGGCGGGTGCTCCACCGAGCAGCGCGAGGGCGCAGGCCGCCGCGGCGGTGGCGACGGCGGTTCTTCTGACGGAGGCGCGACGGATCGCAGGCATGGACTCTCCTCGGCGGGATGGAGCGCGGAGGCGGTGCGGGGAGGACCGCGAGACGGTGCGGAGCAGCGGCATTGGCATAGACCAATGAGAGGGAAGGTATAGGCCAATCTGGCAGAGGGTCAATGGCCGCGTTCTGATGCTGTGAGTGGGTTGCCGCGCGCCTCCCGAGCAGTGACGGGACGCGGCCGCCCCGACCGTCCGTCGTCCGGCCGTTGCGGCCCGTCAGGGCCTACGCTGAAGTCGTCATGGGCGGAGCACTGCAGGAGCAGGCAGCGCGGGTCTGGCGGCGGGGTAGCCGCGGCGCGCGGCTGATCCGGGATGCCGCGTGGGCGGCGCCGGACCGGCCGGTGGCACTGGCCCCCGGGCTGAACCTGTCCGCGCGGATCGGGCTCGCCGTGGCCGGTTCGCTGGTGGTCGCGGTCCTGGCCGTGACGGCCAACGAGCAGCTGACCGGGCTGGTGCCCGGCAGCCTGGCCTGGGCGCTCGCGGCGGTGCAGACGCTGCCGCTGCTCCTCGTCGTCGCCCGGCCGCTGGCCGCCTGGCGGATCTGCACGCTCGGCATGACGCTGGCGACCTTCGCCGAGGTGGGGCACGTCCCCACACCGTTCTGGCCCTGGCCGGTCGGCTCCTGCTGCGGCTACGTCGTGCTGCTCTTCGTGGTCGCGCAGCGCTACGGCCGCGAGATCGCCTTCGCGGTGGACGTGCTGGTCGCGGGCGCCGTACTGCTGCCCGCGACGCTGCTGGTCGGGATGCCGCCGGTGGTCTTCGCCGTCGCGGTGGTGGCGGTGACCCTCGTGCTGGTGCTGGGGGAGTCGATCCACTCCCGGCTGGAGGCGGAGCGCCATCTGGAGCAGGCCGAGCAGCAGCGCAGAGCCGGGCTGGCGCGGCAGGCGGTGCTGGAGGAGCGCAGCCGGATCGCCCGCGAGCTCCACGACGTCGTCGCCCACCACATGTCGATGATCGCGATCCAGGCCGAGGCCGCGCCGTACAAGGAGCCGGGCCTGCCCGAGCAGACCCGGCGCACCCTGGCCGCCATCCGGGAGGCGTCCACCACCGCGCTCACCGAGATGCGCCGGGTGATCGGGCTGCTCCGCGAGGAGGACGAGGGCGCCGAGCGCGCGCCGCAGCCGGGGATCGACAGCATCCCCGACATGGTCCGCGCCGCCCGCCAGGCGGGCATGCAGGTCGACCTCACACTGACCGGCGGCCCGGAGCGGACGCCGGGCGTGGTCGACGTCTCGGCGTACCGGATCGTCCAGGAGGCGCTGAGCAACGCGGGCCGCCATGCGCCCGGGGCCCGCGTTGCCATCGAGGTGCACCGCACCCGCTCCGAAGTCCGGGTCAACGTCGCCGACGACGGCGGCACCGTCGCCCGCGTCGAGGCGGTCCCGCCGGGCGGCAACGGCGGGCACGGACTGACCGGCATGCGCGAACGCGCCGCGCTGCTCGGCGGCACGTTGCGGGCGGGGCCGCGTGCCGACGGCGGCTTCGAGGTGAGCGCCGAACTGCCGACGGACGGGCCGGTGGACGGCGGCCTGGCCGCCGCCGGTCTCCCCGCTGGTCTCGACGGCAGCCTGGAGGAGCGGCTGAACCGGCTCCTCTTCGCGACGCCGGACGAGGCCTTCGCACCGCCTCCCGCCGCCGAGCTGCCTGAGGCCGAACGGACGCAGGACGACGACACTCGCGAACTCTCCGACGTGTCGGTGGACGGCCAGGCGCCCTGGAGACGCCATCGCCATGGAGAATCGGACAGGAACCGCCGCACGGGCGGCCTGACGGGCGAGGTGATCGATGACCGGGGCGGGGGCGATGGCTGAGGCGGTTCCGGAGCCGGGCGCGGAACCGGGCGCAGTACCGGGCGCAGAACGGGGCGCTCAACCTGGCGCGGAGCAGGCCCACGAGCAGGCCCGGCAGGTGCTGGACCGCTCGGGCGACCCGATCCGGGTGCTGCTCGTGGACGACCAGGAGATGGTCAGGGACGGGCTCGGCGCGCTGCTGTGCACGGCGTCCGACATCGAGCTGGTCGGCGAGGCCGGCGACGGCGTCCGGGCGATCCGGCTGGCGCGTGAACTCCGGCCCGACGTCGTGGTGATGGACATCCGGATGCCGGGCATGGACGGCCTGACGGCCACCGGCGCCATCATCGACGCGGCCGGGGAGGACGGACCGCGCGTCCTCATCCTGACCACTTTCGACCTCGACGAATACGTGTACGAGGCACTGGCGCGCGGGGCCAGCGGATTCCTGCTCAAGGACGCGCCCGCACGGGACCTGATCAACGCCGTCCGGGTGATCGCGGCCGGGCAGGCGCTGCTCGCCCCGTCGGTGACCCGGCGTCTGATCGCCGACGTGGCACGCCGTCGCCGCGCGGGGAACCTCCGGCCGGAGGCGGTCTCCGCGCTCACCGCGCGCGAGCTGGACGTCCTGCGCCAGGTGGCCCGCGGGCTGTCCAACGCGGAGATCGCGGACGAGCTGGTCCTCTCCGAACAGACCATCAAGACCCATGTGGGCCGGATCCTGGCCAAGCTGGAGCTGCGCGACCGCACCCAGGCCGTGGTCTTCGCCTACGAGCACGGCCTCGCGGGCGGCACCGACCAGCCCGAGTGAACGGCGCAGCCCGGTGAACCGCACAGCCCGAATGAACGGCGTACGGCGTCGACAGGGAACCGGAATCAACCGGGGCGTGAACCCGGGGAGTGAACCCGTTCGTGGTCGGCTTACGGGACCATGCGGACCCCTACCTGGGGGTGGATGGGTGAACAACCCTTCAGCGTGACGACAGCGCGGTATGTCCCTTTCTAGGCTTGGGATCGTGACGACGACTCATGCCCGGTCGGGGGAGCGTTCGAGGCAGCGTTTGCGGGCGCGCTTGGGGGAGGCAAGCAGAGCCGCCACCCGCCTCAGGGTGCCGCGGCCGCGCGTCGAGCGGTTCGCCGCCGCTTTCGTCGGCCCGGAGGGCACCTGGCTGGTCCGTCGCACGCTCTGGGTGCTGGGCGCCCTCGTCTGCGGCGGTTGGGCCCTGGGGTTCCCGCTGATCTCCAACATCCCGGCCCAGCGCTACTGGGGCTGGTCCGCCGCCGTCGGGTACGGCCTCGCCGCGTTGGCGGCGGCGCTGCTGCCTCGCGCGCGTGCGTTCCGGGTCGCGGTCGCGCTGGCGCTCACCTTCGCGCTGGTCGTGCCGATGGCCGTGCTGCTGGCCCGCAACGAGGGGCAGTCGGAGATCTGGGTGGTTCAGCAGTCGGCGACCAGGCTGCTGCACACCGGGTCGCCCTACATACTCCATCCGCAGGACTGGCGGGGCTACACGCCCTATCTGCCCGGCATGGCCCTGTTCGGCCTGCCGCACCTGGTGCTGCCGGGGGCGCTGGGGGACGTCCGGATCTGGTTCCTGCTCGCCTTCCTGGGCTTCCTCGTCGCCACCTGGAAGCTGCTGCGCGGCGGCAGCACCGCGGGGCTGGCCGTGCCGCTGGGAGCGGTGCTCGCCTCGCCGCTGGTCGCGCTGCCCGCGGCGGTCAGCGGTGTCGACCTTCCGATGATCGGCGGCTGCTGCTTCGCCATGGCGCTGGCCGGACGCGGGTACGCGGCCCGGGCGGGCGTGGTGCTGGGGCTGGTCTGCGCGATCAAGTGGACCGCCTGGCCGGCGGTGCCGGTCGGTCTGCTGCTGCTCTACCAGGTCGGCGGCTGGCGCGCGGTGCGCCGCAGTGCGCTGTGGACGGCGATCGTGGGCGGCGTGTTGGTGGTTCCGTTCGCCGTCGCTTTCCCGGGGACGATGCTGGAGCAGGTGATCCGGTTCCCGCTCGGCCTCTCCTCGGTGCGGACCCCGGCGGACAGCCCGCTGCCCGGCCATCTGCTGGCGGAGCTGGGCCCGGCCGGGCGCATGGGTTCGCTCGCCCTGCTCGGGCTGGGTGGCCTGGCCATCTGCGTGTGGCTGGTGGTTCGCCCGCCGCAGAACGCGCGGGCCGCGTGCGACCGGCTGGCGCTGGGCGTCGCCACCGCGTTCCTACTGGCCCCGGCGGGGCGGTTCGGCTACCTCCAGCTGCCCGCGCTGCTCTTCCTGTGGCCCAGGCTCGCGCTCCACGCCGGCCCGGACGCGCCGGACGCCGAACCGGGGCCGTTCGACCGCACGGACGACGAGGACGGCACCGGGGTCCTGGCGGGCGTCGGCGAGTCCTGACGCGGCATCTGCGGCCACCTCTCCCACCTGCGGCGCTCTTCCACGCGGCCGATTCCCGGACGCCGGAGTCGGTCCCCCGGCGTATCGTCGTCGCGGGGAGTCGAACATTCAGGAAACACATGGAATGTTCGTAGCAACGGTTGTGGGAAGGGGAACCGGCGGTGCAGGACGAAGGTCGGCGGGGAGTGCGGCGTCGGACGGTGCTGGGAGCGGCAGCAGCCGCCACCGGGGCCGGGCTGGGTCTCGCCGCGTGCGACTCCGGTTCGACGGCCACGCACGCGACGTCCGCCAAGTCGGTGGACGCGTCGCCCGCCTCCGCGGCGAACGCGACCGCCCGCGAGAACGCCAAGCCCGGCGCTGCCGACTGGCGGATGACCCACCAGGGCGCGCAGGAGGACGTCGAGGGCTTCGCCGACCAGGCGTCCCTCCGTCCGGGCGAGAAGCTGACGCTGCGCGTCTCCACCACGGCGCCCGGCTTCACCGTCTCCGCCTACCGCGTCGGCTGGTACGGCGGCGACCAGGCCCGGCTGGTCTGGAAGTCCGGGCGGATCGCCGGACACCGGCAGCCGCCGTCGCAGATCGTCGGCGCGACCCGCACCGTCCAGGTCCGCTGGAAGCCCAGCCTCACCGTCGACACCACCGGCTGGCCGGAGGGCGCCTACCTGCTGCGCCTGGACGCCGAGAACCGCGCTCAGCGCTGGATCCCGCTGGTGGTCCGGTCGGCGTCCGCCCAGGGCAAGGTGCTGGTGATGCACGGCACCGCGACCTGGCAGGCGTACAACACCTGGGGCGGCACCAGCCTCTACCAGGGTGCGGACGGCAGCTACGACGCCCGGGCGCTCAAGGTCTCCTTCGCCCGGCCCTACGACGACAACGGTGCGGTCAAGTTCCTGGTCTACGAGCGCGCCCTGGTCGTCCTCGCGGAGCGGCTCGGCCTGCCGGTTGCCTACACGACGGGCGTCGACGTGCACAACGATCCGTCGATCCTGAGCGGGGCGACGGCGCTGATCTCCCTCGGCCACGACGAGTACTGGACCCCGGAGCAGCGCGGCTACGTCACCAAGGCCAGGGACACCGGCACCAACGTTGCCTTCCTCGGCGCGAACACCTGCTTCCGCCGGATTCGGATCGAGGACGCCGGGCGGACGGTGGTCTGCTACAAGACGGACTACCGCGACGACCCGGTCTACTGGACCGACCGGGCGCTGACCACCACCGATTTCCGCTCCGGCCCCGCCCCCGACCCGGAGTCGTCGATGACCGGCGTCTTCTACGAGGGCTACCCGACCGACGCCCCCTACGTGGTGCAGACCCCCGACCACTGGCTCTTCGCGGGCACGGGGGTGAAGGCGGGCGACTCGTTCGCGCACCTGATCGGCGTCGAGTACGACCGGGTCACCCCGAGCGCGCCGACGCCGCGGCCGATCGAGATCCTGGCCCACTCGCCGCTGGTCTGCAACGGCAACCACAGCCACTCGGACACGGCCTACTACACCGCCCGCAGCGGTGCGGGCGTCTTCGCCTCGGGCACGATGCGCTGGGTCGAGGGCCTGATGGCGGGCGGCCACGACGACTACGGCGACCACGGCATGGACGCGCGCACGGCGCGCTTCGTCACCAAGGCGACGGAGAACCTGCTCACCGCCTTCGCCCAGGGCCCGGCGGCCAACCACCGCCCGGCCCCGAGGGACAACCTGCAGGACGTCTACGGGTCGAGCGTCTGACGCGTCGGCAACGTCGATTGACGGACCGTCACTGGTCGGCCTGGAGGACGTCCGTGGCGACATAGCCGGCGGAGCCCACGCCCGTGCTGCCGCCGACCACCTCGGCCGCCACCGCGATGTTGTCGTCGAAGGCGACGAACCAGCCGTTCGTGCTGTTGCCGACCTCGGCCGTGCCGGTCTTGGCGCCGACGCCGCTCATGCCCGCGGTGCGGGGTGCGGCGGTGCCGTACTGGGCGGTGTCGCGCATCATGTCGCGCAGGTTCTGTGCGGTCGTCGGGTTCATCTGCTGCGGCGCCGGGGTCTGCGGCAGCCCGGGGACCAGGATCGGCTGCAGGAACCCGCCGTGGGCGACTGTGGCCGCCACCGAGGCCATCACCAACGGGCTGGCGGCGTCGTCGCCCTGTCCGATGGCGTCCCCGGCCAGGAAGTTGCGGTTCGGCGCGGCCTGGATCTGCGGGTCCCTGCTGGCGACACCGATGTGCCAGCTGCCGATGCCGAAGACGTCCGTCGCCTCGTTGGCGACCGAGTCCAGGTGCGGCTGGTTGTGGGTACCCCAGGCGTTGTCGAGCAGGTCGATGAAGGCGGTGTTGCAGGACATCTCGAACGCGGTCCGCATGTCGGAGCCGGTTGCGTGCTCGTTGTCCACGTTGTGGAAGAGCTGGCCGTTGACCTGGGTGGTGGGCGGGCAGGAGGCCGGGGTGTCCGGGTTCATGCCCGCCTGGTCCATCAGCGTGGCAGCAGTGATGATCTTCATGGTCGAGCCGGGGGCCGACCAGTCGTTGATGGCCAGGTCGGTGCTGCCGCTGTAGGCGATCGCCCGGATCTCCCCGGTGTGGTGGTCGATCGCCACCACGCCGGAGGGCATGCCGTTGATGTGGTTGTCCTGCACGGCGCGTTCGGCGGCGGCCTGGAGCCCCGCGTCCAGGGTGGTCTTGAGGACGGCCCCGGTCGGCGCCTGGAAGACCGTGGCGGTGATGCCGGCCGGGCTGCCGGCGGAGTCGACGACAGACACGCCGCTGCCGGACGACCCGGTGGCCAGGCCCGCGCCGTTCGCGCGCAGCTGGTTCAGGATGTCCGCCAGGGACGGGAACTGCGCAGCCGTGAGCGGCTTGCCCTTGTCGTCCAGGACGGTGGCCGACCCGCCGGAGGCATTGGGGATCGGCCCGGCCGTGACGTTCTGGCCGTCAGTCAGCTTGGGGTAGAGCACGGAGGACGCCCAGTGCACGGCCTGGGTGCCGCCGCTGGCACTCTGCACCACGTCCAGCGTGCCCGGATAGGTCCAGGTGCCGCCCTTGACCTGGGCCGTGACGGTGAAGTTCACCTTGGTCGCGCCGGTCAGTTGCGGGTCGGGGCCTGCGGCGGTGATGCCGGTGAAGGCGATGCCGGTGAGGGCCAGCCCGTCGTGGTAACTCTGCAGTGCCGCTAGTGCGTTGGTGGGGAAGTCGGTGTCGCTGGCCGCGCCGCCGTAGTGGGCGGGGCCGCTCTGCCAGGTCTGCAGGAAGGCGGTGGCGAGCTTCTGTGCGTCCGTGTTGCTGGGCGGTTTGGTGGCCATCGCGGTCGGATCGACGTTCGCCGCCGAGCTCGTGTCGCTGCTGTCACCGCCGCCCCCGACCACGGCGTGCACGATGTTGAACGCGGCGTACGCGCCGCCTGCCAGCATGGCCGTCACCGTGGTGGCGACGGCGATTTTCGCCGCTTTGTTCATTGTCTGCCGAATCCCCCCGTGCCTGATGGCACACATACGACCCAATCAATCGGATCGTATGCGTGCCAGGCCGGTCATGGCAGGGGGAATCGATGAACTTGTGCGGACTCTGTGACCCGTTCGTGCCCCCTGAATCCAGATCTGGATGGTGAGCGGGGAATCCGACGGCAGGTCAGATCCAGGTCGGCCACCACATCCGCGCGCGCCAACTGTCGATCGGAATGACCTGGGCGTCGTAAAGCGGGAGGAAGTAGAGGAAGTTGGCCATGATCGCCACGACCAGCACGCCCGCCGCGATGCCGCCCAGCAGTCGCCGGTCCCCCCGCGCCCGCGCCGAACCGAGCAGCGCGCCGATCAGGAACGCCACCGCGAGCGCCAGGTACGGCTCGAAGGCGATCGTGTAGAAGAGGAAGATCGTCCGCTGCTGCCACTGGAACCACGGCAGGTAGCCCGCCAGGATGCCGCAGGCGATCGCGCCCGCCCGCCAGTCGCGGCGCAGCAGCCACCGGTACAGGCAGTAGACCAGCGCGAAGGTCGCCGTCCACCACAGCAGCGGGGTGCCGATCGCCAGCACCTCGCTGGAGCACTGCGCCACGTGGCAGCCGCTCTGACCGTTGGTCGGCGACTCGTAGTAGAAGGAGACCGGCCGCCCGTTGACCAACCAGCTCCAGGGGTTGGACATGTAGGTGTGCGGGGTGTGCAGGTTGGTGTTGAAGTTCCAGATCTCCGAGTGGTAGTGCCACAGGCTGCGCAGCGGCGCGGGCACCCAGCTCATGTCGAACTGCGGCAGGTTGTGCAGCGGGCCGATCGACGAGGGGGACAGGCCCTTGCGGCCGTCGGCCCAGGTGCGGTCGTAGCCGCCGCTGGTGAACAGCCAGCCGGACCAGGCCGCGACGTAGGTGACCAGGGCCACCGGCACCATCCAGACGAACGCCAGCGGCGTGTCGTGGAGCAGCGCGGTCCGGTAGGGCCGCCGTGCACCCGCGGCCTTGCGTGCCCCCGCGTCCCACAGCACCGTCATCACGCCGAAGAAGGCGACGAACCAGAGGCCGTTCCACTTGGTGGCGCAGTCCAGGCCCAGGCAGACGCCCGCCAGCAGCCGGTAGGGACGCCAGCCCAGGCGGGCGGCGGTGGCCAGCTCGTCGTTCGGCGCCGCGTCCGGGTTGTCGGCGGTCGCGCCGACCAGGTCGGCCAGGCGCGCCCGGCTGCGGTCCCGGTCGATCAGCAGCAGTCCGAAGGCGCAGAGCGCCCAGAACATGACCACCTGGTCCAGCAGGCCGGTCCGGCTCATCACGAAGTGCATGCCGTCGCAGGTCAGCAGCAGACCGGCGACGCAGCCCAGCAGCGTGGAGCGGAACAGACGGCGGCCGATCCGGCAGACCATCAGCACGGCCAGGGTGCCCAGCACGGCGACCATGAAGCGCCAGCCGAAGGGGTTGAGCCCGAAGATCATCTCTCCGATGCCGATCACCCACTTGCCCGCCGGCGGGTGCGCGATGAACTCGGCGCCGGTCGGCGTCGGGATCTTCTGCGGGTGCTGCATGATCAGCGTGTTGGCGTTGTCCGCCCAGTTGCGCTCGTACCCGAAGTGCCAGATGGACCAGGAGTCCTTGGCGTAGTAGGTCTCGTCGAAGATGATCGCGTGCGGGTTGCCCAGGTTCCAGAAGATCGTGATCCCGGCGACCAGAGTGATCGCCAGCGGCCCGATCCACCCCGCCCAGCGGCACAGGAACAGCCACAGCCCCGGCGGGATCCGCAGACCCAGCCTGGCCAGCACCGGCGACGGCGCGCCGACGTCGACGCCGGGGCCGTCCGGCATCGGCGGCACCAGCCGCTCCCGCAGCGGCGTCGGGTCGGCGGCGCGGTAGCCGTACCGGCCGAGCCGACGCTGCCAGGTCGTCAGCGGATGCCGACGGCGCGGGCTCGCACCGGGCGTGCCGTCGTCCCGGGCGTCCCCGGGCGCCGCAGCGGTCAGCGTGTCCGTCCTGTGTTCATCCACGCGAGCATCGTAGGGGCGGAACCTGTCGACGCGAGGGTCCGGATCCCGGACAGGCGCCGGACCGGCGCGTGACGGACGCGGGACGGGTGGGACCGGTGGTGGTCTTGTCGGGATTCGCGCACGACTGTCCCGCTCGCGGAGGAAGCGGCGAGAGGATGGGACGATGGGCGGGTGACTGGTCTACTCGTTCTCGCAGGCACCCCCATCGGCGACGTCGAGGACGCCCCGCCGCGTCTCGCCAAGGAGCTGGCCGAGGCCGACGTCGTCGCCGCCGAGGACACGCGGCGCCTGCGCCGTCTCTCGCAGGCGCTGGGCGTGGCCCCCACTGGGCGGGTGGTGTCGTACTTCGAGGGGAACGAGGTCGGCCGGACCCCGGAGCTGGTCGAGGCGCTGCAGAACGGCGCCCGGGTGCTGCTGGTCACCGACGCGGGGATGCCCTCGGTCTCCGACCCCGGGTACCGGCTGGTCGCGGCGGCCGTCGACGCGGGCGTGCGGATCACCGCTGTCCCCGGCCCGTCCGCGGTGCTGACCGCGCTCGCACTGTCCGGGCTGCCGGTGGACCGGTTCTGCTTCGAGGGCTTCCTGCCGCGCAAGGGCGGGGAGCGCTCCGCGCGGCTGCGTGAGCTCGTGGCCGAGCCGCGGACCATGGTCTTCTTCGAGTCGCCGCACCGGATCGACGACTCGCTGACCGCGATGGCCCAGACGTTCGGCGGGGAGCGGGCCGCAGCCGTCTGCCGCGAGCTGACCAAGACGTACGAGGAGGTCAAGCGCGGAACGCTGGCCGAGCTCGCCGCGTGGGCCGAGGAGGGCGTCCGGGGCGAGATCACCGTCGTCGTCTCGGGCGCCCCAGCCGCCGCACCCGCCGCGGTGGACGCCGCAGAGCTGGCCCGCCGGGTCGCCGTCCGGGTGGACGCGGGCGAGCACCGCAAGGAGGCGATCGCCGCCGTGGCCACCGAGGCGGGCCTTCCCAAGCGCGAGGTCTTCGACGCGGTGGTGGCCGCGAAGAGCGCCGCTCCGGGGCGTGCGTAACCGGCGCATGCGCCGTGTACGGAGGGGTCCTGGTCTGCGACTTCTCTGCGCCGTTCGAGTGCGGCTCAGGCTGTGGCGTCCCCGCTTACGTCCGGAGTGAAAGGGGCGTACGGTGTCGGAATAGGCAAATAACGGCTAAAGAAACGCCCCGGAATCCATCTGTGCAGATCCCGGCCGCGTCAAGAAGAACCAACTCTCCCCAAAGAATTCGCGCCACCGTGATCGACGGCATTTCTCCGGGAAACCATGGGACGAGAAAGTCCCGGCCGGGGCGAGGGCTCCGGCGGGCACCGGGAGCACGTGATGAGCGAAACCTCCGCGCCGAGCAGCCGACCGCCCATGGAGACGGCCCATGAGGCCTACTCCTTCGCCTGTCTGAACTGCGGCTACGGCTGGGAACAGGCGTACGAGATCGAGCATGCGGTCGACGTCAACGGTCGGATGGTCTATCGCTACCGGGCCAACGGCGTGCCGGTCCCGTCCCCGCTGACCCACCCGTCCTGCCCCGGCTGCGGCGGCGAGCACGTCCGCATCATGGCCGCCGGCCGGGTGGCCTCGGCCGTCGCCAGCTGGAGCGCGGCCCAGGCCGCGGCCCCCGCGACTCCGCGTCCGCCGCGCGAGCCGCGCCACCCGCGGGCCGCCGCGAAGGCGACGAGCGGGGAGAAGGCGGCGGAGGTGAATGCGGAGGGGAACGCGGAGGGCGTCGAGGGGCCCACCCCGCTCGCGCCGGCGGAGCCCCGTCCGAGGCGCCGGCTGCACCTCCCGTTCCACTGGCACCTGCGCCGTCGCCACGGGTGAACGCGGCTCAGCAGGGCTGAGCAGGCTGATTCCGGGTCGCTCCCGCCCCTCCCGCTGAGCGTCCCTCTCAAGGGCTGATCACGCGGACGAGGGGCAGGGCCCGGCCCGATACCATTACGGCATGACCGCCGTCCAGAATCCCGGTAAGAGCTACTACGTCTCGACGCCGATCTACTACGTCAACGACCGCCCGCACCTGGGCCACGCCTACACCACCGTCGCAGGCGACGTGCTGACCCGCTGGCACCGCCAGCGCGGCGAGCAGGTGTGGTACCTCACCGGCACGGACGAGCACGGTCAGAAGATCATGCGCACCGCCGAGGCCAACGGCGTCACTCCGCAGGAGTGGTGCGACAAGCTGGTCGAGGAGGCCTGGAAGCCGCTCTGGGAGCACCTGGAGATCGCCAACGACGACTTCATCCGCACCACCGAGGACCGCCACACGGCCCGGGTGCAGGAGTTCGTCCAGGACCTCTACGACAAGGGCGAGATCTACCAGGGCGGTTACGAGGGCCCGTACTGCGTCGGCTGCGAGGAGTACAAGGCTCCGGGTGAACTCCTGGACGGCGAGGGCGAGTTCGCCGGCCAGAAGCTCTGCCCGATCCACAAGAAGCCCGTGGAGATGCTGAAGGAGGAGAACTACTTCTTCAAGCTCTCCGAGTACGGCCCGAAGCTGCTGGAGTTCTACGCGGCCAACCCGGGCTTCATCCAGCCCGAGTCCGCACGCAACGAGGTCGTCCGCTTCGTCGAGCAGGGCCTCCAGGACCTCTCCATCTCCCGCTCCACCTTCGACTGGGGCGTCCAGATCCCCTGGGACCCGAAGCACGTCATCTACGTGTGGGTCGACGCCCTGCTCAACTACGCCACGGCCGTCGGCTACGGCTCCGACCAGGCGAAGTTCGACGCGACCTTCCCGGCCGACGTGCACCTGGTCGGAAAGGACATCCTCCGCTTCCACGCGGTGATCTGGCCCGCCATGCTGATGGCCAACGGCCTGCCGCTGCCCAAGCGCGTGGTCGCCAACGGCTGGCTGATGGTCGGCGGCGAGAAGATGAGCAAGTCGAACCTGACCGGCATCGCGCCGCAGGACCTGACCAAGCACTTCGGCGTGGACGCCTACCGCTACTACTTCCTGCGCGCGATCCCGTTCGGCACGGACGGCTCGTTCTCGTGGGAGGACTTCTCCGCCCGCTACACCTCCGAGCTGGCCAACGACTTCGGCAACCTCGCCTCGCGCGTCGCGGCGATGGTCGGCAAGTACTTCGGCGGCGTCCTGCCCGAGGCGACCGCGTCCGGCCCGGCCGAGGCCGCGCTGGTGGAGGGCCTGGCCAAGGCCGTCGCCGAGGCGGACGACAAGATCGGCGAGAAGCTGGACTTCGCGGGCGGCATCGGCGCGATCTTCGACTTCGTCAAGCAGGTCAACGGCTACCTCACCGAGCAGGAGCCGTGGAAGGTCGCCAAGGACGAGTCGCCCGAGGGCCAGGCCCGCCTCGCCACGATCCTCTACGCGGCGGCGGAGTCGCTCCGGGCGCTGGCCGTCCTGCTGAACCCGGTCATGCCGCGGGTCGCCGGCCTGCTCTGGGACTCCCTCGGCGCGGAGAGCGTGCTGGGCGCGCTCGGCGCGCAGCGGGTGGACGAGGCCGCGCGCTGGGGCACGCTCCCGGCGGGGGTGACCGTCACCAAGGGCGAGATCCTCTTCCCGCGCCTCGAAGACAAGAAGTAGTTGCACCGTCCAGGGGCGCGGGGAACTGCGCGAGCAACCACCCTGTGGGGATGGGCCTGCTCGTTCGGCGACACACCACATTGAGTGGCTTGTCGCGCCCGCGCGGCGGAGCCGCATATCAGTAGAGCCCCGCGCCCCTGGCTGATTGCAACGTCCCCCGTCTTGAAAGGATCTCCCCGTGGCCCGCTCGAAGAGCGAAGACCGCACGCCGCCGCCGGTGCCCGACGCGCTCCGGGTCGCGGTCGCAGACTCGCACACGCACCTGGACATGCAGGACGCGACGCCGGAGGAGATCCTCGCCAAGGCCGCGTCCGTCGGCGTCACCACCGTCGTACAGGTCGGGTGTGACATCCCGGGGTCGCGCTGGGCCGCCGAGCTCGCGGAGAAGCACGAGAACGTCCACGCGACCGTGTCCCTGCACCCCAACGAGGCCCCGCGGATCGTCCTCGGTGACCCGGACGGGTGGAGCGGACAGAAGCGCGGACCCGGCGGCATGGCCGCGTTGGACGCGGCGATCGAGGAGATCGACGCGCTGGCCGCGCTGCCGCACGTGCGCGGTGTGGGGGAGACCGGGCTGGACTACTTCCGGACCGGGCCCGAGGGCGTCGAGGTGCAGCAGGAGTCGTTCCGACGTCACATCGCCCTGGCGAAGAGGCACGGCAAGGCCCTGGTCATCCACGACCGGGACGCGCACGAGGACGTGCTGCGCATCCTGGTCGAGGAGGGCGCGCCGGAGCGGACCGTCTTCCACTGCTACTCGGGCGACGAGGAGATGGCCAAGGTCTGCGCGGAGGCCGGCTACTACCTCTCCTTCGCCGGGCCGGTCACCTTCCCGGCCAACAAGCACCTGCGCGCCGCGCTCGCGGTCACCCCGCTGGACCGGATTCTGGTCGAGACCGACGCGCCCTTCCTCACCCCCGCGCCGTTCCGTGGGCGGCCGAACGCGCCGTACCTGATCCCGGTGACGCTGCGGGCGATGGCCGAGGTCAGGGGCATCGGCGAGGACGAGATGGCCGCCGCCGTCGACGCCAACACAGCGCGCGCCTTCGACTACTGAGCTCGACGCTGAGCTCGACTGCTGAGCTCGACGTTGAGTTCGGCCTCCGAGCAGGCGAGCGAACGCGTCGCCACCCGACCGGCCCAGTGACCGCCGTCGCGACGCGCTCGTTGGGCAACCCGTGAACAAGCCCTCGACCGGTGCCCACGCGGCTGCCCATTCGGCTGTCCGTTCGCCGCGCGCGCTGCCGCAGGCGCTGATTCTCGCCCTCCTGGTGGGCGGGACCGGCGCGTTCCTCGCGGAGCAGCCGCCGCACGCGGGTGACGCCGACCGTGTCAGCGAGGCCGCGGACACGACGCCGGACACGGTGGCGGACCCGGTTCCCACCCAGCAGCTGGGTCCTGGCACCGTGATGCCGACCGCGCCCGCCGACACCCCACTGCTGCGCGAGCTGCTCGCCCCGCACCACGTCAACGAGCCTGCCGCCGCGTCGGACGCGTCGGACGCCTCGACCCGGGCGCACCGCGCCCGGCACGCCCGGCCGCACCGCCGCTCGATGGACCCCTTCGGTGCGGAGTCGGCCGCGGAGTCCGCTGCGGAGTCCGCGGCGCAGAACTCCTGGGGCGAGGAGTCCACACCGCGCGGACGCCATCGCGGGCGGTCCGAGGAGGACATCCCGTTCACCGGCGGGGGGTTGAACTGGGCGGCGCTGGCGCGGTGCGAGTCCGGCGGCAACGCGCACGTCACCGACGCGAGCGGCCGCTACGGCGGGCTCTACCAGTTCGACGCCCACACCTGGCACAGCCTCGGTGGCCACGGCCTGCCCCAGGACGCCTCCCCGTCGGAACAGACCACCCGCGCCCGCGCCCTCTACCGCGAACGCGGCATCTCGCCCTGGCCCACCTGCGGCCGCCGCGCCGAGCGCTGATCCCTTCGCTCCGCACGTCCCTCCGCACGTCCCTCGGCGCGCGGCGCGCGGCGCGGCACCGCCGCGACTCCGACCCAGCGCTGAGCGTGTCCTCCGGCCCGTATCCTTGCCGGGTGAGCACCACCGATCCCGAATCCGCCGAGTCCGCTGCCGAGTCCTCCGGCGCGTCGGCGCCCGCCGCCGACTCCGCGTTGCTGGGCCCCGCCGACGTCCGTGAGCTGGCCGGAGCGCTCGGCGTGCGGCCGACCAAGCAGCGCGGGCAGAACTTCGTCATCGACGCCAACACCGTGCGCCGCATCGTCCGGGCCGCCGAGGTGGGGCCCAAGGACGTCGTGGTGGAGGTCGGGCCCGGGCTCGGGTCGCTGACGCTCGGGCTGCTGGAGGTGGCCGACCGGGTGACGGCCGTCGAGATCGACCCGCTGCTCGCCCAGCATCTGCCCGCCACCATCGCCGCCCGGATGCCGGAGCGCGCGGACCGCTTCGCGCTGGTGCACGCGGACGCGATGACCGTGACCGAGCTGCCCGGCCCCGCGCCGACCGCGCTGGTCGCCAACCTCCCTTACAACGTCGCGGTTCCGGTGCTGCTGCACATGCTGGAGACCTTCCCGAGCATCGAGCGCACCCTCGTCATGGTGCAGTCGGAGGTCGCGGACCGGCTCGCCGCGCAGCCCGGCAACAAGGTCTACGGCGTCCCGTCGGTCAAGGCCCAGTGGTACGCGCGCGTCAAGCGCGCCGGGGCGATCGGGCGGAACGTCTTCTGGCCCGCGCCGAACGTCGACTCCGGGCTGGTCTCGCTGATCCGCCGCGACGAGCCGGTGAAGACCAGCGCCGCGCGCGAGGACGTCTTCGCGGTCGTCGACGCGGCCTTCGCGCAGCGCCGGAAGACGCTGCGCGCCGCGCTCGCCGGGTGGGCGGGCAGCCCGGCCGCCGCCGAGGCCGCGCTGAGTGCGGCCGGCGTCGACCACCGGCTGCGCGGCGAGGCGCTGACGGTGGAACAGTTCGTGGCGATCGCCGAGCACAAGCCGGAACCGGCAGCGAAGCCCGCCTCCGAACACCCGCCGCTGTAGCGGTCACGCCCGCTGTGGCGGTCACCCGGCCGGTCACCTCAGCCACCCCGTCACCCCGGATCCCCCTCGTTCCGATGTCCACCTGATGAGCGCCAGGAGTTCCTCCGCCATGACCGCCGCCGATCACCACGCCGACGCAGGCATCGACGCAGGCACTGCCGCCCCCGTCACCGTCCGCGTGCCTGCCAAGGTCAACGTGCAGCTCGCGGTGGGCGGGCGACGGGCCGACGGGTTCCACGCGCTGGCCACGGTCTTCTTCGCGGTCGGCCTCTTCGACGAGGTCACCGCCCGCCCGGGCGAGCCGGGTGAAGGCGTGACGATCACCGTCGAGGGTCCGGACGCCGGCGTCGTGCCGACCGACGGCACCAACCTCGCCGCCCGCGCGGCGCAGGCGCTGGCCACGCACCACGGCGTCGCGGCGGACGTGCGGCTGCACATCGCCAAGGACATCCCGGTCGCGGGCGGCATGGCCGGCGGCAGCGCGGACGGCGCGGCGGCGCTGCTGGCCTGCGACGCGCTGTGGGGGCTCGACACCCCGCGCGAGACGCTGTTCGCGCTGGCCGCTGAGCTCGGCAGCGACGTGCCGTTCTCGCTGCACGGCGGGGTCGCCCTCGGCGAGGGACGCGGCGAGCAGCTGACGCCGGTGCCGACGCAGGGCGCGTTCCACTGGGTCTTCGCCGTCGCCGACGGCGGCCTCTCCACGCCCGCCGTCTACGGGGAGTGTGACCGCCTGCGCGAGCTGGCCGGTGGCCCGGGCGGAGCGGACGAGTCCCACGTGCCGACCCCCGCCGCGGACCGCGCCCTGCTGGACGCCCTGGCCACCGGCGACCCCGCCGCGCTGGGCGCGGCACTCAGCAACGACCTTCAGGCGGCGGCTCTTTCGCTCCGTCCCTCGCTCGCGGACACTCTCCGCGCCGGCACGGACGCGGGCGCGATCGGCGCCCTCGTCTCCGGCTCCGGCCCGACCTGCGCCTTCCTGACCAAGGACGCGTCGGACGCCGCCGCTGTCGCCAGCGCCCTTGCCGCGTCCGGCACCTGTCGCAACGTCAGGACTGCGGTCGGGCCCGTTCCCGGAGCACAGCTGAGCTGACGTCACGTCAACTAGCGTGTCGTGAAGGCCCCGCCGTTGACGTGCAGCGTCTGCCCGGTGATGTGGCGGGCGCCCGGGGAGGCGAGGAAGTGGATCGTCTCCGCGACGTCGGCGGGCGTGCCCGGACGGCCGTTGTGGGTCTCGGCGACCAGCGCGGCGTGGCGCTCCGGCGTCATCGCGCCCTGGAAGAACTCGGTGTCGGCGATGTAGCCGCAGGAGACCACGTTGGCGGTGACCCCGCGCGGGCCCAACTCCGCTGAGAGAAACCCGTTCCAGGCCTGCAACGCCGCCTTCGCCGCGCCGTAGGAGCCGCCGCGCCGCTCGGCGCCGATGGTGCCGATGCTGATCACCGTGCTCCCGGCCACGAGTTGGTCCTTCAACGCGTCCGTGGTGAGCACGGCGGTCATCACGTTGAGCCGGTACATCGCCTCCCACTGCTCCAGCAGCCCGCCGCCCTCCGGCGTCGACGCGAGCCCGCCCGCCGCGTTCACCAGCACGTCGACCCGCTCGCCGCCCTGCTCGCCGGTCTGCTCGCGGACCTGCTCCGCGAGCCGGGCGACGGCCGCCGGGTCGGTGCCGTCGCACACCACGCCGGTGACCCCGAGCTCGGCGGCGACCTCGTCCAGCCGCTCCTTGCGACGCCCGGTCACGAACACCCGCGTCCCGTCGCCCTCCGCCACGAACCGGGCAGCCACCGCCCGGCCGATCCCACTGCTTCCGCCCGTCACCACGACTGTGCGCGCCATCGCTTCGCGTCCCCTCCCCGTCAGCCTGAGGCCTTCGAGCTTTCGATCAAGCCTCAGCGTGCGAGATCCGCCACGTCGACGCTGATCTTGAAGGGAACCGGCAGGTCCAGGCGTTCACGGTGGACTCCGGTGGCGACGTACGCGCGAGTGGTGTCGTCCAGTTCGTAGGTGTGGACGGCCGGGCTGCCGCTCTCGTCCTCGATGCGCCAGAAGTGCCGGATGCCGGCATCGGCGTAAAGCACGGGCTTGTACCGGCGATCCCGGTCCTCCGACTCAGCGGAGACGACCTCGACGACGAGCGCCACCTCCTCCGGCAGGAATCGCGTGCGGTCCGGGGTGTAAGGCACGGAGGCGGCGATGACATCGGGCTCAGGCCTGCTGCGCCGGTTCAGCTTGATCGTCATCTGCGCCTCGACGGTCCAGCCCGACGGGATGGTTCCCTCCAAGGCCGCTGTGAGCCGACGGATCACCCGGTCATGCCAACTGCGCTGGGGTGACATGTTGAAGACCAGAGCTCCGTCCAGCAGCTCGATGTGGCGGGGCGCGTCGGGTGGGAGCAGATCGAGGTCATCTGCCTCCCAGCCGCTCTCGCGGGGGGGATACATCCATGCCGGCAGTGCGGTACTCAAGGCACGCTCCATCCGTCGACAGCCTTCCGACCCAGCATGTCACGACGGTGGGCACGGACGGCGCTCACCGAGCGACATCACTGAACGCTCAGTCGCGCGGGAACTGGTCCGTCGTGAGGACGAGGCCGACGACCGTCCCGGTCAGGTCGACCGGGTCGCCGAAGTCGAGCGTCAGCTCGTTCCGGTACTCGCCGTCCTTGGGCAGCGTGAACACGTGGCACTGGGCCGTGTACGGGTCGACGATCAGGTAGACCGGCCCCTTCGCGAGCGCGTAGACGGACCCTGTCGTCGTGAAGTGCGATGGTCACCGTGGCGCTCCTCCCCGCTGCCGCGTGGACGCGGACAGTCGCCTTGTCCAACGATACGCACGGTGCCAGGGCACGCCACGAACAACCGCGCGGACGGGGGTGGCGCGGGGCGACTAGGCTGGGACGTCGGTCATCCGTCGTAGTCATCCGAAGTACGCGTAGTCGCTCAGGAGCGCAGCATTCGTGGCAGTCAACCTCGTCACCGTCGAAGGTGTCAGCAAGATCTTCGGCACCCGAGCCGTGCTCGACGGCGTGTCCGTCGGCGTCAGCGAGGGTGACCGGATCGGCGTCGTCGGCCGCAACGGCGACGGGAAGACGACGCTGACGCAGATCATGGCCAAGAGCGAGGAGCCGGACGGCGGCCGCGTCACGCACGTGACCGGCCTGCGCATCGGCGTGCTGGCCCAGGGCGACGCGCTGGACCCGAAGGCCACCATCCGCCACGAGGTCGTCGGCGACAAGGCCGACCACCAGTGGGCGGGCGACGCCAAGATCCGCGACGTGCTCACCGGCCTCTTCGACGGCCTGGACCTCTCCGGCTTCCCGCAGGGCCTCGACACCGTCATCGGCCCGCTCTCCGGTGGCGAGCGCCGCCGCATCGCGCTCGCGAAGCTGCTGATCGAGGACCACGACCTGCTCGTCCTCGACGAGCCCACCAACCACCTCGACGTCGAGGGCATCGCCTGGCTCGCCCGCCACCTGCAGGAGCGCCGCACCGCGCTCGTCGTCGTCACCCACGACCGCTGGTTCCTCGACCAGGTCTGCACCCGCATGTGGGACGTCCAGTCCGGCGCCGTCCACGAGTACGAGGGCGGCTACTCCGACTACGTCTTCGCCCGCGCCGAGCGCGCCCGCATCGCGGCGACGGAGGAGACCAAGCGGCAGAACCTGGTCCGCAAGGAGCTCGCCTGGCTCCGCCGCGGCGCGCCCGCCCGCACCTCCAAGCCGCGGTTCCGCGTCGAGGCGGCCAACGAGCTGATCGCGGACGTGCCGCCGCCGCGCGACAAGGTCGAGCTGATGGGGTTCGCCAACTCGCGGCTCGGCAAGACCGTCTTCGACCTGGAGGACGTGACCGTCAAGGCCGGTGACAAGCTGCTGCTGGAACGTCTCTCCTGGCAGCTCGGCCCGGGCGACCGCATCGGCCTGGTCGGCGTCAACGGCGCGGGCAAGACCTCGCTGATGCGCGCGATGCAGACGGCGTGGGCGAGCGACGGCGAGAAGCAGCCGGCGAGCGGCAAGGTCGTCGTCGGCAAGACCGTCAAGCTCGCCTACCTGTCCCAGGAGGTCGCCGAACTCCCGGGCACGCTGCGCGTGTTGGAGGCGGTCGAGCAGATCCGCGGCCGCGTCGACCTCGGCAAGGGCCGGGAGATGTCGGCAAGTCAGCTGTGCGAGACCTTCGGGTTCACCAAGGAGAAGCAGTGGACGCCGGTCAGCGACCTGTCGGGTGGTGAGCGCCGTCGGCTGCAGCTGCTGCGTCTGCTGATGGACGAGCCGAACGTCCTGTTCATGGACGAGCCGACCAACGACCTCGACATCGAGACCCTCAACCAGTTGGAGGACCTCCTCGACGGCTGGCCCGGCTCGCTCGTCGTGATCTCCCACGACCGCTTTTTCATCGAGCGGACCACGGACACTGTCTGGGCACTGCTCGGCGACCGCCGCCTGCGGATGCTCCCGCGCGGCATCGACGAGTACCTGGAACGCCGCGCCGCCCTGGTCGAGGCCACGGCCCCGGCCCCGGCCCCGAAGAAGACCGGCGGCGACACGCGCGTGGCGAAGAAGGAACTCCAGCGGATCGAGCGTCAGCTCTCGAAGCTGGAGGAGAAGGAGACCAAGCTCCACGCCCAGATGGCCGAGCACGCCGCCGACTTCGGCAAGATTGCGGAGCTGGACGCGCAGTTGCGGGCCGTGAAGGACGAGCGCGACGAGCTGGAGATGCAGTGGCTGGAGCTCGCCGAGGACGCGTGAGCGTCCCCGGCGGGTCTAGGGGTGGGAGGCTCCAGTCAAGCCGGGCGGGCAGAGCCGCGCGCCGCCGTTGAGATGCCAGGCTACGGGTGCTGGGTAGGCGGCATCGGCTGCGGAGTTGCGCATCTTCCCGGCCCGTCGGCGTGCTGCTGGCTCATCCACCGGTGTGAAGACCGTCGTTGGGATGAGACCGGCCGTCCACGGCTGGGAAAAATCCACGACAGGCACGAGATGGGGTTCGCGGTGGCAGGGCCTCTCTGCCAGGTGCCCCTTTCAACCGGGTGGACTCATCGATGCTCATCCGGGTAGGCGATGGTGCCCGGTGGAGGCGGGGGAGGAGGCAACGGGGGGAGTGGGGCCAGGTGACCCCGACCTACCTTGCTCGTCCATGGAAGGTTGAGCGTGCGGATGAACTGCTCGTCGTCGTAGCGGAGCGACGCCTCGACCTCGGGAGTGATGATGAGTCGCGTCGCGGGGTGCCAGCCGGGAGGGCAGAAGCCCATGCCGCCGTCCAGGTGCCAGACGACTGGCGGTCGGTAGATAGGATCGCCAGCGGGGTTGCGCATCCATTCAGCGCGTCGTCGCGCACCGGGCTCGTCGTTGCGCGTGAAGATCAGCTCGTAACCCACAAGGTAGTTCTCATAGCGCCCGGTTGTGATCACAGGCTGCTCGGCTTCGCTGTAGATATACCCGTAAAGACGCCCGAGCCAGACGGCGAGCGAGAACGGCCGTGGCGCGGAGCTGATACGCGCGGAGAATCTGGCGTTCGGTGCCAGGGACAGCATCTGCACAGCGAACTCGTTCAGGGTTGTTTCTCGCATGCCGTCACTGTCCGTCTGAGTGTGTGCTGGTGTCCGAGGTAAGGCGTTGCGTCGGGGCCTCGACTAACGCCTCGAGCACCTGCACTTCTGGACAGCCGACGCCCTCACCGCCTGATTGCGGTGAGGGCTCGCTGTTTGCTGTGGGCGCGTGAATAGGGCACAGGCAATCAATACCCATGAGCCAGGACGCTGTTTGCGAAGCAACGACAGAGCTGAGGAGTTGCTTCGGTCAAGTTCCGGCGATTGCAACGGGCCAGTGACCCAGCGGGAAGGCCGTGCTGCCGACCGCCGTTCCGTGCAGTGCCCCCATTTCGTTGGCCTCAGCCCCGAGCACGGTGAGCAGCCCGGCCACTGCGGCGCCGATCAGCCCGGTATTCACACCAGCTTCCTCAACCACGATAAGGAGACCAGCCCAGGAGAAGACAGCCGTTCCAAGGGCGATGATCGCCGTCGCCAGCGCGCCGATGAACTTAACCACGATCGCACCGAGGGCGATGTAGAAGGCCAGACCTGCGCCGGCGCAGACATAGAGCGCGGTAGATGTCGAGTCGGCCATGGTGCCAATTGAGGCTGCAGCGGTGGATTGAGGGGTGATCTCGTTGCCATACGCGGTCGCGGCGTCTCCTTGCCAACTGCCGGTAGCACCGAGAACGCTGGGCTGAATGTTGCCCGAGACCGAGTTGGCAATGCCTTTGATGCTCTCCCACTGGTATCCGTGGATGAACATGTAGACTGGTGCCACAGCCCCCTCGAGGAGCTCCTTGATGTTCTTGAGGAGCCATTCGCCCAGCTCAATGAGCTTATTGCCGCACCATACGATTGCTTCGGCCACCGGCTCGGGGATCCACCAGCGGTTCGCCGCGGCACTGGTCTTGCCAGGCACTGTGGCGAGCTTTGCGGACAGATCTCCTAGGCCAGAAGTCAGGTCGTTGACGACGGACTTGTACTGAGCCTCGCTGAAAGCTGCCATTAGTTCATCCCCGAGCCGATGTTCCGGAACGATGCGACGTGGCTCTGTTCCTGGTGTTCATAGTTGGCGGCAACCTGTCGAAGTCCACCTGCGATATCGTTCATCGCCTTCTGTCCTTCCTGCGAACGCTCTTGGACGGCCTGAATGACTTCGACATACGGGCTGACTGCCAACTGGAAGATTCCTGCCTGGACGCGGTCCATCTTGAGCTCGTTTACTCTGCTCACGACGGCGCCCATCTGCTCTGCCTGCTGTTCCCAGGCATTCGCATCCGTGCGCAGGTCGTCCGTCGTGACCTGGTAGCCGTTGTTGCCTGCCACCACAGTCCCCCTCTTCTCATCCGTGGAACTGGAAGTCCCTCAGGAACCTTCGGCCAGGCGACTGCGGTCGCTGAGTAGAGCTAGTGCTTCACGTAGCAACCGGTCTGCGCCCGCGGCTGGCGCGCTGGCCTCCGCCTCCGTGAGTGCCAGCCGTGCAGAGTCGAAAGCAGAGTTGAGCGCCTGCGAAATTGCCGTCGACGTGCGCCCAGCCGCCCAGCGCTCGTTGACCTCGCAAGAGGCTAGACCACTCTTCGTGATTACTACTTCGACTCCACCTCCTCCGCCCTGGCCACGGCCCTCCAACGGAGTTGAGAGACTGGACGACACCCGCTCCAGGCTGGTCATCACTTCCTCCGCAAGCTCCCCGAGCGGCCTTGGCCTTACCTGGGACAGGTCCAACATGGCGTCTGCGGTCTCGAAATGAGTCTCCTCGGTGGGGGCAGACTGTACGTCCCCGACCCGCTCCTTCCAGTTGCTTGCGCCGAAGTCCTGCGCCCAGGCCTGGAGTCGCTTCATGGCGGCCGCTTGGGCGGCCTCGAGCACAGCGGCCCCCAGCTGTCCCGCTCCCAGCCGACGCTCCCAGTCGGTGGCTAGCTGGACCTGCTGGGGGACATCACCCTGGCCCGAGAAGACGCGGACAGCGCCGCTCTGGTCGGAACCCTCACAGGACTCCGGCACCGCGGACTTGGCGGCAGCGAGCACGCTGTTGAGCTGCGTGACGTGGGACATCATCCGGCGGAAGTCGTCGGGAAGATCAGCCATGGACTCTCCAATACACCTGAGTCATGTCATCGAGGACGTGACTACTTCGTCTCCCAGAGGGACTTGGCGATGACGCCTAGGGGCAGCGCAGCAAGGGGGATCAAGAGATACCCGACGCCTGCGGTGGACGAAGTGAAGGCTGTGAGTACTAGAGAGCCTGCCACCACGGCGCCGAGTATCCCGAGAAGGGTGCGCCAAGCTTGGGAGACGCGGAACCTTGCCAGGGCTACAGCGCAAGTCAAGGGAACCGCGACCAACGCAATCAGCAGCAAGGTGACCGCGTACCTGGTCGGAACGGCTCCATGTTGAATGGACGCTGAGTTCTGATGCCAAATCAGCAGGGCCAGTGCAAGGCCGATTTCAGCAATGAGTCCGGCGACGATCAGCAGAGTGCTGTCGATGCCGCGCTTGTTCTTCGATGATGCAGGCAAGTCTTCCAGCCCCCGCTGTTGCCTCTTGTTCGTCAGCGGGCGATTGTAGCAGAAGGGTTCGACCGGAGGTCGTCTGGACGGTCAGACCCTGGGCTGCAGGCCAGGGGGCGCACGGCAGTAGGACGAAGTGGAAACCGTGGTGCATTGGAGGCTTCCAGCCATGGCCATGGGATGCATCTGCCAACAAGCGCTTTCATTTGTGCAGAACATGGGAGTTCTTAGTGTGCGCATCAGGGAGTAGCTGCGGACTCCAAGGCTGACAGCAGGTCAGCAAGTTGTACCGAACGGGACTTTAAGCGGGTCGGCCCGAGGCTGCTCTATGCCGAGGCGAACGCCCGTCGACCTGGCGTTGCACGTCCTGAAAGAAGTCATTCAGGTGCCAAAGTCAGCCTGCCCCGTGAGCTCTACGCCCACTGAACCAAGCTCCACCGCTGAGATCGGCGCGGCGTCAGCCATTGTCGGCATCAGGTCACACGAGCGCGTACCCGCCGAGCGCAACCAGCGCAACCAGGACGATCAGAGCGAGACCCGGCCCGTACGCGCGGGCCCTACGTTCCATGCTGGGGGAACTTGACGAGCAGGATCACCCCAGGCGCCAGGAACACGAGCGAGGCAAGGAAGCCCAGCGTGGACACGAACCCATGCCAGGTCGCCGGGTGATTGGGGTTGATCGTGTCGATCACCAGGAGCAGTCCCTGTCGCATGCCATAGCTGGTTGCCAGCTGCGTTGAGCTTCGGATCCTGACCGTCTAGCGTCGCTGCGGCTTCCCCTGAGGCGCCCCGTCGCAGATGCCGAGCAGCCCGATGGCCTCGGCGCTGCCCGCGAACGACCCCACCTGCCCGTTGAGCGCGGACGCCTCGCCGTCGTACATCCCGGCAAGGCCCAGGAGGGCCTCCGGATTCACTTCGTACTGCTGCTGCTGGATGAGCAACTGCGTTTCCCCGTTCTCATTCCCCACGTTCCGCGTCCGCAGATGCCGGCGCGGTTGAGTGCGGAACACGATAACGGTGGCACCCGGCACGCCATCGACCACCCCGAGGGCGGCGACATCGTTACAGGTCGGGCGGCGGGACGAGGTGTGCGTTCGGGGCCATCCGGTCGGTCGTCGCGTCAGTGTGGGCACTCCAGCGCAGAGGGGCGGACGCCGGCTCAGCCGGTGACGTCGCGTCTGGACAGTACGTGCGCGTCGAGGAAGACGCGTTCGGAAGCCCGACCATGCGTGAACGCTCGATGGCTTCGGAACGCCATGTGCGTCTCATTATGGTGAGAATCTGGAAAGGAGTCGGCTAATTATCGCTGTCTGACCTGCAATTGGCCTCGGTTCATCCGAAATCCCGACCATGGCGGTGTCTGTCAGGTTGCTGTGCAGACCGCAGAATGGGCTGTGCGCCGAAATGGTCGGCGTAACCGTGGCCCCTGGCGGAAGTGAACCTGCATGCCTGACTCGACCACCGAGGTGCCGGAACTCGTGCAGTCGATCACCCGCCCACGCACGCCCGCCCGGATCGAAAGCTTCGGCGAACTCGGGAGAGGCGGCAGGCTCGGGAGTCTCGGCAAGCTCCGGAATCTTGGCAGGTCCGACCGGCCGGTGGCCCGGCAGCGGTTCTTCTGGGCGGCCGTGATCCTCGCGGTCTACCTCGTCGAGGTCGCCTTCCGGCTGTACTTGGTCCGGGGCGAGGTCGCGCCGAGTGTGGGCCCGGACGAGGAGGCGTACCTGGTCGTCGCCCGCGTTCTGGCGGGCGGATCGGTCACCGCCAGCCCTGCGGGGGTGGTGGTCCCCGGGGGCTACCCGCTGCTCATCGCACCCGCGTTGGCGATCGCGGGCAATCCGGTCACGGCCTACCGGCTGGTGCTGGTCACCAATGCGCTGCTCAGCGCGCTGATCGTGCCGCTCGCGTTTGTGGCGCTGCGGCGGATGCGGATCGGGCGTCGGTCGTCGCTGGCGGTCGCGGGGACGGTCGGACTGCTGCCGCCGGTGGTCTTCTACTCGCAGTTCGCGATGACCGAGTCGGTCCTGCCATCCGTTGTGCTGGCCTGGTTGCTTTGCCTGCACGGACTGCTGACTGATCATCAGAAGCGCCAGGATGACCGGACTCAACTTCGCGCACGGTACGGCGTGGGCTTCGGACTCGCGGCGGGCTACGCGATGTCGGTGCACGACCGCGGCGTGGTGCTGGTTGTGGTCAGCATCGGGGTGCTCCTGGTCGCCCTGGTCCGCCGCTGGGTGCCGTCGCGGGCCGCGCTTGCCGCGGGTGTCGCGCTGGCCGTCGCGGTCCTGGGCGCGGAACTGCTCGCCGCCTACCTGCAGCAACGGTTCTCCGACACCCCTCCGGCGACCGTGGGGCAGTTCGCGCTGAACGGCTTGCTCAACACCTCGCTGCTGGGCCGGAGCACCGGCCGGGTGCTCGGCCAGATCTGGTACCTCATCACGTCGACGTGGGGCATCGGCGCCCTCGGCGCAGCGCTCTGCGCGGCCGTTGCGGTGCGCCGCCGGGCGACCCCGGCCGACCGCGTCGTCAGCGCCGTCCTGCTGATCACCGTGGTGCTGGTGGCGGGTGCGGCTGCCACGGCCCTGCCCGAGGACCACCGGCTCGACGACAACGTCTACGCCCGCTATCTCTCGGTCTTCGCCCCGGCGCTGTTCGTGGTCGGCGTCGCCGCCCTGTACCGCCTCCGGCGCACGGCGCTGCTCCGGTACGCGGCGGGCGCGCTCGCACTGATCGGGGTGTGCGGCGGAGGCGTGTTCCTGCTTGCGGGGACGCGGCTGCGACACGACCTGTTCGTGCTGTGGGGCCTGCCGGACTCCTCCTTCCTCGCGGGCGACTACCAGACGTTTCACCTGGTGCGGACGACACTTGCGGCGGTCGCTGTGTTCGCTGTGTGCGTGGCGGCCACCGCTCTGCTCGGTCGGCGACGAGGTGTCCGCTCCGCCGTGGTCCTCCTCGCCGGGTTCGCCGTGGCCGCGACGACGGTGATCACCGTGGAGATCTCCGAGCCGCAGCAGGTACCGCGCTGGCTGTCGATGGGATTCACCCGCGCTGCCGGCCTGCACAGCGGCGACAGGGTCGCCATGAGCTACAGCCTGCCGTGGGTCCTGAAGTGCGAGCAGCCCTTCGAGCTCTACCAGGAGCGCATGTGGATCCTCGACTTCCGCCGGGCCCCGGTCCCGCCGACGGCGGACGTCGCCGTACTGCCCGCCCGACGTGGAGCCCCGGCCACGTCGAGCTGGCCCCACGTCCCGCACGGCTGGCACGTGGCCAAGGTGGACCGGGGCGAGGGCTTCGTCGTCTGGCGACGCTGACGCGGACCCGAACCCGAACCCACGGTTTCGCCGGCCCCGACCGGCAGTTGCCGGCCATCCCGTCAGGCGTACGTCGACAACCAGATTGCGAAGGGCAGATGGGAATGAACGACAGCCAGGCCGGACCGAAGGGACCCGACCAGCGGCTTCGGTGCTGTATCTGCGGCCAGCAGACCGAGAGCGCCGACGACTACGTGGTGCTGGAGCTGTCGTCCGAGGAGAGCAACGCGCGGCAGTACTTCGGCGCCCATGCAGAGCACCTCAACTCCGTCCTGGCGCAGGGGTTCAACGTGGAAGTCCACCTCATGTGAATCCGGTCCGACGTGGTCGCCTCACGTGGTCGCCTCACCGCCTCGCTGCCTCACGCCGGGTCGACCGGCCTGACGAGCCGCAGCGGAGAGCTGCGTTCGGGGCGCTCGGGCTGCTCGGGAGGCTCGGGCGCGAACTCGCCCAGTTCCAAGGCAGCTTCGCGCCACCTCGCGGCCAGGCTCAGCAAGTGTTCGCTGTCGTCGGCGAATTGGAAGCCCAGGGGTGGGGCACCTGGGACGGTCGGCTGAAGGATCGCGGCAGCGAACCGAATCGCGTGCAGCGCCGAGGTGATGTGGGAGTCCACCCTGTTGCCTTCCGTGCGCCGGACCACGTCGAGACGGTCGGCCACGGTCAGGATGGTGTCGAGCGCATCCCTGCAGGCTTCCTGGCGAATGGTCTCTCTGTCGTCGTCCATGTGGGACTCTCCTGTGCCAGTTTGATTGAGCGTCAACTTCGCGATTCCACCGCAACGCCAGGGCACCATACTGACGTTCGATCACAATGTATGCAGAAAAAGTGATTGGTGCCCGCCCGGGGTGGTAGCGTCATTAGTCCACCAACCGAATAGATGACCCCGGCGGTGCTGTAACACCCCGGGGTCCGGCACCAGGAGCAGAACCTCCCGTGCGTATTCATCGTACCCGCTGGAAGAGCGGTTTCACTGTCCTGCCCAACTTCCTGTTGCAGGACCGACGATTGTCGTACCTGGCCAAGGGCATCCTGGTCGACCTTCTGTCCCGCCCGGACGGGTGGCGGGAGGACGGCCGGCACATCGCCGACTCCAGCCCGACGGGACGCGGCGCGGTCGCGCGGGCGCTGCGCGAGCTCGCGCGCTTCGGGTACTACCGCGTCGAGAAGGTCCGCCAATCGGACGGAACGATCATCAGTGAGGCCCACGTCTTCGACACACCCCAGGTTCCGGTGCCGAGCGACGGCCGGACGTTGAGCCGCGGGAAGCCGGTTGCCGGGAAGTCGGGATCCGGTGAACTGCGCACCGGCCGCGCAGCCGCCCTTTCAAAGGACGGAGACAAAGGACCGGGAGAAAACCCTCCCTCCCTCCCGGCCCTCCATGACGAGGCGCCCGCCGCGACAACTGCGCCTGCCGCGCCCGCTACCTCCGTGGCCGTAGCCGAGGCCGAGGTCACGCCGGTGGTGCGGGAGGCGGTCTCCCTGCTGTTCCGCGTCCTGCGGTCGGAGCCGCGCCTGCGCGTGGGTGAGCCGGAGGCCCTGGCCCTCGCGCCGCTGGTCGCCGAGTGGTTGGTGCGCGGCGCGACCGAACGCGACCTCGCCGATGCGCTGTTGCCGGACCTGCCCACGCCTCTCCACGCCCCGGCCAAGCTCCTCCGCAACCGCCTCACCCGCAAGCGCCCGCCCACGCCCGGCTTCGCCGTCCCGGCACAAGGACAACCGCCCACGTGCGGCACGTGCGCCGCCCCGACCCCGCGGCCGGGGATCTGCCGCTCCTGCGCAGGGCTGGGCCCACGTACACCCGTCGGCGGCATCGACCCGGCGATCGGCCCATCCGTCACCGCCCGTGGCATCGCCCGTGTCCGAGCCGCCCTCCGCAGCGCCCGGCCCACCGCCGTGGCCGGGACCTGCGCATACGGGAGAGGGGCACTCACGCCTGCGCGAGCATGCGGATCAACGGTCGGCGTCGCAGCCGCGGCCGCTCTCTGAAGAAATTCACAACACGGTTGTGGTGAACCATATTTGATATGCCATCACTTCAGATGTGATGACATTAGGGAGTTTCGGCCCTGTCGTTTTCCTCAGCCGACCGTGGGTACGCGGTCCCCGACCGTTGGAGTCCCGTCCGACTCCGACTGCCGCACGATGCCCGTCCGGATCGCGTCCCTGGCCTCTAGGGCCCCTCGGAGGAGACGGAACATGCTCATTCGCCGCATCATCGGAGCCCTCGCGGCGGCGCTCGCCATGACGCTGCTCGCGGCTGTCGGGGCGTGGGCGGCCGAGCCTCCGAGTGCCTTCGGTATCGGCTCTACGTCCGGGATCGTCGACCGGGCCGACCAGGCAGACAACGAAGTATGGTTCGCCGCCCAGGATCCGAACAGTCGCGCGAAGCTGCTCCTGAGCTACAACACCACCCCGGCGCTGGGATCACCGGTCCCCGCGATCGTCGTGGTCGGGTCGGTGCCGCCGGACGACCAGGCCCTGCAGGGCTCCAACGGCTGGTTCGAAGAGCCCGTTCCGGTTCCCCTGGGCTACTCCGTCTCGGACAACCCGCCGTCGATCGTCTCGCCCGAGGGGTCGGTCGTCTACGACCCGGCACGCCACGCCTACCACCTCCAGCTGAACATCAGCCTCGGCGCCGCCGCTGACCTGTGGTTCTCCGGCCCGGTCGGCGGCCTGACCGACCCGACGATGTGGGACGGGCAGACCTCGTTCTGGAACCAGTCGCTCGGCACCGGCACGGTCAACGGCTGGATCATCTTCCCCGGCGAGACGGCGAAGACCGCCGTCACGAACTGGGGAGCGGAGCAGGAGACGCAGTCCGGCAGCTTCGAACTCGGCGCGCCGCCGATCGTGCCGGCCCCGCACAACGGCTACTACTACGCCCAGTCGGTCAACGCCGACGGCTCCGCCACCACCTTCTACGTCTTCCCGGAGCTTGACGGCTCGATCAGGGGGATCCTCACGCGGACCACCGCGAGCGGCCAGGTCTTCGAGTGCGAGCCCAGCGGGCCGGGCCAAGCGACGGCGTCCGACTGGTACACCGACCCGGGCGGCGTCAGCTACCCGCTCTCCCTCTCCGCCCACTGCGCCGACATCCGCACCGGCCAGCAACTGACCGGGAGTTGGACTACCACGCCGACCCAGAGCAACGCCTACTACGTGGACGTTCTCCTCGGCGGCTTCGCAGCGGTCCAGAGCGTCGCCTCCTCGCCGGGCGCGAAGGCGGCCTGGATCCAGCACGTCGCCGACGACGGCCACTTCGGCCCGAACTTCAGCTGAGGGTGCGTCGCGCCGGTGCCGACGGAGCGAACACGCCAGGAAGCACCTCCTTGGATGTTCGACAAGTCCGGGAACATGACACCGGCAGCTCAGAAGCAGTTTCCGGACCTCAATGGAACTCCGGCGGCGATGACTACCAGGACTATGCGGGAACCCAGGCACAGGACAGCTACACGGTCGGGGCTTCGAGTGACAGCAGGACGGAGGAGTAGAGAGGTTGAGGAAGGAGATATCCCGAATGCGCAGATCCATGGTGCTGTCCGCGATTGCTGTGGTAGCCGTTGGCGCGGTCGTCGGACTGTGGTGGAAGCCCTGGCAGTCGACGATCGTCAAGCTTCCCCAGAGCGCCTGTTGGGGCATTCTCGATCAGAGCGACATCCGTCCTGTGGTAGGAATAAGCGGTGAGGTCACCGCCGTGACTACCGGCCCCCTGGTGCCGCCTCCATTGAAGTACGCGAATCGCCAAACGCTAGGTCCGGACGAGTGCGATATCAGGTGGAACGGAGCCGTGGTTGCCGAGGCCGACGTCTCGGGTGCCAGCAGCGATGCCCTCAGCGTTGCCGCGTCCGGTGACACCTTGCTGCCCCTGGCTCCTGGAGTGGTGATGACTCCCTATGCGGTCGTACCGAAAATCTACTTCCGTTGTACTGGAATCCAGGGTGGATGGACGTACGGCGTAGTGAGCGCGCAATCTATGAACGGTGGCGTCGACCCGAACGGCTCGATGTCAGCGGCTGCACTCAACGGGTTCGCGAACATCGCCCTGAAGCTGGCGAAGGTCGCGGCGGCGGAGATTCCCTGCACCAACCACTTGGACTTCCCGTCCGCAGTGCCCACACTGAAGCCCCAGGCGCACTACCGATTCCCAATGAAGGTGTCAAGCCCGATTAGTGACTGACTGTGAGCGTGTCAGCTCAGTCTGATGGGGTTGCCTGGCGGGGTGATCTCGAAGGTA
>NZ_JADPRT010000018.1 GCF_015690355.1 Streptacidiphilus fuscans | reverse complement strand
TTGACCCGGCGGCCCTGGAGTTCCTCGAGCCGGAGGACCTGGAGGAACTGGTTGCCAGCGAGGAGATCGGCCCAGTGCAACCGACCTTCGAACCGGCCTGAGCACGGCAACACAGGAAGCCCCCGACTCGTCGTCGAGGGCCTCACGGCTGACCCTGTGGACGTTCGCGTAATTCGGCTCTGTCGCTGGTCTTGTGATCGGGTTCAGGTCCTGTGCAGGATGCGTTTGCGTAGGAGGTCGAAGTTGGCGCGGCCGTATCCGGCGCGCTTGAGGAGCTTGACTCTCGTGTTCTGTCCCTCGACCTGGCCGGAGCTCCAGGGGCTGGACAGTCCGGCGACGACGGCGTCCTGGTCCCGGCGCAGGCCGTTGATCAGGGAGTGAAGTGCGGGCAGGGGATCGTGTTCGACGCGCTCCATCCACTGGGGCAGTTGGTCGCCGCGGAGGTCACGCATCATCTCAGCGAAGTCGCGGACGTGGTCGGTGACTTCGTCGAGTTCGGGACAGCCGGCGCGGATCTCCTTGAGGGAGAGGGTGTCCTCGTCGGGGAGGTTGCTCGGATTCGTCATGATCCATCGGACGACGCGACGGGGCCGCGGCGCGGGCCTGGGTGCCGGCACGGGGGCGGTCGGCGTGAAGTTCCGCAGGTAGCGGCGGACGGTCTGGACGGCCTCGGTCGCCCCCGAAGGCTGGTCGCCCGCACCACCGAGCGCTACCAAGCGGTGCAGCAACTCCTGTCTCAGGGACTGTCGCTGACCCGCAGCGGCCGCGAGCTTCGTCTGGACGACTCGACCGTCCGGCGCTTCGCCCGCGCCCGCAGCCTGGACGCGTTGCTGGTCAAGGCAGTGGGTCGGGCATCGATCCACCCGTTCAAGCCCTACCTGCACCAGCGCTGGCGCGAGGGCTGCCACGACGTCCCCCAACTGCATCGCGAACTCCAACGGCAGGGCTTCACCGGCGACATCCAATCCGTTCGACGCTACCTCAAGCCCTACAAGAAGCCGCACAGCCCCAGGCCCAGGAACCCGCCCGCCCCGCCTCCCGCACTCCGCCCGACCCCGAAACCCCGCCGCGTCGTCCGCTGGATCATGAGCAACCCCAAGCACCTGGCCGAGACCGACGCCACCGAGCTGAAGGAGATCCGCACCGCCTGTCCCCACCTCGACATCACCGAACGGCACGTCCGCGACTTCGCGGCCATGATGCGCGACCTGCGCGGAGAGGAACTGCCCAGCTGGATGGAGCGGGTCATGGCGGACGACCTTCCTGCGCTGCACTCCCTGGTCAACGGCATGAGGCGGGACCTGGACGCGGTCACCGCCGCGCTGTCAACGTCCTGGAGTTCGGGCCAGGTCGAGGGCCAGATCACGAGGATCAAGCTCCTCAAGCGCATGGGCTACGGCCGCGCGAACCTCGATCTCCTCCGGCGACGCGTGCTCAGCAGTCCATGAGGCGGCCGACCCAGTCCATCCGTCCGGGCATGGCACCAGCGAGTAGCGTTCGACCGTGACGGTGGACGACTACAGCGCGGCCGAGCTACGGATCGTGGACTTCGACGAGCACGTGCGGGCACAGCCTCAGATGTACTTCCGGGTCGGCCGGAGCAATCCGGAGCTGGCAACCCGGGTGCTGGAGAACGTCCTGGGGCACGCGCTTCATCCAGCCGCCCGGCTCGCTCCGCTGCACACCCTCCAGGCCGAGGCCAAGATCACGGGCGACCTCTCCTTCGCTGTGCGTGACGATCGAGCCGATGCCCTGGACGGGCATGGCCACCCGCAGCTCGGATACTTCGGATCGCTCCTTCTGCCGGAGCGTTGGCTCAGTGCAGCGGCGAGCGCGTTGAGCTCGCGTGTTGTCGTCAAGGTCTGGCGGAACGGGCACGCCTTCGAGCAGGAACTCGCTGGCCTGAGGCCGGTCTCGGAGCCTCGGAGGACCGATCCCCAACCGGGTACAGGAACCCGCATCGCCTTCGAACTGGACCGGGCCTTCCTGGGGCAGCACCACGCCCTCACGTTGAACCTGACAGCACTGGACCTCCACGGCCCCGACTGCGACGCACCTGCAGGACCCGGACGCGTCACCGTCACAGACCTGAGGGAGGCCGACCGGCCCATCAGCGCCCATTACCAATGAGAGCGATCCGGCTGTCGGCACAGCAGTCGTCACAAGATCAACGACAGAGCCGAATTACGTGATCGTCCACAGTGTGCTTCGGCTGGTTCCACCGGTTCTGCCGGCGGCCCGGACCTGAGCCAGGCCACCAACTGTACATTCCAGCACTGACAACCGACGGGTCCGCCGTGTGCGTCAGCGGCCTCTCGACGTCATGTCAGGCACCCGGCGTGTGACCGTAGTTGCCGGAACTGCGCAGGCGGCATCGCCTGACACGCCACCTATCTGGGGCAGCGTCAGGCAACTTGCAGGCCAGGTGTCGAGCGCACTCGCCGGTTCGCGGGAGGGTACGCCCGCGAACCGGTGCCAGTTGACCTTGATTCGGCTCAACGACCTGGGTGCTTGGCCGAGTTGGACGATCAAAGGTCGATGATCACGTAGTCGATGTCGGTCAGCCGGACGTCCAGGCCGTGGGCGCGGCGTCCGCCGTCGCGGAAGTAGATGTGTGCCAAGCCCTCGGCGACGAGCTGGGCGAGTTCGGCCTCCTCCGCCCCGGTCTGCGCTGCCTCGAATAGCCGGGCGGTAGCGGCGGGATCCAACTGCTGGGCGATGCGGCGCAGGCGGGCGTCGTCGGTGCTGCCTGCGGGGGCGTCGAAGCCGAAGGTGGCCCGGGTCTCGACGGCGACGCCGCGGGTGGTGGCCGCGCGGTCGATCGCCCGCTTGCGGACCAGCGGTTGCCAGCGGGCGCGGACTTCCTGCTCCAGCCGCCCGGCGATCTCTGCGGGCGGCTGCTTGCGCTGGCCGGTCAGGTAGCGCTCCACGGTGCGCTGCGAGACGCCGAGCAGGTCGGCGACGGGGCGGGTGGCGCCGAGCTTCTTCACCAAGAACCTTGCTCTGGCCTGGGTGGAGACGGGCGGCTGACGGGTGAACTGGTCCTCGACGGCCTTGCGCAGCGCGTCGCCGATAGGTGTGCTCATTGGCTATTCGCCGTCCCAGAGAGCGTCGGGGCCTTTGACCAGGCGCGCGGGGTTGCGGCCCTCGTCCAGCAGCTGCGCGGCCCAGACCAGTTCGCGGGTGCCTTCGTGTTTGACCATGCCCGGGGACACTCCGAGGCGGAAGCCGCCCGGGAGCGGCTTGCCGGCCTGATCGTGGGGAAGGACGTCGAGCGGGGAGGAGCCGGATGAGGCGTACAGAACGCAGTCGACGTTGACAGCAAGCGGGTACAGGCCGGCCTTGAGGGCCAGGTTCATGATCTTGCGGTGGTTGTTGGCGTTCGCGGTGGCAATGAGCGTGGCGCGGATGTGGGGGTTCCAGGTGGTGCGGCGCAGCGCGGGCCAGGCGGCACCGCGGGCGGTTCCGCGCTGCTGGGGGCGTTCGCGGAGTTTGCCGACTCCGCCCTTGACGGTTGCTTTGATCGCGGAAAGGACGGCGGCCAGGGTCGGGTCTGTGGTCTTGTGGTGGCGCATGGCGGCCAGGTAGTCGGCCGGGTTGAGGTCGGGGGTGACGCCTAGGTCGGCCATGGTGTCCAGGTAGGCGGCGCGCAGTCGGTTGTACCAGGGGTCGAGGTAGGGGCCGGCAGCGAACCGCGGCACGGTGCCCAGGAATTCAGGCCGGTACGCGTCCAGGCCGAGGCGCTCGAGGGCGGTCTGGTCGCCTCCTGGCTCCCACGGTGCGGGCGGGGTCTGCAGCCGGTAGGCGGAGATGAGGTCACGGAGTTGGGCGGCGTCGGGGCGCAGCCATGCCTCCAGCGGCTGGATCGTGAAGGGTTGGCCGAGGAGCGCGGCGAGTTCGAGGGCGTAGGTGAGAGTCGGGGTGGCATACCAGGCAGGACCGGTAGGGGCCTCGCCGGTCGGGGTGAACGGGTTCGGCAGGCGCGGATCGAGGTGCAGGCTGGTGAGGTCGACCAGCCAGGATCCGGCGAGCTTCTTGTCGAACGCTGGGCGGTCGACGTGGACAGCCTCACCGAGCCCCACACGCAGGCGGGAGGCGGCCGCGAGGTAGGCGGTGTTGACGTCGATGCCGACCGCGAACGGGAGAGCGCATTCGGCGTCGGTGAGCAGTTCCGGGTCCCGGAACCAGGCCAGCGACTCCTCCTCCAGTGCCCCTGCGGGGCCTTCGGCCCGGCCGGTCGCCCGCGGATGCTCGGGTGTGGCCTCCGGCGGCGCGGGGTCGACGGGGACCGGCAGTGAGCCTGGGAGAGCGGCGGAACGCCACGTCCCGGAGGTGTCTCGGACCGCATGGGTGGGCGGGCGCAACGCGGTCATCAGCTCGATGCCGGTCGACGCTGCACCTCCGACCGGGGTGATCACGCGGGCGGCGAAGGTGCCTAGCATCCGGGCGAGCTCCGGGGCAGGTAGCTCGTGGGCGGTCTCCCCCCAGGCACGCGTGTCCAGGGCCTCCCAGGGGAGGATCGCGAGCTGGACGCAGCGGCGGCGCCCGCTTTCTGCGGGGCGGTAGATACGCGGCCAGGGTCCGAAGCCGCGCTTGGTGAGCTGCCACTTCGCCTTCGTGAGCTGCGTGATGACGGGGTGCTTGTCGTCCAGGCGCAGTCCGACCCGGTCGGTGAGGCGCTCGGGCAGGCCGAGCCGCTCCGCCGCGGCGGCGGTGAGGACGACCAAGGGGTCGCCGTCCTTGCCCGAGGGGTGCAGGCGCTGCGAGCCGATCCCCGCCTCAGCGAAAGTCCACTCGACCAGACCTGCTACCGAGGTGGCGGGGCAGTCCAATACAAGTCCGTCTGTGCCGTAGGCACAGCCGTCGCCGTCCAGGACCAGTAGGGGGCCGTGATCGAGCCGCGTGTCGGTTCCTGTCGCGGGTGCAGCGTTCGTGATCGGTCCGGCCTCAGCGCGGGCGGTGCGCTTGGCAGTGCCACGGTCCGTGGGCGTGTTGCCGACCGCCGCTGCAGGCACGGGGGCCATAGCGGCACGCTCTGTGGTCGGGGCGGACGTCGGCCATGCGGGCGCCAGCGTGGGGGGCGGGTAGTGCCTGGCGAGGCCCTCCAGCAGGGCGCGGTAGGCGTCCAAGCGTTCGCCGGTCGGCTCGCTGCGCCCGGCCTCCCACGCAAGCACACTGGCGGCCCGTGTCCCGAGGGCTTGTGCGACCGCGGCCGGGGTCAACCCGGCAGCCTCGCGGAGCCGGACCCGTTCTGTCAGGGCTGGCAGGACGGTTCCCGAGGCGACCGTGGCCAACAGTGCCTCGACGCCGTTCATCGCTGCGCCCTCCTGCTTGTTCGTGCTCACCGCGGCCCCTCCCCCGCGCTGACGGCATCCAGTTCCGCTGTCATGCGGATCGCACCGTGGTCTCGCTCGTACGCGGTGCGCAGTTCGCAGATCCCAGCCCACACTCCGCGCTCGGCCTCGGTCAGGGCAGCCGCCGCCGGGCCGTGCGCCTGCTCGATGCCATCGGCGATGCGCAACACCTCTTCTATGGTCCTCAGGATCAAGGCCACGTGCAGGGTGGCCTGCGCCTGAGTCATCGCCATCACGGCGATGTACAGGTGCTCTGCTGTCGGCGCGCCCGCGCCGTGTGCGGCCAGGGCGGTCATCCGCTGGGCCAGGCTGGTCGCGGCCAGGCGCAGTGGGGTCTGCGCGTCGAGGTTGTCTTGGGATGTGCTGTAGCGGGGGGCGATCGTCACCACCGGACCCGTACCACGGACCTGACGCGACAACACAGCCTGGGACAGGCCGACCTCGGGCGCGATCTTCGACCACTGGGCCCCCGCATCGCGGCAGTCCAGCACCGCCTCCCGAAGCGCCCAGCCGGAGTACGGCTGGAGCAACGTGGCGATCACGTGCGCCTGCTCCAGCGGGTCATCCAACTCCGTTGCGTGCTGTGCCTCTTCGGCGATGCGTTGCAGCAGGAAGCGGGCATGCGACTGGGCCCCGGCCACGATCTGACCCTGTCTGGACACCCACCCACCCGCTTCTACTCGCAAGACGAACTTTGAAGTTCAACTCAGAGTATATTCCGCCGGGTCCTCATACACGGCCGGATGCCACGAGTGGCCGGTTGCTCCACAGCCGATCGGCCATGTCATCGATGTGAAGACTTCGCCTGCCCCGGCAGGAGTCGACGACGACTCAGGTCTTCGCCGAGGCGCTTGAGACCTAGCGGTTCGTTTGGATCAAAGAGGGTGAGGGATGACAGCGGTTTCTGGGTGGCACCCTGGAGCGATGGGATCTGGAACCGGCATCACCGAGAACGGCCTGCGGCACCTGCTCAACGAGTGGGATCCGATCGGCGTAGCTGACGCGGTGCAGGACGAGTACGACTGCATGCTCGCCCCTCTCCTCCAGCGGCTCCGGCGTGGCACTGACGAGGCGGAAATCGATGAGTTCCTTCGGCACGAACTGGAAGATCACTTCGGCCTTACCCCTCTCCCGTCAGAGCCGGAAGGGATGGCTACCCGGGTGATGTCCTGGTGGACAGCTGCCGGCAAGGCCGATGGCACCGGCTACGTGTAGTCACTCCCTCCGCATCGCCTGCTCGTTTGTCCAGTTGTGCCGTTGACTGACACGCAGCGGGCGCGGATCGAGGCGTTGCTTCCGGACCGGACACCAAAACGGGGTGGCCGGTGGCGGGACCACCGAGAGGTGATCGACGCCATCGCCTGGAAAATCCAGACAGGTGCACAGTGGGTGCAGCTGCCAGAGAAGTACGCCAACTGGCGGGGCGTCTACAACAGGCTGCGGATGTGGTCCGCCGATGGCACGTGGGAGCGGGTGTTCACCGCGCTCCTGGCCCAGGCGGACGCCGATGAGGAGCTGCACTGGGTCGTCTCTGTGGACTCCACGATCGTGCGAGCCCATCAGCACGCCACAGGAGCCCGCAAAAGGGGTCTCCTCCCCTGGCCCGTCCTTCGGTGTCGTCCGGGCAGATGAGTTCGAGGGCCGTATGTCGATCAAGGAGGCATGAGGCCCCCACCTGTGGTATTCAGGCAGCCGTGCGGGACGTCCCTTCCCTGCTGGCTCCGGATCTCGGCCGCGTCGGTCTCCAGTGATCCGGGTTTTGAATGTCCACACTGGCGATCTGCTTGCGGGACAAGCCCGCCCAGGTTGCTTCCCTCCAGACCGCCCCCGGCCTGGCCATGTCAAAGGAGTTGCAGCACCTCGGCCAGCGCACTGGGACGTCGGTCCACGGGGCGACCCCACCGCGGCAGACCGTTGTCGCTGGTGACTTCCACGGTCACCAGCGCAGGTCAGGTCTGGTAATTCACCGGCGGACGCGCTGGCGCGGCTAGCCCTGAAAGCGGATCGGCGGCGGGCCGTCCGGCACCATAGCCAACGGCGGGTGCGACGTTCGCCTACACCTTGCGCAGCACTGCGACGACCCTGCCGAGGATCCGCGCGCCCGCCGCGCTGATCGGCTGCTAAGCGTCGTTGGCCGGCGGGCATCAGCCACGCACCTGCTCGGCCGCTGTGGTGGAGGCGTTTGACGGTGGCTTCGGTGTCGTCGATGAGGGCGGCGACGATGTCGCCGTGGTCGGCCGCCTGGGCCGCAGGGACCACGACGGTGTCCCCGTCCAGGATCCTCGCCCCGGTCATCGAGTCACCGCACACGCGAAACCGCCGAGTTCGCCGAATCCCGGAGGCCGCGGGAGACGAACCGGCTGGTGGAGCGAAGAGATGGGCCAAAGGGAGGGCCGGTTTGGCGAGCAGACGCGAGCCCAGCCAGCAGCCAACTAGCCTCGCCCGGACCAGACCGCGAGTTTCCCGCCCGGCATCGAGATGATCCGCCAGCCTCCTGGGCCCAGCACTTCCCAAGCCTCGAACGACGGGTCCGCCCGGCTGTTGAGGTGGCAACCGTTGTCGAAGACCAGCCGCATCGAGCCCGTCTTGAAGGCCACCGCAGACAAGACCTTCGCTCCGAACAGCCCGATTGCCGCCACCACATCCTGCCGCCCCGGATCCAGGAAGACGTCCTGGCGGCCGTCGTCGACGCCCAGCGTGAGCGTGGAGGGGCATGCAAGTACCACGCGCGCATCCGAGTCGAGGCGCAGGGACAACTGATAGCTGATGCCGATCTCGGTCACGGCCAGCCCCCGCAGGTTCATGATCCGACGGTCTTCGTGCTCGGCCAGCAAAGATTCACTCACCACCGCACGATGCACCGCGGAGCACCGCCGACGCCAGCCGAATATGACCCCACGGCCGGGCAGCCCGACTCACGGCAAGGCCAGATCTCGCCGGTGATCAACACAGTCCCAGCCTCGCAAGACGCTCCTGCTCCAGAAGATCCCCGCGACCGAGTTCAGAGCTCGGCTGTCCAGGCTCCGACCGGGTGCTCGTTGGGCGGCAGCCACAGCTGCGGCTGCGAGTCCTGATGGCCCTGTCCGATGGGTTCCTCCCAGTGAAAGCGCCCGTCCGCGTCGGGCCAGGCCACCTGCAGGACCGGGAAGGGCGGACGCCGGTAGAACCCGATGGCCCGTCCGAAGAACATCCGGTACCAGCGAAGATCAGCGCAGCGGAGCCTCACCGGCAGGCCTCGGGCGACACCGTCATACTCCTGGCCGTCAGCCAGGACCGTGCCCGTCGCGGCCTTCTCGCCAAGCGTGTTGAGCATGCGGTGCATAACGCGGACATCGAGCCCGAACATGGCGAGCTCAGGCGTGCCGTGCGTGTGAGCCAGGCCAATCGTGTAGGCGAACCCCGGGCCGATCTCATCCTCGGGGACCATCACGACGTGCCATCCATGCTCGTGCACATTTCCGATGATCGTCCGCTCAACCTGGTCTGCATCGCCGCGGTCACCGTAGTCGTGGCACAGGACGCATCGGCACTGGAATGGATCACCGGTCATGCGTGCAGAGTACGAGCTGGGCGTTCGAGCCAGGTCGCCGGGCCCGCATCCGCGGCCTGTACCAGTCCCTCGGCCTGCACATCATCCCGAAGAACATCGAAAGCACCCGGCACGAGTTCGAGCGACCTCGCCGACCGCGGCATCCTCACTGAGCTCGACCCGGCCCGTTCAGCGAGCCCCAGCCGTAACAGGGCCAAGATCAGATGGCAGATCACGCAAGGCCATCGACACGGCCTCCGTCGCCGACGGCACCTCGGCGACGACCTCCCCGATAGACAGGGTGCTGAGCGTGTAGGGCTCTGCCGATGGGGTGCAGGCACAGCGGGACAACAGCGAGGCGCGGGCGCGTCCTGGTGGAGAAGCGCAGTGTCCAGTGGCTTGTGAACGGATGGAGCCGCCGCAACGCCGGCTCGGCGTATGCGGCTTCGATGAGCGCGCGGTACTCCGGCCAGTCCACCTCGACTGCCTCCGTGCGCAAGTGCTGCCACCCGGACCTCAAGCCCGAACACCACGGGCGAGTCCAGACTCAGCAGCCTGTGCGGATCCACGTCCCGGCGAGTTCCGCGACCCAGGCGGCGACCTCCCCGGGAACCGGTGGGGGTGCGGCCACCACGACCACTTCGCTGACTCCCGCCGCAGCGAGTTCCGCGAGGTGGGCCGGGGTGCCGTCGCTCGGCGCCACGGCGACCGTGAGCTCGTCGAGGGTGCGGCCGTGGCGGGCGCACTCCTCGCCGAGCTCGGCGATGCTCGCCGGGACGTCGGCCACGGGCACGTTGAAGCCGTACCACCCATCCCCGGACCTCGCCGCCCGACGCAGGGCGGCCCGGCTGTTGCCGCCGACCAGGACCGGCAGCCGGCCGCCCCGCAACGGCTTGGGGTGGACCCGGATCCCCTCGAAGCGGACGAACTCGCCACTGAAGGAGGCGGGGTCCTCAGTCCAGACGGCGCGCATCGCGGCGAGGTACTCGTCCGTGCGACGCCCACGCCGCTCGAAAGGGACACCGAGCGCCGCGAACTCCTCGGCCGACCAGCCGACCCCAACACCGAGCCCGAACCGGCCGGCGGACAGGACGTCGAGCGTGGCCGCCTGCTTGGCGACCACGACCGGATTGTGCTCCGGCAGCAGCAGCACACCCGTGGCGAGCTCAATCCGCTCGGTGACCGCCGCAGCGAAACTCAGCGCGAGCAGCGGGTCGAGCCAGTCGGCATCCGCCGGAACGGCGATGCGACCATCCGCCGAATAGGGGTAGCGGGAAGCGGGCGCGTCCACGAGCACCACGTGCTCGCCGCACCACAGCCTCGCGAAACCGCACGCCTCCGCCGCCGTGGCGACGGCCCGGATCACCTCCGGCCGGGCACCGTCACCGATGCCCAGCGCGTGCAGACCTACCCGCATACCGCGCCTCCTGACCACACCTTAGACGCGAGAACGCCACCGCAACCGGCAGGACGCGCCGCCCCGCACCGGGCACACGGGTCACACCGCCGTGATCGCGGTGAGCAGGATCCACACGTGGCCGAAGGGGTCACGAAGCATCGATTGCCGCGCGCCATACGGCATATCGGCCGGTGCACCCAGCAGTTCGGCGCCGGCGCTCACGGCTGTCGTGGTCAGGGCATCGACGTCCGGCACGTAGACGTGTAGTGCCACGGACGCTCCCTCGGGGCCCGGCGCGGAGACGGGGGCGTGGGCATCCCCCAGCATGAGGGTGGAGCCGTGGATCCCGATCTCGGCGTGGATGATGCGGCCGGTGTCGCCTTCGAGGCGGTAGAGCTCGACGGCGCCGAAGGCCTCCGTATAGAACTCGATCGCCTTGGCGGCGCCGTCGACCATGATGTGAGGGATGACGGCCTGCTTGTGGTGTTCGGGGATGTCCATGTGGATCACGGTAGGTCGGCTGCGATCCGCCAAAGATCGGGCAGGAGCCGCAGCGGGCCTACGACCTTCGACCTACCCGCCGGATCCGAGGGAGTCGCGCTCGAAGCGGCAACGGCACTCGTGCGAGACCCCTTGGCCGACCGAGGTCTCGAAGTGTCCAGGGTTGGTCGCCGCTGTGCTGCTGCTCGAGTTCTGGCAGCTAGTGTGGGTGTCCCGACGTGGCCGCGCGACAGTGCCGAGTGATCCGCCTGGTCAGGCTTCGGCTCGGCCTGAGTCGCATCGACCAGACCGCAGGCGGAGGGGTACGCCTGTGAACCACCCGTCAGGGCGGGTCAGCCAGTCGGCAAGACGCTCAGCAGCGCTGCCGTGCACTGCACTGCACTGCACCCAAGCGCGTTACACCCAGGATCTGACGCTGCATCATGTCTCAGGTGACCATGACTTGCACCAGCCGGTACCAGCACCACGCGGGCAGCGGACGGGACCATACCCTCCCCGCCGCCACCACCCACCAAGATCAACCCTGCCAAACACTGCACGCCCACACCCGCCCTCAACACAGAACAGGTATGGGGCGCACAGAAGGGTTGTCAGACCATCGGGCACGCCCACCCACGCGCTGACCAGGGACAACACGTCGAGCTACCACACGGCCTCTGCGGTGCGGTTGATCGCCCACCTGCACCAACGTGGTATAGAACCAGGCATCCAGGGACAGGAGCTGACGACGGATCGGTGACCGGCGAGCTGTACGACGGGGCGGTTCCGGTACCCGCGGCCCGGGGGTTGGCCAGCTGCCGGCTGCTCTCCTCGAAGACATCCTCGGCCCGGCGGCAGGACAGCCGGGCCAGGCCGGTGACCTCGCAGACGTCAAGTGTCGGCGTCCCGGCGCTCGCGCGGCGCTCGGTCAGGAACAGCGGACCGGCGGTGCGGCCGGCGATCAGGCGGGGCGGTGGGATTCGTAAGCGAAGACGTTCTTGCCGATGGCTTCCTGCAGGGCGCTGACGCGGTCCTCGAGCGCCTGAAGATCGGTGGCGCGTCCGTCCGACCATTGGCCGAGCGCGGCGACCATCGCCCGTCCGTTGCCGATGAACGCCTGGACCATGCTGCTGTCCTGAGGCAGGGTGCGCAGTCCGGAGGCCGGCGGCGGGGCCTGCGCTCCGACCTCGAAGTCGTCGAAGGCCATGGTGAGTTCGGTGACCAGACGGACCGTGTCCTTCGGGTCCTTCATCGTGAAGATCGCCAGATTGAAGTGATCGTCCTGCTTGTCCTTGTACAGCGCGATCTGCTCGCCCACACAGCCCTTGCCCTCCTTGATCATGGCAATGAGCCTCGGACCCACCGAGTCCGGCTGGGTGCAGGAGCCCATGGTGGCGGTACCCACCTTCGTGTAGACCGCGCCTCCTGCGGACACTTCCGCGGGGAATGCCTGCGCCAGCGGGATCTGGGGGCGGTCCGCAGCGGCCGCGCCGGCGACGGAAGCCGTCGCGGTGGCGGTCCCGCCGGCACGGCTGTCTGTGGTGTCCGGCGCGGGCTGCACCACCTTGAACACAAAGAAGGTCAGTGCGGCGGCGGCCAGGGCCAACGCGAGATTGCGGGGCCAGTCCCGCTTTTGTGGTGCGTCACCGTCGGAGCCACCCCTGGCCCCTTCGACGATGGTCGCAGCCTTCACGAAATCGTCGTCGAGCGTGACGTTCCAACGCTCGTCGCCGTCCGGCTGGTTCTGGTCTGAGGTCGGGCCACCGTCGTGCATAGCGTCATACCGTAGTGATCACACGGACCGCGCCGGATCTCGGGCGGTCACAACTCGATCACCATTCGATACACGGACCTGCGACTTTCAGGTCGATGGCCTTGTCCCCAGCCCTTCACAGACTGTCACGGAGTCCTGCTACGCCAGACAGCGAAAGTGCAAGCGGACCACTTCGTCACTGACGGCGAGTGAGGCCAGGCGAGAGCCTCCAGGGACGATAGCTCGGGTTGCTTCCAATCCCGATCGAGTCGCCCGCGCTGGTCACCCGCATCGAAGTGCGCCGTCGCACCACCCGGTCTGGAACGCCTTGGCTGGAGGCTCCGATCCAACTCTCGGACACGAATCCGCTGTCCTTGCCCGGCGTCGTCGAGGGCAGGTCGGGCCTGCCCAAGACGGAGTTCCAGCGCCAGGTCTGCACTCTGCTCGAACATTGGCAGCGAGCCACCGGGCGCACCGAGAAGGTGCTGTTCCTCCCCCGGTGACTCCGGACGTAGAGGTGAGCTCGGGCCCTGTCCTCTCCGTGATCACGGTGGGGTACTGTCCCCGTCGACGTCGGTGAGAAGTGCTCCCCGCGCCACAAGGGGACGACCATGAGCAAGCACGACCAGGAGACGGTGCAAGCACCGCGTGCCAAGGCAGCAGTCACCTTCGCCGCGGTCGTTCTCCTCCTCCTGGCCGGTGCCGCCGCGACCCTGGCCTTCAGTGTTCCGCAGATGGTCGCCGCCGCGCGCTGGACCGGAACACCCGGACAGATTGCCATCCACACGTGCAACCAGATCCCTCGGCATGAAGTGGTCTGCGACGGCACCTTCCAGTCCGACGACGGACGCACCGTGGACCCCGACGCGTCGATCACCGCGCCCCTGTCGCCAGGAGACGTACTGCCCGTGCAGCGCACCACGAGCGGTACCTATGACCGCGTGGGCGTATCAGCCTTCTGCGGATTCCTAGCCGTGTCACTGTTCGGCTGCTCCCTCGCAGCCACCGGAGTCATGCTCCCACTCGCGCTGACTCGCCGATTCCGACTGCGCGCAGTCTGGCTCGCGGTCGCGCTGATGGCCTGCACGGCCCTGGCATCGGCCTTTGTCGGCGGCATCGCCGCGATCGCGTCGTCCTAGGCATATCCCGTATCCCGACCGCAGGACCAGACGTCCGGAGACGGAAGCTGACAACGTCTGTCGCGAGGAAGACGTACCAACTCGGAGATGGGCGGGCGCGACGGCGATGGATGGCGCGGAAGAGGACCACACCCGTCGCAGACGCTGCCTGGAGATCGTGTGGTGCGTGTGCAAGCAGGTGCACCTTGCATTCGGATCTAGGGACTCCGCTTCAAATGAACGCCCGTGCACGCGTATTGACTACTTTTGCCGCTTCAGTCGCACTTGTCGTAAGTGCCACGGCGGCCTGCTCGTCCACTCAGCCGGTGTCGACCTCCAGCAGCCCCGCATCGGCGCCGTCGAACAGCCCGTCAGCTTCCGACCCCTACGTATTGGCCAACCAGGCCGAGTATCGCCTCATGTCTGCCTCTTCGGTGCACATGCAGGGCAGCGTCACCAGCAGCGCAGGGATTTCGGTGGTGAACCTCGATGTCGTTCCCGACACGGGATGCGTCGGATCCATCGACATCATGAAGCTCGGGACAATACAGCTGATCGAGATCGGCACGAAAATCTGGATCAAGCTGGACAAGGCCTACTGGCAGGCGAAGGGCTTCCACGACAGCAGCCAGCTCCAGTCGCTGACGAACAAGTACATCGCCTCCGACACCAGCAACCAGGCAGCTGCCAACATTGCCAAGGCGTGTGACCTGAGCAATGAGACGAGCGACCTTATCAACCCTCCGAACCTGAAGCGGCAAGGCAAGTCCACGCTCGACGGTGAACCTGTCGTCGCATTCCTCAGCACTGTCAGCGGGTCCACCTACGAGGTCAGCGACACAACCTCACTCACGCTGGTGCGCATCCAGGCCGACAGCAGCAGCGTGCGAGAGAACATCAGCTTCACGAGCTACGGCGCTGCCGTCTCCCTCACACCGCCCAACGCCGCAGACACAATCGACGAAGCGGTACCGGGCCTGTGAACGCCCAGTCCCCAGCTAGGGTGCGACGCGCCTCCTTGCACCGCAAAGCTGACGTCGCATCAAGTACGGGCGCCCTGCGCCAGCCGGTGCGAAGTGCCCCCCCGGCCACTCGCCGACCCGCGGGAGATCGCGGAACTGACAGGGCTGGAATTCCTCGAGCTCACACCAGAGGACTGGCGCGTCCTCCTCGACGCCGGTGCAGTCCCGCGCACCCTGTCGGCAACCTCCATCAGCGCTCGCAGCAACCGGGGCCCACGCCCGATCGTGGCCCTGGCGAACGAAAACCTCGCGCTGTGGGACCGCCCCCCGATCACCGAGACCATCGTCGATGGCGACCTGGGGCCCTTGCCCTAGCCACCCCAGTCGAACGCACCGCCCAAGCGGCACAGCCGCCGCACTGTCCCAGCGCAGCCGGCCGTGGTCTTCACGGCCGGCTGTCAGTGCTGATCGCCATCATGAGGGCATGGGCAACCCGCACTTGGCCACCGGCAGCGTCTGGCTACTCCACCGCGGCAGCCAGGAGGTCGCCCGGCTGATCGTGACCGCCGCCGACTGGCCCTGGATGCACGCCGTCGTCGAGCCGCTTCCTGATTTCGAGGAGTTCCGCCCCGCTCTTCGCCGAGCAAGAAGAGGCCATCGACCAGGAGGATTTCGCCTCACATTCACCGACTCGACGCTCACGTCGACCGACAGCACCTCGACACCCGCGATCAACGGAAACAGCAGCCCCTCTAAGCGTGGCACCAGATCGTCCACGGTCCCGCACTGTGGGCCGCAGCGGCCGAGGGACTGGCGAATTTCGGGCAACTTCCCGACGCCGACCTCACCGCAATATCGTCACTCACCGTGCACAGGTCACGGAAGTTGAGCCAGAACCCTTCTTGCGACAGCGTTTGTTCGTGAGTCTGGACAGCCCCAGGTGATCACGCGGCTCCAAACTGCTCACGACAAATGACAGCAGTCCTGCGGACCCCCGCGTTCCGAATGCCTTCTGAGTACGGATACTCATGCACCGTGAGTCGTTGACCGCAATACTGGCGCGAGTCGCTGACGAAGAGGTGGCTCGCGTGACACGTAGAAACTGGGAGGCCGGACTGTCGTGCCTCGCCGTGGCGGGCTTCGTGGTGCAGGGCGTAGTGATCACGGCCCTGCTCGGCATCGCAGCTGTGCTACTTCACAGCCACGGCTGGTTCTCAGAACCTCACGATCGCGCTCTGCTGTGGGACGACACCGCGGCGTTCATCGGTCTGCTCTGCGGTGCCCCGTTGATCGCATTCCTGGTCCGCAAGCGATCCTCCGAAGTGGGGACGGGCATCCTGATCACGGTCGCTGCGTTCGTGATCCTGCTGGCTCTGCGTCCCTCCTCCGGTTGATCCTTATCGCCTTCACCTCTGCCCTTCGTGATGGCGGTCGTGGTGTCGTCAAGATTCGATGCGCGAGCCCATCGTCGGCCAACCTGCGGAACTCGTGGTCCGCGTCGTCGAGGGCAGCAAGGCGCTTGACCATGCTCGGTGTGGTCGGGCGGCTGACGGTGGCTGTCGCGCCGGTCTCGTCGTCGGTGGCGGCGACGTTGATCTGCTCTACGAAGTAATTGCGTCCCTTCGAGTCCAGCAGCCGGCCATCGCGGCCGGACAGGCGCACCTGGCGGGCGACCTTCTGACCAAGCGTGGGCAAGACGACTTCGACCGCCGTTCCAGGCTTCGTCGTGGGCAGTTGCAGGCCGCTGAGGCGCAAGCGGCGGGCCTGGACCAGTCCGTCCTCGACATACTCTGCGAGGACGATCTCCAACTCCCGGAGCGCAAGCCGGTCGTGGTCGAAGGCGATGTAGGCGTGCAACTGTTGCTGCTGGTCCATACGCAGGGTGGACCACCAGGTGGTACGTGCGACTCGGCCGACTGTCAGCTCCTGGTCGGCGGTCGCCTCGCTACCCACTCCGAGCAGTTGGAACAGCGGCATGGTCACGCGGACGGAGCTCACTGACCATACTGGGGGGCGGTCACCTCCAGTGGATTCTGGCGTGGGAAGCGGTAGCCGAGACTCGGGCGCTGCGCGGTGTAGGGACCCTGCGCTGGTCCCAGACCAGCAGCACCGGCAACCCACTGGACCTCGAACTCGCCGTGCAGAAGATATGGCTGGCGAAGGCGAGGTCCGGTGAGGAGGCCTGGCTGGCCCACCACGGATTCGTGTCGGCCGCCCGGGAAGGCTGGATCTACGCCGACGGCACACAAGCAGCGGTCATGGTCTACCGGTTCGCCGCCCCCACCGACGCGCCGAGCATGCTCGTCGCGTGGGACGCCAACTACCGCCGGGAATCCGCGCCCGCCCCTGCTCTGACCGATCCGGCCGACGGCGGCATGGGGGGGTGTTCGCCGCCTCCGACCGAACGCTCCACGACACCACGGAGATGTCCACGCACCTCAGCGTCTACGTGATCGAAGTCCAGGTCTACGCACGCGCCGCGGCCCCCGCCATCGCCAAGGACCTCCTGCGCCAGCAGTATGCCCTCCTCAAAACAGGCGGTTCCTGACACGGCGCCTCACAGTGCGGGCTTGGACCGCGCGGACGCACGGCGGGTGGCCGGTGAGCGGGCGCACGGCCGCCGACACGATCTGGAGGTCACCACTAACCGCAACCTACCCCGCCCCTTCTGGCCGACGCCCTACACCGCGCCCAGACGGGGCCGCGGTTGCGAGGCGCTGACGCGCCACCAGGTAGAGCGAGGCGGCGCGTCAGCGACCGTCAAGGCCAGCAGCTCCTGCAGGGCGCGACGTCACCGCCTGCTGACTTGGCCCCCGTGAGCTATCCAGCATCTTCAGCTCACTCTTGCAAATCGGCTCATCCGCCGGTGGCCTTACCAGTCTGCACGAAACTGACATGGGCATTCGTCAGAGATGTCATTGCACTTCGTCAGGAAGTGTCAGTACGACTTCCCAGCTCATCGGCCGTATCCGAGTGACATCAAAATGACGAACGATCACTGACACTCTCGTCATACCATCAGGGCTCTTGTACGCTGTCGCTTCCTCCTGGGGAGCGATCCCGGGCAGAGATCGGCCTGGACTTTCCGTCGGACTACCGGGCCTTCGTAGACCTCTACGGGGCAGGTGGGTTCGGCGCGCCTGATTCATTGGCCTGCCACGTGCACGCACCGACCTCTCGCCTCCTCCCCGGAGGGCGCGAGACCGGCTTCCAGGGCTACATCCAGTGGCATGCCATGGAAATGGACGGCCTCTTCGGCGCCGAGACACTCGACGAGGAAGACGACGCCAAGCCGACCTATCGGATGTTCCCAGAACCCGGAGGCTTGCTGACTGGGGCGAAAGCGAGCAAGGCGACCTGTACTTCTGGCTCACCTTGGATGGCGATCCCGACCAGTGGCCGCCGGTAGTGATATGGGCGCGCGGGCCCGTGACTACCGACCGATTCGAGACGGGCATGGTCGACGTACTACTGCGGAGTGCGCGAGGCGAGATCCCGAACGTTCGGGCGATGCGCTCCCCACAGCACCGTTGGACGATGACGTCCGACTGGCATCACGACCGACTCAACATCTCCGCAGGTCCGGCACCCAGCTGGGCGACCGCGGAGCCCGTGGGCGAACGCGAAGCCAAGCCGAGGCCAGTACCCGCGAGGCACCCATCGATGAGGTCCGACCAGCACAGGACCTGGCACAGGCCACGCCGGAAGGCGCGCATCAGGCGGTCTGAACCGGTGAACGCGACGATGGCCTGGCAGCGCCGGACGATGAGCAGATCACGATGGCACAACTCCCGTCGCATCTGGGCAGCCTGGCCCTCGCGTCGAACGAATCGTTCGGAGAACCGCACATGTTCCGCTCAACCCGTGCAAGCCAGCGCCGAATGTCGACAGGGTTCGGGTGTTCAGGTCATCCGGCCGGACTGGTGCGTGCGCCAAAGCGACCTCAGTGCTTCGAGCTCGCTGCGGGGGAAATGCTCACCCCACTTGCCACGGTATGCACTCTCGCCGTACTTCATGGAGACCTCGTCGAAACACCGGATCACCGCTCGCGCCACAGTGTCGAGGTTCTGCTGGGACGACCAGATCTCGGTGCCGGCGATGTCGTGCTTGGAGCCGTCCGATAGTTCCAGAAGGCGGATCCACACGTCGCTGCCTGCACGACAGAAGACCCACCGGAACACCGTCGGTTCCGCTTCGAACTGCACACGTGTATCGGCCTCGCCAGTGACCAGCCGGGCGACCGCCGTCAGCAGGTCCTCGGGAGCGTTGCTGATGAAAGAGGCCGTGACCTCGACACCGGTCCGCGCATCGCCGACACTACAGACGGCCCACCCCCGGCCGATGAGAGTCCAGGCGAACCGCAGGTCAGCCACGACTGCCGTCCCGCTGCGCGAAGAAGCGTCGGCAAGCAGTCAGGTGAGCGCCGACGGGACGACCAGGTCCGGAGATGGCCTCCATCAGTGGGTCCTCTCAGCCATGAACGATCGTCAGCGCGAGGCTACCCGCCCGCCCGCCTGGAGCGGGAGTAGATCAGCCCACTCGCTGCCCGTGCTCACCCGGCGCCGTAAAGACTGGCAGGCCCGATACTCGCCGATCCGAAACAGTCAGGCCCGGCCAGCGACCACCACGACCCCGAGCAACCCCTCGCCAACCAGTCCCACGTCAGCCACTGAGTCACCGCGCCAACAGCGCAGACACCATCGCCCCTGAAGACAAAGGCCCAGACCCAGCCACACACACCACAACGAGAGCGTCACAAAAACGGCACACCACGCCAACCAGCACGGCAATACAGGCCGCGGCCCTCACCAACTCGTATTTCTCCCCCGTCATACCGGCGGCCGGCCCCGCACTCCCACAATGCGATACGGACGCAACGCGGACATCCGCCACCTGGTCCCCGTAGGTGGTCCGCGAGGGGTCAGGCGGTCGGCAGCGTGAGGTGCACCCGAACGGATTTCCCGCCGTCGGCCATGGGCACCACCTGGCTGCTGCCGCTGCGGGCGGCCGCGAGATCGGCGACCAGGCGCAGACCATATCCGCCCTGGCCGCGACTGTGCGGCAGCGGCATCGGCTGTGGCCGACGGGGGTGCCGGTCGCGGACCTCGACGACCACACCCCTGTCGTGGAGGCTCAGAACGACATCGAAAGTCGGTGACATGCAGGCCGCGTGGCGCACCGCGTTCGCGGCCAGCTCCGAAACGATCAGGCGCACGGTTTCGAGCAGGTCGTCGTCCTCAAGCCCCCACTCGCGCAGGGTGTCGGTCGCCTCACAGCGGGCCGACGACACCTCGCGGGGGTCGCTCACATGCGTGAACACGCGTCGGCACAGCGGTTGGCGCTCGCCACCGCGCAGGCCCGGTAGGACCCACACCCGCCACGGTCGAGCTGACTCATCCAAAACGCACTCCATCGTCTTCTCCCAGGCTTGTGTTGCTGCCCCCCTGAAGCGGCCACTGCCAGGCTCACTCGGCAGGGCGGCTGAGACATCCGCCACATCGCCACATCAGCGACGGCGTGACGGGCCGCGCGGGTACGCGGTTCCGCACGCGGCCCCAGCGACCGTCACGCGACGGTCCAGGCAGACGGGGCTGCGGATCCCGGCCGCAGGTTGTACGGAATGGCGACTGGGCAGGCCCGGTACAGCCATGCTGACCGCAACGGCCGAGGAGACATCCGCCATGTGACCCGCCTGCCCGCGCAGACCCGGCACGCTCGGGCCAAGGACGGGCCCAGGAGGACGGGCTCAGGCGAGGACGGAGGGCGGAGGGCGGAGGGCGGAGGGCGGAGGGCGGAGGGCGGAGGGCGGAGGGCGGAGGGCGCGCCGAGCCTTCCGGCGAGTGGGCGGCGGAGCCCCCGTTGGGGCTCCCGCGAAGCGCAGGAAAACCCTTATCTCGCACGGTGATCGGAGAGGTGGAGACCAGGTCGGCCGATCCTGCGTGCCGATCCTGGAACGCCGGCCGGACCCGGCGAACACGCGCCAACTGGCCGAACGCCGCTCAGCCGTCAGACCATCCGTCGGGCGGGTCGGCGGTTGTTCACGCTCTGCCGGGCGAGCAACGCTCGACCAGCCACGAGAACGGCGAACCGCACTGCTCCACGAAAGCGATCCCCATGACTGAACCGACCAAGGTCGCGATCATCTACTACTCCGCCACCGGCAACGTACGTGCGCTCGCGCACGGTGTGGCCCGGGGGGCCGCGAGGGCGGCGGCCGAGGTCCGGATCCGCGAGGTGCCCCGGACGGTTCAGCACGCCGCACGCAGCTCGCGCACCGCCTGGACGGCGCGCCCCCCGGACGCGGAGGTCGGGGAGGCCGAGCTCGGGGACCTGGCGTGGGCCGATGCCGTCATCCTGGGCACGCCCGCCCGCTTCGGCGTGGCCGCCGGGCAACTGCAGCAATTCATCAACGCCGCTGACGGCCTGTCAGCGCAGGGCAGGCTCGCCGACAAGGTCTATGCGGCCTTCACCTCCACCAGTACCGGCGGAGGCGCGGAAACCACACTGGTGTCTCTGAACAGCGTCTTCACCCACTGGGGCGGGATCATCGTCCCGCCTGGCTACACCGATCCGGTGGTCTTCGAGCACGGCAACCCCTATGGCATCTCCCACATCGACGGCAACGGGAGGCATCCGGTGGGCGAAGTCGAACTAGCAGACGCCGCCCACCTAGGCGCTCGGGCGACAGAGACCGCCACCCTGCTCAAGCGCGGCCGCGCCCTCAGCTGGCCCTGCGTCATTGACCCCGGAGAAGCTGGCCGAACAGGACGAACACGCCGCGAAGATCCTCCGCCTCGCCCGGCACGAGGTCGGAAGCCCGGACGCCACCTACGCCGTCGTCGAGACGCTGCTCGGGCTCTTCCAGGAGTGGAGCTCCGAGGGTCCGGTCCTCCGGGCCATGGACGATCTCCAGTGGGTCGATCCCACCTCGGCCATGTTCGCCTATCGGCTGGGGCCGGTCAGTCGGCAGGAACCGCTGCTGCTGGCGGTCGCGTGCCGAACGGGGCAGCTCGACACCCACATCGAACGCCTGCTCTGCGGCTGGCAAAGACAGCGGGCGCCAGCCACGCAGACCGAGCTCAGGCCGCCCGCCTCCTCGGCCGTGGACCAGCTGCTCGCAGCGGAAACCCTGGCAGAACCCGGCCCGCAGGAACGTGCGTGGGCGGCAGGTGCCGCAGGAAACCCGTACTACCACCCGCAGTTGATCGCCGCCCGATGACTTGCTCCGACGCCGGCGGGCGGGGGCGGCCGAGCAGGCCCGGGATCATCTCTCGCCGTCGGCGTCTCCCACGCCCGGCGCAGGGCACGGCAAGCGCCAGGCGGGTGTCCATCCGCAGCCTGACCTCACGCACGCACTACCGCCAGAGCCACGACCACCACCCCAACTCAGCCTGGCACCCGGCCGGCGGGTCGACGGCAGCTCAGATGTTGGTGGTGCGCCGCAGCATCGACGAGGGCCGGCCGTTCGAGGACCGAGCGCGCGCCGAGCGACGGCGCGCGGCGAGCTCCGCCGGCACCGGGCTCGCCCTGGACCGACAACGAAGGTCACTGTCCTCGGGCACCGACACCGGGCCCGGGTGGCCTTGCTGCTGAACGGCCGCGCCGCGACCACGCGGCGGGCATGGTCAAGCCGCTGAGGCGGGCGACGGGGTCCTGCCTTGCGTGGCGGCTGTGACCTGGGCGATGTCGGCGCGCCGGACGAGAAGCAACGCGATCGGCACGGCGCTGAGGCAGACGAGCCCGCAGACCCACAGCGCCAGCTGGAATCCGCCGGTGAGCGCGCCCGTGGGCGCATGGCCGTGGCCCAGCAGGCTGGCGGAGCGCGAGGCCGCGACGGTGGAGGCGACGGCGATCCCGATCGCGCCACCGAGTTGCTGGGAGGAGTCGATGAGCCCGGAGGCGACTCCCCCGTCGCGCTCGGTGACGCCTGCCAGGGCGCCGATGGACACGGGGATGAACACCCAGGTGACGGTCCCGGTCAGGAAGAACGGGCCCGCGAGGTCGGCCCAGAAGGTTCCGCCCGCCGGCGCCTGCGTCGCCCACAGGATTCCGGCCCCGGTGAGGGTCAACCCGACCGCCATCACGAGTTTCGCCGACGCGCGGGTGACCAGGACCTGCGCAGGGCCGGCGAGCAGCGCCCCGGTCAGGCCGACGGTCAACCAGGCCAAACCTGTCGTCATCGCGGAGTACCGAAGCACCTGCTGCATGTACAGGGTGCCGATGAAGATGTAGCCGTAGAAGCCGGCTCCGAGCAGGAACCCGACGGCGTTGGAGCCGGCGAGGGTCTGCAGCTGGAACAGCCTGAGTGGCAGCAGGGGGGCCTGCGCCCTGGTCTCGACGAGCACGAACGCGACCAGCAGGGCCGCCGCGGCGGCGAGCAGGGCCCAGGTCCGGGTGGCCGTCCACCCGACCGCCGGTGCCTGCGAGATCGCGTAGACCGCGAGGACCAGGGCCCCGGTCACAGTGACGGCGCCGAGCGGATCGTAGCGCCGGTGCGAGGCCGGCTGCCGGCTTTCCGGCACCACACGCCTGGCCAGGAGCAGCGCGACCCCACCGATGGCGACGTTCAGGTAGAAGATGTACGGCCAGCCCGCGTAGCGGGTGAGCGCGCCGCCGGCCAGCACGCCGAAGGTCGCTCCGCTGGCCCCGACCGCGCCCCACAGGCCCAGCGCCTTGTTGCGTTCGGGGCCCTCGGGGAACATGCTCATCACGATCGACAGGGCCGCGGGCAGCACCGCGGCGGCGCCCAGGCCCTGGATACCGCGCATCACGATCAGCATGGTGCTGCTGGCGGCCAGCGCGCAGGCGAGCGAGGCCGCGGTGAACACCGCCAGCCCGGCCATGAAGATCCGCCTGCGGCCGAGCAGGTCGGCGGTCCGGCCGCCAAGCAGCAGGAAGCCTCCGAAGGCGATCGCGTACGCGGTCACCACCCACTGCAGATCCGACTCCGCGATGTGCAGTCTGTCGCCGATGGTCGGAAGGGCGACATTGACGATCAACAGGTCGACCGCAGTCATGAAGTAGGCCACGGCGAGCAGGGAGAACGCCCGCCACCGGCGGACCGTGCCGGGTGGCGCGGGCGCCTGGCCGCGGACATCGTTCCTGGGGTCGGTCGAGGTCATGGGTGCCTCCGGTCGTCACTGGTCAGTCCTCACCGGGTGAAGCACCGGCCGACACGTCGTTTCGTCGCCGCGTGGCGACGATTCCGAGCCGGCGCCGGTGTTGCACTGTCAGGAGCGGCTGTCCAGGCAGCCATGCGAAAGGACGAGACCCCATGACCGAGGCGATCCTCGCCCTCGCCCAGGCGGGCGACGGTGATGCCTTCCGCGCACTCGTCGATCCCTACCGTCGCGAGTTGCAGGCGCACTGCTACCGGATTCTCGGATCGGTGCAGGACGCCGAGGACGTGCTTCAGGAGGCTCTGTTGTCCGCATGGCGTTCGATCGACCGGTTCGACGGCCGCTCGCTGCGGGCGTGGCTGTATAAGATCGCCACCAACCGGTGCCTGAACTTCCTGCGTGGCGAGTCCCGCCGCCCGCAGCCGGCCTACCTGCCCGATCACGGTGCGGACGGGGCCGGACAGGGCCGGTCCGACGATCCGTGGTGGCTCGAACCTTTCCCCGACAGCCTGGACGACCTGGCGGCCGACCCCGAGGCCCGGTACGACGTCCGCGAGTCGATCGCCCTGTCGTTCGTGGCGGGCCTGCAACAGCTGCCGCCCCAGCAGCGTGCCGTCCTCGTGCTCCGGGACGTGCTCGGCTTCCCCGCGGCAGAGACCGCGGGGATCCTCGGCACCACACCGACCGCCGTCAACAGTGCGCTGATCCGGGCCCGCGCCGCGCTCCCGCCCGACCGGCACCCGCACGAGGTGCCCATGCCCAAATCACCGGACGAGGCCGCCGTCGTCGACCGGTTCGTGAGCGCGTTCCAACGCTTCGACCTGGAAGAACTGGTGGCCCTGCTGACCGACGACGCCAGGCTGACGATGCCGCCGGAGCCCGCCGAGCACCGGGGGTCCGGGCAGATCGCACGTTTCCTCGTCCAGACCCACCGGGGTCAGGAGATCAAGCTCATGCCCGCCAGGGCCAACGCTCAGCCCGCCCTGGTGCTCTATCTCCCCGATCCCCACGCCCCGATCTGGCGGGCCAACGGCCTCATCGTCCTCTCCCTGCGCGGGGACCAGGTCCAGGCGCTCACCCGCTTCGCAAGCCCGAGCCTGCTCGCCCGCTTCGGATACCCCCGGACGCTGCCGAGAGACTGAACGGAGCACGGTGCAGCAGGTCACCTCGCGAGATCGATCGGCGGCGCCAGCCGCGCGAGCTGGTTCGACCGGGGCCGCCGGTGGGCGCGTTGCCCGCCGGCGGGCGCGAGGGGGTCGGGTCAGTGGGCGGTGGCCGCTGCGGCGCACTCGATCAGGTCGGCGACCGGCTCGGGGTCGGTGAACATGACCAGGTGGGGGCCGTTCACCTCGACAGTGTGGGCGTGGGCCCGGGCCGCCGGCGTCCAGCGCGCGCCTGGCCCGGTCCGCGGAATCGAGCGTGAGCACGGCCGCCCGTTGCAGGAACGCGGCGGCCGCGGACAGGCGCCGCGCGCTTGGGCGCGCTCCGCGGCCCCCTCAAGTTCGGCCGCGACCGCCAACCGGGCGTTGGTGACGGGGACGACCGCCCTTGCGTCGATGCCGCGCAGGGCGGCCGCACGCCACAGCAGTGCCGCGTCGCCGGTCGGGTCGGCTGCGGCGAGCAGGAGCAGTTCCCGCGACGGAGCCGGAAGTGCTTGCACCCGACTTGTGTAGGCGGCCTCGATGCTTCCGGAGAGCGAGGCAGCCGGCAGGTCGAACCCTCCTGCTAGTTGGGCGGCGGTCATGCCGCGGGCAGTTCGTGCAGCGCCAGTGGATTGCCACGAGTCTCGGCCACGATCTGGTCGCGGACCCTCGGGTCGATCGGCCCGGGCAGCAGACAGTCCAGCAGCACGCGCGCGTCCGGCTCCCCCAGGCCGCGAAGGAGCAGGAGGGGCAGACCGGCGAGGTCCTCCTGGACGTGGCGTGCGCTGAAGACCCGCCCCACCGACTCGGCCCTCAGACGACGCGCAACGAACACCAGCACGCGGGCAGATGACCGGTCGATCCATTGGACGTCGACGACCAGGAACAGCACTGGCTGTTCCTCCGCAGCGCAGGACAACAGACCCAGGACGGCCAGCGCAATCAGGAACCCGTCGGGCGAGGGCCCCGAACTGAGACCGAAGGCGACACTCAGCCGTCCAGGCGCGCGCACTCCCCTTGGCGGCCGACCAGAACTGCTCTGGACGGTTGCGGTGCGGCCCGATTCATGCCGTCGATCCTGCCCTTTCCGTTCAAGGTCCTGTGAGTGCCACCGGCCGAAGGGACGCGAGGTCTGGCCTGCACGAGGGCTCCTGACGCGCGATCAGGAAGGCGAAGCACCACCGTCCGATGCCAAGCGAGTGAGCCACTCGCGCAGCAGGTGCTGCTCGGCGCCGGTCAGGACATCGGCGTCGTCGGGGAGGGCGGCGCGCAGTGCGCGGGCCGCCGCGGCGGGGCCGGTCTCCGTGGCGGGGACCGTCGGTTCGACGCGGGTGACGGCGGCGACCATGGACTCGCGGAGGATGGTCAGCAGCTCTGGATTGCGGCGGTCCGCGGGGGTGGAATGCCAGGTGGCGACCGCGCCTTGTCCGGTGGCCTGGATGATCTGAGCGGCCAGTTCCTCGTCGACCCGCAGCCATCCACCGGCCGCGAGTCGGCGTACCCGGCCGTAGAGGATCTCCAGGCCCGCACGGTGTGCCAGGTCCACGCCCCGGCCGGTGGCCCTGTTCATCACCGCGAACAGCTCGGGGCGCGAGACCCCGAACTCCACGACCAGGTCCCAACCGCGGCGCAGCTCCTCCACCGGGTCGTGCGGGGCGAGGTCGAGCTGCGCGCGCTTGCTCTCCAGGAACTGCGCATAGCCGTGCTCGGCGACCGCCTCCAGCAGCCCTTCCTTGTCGCCGAACAGGCGATAGATCGCCGGCGGCTGCATTCCGGCGGCGGCGGCGACCGCGCGGGTGCTCACCGCGTCCGGGCCGCCCTTCTCCAGCAGCTCGACGGCCGCCTCGACGATGCGGCCCCGGGGGGTGTCGGTTGAGTCGCGCGTAGGCATGAATCGATGATATCGGCAGACTGGTTCCGGCGGAATTTCCAGTGTTACCATCATGGTGATTCCACTGGAAACAGCGTGGGGAGAACCCAATGATCATCGTGACCGGAGCCACCGGAAAGCTCGGCCGCCGCACCGTCGAACGCCTCCTGGAGCGCGTCCCCGCCGATCACGTCGGCGTCAGCGTCCGCGATCCCCGGAAGGCCCAGGGCCTCGCCGACCGCGGCGTCCGCGTCCGGCAGGGCAGCTTCGACGACCCCGCCTCGCTCGTGCACGCCTTCGAGGGGGCCGAGCAACTGCTCTTCGTCTCCCTCGACCGCACGGGCGAGGAGTGCGTCGCCGGCCACCGCACCGCCATCGACGCCGCCGTGAAGGCCGGCGTCGGCCGCATCCTCTACACCAGCCAGATGGGCGCCGCACACGACTCACGTTTCCAGGCATGCCGCGACCACGCCCGGACCGAGGACCTGCTGCGCGCCACCGGCCTGCCCTGGACCGCGCTGCGCAACGGCTTCTACGCCTCCAGCGCCATGCTGTTCCTGGAGTCCGCCCGCCACACCGGCGACATCGCCCTCCCCGCCGACGGCCCCGTCGCCTGGACCGGCCACGACGACCTCGCCGGGGCCACCGCGGCAATCCTCACCGAGGAGGGCCACTTCGACGGGCCCACCCCGCCACTCACCGCTTCGGCGGCACTCGACTTCGACACCGTCGCCGAGATCGCGACCCGAGTCACCGGACGACCCTTCACCCGCACCGTCGTCCCCGACGACGCCTTCCGCGAGCAGGCCCTGGCACACGGCGCACCGGCCCCGATCGCCGACCTGATGCTGAGCATCTTCGCCGCGGCGCGCGGCGGCGAGTTCACCGCTGTCGACCCGACGCTGGCCGAGCTGATCGGGCGAGAGCCCGCCACCTTCGGCGCCCAGCTGGAGCGTGCCTGGGCCGAATAGATCCAGCGGGGCTCCTCACGTGCGGACTTCAAGGAGTCTCCGCAGGTGGTCAGCGGGGTGACGACGCTCCGCCCGAGAGCGCGGAGCGGATCAGCCGCGCGCCGATCGGGTCGCCCGCGCGGGTCAGGGCGGCCAGCGGCCAGGTCAGGCCGGACACCACGCGGGCCATGGCGGGGCTCTTTCTGCGGACGAGACGGGTGCCGAGCACGTGCAGGGCCCGGGCTGTCGCCGGGAGCGGTCGGAAGAAGACGGTGAACTCGGTGATCTTTCCCTCCGGCCCGACCCGCAGCAGGTCGGTGCCCTCGATGGGCTGCCCGCCGATCCGAGCGGACCAGGCCAGGAACCCGGTCATGCCGCTGGACACCTCGTCGGTGTAGTGGAAGTCCTCCAGCACGTCGAGCAGGACCTCCACCAGGACCCCGATCTCGCTGCGCCCGGCGAAGACCAGACGCATGGTCAGCGGAGAGCGAAAGACCGCGTCGGGCGCGAACGTGTCCAGGACTGCGGAGGCATCGCGCGCCTCCATCGCGGCGCGCAGCGCCAGAACCGCCGGATTGCGTTCGCCGGGATTCCGTTCGCCGGGATTCCGTTCGACGGGAGACATCAGCGCCTCCGGAGGAGTGAGAGTAGCCCTGTCATCAGGGCCTGGCTGCGCCGCGGCCCTTCGGCTCGTCCGCCCTCTCCGGGCTTCCCGGGCGGCGGTGGGACGTGGCTGCCCCGACGTGGCCACGCTAGATCCACTTCCGGTGCCCCGCATCCGCTGGCCGCCCGCGGCCCGACACCCGGTGATCCTGGTGACGCGTCAGTTGCTTCGGAAGATCCTGGCCCCGTGGTGCCGCAAGTCCCCGATGATCTCGGAGGTGGTGCCGCTGCTCTGCCTGCATGGACTGTCCTCCGGGGACTTCGTGCCCGGGCTGGGGCAGCACCTCGGCGGCACAGCCGGCTGTCGCCCCCGACCGTGACCCGGCTGACGAAGCAGTGAAGCGAGGACCACACCGCCTTCCAGGATCGGGACCTGTCCGATCGCGACTTCGTCTACGTGTGGGCGGACGGGGTGCACCACAAGTTCCGGGGCGGGCAGGCGCACTCGTGCGTCCTGGACCTGCTCGGCGTCCGCCTGGACGGCACCGAGGAGCTGATCGCGCTGGGCGAGAGGCTGCGGGCGTCCACCGTGTCGTGGGGCGCCCTGCTGCGCGACTGCCCCGACGCGGCATACACGGCCCCGAGCTGGTGGTCGGCGCCGGCCATGGGCTTGTGGCGGGCACAGGCCGAGGTGTTGCCAGCCGCCCGGCACCAGCACTGCTGGCCCACAAGGCCCGGAACGTCCCGAACTGCCTGCCGAAGTCCGCACAACCGAGCGCGATCAAGGCCATGCAAGAGATCTGCAACGGGGAGAACCGAGCCCACGCCGGGAGGGCCATCAAGGCGCTCGCCCGCACCTACACAGCAAGTGGCCGAAGGCCGTCGCGAGGATCCCGGCGACCGGGAGTCACGAGCGTTGTGTGGACGGGGTCCGGTTCCGCCGTTCCGGCGGAAAGCACACACGAGCCTACCGGTGGCGGGGTGGGCCCTCAGTGAGTCCGCGCGCCGCCTCCGTAGGGGAAGATCGAGACTTAGGTGATGGATTGTCAGAGATGGTCTACCACTTCGCCTTTGTCAAGGGGCAGCCTGCCCACCCAGGCGAAGAGGTCACCCGACTGCCACTGAGTTAGGCGCTGCCCTGGCCAACTTTCCAGCGGCAGTGATCATCGCTACGGTGAGGCACTCAGAGAGCTGAATCCTCGACTCCAAGTGGGGGGATGTTGTGGGCAGACGTCGCGGTTTCATCGCGGAGCTGAACTACCAGGCACAGCAGGCGGAGAGGCGCCGCCGGCAGCAGGAGGCGGCGGCCCATCGCGTGCATCTTGCGGCAGAGCGCGAGGTCGAGCGGTCCAGGAAGTCGTACGAGCGCGCCCAAGTGGCGGCGGCAAGGGCTTCTGCTGCGGAGAAGAAGGCTGCTGAGCGGGAAGCAGCAAGGCTCCTTCTGGAGTCCAAGCTCGCCAACGTTGCATCCTTGAACACCAATCTGGCGCGTGAGCTTTCCGACATCGACGGTCTGCTCTCTTGGGCTCTGAAGGTCGATGACTTCGTCGACCTGGAGTCGTTGAAGATCGCGAGGGTTGAGCATCCTCCGTTCAATCCCGGCCGCCTGGCCGTTCCTGCTCCGGCGGTTGTGGAGCCGCGGTACCCCCTGGAGCCTGTGTACCAGGAGCCCATCGCACCTACCGGACTGTCCGCAGTCCTCGGCGGCAAGAAGCGGCACCAGCAGGCTGTTGGGGAGGCCAGGGCCGCCTTCGACAGAGCTCACGGCGATTGGGCACGAGCCAAGCACGCTCTCCACAAGCGCTACCTTTCGGAACTGGCCGATCGGGAGAAGGCGGAGGCCATACGCCTGGCGGCGGTTTCCGCAGCCGAGGAGAAGTACAAGCTTGAATGCGCACAGCGCGAGGCTGAGGCTGCCGCTCGCAATGCCGAGGTCAGCAAGTTCATCAACGACCTTGCCTTCGACGTCGAATCAGCTATCCACGAGTATGTCGGCGTGATCTTGTCCAACTCGGTGTACCCGGACGTCTTTCCGGTGGAGCACGATCACGCGTTCACTCTCGCGTCGCGCGAGCTCACGCTGGCAGTCAACGTTCCGAAGCCATCGAGCATGCCCTCGGTGAAGGCGTACCGGTACGTGAAGGCAAAGGACGAGATCGCCTCGACAGAATTGCCCGTTCGCGAGAAGAAGGAACGGTACGCGAACGCGGTCTGGCAGGCCGCGGTGCGTAGTCTGCATGAGGTGTTCGAGGCCGATCGCGCTGGCAAGGTCCACACGATCGCGCTGACGGTCGGCACCAACACCGTTCATCCTGCTACCGGCCTCCCGATGACCGTTCCTCTTGTCGTTGTTGCTGCCGACCGCGAGACGTTCAACGGGTTCGATCTGACGAAGGTTGTCCCACAGGCCACCTTGGAGCACCTCGGTGCCGCGCTCTCGAAGTCGCCTTTCGACCTGGTTCCGGCCGACGTCAGTCGCGGCATCCGGGTGCGAGGACAGTGACGATGCGGTTCAACCCACCGCCTGGCTGGCCCACTCCGCCCGAGGGCTGGACTCCGCCTTCGGGGTGGAAACCCGACCCGGCCTGGCCGCCCCCACCCGAGGGTTGGCGCCTTTTCGTGCCCGACGAATTGCCGGAGGCGAGCAATTGGGTCGACGCGTCCGCCGTCAGGTCAACCACAGAGGCGTCCACGGACCAACCGCCAGGGTCACCGGATGCTCAGTCGAGTCAAACGTCCGCCAGTTCTCAGGTTGCACTGCCGTCGGGCGGCGTCGACCCCGCCCCGCTGCTGGCCCGGATCGCACGTCTCGAAGCCGCCCTCGCTGCAGCGCAAAGCGGCGTAGACGTGATCGACGTCAGCGATCAGCGTGCGCTCCAGGACGTCGGCATCTATCGCTACCACCACCCCCTGGAGAACGCGGCAGCCTACAAGCTGAGGCTCCGCGGACTCGAGGACAAGATCGACGACGCCATCAAGGGCGGACGGGCGATCCTCGCCAGCGACATGTTCACCTTCGACGGGTCTCTCGCCCGAGGCAGGAAGCTTGTCGGCGATCTGTCCAAGTTGATGCTGCGGGCGTACAACGCGGAGGCCGACAACTGTGTGCGCTCGCTGCGCTCGGGGAACGTACGCACCGCGCAGAAGCGGCTGGAGTCCGCTGTCACGGCCGTCGAGAAACTCGGGGCGATCATGGAAATGCGGATCAGCCCCGAGTATCACGCTCTGCGAGTCGCCGAACTCGAGCTGACGGCCGACTACCAGATGAAAGTCCAGGAGGAGCGCGAGCGCGCCCGCCAGGAGCGACAACTGCTGCGTGAACAGCGCCAGGCCGAGCAGGAGTTGGCTGCAGAAAAGGAGCGGCTCGAGAAGGAGCGGTCCCACTACGTCAGTGTCCTGGAGTCCCTCCGCGCCAAAGGAGACGACACTGCCGTCGCGGACCTCTCCCGCCGCCTCGTCGACATCGAAGAAGCGATCGCCGCCAACGACTACCGCATCGCCAACATCCGGGCGGGCTATGTCTACGTCATCTCCAACATCGGCGCCTTCGGTCCGAACATCGTGAAGATCGGCATGACCCGCCGCCTCGAGCCAATGGACCGGGTCCGGGAACTCGGCGACGCATCAGTGCCGTTCCGGTACGACGTCCATGCCCTGTTCTTCTCCGAGGACGCCGTGACACTGGAGTCCGAACTTCATAGATCGTTCGCCGACCGACGCGTCAACTTCGTCAACGAGCGACGCGAGTTCTTCTTTGCCACACCATCCGAGGTCCGAGCCCACCTCGCAGACCGGGTCGGCGGGCTGCTTGAGTTCACGGAGGAACCAGCGGCTCCCGAGTACTTCCAGAGCCGCAGCCGCTGGCCCCAGCACAACTAAGAGGGTGAATCGAGAGCGATTGTCTGTTTTGAGACGGAGGTTGGGCAGGGCACCCTGGTCGAGAGCGAGGCTGCCCGGATGCGGATGGCAGCCTCAACGAACTGGTATTCCTGTCCAGTTGAACTGCTAGTCGTCGAACTCGAAGCCCGAAGTCTTGGCCCGGGCGATGATGTCGCGGACCGCGTCGGGGCTTGTGATGACTGACTCAAGGGCGGTCTTGAGTTGCGCTAGGTCACTCGGAGTCCCGACAGCGCAGAACATGCCGGACTCGCTGTCGAAGTCGAGCGGCTCGGCGATGTCTGGCCAGGCAAGCCGCACGAGACCTTCCCAGAAGTACCCGTTCGGTTCGTGCCATGCATCGACTATCGCCATGTCAGCGGCCAGGCCGCCGACATCCAACGTTAGCGAGTGTTCGCCGTCGAAGTCATGAAGCGTGATGGTCACGGCCACGACCTTCTCACGCCCGGCATGGGCCGCCGGATCCGCCCCGGCGGCCCATCCGCTCCCTCACCGCTCTCGGCCCCGGTGAACCTCTCCGGTCACGGCACCAGCCACATCGCCCGCACGAGCGAGCCCGGCGACGACGCTCGCGGAGGCCTGGGCAGCAGCGTCAGGCGGAGTAGGTCGGCGAGATGCGCGGCGACTGGACGTTGCCCCAGTAGCCGTAGGAGCCGCCGGGAGGCGTGCCCCAGTAGCCGTACTGGAAGACGTAGGTTCCGTCGCCCGGGTAGTACGCGTTCCAGTTCACCGCGTAGTAGCCCAGGGGCGCCCAGCCGTTGCAGCCGTAGTCGTGGACCTCTGTGGTGGACCCGTTGGAGTTCACGCGCAGGAGTTGTGCGCAGGCGTCCGTGCCGATCTGGCCGTCGTAGACGCCCAGCGACGGGACCAGGCCGCCGTCGGCGTTGCTGTATCCGCACGCCGACATCGTGACCTGGCCGGGCCCGGTCCAGTCCGCGCGGCAGTTGCCCGACGTCCCCGGCGGGTCGGCCTGCGCGGCGCCGGTGCCGATCGCGAGGGAGCCGGCTGCGAGTGCGGCAACCGCCGTAGTGCGGGCGATGTGACTCAGCTTCAAGGCAGAATCCTTCTCTTGTGTGGCCGGATCCGCCGTGCGTGCAAGCGCGGCAGCCCCGATTTCGTGCCGCTCCGCCCGGTCCGGCGCGAAGCAGCGGAACCAGGTTGATCGCAGGGACTCGGCGCGGTCCCGTTTCCCGTACGAATCCGTACGCCCGCTCCTAGAATCGCCTTGTCAGGGCACGGCTTCACGACGCGGGGGGCATCGTGGGAGAGCAGCGCGGCGTACTGCCGGATCCGGGCAGGGCCGAGGATCTTGCCGAGTTCATCGGCTTGCTGGGCGAGTTGCGTACGTGGGCGGGCATGCCCTCGTACCGAGTGCTGGCAAAAGGAGTCGGGCCGCTTCTGCGGCCCCCGCGCGTCGTGTCGGCCACGACGGTCGCCGACGTGTTCAAGGTCGGGCGGCGCCGCCTGGATCTGGACCTCGTGGTCGCGGTCGTCCGGGCGCTCGGCGTCGACGAATCGGCGCTCGACCGGTGGCGCCAGGCCTGCGTCACGGTCCACGCGCAGGCCAAGACCGGCGGCCCGGTCGGCGTCCTCGGCCAACTGCCCACGGAACTGGCCACCTTCACCGGCCGCCGCGACGAACTCACCCGGCTGATCGCGCAGGCCACGAACCCGCGCAACGGTGACGGCTCCGGCCCGAACACGGTGGTGATCTCCGCGGTCGAAGGGATGGCCGGCGTCGGCAAGACCCAACTCGCCGTCCACGCCGCCCACAGGCTCGTCCGCGACGGCCACTTCTCCGACGTCCAGTTGCACGTCAACCTGCGCGGTTTCGACCCTGAACTTCCACCCGCGGACCCCTCCGCCGTCCTGGAGGCGTTCTTGCGGCAGCTCGGCGTGCCCGCCCAGCAGATCCCCGCCTGCCGTGAGGAGCGGGCGGCTACGTTCCGCGACCGTCTACGCGACCGCAGCGCGCTGGTCCTGCTGGACAATGCCGCCGATGAGGACCAGGTCCGCGACCTCATCCCCGCCGGCCCCGCCTGTCTGGTCCTGATCACCAGCCGCCGGAGCCTGATCGGTCTCGACGGCGTCACGCCGCACCTGCTCGACACCTTCACCGACGCCGAATCACTGGAGTTGCTGGGGCGGATAGCGGGCCGCGACCGGGTGGCGGCCGAACCCGAGGCAGCCGCCCGCATCGTCGAGCACTGCGACGGTCTCCCCCTCGCGGTGGCACTGACGGCCGCCCGACTCCGCTCCCGACCAGCGTGGAGCCTCGCTGACCTCGCCTGCCGGCTCGAAGCCGGTCGACTGGAGGCGCTCCGCGCCGGCAGCCGCGCCCTCACCCCTGTCCTCGAGCTCTCCTACCGAGACCTCACCGAGCCGCTGCAACGTGTCTTTCGCCTCCTCGGCCACCACCCCGGACCCGACTTCACCCCGGCCATGGCCGCCGCCCTCGCCGACATCCCCGCCCACCAGGCCGAAGACGCCCTCGACCAACTCCACGACGAGAACCTGATCCGCCAGAACACCCCCGGTCGCTACGAACTGCACGACCTGCTGCGTGCGTACGCCGCTGAACTCGCTGAAGCCGAGCCGGATCCGGATCCCGTCGCGCCGCTGGCCCGGCTGCTCGACTACTTCGAGACCACCGCCCGCCGCGCCGACGAACTGCTGACGCATCACAAGATGCCGCTCCCGCCCGCCTCCGGCTCGCGCCCTGACGTCGGACTGCCCGATCGGAGCGCGGCACTGGCCTGGATGCGGACGGAACGCGAGAACCTGATCGCGACAGCGGGCCAGGCCCAGCAAACCCACCCGTCGCGCTGCCTGGCACTCGCCCAGGTGATGGGCACATTTCTCCAACTGGACGGGCCGTGGCTGCGCGCGTCCGCCTTCCAGGGCGACATGCTGGCGCTGGCGCGGCGCTGCGGTGACGGACTCGCGCTGGCCAACACGCTGTGGAACCTGGGTCGCCTCGGCCTCACCACCGGTCAGTACCACCAGGCCGCCGGGCACCTCGCCGAGGCAGTGGACGCCTACCGGAGCCTGGGGCAGGACTTGGGCGAGGCCAACGCGCTGTGGGACCTGGGGCGTGCCAGGCAGTTCACCGGAGCACTCCACCAGGTCGGCGAGCTGTACGAACGGGCCCTGACCCTGTATCAGGGACTTGGCGAACACGCCAGTGAAGCCAACGTGCACCACGAACTCGCCCGCGTCCGCCATCTGACCGGCGACGACGATGCCGCAGTAGCCCTCGAAGGCCAGGCTCTCGAAGGGTTCCGCCGCGCCCTGAACCGCCTCGGCGAGGCCAACGCCCTCATCGGACTGGCCCGGATCCACCAGGCCACTGGACGGCTGGACCTCGCCGCCGACCTGTTCGGCCAGGCGAACGACGTCTACCGCGAACTCGGAAGCCGTCTCGGACAGGCCAACGCCCTCACCGGCACCGCCCGCATCCACCACATACAAGGGCGCCTTCACACCGCCAAGGAGCTCTACGAAGCCGCACTGGTCGAGTACCGGGACATCGGCGGCCGCCAAGGCGAAGCCAACACCCTCCACGACCTGGGCCGGGCTGAACAGGATCTCGGCCACCCCGACACCGCGGCTGACCTGTACCGCCAGGCCGAAGAACTCTTCACCGCACTGGACGACCCCCACGGCACCGCGCAGGTGCTCAACAGCACGGGCACACTCCACACCGTCATGGGAAACCCGCACGAAGCCCTGCCCCTGCACCGACGAGCGCTCGACCTCGCACGCGCTACCAACACCCCCACCGAAGAGGCCAAAGCACACGAAGGCATCACCCGCGCCCTCACCGCCAGGCTGGTGACTTCAGTGCCGCGCAAGCGGCGTTGGTGACGACCCACGGTCCCGCACGCGGGCGCGAAGGTCACCACCGCGGGTCAGGCCCGGTCCGGTGACGTGGTGAACGAAGGTCACCAGCGGACCCACGCCGCCGGATTACCCTTCCCGTCGCCGGTCCCAAGCCGGTCGCGTGCCGCTGCACGGCGCCGGCGGATGCGCCATCTAGGATCGGCAGCACGCTTCATCCGGTGGCGAGAAGGAAGAGACAGGTGCGCGCGTGATCGCGCTGGCAGTCACGATGGCCACACTTTTCGTCTGGTCGCTCGTGGCCGGCCGCCTGGCGCGGTGGAGTGTCACGGCGCCGGTCGCGATGACGGCCGCCGGAGTGGCGCTGACGGTCGGGCCGCATCCCCTGGTGCGCATCCATCTCACCACCTCGAACGCCGAGCACGCGGTCGAGGTCATCCTCGCCGTCCTGCTGTTCATCGACGCCACCGAGGTGCCCGCCGGGGCGATCCACAAGCAGCGGACTCTGCTGACCAGGCTGCTGGCCTGGGGCCTGCCGCTGACGCTGGCGGTGGCCGCCCTGCTCGGGAAGCTGCTCTTCCCCACGGGCGGCTGGTGGCTGGCAGCGCTGTTCGCGACGGTGACCGTGCCCATCGATCTGGCGCCCGCGGCCGAGCTGATCCGCGACTCACGCCTGCCCCCGTGGCTGCGGGGGGTACTGACGGTCGAGAGCGGGCTGAACGACGGGATCGTCGCCCCCGTGTTCCTGCTGTGCCTGGCCGGCTTCGAGGCGCACGGCGTGCCTGCGCACCACGCCACGGGCGAGGTGGGCGCGGCCTTGACCGCCCTGCCGTGGGCCGTGGCCGCCGGCTTCCTGGTCGGCGGGCCAGGCGGCTGGCTGCTGCGGCGCTCCTGGCGCGCGAAGTGGACGCGCGAGTCGGCCGTACGCCTGGGCATCGTGGCACTGCCATTGGCCGCCTACGCGCTCGCGAACACCCTGGACGGAAACGGCTTCGTCGCCGCCTTCGTCGCCGGGCTCAGTTTCACCCCGGCCTCCCGCGCCCTGCCGCACAAGGCACTGCACCTGGTCGAAGACCTCGGAACCCTGCTCTCGCTGGCACTGTGGTTCGTCTTCGGCGATGTGGTCACCACGGCGTTCACGGGCAACTTCAACGCGAATGTCGTGGTCTACGCCCTCCTGGCACTGACCGTGGTGCGGATCGGGCCGGTGCTCCTCTGCCTGACGGGCAGTGGGCTGGACTGGGCCGACCGCTGGCTGCTGGCCTGGCTCGGCCCCCGCGGCCTGGCCTCCATCGTGTTCGGCCTGCTCGCCTTCATCAGTCTGGCCGACACCGACCCGCACGCCGCTGACCTGGTCGGCCAAGTGATGACGATGACGGTCCTGATGAGCCTGGCCCTGCACGGACTCACCTACGGCCCCCTGGCCGCCAGATACGCGGCAGCCCGCTCCAGGACGGCAACAGCGGCAGAAGCACACGGATAGCCGCGAAATCGTGCACCCGGTCAAGTGCGACAGCGCAGCGTGGCCGAGTAGGAGAGGCGCACACCGGCTGCTCTCCGCGACTCAGAGCTGGACTGCGAGCCGCGGCCACGGCCTACCCGAAGGGCGTCCGGTCCGGTTGGCAGACGGTGCCGTTGGCGGGGGTGACGAGATCGACGAGGTAGCGCACCCTCGCCTCGTCGACGCATGTGCTGGGGACCTGGTAGCTGGGGTGGCCGTAGCCGTTCAAGGTGAGCAGCACCGCGTTGCCGAGTCGCCGCTGCGCCGCCTGGGCGTTGCGGTAGCCGGTGGCGGGGTCGTAGCGGGCGTTGATCAGCAGGATCGGGGTTCTGGTCCTGGCGTTCCACGGTCCGGTGTAGCGGTCGGCGTCGGGGGACGGCCAGTGCGAGGCGCACGGCGACCACAGCCACCAGCCCAGCACCGTGCCCCACAGCTTGCTGGTGTCGGTGAAGTCGGCGATCTGTCGGGTCCAGGCGGAGGACGGGACGCGGGCCGCGGCGTCCGCACACGAGATCGACGACGAGGTCGTCGCGCCGACGCCCAAGGCCTCGGGTGTCTGCAGGGCCTCTGCCGCTGTCTTCAGGTTCGACGCGTCGCCGCTCACCGCGGCCTCGAGGTCCTTCGCGAAGGCGGGCCAGGTCAGCGGCGACCGCAGCGGGGCGAATGTCGAGACCTGTAGGTCGCCGTAAGTGAGCACGCCCGGCGGGTTGGCGTGGTGCGCGGGGATCGGCGCCCGGCGGGCGGTGGCGAACAGCCGCGTCACGCGCTGTGCGACCGTGTCGCCGTGGCCGGCGAGCGCGCAGCGCCCGGGACCCGCCTGCTGGCACAACGTCTCGAACTGAGCCAGCACCTCGTCGGTGGAGGAGACGGCGCTGGTGATGTTCGCCTCCATGCTGGTGGTCTGGGCCACCGTGTCGACGATGCCGTCGAGCATCATCGCCCGCACCCGGTCGGGGAACAGGTTCGCGTAGGTCTGGCCGATCATGGAACCGTAGGACAGGCCGACGTAGGTGAGCTCGGGGTCGCCGACCAGGGCACGGAGGCGGTCGAGGTCGCGGGCGGTGTCGGCGGTGGAGATGTGCGTGAGCAGGTCTCCACTGAGCTTGGCGCACCGGGACGCCAGCTCTTCGGCCTTGTGCTGGTACGCGACCGATTCCGCCGGGGTGCTGGGGATCGACACGCCCTTCCAGAACTGGTCCTGCTCATTGCTGCTGGTGAAGCACTGCACGTGGGTGCTGTCGTTCGAGCCGCGCGGGTCCCAGCCCACCACGTCGAAGCGTCCGCCGCCGAACGTGTCGAGCTCCGCTCCCGAGTCCCGTACCAGCCCGACCCCGCTCTGGCCCGGGCCGCCGGGATTCACGAACATCGACCCGATGCGCGCGTCCGGCCGGCTCGCGAGACGACGCATGACGGCCAGTTCGATCTGCCTGCCGGTCGGCCGGTTCCAGTCCAACGGCACCGGGACCCGCGCGCACTGGAACTCCCTGCCCAGTCCACTGCAGCTCGTCCAGGCGATCGCGCCCGGCCGGGACCCGACATCGGCTTGGGCGTCGTGCGGGCCGGTCGACGTGCACGCGGCTGCGGCCAACGACACCAGAACGGCCGCGACGGCCAGCCCCGCACGCCGTCCCCATCCAGCAGCCCGCAGGGACGGTGGGGCGGTCCCAGTAGTCATCCCTCGGCCGATCCTCGGCTCAGCATCCAACCTGCCCACGCCAGCATCCGGCGCGAGCAGGCGACGACCGTGACGGCTCGCCGATCCCCGTCCGCAACCCACCCGCTTGGTGCACCCGCCGCGCTCAGCTCCGCCTCGTCACGCCAGAGGCCTCGGACCGGACCGGGCGGCCTTGCTCGGCTTGTCGGACAACGGCGCCTCCCTGCTCTCCTTCCGTCGCCGACACGGCGAGCCAGGAAGGGAAATGACGCCGGTACAGGGGACGATCACGAGACCCGCAGCGGTGGTCGCCGTGGGACAAGCGAGGAGGTTGAGATGAGTGCGGGACTTGCCGGCAAGGTCTGCGTCGTCAACGGGGCGGCCAGCCTGATCGGCCAGGCCGTCGCGGAGCGGTTCGCGCGTGAGGGCGCGGTCGTGGTCGGCGTGGACAAGGTTCAGCACGCCGTCGGCGCGCACACGGTGCAGGCCGACCTCACGGACGAGGCCCAGGTCGAGGAGGTGTACCGGCAGATCGTGCGCGAGCACGGCCGGCTCGACGTCATCTACAACAACATGGGCCTGATGGACCGGGGCGACCACTCCGTCCTCGACATGAGTCTGCAGACGTGGCGCAACGCGCTGGACGCGAACCTCACCAGCGTCTTCCTCTCCTGCAAGCACGGCATCCCGCACCTGCTGACCACCGAACCGGCCGGCGGCAGCGTCATCAACGCCGCCTCGTTCCTGGCCGCCGTCGGCTCGGCGACCGCGCCGATGGCGTACACCGCCGCGAAGGCCGGCGTCGTCCAGCTGAGCAGGGACCTGGGCGTCCACCTCGCCCGCAGCAACGTCCGGGTCAACGCGGTGCTGTTCGGGCCGATCGAGACCCCGCAGCAGCGGGCAATCCTGGAACGTGACCCCAGCGTCCTTCAGAAGCGGCTCGTCCACTGGCCCATGGGCCGCTTCGGCACACTCGACGAAGCAGCGGGGACCGTCGCCTTCCTCGCGAGTGACGACGCCGGCTTCATCACCGGTGCTGCCATCCCACTCGACGGCGGAATCACCGAAGCCTTCACCGTCCCCGAATGACAACCTGCGCGCCCTCCCCGCCGCGAAGCGTCAGCGGTCACGCGCGGCGCGACAGCGCGGGTCGGCGTCAGCTGCCGATGGTCTTGGCGAACGTGCGCTTGAGCGGCGGCAGGGCGTTGGTGGCGCCGATGCCGCCCATCGGGGTCATGTTGTGGATGGCGTCGCCGAGCAGGGTGACGCGCGAGGGGGTCCAGGCGCGGACGGGCTAGGCGGAGCGGTCGGCGGCGTAGGCCCAGAAGACGTAGTCCTGGGTGTTGTCGAGCAGCACTCCAGCCGGGGCGGGGGCGGCCGGATCGCCGACGGCCCGGCAGTCGCCCTCCCAGACGGCGGTGAACATGAAGGCGTCGGCCGGCGGCATGATGTTGTGCACGTCGCGCCTCTACGAGCCTCCGCCGCAAGACGGATGCTCAACTCCCCTGGTTCGCCATAGGATCCGTGCAGACTGAGCCCAACTCATCCACGGGGGAACTGATGAAGCTCCGCACGTCCGCCATGCTCGGCGCCGGCCTGCTCGTCGCCATCCTGCTCTCCGCCAGCGGCGGGGCCGGCAGCGTCAACAGCGCCGACACCCTGCAGAACGGCCCGAACTACTTCACGGCCAGCCCGGCCGCGCCCGCGACGGCGTACGGCCTTGTCGCCAACCCGGACGCGACGGCCACCGAATACGGCCTCCTGTAGCGGACCAGAACTCGGCCCGGCGGGCCGACACCGACCGCGCCACCGCCCCGATCTGCACTCCGCGGATCGGGGCTGGCGTCAGGAGGTGGAGCTCTTGCCGATCAGCCACCAGCGCTGGATGCCGGAGCTGTCCAGTGTCAGCGGCACGCCGTCGACGTTCTCCTGGGTGGCCGCGAACTGGCTGCTCTGCCAGAGCGGGACCACGGGCACGTCCCGTGCGATGTCCTGCTGGATCTGTGCGTAGTCGCTCTTGGCGTCCTCGCGATTGGTGTGCGCCAGGCCGTCGGCGATCAGCGCGGCGGGAGCGGTGTAGCCGTTCTGGGCGGCGTTGTGCGGGCCGACGAGCGGGGCTATGTAGTCGTCGATGTCGAGGTAGTCGGAGTACCAGGTCAGCGAGTAGGCGTCGAAGGTGTGGTTGTCCAGGATCGCCGCCGCAAGCTTGGGGTGGGTCACGTAGTCGTGCAGGGTGACCTTGAAGATGCCGCCGGCTTCGAGCTGCTGCTTGATGAGCCCGGCTTCCTGCGCGATGGCCTGGTCGCCCCTGCTGTAGTACGCGAAGGTGAACGGCACCGGGAGCGCCACCCCGGCGCTCTTGAGCTGCTGGCGGACCTTGTCCGCACTCAGCGGTCGCTGGCCGTAGGTGGAGAAGCTGCTGGTCGCGTCGGCGATGATGCTCGGGACGATGGTGTACGCCGGGGAGACCAGGTGACTGAAGGCGTTGTCGGCGATCGCGCCGCGGTCGACCAGTTCGGCCACCGCGCGCCGCACGGGCTGCTTCGCGAAGACGCCTGACGCGGTGTTGAGCACGATCATGTGGATGCCGCCACCGGGGCCGGAGTCGACCTGGAGGCCGGTGCCGAGCTGCTGGTCCTGCTGCATGCTGACCACGTCGGAGACGTTGAGGTCCGCGATGACGGTGTCGACCTGGCCGTCGTCCAGCGCCTTCTTGGTTCCGACCTGGTCCGGGTAGTACCGCAGGTCGATCCCCGAGTTGCGCGGGGTCGCGGCGGCTCCCTTGTAGCTCGGGTTCAGGGAGAGTTCGACCTCGCTCGGGGACTTGCCGGCGCCGGAGCCGGTGAAGGTGACCGAGTCGATCTTGTAGCGGCCGGAGCCGACGACGCCGGTGTAGTCCGGGGCGGCTTCCTTGGCAGCGGGAAGGGTTTTCGGGTCGATGATCGAGGCGACGCCGGAGGTGAGCTTGGCCGGCATGGTCGCGTCCGGTGACTTCAGATGGAAGACGACCGTGTTGTTCCCCTGCGTCTCCACCGACGCGATGGTGGCGCTCAGGATCGCCGCCGGACCGTTCGGGTCGTTGATCGCTATGACGCGGTCGATCGAGTACTTGACCGCCTCGGCGTTCAGCGGGTCGCCGTTGGAGAACGTCATGTCCGGGCGCAGGACGCACGTGTAGGTCTCGTCGGCGTGACCGGTGTAGCCGCACGACTGGGCCGCGTCCGGCTGCGGGGTGTCCGATCCCGGACGGTAACTCATCAGGCCCTGGTAGACGTTGGAGTAGAGCGTCCACGCGCCGATGTCGTAGGCCTGCGCCGGGTCGAGCGTGGTGTAGGCGTTGGCCGAACCCACCTTGATGACCACGGGCGGTGCCCCCGGAACCGGACTGGTCGGCCCCGAGGAGGCGCACGCGGCGGTCGTCGTGATCAGGCCCGTACAGGCGAACGCTGCTGCCATTCGCTTGGCTGCTGACATGGTGTTCGGCATCTCCAAAATCGTGAAGTGAGCAGCCTCCCACGCAAGTCGCACAAACCATGCAATCACTCCCGGACTGACACCCGCTCAAAACGTGCCCCACCAGGCCCGATATGTTCATATAGATCCTATAAATCCAGTCTTGTCATGACGTTTAGTACCTGGGCGGAAGCTCAGCGTGCCTCTGCGCATCCCTTGGGCTCGCACCGAATAGCGCTCTGACCAGGCAATATGTGCACATCCAGTGGATTTCGAATGGATTACGTGGAGGGTGTGCCGAAGCACCCATCCGACGCCGCCCGTGGCGCAGGGCTCTTCGCGCCGGAGGTCAGGCCGTTGCCCCTGCGGCGTCGCGGGTAGGCGAGGGCGACAGCCGCGGTGAGGCAGGCTGCGCCCACCACGGTCAGGTCCCAGGGCGCCTTCCTCGGACGTCCACGGCCACAAGGGACGGCCGGAGGCCTCAGTTCCTCCGATCGGTGCATAGCCGGGGTGACTCTCCGCAGGGACGGCACGGCGGTCGACATACTCGCCCACTCAGCGGAAATGCAGAGCGTGGAGAGAAACACCGACCACACCCGACCCACAAGCCGCCCCCCGCCACTCCCGGCACGCCCACCGCCCCGGGCGACGAACACACCCAGCGCCCGCGGGTGCCCCGGCGACCAGTGACACGACCGAAAACAGCACCGGAACCGGGAACCACCGCCCCCACCGACCGACCTCGCCCCGCACCGGGCACGACGGAAATCCGGGTCAACAGGACAAGAGCACACCGGGACACCACGCGCACCGAAACACCACCGACGACGTGACACCGGAAGCAACGGTACGACCGCGTAGTGTCACACGACCCCGGTGGCGCCTTTGTCAAGGACCCCTATCAGGACTGAAGCCAGAACAACCTTGAGTCCCGCTCGAACTGCACTTACTCTCGTGATCATGACAAGTATTCGTGCACTCGGCCCGGAAGAATCGTTTCTTGTCAAACTGAACCCCACCGTCCGGAAACACCCGGACCCGGGAACCAGCCCCCGACCCGCGCTCGCCGCCCACAACGGAACCGACACCGCGCACGCGCTGTACGACCTCGCCGTCAAAAACCCGGCCTGGCACCCCGACGACGCCACCACCAGCCACGGCTGGACACAACGCGAACTCGACCACGCCGCCGACAAACTCCACCGCCTCGGCCTGTTCGCACCCAGCGACCACACCCCCAGCGGCTGGATCGCCCTGGCTCCTCAGCACGCGCTAGGCGACCTCGTCCAGGACTTCGAGACCCAACTCGCCCAATTCACCACCACGCTCGCCAACACCTGGGAAAACGCCTACGAAGTCCTCACCGGATACCGCACCACCTACATGACCCACCACGAGGACAACCGCATCCACATCCTCGACGACCCCCACCACATCAAAGCCGCCCTCGAAAAGGAACTCAGCACCACCACTTCCGAACTCCTCCTCCAAGGCACCGGAGACGAATTCACCAGGGCCCTCACCCCTACTCTCCACTCCCTCCTCGATCGAGGGATCCAGATCCGCTTCGTCATCCGCACCGCCACCACCCATGCCCCCCACGCCGCGCAACAGCTCCACCACCTGCTCCAGAACGGCGCTCAGGGACGCAGCCACCCCGTCCTCCCCCTCAGCTTCGCCCTGATCGACCACACCACCACCCTCCTGCACATCCCGCACGACGCCACCACTCCCCAAACACCCAACCCTCCGCCGTCGCGCCTCCTGATCGCCCACAGCCCGGTCGTCAACCACATCCTCCGCACGCTCTTCCACCACTACTGGACCCACGCCACCCCGCTCACCCCCCAAGGCACCAAGAGCCTCAAACAACACCCGCCCACAACCCCACCCACGGACCGAACAGACCCCGAGCGCCAGACCGACCCCGGAGACCCCGCTCCCCACCAGCCCCCGCCGCCGCACGACACCCACACCACGACCCTGCTCCACATGCTCGCCAACGGACACACCGACCAGGCCATCTCCCACCACCTCGGCATCCACGAACGCACCGTGCGCCGCAAGATCGCCCAGCTCACCACCCAGCTCCGCGCCAACAGCCGCTTCCAAGCAGGCGTCAACGCCACCAAAGCCGGCTGGCTCAACAACACCACCCCCACCACCTGACACAACCCAGCCCGAGCGTGCACCCCACCAGGGAGTGCCGACGGCACGTCACTTGGCCAGGGGGAATGCGCACGTGGGGCTGACGCCGGCTGTGGACCCACCCAGGGGCCGCGCGCAGCACTCGCGCAGGCAGGCAGCGACGGCGACAACGACGTCACCGTCCCTGACCGGACAGCGCAGGAGCCGGCCAGGGGGCCGGTCTAGGGCGCGACGCGGTCACCCGCGAGACGTGCGTGCAGGTGCTCGTCGTGCAGCTCGCCGTCCCCGTAGCGGTACGAGGAGCGCAGCTCGCCCTCCAGCACGAACCCGGCCTTCACCGCGACCCGGCAGGAGGCGTGGTTCTCCCGCCCGTGCAGCAGTTGCAGCCGCGTGAGATCGAGGGTGGCGAACGCCCAGTCGGTGACCGACATCAGCGCCGCGGTGGCGACGCCCTGGCCACGGGCCCACGGCGCGACCCGGTAGCCGATCTCGGCGGAGGAGTTGCGCCGGTCGATGTCGGACAGCGATATCGTCGCGAGCAGCGCGGGCTCGGCCGCGTCGAAGACGCCCCACACCGCCGAGGTCCCGCCGTTCCAGCCGGACCAGCGTTCGCACCAGGCCCGCGCGCTGTCCTCGTCGCTGACCGTGGTCAACCCGTTCCACAGCCGGATCTCGGGGTCCTGCGCCATCGCCAGTACATCCCGGGCCTCGCGCAGTGAAGGCGGACGGAGCCGGTAGCGGGCGCTGACGATCTCCACGGGCTCCAGTGAAAGATCAGGTGTAGCCATGCCGCGTATTGTGCCGGACACCGGCGCGCCCGCCTGCGGCGCGTGGACCGGAGTCACCTGGTGACCTTAGGAACAGGCCGCCAGGTGACTCGGTCAGTGGCTCCGGGTGTTCACGCCAGCGAACGAATGACCTCCAGCGCCAGGTCGATCTCCGCCGGGAAGTTGACGATGCCGGCGGACAGGCGCACGTGCGGGACGCCGTAGGGGGTGGCATTGGCGATGACCCGGTTGTGACGCAGGGTCTGCGCCACGTCCCGGGGGCTGTGGCCGTCCACGTCGAAGGTGACGATGCCCGCGGAGATGTCGGGGTCGAGCGGCGTGTGCAGGGTGACGTGCTTCATCCCGGCCAGGCCCACCTTGATCTGGCTGTTCAGCTCGGCGATCCGGTCGTGGACGCGCTTGCGTCCGATCTGCTGGTGGAAGCGGAACGCCTCGGCGGCGGCCCACTGGTGCTCGTACGAGAAGAACCCGCCCGGGCTGACCCACGCCGCTTCGGTCGGGCCGACCGGCAGCCGGTCCTGTCGCCATGCGTCGGCGGTCTCCCGGGTCATCAGGCTGGGGATGGTCGGCCGCACGAGTGCCCAGTTCCGGGGCTCCGCCCAGACGATGCCGGTCCCGCGCGGTCCGAGGATCCACTTGTGCGTGCCCGCCGAGAAGAAGTCGCAGCCCATCCGTGCGACGTCTTCGTCCGCGACACCGAACCCGTGGACCCCGTCCACCACCAGCAGGACGCGGTCGTCCTCGTCGCGGTTCTTGTTCAGGTCGGCCAGTGCGGCTGCGAAATCGGCGAGCGGCAGCCTGACTCCGGTGTTGGAGTGGACCCAGGCGACACCGAAGACCCGGGTGTTCGGGCGCACTGCCGCGCACATCCGGGCGATGGCCTCGTCTGCGGAGAAGTTCAACGACGACTCGTAGAGCGGGATCTGACGCATGCTCGCGCCCGACTTCTCGGCAGCCAGGCGGATCGACTCGTAGTGCGGGTAGAACTCGTGCGTGGTGGTGAGGATCTCCTGACCCGGCTTCAGGCTCAGGCCGTTGTAGATCAACGCGAGGCCCATGGTGGTGCTGCTGGTCAGGGAGATCTCGTTCGGCTGCCCTCCGACGTAGTTCGCGGCGGCGGCGCACACCTCACGCCACAGCATGTCCTCGTCGCGCCCGAACATGTTGTCGTCGAGAAAGCCGTGCGGATCCTCGTCGAACGCCCTCCGGTAGCGGGTGATGGCGTCACGCACGGGAGTGGGGTTGGAAGCGAGATAGAAGTTCGAGAGGTGCACCAGCTCCGGCGACAGCAGGAACTGGGCGCGGACGGATTCCCAGTCCCCCGGATCGAACGCTCCGCCGTCGACGGCGAGCGCCGTGTCGGATGCGACGTGGGACAGGGTCGCTGGCTGTGAGAGAGACATGAGGAGTCCTCCGTGAAGTCGGCGTGTCAAGGGTGGGCGTTCAGTGGACCTCTGACGGCGATTCCGCCGGTCGGACCGTCGCCCGACCGGTGTCGCCGTGGGACGGTGGCTCGCCGTGGGACGGCGGTTCGCCGTGACTCGGGACGCGCGCGTCAACGGCCCAGACGGCCAGCGCGCAGGCCGCGAGGACGGCTCCGAGGAGGCAGGAGCCCGTCCAGCCGTGAGCGGTGGACACGGCCGTCGTGGCGGCCGCGCCGAGGGCGGAGCCGAGTGAGTAGAAGACCATGTAGCTGCCGATGAGTCCGCTGATGCGGTCGGGGAAAGCGGTGGTGAGCAGGTGTTGGTTGCTCACATGGACGACCTGGACGGCGAAGTCGAGCAGGACGATCCCGAGAACGAGGATCCACAGCGACCAGGTCAGCTGCGCGGTCGCCGCCCACGAGAGGATGAGCAGGATCAGGGCAAGGCCGGTGAACAGCCTTGCCCGGCCCGCGTCCGCCCACCGTCCCGCGCGTGCCGCGCCGAGGGCCCCGGCGAGGCCGGCGAGGCCGAACAGACCGATCTGGGTCTCGTTCAGGTGCCAGGGCGAGCCCGCCAACGGCAGGGACAGCCCGCTCCAGAGGGTTCCGAACGAGGCGAACAGGAAGAAGGCGATGAACCCGCGTGTCAGGAAGGCCCGCCTGCGGAACAGGCCGCCCAGTGCGGCGATGGCCTGCCGGTAGCTCGCGGGACGGTCGGAGCGCTCCTCCGAGGGCAGCACCGCCAGGACGAGTGCCGCGAGGGCGAGCGACAGCAGCGCGAGCAGGAGGTAGAAACTGCGCCACCCCCACGCCTGGGCGACCGCGCCGGTGACGACTCGCGCGCCGAGGATGCCCACCACCACGCCGGAAGTGACGACGCCGATGTTCCGTCCGCGTTCGGCCGGCGGGGAGACCGAGGCGGCGTAGGCCACGGTGGTCTGCACCACGACCGCGAACATCCCGGCCAGGGCGAGGCCGACGAACGCCACCCATGCGGTCGGCGCGGTGGCCGCGAGGATCATGCCGAGCGCGGTGATCGTCAGGTGGGCCGTGATGAGTCGCCGCCGGTCGAGCATGTCGCCCAGCGGGACCAGGAGCACCAGTCCGATCAGGTACCCGCATTGGCCGATCGCGACGATCCACCCGGTGAGCCCCGCCGGCACCCCGAGATCGTGTCCCATCGGCGCGAGGACCGGCTGCGCCGCGTAGATACTCGCCACCGCCACGGCACAGACCGTCGCGAGCAGCAATCGCCGCCAGGCGTTCATCGTACTCCTCAATGAGTAGCGAATTGCAACTGATTCGACGCTACGGCATGATGGTTTTGATTCGCAACTCATCGGGAGATCCGCAACCCATCGGAGGTGTCATGCCAACCACCGCACTGCGCGCCACCGGCCCCGAGTGGACCGACCCCGACTGCCCCGTCGCCCGCACGGTCGACCTCGTCGGCGACCGCTGGAGCCTGCTGGTGATCCGTGACGCGATGGACGGCGCGCGGTCCTTCACCGAGTTCCAGCGACGCACCGGCATCGCGCGGAACATCCTCACCGACCGCCTGCGCAAGCTCACCGCGTACGGGGTGCTCGCTCAGGAGGTCGCGACCTCGGGCCGTCGCAAGGAGTACGTGCTCACCGAGGCCGGCCGCGATCTCTTCCCGGTCGTCCTCACCCTGCGGCAGTGGGGGGAACGGCACGCCTTCGCGCCCGGCGAGGCTCACTCCCTGCTCGTGGACGAGCACGGCGACCAAGTCCTGCCGTGCACGCCGACCAGCGCCGAGGGCGTTCCGCTCACCGCGGACAACACCCGCGTGCAGAAGACCCGGTAGCACCGCTGAGTTCGTGGTCTGCGGATTCCTGGCCTTCGGGCATGTCCTCCGCCCGCCCGGCCAGTTCCGTCCGCAGCAGGTCCAGGCCCATCGGGCCGAGGCCGAGCGCGTGCTGATGGAACCGCTTCAGGTCGAACGCGGAACGCTCGCGCCGCCGTGCCGCCTCCCGCGCCTCCAGCCAGACCCGCTCGCCGAGCTTGTAGGCGAGGGCCTGGCCGGGGCGCCCGAGGTAGCGGTCGATCTCGAACTCGACGAACCCGGTCGGGCCCAGCCCGCAGTAGTCGGAGAGGAACGCACGTCCCAGCCGAGGTGTCCACCGCTCCCCCTCGGCGAAACCGGCGCCTGCGGGGATCCGTAGGCGCAGGTGCAACCCGATGTCCAGCACCACCCGTGCGGCGCGCAGCAGCTGACCGGTCGCCAGCATTCCCAGCCGATGCGCGGGGTCGGTCAGATGGCCCAGCTCGTCCATCAGTCGCTCGGCGTACAGGCCCCAGCCCTCGCAGTGCCCCGGATGCAACTCGGAGGAGAGGCGCTGGAAGCGGTTGAAGGCGGCCGTGTTCAAGGTGGTCATGCCCAGCTGCAGATGGTGGCCAGGGACGCCTTCGTGGAACAACGTGCTCGGCGCCGACCAGGTGGGGATCGGCGCGCCCGGATCTCTCAACGGCCACTCGACCGTCCCTGGCCGTGACAGGTCCTCGCTGGGCGGCAGATAGGTGGCCGGTCCGCTGGTGAGAGCGATCCGGCAGTCGATCCGACGCAGCGGCTCGGGGATCGCGAAATGCGTTCGGTCGAGATCGGCGATGGCGCGGTCGGCGAGCTCCTGAAGCCAGTCGCGGAACGCCTCCGTGCCCGTGATCTGGTAGCGAGGGTCGCGGTCGAGCCGCGCCAGCACCGCCGGGACCGGTTCTCCAGGGGCGATCCGCGCGGCCGTGCGGACCATCTCCCGCTGGACCCTGGCCAGTTCGTCCCAACCCCAGGCGTAGGTGTCGTCCAGGTCGAGCCGGGTGCCCAGGAACTCGCGCACGCCGAGGTGGTAGCGATCCGGCCCGAGGGCGTCCAGCTGCGGTGCTTCCGTGGCGAGTTCTTCGGTCAGGTAGGCCGTGAAGCGGGTCAACGCCTCGTTCGCCTCAGCAACTGCCGTGTCCAGCGCGGCCCTTGGCACAGCGTCGGCACCGGCGCTGACTCCGCCGCCGACACCGGCCGACAGACCCCGCAGGTACCGCCGCATGTCCCGGCAGTCGCGGGCGTTGCGGACGACCTGGCGCAGCGGCGCGATCCGGCCGCCGCGCCGCGCGGCCTCCAGGCTCTCGCGCAGGCCCGCCAGCGTCGCGGGGACGGCCCGCAGGCGCGCGAGCAGCGCGTCCCAGCGGGTGTCGACGCCTCGATCCAGCAGCCCGATCGACTGACGGATCCGTTGGATCGGGCCGTCCAGTGTGTCCAGCAACGGGTCGTAGGCGCCCGCGCCGGAGAGCGCGATCTCCGTGGAGAGCCGTTCCCGCAGCACCGCCGCCGCGATGCGCTCTCTTCTCCCCGCCACCGGCGTGCCGTCGAGCGCGGTCAGGGTGCGACGGGCCAGCTCCGCCCGCGCGTGCGCGGCGCTCGGGCCGAAGTCGGTGAGCCGCTCCTCCTGCCCGGTCATGCCCATCGACGAGGCCAGGCAGGGGTCCAGTGCGGCCAACTGGTCCATGTACCGGTCGGCGAGAGCGTTGAGGCCGGTCACGCGGGGACCTGTTCCGGTGCGGCGGGGACGCTCGGACGTGCGCGGACCGACAGCGAGTGGAACAGGTCCCGGATCCAGTCGCGGGTGTCCTCGGGGGTCTCGCCCGCGACAACCCCGGCGAGGACCGTCTCTCCGGCCTGGTAGGTGATGTGGTCGGGCAGCGGCGCACCGGACGGCAGTTCGTTCCAGGTGACCACGCGCGGGCTGGCCCGGAACGCCTCGGCTCCGTCGAGCCCTCGGTAGTCCCGTCCGGTCAGATGGTGGCCGGGGTGGACGAACCAGCCGTACCAGCGCCGGTCGGCGGGTGGTTCGGGCAGCGTCCCGGCGATGGGCTCGCCGAGCAGGGTGCGCAGTTCGTACGACGGCAGGTGGACGCCGGTCGCGAGCTCCACGGTCGACACGACGTCGGCGCCGCCGACCCGGTTGCCGACCTCAAGGAAGACCAACTCGTCGTCGTGGACGATCCCTTCGAGATGGAAGCTGCCGTCCTCGATTCCCACCGCGTCCAAGGCCCGTGACACCCAGGCGCGGGTCGGGTCGGACACGCCGACCTGGAACGATCCCATCGGGCGGCCCTGCGCGTACTCCAGGCAGGTGCCCACGTACTCGCTCGCGCTGAGCACCAGGACCTGGCCGCCCTGGACCAAGCCGTCGAAGTGCCGGATCGGCCCGGAGAGGAACTCCTCCACTTCGAAGTCGTCGACCCCGCTGCCGGCGTCGAGCCGGGCGACACCGGTGCGGCCGTTCGTGACCGCCGTGGCGACGCGCGCCGGTGTGTCGAACACGAGCACGTCCTCGCTGGAGGCGCCGCGATGGGGCTTGAGGACGGTTCGGCCCGTCCAGGGTGCGTGGCCGTTCTGCCCGAGAAAGCGCCGCAGGGGCAGGAAGCGCGGCACGCGAAGACCGGCGTCGTCGACGGCCTGCTTCATCAGGACCTTGTCGCGGGCCAGCAGCACCTGCTCCACCGGGGCGCCCGGGACGCCGAGATACTTGCGCAGCCGGGCGGCGTCGAGCAGTTCGTACTCCGAGACCGAGATGATCCGGTCGAAGTCACGGGGCGCGTCGGCCAGCCAGTCCCGGGCCTCGTCGAACGCGGAGCGGGAGCCGGCACGGCTCACCCGCTCGCAGCGCAGATCGGGTGGGAGCGTGGCCAGCGCCTGGTCGGTTCCGTAGTAAGTGACCTCGTGCCGGTCGTGGGAGATCCCCCGGTGGTATTCGATCTTGAAGTACGGCACCCGGTGCAGGACGAGAATCTTCATCAGGACCTCTCGACGGGAGTGGCGAGAACGCCGTCCAGGGCGTCGACCCACGCTTCACGGAGCATGTGGACCACGGAGCGGATGTCGGCGCTGCCGCCGTGCAGCACGACGCAGCCCTGTGCCGCGAAGTCAGCGTTGTCGCGGGCGACGGCGTGCAGGTGTCTGCGCTCGCGGGACAACCAGGAGAACTCCGTCACGGTCAGCTCTCCGTCGACCAGTCCGAGCCGCTCCCCGGTGGCCTGGACGGCGTCCGTGAACGGGTCAGCGCCGACCGGGAGGTCGTCCGGGCCGAACCAGCGGTCGCTGCCGACGCCGAGCAGCACCGTGGCCGCCGAGCGGCCGGGCACCAGAGACGGCGTCTCGGTTGCCGTGCCGAACGCCGCGTCGACCCAACGGCGGTGGAGGTCGACGCCGTAAACCCATCGGGCCAGCGACCAGATCTTCATCCCGCCCGGCCTGCGGTTGGGCTCGACGACGGCGGCATACCGCCCGTCGTCGCTCAGCTTGATCTCGTTGTGGAACGGACCGTCGCACTGGCCGACCAGCCAGTTCGCCTGACGGCCCGTCCGCTCCAGCGTCGCGCGCTCCTGGTCGGTCACCACCGCCGGGAGCACCTGCGCGATCTCGACCGGGTACCGGCCAGGCGCGCTCATCTTCTCGGTCAGGAACGTCAGCGAGCCGAGCCCGTCGAAGGAGAACTCGCGCCGGTACGGGATGAACTCCTCGCAGACGACGCCGCCCTCCAGATACGGAAGTACCTCACCGAAGGCCGCCGTCAGGTCGTCGCCAGGGCGCACCACGACGACGCCCCTGTTGTTGCCCTCAGCCGCAGGCTTGACCACGAAGCCCTCGGGATGCGCCCGCGCGAAGTCCCGGAGCTGGTCGAGCGAGGCGATCTCAGCGAACGCCGGCACCATGACCCGCTGCGCGGCCAGCAGCTCGGCCACGCGCGCCTCACCCAGCCGGTAGCGGTATTTGGAGAACGCCCCCTCAGCCAGATGCGAGCAGTCCACCGGGACGCCGAGCCGCTCCAGGAGCTCCGCCCCGCTGCGCACGGCGTTGTCGGAGAAGACGATGCCCGCCTTGATCCGCTCGCGCCGGTCGTCGAGGAGCTTCGCCCCGATCTCGCTGAAGTCGTCACGCAGCGGATCGAGGTCGATCACCTCGTCAGCGAGGTAGCGGTCCGCCTCGGTGGGTTCGGAGCGGACCAGAACCACCGTTGCCCCGTGGCGTTCGCGGGCGTAGTCACCGAGGTCGCGGACCTCGTCGATCCGGCTCAGGTTGTAGTCGACGATGAGGAGAATTGGCCTGGTCATCCGCGCTCCGTCTCATACGTGATCTCGATCGCGCGCTCGGAAGCGGGCAGCAGCTCGGGAAGGACGGCGTCCCGTTCGGCGCAGGGCATGCGCCACAGCACCTGACCGAGGAAGACCTCTCGCGAGGAGGACTCCACCACGTCGCCGGGCTTGAGCAGCACGTGCGACACGGCGGGTCGGAGCGGGAGGTCGTCGTTCAACCCCACCTGAAGGATCTTTCCGGGGTCGGCGAAGAAGACCCGGAAGAACGTCGCGTCGCCGCTCGGGGTGACGCCGTCAGGCCTGAACGACACGTCCCTCAGCGCCTTGAGGAATCCGGCCGGCAGGTCAGCGGCGAGCAGTGAGCCCAGCCAGAGGTCGAGCAGGCTGGGACCGCCGGTCAGCGCCGCCACGCTCGGCGATATCAGACTGCCGCCGACGCGTGGATTGACCTCGATCAGGTCCCACCCGGCCGGGGCGTACCGCGCCTCGATGTGGAAGCAGCCCCAGTCGAGGCCGAGGTTGCTCAGCACGCCCGCCACCCAGGCGATCCCGGCGCCGGTCTGCTCCTGCGACAGGCTCACCGGCGGGCTGACGCACGCGTTCTCGAGGACGGTGCCTTCGGTCTCCGTCACCTCGCACTTCTCGTGCACGGCCACCACATGCGGGGCACCGTCCACGACGATGACCTCGAAGCTGAACTCCCGCCCCGGCACGTAGTCCTCGACGAGGAACTCCATCCCGAGGCCTTCGCTGTGACCCTCGCTCGGACCCGCGCTCGTGGCTGGGCCGGGGCTTGGGCTTGGGCTTGGGCTTGGCTGCACGGGATCGGTCGGCTGCGGGTCGGCGGCGAAGACGCTCGCGTAGACGGTGTCGGCGCGGGCCTCGGCGGCCATGCGCTCCAGGTCGTCCCAGGTCGTGGCGGCGGTCAGCGGAAAGGCGCCGAAGGAGGCGATGCCGCTCACCGGCTTCACGAAGTATCGGCCGCCCTCGCGCTGGCGTTCGGCGAGCGTCTCGGGGTTGAGTGCGCATGCTCGGCCGCGGCTGAGGCCGGCGTCGGCGATGAGGTTCCGTAGCGTCAGCTTGTCGCGCAGATCCAGAACCTGCTTCTCCGCCAGGTCCGGGACCCCGAGGCGGGCGTTGGCCAGCGCCATCAGGTGCCGGTAGCCCTCCCAGACCGTGAGGCAGCACCGCACCCGGATGCCCGTGTCCGACAGTGCGTCGAGGTACTCCTCGACATCCCTGGGGGTCAGTACGTGACGGTCGGTCACCCGAAGGTCGTCGGCCAGATCCGCCAACTGCTGCGGCCTGTCCTGCTGGTGCTGTTCCTCCGGCAGCGAGCTGAGCACGTAGACCCTCAGCCCCCGCTTCCTGACCGTGGCGACAAGGTCTTCCATGAACGAGAACCCGACATGGCTGAGCAGTAGCACTCCGTTGGCGTTTTCCGTGCTCATCCGGCCTCCTCACCGGGGGGTGGGGGCGCGGCCCGATCGCGCCGCGCCCCCACCGAGGGCGGGAATCAGGCCGACTGCTTCTCGGCCGTGGCGATGGTGTCCAGGTAGAGCTCCTCGAAGTACCGCGCCAGCAGCGACTGGTGCTCGCCGAGGTAGCGCTTGAACGCGACGACGTCCTCGTCGCTTCGGAGCAGGTGCCGCACCGCCGCCCACACCTCACCGGGGTGGTCGTCGTTGATGTCGGTGTGCGAGTGGTTGATCTGGCCGCCGATGTTGTCCTCGCCGACCGAACCCTTCAGCGCCTCCAGCTTCCTCGGCTCCAGCTTCACGTTCACGTACTCGACCAGGTAGGAGTAGGCCACCACGCCGAGCGGCCCCTCGTGGTCCAGCAGGTAGGAGAAGTAGCCGGTCAGCAGCTTGGTCGACAGGTAGGGCTCGGTGCCCAGGAACTGCTCGCGCGACACCCCCACCCGCGCAAGGTCGCTGATGAACAGTTCGTCGTGGAGCATCTCCTCCTGTTCGTAGTTGGCCCAGACCTGGGCGGCCTCCGGGCTGCGCTTGGCGATCTCCACCAGCGCCTTCGCCTCGGACACCCGTAGCATCCGGATGCGCCAGGCGGTCTCGATCAGGTTTCGCTTGTAGTACGCGGAGTCGACGTTCTTGCCCTCCAGGTGCGCGGCCTCGGGGACGTTGGCGTACCACTCGAGGACCTGCTGGTCGAGCTGCTGGTCGATCTCGGCACGCAGCTTCGCCGAGGCGGCTGCGTTCAGGAACGGGGTGCGGTCCCCGTAGCCGACGTGGTGGACGCGGTTCTGCATGATGTCACCTTTCGTGTGGACACTCGGGTGGATCAGATGTCGTCGGCGACGCAGATGGTCGCGTCGCCCTGCAAGCGGCACTGGCAGGCCAGTCGATGGCTACCGCCGGTGCGGCCGAGGTCTTCCAGGAAGTCGAGCTCGTCGAGGTCGGGTTCGCCGAGGCAGCCGAACCCCTGCACCACCTCGATGACGCACGCGCCGCACGAACCGGAGCGGCATCCGAAGGGGATGAGCCGGTCCGGGGATTCGTACTCGACTTCCGTGAGGGGGGATCCGGCAGGGAGCAGGATCTCCGTTCCGGAGGGAAGGACGGTCAGTTTCTTCAGGGTCATGGCAGCAGCGCGGTGTCGCGGTCGGTGGAGTGTTCCGGTGCGAGCCGGGATCCGGGACGCAGGTCGACCGCCGCATGGTTCGCCGCAGTCGCCGCGTCCCCGAAACCGACTGAGATGAGCGGGACTCGACCCTCGTAATGACATATGTCGCCGACGGCGTACACGCGCGGAAGGTTCGTCCGCATCGCCCTGTCGACAACAATGCGATGGTTTTCCACCGTGAGCCCCCAACCGCCGATCGGTCCCAGGTTGGTGATGAACCCGAGAGCTGCGACCAGTGCCTGCGCGGGCAGCTTCATTTCTTCGTCGCCGGCTCGAATGCGTATGTCTTCGAGACGCCCTGCACCATTGCATTCCGTCACGCGCGCATCCGTCAAGACGCGGATATCGGCCGCGTACATCTGCTTGACGCTGTGCGGATGGGCGCGGAATTCCGAGCGCCGGTGCACGACAGTGACGCACCGGGCCAGCGGCGCCAAGGCGAGGGCCCAGTCGACCGCGCTGTCGCCGCCGCCCACGATCACCACGTCGCGCCCGCGGTGCTCCTCCAGACGCGGCACGTGGTAGGCCACGCCTCTCCCCTCGTAGGGGCGCAGGCAGTCCAGCGTGCGGGGCGTCGAGCGGCCCAGTCCGGCCGCGATCACGACCGCCTGGGCGTGGATCCGCCCGCCGCCGTCGAGTTCGATCGTCCAGCCCGCCTCCTGACTAGGCGTCAAAGAGGTTGCCGTCGTGCCGAGCAGGTAGTGCGGTTCGAAGGGAGCGACCTGGCGGACGAGGTTGTCGACGAGTTCCCGTCCGCGCACCACCGCGTGGCCGGCCACGTCGTAGATGTTCTTCTCCGGGTACAGGGCGGATATCTGCCCGCCCGGATGCGGCAGTGAGTCGACGACGGCACAGGAAAGTCCGCGGAATCCCGCACAGTAGGCGGCGTACAGTCCCGCCGGACCTGCTCCGACGACGGCGACGTCGACGTCGACGCGTTTATCGCTGTCGGGCAAGGCCGTTTCCACTTGGTCGCCCACGTGATCCATCCTGAGCTCCAGTCAATTCACGATGAATTCCGGGTCACTTCGATCGGGGGCCGATCTCATCGGGTCGGTTTTCATCCTTCATGCGGGCAATCGAATCGTCAAGGCAAGAGATGGACAGCAGATCCCCCACGGCTTTCTGCCCATGGGAAATTGCAGAGACCGTGGCGTTTCACAGGGGGCCGAAGGCCGTCCCTGTACGAGTGCGGTTCGTGCGCGGTTGGACACGCGCAGCGTCAGTCATCCGCGGCTGTGCGCGGGCTCTTCCGTGCGCGCCGCGAGCAGGTCGGCGAAGGCGTCCCAGGCGCGTGCGCACTCCCGGGCCGCCGCCGAGACCGCTGTCGTCGCGTGCGGCGGAACGCTGGCCAGGAGCTCCTCTCGGCGCTGCACCGGGAACCGGTGCATCATGAGCAGGCGGAGCAGTTGGCGGCCTTGCTCGCTGAAGCGAAGTGACGGGTCCCGCGTCGGGTCCCAGGCGCTCGCGGGGACGCGGTCTGACAGTCCGTCGGCCAACGGTGCCCCCCGCCGGTCGTCCTTCGGCTGCTGGCCGCTAGGGACGACGTTCTCTCCTCGTCGCAGGCGTTCGCGAACGTCGCGGACGGTCGAGGGGGACACGCCCGCTGCCCGCGCGACGGTCCGCAGCGATGCCTGCGGGTCTTTCTCGATCATCTCGCGTGCCCGCAGCCGCCCCTCCGCGCTGCTGACCGGACGGGAACGTCCGTCCCGGCCCATCCGGGACACCACGTCGGCGTCGGCGTCCTGCCGGAGCGAGCGGACGGTCCTGGCGGAGACACCGGCCACCGCGGCGATCGCCCGGTCGGACCACTGCGGGTGCGAGCACAGCAGTCGCCGGGTCGCCGCTGACCTGTCCTCGGCGGTGAGCGGGAGGCCGTGCGTGGTGTTCGCCTTGACCGCCCATGCGAACGCGTCCAGTTCACTGCCCTCGAAGTACCGTGCGGCGATGTGGGTCTCGCCCCGCAAGACGACGGCCTCCCATCGGTGCATCCCGTCGATGATCCGCATCGTTCCCGCGTGGACGACGATCGGCGGAAGCGCTGTCTCGCACTCCGCGAGGAGGCGGACGTGTCGGTCGTCGATGCCGGCCCGGCGCGGGGAATCGGCAGGGTGCAGCCGGTCGACAGCGATCTCGTGGACATCCGACAAGGAACCCTCCGACCACGCGGTCGTCTGTGCGCCCGCAGCTTCCGTGCTCATCACTGACCTCCAAGAGTGAACCGACGTCGGCTGGATCCGCCCCGGATTGACTCTGCGTTGGTTGCGTTCGACCAGGTCATCGCTACAAAAATAGGCTTTTTTATGATGTAGGGTGCGGGCCTGGAAGGCAAGGGGGGACGACGTCCGCGACCGCACACGCCGCCCGGGGCGGGCCGCCCGGCAACAGGGTCGTGAACGGCAGGTGGTCTTGACGGATCCGACATCGCGTCAAAAATCCTCTTACGACCATCAGCCAAGATCCGCACCGGCTCCCCGCGCCCCGTCCGCCGTGGATGACAAGAGGATGAAGTGACGCAGACACGAGCAATGCGCACCCGCAACCGAGTCCTGAGGGCTGCGGCCAGCGAGATAGTGCAGTCCGGGTACCACGGGACCACGCTGGCTCGCGTGGCGGCACGTGCGGATGTGACGTTGGGCGCCGTGAGCTTCCACTTCCCGACGAAACAGGCGCTGATCCAGGAGGTGTACCGCGACGGCGTGAAGCGCACATCGGTGGCCGTCGCGTCTCAGGCGGGAGATGACGCCGAGCCCCTGCAGCGCCTGGCCGACCTCACGTTACGTCTCGCGTCACTGCTGCTGAACGACGACGATCCCACCGTTCTCGCCTGCAGCCGACTGAGCCGGGACGACCCGACGGGGCACTTCGCCTGGCGAGACACCTGGTGCGGCCAGGTGGCGGGACTGGCGAACCGGGCGTGCGACGCCCCAACTGCCCTCGGAGCGTGCTCAAGTGAGACCATCGGCTTCCTCGTCCGCTGCCTGCTCATGGGGGTGGAAGCCTGGGCCGTCCACGCCGGAGCCGACCACCATGCGGCCCTCCGCCAGCTGGCGGCCGCGTGGCGCCAGGCCATGCCCGGCGGGCACATGGAAGCCGAGGGCTGACTGGTTATCGGGCCGTCCATCCCCCGTCGACGGGAATCGCCGCCGCCGTGATGAAGGAGGACCGGTCCGAACAGAGCCAGGCGGCGGCCTCCGCAACCTCCCGAGGCGCAGCGAGTCGGTGTTGGATCGCGCGCTCGGTGAACGGACCGTAGAGCTCGGGCGTGCGGGCCAGGGTCTCCTGCATCAGCTCCGTTCCGGTGCTCCCGACGACGAGGGCGTTGGCCCGGATGCCACGCGCGCCGTACTCGTCGGCGGCGGCTCGGGTCAGGCCGATGACCGCGTGCTTGGCCGCGATGTACGGCGCCGCGACTCCGGTGGCGCGCACGCCGGCGACACTGGACGTGTTGACGATGGCTCCCCCACTGCCGAGCGCCAGCATCGCCGCGATCTGCGCCCGCATCGCGTTCCAGACACCGCGCTGGTTCACGTCGATGATCCGGTCGTACTCGTCGTCGGCGATCTCGTGGAAAGCGGTGCCGGTGGAGGTCCATCCAGCATTGTTGAAGGCTGCGTCGAGCCCTCCGAACGCGTTGACGGCCTTGTCGACCACGTCGCGCATGTCCTGGGCGCGGGTGACGTCGCCGGGCGCCGCGATCGCTCGTCCGCCGGCCGCGTGGATCTCGGCGCACGTCTTCTCCAAGAGCTCCGCGCGGCGCGCGGTGAGCACCACGGCTGCGCCTTCGGCCGCGAAGAGATGCGCCGCCGCAGCGCCGATGCCGCTCGACGCGCCTGTGATCATGACTGTCTTGCCGTGGAGGAGGGGGTCGTTCGACACGGGGGCAGGCCGCCAATCATGACGTCGTTTCAGGCAGTGGTTTTATGCATTGGTTTCATGCGGTGGTTGCGAAGAGATGCGCGTTCGTCTGTGCCCATGAGGAGAAGGAGGTGGGTGACCGCCCGAGGAGGTCCTCCACGTCGCGAGTGGTCCTCTCCTTGGCGCCCGCCTGCTGGCGCTCCGCACTGGCCGTCAGGGCCTGCGTCATCACTTCGGGATACCGGCGGCGCCACCGCTCCTGGGCCTGCCCGATGGTCAGTTCGGCGCAGGCGAGCGGGCGTTGCAACACTGCGCCCAGGTGGTCCACCTGGTCCCGGGCCGAGAGCGGCTGGGGGCCCGTCAGTGAGTAGATCCGTCCGTGGTGACCGTCCTCAAGGAGGACACGACGGGCGACCTGGGCGATGTCGTGCGGCGCGATACAGGCGTTTCGGGAGGCGGGATACGGCGCCCACACGGTGGCTTCTCGGCGGATGTCGGACGCCCAGGACAGGGTGTTGGTCATGAAGGCACGGGGGCGCAGGATGGTCCACGGGATGCCGCTGCGCCGGATGCGGTCCTCGGCCGCACGCTGCCAGGAGGTGATCAGGTCCTGGGCCTGGGGATCGGCGACAGCCAGCGCGGACAGCTTGACGAGGTGGCCGACGCCCGCGGCCGAGGCGGCGGCGACGATGTTGGCATCGTGGTCCGGGCGGAGGGGGTTGCTGGTGATGACCAGTACGGCGTCCGCATCGGCGAACACCTCGGTCAGCCGCGCGACGTCCGCGAAGTCGGCGCCTGCCACGCGGCCGCCGAGTCCGGCGCTGTCCGGGTCGCGGGTGAGGAACACGCCCTGGCAGGAGGGCTCCGCGGCCAGAAGCTCCGCCACCTGACGCCCCACCGTGCCCGAAGCGCCGGTGACGACGATCCGGCGGCCGCCCCGTCCCGTTGAGCGCCCGAGCACGGCCCGACTGTCGATCGACATCTACTCGCCGCCTCGTCGTGCGGGATCGATGACGATGTCGGCGCGGGCCTCCTCGGAGACGATTCCGGGCAGCAGGACCTGCCACATCTCGCAGGTCCGGTCCATCAGATCGGCCCGGTCGCTGACGAGTTGGGAGTACAGCTGGACCCCGGTGCAGGCGCCGACCAGAAAGCGGGCGACGACCTCGGGGTCCACTCCGGACCGCAGAGCGCCGTTGTCGCGAGCGATCTGCAGGTGCTCGGTCATGATCGCGGCCCAGTCGTTGAACGAGGTGGCATCGCTCATGCCGTGCCCTCGCTGCTCGACAGCGAGGCGGACGCCGGCCCGCAGCAGCGGGTCGACCTGAAGGCGATGTGCCCAGACCAGCGTTATGTCGACGACGTGCTGCAGCCCCTCGGACTCCAACAGAGGCTCTATGACCTGTGGCTGACTGTTCATCACCGCCTCGGCCACGCCCTGCTTGTTCCCGTAGTGGAAGTACAGGGCTCCGAGCGTCAGCCCGGCTCGCTTGACGATGTCGGCGACGTTGGTCCCCTCGTAGCCGAACTGGTCGAACAGTTCGGCGGCTGCCACCAGCAGCCGCCGGCGGGTCTGCACCGCCCGCTCCTGCTTCAGGTCCGGCACGTCGTCACCCTCCGCTCATCGACAAAAAATAAATTTTCTTTTAGCCTACCACCTGCACTGCTCTTGCGACAGGTCATCCCAGCCCAGCACGAGGAGTCCCCATGCCCGCGAACATCCCCTGCCTTCCAGGCATCGCGGTACCGAAGCACTTGGTGCACAAGCGCGCACCCGGCGAGGTCTTCCTGACCGGCTGGCGCACACGTCCCGACGCCGCCGTCGTCATCACCGCCCAGTGGCCCCGTACGCACAGCTTCTACAGGCCTGTCCACGGGCGTTACGATTCGCTGCTGTTCGCCGAGACGCTGAGACAGACCCTTCCGCTCCTCTCCCACCAGGTCTTCGGCGTGCCCCTGGGCCACCAACTGATATGGGGAGACCTGTCGTTCAGCGTGAGCACCGAGGCCATGCAACTGGCCGACCAGCCCCAGGATGTGACGCTCTCCCTCACGTTCGGCGACGTCGTCCGCCGACGGGACAGCCTCACCGTCGGGTGTGTGAGCATGACGGCGGTCGCGCACGGGACGACGATCGGGCACGCCAGGACGCGCTTCTCCGCCCACAGCCCCGGCGTCTACCAACGCCTTCGCGCCGGACGCGCCGACCTCGCCACGGCCCGCGCCAACGCGTTGCACCCGGGACCCGGACTTCTCCCCGCCAGCGTGGGACGCCACCTGGCCCAGGACGTCGTCCTCTCCCCTACGCAGTCCCCCACGCAGCATGCCCGCACCTGGCGGCTGCGCGCGGACCTCGACCACCCGATCCTGTTCGATCACCCTGTCGACCACGCCCCCGGCATGCTCCTGCTCGAGGCCGCCCGGCAAGCCACGGTCTGCGGACACCCCGCGGGTAATGCGGCGGTCACCGACATGACGACGCGTTTCCATCGCTACGTCGAACTCGATCGCCCGGCCTGGGTCCGGTTGGCGCCCGGCGACAACAACGTCTTCCATGTGCGCGTCGACCAGGACGAGCGCACCTGCTTCGAAGCCGAAGTCGCCGCAGCGGCACCGCTGCCATCAGCCCTGCCCGATGACCGGGAACGGTTGCCCGCGGTTCCGTGTTGACGCGGCCCGCGTTCCGGCCCGCGTGACGGGCTGTGGGTCGGTCAGGTTACTTCTGCGTGACGCGCCTGGTTCTCCGGTTCTGATCCGGTAGCTTGGCCGGATCGCGGCACGAGGGGGTGCTCGCGTCTCTTCCTCCCACCCGAGGAGTTCGACGCCGATGAGACTGACTCCGCACGAGCAGGAACGGCTGATGATCCACGTCGCCGCCGACGTCGCCCTCGCGCGGCGGGGGCGTGGGCTGAGGCTGAACCATCCGGAAGCACTCGCGATCCTCACCGTGCACGTGCTGGAGGGCGCGCGCGACGGACGCAGCGTCACCGAGCTGATGGCGTCCGGACGGTCGGTGCTCGGGCGCGACGACGTGATGGACGGCGTGCCGGAGATGATCCGCGACGTGCAGGTGGAGGCGACGTTCCCGGACGGGACGAAGCTGGTCACCCTGCACGAGCCGATCCACTGAGCGGGGGCGCGACGTGATTCCGGGCGAACTGCTGCTGGGCGAGGGCGATGTCCCGCTCAACAAGGGACGGGCGGTGACCAGGCTGCCGGTGGTGAACACCGGCGACCGGCCGGTCCAGGTCGGCTCGCACTACCACTTCGCGGAGGCCAACCCAGGGCTCCGCTTCGACCGCGACTCCGCGCGCGGCCTGCGGCTCAACGTGCCTGCCGGGACGGCCGTCCGGTTCGAGCCGGGGATCCCGATGACCGTGGAGCTGGTGCCGCTCGGCGGTGCCCGCGAGGTGTGGGGGCTGCGCGGCGAGACCGCCGGGCGGGTGGACGGATGAGCGCCCACGAGATGAGCGCGACTAAGAAGAGCACCGCCGACGCGAGCGCCGGCAGGCCGAGCGCCGGTGACCCGCGCGCCGCCGCGCTGACCGTGACCCGGCGCCGGTACGCCGACCTGTACGGCCCCACGGCCGGGGACCGGATCCGGCTGGCCGACACCGATCTGCTGGTCGAGGTCGAGCAGGACCTGAGCGGCGGCGGGGACGAGGCGGTCTTCGGCGGCGGCAAGGTGATCCGGGAGTCGATGGGCCAGAGCCGTGTCTCCCGCGCCCAGGGCGCGCCCGACACCGTGATCACCGGAGCGGTGGTGCTGGACCACTGGGGCGTCGTCAAGGCGGACGTGGGCATCCGCGACGGACGGATCACCGCGCTCGGCAAGGCCGGGAACCCGGAGACGATGGACGGCGTCCACCCGCAGCTGGTGATCGGCCCGGAGACGGAGGTGATCGCCGGCAACGGACGGATCCTCACCGCCGGAGCCGTGGACGCCCATGTGCACTTCATCTGCCCGCAGTTGTTCGACGAGGCGCTGGCGAGCGGGGTGACCACCCTGCTCGGCGGCGGCACCGGCCCGGCGGAGGGATCGAAGGCGACCACGATCACGCCGGGCTCCTGGCATCTGGCGCGGATGTTCGCCGCCGCCGAGCAGTACCCCGTGAACCTCGGCCTGCTCGGCAAGGGCAACACCGTCGCGACCGAGGCGCTTCGCGCCCAACTGCGCGGCGGAGCAACCGGTTTCAAGATCCACGAGGACTGGGGCGCCACCCCGGCCGCCATCGACGCGTGCCTGCGCGTCTGCGACGAGAGCGGCGCGCAGCTCGCGCTCCACACCGACACCCTCAACGAGGCCGGGTTCGTCCAGGACACCCTCGCCGCCATCGCCGGTCGCGGCATCCACGCCTACCACGCCGAGGGCGCGGGCGGCGGGCACGCGCCCGACATCATCACCGTCGTCTCCGAGCCCAACATCCTGCCCAGCTCGACGAATCCGACCCGTCCGCACACCCGGAACACGGTCGCCGAGCACCTGGACATGCTGATGGTCTGTCACCACCTCAGCGCCGACGTCCCGGAGGACCTCGCCTTCGCCGAGTCGCGGATCCGGCCGTCCACCATCGCGGCCGAGGACGTGCTGCACGACCTCGGCGCGATCTCGATCATCAGCTCGGACTCGCAGGCGATGGGCCGGATCGGCGAGGTCGTCCTGCGCACCTGGCAGACCGCGCACGTGATGAAGCGGCGCCGCGGCTCGCTGCCCGGCGACGGGCGCGCGGACAACCTGCGGGCGCGTCGCTACGTCGCCAAGTACACGATCAACCCGGCGATCGCGCAGGGCATGGACGAAGAGATCGGCTCCGTCGAGCCGGGCAAGCTCGCCGATCTGGTGCTGTGGACGCCGGCCTTCTTCGGCGTGAAGCCGGACCTGGTGGTCAAGGGCGGGCAGATCGCCTGGGCGCAGATGGGCGACGCGAACGCGTCCATCCCGACGCCGCAACCGGTGCTACCGCGCCCGATGTTCGGCGGGGTCGGGCGGTCGCCGTCGGCGAACTCGCTCAACTTCGTGACGCCGTGGGCGCTGGAGGACGGGCTGCCGGAGCGACTGGGCGAACAGCTCGGCGTCGCCAAGGCGTTCGTGCCGATCCGCAACACCCGGGACGTGCGGAAGGAGCATCTGCGCGAGAACACCGCGCTCCCCCACGTCACCGTGGACCCGGACACCTTCACGGTGCGGATCGACGGCGAGGTGGTGGAGCCGCACCCGGTGGCGGAACTGCCCATGGCCCAGCGGTACTTCCTCTTCTGAGGCGCGGCCCGTGACGATGCATTCCTCGGTCCACCCCGCCCTGCTCGTTCTCGCCGACGGACGCTTCCCCGCGGGCGGCCACGCCCACTCCGGCGGCGTCGAGGCGGCTGTGCGCGCGGGGCGTGTGGGCGACGCCGCGAGCCTGGAGGCGTTCTGCGCCGGACGGCTGCACACGGTCGGACTGACCAACGCCGCCCTGGCGGCGAGCGCGGCGGCGGGCACGGACCCGCTCGCGCTCGACGAGGCGGCGGAGGCCCGCACGCCCTCGCCCGTGCTGCGGGCGGCCTCGCGCCGTCTCGGCCGCCAACTGCTGCGCGCGGCGCGGGCCGCCTGGCCCGACCCGGCGCTGGAGCGGCTGGCCGCAGCGTGCCCGGCCGGGGCGCACCAGCCGGTCGTGCTCGGCGTGACCGCTGCGGCGGCGGGTCTCGGCCCGGCGGACGCGGCGACAGCGGTGGCGTACGAGACGGTGTCCGGCCCGGTCACGGCCTGCGTGCGACTGCTGGGCCTGGACCCGTTCCAGGCCACGGCCGTGCTCGCCCGGCTGGCGCACGCCGTCGGCGAGGTCGCGGACCAGGCGGTCACCGCCGGGGAACTCGGCGACGTCGACCTGCTGCCGGTCCTCGGCGCGCCGCTGCTGGAGATCTCGGCGGAACAGCACGCGGCGTGGCCGGTCCGGCTCTTCGCCTCGTGACACGCCTGGCACCCGGCACGTGACACCCCGCCCGCATCGTCGCGGGCCGTCCCCACCATCCCCCGATGAACGGAGGCACCATGCACCGTGACCCCGACCTTCCCGCGCCCGAGCACCACGCGGCCCCGGCTCCGGCCGCCGCCAGAACCGGCTCCGGGACCCGGCGCGCCCTGCGGATCGGCCTCGGTGGGCCGGTCGGCTCCGGCAAGACGGCGACGGTCGCGGCCCTGTGCGCGGTGCTGCGCGACGAGCTCTCCCTTGCGGTCGTCACCAACGACATCTACACGACCGAGGACGCCGAGTTCCTGCTGCGCAACGCCGTGCTGCCGCCGGAGCGCATCACCGCGGTGGAGACCGGCTGCTGCCCGCACACCGCGATCCGCGACGACATCAGCGCCAACCTGGAGGCGGTGGAGGAGCTGGAGGCCGCGGTCGGCCCGCTCGACCTCGTCCTCGTCGAGAGCGGCGGCGACAACCTGACGGCGACCTTCAGCCGCGGGCTGGTGGACCACCAGATCTTCGTGATCGACGTCTCCGGCGGCGACAAGATCCCCCGCAAGGGCGGCCCCGGCGTCTCCACCTCCGACCTGCTGGTCGTCAACAAGACCGATCTGGCCCCGCTGGTCGGCGCGGACCTGTCGGTGATGGCCAGGGACGCGGCCGCGCAGCGCGGCGAACTGCCGGTCCTCTTCTGCTCGCTGGTGCGCCCGGACGGCGTCGCGCCGGTGGCGGCGTGGGTACGCGAGCGGCTTGCGGACTGGCGCCGGGCATGAGCGGTGTCACCGCCGTCGCCCGGATCCGCGTGACGGCGGACGGAAGCGGGGGCACGGCCCTGCGCGAGCTGACCGGCGAAGGGCCGCTCGCCTTGCGCCGCTCCCGCCACCCGGACGACGCGGGCGCGGCGCACGTGGTCCTGGTGGGCGCGATGGCCGCGCCCCTCGGCGGGGACCGGCTGCGCGTCGAGGTGGTCGTGGAGCCGGGCGCCCGACTGCTGGTCACCAGCGCAGCCGCCACCCTCAGCCTCCCGGGCCGGGATCCGGCACCGGCCCATTACGACCTGGACCTGACCGTCGCCGGGGACGCCGAGCTGAGCTGGCGTCCGGAACCGGTGATCGCGGCGGCGGGGAGCGAGCTGCGGCTGTGGACCCGCGTCCACCTGGACCCGCACGCCCAGCTGCTGTTCCGTGAGGAGCAGGTCCTCGGACGCCACGACGAACCACCTGGGCGCCTCACCTCCCGCCTGACCGTCCGCCAGGGCGACCGGCTCGTCCTCGACCAGTCCACCGACGTCGGCACCGGCGCGCCACCCGGCTGGGACGGCCCGGCGGTCCTGGCGGGCCGTCGCACGCTCGGCCAGTTGCTGACGACCCACGCGGTCACGTGCGAGGCATCAGGCGGGACGTCGGTCGGGGCTTCGGCGGAGGCGGCAGCCTTCCGGCTCGGCGAGGGCCTGACTCTGCTCACCGCCGTCGCCCCGGACATTCCCGCGCTCCGCGCGACGATGGCGGCGCCTTCTCCGGCGCCGGGATCCGTAGTCGTGAGCTGACTGATGAGCCGATCGGCTCTGTATGCCGGCCTGGCCCGCGACAGCCGGTCGCCGGGCTGGTTATATGGACGCAGCCGTCACAATCCGTTCTCCGGGCTGCCGAACAGCGACGAGTTCAGGCGGAGCTCACCGAGAGTACGGCACAGAGAACGGAGCGCACGCCGATGACAGCTGACACTGGTGTGCGCGACACGGTGCGACTGGGGCTGATGGTCGGCGCCCTGGGCGTGGTGTTCGGTGACATCGGCACGAGCCCCATCTACACGATGGCGACGGTGTTCAACCCGAGCGACCCGCACCCGGTGCCGTTGAACACCTCCAACGTCTACGGCATCGTCTCGCTGATCTTCTGGTCCGTCATCATGGTCGTCTCCGTCACCTACGTGTCGCTCGCGATGCGCGCGGACAACCACGGTGAGGGCGGCATCATGGCCCTGATCACGCTGGTGCAGCAGAAGCTCTCCAAGCACGGCAGGCGGACGGCGGTGTGGCTGTCGGCGCTCGGCATCTTCGGGGCCGCCCTGTTCCTGGGCGACAGCATGATCACGCCGGCCATGTCGATGCTGTCCGCGGTCGAGGGTCTCAAGATCGTCGACCCGAGCCTGCACGACGCGGTCATCCCGATCACGACGGTCATCGCGGTGCTGCTCTTCCTGTCGCAGAAGCGCGGAACCGAGGCCGTGGGCAAGCTGTTCGGGCCGATCATGATCGTCTGGTTCGTCGCCATCGGCGCTCTCGGCATCTCCGGCATCTCGGACGAGCCGGCCATCCTGCGCGCGTTGTCGCCCACATACGCGCTCGGCTTCGTGTTCCACCACTTCAACATCGCCTTCTTCGCGCTCGCGGCGGTCGTGCTCGCCTTCACCGGTGCGGAGGCGCTCTACGCGGACATGGGTCACTTCGGCCGCCGCTCGATCAGCCGGTCCTGGACCTTCCTGGTATTGCCGGCCCTGACGCTGAGCTACTTCGGCCAGGGGGCCCTGATCCTCAAGGACCCGGCGAACGTCAGCGGCCCGTTCTTCCTGCTGGCGCCCGGCTGGGCGCGGGTCGGGCTCGTCGTGCTGGCCACGGTGGCGACCGTCATCGCCTCGCAGTCGGTCATCTCCGGCGCGTTCTCCGTCGCCTCCCAGGCCGCGCAGCTCGGCTACCTGCCGCGCCTGCGGATCGCGCACACGTCCGAGAAGACCATCGGGCAGATCTACGTCCCGTGGATCAACTGGCTGCTGATGGTCTCGGTGCTCGGCCTGATCTTCGCCTTCCAGTCCTCCGCGCGGCTCACCTACGCCTACGGGATGGCCGTCACCGCGACGATCACCATCTCCACCGTGCTCTTCCTCTACGTCGCCCGGCAGCGGTGGAAGGTCCCGCTGCCGTGGATCCTCGTCGGCGGCGTCGTCCTGCTGTCGGGCGACCTGATGTTCCTGGCCGCCAACCTGACCAAGATCACCCACGGTGCCTGGCTGCCGCTGCTGATCGGCCTGATCGCCTTCACGATCATGACCACCTGGCGCCGGGGCCGCGACATCGTCACGGAGAACCGCGAGCGGCTGGAGGGCCCGCTGCGCACCTTCGTCGACGACCTGGAGACCGACAAGCGGGTGCGGGTGGTGCCGGGCACCGCGATCTTCCTCAACCGCTCGTCCACGACCGTACCGCTGGCGCTGCGGGCCAACGTGGAACACAACCACGTGCGCCACGAGCACCTCGCGGTGGTGGCGATCAACACCGAGCCGATTCCCCGGATCGGCCCGGAGGACCGCATCGTCGTGGACAGCCTCGGCAGCGGCACGGACGGGATCATCCAGGTCACCGCGAGGTTCGGCTACATGGAGACGCCGAACGTCCCGGCCGCCCTGGCCCTCCTCAACGCGGAACAGACCGAGGGCCGCATCGACGTGGACACCTGCACCTACTTCCTCTCCAAGATCGAGCTGACGCCCGGCCCGGGGAAGACGATGCCGCAGTGGCAGAAACGCCTCTTCATCGCGACCTCGCACATCACCTCGGCCGCCGCCCCGTACTTCCAGCTCCCGCAGGACCGCACCGTGATCATGGGCTCGAACGTCGAGGTGTAGGTCGCGGCGTCAGCACTCCGGACTGCGCGCTTCGAGTGAAGACGGTCGCCGGTGCGGCGCAGTGAGCGGTTGCCGCCGCATCGGATCCCCATACTCGGCAGGGGGTCACGCCATGTGCGATCGCTTGAAGGAGCTGCCGACGTGTCCGAGCCCGTAGCACGATCCCAGGTCAGCGAGGTTCCAAGGACGCGCAGGGGCGTCCTCCTCGGCGGGGCGACCGTCCTCGCCTCCGCCCCGCTGTGGACCACGCTCCTCGCCCCCGACGCCGCCGCGGCTGTCCGACCCGCCTCGCCACTCGACGCGGCCGACGCCCCCGTCACCCCGGAGCTCACCCCGGAGCGCGTCCTCCACCTGCTCCAGGCGGGCAACCAGCGTTGGATCGCCGGACGGCTGCGGCACCCCCACCAGACCGTGGCGCGCCGTGAACAGGTCGCGGCCGGTCAGCATCCGCTCGCGACCGTCTTCTCGTGCATCGACTCACGCGTCCCCCCGGAGATCGTCTTCGACCGGGGCGTGGGTGACCTGTTCGTGGTGCGCACGGCCGCGCAGACCAACGACGGCCTGGTCCAAGGCGCGGTGGAGTACGGCGTGGAGGAGTCACTGACGCCGCTGCTCGTCGTCATGGGGCACCAGCGCTGCGGCGCGGTCACCTTCGCGGTGGAGACCCTCAACGCCGGACGTGAGGCCCCCGCCCACCTCAAGGACGTCGTGGACGCGCTGCGCCCGGCCTACGAGGCGGCCAAGGGCCTTCCGGGCGACCAGGTCGACAACACGATTCGCGCCCAGATCCGGCTGACCGTCTTCCAGTTGCAGCATGACGAGTTGCTCGAACCGTACGAGCGGGAAGGCCGCGCCCAGGTCGTCGGCGCCTACTACTCACTCGACAGCGGCGCGGTGGACTTCTGCGTCTGAGCCGCCTCCGACGCGGCTGTCCCGGTGCCGTGCACATGCCGTCGGCGTGATGCCTTTGTAGCCTGGAAGCAAGCCGGCGAGGAGGTGCGGTATGGCTACGCCTACGGTTCCCGCCATGGACATCACCCGGACGTCAGGGTCACGGGCACGCACGGTCAACGAGGCCGAGATACAGGCCTCGCTCGCGATGATGGAATCGTTGGACGCCAGGGCATGGTCGAAGCCGACCGCGTGCAGCGGCTGGACCGTCCGGGACATGGTCGCGCACGAGGTCGGCCAGTTCGAGGAACTGCCCAAGCCCTGGCTCATGATCACGCGAATCCGACGGGCTCGCCACAGGCATCCCCAGATGGGACCGCTCGACGGCCACAACGAGAGTCAGGTCGAGGAGCGCGGCGGAGCGTCCTCGGAGCGTCTGGTCGAGGAGTTCGGCCGCGTCGCGCCCAAGGGCGTCCGCTCGCTGTCCCGCGTACCGGCTCCGGTGCTGCGGCGGATCCGCACGAGCATGATCTTCCCAGAGGGCAAGGCGCTGCCGGAGGACTCCATGGAGTACCTGAACAGCGTTCTCATCGCCCGCGACACCTGGATGCACCGTATCGACATCAGCGATGCGACCGGTGCCGAGCTGACCCTGGACGCGCACGACAGCGAGATCATGGACCAGGTCCTGCTGGACCTGGCGCTCGGCTGGACCGGACCGCCGTGCCTGCTGGAGCTCTCGGGCCCGGCCGGTGGCCGCTTCCTGCTCGGCAGCGGTCCGCCCGTGGTCACGCTGCGGGCCGACGCGATCGACTTCGCCCGCCACCTCTCGGGTCGGCAGCCGCGGGGTGAGCTGACCTTCGAGGGCGACGCGGACGCCGCAGCCGCGCTCAACGCGGCCCGGGTCGTCTTCTGACCCTCGACCCCCGTCGCGGAGGCGTCGACGCCTCCGCGACTTCGTCATGCCCGAATACTGCCCGACCGATGTGCGGCTCCGTTGACGCGGTAGGCGGGCCCTTCCTAGACTCCACGCCGTTCGTTGCTGTTTGAACTTGCGCGCTCCTGTTGAACTTTTATCGGTTTCGACGGGATGACATCCGTGAAGGAGCAAGAGTGAGCAGATCGATGCGGGCCGTGGGACCGGCGCTGGCAGCCGGGTTGGCACTCGTCGCCGGGATGATCGTCTCCACCCCGACCGCCGCGCGGGCGGAGGACAACGGAGTCGGGCTCAAGCCCGCCATGGGATGGAGCAGTTGGAGCTACCTGCGCAGCCATCCGTCGGGGGGGGGGGGGGGGGGCCCCGGCCCCCCCCCCCCCGACCCCCTGGGTTGGGCGTTGTGGGCGCCCCCGCCCCCCCCCCCCCGGGGGGGGGGGGGGCCCCCCCCCCCCCGACGCGCTCAAGTCCGACGGGCTCGCCAACGTGGGCTACCAGTACGTCAATCTCGACGACTTCTACTACCAGTGCCCCGGCGGCCAGGGGCCCGCCGTCGACCAGTACGGCCGCTGGGTGACCGATCCGGGCAAGTTCCCGCCCTCCGGCTCGGAGGACGGGATCAAGGTCGTCGCGGACCATGTGCACGCGGACGGCCTGAAGTTCGGCCTGTACGTCACCCCCGGGATATCCCAGCAGGCCGTCGCCGAGAACACTCCGATCGAGGGCACCTCCTACCACGCCGACGACATCGCCGAGCCGAGCGTCTCGGAGGCCAACTACAACTGCGGCGGCATGGTCGGCATCGACTACAGCAAGCCCGGCGCGCAGGCGTTCATCGACTCCTGGGCCGACGAGATGGCCTCGTGGGGCGTGGACTACCTCAAGATCGACGGCGTCGGATCCTGGGACGTCCCGGACGTCGCCGCCTGGTCGAACGCGCTGCGGCAGACCGGGCGTCCCATCCACCTCGAACTCTCCAACGGCCTGGCCGTCTCCGACGCCTCCACCTGGGCGACGTACGCCAACGGCTGGCGGACCGGCGGTGACATCGAGTGCTACTGCGGCACCAACGGCAGCAGTTACCCGCTCACGTCCTGGAACAGCGTGGCCACCCGGTTCGATGAGGTCGCAGCGTGGCAACCGTACGGCGGCCCCGGAGCGTTCAACGACTACGACTCCATCGAGGTCGGCAACGGCAGCAACGACGGCCTCACGCCCGACGAGCGCCGAACCCAGCTGAGCCTGTGGGCGATGGCCGCCTCGCCGCTGCTTCTCGGCACCGACCTGACCCACCTCGACCCGACCGACCTGGGGTATCTCAAGAACACCGACGTGATCGCCGTCGACCAGGACGGCATCGACGCCAAGCGCATCGCCGACACGAGCACCTCACAGATCTTCACCAAGAAGGAAGCCGACGGGGACAGCGTCGTCGCGCTCTTCAACACGAGTGACCAGCCGCAGACCATCTCCACCTCCGCGTCCGCGATCGGGATGCCCACCGGCCCGGCCTACACGCTCGACGACCTGTGGGCGCATCAGACGACCGAGACCGCCGGCACCATCACCGCGCAGGTCCCGGCGCACGGCACCGCCCTGTACCGCGTCGGGATCGACCCGCGGTGGAACCTCTACCCGCCGTCGGTGAACGCCGGTATCCAGCTCGACCTGCCCTACCCGGGGGCCACCCCCGTCGTCACGGCGGGCGGGACGAACGCGGTGCAGACCTCGGTCACCAACACCGGCCGTGTTCCCGCTCGGGGCATCCAGGTGTCGCTCTCCGCGCCGGCAGGCTGGTCGGTCACGCCCGCCTCGGCGAGCAGCACGCCCGCTCTCGGCACGAACGCCACGTTCGACACCTCGTGGAAGATCTCGGTGCCGACGACAGCAGCACCAGGCTCCTACAGCCTGACCATGACCGAACGCCATGCAACCGGGTCATCCTCGGAGACGGTCGACGTCGTCGTGCCACCCGCCCCTCCGACCGGGACCGTCCAACTCGCCACCGTCCCTTGGCTCCAGGAGACCATCGGCTGGGGCACGCTGGAGAAGAACGAAAGCGTCGGCGGCAACCCGCTCACGATCGGCGGCGTCGCCTACCCCACGGGCATCGGGACCCACGCCGACAGTCTGCTGGAGTACTACATCGGCCAGAAGTGCTCGTCGGTCTCCACCACGGTCGGCGTCGACAGCGAAGTCGGCACCAACGGATCCGTCGACTTCCAGATCTGGGCCGACGGCAAGCAGGTCGCGGACAGCGGAGTGATGACCGGCGGCGAGCCGGGCAAGGCGTTGACCGCCAATGTCTCGGGCGCCCAGTACCTGCGACTGGTCGTCAACCACACGGGCGACACCATCAACTACGACCACTCCGACTGGGCCGACGCTCAGATCACCTGCGCCTCGTAGAGCGCGCGTCGCACGGCACGCCTCGCAGAACACGCCTCCCAGAACACGTCTCGCAAACCGGAGAACGCAATGATCCGTCAGAGCGCACCGACACCGCGCCGCCGCACCGCGGGGCAGGTGATCCGGCGGGCCGCGTTGGCCTGCGTCGCGGTCACGGCCTTCGCCCTCGCCAACGCCGCCCCCGCATCCGCAGCCGTCACCCCGGGCGGCATGGTCTCCGACAACTGGTCCTTCAGCGGGGCCCCGTCGGGCGGCCTGACCAAGCTGGCCTTCCCGATCACCGTGAACAGCCAGCCCGACGCCGCCGGTTACTACTGGGCCCAGCAGTTCTACCTCAACAACAACCAGGGCGGTTACGTCGGCCTCCAGCCGCGCGCCGGCGGCGGCGCGGCCCTGTTCAGCATCTTCGGCAGCGGCACCTCCTCCACCAGCCCGAACTGCCACTCCGGCGCCGACGGGGGCGCGGGCACCAGCTGCCTGATCAGCTACCCCTACACCGTCGGCGACGAGTACGAGCTCGAAGCCATCGTCACCGGCACGAACACCTACACCGGCTACGTCGTCGACGACTCGACGGACGTGTGGACCACCATCGGCAGCTGGACCGTCTCCGGCGGCGGCAACTTCCAGCCCTCCGGCGTCGGTTTCCAGGAGTACTACGACTCCACCTCCTCCTGCAGCGCCATCCCCTACGGCCAGGCGCACTTCTGGCGGCCCTTCACCAACAGCGGGCAGGGAACCGGCGCCATCACCAGCGGGGGCACCTACGGCACCTGCGCGGCCGAGGGGAGCTACAGCCTCGACGGCAGCGGCGGCATCACGATGACCGGGCAGTAATACGCGTCGGAAGGACTCGGGCTCCGGCTGCGAGCGGTGGGGGGGGGGGGGGGGGGGGGGGGGGGGGGGCCCCCCCCCCCCGCGCGCGCGCCCCGCGCCGCGGGGGGGGGGCCGCCGCGCGGCCGGCGCCCCCCCCCCCCCCCCCCCCCCCCCCCCCCCCCCCCCCCCCCCCCCCCCGCGCTGCGCGGTCAGCCCAGTCGGACGGTGACCTGCTGGGTGGATCCCGCCAGACCGGTCAGATCACCGAAGGTCAGCTGCAGTGCGCGACCCGCGCTCGGCCAGGCGAGCGAGGACGGCGACGCGATGACGCTGCGGACCGGCCGGGCCCAGGTGACCGTCAGACTTGTCGCCTGCCGGGTCTGGTCCGAGACGCAGAGCGTTGCGGTGCCGTCGCGGGCCGAGCCCGGAAGCGGGTGGGCACGTGGCTCAGCGCTGGAAGGCACCGAGGTCGGGGGAAGTGTCGGCGGGTACTGGGTGACCGCTGAAGTCCCGCCCGCCGTTGTCGGGGACGAGCGCACCCGCGCCCAGACGGTCCGCGACGCCGTGCAGACCCTGGAACCCACCGTCGCCAACCCCGACCAGGCCGACCTGTTGGACGTCCCCGTCTATGCGCCACTCCTGCAGACCCAGCGCACCACCCGCGACACCACCGGCCGCGTCGTCGAGTTCACCCGCTCCGTCTACCGAGGCGACCGCTACCGCATCACCTCCCACCTCCACTTCGACCACAACTCCGGCTGACGCGCATCGACATGGCATAGGGGCGGCCCGCATGGGAGGCAAGGTCGAGAGGCGGCATCAGCGCATCGTCGAGCTCGTGCACGAGCGCGGGAGTCTGCGGGTGACCGAACTGGCCGAAGTCCTGGGCGTCTCCTGCGAAACCGCGCGGCGTGACGTCAGTGCGCTCGCCGCCGTCGGGCGCGTCCGCCGCGTGCACGGCTCCGTCTCCCTGCCGCAGGCCCCGCCCAACGCCCGCGACGCGCGACTCCTGCGGCAGCTCCGCCCCCCGCTCACCTTCGGGATGGTCGTGCCCACAGCGGGCTACTTCTACCAGAGTGTGGTGCGCAGCGCCCGGCGCACCGCCCGGGCCGCCGGAGCGAGGCTGATCGTCGCGGTGAGCGAATACCGCAGCGCGCTGGACGCGTCGCAGATGGGCGACCTGCTCGCCGGCGGCGTCGACGGGCTGCTGCTCACCCCCACATGGGCCGACGAGGAGGTGAGCGAGGCCGATTGCACGCCGATCGCTGATGCCCACGTGCCTGTCGTCCTGGTGGAGCGGGAGATCCCGCTGGGGTTGCCCGGCGCCGGGCTCGACCGGATCGGCTCCGACCATGCCGCAGGCGGAGCACTGGCCGTCCGCCACCTCGCCGGGCTGGGGCATCAACGCATCGCCCTGTTCGGAGGCCCCACCGTCACCATGCCGCACCTGCGCCCCGGGTACCACGTTGCCATGCGCGCACGCGGCCTCGTCCCCATCGACCTGACCCGACACGGGGTGTCCGCCGCCGACGCCACCGAGACCGAGACCGAGACCGAACGTCTCTTCGATCTGATCCGGTGCGGTGACGTGACCGCGGTGATCGTGCACAACGACACCGAAGCGCTCACCGTCCAAGACCGCCTGCTCGAACGGGGCCTCCGCATCCCCCACGACCTCGCCATGATCAGCTACGACGACGAGGTGGCAAGGCTCGCGGACGTGCCGATCACCTCGGTTGCACCGGCCAAGGCCGAACTCGGCAAAGGGGCGGTGGAGTTGCTGCTGCGCCGGATCGCCGACCCCGACGCGCACGTTGTTCAGACCCGCGTCCTCCCGCGGCTACGGATCCGAGCGTCGTGCGGCGGCGTGCGTGCCGCCCATTGAGACCGACCCGACGACCCTGCTCCACATCGGCTCCGGCACCGGATCCCGGCGCCTCAGTCCGAGCTACTCCTGACCCCCAAGCCTCCTCCCACCCAACCGAGGTCCCCCATGGCCAACCGAACCAGCATCCACACCCTCACCGCCGCCGGTGTCGCTCTCGTCGTCGTGGAAAGCGACACCACCCTCCCCCGTGTCCTGCACTGGGGGCGCGATCTCGGCCTCACCGAGACCGACGCGGCACAGGCGTGCAAGGCTGCCGGGGCTGGTGCCCCCGCGGGCGCGCTGCCCTTGCTGCCCACGCAAGCTGACGACTGGTCGGGACGCCCTGCGGTCCTGGGCGAGCGCGCGGGGCAGTGGCCGCACCTGCGGCTGCGCCCGAGTCGGCCCGTCGTGCGTTCCGAGGACGCGGACGGCGCGACACGGCTGACCGTCGAAGCAGCCGACACGGACGCACGCATCACCGTCCGCACCGACCTCAGGCTGACCGCCCAGGGCGTGCTGGGCGTCACCCACACCGTCACCAACTCCGCCTCCAGCACCACCCCGTGGAACCTCCACACGCTCCGCAGCGTGCTGCCGGTGCCGGAGGAGGCCACCGAGCTCCTGGACCTGACGGGCCGTTGGGGGCTCGAACGCGTGCCGCAGCGCCACGCGTTCACGCACGGCATCCACGCCCGAGAGGGACGCACCGGCCGCCCCGGCCACGACGCGGCGACGCTGCTCGCGGCGGGCACGCCCGGGTTCGGCTTCGGGGACGGCGAGGTGTGGGCCGTTCACACCGCCTGGAGCGGCGACAGCGAGCACTACGCGGAGCGCTTCCCGGACTGCACCGGTCTGCTCGCCGGAGCCGAACTGCTCCACCCTGGCGAGATCAGCCTCGGTCCCGGGGAGTCCTACACCACCCCCGAGGTGTTCTTCGTCCACTCCACGCACGGTCTGGACGGGATCAGCGACCGCCTGCATCGGATGCTCCGCGCCCGCCCCCAACACCCGCGCGCACCACGGCCGGTGACGCTGAACACCTGGGAGGCCGTCTACTTCGACCACGACCTCGACCGCCTCAAGGCGCTGGCTGACCGCGCCGCCCAGGTCGGCGCCGAACGGTTCGTGCTGGACGACGGCTGGTTCCGAGGCCGCCGCCACGACCGTGCCGGGCTCGGGGACTGGTACGTCGACGACAAGGTCTGGCCGGACGGCCTGCACCCGCTCGTCGACCATGTCCGCGGCCTGGGCATGCAGTTCGGGCTCTGGGTCGAGCCGGAGATGGTCAACCCCGACTCCGACCTCGCCCGCGACCACCCCGACTGGCTGCTGGCCGCACCCGGCCGACTGCCGCACGAACGCCGCAACCAGCACGTCCTCGACCTCGCCCACCCCAAAGCCTCCGCCTACGTCCTGGCCCGCCTGGAGGCGCTGCTGGACGAGTACCCGATCCCCTACCTCAAGTGGGACCACAACCGGCCCCTGGTCGAGGCCGTCCACGAAGGCCGCGCCGGCGTGCACGCCCAGACGCGTGCCCTGTACGCGCTCGTCGACACGCTGAAGGCGCGTCACCCGGGGCTGGAGATCGAGTCCTGCGCATCCGGCGGCGGTCGCGTCGACCTCGGCATCCTCCAGCGCACGGACCGGGTCTGGGCCTCGGACACCAACGATCCGCTCGACCGCCAGCGGATCCAGCGCTGGACCACCCTGCTGCTGCCCCCGGAGCTGGTCGGCAGCCACGTCGGCCCGACCGAGACCCACGTCACCCACCGGGTCACCCGCCTCGCCTTCCGCTGCGCCACCGCCCTGTTCGCGCACGCGGGTCTGGAGTGGGACCTCACCACCTGCACCCCCGACGAGCTCGATGAGCTCAAGGCGTGGACCGACGCGTACAAGCGCCTGCGCCCGCTGATCCACTCCGGCACGGTGGTCCGCACCGACCTGCCCGACCCCACCGCCCTGCTCCACGGAGTCGTCGCACACGACATGCGCAGCGCGGTGTACTGCTACGCCCAGCTCGACAGCCCCGTGATGAACGCGGCCACCCGGGTCAAACTCCCGGGCCTGGACCCGCATACCCGCTACCGCGTCCGCCTCACCCCCGAACTCGCCCGCCTGCGTCCGATCCCCGAACCCCTCGGCACCACCGGCATCGAGGCCATCGGCGCAGTCCTGGCACACCTCGGCATCGGCCTGCACCGCCTCGCCCCCGCCGACGCCGTCGTGCTGGAGGTCGAAGAGGCTTGAGCGGCCGTACAGTTCGCCGGGCACCGGGGTACGACGACCGTCCGACGGTCCGTCATGCCGCGTTTCCCTGGGTCGATTCGGGAGTGAGGCTGAACCAGAGCCATTTGCCGGCATCGTCCGGCAGGTAGCCCCAGACGTCGGCGAGGGCGTCGATCAGGTGCAGGCCACGGCCGCTCTCGGCCCCGGGGTCGGCGTGGCCGCACGGGTCCGTCGCCGGGGTGGTGGTGCTGGTGTCGTGGACCGCGCACAGCAGCCGTCGATCCCCTGGTTCGTGGCGGAGCAGCACGTGGACCTGGACGGTGGCGGTGTGCTCGACCGCGTTCGCGACGGCTTCGGACACGAGCAACCGCCCGTCCTCGCAGCCCTCGGGGATCAGGGCGTCGAGCGCGCGCCGGGCGCGGCACGCGGCGAAAGGGGTGGCGGGCAGACACAGGTCGGCGGTCGAGGGCTGAGAGCTGGCGGGCACGGTGGGGCTTCCTTCGCGTCGTCGGGTGCTACGGGAGGTCAGTAGCCGGTCTTGGCGTAGGCGATCGCCTCGAAGGAGCCGTAGCGGTCGTTGGCGTAGCGGACTCCGGCGATCACCGAGTCGACGGGGTGAAGGATGTCCTTGTGGCCGGGGAGTGAGTAGGCGGCGAAGGTCGGCTTGATGGTCTGGATCAGGCCGTACGTGCCGCCGTAGGCGGCTTCGTTGGCGTCCCAGTGGTTCTCGGCCTTCGGGTTGCCGGACGACTCGGTCAGGGCGCGGGCCTTGATCGCTGCCGCGGAGGGGACCTTGTCCCCGTGGGCGGAGAGGATGTCGCGGGCTTCGGCGATCCAGCCGTCGAGGTTGTTGCCACAGCTCTTCGCGGCTGCCTGGACCACGGCTGCGGGCTTCGCCGGGGCGGCTTTGACCGGTGCCGCGTTGGCGGGGGCGGCTTTGGCGGGGGCGGCCTTCGCCGGAGCGGGTGTGGTGGGCACGGGCTCCGTCGGCTGCGGCCCGGTCGGGGCGGGGGTCGCCGGGGAGCCGACGTGGAGGGTCGGGCCCGGCTGGGCGGAACCGCCGTGGGCCAGTGCGGCGGTGCTCAAGCCGGCCACGACGACGGTGGTGCCGAGGCCTGCGTACAGCGCGAGGCGGGCCTGGCGGCGGTTGATACGGGTCGTCCAGGTGCGGGGCAGCATAAAGGGGGTCCTCAAGCTCGGGGGCAAGGTCAGCACGTCCGCCTTCGCGCGCCGGGTACGGCTTGGGCGCGCGGGCGGAGTGGCGGGCCACCGGCGGACGCACGCGAAGCGGTCCGGCCACGGGGCGGCAAGGGCACGATGCCGGGCCTCGATGGGCGAGCGGGTTGCGGCGAAGCGCAGTACCCGCAGGCGGGACGGCGGCGTTGCCGTCCGTTCGTGCCCTCGCATCAAGTCTTCCGAGCCCGAATGCCCGGTTCGTGCGCCTTTCGTCGTCGATTCGCGCAACCTGGGTTGCGCGGTCTCGGCGCTGTTCTAGCGTCGAGACGTGACCGCTCCCGCACTGCACCGGCGGTGGCCTCCGCGACGCGTGGATGCCGTGGTGGTAGCCGTCGCCGCGGTGCTAGGGGTGGCCAACAGCTGGGTCAAGCCCTCGAACGGGCTGCTGACCGGGCAGTCGATCGCGCTGGTGGCCTCGTTCTCCGGGGCGGTCGCGCTGGTGCTGTGGTGGCGCCGACGCGCGCCGCGCGTGGTGGCGTGCGTGCTGCTGGTGGCACACATGGTCGCGTTCACGCCCACCGCGCTGGCGGTGGCCATGTACACCGTCGGGGACGAGTGCCGCCGCTCCGCGCGGACGCTGTGGGCGTTCGGGGTGGCCGGCTGCGCGGCGGACCTGGTGGCGGTCCAGGGCGGCGGACCGCAGTGGAACCTGCGGGAGGCCGCGTACAGCCTCGCCGCGGTCGTGGGTCCGCTGGTGGTGGGCTACGCGGTGGCGCTGCGCCGCGACCTGGCTGCGGCTGCGCGGAGCGAGCTGGTCGTGGTGGAGCGCTGGCACGCGCTGCTGGTCGAACAGGCCCGCGAGACGGAGCGGCGTCGGATCGCGCGGGAGATGCACGACGTGGTCTCGCACCGGGTCGGCCACATGGTTCTGACCGCCGGCTCGCTGGAGGTCGCCCGCGATCCCGACCCGGAGCAGGTCGCCGAGAAGGCCGGGCTGATCCGCACCGAGGGTCGCCACGCGCTGGAGGAACTGCGCGAGATCCTCGGCGTCCTCGCACCCGACCGGTCCCGTGAGTCCCGCGATCCCCACCATCGGGCACCGCTGACGCCGCAGCCGGACGCGTCCGCGCTGCCCGGCCTGGCGGACCGCACCCGCCAGACGGGCCACGACGTCGCGTTGCACGTGTCCGGTCACCCGGAAGGGCTGCCGACGGTGGTGCAGCAGGCCGTGTACCGGGCGGTCCAGGAGGCGCTGACCAACGCCGCCAAGCACGCCCCCGGCGCCCCGATCAGCGTGACCGTGAACAGCGGGGCAGACGCGGTACAGGTCACCGTCGTCAACGGCCCGCCCACCCGGGCACCGGAACACGGTCTGCCCAGCGGTGGAAACGGGCTGCTCGGCCTGCGTGAACGCGCCGCGCTGCTCGGTGGCAGCGTCGAGGCGGGTCCGTATCAGGGCGGGTTCCGGCTCAGCCTCCAGCTACCCGCGCGCCCCGGGCACGCCGACCCGACCGGACCCAGCGCTTGACCGCCGCGAGCGAGCGATGCGGGGCGCGGCGGTCAGTCCGCCAGTCCCGCACGGATGGCCAGCCGGGCCGCCTGTACCCGGTTCTCCGCGCCGATCTTCGTCAGCAGCCGACTCACCTGGCTCTTCGCCGTCCCCTCCGCGACGTGCAGGGCGGCGGCGATCTGCGCGTTGCTCCAGCCGTGCCCGATCATCCCGATCAGCTCCACCTCGCGCGGCGCCAGCGAGGCCACCATCTCCTGCTCCGCGGCGGACAGCCGGGCGATACCGGTGAACGACTCGACCACCTGCCCGGCCACCGCCGGATCCAACGGTGTCAGCCCCTCCGCCACCTGCACCACGGCCCGGATCAGCTCACGGGGCGGGGTGTCCTTGAGCAGGAATCCCGACGCCCCCGCCTCCAACGCCTCGCGCACGTACTCGTCCTCCGCGAACGTGGTCAGGATCAGCACCCGCGGTGGACGCGGCAACCCGCGCATCTCCCTCGTCGCGGCGAGCCCGTCCAGCCCCGGCATCCGGATGTCCACCAGCGCCACGTCCGGCGATGCCGAACGGGCCGCGTCCACCGCGCTGCGCCCGTCCCACGCCTGAGCCACGACGTGCAGCTCGTCGCTGGACTCCAGCACGTCCACCAGCCCCCGGCGCACCAGTTCGCTGTCGTCCGCGACCAACACGTGCACCACCACCCGCCAACACCTCCCTCCACACGCGCCGACCGGTCCACCGCCGCAGGCCCGGGGCGACGGCTCCACCCTCCCCCGCAACCGACCGCGCCGCGAGCCACGACCCGCGAGCCGCGAGAGTGGACGACAGCGCCCGAGTGAGCGGCCAGTGGCTAGCCGTCCGCGCGGAAGATGGGCCAGCCGACCTCGGTGACCCAGTCGTCGTCATCGACCCCGTCGAGGGGGCCGCGCAGGTAGAACTCCCGCAGCGGGCCGTCGACGCCGATCTCGTGCCGGGCGGCGTAGGTGCCCAGGTCGCCGTAGGTGAGGTCGATGGTCTGCAGCGGCCCGCGGTGGACCGCGACCGCGAGTTCCGCGCCGGGCACCACCACGGCGTCGATCCGGCCGACCGGGCGAACCTCGCCCTCGACCGGGACGAAGACGAGCGCGTCACCGCGCTCGTCCTGGACCAACCCGCTCGCGAACAACCCGCCCAACGGACCGGTCGTGCGCAGCCCCCGGGCCCTGGTGAAACCGTGCAACTCGCCCAGCGCGCCCTGCCACCAGCTCACCACGTCCTGCCGGTCGACGACGGCGCGGATGCCGATCGCCGCCTGCTCGCGGACCGTGCGGTACTCGACGGCCGCCGCGTGCGCGGGCCGGGCCAGCAGGTCGCGCAACGACTCGACGGCGCTCTGCGCCTGCGCGAGCCGGTCCTCCAGACGGGCGAGATGCGCGGCGATCAGCTCGTTGCGGGTGCCCACGTCCTCCGCGGCCAGCACCGCCTTCACGTCCGCCACCGGCATGTCGAGGTTCCGCAGGCGCACGATCACCTGAGCGGTAGGCACCTGGTCCAGGGAGTAGTGCCGGTAGCCGGTGCCCGGGTCGACAGCAGCAGGCGCGAGCAGCCCGACCTCGTGGTAGTGCCGCAGGGTCTTGATGCTCAGATGGGTGACGCGGGAGAACTCGCCGACCGTCAGGCCTGTGTGCATGGCACCAGTGTCAACCCTCCCCCTGCTGGAGGGTCCAGCGCAGAGGCGGCGGTTGACTCTCCCGTGCGGGCAGGGCCCACCGTTTGATCAGGCACCGCACCGTCGTGCCGAGGTCATCCAAGGAGCCCCCATGAACACCCACACCCGGACCACGGTTCTGCCCGACGTCGTCGCCGCCTACATCGACGCGGTCAACGCCTTCGACGTGGACGCCGTCATGGCGACCTTCGCCGACACGGCCGTCGTCAACGACGCGCACCACGAGTTCGCCGACCCCGCCGCGATCCGCGCCTGGGTGAGCCGAGAGATCGTCGGCGACAAGGTCACCATGGACGTGACCGAGGTCGTGAGCCGTCCCGGCCTGACGATCCTGCGGGCGCGCTACGACGGCGCGTACGACAAGACGAACCTGCCCGACGAACTCGTGCTCACCAACTACGTCACGGTCGCCGACGACGGGATCACATCCTTGATCATCGTCCACAACCAGCCGTCTCCCTACTGACGGCCTCCCTGCCGCTGCGGAGAGCAGCGAACCGCGAGCAGGCCCGGCGCGGCCGGGCCTGCCCTCAGGCCGAACGGTGCCGCGCGGACGCTCAGGCCGGGGTGCCGCCGGAGTAATCGCCCGCGAAGGTGGTCTCGATGACGGAGGCCACGCCGGAGTCGGTGAGGATGACGCCCAACTCGCGGTTGTTCTGAAGGGAGTTGCTGGTCACGTTCATCGAGCCCGCCTCCACCTTCATCGTGGGCAGGCCGTAGTCGGCGACAATCGCCTTTGCATGGACGTAGAAGCCGGTGCTGGACGAGTAGCCCACGACGGTGCCGCCCGCGGCCTGCACCGCGGAAACCTCGGAGGAGTAGTCGGCCGGGGTTTCCAGTACGACGCGGACCTTCACGCCGGCCTTGGCCCGTGCGGTGATGGCATTGACCACGGCGGTGTCGCTGAACTCCTCCTCCTCGACGTCCAGCGTCTTGGTCGCGCCGTTGATCACGGACAGCAGCCGGGTCTGGGAGTCGGTCGGGGACCAGAGCAGGTTGTCGCCGTCGCCGGGGGTGACGGCGGTGTGGGCGTAGTCGGCGTTGAAGACCTTCTCGACGGCCGCGACGTCGTTCACGTCGTTGTCGAACACGCCGTAGTCGCGACTGGTCGGGTAGTACTCGGAGGTGAGGTTGCCCGTCAGGATCAGCGACTCCGTGCCGTTGACCGTGATGGTCTTCTGGTGGGTGTAGTAGTAGGTGGTCGACGAGTAGACCACGCCCACACCGGCGGCCTTCAGCTTGGAGTAGGCCGAGGAGTTGGTCGACTTCTCCCGCTCGTCCAGGATGACCCGGACCTTGACCCCGGCCTGCTCGCGCGCGATGAGGTCGTTGACCGCGGTGGTGTCGTTCAGCTCGTACATGGTCATGTCGAGCGTGCTGGTGGCCGAGTTGATGAACGAGTAGATCGTCGGCTCACTGCTCCCGAGGGAGAAGGCGAACGCCGAGTAGGTCGCGGACGCGTGGGCGGGAGCAGCGGAGATCCCGAACGCGGTGGCGCACGCCAGCAGGGCGGCTCCGGGTATGGACAGCCTTCGGCTCGTTCCTGACATGTGTGCCTCCCACAGTGCGTGACGGCCTTGCGGCCAGGGGCAGTTGGATCGCGCTGTGTCAGCGAAGCACGCCCGGAAGACGCGGGGAGGCCCTGCATTCCAGAATTAAGCGTGAACATGCCATGAATGGTCAGGCGGGTGAGCCGCGGCGTTCACGTCGCAGGTAGGTCACCGTCCTCAGCTCGACACCGCCACGCACGTCGGCCCGGAGGCCGAGGCCTCCGGGCCAACAGGACGGGCTCAGGGGGGTCAGGGACGTTCGAGGACGTCGAGCTGGTTGGTGGCGTCGTCGACGAAGTAGACCTTGTGGTGGTCCCGGTCGACGGCGAGGCCGAAGAGGGCGCCGGCGCCGGCCGGGCTGCCGCTCCTGTCGAGGGTGCGGACGGCGAGCTGACGGCCGTATGCAGCGGTGTCGACGAGGTTCCCGTCGCCGCTGTTCACGGTGAGGATCTCGTCGTCCGGGGCGATCGCCAGACCGAGCGGACCGTTCAGCGCCCCACCGGAGGTGACGACGCGTCCAGTGCCGTCGGAGCTGCGGCGGGTGGAGGCGTGCGGGATCGCGGTGACGCGGTTGCCGAGGGTGTCGGCGACGTACAGGGTGTCGTCGCGGCCGAGGCCGACGCCGGTGGGCCCGATCACAAGCGCGTTGGGGTCGGTGCGCTCGGCGAAGCCGGAGCCGATCACCGTGCTGGACAGCAGGGTCGGGGCCTGGTCCTTGTCCTGGGTGCACAGGGTCAGGCGCAGCACGGTGCCGCGGTGGACGACCTTGCCGTTGGCCCGGACGGTGCCGTTGAGGACGTTGGTGACGAACAGGTCGGTGGTGTCGCCGTGGGGGGCCGCGGTCATGTCCCACGGGCCGTTGATGCCGTGGCCGGAGATGGTCTCGCGCAGGTTGCCGTGCTTGTCCAGCACGAGCAGGCAGCCGGCCTTCGCGGTGGCGGCGGTGCCGTCGGTGGTCGGGAGGCTGCCGACGACGACCCAGCCGCCGGGCAGGACGGACAGGGCGGTGGTCAGCCCGACGCCGCCGGGGCACGGGCCGGGCAGGTTGTTCGGGTCGATCTGCGAGAACAGGTCGGCCTCGCCGTGCGGGTTGACCTGGACCAGCGTCGTGCCGGTGCCCTGCTTGTTGCCGCTGTTGTTGAAGTTGCTGACCAGGACGTCGCCCCCGCGCAGGTCGCCCTCGCTGTGCTCGACCAGGGCGGTGCCGTAGGGGTTGACGTCGCCGTTGCCGGGGACGGTCGAGGCGATGGTGCGCACCGTGTTCAGGGGACCGACGAACGGTCCGTGGGCGGCCTGCGCGGGCAGGGCGAAGGCGGCGGTGGCCGCCAGACCGGTCAGTGCGGTGAGTGCGGTCAGACCCGCACGTCTTCCGTGTTTCACGAGCTTCCCTCCGTGACATCCTGCGGTCCCCGGCGGTCGCGGGCGACTCGGATGTCACGCTAAGCAGCTGATCGCACCCCGCTGCGCTGACGCGCACCGGACGACCCGGAAACCAGCCGGATGGCAGCCGGGGCGCGGTTGCGACAGGCCCGCACCGCCGCGTTGATGGTCGCTCCCGACGCTGCCTGGCCCGCCGACCAGGCATGTACATGCGCTGGTTAATCACCCAGTTCGGGCAGGCCCCGTTGGTAGACCCACCCACTCGTTCCGCCTGGTCAGCGATTGCTTCAATCGCCGTGTCGAACAGTCGAGGACGGTGACGAGGCGTGGACCTGAACACGGTGGTGGAGATGCGCGACGCGAGGAGTCGCGACATGTGGCGCCCCGGTGACGCCTGGCTCGGGGGCGGCACGTACCTGTTCTCCGAGCCGCAGCCGCACATCCGCCGACTGGTCGATCTGAGCCGGATGGGCTGGGAGCCGGTCCGGCTGACGGCGGCCGGGGACCTGGAGATCGCCGCGACGTGCACGATCGCCGAGCTGTCGCGCTTCGCCCAGGGCGCGGACTGGGCGGCGGCGCCGCTGTTCGAGCAGTGCTGTCGGGCGTTTCTGGCCTCGTGGAAGATCTGGAACATGGCCACGGTGGGCGGCAACCTGTGCAACGGGCTGCCGGCCGGGCCGATGATCTCCCTCACCGCCGGCCTGGACGGCGTCTGCGAGCTGCAGTCCCAGTCCGGTTCCAAGCGTCAGGTGCCGGTCGCGGACTTCGTCGTGGGCGCCGGGGTCAAGGTCCTGGAACCCGGCGAGCTGCTGCGCTCGATCACCGTGCCGACGCGGGCACTGGCCCGCCGTACCGCGTTCCGGCAGGCGTCCCTGTACGGCCTCGGCCGCTCCGGCGCGTTGCTCGTCGGCACCCGTGACCCGATCGACGGCGAGCTGGCGCTGACGGTCACCGCCTCCACGGTCCGACCGATCCAGTTCCGCTTCCCGCTGCCGCCCAACGCCGCCGCGCTCCACGAAGCCCTCGAATACGGCATCCGGCCGGACGAGTTCTACGACGACATCCACGGCCTGCCCGAGTGGCGGCGGCACATGACCTTTCGTTTCGCGGAGGAGATCCGCCGCGAACTGCTCCAGGAGGACGGGAGATGAGCTTCTCCATCCGCGTCAACGGCGAGGACTTCGACGCCGAGCCGAGGGCCGGCCAGTGCCTGCGCACCTACCTGCGCGAGCGCGGCTGGTTCGGGGTGAAGAAGGGCTGCGACGGCGGCGACTGCGGGGCGTGCACCGTCCAGGTGGACGGGGATCCCGTGCACAGCTGCCTCTACCCGGCGCTGCGTGCCGAGGGACGGTCGGTCACCACCGTCGAGGGGCTCGCCAAGGACGGTGAACTGCACCCGATGCAGCAGCAGTTCCTCGACGCCCAGGGCTTCCAGTGCGGCTTCTGCACGGCCGGCTTCCTGATGACGACCACGGCGGCGGGCTTCGACGAGGACAAGCGCGCGGATCTGCCGCGCGCGCTCAAGGGCAACCTGTGCCGCTGTACCGGGTACCGGGCCATCCAGGACGCGATCTGCGGCGTCAAGCACACCGAGCGGCCGGAGGCGGGCCAGGCCGTCGGCCGTAGTCTCGGTGCGCCCGCCGGGCCGCAGGTGGTGTCCGGGACCGCGCGCTACACCTTCGACCTGGAGGTCGAGGGGCTGCTGCACATGAAGCTGCTGCGCTCCCCGCACCCCCACTCCCGGATCGTGTCCATCGACACCTCCGCCGCGCTGCGCGTCCCCGGCGTCCACGCCGTCCTCACCCACCACGACGCGCCCGACAAGCTGTACTCCTCGGCCCGGCACGAGCACCCCACCGAGGACCCCGCCGACACCCGTGTGCTGGACGACGTGGTCCGCTTCGTCGGACAGCGGGTGGCCGCCGTGGTCGCCGACAGCGAGGGCGCCGCCGAGGAGGGCTGTCGGCAGGTCGTCGTGGAGTACGAGCAACTCCCGTACGTCATCGACCCCGAGGAGGCCATGCTGCCCGGCGCTCCGGTGATCCACCCCAAGGGACCGGAGTCGCGCATCTTCCGCGCCGAGAACAACGTCTGCGGCGAGGTGCACGGCGAGATGGGCGACGTCGAGCAGGGCTTCGCCGACGCGGACGTGGTCTACGAGGAGACCTTCCAGACCCAGCGGGTCCAGCACGCCAGCCTGGAGACCCACGGCTGCGTCGCCTACTTCGAGGAGAGCACCGAGGAGGGCGAGGACGGCGCTGTGAGCGGTCGCGAGGAGCGCCTCGTGGTGCGCTCCAGCACGCAGGTGCCGTTCCTGACCCGGCGCGCGTTGTGCGACCTGTACGACCTGCCGATGGAGAAGGTACGCGTGATCGCCGGGCGGGTCGGCGGCGGCTTCGGCGGCAAGCAGGAGATGCTCACCGAGGACATCGCGGTCCTGGCCGCGCTGAAGCTGCACCGGCCGGTCAAGCTGGAGTTCACCCGCCCCGAGCAGTTCTACGGCGCCACCACCCGGCACCCGTTCAAGGTCACGGTGAAGGTCGGCGCGAAGCGCGACGGCACCCTGACGGCGCTTCAGTTCCGCGTGGTCGCCAACACCGGCGCGTACGGCAACCACGGCCCTGCCGTGATGTTCCACAGCGTCGGCGAGTCGATGGGCGTCTACAAGGCCCCGAACAAGAAGGTGAACGCGTACTCGGTCTACACCAACGGCGTGCCCGCGGGCGCGTTCCGCGGCTACGGCCTGGGCCAGGTCACCTTCGCGCTGGAGTCGGCGATGGACGAACTCGCCCGGCTCCTGGACGTCGATCCGCTCGTCCTGCGCGAGAAGAACGTGATCGGCCCCGGCGAGCACATGGAGGGACCCTGCGGCGAGGAGGAGGACCTGCACATCGCCTCCTACGGCCTGGACCAGTGCCTCGGCGTGGTGCGCAACGCGCTCGCCGACGACCGCAGCGCCGAACTGGCCCCAAAGGGCTGGCTGGTGGGGCAAGGATTCGCGATGTCCGCTATCGCCACCGGCCCGCCCGGCGGCCACTTCGCCGACGCCACCGTGAAGCTGCTGGAGGACGGCACCTACGACATCGCGGTCGGCACCGCCGAGTTCGGCAACGGCACCACCACCGTCCACAAGCAGATCACCGCCGGCGCGCTCGGCACCACCGTGGACCGCATCGCCATCCGCCAGTCCGACACCGACGTCGTCAAGCACGACACCGGCGCCTTCGGATCGGCGGGAACGGTCGTGGCCGGCAAGGCCGTGATGAAGGCCGCCAACGCGCTCGCCGAGCAGATCCTCTCCTTCACCGCCGAGTACGCCCGCACCCCCCGGAGCCTGCTGCGGCTGACCGCCGACGCGGTCGAGTGCGACGGCCGGATCGTGACGCTCAAGGAGATCTTCGAGGCCGCCCGCGGCAAGGGCGTCGAGCTGAAGGCCGACGGGCACTGGGGCGGTTCCCCCCGCTCGGTGGCGTTCAACTCGCAGTGGTTCCGTGTCGCCGTCGACCCGGACAGCGGCGAGATCAAGATCCTGCGCAGCGTCCACGGCGCCGACGCGGGCAAGGTCATGAACCCCCTTCAGTGCCGTGGCCAGGTCGAGGGCGGCGTCGCCCAGGCGCTGGGCGCGACGCTCTTCGAACGCGTCCTGGTGGACGAGCGCGGCCAGGTCACCACCGCGGCCTTCCGCCGCTACCGCCTGCCCGCCTACGCGGACGTGCCGCGCACCGAGGTCCACTTCACCGAGACCTCCGACGCGATCGGCCCGCTCGGCGCCAAGTCCATGAGCGAGAGCCCGTTCAACCCCGTCCCGCCCGCCTTCGCCAACGCCCTGCGCGACGCCACCGGAATCCGCTTCACCGAGGCCCCGTTCCTGCGCGACCACGTCTGGAAGGCACTCGACGCGCACCGGCGCGCTGCTGCCCGGCCGGTCGGCCGGGCAGGTTGAGCGGAGGCGGACGCACCGTCAGGACGCGTCGCCGGTGCGCGTCGCCGGTGTCCGTCGCCGGTGCACGTCGTCGGCACGCGTCGTCAGGACACGTCGCGGGACGAGCCGGAGCGCCTACGCGAAGCCCGCCGTGGCGTGCGGCGCGTAGGCCTCCTCCAGCAGGTCCGCCTCCGCGTCGTCGAGGTCCAGGTCCACTGCGGCGATCGCGTCCTGAAGATGCATCAGCCGGGTCGCCCCCACGATCGGCGCGGAGACCACCGGGTTGCGCAGCACCCAGGCCAGCGCGACCTGTGCGGCGGGCACCCCGCGCTTGGCCGCGATCTCCTGCACCCGCTCGACGATCGTCCGGTCGCTCTCCAGGTAGAGGCTCTTGCCGAACTCGTCGGTCTCGGAGCGCGCGGTCGACGCGTCCCAGGGGCGGGTCAGCCGCCCTCGGGCCAGCGGGCTCCACGGGATCGAGCCCACGCCCTGGTCCGCGCAGAGCGGCAGCATCTCGCGCTCCTCCTCGCGGTAGAGCAGGTTGTAGTGGTTCTGCATCGAGACGAACCGCGTCCAGCCGTTGCGCTCGGCGGTGAACTGGGCCTTGGCGAACTGCCACGCGTACATGGACGAGGCCCCGATGTAGCGGGCCTTCCCCGCCTTCACCACGTCGTGCAGCGCCTCCATGGTCTCCTCGATGGGCGTGTGACGGTCCCACCGGTGGATCTGGTAGAGGTCGACGTAGTCCGTTCCGAGCCTGCGCAGGCTGTTGTCGATCTCGGCGAGGATCGCGCGGCGTGACAGCCCGGCGCCGTTCGGTCCAGGGCGCATCCGGCCGTGCACCTTGGTGGCGATCACGACCTCCTCGCGCGGGACGAAGTCCGTGAGGGCCCGTCCGACGATCTCCTCGCTGGAGCCGTCCGAGTAGACGTTGGCCGTGTCGAAGAAGTTGATCCCGGCGTCGAGCGCCGCGCGGATGATCTCCCTGCTGGGCTCCTCGGCAAGGGTCCACGTGTGGTTGCCACGGTTCGCCTCGCCGAAGCTCATGCAGCCGACGCAGATCCGTGAGACCTCCAGGCCGGTGGTCCCAAGTCGGGTGTAGCGCATGGTCGTCCTCCTCCTACTGAGTCGGCGCCCAGGAGGCCGACCCGGCTCGGGTGAACGCTACCCGCTGTCCGCCCGGGGCAGTGGCGAACGTCGCGAGCTCGTGGCGCGCGCCGTCGTCAGTCGCGGTCCGGCGCGGCGGCCCGGTCCAGCGCGTCGAGGAGGACGTCCCGTAGCCGGGCGATGTCGTCCGGGATGTCGGTGGAGGCGGGGTCGAGCAGCCACTGGACCTGTAGCCCGTCCGTGGCGGCGAGCAGGACGCGGGCCGCCCACTCCGGGTCCGGGTCACCGGTCGGCGCGGGTCTCTCGTCGGCAGGAGGCCTGCCGGCCAGCGCGCGGCTGAGGCGACGACGCAGTGTCCGGTAGCGCTCGACGAAGAACCCGTGCGCGGGATGGCCGGGCTCGGCCCCGGCAGCGACCAGGTCGACGAAGAGCTTGACCAGTCCCGGCGTCTCCCGGTTGGCGGCGAGCATGTCGGTACGCCACAGCGCGGCCTCTTCGCCGTAGGTCTCCGCAGCCGCCGCGTCGCGGGCCTCGAGGACGGCGGTGAGCAGCGCCTCCCGGCTGCCGAAGTGATGGAGCACGCCCGCGTAGCTGAGCCCCGCCCGGTCGGCGATGTCCTTGATCGACACGGCTCGGCTGCCCGCCTCGGCGTAGGCGGCGAGCGCCGCGTCGAGGATCACCTTCCGCCTAGCAGCGGTCTTCGCATAGGGGCCACGGGGCCTGCCGGTGCTCACAGCAGCACTGTAGCCAGCTCCGCTGTCCATCGGACCGCCCGAAAACCGGACGGCCCGAAAACAGATAGCTCATCTGTTTTCGAGTACCCTGGCAGGAGACGCGCTGTCTCCCGACCCCACCCCCTCCCGGAAGTGACCGCGATGTTCTCCTCCGCCCCCGGCGTGCCTCTCCCCCACGACTTCCTGTTCGGCGCCACCGGCCCGGTGCGTGCCACCGACGGCGGCTGCCGCACGGCCGCCGACGGCCACCACCGCTGGCGGGAGGACGCGGGTCTGCTCGCCGAGCTCGGTTTCGGCGGCTGCCGCCTCGGCGTCGACTGGGCGCGGGTCGAGACCGCACCGGGCCGGTTCTCGCTTTCCGCGCTCGACGGCTACCGCCGTCTGGTCGACGCTGCACTCGACCAAGGGCTGCGCCCACTGGTCGTGCTCCAACGCCACAGCATCCCCACCTGGTTCGCCGAACGAGGCGGCTGGAGCGCACCCGACGCCGCCGACCTCTTCGCGCGCTACGCGGCGCTCGCCACGCGCGCCGTGGGCATCGGCGTGCGGCACGTGTGCACCATCAGCGGACCGGACATCGCCGCCGCACTCGACGCACGGGCTCGTCCGGGGCCCGCCGCCGCTCAGGGGCGCAAAGACCGGCTGCGGCCGACCGACCCACGGGTGGCCGACGGCCTCGTCCGGGCGCACCGCCGGGCCGTCCAGGCGATCAAGGCGTCGGGCTCGCACGTACAGGTGGGCTGGTCGGTCGCGGGTGAACCCCAGTCGTCGGGGCCCGGCCCGGACTGCATCGCCGACAGTGGGCGGGACACGCGTGCGGACGTCTTCCTCGAAGCGGCCCACGGCGACGACTGGATCGGCGTCCAGACCCCCACCCGCAGACCCACGGGCCACGCGCGACACGCGGGAACCCTGGGCCGGGCGCTCCGCCGGATCGCCGACGTGGTCGGCGACCTGCCGCTGTTCGTCACCGCGCACGGCATCGCCACCGACGACGACACGCTGCGCGTCGCGTACACCGCCGCCGGCCTCGACGACGTGGCCAAGGCTCTGGCCGGCGGGCTCGACGTCCGTGGCTATCTCCACCACAGCGCGCTGGACGCCCACCCGCGCACCCCGTGCCACCCCGCATCCGGACTGATCGCCGTCGACCGCTGGTCCCATCGGCGCGTCCCCAAGCCCTCGGCAGCCTGGCTCGGCGGCATCGCCCGCAGCCGCAGACTCCCGAGCAGTCACCACGTCCACGAACCGGCAGTCCCGACGCCGCGGAAGCCCGTCGACTGACACGGGCGACGCCGTGCTGCGCGATGCGCACGCGACACGGCGTCAGGCCAGGCACTGAACGGGAACCGCAGCCGGGTGATCCAACCGCGCGGATGTTTTGTCGGCTTCGTCCCTGGTGACGTTGAGAGCCCAACCCCGGTCCCTCCGACGGCAGGAGTCCCATGCCGGTCACCGCAAAGCGCTCCGTCGTGATCGCCGCCATGACGGCCCTCGCTGTCGCCCTTCCGGCAGCTGCGCCCGCCCACGCCGAGTCGCCCGGAGCAGATCGACACCTGCAAGGGTTGTTGGACGAGCTGGTCCACGAAGCCGGCGGCCCGCCCGGGGCCATCGTCGTGCTCCGCAGCGACGGACGGACCGTCGTCGTCCGCGCCGGTCTCGGGGATGTGGAGACCGGGCGACGGCCCCGGCTGGACGACCACATGAGGGTCGCGAGCGTCGCGAAGGCGTTCAGCGGCGCGGTGGCGCTGCGCCTGGTCAGCCGCGGGCTGCTGGGCCTCGACGACACGATCGCGAAGCGTCTGCCGGATCTCCCCGCCGACTGGGGCCGGGTGACGTTGCGCCAGCTGCTGCAACACACCAGCGGATTGCCGGACTTCAGCCGGGCGCCGGCATTCGGGAACATCCTGATGAAGGATCCGCACCACCGCTTCGACTCACGTCGCCTGCTGGACTTCGTGGCCGACAAGCCTTTGGACTTCACTCCCGGCAGCCACTATGCGTACTCGAACTCCGACAACATCGCGGTGGCGCTGATGGCCGAGGCGGTGACGCACCAGCGGTACGAGACGCTGCTGTACCAGCTGGTCGACGACCCGCTCGACCTCTACGACACCAGCCTGCCGTCCGGCTTCACCCTGCCGAAGCCCTACCTGCACGGCTACGCGGTGACGGCGACCGGGCCGGAGGACGTCAGCACCCTGTTCGGCAACTCCGGCGTCTGGGCCTCCGGCGGCGTCGTCTCGACGCCACGGGACCTCGTGACCTTCATCGCCGCCTACGCGGGCGGGCGCCTGGTCTCGCCGTCGGTCCGTCGGCAGCAGCGGATGTTCGTCGACGGGAGCTCCGAGCCGCCCGGGCCCGGCCGCAACGAGGCCGGACTGGCGATCTTCCGCTACACCACCCGCTGCGGCGTGGTCTACGGCCACACCGGGAACACGCCGGGATACACCCAACTCGCCGTCGCCACACCGGACGGCAGCCGTTCCATGACGTTCTCGGTGAACGCCCAGATCACCCCGTCCAGAAGCCCGGTCGTCTTCGCCAAGCTGCGAGCGGTCGAGGAGGACTTCACCTGCGCCCTGCTGCACGCGGATTCCTGACGACGAAGGGCGAAAACCGTCCGATCGGTCCACTCATTCGTATGTACTGGGGGTCCGTCCTGGAATCGTCCAGGGCAATACGGAGGGGAGAACCGATCGTGGGGGAACTGAACGGCAGGACCGCGCTAGTAACGGGCGGGTCGCGCGGGATCGGGCGCGCGATCGCCTTGCGGCTCGCCGCCGAGGGGGCGCTGGTCGCGGTCCACTACGGCGGCAACGACGCGGCCGCAGCGGAGACCGTGGCGCTGATCGACAAGGCCGGCGGCCGGGCGTTCGCGGTGCAGGCCACGTTCGGCCAGAGCGGCGCGGTCGACCAGCTCTTCGACGGGCTCGCCACCGGGCTGGCCGACCAAGAGGCGGGCGGCCTGGACGTCCTCGTCAACAACGCGGGTATCCACTCGGTCAGTTCGATCGGGCAGCTCACCGAGAGCGAGTTCCAGCGGTTGCTGGCGGTGAACGTGAGCACGCCGGTGTTCGTCGTCCAGCGGGCGCTGCCGTTGCTGCGGGACGGGGGACGGATCATCAACGTGGGCTCGGCGGCGACCCGGATCGCCAATCCGCTCCAGATCGGCTACACCGTCAGCAAGGCGGCGCTGGCCGCCCTCAGCCCGTCGCTCGCCAACGAGCTGGGGCGGCGCGGGATCACCGTCAACACCGTCGAACCCGGGGTGGTGCTGACCGACATGACCTCCGAGTGGACCGGTGCCCCCGAGGCGATGGCCGGACTTGAGTCGATCACCGCGCTCGGACGGATCGGCGAGCCGGCGGACGTCGCGGACGTGGTGGGCTTCCTGGCCGGTCCCCAGGGCCGCTGGGTGACCGGCCAGACCATCGACGCCTCCGGCGGGACCTACCTCGGCCCGATCATGCCCGGGTGATCCGCAGGACGCCTACCTCGGGGCCTGGTAGCCGCCGATCCGCTGCTCCAGCAGCTCGGCCAGCCGCAGCGGGGTGCGGTCCTCGAACATCGGACCGATGAGCTGCACGCCCACCGGCAGGCCCTCCGCGGAGCGGCCTGCCGGTACGGCGGTGGCGGGCAGGCCCGGCATGGTCGCCACGCCGGCCCAGACCAGCTGGTCCAGGTACGGGTGTGCCACGCCGTCGACATCGATCCGGCGCTCCCCCGGATCGGGGTGGTGGTCGTGCGGGAACGCGGGTGTGGGCGTGACCGGGCACACCACGGCGTCGAACTCGGCGAAGAAGCCCCGCCAGCCGTGGCGGTGGAGCTCGCGACGGTGGTTCACCTGGATCCAGTCGCGGTGGCTGGCCACCATGCCGCGCAGCCGCGCCGCGTCCAGACTCCGGTCGTCCGCGTCGAGCGCCGCGGCGCGGACACGCAACTCCTCCAGCAGCTCGGCGGGAAAGCGCGTGGCCACGCTGGAGAACAGCAACTGCGCGTAGAGCAGCGCCGCTTCGGTCAGGTCGGGCAGCAGCGGACTCTGCCGTTCGACGCGGGCGCCCGCGTCGACCAGCGCGTCGGCCACCCGGTTCACGCCGGCCCGCACCGCGGACCCGGTGGCGACGAGCGGATGCTCGTCCAGGACCAGGACCCGGAAGTCGCCCAGCCGTTCGTGGCGCGCAGGCGGCAACGCCACCTGGTGCGCGAGTCCGTAAGTCAGCGGATCCGGTCCGGCCATGACGTCGAGCAGGAGCGTCAGGTCCCGCGCCGAGCGCGCCATCGGGCCGACGACGGCGAGGTCGTGCTCGGCCGGCAGGGCCGGGGCGTCCGGTGGGACCATGCCGCGCGCCGCCGCCAGCCCGAGTGTCGGCTTGTGCGCGTACACACCGCAGAAGTGCGCCGGGGTGCGCAACGACCCCGCGATGTCGGAGCCGATGGACAGCGCACCGAATCCGGCCGCCAGCGCCGCCGCGGACCCGCCGGAGGATCCGCCCGGCGTGCGGCCGTGGTCCCACGGGTTGTTGGTGGTGCCGTAGATCTCGTTGTAGCTCTGCACGTCGTGCAGTCCCAGCGGCACGTTCGTCTTGCCGAGCACCACCGCGCCGGCCGCCTTGAGTCGCGCAACCTGCACCGCGTCCTCGGCCGGCACGAAGTCGCGGTACTGCGGGATGCCCCAGCTCGTGGGCAGTCCGGCGATGTTGTAGGACTCCTTCACCGTCACCGGGATGCCGAGCAACGGGCGGTCCTCGCCGCGGGCACGCGCCTGGTCGGCGTCGCGCGCGGCGGCCCGCGCCCGGTCGAAGTCCGGTACGCAGATCGCGTTGATCGCTTTGTCGTCACGCTCGATCCGGGCGATCGCCGCGTCGGTCAGTTCCACCGAACTCACGTCGCCGGCCCGCATGGCCGCCGCAAGTTCCTCAGCTGTCCGCTCATTCCACTCCATGGACCCGAACGTACCGGCGTCCGAAGACGGCCACGAAATACCGATCCGCGCAACGGAGTTACGCGGTACGTCGGGGCTCCTGCACGGCTGAGGGCTCCCCGGTACGTACCCGGGGAGCCCTCGGTGGAACGGGTGGATCACCGTTCTGTGGGTCGGTTCAGGAGGCGTTCAGCGCGGTGTCGTCGAGCACGAAGCTGGTCTGCGCCCCGGCCTTCTCGACGCCGGTGAACTTGAGGGTGACAGTCTGACCGGCGTAGCTGTTCACGTTGAACGAGTCCTGCGTGTACCCGTTGCCCGCGTTCAGGTTCGAGTAGGTCGCCAACGTGGAGAGCACGGTGCCGGAGCTGTTCAGGACCTGGACCTTGAGCGTGTCGACGGCGGTGGTGCCGGTCCTGCCGCTGTCGACGTGCAGCCAGAAGGTGAAGGCGGCACTGCACCCGGACGGGATCGCCACGCTCTGGGAGACGGTGTCCGTGTGCGCGGCACCGTAACCGTCCAGCCACGCGTCCCAGTTGCCCGAGTGGGCGGGCTCGTCGACGGTGTCGTTGTTCAGCACGCCCGACGTCATGCTCCACGGCGCGGCGGTCCCGGTCTCGAAGCCCGGGTTGGCGAGCAACTGGCCCGGCTTGGTGCAGCCGCCGCCGGTCGTCGAGTTGACGGTCCAGCTGAAGGTCGCGCTTCCGCTCGCGCCGGTGCTGTCGGTCGCGGTCACGGTCACGGTGGAGGTGCCTGCCGTGGTCGGCGTGCCCGAGATCAGGCCGGTGGACGAGATACTCAGACCCGCCGGAAGACCGGCGGCCGTGTACGTCAGCGCCGCGCCGCCCGAGTCCGTGCCGCTGACCTGCAACGACACGGCGCTCCCGACCGTCGAGGTCTGGCTGCCGGGGTTGCTGACGGTGACCGTGTTGCCTGTGGCCGAGCCGCCGACGGGCAGCCCTCCGACGGGCGCGTCCATCGCCATGCTGAAGGTGCTGCCGCTGGGGGCCTGGGCGACCGGGATGACGGTGACCGCGTTGCCTCCGGCGAGGACGGAGGTGGCGATGTAGTCGCCGAACATCCGGCCCTGGTCGGTGTTCGGCAGCCAGGCCAGCGTCATCGGTCCGGCCAGCTGGACCGGGGCGGTCCAGGTGGTGCCGCCGTCGGTGGAGGAGACGTAGCCCGCGTCGAGCTGGCAGGTGGTGTCCGTGCAGTTGGCGTTCGGGTAGTAGTAGTACGTCAGGCCGATCCTGGCGGTGCTGCCCGCGCTGGTGGGGTCGATGCCGATGCCCGGGGTGAAGTGGTCGGCGGTGCTGGACACCGCGTCGATCGGCACCCGCACCGGTGCGCTCCACGAAGTGCCGTCGGTGGAGGTCGACATGACGATGTCGTTGCTGCTGCAGCCGCTGCGGAAGGTGCAGTCCGACCACACCGTGTAGACCTTGCCGGACGCGTCGATCGCCGCGGACGGGAGCGGGCTCTCGCGCAGGGTGTCGTGCGGGGACGTCTGCTTGGCGATGTCGGACGAGGCGGCCTCGTCGTCCAACCCGGACACGGTGTGGTGCGAGACGGTGGCGATCTGCACGCTCGCGCCCCAGCTGGCGCCGCCGTCGCTGGAGGTGAAGGCGTCCTCGGCGTTCGAACTGGCCGAGGAGAACGGCACGATGACGGTCCCGCTCGGCTGCACGACCGGCTGGCCGCCGAGCCCGCTGGGGTTGTCGGACGGGCCCAGCTCGGCGCCCCAGGTCTGGCCGCCGTCGGTCGAGGTGCGCATGTGCTCGATGTCGCCCGCACCCGCGTCGTCGTACTCGGTGTAGCAGTGGCCGTAGTACGGACTGGACGCGTGGTCGTCGCAGACGGTCCAGTTCTTGTCGTACGACGCCCCGGTCGACACGGCAACGGGGTTGCCCCAGGTCAGGCCGCCGTCGGTGGAACGGCTGAGCATCACGTCGACGTTGTTGCCGGAGGTGATGCCCAGCCAGGAGACCATCCAGACGCCGTCCTTGGCGTCGTAGGCCACCGACGCGTCGCTGGTCGTGGCGTAGGGCCCGCCGGTGTTGGCGGTGGTGCCGGGCATGTAGCCGTGCGTCCAGGTCTTGCCGCCGTCACCGGAGGTGGCCCAACCGATGTTGGACGCGCCGCCGCTGGACACGCGGCCGACCTGGAAGGCCGACACGACGGTGCTGCCGGAGCTGAAGGTGTCCGGCTCCACCTCCGTGGCGTGCTGCGCCTGGGCGTCGGTGTACGGATCGCTGCTCACCTGGGCGAGCGTCGGAGCGGCAGCGTGAGCCGCAGCCGCACGGCCGTGCGCGGCGGCCGGGTCGGCTGCCGGATCGGCGGTGGCGAACGCGGGGGCGGCTAACGCCACCGCCGCGGCCAGGGCACCGATGACGAGCGAGGGTCCTTTGCGAGCCAGTCCGGACATGTCTCTCCTGACATGCGAGGCGGTACCGGTGGGCGTCGGCCAGTTCCTGCACCGGCCGACACGGGACTCCCGCATGTTCATGCCACCACTCGGAGTGGAGGAAGGATGCCGAAAGGGCGGGAACATGCCAACGCATGGCATGTTCCCGCCAGCTATCGGCGACATGACCGAACGTCAACAAGCGCACCGCCGTGGCACGACGAGCCCAGGGCAGGCCGCGGGGCCCGACCGAGGTGCGCCGGGCCGATCCGGAAGCTCATAGACTGATGGCGTGTCCAATCGTCAGCGACGTGTCACCTTGCGCGACATCGCGGAGGAGACCGGCCTCTCCCCCGCCGCGGTGTCCTATGCCCTGCGCGGCGTGCAGGTGCCGCCGGAGACCCAGCAGCGCGTGCGCGAGGCGGCCGATCGGCTCGGGTACCGGGTCGACCCGATCGCCAGAGCGCTGGCCTCGGGCCGCACCGACACGGTCGGGGTGCTGTGCGAGTCGCTGACCGACGTGTGGCAGCAGGGGCTGGCGGCCGCGCTCGGCCGCAGGCTGCTGGCCACCGGTCGGCACGCCCTGATCGTGGACTCCTCCAACGACCCGGAGTTGGAAGCCCAGTTGGCCTCGCGCCTGGCGGCCCAGCGGGTGGACGCGCTGATCGTCCTGCCCGTCGACCCGGCCGCCGCGCACTGGCGGCAGATCGCCGAGCAGACGGTACTGATCTCCGTCGGCGACGGCCTCCCCGGAGCGGCCACGGCGGCCGAGGTGGTCTTCGACAACGATCTCGGGGTCACCGACGCACTCGGCCGCCTCGCCTCGGCGGGCCACCACGCGGTCGCGGTCGTGACGCCGGGCCTGCCGGGCACCCCGGACCGGCCTGCCGAAGGCGTGGTGCACCGGGTGGCGGACGAACTGGGGCTGGCGGTGACCGTGCACACCTCGCCCTACGACCTGGACGGCGCAACTGCCGTGGCGCGCACGGTACTCACCAAGCCCGACCGCCCGACCGCCTTCCTCTGCCTCGGCGATTCGATGGCCTACGGGGTCTACGCCGCCGCGCGGGACCTCGGCCTGGCGGTGCCCGACGACGTGTCCGTGCTCGGCTACGACGACCAGCCCCTGTCGCGGTTGCTGACCCCGCCGCTGTCCAGCTACCGCTGGCCCGTGGAGGAGCTGCTGGACCTCGTCGTCGAGCGCACCGTCAAGGCCATCGAGCAGGGCAAGCACAGTCGGCGCAAGGTGCTGCCGCCGACGGTGCAGTTGCGCGGCTCGATCGCGGGACCGCGCAACTCGGCTCCTTGATACGGGTCAGGCCAGCGCCCCGGCTCGACGGTTCAGACCAGTTCGTCGAGCTCGTCGAACCCGGACGCCATGGCCGGAGCTGCGATGGCAAGGTCGAGGTCGAGGTCCGGGGACTTGAGCAGAGCCGCCGCCGTATGGACGTCGCCGGTGAGTTTGTGGTCGGCGAGGTCGGGCGTCAGGACGGCTGCCGCCGCCTGGTGGAACTGGGCCAGCTCGCCCTCGCCCGGCGCGGTCCGGCCCTGCATGCGCAGGGCCCGTACGGCGGCGACGAGTTCGCAAGCCAGGACGAGACGGAAGTGGTCCACCGCCTCGGCCAGGCGGCGGGCCGCTGTCGCGGCGAAGCTGGCGTGTTCCTCGACGCCCCGTGAGATCACCGTGTGTCCGAGGGTCACCGGCTGTGCTGCTCCCCGAAGTTCGGCGAGGGCGCTGTGCGCGGCGACTTCGGTGATCATCACGCCGCTGCTGCCGTTGTCGGCCTCGGCCAGGAACGCGGGCAGGCCGGTGAAGCCCGGTTCGTTGAGCGCACCTTGCCGGGCGGTGGTGAGCTGAGCGGTGCCGAGGAGGGCCAACCGCATCTGGTCCGCGGCGAGGGCCAACGGGGCTTGGTGGAAACCTCCGTGGTGGTAGTAGTCGCTGCCGTCGAAGAGCGGGTTCTCGGCGCTGGCGTTGAGCTCCACCGCGAGCACGCGGTCGAGGGCGGCCCAGGCGTCCATGGCGGCGCCGTGGACCTGGGGCAGGCAGCGGAATCCGAAGGGGTCCTGCACCAGCGCGGGCCTCCAGTCGGGTCGGGGCAACAGGAGGCGCATGCGCGCGGCCACGTCCTGCCCGCCCGGGTGCGGGCGGCGGGCGTGGACGGCCTCGGCATACGGCTCCAAGGAGCCGCGCACGGCGGTGAGCGACAGGGCCGCGACGAGCGGGAGGCGGTCCAGCAGGGTACGCAGATCGGTGGCGGCAAGAGCCGCCTGACCGATGGTCAGCGCGCTGCTGGAGAGCAGCGGCAGCGCGTCCCACGAGGTCAGCGCGAGCGGCCTCGGCGGCGCGCCGAGGCCGGCGCCGGGATGCCAGGGCTGCTCGCCGACGAGGGTGAGGCCGAGTTCAGCCAACGCGGTCAGGTCGGCGGTGCCGAGCGAACCGAGGGCGTGGACTTCCGGGACGTGGCCGTCGGTGAGCGCCTGGGCGAGTGCGTCGACGACGGCTCCGTCGATGGCGGATCCCGCGCCCAGGAGCTGGTTGAGGCGCACCGCCAGCATGGCCCGGCTCTGCTCGACCGGGACGAGGGGGCCGATGCCACCTGCGTGACTGCGCAGCAGGCGCAGGCCGAACGCGCGGGTGCCCTCCTCGTCGAGCGTGGTGGTGCGGTTGGCGCCGACCCCGGTGGAGTGCCCGTAGACCGGGCGCCGCGACGCGGCCTCGATCGCCGCCGCACGGGCTGCGGTCACGCGCGCCCTGGCCTGCGGATCCAGGTGGACCGGCCGCGGGGCCCTGGCCAGCGAGGTCACCTGTGCTGCGGTGAGCGAGGCGCCGTCGAGGCACAGGGCGTCAGGGTGGGGGGCCGTCATCAGTGGTGCCAGCCTTCCGTCGTCACCAGGTTCTTGGTCTCGGGCGCCCAGGCGATGCTGACCAGGGTCCCCAGCAACAGCACTCCGGCCAGCCACGCCATCGACCAACCGGCCCCGAGCTGGTCCAGGCTGATCGGCAGGACGAACGTCCCGACCGCGGACGCGACCCGGCTCGCACCGTTCAGGAAGCCGACACCGGCCCCGCGCAGCGCGGTCGGGAAGAGCTCGGGCGGGTAGACCTGCGTGATGTTGGACGCGGCCGACATCACGAACGTGTAGACCACGAACGGCACCATCAGCACGAGGCCGGATGCGTTGTTCAGCACGGCCATCGCCCCGAGGCAGACGGTCAGCACGGCGAAGGTCCCGATGGTGAACGGCCGCCGACCCATACGCTGCACCGGCCACAGCCCGACGACGCCGCCGAGCAGCAGGAACAGGTTGAGGACGGTGTTCTGCGTGTTCGCGTCCGAGACGTGGAGCGAGGCGAGGATCGTCGACATGAAGGTGTAGATCGCGAAGTACGGCAGCACCTGGGCGCTGTAGAAGATGGCGCCGAACCAGGTGTTGCGACGCTGACCACGGGCGAACAGTGCGGTGTACCTCGGCGTGGCCTCTGCCGCGGCGGGCTGGTCCTGCGCGGAGCGGGCCTCCGGTTCCTGCCCGAGGTAGCGGCGCCGGATCTCGTCCGCCTCGTCGGTCCTGCCCCGGCTGGCCAGCCAGCTCGGCGACTCCGGGGTGCCGATCCGCAGGACCAGGACCAGGGCCGCCGGCAGCGCTCCGCTGGCCAGCAGCAGCCGGGCCGAGCCGTCGTCGAGGGAGATGTAGGTGCCGAGGATGTTGGCCAGCACGTACCCGACGGTCCACAGGACGGTGAGCGATCCGAGCAGCAGGCCACGCAGGCGCTGCGGGGAGAACTCGGCGAGGAGGGTCGGGCCGACCGCGTAGTCGGCGCCCAGTCCGAAGCCGATCAGCAGACGCAGGGCGAACAGGCTCCACGGGCCGTGCGCCCAGAACTGTCCAGCGGAGGCGAGCATGATCAGGACGAAGTTGTACAGGTAGAGCTTCTGGCGCCCGATCGCGTCAGCCACGCGCCCCAGGATCACGCTGCCGAAGAAGAGCCCGATCAGCGCGGAGGAGCCGAGCAGTCCCTGCCAGACACCGCTCAGGTGCATCGAGGTGGACAGGACCGGCAGGACGGCTCCGATGATCCCCAGCGCGTAACCGTCGGAGAAGTTCGCACCGAACGTCGTTGCGGTCACCCGGATGTGAAACCTCGTCAGACGTTCCTTGGGTGCTCTCGCCGCCTTCGCCGCCGTGCGGTCCTGCGGTATGGCTTCGGTCGTCACAAAGCGCCTCCCGGCACAGATGATTGCGCGCACGCAGCAGCGGTCGGAGCGCCGTGTCGGCGGTCCGCGAGACGGCAAGCCCCTCCACCAGCAGGTCACTGATGCGCTTCACTGATGCGTTTCAGTGAAGCGCTTAAGCAAAGACTGGTCAAGCCTTCCGACACAGGAGGATGAACACCCGGATCACAGAGGTGATCGACGGACGGGCGCGAGAACGGCCCGCGAGGACGCTCAGGCCAGCGCGCCCACGAGGTTAGCCACCGCGGCAACCAGAGCCAGGGCAGCGATGAGCCAGGGCCACCAGGCCGGCATGCGTCGCTGCTGGGCGCGAGGCTTGAAGGAGAGCCACAACACCGCCTCGTCGCGGCGGAGGATGGCGCGGCCGATCCAGAGGAAGAACCAAGCGTCGAAGACGGCGTTCAGGAGGTGGAAGGCCTTGCCGAGCACGGTTCCCCCCGCGTGTCGGTCGAACGGGTCACAGATGACCACGGCGTGGATGGCACGCACCCTGCTCAATCCATTCCCCGCAGCACGCCCCCGCAGCCATGGACCGTCCCGATTTCAGGCAGCCACGGTGCCGGTCAGTTGCCCGGTCGGCGGCACGTGAGGTAGAGCGGCATGAAGATGAGCCACAAGCACAGGCAGCCGAGAGCCCAGGTGGCCGGCTTGCTCACCTCGATCGATCCTGCCGAGAAGTAGACGGGCGTTCCCCGTCTGGTGCGGAGCGAGGCGTCCTGGTAGACCCAGCCCACGGACGCGAGAAGGAACGCCAACGGAATCAGCGTGGTGAGGTACGACCCCATGGCTCCTGCCCCATTTCGGTGATGATGCCGACTACCGCGACCGCGTCGTCCGGTGTGATCGGAGGAATTACGGGGTCACGGGGTCTCGGGGGTGAGGATGAAGATGCCGCCGACCTTCTCGTCCGCGTCGAACGCCACGCGGGCCTTCATGTCCCCGGCCTCGTAGCGCAGCGGGATGTCGACGACCGTGTGGTCGCCGATACGGCGGACGAACGGCTCACCCTCGCCGAAGCCCTCGAACGCGCCGACGAGACCGGCGACCGTCGCCAGACCGCTCAGGCGGACCTCGTCGGTGAACGCCGCCAGCACCTCGGCGTTGAACGACTGGCGGGCTTCGTCCATGCGTCCGTCGAGGACGGCGGCCGCGATCTCGGTGGCGCGGGCGGCGGCGTCGGCCATGTGCACGGTCTTGTCCATGGGTTCTCCCGTTCTCGGGTCGATGGGCTTGCCGAACCGCTGGAACGCGGCCTGGCGGGTGACGCCGAGCAGGTCCCCGATCTCCTGCCAGGTGTGTCCGGCATCCCGGCTCTGCTGCACGCACAGCTTCAGCACCTGCTCCGCCAACCCGTCGACGTCCTCGGCGAGTCGCACGAGGTCGAGGTAGGACGGCTGAGCCAGCGGGCTGCCGATCGACCCGGCCAAGGCGGAGGCCTGCTCGGTGAGACGGGCAGCTAGGCCGGCGAGAGATGTCGGCGAATCGGTCACGTGTCAAGGATTCCTTTACGCAGCCCGCCTGTCAAGGCGGCCTTTACGTCACCCTGCCCAGTTGAGGCTTCAGCTTCCCGCTTCGAGGTAGGCCAGCACGGCCCGCACGCGGCGGTCGCCGCTCTCGTCCGGCGGCAGGCCGAGCTTGAGGAAGATGTTGCCGATGTGCTTGCTCACCGAGCGTTCGGTGATCCGCAGCAAGGTGGCGATGGTCGGGTTGTCCCGGCCCTGGGCCATCAGCGCGAGGACCTCGCGCTCACGCGGTGTCAGCGCGTCGAGGGGGTCACGACGGGTCATCAGCTGGGAGACCACCTCGGGGTCGAGCGCGGTGCCGCCCGCAGCCACGCGCTCCAGGGCCTCCTGGAACTCCTCGACCCGCGAGACGCGGTCCTTGAGCAGGTAGCCGACCCCCGCAGCACCGTCGGCGAGGAGTTCGGCCGCGTAGGTCTCCTCGACGTACTGGGAGAGCACCAGGACCGGCAGGCCGGGCAGCAGCTTGCGCGCCTGGATCGCCGCGCGCAGGCCCTCGTCGCGGAAGCCCGGGGGCAGCCGGACGTCGAGGATCGCCGCGTCAGGGCGGTACTCGAGCAGGGTCGGCAGCACCTCGGGCCCGCTGCCGGCCACCGCCACGACCTCGTGGCCGACCGTGGTCAGCAGCAGGACCAGCCCTTCGCGCAGCAGGACGTTGTCCTCGGCGATCACAAGCCGCACGGTAGCCGCACCTCCAACGTGGTTCCCTTTCGTTCGCCATGTGCACTGCCCTCGGCACGGGCGCCGCCCCCGTCGCGGGCGCTGCTCTCGTCCCGGGCACTGCTCTCGATCCTGGTCACGCCGTCGAGCGCGGCCACCCGGCGGCGGATGCCGGCCAGCCCGCTGCCGTCACGGCCGGCCCGGGCGCCGCCGCGGCCGTCGTCGCGGACCACGACCCGCAGGTCCGGGCCGACGTGACGGAGGCTCACCTCGGCGTGTGTTGCGCCGCTGTGCTTGGACACGTTGGTCAGGGCTTCCGCGACCACGAAGTAGGCCGCCGCCTCGACCGCGGCGGGGCAGCGCCGCTCCGGTTCCGGGATGTCCACGCTGACCGGCATCGACCGGCCCGCGGCGAGCGCACGCACGGCCCCGGCCAGGCCGCGGTCGCTGAGGATCGGCGGGTAGATGCCGCGGATCACCGTGCGCAGCTCGGTCAGCGCGCTCTCCACCCCGGCCCGCGCCTCCAGCATCAGGGCCCTGGCGTCCTCGGGGCTCTCCGCGAACATCCGGTCGGCCAGGCCGAGTCGCAGCGCGGCGGCGACGAGCTGCGCCTGCGTGCCGTCGTGCAGATCGCGCTCGATGCGGCGCAGCTCCGCGCCGTGCGCCTCGACCGCGTCGGCTCGGGTCTCGGTGAGGGTCTCCACGCGCGCGGCCAGCGCGGCCCTGTCGGCTCGCCGGGACGGGCCCAGCAGGATCTGCGCGTACCAGCCCTGCACGCGTGCGAGCGCCGGTGTGAGCGGGGTGAGCAGGAGTACCGCCAGCACGACGTACGCCAACGGCAGGACGACGGCCTCGGGCCAGTTGCGGATCGGCACGAAGATCGAGATCGTCCCGCTGGGCACCGCCCACCACCAGAACGGGACGGAGAGCGCCAGCGGGACCGTCAGCCAGAGGCCGGTGACCAGCACGGGGATCACGGTGCCGAGGAACCCGTGCACGATCACCCAGCCCGCCTCGCGCCACGCCGCGGCCGAACGGAGGAAGGGACTGCGGCCGTGGGCCGGGGCGACGGGCTCGGGGATGGGCCGGCCGAGCACGCGGGCGACGCGGCGGCGCTCGTGGTTGGCGACGCTGCGCAGCGGGCTGCCGTCCTCCGGGAGGAACACGACGAACGGCACCAGCAGGAGCGAGGCCCAGGACAGCACGGCGGTGCCGATGCCGGTCAGCAGGAAGAGGAGCGCCCGCCACACCTCGCGCGGGGTCGGAACCGGTCCCGGTCTCTCCTGCACGCGGTTGGTCTCGTCCATGATCGATCATCCTAGGGCGCAGGTCCGGCCCTGTCGGGCGAGCACGGCCCACCGCTCGTGGTGTAGCGCGCTACACCACGGATCCGGGAGCGCGCCCCGTGTCGGCGGCGGAGATCCAAAACTAGCGTTTTCCGGGACAGCAAGCCGATGACCTGGAGCAACGATGACCGCCTCCGCGACCCTGCCCGACACCGCGTACGCGGTGACCCTGGAGCGGGTGACCAAGACCTACGGCCCGGTGACCGCCCTCGACAACGTCAGTTGGGCCTTTCCCCGCGGCTCCTTCACCGCGATCATGGGCGCCTCGGGCTCCGGGAAGAGCACCTTCCTGCACTGCGCCTCCGGCCTGGACCGGCCCACCAGCGGCACGGTGCACCTCGGCGCCACCGAGCTCGGCAGGCTGCGGGAGACTCAGCTGACCCGGCTGCGCCGGGACCGGATCGGCTTCGTCTTCCAGGGCTACAACCTCGTGCCCACGATGAACGTGCGGCGCAATGTGACCCTGCCGATGTTCCTCGGCGGGAAGAAGCCGGACGGGCGGTGGTTCGACGAGGTCGTGCACCGGGTCGGCATCGCCGAGCGGCTCGGGCACCGGCCCGACCAGCTCTCCGGCGGCCAGCAGCAGCGCGTCGCGGTGGCCCGGGCCCTGGTGACCCGCCCGGAGATCGTCTTCGCCGACGAGCCGACCGCCGCCCTCGACCCGAACACGGCCGCGCACGTGCTGCGGTTGCTGCGCGAGGCCGCGGACCGGACCGGACAGACCGTCGTCCTGGTCACCCACGACCCGGCAGCCGCCGCCTTTGCCGACAGCGTGGTCTTCCTGAGCGCCGGCCGGATCGTCGACGAGCTCGTCGCGCCGACCTCGGCCACCGTGCTGAAGCGCTGGGAGACGCTGTGAGGCGCGGGATCGCCCTCGGGGTGGCGGTGGCGCTGGCCTTCGCGGCGATGTCGATGGGCGCCTTCGGGGTGCTGCTGGAGTCGGCGCTGCGCGCGCACGCGCCGGTGGAGAGGTATGCCTCGGCCGCGGCGGTCGTCGCCGGTCCGCAGAGCGTGTCGGTGGTGCGGCAAGACGGGAAGGACCGCGAGACGCAGACCAGGCCGCTCGTCGAACGGGACCGCGTGCCGCTCGCGGACGCTGCGAGGCTTCGGACGGTGCCGGGCGTCGCGAACGTGGTCCCCGACGTGTCGGTTCCGGTCGTCGCGCTCCCCGCGACCGGCGGCGCGCCGGTCACCACCGTGGGCCACGGCTGGGACTCGGCGCAGCTCACCTCCACGGCGCCGACCGCAGGCCGCGCGCCCGTGGCCGCCGACGAGGTGACGCTGGATCAGGCCACCGCGCAGCGCCTCGGAGCGCAGCCCGGCTCGTCGGTCGAGCTGCAGGTGAACGCGGCGCCCCGGCAGTTCCGCGTCGTCGGCGTGACGCCTGGGCCCGGCGTGTACTTCTCGCAGGCGGAGGCCGAGTCGCTCTCCGGCCACCCCGGCAGCGCGGATGCGCTGGTGGTCCTGGCCGCGCCGGGGCAGAGCGTGTCGGCCTCGGCGCTCGGACGGGCCGTGCCCGGCCTGTCCGTGTCCACGGGCGCGGCCCGCGGCGACGTCGAGGACCCGGCCGTGGCCGAGGTCCGCACGAACACCATCGGCGAGGCCGCCACCCTCGGCGGCACCGCGCTGCTGGTCACGCTCCTCGTGGTGACCGGGCTGATGGAGCTGTCGGTGCGCAGCCGTACCCGCGAGCTGGCGGTGCTGCGCGCGGTGGGAGCGACGCCGCGTCAGGTACGCCGCGTCATCGTGCGCGAGATGCTGCGGATCTCGGTGCCCGCCGCCCTGTTGGGCGCGCTCGCCTCCCTCGGCGTGGGCGCGGCACTGCAGTCGTGGATGCACGCGCAGGGCGCCCTGCCGCCCGGCTTCGCCCTGCGTCTGGGCCCGTTCCCCGTGCTGGCGGCGGCCCTGGCGACGGTCCTGGCGTCGGTCGGCGCGGCATGGCTGTCCGCGCGGCGCATCTCGCGGATCCGGCCGGTGCAGGCCCTGGGCGAGAGCGCGGTCGAACCGAGGCGGATGCCGCTCTGGCGGGTGATCACCGGCCTGGTCTTCCTCGCGCTCGGCGCAGGGATGCTGGTGGTGACGTTCCTGACGGGCGGGCAGACCGCCGCCGCAGCGGTCGGCGGACTGGTCGTCTCCCTGATCTGGGCGGTGGCGCTGCTCGGACCGTGGATCGCCCGGGCCGGCACGCTGATCCTGGGTCTTCTGCTGCGGGCGTTCTCGCCGATCACCGGCGGTCTGGCCGCGGCCGGCGCGCGCAGCGCCGCGCTGCGGATGGCCGCGGTGATCACGCCGGTCGCGCTGGCTCTCTCCTTCGGCGGCACGCAACTGTTCGCCCAGACCACGACGGTGAACGCGACTGCGGCCCAGGCCCTGGCCGGCCTGCGCGCCGACCAGGTGCTGACCTCCTCCGGCCCGGGGATCCCGCAGGACGCCTACACCAAACTCCGCGCCACCCCCGGCGTCACCGCTGCTGCGGAGGTCAAGCGCACGACGGTGGTGATGAACGTCTGGGCCCTCGGCGACGAACTCCAGTCCCTCCAGGCCCAGGGCGTCCAGGGCGCGGTCGCGCAGACCCTCGACCCGAAGGTCACCGCCGGCTCGCTCGACGACCTGACCGGGCAGGGCACCGTCGCGCTCAGTTCGATGGTGGCGCACGGCGCCAAGCCCGGAGACATGCGGCAACTGTGGCTCGGCGACGGGACCTCGGTGACGCTGCGGGTCGTCGCCGTCTACGACAGGGGCCTGGGTTTTGGGGACGTACTCCTGCCGCTCCCCCTGGTGTCCGAACACGCGACCACACCGCTGGACGACTACCTCCTGGCAGACGGCCACGCCGACCTCAGCGGCCTCACGGGCTCGTACGCCGGACTGCACGCCGCGGACCGCGCGGCCTACGGAGCGAGCCTGGCCGAGACCGCCAAGCAGCAGGGCCTCATCGGCCTGATCGCGGTCGTCGCGATCGCCGGGTTCATCCTCATCGGCATGGGCACCACGCTCGCCGTGGCCACCGCGTCCCGGCGCCGGGAACTGCTGCTGCTCCGGCTGATCGGGGCCACCCGGCGTCAACTGCTGGGCGCGCTGCGCCTGGAGACCGGGATCATCCTCGGCACCGGCATCCTGGTCGGGACGGCGGTCGCGGGGCTGACCCTGTTCGCCTACGCCGCCTCCACGACCGGCCTGGCGATGCTCTCCTTCCCGCCGCTGTACTGTGCGGGCCTGCTGGCGGCCGTCCTCGTCCCGGGCGCGGCCGCGGTGCTGCTGCCCGGCCGAGCGATCCTGCGGCGCAGCGCGCCGCGGATCGAGTAGCCGGGGAGAAGGGGTCGAGGCGACGCGACGGGTGGTCACCGCAGGCTTTCCGGCTCCGGGGTGACCCACTCGTCCACCACTTCGAAGATCTCGAACGAGACGTCGGCGTCGAGGTCGCGGAAGAGGTGGGGCGCGGTCGGCCCTTCGGACGACGCTCGCACGGCTTCCAAGGCCAGCCTGTCCGCCCAGAGGGTCTGGATCCGCCAGCCACCGTCCTGACCGCGCAGCAGCTCGGTCTGGAGCAGGCCGTCGGGAGGCGGCAGGGCGATCAGGCGGTGATAGGCGGCAATCAGCTGACCTTCGTGCTCAGCCGCAACCCTCACGTCGACCTCGGCCAACACCCAGTTGATCATGATCAACCCCCATCGGGGACCCGGGCAACGAGCCCGCCTCACCCGTAACGCTAGGCCTGGCCCACAGCGCGTGCGAGGCGGCCGGGCCGACGGTCCACCCGCCGGGCCGGGCCGGGCTGCGCTGCGCTGCGGCGCAGCGTGACTGCGGGCAGGATGGAGGAACGGCCTGGTCGGCCGGTAGCCGTGCGCGGGCAGCATCGCACCCCGGAGAGGAGCGGATGAAGCACTCATCTGTCACGGGCCGCGGCGGACCGGACGCTGCGGAAGCCGCCGTCGAGGTGCTGGACAGCCTGTTCCGGCAGTCCCCGATCGGCTTGGCGATCTACGACGCCCGCCTTCGGCTCGTCCGACTCAACGCCGCGCTGGAGCGCATCCACGGCATCGCCGCCGCGCACACGCTCGGCCTGCGGATCGACGAGGTGTTCCCCACCCCGGAGGGGGAGCGCATGGTCCGCCGGCTCCGGACCGTCCTGGAGTCCGGGCTGCCCCTCCTGACCACCGAGCATCGGGGACGCACCCCCGCCGACCCCGAGCACGACCACGTCTGGGCCATCTCGTCCTTCCGGCTCACCACCGCCGGCGGGCAGGTGCTCGGCGTGGCGTCCGCCGTGATCGACGTGACCGACCGCCAGCACGCCCAGGAGCGGTTGGTCACGCTCAACGAGGCCGGCGAACGGATCGGCTCCACGCTCGACGTCACCCGGACCGCTGAGGAACTCGCCGAGGTCTCCGTCCCCCGGCTGGCCGACTTCGTCGCGGTGGACCTTCTGGACGGCGTCGCCGAAGGCGGGCAGTCGCCGCGCGGGCCCCTGGACAGCATGACGGTGCTGCGCCGGGCCGCGCTGAAGTCGATCGCCGAACACGCACCGGAGGCGACGTACCCGGCGGGCGCCCGGATGAGCTTCGATGCGAGTACGCCCTACGCCCGGTGCCTGGTCACCGAGCAACCCCTGCTCATCCCCGTGCTCAACCGGTCCGCCCAGTGGCTGGCCCAGGACCCCGCCCGCGGGGAGAAGATCCTGGCCGCCGGCATCCACTCGCTGATGACGGTCCCGGTCAAGGCCCGCGACACCACGCTGGGGCTCGCCCACTTCTACCGCTGGCAGACGCCGAATCCCTTCGACGAGGACGATCTGACCCTGGCCCGGGACCTGGTGGCCCGCGCGGCCGTGAGCATCGACAACGCACGCCGCTACACCAAGGAGCACCGGGCGGCCCTGACGCTGCAACAGAGCCTCCTGCTGGTCGGAAACGTGCCGGACCCGAGCCCGATCGAGACCGAGCACCGCTACCTCCCCGCCCGCGCTCATGCGGGTGTCGCGGGCGACTGGTTCGACGTCATCCCGCTCTCGGGGGCACGCGTCGGACTTGTGATCGGTGACGTCGCAGGCCGGGGCATCCACGCCGTGGCGCGCGCGGGCCGACTGCGCACCGCCGTCCGCACCTTGGCGGGCATGGACCTGGCACCCGACGAACTCATGGCCCAACTGGACGCTCTGGCACACCGCCAGAGCGAAGGACGCGCCGTGGACGACACACGGGCCATGGACGACCCACGGTCCGTGGACGGCATGGCGCAGGACGCCCCGCTGGGAATCGCCGGGACCTGCCTCTACGTCGTCTACGACCGCGTCACCGGACACTGCACCATGGCGAGCGCGGGTCATCCACCGCCGCTGGTCGTCCGTCCCGGTCAGCAGGCGGAAGTCGTCGACCTGCCCCCTGGTCCTCCGCTGGGGCTGGGGACGCTGCCCTACGAGGCGAGCGAGGCCCACGTCCCCGACGGCAGCATCCTGGCGCTGTGCACGGACGGCCTGGTCAACGACCGGACGTCCGACCCCGACGCCGATCCCGACGCAGGTCTGGCCAGACTGCTGCGGCGGCTCAGCTCACCGAGTCCTTCGCTGGACGCCCTGTGCCGGGCCGCCGTGGACGCGGCCATGCGGGAGCGGCAGCCGGACGACGACGCGGTCCTGCTGCTGGCCCGCGCCCTCACGCTGCCGAGCGACCGCGTCGCCACCTGGGACATCGCCTCGGACCCAGCCGCGGTGGCGGGAGCCCGCACCCTGGCCGCGCAACAACTGACGGCCTGGGGGCTGACCGAGCACGCTCCGCTGACCGAACTCGTCGTCAGCGAGCTGGTGACCAACGCCGTCCGCTACGGCCAGTCCCCCATCCGGCTTCGGCTGATTCGGGACCGGTCGCTGATCTGCGAGGTGTCCGACAGCGCCAGTACCGCGCCCCATCTCCGCTACGCCGCCGACACCGACGAGGGCGGTCGCGGGTTGTTCATGATCGCCCAGCTGGCCGACTCCTGGGGCACCCGCTACTCCCGCCGAGGCAAGACCATCTGGGCCGAGCAGTCGATCGACTCCTCGGCGTGACCCTCGTTCCTTCTCTCTCGACCGTCCGGTAGGAGGAGCCCAGCCACTGCGAGGTCTGGAACCGATCACGCCTCACTCAGGTCGTCTTCGACTGGCTCGACGAGGTCCTCGACCACCGGGCCCGCTGAACGGAGGCGTCAGAGGCCAGTGACCAGCGACTGTTCACACCAGATGATCTTGCCGTTCGCGGTCTGGCGGGTCCCCCAGCGCTGGGTGAGCTGGGCGACGAGCAGCAGGCCGCGGCCGCCCTCGTCGTACGCGCGGGCCCGGCGCAGGTGAGGCGCGGTGTTGCTGGCGTCGGAGACCTCACAGATCAAGGTGCCCGTGGGAGCCTCGCCCTGCGCCTCGGCGGGCTCGGGAAGGATCAACCGCAGCTGGATGGGCGCGCCGCCGTACCGGATCGCGTTGGTGACGAGTTCACTGATGACCAGCTCGGTGACGAAGGCGGCCTCCTCCACGCCCCAGGCCGACAGCCGCCGGACGGCGTCCGCCCTGACCCGGGCGACCTCCGCGAAGTCGGCGGGAACGTCCCAGGTCGCGACCCGCCCGGCGTCCAGGCGGCGGACTCGGGCAAGCAGCAGGGCGGCATCGTCGGCCGGGCGGTCCGGCAGCAGCGAGGCGACGACGCGGTCGCAGAGACGGTCGAGCGAGCCGTCGAGGGCCGCGCCCTCCAGCGCGGAGCGGTCCGGGGTGGGGCGGTCAACGGCGGGCCGGTCAGGAGCAGTCGGTTCCGGGCCGGTCAGGGCGCGCCGCAGCGTGTCGAGCCCGGCGTCCATCGGGCGTTGCCGGGACTCGACCAGTCCGTCGGTGTAGAGGGCGAGCAGGCTGCCCTCGGGCAGAACCGCCTCGACCGCCTCGAACGGAAGCCCGCCGAGCCCGAGCGGTGGTCCGGCGGACAGTTCCACGATGTCCGAGGTCCCGTCCGGATACGCCACGGCAGGTGCCGGGTGTCCCGCGCTCGCCAGGGAGCAGCCGCCGGAGACCGGGTCGTAGACGGCGTAGAGGCAGGTGGCGCCGATCTCCCCGACCGTGGGGACGTCCGTGTCCCCGTCCGCCCCGGCCTCCGCGTCGCCGGCCAGCCGGAGCACGAGGTCGTCGAGCTGGGTGAGTAGTTCGTCCGGCGCGAGGTCGGCGTCGGCCAGCGTCCGTACGGCGGAGCGCAGTTGACCCATGGTCACGGAGGCCTGGATGCCGTGCCCGACCACGTCGCCGATGACCAGCGCCACCCGTGCGCCGGACAGCGGAATCACGTCGAACCAGTCGCCGCCCACACCGAACCGGGGATCGGCGGGCAGGTACCGGAAGGCCGCCTCCACGGCCGACTGCTCCGGAAGCCGCCGGGGCAGGAGGCTGTGCTGGAGGGTCAGGGCGGCCGTGTGCTCGCGGGTGAACCGGCGGGCGTTGTCCAGGCAGACGGCGGCCCGGGCGACCAGTTCCTCGGCCACGGCCAGGTCGTCGGCCTGGAAGGGTTCGGGACGCCGGGAGCGGACGAAGTCGACCACGCCCAGGGTCGTGCCCCGGGCGATCACCGGTACCGCCATCCACGAGTGGAAGCCGTACTTGCGGGACATGGCGGCACGCGCCGGGTCCTGCGCCAGCCACACGCCGACGGCCGGGTCGCCCAGCTGGTGCAGCTCCGACACGCCGGTGGCCAGGCAGCGGGCCTGCGGGGACTGGTCGGTGCGGAAGTCGATCTCGCCCACCTGGACCACCGCCTCGGGCGCGCCCTCGAAGACGGACCGGTTGGCCACCCGTCGCAACGCGGCGGGGGTGACCGGTCCCGGGGCGGGCTCGTCGCCGCGCAGCAGGTCCTCCAGCAGGTTCACGCTGACGAAGTCGGCGAGCCTGGGCACCGCCACGTCCGCCAGTTCCTGCGCCGTGACGACGACGTCGAGGGTGGTGCCGATGCGGGTGCCCGCGTCGTACAGCAGTTTGAGCCGCCCTCTGGCCTCTTCGGCCCGATCGGCGACCATGAGCAACTCGGTGGTGTCACGCAGCGTCGCGACGAATCCGGCGGGTCCGCTGCGGACGGCGGTCGGCCGGAGGTTGACGGCGAGCAGGCGTCCCCCGGCCGGGTGGACCTCGTCGGTGACGGTGCGGCCGGACGACAGCAGCTCGGCGATCTCGGAGTCCAGCCCGAGCTCGTCCAGCGGCAGCCCCACCTGGTCCGGGCGCAGGCCGAGCAGCTGCTGTGCCTCGTCGTTGACCAGCACCAGCCGCCGCTCCGCGTCCAGGATCAGCACGCCCTCGCGGACCGAGTGCAGGACGGCGTCGTGGTGCTCGTACATCCGGGTCATCTCGACCGGCCCCAGGCCGTGCGTCTGGCGGCGCAGGCGCCTGCTCACCAGCGTCGCGCCGCCCGTGGCGAACACCAGCGCGCCCGCCGCGACGACCAGGATCAGCGGCAGCTGCTGGTTCACCGTGGCGGTGACGTCCGTGGTCTGCACGCCTGTGGAGACCAGTCCGACCACGTGGCCGTGCGCGTCCTGGACCGGGACCAGCGCGCGGACCGCGTTCTGCGGCGAACCCTTGAAGATCTCGGTGAAGGACTGACCGGCTGCCGCCCGGCCGATGTCGCCCTCGGCGCGCAGGCCGATCAGTGCCCGATCGGGGTCCGTGTACCGGGTGCCGTCCGTGGCAAGCACGTCGACGAAGTCCACCCCGGCCCCCTTCTGGGCCGCCAGGGTCAGCGGTTCGAGCACCGCCGTGGGATCGCGTGACTGAAGGGCCTGCACCACGCCGGGGGCGTGCGCGAAACCCTCGGCGACGGCGAGCGCCTTGTGGCGGGCGTCGTTCTGGGTGTCGCTGGTGGTCTTCAGGACCAGGGCGACCGTCGCGGCGGCGGCGAGGAGCAGCAGCACCGCGAACTGCCAGACAAAGGCCTGACCGGCGACGCTGCGCATGTTGAGGAACGACACCGGCCCGAACCTCCGCGCCCGTCCGCCCGTCCGAGGCGGCGCACCGCCCCCGGCTGCGGGCTCGGTCGCAACAGGCTCGGTCGGAACAGGGTCGGCGCGCTCCCGCCTGCTGCCTCGGCGACGCTCACCCGCAGCGCGGCGCGCCCAGGGCCAGGGCACGCGGCCCGCAGCCGAGAGCAGACGAGACCTGCGCATACGTCATTTCTACCCCTGACTCCCCCGTACCCACCCCTGCGGGGCAGCCCCGGGACGGCGCGGTTCCTCCGATGGGCGTGCCCGCTTGGCGTGCGCACCTGTGCAGGAGGCAGGCTGGTGCATGGCCGTGCTCGGCCCGGTCGCGCGCGGCTCTCGTCCGTGGCCGCAGCTCGCGTCTGTTGCCGCGACTGCCGGGCTCACGCAAGCGGCGGCACTCGTGCGTCGGGGAGAGGAAAGAACCGTGCACCATGGCTGGACACCCCCGGTGGCCGCAATCGACCTGGGCACGTCCCGGATCCGTGCCTGGCATCCGAAGCGCGGGGCGCTGCTGGACGAACCCTCCCTCGTCGCGCTCGACGAATTCCAGGGGCGGGCCTGCGCGGTGGGAACCACTGCGAAGAACATGATCGGACGTACCCCGGAGGGCGTCACCGTCCGGCGCGCCGTGGAAGCCGGCCGGGTGACCGACTTCGAGGCCGCCCGGATGCTGGTCCGGCACGCCCTCGACCACGCCCGATCCTCGCGATGGGCGCGCCGTCCGGTCGTGGTGACCTCCGCCCCGGTCGACTGCTCCACGATGCAGGTCCGGGCGCTGGAACAGGCGCTCGTGCAGGTGGGCGCGGCCCGCGCCGTGGTCGTCCCCTCCCCCGTCGCGGCGGCGCTGAGCGGTGTGCTGCCGTTCGCGGACGGGGCCGAGGGCATGCTGGTCGACGTCGGCGCGGGGACCTGCGAGCTCGCGGTCTTCGCGCGCGGCCGCATGGTCGACGCCGCGACACTGCCGCTCGGCGGGGACCTCCTGGACCAGGCCGTCACGGGCTGGGTCCGGCGGGAACACCAGGTGGCGCTCGGGCCGGTCGCGGCCGAGCAGGTGCGGATCGCCGCGGACTGCGCCGACGGAGCGTCGAGTGCGGAGCTGCTGACCCGGGGACGGCATGTGGGCGACGGAACGAACCAGGCCGTCCACGTGCACCCCGACGAGGTCCACGAGGTGTGCCGGCCGCTCCTGACCGACGTGGCCGACGCGGTCCGCACGGTGCTCAGCCGCTGCCCCGACGAGCTCCTCGCCCGGATCACCGAGGACGGCCTGGTGCTGACCGGCGGCCTGGCGAACGGACGATGGCTCCGCGACTGCCTCCAGACCGCACTGGGTGTACCCGTCCGGGTCGCCGATGCGCCGGACACCAGGACCGCGGCCGGGCTCGGCCTGCTGGCCCGCGACCCCGACCGGGCCCACGCCTTCGCGCCGAGCTCGTGGCAGCGCCCGGCCCCCGCCACGGAGCGCGCGCAGGGTTGAACTCTCTTGTGGCGGTGGCCACTTGGTGCTCGTCCTGACCGCTGCCCGGGCCGCCCGGTGGGCCTGGGTCGGCGGTCCCACCGGACCCGGGGGACGCGCCGCCCGCCGTTCCCCGTACGCTTGGCCCTTCCCATGCCCATCCGCGGCGTGGGTGTCGAGGCTGGGGAGAGAAGACCATGGCACAGGGACGAGGCGGCCTGCGGGGCGCCCGCATCGGGGCGGGGCCGCTGGGGGAACCGGAGCGCGGAGATCTCGCTCCCCGGGTCGTGGCGTCGTTCTGGTGCGGCAACGGCCACCACAGCCAGCCCAGTTTCGCGGTCGAGGCCGTGGTCCCGGATGTCTGGGACTGCCCCAAGTGCGGCCTTCCGGCCGGGCCGGACCGCGAGAACACGCCCGCCGTCGAGAGCAACGCGCCGTACATGACGCACATGGGCTACGTTCGCCAGCGCCGCAGCCAGGAGGAAGGTGAGGTCCTCCTCAACGAGGCACTCGCGAAGCTCCGCGGCACCATCTGACAACACCGAGCCAACCCGGGACGTCGCAGCCCACCACCACTGCGACCTCCCCGCCCGGGGCCGCCGCCACGGCGGCCACCGAGCCACGCGTGGTCGATGACGTCGTCGGCCAGGACGACGTCGCGGCCCGCCGCGGCGATGAGCGACGCGCCGAAGCTCCCATGCCGGCACGGAATCCGCTGCGGCAGTGGACGCGGTACTGCGTGTCCGAAGGTCGGTGATCGCGCCGGGCAGCTCGGGAGGGTGCAGGTGGCGGGCGCCCGGGCGGTGGCCGGAGCGCCACTCCCCGCCGCCGCGCACGGGTAGGACTTCCACCGGGCGGTCGGCGAGGGCTGCATCCAGAGCGGCCAAGTCAGCGCACGGGCCGACTGTCAACGGGCCGGGACCGGCCCGGTCAGCGCCGTGCCCCGCTACTTCCCGATCGGCACGCCGACCGTCGCGCCCCACTCGGTCCACGAGCCGTCGTAGTTCTTGACGTTCGGGTGGTCGAGGAGTTCGTGGACGACGAACCACCGACCCGGCCCGGCCGACCCGGCCCGGCGCACCCGGCCGTCGGGCGGACATCCCGTCCCTCCAGCAGACGCCCCCCTCATCTGCCCGCGTCGAACCCCGGGCCAGAGGTCGACGGATCAGGCGCTCGCGGCAGCGAGAACAGGCACCGGACGGCCTTCTGACGTTCAAGGCAACTCTCTTAACCGTTAACGGAAGCGCTGACTTCGCAATTCATTGACCCGGCACGGACAGAGCTGCTTCGCTACACCCCGGCCAGTGGTGCACCACTCGAACGCTCCACCCGTATCCCCCAAGCGCGCTTCTCAACCCGCCAGTTGGCGGCTCGTCGTCGGCAACCCCCGTCGCGCGGGCCGTTCCCCACACAGCGCCGTCTCCACCCGGAGACTGCGTGGCAGAGAGGATCAACCTTCATGGGTCACCCCCGCCAGCGCGGCACGAGCCACAAGATCCTGACCGGACTCGCCTCGCTGACCCTGATCACCAGCGCCGCCCTCGCCATGGCGCAGGCCCCGGCCGCGATGGCCGCCGCCGGATCGCACGCGTCGCCGCAGACGAACCCCTACAGCCCCCAGTACCAGCACGCCTACCGGCACGGGGCCATCCCCACCCGCGCCCAGAACGCCAAGATGCAGACGTGGGCGAAGTCCCACAACGCCGCCCTCGCCACCACCGGGCCGGAGACGCTCTCCTACGGCGGCGGCATCGACGGCATCGGCGTCAACAGCGGCCACGCCAAGGTCTACCTGGTCTTCTACGGTACCCAGTGGGGCACCAAGGGCACCGACTCGAACGGCAACGCGACGTTCACCAAGGACCCCGACCACGCCGCGTCCGCCGCGCAGCAGATGTTCAAGGGCATCGGCACCAACAGCGAGACCTGGTCCGCCGACCTGACCCAGTACTGCGACGGCCCGAACGTGGCGGTCGGCGCGACCAGTTGCCCGAGCAACGCCGCGTTCATCCCCTACCAGACCGGCGGCGTGCTGTCCGGCGTCTGGTACGACAACTCCAAGGCCGAGCCGACCAACGCCACCGGCCACCAGCTGGGTGTGGAGGCCGTCGCCGCAGCCGCCCACTTCGGCAACACCACCGCCGCGTCCAACCGGAACGCCTACTACGTCATCCTGTCGCCGCACGGCACCGACCCGGACGGCTACCAGAACCCGACGACCGGGTACTGCGCCTGGCACGACTACAACGGCGACTCCACCCTGACCGGCGGCCCGGTCTCCTCGTCCTACGGCGACATCGCGTTCTCCAACCAGCCGTACAACATGGACCTGGGCGCGAGCTGCGGCGTCGGCTTCGTCAACTCCCCCGGAACGCTTGACGGGTACACCATGACCCTCGGCCACGAGTGGCACGAGATGATGTCCGACATGAACCCGGCGGGCGGCTGGACCAACAACACCGGCAGCTCGTACCAGGGCCAGGAGGACTCCGACGAGTGCGCCTGGCTCAGCCCCGGCACCGCCGGTGGCGCCGCCAACATCTCCTTCGGCAGCTTCGGCACCTACGCGGAGCAGTCCAGCTGGTCCAACGACACCAACAGCTGCGCCATCTCCCACGCGATCCTGCACTGACGCCTGATCGCTAACGACGGGCCGAGCCGAGCACTGATCGCGCACTAGTCCGCATCTGAAGCACGACGGGGGTGGCCCAGCGACCACCCCCGTCCCAACTCCCCCGGCCGACCATGACCGACATCACGCCTGACCATCCCACCCCGGCCCAACTCATCCACGCCGCAGTCGAACAGGGTTGCCCACCCGCGACCGTCGACCTCATCGCGGCTCTCGCCACCGCCGGGATCCCCCACCGCATCGAGCCCGAGCCCGACGGATCCGGCCGACTCGCACTCTCGTTACCGCACGAGCACGCCGCCACCACGGGCATCGACGCCGTACGGTGGAGGTCCTCCTCCGACTCGCCGGGCTGGTGCAGCGCGTCGCTCGACAGCCGCGAGTGTCACCTGGTCACCGGCCGCGTCCGACTGCCGACCACCTCACTGATGTACCTTCAGCCACCACCTGACGCCATGTAAGAGAACGGCCGCCGAGTACCGCGAACGCCGCCGAACGGCCTACACCAGGTCGTGGCGCCCGCCGACCGCTGCTGGACTGGCCACAAGAGCCTCACTCACTCACCGTCAGGAGCCCTTGATGCCGACCGGAACCCCGATTGCGCTCGTCTTCATCTCCGCAGCCCTGCTCTTCCTGCCGACAGTCCTCGGTGTCACGGGCGGCACACTCTTCGGGCGCTGAAGCAGGCGGGACCCGCTGCCTCACCGTGGTCGACATCTGGGGATGAACCGACGAGGTGACGGTGTTGAGTGTCCTGTCAGTGCGGTCCGGCAATCGTTCTGACGCCGCCGGACCGCCACTGAAAGGCCCGCTCTCATGCCCCAGCTGCGCCTCGGTGTCTCGCTCCAGCCACGCTGGCCGGTCGAGGACGGCACGGCCGTGCTCCGCGCCGCCCTACATGCCGAGCACCTGGGGTTCGACCACGTGGCGGTCGGCAACCGCCTCCTGGACAGCGGGTTCGGCCTCGACAGCGACCCGCTCGTCCTGCTCTCGGCCGTCGCCGGTGTGACGACCCGCCTGCGGCTGCTGACGTCCGTGCTCGTCGCGCCGTACTATCCGGCGCTGGTGCTGGCCAACCAGGCCGCCACGCTGGACGTCGTTTCCGGCGGCCGCCTGATCCTGGGCGTCGGCACCGGCTGGAACCCCGACGAGTTCGAAGCCGTCGGCGTGCCGTCCCGCGAACGAGGCCCACGCACGGACGACCATCTCGCCGCCGCCAAGGCCCTGTGGACGGACCGTCCCGCGGACTTCGAGGGGCCGTTCACGCAGTTCCGCGCAGCCCATCTGGGAGTCACACCGGTGACGCGCGGTGGCCCGCCGGTATGGGTCGGCGGCCACAGCGACGCCGCGCTGCGCCGTGCCCTGCGGTTCGGCGACGGCTGGTACGGCACCGGCGCCGACGCGGCGGAGGTTCGCGACGTGAAGCGCCGTCTCCGCGCACTCGCCCAAACGGAGCAGAACGCCGAACGCCTGACACTCGCTTCGGCCGCGTTCCTCACGCCACCGGGGATCCCTGCGGTCGTCCCGCCTCCAGGCCAGCCACTCGGCGGCGCTGCGCCTAGTGCGGCGACAGTCGCCGAGGCTTTGCGGCAACTCGCGGAGGCGGGGCTCGACGTCTGCACGCTGTGGCTTCCCGTCGCGGCTGCAGATGTCGAGCGGGCCATGGAGTGGATCGCGTCCGAGGTCATGCCGCAGCTCAGCTGACGCAGCGTCCGCTCGTACTCGTGTGAACCAGGCCGCGCGCTCGAAGGCCGGTCGGCAGGCTGGGCCTGCGAGTCCGGCTCCCTGGTAATCTCCCGTCACCCGCGGAACCGTAGGCGTTCGCGCGGAAAGGGAGGCCTTGGCGTGGGGTACAGGTACAGCTTCGATCTGACGATCCCGGAGTTGCAGGAAATGCTGGCTCCGGCCGCGAAGGGACTGTTCCAGGGACTCATGCGGAAGCTGGTGGACAAGGGCGCGGTCGGCATCTTCGAGTACCTCGCCGGGCCCACGACCGTCGAGCTCTCGGCACAGGGCCTGCGCGTCACCAACACGCAGGGAACGCAGGAGATCCCGTGGTCGGGAATCCGCGTGGTCAATGAGCGGCATCTCGCCTGGGTCATCCAGCGTGATCCCAACGGGCTCGTCGTCGTCCCCGTGTCAGCGGTACCTCAGGGCGAGCGCGCTGACCTCGCGGAGCAGCTCAGGAGCTGGGCGCCGAAGTACCGTGTGCGCGAGGGGCTTGAGGGCGCTTCGGCGTGACGCGCCCGGTGGCGGCCCAGGTGCTGCTGCCACATGAGCGAGCCGTGATGGTTTCGCCGAGCCTCTCGGCAGGTCCCGACTCAACCCCAGTCAGTCGATGCCTTCGATGATGCGGAAGTCGCGCTCGACACCGTCGGAGAGAGCGGCCAACGCTTCCTGGTAGGCATCACTCTCGTATGTCGCAAGGGCGCGTTCGAAACTGTCGAACTCAATCACGATAGTGCGCTCGGCGATTCCGGCCTCGCGTGCGACCACCTGCCCGTCACGCGAGAGGAGCCGCCCGCCCCCGGCCTGGACAGCCGGACCGGCCAACTGATTGTAGGCAGCCAGCTTCTGAGGGTCCAAAATGGTGCGATAGGCGCTGACCCAGTAGCCCTTGGCTACCGAACCTCCAGTGTTCGGAAGAGTACATCCGGCTGCGACGTCGAAATCATATCGGTCGCGCTCAATGACCGGCTATGGCGTCGGTTTGCACTCGCCGAAGCACGCTACCCACCTGCAGACGGGGCTCAGACCGGCCCCGCTCATCCCTCCGCCCGTACCCACCCAATTCGTCCAGCGGGAGTGTGGCACCGCAGACGCCGATGCCAGTCCTGCTCGGTACTGTCGGCGGCACCCGGTAGTCGATGTCGAACAGCGGAGAGGCCGAGTCGTGTCGCAGGCAAGGTGGCAAGAGCTGGACACCCAGGTGTCGGCTCGTCTGATGGCAGCCTCGGACGGCGAGCTGGTGGTGTTCGCGGCTGGTGTTGCCGAACGACTCATACGGATGCATGAATCACTGCCCAACGAGGATCAGCGGGACTTCACCCTGAGTCTTCGACCCCTGTTGAACGCCGTCTGGGAGGCGGCCTTCGGCGACTCGACGGCCTTCGTGGAGATCAAGCAGGCGCTCGGCTCGTTCTATCTGAGCGACTACTGTCACAACGACGGCCAGGATGGACCTGATGACGCAGACGACTCCGCAGCCGCAGCGGTCCTCTACGCTGCGGAGACCTACATGCACGGATGCGCGAACTTCGCGATATGGGTGAGTGGCAGAGCTGTTGAGGCAGTCGATCAACTACTCAACCAGGACGACACTCACGCCGACGACCCGGACGGCGTGCTGGCCGGCGAATTGTCCAGGCAGCTCAGGGATTTGGATCGCATCGGGGCGTTCGCTGGGGATCTCAAGGGCGCGACACTCGGCACGAGCGTCGACACCTCCGCTCGCCTTCGAGCCGCTCTGTACGAGTCGCTGTCTCAGATGGATGCCTAGATGATCGATTCCAAGAGCTGCCGGACCGCAGTCTCAGATCTTGCTCAAGCGCACCACCTGGCCTGTTCGGTCGCGGCAGGGTGACCCTGCAGGATCAGAGAGAGGAGGTCACCATGGCCGGATCATGGGCGTTGATGTGGGTGGTGCTCGGGATCGGCGCGCTCTCGATGAGCGCCTCTCGCTCCCGGTCCCGTCGTCGGCGCTGAGCGAATTCACCGAATGAGTGCGGCTGTAAGGTGCGATGGTGTTCAAGCTGGTCGAATCCGCCCAGGACCGATGGCGCGCGATCACCGGTGCCCACCTGGTCGCCTTGGTCCGCGCCGGTGCCAGGTTCGAGAACGGTGCCCTGGTAGAAGGGGAGCAGGTCGCCGTCTGATCCAGCGCAGCCTTGGCTGAGCGCCTCCAGGAGCACGACAAGCTCGCAATCATGGGGCAGGCTACGGGAATGAGATCTCGAACGGGTGGCATGTGGTGGGGAACGACGATCGAGGCGCCGGACCCCAGTGGTCTGGCCACGTTCTACGCCGAGCTTCTGGGGTGGCACGTCGGACACGAGGAACCTGGGACTGCCATCGTCGCCGCCTCACCTAATGGACCGTTTTTCGTGTTCCAGCAGGCGGATGGCTATCGGGCGCCGGTCTGGCCACCGGTCGACGAAGAACAGCGCCCGATGATGCACTTCGACTTCCAGGTCGGCGACCTGGACTCGGCCGTCGCCGAGGCGGTCGCCCTGGGAGCTGTCGTGGCGGAGTTCCAGCCGCAGGACAACGTGCGGGTGATGCTCGACCCCGCCGGGCACCCGTTCTGTCTGTGCTTCGACTCGGAATGACCGGCTCGTCCGAAGCCCGGACTGCGGTTGTCCACCAGTCCTGTCGCCATGAACTTCCGGAACGGTTCCTGAACCGCTCACATTCGGGCAGATCGCCGAGTTGGACTCGCCCCGAAGGAACCGACCCGGCTGGTTCGTACACGAGCACCGACATGTCGTCTGAACTGCACGGACGACTCAGCAGGAGCCGTGTCCGAAAGTGAGCTCCGACCGCGCTGGTGGCCTTGCGCAGCTCGCGGGGCGGCCGCGACCCTGGGTGAACCGGCTGACCAGCAGCAATCCCTCACCTCCGCCGCTTTCCAGCAAAGCCTTTGGGGCGTCACCGGCCATGCCTGCGCCCGTCCCCACCACAGCTCAGCGCTGCCCTGCAAGTAGCCGGCACCCCTCCCTCACCGCCTGCAGGAAGGTCTCCATCGTGCCGTCTTCCTCGACCGCCCCGCTGCTGACGTACCGCGCGTCCACCAATCCCGCGCCGCTGCAGGCGGAGGCCGACGTCCCCACCCCGGCCACGATCAACCTGGCCGTGCTGCCCGGGAGCCAGGCCGTTCACTGCACCCGCATCGAGATCGCCGTCCCGGCGGACGACACCCGCGACCGTGCCTACTTCGCCAAGGCGCCGGTGCCTGTCAGCAGCAGCACTGACTGGACCTTCTCGGTCCGGAAGGACACCGGGCAGAAGTTGAACCTCCCCGGGGCACCCACGGGGTCGTACTACCTGATCACCTTCCAGCTGCAGAACCCGCAGCGAGACCTGATCAACTACCCGCTGAACTTCGGTCTGAGCGGTGATCTCCTCTCCTCCGGCGGCCCGCTCACCTACCGGATCCTGGAGCGTTCGAAGGCTTCCGCCAGCTCCGGCTACACGCGGAAGTACAGCAGGCGGACCATGACGGTCGTCGAACCGGCCTTCTACCTGCACAGCTTCCTGGCGCGCGGCAGTCAGACCGCGACAAGCACGCCGCTGACGAGCTTCAGCGCCGGCAGCCCGATCCACCTCACCTGGGAGAGCAACGGCACCCATTTCCAGCTGTACGACGGCACATCCACCAGCCCCGTCCACCAGGGTTCCGCCGCCTCCTTCAGCCTGCCGAACGGGATTGTCCGCGACACCACGTTCATCGTCGCGGCCACGGTGCTCTCCGGGACTCCGGCGACCCAGGCAGCCGCCAACGGCTTCACCGCGGTCTACCAGTACGCCACCCTCACCCTTACCGTGCCCGACCCCAGGCTGGACTCACTGACCGTCAGCCAGGGCATCACCGCCCAGTCCTCGCTGATCGTGAACGGCCTGCTGACCGCCAACGACAACGTCATCGTCAGCGAGGCCGGGCGCACGAAGTTCTCCTCGGTCAGCGTCACCGGCCTCCGCGTCGTGGGAGAGCTCAGCGCCGAGTCACGGCTCAGCGTCGACGGGGACCTGGTGGCGCACGGCGTGCTTCACGCCGACAAGGACATCACTGTGGGCGACGGCGGCACCACAAAGTTCACCACCATCGGAGTCAACGGCCTCCGCGTCACCGGTGAGCTCCACGCCAACAAAGACATCAACGTCGGCGACGGCGGCACCACAAAGTTCACCACGATCGGAGTCAACGGCCTCCGCGTCACCGGTGAGCTCGCCGCCAAGTCCGGGCTCAGTGTCGACGGAGACCTCGTGGCGCACGGCGTGCTCCGCGCCAACAAGGACATCAACGTCGGCGACGGCGGGACCACCAAATTCACCACCATCGGCGCGAACGGCCTCCGCGTGGTCAAGGAGCTCACGGCCGAGGGCATCGTCTACGCCAAGAAGGGCGTCAAGTAGTCGCCGCGCGCGACGCGCCCACCGCGCCAGGCTGGTCTGACCGAGTGTCACAGACCCCTCCGCCGCGACAGTTCGTCGCTCCTTCGGGTGGCGACTGCCTCCTCCCGGGGGAACGACGCGTCCGCGCTTGCCGGTTCGTTGCCAAGATGGCCAGCACGGACGCGCCGCCCCGGGCGCGCCGGACGACAGCGCCTCCGGACGCCGTGCCGGCAGTCCGGGAGCCGGCGACGGAACGGAGCAGCACCGGTGATTGCGAACACGGAGCCCGGACAGACAGAGCTTCGCTATGTGATGCGCAAACTCCCCGAGGTGACGGCTCTGTTCTGGGTGCTCAAGACGGTCGCCGTGACGCTGGGAGAGACCCTGGGCGACCTGCTCGGTATCACCTTCAAGCTCGGTTACGCCGCCACCGCCGCGCTGTTCGTGCTCTTCTTCGCCGTCGTGGTGGTGGCCCAGGTCCGCGCGGGACGCTTCCGGCCCGGCCTGTACTGGTCCGTCGTCCTGGGCACGAGCCTGGTCGGGACGGAGGTCTCCGACTTCCTGAACCGCGGCTTCGGCCACGGCAGCGCCCAGGGCGGAGTCGGATACGCGTGGGGCGCGGTCATCCTCACTGCCCTGCTCGCGGTCGTCTTCCTGGCCTGGTGGGCCACCGGGCAGACCTACGACGTGGAGAACATCTCCAGCCGCACCGGAGAGATGCTCTACTGGACCGCCATCCTCGTCTCCAACACGCTCGGCACGTCCAGCGGAGACTGGCTTGCCGACGACACCGGACTCGGCTTCCGCGGCGCGTTCCTCTGCATCGCGGCCATCCTGCTGGTTCTTCTCGCCGCGCACTACCTGACCGCGGTCAACAGCACCCTGCTGTTCTGGCCGGCGTTCGTCCTGACGCGTCCGCTCGGCGCCGCGGGCGGGGACTGGTTGACGAAACCGGTCGGCCAGGGTGGTCTCGGGTGGGGGACCCAGGGCGGCACGGCCGTCCTGCTGGCTCTCCTCGCTGTTCTGACCGCCTATCAGGGCCGACGCGTACGCCACTCTCCCCCGGCGCCGCTGCTCGTCCCGGTGAACCAGCGGACCGGCCGTCCCCAACTCCCCAACGGCGCACCGGCCGCAGCACCGGCGACCCGCCTCTCCGCCCAGTCCCCCGCGTAGGCCGGACGGGCGGAGGCCGACCGGGCCCCAGACGGCGGGCCCGGCTCCGACGCGGCGAGCGGGCGCGAGCGCGGGACGGGGGAACCGTCACGGTCACCCCGCCCCGCACGCTCGCCGCCGGAGGCGCTCGGCGGTCAGCTACCGACGAGCATCTGCCAGGTCTCCGGTCCCACCTGACCGTCCACGCCCAGACCATGAGCGGACTGGAACGCCCGGGCCGCGCTGTCCGTGCCCGAGCCGAAGCTGCCGTCGACGGCGAGGCCGTAGCCGAACTTGTTCAGCTCCACCTGGGCAGCCCGGACGTCGTCCCCGCTCGAACCCTCCTGCACCTGGACGATCAGCGCCGACCAGGTCTGCGGGCCGATCTGACCGTCCACGCCGAGGCCGTGCGCCGACTGGAAGCTCTCGGTCGCGGACAGGGTGGCCGGCCCGAACTGGCCGTCGGCGGTGATCGAGGATCCGTGGTAGCGCAGCAGGTACTGCGCCGCCTGCACGTTGTTCCCGGTGTCGCCGTCGATGACGTTCGGCCAGGGCGGCGCGACGGTGCCGCCGCCGGAGGCGCCGCTCCCGGTGCCGACGAGCATCTGCCAGGTCTGCGGTCCCACCTGGCCGTCCACGCCCAGGCCGTGCGCGGACTGGAACGCCCGGGCGGCACTGTCGGTACCCGAGCCGAAGCTGCCGTCGACAGTGAGCCCGTAGCCGAACCGGTTGAGCTCCACCTGGGCGGCCCGGACGTCGTCGCCGCTCGAACCCTCCTGGACCTGCACGATCAGCGCCGACCACGTCTGCGGGCCGATCTGGCCGTCCACGCTGAGGCCGTGCGCCGACTGGAAGCTCTCGGTCGCGGAAAGGGTGGCCGGCCCGAACTGGCCGTCGGCGGTGATCGATGCGCCGTGGTAGCGCAGCAGGTACTGCGCCGCCTGCACGCTGGGCCCCGTCATCCCGTCGGTGATGTTCGGCCAGGAGGGCAGGATGACACCGCCGCCACCGCCGCCGCCCTTGCCGCCCCACTGCCCGAAGTCGGCGGCCATCGCCTGGTCGAGGTCCGCGTCGTGCCCGGCGACGGTGATGTCGTTCTGGACCTGCCGCAGCTGCGCGCGGCCGTCCCAGTTCCCGCCGGACCACGCGTACGTCTGCCAACCCCAGGCTATCTTCCCGCTGTTGAAGAGTTCCTGGATCACGTAGTAGCCGGCGTACGCACCGGTCCGGGACCGACCGATCACCGAGGCGACGCCGTCGAAGTAGGAGCCCAGCGCGGAGTACATCGAGGGCTGAAGGTCGAAGTCGATGCTGAAGTAGATCGGCCGCGTCGACGGCATCCCGTTGGCCAGCGCCTGCCGCTGCGCCTCGGTGGCGTGCCCGGCCCCCTGGGAGTAGGGGTCGGCGGGGACGCCGCTCTGCCAGGACTGCAGCCCGTCGGACTCCCAGTTGGAGACGATGCCCAGTCCTGCGGCGGTCAGAGCCTGCGCCTCGGACAGGGTGAGCACCTTCGGGTTCGGCAGCCAGCTGAGGTATCGGCACACGAAGCCGTAGCCCGCCGCGGCGACCGAACCGGCGGTCAGCGACGCGTCGGAGTAGTCGATCCCGTAGTCGGTCGTCGTGGACGCGGTGGCCGCGGACGCCGACTTGGCGAATCCGACGCTGGTCGCGGTGGCCACCACGGCGCCGCCAGCGAGGGTCAGCAGCCTGCGTCGAGACAATCGAGGGCCGTGGCCCTGGTCAAACAGGTTCATGACACATTCCAACCTTGACGTCTGGTTGCGGTGAGCAACGCGGGAGCCGCTCGGCGACGCGGCATTCGAGCCCTGCCGGAGCCAACTGTCCAGCGCTTGGGCGGTGCAGTCGGAAGCAGCGCTGCAGGTGATCTTTCGGCCCTGGTCCGGCTTGTGTCCACAGCGAAAGGGGATCTGATGGGATTGCGGGACGGCACCGGCGCTGAGCTGCTGGGCTCGGCAGCAGCGTGACGATTGCGCGGGACAGCATGGGCACAGCGGCCGAACAGGCGTCGGCTGGGTGGGTGTCGGTCCAGGCTTCGGCTGCGGAGCGCGCTGATGCGGCGGATGCGGCGGAAAGCCGCCCAGGGCTTGCATGCTGACGCAGCGTCACGTCATGCTCGGATCGCGGCGTCGGGCCGACGACACGGCACCTTTGAACGCCGGCTCGCAGCAGGGGGGCACTATCGTCGCCCGCCGCGTCCGCCCACGGGGTGCCGCCGACGGCGGCGGGTCACCGCACTAGGCGCAGACAGCCCCCGTCGGCACAGCCCGTAAGCCCACCCCGGTCAGCCGAGGCAAACAAGTCCCAGCACGCAGATGGTCGGCGGGTTCGTGGAGCTCGTGGCGGGCGGAGTCGCGCCGGAGCTCGGCGGCGGGGTGGCCGTCGTGGGCGCCGAGGTCGGCGCGGCAGGGGTGGTGGGAGCGGCACCGGTGGTGGGCACGGCGGCGGGGGTGGTGCGCGGCGCGGCCGAACGGACCGAGACCTGCCGGGTGCTGGCCTGAGTGCGCGCCGGGGAGACGGTCTGCGTCATCGGGGCCGCAGTGGGCAGGGCGGGGGCCGCTGACTGCGTGTTCGAGGCAGCCGGCGTGGAGGCGGGCGCCGACGGGTGCGGCGTCGTGGCGGCCACCGGCTGAGTCGGCGCGGCGCTGGGGACACCCGTGGGGTTGCTGAGCTGGATTCCTGCCTGGGGCGCGGTGGCCGCGCTCGCATCCGCGGGCTTGGCGGTCGCACCGCCAGGCAGCGCCGCGATCGACAGACCTCCGCCGAAGACGGCGAAGACCGCCGCTGTGGCGGCCCTGCGCTTGTGCTTCTTCAACCGCGCCAGCTGCCGTCTCCGCGCGGCGCGTCCACCGACGGCCACTGCGGCCACCGGCACCGACTCCTCGGGTATCGCGTTCGTCGGCTCGGCGTTCCGTGCGGAGTAGGAGTCCGTCAGCAGGTAGGTGCCGCAACCCGGGCACGACAGTGCCCCGTTGACGTGCCGACGGCACGACGCGCAGTAATCCACGAGCGGCATCCAGGGTTCTCGAACGGAATCTTGTCCTGGCATACGGTATGCGCCCGCGACGAAGACAGCGTGGGGGGCTTGTGAGGCAATTGGAGAGATCGGTTTCGGTGGCGGCGCGCCGGACAGACCGTCGCCCGAACCCCGTCTCGTCGTCAGCAGCGGGCCGCGCCCGGTTGCCCGTGCGCGGCCCGCTCTGGGTTCCACGTCAGTTCTTCGTCAGTTCTTCGTCGGTGCTACGTCAGTCCCCGAGGTCGTTCAGGAACTGGTTGGTGTACTCCAGCGGCGTGGTGCTGGAGACGGAGTTGCAGGTGGGCGACGCGTACGTGTCGGAGCAGGGCGTGTCCCGGTCCAGCGACCAGAAGTGCAGCCCGGCAAGGCCGTTGCTGACCGCGTACGACGTCAGCGTGTCCACGTCCGCGGTGGTGAAGGTCTCGCTGGTGGCGTCGTTCATGCCGATCATCGGCGTCACGGCGATCTTGCTCGCCGGGATTCCGTAGGTGTGCTCGAGGTTCTGCACCGCCTGGATCGCCGACTGGGCCATCTCGCAGCTGCCGTTGGAGACGACGCACACGCTGCTGGACGCGTTGCCGTAGTCCATGGTCATCAGGTTGATGACGTAGTTGTTCAGGCCGGAGCCCTTCACCGCCTGGACGACCTCGTTGCCGAGCGAGTTCACTCCGCCGTAGCTGCCGTCGGACGCACCCAGCGTGGCGAGCGTGAAGGAGAACTGCACGTTCGGGTACTGCGCCTGCGCACCCGCCGCTGCGGCGACCAGGTTCTGGATGTCCGACTGGCTCTGGCCGCCCTCGATGTCGAAGTCGATGCCGACCAGGTTCGGGCTGGCGTAGCGGGCGATGAACGACTCCATGCCCGCCGTCGAGTCGCAGGTGAAGGTTCCGGCGGCACCGCCGGTCGACACGACGTAGTTCAGGTTGGCGGCGTGGAGTTGGGGCACGTTCTCGGCGGCCCAGTTGGCACCCGAGACACCTCCCCAGGTCTCGCTGCCACAGGAGCCGGTGGCGAACGCGAGCGAGATCGCGGGCAGCTTCGGGACGTACTGCGACACCAGGCTCCCGGAACCCACGACCGGCAGAGCCGACCCGGTCACGGCCGACTGCATCTGGTAGGTGTTCCAGTTCATGTTGATGGTGACGTCTTTGTACGGGCTGAAGAGCAGGCCGCTCACCGAACCTGTTCCGCCTCCGGTCCCTCCCCCGGTGGTTCCCCCGGTGGTGCCGCCTCCCCCTGACGATCCGCCGGAACACGCACCGTCGGAGGTCCAGGGCTGTCCGGAACCGCTTCCGCCGTTGCTGGTCGCCGGGTCGTTGCCCTGCGTCCAGTAGTTGGCGGTGTACTCGATCCCGTTCTCACTGGCCTGCTGTCCGGCGGTGTAGACGGTGCCCGAACTCCACGCCGCAGAGCACGTGGTGGCCGCCAGCGCGGCGGGCGCCGAGCCCACCGCGAGGACCGACCCCCCGACTGCCAGCCCGACCGCCGAGCCGACCGTGAGTGCCGTGCGAAGAATCCGTCTTTCGACCCGCATGAACCCTCCAAGGGGGAGAGAAGCTGTGGCGACTGCACACCTCGCTCAGCCCGGCGGACCGGCAAGGTGACCACTTTTTACGTGCGCGACAGGTATTGGTCAAGACCATTCGCACAGACTGGTACAGACCAATTTGCACGTGCGGCGGAAGGGAGTTGGGCAGGGAAATCCACTTGAAGGAGTGCCAGGAGGTCGTGGGAGGCTCGTGCGGTGATCGTTGATCTGGCTCCTCGATTCCTGACGTGGGACGAAGTGGACCCTGCTCGTCATCCCTTCGACCCGCTGTCGGCAGCTCAGGTGGTGGACTCCCTCGGGCCGGCCCGAGGTGTGCCTCGCCGCCCTGAGGTCTCCGCCGCCGACCCGGCGATGAGCGACTGGAGCCACGGCGAGGGCAAGCGTTGGGCCGACGCCATGTCGTACGCCCTCGTCGAGCGCTACGGCCGATGGGCCTTGGGCTGGCGCTGGGCGCTCGATGAGGGCGACTTCGACGGCGGGCCGGTCGGTAGCTGGTGCTGCCCTCGGGACTCGATCACCACCCCGGAGGAGACGCTCGCCCGTGTCGTTGCGGCGCTGTGCGAGTGGCGCGGGTGGCTGGAGAGCCTCGGGGGCTGGTTCGTGGCGTATCCGCTGGATCCGGCTCTTCTCGCGGACCAGCGGATCCTGTGGGAGCACGCCGCCCGGAACTTGATCCTTCAGGTGGCCGACCGCACCGGCTGCGGCAGCGGCTGGTACGGACACTGCCGTCAGGTGCTCACCTGGTTCCTCCACGCCGGGCATGTCACGGCCGACGACGCACGGGACCTGGTCGACCAGGCGATCGGCGGGCGGTTCCACAGCTGGACCAGCCCCGACACAGTGCTGGTCGACGACATCGCGGAACGTCTCGCGCTGTCACTGCAACCGAACGACACCCCAGAGCCCTCCGAAGCCACATCGGATCACCTGCAGAGTTGGCTTGCAGTGCGTCAGTCCGTCCCCTGGCCAGCGGCGTCGGACGGCAACGGGGAGGGGCCGGTCACCCCCTCCCACGATGGTGCGGTCGAGGACATCCGTGCCTTCGACGCCGCCGTGGACCCGGCCCGCGCCGAGGGCCTGCTCGCCGCCCTGGAGGTGGTCCGGGCCGACGCTTCGCGCGGTGCCTCGCTCAACTTCGGGCTGCTGCAAAGCTGGCAGCAGCACGTCCTGGCGGCACCGCAGCCACCTCCGTTCCGCAGCGCGGTGGCTTTCGCGAAGGGAGGCCGGGAACGATACGGCCTCAACTCCGACACCCGCACCCGCTTTGATGCCTGCCTGTCCGAAAGCGCGAACGAGGGCGAGGGCGAGTTGCCCGTCGCCCTGACCGCCCGCGCGGCACGCGCCTACCTCGATGTCTGCTTCTTCCACCCCTTCGACGACGGCAACGCCCGAGCCGCCTTCCTCACCCTCGTCTACGTACTCGCCCGCGAGGGCGTCGCCCTCGACGACGTCCAACTGCTGCGACGCGTCAGCTTCCAGGCCGAGGACCCTCAGGACCCGCTGGTCCTCGCCAGGTACGTCGACCTCCACCTCAGCCAGACCCGGCGCAACGCCACGGCCTCCGCCGGCCACACACCGAGCTGAGCGCGTTCGGGGCCAAGGACCCGCTGTCCTGCTGATGGCTGCGAGCGAAACTGGCTGATAGCGAGTCGATGAGAATGCGACATCTACGCCGCGACGACCCCCTACTCGGGGACCATCACAGCATCACCAGGGAGGTACTCCCCTGCCCAAAGCCGATCCACAGACCCCGAGCACTGATCGAGGGCGCGTAGCGCGAGCCACAGATCGTGGACAGCGCTCGGAGACCGCAGCAACGAGCGTTGGAGCAGTGCTTCACTGCGTGTCAGACGCTTGCGCACGGCGGACATCGAGACGGACAGCGCGGTCGCGGTGGAGCCGATGCGTGCGTCCAGGCGGAGCCAGGTGGCGAGGGTCTCCCCGACGCATTCCGGGACGTCGGGCGCGGTGACCGGACGGAGCTGTTCCTGGGCCCACGCCCTGACGCGAGGCTGGAGCAGCAGCTCGTCCAAGGTGGGCGACGCCGCCTCTGCGGCACCGTCCTCCGGCGGAGCCAGGGCCTTGGTGGCGGCGGCGGTGCGCAGGGCGAGCGCGAGGGCGGCTTGGTCGGCGAGCCGATGGAGGTTCAGGCCGAGGAGTTCCTGAATGAGTGTCAGGCGCGCGCTCAGCGTGTTGCGGTGGATCTTCAGGTGCGCCGTCGCGCTGGAGCGGAAGCTGAGCCATGACGCGGCGGTGGCCAGCAGTTCCGTGCTGTCGGGGTCCTGGGGCCGTCCGGGGCGGTGGGCGTAGAGCGGCGCGAGGAAGGTTGCCGACCAGACCGCCGCCGTAGGACCGACGGCCAGTGCCAGGTCGGGGTTGGCCGCGAACGAGGCCTGCCGTTCGAGACCCGCGCGGGCGGCGGCGAGGGCGTGGAACGCCTGGGCGTAGCCGGTGGCGGTTTCCCGCAGCGGCACGGCGTTGCTCTCCCCGATCCAGCAGGTGGACGCCAGACGGGGTGGCCACACCCGCATCGGAGCGCTGTCGCCCGGCTCGAGCATGAAGAGGTGGTCGACGTAGACCGGGCACTGCACGATCCACACGTCGTCGTCGGTCACCTCGCCCAGTTCCTCGGCCAGTTGGCTCCGGGCCTGCGGCGGGCCCTCGATGACGTACACCCTCACCGTCGCGGGCAGAGCGGGGCCCAGGGCCCCCGCGACCTGACGCGCGGCCGACGTATGGCCGTTCAACAGCAAGTGCATGACCGCTTCGCGCGTTCCGGCTTCGGCGACGGTCAGTCGACGCTGCTGGCGGCCGACGTGTTCCGCCAGCCAGCTCAGGCTCAGCACCGAGGTGGCATCCGCGAGCAGGAGCGGCAGTTCAGGCGGCGTCGGCCGGGGAGCCACGGCGGCGAGAAACGGTGCGGCCGCGCCCCGCGATCCGTCGAGGGGAAGGACGATGCACGTCAACCCGTCCTGATCGATGGCCACCGACCCCCGCCGTCGCTCGGCGGCCAACTCTCGTGAACCGCGCTGCGCGAGACGACGCTCGGCGTCGCTGAGCGGACCCTGCGGCTGGTGCGCCGGGGTGCCCGCGGAGGTCATCAGCAGGACCTTGGCGCCGGTGCGGCGGGCCAACCAGCGAAGCACCGGCTCGGTGCCTCCCTTCCGGGCGGCCCGCTGCATCTCCAGCACGTCGTCGGCCCGCCGGATCCGTCCGAGAGCGACCGCGTCCGCAGCCGGCTCACCGTGCATGTCGCCCCCCAGAGACAACCGGAAATCGGTTCGCCCGCAGGGTATAACCAGGTCCGCCCAGCGGCACAACAGAGCCGCTGAGCGGACGGGCGGCTCAGGACCGACGGGCCTGCACCGACCAGACGTCGCGCAGGTAGAGCACCACCGCGCAGACGACGACCCAGACCGTCAGGACCGTGATGCCGACGGCGAGCCCGTCGTGGTCGAAGTACGCGAGCCCCTGGATGGTCCGGACGCCGACACCGACCGGCAGGATCGCGTGCAACGGGTACAGCCAGCCCGGCAGGTAGTCGGCCGGCAGGATGCCGCCGCTGCTGGCGTTGCCGAGGATCAGCAGCACGACGGAGCTCAGGCTCACTCCTGCCGGGCCGAGCAGGCGCATCAGCGCCATGGTCGCGCCGCCTGCGGCGATCGCCATCAGCGCGACCACGCCGGCGATGCCGACGAACGGACCGGGCAGCGCGTGGAAGGCATGCCCCGCGACGACGGCGACCATCACCCCGCCGAGCGCCCCGAAGGTCAGCAGACTGAGCATCCGCCAGCGGTACTCCAGCCGCGGCGCCAGCTGATACGTCGTCGTGCCGAACATGAAGCCGGCGAGGATCACGCCGAAGGCCGCGTAGAACACGGACAGGCCGCGGGTGTCGCCGGACGAGGAGGGCAGGACGTCCTGGGCGGTGAGCTGCTGCCCGCCCGCCTTGGCCACCGCTCCGAACGCGCCGGTGACCGTCGCGGTCACACCCGTGCCGTTGGCGCCCGCGTACAGCAGTTCGGGGGTGGCGCCGGTGGTGATGTAGGCGGCGTACACGTCGCGGTGGGCGAGTGCCGCGCGGGCGCCCGCCTGGTCCGGGTAGCCCTGGACGTCGAAGCCACCGGGCTGCGCCGTGTCCAGCGCGGACTCGACCTGGCCGAGAGCCTGGGAGGAGCCGACAACGGCCACCGGCAGGCGGTGCGGCTGGGGCGCGTGGAAGGCGGCGAGGTAGACGCTGACGAATATCGAGCCGATGACCAGCACGATCAGCGCCGGAAGCAGGACCCCCTTCGCGCCGGCGGAGCCCGGTTCGCGCGGGGCGGCGTCGATGGCGTGGGCACGGTGGCGGCGCGGTGCGCCCTCGGCGTGCTGCGGTTCCGGGGCGTACTCGGCGTATCCGACGTACTCCGCGTACTCAGGGTGATCGGCGTGCTCGGAGTGATCGGCGTACGCGGGGTGACCGGGGTACTGCGCTGGGTGCTGCGCGTGTTCGGAACGCAGGTCCGACTCGGCGGGCGACACAGGAGACACGGCAGGCAGCCCTCTCAGATAATATAAGGTTCCTGATAATACGATCCCACGTTATCAGGTTCCTTACATTCCCGAGAGGAGAGTCCCGCCGGTGATCTACGACCCGTCCACCCGCACCGGGTACCTGGCCTGGCAGTTCGGGCAGGCCACCGCCCAGCGGCTGGAACGCGCGCTGCGACCGCTCGACCTCAACCTGGCCCAACTGCGGTCACTGGTGCAGGTGGCGCTGACGCCCGGCATCTCCAGCGCCGAGATCGCCCGCCGGTCCGGGCTCACCGCGCAGTCCATGGGCGCGGCGGTGAACGCCCTCGTCTCCCGCGGGCTGATCGAGCGCGGGCCGCATCCGACCAACCGCCGCGTCCTCGAACTGCGGGCCACCGATGCCGGCCGCGCACTCGCCGCCCACGCCCAGCGCGTGGTCGACGACGTCCAGCGGGAGATGTTCGAGGTCCTCTCGGCCGACGAGCAGAAGACTGTGCACGCGCTGCTGCAACGCCTGGTCGAGCACTCCTTCCCCGAGTCGCTGCACCTCGCCGACCCTCAGGACGGCGGGTGACGGGCCCTTCGGGGGAATCGCAGAGCCGGACCGCTCCCGTGTGTCGGAAACGGCCCGGCCTGCTGGGCTGAGCGCGGCGAGGGCGGCGGCTCAGATGTGGCGCATGGCGTAGATCGTGCCGATCGTCGTGATGGATTCGAAGCGGACGACCGCGCCGGTGTGCGGCGCGTGCAGGATGATGCCGTTGCCCGCCCACATGCCCACGTGCTCGCCGCCGTTGAAGAAGACCAGGTCGCCGACGCGCAGGTCGGCGACGGAGGCCACGGGGGTGCCGTCGTTCAGCTGGGCGTAGGTGTCGGGACCGAGCTGGTAGCCGGCCTGGGCGTAGGCCCACATCATCAGGCCGGAGCAGTCGAACTCGGACGGCCCCTTGTAGCCGAAGTGGTAGGGGTCGCCGATCCGGGTCTTCGCCGCGGCGAAAGCCGCCGCCTCGACGGAGTCTCCGGCCGCGCCGCCGTAGTTCAGGCCGGAGCCGGTACCACCGATGAAGGAGGCGCGCTGAACACGTGTCATCGAGGAGAGCAGCTTCTGCGTCTGCTCGACCTTCGCCGCTGCCGTCGCCTTGGCCGCGGCGGCCTTCGTGATGACCCCCTGCAGGGCCTTGAGCTCCTGCTCCGCCTCCGCCTTCTGCCGCGCGAGCGTGGTCTCCACCGACTGAAGGAGGGTCAGCTGTGTGGCCTCGCTCGCGGTCACCTGGTCCATCGAGGAGGCCTTCTGCAGGAACTCCCCGGGGTCGCTGGTGAGCAACAGCTGCACCGTCGGGTCCACCGCGCCCGAAGCGTACTGGCTCTGGGCGATCTCGCCGATGCTGTCCAGCAGGACGTTCGCCTTGGCCTGCTCCCGCGCGATCTCGTCCTGCGCGATCAAGACCTTCTGCTGGAGCTGCTGCTCCTGGTCCTGTGCCTGGTTGTAGGCCTGGTCCGCCTGGTCGGCCTGGCTGTTCAACTGGTCGAGCTGCGACTTCAGTTGGGAGGTGGTGGGGGCCGGGGCCGCCTGCGCCGACTGGGTGGCGAGGCCGACGGTGGCGGCCGCCACGACGGTGAGCGCGGATATTCGGGTCCGGGTGCGACCGGTCGTCGCGGGACGGCGATGGGACGCCATCTGGCGGGCTCCTTCTTCCTGACCGTCTACCGGGTGAGCTGACGGGTTCGGGCCGGAAGTCACGCCCTACGACATCTCACGGCCGCCGCGCGTACGGGCACGCGCCGCAACCGCCCTGATGCCGATTCACCCCGGGGAGGTGGGTCCCCGGCTCCGCCTCGTCCTCCGCGCGCACACCGCGCGACCTGCGCGGATCGTCCCGAAGTCCAAGGCAGACTCGACGGGAACCGTTGTGGACGTCCGGTCGGACGATCGAGTGCACAACGGTTCGGAGCTGAACCATAGATGCCGGATCGTGACCGAATCAACCGTCAAAATAATCGAATTCAACGGGAACCTTCGGCCGGGTGCCGGACACATACAGTGCATGGAACTGAACGACGCGGGCCCCACCGCACCCACGGGAGGGATATCCGACCGGGAGTTGTGGGCACGGGCGGTCGACGGCGACCGGGAGGCGTTCGGCCGGATCTTCGACCGTCATGCGAAGACCGTCTACAACCACCTGTTCCGGCGGACGGCCGACTGGGCCGAGGCCGAGGACCTCACCGCGACCGTGTTCCTGCATGCCTGGCGTCGTCGCTCGGAGACCGTCCTGGACCGCGACTCGGCCCTGCCGTGGCTGCTCGGCATCGCCGATCGCCTGCTGTCGAACACCAGGCGCCGGCTGCGGCGGGCGGAGGCGCTGTTCCACCGGCTCGTCTCGCACGACGAGCCGGTGGCCGACCACGCGGACCGCGTCGCGGGCCAGGTCGACGACGCGCGCCGGATGTCGCAGATCCACCGGGCGCTGGCCCGGCTCCCGCGCCACGAACGCGAGGTCGTCGAACTGTGCATGTGGTCGGGCCTGGACCAGCAGGCGGCCGCGGCGGCGCTGGGCGTCGCGGTGGGAACCGTGAAGTCCAGACTGCACCGAGCACGACGCAGGTTGGGGGCCGACCTCGCCGGCGGATCGACCGTGCCGATGCCGTCCAGTTCGAACAACCCCGTCACCGCGGAGGAGGCCGCCAGATGAACGACACCCAAGGTGTTCCCGTGCCTCCCCCCGATCGTGATCTGCCCGACCACCGGCGGATCCGAGAGGACCTGCTGACGAGGATCGATCCACAGGACCGGCGTGCCTCGCTGCCACACAGGTGGGGGGTGCCGTTGGGCGTCGCGGCCGGGGTCGCGGCGGTGAGCTTCGCGGCCGTGGCCGTCTTCGGCGGCTCGGGGACCGCCAAGCCGACGCTGACCGCCTCCGCGCTGAGCGGCGGAAGCCCGACGAGCGCTGCCACGTCCCCGCGTCCGAACGCGACAGGGGTCTCGCCGTCGGCCAGGGCCTCGGCCTCCCCCACGGCCGCGTTCACGGTCACCAGTACGACCACGACCCCGATCGACACCCGGGACACCGCCCGGATCCTGGCCTCCTGCCTGGGATCTGACGCCCCGAACTACCACGCGGTGATCGCCGTCCGCGCCCCTGCCGCCACGCAGGACTGGGACGGCGCGGTCGTCGCCGTCGACTCCTCCGGCCAGTACGTGCAGTGCGAGGCCAAGGGCGACCGCGGCACCAGCCAGGACGTCCCGGCGACGTTCATCAACAACCGTATGTGGGGCACCGGTCACCTCGTCGAGTACTTCGACTCCGTCGGCGAGCCGGTCGGCCCAGGGCGGTACCTCGCGCTCGGTGCCGGGCACTACACGTCGGACGTCGCCAAGATCACCATCAGCTACGGCAACGACCCGGAGCAGTACCCGGCGCTCATGTCGGGCGGCGCCTTCTTCTACGCGGCGGCCTTCTCCACCGGCAGGAGTTCTGCCGCAGCCCCGTTCGCGGCGACGGTGCCGCCGTACATCCACGCCTTCAACGCAGCCGGCCAGCAGATCTACGACCAGGCGAAGGACCCGCAGTTCACCGGCAACCAGAAGTAGGCTTCGGCCGGACGCCGAACACCTACGGGGCGTGCGGGGCGGATTGCGCGTCCCCTGTCGGCAGTTCCACGGTGATGCGCAGCCCGCCCGCAGGACGCGGGGTGAGGGTGAGGGTGCCGTCGTGCGACTCGGTGATGGTCCGGACGATGGCCAGACCGAGGCCGACCCCGGCGTGGTCGGTGTGGACACGCTCGGTGCCGCGCCGGAACGGCTCGGTGAAGGCCACGGCCTGCTCCGGGGTGACGTGTTCGCCGGTGTTCTCGACGGTCAGCTCGACACGATCGCCGTGGACGCCGTGGACGCCGGTGGTCACCCAGACGCTGCCGCCCGCCGGGAGGTTGTGCACGATCGCGTTGTGCACGAGGTTGACCGTCAACTGCAGCAGTAGCGCGGGCGATCCGCTGGTGGGGGTGATCTCGCCGCTGGTCTCGACAGTGACGCCGCGCTTCTCTGCGAGGGGCAGGAGCGTCTCGGTGGCGTCTTCCGCCAGCAGGGACAGGTCGACGGGCTCTCGGCTGAAGGACCGTTGCTCGGCACGGCTGAGCAGCAGCAGTGCCTCGGTGAGGTCGATCGCGCGGGCGTTGACGGTGTGGAGGCGGTCGACGAGTTCGCCCCTGTCGTGGTCCGGGTCGGAACGGGCCACGTCCAGGAGCGCCTTCGAGATCGCCAACGGGGTGCGCAGTTCGTGCGAGGCGTTGGCGGCGAAGCGCCGCTGCTCGGCGACGTGGGACTCGAGCCGGGCCAGCATCGTGTCGAAGGCGTCGGCGAGTTCGCGGAACTCGTCGTTGCGTCCGGGCAGCCGGATGCGGTGGGAGAGCGATCCGGTCGCGGCCAGGCGGGTGGCGGCCGTGATCCGGCTGACGGGGGCGAGCATGCGACCGGCGAGGAACCACCCTCCCACCAGTCCGAGCACCAGCAGGAAGGCCATCACGACGGCCGCCCTCGGCGCGAAGACGCGCAGGAGTTCGGTCCGGACCGGGAAGACGCCCTGGGTGCCGGTGCCGCCGGTGGAACCGGGGACGATCAACGCCCGCTCGGGGACGTAGCGCAGCAGGAACACCCATACCGCCGCGAGCAGCAGCACCCCGGCCAGCAGGAGGAATCCGGTGTAGCTGAAGGTGAGTCGCAGGCGGACGCTGAGCCCTGGCGCCCTATCCACGCTGTCCACGCTCCCCTCCCCCGCTGCCGCCGGGCTGCGTCGGCGCGTCGATGCGGTAGCCGACGCCGGGCACGGTCGCGACGATCCACGGTTCGCCGAGGCGCTTGCGCAGGGCGGACACGGTGATGCGCACGGCGTTGGTGAAGGGGTCGGCGTTCGCGTCCCACGCGCGTTCCAGAAGTTCCTCGGCGCTGACGACCCCGCCCTCGGCGGCGACGAGGACCTCCAGCACCGCGAACTGCTTGCGGGTGAGCGCGACATAGCGGCCGTCGCGGTAGACCTCGCGGCGGAACGGATCCAGACGCAGACCGGCGATCTCCCGCACCGGTGGTCTGCTGTAGGCGCGCCTGCGGTCGAGTGCGCGGAGCCGGAGCACGAGCTCCTGGAGTTCGAACGGCTTGGTGAGGTAGTCGTCGGCGCCGAGTTCGAACCCGGAAGCCTTGTCGTCGAGCCGGTCCGCCGCGGTGAGCATCAGGATCGGCATGCCGCTGCCGGAGGCGACGATGCGCCGGGCGATCTCGTCCCCGGACGGTCCGGGGATGTCGCGGTCCAGGACCGCGATGTCGTAGCTGTTGACGCTCAGCATCTCCAGCGCGGTGTCGCCGTCCCCAGCGGTGTCGGCCGCGATCGCCTCCAGCCGCAGGCCGTCGCGGACGGCTTCCGCCAGCAGGGGTTCGTCCTCGACGATCAACACACGCATGATCCGATGCTACGAGTGCGGGTATATGCGCGGCGTATCGAAAACCCCATACGCAGCGACAACGCCACGCCGCGTTGGCTGGCAGCATGAACCGCACCCCGCCCTCGGCGCCGACGACGAACGACCCCCGACCCGAGGGCGACGATGCCGCCGGGAGTCGGCGTGCGGGTTTCCGCCAGGCGATCCGCAGCGCGGTGCGCCGGGTGGTCCGCGCCGGCGGACGACCGGACACCTGGAAGCGCGGCCGCGTCCTCACCGTGCTGGCGCTGCTGCTGGGACTGCTCCTGCTGCTGCACGCGCAGATCCCGAACGGGTTCGGGAATCTGGGCAGCCTGGTGGAAAGCGTCCTGCCGTGGTTCGGCCTGTTCGTCCCGGTGCTGCTGATCCTGGCGCTGTGGCGCCGCTCCCCCTCCGCGCTGGTCGCGCTGCTGCTCCCGGTCGTGGCGTGGTTGAGCCTGTTCGGCGGGCTGCTCGGCGACAAGTCCCACGCGGGCGGCGACCTCTTCGTCGCCGAGCAGAACGTCAACGCCGGCAACCCCGACCCGGCCGCCACCGCCCGCGACCTGGCCGCCTCCGGCGCCACACTGCTGGCCCTGGTGGAGCTGACCCCGCAGGCCACGGTGACCTACGAGCGGCAGCTGGCGGCGGCGTATCCGTACCGCACGGTGCTGGGCACGGTCGGCCTGTGGAGCAAGCTGCCACTGTCGGGCTCCGAGGCGATCGACGTCATCGACTACGGACCGCTCGCCGCCAGAAAGCCGGCCGCCGCCAAGGCAGCCCCGAACCGGGCCCTGCGCACCACGGTGACCACCGCCCAGGGGCCGCTGACGGTCTATGTGGCCCACCTGGGGTCCGTGCGGGTCACTCCCCGGACGGGCTTCTGGACCACCTCGCGCAGCGTCGGCGTCCAGGCGCTCGGCAAGGCCATCGCCGCCGATCCAAGTCCGCGGCTGGTCCTGCTCGGCGACCTGAACGGCACCGTCGACGACCGCGAGCTCGGCGGCATCACCTCCCAACTGCGCTCGGCCCAGGTCGTGGCGGGCAACGGCTTCGGCTTCACCTGGCCGGCCTCGTTCCCGATGGTGCGGATCGACCAGATCCTGGTCCGCGGCGTGACCCCGGACAGCTCCTGGGTCCTCCCGGCCACCACCAGCGACCACCTGCCGATCGCGGCCCGGCTGAGCTGGTGAACTGCCTGCGCCGGTCAGGCCTTTGACTCTCATCGGCGCTCCCCTTGAGCGACCGCGGGCGGTGCGTTGCGCGTCACGCCGTCGGGCTTCGGGCCCGACGGGTCAGCCTGGACCGTCGGAGTCGGCAGAGCTTCCGAGGGCCACGCGGAGGTCGTCGAGCGATCGCCGCATGAGCGTGTGCAGGTCGGCGGCCGTGTCGGTGATCCAGTCGCTGTAGGCAGCGGTGAACACCGACGTGGCCGCCTGAGCGGCCAGGACGGCGGAGCCGGCCGGGACGTTGCGCAGGCGCAGTGCGTCGGCGATGGCCGAGGTCAGCGCGGCCGTCTTGATCAGGTCGCGTTCCTGGAGCTCGGTCGAGGAGGCGATGAGCTGCTGGCGCGCCCGCGCGTACTCGCCGTAGCCGGCGAGTTCCTCGCCTGCGGCGGCGAGGGCGTGGACGGCCGCCTCGATCGGTGTGAGGCCACCGTCGGCCTCGGCCAGGTGCGCGACGACGTTCTGCTCCAGGTCTTTCGCGCCCGCGAACAGGACCTCGCGCTTGTCGGCGAAGTGGTTGAAGAAGGTTCGCTTGGTCAGCCCTGCGCGGTCCGCGATCTCGGCGACCGTGACCTCGGCGTACCCCCGCTCGGCGAAGAGTTCCATGGCCGCCTGCTGCAGCCGCCCCTGTGCATCCGGTTCCCAACGTGCCACGCGGGTCATCCTATCCGGCGATTGCACTTGGTGTCATCGCGTGCCAGACTCAAGTCATTGCACTTGGTGCAATGACGGAACTACGGAAATGACGTGGATGCCGACTGGAGGTAGTCCTGTGCCAACGAACGCCGCTGCCTGGATCAAGGCCGCCAACACCCAGCTCGAAGTGGGCCCCGCGCCCTACACCCCGCCCGCCGCCGACCAGATCGTCGTGCGCAACCGCGCCGTCGCGGTCAACCCCCTGGAGTGGATCATTCAGGCCGCCGGCAGCCTCACCTACCGCTGGCTGAGCTATCCCACGGTGCTCGGATCCGACGTAGCCGGAGAGGTGGTGGAGATCGGATCCGAGGTCACCCGGTTCCGCGTGGGCGACCGCGTCCTCGCGCACGCCGTGGGCACCGACAAGGACTGCAACAAGGCGGCCGAGGGCGGCTTCCAGCTCTACACCGCCGTCCTCGAACGCATGGCCGCACCGATACCGGACACCCTCGCCTACGAGGAAGCCGCCGTGCTGCCTCTGGCGGTCTCCACCGCCGCGTGCGGCCTGTTCCAGGACGACCAGCTGGGCCTGCGCCACCCGTCGGCCAGGCCCGAGCCGACCGGGCAGACGCTGCTGGTGTGGGGCGGCTCCACCAGCGTGGGCAGCCAGGCGATACAGCTGGGAGTCGCCGCCGGGTACGAGGTCGTCACCACGGCGTCGCCGCGCAACTTCGACTACGTCCGCTCGCTCGGTGCCGCCGAGGTGTTCGACTACAACAGCCCGGACGTCGTGGCGGACATCGTCGCGGCGTTCGAGGGCCGCACCCTGGCCGGTGCGATCGCCTTCGGCACGACCTCGGCCGCCTCCTGCATCCGGATCGTCGGCGCGTGCCGGGGCAAGAGGTTCGTCTCCCTCGCCACCCCGCCGGTCTCCTTCGCCCACCTCGCCGAGCCCGACCGCGGGCGGCTCGCCCTGGCGAGGGTGGTCGCCAGACTGGTCACCTCCAACGTGGCGCTCCAGCTCGCGGCCCTGCGGCGCGGGGTCCGGACCAAGTACATCTTCGGCACGACGCTGAAGGCGAACGAAGTTGGCACCCTGATCTACCGCGACTTTCTGCCCGCCGCGCTGGCCGAGAGTCGCTACCGCACTGTTCCCGAGCCCACCGTCGCCGGGCATGGATTGAGCGACATCCAGCACGCCTTGGATCTCCAGCGCAAGGGCGTCTCCGCCGCCAAGGTCGTCGTCACACTGCCCTGACGCCCCCACCGCACAGCTCCGGCTCCGGACGGCGGTCCCACCAGCATTCTCCGCGCCCCCGGAGCAACACGCCCACCCCATCCATGAGGGGAATCATGTCCATGAGCGAGAACCCGGCCGCGCTCGGGCCGTACCGCGTCGACGTCGACGTCGAGATGACCATCGAATGGGACGTCCCGATCCGGACCGACGACGGCGTCGTGCTCCGCGCCGACGTCTTCCGGCCCAGTCGACCCGGCGTCTTCCCGACCCTGCTCGCCTACGGGCCCTACGGCAAAGGCCGCCCGTTCCAGGACAGTTGGCCGACCGAGTGGCAGAAACTGGTCGCCGACCACCCGGAGGTCCTGGACGGCTCCAGCGGGAGGTACCAGGTCTTCGAGGTGCCCGACCCCGAGAAGTGGGTGCCCGACGGCTACGTGTGCGTACGCGTCGACTCCCGCGGCGCCGGCCGCTCCCCCGGGGTGCTCGATCCCTTCTCCGAGCGCGAGACCCGCGACCTGTACGAGTGCGTCGAGTGGGCCGCGCGACAGCCGTGGAGCAACGGCCGCGTCGGGCTGAGCGGCATCTCGTACTTCGCGATGAACCAGTGGCGCGTCGCTGCGGACCCACCGCCACACCTGAGCGCGATCTGTGTCTGGGAGGGCGCGGCCGACTGGTACCGCGACGTCACCCACCACGGCGGCATCCTGTCGACCTTCGTCGATTTCTGGTACGGGGCGCTGATCTCCGGTTCGCAGTACGGCCTGGGCGAGAAGGGCGGTCGCAACCCCCACACCGGGCAACTGGTCTGCGGCGACGAGACCCTGACCGAGGAGCAGCTCGCAGAACGCCGCGTGGACCTGCGCGAGGCGGTCCGGCGGCACCCGCTGCTGGACGCCCACCACAGCAACCGCACCGCCGACCTGTCGAAGGTCACCGTGCCCGTGCTGTCCGCCGGCAACTGGGGTGGTCTGGGGCTGCACCTGCGCGGCAACACCCGCGGCTTCGACATGGTCGCCTCCCGCGACAAGTGGCTCGCCATGCACAACGAGCACCACCTCCCGCTGTTCTACGCCCAGTACGGGCTGGACCTGCAAAAGCGCTTCTTCGGCCACTACCTGAAGGGCGAGAACACCGGCTGGACCGGACAGCCGCGCGTCCACCTGCTCACCCGGCAACCCGACGGCGGCACCAGCGAACGTACCGGCACCGACTGGCCCCTGCCCGAAACCGTCTGGACCCCGCTCTACTTCGACGCGAACAACCACAGCCTGTCGCTCAAGCCTGTGCCCAACGCCGGATCCACCAGCTACACGGGCAGGGAAGGCCGGGTCAGCTTCGCCTTCCGGTGCGACGGCGACATCGAGATCGCGGGCCCTGTCGCGGCGAAGCTGTACATCGAGTCCTCCGTCCCCGACGCGGACCTCTTCCTCGTTGTGCGGGCCTTCCGGCCAGACGGCACCGAGATCGTCTTCGAGGGCGCCAACGACCAACACGTCCCCGGCTCCCAAGGCTGGCTGCGCGCCTCCCACCGTGCCCTCGACACCGCCCAGTCACGGCCGTACCTGCCCGTCCACCGGCACGGCCAGGCCGAGCCACTCACCCCGGGAACCGTGTACGAGCTGGACATCGAGATCTGGCCCACCAGCCTGCACCTGACCGCGGGTCACACGCTGACGCTCGACGTCCAGGCCCACGACTACATCCACCCCGGCGCCGTCGCCGAGGTCCGGCCGGACCTCGCTATCCCGTTCACCGGCTCCGGCCCGTTCCTCCACCACGACCCGGACGACCGGCCCGAAGAGACCCACGCGGGCACCCTCACCCTCCACACCGGCGCCCAGCACCCCTCCCACCTCCTGCTGCCCGTACTTCCCGCGTGACGTGTGGCCTCGGACGGCGGGTGGCCGCCGACCGTGCCCCCTGGTCCGGCGTCACGGGCACTTCCCCAAGGTGTCCATGGCCCGGCCTGGCTTCGAGGTACCCCCGGGTCCGGCCTGGGGCTGGCCCCAGCGCCAACTCGGGGGCGTGCACCGTCGTGACCGGGCGCGCGCGGGACGAGGCTGGATGCCATGGGCGCGAGGCCGGTTGAGTCGGCCTCACCTGGCCAGCCAGGCCCGCCGCCAGCCCGTCCCCGGAAGGATCCCCGTGACCGGACCCACCCCCGCCCGGCGCTCGCGCGCCAGGCGGGCATCCCTCGCCCTAGCCGCACTGCTGCTCGCCACATCCGGCCTGAGCGCGTGCAGTGCTGCCGCAGCCAAGGCCGGGCCTGCTCCCGCTACCGCGCCGCGGACCACCGCAGTCGCCGCGCCCGGTGTCGCTTCGCCGACCCTGCACATGGTCACCAACCAGGGCCACAAGCTGGCGTTCTACGTCACTCCCGGCCGACTTCCCGCGATCGTGCTCGACGCGGGCGGCGGACTCGACGCCTCGTACTGGAACAAGATCGTGCCCGTGCTGGCCGAGGACACCGGGTCCGAGATCATCACCTACGACCGCTCCGGGGAAGGCCGCAGCAGCGACGTGCCCGGACCCTGGCAAGCCCAGAACGCGGCCTCCGACCTGGCGGCCGGCCTCAGCCAACTGGGCGTCACCCACGACGTGGTCCTGATCTCCCACTCCCTCGCCGGAGAGGTCGCCACCTACTTCGTCAACGAGCACCCGCACTGGATCGCGGGCGCCGTCCTGGTCGACGCGAGCCTGCCCGAGTTCTACACACCCGCAGAGACCGCCCGGATCGTCGCACAGAACCAGCAGCAGATCGCGGCGCTCAAGCAACAGCCGCAGACCCGCGCGACCCGCCAACTCCTCGCCGAGGCCGACAACTACGGCCCCGTCCACCTCGCCTACCACGCGACGGTCTGGCCCCGGAGCGTGCCCGCCATCGCGATCGTCTCCTCGCAGACCCCGTTCCCCACCGCCCTCGACGCCGGACTGTGGCGGGCGGCCCAGCAGGAGTTCGTCGACGCCGCGCCCAACCGCCGTCTGATCACGGCGGAGCACAGCTCGCACGACATCCCGATCGACCGACCCGACGTCGTCATCGGCGCGGTGCAGCAGATGGTGGACGAAGTCCGCTAGACGGCCTCAGGGAATGAGCACGATCTTGCCGTGGGTGTGGCGCTGTTCGAGCTCGGCGTACGCGTCGCGGACGCGGTCCAGCGGGTAGGTGGCGGCGACCGGGATCTCGATCCGGCCGGTGGCGACGAGGTCGGCCATCTCGGTGAGCACCTCGCGGTTCGACGCCTCCGCGCTGCCCTCGTGCTTGGTGCCGAGCTCGGCGGCCTTGGCGAAGGAGATGATCGTTTCGATGCGGTCCTTGGGGATGCCGAGGTCGACGGCGAGTTGGACGTACTCCGGCCCGAAGAGGTCGATGAACGCGTCGATCCCGTCCGGGGCCGCGGCGGTGAGGTCGGCGGCGAGCCGGTCGCCGTAGGGCACGAGGGTGGCGCCCTGTGCGGCGAGCCAGGCCTCGTTGGCGGGCGAGGCGATGCCCAGCACCCGGACGCCACGCTGAGCGAGGAGCTGGACGACGACGCTGCCAACACCGCCGGCCGCCGCCGAGACCGCGACGGTCTCACCGGGCTTGGGATCGACCGCGTGGACGGCGGACCAGGCGGTGCAGGCGACCACGTAGAGGGCGCCGGCGACGGTCCAGTCCAGCGCGGCGGGCTTGCGGATCAGCTGCTCGGCCGGAACCACCGTGTGCGTGGCATGGCTGGACCGCTCCCAGGAGAAGCCGAGGACCTCGTCCCCGATCGCGAAGTCGGTGACGCCTTCCCCGAGTCCGACGACCACTCCGGCCAGGTCGCTGCCCTGCCCGGAGGGGAAGGTGGCGGGGAAAAGGTCGTGCATGGCGCCCGAGCGGATCGTGATCTCACCGGGGTTGATCCCCGCCGCCCGGACTTCGACCAGCACCTCCCCCGGCTCCGGACGGGGCATCGGGATGTCGGCCACGTACAGCACGTCGCGGTCGCCGTAACGGTCGAAGCGGACGGCCCGTGCATGCGTGGGAACGGTGGACATGGCGTCTCCTTGTCTCGGTGGGGCGTTCGGGGGTGCTGACCGTCAAACCGTGGGCCCTCGTCTCACAGCGCCTTGACCAGGCGCTCGAAGGCAAGGTCGGGCCGCTTCGGCACGCCGAAGCGCTCGTTGCCGTAGGGGAACGGCGACAGTTCACCGGTGCGGCTGAAGCCGCGCCGCTCGTACCAGGCGATCAAGTCGGTGCGCTGCACGATCACCGTCATCTCCAGCTGCGCCGCGCTCCACTCGGCCCGCGCGAAGCGCTCCACCTCCGCGAGCACCGCGCGGCCCACCCCGCCGCCCTGCAACGCTGGACGGACCGAGAACATCCCGAAATAGGCGCCGCCCGGCCGCCGCTCCACGGTGCAGCAGGCGAGCGGCCCGGTGTCGCCGAGCCGCTCTGCCACGAGGACCCGGGTGTCGTGGCGGGCCATCGTCTCCGCCATCGCCTCGGCATCGGTGCGCCGACCGGCCAGCAGGTCGGCTTCCGTGGTCCAGCCCGCCCGGCTCGCCTCACCCCGGTACGCCGAATCCACGAGCTCCACCAGCGCGGGGATGTCGTGCTCGGTGGCCGAACGGAACAGCAGGTCCGTCGTGGCGGTGCTCATGCATTCTCCAAAAGGCAGAGGGTGTCGCGGCGTCGTGACGGCTCCGGGCCGGCTGCGGAGACATCGGCGTGCCCGTCGTCAGAACACCGCCGGGCCGTCCCTCAAGTATGGCCACGCTTTGACGCGCTGCCCGGGCACCCCGACGCCCCGACACCCCGACGTGCGGAGAAGTTCGCGCCCTGACGCCCTACCCGGCCACTCGATCGAGGATTCCCGCCGGGAGGGAGGCGAGCCAACCGGTCAGGAGCTGGTTGATCTCGGCGGGGCGCTCCTGCTGGATCCAGTGGCCGCAGTCGTCGAGCAGGTGACTGGACATCAGTCCGGGCAGGGTGACGGGGTAGGCGTCGATCGCGTCGCTCAGCCAGGTGGTGGAGGCGTCCCTGGCGCCGCCGACGAAGAGGGACGGCTGGGGGATCGGTGCGCCGTCGTACGCGGCCAGGTCCTCCCAGTCCCGGTCCATGTTCCGGTAGCGGTTGAGCGCGCCGGTCAGACCGGTGCGTTCGAACTCCTCCGCGTAGACGTCGAGGTCGCTCTCGCCGAGCCAGGCGGGCAGCGGACCGGACGGGAACCGGTCGCGGAGCGTGCCGCCTCGGGTGACGAAGTGCGGGTCGGGGGTCCCGGGCGCGGGCATGGTGTCGCCCGAGAGGGCGGCGTAGAAGCCCGCGAGCCAGCCGCGCACGTCGGGTTCGATCTCGGCCTCGGCCCGGCCGGGCTCTTGGAAGTAGGAGACGTAGAACTCCTCGTCGCCGCCCATCTGTGCGAAGACCTCGCTGGGACGCGGTCCGCCGCGCGGGGTGTACGGCACGCTCAGCAGGGCCACCGCGCGGAACACGTCCGGCCGCACCAGCGCGCAGTTCGCCGCGATGGTCGCACCCCAGTCGTGACCGACGACCACGGCCGACCGCTCCCCCAGGGCCTCCACGACTGCGGCCTGGTCCGCCACCAGCTCCAGCATGCGGTAGGCGTCCACGCCGTCGGGCCTGGACGAGCGGCCGTAACCTCGCACGTCGACGGCGACCGCACGGTACCCGGCCGCGGCCAGCGCCGGAAGCTGGTGGCGCCAGGAGTACCAGGACTCGGGAAAGCCGTGCACGAGGAGCACCAGCGGTCCCGTGCCCTGTTCGACCAGATGGACGCGGCCCGCCGGCGTGGAGACCAGCCGGTGCGTGAAGTCTGCGGCTTGGAACGACACGGCCTTTGACGACATGGATCCTCCAGGTCTGCTGCTCGACAACCTCGGATCGATCATGCGGCACGTCCCCGCCGATCACGCTCCCCATTTGCCGTTTCGGCAAATCACCGCAGTCGGGTCGTCGCCAGCCACGCCGCAACGCCCGCCGTGAGAAGGAGCGTGATGTTGAGGGCGATGCGGCGGTCCCCCAGCCTCAGGTGCACCGTGGCCGCACCGATCTGCAGGATCACGAAGCCGGCGGCGGCGACCAGCGCAAGCCCGGGAGCGACGCCGGTCAGCGGCGGAAGGATCAGCCCGATTGCGCCGAGCACCTCCACCGTCCCGATCGCCCGGACGGCCCGCATGGGCGTGCTGTCCACCCACGCCATCATCGGCCGCAGCTGCTCACGGCTCCGGACCAGCTTCACCCCGCCCCCGTAGAGGTAGAAGAGGGCGAGCAGGCCCGCGACGATCCAGTAGGCGGCGTTCACGCCTCCCGTCCCCGCCTGCCCGGTGCGGGCGCGCCGGACTCGGAGGCCGGCGTGGCTGCCGGCTCGGTGGCGTAGCGGCGCATCACCCCGATGCTCGCCTCGGGCGTCAGCCGCTGCCCGGCGGCGATCATGTCCTGCAGGTCCCGGAAGTACTGCACGTACAGGTCCGGGGTGAACGTGCTGAGCATGACGGCCGGTTGGTCGGTCAGGTTGGCGAAGGTGTGCGGGGCTCCGGGCGGGACCATCACGAGCGTGCCCGGCGTCGCGTCATAGTCCTTCTCCCCGACCGTGAACCGCACGGTGCCGGAGACGACGTAGAAACCCTCGTCGTGCCGGGCGTGGCGGTGCTGCGGCGGTCCGGGCGTGTGCGGGGCGAGCACGGACTCCGCCAGGCCGAGGCGGTGTCCGGTGTTGCTGCCGTCTTCGAGGATGCGCAGCCGCGTCGTGCCCAGGACGACGGTCTCGCCGTCGCCCGGACCGACCACCGAGACGACGGGGTCTGAGATGCGCGGGTCGGCGGTGTGCGGCTCGGCGGTGTGCGGGTCGGCGGATTTCCGTGCTTCGGTCATGCCTCGATTCCAGCGCCGGAGCACGGCACCCGTCCAAGACCCGTTCCGTGCGCTCGATACCGCACGGGTATCGTCGCAGTCATGGAGCTACGCACGCTGCGCTACTTCGCTGCGGTCGCCGAGGAACTCCACTTCGGCCGGGCGGCCTCCCGGCTGCACATCAGCCAGCCGCCGCTGAGCCGGGCGATCCAGCAACTGGAGACCGAGCTCGGCGCCGTGCTCTTCGACCGTTCGTCGGCCGGCGTCTCGCTCACCGCGGCCGGGGCCGTGCTGCTCGTCGAGGCGCGCGCCCTGCTCGACCAGGCTGACCGGGTCCGTGTACGCGTGGCCGCGGCGGCCGGGACCGTCACCCTCACCGTCGGCGTCCTGGGCGACAGCACCGATCCGGGCACGGCCCGCCTGGCCGACGCCTTCCGCCGCGAGCACCCAGGCTTCGAGATCCGCATCCGCGAGACCGACCTGACCGACCCCACCTGCGGCCTGCACGCCGGGCTCGTCGACGTCGCCCTGACCCGCGCGCCGTTCGACGAGACGGGTCTGACCGTACGTCACCTCCGCACCGACCCAGTGGCGGCGCTGCTGCGCGCCGACGACCCGCTGGCCCACCGCGACGGCCTGACGCTGGCGGACCTGGCCGACCGACGCTGGTTCCGGTTCCCGCAGGGCACCGACCCGGCCTGGCAGGCGTACTGGAACGGCGGGAAGCCCCGCGAGGGCCCTGTGGTGCGCGCGGTCCAGGAATGCCGGCAGGCCGTGCTGTGGAACAGCACGGTCGGGATCACGGTCCTGGACCACCAGCCACCGGGAGGCCTCGTCGTGGTGCCGCTGATCGACATGCCACCGAGCCGCGTGGTCATGGCGTGGAAGGAGCGCGACGCGAATCCGCTGATCCGCTCGTTCGCACGGATCGCGACGGCCGCCTACGGCGCGTGACCGGTCGAGAGACGTGCGGTCTCGGCCGTGAGCCAGTCCAGAAGCGCATCCGGTCAGCGAATCACCGTCATCAGTCGACCGGGCGGATGAGGCGGCCGTCGTGGCGGTACCAACTGACGTGGCCACCGACTTCCACCTGGCAGCGCCACCGCACCGGCCTGCCCGATTCGTTCCACGCCCAGGCCCACACCACGGCCTCCTCCCAGCTCCCGTCCCGCATGGCGACCACGGCGTCCCTGCGGCGGGTGGAGCAGGGGTCGCCGCCGGTCGGTGGCTCGGCGCGCAGGAGGAGGACCGGCCAGTTCGCCGGAACGTCCTGATGCAGCGAGCGAGGCGGAGGCGGATATGAATCGAACATGCGTTCTAGCATAAGCCTGATGGGAGATCGCGCAGCGACAAGCGGTTGTGATGGGTCGAGATGCTTGGCACACAATGGGTGGAACCTGGCCACCAGGGCTGGAAGCATGATCGACTCCGCGAAGGGAGCGATCCGGGCGGGCTGTTGTCTGGCCAGGTCAGGGGCTTGTGGACCGCCCACGATTGGCGCCGGCCTCAACAACAAGTCGCTGCTGGTGCCAACAACAGTGGCCCGTCGGTTCCAACCATGGTGGGCCGTCAGCTGAAGAGGCCAGGTGTGTAGGGTTCTGTAAGACGAGGGACTGGGCAGTCTGTCCGATCGGACCGGTAGTCACGGGGGCGGGGAAAAGATGGACGGCTATGTCAGCACAGGAGCGGGTTGGTTCACGCTCAGCCTGGTCAACGCGGGTCTCGCTCAGGCCAAGAACCGCAGCGGGTTGACCTGGTTCATCGTGTCCCTGTTCCTCGGACCGCTGGCGACCTTCTTCATCGTGGCGTGGCGGGCCGTGGAGCGCGACGAAGGCCGCTGATCATGAGTCCCGGAGCGGTTCGGTTCTCCGCCTGATCTCTCCCGCTGTGGCCGTTCCGCTCCTGCGGTCGTCGCGCTAGTGGGAAGTCCTGCGTCGCGAGACGTAGAGCCAGGCGATCAGGAAGCCCGCTAGTGCGGTGAGCGCGGCGGCGCCTTCGGCGATGACGGAGGCGGTCTTCTCGGGGTACCAGAACGGCTCGTACATGTTGGGCAGCGGGCCGATCGCGCCGACGTTGACGTAGCGGTAGAGCAGGACGGCGCCGACGCCGGCGAGGGCGACCGCGAAGGCGAACAGCCAGGCAGTCAGGTGGCGCCGGAAGACCAGCAGCAGGAGCGCGGCGAGCGACGCCGCCGCGGCTTCGGCCCGGAAGAGGTCGCCCTGGCTGACCGTGGCCTTGATCGGATCGTACGTCGGGGCGAGGTCGGCGTGGACGTAGGCGTCGATGGCCAGTCCGGCGACGGTGAGCAGGCGCAGCAGCCACAGCGCGGCTCCGAGGGGCCACAGCTGTCGGACGGCGCGAGGGTGGGTGTGCGCGGCGGTTGCGGCAGTCATCGGTTGCTGCCTCCTTCTGCGTGGAGCTTGGCCGTTCCTGGAGTGATGCCATGGGGCCGACTGCGGGGAGCGGAAGGTGACGGGCGGTCATCTGCCTCCCCGGGGCCGTGAGGTGTCCGCACACCCCACGGCCCTCAGCACGGTGCGTACCCGGGCCCCTACCCGCGCTCCGTGCCGCCCGACTGTCCGCGACGCCGGACCTCAGTAGCCGTAGCCGCCGCCCGAGCCGCCGCTGGAATGGCTGGGCGAACCGCTGGGCGAGGAGCTCGGCGACGGGGCTGCGGGGGCGCTCGTGATCGCGTTGCCGTTCACGCCGACCACGTACCAGGTGCCGCCGAAGTTCGTGATGCCCTCACCGTGCAGGTCACCGGCCGCGGTGTCCGCCGCGAAGGTGTAGAGGGGGTGGCCGTTGTAGGTGACCTGCATCGTGTTGTCGGTGCGGGTGGTGGTGCCGACCAGCGAGGTGGTGACGCCGCTGTTGGTAGGCATGCCGGTGGTGTGGTCCGGCGGCCAGAAGGAGGCGCAGTTGCCGTAGCAGGTGGACTTCGGGCCGGAGTCCGCGGTCAGCAGGTACAGGGTGTGACCGGAGCTGTCGACCAGGATCTGTCCGTACTTCGAGTTCGCGGTGTGCAGCGCCGCGGTCGATGCCGAGGCCGACGCTCCGCCGGAACTGGGCGGGGGTGAGGCCGTGGTATTGCCGCTGGAACTGCACCCGACGGCCAGGGCCGCGACGGCCACGGCCATTGCCGGGATGACGTAGAGACGGTTCATGACGGTCTTCTTCCGGAGGGACCACCGCGACGCCCGCTGCGAAGCGGTCAATCCGCCCGAAGGCGGGTCCTGTTGGGGATACGCGCGCGGACGGGGGTGGGTTCACGGTTCGTCCCCACGACTTCAGCCCCACGGCCCGGCCGTTGGGTGGATGCCTGGGTCAGCTGGTGTCGGGCGGTGGCAGGCCGAGGGTGGTGCGGATCGCCGAGACTGCTCGCTCCACGGGGGCGTTGGCGGCGGTCAGCGAGGGCCGCAGACTGTCGAGTTGTCGCAGGGTGGTGCTGTCCGCTGCACGCAGCGTGAGGGACGCGCGTGCCTCGTTAGCGCGGATCAGGGTGTGGGCCCGGGCGGCGGCCTGCGCGGGCAGGGCGAGCTGGGCGAGGTGCTGATCGAAGACGTGCTCGGTCGCGGCAATGTCGCGCAGGTCTGCCGCGCTCGCCGCGAGCTGGTTGCGGTCGGGGCCGCTGAAGCGGTCGAAGTCCTTGTCGAGGCGGGCATTGCCGGTCCTGGCGATTGCCAGGTACGCGGCTGCAGGGGTATGGGTGGCGGAAGCGGCGGGGACCGCGCCGGGTGAAGCTGCCGCGCATCCGCCCGCGGCGACCATCACCCCGGCAACCGCTCCCACCACCACGAAGGTCTTCATGATCGCTCCCTGGTGGGACGGATCGGTGCGCACCAGTCATGCGGGGCCGAGTCATGGCTCCGCCTGCAGGGCGGGTCTCCTTCTCCTACGCCCCCGCGAGCGGCTCGGTTCACGAGAGCTGGTTGACCAGCCCGGAGAACACCCGCGGCAGGCGAACCGCGGTGGGCACGATGTGAGCCGCGAGCGCCGGTCGGTGGCGGGCCCAGAGCAGGGCCTGGGTGAGCAGGCGGTGGCGGCGGGTGGCCCGGCGCCAGGCGCGCTCGTAGGCGTCGGGGCGGTCCTGCCGGACGCAGTGGACCAGGGCGGCTGCCTGGGTGAGGGCGAGGGAGAGCCCTTCGCCGGTGAGCGCGTCGACGTATCCGGCGGCGTCGCCCACCAGCAACACCCGACCGGCCACGCGTGCGCTCACACGCTGCCGCATGGGCCCGGCTCCCCGCACCGGCCCTGCCGCGTCGGCGGGGAGACGTTCGCGGAGGGCCGGGAAGCGGGTGAGGTGGTTGTGGAAGGACCCGCGCTCGCCCGTCAGGACGGCGACGCCGACCAGTTGCGCGGAGAGCGGCGTCACGTAGGCCTCGGCGCGCGCGGACCAGTGGACCTCGACGCAGTCGGACCAGGGCGGAGTGGTGAAGTGGCAGCGCAGTCCGTGGCGAGGGGGCCCGGGATCGGCGCGGCCCAGGCCGAGTTGACGGCGGATCGGTGAGTGCAGGCCGTCCGCCGCAGCGAGGTAGCGCGCCTGGAGGCCCGCCGCGTACACGTGGTGCCCGTCCTGGCGCACCTGGTCGACCCGCTCCGGGAGGACGGGGACGCCGAGTTGCCGTGCCCGGTGCGCGAGCGCCGCGTGCAGGACCGTGCGCCGCACACCGAGACCGGGCGTTCCCCGAAAGCGGGCCTCGGCCTGCTGGCGTTGGTCGAGGTAGCGGATGCCGAGCAGGGGATGGCCGGTGACCTGCACGCCGAGCGCGGCGAGGGCTTGGGCGCCGTGGGGCATCAGGCCCTCGCCGCAGGCCTTGTCGATCGGGGTGGCCCGGGGCTCGACGACGGCGACGTCGAGTCCGGCCTGCGCCGCGTGGATCGCGGTCGCCAGCCCGGCCGGTCCACCGCCGACGACCAGGAGGTCGATCACGCGGGCGCCCCGACCGAGGACGGGGCGGCGGCCGTGGCCGTGGCGAGGGCGGCCTTCTCGCACCGCAGCCGGGTGGCGAGCAGCCAGGCGTTGAGCGCGGTGAAGACGGTGGCGGTGATCCAGTTGCCGTGGACCAGTGGCAGCGCGACGCCTTCGAGGACGACGGCGAGGTAGTTGGGGTGGTGCAGCCACCGGTACGGGCCGGTGCGGACCAGAGGCAGGCCCAGGACCACGATGACGCGGGTGTTCCAGCGCGGACCGAGGGTGCGGATGCACCACCAGCGCAGCGCCTGTGCCAGCAGCGCGGCGGCGAGCGCGGGCCAACCGAGCGCGGGGGTGAAGGGTCGGTGCAGCAGCGCGGTCTCCGCGAGGCAACCGACGAGCAGGCCGGTGTGCAGGGCCACCATCGCCGGGTAGTGACCCGCGCCGAACTCGACGCCGCCGCGGGCGCGGCTCCAGGCGGAGTGGCGTCGTGCGGTGACCAGTTCGGCCAGGCGCTCCAGGGCGACCAGCAGGATCAGCAGGCTGTAGGGGGTCATCGGCGGCTACCAGCGCAGGAGGACGAGTTCGATGCAGAAACCGGGGCCCATCGCCAGCAACAGCCCCGGTGTGCCGGGTGGCGGCGGGCCGTCGGCGAGGACGTCGCGGAGGATGTGCAGCACCGAGGCGGACGAGAGGTTGCCCACCCGTGCGAGGGAGCGCCAGGAGGTCTCCAGGGCGCGTGCGGGCAACCCGAGGGAGTCGCGGACCGCGTCCAGGACCTTCGGGCCGCCCGGGTGGCAGACCCAGGCGGCGACGTCCCGCGTCTTCAGCTCGTGATCGGCGAGGAAGCCCTCGACAGTGGGGCCGAGGTGACGCTGCACCAGGTCGGGCAGGTCGGCGCCGAGCATGATGTGGAAGCCCGTGTCACGGACGGTCCACCCCAGCAGGTCCTCGGTCCCGGGGAGCAGGTGGCTGCGCGTGGCCACGATCTCGGGGCCGCGCACGACGGCTGCGCTCGCCGCACGGGCTTTCGCGTGCTGCGCTCCGGTGGCGACGACCGCCGCCGCGCCGTCGCCGAACAGGGCGCCCGCGACGAGGTTCTGCAGGGAGGCGTCGGCTCGTTGCAGGGTGAGGGAGCACAGCTCCACCGACAGCAGCAGCGCGGTGTGGTCGGGGTGGCCGACGAGGTAGTCGTGCACGCGAGCCAGGCCCGCCGCGCCGCCCGCGCAGCCCAGACCGAAGAGCGGGACGCGTCTCACGTCGGGGCGAAGTCCGAGCCCCGCGGCGAGGCGGGCCTCCAGGGAGGGGGCGGCGATGCCCGTGACGGAGCTGGAGACCACGAGATCGACCTCGTCCGCGCCGATTCCGGCCTGGTCGAGCGCGCCCTTGACGGCCTGGTGGCCGAGGTCGAGCGCACCGCGCAGATAGGCGTCGTTGCGCGCGCCGAAGCCGTCCAGGCCGGCCACGTCCTCCAGCGGCATGATCAGGTGACGCGTGCTCACACCCGAGGAGGCGTGCACCCGTTCCAGCAGATCCCGGTCGTCGCGCGGGAAGCGGCAGGTTCGCGCCACCGCGTGGGTGATCTCCTGCTGGGTGTACCGGCGCGGCGGCAACACCCCATGAACCGCCATGATCCGGGTCATTCGGTCATCGTAGGGGTCGGCCGTCCCCGATCCCGGGAGGCTGCGGCGGCCCGCGTGGCTGACGGGTGATCAGGTGGGTGCGGACGTAGCATCTGGCCGTGCCTCTCGAAGCGGCCCCACCCCCGGTGGACCGGTCCGTCCTGACCGGCGAAGCGGCGTCTCCCCCGGCGTCTCCCCCTGCGTCTCCCTCGACGGCGGGCTCACCGCTGACCCTGCTGTGTGCCGCCCACCCCGCCCCGGCGTTCGCCGTGACGGGCATGGCGATCGCCCTGGCGGCGGCCCTGGGCCGGAGCCTGGCCGGGTGCGTGCTGGTGGGCGTGGCCGTGCTGAGCGGGCAGTTGTGCATCGGCTGGTCCAACGACCTCGTCGACATGCGACGCGACATCCGTGCAGGGCGACGCGACAAGCCGCTGGCGGTCGGCTCGCTGGCACCGTCGCGGACTGCTGCCGCCGCCCTGGGCGCGGGCGCGGTCTGCGTCCCGCTCTCGCTGGCCTGCGGTGTCGCCGCCGGGGCGGCGCATCTGAGCGGCGTCGCTGCGGGCCTGGCCTACAACGCCGTGCTCAAGCGGACCCGCTGGTCCTGGCTCCCCTACGCGCTGGCTTTCGGGCTGCTGCCCGCGTTCGTCACCTTCGGGGTGCCCGGCCGTCCGTGGCCTCCGTGGTGGCTGATGACGGCGGGCGCGCTGCTCGGCGTAGGCGCGCACCTGACCAACGTCCTGCCCGACATCGACGCCGACCTCGCGGCCGGGGTCCGCGGACTGCCGCAGCGTCTCGGCCGTGCCCGCAGCAGCGCGCTGGCCGTCCTCGCGCTGCTGGCCGCCTCGGCTGTGCTGCTCCTCGGACCGCCGGGCGCGTTCGGGCCGGTCGGCTGGATGGGCCTTGCCGTCACTGCCACCCTTGCCGCCGCTGCCGTTGCGGTTCCCCGCGCCCGGCGCTCGCACAGCCGTCTTCCTTTCCTGCTCACCCTCGCCCTCAGCGCCCTCGACCTCGCGTTCCTGCTGCTCCGCGGCACCGGACTGCGCTGAGACTCTGAGGGAGAGGCGCGGAGCCTACTGCGGATCGGGAGCCGGATTGCGGCCGGGCCGGGCCAGGAAGTCAAAGTCGCAGCCCTCGTCGGCCTGTTGGACGTGCTCCGCGTAGAGCGCTCCGTAGCCGCGCTGGTGGTGCGGCTCGGGCGGCTGCCATGCGGCGCGGCGTCGCTCCAACTCCGCGTCGTCGACGTCCAGGTGCAGTCGGCGGCCGGGGACGTCGAGGGTGACCAGATCGCCGTCGCGGACCAGTGCGAGCGGACCGCCCGTGTGGGACTCGGGCGCGACGTGCAGGACGCAGGTGCCGTAGCTGGTGCCGCTCATCCGCGCGTCCGAGATCCGGACCAGGTCGGTGACGCCGCGTTCGAGCAGATAGGCCGGGATGGGCAGCATGCCGTACTCGGGCATCCCCGGCCCGCCGAGCGGGCCCGCGCCGCGCAGCACCACGACGCTGTCCTCGGTGACCGCGAGGGCCGGGTCGTCGATGCGCTGCTGCAGGTCCTGGTAGGAGTCGAAGACGACGGCCGGGCCGGTGTGGGTGAGCAGTTTCGGGTCGGCGGCCAGATGCTTGATCACCGCACCGCCGGGCGCCAGATTGCCGCGCAGCACGGCGACGCCGCCCTCCGCCGCGACCGGGTCCTGTGGGGTGCGGATCACCCGGTCCGGGGCTGAGGCGTCCTCCGCGTGGGACGGTGCGTCACGGTAGTACGTGGCGAACTCCGCTCCGGTGACGGTGATCCGCTCCGGGTGCAGTGCGCCGGGCACCCGTGCCAGCTGAGCCAGCAGGGCGGGCAGGCCTCCGGCGTAGTAGAAGTCCTCCATCAGGTGTCGGCCGACCGGGCGGACGTCGGCCAGCACCGGGACCCGGGAGCCGATCGCGTCGAAGTCCTCCAGCGAGAGCGCGACGCCGACGCGCCCGGCCATGGCGATCAGGTGGATCAGCGCGTTGGTGGAGCCGCCGAGCGAGAGCACCGTCGCAACGGCGTCCTCGAAGGCCGCACGGGTCATCACCCGTGACGGGGTGAGCTGTTCGCGGACCATCCCGACGACGCGGGCGCCGGACGCGGCGGCCATCCGGTGGTGGGCGGAGTCCACGGCGGGGATGGCCGAGGCGCCGGGCAGCGCCATGCCGAGCGCCTCTGCGGCGGCGGTCATGGTGGAGGCGGTGCCCATGGTCATGCAGTGGCCCGGTGAGCGGGCCAGCCCGCATTCGACCTCGGCCAGTTCGCACTCACCGATGCGCCCGGCCCGGTACTCGTCCCAATAGGCCCACAGGTCCGTGCCGCTGCCCAGCGGCCGGCCCCGGTAGTGGCCCCGGAGCATCGGTCCGGCGGGGACCACGATCGCCGGCAGGTCGGCGCTGGCCGCGCCCATCAGCAGCGCCGGGACGGTCTTGTCGCAGCCGCCCATCAGCACGGCCCCGTCCACCGGATAACTGCGGAGCAGTTCCTCGGCTTCCATGGCGAGCAGGTTGCGGTAGAGCATCGGAGTGGGCTTCTGGAACGTCTCCGACAGCGTCGCGACCGGGAACTCCAGCGGGAATCCGCCCGCCTGCCAGACGCCGCGCTTGACCTGCTCGGCACGCTCGCGCAGGTGCATGTGGCAGGGGTTGATCTCGGACCAGGTGTTCAGGATCGCGATGACCGGCTTGCCGAGGTGTTCCTCCGGCAGGTAGCCCAACTGCCGCATCCGGGACCGGTGGCTGAAGGCGCGCAGCTTCCCGCCGGTCGCCCCGGCGCCGAACCAGGCCGCGCTGCGCAGCGGCGGAGCCTCCTGCTGCTGACCGGGCTCCGGCGCCTGGGGCTCAGGATTCGTGGTCGCGTTCACAGCCACCCCTCGGTCCGCCACCGGTCGACCAGCGACTGGATCTGTTCGCGCAGCGGGGCCGGAAGCGTGCGCGACGGCGGGCGGACGGCGCTGTCGGCCAGCCCGAGTCGGGCGAGGGCCTCCTTGACGACGCTGACGTTGTCGGCCGAGGAGTCGGCCGCGCGCAGCTCCTCGAAGGTGCGGGCCTGCTCCCACACCGTCATGGCCTTCTCGAAGTCGCCGCCGCGCAACGCCTCAAGCAGCGCAAGCGAGAGCCGGGGCACCACGTTGACCAGGCCGGAGGTGAAGCCGGTGGCGCCCACCGCCCAGTAGCCGGGCGCGGACAGCTCGGCCAGCCCCGCGATCCAGGCGAAGCGGTCGATCCCCGCGTCGCGCGCCACCGAGGCGAACCGCACCGGGTCCGGCACGGCGTACTTGACGCCGATGACGTTCGGGCACGCGTCGGCGAGCGCGGCGATCTGCTCGCCGCCGATGCGCGGGTCCCGGACGTAGAGGACGACGCCGAGCTCCGGCACCGCCTCCGCGACCTGCCGGTGGTAGGCCACCCAGCCCTCGGCCGACCGGTAAGGATGGACCGGCTGATGGACCATCAGCGAACCGCAGCCCGCCGCGCTGGCGTGCCGGGCGGCGGCGACGGCCCCTGCTGCGTCCAGCCCGACGCCGGCCATCACCTCGGCGCGGCCGTCGACCGCCTCGACGGCGGATTCCACGGCACGCCGGGTCTCACCCACGGAAAGCGCGTAGAACTCTCCGGTGTTGCCGTTGGGCGTGACCACGTCGATGCCGTGGTCGACCAGTCGGCGGATCAGCGCCGTGTGGGCCGTCCAGTCCACCTCCGCTCCGCCGGGGTGGAAGGGTGTGACGGGGATCGCGACGACGGTCTGCAGGCGGGACCGGAGGCGGACCAGGGCGTCGGGTGTGGCGACGGGCATGAGGGGACCTACTCCGCTTCGTTCTCGGGGAAGTTGCGTGCCATGAACGCACTGATATGACCGCGCATCAGGCGGCGCACCAGGTCGGCGTCACCGTCCTCGGCCGCCCGCAGGATCGCTCGGTGTTCGTCCGCCTCCTGCTCCCACGACGGCTGCCGGGACCAGGCGGCACTGGACACGAGCGCGGTCTGGTCGCGCAGTTCGTCGAGCGACGCCACCAGCAACGGGTTGCCGCAGCCCGCGTACAGGGCTCGGTGGAAGGCCCGGTTGGCCATCGACCGCTCCGCCGCGTCCGCCGCCCGGTCGGCCCGCTCCAGCGCGCTCGCGGCCTGAGCCCAGTCGCCGCGCGCCACCGAGGTGGTGCGGCCGGCGGCGACCGGCTCCAGCAGCAGCCGCATGTCGTAGACGCAGCGGGCCAGTTCACGGTCGACCTCGCGCACGGCCGCACCCTTGTACAGGCTCATCGTGACCAGACCGGACCCGGCCAGGGTCTTGAGCGCCTCGCGGACCGGGGTCTTCGACACACCGAGCCGCTCGGCCAGCTCCGTCTCCACCAGCGCCTGACCGGGCCGTAGTTCGCCCGTCAGGATCGCGTGCTTGATCGCGTCGAGCACCGCCTCGGTCCGGGACGGCATGGTGCCGGGGCGGGCACGCTCGGGGGTGGCAAGGGCGTCGGACACAGTCGCGGCTCCTGAGTGGACGTCAGGGATCGAAAATGAGATCGCATCTCATATATGACCCGAAGAGACGCTAGAACCTCCGCCAGAACGCGTCAAGGACTCCCCCAGCATGCAAAGCCCCTGAAGCGGCGCACTGACGGCAGGACAAGTCTTGGATCCACGTGCCGGCGCGGACGCCACGGCAGGGCACGTCATATATGAGACAGCAGCGGGTTCGCAGCTCTGCCCTGGTCCAGGTTCGCCGCCGGGCGGCGAACCAGGACCGACTCCCCGTCAGGTGCGGGCTATGCGCAGGTCGCCGCGGTGACCTCCGTGCGGGCACGGGCGGCGGCACCGATCGCGACGGCGTCGCTGCCGAGCCGGGTCCGGGCCAGCAGGATCGCCTGGCCACTGACCGGCGGCTCGTCGCCGAGCGCCCTCAGGATCGGTGGTTCCAGCAGCTCCCAGGCCCGGCTGACGCCGCCGCCGATCACCACCGTGGTGATGTCGACCACGCCCGCCGTGATCAGGATCGCCCGAGCGATCGCCCACCCCGCGACGTCGAACACCGCGCGGGCGTCCGGGTCGTCCTCGGTCGCCGCTGCGGCGACCTCCGTCGCGGTGACCTGTCGCCCGGTCCGCTCGCGGTAGCGGGCGGCGATGGAGCGGCCGGAGGCGAGCGTCTCCAGGTGGCCCCGGCCCCCGCAGGTGCACAGAATGTCGCCGAAGCCCGGGATGTGGCCGATCTCGCCGGCGGCCCCGTGCGGGCCGTCGACCAGCGATCCGTTCATCCACAGGGCGCCGCCGACGCCGGTGCCGAGCGTCATCCCGAGGGCGTTCCGCTCGCCCGCGACGGCACCCCTCGCCACCTCGCCGTACAGGAAGGCGTTGACGTCGTTGTCGAGGAAGGCCGGCACGTCCAGGGCGGACCCGAGCGTGGCGGTCACCTCCGTCCCGGCCCAGCCCGAGAACGAGTCGCTGGCGACCAGGACGCGTCCGGCCCGCGCGTCGACCACGCCCGCCGCCCCCACGCCGACCGCGAGCAGCCGCGACGGCACTCGCGCGCGCAGCGCGGCGACCGCGTCGAGCACGGCGCGCAGCATCGCCTCGCCGCCCTGCGCAGCAGGGGTGGGGACCTCGGTACGGCCGAGCACCGCGAGGTCCTCACCGCACAGCACCACCTGCGTCGTGGTGCCGCCGATGTCGACGCCCGCGAAGACGCGCGGGGTCTCGTCGCGCGCCGGGCCGGGCATCTCGACACGGGTCACGCGGACACCTCCACTCCGCCTGCGGTCCGCCCGGCGAGCCGGTGGACTCTCCGTTGCCGTTGCAGCACCGGGTCCGGCAAGGGGACAGCCGCGAGCAGCCGGCGGGTGTACTCCGTCTCCGGGTGCAGCAGGGTGGACGCGGTGGAGCCCTGCTCCTCGATGCGCCCTGCGCGCATCACCACCACGCGCTGGGCGAACTGCTGCACCACGGCCAGGTCGTGCGAGACGAACAGGCAGGCGAAGCCCAACTCGGCCTGGAGCTCGGAGATCACCTCCAGCACCGACTGCTGCACGCTGACGTCGAGCGCGCTGGTCGGCTCGTCGGCGACAAGCAGCCGGGGTTCGAGCACCAGCGCGCGGGCGAGGCTGACGCGTTGACGCTGGCCGCCGGACAGCTCGCGCGGCGCCCGGCCGGCCAGGCTGCGTGGCAGCCGGACCTGTTCGAGGACGTCCGCGACGCGTGCGCGGCGCTCCTGCGCCGACATGCCCCGCCGGTGCACCCGCAGCGGTTCGGCGATGCACTCGGCGATGGTCATCCGCGCGTCGAGCGACGCCACCGGATCCTGCAGCACCACGCCGATACCGGAACGCAGCGACCGGCGGGCACGCGAGCGCGTCCGGCCGAGGTCGGCCCCGAACAGGGAGACGCTGCCGGAGACCGGCCGGATCAGCCCGAGTGCCACCCGGGCCGCCGTCGACTTGCCGGAGCCCGACTCCCCGACCAGGCCCACCGTCTCGCCGGGACGGACCGCGAGCGAGACGCCGTCGAGGGCGCGTACCGCGCTGCGACCGCGGCCGAACCGCACGGCGATGTCGCGTAGTTCGACCACCGGCTCGCCGATCGCGGACGCCCCCGTCGCAGACGCCTTGATCGGCGCGTCGGCGCTGTGCGCGGGCGTCGGGTCGGTCTCGGCGACCGCGAGCCTGGGAACGGCGGCGAGCAGCCGCTTGGTGTACTCGTGCGTCGGGCGCAGCAGCACCTCCTCGACCGACCCGGTCTCCACGATCTGCCCGTGCAGCATGACGGCGACGCGGTCGGCGAAGTCCGCGACGACCCCCATGTTGTGGGTGACCAGCAGCACGCCGGTCCCGGCCTCGGCCGTGAGTCCGCGCAGCAGGTCGAGGATCTCGGCCTGGACGGTGACGTCGAGCGCGGTGGTGGGTTCGTCAGCGATCAGCAGGCTGGGCGAGTTGGCGATCGCCATGGCGATGACGACGCGCTGCCGCTGTCCGCCGGACAGCTGGAAAGGAAACGCGGTGGCGCGCTCCTCCGGCTCGGGGATGCCGACCCGGCGCAGCAGTTCGACGGCCTCGGCGGCGGCTTCCCTGGTGTTCAGGTCCCGGTGGTTGCGGATCACCTCGGCGATCTGCGCGCCGATCCGGGTGAGCGGGTCGAGCGCGGTGGCGGGCTCCTGGAAGACCATGGACACGGTGCGTCCGCGCAGGCCCGCGAGCTCGCTCTCGGGCGCGGAGACCACATCGGTCCCCCGGATCGACGCGCGGCCGGTCGCTCGGGCGTTGCCGGGCAGCAGGCCCATCGCGGCGAACGCGACGGTGGACTTGCCGGACCCGGACTCGCCGACCAGCGCGAGCGTCTCGCCGGGGCGGACGTGCAGCGACACGCCGCGCACGGCGTGGACGTCGCCCGTCTCCGTGGTGAAGGTGACGCCGAGGTCGTCGAGTTCGAGGATCCGCTCCTCGGCCGCAGCCGAGGAGGCCGCTGCCGTGCGGTCGGCGGCGGTCATCCGCGCCCCCTCACGTCGAAGGCGTCGCGCAGGCCGTCGCCGATGGCGTTGAACGCGCACACGACGAGGATCACGGCGAGACCCGGAGGCAGGATCAGCCACCAGCGTCCGGAGTACGCGGCGGTGAGGCCGGCGGAGAGCATTCCACCCCAATCAGTGGCCGGCGGCTGCACACCGAGGCCGAGGTACGACACGTAGGCGACGAGCAGGATCGCGTCGGCGACCTGGAACGTCGCGGCGACGACGATCGTCGAGATCGAGTTCGGCAGGACGTGCCGGGTGACGGCACGGGTGTGCGAGCCGCCGATCGCGCGCAGCGTCAGCACGTAGTCACGGTTCTTCAGCGTGAGTGTCTCGGCCCGGATCAGACGGGACGGCACGAGCCAGGACACCAGGCCCAGGATGACGATGAGTCCGAACACGCCCGGGGTGGTGACGGCCGAGATGACGAGCAGGATGAACAGCGCCGGGATGGCGATCCCGGCGTCGACCACGCGCATCATCACCGCGTCGACCCAGCCGCCCGCGTAGCCTGCGGCCGCGCCCCAGAGCGTGCCGATGACGGTCGCCAGCACACCGGCTGCCAGGCCGACGAGCAAGGACACCTTGCCGCCGTACATCAGTCGTCCGAGCTCGTCGTGGCCGACGGCGTCGGTGCCCAGAAGGTGCTTCGCGCCGGGCGACAGGTTCACCTGCGTCAGCGTGGTGTGGACCTGGTCGGTGGGGTAGAGGTACGGCCCGACGAAGCAGAACAGCACGAACAGCACCACCACGGCCAGCCCGGCGACGGCCAGGCGGTTGCGGGTGAAGCGGCGGACGGCGATCCGGAGTCCGCTTGCCGCCTCGGCCTCCGGCCGGGGCTCCGGCTCGGTGGCGGACGCCAGGGTGCCGGACGCCGTGGTGCCGGGCGCCGTGGTGCCGGACGCCATGGTGCCGGGCCCTTGGTCGGGCATCGACTCGGCGCTCATGAGCGACCTGCCTTCACTCGGGGGTCAACGATCCGCTGGACGATGTCGGCGAGCAACGTGCCCACCACCGTGGCGACCGAGATGACCAGGACGCAGCCGAGCAGGACCGGGTAGTCGGACGACTGGGCGGCGCTCCAGAACAGCAGGCCCATGCCGGGGTAGTTGAAGAGCTGCTCGACCACGAGCGCACCGCCGAAGAGCACCGGCACGTAGTAACCCAGCATCGCGATCACCGGCGTCAGCGAGTTGCGGAACACGTGCCGCCACAGGATCGCGCGTTGCCGGGTCCCGCCGGCCCGCGCGGTGCGGACGTAGTCCTCTTCGAGGTTCTCCAGCGTCGCGGCGCGCATGTAGCGGCTGAACACCGCGATCATCGACGCCGCTCCTGCCGTCACCGGCAGGACCAGGCCCGCCGGGTCGGCCAGGACCTGGGCGACGGTGTCCCCCTGCGGCGCCTGCGGCGGGAACCAGGGCAGGATCTGACTGAACACCAGCACCAGGATGATGCCGAGGAAGTACACGGGGGTCGCGTAGGCGACGAAGCTCAGTGCGGTGACGGCGTAGTCGACCGGCTTGTTGCGCCGGACGGCCTGCCACATGCCCAGCGGAACCGCGATGACGAGCCCGACCACCGCCGACAGGACGGTGAGCACCAGCGTCTTGGGCAGCCGCTGGGCGATCAGCTGCGAGACGGGCTCGTTGAGCGTGTAGGAGGTGCCGAGATCGCCGTGGAGCAGAGTGCGCAGGTAGTAGAGGTACTGCACGGGCAGCGGCCGGTCGAGGCCCTGGGCGCGGTTGAACTCGGCGATCTGCTGGGCGGTGGCCTGGGGCCCGAGGATCCCGCGTGCGGGCCCTCCGGGCAGCGCGTGCAGCAGGCAGAAGACGACCACGGTGACGACGAGGATCACTGCCACGGCTTGCAGCACTCGCCTGGTCAGGTACAGGAGGCTGGTCATGGGCGTTCCGACGGGTTCGGTTCGTTGACCTGGGTCAGGACGTGGGTCAGGGGGTTCACTTGGTCCACTTCCACTGCGCGGGGTGGAAGTCGGCGAGCGAGTCCTGGGCGAAGCCGCCGAGGCCGTTCCTGATGACCGAGATCTGGTAGTCGGGCTCCGGCAGCCAGATCACGGGCAGGTCGTCGGCCGCCGCCGCGCTGTACTCCTGCACGGCCTGGTTGGAGTTCGACGTGGTCGAGGCGGTGATCAGCCCGTCCAGCGCGGGGTCGGCGTAGCTGCCGAAGTTGGAGCCGCCCTGGCTCTGGAACAGCGAGTCACCGGTCGGGAAGGCCGGGAAGTACCAGCTGCCGGCGGTGCCGAAGAACGACAGCTGCCAGGAGCAGATCGACTGACTCGCGGTGCACTGCGGGGTCTGCGACAGCACCGAGTTGACGGGCGCGGTTTTGATGCTGAGCCCGATTCCGGAGTTCGCCAGCGAGGACTGGATCGCGCTCATCATGTTGTCGGTGACGGTCGACCCGGACTGCGACAGCACCTGCATCTGGAACTTGGTGCCCTGGGCGACGCCCGCCCCGCACTGGGCGGCGGAGGTGCCCGGGTCGGTGCAGACCATGACGCCGTTCTGCTCGGTCCAGCCGTGGGCGGTGAGCAGCGCCTTGGCCTTGCTGGTGGAGAAGGGATAGGGATTGGCCTTCTGCACCGGCGAGAGGAAGTCGGAGGACTGGGCCTGCGGGATCGGTCCGTAGCCGGGCACGGCGGTGCCGTTGAAGACGACCTTCGCCAGCGTGTCCTGGTCGATCGAGGTCTGGATCGCCTGTCGGGCGTACAACTGCTTGAAGACCGGGCCCATGGTGGGGTTGTCGAAGTTGTACGGCATGTAGGTGATCGCCCAGCCGGTCCACGGCTTCACCGTGTAGCCGAGGTTGGTGAACGACGACTGCTGGTCGAGGTCGGTGGAGTCGATGTAGCCGTAGTCGACCTGCCCCGCGCGCAGCGCGTTCTCCTCGGCGGTCGTGGTGGTGAACGGCAGCAGGTTCACCGTCTTGATGCCCGCCTTCTCCCCGCCGTCGTACTTCGGGTTGGCGGTGAGCACGACCTTGCCGGACGTGGAGTAGGCGCCGATCGTGTAGGGGCCGCTGACAGTCTTCCACAGCGGGCCCGTGGCGTAGGCGGAGATGTTCTTCGCGGCGGTGTTGAGGTAGTTCCAGACCTGCTGGGCGCCTGCGGGCGTCCGGTCGGCGTCGGACACGGGGGCGGACGCGCCGGTCTTGTCCCACGCGTGCTGCGGCAGCGGGGTGATCATGCTCAGCTCGTTGGCCAGCATCCACTGCGGGTTGTACGCCTTGTCGAAGGTGATGGTGAAGTGCTGGGCGTCGATCGCCGTGAAGCCGGTCCAGTTGTCGGGGGCCTTGCCCGCGTTGTAGTTGGCCCACTGCGCCTTGTTCGCCTTGATCAGGTCGAACCAGAACTCGACGTCGCGCGAGGTGATCGGGGTGCCGTCGCTCCAATGACGGTTGCCCAGGGTGATGGTGACGCTCTTGCCGTCCGGGGCGAAGTCGGCGGCACTCGCGATGGAGGCGGCCTTGTTCCAGCCGATGGTGCCGGTGGAACCGTCGTAGGCGACCAGTGGCTCCCACAGCGTCGCGGCGATGGAGATGTTGTTGGTGTTGAGGTGGGCCGCGGTGCCGATCGGCAGGATCCAGTTCGGCGTGAAGTTCGCGGGCAGCGCGTAGTTGACGGAGTCGGACGACGCGGACGACGAGCTGCCGCTGCCTCCGGTGCAGCCTGTCAGCAGTGAGCCGGCGGCGACGGCGACGGCCGCCGCGAGGGCCCAGCGGCTGCCTGCCGCGGTGCGAGCAAGGGACATGACTCTCCTCAGGGATGAACGACCCGACCGTCGCGTCCCGGCGGGAGCGGCGCTGGCGGGGACAGTCAATGACGCGCCGATCCGAAAAAACAAACAAAGCTGCGTAACAAATAGATTTCTTCCATTCTGGCAAAAGCCATTCCGCTTCATCTGCGCCATCTGACCTGCGACGATGTCGCTGAACACGGAAATCTGAGGGTTTGGCAAAAGGTGGCCAAGGGGCCACTGACAGCACTTCCGCCGACGCTCCGGGGGGCGTAGGATCAGGAGCCTTCCTTCCGATCCTGGAGTTAGTCGGCCCATGCCTGACATAAGTGCCAGTCAGCGGAGCAGCCCCCGAGGGGCCTCCCTGGTCGCACGCATCCTCGAACTGATCGCCTCCGGGCAGGCGACCTCGCGCACCGAGCTCGCGGAGCTGCTGGGCGCCGCCCCGTCGACGATCTCGCTGACGGTCAGCCAACTCGTCGACCGCGGGCTGGTCACCGAGCAGGGCACTCGCTCGTCCACCGGCGGACGCCCGCGCAAGGTGCTCCGACTGGGCGGCACCGCCGAGTTCGCGCTCGCAGCGGACCTGGGCGGCAGGCATGCGCACATCGGCGTCGTCCTGCCCGGGGGCGGACTGTCCGACGTCTCGACCATCCCGTTCGCGATCGAGGACGGCCCCGAGGCCGCGCTGCCGCTGCTCGCCGAGGCCCTGGAGGGCCTGGCCGCACGGCGCGCCGCCGAGCGTCCGAGCGCGGTGGGACTGTCCCTCCCCGGGCCGGTGGACGTGGAGAAGGGCACGGTGACCCTCCCTTCGCGCATGCCGGGATGGAACCGGTTCCCGGTCCGCGCGTGGCTGGAGGAGCGGTTCGGTGTGCCTGCGGCGGTCGACAACGACGCCAACTGCATGGCCTTCGGCGAGCACACGGTCCGACCGGTCGAGCACCGCCAGTCGATCATGGTGAAGGTCGGCTCCGCGATCGGGGTCGGGATCATCGCCGACGGCCGGCTCTACCGCGGCGCGACCGGAGCCGCCGGCGACATCACCCACGTCCGGGTCGACGCCGCAGGCGACCGGCCCTGCTCCTGCGGGAACACCGGTTGCCTGGAGACCATCGCCTCCGGCGCGGCCCTCGTGCGCATCCTGCGCGAGCGCGGCGCGCAGGTGGGCTCACTTGAGGACGTCGTCCAACTGGTGTCCGACGGCGACCCGGAGGCGACCCGCGCCGTACGGCAGGCCGGCAAGTACCTGGGCCAGGTGCTCTCCGCCAACGTCAACTTCTTCAACCCCGACGCCGTCTACCTCGGCGGCATCCTCTCCACGCTCGAACCCTTGGTCGCGGCCGTGCGCAGCCAGCTCTACGAGGGCTGCCATCCGCTGGCCACCGAGCAGCTGACCATCGAGCGCGCGAGCCTCGGTGCGGACGCCGGGCTCGTCGGCGTCGGCCAGTTCGCGCTTCAGCGCACTCTGGCCCGGGCACTCGACACGGTCGCCTGAGCCCTAGAGCCAGTCCGCGCTGATCGCCGGACCGGCGCCACTTTCTTCCGCTCCTGACCGACTTTCTCCACCGGTCTTCACCATGGCCGCCCCACCGGCCGACCGCCGCACGTGTACCCACCCCGCGAGGAACCATGTCCCGACCCCGCACGCCCGTCGAGCATCCCGTCATCGCCATCGCCGGGCTCGGCATCGAATCGTCCACCTTCTCCCCCGCCCGCACCCACGCCCCGGCCTTCCACCCGCAGCGTGGCGACGACGTCCTGACCCGCTATCCGTTCCTCGCTCCTGGCCGGCCGCTGCGCGACGCCGCCGAGTGGAAGGGCGCGCTGGTCGGCAAGTCCCTTCCCGGGGGCATGGTCACCGCCGACGCCTTCGCGGCACTGTCCGACGAGCTGATCGAGCGTCTGCGTGCCATGCCGCACCTGGACGGCCTCTGGTACGACATCCACGGCGCGATGACGGTCGAAGGCGTCGAGGACGCCGAGGCGCTGCTGCTGACCCGGATCCGCGAGAGCGTCGGCCCGGACGTCGTCGTGTCCACCTCCATGGATCTGCACGGCAACGTCTCGCGCGAACTCGCCCACCTGAGCGACCTGCTGACCTGCTATCGGTTGGCCCCGCACGAGGACCACATGGAGACCAAGGAGCGGGCCGCCCGCAACCTGGTCGACCTGCTGGAGTCCGGCGCGCCCCGTCCGGTCAAGGCGTGGGTCCCGGTGCCGGTGCTCCTGGCCGGCGAGCAGACCTCCACCCGGATCGAGCCCGCCAAGAGCGTCTACGCCGCCGTGGACGAGGTCGAGGCCGTGGACGGCGTGATCGACGCCGCGATCTGGGTCGGCTACGCCTGGGCGGACGAGCCGCGCAACCGCGCAGCCGTCGTCGTCACCGGTCCCGACCGGGACGCGGTCGCTGCCGGAGCGGAGCGGCTGGCCCGGGGGTTCTGGCAGGCGCGGCGCGACTTCGCCTTCGTCGCCCCGACCGACTCTCTCGACGGCTGCCTGGACCAGGCTCTCGCCTCCAGCGCCCGACCGTTCTTCATCAGCGACAGCGGTGACAACCCGACGGCGGGCGGCGCGGGCGACGTCACCTGGGGCCTCGAACGCGTGCTGGCCCGGCCCGAGTTCAAGGACGCCGACGGACCGGCCGTGATCTACGCCTCCGTGCCCGGACCCGCCGCTGTGGCCGCCGCCGCGGAGGCGGGCGTGGGCGCGACGGTCACGGTCACCGCGGGCGCGGAGGTCGACGACCGGCACGCCGGGCCGGTCACCATGACCGGCGTGGTGCACGCCGTCAAGCACGGCGACCGCGACGCCGAGACCGAGGTCGTGCTGCGGGTCGGCCGGGTCCACGTGATCCTCACCAAGCTGCGGAAGCCCTACCACCTGGAGCGGGACTTCACCGACCTCGCACTCGACCCGCGCTCCGCCGAGATCGTCGTCGTCAAGATCGGATACCTCGAGCCCGAGCTGTTCGACATGTCCGCGGACTGGCGTCTGGCGCTGACCCCCGGCGGCGTCGACCAGGAGCTGGTCCGGCTCGGGCACCGTCGCATCCGCCGCCCGATGTTCCCGTTCGACCCCGAGATGGCCGACCCGGACCTGACGGCCCGGATCATCGCGCCGTCGGACCAGCCGCTCACCGGGGACAACGAGTGAGCCGCGCACTCGCTCTGGAGATCGCCGTGACCAGCCCGGCGGGGGCCCGAACCGCGCAGGACGGCGGAGCCGACCGGGTGGAACTGTGCTCGGCGCTCGAACTCGGCGGCCTCACCCCGTCGGCGGCGCTCGTCGAGGCGGCGGCGGCCGTCGGTCTGCCGGTCCAGGCGCTGGTCCGCTGCCGTCCGGGCGACTTCTGCTACGACGCCGACGAGATCGCGCTGATGGCCGCCGAGGTACGGTCCGTCGTCGCCTCGGGCGCGCGGGGCGTCGTCGTCGGCGCGCTGACCGCGAACGGGGCGCTGGACCTGGACGCGATGCGCCGCCTGGTCGACGCCGCCCGCACGGCCGAGGCGGCAGTCGGCCGGCCGGTCGAGATCACCCAGCACCGGGCCGTCGACCAGGCCCGCGATCCCGTCGCCGCGGCGGCACTTGCGCCTGCCCTCGGTCTGGACCGCATCCTCACCTCGGGTGGCGCGGTCAGCGCCGGGGAAGGAGCGGCCGTCATCGCCGAGATGGTGACGGCCGCACCCGGCGTCCAGGTGATGGCGGGCGGGGGCGTTCGCCCCACCGACATCACGCTGCTCGCAGCTACCGGCGTCAGTGCCGTCCACCTGTCCGCCAAGCGTCCGGCCGGGACGCGGCGGGCCGGCACGTGGATCCCGCTGGGGGCTGAGGGCTCGACCGCCGAGGCGGACACCCACTTCGTCACGGACCTGGACATCACCGCCGCCGCCCGCGCCGAAGTTGACGCCGTGCGGTCCTGAACCCGGCGCCCCGTCAAGCGTCTTCGCCGAACCGGCAGCGGTGCGACCGGGGAGCGTAGCTGACCGGGCGGGGCCCACCTCACCGTCCGGGAGCCTCACTCCCCCAGCCGGGCCGGGTCCGTGAGGATGCGTCGGACGGTGAGGTGCGCGGCGCCGAGGAGCGGCGCGCTGCGGCCGAGGCTGGAGGGGCGGAGGACGTCGGGGTCCCAGGGGCGGACGCGGACGCGCGCGGCCAGTTCGTCCGCCATGGCCGGGAGGAGCCAGGGTGACAGCTCGGCGTAGGCGCCGCCGAGGACGACCGCGGCGGGGTCGAACAGGTTGACCGCCGAGGTGAGCGCGGTGCCGAAGGCCTCGCCCGCCTGGGCGAGGGCCGCCAGGGTCGGGGCGTGCCCGTCGCGCGCACGCTCGGCGAGGGTCGCGACCGGGTCGCGATGGGTGCCGCGGATGCCGGCGGCGCGCAGCACCGCGCGTGCGCCCGCGTACTGCTCCAGGCAGCCGCGGGCGCCGCAGGAGCAGCGCGGGCCGTCGTGGTGGACGGGAACGTGGCCGAGCTCGCCCGCGTACCCGCCCGCTCCGCGGAAGAGCCGGCCGCCGATGACGAGCGCGGCGCCGATGCCCGTCTCGGCGGAGATGTGGACGAGCGTGTCGGCCGTCTGCGCGCCGCACCAGCGTTCGGCGAGTGCCCCGAGGTTGGCCTCGTTCTCCAACTCCGGTGCCCGCAGCTGCCCGGGCCAGTGGCGGGCGGGGACGACGTCGCGCCAGCCGAGGTTCGGGGCGTGTTCGACGGTGTCGTGGGCCGGTCCCAGGACTCCGGGAACGGCCAGCACCGACCCCTGGATCTCCAGGCCCGCCGCCTCGGCCTCGCGCACGCCGTCGGCAGCGAGTTCGACCAGTTCGGCCAGGACCTGTTCGGCCGGGCGTGAGCGGTTGCGCGCCGGGACCCGGTGCCACACCCGCGTCGCGCCGCGCAGGTCCACCACGCACACACCCAGGTGCGCGGGACCGACCTCCAGGCCCAGGCCCGCCGGGCCACGGTCGTTCAGGGCGAGCTCGCGGCCCGGTCGGCCCACCTTGCCGTTCGTGCGGACGTCACCCTCGACCAGCAGCCTCGCTCCGAGCAGTTCGTCGACGAGACTGGAGACCGCGGTCCGGGTGAGGCCGACCCGCTTCGCCACGGCCGCGCGCGAGAGCGGGCCGGAACCTGCGACCGTGGACAGGATCACCGCCAGGTTCTGGCGGCGCATCCCCTGCTGGGACGCGGGCTGTCGCGGACCGTCGGGCAGGTCGGTGGACAAGGCGCGCTACTCCGTTCCCTTGCTCGTTGTTCGGGTGCCGGTCAGGCGGAACGTTGCAGCTCCCCGGCCCGTTGCAGCGTAGCGGTGATCCGTTCCAGGGTCGCCTCGTCCCTGGGCAGCGGGTCCAGCAGCGGTCCGTCCGCCGTGCCCCAGCGGCGCGCAACGGCGTCTGCGGGCTCGCCGGTCAGCAGTGCCGCGGCCTGCGCGGCGGCGCCGAGGGCGACGAGCTCCTGCGCCGCCGGGACGCGCACCGGCCGCCCGGACAGCCGCCGCACGGTGTCCTGCCAGGCCCGCCCGCGGGCTCCGCCGCCGATCAGCAGCAGCGGCCGTGACAGGGCGTCAGTCGGCGAAGCCTCGACCGCGCCGCCCGCGCGCAGCACCTCGTCCAGCGCCGTGAGCAGCGCGTGCGCGGCGCCGTCGTAGGCGGCCTGGAGCAGCTGACCCGGCGTGGTGTCGTGCCGCAGGCCGTGGACGAGTCCGCTGGCGCCGGGGAGGTTGGGAGTGCGCTCGCCGTCCAGGTACGGCAGGACGACGGCGTCGCCGCCGGGCTCCACGGCCTCGCGGTCGCGGCCGAGGAGCGTGGCGATCCGGTCCACCGCGAGCGTGCAGTTCAGCGTGCAGGCCAGCGGCAGCCAGCCGCCGAGGGCGTCGGCGAAGCCGCAGACGGTGCCGGTCGGGTCCTGCGGACGGCCCGCGGTGGCGGCGTAGACGGTGCCCGACGTGCCGAGGCTGAGTACGGGCTGTGCCGCGTACGGGCCGGTGGCGCTGAGACCGAGACCGATCGCGGCGGCCATGTTGTCCCCCGTCCCGGTCGCCACCGCGGTCCCCGGGCGCAGCGGCCCGGCGTCCGCGCGCACGACTCCCGCGCGTGCCCCTGGCGGCAGGACGGCGGGAAGCCGCGCGGGATCGAGGCCGATCCGGTCGAGCAGGGCGGTGTCGTAGCCGTCCGGTGTCCACCAGCCCGTACCGGACGCGTCGCCCCGGTCGGTGACCGCCGCGCCGGTCAGACGCTCCGTCAGGTAGTCGTGCGGCAGCCGCACCGCGGCGGTGCGGGCGGCGGCTTCGGGGTCGTGCGCTCGCAGCCAGGCCCACTTCGCGGCGGTGAACGCCGCCGTCGGCACGCTGCCCGCGCGCTCCGCCCACGCCCGCGCGCCGAGTTCGGCCACCAGCGCCTCGGCCTGCGGGGCGGAGCGGACGTCGTTCCACAGCAGCGCGGGCCGTACCGGGCGGCCCGACGCGTCCAGGGTGACCAGCCCGTGCTGCTGGGCGGCCACGGAGACCGCCTCGGCCCGCTCGGCCAGACCGGTGCCGGCGACGGCCTCCTGGAGCGCCCGCCACCACTGCTCCGGGTCGCTCTCGCGGCCGGGTCCGGTGCTGACGGTGTGCTCGGCGCGGCCCTGGCCGAGCACGGCGCCGGTGTCGGCGTCGACGGCGAGTGCCTTGGTCGACTGGGTGGAGCTGTCCACCCCGATCACGACCCGAACCGCCCTGCCGGGGCTGCTTCCCGCCATTGCCTTACGTCCTCTCGTCGCGGTGCCGCAGGGGCGTGTCCGCCCGCCGGGCTTCCCATGTCGGCTTCCGCATACTAATTTGTCCAGTGCCATGACGAATAGGGTCCGGCGAAAGAGAGGCAGGAAACACCATGAGCAGCGACCCCCTGGCCCCCACCCCCGCGCACAAGTTCACCTTCGGCCTGTGGACCGTCGGCTGGCAGGGCCGTGACCCCTTCGGCGACGCCACCCGCCCGGCCCTCGACCCGGTCGAGTCCGTGCAGCGCCTGGCCGAACTCGGCGCGTACGGCGTCACCTTCCACGACGACGACCTGATCCCCTTCGGCGCCTCCGCCGCCGAGCGCGAGGCTGCCGTCAAGCGCTTCCGCGCGGCGCTGGACGCGACCGGGATGCGCGTCCCGATGGCGACGACCAACCTGTTCACCCACCCGGTCTTCAAGGACGGCGCGTTCACCGCGAACGACCGCGACGTGCGCCGCTACGCGCTGCGCAAGACGATCCGCAACATCGACCTCGCGGTCGAGCTCGGCGCCGAGACCTACGTCGCCTGGGGCGGGCGCGAGGGCGCGGAGTCGGGCGCGGCCAAGGACGTTCGGGTCGCGCTGGACCGGCTCAAGGAGGCCTTCGACCTGCTGGGCGAGTACGTCGAGTCGCAGGGCTACGACCTGCGCTTCGCCATCGAGCCGAAGCCCAACGAGCCGCGCGGCGACATCCTGCTGCCCACGGTCGGTCACGCGCTGGCGTTCATCAACGAGTTGGAGCGCCCCGAGCGGGTGGGCGTCAACCCCGAGGTCGGGCACGAGCAGATGGCCGGGCTGAACTTCCCGCACGGCATCGCCCAGGCGCTGTGGCACGGCAAGCTGTTCCACATCGACCTCAACGGCCAGTCCGGCATCAAGTACGACCAGGACCTGCGCTTCGGCGCGGGCGACCTGCGCCAGGCGTTCTGGCTGGTCGACCTGCTGGAGTCGGCCGGCTACGACGGGCCGCGCCACTTCGACTTCAAGCCGCCGCGCACCGAGGACTTCGCCGGAGTGTGGGCCTCGGCGGCGGGCTGCATGCGCAACTACCTGCTGCTGGCCGAGCGCGCCCGCGCCTTCCGCGCCGACCCGAGGGTCGCCCAGGCGCTCGCCGAGTCCCGGCTGCCCGAACTCGCCGCCCCCACGGCCGAGGACGGCCTCTCCGGCCTGCTGGCGGACCCGTCGGCGTTCGAGGACTTCGACGTCGAGGCCGCCGCGCGCCGGGGCATGGCCTTCGAGGCGCTCGACCAGCTCGCCCTGGAGCACCTGCTCGGCGCCGCGTAAGTAAGCCCCGGGGAACACCGGGTGGGGTGTCCCGGCGGGACACCCCACCCGGGACGTCGGTCGGGACGTCGGTTGGGACGTCGGTTGGAACGTCGGTCATCACGTAATCCGCCCCGCGGCCGCGGCGGCGGGCATCGAAGAGAGGCGCACAGGTGCACAACTGGGCAGGCAACGTCGCCTTCGCGGCGGCACGGGCCCACCGGCCCCGGACCGTCGAGGAGACGCGTCATCTCGTCGCCGCCTCGGACCGTCTCAAGGTGCTGGGCAGCGGCCATTCTTTCAACCGGATCGCGGACACGTCCGGGGAGCTGGTGGTGCTGGACGAACTGCCGCGTTCCGTGGAGGTCGCCGCGGACCTGTCCACTGTCACCGTGACCGGCTCCATGCGCTACTCCGAGCTGGCCCGGGAGCTGCAGGCTTGGGGCCTCGCGCTGGCCAACCTGGCGTCGCTGCCGCACATCTCCGTCGCGGGATCGTGCGCCACCGGCACCCACGGTTCGGGAGACGGCCTGCGCGGTCTTGCCTCGGCGGTGACCGCGTTGCAGCTGATCACGTCGGACGGGGAGCTCCTCGACCTCGGCCGCGCCGACGGCGACCCCGACCCCGACCCCGACCCCGACCCCGACGACGGCGACCGCTTCGCCGGAGCCGTCGTCGGCCTGGGCGCCCTCGGCGTGGTCGTGGGGATCACCCTCGCGGTCGAGCCCACCTTCCAGGTGGCCCAGTGGGTCTACGACGCCGTCCCGCTGGACCGCGTCGCCGACCGGTTCGACGAGGTGTTCGGCGCCGCGTACAGCGTCAGCGCGTTCACCGACTGGGGAGGGGACACCGCGACCGTGTGGGTGAAGCGCCGGACGGACCGTGAGGGGCCCGACCACCTGGGGAGCCGATGGCTGGACGGCCGCCTCGCCGACGGCCCCCGGCATCCGGTTCCGGGCGTTCCCCCACAGCACTGCACCCGGCAGCTCGGCGTCCCCGGCCCGTGGCACGAGCGGCTGCCGCATTTCCGGCCGGACTTCACCCCGAGCGCCGGTGAGGAGCTCCAGTCGGAGATCCTGCTGCCGCGCGAGGCCGCTGCCGAGGCCGTCGCGGCGATGCGCGCCCTGGGTCCGCGCATCGCCCCGCTGCTGCTGACCTCCGAGATCCGCACCGTCGCGGCGGACGACCTGTGGCTGAGTCCCGCCAACGGCCGGAACTCCGTTGCCGTCCACTGCACCTGGCGCCCCGCCGGGGAGGCGGTGAGCCAGGCGATCGCCCTGGTCGAGGCCGAGCTGCTGCCGCTGGGCGGCCGTCCGCACTGGGGCAAGCTCTTCGCGCTCCACCCCGAGGCCGTCGGCGCGCTGTACGAGCGGCGTGACGACTTCCACCGGCTGATGCGGAGCCTGGATCCGCGCTCCGCCTTCCGCAACGACTTCATCGCCGCGGTGTTCCCGGAGGCGGAGGCGTGAGGTGACCCGGGGTGGCGGCGGACGCGGGCGGCGCGGTGCTGCTCCGCTCGACCAAGGTGGTGGCCAGGTCCACCCGCAGCGTGGCGGGCCGGCCGCCGCGGGCGAGGTCGATCACCATGCGCGCGGCCATCTCGGCCATCTCGGTGAGTGGTTGACGCACCGTCGTGAGCGGCGGTCCGACCCAGCGGGCGATCGGCAGGTCGTCGAAGCCGACGACGCTCAGGTCCTGCGGGATGCGCAGTCCCGACTCCCTGGCGGCCTCGTAGAGTCCGAGCGCCTGCAGGTCGTTTCCGGCGAAGACCGCCGTGGGCCGGTCCGCGAGTCCCAGCAGCTCCAGACCCGCCCGGTGGCCCGCCTCGTGGTGGAAGTCCCCCTCCCGGACCAGGGCGGGGTCGAAGGCGATGCCGGCGGTCTCCAGCGCGGCGCGGTAGCCGTCGATCCGGGCACGGCTGCACATCATCTGGGGCGGACCCGCCACCACCCCGATCCGGCGGTGGCCGAGGTCGAGGAGGTGGCGGGTAGCGGCAAGGCCGCCGTCCCAGTTGGTCGTACCCACCGCGGGCACGTCCTGGCCGGGATCCCCGGCCGGGTCCATGACGACGAACGGGATGTCACGGCTGGTCAGCTGGTCCTGCTGGGCCTTGTCGAGCCCGGAGAGCACCAGGATCACACCGGTGGGCCGACGGGCGAGCACCCCGTCCACCCAGGACTGGCCGAGGCTCAGCCGCCCTGACGACTCCGACAGGACGACGCTGAGCCCTTCCTCGCGGACGACGTTCTCCACCCCGCGGATGACCTCCATCGCCCACGCGCTCTCCAGCTCGTGGAAGACCAGCTCAAGCAGCGGGCTTGCCGTGGCGTTCCCGCGCCGCCGCTGGTAGCCGTGCTGGGCCAGCAGCTCCTCCACCCGCTGCCGGGTGGCGGGGGCGACGTCCGCCCGTCCGTTGAGGACCTTCGAAACAGTCGGCGTGGATACACCGGCCTCGCGCGCGATTTCGGCGAGTGTCGCGGCCCTGGTCACGAGTGTCTCCTCTGCTGCCCCGGCGTGCGTAACCCGTCGCCGCTCTGTCCGTACGGCACGGATGCTAGCCGCTCAGCGGCCCGGCCGGTACTGACCAACGGTTACCTTCCGGACCCTTGACGGTGCCCGGCGTTGCCCCTAGGTTTCCCGCATCATTCGGAAACACTCTCGAAACTATCGATGGAGTGGTCAGGCCATGAACTCCTCATCCGCGAGCTTTCGCACCGTTTCGTCCCGGAAAAGACTCGCCGCAGTCACCGCGACGACCGCACTGGTACTCGGTCTGACCGCGGCCTGCGGCTCCGGCGGGACCGGGTCGTCGTCCGCAGACTCGGGGGTGATCCACGTCCTGGTCTACGGCGACTCCGGCAACACCGTCGAGCAGCAGATGATCGACACCTTCAACAAGACCTCGAAGGTCAAGGCGGTGCTGGAGACCATCCCCGGGGCCGACTACCAGTCCAAGCTCAACACCATCATCAACACGCCGCAGGCCCCGGACGTCTTCTTCAACTGGGGCGGCGGCAGCATCGCCCCGTACGTCAAGGACAACCTGCTGCTGCCCCTGGACAGCATGATCGCCACGGACCCGGGGCTGAAGAGCGACTTCCTCCCCTCGGTCTTCAACACCGCTGTCATCAACGGCAAGTCCTACGGCATTCCGATGCGCGGAACGCAGCCGGTGCTGCTCTTCGACAACAAGCAGGTCCTGGCAAGCGCCGGTCTGAGCGCCCCGCAGACCTGGGCCGACCTGCTGAACGACGTCACGGTGCTGAAGGCCAAGGGGATCACCCCGATCGCGCTCGGCGGCGGAGACCAGTGGCCCACCCAGATGTGGTTCGAGTACGTCTACGACCGGGTCGCCGGTCCGGGCCTGTTCGAGAAGGCGCTCGCCGGTGACAAGAGCGCCTGGTCCAGCCCGGACAGCGTGAAGGCCCTCGGCATGATCAAGCAGCTGGTCGACGCCGGCGCCTTCGGCAGCAACTTCGACTCGGTCAAGTTCACCGACGGCGGCTCCCCCGCGCTGCTGGCCAAGGGCAGGTCCGCCTTCGAGCTGATGGGCTCGTGGGAGTACTCCACCGAGCAGACCAACGACCCCTCCTTCGTCCAGAGCGGTCTGGGCTGGAGCGCCTTCCCGACCGTCCCGGGTGGCAAGGGCGACCCCGCCGACGTCGTCGGCAACACCAACAACTTCTACTCCGTGCTGAAGAAGACCCAGCACCCCGACGCGGTGGCCGCCTTCCTGAAGCTCATGTACTCGGACGAGTTCGTGAAGGCCCAGTTGGGGATCGGCAACCTGCCGACCACCACCAACACGCCGAACTTCCTGTCCACCTCGGCCAGTCCGGCCTACTCGCAGTTCCAGTTCAACCTGGTCAAGGCGGCGCCGTCGTTCCAGCTCTCCTGGGACCAGGCCTACCCGCCGGCCGCGACCACGACCATCCACACGGCCGTCCAGGAGTTCTTCGACGGCAAAATCGACGCCGGCGGCTTCATCCAGGCGATGCAGTCGCTGCCCAACTCCTGAGTGGCTGACCCTCCATGAGCGCACTCTCCCTCTCCGTCACCGCCACCGCCAACCGCCTCCGGGCACGCCGGACCGGCGCCGGGGTGACCCGCCCGGGCATCGCCTGGGCGGTACCGGCAACCGTCTTCTTCCTGCTGTTCGCCGTCCTCCCGCTGGTCCTGGTCGCGGTGCTGTCCTTCACCAGCTGGGACGGCATCACCTCGCCGCACTTCAACGGACTGGCCAACTGGACCCAGCTGCTCCACGACCCGGTGATGACCCAGAGCGTCTGGCTCACCCTCCTGCTCACCGCACTCGGCGTCGTCACCCAGACGCCCATCAGCATCCTGCTGGGCGTGTGGGCGGCCGGCCACCAGCGCAACCGCGCCGTACTGTCCGCCGTCTTCTTCGTCCCCCTGCTGCTCTCGGCGACGGCGATCTCGGTGCTGTGGCGGGCCCTGCTCGACCCCAACTTCGGCATCCCCGGCCAACTCCCCTGGCTCTTCGGCAACGGCAACCTGCTCGGCAGCCAGGCCGGGTCGATCGCGGTGCTGACCTTCGTGGGAATGTGGCAGTTCACGCCGCTGCACGCGCTGCTCTACCAGGGCGGCACCCGGGCCGTTCCGCAGGTCCTCTACCAGGCCGCGGCGATCGACGGGGCCGGCACGGTGCGGCAGTTCTTCCACATCACCCTGCCGCAGCTGCGCAACACCATGATCACCTCGATGATCCTCATGGTCGTCGGCGGACTGACCACCTTCGACACCGTGCTCATCCTCACCCAGGGCGGACCCGGCACCGACACCACCGTCAGCGCCTACTACATGTACGAACAGGGCTTCAAGAACTTCGACTTCGGCGCCGGATCGGCCATCGCGCTGGTCCTGGTGGTCGTCGCCACCCTCATCTCCCTGGCCGTCGTCCGCCTCTCCGGCTACGACCGGATGCGCGGCACCACCGAGGGGATCTCATGAGGCAACGGCCCAACTACCTTGCCGGACTGGGCTCCCTGATCTGGCTCTTCCTGGTCGGCCTGCCGCTGTACGTGCTGCTGACCGCCACCCTGCGCACCCAGTCGGACTACTCCACCAACGGCCCGCTCACCTGGCCGCAGCACCTGACGTTCAGCAACTACCTGAACGCCTTCTCCAACGGCTTCGGCCAGGACTTCCTGAACACGGTGGTCGTCACCGTCAGCGTCGTCGCGATCGTGCTGCTGGTCGTCCCGCCGCTGGCCTACGCCATCGTGCGGGCCAGGGGCCGGACCATCGCCACCGTGTTCCGGGTCTTCCTGCTCGGACTCGCGATCCCCGCCCAGGCGGTGATCGTGCCGATGTTCTACGTGATCAGCCAGGCCGGGCTCTACGACCACCTGATTGGCGTGATCCTGCCGACCGCCGCGTTCTCGCTCCCCGTGTGCACCCTGGTGCTGACCGGTGCGATGCGCGACATCACCCCCGACCTCTACGAGGCCATGGCGATCGACGGAGCGTCCCCCTGGCGGGTCTTCCTCCGACTCGTGCTGCCGCTCTCGAAGGGCGGGCTCTCCTCGATCGTCGTCTTCTCGGCCCTCCAGGCCTGGAACGGCTTCCTCTTCCCGCTCATCCTCACCCAGTCGGACTCGACCAAGGTGATCACCCTCGGTCTGTACAACTTCCAGACCGAGCACGGCGTCGACGTCCCCGGACTGCTCGCCGCCGTGGTGCTTTCCATGCTCCCCATCTTCATCGTCTACCTGTTCGCCCGCCGCGCCCTGGTCCAGGGGCTCATGGGGGTCGGAGGAAAGTGACCGGCAAGATGAACCCCGCGGCCCCAACCGCAACCGACGTCCCCGCCTGGCAGGACACCACCCTCGATCCCGGGACCAGGGCCGATGCCCTGATCGCGGCCATGACCCTGCGGGAGAAGACGGCCCAACTGGTCGGTGTCTGGGTCGGCGCCAGTGACGAGGGCGGCGATGTCGCCCCCCACCAGCACGAGATGGAGGAACCCCCGGACCTGGACGAACTGCTGCCGCACGGCCTGGGCCAGCTGACCCGGCCCTTCGGCACCCGGCCCGTGGACGCCGCCGTCGGCGCGCTCTCGCTCGCCCGCTCCCAGCGGCGCATCATGGCCGCGAACCGGTTCGGGATCCCCGCCCTCGCCCACGAGGAGTGCCTCGCCGGATTCGCCGCCTGGGGCGCCACCGCCTACCCGGTGCCGCTCTCCTGGGGTGCGACCTTCAACCCCGAGCTGGTACGGGAGATGGCCGAGTCGATCGGCGCCGACATGCGCTCGGTCGGCGTCCACCAAGGGCTCGCCCCGGTGCTCGACGTCGTGCGCGACGCCCGCTGGGGACGCGTCGAGGAGACCATCGGCGAGGACCCCTACCTGGTCGGCTCCGTCGCCACCGCCTACGTGCGGGGCCTGGAGTCCGCCGGGATCGTCGCCACCCTCAAGCACTTCGCCGGATACTCCGCCTCACAGGCCGGCCGCAACCTGGCCCCGGTCGCCATGGGTCCGCGCGAGCGGGCCGACGTGATCCTGCCCCCGTTCGAGATGGCGGTCCGCGAGGGGTGCCCGCGCTCGGTGATGCACGCCTACACCGACACCGACGGCATCCCCTCCGCGGCCGACGAGGCGCTGCTCACCGGCCTGCTCCGGGACACCTGGGGCTTCGACGGCACGGTCGTCGCCGACTACTTCGGCATCGCCTTCCTCAAACTCCTGCACGGGGTCGCCTCCGGTTGGAGCGAAGCCGCCGCGCTGGCCCTCGCAAGCGGCGTCGACGTCGAACTTCCCACCGTCAAGACCTTCGGGCAGCCGCTGCTCGACGCGGTCGAAACCGGCGCCGTGCCCGAGAAACTGATCGACCGTGCGCTGCGCCGCGTCCTCATGCAGAAGGCCCAGCTCGGCCTGCTCGACCCCGACTGGGACCCGGTCCCGCAGGCGCTTCGCGACACCGACCCGTCCGCTCCGCAGGACGCGCGCGGCAGCATCGACCTCGACCGCCCGGCCAACCGGCGGCTCGCGGCCGAACTCGCGCAGCAGGCCGTCGTCCTGCTGCGGAACGACGGCACCCTGCCGCTCGACCGACCCCGGCGGATCGCGCTGATCGGCCCCAACGCCGACACCCCCAACGCCGTGCTCGGCTGCTACTCCTTCCCCGTCCACGTCGGCGCGCAGCACCCCGACGTCCCGACCGGCATCGAACTGCCCACGCTGCGCCAATCGTTGGCGGCGGAGTTCCCCGACGCCGAGCTCCACTGCGCGCTCGGCGCGACGGTCGACGGCACCGACACGGGCGGCTTCGCCGACGCGATCGCCGCGGCCCGGGCCGCCGACGTCGTGGTGCTCGCGCTCGGCGACCGAGCGGGCCTGTTCGGACGCGGCACCAGCGGAGAGGGGTGCGACGCGTCGACCCTGCGACTCCCCGGCGTCCAGGAGCGCCTACTCGACGCGCTGCTGGATGAGCTGCAAGGCACCGGCACGCCCGTGGTGTTGGTCATGCTCGCGGGCCGCCCCTACGCACTCGGCCGCGCCGAGCAGGAGGCGGCGGCCGTCGTGCAGTCCTTCTTCCCGGGCGAGGCGGGCACCGGGGCCATCGCCGGCGTCCTGTCCGGACGCGTCAACCCGTCCGGCCGACTCCCCGTCAGCGTGCCGCGCCACACGGGTGTCCAGCCCTCGACCTACCTGGGCGCCCGACTCGCGCACGACAGCGACGTCTCCAGCACGAACACCAGCCCCGCCTACGCGTTCGGCCACGGCCTCGGCTACACCAGCTTCCACTGGTCCGCGCCCGACGTCACCGTCGCCGAGTCCAGCACCGACGGCAGCTTCCACCTCGCCTTCGACGTCCGCAACACCGGTCGGCGCTCCGGGTGCGAGGTCGTGCAGTTCTACCTCCACGACCCGGTCGCCTCGGTGGTGCAGCCACTGCAGCGGCTCGTCGGCTACCGGCGCCTCCCCGTCGACACCGGGCAACGCTGCCGGGTCCACCTGGAACTGCCTGCGGACCTGGCCTCCTTCACCGGCCGCGCGGGCCGACGCATCGTCGAACCCGGCGAGCTGGAGCTGCGCATCTCCGCCAGCAGCGCCGACCACCGCTTCACCGTCCCCCTGCGCCTGACCGGCCCGATCCGCGAAGTCGACCACACCCGACGGCTCCACCCCCGGATCACCGTCGAACACGGCTGTTAGGCCCACGCGGCAGGAGGCCGGTGCCCCTCGGCCGGCTCCAGTCGGCCGCCCGCTCAGTCGACCGCCGGGGTGCGGCCGAACAGCGCGACCAGGCCCGGGTCGTTGAAGGACGTGATGCGGCTGACCCGGGTTCCGTCCAGCGTCAGGACCTGTGCCCCGTAGGGGCGGTAGCCGTCGTCGTCGCGCTTGCGGATGACGACGGCGGCCTGGCCGTTGGCCCGGCTCGGCCCCAGCCGCCAAAGGCCCGGGCGGAGCACCCGGGTGGAGAGGAAGCCGACGACAGCGGTGCGGCCGGTGAACCAGGTCGGGATCGGCGGCATCTCCAGTTCGACGTCGGTGCGCAACAGGCGGACCAGAGCGTCGGTGTCGGCTCGGGTGAAGGCGTCGACGTAGTCGTCGAGCAGCTTGCGCCGCGTGGCCGCGTCCGGCTCGGCGAGATCCTCCGGGACCGGCCCCGCGTCCGACATCGCGGCGCGGGCGCGGCGCAGTGTGCTGTCGACGGCCGCCGTCGTCGTGCCGAGCATCTCGGCGACCTCTGCGGTGCGGAACGCCAGCACGTCACGGAGCGTCAATACCGCACGCTGCCGGGCGGACAGGAACTGCAGGGCCGCGATGAACGCCAGCCGCACGCCGCTGCGCGCGGCTGCGACGACCGCCGGGTCGTCCCCACGTGTGCCCAGCAGCCGGTCCGGCACCGGCTGCAACCACGGGACTTCCGGCTCCCGCTCCGCGACGGTGACGTGGTGATCGTCCTGCGGTGCGCCGAGGCCGGAAGGGAGCGGCCGCCGCGGGCGCGTCTCCAGGGCGGTCAGGCAGGCCATCGTCGCGATCTTGTACAGCCACCGGCGTACCGAGGACCGTCCCTCGAAGTGTTCGAATCCGCGCCAGGCGCGCAGATACGTCTCCTGGACCAGGTCCTCGGCATCGTGCACCGAGCCGAGCATCCGGTAGCAGTGCGCCAGCAGCTCCGGACGGAACGGCTCGGTCAAGCCGGCGAACTCCAGGTTCGAGACCATGGTCTCCACGGTAGTGCGGTCAGCCGTTCAGGGCCGTCACGCCCGCACCGGTCACCGCGTACTCGGGCGCGGACTGCGGGTCCGCAGCGACCTGCAGCACCGCCTTCGCGACCAGCTCCGGCGTGAGCACCGGCTGGAGTCCGGCGATGAAGGTCTCCCGGTCCACCCCGGCTCGCGCGGCGTAGCCGTCGACGCCGAGCGAGCCGATGCCGGTCGGTGTCAGCTGCGGCAGCAGCACCACGAACCGGATGCCGAGGCCGGCCCGCGCGGACTCGTCGGCGGCGTAGCCACCGATGTACCGGATCGCCGCGTTCGCCGCCGCGTAGCCGCCACTGAGCGGAGAGCCTTTCAACGCGGCACCGCTCGACATCTCCACCACGACACTGCCGGGTGCGAGCGGCAGCCGCAGCGCGGCGCGGGTCCAGGTGAACGCCTGGCGGGTGTCCACGTTCCAGTTGGTGGTGAAGGTCTCCCAGGTCTGCTCGTGCACGGCGCCGAGATGCGGCGTCGCGCCGGCGTTCAGCACGAGCAGCTCCGGGCGGTACTCGGACAACAGCCGCTCGGCGAGCCCTTCGTCGACGGCGTCGCCGACGACCGGCACGAAGCCATCCCCGAGCTCGTCGCGGACGGCGTCGAGGTCCGCCCGGTTCCGGGCGATCCCGACCACCGTGGCCCCGTTCGCCACCAGCGCGGCGGCGATGGCACGGCCGAAGCCCCGGCTCGCCCCCGTGACGACAGCGGTCTGCGTCTCCTGCTGGCCTGACATGGTGCTCTCCCTACATGTGGTCGAGTGCTCTCGCAATCAAGACCAGCGGGAGGGCGAAAAACCGTCGCGGCGCGGGAGGAACGGTGGCGAGCGGTGGTGTCGGCCGTCGTACACCCCTTGGGGCCACGAAACTCAGTTGTGGTCGGGGTGTCCGCCTTCCTGGGCCAGCTTGGCGTCTGCTGCGGCGATGTCCCGCTGCCTCTTCTGCTCGGCCCAGCCGGCCGCCTCGTGCTTCTTCGCCGCCCTCAGAGCCTCGAGCCTGGGCGTGTCCAGGACCACATGCTGATGGTCCGCGCTGTAGCGGACCGGCACGATCGTCCCCACGTCGAGGTCTCCGAGCTTGTGGGGGTCCAGTCTTCTCGACGAGAAGACGGCTTGGGTGCCGTCGTCGAACTTGATGTGTCCTTCGACCCCGATGTAGAAGCCCCCGGCACCGGTCTCGCTCATGGGTGCCCCGAGCTTCCGCGCGGTGATCACTCCCTTGCCTTCGAGGCCTTCGCGCAGCAGCTTGTGGTGCAGGAGCTTTTCGAGCATGGAGAGTCCCTTCCCCAGGACAGCGACCGACGGCACACGCCGGCTGGACACTACTAGGCAGCGCCGTGGGAGAGCAGCAGCATCGCACCCGGCGTTGACCGGAACACCCCGCGTGCCACCGAGCCGACGGCCGGCCGCCGTCGGCTCAGTGGCGTCGGCACGGTGGCGTCGGCTCGGTGGAGGCGGCTCGGTGGAGGCGCGCGGTCAGCCGGATCCGAGGCGGGTGATCAGCGCCGCGAGCAGGGTCGTGCGGGGGACGACGCTGGTCAGGTCGAGCCACTCGACGGGGCTGTGGTCCCCGCCGCCGACCGGGCCGAGGCCGTCCAGGACTGGCACATGGGCGGAGGCGAGGTTGGCGTCCGCCGCACCGCCGGTGGCGACCGCGGTGACCTCGAAGCCGAGCTCGGTGGCGATCTCCTGGGCGTGGGCGAGCATGCCCGCGACCTCGTCCGTGGGCGCCATCGGCGGCCAGGCGGCCGGTCGGTGAACCGACACCGAGGTGCCGGGGACGACCGGCCGCGCGGCGAGAGCCTCGACGGCGGCGAGGGCCGCGTCCATCTCGCCGATGGTGGCGGCGCGGACCTCCAGCTCCAGCCTGGCTTCGGCACAGACCACGTTGGTGCGTGAACCGGCGTGCACCACACCGACGTTGACGGTGACGCCGGGCCACTGCCCGTTGAGTCCCTGGAGCGCGACGACCAGGTGGGCGGCGGCCAGCGCCGCGTTGGCGCCGCGCTCGGGCTCGACACCGGAGTGCGCGGCCCGGCCGCTGACGGTGAGGTGCAGGTCGGCGATGCCCTTGCGGGCCCAGACCAGGTCACCGTTCTCCCGAGCCGCCTCCAGGCAGAGCGCGTAGTCGGCCTCGGCCGCCAGTTGCTCGAGGGCAGGCCGACTCGCGTCCGAGCTGATCTCCTCGTCCGGGGTGAGCAGGAACACCAGCTCGGCATAAGGGTGTCGGCCGCTGTCGGAGATGGCCGCGGCGGCGGTGACACCGGCAAGCAGGCCGCCCTTGTCGTCCGTGACGCCGGGGCCGTGGGCGACGCCGTCCTCGATCCGCAGCGGGCGGGACGCCGCCGTGCCGTCGTCGTAGACGGTGTCCATATGGGCGAGGAGCAGAATCCGGCGGCCGTCCGGGAGGTCACCCCGGCGGCGGGCCACCACGATGTCGCCGAGGGGCCGACCGTCGTCGGCCCGGGCGGGCATGCGGGTCACGGTGAAGTCGAGCGCGGCGAGCCGCTCGGCGCAGAAGTCGGCGACCTGGTTGACGCCTTCGGCGTTCCAGCTGCCGCAGTCCACGGCGACCAGCTGGGCCAGGTCGGCCAGGAACCCGTCGTAGCGGGCCTGGACGTGCCGCCGCAGCACGTCTGCGGTGGGCAGGTCGGTGCCGGGCACGCTGGTCACGGGCTGGTCGGTGGCGACGCTCACAGGACCTTCGCCAGGAAGGCTCGGGTGCGCTCCTGCCGGGGTGCGGTCAACACCTCGGCGGGCGGGCCGGATTCGACGACCACCCCGCCGTCCAGGAACACGGTGGTGTCCGCGACCTCGCGGGCGAAGCCGATCTCGTGGGTGACCACGATCATGGTCATGCCGTCCTCGGCCAGTCCGCGCATCACGTCGAGCACCTCGCCGACCAGCTCGGGGTCGAGTGCCGAGGTCGGCTCGTCGAAGAGCATCAGCTTGGGATCCATCGCCAACGCCCGTGCGATGGCGACGCGTTGCTGCTGGCCGCCGGAGAGCTGGGCGGGGCGGCTGTCGGCCTTGGCGGCCAGGCCGACCCGGTCGAGCAGCTTCGCGGCCCGCTGCCGCGCCTCGTCCTTGGCGACGCCCTTGACGCGCACGGGCGCCTCCATGACGTTCTCGGCGGCGGTCAGGTGCGGGAAGAGGTTGAACCGCTGGAAGACCATGCCGATGTCGCGGCGTGCCGCAGCCACGGCCTTCTCCCGCAGTTCGTGGCGTCGGCCCTGGTGGCGGCGGAAGCCGACCGGCTCGCCGTCGACGCTGATGGTGCCGCCGTCCGCCTTCTCCAGGCGGTTGACGCAGCGCAGGAAGGTGGACTTGCCCGAGCCCGAGGGGCCGAGCAGGCAGCAGACCTCGCCGCGTCGCACGGTCAGGTCGACGCCGCGCAGGACGTCGACGGACCCGTAGCGCTTGTGGACGCCCTCGGCGACCACCATGGGTTCACTCACCGTGCTCATCGTGCTCCCTCGGCTCACCGTGCTCGCTTTGCTCATCGGGCGCCTCCGAAGCGGCGCTCCAGCCAGGACTGAGGGAGGCTCAGCAGGCTGCTGAGCACCAGGTACCAGAGGCTGGCGACCACGAGCAGCGGGATGACCTTGTAGTTCTGGGCGTACACGTCCTGGAGGTTGGACAGCAGGTCATGACCGGCGATCACGGAGACCAGCGCGGTGGATTTGAGCATGGTGACCACCTCGTTGCCGAGCGGCGGGATGATGGACCGCATCGCCTGCGGCAGCACGATCCGGCGCAGCGTCAGCACCGGCGTCATGCCGAGCGCCTGGGCGGCCTCGGTCTGGCCCCGGTCGACGGCCTGGATACCGGCGCGGATGATCTCCGACGCGTAGGCGATCTCGTTGAGCCCCAGGGCGAGCAGGGCCGCGGTGGTCGCGTCCACCAGGGTGCTGGTCGGGGCCGAGTAGAAGGTGATGTGGGTGAAGGGGACGCCGATCATCGTGTTCTTGTAGAGCGCGCCGAGGAAGCCCCAGAAGATGATCTGGACGAGCAGCGGGGTGCCCCGGAAGACCCAGACGTAGAGCGAGGAGACGCCGCGCAGCACCGGATTGTGCGACAGCCGCATCACCGCGACGAGCACCCCTCCGGCCAGCCCGATCGCCATCGCGACGACGGTGAGCCAGACCGTGGTCCACAGGCCCTGCAGCGTCAGGTCCTTGAACAGGTACGCGCCGATGGTGGGCCAGTCGAGGTTGGGGTTCTTGCCGAACGACCAGAGCACGCCACCCAGGCACACCAAGGCGACCGCGGCACCGGCATGGCGGCCGTAGTGCCGCAGGGGGACGAGGGGCTCCGACGACGCTTCGGACCCGGCGCCGTCTCGGAGCGGGAGGGTCGAGGAGGCCATGCTCAGCTCACCGCCGCGTTGCGCTCGGCCTTGGCGACCGCGATCGAGGACTCGCCGTACGTGGCGAGGATCTTGGCGTAGGTGCCGTCGTCGATGAGTTCCTGGAGCGCCTTCTGGATGGCGTCGGCCAGCTGGGGTTCGGACTTCGCCACCGCGATGCCGTTCGGCGTGGAGTTGTAACCGGTGGGCGCGCTGGGGTCCTTGACGACCTGGAACGAGTTGCCCTGGTCCGCGGTGGCGGCGGCGTACCCGGCGGCTGCCGCGTCCAGGACGTGCGCCACCACCTTGCCGGCCTTGATCGCGAGCTGGCCGTCGGAGTCCTTGGGGTAGGTCTGCAGGTCGATCGGCGGCTTGCTGGCGGCGGTGCACAGGCGCTGGCCGGTGTCGTCGACGAACTTCTCCGTGTTGGTGCCGGCCTCGGTCGACACCGGCTTGCCGCACAGGTCGGTGAAGGTGGCGATGTGGGACGGGTTGCCCTTGGCCACCAGGATGGCGGTGCCGTCCTGGGTGTAGTCGACGAAGTCGAGCTGCTGCTCGCGGGCCTTGCGGTCGCCCATGTCGGACATCGCCACGTCGTACTGGCCGGCCGAGATGGCGGCGATGATGCCCTCGAACTTCACCGGGCTGAACGTGAAGCTCACCCCGAGCTTGGCGCCGAGGGCCTGGCCCAGGTCATAGTCGATGCCCGTGATCTGCGTGCTGCCCGCACTCGCGTACATCTCGAACGGCGCGTACGGCACGTCGGAGGCGACCCGCACCACGCCGGAGGACTTGATCGCGCTGGGGAGCGCGTCGTGGAGGGACCGGTCGACCGTGATGCGGACGCCCGCGACGGTCGCCTCGGTGGAACCCGGGGAACCGGCGGACGACGGGCTGGTGGATCCGCAGGCGGAGGCGAGCAGCGCACAGCCCACCACGGCTGCGAGGGCGCCGACACGCCGGGTCGGGGAGGTTGAGGACATGGGTGTCTCCTTGCAGCCGCGAGGGAGAGGCGGCGATGGAGAGATAAATTACAGATGGCGGCCGTTCTGCGAAAGATGTAATAGCTGTTTCAGTTCGGTAACCACGCCGAGCCCTGGACGCGACGAAGCCCTCCCGGCGCCGGGTCGGGCGCCGGGAGGGCTTCACTCGCACGTGGACAGGTCGTCCGGGACGCGTTGTCCTGAGGCTGTCCCGTAATTGAATCGCCCGCTGCCGCCGTCGGTCTCGCGAGACCGCGCGCCTTGTTGCTCCGGGCTGCTCGTCTACGGCATCGGGGACCAGGTGATCACCGTGTGCAACCTGCGTCAGGCTTGCGGAGCCTTCGGTGTCTGGGTGGGCGGTGCCAAGCGGGGGAAGTGGATGGCGAGGAAGTCACGCATGATCCGCAGGGCCTGTTCCGGGGAGACCTCGGTCTTGGAATCGTGAGGAAGTCCCTCTATCCGGATGCCGTGGTGGTCGGCGTAGCCGCGGATCCCCTCGAAGGCTGCCTTACCGAGGGTTGAGAGGCTTCGGCCCACGAGCAGGGCGTCCTCGATGTACTGGGGCACCGGCTGCGGGGTCGGAGTGGGCCAGATGTCCGGATCCCGGGGTCTGTCAAGGGTGAAGGCGTGCGAGAACGTCCGGGCGGCTGCGTCGCGCGCACTGAACGGCTCGCCCAGGTCCCACGCTTCGCGCAGGGTGGCGATAAGGGAGGTGTGGCGGTGTTCCTCGTTGAACACAGTGCCTGCGGCCACCCATGGGGAGACCAGGACGGCCGGGACTCGGTAGCCGGACCGGTCGAACCCGAACCCGAGTTGGCCCGGCGGGGCGGTCGGGTCGGGGGGCGGCACCGGTCCGGGCGGGACGTGGTCATAGGTGCCGCCGGGCTCGTCCCAGCCGATCAGCAGGGCTGTGTTCCAGACGTTGGCCCCGTCCGGCGACCGCATGGCCCGGTAGGCGCGGTAGATCCGGGCCAGGAACGCCTCACCGCCCAGGATGGAGGAGGGCGGGTCGACCCCGGAGATCACGACCCCGTGGCCCAGCGCGCGCGACATTGCCGGGTGGTAGTCACCGTGCCCCAGGACCAGGCACGGCTCGATGAACGAGAAGTCGGGCAGGTCGCCGTTGCCGGCGTCGGTTTCGAACTGGGAGAACGGCTCGAAGTGCGTGTCGAAGCGGTCCTTGAGCCGTGGGTAGTGGATCAGGCCTGTCATCGAGAACCGGTCCGGCTCAGCGACGTACACCTTCCACGTCCTACCGTGCTGTTCGAGCCGATTGAAGATCGTCTCGGCATCGTTGTCGAGAATCCAGTTCTTGACCGGTGAGTTCACCACGAACCCCGAGGCCGTCGCGGCGGTCCAGAACGACCGGTTGGTGAACGTTTGCGACGGCACCTCGCAGAACCAGTGGTCGAACACGCCGAATCCGCGTGCCAGCCCGCTCAGCACAGGGATCTGCTCCGGGGCGAACCCGGTCATTACCTGCGCGTACTCGTCGTAGGTGGGCTGGCGGCCCAGTTCGCCGGTCAGGGTACTGATGTAGTCGGTGACGAACCCGTCCATCGTGGGAGTCTGGCCGGGCTCGGGCGCGTTGTACGGCGCCGAGATGTCCTCGCCGACCTTGAAGCGGTTCGCCTCGCTGAGGATGTTGAAGAGCTGAGTGTTGGTGTGCGGATACTCCTCCCCCGTATCGGGATTTGGGCTGTCCATGTCCGTTGCCACCGTGTAGGGCACCACCTTGCGGTCGGCGCCGTGCTCGGCCCATTCCGGGATCGGATTCGTGAGGTCCCTACCGGTCACGCCCTCGAAGGTCTTGCCGTCCTGCGGCCCGTACAGCCGACCGAGCAAGTTGTCCAACGACCGGTTCTCGAACACAACCACCACCACGTGGTCGAGCGCGTGGTCCTTGCTCTGACTCGTCATCCCTGACCTCGGATCTCGACAGGCCGGCTGTTCGGCTGCGGCCGGACCGGTTTCTGTGTTCGGGCGACGGGAAACAGCCGGTGGTCGCCGAGCCAGGCCGGAGAAATGCGCCGGGCGTGGACGCGGCCAACCCGGGGAAGCTGCGGATGCTCAGCTGACCGGCCCTGGTCAGAACAGAGGACACGGATGCAGGCGCAGCCGTGTCCCTGCGCTCCGGCGAAGTCGGTACACCGTCCCTTCGGGGCTCGACCACGCGTCCGCCTGACCTCATCTCCCAGCCTGCCTCCACTCGGACGCGGGCGCACGCCGCCGACCCGGGCTGCGACAGCCGAACCAAGACCGAGAGGTGCCCCAGATCGGCTCAGAACAGCGACAGCTCCTGCGTCGCCTGCTCGCCCGCGGCCATGCGGGCGGTCGCCGCCTCACCGAGCGAGGCGAGCACCCCGGCGACGAGGGTTTCCAGCACCGCCATGGCCGGCACCAGCGTGTCGTACGGCGAGGGCGACGCCACGACCGTCGGCAGCACCACCTGCGCCACCTCGGCGACCGGGGAGAGCCAGGTGTCCGTCACCAGGACGACGGTGGCTCCGCGCGCGTGCGCGGCCTTGGCCAGCTGGAGCGTGGCGACCTCGTAGCGCCGGATGTCCAGCGCGACCACCACGTCGCGACGTCCCAACTCGGCCAGCATGGCCACGCGTTGGACCGGCGCCTCGGGCAGCACACGGCAGTCCGCCCGCATCTGCACCAGATGGAGGCAGAGATAGGACGCCAGCGTGCTGGTGAACCGCCCGCCCACCACGGTGATCCGCCGACTCGGGTCGGCCACCAGGGCGATCGCACGGTCGATCTCGTCCTGCGGGAGCATCCGGAAGGTCTCCGCGACCGAGTTGCTGAACACCCGCCCGCTGTGCGCCAGCAACCCGCCCTCGGCCTCAGCCTGTTCGGCGAACTCCGCCGACCCGTACATGCTGAGCGGCGAGGCCTCGCGCTCCTCCAGCTCGTCCCGCAGCGCCTGCTGGAATTCCGGGTAACCCCGGTACCCGAGCCGCTGCGCGAACCGCACCACCGTGGGCGCACTCACTCCGGCGCGCTCGGCCAGCCTGGCCACCGTCTCGAACCCGGCCGCCGGATACGCGGCGAGCAGCACCCGCGCGACCTTCCGCTCCGCCGGACTGAACTCCCCCAGCCGAAGCCGCACGGCCTCGCCGACACCCCCGGGCGCTGGTCGCACGAGCCACCTCCTGAAATGGACGTTTCATCGTAGCGACCAGGAGGACCGGCTGGAACGGCGTGGCGCCCGCGAGCATCGTGTGTCGACGTTCGCGCGCTGCCCCCTCAGATGAACTCGACCCAGTACGGATACGCGTCAGGCCCCGGTCCGAAGATCTTCGAGGAGTGGGGCGGAACGTCGGCGAATTGGGCGCTGCAGTAGAAATCCCCGTTGTGGAAGAGAAAAGCCGGCTCGTCGGTGTCGTTGTCGATACGAGTCGCGCCGTCGACCAGCGGCATGCACTCGCCGCTGTGCAGGTTCTGGCCGATGTAGTAGTTGCCGTCCAGCGACCTGTAGCCGAACGTGCCGTTGGCCGCCTGGGCGCTGGTGGGGAGGCTGACAGTAAGCAGGAGCGAAGCTCCCACGGCCATGGCCAGTCGCCGCGCACGCACAAATCGCCGCATCGACGGCTCCCTTCTTCCGCTCTGACGGCCCCTCCGGGCCGGGGCGGCTCGCTCTGCGGGTCACGCCTAGTTTTGCGACATGGGCTCTCCGTGTACAGAACATTGGGCCGACAGCCAGCCGAAAGAGTGACGAGGCGACCGTAGTCACACCCCTGCCAGGGCGAGTAGCCGGTACATCTCCTCGGGCGGCAGGTTGGGGTTGCCCGCTGCGGCGTTCGCCACCCACTCCGACGGATCGTTCACCAGTTGCGCCAACTCGCGGGCAGGAAGGCCCGGATGAGTCGCGATCGCGCGCCGCACCGTCTGGTCGGGGTCGGACGCGAGGCGGCTGACAAGTTCTCTCGGCAGGTCGGGGTCGCGTGGTGCCAGCCGCCGCATCCTCGGGTCGGGGTCGGTGGCAAGACGCCGAAGGGCGTCCGGCGGGAGGGGGAAGTCATCGGCGGGGCGCCAATCGGTTTTCCCCTCCGCCCGGTAGTCGCGGTCGATGCGTTCAGCCGTGGCGGGGTCGATCCGGTCGCGGGCGTGGAGAGCCATCGTGGTCCGGACGCTGCTCTCCTCGTCGTCGAGCAGTCGGGCCACGACGGACGCGGGCAGGCTGTCGGCCTTCGCGGCCGAGGCGCGGAAGCACAGGTAGGGCGAGTCCACATGCGGCAAGGGGTCGGCGGTCACCCAGGGGACGCGCAGCGACCGAAGCTCCAGGTTGGCCATCTCCCCTGCGAGCGCCCGGCCGAGTGCATCTCCGTCCAGGTTCTGACGATCTGTCATCCAGTTGCGCGCGGGCATCTCGGCCAGGATTCCCGCGTGGATCGCGGCGCGGGTCGCGTCAGGGGTGTCCTCCCGTGCGAAGATGCGGAGCCTGACCCGCAGACTGGGGTCCTCGGCCAGTATGTCCCGCACGGGTAGCAGGAGGTCGGGGTGAGCAGCGAGTTCCTTGCGTACGTCCTCGTCAGGGTCACCGGCCAGATCGCGGGCCGCGTCCGCGGTCAACCTGCAGTGGCGCAGCGCGCCTGCACGCGTCACCGGGTCTGCCAACAGCGCCGGGAGCAGGTCGGCAGGCGGGACGGGATGAGGACGGCGTGGGTAGTAGGTCGCGCAGGCCCCGGCGCGCACCGCGTCCTCCTGATCGGTCAACAGGATTCGACGGACCCCCTCCGGCGCCAGCGTCCACCATTGCGCCAAGGTCGCCCGAACCTTGGGGTCCGGGTCCATCGCCAGCCGGGCACGCAGGTCCGTCGGCATGTGCTCGTTCTGCGCCACGTACTCACGTACCTGGGCGTCGTCTCTCCGAGGAGCCGCTCGAACAGGGCCCTCTGCGCGTCGCCTGCGGCAACCGCCACGGCCGCGCGTATCGCCGGATCCGGGTGCAGGGCAAGCGTCATGCGGAAGGCGTGCGGGAGGCCCCGGTTGAGCGCCAGCGCGTGCGTGAGCCAGAAGTCGTCGACGGCGATGATCTCGGCGATCATGTCGTCGTTCAGGTCCAGTCGCTTGGCGACGCTGCCACGGCCTCTGCGGTACGCAAAGAGACGACGGATCAGCTCGGGCGGTAGCGAGGGGTTCCCGGCGAGTCCCTCCATCACCTTGTCGAGGTGGACCGGCGGTGGCGAGACGTCCGACACGGCGTGCGACCCTTCTGGCTCGGCGAGCTGGCCGCAAAGTCTCTCACGCACAGCGGTCTGGAAGGGGCCCCTGAGACACGTCTCGGCTCGAAGATGCGCTCCGCAGCGCGCGGGCCGGACCCCGGCCGAGCCGGCTACGCGCGGCAGCCGTACCCTGCCGTCGTGATCACACCTGACTGCGGCTGCCTGCTCTGCGACGCATCGAGCGACCCTTCCACGTGGGACTCCCGAGACCCGGCGCACCTCGGACAACGTGAGCAGCCACGGCTGGAGCGTGACCGGAGTCGCCGGCGGAGACCTGCCCGGCGACTGGTCCTACTCCATCGGCCTCTGGCATACGCTGCGCAGTCCTGAGGTGGCCGTCTTCGGAGTCCCTGCACAGACGGGCATGCGGATCCTCAACGTTCTCGGGGATGCGATCCGTGAGGGCAACCCCCTTGAGCCGGACCAGCGCCGCGACGACGTGCTCAACGGCTTCCCCGTCGCCATCCGACCGGTCCACCCGAGCTGGTACCGGAGCTTCTTCGGTGCTGCCCTGGACTACTACCAGCGGCCGCCCCTCCCGATCACGCAGATGTTCTGGCCTGACAAGCAAGGCCGCTTCCCCTGGGAAGAAGACGTCGAAGAGACCTGCCGCGCGACGCAGCCGCTCCTCTGGATCCGCCGGGAGGACTCGTCCGGCCCCTGGGCTGACGAAGACCCGAAGCGGAACTGGCCCTTCGTCACGATGCTGCCCTACCACGAGGTACGGGCTGCGGCCTCTGTCGCCGACGGATCCCAACCCGTCATGCGCGCCGAGCACTCCGACTCCGGCTTGTGGACGTTCGAGGGAGTACCTTCCGCGGAGGGGCGCGAAGAACTGGTGACGACCATATTGGGACACCTCGTGGGACACCATCCGGACCTCAAGGAGGTCGCCTGGCTCGCACCGGGCCAGAGCGTTCTCCGTCAAGCCGACGGAGCATGGCCTGCCGGCGGATGAAGCCCGGTCTCCAAGGCGGGCGTTTCCAGACCATTCGGATATGTCGGCGCTCGCCCCGTCCCTGAAGCTCAGTCAGAACATCCTCCGTCCCGAACCGGGTGCTCCGTCCAGGCGAGGCTGAGCGGGAGCGGGTGTCGGCCACGAGGGGCACGCCAGCGGACCCGCTCCGGCTCCCGCTCCCATTCGCCTGCCTGCTGCCCGAGAGCCACCGGCACGTTCCAGGGGCGGCCGCGGAAGCCCTGGCCCACGGCCTTCACGCACGCCTCCTGGACGCTGAAGATCCAGGCGAACTCGCGCCGCCGCCGGTCCTCCGGCATCGCGGCGAGGGCCTCCGCGTCCTCGGCCGAGCAGCAGAGGCGCAGCATCCGGTCGCCGACGCGGGACGGGAGCTGCACGTCGATGCCCACGTCGCAGTGGGTGCCGACAGCCGCGGCGACCCAGCCCGAGGAGTGCGAGAGGCTCACGCCCAGCTCGGGGCGGTCCGGCAGATAGGGCCGGCCGGTCGGGCGGGCGGCGATCGGGCCGGCGGCGAGGTCGGCGCCGGCCTCCCGCAGCAGGGCGCGCAGCAAGGTGCGGGAGGCGGCGTGTTCCGCCGCGCGCCAAGGAGGCCGCGCAGAAGCGGCCTCCTGGTCCGTCGCGGCGACCGGCAGGGCGTCCAGGATCTCGTCGGTGCGGCCGACCAGGTAGAGCACGCCGTCGGCGGCCGTGTACGGCACCAGCCGCCGGGTGCCACGCAGCATCGACGCCTCCGTCTCGCACCGCCGTCAGGCGGCGCTCGGCGAGCGGCCGAGGGTGCGGATCGGGCGGGAGGCGAGGAGGGCGAGCGCGGTGAGCAGGGCGACGACGACGCCGACCATGAGGACCCGGTCGGTGCCGAACGCCGCGACGGCCGGGCCGGCCAGTGCGCTGCCGATCGGGTACATCCCGACGGAGCCCGCGACCTCGTAGGCGTGGACGCGGTTGAGCACCTCGCCGGGCACCTGGGTCTGCACGCTGGTCGCCCACATGACGCCCCAGACGCCGATCCCGACGCCGACCGCGACCTGTGCCGCGGCGAGCAGCCAGGCGGGCCAGCCGAGCACGATGCCGAGCGGGTAGAGCGGGTAGGCCAGCATCGCCACCGCTCCGGCGGCCAGGGGACGTCGGGGCTTGTAGCGGATCGCCAGCAGGCCGCCGATCACGGTGCCCGCGCCCAGCGCGCAGTTGATCAGCCCGAAGGCGGTCGCACCGTGCTGGGGCACGATGACGCTGGCGGCCACCGACAGCTGGGGTCCCCAGGAGAGCACGGCGTAGAACATCCAGATCACGACCACGCCCCAGAGCCAGCTGCGGGCGCGGAACTCGTGCCACCCGATGGCCAGGTTGCGCCACAGGCTCTCCCCCGCGGGCGGTGCGGGCACCGCTCCCAGCCGGAGTGCCAACAGGCAGGTGGCGCTGGTGCCGTAGGCGACGGCGGAGATCACCATCACGAAGCCGGTGGCTCCCAGTCCGACCAGGGCGCCGGCCAGCGCAGGGCCACCCAGTCCGGTGAGCGCCTCTGAGGTCCGCAGCACCCCGTTGGCTCCCTGCACGTCCCTGGCCACCAGCGGGACGGTCGACGACGCGCCCGGCTGGAACATCGCGTTGGCGGTCCCGGCCACCACCAACAGCGCGTACAGCTGCCAGAGATGGCTGATGCCGTGGATGAACAGCACGGCCAGCAGGGTGTGGGCGGTGAGGTTCGCCAGGTCGGCGGCAATCATCAGGCGACGGGCGGTGAACCGGTCGGCGAGCACTCCGCCGAAAAGCACCAGGCCCGCGAACGGGCCCACCAGGAAGGCCATGGCGTACCCCGCGGTGCCCAGGCCGTACCCGCCGCTGAGCAGACCGGCCGAGACCGCGACCGGCAGCATGGCCCAGCTGAGCAGCCCCGCGCTGCGGGCGGTGAAGTAGAACCGGAAGTTGCGGGTCCAGATCGCCGGTCCCTGACCCGACGCGGCCTCGGCGGCCTCGGCGGGCTCGGCGGGCGGGTCTTGGGCGGGTGCAGCCTGGGTCTGCGCGGATACCGGCGCTGCGGTGTCGTCGGTCAGGCTTTCTTCCATGACTGTCTCAACCCATCAGTCGTAGCGTGTGGTCGGCGGGAGGCGCGGATGGCGCGGGAGGTGCGGGCGGCGCGAGCTGAGGCGCAGGGTCGAGCGCGGGCAGTTCTCCCACGGGGACCAGTTCCAAGCCGCGTTCGAGCAGGCCCTCGATGATCGTGGGAAGGGCCCGCACGGTCTGCCCCCGGTCTCCGGCGCCCTCGTGCATGAGCACCACCGAGCCGGGCCGGGCTGCGCCCAGGACGGTCGTGGCGATCTGCTCCGGCCCCGGCCTGGTCCAGTCGCGGGAGTCCACGTCCCACAGCGTCAGCGTGGTCGGATGCCCGTCGAGGGCGGCCAGTACCTCGGGTGTGAGCGCGCCGTACGGCGGGCGGAACCGGGTCGGGGCCTGACCGGTCAGCTGGGCCACCGCCTCCGTCGTCCGGTCGAGCTGCTCCTGGAGTTGACTGGGCGTCAGGTCCGGCAGGTACGGGTGCGACCAGGAGTGGTTGCCCAGTTCGTGTCCGGCGTCGGCGATCCGGCGCACCTCGTCGGGCAGCGCCGCGACGTGGTGGCCGACGCTGAAGAAGGTCGCCCTGGCCCCGTAGCGGTCCAAGATCCGCAGCACCTGCCGGGTGAGCACCGGGTCGGGGCCGTCGTCGAAGGTGAGGGCGACCTTGGGGACGTCGCGTCGGCCGTGCTCGAAGCAGCTGCCGGCCGCCACCAGCGCGGCCACGATCGGCTCGCCGCGCTGGACGCCTTCGAAGAACTCGTCGGCGCGGCCGGTCAGCGTGCCGCCTTCGGCCGTCACCCGGGCCAGCGTGCCCGGTGCGGTCCGGGCCTGCTCGGCCAGGTGCTCGGCCGGGACGGAGCCGAACCGTGGCCGGGGCGGCAGCAGCCAGGGGTCCGCGCGGTACACCTCCAGACCGGCTGCCGTCATCGGACCGTCGAGCAGGCCGTTGGTGCTGTCCAGCACCACCGCCGGTGTGCTCCCGCCGTCCAACCCCCGGAGCCAGGCGATGAGTTCGGCGACCTGGGCGGCGCCCCAACTCCGGCCCTCGGTGGCCCGGCGACCCGCGCCGTCCACGACCTCGACCCGGTAGCCCGCGCCCGTCCAGGCGATTCCCGCGTAGCGCGTAGTCATCAGTCCCCCAGCGCGATCGCCGCAGCCACGACCAGCCGTTCGACTCCGCGCAGGAACTGCTCCATCCCGTCGCGGCCGATGACCGCCGGGTCGGCGGTCATGGCGAGATCCAGAGCGCCCGGGGCCGTCAGCACATCCACCGCCGCCGAGACGTTCACCCGGGGCAGGAACTCGGTCGGCCAGCTCAGCTCGGTCCGGCCGATCAGCTCGCTCAGCGCCGCGCGCGGAGGCTCGACGGTGTCGAAGGGCCCGACGGCCGGGTCGCGGGTGTCGTTCCACCAGTACGAGTGGTCGGCCGCCGCCTCCTTCTCGACCAGCTCCGCGATCTCGCGGTCCAGCGCCCACTTGTCGTAGGCGGCGTGACGGAACGCCTGGAACGCCGCCGAGCGGGTCCGCCGCACCGCGTCGGCGAAGTCCCGGTCCGCGTCCGGGAGCCGGAACAGGGCCTCCTGCGCCACCGTGCTGACCGAGGCGGCCGCAGCGGGCTGGAAGCGGTTGCCGACCACGACCTGCCACAGCACGTCGCTGCTGCCCGACATTCGTGCCAGCTGGTGGGAGGCCGCTCCCAACAGCACCGCGGCGTCGCTCACCTCCAGCTCCGTAGCGACGCGTCCGACCGCGACGGCCAGTGCGGGCGAGCGCAGCAGGGCGTTGGGGAACATCCGGTCCGGGTCGTCCGCGAGTTCCGGCGCTGCGGGGTTCCGGAACAGCCGCCGGGGGCCGGCGGTCAGTTGCTCGCGCCAGTGGCGACGGGCCGCCTCGTCCCGGCGGCGGCCGAGCGGCGACGCCTGGAACTCCGCGGCCTCCAACGGCTGTTGGGCGGGGCGTGCCTGGCGCAGCGACGCGGCGGTCTCGCCCCCCTGGACGGATTCCAGGTCGCGGAGCAGCCGCCCGAGCCCCCAGTAGTCCATCGCGGTGTGCGCGCCGACCAGCACCAGCCGGTGGACCACGCCCTCGCACGCGACCAGGCCGACCCTCAGACCCCACTCGCTCGCGGTGTCGAAGGCGCGCCCGGCGAGTTCCTGGAGCAGTCCGGCGCTCACCGCCGGGGCATCGGCGACGGCGCACTGCCTGAACTCCACCGCGAGCTCGCCGGCGTCGTCCACCACCTGCTTCAGCCCGTCCTGACCGACCGACAGCAGTCGGGTGTGCAGGCTGTCGTGAAGCTGCAGCAGTTCCGCCAGATCCGCGAGGACGCGGGTGACCGGGCGGGGCGGGGTGACCGGGAGGTCGATGGGCAGGTTGTACCTGGGGGCGTCGTCGCCCAGGCGTGTGACGACGCCCCAGATCGCGCGCTGCCCCCAGGTGGCCGGTCCTGTCCCGGCCCGCGCGGATTCCAGTCGGATCGTCGACTCGTTGACCGTGGTCATCGTCTTCCAACCGTCCCTTCGGTTGCCTCGTCCGATGTCTGTCGCAGCCGCGCCGAACGCGGCCGAAGGTCCGGCCCGGGTCCGGGCCGGTGGGGTGGTGGGGCCC
>NZ_JADPRT010000017.1:200020-211419 GCF_015690355.1 Streptacidiphilus fuscans | reverse complement strand
GTCTTCGAGGACGGCGGCCAGCGCCGGGACTTCGTGCACGTGGACGACGTCGCGGCGGCCAACGAGGCGGCGCTGTCCGCCGTCCTCGACCGCCCGGAGGGCTTCGTCCGCGCGTACAACACGGGCAGCGGCTCGGTCCGCACGATCGGCGAGATGGCCGCCGCGCTCGCCGCCGGCTGCGGCGGCCCGCAGCCGGTGGTGACGGGGGAGTACCGCCTGGGCGACGTCCGCCACGTCACCGCCGACTCGCAGCGCCTGCGGCGCGAGCTCGACTGGCTCCCGGCGGTCGGCTTCGAGGCGGGGATGGCGGAGTTCGCCACCGCCCCGCTGCGCGGCGGCGTACGACTTTCGTAAGGCGTCGCAGAGGCCTGCGGGCGCAGGTCAGCGCCTAGCGTGGCCGGGGTGACGCTTCCTTCTTCCTCCTTCTCCTCTGCGGTCGTCGGCGCATCCGTCGACGTCGTGCTGCCGTGTCTGGACGAGGCCGCCGCGCTGCCGTGGGTGCTGGGCCGGATCCCTGACGGGTGGCGTGCCGTCGTGGTCGACAACGGCTCGCGGGACGGTTCCGCCGAGATCGCGGCCGAGTTGGGCGCGACGGTGGTCCGCGAGCCCCGACGTGGGTTCGGCGCGGCCTGCCACGCCGGGCTGTCGGCCGCGACCGCAGAGCTGGTGTGCTTCCTGGACTGCGACGGCTCGCTCGACCCGGCCCAACTGCCCCTGGTCGTCGGCCCGGTGGTGGACGGCACGGCGGACCTGGTGCTGGGCCGGCGCAGGCCGACCGCGCGCGGCGCGTGGCCGCTGCACGCGCGGGTCGCCAACGCGGAACTCGCGCGTCGGCTGCGCGCCCGCACCGGCGCCCCGTTGCACGACCTCGGGCCGATGCGGGCCGCGCGGCGCGCGGACCTGCTTGCGCTGGGGCTCGGCGACCGGCGCTCGGGCTTCCCGTTGGAGATGGTCCTCTCCGCCTCGGCGGCCGGGATGCGGATCGCCGAGGTGGACGTCGACTACCGGCCGCGGCAGGGCCGTTCGAAGGTGACCGGCACGCTGCGCGGCACCCGGCAGGCCGTCCACGACATGCGGACGGTGCTGGCCGCGCCGCCGCCGACGCTGCTGGTGATCGCCAAGGCCCCGGTCCCCGGCCGCGTCAAGACCCGTCTGACGCCGCCCTGCACCCCCGAGCAGGCCGCCCGGCTCGCCGAGGCCGCGCTGACGGACACCCTGACCGCGCTCTCCCGGATGCCCGCCGGACGACGGCTGTTGGTGCTGGACGGCGAGCCGGGGCCCTGGCTGCCTGCGGGCTGGAACGTCGTGCCGCAGGTCGGCGGCGGCCTGGACGCGCGCCTCGCCGCCGCTTTCGCCCAAGCACCGCAGGGCGCACCGGCGCTGCTGGTCGGTATGGACACCCCGCAGCTGGATGCGGTCGGGCTGGCCGAGGCCTTCTCGCCCGCCGCCCGCGCCGGGGTGGACGCCTGGTACGGGCCCGCCGCCGACGGCGGCTTCTGGGCGCTCGGACTGGCCCGTCCCACAGCCGAGTCGGCGCATCGGCTGCTGGACGGAGTGCCGATGTCCACCGAGACCACGGGAGCGGAGGTCCTGGACCGGCTCGCCGCATCGGGGCTGACGGTCCGTCATCTCCCGCAGCTGACGGACGTCGACACCGCCGCCGACGCGGCGGAGGTGGCCCGGCTCGCACCGGAGGGCCGGTTCGCCACGGGCTGGCGCGAGTTCAACGGCCTGATCCGGGCCGCCCGGTGAGGCCTGAGGCGTCCGTGCGGATCACGGAACGGACCCCGGAGCGGATCGCCGAGCGGATCCCGGCGCGGACCCCCACACGGATCACCTTCGTTCCCGCGCCGGTGCGCCCGAGCCACGGGAGTGCGCCGAGGCCGTGGGCGCAGGACCCGTTCGCGCAGGCGATGCGCACCGGCCGGGGGCCGTTGTGGCTGCGTCGCGCCGACGGGCACCGCCACCCGCTGGACGTCGAACGCTGGTGCGCGCCGCCGGATGCGGCGGACCGCAGCCTGCTGGCCCGCTGCCTGCTGACGGGCCGTCCGGTGCTGGACGTCGGCTGCGGCCCGGGACGGCTGGTCATCGAGCTGCTCTCGCTGGGGCTGCCCGCGCTCGGGGTGGACGTCACGAGCGCGGCGGTGGCCCGTACCCGTGCGGGCGGCGGCGTCGCGGTGTGCCGGTCGGTCTTCGACCGGCTGCCCGGCGAGGGCCGCTGGGGCACCGCGTTGCTGGCCGACGGCAACCTCGGCATCGGCGGCGACCCGACCGCCCTGCTGGCCCGCTGCCGCGAGGTGCTCGCCCCCGGTGGGACCGTGCTCGTTGAGGTCGAACCCCGGGACGTGGACGACCGGGTGACCGTGCGCGTCGAGGACGCGAGCGGGTGGAGCGGCCCGCCGTTCGCCTGGGCCCGCGTCGGCGCCTCCGCCGCCACGGCGTGCGCTGCGGAGGCGGGGTTGGCGGAGCGGGAACGCTGGAAGGTCGACGGACGCGCGTTCATGGCCTTCACCCGCCTGTCCTGAACTTCTGGCCGGAGCCCGAGCCCGCAGAAACGGACGACCCCGAGGCCTTGTGGCCTCGGGGTCGCGCGCGGTGCGGGCAGCAACCGTCAGGTCGTCTCTCGTGGCTCCGGCACGACCGGCCGCCGGGCGACCGCGTGCCGCCACCGGATCGCCGCCCCCACCAGGACCAGGCCGAGCGCCGCCGAGTACGCAGCCACCTGCGCGTCGCCGCCGATCAGGTAGACCGCCTCACCGGCCGCCGGGACCCCGAGCCACTCCCAGCGGCCGTCCATGGCGACCAGGGCCACCAACAGCAGTCCGTACCAGGGGTAGTCGGGCGTCAGCGCCAGCAGCAGGGTGCCGTAGACCAGCAGCGCACCGGCCCAGGGGCGGTCGGGGTCACCGCGCCGCATGACGTACAGCGCCGCAGCGAGCACGAGCAGCGCCGCCACGGGCGCGGCCGCCCAGCCGGGCAGGAACTGCAGCAGCCCGAACCGGGCCGCGGTGCCGTCGTCGTACCCCTCCTCGTGCAGGTATCCGGGCAGGAAGCCGATCACCTGACGCCCCGACAGGATCAGGTAGGGCACGTAGGCGAGCACGAAGAAGCCCACCGCCACCGCGGGCACCAGCAGGTCACGCCGCGTGGGCCTGCGCGCCAGGACGCCGGACAGCGCGCCCGGCAGGGCCAGCGCGGGCAGCAGCTTGGTGGCGATCGCCCCGCCGAGCGCCACTCCGCCCGCCACCCGCCGGTGGCGCACCGCCAAGGCCAGCCCGGCCACCGTCAGCAGTGCGCCGAGGGCGTCGACATGGGCGTCGTTGACCGCCCAGACGGCCGTGCCGGGGAACCAGCCCCACAGCGCGGCCCGGCGGCGGCGTTCACGCGGCAGCACGACCAGCAGCACGCCTGTGGTCACCACGGCCAGCAGCGCCCCACCGGCCTGGGCCGCGCGTACGCCGCTGCCGTGCTCGACCAGGTGGAGGACGAGGAACCAGGCCTGGGCGACGGGCGGGTAGATCGTCGGCACGGCGGGCCGGTTGATGTGGGTGCACTGGCCCGCCGCCGTGAGGCGCTCGTCCCACGCCGTGCACGCGCCGCCCGTCGGGAAGAGCGTCGGCTCCTCGGCGCGCAGGTGCGCGAGCTGGGGCGCGTCGGGCGGGTAGGCGTAGGGGGAGATCCCGGCGGCCTGGACATGGCCGTCCCACAGGTAGCGGTAGGCGTCGTCGCTGGTCCTCGGCGCGACAAGCAGCGCGGCGGCGGCCACGGCGGCGCTGCCGACCAGCACCAGTGCGGCCACCCTGCGGGCGGGCACCTGGCGCAGGGCGAGCAGGGCCAGGGCGAACAGCGCGCAGTCGAGCGGGTACCAGAGCAGCAGCGGTCCCCGGTGGCCGAGGGTGCCGCCCCCGGTGAACGTGCCGACCAGCGCGGCGGTGAGTGCGGCGAGTGCGGCCAGGCAGAGGGCCGTCGAGAGCGCCGGACGGCGGCCGGCGCTCTCGGTCGCGTCGTCGGCGACGGCCGCGGCCGCGTCGGAGGCGGAGCCGGAGGAGAGGGCTTTCAGCAGGGTGGACACGTCGTCACCCTGCCAGCGCGTCCGCCCCGGCGGACCGTGGCGCGGGCAGCCGTACGACTTCCGTAAGCAGCCGGCTACCCCGCAACGGCCCTGGCAGCGGGTGTGATGGAGAGGTGCGAGACGACGAACCGACTCCCCGTGTACGGCAGTTCGATCTGCCGCTGCCCACCCCGCCCGACGCCCTGCGGAAAGGCCCGCTGCGCGAGGGCACCTTCACCTCACGGCTGCACGACCCACGCACCGCGGTGGTGATCGGCCGCTGGCTCGGCGCGGCGCTGATCGTCTGCTTCGTGACCGGCCTCTACAGCCATGTGCTGCAGGACCCGCCCACGTGGCTGCGCGACCATCTGCCGACCCGGCCCGCCGGGCTCTACCAGTTCACCCAAGGGCTGCACGTGGGCACCGGCATCGCGGCGATCCCGCTGCTCGGCGCCAAGCTGTGGACCGTCTACCCCCGGCTGTTCGAGTGGCCGCCCGCGCGCAGCGTCCGGCACGCGCTGGAGCGGCTGGGCATCCTGCTGCTGGTCGCGTCGATGCTGCTGGAGCTGTTCACCGGGCTGCTCAACACCCTGCAGTGGTACGTCTGGCCGTTCCCCTTCCGGCAGACGCACTTCTGGCTGGCGTGGATCGCCCTCGGCGGGCTGCTGCTGCACCTGGCCGTCAAGGCGCCCGAGATCGCGGCGCACTGGCGCCGGGTGCGGCCCGGCCTGACGGAGCGCCGCGCGTACCTGACCACGGTCACCCTCTCCGTGCTGGCGGTCACCGCGGTGACCGCCGGGCAGAGCGTGCCGTGGCTGCGCCGCCTGGACCTGCTGGCGCCGCGCCGCCCGGACATCGGCCCGCAGGGCCTGCCGGTCAACCGCACGGCCGCCGCGGCCGGCACCGCGCAAACGCCCGCCGACTGGCGGCTGCAGGTGGTCGGGCCGCGCCCCTACGAGTTGACGATGGATCAGCTGACCGCGCTGGAGCAGCACGACTCCGACCTGCCGATCGCCTGCGTCGAGGGCTGGAGTGCTTCGGCGCGCTGGACCGGCGTCCGGATCCGCGACCTGGTGGCGCGGGCCGGAGCGCCGTCGACCGCGCGGCTGCGGATCACCTCGCTGGAGACCGACGGCGCCTACGGGGTGACCGAGATGGAGTCCGCCTACGCCCGCGACCCGCTCACCCTGCTGGCGCTGCGCGTCAACGGCGAGGTGCTGCACGCGGACCACGGCTACCCCGCCCGGATCATCGCCCCGGGCCGACCCGGCGTGCTGCAGACCAAGTGGGTGCACCGGATCGAGGTGATCGCATGAGGACGCCGGGGCGGATGAGGAAGCTGAAGGTGAGCAGGCCGAAGGTGAGCAGGCCCAGGGCGAGCAGGCTCAGAGTGAGCTGGCCGAAGGTGAGCAGGCCGAGGATGAGTACGGCGACCGTCGTGCGCGGTGCGCTGGTCGTGGCGGCGCTGGCGTCCGTCGGGTTCGGCGCCTACGGGATGCTGACGGACCCGTACATCAACGACCCGCTGGACGTCGGGGTGTGGGCGGTCGGCGGCGCGGTGCTCCACGACGGGCTGTGGCTGCCGCTGGTCTGCCTGGTCGGCGCGGCGCTGCCGAGGTTGCCGTGGACCGTGCGCGGCGGCCTGGTGGTGGCCGCCACGCTGTCGGCCGTGGGGTTGCCCGCGGTCCTGGACGCGGGCAACGACCACGGTAACGCCACGCTGCTGCCGCTGCCCTACCTGCGCAACTGGCTGGTGCTGCTGGGCGTGACGGCAGCGCTGACGCTGCTGGTGGAGGGGGTCAGGAGGGCTCGCCGGGCACGCCGGGAAGGCCGGTGGTCAGGCCGTCCAGGGCGTGCGAGCAGACGCAGTCCCGGTCGCGCGTCTTAGGCAGCCGCGCGACGGCGCTGAACAGCACCGTCCGCAGCCGGTCGACGTTGCGCGCGAACTCGGCCAGCACCTCCGTGTGGGTGACGCCCTCACCGGTCTCGACGCCCGCGTCGAGGTCGGTGACCAGGGCCAGCGAGGTGTAGCAGAGGCCGAGTTCGCGGGCCAGGACGGCTTCGGGGTGGCCGGTCATCCCGACCACCGACCAGCCGTTCGCGCTGAACCAGCGCGACTCGGCGCGGGTCGAGAACCGGGGCCCCTCGATCACCACCAGCGTGCCGCCGTCCACCGGCTCCCACGCCTCGCCGCGCGCGGCGTCCAGCGCGGCGGACCGCCCCACCGGGCAGTACGGGTCGGCGGCCGAGACGTGCACCACCCCTGGCACCGACCCGTCGGGAAGCGGCACCGCGTCGTAGAAGGTCTGGGTGCGGCCCGAGGTCCGGTCCACGAACTGGTCCGGCACCAGCAGCGTGCCGGGCCCGTGCGCGCTGCGCAGCCCGCCGACGGCGCACGGCGCGAGCACCTGACGCACGCCGAGCGCGTGCAGCGCCCACAGGTTGGCCCGGTAGTTGATCCGGTGCGGCGGCAGCGCGTGCTCGCGACCGTGACGCGGGAGGAAGGCCACCCGGCGGCCGTCCAGCTCCCCGAGGAAGAGCGAGTCGCTGGGCGGGCCGTAGGGGGTGTCGACGACGGTCTCGGTGACGTGGTCCAGCAGGGCGTAGAGGCCGGAGCCCCCGATCACCCCGATCTCGGCGGACTCGGTCATCTGCGTTCCTCCATGGCTGGGTTGTCTGAAAGCCTGTCGGCCCGGAAGGGTCCCGGACCTCCCCACGACCGTAGGGGCGCGCCCGGCCCCGGGGGCGGCTGTCGCTCCTTACGGATCGCGGACGGGTCCGGCGGCCCGGTGCTCGGGGCCCGGGGGCCCGGGGCCTGCGCCCGGCGGGAGTTCTCGAACAGGCCTGGGGCTCACCGGCGCGGCTCGTCGCCCTCCAGCAGAGCCTTCAACGCGGCCAGGTCCTTGACGTTCGCCCGCCGCATGGCGGCGGCCATCATCGGGGCGCTCACCTTGGCGAAGCCGGACGGCTCACCGCGGTTGCGCAGCGTCATCCGGGTGTGGTCGGCGTCGACCGGCTGCCAGGTGTAGGTCGTCTCCATCGGGAACGGCCCCTGGGCGGTACGCATCACGAGTCGTTCGGGGGAGAGCTCGACGACCTCGTAGGTGTAGGCCAGGGTGCGCCCGAGGAAGCGGGCGACGAAGTCGACCTTCGAGCCCACGGCGACCGGTGGGGCTGTCTGCCAGCGCACCGAGGCGATGTTGGCGTACCACTGCGGCGCATTGCCGGGATCCCCGGCAAAGGCGGCGACCTCCGCGCACGGGCGCGCGATCACGGTCTCGGTGAGCACGTCGACGGCCATGCCGCAACGCTATCCCGCGCGCCCGCGCTCGCGGGGCCGACACACACGACGGGCGAGGCAGGCCGCCGCGTCACCCGCTGCCTCACCCGCTGATGTCGAGCGCCGTTCCGTACAGGCGGCTCACCTTGAGGCGGACGACCACGCGCCGCTCGGCGACGAGCCCCTCCAGGAACTCGGCCTCGTCCTCCGGCCCGGCCCCGTCAGGGATCAGCCCCAGCAGCTCACGGCCGACCGCGTCGCCGGGAACGGTGGTGGGCCCGGAGACCTCGGCCTCGCCCTCGGCGACGGCGAAGGACCACACGTCGCCGCCCTGCACGTGCAGCGCCGCCTTCGGGTTGCGCCGCAGGTGCTTGACCTTGATGCGGTCGGCCGTGGTCGAGAACCGCGCGACACGGGTCTCGGGGTCCCAGTGGTAGAGCATGGTGGTCAGATGCGGGTGGCCGCTGCGCTTGACCGTGGCGAGCGTGCCGAACCGCTGCGTGCGAGCAGGTCCGACACGGCGTCGTCGGACAGGAGGCGAGGCGCTGGTCCTTGAGTCATGACGTGATCAACATCCGTGTCCGCGTGGGCATTTCCGAATGTCCGACCACTGCCGTCCGGCAGTCAGTCCGCGCGTCGCAGGTCCAGCATGCAGAAGACCTTGTCGTACCGCCGGTCGCCGACGGCGACGAAGCCCGGGAGACGGCCGTACTCGGTGAAGCCCAGCGACCGGTACAGGCGCAGGGCGTTGGCGTTGTCCCCGCGTGCGTCCAGCGTCAGCACCTCGATACCCGCCTCCCGCGCGTCGGCGACCAGCGCGGCCGTCAACGCCCGGCCGATGCCGCGCCCGTGTGCGGCCGCTGCGACCGCGAGCTTCTCCAGGTCGGCGTGCGGCCGATGGGTCGGCCGGGCGTACCGGAGCCAGTAGCCGAGCCCCACCAACTGCCCGCCCACGTAGGCGGCCCGCAGCGACGCGTCCCCGGCCCGCGCCGCCGCGGCGACCTCGCCGAGCAACTGCGCCACCTCGCCGCGCGACGGCGGCTCGACCCACCCCAACGCGGCCCCGCCGGCCACCAGCTCCGCGAGGATCGCGTGCGCCTGCTCGACGAACCCGCCCTCCACTTGACTGACGTTCACGGTGACGGGCTCGTCAGCTGCAGCGTTGATCATGGCCGCAGCCTAGGCCCTGGCTGGTTCTTCAACGTTTCGACGCTCAGCGGGTGGAGCTGACCAGAACTTCACGACAGCGCCCAGAACGCGGCGGCAACGATCGGCAGGTACAGCACCAGCCCAAGCGGCAGGACGGGCCACGTGCCCCGTCCGCGTGCCCGACGCCGGCGGCCGACGTCGATCCCGACCGCGACCGCGAGCGCCAGCCCGACGCAGGGCCCGTAGAGCCACACCCACAGGTAGCTGCAGCCCACGCCGCCGGAGTTCGCACGGCACATGCCGCCCAGGCTGACGGCCAGTCCCCCACTCAGCGTCAGGAGCCCGTTCGCCGCCGAACCCAGCAGCGCCAGCAGCACACCCACAACCAGTACAGCGACGTCCCCCGGCCCCAGGCGCTGCGACGCCCCGGACACCATCTGCGCCGGCACACCGCACACCTCGCCCCCGAGCGCCGGGCCCGGCCCCTCCTCGCCCATGACCTCCCCCTCGCCGCGACTCGCCCCGGCTGCCAGTGTTCCCCGGTCGCCGGTAGTCGGATACAGACTCCGGCGTCACTATTCGGCCGCCCGGGCCGCAGACCGCGCTCGGGCGGCCTGGCCGTGCCTGGGGTACCGGCACCAGCTACAGGAAGATCCCGCAGTAGAGGTGCCGGGCGGGCGAGTGGCGCGCGAGCTGGGCCAGGCGGCCGAGGAAGTCGGCTATGAGGTCCGGCGCGGTTCTGGCGCCGTCCTCGGTCCGGGACCAGGTGGTGGCGGCCTCCAGCAGACGCGCCTCGCTCGCCGAGGCGAGGGCGTCGCGCAGGGAGTCCGACAGCGAGGCGAGCCAAGGCCCCTCGACGTCGGGGTCGTTGAGCAGCGTGCAGAAGCGCGGACCGGCCTCCACCTGGGCCGTGGTCGCCCCCGTCAGCGCGGCCTCGACCGTGCCGAGCAGCAGGTAGGGGTCGGCGCCCTTGAGGCCGACCGTGCCGAAGGGGTCGTCCATGCTGTCGTCCGTGAAGAACTCCAGCGCCTGGCTGTCGTCGTCGGCGGCGAAGTAGTCGTAGAGGTTGCCCATGGCGAGATCGTGCCGCACGGCACTGACATCACGCGGGGGAGTCCTCGGCGAGACGCAGGGCTCGTAGCGCCAGCCAGAGTTCGTGGCGGTCGGTCGGGGGACGGAGGAGGGAACGGTCCAGGAGTTCCTCGATCCGGGCGAGGCGCTTGCGGACGGCGGTGAGTGAGAGCGACAGCTCCTGTGCGGTCGGGGTGAGCCGGGCGTCGTGGCGCAGCCAGGCGGTCAGGGTGCGAGCGGCGTCGGGGGCGTCGTCGAGCGGGCGGAGCAGGCGCAGCGCCCAGTCCACCACGGCCTGGCGGCGCAGCAGTTCGTCGAGCGCGTGGAGCGCGTCGGCGCGCGTGCCGGGCGGGGTGCCGGGGACCTGCGGGCCGGTCTCCGTGCGCAGGGCCAGGGCGAGGAGGGACTGGTCCGCGAGCCGGTCGAGATCGAGGTCGAGCAGTCGCTCGATGTGCCGCAGCCGGGCGGCCAGGGTGTTGCGGTGGATCTTGAGCAGCGACGTCGCGCCGGAGGAGAACCCCAGCCAGGACTTCGCGGTGACGGTGAGTTCGATGCTGTCCGGGTCCTGGAGGCGTTGCGGCACGAGGGTGCGCAGCGGGGCGAGGAACTGCCGGGCCCAGTCGCGGACGGGGGCGCCGATGACCAGTGCCGGATCCGGGTGGTGCGAGAACAGCGCCCAACGCTGCGCGCGGGTCCGCGCGGTGACCAGGGCGTGCACCGCCTGCCCGTAGCCGACGGCCGCGTCGCGGAGTCCCACGACGTCGCTCACTCCCACCAGGCACTCGTCCGTCGCGGCGGTGACAGCGGTCGCGAACGTCGAGGGCGCGTCCGGGGGAGTGCCCGGCTCGGACGGGACCAGGACGGCTATGTGGTCGTCGTAGACCGGGCAGGGGATGACCCAGGCGTCGGGCCTGATCTCCCGGCACCGGCGCGCGAGTGCGGGCTTCAGATCGGGTGCGGTCGCGACCACGTGGTAGCGGATCACGTCCGCCAGGTCCGGGCCGAGGACGTCCGCCACCTGCCGTGCGGTGGAGACGTGACCGTTCATCAGCAGGTGCAGCACGGCCTCCCGGTTCCGTGCCTCGGCGAGTTCGAGCCGCAACCGCTGCGTCTCGGCGCGCTCCTCCCGCCAGCACAGGTCCAGGGCGGAGGACGCGTCGGCGAGCAGCCGGGGCAGATGCTCGGGCGCGGGGCCCGCGGTGACGGCGGTGAGCACCGGTCCGGGTCGGTCGCCCGCGCCGCCGTTCAGGCCGACGGCCACGACGCTGACGTCCTGCTCGACCACGCTCAACGTGGTGAGCGCGCGGGCGCGCAACTCCCCGGCGACGCGGCGGGCCAGAGCCGAGGGCTCGGCACCGGCCAAGGGCTCGGCGTCGACATGGACGTCGTCGCCCGCGGCGAGTGGCGTGTCGTCGGGGCCGCTCAGGGCGATCCGCGCGCCGGTGCGGCGGGCGAGCCACTGCAACAGGGCCCTGGTCCCGCCCTTGCGGGCCGCGCGTTGGATCGCGAGCACGTCGTCAACCCGTCGCTCGCCGTGGTCGGGCCAGGACGTGGCAGCCACCGAGCTGTCCACGCACACCTCCGTCTGTGGTCCCGTCCCCGGTCTCACTGTGCGGCGGTCTCACTGCAGTGATCTCACTGTGCAGTTCGGCACCTCGGGGCCGAACTCACTGTGCACCAGAAAACTAGGCAAGACGCACAGGGTTTTCTAAATTTTCCCTGTACTCGCGCGGACGGGGGACGCGCGAGGACACCGGAGGAGGGGCGGGGGGGGGGGGCGGGGGGGGGGGCCCCCCCCCGGGGGGGGGGGGGGGGGGGGGGGGGGGGGGGGGTGGGGGGGGGGGGGGG
>NZ_JADPRT010000017.1:147816-200010 GCF_015690355.1 Streptacidiphilus fuscans | reverse complement strand
GCGCGGCCGGGGGACGCGCGAGGACACCGGTGGTGGGGCCGGGTGACGAACGGGCGTTCGTCACCCGGCCGTTCTCGTGCGTGCGGTGGTGCCTGCGGTGGCCTGTGCCCGTGGGGCCTGTGGCGCCCGCCTGCGGCAGGAAGCGGCCCTACGGCAGGGAGCTGACGGCGCCCGTCGTAGTGCTGCATCCCTTCTGGGCGAGCGGCGCCCGCGCCAACGACCCGACGGCGGGCAGGGCGGCGACCTCCTGGGTGACCGCGGACGCGGTGGAGGTGCACCAGTTGCCGAGGGCGTGGACCCCGTTCGCGTCGGGGCCGATGTCGGCGACGGGCCCGAGGGGGCTGGGGGTGTCGGCCTGCGCGGCGGGGGCGGCGATGCCGAGGGTGGCGGTGGCGAGGAGCCCGAGGGTGAGCATCTTCTTCATGTCAGGTTCAACGACACGACCCGGGACGCGTCACGTCCAGGCGGCGTCCGGCTGGTTGTCTGAACCTGCTCTGAGGATCCGGGAATTTGTTGTCATGGCCATGGAGCGCCGTTACGTTCGCATAGTCACCATCTCACGGGGAGACACCCGATCGGGGCTGGTTTCCTGCTGTTTGTCCTTCCGTCAGGCGGTGTTCCACGGGGGCTGTCCACGCACACGGCACACTCAAGGAGCATTCGTGACAACAACAACCGCACCCTCGCGACGGAGTTCGCGCACCGGCGCGTCCGCCGCCGACCGGAGCACCAGGCGCCTGCATCGGGCCGCGGTCGTGCGTATCGGCTTCGGCCTGGTCTGGGCCGTCGACGCCTCGTTCAAGTGGCTGCCGGGGTTCATCCACGGCCAGACGATCAGCGACGAACTCGGCCAGGGAACGGCCATCCACACCCCGGTCATCCACCAGTGGCTCCAGCTGTGGCACACCATCGGCGGAGCCTCGCCTGGCGCGTTCGCGGTGGTGACCGCTGTGACCGAGACCGCCATCGCCTTAGGGCTGATCCTCGGGGTGTTCAGCAACGCCGTCTTCGTCGGCAGCGCCCTGTACGCGCTGGGCGTCTGGTCCACCGCCGAAGCCTTCGGGCTGCCGTGGAACACGCCCGGCATCACCGACGTGGGCCCCTCCGTCGCCTACATCTTCGCCTCGCTGGCCCTGCTGCACGCGCACGCAGGTGCGACCTGGAGCCTGGACGCCAGACTGCGGCCCCGGCTCGGCCGCCTGGCCTGGCTGTCCGGCCCGGCGGCCGGGTCGATCCCGGCCTGACGCTGTACGTCCCGCGTGCGGCCCGCTCCAGCGTCGCTCATGCCGTTCGAGCGGTAACGCCGTGCAGGCCCCGATGGTGGTCGGGGCCTGCACGGGGGTTCGCTCACTGCGTGGGCGGCGGGTCTCCGCGCAGCGCGAGTGCGTGGTACGCGCCCGCGGAGACGGCCTGGACCTTCGTCCCGGCCAGGGCCGGGACGGCCGTCACCCCGGTGGTGTTGACCTTCCAGTCGATGGCGCGCCCGCCGTCGAGCAAGGCGACGATGTGGTCGTATCCGGCGGCCACCGCGGTGACCTTGGACTGCGCGAGGGCGGGGACGTTCTGGTTGGCGAGCTTGCTGCCCCAGGCGTAGACCCGGCCGTTGACGACGGCGACGGAGAAGTCCTTGCCCGCCGCGATCGCCGTCGCCACACCGTTCTTGACCACCGCCGGGATGTCGGTCTGCTTGCTGCGGTTGTCACCCCAGGCGATGACCTTGCCCGCGTCGGTGAGCGCCAGCGCGTGGTACTGACCTGCGGCGATGGCCTTGACGTCGGTGCGGGCCTCCTCGGGGACGCTGGTCTGCTCGTAGCGGTTGTCCCCCCACGCGACCACTGCGCCGTTCTTCAGCGCGAGGGAGAAGAACTGCCCTGCGGCCACGGCGCTGACGCCCGACTTCGCGTCCGCCGGAACGTCCGTAGAGCCCATCCGGTTGCTGCCCCAGGCCACGACCGCGCCGTCCTTGACCGCGAGCGAGTGCAGGTAGCCGGCGGAGACGGCGGTGACGCCGGAGGAGAGCGAGGCGGGCACGTCCGTCTGGTGGTAGAGGTCGCTGCCCCAGGCGATGACGCCCCCGTCCTTGAGGGCGAGTGAGTGGAAGTCGCCGGCGGAGACCGCGCTCACGTCCTGCTTGGCGTCGTCCGGAAGGGTCGCCTGGCCGTAGGCGTCGTCGCCCCAGGCCAGCGTCTCCCAGCCCGGTGTGGCGCGCTGCTGGAGAGGTTGGAGGGGCTGGAGCGTCTGGTGTGCGGGAAGCGCGGCGGCGCTCGCTGGCAGGCTGAGTGCCAGCGGGCCGCAGCATGCGACCAGGGCGCCGCACAGCAGCGCCGACGATGCCCAGCGGCGCGCCCGCCAGAAGTGACGATGCGTCAGCATGCGTCCCTCACTCCTTCGTTGTGCGGTGGTGGTACGGGAGGAAAGGGTGGTCTCAGCCACGGTTGACTCCGCCCGCCGGTGCGCCCTGGTCGTTGGGCGTCAGCGCGGAGGGGCGGTCGGCGCGGCAGCGGGCCAGCTCGGCCGAGGTGAGCGGACCGGTGCGCTGGTAGAGGCGATCCGCGATCTGCGGGGACGGGTAGTCCAGCACCGTGTAGATCCGCCAGTCCTGGTTGGGGTCGGCCGGAGTCGGGTTGGAGGTGAACCAGCCCTCGGTGCGCTGACGGCCGCTCTGCGCCTCGAACCAGGACGCCTCACCGGGGTTGACCACCTCCTTGACGCTGCGGTCGGTCGAGGGGCTCCACGAGGGGCTGCTGCCGGTCCCGGTGGTGAACTGCTGGTTCATGCTCGACGGCGCGGTCTTGGCATCCGCGGGCGGCAACCCGGCGGCGGCCGGAAGGTCGCTGATGGTGCGGGAGTTGAACGTCAGCGGGCGGGTCCGGTCGAGCGTGGCGCGGGTGCAGTTGATGTAGGTCTCGTCCACCTGCTGCGCGGGCGCGTAGTAGGAGAAGGAGTAGTCCGCGAGCGGCGTGAACGTGCACTGCTTCGCGTTCCTCGCACACTCCGTGACGGCCTCGCTGACGGGACGCGCGTCGTTGCCCTTGAAGGCCTCCGACGGGGGGAGGTCGGTGGAGCGGATCGTCTTGTCCACCGGCGGCTCGACCTGGACGGCCTTGAGGCCGGCGATCATCGGGCCGCAGTAGCCGCCGTTGGTTCCCGTCCCGTTGGCCGCGGCGTACGGTTTGGCCGGGACGGTCGAGGTGAAGGTGAGCAGCGGTTCGTACGAGTCGGCGGTGAAGGTGTAGCTGCGCCCGGTGCGCCACACCCCGTTTCCCTCGACGTTCCATGTCTTGTCGGGGTCCGGTTCGGTCAGCTCGTTCTGACTGCTGCCGCCCTCGCCCTGCACGGTGTACGTCTGGCCCTGCTCGACGGTGCGCGTGGTGCAGTAGATGCTGACGCCGGGACTGTCGTCGAAGGTGACGGTGACCCTGGCCCCCGGGCGCACGCCGCGGAGCCGCTGCTTGAAGGCGTAGTCCGCGCCGGACTGACGCAGCATCACCGCAGTGAGCTTGTCCGGGTGTCCGTCCTTGTCACCCGGGTAGCGCCAGACGCCCTGGCTGGTACCGGCGCCGTTGTTGGCCGAGGTCGAACCGACCGACCAGCCCGCGACGTTGGCGGTGCTGGGCGAGCCAGTGAAGGCAGGCAGGCTGAAGTCGCCGTTGATCAGGGCGACATCGGCCTGCCGCCGCTGCTGCTCTTGCGGCGCGTGCTGGGCGAACGCCGGGCAGGCGGGCACGGCGGCCAGGCCGAGGCAGAGGGTGGCCACGGCGGAACGGCGCAGGGCGGTGCGGTTCACGGTCGGCGTCTCCTGGGAGCGATCGGAGCGGGGTCGGGGGCTGCGGGCGCTCATCGGCGTCCGCCGGGCAGGGCGACCTGCTGCGTCAGCCGGGAGCCGGCGGGCAGTCCGCCGGGCAGCTCGATCAGGCCGGAGGGCAGGGTCGGCATGCTGCGCGTCGCCGTGCTGCGCGGCGGGACACTGCGGGTCGGGATGCCGCGCATCGCCGTGCCGCCGGGCGGCAGGGCCTTGGTCGGCGGGGGCGTGGTCTCGTTGTTCCCGGTCTTGCCGTCGGGCCGCAGCCGCGTGCAGGTGTTGTTCGGGACGGTGTAGGTCTCGGCCACGAAGGTGCTGTTGTTCACGCTGGAGGGGCCGTCGACGTAGACGTTCTTGATCCCCATGCCGTTGCCGACGAAGATGCCCCCGGCGATCCGCCGCATCGCGGCGCTGGCGCCGAACATCAGCGCGTCGCCGGAGAGCACGGTGACCTGGTAGGTGGTCGACTCCTTCTGGTCCGTCGACCAGGTCTTGTTGTAGGCCAGCTTGAACGCGCCCTGGAACGCCGTGCTCAGGGACGCCGAACCGGTCAGCGCGCCGCTGCCGTTGGCGCCGCCCTTGGCGTTGACCTCCGCACTGGGGCCCTTGGACTGGTCCGGCGTCTTGAAGTTGCCGCCGGCCTCGCCGCTGACCCCGGCCGTGACCGCCGCAGAGCCGCTCAGCTGTCCCTGCACGGTGATCTGACCGGTGATCTCGCCGCCGAGGTTGTCGGAGTTGCTGACGTCCATCGAGACGTCCCTGGTGAGCGTGATCGGGCTGCTGGTGCAGTTGATCACCGCATTGCCCAGGGACTTGACGGCGGTGAGGTACTCGCTGGACGCGGCCCGGTCGATGACGAAGCGGCAGGCGTTCGCGTGCGCGCCGCAGAAGTCGGTCACCCGCTGCGTCGAGGGCAGCAGCGTGTTGCCGTCGTAGGCCTGGGCGACCGGCACGGCCGGGCCGTCGACGGTGGGCAGCGCGTCGGAGGCTGCGGAGTCGGCGGTCGCCGTCGCCGTCGGACCGCACAGCGCGACCGCTGCGGCGGTGGCGACCGCGGTGAGGACGAGGACGCGGCGGCGCAGGGTCGTCGAGGTCGTCGGGGGCGTCAGGGTCGTCGGCGGCGTCGGGGTTGTCAGGGTCGTCACGGGAGTCGTCATCAGTGCATCAGCTCGCAGATTCGGGTCGGCTCGTCGGGAGCGTCGGACGGGGCCAGGCCGGGCGGCAGCTGGGCGCCGAAGTCCTTGCACGCGTCGCCGACGGCTCCTGACGCGTTGTCGGTCGGGGCGGGCTTCTCGCTGTCGAGCTGCTGCTCGGCCTTGGCCATCCCGTCCTTCTCGGCCTTGCCGTCACCGGTGAGGTCGGTCATGCACTGTTTCGACGTGGGCGGGCACTTGCCCGACTGGGCCTTGGCGTCGGCGATGTCCTGCTTGTTCTGCTGCTCCTCCTTGGCCACCTCCGCCTTGCCGTTGTCGACGTCGTCACGGTCCTTCGACGAGGCGGGACAGGGCGTGGTCTCCTCGCCGCCCGGGCACGGTGACTGGGTCGGCGACGCCGTGGCGGCTGCGGCGGGTACTGCGGCGCGTGCGTGGTCCGCGCTCAGCGCGGCGGCGGGGGAGAAGGCGAGAACGGCGCCAAGCACTGCGGTGGCACCGCAGGCCGCAGCGAGGACAGCCACTCCAGGAGCGACACGGATACGGGGCATACGAAAGGGAATCCTCTCTGTACGAACCAAGCGATGGTGTCACTTATTCGGCATATGCCGCATTCCTATGCAGATCATCACAACATTCATGCGCATGGCGGGGGCGCGTCGGCGCGGCGCCGGGCGAGTGCGAGGCGGGATGACTGCGTACACTCAGGTGCGCCAGGATGAGAACAGTCAGTCAAGTGTTCGGGTCCGCACGCGCCTTGTGCCCCGAGCTCGGCGTGTCGGGTGTGCCCGAGCCGGGTGGGGGATCGTGATGGGACCGCTGGACGTGGTCACGGCAGGTCTGCTCAGCGCGACGACGGCGAGCGTCTGCGGCGGCGCGCTGGTGCGGGGTCGCACGCCGGTGGCGACGACGACGTGGCGTCAGAAGTGGCTCGGCACAGGGGTGTGCGGGCTGCTGGCGATCGTGGTCCCGTGGTGGGTGGCGGGGCGCTTGGCACTCGGCCTGGTCGGCGCGGCGCTGGTGGCGGGCGTGGCGCTGGCTTCGCGGCGGCTGACGCCGCTCGGCCGCTGGGTGTTCGCCGGTTCCGCCGTGACGCAGCTGCTCGTTGCGGCGTTCTGGCTCGTCTGTGCGTGGTCGGGCGACGCGGGTCCGGTCGCGGATCCGGTTACGTGGGGGATCGCCGTCGTCTCGGCCGTCGCCTGCTTGCTCGCGCTGCCGAACACCGTGATCGAGGACTACCTCGCCCGGGAGGTCCAGCTGCGGGCGACCTGGTCCCGGCCGAGGCGGCTCACCCCCGCCGACCGCCGCTTCGACGGCCCGCTGATCAGCGTCCAGGTCCCCACCTACGCCGAACCCCCGGAGCTGGTCCGCGCGACGCTCGACGCCCTCGCCGCGCAGGAGTACCGCGCGTTCGAGGTCGTCGTCATCGACAACAACACCGCCGACGAGTTGCTGTGGCGCCCGGTCCAGGAGCACTGCCGCAGCCTCGGGCCGCGCTTCCGCTTTCTGCACGTCGACGGCGTCACCGGCGCGAAGGCGGGCGCGCTGAACCTCGTGCTGCGCCACACCGCGCCGGAGGCGGAGCTGATCGCCGTCGTCGACGCGGACTACCAGGCCCAGCCCGACTTCCTCTCCTCGCTCGCCGGGCAGTTCGACGATCCGCGCACCGGCTACGTGCAGACCCGCCACGACTACCGCGACTACCGCGATCGGTGGGACGGTGCGTACCTGCGCGGCTGCTACTGGGAGTACCGGCAGCCCTACGCCGCCTACCTGGTCAGCCGCAACGAGTACAACACCGCGCTGACCACCGGCACGATGTGCGTGGTGCGGCGCAGCACCCTTGAGGCGGTCGGCGGTTGGGCCGAATGGTGCGCCACCGAGGACTCCGAGCTCGCCGTGCGGATGCTGGCGGCGGGCTACGGCGGACGCTACGTCAACCAGACCCTCGGACGCGGGCTGATACCCGCGACCTTTGCCGGTCACCGCAGTCAGCGGCACCGTTGGATCCGTGGCCCGGTCCAGGAGCTCCGGCACCACTGGCGCCGCTACCTGCCGCGCCGATGGGCGACGCCGTCGTCCCTGACGACTGGTCAGAAGCTGCTGCTCGCCCACCACGGGCTGCGGCCCGCTGTCCAGAGCGTGGCGAACAGCGCGGTGTGGTTGCTCGCCCTTGCCCTCGTGGTCGCGCCGTGGTTCCCTTCGCACTCGGCAGTCCCGGCCACGGCCGCCGTTGCGCTGCTGACCGCCAAGGCGGCATCCGGTTGGACCCTGCTGCGCGCCCAACGCTTCGCCTCCGACTGCACCGCCCGCGACCTCGCCGCCGCGACGCTGGCGAGGCTGTCGCTGCAGCGCGTGACCTGGGCCGCCGGCCTGAGCGGGCTGCTCGGCCGTGGCCACGCGTGGGGCCGCACGGCCAAGTTCGCCGTGCGTCCGACGGGTTGGCGCAGCGCGCTGGAGGCCAGAGCGGAGCTGTACGAGGGGGTCGTGCTTGCGCTGGTGTGCGTGGTCGGGTTGTGCGCTTGGCGCGGCAACGCGGTGATCGGCCTGGCCCTGGTCACCGTCCTCCAGCGCGCCACCACCTGGCTCGCCGCCCCGCTCCAGGCCCTCCTCGCGGACCGCGCCCTGCGGGTGCAGAGGGAGGGGGACGGGACGTCGACGCTCGTGCCCGACAACGAGCCCGTCGCGACGGCGCGCTAGGCAGGGTTGGAAGGTCACCGACGCCGCCCGTGCAGGCAGATCAGCATCCCCGACCACGAGGGTGTGGTCGAATTCCCCCGCCGAATGATGCAGCTCTTCCCGGAGGTGAACGGTGGCAGCGTCCCCCGCGTTTGATCAACTCCTCAACGCCGCCCGGCACTCGGCGGTCCATCTGGAGATGCGCGACGGCTACATGCGCACCGATCCCGCGTTCCAGGACTGGTCCGCCGGACGCCTGTTCGACCCTGCCGAGCGCTGGCCGGGATGGATCGACCTCGTTCGGCCTGCCGTCGCCCGCGGCGTCCAGGTGCGCCGGGCCAGGATCGTGTCGGAGCCGATCAGTGACTATGTGCGTTACGAGCACGACGTCACCGACGGCCTGAACATCTCGGCCGGCGAGCAGGTGCGCTGGCTGCCCAGGGCCAGGGCCACGGACATCGCGCTACCTGGCAACGACTTCTGGCTGTTCGACGGCACGGTCCTGCAGATCAACCACTTCGACGGCAACGGCGAATCCACCGGTAAGGAGATGGTCGACGACCCCGCCACGGTCAAGCTCTGCCTGACGGCCTTCGAGGCCGTCTGGGAGCGCGCTACGCCGCATGCTGAGTACCGGCACCGGCGTTGAGGACTGCGCGTGCTGCTGCGGCGTGGGCGTCCGGAAGATCAACGGCCGCGTGTACGGATGCGACTGCAAGGGGCACGACGCCCGGCGCGCGTGCCTGGGGAGCGGCTCAGGCGGCCCTGACTGAGCCTGCGAGGGCGAGCTGGTCCTCGGGGGTGGTTGCCTCTACGGGCTCGGGCACGTCGTTCGCCTCTGTCGTCGGCTCCGGGCGGGCGCCGCTGCGCGTCGCGCCTACGCCGGCGGTGACCACCAGGGCGACGCCGAGGGCCGGGCCTGCGCCCGGGATCTGGTGCAGGACGACCGCGCCGATCAGCAAAGCGATCGCGGGTTCCAGGCTCATCAGGGTGCCGAAGGACGACGCGGTGAGGCGTCGCAGCGCCAGGAACTCCAGCGCGAACGGCACCAGGGGGCTGAGCACGGCGAGGCCGAGCATGATCAGCACCGGTCCCCAGGACGGCTGGTGGGCGCCGAGCGTCGGTGCCGCCACCAGCATCGCGACGACCGCCGCGACCGGCATCGAGACCGCAAGGCCGCTCATCCCCGTGACCCGGTCGCCGACATGCTGCGTGAGCAGGATGTACGCAGCCCAACACCCGGCGGCGGCCAGTGCATAGAGGAGGCCGAGGGCGTCGATGCCGCCGTGCCAGGGCTCGGTGAGCAGGACGACGCCCACTCCGGCCGCGACGGTCCAGACGCGGCGTCCGTGTCCGGGCCCGAAGAGCGAGACCGCGAGCGGGCCGAGGAACTCCAGCGCGCTGGCCGTGCCGAGCGGGAGCCGGGCGATCGCGAGCGCGAAGAAGATCATCATCCCGGAGGTGACCACCCCCAGGCCGACGCACGCGGCGAGGTCGCGGCCCGCGAAGTCGCGTCGGCGGGGCCGGACCAGCACCAGCAGCACGATCCCGGCCCAGGCCAGCCGCAGGCCGGCCGTGCCGAGTACGCCGAGCCGGGCGAACATCGGCACGGTGAGCGCCGAGCCGAGCTGGACGGTGCTCATCGAGGCCACGCCCATCAGCGTCCCGATCCGCGCGGCGTTGCCGCGGGACGTGGAGGTGCTGGTGACAGGCTCGGGGGAGTGGGTGGTGGCGCTCATGCGATCAGTACATCGCGCGACAACCGTTCGCGTCCACGTGCGGATCACGCACTGACCGTTCAGGAAAGTCGAACGATTCGACGCGACGTCCGGGAGAATGGCCGCATGGAAACGCGGCGTCTGCAGGTGTTGGTGGAGTTGGCTCGGCTCGGTTCGATGCGGGCCGTGGCCGACACGCTCCACACCACCACGTCCACGGTGTCGCAGCAGATCGCGACGCTGGCCAGGGAGACGGGAGCGGCGCTGATCGAGCCGCAGGGCCGACGGGTCCGGCTGACGCCCGCCGGGCGGCGGCTGGTCGAGCACGCGACGGTCATCCTGGCGGCGGTCGAGGCAGCGCAGCGCGACCTCGCGCCCGGCGCGGAGCCCAGCGGCACGGTGCGGGTGGCGGGCTTCGCGACCGCGCTGCGCGCGCGTGTCCTGCCGATCATCGAGCAGTTGGCGGACGAGTACCCGCGCCTGCGCGTCCTCGTGCGCGAGCACGAGCCCGCCGAGTCGCTGGCGCTGCTGACGGCGGACGAGGTGGACCTGGCGCTCACCTACGACTACAACCTCGCGCCCGCGACCGTCGACACGGCTCTGATCTCCGTCCCGCTGTGGACCTCCGCCTGGGGCCTCGGCGTTCCGACCGCCGAGGCGGACGGGACACCGGCTGCCACCTCCGTGGAGGTCTTCGCGCGGTTCCGCTCGGCGGACTGGATCGGCAACTCCCGCAACACGGCCGACGAGACGGTGATCCGCACGCTCGCCTCGATGGCGGGCTTCACCGCGCACTTGACGCACCGCTCCGACAGCCTGGACCTGGTCGAGGACATGATCACGGCCGGGCTGGGCGTCGGCCTGCTGCCGATGGACCGGCCAACCGTCCCCGGCGTCCGCCTGTTGCCCTTGACCGGGCCGGACGTCCTGCTACGGGCGTTCGCCGTCACCCGACGCGGCCACGCGGACTGGCCACCTCTGGCCCTGCTCGCCGACCTGATCGGCCGCCGCGCGCACCAGGGGTGACCCGGTCCAGCTGCTCCGGATCATCGGTTCAGGCGTGCACGGTTACCCTGGCACCCGTCGGGGTGACGGGCTCGTTCAGGAAGCCGTTCGCGACCGTCTGGCCGGACTTCGTCCACATCTGGTACTCGTACGGCGCGTTGGGAGCCACGTACCACGACCCCAGGGGAGCCCTGGACGTGAACGTGATCCGCACGAAGACGTGGCCCCAGTACCCCGATGAGTAGAGCAGGTGCGACGCGCTCGGCAGCTGCAAGTAGTGGCTGTCGGCGGTGCCCCAGTTGCCGGTGCTCGCCTCCCACCGGTTCGTGGCCGGGTCGAGCCAGCTGACCTGCACGCCGGTCGACGAGCCGTTGGCCACGCGCAGCCCGTCCGCCAAGACCTGCATGTTGTCCGGCGAGCGCTGCATGAACCAGATCGGGAAGACGATCGACTGACCGCGCTTCACGCTCGTAGGAACGTGCGCCACGCTCTCGTACAGGTTCCCCGCCGCGCTCGGCGCGGCGACGGCCGTGGCCCGCGTGAGCGCCTGCGCCGCAGGAGCGGTGGCTCCGAGCCCGGCGACAAGCAGCCCGGCGGCGGCCAGCAGGCCGGCGCTGCGGGTCATGGCATGACGAATCGACAAGATCCCCCCTCATTTCTCTTCCAACACAGGACGCCGCAGCTTAGAGCACCGCAGTGCTTGCGGACTTCGCCATTTCGGTCCGCCCGCCTCAGCGTGATGGCCCCCGTGGCCCCGGTGGGCGGAAGCGGGCGCGGTAGTCGCGGGGGCGTTGGCCGGTGAGGCGGGCGAAGAGGGCGCTGAAGGTGCTCGCGTCGCTGTAGCCGACGTCGACGGCGATCCGGGAGAGCGGCGCGTCGGTGACCTCCAGCAGGTGGCGGGCGCGGCGGACGCGGGCCGACTGCAGGTAGGCGAGCGGGGTCTGGCCCGCCTCGTGGCGGAAGCGACGGAGGAGGGTCCGGGGGCTGGTGTGGAACGCCTCGGCGAGCGCGGAGAGGTCGTACGGCGCGGTGAGGTCGCGGTCGAGCCTCCGCTTCACACCGGCCGCGAAGCCGTGGCCCGACGTGGGCAGCAACTCCGGGTCGACGTAGGGGGCCTGGGTGGAGCGGGCGTCGTCGACGAGGGCGATCCGGGCGGTGGCGCGGGCGGTTCGGGGGCCGTCGTGCGTGCGGATCAGGTGCAGGGCGAAGTCGTACATGGCGCTGAAGCCCGCCGTTGTCGTCACTCCGCGGTCGGTGACTACCAACTGATCCGGGCGCAGCCCTACCGCTGGGTGACGCTCCGTCAGCCGGTCGGCGAAGAGCCAGGATGTGGTCGCCTCGCGTCCGTCGAGCAGCCCGGCCTCGGCCAGCAGGAACGCGCCGACGCAGATCGACACGAGGGCGACCCCGGCCGCCGCCTGCACCCGGAGCAGGGCCAGTTCGGGCCCGAGGCCCGCGAGCGTCGCGTCCAGGTCCGTGGCGGGGGACAGTGCGAAACCGGGTACGACCAGGACGTCGACCGGGTGCGGCGCACGGACGTCGACGGCCCAGCCTCCGGAGGCGAGCACGCGTCGCCGGGGCGAGACGACGGTGACCTCGTAGCGCGGCCGGTCCGGCGCGCCCTGGGCTTCGGCGACGCGGTCGGCCATCGCGAGCAGGTCCGGGACACCGAACACCTCCGAGGCGAAGCACCCCGGATACGCGAGCACCCCCAGTCGCAGCACGCCCGCCCCGCCTCCTCTGCCGCATGTGGCGGGATCACCCTTGCCCATGGCGATCTCGCCGCTTCCGGAGGCCCCAGTGTCCCGTGAGACTGCGACCTATGACAACGGAACCGTCAACGGAGCGAGCGCGGCGCGACGACCCTCTGGACGACTTCACCCGACGGACCGTCAGCATCGACGGCGTCAGCAAGACCGTCCACGTCTCCGGCAGCGGGCCGGCCGTCATCGTGATGCCCGAGATGCCCGGCATCAGTCCGGATGTCGCCCGCCTCGCCCGCTGGATCCGGGACGCGGGGACCACCGTCCATCTGCCGTCGCTCTTCGGCGTCGACGGCGCCTATCCGACCACCGAGGCGGGCCGGGAGGTCGTGCGAAGGGCCTGCGTGAGCGCGGAGTTCCGCGCCTTCGCGGGTGGCGGGACCAGTCCGGTCACGACGTGGCTGCGCGGTCTGGCCCGGATCGCGCACGCGGAGTGCGGTGGGCCGGGTGTCGGTGCGGTCGGGCTCTGCTTCACCGGCAACTTCGCGCTGACCATGGCGCTGGAGCCCGCCGTGATCGCCCCGGTCGTCAACCATCCCTCCCTGCCGCTCGACGACCCCGGCGGCCTGGAGCTCGACGACGCCGATGCCGAGGCCATGGCGGAACGCGTCCGCCGGGACGGGCTGACCGTGCTCGCCTACCGTTTCGAGAACGACAAGTGGTGCACGGGGCAACGCTTCGCCGCCTACCAGGCCCTGCTCGGCGACGCGTTCGACGGTCGGGTGCTGCCCGACGGCGACGGCGGCGCCAACACGGACCCGCCGCCGTTCTTCCGTGAGCGGGTCGGCTGCGCCCACAGCGTGGTCACCGCGCACCTCGTCGACGAAGCGGGCCATGCGACGGCCCGTGCCCGCGACGAGATCATCGCCTTCCTCGTCGAGCGGCTGGGCGTCAGCCCTGAGCCCCGGTGAGCAGCTCGGCCAACGTCCGTACGGCAGTGGCGGGTTCGGCCGGGTGGAGCAGCTCGGTGCGGTGGACGAGGCGGGGCGCTGCGACGGGGACGGCCGCGAGGTCCGGGAGAGCGGTGGCTAGCGGCAGCGGGAGCGCGGTGAGGCCGTGGCCCGCTGCGGCCAGGGCGGCGAGGCCGAGCAGGTCGGTGCCGCGGTGGCGGATGCGGTGCCGGAAGCCGTCGGCGCGGCATACGTCGCGGAGGCAGTCGAGGGGGACGGCGGTGTCGGGCGCGTCGATCCCTCTTCCAGCCGGAGCTGGACGGCGACGGCAGCCGGGCCCACCCGCTGATCGCCGGCCTGGCAGCGAGCGCCGTCGAGCAGGCCGCCGCCCGGCAGGCCGCCCGCTGAGGCCGCCCGCTGAGGCTGTCGGCATCGCGCCCAGCCGAGCCCAGCCGAGTCGAGCCGCACCCTGGCGACCGTCCGTTTGCCAAGGCCTCTTAATATCGTTCCTCGTTGTCCCATAGCCGCACCCGACAGGGTGCGCAACACGACACGACGGCGTCCACCGCACGGCAAGGAAGCCGTGCTTCGAGGAGGAACGTTCATGCAGGCCCGGAGGATCGGCGCGGTCGCCGCAACAGCAGTGGCGGCGCTGGCTGCCCGCGACCTTGTCCAGAAGCGGCACGCACTGCTCCGGAACTTCCCGGTGCTCGGCCACGCCCGGTACCTGTTGGAGACGATCGGCCCGGAGCTGCGGCAGTACATCGTCACCTCCAACGAGGAGGAGCGCCCGTTCAGTCGTGACCAGCGCAGCTGGATCTACGCGTCGGCCAAGGAGGAGAACAACTACTTCGGGTTCGGCACCGAGGTCGACGTCGAGCACGTCCAGGGCCACGCCTACCTGAAGCAGCGCACCTTCGCGGGCGCCATGCCGGACCTGCACGACCCGCAGGCCCCGCTGCCCTCGGCCAAGGTGCTCGGCGGGCCGCGCGGGCGCGCCAAGGCGTTCCGGCCCGCGAGCGCGGTCAACATCTCCGCCATGAGCTTCGGCTCGCTCTCGGGCGCAGCCATCACCGCGCTCAACAAGGGCGCGGCGCAGGCGGGCACGATGCACAACACGGGTGAGGGCGGTCTCTCGCCGTACCACCGCAACGGCGGTGACCTCGTCCTGCAGATAGGCACGGCCTACTTCGGCTGCCGCAACGCGGACGGCACGTTCAACCTCGACAAGCTCAAGGACGTCGTCGCCAGCGCCCCCGTCAAGGCGATAGAGATCAAGCTCTCCCAGGGTGCCAAGCCCGGTCTGGGCGGGATGCTGCCGGGCGCGAAGGTGACGCCGGAGATCGCCAAGATCCGCGGCATCGAGGTGGGCAAGGACTGCGCCTCGCCGTCGCGGCACACCGCGTTCAGCGACGTCGACTCCATGCTCGACTTCGTCGAGCTGATCGCCACCGAGACCGGGCTGCCGGTGGGCGTCAAGAGCGCCGTCGGTGAGATGGGCTTCTGGCAGGAGCTGGCCGCGCTGATGGAGCGTGGTGACCGCGGCGTCGACTTCGTCACCGTCGACGGCAGCGAGGGCGGCACCGGCGCGGCGCCGCGCATCTTCGCCGACTCGGTGTCGCTGCCGTTCCGGATGGGCTTCTCCCGGGTCTACGGCACCTTCGCCGAGCTGGGGCTGACCGACGACCTGACCTTCATCGGCTCCGGCAAGCTCGGCCTGCCGGAGAACGCCGCGGTCGCCTTCGCGCTCGGCGTCGACATGATCAACGTGGCCCGTGAGGCGATGCTGTCGATCGGCTGCATCCAGTCGCAGAAGTGCCACACCGACAAGTGCCCCACCGGCATCGCCACCCAGAACCCGTGGCTCGCCCGTGGCATCGACCCGACCTCGAAGTCCACCCGGGCCGCCGTCTACCTGCGCACCCTGCGCCGGGAGCTGCTCAAGGTCTCGTCGGCCGTGGGCGTCGCCCACCCGGCGCTGATCACGCCGAACGACGTCGAGATCATGAACGGCGACTACGAGGCCCGCACCCTGGGCGGCGTCTACGGCTACAAGGACGGCTGGGGCGAGCTGAGCCCGCAGCTCGGCGAGGAGATCACCGCGCTGCTCACGGCGAAGCCGGAGCTCCGGTAACGGGCTGGGTAACCGGCAGCAGGTCCCACACTTCGGACTGACGTAGCCTCGCGGATCAGGGCAGCGGGAAGATTGCCGCCCTGATCCGCGTTGCCATCACTGCCCAGCCCCACCGTCCTGGCCCTCAGTGGCCTGCCCCCACGACCGGTTCCTCCCGAGGCGATCACCCCATGTCTGAAGAAGTGCGATTCAAGAGCGTCGTCGGCCCCGAACTGGCCGGCTCGATCGAGCTGCCGGAAGGCGAGGTCCGGGGCTGGGGCATCTTCGTCCACGGGTTCACCCTCGGCCGGAACTCCCCGGCCGCCTCGCGCGTCAGCAAGCAGCTGGCACGCGAGGGGATCGGCATGCTGCGCTACGACAACCTCGGGCTCGGCGACTCGGGCGGCGACTGGGGCGACGGGTCCTTCACCGTCAAGGTCCAGGACACCGTCCGCGCGGCGGAGTTCATGGCCGAGCGCGGCACCCCGGCCGACCTGCTGGTGGGCCACTCGTGGGGAGGCGCGGCCGCCATCGCCGCGGCGGCGGACGCGCCCGGCGTCCACGCGGTCGCCACGATCGGCGCGCCGTCCGACCCCAGCCATGTGGAGCACCAGTACGACGCGGTGGTGGAGCGCGTGCTCAGCGAGGGCCAGCACGAGTGGTTCGTCGGCGGGCGGACGCTGCTGCTCAAGCGCGCCTTCGTCGACGACGTGCGCCAGTCCCGTCTCCGGGACCGGATACGGGACTTGAACATGCCGCTGCTGGTGATGCACTCGCCGACCGACGACACCGTCGACATCGCCAACGCCGGCGAGATCTTCCGCCTGGCCCAACACCCGCGCAGCTTCATCTCGTTGGAGGGCGCCGACCACCTGCTGACCGCGCGGGGCCAGGCGCAGCGGGCCGCCCGCATCATCAGCGCCTGGGCCGACCAGTACATCCACGCGTCACGGTCCCTCGCCACCACGAGCTCGGCGGCGGGCTGACCCGGGCGGGTTGAAGCCGTTCGGCTGACCCGGCCGGGCTGAAGCTGCCGGGCGGTCGCGCGCGTCACTCCACCGTGGGGGTGCCGTTGCGCGTGACGACCGTGGCGGAGCACTGCTGGTCGGCGCTCGCGCCCTGCTGCCAGACGCAGATCCGCAGGGTGTGGCCGACGTCCGAGACCGGGCTGGTGCGCTCCGCGCCGGTCGAGGCCGAGAGGTCGACGGTGACGCCGTCGTCCCGGATCACCTCGGCGTGACAGGTCTCGAAGTAGCTGGTGTTGAGCATGCCGTAGACGTCGCCGCCGCCCGCGCGGTCGACCCAGGCGGTGCAGCCGCCGCCGGGTCCGGCCGCCGCCTCCGACCCCTGCAGCGCGGCGGAGTCGTCGCTCATGCTCACGCCCGAGATCGGGTACGCGCTGGGCGCCAAGCTCGCGGGCCCGCTCGGCCGCGCGCCGGAACCGCCGTTCGGCGTGGGCGCGGTGGACGGGGACGACCCGCCTGAGCCGTGGCGTCCCTGCGTCGTCGCGGAGCCCGACGGCGGGCCGGCGTGCCCCGAGACGGAGGCCGAGGGGCGCCCGCTGGGGCTGGGCGAGCCGGACGCCGACGAAGCGCCGGACGCGAGGGACGTGGCTGAGGCCCCGCCGCCGGGTGCGCCCGCCTGGCTTCGGAGCGGCCCGCGGTCGATGACCAGGACGCCTCCGACGGCCACCACGACCACGCACGGGACGAGCAGCGGGAGGACGAGTCGCCGTCGCCGCTCCGCGCGTTGGCGCGGGGTGCGCACGGGGGAGGCTGCTTCGGCGTTTTGGCCGACGGCGGGCACACCGGGCACGCCGGGTGTGGTCGTTTGGAACCCGGACGTGCGCGCTGCCGATGCCGCGACGCGGGCCGCGGCGGCCATCGTCGCCGCGTCGGCGAAGCGGTCCTCGGGCTTCTTGGCCAGGGCCGTGGCGACGAACTCCCGCACCGGCTCCGGGAAGGAGACCGGCAGGGGCGGCGGGGGCTGCTCGATGTGCTTGTACAGCAGCTCGATGGCCCGCTCGCCGTCGAACGGCGGTCGGCCGGTGAGCATCTCGTAGCAGACGACGCCCATCGAGTAGAGGTCGGAGGCCGGGGTGGTGCCGCTGCCCTCGGCCTGCTCGGGGGCGATGTAGAGCGCGGTGCCGACCACGGCGTGCTCGAACGTGATCCTGGAGGTGGCGAGGTCGCGGGCGATGCCGAAGTCGGTGACCTTCATCCGGCCGTCCGCACGGACCATCAGGTTCGACGGCTTCAGGTCGCGGTGCACGACCTGCTGGAGGTGCGCGGCACGCAGCGCGTCGAGCGCCTCGGCGGTCGCCGACAGCGCCTGCTCGGGCGAGAGCGGCCCGCTCTCGCGGAGGTACGTGTCGAGCGTCCGGCCCTCGACCAACTCCATGACGATGTAGGCGATCCGGTTGCCGTTGCTGCGGCCGTTCCCCGTCTCGCTCTCGCTTCCGGTGCCGAGAACGCTCTCGCCGTAGTCGTGGATGTCCACGATGCCCGGGTGGTCCAGCGCGGCGAGGATCAGCGCCTCACGCCGGAAGCGCTTGGCGAACCTGGCGTCGTCGAGCAGTTCGGGGCGCAGGATCTTGACCGCGACGCTGCGCTCCAGGACCCCGTCGTCCGCCCGCCAGACCTCACCCGTGGCGCCGCCGCCGATCCGCTCGGCCAGCGTGTAGCGCCCGCCGAGCAGGGTGCCCCGTTCCCACATGCCTGTTCCTCAGATTCCGCCCGGTCGACGCCCGTCGGCCGGGGACGCAGTCTGCCACAGCGGCCCGGTACGGCCGACCGGAGTCCGCATGGTGGCACGAGATATGACGCTTCGTCAGATTGGGTTGTCGTTCAGGTCCTGGCGTTCCAGAAGATCTCCAGGTCCTTCTCCTGGACCAGGTCGAAGCGGAGCGCCAGCGAGACGAGCGCCTCACGCTTCCAGTCGAGCCGCGGACTGTCCTGCGCGCCCGCCCGCTCCCGCACCTTGAGCTTGGTGCCCGCCAGGTAGTCGATGTGGAAGTTGGCCGCGGACACCGTCAGGTCCCGGCACTGGGGGAGCTCGCGCAGCCGGTTGACGACGTCGGGGACGCTGGGGATGACGAGGCTGGCCGGGTCGCGCAACCGGGGCTCGCAGAGGGCGAGCAGCACCAGGAAGTACTTCGCCGTGGGGTCCAGCGCGAAGGGCGTGAGCGTGAGTTCGGCGGTCCGGCCGACGGGCGCCTGCGGCCCGGGGTCGAGGAACGTGTGGCGTGGCGCGAAGACGGTGAACCGGACGAAGCCGTCGGTCAACGGCAGCACCACGCGGGACAGTTCGAACGGGATCGGCGCGCCCAGCCTGCGCGGGGCGACCTTGACGTATCCGCCGCCGCCCTCCAGGTTCTCCACCACGTAGGTCGTCTGCGGGCTGAAGTTCGTCAGCCGCCAGTGGTCGTCGCTGGCGATGATCTCCCCGGCGAACCGGGAGATGCCCTCGCCGGAGAGCGGGATGTCGACCGGACGTTCCTCCGACCCGCGTCCGAACGTGGCCGTCCTCCCCGGGCGCAGCACCAGCTGCGCGGGCCGCCCCTGCCGCACGGGGACCGCTCCCGGAGCGACAGGAAGCTGAACGATGACCGATTCCATTGCCGCGCGCTCGCCCCCACGTCGTCGCACCTCTGAAGACGCAGAAGTCTACCAGCGGGGGCATGTCCATGACCGGCCGAGGAGGGTCGGGCACGGAGCGACCCTGAGAGCCCTCAGGTTACGCGGGACGGCGGACGGCGGGAGTCTCGGTGTGGTCGAGAGAAGGGGGACTGTCCCATGGAGGACGGCAGCGACACCACCAGCACCACCACGCAGACGGACCCGGCGACGGTGGAGACAGCGGTCTCGGAGCCGGCAGTGCTGGAGACAGCAGTGCTGGAGCCGGCGGTCACGCAGGTCCGGTACAAGCCCGATCCCGCTGACGCCGCACGGCAGGCGGCCCGGGAGGCCAAGGGCAAGCGGCACATCGGTTTCGGCATCGCCTGGCTGGTCGCCGGAGTGCTGATCACCGTCATCACCTATGCGCAGGCCGCCGGTGGCGGCGTCTACGTCGTCGCCTGGGGGCCGATGGTGTACGGCATCTACCGGATCGTCAGCGGAGCCCGGCTGCTGAACGCGAACGCGGACACGAGCACGAGCACGAACGCGAACGCGTACGACGGGAGCAACCCGTGACGACCATCCAGACCCGGCTCGTCCTGGCGGGCGGGATCACCGGGGCGGCCCTGCTGGTCGCCTCGCTCGCCGTGGACCTCAGCGGCGCCAACCAGATGACTGTTCCGCAGATGCCGTCGATGTCGAACCTGCCGACGAACTTCCCGACGGGCATCCCGACCTCGCTCCCGACGGACTTCCCGACGGGGCTGCCCACCGGCATGCCGACCGACATGCCTACCGACCTTCCGACCGGCATGCCGACAAGTCTGCCTACCGACATGCCGACGAACATGCCCACCGACTTCCCGAGCATGCCACTGCCCACGGGCCAGCCCGACCAGTCCGGAGGTGGATCGTGAAGGGTCTCCCTTCCCTCTCGTCGCTCGCGCTGCGCACCGACCGTCAGGTGCGGGCCAGGGCGCTGCTGATCGCGCGGATCGCCATCGCGCTGTACATCGTCGAGTTGGCGCTCAATCTGGCCCGGCCTCATGTGCTGCCCGACGAGCCGACCTTGTCGATCTTCTACAAGATGCCGGCCGAGCTCTCCAAGATGCCCGGCTTCAGCGGTGCGTACAGTCAACTGCTCTCCATGCCGGAGGCCGTCTTCTGGACCGTGCTGGTCGGCATCGGCGCAGCCGTGCTGCTCCAGGTCCTGGGCGCGGTGCTGCGCCCGAACGAGCGGCGTTCGGCCCTCCTGACCTGGCTGACGCTGGGGTGCCTGTTCCTGCCGTTCGGGCTGATCTCGGCGATGGTCGTGGTCGGGTTCTTCCCGACGGCGCTTGCGTGCCTGCCCAGTACGGCGTTCGTGCTGCTTCTGCTGTACGGCGGGGTGCGGTTCGGGCGGGTGCCAGGGGCAGCGTTGCTGACCGCGTTCGGCTGGGGCGCACTGATCGTGTTCGGCTTCGGCCGCGCGTGCAGCGGTCTCGCGTTCGGCACGGTCAACGGCTACCTGGGCAAGACGTCCGGCACGGACATCACCGCGATGCTCAAGAACACCAACGAGATGATCAACCTGGTGGTCGTGCACCTCGGCATCCTGGACGCGCTCGCCATCGGGGCCGGCGTCGCGCTGCTGCTCCTGCTCTTCCGCTACCGCGTCACCGACACCGTCACCGGACTGACGCTCGGCGCGGCCGTGGGGCTGGGGTACAGCTTTGTGGAGAGCATCCTGTTCATCCAGATCTACGGCTCGCTGGGGTCCGCGTTGGGGTCGAGCGGCGGGTTCGAGTACTGGATCCGGCAGTCGATCGGCCTGCTCGGTGGGCAGGTCGCCTTCGGCGCGCTGCTGGGGGCCGGGTTCGTCCTCGCCGCCAAGTCGCGGCGGCGCGTCCTCGTCACCGGGTTGAGCCTGCTGGCTGCGGGCGGGGGAAGCGTGGGCGCCGAGACGCTTTCGGGCTGGATCTCCGCGCGCCTCGCGAGCCACGTCACCAGCGGCGGCGCGCTCGACACGCTGGTCGTCTCGCCGTTCCTGTGGCTGCTGCCGCAACTGCCGTTCATCGGGCTGGCGGTAGCGCTGCTGGTGGTGGGCCTGCGCGAGCGGGCTCCGCTGCTGCGGGACGCCCTGGACGCGGAGGCAGCGGCGGGTGTGGCGATCACACCCGTCGAACTCACGGTGCTGGCCTCGCCCGCGCAGCGGTTCGGTGCGCTGGCGAGCACGTGGCGCTGGTACGGCCGGAGCTCGGCACGGGCCCTGCACCGGTTGCAGTCGGCCCAGTTGGACCTCGCGAGCTGGCACGTCCACAAGGACCCGGACGGGGATCCGGCCGTCACATCACAGGGGGATGAGTTGCGCGCACGGGTGATGCGGTTGAAGAACGTCGTTCCGGCGGTGACGTCATGAAGGCCCGTAGGAACGCCCGCAGGCTCGCGCTGCGCGCGGGCGTGGGTGCCGCTTTCCTGGTCAGTACCTTCCTCTTGCTCTCGCCGCAGCAGGCTTCCGCCTGCGACGTGAGCATCGGCTACAAGCCGTCCATGAACATCAGCGACCTGGACCACCCGAGCAGCACGTGCTCGACGAGCACGTCGCTGGTGGGCGCGGGCGTCGTGGACGCGCTGGGTCTCGGTGCGCTCGTCGCGATCGGGTGGGGTGCGTACCGGCGTAGCGAGAAGTCGCCTGACGCGACGTCAACAAAGTTGGCTGAACCGGCCCCCGCACTGGTCGACTACTTGAGGGCGGCGGGCATCAAATGAGCCGTTCAAGCAGGTCACTCCTTTCCCTGCGCCCACTCTTCGCGGTGCTGGCCGTGCTCGGCATCGTTCTGGCCTGCGCGGCCCCTCGGCCGATCGAGGCTGGAGGGCGTGTCGAGCCGGCGGCTGCCGCCGTGTCGAGCGCCGCCAAGCGAACACCGGCGCCGTCCGGCGCATCGCAGACGCAGATCAACGACTTGTTCAACGACCCCATTGGACGGATCGCCTACGTCTTCCGTGTGTCCCGCGGACTGGACAAGCCGATCGCCAGCAAAGCGAAGAAGCGCGGGGGCTACTACCGGAACGTCGCTGTCGCGTTCGTCGACCTCACGGGCCTCCGTAACCTCGACACCCGGGGGTACGAGGTGGTGGACGCGGCCGCACTGAAGACGAGCAACCCCGCTCTCTACCAGGAGCTGGGCTTGGCGGACAGGCCGCAGATTCAGACCTTCGCCATCATTCCGGAGAGCAACGAGGCTTCAGCCAAGACCGACGGGGTCCACTCCGAGATGAAGATCTTCCTCCAGGACCTCACCTACCTGAGTCCGCAGGACGGTGGTGCGAGCGTCGGCCGCGACCGCATCTTCGTCCTCTACAGCGACCGCTCGCCCTGCGCCAAGACCTGTGCGTCTCAGGTGCCGCCCACTACGGACGTGATCTTCGCGACCCCGAACGGCAAAGGGTCCTCGGACGACCTGGGGAAGCTGATCGAAGCCGCGAAGACGAGCGCCAGGGCCGAACAGGCCGCGGTGAACAAGGAGGTCGCACAGCAATCCAAATTGAGCGCGCAGCGCGCGAAAGCGGAGCCGAGCAGGAAGAGCGCGCTGAAGAAGGTGAAACGGGGCTACCAGAAGGCCGTGGCCAGGGCAGGGATCTTCACGGCATCGCCGTCCAAGAAGTGCCAGGTGCAGGCCCTCGGGGCGCCCACCACGGGAACGGTCGGTCTGGGAACGGCTGGTTCCGGAACGGCGATGATGGCGGATTATCAGACGCAGACGGCACCGTGCGACGAGGGTGACCCGTCCGGCTCCTCCGCCACCTCCGGTGACGCGACGGCGAGTGGCCTGGTGCAGGCTCTGGCCGAACCGGGTGCTCAGGCGCCCGGCGGTATCGACTTCTCATCCCTGCAACTGCGTTACCTGGCCGACCCGGGCGACGGCAGCGGACTGCAGTACGCGTTCCAGGCGCCGTCCACCATGGGAAGCACCTCGCCGTCGGCCGGCCTGGCGGGGGCGAAGCTCTCCTCCGACGCCTTCTTCGTCTGGCTCGAACTGGACCCCTCGACGTTCTGGGTCAACCTCAACCCCACCGAGCCGGACCGGATCGTCGACGCCTCGATGGGACGCACCGACGTCGGGCGGATCATGCTCCAGGCGGACCTGCAACTGAAGAAGGACGTCGGCGCGATCATCCACCCGGGCACCGCCACCGGTGACCAGTTCTGGCCGCAGCTCGAAGGCAACTGCCTTCCGTCGCGCGTGTGGATCGTGCCCGCGCCCGCCCAGGTGCACTCCGACGGGGACAAGCTCTACATCGTCAAGGCCCCGCTGGACGTCAAGATGGAGACCGACTACCTCAAGACCGCCCCCGGGCAGCAGGCGGACAGCACCTGCCCCCAACAGGGGGACGCGGCCAACGCCCACAACCAGGCGCTCTTCCGCAGTCTGGTCCTGCCGCAGCTGATCAACCGGGTCAACACCTCGCCCGCGTACGCGGACCTGCGCCGCGTCTACCTCTCCCGCGTCGCGGCCGAGTGGTACCGGCAGTTGAGCAACCAGCAGAACACCACGTACAAGGGCCTGATCGACCAGAGCAACATCAGCTCGTGGACGACCGCGACGAGTTGGAAGCCCATCGACACCTTCAACAGCTACGTCCAGTCGTACACCAAGGGCGAGTACCACATCACCCGCACCGAGAACCGGGGAGGCAGCCTCTACGAGGTCTCCTACGTCTACGGCGGGGTGGATATGACCAACGTGCCGATCCAGCAGGTCAGCGACGACTCCAGTATGGACAAGGATGTGGCCGCCTCGCTCAACACGCCTACCGCGCAGAGCGACACGGGGGCGGGGACGGGCGCGATGTGGTTGGGGTCGCCCACGCCGCTGCAGGTCGCGGGCGGGACCCCGCCCGGCGTCGGGCTGTGGGCCACCATCGTCGGCAAGTTGGACGGTCGCAACGGCCTCTTCGCCCTGTTGGCCGTGGCGCTGGGGGCGCTGCTCTTCCTCGTCCGCGACGGATCGTCGCTGCGGCGGCGAAAGACGTGACGTCGGGCGGGCGGAGCCCTTCGTCGCCGAAGTGATCCCCTGCATAATGACTGATGGCTCAACAGCCAATAGCCGAGCGTCAGTTGGGGGATCACGCATGCCGCACCAACCCACTGCCATGCCCGCCGTCCCGGACACCGTCGTCCTCGATCCCACCGGCGCGGACCACCACGCCGAGCACGAGCAACTGCGCAGTCACGGCCCGGCGGTCCGCGTCGACATCCTCGGCGTGACCGCCTGGTCGGTCAGCGATCCCGCGCTGCTGAAGAAGCTGCTGACCAGCGCGGACGTCTCCAAGGATGCTCGCGTCCACTGGCCCGCCTTCGCCGAGGTGGTGCAGACGTGGCCGCTCGCCCTGTGGATCGGGGTGGAGAACATGTTCACCGCCTACGGGGACAACCACCGGCGGCTGCGGCGGATCATCGCGCCCGCGTTCAGCGCCCGTCGCGTCGACGCGCTCGTCGAGGTCGTCGAAGGCATCGTCGCCAGCATCCTGGACGGGCTGGAGACGCTCCCCGCCGGTGAGAGCGTCGACCTGCGAGAGCGTCTCGCGATTCCGGTGCCGATCACCGTGATCGGTCACCTCATGGGTGTCCCCGAGGGCCAGCGGGCGGCCTTCCGCGGCATTGTCGACGGTGTCTTCGACACCACCCTCACCACGGAGCAGTCCACCGCCAACACCGCCGCGCTCTACGAGGCGGTCGACCAGCTCATCGCCGCTAAGCGCGCCGAACCCGGCGACGACATGACCTCGCTGCTGCTCGCCGCCCGCGACGAGGAGGGTGACGGGAGCGGCCTGTCCGACGCCGAGCTCCGCGACACCCTGCTGCTGATGATCAGCGCCGGGTACGAGACCACCGTCAACCTGATCGACCAGGCGATCACCCTGCTGCTCACCCACCCCGAGCAGCTCGACCACGTCCGCACCGGCAGCGCCGGGTGGAAGGATGTCGTCGAGGAGACGCTGCGACTGGAACCGGCCGTCAAGCACCTGCCGCTGCGGTACGCCGTGACCGACATCCCCCTGCCCGACGGGCAGCTGATCGCCAAGGGCGAGGCGATCCTCGCCTCCTACGCGGCGGCCAACCGTCACCCCGACTGGCACGGACCGACGGCCGACGGCTTCGACGTCACCCGCGCCGACAAGGACCACCTGGCCTTCGGGTACGGGGTCCACTTCTGCCTCGGCGCGCCGCTGGCCCGCCTGGAGACGGACGCCGCGCTGCGGATGCTGTTCGCCCGCTTCCCGGATGTCGAACTGGCCGTGCCCGAGGCCGAGTTGCAGCCGCTGGGATCGCTCATCTCCAACGGTCACCGGTCGCTTCCGGTGCGCCTGCGACCGCTGGGGTAGGCCCTGCGTGGCCGGGCGAACGCGTCAGGCCGTGGCGACCGGAACGTCCTCCGGCGCGGGCGCTGCCGCCTGCTCCGGGGGCGCAGCATGCTTGCGTACGTCCTCGCATCTGTAAAAAAACAAACCAGCCACGTGGTTTTGACATTCGTCAAGCAATCGAGCAGACGTCGCTGACCTGGTGTGATTTGCCTTGTGCGGGCCTGAAGGCAGTGTGTCGTGCGCGAAGCGGGACAAGAAACCGCACTGCTGGTATTGTTTGAGCCCAGTCGATCGCTGGAGGGCACATGGCTGTACAGGAACGCGGCGAGCGCACCCGGTCAGCGATCATCGCAGCGGCTTCGGAGAGCTTCGAGACGGTGGGCTTCAGCGCCACCAGCCTGGCCAGGATCGCCGAGATGGCCCAGGTCACCAAGGGGGCGCTCTACTACCACTTCTCGTCCAAGCGGGACCTGGCCGACGCCGTGCGCGACGCGGCGCAGCAGACGCTGCAGCTGCTGATCGACGCCGCCCGCTCCACCGCCGGGACCGCGCCGCTGCAGGCCATCATCGACCTGACGCATGCCACCCTGGACCGGCTGGCCCACGACCCGGTGTTCCGGGCCGGACTGCGACTCAGCGACGAGCACGAGCTCAGCAGCCCGGGTTCGACGGCCGATCCCGGACTGCTCCCGCTCACCACCGAGCTGCTCGACTGGCCCGAGAGCGGGCTGCCGCACGCCTCGGTCGCCGAGTCGCTCGGTCTGGTGCTGAACGGCCTCAGCCTGCTCTCCCGTCGGCAGTCGAGGACGCTTACCGCCGAGAGCCTGGCGGGCATTTGGCGACTGCTGCTGCCGGGGCTGGTCGGCACCGACCGGTCCGGCTGCTACGTCCTGAAGGGCAGTGCCCAGCCGGTGATCTGATGCACAGTCATATCTGATGGGGCTGAAGTCAGCGGGCGAAGGCCGCCGCATGGTCCGCGGCCCATTGCCGGTAGGTCGTCGCCGGTCTCCCCGTGAGCGCGGCCACGGTCGGATCGACTTCGGCCTTGGCCCCTGCCGCCTGGCGCAGTTGGGACGCGATCAGCGCGTCGGCCAACGGTTCCGGGTAGCGCCGCAGCAGGTGCTCGCGGACCAGGTCGGCGCCGACCGTCTCCAGCAGCGGCCGTCGTCCCAGCACCTGCTCCAGCCGGTCCGCCTGGTCGGTCGCGCTGAGCGCCTCCGGGCCGGTCAGCGCGTACGCGTGGCCCTGGTGGGCGGGGTCGGTCAGCGCGAGTACGGCGACCTCGGCGAGGTCCTGCGGGGCGATGCACGCCGTCCGCGCGTGCGGGTCGAGGACGGGGATCGGTCTGCCGGTGTGGATGCGCTCGGCCCAGCTCAGGGTGTTCGACATGAAGGCGCGCGGCCTGAGCACCGTCCAGCCGAGGCCCGAGGAGAGCAGCAGCTCCTCGTTGGCCCGCTGCCAGCGGGTGATCAGATCCCGGGCGAGCGGGTCGAGAACCGCCAGGGCGGAGAGTTTGACGACGTGTCGGACGCCGACGGCCTGCGCCGCCTCGATCGCGCGGACGTCGTGGTCGGGACGGAGCGGATCGGTGGTGATCAGCAGCACCGCCCGGATGCCGGTGAAGGCGGCGGCGAGGCTGTCGGGATCGTCGAAGTCCCCCCGGACCACCTCCGTGCCCGGTATGCCGCCCTCACGCCGCAGTGCCTGCGGCGAGCGGGTCATCAGCCGCACCGGTCTGCCTCGGGCCGCCAGCATTCCGGCCACCTCGCGCCCGACCGTGCCGCTCGCGCCGGTCACCAGGATCACAGCGCGCCGCCCGGCACGAAGACCACGGAGCGTCCCTCCGCCAGCAGTCCGCCGAGGAGCAGCTCCCACATCACCTGCAGCCGCTCCTGCAGGTCCTGGTGGGCCGAGGAGATCTGCGAGACCAGCTGGATGCCGGTGAACGCGGCGACGATGAACTCGGCCGCCGCCTTGGAGTCCACGCCCTTGCGCAGGTCGCCCTGTTCCGCCGCGCGTTCCAGCAGCTCGGCGACGCGGGTGTCCCACTGGCCGTAGGGGCCGGGCATCGGGCGGTTGTACGTCCCCTGCTCGACGATCAGCCGCACGCCGGCGCGGACCACCGGGTCCGTCTGGATGATCTGCGCCCAGCGGTTCACCATCGCGATCAGCGTCTGGAGCGGCGGCAGGTCCCGTTCGAGGAACTCGTTCACCATCTGGCCGGCGCGCAGCTCCTCCTCCTCGATCAGGGCGAAGGCGAGCTCCTCCTTGGAGGCGAAGTGGAAGTAGAGCGCGCCCTTCGTCACTCCGGCCCGCTCCAGGATGTCGGCCATGCTCGTGCCGAGGAAGCCGTTGTCCGCGAAGGCCTCGCCCGCGGCGACGAGGACAGCCTCCCGGGTCCGTACCGCTCGATCTTGCTTTGCCACTGGTCAGCCCATCGTCATCGATATTTACAAACCAGACAGACGGTATCGCACTCGCCCAGAGGAAGGGCAGGGATTGGGCACAGGATGACCGTTTTCTGGTGGATCACCCAAGTATTGGCGGCCCGTGGATCTGTGGCGGCTGAATCTCGACGCCCCTCGGGCAGAGGCCTTGAAAAGAAAACCAACCGACAGGTACTTTTATTTGGCGGCACCGCGCAGGGTGGTGCCAAGGGCTGCCAGGGGAGTCACCCATGCGCGTCATGTCCAGCACCGACATCGGGTCCACAGCCGCTTCCGGCTCAGGGACAGCCACTATCGAGCTCGACGCGAACGACTTCTTCCAGCAGCCGGTGCCGCGCCGCTACGTCCACCGTGCGGCGGTCTCCGAGGTGCTGCTCACGCACCTGATGGCGGACGAGGTCCCGGACGCCTTCCGGGTCAGCGCGCAGTGGCCGCGCGGCCACAGCTACTACCGCTCCCGCGACGGCCGGCACGACCCGATGCTGCTTGCTGAAACGATTCGGCAGGCGGGTCTGATGATCGGTCACGTCGGCTACGGCATACCGATCGGCCACAGCTTCATCATGGACCGCATCGCCTTCGACATCGCGGACGAGGGCCTGCGGTGCGGCGGCGTCCCGACCGATCTGGAGCTGTCGGTGTCCTGCTACAACTTCCGCCGCCGGGGCAAGCAGGTGATCGGCGCGGAGGGCGCGGTCGGGGTCTACCGCGGCGCAACCCAGGTCGGCACCGGTTCCTTCGGCTTCGTCGCCTCCTCGCCCGCCGTCTACAAGCGGATGCGCGGCGACATCCTGGACCGGTTCACCGCGTCGTTCACCGCCTCGGACCCGTCCGAGGCCGCCGTCGTCCCGCCGCAGGCGGTCGCGCCCAGACTGGTGGCACGGGACGACGTCGCCGATGTGGTCCTCGCGGAGGTCTCCGATGCTCCCGAGGCCTCCGAGCCGGGCCGCTGGCAGCTGCGCTGCAACCTGGCGCACCCGGTCCTCTTCGACCACCCGGTCGACCACATCCCGGGGATGGTCCTGCTGGAGGCCGCCCGCCAGACCGTGCACCGCGTCCTGCACCCGCGGCAGATCGTCATCACCGGCATCACCTCGACGTTCGACCGCTACGCCGAGCTCGACGTGCCGACCGAGATCGTCACCTCCCGCGAGCCCGACCTCGGCGACGGGGGCGTCCGGATCCGCGTCGACCTCCTCCAGCGGGGCGAGTCCGTCGCCTCCGCTCTGGTGACCGCGGCCGTCGTCGGCTGACCTGGTCACACCCGCCTTCATCGTCTACATTCCTGTAGCCCACCCCGTCCTTAATTTCTACGCGGATGTAGATGCTACGGTGCGGAACAGACGGCATGAGGAGGGCATCGGTGGCTAACGGTTCCAGACGGCGTACGTCCAACCCGCCCGGCCCGGCGGCGTCCGGTCCGCCCGGACGCCGGGGCCGGCAGGCGGAGCAGCAGGCGCCGCGCGGGTCCTCGTCGACCCTGGTGCGGATCGGCGAGATGGGCGCCCTGGTTCTGGTGCTGACGCCGATCATTCTCGCCCTGCTGGGCATCGCCCTGGTGCTGGTCGTGCTCGGCTTCAGCTGGCTGGGCGGCTGAAGGGTCTGTTCGGCGGCTTGTCACGTGTCCGCCTTCGAGGAATGCGTCTCACGCGTAGGGGTCGCGCAACGGCTTCGGTTCGCGGACGCCGTGGGTGATCTCCTCGGGCAGGTCGGGGCCTGCGACGTAGTAGCGGCCCTGGGCCTCGCCCTTGGCGGTGAGCCAGCCGGCGCGGACGAGTTCGCGGATGTCTCGCTGTGCCTGCTGCTCGCTCAGCTCGGCGTCCGCCTGGTAGGTGGCGCGGCGGATGCGGTTGCTCATGGCGGCGGGGTAGAGCGCGTAGATCATGCGGTCGGGCCAGTCGCGTTGCTCGAGGGCCTGTTCGAGGCCGGTCCAGACCTCGCGGGTGGTGTGCACCTGGCGCTCGACGGTCTGGGCCTGCTGATGGTGGGCGCGCAGGCAGAAGCGAACCCAGGGGAGCGTGTCGCGATCGGGAGTCCAGACGGGTCCGCCGACCTCGGCGAGGACGTCGTAGTAGCGGTAGGTGTTGCGGGCCCGGCCGAGCCACTCCTCGATGCTCGAGAACTCCGGTGCCATGATGCCTTCTCGGGCGAGCACGAGAGTATGCAGGGCGCGGGACATCCGGCCGTTGCCGTCCGACCAGGGATGGATCGCGACCAGGTTCAGGTGCGCCATTGAGGCCCGCACCAGGCCCGGTGCATCCAGGTCGCCCTCGTTCAACCACTCCACCAGTTCGCCGGTGAGGGCCGGAACCTGCTCGGGGTCGGGAGCGGTGTAGGCGGCGATGGTGGGATCCTCGGCCGAGGTGACGTACACCGGCCCGCTACGCCACCAGCCGGGGCGTTTGAGCAGGTGGTGCCCCTGCATCATGAAGTGCAGCGAGTTGAGCAGCCCCTTGCTGTAGGAGAAGTCGTCACCGGCCTCGGCAAGGCGTTGGATGTAGGTCATCGCCTGCCGGTAGCCCTCGATCTCAGCCGCAACGGTGTCGTTGGCCTCGATGGGCGCCTCGCCGACCATGATGTCCTCGACGTCCGACACGCTCGCCGCGTAGCCCTCGATGGTGTTCGACCCGGCGATCGCCCGAGCCGTGAGGTTGCGCCGCAGTTGCCCCTCCCACCGGCGTGGGGTGCGCAGGTGCAGGCGCAGTCGGTCCCGCATCTCTCCGATCTCGGCGAGGACGGCCTGGTCGGCGTCGTGCAGGTTCGGCGTAGCGTAGAGCATGAAGTAATGACACCATGATGGCATCAATCAGTCAAGGCGGGCTTTGGTGGACCAGGGTGCCTGGCAGAATGTGCCTGAAAGATCAACAACTTGACTAGACTTCGGGCTGGTTGGGTGTGCCGCACGGAAGAAGGGAAGCGCAGCGGATGAGCGAGACGGAGGGTTCGGTGTCGAGCGAGCCGCTCAGCGCGCGCATACGGCAGGACGTCCCGCACAGTGCGCGGATGTACGACTACTTCCTGGGCGGCAAGGACAACTACGCGGTGGACCGCGAGGCCGCCGAGCGGGTGCTCCAGGTCTTCCCGAACATGAGGCTGGCGGTCCGCGCGAACCGGGCCTTCATGCGCCGGTCGACCCGGGCGCTGGCGGAGCTGGGTCTGCGCCAGTGGCTGGACATCGGTACGGGGATCCCCACCTCGCCGAACCTGCACGAGGTCGCGCAGTCGGTCGCGCCGGACGCGCGGGTCGTCTACGTGGACCACGACCCGGTCGTGCTCGCGCACTCGCGGGCGCTGATGACCAGCACCCCCGAGGGCCGGACGGCCTACATCCACGGTGACGTCCGCGATCCCGAGGCGATCCTGGACGCTCCGCAGCTGGCCGAGACGCTGGACCTCGGGCAGCCGGTGGTGCTGTCGATGGTCGCGCTGCTGCACTTCGTCCCGGACATCCGCGAGGCGCAGGCCATCGTCGACCGGCTGTTCAAGCCGCTGCCGTCCGGCTCCGCGCTGGTGCTCTCGCACGCCACCGCCGAGCTGGACCCGGAGGGCGCGCCCAAGGTCCAGGAGATCTACAACCAGGTGGGCACCACCCTCCAGTTGAGGAACCGGGAGCAGTTCGCCTCCTTCTTCGACGGCCTGGAGCTGCTGGAGCCGGAGATCGTGACGGCCCACCGCTGGCGTCCGGACGACGGCGACGACCCGCTGCCGGGGGACGCGACGGACGCCCAGGTGTCGTTCTACGCCGCCGTCGGGATCAAGCCGTAGTCCTGGCACGGACGTTGGGCGCGGGCTCGGGTACTTGACGGCTGCGAGCACCGCCGATCGGCGCTTCTCAAAACCCGCCATGACATTGCGTCATTCATCGTGGGAGACCTTGACGGTGTCTGTTCAGGCGTGAGTCACTTCCGCAGTGTCCATGATGACAGCGATGTCGATGCCGATACCTCGTCAACCACGTCGTTCGACCCGATCCCGGCCGCCGGGCCGGCTGCCCCGCGTCGGGGCGCTGGCCGCGACGGTGGCCGGCGCGCTGATCGTGGCGGTCATACCGACCGCCGCGCAGGCCGCCGCCTCGCCAGGCGCAGCTGACGGCCCAGCCGCCGCGACCGTTCCCGTCACCGACCCCGCGGCGCTGGTCGACCCATTGGTCGGTACCGGGAGCGGCGGGGCCGTCGTCGGCCAGGTCGACACTTTTCCGGGCGCGGACCTGCCGTTCGGCATGGTGCAGTGGAGTCCTGACACTCCGTCACGTCCAGACGGCGGTGGCTACAACGTCGCCGACCACAGCATCACCGGGTTCAGCCTCACCCACCTGTCCGGGCCGGGCTGCCCGATCGCGGGGGACTTCCCGATCCTGCCGATGACCGGCGCGCTGCCGTCCGACCCCGACTCGGCCTCGGCGGCGTTCACCCAGGCCTCGCAGAGCGCGCACCCCGGCTCCTACGCGGTGACCGCGGGCGGCGTCCGCACGCAGCTCGCGGTCACTGCGCGTACCGGCGTCGCCGACTTCGCCTATCCGGCGTCGACCCAGGCCCGCCTGCTGGTGAAGGTCGCGGACAGCGCCAACGGCAGCTCCTCCGCGAGCTTCCAGGCCGTCGGCGACCGGGAGATCACCGGCACCGTCACCAGCGGCCACTTCTGCGGCCAGCCGAACAGCTACACGGTCCACTTCGCCGCCCGCTTCGACCGGCCGTTCACCGCCTCGGGCACGTGGGGCGGAGCGAGCGCCGCGCACGTCGCCACGTCGGCGGGCCGCACGAGCGTCAGCGTGCAGGGCAAGCAGAACCCGCGCTCCAAGAACTACGCGACCACGCCGGGCACCGCGACCGGCGCCCAGGGATCCGGCGTCGTCGCCGGTGGCTGGCTGACCTTCGACACCACCAAGAACGCGCACGTCGGCATGGAGGTCGCGGTCTCGTACGTCAGCGTCCAGGGCGCGTTGGACAACCTGAACGCCGAGGCGCGCACCTTCGACGTCGGCACCGTCGCGGCAGCGGCCACCGCCGCGTGGAACCGGCAGCTCGGCACGATCGCCGTCGCCGGGGGCACCCGCGCCCAGCAGGCGACCTTCTACACGGCGCTCTACCACGCCTCGTTGGAGCCGAGCCTGTTCAGCGACGCCGACGGGCGGTACCTCGGCTTCGACGAGAAGGTCCACCAGACGCAGCCGGGCCACGCCCAGTACGCCAACTACTCCGGCTGGGACATCTACCGCTCGCAGACCCCGCTGCTGGCCACCATCGACCCGCGCGTGGCCGCGGACATGGCGACCTCGCTGCTGAACGACGCGGCCCAGGGCGGCTCCCTGCCCAAGTGGCCCTCGGCCAACGGCTACACGGGGGTGATGAACGGCGACTCCGCCGACCCGATACTCGCCGACACCTACGCCTTCGGCGCGCGCGGCTTCGACGCCTCCGCCGCGCTCGCCGACATGGTGAAGGGAGCCGACGGCACCACCGGTGCGCCCGGCCAGGGTTGGTACGTCGAGCGGCCCAACGGCGCCGCGTACATCAAGGACGGGTACGTGCCGAACATCGGCTCGGACTCGATCAGCCCGGTGCCCAACGGGGCCTCCGAGACGCTGGAGTACGCCCTCGACGACTTCGCCATCTCGCGGCTCGCGACCACCCTCGGCAAGAGCGCGGACAGCGCGGTGTTCAGCAAGCGCTCGCAGAACTGGGCGAACCTCTTCGACACGTCGAACGGCTACGTCGAACCGCGGGACGCCGCAGGCGCTTTCCCGTCCGGGCCGCCCGTGTCCGTCTCGGGCTTCGGCCAGGACGGCTTCCAAGAGGGCAACGCCGCCCAGTACACGTGGATGGTCCCGCAGGACCTGGCGGGCCTGGTCCAGGGAATGGGCGGCAGGCAGGCGACCCTCAAGCGGCTGGACACCTACTTCACCCAGCTCAACGCCGGTCCGGACGCGCCCTACCAGTGGCAGGGCAACGAGATCGCGCTCGACTCGCCCTGGGTCTACGACAGCGTCGGCGAGCCGTGGAAGACGCAGTCCGTCGTCCACCGCGTGACCAGCCAGCTGTACGCGCTGACTCCGGGCGGCGAGCCGGGCAACGACGACCTCGGCGCGATGAGCTCCTGGTACGTATGGGCCGCTCTCGGGATGTACCCGCAGACGCCGGGCGTGCCCATGATGGTGCTCGGCGCCCCGCAGTTCCCCAGGGCCACGGTCCACGGCGCCTACGGTGACCTGACCATCGACGCCCAGGGCGCGGGCGACACGTACGTGAAGTCGCTGCGCGTCAACGGCCAGGCCACGGGCCGTACCTGGATCGACCTGACCCGGGCGCACCGGCTCGACTACACGCTCGCCACCACGCCGAACACCAGCTGGGGCACGCCCACCGCCGACGCCCCGCCGTCGTTCCCGGCGGGCCCGGTGCGGTTCCCGCCGAGCACCAGCGCCGCGCTCGACCTGACGCCTGGTCAGGTACGCCTCGCCCCCGGGGCGACGACGACGGTCGCGGTCAAGGTCGACAACACCCTCGGCTCCCGCCCGGCGGCGGTCTCCTGGCACGCGACCGCACCGTCCGGCCTGTCGGTCAGCCCGGCGAGCGGCACGGTCACCGCCCCGGCCAAGGGGACGGCGCAGGTCACGGTGACCATCGCCGCCCCGGCGGCCACCACCACCGGCTACTACCAGGTGGCCTTCGCGGCGCACGCCGCCAACGGCGCGGTCGTCCCGAACGCCTCCCTGCTGGCCACGGTCGCGCAGCCCGGCGAGACGATCCCGACCGCGTACGTGACCAACTACAGCGACAACACGGTGACCCCGGTGGACATCCGCACCCACAACGCCGGCCCGGCCATCCCCGTGGGCAGCGGCCCGGACGGGATGGCCGTGGCGGGCGGCGACCTGTTCGTCGCGAACAACAACAGCAACAACGTCACCGTGATCGACACCACGACCAACGCCGTGGTGAAGTCCGTCCCCGTCGGCAACGTCGCGGCCGACCTGGCCGCGACCCCGGACGGCAAGACGGTGTGGGTGAGCAACTACGGCGACGGAACGGTCCAGCCGATCGACGTCGCGACGCTCACGGCGGGCACGCCGGTCGCCGTGGGCAGCCAGGCGGAGCGACTGGCCGTCAGCCCCGACGGCACCCAACTGTGGGTGGCGAACCAGGGCAGCGGCACCGTCAGCGACGTCGACCTGGCGACCCGCGCCGTCACGCACACCATCGCCGTCGGCGCGGCCCCGTTCGGCGTCGCGGTCACCCCCGACAGCGGCCGGGTGCTCGTCACCAACGGCGGCTCGTCCTCGGTGTCGGTCATCAGCGCCGCCTCGGACACCGTGACGGCGACGCTGCCTGCTGGCGCGGGCCCGCAGGGCGTCGCCGTCTCCCCGGACGGCACGACGGCCTACGTCGCGGACACCGGCGCGGGCGGCGTCACCCCGATCGCGCTAGCGACTGACACGGCAGGCACGTTCATCCCGACCGGGTCGGGCGCGTACGCGCTCAGCTTCAGCCACGACGGCTCCACGGCCTGGGTGGTGGACTCCAACGTGAACCAGCTCGTCCCGGTCACGGTCGCCACCAGCACCCCGGGCACCCCGGTCACCGTCGGCAACGTCCCGGACGGCGTCCTCGTCTTCGGGTGATCACCCGCCTTGGGGGAGGCGGGATGCCGGTTGTGCATCCCGCCTCTCCTTGGCCGGTGGGCCCCATCGGCGGCCTCGATTTCCTCACCCATGCCCGCCTCGACGGGATCCACGGGGCAGTCCGCCTGAGCGCCGGTGCCGGCCCTGAGCGAGCGCGTGAGAGGGTCGCGGGTAGCCGTCCGCGACTGAAGGGCCTCCAGCAGTGGAGTGGAAGAGTTACGGCCGTCGGCGCGTCTACGGCAGCGACTATGTCGAGGTGTGGCTCGACGACGTCGAGATCCCCGGGGTGGGCCGCGTCGACCACCACGTCCTGACGATGCCCCGCCCGTCCACCACCGCGGTCGTCGTCGACGAGCAGGGCCGCTTCCTGATGCTGTGGCGACACCGCTTCATCACCAACAGGTGGGGTTGGGAAGTACCGGCGGGCTGGGCGGATCCAGGCGAGGACCCGGCGGCGGCGATCCGACGGGAGATCGAGGAGGAGACCGGCTGGCGGCCGGGCCGGGTCGAGCCGCTCACGCAGTACCACGCCCTGTCCGGGATCAGCACGATGCAGTTCTCCTGCTTTCTCGCGACCGAGTGCACCCGGATCAGTGCGCCGCAGGACGTGAGCGAGGCCGAGCGGGTCGAGTGGCTGACGGAGGCGGAAGTCGTCCGGTGCGCGGCGGAGGGCCTGATCGATGACGGTCCGTCACTGATGGCCGTCTCCTACTACCTCGGCCCGTACCGCTTGCTCCACTCGCGCTGACTACGCCGTGCGCAGTCTGGGTGACCAGGTCGGATTCCGGGATGGCGTGGCCGCTCGGCCTGGAACACCTGTCGGTGAACCCACCCCTGTCAGGCCGGAGTTGGATCTCAGCTCGTGCAGGCGCGCGGCCACTCGTTCGCGCGCCTGCTGAGCCGATGACGATGGAGATCGGGTCATGTCGAGCTAGTGGATCACGTACTCCTCGTGCGGGACACCGCGCGCCCAGACGCTCTCGAAGGCGTCGAGACACAGCTTGACGACCTCGGGTTCATCTCGGTAGATCGGCTCCATCGGGACGCCATCGCCCGAGAACTGACCGAACCGCACGAGGGTGTCGTCGATGACCCAGAAGTCCGCGCCCGGCAACGCGAGGTCGACGGCGTTCCGGCGTGGCAGCCAGCTGATGCGTTCGCCGGCCGCGAGGTTCGCCGGAGTGATGGCGTGCAGCCATCGGGTGTATCGGGTCACTGGCTCAGAGACGATGCGGGCTCGGCGCACCTGGACGCCGCGAGCGACGGCGTCGCGAACGATGCGGGACCATCCGGCCCACCACTCGGAGTCCGGGTCGGTGTCGGCTACGCCGGTTGCTTCCCAGCGGGCGATGGGGTCGTCCTCGCTCGGCGCGGCGTAGTGGTCGCGCATCTCAAGGTGGACGGCGGAGTGCCGGGCTTTCGCGAACAGGTCAGCCCAGTTCGTCGGCGGCATCGCAGGCCTTTCGAATGTTCGGGATCATGCTGAACGGCAGGCGGATCGCGTACTCGTGGTCAGGGATGCCCAGGGCGTGGTCGGGTGCCGGGATGGCGTCAATCTGCTCCATCAAGTGGTCGCCAGGCTTGTAGCCCTGGAACACCAGCTCCCGCTTCTCGTCGTCCACCCAGACCGTGGGCGACTCGCCCTGCTCGGTGTTCGGGTCCACTCCGATGAACCGCAGCGCCGTGATCCCCTCCAACTTCAACGCAACCAGTCCGTCCTGGACACCGTCGTGCGACAGCAGACGCCACGTCAAGGGCGCGTAGCAGCTCACCTGCCAGTGTCGACTCGTGGCCTGCTGCCGTGGCCCCGCTGGCGCCAGGGTCCAGTTTGCTGGCTCAGAATTCCCAGCGGTTGAGGCCCATCACGAGCAGCATCAGGGCCAGCGATGCGAGGATCCCGGCCAGAGCGCCGACGATGCCCAGGGCGATCAGCAGGACAGCCCAGAAGTGGGTGCTGTCGGGCATCAGCTCGATGATGTCCGTGACGCACAGGCCGGTCAGGGCGAGGGGAAGCAGCACTATGACGGCCGGTGCGAACTTGCGCTTGTGCACGGTCCCTCCCTGGTTGCCGTACGGGTCAGTCTCCCGGCGTCGCCCGGCGAGGTCATGAGTAGCGATACTCACTTGTCCAACCTCGGCGGTTCGGCAGGATCGGCCGTCGAGTCGACATCGGGCACAGATACGTGGGCACCGCGTTAGAGCCGTCGGACGCGGCCGACGTCGGAGAGACGGATGTGCTGATGCAGCGTTGTAGCCGTTCGTGCTGACCGTTCGGCACGCCGTGCGCCGTCCGGGTGACCAGGTCCGGTTCCGGGATGGCGTGGCCGCTCGGCCTGGAACACCTGTCGGTGAACCCGCCCCTGCACCCTCGGAGATCCCGCATGCCAGAAGACGAACTCACCCGTTTCCTCGAAGCTCTCAGCCCCGCCAGCCGGCAGAAGGTCCGGACCCAGCCTCAGGAGCGGCAGCAGCAGTTGGCCGACGCTTGGGAGAAGGAGCTCGGCGAGGACAGCGATCTCGACACGCTGGACGAGGTGTCTCCCGTGCCCGCGGAGGAGGAGGCCGCGGAGCGGGTGGTGCGGGATCTGCTCGACGGGTAGGGGCGAGAGCCCGCCACTCCGTGTAGCGGGCGGCTAGGTAGATCGCGTCTACGTAGACGCGATCTACCTAAACGACACAGCCCCCGCGTTGGCGACCACAGGGGGAGCCCCCGGCCCGCGTTCGGCGCCCGGATGGATGCGGGATGATGGGGTGAGGCGAACGGTCGACGCAGACGGCTGACAGATCACATGAGGGGCGGCGCTGTGGCAGACGGCGTATCCACCGGCGTGTCCACGGATGATTCCACGGTCATGTCCGCGGAACCGCGTTCGGTCCGTGAGGACGGCGGTTCGGAGGCCGCGGCGGCCCCGCAGGGCTCGCGGCGACGGCGGCGGTTGGGCGGGGCGGTGGTTTTTCTCGTCCTGGCGCTGCTCTTCGTGCTGCCCTGGGCCACGCTCTTCGCCTTCGGCGTCCACTGGCCGTTCCCGGTCTTCCTGGCGGGCACCGTGGTCTTCGCCGTGGGTCTCGTCTCCTTTCCGTTCCTGATGGCCGTGGGCCACGGGCGCAGGCGGAACGACCGGGCCTCCAGGATCGCGGACAGCACGCTCGGGATCGTCTGGGTGCTCTTCACCTGGTCCGTTCTCGGCGACCTGCTGCACCTGGTGCTGATCGTGCTCGGCAAGGGCGGGGTCGGCCCGGCCCGGGGCATCGCCGTGGGCGTCGTCGTGGTCGCGGCCGCGCTGCTCGGATGGGGTCACTTCGAGGCGATGCGAGTGCCGCGTGTGAAGCAGGTCGAGGTCACCCTGCCGCGGCTCGGCGCGGGCCTGGACGGCACGCGGGTCGTCCTGCTGGCCGACACCCACTACGGCCCGATCGACCGGGCGCGCTGGTCGGCGGGCGTCACCGAGGCGGTGAACGCGCTCGACGCGGACGTCGTCGTCCACGCGGGCGACATCGCGGACGGCACGCCCGTCCAGCGCCGCGAGCAGTCGGCGCCGCTCGGGGAGATCCGTGCCCGCCAGGCCAGGGTCTACGTGACCGGCAACCACGAGTACTACAGCGAGGCGCAGGGCTGGCTCGACCGGATGACCGAGCTCGGCTGGGAGTCGCTGCACAACCGCCACGTGATCGTGGAGCGTGGCGGCGACCGGCTGGTGCTGGCGGGTGTCGACGACGTGACCGCAGAGTCGTCCGGCCTGGACGGGCACAGCGCGAACCTGGTGGGCGCGCTGGCCGGTGCGGACGAGGACCAGCCGGTGCTGCTGGTCGCCCATCAGCCCAAGTTCGTGGCCCAGGCCGCCGCTGCGGGCATCGACCTGCAGGTCTCCGGGCACACCCACGGCGGCCAGATCTGGCCGTTCAACTTCCTGGTCCGCGTCGACCAGCCCGTCGTGAGCGGCCTGAGCCGGCACGGGGAGCGCACCCAGCTCTACACCAGCCGGGGCACCGGCTTCTGGGGGCCGCCCTTCCGGGTCTTCGCGCCGAGCGAGATCACGCTGCTCACCCTTCGGGCAGTCCAGACAGGGTGACCGGAGGAGGCTGGGCATGTCGGCAACGCTGACGGTCACGCACAAGGCGATCGGGGCTGAGGTGCGCCGCAGCCCTTACGACATCGTGCTCGACGGCGAGCGCGTCGGGTCCGTCGCCATGAACGCCACGTTCGAGACGGCGGTGGAACCCGGCCGCCACACCCTGCAGGTCCGCAGCGGCCGGAACTCCAGTCGCACCACGACCTTCGACGCCGCCGACGGCGAGACCGTCGCCTTCCGGTGCACCGGGAAGAGCTTTCTGCCGGTCTTCCTGCTGTCCTTCGTCGTTCCCAGTCTCGCTCTCCGGCTCCGGCGCCAGTAGGGCGGGTGCGGCTGCGGCTACTCCTCGGCCTCCGTTGTGCCGGGCGACAATCCGGCGCACGCATTCCGCGCCGCCCGGACCATGGCGGCGCGCCGTCCTGCCCGCCAGCATGGGACGAAGCGCCGCAGAGCCGTATGCGCCACGCTGCATGCCGCATGCCCGATCAGGAGGACCCGTGACCGCCGAGCCGACCGCGAACCAGCACCCCCAGGCCGAACCGCTGAGCCGCGCCGACCTCGTGGCCGTGCCGGAGGAGGAGCTGATCTTCCGGCTCCCGCCGGTGTTCACCGACCCCGCCGTCGAACGCCGCCACCGCAAGGAGCGACTCGCGGGCGCGCTGCGGCTGTTCGGGCGGTTCGGCTTCGAGGAGGGCGTGGCCGGTCACATCACCGCGCGCGACCCGGAGTTCACCGACCACTTCTGGGTCAACCCCTTCGGCATGTCCTTCAAGCACATCAGGGTCAGCGACCTGCTGCTGGTCAACCACGACGGCGAGGTCGTCCAGGGCCGGCACCGGGTCAACCGGGCCGCGTTCGCGATCCACGCGGCGGTCCACGCCGCCCGTCCGGACGTGGTCGGCGCGGCGCACAGCCACTCCGTGCACGGCAAGGCGCTGTCCGCGACCGGCCAGCTGCTGGAGCCGCTCACCCAGGACGCCTGCGCCTTCTACGAGGACCACGGCTGCTACGAGAACTACTCCGGCGTCGCCAACGACCCGGAGGAGGGCCGCCGGATCGCGGCCGCGCTGGGCGGCAACAAGGCGGCGATCCTGCGCAACCACGGGCTGCTGACCGTCGGCGGCACCGTCGACTCCGCCGCGTGGTGGTTCATCACCATGGAGCGCTCGGCCCAAGCGCAGCTGCTGGCCAAGGCGGCCGGGGAGACGATCCGGATCCCGCATGAGGAAGCGAAACTGACGTATGGTCAGGTCGGTTTCGAGCTGGCCGGGTGGGTCCAGTTCCAGCCGCTCTTCGACCACATCTCGCGTACCGATCCCGACCTCTTCGACTGACCCTTACCCCGGCGGTCGTTGATCGCTCCGGGCGGCGGATCTAGCCTGGCGCGAGTGCACCGGACGACCAGGGGAGCAGCGTGGATTCCGCCGCCGATTTCGCAGATTCCGCCGAGCCCACCAAGCCCACCGAGCCCGCCGATTCTGCCGAGTCCGCGATCAGGGAGCTGTGCCGCCGCGCCGTGACCGACGCGGACGAACTCGCCTCCCGGGTGGTGGAGCAGATCATCCGCGACGAGTCGGAGCTGGCCGAGGGCTCCGAGGTGTCGGTCGCCGACATCAGCGACGCCACCGCGCATCTGATCCGCAACTTCCTGCTGCACCTGGCCGAAGGGGTGCCGCCCGACCTCGGCGCGGTGCGTGCCCTCGGCCACCGCCGCGCGCAGCAGGGCGTGCCGCTGCCCGCCCTGCTGCACAGCTTCCGGATCGGGTTCCGGTTCGCCTGGTCGTACCTCGTCGACCAGGTCGCCCCGGTCGACACCGAGACCCTGCGGGCGCTGGTCGAGCAGGCCGACCGGATGTGGCTGCTGCTCGACGACTACTCCGCCGAGCTCCGGGACGCCTACCGGGACCGCACCGCCGAGTTGTTGCGGATGGCGGAGGCGGAGCGTCACCAGCACCTCGACACCCTGCTCGCCGCCGGGCCGGTCGAGACCAGCAGGCGGTTGCAGAGCGCGGAGGCGCTGGGGCTCGCCCGCAAGGGCCGCTACCTCGTGGTCGCGGCCCAGGGCGCCGGACCGGCCGTGCGCGCGGCGTGGGAGAGCGCGCTCGCCGGTCGTGGCGCGGGTGTGCTGTGGCGCGACTCCCCGGACGGCACGGTCGGGGTCGTCCACGCCGGGCAGGCGCCGCTGGACTGGGCCGAACTGCCCGACCGGCTCGACGCCGAGGACGTCCGGCTCGGGTCGAGCGCCACCTTCACCTCGATCCTCGACGCGGCCCGCGCGCTGCGTCAGGCGCGGCTGGCCCTCGGCAGCGTCCCCGGTGCCGCGCGCGGCCACCACCGCTACGGCCAGTTCCCGCTGGGCTGCCTGATCAGTGCGAGCCCCGACGACGCGCTCGACCTCGCCGTCGGCACGTTGCACGGACTGGCCGACCTCCCGCAGGCCCAAAGCGACGCCCTGCTGGACACGTTGACCGCCTGGTTCGACGCGGGTGGGTCCACGGACGGTGCTGCCCAGGCGCTCTACTGCCATCGCAACACCGTCCGCTACCGGCTGCGCCACGTCGAGGAACTGACGGGGCTTCAGTTGAAGGACCCGAGGGACGCGGCCCACCTCTACCTGGCGGTGCAGACCTTCGACCAGTACGGGCGCTCCGAGCTGAACTGACCGGACGTCGGCACTGACCGGACGTCGGCGGGACCGTCAGGCGTGCAGCCAGGAGATCGCGAAGGAGCTGCCGTTGAGCGCGCCGTCCTGGGTGAGCAGGGTGCCCGCGCGTTCGAGGTTGGTGGTGTTCACCGTCCCGGCCGAGGCGAAGTCCTCGCCGTTGGCGGTGACGTTGCTGAACTGCACCTGGTGGAAGTCGGGGCACGGCGGGATGCTCTGGCTGCCTATCGCCTCGTCGATCACCTCGGCCGAGCTGAGCGGGGCGTTCGCAAGGGTCTTGGTGTACGTCTTGGTCCACCCCTGGGTGGGGTCGGCGAGGATGAGCGTGAAGCTGCCGCTGCCGTTCGTGGTGACCGAGGACGTCATGGTGTCGCCGGCCTTGACCGTCTCGGTGAAGTAGATCGAGTTGGCCGGGTACATCTCGACCCACGGGTTGTACTGGACGGTTCCCTTGCGGGTGCAGACCGCGTCGAGGCCGATCTGCTCGACGCTGCTGCTGGTCCATCCGTCCAGGCCGGACCAGAAGGATATGTCTCCGGCGGTGGCCGAGCAGTCCAGCGCCGGGACGGTCCAGTCGCCGGTGACGGCGCGGTAGGCCCCGCCGGTGACGGCGTAGCCGCCCCAGTTCGAGTCACCGCTCGCGTGCCGGGGGAGCCGGTGGTCCAGGTGCGGCACGGACGCGGAGTGCGCGGCCGCTGCGGCAGCGGGCGCGACAGCCTGCGCGGTCGCGGTCGCGGGCGTGGCGGTGGCGGAAGCAGCGGTCGGCGCGGCGAGGGCGACGGCGAGGGCAAGGGTCAGCAGTGCGGCCGGGGCGGTGCGGCGCATGGGGGTCTCCCTGTCAACATGCCTGAGGGACAAGCGTTCTGACGGTGACCGGCCTCCGAGCGGTGGTGGTCCACCGCTCGGAGGCCGGGGCGCTGCCGGACTACTCGTGCAGGAACGTTTCTGTGAAGCTGGTGCCGCCGGAGCCGAGCGCGCTGGTGTGGGCCTCGGTCACGCCGTTCGAGGGGTCGAGCGCGGTCGGGCTGGAGGACCCGAGCGACTGGCCGTTGACCGTGGCGGAACTGAAGCTCAGGGTGCCGAAGTTCGGGTACGCACCGGTCGGCGACTCGATGATGACCTCGGCGCTGGCCCGCGACGCGGACAGGGACTTGGTCGTGGTGTACGTCCAGCCCTTGGTCGAGTCGGCCAGCTTCAGGGTGTAGCGGTTGCTCCCGGCGTAGGTCACCGAGGCGGTGATGTGGTCACCGGCGGACACCGGGTGCGTGCTGGTGCTCAGGTAGACCGGGTTGGCCGGGTACATCTCGTACCAGGGCTCGTCGACGGGGCTGCCGCTGGAGCAGTCGGTCGCGACGCCGGTCTGCTCGACGGTGGAGGTGCCGTAGCCGTCGATGCCGACCCAGGGGGCGTAGAGGTCGTTGCTGGAGTTGCAGCTGGCGCTCGGCTCGGTCCAGCTGGCCGAGACCGAGGTGAAGCCGCTGCCGGTGGCGGCGTAGCCGCCCCAGTTGTAGCCGTTGATGTTGTAGTGGTGCAGCGGGCGGAACGACAGTCCCTGAGCGGCCACCGCGGTGGCCGGCACGGCGGGGGCGGCGAGAGTCGCCGCGGCCGCGACGGTGGCGACGCGTATCAGGAATCGGCGCATGCTGGCTCCTTGGTGAGGGGCGATCAGGACGCTCGTGAGCTGGCCCTCGTGTGGGCAGCGGTGCCGAGCATGCCGATTGTCATGAGACACAGCAAGAGGTTGTGCAGTGCAAAGTTGTGGGCGAACTTCCGCGCCGGGCTGAAGAATGACGAAGTATCAGACTAAAGCGGTCGCGAGGAACCTCGGATTTGTTCGCCGCTCCGGCAGGTCCGGTCGTGGGCGGACGCGGGCGGTCGAGGGCGATCGCGAATGGCCGGGGATGCCGGTCGCCCTCGCCGTGCGGGTGACTCCCGCGGCGACCTCAGGTAAGGAACCAGTAAGAGATGCGCGCGATGTTCTGGCGCGGCCTTGACGCCCGGCGGGCGGGCGGGGCCGCGTTCCGGCGGAGTGCGGGACGGTGTGGCCGGCCAGGGATTCTCATCTTTCGGGGGTCTCCCGCAGGCATCACTGACCCGTCTTGCTAGATTGCGCAACTCTGCAACCGTCCGTGTGGTCGGAGCGTCCCTCGGGTGAACGCGGTTGCCGCGGTCGCTGGAGTGCGAAAGGTGTGAGCGATGTCCGACGCGTGGGGCGGTTCTCCCTCGGGAGGCGACTGGCAGCAGGGCGGTGGCCCGTATTCGCGCCCTGACAGCCGTTGGCCGGCGGGGCGCATGGGCGGCAATACCCCTGCGCAGGTCCGTGGTCCGCTCTTCGAGGACAGCGACGAATCGGACGAATTTGTGCATACCGGCCAAAGGCGGTCCGTGCCGGAGCAGCGCGGCGCGGGGGAGCCCACGGCGGGCGGCCGCGCGGAGCGCCGTCGCGGCGCCGGAGTCGACGCTGGTGCCGGAGCAGGCGCGGTTGCCGATGCGACGGTGGCGCGGGAGCGTCGCCGTCCCGCTGCCGTGTCGGCCTCGGTGCTGATCGCGCTGCCGCTGGTCGGCGCGCTGGTGAGCGGGGGCGGCGGCGTGGTGCTCGACATCACCGCGGTGCTGGGCGCCCTGGCCGCCGCGCTGCTCTGCTCGCGGCCGGGCGTGTGGTGGGTGACGACGGGCGCCCCGCCCGTCGTGCTGCTGATGGCGCTGGCGGGCTTTGTCGTACGCGACTCCGCGGGCTCGACCGGGAAGTTCGCGACGGACCTGGCCAAGTGCGTCGCGGGGGCTTTCCCGGCGATGGCGGCGGCGATGGCCGTCGCGGCCGTCGTGGGTGTGGCGCGGCTGGTCGCCGCGCGTCGCGGCCGATGAGGGTCGCAGTGGTGAACGCGGTGGTGAGCACCGTGGTGAGCGCCGTGGTCGGCGAGTGGGAGGAGCAGGCGGGATGAGCAGGGCACGGCGAGGCACGGGCGGCACGACCGTTCGTGCGGGCAAGGCGTCGAAGGCGGTCGTGGTCGCCCGCACGGCGGCGGTCTTCGGGTCGGTGACGGTGCTGGGCGTGGCCGGGGTGTCCTGGTACGGGGTGCAGCAGCTGACGTCGGGGGTGCTGAGTTCCGACGCGCTGGCGGTGTCGGGGCAGAACGCGCCGCCGAAGCTGGACAACTCGGAGAACATCCTGCTGATCGGCCTGGACAGCCGGAAGAACAACGACGGCTCCAACCTGCCGGGTTGGTTCGTCCAGGACGAGCTGCACGCGGGCGACTCCAGCGACGTCGGCGGCTACAACACCAACAGCCTGATCCTGCTGCACATCCCGGCGGACGGGACCGCCAAGGTCCAGGCGGTGTCGATCCCGCGTGACGACTACGTGATGACCTACAACGGCGACGGCTCCGAGCAGGGCATGCACAAGATCAAGGAGGCCTACGGCCTGGCCAAGGCCGCGGCCATGCCGGGTCTGCAGGCGAAGGGCCTGACCGGCGCGGCGCTGGAGCAGGCCAGCCGCGAGGTGGGGCGCGAGGCGACGCTGACCACCGTGCAGAAGTTCCTCAACGTGCACATCGACCACTTCGCCGAGGTCAACCTGATCGGCTTTTACGACATCGCCCAGGCGATCGGCCCGGTCACGGTCTGCCTCAACCACGCCACCTCGGACCCGGCGGAGTCCGGCCAGGGCTCGGGCGCGAACTTCCACGCCGGTTACAACGTGCTGCAGACGCCCGCCGAGGCGCTGTCGTTCGTGCGCCAGCGGCACAACCTGACCAACACCGACGGCGACGGCAACGGCGGCGACTTTGCCCGCACCCACCGTCAGCAGGCCTACATCACCTCGGCCGAGACCCAGTTGAAGAAGGACGGGGTGCTCTCCGACCTGTCGAAGCTGCAGGGGCTGCTGAACGTGGTCAAGAAGGACGTGGTCATCGACAACCAGTGGTCGATCCTCGACTTCGCCCAGCAGGCGCCCAACCTGACCGGCGGCAAGGTCACCTTCAACACCCTTCCCATCACCGGCCTGCCGAACGTCTACATCCCCGGCGAGGGCATCCAGTCGGTCAACTCGGTCAGCGTCCCGCAGGTCCAGCGCACCGTCACGGCGCTGTTCGCGGACGCTCCCGCGCCGTCCTCGCCCTCCGCGCCCAAGCCCAGCGCCTCGTCCGCGCCCGCCTCGGCGACGACCGTGGACGTGCTCAACGCCTCGGCGCCGCCCGGATCGGCCGGGGTCGAGTCGGCCGCGCTGGTCGCGGCCGGGTACACCAAGGGCCGGGTGGGCGACCACGCAGCGGTCAACAGCACCGAGATCCTCTACGGCGCGGGCGAGCAGGCCGCCGCCCAGCAGATCGCGTCGAAGGTGGGCGTCGGCGCGCCGCAGGCGAGCAGCGCGGTGGCGTCCGGGCACGTCGAGGTCGTCCTGGCCTCGGACTTCACCCCGCCCGCCGCCGGATCCGGCTCCAGCGGCTCCGGCAGCACGCCGAGCCCGGCCAGCACCGCGCACCTGGTCTTCCAGGGCCCCGCGGTCAACGGTGGTGGCAGCGGCATCCCCTGTGTCGACTAGGAAATCCCCACCGGAATCCGACAGGAGTCCGGCAGGGACCCGGCAGGAACCCGACGAAGCTCCCGGAGTCAGCCCATGACCGACTACGAGCACCTTCCCCACCCGCACGTCGCCTCGCGACGGGCCTACCACCCGGTGCGGACCGCGGACCAGCATGACCAGGGGAACGCGGTCAGCCGCTTCAACACCAAGGTGGCGCTGCTGGTCACCCGCGCGGTCGGCAGCATGTGGTGCGCCTACGCGTTCGCGCTCTTCGACCTGATCAGCCTGCCGTCGGCGATCCAGGGCGGGGCCTCGGCCATCGTCTCCTGGGTGGCCCAGACCTTCCTGCAGCTCGTCCTGCTGTCGGTCATCATGGTCGGCCAGAACGTGCAGGCCGACGCGGCGGACAAGCGCTCGCAGGCCACCTACGAGGACGCGAACGCGACCCTGCACGAGGTGGCGCAGCTTCAGGCCCACCTCGCGGCACAGGACATGCTGCTCACCCGCATCGCGGAGCAGGTCGGCATCAGCCCGGTCCCGGTGATCGACCCGCCGACCGGGATGACCGTCCCCGCCCCGGCCACCGGTGACTGATCCGCACCGCTTCGGCGCTGGCGAGCAGTTGTAACCACGCCCTGGGGTTACTCAACTCCCGATTGTCGTGTAGACAGTGGCTCTGAACTTCCTCTGAACTGTTCCACTGCAGGAGGGGAGCCAGTTGGTGCGCCGACTCGACGCCGCCGCCGCGACGGTGAGCCGCGAAGACGTCCTGGACAGCGCCGTCAGGGCGCTCCACGAGGCCCCGGGGCTGGTGCTCCTCGGCGCCGCCGGAATCGGCCGCTCCCACCTGGCCGAACGCCTGGTCGAGCAGGCCCTGGCCGACGGCGTCCGGGTGCTGCGCTGCGCGCCGGTCGAAGCCGAACTGCCGCTGCCCTTCATGTGTCTGATCGACCTGCTCGACAGCGTCTCCGACGAGACCCTGGAGGCGCTGCCGACCGGTCAGCGGGACGCGCTGCGTGCGGCGTTGCTGCGCGGCGGGGACGAGGACGTGGACCCGGCCGGGGCCAGGGTGCCGCTCGCGGTGCTCACGCTGCTGCGCCGGCTGGCCGCAGAGGGCCCGGTCTGGCTGGTGGTGGACGACGTGCAGTGGGTGGACGAGCCGACCGCGCGCGTCCTGTCCTTCGTAGCCCGCCGCTGCGCCGGGACGGCGTTGCGGATCGTCGCCACCGAGCAGACCGGCTGCGGGCGGATGCCCGTCCACGACATGCTGTGCCCGGAGGGCGTGGTGCGGCTCACCGTGCCGCCGATGACGCCGGCCGAGGTGACCGCGCTGCTCACCGAGCACGCGGAGCACGCGGACCACACGGAGCGCGCGGGCCATGCGGGCGTCCCGCTGCCGAGCGGCGCCGTGCAGCAGATCGTCGACACCGTCGCGGGCAACCCCCGCTACGCGCTGGAACTCCTCCGCGCGCTGCCGCCGGACGGCCGACCGGAGGCGGCGGACTTCGGCGGCGCCGCCCGGACCCCGCTGCGCGGCCTGCTGCTCGACCGGCTGCACGCGCTGCCGCAGGAGGTACGCGCGGCGCTGGTCCTCGTCGCGGCGGCCACCCGACCCGACCTCACGCTGCTGGCCACCGCGGGCGGCCCGTCCGTGACGCTGCGTCTGGAGGCCGCCGAACGGCTGGGGGAGATCCGGATCGGACCGGACGGACACGTCCACTTCGACAACCCGTTGCTGCGCAGCGCCGTCTACACCGAGGCGAGCGGGCACGAGCGGCGGAACGCCCACGCCCGGCTCGCCGAGGCGGTGATCGAGCCGGTGGAGCGCGCCCGGCATCTCGCCCTCGCCAACCCGGCCAGGGACGAGGGCGTGGCGCAGACGCTGACGGTCGCCGCTGCCGCCGCCCGCCGCCGCGGCGCGCCGGGGACGGCCGCGGAACTGGCCGCGCTCGCGGTGGTCCGCACCCCCGCCGACGCCGAGACCGCCCGCACCGAGCGGCAGTTGGCCGCGGCCGGGTACGCCGTGGACGCCGGCCGTCTCGATGTCGCCCGCGCCGAGGCGCAGGTGCTGATCGCCGAGGCCCGGAGCCCCGAGGCGCGGTCGCAGGCCAGGATCGTGCTGCTGCGCTGCGCCGGGCAGTCGCTGGAGCACGAGGGCGCGCTGATCCGGGACGGGCTGAGCGACGCGGCTGCCGCCCGATCCCCGGGCCTGGAGGCCCGGTTGCGCTGCTGGAGCGCCTCGCGCGACCTGCTGGCCGGGCGGGTCCACCGAGCGGAGGCGGAGGCGCGGCGGGCCGCCCGCCTGGCCGCCGAGGCGGCGCTGTGGGAGACCGAGCTCGAAGCGCTGACGACCTTGGCGTACCTGCAACGGCTGGGTGGCGACCCGGAGGCCGAGACGACCCTGCGCCGGGCGCTGGCCAACGCGCGCGGACGCGGCATCGACGAGCTGGCGCTGGGGGAGGCGCTGCGGACCGAGGCGGTCTTCCACCTGCACGCCAACCGCCTGGCGGCGGCGGAGCGTTCGCTGCTGGGCATGCTCGCCCGCCTCGGGGAACGGCTCGGCGTCGAGGAGCAGGTGAGTCTGCAGATCCATCTCGCGGACGTGCGGATCAGCTCCGGCGACTGCCGTGGCGCGCTGCAAGCCGCCCGCCGTGCGCGCGAGTTGCACGCCGATCTGGTGGGGACGGACGCCGTCCACGCCCTCGGTCGCGAAGCAGTCGGTCGCGAAGCCTTGGGCCGTGCAGCCGTCGGCCGTGCAGGCGTCGGCAGAGAGGCCGTGGGGCGGGAGCTCATGGGCCGGGAGGTCTTGGGCCGAGGGGTCGTGGGCCAGGAAGTCGCCCACGAGCCCGACGCCGCAGGCCCGGTGCTCTACATCACCGCCGCCGCCGAGTCGGTCGGCGGCTCGCTGGACCGGGCCCGGCTCCTCGCCCAGCGTGGCGCCCACCGCGCCGCCCGGGACGGCGACCGCTTCTGGCGGCTGTGGAACCTGACCGTGCTGGGCCGGGTGCAGCTGATGGCGGGCCGAGCCGCGCAGGCCGCCGAGGTCCTGCGTGAGGCGCGCGTGATCGAGCGGGAGATGGGCATCGTCGACCCCGGCATCGGCCGCTGGCACGCCGACCTGGCCGAGGCCCTGGTCGCCGAGGGCACGGAGTCGGCGCTGGCCGAGGCGGGGGAGTTCGTCGACGAGGTGTCCGCCGTGGCCCGGCGTCTGGGCCGGGAGGCGGTGCTGGGCACGATGGAGCGCGCGGCGGCGCTGCTCCGCCTGGCGCGTGGTGAGACACCAGAGGCGGCAGGGCTCCTGGAGTCCGCAGTCGCCCGACTACGGCCGCAAGGCGTGCCGTTGGAGCTGGCCCGCGCGTTGTCCGCGTTGGCCGAGGCGGAGCGGCGCGGACGCAGGCACACCGCCTCCCGGCGGGCCGCCGACGAGGCGTTGCAGATCTTCCAGGACGCGGGCGCGGCAGCGTGGTTGGCGGTCGGCGAGCCGCACGCGCAGGGCGCGGCCCTGCCACCGCCCGTGCCGCGGCAGGCCGCCGCGCATCCGGCGGTCTCCTCCCCGCTGACGCCCTCGGAGCAGCGGATCGCCGCCCTGGCCGCGGCGGGCGCGACCAACCGCGAGATCGCGGCGGACTGCTACCTCAGCGTCAAGACCGTCGAGGCGTCACTGTCCAGGGTCTACCGGAAGGTCGGCGTCAGATCCCGGACCGAGCTGGCGTCCCGGACCGAGCTCGTCGCGCAGCCGCTGCCCGGCTGACGGCCCTTCGGCGGCCTTCCGAGGGGCCCTCGGTTCGCATCCGATTCGCACAGGCGAGGGCAAGGGGGCGCACAGTCGAGGGTTTTCCCGCTTATGCCGAGGGTGCGGGAGTTCCTACGGTGTAGCCCAGTCCGCCCGTTCTGACCCGGCAACACCAACCGTCCCCATGGTGCCCGGGTCGGGAAGGGCAATGCTTCCTGTCGGCCATTTGCTTGACCCGTGCATGACCAGCATGTACTCGTCATTCCCGACCTCCATGGAGGACGTCCCGTGACTGCCCGCCGCCTCAAGACTCTTGGCCTGCTCGCCGCTCCGCTTCCGGCGATCGCCGCGCTCGCCCTCACCACGCCCGCCCACGCCGTCACCCAGCCGCAGGTTGCGGTGCGCGGCGACGTGGTGAGCGCGATCAGTCAGTCCGTCCGCACCGGCACCGTCGCCTCGTCGGCCCACCTGAACGTCACCGTCAGCCTGGCGATGCGCGACCAGGCCGGTCTGCGGGCCTTCCTCGCACAGGTCACGAACCCGCACTCGTCGCACTACAAGCACTACCTGACGGCTGCTCAGTTCGCCGCCCGCTTCGGGGCCGACCAGACGACCGTCAACCAGGTCACCGGCTACCTCACGTCGCAGGGCCTGCACGTCGGACAGGTCACCACGAACCGCCTCTCGGTCACCGCCAGCGGCACCGCGCAGCAGGTGGAGAAGGCCTTCGGCACCAGCCTGGCCACGTACCACGACGCCGCCGCCAAGCGGGACTTCTTCGCCAACACCACGGCCCCGAAGATCCCCGCGACCTTCGCCGCCGACGTCGTCGACGTCTCCGGGCTGAACAACTTCGCGGCGCACCACCACTACGACCACGTCAACACCGCCGTCCGCCCGAACGCCACCGCGCCCGTGTCCGGCCTCGACCCGAGCAGCGGCCCGGCCGCCTACGACCTGGCGTCGCTCCAGTCCAGCGGTGACAACGGCAGCGGCGTCACCGTCGCCCTGGTGGAGTTCTCCGCGTTCTCCCAGTCCGACATCGCCACCTACGACTCCACCTACGGCCTGAACGTCAGCGCGCCGACCGTCGTGAACGTCGACGGCGGCACCACCGACACCTCCGGCCAGGACGAGGTCGACCTGGACATCGAGGTCGTCCAGGCGCTGGCACCCGGCGCGACCATCAAGGTCTACGAGGCGCCCAACTCCACCGCCGGTGACGAGGCGCTCTACTCCCAGCTGGCCAGCGACAACGTGCCGGTCATCTCCTCCAGTTGGGGTCAGGCCGAGTCGCAGATCGACTCCGCCAACCGCACCGCCGACGACCAGTCCCTCCAGGAGGCGGCGGCCCAGGGCCAGTCCGTCTACGCGGCCTCCGGCGACAACGGCTCGGACGACGCGGGCGACGGCGGCACCTCGGTCGACTTCCCGGCCAGCGACCCCAACGTCTCCGGCGTCGGCGGGACCACCCTCTCCACCAACTCCGACGGCTCGTACGGCGGGGAGACCGCCTGGTCCGGCAGCGGCGGCGGCACCTCCACCGTCTTCCCGCAGCCCAGCTTCCAGTCCGGCGTCACCAGCGACACCAACCGCGACGTCCCGGACGTGGCCGCGGCTGCCGACCCCAGCACCGGCTGGGCGGTCTACACCGGCGGCCAGTGGGAGGAGGTCGGCGGCACCAGCGGCGCCGCGCCCAACTGGGCGGCCTTCACCGCGATCTACGACCAGGTCGCGGCCGCGAAGGGCCACGCCGCGTTCGGCAACGCCAACTCCACCATCTACGCCGACGCGACCGGCGCCAACTACGGCAACGACTTCCACGACGTCACCAGTGGCAGCAACGGCGCCTTCAGCGCCGGCACCGGCTACGACGAGGTGACCGGCTGGGGCTCCTACGACGGCGCGAAGTTCGTCAGCGACAACCTCGGCTGACGATCGCGCACCCCCACCGAGAGGTGGCGGCGGCCCCCCGGGGGGGGGGGGGGCGGGGGGGGGGGCGGGGTGGGGGGGGGGGGGGGGGGGGCCCGGGGGGGGGGGGCGGGCCCAACGA
>NZ_JADPRT010000017.1:0-147806 GCF_015690355.1 Streptacidiphilus fuscans | reverse complement strand
CCACACCCTCGGCTGACGAGCGCGCCCCCCCCCCGCGTGGCCCGGGCCCCCGCGGTGGCTGGGGGGGGCCGGCACCTCTCGGGGTTTGCCGGGAGCGCTCGGATCAGCCGGTGAGGGCGGTCCGGGCAGCCAGGACGGTCGGGGCGGCCTGGGCGGTCAGGACGGTCGGACGTGTCAGGCGCGGTGGTACTGGATCGGGGTGGCGACCTCGCCGTCGAGCGCGGCGGCGGCCTGACGCGGCCAGTAGGGGTTGCGCAGCAGCTCCCGGCCGAGCAGGACGGCGTCGGCCCGGCCGGAGGCCACGACGGCCTCGGCCTGCGCCGGCTCGGTGATCATGCCGACGGCCGCCACCGGCAGGTCCGTCTCGACGCGGACCCGCTCGGCGAACGGGACCTGGTAGCCGGGGCCCGCCACGATCTTGGCGTCCGGGACGTTGCCGCCGGTGGAGACGTCCAGCAGGTCCACGCCGCGAGCCTGGAGCTCCTTGGCGAACTGGACGGTGTCGTCCGCCGTCCATCCCGACCGGGCGTCCTCCGGGTTCTCGTCGACCCAGTCGGTCGCCGAGATGCGGAAGAAGACCGGGAGTTCCTCCGGCCACACGGCGCGGACGGCGTCGACGACCTCCAGCGCGAACCGCGTCCGGTTCTCGAAGGAGCCGCCGTACTCGTCGGTCCGGTGGTTGCTGTAGGGGGAGAGGAACTGGTGGATGAGGTAGCCGTGGGCGCCGTGGATCTCGGCGACCTGGAACCCGGTCGCGAGCGCCCGCCGCGCGGCCTCGGCGAACTGCTGGACGATCTCCTGGATCTGATCCTGCGTCAGTTCACGCGGGGTGGTCGACTTCTCGCCGAAGGCGAGGGCGCTGGGGCCCACGGGGGTCCAGCCGTACTGCTCGTCGGGGCTGATCGGCCGGCCGCGGTCCACCCAGGTGCGCTCGGTCGACGCCTTGCGTCCGGCGTGGGCGAGCTGGATGCCGGGGACGACGCCCTGGCCCTTCAGGAAAGCGGTGATCCGCTGGAACGCGGCGACCTGGGTGTCGTTCCAGATGCCGAGGTCGTAGGGGGAGATCCGCCCCTCCGGGCTGACGGCGGTGGCCTCGGTGATGATCAGCCCGGTGCCGCCGGTGGCCCGGGCGGCGAGGTGCGTGAAGTGCCAGTCCGTGGGTGCGCCCACCGCTTCGCCCTCCGGCGCGGCGCTGTACTGGCACATGGACGCCATCCAGATCCGGTTGGGGATCGTCAGCGACCGCAGGGCGAAGGGGGTGAAGAGCGAGGTCACGGCAACTCCTGAGGAAAGCACGAGAGGGACGTGGCCAGCCCTGCGGCGGAGACCGTCGCAGCAACTGTGCCTCTGGCGCAATAGTTGCACACACGCTCTATCTGCGCCAGCTCGATAGATGTGAGGGAAAGAACTTTGGTCGACCGTCCGGGCTCGTTTGGGTCGAGGGGCCGGTCGAGCGTGGTCAGTGGTGGACGCGGGTCCGGGTCTCGGGCGTGGCGGTGAGGTCCGTGGTGCGCACCGGGTGCGTGCCACGGCGTTCGAGGGCCGCGGACCAGAAGGCGAGGACGAGGGCGGCTGCGGCGAGTGCCGCGCCGACCCAGTTCGGGGCCGTGTAGCCGAGGCCCGCGCTGATGACGAGGCCGCCGAGCCACGCCGACAGCGCGTTGCCGAGGTTGAACGCGCCGATGTTGACCGCCGAGGCCAGCGTGGGCGCTCCGTGGGCCTGGTCCAGCACCCGCTTCTGCAGCGGCGGCACAGTGGCGAAGCCGAGCGCGCCGATCAGCAGGATGGTGACGGCGGCCAGGACCTTGGTGTGTGCGGTGAGGGTGAACAGCGCCAGCACGACGGCGAGTCCGCCGAGGCTGGCGTAGAGCATCGGCATCAGCCTGCGGTCGGCGAACCGGCCGCCGAGCAGGTTGCCGAGGAACATGCCGACGCCGAAGAGCACCAGCAGCCAGGTGACCGCGCCGTCGGAGTACCCGGCGACGTGCGTCATCATCGGCGCGATGTAGGTGATCGCGGCGAAGACGCCGCCGAACCCCAGCACGGTCATCGCCATGGCGAGGACCACCTGCGTGTTCCGGAACGCCGCCAACTCCCGGCGCAGGTGCGCGCCTTCGGGCCGGGGCAGGGCGGGGACCAGTTTGGCGATGCCGAGCAGTCCGACCACGCCGAGCGCGGCCACGGCGCCGAAGGTGATCCGCCAGCCCACGACCTGTCCCACGAAGGTGCCCAGCGGCACGCCGACGATGTTGGCGACGGTCAGGCCGGTGAACATGGTGGCGATGGCGCCCGCCTTCTTGGACGGTGCCACGAGCTCGGCCGCGACCACGGACCCGATGCCGAAGAAGGCGCCGTGCGCCAGCGAGGTCACGATCCGCCCGGCGAGCAGCAGTGGGAAGTCAGGCGCGAGCGCGGAGAGCACGTTGCCCACGGTGAATAGGCCCATCAGCAGCATGAGCATGTTCTTGCGGCTCACCTTGGTGCCGAGCACGGTCATCAGCGGCGCGCCGACGACGACTCCGAGCGCGTAGCCGGTGACCAGCAGGCCGGCGGTGGGGATGGAGACGCCGTAGGACCCGGCGATCTGAGGCAGTAGGCCCATGACCCCGAATTCGGTGGTGCCGATTCCGAAGGCCCCGATGGCCAGGGCGAGAAGCGCGAGTGGCATGACGCGGTCCTCCATGCGATTGCTGGTGCGTCTTACGAGCCTCGACAATAGTTGCACACGCGCTATAAAAGCAAGTGCGGGTTGTCTGTCCGTGCATCGGGTTCGGGGTGGTGGACACGATGCTTGCATGGGCTTCACGTGCGGCTTGTCTGTCCGCGCATGGGGTTCGGCGGGGACGGGCGTGTGCGGGATGCTTGCACAAGCTTCAAGTCCGCTCTCGCGGATATTTCCAGGAGTGGCTATCCTGGAGGGCAGTCCTCCCCGGAAGGAGACACGGACCGATGACCGCAACGGACCCCGCGCTGACCGCCCTCGCCAACGGCTGGGCCGCCCTCTCCCTCCTCCACGGCAGGATCGAGGCGCACGTCGAGCGTGCGCTTCAGGCCGAGCACGACCTGAGCGTGCGCGAGTACTCGCTGCTCGACGTGCTGAGCCGCCAGCACGACGGCGACGGCGGGCACCTCCAGATGAAGCAGGTCGCCGACGCGGTCGTGCTCAGCCAGAGCGCCACCACCCGCCTGGTCACCCGCCTGGAGGACCGCGGCCTGCTGGCCCGCTACCTGTGCCCCACCGACCGCCGTGGCATCTACACCGACGTCAGCGACGCCGGTCTGAAGCTCCTCGAGGAGGCCCGGCCGACCAACGACGCCGCCCTGCGCGAGGCGCTCGACGTGGCGGCCCGGAACCCCGAACTGGCGCCCCTGGTCGAGGTGGTCGAGGGCATGCGCAGCTCCGGCGCTCCCGCGCGGCGTTAGACGCTCGGCGCTCGATCGGTCAGCGGCGCGGGGGCGCGGCGGCCCGTCGTGGTGCCCGACACGCGAGCGGGGACAGCAGAATCGTTTGGCCACGGACGACCGGCCCTAGTGTGAGCGCCGTCCCCGTGACCACTCCGTTCGAGGAATACCCATGCGCCTGCGCAACGCCGTCACCTCGGCCGCCGCCGCCCTGCTGCTCGCACTCGCCGTCCCCGCCTCCGCCCACGCCGCCTCAGGCGAGTTCCGCTACCAGTTCGGCCCCGGCTACACGTCCTCCCTGGAGGACCCGCCGAGCGGGGTGTGCATCGACATTCCCGAGGCCACCATCGACAACCCGGCCTACGCGCCGCAGAACTTCACCGACTCGACGGCGACGGTCTTCCGGGACCTCGGGTGCGACGGCGACGTCTACTACGTGATGCCCCCGGGCATGGTGCGCGGCCAGCGCCTCATCGTCCGCTCCGTCATCTTCTCCTGACGTCCTCCTGATTCTCCTGACGTTCTCCTGACCTGACGCCAGGAGCCGTACCGCGTCGCACCACGGCCACGGCCGCCGCCCACTGCACCTGGGCGGCGGCCGTCGCCGTGTGCCTCCCGGAAAGGGCGTGCAGCGGGGCACGTCCGTTGCACTGCGATGATGGGACCCGTGCGCTACCGCATCCTCGGCACCACCCAGGCGCTCCGCGACGACGGCACGGCCGTCCAGGTCGGCGGGGCGCGGCTGCGTGGGCTGCTCACCGTGTTCGCGCTGCGGCCCGGCCGCGGCGTGCCCGTCGCGCTGCTCGTCGAGGAGGTGTGGGGCGCGGACCCGCCCGCCGACGCGCCCGGCGCGCTGCAGGCGCTGGTGGGGCGGCTGCGGCGAGCTCTCGGGCCGGGCGCGATCGTCTCGGTCGACGGGGGCTACCGGCTCGCCGCCGCAGCCGAGGACGTCGACCTCTTCCGGTTCGACCGCCTTGCCGCGGACGGCGCCCGCGCGCTCGCGGACGGCAATCCGGCCAAGGCCGTCGAGGTGCTCGACGACGCGCTCGCCCTGTGGCAGGGGCCCGCTCTCGCCGATCTCCCCGACCGGGAGGCTGAGGCCTCGCGGTGGGAGGTCCGGCAGTTGGACGCGCGCCGCGCCCGGCTCGACGCGCTGCTGGCACTCGGCCGCGCGGACGAGGCGCTGCCCGAACTCGCCGCCCTGTGCGACGCGTCCCCGCTGGACGAGCTGTTCCAGGCGCAGCGGCTGCGGGCGTTGCGGGACTCGGGCCGCACCGCCGAGGCGCTGGCCGGGTACGAGGACGTCCGCCGCAGTCTCGCCGACCGGTTGGGCGCCGACCCCGGCCCCGAACTGCGCGCGGTGCAAGCCGAGTTGCTGTCCCCGGCCGAGCCCGCCCGCACCACCGCGTCCCCGCGACCGGCTCGGGCTGCCGATGCCGTCGCCGTGCCGGCGCGCACCGCCGCCGCAGCCCGTACCCCCGGCAACCTGCGCGCGCGGCTCACCTCCTTCGTCGGCCGCAGCGCCGACATCGACGCCATCCGTGCCGATCTGGGCAGGGTCCGACTGGTCACCCTGATCGGTCCCGGCGGCGCGGGCAAGACGCGGCTCTCGCAGGAGGTGGCCGAGGGGCTCGGCGGCACCGCGGCCGCGCCGGACGGCGTCTGGCTCGCCGAGCTGGCTCCCGTGGGAGACCCGTCGGCGGTGCCGGAGGCGGTCGTCAGCGCCCTCGGCGTCCGCGAGACCGTGCTCTCCAGCGCCGGTGCGGAGGAGCTGCGTGCCGTCTCCGAGCGGCACGGCGACGACCCGCTCGCCCGGCTCGTCGAGCACTGCGGTGACCGCCGCATGGTGGTGATCCTCGACAACTGCGAGCACGTGATCGACGCCGCGGCCATGCTGGCCGAAAACCTCCTCGCGCGCTGCCCCGGCCTGACCGTTCTCGCCACCAGCCGTGAACCGCTCGGCGTGCCGGGGGAGTTGCTGCGACCGGTGGAGCCCCTCCCGGAGCCCTACGCGCTGCGGCTCTTCGGTGACCGGGGCGCGGCGGTGCGCCCCGGATTCACTCCGGACGAGGACCCGGAGGCCGTCGCCGAGATCTGCCGCCGCCTGGACGGGCTGCCGCTGGCGATCGAACTCGCGGCGGCCCGGCTACGGATACTGGCGCCGCGTCAGATCGCGGACCGGCTCGACGACCGGTTCCGGCTGCTCACCTCCGGTTCGCGTACCGCGCTGCCCCGGCAGCAGACGCTGCGCGCGGTGGTGGACTGGTCCTGGGACCTGCTCGACGAGCCCGAACGCGCCGTGCTCTCCTGGCTGTCCGTCTTCCGTGGCGGCTGCGACCTCGCGGCGGCCGAGGCGGTGTGTGGTCCCGACGCGCTGGACGCCCTGGCCTCGCTGGTCGACAAGTCGCTGGTCGTGGCCGGTCCCGACGAGGGCGACGGCGTGGGCGGCGTGGGCGGTGTCGACAGCGGCGTCGCGAGCGGCGGTGGCGGGGGCATGCGCTACCGGCTGCTGGAGACGGTCGCCGAGTACGCGGGCGACCGGCTCGACGAGCGCGGCAGCCGTGCCGACGCCGAGCGCGCGCATCTCACCTACTACCGCGAACTCGCCCGCACCACCGACCCGTTGCTGCGCGGGCACGGCCAACGTGACGCGATCGCCAGGCTGGAGCGTGACTACGAGAACCTGCGGACCGCGCTGCACCGCGCCGTCGACGCCCGGGACGAGCAGGAGGCGATCTGCCTCGTCCTGTCGCTGAGCTGGTTCTGGCAGATGCGCGACCTGCGTCCTGACGCCCGCACCTGGGCGGAGGCGACCTCCGCGCTCGGCCCCGACCCGTTCGCGGGTCCGGTGCGCCCGGCGCCGCCGATCTTCCAGCGTTGCACGGACACCCCACCGCCGCTGACCGGCGACCTGCTCGACGAGGCCCGACGCCAGGTCCAGTTGCACCGGCTCGCGTACCTGGACGTGGAGTCGGAGCAGTGGCAGACCGAGGAGGGTCAGGCCCGGCTGCGCGCCATCATCGACACCTACCGCGCCGACCTGCCGCAGGCCTGCCGTCCGCCCGGCAACGTCTGGTACTTCGCGGTCCTGTTCGCGGGCCGACCGGAGACGCTGCGCGAGCTCAGCGACCTGACCGTGCGCACCTGCCGCGAACTCGGCTACGTCTGGGAGCTCGCCCTGGTGCTGGAGACACGCGCCAACCTCCTTGCCAACCGCAGCGAGTGGGCGCAGGAGGCGCTCGCGGACGCGGACGAGGCCATCGAGCTGTTCGCCCGGCTCGGTGACGAGTGGGGCGTCGCCGAGGGCCTGTCGGTGCGCGGTGAGGCCCACGAGAAGCTCGGCCGTCTCGCCGAGGCAGCCGCCGACTACGTGAGTGCCCGTGAGGTCGCCGAAGGCATGGGTGCCCACACCCAGGTGACGATCCTTCAAGTGAGGCTCGGTCAGGTGCTCATCGACCAGGGCGAGGGGGAGCGCGGTGAACGGATGCTGCGCGAGACCCTGGAACCGTCCCGCCGACTCGCCAACGAGGCACGCCCCGCCGCCCGGATGTTCCTGGTCACGCGGCTCGGCGAGACCGGTCGCCTCACCGAGGCACGGGAGCAACTCGCCCTGCTGCGCGAGGAGGTCACGTCGCGCGAGGCCCCGTTCGTCCACGGCGTGCTGGCCGGGATGGAGGCGATGATCGACGTGCTGGACCGGCGTCCTGACGCCGCACTGGAGCGGTTGGAACAGGCTCTCGCCCTCGGCACCGACCCGATCGTCTCGGTGATCATGCCGCACCTGAGGGCGACGTATCTGCTCACGGCCGCCCGCGCCCTCGCCCAGCGCGGGGACCAGGACGACGCCCTGCGCGCCGCGCGGCTCGTCGGCGCCTCCGACGCCGCGCTGCCGGACGGCCATGTCGGGACCGCGACCGAACAGCGTTGGCGGACGGCGGCCGAGGAGGAGGCACGGGCCCTGCTCGACGAGGTGGACTACGACCGTGCCTACGCCGAGGGCGGCAGCCTCTCCGTGGAGGAGGCCGCCGCCCTGCTGTGACGCGTGTCGGGGGGTAGGGGTACGCCGTCGGGGCGAGCCCCGATTCTCAGCTCTTCCTGGTGAACTTGCGGATGGCGATCGGGGCCATGACCAGGGTCAGACCGGCGGTCCAGACGAGCGTCACCGTCAGCCCGTGGGCGATCGGGCCGCCGGTCATCAGGCCGCGCGCCGCGTCGGCGAGGCCGGACATCGGGTTGTACTTGGTGAAGCTCTCCAGCCAGCCCGGCATCGAGGTGGTCGGGGCGAAGATCGACGAGCCGAACTGCAGCGGCATCATCACCAGGAAGCCCATCGCCTGCACGGACTGGGCGTTCTTCATGGTCACACCGAGGACCAGGAAGATCCACATGACGGCGGAGCCGAACAGCGCGGACAGCCCCATGGACGCCACCAGGCCGGCCCAGTGGCCGTTGATGTGGAAGCCGACCAGCAGCGCGACGATCATCTGGACCGTCATGGCGACGACGAGTCGGGCCAGTTCCACCGCGATCTTCGCGACCAGCACGGAGCCGCGTCCGATGGGCAGGGACCGGAACCGGTCCATGATGCCCTTGTTGAAGTCCTCGTTGAACCCGGTGCCGACGGCCTGCGCGATGTTCATGCTCATCATCGCGATCATGCCCGGGATCACGTACTGGACGTACGCGTCCTGGCCGCCGCCGAGCGCCCTGCCGATCGAACCGCCGAAGACGTAGACGAAGAGCAGGGTGAAGATGATCGGCATCAGGACCGCGTCCATCATGGATTCGGGATCCTGCTTGATCCACAGCAGGTTGCGGCGTATCAGCGCGCCGGTGTGGCGGAGGTGGCCGCGCAGCCCGATCTTCGGGTCGGCCTTGACGGTGATGGTGGGGACGGTGGGGGAAAGGGTGGCGGCGCTCATGCGGAGACCTCCTCGAGAAGCGGCGCGGTCTGCGCGGTGGACGCCTTCTGGCCGGTGAGAGACAGGAACACTTCGTCCAGGCTGGGCAGTTCGGTGGTGATCGAGCCGATTGTGAGACCGCGGGCGCTGACCGCGCCGACGACCGTGGTCAGCTGCTCGTCGCTGACGATCGGCACCAGGACCTCGCCGGACTCGGCGTCGACGGCCGGTTCGCCCAGGCCCAGTTGGCGGAGAGCGTGCGTCAGCGGATGCAGCTCCAGCGGGTCGGCGGGTCGTATCCGCAGGGTGCGGCCGCCGACCTTCGCCTTGAGGGCGTCGATGCCGCCGTTGGCGATGACCTTGCCGCGGTCGACGACGGTCAGCTCGGAGGCCAACTGCTCGGCCTCCTCCATGTACTGGGTGGTGAGCAGGACGGTTACGCCGTCCCGCACCATGCTTCGCACCTCGCTCCACACCTCGTTGCGGGTGCGGGGGTCGAGGCCGGTGGTCGGCTCGTCCAGGTACAGCACGTGCGGGCGGCCGATCATCGACGCCGCCAGGTCGAGCCGGCGGCGCATGCCGCCGGAGTAGGTGCGGGCGGGGCGGGTCGCGGCGTCGGTGAGCGAGAACCGCTCCAGCAGCGCGTCCGCACGGGAGCGGGCCTCCTTGCGGGACAGGTCCAGCAGGCGGCCGATCAGATAGAGGTTCTCCCGGCCGGAGAGCTTCTCGTCGACCGAGGCGTACTGGCCGGTCAGGCCGATCACCCGGCGCAGCTGCCGGGGCTGCCGCACCACGTCGTACCCGGCGACGACGGCGTGGCCGGCGTCCGGGGTGATCAGGGTGGAGAGGCAGCGTACGAGGGTGGTCTTGCCGGCGCCGTTGGGGCCGAGGACACCGAGAACGGTGCCCTCGTGCACGTCCAGGTCCACGCCGTCCAGTGCCCTGGTCTCGCCGAAGTGCTTGACCAGTCCCCGGACGGACACGGCCACCGGACGGCCGGATTCGGGGGTCTTGTCGATTCGCGTCATGCCGACCAAGCTGCCAGGCCCCGCCGACAGGCCGCCGACACGGCGCCGACAGGCGCTGTTGCGGCACGGCGTCCGCCGACAGAACGCCGACAGAACGCCGACAGAACGCCGCCGGGCCGCCGGGCCGCCAAGCCGCCGAGAGGCTACTCCCCGGACCCGGCCATGGGACGAGTACGGAGCATTTCCGGCCATTGTGCGACCGGGTGCCGTTGCGTACTACACCTACACCGGGACGTGGACTACGTTGGCGACGTAGTTAGGTGTTCATGCCATGTACCTGGAGGCCCGTCATGCGCGTCAGTGTCGACCCGGACCGTTGCTGCAGTTCCGGTCAGTGCGTGGCAGCCGTCCCCGAGGTGTTCGACCAGTCCGAGGACGACGGGGTCGTCCTGCTGATCCAGCCCCTGCCCCCGGCGGAGCTCCAGTCCGCCGTGCGCACGGCGGCCGGGATCTGCCCGGGTCGAGCCATCTCCGTACAGGAGCTCTGAGCGGCCGGGCGGCGCCCGTCCCCCCGCGCCGCCCGCCGCGGAACCGTGGAGGAGAACCACCCGTGACCACTGTGGAGCCGATCGACGCCATCACCTTCCCGGCCGCACGCGGCGGCTGCCCGTTCGCGCCGCCGCCCGCGTACCAGGAAGCCCTGGAGCAGCGGCCGATCACCCGGATCTCGCTCTGGGACGGTTCCCGCGCCTGGCTCGTCACCCGGCACGAGGACGTCCGCACCATCATGGGCGACCGGCGCTTCAGCGCCGACGCACGCAACGACGGCTTCCCGTTCCTCAGCAACGGGCGCCGGGAGCTGGCGGCGGAGAAGCCGTCGTTCATCAGGATGGACGACCCGGAGCACGCCCGGTTCCGGCGCATGCTGACCGGCGACTTCATCATCAAGCGCGTGGAGGCGCTGCGGCCCGAGATCCAGCAGATCGTCGACGACTTCCTCGACCGGATGACCGCGCACCCCGCCCCGGCCGACCTGGTCACGGAGTTCGCGCTGCCGGTGCCGTCGCTGGTGATCTGCAGGCTGCTGGGCGTGCCCTACGAGGACCACGACTACTTCCAGGAACGCAGCCGGATCCTGCTGCACAACCTCAGCACGGCCGACCAGGTGCGCCAGGCACGCGACGAACTCACCAACTATCTGGAGGAGTTGGCCGACCGCAAGGCGCAGGAGCCGGACGAGCGGATCGTCAGCCGTTTGGTCGCGCGCGGGGATCTCACCCGCGACGAGGTGGCGAGCATGAGCCTGCTGCTGCTCATCGCGGGCCACGAGACCACGGCCAACATGACCGCGCTGTCCACGCTCGTGCTGCTGCGCGACCCCGCCCAACTCGCCCGGCTGCGCGAGGATCCGACGCTGATCAAGGGCGCGGTCGAGGAGTTGCTGCGCTACCTGAGCATCGTCCACAGCGGCACGGTCCGGGTCGCGGTCGAGACCGCCGAGATCGGCGGCACCACCATCGAGGCCGGGGAGGGCGTGGTGTGCATGCTCTCCACCGCCAACCGCGACGCCTCGGTCTTCGCCTCGCCGGACGAGCTGGACGTGGGCCGGGAGGCCAGGCGGCACGTCGCCTTCGGGTTCGGCGTCCACCAGTGCCTCGGACAGCCGCTGGCCAGGCTGGAGTTGCAGATCGCGCTGGACACCATGATCCGGCGGCTGCCGGACCTGCGGCTCGCGGTCCCGTTCGAGCAGATCCGGTTCCGCAAGGACGCCGCCATCTACGGCGTCGAGGAGCTGCCCGTCGCCTGGTGAGCGGAGCCCTCGTGCCCGACCTCGTGCCCGCCCTGCACTGACGCAGGGCGGGCACTCGGCCGTGCGCGTGCGTCAGCGATGTGCGCCTGCGTCAGCCGGCCCGGTGCGACCCGCAGTCGACGGGCCGAGCACCCCCCCGGACTTGGTGCTCGGACCGGACTGCGGGTCGCACACTTCGGAGTGCGGGGCCGGCGCTCCCACACCCGGGTCGGACACTTCACCCGGCGCCTGATTCTGGGTCGGGCGCGGCGAAGGTCGGACCTCCTCCGTGGCGGACAGCGATCGGTTGTCAGCCTGGGGTGATCCTTTCCTGGCAAAGAGAACATGTCAACTGTCAGTTAAGTCCAGGAGTGAAGTCCGGCCATTGGCAGTGAGGTTGGGGAATGAGGGAGATTGACGGCGCTCATTGCCGCAGGGGCTCGGCATGGTTGCACTTAACTATCAGTTTTTGTGGTGAGTAGTCCGCAGACGTCCCTTGGCAGTACAGTGCCAAGCATTTCCCGATCATGCTCGACTGCGGTGGCTCTGCCCTCGGCCCGCCGTCGCGACCGACGCGCCACCAGGAGGAAGACAGTGGACAGCGCCGTTCCTGACCCGGGGTCCGTGCCCGAGGTGAATGTGGCGTCCCTGGCCGCACAGCCGTACGCGACACTCGAAGGGCTTCGTGGAGCCTGCCCGGTGGCCAGGGCGGTCGGACCGGACGGGGCGCCGTTCTGGCTCGTCACGCGCTATGCGGACGTCGCCGCAGGTCTGGCCGATCCTGATCTGTCGCTGGACCGACGCAACGCCACTCCGGGGCAGTACCACGGGCTCAGCCTCCCCCCTGCTCTGGACGCCAACCTGCTCAACATGGACGCGCCCGACCACACCCGGGTACGCGCGTTGGCCGCGCGGGCGTTCACCGCGCAGCGCGTCGAGGCACTCCGGCCGTCGATCCAGCAGGCCGCAGACGAACTGATCCGAGGATTCGCGGCGCGGGGCGAGGCCGACCTCGTCGCCGACTACGCAGCCCCGCTGCCCATTCTGATCATCTCTCAGATCCTCGGAGTGCCCGCGCCCGACCGCTCCGACTTCCGTCTGTGGACGGACGCCATTCTCGCCGCGAGCGCCGATCCGGCCGCAGCGAAAGCCGCGATGGTCCAACTGACCGGATTCCTGGGCCGACTGGTCGCCGACAAGCGCACCTCGCCCGGTGCCGACCTGCTGTCGGACCTGGTGCAGGCCCGGGACGAGAACGGCAGCCTCAGCGAGGAGGAGCTCACCTCACTGGCCTTCCTGCTGCTGTTCGCCGGATACGAGAACAGCGTCCACCTGATCGGCAGCAGCATCCTCGCCCTGCTCGACCACCCGGACGAGATGAAGCGCCTGCTGGCCCAGCCCGAGCTGCTGGAGGGGGCGATCGAGGAGCTGGCGCGCTACGACGGTCCGGCTCCGCTGGCCATCCGACGCTTCCCCACGCGCGACGTGGAGATCGGCGGCACCAGGATCGGCGCGGGCGAGACCGTCATGCTCTCCCTGGCCGCCGCCAACCGCGACCCCGCCCGGTTCCCCGAGCCCGACCGCCTCGACCTTCAGCGTTCCACCGGCGGGCACGTGGCGCTCGGCCGAGGCGCGCACTACTGCCTGGGCGCTCCGCTCGCCCGCCTCGAACTGCAGATCGCGGTGGACACCGTGGTCCGCGGACTGCCGGGGCTACGCCTGTCCGTTCCCCGTGACGACGTGCGGTTCCGTCCCTCGATCCGCACGCGCGGACTCACCGCCCTGCCGGTCGCCTTCGACGCCGGTGACGGCCGTCAGCCGCAGCTCCAGGAGGGGCGGCAGTGACCGAGACCCTCGGGCAGCGTCTCACCTACCTGTTCGAGAACATCCACCCCGAGTCCGGCCCGTACACCAACGCCTACGTCGCCGAGCAGATCAACGCGAACCCGGACAAGTTCGGCGGGGTCCGGGTCACCGAGCAGTACCTGTCGATGCTGAGACGCGAGCGCCGCACCAACCCGCACCAGGACCTGGTCCGGGCGCTGGCCGCCTTCTTCGGAGTCTCCGCCGGGTACCTGCGCGGAGACGACTCCGAAGCCGACCACCTGCGCACCACCGAGCAGGTGGCCTTCATGGCCGCCATGCGGGACCAGAACGTGCGGACGATCGCACTGCGCTCCGCCGGTCTGCCCCCGGAGGTCCAGGCGAGCCTGACGGGGATCATCGACCAGTTCCGCGCGCAACTGGGACTGCCCGAGGACCCGACGAGCGCGGACGAGGCGCAGAGTGAGTGAGCTCAGGTTCCGCTTCTGGAGACGGCCGGACAAGCCGCAGGGCTCGCTGTCGCGCTGCCGGGCTGCCGTCAAGAGCCTTGACCTGCCGCCGAACGCCGGCATGGACCTGGTCTGCAGGCAGGTCGGCGCCGCGCTCGGACGCCCCATCAGGACCCAGCCCTTCGCGTTCGGTGGCGTGACGTCAGGAATGACCGTGTTCCACGGCAACACCTACGTGATACTGCACGAGCGCTACACCTCCGCGTGGCACCAGCAGCAGATCACCGCCCACGAACTCGGCCACCTGCTCATGCGGCACGAGGCGGACGGGTCGACCGCCCGCGAGGCACTGCAGGTCTTCGTCCCCTCCCTCGACGTGGACACCGTCATGCGCCACATGGGCATCGGCCCCTCCTTCGCCCGCCACAGCGCGTACTCCAAGGACGCCGAGTGGGAGGCCGAGTACATCGGCACGCTGCTGGTCGAGCGCATCTCTCCCGGTCTGGGCGAGGACGACGCGCTCGACGCGGAGGAGTCCGAGATCGCCGCCCTCATCGGCCCCGCGCTGCAACTGCTGCGCACGTCGGGGCGCGCCCACGGAAAGGCCGACCCCCGTGCGTGACGTCCTCTACCTCGCCATCGCCTGCGTCGGCTGGGCGATCTGCCTCACCAAGACCGGCGGCTGGCTGCGGGACCGCGGCAATGCGGACCTCGGCCTCGTCGCCGTCATGTCCGGGGCCATCGCCTCCGTGATGATGTGGTCGTCCCCGGCGCTCTACATCTGGCTCGACCAGCGGTTGCGCGTACCCAACCTTGGCATCGCCGTCATCTACTCCAGCGTGATCGTCTTCGTCGCCGGAGCCCAGGCGCTGCTGCGCAACTGGACGGCCCGAGGCGACGACGCCGCCCGGCTACGTGCCAGGCGCCGCACCCGGATCAACGTGGTCACGCTCACCGTGCTGTGGGCGGTCGCCCTCGTCGGCTTCGCCGTCGGCCGCCCGGACGCGGTCGAGCACCCGAAGGACTTCTCCACGGTCTACACCGGCCGGGCCGGGGTGATGGTCTTCCTGCTCGTCTACATCGCGCTGTTCGGCTGGTGCATGACCTCCCTGGGCCTGCTCTGCCGCCGCTACGCCGCTCCGCTGCGCACCAAGCGGCCCTGGACCGCCCGTGGCCTGGGGCTGGTCACCCTCGGCTCCTACGCCATCCTCTTGTACTGCCTCGCCAAACTCGCCACCCTGATCGGCAGTTGGGCGGGCGCGAACATGGACGTGCTCGGTGATAGCGTCGCCCCGCTGTGCGCCTCCGTCGGAGCGCTGCTCGTCGTCGCCGGCTTCGCCGTCCCCTCGGCCGGAGCCCGCTGGAGCGCCCGACGCCGGGTCCGCCAGTTGACTCCGCTGTGGCGGACGGCGGTCGCGGCCGCCCCCGACGTCGAGATGGAGGACCGGGCCCGATACGTGCGGGTGTCCGCCGAGTTGAAGGCGACGCGCCAGATGACGGAGATCCGCGACGCGCAACTGATGCTGCGCGCCTACGTCGACCGTGACCTCATCGAGGCCGCGCTCCAACTGGCCCAGGGCGACGGTCTGGACGCGGACGAGACCGCGGCCCTGGTGGAGGCCGCAGCCCTGCAACGAGGGCTGGCGAACCGGAGCGCAGGGCGTCCGGCCGCCGAGCCCGCGGTCACCATCGTCACCGTCGGCCAGGGCGACCTCGCCCGCGAGCACGCCCACCTCGTGCGCGTCGCCCAGGCCCTGGACGGCGAGCGCGCGGACCGCGTCCTTGCCGCCGCCCCGACCCGACAGGCGGGGTAGCGACGTCAGCAGTGCTTGATGATCCTGCTCCACTGGGCGTAGGTGCCGGTGGTCAGGTACCGGTCGTTGACGTAGCCGTTGAAGTTGGAGCCGTCGTCGACGGAGAACCAGTAGTGGTCACCCGTCCCGTCGGCGTCGTCGGCCCCGGTGGCCCAGCAGTAGACGATCAGCTGGTTGCCGTTGTGGCCCTGGTAGTACGCGTTGTGTCCGTGGTCGTAGTCCGGCGCGTTCTGCAGGGAGAGGTACGAGCCGGAGGCAATGCCGGTGACGTGCGCGCACCAGTCGTTGGGGTTGCCGCCGATGGAGCACTTGTAGAGCCCCGACGGCGGCCCGGGGGTGGGCCCGGCGCACTGAGGCACACCCGGCAGCCACGCAGGCCCCTTGAGGAAGACGTTGGCGATCCACCCGTGCTGGGCCGGCAGGTAGGACCAGACGTCGTTGGTCACCCCGCCCGCCGTGACGGGGTCGGCGTGCTCCTGGCAGCTGACGTAGACCGTCGTGGGGGAGGGGAGCGTCGCCGCGACCGCCGCCTGCGTCGTGGGGGCGGTCCGCACGTGGACGTTGGTGGCCCACATCTGCTCGGGGGTGCCGCTCGGCGGCGGCGGTGTGGGCCCGGGGTGGACGAGGTCGCGCTGGCGGATCGCGGCGGCGACCGCGCGCTCGGCGGTGTCGGCCGCCACGGCGTGCGCCTTCACGTCCTCACTCGCGGCGTCGCCGTAGTCGCGGTACGACACGTGCGGTGGGTCGTCGCCGATGAAGGCGCTTTCGGCGAAGTCCGTGAGCCACTTCTGCTGCCAGCTGGAGGAGCCGGGAGGAGCGGACTCGTTGCAGACCGCGTCGTCGACGCGGCACACGTCGAAGTACCGTCCGTCGCCCGCGAAACCGGCGAACACCTCGGGCACGGGCAGGCGCTGCATCAGGCCGCCGTGGTCGACGTCGGCGGTGCCGACGGAGAAGTCGGGGTTCAGCGTGGTCATGTACCCGCGCTGGGCCAGGCCCACCTGGCCGTTGTAGCGCGACGCGTCGCCCACATTGACGATCGCGCCGATCTCGTCGGACGCTCGCTGGTCGCCCGCGATCGCCGACTGCGCGATCGCGTTCTTGACCACCTGGGCCCCCTGCGAGTAGCCGAGCAGGATCAGGGTCGGGCGGCTGGGGCAGGCCGCGTAGAACTGGACCGCCTGGACGAGCTTGTGCCACCCCTCGTCCATCGACACCGGGTAGTCGACGGGCCCGAGGTGCCAGGGAAACCACGAGGGCAGGTTCGCTGCCGACGCCGGGTAGGGAAGATTGCGCACGGTGAGCTGGTCGGACGGCACGTGCTGGTCGGCCAGCGCGGTCTCGAGCGCCCTGACGTAGGTGTTGTTGACGCCCACGTCGCCGTACGGGAAGACCGTCCCGGTGGAGTTGTCCCTGTCGTACTCGCCCGTTCCATAGGCGGAGAGGATCACCCAGGGCTTCGTACAGTCCATCGCCGGCTGCGGCGCCGGATACTCCGCGTGTGCCGTCGTCGCGTTGCCCAGCGACAGCAGGGACGCCAACGCCAGCAGCAGTGCCAGTGCGGCTGCCCACACCGGCCTTCGGAACTCCCCACTCGTCGTCGGCATCAGCTGCCCTCCTCCGCGCGATCCGGTCCGCACCTGGGCATCCGTCAACTGGCGTGTGTCCCGGGCACGTGACGACCGTACTGGACGTGTACGTCCGATCTCAGGGCAAGTCTGTTTGACTACTCGATCGAGTGAAGGAATGCCCCGCCGGCGCACGCGCGAGTGCGCCCTTTTGCTGACTGTTCGTATGCGCGATGATGCGGAGCGCAGTCGACCGAACGCGGAAGGGGGTGCGTGGTGACGACCGACGCAGCGGGCCACGCGGTGGTGGTCGGGGCAGGGGTCTCCGGTCTGCTGGCCGCCGAGGTGCTGGCGAGGCGCTTCGAGCGGGTGACGGTGGTCGAACGGGACGCGTTACCCGAGGGGGAGCCTCGGTTCCGCGCCGGTGTACCGCAGTCGAGGCACGTGCACATCCTGTGGTCGCGCGGCGTCGCCGCCTTGGAGTCGCTCCTGCCCGGCGTCGTGGCGGCGCTCGAAGCCGCCGGGGCCGTCGTCGTCCACACGCCCGAGCAGATGCGCTGGCTCTCCCCGGCGGACTGGTTCGCCGGGGTGACGGGCACGCACTTCCTCTCCGCCTCGCGGGAACTGCTGGAGGCGACCCTGCGCCGTCGGCTCGCCGCCCGGTCCGCGATCACGCTGATGGACCGTCACGAGGTCGCCGGGCTCGTCCCGACGTCGGGCGGCGGGGCCGTGGGCGGCGTCCGGCTGCGCGAACGCGGCAAGGACGGCCGGGAGTCCGCTCTGGACGCGGAGCTCGTCGTGGTCGCTGCCGGTCGCAGCGCCCGGATCACGGACTGGCTGGCCGCGCTCGACTACCCCGCTCCGGTCACGGACCGGTTCGACGCGCATCTCGGCTACTCCTCCCGCTACTTCCGGCCCTCGGCCGTGCGGCGGGACTGGACGGCGATGTACGTGCAGGGCAATCCGGACGTGCCGCGCGGCGGCGTGATCGTTCCGATCGACGGCGGACGCTGGGTGGTCACGCTCATCGGTCAGGGCGAGCACCAGCCGCCGATCGAGGAGAAGGAGTGGCTCGCCTTCGCCGCCTCCCTGCGCTCCGGCGAGCTGGCGGAGGCGCTCGCGGATGCGGAGCCGCTGTCGGACGCGGTCGCCTACCGGGCGACGGCGAACGAGTGGGCGCACTTCGAGCGACTGCGGCGCTGGCCGCGCGGGCTCCTCGTGGTCGGCGACGCGCTGTGCCGGTTCAACCCCGTCTACGGGCACGGGATGACGGTCGCGGCCCTGCAGGCCCAGGTGATCGCCGAGCGGACCGCCGCGAGTGAGCCGGCCGCGGTCGCCGCCCAGGCACGGCAGTTGCAGAAGGCGGTGGCGAAGTGCCCGAGGGCGGCTTGGGCGATCGCCACGGGAGAGGACTCGCGCTACCCGAGCACGGACGGGCCGGCGCCGGGCCGACTCGTCAGGATGCAACAGGACTACATGGCCCGCGTCCTGGCCGCGGCGAACACCGACCCGGTGGTGGCCGAGGGCTTCTTCGCGGTGCTCTCGCTCAACCGCCGCCCGGAGACGCTGTTGACGCCGCAGATCGCGGCACGCGCCCGCCGCCGTCGGGCCTGAGGTTCGCAGTCGGAGCGGCTCAAGGGGTGGCGTGGCCCCTCTCGGAGGGCGAGGACGCCCGCCGGGCGGGCTGCACCGGCTGTGCGGGCACTGCGGGCTGAGAGGCGGTCCGGGCGACCGCCCGGACGGCGGACGTGGTGGGCAGACCGGCGCCGCCCGTGGTGCGCACGGGCGTGGGGGCGCCGACGGACTCGGTCGAGGGACGGTCGCCACGCCCCGGGGCGGAACTCGGGGCGGACTTCGGGGCGGCAGCCGGGGTGGTGGCCCGGATCCGGTCCACCTGGACGACGATGTTGCGCTCCAGGGTGTCCCAGGGCCAGTCGACGTCCTTGCTGCGGACGACCTGGCTGCGCACGTCGCCGTTGTCCTGCCAACGGCTGTGCAGGTCACGGACGTTGGCCGACCAGCGGCCGTCACGCTGGTGCTCCAGGGTGAGCCGGAAGTCGGTCTCGACCGTCACGGTCTCGCCGATCCGTCCCGCGAGTTCGATGGTGCCGCCGTACTCGACCTTGACCGTCGCGCGCTGCGGAAAGTCCGAGTCGATGCCGATCACGGTGATGCGGCAGGGGCCTTCGTACCAGGCGGCCATGTGGTCTCTCCCTCGGTCGGGCGGCGTCGGTGCGTCCCGGGTTCAGGTTCAGGTTCGGATCTCAGGTCTCAGGTCTCAGGTGTCTCGGACGGGAGAACGGGGCCGCCGCCTGCGTCGGTTCACCGGCCGTCAGGGTGGTCACGATATTGGCCGGTTCGGTCACTTGGCGTACTCTCGTGCCATCCTTGCAGCTCAGTGGGTGGGGTGGACGGTGCAGCTTCTGCTTCTCGGGCCGGTCACGTTGCGCGATGCGGGTGGCCGGACGGTTGAGGTGGGAGGACCGAAACGGCGCACCGTCCTTGCCGCGCTCGCGATCCAGGTGAACCGTCCGGTGTCCGTGGAGCGGCTGCTCGACGTCGTCTGGGACGGTGAGCCGCCCGCCCAGGCCCGCGCCGCGCTCCAGGGCCATATCGCCGCCCTGCGCAAGGCGCTTCCACCGGGCTTCGCGCTGGAGACGCTGCCCGCCGGATACCGCCTGAGCTGCGATCCGCGGCAGGTGGACACGGCCGCCTTCGACGAGAGGGTGCGGCTCGCCCAGGGGGCGAAGGACCCCGGCGAGCGGTCGGACCTCTTGCAGCAGGCACTCGGCCTCTGGCGCGGCAGCGCGCTGGCCGACCTCCCGGCGTCCGAGTTCCAGCGGACCACCGCCGCCTGGCTGCGCGACCGGCGGCTGGCCGCGCTGACGACCTGGACGGAGTGCGAACTCGCGCGCGGCGAGGGAGCGGGGGTGATCCCGTGGCTGCAAGGAGCGGTCCGCGTGGACGGCCTGCGGGAGAACCTGGTCGCCGGGCTGATGCGCTGCCTGGCCCAGGCGGGCCGTCAGGCGGAGGCGCTGGAGGAGTACCAGCGCACGGCCGCGCTGCTGCGCGACGAGCTCGGCACCCGTCCGGGCCCCGAACTCCAGGCGGCGCTGGCGGAGGTGCTCTCGGGCGAGCAGGCCCCGGAGCCTCCGGCCCGCGGCGTCCTCCCGGCGTCCGAGGAGCAGGTCGCGCAGGAGCAGAACGGGCTGCCCCGGCCGGTGCGGCTGATCGGGCGTCAGGAGGACCTGGACTGGCTGGACTCCGTCGTCCGACCGCACACTCACGCCGCGCCCGCCGCCGTGGTGGGACCGGCCGGGATCGGCAAGACCTCGCTCGTGCTCCACTGGGCGCACCGCGCGGCCGAGCGCTTTCCGGACGGTGTGCTCTTCGCGGACCTGCGCGGCTTCGCCGACGAGGAGCCGCAGGACCCGCAGGACGTGCTCGCCGCCTTCCTGCTGAGCCTCGGCGTCCCCCAGGGCTCGATCCCCGCCGCGCCGGAGGCCCGTGCGGACCTCTACGCGCGCCTGACCCGCGACCGCTGCCTGCTCGTCGTGCTGGACAACGCGCCGTCGGCGGAGGCGGTGCGGAGCCTGCTGCCCGCCGGGGACGCCGGCGCGGCCGTGGTCACCAGCCGGGCGGCGCTGCTCGACCTGGTCGCCAGGGACGGCGCGGTCTGGCGGGCCCTCGATCCGCTGTCCGCCGACGAGTCGGTCGCACTGCTGGCGACCGCCGTCGGCCGGGCACGCGTCGACGCGGAACCGGAGCAGGCCCGGCGACTGGCCGTGCTGCTGGACCGACTCCCGCTGGCGCTGCGGATCTGCGGCTCGCGGCTGGCCGTCCGCCCGGCCTGGACGCTCGCCCAGCTGGTGGCCGAGTTCGAGGACGAGGGCGCCGGTCTCGACGGTCTGGACACCGTGGACGCGAACGGCATCCGGGCCGCGCTCACGCTGTCGTGCCGGCACCTCGCGCCCGCCTCGGTCCGGCTGCTCGCGCTGCTCGCCCTCTATCCCGGGCCGCGGATCACGCCGGGGGTGGCCGCGGCGCTGCTGGGCACGGGTCTGCCGACCGCCCGCCTGGCGCTCGACGATCTGGCGGCGCATCACCTGGTCACGGAGGAGCGGCTGGGCGTCCACTCGCGCACCGGCCTGGTGCGCCGCTTCGCGCGCCATCTGCTGGAGGAGACCGTCCCGCAGGAGGAGCGCAGGGACGCCTTCGACCGGCTGCTGGACCACGCGCTGGCGGTCAGCGCGTCCGCGACGCTGCCGAGTCAGCTCTTCCCTTGGCTGGTCGAATGGCCGTCGGGCGACCGGCCGGTGGGCGTGCGGCACTGGACCTCCGGTGGGGAGGCGCAGGCCTGGCTCGACGAGGAGGAGCCGACGCTGCGCTTCCTGCTGCGGGAGGCCGCCCGGACCGGTCGGCACGACCACGCCTGGCGGCTGGCGGAGAACCTCTACACCTACTACGTGCGGGTCGCCGCCCACGGCGACACCTGGGTGGAACTCGCGGGCGTGGCGCTGAGCTCCGCGGAGGCCTCCGGCTCCCCGCTCGCGGTGCGCCGGATGCGGAGCCATCTGAGCACGGCGCTGGCCGGGACGGGACGTGCCGAGGAGGGTCTCTCCTACGTCCGGAGTGCGCTGGCGCTCGCGGGCGCGGCGGGCGACCTGGAGAGCCTGTGCGTCGCCCAGGTCCGGCTCGGCGTCTGCCTGGAGCTGCTGGAGCGGCCCGCGATGGAGGTCAGGGCGGCGTGGGAGGCGGCGTTGAGCATCGCCCGCGCCCTTGACGAGCCGCGGGCGGCGGCGGCGATCCGCAGCCGGGCGGCCCGCGCGGCAGCACTGTGCGGCGACCCCGAGCAGGCGCTGCGCTATGTGGAGGAGCCGGAGGACTTCCCCGAGACCGGTTCCACCGACCCGGCTGACGCCGCCTACGCGGCCGTCACGGAGGAGACGCGGATCGCGTTGGCACTGGAGCGCGCCAGGGCCCTGCACGACCTCGGACGGTCGGCGGAGGCGCTCGTCGCCGCGCGGGACGTGCTGGCCCGGATCGAGCAGATGCGGGAGCACGTGCTGGTCCGCAGGGAGACCTGGCTGTCGGACGCGCGTCGGCTGGTCGAGGCAGCAGAGGCAGCCGAGGCAGCAGCGGCGGCTGAGACCGAGGCTGCTGGGGGGTGACCCGCCCGGCTTCGCCGCACGCCCGGTCGTCCGGTGGGCCGCTCGACCGCTCACCCGTTCGTCGAACGGTCGCGCACCCGGACCGCTCGTCCGTGACGGGAACCACTGAACGCACGCGCCGCCCACGCCGTGGAGCCTGAGGGAACTCCGCGTGCTGCCGGACGGGCCGGACGCGAGCACGGGGGAATCGGCCGTCCGCGGCCGGGAAGGTGGGCCGAGTTGGAGCACGTGAACGGCATGTCCGAGCCGCCGATCGACGGATCGACCGATCACGCGACGGAGTTGGCGATCCGTCAGCTTGTCGCGTCGTGCCGGTCGGGCGGTGCGAGTACCGATGGTGCGGACACGGACGACGGCGACAGGCCAGGTCAGGGCACGGGTCTGGAGCTGCCCCCGGCGGACGCGGGCACGGTGGCCCGTGCGGCCCGGCGGCTGGCGCGGAACCGGCGCGTCCGACTGGTGCCGCCGCTGCCGATCGCGGCGGCGCTGTGGGTCGCCCGCGCGCTCGTCGTCGACGAACACCCGTCCGCCGCGGAGTGGGAGCCCGCCGACCGCGAGGAGGTGGTGGCCTCCGTCGCGCTGCTGCTCCAACGCTCCGGCGAGGACGGCGTCCGGATGCTCGTCGACGCGCTCGGCGGTCGGCGGCCCGGCGCGCGGTCAGCGGTCGGAAGGACGAACGGCTGACGTCGCGTCGAACGGCTCGGGCGTCCCGGCGCGGTTCGCCGGACCGCGGGCGTCAGCGGCATTGGCGCGGACCGGCGCCGACCGACATCGCCGCAGGTCAGAGCGGCAATAGCGGTGCCCGCTCCGGACGTTGGCGCTTCGTTGGACCAGCGTTGGTGACGGACGTCACTGTTTGTTCCGTGAGACAGCGCGAACGAGCCGGCCCCGCTGTGACGGCCCTCGTTCGGTCCTTCAACGGTGATGCGGACCAACCGGGAGTGGTGGCAATGCGGGCACAGGAGATCGGGACGGCACGGACGGCACCGGACGCGGACGCGGACGTCGAGGCGGCGGCGCGGACGGCCCGGGCGGCGCGGCCGACCCTCGACCAGGACACCCTGGCTGAGCTGGTCCGCCTGCACGGCCCCTACCTGCTGCGGGCGTTGATGCGGCTGACCAACGGCGACCGGGGCCGCGCCGAGGACATCCTGCAGGAGACCATGGTCCGCGCCTGGCAGCACCCCGAGGCCATCATCGGCGGGCCGGAGGCGAGCCGGCCGTGGCTCTTCACGGTCGCCCGGCGCATCGCCATCGACCACTTCCGGATGCAGGCGGCCCGTGCCCGCGAGGTGATGGGCGAGACGCCTGAGGAGCGCCCCGTCGCCGACCCGTTCGACGAGGTGCTCGGCGCCCGCGACATGGCCGCGGTGCTCGCCGAACTTGCGCCGCACCACCGCGAGGTCCTGGTCGAGCTGCACCTCAACGGCCGGTCGGTCGCGGACACCGCGGTGCTGCTCGGCATCCCGGAGGGGACGGTCAAGTCCCGCAACTTCTACGCGATCCGGGCGATCCGGCCGCTGCTGGAGCGCTACGGGATGAGCCTGGTCGCCTGAGCTGAACCCGGAGGGGACCCGCGTCCGTGGAACCGGGAGACGGGACAGATCGCGCCCTGACGGATCACGCCCTGACGAAGTCCGCCCCGACGAAGGGAAACCCCGGCATGTCGCGCCCTATCCTGACGGTGTGCGCGGAGCAGCGAAACGGCTCCTACCGCACGATCGGCGAGGCCTTGGAGGCGGCGCGCAGCGGCGCGGTGATCTCGGTGCGCCCCGGGCAGTACGAGGAGAGCCTGGTCATCACCAAGATGGTGACCATCACGGCCGAGGAGCCCCGGGGGAGCGTACGGATCTCCCCCGAGCGTGGCCCGGTCGTCCAGGTGGTCGCCGACGCGGTCCAGCTCACCGGCCTGGTGCTGCAGGGCCGTGACGACGACATGCCCGCCCTCGACGTCCCGCGCGGCCAGGCCGCGTTGCAGGACTGCGACGTGATCGGCAACGCCTGGACCGCCGTACTGACCCGCCAGCAGGGCGCGTTGGCGATGCGCGGCTGCCGGATCGTCAACCCGGCCGGTGCGGGCCTGGTGGAGACGTCCTCCGGCACCAGCGTGGTCGAGGACTGCGTGATCGAGCATCTGGCCACCTCCGCCGTGGTCATCGGGGAGCGCGCCAATCCGGTGATCCGCCGCACCGTGATGCGTGACGCGCGCGGCAACGGGGTCTGCGCCAACGGCGAGGCCCGGGGCAGCATCGAGGACTGCCAGATCTCCGCGACGGACAAGCCGGGCATCGCCCTGGAGGAGCGCTGCTCCACCCGCGTGGTGCGGACGACCGTGCGCGACGCGCCGCTCGGCGTCTACATCAGCTCGGCGGGGCGCGCGGTCCTGGAGGACTGCTCGGTCACCGCCAGCAGCGGCTACGGGATCGCCCTGTCCGGCGGGACCGATCCGGTGCTGCGCCGCTGCCGCACCGGGCGCACCAAGGGCCACGGGATCCATGTCACCGCCAAGTCCCGTGGCAGCTTCGAGGAGTGCGAGGTCAGCGGTGCCGACGGGGTCGGCGTCTGGGTGGGCGAGGCGTCCAGCCCGGCCTTCACCCGCCTCTCCGTCTGGGACTGCAAGGACGCGGGCGTCGAACTGACCGGCGACAGCGCGGCCGAGTTCGACCGGCTGGAGGTCCGCGACATCCCCGGCGAGGGCGTCGTCGTGCAGGAGGGGGCGAACCCCCTGCTGCGCCGGGCCAGCGTCTCCGACGTGCGCGGTCACGGCGTGGAGGTGCGCCGGGACGGGCGCGGGCGGCTGGAGTCCTCGGAGGTGACCGCCACCGGCAAGTCGGGCATCCGGTTCGCGGAGGGGGCCAACGCCTACGTCGGCAACACCACCGTGCGCGAGGCCGGCACGTCGGGCGTCAGCGTCGGCGGCGGCGCGCAGGCGACGCTGCGCGACTGCGACCTGTCCCACTCCCGCGAGGAGGGCCTGGTCGTCGAGGACGGCGGCGAAGCCTCCGCCACCCGGACCAGGGCCCGCGGGAACGGACGGCACGGCTTCCTGCTCGCGGCGGGCGCACGGGCGAGTCTGACCGCGTGCGAGGCGTTGGACAACCAGATGGACGGCCTGCGGATCGACTCGGTCGACCCGGTCCGGATCATCGACTGGACCGCCACCGGCAACCGCGGCTCCGGTCTGCGGCAGAGCAAGCCCAGCGAGCGGCTGTCGGTCGAGAACGTGGAGAGCCAGGACAACGGCGTGCCGGACGCCTTCGGCCAGGCGACGGCGGAGGCCGAGGACGCGTCGGCGGACGGCACGCTGGTGCAGGCGACGAGCCTCGCCGGGCAGGAGGAGCGGGTCGACCCCGAGGGCCCGATCGCCGTGCTCCAGGGGCTGGTCGGCCTCGACGGTGTCAAGGAGCAGGTCAACACCCTGGTCAACCTGAACAAGCTGGCCAAGCGGCGGGAGCTGATGGGCATGCCCTCGCTCCCGATGAGCCGTCACCTGATCTTCGCGGGACCGCCCGGCACCGGCAAGACGACGGTGGCCCGCCTCTACGGCTCGATCCTCGCCGAGCTCGGCGTGCTGCGCTCCGGCCACCTGGTCGAGGTCGCGCGGGCCGACCTGGTCGCCTCGATCATCGGCGGCACGGCGATCAAGACCACGGAGGTCTTCACCAAGGCCCTCGGCGGCGTGCTCTTCCTCGACGAGGCGTACACCCTCTCCCAGGGCGGCGGCGGTTCCGGCCCGGACTTCGGGCGCGAGGCGATCGACACCCTGGTCAAGCTGATGGAGGACCACCGCGACGACGTGGTGGTGATCGTGGCCGGGTACTCGGCCGAGATGCAGGGCTTCCTCGACTCCAACCCGGGCCTCGCGTCCCGCTTCAGCCGCACGGTGGAGTTCGAGAACTACTCCGTCGAGGAGCTCACCACCATCGTCGAGCGGGCCGCGGTCGAGCACGGCTACGAACTGGCCGAGCAGACCCGCGAGGCGCTGGCCTTCCACCTGGAGAAGCTGCCCAAGGGCCCTGACTTCGGCAACGGCCGAGCCGCAAGGAAGGTCTTCGAGGAGATGGTCGACCGCCAGGCCTCCCGCCTGGCGACGCTGCCCGAGATCGGGCCGCGCGACATGGTCCAACTGCTGCCCCTGGACGTGAGCGTGGCGGCGGCCGAGGCGCTGACGCAGCCCGTCGGCGCGGTGGGCGCGGTCGGCGCGGAGCGGACCACCGAGCTGCTCGACGAACTGCGCGCGATGATCGGTCTGAGCGCGGCCAAGCAGCAGGTCGAGGACCTGGTCAACCTGGTCAAGCAGATCAACCGGCGCAAGGAGGCCGGTCTGGCCACCGCGACCATGAGCCACCACTGCGTCTTCAGCGGACCGCCCGGCACCGGCAAGACCACCGTGGCCCGGCTCTACGGCCAGATCCTGGCGGAGCTCGGCGTGCTGCCCGGCGGCCAGCTGGTCGAGACCGCCCGCGCCGACCTGGTCGGCCGGTACGTCGGCCACACCGCACAGTTGACCAAGGACGCCTTCGAGCGGGCCCGGGGCGGCGTGCTCTTCGTCGACGAGGCCTACACGTTGACGCCGCGCAACGGCGGCGGCAACGACTTCGGCCAGGAGGCCGTCGACACGCTGATGAAGCTGATGGAGGATCACCGCGACGAGGTCGTGGTGATCGTGGCCGGATACCAGGACGAGATGCGGCACTTCCTGGCCTCCAACCCCGGCCTGGCGTCCCGCTTCTCGCAGAACATCGTTTTCGAGCACTACAGCGACGACGAACTGGTCACCATCGTCGAGTCGATGGCGACGGCCTCCGGCTACGTCTGCGCGCCCGAGACGGTCGAGGCGCTCGGCGGGCTCTTCGCCGAGCTCCCGCGCGACCGCACCTTCGGCAACGGCCGTACGGCGCGGCAGATCCTGGAGGCGATGATCACCCGTCAGGCCGGCCGGCTCAGCAAGCTCGACATCGACGACGTCAGCGAGCTCAGCCTGCTGCTCCCCGCGGACCTTCCGACGGAGCCCGTGGGCAGCGCGGTATGAGCAGGGCCTCGGCGGTCCCGGCAGCTCCTCCTGCTCTCGCGTGGGACCGGGCCGACGGTCCGGCGGCGACGGCGACGGCGACGGCGACGGCGACGGCTACAGCGACGGTGGCGTGGGCGGTGGCGCTCGCGGAGGTGCTGCCGCGGCTGAAGGACCGCGGGCGGGAGGCGGGCGCGGCGGTCAACTCGGCCGTGGGCGCGGCGTTCTCGGACGGCGAGGGGCCGGTGCCGCCGGAGGTGGCGCGGATGCTGGCGGACGGCGAGCGGCTGACCCGGCTGCTGGAGTCCGGCGCACCGGAGAGCGCCGAGCGCCACGAGGCGAAGCTGGTCCGGGAGGCGCTCGAACTGCTGCCCGCCGGGCGCGAGTTGCCGGACGACCTGGCGGGGCGGGCGGTCGCGGCAGCGGCTGCGGTCGCCCGGGTGCGGTGCATCGCCGCAGCGTTGACGGACGGTGCTGCCGAGGAGGACGTGGCCGCCGAGCGCCCTGCCGCCCCGCCGTCGGAGCTCTTCACGCTGGTGCCCCGCGCGCGGAGCGCCGCCGTGGCCCGCGCCGGTGCGGCGGAGCTGGACCGGCGCCTGCCCGAACTCGTGTGCGCAGCGGAGAGGTTGGCGGAGCGGCTCAGTGCGCCCGGGGCCTCTCCGGCGCGGGCCACGGCGCTCGAACGCTCGGCGCGGGCCGCCGTCCGGAGCCGGATCGGCGCGTCCCGCAGACGCCGCCTCCGGCGCGCGGCCGAGCTTGTCGAGCAGGTGCGGGAGCGGCTGTCGGACGGTACCGCTCCGGCCTGCGCGCCCGCTCCGCCCGGCGATCCCGCACTGCTGACCTGGCTGCGTCGGCTGACCCAGTACCAGCTCCACGCCCCGGAGTTCGAGGCGGTCCAGGAGGCCTGGCTGGCCGGTGACCCGTTCGGCCTGCGCGCGTTGCCCCCGCCGCCGTCCTTTCTCGACGGCCTGGACATCGGCTCGCTGCCCGCCGCGCACGTCGCGCCGCTGCTCCGCCGGATCAGCCTGACCCGTGCCGCGCCGAGCGCCGACGAGCTCACCCCGGAGGCGCTCGCCGCCGACGCGGGCTCTGTCAGCGTTGCCACCCGCACGGCGGAGGCTCGGCGTTGGGGCCGCGCCCGGGGGAGCGGAGCGCCGCTGCTGGCGGAGACGACGGCGATCCCGCACGTCGTGCACGGGATCTGGGTGGGCGGGCCGATGCCCAGCACCACCGTCTTCCGGGAGAACTACGCACGCGCCGCCCGCCGTTACGCAGGGAAGGTCGACTTCGTCGTCTGGACCGACGTCCCGCGCGCACAGTTCGACGCGGCACGGGACGCGCGGGAGCAGGGGCCTGGGGAGCGCGCGCGGCCGTCGGGGTCGGCCGAGGTCCGCTCCATGCTGGACTGGGCGGTGGACAATGGCATCCACCTGGTGAGCATCCACGAGGTCTTCCACGCCGGGGCCCCGATGCGGCTCCACGCGCCGTTCGTGCTGGAGATGACCAAGCAGCTGCCGCGCGGATACGCGTCCGCCAGCGACCACCTGCGCGTCGACATCGTCTCCCGCCTCGGCGGCGCCTACGTCGACGGCGACGTCGTCCTCTGCGGCGACGAGCACGGGACGGCCGATCCGGAGGAGCCGCTGCCGGACTTCCTCGACCGGATCGCCGGGTCGCTGCACGGGTTCACCATGAACCCGCTCGCGGGCCAGGGCGTCTGCAACGACATCGTGGTGGCCCCGGCCGGGCATCCGGCGCTCGCGCTCTGGATCGAGTGCGCCCGGATCAACTACTGCCGTACCCAGCCCGAACTCTTCGGCGGCGTCCGGACCATGGCGAAGCCGTACGTCGGCCAGAGCGACCAGGCGCTGCGCTACGTCGCGCCGAGCCGGACCGGTCGCGTCCACCACACGGTCCTGCAACTCCTCGGCATGCCCAGCGACGACCTGCCACCCTGCGACCGCGCCCGCCACTACGGCAGCGAGGGCAGCTGGGCGCATGCGCTGCCGGAGTGCCCCACGGCTCCGCGCACGGTCCCGGCCGAGGCGGTTCCGGACGTGCTGGCGCGCTGCCTGACCTTCCTGCGCTGGCAACTCCTGGCCAGGGACGGGGACCTGTACCTCGCCCCGGTCGACACGGTGCTCCGCCGCCTGCCCGACCCGGAGGCGGCCTGGAGCGCACTGCTCGCCGTCCTGCCCGAGCTGCTGGACGGGCTTCCCGTCGCGGTCGCGTCGGTCACCGACGGCCGCCGCAACGACGACGGAACGCTGGAGCGGACGGCCCTCCCGCCCGAGGCGGAGCTCGCCCTGGACCGAACGGCCCGCCCGGAGCGGTGGATCGGCGCCCCGGTGTCGGCGACCGGCGGTCCGGTGACGCTGCTCGACGAGTTCGTCGGGCCGGTCGCGCTGCGGGCGGAGCCGGCGGACCGTCCCGAGGTGGGGGTGGTCGCGCGGGCGACGCGGGCCTGGCGGGCCTGCGCGGCCTGGGCCGACTGGACGGAGGTCGCGCTCGATCCGCTCGGCACCGTCGTCGGGCTCTGGCTTCGCCCGCCGCACGGCACCGACGTGTGGCGCTATCCCGGACGCTTCACGGGAGTTGCCGACGGGCGGCTGCGGATCAGCCTCGGCCTGACGCCGAGCGTGGACTGGGCCCGTGAGCTGGAGATCCACCCCGAGACGCTCGCACAGCTCGTCCTCGCCGTCGGCGCGGCGGGCCGCCCGGTGGAGCTGGCGGTGCCGACCGGATGCGCGGACGGCAGAGGCGCGTTCGCGGAACGGCTCCAACGGTTGCTGGGAGCGCCGGTCTCGGTGGTGGAGTTCGGCCCGGGGGCCGTCGCCGCTCCGCCGACCGTCGCGCCGGTCGTGCCGGAGTTCCGCTGCGTGCCGCTCTCGGCCGTGGCCAAGGGACTCCGAGCGACCTGACCGACTCTGAGTGACCGTCAGAGCGGTGAACCAGCGGGGCCCACGGCCCCGTAGAACCGATTGCCCGAGACCGGGACATCACTGCGACAGGGAGAGACATTGCGCACAATAAAGGCAGCCGGAGTCATGGGCGCGGCTGCACTTCTGACGATGCTGGGGACCGGGACCGCGTTCGCCTGGCACAAGGGCGACGCGACGCTCACCGAGGGATGCCGTCCCGACGCCTCGCACGTCGAGCTCTACATGCACAACAACTACACGGGCAGCGGTCCCTACAAGCTGACCGAGGCGGGCTCGGCGAGCTCGGCGTCCTCGTACACCGGCGTGATCAAGGCCAAGTCGGTCATCGAGGTGACGGTGCCCTACACCGGCCCCGGTGACGTCTGGCACCTGGCGATCGCCGACGCCACGGCCTCGCTCACCGTGGGCGACGTCTCGCTGTGCTCGTCGAGCACGCCGAGCCCGAAGCCGAAGCCGAAGCCGAAGCCGACGCCGACGCCCAAGCCGACTTCCACGCCCTCGCACACGGCCGTGCCGACGCCTGCTCCCACCACCCCCGCGTCCCCGCCCTCCGGGGGCAAGCTGGCGGAGACCGGCGCCGGTGACACCGCGCTCATCGGCGTCGGCGCGCTCGCGGTCACGGGCCTCGGCGTGGCCCTCCTGGTCGGCACCCGACGCAGCCGTCGGCGTGCCTGAGACCTGACGCGCAGAAAGCGGGCCTCCTGCGGTGGTGTCAGCGCCACCGCGGGAGGCCCGTACGCGTGCGGGCGGCGCGGCGCTAGCCGCCGGTGAGCGCCATCTCCTCGCCGACGAGGGCGGCGAGGTCGAAGAAGGCCTGCCCGGTGGCCGGTTGGAGCAGGTCCAGGTCCACCCGGCCGCCCACCGAGAGGTGCTTGTCGAACGGCACCACCACGACGGCGCGGCACCGGCTCCCGAAGTAGGTGACGAGCGAATCCAGGTGCACGGCCCTGGACGTGTCGCGCGCGGACGAGACCACCACGACTCCCCGGCGCACCAGGTGGCCGTAGCCGTGGGCCTCCAGCCAGTCGAGCGTCGTGGCGGCACTGCCCGCGCCGTCCACGCTGGGCGTGGCCACGACGACGAGTTGGTCCGCCAGGTCGAGCACACCGGACATGACGCTGTGCAGCAGGCCGGTCCCCGAGTCGGTGAGGACCAGCCGGTACTGGCTGCTCAGCGTCTGCATGACCTGCCGGTACTCGGCGTCGTTCAGCGCGGTCGACACCTCGGGGTCGACGTCGTTGGCGAGGACCTCGAGTCCGCTCGGCGTCCGGGAGGTGAAGGCGCGGAGGTCCATGTAGGTGGAGACCGACGGCAGGGCGGTGACCAGGTCGCGGATCGTGCGGTCGGTCTCGGCCCGGACCCGGCGGCCGAGGGTGCCCGCGTCGGGATTGGCGTCCACGGCGATCACCCGGTCCGAGCGCTCACGCGCCAGCAGGGAGCCGAGGCCGAGGATGGTGGCGGTCTTGCCGACGCCGCCCTTGAGGCTGATCACGGCGATCCGGTGGCAGCGGTGCAGGGGAGTCCGGATCGCCTCCAGCTTCTGCTGGTGCTCCGCGCCGCCCGCGCCACGACCAAGGCGCAGGCGGCGTCCCCAGTCCGTCCTCCTGGACTGACGCCGCACGAGCTGCTCGTCCGAGAGCGGGGCCGGGACGGCGGCCGAGGTGGGCAGCGGCTCGGGCAGCGGTTCGGCCAGCGGTTCCGGTGCGGGCGCGGGCTGGTACGCAGGCGCGGGCTGGTACGCGGGCGCGGCGGGTTGGACGTCCGGTGTCCTCGGGAGCTCGATGGTCTGCTCGGCGAGCTCGCGTCGGGAGGCCCAGTCCTCGGGGGTGTAGTCGGGGGCGCGTTCCCAGTCCAGGTCCGCGTCATGACAGTGCACGACGGCTCCGCCGCCCTGCTGTCCCTCGGTCATCGAATCCTCCCGGCACGAGGCATGCGTGCAAAGCAAGAGTGCAAAAGGGTGCCCGACTGGAACACGTGGGCCGGTTGCGGCGGGTTCAGCACTCCGACGACTGTTCCGGGACCGGCGGGCGCAGGGGATGGCATGCTGGACGGCGTGGATGTCGGCCCGGAGGTACCCGAGACGCCGGAGACCCGGGAGACCCGGGCCTTCGTCGCCGCCCTGCTCGCGGACGGTGCAGCGGATCACGATCCGGACCCGGCCGCCGCGCTGCCCGTGCCCGAGGCGGACGCCCGGACGGTGGTCCGCGAGGCCCGGAGGCTGGCGCAGCGCGGGCTCAGCGGCTCGGTGCGTCCCGTGCCGGACGAGGGCCTGACGGCCGTCGCGGAGGCGCTGGTCGTCGACGAGCATCCGTCCGCCCACCGCTGGTCCGAGGGCGAGCGGCGCGAGGTGGTGCGGTGGGTGGCACTGCTGATCGAGCGCTTCGGCGAGGACGGCGTGCAAGAACTCATTCTGGCGCTGGCCGAGCGGCGAGCTGAGGCGTAGCGCAGCGGAGCCGAAGCGGAGCGCGACCGGACAGGCATGGAGGGCTGAACAAAGCTGAACCTCGTTGAACCCCGTTGCTGTTCCCGCCCGTCGAGTGGGGTGTCGGGAACAGCCAGTCGAAGCGGCGCGCACGCGCGCAGCGCACGAGTGAACACGGGAGCCAGACGTGGAGACGCAGCGGCACGGTAGCGCGAACGGGTCGGCGGGGGAGGCCGGAAGTGCCTACCAGTTGCCGACGGTGGCCTGGGAGATGGCGGAGCCGGAGGAGCAGCCCGCCGCTCCGGCTCTTCCCGAGGCCGAGGCGGTAACCGAGGCCGTGGCCGAGACGGAGCCCGAGGGCGAGTCCGAGTCCGAGTCGGGTGAGGCGTCGGGCCTGTCCATTCTGACGCAGGGTCAGGTGCCGGACCTCCCCGCCGAGGCCGAGTCCGAAGCCGCCGTCGGTGCCCAGGCGGCCGAGGCGGCGGAGGGGGTCGAACTGGCCCAGGCGCCCACGGAGTTGGAGGCCGTCGCGGGGACGCGGGTGGCCTCCGTCGGGAAGTCCGGGCGGCTCTCCAAGCCGTTGATCGCCGCGGCGGCCACGGCCGGAGTCGTGCTGGTCACGCTTCCGCTGCTGCTGATGCACGTCGGCAGTCCGCAGGCCGGCGGTCCGAGCACGCCGCCGCACCAGCCGCCCGCGGGCTTCACGCAGCCGAACGGAGGCACCGGGTTCGTCCCGGGCGGCGGCAGTTCGGCCGCTCCCGTCGGAGGCGCGCCGTTTGGCAGCGGGTCGAGCAGCGCGCCGCACACGCCCGGCCACTCCGGCGGCGGGTCGGCGCCGTCCCACGGGGGCGGTTCCACGTCCGGCGGCGGGTCGCAGTCCGCGCCGCAGGGCGGCGGCTCCGGGCACACCTCCGGTGCGGGGAACGGATCGGGCGGATCCGGTGGCTCGGGTGGCTCCGGCGGCTCGGGTGGTTCCGGTGGAAGTGGCGGGGGCGGCTCGCACCCGCAGCCGGCGACCTACAACTCCGTCGCGGGCCCCGGGTGTTCGGGCGGCGGAACCGGCTTCACCACGAACGGCTGGTTCAACCAGGGCACCACCGGTTGGAAGAACTACTCGGGTGGCCTGTCCGGAAACGGCTGCAACGGCACCTTCACCGCCGTCCCGATGTCCGGCAACGCGAGCGCCGACGACGGCAACTCCGCGGTGTGGACCTTCTCCACCGGGGCGGTGACCCGGGGCAACTGCCAGATCTCGGTCTACATCCCCGCCAGCGGCAACATCGAGCAGGTGGGCGGCGACCCGACCTACTACACGGTCCAGAACCAGTTCGCGGCGGGGTCGGGCACGATCGGCTCCTTCTCGATCACTCAGATCGACCAGCGAGGCCAGTGGGTGAACGCCGGGAGCTTCCCGGTGAGCAACGGTCAGATCGCCGTGATGCTGCACACCCGCGGCCAGGACTGGAGCGGCAACACCGTCACCTACGCCCACCACGCCGCGGACGCGGTGATGGCCGCGTGCACGGCCTCGTGAACGGCCTGGTGAACGGCCGGTCGCGGCTGACGGCACTGGCGCTGGGCGGTGTGCTCCTGTTCGCTCCGGCCGCAACGGCGGCAGCCGACGCCTCCGCGCCGTCGTCCGCGTCCTCGGCGTCGTCCGCGGATCCGACCAGCCTGCCCGGACTCGCGCAGACCGACAGCAACATCCAGCAGGACGGCTGCCGCAAGCCGTCCACCGCGGTCAGCGACCGCGTCCCGTGGGCGCAGGCCTATCTCCGGCCCGACCTGGTCTGGCCGTTGACCGAGGGCGCGGGTGTCACCGTCGCGGTGGTCGGCTCCGGGGTGGAGGACACGGCCGGGGTGCTCGGCGGGCGGCTGGCGCTGGGCGCGCGCGCCTGGGGCAGCACCACCTCCGGGCAGGACTGCATCGGCCAGGGCACCTTCGTGGCGGACCTGATCGCCGCGGCCCGCCGGTCCGGCACCGGGTTCGCGGGGATCGCCCCGGCGGCGAAGGTGCTCGCGGTCGGCGTCACCGACCAGACGGGCATCACCATCGGGGACGTGCTCGCCACCGGGATCCGCACGGCCGTGGACGGCGGCGCGCGTGTCGTCGACGTCGCGGTGCCGGTGCAGGCCGGAACGTCCGCGCTGGCCGCCGCAGTTGCCTACGCCACCAGCAAGGGCGCGTTGATCGTGGCGCCCGACGCCTTCGACGGCGGCGGGCAGGCGAGCAACCAGAGTCCGGTGTATCCGGCCGCCTACCCGGGCGTGCTCTCGGTCGCGGACCTCGCGCCGAGCGGGAGCACGCCGCAGGGCAGCACGCCCGTGCAGCGGGTCGACCTGGCCGCTCCGGGCGACCAGGTGATGAGCCTCGGCCCGGGCGGGGCCGGGTACTTCACGGCCACCGGCCCGAGCTACGCCGCCGCTCTGGTGGCCGGAACGGCGGCGCTGGTGCTGGGCGCGCAGCCGAAACTGACGGTGGCTCAGCTGCGCTCCCGCCTGGAGTCCACCGCGTACCACCCGGGCACCGCACTGCCGGATCCCCAGGTCGGCTACGGGACGGTCGACCCCGTGGCGGCGGTCACCGACGTGCTGCCCGGCGAGGCTGGAGTGACGGCGTCGGCAGGCCCTCGTCGTACCCAGGCCGACGCTATGACGCGGCCGGTCGTCGTCGACAACTCCCGTGCCGAGGACTCGGCGTTGACGGTCGGGGCGGGCGCGCTGGTGGTCGTCCTGGTGGCGGGCGCGCTCGGACTGGCACTGCCGAGGGCCCGCAGGCGCGGCTGGCGGACGGGGCCGGTGCCGCCGGGCGCCGCTGCCTCCGCTTCCGCGCGCGAGGTCTGAACCCGGACCGCGTCGCGGGCCGTTCCATCCATCAGGGCGTCCGGAACCGGATCCGGTGACGGTCGTATGCCGCGAAGGAGTTGATCATGGCTTGGTACCAGGGACGCTGTCGGATCACGGTGACCGCGGTCGAGGGCGACCGGCCGCAACGGGCCGTCGTGACCGTCCGGGGCAGCCGCCGCACCATCGTCGTTCCCGGAACGGCGGGGGAGAGCCAGATTGTCGACGAGGACAGCTGGGACCTGGCCGTCGAGCACCGGATCGACGGCGAGTGGCACCCCAACATCCGTGCCGTGCAGTCCCGTTGGCAGGAGAGCGGCGGCGTGACCAGCCAGCTGGTGCGCAGCAAGGACCGGGACCGTCCCGGGGACCGGCGTGACCGGACCCTGGTGCTGCGCCTGGAGCGGCTCGAACGAGACATCCCCGCCGCCCGGCCGACCGAGGTCCTGGAGGACCGGCCCACCGTGCGGACGACGGCCGGTGGCCTCGGCCGTACGGCCGGCGGTCCCGGCCGGGTCAGCACCACGGCGTCCGGCCCGGACGCGCCGGCGCCCGCGCCCGCGCCGGTACGGACCACGACGTCGGGCAGCACCACGACGTCCGGCGGAACGACGCTGACCAGCAGCGGCTTCTGACGGAGCCACTGACAGAGCCGCTGACGGGGCCACTGACGGGGCCCGAGCGAAGCCAGAGGAAGAGGAGAGGGAGACCGTGAGCAGCAGTGTGGTGGCCGGACTGTGCCGCCTTCGGTTCCGGACGTCCGAGGGGAGTTTCGAGCTCGCGGTCCCGACGGACGTCCAGCTCGCCGACGTGCTGCCGACCGTGCTCGGCTACGCGGCGCCCGGTTACGCGACTCCCGGACCGACGCTGGAGAAGGGCGCGGGCGAGCCGGACGAGTGGATCCTCCAGCGCCTCGGCGGCGAACCGCTGAGCCCTGACCGGACGCTGGCGGTGCTGGAGCTGCACGACGGCGACGAGCTCCACCTGCGGCGGAGTCATGAGGCGCTGCCGCAGGTCCGCTTCGACACCGAGGCCGAGCAGTCCGAGGCCTCGGCGCGCGGGGGACGCGCCCGCTGGCGTCCGCTGTTGACGCATCACGCCGCGCTCGGCTTCTGCGTGTTGGCGCTCGCCGGTGGGCTCGCCCTGCTGACGCTGCCGGGACCGCACGCGCTGCGCGCGTCGGCGGCGGCGCTGACCGCGCTGCTCCTGCTGGGCGCGGCGTTGGCGGCGGCGCGGAGCGTCGGGGACGCCCTGGCCGGTACCGCGCTCGGCATGCTGGCCGTGCCCTACCTCGCCATGGCCGGTCTGCTGCTGCCCGTCGGGGCCTCGGGGCTGGCGCTGACCGGTTCGCGGCTGCTGGCGGCGGGTTCCGCCGCGGCCGGGGCGGCGGTGCTGGCGCTGGCCGCGGTCGGCGGCTCGGCGCCGATCTTCCTGGGGACGGTCGTGCTCGCCCTGCTCGGCGTGGTCGCCGGGGCCCTGGCGCTGGCCGGACTCGCGGTGCCGGACACGGCGCTGGTCGTCGGCGTGGTCGTGGTGCTCCTCGGGGCTGTCATGCCGTCGTTCTCCTTCCGGCTGTCGGGTCTGCGGCTTCCGGCGCTGCCGCGCAACGCGGAGGAGCTCCAGGAGGACATCGAGCCGTTCGAGGCCGAAGGTGTACTCAACCGCGCGCTGGTGGCGGACGGTTACCTGCTCTCCTTCCAACTCGTGGGCGCTGCCGCCCTTGTCGCCTGCCTCTCGCTGGCGGCCACCGCGCCGAGCACCGGCGCGCACGCGTACACCGCCACGCTGAGCGTGTTGCTGCTGCTGGACGCGCGGGTGAAGGGCAGCAGCCGGCAGCGGCTCTGCGTACTGCTGCCGGGTCTGTACGGGCTGGCCCTGCTCGCGGTCGGATCCGCGCTGCGGGGGTCGCCGGCGGAGCGCGTCGGCGAGCTGGCGGTGCTGGTTCCGCTCGCGGCGGGTCTGCTGGTGGTCGCCTGGACGGTGCCAGGGAAGCGGCTGCTGCCCTACTGGGGCCGGGCCGCGGACCTGCTGCACACGCTGTCGGCGGTGAGTCTGGTGCCGCTGGCCCTGTGGGGCATCGGCCTCTTCGGCAAGGCCAGGGGCCTGGGCGGCTGAGCGCGCAGCCGTGTCGGTGAGTCAGGGCAGGTCAGAGAGCTAGGTCTGAGGAGGAAAGATGCAGTCCAGACGCGATCAGGTCCAGGCGCACCTGTTCGTGATGAGCAGGCTCGCCTCGGGCATGCAGCGGGGAGAGCCGGACGCGCCGGACGCCCCGCACGTCCGTACCACCCGGGGGACCTCGGTGGGTGTGGCGCTGGGCATGGCCGTTGCGGCGGGCCTGGGAGTCTTCGGCCTGATCTCCCCGGCCGCCGCCACCGCGCTGCCCAAGGTCGGCACGCTCGTCGTCGTGAACGAGACGGGCGCTCGCTATCTCAGCACGGGCGGCGCGCTGCATCCCGTCCTCAACGAGGCCAGCGCCAAACTGCTGGAGGGGGACCAGATGGCGGTTCAGCAGATGAGCCTGGCCTCCCTCCAGAACCTGCCGATGGGCGCGCCCGTCGGCATCGTCGGAGCCCCCGACGGCCTGCCCGCCGCGACGGGGCTGGTCTCCGGCGCCTGGTCGGTCTGCGGGGTGCAGAAGCCAGGCACGTCCACGGCGACGGTGCCGCAGACGGTGCTGTCCGTGGGCCGCGGCCAGGCGGGGATGCCGCTGACCGCCGGTCAGGGGACGCTCGTCGTCACTCCGGACGGCACGGTCTCGCTGCTCTGGGACGGCCAGCGGCTCACTGTGGACACCGCCGACAGCGCGCTGCAGGCCCTCGGCTACGCGCAGACCGCGCCGACCCCGGTGGCCGCCGACTTCCTCGACGCCCTGCCCGCAGGGCCTGAGTTGGGGCCGCCCGCTGTGGCGGATCGCGGCAGCGCCGGTCCGGTGCTGGCCGGGGCCCGGACCCGGATCGGCCAGCTCTTCTCCGGTCCGAGCGGCGGGCAGTACCTGCTCACCACGGCCGGTCTGGTGCCGCTCACGACGACCCAGCTGGACCTGCTGCGCGGCGACCCGCACACCCAGCAGCAGGCCTACCACGGCGGCGCGGTCACCCTGCTGCCGCTCGGCCCCGAGGACCTGGCCGTGCATCTGGCCGCAGGCGCTCAGTCCGCCGCCGGACTGCCCGCCGCCGGACTGCCCGCCACGCCGCCGACGCTGGTGACGGCCGACCAGAGCCAGGCCGTCTGCGCGGACGTGGCGCCCGGCGCGGCGAGTCCGGTGACCACGATCGACATCGCGGACGCGCAGTCCGTGGCCGGAACGCCGCCGGTCCCGATGCCGGGAGTCGCGGCGTCGTGCACGGCCGCCGACGCGATCTCGGTGCCCGCCGGCGGCGGCGCGCTGGTGCGGGCGGTGGCGGGCGGCGGCAGCGGCGCCACGGAGTACCTGGTGACCGACACCGGGGTGAAGTACCCGCTCCCGTCCGCCGACGTGGCGAAGACGCTCGGTTACGGCGCGGTGGTCCCGGCCGCCGTCCCCGACGGGGTGCTCGGCTTTCTGCCGACCGGGCCCAGCCTGGACCCGACGCTGCTGGGCAACGGCGGCGTGGTGCAGGAGGCGGCCCAGCAGTCGCATGCCTGTCCGTGAGCTGCCTGTCCGTGAACGCACGGAGAGCTCGCGTCCGCTGCGCCCGTCGTCACCCGACGGCGGGCGTGGCGGCGCAGGACGCCTGAACTCCCCGGTGGTACTTGGGAACCCGCACGGTGATCTTCATGCCCGCCCCCATCGCGGTCTCCACGACCAGGCCGTGGTCCTCCCCATAGACCTGCCGGAGGCGCTCGTCCACGTTGAAGAGCCCGATGCCGGAGTCCACCCGCCGTTCCCCGTCGAGGATGCGGCGCAGGCGTTCCGGGTCCATCCCGACGCCGTCGTCCTCGATCTCCACGACGGCGTCCGGTCCGGAGTCCCGGGCGGTGACGGTGATCAGGCAGGGCTCGGTCCGGTCGGCCATCCCGTGCTTGATGGCGTTCTCGACCAGCGGCTGCAGGCAGAGGAACGGCAGCGAGACGGGCAGCACCTCGGGGGCGATCTCCAGGCTGACCTGGAGCCGGTCGCCGAAGCGCGCGCGGGCCAGGTTGACGTACTGCTCGACCGAGTGGAGCTCCTCCGCCAGCGTGGTGAAGTCGCCGTGCCTGCGGAACGAGTACCGGGTGAAGTCGGCGAACTCCAGCAGGAGTTCGCGCGCGCGGTCCGGATCGGTGCGGACGAAGGAGGCGATCACGGCCAGCGAGTTGTAGATGAAGTGCGGGGAGATCTGGGCGCGCAGCGCGCGGATCTCGGCCTCGATCAGCCGGGTGCGCGAGCGGTCCAGCTCGGCCAGCTCCAGCTGGACCGAGACCCAGCGGGCCACCTCGCCCGCCGCGCGCACCAGGACCGCCGATTCGCGCTCCGCGAAGGCGATCAGGACGCCCTGCTGGGTGTCGTCCACGGCCAGCGGCGTCGCCACCGCCCACTGGAGGGTGCAGTCCGCCACCCGGCAGCGGGTCGGGAAGGCCTTGCCCCGGCCGGTCGCCAGCACCGAGGCGACCTGCTCCATGATGAGCTCGCCGTGGTGGGCGAGGCCCGGACCGTCCCAGGCGAGCACCTGCTCCCGGTCGGTGAGGCAGAGCGCCTCGGTGCCGAGCAGCGCGCGCAGTCGACGGGACGCCTTGCGGGCCGACTCCACGGTCAGGCCGCCGCGCAGTGGCGGGGCGGCGAGGGAGGCGGTGTGCAGGGTGAAGAAGGTGGCGGCCTCGGTCGGCGTCCCCAGATCGCTGTCGCGCGTCCCGTGGGCGCAGCGCGAGCTCCAGCGGCCGAGGGCGACACCGCAGCCGAGGGCGACCAGGGCGGTGACGAGGGCGGTCAGGGTCAGCGCGGTCATCGGCGTGCTCCGGGAACGGCGGGGCTGGAGTGCGCGGAGAGCCCCTCGGGGGTGTGCAGTCGGGTCATGAAGGCCCCGGTGCCGGGCGGGATCCGGTGCCGGGTGGCCAACGAGACCGTGACCGTGGTGAACAGGCCCAACGCCACCGTCCAGACGGCGGGCGAGGACAACAGGGCGTACAGCCAGCCGGAGCCGGTGACGCCGGTGATGGTCAGCGCGATCGCCACCAGCGCCGCGCCGCCGCCGACCAGCATGCCGGCGATCGCGCCGGGCGCGGTGAGCCGCGGCCACCAGATGCCGAGCAGCAGCAGCGGGCTGAACGCGGCGGCGGCCAGCGCGAAGGCCAGGCCGACGGAGTCCGCTACCGGCAGGTCGCCCACCAGCGCCTGGCACGCGGCCGGTACCGCCATGGCCAGGGCGGCGGCCCAACGGAAGCGCCGCACCCACCAGTTGGCCTCACGCTTCCGTTTCGGCAGATGCTGGGTGAGCACGCCCGTGACCGCCATCGTCAGCCCCGAGGCCGTCGCCAGGAACGCGGCGAAGGCCCCGGCGGCGAGCAGCGCGGCGAGCAACTGGCCGGGGACGCCGCCGATCGCGCGGACCGGGAGCTCCAGCACGGCCGCGTCCGCGTCGCCGGTCAGGGTCAGGCCCGGTAGGTAGGCGCGCGCGAGCGCGCCGTAGAGCGGCGGCATCAGGTAGAACGCGCCGATCAGGCCGAGGACGGCGACGGTGGTGCGGCGCGCGGCCACCCCGTTCGGGCTGGTGTAGAAGCGGACCACCACGTGCGGCAGTCCCACGGTGCCGAGCAGCGTGGCGATGATCAGGCTGTAGGTGCTGTAGAGCGGATGCGGTCGAGGCCCGCTCGCGAGCGAGCTGGACACCCCGCCGTTGGCGACCGACTCGCTGACGGGGACGGCGGCCCCGGCGGGGAAGGTCAGCGTGGTGGCCGCGTCGAGATGGTGCCGCCCGGGCGTCAGCTCGGCGGCCTGGTCGGCGTAGTGGCGGCCGTCGACGACACCGGTCGCGGTGACCCGGACCGGTGCGGTGAGCGTCAGGTCTTCGGCTCCCCCGAAGGACACCCGCGTGGCACTGGGGAACTGCAGCGGCCGGTCCAGGCCCAGCGTGCCGCTGCCGTGCGACTGCCAGGCGAGCAGCAGGAAGACCAGCGGCACCAGCAGCGCGGTGAACTTCAGCCAGAACTGGAAGATCTGGACGAAGGTGATGCTGCGCATCCCGCCCGAGGCCACGATCACGAACACCACGACGCCGACCAGCAGCCCGCCGAGCCAGTGCGGCGCTCCCGTCAGCACGCCCAGCGTCAGGCCCGCGCCCTGGAGTTGCGGGATCAGGTAGAGCCAGCCGACGACCACCACGAACGCGGCGGCGATGCGCCGCACGGCCACAGAGCCCAGCCGTGCCTCGGCGAAGTCCGGCAGCGTGTACGCGCCGGAGCGCCGCAGCGGCGCCGCGACCAGCAGCAGGACCAGGTATCCGGCGGTGAAGCCGAACGGGTACCAGAGCATGTCCGTGCCGTAGACGAGCAGCAGCCCGGCGATCCCGAGGAACGAGGCCGCGGACAGGTACTCGCCGCTGATCGCGGCGGCGTTGAGGGCCGGCCGGACCGAGCGGGAGGCCACGTAGAACTCCGAGGTCGTCCGGGCGACCCGCACGCCGAACGTGCCGATCAGCACCGTGGCGACGACCACGAGCGCGATCGCGGGGATGGTGTACGCGGGGTTCAGCGGGGTCTCCCAGGGCGAGGTGCGAACAGGAGCCTTGGGGGGCTCCGGAGAGGGTGGTGGCGGTGCTCAGTCGGTGTCGACCAGTCGCGCGAAGGCGCGCTCGTTCTCGTCGACCTGACGGACGTACCACCAGCCGAGGGCGACCAGCAAGGGGTAGGCCGCCACCCCGAGCGTCAGCCAGCCCACCGCGGCCTGGGAGCCCCACCCGCCGGTGCCCTTGGGCAGGTGCGCCAGCACCAGCGGCAGGATCGCGGACGGGACCGCGAGCAGGATCAGCACCACCAGGGCCGTGCGGATCTGCGTGCGGATCAGCGAACTCAGGTAGCTGCTGCCCAGGGTCGTCTGGTCGTCGATCTCGACGCGGGGAGCACGTCCGCGCTGCTGCTCCGGCCGATGCGAGGAACGCGTCACGACGACCCGGGCCGACGCCGGGTCGGACATCGCCGCACGGTCCGGGCGCGGGGCCGGTTCCGGCGTCATGGCAGCCCCTTCCCGGTGTGGAACGGTGTGTTCCTCGCTCCTGGTAAAGGGAGTTTACTCAGCTGACGGGGCCACGACCAGAGCCGTCACGCCCTCTGTGTGAGGGGAGTTTGTGCAGGGGGAGTCGTTCGAGGGCCGCTCCGTGGGCGATCTCCAGCTCCACGTAGGACTGCTCGGCGCGCCGGAAGGCGATCTCCAGGGCTGCGGCGCTGCCGGGTTCGGCGAGGGTGCGCGTCGCCTCGCAGACGTCGCCCAGCACGTCGGACCAGCGGGCGGCGGCGGAGCGCAGCCGGGCCAGCAGCGCCGTCAGTTCCGCGGGGTCGCGCGGGTCGAGGGTGGGGATCCCGAGGAGCTCGCCCACCAGTTCGTCTACTCCGCCCACGGGTGACTCCGCCCATGCTCCGATCAGCGCGGTCGGAGCGTGCCGCTGTCCTGAGCCCGCTCAGCGGGTGGGACCACGCTAGCCCTGCGGACGGCGGCCCGTCGTGCCTCGGGCACGGCCGGGTCCGTGAATGGTGGTAAACGTGCGCCGAATGGCAACTGGCGCACGCCGAACGGTTCGCCGAACGGGTTCGTCGGCGAAGCACCGTTCCCCGTCAGCGCTTGGTGCGCTTCACCAGCAGCTCGCGGAGCTCGCGGGAGTGGCGACGGCTCACCGCCAGGATCACGTCGCCGATGCGCACCTTGAGCGCGGTGCCGTCGAGACGCATCTCGTCGATGCGCTTCCACGCCACCAGGTGACTGCGGTGGATCCGGATGAAGCCGCGGTCGCTCCAGCGCTCCTCCAGCGTGGTCAGCGGGATGCGCACCAGATGGCTGCCGGTGGCCGTGTGCACCCGGGCGTAGTCGCCCTGGGCCTCGACGTAGGTGATCTCGTCGATCGGGACGAACCGGGTCACTCCGCCCAGCTCGATGGGCAGTTGGTCCGGGGTCGAGATCTGGGCCCTGGGCGCCTCGACGACCTCCCGGTTCTGCCGGGCCGGCCAGGCCGCAAGGGGCGGCTGGGCGGCGACGGGCGGTTGGCTGGCGACGGGCGGTTGGGCCATGCTCGCCGGAACGGCGGCGAGCGCCGCGGGAGCAGCGGGTTGGGTCGCGCGTCCGGCATCCAGCCGCTCGCAGGCGCGGCGGATCGCCTCGGTCAGCCGCTCCCGGCGGACCGGCTTGAGCACGTAGTCCACGGCCTTGAGATCGAAGGCCTGGACGGCGAAGCCCTCGTGGGCGGTGACGAAGACGACCAACGGCGGCGCGGCGAACCCGGCGAGCAGGCGCGCGACGTCCAGGCCGGTCAGGCCCGGCATGTTGATGTCCAGGAAGACCACGTCCACCCGGTCGTCGCTGTCGGGGGCGGCCTCCACGGCCGCGCTGATCCGGCGCAGCGCGTCGGTGGCGTTGGACACGCCGTCGGCCCGCGCGATGCGCGTGTCCGCGCGCAGCAGGTAGAGGAGCTCCTCCAGCAGTGGCGCCTCGTCCTCGACGGCCAGAACTTGCAGCATGGAGCCGGAGTGTACGGGGCGAAGCCGCTGACGACGAGTGCCCGGATCGATGCGGACGGCCCTGGCGGCCCGTGGTTTCCCAAGTTCTAGTAAAGGACATTAACTCAGGGTGAACGCGATCGGGGTGGCGATCCGTGGAGCACCGTGAGCTGGTCGTCCGAGCGGCTCGGGTGAATTGTCAGACTCTGTGCTATGTGTGCGAGTTGTCCGAGGGGGACGGATGCAGGTACCAGGGGGCGGGGTGTGGCGGCGCGAGCGTGCGGACCGGGCGCGCGTCGTCGGCGTCCATGTCGCGCAGTTCTTCTCCGTCCTGAGCAGACCCCACGGCATCGTCCCCACCTGGGACACGCCACTGAGCTGCCTCGACCGCGACCACCTGCTCGCGCTCGCCCGTCAGCGCGGTGTCGCGGCCTCGGCGCGGACGCGGATCGACTTCAACAGCATGGCAGTTGGCGCGCTTGATGAAGTTGAGGTGGCTGGCGGCACGTCACCGTGGTCGCGGGTCGAGGGCGCGTCCGACGCGTCCGCCGCGGCGGCGCTGGTGGAACCCGCAACCGGACGCCGGGGCATGCTGATCAGGTCCGGCTCCTGGTTCGCCTACGCGCGCGACCGCGCGGTGGCGCTGGACGCGGGCGCGCCGCTGGTGGAACAGGTCCGCTGCGCCGCCACCACGGCGGAGGCGGTGGCCCTGCTCGACTGCGAGATCTCGCTCGGGCGCATCGACGCCGGCCGCTGGCTCGTCACCGAGTCCACGCTTCCGCACCGGATCTCCACCTGCCCCGGGCCGGAGCTGCGGGGCAGCATGTTCGAGCTGCTGTCCGTGGCGGACACCACGTGCGAGGGCCGGGAGTTCACCCGCACCTGGCAGATCACGGAGGCGACCGGTCTGCTGCACACGCTGTCGTCGATCGTGCGCTGACGGAGGATCGCAGCGTCTCGAGCGCGCGGCGGTGGTCGGCGGTCGGCGGTCGGCAGTCAGGCGCGCAGCGCCAGGCCGGGCGTGAGGTGGAAGCGTTCCGGGCGGTCCATGCTCCGGCGCTCGTGGGCGGCCACCCCGTCGCGACGCTCCAGCCAGGACCGCAGGCGCTGCGCGACGGCGCGCTCCCGCTCCGGGTTGGGCTCCTCGTCGACCGGTCCGACCTCGCGCAGCAGGATCCGGTGGGGCGTGCCGGGCTCGGTGCCCGGTTGGGTGCCTGGCTGGACGGAGAGCACCTGGAACCGGCTGCCGGGCGGGAAGACGACGCAGGCGTCCTCGCCGGGAGCGGCGAAGAGGGCGGTCCTGCGGCCCGTGGTCGACCAGACGGCGAACTCGACCAGCGCGCCCAGGTCGACGTCGTACGCCGGGAGCGCGGTGACGGGGGCGGGTTCGACCAGGACCGCGCCCTCGGTGTAGTGCTGGACGTCGCTGTCGCTCGCCAACGCACCGAGCAGTACGGCGCCGTGATGGCTCGGCAGCCGGCGCAGCCCTGAGCCCAGGCAGGAGAGGAACGGTGTCAGCGGGCCGGGCGCGCCGTTGCGGGCCGCCGCGACGACGTCCGCGCGCGGCGCGGGAACGCCGGTGTCGGCCTGGTGGAGCAGCACCGCGACCAGGTCCGCCTTGATGTCGTCGGCCGGAGTGGACCGCAGCGCGGGCAGCCGGGTGGCGATCTGGTCCGCCTTGTTGGCCTGCCGCACGAACGCCGGTCCGAGCAGCGCCTTGAACCGCTCACGGTCCTCGGCAGAGCTGGCTCCCGGGGTCGCGGCGGCGTCCGCGCGGGTGAACGCCCGGGGGGACGCGGGGGGTTCGGGGCGCGCGGCGGGCTCGGGGCGCGCGGCGGCTTCCGGCTCGGCGGGCTCGGGGCGGACGGACAGGTCCCGCTCGGCGACCACCGGTTCGGCGACCAACGGCTCGGAGGGTACGGGTTCGGACCGTACGGGCTCCGAAGGTACGGGCGCGGCAGCCGTCGTGGAGACGCGCACGGGCGGTTCGACGACGGCCACCGTTGCCACGGGCGTAGCCGCTTCCACGGGCTCCAGCGGTTCGGCCGCCTCGGAATGCTCGTCAGGTTCGGCCGGCAGCGAGGGCGCAGGCGGCCCGGCGAACACGATCGGCTCGGGCTCCACCTCCACCTCCACCTCGACCTCGACCTCGCGATCGCGCTCGACCTCCACCTCGCCCTCGGGCGTGACCCAGCCGAGTCGGTGGGAGCGGGCCGCGGAGCGCGCGAGCGCGGCGTCGGCCGTGCTCAACTCGTGGTTCGCCAGCAGCGCCAGGCGTGCCTCGCCGGAAAGCGGCAGGCCGTCGAGCAGCTCGCCGAGGCACTCCCACAGGAACGTCGGCGCAAGGTGGTCGGGGTCGCCGACGACGAGGAGCGGATGCCGAGGGTCGGGCCGCATCCGGCGGGGAGCGCAGTCGGCGGGGCAGCCCTCCGCGCGGAGCCAGAGGCCCGCCGGTATCGCCTCCAGCACCCAGCCGGGCGCGGCCGGGTGCCGGAACACCGCGGCCGTGACCGGCCGCCAGGCGCCGCCCGCCGCGCGCCACGCGGACGGGACGACGCGGAGCCGCCGCGACGACGCGGCGAGCTCGGTGAGGAACGGCTCCCAGGTCGGCAGGCACTCGCCGTCGAGCAGCACGGAGGGGGTGGCGTGCGTGATGTCCCTTGCGAAGCCCACTGCCGCGCGGACGTCACCCCCGAGCTCCACGGCGAGACCGAGCGCCAGCTCGGCCAGCTCGACCGGCGTCGCCCACGGCGCGCTGAGGCAGGCCGAGCTCGCGTCCGGTGCGCAGCTCCGCAGCGCGGCGGCCAACTGGTCGACCGGAAGCGTCGGTTGTGACGGCGAGCCGACGACCAGGACCGCGAGGTCGTCGACGGGCCCGCTGTTCAGGAGCAGCGCGTCGAGCCGCTCGCGCAGCAGGCCGTCCTGCTCGCTCGTGGCCGAGCGCACCCACGCCGCCCCGCGCAGCAGGTCGAGGGCGAAACCCTCGGCCGCCCGCTGCGGGGGCCAGGCGGGCCAGGCGGGCCAGGTGACGCCGAGGCGCTCGGCCTCGGCTTCCGCCGTGCACCGCCACCACGACGCGTCCTCGCCGACGACGACAAGCATGCCGTCGGGTTCCAGGGAGACCGTCCCGTCCGGGGCGACGACTGTCAGCCCGGTCATGGCGGCGATCTGCTCGGCGGGACGCTGTACGCCCGGCGCGGCGGAGGCGAGCCCGGAGGCCGCGAGGACGACGGTGGTCGCCCCGCGCTCGGCCGCCGTCCGGGCGAGCGCCGGGAGTTGCTGCCGGAGCGCCGGAGCCGCGTTGGGCGTGGCCACCAGCAACGTCAGCGCGTCCGCCACGGCGGGCAGCCTGCCGAGCGCCGACCACAGCCGCGCGTCCTCGGCCCCGGGCGGGGCGAGGACCAGGTGCGGCCCGACCGGATGCAGGATTCCCGTGACCGGCGCCGGAGTCGGCGCGCCCAGGATCGGCTCCTGGCCCCGCGGTGTGCTCGTGAGGGTGCCGTTCATCGTGTCCTCCTGCCTGTGCATGAGTGCGAGCCTGTGCGTGCGTGCCTGTGCGTGCGTGGCGGTGTGTACGTGCCTGTGTGTACGTCAGCGGTGAGTGCTCGTCAGTTCACGTCGAGCTGCCCGGTCTGCACCTGGACCGTGCGGCGCCGGGTGATGTAGAAGGCGCGTCCCGGGACGAGCTGACGCGGCTTCACGCCGCCGAAGAAGACGCCCTCTGACGGCGGGCAGGAGAGCAGCACCGCCGGGGAGTTGACCTCCTGGATCTTCCGCAGCAGCGGGTCGTTGAGCCCCCGGGCCACGCCGTTCGCGCCGCGCGCGACGACCAGGTGGAGGCCGATCTCGGTGCCCTGGGCCAGGTACTCCAGGATCGGGGCGAAGGGATGGCCGCCCGTCCCGGCGCTGATCAGGTCGTAGTCGTCGACCAGCACGAACAGCTCCGGGCCCTGCCACCAGTCGCGCTTCTTGAGCTGCGCCGGGGTGATGTCGGCGGAGGGGACGCGGTTCACCATGGCCCGCGCCGCGCCGTCGACGATCTGCCGGACGTTGTCCACCGAGACCGCGTAGCCCAGGCGGTAGGACTCCGGCACGGTCTCGTAGAGCTCGCGGCGGAAGTCGACCAGCATGATCCGGGCTTCGGCGGGCGTGTAGGCGGCCATGATCGACTTGGCCACCAGCTTCATCAGGTTGCTCTTGCCGGACTCGGTGTCGCCGACCACCATCAGGTGCGGGTCGGTCTCGAAGTTGTGCCAGAGCGGCGAGATCTCCTGGTCCTCCAGACCCAGCGCGATCTGCAGGGCGCCACGCGGGGCCGGCAGGTCCGCCGCGTCCAGCGAGATCGGGAGCATCCGGACCTGCGGCGCGCGCGGGCCCTGCCAGTGGTCGGACACGGCGTCTACCAGGTCGGCGATGCCCTCGCCCAGGTCGTCGGTGGTGCCGGAGCCGTCCATCCGGGGGAGCGCGGTCAGGAAGTGCATCTTGTCGTCCGTCAGGCCGCGTCCGGGGAACTTGGGAACCTGCTGGGCGGCGCGCATGTTGATCTGCGAGTCCACCGCGTCGCCCAGGCGCAGCTCGAACCGGGTCTGCAACTGGTCGCGCAGCGCGCCGGAGAGCTCGCCCCAGCGGCTGGTGGCGATCATCAGGTGGACGCCGTAGTTGAGGCCGCGCTGCGAGATCAGCGCCAGGACCGGGACCAGGTCGGGGAACTCCTGGCGGACCGTGTTCCAGCCGTCGATCACCAGGAAGACGTCGCCGTTGGGTTCGTCCGGGAGCTCGCCCGCGGCCTTGAGCTTGCGGAACGCGGTGATCGAGTCGATGCCGCGCTCGGCGAAGGAGCGCTCGCGCCGGGTGATGATGCTGTTGACCTCGGCGATGGTGCGCACCACCCGCTCGGGGTCGTGGCGGCCGGTGATGCCCGCGATGTGCGGCAGGCCGCGCAGCGCGGACATGGTGCCGCCGCCGAAGTCGAGGCAGTAGAACTGCACTTCGGCCGCGGTGTGGGTGAGCGCCAGGCCGGTGATCAGGGTGCGCAGCACGTTGCTCTTGCCGCTCTGCGGAGCGCCGGCGATGCCGACGTGGCCGCCCGCGCCGGACATGTCCGCGTACATCACCTCACGCTGCTGCTGGAACGGCCGGTCGATGACGCCCACCGGGACGCGGAGCGTGCCGCGCTCGCTCGGGCTGTCGACGGTGAGCCCGTACTGCGGGTGCGGGGTGAGCGGCGGGAGCAGCTCGTCCAGGGTCGGCGGCACGTCCAGCGGGGGGAGCCAGACGCGGTGCGCGGGCGGACCGGCGTCGTAGAGCTTCTCGGCGGCGAGTTCCAGCAGCGAACGCGTCTCGGTCGCGGCCGGGGTCTCCTCCGGCAGCTCGGCGGGCAGGGTGCGCGGGGTCACGTAGTCGGTCCCGTAGCGCACGACCTGACCGGCCACCACGGCCTGTCGGGCGGCCTTGCGCTTGAGCTGGTAGGTGCCGGAGACGTAGGCGGCCTTGAACCGGCTGAGCGTGGAGATGTCGCTGCGCAGGAAGCCGTTGCCGGGCTGCGAGGGCAGGTGGTAGGCGTCGGGGACGCCGAGCACGCCGCGGCTCTCCATGGCGGAGAAGGTGCGCAGACCGATCCGGTAGGAGAGGTGGGACTCGAGCGCGGTCATCCGGCCCTCGTCCAGGCGCTGCGAGGCCAGCAGCAGGTGCACACCGAGCGATCGGCCGAGGCGGCCGATCATCACGAACAGCTCCATGAAGTCGCGGTGCGCGGCCAGCAGTTCGGAGAACTCGTCGACCACCACGAAGAGGCTCGGCATCGGGTCGAGTGGAGCGCCGGCGAGGCGCGCGGTCTCGTACTCCAGCAGCGAGGAGTAGTTGCCCGCCGCGCGCAGCAGCTCCTGACGGCGGACCATCTCGCCGTGCAGCGAGTCGCGCATCCGGTCGACCAGGTGCGCCTCGTCGGCCAGGTTGGTGATGACGGCGGAGGTGTGCGGCAGCCCGTCCAGGCCGAGGAAGGTGGCACCGCCCTTGAAGTCGACCAGGACGAAGTTGAGCATCTCGGAGGAGTGGGTCAGCGCCAGCGCCAGCACCAGGGTGCGCAGCAGCTCCGACTTGCCGGAGCCGGTCGCGCCGATCAGCATCCCGTGCGGGCCCATGCCGCCCTGCGCCGACTCCTTGATGTCCAGGTCGACCGGCTGGCCGTCGGCGCGCAGGCCGATCGGGATCCGCAGCTTGGTCGCCAGCGTGCGCTTGGCCCAGTGCGCGGCGACGTCGTGCTCGTAGAGGTCCGGGATGCCGAGCAGGGCGGTCAGGTCGAAGTCGGTCTCCAGCGGCTCGCTGGTGTCGGCCGAGTCGCCGATCCGGTAGGGGGCCATCAGCACCGCCAGCCGGCTGACCGCCGCGAGCGACATGCCGTCGGGGCGGCCGAGTTCGGTGTCCTGGTCCTTGCGGTTGCGGTCCGCCGTCACCATGGAGAGCGTGCCGTCCTGGATGCGCAGCCGCAGCGTGTACTTGGCGTGCTTGAACTCCAGCCCGCCGCTGAGGTCGACGAGGATCGCGTTGCGGTAGCCGGTCAGTGCGGCCCGGCTGGTCGCCGGGACGACGGGACCGTCCACGATCAGGACGGTGAACGGCTCCTCACGGTTCGGGACGGCGTCGGCCTCGTAGGGCGGGCGGCTGCCGAACTCCTCGCCGAGCAGCTGCTCGACCTCCAGCACCGAGCCCGCCACCAGACGCACCGCGCCCGCGCCGTCCGTGTCGGTCGGATGCAGCGCGTGGGGCAGCCACTTGGCCCACTCCCACTCCTCACGCCGCTCGTCGTCCGCGACGACCGCGACCCGCAGCTCCTCGGGCGAGTGGAACACCGACAGCTGCGCGACCATGGCCCGCACCATCGCGCGGGCGGCGTACACGTCGTCGGTCTGCATCAGGAGGTGGGAGAAGCCGCGCAGGTAGATGGCGATGGGCTGGTCGGACAGCGTGCCGTAGGCGTGGATGAAGCGCCGCAGCGCGTGCGCGGTCAGCGGCTCCAGGTCCTCGACGGGCTTGGTGGCCAGCGGTGCGAGCTTGGCGGCCAGCCGCTGCGGGCCGGTGCCGATCCGGACGTCGCTGAAGTCGGGGTGCTGGGTGCGGCGTTCCCACAGCCGGGTGGTGCGCACCAGCCCGGCGAGCTCGTCGGTGACCGGGTGGCGCCAGGCCTGCGCCTCCTGCTGCTTGGCGATGGTCTTCCGCACCTGCTTGCGCATCTGCGACAGGTAGCGCAGGTAGTCGCGGCGCTCCGCCTTGAGCTGACGCTTGCGGTCACCCGCGCCGCGCAGCATCGACACCACCAGCATGCCCACCGCGGACAGGCCCATCATGCCGATGGCCACCCACGACATGGCGCCGCCGGACCCGCCGGGGCGCAGGAACATGAAGACCATCGAGAGCGAGCCGAGTGCCATCGGCGCCATCTGCATCATGCTCGACATGGCGCTCTGGGGTTCCGGGAGCGGCGGCGGCTCCTGGAGCTGGATCTCCCCTTCCGGCATCTCGGGGCCGGGGCGCCTCGGAGTGCGACTGACCAGGACAACGCTCAACGCAGGCTCCTCCGCGTGCGGGTGGACATCGTTCTGGTCCACGGGCGGCGCGGCGGCTCCGGTTCACCCCGGGTTCGGGCGCGGCTGAACCTGCCTGATCCCGCCCCCCGTTGGTCCGGTTGAGCCGTGAGCGTCGAGGTGTGCGCCGAAGGAACCGAAGGGGTGGCCAGCGTGGTCGGGAGTGTCGCGAGTGAAGTGATCGTCGGGTACCGCCGGTTGAGGTTCCGGACGCCGGAATCCGGCTTCGAGCTCGTCGTGCCCGCGGATCTGCGGCCGGCCGAGCTGCTGCCGGTCGTGCTCGGCTACGCCGGGGGAGCCGAGCTGGAGGAGAAGGGCATCGAGCACGGCGGGTGGGTCCTGCGCCGGGCCGACGGCACCGCCCTGGACGAGGAGTGCCCGCTGTCGGAGCTGGAGCTGCGCGACGGCGACGAGTTGGAGCTCTGCCCGCGACGGGCGGAGTTCCCCGCGGTGCACTTCGACGACATGGTCGACGCGGTCAAGACCGGCGTGGAGGAGCAAGGGGACAGCTGGCGTCCCGCGCTGACGCACCATTTCGCCCTGGGCTCGGGCCTTCTGGCTCTGGCCGTGGGGTGGGCGCTGCTGGCTCTGCCGGGTGCGCATCCGCTGCGGCTGACGGCCGCCGCGGCCGTCGGCGTCCTCCTGCTCTTCGGCGCGGTCAGCGCCGCTCGTGCCGTGGGCGACGCGGTGGCCGGGGTCGCGCTCGGCGCGACGGCGGTGCCCTACCTGGCGCTGGCCGGTGTGCTGGCGCCGACGGGTGCGACGGGCCGCGCGCACCTCGCCGCGCACCACGGCATGGAACTGCTGACGGGCGGCGCGGCCGGGCTCTGCGCGGCGCTGCTGGCGCTCGCCGCGGTCGGTTGCGACGCGCCGCTCTTCCTCGGGGCCGTGCTGCTCGCCCTGGTGGGCGTGGCGGGCGGGGCCTCCCTCCTGTCCGGCCTGTCCACGGCGGACGCGGCCCTGGTCGCCGCCCTGGTCACGGTGGCGCTCGCCGCCCTCGTGCCCTGGCTCGCGTCGTGGCTGTCCCACCGGAACGTCGCGGCGCTGCGGCGCGGCGTGCCCGGGCAGGAGGCCGAGCCGGACGACGTCGAGGCCGACCTCGACGCGGTGAACGACCGCTACCGGTCGGCGTTCCGGATCGCCGCCGCACTGGGTGCGGCCGCCTGCCTGACCGTCCTGGCTGCGACCAAGGGCACCCCGCCGCACTCCTTCGCCGCGGCGCTGAGCCTGCTCGTCGTGCTGCACGCGCTCACCACCGACAACGCCTGGCAACGACTCGCGTTGCTGCTGGCCGGCGCATACGGAACGGCGCTGCTCGTCGCACACGAGGCCGTCAGGCACTCCGCCACCGTGCGGCTCGGCCTGCTCGGGGGACTGCTCGTGCTCGGCGCGCTGCTGTTGCCGGTGGCCTGGCGCGTCGCGGGCAGGCAGACCCCCGCGCTGTGGCCGCGCGTCGTCCAGGCGCTGCGCCTGGCAACGGTCGTCGGGCTCCTGGCACTTGCGGCGTGGGCGATCGCCGGAGGGTGAACCCGGGGCTCCCGGCGGTCCGTGGAGACCAGTGAGACCGGACCGGTTCTCTTCATCGAGACGGGAGCGAGAGTGGCAACCTCACAGAAGAACCAGGCGGACGTCCAGTCGGTCATCAACGGCCTGCAGGAGCACGTCTCGCAGATGATCTCGCACGCGCAGGTCATCGAGCAGGTCACGCAGGACGTCGAGACCAACTTCCAGTCCCTGGCCAGCACCAACTTCACGGGCGCCATGCGGGAGTGGAACACGAACTACACCGCGCTCATGAACGGCTTTCAGACGTTCCTGGAGGCGACCGTCCACGCCGACACCGTGCTCAACCAGGCGGAGGACGAGGCCGGGGTGATCGGCGGCAACTGGGGCAGCAACAGCCTCATCACCAAGACCCTCGGCGGCTGAGCAGCGCGCCGGGCCCGCACGCCGGGCCCGCACGCAGGGCCCGCACGCCGGGCTCGCACGCAGGGCTCGCACGCAGGGCGCGCAGCACCACGCAGCAGAACCGACCACGGGAAGGGACCCAGAGACATGGCCGACCAGAACCTCCTCATCCGCTATGAGGAGATCGAGAACGACATCAGCAAGTACAGCTCCGCCGCGCACGCGATGGAGGACGACATGAGCTGGCTGATCCAGCAGCTCGCCGCGCACACCGAGACCTTCCAGGGTCCGTACAAGCAGCCGTTCGACGACTTCTCCGCGCTGCTCCAGCGCAGCCACGACCAGCTGACCTCGGACCTGACCTCCGGCTCGGCGGCCCTGCAGCACATCGCCGACGCCCTGCACGAGGGCGACGCCGCCGCCACCCGCGCCTTCGCCCACTAGCGGGGAGGCGAGCGGCAGTGAGCACGAAGAACCCGATCATGGACACCGGCAGTACGGGCGTCACCAAGGTCACCGACGCCTGGTTCAGCGAGTTCATGGTCCCTCACCTCAACGACCTCTACCACGATCTGACCGGTAGCTCGACGAACAACGGGACCTACCTGATCGACCGGGTCAAGGAGTTCTCCGAGGGACCGGGCGGCGCCAGCACGACCAACCCCCCGCAGGGAGGTGGGTGACCGTGGCCAACAACACCAACCCGGGCAACTCCTCGCCCACCGACGGCCGTGGTGGGCCGGGCAGGTACTCGCTGCTCATGCCCGGCAACTCCGCCTACTTCACTCCTGCCGGGGACCTCCAGCAGAAGTGGAAGGGCTTCTGCACCGCCCTGCTCACCCAGATCGGGACCATCCAGACGCGTGTCGAGAACACGTCGCTGGACCTGCAGCGGGCCCAGACCGTCCTGCACAACGCCGACACCGACAGCCTGACGGCTGCGGACATCTGGCTGATCCTCGGCGACGTGATGCCGGGAGCGAGCACGGGGACGAACCCCAACCTCACCCCGCCGCCCGTCACCGGCTGACACCGATCGTCGCTGCGGCGCCGATCACCGCAGGCCCGGCCGATCCGCGGCCGGGCCTCGTCCTCACTCAGGAGAAACCGTGGCGGCAATGTCATGGGAGAACGCCTTGGCGACCTTCGCCGACACGAAGGAGTTCCCATCCATCACCCAGCGGGCCACCGTCGCCGCCGACGGCACCGACTCCAGCGGCAACGGCGGCTATCCGTGGTTCACGCCGTCCGAGCGCTACGTCTGGACGAACAACCAGGACCTGAGCAGCCTCTTCGACTTCTACTGGTCCGTCAGTTTCGACACCGGCGGGGGCTTCTACAACTCGACCACGCTGAGCGGCAAGGTGAACGACTCCAGCGGCTCCGGCATCGTCTACACCACCTGGATCGGCTTCAAGGCCAACCAGGCGGCGTTCACCACCGGCAGCCCGTACGACGGCTTCATCACCCAGCCCGCCACCACCTGGCAGGAGCTGCTCTACGGCCCCAGCCAGAACAACACGACGAGCGTGTGGAGCTTCGACGCGGCCTCGCAGCTGATCCGCGACCTCGACGTCGCGATGAGCGGCTGGCAGCAGTCACTCAACAGCTGGCGTGACACCGTCGGCGATCCGACCAGCGACTGGCAGGGGAGCGCCGCCAACGAGTTCCGTGTGGTGCTCGACATGCTGATCAACGACTTCAACAGCCTTCAGACGCAGCTGGACCAGCACAACCTCGCGCCCGCGCTCGACTCCGTGCGCCAGCTGCTCGGCCAGACCAACTCCCAGCTCTACACGGCGTACTGGAACTGGCGCGCGGACACCTACTCCAACCCGCTGAACTGCCTCGCCTGGGCGATCTCCGTCGACGGCGGCATGGCGGGGGCGAGCGCCACCGGGGTCTTCGGCAGCCAGGACCACTACCAGCCCTCGCTGATCACCGTGAACACCCCGTACGGCGTCGTCGTCGACCACCCGGACAGTGGCTCGTACTACACCCCCGGCCTCTTCGCCTCGAACCCGCAACCCGACTCCGGGCATGCGGACTTCTGGAACAACCTGAAGCAGGGCGCGTGGAACAAGTGGCTGGACAGCATCACCCGGCTGCTCGACCCGACGGCGAACAACGCGATGGGGACGTACGCCAACGCCCTCAACCAGCTGACCGACGCGATCCCGTCGGCGTTCACGCTGCCGCCCAACAACCTTCCGGGCATCACCGACACCGGCAATCTGAACGCCAACCTCAACGCGAACGCGAACGCCAATGCCAACGCGAACCTGAACGCGAACGCCAACGGCAACGCGAACGCGGGCGGCAACGGCAACACCACCGTCACCTCGGGTCCGGCGACCAACGGCGGGAACGGCAACGCCTCGCCCAACATGCCCGGAACGAACGGGAACCCCAACACCGGCGTCACCCCGCCGCCGTTCCTGACCACGTCCACCAGCACGTCGACGTCCTCCTCGTCCAGCACCGGCAACTCGTCCGGCAACGGCGGGATGGCGCCGCTGCTGGGCGCCGACGGACAGCCGCTGTCGGACCGCAACGGCATCCCGATCATGGTTCCGGCCGGCTCCACGATCGGGAAGAACGGTGAGCTGATCGGGCCGAACGGGGAGCCCGTCCTGGTCGGCGGCCAGCCGTACTTCGCGCCGCCCGGCTCCAAGGTCGGCTCCTCGCCGAACCCGTTCGGCGGGATCGGCTTCAACACCCCGATGAAGGTGCCGCCCGGCTCCCACATCAACGCCGACGGCACGGTCACCGCCCCGGACGGCAAGCTGGTGACGGACAGCAACGGCAACAAGGTGATCCTCAGCCACGGCAGCACCCTCGCCGCTGACGGCACCGTCCTGGACTCCGGCGGCAACCCGGTCTCGCAGCAGACCCAGCTGCTCGCCGACGAGCAGCACGCGCTGCCGCTCGCGCCGCCGCCCTTCGCGTCCAGCGGATTCGGCGCCGGCGGGCCGCCCACGACCTCGTCGGGACCGGCCACGGGAGCGGGAGCGGGAGCCGGGGCGGTGACGGGAACCGCGGCGAGTACGGAGTCCACGGGCCTGTCCCAGTCCGTCACCACGGTCGGAGGCGGCAACTACCAGAGCGGTGTCAACGAGCAGAACCTCGCCGAGAAGGGCCTCGGGCTCAACACCGACCAGACCGCCCAGGCGGCGCTGGCGGCGGCCAGCGGGGACGCCTCGGCGGCCGGGGAGATGCCGATGACGCAGTCGATGGGCGGCATGGGCATGGGCGGCATGGGCGGGCTCGGCGGCGGCATCGGCAACCCGAGCGGCCAGGACCGGCAGCGGACGACCTGGCTGACCGAGGACGAGGAGGCCTGGGGCACGGAGACCGAGGGGGTTCGTGGCGTGATCGGCCGATAGCACCGCCCGTTCCCCTGGTTCGTCCGCGTTCCCCGCGTCCCCTACTACCTGATCTGGAGTCAGCCGCATGCTTATGAACTGGGAGCAGACCCTTCTGACGTTCACGGACACCGTGGCGCGCCCGAACATCACCGACCGTTCCGTGGTGGCCTCGGACGGGAGCAACCCCTACGTCAAGGACTCCAGCGGCAAGCTGAATCTCAACTCCAGCAGCAGCATGCCGACCCAGTGGTTCGTCCCGAGCGGTCAGTACGTCTGGAGCACCGACCAGAACATCTCCTCGATGTTCGACGCCTGTCTGATCGTCTCCTTCCCGGCCACCCAGACGTATCCGAACGGGTTCGCCACCTATATCGGCGTCTGCCTGAACTGGGGGGCGTTCGGCACCGGATCTCCCTACTCCAACTTCCTTGGCGACCCGCCGGCGGTCTTCAACAACCTGCTGAGCGGCCCGTGCCAGAACAACTCCACCAGTGTGTGGAGCTTCGACTCCGCCGCCCTGATGCTGAGCGACTTCGACGGCTTTCTGAGCTCGTGCAAGCTGAACCTCCAGACCTGGCGGGACACCGTCGGCGACCCGAACAGCGACTGGCAGGGGAGCGCCGCCAACGAGTTCCGGGCGGTGCTGGACGACCTGTGGAACCAGTTCGACAACATCCAGTTCCAGATCCACATGCAGCCGACCGGTCAGTCCCTGGCCGAGGTGCGGTCGTCGCTCGGCAGCACCAACAGCTCGCTGTGGAACGCCTACTGGGAATGGCGTGCCAACCAGTACGCCTATCCGGCCAACTGCGTGAAATGGGCGCTCGGCACCGATCCCGGCGAGCCGATGAACGGTGTCACCGGCACGGCCACGTACTGGAACGACCCCAACTCCAGCGCCCAGTACTTCCAGCAGATCGTCATCCCCACCCAGTTCGGCACCATCACCGACAGTCCGTCGTACCCACTCCAGTACAACGTGCAGCCCGACGGCGGCCCGAACACGGACTTCTGGGCCAACGTGCGGAACGCGGCGATGAAGCAGTGGCTGGACACGGTCGCGTCGGTCCTCGATCCGCAGGCCAACTCGCTGATGGACTCGTTCGCCCAGGTCATCGCCACCGCGACCGACAACATCCCGGGCTCGATCGCTCCGGCCAAGCCGATGTTCTCCAACGCCAACGCCAACCTGAACGCGAACCTCAACGCCAACCTGAACGCCAACCTCAACTCGAACCTGAACTCGGACCTCAACTCCAACATCGGCCTGCCGAACTCCGGCAACTCCGGCCTGCCCGGCGGGGGCGGCAGCCCGAACCTCAACAGCGGCCTCAACAGCAAGAGCAACCTGCCCGGCCTGAACTCCAACAGCACGAACAGCGGCCTGAACCCGAACCTCAATTCCAAGCCGGGCAACGTCAACCTCAACAGCAACGGGCTTCCCAACAGCAACAGCCTCAACAGCAACGCGTCGTCCGACGTCCCGCTGCTCGGCCCCAACGGCCAGCCGCTGAAGGACAAGAACGGCAACCCGATCTCCGTCCCGCCCGGCTCCACGATCGGCAAGAACGGCGAGTTGATGGGCCCGGACGGGCACCCGTACATGGTCGACGGGAAGCCCTACTTCCCGCCCAAGGGGAGCAAGGTCGGGAAGGTGCCGCAGTCGCAGCCGAACGCCCCGGGGAGCACGGCGTTCACGGTCCCGGCGGGGTCGAAGATCAACAAGGACGGGACCGTCACCGGTCCGAACGGCAAGGTCCTGACCGACTCCAACGGGTACAAGATCGTGCTGGGCAAGGGCGACGTCATCAAGCCGGACGGAACGGTCGTCGACGCCAACGGCAACCCGGTCGACCAGTCGAGCCAGCTCCTGAACGACGAGGAGGCCGCGCTCAGCACCAGCCATCCGACGCAGCAGCAGGGCGGTTGGGGCCAGTACGGCTCCGGCGGGTCGTCGACGCCGACCAGCAGCAAGGTCTTCGACTCCTCCGGGATGTCGAGCTCGTCGCCGTTGCCGTTCACGAGCGGCGCGTCCACCGGGTTCAACCCGCAGCAGGTCCTCAGCAGTGGCGGTCTGCTGACGCCGGAGCAGACGGCCGCCGCGGAGGAGGCCGCCGCCGCGCAGCAGGCGGCAGCCGCGAGCGGCGCGGCGTCCGGCCAGAGCGCCGCCGCCGCGCAGCAGTCGATGATGCCGCCGATGAGCGGCATGGGCGGCATGGGCGGGATGGGCGCCGGCGGGCAGCAGGGCCAGGACCGGCAGCGCACCACGTGGCTGACCGAGGACGAGGAGATCTGGGGCACCGAGTCCAGCGCGACCGACGGCGTGATCGGCCGGTAGGTCACCCGCGCCGACTGAACCCACCGGCCGCCCGCAGCCGTGATGCCGGACAGAGACCAGCGGCACCGGCGTGTACGGGAGAGGCGTGGCATGACCGAGAACGACGACCAGTCAGGCTCCCCGCGCGTGCGGGAGGCGATGGCCCGCCTCGCCGAGCGGCGGGCCAAGCTCCAGGAGATGCGCCGCGAGTACCTGGAGACGACCGCCGAGGTCACCTCCAAGGACCGCATGGTCACCGCCAAGGTCGGCGCGCAGGGCCAGGTGGTCTCGCTGACCTTCCACACCAAGGCCTACCAGTCCATGGCCCCGGCCGAGTTGGCGAGCGCGCTGACCGACCTGCTCAACCGGGCCCGGGCGGACGTCGGCGAGAAGCTGATCCGGTCGACCGAGCGCCTGGACGGCGTCCAGGACCTGCTCCGGATCGCCGTCCCGGGCGGCGGGGAGCTGAAGGACGTGCTGGAGCCGCTGCGCGCGATGCGGCCCGGCTACGCCGAGGAGCAGGCCAGGAAGAACCGGACAAGGAAGCAGGAGGAGTTCAATGGCTGACCAGCTCTACCTCAACGGCCTCACCGGCAAGGGATTCCAGCTGTTCCAGCAGTACCAGGACGCGCTGGGCCGGGTCAGCCGCGACGTGACCGCCATCCGCGAGGACCGGATCAGGTACGGCGGCAACCCCGACGAGGACCCCACGGCGGCTGCGTTCAAGCAGCAGACCGAGCCGGAGGAGGAGTACACCCAGCAGCTCGTGGACGGGTTCACGGAGCAGCTCGGGGCGACCAGCCAGAACGGCGGGCACGTGGTCAACAGCCTGTTCGAGATCGGCGACGACACCCACGTTCCGACGACCGAGTAGTGCCGCCTTCCACCCAGCCCGGTTCCGACTGACGTAGCTGACGTAGTCGACGTAGTGAGGATCTGCCGTCGTGGCCACCACACTGAGTGACGACCTGAAGAACATGCTGGCGATCATCGGCGGTCAGCAGTGCTGGCCGACGATCGACCCCGACGGCATGCGCGTGGTGGCCGCCGACTACGCGGACCTGGCGGAGGCTTTCCCCGATCTGCGGTCGTCGATCCAGCAGCTCACCGAGTGGCTGTCGGAGAACTTCCAGGGCCAGGCCGGGACCGCGTTCGTGGAGTCGATGCAGTCCCTGGTGGGGAGCACCGACGGCAGCGATCCGCTGGCGTCGGCCTCCGACCAGCTGCGTCAGCTGTCGGAGTACGCCAAGCAGACGGCCGAACAGGTCGAGTACTCCCAGCTGATGATCATCGCTCAGCTGGTGGACCTACTGCTGAACGCGCTGGACGCGTACGCGCTCGCGCCGATCGACCCGGCGGCCCTGTTCGAACTGGCCTGGGACTACGCGGCGACGCGGGCGGAGCTGGGCCATATCGCGGAGTGGCTGCTGGAGCAGGTCATGAAGCCCGCGTTCCACCAGGCGATCAAGAACATCGAGATGGACCTGGTGGTCCAGGGCATCCAGATCGCCGAGGGCCACCGGGACGGCATCGACACCTCCAGCCTCCTCTCCGACCTGGAGAACGCCGGGATCAACGCCCTGCTGGAACCCGTGATGCACACCCTGGGCGGGGCCATCGGCGGCGTCGTCACCAAGCTGCTGGGCCACGACGCCTCGGGGGCGGCGGAGAAGGACCTGACCAAGACCCTGGACGGCACGGCCGACGGCGGAGCGCCGGTGGACGAGCACGCGACGCCGGGCGAGTCGACGCCCGCGCCGACGGAGGCGGGCGCGGGGGCGGGTGCGGGGGCTGGCGCGCCGGGCATCGGCGACGCGGCCGCGCGGGACGCCGCGGCGCAGGAGCTGGCCCGGTCGGTCACGCTGACGACGGAGGAGGCCCAGGCCTTCGCGTCGAGCTATCTCGCCCCGGAGGCAGCCGCCGCGTTCACCCGGGACCTCGACGCCGTGGCCAAGGAGACGCTGGGCCAGCTCGGCGGCGCGGTGTCCGAGGCGGAGCAGACGGCGGTCGCCGACGCGTTCGGGCAGAGCATGGGCGAGGTCTTCGCCACGCACCTGGGCGTCGGACCGCTGAGCGCGGAGGCCGCGCGGAACATCGGCGAGGACTTCGGACGGACCCTCAGCGACCAGTGGCGGGCCGATGCCGAGCACGGCGCGCTGGACAGCGCGTCGACCGGTTCTGCGGCGCGGCTCGACTCGGTCGCGCCGCCACTCGGGACGCCGGCCAAGGTGCCGTCGGGGCTGGTCGCGCACCTGAGCACGAAAACGGGCAACGGCCTGGCCTTCCGACTGGGCATGGAGCTCGTCGGCTACGTGCAGGCGGGCGCGCAGAACACGCTGGCGAGCGCGGTCATGAACGCCGTCAACGGACAGGGGTTCACGGCCGACTACACGGCGTTCGTGTCCGGCATGGCGATGGGCCTGATCGGTCGTGGGGTGCACTTGGTCACCGAGCCGCTCAACCACTGGTACCACGCGCAGTTGGAGAACTGGCGCGGCGCCTCCGACGACAGCGGCGCCTCGTCCTCCACCGCGTTCCCGTCCCCGTCCGCCACCCGGACCACGGGCGGCGACCCGGCCACCGGCCTGCCCGAGGCAGCACCCGAGGCTGCCCCGGGGACACCGGAGACAGCACCTGAGGACGTGCCGGTGGAGCGCCCGGCGACCTCCTCCGACGGCGCCTTGGAGCCGCCGAAGGTGGGCCTCGGGACCGAGGACTCGGCCACCATGGTCGACGAGGTCCTCGGAAAGTCCGGCCTGAGCCCGCTGGCCACCGAGAGCACGGGACTTGACGAGAGCCTCCGACCGAGCGAGAGCAGCCAGCCGAGCGCGAGCACCGATCTGCCCCCGGACGCTCCGGTCAAGCGGGCGACGAGCTCCTCCGGAGGCGAGCCCACCGAGTCGAAGACCAAGGAACCCGGACCGGGCACTCCCGAGCGGACCGCGTCCGCGTCCGCGTCCACGTCCGCGACCGACACCAGCCACGAGCCGGTCCTCTCACACCCGACGGCCACCGAGTCCCACACCACCGAGTCCCACACCCCCGATCCGCCCAGCGCGGTGCCCCACACCACAGGGCTCCACACCCCCGAGCCGAGTCCGGACAACAGCCCGCACGACGGGCCGACGGTGCTCCACCTGCCGTCCGGCGCCGTCGTGGGCGCACAGGACCGGTCGAACGCGTCGGCGGGCGAACTACTCGATGTGGTGCGGAAGATGCAGAACCTCGGAGTGCTGCCGGACCACGCGGCCGACGAACTGAAGGCCGAGCTGCAGCCGCTGGTGGAGAAGGACCTGGCGAAGAAGGCCACCGTGTCGGCGGTGATCGGCCCGGTGAAGGGACGTCCCCCGGCGAAGCCCGCCGTCGTGCCGCTGGAGGTCGCCGAGAAGCTGCTCGCCCACGTCGAGTCGGCCGATCACGTCCCGCTCTCCCCGGAGCACCTGAACGATCTCGGCGTGGAGGTGTCCGGCTCCGTCGGTGAGGGTGGCGTCAACGACCCGGCGGACGTGGCGAAGCTGCGGACCTTCCTGGAGCAGCACGACGTCCCGAACCCGGCCGACTCCGCCGAGGCGCTGGCGCACCAGCTCCTGATGCACCACATCTCCGGCGGGTTGGACGACGTTCCGGGCCGGGCGGGCCGTCGGGTGTCCTCGCTGCTGGACACCATGGCGAAGAGCGGCACCACGATGAAGTGGGACTCGTCCGGTGCCGAGTCCGAAACCCGGTTCTCCGCCTGGGCGCGCAACGGAGCGCCCAAGGACGAGGCGCCGCCGCTGAGCGAGGAGACCTCCGCGAACTGCTGGGAGGCCGTGATGCTGGCGGGCTACCACGAGGGCGTGCTGTCGTCGGAGTGGATCGCGGAGACCTACCAGTCGGAGGACACGGAGGGAAAGCCGTGGCACGTGTGGCTGGCCACCCGGTTGCTGCCCTACACGCGCAGTCTCTACGTCGAGGGGACGAAGGAGCCGAAGCCCGGTCAGATCGTGGTCCTGGGCCACAACTCCCAGCACGTGGCGATCGTCGTCGAGGGCCGGGACCCTGAGGGCAAGGTCAAGGTGGTGGGCCTCGGCTGGACGAGCCCGGCCTTCGAGAACGAAGACGTGAACAAGATCGCCTATGCGTCGATCGACGACATGGCCGGCACGATCTACTTCGGCAACGGCCCCTTCCACCTGCCCGACAACGCCCCGCTCACCCGGCCCGACGGCTCGGTCATCGACGACTCCGCGGTGCAGACCCACCAGCTCTCCGACCCGACCGGCAAGCCCTTCGGCCGCGCCGTCTTCCCGGAGTCGGACTGGGAGTACCGCAAGGACCTCTACAAGGAACTGACCAGCCTCGACCACTACGAGCAGCGCCCGGACTGGTCGACCCCGACCGGCGACGTCCACGAGGTCCCGTGGGACCCGAAGAACGTGTACGTCTTCGCGGACCACCACGACGCCCGCGGCTTCCACCTGGAGACCGACGACGCCGGGGGCAGCACGTCGGACGTGGTCGACGGCCGACAGCTCGGCGGTCTGCTCAACCGGCGTCCCAGCCTGGCGGACCTGAAGCAGGCCCAGCGGTCCGGCAGCGACCGCTCCGCTGCCAAGCCCGCGTCGATCGTGCTGCTGAGCTGCGAATCGGCCGCGGACGCGCAGGCGGTGGCCGACCGCACCGGCATGGTGGTGCACGCCGCGACCGGCAAGACCGGCCTGGTCGGCAAGGACCCGTCCAAGCCGTTCGACTCCTCCGCCGGAGCGGTGCTCTACGTCAAGCCCGGACCGGGCGGCAAGCCCGGCACCTTCGACACCTTCCGCCCCCGGACCACCGGCGGCCACGCCGCGCCGGAGCCCCCGCGCACGACCGAGCACGCACCGACCCAGCACACGTCGACCCAGCACACGTCGACGGACGGCCGCTCCGCCGGTCCGAACCCCGACAACGGACCCGACGACGAGCGGGTCAACCAGATGACCACGGCGCTCACCACCCACCAGGCGGGCGACAACCACCTGCTCCACGACGGCCCGGCGACCAGCAGGCACGCCTCGGTGCTGCCGCGCTTCCCGAAGGACGACCGCTTCTTCACCGTCGCCATGCACACGGACAAGGACGGTTGGCCGATCTGGCGCGGCGTCAGGGTCACCCCGGCCGAGCTGGCCCGGACGATCGCCGAGCTGTACCGCACCGGCGTCTGGGACGGCAAGAAGCCGCTCCAGCTGACCGCCTGCGACCTCGGCACCGACCGCAACGCCTCGCACGCGGCGGAGACGCTGGCCGAGCTCCGCACGCTGGTGCCGGACCTCCCGCTGAAGGCCTTCGTGCCCGAGGGCCCGCTGTACTTCACCCCGGCGGTGAGGGACGACGGGCTGGACCAGGAGGGCGAGGGACACCTGGTGGTGGGCCTCGGCGTGCTCAACAAGTTCGGCCAGCCGCACGTGCTGGTCAGCCCGGACACCGGCTGGCTGGAGATGTCGCTCGAACCGCACAGCTCCGAGCTGAACATCACCGAGCTCAGCGCGCACCTCCCGGTGGACGGCAGCATGCCGCCGAACTCCAAGGCAGCGCCCGAGGGTTACGGCCACGTCGTGGGCAGCGGGAAGGCGGGCGGCGCGCTCTCCTTCGGCCCCTTCGGGCGGCGGAGGTCCTCGGTCGTCACCGGCGTCGAGGAGATGAAGGTGGCCCAGCACCCGCTGGACACGCCCCGGCACGCGGAGGGGGACCGGACCCCTGACCCGTTCAACTCCGCCGCGGACAGCTGGCGAGAACTGGCCGACCACCGCAGGGAGCTCGCCGAGCTGCGCGCCGACCCGTCGAACGCATCGCCGGAGCGGCAGGCCAGGATCAGCAAGCTGGAGCGCGACATCAGTCGCAAGCAGGGCCAACTGGGGAACGCCTTCGGGCTCTACCTTCGCGCAGGGGACAAGCTGCTCCAGGCGGGCGCGGCACGCCGCGAGAAGGAGATCGAGAAGCTCCGCACCGAACTGGCCGAGTCATCCGGGAACCGGTCGCCGCAGTGGCAGGTCGAGCACACCAATGCACGGCTCTCCCATCTGAACAGCGAACTGCTCGACATCCAGAGCGAGCTGAGCCTACGTCCGGCCCGCTCCCGGCAGGACATGGTGGTGAGCGCCAGGGACCTGCAACTCGTGGAGGAGTTGCGGACGCACGGGCAGGAGGGTCTCACCGAGCGTCTGAGCGAGGAGCTCGGCCGGGCGACCAAGCTGGCGGAGGGCGCACCGGAGAACCCGCTCTACGCGCTCGACCTGAAGCGCGCGCAGCAGGACGTGGACCTCTTCGCCAAGCTCGCCCACCGGACCGACTGGAGCCGCCTCGACCCGGCCTCGGCGGCGGCGCTCGTCCTCGCCGAGCGGAAGGGACTGGAGTCCGCCGCCCGCGAGCACGACCTGCTGGTGACCAACCTCCGGAACGCGAAGGGCGAGTGGGCCTGGGCCGCGAAGTATCCGACCGGCACCGACGAGGAGGTCAACGCGCTGATCGACGCGGTGACCCGGCACATGCACGACGACATGGGCGTGGCCACCAACTTCTACCTCGACAGCCCGCTGAACGCGAACCGCAACCTGAAGGACGGGGAGGACGCCGACACCGAGACGCTGCTCGACAAGCTGATCGCGGACCCGCAACAGCTCTTCCGCAACGCCTGGGAGACCGGTGCGTCACAGGCCGCCGTGGTGGAGGCGCGGCGTGGGTCGGTCGAGGAGCGGATGGGATACCCGGCGACGCTCAAGCGCGACCCGAGCACCCGGCACCTGTTCCAGAACACCGACAGCGAAGAGAGCAAGTTCGATCCCGAGCAGCGCGAACTGCTGCCGAAGTACGGCGCCCTGGTCTCCACCAAGTGGCAGCCCCGTGGCGTGGCCCCCCGCTACGGCGCGTTCGTCATGCACTGGAAGCCCGAGATCCGCGGCAGCGTGACGCACACGCCGCGCGACAGCTGGTCGGCCGGCCGGCTCGGGTCGCGTTCGTTCACCTCCGACTCGCACCTGCTGCCGCTGCTCAACCACGGCGACCCGGAGCAGGTGCGCTTCACCGTGGCGGCCGCGACCGGCTTCCAGCACGATCCGGAGTTCGGCGCCCGCGCGGCCAAGTCCGGTCTGACGACGGACTCGTACTTCGAGACGCAGCTGCACGGCCCGGTCCACTGGAGCGACCTCAAGAAGATCACCATCAACCACCAGGGCCCGACCGGCGGTGATCCGGAGAACCGGGGCAAGCTGCCGACCCAGGAGCGGGCCGAGCAGCTCAAGGCGAGGATCGAGGCCCACGCCGCCGGCAAGGGGTACGACCTGACGGTCGAGCTTCGGCAGCACGACGCGCCGCCGCCCGGCGCGACCGACCCCGGGCACGGCGTCGACCCTGAGGCCGACCCCGAGGGCGCCCCCGAGGTCGAGGGCGAGGTCGAGGGTGTGGTCGCGTTCGGCGGGGAGCGGAACGAGGAGCCCGCTCCGCCCCCTCCGCTCTCCTCGGACGCCGCGGACAAGACGGGTGCTCCGCCCCCTCCCGGAACGACGGGCACGACGGGCGCGACGGGCACGTCGACACCCGGCGCACAGTCGGCGGGCCCGAGCCACGCGAACGGCCCCTCGACGGTGGCGGTGACGGAGCCGCACGACTCAGCGCAGGTGATGCGGGACCTGCTGGACTCCTCGGTCCTGGACCGGCTGGAGAAGATCGATGCCCTGAGCGGTGAGAACCGCCGGTGGCTGGCGCAGCAGCCGGCCTTCGTGGACGAGCTGCGCGGCAAGCTGCCGCCGCAGGCCTTCGCCCGGGCGGCGGCGCACCTGATGGTGGATCTGGACCACCGGGTGACCGCGATGCCCTCCGCCCGGGCCGAGGCTCGCAGGCAGGTCGAGCGGATGCTCCAGGACCCGGAGGTCGCGACCAGCCTGCTCACGTCAGGCGCGAACGCCGTCGTCATCCCCCGCGACGTGAAGATGACCGAGGTGGACCCGTACCGCTTCCTCGCGGGCGTCCGGATCAGCACGGCGGACAACGACCGGCGGCTGTGGGACTACGTCCGGGGCTCGGGCGGGAAGAACGTGGCCGTCACCGAGGAGAACCTGACGGGGGATCACACCTCCGTCACGGCGGGCAGCAAGCACTACCCGGAGGGCTACTCGACCACCACGCACGAGTTCGCGCACGTGATCCAGGACCACGGGCTCTCGGCGGCGGACCGTCAGGCGGTCACCGACGTCTACCAGGCCAAGCTCCAGGACCCGGCGGCGGTCTGGCCGGACGGATCGGGCGCGGAGAACTACTCGCGGCGCGACGAGCGGGAGTTCTTCGCGCAGTTGACCAACACCTGGCTCGGGACCAACCACGGCTTCGACCCGTACACCAACGAGCAGCGCAACAACGGGGCCGAGTGGGTACGGCTCCACGAGCCGTCCCTGGTTCCCCTGCTGGAGCGGCTCTACGGCGTGGAGCCGGAGTCGATCCATGACGAGCCCGCCAACCAGGTGCGGGCCAACACGGGCCAGTACGAGGACCACCGCCTGTTCTGGGAGGGCGTCGCCGAGCAGTACCCCGACGCGGGCCGGCACGTGCCGACTGCCTCGGAGGCCGTCGACAGCGGCTCCGACGGCACGTCCGACAGCGCGTCCGACGGCCCCGGTACGCCGGACTCGCAGCGGTCGGACCCCTTCGGCGACCACCACGTGGCCTCGGACTCCGAGCGGTCCGACTCCGAGCACTCGGACCCGTTCGGAGACCAGCACCGGGCGGCCTCGGACTCCGAGCGGTCCGACTCCGAAGGCTCGTTGAGCGACCACGAGAGCACGTCACCGCCCCCACCCCCGCCACCGCCCGTCGCGTTGTCGAACGACGGCGTGCACCGGACGTTCGGGCTCTCCGAGCAGCAGCACGCCACACTGGGCGAGTTCGACAAGTTGGCGGGGCGACTGCCGCTCCAGCATGGTGACGACCTGCTGCTCGACGCGATGCGAGGCGGCCACAGTGAGGCGCTGCTGGACGAAGAGACGGGTGAGCCGCTCTCGAAGCAGCGCATCCGTGCGGACCTGGCCGAGGAGCTCCTGGGGCAGCTCTACGGCCGCAACTCCTTCTCCCTGAGCGAGATCTCGCGGTACGAGGGGCACCCGCTCGACGACGAGGCCAAGCTGCGGATCCGGGACGCCCTGATGGACGACGGATGGCACCCCGCCTTCGACACCGTCGTCCCGCATCTGGTGGAGCAGGTGTACCGGTCACGAGTGCTGACCCTCTCCGAGGACGGCAGGTTCCGCGACCCGTACGGCGAGGTGGTCGACGAGTGGCCGCCGGACGACGCCGTGATCGTCGCCAAGCTCCCGGAGCAGGGCGGCCGGAGCGACCTCGTCGTTCCCGTCCTTCCGCACAGCTGGAGTCACGAGGCGGAGCCGCGCGACGAACTCGGCACCTGGACCGCGGACGAGGCGTCCGGCGCGCCCGCGCCCGCGCCCGCTCCTGCGACGGAGTCGCGGTCGGACTCCGCGGTGCAGATGACGTCCGCCGAGCCGGGTCATGCGCCGCACGTGTCCCCCGCGACGCACGAGCCCGCTGCGGATCACTCCGCCATGGCCTCCAGCGCGGAGCGCTCCACCGTCGAGCAGCCCTCCGTGCCCGAGGCCGACGGCCTCGCCAAGCTGTACGGCGGCCTGCCGGGCGGCTCGCGCCTGTTCTACCGGTCCGACGAGGAGGAGGCCAGGGACCGCTGGGCGCAGGCGCTGGACCGGAACCCGTCCCTGGCCGAGCACCCGGCGGTCCGCGCCGTGGTGTCCGACCTGACCTCCGACGCGGCCGCGCTGCGCCGTGGGGCGTTCCAGGTGCTGCGGGCCGAGTCGACCCGCTACCGGTTCACCGAGGACGTGCGGTCGCACGGCGTCGAGGGGGTCAACCGTGACGTCGACCCGGTGGTGAAGCACCGTCGCGAGCTCGCCCAGGAGGTCGAGCTGCGCAAGGGCATCGGCGACGACACCCCGGTGGACATCGAGTACGAGGACGTGCCCGGCCGCAGCGCGGAGAGCCTCCGGGAGGCCGCGGTCACGCTGGCGGCCCTGCGCCGGGGCACGCGCGCGGCGGAGGATCTCCCCGGCATCAAGTACGACCCCTCCTACAACCGGGCGTTGCGCCTCCAGCGCCGGATCCTGGACGCCTACCCGGTGCTGCGTCTGGCGCTCCGCCGGGGTGACCACGCACTCGTCGAGTTCGCCGAGGCCGACGACCTCTCCGCGGCCTCGGACGCGCTGCTCGACGAGCTGGACGGAGCGGCAACCGGCGACGACCTGTCGTCGCTGCGACCGGAGGCGGAGTCGCTGCTCGGCACCGGGAGGGCCGACCGGCCGCAGCCGCTGCCGAGCGGGCGGGACTGGAACGACCCGACGGTGGCGGCGCTCGCCTCCGTCCTGTTGGAGCACTCCGGCGCCGACGCGCACCCCACCGAGTCGCCCACCGAGTCGCCCACCGGGTCGGACTTCGCCGAGTTGCAGCCCAGCGGGCACGACGAGTCCGAACTCCTCAGCTGGCGGCAGCAGATGGACGAGGCGCCCGGCCTCCTCCGCGATCTGGACGCGCACAGCGGGTCGCCCAAGGACAGCTCCTCGCTTCGCTTCCTGAACGACCTCGGCGTCAGCAGCGGCCTGCTGCTCCCGCACCCGACTCCGCGCGACGGGACCTCGGACGCGACGAGCTTCGCGGCCGACCCGGAGAAGTTCTTCGAGGTGGTGGACAGCGCCCGCACCCGGACGGACGGCAAGGTGCCGTTCATCAAGGCCGACAACGTCCTCGGCGGCGGCAAGGGCCGCGCGTTCGGCCTCGAACTCACCTTCACGTTCCCCCACACGATGCCGGAGGACGTCCGGCAGGAACGTCTGCGGGCCATCGGCGAGACCCTGGTGAAGAAGGGCCTGGCAACCCGGCCCGACCTCTACCAGCAGAACGAGCTGCGCAACGAGGGCTACACGACGGCGCGGAACGGCAACCGGCTGGAGAGCGAGCAGCGGGTCGCCGCCGAACTGGTGACGACGATCCTGCACGACACCAAGGAGGACTGGCAGGCGCTGGAGGACATCTGCACCAGCGTCGAGGAGTTCGGCGGCATCGCGCCCTTCGGCGAGGGCGGCGCCCATGTGAACATCAGCCTCGGTGACTTCGGCGCCGAGGGCCACGAGGAGGTGATCCGGAAGTTCAAGGAGAACGAGGACGCCCTCTACCGGTTCGCCCACCACCCGCTCACCGACTCCCACCGCGGCACCCGGCACTGCCAGCCGAACGACGAGCCGCCGCGGAACGGCTTCCACTCGCTCGCCGACCTGACGAACCCTCACAACGGCAGGTACTGGGCCGTCCAGATGGCGCACTCGGTCTTCGGCAAGGCCTCGCGCGGCGAGTTCCGCCTCTGGGGGGCCAGCGTCGACCCGGGCACGCTCCAGTCCTACGTCCGGCTCTCCGCCGGCCTGGTCGACTGGGCGGCCAACTCGACCTTCCACCACGGTCCGACGACGTCCGCCTCCCGGGAGCCGGTGGGCAGCCACCGGGCCAAGGCCGGTGACGGCCGGGAGCTGTCCGGCGAGGACTTCGCCAAGGACACCGAGTCGGTACGCCGCTTCATCGACGAGATGGCGCACGACGAGGCCGGGCGCAACCAGCTCGCCACCCTCTTCGGCATGACGCGGTGGCAGAAGGACCTCACCCAGGAGCCGACGGCCAAGCTGACGTACCAGCAGCTCGAGGACGCCGAACTGCGCATCACCAGCCAGGCGCCGCCCCAGGCGGTGGACGACTACATCCTGTCCGTGCTCTCCGGGGGCGGCCTGTGAACCCGTCGTGAACCCCGGTACGTGTCACCGAGGAGAACAGCGCGTGCGGGCGGAGAGGGAGGAGTCACCGTGGCAACAGCGATCAGTGACCAGGGGGCCGAGGTGCGGGCGTTCCGGCTCGCGGCGGTCTTCGACGTGGTCGACCCCATCACCGGCCCGGCGTTCACGGACGACCACCCGGTGATCGAGGACGAGCGGGAACTCTCGTGGCTGCTCGACTACCTCGACGCCGGGGTGCCCATCCTGACCACGCCCACCCTCATGGACGACGTGGTCGAACCGGCACGCGGTGCGGTCGTGCCGCTCAACTTCCGTACGGACGGCGAGTGGATCTGGACCGACACGGTCAATTACTACCTGGAGGAGTACGGCCTCGCGCCGGAGCCCGAGCTGCTGGCGCATCTGCGCGGCCGGGCAGGGTTCTCCTGGCAGCCCGACCAGGAGACGGTCCAGCAGGCCGTCGCCTTCGTGATGAGCCCGCCGGAGGACGAGGACGACGAGCCCGTCTGGCGCACGGGCTGACGGCCGCCGGGCGACTGAACCTGATTGCCCGGAGGAGCCGTTCACCAGGGAGAGCCCGCAACACCCGGCGGGCGCACAGGACGTGGGAGAGGGCTGGGAAGTTGAACCGTTGGTCGACCGATGACATGCCGGTGATTCGCACCGACTTCTCCGACGCGGAGGCGTGGGCGAGCGTGCGCACCGGCGATCCGCCCGTCGGACGGGAACGGGAACGGCGACGACGAGGGCCTCACGGCCTACGTCGAGTTCGTCGACGACCCCGCGTTCGAGGACCTCGGCCCGGAGCAGGTCCTCGCCCTCGCCGACGAGGACGTCGCGGACCGCCATGTGTGCGTCTTCGTCGTCGACCGGGTCACCCTGGGCTCCTCCGAGTGGCCCGTCCTCGTCATCGGCCTCGGCGAGGACCTGGGGAGCAGCTTCCGCGTCGTCGCGAGCAAGCTCTATCTGGTGGAGAACAACCTCTCCATCGGCAACGCGGACTTCTGCGACTTCGCCGAGGGCGTCGACGACGACGGGATCTTCCGGGGCGAGGGCGCGCCGGACCCGGAGGAGGCGTTCGCCGCGATCCGCGCCGCCCAAGCCGCGTACAACGCCCAAGCCGCGTACAACGCCCAAGCAGCGCATGCCGCCCAAGCCGCGCGACTCGCGCAACCCGCACAAGCAGCGCGACCCGCGACCGTCGCAGGCGGTGCCACCGCTGCTTACGCCGGCCGCCCGCTCGGGGTCATCCGGCCCCTCCGGCCCGGCGGTCAGAGCCCGGCCAGCAACTCCTCCAGCCGCTCCGTGGACTTGCCCTGACGTTGCGTCAACTCCAGCGCCAACTGCCACTGGATCCGCGCCTCGTCGGTGCGTCCGCTGTCGCGGTGGAGTCGGCCCATGAACTCGGCGCAGTACGCCCCGATCCACTGGTTCCCCTGGGTACCGGCCAGTTCGCCGGCGCGCGTGCTGTCCCGGAGCGCCTCGTCGACCCGACCCAGTTCGGCCAGGACCTCGGCGCGCGTCTGGAGGGAGATCACCAGATAGGGATCGGCGACGTTCTCCCGCAGCAGCGCGAGCGACTCGTCCGCCCGGGCCAGTGCCTCCTCCAACCGGCCGATTCCGAGCTGTGCGTGGGCGAGGTTGTTGAGCGCCTGCGAGATCATCCGCAGCTCGCCCACCTCCTTGGCCGCCTCCAACGTGGCCTGAAGCAGCGGGAGGCACTCCTCGTACGAGCTCGCCTGGGCCTTGATGGTGGCCAGCCGCGAGCGGGTACGGTGGCGCACCGCCGGGTCGCTCACGTGCTCCGCGAGCACGTACGCGCGCTCCGCCGCCCGCACCGCGTCGTCCAGCCGACCCAGTCCGTAGAGCGCCACGCCGTGGTCCGAGAAGAGGAGCGGCCAGTCGCCCGGCTCCGGCAGCAGGCCGAGCAGCTTCGCGCACGCGCCCTCCCACTCCCGCAGCAGCCCGCTCTCGTAGTACAGGGCGGCGCTGTTCTCCAGCAGCGCGCAGCCGGTCGTGAGCAGACCCCACTCCGCCGCGCCCTCGACGAGTCCGCGGACCGCCGGTTCCTCCCGCCCGAACCAGCGCAACGCCTGCGCCGTGGACGGCATCGCGGGCGTGCCGCCGACCGGAGTCACGTCCGGGAGGTGCAGGCGGCGGGAGCTGGTCCGGTGGGCCTGGGCGGCGTGGGTGGCCACGAGGTAGTGGTCCAGCAGACGTCGCACGGCTGCCGCCTGTTCGTCCCGGGGGAGCAGGCCGTCCAGCACCTCGCGGGAGTAGAGCCGGACCAGGTCGTGCCGGGCGTAGCGGCCGGGGGCCCGCTCGGAGACCAGATGGTGGCTCGCGAGCTGGTCCAGGGTGGCGCGGCCCTGCTGCTGGCCGGTGTCCAGCAGCGCGGCGGAGACATGGCCGTCGGCCTCGACTCCGGGGTGCAGCGCCAGGAGCGCCAGCAGCCGCTCCGCCTCCGGGGTCAGCACCCGTCGGGTGGACTCCAAGGTGGAGACCACCCCCAGGCCCGCCGCGGCGTCCAGGGCGGAGAGCCGCGTCTTCTCCTCGCCCAACTGCTCGACCAGCTCCGCGACCGACCAGGTCGGGTGCACGGCCAGCCGGGCGGCGGCGATCCGCAGCGCGAGCGGGAGTCGGTCGCACAGCTCCACCAACTGCCGTACCGCGTCCGGCTCCTGCGCGGCCCGGGCGCAGCCGATCACGGAATCCACAAGCTCCACCGCGTCGGCCGGGGGCAGCACGTCGAGGGGCACGAGCGCGGCGTTCTCGCTGACGGCCAGGCCCTGCATCACGTTCCGGCTGGTGACCAGCGTCAGGCAGGACGCGCCGCCGGGCAGCAGCGGGCGCACGTCCTCGGGACGGGCGGCGTTGTCGAGCACGACCAGGACCTGACCAGTCGTCAGTGAACGGAACAGCTCCGCCCGTTCGGCCGAGGTCGCGGGGACCGACCCGCTCGGCACACCCAGCGCGTCGAGGAACCGGTGCAGCACCGAGGAGGGGTCGACGCCGCCGCCGGGGTCGAACCCCCGCAGGTCGGCGAAGAGTTGGCCGTCCGGGAAGTCGGCAGCGACCTTGTGGGCGTAGGTCAGCGCCAGTTCGGACTTCCCGACCCCGCCCGGGCCGACCACCACGGCGATCCGGCTCGGGTCGTGCAGCCGCAGGTGCTCCAGCTGGTCGCGCTCGGCTTCGCGCCGGACGAAGCCGCGTGCGACGCGCGGCAGCATCCGGGGCACGTTGGACGGCGTCGCCGTCGGCGCCGGAGCAGGGCCGGCACCAGTGCCGGTGCCGGGGTCCTGGCGTATCGCGTCGAAGGCGGCCGTGAGCCGACGCCCGGGATCGACGCCGAGTTCCGCGGCCAGCCGTTCCTTGGCCGTCTCGTAGCGGCTCAGCGCGTCGTCGCGGCGGCCCGCCCCGGCCAGGCAGCGCATCAGCAGCGCGGTGGCGGATTCGCGCAGGCCGTCCTCGGCGACGACGGCTTCGAGCAGTGGGGTGACCTCCTCCGTCTCCCCGGCCAGCAGGGCCTGCTCGGCCCATGCCTCGACCGCGGCCGTGCGACGCCGTTCCAACGACTCGGCGAGGGAGTCACGCATCTCGCTGTCCGGCAGGTCGCCCAGCGCCGCGCCGTGCCACAAGCCGACCGCCGCGCGCAGCGAGTCCGCCGCCTCGGCCGCGTCGTCCTGCTCCGCCGCGTCCGCGAGCAGCGCGTCGAACCGGGTCAGGTCGCAGGCGTCCGTCGGGCCGGTGAGCAGATACCCGGTGGGCCGGGTGAGCAGCTCCAGCGGCCCGCCCGCCAGCAGCTTCCGCAGCGCGGCGACGTGCCCTTGCAACGCGGCGCGCGCCTGTGGGGGCGGCGCGTCGTCCCAGAGCATCTCGAAGAACTGCTCCGCGGTGACCACCTGGCCCATGTGCACTGCCAACAGGGCCAGTACCGCCCGGCGTCGGGGTCCGCCGACCGGAACGATCCCACCGTCCGCCCCCTGCAGGCGCACGGGACCGAGGACGATCACTTCCACTACGCCTCCACGCTCATTTCCCAGGTGAGTCTTTACACCACGGAACGTCATGTGGCGAGGTGACGCGGAGCGCATCGTCGCCGACCGAGCGTTCGCGGGCACCAGCGGACCCGACCTGAACGGATCCGGCCCCGGCCCCGTGTCTCCGGGCAGCCCACCACGGAGGAGCGCCCCCCATGCCCGTCGTCACCCTGTCCGCCGCCCTGATGACCCTCACAGCCGCCGCTCTGATCGTCGCCCTCTGGCGCTGGGACCACTACGCCCGCCGCGCGCTCGCCGAGTCCTGGTCCCTGCTGGACGACGCGGAGTACCCGGAGGACGCGAAGGACCAGGCCACCGAGCCCCAGAAGCCCGTCTCCCAGGCCGCGTAGCGGCCCAACGGCCGCTGCCGACCAGGGGCGCCCCCGAGTCTGCGGTCAGCGCAGGTAGGTCTCCCGCCACTCCAGCGTTGTCATGGTCAGCGCCGCCTCTGCCAGAGCCTGCGCCGACGCCGTCTTGAGCTTGGCCATGCTGGAGTCGATCCACGGCTGCACGTGCGGGTAGCCGGACTCCCGGTACTCGACCGCCTGGACCAGGCACTCCACCTTGTCCGCGTCGTGCGCGCAGATCACTTCCGGGCTGTCGCCCTGTTCGTACTCCTCCACGATCTGCGCGATACCGGACCGCACCGCCGGGTGCGCCGTACTGACCTGGTCGGCGGTGACCTGCTCGTTGGACGCTGCCCTGAGGTAGCGGCGCCCGATGTGCGGAATGTCGCCCACCCGCGTCTCCTGGCTGTCGTGGAAGGTCGCCAGCAGCGCGGCCTTCGCCGGGTCGGCGCCCTCCATCATGGCCAGCACCGCCGCGATCACGGAGGTGCGCCAGGAGTGCTCGGCGATCGACTCCGGGTCACGCACCCCGGCATGCCACCAGCCGGTCCGGCGCACCCGCTTCAGGACGCCCATCTCTGCCACGAAGGTCGCCGTGCCGGCCGCTTCCTCGGGGGTGATGTCGTCTGCCATCAGGTGCTCCTTAGCGCAGAGTGCTGGTGTACGGCGGTGATCTCCCGCCGGGCTCTTGAGGATAGGACCGGACCCGCGCCGTCGAGCAGCTTCTCCGCCTGTGAGGTGAGAAGCCCGGCGGTGCCGGGGACGGCGAGCGGGAGCCAGGGATGGAGGCGCAGCAGCGCCCACAACGTGTGCGCGTACAGCTCCACATAGGTCGGCGCTTCGTCGACTCCCTGGACCAGGAGCCGGAACAGCGCCACCGGTTCCCAACCCGTCAGATCACGGTCGGCCATGAACCGGTCGTCGGCATGCTGTCCCCTGCCCGCACCGAGCCAGTGCGCCCAGTAGTTGAGGTTCGCCGCCTCGCCCTGGTCGTCGTCGCACAGGGCACGGTCGATGAAGTCGACCAGGGGCTGCGGGTCGCCCTGCCGTGCCAGCGCGGTCGCGGTGGACCGGGCCTCAGCCCACCGGTCCGACCAACCTCGCAGCCCCAGCACCCGTCGCCCCTGATGGAGGGCGTGGGTCGTCCAAGCCCGGGCCTCGGGCCGCCGGTCGTAGCTGGTGAGGTAGAGCGCCTGACGCCGCAGCAGTGGGGCTGCCTGGCCCGCCCGGTGAGCCTCCTCGGCGGCCTGGCGCAGATGCTCGAAGAACTGCTGGCGATCCGCAGCCGGCAACAGTGGAGTCTTCGGTGCCGCACCCCGCCGAGGTGGCCGTGGCCGGGCCGCGATCTGCGGTGGGGGCGTGCCCTGCGCAGCCCACCCGATCATGTGGGCCACAGCCCGGTCGTGCACCCATCCGGCCAGCGGATGCCGTGCAGCATCCTGGGGCGGGCCGAGCGCCGCGCCGATGATCCGGTCCGCGTCCATGGCCGCGTCCAGCATCCCCACCAACGCCGCGTCCGCCCCCAGAGCAGGCAGCCTGCGCCGCAGCTCCAGCAGTGCACCAGCCTTCATGTTCGCCAGCGGACGTCGCCCCGACTCCCACCCCTGCACGGTCGCCAGGTCGACGCCCAGCACCTCGGCGATGCGCGCCTGCGTGTGGCCGGCGGACTCGCGGCACAGACGCAGCACGAACCCGGCGACGATCCCCGTCATGGCCTGCGCTCCCCGAGCCGGCGGTCAATACGTACTGCCAGTCAGTCCTACCCCCATTCGGCGGCCCGTACGGTCCACATGACACAACATCAGCACGTCGAGCGACCGGGCAGGGATGGCGACCATGACGGACCACCAGTCGACGCGACGGGGAGGACTCGATACACAAGCCGGCAGCCCCGCTGAGTGGAGCGTCGCCCAACTCCCTGCGGCCCCGACGATCCGACCGCACGCCATGACCCTGCGCGTACTGCGTCAGGACGCGGCCGGCACATGGCAGGAGGTCTCGTCGACTGTGGTCTCGGGCGACCACTCCGACCTGTACAGCTTGGCTTTCCCGCCTTGCGCCTGCTCACGATGCTCCGGTCCGCCCGGCAGGCAGACCGGTAGAGATCGACGGAGGGGTGCATTTCCCCCCGTGGCAGCTGGCCGTCCCACCTGCTCCTCCCCACCGGACCGGAACCCGACGTCTTCCGGCGGGGAGGCCGCACCACCGCCCTGTCAGCAGCAGCAACCGAAGGAGCACCAATCATGAGTACGTCAATCATCGAGCGCCGAGGCGTGCCGTTCGGAGCGCGTGGGGTTCAGCCCCCGCACACGGTCACCATCGACCCCGCCGAGTTCGCGTTCGACCCGGAGCGCCAGGTCAACGTCATGAAGGCCGACGGCTCCCTGTGGGCCGAAACTCCCGTGGCCGCATCCAGTACCGCCACCAACAACGACACCAGCCCCGGCAACCCGCCCGACGAGCAGTCCGACCCGTACGCCTTCCCCGGTGAGGAGATGGAGTAAGCCGATGACCAGCGCACCGCGTGGGCATGTCCTCATCGTGGCCGAGGACTTGGACCCGTCTGCTGACCTTGTGGTTCAGGCCCTCGCTGACAGGGACGTACCGGTGATGCGGTTCGACCTGGCCGGCTTCCCGCAGCGTCTGAGCCTGGCCGCCGAGCACGATGGCCTGACGCCAGGGTGGTCAGGGGAGTTGGCGACCGCTGCCCGCGCGGTGCCCTTGGAGCAGGTCCGGGCCGTCTACTACAGGCGGCCCGGCCTGCCGACCGTTGCACCAGAAGTCGCTCCGGAATACCGGAAGTGGGCGCAGGCGCAGGCTCTGGTCGGCATGGTGCAGATACTGGGCTCTCTGCCGGTGGCGTGGATGCACCACCCGGACACGTACCGGGCCGCCGCACACAAGCCCGGCCAGCTGGTCGCAGCCACCGCCTCCGGCTTGCGGGTGCCGCGCACCCTGGTGACCAACAACCTGGCCCGGGCGAGGCGTTGGGCTGTCTCGGTCGACGGTCCACTGATCGTGAAGCCGGTCACCGCAGGCGCGATCAGTCTGCAGGGCCGCGCCATGATGCTGCCCACCCGCCGATTCGAGGCGGCCGAGCTCGACGAGTCGCTGGAGCTGACCGCGCACCTCCTCCAGGAGTGGGTACCGAAGGCGTTCGAGGTACGGCTGACCGTCGTGGGCGACCAGATGTTCCCCGTGGCGATCCATGCCCGCAGCGACGCCGCAGCGGTCGACTGGCGCAGCGACTACAACTCGTTGGAGTACGAGGTCGTACCCATCCCGGGCCCGGTGGCCGACAGTGTGCGCCGCTTCCAGGCCCACTACCAACTCAACTACGGCGCTTTCGACTTCGCCGTGACCCCGTCCGGCGAGTGGGTGTTCTTCGAGTGCAACCCAGCCGGACAATGGCAGTTCATCGCTGCTGCCACGAAGCTACCCATCGCCGACGCCCACGCCTCCCTCCTGCAAGGAGCCATCGCATGACCCGGGCAGTTGACACCGAGGAGGCCCGTGTCCTGCGGGAAGCCCTCGCTCGCCGCCTCGCCGACGCCGGACACAGCCAGGAGTGGCTGGCGACCGTGCGCACCGTCCCGCGCCACCGCTTCGTCCCGGTGTTCCACCAGCAGGACCACGTCGGCCAGTGGGTCACCGTCGCCGCAGGAGAGGACGGCTACCTGGAAGGCGTCTACGCCGACCGCGCACTGACGACGCAGCTGACCGACGGCGCGCCCACTTCCTCATCCAGCGAGCCGGACCTGATGCTGACCATGCTGGACGCCCTCGACGTGCGTGTCGGCCACCGTGTCCTCGAAATCGGCACTGGCACCGGTTACAACGCGGCGCTGCTCTCCCACCGCCTCGGCGACGCCAACGTGACCACGGTCGACGTGGACCCTGAGCTGACCGCCCGCGCCGCTGAGCGCCTGGCCGCCGCCGGGTACCAGCCGCACGTGGTCACCGGAGACGGAGCCGCCGGGGTGCCGGAGCGCGGGCCGTTCGATCGGATCATCGCCACGTGCGGCATGCAGTCGATCCCCCCGGCCTGGATCGAGCAGGCCGCCGACGGCGCGTTGATGGTCGTTCCGATCGGCTGGGGACTGGCCCGGGTCACCGTGCAGGACGGCCACGCGCACGGCCGGTTCCTCCCGGCCGGTGCGTACTTCATGGCACGGCGTGCGCCTGGAGCCGAGCCGAAGTTCGCCGAGCTGGCCGACGTGGAGCCGACCAGCACCAAGACGGCGGCGACCGAGGCCGACCGCCTCAAGTTCCCGCTCGTCCTCGCTCTGCCCGGCTACCGCTCGTGCACCTGGTCGGACGAGAGCGGCGCGGTCTACTCCGTGGGCCTCTGGACCCCCGACGGCTCGACCGCCACCGCGCATGTCGACGGCACGCTCCGGCAGATCGGCCCACGCCACCTCTGGGACACGGTGGAGGAGCTGCACCAGCTGTTTGACGCCGACCCCGTCCGGGAGGACTTCGGACTGACCGTCAACCGTGAGCGTCAGTGGGCCTGGTGGCGTACGGAAGGCGGCCCCGGCTGGGATCTGCCCGAGGTTGTGTTCGCTTGAGTCAGCCAACAACGCGGCCTCTGCCCGTCCGGGCTCGGGAGACGGGCTACGGCCTACCGGGCTGTCGCCCACGCGACTCACGCCCAGACGTCGGGCCCGCCGCCCTGCCACTCGACCATGCTCGCGGACTCGAGGTCGAGTTCTTCGAGGCCGGCGAGGCGGCAGAACTCGGCCACGTCCGCGAGCGTGTAGGCCTTGCCGACGTGCCTGCCGAGAACGGTCACGGGCCGGTACGCGCCGGCCATCGGCTCGGTGTGGACCGGGTGGACGACGACGTGCGCGTGATGGCCGGTGCCCTCCGGGCTTGAATCGCTCATGGCGCCCAGCCTGCGGTCCTCACGGGGTGATCGCATCCGGGCGCGATCGCCGCCGCTCGAACGAATGACGGTTCGGCCCCGCCGCGCGCTCCGCCGTCCGCGCCGACGTCCGCACCGTCCTCGGCGCGGGGGAGGAGGGGAATGCCTGGTTCTACGCCTCGCCCCGGCCGGTGGCGGCACAGGCGTCGGAGCAGAAGCGGGTGCGTGCGCTGCTGCCCCAGCGCTCGTGCTTGGTGCCGCAGCGGGGGCACTGGCGGGTGATGCCCGCGGCGACGTGGTCGATCAGATCCAGAGCGTGCAGCAGGTCACGGCAGTCGTCCGCACCCTGCGCCCTGGAAGCCACCAGGAGGCGGGCCTGCTGGCGGGTCTTGCGGTCCTGAAGGGTGAAGACGTCGAAGTCGCCTGAGCTGTAGGGGTCGTTCACGAGTGGGCCATCCCTCCGCACCGCGGTCGCGGTGTCCGATGTCGCTTGCCACCCGGCGGGTGGACTGTCGCGCACCGCGCCCGAGGGGCGGTGGGCGGGTGGGCGACGCGGTCCGCCGGCCGGTCGCGGTTGTGTGGTTCAGCGTGCTCCGTCGCGGATGTCCCAGCTGGCGAAGCCCAGCGGGTCGGGTGGGTTGAGTGCCTCCAGGCGTGCGTGGAGCCAGGCGATGCGCTGGTCGGCGTCGTCGCCGCGGATGCCGAACGTCAGGCTGTGCGGACCGCCGCGGTGGCGGCGCTGACGGTCGCCGGCGGCCTGCTCGAAGGTGTCGAGCGCCTTCTCGTACAGCAGGGCGTCGGAGCGGCCGAGCGGGGTGAGGTTGTCCAGGGTGAGGAAGCGCCATCCATGGGCGATGTCGCCGGCCTCGGCCACGAGGAGCTGCTCGGCAAGGAACCGCGCGTCGTCCTCGGTGGTCACCGGACCGCTTCCAGCAACAGGTCGGCATGGAACAGGTCGGCGTGGCCGGGCCTGTGCGCCGGTGCCCCGGTCCGCGGCGTGCGAGCTCGGCCGGGACGGCGTGGGATGTGGAGGATGAGGCACCTTCTCGCTTGCACGTCGGCGGGAGCCGCCTTTGACGAGGACACCTGCGGTGCAGGGTGGCTGCCTGCCGTCGTGGGCCTTTCGGACAAGGTTCGCGCAGGACAGGGGTGTCTGGCTAGGGGCAACGGCCGAGAGGTGCCAGGCAGGCAGACTACGCCAGGCAGGCGGACTACTGGTCGACGTAGCCGAAGTCCCCGGCGGTCCAGGCGCTGACGTCCGCGATGGCGATCCGGTACATCCCGCCGGTCTCCGGAATGCCCATGTGTCCCTGGAGGATTCTGGCCAGATGGAAGTGGAGGTGTGACGGCGCCTCGGCGGCCCGCCCCTCCCCGTCCGCGGTCGGCCCCATGAAGATGCCCGCGAAGGGCCCCAGGCGCTGGGAGTCCCGAAGCAGCTCCGCGACGTGCTGTCGCCAGACCCTCTCCGGAACCAGCCTGCCGGTGATGACCGCGCCGTGGACCACCACGGTGAGCGGCATCTGATTGGTCTGCTCCGCTTCCACGGTGGTGGCGATCTCCATGAGCAGCGCATCAGGCGTCGACATGGTGCCGAGGGTACAGGCCAGGGCGTCGCGCGGTGGGTCGACGGCGGGGTCGAAAATGAGCGCTCGGGCTGGGCGCGGGCCCGCGACGCGCCGCAGAATGCTGCGGGTTCGGCAACGTTCCGTGCTACTGTCGATATCAGTTGCAGTTGTGGTTCCCAAAACTTCGAGTCGCCTGCCGGCCCCTCCGGGCCTGCGGGCGTGCTTGTGAATTTCCGGTTCTTCCGGACGGGGCAATCATCGCGGTGACGCGGGTTCCGCAAGGTGCGGGTCCCGGGTATTGCCCCTGAAGGAGATTCAAGATGGCATCCGGCACTGTCAAGTGGTTCAACGCGGAAAAGGGCTTCGGCTTCATCGAGCAGGAGGGCGGCGGTCCCGACGTCTTCGCCCACTACTCGAACATCGCCACCCAGGGCTTCCGTGAGCTCCAGGAGGGCCAGAAGGTGACCTTCGACGTCACCCAGGGCCAGAAGGGCCCGCAGGCCGAGAACATCGTTCCGGCCTGACGCTGACGCGTACGAAGCGGCCCGGGGCCCGCATCCGTGTGGTGCGGCCCCCGGGCCTTCGTCGTCCCGTCGTACATTTCTGAACCAATTGCCTCTGATTGTGTTCATTCTCTGATTTGCGCTCATAAGACCGGACAGGGCTTTCCGGTCATGTGATCCGAAAAATCGGCCGTCCTTTTCTGCCGCCCTACGGCGGCGCGGGTGGGAAACAGGCGTCCTGGACGTTGTTTCTGTTGTTCCGGTTCGGTCCTGCAATTCGCCGGCCTTCGACGGCCACGAATTCCTCGACGCGCCCGCTCGATCGAGGAGGCTCCGCATGAACCGTGCACACAGCCCGGACGACCTTTTGTCTCCGACCGGTTCGAGCGACTCTCCTGGCCCGGCCACAAGCCCTGCCGCCGGCCCGACCAGCGGCCCTGCCGCTGGACCGGCCACCCCGGTGCCCGTCGTGACGTCCTTCGCCGACCTGCGCCTGCCTGCCGCGCTGCTGAGAGAGCTGACCCGCCAGGGTGTCTCCGCGCCGTTCGCGATCCAGGCCGCCACGCTCCCCAACTCCCTTGCCGGGCGCGACATCCTGGGGCGCGGGCGGACCGGCTCCGGGAAGACGCTGGCGTTCGGCCTCGCCCTGCTGGCCCGGATCGCGGGGCAGCCTCGTGCCGCCCGTCGGCCACGGGCCGTGGTCCTGGTGCCGACGCGCGAGCTGGCCCAGCAGGTGACCGAAGCGCTCGCCCCCTACGCGCGATCACTCGGACTCGGACTGGTCAGCGTGGTCGGCGGCCGGTCGATCAGCGGCCAGGCCCGCGCTCTGCGCGCGGGGGCCGAGGTCGTGGTCGCCACGCCGGGTCGGCTGGCGGACCTCGTCGAGCGCGGCGACTGCCGGCTCGACCGCGTCGCCGTCACCGCGCTGGACGAGGCCGACCAGATGGTCAACCTGGGCTTCCTGCCCCAGGTCACCGCCCTGCTCGACCAGGTGCCGCCCGGCGCCCAACACCTGCTGTTCTCCGCCACGTTGGACGGCGACGTCGACCTGCTGGTGCGCCGCTACCTGACCGATCCGGCCGTGCACGCGGTCGAGACCTCGGTCGACGACGCGGGCAGGACGGAGCACCACGTCGTCGAGGTCGCCGCCGCGGACAAGCACGACGCCGTCAGCCGGCTCGCTGCCTGCGGCGAGCGGGTGCTGCTGTTCGTGGAGACCCGTCAGGCGGTCGACGCGCTCGCCGAGCGGCTGCTGGGCGACGGCATCCGTGCGGCACCGCTGCACGGGGGCCGGTCCCAGGCCCAACGCTCGCGCACGCTGGAGCAGTTCAGGGCCGGGCAGGTCACCGCACTGGTGGCCACCAACGTCGCGGCCCGCGGTCTCCATATCGACGATCTCGGCCTGGTGGTCAACGTCGACCCGCCCGGACACCACAAGGACTACCTGCACCGCGGTGGACGCACCGCCCGCGCCGGTGCCTCGGGCAGCGTCGTCACCATAGTCCTGCCCCAGCAGCGTCGCGCCGTCGCCCAACTGCTGGCTCAAGCCGGTGTCGTCCCGCAGACCACCCGGGTCGGCTCGGGCGGCGGCGAACTGAGCCGCATCACCGGCGTCCGGCGACCGTAGCGAAGCGCGGGCCAGGCCCGGTGTCCTGCCCTTGCTGCGCACAGAACCTGCCTACCAGGCAGGATCCCGGTCATCGGGCGTCAGAGCCGGAGTAATGTGGGGATCACCGAGGAAGCGCCTTTCCACCAGCATTCGCGCTGGTGCCGCCCTGGGTCATGACAGGTCCGCTCGCGGACCGGACGGGCGGCCCCCTGTGGTGTCGGCTCCTCTCCCTCTTCCTCATTCCCCGTCACTGCCTCCTCCACTGGACGTGGACGCTCTCGGCGCCCCGCTGCTGCCCAGGCTGCTGCTCGAACCGACGCAGTCGCGTACCGGCATGTTCGACGGCGCCTGGTGGCCGCGATCGAACCGCGTCCGTGCCGAGCTGCCGGACCTGATCACGGCCCTCGCCGCGCACCTCGGGCGGATCGTCCGGGTCGGGCTCGACACCGCGGCCTGGGACGAGGTTCCCCGGACGGTCATGGCCAACGGCCTTATGGTGCGCATCAGTTGGTTCGCCGGGTGCGACGGCACCATCAGCGTCACCCGGGGCTTTCAGGACCACTTCCTCCTCCTGGTCGTGCCGCCCGGAACCGACCCGCGGACCGCTTCGGCCGCGATGATCGAGGCCGCCGGCGGCGACAACCGCCGGTCCGCGGGGGAACTCCTGGCCCGCAGGCCCGGCTTGCTCTCCGGGCGCAGCTGACCTCGACCACGGGCCCGCCCCCGGCCTCGCTTCCGCTCCAGCTCCCGGCACGCCTCCGCCACCGTCACCGCTTCCGTCCCCGCCCGACGACGGAAGCGTCCTTCGGCACGTCAGTTTCCGCGGGCGGGGCCGGACCCACGGCCGGAGTATCCTTGAGAGGTCCAGGGCATTTCGTATCCGGTACTCGTTCCGGCTCGTCCTGGGCTCACCACAGTGCCGGGGGCCGCTGGCTTCCCGGAGACAGGCTCGGTGCCACCGTGGCCAGCCAGACTCCCTCCCCTGCAGGTTCCGGTTCCTGCCTCACCGTGGCCGACGCCATGCAGCCCCACACGCACCAGATCGCCGACGACACCACCATCGACCAGGCCAACGACCTGTTCGACGACCCGCGCGTGCCCTACCTGCTCGTGCGCGACGCCGCAGGCCGCTGCGAGGGCCTGGTCACCCGGTCACGGCTCCTCGTCTTCCTGGCCCGCTCCTGGTACACCGAGCGCACGTTCATCCGCGACACCACCCACCAGCGCGGCCCCTTCGCCCGGCCGGCCATGGCACTGGAACACGCCGCGGAAGCCATGCGGATCGGCAACCTCAGGGTCTGGCCCGTCGTCGACGACAAGGGCCATCTCCTGGGGGTCCTCAGTGCGCGCCACGTCGCGGGCCTCCTGTCCGCCGCGAGGCAGGCCGTGAGTCACGCAACCAGTCAGGCAGCACGACAGGACTCCTCGATCTCCGTGACCCGGCAACGGGTAACCGTCACAAAACCTGCGCTCTCCGCATCGTGACGCGTGTCACAGTCCCGGCGGGCCTTCGCAGGACGCGGGCGAGGGGTGATGTTTGGGCTCCGGGACCGCATACTTGCAGCAATGACAAGATCTGAGGGACCCCGACGCATTCTGCCCACCAGCCCGTTCACGCGCCCCACGGCGCCAGCCCTCGAAAAGTTCGCCGTAGGTGACCGGGTTTCGCACGACAAGCACGGCCTCGGCCGTGTGGTCGCGGTCGAGGACGACTACTCGGTGATCGTGGACTTCGGTTCGGCCCACCGGCGCATCTCGACGCCTTTCAGCTCGATGACAAAACTCTGACCGTCCCCGCCAGGCCCTGGTGCCCGCTGCGCTCAGCGCAGGCAGTCGGGACAGGGATGGCGGTGGGCCAGGGCCTCGCCGAGCGGGACGAGGACGACGTCGGGAACGCCGCCGTCGTTCGTGCCGTCGGTGACCTGGCCCGCAAGGAAGATCTTGCAGTCCCTGCGGGAGTGGTAGACGTCGCTGGTGCTGGTGGTGACGACGACCGCCGGGGTCGGCATGGTGGGGTCCTCCTCGCGCTCGTCGGGTCAGGCCAGGGAGTCGTGGGCGTGCCGGGTGCGGATGTGAATGCGGTCGCGCGTCGGGGTGGTCGAGGGCGGCTCGGGGCCGTCGGCGACCAGTGCTCGGGCGGTCCGGTGGTTGCCAGGCTGTGCTGCGGCGGTCATCAGCTGCTTCGCCCGCCAAGGGGCGCTCGCCGGCGGCACCACGAGCAGCTGCCACTGCGCGATGCGGTAGGAGAAAAGGGTGATCGCGAAGGGATCGTGGGTGTGGTCGTACCAGTTCACCCGCACGTCGTGTGATCCGGACGGGATGCTGTGACCCAGCCGCGTCCAGGCGGCGTCGGCGACGGCGACTCGGGTGATGCGCCCCCAGGTTCCGTCCAACTCTGCGATCAGGTCCGGGAGTTGATCGACGAGATCGCGCGAGTGCGGCCACCAGGCGCCCGCGAGCAGGGACTGCGGACCGTCCGGGGTCAGCGCCAGCCGCAGCGAAGGGCGAGCCTGCGGACCGGCCGCGACTGCGGGGATGGTGTGCGTGGCCATGAGGTGACGGCCTTTCTCGCTCGCGGTTCAGGGACGTGTCGTGTCGGTGGGCCTGATCAGTCGGTGGGCGTGATCAACGGGACGGACAGCGGCGCGCCGCCTTCGGACTCCCATGCGGCTTCCGCGCGGACATCGCCGGGCGGCCTGACGTCAGCACTGGCGTCGAACCTGTCGTCGGTCCGGCGGCGACCGGCCACCGTGGCGGCGGCCATCAACCGCGCGGCGGCCACGCGGCTGGTGCGCGGAGGGACGACGAGCAGGTTCCAGCGGCGTGCGCGGTAGGACAGCAGGAGCAGATGGTGCGGGTTCTGCCCGACCGTGCACCGGCCGACCGTGACGATGTGACCCGGGACCGGGACCGCGCGCGGTAGGGACTGCCAGTGGGTCGGGTCGACCTCGACCCGGGTGACGCGTCCCCACGTCCGGTCCAACAGGGCGATGAGAGAGGGCAGTTCGCGAAGGAGGTCGTCGGAACGCGGCCACCACGCGCCGGCCAGGGCTCCGCGGGGGAGACCGCCGCCTTCGCCGTGCGGACGCAGGGCGAGACGCGGCGTCCGGAATTCCGCGCCGGGTAGGGGTAGGGCGACCGATGACGGCCGGAACAGTGACACGGACATGATGTCCGTCCTGTCTCCGGGCCTCCGCGCAGGCCCGGATGTCGGCGTTCGCCGAGAACGACAGGGGCACTGCAGCCGGTGTACGGAAAACCCTCGGTACTTTCACCGTACTCCGCGCCGGACCGCAGCGGGCCGACGCCAGCTCCCCGGTACCCGCGCGCCTCGGCGGCTTGCGCCGGGCCGGAAATGCAGCCTCCGCAGGGGGCCTGCTTTGCGGTACTCCGGGTGCACGATGGAAGTGACACACCCTCGATCTCCGAATCGGCATGCCCTCCCAGGATGGATCCCCTTCGGCCCGGGGCGGCGCATGGCCGAGGTCCGGTCGGACCTCGCAAGCGGCGCCCGGAGGAGCGGGCCGCCACCGGACGGCCCGATCGGATCCGACGGGGGCGGTGTCCGCAGAGGAGATGACCATGTTCGGTTACCGTGTTCCCGCTCCGGACCAGGCAATGCTGATCTCCGGAGGCCGGCGCGGCATGGGGACGGCGCCGTTCCGCGTCGTCACCGGCCACGGCGCGTTCGTGTCGCCGGTCTTCCGCAAGACCCGCTTCCTGACGCTCGCGATGTGCGAGGCGGAGGTCGACGAGAAGTGCGTCACGCACCAGGGCATCGCCTTGACGGTGCGCGCCGTGATCGCGTTCAAGGTGGCCAACGACAAGGAGAGCATCGTCAACGCAGGTCAGCGGTTCCTGTCCGACCAGGACCAGATGTCGGTGCTGACCGGCCGGATCTTCGCCGGTCACCTGCGGTCGATCATCGGCTCGATGACGGTCGAGGAGATCGTCACCGAGCGGCAGAAGCTGGCCACCGAGGTGCTGGAGACCTCCAAGGCGGAGATGGGCAAGATCGGCCTGATCGTCGACTCGTTGCAGATCCAGTCGATCGACGACGGGCAGACCGGCTACATCGCGGCGATGGCCGCCCCGCACCAGGCCGCGATCCAGCGGCAGGCGAAGATCGCCCAGGCCCAGGCCACCCAGGCCTCCGCCGAGGCCGAGCAGGCCGCGGCGCGGAACCAGGCCGAGTACGCCCGGCAGACGGCGGTCGTGAAGGCCGAGTACACCGCCCAGGTCGACCGGGCCCAGGCGCAGGCCGCGCAGGCCGGTCCGCTGGCCGCCGCGCACGCCCAGCAGGAGGTGCTGACGGCCCAGACCGAGCTGGCCCAGCGCGCCGCCGAGCTACGCCAGCAGCAACTGGTGGCGGAGGTCGTGCGACCCGCCGAGGCGGAGGCCGAGCGGATCCGGGTGCTGGCCTTGGCCGACGCCGAGCGGATGCGGATCCAGGCGGAGGCGGCGGCGTCCAACGACCGCGTCGCGCTCGACAGGATGCTGATCGACCAGCTGCCGCTGATCGTCAAGGAGGCGGCCGGCGGTCTGGCCGGCGCCAACGTCAACGTCCTCAACGGCGCGGACGGCCTCGGGCAGATCGCGGCAGGGCTGGTCGGCCAGGGTCTGACGATCCTGGACTCGGTCCGGCAGAACCTGGCCACCCCCCGCACCGCCACCGACCCCCGCGCCGTCACCGACGGCGACGGCGCGGCGCGCGCACGGCACCTCGGCCCGGTGGACTGACCGCCGCCGGGGTCCGACTGCCGGGGTCAGAGTGCCCGGGTCCGGCAGCCGGGATCTGGCTGCCGGGCTCTGGCCGCCCGTGGCTCAGCCCAGCGGCTGGTTCGGCACCAGCAGGTGGGAGAGGTCCTTGGCGATGTTGTTGCTCAGGTTCTGGACGCTCTGGTCCGTGGTCGGCGAGTAGGTCACGGACAGGGCGATCGACAGGTCCTTGGACGGCAGATAGGCCATGATCGCGGCGTAGCCGGAGAAGGACGGGTTCGAGACGATCCAGCCGTTCACCACGAGCACGGACACCCCGAAGTGGACCGCCTCGGTCTGCGGCATGCACACGGTCGCCGGGCACTTCGTGGTCGGCGTGCCCAAGCCGATCGTGCCGGGGTCCAGCAGGGTCTTGTAGCTCTTGCGGCTGATGGTCTGTCCGGAGCCGATCCCGGCTCCGGCGCGGGCGAGGTCACAGATGTCCATGTTGATGACCGCGCCTGCGGCCGTCGTCCAGGACGGGTTCCAGAACGTCGACTCCTCGTACTTGCCGCGCTCGGAGGTGAAGGCGTGCAGGACCGGTGACGGCATGTCAGGGGTGTAGCTGTTCGACGTCGCGTGCAGGCCGAGCGGACGGTAGATGCGCTGCTCCAGCAGGCGGTCCAGCCGGGTGTGGGTGATCTGCTCCAACGCCTCGCCCAGCAGCAGGAAGTTGGCGTGGGAGTAGCTGAAGTTCGTGCCGGGCTTGTAGAGCAGGTCGTGCAGGTGCGCGTAGGAGAGGATGTCCTGGGCCGTCCAGTGCTTGAACGGGTGCGCCTCCAACTCCTTCAGGAACGCGGCGTCGGTGACGTAGTCGTGGAAGCCGGAGGTGGTGTCGGCGAGCATCCGCAGCGTGATCTCGTTCGCGTGCGGCACCTTTGGGAGCCAGCGCGACAGGCGGTCGTCCAGGCTGACCCGCTTCTCGTCGACCAGCTGGAGCAGGATCGTGCCCATGAAGGCGATCCCGACGGATCCGGCGCGAAAGCGCATGTCGGGGCGGGCCGGTACGTCGGTCATCGAGGGCCCGACCGCGCCCGTCCACAGGTCGCGGCCGTGCTCGGTCACCCGGCCCACGACCGCCCGCAGCTTCAGCTCGCGCTGGTCGCGTTCGACGACGTCGAGGATGGCGCGGGCCTGGCCGCCCGTCGGGGTGGGGGAGGAGACACAGTCGTGCCCGCGCCGCGTGGCGCCGTCGGCGGAGGCCGTGGTGCCCGCGAGCAGCGGGGCGGAGGAGATGAGCAGGGCGCCGGCGCACAGCAGGGCAGTTCGTTTGCGAGTCATGAGTCACCATGTCCGCAGCACAGGCGGAAATCGGTGCAGGACACCTCCGCATCCACTCCGACGGCGGACAACGACGCGATCCGCCGCCGCACGGCGGAAGCCGCCTGAACAGACCGGTGCGCCGGATCGCGTTTGAGACCCCGGCCAGAGGCTAGGGGACAGGTGGCTGCCGCACCTCACAGGACCGTAGCGCGGTGGCCGGGCGCCCCGGGCACCCCTTTCTCCCCCACCCCTGGCCCGGGACGTCCGCAGGGCCGACCTCCGCTTCGCTCTCACCTCGGCGCCCCCGGCGCGCTCCCGCGCCCGCTACGTGGTCTGGCTCGTTACGTCGCCTGGGCGGCTACCTGGTCTGCGCGGCGACGTGGTCGATCATGGCGTTGAGCGTGATCTCCAGGGGGCGGACGTCGCGGTGGATCTGGGTGAGCAGGAGTCCGCCCTGGAGTGCGGCGAGGATCGTGAGGGCGAGGTCCTCGGGGTCCGCGGTGAGTTGGCCGCGTTCGTGCATGGCGCGCAGGCCGCCCCGGATGCCGCTCTCCCAGCGCAGGAACGCGCCCGAGACCGCCACACGGGCCTTCGCGTCGGTCTCGGCAAGCTCGCCGCCCAGTGAGCCGATCGGGCAGCCGCCACGGCACTCCAGATCGCGCTGGTGCTGGACGAGGAAGGCGCACCAGGTGCGCAGGCCCTCGATGCTGTCCAGCCGGGCGAGCATGGGTTCCTGGCCCCCGACGACCGTCTCGTTCTGGTACTCGATCACGGCCAGGATCAGCGCCTGCTTGTCGGCGAAGTAGTGGTACAGCTGCGAACTGCTGGCCTGGGCCGCGGACTTGACGTCCTCCATGGTCGTGCCGGCGACACCGTTGTCGAACATCAGCTTGGCGGCGGCGGAGACGATGCGCAGGCGGGTCTGCTCGCCCTTGCGGGTCAGCTTCGCCGGTCGTTGTTCGGTGTGCGTGCGCATGCGCGTGGTCATGGGGCCAGCGTACCTCTTTTTGGATTGGACATTCCATTTTTTGCGGCGAATAGTGGATTGGGCAAGCCAGTCCGGGGCCGAGCGGGGTCCTGGAGACGCACATCCTGTGGAGGTTTGTCATGGAACTCACCGACAGGGTCGCCCTGGTGACCGGATCGACAAGCGGCATCGGCCGCGCAGTCGCGCAGGCCCTGGCGGCCCGCGGTGCCCACGTCCTGGTGTCGGGCCGCGACGAGGAACGCGGCGCCAAGACCGTGGCCGCGATCCGCGCCGACGGCGGCCGGGCGGACTTCCTGCCTGCCGATCTGCGCGACGCCGACTCGGCGCGCGACCTGGCCCGCCGCGCCGTCGAGACCGGCGGTCGGGTCGACATCCTGGTCAACAACGCCGGGATCGGCGTGTTCGGCCCCACCGAGGCCGTCAGCGAGGCGGAGTTCGACGCCGCCTATGCGGTGAACGTCAAGGCCCCCTTCTTCCTGGTGGCCGGGCTGGCTCCGGGGATGGCCGAGCGGGGCGGGGGCGCGATCGTCAGCGTGACCACGATGGTGGCCGGCTTCGGCCAGGCGGGCATGGCGCTCTACGGCTCCAGCAAGGCCGCCGTGGCACTGCTGACCAAGGCGTGGGCGGCGGAGTTCGGCCCGCACGGCGTGCGCGTGAACGCCGTCTCCCCGGGCCCGACGCGCACCGAGGGCACCGCGCCCATGGGCGACGCGCTGGACCAGCTCGCGTCCCAGGCTCCGGCCGGTCGGGTCGCGGACCCCCGCGAGATCGCCGAGGCCGTCGCCTACCTGGTCGGCGACGGGGCTGGCTTCGTCCAGGGCGTCGTGCTGCCCGTCGACGGCGGACGCACGGCCGTCTGACGCCGGCACGGCATGCCGCCCCGGCGGGGCCACCGCCCCGTCACCATCCGCCGCACCCACCGTTCGAAGCCCTACCCACATCACCCCTGACCCGAAGGACGTCCCGGAACATGACCACGACCGACTCCACCGTCGCCGCGCAGATCGACGCCATGCACCAGCAGTCCACCGGCCAGTTGCCCGCCGAGGTCCAGGCCGCCTTCCAGGACGAGCAGCAGCAGTTGGGCACCGCCGGACTGCCCACGGGCCTGGCCCCGGTCGGGTCGGCGATGCCGGACGGCGAACTGCTGGACGTCCACGGCGAGCCGACCACCCTCACCCGGGCCCGGGCCGGCCGACCGGCCGTGATCGTCTTCTACCGCGGGGCCTGGTGCCCGTACTGCAACATCGCCCTGCGCGCCTACCAGGAGCAACTCCTGCCGACCCTCGCCGCCCGTGGCGTCGAGCTGGTCGCGATCAGCCCGCAGACCCCCGACGGCTCGCTGACCATGCAGCAGACCAAGGAGCTGACCTTCACCGTGCTGTCCGACCCCGGCAACCAGATCGCCGACCGGCTCGGCATCCTGACCGCCCCCACCGAGCGCGCACGCGAGGCCCAGGTATCGCTGGGCCTCGACCTCGCCACCGTCAACGCCGACCACACTGCGGCACTCCCGATGCCGACCGTCGCCGTCATCGACGCCGCGGGCACCATCCGCTGGATCGACGTCCACCCCAACTACGCCACCCGCACCGAGCCTTCCGACATCCTGGCCGCGCTCACCACCCTCGACTGACAACATGGCGCTGGCGCTCCGTCAAAGACGGTGCGACGGACGCGGATTCCCGAGGTGATTCCGGGCATCTGAGCCATCTCGGGAGGAAACAAGGGCGCCGCAACCTCGCTCGGGGGCGGAGCGACGCCGGGCGTCGGGACCGCAACCGGACTGGGATCCCCCCAGGTGCCAACGGGGCTGACGGGACCGGTACCTTTGGCGCACTCAGGTCGCCGCCATGGACGCGACCGGCGCGCAAGGGGGTCCGCCCATGTCTGCTTCACGAATAGTCCGCAACCGTCTGCTGGTTCGGGCGGCCGGCACCCTCGGGGCCGTCGCCATCGGCCTGGGCGTGACGGTCGCGCCCGCCGCCGCGAGCACTCCGCACCACGGCGGCGGGCCCGGCAACGCCGCCCCCGACGCGCCGGTCGACCACTCGGTCGACAACCCGGCCGACGACACGGCGGTGGCGAAGGCCCAGGCCGCCGCCAACGCCGCCGCCGACGGCGGCCGGCACGTCCAGCCGCGGGCCCTGCCCAAGTCCGGTGCGGCGCCCGCCGGTCAGAGTGACTGGGGGACCACGCCGACCATCCCGGCCCCGACCGGTCCCTACCAGGTCGGCACGGTCAACCTGCACCTCGTCGACCAGACCCGCTACGACCCCTGGGTGCCGACGTACCCCCGACGTGAGCTGATGGTGCAGCTCTGGTACCCGGCCACCCAGACCTCCGGGCACGCGCTCGCGCCGTGGCTCCAGTCCGAGGCCGCCGACAGCTTCCTGAACAGCTGGAACGTCTGGCCCGGCTCGATGAACGTCCCCACCACCGCCGGACACATGGGCGCGCCGGTGGACCCCAAGGCCGGCAAGCTGCCGGTGCTGCTCTACTCGACCGGCCTCCACTCCGACCGCTCGCAGGGCACCGCCCTCGCCGAGGACATGGCCAGCCGCGGCTACCTGGTCGTCATGATCGACAGCACCCATGAGGCCGACGAGGTGCAGTTCCCCGGCCCCCGACTGGAGACGGCCACCGCCGCCAGCTCCAACTACACGCTCACCGTCCGCTCCGCCGACGCCAAGTTCGTCGTCAACGAGCTCGCCCTGATCGCCGGCGGCAAGGACCCCGACGTCGACGGCGCGGCACTCCCGGCGGGGCTGGCCGGCAATGTGGACATGTCGCGCATCGGCATGTTCGGCTGGTCGTACGGCGGCCCGACGGTCCTGGACTCGATGACGCTCGACCCGCGCATCGCCGCCGGGGCGGACCTCGACGGCGAGCTCTACGGTCCGCAGGACGCACAGAACCTGAACCGCCCGTTCCTCCTCTTCGGCGCGTCGTACCACGACCGCAACGAGGACAGCAGCTGGGCCAGCATCTGGTCACACCTGACCGGTCCTCGCTACGAGCTGAAGCTGGCCGGCACCGAGCACCTGTCGTTCAGCGACTACGAGACCCTGTTCTCGCAGGCGGGCGAGCAGATGGGCCTGACGTCCGACCAGGTCCAGCAGGACATCGGCACGCTGGCCCCGAACCGGGCCATCTACATCATGCGCACCTACCTGGCCGCCTACTTCGACACGGTGCTGCACATCAAGAGCAACCCGCTGATGAGCGGTCCGTCGAAGAGCTTCCCCGAGGTCTCGTTCATCCGCTGAGCCATGCCGGTTGCCCCCGGCACGACCGAACCCGACCCGGCGCAATGCGCCGGGTCGTCGCGGTTCTCCGAGTCCTTCGCGACCGGCCGGGTGACGAGCGGGGGCGCGGCGCTCGCCCCTCGTATCGAGCTGCCTACTCGGCGAGGCGGTGAAGCCAGTCGCGCAGTAGCGCCGTCTCGGTGTCGCGCAAGGGGATTGCCGCGCCGTCTTCGAGGGTCAGCGCGGCATCGAGGGCGAGCGCTCGGGACGGCAGATCCGTGGCGGTTGCGGCGGGCGGGTCGGTGGTGACGGACCCGATGACGATCTCCCGCAGCCGGGTCGAGGTCGACAGATCGCGGTGCGGTGATTGCTCGCCGATCAGCGCCAAGGTGGCGCCGGTTGTCGCGGCGTGGACCAGGTGGGTCGCCTCCTCGACCGGCACCCGAAGGCGCGCGTCGGCGGCGGCCCGGTCCAGCAGGCTCACCAGCAGGGCGTGCGCCTCGTCGGCGGCCGGGGGCTTGTGGCCGGGGCGGGCCGTTCCGTACATGAGCAGGTAGAACGCGGGGTGCCGCAGGCCGAAGTCGACGTGCAGGTCCCAGCCCCGGTGGAGATCGGCCACCGGGTCCTGGGACCCGGACAGTGCCTCGCGCTTCTCGGCCAGGTACATCTCGAACCCGTAGGCGGCCAGCTCGGCGAGCAGTCCGTCCTTGTCCCCGAACATCCGGTACAGCGCAGGCGCTGTGATTCCCGCCGCGGCGGCGACGGCCCGCGTGGACACCGCCTCGCTGCCGCCCTCCTCCAGCAGCTCGGCCGCGACCTGCAGAACCCGGTGCCTGGCGGCGCGCCTGTCCTCATCCATGGAACAACGATACGCCCTCTTGCGTATCGCTGCGGTATCAGTGTTACGCTCAATCCCGGATCACCGATCAAGGCAGCCTTTGCCGCCCGAGCGGACCGTCAGTCCGTCGCACGTACTGGCATAAGACGACGCCGCGTCAGCATTCGTCGGCGTCATGAGAGGAAGCACCATGTCCGACATCTCGATCGCCATCGCCTCGTACTCCGGCTACGGCCACACGGCGCAGATCGCCGCGGCCGTGGCCGACGGCGCGCACTCCCTATCCGGGACGGAGGTCCACCGCGTGGACGTCGCCTCCCTCAGTGATGCGGACTGGGAGGTGCTGGACGGTGCCGACGCAATCGTCTTCGGTTCGCCCACCTACATGGGCACCGCCTCCGGTGCCTTCCACGCCTTCGCCGAGGCGACCAGCAAGCGATGGATGACCCGTGCGTGGAGCGACAAGCTCGCCGCGGGATTCACCAACTCCGGTTCCATGAGCGGCGACAAGATGCACACCTTGCAGTACTTCGCGCTGCTGGCCGCCCAGCACGGGATGCTCTGGGTGAGCCTCGGCCTGCTGCCGGGCTGGAACACCACGACCTCCGGCCCCGAGGACGACAACCGGCTCGGCTTCTACCTCGGCGCCGGTGCGCAGAGCTTCAACGACACCGCCGCCGTCCACGACGCCGACCTGAGCACCGCGCGCCACCTCGGCCGCCGCGTCGCCGAGCAGACCCGCATCCACCGGGACGGCCTGGCCGCCCGGCGGTGACGCATCACCTGTGTCCCTCATCCGGGTCGGCTGGTCCCGATGCTCGGAAGCTCTCCGCGAGTTGGTCCGGTGCTGCCTGCCTCCACGAGTCCACAAGGACGTCGTACAGCTCGGCCACGTCCTCCAGAGCGCCGAGCCGCACGCGCACCCAGGCGGACGACGCCTCATGCGGTGGCACCCAGAACTTCTCCGGCTCCGCGGCGATCAACTCCGCCCGGTCATGCTTCGGGCACCGCACGGCGAATGACGTCTGATCGTCCGGGACCGTGACGAACATCCTCCCGGCGACGCGGAACGTCGGCATGCTCCACGCCTCCTTCTCCACGGTCTCGGGGAGGGACAGCGCGATACGACGGACGTCATCGGCATCTACCACGGTCAACACCCTAGCCGGGACACCGGCCGAGTGGCGGGCCTGGTTCAGCGGGCTGGGCACGGCCCTGGTGGACGTCGGCAACGCGGTCGTTTCCTCGCGCCCCGGTGAAGAGCGCTCAACGCCGTGTGTAGGGGGCCACGAAGGAAGCGGTGGCGTGCGCTGCGTTCCGCAGACTCTGAAGCGTCTGGCTCGGAGTCGTGTGCTGGCCGAAGGAGGCCGGCAATGCGTCGGCGAGCGCGTACAGCGTCAGTTCGTACCGGTGGGTCTGCCCGGCGGGCGGGCACGGTCCGTCGTAGGTCGCTTCGCCGAGGTCGTTCATGAGTTCCCGAGCGCCGAGTGTCAGGGTGTGCGCCGGTGATCCGGAGGTGGTCGCCGGGAGGCCGACCTGGAGCCAGTGGACCTTGTGGTTGTTCAGGTCGACCATGGACAGGGCGAGTTGGGCTGTTCCGGCAGGGACACCGTGGAAGGTCAGTCCGGGCGAGTAGTCGTGGGGGCTGTCGCAGGTCATGAGGGGAACGAAGGCGCCCGCCGGGTCAAAACCCTGGCCCCTGCCCAGAGCGAAAGGGCCCGTCGGAGTGGCGGTCGTGCGCGAGTACACCACGGCAGGGGCTGATGGCGAGGAGGTCTGCCCGGCCGACGACGAACACGCGGTAATCGCCAGGAGCGCGGTTGCGGAAACCACGCCCAGGGAAAGGAGTCGACTGTTCATTATGGAACCGTATTCCGTGCGGCAGACCGTCAATGTCCGTATCGGCTTACGGAATTCTGACGTGGGGGATTTGCCGATCCGGCACCTGGTCGAGCGGAACCCGGCCACTCGAACATTCCTGCTGCAGTACAGGGCGCATGACGGCATGACGGGATCGACAAAATCGGGAGAAGCAGCCTTTCCGGCGAGAGTATTTTCGCCAGTTCGCGGCGCTGGCGGCACGCGCGGTGGTTAGTGGGACGGTGCCACCTGCGGCGGCTGGTGGGACGGCTGGTGGGACGGCGGAGGCGGGGGCGCGACCTCGGGTGGACGCGGGGGCCTGGGGCTGACGACGAGCGCGTAGGGGTGGTCGGTCAGGTTCTCAGGATCGCGGCTGACCTGAGGGTCGAGCGTGATGTCGAGTGTGGTTCCCCGCTCGGCCAGCGCGCTGTTCAGCGCGTCAGCGATCGCTCGGGCACGCTGCGTGGCCAGGGAGAGGGAGCGGCCGTAGTGGGGCACGCCGTTGTGGTGGACGGCGGCGGAGGCGGTCACGGTGACCGAGGGCGGGGGCTCTCCGTGCTGGGACCGCTGTGCGGTGAGGTTGGCCAGTTGGGCCGCGGTGTCGTGGAGAGCGGTCAGCTGGTCCGGCGGGAGTTCGCGGCCGTCGCCCGAGGAGAAGCGGATGACGACGGGTTCGTCGTCGCCGGAACGGACCTCCGGCTGCCGAGCCGGCTGCTGTGCCGGCTCCGTCGGTGCCGACTGCGGCGTCTGCGGCGTCTGTGTCGGCTCGGTCGGTGCTGGCTGCGGTGTCCGCGGCGTCGGTGCCGGTTCCGTCAGCGTCGGTTCCGTCCGGGCCGGCGTCGGCGTCGGCTGCGGGTCGGTCGGCGCGGTCGGGCGGGGCTCTGTGGGCACCGGCGCTGACGTCCGGGGGTCGGCCAGTGGTGGCGGTGGGGCCGGGGTGTGGTCCGGCGACTCCGGGCGGGGGAGGGCCGTGGGCGTGGGCGTGGGGGTGTCGGCCGCGTGTTCGGCGGGCGGGGTGAGGTCGACGGCGGTGTCGGTGGGCTTGGCGGCCCAGTAGTAGAGGTGGCCGTCGGTCGGGACGGGGGCCCCGTACGGGCCGTTGGCGTCGGTCTTCTGCACCGAGACGCGGACCGGCTGACGCATCAGTGCCTGCGGGCCCTTGAGTTCGGCCTTGCCCGGGTCGTCGCCAGGGGTGAGGCCGTGCGGCAGGGCGGCCGGCGGCTGCGGGACGGACGGCTGGCCGGGCGCGCGGGTGACCGGGGCGCTGCGGTCGGAGGCGCCCTCCCCGGTCAGCTTGGGCCCGTTGAACGGGAGGGTGACCACCGGCTTGTTGGTGGTCAGCGAGAAGTTCGCCAGTCCGGCACTGAACGAGTGGGTGCTGGTGGCGCTGGTGCCGGAGGCGTCCTCCGTGGTCACCGTGATCTCGTCCTCGCCGTTCGGCCGGGCGCCCACCTCGGTCGCCGGACCGGTCGGGGTGACCGAGACCTGCAGCTTGGTGGTGCCGTCCGCGCCGAGAGTGACTGTCTCGTAGTGGCCGCCGCCCGCCTTCGCCTGCTGGAGCACGCTCGGCAGCGACTGCGCGGAGAAGACCTGCCGCACCCCGAGCCGTTGGGGCAGTGGGTGCAACTGCTCGTCCTGGACGTCGCCGCCCAGGGTGTCCCCGTTCAGGCGCGGGTCGGAGACGAAGGAGTTGACGACGCGGTGACCCAGGTCGGTCAGCGACTTCGGCAGCACCGCGTGCGCGCCGGTGCTCACCGCGCCGCCGATCCAGCTCGCGCCCGTGCCGAGCACCGAGCTGGTGGTCTCGCCCGCCTTGCCGAGCAGGCTGTCGCTCCAGGGGCGGGTGGCGTTGAGGGTCGCACCGGCGTTGTCGAGCAGCGTGCCCGCGTGGTCGAAGCCCACCACGTCGTGGCCGGAGTCGAGTTGCTGCTGCCAGTGCTCGGCGCCCGTCGGGGCGACCGGGCCGAGCGGAATGCCGCCCGGCAGGCCCGGACCGGGCTCCGCCACGGGCGGTGTCGGGTCGGGGTGGAGCCTGTCGAGGGGAGCGGCGTCGACGGGGCGCGTCATCGACTCCGGCACCCAGGCCGTCACCCGGCCCGGGTGCGGGACGGTCCCCGGGCCCTTGGGCAGGTTGACGAAGCGCCCGTACTCGGTGCGTTGGGTGACCACGACCCGGAAGTCCATGCCGTTGCTGAAGCCGAGGCCGGGCCCGTACTTGCCGGTCTTCTGCTCGGTCTTGGCGGTGACGCCGGACTCGGCGCCGCTGGTGCGGCCTGCCTCACCGCCCGCGCTGGGACCGTAGTTGGCGTTGCTGAGGTGGTCCACCGCGCGCGGCGTGCGCAGCGAGGCGCTGGCGTTGACGTCCGCCCCGGCCGACCAGCTCGCACCGGAGTTGCCCTTGGCGGTCCGAGAGGAGGTGACCGTGCGGGTGGTGTCGGACTCCGAGCGCTGCCCGTCGTCCTGCCAGTGCGCCTCGCGCGGAACGCCCTGCACCAGCACCTCGGTGACGGTCCGTCCGGCGCGGGTCTCCTCCACGTGGTAGTCGTGGATGCCCTTGCCGACCAGGTCGGCGTAGTGGGCCGAGAGGTTGTCCGGGGAGAAGGTGTTGGCGAACGGCAGTGCCCGGACCGGCACTTCGCCCTCGGGCTGCGGGCCGCGCAGCTGGGCGTCGATCTCGTGGAGGATGCCGTCGGTGTGCTGGAAGTGCACGGTCGCGCCGGTCGGCAGCCCGGCGTCGAGCAGCGTGGCATGCCGCTGCGGGGGAGGCGTCGGGCCCTGGGTGACCAGGCGCTGCACGTCCTCGTCGGAGAGCAGCACGAGCACCCGGTGATCGCTCTGCTGCGGTTGCCCGTGATGGGTCCGGCCCGCCGCGTCCACCACCCGGCCGGTCGTGGTGACGCGGGCGTCGGCCTCGTAGACGTGCCAGGTGCCCTTGGGGGTCGTGGTCTTGTGGGAGGTGGTGACCTGCGACTTCACGGAGTCGTTGCCGTCGCGGCCGACCGAGGCCTTTCCCTTGAAGCCGCCGCGCACCTGGTACGTGGACTCGTGCAGGCCCTGCGGGTTCTCCGGGTAGCGGACGAAGTCCGGTCCGAGGCCGCCCTTGACGCCGCCGCTCCACTTGTCGGTGACCGTGGTGGCGGAGCCGGACTTGGTCTCCACGCTCAGCTTGCCCTCGCCCGGCAACGTCTCGCGGTAGGTGAGGTTCGAGAGCACGGTCCGGGTCGAGAGCCCCACGGCGTCCCGGTTGCGGCCCGAACCGACGTGCTCGACCCCGCTGTTGGACCAGGAGTTGTGCGAGGACGAGACCTGGCCGCGCAGTTGGTCCGGCCCGGTCAGCGAGTCGAGCGCCTTGGCCAGATCCGGCGGGCGGCTGTCCCCCTTGGCCTCGAAGGCGCTGCCGAGTGCGGCCTGGGCCTGCTGCCGGAAGGTGTCCGGGTCGCCGACGTCGGTCACCAGGTGCGCGGGCGGCAGTTCGGTGATCGGCAGATGCGCGGGCGGCGGGGTTTCCGGGGTCGCGGGCGGGCGCACCTCGGCGACGAGCGGACGCCCGTCGGGGACCGGGAGGCGGCTGGTCTGGGCGGTGCCGCCCTCGGGGCCGATCCGCACGTCGTAGCGGACGGGGTAGCTGAAGGAGTCGGCCGGGGATTCCAGGGTGAACTCGCGCTTGACCTCGGACTCGGCGCCGGTGGCGAGCTGGTGCGTGCGGGAGTAGGAGCCGTCGGCGCTCGCGTTGAGGAAGGCCCGGCCGGTGTCCGGCGGATTCATCGAGCTGCGCAGGTTCCCGGCGACGGAGACGGTGTGCTTGCCGCCGTGTCCGATCTGCTTGTCCGCGCCGGTCTTGAGACCGAGGCTGCTCTTGGACGTCGAGGTGGCGGAGCCGAGGTGCGTCGCCCCGGTCTGGTCCAGATGCGCCTGGAGCGTGACCTCGTAGCTGCGGCTTGGGAAGCCGGGCAGGTGGGAGGTGTCCAGGCTGATCTTGTACGTGCCGTCGAGCAGTTTGCCCCCGCCGCCGCGCAGGGCGGAGGGGGAGAGCTGCTGGTGCAGGGTCCGCAGGTTCGCAACGGCCTGCGGCGTGACGCGGTGGGATCCGCCGCCGACGGGAGCGGCGGCGTCGTGGGGCGGCGGGAGCAGCCCCGGGGCCTGCTGGTGCGCCTGGGTCAGGATGTGCTGCTCCAACTCGGCGGAGCCGGGCACGTCCAGGAACGAGGTCCGCTGGGCCGTCTGCGGCGTGCGCAGGTCCGTGGCGGAGGGGGGCGGCGGAGCCTGCTCGTGCGCCGGGTCCGGCGCGGGGACGGCCGCCGGGTCGGGAGCCTGGTCGAGCGCCTGGCCGTGGGCGGGACCGTGAGCGGGACCGTGGGCCGGGTTCGCTGCCGGGTCGGCGAGTGTGTGGGCGGCAGGGTCGGTAGGCGTGTGCGCGGCGGGGTGGGCCGTCGGCGGGGTCGGGACCAGGCGCAGGGCCTCCCCGGCGATCGGGTGCTCCATGGTGATGGCGACGTGTTCGGGGTGAGGTTCGGGCTGCGGCAGCGGGTCGCGCAGGCCGACGGTCTCGCTGCGGGTGGCGCGCAGGCCGTCCGTGCCCGGCGCGAGGTGGTTCTTGATCACCTCGACCTGGAAGTGCACACGCGTGGCCACCAGGTCCGACGTCCCGGCTCGCTCGTGGCTGCTCTGCGTGGTCAGGCTGCTGCTCAGCTTGGACTGGTGGGCCGTCGTGGCGGAGTAGTTGTAACCGGCCGTGCCGGTCAGCCACTTGGTCTCGTGGTCCTGGTCCGACGCCCAGACCTCGCCGCTCGCGCCGCCGCTCGCGCCCAGTGCCCGGGAGCTGTTGTTGCCCCTGCTCCCTGAGTGCTCCGTGGTGGACTTCGCCCCGAGGCTGGTCTTGTGCTCCACCGTGTCGACGACCGAGGAGTCCTGCGGATGCAGGGTGAGCCGGAGGTAGCCAGTGCGGCCGTCGGAGAAGGTCATCGGCGGTGAGTCCAGCCCCCAACTCGACGCGTGCTCGAAGCCGTTGACGACGTTCTTGGAGTCCAGGAAGTCGAGGATCGGCCGGTGCGCGAGTCCGTCGGGGCGCTGCTCCTCCGGCAGGTGCTGGAAGACCGCGTCCCGGATGCCGCCCAGGCCGGTGACGGTGAGCGGTCGGCCGCTCGGGTGGGCGCCTGGGGTCGGATCCCAGCCGTTCCAGGTGCGCGGAGCGGCAGCAGGGTTGGGAGTGGCAGCGGGGTTGGCGCGCGGGATGTCGGCCTTGACCTCGCCCGTGATCGGCGGCGCGTCGCCGGGGTGGGGGAGGGGAGTCCCGTGGTCGTCCACCACCCGGACGTGGTAGGTGAAGGTGGAGCTGTGGTTGTCGGTCGCGCCCGTGAGCGTGACCTTGTTCGGGGCCTCGGTGGCGGACTTGACGGTGGTGTTCGCGGCGTGGCTGACACCGCCGACGCTCACCGAGCCGGTGACCAGCGCGTTGAGATGCGGGTTGACCGGGATGCTGCCGGAGGGACCGAGGTCGAGTCCGGTCTCGGTCGAGGTGGTGTCGACCTTGCGCGGCTCGGGCGCGTAGGAGTCGGCGGAAGACGCCTCGATGTCCGCGCCCCCGTCCTTGGCCGTGCCGGGCGTGCCCTGCCAGGGGGTGGGTGTGGCCTCGATCTGCACCTCGTACGGCTTGCCGTCGACGGTGACCGGGAAGTGCCAGCCGCCGTCGACCATCTGCGCGTGCTGCGTACGGAAGTTGGCCGGGTCGAGCTGGACGTTGAGGCGCTGCTGCACCTGCTGCTCGTCGCGGTGGCCGCCGAGGATGTCCCCGATCCGGTCGCGGACCGCCCCCGGGCCGGGATCGGCGGTGATCTTCAACCCGGCGAGGGACCGCTGGTAGCGCGGAGCGGCGACGGGAGGCGTGGGGTCCTCCGGCGGGGCGGGGGCCTCCGGCGCGGCCGGAGTCTCAGGCGGCGCGGGGTGCTCGGGGGTCGCGGGGCGCGACTCCACGGGGGGAGGGGGCTCGACGGGCGCCGGGTGAGTCTCGGCAGGCGGGATCTCGACGGGGTGGGTGGGCTCGACGGTTTGAGCCTCCGCCGGGTGGGTTTCGACGGGTTGAGGCTCCGTCAGGTGAGTCTGGGCAGGCTGGGGGTGGGGCTGCTGCTCGCCGTGCGCGGTCGGTTGCGGCTGCGACTCCGGCTCGGGCTGCGGCTCGGGCTGGGGCGTTTCGGTGCGGTTCGGGTCGGAGACCGGGTCCACCCAGGCGTGCTGGCGCAGCACCGGCGGGGTCTGGTTCCGGACTTCTTGCCAACTCGGCTGCGGCAGCTGCTGCGGCGTGTTCGGGCCCGCAACCTCGTGCGCCCCCTCAGGTGCCGCCTCTGGCGCAACCTCGGGCGACGGCTGGTTCGTCGGCTGGTTCGTCGGCGCCTTGGGGGCGACGTCGCCGGTTGCGGCGGGGGGCCGGGACCAGGCGAGTTGGGTGCCGTTCACGTCCCCGGGCTGGAAGCGGACAAGCGGTTCGCCGTCCGGTTCGGCGTGGGAGGTGACGATCTTCTCGTAGATGCCCTGGCTGAACGGCGAGCGTGGTTCCGGCCAGTACATGTGGGCGCCGTGGGCGACCGCCATGTTGTTGGCGATCATGTCGTCGACGGTGTGCTGGTAGGTGTTGGGAGTGAGCGGGTGCCCGCCAGGGGTGCTGATGTCGAAGATGTCGTGGTCGCCGGTGATGGCGGTGAGGTTGCCCTCGGCGTTGTAACCCTTGACCAGTCCGTCCTGGACGTGGAACTTGTTCTGGTCGGCGAGTTTCTGCATCTTCGGGGCGAGTTGCTCGAACTCGTTGGTGCGCTGGTGGTAGCGCTGGTTGAGCTGGTTCCAGGAGGTGTCGTCCATCCCCGGCGGGCGCTCGGTGGGCAGAGTGGGCTTGAAGTAGCCGACGAGTCCCTGGTGGTCCGGGTTGGCGCCGAGGTGGGTGTCCAGGGCGTTGATGGTCTTGGCCTTGATGTCCATGGGCTTGGGCAGCATGCCTTGTTCGAGCCACTTCACGGACTCGGGGTTGGTCGGCCGGACGTCGATGACCAGGTTCTTCTGCTGCGCGATCTGCTGGAACTTGGTGTAGTTGCCCTTCGGCATCCCGTAGAGCTTGCTCGCGTCGTCCGCCGTGACCAGGTCCGGCGGCAGCACCGGCGCCTTGGGGGCCACCGCGTCGGGCCTGGTGGCGGGTGTGGGCGTGGCGTGCGGAAGGCCGTCCGTCGCGCCGTTCCTGACCAGGGACTCCACCATCTGGTCGACCGAGTGGCCGCCCTGGAAGATGGTGTACATGTCGTCCGGGACGATCGGCCGGAAGCCCTGCTCCAGCAGCAGCTTGGGCAGCACGATCTGCACGTTGGTCCGCAGGTTGCCGTCCTCGAACGGGTGGATCACGTGCAGCGCCCGGATCGTGCTCGCGATCGAGCCGAGCTTCCCGTGGCTGTCGATGCCGGGTTGGCCGACCGTGTCGTAGTGGTGCTGGAAGACGCTGTCGACCAGGCCGGGGGCCTCGCCCCGGCCGTAGTTGGTGGACAGGGCGTGGTTCTTGAACATGACGTTGGTCAGGATCGTGACCGGTTTCGGGCCGGTCAGCTTCTTCGACCAGTCGTGCGTGGTGAGGTCGTAGACCAGCGGCCGGCCGTCCACGGTCTCGTGGAACATGTCGGCGGAGAGCGCCATGCCGCGCAGCGGGAAGTGCGTCGGCCGACCGCCGGACCAGTCGATCTTCCTGCCCAGGTTGCTGACGGCAAGGTCGTGGATGGTCTGGTAGGAGTCCGCGGTGAGGGGCGTGTGCGCGGCCTTCGGGTCGCCGAGGAACTGCTGGTAGGCGGAGACCATGCCCTGCTGGTAGCCCGGTGACCGGTCGTTGTCGTAGAAGGAGCCGGGGTCGTCAGGGAAGCGTTCGAGCGCGGTCTCGTGGTTCTTGGGGTCGATGTAGAGCTTCCACCACTGGTCCTGCGGAACGTGGTCGTGGAGCGAGGCGGATGCGGTGGGGTCCGGCATGCGCGGCGTGACCTCGTCACTGCCGGGAACGTGGCCGGGAACGTGCCCGCCGGTCGTTTCGCCGGAGTGCGCGGGAGCGTGAGTGCCGCCTCCGGTGAGGGCGTTGAGCAGCTGGAGATGGCGGTCGCCGAGACCGCCCAGCGGCAGGCCGTGCTCGGAGGGGCTGTGGTAGTCGCCGAGCAGGCTGCCGGGGACGTGCGCGCGGTTCGGGTTCGAGGCGTCGCGGTACTCGTCACGCAGGCCGATCTGGTGCCCGATCTCGTGGGCGTAGGAGATGGGGGACGCGTGCGGCGGCCAGTTGCGCTGATCCATCCCGTGGTCCTGGCCGACCACGTTGACGGTGAGATGCGGCTGCTCGTGCGGGGCGGCCGGCTCCACCGTGACGTGGAGTTGGCTGCCGTTCGGCAGGCGGTAGCCGGGCCGGTTGAAGTACTGCTCGACGCCCTGCTGGGCCCGCGCGAAGGTGTCCGCGTAGTCGGCCGGATCGCCGCCCTCGAAGGCGACGCGGACCGTCAGGTCGGTGTAGTGCGTGCCGTCGTGGGAGAAGTCGCGCTGGTCGAATCCGGAGCGGACGACGAAGCGCGGGGTGCGGTCCAGCTTCATCCGCGGCGGCGGGGTGCGTGGCGGCGGGGCAGTCGGCGGCTCGGCGGGCGGGGGCGTCTCTCCATGGGAGTCCTGGGAGGCCGCCGTCGGCCGTTCGGCCGGTGGGGGTACCGGGGCCGGGAGCTCCTGCGGGACCGGCACGGTGTGCTGCTCGGCGGCGACGACGTCGGGGTGCTCGCTGGCGGGGGTGCTGGACGGCTCGGTAGTAGTGGGCAGTTCGGTGGTGTGCGGTTCGGAGGTGGCGGCGTGCGGGACAGGGGTGCTGCCGCCGCCGTTGCTGCCGGCCTCGGTGGCGGGTGGCGGAGTCGCCCGCTCGGTGCTGATGGCCGGAGGCGCGGAGGCAGGCCGCACGATGGGGTCGCTCGGGGCGCTGACCTCGGTGGGCCGCGCGATGGGGTCGCTCGGGGTGCTGACCTCGGTGGGGCGATTCACCGGCTCGGCCGGGGCCGGGTTGCTGGGAGCGGTGGCCACCGGCTCCGTCGGGGTGGGCGTCGTCGGGGCGGCCTCGTGCGGGGGCGCGGACACCTCGGCGGCGGGCGGGGGAGCCTGTCCGACGTGCAGGTCCGAGGTGGAGGTGACGGGCGGCACCTGCTCCGTGTGCGGCGCGTCGGTGGTCGTCGCGACCGGCGGCGCGGCGGTGTGCGGCGTGGGCGCCTCGGTCGGCGGGGTGACGACCGGCTGCGGGGCGCGCGGGGACACCTCGACGGGGGCGGGCACGGACGTCGTGGTGGGCGTCGTCGTGGTCCGCGTTTCGGGAGCGGGCTGTCCGACGGTGGCGGCCGCAGGCGTCACGCCCTCGGGCGGTGCGGGGGTGCTGAGGGTGGTCTCGAAGCCCGGCAGGCCGCCGCCGGACTCGTGCACGGCAGGCGCGTTGTCGACAGCGGGGGACTCGACGACGTGCGGGGACGTCTGAGGGGGACTCACCTCGACATGGCCGGCCGTCCCCACGGTGGTCGTGACGGCGTTCGGGATGCTCGTGTTGCTGTGTGTGTCCGCGCCCGCCCCGGTCTCGTGCGGCACCTCGGACTCCTCCGGGGAGCCCGATCCCGAACCCGATCCGGCTCCCGAGTCGGTCGTCACCGTCGACGGACGGGCGATGGGCTCCTCGGGCGGCGCGACGGCCGTGTCGTCGCTCGGCAGGTGCAGGTCGATCGCGGTGGGGACATGGATCTCCGGGGTGTGCTCCTCCGGCACGTGCGGCTCCCCGCCGCCCTTGTGGCCGCCGCCGCCCAGCATGGCGCCGATCGCGCCGCCGCCGAAGATCTCCCCGTAGTCGTTGCTGCCGCCGAAGATACCGCTGAGCGCGGCGGCGCTGGCCACGCCGGTGACGCCGCCGATGACGCCCTTGCCGATGATGTTCGAGGCGAACTTGGGCGCGAAGTGGCCCGCACCCTCCCCGATGATCCCGCCGATCGCGCCGGAGATGGCACCGCTCTCCACCGCGGAGAGGGTGCTCTGCCAGTCCCAGTGCGTCCGGTCGCCCTTGAGCAGCTGGATGGCCTGGATCAGCGCGTCCATGCCGACCATGAAGCCGATGCCGCTGGCGATCGAGGTGAGCAGCCGCCGCAGGATCATCAGCACCGCGACGCGCGCGGCCGTGATCGCGGCCGGGATCGCCTCCGGGGCCCACCACGACAGGTCGACGATCTCCACGGCGAGCCAAGCCAGTTGGGCCAGGATCATGTACTTCGCGTACTCGACCTGGACCCCGGTCTCCTTGCCGAGCGTGCCCATCTGCCCGGCGGCCGTGGCCATGTCGGGCAGGTTGGTCTGCAACTGCTGCACGAACGAACCGAACTCGGTGGCCACCGAGCCGCCGACGTTCGAGAGGACGCCCTGTGTCGCCGGGCCGATCTCCTCGCCGATGTCGACCAGCTTCTGTGCTGCCTCGTCCCAGGCCTCGCCGAGCGCCCGCAGGCCGTCCTCGTCGCCCTTGGGCCAGTGCTGTCCGACGGCCAGCGAGGCCACCCAGGAGAGCCAGGACGGGAGTTCGATGCTCATGGCTGCTGGGGCTTCCTAGGGCTTCTCGGTCGTGGGGTGCGTGGGGGTGTGGTCGGAGCTGCCGTTGCCACTGCCGGTGTCCAGCGTCCGGGCGGCGGCGATGTTCTCCTCTTCCAGGATCCGGTAGTTCTTCGCCATCGTGTCGATGCCGTCGCCGGTGCTGTCCAGGACCTCGCCGGTCTGACTGATGCCGTCCAGGATCTGCTGGTGCGGGTTCTCGTACGACTCCAGGAACTGCTGGCCGGTCTCGTCGTCGCCCCACGGCTGCCCGAGCGAGCCGAGCTTCGCCTCCAGCTCGGTCCCGATGCCCTTGAACCGCGCCGCCAGCTCCCGCAGGTACGGCAGTTGGTTCTGCAGGCCCTCGGTGTTGACCTCGAACGATTCGTTACCCACGGAGTCCTCCGGTGGGTCGGCCGTTGGCGAGGTAGTCGCTCACGGAGTCGGGCATGCCGGGGGTGTCAGGGAGCAGCGTGCCGGGGTCGACCTTGCCCTCGACGAGATCGGCGACGCGGACGCCCGGCGGGAGCGACAGGTCGGTCAACTCGGCGACCTTCGTCATGGCGTCCGCGCGCGCCTCGGCGAAGGCCGCCATCAGCGCCTCCGCGAGCTCCTTGGGCGCCATCCGGTGGTAGGCGCCGGTGGGGAACTCCACGGCCGTGAGCTCGCCCTGGGCCGTCACCGTCACCTTGACGGCTTGCCGGGGAGCGCTGCCGGTCCCGGTGACCTCGTTGATCCTGCGCCGGGTCTCCGAGGCTTCGGCGCGCTGCTTCTGATACAGGGTCAGCATGTCCTCGATGCCCTGGTCGTACGGGGTGGTCATGGTGGCTCCTCGTCAGATGATCGCGTCGAAGTCGTCGTCAGCGGCGACGCCCCAGGTGTCGCTCGCCTGGACCAGCAGGTCGGCGGCGCCCCGGCCGGACTTCTCCTCGGCCGGCTCCTCGGCGTCCGCCTCGGGCGCGGGCTCCTCTTCGAAGTCGCCGACGGCGCAAGCGGGTTCGGCGCTGCTGCGGTAGACCACCGGGCTCGCCTCCGTACTGGTCGTCACGATGCTCCGGTTGGGCCGCCAGGTGGCGAACCGCGGTTCCTCCTCGGCGGGTTGGGCCGAGCTGGCCGCCGGGGACGAGGTGCCCCACGCACCCTCCGCCTCCGCGCTGTATCCGGTGGCGCGCACGTCCCGATCCTCCTGGACGGGCACGGACCCCAGAAGCGGCACGAACGCCGCCCCGGCGGTGTCCCACCCGGTGGCGTTCCCGCCACGGAGGACGGTCGGCACCGGGCCGGGCGACGCGGCGGGCTCGGCCAACTCGACCTCGGCGAAGTCGGCCTCCTCACCCTCACCCGCGTCCGCCGCCCATGCCTCTTCACGCGAGGGCACGCCCGCCGCCGGGTGGTGGCTTCCGGGTTCGGCGGCGGGCCGGCCCCCGGCCGGGGAGGTGGGCGGTGTGGCGCTCGTGCCGGCGGGGTGAAGGCCGGGAGGCGTGGCCGGTGTGGGCGCTTGGCCCGCGGTCTGCGGTGCCCCTGCGATCGGCTGATCCACGGCATGGATCGCGGGCAGCACGGCCGCCTCGCCCACGGCGGGTGAGGCGGGGTTCGCGCCGTGGGTGGTGGTCTGCTCGCCCGCCTGAGCGGCCTGAGCAGCCTGAGCGGCCTGAGTGGCCGGGGCCTGTCGGCTGCCGGGGCCCGCTGTCACGGAACTCGCGACCGCTTCGCCCACCACCGCGACCAGTTCTGCGGCTGCCGTGGCGGCCGACCACTCGGTGGCACCGGCCGCCGCTGTGGCCTCGCCCGAGGCCGATACCGCGGCACCGCGTTCCTGCGGCTGTAGCTGCGGGGTCGGGGTCTGCCCCGCCGTCGCGGGCGGCTCGGCTGACGTCTCGGCGGCGACGGCACTCGCGACGGCCACGGCCGCTGCGGCTGCGCCGACAGCGAGGGCGAGGCCCTCGCCGCCCGCGGCCGTTGCCTGGACCTCCGGCTCGGTCGCGGCGGGGTCGCCGCTCCACGGGTCGGCGCTCGGGTCGAGCAGGCCGGAGGCGTCGCTGCGCTCGCCGTTCCGCTCGCCTGCCGCCGCGCCCGCCGCGCCGCCCATGCCCGGCAGGAAGGGCATCCCCTCGCCCTCCGCAGCCGTCTCGCCCGAGGCCACCTCCTCCGCAGCCGCGCCCGGCTCGCCCGTCGTGACGGCCCGCTCGGTCGGCAGGCCGAGGCCCTCGCCGCCTGCGGCGGTGCCGAGATGGCCGCCGACCTCGCTGCCGAGGCCGGTCTCGCCGGCCCAGGGTTCGGCGCTGGAGGCGAGCAGGCCCGAGGCGTCGCTGCGTTCGCCGTTGTGACCGCTCGCGGCCTGACCTGCGCCGCCGCCCATGCCAGGCATGTAGGGCATGCCCTCGCCTGGCGTGGCGTCAGTTCCGGTCCCTGCGCCCTGGCCGGAGAGGGCCGTCGCGCCGGGGAGCGTGTCCGCGCCGAGTCCGGGCGCGTGCTCCGTGGGGAGGGAGAGACCCTCGCCGCCCGCAGCGGTGCCGAGGTGACCGCCGATGTCCCCGCCGACGTTCGTGGCGCCCGCCCAGGGCTTGCCGCTCGCGTCCAACAGGCCCGAGGCGTCGCTGCGTTCGCCGTTGTGGCCCGCGGCCTGGCCTGCGCCGCCGCCCATGCCGGGCATGTAGGGCATGCCCTCGCCGAGGCCGCCCGCAGCGCCCACACCGGGCTCGGCCGTTCCGGTGCCGCTGCCGGGCAGACCGGACTCCAACGAGGTGCTGCCCGGGAACCGTTCGTCGGCCCCGAGCCCCCCGGTCCCGATGCCGTCGCCGGTGGAGAGCTTGCCCGGCTTGGCGGCGCCCAGGCTGCCGACGCCACCGACCCCCGTCTCGCCGGGGAACGCCGAGCTCTTGAACGCCGACTTCTCGGCCGGGAGGCTCCCCGCGCCGCCCGTACCGAGATTTCCGGCCCGGGGCAGCAGGGACGCGGCGCTCAGCCCGAGCGGGTCGAGGCCGTTGCCGAGGCCGCCGGTACCGCCGGTGCCCAGGCCCCCGCTGTACGCGCTCGGGTTGAGCGCGCGGTCGAGTGCGCTCGGATTGAGGGCGCTGATCCCGGGACCGGTGCCCAGACCGGTGCCGAGTCCGGACGGGTCGAGACCGCTGCCGAGCCCGCTGCCGAGGCCGGACGGGTTGAGGCCGGACGGGTCGAGGGACTTGAGGTTCGCACCGGGGCCCAGTGGGTTCGCGCCGGGGCCTAGTGGGTTGGCGCTGAGGTCCATCGGGGTGAGCGGCGCCGCCGTGTCGGCGGTGCGCAGACCGCTGAGGTCGGGGTTGACCGGGGCGGGCATGGTGTCGGTGAAGGCGGGCTGGTCGGGCCCGTTGCCCGTGGTCGGGGGAGGAGTGTTGCCCAGCGGCGAGTTGATCGGCCCCGGGGAGCGGACCGAGTCGATGGTGACCTGGTACTCGCCCGCCAGGCTCTTGAGCACGGCGCGCATGTCCTCGTTCATCCACTCGACCAGCTGCGGGCGCTGGCTGATCGGGATGAGGCCGTTGGACATGGGCGTGACGCCGCTCTTGATGGCCTCGTTGGCGTAGTAGGTGTCGATCTCGGAGATCAGGTTCTGCGCGTTGACCAGGTTGACGGCGTTGTTGGCCAGTTGCTGGGGGACGGAGTCCACGCCGGAGGTGCCACCGGACAGGGCGGCCGCCGTCGAGGTGACCTGCTTGGAGAAGGTCTCCATCATGGTGAGGAACGAGTCGGCGGCGTCACCCTTCCACGGGCCGTTGTCCCCGGCCAGCGCCTTGGCCTGGTCGGTGAACGCCTGGGCGACGCCGCTCAGCACCTGCTGCACCTGGAAGAAGATGTCCGCGGCGTCCTGCAACGACTGCGGATCGGAGACGGACTTCGCGTGCGAGGAGTTGGCGGAGCTGTCCACCCCGGCCGACATCCCGTTGATGGCGGCCTCGATCTGCTTCCAGTCCCAGTTGTCGTAGTCCTGGACGGAGCCCGGGTCCGAACTGGGGTCGCCGAAGACCGTGCCGTCGCCGCCCTGGGTGAACCCGCCGCTGTTGTAGTCGCCCGACCCCATCGTCCCCACCCGCTCATCCGATTCGAAACGCCGCGCGCCCGCGCCGCGCTGTCACCCCGCGCCGTCACCCGCCGCCCGTGCCCTCGCCGCCGCGGTCAGCGGCGAGGGCACGGGCGGGAGCTCAACTGCTGTTGCCTCCGCTGGGCGGAGCACCGGGGGTGCCCCCGGCGTCCGTGATCAGCGAGGTGAAGTCGCCGTCCGTCGACTGGAACGCGTTCTGCAGGTCGGTCGCGCTCGCCGAGTTGGCGTCCTCGATGGTCTTGTACTTCGCGCTGAGCTGCCGCACTCCGGCGCTCAGGTCGCTCAGCCCCTGGCTGAGGTCACCGAGCACCTTGACGAACTGCTCCTTCAGACCGGCGTCGGCGTTGGGTCCGGTGACGTCGATCCGCATCTTGTTGGCGTGGTAGAAGTCCCCGGGTTCCACCGAGACCCCCTCCAGCGCCGTCTGGGCCTTGCGGACCGGGTCGACCAACTGGTCGATGTTGTCCGCGAAGAGGTCCAGGGACGGCGTGTCCACCGTCGTTCCCTTGCCGCCGTCGCCCCCCGAGGGGACCGGCGGCGGCGTGAACGGCTGCGGGTTCGAGTAGGAGCCGTGCCCGTTGGGCACGGAGGTGCCGTTGCCGTACTGCTTCGGCTGGTACGGCGGCGGCTTCGGGTGAGACCGCGGGTTGTTGATCGGGGCGCCGGGCATGCGTCACGCCCAGAGCTGAACGCCTTGGCGCTCACCGTTGGCGTAGTACTCGTTGATCTGGCCCAGCATCTGGATCGCGGCGGCGACCTTGCTGGTCATGTCGGCGGCGGCGGTGTCCCACTGCGCCTTGACCTGCGTGTAGGTGGCCTGCGCGTCGCTGGTCCACTCGGCCAGGTTGATCTTCGACTGGCTGTCGAGGTCGGCGAGCGTCTGGTTCAGCTGCTGGGTGATGGAGTTCATCTCGCCGACGATGTAGTCGACCTGCTCCATCTGCACGGTGTACGTGGTCATGCTGGGGCTCTCCTTCGAGTGGTCGGCACAACGGTCCCGGGGACCGGCGCACGTGAGTGGTCGTCAGTCGGGCCTACAGGCCCGGCAGCCCGCCGTAGTTGCCCGCGCCGATGGTCTGCGCCACCTGCTGTGCCACCTGCTCGGTGTCGGCGTGGGTGTTGGCGTAGACGTTGGTGTTCTGCGCCAGCTTCTCCAGCATGGTGCTCAGGGCGTTGTTGACCGAGCGGAAGTCCTCCAGCCACTGCGTCATGGCCTGGTTGAAGATGGTGGCGGCCTCGCCGGTCCAGCTGGCCTGCAGGGCCTCGATCTGGCCCTCGACCTGTGAGTAGGAGCGCGTGGCGTCGTCCAGGGCGGTCTGGAAGGTGCCCTGGGCGGTGGTCATTCCCTGGAGTTCGACAGCGGTCAGCTTGCTCACTGCGGTTCCTTTCGTCGCGGTTTCTTGCCCGGGAGACGGGAGTTGGGACGTCGATCAGGAAGTGGAAGGCTCGTGTGTCATGAGTGCACCAAGGACGCGGACGGTTGCGCTTCGGCCACGGCTGTGCGCTCAGGGTCAAGTCGGGGAAGGTCGTCGGGCGTCAGCGTGCGGGTGCGGGCGGTCGCGGACAGGCGCTCGGCGAGGCGGTTGACCTCGAAGGCGCAGTGCTCCGGCGGTCGGGAGGTGAACAGCGCCGTCGCGGCCGCCGTCGCCTCCTCGCCCAGGCGGAAGCCGAACAGCCGAAGTCGGCGCTCCAGCAGTGCGGTGAGCTCCTCCGCCGTGTACGGCGCCAACTCGACGTACTCGGCGAACGCTTCAGCCGTCTCGGGGTGTCCGGCCAGCGCCTGCATCAGGTGGGGCTCGCTGCCGCTGAGCGCCAGCACCGCCCCGTGCGGCTTGGGGGCGAGCTTCGCCAGCGCGGTGAGGACCGGCTCGCGCTGCTGCTCCGGGCGCTGGGTGAACTCCGCGTCCAACTCCAGGAGCAGCAGGCCGCCTTCGGACTCCCGCAGCGCGGCGGCGAGCCGGAACACCGGCTGCTCCGCCCAGCGCACCGGGACGTGCGAGAGCGGCAGCCGCTGCACCGTCCCGGAGCTCAGCAGCCCGAACTCCGCCAGGCAGCGGGCGTAGAGGGACGCCAGTGCCTGTCGCCCGCTGCCGGGTCGGCCCTGCAGCACCACGTGCGCCAGGCCTTCCACCAGACTGCCTGACTGATGCAGCGTCACCAGTTGCCGCAGGCGGGTGCGCAACGCGGCGCGGGCCGCGTCCAGGCCCACCACGGAGTCGAGCCGACGCAGCCCCGGCGAGTCGAACTCGGCCGCAGGCGTGGCCTGCGGCGCGGCCGGTCCGCCCTGCTGGGACGACTGCGGCTGCTGCGGCTGCTGCTGCGGTTGCTGCGGTGCCTGCTGTGGCGTCTGCGGCATCGGAGCGGACTGGTCCGCGGCCGGGACGGTGAGCACGTCGGCGCCGACGAGCACCGACAGTGCGGCGTCGTCCGAGGACGCCTCCGTCGCCAGGCGCGACGCCTGACGGCTGATCATCTCCTCGAAGATCTGCCTGGCGACACGGCCGTTGCCGAAGGTCGCGCCCTTCGGCACGTCCTCGAAGTAGCGGACCAGCGCCTGCAGCGCGTCGTCGGTGAGCTCGTAGTAGTGCTTGGCGCACAGCCCCTCGACAATGGTCACCAACTCGTCGGGGCTGTAGTTGGGGAACTCCACCGAGCGGGCGAAGCGCGACGCCATGCCGGGGTTGGAGGCCAGGAACTGGTCCATCTGCGCCGAGTATCCGGCGACGATCACCACGATCTCGTCGCGGTGGTCCTCCATCAGCTTCATCAGCGTCTCGACGGCTTCCTGGCCGAAGTCCGGGCCGCTGCCCTTGGACTGGTTGGTCAGGGTGTACGCCTCGTCGATGAAGAGGACGCCGCCGAGCGCCCTGTTGAAGACCTCGGTGGTCTTGATCGCCGTGCCGCCGATGATCTGGGCGACCAGGTCGGCGCGGGCCACCTCGACGATGTGGCCCTGGCTCAGGATGCCGAGCTCGGCCAGGACCGCGCCGTAGAGGCGGGCGACCGTGGTCTTGCCGGTGCCGGGCGGTCCGGCGAAGACCAGGTGGCGGCTCATCGGCGGCATCGGCAGGCCCATCTCCTGGCGCCGCTGGGCCATCTTGTTCACGTTGATGAGCCCGGTGACCTCGCGCTTGACGCTCTCCAGGCCCACCAGGGCCTCCAGATCCGCCAGCGGCCCGGTGCCCAGGTGGTGTGCGCCCGGGTGTTGTTCCGTGCGCTGAGCGGACGGCTTCTGCTGCGCCGACGGCGACGCGGGGCGCTCTCCGCCCTGCCGACCGGACGAGGAGAACTCGCGCACCCCGCTGCCGCCGTTGTCGTGCACCTCGCAGTGATGCATCTGCACCGGCTCGTCCGAGCTGGAGCGCATGCCGTCGCCGGAGTTGCCGACCAGGGCGCAGTTGGTCAGCTCGGCCCGCGCCCCTGCCTGGACGTGCACGCCGTGGCCGTGCGCGCCGGTCACCCGGCAGCCGACCGCAGCGAGCGTCCCACCCTCGGCGACCCGGACGCCGTCCGCGTCGGAGTCGGCGAACTCGCTGTCGTGCGCGGTGAGCTGGGAGTCCGCGCCGACCACCGTCGTCCAGCCGCGGATCTGGGCGCCGGTCAGCTGCGCCCGGGCGCCCCCGGCCAGACCTATCCCGGTCCCGGCCCCGACCCCGACCGCGGTTCCGGCCGAGGGCCCTGTGCCACCCGGGGCGTGCAGGCGCACCTCCGTGAGGCGTGCCTCGGCGCGCTCGTCCAGTTCGATGCCGCCGCCACTGCCCGCGCCGGTGATCTCGCCACCCTGCACGGTCAGCACGGCCTCGCCCACGGCGCGCACGGCCGCCGTCCGCGCGCCGCGGACCGTCAGGTCCGTACACTCCGCCGCGCTGCTCGTGTCCACCAGCAGACCGACGGGGGAGTCGGCGAGGACGCAGCCCTCCAGGCGTGGCCGAGCCCCGCCGGTCACCTGGACGGCGACGGTGGCGGCCGCGGTCACCGTGCAGCCGCGCAGCAGCGCCGTGGACGGACCGGCGATATGCAGGGCCTGGCCGCGCGAGCGCTCGAAGCGGCACTCGGTGAGCACCGTCTCGCCGCTGCTGGTGAGGTAGGCGTCCACGGCGGCGCTGCCGCCGACGACCACATGGTCCAGCCGGGCGACGCCCTCCTGCTCGACCGCGAGCGCGGGCTTGCGGCAGCTCTGGACCTGCGTCGCCTCCACGGTCACCGAGCCCTGGCCGTTGACGCAGACGCCGTTGCCCTGCACCCGCTCCACGGTGCAGTCGCGCACGGTGAGCCTGCCCCGGTCCGCGACCACGACGGCCGAGGAGGCGACGTCGGTGATCCGGGACCGCTCGATCAGGCTCGCGCCGGGTGAGGTGACCACGACGCCCGCGCCCTGGCTGTTCGTCAGCGAGCAGGAGCGCAGTGCCACCGTGCCGTTGTGCCAGGCCAGTACGGCAGCCCAGGCGGAACCCTCGATCCGGCAGCCGTCCAGTGCGGCCTGACCGCGCCGGACGTCCAGCACCGGCGCCTCCGAGTCGGCGCCGGAGAGCACCAGACCCGACAGCTGGACCGCCTCGGCGTCCAGCACCAGGGCGCTGCCCTTCTCGGCGTGGATGCGGACCTCGGCACCCTCGGCTCCCGCGTTCTCGGCAGCGAGGGAGACCGGGCGAGTGATCGTCAGCGCCTCGTCGTACCGCCCGGCGGAGACCGTGATCAGCGCGCCGTCGGTCGCGTCACGCAGGGCCTCGCCGATGGTCCGGTAGGCGCCCGCCTGGGAGCGGGAGACGAGCAGGACAGGTCGGTTCACGTGGTCGCTCCCCTGCGTGCGGCGCTGGCTCGGCTGGGCCCGGCACGTCCGAGCAGGCCGGGGGCCGTGCCGAGGACGGGTCCGGAAGGGTCACTGCTGTCGCCGCCACCGGCGGACTTCAGGGCTTCGGCCGCGCGCTCCAGGACACCGAGCGCGAGGCCGTCGAGTGGCGCGTCGGCCCCCTCCGCCTCCGTCGGCGTGGCTGCCTCCGCGGCCGCCTCCGCTGCGGTCAGTTCGCGGAGCAGCAGCAGCGGGCGCGGGCCGCTGTCGTCGCTGCGCAGCACCTTGAAGGCGGTCCCCGGCAGGAAGACGACCCGGTCCGGAGCGGCCGGGTCCAGCAGGCTGGTGCGACGGCCCGTCAGCGACCAGACCAGCAGGTCCGCGGTCCGCTCCGGGGCCGGACGCCACTCGGTCCACGCCGTCCAGAACGCCCACTCGGTGACCTGGCGGCCCTCGTGGTACCACTCCAGCTCGGCGGGGGTGAGCCGGGCCCGGACCAGGGCCGCGCCCCGGTACGACGGCAGCCGCCGCAGACCGGACGCGATGCAGCGGGCCAGCGGCACGTGCGGCCCGACGGTGGCGCCGCGCACGGGGTGGTCCACCTCGGCGCCGTCGCCGGAGAGGTAGAGCCGTACGGCGACCAGGTCGGTCAGCGCCTCCGCGGCCGTCCGCGACCCGTCGCGCAGACCCGGCGACTCCGACATCACGCGGGAGACGCTCCCGGCGATCGCGTGGTACTGCGCGCTGAAGGTGCGGCGCACCCAGTCCCGCTCCTGCTCGATGCCCTGCTGCGGCGGCAGGGCGAGGGCACTCTCCTTGGGCACGGGCTGCACCCTGACGCCCTCCGCCGTGAGCACGGACGCCGACGCGGCCGCAGGTGCGGCCTCGGGTGCGGCCTCGGCGGGCCGGCCAGGCTCCTCGGCGCGCTGCGGCGTGCCGTGCGGCCCCTCCGCCTGCCCTCCGGGCGCACCGGACTCCAGCCGGATCCCGGCGATGGCGGGCAGCGCGGGCCTGGCGGCGGCCTCGGGGGTGGCCTCGGCCGGGGGCGTCGGCGCCGACGGCGCGGCCGACGACACGTCAGCGCCCGCTTGCGGCCCGGCTTGCGGGTCGAGAGCCCCGATGGGTCCGACGACCGGCGCGATGGTCGGGAGGGAAGCGGGCCGCACCCCGCGAACTGTCGCCCCGTCGAACGCGTCGGGCTCCCCTGGCGCGTGCGTGGCGGCCGGGACAGGCCCGGCTGAGCCGGAACCGCCGGGTCCGGCCGCCGGTTCGTTCCGGCGCGGCTCACCGTCCGGGTTCGTCGCCTCGGTTGCTGACGGCCCGGCGTCGGGCTCGGGAGTCGCCCAGGGGGCGGCCGGTGCGGGGTCGGTGCGGAGAGCGGGGTGACCGGTGACCGGCCCGTGCGGGCTCGGCCCGGCGGCCGGTGGCGGCGGGGCCACATCCGGGCGAGCACCTGCCGGTTGGGCCGCGACGGGCTCGGCCCCGGAAGGGCCGGGAGCGGCGTTCCCCGCCGGAGCGGGGATCGGAGCGGCGATCGGCGCGGGGATCAGTCCGTGCGGCTCTACGTCCGCGCCGGGACCCGTGAGCGGCTGAGTCGCCGTCACCGGGCCCGGCCCCGCCGAGGCCGTGGCCGTCAGCGCGGGCGAGCCGGTCTGAACGGGTGCGGGTGACGCAGGCGCCGCGGGCGTCAGCGCGTTCGCCGGGCCGGACGTCTGGGTCTGGGGCTGGGGGAGGGCCGGTGCGGCGACGGGGGGAAGCGTGGCGAGCGGCGGCGCAGCCGGGACGGCCGTGGCTCCCGACGTCGGCGACGAGGTGCTCTCGTCAGGGGCGAGGTTGCCGAGGGCCCGGCCCTGCTGACCGGAGGCGGAGGTGGAGGGGGCATGTCCGCGGGTGCCCTGCTCGGCCGCCTCGGCGGCGGACACGGACGCCTCCAACTCAGCCGCCCAGAGGGCGACATGCGCGGGGCGGGGCCGGGTCGTGCCCGGAGCGGTGAGGAAGGGCTCGGTGGAGTGCTCCGGCACGGACCAGGCGTCCTGGTGCCCGGGCGGCGCGGCCAGCGCCGCGTCGTCGGCCGGGGCGATCCGGAACAGCGACCGCGCGGCCGGCTCCAGCCGCCAGAGCATGTCCTCCGCGAGGGACTTCATCCGCTCGCCCCCGTCGGGCGCGCTGCGGTCGTACAGCAGGGCCGAGTAGCCGGGGGCGGCCGGGATCCTGCGCACCTCCTCGCTGTTGGCGGGCTCGATCGCGGGCCGCATCCACAGGCCCGCCTGCACCACCTCCAGCACATCGGTCGCGGTGTACTCGTAGAACGTGGGGCCGATCTGACGCACCCCTGGCAGCGGCGACCGCAGGCCGAGCAGGACGGGCGGCCCGGCGCTGCCGGGCGTGTACTCCAAGCCCTGCACGAAGGGTTCCCAGTTGGGCAGTTCGGCGTCGAGGGGGCCCGCGCCCAGGGGCAGTTCGGTCCAGAGCGTGACGGGCTGTTCGAACGCGTCGGCCAGGGCCTGCCCGAGCGCACCGCCGTCCGGGACCGCCACGGGACCGAAGTGGACGAACTTCACCCGCGTGCGCACCGAGGGCAGCACGGAGCCCCACACGCCGACGACGTCGGCGAGCGGCACGGCGGGGCCGCCAGGGCAGCCCAGGATGATCGTCAGTACTGAGCGGTCGCTGGGGAGCAGGTCCACCAGGCGACGCCAGGCGGCGAGCAGCCCGTGCGGCCGGGCGCTGCGCACCCACACCCCGCTGGGCACCGACTCGGCCACCCCGAACGGGCTGGTCTGCCACGGCCGGTCCAGGGTGGAGAACTCCCACATCGGCTTGGGGAAACGCTGCGAGTCGCGATCCGGCTCACGGCCGGGCCGAAACCGCAGCCATCCCGCGCCGTGGTCGGCGGGGATGAACAGGCCGCCGCCCGCGGTGGGCAGCAGCTCGCCGTCGGGGGCGAGCACCAGCCGGTCCAGCTGGTCCGCGATGGCCTGTCCGGCCCGGCGCGACTCCTGGGGCGTGGCCCGGCCGAAGATCAGCCGCAGACTGCCCCGACGGGGGGCCAGCAGCCGCGCCACCGCAGGCCAGGCCTCGTCCAGGGCGCCGAAGGGCAGGTCCACCACCACCAGCAGGTGCTGGTCGTCCTGGGCGAGCCCGGTGGCGAACGCCACGGCCTGCGGGTCCGGTTCGCCCTTGGGGTGGATCAGCAGGGCGTGCCCGGCCACCCGGGCCTGCAGCGCCGTGCCGGTCGAGCGTCCGGCCCGCAGCACGGACGCCATCAGGAGCCACCGCCGACCGTCGCCTCGGCGGCGCTCTGGCTCAGCACCGGCCCGCGCGGCAGCACGTCGAGCAGGCTCTGCGGCAGCTCGACGGGGCTGGTGCTCCCCAGACCGAGCAGCGCCGCGGCGGTGCTGTCGATCGGATAGGCCGTGCCCTGATCGGTGATCAGGTACTCCTGGGGGTTGGACACCTGGGCCACGACGTCCTCCTGCGCGACGGCGAACACACCACCGCCCACCGGGACGTCGACGGCGGGGCCTCCGGTTCCGCTCCCGCCGTGTTCGAGCACCAACGTGCCCGCCACGGTGCGACCGTTGGCGGCGATGTGCTGCAGCTCGCACACCGCCGAGCGGCTGCCGACCGCCAGCTGCCGGGCACCCAGGACATCGGGCAGGTCCGTCCCCGGCGAGTTGCCCGGCGCGGCGACCGGCGCGGCTGCCATCACCGTCGAGCTGACCTGCCGCACCGGCGCGGCGCCGGGCTCGGCGGCCAGCAGCGCGGCCGTGGTGGCGCTGACGGGGGCCAGACCTCCCGCGGTCATGACGTAGGTACGGCTGTCACCGTCCGTGGTGGTGAACAGCTGACCGATTTTGACGGCCTGGCCACCCACGGATCCGGCCGGTCGCCCGCTCCCGGCCAGCGCCGGCGCGACGAGGGGCGCGCCCGCCGGGAGCGTGCGCAGCCAGCTGTCCGGAGCGGGGACGGCCTGGTCGGTGTCCAGCCGCAGGGCGATCAGGGTGGCGGTCGAAGGCACCAGGTAGCTGACGCCCTGCCACAGCAGGTGGAGCTTGCCGTCCGGCCCGGTGAGCAGCACCTGCTGGTCGGCGGGGACGACGCTGGTGCGGCCCGCCGGGGTGAAGTCCACCGACTCGCCCGCCGGGAGGTCGGGCCGGAGGCACCGGGTCCACGGCCCGTTCAGCAGCGCCGACGCGTCAGGCAGCGCGTCCGGTGCGTCCGGGATGCCGATCGGAGCGCCGTCCGGAGTGTTCGCGAGCGACTTGGCGGACACGGACCGCATGGTTGCGCCCTTGCCCGCGATCAGCAGCGCCGAGGCGTAGTTGCGCACCGGACGCAGCACCCCGTCGAGATAGAGGTAACGGCTGCCGGTGCTCTGGTCCAGCACGATGGAGCCCGGCGTGCGCCAATCGTCGGTAGGGGCCGGGGAGATGAGCCCGTAGACGCCGAACCCGGCGCACAGCAGGACGACGATGCCCGCGCCCAGGACACTGCCGAGGGCGGCGCGCTTGGTCGGGCTCTCGCCGCGGCCCGGGTCTCCGCTCACCAGCGCGGTGGCCAGGCGGCCCATGGCGAACTGATAGGCCTGCAAGTGGTCGCGTCGTGTCTGCACGGTCTCTCCTCTCAGCTCGCCAGCGAACGGAACCAGGCATACGCGTGCACCGCCTGGAGCAGCAGCGGCAGCAGCGCGATGGCCGAGATCGTCTCCAGCAGGTCGCCGGAGTGCGCCCAGACCGGCAGCAGTCGGCTGCTGGGCAGCCGCCAGGCGGCCACCAGCAGCAACCCGGCGGCGACCAGGAGCACCACCACGGCCACGGCCCGTCCGGTCGGGGAGTGCGACGCGCCGCGCACCACGAGCAGCAGCGCGAGACCGAGCGCTCCCGCGAGCACCATCGGGACCCGCTGGAGCGTGCTGGTCAGTCCACGCGAGCGCAGCAGCACCGCGCCGCAGAAGGCGAGCGGCAGCACCCAGCCGATCCACCCGGATTCCCGCACCATGCACCACAGGCCCACCGCGTAGACCAGCGCCGAGGCCAGGCTGAGGGTGTTGAGGTAGGCGTGGGCGGCGGTGACCCGGCGCTCCACGCGCTCCTGCGGCTCGGGGTCGATGTCCTGCTGCAACTCCTCGGCGTTGTGCGGCAGTTGCGGGACGCGCAGCCGCGCCAACCGCAGCGCCAGCCGGGGCCCGAAGTGCCCGAGGACGAACAGCGCCACCGCGACGACGGCCGCCGCCTGACCGGCCGGCAGGTCGCTGGAGCGCGCCAGCAGCGCACCGATCCCGGCGGCCAGCGCCACGGTCAGCGCCGTCGCAGGGATGACCACGGGCAGCACCCGCAGCCCGAGCAGCACCGTGGCCAGGACCGCCACCGCGCCGGCGGCGACCAGGACGCTGGGCTCACCGGGCGCGTAGCCGCCGAAACCCCCGAAGCCCGCGAAACCCCCGTACGCTCCGTGGCCGCCGTGCGGTGCGGCCCGGAACGTGAGACCGGCCGTGGCGGCGAACAGCAGGGCGGCGGTCCCGGCCAGCACGACGGTCCCGTCTCCGCTGCGCAGCCGGTCGCCGGTCACCGCGACGGCCGCCAGCAGGACCGCGAGGCCACCGGCCGTGCCCGCGGCGGCGGCCCCGGGTCCGAAGCCGAGCAGCGCCCACAGCAGGGCGGCGAGCGTGAGCGCGGCGACGGTCACGGCCAGGCGACGCGTGTGCTGCGGCTGCCAACGGTCGGCGCGTCCGGCCAGGACGTGGGCGACGCCGTCCGCGAGGTCGTCGAAGTGCAGCGAGGGCAGTGCCGACTCGGCGGGGCGCAGATACAGCACCTCGCCGTCGCGCAGGCCGAGCGAGTCCGGGGTCGCGTCGGGGTCGAGCGGATCCTCGCCCAGGCGTTGCAGCACCCAGGGCCCGTTGCCGGGGTCCGTCGGCTCCTCGATCCTGGCCAGCAGCGCGGGCAACAGCGCGGAGACGGAGAGCGAGACCGGGACCGCGAGGTCGGCCTGGGCCTTCGGCCCGACCACGGTGACGCGGCAGACCTCGGCGGAGAGCACGGGTTCGATGGTCATGGTGCGGTCACCAATCCGGTGTGTATGAGGCGGACGGACCGGCGGGTGACGAGCTGGGCGCGCCCGGCGGGCAGGGTGCGGGGCTTGGCCTCGCCGAGGAACTTGCCCTCCTCCTTGGGGTAGGAGAAGAGGAGGGCGGGGTTGCCCAGCTCCCAGAGCCGGCGCAGCAGAGGGTCCATCATCGCCCGCGTGGCGCCGGAGGTGGAACGGGCCACGACCAGGTGCAGGCCCACGTGGGCGCCATGGGAGAGCAGCGGCAGCAGCGGGGCCAGCGGCGAGTTGGCGCCGACACCGCCGCTCGGGGCGAGCAGGTCGTAGTCGTCGACCAGGGCGAACAGCAGCGGACCCGACCACCAGTCACGTCGCGAAAGCTGCTCCGGGCTGATCTCCGGCCCGGGAACGCGCTTGCCGACGGAGACGGCCGCGTTCTCGGCCAGGGTGGCCAGGCCGTCGCGGTCCACCACGTAGCCGATCCGGTACTCCTCCGGGATCATCGCCAGCAGGCCGCGACCTGGGTCGGCGGCGATGATGCGGGCCTGCTCGGGGGTGTAGCGGTCGGTGATCGCCTTGACCACCAGCCGCAGCGCGTTGGTCTTCCCGGTCTCGCCGTCGCCGAACACCATCAGGTGCGGCTGGGCTTCGAAGTCGTGCCAGACCGGCGCGAGACGTTGCTCGTCCCAGCCGAGCGCCACCCGCAGGTCGCCCTCGGCGCGCGGCAGGTCCTCGACCGGGAGTTGCGTCGGCAGCAGTCGGACACCGGGCGCGGTCCCCGCGGGCCAGAAGGCCCGGATCTCGGTGACGGCGGCCTTGGTGGCCTCGGTCAGGTCCGCCGTCTCGGCGGAGCTGTCCAGGCGCGGCAGCGCCGCCAGGAAGTGGTGCCCGGAGGCCGTCAGCCCGCGGCCGGGCTGGTGCGGGATGGTGGCCGCGACCCGCGGCCCGACCTCCGACTCCAGCGAGTCGCCGAGGCGCAGCTCCAACTTGGTGCCGAGCATGTCGCGCAGTCGGGGCCGCAGCTCCGACCAGCGCACCGCGGAGGCGACCAGGTGGATGCCGAAGGAGAGGCCGCGCACGGCCAGTTCCATGACCTTCGGCTCCAGGTCGTCGAAGTCCTGACGGAGCGTGAACCAGCCGTCCACCACCAGGAAGACGTCGCCGTACGGGTCGTCGACCGCGCCCTGGGCGCGCAGCGCGCGGTAGGCGGCCATCGACTCCAGGCCCCGCGCGGTGAACTCCTGCTCGCGGCGCTCCATGAGCTGGGTCAGCTCGGCCACGGTGCGCAGCACCCGGTCCCGCTCCAGGCGGGTCGCCACCGAGCCGACGTGGGGCAGGCCGGAGACCGACACCAGACCGCCGCCGCCGAAGTCCAGGCAGTAGAACTGCACTTCCTCGGGGGTGTGGGTGAGCGCGAGGGAGAGGATCAACGTGCGCAGCGCGGTGGACTTGCCCGTCTGCGGTGCGCCGACCAGGCCCACGTGCCCGTCAGCGGCGGACAGGTCGGCGACCAGCAACTCGCGCAGCTGCTCGTAGGGGCGGTCCACCATGCCGAGCGGGACGCGCAGTTTGCCGAGCCAGGGGTAGTCGGCGGCGGTCATGCCGCGCGCCGGGTCGGGAACAATGCCGGGCAGCAGCTGGTCCAGGCTGGCGGGAGCCGTCAGCGGCGGCAGCCACACCTGGCGGGCCGGCGGGCCGCTCTCCTCCAGGCGACCGATCAGCACCTCCAGCAGCGACTCGTCGCTCTGGGCGCGGTCCGGCTCCTCTGCGGCCGGTCGCGGCGCGGGGACCGCCGCGACCGCGGCGGCCTCGGAGAGCAACTGGCCCTGCTGGTCCAGCGTGAAGGGCCGGACCTCGTGATGCGCCCTGGCCTGTTGGAGTGACTCCTCGGCCGCGCTGACCGGATCCGGCGCCGGGCCGGAGACGTAGGCGGCCTTGAAACGCACCAGGTTGGTGGTGTCGATCTTGAGGTAGCCGTTGCCGGGCGCCGACGGCAGCTCGTAGGCGGAGGCGACACCGATGACGCTGCGGGACTCCATCGAGGAGAAGGTGCGCAGTGCGATCCGGTAGGAGAGGTGCCCCTCCACCTTGTGGATCCGGCTCTCGTCCAGGCGCTGCGAGGCCAGCAGCAGGTGCACCCCGAGGCTGCGCCCGAGACGGCCTATGGACACGAACAGGTCGACGAACTCGGGCTTGCTGGCGAGCAGTTCGGAGAACTCGTCGACGATGACGAGCAGCGAGGGCAGCGGCGCGAGCTCGGCCCCGGCGTTGCGCGCCTTCTCGTAGTCGAACAGCGAGGAGTACCCGGACTCGCGCAGGAGCTCCTGACGACGGATCATCTCGCCGTTGATGGAGTCCCTCATCCGGTCGACCAGGTGGATCTCGTCGGCCAGGTTGGTGATCACCGCCGAAGTGTGCGGCAGCCGGTCCATGTTGAGGAAGGTCGCGCCGCCCTTGAAGTCCACCAGGACCAGGTTCAGCACCTCGGAGGAGTGCGTGGCGGCCAGGCCGATCACCAGGGTGCGCAGCAGTTCGCTCTTGCCGGAGCCGGTCGCACCGATGAGCAGGCCGTGCGGGCCCATGCCGCCCTGTGCCGACTCCTTCAGGTCCAGCTCGATGACCTCGCCGTCCTCGGTGACGCCCAGCGGCACCAGCAGCCGGGCCGCCTGCACCTGCCGGGGCCGCCACTTGGCGTCCACGTCGAAGCCGCGGGCGTCGCGGATGCCGAGAAGCGTGGTCAGTTCGAGGTCCGACTCCAGGGGCCGGTCAGGGAGTTCGAGGCCGCCGCTGGTGCGCAGCGGGGCGAGGACCCGGGCCAGTGTCACCGCCTCGACGGCGCTGAGCGCGTCCGCCTGGGCCGAGACCGTGTCACCGCCGGAGGGGAACTCCACCCGGTCGCCGTGCACGGTCAGCCGCAGCACCTTGGGGCCGCCCGTCATGGCGCCGGTCGCGTCCAGCAGCACGACGTTGCGCAGGCCGCCGTGGAGGAGCCGCGAGGAGTCGGGCAGCGGCGCGCCCTGGGCGATCACGACGACGAACGGCTCCGCGATGCTGGGCGAGGCACTCGGGTCGTGGTCGGGCCGGTCGCGCACCTCCGTGCCCAGCAGCTGCATCAGCGTGTCGTGGTCGGCCGCCGCGAGGCGCACCGGCCCGGCCGCGTCCTGCTCGGAGCGGTGCGCGTTGTGCGGCAGCCACTTGACCCAGTCCCACTCGGCACGCCCGGTGTCGCTGCCCAGTACGGCGACGCGGAGCTCGTCGGGGGAGTGGAAGACCGCGAGCTGGCCCACCATGGCGCGGATCAGCGCGAGAGCGGAGGCGCCGTCACCGGCGAACTCCACGCTGGTGAAGCGGGAGAGCGTGACCGGGATCGGCAGGCCGGGGACCGTCTGGTGCGCCATGGTGAACCGGCGCAGCGAGACCGCGCAGAGCGGTTCCAGATCCTCGACCGGCTTGGTCTGCGGCGGCACGAACTCCAGCGCGGCCCGCCGCACCCCGAGGCCGATCCGCACCCGCCCGAAGTCCTCGTGCCCGGGACGCCGTTCCCACAGCCGCGTGCCGCGCGCCAGGGCCCACAGGTCGCGCGGCGCGGGGTTGTCCCACAGCAGCGCGGCGCGCTGCTCGTCCGCCGCCTGCCGGGCCTGCTTGCGCTTCTGCGCCAGATAACGCAGGTAGTCCCGTCGCTCCGCGCGCATTCGGCGTCGCCGATCGCCACTTGCGCGCCCGAGTTGAGTGAGCGTCATGCTCACCATGGCGACACCCATCATCCCCGACATCATGTACGAGGTAGGACCGGCGCTGCGCATGGAGAACATCAGCACCATGGCGCCTGCGCCCAGCCCCATGGGCAGATACATCAGCGTGGACCCGAAGTCGGCGCTCGCGGGCTCCCCGAGCACGGGGGGCTCAGCCAACTCGACTTGGCCATCAGGCATTTCCGGGCCTTCTGCGCGCGGCGCACGCTTCACGAGGACCGTGCTCAAGCGGGTACTCCTCCGAGCGTGAACATGTCCAACACGAGCCCACTATAAGCAGGTCACCGAGCTGCGCGCACCCCTGAGTCGAAGGTTCGGTTCCACTCACGTCTATGCGCGTCAACTTCCCAGCGGCCGCCGGGAAGCGGACGCCACACTGCCGGGCGGGCGTTACCGCGAGGTGAATTCGGTATTGCCCTGAGGGGCTGCTTCGCGGCCTTTCCGTGGTCGCCCGGTCGCCCGGTCGTCAGCCCTGAGCCTGCGACAGGTGTCCTACGGCCGGCGCCCGTCGTGGGGCCGTCGCGGCCGTCTGCGAGGACTGGAGATCCTGTGGGTGTCAATCATCATCTCGCGGTCTCCCAGGAGATCCTGACCCTACGTCACCAACCCACGGTCCTGCGTCGGCATTGCGAAAGCTGATCAGGCGTCGCCACGTCCGGACGAGTGCCCACCGCAGGCCGAGGCGTCCGCGGACCGTCGCTTCGATTCGGCGTCCGTCACCTCCCTCAACAGCTCGTACGAGCCGATGTAGTACAGCAAAGACGGACCGTGCCCATTCGCAACCCTGCGCTTCTCCACGACACGAGGACGCCGGAGGCTCGCCGTATCTGATGGTTCGTCAACTCGGCGAACCAGCACTCGAACAGGGTTCAGTCAGCGGCGCTACGGCATGTGTGGCGTCGGACCGCGCACACTCAGACCGCAAAACCACCGTCCACCGCCAGCTCCGCGCCCGTGACGTATCGGGCACCCTCGCCGACCAGGTACGCAACAGCGTCAGCGACCTCCGCCGCCGTGCCGAAGCGGCCGAGCGCGGTGAAGCCGCGCTGGAGATCGGCGGCATCGCCGTCGCCCGGGTTCATGTCGGTGTCGATCGGGCCTGGGTGGACCAGGTTGACGGTGACCCCGCGCGGGCCGAGCTCCCGGGCCAGGCCCTTGGTGAAGCCGATCAGCGCGGCCTTGCTGGTCGCATAGAGCGCGCTTCCGCCGAAGGCCACGCGCTGGGCGATGCAGCTGCCGATGCTGACGATCCGTCCGCCCTCGGCCAGGTGCTCCACCGCCGCCTGGGCGTAGAGGTAGGGCGCGCGAACGTTCACCGCGAGCACCTGGTCGATCTCGTCGAATGCCACCGCCTCGATCGGCCCGACGGCGCCGACACCCGCGTTGTTCACCACGATGTCCAGCCGCCCGAACCGCTCGGCGACCGCTGCCACCGCGCTGCGCACGGCCGCCGGGTCGGCGCTGTCCGCGCGGACGGCCCAACCGGTCCGCCCCATCGCGGTGATCTCGGCGACCACCCCTTCCGCCAACCCGGCCGAGCCCTGGTAGGTCAGCGCCACGTCTGCGCCGTCCTCGGCCAGCCGCAGCGCGACCGCTGCCCCGATCCCCCGGCTGCCGCCGGTCACCAACGCCACCTTGCCGCTGAGCGCCGTCGTACCGTTCATCGTCATCTTCGTAGAACTCCTTGAACCGATCTTGGACACGACTCAATCGTCGACCGGAACGCCCTGCGGTTCTGGCGGAATTCAGACGTAGCACTCAAGCTTCGACGCCAACTCCGCACTGTGGCTGCCGAAAACCCTGCCCGTACAGGTCGGGCGGCGGCAGGCCGGGGCGAGGTGTGTCCGCGGGTCCCGGCGAAGGCTCGTGCGGTCCCGCAGTATCCGGACGTGGCCTGACGGTTACTTGATGGACACCCAGTTTTTCTGGTGTGCCCGTCTGGGCGGTGAAGCATACGCGCGCACAGCAATGTGCGACTTCATTGGCTCGACTTGTAGGGAGAGCACGATGCCCAGGTACACCCGTCCGGCCTTGGTCGGACTGGCCACGGCGACCGCAGCCGCGCTGTGCGGGCTTCCGGTCGTGAACGCCAGCGCCGAGGCACACGCGTCCACCAGCAAGCACGTCCTGCTGATCTCGATCGACGGCATGCACCAGAGTGATCTCGACTGGTACATCGCCAACCATCCGGGCTCAACGCTCGCCAGACTGACGCACACCGGCAGCGAGTACACCAATGCCGAGACGTCCAACCCGTCGGACTCCGACCCGGGCGGCACCGCGCTGATGACCGGCGGTAACCCCAGGACCACCGGCGTCTACTACGACGTCGAGTACAGCCACAAGACGGACGAGCCCGGGGCCACCTGCACGCCCGGCCGGCCGGCTACCGGTGGTGACGTCATCTACGACTCGCCGGACGACGCACTGGCGAGTGTCCCCGACTTCGTCAACCCGACGAACGGCACCTTCCCGTCCTTCGACGAGAACGGCTCGGTCTTCCCCCAGGGCGTCGACAAGAACCCTGCCGCGATCATGAGCCTGAAGTTCAACCCGAAGACGTCGCTCAACCCGAAGACGTTCCCGGTCGATCCCAAGACCTGCAAGCCGATCACCCCGTGGGACTACCTCGGCGACAACACGATCTTCCAGGTCATCCACAACGCCGGCCTGCGCACCGCGTGGTCCGACAAGCACGAGGTCTACGCGTCCTTCAACGGTCCCGGCTCGAACGGTCAGAGCATCGACGACCTCTTCTCGCCGGAGATCGACTCACAGGCCGTCATGCCGAACGGCGTCCCGTACCCGCAGGATGACGACTGGGCGCACATCGACGCCGCCACCAAGCAGTACGACGGTTACAAGGTCCAAGCCGTCCTCAATGAAATCGGCGGCCGCGACCACTCGGGCAAGACCCGGGTCGGCACCCCGGCGATCTTCGGCATGAACTTCCAGACCGTCTCGGTCGCGCAGAAGATCCGCTCGACCCCGACGACGCTGATCGGTCCGGACGCCCACGGCAACTACACCACCAGCGCTCCGGAAGCGGGCGGCTACCAGTGGGTGCACGGCAAGCTGGTCCCCGGGCCGGTGCTGTCCAGCGCGCTGGACTATGTCAATGCCCAGCTCGGCCGCATGGTCCGCGCCATTCACAAGGACGGCCTCGCGGGCTCGACGACGATCATTGTGACGGCCAAGCACGGTCAGTCCCCGCAGGACCCCAACAAGCTCGTCACCGTCCAGGACGGTCCGATCATCAGCGCGATCAACGCCGCCTGGGCGAAGACGCACCCGAGCAACAAGAGCCTCATCGTCGCCGGGACCGACGACGACCTGTGGCAGTCCTACCTGTCGGACAACTCGCAGGCCGCCTGCGACTTCGTCAAGCGCTACCTGTGGGACCACACCGCGCAGGGCTACGACGTCAACAAGAAGCCGGTCACCGTTGCGCACTCGGGCCTGGCGCAGATCTGGGCCGGCGCAGCCGCCGCGCACTTCTTCGGCGTCTCGGTGAACAACGGCCACAACCCGGACGTCTTCGGCGAGGTCCAGGAGGGCATCGTCTACTCGAAGCCGACCAAGCTGGCCGAGCACGGTGGCATGAACACCGGCGACCGGAACGTCCTGATGATTGTCGACGGCCCGGGCATCCCGGCTCAGGTCGAGTCCGCCTCGGTCGAGACCACCCAGGTCGCCCCCACGATCCTGTCCGTCCTGGGGCTCAACCCGCGCGCGCTGACAGCCGTCAAGGTTGAGCACACGCAGGTCCTTCCCGGCCTCGCTGCACGCCGCGGGGACCAGTGACCCGGTGCCTCTCCTCGCCATCTGATTGACCGGCAGCACCCAAGCGGGAGGCCGGGGCCGATCCGCCCCGGCTTCCTCGCGTCCGTCCCGGGCGGCTGATCGGCGCGAAGGCGCAGGCCAACGCGTGGCCGGAGAGACGTTCGGGACCGCCGAGTCGTCGAGGGCCCCAGGCATCTGCCTGCCCGGATTCAAAGGGGGAGCATGCAGCCGGATCTGCGCCTCATCCGCTGATCGGGCTCGGGCAACGACAAAGGCCCGCCGACCTGGAAGTTTCCTTCCAAGCCGACGGGCCTTTAAGCCTGTCGGGACGACAGGATTTGAACCTGCGACCCCTTGACCCCCAGTTCGGCGAGTCAAGGGCTTTCGCAGGTCAGCGGGCACAGCGCGCTTGCCATGAGGTCCCGGCGAGCTTGTGTTGTTCGGTCGCGTGCAGGACGTGTGGTCCCCAAATGGTCCCCAGGCCGCGGCCCGCTTCGGGCGAGTCCTGCTGGGCGCGAATCGACCTCAAGGCGGGCCGGGGCTGTCAGCGGCGGGGCTTATCGTCAGCCCCATGGGTGATCACTTCCAAACCATCGTCGACCTCGATGCCACGCCTGCCGAAGCGTCTGCGCTCGCCGACCGTGCGCTTGAGTGGCTCGTCCGACAGGAAATCGTCGTCGCTGAGCAGACCGATTGCGTTCTCGGGTCGCCCTTGGGTAACCCTCCTGGCGCTCACTGGGCCAAGGCTGTCGCTGAGCCCGACTGGAAGCCGACGGACGGCCTCAATGTCGAGACAGGCCGAACGGTCTTCCACGGTGGACAAGGTGACGCGCAGTATGCGACGTGCCCGCACTGCGCCAGCCGGACCGAGTTCTACACCGACTCCTGGGACGACATCGAAGGCGCATGGGAGCCGTTCGGCGAGGCCATCGACACCTGGCACAAAACAGGACGCGCCACGGTAACCTGCCAGAACTGTGGCCTCGATCCCGACCTGTGCAGCTGGACCTGGGCCGATGACTACTTCGCGTTCGCCTATGTTGGTTTCGAGTTTTGGAACTGGCCCGAGTTCAGCCCCCAGTTCCTGGCTGAGCTTGCCCAGGTGCTTGATGGGCACCGCGTCGTCCGCGTTTGGGGGAAGCTCTGAGCACCTCCGCGCTGTCAACCGCGTTACTGCGGTCGGGCCCGGTCAGCTGCGGTCGGCACGGTTGCTGTACTTCCGTGCTGTACAGCAGGACGGAGCTCTCTGGCCCTTGGAGCTGCCGTCATACTGTCGTCACTGCAGGCGGATAGCGGCTGCGAGCGCGGACAAGGGGACATCCATGGCTCGACGTCGGATTGGTCCGAAGGTGGCGTTCCTATACGTCTTTCTGGTTCTGCCCGTGCTTGGCGTCGCCACGGTGATCATTGCCATTGCCGATCGGCAACGCTTCTGGTGGAGCCAAGTGATCACCGGTACTGGGTTCATCGCTGCTCCCCTCGCCATCGTCATTGCTGGGCGCATCCGAGCCCGTCGGCTGCGGCGTACACCCCCAGAGGTCTGACGGCTCCAGCGATGCCATGGCTGTCCTGTCTGGCGCGACTGCCGCAGGGCCGATCAGGCTCGGTTCCGGCGGAATCGGATCCTCGGGCCGCTGCTCAGGCAGAGCCCTGCTGTGATCAAAACCAAGGCCATGAAGGCGTAGCTCAGGTCCCCAAGGGCGGCCCATGAATGCGTGATCGACACGACCCCGCCTGCGGTCCAGGTGAAGCCACCGATCATCCTGGCCCAGCCACCAAGCCGAGGACGTCGAAAGGCCGAGTTTGCCCCACCGCGGAGGGTCTTAATGCCCTGCACGAACAGCCAAAAACCAGCGGCCACGTCAATCCACCAGCCAACCATGGCTCCCTCCCGTCGGGAGGGTACCGCCCGCTGCTGGACGGCGGATGCCCGTCATGGGTCGCTGCTGAGTGGGGCGGTTTTTCCTCGATCGAGCAGCTCTGCCGGCACGCCTCCGGTGCGCGATCGGGGAGGAGCCACCCCACGCCGCCGCCCCCTCCCCCTTCCTCCCGCACCCTCTCCACCTCGCCAGGCTCCTCCTTGAGAAGGGCCGGGGTTTGGGGCGGAGCCCCATAGCGTCCGCCCTGCTAGCGGTGATGACGACGGCTCAGGGCGTCTTGCTCGCGGCGACAGGGCCCGCCTCTTGCGGCCATCCTCAGCACTGCTTGGCAAGCATGCGCTGGCAAGTCGAGGCGTTGGCCGCCATCGCGCGGCCTCGACACAGCCCACGATCGCGAGTGAAGAGGCCCCTCGTACGTACTGCGCTCCCTCGCTGGATCGCGAGGGCAGCCGATTCCGGAAGCAGCTCCTTTCGTGGTGGTTGGTTCCATCGCCGTTGTCGTGGCGCTCGGAGGCAATACCGTTCTAGGCATGGACTTCCGCTCACGTCGCATCGAGGGCCTCCTCGGCAAGAGCCTCGACATCGTCACCTACCACGAGATCGCATCGCTGGAGGGCAACCCGGATGCTGCCGAGGCGGAAGACCTCGACTGGAAGCGCCAACTACTTGCTCAAGGGCCGGAGGGCAAAGAGGAGTTCGCAAAGGACATCGTCAGCTTCGCAAACCACCTGGGTGGGGTCATCCTTGTTGGGATGGCTGATGCGAAGGGCATTCCATCCGCAGTCATGGACAGTGATGTCAGCGATGCCCACAAGCGACACCTCGAAGGGGTAGCGGCCACGAGCACGGCGCCGCCCGTCCGCATCCAGCTTCGCTCAGTTCACAACCCTGCATCCCCTGGCCAAGGGTTCCTGATCATCGCAGTCCCGAAGAGCCCACAGGCACCGCATGCTGTGACCGCCCCACCAGTCAAGGAGACGGGACAAGCACTGCGCTACCCACGCCGGTCCGGCAGCCGCACTCGATGGTTGAGCGAGAGCGAGGTCGCAACGGCCTACTACGGCCGGCTCGCTGCAGTGGCGGACCGCGAGCGGCGCCTGGAAGAGATCGAGCGCGAGTTGCTGTCCTCACTGCCCGCCAGCAACATCCCTCACCTGATCGTCGCCCTCACTCCGGAAGTGCCTGGCGACATGCTGCTCTCACAGGAGTCGTTCGCTAGGTACCGCGACCATCTGCGGGCCTGGCCGACATCTCTGGGAGCCGATTCTGAGCAGCACTACAGGGACGTGAGGATCGGTTCCCGTCGTCTCGTGGTTGTGGACGGCCAAGAGGGCGGCTACGTCTTCCAGCGGGGCGAGCTGCACCGCGACGGTAGTGGTGCGTTCGCCGCTCGCATCCGCTTTCATGAGCGCACCCAAGGAATCAGCAAATACAACTCAGTTGGACCCGGCGCGCTGGTCTACTGGTTGTTGACAGGCCTGCACCTGCTGGGTGTCCACAGCCGCGACCGAGCTGCTGCTATCGGGACAGCGGTCATCCGGGCCTCGGTGGTCGATGCTCCTCATTCACACCCACGAGGACCTGCGCAGCCGGCAATGAGTCCAATGCTCCCCTTGCGCATGGAAATCATGGACCCAGACGGTTTCTCACTTGGGGAGAGCGAGCGACCCTGTGCATACGCCGTCAGCCAGGCCGTGACGTTTCTGGACAACCTCGCTGAGGGCGGAGTCGGCCTGGTACAGGCCGCGGCGCTGCTCGCCGACGAGTTGGTGCAGGCCCACGGCATCCCCGAAGTGCCATCGATTACGGGGGCTGGCGAGATCCGTGTCAGCGGATGGGGCGGCGGCCTGCCCCCAGAGATTTCGCGATGGGCCGAGCAGCACAACGTTCCGAACTCCGGGTGACTCGTCGGCGAGACCCCCGTGCCGCTGGTGGACTTGACCCCCAGATCATGGGGTGTGGCGTTTGCCCAGCTCAGCAGGGGAGAAGCACTCATGATGCTGTGACAGTGAGCTGGGCTTGTGTGCTTGCGTGCACTGCGTGTGGTCCCAATGTGGTCCCAGGCTCGTGGCCTCCAGGGTGCGGCTCCTGATCCGCGCCGGCCGAAGGTCAGTTGACCGGCAAGGTCGTCTGCCCCGGTCGGTAGCGCCACCAGGTGCGCACCTCGATCACCGCGCCCGCTTCGCGCAGAGGACCAACCCACTTGGAGAGCACTTCATCGCCGACGTTCTCCGCCAGGCGCACCGGCGGTGTCTGTGTAACCGTCTGCTTGGCCCGCCAGAGACCTCCGCCCACGAGCCCTCGGAGTGCCTTCGCCACTTCGAGGGGCCTGGGACCTGGGTCGAGCAGCACGACATCTAGTGGAATCTCGTCGCAGATCAGTAGAGACGACGTCCTGGCCACGGGGCTCCTCAATGCCGGGGTAGCCGTTGACTTTAGCTTTGCCGTCTCGCCGCGTGCCAGAAATATCGAGCCGACACCTGCTTTGTAAGGGTTCCCGGGGCGGATCCGGGCCGACCTGCGAAGCTCTGAACTGCCCGGAAGCGGCCCTTGTCCCCGCGACTGCCCGGCGGTCCCTGCTGGAAGCCCGCCGTCCTGGCACGCTAGTGCCGCAACAAGCAACGTTCGCCACGTTGTGACGCGCCGTCTGAGTACGGCTGCGGGTGCGGGAGATCGACGACGAAGAGGGCCAGGGGCTGCGGCGGATCATCTGTCGGGGCAGTGGGTCAGCGGTGACCTGGCGGCGCGCCCAGATGGTGCTGCTGTCCGCGCGGGGCATTGCGCCTGCCGAGAATGTCATCCGCCCAGGTCGGAGGCTGGTTGGCGTGTGCGGCAAGATGATCACCTGTGTTGCTGCGCTTCGCCTGCCTAGCCGTTTCCCACGCTTTCGCAGCCCTGCGACTGCTACCTATGAGCGACCGCGAGAAGGACGCGGAGATCCTCGTTCTGCGCCATCAAATCGCTGTCCTTGAACGGCAGCTCGGAGGGGACAAGGTGACGTTCGCTCCGGAGGATCGTGTGTTTCTAGCTGCTCTGCTGGTGCCGCTGCCGCGGGAGTTCCTTCGTCGGCTGCGGTTGCTCGTCCGCCCGGACACGGTGCTGCGCTGGCATCGTGATGTCATGCGGCGGCGCCACGCGCGAGCCTGCCGGCCGAAGCGCCCCGGGCGTCCGCCGACGGTCCGTTCGATCCGGTTCGTGATCCTGCGCCTGGTCCGCGAGAACCCGTCTTGGGGCTACCGCAGGGTCCACGGCGAGCTCGCTGTGCTAGGCATCAAGGTCGCCGCCTCGACGGTCTGGGAGGTACTCAAGGCCGAGGGCATCGACCCAGCGCCGGACCGCGGCGCCACCACCTGGGCGGACTTCCTCCGTGCTCAGGCCGATGCGCTGATTGCCTGCGACTTCATTGAAACCGTCACACTGACCGGCCAGCGCCAGTACGGCCTGGCCGTCATCGAGCACGCTACCCGTCGCGTCCGGATCCTCGGGACCACCGCGCACCCCGCTGCGAGCTGGGTTGCCCAGGCCGCCCGAAATCTGGTCATGGACCTGGAGGACGCCCGAGTCACCGTCAGTTACCTGATCCGGGACCGGGACGCCAAGTTCCCAGTCTTGTTCGACCAGATCCTGGCTGACGCCGGCATCCAGGTCGTCCTCACCGGCGTTCGAGTGCCGCGCATGAACTCTCTGATGGAGCGATGGGTACAGACCTGCCCGCCACGAACTCCTGGACCGGACCCTGATCTGGAACGAACGCCACCTACGCCGCGCACCGCACGAGTTCGAGCAGCATCGCAACGCCCATCGGCCCCACCAAGCAATGAACCAAGCGGCACCACTGCGCGCTGTACCTGAACCACTCGAACCAGGGTAGATCGCCGACCTGGACATACGCCGTAGAGACCTCCTCGGCGGCGTCATCCACGAGTACCGACATGCTGCTTGAGCTGCATGGATGAGGTTATCGGCAGGCGCAGACCCAGCAGGCCCGCAACTTCACCGCCGACCTCGGCACACGTGTCGAGTCGCTCCGCTTCGTGCTGCGCGACCGCGACAGCAAGTACACCGACGCCTTCGACGCCGTCTTCGAGGCCGAGGGCACGGACGTGCTGCTCAGCGCACCCCGCGCGCCGCGGATGAACGCCCACTGTTAGCGCGTCATCGGCACGATCCGACGGGAGGCGCTCGACCACGTTCTGGTCATGAACGAGGCCCACGCCCGACGCGTCCTTGCCGAATACCAGGAGCACTACAACTCCCACCGGCCGCACAGGTCGCGAGATCAGCGGCCACCTGAAGCCCCGCGCAGCCGCCGGACCGGTCCGTGGGTGCGCCGCGCAGACTCCTGCGCACCCGTGTCCTCGGCGGAGTCATCAACCAGTACCAGTAAGTGGCTTGAGCTGCGGCGATGACTTTCCGAGCCCCACAGGTTCAGGCGGGTCGGGCGGGCGCTGGCTTGTCTGTGACGACCCGGACCGTGGTGCCGTCGCAGAAGGCCACCAAGCCGAAGCGCCAGGGCCCGAAGCTGGCAGGCGGCGCTCGCTCGGGCGGGACAGAGGGCGGTGGGATGTCGTTCGCGCAGAACAAGCGCGCCATCGAGTCCGGGGAGACGTTCCGGTCGCGGAAGCCGTCGGACTGGCGGCTCGGCTCGTCGCCATCGAGCGCGGGTCGAGGGCAGCGCTGAGCAACGAAAGCCCCCGCCACCGGGATGCTGACGGGGCCTCGAGTCCTGGGTCAGCCGTTCGTGAAGTCCTGGTAGTTCGCGGGTATACGAACACCTCGCTGCGCCTGATCCATCCGCACGAGGATGTTCTGCGCTTCCTCCCACTCCAGGTCGCCCATGATGTGGATCTCGGCGAGTAGGCGGGTGGTGTCCCAGACCAGGATGTTCTTCTGTCCAGCGAGGCGTCGCGCGTCCCGGTCGTCGGTGAGTAGAACCCCGCCCGAGAGCTCTGTGCGCGTCTGGATGGCGTGGATCGACTCTGCTTCTCCAAGGTGGAGCAGCTGATCGGCGCGCGTACCACCGAGGGCGGTCCGAAGGCGGCCGATGCTGTCCCGGTCACCGGCGTGGTTGAGCTCGATCGGTTCGCCCAGCCACTCCTCGTCGATGAGGGGCTTGAGCTTGGGGAAGTTGTGGCGATGCTTCAACAGCTCAGCATGGACGGCCTGAGTGCAGCGTGGTGTTCGGTACTCCAGCCCCACCTTGAGCACGGCCATATCGTCGGATGCAGCGAAGTTGATCAGTGAGCAGGCGTCGGTAACCACGATCGTCACGGAACGAACACCGGCTCCCTGTCGTCCGCAGGCTCACCCGCTGCCCCGTCCAACGCTTCGTGAAGGAGATCAGAGCTGCAGTCGAGCACCCTCGCCGGCCACTGGGCACTGATCTCTCCGGCAACGAAAGCTCGCAGGGACCGCATGGCGAGCGCCTCCGGGAGGCGTTCCCTGCTTTGGTGCTTGACGAGCTGGAGGTAGAGATCGGTCCAGTCGCCCTCAAGCGCTGCCTCGGCGGCAGTCATCCGCGAAAGCTTGCACCGGTCGGCCTCGCTGATCAGCTTGAGGCTCTTGAGGCGCCAGGCCAGGGCGTCGGAGGAGACCAAGCAGGAGCCGACGAGCTTGGAGAACACCCAGGGCGTGACTCCTTCCTTGGTCTTGTCCTTGATCTCCTGCTCAGGCATCAGGAGCGCCGCGGCGAAGGCGTTGGCGCGCATCTCTGGGATGCGATGGTTGGTGGACATGACGTTCTTGTCGGTGACAAGGCCGACCGTGTCGACGTCCCCCGCAAGGTGGTGTCCCAGCTCATGTGCCAGGGTGAAGCGCTGGCGGCTCCACGCCACGTCGGTGTTGATGAGGATCATGCGGCAGTCGTCGGTCCGCCAAGACAGTCCGTCGAAGCCGACGCCGAACGATTCGGCTGCGACGTGGATACCGAAGGCGCTCTCGATTGCGTCGGGCATGTCGTCGCGGAAGCCGTCGGGCATGAGTTCCCTGGCGGCGTTGGCCAGCTTGGGGCCGTCGGCGATGGCGAGCCCACTGAGGGCTGGGCGCGTCCAGTGCGCGAGAGCCTTGAGGTCCGGCTCGATGCCGAGATCGTTCAGTGCGGCTTCGGTCTCATCCAGGGCCTGGGCGCGTTGGACAGCGACCTCCCAGGCCTCGGACGCGCCGGAGTCGTCGCGGGCCGCTAGGGCCGCGGCTGGCGCCTGCTTGCCGCTGACAAGGTAGTCGACGGTCGTCAGGAAGTGTTCAGCGATCGCGGCCAGCTCGTAGGTGGAGAAGCGACGATCTCCACTCAGTGACTTGGACAGCTTGGATGTGGTGATTCCGATGGTCTCGGCGAGCTGCGTCTGGGTCATTCCTGCGTCGCTCATGAGCGTCCGGACGCGGTCTCGGAGGGCTTCGTCCTCATGCAGCATGCCCCCAGAATACCCCAGTTTTTCGAAATTCGAAACAGGCGGTGTTGCTCTCACCTGCGCAAATGATCTGCATATGGGTGAATCATGCTGCTCATGAGCCCCGTGGGGCTGGCGCGAGGGAAGCGCACTTTGCACCTTCTTTCCCCACGCTGGTTGATCCGGCGCGGGGCCTCGTCGTCTGACCACGGCACGCTTCGGGCACGACTGCGTGCTAGTGATGGTGGTGGGGCGTCGGTGTCGTTGGCCACGGTCAGCGTCGTTTCGCCGGGTTCGTCGGGGATAGCGATGGGCGCTTTGGTCCAGGACAATGAAGGACTGCCTGGCGATCCTGCGGCCGGTGGCGTTCCGCTCGGTGGTGGTGCACCACTGTGGGCATCCATCAGGATGACGAGTGCCTTCGGTCTCTTACAGGCCGATGCCGCGCATGGGGTTGTCCTCCCACTTGTCGACCTGTGGGTGCCGATTATTGCGTCAGTGCAGGTCAGGACCATCCTGCGCTCGGAGTGTTCCGATCCGGCATGATCGCGTCTCGTGCTCGTGCGTTTCGCGTATCTCGCGGTCTCCCAGGCCTTCGCTGTCCTGCGCCTGCTCCCGTTGAGCGGCCACGACACCGTGACCTGATCAGGCATCGTCACGCTTGGGGAGGCACCCGCCGTCGGCCGGGGCGCCCGCGCACGGTCGCTTCGATTCGCCGTCTGGTCCTGCGGCTGGCGCGGGAGAACCCGTCCTGGGGCTATCGACGCATCCATGGCGAGCTTGCCGTCCTCGGGATCCGGGTGGCGCCGTCCACGGTCTGGGAGTTGCTCAAGGACGAGGGCGTCGACCCTGCGCCGAACCGTTCAAGCGTCACGTGGCCGGGCTTCTTGCGCTCGCAGGCCGAGGCGATCGTGGCGATGGACTTCATCGAGACGGTCACTCTCGCCGGGCAGCGTCAGTACATCCTTGCCGTCATCCACCACGCGAGCCGGAGTATCCGGATCGTCGGCGCTACCGCCCATCCGACCCATGCCTGGGTCACTCAGGCGGTGCGGAACCTCCTGATGGATTTGGAGGACGTCGGCCAGCTCGCCACGGTGCGGTTCCTGATCCGGGACGCCAAGTACCCCGCCTTGATGGACCAGATTCTGCAGAGTGTGGGCATCGCAGCTGTTCTGACGGGAGTGCAGGTGCCGCGGATGAACGCGGTTATGGAGCGCTGGGTCAGGACGCTCAGGACCGAACTCCTCGACTGCACTCTCATTTGGAGCGAGGCCCACCTGCGTCGGGTTCTGCGGGTCTACCAGCGGCACTACAACCAGCACCGACCCCACCGGGCCTTGGCTGGCGCCGCACCCCTGCGAGCCCTCCCCGCACGGCTCGAACCGCACCAGATCGAACGCCTGGACATACGACGGCGCGACCGACTCGGCGGAGTCCTGCACGAGTACCGGCATGCCGCTTGACCTGCACGGACAGGGATTTCGGCACCCACAACTCCCCGCACGGCTCGAACCGCACCAGATCGAACGCCTGGACATACGCCGGCACGATCGACTCGGCGGAGTCCTCCATGAGTACCGGCACGCCACTTGAGCTGCACGGACGGGAATTTCGGCACCCACACCCGCCGCATGCCGCCGACTCCGAGCCGTCCCAGTGGCGCGAAGTGTCAGATCTGCCGCGGCACTGTCCCCATGCCACTCACGGCTGCTTCCAGGAGCCCTCACCAACAGCCTTGGATTTGAGGCCAATTGGGAACCACCAGTAGCAAGGTTGTCGCGATACGGTGGACCTGCTCGCCCATTCTGGCCACAGAAAGGTGTATGCGATGAAGGTGTACAAGATCATAGTGATCCACAACGGTGAGGCACCCCGGCCCGATGAGGTTCAGGCGATTGCCGACTACGTACAGAACAACTTGGGGCACGACACCGCAGGTGCCGGGCTCACCGTGTCCCGGACTCTTGCCTCGGTCCCGGACAACGACCTGATGATGGCGATCTTGGTCAGGATGGACGCGGAGGGACAGCTGCCCGGTGGGGACATCTCCAAGGCTTTCTTGCAGGAGCTGAACACCACGAAAGGAAAGGTCGTCCTGGGGATCGTGCCTCGAGTGTAGGCCCCTCCGCTGCAGCGGAGTTGGGTTCGCGACCGCTGCAAGACGCCGTGAGCTGCAAAGGCACGAATCGCCTCGTTCGTCGATCGAGACTGAGCGAGCGGGCCAGCACGGCCGAGTCCGGGGCGACGGATTCCCACCTCACGGTTGATCACGACATGCTGACCGCCGATCGATCTGCACAGGAACGCCGCGACAGCGTCGCAAAGATCGTCTTCCCAGGCCGGCCAGCACTTGGTGCCCTCCCGAATTGCGGTTTGTCCCGGTTCCAGAGATTCGCGACAGTTCGCGGCATGACGGTTGAGGTTAGCCACCAAGAGCCCACAGGTCGAACAAGGTTGCGCTGGCCGGTGGCTTCTGACGCCATGAGGGTTTTGTCTTCACGTACCAACGTGAATCTGAGCCGCCCAAAGCATCGGCGACCTCGGATATTGATCACGTAGGCTCCGAACGGCGTTGTGGAGCGCGTAGGGCGCGCGGGCGGTCTCGGGAGCCGTCGTGCCGCCGTTGGTGATCCGATGGTAGAAGTCGATGGCGAGATCCGCCTCGACTTGGTCGTCTACCGCCCACAAGGTGCCTATGACTTGACGAAATCCAGCCAGTTGGAAGGCCCCGGTGAGGTGCACAGCCTCGTCGGCCAGCCTGGAAGGCGCGACCGTCGTATCACACGCCGACAAAAACGCCAGCTCGGCGGAGAGTTGCAGGCCACTGATGTCTGCAACTGTCAGGGGCGCGGTCGCGTGATCGGTCAGGATGAGCTGACTCCTGCTGGGGCGTGCCATGTTTGCGTAGCCGTGGCAGGCGAAGTGGGCGATTTGATGGTTCGGCAACGCATCGAGGACATCGTCCCGAGATGGGGATGCGAGCACACGTGCGGTCGGAAGTACTGCGGACAACGACTGTGCCTCGCGGGAAACGCCGCGGAGCGGGGAGCCGGGCACGTCGGCAACCGGAACGATCACCGTCGCCGGATCACGGTGCGCGGCTGGGATCCCAGCGGGGTGTCCAAGAGCGCGCAGGGTGGTGGTGTACGAAGAGACAACACGGTCGAGCACGGAGATTCCGGCGGGGGCGGCCGTGGCTCCCGAGTAGTCGCCCGCGGCGTGGAACGGAAGCCGAGCCATGCCCCCGACCGGGCACCACCAGATGCGTGGCCAGTGTTGGTCATCTTGGGGCGTGGCGGTGTGGCCGAGCCGGGTGAGCACGGGTTCGCCGACGGCGTGCCACAGCCAGGTCAGGATTGTGAGGATCTCCTGCTGCGCGGCGATACGGTCAAGCGGATCGCGCCGGTTGTCAGCAGCGAGCAGACGTGCGTCGATCAGCGAGTTGGCCTTCTCGTAGGCGCACTCCTGGGTGAGACCGTCCAGGGGCACCACAATCGCCGGTTGCTCAGGATCGCCCGTGGCGATCAGTGCGTCGCATCGCATGCTGCTGGTCGTGATGAAGACCACCGCGCCGCCATCGGGGATGCTCTGCGACAGTTCCCTGATCCCCGGCCTGAGATAGTTCTGGAAACCAGGTAGGGCTCGTGCCTGCGCCACAAGACACAGCCATTGCTCGTGGGCCTGCTGCCGCTCAGTTGCGACCTGCTGAGCGATGCCGTAATCACGTTGCCGGCCAGGACAAACCTCGCCCATGCGCTGGGCCGTCTGCGCGCCGTCCAAGTCATCCAGGACAGAGCGCATGTGGTCTAGGCGTCTTGCGAGTTCGGGGGAGTGTTCGCGCAGCCTCAAGTGGTCCGGCCCGCGTGCGCCGACGGTGTCTGCGGTGAGGATCCCGCGACTGCGCTCAAGAATCTCAATCGCCCTGACAGGGTCACCACTGAGGAGGGCCGCCGCGGCGGCGTCGCCGGAAATAGTGCCGGCCAACCGAGCCAGTTGGAACTCGCGATCCTCGCGTTGCAATGTGCCCGGTGCCAGCGTTTCGAGCAGGTCGACGGCACCTTCGATGCCTTGAAGTGCTTCTGCCGGACGGCAAGTGTCCACGGCCAACAAAGACAGTTCCCGGTACGCCATGATGCGATTGAGTGTCGAGGTTGCGGCCTGCTCCGCCACCTCCCGGTAGCAGGCGTCGGCCTGCTCGAACAGATCCCTGGAGCTGCCGTGCTCGGCTTGGAGCCTGAGCGCTCCGGCCAGGTCGTACAGATTCGATGCCCGCCGCGGATGGTCGTCGGGCGTGCCCCGCACTGCCGCTTGGAGTGCGGTCGCCGCCTCCTCCAGGGATCCTAGGTCCCCTGTGGCTTTGAAGAGTTGGAGCAGCAGTCGGCCCAGCATTCCGAGACGTCGCGCCTGATCAACATGGTCAGGCGGTGTGGCCTGCGACGCCGCGCGGGCGAAGCTGACAGCCTCCTGCAGTGTGCCGAGGTCCCCATCCTCGCTGTGTACTTCGCCAAGGAGGCCGCTCAGATTGAACAGGTGAAGACCGTGGCCTGCTTGTCCCGCCGTGCCCGTGACGACCTCGCGTGCCAGCCTGGTGGCTTCCGCGAGCGCGGTGCGCTGACCGGTGCGCTCGTAGACCGCCCTCAGGCTGAGAGCGAGATTATTCTTCGACCTGTTGAGGTCGGCGTGCCGGGGCGGTGTCGCCGCGACCGCCTCCCGGCCGGCTGCCACCGCTTCCTCCAGGGAGGCGAGGTCACCGGTGCGCCGATAGCGCGAGAGAAGCGCGTTGTGCAGGTTGTGGAGGAACACCGCATGGTCCGTCTGGACCGGGGAACCATGAGTTACGGACTTTCTGGCGGTGTCGACTGCTTCTTCGAGCGTCTCCAAGGACCCAGTGCGTTCGGCCAGAGCATTCAACGCGGTGCTCAGGTTGGTCAGAAGAGTGGGGTAGCGGCGGCGACCGACGCTCGCGGCCACTGCTTGACGGCCGCACTCAACAGCCCCCTCGATCTCATCGAGATCACCGGAGCGTTCGAAAGACATCCGCAACGCGATTCCCAGGTCGCCGAGGGCGTCAGCCCGACGCGAGTCGCTGTAGGCTGCAGCCACGGCCTCGCGTCCGCAAGTTATCGCTTCCCGCAGAACGCGCTCGTCACCGGTCTTCTCGGCAAGGATCTGCAGCACGGTGCCCAACGACTGAAGCGCTTCCGCCCACTCCGGCTCGTCTGCCGGTGCCACGGCCACTGCGGTACGTGCGTGGTCGACGGACCGACGCAACACGCCGATATCCCCAGACCGCTCGAAGTCACACCGCAGCGCGAGCGCCAGGTTGTTCAGCAGGCCTGCGAAAGCGGGGTCCTGGTGAGCCGGAAGCTGCCGTGCCGCCTGCTCGCCGATCGCCAGTGCCTCGTCGAGGGCGGCGTCGCGATCTGTCTGCTCGTAGAACTTGCGCAGGACATTGACATAGCCGCCGACGAAGGTGATTCGAGCCGGGTGGGTCACAGGGATCTCGGCGACGGCGGTGCCGGCGGCGGCGACCGCCTGCTCAAGGTCATGGAGGTCTCCGGTCTCCTCGTACAGGTTCTGCAGAGCCACGGCGTAGTTCCCCGACAGCAGTCCCCGGGCAGGATCACCTGGGGCCAAGGTCTCCATCGCTGTACCCAGGAGACCGATCCCGGCCCTGAGGTCCTGGAGCCGACCTGACTCCTCGTAGGCCATAAGCCGGCCCATCCCGGCGGAATAGAGCTCGCGAACGCTGCTTCGATGATGATTTGTCATGGCGACGGCTCACGACCCCCGAGATCCACATGTCCGCGGTGCGCTGATGTGCCTGCCCCCACCGATGGTAGGGGACTTCGGAGTTGACGTTGTAGCTTTGGTGAGTAATCGGGCATCCGTCTGTACGATCCGCCCTGAGTGACCAACCGACGTATCGGGGCAGCCGGGAGGGAAACGGCATGGGGCATCCCGTGTGGGAGCGCATAGCAGTCCTGTGTGAGCAACTGAGCGGAACGCCGCATCTGAAGCGGATCATCGAGTCTGGGGGCGGAGGCGCTGACCTGGCCGCATTGTTCGAAGCTCTAGGCGGTGTGACTGACCCTCAGCCCGAAGCGATCACCGAACTCATCGATGAGATCGAGCGGGTGCTGCGGAGCGTGGGTCTTAGCGGTCTGAGCACCCGCACCTTCCTCAACCCTGCCTCGGAGTTCGTATTGCCGCCGGGCATGACAGCGAAACCCACCACAGTTGGATGGACTTGCCCCTTGGGGCGCTGCTCTCGCGTCGTCCTGTCCGAGGAGACCTCCAAGCCCCCCGTCTGCGCCGCCAGCGATGGCCGCATGAAGCCGTTCGAGGTCTTTCCGCGATGACGGCCTTTCTCGCGGTGCTGAGCTCGAAAGTCGCCGATCGGTGGGTGCAGGTTCTGCTTCTCCCTGGCCTCTTCTTCACCAGCATCGCGGCGATCGGCTTGCTGACCGGGCAGCATGAAGCGCTCAGCCTCTCGTACCTCACGACCCGAGTGAACGCTCTTGCCGCTCAGCCGACGGCCCACTCGACTCTTGCCGGAGTACTGATTGGCGTCGGCGTGTCGCTGGTCGCCGCTGGCGCCGGGATGCTGGCTGACACCCTCGGAGCGCTTGTCCAGATCTGTTGGACGCTGCCGGCCGATCGGTCGCCTGCAAGCTGGCTGCTGCGGTGGCGCCGAAAGCGGTGGCAAGGAGCAGCTGAACGTCTGAAGGCAGCAGTCCGGGCTGGCACGGCTTCCGCGGGCGAGGCCTATGGGACGTCCTGTAGCGAGGACAAGATCAGGCTCCTCAGGAGGCGCCTTCATCGAGTCGGACCAGCGATGCCAACCTGCCCGACCAGAGTCGCGGAGCGCTTCCGTGCAACGGCCCGGCGTACGGAGAATCTGTATGGCATCAGTGACCTGCCACTGGTCTGGCCACGCCTTCATGCCGTCGTTCCGGATCAGCTCAAGACCAGTATCACGTCGGCCCAAGCTGACTACGCCGCAAGTGCGCGGCTCGCTGGGTGGGGGTTGATGTATGTCGCCGTTGCGTCGGTATGGTGGCCTGCGGCAATCGTTGCCTCGGCCGCATTCGTTGCGTGCCGTATTCGGGCGAAACCAACGGCAGACCGTCTAGCCGACCTTCTGGATACCACCATCGACCTCCATCTAGCAGATCTTGCAGAGAAGCTCGGGACGGAACGCCCGGACGAGGTCAAGCTGTTGGGGGCTCACATCATGGAGCGGATCAAGCCCACGCTCTGAGCCCCGCGTTTGAGCACTCCGAGTCCAGCACCGAACGCCTACGACTGTGGGGGCTAACTGATCGCGCGGCTCAGCCGGCAGCCCCACTTCCTCAATGGCCAGCGGCGATGCCGCGCACGGTCGCGTGTCCGAGCAGGCTCCCCTGGTTTGAAGCGGGCGTTCCCGTGCCTCGCGGCTGACGCACCGGAACCGCAGCACGGCCATGCGGATTGGGCGAGCCGGAGGTGCGGCGCATCCCCTCCAAGGGGAACTTGGGCGAATATCCCGGCATGCCCCAGTCAAGTTAAGTACGCTGCTTTCAAGGACGTCCCGTTGGACGGTGGTCAGCATGCTGAGGGGGTAAGGCATTGCGCTTCGGTGGCCGAAAGGACAGCAAGCCCAGCGTGGAACCCACCCGTACTCCTGGCGATCGAAGTGCCACGGAGCGCCGGGCTTCGGTCGCTCATGAGATACCCGATGTCTCTCCGCAGGCGCTTGGGGGATTTGCCGCCACATGCACGTACGCGCTTCAGGTGTGCGTCAAAGGTGATAGCGGCAGATCGGTCTGGGAGATGTGCATGACGACTGCCGGTGAAATGGTGACCGGCGTTCTTCCTGTCACGCCCGGCCGCCCCAGGATCAATCTGGTAGAGGTGGGGCCGGCGCTGCTGAAGCGAATGCTCCAAGAGCTGGGCGCGAACCCGAAATCCTTCTATCGGCTGGCAATCTGGGTGGGCGACGTGCCGGACGACGACCTTGCGGATGCTCCTTTCCGTGCCGTGGTCTACGACACGGGGGATATACTCCTTCAGGGCGATTCGTAGGCACGACGCGACCGCGGACGGCCAGATTCTCCGTGAGGCGTGGATCGCCGGCGTGCGGGCGCACTACCCCGGCGAGCCGAAGCCCGGCTATATCGCGCCGTGGGAGGACACCCCCGCGTGGGAGCGCGCGTGAGCCGTCGCTGTGTTCGGGCGCGTGCGCGACTTCATCGCCATCAGCGACGGCAACACCTCGAAGCTGTCCCGCGAGCAGCGCGGCCGGTTCGTCGCGCTGTGCTGGATTGCGCAGATCCACAAGCACATCGAGAATCCGAAGCCCGGCTATCTCGCCGACCGGCCTGCCCTGCCGAAGTGGCAGCAGGAGACGGACGCCGACATCTTCGACACGATCGAGCGGGCCGTGTCGACAACTGCGTGACGGAGGTGACCACGCTGATGGCGTCGGGTCTCGGACTGCCTAGAACCGGCACCGGTTGGTCTCCGGCCGTCCGACACTCACGACCTGCTGGACCTGGTAGGCGGACTCCTCGCGTCGGATGTCGTCGACGACCTGGTCCTTGCGCCCGCAGGCGAGAGCCGTCCGCCGTCCGCACGTCGATCACGGCCTCGGCGCGCTTCACTCAGGCGGCCCCGGTGCGCAGCCGAGCACCGATATGTCGGCTGAACTGCACGGATGAGTTGTTTGGAAGGGCAGTCCAGGAACCCGGCGAAGGACTTCGCGGCGAGGGCGCCTTCGCTATGTCGACCGAATCCCAGCATGAGTGATCTGGGCGTCGTCGTGGTCCATCGCTGGAGGGAGGGTGCATGATGGGCGACGGCCGACAGTCCCGCATCGATGCCGTGGACGCGGAGATGCGCAGGCGTCTGCTTCCTGATGCGGCAGTTGAGGCCATTGATGAGTGGTGGCATCGCAGGAAGCACGCCGACGGCAATTCCGTGGCCGGCCACACGAACATCTACCGGCCGGACCGCTGGGTTGGCGTCGCCCCGTGGCCCGCTTCGCTTGCGGACCGCGGTAGCCCTGGCGAAGCGTCAGTCACTCGCGAGCAGGTCGTCGAATCCGCCCGTACCGCCGCCGGGTCCGGCCGTTGGCAGGAGCTGGTCGTGGCTTGCTACGTTTGGGGCTGGGGAAAGCGGGGCACCCGCGCGGGCTCCGGCCCGACACTGCTGAGGGAGCATGTCCTCCCAAGTGCCGCCCGACTCGACAAAGCCTTGGCTGACGCGGTGCGGGCGCTGCGCGAGTCCCGCCCGGAGCAGGCCTACCAGGTGCTCGATCAAGCGCGGATCACGCAGTTCGGACCGTCGTTCTTCACCAAGTTCCTCTACTTTGCCGACTGTGCGCTTCCAGGGACACCGGGCCCGGATGCTCTGATCCTCGACACGACACTGGCCCGGACCCTGGGCCGACAGGCCCGGGCGGTGGGTGCAGAGTTGGGCGTGGACCCCAACGGCGGCCTCGCTGACCATGCGTGGGGAAAGGATGGCCGCCGCCGACGGTGGTCGTCGCATCGATACTGCGTCTACCTCACATGGATGGCGGCCGCGTCACGCCAGTTGGCAGACGCGGTCGCCGGGTGGCCCGAGGACGGGCGCCCCGATCTGCTGGAACTGGCCCTGTTCCAGGGAGCCTGGCAGGGTTGAAATGCAGCGAAGCCGCAGGGAGCACGAAGCTGCACCCAGATGGGCACCGTCAAGCGTGCAACTCCGCCCCGCGTAGTCGACAACACTTGGCGCTTCGTCAAAGATGCGGCGCAGGGACTAGATCTTGCGACTCAGGGATGAACCGCTCCGGGTTCGGTATCGAACGCTGAAGCTTGGAAGGATGCGCTCATGCCAGCGCAGAGGAAGTACCCGGAGGAGCTGATCGAGCGGGCCGTGCGGATGGTCGCCGAGAAGCGCAGGCTGA
>NZ_JADPRT010000016.1 GCF_015690355.1 Streptacidiphilus fuscans | reverse complement strand
CATCGTGTTTCGGTGGTCATAGCGTGAGGGAAACGCCCGGTTACATTCCGAACCCGGAAGCTAAGCCTCACAGCGCCGATGGTACTGCAGGGGGGACCCTGTGGGAGAGTAGGACGCCGCCGAACAATCTTTCCAGTGAAGCCCCCTGACCTCGTGTCAGGGGGCTTCACTGCGTTCCGATACTGTCCCTTGCCCCACCTGTCACACTTGTTGTCGGGCCCGCCACCCGCTCGTTGGTCGAACGAGTGGCGGAAGTCTCCCCGACTGTGCCCCAGGTCACGTTTCAGAGATGAGAGCATGGAGACCATGAAGGGACGCGTCCTGATCGTCGATGACGACACTGCTCTGGCGGAGATGCTTGGCATCGTGCTGCGCGGGGAGGGATTCGAGCCGAGCTTCGTCGCTGATGGCGACAAGGCACTGGCCGTATTCCGTGAGGTCAAGCCTGACCTCGTGCTTTTGGACCTGATGCTGCCTGGCAGGGACGGGATCGACGTCTGTCGGCAGATCCGTGCCGAGTCTGGCGTGCCGATCGTGATGCTGACCGCGAAGACGGACACCGTCGACGTGGTCGTGGGTCTCGAGTCCGGCGCGGACGACTACATGACCAAGCCGTTCAAGCCGAAGGAGCTCGTCGCCCGTGTGCGCGCGCGTCTGCGTCGCGCCGAGGAGCCGAGCCCGGAGCAGCTGGCCATCGGTGACCTGGTCATCGACGTCGCCGGCCACTCGGTCAAGCGTGACGGCCGCAGCATTCCGCTGACGCCGTTGGAGTTCGACCTGCTGGTCGCGCTGGCGCGCAAGCCGTGGCAGGTCTTCACCCGTGAGGTGCTGCTGGAGCAGGTCTGGGGCTACCGCCACGCCGCGGACACCCGCCTCGTCAACGTCCATGTGCAGCGACTGCGGTCGAAGATCGAGCGGGACCCTGAGCGTCCCGAGATCGTGGTGACCGTGCGTGGTGTCGGCTACAAGGCGGGACCGAACTGAGATGACTGGTCAGACGCCCGCCGTCCTGCCCGACCAGGACGGCGGGCAGTCGACCGGTACCGATGACAGCCGGAACGCTGCGGACAGCCGAGACACCGTGGCCGGCCGGAAGAGTACGGACGGTCGGAGAAGCAGGAGCGGTGCTAGCGCCACCGACGGCAGCACCCGTGCGCTGCTCGTCGTGGTCGGCCGACGCCTGCGCAGCCCGTTCCGGCGTGCCGTGGGGCTGTACCGACGTTCCATTCAGCTGCGTGTCGTGGCGACCACTCTGGTGTTGTCCGTGGGCGTCGTCGCGCTGCTGGGCGTCGTGGTGATGAACCAGGTCCGCAACGGTCTGCTTCAGGCCAAGCTGCAGTCCGCGCAGACACAGGCCGACAGCGGCTTCGCCGCGGCCAAGGCCGCGACCAGCAGCCTCGGAGCGGACACCCACAAGGCCGTTCCGGGTTCCGCCACGACCCCCGGCTCGACGTACTCGGTCGACGTCGGCGACGTGATGACCGAGCAGGTCCACTCGCTGGCGGCCAGCGGCGCGGGCTCCTACTACGTGCTGGGCATGCTGCCCGACGACACCCAGGCGAGCGACACCAGTCCCGCGCTGCGGGCGGTGCGCGACACCGGCCACGTGGACCCGCAGACGATCCCGGCGGAGCTTCAGGCTCGGGTCGCCGAGGGCAACGGGACGCCGCAGGGCTCGTTCTCCACGGTCACGTACCTGAACGGCACGCCGAGCGAGCCGGGGATGGTGCTGGGCGAGCAGATAGCGGTGCCGGACGGCAGCTCGTACCAGAACTCGTACCAGCTCTACTACGTCTTCCCGTTCACCCAGGAGACCAAGACCCTCAGCCTGGTCTCGGGGACGCTGGCCACCGCCGGGGTCTTCGTGGTGATCCTGCTGGGGGCGATCTCCTGGCTGGTGGTGCGCCAGGTCGTCACGCCGATCCGGATGGCCGCGGAGATCTCCGAGCAGCTCGCCTCCGGGCGGCTGGAAGAGCGGATGAAGGTCTCGGGGACGGACGACATCACCCGGCTCGGAGAGTCGTTCAACCGGATGGCCGGGGCGCTCCAGGCGCAGATCCGGCAGCTGGAGGAGCTCTCCCGGGTGCAGCGTCGATTCGTCTCCGACGTCTCGCACGAGCTGCGGACGCCGCTCACCACGGTGCGAATGGCCGCCGACCTGCTCTACGAGTCACGCGAGGACTTCGACGACCCGGCTGCCGCGCGCTCGGCCGAGCTGCTGCAGAACCAGCTGGACCGTTTCGAGTCGCTCCTTGCCGACCTGCTGGAGATCAGCCGCTTCGACGCGGGCGCGGCCATCCTCGACTCGGAGCCGGCGGACCTGCGCGACGTGGTCGCCCGCGTGATCGAGGGGGCCGACCCGCTGGCCAAGCGGAAGGGCAGCACGATCCACGTGCTCGGCGGGGACGAACCCGTCGTGGCTGAGGTGGACCCGCGTCGTATCGAGCGCATTCTGCGCAACCTGGTCGTCAACGCGCTGGAGCACGGTGAGGGCCGGGACATCGACGTCCGGCTCGCCGCCGGTGACGGCGCGGTGGCCGTGGCGGTGCGGGACCGTGGCATCGGGCTCAAGCCCGGTGAGGCGGCGCGCGTCTTCAACCGCTTCTGGCGCGCGGACCCGGCTCGGGCGCGTACCACCGGTGGCACCGGCCTGGGCCTGTCCATCGCCCTGGAGGACGCCGCGCTGCACGGCGGCTGGCTGCATGCGTGGGGTGAGCCTGGCGGAGGTTCTCAGTTCCGGCTGACCATTCCGCGCAATGCCGGGGCGGAGATCTCGCGGTCGCCGATCCCGTTGGAGCCGGGGGACTCCCGGGGCAACCGCGGTCTCGACGTGTCCGGCAGTCCGTACCGGCGGGCCCGTCCGGCTGGGGCGACGGCGGTGCTGGCGGCGGGAGCCACCGGCGGCCATGCCTCCGGTCACGTGCGTGCTGCGGGCGCAGGGAGCGTCGGCGGTGTGGACGGCGTCGGGGAGACCGAGCTGTCCGGGCAGCAGCCGAGCCTCGGTCCGGGGCTGGGCGGGGTGCTGGGGTACGGTTCGGTGATTCCCACGCTGCCGGGTCCGGGGCGACCGGGACCGGCCAGCAATCCGGCGGATCTGGGCACGGTCCCCGGGTTCGCGCTCGGTTCGGGCGGAGCGCAGGTGGTCGTGCCGAAGGAGGCGTGCGAGCCTGCGCCCGGTGCCGAGACCGGTGCCGACGTCGCAGTTCCGCCGTCGGACGGCGCGGCAGCCGACCACATCGGCGGCGAGGCCACGTCCCGCAACGGCGGCAACGATGGAGAGAAGTGAGATGGGCCAGGCGAACAGCCGTCGTCGCACGGTGAGCATGGTGGCGGTGACCGGCAGCGCGCTGTTGGTCGTCGGGTGCGCCGCCATGCCCTCCAGCGGGCCGATCCCCTCCGTCGGCGGCCAGCAGACCGGTACCGCGCAGGACTCGACGGTGCAGCTCATCGCCGTGCCGCCGAAGGAGAACGAGTCGCCGCCGGCGCTGCTCACCGGCTTCCTCGACGACCTCGCCAGCGACGAGGCGGACTACACCAACGCCCGCAAGTACCTGGCGCCCGGCACGTCATGGGACCCCGGGGCGCAGCTCACGGTGCTGGACCAGCGTGAGGCCGCGCAGGCGTCCAACAACGGCAAGCAGTTGACCGTCTCGGTCACCGGCCGCCGGGTGGCGACCCTGGACGCGCACGGCTCGTACACGCCGGGCGACCAGCAGACGGTGACCGAGAACTTCGTCTTCGAGAAGAACGCCCAGGGCCAGTGGCGGATCACCTCGCTGCCGCAGGGCATCCTGCTCACCGAGCAGGACTTTCCCGGGATATACGAGTCGGTCAACCTGTACTACCCGGCCGACGGCGGCACCACCAGCGGTGGTCGAAGCCCGCTGGTTGCCGACCCGGTCTACATCCGCAGCCACATCGACCCGATGACCTACGCGGCGCGCCAGTTGCTCGCCGGGCCGAGCAAGTGGCTGTCGCCGGTGGTGGCCAACGCCTTCCCGCCGGGCTCCTCCGTCGACCTGGACACGAGCGGCTCCCAGATCAAGGCGTACCTCACGCTGGGCCAGGGCGCGCAGTGGGCGGACGAGTCGTGCGACGCGATGGCCGCGCAGCTGTACGACACGCTGAGCGAGGTCGACGTCTCCGCTGCGGGTGAGCCCTCCGTCCCGGTGCAGTCCGTAGCGCTCTACGCGGGCCACAACGGCCCGGAGCAGTGCAACGCGGACAGCGGCAACAAGTACCAGGCCATCGCTCCGAATCTGCCCGACCCGGCCGGCACGGTGTACTACCTGAACGCCGACCGCCATCTCGTCAGCGTCCCCCCGCCGGCTTCCGGTTCCGGCGGGCAGGCGGACCCGCAGCCGGTCACGGGTGCGCTGTTGTCGTCCGCCGCGTCCGCCGCAGGCGGCGGGATCGGCAGCTTCGCGGTGTCGCCGCGCAGCGACGGTGCCGTGGCGACCGTGACGAAGAACGGCGGTGCGGTCTACGTCAGTTCGTTGCACGCGACCACCGCGCCGACTCAGCCGGTCCTGACCAGCGCGACCGGTGGGCTCTCCTCGCCGAGCTGGGACGGCACGGGCACGCTCTGGGCGGCGGACTCGGATCCGAACAACCCCTCGCTTCGCGCGGTGGAGAACGGCCACGAGGTCCCGGTGACCGTGACGGGCCTGCAGGGCACGGTCAAGCAGGTCCGCGTCGCCGCTGACGGGGCCCGGATCGCCCTTCTGGTCGCGGACCCCACCACCTCGGACACCTCGGTCGTGATCGGGCGGGTCCACCGGATCGGCACGGAGGCGTCGCCCCAGCTGACGATCGACGGACTGCGCACGATCGCGCAGTCGATCAGCTCGATCTCGTCGATGGCGTGGACCGACGGCGACAGCCTGGTCGTGCTGGGCCTTCCGTCGACGACGCACACCCTGACGCCGATCTCGGTCGAGATCGACGGCTCGCCCTCGGGCACGGACAACGGGATTCTCCCGGCGCTCAACGGCATCGTCGACATCACGGCATTCCCGGGGCCGACGCCGCGACTGGTGGCCTCCTCGGCGGACTCGGCCTCATCGGCTGACTCGGTCTTCCGGATGCTGTCCGCTGCCAGCTGGGCCCCCGTGGGCAACGGCACCTCCGGCACGGACAAGGGAAGCGCTCCCCGCTTCCCGGGCTGATGTCCGGACCAGGCGGCTGATGCCGCCTGGTCGACGCGCGCTCAGTCGCTCAGTCGCGGAGCTGCGTCGCCGCCACGACGGCGCCCGCGAGGACGTCCGCGCCCGCCTCGGCGAGGGCACGGGTTGCCTCGACGATGCTGGCGCCGGTGGTGACAAGGTCGTCGACGACCAGGACGTGGCCCTCGCGGAGCCTGGTGCGGTGGGCGTGGACGGTGAGCGCGCCGCGCAGGTTCCGTTGCCGCGCCGCCGCGTCGAGGCCGGACTGGTCGGCCACCGCGCGGGCGTGGCGCAACGCGGGAACGACCCGGGTGGGGACGCCTGCTCCGCGCAGCGCCGACGCGGCCGCGCGGGCGACGCGCAGGGTGGGGTTGTGGCCACGGGCGCGCGTGGTGTGCGTCGTGCTCGGCATGGGGACCAGCAGCAACGGGCGTTCCTGGCGCGGAGTGGCGGGGAACGCGGCGCGCACGGCCAACGCCAGGGCCTGGCCGAGTGGGGCGGCCAGCCGTAGCGCTCCGCGTTCCTTGTGGGCAAGCAGTACCTGGCGGGCCGGGTCGCCGTAGCGGACCGCCGCGTAGATCTCGGGAAGCCCCGGTGGCGGGTGCGCGGGACGTGCCCGAAGCGGCTCGGCGGCCGTCAGCTGCCCCCGGCAGTCAGGGCACAGTTGCGTGCGGGCGACGCCGCAGCCGACGCAGGCGGCGGGGAGCAGCAGATCGAGCGCGGCGTCGAGCAGCCGGACCGGCAACGGCGTGGCCCGGATCGGTGTCGTGCTCGGCGCTGATGCTGGTGTTGATGCCGGAACGGGTGCGGATTCAGTGGCTGGAACTGCCCCTACGAATGGCTCCATCGGCGACTCCGAGAGAAGGTTGAGGGGAGTCCTCAGAGTGCCGCGTGCACCTCGTTGACGAGGGACATTTACGTGATGTTCATCCGAACGGGGGTAGGACCCGCGCGGGGGCTGTACAAGCCCCGCCAACGCGGCGAGTTTGGGAGGTCAGGACGTATGGCTCCCTCAGCCGGGACCTTCGGCTCCGAATGGGACGGGCGGAACCCGGGGAACCGTTGTTCCATGGGGTTCCCACCGTTTCGAATGGGGATGAAGGGGACTGAGGGGCGGTACCGCCCGACTCCGAGTGGGCGGCGCTGCGTTCTCGATGGGCCCGGTGGACCTTCGGGTCCCTGGGCATGAAGCGCGAAGGATCGGAGTTCTGCGTGGACATCGTCGTCAAGGGTCGCAAGACCGAGGTTCCGGAGCGGTTCCGCAGGCACGTCGCCGAGAAGCTGGAGCGGATCAACAAGCTCGACGGCAAGGTGATCAGCGTCGACGTGGAGGTCTCCAAGGAGCGCAACCCGCGCCAGGCCGAGCACTCCGACCAGGTCGAGATCACGCTGCGCAGCCGTGGCCCGGTGATCCGGGCGGAGGCGAGCTCCTCCGACCCGTACTCCGCTCTTGACCTGGCCTCGGCCAAGCTGGACGCGCAACTGCGCAAGGCCGCCGACCGGCGGCGGATCTGCAAGGGCCCGCGGGCGCCGCTGAGCGTCGCGGCCGCGACCGCCGCGCTGTCGGACACGCCCGGGCAGGCTTCCCCCGAGGAGCTCGGCCCGGAGCACAGGAAGACGATGCAGGGATCGGTGGAGGTGGAGGGCGACGGGCCGCTGGTGGTCCGCGAGAAGACCCACCCCGCCGAGCCGATGGCCCTCGACCAGGCGCTGTACGAGATGGAGCTGGTCGGCCACGACTTCTACCTGTTCGTGGACGCGGAGACCAAGCAGCCGAGCGTGGTCTACCGCCGCCACGCCTACGACTACGGTGTGATCCACCTGAAGGTCGGCGTCTAGGTCTCCGCGGACGTACTCGGCTGACGGCTGACGTACTCCGCTCACGGAGGGACGACCACGGAGATCAAGGGTTCCCCCGGGCACACTTCCGGGGGAACCCACTGTGGGCGGGTGATCGCGACATCCGCGAAGCGTGGAATCATGTCGCAGAAAGCCGCCCACCAAGGGGGAGGGACCGGATGGTGGAGCCGATCCGGGTACTGGTCGTGGACGACCACGCGCTTTTCCGGCGCGGACTGGAGATCGTCCTTGCCCAGGAGGAGGACATCGCGGTCGTCGGCGAGGCCGGTGACGGGGCCGAGGCCGTGGTCAAGGCAGCGGATCTGCTGCCCGACATCATCCTGATGGACGTGCGGATGCCGCGCCGCAGCGGGATCGAGGCGTGCACGGCCATCAAGGAGGTCGCGCCGAGCACGAAGATCATCATGCTGACCATCAGCGACGAGGAGGCCGACCTCTACGAGGCGATCAAGGCGGGTGCTACCGGCTACCTGCTCAAGGAGATCTCCACGGACGAGGTGGCCACCGCCATCCGCGCGGTCGCCGACGGCCAGTCGCAGATCAGCCCGTCGATGGCGGCCAAGCTGCTGACCGAGTTCAAGTCGATGATCCAGAAGCGGACGGACCAGCAGGAGCTGTTGCCTGCACCGCGCCTGACGGACCGTGAGATGGAGGTCCTCAAGCTGGTGGCCACCGGCCTCAACAACCGGGACATTGCCAAGCAGCTCTTCATCAGCGAGAACACCGTGAAGAACCACGTCCGGAACATCCTGGAGAAGCTGCAGCTCCACTCCCGGATGGAGGCCGTGGTCTATGCGATGCGGGAGAAGATCCTCGAAATAGGCTGACCTCGCCCCTCGGCTCACGCCGCCAGCAGCTTCTCCAAGGGCGTGCGCAGGGACTCGTCGTGGAGCCGCTCGACGCGGACCGCGTCGCAGCCCACCCACTCGGCGGCCTCGCGCAGCGCCGCAGCGAGGGGTTCGACCGCCTTCGGCGTGGTCAGCGAGACCTGACGGGCCACCAGCGTGCCCTTCTCACGGGCCGGGTCGACCCGGCCGACCAGCTTGCCGCCGGCGAGCAGCGGCATGGCGAAGTAGCCGTGGACCCGCTTGTCCTTGGGCGTGTAGGCCTCCAGGCGGTGCGTGAAGCCGAAGACGCGCTCGGTGCGGGCCCGGTCCCAGATCAGCGAGTCGAACGGCGAGAGCAGGGTGGTCCGGTGACGACCGCGCGGCTCCTCCGCGAGCGCGGCCGGATCGGCCCAGGCGAGTGCCGAGTTCTCCGCGACACGACCGCCGTTGTGACCGTTGGCCCGGCCGCCGTTGCGCCCCCAGCCGGCGACGCGGACCGGTACCAGGCCGGACTCCGGAAGTGCTGCGGAGACCTGCTCGACCTTGAGCCGGTGGTAATCGGCCAGATCCTTCTCCGTGGCCACGCCCAGGGCCGTGCCGGACTGGCGCACCAGCTGCCGCAGGCACGCCTCGTCGTCCAGCTCGGTGTTCAACAGCTCGGCGGGGACGGCCTGTTCGGCCAGGGTGTAGACGCGACGCCAGCCGCGCCGCTCGGCGCAGACCACGACGCCGGTGTCCAGCAGCCACTCGACGGCGATCTTGGACTCGGACCAGTCCCACCAGACGCCGCCCTTCTTGGCACCGCCCAGGTCCGTGGCCGTCAGCGGGCCCTCGGCGCGCAGCTTGGCGACGATCTCGGCGGAGGATCGCTCCGCGTCCTCCATCCGGTGCCAGCGGTGGCCGCGCTCCAGGAAGTGCCGCCGGCGGAAGGCGAAGAGCGGCCACTCCTCGACCGGCAGGATGCAGGCGGCGTGCGACCAGTACTCGAAGGAACGGCCGCCGCTCCAGTAGGCCTGCTCGACGGCGTCGCGGCCCACCGGACCGAGCCGGGCGTAGGGGATCAGCTCGTGGGAGCGGGCGAGCACCGAGATGGTGTCCAGCTGGACCGAACCCAGGCTGCGCAGCATGCCGCGCACACCCGCCCGGCGGTCCGGCACGCCGAGCAACCCCTGGGCGCGCAGGGCGATCCGACGCGCCTGGTCGGCGGAGAGTTCGAGCAACTGCGACTCGGTCGTCATGTCGGCGAGCCTATGCCCGACCACTGACACCACTCACTCTGTCGAGCGACGGCAATCAAACTGCCGTTCAGAACCTCACTGATGAGAGTGGAGATCGGCCAACCTGCTGGGTGCGCTGCTCCCGGCGCTCCTAGCCTGGTTCCCGCAGTGAGGGAGCTGCTTCATGGGGGTCCCGGAGGTCCGTCCTCCCGGTGTTTCGACTTGCTTCTCGTGCTTCGTATCTCGTACTTCGCACTTCTGTCTCTGTTTTCTTTTCGACTTCACACGATTTCACTCGATTCTTCGGCATGCCTGCCCGCTCCCCGGGCATCGGCATGCCCGGGAGGGGACGACATGGGTCGCAGGACCCGTTGGGCCGCCGCGCTCACCGCGGCGGGGCTGTTGGCGTTCGCCGCGCCGACGGTCGGGGCGCAGGCTGTGAGCGCATCGCAGCGCATCGATCTCAAGGTCCTCGTGGTCGACGACGGCGGCCCCTCGGTCGCCGCCATCGTCAACGAGCTGGACCTGACCGGCACGCCGTACACGCGCGTGGTCCTCTCGGACCCCAAGCGGCCGACCATCACCGCCGCCTTTCTGAGCGGCACCGACTCCCTCGGCCGCGCCGAGGCGAAGTACCAGGCCGTGGTGCTGCCCAACAACGCGCCGTTCCCGGCCGGTTCGGCCGAGATGGCCGCGATCGTCGGCTACGAGCAGACCTTCGGCATCCGCCAGGTCGACGCCTACACCTACGCCCAGCCCGCCGTCGGGCTCAACTGGGCCAGCAACCCCGGCTACATCGGCGCTCTGGACGGCATGGACGGCCAGGTCACCACGGCCGGCCTCAGCGGCCCGTTCCGGTACCTCAAGGGCAGCGTCCCGTTCGAGAACAACGACCCGAACGTCGTCGAGAGCTACGGATACCTGGCCACCCCGCTGGCCGCGCAGGCGGCCGGCGCCACGTTCACCCCGCTCGTCACCATGCCGATCCCGGGCGCGGGCGGCACACAGGGCGTGCTGGCGGGTGAGTACGACCACAACGGCGTCTCCGAGATGGTGCTCACCTTCGCCTACAACCAGTACCAGCAGCAGTACCGGCTGCTGGCGCGCGGCATCGTCGACTGGATGACCCAGGGCGTCCACATCGGGTTCGACCGCAACTACTTCGAGCAGGACATCGACGACGTCTTCCTGCCGGACGACAGGTGGAGCAGCACCGCCAAGTGCACGCCGGGCGACGCCGCCTCCGCGTGCAAGGGCACCCCGGCCGCGTCGGAGATCCGGATGAGCCCGGCCGACGTCGCCTACGCCAAGCAGTGGGAGCAGGCGCACAACTTCACCTTCGACTTCTTCTTCAACGGCGGCGGCAGCGACGACGCCACCCAGAACGGCACCGTCGACGACCCGTTGACGGATGCCCTGCTGGCGGACAAGACCTCCTTCCGCTGGGTCAACCACACCTACGACCACCCGTTCCTGGGCTGCGTGCAGAACACCGCGACCGTGCCCTGGTCCTGCACGACCAGCGCGACCGGCGCCACCGAGTGGGTGAGCCAGCAGACCATCGAGACGGCGATCACCCAGAACGTCCAGTGGGCCGAGAAGCGCGGGATCAGCATCGACCCGACGGAGTTGGTCACCGGTGAGCACTCGGGCCTGAAGACGCTGCCGCAGCAACCGGTCGACAACCCCGGTCTGGCCCCGGCGCTGGCCGCCGCCGGCGTCAAGTGGACCGGCAGCGACCACTCCCGCGAGCCGCAGCAGCGGGCCGTCGGCAGCGCGCTCACGGTGCCGCGCTACCCGATGAGCGTCTACTACAACGCGGGCAAGGTCGCGGACGAGGTCGACGAGTACAACTGGCTCTACACCGCGACCGCCCAGGGCGGCAGCGGCATCTGCACGGCCAACCCGGCCACCACCACCTGCCTGCCCGCGCCGCTGGACGAGACCACCGGCTACGCGGACTACGTCGTCCCGCTGGAGGCCCGGATCGACATGGGCCACATCCTCGGTGACGACCCCGATCCGCACTACGCACACCAGTCCAACCTGGCCGAGGACCGGATCCTCTACCCGGTGCTGGACACGCTGTTGAGCGACTACGGCAACCTGATGGCCGCCGACGCACCCATCGTCAACCTGCGCGAATCCGCCATCGGCACGGAGCTGCAGCAGCGCTCGGCCTGGCAGAACGCCGTCTCCTCGGGGCGGGTCACCGCGTACCGGGTGGGCAACGTGGTCACGCTGCAGGCACCGGCCGGGGTGAAGATCCCGGTCACCATGCCCACCGGCACGACGCAGACGCTGCTCCTCGGCACGCGTGCGGTCGGCACGTCCTACGCGGGCGAGCTGTCCGGCTGGATGAGCCCTGGCAGCCTGCAGTCGGCGGTCACGCTCCGGCTCGCCTCGGCGGCCATGCCGATCGTGCCGCCGATGCGCGGCCCGGTGAAGGTGAACGCGGCACACGTCGCCCCGGCGGCGATCACGCCGAAGCAACTCGCGTCCGTGGCAAAGAAGGTCCCGCTGACGCCGGCCGGGGTCGCCAAGCTTCCGCACACGGCCGGGTAGCCGAGGCGACCGCGGCACCACGACCGCGTCCGGGACAGCACAGAGCGAGTGGCTGTCCCGGACGCGGTCGCTCGACACCCTGACGAAATGCCCTGACTGCCCTGAGGGGGGACAGCGTAAATGAACAGCCCGGTGGCGCTGGAGGTCACCTTGCTGACGGAGGGCACCTATCCCTACATCCACGGCGGCGTCAGCACCTGGTGCGACCAGCTGGTGCGCGGGATGCCGGACGTCCGTTTCCACATCCTGGGGATCACCGGCAGCGGCCGGGAGCCGGTGATCTGGCCGCTGCCGGAGCAGATCGCTTCGCACAGCACGGTCCCGCTCTGGGGGCCACCCACCAGCGGGCGCGCGCCGCGCGGACGTGCGCTACGCCGTTTCCTCGCAGGGTACGAGCGCTTCCTGCTCTCGTTGCTCGACCCGGACTTCGAGCCCTACTTCGCCGACGAGCTGTACGAGATAGCGGAGTTCGCACTCACCGGAGGGTCGTTGACCGCCGCGCTGCGCAGCGAGGGGGCATTGCGTTCGCTGCAGCGGGTGTGGCGGCTGCCGTTCGTGGCGACCAGTCGGGACCGGCCCAGCTTTCGCGATGCCCTGCAGGCAACCGATCTGCTGGAGCACGCGCTGCGGGCGCTCGCGGTGCAGCCGCCCGCGCGGGGCGTGGTCCACGTCGCCACGGGCGGGCTGGCGGCGTTGCCCGGCCTGACCGCGCGCCGCTTCCACGGGGTGCCGCTGCTCCTCTCCGAGCACGGCATCTATCTGCGGGAACGGTTCCTCGGCTTTCGTGCGGCGCCCTTCTCCCGGCCGGTCAAGACGCTGGTGCTGGGCTTCTACCGGATGCTGGCGGCGGAGAGCTACCGCTGCGCCGACGTGGTCGCGCCCGTCAACCGGTACAACCGTCGTTGGGAGGAGCACGGTGGCTGCGACCCGCGTCGTATCCGCACCGTCTACAACGGCGTTGACCTGCGGCAGTTCCCCGTCGCCGGCGACGAACCCGAGGAGCCGACGGTCAGTTGGGCCGGGCGGATCGACCCGATCAAGGACCTGGAGACGCTGATCCGCGCCTTCGCCCTGGTCCGGCTCGACCTGCCCCGGGCCAGACTGCGCCTCTTCGGCGATCCCCCGGCCGGGGGAGAGGGCTACCGACAGCGGCTGAAGGCGCTGACCGCCGAGCTCGGCGTGGCGGACGCCGTCACCTTCGAGGGTCGGATCGACGCGGTCAAGGACGCCTACGCGGCGGGCTCGGTGGTGCTGCTCTCCAGCATCTCGGAGGGTTTCCCGTTCAGCCTGATCGAGGCGATGGCCTGCGGACGCGCCACGGTCTCCACCGATGTCGGCGGCGTCCGCGAGGCCGTCGGCGACACCGGCCTGGTGGTCCCGCCGCGCGAACCCGAGGCGTTGGCGGCGGCGACGCTGGCTCTGCTCCGTGACCCGGTGGAGCGGGCGCGGCTGGGCGCGGCGGCACGCCGGAGGGTGGAGCAGCAGTTCACCGTCGAGCGCACGGTCTCCGAGTTCCGGTCGCTGTACTGCGAGTTGGCGGGGACCACGACGCTCGGCCCGTCCGGCGCGGTTGCCGCGACGCGGCGCGCGACGGACGCCGATGACCGGGTGGCCGCATGAGCGGGCTGGTGGAGTTGCTGCCGGGCCTGCGGCTGGATCCCGTCTCAGGGCCGAGGCCGCACACCCTCGCAACGGATCCGGCCGACGAGTTGGCGGAACGGTTCGGCGAGATCGCCGCGACGGCGGTGCATCCGCTGGAGGTCGTCGCAGCCATCGAGGCGGACGGGCTCACCGATTCGCAGATCCAGCAGCGCTACGGCCGACGGGACGCGTTCGAGTTGGGCGAGGAGCTCTTCAGCCGGGCGCACGGCGAGGCCGGTGACGCGGGGGCCGATGCGGCGGTGCCGAACACGCGGAACGCAGCGAATGCGGCGAGCGCAACGGACGCGGCGCGGGCAGCGAAGGTGTCGAAGAACCTTCCGAGTCGGTTCCGTTCGGTGGGAGCGTCGGCATGGGACGTCTCGGCGCCGCGCTGCGCCCTGCGCGGAGTCCTCTTCGCCCTCCCCGGCCTGGCCTACCTGCTCTACCGGCCGCCGCACGGTCTGGACGGGAGCATCGGTGCGGCTCTGCTGCTGAGCTGGGGCTGGAGCCAGGCTGTGGCGCACCTCGCCTATCTGCGGCGGGGCCAGGAGGACCAGGTGGGTGCGGCTGCGTTCCTTCTCCTCGGTGGTGCTGCCGGGGTCGTGCTCGCTCCACTGGCCGCGTCGGTGATGCCGGGGGCCACCGCGCCGACCGTCGCCTACGCGGCCGGCCAGGCGCTCTACTTCGCTGCCGCGACGGCGCTGTTGGTCCTCGGACGGGAACGGCTGCTGCTGCGGGCGCTCACGCCGGTCGTGCTGGGCGCGGTGTGGGTGGTCGTGTCGCGACGTCTCGGGGGCGCGCCACCGCGCTGGGCGGGCGCGGGGCTGATCCTGCTGGCTCTGGCGCTGGCGCTGACGGCCGGCTGGCAGGAGACCGTCCCGACGCTCCGGTCGGGCCGAGCCGACCACGCGCGCGTGCGGGTGAGCCGGTCGGAGTGGTGGCAGGCGGCGGGCGCCGGAGTCTTCGGGCTGGGCGTCGCCGTACTGACGCTGGCTCAGATCGGTTCGACCACCCTCGCCCTGACGTTGAGCATGGGGGGCGCGGAATGGTTTCTGGCCCGGTGCCGCGCCACCACCGAGCTGGCGCTCAGCCGAACGGGCTCGAAGCGGCGGTTCCACCGCCTGGTGCTGAGCGCGCTGGTGCGCTGCCTCTGCGGCTACCTGGTGCTGGTCGCCGCGCTTGTGGCGGCGACGGCGTTGCTGTGGCCGGAGGCCGGCGGCCCGGGACTGGTGGCCCTGGCGGCCTTGGCCGCGGCGATATGGAGCGCCCAACTGCTGCAGTCGCTCGGTCTGTTGGGTCGGGCGACGATCGCGGTGGCGACGGCGGGAGCGGCGGTCGTCGTGGCGAGGGCGGCTGGGGTCCCGGCCGGGGCCGCACAGTCGACGGTCAGCGCGGTGGCGGCGCTCGTCCTGCTCCTCGCCACCGCGCAGGCGGTGGGCACCGCCACGAGGCACAGGTGACGGGGTACGGATGAGGAAGCAACCGCCGATCCAGGCGGGGACCCGGCTGTGGTTGGCTGTCTGCCTCGGCTTCTGCCTCTGCCTGCTGGCCGGCTGTTCGGGCGCGCCCGGCACCTCCGCACCCAGCACCTCCGCGCCTGGCCCTGGGCCGACCCGACGGACCACCGCACCACCGCCACCGCTGCCGTCAACGACACTGTCACCTTCACCGCCCATGCGCGTTGCGGGGGGTGGCCGTTGGCAGCCACGTCCTGGTCTCACCTGGCAGTGGCAGCTGACCACGCCCGTCGACGTGTCGGTCGTCGCCGACGTCTATGACATCGACTCCGTCGACAACTCCGCCCAGGTCGTCGCAGCCCTGCACGCCGCCGGGCGGAAGGTGGTCTGTTACGTCAACGTCGGCGCGTGGGAGCCCTACCGGCCCGACGCGGCTAGATTCCCGAGCAGCCTGCTCGGCAAGCCGCTCGACGGGTGGCCGGACGAGCGGTGGTTGGACATTCGGCGCTTGGACGTGCTGCGGCCGCTGATCGCGCAGCGCCTCGACGTCTGCAAGGCGAAGGGCTTCGACGCCGTCGAGCCGGACCAGCTCGACGGATACGCCAACGACACCGGCTTTCCGCTCACCGCCGCCGACCAACTGGCCTTCAACCGCTTGGTGGCGGGCCTTGCGCACGCGCGCGGCCTAGCCGTGGCGCTCAAGAACGACCTCGACCAGATCCCGCAGCTGCTCCCGGACTTCGACTTCGCGATCGACGAGCAGTGCGCCGAGTACCAGGAGTGCGCCGAGTTGACGCCCTTCGTCGCCGCCGGGAAGGCGGTGTTCGAGACCGAGTACAACCTGCCGACCAGCGCCTTCTGCCCGCAGGCGCGACGGCTCCGGTTCAGCGCGATGCTCAAGCACCTCGCCCTGGACGCCTGGCGTGATCCGTGCTGAGGCGGTCCGCGGCGACGCGATCCGTGCTGAGCAGGCCGCCGATCCAGGCGTCGCGGCGCCGGCCACGGTGGACGGTGGCGCCGCGCAGTGTGCCCTCGAAGCGGAAGCCGACCTTCTCGGCGACCGCGCGCGATCCGACGTTGCCCGCGACGGCCCGCCACTCCATCCGGACCACGTCCAACTCCGTGAAGGCCCAGTCGCAGACGACCGCGACCGCCTCGGCGGTGAAGCCCTGACGGCGCTGCTCGGGCGCCGTCCAGTAGCCGATCTCGGCGTTGCCGTCGGTGCGGAACCGGTGGCCGTGGATGCCGACCGAGGCGACCAGCGCGTCGGTGTCCTTGCGGAAGACGCCGAAGTTCAGCAGCGTCTCCGTGATCCACCCCTGCGGGATGATCTCGCGGACGAAGCCCTCGGCGTGGGCCCGGGTATAGGGGACGGGAACGGACGTCATCCGCTGGAGTTGGACGTCCTGGCACACCTCGGTGATCGTGTCGATGTCCGCCTCGGTGAACTGGCGAAGGTGCAGCCGGGGTGTTTCCAGCGTGGTCGGTTCCATTGCAGGAGTATCCCCAAGCTCTCGGCGATGATCGTCGTATTTTTCGGAAGCCCGTAACCTGTCCGTTTTCTACCGCTGTTTCCATAAAACTCATGTCACTCTCACCGGCGACACCCTTCGGCGTGCTGACGGACCTCCCGGCCGAATGGACTCCTCGCATACGATGGGCACGCGGCGGGTGTATCCGCCCGCGAGCAAGGAGCCAGAAACCAGTCGCCCGGTCCGCCCAGGCAAGGAGCCAGCCCACGTGTCCGTCTTCGACAAGATCCTGCGTGCAGGCGAAGGAAAGATCCTTCGCAAGCTGTCCAAGATCGCAGAACAGGTCAACTCCATCGAAGAGGACTTCGTCAACCTGACGGACGCCGAGCTGCGCGCGCTCACCGACGAGTTCCGGGAGCGCCTCGCGGACGGCGAGAAGCTGGACGACATCCTCCCCGAGGCCTTCGCCGCCGTGCGTGAGGCCGCCAAGCGCACCCTCGGCCAGCGTCACTACGACGTGCAGCTGATGGGTGGCGCCGCCCTGCACTTCGGCTATGTCGCCGAGATGCGCACCGGCGAAGGCAAGACCCTGGTCGGTACGCTGCCGACCTACCTCAACGCGCTCACCGGCAAGGGCGTCCACCTCATCACCACCAACGACTACCTCGCCGAGCGTGACTCGGAGTGGATGGGCCGGGTGCACCGGTTCCTCGGTCTCGAGGTCGGCTGCATCCTGGCGAACATGCCGCCCGCCGAGCGGCGTGAGCAGTACAACTGCGACATCACCTACGGCACCAACAACGAGTTCGGCTTCGACTACCTGCGCGACAACATGGCGTGGTCGAAGGACGAACTGGTGCAGCGCGGCCACAACTTCGCGGTTGTCGACGAGGTCGACTCGATCCTCATCGACGAGGCGCGCACCCCGCTGATCATCTCGGGCCCGGCGGACGCCGCCACCAAGTGGTACGGCGACTTCGCCAAGATGGTGCAGCGCCTCAAGATCGACCGCGACTACGAGGTCGACGAGAAGAAGCGCACCGTCGGTGTCCTGGAGGCCGGTGTCACCCGGGTCGAGGACTACCTCGGCATCGAGAACCTCTACGACGTCTCCAACACCCCGCTGGTCGGGTTCCTCAACAACGCCATCAAGGCGAAGGAGCTCTACAAGGCGGACAAGGACTACGTCGTCATGAACGGCGAAGTCATGATCGTCGACGAGCACACCGGCCGTATCCTCGCCGGTCGTCGCTACAACGAGGGCATGCACCAGGCGATCGAGGCCAAGGAGGGGGTGGAGGTCCAGAACGAGAACCAGACCCTGGCCACCATCACCCTGCAGAACTTCTTCCGCCTCTACGACAAGCTCTCCGGCATGACCGGTACGGCGACGACCGAGGCCGCAGAGTTCCACCAGATCTACAAGCTGGGCGTCGTCCCGATCCCGACCAACAAGCCGCCGCTGCGCGTCGACCAGGCGGACCTGATCTACAAGTCGGAGCCGGCCAAGTTCGCCGCGGTCGTCGAGGACATTGTCGTCAAGCACGAGAAGGGTCAGCCGGTCCTGGTCGGCACCACCTCGGTCGAGAAGTCCGAGTACCTCTCGCAGGAGCTGCGTAAGCGCGGCGTCCAGCACGAGGTGCTCAACGCGAAGAACCACGAGCGCGAGGCGCAGGTCGTCGCGCAGGCCGGTCGCAAGGGCGCGGTCACCGTGGCCACCAACATGGCCGGTCGTGGCACCGACATCATGCTCGGCGGCAACCCTGAGCACCTGGCCGCCGCCGAGTTGGCGCAGCGCGGGCTCTCCCCGGTGGACACCCCCGAGGAGTACGAGGCCGCGTGGGGCTCCGCGCTGGACAAGGCCAAGGAGGCCGTCAAGGCCGAGCAGGAGGATGTCCGGGATCTGGGCGGCCTCTACGTGCTGGGCACCGAGCGCCACGAGTCGCGCCGCATCGACAACCAGCTGCGCGGTCGTTCCGGCCGTCAGGGCGACCCGGGCGAGTCCCGCTTCTACCTGTCGCTGGGCGACGACCTGATGCGTCTCTTCAAGGCCGGCATGGTCGAGCGTGTGCTGTCCATGGCCAACGTGCCCGAGGACGTGCCGATCGAGTCGAAGATGGTGACCCGCGCGATCGCGTCCGCGCAGACGCAGGTCGAGCAGCAGAACTTCGAGATCCGCAAGAACGTCCTCAAGTACGACGAGGTCCTGAACCGCCAGCGCGAGGTCATCTACGGCGAGCGCCGCCGCGTCCTCGAGGGCGAGGACCTGCACGAGCAGGTCGACCACTTCATGGACGACACCATCGACGCGTACATCCGTGACGCGACGTCGGAGGGCTTCGCCGAGGAGTGGGACTGGGAGAAGCTCTGGACCGCGCTGGGCCAGCTGTACCCGATCAGCCTGAAGATCGAGGACTTCGAGGACGAGACCGGCGACCGCTCCAACGTCACCGCCGACGAGCTGGCGGACGCGGTCAAGGAGGACCTCCACGCCAAGTACGTCGAGCGTGAGGACCAGCTCGGCGAGACGGTCATGCGTGAGCTGGAGCGCCGGGTGGTGCTCTCGGTGCTGGACCGTCGCTGGCGCGAGCACCTCTACGAGATGGACTACCTCCAGGAGGGCATCGGCATGCGCGCGCTCGCGCAGCGCGACCCGCTGGTGGAGTACCAGCGTGAGGGCTTCGACATGTTCAACGCGATGATGGACGGGATCAAGGAGGAGTCGGTCTCCTACCTGTTCAACCTCGACGTCCAGGTCGAGCAGCAGGTCGAGGAGGTCCCGGTCGAGGCGGCCGCGCCGGTCGACGCGGTGGCGGCGGGTGTCGCCGATGCGCGGCAGCACGTCGAGATCCGCGCGAAGGGCCTGGACGCTCCGCAGCGTCCGGACCGCCTGCACTACAAGGCGCCGACGATGGACACGGCGGACGGCGTGGTCGAGACGGACATCGAGACCGACGTCGACGACGAGACCGAGGCCGGCGACGGCCTCACCCGCGCCGAGCGCCGCAAGGCCGCGAAGGGCGGCCGTCGCCGCAAGAAGTAGTTGCACGGCGCTCTTGCTTTTGAGGGGCGCGAGGAACTGTGCGAGCAACCACCCGGTGCGGATGGCCCTGCTCGTTCGGCGAACCACCTGCGTGGGTGGCTTGTCGCGCAGTTCCTCGCGCCCTTTGGTGTTGCAACTGCCTGCGGCAGCAAAGCGATTGTTGCAACTGCCTGTCTGCGTGCGGGTGGTGGTCACCACCGGGACTCCAGGGCGGTGAAGCGCCAGGTGGCGAGTTGGCTGCGGGTGAGGGCGCGGCATTCGAGGCGGAAGGCGAGGGTCTCGGTGCGGTCGCCGATGCGGACCAGGGCGGTGACTTCGAGGGCGTCTCTGCGCGGCGCGGAGTCGAAGACGCGCTGGAGGACGGGGACGGCGCCCTCGCCGCGGAGCGCGCCGAGCGCGCGCAGCGTGCGGACACGGTCGTAGACGTCCTCCGTCGCGAAGGCGAGCAGCTGCTCCAGCGGGCGGCGCCCTGTGACCACTTCGAGCAGGCGTTGTGCGTACGCCGCCGCCAGGCGATGGTGCGGGGTGGTCCCCGGGACCGGGGGCCGGCCGGCCGCATGGGACGCGCGGGTCGCGCTCAGGCTGTGGATCCTGCCGAGGCGGACCGTCGGGGCGGCGGTCGTCGCGTGGTGGGGTGTCGCGGGCGTGGCGGTCGTCATGGGGCACCTCCGTGGCGTGGCGGGCGGGGAACTCGGGACCAGTGCTAGTGCCGGGTACTGACAGGGACAAGCAGGCCCGCGACCCCGAGAGGGCCTCGGGAAAATTCACTTATCCGAGTGATTTACCCCCTCTGACCTGCAACGACGGGTGCGCGTCGAGCTAAGGGCCGGTCACGGAACGCGATCAAAAGCCACTCGATCGGTGACGCTGCGCGACCGCTGCCGCGGCGTCCCGTTGACCGCTTATCCTGACCTCAGATCTCTCTCCTCCTCCCGGATCCGGAGCGCCAGCGATGCGCGTGTACGTGCCTCTCACCCTGAACGGACTCGCGCAGGCGCACGCCGACGGCGTCGTCGCCCCCGCCCCGCTGCGGGCCTACGCGGTCACCCCGGCGCTGCGCGAGTGGTACCTCAGCGACGACATCGAGGAGTTGGAGTACGCCGCGCTGGTCCGCGCCGCGCAGGCCTCGCTGCGGCTGGTGGCCGCGGACGACAGCGCGCCGCGGCGTCGGGTCGTGGTCGCCGCGGACGTGCCGGACGCGACCGTGACGCTGCAGGTCCAGGCGGAGCACGAGGACGCGGCCGCCCTCGGCGCGGTGCTGCTGGGCGAGCCGCTGGCGTTGGTGAAGGCCGCGTCGGTGCACGCTGACGACGACGATGCCGAGGTGGTCGAGGACGTCGCCGCCGCTGCCGCAGCGCTCGCGGCGGCGGACACAGGGGACGAGGACGCCCGGTTCACCGTCGACGGCGCCGAGGACCACGAGCTGCTCTGGTACGCGACGCAGGAGATCCCGGGGCTGCTGTCCTGAGCGGTCGGGCGGCCGGAGCGGACGTCTGTCAGTGGGGGGAGATACGGTGCGGAGCATGCACGCACAGCAGGCACACATCGTGTGGGACTGGAACGGAACCCTCTTCGACGACATCGACGCCGTCGTCGGGGCGAGCAACGCCGCCTTCGCGGAGCTCGAGGCGTTGCCGCCGTTGAGCGTGGCCGAGTACCGGGAGTGGTACCGGATCCCGGTGATCGAGTGCTACGCCGACCGGCTCGGCCGGATGCCCTCCCAGGCGGAGTGGGAGCGGATGGACGCGGTCTTCCACGAGCACTACACGGCCCGCAGGGATGCCTGCGGGCTGGCCACCGGTGCGCTGGAGATACTTCGTGCCCGGCCGTCGCAGTCGCTGCTGTCGATGTACGGGCACACCGAACTCGTGCCGCTGGTGCGGAGCTTCGGGATCGAGGGCCACTTCCGCCGGGTGGACGGCCGCGACGGCACGTCCGGCACTACCGGCAAGGGGCAGTACCTGGTCCGCCATCTCTCCGCGCTGGCTGCCGAGTCGGCGTCGCTGGACCTGGCGCGGACCGTCCTCATCGGGGACGTTCCGGACGACGCTGCGGCCGCCGCCGAGGCCGGCATCAAGGCCGTGCTGTTCACCGGCGGGGCGAGTTCCCGGCGCGAGCTGTCGCGCGTGGGGGTGCCGGTCGCCGACACTCTGGCCGAGGCTGTGGCTCGGGCGGAGGCGCTGTGCGCATGATGACCGCATGTCAGATATGTATGCAAACAGCCCCCTTGCGGGCCATTCCGGCTTCGACGGCATCACCCGGGTCCCCGCGCCGCTGAACGAGCCGGTGCACGGCTACGCGCCGGGCAGCCCCGAGCGGGCCCGCCTGGTGGCGAAGCTGGACGAGCTCGCCGCGGCCACGGACACCCCGCTGACCATGACGATCGGCGGGGACCAGCGGCTTGGCGGTGGCGAGCGGATCGACGTGGTGCAGCCCCACCACCACTCCGCGCGCCTGGGGGTGTTGGGCAACGCGACGACAGAGGACGTCGGACGGGCGGTGGACGCCGCGTTGAAGGCGGCTCCCGCCTGGCGGGCGCTCTCCTTCGACGACCGGGCGGCGGTCTTCCTCAAGGCCGCCGACCTGTTGGCCGGCCCGTGGCGGGAGACGGTCGCCGCGGCGACGATGCTGGGGCAGTCGAAGACGGCGCAGCAGGCCGAGATCGACGCACCCTGCGAGCTGGTGGACTTCTGGCGCTGGAACGTCCACTTCGCCCGGCAGGTGCTGGCCGAGCAGCCGGTCTCCTCGCCCGGTGTGTGGAACCGGGCGGACCACCGGCCGCTTGAGGGCTTCGTCTGCGCGATCACGCCGTTCAACTTCACGGCGATCGCGGGCAACCTGCCGACCGCGCCCGCGCTGATGGGTAACACCGTGGTCTGGAAGCCCTCGCCGACGCAGACGCTCTCCGCCTGGTACGTGATGCGGGCGCTGGAGGCGGCGGGGCTGCCGCCCGGTGTGATCAACATGGTGACGGGAGACGGCCAGGCGGTCTCCGAGGTGGCGCTGGCCCACCGGGCGCTGGCGGGGATCCACTTCACCGGCTCGACCGGGACCTTCCAGCGGCTGTGGCAGCAGGTCGGCCGGAACATCGCCGGCTACGCCGCCTACCCGCGGCTGGTCGGCGAGACCGGCGGCAAGGACTTCGTCCTCGCCCACCCCAGCGCCGACCTCGCCGTGCTCCGGACCGCACTGGTCCGGGGAGCCTTCGAGTACCAGGGGCAGAAGTGCTCGGCCGCCTCCCGCGCCTACCTGCCTCGGAGCGTCTGGCGGGCGATCAAGGACGACCTGCTCGACGAGGTGCGGTCCCTCACAGCAGGCGATGTGTCCGACCTGTCCAACTTCATGGGGGCGCTGATCGACGACCGCGCCTACGCCAAGAACGCCGGTGCGATCACCCGGGCCCGCGACGACCACAGCCTCGACGTCGTCGTCGGCGGCCACCACGACGACGCCATCGGCTGGTTCGTCAGCCCGACCGTGATCACGTCGTCGGACCCGCGCCACGAGATCTTCGCGACCGAGTACTTCGGGCCGATCCTCGCTGTCCACGTCTACGAGGACTCGCGCTGGGAGCAGACGATGGACCTGGTCGACGCTGCCGCGCCCTACGCGCTGACCGGCTCGGTGATCGCCCAGGACCGGGCCGCGATCGCCCGCGCGACCGCCCGACTCCGGTTCACCGCCGGGAACTTCTACGTCAACGACAAGCCGACCGGAGCCGTCGTCGGCCAGCAGCCCTTCGGCGGAGGAAGGGCGTCGGGCACCAACGACAAGGCGGGCGCGGCGCAGAACCTGCTCCGCTGGACGTCCACCCGGTCCGTCAAGGAGACCTTCGTGCCGCCCACCGATCACCGCTATCCGCACATGGGGTGAACCTTCGCGATTCTGACCTTGGACAAGTCGTACAGCGAGTACCAAAGATCGTGACGTAGTGCACCGATCCGGCCCCTGACAGTGTCTCTTACCCCAGTTAGGCTCGAGCGGAACCACCAAGGCTTGCCCGACCATCCCGTCCGATGGGGGAAGATAGGGACAGACCCGGTGGATCATGAACAAACCGCACCATCCGTACCGTGCCACCCACCGAGTCACGCAACGGCGCGCGACAGGAGCCAAATAGTCATGCAGACCCAGCTGGATGCAGCGAAGGCCGAACTGCTCAGCAAGGCGGCTCAGGGAGAGGCGCTCGGCAACGGCGCCCTTGCCTCCTACCTGAAGCACTACTACCTGCACACGGCCCCCGAGGACCTGCTCGACCGCGACCCGAACGACGTCTACGGGGCGGCGGCCTCCCACTACCGTCTGGCAGCCAAGCGCCCTCAGGGCGCCGTCGAGGTCCGGGTCTACACCCCGACCGTCGAGGAGAACAGCTGGTCCTGCGGTCACACCGTGGTCGAGATCGTCACCGACGACATGCCGTTCCTGGTCGACTCGGTCACCCAGGAGCTGACCCGCCAGGACCGCGGCATCCACACCGTGATCCACCCGCAGCTGCTGGTCCGTCGTGACATCACCGGCAAGCTGATCGAGGTCCTCGACGCCGACGCCTGCGGAACGGCCGAGCGCCCGGCCGACGCGCTGGTCGAGTCCTGGATGCACGTCGAGATCGACCGTGAGACCGACCGTGACGACCTGCACGCCATCGAGACCGACCTGCGCCGCGTCCTCGGCGACGTCCGCGAGGTCGTCGAGGACTGGGGCAAGATGCGCGAGTCCGCGCTGCGCCTCTCCGACGAGCTCCAGCAGACCCCGCCGGCCGGCCTGGGCGAGCAGGAGGTCGCCGAGACCTGGGACCTGCTGCGCTGGCTGGCCGACGACCACTTCACCTTCCTCGGCTACCGCGAGTACGACCTGGTGCAGACCCCGGACGGCGAGGACGCGCTGCACGCGGTCGCCGGCACCGGCCTCGGCATCCTGCGCTCCGACCCGAAGGCCGGCGACTCCTCCTCCTTCGGCCGCCTGACCGCTCCGGCCCGCGCCAAGGCCCGCGAGAAGAAGCTGCTGGTGCTGACCAAGGCCAACAGCCGCGCCACCGTGCACCGTCCGTCCTACCTCGACTACGTCGGCGTCAAGAAGTTCGACGCCGAGGGCAACGTGGTCGGCGAGCGCCGCTTCCTCGGTCTGCTGTCCGCCGCCGCCTACACCGACTCGGTCAACCGGGTCCCGGTGGCCCGCCGCAAGGTGAAGGAGGTGCTGGCCGAGTCGGGCTTCAGCCCCGAGAGCCACGACGGCCGCGACCTGCTGCAGATCCTGGAGACCTACCCGCGCGACGAGCTGTTCCAGACCCCGGTCACCGAACTGCTCTCCATCGCCCACTCGGTGCTGTACCTGCAGGAGCGCCGCAAGCTCCGGCTCTTCCTGCGCCAGGACGAGTACGGCCGCTACTTCTCCGCGCTGGTCTACCTGCCGCGTGACCGGTACACCACCCGCGTCCGGCTGCGTCTGATGGACCAGCTGATGCAGGAGCTCGGCGGCTCGGCCATCGACTACACGGCCTGGAACACCGAGTCGGTCCTGGCCCGGCTCCACTTCGTCATCCGCGTGCCCACCGGCAGCGAGCTGCCGCACCTGACCGACGCCGACATCGAGCGGCTGGAGGCCAAGCTGGCCGAGACCGCCCGCTCCTGGGCGGACGGCTTCAACGAGGTGCTGGTCCGCGAGTGCGGCGAGGAGCGTGCCGCCGAGGCCGCGCGCCGCTACAACAACGCCTTCCCCGACGGCTACCGCGCCGACTTCACCCCGGCCACCGGCGTCGCCGACCTGCGCCAGCTGGAGTCGCTGACCGGTCCGGGCGACTTCCGGCTCAACCTCTACCAGCCGGTCGACGCCGAGGGCGACGAGCGCCGCTTCAAGATCTACTGGGAGGGCGGCTCGGTCTCGCTGACCGAGGTGCTGCCGGTCCTGTCCCGCCTGGGCGTCGAGGTGCTCGACGAGCACCCGTACGAACTGCGCCGCACCGACGGCACGCTGGCCTGGGTCTACGACTTCGGCCTGAGGCTGCGTCCCGAGGTCGCCGACACCATCACCGACGAGAGCCGCGAGCGGTTCCAGGAGGCCTTCGCCGCCGTCTGGACCGGCAAGGCCGAGAACGACGGCTTCAACTCCCTCGTCCTGCGCGCCGGTCTGAGCTGGCGTCAGGCGATGGTGCTGCGCTCCTACGCCAAGTACCTGCGCCAGGCCGGTGTCGCCTTCTCGCAGGACTACATGGAGGACGCGCTCCTCAACAACGTCCACGTCACCCGCCTGCTGGTGAACCTCTTCGAGGCCCGGCTCTCCCCGGCCCACACGCACAGCGCGGCCGAGCTGACCGAGGGCATCCTGGAGGAGCTGGCCGGCGCCCTGGACCAGGTCGTCAGCCTGGACGAGGACCGCATCCTGCGCTCCTTCCTCTCGCTGATCAAGGCCACCCTGCGCACCAACTTCTTCCAGCGCGACGAGAGCGGCGCGCCGCACGCCTACATGTCGATGAAGTTCGACCCGCAGGCCATCCCGGACCTGCCGGCCCCGCGGCCCGCTTTCGAGATCTGGGTCTACTCGCCGCAGGTCGAGGGTGTGCACCTGCGCTTCGGCAAGGTCGCCCGAGGCGGTCTGCGCTGGTCCGACCGCCGTGAGGACTTCCGCACCGAGGTCCTCGGCCTGGTCAAGGCGCAGATGGTGAAGAACACCGTCATCGTGCCGGTCGGTTCCAAGGGCGGCTTCTTCGCCAAGCAGCTTCCCGACCCGACCGTCGACCGTCAGGCCTGGATGGAGGAGGGCATCTCCTCCTACAAGACCTTCATCTCCGGTCTGCTCGACATCACCGACAACCTGGTCGCGGGCGAGGTCGTCCCGCCCAAGGACGTGGTCCGCCACGACGCCGACGACACCTACCTGGTCGTCGCCGCCGACAAGGGCACCGCGACCTTCTCGGACATCGCCAACGGCGTCGCGGGCGAGTACGGCTTCTGGCTGGGCGACGCGTTCGCCTCCGGCGGTTCGGCCGGCTACGACCACAAGGGCATGGGCATCACCGCCCGCGGCGCCTGGGAGTCGGTCAAGCGCCACTTCCGCGAGCTGGGCCACGACACCCAGGCGGAGGACTTCACCGTCGTCGGCGTCGGCGACATGTCCGGCGACGTGTTCGGCAACGGCATGCTGCTCAGCGAGCACATCCGGCTGGTGGCCGCGTTCGACCACCGCCACATCTTCATCGACCCGAACCCGGACTCGGCGACCTCCTTCTCCGAGCGCAAGCGGATGTTCGACCTGCCGCGCAGCTCCTGGGAGGACTACAACGCCGAGCTGATCTCGGCCGGTGGCGGCGTCTTCTCGCGCCGGGCCAAGTCGATCAACATCACCCCGCAGATGCGCCAGGCGCTGGGCATCGAGGCGGGCGTCTCCCGGATGACCCCGGCCGAGCTGATGAAGGCGATCCTGCTCGCCCCGGTCGACCTGCTGTGGAACGGCGGCATCGGCACCTACGTCAAGGCCAGGGCCGAGAACAACGCCGAGGTCGGCGACAAGGCCAACGACGCCATCCGCGTCAACGGCGGCGACCTGCGGGTCAAGGTCCTCGGCGAGGGCGGCAACCTGGGCGCGACCCAGCTCGGCCGCATCGAGTTCGCGACGCTGGGCAACAACGGCGAGGGCGGCAAGGTCAACACCGACGCCATCGACAACTCGGCGGGCGTGGACACCTCGGACCACGAGGTCAATATCAAGATCCTGCTCAACCAGGTCGTCAACGACGGTGACATGACGGTCAAGCAGCGCAACGCGCTGCTGGCCGAGATGACCGACGAGGTCGGCGAGCACGTGCTGACGAACAACTACGCCCAGAACGTGGCCCTGGCCAACGCGGTGGCGCAGGCGCCGAGCATGCTCAACGTCCACCAGCGCCTGATGCGCAAGCTCGCCAGCGAGGGCCACCTCAACCGGGAGCTGGAGTTCCTGCCGTCCGGCCCGCAGATCCGTGAGCGCGCGGCGGCCGGGCGCGGCCTGACCCAGCCGGAGCTGGCGGTCCTGCTCGCCTACCAGAAGATCACCCTGGCCGACGAGATCCTGGCCTCCGACCTGCCGGACGACCCGTACCTGCGCGGCAAGCTGCACCGCTACTTCCCGCCGCAGCTGCAGCACGAGTTCGAGAGCCAGATCGACGCGCACGCGCTGCGCCGGGAGATCATCACCACGGTCGTGGTCAACGAGACCATCAACCGCGGCGGCATGACCTTCGCCTTCCGCCTCCGTGAGGAGACGGGCGCGACCTTCGAGGAGATCGTCCGTTCGCACACCGCGGCCCGCGCGATCTTCGACCTGAAGGGCATCTGGCAGGCCATCGAGGCCCTGGACAACCAGGTCCCGGCGGATGTCCAGACGCGGATGCGCCTGCACACCCGCCGCCTGGTCGAGCGCGCCACCCGCTGGCTGCTCAACAACCGGCGTCAGCCGCTCGACATCCAGGAGACCATCGACGTCTTCCGCGAGCGGGTGCGCCTGGTCTGGGGCAAGCTGCCCGAGCTGCTCCAGGGTTCGGACCGCGAGTGGTTCGAGCGGGTGCGCGACGAGCTGCTGGAGTCGGGCGTCCCGGAGGAGCTGGCGATCAAGATCGCCGGTCTCTCCTCGGCCTTTCCGACGCTCGACATCATCGAGACGGCGGACCGCACCGGCGCCGACGTCCTGGACGTCGCGGCGATCTACTACGACCTCGGCTCGCGCCTGCAGATCGCCGAACTGCTGGACCGGATCGTCGAACTGCCGCGCACGGACCGGTGGCAGTCGATGGCCCGCGCGGCGATCCGCGAGGACCTCTTCGCGGCCCACGCCACCCTCACCGCGGACCTGCTGGCCCATGGCGAGCCCGGCGCGACCCCGGAGCAGCGCTTCCAGGCCTGGTCCGAGGCCAACGCCACGCTGGTCAACCGCGCCCGTACGACGCTCGACGACATAAGGACGTCGGAGTCGTACGACCTGGCCAACCTCAGCGTCGCGATGCGGGTCATCCGCACGCTGCTGCGGACCGGGTCGATGCGCTGAGTCTGTGAACAGGTGGGGCCCGCGGCGATTCGCCGCGGGCCCCACCTGCGTTTTCGGCCTGCCTCTGGTCCGCTCCCCGACGGCTTTCGGGACTGAGCAGAATGCGCAGAAAGCCGAGTTATGCGCACTGCGCCGACTTAATCGCGAAACATGGATGTCACCTGCTCGCAGCCTTAGCGTCATAGCTCTCAGAACGATGGCGAGGACGAAAGGAGCGGGGCGCGATGGCAGCGGGAATTGAACTCGCCAATGTGACAAGGCGCTTCACGTCGCCGACCGGCAAAGTGTTCACGGCGATCCGCGATGTGAACTTCACCGTGGAACCGGGGCAGTTCTGCGCCGTGGTAGGCCCGTCGGGCTGTGGCAAGTCGACGACGCTGGGCATGGTCGCCGGTCTGGACAAGCCCAGCGTCGGCTCGGTGCGGGTGGACGGCAAAGAGGTCGACGGGATCACCTCGGGTGTCAGCTTCATGTTCCAGCAGGACGCCCTGCTGCCGTGGAAGACGGTGCTCGACAACGTGGCCCTCGGCCCGGTCTTCCGCGGCGTGGGCAAGAAGCAGGCGCAGGCCGCCGCCCGCGACTGGCTGCGCCGGGTGGGCCTGAAGGGCTTCGAGGACCACCACCCGCACCAGCTGTCCGGCGGCATGCGCAAGCGCGTCGCCATGGCTGCCGCGCTCATCAACGAGCCGTCGATCCTGCTGATGGACGAGCCCTTCGGCGCCCTGGACGTGCAGACCAAGGCGATGATGTCGAACGAGCTGCTGGGTCTGTGGGAGGAGCTCAAGCCCTCCGTCCTCTTCATCACCCACGACCTGGAGGAGGCGGTCGCGCTCGCCGACCGCGTGGTCGTCATGACCTCCAGCCCCGGAACGATCAAGGGGATCTACGACATCGATCTCCCCCGTCCGCGCGGCGCAGTCCAGGAGATCCGCTTCGAGCCGCGCTTCCTCGAACTCCACCACCAGATCTGGGAGTCCCTCAAGGACGAGGTGGAGCGCGCCCACGCCCGTTCCGGCCATGCCGCCGAGTCTGCCGCGTAAGGACGTAAGGAGATGGCCCTCATGAACAACACATCGCAGGCAGACGGCGAGAGCCTCGCAACGCCCCGGGACGGCGAACGTGCCGTCCAGTCGTCCGAGCAGGTCCGGTCCGCGCTCCGCTCGGAGATCGCCAACGACGAGGCGGCGGTCAAGGCCAGGGCCGTGCGCCAGGTCCGGATGCGCAAGATCAAGGTCCGGGTGTCCCAACTCCTGCTGGGCGTCGTGATCCTGGGCGGCTGGCAGATCCTCGCCACCGACAAGGTCATCGACCCGTTCTTCTTCGGCACCCCCACGGGCGTCGTCTCGCAGCTGGTCGACTGGTTCCAGCACGGCACCGAGTTCGGCTCCATCTGGACGCAGATCGGCGTCACGATGGAGGAGGCCCTGCTGGGCTTCGTCTACGGCGTCCTGGCGGGCGTGGTACTCGGCGTCGTACTCGGCCAGTTCAAGTTCCTCGCCGACGTGATCGGTCCCTACATCAAGATCGTGAACGCGGTCCCGCGCATCGTGCTCGGCTCGCTCTTCGTGGTCTGGCTGGGTCTCGGGACCCCCGCCAAGGTCCTGCTGGCCTCCGTCCTGGTGTTCTTCGTGGTGTTCTTCAACGCCTTCCAGGGCGTGCGCGAGGTGGACGTCGTCTTCCTGAACAACGCCAAGGTCCTCGGCGCCTCCCGGCTGCAGATCATCCGCCACGTGGTGCTCCCCTCGGCGCTCACCTGGATCACCGCCAGCCTCCACGTCGCCTTCGGCTTCGCCGTCATCGGCGCGATCGTCGGCGAGTTCCTCGGGGCCCAGCAGGGCCTGGGCCTGGTGATCTCCAGCGCTCAGGGCCACTTCGACCCCAACGGCGTCTTCGCCGCGATGGTGATCATCGGCGCCATCGCGCTGACCGCCGAGTTCGGCATCAGCTTCGCGGAGAAGAAGCTGCTCGCCTGGCGCCCGGCCTCCCGTCAGGAGACGGCCGGCATGTGAGCCCGCGTCGGGCCGCACGCGCAAGCCTCCGTCAGTTCGCAGGCTCCGTCAGTTCGTGAGCCTCTGCCGGTTCGTAAGACCCCTTCGGTTCGCCTCCCCACCCGGCATCCCCACCCGAAAGGCAGTGACAAAGATGTCCACCAAGAAGTTCTCCGTCAGATCCCGCCGCAACGTCGCCCTGGCCGCCGCCGGTACTCTGCTCGCCACCCTCGGCCTCTCGGCCTGTGGTTCCTCCTCCGGCAGCGGCTCCGCGCCGGTGGTCAACGGCATGCCGACGGTCACCATGATGGTCGGCGGCATCGACAAGCAGATCTACCTGCCGTACGAGCTGGCCCAGAACCTGGGCTTCTACAAGAAGTACGGCGTCAACATGCAGCTCAGCACCGAGACCCAGGGCGGTATCGGTGCCGAGGACGCGATGGCCTCCGGCCAGGTCGACTTCGCCGGTGCCTGGTACGTCCACACCTTCGACTTCCAGTCCAAGGGCAAGGACGTCATCTCCGTCGCCCAGTTGAGCGCCGCCCCCGGCGAGCGCGTGATGTGCTCCAAGAACTCGGGCGTCACCACCCCCGCCGACTTCAAGGGCAAGAGCATCGGCGTCACGGACCTCGGCTCCGGCACCGACGACCTGATCCAGCAGCTGGCCTCGCACTACGGCCTCAACACCAGCGAGTACCACCGGGTTGGCGTGGGCGACGGCGCGACCCTGCTCTCCTCGCTGCAGCAGGGCCGGGTGGCCTGCGCCATCACCACCCAGCCGACTGTCAACGCGGTCGAGAAGGCCGGGGCCGGCGTCTCCGTCCTCGACCTCTCCAGCCCGCAGGGCGCCACCAAGTGGCTGGGCGGCACCTGGCCCGCCGCGGCGGTGCTGGCGCAGTCGGACTGGGTCAAGAACAACCAGGCCACGGTGCAGAAGGTGGTCGACGCGCTGGTCGCGACGATGCACTGGATCCACACCCACACGGCCGCGGACATCGCCAACGCGCTGCCGCAGTCCTACGTGAGCAACGGTCTGACCTCCAAGTCGGACTACATCGCGACGCTGCAGGAGGACCTGGGCCAGTTCCTCCCGGACGGCATGATGCCGTCCAACGGCCCCGCGACCGTCCAGACCACGGCGAAGATCGAGGGCGACAACCTCAGCGGCGTCAGCATCCCCGGCACGTACACCAACCAGTACGTGGTCGCGGCGAACAAGGCGCTCGGCTTCGGCGGCTGACGCGCTTCGCTCGTGCAATAGAGCGAGTTGCACTATCTAGGGGCGCGGGGAACTGCGCGACAAGCCACCCTGTGCGGATGGCCCTGCTCGTTCGGGGGGCTCACCGCACAGGGTGGCTTGTCGCGCCCCTGCGGCGGAGCCGCAGCGCACCTACAGCAACCGCGGTATCGGCGGAGCCCCCAGCGACTCCGCCGCGCGCTGCAGCGCGCTGGCGAGGAGCGCGAGATCCGTTGGGCCGTTGCCCAGTTCGCGGACCGGGCGTTGGGTCGGGGGTTCGCCGAGGGTCGTCCAGTCCAGCGGGGTGACCGTCGGCCGCAGCGTCGCGGTACGCGGAATGCGGCCGGTGATGCGCGCGGACTGGAACGCGGTGACGCCGCCGTCCGGGTGGCGGGCCAGGCCGCGGCCGGGCTGGTCGTCGGTGAGGGCCGCGGCGTCCTCGACGTGGATCAGCAGGGCGGAGGCGACCGGGGAGTCGATCCGCAGGGCGACCCGCAGCTGCGCGGCCTCGTCGACCGCCGTGCCAGCGCCCCGCTCGGGGTGAGCGGTGGTGACGGCGAGGCGCACGCCGAGTCGGGGGCCGCGCTGGGCGACGTCCTCCAGGACGTGGGCCAGCGGGGAGCCGAGCAGCGCGTCCCAGTCGTCGACGGCCACGATCAGGTGGGGGAGCGGCTCCGCCTCGACAGCGACGGCGCCCTGCGCACCCTGGGTGCCCTGGGGTGCCTGCTGCGGGTAGTCGTCGGCGGGGCGGCGCGGCGGGGCCAGCCGCGCGAGCGCGCGCTCGGCGTGCCACGCGGCGAACGAGCGGCCCTGCAACAGCGAGGCGCGGCGGTCCAGTTCGGCGCTCAGCGCCTGCGCGGCGTCGCGCAGCAAGGGGCCGTCGGTGGTGGCCACATGGCCGATGACGTGCGGGAGTTCGACGGCGGGGGCGAGGCCGTGGGCCGGATCCTGCGGTGGACGGCCCTCGATCAGCAGCAGGCCCAGCCGGTCGGGGCGTTCCGCCACGGCGAGTGACGCGAGCAGCGAGCGGAGCAGCTCGGTACGGCCCGACTGAGGGGCGCCGCCGATCAGCAGGTGGTCGGTCAGGTCGAAGGAGTAGCCGCCGTCCCGGGCGACGCCGACCGTCGCGGTCGGCACGTCGCCGGAGCTGATCCGCAGGTCGGCCCAGCGGGCGGAGATCTTGGCGGGGGTGACCAGGTCGAGACCGAGCAGGTCGAGCAGGCGGGCGGCCTCGGGCAGGGCGGTGCGGGCACTGCCCGGACGGCGGGCCGCGTCCTGCTCGCGCAGGGGAGCGAGGGCGCGGGCCAGACGGCCGGCCCACGCGGCGCCGACCGCGTCCAGGGCGACGCCGGCCACCAACTCCCGCTCCGGCGCGGCACGGTGCTGACCGGCCGCGCCGCGCGCGGCTGAACCGGCCGAGGGGACCGGACGCTCCATGTCCAGCAGAGTGCCGACCTCGCCGGAGATCTGGACGACGGCCCCGCAGCCCTGCGGCAGCGCCTCCGGGTACTCGTCGAGGTGGAGCACGTGGATGCCGCGGGCGGGGCCGTGGGCCAGCAGTTCGGCGATGGCCTCGCGGGCGTCCTCGCTGCCCGGGTCGCCGTCGATGACGACCACGGTGGCCCGGCCCCGCGGGCTCGGATGACCGTGACCCGACGCCGAGCTAGACACGTGACCGGCCGCACCGCCCGCCTGGGCGTCCTCGCCCCAACCAGGGGCCAGTTCGGCGAGCCGGGCCAGGGCCTGCTGGGAGTCGAAGGCCGTCAGGGCGCGGCAGGGCTGACCGTGGGTGGGGCGCAGATGCGGCAGCCAGGGCAGCCAGGACCAGGCGTCCGTACGGTCGTCCAGTGGACGGGACTCGTCGGCCGAGATCAGCACCAGCTCCAGCGCGGACGGCGCGTGCAGCACCGCGAGCTGCGCCAGCAGCGCCCGGACCAGGCCGGTCAGCCGGGGACGCGGGCCGGTGAGGCCGAGGCTGCCTGCCGCGCGCAGGTCGAGGGTGACGGGGGTGTGCGCGCGGGTGCCGAGGCGGAGCACCAGGGCGTCGGGATGGTCGAGCGTGCGCTCCCAGAGCCGGGGGCCCGGGCCGATCGCGGTGAGCAGCATCTCCGCCGGGTCGGGCCAGCGGCCGGAGTCGCGCGGCGGGGCCTGTGCGGGGACGACGGCGGCGGGCTGCGCGGGACGGCGCAGGCCGAGACCGATCCGGAAGCCGCGCCCGTGTGTCAGCTGCGGTCGGTTGTCAGAAGAGCCACCCACGGGGTGCCCTGACGGGGCGTCGGACGCGGAGGCCGCCGAGGCCCCGGAGGGGCGCTGCGGAGCGGGACTGTGGGGGCGCGGTGAGCCGGCCTCGGAAACCGGCGGCAGCATGCCCGTGCCGGACGCGGTGCGCCCCGTCGGACCGCCTTGACTGCCTGAACCGCCTCCGGCTCCTTGACCGCCCGCACCGCCGCCCGACGCGAACGCCCCGCCGCGGGTGGGGACTTGGACCGTGCCGTGGCCGTCGGGCAGGACCTCGGCCCGGTCCGGCGAGGCGGGGACGACCCGCAGCGCGCTCTCGCCCAGCGAGATCAGCGCGCCCGGCGGCACCGGACGCGGCTCCGACCCGACCGTACGGCCGTCGAGCTCGGTGCCGTTGGTGGAGCCGGTGTCGGCGACAGTGACCCGCCCGTCGGCGCCGACCTCCAGCGCCAGGTGGAAGCGGGAGACGTCCGGATCGTCCAGCGGGACGTCGGCGTCGGAGGAGCGGCCGACGACCACCCGGCCCGGGTGCAGCAGGTGGATGCCGCCCGCGTCGGGGCCGCCGACCACGTGCAGGGCCGTGGTGGTGCCGCCGGGCTCGGCCGCGTCGTCCGGGTCGGGAGCGTCCAGGCGCAGCACCGCGCCGTCGACCAGCGGCGGGTGTCCGAGCACGGTGTGCTCGTCGAGGCGGCGGCCCTGGGCGTAGAGATGGATGTGCGTGGCCGCGCGACCGGCGCGTCCGCCGGGGCGCGCCCCCACGGCGCCCGCGAGCGCCCCCGCGACCGCGCCGAGCGTGGTGCCCACCGGGGCGCTGACCAGTACGTCCGCCGCAGGGGCGGAGGGGCCGCCGCCGGAGTGGCGGGCTGTTGCGGCATGCGGGTGCGACGTGTGTGCCGTCTGCGACGGCGAGCCGCTCTCGCGCGGCCCAAGCACGGTCAGCCGGATCTGCATGCGCCCTGCCCCTTCCCGCCCGCACGCGATGGTCGTCGCCACGGTGTCGGATGCATCCTCCCATCCGCCACCGACAGTTCGCGCACAGCACCCGATCGGATGATCTTCGGAACGTATCAGCGCGCTCCGGGCGTCCTTGCACGCGGAACGCCCTTCGGCGACCTCCCTGTCGTCGTCCCCTCGGCGCGTTCTGCCAGGTCCGTGTCAGGATCTCGGCCGGATCGCCGCCGTCACGGCACGACGGCGGCTTCGAACGCCGTTAGAGTTGCCGAAAACGCGAGCAGCCCCCATGGGGCCGGGGGGACCGGCCACTCACGGCGCGGGACGAATGGCACGACGAGGAGCGCACGGTGCGGCCGGTTGGCAGTAAGTACCTGCTGGAGGAGCCGCTGGGACGCGGCGCCACCGGGACGGTCTGGCGTGCGCGGGTCCGCGAGGACCTCGACGCCAGGGCGAGTGGCGACGGTCACACCCTGGGCGTGATCCCTGGTGCCGCCGTGGCCATCAAGGTCCTCAAGGAGGAGCTGGCCACCGACCCGGACGTGGTCATGCGCTTCCTGCGCGAACGCGCCGTGCTGCTGCGCCTGGTCCACCCGAACGTGGTCCGGGTCCGCGACCTGGTGGTCGAGGGGGAGCTGCTGGCCCTGGTCATGGACCTGGTCGACGGTCCCGACCTGCACCGCTACCTGCGTGCCAACGGCCCGCTGAGCCCGGTGGCGGGCGCGCTGCTGATGGCGCAGATCGCCGACGCGCTGGCGGCCAGCCACGCCGACGGCGTCGTGCACCGCGACCTCAAGCCCGCCAACGTGCTGCTGGCCTCGGTCGACGGACCGGACGGCGGCACCATGCACCCGCTGCTCACCGACTTCGGCATCGCCAGGCTCGCCGATTCGCCCGGCATCACCCGCACGGCCGAGTTCGTCGGCACGCCCGCGTACGTCGCGCCCGAGACGGCCGAGGGTCGGCCGCAGACCGCCGCGGTCGACGTCTACGGCGCGGGGATCATGCTCTACGAGCTGCTCACCGGACAGCCCCCGTTCCAGGGCGACGGCGCGCTGCAGATCCTGCAGGCGCACCTGTCGCAGCGTCCGGAGCGCCCGCGGACGATGCCCGAGCCGCTGTGGACCGTGATCGAGCGCTGCCTGGAGAAGGATCCCGCACGCCGCCCCTCCGCCGTCGCGCTGGCGACCGCGCTGCGCACGGTGGCGGCGGGCATCGGCGTCCACGCCTCGGTCGCCGAGATCGAGGCGGCCAACGCGGTGGCCATGCTGCTCACGCCGCCGCCCCAGCCCACTCCGGCAGGTTCGGAGGACCCGACGCTGCCGCGCGGCGTCCCGTCCTCCGCCGACGGCTGGTCGCCCTCCGCGCCGACCGAGGTGCTGCCGCAGGGTGGCTACGGCCAGGCGGCGGGCGCGGCGAGCGCGATGAACGCTGCGAATGCGGCGACGCTGGCCGGCTTCGCGGCCCCCGCCGCGGACCCGACCCAGGTGCTGCCCGCGCACGGGGCGGGCGACCCGACGGCGCTGCTGCCGCAGAGTCAGGGCATGGGCCCTGCCGGACACCAGGGGCGCGGCCTCGGGCAACCCGCGGACCCCACCGCCGTGCTGCCGCAGGGTCAGCTGGACGGCCCGCACCCGTGGGAGTCGCAGCTGCGCGCGGCCCGGAGCCGGAACGAGCAGACCCAGCTCGGTCAGCTGGGCGAGTTCGAGGTCGACCCGTTCGCCGCGCCGCCGCAGGTCGCGCCCGCGCCCTACCGGCAGCAGCAGGCCCGAGCCCAGGCGCAGCCACCGCAGGCGGCACAGGCCCAGCGTGGCCGGCCGCAGGTCGCGCCGCCCGTCTACCGGCCCGAGCCGGAGCCCGCCCCCCAGCCCGCGCGCCGCATGGCAGAGCGCGCGCCCGAGCGTGCGCCCGAGCGCGAGCGGGAACGCGAGCCGGAGCCCGCACCCCGGCGTGAGCGTGCGCCCCGGAGGCGGCACCACATCCCGGGCAGCGGCTGCCTCAAGTTCCTGCTGGTCCTGATCGTCGCCGGGTTCCTGATCTGGGAGTTCTCGCCGCTGCACGGCTGGATCGACCACATCGTGGCCACCGTCGAGGGCTGGTGGCACCAGGTCTCCAACTGGTTCCAGCAGATCACCAACACGGCCAACAAGGTCAAGCACACCGTCAACCAGATCCCCGGCGCGGGCAGCAACGGCGGCTGACGCCGCGTCGGAGCCGCCTGGCGGGTGGAGTGCTGTCGCCACCCCGAGGGGTTGCAGGGCCGGTCCGAGCAGCAGGTTTGACGATTTGTCGACACCTGACGGCCCGTCCACCCCCTGCTTTCCCCCAAACGGCTCCAAGCCGCGTACTTTGGTCGCTGACACCGACGCCGGGCGACCGGCAGCCGTCGTCCCTATCGGCGTGCGTCGGTCCCGACAGCCCCAGATCGCGCACGGAGCAGCCTTGGCACGCAAGATCGGTAGCCGGTACACCGCGCACACGGTGATCGGCCGTGGCTCGGCGGGCACCGTCTGGCTCGGCGAGGGTCCGGAGGGTCCGGTCGCCATCAAGATCCTGCGCGAGGACCTCGCCTCCGACCAGGTCCTGGTCGGCCGGTTCGTGCAGGAGCGCACCGCACTCACCAGCCTGGACCACCCCCGGGTGGTCGGCGTCCACGACCTGGTCGTCGACGGTGACGACCTGGCCCTGGTGATGGAACTCGTCCACGGCAGCGACCTGCGCTCACGCCTCGAACGGGAGGGCCCGTTCACCCCGCAGGCCGCCGTCTCGGTCGCCGCCGACGTCGCCGAGGGGCTGGCCGCCGCGCACGCGGCCGGGATCATCCACCGGGACGTGAAGCCCGAGAACATCCTGCTCGACCAGGCCTCCAGCCCCGGCCCCGGCGGAGTGCCGCGCGCCAAGCTCTCCGACTTCGGCATCGCCCGCCTGGTCGACGCGCCCCGCCGCACCCGGAACACCCGGATCATCGGCACGCCCGACTACCTGGCCCCGGAGATCATCGAGGGGCTGGAGCCGCGCGCCGCGGTGGACATCTACGCGCTGGCCACCGTCCTGTACGAGCTGCTCGCCGGGTTCACCCCCTTCGGCGGCGGCCACACGGGCGCGGTGCTGCGCCGCCACGTCACCGAGACCGTGCCGCCGCTGCCCGGACTGCCGGAGCCGCTGTCGAAGGTGCTGACCCAGTGCCTCGCCAAGGCACCCGCCTCGCGCCTGCGCGCCACCGAGCTCGCGGGCGCGCTGCGCGACCTGCTGCCCGGCCTGGCCGGACTGCCCGTGCTGCGCGTCGCCCACCCCGACGCCCCGGACGTCCCCCCGCTGCCCGGCTACGACCCCGACGTCCCGGGCGACTACGACGAGGACGACGACTACGACGACCGGGCTGATCGGACAGGCCGGACCGACCGGGCTGATCGGGACGACCGGGACGAGCGGAACCACCGGGACGGCCGGGACGCCTACGGCCGGCCCGCCGGCGACGGCGCCCACCGCGGCTCCGGGCAGCGCCGTCGCCGGGGCGCGGCCGTGCCGCTGGTGCCCAGCAGCGCGCCCGACTCGACCCGCGAGACCCACACCAACCTGCGCCGCCCGCGCCCCGAGGACCTGGCCGCGCTGGCCGAGGCCTCCGAGGCCCAGCGCAGCGCCCGCGGCGGACTGGGCGGAGCGCTCGGCGGCCTCGGCGCGCTCGGCAACGGGCTGGGCAACAGCCTGGGCGGCCGGGAGCGCGTCCCCGGCGGATCCCAGCGCAGCGGCGTGGGCGGTGCGGCGGTCCGGCGTCGTCGCCGACTGCTGGCCGCGGCAGCCGTGGTCGTCTGTGCGGTCACCCTGCTCGGCGGCTACGCCGCGCTGTCCGGCTCCGGCGACGGGAACCGGGACAACCCCGGCGACGCCGCCTCGCCCAGCGCCCACCACGGGCGGTCGGCCGGGCTGCCGCAGGCGCCGGTCGCGGGCCAGAGCGACGCCACCGACGCCGGCGGCACCGCCCACCTCCCGAGCTGGGCCTCCTGGTCCGACGCGCCCACGCCGCCGGCCCCGCTGGTCAGCGGCATCCGCGCGCTGCGGCTCGGCGCCACCGGCACCGTCTTCGTCTTCGGCACCGACGCGACCGGCGCGGTCCGCTACCTCACCCGCAGCGGCCAGTCCTTCGGCCCCTGGGGCAAGCTGACGGGCATACACGTCAGCGGTGAACCCGCGCCGGTGGCGCTGTCCGACGGGACGCTGCGGCTGTTCGCGCGCGGCACCGACGGCCTGATCTACCTGCGCGACCTCACCCCCGGCGGCACCTGGACGCCGTGGAGCCAGCTCGACGGCCAGATGCACGTCGACGCGCCCCCGGCGGCGGTCGCCACCGGCTCCCGGATCGACCTGGTCGCCCGGGTCGGCAACGGGCTGGCCACCACCTCCTACGTCAACGGCGCGTGGACCGCCTGGGCGGCGGTCTCCACGGTGGGCGCGGTCAGCGGCACGCCCACGCTGATAGGGGAGAGCGGCGGCCGGGTCGACGCCTTCGTCAGCACGGCCTCGGGCACGGTCCAGCACACGCTGCTCTCCGGTGGGCTCTGGCACCTGGCCCGCACGGTCACCGGTGTGACGGCGGCCGAGCGTGCGGAGGCGGTGCAGGACGCCTCGGGCGGGCTGTTCGTCTTCTCGACCGGCACCGACTACGCGGCGTCCAACGCGGCCGGGCAGTCCTGGATCGGGGCCTCCCTGCCCGGCGCGCCGGACTCCCCGTTCGCACCGGCCGCCTGCGCGGACACGGGCGGTTTGCTGCTGTTCCGGGTGACCCCCACGGGCGGCCTCCAGTTCACCCACGGCCGTTAAGCACGGAGAGCCCGTCCCGCTCTGCATTACGCTTGGCCTGTGGCAGCCATTGATCCTTCCGAAGAGCTCAAGTCCCTCGAATCGACCATGCAGTCGATCGAGGCAGTCGTCGACCTGGACAAGCTCCGGGCCGACATCGCGGTCTTCGAGGAGCAGGCCGCCGCACCGGACCTGTGGGACGACGTCGACCATGCCCAGAAGGTCACCTCCAAGCTCTCCTACCTCCAGGGCGAGCTGCGCAAGATCGAGAACCTGCGCAGCCGGATCGAGGACCTGGAGGTCCTCTTCGAGCTGGCCGAGGCCGAGGGCGACGCCGACGCGCGCGGCGAGGCCGAGGGCGAGCTGGAGTCGGTCCGCAAGTCCGTCCAGGAGATGGAGGTCCGCACCCTCCTGGCCGGTGAGTACGACTCCCGTGAGGCGCTGGTCAACATCCGCGCCGAGGCCGGTGGCATCGACGCGGCGGACTTCGCCGAGCAGCTGATGCGTATGTACATGCGCTGGGCCGAGCGCCACGGCTACCCGACCGAGGTCTACGACACGTCCTACGCGGAGGAGGCGGGCATCAAGTCCGCGACCTTCGCGGTCAAGGCGCCCTACGCCTACGGCACCCTCTCGGTCGAGCAGGGCACCCACCGCCTGGTGCGCATCTCGCCCTTCGACAACCAGGGCCGCCGTCAGACGTCGTTCGCTGGCGTCGAGGTGCTGCCGGTCGTCGAGTCCAGCGACCATGTCGACATCGACGAGAAGGAACTCCGCGTCGACGTCTACCGCTCCTCCGGCCCCGGCGGCCAGGGCGTCAACACCACCGACTCGGCGGTGCGCATCACCCACCTCCCCACCGGCATCGTGGTCTCCTGCCAGAACGAGCGCTCGCAGATCCAGAACAAGGCCTCGGCGATGAACGTCCTCCAGGCCAAGCTGCTGGAGCGCCGCCGCCAGGAGGAGCGCGCCGCGATGGACGCCCTCAAGGACGGCGGCAGTTCCTGGGGCAACCAGATGCGCTCGTACGTGCTGCACCCGTACCAGATGGTCAAGGACCTGCGCACCGAGTACGAGGTGGGCAACCCGCAGCAGGTGCTGGACGGCGAGCTGGATGGCTTCATCGAGGCCGGCATCCGGTGGCGCAAGGCGCAGGAGAAGGCTGCTTCGTAGATGCCGGCCGAGATGAACGACCGGCACAGCATCGAGGCCGGCATCCGCTGGCGCAAGGCGCAGGAGAAGGCAGCGTCGTAACGCCCTTCACGGGGCCTTCATGGGCCCCCGACAAGCCCTCCACGGGGTGTTCAGAGAGTCAGAAGGGGCCCGGCGGTCGTAAGTTGACCGCCGGGCCCTCGTCGCACCATGCTGTCGCGCGGCAGAGCCTTAAGTGAGCCTTTTGTGCGAAAGCCGCACGAAGTACGGAAGGGGCGGACGTGGGTCGGGGACACCGGAGAAAGAGCGGCGGTATACGTGTCGCGGGCGTCGCGCTCGCGCTTGCGGGGGCGGGGCTGACAGTGGCGGGGGCTGCCAACGCGGCCACGACCCCGTCTCCCGTTCCGACCGCGGCCCCGTCCGCGACGAGCAACGGGGGCCTCCTCGGCGGGCTCCTCGGGGGCGGCAGCGGCGGTGACGACGGCGGCCTCGGCGGCAGCGCCAGTGCGACGCCGTCCGACAGCGGCACGCCCTCCGGCTCGACGTCCGCCACGGGATCGGCCTCCGCCTCGCCCTCGGGCTCCGCGTCCGCGTCGGCCTCGGCCTCGGACAGTGCGAGCGGCAGCGCGGCCCCGAGCTACGCGGCGCCGACCCAGGCCCCGCCGCGGACCCAGCTCGCGGAGACCGGTGGCGGCGCGGACACCACGCTGATCCTGGTCGGTGGCCTCACCTTCGTGCTGGGCGGCGTCGTCTTCCGCTTCGGCCCGCGTGCGGCGAACGCCCGCAAGCACTGAGCGGGCAGCACCCGCACGAACGCGGAGGGCCCGGGTTCCGACCGTCGGTCGGAACCCGGGCCCTCCGGGTGTCTATTGCCTCAGGCGAAGGCGTGCCGTGCTATCAGCACGCAGGCCACCAGTGCCGCCACCAGGGCGATCACGGCGGCGGGGGACAGGGAGGCGAACAGCCCCTGCTGCTGCATCATGCGCTGTCGGCTCGCCCGGCAGGTCGGGCAACGGCCCTCGCTCACGGGACCCGAGCAGTTGGCACACACCAGACGGTCGAGCGTCATCGCGATCTCCTCCTCCGATGTGCACAACGCACCACCTGGTCCGGGTGGTTCCCTCCACTGTGCCACGTCACGCACGATCCAGCGTGATTCCGGTCTTTCCCCTGGTAGCCGTCCGTGATCGACCGACTGCGTAGGCCGATTTTGCCTGACGGATTGTCCAGGAATGTCCGCTACTGTCCGTGAACTCCCCCACCTTTCGCGGCGTGAACCTGCGGGTCCGCATGAGCTTCGCGTAAGGTCGGCCGAGCCCTGTCCGCCTACACTGCCCACCGTGATGCAGCCGTGATCCGATTCGACAACGTATCCAAGACCTATCCGAAGCAGAACCGTCCCGCGCTGGACAATGTCTCGCTCGAGATCGAGAAGGGTGAGTTCGTCTTCCTCGTCGGTTCCTCCGGCTCGGGAAAGTCGACCTTCCTGCGCCTGATTCTGCGTGAGGAGCGTCCGAGCACCGGAAGTGTGCACGTGCTCGGAAAGGACCTGTCCAAGCTGTCCAACTGGAAGGTGCCGCACATGCGGCGGCAGTTGGGCACCGTGTTCCAGGACTTCCGCCTTCTCCCCAACAAGACCGTCGGCCAGAACGTCGCCTTCGCCCTCGAAGTCATCGGCAAGCCGCGCGGGACCATCAAGAAGGTCGTCCCCGAGGTCCTCGAACTGGTCGGCCTGGCCGGCAAGCAGGACCGCATGCCTGGTGAGCTCTCCGGTGGTGAGCAGCAGCGTGTGGCCATCGCCCGCGCCTTCGTGAACCGACCGATGCTCCTGATCGCGGACGAGCCGACCGGAAACCTCGACCCGCAGAACTCCGTCGGCATCATGAAGCTGCTGGACCGGATCAACCGGACCGGCACCACCGTGCTGATGGCGACCCACGACCAGGCGATCGTCGACCAGATGCGCAAGCGCGTCATCGAGCTGGACCAAGGACACCTGGTCCGCGACCAGTCCCGCGGCGTCTACGGCTACCAGCACTGATTAGAGGACCTGTCCATGCGAGCCCAATTCGTCATGTCGGAGATCTGGATCGGTCTCCGACGCAACCTGACGATGACCATCGCCGTGATCGTGAGTGTGGCCCTGTCGCTCACCCTCGCCGGCGCGGCCATGCTATTGAACTCCCAGGTCAGCCAGATGAAGGGGTACTGGGGCGACAAGGTCGAGGTGTCGATCTACTTCTGCAACAAGAACGACACGACCAACCTGGGGAAGACGCCCAACTGCGCCTCCGGCGTGGCGACCCAGGCGGAGATCAACCAGGTCCACGCGAACCTGGACAAGAACTCCCTGGTGGAGACGGTCTACACGGAGACGCCGCAGCAGGCGTTGGTCAACTTCAAGGCCCAGTTCCCGGATTCGCCGCTCGCCCCGTACATCACCGCCGACGCGTTCAACAACGCGCTGCGCGTGAAGCTGACCAACCCCCAGGACTACGACCAGATCGCCGGTCTGGTCGCGGGCCAGCCCGGCGTGGCCTCGGTCGACGACCAGAGCGCCGTGCTGAAGCCGCTGTTCAACCTGATGGACACCGGCCAGTGGGTCGCGGTCGTGGTGATGGTCGTCATGCTCGGCGTGACGCTGCTGCTGATCGTCAACACCGTTCGTGTGTCGGCGTTCAGCCGTAAGCGCGAGACCGGCATCATGCGACTGGTCGGCGCCTCCAACTACTACGTGCAGATGCCGTTCATCGCCGAGGCGGCCTTCGCCGCCGTGGTGGGCGCGGTCCTTGCCTCCGGCATGCTGGCGATCGGCAAGTACGTGCTGATCGACATGGTGCTGAAGAAGCAGATCACGCTGATCAGCTTCATCGGTTGGGGGCCTGTGGTCCAGGTCATGCCACTGCTTCTGGTGATCGGTGTCGGCATGTCCTCGCTGGCTGCCTTCCTCACCCTGCAGAAGTACCTGAAGGTCTGACGGAGCGACAACTCACGGATAACTCCGCTGATCAAACCGTACGACAAGCCCCGGAACGCGTACTGCGTCCGGGGCTTTTCGTCGTCTTCGGGCATGTCGCCGGAGCCTTCGCCTCTAGACTCTTCGTCCATGTCACCAACTCGTCGCGTGCTACGGCTCCAGCTGACGCTGGGGCTGGTGTTCGTGACGGTGTGCGCGGTCGGTGTGGGGACCGGTGCGTGGGGGAGCGAGGGGCGGTCGACGACGTCCGTCGCCGCTGCCGCCCCGTCGTCGCACCGGGACGGCAGCTCCTACAGTTCCGACAGCTCTGCCGGGTCCGACGCCACCGACGCCACGGACCGGTGGGCCGCCGACTACACCGCGCAGCAGTTCGCTGCCTACAGCCAGGAGTTGGACGGCCACTACGTCGGCGTCGGGCTCTGGGTGGCCCGCTCGCCGCAGGGCGAGGTGAGCGTCACGAGGACGCTTCCCGGCGGTCCCGCCGCGCTCGGCGGCGTCCGCGCGGGCGAGCGGCTGCTCGCGGTCGGCGGGACGCCGGTGACCGGGCTGCCCGTCACCGAGGTGGTCAGCCTGCTGCGCGGCGGTTCGTCCGACGCGGTCGGCTCGCCGGTCGCGCTGCAGCTCCAGGAGGGCTCGACGCCTACGTCCGCCGTGGTGGTCGTGACGCTGCACCGGGCCCTGCTGGACGAGGACGACGTCCACGTCGACCACCCGGCCCAGGGGGTCACCCGGATCAGCATGGACGCCTTCACCCTCGGTGTCTCCGAACAGGTCCAAGCTGCCGTACGGCAGTTGGAGCTGCATCCGGCGACGGACGGGCGCGGGATCCTGCTCGACCTGCGCGGCAACTCCGGCGGCCTGGTCAGCGAGGCGGTCGCCACGGCGTCGGTCTTCCTGGACGGCGGACCGGTCGCCCGCTACCGGTCGGGCGGCGGCGCGCCGCAGCAGGTGCTGCAGGCCGCGTCCGGCGGCGACACCTCGACGCCGTTGGTGGTGCTGGTCGACAGCGGCACGATGAGCGCCGCCGAACTGGTCACCGGCGCGCTCCAGGACCGCGGTCGCGCGGTCGTGGTCGGCAGGCCCACCTTCGGCAAGGGCGCGGTGCAGCAGCCGCAGACCCTCTCCGACGGCGTGGTGCAGGAGCGTACGGTCGGCAACTACCTCACCCCGTCCGGCCACTCGCCGGACGGCCAGGGCATCCAGCCCGACGTCGAGGTCCCGACGAACGCCACCCCGCAGGCGGCGGAGAACACCGCCCTCACGGTCCTCGACGATCTCTCCGACGTGAACAGCCAGTAGGGCCTCCCCGGCGGGGTGCGGGAAAAGGCCCGTGCCCGCAGTGGGTACGAAGTGCGAGAATGGCCCGCACTATGGCGAAGAAGAAAGACGACCCGCGCAACAAGCTCATCGCCTCGAACAAGAAGGCGCGGCACGACTACAACATCATCGACGAGTACGAGTGCGGCATGGTGCTGATGGGCACCGAGGTCAAGTCGCTCCGTGCCGGCCGCGCCTCCCTGGTCGACGGCTTCGCGGAGGTGACCGGCGGCGAGATGTGGCTCCACAACGTCCACATCATGGAGTACGCCCAGGGCACCTGGACCAACCACGCCGCCCGGCGCAAGCGCAAGCTGCTGCTGCACAAGTGGGAGATCGACAAGCTGGACCAGAAGCTGAAGGAGACCGGCTACACGCTGGTGCCGCTCTCCATCTACTTCAAGGACGGCCGGGCCAAGCTCCTCCTCGCGCTCGCCCAGGGCAAGAAGATGCACGACAAGCGGCAGACGCTGCGTGAGAAGCAGGACCGCAGGGAGACCGACCGCGCCATGGCCGCGGTCCGCCGCCGCCAGCGGGCCTAGGGTTAATGAACTGGACCTTGCCAGTCGGTGCGCCGTAGCATGGACAACGTTCCTCCGGGTCTCCCCGGATCAGGTGGGACGGCGACGGCGAAAGCCGACGCTTTGACAACTGAACAGCACCCTTGCATGGGGGTGATCGGTTTCGACTGGGGATGTCGAGGCAGGAGAAGCGAGCCGAGGAACGCGGCAATGATCTCGTTAACCACGTGTCGCAAAACATAATCGCCAACACCAAGCGCGATACCTTCGCCCTCGCCGCCTGAGCGAGCATCGAAGGAGTCAGACCGGGCGCGTCTCCGTCCCGGATCCTGGCTTAATCTAGGAGACTCCACCGTTCGGCCCGGTCGCGGGGGCGCACGGAACACCAAACAGTGACTGAGCCCGTCGGGAGCTTGTCTGCGTGACTCCCGGGGCCGAGAAAAGCACAGCAGACTGCGCTCGGAGAAGCCCTGGTTCCGCACCACAGGACGCGGGTTCGATTCCCGCCACCTCCACCACCGCATCCCAGCGATGCAGCCCATGCGAACAGAAAGCCGCCCGGTCCTCCGGGCGGCTTTCTGCGTTTCGCGGCGCGTTATATCCCGCTCGTGCGGGCGGCCTGGAAGGTCTGGTAGGCGGCGCGGGCCTCGGAGAGGGCGAGGGGCCAGTCGAAGCCCGGGGTGTCGTCCTGGCCCGGGGCGGTGAGGGAGAGCGGGGCGGGGGTGAGGACGCGGGCGCCCGCGGTGCGCAGGGTGTCCAGGGAGCGGGCGTACTGCGGGTGTGCGGCGAGGGCCCCGTTGACGCAGGGGAGCGCCACGGTCGGGATGCCGCGCCCGAGCGCTTCGGCGGCGTAGCCGAGGACGAAGGAGTCGGTCAGGCCGAGGGCCCAGCGGTTGATCGAGTTGAAGGTGGCCGGGGCGAGCAGCACGACGTCCGCGGCGGGCCAGACGTCCGCCTCGCCCGGCAGCTTGTAGTGGGCGCGGACGGGATGTCCGGTGAGGGCCTCCAGGCCGGGCAGATAGGGGTGGAGCCAGCCGGCCGCGGTCGGGGTGAGTCCGAGGCAGACCTGCCAACCGTCGGCCTGGGCGCGCTCCACGGCGACGGCGATGTTCAGTACGGGTTGGGCACCGGTGCCGAGGAGATAGAGGGTGTGTTCTCCTGTCATGGCACCACCCAACATGGCGATCGGTGGATCTTGCAAGTGATTCACCCTTCGGCCTCAGGCTGTACCCAAACCGTCCTGAAGTGCCTGCTCAGGCGACAGGTGCGGCGAAGTCGATCGGGTGGACGTACTGCCAGGCCGACTTCTCCGGCTTCATCAGCTTGAACATCAGCGGCAGCAGCGCGTCCCTGACCACGCGGCCGACCGGGCCCGCGGCCTTGCGGGCGTTGGTGCGGGCCGTCGCCTTCATGATCCGCTCCACTCGGGGTCGGCGCAGCTGCTCGTAGGTGGCCAGCGCCTGGTCGACCGGCAGGTCGCGCAGGCAGCGGGCGAGCTGCACGGCGCTCTCGATCGCCAGCGACGCGCCCTGGCCCGAGCTGGACGAAGGGGCGTGCACCGCGTCGCCGACCAGGACCATCCGGCCGCGGCTCCAGGTCGGGACCGAGGGCATGAACTCCATGCTGCCCGCGAACATCAGCTCCCCGGGATCGGTCCGCTCCAGCAGCCGGACGGCCGGGTTGGCGTCCTCGCGGAACAGCTCGACCATCGTCCGGAGCCAGAACTCCGCGCCCTTCGCGCGCTGCTCGGCCACGGTGACCGGGGTCGTGCTGGGGAGGTTGACGAACCAGAGGCAGCGGCCGTCCTCGAAGACCTGCCAGCCGAGGAAGGCCCGCTTGCCGAAGGACATGTACATCTTGCCGCCGGTGTCCGGCAGGCCGCTGTCCTCGACCCAGCCGCCGAAGCTGTGCGTGCCCGCGTACTCCGCGTCGGGCGCGGACGGGTCGATCAGCCGCCGGACCGTGGAGTGGATGCCGTCCGCGCCGATCAGCAGGTCGGCGGTGGCGGTGCTGCCGTCCTCGAAGCGCGCGGTGACCTGGGTGCCGTCGTCGACCGCGTCGACCAGGCGCCTGCCGGTCAGCGTGGTGACGCCCGCGGCCTCGGCCGCGTCGTTCAGCACCCGGTAGAGGTCGGAGCGCTGCACGAACCGCTGCGCCGGGACGCCGGGCAGGTTGCCGAACTCGCCGAGGTGCTTGCCGTTCCAGCTCTCGATGACCATGCCCTCCATCGGCGTGCTGACGGCGCGGACCGCGTCGCCGATGCCGACGGCGTCCAGGGCTTCGAGGCCGTTGGGGGCGAACCCCATCCCGCCGCCGATGCCGTCGGCGGTTCCGGCGTAGGCCTCGCAGACGGTGGCGCGGATGCCGACCCGCTGCAGGGCCGTCGCGACGACGGGGCCGGCGATGCCGCCCCCGATGACCAGTGCGGTGCGGACCCGCTGCGACGCGGTGCCCGCCTGAAGCTGGGTGGTGGTCGTCTTGTCCATGGATCGATAGTCGCAATGAAACTAGTCTCCTGTCAACTAGTTCGTGGCTGTCTATGCGGAGGGTGTCGAGTGCCGGAGGGGAAGTCGCACCGCTAGCACCGCGCGGGCCGCCGCGGCTGCCTAGGCTGGGTCCCATGGCGACCCCCCGCGCACTCGACCGACGTGCCCTGAATCGGGCCTTGATGGAGCGTCAGTTCCTGCTGTCCCGCGTGCGCCGGACGCCGCTCGACGTGATCGGGCGGCTGGTCGGCCTGCAGTCGCAGATCCCGCTGAACCCCTACACCGCCCTGTGGTCGCGGATCGCCGACTTCGACCCTGCCGAGGCCTCCGCGCTGCTGGCCGAGCGGCGCACCGTCCGGCTGTCGACGCTGCGCGGGACGATCCACCTGCACGACGTCGAGGACGCGCTCACCCTGCGGGCGTTCACCCAGCCCGTGCACGACGCCACCCCGTACGGCGAGCGGGTGGTCTTCCGCGGCCCGCTGGCCGGGGTCGAGCCCGAGGCGCTCTGGGCCGCCGCCCGTGAGCTGCTGGACGCTGATCCGCTGACGCCTGCCAGGCTGGGCGCCGCGCTGGCCGAGCGGTTCCCCGGGTGCGAGCCCGCCGCGCTCAGCACGGCGGTGCGCTACAAGTTCTCGCTGGTCCAGGTCACCCCGCGCGGGGAGTGGGGCCGCAGTCTGGCGGCCACCCTCACCACCGTCGAGTCCTGGCTCGGCCGTCCGCAGCAGCGGCCCGACGTCGAGGCGATCGTGCTGCGCTACCTCGCCGGGTTCGGGCCCGCGAGCGTCCAGGACGCGCAGAGCTGGAGCGGGGTGACCCGGCTCGGCGAGGTGTTCGAACGGCTGCGGCCACAGCTCGCGGTCTTCGCCGACGCCGTGACCGGCCGGGAGCTCTTCGACCTCCCCGACGCGCCGCGTCCCGACCCGGAGACCCCCGCGCCGCCGCGTTTCCTGCCGGACTACGACAACGTGCTGATCGGACACGCCGACCGCAGCCGGGTCCTGGATGAGCGCGAGCGGGCCGAGCTCTTCTCCCGGGGCAACGGCTACCGTCCCGCGCTGCTGGTGGACGGGCGGCTCGCCGGCGCGTGGTCGTACGCACGGCCGAAGCGGAAGGGCGAACCGGCCGCGCTGGAGATCGAGTTGTTCGCCCGGCAGGCGGCGGCCGTGCGTGAACGGATCGAGGCCGAGGCCGCTGAGCTGCTGACTTTCCTCGCTCCCGACGCAACCGAGCGGACGGTGGCCCTCCACCCGAGCGCCCGGAGGGCGTAGGATCAACAGTTCCCTTTTTCGGGGAAACGCAGCGCCCACGTTGGACCACAGGGGATCTCATTGGCCTCGCCCACGCAGCACACGACCGAACACACGGCCGACCACAGGGCCGACCGCAGCCTTGCGGCGGCAGAGATGCCCGAGAAGTCCGAATCCTTGTCGGGGACCGCGGAGGAGACGGTGTTCGACCGCGAGATCGCGGTCGAGCAGGCCCACCTCGACACGGTCTACCAGCGGCTCGGCGAGAAGCTCGCCGAGGCCGAGTTCATCCTGGACGACGCCAACCGCAAGTTCCTGGCCGGGACGCCGGGCGCGCTCGCCGAGCGCGACGCCCAGGCCTACCAGGCCGGACGCCATCTCCAGCGGCTCACCAACGAGTTCGAGGACTTCCTCTTCGGCCGGATCGACCTCCAGGCGCCGGACCGCCCCGAGGAGGACGGCTTCCCCTCGCAGACCCCGCTCGACCCGGCCGACCCGGACATCGCGGAAACCCTGCACATCGGCCGCCTCGGCGTGCTCGACGCCGAGTACGGCCCGCTGGTCATCGACTGGCGCGCGCCCGCAGCCGCGCCCTTCTACCGGGCCACCCCGCGTCAGCCCGGCCGGGTGGTGCGCCGCCGGGTGATCCGCTCGCGCGGACGCAAGGTGCTCGGCGTCGAGGACGACCTGCTCCGCCCCGACCTGGAGCCGCGCCTCGACGGGCGCCCGATCACCGTCGTCGGCGACGGCGCGCTGATGGCGACGCTCGGCCGGGCCCGCAGCCACACGATGCGCGACATCGTCTCCTCGATCCAGCAGGAGCAGGACGAGGTGATCCGCGCCCAGGCGGCCGGGGCCACCCTGGTCACGGGTGGTCCGGGTACCGGCAAGACCGCCGTCGCCCTGCACCGCGCCGCCTACCTGCTCTACCACGACCGCCGCCGGTACGCGGGCGGCATCCTGGTGGTCAGCCCGACGCCGCTGCTCGTCTCCTACACCGAGGGCGTGCTGCCCGCGCTGGGCGAGGAGGGCCAGGTCGCCATCCGCGCCATCGGCAGCCTGGTCGACGGCGAGGAGGCCGACCGCTACGACATCCCGGAGACCGCCCGGCTCAAGGGCTCCTCGCGGATGGTCGCGCTGCTGCGCCGGGCCGCTCGTGCCGCGCTCGACGGCCCGGACACCCCCTCCGAGCTGCGCGTCGTCGCCTTGGGCGAGGTGCTCAAGCTGGACGCCGACAACCTGCGCGGACTCCGCCGCACGGTGCTCGGCGGCAACACGCCGGTCAACCTGCTCCGGCCGCGTGCCCGGCGGGTGCTGCTCGACGCGCTCTGGACCCAGCTGCGGCGCGGTCGCCCGACCCCGGCGGACCGCTACGAGCGCGAGGAGCTCCAGCGGCAGCGGGAGGCGTTCGAGGAGTACGTCACCGACGAGGACGTCTTCCTCGACTTCTTGGACGCGTGGTGGCCCGCGCTGACGCCGCGCGCGGTGCTGGCCGCCCTCGCCGACCAGCGCCGCCTCGGCGGCCTGGCCCGTGGCGCTTTCACCCGGCCTGAGCTGCGGCTGCTGGTCGACTCCTGGCGGCATCTGGACCGGCGCGGTCGCGGCGGCGTCAGCGTCGCCGACGTGGCGCTGCTGGACGAGCTCCAGGTGCAGCTCGGCGAGCCGTACCGGCCGCGGGTGCGCGAGGTGGACCCGGTCGACGCGCTCACCGGCCTGGACGAGGTCACCACCTACGGCGACCGCCAGCGCCGCGAGCAGGAGCAGCGCGCCGCGGCTGCCGCCGATCGCCGCGACTACGCCCACGTCATCGTGGACGAGGCGCAGGACCTGACGCCGATGCAGTGGCGGATGGTCGGCCGCCGCGCCCGCAACGCGACCTGGACCATCGTCGGCGACCCGGCCCAGTCGTCCTGGATCGACCCGGCGGAGGCGCAGGCGGCGATGGACGAGACCCTCGGGTCCAAGCCGCGCCGACGCTTCACGCTGACCACCAACTACCGCAACCCGGCCGAGATCGCCGAGGTCGCCTCGCGGATCCTGGCCCAGGCCGCGCCCGGCACCGAGCCACCCGTCGCGGTCCGCTCGACCGGGGCGCTGCCGCGCTTCGCGGCGGTCGCGACGGAGGACGCGATGGGCGAGGCCGCGCGGTCGGAGGTGGCGCGGCTGCTGGACGAGGTCCAGGGCACCGTCGGCATCGTGGTGCCGATGGAGCGGCGCGAGGAGGCGCGCGAGTGGATCGCGGGCCTCGGCGAGCGCGCCGTCGCGCTGGGCAGCCTGGAGGCCAAGGGCCTGGAGTACGACGCCACCGTGGTCGCCGACCCGTCGGGCATCGCGGGGGAGTCGGAGGCGGGCCTGCGGGTGCTCTACGTGGCGCTGACGCGGGCGACGCAGCGGCTGACCGTGCTGAGCGGCCCGCTGGACCTGCCGGACTCGGCCGGCGTCCCGGCGCTGCTGCACGGCTGAGCGCGGGCTGACCCGCGCTGACGCTGCTGATGCGGCATCAGTTCGGCGCACGCAGTCAGGGCTCCCTACCGGATCGGTAGGGAGCCCTGACTGACGGAGCGTCTGATACGGCACCGACCCGCCATGCTCGCCTCGCGGCAAGTGGTCGCTCGTAGCGACGAAGGTTGGGCCCGGGGGCTTGGATCGAGCCGGTGCCGTACAGCCAGAGTAACAAAGGTCCCCCGGAACGCATTCCCCTCTTCCACATCTGTCCTGAAGTGCCTCCGTCCCGAACGCGCGGCGAACTCTCGGCGGAGTGTCGCTGCGGGGCGCCGGACCGGCGGATGCGCAGGCAGGATGGTCTGTGGGAGTCGGACGCCGAGGCCGGAGCATCTCAGGTTTCGTCCACGCTGCGGAACAATATTTCCGCCTACCGGCAAGTAGGTGGGACGATCGGGACGACTCATTCCACAGCACAGTCGAACAGCGGGTACAGGAAGAAGGCAACGTCGATGGCGGCGGTCCCCAGTGTGTCCAACTCGATCACAGTGCGGCTGGAGGTCCCGGCCCGCGGCAACGCGGTGAGCCAGATCACCACGTCCGTGGAGTCCTCCGGCGGGACCGTGACCGGTCTCGACGTGACGGCGTCCGGCCTCGAGGCGCTCCGGATCGACGTCACCATCGCGGCCGTCTCGGTCGCCCACGCCGAGGAGATCGTCGAGAAGCTCCGCACCATCGAGGGCATCTCCATCGGCAAGGTCTCCGACCGCACCTTCCTGATGCACCTCGGCGGCAAGATCGAGATGTCCAGCAAGCTGCCGATCCGCAACCGTGACGACCTGTCCATGATCTACACGCCGGGCGTCGCCCGCGTCTGCATGGCCATCGCCGAGAACCCCGACGACGCGCGCCGCCTCACCATCAAGCGCAACAGCGTCGCCGTGGTCACCGACGGCTCCGCGGTGCTGGGCCTCGGCAACATCGGCCCGAAGGCCGCGCTGCCGGTCATGGAGGGCAAGGCGGCCCTGTTCAAGCGGTTCGCCGGCATCGACGCGTGGCCGATCTGCCTGGACACCCAGGACAGCGATGAGATCGTGGCCATCGTCAAGGCCATCGCCCCGGGCTTCGCGGGCATCAACCTGGAGGACATCTCCGCCCCGCGCTGCTTCGAGATCGAGGCGCGGCTGCGTGAGGCGCTGGACATCCCCGTCTTCCACGACGACCAGCACGGCACCGCGATCGTCGTCCTCGCCGCGCTGATGAACGCGCTGCAGGTGGTCGGCAAGCACATCGGCGACGTGCGCGTCGTCATGTCCGGCGCGGGCGCGGCCGGCACCGCGATCCTCAAGCTGCTGATGGCGGCGGGCGTGCAGCACGCCACGGTCGCGGACGTGAAGGGCGTCGTCCACCTGGGCCGCGACGACCTCAACGACTCGCTCCGCTGGATCGCCGAGAACACCAACCGCAGCAACCGCACCGGCTCGCTGAAGGAGGCCGTGCACGGCGCCGACGTCTTCATCGGCGTCTCCGCGCCGAACGTCCTCGACGGCGACGACATCGCGGCGATGGCGGACGACGCGATCGTCTTCGCGCTGGCCAACCCCGACCCGGAGGTCGACCCGGCCGTGGCCCGCCAGACGGCCGCGGTCGTCGCCACGGGGCGTAGCGACTTCCCGAACCAGATCAACAACGTGCTGGTCTTCCCGGGTGTCTTCCGCGGCCTGCTGGACGCGCAGAGCCGGACGGTCAACACCGAGATGATGCTGGCCGCGTCGCGCGCGCTGGCCGGCACGGTGGGCGCGGACGAGCTCAACGCCAACTACATCATCCCGAGCGTCTTCCACCCGGACGTCGCGAAGACGGTCGCGGCGGCGGTCCGCGAGGCCGCCCACGAGGCGGGCTCGGCGCAGGCCCCTGCGGTGACCGAGACCGGGGCGATCCCGGTCGTTCACGGCTGACCTCGCGCCCACGCTGGGGGTCCCCCCGCCGAAGGCAGGGGGAGGAGCCGCAGATCAGCAGAGCCCCGCGCCCCTGACAAATTGCGTGGTTCCCCCGTCCGCGAAATGGCCGTTTCACGTTTGGGGACTACGCACAGCAACCGATACGGTGGCAACGGCGCGTCGGTTCCGAAAGGTGTGGAATCGTCCGCCTAGAGTGTCCGGCGAGAGTCCGGACGGCGTGTTCGTGGCGCTGTTCGTGTGACTCTCGCGGGTGCCGGATTCGCTTTCCCGGCGGGAATGGGGGCAGGATTCGTGCTCAGCACACCCCTCGCCTGCTGGGACGCCACTTCCGTGGCGCTCGGCTCGGCAGCCGAGGTGGCGGTCCTCCGGGGCAGCCGAGGATCGCAACGCGACAGACCACAATGGAGTACACATGAACCGCAGTGAGCTGGTGGCCGCGCTCTCCGAGCGCGCCGAGGTGACCCGCAAGGACGCGGACGCCGTCCTGGCCGCCTTCGCCGAGGTCGTCGGCGACGTCGTCGCCAAGGGCGACGAGAAGGTCACCATCCCCGGCTTCCTGACCTTCGAGCGCACCCACCGTGCCGCCCGTACCGCCCGCAACCCGCAGACCGGTGACCCGATCCAGATCGCGGCCGGCTACAGCGTCAAGGTCTCGGCGGGCTCCAAGCTCAAGGAGGCCGCCAAGGGCAAGTGAGCCCTGGGCGTCAAGCAGCACGAGCCGGTCACTCCGCGTCAGCGGGGTGGCCGGCTCGCTTGTATTTCCGGTGACCGGTGCAGCGGACGTATGCATACTGAGCGGATGTCAGCGCCGACGTCAGCCGAGCAGCAGTTCGACCGGGCCACCGCCTTCCTCGCCGGGTTCGCCCGGCGGCAGGCGGCCGTGTGCAAGGACTTCGAGGGCGGCTTCGCCGTCCGGGACCCGGCCTACGCGGGCTCGCACGAGCACAACCAGCTGGTGGTCGACGGCACCCCCGACCCCGCCGCACTGCCCGCGCTGGCGGACGAACTGCTCGCCGGTGCGGGGCATCGGCGGATCACGGTGCTGTCCCAGCGCCACGGAGAGGCCTGCGCAGGGCCGCTGGCGGCCGCTGGATACGCCCGCGGCGCCGAGGTGGTGATGATCCACCAGGGCCCGCGTCCGGAGCCCGTACGGGCCGCCGAGGAGCTCACGCTGGACGAGGTGCGGTCGGCGCTGACCCGGCAGACGCGGGTCTGGATGCCGCACGAGCCGGAGGAGACCGTCCGTCAGCTGGTGGACCGCAGGAGCGCGCGGCTGCGCGGCGCGGACGAGGTGCTCCTGCTCGGGGTCCGGCAGGCGGGCGACGCGGCGTCCTGGGCCGACCTCTACCGGTCGGGGGAGGTCGCGCAGTTCGAGGACCTGGTGACGGCCGACGCCCACACCCGGCGCGGGTACGCCGACGTCGTCCTCGCCACCGCCCTGCACCGGGCCGCGGACGCGGACCTGTTCTTCCTGCTCGCCGACCCGGACGACTGGCCGCAGCACTGGTACGCCCGGCGCGGCTTCGTCCAGGTGGGTCGGGTGCACGTCTTCACCCGCTACCGGGTCTGAACATCAGCCAAAACACGACGCGCCGCCCGGAGCCGGACGGCGCGTCGTGTGCGTGCGGGAGCGGAGCGGTCGTCAGACCGTCGCCTCCGCGGGGAGCTCGATGTCCGCGCCGAGCGCGCGGAGCTTGTCCATGAAGTTCTCGTAGCCGCGGTTGATCAGGTCGATCCCGTGGACCTGCGAGGTGCCCTGGGCCGCCAGCGCGGCGATCAGGTAGGAGAAGCCGCCGCGCAGGTCGGGGATGACCAGCTCGGCGCCCTGGAGCTTGGACGGGCCGGAGACGACCGCCGAGTGCAGGAAGTTGCGGCGGCCGAAGCGGCACGGCGTGCCGCCCAGGCACTCGCGGTAGAGCTGGATGTGCGCGCCCATCTGGTTCAGCGCCGAGGTGAAGCCGAGCCGCGACTCGTAGACCGTCTCGTGGACGATGGACAGGCCCGACGCCTGGGTCAGCGCGACGACCAGCGGCTGCTGCCAGTCGGTCTGGAAGCCGGGGTGCACGTCCGTCTCCAGGGCGATGGCCTTGAGCTCGCCGCCCGGGTGCCAGAAGCGGATGCCCTCGTCGTCCACCGCGAAGGCGCCGCCGACCTTCCTGAAGGTGTTGAGGAAGGTCATCATCTCCAGCTGGCGGGCGCCGTGGACGTAGATGTCACCGCCGGTGGCCAGCGCGGCGCAGGCCCAGGAGGCCGCCTCCAGGCGGTCCGGCAGGGCGCGGTGGTTGTAGCCGCCCAGGCGGTCGACGCCGGTGATCAGGATGGTCCGGTCGGTGCCCATCGAGATGATCGCGCCCATCTTCTGCAGCACGCAGATCAGGTCGACGATCTCCGGCTCGATGGCCGCGTTCTGCAACTCGGTGACGCCCTCGGCGAGGACGGCGGTCAGCAGCACCTGCTCGGTCGCGCCGACCGAGGGGTAGGGCAGCTCGATCTTGCAGCCGCGCAGCCGCTGCGGGGCGTTGAGCACGGTGCCCTGCGGGTGCTTCTCGATGACCGCGCCGAACTGCCGCAGCACGTCGAAGTGGAAGTCCACCGGGCGTCCGCCGATGTCACAGCCGCCCAGGCCCGGAATGAAGGCGTGGCCGAGACGGTGCAGCAGCGGGCCGCAGAAGAGGATCGGGATCCGGGACGAGCCCGCGTGGGCGTCGATGTCGGCGACGTTGGCGCTCTCGACGTGCGTGGGGTCGAGGACCAGCTCGCCCTCCTCGTCACCCGGGCGCACGATGACCCCGTGCAGCTGGAGCAGGCCGCGGACCACCTTGACGTCGCGGATGTCCGGCACGTTGCGGAGCCGGCTGGGCTCATGGCCCAGCAGCGCGGCCACCATGGCCTTGGGCACAAGGTTCTTGGCTCCGCGGACGCGGATCTCGCCCTCCAGCGGTGTACCGCCGTGGACGATCAGGACATCGTCGGTCATGTTCTCGCGATCCTGGGGTGGTCGTGGAGCTCAAACGGACAGGAAGGTGCACAAGGGTGCTGGCACCGTGAGAGATGGTAATGGTCACCGGAGCGGTTCCTTGCTGTCGTGGAATCGCTGTGAAGACGCCGCGTCGCTGGCGGGAGTGCGTGTGGGCGGTGCTAGCGGGTCGGGGTGCCTGTGGGCAAGGTCTCAGACGAACCGTCCCGCGCCCCTCGTGGGAGCCCGTACGCGCCCCCGAGGGACGCGTTCGAATGCCCGGAGCGCCTCAGGTGCGGGATCATGTCTGCCATGACGGAGCCCGTCCCGCTCACCGGCCGCCTCCTGGTGGCGACGCCCGCGCTGACCGACCCGAACTTCGACCGGGCCGTGGTGCTGCTGCTGGACCACGACGCCGAGGGCAGTCTCGGGGTGGTGCTGAACCGGCCGACGCCGGTGGAGGTCGGCTCGGTGCTGGACGTCTGGGCGGACCTCGCGGGCGATCCCGCGGTGGTGTTCCAGGGCGGACCGGTCGGCCTGGACTCCGCGTTGGCCCTGGCGGTGGTGCCGGGGGAGCAGGGGGACGACGGCGTGCTCGGCTGGCGACGGGTCCACGGCGCGATCGGGCTGGTCGACCTGGAGGCCCCGCCGGAGCTGCTGGCGGCGGAGCTGGGCGCGCTCCGCGTCTTCGCCGGCTACGCGGGCTGGGCCCCCGGCCAGCTGGAGGACGAGCTGACGGAGGGCGCCTGGTACGTGGTGGACTCCGAGCCGGGCGACGTCTCCTCCCCGGACCCGGAGCGGCTCTGGCGCGCGGTGCTGCGGCGCCAGCGCGGCGAGCTGGCCCTGGTGGCGACGTACCCGGACGACCCGACGCTGAACTGAGCCGTTCGTCTCAGCCGACGCGGGGCACCGGTCTGCTCCCGCGCCGTCGAACTAGACTTGGCCGGCATGAGCACCCTTGAGCCCGAGCGCGGCCTCGGAACCGGCACTCTGATCGAGGAGGTCCCGCAGACCTCCCACGGCGACGGCGACCACGAGCGCTTCGCGCACTACGCCGACAAGAACAAGATCATGGAGAGCGCCCTCTCCGGCACCCCCGTCGTCGCGCTCTGCGGCAAGGTCTGGGTGCCCAGCCGCGACCCCAAGAAGTACCCGGTCTGCCCGCTCTGCAAGGAGATCTGGGAGGGCATGGACGTCGGTGGCGGCAAGGGCGACAAGGGTGACAAGGGCAAGTAGGAGTCGTATCGGGACCCGTAAAGGTTCCTGACGATCCGGCCGTCGCGCACTGTTCCGGGTGACGGCGGCGCGGCAGGATGGGCGCCATGCACCTACTCCCCGCGCCGCTGTCACTTGCCCAGCCCGCAGCTGCGGGCGCGTTCGCGCTGACGCCCGGCACCCCGCTTTCCGCCGCTCCCGGTGCGGAGGGGGTGACCGCCTGGTTGCGCGCCGAGCTCGGCGCGGCCACCGGCCTGCCGCTGCTGCCCGCTGTCGCCGGCGACGGCGCTGGCGACGGCTCCGGGATCCGGCTCGCGCTCGACGACGCCCTGGAGGCCGAGGGCTACCGCCTCACCGTCGACGCCGACGGCGTCCGACTGGACGGCGGCAGCGCGGCGGGCCTGTTCTGGGGCGCCCAGACGCTGCGCCAGCTGCTGGGCGCGGACGCGTACCGCCGCTCGCCGCTCCGGCGCGAGGACGGTGAGGGCTGGGCGCTGCCGCACGTCACCGTCCTCGACGCGCCGCGCTTCGGCTGGCGGGGGGTACTGCTGGACGTGGCCCGGCACTTCCTGCCCAAGGCGGACGTGCTGCGCTACGTCGACCTGCTGGCCGCGCACAAGCTCAACGTGCTGCACCTGCACCTGACCGACGACCAGGGCTGGCGCGTCGAGATCGCGCGCTACCCCCGGCTGACCGAGGTCGGCTCCTGGCGGGATCGCTCGATGGTCGGCTTCCGCGACGGCAACCGCCGCGACGACCGCCCGCACGGCGGCTTCTACACCCAGGACGACCTGCGGGAGATCGTCGCCTACGCGGCGGCTCGGCAGGTCACCGTGGTCCCCGAGATCGACATCCCCGGCCACTCGCAGGCGGCCATCGCCGCCTACCCCGAGCTCGGCAACCACGACGTCGTCGACACCGCGCAGCTCCGCACCTTCACCGACTGGGGCATCAACCCCAACGTGCTGAACGTCGAGGACGCGACGCTGCGCTTCTACGAGAACGTTCTCACCGAAGTCCTGGAGATCTTCCCGAGCACGTTCGTCCACCTCGGCGGCGACGAGTGCCCCAAGGAGCAGTGGCGGGCCAGCGCGTCCGCCCAGGCCCGGATCAAGCAGGAGGGCCTGGCCGACGAGGACGAGCTGCAGAGCTGGTTCATCCGCCACTTCGACCGCTGGCTGGCCGCGCGCGGACGACGGCTGATCGGCTGGGACGAGATTCTGGAGGGCGGTCTAGCGGCGGGGGCGGCGGTGTCGTCCTGGCGCGGGTACACGGGCGGAATCGCCGCGGCGCAGGCGGGACATGACGTCGTGATGTGCCCCGAGGAACACGTCTACCTGGACCACCGCGAGTCCGGCAGCCCCGACGAGCCGGTGCCGGTCGGCTATGTCCGGACGCTGGAGGACGTGTACCGCTTCGAGCCGCTGCCACCGGAGCTGCGTCAGGACGCGGAGGCCGCCCGGCACGTGATCGGCACTCAGGCCAACCTCTGGGCCGAGTTCATGGACGACGTCCGCGCGGTCGACTACCACGCCTTCCCGAGGCTGGCCGCCTTCGCCGAGGTCGCCTGGTCCGACCTGCCGCGCGAGCCCGCGGCCCGCGACTACGCCGGGTTCGCCGCGCGGATGGAGACGCACCGGGCCCGGCTGGACGCGCTCGGCGTCGAGTACCGTCCCGCCGACGGCCCGCACCCCTGGCAGCGCCGCCCCGGCGTACTCGGTCGCCCCAACGACGCCACCCCCGAGGGATAACCGCCCGAGTGACATCCGCCCGAGCGACAAGGTGCGGTCTTAGCACTGCTGGTGGGCACTTCGGGCGGGGACGCGCCATGGGTCACCCTCGGGCGGGACCGGGGGTGACCCGTCACCTCACGTTGACCCGTGTGTGCCAGAGTGGTGCCCCACGCCGCCACGAGGAGGGTGCGCAGCAGGTGCGTTTGCACGTACCGTACGGCCAGGAGGGTGGCGGTGTGAGCAGCCCGAGCACGGTGGGACACGAGTGAACCAGACGATCATGCTCCCGGCCTCGCTGGACGAGGCCGTCAGCGCGGTGGCGGCGTCGCCCGGCGCGGTGCCGGTCGCGGGCGGGACCGACCTGATGGGTGCCGTCAACGCCGGTCTGCTGCGCCCGACGGCGCTGCTCGGGCTGGGGCGGATCACCGAGCTCAGAGGCTGGCAGTACCAGGACGGCGCGGCGCTGCTCGGCGCCGGACTCACCCACGCGCGCATGGCCCGTCCCGACTTCGCCGCCCTGATCCCGGCGTTGGCCGAGGCGGCGAGGACCGTCGGGCCGCCGCAGGTCCGCAACGTCGGCACGCTGGGCGGCAACATCATCAGCGCCCACCCCGCCGGGGACACCCTGCCGGTGCTGGCCGCGCTGGAGGCCACCCTCACCCTGATCGGCGCGGACGGCGCGCGCGAGGTGGCGGTCAGTCATCTGCTGACCGGCCTGGACCCGTTGCGTTCGGGCGAGTTGCTGGCTTTTGTCCGAGTTCCGCTGCTCCATGCACCCCAGGTTTTCCTGAAGTCCACCGGCCGGACAGGTCCCGCTCGCGCGACGGCGTCCGTGGCACTCGTGCTGGACCCGGCCCGGCGCGCGGTGCGCTGCGCGGTCGGCGCGGTCGCCCCTGTGCCGCTGCGGCCGCTGGAGGCCGAGCAGTGGGTGGCCGGCTGCATCGACTGGGACGGTGAACGCACCGTCGATCCGGGCGTGGCCGCCGCGTTCGGCGAGTACGTGGCCTCCGCCTGCGTCCCCGACGCCGAGGCCGAGTCGGGCCTCCCGGCCAACCCCGACCCCGCGGCCCAGCGGCTGCGGCGTACTGTGTCCGTACTGGCCCGCCGCGCACTCGGGAGGGCGCTGACGTGACGGACTATCTGACATCCCCGCTGGGGTCCGGCGACGACTCGCCGCGCGCCTCGTACACGCTCCGGGTCAACGGCATCGAGCGTCCGGTCGCGGACGCCTGGATCGGCGAGAGCCTGCTCTACGTGCTGCGCGAGCGGCTCGGGCTGGCCGGGGCCAAGAGCGGGTGCGACCAGGGCGAGTGCGGCGCCTGCTCGGTACAGGTGGACGGCCAGTTGACGGCCGCGTGCCTGGTCCCGGCGGCGCTGGCGGCGGGCGTGGAGGTCCGCACCGTCGAGGGGCTGGCCGAGGAGGGCATCCCGTCCGACGTGCAGCAGGCGCTGGCCGAGAGCGGCGCGGTCCAGTGCGGGTTCTGCGCCCCGGGCCTGGCCATGGCCGTGCACGACCTGCTGGAGCGCAACCACCGCCCGACCGAACTGGAGTCCCGCCAGGCCCTCTGCGGCAACCTGTGCCGCTGCACCGGCTACCAGGGCGCGTTGGCCGCGGTCCGCACCTGCGCGAAGTCGCGGGCCGACGCGGCGGACGAGGAGTCGCCGGATTCGGCGACGAGCGGCGGTGACTCCGGATTCTTCGGGGACGGACCGGTCGAGGGAGTGGTCGAGGCGGCCTCTCCGGTCGAGGAGTTGGTCCCGCTCCCGATTCCGGGGGAGGCCACCGAGCCGTTCTCCGGGCAGTTCGCCGAGCCGTTCGCCGAGTCGATGCCCGAACCGCCCGTGCCGACCGCGCCCGAGGCGGAGTACGCGACACCGGAGTACCCGGGTTACGCGGACGCGGGCGTGGGCGCCGAGTACGCGGCCGGCGGGTACACGGGTGCGGAGTACCCGGCCGGTGAGTACCCGGTCCCCGAGTACCCGGGCTACGGCGAGGCGGGTGCCGAGTACACCGCCGGGGCCGAGTACGCGCAGCAGGGGTACGGCGAGGGCGACGGTGAGGCGGAACTCCCGGTCTACGTCGACTCCGACCTGCACACCGACCTGCACACCGAGGTGCGCGCGGACGTCCCGGCGCAGCACGGCGGCTACGACCAGGCGGCGTACCAAGGGGCCGGCCAGGACGGCTACGGCTACGAGGGCTACGGCGAGACCTATCCGGACGCGGGCCACGGCGGCGACGGCCACGTCGGCCAAGCCGCGTACCAGGGCGGTTCGTTCGAGGCGTCGTTCGCGGGCCGGGCCGACGGCGCGGACGCGCACGGCGCGGCCGGATCGCTGCGCACGCCCGGTCAGGGCGGCCCGCCCGCGGCGGAGAGCCTCCCGGCCGGTCAAGCGGAGGGCGGCGCGCGGCGCGTGGGCGCGGTGCTCGGCGCCGGGCTGATGGCCAAGGGCATCGCCGACCGCCAGCGCGCGACGGGTGCCGACGGCCAGGCCGTCGACCACCACGGCGTCGACCACCAGGCCGCCGACGGCCACGGAGTCCAGGACAACGGCGCGTTCGGCGCGTTCGCGGGCCTGAACCCCGACAGTACGGGCGCCTTCCGGATCGACGTCCAGCGCGGCGAGGCGACCGACGGCGCGGCAGCCCACGGTGCGGCGGGCGCGGTCGCCGTGGACGCACCCCCGGCGGCACCGGCGGCCACGCAGGCCGAGGTGTACGAGCAACCCGAGGCGTACGAGCAGTACCCGGCCGGGCAGTTCGACACCGGGCAGTTCGACACCGGACAGTTCCACGTGGGCCAGTTCCAGACCGGCCAGTTCGACGCGAGCGCGTTCCGCGGCGGCCAGTTCGAGACGGGCCAGTACGAGACCGGCGCCTACGAGACCGGCAACGGCGGCTACGAGACGGGCACGTTCGAGGCGGGCGCGTTCCAGACCGGGCACTTCGAGGCCGGTGCGTTCGAGCCGGGGCAGTCCCCGACCGGCCAGTTCGACGCGTCCGCCTACCAGACGGGCCAGTTCGACACCGGCGGCCACCACGACACCGGCCAGTTCGCGGCCGACGAGTTCGGCGCGCACGGGCCCGGCGCGCCCGATCCGGCCACCGGCGTGTACGTCCTGCCCCACCAGCACGGCCAGGAGAGCGGTTCGTGACCACCCCCTCCACTCCGTCCGGCACCGGCGGCACCGCCGGGACCGGCGAGGAGACCCTGACCAACCTCACCACCGTGCCTGCGGGCGCGCCCGGCAGCGCGACCGGTGGGGCGATCGGCAGCCTGCTGATCACCCCGGCGGCCGGCGCGGCCGTGGCGGCGGGTGCCCAGCCGGACACCGCCGAGGCGCCGAAGCCCCCGACGGGCATCGGGGTGTCGCCGGTGCGTGAGGACGCCGCCGCCAAGGCGATGGGCGTCTTCCCCTACGCGGCCGACCTCTGGGCGGAGGGCCTGCTCTGGGGCGCGCTCGCCCGCTCGCCCTACGCGCACGCGCGGATCAAGAGCATCGACACCGGCCCGGCGCTCGCCGTCCCCGGCGTCTACGCGGTGCTGACCGCGGACGACCTCCCGACCGGTCCGGACGGCAGCCACAACGGCGCGCCCACCGGTCCCGTCGTGGCCGACCGTCCCGTGCTCGCCGCCGACGTGGTCCGCCACCACGGGGAGCCCTACGCCGCCGTCGCCGCCGACCACCCCGACACCGCGCGCCTGGCCGCCGCCGCGATCCTCGTCGAGTGGGAGCCACTGCCCGCGCTGACCGACCCGGACCAGGCGTTCCAGGCCCCGCCGCTGCACCCGGACGGCAACATCTTCCGCCAGCTGCCGATCCGCTTCGGCGACCCGGACGTGGTCGGCGACGTCGTCGTCGAGGGCATGTACCAGGTGGGCCGTCAGGACCCGGCGCCCATCGGCGCGGAAGCCGGGCTCGCCGTGCCGCGCCCCGACGGCGGCGTCGAGCTGCACGTCGCCTCGACCGACCCGCACGGTGACCGGGACCGCGCCGCCGCCTGCCTCGGCATCGAGCCGGACCGCGTCCGCCTGGTCGTCAGCGGCATCCCTGGCGCCACCACCGACCGCGACGACCTCGGCTTCCAGTCCATGCTGGCGCTGCTGGCGATCCGCACCGGCCACCCGGTCAAGATGGCGCTGACCCGCGAGGAGTCCTTCCTCACCCACCCGCACCGCCACCCGGCGCTGCTGCGCTACCGCCACCACGCCGACGCCGAGGGCCGCCTGGTCAAGATCGAGGCGCAGATCCTGTTGGACGGCGGCGCCTACGCGGACGTCTCCAGCGAGGTGCTGGCCGCCGCCGCGGCGATGGCGGCCGGGCCGTACGTCGTCCCGCACGTCTTCGTCGACGCCTGGGCGGTGCGCACCAACAACCCGCCCGCCGGACGGATGCGCGGCGAGGGCGCGCTGCAGGTCTGCTTCGCGTACGAGTCGCAGCTGGACCGCCTCGCGGCGGCGCTCGACCTGACGCCGCTGGAGATCCGCCGCCGCAACGTCATGGCCACCGGCGACCTGATGCCCACCGGCCAGTCCGTCACCTGCCCCGCACCGGTGCGCGAGCTGCTCGACGCCGTCGCGGACGAGCCGCTCCCGCCGCTGCCGGTGGACCAGCCGGACGAGGAGTGGCTGCTCCCCGAGGGCCCCGGCGGCGCGGGCGACCCGGCCGCGGTGCGGCGCGGGATCGGATACGCGGTCGGCATGGTGCACATGCTCGGCATCGAGGGCACGGACGAGGTCGCCACGGCGTCGGTCCGGGTCACCGGCTCGCAGGCCTCCGTGATCTGCGCGGCGGTCGACCCCGGTTCCGGCTTCGCGACGCTGGCCAAGCAGATCGTCCAGGAGATCCTGGGGGTCGAGGAGGTCTACATCGCCCCCGTCGACACCGACCAGCCGGCGGCGGGCCCGTCCGCGCGCGGACGGCAGACGTGGGTCGCGGGCGGCGCGGTCGAGCGGGCGGCGCTGATGGTACGTCAGCAGCTGCTGCAGCCGCTGGCGGCACGGTTCGCGATGTCGCCGGAGCTGCTCAGCATCAAGGACGGCCGGATCACCTCCTACGACGGTGTGCTCGGCATGCCGGTGCTGGAGGCGCTGGAGGGCAAGGACCTGTGGGCCACGGCCCAGTGCCGCCCCCACCCGACCGAGCCGCTCCACCCCGAGACGGGCCAGGGCGACGCGTTCGTCAGCATCGGCTTCTGCGCGATGCGGGCCGTCGTGGACGTCGACATCGAGCTCGGCACGGTCCGGGTCGTCGAGGTCACCGCGGCCCAGGACGTCGGCCACGCGCTGAACCCGCGCCAGATCGAGTCCCGCATCGAGGCGGGCGTGACGCAGGGTCTGGGCCTGGCCCTGATGGAGGACCTGGCGGTCGGCGACGGCCGCCTGCTGGCCCCGTCCTTCGTCGGCTACCGCCTGCCGACTGCCCTGGACGCCCCGGAGATCCGCGTCGCCGCGCTGATCGAGGACCACGACGTCGTGGCCCCCTTCGGCGCGAAGGCGGTCGGCGCGGCCAGCGCGGTCGTCGCCCCGGCGGCGGTGGCGTCGGCGGTGCGGGCGGCGACGGGGATGGCGGTCACGCGGTTGCCGATCTGTCCCGAGGACGTCTGGGTGCAGTAGCGGTCACCTTGTGCCCCCGGAGGTCGCAACAACCTCTTAGCGCAAATGTGGCCCTCTGCTCATCACGCTCTCATTCCGGACGTGCACGGTGTTCCTGTAGTCAACGAACGACGGGAGCACCACCATGATCCTCACTGCAGCAACCAAGCGCCCTGGTGAGGCCCCGCTCCGGCGGCTCACGCCGACCGGTGGGACCGTCGTGGTCGCCCGGAAGAAGTAGCCACATGACCGTCGCGACCCTCCCGCACCGGGTGACCCTGCCGCGGCTCCTCGCCACGGACGCCGTGGACGGGCCGGTGCCCGACCTGGACGATCTGCCGGGGCTGCTCGGCGAGGCCGGGCTGGACGGGCTCGCGCTCGCGGTGGCGCGGCCCGCGCGCGGTGTCGTCGTGGTCGCCGGGGACGGGGACCCGGACTGTCGGAACAGCGAGACACTGCTGCGGCGCTCCCCGCGCCTGGTCGACGAGGGCCTGCACCACGTCACGACCGCGCTGCACCGGACCGCCGCCGCGCCCGTCCTCGCCCTCCCCGCCGAGGCGCTCGCGCAGATCGCGCTGCTGGCGCGGTACGGCGCGGCCTGGTTCCGGGCGGTCGGGACGCCGGACGCGCCGGGGAGCGTGCTCTGCACCGTGCACGCGGGGGAGACCCTGCCGCAGGTGGTCGAGACGGCGGTCGGGACGCCCGTGCGGACGCTCCTCGGCGGGGCGGCGCGCAGCGCCCAGGCCGTGCTGGTGGGTGGCTCGCGCGGGACCTGGGTCGCCACGGAGCGGGCGCTGGCCGCGCGGTGGGAGACGGGCAGCCTCGGCGTGCCGGTGGGCGAGCCGCGTGTGCTGACCGCGTTCCCCGAGGGGCTCTGCGGGGTGGACGAGACGCTGCGGCTGCTGCGGCTCCAGGAGCGGAGCTGCCGCGTCGACCTGGCCCGGATCGTCTCCGCACTCTCCGACCTGACCCGGCCGGCGGCGTTCGACGCGGTGGTGCGCTGGTCGACCCAGTCGGACGCGCGCGGCCACTGCCGTCACGCCGCCGACGCGGCACGGCTGCTGCGCAGCGCGCTGGCCGTCTTCCCGCAGGAGTTCGAGGCGCACGCCGCAGGGCGGTGCGGCGCGTCCGTACTGCCGTCCACGTGACGGCGCAGAGCCCATGACCGGAATCGAACCGGCGTAAACCGCTTTGCAGGCGGTTCCCTCAACCACTCGGGCACACGGGCGAGTTGTGCTTGCGAGAACGACGTTACGGGCTGCCCAGCGGCAGGTCGACGGGTACGGCGCAGAGTTCACGGGGGGAACGGCGACCGTGATCCGGCGCAACATTTGACAGGGGCGTATTGGGGATCCACCCCTTACACTCGATCAGTGACCACCCTCGACCGCGCCACCGACGCCGACCGTGCTGACCAAGCCGACAGCTCCGTCGGGATCCTGACGCGGCCGTACCGGATGCTCACCGTGGGCATCGTGGCCTGCGTCCTGCTGATCGCCTTCGAGGCCACCGCCGTCAACACGGCCATGCCGGTCGCGGCCCGCGCGCTCCACGGGGTCGGGCTCTACGCGTTCGCCTTCTCCGGCTTCTTCACCGCGAGCCTGCTGGCGATGGTGGTCTCGGGGGAGTGGTGCGACAAGCGCGGCCCGCTGGCGCCGCTCGGCGCGGGGATCGGGGTCTTCGGCGTCGGGCTGGTGGTGGCCGGGACCGCGACGTCCATGTGGACCTTCGTCGGCGGCCGGGTGATCCAGGGCCTCGGCGGCGGGCTGGTGATCGTCGCGCTCTACGTCGTCGTCGGACGCCGCTACCCGGAGCGGCTGCAGCCCAAGGTGCTGGCGGCCTTCGCCGCGTCCTGGGTGCTGCCGTCGGTGGTCGGGCCGCTGGTGTCCGGGACGGTGACGCAGCATCTGGGCTGGCGTTGGGTCTTCCTGTCCATCCCGGTTCTGATCGTCGGGCCGCTGGTGCTGATGCTGCCGCAACTGCGCGGCCTCGCGCCGGGCGACAAGGCGGGGCAGCCGCTGGACCGGCGCCGGATCCGGCTGGCCTTCGCGCTGGCCACGGGCGCGGGGGTGCTGGAGTACGCGGGGCAGCGGCTGAGTCTCTGGTCGCTGGCGTACGCCGCGGTGGGCGCGGCCCTGCTGGTGCCGTCCGCGCTGCGGCTGCTGCCGCGCGGGACCTTCCGCGCCGGGCGCGGCCTGCCGACGGTGATCCTGCTGCGCGGGATCGCGGCGGGCGCGTTCATCTCGGCGGAGGCGTTCGTCCCGCTGATGCTGGTCACCCAGCACCACTACTCGCCGACCCTGGCTGGTCTCTCGCTCGCGGGCGGCGGTATCGCCTGGGCCGTCGGGTCCTGGCTGCAGGGTCGGCCGTGGGCGGAGCGGCACCGGGTCACCCTGGTCCGCTGCGGGCTGGGCGCGGCGGCGGTGGCCATCGCGGGCGTCACGGTCGCGGCGCAGCCGGACGCGCCGGGGGCGCTGGTCGCCGGGTCGTGGGTGCTGGGCGGCCTCGGCATGGGGATGGCGATCGCCACCATCAGCGTGCTGATGTTCCAGCTCTCCGCGCCGCGGGAGACCGGCGCGAACTCCGCTGCGCTGCAGGTCAGCGACGCCCTCGGCAACATCCTGTGCACGGCGCTCGCGGGAATGCTGTTCACCGCGCTCGGCACGGGCACGACGTCCGCCTTCACGGCGGTGTTCGTCGCGATGACGTCCATAGCCGCGATCGGCGCGTCGCTCGCGGGCCGCGCGGCCCGGTGACCGGCCAAGGGGGAGGTGCACCGCCCCTGGGATGGTGCAGCTGAACCATCCGATCGAGTGGTACCACTCTGGGGTCATCGGCGTTAGCCTCGTTGCATGGCGATGAATCTCCGTCTCCGTGACGACCAGCAGGAGGCCCTCCGCGAGCGCGCGGAGCGTGAGGGCCGCAGCATGCACGCGATAGTGCTCCAGGCCATCGACCGGTATCTGGAAGAAACGGGGGACCAGGAAGTGATCCAGCGCATCGGCGCCAAGTACGCCGTCCGCCACGCCGAGCTGCTGCGCAGGCTCGGCGAATGAAGTACCTCACCGTTCAGGAGGCCCTCGACCTCTCCGAGCTCGCCTGCGGAGGGCGACGGATGGGGCTGCGGGATCTGGGGCTGCTCGAATCGGCCATGTCGCGTCCGGGCTCCCAGATGTACGGCGTCGAGGCCTATCCGGGCCTCTTCGAGAAGGCCGCGGCGCTGCTGCAGTCCCTCGCCATCAACCATCCGTTCGTCGACGGCAACAAGCGGACCGCGTGGCTCTGCACCGTTGTCTTCCTGGACCTCAACGGCGCGGAGATGCTGGAGATCGAGCAGGACGAGGCCTTCAAGCTCGTGGTCGACGTGGCCTCCGGCGCCGCCGACGATGTGGCCGACATCGCCCGTCGATTGCGTGAGCTCCACGAGACCCAACCGCCACGCCGGTAAGCTTGCCGGGTTGTCGGACCGAGGGCCTGGGGTGGATCGGGCGGGTGCCGACAGCCCTGTCCAGCCGCCTACCCCGTCGGAGACCGTGAGTACCGCCGCCTCTTCCCATGCGTCGCACCATCTGTCCCCCGCCTTCCCCGGTCGTGCGCCCTGGGGTACGGCAGGCAAACTCCGTGCCTGGCAGCAGGCCGCGATGGAGAAGTACGTCGAGCAGCAGCCCCGCGACTTCCTCGCGGTCGCCACGCCCGGCGCAGGCAAGACCACGTTCGCGCTGACGCTCGCGTCGTACCTGCTGCACAACCACGTGGTGCAGCAGTTGACCGTCGTCGCGCCGACCGAGCATCTGAAGAAGCAGTGGGCCGAGGCCGCCGCCCGGATAGGGATCAAGCTGGACCCGGCCTACAGCAGCGGTCCGCTGCCGCGCGACTACGACGGCGTCGTCGTCACCTACGCGGGTGTCGGCGTCAACCCGATGCTGCACCGGAACCGGGCCGAGAACCGCAAGACGCTGGTGATCCTCGACGAGATCCACCACGCGGGCGACTCCAAGTCCTGGGGTGAGGCCTGCCTGGAGGCCTTCGAGCCGGCCACCCGGCGGCTCGCGCTGACCGGTACGCCGTTCCGGTCCGACACCAACCCGATCCCGTTCGTCACCTACGCGGCCGGGGGCGACGGCATCCGCCGCAGCCTCGCCGACTACACCTACGGCTACGGCAACGCGCTGGCGGACCACGTGGTCCGCCCGGTGATCTTCCTCTCCTACAGCGGCAACATGCGCTGGCGCACCAAGGCCGGTGACGAGGTCGCGGCCAGGCTCGGCGAGCCGATGACCAAGGACGCCATCGCCCAGGCCTGGCGCACGGCGCTCTCGCCGCTCGGCGAGTGGATGCCCAACGTGCTGAAGGCCGCCGACGTTCGGCTGACCGAGGTGCGCAAGTCCATCCCGGACGCGGGCGCGTTGGTGATCGCCTCCGACCAGGAGTCGGCCCGCGCCTACGCCAAGATGATCCGCGAGATCACCGGCGAGGGCGCCACCCTGGTCCTCTCCGACGAGGCGGAGGCCTCCCAGCGGATCACCGACTTCTCCCAGGGCACCTCGCGCTGGATGGTCGCGGTCCGCATGGTGTCCGAGGGCGTCGACGTGCCCCGGCTCGCCGTGGGCGTCTACGCCACCTCGATCTCCACGCCGCTCTTCTTCGCCCAGGCCGTCGGCCGTTTCGTGCGTGCGCGCAAGCGCGGTGAGACCGCGTCGGTCTTCCTGCCGACCGTGCCGACGCTGATGACCTTCGCCAACGAGATGGAGGTCCAGCGCGACCACATCCTCGACCGGCAGAAGAAGGACGAGGACGGCCTCTTCTCCGAGGAGGACGCGCTCCTCGCCGAGGCCGAGAAGACGAAGGACGAGGCCGACGGCGGCCTCGACGAGATGGCCTGGGAGGCGCTGGAGTCCGACGCCGTCTTCGACCGCGTCCTGTACGAGGGCGCCGAGTTCGGTATGCAGGCGCATGCCGGCTCCGAGGACGAGTCGGACTACCTCGGCATCCCCGGCCTGTTGGAGCCGGACCAGGTGCGGCTGTTGCTGCAGCGTCGGCAGACCCGGCAGATCCAGCGCAGCAAGACCAAGCCCGCCGAGGAGGCGGACCTGCTGGAGATGCCGGCCGAGGACCGTCCGGTGGTCACGCACCAGCAGATGATGGACCTGCGCAAGGAGTTGAACGGCCTGGTCGGCGCCTGGCACCACCGCACCGGCCAGCCGCACGGCACCATCCACAACGAGCTGCGCAGGATCTGCGGCGGACCGCTCACCGCCCAGGCGTCGGCGCACCAACTCCAGACACGGATCGGAAAGATCAAGGAATGGGCGACGAAGATCGATTGAGGTCGAAGTAGGCTGTACAACCGTCGGGGTATGCCGAACAGGCAGGTCCGCGAAGGGGGACAGGGTGACGCAGCCAGCCATCGTGTGGGAGAGGGCCCGTCGCCGCCTCCTCCGAGCGGGACGCGGGCTGCTGGCGCCGGTGCACCTGCTGGTGCTCGCCCTGCTGCTGGCGCTCACCGTGCAGGTCCGGCTCTGGGGCGGGAGCGGTCCCTGCTCGCACACCCTTCCGCTGAGCCTGGTCTTCGCCGCCGTCTACGCCCTGGCTCCGGAGGTCTGCCGTCGCAGCGGCGCGGACGCGAGACGGTGGGTCCCGGCCCGCGAGGTCTGCCCGGAGGCGGTGCTCTGGCTGGTCGCCCTCACCGCGCTCTGGCTCGCCCTCGCCGTGGTGTGCGTGGAGTACGAGATCCTGGTCGCGCCGCTCTACTTCGTCTACCTGCTGGTCCTCCCGGTCCGCCCGTTCTACGTCGTCGGCGGGCTGACGGCCGCAGCCTTGGTGATGCGCACGTTGGCCCACGGCGCCAGCGGCTCCCTGCCCACGCTCGGGCTGCTGGTCGCCGCCGGGATGGCGCTCGGCCTGGCCCGCAGCCTGATGCTGATCCGCCTGCTCAGGCTCCGCGACCGCGCGCTGGTCGAGGAGCTGCGCCGGGTCCACGAGGACAGTCAGGCGCGCCACGAGAGCGGCCGGGACGAGGGGCGCGAGGAGGGCAGGGTCGAGGAGCGCGGCCGGATGGCCCAGGACATCCACGACACCGTCGCCCAGGAGCTCTCCGCCGTGGCGATGCTGCTCAAGGCGGCGGACGAGTCGCTGCCGTCGGCTGCCCAGGCGGAGAAGGCCCGCACACGGTTGCGGGCGGCGGCCGAGATCAACTCGGTGGCGCTGGGCCAGGCCCGCGACATGGTCCACGGCATCGCCTACAGCGAGTTGGGTGAGGGCGGCCTGCCCGCGGCCGTCCGGCGCTACGTCGCGCTGGTGCGGCGGAGCCTGGCCGCCTCGGAGCAGGCATGGGGGAGCGCGGCCCGCAGTCGCGTGCCGCGAGTGGACTTCCTGGTGCTCGGCACGCCGTTCCGGCTGTCCCCGGCGCGTGAGAGCGCGATGCTGCGGGTGACCCAGGAGGCGGTCAACAACGCGCTGCGGCACGCCTGGGCGACGCGGGTCGACGTGACGCTCCGGTACGCGGACGGCGAGCTCACCCTGGAGGTCCGCGACAACGGAGTGGGCCTGCCGCCCGGCCTGGTGGCCGGTGCCCCGTGCACCGCGCGCGAGGTGCACGCGGCGGGCGCGGGTGGAGACGCGGGCGCGGGCGCGGCTGCGGGCGTGGCAGCGGCTGGGGCTGCGGCTGCGGCGAACACGGCGGGCGCAACGGCCCCCGCGACGGCGGGCGTTGACCTGGAACAGGCCATGGAGGCCGTGGAGGCCGTGGGCGTCGGGCTCGGCGCGATGCGGGACCGGGTCCGGCGCGCAGGAGGGGAGCTGGCGCTCTCCTCCTGGGTCGGCATCGGCACCGTGGTGTCGGTCAGTCTGCCCCAAGGAGCGTTCGCCTCACGGCAGATGGCGTAGGCGCGCAGGCCTCGGCCACGACCGGGGCCGTACGCGCGACTGCCGGTGGAGCTACTGGCGCAGCTCCGCGCCGGTGCCGAGCAGGCCGGCGATGCCCCGGTCCAGCCACTCCTCCGGGAACTCCTCGCCGAAGGGCGCGATCAGGTCCGTCCGCAGCAGGAACGCGTGCAACGCGGCCAGCGGGGCCAGGAGTTCGGCCTCGCCGTCCAGCGAGCGCAGGGAGATCGCGATCAGGTCCTGGTCCAGCCATTCGACCGGCCGCACCTGGATGTCGCCGTCTCCCGCGACATCGCTCAGACCGTCCAGCAGCAGCTCCCGCGAGACGGTCCACCTGACCGGGTCGTCGCCTGGCAGGAGGAACGTCAGGCCCACGGCCCAGGGAGTGGAGCGGTCGAAGGTCAGCCGGACCGGGATCTGGAAACTGATGCCTGAACGGGTTGCCAGTTCCATGATGATCTGACCACGCAGCGTGCTGTTCATAAGTGACAGTCCGTACCTTTCGGCGGGTGCCGGACGGAATCCCCCCGTCGTGCAGCCCGATGGTGTGCATGAACCTTTGCGATTGAACATGACCACGATCATTACTGATTGGTCACAACCCGTTCATCCCCCTTGCATCGGGATCAAACCGATCTGAACGGGTGCAGAAAAACCAACCGATCGAACCTGGACAGCGAGAGTGAAGAACTGGTAAGTGGCCGAAACCAACCATTCCCGCCCGGCTGAAGGTGGGTGCCCCCTACACTGGTCCCGAAACCAGGGCGAGGAGTTGATGCGGAAGTGGCAGTTCGCGGTCCGGACGCTGACGCCCGTGTGCGCGTCCTGGTTGTCGACGACCACCCCGCCATCCGGCTCGGTCTGCGGGTGTTGATCGAGGACCAGTACGACATGCGCCTCGTCGCCGAGACCGGGAGCTCCGCCGAGGCGTTCGCCCTCGTCGAACGTGCCGCCGTGCCTGCGGACCGGGTCGACGTCGTGCTGCTCGACCTCGACCTCGGCCAGGGCACCGCCGCCGGGCTCGACCTGGTCAGACGCATGGACGCACTGCCCGAACCCCCCGCTGTGCTGGTCTTCAGCGCCCACAGCGGCGACCCCGACATCTTCGCGGCGATCGACGCCGGCGCCGTCGGCTTCCTGGGTAAGGACACCGACCCGGAGGCCCTGCTGGCCGGCATCCGCGCCGCCGCGCGTGGTGAGACCGTCCTCGGCGCGAGCGCGGTCCGCCGCGTGCTGAGACGCGTCCGCGGCAACGCGCCCACGCTCTCCTCCCGCGAGGTGGAGGTGCTGCAACTGCTCGGCGAGGGCCTGCCGAACCGTCAGATCGCCGCCCGCCTCTACATCAGCGAGGCCACGACAAAAGGCCATCTCGCGAGCATCTACGCAAAACTCGGAGTGGACACGCGCGGCGCTGCCGTGGCGACCGCGGTTCGTGAAGGACTGCTCCGTCTCGGCTAGACCGCCCCAGATCATCCGAGCGTCGCGCGGCTTTTGGCGCCCCGTCAGTTCGTGTCCGGTGCGGCCGGGCGTCGGTCCGCGTGCAGGTTCGGATCGTCGTTCAAAGATCGTGAACCGATCCACGAAGTGAGATTCTCCGTCGAATTGTCACCGTTCTTACCAACGGAGCATCGCGAATATGGTCGATGTGCGAACGAATCGTTTTCCGAACGTGACCGTTGCCCGGTGGTGGGAGGGGCGCAAGGGGTGAAGTCCCTGGCGTGGCACGGGTGATCGGCGCGGCGGCGACGCCGGTGGGTGTCCGGACGGCGGGCGCGCGGGCGTCCGGAGACTCTCCGTTTGGGCACCTTTGCCCAATTCTCGGCCCTTCTTGGATAACGAATGGTGACCGAAATCTGGACGGGGACTTCCGCAGAGCGGTGCATCGTCATTACGGTCCTCGCACCTGCCGACGTTCGTCCGGTGGAGCCGAATCCCCGGAAGGAGGCGCGCATCGTGACCGCAGAGACCTCGCAGACGCTGGACCGCGGCGTTCGTGTCCTCAAACTGCTGGCGGATTCGGAGCGCGGCCTGACCGTCACCGAGCTCGCCGCGCGACTCGCGGTCAACCGCACCGTCGTCTACCGCCTGCTGGCCACGCTGGAGCAGCACGGGCTGGTCCGCCGCGACATCGGCGGCCGCGCCCGCGTCGGACTCGGCGTGCTCCGCCTCTCGCACCGCGTCCACCCGCTGCTGCGCGAGGCCGCGCTGCCCGCGCTGCGGAGCCTGGCCGAGGATCTGGGGTCGACCGCGCACCTGACCCTGGTCGACGGGAACGAGGCGCTGGTCGTCGCCGTGGTCGAACCCAGCTGGACCGACTTCCACGTCGCCTACCGGACCGGCGTCCGCCACGGGCTGGACGACAACGCCGCAGGGCGCGCGATCGTCTCCGCGCGCGGTCTGCGGTACGGCACGCGACCGGATCCGGAGTTCGTCACCACCGTCCCGGAGGACCGCGGCGGTGTGGCGGGGGGCGCGGCAGCCCCGCTGCTCGGGCTCAGCGGGATCGAGGGCAGCGTCGGCGTCCTCCTCCTCGGCGAGACCATGCCGGAGCGCCTGGGCATCCGCGTCGTCGAGGCGGCGACCGAGGTCGCCGAAGCCCTGCGGTGACTCCGAACGGCGCCCGGTCCCGCCCGCGCGACGTGCCCCTTGGGGCTGCGGTTGTCCCGTCCGCCTAGAATTCCCGGGTGTCCCCTTATCTGAGCTGGCTCGCACCGCGTTGGTCGCGGCTCGCGCTCTGCGGTGCCTTCGTCGTCGCCCCGATCGTCGTCGCGACGACCGTGCACCTGCCCTATGCCGTGCTGGAGCCGGGGATCTCGGTGAACACCCTGGCCAGCTTCCAGGGGGCCGAGGTGATCACGATCACCGGCCATCCCACCCGGCAGACCGACGGCCAGCTCCGGATGGTCACCATCTCCGCCACCCTGCCGAACTACAGCCCGAGCCTGAGCGAGATCGCGCAGGCGTGGTTCGACCCGACCAAGGCCGTCGTGCCGCGCGGCGCGGTCTACGCGCCCGGACAGTCCGTCTCGCAGGTCAACGCGACCAACCAGCAGCAGATGAACCAGTCCCAGCAGGCGGCCACCATGGCGGCGCTGAACTACCTCGACCTCTCGCCGGACAAGGTCAAGGTCTCCCTCAAGCTGGCCGACGTCGGCGGTCCGAGCGCCGGGCTGATGTTCACCCTCGGGATCATCGACGAGCTCCACGGCAACGGCAGCGGCAAGCCCGGCGCGGCCGGTGATCTGACCGGTGGCCGCAACATCGCCGGGACCGGCGAGATCACCGACAGCGGCGACGTCGGCGCGGTCGGCGGCGTCGCGCTCAAGACGCACGCGGCGGCGGCCGACGGGGCGACCGTCTTCCTGGTGCCGACGAGCGAGTGCGGCGACGCGAAGGTCAACACGCCCAAGGGCATGCAGCTGATTCCGGTCAACACGCTGGACCAGGCGATCCAGTCGCTGGAGGCGCTGGAGACCGGCTCGGGCTCCGTTCCGCACTGCTGAGGCGGCGGTGAGGCGCCGCCACGGCAGCGGTAGGGCGCTGCCTGGTGGCAGGTGCTGCTCCAGAATGGAGATTGGTACGCAGTCTGCGCAGCTCGTGACCCCGGTAGGGGGGAGAGCTGTACAGCTTGCGCACCGTTGAGGGCCATGGTTGCGCAGCTCGTGGATCGGCGGGACGGTACGCGCATCGGGCCTCACCCACCGGAGGTGCACCACCATGAGCAGTCAGACCGATGTCTTCCCGGTCAAGGGAATGGACGCCGTCGTCTTCGCCGTCGGCAACGCCAAGCAGGCCGCGCACTACTACTCCACGGCGTTCGGGATGCGCCTGGTCGCGTACGCGGGCCCGGAGAACGGCGAGCGTGAGACGGCGAGCTACGTCCTGGAGTCGGGCGGCGCCCGTTTCGTGTTCACCTCCGTGATCAAGGAGACCAGCGAGCGCGGCAAGTTCCTGAACCGCCACGTCGCCGAGCACGGCGACGGCGTGATCGACCTCGCGATCGAGGTCCCGGACGCCCGCCACGCCTACGAGCACGCGGTCGCCCACGGCGCGACCGGCCTGGTCGAGCCGCACGAGCTGACCGACGAGCACGGCACCGTGGTGCTGGCGGCCATCGCCACCTACGGCGAGACCCGGCACACGCTGGTCGACCGCAGCCGCTACACCGGCCCGTACCTGCCGGGCTTCGTGGCCCGCGAGCCGATCGTGGCCGCCCCGGAGAAGCGTTTCTTCCAGGCCATCGACCACTGCGTGGGCAACGTCGAGCTCGGCAAGATGAACGAGTGGGTCGCCTTCTACAACAAGGTCATGGGCTTCACGAACATGAAGGAGTTCGTGGGCGACGACATCGCGACCGAGTACTCGGCGCTGATGTCGAAGGTCGTCGCGGACGGCACCCGCAAGGTGAAGTTCCCGCTGAACGAGCCGGCGATCGCGAAGAAGAAGTCGCAGATCGACGAGTACCTGGAGTTCTACGGCGGCCCCGGCGTGCAGCACATCGCGCTGGCGACGAACGACATCGTCGCGACGGTGCGGGCGATGCGCGCGGCGGGCGTCCAGTTCCTGGACACCCCGGACTCCTACTACGACACCCTCGGCGAGTGGGTCGGCGAGACGCGCGTCCCGCTGGACGAGCTGCGCGAGCTGAAGATCCTGGCGGACCGCGACGAGGACGGCTACCTGCTGCAGATCTTCACCAAGCCGGTCCAGGACCGGCCGACGGTGTTCTTCGAGATGATCGAGCGGCACGGCTCGATGGGCTTCGGCAAGGGCAACTTCAAGGCGCTCTTCCAGGCGATCGAGCGCGAGCAGGAGCTCCGCGGGAACCTGTAACAGGTGCTCTCGCAGGCAGTTGCACTACTTAGGGGCGCGAGGCTCTGCTGATATGCGGCTCCTCCCCCTGCCTTCGGCGGGGGGACCCCCAGCGTGGGCGCGACAAGCCGGGCCTGTGCTCCCGCAGGTAGTTGCAAACGTCAGGGGCGCGGGGAACTGCGCGACAAGCCACCCTGTGTGGTGTGTCGCCGAACGAGCAGGGCCATCCGCACAGGGTGGTTGCTCGCGCAGTTCCCCGCGCCCCTGGACGTTTGCCACGTCCCTCCGAGGTCGTCGTCAGGTGTGATCTGGCTCACCTTTTGGGCTATCTCCGCAGGTAGCTGACGGTCCGTCGAAATTACGGTTAGTCAGGTGACGAACCGTCTTCTTCTCGCTACCGCTGCCATCCTCGCCTGCGGTGGGTTGCTCGGTGCTGGTGCCGCGCCCACCGCGCCCGCGCCCACCGCGCCCGCGCCCACCGCACCCGCCGCGCCTGCCGCACCAGCCGCGGCCGGCGCGTCGGCCACCGCCGGGGATCCGTATCTGCCGCTTGCCGGCACCAGCGGGCTGCATGTGCGTCACTACGCACTGTCGCTCGCGTACGTTCCCAAGACCCAGCACCTCGAGGGCGACGCCGTCCTCTCCGCGACCGCCACGCAGGACCTGGGGGCCTTCGGGCTGGACCTGCTCGGGCTGGACGTGCGCCGGGTGGTCGTCGACGGCCAGCCGGTGAGCTGGAGCCGGAGTGGGCAGAAGCTGGAGGTCAGCCTCGGGCGCACCGTCGCCAAGGGCGCGGACTTCAGCATCGAGGTGACGTACGGCGGCAAGCCGACGCCGATCACCGACTCCGACGGTTCCCTCGACGGGTGGATCGCCGAGCCGGGGGAGCAGGGCGCGTTCGTCGCGGGGGAGCCGCAAGGGGCGATGACCTGGTTCCCCTGCAACTCGCATCCGATCGACAAGTCGACCTATGACGTCACGGTCACCGTTCCGGTGGGCTACACGGCCGTCTCCAACGGCGTGCTGCGCACCCAGCGCACGGCGAACGGCCGGAGCACCTTCGCCTGGCACGAGTCCGCGCCGATGGCCGCGTACCTGGCCACGGCCAGCGTCGGGCGGTTCGACGTGGACCAGTACTGGACCGATTCGAAGCTGCCCGTCTACGTCGCGGTCGACCCGCAGGAGGCCGACGACGCCTACCCGGTCCTGGACAAGCTGTCCGACGTGATCTCGTGGGAGGAGTCCCGGTTCGGGCCGTACCCGTTCGACGCCGCGGGGGCGATCGTCGCGCACGACAGCAAGATCGGCTATGCGTTGGAGACGCAGACCCGGCCGGTCTACGACGAGGCGCCCGACATCGACACCCTGGTCCACGAGACGGCGCACCAGTGGTTCGGCGACTCGGTGACCGTGACCCAGTGGAAGGACATCTGGCTCAACGAGGGGTTCGCCACCTACGCCGAGTGGATGTGGGACGCCGACCACGGCGGCAAGTCCACCAAGGCGCGCCTCGCCGCGCTCTACGCGCTGCCGGCCAACGACCCGCTCTGGGCTTACCCGGCAGGCAATCCGGGCGACCTCCAGCACCTCTTCGGTGAGCCCAGCTACGCCCGGGGTGCGATGACGCTGGAGGAGCTGCGCGAGGCGATCGGCGACACCGCGTTCTTCGCGATCCTGAAGCGCTGGACCTCCGATCACCGGCACGGACACGGCACGACGGCCGACTTCGAGGCGCTCAGCGCGTCCGTCTCCGGCAAGAACCTTGATTCTCTCTTCGCGACATGGCTGTACACGTCGGGCAAACCGGCGAAGATGTGAACGTGGAGAGCTGATTGGGGGCGCATGCCGCATGACTGATCTGCGCACGACGGATCTGGGCGTGACGGATCTGATCCACCGACTGCGCAAGGGCCTCCCCGAGGCCGCCGTCGTGGAGGACCCGGACGTCACGGCGTCCTACCGGACGGACATGGCGGGCTTCTGCGAGTCCGCCCTGCCCGCCTGCGTGGTCTTCCCGGAGACGGTCGAGCAGGTCCAGCACGTCATGCGGACCGCGTCCGAGCTGCACGTCCCCGTCGTGCCGCAGGGCGCGCGGACGGGGTTGTCGGGCGGAGCGAACACGGTCGCGGGCTGCGTCGCGCTGTCGCTGGTGAAGATGAACCGGATCCTGGAGCTCGACCCGGTCAACCGGATCGCGGTGGTCGAGCCCGGCGTGATCAACGCCGAGCTGTCGCGGGCGGCGGGGAGGCACGGGCTCAGCTATCCGCCGGACCCGTCCAGCTGGGAGTCGTGCACCGTCGGCGGCAACATCGGCACCGGCGCGGGCGGCCTCTGCTGCGTCAAGTACGGCGTGACGGCGGAGTACGTGCTGGGCCTGGACGTGGTGCTGGCGGACGGGCGGCTGCTGCGGACCGGTCGGCGCACCGCCAAGGGCGTCGCCGGGTACGACCTGACGCGTCTCTTCGTCGGCGCGGAGGGCACGTTGGGGGTGGTGGTCGGCGCGGTGCTGGCGCTGCGGCCCGCGCCGCCGCCGCAGCTGGTGCTGGCGGCGGAGTTCGCCTCGACGGACGAGGCGTGCCGGGCGGTGTGCGCGGTGATGGCAGCCGGGCACACGCCGTCGCTGATGGAGCTGATGGACACCACGACCGTCCGCGCGGTCAACGCGATGGCGCAGATGGGCCTGCCCGACTCGACGGCCGCGCTGCTGCTGGTCGGCTTCGACGGCCTGGATCCGGCCTCCGACCTGGCGGCCGTCGGCGAGCTGTGCCGGGAGGCGGGCGCGACCGAGGTGGTCCCGGCGGCGGACAGCGGTGAGTCCGAACTGCTGCTGGAGGCTCGCCGGTTGGCGCTGCCCGCGCTGGACCGGCTGGGGACGACGATGATCGACGACGTGGCGGTCCCGCGCTCCCGCCTGGGCGAGATGCTGGCGGGCGTGGACCGGATCGGGCGCGAGTTCGACCTGACCATCGGCGTCTGCGCGCACGCGGGCGACGGCAACACCCACCCGGTGGTCGTCTTCGACGCGAAGGACGAGGCGGAGACCGCGCGGGCGCGTGAGTCCTTCGACGCGATCATGGGCCTGGGGCTGAGCCTGGGCGGCACGATCACCGGCGAGCACGGCGTCGGCCTGCTCAAGAAGGAGTGGCTGGCCCGGGAGTTGGGCCCGGTCGGCCTGGAGGTGCAGCGGCAGCTCAAGGGGGTCTTCGACCCGTTGGGGATCATGAACCCGGGCAAGCTGTTCTGAGCCTGCTCGGCTGCGAGACGCAGCGCGGCTCAGCCGGGGCGCTGCCAGTCGGGGTAGGCGATGCGGGCGGTGATCTTGGCGATCCTGGCCGCCGACTGCTCGGGCGCGGCCAGCGGCTGCACGATGTGGCTGACCGTCAGCCGGACGATGGCCTCGACCGCGAGGCTCCGCGACTCCGCGTCGACCTCCGGCCAGGCGTCGGTGGCGTAGGCGTCGAGCATGGCGGTCGCGGTGTCGAAGACCGGTTCGCCGCGGGTGGTCAGATAGGTGAGCAGGTGCTCGTCCCCGCCGCGGGCTGATGTCATCACGGCCTTGATCAACGGGTTGTCCGCCGCGGCGCGCAGTACGAAGGTGACGCCCGCGGTGGCCGCCGCCTCCAGGCTCTCGCGGTGGGCGTCCAGTTCGGCGGCGATGCCGATCATGAAGCGTTCGGCCTCACGCTCCACCAGGGCGAGGCCTATGGCGTCCTTGGTGCCGAACTCGTTGTAGACGGTCTGCCGGCTCACCCCGGCGGCGCGGGCCACCCCGGCGATGCCGAGCTTGCCCCAACCCTCCGCCGCCACCTGCGCGTATGCGGCGTCGAGCACCTGCTCCCTGAGCAGGGACCGGACTTTGTGTCGGAATCGTGTCGCCATGGTGCGCCCACTCTAGGGGCTTTTCCCTCGAGGGATCTCGTGTCCGATCCATTGACACTCTCCTGGCTAAGTGTCTAACTACTGGACAGTCACATCGCCTGATGTCCACCCATGCCACACGAGGCTGCTGCACACGAGGCTGCTGTCACCGAGACCTGAAGGGGCGGAACCATGACCCTCGCCGACGCCACCGCGGGACAACCGCTGGAGGCGACCTGGACGGATCCCAAGCGCTACTACTGGTTGATGGGCCTGGTCATCCCGGCTTTCCCGTTCCTCGCCTGGGCCCTGGTGGGGGCGACGGGCTGGAGAGTCTTCTGGTGGTCCGGCGCGATCGTGCTCTACGGACTCTTCCCGTTCATCGACCACGTCATAGGCAAGGACTCGGTCAACCCACCGGACAGCGCGCTCGCCTGGCTCGAGCAGGACCGGTACTACCGCTGGTGCACCTTCCTCTACATTCCACTCCAGTACGGGGGGTTGGTGTTCGGCTGCGCCCTGATCGCCTCCGGCCGCCTCGACCTGGTCGCGCGGATCGGGATGACCATCACCCTCGGCGGCGTCTCCGGCATCGGCATCAACACCGCGCACGAACTCGGCCACAAGAAGGAGTCGGTGGAGCGCTGGCTCTCCAAGATCACGCTGGCGCAGACCTGCTACGGCCACTTCTTCATCGAGCACAACCGCGGCCACCACGTCCGCGTCGCCACCCCCGAGGACCCCGCCAGCGCGCGGCTGGGCGAGAGCTTCTGGCGCTTCCTGCCGCGCACCGTGTTCGGCAGCGCGCGCAACGCGTGGCGGCTGGAGGCAGCACGGTTGCGCCGACTCGACCGCAGTCCGTGGACGTTCCGCAACGACGTGCTCAACGCCTGGGCCATGTCGGTGGTGCTCTTCGCCGCGCTGGCGGTCGCGTTCGGGCCCGGCGTGCTGCCGTACCTCGTCGGGCAGGCGATCTTCGGCTTCTGCCTGCTGGAGGTCATCAACTACACCGAGCACTACGGCCTGCTGCGGCAGCGCCTCGACAGCGGCCGGCTCGAGCGGTGCGCGCCCAGGCACAGCTGGAACAGCGACAACGTCGCCTCCAACGTCTTCCTCTACCACCTGCAGCGGCACAGCGACCACCACGCCAACCCCACCCGCCGCTACCAGGCGCTGCGGCACTTCGAGGAGGCGCCCGAACTCCCCACCGGCTACGCGGGGATGATCGTGATGGCCTACTTCCCGCCCGTCTGGTTCCGGGTGATGGACCGTCGGGTGCTGGCGGCGTACCAGGGCGACGTGACCCGGGCCAACATCCAGCCGTCCAAGCGCGCCCGGCTGCTCGCCCGGTACGGAGCGGGCGCGGAGGGCGTCGCATGAGCAGCTACTGCTGCCCGGTCTGCGACTACGTCTACGACGAACGCACCGGGGCGCCACGTGAGGGATTCCCGGCCGGGACGCCGTGGAGTGCGATACCCGAGGACTGGCCCTGTCCCGACTGCGGGGTGCGGGAGAAGAGCGACTTCGAGGGCGAGGAGCAGGAAAGTGAGTGAGCCGATGCGGGTGTGGCAGTGTCTGGTCTGCGGGTTCGTCTACGACGAGGCGCAGGGTTGGCCGGACGAGGGCATCGAGCCCGGCACGCGCTGGGAGGACATCCCCGACGACTGGTCCTGCCCGGACTGCGGCGCGGCCAAGGCCGACTTCGAGATGACCGAGCTGTCCCGTGACTGAGCCCGGGGCGCAGCCGGTAACCGAGCCCGAGCTGCCAAACGGCCCGATCGTCGTCGTGGGCGCGGGAGTTGCCGGGGCGACCGCCGCGCTGACGCTGCGGGCGGAAGGGCACACCGGACCGATCACACTGGTCGGCGCCGAGTCCGAACACCCCTACCGGCGACCGCCGCTCTCCAAGGAGGTGCTGCTGGGCAGCCAGCCCACCGCACGCACGTTGCTGCGTCCGGTGGGCAGTTGGGAGGGACAGGGCGTCGACCTGGCGATCGGTCGCAGTGCCGTCGACCTGGACACGGAGGGACGCAAGCTCACCCTCGACGACGGCACCTGCCTGCCGTACGACCGGCTGCTCCTCGCCACCGGCAGCCGGCCCCGCCGACCCGCCTTCGCCTCGGCCGGACTGCCCGGCGTCCACGCGCTCCGCACGCTGGACGACGCCCGGCGACTGCGCGGTGCGCTGCAGGACGGCGGCCGGCTGCTGGTGATCGGAGCCGGGTTGATCGGATTGGAAGCCGCGGCCGCGGCCCGCGCGCTCGGCGTCGAGGTCACGGTCCTGGAGGCCGCGCCCAGCGCACTCGGCCGCACGCTGCCGACACCGGTCGCGGAGGCGGTGGTCGCCCTGCACGAGGCGAACGGCGTCACGGTGCGGACGGGTGTGGGCGTGACGAGCCTCGAACGTCGGCGAGTTGGCGGCACTGAGCGCCTTGTCGCCGGATGCGGTGACGGCGGCGAGCACGTCGCGGACGCCGTGCTGCTCGCTGTCGGGGCCGAGCCCGCGACGGAGTTGGCGGCGTCCGCCGGGCTGGCCGTCGACGACGGGATCGTCGTCGACGCGTACTGCGCCACCTCCGCGCCCGGCGTGTGGGCGGCAGGCGAGGTCACCCGGCGTCCCGACGCCTTCCTCGGGTGCGGCATCCGGGTCGAGCACTGGACCGACGCGCAGGACCACGGCGCGGCGGCGGCCCGCAACATGCTCGGCAGGCCGACCGCGTTCACGGCGCTGCCGTGGGCGTGGACGCAGCACTACGGCACCACCGTCCAGGTCTGCGGCTATCCGGCCGTCGCGGACGAAGGCCCGGACGGGGTCGCGATCGACGGCGACCTCCACGCGTTCGACTTCACGGCGCGGCTGACGCGCGCGGGCGAGTTGGTCGGCGCGGTCTGCGCGGGACGCCCGGCGGAGTTCCGCGCGCTGAGGGAGGAGGTGGGCGAGGCGACGCGGCCGGAACGGACGTAGCTCAGCTCGGAGCGGGGGCCTGCCACGTCTGCACCATCGGCGCGGTGCCGTTCCAGGTGACGTAGAAGATCGAGTCGACGGTGCTGCCGACGAAGTCCACCCGGAGCCACTGGTCGCCGGTGTAGACGTGCATGGACCAGCCGCTGTCGGGCGTCGCGGAGACGAGGCTGGCGGAGGTCGCACCCATGGCGACCACGATCCGGCCGCCGTTGGGGGTGAAGCTCTTCACTTCCCCCGAAGCCGTGGTGGTCGGCTCCGGCGAGGACGACGGCGAGGAGTGCGGGCGGCCCGACGGTGCGGCGGAGGGCGAGGAGGAGCGCTTGGCGCTCGGCGTCGGAGTGGGGGAGTGCCCCGCGGTGCCGAGGGCGGTGGGCAGCGGCGCGGGCGTCCGGGACCCGGCGCCGGTGACGGAGAGCGGCAGGGCGGACGGCTGCTGGTAACCGTCGTCGGCCAGCACGCTGTGGACGCCCAACCAGGAGACGCTCACCGCCGCGCCGGTGGCGACTGCCCACGCGCCCGCCTGTACCAGCTCTCTTCGCACCGGGTCAGTATGCCGCGCCCAGGGAAGCTCCGAGAGGCGGGTCCGGAGGTAGTTACGGAGACGGGTCGGGAGGTACAGGTCTGGACCTCCCATGGCGTAGCGTCACCGCCATGGCAACAGTGCTGGTGGTCGAGGACGATCCCTTTGTTCGGTCTGCCCTGATTCGTCACCTCTCCGACGCCGGTCACGCGGTCCGCAGTGTCGGTACCGCGCTGGAGGCCCTGCGTGAGGTCGCGCAGGTCGGCTGCGACCTGGTGATCCTCGACCTCGGCCTGCCGGACCTGGACGGCGGCGAAGCACTGAAGATGATCCGCGGCCTGACCGACACCCCGGTCATCATCTCCACCGCGCGCGACGAGGAGACCGAGATCATCCGCCTGCTCAACGACGGCGCGGACGACTACCTGGTCAAGCCGTTCTCCGCCGAGCACCTGACCGCGCGGATGGCCGCGGTGCTGCGGCGCGCGGGCTCCTCGGGCGGCGGCGGGAAGATCCTCCAGGCGGGCGGCCTCCGCATCGACCTGCAACGACGCGAGGCCGTCCTCGACGGCCGGGAGCTCGACCTGACCCGACGGGAGTTCGACCTGCTCGCCTACCTGGCGGGCCGGGTCGGTGTGGTCGTCCCCCGGCGCGAGCTGCTCGCCGAGGTCTGGCGCCAGCCGTACGGCACCGACCAGACCATCGACGTCCACCTGTCCTGGCTGCGCCGCAAGCTGGGGGAGACGGCGTCGCGCCCGCGCTACCTGCACACCGTGCGCGGCGTCGGGGTCCGCCTGGACGTCCCGGCGGACGTGGTGGATCAGCGATGAGATGGGCGCTGATCAAGGTCTGCGTCGCGGTCACCACCATGGTGGCGCTGGCCTTCCTGATCCCGCTCGGCCTGATGGTCCGTGAGACCGCACGCGAGCGCGCCTTCACCGCGGCCGAGCGGCAGGCGGCGACCGTGGGACCGGCGCTGGCCATCACCACCGACCAGAACGCGCTGCAACGCGCCCTGGCCAGCACGCAGGACGGCTCGGCCGGACTGATCGCGATCCACCTGCCGCGAGCGGCGGGCACGGGATTCACGCTGGTCGGCCGCGAACGGGCCGGCGAGGGCGCGATCGAGGCGGCAGCGGCGGACGGGCGCAGCGGCACGACAGGGGTCGACGGCGGCTACGCGTATCTGGAGCCGGTCGCGGTGAGCGACGGCAAGGTCGCGGTGATCGAGGTCTTCATCCCGGACGCGGAGCTGACCCGGGGCGTGACGTCGGCGTGGCTGGTGCTCAGCGGCGTCGCGGTGGCGCTGGTCGCGATCTCGGTCGCGGTCGCGGACCGGCTCGGCATGCGGATCGTCGGCTCCGCGCGACGCCTGGCCGGGGCGGCGCGCGAGCTGGGGACGGGCGACCTCGCCGTCCGCGTCCCGCAGGCCGACGACAGCCCGCCCGAACTGCGCGAGGCGGCCGAGGCGTTCAACGCGATGGCCGACCGCGTCGTCCACCTGCTGGCCGCCGAGCGGGAGTTGGCGGCGGACCTGTCCCATCGGCTGCGCACGCCGCTGACGGTGCTGCGGCTCAACGCCGCGTCCCTCGGCGAGGGCGACCCGGCCGACCAGACCCGCGCGGCGGTGGAGCAGTTGGAGCGCGAGGTCGACCAGATCATCCGCGCGGTGCGCGGTCGCGGGGGCCAGAGCGGTGGCAGCGCTCCGGCGGTGGGCAGCGGCGGTGTCTCCTGCGACGCGGCGGAGGTGATCCGGGAGCGGGTCGCGTTCTGGTCCGCGCTGGCCGAGGACGAGGCGCGCGACTGGCAGCTCGCAGGCGCGGAGGGAACGGTCCAGGTCCCGGTCGCCGCCTCGGAGTTGGGCGCGGCGCTGGACGTGATGCTGGGCAACGTCTTCCGGCACACGCCGGAGGGCACGGCCTTCGCGGTCGACGTGCACGGCACCGTGGACGGCGTCATCGTCCTCGTCTCCGACGCGGGCCCCGGCATCCCCGACCCCGCCGCGGCGATGCGTCGCGGCGGCGGCCCGGAACGCGACGGCTCGACCGGCCTCGGCCTCGACATCGTCCGCAGGGTCGCGGAGAGCACGGGCGGTGACGTGGCGCTGGGCCGCAGCGTGCTCGGCGGCGCGGAGGTCCGGGTTCGCCTCCTGCGGCGCGCCACGGTCCCACCCCCGCGCCGGAGCAGGCGCATCCGCGCGGGCAGGTAGTTGCAACCCCCAGGGGCGCGGGGAACTGCGCGAGCAACCACCCTGTGCGGATTGCCCTGCTCGATCAGGGACTCACCACCTCGGGTGGCTTGTCGCGCCCACGCGGCGGAGCCGCACATCAGCAGAGCCCCGCGCCCCTGGGGTGCAACTAGCTGCGGCAGCACAAGTGGAATTGCCTCACTTCCTTAAGCCCGCCCTAAGCCCGTACTACCGCCGCCTCAGAGGCCCCGATCCCTCCCCGGCAAGGGGCTAGCGTCGCGGACGTCGGATCGCGCGGCGGTGACGGGGCACCGCCGCGCGATCGGTTGATCCCACCGCACCGGAGGTACTCCGCATGACGAACCACGCCCGCCGATCCCGTCGTCGTCCGCGCCGCAGCGCGGTGCTCGGGGCGTCCGCCGTAGGCGTCGCGTTGATGGCCGGAGGTGCGGTCGCGCTGGCCTCGGGGGCCAACGCGGCCACTGTCGGCGCGGTCTACTCGACGACCAGCAACTGGGGCAGCGGTTACAGCGCCCAGTACGACGTCAGCAACCCGACCGGCAGCACCATCAGCAACTGGTCGCTGACCTTCGACCTCCCCGCGGGGGCGAGCATCAGCTCGCTCTGGAACGCCACCTACACCGCGAGCGGCGGTCACGTCACCGTCAAGCCCGACAGCTGGGACAGCACCCTCGCGTCCAACCAGCACGCCGTGGTCGGATTCGTCGTCAACGGCTCGGGAGCGCCCACCAACTGCACCATCAACGGCGCCGACTGCTCCGCCGGGTCCGCGCCGACGCCGTCCGGGCAGCCGACGACCGGCAAGCCCACCCCCGCGCCCACCCCGACGGCCAGCGCCAGCGCGAGCGCGAGCCGCACCCCCACCCCCACGCCGTCCAGCGCCTCGCCGACCCCGTCGGCGTCCAGCACCGGATCGGCCTCCGGGGCCGGCTTCTCGCCGTACATCGACACGTCGCTCTACCCTGCCTACGACATGGTCGCCACGGCCAAGGCGACCGGGGTGAAGAACTTCAACCTCGCGTTCATCGTCGACGGCGGCAGCTGCACGCCGATGTGGGGCGGCGTCACCGCGCTGACCAACGACGGCGTGCCGGGGCAGATAGCCGCGCTGCGCGCGATGGGCGGTGACGTGCGGGTCTCCTTCGGCGGGGCCAACGGCACCGAGCTGGCTGACTCCTGCGGCAGCGTCAGCGCGCTGACCGCCGCGTACCAGAAGGTGATCGACGCCTACGGTCTGACGAAGATCGACTTCGACGTCGAGGGCGCGGCGGCGAGCGACACCGCCGGCATCTCGCTGCGCGACCAGGCCATCGCCCAGCTCCAGGCGAACGCGAAGGCCAAGGGCAAGACGCTCGACGTCTCCTTCACACTGCCGGTGCTGCCCTCCGGTCTCGTGCAGTCCGGGACGGACCTGCTGACCAACGCCAAGACCGCCGGGGTCGACGTCTCGGCCGTCAACGTGATGGCGATGGACTACGGCGACTACGCCGCCCCGAGCCCCAGCGGCAAGATGGGCCAGTACGCGATCGACGCCGCCACCGCGACCGAGGCCCAGCTGAAGTCGATCTTCGGCTGGAGCGACGCCACCGCCTGGCAGCACGTCGCGGTCACCCCGATGATCGGCGTGAACGACACCAGCGACGAGGTCTTCACCACCGCGGACGCCACTCAGTTGGCCCAGTTCGCCACCACCGAGCACCTCGGCTGGCTGTCGATGTGGTCCGCGGCTCGTGATGCCGAGTGTTCGGGTGGTGCACAGACGTACGCCTCGCCGACCTGCAGCAGCATCGTGCAGTCGCCGCTCGCCTTCACCAAGGCGTTCGGGGCGTACGCGGGCTGACCTGCGGATCCTCGGGCCGGTCGGGCACCGGCCGAGGGCAGGTTGACGCAGGGGCGGCAAGCCGGTCGGGTGATCTGACCGGTTTGCCGCCTCTGCCATGCTCGCGCATACTCACGCCCGGTTCATGGGCTACTGTCACGCAAGGTAGGTGACAAGGGGTGAGTGCGTGACGAGCGTCAGACGGGGAACCGGTGGTGTCCGCGAGGCCGTGTCGGCGGCCAGGGAGGCACTGCGCGAGGCGCCTCCGCGCATCACACGGAACGCGGCCCTCGCCGCGCTCGGCTCGCTGCTGCTCTACGTGGTGATCCGGCACCTGGCCCACGTCTCGATGATCGACGCGCGGGTCTACCAGGCCGAGGGCGCGGCGGTCGTGCACGGACGCGACCTCTACCAGCTGCGGGTCGGACCGGCGACGCTGCCCGCGACCTATCCGCCGTTCGCGGCGATGCTGTTCACGCCGGTGTCCTGGCTCTCGATCCCGGCGCTGCGGATCGTCGTCACGCTGATCAACCTCGGGCAGCTCGCGGTGGTCGCGGTGCTCTGCTGCCGCTTCGCGGGCTGGCCGAGCCGGGCGCTGCGCCCGGCGGCGGTGCTGCTGATCACCGGGTTCGGGGTCTGGCTGGAGCCGGTGTGGACGACGCTGCGCTACGGGCAGATCAACCTGCTGATCCTGGGGCTGATCCTGTTCGACGTGGCGCTGCCGGACAGCCGCCGCTACAAGGGCGTCGCCATCGGGCTCGCGGCCGGGCTCAAGGTGACACCCGGACTCTTCATCGTCTACCTGCTGCTGACGCGCCGTTTCCGGGCGGCGGGGACGGCGGTCGCGTCCTTCGCGGGCACGGTGCTGCTCGGGGCGGCCGTGCTGCCGCACGCGGCCTGGACCTTCTGGACCAAGGACCTCTACGTCACCAGCCGGGTCGGCAAGGAATGGATTGTCGACAACCAGTCGCTGCGCGGCCTGCTCGACCGGCTCGAACTCACCATGCACAGCGGGAGCGTGACGCTGGTGCTGGTCGCCGCCGTCGCCGTGGGCGGACTGGCGGTGTCCGTGCTGCTGGACCGCAGGTGCCGTCGGCTGCCGCGCAACCGGGCCTGGTCGGTGCTCACCTGCGCCGTCACCATGCTGCTGATCTCGCCGATCAGCTGGACGCACCACTGGGTCTGGTGCCTGCCGCTGATGGTCCTGCTCGGCGCGGAGGTGTCGGCGGAGCGCGCCAGGCAGCGTCGCGGCGTCGCGGCGCCCGGATTCGCCGGACGGCAGTGGCGGGTGCTGCTGTGGGTCACCGGCTTCGTCTTCTGCTGCTACGCGATGTGGCTGGTGCCGCACGGAAAGCTGACGACGCTCAGCCTGCCGTTCTACCTGCGGCCGGTGGTGTCGCTCTACCCGCTGTACGGGCTGGCGTTCCTGGTGCTGATGGCAGAGCGCGTCCGCCGCGCGCTGCGGCGCAGCGGCGGTTTCGCCTCGGTGTGGGAGCTGTGGGGGTCGTCGGACTCGCGGGTCGGCAGTGGCGGCGCGGACAGTCGCGACAGGCTGGAGCGCTCCACGTCGTCGTCGGCCGTGGAGCGCTAGGCGGATGGAACGGGGTCTGCCGAGCAGGGGCCAGGTGACCTGGGCCTAAGTGACCTGGCCGGGCTGCCGCACGCAGCGCGGGTCGAGGGTTCACGCGCTTCCCAGCAGGTCGGCCAGGGCGCCGTCCACGTCGAGGGCTGCCTCCTCGGTCCCGGTCGGGACCAGCCGCAGGGTGCGCTCCAGCCACGCCGCCACCGGGGCGGTGGGCGCCTCCAGCAGCGCGTCACCCGCCGGGGAGCTGAGTGCCATGCAGATCAGGTTGCGCCCGTCGGCCCGGGTCGGCCAGATCCGCACGTCGCCCTGGCCGCAGGCGCGGAAGACGCCCTCGACCAGCAGCTCGCGGGCGAATACCCAGGTCACCGGGCAGTCCTGGCCGAGGTGGAAGGTCATGTGGACGGCGTAGGGGTCGTCCGCGCAGTACATCAGCAGCGCGGGGACGGGCACGCCGCGCTCGGGGGAGAGCACCAGTTGGACCGTCACCTCCTGCTGCACGCACGCGTGCGTCCGCTCGTTGCTGTGCTCGTTGCTGTGGTCGGCGGCCATGGTGCGCTCCTTCGGGTCCGCTCGGCTGGTGCCGAGATGCGTGACGTCGCCGGTGTCGGCGGCGTTCACAAGGGGAGAGAGCGCTCGGGGACGGTTCTTACAGCGGTTCGGGAAGTTTTTCTCGCGAGTCGCGTGGGCCGCGCGAGCTCGGTACTACTCTGGGTGACGCGGTGAGGACGTGACGTGATCGTCGCGTCGTGATCAGACGCGCCCGGGCTACCTACGCCGGGCCGCCGACCGTCGAGCCGCCGCCACCGGAGTCGACAAAGCGGGTATGCATCTATGACGGTTCAGCCCCCCGGGGATCGCCCCGCGCCCGGCTACTACCCCGACCCTTCGATCCCTGGTTTCGTTCGCTACTGGGACGGCGACGGCTGGACGCCCGGCAGCGCGCGTCCCGCGCCCACGGACGGCGTGCCGCTGCCGCCACCGGCCCGCACCGGCTCCCGGGGTCCGCTGCGGGTGGCCCCGCCTCCGCCGCCGCGCGCGGAGGAGACGGGCCCGGTCTTCCTGGACGAGACGGGCGCCGCCGCGCTGACCGTCCCGGCCGCTGCGGAGTACGCCGCCGGGGCTGCCGCGACGGTGTGGAACGCGTCGCCGGAGGCCCAGCACGGGTTGCTGGAGCCGGAGGTGCCGCGCTGGGTGTCCTGGGGCGTGCCGGACGAGGCGGCTCCGTCGGTTGCGTCCGCTGTGGCGTCGCCGGTCGAGGAGCAGGCGCTGCCCGTCGCCCCGGCCGTGCCCGCACCTTCGCCTGCGGGGGGCGGGCGCTCGGTCGTCACCGCCGCGCTCGACGGTGACGCCGGGGGTGCGGCCTACGGCGGGGCCGAGGGCGGCGACGACGAGGACGACGAGCTCGCCTCCGCGTTGCGGCTGGCGCTCAGTCAGACCCGGCGGGCCCATCTCCCGCCGGCGTCGTACTACGAGGCCGAGGCCTGGGCCGACCCGCACGAGGGCCACGCCGAGCCGTCCGCGCCGCTTCCGGCCGCTCCGTTGCCGCCTGCTTTGCCGCCTGCGCTGCCGGGAGCGGGGCAGCCGTCGGGCTGGGAGGGGACCGGGCACCCGTCGTTCGGCAGCCTGGCGCTCCCGCCCGAGCCCGTCGCCCCGCCGGTTCCGCCTGCCCCGCTCGCTCCGCATGTGGCGCTGCGGGTGCACGAGCTGGACGAGGTAGTGACGGACAGTCAGGCGCTCGCAGTGGGCGGCCTTCCGGTCGCGGAGCGCGGCCCGGCCGTGAAGCCCGCGCTGGAGCCGCGACCCGCGCCCACGACCCGGCCTGCGCCGACCGCCTCGACCGCTCCGACTGTCCCGCAGGTTCCACGCGTGACGCCGCCCGCCGCCCCTGCTCCCGCGCCTGCCCCTGCCCCTGCCCCCGAGCGTCCGCGCCGGGCCGCGAGCGAGTCCGCCGGCGCGCCGTCGAAGCGGGTGCGCGCGGCGCAGGCGAAGGCGCGGCCCGCGCTGCTCGGGCCGCGGCTCGGTGCCCGGCTGTTGGACGCCGTCGTGGAGTACGCGCTGGTCGGCGTGCTGGGCGTGGTGCTGGTCCAGCGGGTGGTGCTGCATCTCCAGGCGAAGATCGACGCCGCGCAGGTGAGCGGCACGCCGCAGACGGTGTGGCTGCTCGACGGGACGGTGCTGGCGAACGCGGGGATCCTGCTGGCCGCGCTGCTGGCCACGGGCGTGGTCTACGAGGCGATCCCGACCGCCGCATGGGGCCGGACCTTGGGCAAGGCGGTCTTCGGGCTGCGCGTCCTCGACTCCAAGACCCGGCAGCGGCCCGGCCTCGGACGCTGCCTGCTGCGGACGGCGCTCGCCCAGACGATGGTCTTCGTGCTGCTGGGGGTGCTGGAGTTGATCCCGTGCGCCACCGACCAGAGGCTGCGACGGAGCTGGCACGACCGGCTCACGCGCACCTTCGTAGCGAAGCGGTGAGCAGGGTGCGAGGGGATTCGGCGGCACCGCGGTCGGGCTGATGTCACGTCAATCCGGGGAACAGGAGAAACGCCCCAAGATACAAGGAATTGTCCAATTGGAGTGATTCACTCCTGGTATGACGACACCTGAGCCTCCGGACCGCGGCGAGCCCGAGCAGCCGCCGTCGTTCGACAAGGACCGGCCCGGTTCAGGCGGCTCGCCGTACGACGCGCCGCCGCCTCCACCGCCCCCGCAGTCGGACCCGTACGCCAATCCCTACGGCAATCCGTACGCCACCCCGCCCGGCGGCCAACCCGGCGGCCAACCCGGCGGTCAACCCGGCGGGCAGCCGTACTACACGCCGCCCGGACCGGGCGTGGCGCAGACGGGGATGCCACTGGCGGCCCTGAGCAAGCGGCTGCTCGCGCGCATCATCGACTGGCTGGTGCTGGCGATCATCGCCGTCCCGCTGGCGATCATCGCCGCCGCGGCCAACGACCACGACCGCAGCGGCCTCAGCCTGACGGCCAGTCTGGTCTCCTTGTTCGCGGCCTTCCTCTACGAGGGCCTGATGCTGACCAGGGCAGGCGGTCAGACGTTGGGCAAGAAGGCGCTGCGGATCCGCGTCGCGGCCTTTGCCGACGGGTCACCGCCGTACGGCAGCATGGGCTGGACCCGGGCAGCGGTCTGGGACCTGCCGGCCCTGCTCTGCTGCCTCTGGCAGGTCGTGGACGGCGCCTGGTGCACCTGGGACCACCCGTACCGGCAGTGCCTGCACGACAAGGCCGCCAAGACGGTCGTGGTCGACGCCGTCTGACGGGTACGCGGTTCGCCGGACCCGCTCAGTGGGCGACGCGCTCGGGCTCGGGAACCCGCAGCGGCGGGGTGGCCGGAGCGTCTCCGCGAGCCACCACCTGCGTCCGCGCGCCCTGCTGCCGGCTCCGCGCGGCGGGCGTGGGACGACGGCTGCGCCGGGTGGCCTGCCGGCCGGGGCCGTGCCGACCGCGGCGGGCGGCGGTCACCGTGCCGAGGGTGAGGCAGAGCAGGACCAGCAGGGTGACCGCCAGGACGCTCTGCGCCCCGGAGAGCGCCAGCAGCGCGACGGTGGTGGCGACGACGGCGAGGGTGCCGACGGCGAGCTGGGACAGAGCCGGACGTGGCATGGGACGTTCCGTCCTTCGCATCGGGAACTGCGGGCCGCGCCACGGAACATGCGGGCCCGCCGGGGGTGGTTTCGAGCGCGGACACGTGCTGTCGATCGGCAGATACCCAGCGCATGTGCCGATCAGCCCAAGGTCACCGCGCGGGCCGATGCACGGGGGGCGCACGGGCTCATGCCCAGGGCCTGATTGAGAACTCGCGTCAGATCAGCCCGGGGCGGCTGGCGCGGTCAGCTGCAAGGCGGAGGATCGCCCTCGTACCGGGCTGTACTTGGGCGATTCGACAACGCAGCAGGTGGCCGAGCCAGGCGGCCCGGGCCTGGCGGGAGTTCTCAATCAGGCCCTGGCCCTGCGCCGACCCCGTCCCTCGGCTCGGGCGACCGCCCTCACCGCCCTCCCGACCTGCGCGGTCAGTCGGTGGCCACCACCGGAGTGCCCGTCAGTTCCACACCCGCTGCCTGGAGTTCGTCGAGGGCCGCGTCCGTTGTGGCCTTGGCCACACCCGCCGTCAGGTCCAGCAGCACCCGCGTCGTGAACCCCTCGCGGGCCGCGTCCAGCGCGGTCGCCTTCACGCAGTGGTCGGTGGCGATGCCGACCACGTCCACCTCGGTGATGTGGTGCCGGCGCAGCCAGTCACCGAGCCCGACGGAGTGCTCGTTGCGGCCCTCGAAGCCGCTGTAGGCGGCGGCGTGCGCGCCCTTGTCGAAGACGGCCTCGACCCCGCCCGAGGTGACCGCGGGGGCGAAGTTCGGGTGGAAGCCCACGCCCTCGGTCCCGGCGACGCAGTGGACCGGCCAGCTGTGGACGAAGTCCGGCTCGGCGGAGAAGTGGGTCCCGGGATCGATGTGGTGGTCGCGGGTGGCGACCACGTGGTCGTAGCCGGAGGTGCTCTCGGCGACCAGGTCGGTGATGGCCGCGGCCACCTCCGCGCCACCGGCGACCGGCAGGCTGCCGCCCTCGCAGAAGTCGTTCTGCACGTCGACGATGATCAGTGCGCGGCGCATGGCACATCCTGCGGTAGGCGGGGTCCGTTGGAAGCAGCGTAGGGAGGGAAGCGGTGTTGCGCGAGAGGTGGACTGGACCAGTTGTCCACCCTGTGGTGCCGTCGTTCCTTGCTCATCGAACGTCCCCCGTTCGTCCCTCGGTTCAGTGCTCGGTTCAGCGCTCGTTCAGTGCTCGGTTCGGCCTTCGACGTACTCGGTCGGGATGACCGGGTCGCCTTTGGACAACTGGGTGGCCGACAGCGGCAGTTGGCCGCGTGACCGGAGGTGGCGGCGGCGCGCGTCGCCCAGCGGCTCGCGGCCGACGACCTCGCCGGCGCGGATCAGGTCGCGGTGGAGCAGGCTGTCCCGCAGCGAGTCCGGCACCGGCCCGGTGCCGACGACCTCGGCCTCGGCCACGCCCTCAGCGTCCAGGCGTCGGGCCGCCCACTTGCGGCCGCCACGGCTGGCCTTCGCGCCCGCCGAGCGCTTGGCGACCGGCACCAACGGGGCGTCCGGGTCGGCGGAGGCGCCGCGCGCGACCAGCTTGTAGACCATGGAGCAGGTCGGCTGGCCGCTGCCGGTGACCAGCGAGGTGCCGACGCCGTAGGCGTCGACGGGGGCGGCGGCCAGGGCGGCGATGGCGTACTCGTCGAGGTCGCTGGTGACCACGATCCTCGTCTTGTGCGCGCCCAGCTCGTCCAGCTGGCGGCGGACCCGGTGGGCCAGCATCAGCAGGTCGCCGGAGTCGATCCGGACCGCGCCGAGCTCCGGTCCGGCCACGTCGATCGCGGTGCGGACGGCCTCGCCGACGTCGTAGGTGTCGATCAGCAGCGTGGTGCCGCGGCCCATGGAGTCGATCTGGGCGGTGAACGCGCCGCGCTCGGTGTCGTGGAGCAGTGTGAAGGCGTGCGCGGCCGTGCCGGTGGTCGGGATGCCGTACTGGAAGCCCGCCTGGAGGTCGGAGGTGGCGTTGAACCCCGCGATGTACGCGGCGCGCGCGGCGGAGACGGCGGCCGCCTCGTGGGTGCGCCGGGCGCCCATCTCGATCATCGGCCGCTCGCCCGCGGCGGCGGCCATCCGGGAGGCAGCGGCGGCGATGGCGGAGTCGTGGTTGAGGATCGACAGGATCGCCGTCTCCAGGATCACCGCCTCGGCGAAGCTGCCCTCGACCACCATCAGCGGCGAGCCGGGGAAGTAGCACTCGCCCTCGCCGTAGCCGCGGATGCTGCCGGTGAAGCGGTAGTCCGCCAGCCAGCGCAGCGTGTCGTCGTCGACGACGCCCTGGTCGGCGAGCCAGTCCAGCTGCGGGGTGGTGAAGCGGAAGTTCTCGACCGCGTCCAGCACCCGCCCGGTCCCGGCGGCCACGCCGTAGCGGCGGCCCTCGGGCAGCCGCCTTGTGAACACCTCGAACACCGAGTGGCGGTGCGCCGCGCCACTGCGCAGCGCGGCCTGGAGCATGGTGAGCTCGTAGCGGTCGGTCAGCAGGGCGGTCGACGCGGCGGTGGGCGTCGGCGCCTGAACAGGAGATTCCTGCGCAGCATCCATGGACATCATCGTACCGCACATACTCGTCACTTTGACGATTAGTCGGGTTGCGGTCACCCGGACGGGGGCGGAATCGCTTTGGGATCGCCCGGATGGCAGCATGGACAGTGCAGTCAAGGAGCCCGAGGGAGTGCAAAGTAGTGAGCGTCGCGCCGGTTGAGATCGAGCGCACCGAGTCCGAGCAGGCCCCTTTCGCGGTGCCGGATCCGGACATCCCATGGGTCACGATCGTCCACAACGACCCTGTTAACTTGATGTCCTACGTCGTCTACGTCTTCCAGACGTACTTCGGCTACCCCAAGGAGAAGGCCCGTCAACTGATGCTCGACGTGCATCACAAGGGGCGTGCCACCGTCTCCAGCGGTACCCGCGAGGAGATGGAGCGGGACGTCCAGGCGATGCACGGCTACGGGCTGTGGGCCACGCTGCAGCACGACAAGTGACGGGCAATAGGCACGAGTAGATGACTGGTCTGTTCAAGCGCGCCCACGGCGGCGGCGCGCAGCTCACCCTCGACCCGATCGAGGCGTCCATCCTGCGCAACCTCACCGTGCAGATGCTGGAGCTGATCGGCCCCGGCCCGGGCGGGGACGCGTCCGACTCCTCCGCGGCGGACTACGACCCGCTGGCGGCGCTGTTCGCCGAGGGCCCGAGCGAGCCGCCGGAGGACCCGGCGCTGGCCCGGCTCTTCCCCGACGCGTACGCGGAGGGCCCGGACGCCGAGTCGGCGTCGTCGGAGTTCCGCAGGTTCACCGAGAACGACCTGCGCGCGAAGAAGCGCGACGACGCGCTCGCGCTGGTGCGCGCGCTGGACGCGGCGGAGAAGGATCGCCGCGGGCGGCCGGTGGTGAAGCTGGACGCCGCGGCATGCGGGCACGCCCTGGGCACGCTGAACGACCTGCGCCTCACGCTGGGTTCCCGCCTGGACGTCTCCGAGGACGACGACTCGCTCTACCGCCTGCCGGACGAGGACGACCGGAAGCCGCTGGTCATGGCGTACCTGTGGCTGGGGGGCCTGCAGGAGTCCCTGCTGGACGTGCTGATGTCCTGAGCTTTGGACGGGGGAAGGTGCGACTTCCCCGCCTGCCTATCCTTGCCGCATGTTGACCATCACCCGCGAGCTTCTCGACGCGATCGTGGCCCACGCACGTGCCGATCATCCCGATGAGGCCTGTGGCGTCATCGCCGGACCCGTCGGCACCGGCCGGCCCGAGCGATACATCCCGATGCTGAACGCCGCCCGGTCGCCCACGTTCTACGAGTTCGACTCGGGTGACCTGCTGAAGCTCTACCGCGAGATGGACGACCGCGACGAGGAGCCCGTCGTGATCTACCACTCGCACACCGCCACCGAGGCCTACCCCTCCCGGACCGACGTGTCCTACGCGTCCGAGCCCAACGCGCACTACGTGCTCGTCTCCACCGCCGAGTGCGGCGCCGAGGAGGGGCCCTTCCAGTTCCGTTCGTTCCGCATTGTGGACGGTGTGATCACAGAGGAAGACGTCGAGGTCGTCGAGAGCTACGCCTGAACCCCCGCGAAGGGCCCGCCGGAGACCGGCGGGCCCTTCCGTGTGTCGGGATGCAAGACGGATTCGTCCGTGGAATGGGACGGGGATCCCGTTCCGGGGTCGGGAATCTATACGATGACCGCATGCGTTCCGTCGACATGAGCCTTAGCGCGCCCGGCACCCGCCTCGTGGCGCGGCTGCATGTCGACCTGTGCCGCCTTGCCAGCGCCATCTGTCGCGCCGCCGCCTGAGCCTGCCGAACGATCCCGAACGATCGAACGAAACGCCCGTGTCCGCGCCTTGGCGCGGTCGCCGCGCGTGCCGAGCCTTCCGCCTCTCCCACCGAGACGACCACCCTGGAGTGCAGCCATGGCCATCGAGGTCCGCATCCCGACCATCCTCCGCACCTACACCGACGGCGCCAAGGCCGTCGAGGGCAGCGGCGAAACCCTCGACGCCCTCTTCAGCGACCTCGACGGCCGCCACCCCGGCCTGCGCGAGCGCCTCGTCGACGCCGGTGAGCTGCGGCGCTTCGTCAACGTCTACCTGAACGACGAGGACGTCCGCTTCCTGGACGGCATCAACACCGCCGTCGCCGCGGGCGACAACGTGACGATCCTGCCCGCCGTCGCGGGCGGCGCGCGCTGAGATGAAGTACGACACCCCCCTCGAAGCCGTCGGCAACACCCCCCTCGTCGGTCTGCCGCGCATCAGCGCGACCGTGCCGGGCAACGAGGCGGGTGTCGTACGCCTCTGGGCCAAGCTGGAGGACCGCAACCCGACCGGCTCGATCAAGGACCGCCCCGCGCTCCACATGATCGAGCGGGCCGAGGCGGCCGGCCGGCTCACGCCCGGCTGCACCATCCTGGAGCCCACCAGCGGCAACACCGGCATCTCGCTGGCGATGGCCGCCAAGCTCAAGGGCTACCGCATGGTCTGCGTGATGCCCGAGAACACCAGCGAGGAGCGGCGCGAGCTGCTGCGGATGTGGGGCGCGGAGGTCATCTCCTCCCCGGCCGCCGGCGGCTCCAACACCGCCGTCCGCGTCGCCAAGGAGCTCTCCGCCGAGCACCCCGACTGGGTGATGCTCTACCAGTACGGCAACCCGGACAACGCGGGCGCCCACTACGCCGGCACCGGCCCGGAGATCCTGGCCGACCTGCCCACCGTCACCCACTTCGTCGCGGGCCTCGGCACCACCGGCACCCTGATGGGCGTCGGCCGGTACCTGCGCGAGAAGGTGCCGGGCGTCCAGATCGTCGCCGCTGAGCCGCGCTACGACGACCTGGTCTACGGCCTGCGCAACCTCGACGAGGGCTTCGTGCCCGAGCTCTACGACGCCGAGGTGCTCACCACCCGCTTCTCCGTCGGCTCGGCGGACGCGGTGCGGCGCACCCGGGAGCTGCTGCAGCTGGAGGGCATCTTCGCGGGCGTCTCCACCGGCGCGATCCTGCACGCGGCGATCGGCGTCGCCCGCAAGGCCGCGCAGGCGGGGGAGCGGGCGGACGTGGTCTTCGTGGTCGCGGACGGCGGCTGGAAGTACCTGTCCACCGGCATCTACACCGCCGAGACCACCGAGGACGCCGTCGAGGCGCTCCAGGGCCAGCTCTGGGCGTAGAAGTCCCCCTTCGTAGGACTGTGCCGGACTCGGTTTCTTTGTCCGTTTCCTGCCCTGAAACCGTTACAGAACGCCCACAGGCGCGGATGCCGTGACCTTCTTCTCGTTGGGCCGGAAAACGCTGGAGATCCAGCGCTTTCCGCGTCCGACGGAGGAGGCACCCATGAGCTCCGCTGACCTGTGGTCCTACCGGGAGATCGCCGCGCACATCGGCGTCCAGCCCGAGACGGTCAAGTCGTACCGTCGGCAGGGAATCCTCCCAGCACCGGACGTGGTGACCTCGTTCGGTCAGCCGCGCTGGTACGCGGACACAATTCGTTCATGGGTACGACGGCGACCACACAACCGCCGTTGAGGGCGGAGCTTAGCCCGGGGGACCCGCTTCGGGGCGCCGCGCTGCCTCGTCCTGGTGATTCCGAACACAACCGGCCCGGGTGACAGCGACCGTGACGTTCCGCCGCTCTACTCTCGAACCTCCACGACCCCGCCGCAATGGAGCGGCGGGTGTGAGCACGCGGAGGGCACGGCATGGAACTGACTGTGGTGGGGAGCGCCGGGAGCTTTCCCTCAGCGGATTCCCCCTGCTCCTGCTACCTGGTCCAGGCGGACGGCTTCACCCTGGTCGTCGACCTGGGCAACGGGGCGCTCGGCGCGCTGCAGAAGTACATCGGCCTCTACGACGTTGACGCGGTGCTGCTCAGCCACCTCCACGCGGACCACTGCGTGGACATGTGCGCGTACTACGTGGCCCGCAACTACCGCTTCGAGGGCTGCCCGGACCCGGTCCCGGTCTACGGGCCCACCGGCACGGCCGAGCGGCTGGCCCGCGCCTACGACATGGACGAGCAGCCGGGCATGAAGGAGGTCTTCGACTTCCGCACGCTCAGCGACGGCAGCTTCGAGCTCGGGCCGCTGACCATCAGCGCCGCCCGGGTCGCGCACCCGGTCGAGGCCTACGCCTTCCGGATCACGCACGCGGGCCGGTCTTTCGTCTACACCGGCGACACCGGGCCCTGCGAGCAGCTGGTCACCCTCTCCCAGGGCGTCGACCTGCTCCTCTCCGAGGCCGCGTACACGTACGGCAAGGAGGAGTTCGCCGACGTCCACCTGAACGGCCGTCAGGCCGGGGAGCTGGCCAGGCGTGCGGGCGCCGGCCGCCTGGTGCTGACCCACATCCCGGTGTGGACGGACCCGCAGCGCAACGCCTCGGACGCGGCCGTGGAGTACAGCGGCCCGGTCGAGCTGGCTCGACCGGGCGCGGTGTACACGTTCTGACGGGGCACTGCTGACGGCGCCTCAGGCCGTGAGGGCCTTCAGGGCCTTCAGGCCTTGGTGAGGTCCTCCAGCTCGGCCAGCTCCTCGTCGGTCTCCCGCCCGGGGGTCTTGATGTTGAACTTCACGATGGCGACGCGGAAGACCACGTAGTAGACCACCGCGAAGCAGAGGCCGATCGGGATGATCAGCCACGGCTTCTGGTCCATGTGGTAGTTCGCCACGTAGTCGATCAGGCCCCCGGAGAAGTTGAAGCCCGCGTGGACTCCGAGCGCCCAGGTGACCGCCATGGACAGCCCGGTGAGCAGCGCGTGGATCACGTACAGCGCCGGGGCCAGGAACATGAAGGCGAACTCGATCGGCTCCGTGACGCCGGTGACGAAGGACGTCAGCGCGACCGAGATCATCATGCCCATCACGGCCTTGCGGCGCTCGGGCCGAGCGGTGTGCGCGATCGCGAGGGCGGCCGCCGGAAGGCCGAACATCATGATCGGGAAGAACCCGCCCATGAACTGACCGGCCGTCGGGTCGCCGTGGAAGAAGCGGGTCAGGTCGCCCTGGTAGGTCGTGCCGCCGTGAGTGTACGAGCCCGCCTGGAACCAGACGAAGGTGTTCACGAACTGGTGCATGCCGATCGGCACGAGCAGGCGGTTGGCGACGCCGAAGATACCGGCGCCCAGCGCACCGAGGCCGATCAGCCAGGTGCTGAAGCTGTTGAGCGCGTCGCCGACCGGCTGCCAGGCGAGGCCGAAGACGATGCCGAACGCCGTGCCGATGAAGGCCATGAGGATCGGCACCAGGCGGCGGCCGTTGAAGAAGCCGAGCCAGTCCACCAGCCTGGTGCGGTGGTAGCGCTGCCACACGACGGCCGTCACCAGGCCGATGAGGATGCCGCCGAGGACACCCGGGTTCTGCGGCGTTCCGGTCGGGTTCGCCGCCGTGACCGTGCCCGAGGCGGGGAAGGCGGCAAGGGTGCTGTGGTAGACGAGGAACCCGGCCACCGCGGCGAGCGCGGTCGAGCCGTCCGCCTTCTTGGCGAAGCCGATCGCCACGCCGATGCAGAAGAGCAGGGGCAGGCCGATCTTGGCGTCCAGGATGCCGCCACCGGCTCCGGAGAACACGGCCGAGGTCTTGGTCCAGAAGGCTCCGTGGCCGTAGGCGCCGATCAGGTTGCCGATACTCATCAGCAGACCGGCGGCGGGCAGCACGGCGACGGGCAGCTGGAGGCTGCGTCCGACCTTCTGGAGGCCTGCGAAGAGGCCCGAGCCCCGCTTCTTTGCGGGGGCCACCGTGCCTGCGTCGGTGGTTGCGCTCATGGTGTTCCCTTTGTGACAAGAATGGTCTACACCACAGAGGCGTAGGCTCAGTGGTGTAGACCATTCTTAACACGGTTTCACCCGGCCTCGGAATCCTCCGTTTCGGAGTTGTGATGTTCCGGAATGTGCCGATCCGCTACTTGGTGTTCGCTTCCTCGAGCTCGTCGGCGTCGTCCTCGCGGCCGGGGGTCTTGAGATCGAACCTGGTGATTGCGAAGCGGAAGACGGCGTAGTAGACCACCCCGAACACCGCGCCCACAGGCAGGATGATCAGTGGTTTGGTGGCCAGATTGAAGTTGATCAGGTAGTCGATCAGGCCCGCGGAGAAGCTGAAGCCGTCGTGGACGCCGAGCGCCCAGGTGATCGCCATCGAGCAGCCGGTCAGCAGCGCGTGCAGGACGTAGAGCGCCGGTGCGATGTAGCAGAAGGAGAACTCGATCGGCTCGGTGACGCCGGTGACGAGGGAGGTCAGGCCGACCGAGATCATCATGCCCATCACCTCCTTGCGCCGGCTCGGCTTGGCGCAGTGCGCCATCGCCAGGGCGGCGGCAGGGAGGGCGAACATCATGATCGGGAAGAAGCCGGTCATGAAGATGCCTGCGCTCGGGTCGTGGTGCAGGAAGCGCGGGATGTCGCCCTGGTAGGTCTGGCCCTGATAGCGCCACGTCCCGTACTGGAACCAGACGTAGGTGTTGAGCAGCTGGTGCATGCCGATCGGCAGCAGCAGCCGGTTGGTGAAGCCGAAGAGCCCCGAGCCCAGCCAGCCCAGATGCGTCAGCCAGTTGCTGAAGCTGTTGAGGCCGGAGCCGATCGGCGGCCAGAGGCTGACGAAGACGACGCCGAGCAGCGTGCCGACCCCGGACATCAGGATCGGCACGAGACGGCGACCGTTGAAGAAGCCCAGCCAGTCGACCAGCTTGGTGCGGTGGAACCGCTGCCACAGCCGCGCCGCGATCAGGCCGACCAGGATGCCGCCCAGCACGCCCGGGTTCTGCCCAGGGAACTGCGGATGGCCGAGCGCGTCCTTGGCCGGGAAGGCGTCGAGAACCCACCGGTAGACGAGGAACCCGGCGACGGCGGCGAGCGCGGTCGAGCCGTCCGCCTTCTTGGCCATGCCGATCGCGACGCCGATGCAGAAGAGCAGAGGCAGGCCGATGTAGGCGTTGAGCAGGGCGCCACCGGCGGCGGCGAAGACCTTGGCGACGTTGTCCCAGCCCAGACCGGTCTTGCCGAAGACGTCGTCCTGGCCCAACCGGTTCAGGATCCCGGCGGCGGGCAGCACGGCGACGGGCAGCTGGAGGCTGCGTCCCATCTTCTGCATGCCGCTGTAGAAGCTCTGGAAGGCGGACGGCCCTGCGGTGGCCTGCGCCGTGCTCATGCTCGACTCTTCTCCCTCGTCGTCGTGGGCCGAGTCGGGTCCCCCTCTGTTGTTCACGACTGTTGTTCGCGACTGTTGCTCGCCGCTGACGGACCGTCCGCGTTTGGTCCGCGTGCGCAAGTGGTGTAGACCAGTTGGATGTGAGGCGTCCCCGTAGTGGACATCCTCGGGGTGCTTGGCGATCTTCGCTCGCGAAGTTGGGCCATTAGTGAGTTAACGTGACATCACGGGACACCTGCCTTAAAACTGGATGTCCCGGCCTAGAACAGGAGAACCCATGGCCAGCAAGGCTGAGAAGATCGTCGCGGGACTGGGCGGCATCGACAACATCGAAGAGGTCGAGGGCTGCATCACCCGCCTGCGCACCGAGGTCCACGACGCCTCCCTGGTCGACGAGGCCGCGCTGAAGGCCGCCGGCGCCCACGGCGTGGTCAAGATGGGCACCGCGATCCAGGTCGTCATCGGCACCGACGCCGACCCGATCGCCGCGGACATCGAGGACATGATGTGACGCACCGCGTCACGGACTGACTTATGGACTGACTTACGGACTGATGGCCCGAGGGCTTGACGGGCGGCGGAACGCCCCGTCAGTCCACCACCGACGGCCCGCGCCCCGCCTGCGCGGGCCGTCGGCGTACCCGCAGCTCGGGCCGGTCTTCCGACAACCGTTCCGACCGCCGTCCGGGCGGGTCCGTTCCGCGTCGTTTCGGTAGGGTCGGGGACATGACTCGCATCGACGGCCGCAGCCCCGAACAGCTCCGTCCCATCACCATCGAACGCGGATGGAGCAAGCACGCCGAGGGTTCTGTCCTCGTCTCCTTCGGCGACACCAAGGTGCTCTGCACCGCCAGCGTCACCGAAGGCGTCCCGCGCTGGCGACGCGGCAGCGGCGAAGGCTGGGTCACCGCCGAATACGCGATGCTGCCCCGCTCCACCAACACCCGCAGCGACCGCGAGTCCGTGCGCGGCAAGATCGGCGGCCGGACCCACGAGATCAGCCGCCTGATCGGCCGTTCGCTGCGCGGCGTGATCGACCTGCGCGCACTGTCGGAGAACACCATCGCCCTGGACTGCGACGTCCTCCAGGCCGACGGCGGCACCCGGACCGCCGCGATCACCGGCGCCTACGTCGCACTCGTCGACGCCGTGCGCTGGGCCCAGGCCAAGAAGATCACCCGCGCCAAGGCCGAACCGATCGTCGGCGCGGTCTCCGCCGTCAGCGTCGGCATCGTCGACGGCAAGCCGCTGACCGACCTCTGCTACGAGGAGGACGTCCGCGCCGAGACCGACATGAACATCGTCTGCACCGGCGACAGCCGCTTCGTCGAGGTCCAGGGGACGGCCGAGGGTGCGCCCTTCGACCGCGACCTGCTCAACCAGCTGCTCGACCTCGGCCAGCTGGCCTGCTCGGAGCTGGACGCGATCCAGCGCAAGGCACTGGAGGGCTGAACCGATGGCGGCAGAACGGCAGCGCCTGGTCCTGGCCACACGCAACGCCCACAAGGTCGTCGAACTGCGCGCCATCCTCGGCGCAGCCGGCCTCGACGTCGACCTGGTCGGCGCGGACGCGTACCCGGAGGTGCCGGACGTCCCCGAGACGGGCGTGACCTTCGCGGAGAACGCCCTGCTCAAGGCGCACGCTCTGGCGCGCGCCACCGGACTGCCCGCAGTCGCGGACGACTCCGGCCTCTGCGTCGACGTCCTCGGCGGCGCGCCCGGCATCTTCTCCGCCCGCTGGGCGGGCAAGCACGGCGACGACACCGCCAACCTGGAGCTGCTGCTCGCCCAGCTCTCCGACATCGACACCCCCCACCGCGCCGCCCACTTCGCCTGCGCGGCGGCCCTCGCCCTGCCGAACGGCGAGGAGCGCGTGGTCATGGGCCGCCTCCGCGGCACGCTGCGCTTCGCGCCGGCGGGGGAGTACGGCTTCGGCTACGACCCGATCCTCCAGCCGGACGGATACACGGTCACCTGCGCGGAGTTGACACCGGACCAGAAGAACGCGATCAGCCACCGCGGCGAGGCGTTCCGGGCGCTGGCTCCGGTGGTTCGGGAGCTCCTGGGCTGACCGGCGCTGAACGACACGAAGGCCCCGCCTCCTGAGGAGGCGGGGCCTTCGTTCCCTGTGCGGCCGGAGGGACTCGAACCCTCACGCGCTTTCGCGCACGGGCATCTAAAGCCCGCGAGTCTGACCAATTTCTCCACGGCCGCAGTAAGAAGGATGGTACCTACTCCCCGACTGTCCTGTCCCGGCCGCTCGCCCGACTGCGCTTTCGCTTGTTGCGACCGCAGTACGTGTCCGTGGTGGCGTGGCAGTTCGGGCAGAGGATGCGGAGGTTGTCCGGCCGGTTGTCGGCCCAGTCGCCGTTGATGTGGTCGACCTCCAGGGTGAGGTCCTTGCCGCACCACAGGGGGCCGGTGCCGCAGCCGGCGCAGACGTCGGGACGGCCCAGCTCGCGCAGCGCTTGCCGCAGCCGCGAGCCCGGCACTCGCTTGGCGTTCCAGGGGCGTACAACGAGAACCTCGGCAGGGGTCAGCCTGGGGCACCTCTTGCCCTTGTTGTGCGCCTGGCCGGTGAAGTGGCTCGTGTCGATGCCGAAGGCCCTGATCCGCCTGGCGACATGCGCTTGCGTGCCGCCAGCCTGACGCATGTGCAGGTGGCGCACCACCCCGGCGAAGCTGTGAGATGCGGCGACGGCTTCGGCCAGAAGCTCGGGCGTGTGCACTGGGGCGGGCGGGACCGGGACGGGAAGGCCGTAGGAGATGAGCCGCTTTCGCAGATAGCGCCGGGTGTATCGGCAGGGCTCCTTGCCCATGCGCCGCAGCATGTCGTCGAGTTGGCCGCCTTCCGCAGCGACCGCCGACAGGTACTCGCGCGTGTAGAGAACTCGCGTCGACATGGCCCACCCCCATGGCTTCGGATCCCGATCTCATACGGAAGAACGAGGGCCGAACGTGCGCGTCACGGGTGCGCGCAAGTGACCTGGGTCACAGCATGTCTCCGCGTTTGACAGTCATGTGGTCGAGACCAATAGGACTAGGCCAGTTTTGGCCACCATGGCACTGAGCTGCCTGTTTGGTGAACCTTAAGCGCTCTTAAGTGACACGTTGCCAAACAGGGTCTTGACGCTGACTGTTGGTCCAGGCCAATTTATCTGCGTGCGCAGCCGTTGACCCGAGACGACGTCCCTCGTGGAGGCAGCAGATATGGAAGACAGACGTCCCACCCGAGTGAAGGCACTGCTTGCAACATGTACCGCCGGGCTGCTGGCAGTTGGCGGCTTGGCGCTGGCCGGGGGATCGGCCCAGGCTGCGGCTACCGGGCAGTTGTTGGTGAACGGCGGGTTCGAGTCCGGGGATCTGACCGGATGGTCCTGCTCGGCGAACGACAAGGTGGTCACCAGCCCTGTCGCGCAGGGGTCCTACGCGCTGTCGGGTACACCGGCCGGGCAGGACGACGCGCAGTGTGCGCAGATGGTCTCCGTGCTGCCGAACTCCACGTACACCCTCTCCGGTGAGGTCGAGGGCAACTACGTCTACCTCGGCGACACCGGCACCGGGACCACCGACACCAGCAACTGGACTGCGTCCGCTCCGAGTTGGCAGACGCTGTCGACCACCTTCACCACCGGTGCGTCCACCACCTCCGTGACGGTGTGGGTCCACGGCTGGTACGGCGAGGGGACGTTCGGCGCGGACGCGCTGTCGCTGGTCGGGCCGACGCCGAGCGGTGGCGGGACGGGCAGCCCGTCCCCGAGCACGTCAGCAAGCGCCAGCGCCAGCGCCTCGGCGAGCCCGAGTGCCAGTGCGTCCGCCAGCGCGTCCGCGTCCGCCTCCCCGAGCAGCACGGCGACGACACCGCCGCCCGTGGACACGGGCTTCCACCACCCCGTCTACTTCATGCCGTTGGACAACTCGCCGCAGGCGATCTCCGACATCCTCGCCAACTCCTCGGAGAACCAGTTCAATCTGGCCTTCGTCCTCGACTCCGGCGGCTGCACGCCCGCGTGGGGCGGCAACGCGTCGGCTCCCGTCTCGTCCGACACGGCCGTGCTCGCCGACGTCAACGCGGTCCGGGCCGCGGGCGGTGACGTGGCGGTCTCCTTCGGTGGCTACAACGGCACGGAGCTGGGCTCCAGTTGTGGCAGCGCGTCCGCGCTCGCCGCCGCGTACCAGTCGGTGATCACCAAGTACGGCCTCACCCGGATCGACCTGGACTGGGAGAACACCGCGCTGGACTCCAACATGGCCGTGCGTTGGGGCGCCATCAAGCAGTTGGAGGCCCAGGATCCCAACCTGATCGTGTCGCTGACGATTCCGGCCACCACCGTGGGTCTGCCCGACACCGGCAAGGACGAGATCCAGCAGGCCATCAACGACGGTGCGCGGATCGACCGGGTCAACCTGATGGACTTCGACTTCGGGCTCAACAGCGGCACCCAGACCGCTGCCGCCGAGACCGTCGCCTCGGACACCGCCGCCCAGTTGGAGACCCTCTACGGCTGGAACGCGCAGACCGCCTGGGCGCACCTGTCGGTGCAGCTGATGAACGGTCACACCGACCAGCCCAGTGAGCTGTACACCCAGCAGACCTTCACCGACCTGCTCGGCTACGTGCAGGCCAACCACGCTGCGGCGTTCTCCTACTGGGACATCAACCGCGACCGTGCCTGCGACCCGAGTGTCGTGCACAACTGGGCCGACGGCGCGTGTTCCAGCGTGACGCAGAACCCGTACGACTTCACGAAGATCATCACCCAGTTCAACGGCTGACCGCGTTCGTTCGGCCGTCCTCAACCCCACCCGTGCCGGGAGGCCCCACACCCCGGCGCGGGTGGTCACGCGCACCACTCTGCAACACCTCGCACAACTCCGCGCCACCTCGTAAGGCGCACACTTCACCCCCCACAACCCACGGAGCAGTTCCATGCACCAGCGTTCCCTGCCCGTTCCGACGTCCCCGGAGCGGAGGACGAAACGCGGCACCGCCCTGGCGACGGTGACGGCGCTCGTCGCCGGATCCCTTGCGGTGGCCGCCGGTCTGACCGGCGCCAGCGCCGCCTCCAGCAATCTTCTGACGAACGGCGACTTCGAGGCCGGCAATCTGAGCGGCTGGACCTGTTCCGCGCTCGACTCGGTGGTCACCACCCCGGTCCACACCGGCAGTTACGCGCTGGCGGGCGCTGCCTCGGCCGGTGACGACGCCCAGTGCACGCAGAACGTCGCGGTGCAGCCGAACACGACCTACACGCTGTCCGGCTTCGTGCAGGGCGACTACGTGTACCTCGGCGCGACCGGCACCGGCGTCAACGCCAGCACCTGGACGCCGGCCAACGCCGGTTACGGCCAGCTGTCGACCTCGTTCACCACCGGGGCGACCACCACGTCGGTGCAGGTCTTCACGCACGGCTGGTACGGCGAGGGGACGTTCTACGCCGACGACCTCACGCTGACCGGCCCTGGTGGTTCCGGCGGCGGGACCTCCAGCCCGTCCGCCAGCGCTTCGGCGTCGGCCTCGCCGTCGTCCTCGGCTTCGGCCAGCGCGTCCGCGTCGCCGTCGTCCTCCCCGACCTCCTCGCCGTCGTCGTCCGCGAGCGCCAGCCCGTCCGCGTCGCCGACGTCCACCGGCGGCACTGGCGCGCCCGGTGGCGACGGCCTGGTCACCGCCCCGACGGGGATCACGGCCAAGGTCACGAGCAACGCAGTGACGCTCTCCTGGAGTGCCTCCACCGACAACTCGCAGACCGGCGACGCCCCGGCGTACTACGTCTACAACGGGGCCAACCTGGTCGCGACCTCGATGGGCACCTCGGTCACCGTCAGTTCGCTGCAGCCGAACACCGCCTACAGCTTCACCGTCCAGGGCTACGACAAGGACGGCCACGCCTCGGCGCAGTCCGCGCCGGTCTCGGCGACCACGGGTGCGCTGCCGACGGGCGCGATGAAGTCCGCGTACTTCGACCAGTGGTCGATCTACGGCAACGCGTACTACCCGAAGAACGTGGACACCTCGGGCGCGGCCTCCGGCCTCAAGGTGATGACGTACGCGTTCGAGAACATCGATCCGACCAACCTGACCTGCTTCGAGACGGTCAAGGCCTCGGACTCGACCAACGAGTCGGACCCCAACGCCGGTGACGGCGCGGGCGACGCGTTCGCCGACTACCAGAAGTCGTACACCAGCGACATCTCGGTGGACGGCTCGTCCGACGCCTGGTCGCAGCCGATCAAGGGCAACTTCAACCAGCTGCGCGAGCTCAAGGCGAAGTACCCGAACCTGCGGATCGTCCTCTCCATCGGTGGCTGGACGTACTCCAAGTACTTCTCCGACGTGGCCGCCACGGACGCGTCGCGCAAGAAGTTCGTCTCGTCCTGCATCGACATGTTCATCAAGGGCAACCTGCCGACCGGCGTCGCCGGTGACGCGTCCGGCGGTGCGGGCTCGGCGGCGGGTCTGTTCGACGGGATCGACATCGACTGGGAGTACCCGGCGTCGGCCAACGGCCACACGGGCAACCACTACTCGGCCGCGGACACCGCCAACTACACCGCGCTGCTCGGCGAGTTCCGCAGCGAGCTGGACGCGTACGGCGCGCAGGTGGGCAAGCACTACCTGCTGACGGCGGCGCTGCCGTCCGGCCAGGACAAGATCGCGCTGATCCAGCCCGCCGCGATCTCGAAGTACCTGGACTACGGCGACATCATGACCTACGACATGCACGGCGCCTGGGAGTCCACGGGTCCGACGAATTTCCAGGACCCGCTGCACGACACCCCGAACGACCCGAGCACCCCGGTCGCCCCGGGCACGGAGAAGTACAACATCGACGAGACGATCAAGGCGTACACCACCGGAGACTCGGCCTACGGCATCACGGGCGGGTTCCCGGCGTCCAAGCTGGTGCTCGGCGTCCCGTTCTACTTCCGTGGGTGGAGCGGTGTCCCGGCGGGCAGCAACTACGGCCTGTACCAGACGGCGACCGGGGCCAGCCCCGTGCAGACCTACACCCAGCAGGCGGGCATCGCCGACTGGAAGGAGCTGGCGGCCCAGGGTCTGACGACGGGGTCCACGGTGCACTGGGACCCGACCACCCAGAGCTCGTGGATCTACAGCAACGGTGACTTCTACACCGGCGACACCCCGCAGGCGATCGCCGCGCGCGGCGCCTACGCCACCGCGAACGGTCTGGGCGGCATCTTCGCCTTCTCGTTCGAGGGCGACGACTCCTCCGGCTCGCTGATCCACGCGATGACCGGGTCCATGCAGTAACCGGCAGTCCTGACCGCACGAAGCCCCCGCTGCGCTACGCCCGGCGGGGGCTTCCGCGTGTACGTGCGCGGGACGGATCAGACCTTGAGGTCCTTGATCAGCTTGGCGACGTGGCCGGTCGCCCGGACGTTGTAGAAGGCGTGCTCGATCTTGCCCTGCTCGTCGACGACGAAGGTGGAGCGGATCACGCCGGTCACCGTCTTGCCGTACATGGTCTTCTCGCCGAAGGCCCCGTACGCCTGGAGCACCTCCTTCTCGGGGTCGGCCACCAGGGTGACCTTGAGGTGCTCCTTCTCGCGGAACTTGGCCAGCTTCTCGGGCTTGTCGGGGGAGACGCCGATGACGTCGTACCCGGCCTCGGCCAGCACGTCCAGGTTGTCGGTGAAGTCGCACGCCTGCTTGGTGCAGCCAGGTGTCAGTGCGGCCGGGTAGAAGTAGACGATGACCTTGCGGCCGAGGTGGTCCGCCAGGGAGACGGGCTTGCCGTCGGCGTCGGGCAGGGTGAAGGCGGGGGCGGTGTCGCCAGGCTGAAGTCGGGCACTCATGCTGCCGACGGTACCGCCTGCCACCGACGCGGACCGGTCGGGACAGGCTCGGAGCGGTCCGGACCGGTCGGGACAGGTCCGGACCCGGCGCGACCTGAGCCGGAGCGGGGTGCCGCTGCGCGCGAGGCGGTGCGACCTGACAGACTGTCCGCTAGGAGTAACAGTCGGGTAGGCGAGCGAGAGAGGTGTCCTCGTGGGCGAGGTCAGCACCAGGGACGAGAGCCGGGACAGGCGCAGCGCTGCCCAGATCGAGGCGGACATCGTCCGCACCCGCACCCAGCTGGCGGCGACGCTCGACGAGCTGGCCGTCGCGGTGCATCCCTCGACGCTGATCGGTCAGGCGAGGGAGCAGGCCAAGGCGACCGTGGACCGCACCGTCGGCCAGGCCTTCGTCGCCGTCAACCGCGGCGTCGAGCAGGTGAAGGCGCAGTTCGTGGACGAGAAGGGCCAGCTCCGCAAGGAGCGTGTGGTGCCGGTGGCCGCGGTCGGCGCCGCGGTCGTGGTGGGCCTGGTCCTGCTGCGCCGGAGGAAGTAGTCCGTCGGAAGAGGGAGCCTCCGGCTGCCTGTACGGTTTCTGCGTGAACGCGGACGTTCCGAGTGAACGTGGATGAGATGGCGGACGGGACTGTGAGCAAGAAGCACGACTCCTCCTTCGGCGAGAAGCTGCCGATCCGGATGCTGCACGACCGGGTCCTGGTGCGCACCGAGGGCCCGGAGGGGGATCGTCGCTCCACCGGCGGCATCCTGATCCCGGCGACCGCAGAGCTCTCCAAGCGATGCGCCTGGGCGGAGGCGGTCGCCGTGGGCCAGAACGTGCGCAGCATCGAGCCCGGCGACCGGGTCCTCTACGACCCGGAGGACCGCGCCGAGGTCGAGGTGCGCGGCACGCTCTACGTGCTGCTGCGCGAGCGCGACATCCACGCGGTGGCGTCCGAGCGGGTGAGCGAGGCGGACGGCAGCAGCACGGGGCTCTATCTGTAGTCCGCTCCGGTCCCGTCAGCTGAGGTCCGCCGTCCCGTCAGTTCGTCATGGGACGAGGTGAACGGCACGACGGGCACGTCGGGAACCAACAGGCACGGTCTCCCCGAGTTCTTCGGCGGCTCGGAGTTCACCAAGCCGAGCGCGACCACCTGCCACGACTTCAACCTGTGGTCGGGCCAGGTCGGTGTCACCTACGAGGGCTGGCTCTACTACGGCAACGGGAACTGGGGCGCGTGCACGGAGGGGTACGTCAGGTACTCCGGCGGCTCCATCGTCCTGTGCTCCAACGTGGCGGCCGGCACCATCGAGGGTGTGACCTCGTCCAACGGGTCCGGCCAGGGCATCGAGATCGAGGACTGACCCGGTTCGACACGCTCCCCTCCGCTTCTCCGGCGAGCTCGGTCCTGCCGGAGAAGCGGAGGGGACACGGACGGCAACACGGGTCTGTATCTCTGATCACAGCCCAGGTGGGGGCCCCGCGAACGGCGTAGAGTCCGGGGCATGAGCGAGCACTTTGATGTGGTGGTGCTGGGGGCTGGCCCCGGCGGTTACGTGGCCGCGATCCGGTCGGCGCAGCTGGGCCTGACCACGGCGATCGTGGAGGAGAAGTACTGGGGCGGGGTCTGCCTGAACGTGGGCTGCATCCCCTCCAAGGCGCTGCTGCGCAACGCGGAGCTTGCCCACCTGTTCACCCAGGAGGCGGACACCTTCGGCATCCGGGTCGAGGGGAAGGTCAGCTTCGACTACAAGGCGGCGTTCGAGCGCAGCCGCCAGGTCGCGGACGGCCGGGTCAAGGGCGTCCACTTCCTGATGAAGAAGAACAAGATCAAGCAGTTCCAGGGCCGCGGCACCTTCGTCGGCGCCAACACCCTGCAGGTCGCCCTGAGCGACGGCGGCACCGAGACGGTCACTTTCGACCACTGCATCATCGCCGCGGGCGCGACCACCAAGCTGCTGCCGGGCACCTCGCTGAGCCCGCGCGTGGTCACCTACGAGGAGCAGATCCTCAGCGACTCGCTGCCGGAGAGCATCATCATCGCGGGCGCCGGCGCGATCGGCGTCGAGTTCGCGTACGTGCTGCACAACTACGGCGTCAAGGTCACCATCGTCGAGTTCCTGGACCGGATGGTCCCGCTGGAGGACGCGGACGTCTCGGCGGAGCTGGCCAAGCGCTACCGCAAGCTCGGCATCGACGTGCTGACCTCGACCCGGGTCGACTCGATCGACGACAGCGGCGAGAAGGTCCGCGTCACGGTCACCACCAAGGACGGCTCGCAGAAGGTGCTGGAGGCCGACAAGGTCCTCCAGGCCATCGGCTTCGCCCCGCGCGTCACCGGCTACGGCCTGGAGAACACCGGCGTGGCGCTGACCGAGCGCGGCGCGATCGACGTCGACGAGTACTGCCGCACCAACGTTCCGCACATCTTCGCCATCGGTGACGTCACGGCCAAGCTGATGCTGGCACACGCCGCCGAGTCCATGGGCGTCATCGCGGCCGAGACCATCGGCGACGCGGAGACCATGTCGTTGGACTACGTGATGGTCCCGCGCGCCACCTACTGCCAGCCGCAGATCGCCAGCTTCGGCTGGACCGAGGCGCAGGCGCGCGAGAAGGGCTTCGACGTCAAGGTCGCCAAGTTCCCGTTCACGGCCAACGGCAAGGCGCACGGCATCGGCGACCCGGGCGGCTTCGTCAAGATCATCGCCGACGCCAAGTACGGCGAGTTGCTCGGCGCGCACCTGATCGGCCCCGACGTCACCGAGCTCCTGCCGGAGCTGACGCTGGCCCAGCAGTGGGACCTGACGGTCAACGAGGTCGCCCGCAACGTGCATGCGCACCCGACGCTGGGCGAGGCGGTCAAGGAGGCCATCCACGGCCTGGCCGGGCACATGATCAACTTCTGACGCGGCGTCAGTAGGCTGCCGACGACCGATTGTCGTTGATCGCGCTGAGGGCATGGAGCACGATGGCTCCATGCCCTCAGATGTTTTTGTGCGTCAGGCGGTACCCGCGGACTACGACCGGATCGTCGCGGTGGCGGACGAGTGGTGGGGTCGCCCGATCACGGCCACCCTGCCCCGGCTCTACCTGGACCACTTCCACGCCACGAGCCGCGTGGCGGAGGGCGCGGACGACGCCCGGCTGGCCGGGTTCTTCGTCGCGTTCCTCTCGCCCTCCCTTCCGGAGGAGGCGTACATCCACTTCGTCGGCGTTGACCCGTCCCAGCGGGGCACCGGTCTGGCGAGCGGCTTCTACCGCGAGTTCTTCGCGTACGCGACGCAGGCGGGCCGCAGCGTGGTCCGCGCGGTCACCTCGCCGCGGAACGAGGGGTCGATCGCGTTCCACAAGGCACTGGGCTTCACGGCCGCGGGGCCGGTGGACGGGTACAACGGGGCGGGCACGAGCCTTGTGCTCTTCGAGCGGGCGCTGGGGTGACCATCTGCTGAAGAGGGGACGTTGCAACTCCCCAGGGGGCGCGAGGAACTGCGCGACAAGCCACCCTGCGCGGGAGAGCCCCGACCTCACAGGGCCATCCGCATGTCAGTGGTTCCTCGCGCAGTTCCCCGCGCCCCTGAGGTGTTGCAACTTCCCTGCGACGAAGTCCTTAAGGCACCAGCGGCGCCTGGGCGTGGCCGCCGCCTGCGCTGCCGCTCGGGTTGGGGAGCGGGGGGCCCGAGGGGGTTGAGGGGGTGGAGGGGTTGGTGGTCGGCGGGGTGTAGGGCGGGGAGGCCGGGGTGGTCGGCGGGGTGGTGCCGCCGCCGGTCGTGCCGCCGGTGGTGGGAGTGGCGCCGGTGTTGCCCGGGGACGGGGTGATCGTCGGGGACGGGGTGGCCGGGGACGTCGGGGTCGGCGCCGTGGTCGGCTGCTGCGTCGGCGCGGTCAGCCAGTTGCCGGTCTGGAGGTCGAACGGCTGGTCCGGCTGGTCGGCCAGGGCCGCCGTCATGTAGTCGGTCCAGATCGCCGTCGGGAAGCTGCCGCCGTTGACGCGGCTGAGGCCGGCGGCGGAGCCCAGCGACTCGCGCGTGCTCGCACCGTGCTGGGCGAACAGGCCGACGGCCGTGGACAGTTGCGGGGTGTAGCCGACGAACCAGGCGGACAGGTTGCTGTCGGTGGTGCCCGTCTTGCCCGCCGCGTCGCGGCCCAGGGCCTGGGCCTTCGCGCCGGTGCCGTTCTGGATGACGCCCTCGAGGACCTGGGTGACCGTGTCGGCGACATTGCGGCTGAACGCCTGCTTCGCGGTGTGGCTCGGCAGGCTCGGGTTCTCACCCAGGTTGGCGTTGGAGATCGACTGCACCGCCCACGGGGTGATCTGCATGCCGTGGTTGGCGAAGGTCGCATACGCGCCCGCCATCTGGACCGCGTTGGGGGACGCGACGCCGATCGACAGCGTCGCCGTGTCCGCGCTCATCGACGGGGTGTCCGCGGGCAGACCGGCGGCGATCGCGGCCTGGCGGACCTGGCTCAGGCCAGCGTCCACCGACAGCTGCGCGAAGACCGAGTTGACCGAGTTGTCCATGGCGTTCTGGACGGAGATCTCGCCGTAGTTGACGTTGTCCTCGTTCGGTGGGGCCCAGGCCGGAATGTTCGGCGGCAGGCCCTGGAGCTGACGGCCGCTGGTGCCGTCGTAGAGGGTGTACGGGGTGATCGGCTGGCCGGACTGGGTGACCGCGTTGTTCTGCAGCGCGGCGGCCAGGTCGAAGGCCTTGAACGTGGAGCCGACCTGGATGTCGGTGCGCAGCGCGTCGTTGTACGGCTGGGACGCGTAGTCCGGGCCGCCGTAGAGCGCGACGATCTTGCCGGTGCCGGGGTCGACCGAGGCGGACGCCGCGCGGACGTCCTTGGCCTTCGAGGTGTTCGGCAGCGCGTTGCTGAGCTCGGTCCGGACCGAACTGACCAGGTTCTTCTGGTCGTTCTTGTCGAAGGTGGTGACGACCTTCCAACCGCCCTGCGCCAGCTGGTCCCTGGTGACGACGTTGTTGCTGACCAGGTAGTTGTCCGCGGCGTCGATCAGGTAACCCGCCTGGCCCGACAGGCCCTTGACCGGGGCGACCGGCTTGACCTTGGGGAACGTGGCCTGGGCGCGTTGCTGCGGCGTCAGATAGCCGAGCTTGGCCATGCCGTCGAGGACGTAGTTCCAGCGGTCCGTCGCGGCCTGCTTGCCGGCCGGGGTCGCGGTGGTCACGTCGTACGCGCTGGGCGCCTGCAGCAGGGCGGCCAGGTAGGCGCTCTGCTCGGCGTTCAACTGCGAGGCGTTGATGCCGTAGTAGGCCTGCGCGGCGGCCTGGATGCCGTACGCGTTGCGGCCGAAGTAGGAGGTGTTGAGGTAGCCCGCGAGGATGTCGCCCTTGCTCTCGGTCTGGTCGACCTTGAGCGAGATGAAGAACTCCTTGACCTTGCGGCTGAGGGTCTGCTGCTGGTTCAGGTAGTAGTTCTTCACGTACTGCTGGGTGATGGTCGAACCGCCCTGCACGCCACGGCCGTTCAGGGTGTCCCAGGCGGCGCGGAGCATGCCGGTGGGGCTGACGCCCTGGTTGGTGTAGAAGGTGCGGTCCTCCGCGGAGACGGCCGCGTGCTGCATCTCCGGCGAGATCTGGTCGAGCGGGACGATGATCCGGTTCATGTCGCCGGTCTGCCCGATCTCCGTCTTGCCGTCGGAGTAGTAGTAGACGTTGGCCTGCGCCACGGCGGCGGCGTTGGCGTTCGGCGGCTCGACCCGCAGGTAGATGCCGACGAAGGCGGCGACGCCGAGGCCGACCAGGCAGAGCAGGCCCACCGCGGACATGCGCCAGGTCGGGATCGCCCGGCGGTACCAGGGCATGGCCCTGCGTCGCGCCCTGCGGGCCGCCTTCTTCGCCCGCCGTCGATCGCGCCCGCTGGCGCCCATGCCGCCTCCTTCGGCCCGGTCCTCAGCCTCCAGCGTGGCGCGGTCCATGGGGTTGGCGAGGCTGTCCGGATCGTCTCTGCGGTCCATGCCTCTGTCGCTCCTGCCCATGCCGTACTGCGCTTCGCCTTCGACCTGCCCGGACCTGCTGTCCTGCAGAACCTCAGGGGCGAGGCCGCTTGCGCTGCCTCGCCCGCTTGATCATTAAACGCCCGAATCGTGGCATTCTCGTCTACTCTGCCGGATCGATCGTGCGGTGGCGAACAAAGATCGCGCCGAAGGGCGTTTTGTGGCGGGCCTGTGACAGTCCTGCGTGCGCCTCGGCTACGCTGTGAGAGCTGGGTCACAGTGGGTTCGAGGACAGTCTGCTCGTCGGACCGTCCGCCGAACCCTTGCTGTGGTCCGGTTGTTCCACAGGAGAACCCACAACCGAAGAGCGTTGGCGAGAGCCCCTTCGTGGCACCCCCCGGGTGCCGGCGAACGGGGCCATTTCGGCGTTCCCGCGCGAATGCGACCACCTCTCGCCATAGCTGCCGACATGTCGACTTTTGACGGGCATGCACGCGACAGTCCACGGCGCCCACCAGGCCGAACGCCACCGAACGCCACTGACCGAGGTCCGACCGACGTCCGACCGCTGAGTTCAACCGCTGAGAGAGGAGTGTGATGTACGCCGCAGTCTGCGCACGCGGTTTCCGGCGCTACTCCACCTACCGCGCCGCCACCTGGGCGCGCGTGACCACCAACACCGTCTTCGGCTTCATCCTCGCCTACACCTACCTCGCCCTCTGGCAGGTCCGCCCCCACCTCGGCGGCTACGACCTGTCGGCGGCGCTCACCTACGTCTGGCTGGGCCAGGCCCTGTTCGCCTTCCTCTGCATGGGCGGCATGGGCGTGCTGGACGACCTGCAGACCCGGATCACCAAGGGCGACATCGCGGTGGACCTGTTCCGCCCGGTCGACCAGCAGGCCTGGTGGCTGGCGGTCGACCTGGGCCGGGGCGGCTACCAACTGCTCGCCAACGGCGTGGTGCCGATGCTGGTCGGCGGCCTCTGCTTCGACCTGCGGCTGCCGCAGGGCGGCCTCGGGCCGACGGTCGCCACCTGGGCGGCCTTCGCCGTCTCCATCGTCCTTGCGCTGCTGGTCAGTTACGCGTTGCGGTTCCTGGTCGCGCTGACCGCCTTCTGGCTGCTCGACGGTCGTGGAGTACAGATGATCTACTACCTGACCTGCAACTTCTTCGGCGGCTTCTTCCTGCCGATCACCCTCTTCCCGGCGCCGCTGGAGGAGCTGGCCCGCGCGCTGCCCTTCGTCTCGCTCTTCCAGGTCCCCGCGGACGTCTTCCTCCAGCGCTACGACGCCGTCGGGACGTTGGCGGCGCTCGGCGTCCAGGCGGCCTGGGCCGTCGTGCTCCTCGGAGTCGGGCGAGTGGTGCAGGCCCGCGCCGTGCGGAAGGTGGTGGTCCAGGGTGGCTGACCTGACGTCAGGCGGGACATCGGGCCCGGCGTCGGGGTTCGCCACCGAGCTCCGGCACGCGGTGCGCAGCTACGGCTGGATCATCGCGATGTGGACGCGTGCGGCCCTGGCGTACCCCGCCTCGTTCTGGATGACCACGGTCGGCAACATGGCCGCGTCCGGCATGGACTTCGTCGTCATCGCCGTGATCTTCCTGCACACCAGCGCACTGGGCGGCTGGACGCTGCCCCAGGTCGCGTTCCTCTACGGCACCTCCGGGCTGACGCTTGGCCTGGCCGACATGCTGGTCGGCAGCATGGACACGCTCGGCGAGCGGGTGCGCGACGGTTCCATGGACACCACGCTGGTCCGGCCTGTCCCGGCGCTGGCACAGCAGGCCGCGGACCGGTTCGCGTTGCGGCGGCTCGGCCGGATCGCGCAGGCGGGCACGGTCCTCACCTGGTCGCTGGTCCACCTCGACCTGGCCTGGAGCCCGGCCAAGGTGCTGGTCTTCGCCTCGCTGGTGGTCTGCGGAACGGTGATCTTCGGCTCGGTCTTCGTCGGCGGCGCGGCGTTCCAGTTCGTCATGGCCGACGCGTCGGAGGTCCAGAGCTCGTTCACCTACGGCGGCATGACGATGCTTCAGTACCCGCCGACCGTCTTCGCCAAGGACCTGGTCCGCGGCACCGTCTTCGGCGTCCCGTTGGCCTTCGTCAACTGGCTGCCCTCGCTCTACCTGCTCGACCGGCCCGACCCGTTGGGGCTGCCCGGGTGGTTCCGCTTCGCCTCGCCGATCGCCGCGCTGCTCAGCGCCGTCGCCGCCGGGCTGCTGTGGCGCGCGGGAGTCCGCGCCTACCGCAGCACCGGAAGTTGATTCAACGTCAGTTGCCGCTCTTGGAAGGGAATTCTCGTGAACGACGTACTGATCGAGGTCGAGGGAGTGACCAAGAGCTTCACCCTGCGCCGTCGCGCGGGCCGGTTCCGGCGTACCAAGGTGCGGGTGGACGCGGTGACCGGGCTGGACTTTCAGGTCCGGCGCGGTGAGATGGTCGGATACATCGGGCCGAACGGCGCCGGGAAGTCGACCACCATCAAGATGCTCACCGGCATCCTGCTGCCCAGCAGCGGCCGGCTGCGGGTCGCGGGCGCCGACCCGATGCGCGAACGCGTGCGCCTGGCCCAGCGGATGGGCGTCGTCTTCGGTCAGCGCACCACGCTGTGGTGGGACCTGCCGCTGCGCGACTCGTACGAACTGGCCCGGCGCATCTACCGGATCCCGGACGCCGACTACCGGCGCAACCTCGACCGCTGCGTCGAACTGCTGGAGCTGGGCGACCTGTTGGACGTGCCCGTGCGCCAGCTCTCGCTCGGCCAGCGGATGCGCGGCGACATCGCGGCGGCTCTGCTGCACCAGCCCGAGGTGCTCTATCTCGACGAACCGACCATCGGCCTGGACGTGGTGAGCAAGCGCCGGGTCCGCGAGTTCCTGGCCCAGGTCAACGCGGAGCAGGGCACGACCGTGCTGCTGACCACCCACGACCTCACCGACATCGAGCAGTTGTGCTCGCGCGTGATGGTGATCGACCACGGGCGGGTCGTCTACGACGGCGACCTCGACGGCCTCCACGACCAGGGCCGCAGCGAGCGCACGCTCGTCGTCGACCTCGACCGCGAGGTCCCGCCGATCGAGCTTCCGGGGACGCGGGTGCTGCGCGTCGAGGGCGCCCGGCAGTGGCTCGCCTTCCCGGCCGCGGCGAGCGCCGCTCCGCTGGTCGCGGACCTGGCCGGCCGTTACGAGCTGCGCGACCTGTCGGTGCGTGAGCCGGAGATCGAGGACGTGATCGCCCGGATGTACGCGGGCGAGGAAGAGGGGGCGGCGGAGCCGGTCGCGGGCTGACCCGGGCTGAGGTGACGGCGAGGGTGGGCCGGTCGGACGACAGGCCCACCCTTGTTTTCACGACAACTAACCTTCTGCGCAGTGAAGATGTTGTGCACTCGGCCCCAGCGGGTGGGCGGGGCCTGCGGCGGCACTAAGAACCGGATAAAGTCCGCATGTTTGAGAGTCAGCTGATATCGCGACCCGCGGATATCGACCGTTCGATGGGGGAAAGTTCCGTGGCCACTCCGCCGCAACCGCCCGGCCCGGGCAACCCGTACGGGCAGCCCGGCCCGTACCAGTCCGCACCGCCCGGCCAGTACGCGCAGCCGAATCCGTACGGTCAGCCCAACCCGTACGGGGAGCAGGTCCCGGCGCAGGCCAACCCCTACGCGCAGCAGGCCGCGCCGCCGCAGGCGCCGCCCTTCCCGCAGCAGGGCGGAGCGCCGATGCCCCCGGCCCCGCCCGCGTACGGCTACCCGCAGCCGGGCGCGCAGCCGGGAGTGGACCCCGGCGGGATGTACGGCGCGCAGCCGATGGCCGGTGACTGGGCCGCCGCCGCGCCGGCGCCGAACGGACTGACCTGCCGCTTCTGCGGTGGCTACCCGGCGATCGACGCCACGGTGCGTGCCCATCGCGGCATGATCGTGGTCATGTTCTTCCGGCGCCTGCCCGGCCCGTTCTGCAAGACCTGTGGCACGGCGGCGATCCGCGACATGTCCGGTCAGACGCTGGTGCAGGGCTGGTGGGGCTACGGCTCGTCGATCATCACGCCGATCACCTTGATCAGGAACCTCCTGATCCACAACAAGCTCAAGGCCCTGCCCGAGCCCGCGCCCAACCCGCCGGGCCCGCCGATGAACCCCGGCAAGCCCCTGATGCAGCGCCCGCAGGCGCTGGGCTTCCTGGTCCCGGTCGTGTCGTTCCTGCTGCTGCTGATCCTCCTGATCGCGGCGGCGGCCAGCAACAACAGCGACACCACCTACACCCCGCCGGTGACCACCCCGACGGTGTCCGCCTCGGACAACCCGACGGACAGTCCGACGGACAGCCCGACCGCCGATCCGTCGACGGGCACGGGCACGGACCCGGCCGGAGCCGCCCAGGTCGGCGACTGCCTCAAGAACAACGGGACCAACACCAACCCGGACATGGCGATCGTCCCCTGCGCCTCGGGCCTCTACCAGGTCGAGAAGCGTCTCAACAACACGACGGACACGACCCAGTGCCCGTCGGACTCGACGGAGAACTACACGTCGTACGGCGCCAACTTCGTTCTCTGCCTGAAGAACTACTCCTGACAGTTCATCACCTCGGTGGGGCGTCGCACGATCGCGTGCGGCGCCCCACCGGCGTTTCTGCCGCGCCCGCCTCAGACCGGCAACGACGTGAGCGCCCGGTGGACCAGGTCGACGGTGGCCAGGGTCGTGGACGCGTGCGCGGAGAACCGGAGTTGGTCGGGGCGCGTGGTGACCACCACGCCGTGCTTGGCCAGGTGCTCACCGACGAGCGGGGCCTGGGTGCGCGGCATGGCGAAGGCGACGATGCCCGCGCGTTCCTGCTCCGCCTCGGGGGAGAGGACGACGCCGCCCGCGCTGCGGACGGTGTCGATCAGCTCGGCCGTGCGCTGGGCGATGTGGGCCTGGATCCGGCCCACGCCCGCCTGCTCGACCAGCTCCAGCGCGGCGGCCAGCGCGCCCGCTGTGATCGGGCTGAGGTTGGTGAGCGAGAAGCGTCCGGCGCCCGGGGCGACCGCGTGCTCCTGGCTGTCGAAGACCCCCGCGTCGACCACGCCCGTCCAGCCGGTCAGCGTCGGTTCGAGCCGTTCCAGGGCGCGGTCGGAGGCGTAGAGGAAGCCCGTCGCCCAGCCCGCGCGCAGCCACTTCTGACCGCCGGTCACCAGCAGGTCCGCCGCTGACCAGGGCAGGTCGACCACACCCATGCCCTGCATCGCGTCGACGATCAGCAGCCGGTCCGGGCCGATCACCTCGCGGATGCCGGCCAGGTCGGCGCGGTAGCCGGTGCGGTAGTCCACCGCGGAGAGCGAGACGGCCACCGTCTCGGGCGTCAGCGCCTGCCGGACCAGCTCCGGCGTGATCCGGCCGAAGCCGTCCGGCTCCAGCGAGACGGGCTGGACCCGCCCCAGGCGAGCCGCACGCAGCCACGGGTAGGCGTTGGACGGGAACTCCCGGGCGGGGACCAGAACGGTGCCGTGCGGCAGCCCGAACGCGGCGTGGAACAGGCCGGTGCTCGCGTTCGGCAGCAGCGCCACCGCGTCCACGTCGACGCCGCCCAGCAGCCGCGCCGCCGCCTGACGGGCGCGCAGCTCCTGCCGCATCAGCTCGTCCACGGTGTCCGAGCCGGCGTGGGCGCTCTGTTCCATCAGCCGCTGCGTCGTGTCCAGCACGTCCCGGGAGGGCGGCCCGAAGCGGCCGAAGTCGAGATAGCCGGTCGGCTCCGCGAAATGCTCGCCGTAGCCGGAGAGCCCGGCGGTCGAGGGGGCGGCGCCGGGAGGCGGCGTGACGGAACTGCTGGACGACATCGTGGATCTCTCCGGCGGTTCGACCGTTTTGCTGGCGGGCGGGTGACACTTGCTGGGTGGATACGCTCCCGATGAAGCCGAAAGACGCGTCCGACGCGCAAGCCGACCGTATGCCAGGCGGGGCGGGCGCGGTGCGCTACACCGCCTCCGACGAGGTGAAACGGCGTGGCGTTCGGCGGATGAAGACCATCGCCACGGGGTTCCTGGTGGTGGCGACGGTGATCTACATCGTGACCACCTGGGCGCTGCGTTCCGGGGCCGGTTCGTGGGTCGGCTACGTCCAGGCCGCCGCCGAGGCGGGCATGGTCGGCGCGCTGGCGGACTGGTTCGCCGTGACGGCGCTGTTCAAGCATCCGCTCGGCCTGCCGATCCCGCACACCGCGATCATCCCGACCAAGAAGGACGCCTTCGGGGTCAGTCTCGGCACCTTCGTGGGGGAGAACTTCCTCTCCGTCGAGGTGGTCCGGGGCAGGCTCGCGGCGCTCGGCGTCGGCAGGCGGGTGGGGCAGTGGCTGTCCGCGCCCGGCAGCGCGGAGAAGGTCACCCGGGAGGCCTCGGCCGCGCTGCGGGGCGCGCTGGCGGTGCTGCGGGACGAGGACGTCCAGGCGGTCGTCGGCGAGGCGGTCACCCGCCGCGCCACCGCCCAGCCGATCGCCCAGCCGCTCGGGAGGATGCTGGCGCGCATCGTGGAGGAGGGCGGACACCGCGGGGTGGTCGACCTGTGCGTGATCCGCGCCCACGACTGGCTGGTCGAGCACCGCGAGCAGGTCGTCCGGACCATCTCCGAGGAGGCCCCGGGCTGGACGCCCAAGTTCATCGACAACCAGATCGGTGTCCGCGTCTACAAGGAGCTGCTGCGCTTCGCCACCGAGGTCCGCGACGACCCCGGCCATGCGGCGCGCGGCGCGGTCGACAGCTTCCTCTCCGACTTCGCGGAGGAGCTGCGCGACGACCCGGAGACCATCGGCCGGATCGAGCGCGCCAAGGCGGACCTGCTGGCCCGCCCCGAGGTCCAGGACCTGATCGCGTCGGCGTGGAGCGCGGTCCGCGGCATGGTCCTGGAGGCGGCGGAGGACGAGAACAGCCAACTCCGGGTGCGCATGCGCAACGGCATCCGCAGCTTCGGCGCGCGCCTGGCGGCCGACGAGCGGCTGCAGGCCAAGGTCGACCGCTGGCTGGAGGACGCGGCGGAGTACGTCGTCGACACCTACCGCGGCGAGATCACCTCGCTGATCTCCGAGACGGTCGCGGGCTGGGACGCCAACGACGCCTCCCGCAAGATCGAGGCGAACGTGGGACGCGACCTGCAGTTCATCCGCATCAACGGCACGGTGGTCGGCGCGATCGCGGGGCTGCTGATCCACACGGTGTCGGTGCTGGTGTGAGGGCTGACCTGATGAGCCGTCAGTGGCCCACCCAGCGCCACTTGCCGCCTTGGCGCATGTTGTGCATGTCCGTCCGGTCGATGTCCCGGAACCGCCAGGTGAACCCGTCCTTCTTACGCGGCTTCTCGGGGCGGTCCGCGAGCCAGGTGGACCGCCCGTAACGGTCCACCTGCTGGTAGGGCTCGCGCGGCAGCCGCTCCTGGCCGGAGAGCAGATGGCGGGCCAGCTCCTCGGGGTCCTCGACCAGCAGGTGCGGTGCCGTGGCCTGCCAGAGGCCGATCTCGGATCCGTGCAGGCTCAACACCGCCTTGGAGAACGGGCTCCCGGCCAGCCAGACCCGTCCGGAGGGCCGAGGCAGCTTCGCGTTGCTCCCGAAGGGGAGCGGCTGAGGATCGAGATACATCTCGCTGATCGCCCGCCCGGAGCCGAGGTCGATCAGCTGCATCACATCCGTCTTCTCCCACTCGACGAGTCGGAGCCCGCAGAAGTCCATCGTCGGGACTCGGTCCCAGCGACCCACCCGGTACCCGAACTCCCGCCAGGGGCAGTGCTGCAGCAGCAGTTCGTAGGCCTCCGCGTAACGGCGCTTCTCCTTCAGCTTCGACGTCTTGCGCTTTTCGAGCTCGGCGCGCACCGCAGGGTTGTCGAGGGTGTTGGGCGAGACGAACTGCTGCATGCAAGAACTCCAGATCTAGCCGAGCGCTGACAGGATGCTGCTGGTGTCGGGCTCGGGGGGTGGTGCCTCGAAGCTGACCGAAGCCGCGAACTGGGCGAGCATCACCCGGAATTGGGGGCCCTGGTCGAGGAAAGGCGTGGCGAACTCGATCGCTGCGAGAAGGTCCCCGTCCGGGGACGGGACCAGCGCCTCCATCGTGAACAGGGGCGAGGTCGCTGAAGGGTCGTCGTTCTCGGGCATCGGCAGCCGGCGGACTCCTTCGAGGAAGAGCACCGGGTTGCCGAGGAGGTCGACCAACTCCGCGTCGCCGTCCTCCAACGACGCAGGGTCGACGCGCTTCGCCATCTCGCCGAGCAACTGCTTCGGGTCACCGCTCGCGTTGGTGGAGTGAAGCGAGACGACAAGTGTCGAACTGACCAGGGTGCCGTCCACGGGGGAGATGTGCTGCCCCAACCCGCAGTAGCTGGCTCCTCGTTCGCTCAGTTCGAGCAGCAGGAACTCCAACAGGTCCGCTGTAGGCGCCACGAGCTCCCGTAGTGGTTCCGGAGCGAACTCGGCGACAATTGCCGCCGCACGCTCCAGGGTGCCGCTTACGTCTGTCAGCGGCAGGGCTGTGTAACCCTCCGGAAGGTTGACCCAGATCTGCCGGGACTCGTCCGAGACCGGGCGGGAGCCGCCCAGCAGTGCGTCGATGCGGCTCACGCGGTGGCTCCCTGGCTGTTGTTCGAAGAGTCGCCCGAGCCCGTGATGGTCTTGTAGATCTCGGTGACGGCCTTCTTGCCCTGGTTCACCTTCGTCGCGAAGAGTTCGGCGCTGTCAGTGGTCACCTTTGCGGCGACCTTCTGCACCAGTGGGTTCTTCGCCATCTGCTTGCCGGTGAAGCTCGCGGTCTGAATCGCGTCATGGGCGATGTCGGAGAACTTCGACGAGAGCTTGACTCCCTCCTCCAGTCCCTTCGCACCCTTGGTGATCCGGGCTGCCGCCCCGATTCCCGGGATGACGCTGATCACGTCGGTGGCCACGCTCAGCCCTGCTTCGAGGTTCTGCTTGGTGAAGTGCCCGGTCAGCAGTCCCCCGATCGCGTCGCGGGTCTTCGGGTTCGCCAGGTCCGTCGCCAGCGCGCCCGCGCCAGCAGTCAGGGCGATGGCACCGGCCACCACGTCGATCGGCGGGGGCGTGCAGAGGGCGATCAGGCCGGCGACCGCCGAGATGTCGGACAGGATCGTGTGGATCAGGTCCAGGTGGGACGAGACCCAGTGGCCCACCGCGCTCAGGCCGCTGGTGAAGCCGTTCCACATCTGGCTGAACATGCCCGGCTTGTGCGGGGCCAGGTCGTGGGCCGCGTGTTCCAGCTGCTGGGCGTAGCGGTGGCACAACGCCTGGTGCTCGGAGGAGAGTTCCTGCGCGCGCTTGAGGATCGACTGCAGCTCTTCCTCGGCGTTGTTGACCGACGAGGTCGCCTGCGACAGGGCCTGCTGGGCCGCGTCGTACTCGGCCTGGGCCTCTTCCAGCATCTGCCGGTTGGCGTACTCACGGCCCACCAGGGAGAGGTTCGGGTTGGCCTCGGCCTGCTTCAGTTCGGCGTTGGCCTGCTGCACCTTCGCCTGCGCCGACGCCGCCTCGGCGTCGAGCTGGGCGGCGGTGTCCTTGAAGCCGACCAGGTCGCCGTGCCAGTCGGTCAGGACGGTGACCGCGGCCTCCAGGGAGGTCTGGGCGGTCTGCAGACGCTTCGTCAGTTCGCTGTCCACGTGCCCGCGGAACGCGTCGGCCGCCTGGCCCTGCCACAGTTCGCTGCCCGCCTGCTCGACCTGGCCGAGCAGCGCGCCGGACTCCTTGAGCGACGACGTGGCCTGCGTCAGCGCCGCCGTGACGGACGCGACGTCGGCGGGGACGCCGGGGACCGGGTTGAAGCCGAGGTGCGGGTATTCCTGGTGCATCGCCACGAGGACGCCGCTCACTTTGCACCACCCCCCGCGGCGGGAGTCGCGCCCGGCTGCATGACGCCGGTGTTGGGCGCCAGCTGGTCGATCTGCGCGCCCAGCGGCTGCACCTCCTGGGAGCTGACCTGGTTCAGCGCCTGGCTGAGCGCGTCCTCCATCTGCTGGTAGCCCGACTTCGCCTGCTTGAGGCCGTCGTCGGTGTCCTTGAGGCTCTGCTTGAGCTGGCCCAGCCCGTACTGCCAGGTGCTCTGGAAGTCCTGTGTGGCCCGGTTGAGTTCGTCCGTGCCGATCTGGTCGCCGTCCGCGCCGCCGGTCATCATGCGCAGCGCGGCGTCCATCTGGTCCCCGGCCTGCTGCAGTGCGGAGGTCATCCGCCCCAGGGTGTCGAGATCCACCCGATAGAAGTTCGCCACTGTTCCCCTGTTCCCCCGATCCGGGCCGCGCCCGGAGCGTTTCAGTGTCGCCGCCACGCTATCCCACCCCGTGAGAGGCTGTGACCGGTCTGTCCGCCCGGTGCGGATGAGTCATGAAATGGAAGGAAGCAGCATGTCGATGCGGGCGTTCGTCGCCGGTCTGCCCAAGGCGGAGCTGCATGTGCACCATGTCGGCTCGGCGTCCCCGCATGTCGTGGCCGGGCTGGCCGCGCGGTACGAGGGGCGCACCGACGTGCCCGCGGACCCGGCGGCGCTGGCCGAGTACTTCGAGTTCACCGACTTCGCGCACTTCATCGAGGTCTACCTCTCCGTGGTGGACCTGATCCGCGACGCGGAGGACGTGCGGGCGCTGACCTACGGCGTGGCCGAGGACATGGTCCGGCAGAACATCCGCTACGCCGAGCTGACGGTCACTCCCTACAGCTCCGTCAAGCGCGGCATCCCGGGCGAGGCGTTCATGGAGGCCATCGAGGACGCCAGACACGCGGCCGAGCGCGATCTCGGGATCGTGCTGCGCTGGTGCTTCGACATCCCCGGCGAGGCCGGGCTGGAGTCCGCCGAGGTGACCGAGAAGCTGGCGCTCGGGCTGCGCCCGGACGGGCTGGTCAGCTTCGGGCTGGGCGGGCCGGAGATCGGCGTGCCGCGGCCGCAGTTCCAGCCGTTCTTCGACCGGGCCCGCGCGGCCGGTCTGCACAGCGTCCCCCACGCGGGCGAGAGCACCGGACCGGAGACGGTCTGGGACGCCCTGCGCCACCTGGGCGCGGAGCGCATCGGCCACGGGACGCAGTCCGTCAAGGACCCGGCCCTCATCGACTACCTGGGCGAGCACCGGATCCCGCTGGAGGTCTGCCCGACGTCCAACATCGCCACCCGCGTGGTCGAGCGGATGGAGGACCACCCGATCCGGCAGATGGTCGACGCGGGGCTGGTCGTCACCGTCAACAGCGACGACCCGCCGATGTTCGGCACCGACCTCAACCGCGAGTACGAGGTGGTCGCCGACCTGCTCGGACTGGACGAGGCCGGGGTCGCGGAGCTGGCCCGGCAGGCGGTGCGCTCCTCGTTCCAGGACGAGGCCGGCAAGGCCCGACTGCTGGACGACATCGACACGCATCTGGCGGCCTGGCGCGCCCAGGCGTAGCCTGACGCACCGTCAGGAAAGCACGGGGCACGGGAAACGCACCAAGGGTTCGCTCGAGGGGGTGCGCATGGGACCGCGGTGGTTGTGGGGACTGCGCCGCGGTCTCATCCTCTTCGGCGAACTGGCCGTCACCTTCGGGCTGGTGCTGGTGCTGCTGGCCACCTACGAGCTGTGGTGGACCAACCACACCGCCGACGCCAACGCCGCGCAGACGGTCGCCCAGCTGGAGCAGCAGTGGGACGCGGAGGCCAACGCCCAGGCCTCGGCGGCGCCGTCCGGGGTCGCGTCCGGGTCCGCCTCGCCGAGCCCGTCCGGCACTGCCTCCGCCTCGCCCCGCGGCGGGGCCGCCCTGGCGGGAGGTGCGACCGGCGGGTCGGGCTCGGGCGGCTGGGTCAGCAGCGGGTACGGCATCAACAGCATGGTCCGCGACCTGCCCGCCTTCGCGGTGATCCGGATCCCGGTGCTCGGCCTGGTCTTCCCGGTCGCCGAGGGCGTCGACAAGTACGCGGTGCTCAACCACGGCTACATCGGCCACTACCCGGGCACGGCCATGCCCGGCCAGCCCGGCAACTTCGCGGTGGCCGGGCACCGCAACACCCACGGGCAGCCGTTCCGCTACCTGGACCAGGTGCACGTGGGCGACGTCGTCATCGTCGAGGTCCAGGGCTGGGACTACGTCTACCGGATCGACTCGGTCCTGCCGCAGACCGAGGCGTCCGACGGCACGGTGATCCTGCCCGAGCCGTACAGCTCGGTGCACCCCTCCGCGCAGTACGGCTACCGCACGCCCGGCCACTACATCACGCTGACCACCTGCACCCCGGCGTTCACCTCGCTCTACCGGATGGTGCTCTGGGGCCATCTCGTCGGGCAGCAACCCCGTCCGGCTACCGTGGGAGGGTGAGCCCACCACCCTCGCAGGCCCCGCGCCTGCCGCACTCCCCGGGCGCGCCCGTCCGCGCCGGCATCCCGGAGCACGGTCGGATGCCCAAGTACTACCTCGCCAAGGCCCAACTGTCGGATCTGCTGACCGAGTTGGGTGAGGGAGCGACGCTGCCCGCCGAGCGCGAGCTGGCCGAGCGCTACGGCGTGGCCCGCGAGACGCTCCGGCTCGCCCTGCGCGAGCTGCTGCTGGAGGGCCGGGTCCGCCGCCAGGGGCGCGGCACCGTCGTCGCCGGTCCCAAGATCGAGCAGCCGCTCTCGCTCGGCAGCTACACCGAGGGCGTCCGCCGCCGCGGCCACGTGCCGGGACGTGCTCTGATCGGCCTGGAGCGGTTCGCCGCCGACGCCGAGGCGGCGCGTGAACTCGGCGTCGAGCGCGGCGACTTCGTCTGGCATCTGGAGCGCGTGCTGCTGGTCGACGACGAGCGGGTCGGCCTGGAGTCGACCTACGCCCCGACGGCGCTGCTGCCGCGGATGGACCAGGACTTCGACCCGAACGGCTCCTTCTACGCCTACGCGCAGGAGGCGGGCGGTCTGTTCTCCGGCGGGGGTGAGGAGCGGATCGAGACGGTGCTGGCCACCCCGCGCGAGGCGCTGCTGATCGGCACGCCTCCGGCGCTGCCCATGTTGCTGCTGCACCGCCGTAGTTGGGACCCGGACGGCCGCCCGTTCGAGCGGGTCCGCACGCTCTACCGAGGCGACCGCTTCAGCTTCTGGACGGAGCTCAAGGCCGAGCGCTGAGCCGCGCTGAGGCCCCCGCTCTCCGGTTGTGTGAGGAGAAGAACAGGCGGGAACGGTCACGAGAAGATAACGGGTCTAGTCCAAACGTGCCGTTCCTGTTCATGCTGGATTCACCGGGAAGGTCCCGTCGCGCAACCGGGGAGATCGAAGGTCGACGACGTGAAGGTCATCGTTGTGGGAGCAGGAGCGCTGGGAACGATGCATGCCTGGCATGCGATCCAGCGCGGTCATGAGGTCGTCCATCTCGAGCGGGAGGAGCAGTCGCGCGGCGCGTCCGTGCGCAACTTCGGCCTGGTCTGGGTGAGCGGTCGGTCCGTCGGCGCGGAACTGGACACCGCGCTGCGTGCCCGGGAGCTGTGGGAGTCCATAGCCGCGGAGGTGCCCGACGTGGGCTTCCGCGCCTCCGGCTCGCTGACGGTCGTCCGCACCGACGCCGAACTGGCCGTCGCGGAGGAGGTCGTGGCCCGTCCCGACGCCGCCCTCCGCGGCTGGGAGCTGCTCGACGCGGACGCCACCCGGGCCCTCAACCCGGCCCTCGGCGGCAAGCTGCTCGGCGCGCTGTGGTCGTCCACCGACGCCCAGGTCGAGCCGCGCGTCACCCAGCTCGCCCTCCAGGACCACCTGCGCGCCACCGGCCGCTACACCTTCCTCGGTGGGCGCGAGGTCCGCGAGGTCGTCGGCGAGAACGCCGTCCGTGACGACCGCGGCGAGCTGCACACCGGCGACGCCGTGGTGCTCTGCACCGGCGCCTGGCTCGGCGGCATGGTCCGCGAGTTGGCCCCGGAGCTTCCGGTGCGCCGGGTCCGGCTGCAGATGATGCAGACCGACCCGCTGGACGAGGTGCTCACCACCTCGGTCGCCGACGGCGACTCCTTCCGCTACTACCCCGCCTACCAGGGCCCGGCCCTGACCGAGCTGAACGCCGCTCAGGCCCAGGACCCGATCGCCGCCGAGCACCGGATGCAGCTGCTGATGGTCCAGCGCCGCGACGGCTCGCTGACCATCGGCGACACCCACGAGTACGACCAGCCCTTCGGCTTCGACGTCGACGAGGACCCCTACGCCTACCTCCAGGGCGTCGTCGAGGACCTGCTCGGCCGCCCGCTGCCGCGGATCCGCCGCCGCTGGGCGGGCGTGTACGCGCAGTGCGTGGACACCACCCGCGTGGTGCACCGCGAGCGCGTCCGCGAGGGCGTCTGGCTGGTGACCGGCCCCGGTGGCCGTGGCATGACCTGCTCGCCCGCGATCGGCGAGGACACTGTGAACGAGATGGGACTCTGACGGACCATGACCGAGACGACTGACACGACCGTCACCACTGACACGACCCCGACCAAGGTGAAGCTGGTCGTCCTGGACATGGCCGGGACCACCGTCCACGACGGCGGCCTGGTCGAGTTGGCCTTCGAGGCGGCGGCGAGCGAGCTCGGCGTCGAGCCGGGCAGCGAGCGCCACGACGCGATGCTCGCCGACGTCCGCGCCACTATGGGCGAGAGCAAGATCACTGTCTTCCGTCGCCTCTTCGGCGAGGAGGAGCTGGCGCAGCGCGCCAACGTCGCCTTCGAGGCCGCCTACGAGCGGATGGTCGGCGAGGGCCACGTCGTGGCGATCCCCGGTGCCGAGGACGCCATCAAGCAGCTCCGCGCCGCCGGCGTCGCCGTCGTGCTGACCACCGGCTTCTCCGGCCCGACGCAGCAGGCCATCATCGCCGCCCTGGGCTGGGAGAACCTGGTCGACCTGGCCCTCTGCCCGGCCGACGCCGGCCGCGGCCGCCCCTACCCGGACCTGGCCTTGGCCGCGTTCCTGCGCACCGCCGCCGCCGACAGCGTCGCGGAGATGGCCGTCATCGGCGACACCGGCTACGACATGCAGTGCGGCGTGCGCTCCGGCGCGAGCGTGGTGGCGGGCGTCCTCACCGGCGCCCACCTGGCGGAGCGGCTGCGCGCCGACGGCGCGACCGTGGTGCTGAACAGCGTCGCCGACCTGCCCGCGCTGGTGCTCTGACGCTCCGCCGCGAAATCGCGCCTCCACGTCCGCGTACTGTCCTGCCTGCTGGGACGGTGCGCGGACGTGCTGCTGCGCGGACTAGGCTGGGTGGCGGTCGGGGCAGACTACGCATTCACCGGATCAGCGATCACATGAGTGGAGAAACGGTCGTGGCTCAGAGCAACTCCGCCGCCGAGGCGAACCCCGTCGAGCGCAAGCCGATCGAGTCGTGGCTGACCGACATGGACGGCGTTCTGGTCCACGAGGGAACGATCATCCCCGGAGCGGACGACTTCATCCGTCGTCTGCGGGAGTCCGGCAAGCCGTTCCTGGTGCTGACCAACAACTCCATCTACACCCCGCGCGACCTGCACGCCCGCCTCGCCGGCATGGGCCTGGACGTCCCGGAGGAGTGCATCTGGACCTCCGCCCTGGCCACCGCGAAGTTCCTGGCGGGCCAGCGCCCCGGTGGCACCGCGTACGTCATCGGCGAGGCGGGCCTCACCACCGCGCTGCACCAGGTCGGCTACGTGCTCACCGACTCCAACCCGGACTACGTCGTCCTCGGCGAGACCCGCACCTACAGCTTCGAGGCGCTGACCAAGGCGATCCGCCTGATCAACGCGGGCGCGCGGTTCATCTGCACCAACCCGGACGAGACCGGCCCCTCGACCGAGGGCGTGCTGCCGGCCACCGGCTCCGTCGCAGCGCTGATCACCAAGGCGACGGGCGTGGAGCCGTACTTCGTGGGCAAGCCCAACCCGCTGATGATGCGTGAGGCGCTGAACGCACTGAACGCCCACTCCGAGTCGACGGCCATGATCGGCGACCGGATGGACACCGACATCAAGTCGGGCATGGAGGCGGGGCTGAAGACCTTCCTCGTCCTGAGCGGGCTGACCTCGCTGGACGAGGTGGAGCGGTTCCCTTACCGCCCGTCGCGGGTGGTGAAGTCCGTCTCGGAGCTCATCGACCTGATCTGATCCGGTCTGATCTGATCCGGACCCGAGGGCCCGAACGGGTGTCGGGATGTTTGAACAGTCGGGCGATCGTCATATTTCTAACGGTCAGTCAGTGAATATCTGACGGGCCGAAAGGAACCCCCGATGGCAGCCATCCTGCGGACCGCGTTCGCGTGTGCCGCGCTGCTGTTGCCGGTCGCGGCACACGCCGCGGTCGCGGGGGAGCCCGGGGGTGGTGACGCCGGCGGGACGGCCCTGGTCACCGTCGGGGAGAGCGTCGCGCCCGGCGGCACGCTGCGGATCGCGCCTCCCACCGTGCTGCAGACGCTGACCGTCGACCCCGCGGAGACACGGCCCGGCGGGACCGTCGATCTGCGGACCTTCGCCGACTGCGGCGGGGTCGCCACCGGCCAGGTCAGCTCACCGGCCTTCGCCGCACCCGTCGGGCTCGCGCTCGCCGCCGACGGCGGGCTCTACGCGGAGGCCAGGATCGCGCCCGATGCCGCGCCCGGCACCTACCTGGTGCACGAGGTCTGCTCCGGACGCCCGGTCGCCGCCGGGCAGGTGGCGGTCGCTCGGCTCGGCGCGCCCGCGACGGGCGGCGGCTGGGGCGCGTCGGCGAAGAGCAGGCTGCGGGACATGCCGAGGACGTCCTCGGCCGCGTCCTGGTCCTCCTCCACCACCTCCGCAGACGTCGCCGGGTCCGCTTCGGGGACAGGTCTGGGGACGTTCGGGGACGGCGCGGTCGGGATCCTGCTGACGGCCGGGGCCGTGTACAGCGTCGTGGTGCTTCGACGAAGGGTGACGAGTGCGGATGCCTGAACCCAGCAAGCGCCGTTCCGGGCGAACGGCGAAGGGTCGTCGCCAGGCGCGCCCGCCCCGTCCGCCCGGTCCACCCCGTCCGCCGAGCTCGCCTGGCTCCGGGGCCGGATCCGGTTCTGGAGGCGCGTCCGGGGCCGCGTCGCGTCCCGCGTGGCGGCCGTTGCGGCGTCCGCTGGGCGGGGTGTCCGTCGGGTTGCTGGCCGTCGCGTTGGCGGGGGCCGCACTCGGGGTCGGGGCGCATGTGCGGAGCCAGGCGGTCCGGCAGGGCGCGGCGGTCGTCGCCGCGGCGCAGGGCCGTCAGCCCGCGTCCGACGCGGTCCGGCCGGGGAGCGCGTCCGCGCAGGTCGCGCGCCCGGCGCATGCCTCCTCGCTACGGCCCGCCGTCGCCATGCTGCCGCGCTCGACGCCGCTGACCCTCGCCATCCCCTCGGTCCGGCTCAGCGCGCCCCTGCTCGGACTGGGGATGGACGGCAAGGGCGCGGCCGAACTGCCGCCCTTCTCGCTGCCGCACATGGCCGGTTGGCTGCGGGACTCGGCCGCGCCGGGGGAGCGGGGCACGTCGGTGATCGTCGGTCATGTCGACACCACCACCGGCCCGGCCGTCTTCTGGAACCTGTCGGCCGTGCGCCCCGGCGCGGAGGTGGACGTCAACCGCGTGGACGGCCGGACGGCCGTCTTCACCGTGGACCAGGTCCGGGCCTACCCCAAGCCCGCCTTCCCGGCCGCCCAGGTCTACGGCCCGGGCCCCGGTGCGCAGTTGCGGGTGATCACCTGCGGCGGCGGTTTCGACCGGGCGCGCCATGAGTACACCGGCAACGTGGTGCTCTTCGCGCATCTCAGCGGCTCACGCTGAGGGCTGGGTGCGTACAATGTACGCATCCAGTGTGTGGAGGAGGCCGCCTTGGCGGAAGCCCGTACCCCTGTGTGGGCCCGGCCGCGTAGCGCCGGGCGGGGGCCGCAGCCGTCCCTGAGCGTGACGACCATCGTCGATGCGGCGATCGCGCTCGCCGACGCGGAGGGGGTGGAGGCGGTGTCGATGCGCAGAATCGCCTCGGAGCTGGGCGTGGGCACGATGTCGCTCTACCGCTACGTCGAGACCAAGGACGACCTCCTCGACCTCATGATCGACCAGGTCATGGGTGAGCGGGTCGTGGTTGCGGGGGGTACCGACGCGGGTCCCGCTCCGGCCGGCGACTGGCGGGCCAGGCTGCGGGCGATCGCCGTCGGCTACCGCGCGATGCTGCTGCGCCACCCCTGGGTGCTGGCCATCACCGCCAGTCGTCCGCCGCTCGGCCCCAACATGTTGGACAACACCGAGCGGATGCTGGGCGCGATGGACGGCCTCGGGCTCGGCATCGACGCGATGGCGGGCTTCGGCTGGACGGTCATGGCCTTCGTGCGCGGCTTTGTGATGAGCGAGATCGCCGAGGTGGAGACGATCCGCCGCACCGGGCAGACCGAGGACGACTACCGCCGTTCCGCCGGCCCCTACCTGGTCCGGGTCCTGGCCGAGGGGAAGCATCCGCTGCTCGCGCGGTTCGTCCACGACGCGGACGACGACCGCGACGTCGAGGAGGGCTTCGGGCACGGGCTCGAGGTCGTCCTGGACGGCCTGGCAGTGGAGTTGGGCCGGTTGTCAGTCGCGGGCGATAGCGTGTCCGGGACGAACTAGCCAGTCCTGGAGGCCCGCATGTCCCACCCCGCCGTCACCCCCACCGAAGCCGGTGAGTTCGTGCTGCCCGAGTCGTGGCGGGCGGCGCTGCAGAGCGAGGTCGAGCAGCCGTACTTCCAGGAGCTGGCACAGTTCGTCGCGGCCGAGCGCGCCGCCGGTCAGGTCTTCCCGCCGCGCGGCGAGGTCTTCGCGGCGCTGGAGTCCACCCCGCTCGACAAGGTGAAGGTCCTGCTGCTGGGCCAGGACCCGTACCACGACGACAACCAGGCGCACGGCATGTGCTTCTCGGTCCGACGCGGCGTCAAGGTCCCGCCGTCGCTGCGGAACATCTACAAGGAGCTGGCCAGCGACATCGACGTCACCGCGCCCGCTCACGGCAACCTCCAGGAGTGGGCCGACCAGGGCGTGCTGCTGCTCAACGCGGTCCTGACGGTCCGCGCCCACGAGGCGGGCTCGCACGCGGGCAAGGGCTGGGAGAAGTTCACCGACGCGGTCATCAAGGCGGTCAACGCCCGCCAGGAGCCGGTGGTCTTCGTGCTGTGGGGCGGCTACGCCAAGAAGAAGCTCCCGCTGATCGACACCACCCGCCACGTGGTCGTCCAGAGCGGCCACCCCTCGCCGCTGTCCGCGCGCTACTTCCTCGGCAGCAAGCCGTTCTCGCAGATCGACAAGGCGCTGGCCGATTTCGGCTCGGCGCCGATCACTTGGCAGCTCAGCGAGTAGTTGCACTGCCTGGGGCGGGAACTGTGCGAGCGCAGTTCCTCGCGCCCCTGGAAGTGCAACCGGCCTTATTGCACACGGAACGGCGCTGCCGTGCGGGCGCGCACGTCCGACTCGGTGACGCCGGGGGCTGTTTCGACCAGGTGCAAGCCGTCGTTTTTGACGTCGAAGACAGCCAGGTCGGTGATGACGCGGTGCACCACCCGACGGCCCGTCAGCGGCAGCGTGCACCGCGTGAGCAACTTCGGCGAGCCGTCCTTCGCGGTGTGTTCCATCACCACGACCACCCGGCGCGCGCCGTGGACGAGGTCCATCGCGCCGCCCATGCCCTTGACCATCTTGCCGGGGATCATCCAGTTGGCCAGGTCGCCCTCGGCAGAGACCTGCATCGCGCCCAGGATCGTCACGTCCACGCGGCCGGCTCGGACCATCCCGAACGAGGACGCCGAGTCGAAGTACGCCGCGCCGTCCAGGACGGTGACGGTCTCCTTGCCCGCGTTGATCAGGTCCGGGTGCTCGTCGCCCGCGCGCGGGTAGGGGCCGGTGCCGAGGATGCCGTTCTCCGAGTGCAGCACCACCTGGACGTCCGGGGGCAGATGGCCCGGCACGAGGGTGGGCAGGCCGATGCCCAGGTTGACGTACTGGCCGTCGCGGAGCTCCGCCGCCGCGCGGGCGGCGAGCTGGTCCCGGGTGAGGCCGGTGACCGGAGGGAGGGTGGAGGTCATCGCGTCAGTTCTCCCTCGTCGCAGACAGGACGGTCCGGCGTTCGATGCGCTTGTCCGCCGGGTCGGCCGGGACCACCCGGTCGACGTGGATGCCCGGCAGATGCACCGCGTCCGGGGCCAACTCGCCGGGTTCGACGATGCGTTCGGCCTCCACGATGGTGGTCCGTCCGGCCGTTGCCGCCAGCGGGTTGAAGTTCCGGGCCGCCGCGTGGAAGACCAGGTTCCCGTGCCGGTCCGCCACCGCCGCCCTGACCAGGGCGAAGTCGGCGGTGATCGCCTCCTCCAACAGGTGGGGCCGACCGGCGAACTCGCGTACCTCCTTGGGCGGTGAGGCGACCAGCACGCTGCCGTCCGGGGCGTAGCGCCAGGGGAGTCCGCCCTCCTCGACCTGGGTGCCCGCGCCGGCGGGCGTGTAGAACGCGGGGATGCCCGCGCCGCCCGCGCGCAGGCGTTCGGCGAGCGTGCCCTGCGGGACCAGCTCGACCTCCAACTCCCCGCTGAGGTACTGCCGGGCGAACTCCTTGTTCTCGCCGACATAGCTGGACGTCATCCGGGCGATCCGGCCCGCGCGCAGCAGCAGGCCGAGGCCCCAGTCGTCGACGCCGCAGTTGTTGGAGGTGACCCGCAGGCCGCCGGTCCCGGCCGCGACCAGCGCGGCGATCAGCGTCGACGGGATGCCGCAGAGGCCGAAGCCGCCGACCGCCAGCGAGGCCCCCTCCGAGATGTCCGCGACGGCCTCCGCCGCCGATCCGACCACTTTGTCCATGCCTGCCATGGGCTGCCCTGCTCCTGTCCGTCGTCCTCGGGAATCGCCGACCCGGCGATCCGGTGATCTCACCTTCGCCAGCGCGGCCGTGGAGCTGCCATGTCGGTCGGCCACATGCTTCGGGCCCGCGATGCGGTGTCCGGTCACATGTCCCGTGCCACGCCGCGCTCCTACGGTTCCGGCATCCACCGATGCCACCCGAAGCCCGTATCGAGCCCAGGAGCCGCCGCCATGTCCAGCAGCAACGGATCCAGGAGATCCAGAACCACCCTCGCCGCCGCGCTGGTCGCCGCTGCCGCCGCCACCTCGCTGCTCGCGGGCTGCGCCTCCGCCGGGACGGCGGGGACCGCGCAGTCGTCGGGCGGCGCGGGCACGCCGGTCAAGGTCGGCCTGCTCTACTCCAAGACCGGTCTGCTCGCGGCCTACGGCCAGCAGTACGAGCAGGGCTTCAAGGCCGGTCTCGCCTACGCGACCCACAACACCGACAAGGTGAACGGCCATCAGATCCAGGTCACCGAGGAGGACGACACCGGCGACCCAGCGACCGCCGTTGCCGACGCCAAGGACCTGATCGGCAAGGGCTACAAGATCCTTGCCGGAACCGTCGACTCGGGCATCGGCCTGCAACTCGCGCCGTTGGCCGCGCAGAACCAGGTCCTCTACATCGCGGGCCCCGCCGCGACCGACGCGCTGACCGGCGTCAACAAGTACACCTTCCGCTCCGGCCGGGAGAGCTATCAGGACATCGCCGCCGCGGGCTCCTTCGTCGGTGACCCGAGCGGCAAGAAGATCCTGGTCCTGGCCCAGGACGACGCGTTCGGGCAGGACAACGTCCAGGCGGTGCAGGCGGTTCTGGGCCCCAAGGGCGCCCATGTCTCGTCCGTGCTGGCCCCGCCGAGCGCAACCGACCTGACGCCGTTCGCGCAGCAGGTGAAGACCGCCAAGGCCGACCTGGTCTACGTCGCCTGGGCCGGATCGACCGCGCCCGCGCTGTGGACGGCGCTCGACCAGCAGGGTGTGCTGGGCTCGACCAAGGTCGTCACCGGCCTGGCGGGGGATGCCTCGTACCCGATCTTCGGGGCGTCCGGGACGAAGGTCGACTTCCTGGCCCACTACTTCCCCGGCGCGGGTGGCGGCAACCCGGTCGAGACGGCGATGATCAACGGCATCAAGGCGGAGGGCGGCACGCCCGACCTCTTCTCGCCGGACGGCTTCACCGCCGCGCTGATGATCGTCCACGCGATCCAGGCCAGCACCACCGACACCAACGCCATGGTCAGCGCCCTGGAGGGCTGGTCCTTCGCCGGGCCCAAGGGGCAGGAGCAGGTCCGCGCCTCCGACCACGCGCTGTTGCAGCCGATGTTCCAGGCCACGCTCACCGGCACCGGTGCGTCGGCTCAGCCCAAGCTGCTGGCCACGCTGCCGGCCGGCCAGGTCGCGCCCCCGGCCAAGACCATGGCGGGCTGAGCGCAGTGGCGCTCGCATCGACAGGACCGACCGCGCCGACCGCGCCGACGGCGTCGCCGGTGCTCGCACTCACCGAGGTCGGGTGGAGCGTCGGCGGCGCGGTGATCCTGGACGACGTCTCGCTGGCGGTCCGCGAGGGCGAGTTCCTCGCCTTCATCGGCCCCAACGGGGCGGGCAAGACCTCGCTGTTCAACCTGATCAGCGGGCTGAACCCGGTCTCGCGCGGCCGGATCGCGCTGGACGGCACGGATGTCACCCGGCTGCCCGCCCACGCCCGCGCCCGTCGCGGGCTGGGCCGCAGCTTCCAGACGTCCAGTCTCTGGCCCGGCATGACCGTCGCCGACCACGTGCGGCTGGCCGCCCAGGCCGCGCGCGGTGGCTCCTTCGCGCTCTGGCGCAAGGCCCGCGGCTTCGACGCCGAGGTCCGCGCGACCCTGGAGCGGACCGGTCTTTCCGCCCGCGCCGACGCGCTCGCCGGATCCCTCTCGCACGGCGAGAAGCGGAAGTTGGAGCTGGCCGTGCTGCTGGTCGGCGATCCGCGGCTGATGCTGCTCGACGAGCCGATGGCCGGCGTCAGCGCCGAGGAGGTCCCCGCGCTGACGGAGCTGATCCGCTCGCTGCACCGCGACGAGGGCCGCACCGTGCTGATGGTCGAACACCATATGGACGTCCTGCTCGGCCTGGCCGACCGCGTCGCCGTGATGCACCACGGCACCCTCCTCGCCCTGGACGAGCCCGACGCCGTGATGGCGGACGCGACCGTGCAGTCGGCCTACCTGGGGGAGGAGCTGTGACCCGAGAGCTGCTGACGGTGCGTCAACTCAAGGTCGTCATCGGCGGACGCCACATCCTCCACGGCGTGGACCTGGACGTGGCGGCCTCCGGTGTCACCGCACTGCTCGGCCGCAACGGCGCGGGCAAGACCACGACCGTGCGCGGCATCCTCGGTCTGGTCCCGCGCACCGGCTCCGTGCGCTTCGAGGACGCGGAGACCGTCGGGCTGTCGACGCATCAGCTGGTGCGGCGCGGCATCGGCTACGTCCCCGAGGACCGCGGCATCTTCGCCGCGCTCACCGTCGCCGAGAACCTCCGGCTCGCCGAGCGCGACCCCGACCCGGCGTACGACCTGGTCCACGAGCTCTTCCCGGAGCTCAAGGAGCGCGCCAGGCAGGCCGCCGGCACGCTCTCCGGCGGACAGCAGCAGATGGTCGCCATCGGTCGCGTCCTGCTCAACCGCAGCAACCGGCTGATCATCGCGGACGAGCCCACCAAGGGCCTCGCGCCGCGCATCGTCACCGAAGTCGCCGTCGCGCTGGAGCGCGCCGCGCAGGCCGTTCCGGTGCTGCTGGTCGAGCAGAACCTGGCGCTGGTAAGGCGGTTGGCCGGCCACTGCGTGGTGCTCGCCGACGGCCGCACCGCCCACGCCGGTCCCGCCGCCGACCTGCTGGCCGACGCCGAGGCGTCCCGCGCGCTCCTCGGTGTCGGCCGTCGCGGGGGAGATTCCCCACCCGTGCGGACCACCGGAGCCACCGAGGAAGGAGGCCGCAGATGGCCACCGTCGTCCTGCTCGCCATGACCGGGCTCGGTCTCGGCGCGCTCTACTTCCTGGTCGCCTCCGGCCTGTCGCTGATCTTCGGACTGATGGACGTGCTCAACTTCGCCCACGGCGCGTTGCTCTCCATCGGCGCCTACGCCACCTGGTGGGCGGCGAACGACGGTTGGGGCTTCCCACTGGCGCTGCTCTTCGGCACGGCCGTCGGCACGCTGGCCGCCGTCGCCCTGGAGCTCGGCCTGATCCGGCCGCTCTACCGGCGGCCCAGGGAGCAGGTTCTGGCCACGGTCGGCGTCGGGCTCGCCGTCCCGGCGCTGCTCTCCGCGATCTGGACGCCGGACGCGCACACGTTCCCCGTGCCGTCCGCGCTGGCCGGGACGTTCGGGCTGCTCGGCGCGCGGGTGCCGGTCAACCGGCTGGTGCTGGTCGCGGCGGCGCTGCTGGTGCTGCTCGCGCTCAAGCTCTTCCTCGGCCGGACTCGATTCGGCCTGGTCGTCCGTGCGGGAGTGGAGGACCAGGCCATGGTCACCGCGCTCGGCATCGACGTCCGCCGCGCGTTCACGCTGGTCTTCGCGCTCGGCGGCGCGGCCGCCGCGCTGGCGGGCGGACTCGCCGGGCTCTACTACGGCTCCGTCGACCCGACCCAGGGCGCCTCGCTGCTGATCTTCGGCTTCGTGGTCGTGGTGATGGGCGGCATGGGCTCGGTCAGCGGCGCGGCGCTCGCCTGCGTCGTGGTCGGGCTGGTCCAGCAGTTCGCCAACTACTACACGACCGCGGGTCTGGGCGACCTGTCCGTGGTCGTCATGCTCGCCGCGCTGCTGCTGGTGCGCCCGAGCGGCCTGACCGGGAGGCTGGCATGACCGTACTCACCGCCGGACTGCGGCGCTCCGGACTTGCCCGCATCGGCCTGCGCCGCTGGGCGCCCGCGCTGGTCCTGCTGCTGCTCGTCGTCGCCCCCTACAGCGCGCTGCCGCTGCCGGGCCTGCTCGACGGGCCGATCGGCAGCCCCGGCAGCCTCCAACTGCTGGCCCTCTGCCTGGTGTTCGGTGCCCTGGCGACCGGCTACGACCTGTTGCTCGGCCGCACCGGCCTGCTCTCCTTCGGGCACGCCCTCTACTTCGCGTCCGGCACGTACGTGACCGACCTGCTGCTGGTCCATGCGGGGATGAACTTCTGGCTCGCCGTCATCCTCGGCGTGGTGGCCGGGGTGGTGCTCTCCGCGCTGCTCGGCGCGGTCAGCCTGCGGGTCGGCGGTATCGGTTTCGCCATGGTCACCCTGGCCTTCGCCCAGGCCGGATCGATCCTGGTGGAGCGCGACCCGGGCGGCCTCACCGGCGGCGAGGAGGGCCTGGCCGCGACCGGTCTGCCGTCGTGGCTGGTCGGCATCCAGCACACGGCCAACCTCTACTGGCTGGCCCTGGCCTACCTGGTGCTGACGCTGGGCGCGGTCTGGTGGGCGGTGCGCTCGCCGCTCGGCCGGGTCTGGGAGGGCATCAAGGAGAACGAACGCCGGGTGGAGGTGCTGGGCCTGCGCCCTTACGGGTTCAAGCTGGTCGCCTTCGTCCTCGCGGGCACGCTGGCCGCGCTCGGCGGCGTGGTCTACCTGCTGCTGACGGGCGGTGCGACGCCGCAGACGACCACGTCGGACTTCACGCTGTCGCTGCTGGTCATGGTGGTGCTCGGAGGATCCGGAACGCGCTGGGGTCCACTTGTCGGTGGGGTGGTGTACACCTGGGCTCAGCAACGGCTCACCGGGCTGGCGGGGTCGGGGGCGGTCGCCGGGCTGCCGTCGGTGCTGCGGGTGCCGCTGTCTCAACCGCTGTTCCTGCTGGGGGTGTTGTTCGTGGTCGTGGTCTACGCCCTGCCGGGCGGCGTTGCCGGGCTGCCCGCCCGGGTGAGGTTGAGGAGGTCGAAGGCATGACGGTCCCGGAGTTCGAGGAGGTCGCCGTCCCGGTCGAGGGCGGCGAGTTGACGGTGCTGCGCTGGCCTGCGGCGGTCCCCGACGCGCCCGTGGTGGTGGCCCTGCACGGCATCACCGCCAACGGCCTGGCCTGGGGTGCGGTCGCTCGCGCGCTGGCCGGGCGCGTCACCCTGCTCGCCCCGGATCTGCGCGGCCGCGCGGCGAGCGCGGGTGTCGGCGGCTCGTGGGGCCTCGGCGCGCACGCGGCGGACGTCGCCGCGGTCGTCGAGTCCCTCGCGGGTGGGGGACCGGTGACGCTGACGGGCCACTCCATGGGCGCGTTCGTCGCTGCGCTGGCCGCTGCGCGGTACCCGAAGCTGTTCCGCAGCGTCCTGCTGGTCGACGGCGGCGTCGGCTTCCCGCCTCCGGCGGGGCTGGCGGGCGACGAGCTGCTCACCGCGGTCCTGGGGCCCGCGATGGAGCGGCTCTCCATGACCTTCGAGAGCAGGGACGCGTACCGCGCCTTCTGGCAGCCCCACCCTGCGCTGCGGGCGGCGTGGTCGCCGGAGATCGATTCCTACCTGCAGCGGGATCTGGTCGGCGAGGCGCCGACGTTCCGGTCCTCCTGCGTCCTGGACGCGATCCGCACGGACGGCTTGGGGGTCTTCGACGCTGAGGTTCTGGCGTCGGTCCACGGGCTGACCATGCCGACCCGCCTCCTCCTCGCCGAACGCGGGCTCTTCGACGAGCCCCAGGCCCTGCTGGACGCTCCGCGCTTGGCCGCGGCGGGTCTGGACACCACCCGCGTGCCGGCCGAGGTCGTGCCGGACACCAACCACTACACGCTCCTGACCGGAGCGGGCCCTGTGGGGCGGATAGCAGAGCTTTTGCTCGCGGAGTGAGTTGCACCACCTCAGGGGCGCGGGGAACGGCGCGATCAACCACCCTGTGCGGATGGCCCTGCTCGTTCGGTGAACCACGTGCGTGGGTGGCTTGTCGCGCAGTTCCCCGCGCCCCTGAGCGGAGTGCACCTACCTGCGGGAGCGTCAGTGACAGGTCGCGCTCACGCGGCGGAGCCGCATATCAGCAGAGCCCCGCGCCCCCAGGTAGTGCATGGTCCCCGGCCGCAGAAGGGGCGGCTACGCCGCCTCGGCGAGGGCGGGGTCTTCCTCGGCCGCGGCCGCGACCCCCGCGGCGCGCGCGCGAGCGCGGTGGCGGGCGACGTGGCGGGCGACGAACGCGCTGACCGTGGTGGTCGCCAGGAAGGAGACGGCCACGCTCAGCCACGCCGTGCGGAACGCGTCCTCGTTCAGCCAGCCCATGCAGATGATGTAGGTCGCCCAGATCGCCGCCGAGGCCGCGGACCACTGCACGAACCGGGCCGGAGGCCGCTCCGCGGTGCCGACCGCCAGGTCCAGCACGCTGCGGCCGCCGGGCACGAAGCGGGCGACGACGACGGTGCGTCCGGGCTTCTGCTCCAGCGCCTGCAGCACGGACGCCGCGGCGTCCGCCGTGCCCGCGCGGCGCGCGATCCAGCGGCGCGCGCGTCCCGCGCCACGGCGGGCGATGTTGAGCAGGACCAGGTCGGCCGCGAAGGACGCGGCGGCGACACCGCCGCCGACGAACGGCAGCGGCAGATGGTTCTCGCCGGATTCCAGGGCGGCGGCGACCACGATCGTGGCGCTCGGCACGAAGGGAATGAACGCGTCAGCGAAGACGGCCAGCAGCGCGGCGATCAGGAACCACCAGGACGCGAAGAAGCCCAGCACACTGCTCACGCTGCCAGCTCCCTTGTCCTGCTCTGTCGTGTTTCCGCCTGCTGGTCTGCCGGTGCCCCCAGATGGCTGAGAAGCCAGACCGCTGACCAACGCTAGCGGCTCACATGATCACACCGGAAACCGACTCTTGGTAACCCTGCTCACTCCGTTCTTACCTGGGTAAACGCTGTGAACACGAAGAGTGGGTTGGGCGACACGGAAAGAAATCGCTTATCGACACTCCGCTATCGCTTCGTGACACCGAGTTCACCGAACGGCTGACTGCATGTCAGTTGGGCGCAGGCTCGACTTTCTACCGTCGTCACCGTGACAGCCACTCTCTCGTCGGCCTCTCTCCCTGCCAGACGCCCTGTGGGCCGTGACTCCATACGTCGCGGCCTCGCCGGTCCCGTGGCGCGGCTGCGGACCCAGGCCGGCGTCGCGCTGTTGCTCACCGCCGCCCTGCTGACCGCCGCGCTGCTCGGCCTCGCCGACACCGCCGCGCGGACGCGGCAGCTGACCGACGTCTCCGAGCCGCGTGCCGTCGCGGCGGGGCAGTTGTACCGGGCGCTGTCCGACCTCGACGCGCAGCGGGCCAAGTCGCTGGTCGTCGGCTACTCGGCCGTGCCGCCCGCGCCGGGGGCCACCCCGGAGCTGGTCGACGACGGCGTGCTGGCGGCGCTGACCGCCCAGACCGACCAGACCGACGCGTCGCAGCAGTTGTCCGCGCTGGCCGTCTCCGCCGGGGCGGACAAGGTGCAGCCGCTGCTCGACCAGCTCTCCCTCTACGACCAGTGGACCGGCACCGAGGAGTACGCGGTCGGCACCCAGGCCGACCCCATCGTGGGCCAGCCGTCTCCCGTGGCGCTCGACAACTACGCCCAGGCCGACGCGCTGCTCCAGAGCAGCCTGCTGCCGCAGGTCCGTGCCGTGATGGCCACCGCCGACGCGCAGGTGGACGCCGACCGGGACGCGGCCCACACCGCCGCCCTCGTCTCCGCCTGGCTGCTGGTCGCGCTCGGCCTGCTGGCGCTGCTCGCCCTGCTCTGGTGGCAGCGGGACCTGGCCCGCCGCTACCGGCGCGTCCTCAACCTGCCGCTGGTCGTCGCGACCGCCTGCGTGCTGGCGCTCGTGCTCGGCTCGGCCTCGGCGCTGCTGGGCACGGCGAGCGAGGTCGACGCGGCGGTGAACCAGGGCTACACGCCCTACGCGCGGCTCGCCCAGGCCGCCGTGGTCGCCGTGGACGCGGAGTCGCGCGAGAGCCGCTGGGTCGTCGACCCCGGCTACCGCGACGCGCTGGCCGCCCAGTTCCAGTCCGACGCGACGCAGGTCCGGACGCTGCTGGCCGCCGACAGCAGCGCCGACAGCGCCGCCGTGGCCGTTGTCCAGCAGCGGTTCTCGGCCTATCTGGCGACCGACACCAGCCTGCGCGCGGTCGCCGACGGCGGCGACGTCAACCAGGCGGCCATCCAGCTCACCGGGGTGGGTCGCGAGGACGTCGGCTTCGCCTACTACGACTTCTCGGTCCACCTGGACGACCTGGCCGCGACCCATGCCGCGGCCTTCGCCTCCCACACCGAGGCCGCCGACAGCGACCTGAGCGGCTGGGCCGCCACCTCCGCCGTGCTGCTCGGACTGGCGCTGCTGCTGGTGCTGACGGGCGTCAGGCCCCGGCTGCGCGAGTTCGCCTGACCGCGGCGGCTCCGCTCACGCCGGTCGCGGGGCCGGTCGCGGGCCGGTCAGTTCCCGGCGTGCTGGTAGAGCCAGTCGACGACCGGGACCACCCCGTCCACGCCCTCCGGCACGATGAACGGCGAGGTCCGGTACGTCCCGCCGACGATCACGCTGGGCATCTCGTCGGTCTGGTACCGGTCGCGCAGTGCGGGGGCGGCCTGCGTCTCGTCCCAGACGTCCTGCGACTCGTAGGCCTGCTTGACGGCGTTCGGGTCCAGGCCCTGGCTCTGGGCCCAGTCCAGCACGGCGGGCTCCTGGGTCAGGTCCGTCTGCTCGTCGCGGACGGCGTGGAAGACCTGCAGCGCATCCTGGTCGGCGACGCCCAGCTTGGCCAGCGTGTAGTAGAGCCGGGCGTAGGCCATCATCGCCGGCTTGTCCGGCCACGCGGCCGGGATGCGCTTGATCACCACCGGCGGGTTCTGCTGCGCGGCCCAGTCGTCCAGCGGCTGCTCCAACTGGTAGGAGTGCGAGCAGTTGTACCAGAACACCTCGACGACCTCGCGGGGCGCGGTCCGCACCGGGTGGGCGAGGCGGACGAAGTCGGCGCCCTCACGCGGTGCGTCGGGCGTGGCGGGGGCGGCGGCGCCCAGCAGCGCGGTGCAGGCGGCGGCGACGAGGGCGAAGCGGAGAAGGACGCGCATGCCCGCACGATGACAAACCCGTTCGCCGGCACCCGGGCTGACACGACGACAGCAGCGGCGCATTCGCTCGAACGGGGCCACCCGCTTGGGCGAGGCGGCGGCGTCGGGCACCACTCGCGTAAAAACCCTTTGCGCGGTCCAGGACTCCGCCGTACCGTGGAACACGTCGTTGTTGCCGCCCGAAGGAGTAGGCCGTTGCTTTGCTGAGTTGGGAGACCATGTACCCGACCTCAGCCAGCCATGCCTTCTCGCCCGGGCGGCTTTTGCATGCCCGCGCGCAGCAGCAGTGCCTGCGCCGTTCCCTCGCGCGCCGCGTCGTCAGCACACCTCTGTGCCACGCGAGCGCCGTTCCCTGAACCCCGTCGGGTCGCCTGAGTCTCCCTCCGTGCCGCTGGAATCCACCACCACGACACCGGGAGTCGCCCTATGCATCGCACCGACAACCTGCCCATGCCCGCCGTCGTCTGCACCGGCCTCGACTACACCTGGCCCGACGGCGTGCCTGTCCTGGCCGGCCTCGACTTCGTCGTCGGCGCGGGCTGCACCGGCCTGATCGGCCGTAACGGCAGCGGCAAGTCCACTCTGCTCCGGTTGATCGCCGGGGAGCTCACGCCGGAGGCCGGACGCATCCGGGTCGAGGGCACCCTCGGCTACCTGCCGCAGCAACTCCCGCTCGCCGCCGAGCTGCCGGTGGACGTCGCGCTCGGCATCGCCGACAAGCGCGCCGCCCTCCACGCGATCGAACGCGGCGAGGTCAGCGACGAGAACTACGCCGTCATCGGCGACGACTGGGACGTCGAGGAGCGGGCCGTGGCCGAGCTGGACCGGCTCGGCCTCGGCCACCTCGGCCTGGACCGCCGGATCGGCGAGCTCTCCGGAGGCGAGGGCGTCCTGCTCGGCCTGGCCGGGCAGTTGCTGCGGCGGCCGGACGTGCTGCTGCTCGACGAGCCGACCAACAACCTGGACTCCGTTGCCAGGGAACGGCTCTACCGCTCCGTCACCGAGTTCCGCGGCACGCTGGTCCTGGTCAGCCACGACCGGACGCTGCTGGACCTGGTCGATCGGGTCGCCGAACTGCGCGACCACGAGGTCACCTGGTTCGGCGGCAACTACTCCGAGTACGAGGAGGCGTTGGCGGTGGCCCAGGAGGCGGCCGAACGCGACGTCCGCGTCGCCGAGGCGGACCTGCGCCGACAGCGCCGCGAACTGGCGGACACCCAGGTGAAACTGGCCCGCCGCAAGCGCTTCGGCGACAAGATGTTCGAGATCAAGCGTGAGCCCAGGGCGGTCATGCGGGTCCGCAAGCGCACCGCCCAGGTGTCGGCGGGCAGGCTCCGCACGGAGCACGAGGGCAAGGTCGAGGCCGCCCGCGAACGCCTGTCCGCGGCCGAGCTCGCCGTGCGGGACGACGACGAGATCCGCGTCGACCTGCCCGCGACCGAGGTCCCGGCGGGCCGGACCGTGCTGACGCTGATGGACGTCCTGCTCCAACACGGCGCGGCCCCCGGGGGCATCGCCGAGCGCGAGCGTGAGGGTGAGCGTGAGGGTGAGGACGGGGGCGGCCCGGACGGCGCGCGGATCGGTCTGGAGCTGCGCGGCCCCGAGCGGGTCGCGCTGGTCGGCCCGAACGGCAGCGGCAAGACCACGCTGCTGCGCACCGTCGTCGGCGAGCTCGCACCGCTGGCGGGCGAGGTGCACCGGCCGGTGCCGGTGCGGTATCTGCCGCAGCGCCTCGACCTGTTGGACGAGGAGCTGAGCGTGGTGGCCAACGCGGCCCGGTTCGCGCCGCAGGCGACCGAGAACGCGCTGCGGGCCCGGCTGGCCCGGTTCCTCTTCCGTGGAGCGCGTGCCGACCAGCCGGTCGGCACGCTCTCCGGCGGCGAGCGCTTCCGGGCGACCCTGGCCGCCCTGATGCTGGCCGAGCCCGCCCCGCAGGTGCTCCTGCTGGACGAGCCGACCAACAACCTGGACCTGGCCGGGGTCCGTCAACTCACCACCGCGCTCGCCGGCTACCGGGGTGCGCTGATCGTGGTCAGCCACGACCAGCGGTTCCTCGACGAGATCGGGATCGACCGGGAGGTGCGGATGGAACGGATGGAACGGATCGACCCGATGGGACCGACGGCGTGCGCCGACGTCAGCCCGTCGGCGACGTCGAGCTCGCCGGAGGCTTGATCGCGGCGGTGAAGAAGTCGAAGTAGATCGCGGCGGAGATGAACAGGCCGATGACGCCGAGGGCGACACCGGCCCACGCCACCGCACGCACCCAGCTCGGCAGCTCCCTCGAGGAGAGGAAGCGACCGCCGAACACGGTGAAGCCGCCGACCAGCACGGCCACCAGCGCGAACGCGCCGTTCCACGCGGCCAGCAGGTGCCACGGGTCGGTGTACCCGGCCTTGATCTGGTCGGCGGCGGCCTTGCTGGAGGAGGCGATGTTGCCGATCAGCTGCTGGCGCTGCTGGAGCAGTGTGCCCAGCCAGGTCCCGCTGATCGACACCAGTCCGAGCGCGGCGGCGACGACCGCGCTCGCCCCGCCGAGGACGCCCTTGGAGATGGTCTCCTCGGTCAGCGCCTCCAGCTCCTCGTCGGTGAGCTCGTCCATCTCCTTCTGCTCGGGGCTGCGCACCTCGTTGGGCCGGGGTGACCAGCTCTTCTTCTCGGCGACCGCCACAGAGACGACCGGAGTCGCCGTCGCCGTGGGAGCCTCGGCAACCTCGGCGGACGAGACGCCGCCGATACCGGAGATGCCGCTGGGGCCGCTGGGGCCGTTGGGTGGGGTGGGGCCGGGAGTCGTCATGCGCGGCACCCTAGGGGTCCTTTGTGAGGAACGGATGAATTCTTGACCCCTTCATGGGATCTCTTGTCCCGCTGATCCTCGCTGCTACGCAGGTGGCCGCTGTGCACTCCTGTACACCCTCACCAGGAACCGGGCTCAGGTCTTGTACAGAGTCGCACCCCTTGTTGGCTGGGTCGTCCTCGTAGGGTCGTAGAGGTGAGCTGGTTCGCCTCTACAGCGGCGGGCCGTTCCACACACACCTTGGAGAGTTCTTCATGACCGTCCTGCGTGAAGCCCCCGTCGGCCTGAGCGACGCGGAGAGCCGCGTCGCCGAGCTGCACGCGATTCGCGAGCAGGTGCTGGCGGGTCCGAGTGAGGCGGCGACCGAGGCACAGCACGCGAAGGGCAAGCTGACCGCCCGTGAGCGGATCGAGCTGCTGCTGGACGAGGGCTCGTTCAACGAGGTGGAGCCGCTGCGTCGGCACCGGGCGTCCGGGTTCGGCCTGGAGAAGAAGAAGCCCTACACCGACGGTGTGATCACCGGGTGGGGCACGGTCCACGGCCGCACGGTGTTCGTCTACGCGCACGACTTCCGGATCTTCGGCGGCGCGCTGGGCGAGGCCCACGCCCAGAAGATCCACAAGATCATGGACATGGCCATCGCGGCGGGTGCGCCGCTGGTCTCGCTCAACGACGGTGCGGGCGCCCGTATCCAGGAGGGCGTCACCGCGCTCGCCGGCTACGGCGGCATCTTCCAGCGCAACACGCGGGCGTCCGGTGTGATCCCGCAGATCTCCGTGATGCTCGGCCCGTGCGCGGGCGGCGCGGCGTACTCGCCGGCGCTGACGGACTTCGTCTTCATGGTCCGTGAGACCTCGCAGATGTTCATCACCGGCCCGGACGTGGTCAAGGCCGTCACCGGCGAGCAGATCTCGCAGAACGGGCTCGGCGGCGCGGACGTGCACGCCGAGATCTCCGGCGTCGCGCACTTCGCCTACGACGACGAGCGCACGTGCCTGGAGGAGGTCCGCTTCCTGCTGTCGCTGCTGCCGCAGAACAACCGGGAGACCCCGCCGGTCGAGATGACCGAGGACCCGGCCGACCGCCGCTGCGAGTCGCTGCTGGACCTGGTCCCCGCGGACGGCAACCGCCCGTACGACATGCGCAAGGTGATCGAGGAGCTGGCCGACGAGGGCCAGTTCATGGAGATCCACGAGCGCTGGGCCACCAACGTGATCTGCGCGCTGACCCGGATGGACGGCCAGGTCGTCGGCATCGTCGCCAACCAGCCGCAGTCGCTCGCCGGTGTCCTCGACATCCACGCCAGCGAGAAGGCCGCGCGCTTCGTCCAGCTGTGCGACGCGTTCAACATCCCGATCGTGACGCTGCTGGACGTGCCCGGCTTCCTGCCCGGCGTGGACCAGGAGCACGGCGGCATCATCCGCCACGGCGCGAAGCTGCTGTACGCGTACTGCAACGCCACCGTCCCGCGCATCTCGCTGATCCTGCGCAAGGCGTACGGCGGCGCCTACATCGTCATGGACTCGCGTTCGGTGGGCGCCGACCTGGCGTTCGCGTGGCCGACCAACGAGATCGCGGTCATGGGCGCGGAGGGTGCGGCCAACGTCATCTTCCGCCGCGACATCGCCGCCGCCGACGACCCCGAGTCCAAGCGCGTCGAGATGGTGCAGCACTACAAGGACGAGCTGATGCACCCCTACTACGCGGCCGAGCGCGGCCTGGTCGACGACGTCATCGACCCCGCCGCCACCCGTGCGGTGCTCATCCGCTCCCTGCAGATGCTCCGCACCAAGCACGCCGACCTGCCCGCCCGCAAGCACGGCAACCCCCCGCAGTAGGCCGAGCCCCATCCCGCTGACACTCTGATCCGTTCAGGAAGGTACCGATGACCGCCGCAACCGCACCGATGGTCCAGATCGTCAAGGGCGAACTGGCGGACGACGAGCTGGCCGCGCTGACCGCCGTGCTGATGGCCCGCGCCGTTGCCGCGGCCAAGGCCGAGATCGAGGCGCAGCCGCGCTTCGCCCACGGCAACCGCCACCCGCAGGCCCGCTGGCGCCGCCTGGAGCGCGTCACCAGCTACCGCAACCCCGTCAGCTGGCGCTGAGCGCATACCAGAACACCAACGCCGAGCGCCCGCACGTACTCCACGTGCGGGCGCTCGGCGTTATGTCTGCGCGGTGGTACTGACTCCTCGTCAGAGCCACTGCGGCTCAGAGTCACTGCGGCTCAGAGTCACTGCAGCTCAGAGCCACTGCAGCAGCGTGCGCATGCAGCGGTCCACCAGGGCGACCGGGCCTTCGGGGCCGTCCGGGGCGGCGTCGGTCGCGGCCCAGGCCTCCAGCGACAGGCGGATGGCGTCCGTCGCGCCGGCCGCGATCATCCGCAGGTCGAGCGCGCTGCGTTCGGCGAGGCTCGGCAGCGCCGCCAGGACCGGGACCAGCTGCTCCTCCGACTCCTGGTTGACCCGGTACCAGACCGCCCGTAGCGCCGGGTCCGCAGCGGCGGCGCGGAGCAGCCCGCGCGTGCCCTCCAGCGCCTCGGCTCCCGCCGCGTCGACCGGGGTCATCGAGGCCTGCGCCGCGGTGACCAGCGCGTCGCGCAGATCGCTGCCCGAGTGCCCGGGGGCCCGGTCGACGGTCTCCGCCAGCAGTCCCCGCCACTGCGCGCCGCCCGCGCTGAGCAGCGGCGACACCGCGTCCTCCTTGCTGCGGAAGTAGCGGTAGAAGGTGCGCAGCGCGATCCCGGCCCGCTGGGCGATCTCCTCGGCGGTGGTTCCGTCCGGCCCGCGCTCGGCGAAGAGCTCGGCCGCGGCGCGGGCGATGTCGAGCTGCGTCGCGGCCTTCCGGCGCTCGGTCAGCGAGAGCTGGGGGGAGCGGGGGAGCGGCGGGGGAGGCGGTGCACTGGTCACGGGACACACCTTAGGACGTCCACGTTTGGCCATGTCACGACTGCACGGTCTGCATACATGGCAAAACGTGCCATCGAGGCGTACGGTGTCTAGTGACGTCGGAAACCTCGACGTCAAGACATTCAGTTGTGAACGGAGCAACCTCATGAACCGCTACGAGGGTCGTCGAGTCCTGATCACCGGCGGTGGCTCCGGCATCGGCCAGGCCACCGTGCTGCGCGTACTCGCAGAGGGTGGCCACGTCGTCGCCGCCGACGTCAACGAGGCCGGTCTTGCCGCCACCCGCGAGCAGGCCGTCGCCGCCGGGACGGACGCACGCCTCCACACCGTGACCGTCAACATCGCCGACGAGGCCTCGGTCCGCGACGCCGTCGCCGCCGCCCTCGCCGCGCTCGGCGGCCTGGACGTGCTGGTCAACGCCGCGGGCATCCTGCGCTCGTCGCACACCCACGAGACCAGCCTGGACTTCTTCAACAAGATCATCGCGGTTAACCTGACGGGGACCTTCCTGATGATCCGCGAGGCGATCCCGGCGCTGCTCCAGGGCCACGCCCCGGCCGTGGTCAACTTCAGCTCGACCTCGGCCAGCTTCGCGCACCCGTACATGGCGGCCTACGCGGCGAGCAAGGGCGGCATCCAGTCGATGACGCACGCTCTCGCCTCGGAGTACAGCAAGCAGGGCGTCCGCTTCGTCGCCGTCGCCCCCGGCTCCATCTCCAGCGGCATGACCGACGGCACCGGCTCCAGCAAGGAGAACGTCGGCCCCGGTCTGCCCGAGGACGCGGACATGTCCCTCTTCATGAAGCTCGCCCCGGCGCTGGGCAGCGGCTTCGCGGGTCCGGAGGCGGTGGCCGGCGTGGTCGCGATGCTCGGCTCGGTGGACGGTTCGTTCATCACCGGCACCGAGATCCGCATCGACGGCGGCACGCACTTCTGAGCGGACGTCGACGGAGCGGGCCTCGACGAACGCGCTGATGGGGCGGCCTTGTCGGCCGCCCCATCAGCGCGTTTTCAGCAGGGACCGTTGTCGGTCCAGACGCCGGCAGCGCCACCCGGCGTGTCGTTCTGCGTCCACCACTTGGCGGTCCACTGGTGGCCGTTGTAGCTCACCACCGCGCCGCCGTTGTATGCGGTCGTCGAGCTCCACGGCGCGGCGGTGCAGGTGCCCGAGGACGCCGACGCGCTCGCACTGGGGGAGCTGGTGACCGTCGAGGTCGGCAGCGGCGTCGGCGTGCCGGTGGGCGGAGTCGCCCCGGCGAACTGGACGTCGTACTTGGTGAAGTCCCAGGCGTTCTGCGTCACGCTGCTGCACGTGCCGGACGTGGTGCCGTTGTTGTCGGGCGGCGTGCACTCGCGGTCGCGGTTGATCGACCAGAAGGTGTACCGGGCCATGTGGTTGGTCTCGGCGAAGTTCAACACCGTCTGGAAGTCGGACTGGTAGAAGAACTCGCCGCTGTCGCTGCGGCCGTTCATCATCGAGATGCCCTCGTGGGCATAGGCCGTGGCGCTGTCCCAGCCGAAGGTGTTCATCAGCAGGGTGTTGAACTGCTGCAACGCCGAGATCTGGCTGGCCGCGCCGCTGAATCCGCCGTCGAACGGCATGATGGAGAAGTTGGCGGGCGTGAAGCCGTCCGACTTCGCCTGGTTGAGCACCTGCTGCCCGAACCAGCCGGTCCCGGAGGTGGTTCCCGGCATGGTGATCGAGACGTAGAGGCCCGGGTTGTTCTGCTGCAGGATCTGCGCCGCGCCCACCTCGTTGGCGACCGCGGTGGCGTTCTCGTACTCCGGCTCTTCGAGGTCGAAGTCCATGGCGTGCAGGCCGTACTTGTCGATGACCTGCTGGTATGCGGCGGCGGTCGCGGCCGGTGTGGCGCAGGTCTGGCCCAGCTTGGTGCCGCCGTAGCCGCCGATCGAGACGGAGACGTCACCGCCGGCGGCCCGGATCGCGGAGATCGTCGACGCCACGGCGGTGTCGCTGGAGACGGGCGCGGTGCCGCCCCAAGTCGGCGTGCAGCCACCGCCGTTGGGGGCGAGGATGAACGCCAGTTGGAAGGCCTTGAGGCCGGTCGCGGCCATCACGTCGGTCGGGTTGGGCGGGTTGTTGTCGAGCGGCATCAGATACGGGGCTGCGGCGTACCAACTGCTGCTGAGAGCAGCGGTGTTGGCGGTGTTGGCAGCGCTCTTGGAGTTGCCGGTGCCGGTGGTGCTGGCCTGGGCGGTGGCGCCCATCGACGCGAGCAGCCCGCCCGCCGCGAGCACGGCCGCGCCGACCGTCGCGACCACGCGATTGGGGGTGAAGTGGAACACCTGGACGCTCCTTGTGGGGAGGAGGAGTGGGGTTGTCTCCGACGAGTGGCGCTGTGCGTGCGCTGTGGGGAGCGCCACCACTCCGGTCCAGGTTGAGTGAAGTGTTGATGATCCGTCAATAGATTGGACTAGACCTTGGGCTAGACCACTGGAGATTAAGGCCCGCTTGAGTCTGCCTTATGCCCCGTCGGTGCGGATTTGCTTGGCCCTACCCCGCGATGACGACGGCGACGGTCGAGCCCGCCGGGAACCCGTCACTGCCGAGCCGTTCCAGCACCGCGAACAGCACCTTCGCCTCGTAGGTCGGGTCCAGTGCGATACTGTGCCGCTCGGCGAACTCGGCACGGAACGCGTCGAGTTCGGGAGTGCGGCGGCCGTACCCGCCGAAAGCTGCCGTGGTGTCGATGCGCCACGCACCGCGACGGCCACCGAAGGCGGCGCGCTGCAGCGCCAGCGTCTCCGACGCCAGGTCGGCATGCGTCAACGCGGCGAAGCCGACGGCGCGTTGGCCGTCCGACAGGCCCGCCGCGAGACCCGCCAGCATCCCGCCGGTGCCGACCGCGCACGCCGCCACCTGCACGTCGGCCGTGGCCAACTCCTCGCCGAGGGACACGCATCCGCGCACGCCCGCCGCATTGCTGCCGCCCTCGGGCACCACCAGCGCCCGGCCGTGGCGTCGCTCCCACTCCCGCAGGGAGTCCGGCTCCATCCGTGAGCGCCAGGCGCTGCGGCTGATGAAGTCAAGCTCCATCCCGTCGTCCGCCGCCGCGCGCAGCACCGGGTTGAGCTCGTTGAGCTCGCGGTCACGCAGCTCGTCGCCGCGGACGATGCCCACGGTGCGCAGCCCCGCCTCCCGTCCGGCGGCGGCCGTGGCGCGCAGGTGGTTGGAGTACGCGCCGCCGAAGGTCAGCAGGGTGTCGTGGCCGTCGGCGCGGGCGTGGTCCAGATTCGGCCGCAACTTGCGCCACTTGGTGCCCGAGACCGGCGGATGGAGCAAGTCGTCCCGCTTCAACAGCAGCCGGACGCCCGCGCGTCGGGCGCGCAGGTCGTCGATCTGCTGCAGTGGTGAGCTCATGGACCGGGGTTTAGTCACGCCTGGGCCGGGACCCCGCCCAACCCCCATGCCTGCGCCACGAGTTCGTACGAGCGATGACGGGCGTCGTGGCCGTGGATGTTGCTGGTGACCATCAACTCGTCCGCACCCGTGTGCTTGCGCAGCTCCTGAAGGCCCTCGCGGACCTCGTCCGGCGCTCCGACGACGACGTTGGCCAGCCAGGAGTCGACGAACTCGCGCTCGAACTCGCTGTACGGGTACGCCTCCGCCTCCTCCGGCGTCGGCACCAGCCCGGGCCGTCCGCTGCGGAGCCGCAGCATCGCCAGCGCGCCCGACCCGGCGAGCCGCCGGGCCTGCACGTCGTCGTCCGCGGCGACGACGCCGACGCCGATCAGCGCGTACGGCTCCGACAGGGCCTCGGACGGGCGGAACGACTCCCGGTAGAGGTCGAGCGCGGGCACCGTGTTCTGCCCGCTGAAGTGGTGCGCGAACGCGAACGGCAGCCCCAGCCTTCCGGCCAGCTGCGCGCTGAACCCCGACGAGCCGAGCAGCCACACGGGCGGACGCCCACTCCCCGGCGCACTCGCCTCGCCCGGCACGGCGCGCAGCCGCGCGTACGGGTGCCCGGCGGGGAAGTCCGCGTCCAGGAAGTGCATCAACTCGCTGAGCTGCTGCGGGAACTCGTCGACGGTGTCCATCCCCGCCCCACGCCGCAGCGCCCGCGCGGTGGCCGTGTCGGTCCCGGGCGCGCGGCCGATCCCGAGGTCGACCCGACCGGGGTGGAGCGCGTACAGCAGCCCGAACTGCTCGGCCACGACCAGCGGCGCGTGGTTCGGCAGCATCACCCCGCCGGACCCCAGCCGGATCCGGCTCGTGTGCGCGCCCAGGTGCGCCAGCAGAACGGCGGGGGAGGAGCTCGCCACCCCGGGCATGCCGTGATGCTCGGCGACCCAGAACCGGTGGTAACCCCACTCCTCGGCCCGCTGCGCGAGCACGGTGGTCGCGGCCAGCGCCTGGGACGGGGTGTAGCCGTCGCCGACGGTGGCCAGGTCGAGGATCGACAGCGGCGTCTCCGGCCCCTGGCCGGCACCCGCGTCGATGCCTGCTTCGGTGCCTGCGCTGCTCTGGCTCATCCTGCGGCTCCTGTGGTCCGTGATCCGTGCGGCGTTCTCGGTGGCCCGCTTTCGGGCACCCTCTCTGGGCAACCTCGGGTGGCCCGTGGCTGTTCCCGGTCGCTGCGCGTGACACTCCTCATACGGACCGCCGCGATGCTGCGTACGGGCCGCATGTATGGGCCGCATGTACGGGCCGCCCCACAGCGACAGGAGACCGCTCCATGCCGGACACGTCGGGTACGCCGAGTATCCCGGGTACCCCGGGTACGTCGAGCTCCTCTCTCCCTGAGGACCTGCTGATCCTCTGCGCCACCGGCCCGGACGGTCGCCTGCGCCGACCGCCGTACCTCGACTTCGCCCTGGCGGGCGGAGTGCTGGCCGAGCTGGTGCTCGCGGGCGTCGCGACGATCGACGGCGCGCGTCTGCGCCTCGGCCCGCGTCTGACCGCGTCGGCATCCGCCTCCGTTGCCGTCCCCGTCTCCTTCTCCGACGCTGTGCCGGGCATTCCGCCAGAGCTGCTCGCGCGGATTCCGGCCGGGGAGCCGCGCCTCACGGTCTGCCTCAACCGCCTCCGGAGCCCGGGGCATGGGGTCAGTCGCGCGGTCCTGGGCAGGATGGTCGCGGCCGGCCTCCTCACCGGCGAAACCAGCCGCCTGCTCGGTATCCTGCCGCACACGCGCTACACCGTCCCGGACCCCTCCGCCCGCGCCGCTCGCACCGCCCGCATCGCCGCCGTGCTCGCATCTCCGACCACGGCCTCCCCGCGCGACCTCTCCCTCACCACCCTCGCCCACGCCGCCGGCCTCACCTCCCGCCTCACCCCCAGCCGCCTGGACCGCCCCACCCGCCACCTCCTCACCGACCTCACCCGCGCCGACCCTCTCGCCGACGCCGTCTCCCGCTCCATCCGCCGGGCCAGAAGCAGCAACTCCTGATTGCCCCCGCCCGCCCCCCAACGTGGTCGTGAGCACCCCCGCTGGTCAGGTAGTATTTCCGTCGTGCCGAGGCGCGGGAGACCGCGAACGAAGCACACCGGCGCCGCTAGCTCAGTTGGTTAGAGCAGCTGACTCTTAATCAGCGGGTCCGGGGTTCGAGTCCCTGGCGGCGCACCAGCTTCAAATGGCAAGGCTGATAAGGCGGTTCACCCTTCGTGGGTGGGCCGCCTTTCACTTTGTCGGGTCTGGGGTGGGGTTGAGATGGGGGCCTGGTGGGGCGGCCCGTGGCGCTGGAGCACCGCTTTATGTGTTCTGAGCTGCGTCTTTACGCGGCTGCTCGTAGTTCTGTCGGTTCTGGTTCTGGCGGCCGTGGGTTTTCGCGGCGCCGTGGTCGGTGTGTGCCGGGGACGACGCGCCCGGCCTCGTGGATGAGCGCGACGGTGTCGGCAGGGGCCTGACGTGCGGTTTCAGGCAGGACAGAGGTGTAGGCGGTCAGCACGATGCTGGCGTGGCCGAGCATGTCCTGCACGACCTTGAGGTCCGTGCCGGCGGCGAGCGCGAGGCTCGCCGCGCCGTGGCGTAGGTCGTGGAAGCGGACTGGCGGGAGTCCGGCCTGATCACTGAAGGTCCGGATCAGGCAGGAGAGGCGTTCCGGGCTGAGCGGCTGGCCGTCGGCGCGGGTGAACACGAATCCGCGCTGGCCGTGGCGTTCGGCGTGGGCACGCAGCACGGCGACGGTGTCCTCGTCGAGCGCGACGGTGCGCGCGCTGGCCTTGCTCTTTGGCGGCCCGGTGACGAACTGGCCGTCACGTCGGTGCAGTTGCCGGACGACGGATAGGGTTGCGTCGTCGAGGTCGAGGTCCTCTCAACGCAGTCCGCTGATCTCGCCTCGACGTAGACCCCGCAGGGCCGCGAGATGGAACGCGGGGTAGAGCGGTTCGCCGCGGATGTTGGCCAGGAAGTGCGCGGTTTGCGCGGCGGTCCAGACTGCGACGGGCGCGCGCTTCCCAGTCGCCTGCCATTCCTTGATGCGTGCGGGTGTCCAGACGACGGGGTGCGGCTTGGGCGGAGTGGGCAGCTCGACGCCGCGCACGGGGTTGGACGTGATCAGTCCCTGCCGGACGGCCGCGTTGAGCGCGGTGCGCAGTGCGGCGCGCGCCCGCGTGAGGGTGGAGGCCTGAGCGGACCGGTGCCGCAGCCAACGCGGGACATGGCGTCAAAGGTGGCCTGGACGCTGGGCAGGTCCAGCTCCCGGATCAGCACATGTCCGAGGGCGGGGATGAGGTGCTGGTCGAAGAGGTAGCGGTAGTTCCTGCGGGTGTTGGCGCGCAGCTTGCCGCGGGCGGCGAGCCACTGGTCCAGCCAGTCCCGGACCGTAAGCGGCCTGGTGCGACGCAGATTCTGCAGGGCGGCGCGCGCCTGGTCGCGCGTGGCATGGCCGCCTCGGCGCAGCGGTCGGCCGTAGCCGCGCGGCGCGGCGAAGTACCAACTGCCGTGCCCTCGCTGGCAGAGCTTGGGGCAGTGGCGGCCGAGCTGGTGACCGCTGGCCGCGTCCCGGCAGCCGCACCCCTTGTACACCGAACCCGAACCGCGCACCCGTGCCGCCTTCCCAAGCACCCATCCTGACCTGGATGATGCCTGCCGATCAGGTGCGAGGCAGCCGCCACCCGGGCTGTGTGCTCGATCGGCGGGCTCGCTCAGATGTGCATCTGCTGGGTGAGCCACTCGGGATTGCGCTCGCCGATTCTGACCCAAGGCGCCCATGCGGAGTCGGCCAAGACGACGGCGCGGGCGTGCTCGGTGCCGTGGTCGTCGCGGCCGAGTAGGTCACAGGTGATGACGATGGCCGCCCGGAGGTGGAGACCGTCCTTCTGCATCCGCTCCTGGACGGCGCCCATGCCCTTGGCAGCCAGGAGAAGGCGGTAGCGCTCGATCCGAGGCTGAAGCCAGCGGACATGACGGGCGTAGGCGGTGTCTGCTGGTGTTTCGACCGCGGTGAATGTGGGTGCGGTGGCGGCAACCAGCCGGATGACCAGATTGTTCTCGTCTGCCGGCAGGGCCGGGTACTCGGAGACGAAGTGGCGCCATTCCCCGCCCAGGTCCAGGTTGCCGATGCGGTCCGAGTCGACCGGGTGCGAGGCATCGCCTGCTTCGGCGTCGAGGAACACCTCGCGCAGGATCTGGTAGCGCAGGGTTGTGTGTTCGGCGAGTAGAACCGCGTCGTACAGGTCCTTGCCCTGGGGGTGGGTATCCGTCAGCAGCCACATGAGCTTCCACGCCAGTGAAAGTTCTGGTGTCACCGCCTGGAGCAGAGCCCCGGTCCCGTCGCCGCCCGATGGCGGGATGTGGAGCAGTTCGGGAGCGATGGGCAGGTTCTCGTTGAAGACGAGGTCGAGCTGGATCGCCCCACCCGGCAGTTCGGAGGCGCCAGGCACGGTCCAGGGCAGGAGCAGGCGGCGACCGGGGACCCGGTCGTAGGTCCAGATGTCCTCGCTGATGGCGTCTGCGGCCTGGAACCGCACACTGCCGCTGCTGGCGTCTGCCGCTTCCTGCACGGCCTGGGTGATGCCGGCCAGCATGGTGGCGGTCCGTGGCTCGTCGATGCGACGATCGGTGGGGCTGACGACGAAGTCGAGGTCGCCCGGCTCGCGCGCCACGTCCCCGAACCAGGCTCGCAGCAGGACGCTGCCCCGGAGAACGAGCCCGTCCGCCCAGGGCGTCTCCGCAATCGCGCTCAGTACGAGGTCCCGTGCCTTCCGGCGTTCTGCCTTCCAGGCGATGTCCAGACGCGGGTCGCCGAAGCTCGGGTCGGCCGCGCGGTAGGCGTTCGCATGTTGCTTGAGCGCCGGGTCGAAGACCGATCGCTGCTCGGCCCGAGGCGACGCCACGGGGCGAAGCGTCTCCGGCAGGTCCAGCCGGGTTCGCTCTTCAGGGTCCAGGGGAGCCTGCGGCACGTTCGTGCTGCGCCACCCGAAGTTCTGCCAAGGGCTGGTCACGCCTGCACCTCCGTAGTGATCCATCCGTCGTCGATGGCCGTGTTGCTGTCGTAGACCAGTACTCCTGCTCGGTCGAGAGGATCTCGTGACCTTCGTCGCGCAGGACCGTGAGCAGGGCCGCAAGCTGCTCGGCGGCCTGAGGCAGTCCGAGACGGTGGCAGCGCTGCGTAACGAACCTCTCCTGTCGGCCATTGGCCGCGGTCCGGCGTGCGTTCCACGAGACATGGGCTCCATATGGCGAGACCAGGTCAGCCAGGCGTTCCAGGGACTCTTCTGGGGAAAGGAGCAACTTGATGTGATGCTCGAAATACCGTGCTGTCCCCTGCTCGTGAGCTTCCGCGTGGTCTTGCGGAATCCAGTCCGCCCACGGAGCGGCTTCGATCTTGACCCGCACGGGATCGAACCCCGCATTGCGCAGATCACCAACCAGTTGGTAGGCCGTCACATACTGCGCGGACAGAGGCCCTTCCCCGGTCAGAGTGAGCATCGGCTCGGGACTGCTCCCGCCCTCGAGCGAGCACAATGTAGGTCATCTTGACTCCCGCAGCCTGCGACCACTTTGCCAGCTGTGGGAGCTGCTCCACCGTGCAGCCCACCGTCACGTGGCTCTCGAACACGCCCGTGCAGGCGGATGACGCAGGCTCCGCCTGCATCGTGAACGTCGCGGTCATGCGGTGGATCCTCTCAAGCGCGCTCCCGCGTCCAGAAGCGAGTTCTTCCTCACGCGCTGCGGGACGCCCGCCGCACGAAGCTGGCGCCGGTCCGGCGTGCGGCGATTCCCACGCCCGAGGGATTCGCGGTCAGCAGCACTGCCAGGTGAGCTTGGCTTCCTCGAATCGGCGGGCGGCGAGGTCTTCTGGGCGGATGAGCCAGTAGAGGGTGCCGCAGTCGCCCCACGTCATGTTGGCGTCCGTGTCGGTGTCGATCTGGGCGAGCAGGAGCCACCGTTGTGCTTCCTCGTCCAGTCTCGGATCGGTCCACAGGGTCTTCGATCCGAGCATGGCGTGGGCGATCTCGTACTCGACGGGGCCTTGCACGGGGTGGGCGTGGCCCCCGACCTGGTGGCCGATGCTGTTGTTGCCGCTGTAGACGGCGTCCATGAACGTCTTGATGTGCGACGGGATCTCGCGGGGATCCAGTGGTGCGTCGTCGTTGGTCAGGGCGGCCAGCGACCGGGGATGCCACGGGTCCGGGACGCTGCATCGGGCTGCCGCGGTCAGGTCGACGCGCGGGTAGGGATCCAGCCCGGTCGGGGTGGCGGCAGTGGCGCTCTGCGTGCCTGCGGGGACGTAGAGGACGCGGGCGCCGGCCCAGGTCTCGGGGTCGGCTGCCCAGACCATGGCGTCCCCGTCGTCTATCTGACCGTCGAAATAGAAGAGCAGCAGGGTGCCGTCCGCGGGGAAGACCGGATGCACTCCGTCCCGGGGCAGAGCAGCGCAGTTGATGGAGGCGATGAACGACAGCGGGCCGTGGTCCGGCCACTCCGGCCATGGCGTGCCTGCGGGCAGCAGCGGCTTGCCGCCCAGTTGCGCTGCTGTCGGTTCGGTTCCCGAAGCCTTCCGCAGGCGGACGCACGGCCGCAGGAGCGCCGTCCAACGCGCGGCTGCGTCGGGCGGCAGGTGTTCGGCGGCCAAAGCCTCATACGACTCAAGAGATGTGGTCACGGCGCTGATGATGCCGGACAGCACCGACAGCCACCGACCTTGGGAGCGTCGCAATATTGATCGTTCTGCGAAGCCGCCGGGCATCTATGCTCATCGCTCATGGCTGACCCACGATCGACCGCCTCGATGACCTATGAGCGGGCAGGAGTTCTCCTATCCCGCCTGCCGGTGCGCATCGATCTCGGCCTGAGCGACGCGGAGATCGCCGCGGTCGAGGAACGATTCGGTTTCCGCTTCGCGGATGATCACCGGGTCTTCCTCCAGGCCGGTCTTCCTGCGGGGCCGGGCTGGCCGGACTGGCGCAACGGGGACCCGGAGGATCTTCGGGGGCGCCTCGACTGGCCCCGCGAGGGAGTGCTCTTCGACGTTGGCCACGGCTTCTGGTGGCTTCGGCTCATCGTCGGCGGCAGCTTGAACGCATACCGTGGCGGTCTTCTCATCTGGCACGAGGGATGGGATCTGCTCGGCAGACCGGACGTGCTGCAGCCCCTCATTGGCTGGACCAGCGAGTACGAGGACTGGACCGAAAGCTGGGGGATGCCCCGCGAGACGTTCACAGAGCGGATCATCACGGAGGCCAGGTCGCTCCTGGACGGTCCATGGCCGCCGACGAAGGGCACGAACGAGAACGTGTAGGCGGAGCAAGATCAACCGGGGCGCGGCCCCTGAATAGTGCAGCGGGCACGGGGATTGCTCCGCGTGCCAATATGGCCGACTGTTCGCCGGGGCCCGACAAGGCTTGGCCGCCGACGGTGGGTGAGGCCGTCAGCCTGCAGCCCCGGCGCATTGTCACCTCCGGCCTGCCACCCGCCAGACGCAGTCGTGATCGGCTGCGGCATCATGGCAGGCTGTCGGAGCCGTCTCGGGGGAGTACCGTCGTGCAGTTCATCGTCCACGAGGATCCGGTTGGACGCACCGCGACCAACTACATCGCCCGTGCCGACCTGGCTCCGTTCGGGTTGGACGGACAGGTCGAGCAACTCTGGCTCAAGGCGGTCAACGACGGGAGCTACGAGGTCGCCTGCATACCGTTCTCCGTCTACGGACTCGCCCTCGGTGACGCGGTGGTGCTCAACGAGGACGACTACGTCAGTGAGATCGTCAAGGCTGCCTTGCACCGCACGCTGCGCCTCTTGTTCATCCCCGGACTGCCGCCCGCCCAGCTCCGGCAAGCGGCCGAGGCAATCAGGGCCGAGGTGAGCGCCGCCGGACTGTTGAGCGAGTGGAACGGCGATCGCTTCGTCGCCGTCGACGTGCCGCCGAACACTGAGTCCGCTCGCCTGTTCGCCGTCATGGAGGCCGCAGTCGATGCCGGCCATGCCTACTGGGAATGGGCCGATGTGACGCCGTTCGTCGGGGCATGACGGTGCGAGCCGATGTGCCGCCCCCGAGGCGAGTCGAGTGGGCCAGCGGTCACAGCTGGCTGGCGATCTGTCGGGAGAGTCCTTCGAAGAACTCTTGAAGGCTGGCTGCCGCGAGGTCGAACTGACCGAACCACGAGGCGGTGGTCGACCTCCAAATTCGTCCCGAGCCGGACAACGCGAACAGGCGGCCGCCGCCGTCGCTGGCAAAGACCAGCGCCGGCTCTTCCCCGTCGATCTCGATGAGCCCGTACTCGCGGACGTGGTCCGCGACCAGCGAGGCCGGATGGACGAAATATCCGTTCTCGACGTCGGACAGGGATACCTCGTCGATTACCCAGTACATCGTGGTCAGGTCCGAGGGAATGGGTGTCAGCTCCACGAGTGCGTCGGTTGCTCGGTGGCTCTCCTCAGTGGCGATCTCGACCACGTTGCTGCCGGGCTCGAATCCGTGCCGCGCCAGGAAGGACTGGGTCAGCTGTGCGAGCGCCGAGTCCGTCTGCTCACACCAGACGCGGAGCCACTCGGCATCCAGGCGTTCGCCCATGGCGTTCCTTTCCGTGTCCGCAGGAGGCTCACCCCCGCGCGTCCGGGAGAATCTACTGAAGGGAGTTCACGTCTCCGGTCCCGGCGGCACAGTCAACGAGCGTCACCGCCTCGGGGCGCGACGAGCTGAGCGCGGATCCGGTCGATGGCGTGCAGGACCTCGGTGCGGTTCTTCGCGCGCTTGATCCAGGCGGGCAGGCGGGCAAGGAGAGTCATCTTCTGGCCGGCGGCGTACCAGGGGGCCCGTTCGCGCAGGGAAGCAGCGACGTAGTCGTGGATGAGCGTGAGGTGCGCCGGGTTGTAGGCCCATAGCCAGCCGTGCCGGGTCTCCGCCTGGAGCAGCAGCGGAAGCCCGAAGTACGGGTCGGTCATGCCGTGCCCGGTGCCGTGAGGGAAGACCAGTCGGCGGCTCGTGTACGCCTTCGCGAGGCTGCAGTGACGGCAGATCAGCCGTCGCGGCGCGAAGAACGGGCGATGCCCTGGCCCGGGGTCGCCGACGACGGGGAGCACCCTGGCGTCCTGCTGGCATTGGGGACAGACCACGCTGATGTCTGACAGGAAGTCGTAGGCGGTTCGCCGCGGATCGCGGAACCGGTGCTGCGTTGAGAGGCGCGGTGTCGTGGCCACCGGCCGAGTATGGGGCGCAGTGTTCTCCGGCGCACGCGAATTCCATCGCCGGGAGAGTGCGCGGTGCAGCCACGGCCGGTTGCTGTGTCGCGGGGCTGTCGGTCGGTCCGGATAGTCTCCGCGAGTCTCTACAGATGGAAGAGGGGGAAGCGTCGTGGGTGCCAAGTCGGCGATGTTGGTTTTCTCCGAGGGGCGTGCCGCTGACCGCCTTCGAGTAGCGGCGCGTGAATCGGACGAGGCGGCCGCTGCCGCGTTGGTCGCGCGGGTCCACCCGGGGTCCACAGTGGAACCAGCGCCCGGGGAGTCGCTCTGGGACGGCACCTATCCGCCAGACGGAACCTGTTACGCGGCGAGTTTCGACGGCGTGGAGATCGTCTGCGACCGGCGGCTCATGGAGCACAGGCCGAGTCTGATGCCTCGGCACCTGCTCGCGGCCGGGCGCGGGGACCGGGTGTTCTTCCATGCGATGCACAGTGTCTTGGACACTCTCACCTTCGCCGTCTGGGAGCGTGGCGCGCTGGTGCGCTCGCTCAGCCTGGCCCCGGACGGCGGGATCGTCGAGAACATCGGCGTTCCCTACGAGTTCGAGGCCCCGTTCTGGACGGGCGAACGACCGGTCGAGCCCGATCCGTGGTGGAGAGAGGGCCAGACGGCATATCCGCTTGCATTCCATCCCCTCGAACTGGGCGAGGAAGCGCTGCGGGCGTTCGCCGGATTCGTGCTGGAAGGCCGTCTTCTCCCGGACGACGTGGATGCCGACGCTGTTCAGCTGAACGGCTTCCGCGTGACCGACCCGAGCGGTCCCGATCCCGCCCGGGCCCGGGCGGAGCTCGAACTGCGCGTCGCTGCCATGCGCTTGCGCAGCCACACGACCATTCAGTTCGGCGCGGGACACGGCCAGGACGGTGTGTGATCACGTGGGGCGGAGATTGGAGGGGAGACGGTTGTGAGCGTCACGGGATTCTGGGTGGTTGGAGTCGTGCCGGACGGCGATGTCGCCCGCCTGCTAGGGCAGTTCCCAGGCGCTGATTCTTTCGGACGCCGTGATCCTGAGCCGAGCGGCGACTTGGAATGGTGGAGCGGGTCGGGCAACCTGGAGGCGTTCTTCGATCCCGGACCGTACGGGCCTGTGCCCACGGAGTTGGCGTTGCGCCTGCAGGACGGACTCGCCGCAACGGGCTCCGCGGACGAGCAGTATGAGGCAGTCAAGGAGGAACTCCTGCGACTCGTCCCCCAGCACGAGGGCGTCGACCTGTTCTGTGCCTCGACTCGCAAAGGCGACCCAGTCGCAGCACTCCACTATGGCCTCGGCCCCGAGGCGGTGTTCCAACTCCCCGGCTGTTTCGGTGACTTCTTGCTCGACGCGGCCGGCGTCCGTGCAACTCTTCCAGGAATGGAGGCCGCCCTCGACCTCGCACCCGGACGCCGCAGGGCTGTCGAGGAGCGCATCCGGGACTGGCTCGCCGGGATGACGGACGGAACCGAGCACGACCTCAACGATCTGGTCGACGGCCCCCTTCGGGTCCTGCGCCATGCACTCCGGCACGGTCTCGGCGCGGCCGGCATGACGCTTTGGTACTGACCTGACCAGGCCGCACGGCCCGCCGTTCAATCGTTCTGACGTCGCCAGAACGACGGTCGATACCAGTAGAGATCCGGCTGGTAGTCGGGCCAGGGCGCGGGGTCGTCGGGATCCTCGAATGAGTCCTGGTGCGGATCGATCGGCCGCCAGAGTGGGTCGAGCGGTTCGTCGGCGAGCGGGCGGCGGGTGAAGCGCAGGTCGCGCTGGTCGCAGGCCCCGAAGCGCTGCACGTTGCGCTGTGCCTCGATCAGGGAGACGCGGTTGGCGCCGGTCCTGCTCGGCCAGCGCAGTTGTGACAGGTCGTCCTCCCAGAAGCACACCGGGCAGATCTGGTACGAGCCGCGCGGCTGGTCGTGGACGAGGTGGCCGCAGCAGGGGCAGGGGTGCCGGTTGGCAACCGTGGTGGTGTGAACGGTGTCCCAGGACTCCTCGCCGTGCAGCCAGGCGGGCAGGGTCTCCGTGCGGTCGCGCCACAGGGCGGGGATGCCTTCGGTGCCGACGCGGGAGGCGACGATGCCGCCGACGATCGCGCAGGTGGTGTCGACGTCTCCGCCGGCCGAGGCGGTGGCCCACAGGGCGGACTGGTAGTCGGTCAAGTGCCGGGCTGCGCACCAGAGGGTGAAGGGGACCGTGTCGACGGCGCTGACCTGGCGTCCGTTGCCGAGCTGGTGGGCGGCGAGTTCGATGTAGGGCTGGTCAAGGAGCGTGTGCGCCTGGGCGATTCCGTCGCGCACGCGGCTGGGCGGGGTGAGGTCCAGAACGGTGGCGAACAGGTCCGTGGCGGTGACGGGTTCGGTGCGGCCGTGGGCGGCGCGGCCGGCGGCGACGGCGACTGCGACGGTTCCGGCGATGGCCTCGGGGTGGGTATGGGTCACCTCGGCGGACAGGGCCGCCTGCCGGGCCGCTTGTTCCGGGTCGCCAGGGTAACGGGCGCCGAGAGGGGCGACCCGCATCGCTGCCCCGTTGCCCCAGGAGCCCTGGCCGTCGAAGAGGCCGGCTGCGAGTTCGCGCCAGTTGCCGCCCTGCCGGACTAGGCGCAGCATGCGGTTCATCGCGGGACCGTACCCGCGGTCGAAATCGTGGCGTTCGGCGAAGGAGTGCGCGAGTTCATCCTGGTCCACCTCGCCCCGGAGCATGACGAGTTGGTGGATGGAGCAGGCCATCTCGGTGTCGTCGGTCCACGGCCAGGGCGCATCGGGCAGTTGCCGGTCGCGCAGCGCGGGGAGGTTGTCGGGGACGAAGAACTGGGCGCCGAAGGCGTCGCCGACGGCCAGGCCGTTCAGGGCGTCGCGCGCGGTCGCGGTGGGATCGGTTGGAAGGTTGTCGAAGGAGCGCGAGTGGAAGACCATCGCGGGCATCCTGCCAATCCGGGACCGGCGTCTGCCACCCGGTTTTCAGCGCGTGGTCGGACTCGAAGGAACGCGCGTCAGACCGCGTGGGGCGCCCTGGCAACGCCCGCTCTCGCCGACGGGACCTACGGCGACCACTTCGGCGACACCCTGGCGCCGCAGCAGAACGGTGCGGTCAACGACAACGGTGCGCCGCTGGTCGACCCCGATCTGCGGTGCGTGGTCGCCAACGCGACTGGTGTGGCGGGGTACTGGGGCAACGCCGCCACCTCGTGCAGCGAGTCCGGCGTGGACCAGTTGTCGACCGGTGGCATCCTGGGCGGCTGACCCGCCCTATCCGCTTGGCCTGCCCAACCCGCCCGACCCGCACGACGTGCACACCCCCTGCATGGCCAACCCCCGCACCATCCACCGCAACAGAGGATTGAGCATCATCATGATGAAGAAGGTCCTGACCGGTACCGCCCTCGCTGTCGGCACGGTCGTGTCCGTGGCCGGGCCCGCGTCCGCAGCGACGTGCATGGGAGCCGACACCAACGAGACCGCCGCGCAGGCAATCAGCTCGTACCACATGAGCGGTGACACCTCCGGCGGCGAGGGCACCTACGGCAACCACTTCGGTGACACCGTCGTCGGTTCCCAGGACGGCGTCATCAACAACAACGGCGCGCCGCTGGTCATGGTCGACCTGCGCTGCGCGGTTCCGAACGCGACCGGTGTCGGCGCCACCTTCGGTAACAAGAACTCCTGCAACGAGGGCCAGGTCGACCAGTTCCACAAGGGCGGCATCCTCGGCGGCTGACCCGTCGGTCCGCGGGCGGAGGGCCGAGAAAGGCCAAGGACGGCAGCGCACCCCTCTCGGCGCAGCACGTCCCCAGACCCCGGCCCTCCGCCCGGACGGGCGACCGCTCCTCGGCAGGTCGCAACGCGCACCCGCACCTGCACCGCACCGCCCCCCGTCCGCATCACGCCCGCAGGTGCCCGAAGATGCGCGCCAGCAGGCGAGTTGTGGCGGGGCTGGACATCACGGCGCGGTTGAAGAGCGGGCGGTAGCCGAAGCGGGCGAAGACCTGCCCGGCGAGGGCGTTGCCGAGTTGGTAGTGCCGGGACCACCGGCGGGTCACCTCGGACGGGTAGTGGTGCAGGGCCTGCTCGCGGCGGGAGCCCGACGGGCGGGTCAGGGCCAGGGCGACAGCTTGGGCCGCGATCTCGCCCGCCTCCATCGCCTCGCCGATGCCCTCGCCGCTCCAGGGGCTGACCATGCCCGCGCTGTCGCCGACCACCAGCATCCCGTCGCGGTACTGGGGACGCCGATTGAGGCCCATCGGCAGCGCCGCGCTGCGCAGCGGGGACTCCGCCGTGGCCTCGTCGAGCTTCCAGCCCTCAGGGAGCCGGGCGACCCAGTCGCGGAAGGTGGCGCGCAGGTCGGTGTTGCCGTGGCGGCGGTGGGGGAGTCCGCCGAGGCCGAGGTTGACGCGGCCGTCGGCGAGCGGGAAGAGCCAGCCGTAGCCGGGCAGCCAGGCGTCGGCGTCCGCGCAGCGCAGGTCCGCCCACAGGTGCAGGTAGCCGTCGTCGGTGAACGCGTCCGTGCGGTAGTAGCGGCGGGCGGCGGTCGCCATCGGGGTGCGGGTGCTGCGTGCCCACCCGGTGGCCAGCGCGGTCCGTGCCGGCGCACCGTCGGCTGCGACCACGACCGCGGCACGGTGCTCGACCGGCTCCCCGTCCTGCCCGACAGCGGTCACCCCGACGACGCGTCCGGCCGCGTCGCGCAGCGGGGCGGTCACCTTGGTGCGGGTGAGCAGGCGCACCCCGGCCGACTGCGCGTGGTGGGCGAGCAGTTCGTCGAAGTCGTGCCGGGTCCGGGTCAGCGAGAAGTCGGGGTACCGGCCGGTGGCGGGCCAGTCGACGTCGATCTCCCGGCCTTCGCAGTGCACCCGCACCCCGTGCGAGCGCCGCCAGCCCTCTCCGCTGATGTCGACGCCCATGCGCAGGAGTTGATGCACGCCCCGGGGAGTGAGACCGTCCCCGCACACCTTGTCCCGCGGCAGGGCGTCCTTCTCCAGAAGCAGGACGTCAACTCCCGCGCGCGCCAGGTGCAACGCCGTGGCCGACCCCGCCGGTCCCGCGCCGATGACCACCACCTGCGCGTCCTGCGCCTCCTGCTGTATCTGCATGCCACGTTCCCCACGTCCGGATCAGGATGACGGTCGGTCGCAGCACGCCGAGGGCAGCACGCCGTCGGCAGGATGCGTCCAGTGCCGGGCGCTGGCGCCCGTCGCTAGTCCTTCCCCACGGACCGGGGCCGGACCCACGTCAAACGTGCAGATGTGATGGGGGCGGGCCCCGGCCCCGGGGCAGCAGCGGCGCGCCCGGGACGGTTGTGGCGGAGCAGCCCCGGACCCGAGGTCAACTCCCACCCCGAACAGTACTGTTGAGACATGTCGCAGGGGGAGATCAGCAACACCGTCGGCGGGAACGCCCACGTGGACACCGCAGTGCAGGCCGGGACCATCAACGAGATCCACATCCACAACGGCGGCGGCGACAGGCGCGAGCCCGAGCGTCCGCAGCGTCGCTGGGAGGTCGCGCCGGCGCCTATGGACTGGGTGGACCGTGAGGAACTGCTGGCCCTGGCGCTGCGTGCCGTGGCCGAGCCGACGGAGCGACGCGCGCCCCTGGTCCTGCAACTGCGCGGGATGGCGGGCGTGGGGACGACGGCGCTCGCCTCCAAGCTGGCCGACGCACTCGCCGACCCGATGGTGGACCGGTTCCCGCAGGGTGCGCTCCACCTTGATCTCGGGGATCTCCGCCGGGACGGTGCGGTGGACGCCGGCGAGGCCCTGGCCGGCCTGCTCCGCTCCCTCGGTGTGCCGAGGGAGGACGTCGGGCTGACGGCCGCGGCCCGGCTCCGCCAGTACCGCAGCAGGACCCGGGACGCGCAGTTCCTGCTGGTGATCGACAACGCCCGGAACGCGGCCGAGGTTCTTCCGCTGCTGCCCGTCTCCTCGTCCTGTGTGGTTGTCGTCAGCGGTCAGGACCGTCTGATCGAGTGGGAGGGAACGGCGCCGGTCGAGATCCCGGTCGATCCGCTCGGGCTGGACCACGCGACGGCCCTGCTCGTCGAGGTGGCCGGGGCGCAGGACCCGCGACTCGCCTCGGCCGACGGGCCGGTGCGCGCGCTCGCCGGGCTGTGTGCCGGCCTCCCGGCCGCGGTGCGGGTGGCCGGTTACTGGCTGCGGAGCCATCCTCGGAGCGAACTCGACCGGGCTGTCCGGGAGATGACCGCGGTGCTGCGCGAGAGGGGTGTGCACGTGGTGGACCAGGTCTGGGACGCGGCCTACGCGGCGCTGCCGGACGAAGCGCGCCGGCTCTACCGTCTGCTTCCGCTGCATCCGGGTGCCCACCTGTCCGACGGCTCCGTCGCCGCCCTGCTCGGCAGCGGACTCCCGGATGCGCAGGACGCCTTGGACGGGCTGGTGAATGCAGGGTTGTTGCTCTCGGGGCCGCGCGGGACCCAACTCCACGTTCTCGTACGCGGTCACGCGGCCCGGTTCACGGAACAGGACGCGTACGGCGAGGCGGCGGCGCGGCGGGTGGTCGCGTGGTACCTGCGTCAGGCTGCCCGTGCCGACCTCCTGGCCGCCGGTTCGCGGATGACGTTCGCCGCGGCGTGTCCGGACCAGGCACTGGCGTACGCCCCGGACGAGTCCTGGGCGACGAAGGCGGAGGCGCTGCGTTGGATGGAGCGCGAGCGCACCGCGCTGTACGCCTGCGTCGGGTTGGCCCACGAGTTGGGCATGGACGACGCGTCGTGGGGGCTCTGTGAGCCGCTGTGGACCCACTTCCTCAACTACCGCAGCCACAGTGACGCCGTGGCGGCGTTCACGATCGGCCTTGAGGCGGCCCGACGCTCCGGAAGCGTGGTTGCCGAGATCCGGATGGGCTGCCAACTGGCCAGGGCTCGTTGGGAGCTGGAGCAGTTCGACGAGGCCGGGGAACTGCTGGCCCAGGCGCGACAGTTGGCAGCGCGCTTGGGCGATCCCGAGGGGGAGCGCAAGTTGGCCGCCTCGGTGATCGAGTTCGGCGGTCTGCTGCACCTGGCGGAGAAGGCCTGGGAGCCTGCGCTGCTTGCCTTCCGCGAAGCGCAGCGTCGGCACGAGGAGATCGGCAACGCCTACGGCGCCATGTTGCAGATCAACCAGGCGGGCAAGGCCCAGGCGGGTGCGGGCGAGTGGTCGGCCGCGGTCCGGAGCTTCGAGACCGCCTACGACATGGCACGGGAGCTGCAGCGCGACCGGATGACGGCTCGCACCGGGTCCGAGTTGGCCCGGGCACTGCTGCAACTCCGGGAGTACGACCGGGTCCCCGCCCTCTTGGAGGAGGCGCTGAGCAGCGCGTCCGCGCGCGGCGCGCGGTCCGAGCAGGCGTCGATCCTGGACCTGCGGGCGCTGCACGCCGAGCGGACCGGCGATCAGGGCGAGGCTGCACGGCTGCGTCAACTCGCCGACGAGACCCGGACGGTCCCGGTGGACGAGAGGTGACGGCGGCGCGGCGGCCCGTTCAGACAACGGTGTCGAGATCCGATGCTGCCGCCTTTGTCACGTCCACCGTGAACAGGCCCGCCCCTACCTCGCATTGGAGGCGGTCCGGCAACAACGTGGGTCGTGCGCCCAGTATCCAGGCGTGTACGGCGCTCAACACCACGGACGGGTCGACCCAGTTCACCCGCCCCTCCCGGACGTCCGCCCGTACGCGCGCCAGCAGCGGACCGGTGTCACGCCGTCGCAGGACGATGTGCTCTCTGGACAGCAGGACTGCCGCGGTCCGGCACGCCGGGAGCTCCGCCAGGGCCCAGCGCATCCAGGTATCCGCGGTGCGCCGACTGGAGGCGCCGGCGTCGTCGTCGGGGCGGCGACGCCGGAACACCACTCCGGCACCCCGGAGTTGCGTCTCGCTGCACCGGCCGAACTCCACGGCGAGGTGATCGACCTCCAGCAGTCCGGCGGCGGGAAACCGTTCGACGCGGACGTCGGCGCGGACGAGGCCGCGTTCGTCGCGACCGTGCTCGGGGGCGACACGCGTCGTGCGCACGGCCCAGGCCACGCTCGGCGGGGGAGGCTCGGCCGGGCGGGGCAGCAGCGGGACCCGCGCTGCCGACTCCGGCGGGTCGAGGTGCAACTGGCGGTAGATCTGGGCCTGGAGCCGGGACAGTGTGCCGACGCCCGACACGAACGCGGATTCTGCCGCCCGCTGCTGTGACTTCAGGAAGTCGGTTGGTGCCGCGAGGAGTTGGGGAATGCAGTGAGTATCAATCAGCTCAGGTGCAGCGGCGAGGAGTTGATCCATCGGGCTGTCGGGAAGCAGTTCCGTGGAGAAGTCCGCCAGTGGCTGTGCCCGCAGCACCGGTCGTCCGAGTGCCGCAGCGTAGAGGGCAGTTGAGCCGTGATCGGATATGACGGCGTCGGAGGCGACCAGTAGGGATGCCCACTCGGCGTGCGGCGCGGCGATGACGAGGCCCGCTTCGATCGCGGGTGCCAACTGTCGTCGGATCTCGAACCGTCCGAGTGCGGTGTGGGTGTTGGGATGCAGCACCAACGCCAGTTGGTACTCGTCCTGGGGGAGAGCCTGGGACAGCCTCCAGGCCAGGTCCGGCCGCCGCGCGAGCAGCGAGTACGGGCCCCAGGTGGACGTCAGCACCACGAGCTTGCGCGGGCCTGTCCGCAGCGCTTCGCGGAAGTCCGAGCGCCCGCCGGCAGACTCGAGGATGCGCTCGTGGGTGGGGTCGCCCACGACAACGGCGACGGCAGCGGCGGACTCGCTGCTCCGACGGAGGCGTTCGACCTGGTCGGGGTGGGCGAGGGCGTGGACGGACGCCCACGGGAGGCTGTCCTCGTCCGTCAGGAGGACTTCGTCCAGGCCGGACGGCTCGGACGCGGTGCCCTCGTTGCGTAGCGCCTTGTTGAAGCCCGCTCCATGGGGGAGGAGGAGGCGGGGCCCGCGCAACCTGGCAAGCGCGCCCTTGGGACTTGCCGCCACGATCAGGTCATAGCGGAGCGCGACAGCCTGCTCCCAGGGCAGGATCCTGCCACCTGCGGCCTCTACGGTACGGAGCAGGTCGGCGCCGAACTCGGACCCGGGCACCATGGTGAAGTGGCAGGTCAGCCGGGGGTCACCGGCGAGGGCGGGGGCGACGTCGAGCAGTCGGTACAGCGCCGTCGTCGACCGCGCGGCGAACAGGACCCGCCTGCTGCCCGCTGCCCGCTGCCCGCTGCCCGCTGCCCGCTGCCCGCTGCCAATTCTCTATCCTAGCTTTGGAATTGGCTGGTCACAGGCCGGGTGGAGTGGGCCTGCGGGAGGGTCGGATTCGGCAGCAGCACTGCAGGATCGTACCTCTGCCGGATCACTGGGCAGGTTCGTCGGGTGCGGTCGCGGGCGCGGTGTGGAGGATGTCGCGGACCTGTTCGGCGGCGCGGAGGATGCTCTCGCTGATGAAGTCGCTGAAGCGGGCGATGTTCTCCAGGCGGTGGGCGGCGGCGGAGTCGCGGCCGAGGACGGGGACGCCCTGGCGGGCGGTCCGGGCGACCTGGGCGATGCCGTGGGCGCTGGCGATTGTCGACTGGTACCAGACGTCCTCGTCGACGAAGTAGCGCTCCCGGCGGCGTTCGTCGCGCTCCCGGCGGACGAGGCCCTGCTCTTCGAGGAAGGAGACCGCCTTGGAGACGGAGGCCGGGCTGACGTCGAGATGCCGGGAGAGCTCGGACGCGCTGAGACTGCCGGCCTCGGCGATGAACAGGGCAGTCAGCACCCGGGCCGTCATCCTGGGGAGGCCCTGACTCATCATCAGGGTGGTGAAGGTCTCCTCGTACTCGCGCACGGCCTCGTTGTCGCGCCCGTGCGCCTGCGCTCCCGCGCCCCGGGGCGGGGCGGGCTTGCGACGGCGGGCGCGGCGTTCGGTGGCGTGGTGGGCCAGTTCGGCGCGGTAGGCGGTGGGGCCGCCGTTCCGGTCCACCTCACGGGTGATCGTCGAGGTCGGGCGGTCGAGGCGTCGGGCGATCTCCGCGTAGGGGAGGTCGTCGGCCAAGCCCAGCGCGATCTGCTGGCGGTCCTGCTGGGTGAGCCTGCCTCCCGACATGCGGGGCCTGCCTCTCTGCTGTTCCGTGGATGCCTGCGGGCAGCATAGCGTTCACTCTTCTCTCATTGCAACGACCAAGATTTCTGTCATTGCGTTAGATTTACACTCACTGCAACGATATCTTTGCTCCTATCTGCGTTGATGCTGATTGAGCGCAACAAGACTGTTGCCAGTTCCTTGAACGCAACGTAGCGTTCTCAATGTCAGAAACAACGGCAGCAAGCCCCGAACGCAGGAGAGAACGATGCAGAAGTTCGCCGCCACCGCCCCGGTCTCCGTCGTCGCCGAGGTCGCCTCCGGGCGCATCCAGGTCATCGCCGCCGACCGCGCCGACGCCACCGTCGAGGTCCGCCCCGCCAACCCCGACAAGAGCCGCGACGTCAAGGCCGCCGAGCAGACCACCGTCGAGTACACCGACGGCGTCCTGCGGATCCGCACCGCCGAGGGCAAGAACCAGTACTTCGGCCCCTCCGGATCGGTCGAGGTCACCGTCCAACTCCCCGCCGGATCCCACCTGGAGGCCCACACCTCCGCCTGCGAGCTGCGCGGCGTCGGCCGCCTGGGCGACATCGTCTTCGACGGCGCCTACCAGCAGATCAAGATCGACGAAGCCGCCGGCGTCCACCTGACCGCAGTCGACGGCGACGTCGAGATCGGCCGCCTGACCGGCCCCGCCCAGATCAGCACCTCCCGCGGCGCGATCCGCATCGCCGAGGCCACCAGCGGCGCGGTCGTCCTCCGCACCGAGATGGGCGACGTCACCGTCGGCGCCGCCCCCGGCGTCTCCGCCTCCCTCGACGCCGGCACCGGCCACGGCCGCGTCAGCAACGCACTGAAGAACGACGGCACCACCGCACTCGACATCCGCGCCACCACCGGCCACGGCAACATCACCGCCCGCAGCCTCTGAACAGCGGCAGCACCGTCAGCACTGCGAGTACCAGCACTGCCAGCACCACCACGGACCGCCCGGCCGGGCCCACGGCTTCCCGCCGCCGACCCGGCCGGCCGCCCGACGTCGCACAGAGCACGTGCCAGTCAGCCGAACAACACACACCAGGGGACGACATGACGAAGAACCGCACGACCTCGAGCGCGTCGACCACGTCGACCACGCCGACCACGCCGACCACGTCGGCAACCGCACCGTGGACCGGGATGGTGCCGGTCGACGACACGGCGCTGGCCGTCACCGACACCGGCGGCGCCGGGATCCCTGTGGTCTACCTCAACGGGCAGTTCGCCACCCAGGGTTACTGGCGGCACGTCATCGCCGACCTGGGCGACACCGGTTGGCGGCACATCACCTTCGACGAGCGGGCCCGCGGCAGGAAGTCGAAGACCTCCGCCGACTACTCCTTCGAGGCCGCCGTCCGCGACGTCGACGCCGTCCTCGCCGCACGCGGCGTGGAACGGGCGGTGGTCGTGGGCTGGTCCTACGGCGCGTTCGTCGCCGCGCACTGGGCCCACCGCAACCCCGACCGCGCGTTGGGCGCGGTCCTGGTCGACGGCGCGTTCCCCTACGACTGGCTGGACGACGCGATGGAGGAGCGGATCCGCAAGCTCTTCCGGCGCATCGGCTGGTTCGCCCCGCTGGTGCGCCCCACCGGCCTCACCCCGCGCATGAGCGCGGCGCAGCAGGCCGAGAGCAACATCGAGCTCGGCCGGATCTCCCGCGAACGCGAACTCGCCCCGGTGCTCGACGCGATCACCGTTCCGACCCGCTACGTGGTCGCTTCGGGCTCGTCCTTCGGCAGTCGGGGCGACGAGCAGGAGCGGATCCGCGCCAGCCTCGACGCGGTGACCACCCGCAACCCGAACATCGCCATCGGCGCCAAGGTCGCCAGCAACCACGGCGCGATCCTGAAGAAGGACTTCCACGCCATTGCCCAGTCCGTACGCGACGTCGCCGCCGACGTCGCCCCCGACCATGGTCGGCGCTCGTAGGCAGGTACGGGATGGGCAGGTCCCGAACGGTCGTGGCTGGCGAAGTCTTATTGAACGCAGCGGGCGGCGAGGTGATCTCGCCGCCCGCTGTGCGCTGTCGCTGTGGGCACGGGCGCACCCGCCTGAAGACCCGATCGTGGCGATCCTGCGCAGATCAGTGGTAGATGCACCTATTCATTTGCCTGTTGCAACCAAATAGCCTACGGTTGCCTAAGGCAACCAATGTGGGAGGGTGCTGAATGGCGACACGGGAGCGCTGCGAGGACCTGGTGCGAACGCTGAGCGCACTGGGTGCGGTGAGCCGAGGGCTCGGGCGCGCGCTGCCGCAGGAATGCGCTCCGGCGTCGGTCTCGACCCTGCGCATGCTGTCCCAGTACGGGCAGATGCGGACGGGCGAGTTGTCCGAGCGGCTCGGCGTCGACATGTCGGTCACCAGCCGCCACGTCGCGTACCTCGCGGAGCAGGGATGGATCGAGCGTCGACCCGACCCGCACGACAAGAGGTCGCGGCTGCTCAGTCTCACCCCCGCCGGAGAGGCGGTGCTGGGTGAGGCGTCCAGCCTCATCGCCGAGGCGCTGGCGGACTTCCTGCACGACTGGGCGGACGACGAGGTGACCCAACTCGCCACGCTGATGGCCCGACTGCGCGAGAGCTTCGACGACGGTCGACCCAGAGCGTGTCCCCGTCCGGCCCCGGTCCCTGCCACCTCCTAGACGCCACGTCCCAGGCGCCACCCCCCGAACCGCTACCACCACCTGTCCTTGACCATGAACCACCCTGCGCAGCAGGCCAGTTGAGCTGGATGCGCGCGACCTGAAGCGCCGCACGCACAGCTGACGCGGACTGGAGAACGAAGACGATGGCATCAACCACCCTGACCGACGTGCGGGGGGAGGCCGCCCCGAAGCATGGATCCCATGCCGCGCGCGGGTCTCAATCCGGTTCTCGACCCGGCTCCCACACCGGGAACTCCGGAAACTCCGGGCACTCCGGGGATCACCAGGCTCCCATGTCGCACCGGCAGATCATGGAGGCACTGTCCGGGCTGATGCTCGGCATGTTCGTCGCCGTGCTCTCCTCGACGATCGTCTCGACCGCACTGCCGACCATCCTCTCGGACATCGGCGGCGGCCAGAGCGCCTACACCTGGATCGTCACGGCGGCGCTGCTCGCGGTCACCGCGACCACCCCGCTGTGGGGCAAGATGTCGGACCTGGTGAGCAAGAAGCTCCTGGTCCAGATCGCCCTGGTGCTCTACATCATCGCCTCGGTGGTGGCCGGCTTCTCGCAGAACCCCGGCATGCTGATCGCCTGTCGTGTCGTCCAGGGCATCGGCGCGGGCGGTCTGTCCGCGCTCTCCCAGGTGATCATGGCCGCCATGATCTCGCCGCGTGAGCGCGGCCGTTACAGCGGCTACCTCGGGGCGACCTTCGCCGTCGCGACCGTCGGCGGTCCGCTGATCGGCGGCGTCATCACCGACACCAGCTGGCTCGGCTGGCGCTGGTGCTTCTACGTGGTCGTGCCGTTCGCGCTGATCGCGCTGGTCGTGCTGCAGAAGACCATCCACCTGCCGGTGGTCAAGCGTCAGGTGAAGGTCGACTGGCTGGGCGCCTTCTTCGTCACCGCCGCGGTCTGCCTGCTGATGGTCTGGGTCACCCTGGCCGGTGACCAGTACGCGTGGCTGTCGTGGCAGACCTACGTGATGGTCCCCGGGGCCGTCGTGCTCGGCCTGATCTTCCTGCTGGTCGAGTCCAAGGCGAGCGAGCCGCTCATCCCGCTGCGGCTGTTCCGCAACAAGACGATCACCCTGACCTCGTTCGCCAGCCTTTTCGTCGGCGTCGGGATGTTCGCGGGCACCGTCTTCCTGAGCCAGTACTTCCAGCTCGGCCGGGGCAAGACGCCGACCATGTCCGGCGTGATGACCATCCCGCTGGTGGGCGGCCTCTTCGTCGCCTCCATGCTGTCCGGCCAGGTCATCACCCGCACCGGACGCTGGAAGGCGTTCCTCGTCGCCGGCGGTCTCTTCCTGACCGGTGGCGCGGGCACGCTCGGACTGCTCCGGGTCGACACCCCGTACTGGCAGGTGGCCATCTACATGGCGCTGCTGGGCATCGGCATCGGCCTGATGATGCAGAACCTGGTGCTCGCGGTGCAGAACCAGGTCGCCCCCAAGGACCTCGGCGCGGCCAGCTCGCTGGTCACCTTCTTCCGGTCCCTCGGCGGTGCGCTCGGCGTCGTGGCCCTCGGGGCCGCGCTCACCGTCCGCATCACCCACTACAGCAAGGACGCCTTCGCCGCGCTCGGCCTGCCGATGCCGGCCGCGTCGGGCGGCAACGCCGCGATCCCCGACCTGAGCAAGCTGCCTCCGGTGGTCCGCTCGGTCACCGAGCTCAGCTACGGGCACGGCATCGGGGACGTCTTCCTCTACGCCGCACCGTTCGCCTTCGTCTCCTTCCTGCTGGTCGTCTTCATCAAGGAGGTGTCGCTGAAGACGACGAACGCCCTGCAGCAGAGCGCGGGCGTCGGAGCCGGGGACGACGCCTCGGCGGGAACCGCGGCCGTCGCGGGTATGGAGGAAGAGACCGCCTCCGAGCTGGAGTTGGTCTCCCTGGCCGCCGCTGCCGACGTGCAGCCGGCCGCAGCGTTCACGTCGGCGGGACTCGACCCGGTCGAGCAGGAGGTTCCCATGAGCGGCAGCACGATCCACGGCTCCGTGCGCGGCGGCGACGGCCGACCGGTCGGCTCGGCCACCGTCACCCTGATCTCGCTGCAGGGGCAGCAGTTGGGCCGTGCGACGGTCGCCGCTGACGGTGCTTACCGGATCGCCGCGCCGGGCGCGGGCAGCTATGTGCTGATCGCGGCCGCCGAGGGCTACCGGCCGCAGGCGTCCACCGTGGCCGTCGGCGACAACCCGCTCACCTACGACATCGCGCTCTCCGGCACCAGCGGTCTGACCGGCCTGGTGCGCGCGGCAGCCGACCAGCGGCCCGTCGCCGAGGCGATGGTCGTCGTCACCGACCTCCGCGGCGAGGTGCTGGCCACCGGAAAGACCGCCGCCACCGGCGCGTTCACGTTCGAGGCACTGAGCGCGGGCACGTTCACGGTCGCCGTCAACGCCACCGGGTTCCGCCCGGCCGCGTTGCCGGTCGAGGTCGGCACGACGGGTCCGGCCCGGATCGAGATCGAGCTGGCCGCCGGTCTGGAGCTGCAGGGCACCGTGCGTGCCGGCGCCGCCCGCCGCCCGCTGGTCGACGCCCGGGTCACCCTGGTCGACATGGCCGGCAACGTCGTGGGCAGCGCGACCACCGGTGAGGAGGGCGACTACGCCTTCTCCGACCTGGACGCGGGCGACTACACGCTGATCGCCAGCGGGTACCCGCCGGTCGCGTCCTCGCTGACCCTGGACGGACGCGGCGCACTCGGCCACGACGTGGAGCTCGGCCACTCCGACGAGTGACGACGAGCGACAGGGCGGGCGAACAGGTTCCGGCCGACGCACGCGGCGCGACCCGCAACAGGCGTTGGCCGGAACCCGTCACAGAACGATCGGGAGTAGCGAGTAGCAATGACCACTCACATCGGTGAGGGCAGCATGGGGCTTCGTGCGCGGGTGCGGACGAAGGATGGTTGGGCAGTTCGGCACGCGGTGCTGACCGTGACGGACATGACGGGTCGTCAGGTCGTGCGGGCGGCGGCGGACGACGACGGTGTGGTGCTGACGCAGGCGCTGCCGCAGGGCGTGTACACCGCGATCGTCACGGCTGTGGGCTATCAGCCGACCGCGTCGACGGCGATCGTTGCGTCCTCGGGGCGGGCGGATCTGGGGAACCTGGTGCTGGCGCGGCAGGGCGGGGTGGAGTTGCCGCCGCCGGGGCCGTGGACGATCGATCCGGCGCATTCCTCGGTCGGCGCGGTGGCGCAGCATCTGGGGATCTCCAGCATCCACGGGCACTTCGGTGAGTTCCACGGGCAGATCGAGATCGCCGAGCGGGTCGAGGAGTCGCGGGTCCATGCCGTGATCGGTGCGGCGTCGATCGACACGGGCAACAAGATGCGGGACGACCACCTGCGGTCGGCGGACTTCCTGAACGTGGACGCCCAGCCGGAGATCACCTACCGCAGCACCGGTGGCGTCTCTGCGGCGGGCGCGGACCGTTGGACGGTCCACGGCGAGCTGACGATGAACGCGGTGACCCGGCCGGTCGACCTGGACCTGACCTACCTGGGTACCGGTCCGGACCCGTGGGGCGGCACGCGTGCGGCGTTCCGGGCGACGGCCGAACTGCGCCGCGAGGACTTCGCGATGACCTACAACCAGGTCGTCCAGGTCGGCATCGCGGCCATCGGCACCACGCTTCGCGTCGAGCTCGACATCCAGGCCGTCCAGGGGACGTCCCTCCCGACGGCGTGATCGCAGGCTGAGGGTGAGTGGGCGGCTCGCGGAGGGCGGGAGGCGCGGAGGAAGCGCCCCCGCCCTCGGTCGGTAGGATGCGGCAGCGACGGCGACGACCGACCACGGGGGACTGTCTTGGCGGTGGACGACCTTCCGCGGCCGGTCGAGACGTTCCTCGACGCGATCGGCGTTCCCTGGCCGTACCTGAACGAGGACGACATACGTCAGTTCGCGGCGATGGTCCGCGCGTTCGGCCAGGCCGTGGAGCAGAGCCACCAGGACGCGACGGCGGCGCTCGCGAACTTCGCGCAGGCGTACCAGGGCGCGGCGACCCAGCGGATGCAGTCGGGCTGGGCGCAGCTCTCCGCCCGGCACGTCGAGGAACTGGTGGCGGGCTGCCAGGCCCTCGCCGAGGCGCTGGACGTCGGGGCGGACGTCATCGTCGCGCAGAAGGTCGCGGCTATCGTCGAACTCGCCGCGCTGGCGGTCACGTTCGAGGTCGAGGCGGCTCGACGACTGGTCGAGTCGCTCAAGCGGCAGATCGTCGGCCACGTCACCGAGGAGATCATCGAGGCGGCGGCCAAGCCGCTGTTCGCGAGTATCGAGCGGGCCATGTCCGGCCTCGACTGGTCGCAGACCTCCGGCGACGGGGGCGGTGTGGGGAGCGGCGCCGAGGGTTTCGCGATCGACCACGGGTCGGCGGGGGTGCACCTGGAGCTGCTCCGCGGCCATGCGGAGACCTTTCGCGGCCACGCGGACGCGCTGCGCGCCGGGCTGCAAGGGCTGGCGTTCTGATGGCTCCGGCTGGGGGCGCGGAAGTGGGCCGTGGCGCGGTTGGAGCAGCTGGCGGAGCGGAGAAGGCGCTCTTCGCCGCCCTGAGGGACGACGTCCACCAGGCGCTGCCGAAGATCGCCGAACGACACGCCCAAGTGGTCGACGACGCGGCGGACAAGGGCTCCAGGAACCTCGCCGACCATGCGGCGAACGAGGCGCAGACCGCTCAGGACTTCCGGTCCAGAATGCCCACGGACGACTCGCAGCCGACGCTGAGGCCCCTTGGAGGCTACGGAAGCCCCGAGACCTCCGCGATCCCGAGGCAGCCTGGGGTTCCCACGACGCCTGAGGCCCCCGCGAGTCCTGCGACTGTCCCTGCGACAGCGACCGCGACTTCCCTCACAACGCCCGAAGCGCCGGATGCGGCGCCGGTCCCGGCTGGCGGGACGCCCGGCACGCCGGGCTCCACGATGTCTACGGCGACCCCGGAGCCCACGGTCCAGGGCACAAGGATCGGGCGGGCCCTTGGGCAGGAGGTCGGATCCAGTAGCTGGTCCGGCGGCGGATCGCCCGCCGGACCGTCCGGTGGACCGGCCGGTGCAACGACCGCCGGACCGCCCGGCGGACCGGCCGGTGCAACGACCGCCGGACCGCCCGGCGGACCGGCTGCCGCGGAGCTCTCCACGCCGCGGTTCGGCAGCGCCGCGCTGCGCGACTCGCCGAACTTCGACGACGAGATCGACCAGGCGCTGTCCGGCACCGGCCTCAGCCGCGAGGAATACGACGGGCTGCGGCTCACCCCCACTCATGAACTGACGGATGATCAGCTTCAGCAGGTCGCCGAGGTCCGCAACGCGATCGGGATCCAGGACGGTCAGATCGTCACCAAGGTGGTGGACCGGGAGGTTGCCGAGGGATATCTGGCCAACGACCACGAGCTGTTCGGCGGCAACTTCGACCCGACCACCTTCGGGAACTCCATCGCCCGGGGCACCGACATCGCCGATCTCGCCACGCCCGCACAACTGCGGGACGGTCTCTCCCTGGACGACCGGGGCCAGGGCTGGACGCCCGTCGCTGAGGACGCCGAGGAGGCCTACCAGCTGCGCTTCCCCGCGCCCAAGGGGTTGGGGGACAGCGCCGAGCCCAGCTACGGCGCGGTCGGCGACGCGGAGGCCGACGCCTCGCTCCAGGACCGGGCGGACTCCGTCGCCAGGATCGCGACCGGGCGGCGCGGCGCACGCGGGTCGGTGATGGAGGATCCGTTCACCGGCACCGGGTACACCGCGGCGGGTGTACCCGAATGGCTGCTTCCGCGTGGCACGCCGCTTCCGAGCCGCGCGGAGATGTGGAAGATGACCCGGGACGGTCGCGAGACCATGGTGGGCTACTACAACCGGGGAGTCTGGACGAGGGTGGACGGCGTCAGAGCGGACGACGCAGGGTCGGACGGCCCGAGCAGCGGCCCGAGCGGCGGCCCGGACAGCAGCCTGGATGGCTGAGAGAATGCGGCATCGCTCCGGGAACTTCGCGGTGTACCGGGGCGACGTCTACCGCGTTTTCGGCGACAGCACCTCCGTCCAGGTCGCGCTGGTCCGTGACGAGGAGGACGACCCGATGCCCGCAGGTCTCCGCCCGGACCCGCAGGACCCCACCCGGGTCTTTCTTGCCGACCCCGGCCAGTTGGAGGCCTGGTACCGCACCCGGTGGACCTTCCGCTGGCGCGGGGAGGCCTTCGACGCCGAGGGCTCCTCGGGTGGGAGGATCACCGGCTGGTACGCAGGACGGCGGCTGGACCGGGTCGCCGACCACCTGCAACGGATCGAAGCCAGCGCCTACCTGGGGACGTTCCCCCTCGACGAGGTCACCGACCTGACCGAGCACCGCACCGACCTGCTGGCGGAATGGAAGGAACAGCACCAGCGATGAGCAGCACCCCGGGCCTGACCCCACGGACCGTCGTCCAGTTGCCGATCACCCGCGCACTCGCGGAGCAGTACGTCGGCAACAGGGTCGCGCCCGGCCTGTTCGAGCCCTTCCGGATGTGGGGGCTGTGCTCGCGGATGGTGGACGTGGCCAGGGTCGACTCCGGGGCCGAGGCGCGCGCGGTCCACGGCCTGGCCGAGGCCGGCGACGACTTCCCCGAGGGCGACGGGCTGTTCGTGATCCGGTTCCTGGCCGGCTGGCCGGGGCTGTTCCGGGCCTCGTTCGGCGGCCGGACGGCCGAGGCCGCCGAACGCCTGGGTTCGTCCCTGGTGCTGCCCGCGCCGTTCCTCGGGACCGGGTACACCGCGTACGCGCCCGCTGCCGTGCCGGAGTTCTGGATGGAGCTCGCCGAGGTGCCGAGCGGTGCGGAGATCTGGCACCTCGCGGAGGACGGCGGCGAGGACCATGAGAAGGGCCTGGCGGCCTTCGCCGGTCGCTACTCGGGGTGGCGTTCCTATCCCGCCGCGCAGGAGCGCGGGCTGACGCCGGGCCCCGTCGCGCAGGCTCCGGCAGGCAGCGTGGCGCGCGGCGTGGGCGTGGACGTCGAAGGCGACACCTGGCCCGCCGACTTCGGGCCCGACGCGGGTGAGCTCACCGCCTACCGCACGGCCGACGACGGCTCGGTGACGGCCCGTCGGCTGACGGACGGCCAGTGCGACCGGGTCTTCCACCGCCGCCTGCTGACCACATGGCGCGACGCACCGTTCGAGGTGCTGGCGATCGGGCCGGAGACGGCGACGCTCGTCCTCACCAGCGGCAACGCGGAGGAGGCGACCCGCCTCGGGCTCGACTCCGCCGGTCGCCATGCCTGGAGGGCACACGCACCGAAGGCCGACCTCGGTGAGCTGACCGAGGAGACCCGGACCATCGGCGTGCAGCCCCAGTTCGGCTGAGCCCGCCTGGCCCAGAGCCCTCGGGCAACCGGCTCAGACGTGACCAGGCCGGGCCGGGAGAGATCACCAGGGCAGTGGTCGCAGGGCGATCGCGGTGAGGGTGGTCCGGGTCGCGACGGAGAGCGTCGGGATGCCGTCGTCCACGTGGAAGGCGAGGGCCTTGACCTGACCCAGCCAGGGCACGACGGACACCCGGCCGGACGTCAGGTGCCACAGGCAGATCCGCTGGTCGGACCAGGCGGCGGCGAGGACCGGGCCGGAACCGCTGTCTATGGCGGCCAATGCCGTTGGGACGACGCCCCGGCGCGTGGACGGGACCGGCATCACCGTCACGGAATGCCCGTCCCACAGACGGACGGTGCCGTCGAGCGAGCCGGTCGCCACGAGCAGCGGGCCGTCCTTCGGATCGACCGCGGCCACGCCGGTGATCGGCAGGCCGTGGGCCTGGTAGGTCGTCGGGCGCATGGGCGCGCCGTCGAGCGGCCACAGGTGCACCCGGCCGTCCGCGCAGGCCACGGTGACCGGGACGCCCGCGCCGCCGTCGAGCGCGAGCGGACGGGCCTCCTCGTCCGCGAGCGTCCTCAGGTTGTGGCGCGCGGCGACCGCGACGGCGGCGGGCGACGGGGCGTTGGGGCCGAGGATATGGACGGTGCCGTCGGAGCCCGCGCCGATCAACAGCCGGTCGGCTGCGGCGGTGAGCGATCCGGGCCGGACGTCCGGATCGGCGGCGATCACGTCGCCCTGCTCGCCCGTGTCGGCGTCGAAGAAGCTGATCCGGCCCTCTGCGTCGACGAGGGCCAGCCGGTCCGCCATGGCCGTCAGGGTGACCGCGCCGTCCACGGGTTGGCACCAGCGGGCGCACCACGCGTGGGTGGCGGCGAGGGGGCGGAGGTAGGTGGCCAGCGCCTTGTCCGCGTCGAGCGCGGCGGCGTGTAGCAGCGCAGCGCGCTCGACGGCGTCGATGCCGGGGGTGGTGAGCGCCGGGGCGGCAGCCGCCCAGGCGCGACGCAGGCGGCCGGGAGCACGCGTCTGCGGGTCGGCCAGCGCGGCGGTCACCGCGACGGGGGAGCCGTGGACCAGGTAGCCGGGATCCGTGAGCAGCCGACTTCGGTCTCTGACGCCGGCCGTGGCCAGCGCGCGGTCGCGCTCGTGCTGCCCCACGGCGGCCCAGTCGCTACCGGGACCGAGCGGCGGCGCGTCCGCCTCGTCCGTGGACAGCGGCGCTTCCTTCTCCGGACCGGGGCCGGGCCCGAGGTCGATGTCGAGGGAGCCCGCGACGGCCTCCACGACGTTCGAGAGCAGCTCGATGGTGCCTGTCTCCGCAGCGATCCTGACGTGCGGGAGTTGCAGCAGCGGAGCGAGGACCTGCTCGGCGATCTCCGCAGCAGGGGCGAGCCGTTCCGGTGCCGCGTCCGCGTTTCCCGGGAGGCCGACACCGGCGCGGTGGAGGTCGGCGACGACGATCGTGACCGGGTCCGGGTCGTCGGCGACGCGCGCGACCAACTCCCGGGGATCCAGCGGGCCGTAGCCGAGCTGGCGGCCCAACTCCCAAGCCACCGTGGCTGCGCTCTGTCCGGCGGCGGAGACGGTGGCGTCGATCCGCACCTGCGCGGTCGGGCCGGCGGGCCGAGCGTCGGAGCCGTGGCGCAGTATCGCGAGCAGCCTGCTCTTCCCACTGCCGGGGCCGCCGATCAGGCGCAGCAGCCGAGGGCCCTCCGGAGCGGAGCCGACGCCCCTGCCGACATCGCGACCGACGGCCCAGTTGAGCAGGATGTCAGAACTGTCAGAACTGTCCTCGTCGTCCGAGGTGTTGACGTCCGGCTCGACCTGAATCTGCGTCACAACTCGCCCTCCAGGCGTGCGTCGACCACGAAGGAGTGCGCCGACTCGCCGGCAGTATGCGGGCCCTGCTCGGCGACGTGGTCACGACTGTGCTTTTCCGGCCCAGGTTCGGTCATCGTTCATGCTCCTCAGGTGACCAGTTGAGGCTAGTCCATACCCTTGGCGGCATAGCAGGGCACATGTGCCGGATCGCCCCGACGCGTCGAGGAGCCCCGTCGGCGGTTCGGTGGGAGGCTGGAAGACGAGGCGGCCACGGCCCCGGGACGACCAAGGCTCCGGACGGCCGTCGCCGCCGCGACTCCCGAAATCGCCGTGTTCCGAAGGGGTGATCGACGATGACCGGAAGGGTCCCGGTCGAGGTGACCAACCTCGACCGCTACGGCAACCCTCCGCTGGAGTGGAGCCGGGCCGACAAGGCGCTCAGCAGCAGCGTCCCGAGCCCGGCCGTCACGTCCTTCCTCGGCACGGTGCGCCCGGACGGCCGTCCCTCGGCGGCGGGTGTCGGGGTGGCCTGGCTCGACGGCGACCTGTACTTCACCAGCAGCCCCGACGCGCGCAAGGCCCGCAACCTCGCGGGAAACCCCGCATGCACGCTCTCGACCAGGCTCGACGGCATCGACCTCGTGGTCGAGGGCGAGGCGGAGCGCGTGACCGACGCGGGAACGCTCGGCAGGCTCGCGACCGTCTACCAGGCCGCGGGCTGGCCCGCCGAGGTCACCGGCGACGCCTTCACCGCACCCTTCAACGCCCCGAGCGCCGGCCCGCCGCCGTGGCACCTGTACCGGTTGCGGATTGCCACGGTGTTCGGCGTCGCCGTGACCGAGCCCTACGGCGCGACCCGCTGGCGGTTCTGAGCGCCGAGCTCCCGGAGCGGCGCGGAGCGGGGCCTCAGGCGAGCGCCCGCGTCGGGTCGAGCTCGACCTCGCGCAGCACGATGCGGCTGCGCAGCTCGCGCACGCCGTGGTCCTGCTTGAGTGTCTCGACCACGGCCTCCAACTCCTCCGTGCCCGTGCACAGGATGCGCAGCTGGTAGTCGTACTCGCCAGTGACGTGCACGGCCCCGACCACCTGCGGCAGTTGCTCCAAGCTCGCCTCGAAGCCGCGGTGCTCGACGCCGTCCCGCAGGTTGACGTCGGACAGCGCGGTCAGCGTGCGTCCCGTGCGGGCCAGGTCGAGGTCGGCGCGGTAGCCGCGGATCACGCCCTGGGCGCGCAGTCGGCGGATGCGGTCGGCCACCGCGTTGGCCGACAGTCGGACCTGTTGCGAGACCTCCTGGTACGTCGCCCGGCCGTCATGGGCCAGCACGGCGAGGATCTCCCGGTCGAGGCGGTCGAGATCCACCGGCCGGTTCGGGCTCACGGAGGCGTTCTGCGGTTTTCTCGGCTGATTCGGCATATCACCAAGAATCCCACGGTGGTGTCCGACTCCGGGGTGAGAAGTCCGCGCCAATCCCGGCCGAAGGGCGAGCAGGGTCGAGGGGTGATCAACCTCCTCGCCCACGCCTTGCTCACCCCTGCCCTGCTCGCAGTCGTCTCCTTCGCCGCCCGCCGGTTCGGCCCGGCGGTGGGCGGACTGCTGGCGGGCCTCCCCTTGCTCTCCGGTCCCGTCGTCGTCTTCGCCGCCCTGGACCACGGCGCGGCGTTCGCCGCCGGAGCCGCCGCCGCGACCGTCGGCGGAGCGTTGAGTGCGACCCTGCTGACCTGGACGTACGCCCGGATGGCGACCCGCTCGGGAGCTCTGAGTTGCCTGACGGCGGCCTGCGTCGTCTTCGCGCTGAGCGGCGCGGCCCAGGAGTACGCGCACCTCGGCCTCGCCTCGACGGTCGCGCTGGCGCTGACCTGCCAGTTCGCCGCACTGCGGTGGTGGCCACGGCGGGCGGACGCGCTCGCGCGGCCCGTCGATTCGCCGCAACCGCCGCAACCGCCGCAGCGCGCAGGGCGGTTGCTCGGCCGGATGGCTCTGGTGGCGGTCTATGCGCTGGCAGCCACGAGTGCGGTCGGCGCAGTCGGACCGCAACTCACCGGGCTCCTGCTGCCGTTCCCGCTCCTTGTCGCGACCGAGACGGTCCACCTGCACCGCACGGTCGACGGCGGTGCGGCCCGGGAGTTCCTCCGGTCGGTGACGACAAGTCAGTTCGCCGCACTCGCCTGGTGGGTGGCGCTCTCCGTGCTGCTGCCCAGGCTCGGGACGGCCACCGCCGTGCTCGCCTCGGTGCTCCTCGCCCTGGCCGTGCAACTCGCCGTCGCGGCCGTCACGGCGGTCATGGCCGCCAGCCGTGACCGGGTTGCCGTGGAGCGCTCACACCTGTCACCCCTGTCGCAGGCGACGCACACGCACTAGTGTGCTCACGAACTTCGGCCGACGGGCCGACCGTCGTCGGCGGGGGATCAAGAGCCGACGGCGAACGCGCAGACAGGGGGGCAAGGATGAGGCGGCGCTGGGTCAAGGTGCTGACGATCGTGGTCGTGGTCCTGGCGGTGCTGGGCGTGACGGCCGACCGGGTCGCGGTGCACTACGCGAACCAGGAGGCGGCCACGCTGGCGCGGCAGAAGTATGGGTACGGGGCCGACACGACCGACGGCTACCTGAACGTCTCGATCAACGGTTTCCCCTTCCTGACACAGGTGTTGTCCGGACGACTGGACGACGTCACGTTGTCGGCCGGGAACCTGGTCCTCAACTCCCGGGCGAATGCCCAGGGCGACTACCTCGACGTGCAGAAGCTCGACCTGGACCTGCACGGCGTGACGGTGACGTCGTTGGCCGCCCGGAGCGCCCAGGTCGATCTGGTCACCGGTGATCTGACGCTCACCTACCAGGCCCTCTCGGGCGTGATCACCCGCCTGATGAGCAACGGCGGTGGGCTCACCGTCGGTCCCGCGCCCGGCTCCGACGGGCAGCAGGCGCGGTTCCGGGTGACCGGCACCTGGGGCGGTCGGCAGGTGGACACCGTCGGAAGCCTGCTGGCGCAGGGTGCGGAGATCGACATCTCGGTGCCCGGCGTCGGCTCGAGCGGCGGATCCAGCTCGGGCTCCAACACCAGCACGGAGACCACCGGCCCCGGCACCTACGTCTGGGGAGTCCAACTGCCGGTCAATGCCGGCTTCAGCGCCGCGACCGCAACGCCGACCGGAGTCGATCTCTCGGTCATCGGCCACCAGGTCGTGCTCGGCTCCTATCCGTCCGCCGGCTGAGTGGTGACACCCCACACGAATATGACGTGTCCGCGCCCATAAATGCGCTGCTCGGAGGCCCGGAAGCCGCAATTCGGTGGCGCATTGTGGCGACCCGGCTACGGATGGTTTGTCAGCGATCCTTCAGAGCCGAAGAAGGTTCCGCGTGAGGGTCCTGTGAGGGTATTGTCGCGCGACAGTCGCGAGCAGGTTGCGCGTGGGTGTCGTCGCCCGGTCTTCGTCTGACCGTGCCGACCGCGTGAAGGGGAGTCCACGTGGTGCAGCAGAAGCCGTCGTCCGGCGGGGAGTTGAGTGATGGCCAGGGGGTCGAGGAGTCCGGCGGACATGCTGCGGCACACTCGCACCGGGCGTCGCGCCGCACCTCCCGCCGCACGAACGGGCCGAAGCGGCGCCGCTGGAAGCGAATACTCCTGTGGACCTCCGGAACGCTGGCGTTCCTGATTCTGGTGGCTGCGGGCGGTCTGTACTTCTATGTCCAGAAGCTCAACAGCAACATCAAGAAAGGCGCCCTGAACAACGGCGGCGTGGTCCATGCCGCGCCGCCGAAGCCGGACCGGTTCGGGCGCACACCGTTGAACATCCTGCTGATCGGCTCCGACGGACGGAACAACTCCCAGGACTGCACCCTCGGAGGCGCCTGCGACAACAGCCTGCCGCACGCCGACGTGGAGATGCTCGTCCACCTGTCCGCGGACCGCAGCAACGCGTCCGTGCTGTCGATCCCGCGCGACACCTCCGTGGAGATCTCCGCGTGCACGGACTCCAGCGGTGTCCTGCACCCCGCCCACCGCGACATCATCACGGACAGCCTCAACTACGGCCCCGGCTGCACGGTCGACACCTGGGAAGACCTGACCCACATCCACATCGACCACTACATGATGATCGACTTCTCGGGTGTGGTGCAGATGGCGGACGCCATCGGCGGTGTCTCGGTCTGCACCAAGGAGAACGTCCGCGACTCCGAGGTCTACACCGACGCCACCGGCACGCACGACATCGGCTCGCACCTGGAGCTGAGCGCGGGTACCCACGTCATCACCGGGCAGCAGGCGTTGGAATGGCTGCGCACCCGGCACGCCTGGGGCGACGGCTCCGACATCGGCCGGACCAAGGCGCAGCACCTCTACCTCAACTCCATGGTGCGCTCCATGAAGTCGCTGAACACCCTGCTCGACCCGCTCACGGTCAACAAGTTGGCGGTCGCCGCCACCAAGTCCCTTTCGGTGGACACCGGCCTCGGCAGCGTCAACGCGCTGGCCGATCTGGCGCTGGAGCTCAACAAGGTGGCCACCGACCGGATCACCACCGTGACGATGCCCTGGGCGCAGGACCCGGCGGACCCCACCGCGCATCTCGTGCCCACCCAGGACGCGTTCACCATCTTCAACATGCTCGTCAACGACATCCCGCTGGACAAGAACGGTCCGTCGACGACCGGCGCGCAGCCGACCCCCACCCCCACTCCCACCGCCGCGCCGACTCAGCCCGTCGACAAGGCGACGGTGGCGGTGACCGTCCAGAACGACAGCCAGCAGACCGGCCGTGGCCGGATGATGACCGACTACCTCGTCGCCCACGGTTTCTCCCAGGCCACGGTGGACCTGAACTCGGGCCAGTCGTCGACCACCACGCTCACCTACCCGAGCAGCGAGAAGGCGCAGGCCCAGGCGGTCGCCTCCGCGCTCGGCCTGCCCGCGAAGGCGCTGACGGCGTCCGGCTCGGGCTCCGGTTCCGCGTCCGGCCTCAAGCTGGTCATCGGGAGCGACTGGACCAGCGGCACCAACTACCTTGCGGCGAACCCGCTTCCCTCCGCCGGGGCGCTGCCGACCTCGGCGGTCACGCAGAACGCGGCGAGCGACACCAACGACTGCATGGACGTCAACCCCGCGCCGTACACGTCGTTCGCCCCGGGGCAGCCGCACTACATCTACAGCTGGGTCGGCTCGACTCCGCCGAGCAACTGACGTGACCGGGCGACAATGTGGCCGTCACCGCGCGGCCTCCGGCTCGTCCTCCACGGGCTGGTCGTGCGGCGTCTGCTCCCCCTGCGGGGTGGTCGCCCCGGCGATGGCGTGCGGCAGGCCCCGGACGACCGGTGAGGCGAGCGGCAGCAGCACCACGACGACGTAGCAGAGCCCGGCGGCCGTCATCACCTGGAAGCCGCCGAAGCGCTGCGCCAGCGGGCCTACCGCGAGTTGGCCGATGGGGATGGCGATGTAGGAGAGCAGGTCGTCGTAGGAGGCGACGCGGGACAGAACCCGCGCCGGGATGTGCTCCTGCAACGAGGTGTCCCAGGCGGTCAGGGTCACCGACAGGCCGAGGCCGCCGACGAACCCCGCCGCGATCACCCACGGCGTCCGCAATCCCGTGCCGATCGCGAGCAGCGGCAACGCCGCGAATACGGCGGCAAGTTGGCCGGCACGCAGCAGGTGGCGCAGCACCAGCCGGTACATCAGCGCGCTCATCAGCAGCATGCCGAGCGCACGCGCGCTGAGCAGGAACCCCCAGGTCGCCTCGGAGCTCAGCTGCTTGGTGAGCTGCGGTCCGAGGATCTGCCAGGTCCCGGTCTGCACCAGGTTGGTCACGCAGAACGCCGTCGTGACCGTCCAGACCCACGGTGTCCCACGGAACACCGTCCACCCCTCGCGCAGATCGCGCCGGAGCGTCCCGCGTGCGGCACGCGAGGAGGAGTCCCTCGGGGCAGCCGGGAGCCGGGTCAGGCAGACGGCGGCGACGAGGTAGCTCAGCGCGTCGCAGGCGATCGCCGGTCCGCCGCCGACGGCGACCACCAGCAGTCCCGAGATGCTGGGCCCGAACACCCGGGTGCCGTTCTTGACCGACGAGAGCAGCGAGTTGGCCTGCTGCAGCTCCTCGGTGGCGACCAGCTCCGGCAGCAGTCCGCGCAGCGCCGGCGTCGTGAACGCGGCGAGCAGGCCGTTGAGGAACTCCAGCGTGGCGACAGCGGGCAGGGAGTAGTTGCCGGTGAGCAGCAGCACCGCCACCGCACCCTGGGTCAGCCCTGAGCCGAGGTTGGCCGCGACGAGCACGGTCCGACGCGGCAGCCGGTCGGCCGTCGCGCCGCCGATCAGCAGGAACGCGAGCAGCGGCACCATGCGCGCGGCCAGCACGATGCCGAGGTCGTCCGGGCGGCCGGACGCGTTCAGCACGGCGAAGGCCAGGGCGACCGGAGCCATCGAGCTGCCGAGAAGGGAGACGAGTTGACCGGAGAAGAACCAGCGAAAGCCTGACCGGCGCACGAGGAGACGTGGGAGCACCGATCGAGTCTGTGACCGCTCGACGGTAGGACCTATTCTTTCGGCACCAGACGAAAGGACGAGGAGAGGGAGACGTCGATGGTGCTGCTACGGCTGGATTCGCTGGCCCTGTCCCGCTCCCGCTTCGCGCTCTCTCCCTTCGCGCAGGCGATGGCGTCGATGATGCTGCTGTGCCGCCCGTGCGTGCACCCCTGGCTCGCCGACTGGCACGGGCGTCACCACACCGCGTTCCGGGCCCGGCTCGACGCCGACCCGTTCGCGCGGGGGCTGGTGATGCTGGTCAGCTCGACCAAGTACCTCCCGGACCACGTCACCCTGCCCCCCATGGGCGGCATGGGCACCACGCTGGACTCTGAGCTCGCGGAGGTCGCCAAGGTGCCCGACGACCAGGTCCGCCCCAGCATGGAGCGCACGCTGGCGCACAGCTGGGAGGACCACGATCTGTCCTGGCTGACGGGGCACTCCTGGGCGGCCCGGACAGCAGCCTTCGTCCGCGAGGTGTGGGCCGAGCAGCTCGCCGCCGACTGGCCGAGACAGCGCATGGTGCTGGAGCGTGACGTGACCTACCGGGCCGGGCTGCTCGCCGCCTACGGGTGGCCGAGCGCTCTGGACCAGATGAGCAGGCGCAGCGCGTGGGTGGGCGTCGACGCGATCCGGTTCAGCGACCGTCCGGGGCACGACCGGGTCATCGGGCCGGACGGAATGCTCTTCGTCCCGGTCGTGCAGCCGCAGGGCACCTGGCTCTGTGAAGCACCTGACGCACCGTACGCCCTGGTCTATCCGGCGCGGGGCAGCGGGACGGTGGTCGGTGCGGATCCGACTCCTGGGTCCCGGCGGGCGGTTGGCGCCCTCGCGCGCCTGATCGGCGCGGGACGCGCGGCGATCCTGCGGGAGTTGGAGCGCCCCGCGACCAGCAGCGAACTCGCCGCCCAGCTGGACCAGTCGCTCGGTACCATCGGCGGACACCTGGCCGTGCTGCGCGAGGCAGAGCTGGTGGTCGGCACACGCGTCGGCCGGCGTGTCGTCTACCGGCGCACGGAGCTCGGCGACCTGCTCGCGGAGGGGACGCCGTCGGGCGGCGGCCGGGGAACGGAACCGACAGGGGATCATGTATGACGACTGATCAGAACACCACCATGGCCGCCTATCTGGCGAGGTCCGAGCGGATTCGCGGCTGTCTGGTGGGCGGCGCGGTCGGGGACTCGCTCGGCTGGCCGGTGGAGTTCCAGCGCCTGGAGGCGATCCTGGCCGCCCACGGCGAGGACGGCGTGACCGAGCTGCCCCGCAGCACCGGAGGCGACCGGCTCGCCGAGGTCACCGACGACACCCAGATGACCCTCTTCACGGCGGAGGCGCTGCTGTGGACCGGCGGCCGACTCAGCGAGGTCCGCGCCGCCGCGCACGCCGCCTACCAGCGGTGGCTGCGTACCCAGCGGTTGCCCGGACCGGAGGGCGAGCAGACGGCCGGCCTCCTCGGCGAGCCCTGGCTCTACGCCTCGCGGGCCCCGGGCAACGCCTGTATGTCCGGCCTGCGGGACCATCCGGAGCTGCCGGAGGTGGTGGAGCTCGGGCGGGTCGGAGTGGTCAACTCGAACTCCAAGGGCTGTGGCACGGTGATGCGTTCGGCACCGTTCGGGCTGGTCGGGGTGGGGCCGGAGGAGGCGTTCCGGCTCTCCGCAGAGGCGGCGCAGCTCACCCACGGCCACCCCACCGGCTACGTCGCGGCCGGGGCGTTCGCGGCGCTGGTCGACCGGCTGGTGAGTGGCGAGGAGCCGTCCGCCGCAGTGGCCGAGACCATCAAGCAGGCGGCGTCCGCGCCGCTCGGCGCGGGCACGGAGACCGTCGAGGCGCTGGAGCGAGCCGTCCGGTGGGCGGCCGAGGGCAATGCCGACTTCGAGACCGTCGAGCGCGTCGGCCTCGGCTGGATCGCGGAGGAGTGCCTGGCCATCGCGGTCCACTGCCTGCTCGCCGCCCCGGCCGATCCGCGCCGGGCGCTGACGCTGTCCGTCACGCACTCCGGGGACAGCGACTCGACCGGCGCGGTCTGCGGCAACCTGCTCGGCGCGGCCTACGGGCTCTCTGCGCTGCCGCAGGACTGGGCCGCCGGGGTGGAGGGCGTTCCCACCCTCCTCCGCAGCGCCGACCTGCTCGGCGCGCTGCGCCTCGCCTGACCGCCAACTGGCGCTCTGGCGCTCTACCGCTCCCTCGTTCTGATCGTCCGCTGTTCCGGACCGACGGGCGTTCCGATCGCCGCTCCGTCAGCCGACCTCGGCCAGGCCGGACGACGGGGCGGCGTCGGACGCATGCGTGCGCGGGCCGGGGAACGGCGAGTCGGGATGTTCCAACTCCCAGGCGAGTTGAGCCAGCCCGCGCACCTGCTCCAGCATCGGCACTTCGGGTGCGCCATCGAGATGCCGGTACTGCATCGCGACCGTGATCGCCAGGCGCTCCGGCAGGTGCAGCGCGGGATCGCGGTTCTCCCCGATCAGCCGTCGTGCGGCCTCGGGCGCGGGGATCCCGAGCCCGTGCAGCCGGAGGACGCCGTCCCGCAGCCAGCAGAGGTAGTCCCGGTGGTGGTGGACCCCGGCGCGGTCCACCACCGGGCCGTGACCTGGCACGATGACGGTCGCACCGGTGGCCAGCACTTCGTCGCAGCCGGTGATGACGTTCTCCAACGGTCCGGCCCAGTGCACCGGATGGTCCCCGGGCTCGTCCTCGCTCGAAGTGAAGAGGACGTCGCCCGCGAAGCAGACCTGCTGGCGGGGCAGGTACGCGATCGCGTCGCCACGGGTGTGCGCCGACGGGATCTGGATCATCCGGACCGGCGTGTCGCCGACCGCCGCCTCCAGCACGCCGCTGAATGTCAACGCCGGTGTGGGCAACGTCGTCCGCGGCCACAGGTATCGGCCGAAGTGGCGGTGCAGGTACCAGCCGACGAGCGTCTCCCGGTCACCGTGGTGGACCAGGCCGTGCAGGTCGCAGGGGTCCGGCTCGTGGGCGATGTGCCCGGCCGTTTCCCGGGTGTAGACGATCCGCGCCTGCGGGACCGCCTCCCAGCCCCACAGGTGGTCGCCGTTGCCGTGGGTCACGAAGAGCCACTCCAGCTCGGCGCCCGCGGGGAGCAGCGGTGCGCACCGGTCGCGGAACTCGTCGGCCAGCGTGCGGTCGTAAGGGGAGTCGATCCAGGCGGCGGAGGCGGTACCGGCCGAGGAGCCGGTCACCAGACCGCAGTTGGCCAGTCCCCAGCCGTGGCCCGGCGTGGGCCGCCAGACGTGGACGCCGTCGGCCACGCGGAACAGTCGTGCGGCAGAGGTGGAGGAGTCGTGCGGGGGCAGGGGATGGGCAGGCGCGAGCGGGACGGAAGAGCTCATGGACGCAGATTGTGCGATGGAATGACCACCGGGCGCGAAGTTCGTCCATTTCCCTGGACGGCGTGTCGACCCGGGGCGGCCTGGCGACAGAGCGGGATCGCCCGCGCATGATGGACATGTGGCACGGCTCCTGGTGGCGGCCCCGGCACCGGCGTCCGGGACCGGTCCGAAGACGACGAACGAGGGAGACCCACGTGACCGACAAGCCGCGCGAGCCGCGCCAGCCGCGAGAGGCGAGCGAAGCGAGTGAGGCGGGCGCGGCGGGGCCGTGGCTCTCCCTGGCCGAGGTGGAGGCGATCGCCCGGGACGCGCACGCCCAGCAGGTGGACAAGGCGGGCCGCCCCTACGTCGAGCACCTGGAGGCGGTCGCCAGCCGCACCGCGTCCTACGGCGGCGACGACGCACAGGTGGCGGCCGGTTGGCTGCACGACGCCATCGAGGACGACGTGCTCACGCTCAACTGGCTGGCCTCCGCGGCGCTCCCGCAGCGGACCAAGGACATCGTGGTCGCGCTGACCAAGCGCACCGGTGAGCCGCTCCAGGACTACGCGGCGCGCATCCTGGCCACCCCGGGCGCAGTCACGGTCAAGGACGCGGACCTCTCCTCCAACTCGGCACCGGACCGGCTGGCACTGCTCCCCGACGCGGCCCTGCGGGCCCGGCTGACGGCCAAGTACGACCTGACCCGCCGTCTGATCCACCCCGACACCCACAACGACACCGACAAGCGTCCCGCCCCGGGCACCGGAGCGGACGGCGACCCGGACGACGCGACCCTGCTGGCCGGACTCGACCGCGAGTCCGCGCGGGCGCGCCAGGCCTGGCACGAGCTCGCCCGGTTCACCGCAGGCTGGGCCGTGGAACCCGGAGACATGGAGTGGCACGAAGGCCACGCCACCTACGGACCCCGGGTCCACGCCCTCACCCAAGCCCTGACGGCGGTGGGCGCGGTCACCCCTGCCTACGCCTGGACATCCTTCGCCGAGCCCGTACTCGCCCCGGACGGCACCTACACACCGGGCGACGCCGTCCGCGCCGCGACGGCCGTCGTGCGCGGCGAGCGGTTCTGCGAGGGGTCGATCGGCACCGCCTGGAAGAGCGCCCGGCTCTTCGCGGTCGTCCGCGCCCTGTCCGACGTGTCCCCTGTGCCCGCCGAGGCTGAGCCGGGCACCGAGGTCGGGGGCAACGGCCCTCGGCTGTGACGCGACCGAATCGGTCGTGATCCGACGACCTCGGCTGCCCGCCCGTGCCCTCGTGCCACCGCGTGCGCGTGCCTCGGCCGGTCAGCCGCAGTCGTAGACCGTGACCGACACACCCCGGCCCACCAGCGCGTCCCTGACCAGCGGCTCGACCCGCTCCCAGCGCCCGCCCGCGAGCCCGCAGCCGATCCGCGGCATGTGGACAGACGCGCCCCGCTCCAGCACGAGCGGGGCCAGCGCCGACAGCGCGGCTCCGATCGCCTCGTACCGCACCGGCGGAACTCCGCGGCCACCCGTACGCGTGCCGTGCTGGCCGATCATGTTCGCCACCCAGAGCCCCGGCGCGGCGCCCGGACGGCCGCCCCTGCTCTGCTCACCTTCTTGTCCCCGCTCCCACCCCGGCCCACCCGCCCGGTCCGCTCCCGGCCCGACCCGGACGAGCTGCACCGCGCCGAGGCCGAAGCCGTTCTCGGCCCGTTCGCGATGCCAGCGCCGGTAGGCCGCCTCCGGCTCGGGCCAGCGCTTCGAGAGCGCGACCACGAACCCCTTGCCCCAGCCGCCCATGTCGTTGCAGACGTGAGCGATCACCTTTGGCCCCTTGCCCTGCGGCGCCGTCGCGTCACCGCGCACCACGTGCAGTGCCCCCATCACCATGCACGCGACGTTAGCCCCCACCACTGACAAGCCACGCGGGAATGCCCCGGCAAGGCGAGCGGTTGACAGGCATGGTTGAATATTCAACGAAATGGTTCGAGGAGACAGGTGAGCCCCATGACGACGCCCGCGACCAGCCCCGTCACCCCCGTGAACCCCGCCGCGGGCACCACGCCCGACGCCGGCATGCAGTTCGGCATCTTCAGCGTCGGTGACGTGACTCCGGACCCGACCACCGGGCGTACCCCCAGCGAGAACGAGCGGATCAAGGCGATGCTCGCCATCGCCGAGAAGGCCGAGGAGGTCGGCCTGGACGTGTTCGCGACCGGTGAGCACCACAACCCGCCGTTCGTCCCGTCCTCGCCGACGACCATGCTGGGCTGGATCGCGGCGCGCACCGAGCGGATCATCCTCTCCACCTCGACCACGCTGATCACCACCAACGACCCGGTGAAGATCGCCGAGGACTTCGCGATGCTCCAGCACATCGCCAACGGTCGGGTCGACGTGATGATGGGCCGCGGCAACACCGGCCCGGTCTACCCGTGGTTCGGCAAGGACATCCGCCAGGGCATCCAGCTCGCGATCGAGAACTACGCGCTGCTGCACCAGCTCTGGCGCGAGGAGGCGGTGGACTGGGAGGGCCGGTTCCGCACCCCGCTGCAGTCCTTCACCTCGACCCCGCGTCCGCTCGACGGCGTCGCGCCCTTCGTCTGGCACGGTTCGATCCGCTCGCCCGAGATCGCCGAGCAGGCCGCGTTCTACGGCGACGGGTTCTTCCACAACAACATCTTCTGGCCCAAGGAGCACACGCAGCGGATGGTGGAGCTCTACCGGGAGCGCTACGCCCACTACGGCCACGGCACGCCGGAGCAGGCCATCGTCGGCCTGGGCGGACAGATCTTCATGCGCCGCAACTCCCAGGACGCGGTGCGCGAGTTCCGTCCCTACTTCGACAACGCGCCGGTCTACGGGCACGGCCCGTCCCTGGAGGACTTCACCCGTGAGACCCCGCTGACCGTCGGCTCGCCGGAGCAGGTCATCGAGAAGACCCTCGCCTTCCGTGACTACGCGGGCGACTACCAGCGCCAGTTGTTCCTGGTCGACCACGCCGGTCTGCCGCTCAAGACCGTGCTGGAGCAGATCGACCTGCTCGGCGAGGAGGTCGTCCCGGTGCTGCGCGAGGAGTTCGCCAAGCGCCGCCCGGCCGGGGTCCCGTCCGCTCCGACCCACGCCTCGCTGCGCGCGGCGGCGCAGGCGCAGCAGACCGAGCAGGCCGCGCAGGCCGTGCAGGGGGAGCCGCAGCCGGAGACGGCCGCACGCTGACACCGCCCGCCACACGACGTGTGAACAGCGGCAGAGCGCGAAGAACGAAGGAAATGGAAGGAGCACACCGCTGATGGACCCCATCAAGCTGACCGTCGTCTCGGCCGGGCTGAGCCAGCCGTCCTCGACCCGGCTGCTGGCCGACCGCCTGACGGAGGCCGTCCGCAGCCGGCTGGCCGCGGACGGACGCGAGGTCGTGGTCGACCTCGTCGAACTCCGCGAGCTCGCCCACCCGATCGCCGACAACCTGGTGACCGGCTTTCCGGGTGAGGCACTGCGCCACGCGATCGACAGCGTCACCGACGCGGACGCGCTGATCGCGGTCACGCCGATCTTCTCCGCCTCCTACAGCGGCCTGTTCAAGTCCTTCTTCGACGTGCTGGAGCAGGGCGCGCTGGCGGGCAAGCCCACCCTGATCGGCGCGACCGGCGGCACCGCGCGCCACTCGCTGGCGCTCGACCACGCCGTGCGCCCCCTCTTCGCCTACCTGCGCGCGGTGGTGCAGCCGACCGCGGTCTTCGCCGCCTCGGAGGACTGGGGCAGCGCGGACGAGAACGGTCTGCGGCAGCGGATCGACCGCGCCGCCGACGAGTTGGCGTCCGTGCTGCGCGGCAGCCCGGCGACCGCACGGCGCACCGACCCGTTCGCGGACGTCGTGCCCTTCGCGGAGCAACTCGCCGCGCTGCGGCCCGCGTAAGGTCCCGCTGCAGCGGAAACCGGTTGCCGTTCGCAGGTCCGGACGGCAAGGTCGGAGCATGCTCGAACTACGCACCCTCACCTCGGACGACTGGCCGCTCTGGCGCGAACTCCGCCTGGCGGCCCTGGCCGAGGCGCCCTACGCCTTCGGCTCGACGCTGGCCGAGTGGCAGGGAGACGGCGACCGGGAAGAGCGCTGGCGCGGTCGCCTGTCCATCCCGGGCGCGCGCGACCTGGTCGCGGTCCTCGACGGCCGCCCGGTCGGGATGAGCAGCGGCGTCCCGGTGGAGGGCGACACCACGGCCGCCGAGTTGATCTCGATGTGGGTCAGTCCCGCCGCACGCGGCCACGGCGTCGCCGACGGCCTGATCGACGCGATCGCCCGCTGGGCGGTCGCGCGCGGCGCCCGAACCCTGCTCCTCTCCGTCCGCCCGGACAACACCAACGCCACCGCCCTCTACGCCCGCCACGGCTTCACCGACACGGGCGAGCTTGGCGAGGCCCTGCCCGACGGCAGCGGGCACGAGCGGGTCCTGGCGAAGCCGTTGCGCGGAGCAGCCTGACCCCTTGGGGCCCGGCCGCAGGCGGTCAGCACCACGCCGGCGTGGAAGGCCTCACCGCTCGCGCGCGCGGAACTTCTTCGCGCCCGCGAGGCCCTCGGCCTTGAGCGTGGCGAGGCCGTGCTGGAACTCGTTCGCCAGGGCCGCCTCCTCCGTCAGGCCCTCCGCCTCCCGCGCCGAGAGGCGGTCCTCGCGCATGCAGGTCTGCGGGAAGCCCGCGATCCGGCGTGCGAGCGCCTCCGCCTCCGCGCGTTCGGCCCCGAGGGGGACGACGCGGTCGGCGAGACCGATGGCCAGCGCCTCGGGGGCAAGGACCTCACGACCCGTCAGGATCAGGTCCATGGCGCGGCCCGCGCCGATCAGGCGCGGCAGGCGGACCGTTCCGCCGTCGATCAGCGGAACACCCCAGCGGCGGCAGAAGACGCCGAAGACGGCGTCCTCCGCCGCGACGCGCAGGTCGCACCAGATCGCCAACTCCAGCCCGCCCGCCACCGCGTGGCCCGCGACGGCGGCGATGACGGGCTTCGACAGGCGCATCCGGCTCGGGCCCATCGGCCCCGGGCCTTCGGTGGTGAGCACGTTGCCGTTCGGGCCGTCGGCCTCCTTGAGGTCGGCCCCGGCGCAGAACGTGCCGCCTTCGCCCCACAGCACGGCCACCGACGCCGTCTCGTCCGCGTCGAACTCGGCGAACGCGCGGAACAGCGCGTTCGCCGTGGGTCCGTCGACGGCGTTGCGGCGTCCGGGTCGGGAGAGGACCACCGTCCACACCGGCCCGTCTCGCTCGATCCGCACCGCGGGCGCTGCGGACGCTGCGGACGACGTGGGTGCTGCGGGAACGTCGGTCACCTGGGCCACCACCACTACTGCCGTGCCAAGAAGAGCACGAGGACAAGGTCAGGGCAGCAGGGTATCCGTGAACGCGTTGGAGTAGATGCGGCCGGGGTCGTACTTGTCCAGCGTGGCCAGCGCGGTGTCCCAGTTCGCGTTCGTGGGTTGGCCGGTGCGGAACGAGTCGGGGATGGTGCTGCCGAGCACCGTCGGATCCGCCCACGCCGCCGTGCCCGAGTAGGCCCAGCCCTTGGACCACTCCGCCCGCACCGCCGCGTAGCTGCCGGTGTAGTGGGACAGCGCCCACTGCTCGGTCTGGCGGTAGAACTGCTCGGACTGCTGCGTGCCGGGGACCGTCAGCAGGTCCATCCAGACCGCGGTGTCCCACTGCGGCTGGTCGGGACGCGGCCGGACAGCGCTGAGCAGCGGCTGGACCGCGCCGGGAACGCCGCAGTCGGAGGGGTTGTCCAGGCCGGTGACGCGGACCTCCCACGGACCGTTCATGGGGAACTGGCCCGCGTTCTGATAGCTCGTCAACTGCCCCTGCAGGTACGTGTAGAAGTCGCTGACCACGCGCTGGATGTCGCTGCGGGCGCAGAGGATGGCGTAGCCGTTGGCGGTCACCTGGAGCGTGGTCGGGCGCACGTAGAGCTGGAGGTTCTTGGCCCAGCCCCAGATGTCCCAGGTGCCGGTGGTGATCAGCCCGGAGCCGACGATGCTCATCTCCAGGTTCTCGAAGGTCGGCGTGATCCCGACGTCCCCGCCGAGGATGTCCGCGACGTAGCCGGACTCCTGCGTGGTGATCGAGTCCGAGAAGGAGTAGTTGAAGGGGCTGTTGACCTGCGACGATATCCACGGCTTGCTGGGCGAGACGGTCCACACCTTGAGCCAGGGCACGGTGGTGAACGGGAACCAGATCGTCTCCACCCGCCCGTACTGGTTCACCAGCGACGCGAACGAACTGGACCCGGCCGAGCCGGGCGGCGCGAACAGGTCGGTGACCTGGGTCGTGTAGGTGCTCTGGCAGCGCAGCCGCTGGTTGGCCCCAACGCGCAGGGTGGCCTCGGTGACGAAGGCGCGGCCCAGGTTGACCAGGAAGGCGCCGATGTCGGGGTCGCTGCGCTGGAAGGTCTTCAGCACGTAGGAGCTGCTTCCGGAGTCCCAGACCACTGCGGTCAGCGAGGTCACCAGGTTGCTGACGGAACCGTAGGTGTGACCCGGGAGCAGCGATTCCCCGCTCGCGGCGACGGAGGTGCCATGGCCGTCGATGGCCAGGACACCGCCCAGGGTGAGGTCGCCGGGCGCAGGGGTGTTGGTGAGGCCGTAGCCCGCGTTCTCCAGCGACGTCAGCAGGTTGAGCATGGTGATCCCGGCCTGCGCGGTGACCGAGGCGGGGGAGCCGGAGTTGACCGTGACGGCCGTGAGGTTGACGGTCGTGTCGACCAGCAGGATGTTGCCCGAGGCCCCGCTCGGCTCCAGGAACGGTGACCAGCCGTGGCCCATGCCCTTCGGACGCAGCTTCCAGCCGTTGGCGTGGGCCCAGTTGGCGAGGGTGACCACGTCGTTCGGGCTGCTCGGGGCGCAGGTCCAGGTGGGGCTGAGTTTGATCTCGCCGGACCAGTTGCTGAACGCCTGCTGGTAGACGGAGATGGTGCCGGGGAAGTTCGGTGGTGCCGAGGTCGCCGCCTCGGCCGGGGAGACCCTGAAGGCGGGCGTCCACTGGACTACCCCGAGCGCGGCGCCGGCCGCCGTCGCACCGAGGAAGGCGCGTCTCGACAGGCGTGCGCGGTCGTGCTGATCCATGACTGTCCTCCGGTCGGCTCAGCGAGCGGCGTGCGAGCGCAGCGCCTCCGCCGTTCCGTGCGCGGGGGTGCCGGTCGGTCGCTCGCACGTCGCCCGGTGGGTGGGGAGCGCGGCCGTGCGCGGCTTCGCAGCGTCCGGGCAGGGGCGACGAGAGGTCGCGGCCGTCCGGCCGAATGCCGACGCGCGGCGGTGAAGGGTGATGAAGACGCGTCGGGCGGTGCGGTCCCGCGCAGGGGTCCTCGCCGGCGGTGCGGGCTCGGCGGGATGACAGTCGTACCGGTGGCCCGGGTGCTGTCCGGGTGAGGGAGAGGGTCGGACCGCGCGCCACAGAAGTCAATGCCGACGCCGAGACCGATGGGGCCGGGACCGTCGAGCCCTTGCCCCCGCCCGTGCGCGGAACGGTGCGTTCAGCTGCGTGCCGGCCTGAGCCTGCTGCTCAGGAGCGGCCCGGCAGCTTGACGCGCGTGCTGCCCGGGAGCGGTGCCGGGCTCGACGGAGCCGGGGACGGGACCGGCTGCCCGGCCGGGCCCGGGCAGGGGCCGGAGTCCCGTCGGCGGTGGCAGGTCGGGCTCGGGAGCGGGACCGCGGGCGGCGTGGTCGGACCCGTGGTGGGCGTCGCCGTCGGAGATTGATCGGGTGCCACCGTCGGCGTGGCGCTCGCTGCGGCGGTCGGCGTCGGAACCGGCGACGGCTGCGCGGTCGGCGTCGGGCTCGGTCCGGTGCTCCGCGTCGGCGAGGGAGAGGGCGACGGCGTCGGCGACGGGCCGGGGAGCGGCGGCGGCTGATCGGACATCATCTGCTGGTAGACCGAGCTCGACTGGGGGTTCTGGTCGCAGTTCAGTACACCGTGCGGGCAGTAGTCGGTGATCGTCTGATAGAGCGTGTCATGGGTCTCCATCCAGTCGATCATGTCCCGCATGAACGTCGGGTCGTCGCCGTGGCGGAACATGCCCCACTCGGGGTAGGAGACCGGCTTGTGGTGGGCGGAGGCGAAGCGCACCTGGTCCAGCAGCCCGTACTGCTCCGTCACGTAGTCGGCGAAGGTCTCGCCCGGACCCTGGTCGTAGTTGTCCATGCCGATGACGTCCGTGACGTCGTCGCCCGGGTAGCAGTCCGTCCACGGGTGGTCGTCCGGACCCCGGTTCGCGGTGAAGTCGAACCGGAACTTCTGACCGGGGACGCTGCGCATGACGTGGACGATGCGCCGCCAGTAGGTCTTCCAGTCCGTCGGGTCCGGACCGCAGCGGCTGGTGTAGGTGATTCCGTTCATCTCCCAGCCCAGCGTGATCACCGTATCCGGGATGCCCAGCGCGACCAGTCGTCGGGCCAGCGTCAGGAAGTGGCCGTCGTTCGCGCCGGTCGCCGCCTGCTGCAGGAGGGACGCGACGTCGTCGTCGCTCAGGTTGTCCTCGTTCTGCGCCTGCATCGGCACGGCCAGCACGAAGATCCGGTCACGACGGGAGAGCCGCCACTGCGCCCAGGGCGCCAGCAGGCCCGGGCTCCCCTCGATGTCCGACCAGTTCTCGCCGGGGAGGTAGGTGTGGCCGACCTGCAGGTCCGCGTTGTGCAGCCAGACCGACATCCGGCTCTGCGCCGAGTCGGCGAAGTCCGACCCGAGGAACGCCCCGAACGGCACCGTGTGCGCCGGCAGCACGGTGTTGTCCTGCCACGGCTGCCCGTCCGCGACCAGGGCGTCACCGCTCTGCGCCTGGGCCGCGCCGAACCGCGCCGGGTTCCCGGGTGTGAGCAGGTCGGCCCCTGCGGCGAAGACGAGCAGCAGCGCGCCCATGGCGAGAGCCAGGACTGTGAGCAGGCGACGCTGTGGCATACGGCCGAGAGTATGGACTGATGAACCGTCAGGATGTGGGGCACGCGGCAGGGTGGACACTCCTCACCCCTTCGGGGGACTTCCGGTGTGGCGTGACTCAGCGAGCGGTGGTGCGGCGGAGCGCGCCCAGCAGGTGGTCGATCTCCGTCGCGGGCACGGCCCGGCCGAAGTGCCAGCCCTGGGCGGTGTCGCAGCCCGTCGCCCGGAGCCGGTCGGCCTGGGTCGCGCTCTCGACGCCCTCGGCGGTGACGGTCAGCCCGAGCACGTGCGAGAGCCGGACCAGGGCGGCGACGATCTTCTCGTCCGCCGCGCCCCGCGCGACCGAGCCGTTCATGCCCTGCACGCTGTTCATGCCGCTCGGACGCTGCTCGCCGTGCTCGCCGTGCTCGCCGCGTTCGCCGTGCTCGCCGTTCGCGCGGCTCTCGCGCGGCTCCCGGAAGCCCTCGACGAACGAGCCGTCCAGCTTGAGGACATGGACCGGCAGCCGACTCAGGTAGGACAGGTTCGAGTAGCCCGTACCGAAGTCGTCGATGGCGATCCGCACCCCCATCGCGGACAGCGCGTGCAGCGCCTCGACCGGTCGGCCGACCGGCCCCAGCACCGCGCTCTCGGTCAGCTCCAACTGGAGCAGCCGCGCGGGCAGCTTGGTCGCACCGAGGACCTCGGCCACATCCGCAACCATGTCCGAGTCGGAGAACTGACGTGCTGCCAGGTTGACGCTGACGAAGAGCTGCGCCTCGGGGAAACGATCCAGCCAACTGCGCGCCTGGGCGCAGGCGGTCTCCAGCACCCAGTGGCCCAGCGGGACGATCGCTCCCGTCTCCTCGGCGATCTGGATGAAACGATCCGGCGCGAGCCGGCCGAAGTCCGGATGCCGCCAGCGGACCAGCGCCTCCACCCCGCGCAGCCGACCGCAGTTCAGGTCGACCAGCGGTTGGTACTCGAGCAGGAACTCGCCCCGCTCCAGCGCCGGCCGCATGGTCGTGGCGAGCACCTGACGCGTCATCTGGTACGCGATCCGCTCCGGGTCGTAGAGCGCCCAGCGGGACCGCCCGTCCGTCTTCGCCCAGTACAGTGTCGCGTCCGCGTCGCGGACCAGCTCGGTCGGCGTGGTGCCGGGCACGGGCCGTTCGACCACGCCGACGCTCGCCGTGGCGGCGACCCGCTGACCGCTCAGGTCGTAGGGGGCGCCGACCACCTCCACGACCTCGGCCGCCAGCGCGGTCAGCTCCTCCGCACCCGCGCTGCGCGGCACCAGCACTGCGAACTCGTCGCCGCCCATCCGAGCCACCAGGTGACCCCGCGCCGTGAACCGCTGCTCCAGCCGACGGGCCACCGCGACCAGCAGCTCGTCCCCGATGTGGTGGCCGAGCGTGTCGTTGACCGCCTGGAAGCCGTCCAGGTCCAGGTAGCACAGGCCGATCCGCTGGTCCGCCTCGGCAAAGGCGCCGGCCAGCCGCTCGAAGAAGAGGGAGCGGTTCGGCAGCTGGGTGAGCGGATCGTGCATGGCCTGGTAGTGGAGTCGGTCGCCGAGTCGCCTCGCCTCGGAGACGTCCTCCACCATCGCCAGCGTGTAGAGCGGCTCACCGTTGGAGTCGCGGATCAGGGAGATGGTGATGTTGGTCCACACCGCGTGTCCCTGACGGTGTTTCAGGCGCTTCTCCAGGCGGATCCGGTCCCGCTGGCCACGGACCAGCTCGCGGTAGACCTGCCGGGAGCTCTCCTCGATGTCGATCAGCGCGTGGATGTGCAGCCGCATCAACTCCGGGACGGTGCGTCCCAGCATCTCGGCCAGCGCCGGATTCGCCTCGATGATCAGGTCGCTGCGGTCGATCAGCGCCATGCCGATGCCGGCGTCGATGAACGCGGCCCGGAACCGGTTCTCGCTGGCCAGCAGTGCGTCCTCAAGGCTGCGCCGGTCTGCTGTAGTCACTGCATTCACTGTGGCATTGGCATTCATTGAGCTCACTGAATTCACTGCTTCGGCGTCGGCCGTGACCGTCCTCGCTCCTGGCTCGTGGAGAGTGCCGAGGACGTCGATGTCCTCGGAGGAGCCGGGGGGACCGGGAGGGCCGCTACGCACGGTAAGGATCCTAGGTGCGAGCCCCGGAGTCCTGCCAAGCATTCCGGGGCTGATTCACTCCGTCGTGGGGGTCGCGCGCATGCAGCGTGCGCCCCCTTTCACTCGTTTCCGTGACAAGGGTCCGGAATCGCTGGACGGACCGCGCGGCGGCGGTACCTTACGCCAGAGAGGCGCTCAGCGTGATCGTCGTTCCGGTCAGCGCCTGACTGACCGGGCAGTTGGCCTTGGCGTCCTCCGCGGCCTTGACGAAACCGGGTTCGTCCAGGCCGGGAACGGTGCCCACTACGGTGAGGTGGATGCCGGTGATGCCGGTCCCCGGCTGGAAGGTCACCTCGGCGGTGGTCTCCAGCGCGGTGGGCGGCGTGCCGGCACCCGCCAGGCCGTGCGAGAGCGCCATCGAGAAGCAGCTGCTGTGCGCGGCGGCGATCAGCTCCTCGGGGCTGGTCCTGCCGTTGGGCTGCTCGGCCCGCGAGGCCCAGGTCACCGGGAACTCGCCGATGCCGGACGACTCCATGGCGACGACGCCCTTGCCGTCGAGCAGGCTGCCCTGCCAGTTGGTGCGTGCGATGCGGGTGGTTGCCACGTCGGGCCTCCAAGAGGACGAGGAGTGACTTGTCGTCACTCGGTTCAGAACGCCAGGGTGATAACGGTGAAGGCCGCCCCTGAGGGGTCCTTCACCACAGAGAGCCGACCGTACGGGGAGTCGAACGGGCTCTGCAGGACGGAGCCGCCCAGCGCCGCCACCTGCTTGGCCGTCTCGTCCACGTCGGCGACGGCGAAGTAGACCGACCAGAACGGCGAGCCGCCACCGGCGGCCAGGTCGTGCGCCGGATCGGTGACGCGCAGGCGACCGCAGACCTCGCGGTCAGCGCCCTCCGGGGTCCAGGTGGTGTAGTCGAAGTTGACCTCGTCGCCGATCTGGCGCTGCCGATAGGGGAAGAGACCGGCGTAGAAGGCGTCCGCGGCGCCGCCGGCGGTGGTGTAGAGCTCGTTCCACGCCATCGCGCCCGGCTCGCCGTAGAGGCGGGCGCCCGCGTGGACGCCCGGTTGCCACAGCCCGAAGGAGGCGCCCTGCGGGTCGAAGGCGAACGCCAGCCGTCCCGCGTCCGGGATGTCGTGCGGCCCCATGGCGATCTTCCCGCCACCGGACTCGACGGCGGCGATGGTCCGCTCGATGTCGCCGGTGCTGAGGTAGACGTTCCAGGCCGGGGCCAGGGAATCCGCGCTCGGGGGAGGCGGCATCAGTGCGGCGACCGGCTTCCCCTTCCAGAGGCACATCGTGTAGTGGCCGTACTCGGGCCCTTTGTCCTGGAACTCCCAGCCGAGGGCGGCGCCGTAGAAGCGGCGCGCGGACTCCAGGTCGGGGGCGTTCAGGTCGGCCCAGCAGGGCGCGCCGTCGGGGTAGGAGCTGCGGTCGGGCATCTGGCCCTCCGGGGGCTGAGTGACACGGGTCGGGGGAGTGCCCGCGTGGGTCGGGTCGAGAGCCACGATTGCCCCGCACCGTGCGCACCGCAACCGCTTGCGTCCGTACGGTGACCGGAATGAACGAGGGGTGAACCGGGGTTGAGGGGAGTTGATGGACGGACGAATGGTGGGCGGACTCACGTCCGGGACAGCCCGGACGCCGGTGCCCAGCGGATAAGATGTCCGTAGATCTACCGAGACCAGCTACATCTGCCTGATGCAGAGTCGGCTAGACCGCTCGGCGGCTGCAGGCCGTGCCCACACGGCCGGACCTGCGGTATCTACCCCGGTCGACGCACAGAGGACGACCCTCGGCGCGCGGGGCACACCCACAGCTCCCTGCGCTACCAGGCAGCAGAGAGAGCCTCCCCGATGGCCCGCTCGTTCGGCTACGGTGCGCTGCTGCGCACCCCCGGCGCCTGGACCTTCCTGCTCCCCGCTTTCGTCGCGCGCATGCCCTACGCGATGCTCGGGCTGGGCACCGTACTCCTCGTCTTCGACACCACCCACTCCTACACCACGGCCGGCGCGGTCGCGGCCGTCGCCTCGATCACCCAGGTCGTCGGTGCTCCGCTGACCGGGCGGCTGTCCGACCGTCGCGGGCAGGCCGTGGTGCTGCTGCCCTGCCTGACCGTGCACGCGGGCTCGGTCGTGACCCTGGTCGTGCTGGCCCTGGCCGGTGCGCCGATCTGGAGCCTGTTCCTGGCGGCCGGTCTGGCCGGGGCGTCGCTGCCGCAGATCGGCGCCATGGTCCGTGCTCGTTGGCTGCACGCCCTGGACGGGAGTCCCGAGGCGCTGTCCTCGGCGTTCGCGTTCGAGTCCGTGACGGACGAGCTGACCTTCGTGCTCGGCCCGGTCCTGGCGACCACGCTCTGCACCACGGTGGCCCCGGCCGCCGGACTGGTCGCCGAGGTGGTCCTCACGGTGGTCGGCGGACTCGCCTTCGCCGCGCAGCGCCGCACTGCCCCGCCCGTTCGTCTGACGGCCGGGCGGACCGGCGGATCCGCGCTGGCCAAGCCGGGTGTCCGGCTGCTGGTCGTCGCCCTGCTGGGCGTCGGCACGGTCTTCGGCGCGATGCAGGTGTCCGTCACCGCTGCCAGTGAGGCGGCGGGTCAGGCCGGACTGAGTGGCCTCGTCTACGGACTCTTCGCCGGTGGCAGCGTGATCGCCGGTACGGCGTTCGGCGCGGTCCATTGGAAGCGCTCGCCGAAGTTCCGCCTGCTGGCGACCTACACCGCGCTGGTCGTCGGCTGCTCGACGCTGTGGGCGATGCCCAACCTGTTCGCGCTGGGCGTGGCAGCCTTCTGCTGCGGCCTGGCCATCGCGCCGACGCTGATCTCCGCCTACACGCTGGTCGAGACCCTCGTCGACACGGGCGCCAAGACCGAGGCGTTCACCTGGCTGACCGGCGCGATCGGCCTCGGCCTGGCTCTCGGCTCGACTGCGGCGGGTCGGCTGATCGACTCCCACGGTGCTCACGCGGGCTTCCTGGTCCCGGCCGTCGGAGCGGGGCTGGGCCTGATCGCGCTGCTCGGACTGCGCAACATGCTGACCCCGGCGGCCCCTGCCGCCTCGCGCCAGGTCACCGGCTCCCAGCGGCCGGAGCCGGTCCGCGCCTGAGCACGGACAGGACCACGGAAAGAACGTCGGGCGGCGCGGGGGGGCCGGGCCGGCCCGGCCGGGCCCGGCCCCGCCCCCCCCCCCGGGGGCCGGGGGGGGGGGGGGGCGGGGCCCCCCCCCCCCCCCCCCCCCCCCCCCACGCCCGTTCCGGCGAGGCCTACCCCGCCGTACGCTCGCCGATCACGACCGTCGCCCAGTACTCCTCGGACGTGACCGCCCGGGTGACCAGCCCGGCGGCCTCGAACGCCGCGACGGCCGCGCCCTCCTGCCGTTCGCTGGTCTCGACGAGCACGACGCCCCCCGGGGCCAGCCATCGGGCGGCCCCGGCGACGGCGCGGCGCATCACGGCAAGGCCGTCCGTGCCGCCGTCCAGCGCGACCAGCGCCTCGTACTCCCGCGCTTCGGCCGGCAGCAGGGCGACGTCCTCCGTCGGGACGTACGGGACGTTGGCCAGCAGCACGTCGATCCGGCCGTGCAAGGCCGTCGGCAGGGCATCGAAGAGGTCGCCGACGTAGGCGTGGCCGCCGTAGGGCGCGAGGTTGCGGTGGGCGCAGTCGACCGCGGCCGGGTCGATGTCGGCCGCGTGCAGGGAGACCGAGCGGCCCGAGGCACGCAACCCGGCGGACACGGCGGCGCCGAGCGCCCCCGAGCCGCAGCACAGGTCCACCACGACCAGCTCCCGCGGATCCTCGCGGGAGGCGGCCCCGGTCAGCAGCGCCTGCTGGACCAGGAACTCCGTGCGCGGGCGGGGGACGAAGACGCCGTGATCGACGTGAATGCGCAGACCGCAGAACTCGGCCCAGCCGAGCACGTGCTCCAGCGGCAGGCCGTCCACGCGGCGGGTGGTCATGGCGTCGAGTTCCGCCGGGCTGCCGGCCTCGGCGAGCAGCAGGTCGGCCTCGTCCTCGGCGAAGACGCATCCGGCGGCGCGCAGCCGGGCCACGACGGCGTCGCGGGAGGAACGGGAGGGTGAGGCGGGTGACGAGGGTGAAGACGATGAAGCAGGGGGAGGAGTCGGAGACATCTGGTCCAACGGGCCTTTCGGGAGGCTGAACGGGTCTCCCCAGTTCGGTCCGGCCCGGTGACGGTCCTCGGTGGACTCGTCAGCGGCGGCCGTTCGAGGGGAGCATCCACGCGGCACGAGCGTTGATGGGTCTCACCTCCTCGGTCGGCGCCGGTCACGGCGGTCTACGTCCTGCGTCGTCGACCTTATCGCAGCGAACGCCGAAGGGCCTCCTTGCTGTGACAAGGAGGCCCTTCGCTGTCTGTGCGCCGCCAGGGACTCGAACCCCGGACCCGCTGATTAAGAGTCAGCTGCTCTAACCAACTGAGCTAGCGGCGCCTGCT
>NZ_JADPRT010000015.1:84121-225663 GCF_015690355.1 Streptacidiphilus fuscans | reverse complement strand
CATCGTGTTTCGGTGGTCATAGCGTGAGGGAAACGCCCGGTTACATTCCGAACCCGGAAGCTAAGCCTCACAGCGCCGATGGTACTGCAGGGGGGACCCTGTGGGAGAGTAGGACGCCGCCGAACAAAGTTTAAAAGATGGCCCCCTGACCGCGTGTCAGGGGGCCATCTTGCTTTTGCGGCAACGCAATAGGTGGTCCGCCGGAGTTGGGGTCCTTGGGAAGCCACTAGGGCGGCCTCGTGCCCGGCACACAGGCTTTCCTGGGCGGAAGCCCCCGGAGGTGGGAGGAAGACACCGAGCCGTAGGAAGCGGGGGCCGGAGGCCGGCGTGCAGGAGACGGGAAAGCGAGAGGGCCGTTGGGGGATGTTCTCCCCAACGGCCCTCTTTGCGTTGCTTCCTGCTACGGTGCCTGAGGCGCGTCCTCGGGGGACGACTCCTGCGGCTCGGGCGAGGCCTGCGTGGGGACGGTCGGCTGGTGGATCAGGAAGCCGGCCTCCTCGGCCAGTTGGAGGTCGAGGCTCTCGCGGCGGATGCGGCGGTCCATGTACATCAGGCCCTGACCAACGGGCATGAGCGGCAGGGTGAGCAGGTTGACCACCACCGAGACCGGCATGACGAGGGCGAAGTACAGCAACTCGGCGATCAGCAGCGCACGGAACTGGTTGGGGTCGTTGGGGTTGCTCGTGGCCATGCCCGCGAACCCGCTGACGGTGCTCGCCCAGAGCGAGAAGGGCATCGTGACGACGTAACTGACGACACTGCCCAGCAGCGTGATCAGGAACAGGGTTCCGCACGAGCGCCACCAGGCACCGGCGTTGAGACGCCAGGCGCGCTTGAAGGCAGCGAGGGGACGTGCGCCCTCCAGCATCACGACGCCGGGGAGCGTCACGAGCCGGACCTGCACGTAGATACCCCAGAGCCCGGCGGGGAAGTAGAGCAGGACGCCCATCGCCGCGCCTGCGCCCGCGCCCGCGGCGAGGCCGATGAGCAAGGCCACGGCGACGGCGACGATGAGGCCGCCGAAAGCCACCACACCCATGAGCAGGATCGCACCGAGCAGCCGCCACAGGTGCGGCAGGCCCTCGCGCAGGCTCTGCTTGAACGTCACCCGACGGCCGACGACCGCGTGGCGGAGGGTGGCGAGGCTGCCGAGGTTGGCGCTGATGTAGATCGCCAGGGAGCTGACGAGGGTCAGCAGCATCAACAGCCCAAAAGCGACTGCTGCGTTGGTGATCTCGCCGGTGCTCGGGTGCCAACCCGCGTTGTTGGCGTTGTTCTTGGCGTCGACCCAGAAGGTGTGCAGCGGGGTCCACTCGGTGACGCCGAGGAGGCCGAAGAGCACGACGCATCCGACGGCCGTGATGAACACGGGGCCGTAGACCGCAAGGAAGTTGAAGCGGATCGTCATGAAGATGCCGCTGATGATGTCGCCGATGCTCAGCGGTCGCAGCGGGATCACGCCCGGCTTCGGGGGCGGGGGCACGTGACCCCAGGGCCCGCCGGGGCCGGCACCCGGCCACTGGCCCGGGGGCGGTCCCATCGGTGGTCCCATGCGCGGGCCGGGTGGCGTTGGCCGGGGCGGCTGCCACCAGCCGCCGTTGCTGCTCATCTCTCTGCGGTCCTTTGTCGTCGTGGCGGTCGCTGCGGTGTGCGCAACCCGTGTGGTGCCGTATGACTTGCCCGTATTGCTCTCGCGCGGCCCGTGCAGCTCGCGCGGCCCGTGCAGCTCGCGCGGGTCGTACGGCTCGTACAGGCGCTGTGCCCGGCAGGGCCGGTCGAAGCACCGAGCGTACGGCAGGGCGATGAGGCCCGGCAGACGCAGTCCGCGGTCCTCAGCTCCCGATGCGGAAACGTTGCGGCGTCGCGCCGTCGGGACGGCGTCCGGGCAGGAGCAGCAGCTCGTCGCGGCCCAGACGGATCGACTCGGGTCCGATCGACTCGGGTCGAGCCGGACCGCCGCCCGGGAGGGAGTAGTTGAGTCCAACCAGCAGTGCCGTCAGGGCCTGCGGCTCCAGCGGGCCGAGGACGGCGCGGTTGTCGGAGTTCGTCCACAGGCTGTGGACGGCGCGTTCGCCCCAGCGGGCGCGGGCCTGCTCGGGGGAGCGCAGGACGGCGAGGGCGTGCAGGCCCATCGGGCCGCCCCTGGCCATGAGTTCGGGCAGCCCGGGGAAGGGCGCCACCGCGGCGACGTCGTCGAGCACCCAGAGCAGGGCTGGGTCGATCCGTCCGCTCGCGGAGCGGGCTGCGGCCCGGCGTGCGCGCTCGAAGGTGTCGTCCACAAGTGCGGTGAGCAGCGGCATCGCGCTGTGGGACATCCCCGGTACGTCGTCCCGCAACCGCGTCTCGCCCGCCTGGCCGAGGACGTAGAGGCTGTTGACCTCGCCCTCGCGCAGCAGCATCCCTGGGTCGAGCGCGGCGGACGGCGAGTCGGGTGTGCAGGCTGCCAGGATGTGCAGCTCGCCAACGGACGCCAGGGCGGCTCGGATGCGAGCGAGTGCGGCGTCGAGCGAGGGGGAGGGGTGCAACAACGCCGCTTGGAGCAGGCCGCCCCAGCCCTCGCCGGAGCGGTGGGCGTCCGTGGTGTTGAGGATCGCCACGGCCTCCTGACGGGGAGCGCCACTGCCGCCGGACGCACCGCCTGCCGTGCTCGCCCAGCGGGCGACGTGCCGGAACGGCCGGTTGTCGAGTGCTGCGGCGTGCAGCCAGCAGCGCAGCAGGGTCTCGGCGAGATCGCGGACAGCCTTCTCCTGGACGTCCGAGGCGTCGGAGGTCGGCCGGGTCGTCGGCAGCAGCAGGGCGTGGGCCCGGGCGGTGGCGACGGCGGGGTCCTCGCAGCCGCCGTGCGGGGCCCAACGGCCGCGCGGGTGCTCGGGATCCTCGGCGCTGATCTGCTGCGGGTCGAACCGGGACGCGCGCCGGTGCGCCGGGCGCTGCTCCCACAGCGCCGGGTCGGCGCCGACGACGACGAGCGGCTGCGTGGTGGCGTCGGCGATCACGCGCTGCACGAGGGACCGGCGTGCGGTCGCCGTCGCCTCGGGGGCGAAGACGCACGTTGTGCCTGGAGGCAGGGTGAACGTGGCGGCGGCCTCGCCGACGTACCAGGGACGCGGCTGGGTCGGGGCGGGTGCTATGCCTGCGCCCGGGGGCGGGGTGACAGGTGGTCCACTGGTCGGCGAACCGCTGATCGGCGAACCGCTGTCGGGCCACGGCTCGGCGTAGGCGGTCGTCGGCGCCGCGTCCGCGCGGACCGCGCCCTCGTCGTCCGCCTGCCGGGGGAACGCCCCCTCCGGCACGGTCCCCGCCGACCCCGCCCCCGACCCCGTCCCCGATCCCGGAGTCGAAGCCGCCAAAGCAGCCGAGGCCGCCGCAACTGCGGCGCGGTGGCGGGCGCGCGCGGTGGCGACGGCGATCAGCCCGGCCAGGACCAGCGCGAGCATCGCGAAGAAGGTCAGCCAGAACGCCAGCGCGGAGGGCAGTGTCGACGCCGTGGTCGTCGGCCATGCGCCCGGCAGGTCGTTGGGGTCGGTGGCGAGATGGCGGATCGCGCTCGCCGTCGACAGGAAGGGGAGCGGGTGCGGGAAGTGACCGTGGTCCACCAGACCGCCGAGGCCGGTCGCGGTCCAGAACAGCGCCGTCGTCCCGAGCAGGAAGGCCAGCAGCCCGACGATCGCCCCGTCCGGGATGCCGCCGCGCCGCGGCCCCGCGCCCGGCTGCCCGCCAGGACCGGCACCGCGATCGGGGCCGGAACCACGATCAGGGCCGGCACCACCAGCAGGTCCTGCACCTCGGCCAGGACCCGGACCACCAAGGCCAGGCCCCTCACCTCGGCCAGGACCCGGACCGCGCCCAGGCCCGCCCACCGGGCCCTGGGGCTGGCGACCGAGACGATCCTGACGACGGGGCGAGGAACCGCGCGGGGCCGACCAGGACATCACGCGGCCGGGTCGTCAGCGAGTTGCTGTGAGGCGCGGGTGCGCTCCGCGATGGCGTCCTCGGTCATGGCGCGGTCCGTGTAGACGAGCGGGCGTTCCAGGTCGGTGATGATGTGCTTCACCACCTGGACGTTACCGTTGACGTCCCAGACCGCGATGCCGGGCGACAGGGTGGGGATGATTTCCACCGCCCAGCGCGGCAGGCCCAGCACCTTTCCGGTGGCGCGTGCCTCGTCGGCCTTCTGCATGTAGATGGTCCTGGTCGAGGCCATCTTGAGGATCGCCGACGCCTCCTTCGCCGCCGCACCGTCGACGACGTCGGAGAGGTGATGGACGACGGCGACGAACGAAAGGCCGAGACGTCGCCCGAACTTCAGCAGCCGCTGGAACAGCTGGGCGACGAACGGGGAGTTGATGATGTGCCAGGCCTCCTCGACCAGGAAGATGCGCTTCCTGCGGTCCGGCCTGATCCAGGTGTGCTCCAGCCAGACGCCCACGATCGCCATCAGGATCGGCATGGCGATCGAGTTGCGGTCGATGTGCGAGAGGTCGAAGACGATCAGCGGCGCGTCGAGGTCGATGCCGGTGGTGGTCGGGCCGTCGAACATGCCCCGCAGGTCGCCGTCGACGAGACGGTCCAGGACCAGGGCGACGTCCAGGCCCCAGGTCTGGATCTCGTCCAGGGAGACGCCGAGCGCGTCGATGGAGTCGGTGTTGGGGGTGCGCAGCGCGTCGATGATGTCGCCGAGCACCGGCTGACGCTCCGTCACCGTGGCGATGACGTGCGCGTGTGCGGCCTTGAGCGCGAAGCCGGCGCGCTCCTCGATGCTGCGGCCCATCGCCACCTCGATGATGGTGCGCAGCAGCGCCAGCTGGCCGGTCTGGGTGATGGCGGGGTCGAGCGGGTTGAGCTTGACGCCGCCGTTCAGCGCGGCCTGCGGGTCCAGCCGGACCGGCGTTATCCCCAGCGCCTTGGCGATCAGGTTCCACTCGCCGACGCCGTCCTCGCCCTGGGCGTCCAGCACCACGACCTGCCGGTCGCGGAAGCGCAGTTGCCGCAGCACGTAGGTCTTCTCCAGCGCGGACTTGCCGTTGCCCGACTCGCCCAGTACCAGCCAGTGCGGCGCGGGCAGCTGCTGGCCGTAGAGCTGGAACGGGTCGTAGACGTAGCCCTTGCCGCTGTAGACCTCGCGGCCGATGATCACGCCGGAGTCGCCCAGGCCGGGCGCGGCCGTCGGCAGGTAGACGGCCTGGGCCTGGCCGGTGGAGGTGCGCACGGGAAGCCGGGTCGTCTCCGTCTTGCCGAAGAGAAAGCTGGTGAACCCCTCGGTGATGCCTCCGAGCGGTGCTGCCATGGCCGGCCTCCAGTGGATCGGTGGATCGTGTGGTTCGAGGGGGTCAGCGGCGGATGCCGGTGGCGAAGGGGAGGGTGTTCACAAAGGCCCGGTGGTGTTCCCGGTCGCACCATTCCAGCTTGAGGAAGCTCTTGCCGGAAGAGGCGCGAATGGTGCGCTTGTCGCGCGCCAGCGCCTCGGGAGAGCGCGAACTGACGGTGATGTAGCCGACCAGGTTCACCCCCGCCGCGCCGGAGGCGAGGTCCTCGCCGCGCTGGTCGACGCGACCGGTGTGGGCCAGGTCGCGCGGGTCGACGGTGCGGTTCATCTTGGCGGCGCGGCTGGCCTCCGCCTCGTCGTTGGTCTTCTCGGTGAGCATCCGTTCGATGGCGACGTCGGTGGGTTCCAGGTCCATGCAGACGGCGACGGTGCGGATCACGTCCGGGGTGTGCACCAGCAGCGGGGCCAGGAAGTTGACGCCGACGGGGGTCAGCGGCCACTCCTTGATCCATGCGGTGGCGTGGCACCACGGCTCGCGGGTCGCCGACTCGCGGGTCTTGGCCTGCAGGTAGTGGGCCTGGGTGGCGTCCAGCTCGGCCGGCCAAGCGTTGCGGCGGGACATGGCCTGGATGTGGTCGATCTGGTGGTCAGGGTCGTACATCGAGTGCAGCAGCGACGCCAGGCGAGCCTGGCCGAGGGGCTGCCGGACCCGGATGTCGGCCTCGGCGAGCCGGGCGCAGATGTCGGTCAGCTCACGGGCCATGACCGCGGCCAGGCCCTCGTCGCCGCGGGCACGGGCCTGCGCGGTGCGACCCATCGCCTGCGCCTCGGCGGCCAGTTCGCGGGTGTAGGGCATGCAGGCGACGAGGTAGGCGCGGTGCTGCTCGGAGGAGGTGGAGACCATCGCCTGGAGCTGGTCGTAGGAGTGCTTGAGCCACTCCGGCGACTGCTCGTCGCCGCGCCGGGCGACGTCCTTGGCGTGCGCGTCCGGGTCGGCGGGGAGGGTGCGGGCCAGCATCTGCAGCCGCGTCACGAAGCCGTCGCCGTTGGCGACATGGCGCAGCAGCGTGCCGAACCGTTCCACCAGGGCTTCCTGGTCCTCGCTGTCGCGGAGTCCGACGCCGGGGCCCTCGATCTCGATGGCGGCGGTGACGGTGCGCCGGTCCAGGTGCAGCAGCACGGCCACCTCGTCCGGGCCGAACGGCGCTGTCAGCCAGCGGATCCGCCCGATGCCGGGCGGCGGGCCGACCTCCACCTCGCCGCCCGCCAGCCCCGTCCCGGCCTCCATCGCGCCGGAGCGGTAGAGCGCGACGGGAGAGCGGGTCATCCGCTTGTAGGTGCGGTTGATCTCCGCCCACTTGTAGAAGGTCCGCTTGCGGTAGGGGAGGTAGACGACCGCGAACCCGAGCAGCGGAAAGCCGATCAGCCCGATCAGCCGGATCGGCAGGACGGGGACGAGGACGCCCCACATCATGCCGAGGAAGGCGCAGAAGATGATCAGAAAGACCTCGCCGCCGTCGCGGTTCCGTCCGATCACCGCATTGGGCTTGGCCTTGCCGATGAGATAGGTGCGCCGGTACTGCCCGACGGGTGGGGTGGACACGTCTAGCTCCCGCCTCCCTTCGCGAACGTGCTGGTGGTGCCGTTACCGCTGTTGCCCCCGGTGCCCCCGGTGCCCCTGGCCCCGGCCGTCTGGTCGTGCCCGCCGCCCTGCTGCGGGGGCGCGGTCCGCGTGGCGTGCGCGGCGATGCCTGGCGAGACGCCCGCCGAGTCGCCCCGGCTCCCGCCTCCGCCTCCGTTGCCGCCGCCCTCGCCGTCACGGCCCGCGTGGGTGTTGATGCCCTGCTTCATGAAGTTGGCCGGTCCGTTGACGATCGCGCGCCCGGCGCTGACCGCCTGGGCACGGGCCTGGCGCATGGCGACCATGTCGTCGCCGAAGCCGGGCACGAAGCGGTAGATCACCGAGCTGGCGAAGATGGACAGGGCCAGGATCGCCACGCCTGAAGTGACGGTCGAGAACGCGTCGTTGGCTCCGGCGGAGGAGGCGATCGCCCCGGCGAGGCCCAGCACTATGACGATGATCGGTTTGATCAGGATGATCGCGATCATCAGCCCGGCCCAGCGCCGGACGTGCTTCCACATCTGCTTGTCGACCAGCCCGGCGTAGACGACCGTCCCGAGCAGCGCCCCGATGTAGAGCATCGCGGTGCGGATCCACATCTCCAGCCACACGACCGTGGCGGCGAGGATCGCGATCAGCGAGACGAACACCAGGATGATCGGCCCGCCGCCGATCTTCCCCGAGGTGAGGGTGTCGGCGAAGGTGCCCAGATAGGTCGCGGTGTCCGTTTTCGTCCCGGCGGCGATGCCCGCGGTCAGCCCGTCGGTGGCGCTGACAACGGTGTAGAGGATCAGCGGCGTGAACGCCGAGGAGATGACGGTCAGCCAGAGAAACCCGATCGCCTCCCCGAACGCCGTCGTCAGCGGGACGCCGCGCGCGGCGCGCTTGGTGATCGCCAGCAGCCAGAGGAGGAGCGTCAGAAAGGTCGCGGCGGCGAAGACGATCGCGTACTGCTGGAGGAACGCGGGGTTGGTGAAGTCGACGTTGGACGTCTTGTCGATCCCGGCGGACAACTGCCGCACGATCCACGCAGCGGCGCTGGCACAGCTGTTCGCCAGCGACTGGACGGGGTCGAGGGAGTTGGTCAGCCCGCCGGCGGGCTGGGTGTTGGTGTTCTGGCCCTGTTCACAGAACGACTTGGCGAAGCCGATCAGTCCGGAACAGTTGGCCGTCGAGGACGGCGAGGGACTGGGGACCGGAGAAGCGGTCGGGCCCGGCGCGGCCATCGCCATGCCTGCGAGCATCATCGTCTGAAGAGCTGCCATGCCCGTCGCGAGCGGGAGGATTCGGCGGAAATCAACGGGCATAGCGGAACCCCCCGAACTGGGTGGCGGCGTTGGCGATGGTGGTGGAGTCGGACGCGGGTTGGTTTCCGCTCACGGGCGTGGGGCCGTCGACCTGGGAGTACGCCAGGACCTTCCAGTCCCCGTTCGCCCAGTGGAGCTGCAGGGTCATGGTGAACCAGAACTCCGTCACCGGAGAGGTGGATCCCTGACCCGCCAGGCCGATCAAGCCGTTGGTCCAGATCTCGACTGTGGCCTTGTCCTGCGAGTAGGAGTCCAGCTTCGTGCCGACCGGGTTGGGGCGGCACACGAAGACCAAACCGCCGGAGGCCTGACCGTTGGTTAGACCGAGCTTGGCGGCTTGTGCTGCGTAAGAGGAGTCGAACTGGCCCTGCAGGGTGGACGTGACGGAAGGGTCCGTCACCGTCGCCACTATCGCGTGGCGACTCGCGGTCGCGTACATCTCGCTCGACCCCAGCGCCACGCTGTAGTTCGCCGCCGCGCTCTGCGCGCCCTCGCTGGTGTGCGGGTACTGGACGCCGATGCCGTTCTGCGTGGTCGTCACCGGCTGGGTGCCCGTCGGGGCCGTCGCCGAGGCGCTCGCGCCCGGGGCCGAGCCGGCGTCGTTGGAGGTGCCGTTGCCGCCGCCACTGTTCGCACTGCCGTTCGTGCGGTTGATCACCGCCACGGCGACCACCATCAGGAAGACGATCACGAAGACCGCCGCCAACGTCTTCAGTCGCCGCAGGCCCGACGCCTGAGGTGCCGTCGGCTGCTCGCCGGCCGGGAGGCGGGTACGCGTGTGCGGCTGGTCGTCGGAGAACGACACGGCGGCCCCCTTGGGACGAGGGTGGGCGGGCAGGCGGGCAGACGTCGCACACCCCGGAGGGGCGTGCGTCAACTCTGACACTCGGACGGTGACCCGTGGGCGGGGATTCACCGAACCGGGCCAGAACCGGGCTGGTCAGTTCGGGCGGTCGGTTCAGGCTGGGACGCGGCTGCGACCCGGCCTCGGCGCTGGGCGGCGAAGCAGACGGGTAATCAGATCGCCATCCCATACACAATGGTGAAGAGCGTGCCGAGGGAACCGATGATGAACACGCCGGTCAGGCCGGCGATGATCAGTCCTTTGCCCTGTTCCGCGCTGAATGTGTCGCGCAGCGCCGTCGCGCCGATGCGCTGCTTGGCCGCGCCCCAGATGGCGATGGCGAGACACGCCAGAATGGCGACCGCCATCACGACCTCGACCATCGTCCGGGCCTGGTCGCCCAGGCTGGCGAACGGGCCCCAGTTGGGCGCGATGCCGCCGATGATGGTGTTGATGTCACCCTTGCCTGCACTCAGATACAACGCAACCACCCACCTGATCATCATTCAAAGCCCAACGCCCGGCCGTGGCGAAGGGCCCGGTCCTATTCTTGGCCAGATCCGATGTCGACTTGGCCACTTTCGGAAGGTTCTCTCCCGAGGCGCGCGTCACAGCTGACACGATGGGGGTCCGCAGGACCGGACGAAACCCCGTGTGCATCACACATTCGACCCTACCGCTAACTCTCCGTGTCGCCGGTGATTGCGTTCGGCAATGCTCCTGCGGACACTGTCCGAAAGCGTTCGCCCGTACGTGCACCGCTAGTCCCGTTCGATCCATACGTCTCGGAGGGCCCTGATGGCGGCGTCGCGCAGGATCGCGCTGGCCGGCGGTGGCATCGTCGTGGTCCTCGGACTGATGATGACATTGATCGTCGTCGGAACGCTCGCCGCGGCCGGATCGCTCAACCAGGCCGCCGCGCAGGGCGCGCTCTCGCTCGCGCCGGGGACGGTGCCCACCGCGTACACCGGGCTGATCCAGCAATGGGGCAACCTCTGCCCGCAACTGACGCCGCCTCTGCTCGCGGCCCAGCTCTACCAGGAGAGCGGCTTCAACCCGAGCGCGGTCAGTCCGGTCGGTGCGCAGGGGATAGCGCAGTTCATGCCGGGTACCTGGAAGATCTACGGCATCGACCCGACGCATTCACAGACGCCGAGCGTCTGGGACCCGGCGGACGCGATTCCCTCCGCCGCGTCCTACGACTGCCAGCTGGCCAAGGACACCGCCAACGTGCCGGGTGACCACCAGTCGAACATGCTCGCGGCCTACAACGCGGGGCCGTATGCGGTGATCAGCGCGGGTGGCGTACCGGCGATCACCGAGACGCAGAACTACGTCACCAACATCAAGCGGCTCGCGCAGTCCTTCACCGCGGTGACCACCGTCGCCTTCTCCTACCAGGCCGCGGGCGCGATCTACTTCGCGCAGACCAAGCTCGGCACGCCCTACCTCTGGGGCGGCGAGGGCCTCGCCTCGCAGGGGTACCGCTTCGACTGCAGCGGGCTGACCCAGGCGGCCTACGCCAGCGTCGGCATCACGCTGCCACGCGTCGCCGCCGACCAGTGGTACGCAGGCCCGCACCCGAGCCGCAGTCAGCTCCAGCCGGGCGACCTGGTCTTCTTCGCCACCGACGCGCACGACCCGGCGACCATCCACCACGTCGGCATCTACGTCGGCGGCGGCATGATGATCAACGCCCCGCACACCGGCGCGGTCATCCGCTACGACTCCATCGACGCCGAGGGCGACTACTTCGGCGCCACCCGTGTCACCAGTGGCGGCGCCAACGCCCTCCCGGCCCTCCAGCCGAACGGCACCATCGCCAACGGCCAGTGACCCGCGGTGAGGCGCGCCGCTTGTGTGCGTCCCGTGAGCGAAGGGCAACATTCCGATAACTTCCTTGCTAGAAGGAACGCTTTGGGGCATTCGCTCCGTTGTGCCCGCCGTCAGACGAGCACACTTGACCTTGGTGCAACGACGCAACGGGGGTTGCTCGACGGCTATGTGAGTGCGCGGGACAGCGGAGGTGCGGGGTGGGCTCGCAACTGGCGGACGGTGCCGGTGGGAACGTCGACTGGGCCGTCGTCCATTGGGTCAACGGCCTTGCGGAGCACCTGCCGCACGGGGTGGACAGCGGGCTGGCGTATCTCGGTGAGTACGGGATCCCGCTCGCGTCCGTGTTGCTGCTGCTGGGCGCCTGGCTGACGGCGCGTCGGGAGTCGAGCGCGCCCGCGGGTGTCGCCGGGGTGCTGTGGGCCGGGCTCGCGGCCGGGCTGGCGTTGCTGATGAACATCCCGGTCCGGGCGATGGTGCAGAGACCGAGACCGTTCGTCGACCACCCCGGACAGATCGACCTGCTGCTGAAGCACCAGTCCAACGGGTCGTTCGCCAGTGACCACGCGACCTTCACCATGGCCGTCGCGATCGGCCTCTTCCTGGTCAACCGCCGGTTGGGGCTCGTCGGCATCGGGTTGGCCGCGATCGAGGGCTTCCTCCGCATCTTCGCGGGGGTGCACTACCCCTCGGACATCCTGGGCGGCTACGCCCTCGCCACCGCCGTCGTGCTGCTGCTCGCACCGATTGCCATGGCGGTGCTCACGCCCTTCGTGCAGGCGCTGACGCGCACGGCGCTCGCGCCGCTCGTCCGCGCTCCGGCGCGCGCCGCGGGGCGTGGACGCGGCCCCGCCGTCCACCCGGTCGGCCCGGGCGACGGCCCCGGCAGCGACCCGGAGCAGCCCGAGCAGGACCTCGCCGCCTGAGGCCTCGTCAGGCAGGCCGTCAGGCCGTCAGCCCGTCAGCCCGTCGGCCTCACCCCGACGGCACGCCTCACGCCAACGGCACGCCCTGCGGGAAGCGGAACAGCCCCGTCGGGTCGTACGTCCGCTTGACCTGCCGCAGACGGGTCGCGTTGACCCCGTAGTAGGCCTGCTCCCAGTTGCGCAGGTGCGGGTCGATGTAGTTCTGGTACGCCTCGCCGCTCGCGTACGGGCGCAGGCCGACCCAGGTGTCGTCCAGCCAGGCCCAGCTGGCCGCCGCCGCGCTGCTGCCGCTGGTGTAGTCGGCGGTGTACTGCGCCATGAAGAGGCCGTCCCGGTGGACGAACGCGGTGCTCTGCGCGCCCACCCGGTTGATCGCCCCGCCGAGCGCGTCGAACGCGACTGCGGCCTGGCCCCCGGCCGGGGCCGTCTGCGGGTAGCGAGCCACCGCGTCGACCACGGCCGCCGCGCCCGCTCCGCTCAGGCGGCGCGTGTAGATGTCGGAGCGCGCACCGTAGTTGGACCGGGTGACGGTCCCCGCCGGGTTGTGGCCGGGCAGCTGGCCGTGCACGTGCGCCCGCGCGATCGACTCGCCCGCGACCCCGCCCATGATCTGCATGGTCGTCAGGTACGACGCGCTGTGCAGCGACACGCTCGACGGGCGGACCGTCAGCTGGTCGACCAGGTTGCCCAGTTCGGTCCGCGATCCGCCGAGCAGGTTCACCGTGGAGCTGATGCTGAGCTTGCCGTCGGCGTCGGCGACCAGGTGCAGGTTGGACCAGAGCGCGTCCGGCGCGGTCGGCGCCCACGACTGCCACGCCTCGATCACCGCGGCCGCCCGGGACCACGGCCAGGAGAGGAACCCGTAGGCGCAGTCGTCCGCCGGGTGCGTCCGGAAGTCCAGCCGGGTCACCACACCGAAGTTGCCGCCGCCCGCGCCGCGCAGCGCCCAGAACAGGTCCGCGTCGCTGCTCGCGTTCACCTCGCGGATCCGGCCGTCGGGGGTGACGATCTCCGCGCCGACCAGGTTGTCCGTCGTCAGTCCGTTGGCCCGCCCGGTCACCCCGACGCCGCCGCCGAGCGCGAGCCCGGTGACGCCCACGCTGGGGCAGGACCCCGCGGGTATCGTCCGCCCGTAGGCGGCGAGGCCGTTGTACACGTCGATCAGCCGCGCGCCCGCGCCGACGCTGCCGTTCGACGAGACGGTGTTGAGCCGCCCCACGTCGAGCACCAGGCCGTTGCTGACGGTGGACCAGCCGGCGTAGCTGTGACCGCCGTTCCGCGGCACGATCGGCACCCGGTAGCGCCGGGCGAACGCGAGGCAGGTGGCCACGTCCTGCGCGGATGCGACGTACGCGACCGCGGCGGGGCGCACGGCGTCGTACTGCGGCTGGAACAGCTCGACGGCTTCGCCGTAGCGCGAGTCCCCGGGCCGGACCAGCGTCCCGCTGAGGTCCTTGGCGAGCGCGGTCCAGTTCGCGGCGGCGGAGGTGGACAGCGGCGAGCCGGAGACGCTCGTCGGCACCACGGACGGCGCGGACGCGCCGGTTGCTCCGGCCTGCGGTGTCTTCGTCCCACTGCACGCGGCAAGCCCGACGCCCGCGGCAAGCGCGCCACCGACTCGGAGGAGAGTACGGCGGCTGGTCCGGTTGTCGCCCATGCTGTTCCTTCTACCTGCCGGCGGTGTGGTTACGCGCTAGTAGACGACACTCCACCCGAATCAGTTGCAATTGGGTGCCGTACCGCACAGGTGGACGTACCGCACGCCGTGACGTTGCGCCCCCAGACAGTGCAACCGGCCCTGACAGCACAGTCGCTACGCGTCAGCCTCGTGCTGATCCGCGTCCCTGCGGGCCTTGTCGCGGGAGCGACGGGCCGGGGCGTACCAGCCGCAGCTGCACTGGGCGACGGCGAACGCGCCCTTCTCCGTGACAGACGTCTCGTGCGAGCTCTCCCGTTGCGTCGGGGCGGCCGGACCCGTCGTATTGGTCACCTGATAACGGTAACCCGGACGGCCGTAACCGCCCTCCGCCCTCCTCGTTGTTCACAGCGCACACGCACGCGTGTCCAGGAGGACCTCTATGTCTCGCGCCCCCCGCGCCAGCCGCGCCCCCCGCGCGGCCCTCGCCGTCACCGCTGCCGTCCTTGTCGTGGCGGGCCTGAGCGCCTGCTCGGGAAGCAGCGCCACCGGCGCCAGCAGTGACGCGCAGACCTTCAACCCGATGGCCGACCACCTGGCCGGCGACCCGCTCACCGCCGTCCGCGCCGCCGCGGACATCACGGGCCACAACGGGTTCCTCAAGGACACCACCACGCTGCACACCGCCTCGGCGACCAAGCAGATGACGCTGCACGGCACGGGCGCGTACGACTACGCCGACCACCTGGGCAAGCTCTCGGTCGACGTCCCGCCGGGCGCGGGCACCAGCGCGACGGGGCAGCTGAACGAGGTGACCAGCCCCGGCATCGTCTACATGCAGAACAGCGGCGCCAAGGTCCCGAAGGGCAAGTGGATCAAGCTCGGGGTGCAGCAGCTCGGTGACGGCAACCTCGTCTCCTCCGGCGCCACCGACCCGGCGAGCGCCTCGGACGCGCTCCGCGGGGCCCAGACGGCGACGCGCGAGGGCACCTCCACCGTCGACGGCGTAGTCCTCACGCACTACAAGGGAACGCTCGACCTCTCCGAGGCGGCCAAGGCGACGGGCGGTCCGGGCGGGACGGGGCTCGACGTCGCCGCGCACACCTTCACCGTGAAGAACGTTCCCTACGACGTCTGGCTGGACTCGCACGGGCGGATCGCCAAGGTGGTCGAGGTCTTCACGTTCTCGCAGGTCCCGGGCTCGACGGCGGCCAAGGACCAGGTCGTGGTCACCTCGACGAGCGCCTTCTCGGACTTCGGCACCCCGGTTGCGATCGCGGTCCCGGCGGACCAGGACATCGTCTCTCCGAGCGCCGCGCCGTCGGGCAAGTAGCGCAGCGCCGGGTCGCCCGCAAGCCTGCACGCGGGTGGTAGCCGCAAAATGGCCCAGACGTGCCATGCATGTCCGGCACGGGCTGCCTACTCTGTAAAGAGTTGACTACCCGTTGGTTTTTCCGGCTCCCGGCTCTCCCGGCCAGGGGAGGAGGTGGCGTGTGGCCGCAGATGACCCGGTCGCGCTTGCGGAGATCGAGATGTACGGCGACCTCATGATCGCCGCCGCGGCCACGTCCCGCTCGAAGCTCCCACTGGACCGCATCGACACCATCCTCCACGTCGAGCGGGACCCGAACCGGCCACGCGTGCCGCAACAGCGCGTCAGCGACGAGGACGACACCGCATAGAGCCGGAGGCCGGCGCGCTCAGGACCGCAGCAGGCGCGAGATCGCCGCGGTGGCCTCGGCGACCTTGTCGTCGGCCTCCGGGCCGCCCTTCTCCATCGCGTCCGCGACGCAGTGACGCAGGTGCTCCTCCAGCAGGCTGAGCGCGAAGGACTGGAGCGCCTTCGTGCTCGCAGAGACCTGGGTGAGGATGTCGATGCAGTAGGTGTCGTTCTCGACCATGCGCTGCAGGCCGCGGATCTGTCCCTCGATCCGGCGCAGTCGCTTGATGTGGTCGTCCCTGCGGGCGCTGTACCCGTGCGGGCCGGTGTGGCCCTCGGTGCCTGCCGTGTTCTCGGCGTCTCCGGCCACGCTGCCCACGTCCACGACGTCCATGCCCCCCATGGTAGAGGGACGTGCTCGCAAGCGGTCACGGCTGGATATCGAATCCCGCGCTTTCATATCCAAAGCGTGGGCCCGCACGTGAGGCTTATTACGTTTCGGCGTGTCACCACTGCGTACGGAAGGATGATTCCAGGTACTCCGTGTCGGCCGTTGCACCCCGGTGTGCGCAATGTCCGGGCGCAGCGCCTAGCATCGCTACGTCCGCCCCTGTACTTCGGAGACTTTTGTGCGCATTCGTCTGACCCCCCGGGAGACGAGCTTCTATGACTTGTTCGCCGCCTCGGCGAACAACCTCGTCACCGGCTCCAAGCTTCTCCTGGAGTTGCTCGGTGCGGATGTCGCCGCACGGTCGGAGATCGCCGACCGGATGCGCGCAGCCGAGCACGCGGGCGACGAGGCGACCCACACGATCTTCCATCAGCTGAACTCGTCCTTCATCACGCCTTTCGACCGCGAGGACATCTACAACTTGGCGTCCTCGCTCGACGACATCATGGATTACATGGAGGAGGCTGTTGATCTTGTTGTTCTCTACGAGATCGACACCCTGCCGAAGGGCGTGGAGCAGCAGATCGAGGTACTGGCCCGGGCGGCGGAGCTGACCGCGTCGGCGATGCCGAACCTGCGGACGATGGACAACCTGACCGAGTACTGGATCGAGGTCAACCGCCTGGAGAATCAGGCCGACCAGATCCACCGCAAGCTGCTGGCCCACCTCTTCAGCGGCCAGTACGAGGCGATCGAGGTCCTCAAGCTCAAGCAGGTCGTCGACGTCCTCGAAGAGGCCGCCGACGCGTTCGAACATGTGGCGAACACGGTGGAGACCATCGCCGTCAAGGAGTCCTGAACCGCACGTGGACATCTTCGGACTGGTACTGGTCATTGCCGTCGCCTTCGGCTTCGCCTACACCAACGGCTTCCACGACTCGGCCAACGCGATCGCGACCTCGGTCTCGACGCGCGCGCTGACGCCGAAGGCGGCCCTGCTGATGGCAGCGGTCATGAACCTCCTCGGCGCCTTCCTCGGGGAGGGCGTCGCACAGACCGTCAGCAAGGGCATCATCGCCACACCCAGTGGCGGTCACGGCATGGTCATCCTGTGGTCGGCCCTGATCGGGGCGATCGCCTGGAACCTGGTGACCTGGTACTTCGGCCTGCCGTCCTCCTCCACCCACGCCCTCTTCGGCGGCATGGTGGGCGCGGCGCTCGCGGGTGGCACCCAGGTGTACTGGACCGGCCTGTGGGAGAAGGTCATCCTCCCGATGATCACCTCCCCGATCGCGGGTCTGATCCTGGGCTTCGCGTTGATGGTGGCCATCCTCTGGATCTTCCGCCACTCCAACCCGCACCGGTCCAAGCGCGGCTTCCGCGTGGCGCAGACCGTCTCGGCGGCGGCGATGGCCCTGGGCCACGGCCTCCAGGACACCCAGAAGACGATGGGTGTGGTGGTGATGGCGCTGACCATCTCTGGCCACTACTCCGGGAACAACATCCCCACCTGGGTCAAGATCAGCACGGCCCTCGTCATGGCGCTCGGCACCTGGGCGGGTGGCTGGCGGATCATGCGGACCCTCGGCCGCCGCATCATCGAACTCGACCCCCCGCAGGGCTTCGCCGCGGAGTCGGTCTCGTCGCTGGTCCTCTACGTGACGGCCTACGTCTACAAGGTCCCGGTCTCCACCACCCACGTGATCACCTCCGCGATCATGGGCGTCGGCGCGACCAAGCGGGTGCGCGCGGTCCGCTGGGGTGTCGCGAAGGACATCGTCCTTGGCTGGTTCATCACCCTCCCGGCGGCCGGCCTGGTCGCCGCCCTGGTCTTCTGGCTCAGCTGGGCCATCGTCGGCTGAGGCTCGCCTCTCGGCGACCACCTCAGGGGCGCGAGGAACTGCGCGACAAGCCACCCACGCAGGTAGAGCCCCGAACGCTCAGGGCCATCCGCATGCCAGTGGTTACTCGCGCAGTTCCCCGCGCCCCTGGACGGTGCAACTCGCCCCTCGCCCAAGGGCAAACGAAGGGCCCCGCATCCTGGTGCGTAAGCAGGATGCGGGGCCCTTCTCTTGCTACCCCCGCGGCGGCACCGCCTAGTAGCGCCGCGGAGGGGTCACTGTGCCTCGGCAACAGCCCCGGCGGCTCTTAGCCGAAGCGGCCGGAGATGTAGTCCTCGGTCGCCTGGACGCTCGGGTTGGAGAAGATCTTCTCCGTCGAGTCGATCTCGATCAGCCGGCCCGGCTGGCCCACGCCCGCCAGGTTGAAGAACGCCGTCCGGTCACTCACACGCGCGGCCTGCTGCATGTTGTGGGTGACGATGACGATCGTGTACTGCTCCTTCAGCTGGCCGATCAGGTCCTCGATGGCGAGGGTGGAGATCGGGTCCAGGGCCGAGCAGGGCTCGTCCATCAGCAGGACCTGCGGCTCGACCGCGATCGCGCGGGCGATGCAGAGACGCTGCTGCTGGCCGCCGGAGAGGCCCGCGCCCGGCTTGTCGAGGCGGTCCTTGACCTCGTTCCACAGGTTCGCGCCGCGCAGCGACCGCTCGACGGCCTCGTCGATGACCTTGCGGTTGCGGACGCCGTTCAGCTTGAGGCCGGCGGCGACGTTCTCCTTGATGGACATGGTCGGGAACGGGTTCGGCCGCTGGAAGACCATGCCGACGGTGCGCCGCACGGCGACCGGGTCGACGCCGGAACCGTAGAGGTTCTCGTCGTCGAGCAGAACCTTGCCCTCGACGCGGGCGCCGGGGATCACCTCGTGCATGCGGTTGAGGGTGCGCAGGAAGGTCGACTTCCCGCAGCCCGAGGGGCCGATGAAGGCGGTCACCGAGCGGGGCTCGACAACCATGGAGATGTCCTCCACCGCCCGGAAGTTTCCGTAGTACGCGTTCAGTCCGCTGACGTCGATGCGCTTGGCCATGATCGTGCTCTGTCTCTCTCGTTCGAATGAAGTCTGGGGCGGCGAAGCGATCGCCGTCAGCGTCCGGCCTTCGGGGCCTTCCAGCGCGCGATGAGGCGTGCCGCGAGGTTCAGGATCATCACGAAGGCGATCAGCACCAGGGCGCCGGCCCACGCGCGGGACTGGGAGGCGTCCGTACCGAGTGCGTACTGCTGGTAGACGAAGAGCGGCAGCGACGACTGCGGCCCGCTGAACGGGTTCGCGTTGATCGCGTCCGCGCCGAAGACCAGCAGCAGGATCGGAGCCGTCTCACCCGTGATGCGCGCGACCGCGAGCATCAGGCCGGTGGTGATGCCACCGAGCGCGGTGGGCAGCACGACCCGGAGGATGGTGAGCCACTTCGGCACACCGAGGGCCAGACTGGCCTCGCGCAGCGAGTTCGGTACCAGCTTGAGCATCTCCTCCGTGGAGCGGACCACGACGGGAAGCATCAGGATCGCGAGCGCGATGCTTCCGGCGAAGCCGGAGAAGGAGAAGCCCAGCAGGATGATCCAGAACGAGAGAACGAACAGACCGGCGACGATGGACGGGACACCCGACATCACGTCGACGAAGAAGGTCACCGCGCGGGCCAGCCGGCCGCCCTGGTACTCGACCAGGTAGATCGCGGTGAAGATGCCCACCGGGGCCGCCATGAGCGTGGCCAGGCCGACCTGCTCCAGCGTGCCGATGAGGGCGTGGTAGAGGCCGCCGTTGGTGTCGGTGGCCAGGACGCCCTTCATCGAGTGGGTGAGGAAGTCGATGCTGAGGTAGCTGATGCCCTGCGAGATCGTGTAGTAGATCAGGCCGAACAGCGGGATCACGGCGAGGATGAAGGCCGACCAGACCAGGCTGGTGGCGAATCGGTCCTTGGCCCAGCGGCGGCCCTCGACGGCGGTGGACAGCACGTACTGGCCGACCACGAAGAGGATGACCGCCATCAGGCCCCACTGGAGCTTGCTGGTGATGCCGAAGCCGGCGCCGATCGCGCAGCCGAGCCCGATGGCCACAACGGCGACGGCGGCGGGGGCCCACTTGGGCAGACGACGGCTGTTGAGGCTGGTGGGACCGAGGGGTGCGCGGTCCTGAAGTGCGGTGCCCATCAGGCGCTCGCTCCCGAGTAGTCCTTGCGGCGCTCGATGATGATCCGCGCCGCGCCGTTGACCAGCAGTGTGATGACGAAGAGGACCAGACCGGAGGCGATCAGCGCGTCACGTCCGAGCGAGGACGCCTCGTTGAACTGCGACGCGATGTTCTGGGCGAGCGTGCCGCCGCCCGGGTCGGTCAGGTGCAGCGACAGCACGAAGCTGGGGGAGAGGACCACGGCGACGGCCATGGTCTCGCCGAGCGCGCGGCCGAGGCCCAGCATCGCGGCGCTGATCACGCCGGCGCGGCCGAACGGCAGGACGGCGGTGCGGATGACCTCCCAGCGGGTGGCGCCGAGCGCCAGGGCCGCCTCCTCGTGCATCGGCGGGACCTGCCGGAAGACCTCGCGGCTTACCGCGGTGATGATCGGCAGGATCATGATCGTCAGCACGATGCTCACGGTGAAGATCGTGCGCGGGGCGGCGCCGGGCTGGGTCTGCTTGAAGATGTAGGTCCAGCCGAAGTACTGGTTCAGCCACGCGTTGACGCCCAGCATGTGCGGCGCCAGGAACAGTGCGCCCCAGAGGCCGAAGACGATGCTGGGGACGGCCGCGAGCAGGTCGACCAGGTAGCCGAAGAACTGCGCGACGCGGCGCGGGGCGTAGTGCGAGATGAACAGCGCGATCCCGATGGCGATCGGCACGGCGATGATCATCGCGATGGCGGCGCTGACCAGCGTGCCGACCAGCAGGACGGCGATGCCGAAGACCGGCGGAGTGTTGTCCGGGGTCCAGGCCTGGGTGGTCAGGAAGTTGCCGTGGTTCTGGCCGAGCGCGTTGACGGCCCGGACGAGCAGGAAGGTGGCGATGGCGGCCATCACCACGAGCAGCAGGATGCCGGACCCGCGGGAGGCGTTGAAGAAGAGCGAGTCGCCAAGGGCGAAGCGCCGCTTGAGGTTCGGACGCTCGGGCTTGGGCGCGGCGGCCGGGGTGCCGGCCGGCGTCTTCTGCGGGGGCCCGCCGGCTTTCTGCGGGGGTTCGGTTCGGTTCGGGGTATCCATGGTTTGCTCCGGTCTGGTTGCGCGCCTCTGACGAGGAGCGCGTGGCGGCGGTGCACCGGACTGGTCGGGTGCGGGGTTCGCCCCGGTGGGGGCGTTCCGCGCGGTCGGACGAGTGGAATCAGGTGGGAACACGTGGAACAGGCGGGGCTACTGCCGGGAACGGCAATGGCCCCGGCCCGCCCGGAGCCCGCCCTGGTGGGCGGGACCGGACGGGCGAGGGGTGGTCAGGAAGCTCAGCTCAGCGTGGAGATGGCGGCCTTGACCTTGTCGGTGATGGCGGACGGCAGCTGGAGGTAGCCGGCCGGGGCGGCGGCCTGCTGGCCGGCGTCGCTGATGGTGTAGTTCAGGAAGGACTTCAGCGCCGGCAGGGTGGCGGCGGCGTTGCCCTTGTTGCAGACGATCTCGTAGGTGACCAGCGAGATCGGGTAGGCGCCAGCCGTCTTGGTGGCGTAGTTCAGCTTCAGGGCCAGGTCGCCGTTGGTGCCGACGACGGTCGCCTCGGAGATGGCCTTGGCGGCCGCGTCGGTGGAGACCGCGACGGGGGTGCCGGAGCCGGTGGAGATGGAGGCGGTGGTCGCGTTGTTGGCCTTGGCGTAGGAGAGCTCGAAGTAGGAGATCGAGCCCGTGACCTGCTTGACCTGGGCGGCGAGACCGCTGGAGCCCTGGGCGGCCTGGCCACCGGGGGCCGGCCACTGCGAGTTGGAGCCGTAGCTCCAGTCGGACGGGGCGGCGGCGGCCAGGTAGGCGCTGAAGTTGGCGCTGGTGCCCGAGCCGTCCGAACGGTGGAACGTCTGGATCGGGGTGCTCGGCAGGGAGGCCGACGGGTTGAGAGCCTTGATCGCCGGGTCGTTCCAGGTGGTGATCTTGCCGGAGAAGATCTTCGCCAGGGTCGGCGCGTCCAGGACCAGGTTGCTCACGCCGGGCAGGTTGTAGGCGATGGCGATCGGGCCGCCGACCATCGGCAGGTTGATCGCGTGGCCGGTGCCGCCGCAGACGGAGCTGGACTTGGCGATGTCGGCGGCCTTCATCGCGGAGTCGGAGCCGGCGAACTGGGTCTTGCCCTCGAGCCAGGTGGTGCGGCCGGCGGTGGAGCCGGTGCCCTGGTAGTTGATCGTGACACCCGAGCACTGCTGCTGGAAGTTACGGATCCAGATCTGCATCGCGTTCTGCTGCGCGGTGGAGCCCGCACCCAGCACCTGGCCGCTGCCGCAGTCGGCGGCGGACGCGGTGGTGGTGGAGGAGGACGAGCTGCCGCCCGTGCTGGACGCGTTGTTGTTGTCGGAGCCGCACGCCGCGAGCGTCAGCGAGCTGACGACCGCAAGGGCGCCGATGGCGAGGGCCTTGGTGCGGCCGTTGCGCTGGAGCTTCACTTGGTGTCCCTTTCTGGGTACCGCCGCCGCGGGGAGGAGGGCGATCAGCGGTTCTTCACGTGGGAGGAAGGCCAGGCGGCCTCCGATGACACTGAAGTTAGGCAGAGGAGGTGAAGCGTTCAGCCTGCGCAAATGAACGGCGGGTGAACCTGTGTCGGACACCGGGATACGCAGACCAGTAGTAACGGTTTCGCCACGACGAGAGCACGGCGAGGGCACAGCCTGTGTGCCTAGAGGGACTCCAGGAGGGCGTCCACCAGACCCCGGTCGTGCTCGTAGCTGAGCAGTGCCCGCGCCTCCCGCGCAGGGAGCCAGCGCAGGGCGTCGACCTCGCGGTTCGCGGTGAAGACGCCGGTGAGCCTGGTCGCGGACCAGTAGCGGACGCGCTTGATGCGCCCGCGGTCCAGATAGTGCTGGGTCGGCAGCCGGTTCCCGAGCATCACCGTCATGCCGGTCTCCTCGTAGGCCTCGCGCAGCGCCGCCTCGCGGTGGCGTTCGCCCGGTTCCAGCTTGCCCTTGGGGAAGCTCCAGTCGTCGTACTTGGGCCGGTGCACCAGCGCCAGCTCGACGTCCTGGGCGATCCCGCTCCTGCGCCACAGGACGACGCCTGCGGCCTTCACCACGTCCATGCTGCGCGGCGCCCCGTCCTTCTCTCTCTTCTGTTTCTTCTTCTTGGCGGGGTTCAGGTCGAGCGCGCGAGCCATGGGTCGGTGAGCCATCCGGAGGTGATGAAGTCGGGCCAGGAGCGGCTGAAGGCGTGGCGGGCCGCCTCGACCTCCAGACGTTGATCAGCATGCACCACGCCGAGGACGTACGCGGTCGCCGGAGTGATCCGCGGCGTCCGTGCCGCCAGCGCGGCGGCCTCGGCGGCGTCCGCGGCGTCCTGCTGCTCGTCGAGGTGCGCGGCGAGGTGGACCAGGCCGGCCAGCGGCTCGTCCGTGCGCGCGCCGAGCAGCGGGCGGCAGACCTCCAGGGCGTAGCGGGCGTAACGGACCGCCGCGCTCACCCGGGTCCAGGCCACGTCCTCGTGCGCGGAGTGCAGCGGGTCCGCGGCGACCGGGACCCGGTGCAGCGCGTCGCCGTTGTACGGCTGGGCGGCGCGGTCCAGCGGCAGGCGGGAGACGGTGAGCTCCAGTGCCTCGCCCATCCGGCCCGCGTAGGCGAGCAACTGCTCCGGCGGGTGGGACTCGGCGGGGGCGCGCAGCGGCAGGTCGGAGACGAGCAGCGTCATCCGGTCGGCGAGGGAGTGGAACCGGGCCGAGCCGAGTTCCTGCAGCGCCGCGGTGTGGCTGCGGGAGCGGGCCAGGGTGAGCTGGCGGTCCAGCATCGCGCGGGCCTTGGGAGCGCCGGGGTGGTTCGCCAGCAGGCCGCCTATCGCGGGCTCGGGCGCCCCGCCGACGGCGACGCCGGAGTCGTCGCCGCTGCGCGGGGTCGGCACGCTGCTCGCGTCGGTGCAGGTCAGCGAGTCGATCGCGGTGAGCAGCCGGGTGAGTCTGCGGGTGTAGCCGCGTTCCTGGCCGAGGGTGACCACCAGCGCGGCCAGGTCGCCGCGCAGGGTCTCGCCCCAGGCCGGGTCCAGCAGCGCGCCGAAGCCGTGCAGCGCGCCGTCGACGCGGCGCAGCGTGCTGAGGTCGACGTCGGGCAGTGCCCGAAGGAAACGTCCGGCCTGGTCGGCGAGGTGGGCCCCGAGCAGGCTCTCCGCCGAGGAGGCTCCTGCGGCGGCCGGCTCGATCTCGGTCGTCATTCGGTGAGTCCCCGTTGCGGTCGGTAAGTGCGGTCGTGGTTCAGCTCGGCCCGGCACCGGGCCCCCAGCCGTCGTTTCCGCGCCTGGCGCGGCGGCGGGAGTCGATCAGCAGTTCCTGCACGTTGCGCAGCGGGCGGCCGTCCGCGTCGTGCGCGTGCCTGGTCCAGGTCCCGTCGGCGCCCAGGTGCCAGGAGGACGTGTCGTCGGCCATGCCGAGTTCGAGCAGTCCGGCCAGCTCGGCCCGGTGGCCCGGGTCGGTGACCCGGAGCAGGGCCTCGATCCGGCGGTCCAGGTTGCGGTGCATCATGTCGGCGCTGCCGATCCACACCTCGGGGTCGCCGCCGTTGCCGAAGACGAAGACCCGGGAGTGCTCCAGGAACCGCCCGAGCACCGAGCGGACCCGGATGTTCTCGCTCAGCCCCGGCACGCCCGGCCGGATCGCGCAGATCCCGCGCACCCAGACGTCGACCTGCACACCGGCCTGCGAGGCCCGGTAGAGCGCGTCGATGACGGCCTCGTCGACGATCGAGTTGACCTTGATCTGCACCCGGGCCGGGCGTCCGGCCTTGTGGTGCGCGATCTCGTCGTTGATCCGCTCGATCAGCCCCTTGCGCAGCGAGCGCGGGGCGACCAGCAGCCGTCGGTAGGACTCGCGGCGCGAGTAACCGGAGAGCCGGTTGAACAGGTCCGAGAGGTCCGCGCCGACCTGCGGGTCGGCGGTCAGGATGCCGATGTCCTCGTAGAGGCGGGCCGTCTTGGGGTGGTAGTTGCCGGTGCCGACGTGCGCGTAGCGGCGCAGCGTCTCGCCCTCCTGGCGGACCACCAGCGACAGCTTGCTGTGCGTCTTCAGCCCGATCAGGCCGTAGACGACGTGGCAGCCGGCCTCCTCCAGCTTGCGGGCCCACTTGATGTTGGCCTGCTCGTCGAAGCGCGCCTTGATCTCGACCAGGACCAGCACCTGCTTGCCCGCCTCGGCGGCGTCGATCAGCGCGTCGACGATCGGCGAGTCGCCGGAGGTGCGGTAGAGCGTCTGCTTGATCGCCAGCACGTTGGGGTCGGCGGCGGCCTGCTCCAGGAAGGCCTGCACCGAGGTGGAGAACGAGTCGTACGGGTGGTGCAGCAGCACGTCCCGCTCGCGCACGGCGGCGAAGATGTCCGGCTGCGACGCCGACTCGACCTCGGCCAGCCCGCGCGCGGTCCCGGCCACGAACGGCCGGTACTTGAGCTCGGGGCGGTCCACGTTCGCGATCGCGAACAGGCCGGTCAGGTCCAGCGGGCCGGGCAGCGGGTAGACCTCGGCGGCGGAGATGTTGAGCTCGCGCACCAGCAGGTCCAGCACGTACGGGTCGATCGACTCCTCGACCTCCAGGCGCACCGGCGGGCCGAAGCGGCGCCGCATCAGCTCCTTCTCGAGCGCCTTGAGGATGTTCTCGGTGTCGTCCTCCTCGACTTCCAGGTCCTCGTTGCGGGTGACCCGGAAGGCGTGGTGGGCGAGGACCTCCATGCCGGGGAAGAGGTACTCCAGGTGCGCGCCCATGACGTCCTCGAGCGGCACGTACCGCTGCGGCGAGGCGGTCAGGAAGCGCGACAGCGACTGCGGCACCTTGACGCGGGCGAAGTGCTTGTGGCCGCTGACCGGGTTGCGGACGACCACGGCCAGGTTCAGCGACAGCCCGGAGATGTACGGGAACGGGTGCGCCGGGTCGACCGCCAGCGGGGTCAGCACCGGGAAGATCTGCTGCCGGAACAGGGCCAGCAGGCGGGCCTGCTCCTTGTCGGTCAGCTCGTTCCAGCGCACCAGCTCGATGCCCTCGGCGGACAGCTCGGGCAGCACGTCCTGGTGGAAGCAGGCGGCGTGCCGGGCCATCAGCTCGCGGGAGCGGGTCCATATCAGGTCCAGCACCTCGCGCGGCTGCAGACCGCTGGCGCTGCGCTGGGCGACGCCGGTGGCGATGCGGCGCTTGAGTCCGGCGACGCGGACCATGAAGAACTCGTCCAGGTTGCTGGCGAAGATCGCCAGGAACTTGGCCCGCTCGAGCAGCGGGGTCTCCGGGTCCTCGGCGAGCTCCAGCACGCGCTGGTTGAACGCGAGCCAGCTGCGCTCGCGGTCCAGGAACCGGTTCTGCGGCAGTTCCTCGTCGACGTCGCCGGGGAAGCCGGCGTCGGGCACGAGAACGGTCCCGCCGGTGGTTGCTCCGGACACGGACGTGGTGGCGGATGCGGACGGGGCAGGCTGGGCTGTCATCTCGGGTGGCTCCTCCTGCGCGTCATCCGCAGGCCGCCTGGGGGACCTGACGGATCGCATTTAGTGATCTTTGCAACGGTGTGTGAACTGAGGGTGAATTCAGCATGGCCTGTGGGAAAGCTGCGGCGGTCGCCTCCGGACCGCCGCATCAGGGTCACCCTTCGTGGCCGCCCACGGGGCCGTTTCGGGACCCGCTTCCGGCCGTGCGGCGCGGGGCGTCCGACGGGTCAGGGGCGGACGCCGTACATGAGGTCCACCTCGTGGACCGTGAACCCTGCCTTCTCGTATACCCGCAGCGCGGCCGGGTTATCGGCGTCGACGTAGAGGAGCACCGTTCGCAGTCCCCGGTCCTCGATCAGGTGGCGCAGACCCACCGCAGTGAGTACCTTGCCCAACCCGCTGCCCTGCTCCGACGGCGCGACCCCGACCACGTAGACCTCGCCCAGGCCGCCCTCGGCCTTGGTCCAGTGGAAGCCGACCAGCTCGCCGTCCCGCTCGGCCAGGAAGAACCCGTTCGGGTCGAACCAGCCCTCGGCCTCGCGCTCGTCGAGGTCGCGGCGGGTCCAGGAGCCCTGCTCGGGGTGGTGCGCGAAGGCGGCGGCGTTCACCCGCAGCCACGCCTCCTCGTCCTTGCCGGGGACGAAGGTCCGCACAGTGACTCCGTCCGGCAGGGCGGGCGCCTGCGGCGCGGCGTCCGTGCGGCGCAGCTGCCGCAGCTCGCGGACCAGCACCAGCCCGGTCTCCTCGGCCAGCCGCCGCGCCCCCGGGTGCCCGCCGTGCGCCCACAGCTGCTGCGCCCCGCCGTCCAGCGCCCGCAGCAGCAGTGCCCGGCCGTGGCCCTGGCGGCGGTGCGCCGGGTCGATCACCAGCTCGGCGGTCCGGTCGCCGTCGATCTGGGCGTAGCCAAGCAGCGTGCCCGCCTCGTCCCTGCTGGTCAGATGGCTCACCTCGGCCCGCCCGCTCCGCAGCGCCAGCCGCCCCTGCTCGGAAACCGCCTGCCGCCCGTCCACCTCCGCCGCGCGCGCCAGCAGCGCCGCGACCTCCTCACGCTCCGCAGTGTCCATGTGTTCGACCTTACGGCTTGTCAGGTGCTTCGCCGTAGACGAACCTGATCGCTTTCGGGCCGAGCGTGGAGTGTGGAGTTCTGGGTGACTACGCGACCGTGGCCCGGCGCGCGGGCAGCACCGCGATCGCGCCGACGGCACAGGCGGCCGCCAGGCCGAAGGCCGGGGCGTAGCCGGCGGCGGTGATCAGCGCCCCGACGGCGGGCGGGCAGAGGGAGGCGGTCAGGTTCTGCCCGGTGTTCTGGACGGCCAGCGCGCGCCCGGCCCAGGACGGGCCGGCCAGCTCGGCGACGGCGGTGAAGGAGAGGCCGTTGGTGCTTGCGGACAGCCCGCACAGCAGGACCAGCAGGATGACGGCTGGCGGGCCGGGCACGAACGCCATCCCCAGCGTCAGCGCCCCCACGGCCGCGCCCAGCACCCGCATCGGCGCAAGGCGGCTGCCGACCGCGTCCGACCAGCGCCCCGCGCCGATCCGGCAGGCGGCGGCCAGGGCCTGACCGCAGGCCATCAGCTGCCCGGCGGCCACGGCCGGCCAGTGCCGGACGTCGGTCAGGTAGACCAGCCCGAAGGCGCCGACGGTGAACTGCGGCCACACCATCAGCGCGCTCGCGCCGTGGATCCGCCACAGGGTCGCGCCGCGATAGGGGCTGGCCGGGCGCTCTTCGCGTGCGCCCTTGCCGCCGCCCTTGCCGCCGGAGGCCGCCCGTGGCGGGTCGACCACGAAGAGGGCCGTCAGCACCGCCATCACGCCGCTCAGCACGGCGACGAACAGCACCGCCCCGCGCAGCCCGTGCGCGGCGGCGATCGGCGGGATCGCGACGGCTGCGACCAGCATGCCCAGCGGCGTCGACGTCTGCCGCACGCCCATCGCCAGCCCGCGCTGCTCCGGCGGGAACCACCCCAGCACGACCCGTCCGCTCGCCGCCGACACACTCGCCCCGGCCGCCCCCGCCACGGCGAACAGCACACCCAGCGCGACCAGCCCGTGCACGAACACCGCCCCGGCCAGCGCGGCGGTCGCCAGCCCCAGCCCGATCGCCAGCACCCACCGCTCCCCGTACCGGTCGGTCGCCGCGCCCCACCCGTACAGCGCCAACAACAGCCCGGCCGTCGGGCAGGCGACCATCACCCCGGCCTGGGCCAGCGTCAGCTGCTCCCCGCTGCGCAGCGCGGGAATCAGGTACGGCATCCCGTACACGAACGCGAACGCCGCCGTCTGCGCCGCAGTCCCGAGCCCGAGCATCACCCAACGGCGGCGCGCAGGGGGCGTGCTGGGGGAGGCGGTGGGCGCGGTCGGGCCGCGCTGACTGGTGGTCATGACGGCATCATGGCCGCTGACTCATATGGTGGGACAGAAATATTCGTATGCTGAGACGCGGTGGCCGGTCACATCTCGGTCGGAAGGTCCGGGGGCGGGGTCGGAGCGCCCGGGAGTTTGAGGGTGGCGAGGGTGCCCGGGTGGGCGTTGGAGAGGGAGACCTCGCCGCCGTGGTCGTGGACGGTCTGGGAGACGATCGCCAGGCCGAGGCCGGAGCCCGGCATCTGGCGGGCGGAGGGGGAGCGCCAGAACCGCTCGAAGACGTGCGGCAGGTCCTCCTCCGGGATGCCCGGGCCGTGGTCGCGGACGGTCAGGGTGCCGAACTTCAGGGCGACGTCGATCGTGCCGCCCGCCGGGCTGAACTTCACCGCGTTGTCCAGCAGGTTGATCACCGCCCGCTCCAGTGCGTGCGCGTCCGCGCGGACGTACCAGGGCTCGGCCCGGACGGTGAACTCCAAGCCCGGCCCCCGCAGCCGCGCCCGGTCCAGGGCGCGGGCGACGATGTCGTGCAGCGCGATGACCTCCAAGGGCTTGGAACCCTGGGGGCGCGTCGGCCGGGAGAGTTCGAGCAGGTCGCCGATGAGCGTGGACAGCTCGCCCATCTGCGCCTTCATGTTCCGCAGCAGCCGCGTGTGCGTCTCCGGCGGCAGCGGACGCCCGGCGTCCTCACTGCGGACCAGCAGGTCCACGTTGGTCCGCAGCGAGGTCAGCGGCGTCCGCAGCTCGTGCCCGGCGTCGGCGATCAGCTGCGACTGCCGCTCGCGGGAGGCGGCAAGCGCGGTGGACATGCTGTTGAACGAGGTGGAGAGGCGGGCGATCTCGTCGTCCCCGGCCACGTCGATGGTCGTGCCGACCTCTTCGGTGCGGGCGATGTGCTCGACGGCGGCGGTGAGTTTGTCCACCGGCTTGAGCGCGGCGCGCGCCACGAGGAGTCCGATGGCGCCCGCGGCGACGATGCCGGAGATGGCGATGGCGATCAGGACGGCCAGCAGCCTGCCGAGCTCGCGGGTCACCTGGTCCAGCGGATAGGCCGTGAGCAGGATGTACGGCGTGCCGTTGATCTCCGCGTTCGAGATCACGCGCACCCGGGCGTGGCTTCCGTCGGTGTAGGTGCCGTCGACGATCTCGGTCTGGCCGATCGGGAGCGAGAGGTACGAGTGGGCGACGGTGATGCCGATAGAGCTACCCGGTGGGAGGCAGACGTTGTTGCTCGACTGATCGGGGAGCAGCACTTCGCTGTCCCAGCGGTACTGCGACTTGCTGCCCGACGGGGCACCGAAGCCGGGCTGTGGCGAGGCGCTGGCCTTGGTGACCGCATCGGCGGCGGTGTCCCCGCAGATGAGCTCGTGCGCGTAGAGGCCGCCGGCATTCGTGAGGTTGTCGTCCACCTGGGCATAGAGCTGCCCCTGCACCAGGAACCAACAGGCAAGAGCCGCTATGGCCACGGCCAGCGCAACGGCTGAGGCGGTGAGGAGTGCAAGCCGGCCACGGAGGGTCATCCTCCGGAACCAACCGGGACTTCTCATGCCGCACGCAGCGCGTAACCCACACCGCGGACGGTGTGGACGAGGCGCGGCAGGCCCCCGGCCTCGGTCTTGCGGCGGAGGTACATCACGTACACGTCGAGCGAGTTGCTGGAGGGCTCGAAGTCGAAGCCCCAGACGGCCTTCAGGATCTGCTCGCGGGTCAGCACCTGGCGCGGGTGGGCCAGGAACATCTCCAGCAGCATGTACTCGGTCCGGGTCAGTTCCACCGGCTTGCCCGCACGGGTGACCTCGCGGGTGGTGGTGTTCATGGTGAGGTCCTCGAAGGAGAGGATCTCGTCGGCGCCCGCGGCGTCGGCCGTGCCCGAGGAGCCGGTGAGCGCGGAGCGCCGGAGCAGCGCGCGGACGCGGGCCAGCAGCTCGTCCAGTTCGAACGGCTTGGCCAGGTAGTCGTCGGCGCCCACGTCGAGGCCGGTGACCCGGTCGCCGACCGCGTCACGCGCGGTCAGCATCAGCACCGGGACCGTGTCCCCGCGCGAGCGGAGCCGGCGGACGGCCGTGAGGCCGTCCATGCGCGGCATCATGATGTCGAGCAGCACCAGGTCGGGCTTCTGCTCCGCCACCGTGTCCAGCGCTTCGAGGCCGTCGGAGGCGGTGACCACCTCGTAGCCCTCGAAGGCCAGGCTGCTCTCCAGCGCGTCCCGCAGCGCCGGCTCGTCGTCCACGACCAGGACCCGGGCCGGTGCGTCGGACTCGGTGGCTGTCATCCCCGTTGCTCCTCGAATACGTCAGTTGCGAGTGATGTCGCTGCTGCGGCAATTGTCCGCCACGCGGGCCCGCGGACCGTACAGGTCCGCGGGGCGCGCCCGCGTCAGCTGCTGATGCTCTGGCCGGACTGCAGCTGCGGCAGGACCTGCTTCACCGCGTCGATCGGGATCGCGAAGCCCAGGCCCACGCTGCCCGCCTGGCCACCGGAGCTGTCGCTGCCGCTGGAGGAGTACATCGAGGCGTTGATGCCTATGACCTGGCCCTGGGCGTTGAGCAGCGGGCCGCCGCTGTTGCCCGGGTTGAGCGACGCGTCGGTCTGGATCGCGTTGTAGCTCGCCTGCTGGCCGGAGCTGGGCTGGCTGTTGCGGCCGCTGTCGCCCTGCCAGAACGGGAGGCCGAAGCCGCCGTTGCTCTGCACCGTGCTCGGGCTGACGTCGACGGTGACCGGACGGTTCAGCGCGCTGACGATGCCGGAGGTGACCGTGCCGGTCAGGCCGTCCGGGTTGCCGATCGCGGTGACCTGGTCGCCGACCGCGACCTGGCCCGAGGAGCCGAGCGAGACCGTCGGGAGGTTGGTGTATCCGCTGATCTTGATGACCGCGACGTCCAGCTTGGCGTCGGTGGCGACGATCGACCCGGCGGCGGTCTTGCCGTCGTTCAGGGTGACCTTGATGGTGCCGCCGTTGCCGTTCACCGCGTCGGAGATGACGTGGAAGTTGGTGAGGATCTGCCCCGACGAGGTGAGTATCTGGCCGGTGCCGATGTCCTGGGAGCTGGAGCTGTCGACCTCGATCTGGACGACGGCGGGGGAGACGGCCTTGGCGATCGCCGCGGTGTCGCCGGCCGAGCTGCTCTTGTCCCCGGTGACCACGGCGTTGGTGGAGTAGCTGGCGTGGTCGCTGGTGGTGTTGCTGATCAGGCCGCCCGCGACACCGCCCGCCAGGGCGGAGAGCACGGCCACGGCGGCGACCAGCGCGAGCGGGCGCCTGCTCCGCTTGCGCGGGGCACCCGGCTCGCCGCCGTCACCGGCGTCACCGGCGGGGTAGGCGCCGTCGCCGGTCGGCGGGAGCGGCGGGACGACCGGCGGACCCATGGGCGAGCCCGTCTGCGAGCCGCCGTGCGAGCCGGCGGGCGGCTGCTCGGCGCTGAAGTAGTACCCCTGCGGGCCCTGCGGCGGCTGCGGAGCCTGGGGGACCTGCGGCCCGGCGGGCTGCTGCGCGGCGGCCTGCTGCGGGCGCGGCCACTCCGGCGCTGGGGGCTGCGGGTACATCGGCGCGGAGGAGGACGGGTGGACCGTGCCTTCGAGGGGCTGGGCCTCGTGCGCGGTCGGGTGGTACCCGGGCAACGGCGGCACAGCAGGGGTGTACGGGTCGTCTGCGTGGTTCCGGGGCGTCTCGCTCATGGAAGTAACTTCCGCCTTGTAGATGAAAACCCTGTGAGAGCCCAATCAGAACCGGGTAGAACCTTTGCCCCCCGTCCCGGACCCCCGTCCGAACCGCTCCGGGCACAGGCCGGCCCACGGCCGACCGGTGCCGGACGGGAAGTCAGTTGCAGCCGCAGCTGCGGCGGATCACCAGGTGGCACGGGAAACGCCGGATCCGCGGCGTCTCCGAACCCGGGACCGCGAGCGAGTCGTCCAGCACCAGGTCCACCGCGGCCTTGGCCATGGCGTCGCGGTCCGAGGCGATGGTGGTCAGCGGCGGGTCGCAGAACGCCGCCTCCTGGATGTCGTCGAAGCCGATCACGGCCAGGTCCTCCGGCACCCGGAGGTCCAGCTCGCGTGCGGCCCGCAGGACGCCTATGGCCTGGTCGTCCGTGGAGCAGAAGATCGCCGGCGGCCGGGCGGCCGGGTCCTTCAGCACGCCGAGCGCGACCTGGTAGGCCCCGTAGCGGGAGAACGGCGCGTCGATCAGGCGGCCCTCGGTGGAGACGCCCGCGGCGTCCATCGCGGCACGCCAGCCGTGGATGTGGTCGACCACCGGGTCGCCGGGCGCGGGCGCGTTGACCGGGCCGCCGAAGCAGGCGACGTACGGGTGGCCGTGGTGCTCCAGCAGGTGGCTGACGGCGAGCATCGAACCGCCCACGTCGTCGGTGACCACCGCGATGTCGTCACCCGTCTCCGGACGGCGGTGCAGCAGCACCACCCGGGAGTCGTCGTGCGCCGCGAACTCCGCGTCGGCGCGCTCGCTCGGGCCCTCGCTGATCAGGATCAGCCCGGCCACCCGCATGCCGAGGAAGGCCCGGACGTAGTGGATCTCGCGGTCCCCGGTGTAGTCCGAGTTCCCTATCAGGACGATCTTGCCGCGCTCCGAGGCCGCCCGCTCCACGGCGTGCGCCAGCTCGGCGAAGAAGGGCTGGCGCGCGTCGGGCACCACCATGCCGATCAGGTTGGTCCGTCGGCTCGCCATCGCCTGCGCGACGCTGTTGGGCCGGTAGCCCAGCTCGTCTATCGCGGCGAGGACGCGCTCGCGGGTCGCAGGCGCGACCGGGCGCGGTCCGTTGTTGATGACGTAGCTGACGACCGCGGTCGACGTCCCCGCCAGTCGGGCGACATCGTCGCGGGTCACCTTGGGCATGGCGGAATCCTACTTGGACATGTCGGGCTGGGGACCAGTGCGTTTCCGACCTGATACAGGTCGGCGAGGCGCTGTGACCCTAGGAACTCTGTGCGGCGTTGGCGGCGGAGGCGGACTTCGCGGGGGACTTCTCCGGGGAGGCGGAAGGCTTCTGCGACGACTCCGCGGGCGTCTCGGCGCGGGCCGCGCCCTTCTCCGGCTTCTCCGGGACGACGAAGCGGTAGCCGACGTTGCGGACGGTGCCGATCAGCTGCTCGTGCTCGGGCCCGAGCTTGGCCCGCAGCCGTCGGACGTGGACATCGACCGTGCGGGTGCCGCCGAAGTAGTCGTAGCCCCAGACCTCCTGCAGCAGCTGGGCCCGGGTGAAGACCCGGCCAGGGTGCTGGGCGAGGTACTTGATGAGCTCGAACTCCTTGAAGGTCAGGTCCAGCACCCGGCCCTTGAGCTTGGCGCTGTAGGTGGCCTCGTCGACGGAGAGGTCGCCGTTGCGGATCTCCATCGGGCTCTCGTCGGCCGTCACCTGCTGACGGCCGAGCGCCAGCCGCAGCCGGGCCTCGACCTCGGCGGGACCGGCCGTGTCCAGCAGGACGTCGTCGACGCCCCACTCGGCGGTGACGGCCGCCAGGCCGCCCTCGGTGACCACCAGGATCACCGGCGCGCCCGGGCCTGTGGAGCGCAGCAGCTGGCACAGGCTGCGGGTGTGGGGAAGGTCACGGCGGCCGTCGACGAGGATGACGTCGGAGCTTGGAGTGTCGACGAGGGCGGAGCCTTCCGCGGGCGCGACGCGGACGTTGTGCAGGAGCAGTCCGAGCGCGGGCAGCACCTCGGCCGACGGCTGCAGGGCGTTGGTCAGCAGCAGGAGAGAACTCATACCCGGTTAGTCCCCTTTCCGGGTGGACCGGTGACACTTCTCTGGGCCAGTGGCGCACGTCGTCGGGCGCTACCGGGAACGTCCGTCACTCGTGCGAACGTCCGTACTGGTGTTCACAAAGCACAAAAGGATCCGGCGGCTACGCTGCCCGGACCCTCACTGCTCAGGAGAATAGCCCACATGGACGCCGCAGCGAAGAGTGCCGTTCGCATCCCGGACACCTCCCGCCATCGGCCGTACTGGCTCTCGCCTGCGGAGGCGCGGCTCGTCGCGGCCGACGGAGTCGGCATCCACGCCGCGTACCTGCCGCCGCAGCAAGCTGACGCGAAGGTCGCCGTTGTGGTCGCCCACGGATTCAGCGGAGCGGTCGAACGCCCTGCTCTCCAGCGGGCTGCGCGGGTTTTCGCCCGGCGGGCCGGGGTGATCACTTTCTCGTTCCGCGGGCACGGCCGCTCGGACGGTCTGTCCACGGTCGGAGACCGGGAGGTGCTCGACCTCGACGCGGCCGTGGCCTGGGCCCGGACGCTGGGATTCGAGACAGTTGTCACAGTAGGTTTCAGCATGGGCGGCGCCGTGGTGCTGCGGCAGGCGGCGCTCCACGGAGGCGTCGCGGCGGTCGCCGCGGTCAGCGCCCCGGCCCGCTGGTACTACCAGGGCACCGTGCCGATGCGGCGGCTGCACTGGGTGGTGATGAAGCCGCTCGGCCGCGTGGTCGGCCGGATCGGACTGAAGACCCGGATTGACCCGAACGAGTGGGTTGACGTGCCGATTCCTCCCGTCGATGCCGCCGCACGGGTGAACGTCCCACTCCTGGTCGTCCACGGCGACGCCGACCCGTACTTCCCGCTCGACCACCCGCGTTCCCTGCGCGAGGCGGCGCCCGACAGCGAGCTCTGGATCGAGCCCGGCTTCGGCCACGCCGAGAACGCCGCGCCGGAGGACCTGCTGGAGCGGGTCTCCGCCTGGCTGACCAGCCACGCGTGACTGTTGCCTCGGTGAACGGCGATGATGGCCCGCATGCAAGGAGCGACGGAGACAGTCAACGACGAAGGCGTGGTCCGCAGTGGCGTGATCCGCTACTGGGCGGCTGCCAAGGCGGAGGCCGGCACGGCGGAGGAGCCGTACGCGGCGGCCACGCTCGCCGGCGCGCTCGCCGCCGCGCGTGCCCGGCACACCGACAACCCGCGCTTCGCGCAGGTGCTGGAGCACTGCTCGTTCCTGGTCGACGGCGCGCAGGTCGGCCGCCGCGATCACGCCGACGTGCCGCTGACAGACGGCGGCACGATCGAGATCCTTCCCCCCTTCGCGGGAGGGTGAGCGGGCGATGAGCGACCAGCAGCAGTTCGAGAACGAGTACGGGTACGAGTACGGCCAGCGGGTGCAGCCGGAGCAGCAGCCGTACCCGCAGCACCAGCAGGTGCAGCCGTATCCGGAGCACCAGCAGCCGCAGCAGCAGGCGTACCAGCAGCAGCAGCAGTTCGAGCAGTACGGGCAGCACGGGCAGCACGAGGAGTACGGGCAGCACGGGATGTCCGGCTTCCCGATCGACCCCGGGGCCGCTGCGCCGCGGACGGTGGAGTCCGACGCGGAGCGCACCGCCTACATGCCGCCCATCCCGGCCGCACCGTCGCAGCACCAGCAGGCTCCGCAGGCAGCGCACGCCTCCTACGGCTACCCGCAGCCCGGCGAGTACGTCGCCCCTGGCGGTCAGGTCGGCCAGGGCGGCTACGGATCCGAGGCGGAGCAGACCGCCTATCTCCCGCCGATCGTGGACGGCCACGCTCCCGACGCGTATGCGGCCCCCGCCGGTGACTCGCGGTTCGGGCAGATCCACGAGCGCTACGGCGCGGGGGAGTTCCCCGTGCAGCAGCCCGCGCCCTTCCACGCCCCGGCGCCGGAGCCCGAGGGCGCCGACTCGCCTTGGCCCGACGGCTGGGAGCGCCCGGCGGCGCCGCCCGCCTCCTGGTCCCCGCAGCCGTCCGAGGCGGCTCCGCAGTCCCACCCGCAGCCGCAGCCGCAGGCGTTCGCGCCGGGTGAGACGCCGGACAACGCGTCGGCGCCGGAGGCCGCTCCCGCCCCCGCTCCCGCCCCCGCTCCCGCCCCCACGCCCGCTCCTGCGCCTGAGGAGCACCCGGACAACCCCTTCGAGCAGACCTCCTACCTGCTGCCAGTGCCCGCTCCTGTGGAGCCCGGGAACGCGTTCGAGGAGACCTCGTACCTGCTCGCGGTCCCCGCGCCGGACAACGCGTCGGAGCAGACCGCGTACCTGCCGCCGATCCCGGCCCTGCCGTCCGACGCGCCGCTGGGCACGCCGGGTGCGCAGGGCGGCGCAGGGGGCTCGCTGCGGGAGGCGTTCGCGTCCGCGCAGCCGACCGGTCCGGGTCAGTTCCGACAGCCGGGGCAGCCCGGGCCGGGCGGGCAGCCGGGCCAGCCTGGACGTCCGCCCGTCGGTGCGCCGACGCCGCAGGCCGCCCGCCGCACCGGGTCGCCGATCATCGACCCGGGCGTCCAGCCCGCCGCCATCACGCTGGCCCTGTCGGTGCTGATCGGCGTGTCCGCGCTGGCCGGACGGTACGGGCTTGCCGTGCCGGTCCTGCTGCTGCAGGCCGTCACCGCCGCCGGGTGGTTCCGGCTGAACGGGATGTGGCCGGCCCGGCAGGGCATCGCCCTCGCCGCGCTGGGCGGGTTCGTCGCCGACGCGGCGATCCTGGCGGCCTCGTCGCAGTCCAGCGCGCCGACGGTGATCGCCGGGACGCTGGGGGCGTTCTTCGTCCTCGTCCTGGTCCTGCAGATCTTCAAGCCCAGCAACCCGGACGAGCGCTTCTACGCGCTGACGGTGACCGCGTCGGCCACCGTGGTGACCGTCCTGGGCGCCGCGTTCCTGGCGGTCGGCAACGGCAAGGCCGTGCTGGCGGGTGCGCTCGCCGCGGGCGTCTCGGCCACCGTCTCGGCGCTGCTGCGCAAGCCGGCCGCGCTCGGGTTCGCTGCGGGTGCGGTCGCCGGGCTCGCGGTCGGCGCGGGGATCGCCGCCGCGACCGGACTGGGAACGGTCGAGGGCGCGCTGCTCGGAATCGCCGCCGGTGCCTGCGGGTTGATCGGCCGTCGGGTGGCGGCGTACGACTTCCCGTCGCGCTTCGTCCACATGACCGCCGGTGTCGCGCTGCCGCTGGCCGCCGCCGCGCCGATCGTCTACCTGATCGCGCGCTGACCCACAGCACGCCCCACGCACGCCGGGGCCGGGCAACCGTCGTTGCCCGGCCCCGCGTCGTTACTTCGCGAACCTGGCAGCCTTGACGGCAGCCATGAAGGCCGACCATCGCTCCAGACGAAAGAACAAGCGAGCGAACTTCGAAGGGATCGACACCTCATGCGCAACCTGCGCCGACTCCTGATCACGCTGGTGATCATCTTCGGCCTGTTCGTCGTCGCCGACCGCGTCGCGGTCCGGGTCGCGGAGAACGAGGCCGCCAGCAAGATCCAGAGCTCGCAGGGGCTGGCCCAGAAGCCGGACGTGAGCATCGGGGGCTTCCCGTTCCTGACCCAGCTCATCGGCTCCAAGCTGGACCAGGTCAAGGTGCAGGCGAGCGACATGAAGGTCAAGGGCAGCAGCGTCCAGCTGGTCTCGCTGAACGCCACCCTCAGCGGCGTGCAGATCTCGAACAACTACTCCAGCGCCGTCGCCGACTCGGCGACCGGCACGGGGTACCTGACCTACAGCGACCTCTCCAAGGCGCTGCCGAACAACACGACGATCGGGTACGGCGGCGCGCCCGGCAAGGTGAAGGTCAGCACCACGATCAACGGCACCAAGGTATCCGGCACCGCCGACATCTCCGTGGTGAGCGGCGGCAGCGTGCAGCTCAACAACCTGGACACCGGTGACCCGCTGACCTCGTTCCTGGCGAACGTCTTCTCGCCGCAGATCCCGTTGACCGGGCTGCCGTACGGCCTGCAGCTCCAGTCGATCTCCGCGGACCAGGACGGTGTCGCGGTCACCGTCACGGGCACGGACGTCCACCTCAACGGCTGACCTCAACGGCTGACCTCAACGGCTGACCTCAACGGCTGACCTCAACGGCTGAGCTGCTGTCCGCTCTGTGAGACGGCTTGTCCATGGTCGTTCCGCAGAGCGGCCCGAACCCCCTCCGTCGCCATGCCGGGAGTGGCTCGCGGCGTGCGCGGGCGCATATTCATCTCATGGTGCGGATGTCATTGTCTCACCATTCAAGACTTTGGTGACAGCCCCCGCTCGGGTTCCCTAGAGTCGACGACATGAAGCGACAGGCGGACCTTACGAAGCGGCGGGCAGTGGACCTGTGCCGTGTCGCTGCCTGCCTCTGTCGAATGCGCTGATCGGGCCGGTTTTTCAAGAGACCCCGCCCACTCTCGCGCCGTTCCCGCGCGGCTGAGCCGCGCCCTGCAAGACTTCCTGCCGCACGTCCCACGATCCGGACTCCCCTCCGGACGTGTCACCGCGCGCGGCCGCCATCGCCTTCCGCAACTGCCCCGGAGGAGAATTCTCATGAGCCGTAGTGACGTCCTGGTCAGCGCCGACTGGGTCCAGGAACACCTGGACGACCCGAAGGTCGTCGTGGTCGAGGTCGACGAGGACACCGCCGCCTACGACAAGAACCACATCCGCAACGCCGTGCGGATCGACTGGAAGAAGGACCTCCAGGACCCGGTCCGCCGCGACTTCGTGGACCAGGCCGGTTTCGAGGCCCTCCTCTCCGCCAAGGGCATCTCCAACGACGACACCGTCGTGCTCTACGGCGGCAACAACAACTGGTTCGCCTCGTACGCGTTCTGGTACTTCCAGCTCTACGGCCACGGTGACGTCCGCCTCCTCGACGGCGGCCGCAAGAAGTGGGAGCTGGACTCCCGCGAGCTGGTCGACGGCGCCAACGTGCCGGACCGTGCCGCCACCGAGTACAAGGCCAAGGCCCAGGACACCTCGATCCGCGCCTTCCGTGACGACGTCGTCGCCGCGATCGGCAGCAAGAACCTGGTCGACGTCCGTTCGCCCGACGAGTTCTCCGGCCGCCTGCTCGCCCCGGCCCACCTGCCGCAGGAGCAGTCGCAGCGTCCGGGCCACGTCCCGAGCGCCCGCAACATCCCGTGGTCGAAGAACGCCAACGACGACGGCACCTTCAAGTCGGACGACGAGCTCCGCGCCCTCTACGAGGCCGAGAACGTCGACCTGGCGAAGGACACCATCGCCTACTGCCGTATCGGTGAGCGCTCCGCGCTCACCTGGTTCGTCCTGCACCAGCTGCTGGGTCAGACCAACGTCAAGAACTACGACGGCTCCTGGACCGAGTACGGCAGCCTCGTCGGCGTGCCGATCGAGCTCGGCTCCAACTGAGCAGCCGGCCCCAGCAAGCAAGGAGAGCATGACATGTGTGGAGCCAAGGCCGGAGGCCCCGAACTGGCAGGAGTGGACGTGGCCAACGAGACGATCATCCAGGGTTCGGTGACCCGCGACGGAGAGCCGGTCAACGGCTACGTCCGTCTGCTCGACGCGAGCGGTGAGTTCACCGCCGAGGTCCCCACCTCGGCGACGGGCCAGTTCCGCTTCTTCGCCGCCCCGGGCAGCTGGACGCTGCGTGCGCTCGTCCCGGGCGCCACGGTCGACCGTGCGGTCGTGGCCCAGCAGGGCCAGTTCACCGAGGTCGCGATCGCGGTCTGAGCAGCGCCGCAGCAGTGCGCTGACGGAGGCCCGTCGGATGTCGTCACCACGACGTCCGACGGGCCTCTTTGCCTGCGTTCGGGGCGTTCTGGCCGGTCGATTCCGGGAAGACTGGCTTTATGCAGTCGCGACGCCGGCATCTCTACTACGCGCTGATGGCGGTCTGCCTCTTCCTGATCGTCCTGGCCTGGAACGTCGTGCGGCTCTGGTCCGTGACGGCGGCCGTGGCGATGAGTCTGGTCGCGATGGTGATCCCGCCCATCGCCGCGATCGTCGCCAACCGGCGCGGTCCCGACGATCCCTGGTGGGACGACCCGGCCGTCAACCGACGCGTGCCGCGCCCCCGGCATCGCCCGAGTGGCGGGGCTCACCGAGAGGGCGACACCCGGCCCCACTAGACTGTGGAACGCCGTTTGTCCGACCGTGCAACCGCTCAGAGGAGCAGGCCACCATGACCATCTTCTTCGACACCCTGCTCTCCGTGATCGCCGTCGCGATCGTCGCCTTCGCCGTCTACTCGGTGTCGAAGCTCTACCAGGGCCAGCGCTGACCATGATCGAGATCCCTGAGGGCCTGCACAAGGACGTCGTCTCGCTCGCGTTCCTGCTCGGGACGTGGGAGGGCGCGGGTGTCTACGACTTCCCGGGCACGGAGAAGTGCAACTTCGGCCAGGAGGTCATCTTCCGGCACGACGGCCGCCCGTTCCTGGAGTTCCGCTCCCGCACCTGGGTGCTGGACAACGAGGGCAACAAGGTCCGCCCGCTGGAGAGCGAGTCGGGCTTCTGGCGGGTCACCGGCAACCAGCACGGCACCTCCGGCGTCCGCGAGATCGAGTTCTCCTCGGTGCGCGACGACGGCACGGTCGAGATCTGGTACGGCGAGCTGGCCGACGGCAAGCCGCAGATCGACCTGGCGACGGACGCGGTGGCCCGGATCGAGGGCGCGCCGCCGTACACGGGCGGCAAGCGTCTGTACGGGTTCGTGAACAACGAGCTGATGTGGGTCGGCGAGAAGGCCGCCCCCGAGGTTCCGCTCCGGCCGTACATGTCCGCGCAGCTGAAGAAGGTGCTCAACCCGGCCAAGCTGATCGAGGACATCGCCGACCTCCCGGACGACGGCATCGCGTTCTTCCGCTGACAGTCCGGTCCGCGCTGCTCTGTCCCGCACCCCCCTAGACTCGGGGGTACGGGACAGAGGCGTTTTCAGGACAGGGTTCTCAGGGACAGGGGCTCGGGTTGAGCGGCATCGACTGGCAGACGGACCTGCGCCAGCGCGGATATCGGCTCACGCCGCAGCGGCAGCTGGTGCTGCAGGCGGTCGACGTGCTGGAGCACGCCACCCCGGAGGAGGTCCTCACCGAGGTCCGCCGCACCGCCGCGGGCGTCAACATCTCCACCGTCTACCGGACCCTGGACCTGCTGGAGGAGCTGGGCCTGGTCACCCACGCCCACCTCGGCCACGGCGCGCCCACCTACCACCTGGCCAGCCGCGACCAGCACATGCACCTGGTCTGCCGGGACTGCGACAACGTCATCGAGACCGACATCGCGCTCGCCACGCCGTTCGTGGAATCCCTGCGGCGCGCCCATGGTTTTGAGACAGACATGAAGCACTTCGCCATATTCGGCCGCTGCGCGGACTGCACGGCCAAGCTCGCCGACGCGGACAGCGCGGCAGGCACGGCGAAGACGGACAAGGAGACCCACGCGTGAGCTACCGCAGCCCCCTGCTGGACCGTCTGCCCGGCGCGGTGCCCGCCGACGGCGTCGACGCGGGCGTCGCGGCGCACTACGGCGACCTCTTCCGTGAGCAGCGCGCGCTCGCGGGCGGCCAGGGCTTCGTGGACCTGTCCCACCGCGGCGTCGTCACCGTCTCCGGCCCGGAGCGGCTCAGCTGGCTGCACCTGCTGCTCACCCAGCACGTCAGCGAACTGCCGCCGCAGCAGGCGACCGAGGCGCTGATCCTCTCCCCGAACGGCCACATCGAGCACGCGCTCTACCTGGTGGACGACGGCCGGACCACGTGGATCCACGTCGAGCCGGGCACCACGGGGGAGTTGACGGCCTATCTGGAGAAGATGAAGTTCTTCGCCCAGGTCGAGATCGCCGACGCCACCGACGCCTACGCCGTCGTGCACCTGCCCGCCGGGTCCACCGCCGACGCGTCCGGCGCTGCGGCGGTGCGTGAACTCCCGTACGGCCGGGACCTGTTCCTGCCCCGTGAGGGCTTCGCCGAGGCGACCGACGGCTTCGGCCAGGCGGCCGGGCTGTGGGCGTACGAGGCGCTGCGCGTCGAGGGGCACCGCCCCCGTCTGGGCTTCGAGACCGACCACCGGACCATCCCGCACGAGCTGGGCTGGCTGGAGACCGCCGTCCACCTGCAGAAGGGCTGCTACCGCGGCCAGGAGACGGTGGCCCGGGTGCACAACCTGGGCCGTCCGCCGCGCCGCCTGGTCTTCCTGCACCTGGACGGCAGCGGCGAGGCGCTCCCCGCGCACGGCGACCAGGTCCGCCTGGCCGCGGACGGGCCCGACGGCCGCGCTGTCGGCTTCGTCACCACGGCCGTCCGGCACCACGAACTCGGCCCGATCGCCCTGGCGTTGGTCAAGCGGAACACCTCCGCGGACGCTCCGCTGATCGCGGGCACGGTGGCGGCGGCGCAGGAGATCGTCGTCGCGCCTTGAGCCCGTCGCGCCCTGAGGCCTTCCGCAGCGAGTTCCGCTGCGGGCTTCAGTCGCCGTGGGCTTCTGTTGCCGTGGGGCTTCAGAAGTCCAGCAGGACGGTGAACGGGCCGTCGTTGGTGAGCGAGACCTTCATGTCCGCGCCGAACCGGCCCGTCGCCACCGTCGCGCCCAGCGCCCGCAGTTGGGCGACGACCTCGTCGACCAGCGGCTCCGCCACCGGTCCGGGAGCAGCCGCGTTCCAGGTGGGGCGGCGGCCCTTGCGTGCGTCGCCGTAGAGGGTGAACTGACTGATCACCAGCAGCGGCGCGTTCAGGTCCGAGCAGGACTTCTCGCCCTCCAAGATGCGGAGCGACCAGAGCTTGCGCGCCATCAGCGCGGCCTGCTCCGCCGTGTCCTCGTGGGTGACCCCCACCAGCACGCAGAGCCCCGGCCCCAGGATGGAGCCGACGACCTCGCCGTCCACGGTCACACTTGCCTCGGTCACCCGCTGAGCCACTGCACGCATACCCCCATTCTCCGCCACCCGGTACCCGTCGGCGGTACCGGGCCTGGGGGCGTGCGGGCTGGACCCGAGCGCCCCCGCGCCACCCCCGACGGGGGCTGTGCGCTGGGGATATGCACCGGTCGTATTTATCACGGTGATTCGCCAGGGGCCCGATTGGGTGCAGCCGTCCCCGAACACGCGACGGACGGTGGCACGATGCACGCGTGGGACACCATGACGAGCTCGCCGAGCCGATCGACCTCTCCGGACTCGGTCTGGACGAGCTGCGCACGCTCCGCCGCCATGCGCAGCGGGACGAGGCCGACCTCTCCTACCTGCGCCGACTGCTGCAGGGCCGGGTCGACATCCTGCGCGCCGAGCTGGACCGCCGCAGCGGCCATGCCGCGCTGCTGACGGACACCCTGCTGGAGCAGCTCCCCGAGATCCTCGCGGACATCCCCTCCCAGGTCCGCCACTCGGCCCGCCACGTCACCCTGGGCACGCCCAACAGCCGGGCGTACCGGACCCTCGCCGACGAGCTCATGGGCGACGCCCGCCTGGCGGACCTGGCCGAGCAGAGCGACGAGCAGCTCCACAAGGCCTGCATCCGGCTCACCGCGCACGAGCGCGGGATCTCCCAGGAGCGCCAGCGGCTGCAGCGGACGGTGGACGGTTGCAGCGCGGAGATCACCCGCAGGTACCGTGAAGGGGAAGCACGCGTCGACGACCTGCTGTCCGGAGGGTGACCCGCTCCGCGCGGCGGTCCCCTCCAGGCACAGAAGGACCACTCACATGTCTGCATCCTCCATGTCTGCCTCCTCTTCCGCCGCCGCAGGTCCCGCCGAACTCGCCGACCTCCCGGTCCTTGCCGAGGTCGTCCGCTCGGGGTTCGTCGAGGGCCACCACCGCGGCTCGCTGGTGATCCTCGCCGCCGACGGCAGCGTCGACTTCGCGCTCGGCGCCCCGGAGTCGCCGGTCTTCCCGCGCTCCAGCAACAAGCCGATGCAGGCCACGGCGGTCCTGCGCACCGGCCTGGAGCTGGACGGCGAGCTGCTGGCGCTGGCGGCGGCCAGCCACTCTGCAGAATCGTTTCACCGGGACGCGGTGCGGAAGATCCTCGCCTCGGCCGGACTCGACGAGAACGCGCTGCAGACCCCGCCGTCCTACTCCCTGGACGAGGAGGAGGCCGAGGCGTGGATACGCGCCGGCGGGCAGCGTGAGCGCATCCTGATGGACTGCTCCGGCAAGCACGCGGCGATGCTGGCGACCTGCGTCCGCAACGGCTGGGACACCGCGAGCTACCTGGCGGTCGACCACCCGGTCCAGGTCACGGTCCGCGAGACGCTGGAGGAGCTGGCGGGCGAGCCGGTGGCTGCCGTCGGCACGGACGGCTGCGGCGCCCCGCTGATGGCCGTCAGCCTGGTCGGGCTGGCCCGCGCCTTCCGCGCGCACGTCCTGGCGGACCCCGGCACCCCGCAGCGCCGCGTCGCCGACGCGATGCGCGCCCACCCCGAGTACGTGGCCGGCACCCGCCGCATCGACACCTGGCTGATGCGCGCCGTCCCCGGCGCGATGGCGAAGATGGGCGCGGAGTCGGTCCAGGCCGTCGCCCTCCCGGACGGCCGCGCGCTCGCCTTCAAGATCGACGACGGCGCGAAGCGGGCCCTCGGCCCGGTCCTCGCGGCGGCGCTGGCACGCATGGGCGTGCAGGTGCCGGCGGACGTCTCCGCCCGCATTGCGGCTGCGCCGCTGTACGGCGGCGGCGCGGTGGTGGGCGAGGTCCGGGCGGCGTTCTGATTTCTACAGGCGGGGAAGTTGCAAACGTCAGGGGCGCGGGGCTCTGCTGACTTGCGGCTCCGCCGCGCGGGCGCGACAAGCCACCCACGACAGATGGTCCTCGATGAACAGGGCCATCCGCACAGGGTGGTTGCTCGCGCAGTTCCCCGCGCCCCTGGAGGTGCAACAACCTGCGGTAGCGAACAGTAGAGCTGCCGCTCACCTGACGCATCAGCAACTGGCCGTGCTGCCTTGGCTATTCCTCCGCGCCGGTGATCCGGCCGAAGGCCTCGAGATTCCGCGTGGACTCGCCGCGCTTCACGCGCCAGTCCCACTCGCGCTTGATCGCCGTGGCGAAGCCCAGTTCCAGCAGTTGGTTGAACGGCTCGTCCGCGTTCTCCAGGACCGTGCCGAGGAGGCGGTCCACCTCCTCCGGCGTCACCGCCGCCAGCGGGAGGCGGCCGACCAGGTAGACGTCGCCGAGGCGGTCCAGCGCGTAGGAGAGCCCGTACATCCGGGTGTTGCGTTCCAGCAGCCAGCGGTAGAACGCCTCGAAGTTCTCGTCCGGGCGGCGGACCACGAACGCGTTGATCGACAGCGTCTGCTCGCCGACGCGAACGCTGCACGTCGTCGCCAGCTTGCGCGTCCCCGGGAGCGTCGCCACGAACGTCCAGTGGTCGCTGGACGGCTGCTCCCACGGGACTCCGGCCTCGTCCAGCGCAGCGGACAGCACCTTCGCCGCCCGCTCGCGGGAGCTTCTCTCCTCGCCTGCGCCATCCCCTGCGCGATCGCCTGCGCGTGCGCCTTCGCCTTCGCTCATGGTTCGCACGTTACCGCGCCGTAGCGACCGTCACCTGCCCGGTCGTGAACCGGGCGCGCTCGATGGTGTCGGCGTAGACGTCGGCGGTCGCGCGGGCGGCGGCCTCCCAGCCGAAGGCGGAGGCGTGACGCGCCGCCGCCGCGCCCATCCGGGCGCCGAGCTCGGGGTTGTCGACGAAGCGGCGCAGGACCCGGGCCCAGGACGCGGGGTCGTGGCCGCTGACCAGGAATCCGGTCTCGCCGTCGCGTACCGCGACCGGCAGGCCGCCGACCGCCGCCGCGACCACGGGCGTGCCGCAGGCCTGCGCCTCCAGGGCGACCAGGCCGAAGGACTCGCTGTAGGAGGGCATCACCAGGGCCGTCGCCGCGCGGTACCAGTCGGCGAGCTGCTCCTGGCCGACCGGCGGCTGGAACCGGACCACGTCGCAGACGCCCAGCTGGGCGGCCAGCTTGTGCAGGGCCTCGGGGCGGGCCATCCCGCTGCCGCTGGGGCCGCCGACGATCGGGACGACGAGGCGTTCGCGCAGTTCAGGGGCCTCGTCGAGGAGGTGGGCCACGGCGCGCACCAGCACGTCGGGCGCCTTGAGCGGCTGTATTCGGCCGGCGAACAGCAGCACCACCGCGTCCAGCGGCAGTCCGAGGCGGGCCCGGATCTCCCGGACCGACTCCCCGGTCGCGCGCGGATCGCTGACCGCGTCCCCCACGGGGCCGGTCGGGGAGGCCGTCGCCGGGCGGAAGACCTCCAGATTGACGCCGGGGTGGACCACCGCGAGCTGGTCCAGGCGCGCGCCGTAGTAGGAGGCGAGCTGCTCGGCCTCCTCGTCGGTGTTGGCGATCAGTCGGTGCGCCGCCTCGACGACCTGGGACTCGCCGATGATCCGCGCCGCCGGTTCGGGCTTGTCGCCCGTCGCCAGCGAGGCGTTCTTGACCTTGGCCATGGTGTGCATGGTGTGCACCAGCGGCACGCCCCAGCGGTCGGCGGCCAGCCAGCCGACCTGGCCGGAGAGCCAGTAGTGCGAGTGGACCACGTCGTAGTGGCCGGGCCGGTGACCGGCCTCGGTGCGCAGCACGGAGTGGGTGAAGGCGCAGAGCTGCGCCGGCAGGTCCTCCTTGATCAGGCCCTCGTACGGGCCTGCCGTGACGTGTCGCACCAGCACGCCGGGGGCCAGTTCGACCGTCGGCGGCAGTTCGGAGGCCGTGGCCCGGGTGAAGATCTCCACCTCGGTGCCGAGCTCGGCCAGTCGCTTGGAGAGTTCGACGATGTAGACGTTCATTCCGCCGGCATCGCCCGTTCCGGGCTGGTGCAGCGGGGAGGTGTGGACGCTCAGCATGGCCACGCGGGCGGGCTGATGGGTCACCGCTCGTCCTCTTTCCGGTCCGGTCCTGGGTCGTCCTGCTGTCCGGCTTCCTGCCTTCAACACTGGTGCAACAGGTCCGAGCGCCCAGCGATTCCCGCCCTGATTTCCACGGTACCTGTTCGATTCATCTGTTCGATCACCTGATCGGCGCGTACGGGCGCTGCGACCCGGACCGCGTACGCTGCGTGACATGGGAGCTCGCACGGGGACAAAGCCGGTGGGCGCGGTCACCCGGGGCACCACGAACCCGAACCGTCTGCGCCGCCAGGACCGCTGGATCGCCCATACCCTCGCCCCAGCCCTCCGTCGGGCAGGGGCACTCTCGTCGGGCGGTCCGGTCGCCGTCGACCTCGGATACGGGGCGGCGCCGTGGACCGCGGTCGAGCTCTACGAGCGGCTGCATGCGGTTCGTGCTGACGTTCGAGTGGTCGGCATCGAGATCGAGCCGGAGCGCGTCCTCGCGGCGCAGCGCTGTGCCCGTCCGCCCGCGCTCACCTTCCGTCGCGGCGGCTTCGAGGTCCCGCTGGACGGCGGTGAGCGCCCGCTACTCATCCGCGCGGCGAACGTGCTGCGGCAGTACGACGAGGACCAGGTTGCCGCGGCCTGGGAGCGCCTCTGCGCCCGGTTGGCCCCGGACGGACTGCTGGTCGAGGGCACGTGTGACGAGATCGGCCGCCGTCAGTCCTGGGTCGCCCTCGGTCCGGAGGGTCCGCGCACGCTGACCCTGTCCACGCACCTCGCGTCGCTGGAGCGCCCCTCCGATCTGGCGGAGCGGCTGCCCAAGGCGCTGATCCATCGGAACGTGCCGGGCGAGCCGGTCCACGCGCTGCTCCGCGACCTCGACCGCGCCTGGGCCTCGGCCGCGCCGTACGCGGACTTCGGCGTGCGCCAGCGCTGGCTCGCCACCGTCCGCACCATCGCCCCGGACTGGCCCCTTGTCGACACCCACGCCCGCCACCGCCTCGGCGAACTGACGCTCCGCTGGGCGGCTGTCGCGCCGCGCTGAGCCCACCGCGCCGAGCCTGGTGCGCCGCACGGCGGTGCAACGTCCCCTGCCCCTGCCCGTCCAAGAGCCTGGTCGTTTACAGCGATCCATGGCAGCATCCCGGGAACATATCTGACGCTGCGTCAGTAAATGGGAGGCCTGCCGTGCCACGTTCTCGCCCCCGTCGCCGGAAGTCCGTCCTCTTCGCCGTCTCCGCCTTGGCGTTGAGCGTGGTCGGCACGACCGCCGCCGCTCCGCCGGCGATTGCCGCTCAGCCCGCCAGCGCCTCCTCGCGGCTCGCCGAGCTGCAGGGCGAGATCGCCACGCTCTACCAGCAGGCCGAGTCGGCGTCCGCCCGCTACGACGAGGCGACCCAGGCCGTCACCGCGCAGGAAGCGCAGATCGTCGCCATCGCGCGGCAGATCGTCGCCGCACAGGACAAGGTCGACACCCTCACCTCGCTGGTCGGGCAGTTCGCCGAGTCGCAGTACTCGGGGCTGTCCGCGTTCTCCGATCCCACCCTCCAGGCCCTGCTCGCCCAGGATCCCGGCGCCTATCTCGCCCAGATCCCGCTGGCCCAGCAGGCCTCCACCTCCGCGGCTGCCGCGCTGCAACAACTGCAGCAGGCGCAGGCCACCCTCGCCGCCGACGGCAACGCCGCGACCACCGAACTGGCCGCGCTGACACGGAGCCAGGCCGAGGCTGCCGCCGCCGTCTCCGAGATCAAGGGAAAGCTGGCCGCCGCGAAGGCGCTGCTGGCCTCGCTCTCCGCCGCCGATCTGACGGAGTTGCAGACCATGCAGGCGCAGACCGCGCTCGCGGCCCAGATGGCCTGGCGCGGCACGCTCACCGCGGCGGAGCTGGGCCGTCGGGCCACCGGGGCGAGCAGGGCGGCCATCGCCTATGCCGTCGCGCAGATCGGCAAGCCCTACCTCTGGGGTGGCGTCGGCCCCAGCTCGTTCGACTGTTCGGGGTTGACCATGCGCGCCTGGCAGGCGGCGGGCGTGGACATTCCGCGGACCTCGGAGACGCAGTGGGCGGACCTTCCGCACGTGCCCGTCTCCGACCTGCAGCCCGGGGACCTCATCATCTACTTCCACGACGCCAGCCACGTCGCGCTCTACGTCGGGGACGGCGCCATCATCGAGGCGCCGCACCCGGGCGGCGTCGTCGAGCTCGCCGCGGCCGGCTCGATGCCCATCCTCGGCGTGGTCAGACCCTCCTGACGACTCGCATAGTCGAAGTTCACTCGAACGAGTTATCGAATACCCATGGTGGATTGACGGTCTCTCAGTCCACCATGGGTCCGTGCGACAACTCCTGCCACACCCGTTCGAAGACGCCGTAGGCGTCTGCCCCGTACAGCACGAACCGGGCCTCCTCGACCAGGCTCGGGTTCCCCGCCTCGCCCATGTCCGCCTCAACCGATGTGCCCGACTTGCCCGTTGCGTCCCGTGCTCCGGCCGACAGCATCACGCGGAGCGCGATCCGCGCGGCGTTCTCCATCGGCCAGCCGTAGACGCCGGTCGAGACGGCCGGGAACGCCACCGTGCGCGCACCCAACTCGTCAGCCACGCGCAGCGATTCGCGATAGCAGGAGGCCAACTGCGCGGCGCGGCGCTCGAACTCGGCCGACGGGGTGCCCGGCTGCGGGTAGACCGGGCCCACGGTGTGAATCACCCAACGGGCGGGCATCCGTCCGGCGGTGGTCGCCACCGCCTGGCCGGTGGGCAGGCCCTTGCCGTAGTGCCCCGCCCTCAGTTCCCGGCAGGCCGCCAGGATCTCCGAGCCGCCCGCGCGGTGGATCGCGCCGTCGACGCCGCCTCCGCCCAGCAGCGAGGAGTTCGCCGCGTTCACCACGGCGTCCACCTCCTGCCGTGTGATGTCCCCCTGAACCAGCGTGATCTCCATCACCAACTCCTCTCCTCCTGTGGCACGCTAGAGGGCTTCTCGGGCGTGGCGCAGCACCGTTACGCCTCAAGTGCCACACGGGCTCTCGTACGGCACTGTGATCTCGGTCGCCTCGCGCGTGACCGAAAGCGCTGGGGAGAGGTCGTGCAGATCACGTCACGGTCACGGGAAGGACGCCAGATGATGGTGTTGGGTGGGCACTGGATCCGCCGCCCAGCCGTTACCGAGTCGGAGAGAGGGAGGTAGGGCCCATGAACGCCAGTTCCGGCGCCGCTGCGAACGCAGCGAGTGCGGCGATACCGCGCCCGCGTATCTCCGACGCAACCGGCACAAACAGCACAAAGGCCGCGAGTCCCGAGTCCGTTGAGGTCGCCGCGGCCGAGGCCGTCGCCACCTCGCTCGTGCCGCCGCTCTCCGTGCTGCTCATCGAGGACGACGACGCGGGTGCCGAGTCGGTGCGCAACCTCCTGGCCGAGCTCGGCTCCGAGGTCGCCTTCCGCTGGGCCCGCAGCCTCCCCGAGGCGCTGCCGATGCTCGACGCGGACACCGCCTGCGTCCTGATCGATCTCGAACTTCCGGACAGCAGCGGCCTGGAGGACATCCGCACGCTGCTGCGCCGCGCCCCGCGCACGGCGGTCCTCGCCGTCACCGGCACGGTCGACCTGCAGCTCGGCGCCGCGGCTGTCGCCGCCGGTGCCCAGGACTTCCTGGTCAAGCAGGAGATGGACGGCCGTCTGCTGACCCGCGCGGTCCGCTACGCGGTCGAGCGCAAGCGCGCCGACGAGTCCCAGCGCCGCCTGGTCGAGGCGGAGCTGCGCGGACAGGAGAACGCGCGCCTTCAGCGCCACCTGCTGCCGACGCCGCTGCTCGACGGCTCCGGCCTCAGCTTCCACGCCCGCTACCGGCCCGGTCGCCGCCGGGCGCTGCTCGGCGGGGACTTCTACGACGCCGTCCGCACCGCCGACGGCACGGTCCACGTCGTCATCGGCGACGTCTGCGGCCACGGTCCCGACGAGGCCGCGCTCGGCGTCGCGCTGCGGATAGCCTGGCGCACCCTGGTCTTCGCCGGCCTGACCGGCGAGGCGCTGCTGGCCACGCTGCAGCGCGTGCTGGAGCACGAGCGCCGCAGCGAGGAGATCTTCGCGACCCTCTGCATGCTGGCCATCCACCCCGAGGGCGAGCACGCCGAGCTGCACCTGGCCGGTCACCCCGCGCCGCTGCTGCTGCTCGAGGACGGCCGACCGGTGCTGCTGCCCTACGACGACGCCGGTCCCGCGCTCGGCCTGATCGGCGAGGGCCACTGGCCCCCCGGCAAGGTCCGGCTCGGCGACGACTGGGCGTTGATGCTCTACACGGACGGCCTGATCGAGGGCCGGATAGGCGCCGGCACGCGCCGCCTCGGCCAGGAGGGGCTGATCGACATGATCGGCGACCACCGGCAGGCGGGCCTCCGCGACGAGCTGCTGATCGACACCGCCATGTCCGAGGTCGAGGACCTCAACGGTGGCGCGCTGGCCGACGACGTCGCGGTGCTCCTGCTCACCAGGGCCCGTACGGCCCCATGTGGTCCTGCTTCTGCTGGCCGTTCCGTCCACCCCGGCGGGGCGGGCTGACCCGCTTGAGCGCGGGCCGCACGTCCACCATGTAGACCATCGCGGCCACGATCGCGATCAGGTCGAGGAAGATCGAACCGAGGAAGAACTGGATCCCCACGGCCACGCCCAGGATGATCAGCCAGAACGGCTTGGTCTTCTTGTCCGCGGCCCGGTACGCGTCCTCGCGGCGGAACGCTGCGTCGACGAAGGTGAAGACCGTGAACAGGGTCAGGCCCATCATCAGCCAGTACAGGACGTTGTCGAACGCTGCCGTCAGCAGTCCGTAGGCGGCCAGCTGGTTCATCGCCACTCCCTCGTTCCACTCGGACGGGCTCCAGCCCATCGTGACATGCAGAACGGCTGGGGCACACAGGACGTGCCCCAGCCGTTGCGATCCTGTCGCTCTCTTGTCGCGTGCCCTCTGAGTCAGCTGGTGGTGCGGGGCTTGCGCGGCGTCGACTTGCGGGCGGGCTTGGGCGCGACGGCCTCCTTGGCCGACGTGTCCTTGGCCGGGGCGGGCTCGTCCACGATCTCCACGACCTCGACGACCTCGACGATGTCCACGACCTCGGCGTCGGCGTCAGCCTCGACGTCGTCCAGGCCGGCGGCGAAGACGTCCGCCTTGGAGGTCGCGTTGCCGTTGCTCCGCTCGGCCTTCGCGGTGACCGGCTGCGGGTCGGCGTCATCCGCGCCGTCCTTGAACTGGCGGTCCACGACGACCTTGCCGCGCACGGCCAGCTCGTCGTAGACCTCGCGCGCCTTGACCGCGAGCTCTGCGGCACGGCCGACGCTCTGCAGCGCGAGGCTCTGGGCCCGCTCCTGCAGCGACTTGATGTCGGTCGGCAGCGACTGGACCGTCTCGGTGACCTTGGCCTGCGCCTCGACCAGGCGTGCCTGGGCCTCGGTCAGGCGCGCGGTCGCCTTCTCCTGCGCGGCCTGCCGGTCGGCGGCGAGGGCCGCGGCCTTCTCCGGAACGGTCCGGAGCTTCTCCACCGCCAGGTCACCGGCCCCGGCGAGGGCGTAGAGCGGGGTGGGGTCGGACAGGGTCTTACGGAGGTCGTCAGTGATCGGCATCGGAATTCCTCCCCTTCACGTCGTCTGCTGGCTGGGTGTGTGCGGCTCGTCTGTGGTGGCCCCGTCGGCGGGTGCGGTGCGGGTCCGGGTGCTCGTCGGCGCGGCGGCTGCGGTGGCCCTGGCGTGAGCGGCCTCCGTGGCGTCCGCCGCTTGGGGGTCGCCGACCCGGATGCCGTTCTCCTTGAGGAACGACTCGTAGACCGCGAGCAGCACCTGCTTCTGCCGCTCGTCGATCAGCGGATCGGCGAGTATCGCGGCCCGGAGCTCCAGGCCCTCCTCCTCGCGCTCGTCCAGGATTCCCGCCTGCACGTACAGCGTCTCCGCCGAGATCCGCAGCGCCTTGGCAATCTGCTGCAGGATCTCCGCGCTGGGCTTGCGCAGTCCGCGCTCGATCTGACTCAGGTACGGGTTCGACACCCCTGCTGCGTCGGCAAGCTGACGCAGCGAATACTGCGCATGCCGCCGCTGCTCCCGGATGTACTCGCCGAGCGACCCGACGTTGAGTGAGGCCATGACTCCATGCTGCTCCTTCGTGCTTGCAATTGCAAGCACGGTGCTAGCAAGCGTTTGCGGCGTGTCGTGTGCCGGGTCACGCTGGTTGGCCACTTTGTAGGTCGGTTGGCCAGCTAGGCCCCCATGCTTGGCCAAAGTTGTTGCTGCCCCGCCTCAGGCAGATTCGGGAGGCCGGGCGTCGCGTAATTCCCCAGGTCCTGGGGCTGGGCTGGGGTTAGGTTGTCCGGCATGAGTGAGCGGAGACGGTTGTATCGGTACGTCGGCCCGGCCGATCTGCGAGCGCTTGTTCGGGTCGGCGGTGAGGGATTCCGGGTGGTCTCGGCCGGGGACTTCGAGCGGTGGGCCGGGGAACGGTCGACCGCGGAACTGGCCGAGCCGTTCACCTTCGCCGTCGGTGGGGACGGTGTGCTGCGGCTGGCGGCTCGGCGGAGTGAGCACGTGGTGTGTGCCGGTGGCGAGCCCGTTTTCAGTGCGGGTGAGATGCGGTTCGCTCGAGAAGCGGATCGGTGGGCAGCGGCCGAGGTCAGCAACCAGTCAACCGGCTACTGCCCGGACGTTGATTCGTGGCCGGCGGTGGCGGACGCGCTGGTCCGGGCCGGGATCGAGGCGCCGGAGGGGTTCACTCACACGGTCGTCTTCCGCCGATGCCCGGCCTGCGGAGAGCTCCACGTCGTGCGGGAGGATGATTTCGTCTGCGTGTTCTGCGAGGCGGACCTGCCGCTGAGGTGGAACGTCGACGAGGAGTGACACAGCCCGCTGGTCCCCGACCACTCCCGGCAACGTCACAGGCGATCACTAAGCTCCCCGCATGACCACCGACCTGGGATACACGTGCTCCTGCTGCGGAGAGGTCCACGCGGAGCTGCCCATGAGTTACTCCACCATGGCGCCCGACGTCTGGGACGAGGCGCTCGCGAACGCCTCCGACAGCATGCTCTCCTCGGACCAGTGCGTCATCAAGGCACAGCACTTCTTCGTCAAGGGCATGATCGAGATCCCGGTCATCGGCAGCGACCAGGTGTTCTCCTGGGGAGTCTGGATCTCCTTGAGTCGGGACAACTTCGCCCGAGCCCTGAATGTGTGGGAGACCCCAGGCCGGGAGTCCGAGCCGCCCTACTTCGGCTGGCTGACGACCGCTCTCTCCATCTACGCGCCGAACACCCTCAATCTCAAGACCAACCTCCACACCCGGAGGGTCGGACAACGGCCCTTCGTCGAGCTTGAGCCCACAGACCACCCGCTTGCCGTCGAGCAGCGGACCGGCATCACCCTCGACCGCGTCCGTGAAATCGCAGAGTCCGTCCTGCACCCCGGCGCTGCGTGATGAACCCCACTGGAGAAGGCCCGATCAAGACGCTCTGGGAGATGAGCGAACGCGAATACCTGGCCAGCGTGGGACGTCGGCCAGGCATGTTCGTGGGCACGGCATCCTTCCACGCGGTGACCGCGTTCCTGACCGGTTACGACCAGCACGCCAAGCGCCACGGTGGTCCCGGCCTCACCGGCTGGCCTGAGTGGGTCGTCCGTCGTCGCGGGCGCAGCTGCAACCACGGCTGGCCCGGACAAGTTCTCCACATCGCTCTCCCCGACGGCTGGGACAACATCTGGAAGCTTCCGCCAGACGACGAGAAGCACGCGATTGAGGTCCTCTTCCAACTACTCGACGAGTTCGTCGCCGAGCGCGAGACGTCATCGACCGGTGAGATCCACAATGGCTGAGGTTCCGTCCGCTCCGCCTGCGGCGCCCAGCCGCACCCGGTGACGTTGGAGGTCGACCTCGGTGACCTTCACCGTGATCAGCTCGCCCTCTTCGACAAGTTGATCCGGGGTCTCGATCGGCTCGGCAGTCAGCTCTGAGAGGTGAAGGAATCCCACGACGTCGGGCGCAAGCTGCACGAACACGCCAAAAGGAACGATCTTGGTGATCGGCCCGGTGAGGACCCGGCCTGCCTGATCCGCAAATCGAATGAGTGGATCTTCCTGCAGAGCCTTCAGCGAGAGCGTGACTTGTCCGGAGCGCGTCTCGGCAATGATCACCTCAGCGCTGATCCGCTGGCCGACATCGACTGCCTCGGAGGGGTGGTTGATCCAGCGCCACGTCAGGTCCGGCACGCGGATGAAGCCCGTGCACAGGCCGTCCGGTTCACCATCGATGTGAACGAAGACACCGAAGTTGTGAACCTCGGACACAGTCCCAGCGACGACCTGCCCTCGTTCAAGCGCGAGCAGAAAGGACCGCAAGGCTGGAATCTCACACGCCTTGGCGGAGAGGTGAAGCTGACCTGTGCGCCAACGCCCTATCTCTTCGGCGTTGATCTCCTGGCCGACCTCAAACAGCTCGGACGGGTGCTCCATCCGACGCATCGACGTCTCGTCCCGAGGGATCCGGCCGATCTCGGCCATCTCCCCTTCGGCATCTACGAGCTGCACCAGGACGTCCGCTCCGTCGAACCCGACAACCTTCCCTGTTCTCACGGGTCCTGGCTGGAGCTGGTTGATCAAGAATTCCCATCGAGGATCACGGGCTGGCTCGGGCACGAAGGGGAGCCTAGTCCGCGCTGACCGGTCACGCTTCCCCCTTCACCACGAGCAGTTCAGGCAGAACGGCCTAACCTGCAACGACTGTCGGCGTCACCACAGGTGTAGGAAGGTTCGGGCGTCGTCATAGCCGTCAAGGGCCCGACCGTCCACGTCCGATGGGTCCGCCTCGGTACGCACCGCCAGCGACTCCAACAGGGCGAGGGCTTCATCACTGAGACGCCCCAAGCGCCGAGCGGTGTGACCCAGGCACAGCCCGGCCAGCCCGAGCAGCGGACTCCCCGGCACAGCGCGTGTCCCAACCTGCACGCACCAGTGTTCGACGAAGTCCCTGTCGTTGTCGTTCAATGCACTCCCGACAAGGACGGTCGCCGCTTCGGCCTCGTGCGATCGGTCACGCAGAGCCCGCTCCAACGTCTCGACCACCACACCGTGGGTCAGCGCGGGAGGGTTCTCGAAGCTCAGAGGGGAATGCATCCCGCGAGATTACGCGGCCCGCCCCTATCACCGGCTTCCACCTCGAGTGGTCAGGTTCCGGCTAACGTGTCACGGCCCACTGGTCAGGGCCTCAGGGTGACTTACCTTCAGAGAGGCAGGGCGCCAGCCGCAAACTACGGCTTCCAGTCACAGTGTCGGCGCGGGGCGTCGACGGGGTGGGTATGGTCCCGCCATGTCCTTCTCGGCCGTGATCTTCGACTTCTTCGGCACGCTGACGCCCAGTGTTCCCACCGACGTCTGGGACGAGCACGCTGCTCGGAGCGCGGCCCCGTTGGGCATTCCGATGCGGCAGTGGCGCCAGGCGCTGGACGAGTCCTTCGCCGATCGGGCGGTGGGAGCGCTGGGTGATCTGACCGAGACGATCCGCGCGCTGGCCCGGAGCTGCGGAGTCGACCCGGACGACGAAACGCTGGCGGCGGCGGTCGCGGCCAGGCGCGCCTCCCAGCGTGAGCTGTTCGTGTTCCGCGAGGACGCGGTCGACACCTTGGAGCGGCTTCGTGGCGACGGCCTTCGTATCGGGGTCCTGAGCGACTGCACCGTCGAACTGGCGGAGGCCTGGCCGTCGCTGGCCATCGCCCCGCTGGTGGACGCCGTCGTGCTGTCCTGTCGGGAGGGGCGAAGGAAGCCGGATCCGGAGCTGTTCCGCCAGGTTGCCGCCCAGTTGGGGACGCCGACGGGTGAGTGCCTCTACGTCGGAGACGGCGGAGGCAGTGAGCTGAGCGGCGCGAGTGCGCAGGGAATGACGGCCGTCATGCTGCGCGCCGACGACTGGGCGGTCAACGACGCGCATGCCCGCGAGGACGACTGGCCGGGGCCGTTCGTCTCGACGCTGTCCGAGGTCGTCTCCGCCGTCCGCGACCCCTCACTGATCACCCGCTGAGCCTGCGCGCTCAGGTGGTGGGCGCCTCCGGCGACGAGTGGGTCGCGACGAAGAAGGCCTGCTCGCCCTGGAATGCCCGCTCGCTCTCGTGGGGTGCGCGGACCAGCCGGGCGTCGAGGGTGAAGCCGGCGTCGGTGAGAAGCGCGGCGACCTGGTCCGGCGGGAGCCAGTAGACGTCCAGGTCGACGTCGTGGCCGTAGCCCTGGCTCAGCTTTCGGTGCAGGTCGCCCGCCTTGAACGCGAGCAGCAGCCGTCCGCCCGGCGCGAGCACCCGGTGGATCTCGGCGAACACGGTCGGGAGCAGCTCCGGCGGCGTGTGGACGGTCGAGTACCAGGCGACCGCGCCGTCCAACGAGGCGTCCGGCAGGTCGAGTTCCGTCATCGAGCCCACCTCGAAGCGGATGTCGGGATGCCGCTGCCGGGCCACCTCGACCATCCCGGGCGAGAGGTCGATCCCGAAGATCCCCTCCAGCCCGAGCCCGCGCAGATGCGCGGTGACCCGACCGGGCCCACAACCCAGCTCCGCCGCACGGGCCTTGGGGCCGACCACCTCCGCGAAGGCGCCCAGTATCGCCCGGTCCAGCGGCTTCGCCGCGAGCTCGTCGGCGAGCAGCTCGGCGTAGTCGGCGGCGACGGTGTCGTAGGACGTGCGGGTGGATTCCAAGTACGTCCGGGCGGAGGTCTGTTCGGTCATGACGGCACCGTAGCGGCCACCTCTGACAGCGACCGGTCAGTGGCCGTGCCCGCCGCCACCGCCGAAGTCGTGCCCGCCGCCGTGGTGTCCGCCGGAGCTGTGCGAGGTGTGGTGGCCGTGGTGGTGCTGGTGGCCGTGGTGACGACCGCCGGCACCCGGGTCCGACAGGTAGCCGAGCCCGTTGTCGAGGCGCGGCGCCCGCCGCTTCCTGTTGCCCGCCTCAAGCCGGCGCCGTCGGGAGACGGTCACGATGAGTGCGATCACGACGAGCAACGGTACGCAGGCCGCAAGGAACGCGAGCGTGGTGGCGATGGGCATGAGAGTTCCCCCGTTCCGGCGGATCTGCCCGCCGATGTAGACGCTCTGTTCCCGTGGTGGTGCGTCAGGACACCTCAGTTGATCGAGATCTGAGCCTTCGTAGGGCGGGGCACCGCTACCCGCCATCGTATTGAACACGTTCAAAAACAGGACTACAGTCGTCCTCGACGCGAATATGAACGCGTTCAATTCTTCAGGCCAGGCCATGGGGGGCTGCTGCGCCATGCATACGACCGTCACCACCGAGCCGTGCCCACGGCACCAGCGACGCCGCGGGCCGGTGGGTGTCGCGCGGTCCGCGCAGGCGCGGCCACGGAGCGCTCGGGGCAGTCCGAGTCGGGCGGGGAGCGGCCCGGGAGGGAGCAGCGACTGCGCAGGGGACAGCCGGTGCTCGTGTCCTTCCGGGCTGCTGGTCCGGATAGCCTCGACCCGTGACCGACGACCAGCCCGCCACCGCGAAGGACGAGCAGGAGAGCTCCGCGGAGCCCCGTGGAGCCGAGCCCGGCGGAACGGAGCCCGGCGGAGCCGAGCCCGGCGGAGCCGAGCCCGCCAGGACGGCGAAGAGCGAGCGCACCCGCGCGCTGATCCTGGAGACCGCGATGCGGCTCTTCCAGGAGCGCGGCTACGAGAAGACCACGATGCGCGCGATCGCCGCGGAGGCGGGCGTCTCGGTCGGGAACGCCTACTACTACTACGAGGGCAAGGAATTCCTGATCCAGGGGTTCTACGACCGGATGACCCACGAGCACGCCCTGGACGCACGGGCCCGGATGGCCGGGCGGACCGACTTCGCCGAGCGTCTGACCGTCGCGCTGGACTCCTGGGTGGACTGCGCCGCGCCGTACCACGAGTTCGCGGCCCAGTTCTTCCGGACCGCCGCAGATCCGAACAGCGCGTTGAGCCCCTTCTCCAACGAGTCCCACCCGGCCCGCACGACGTCCGTCCAGATCTTCCGCGAGGTCCTGGACGGCTCGGACCTCGGGCCGAAGATCGACCCGGAGCTGGACGAGCTGCTGCCCGACCTGCTCTGGCTGCACCTGATGGTCGTCGTCCTCTACTGGGTCTTCGACCGCACCGACGACACCGAGCGCACCCGCGCGTTCGTGAAGCGCTGCGCCCCGTTCGTCGCCAAGATCGTCACCCTGTCGCGCTACCGGGTCTTCCGCCCGCTGGTCCGCGACGCGGTGGACATGATCAAGGAATTCATCCTGCCGACGATCGGCAGGACCACGGCGTCGGCCAAGTCGGCCGCGCCCGCCGACCCCGAGGTCGGTGCCAAACGCAGGCGGCGCACCAAGGGTTGACCGGACGTCATCCCCTCGGCGCCGCCGGAGGGGATGACGCGATGAGCAGCAACACGACGGATCCGGCCCGCGACACCCGTGGCCACGCGCCGTTCTGGCACGGCCTGGGGATCGTTGCGCTGGCCGCTGTTTTCACCCTGCTTCTGTTCGTGCTCGCCTACATCACTCTGTTTGCGGTCATCGGCCTCAGTTGGTTCGGCTTCGTCGTACCGTTCGGCGCGGTGCTGTTGGTCGTGGCTCTGGTGGACAGGGCCCTCAGCGCCAAGCGATGCCTCCGCTGCGGCGAAGCACTCCCGGCAAGGCGCTCGGGCAGGACGACCAGTGCGGCTGGCGCCACCGATGGCCAGGCTCATCGCCACGATCCACCGGCCCGTGCCTGACCCGACGATCGCGGGCACAGGATGTCGGGTCCGGTACCTGGCACGCTTTCTAGGCTCGGTGATCGAAAGGGAAACGGAAGGAGCCGCCGGCGTGCTGGAGTCGTTGAACGACGCGATGGCGTGGGTCGAGGCGCATCTGGGGGACCAGGAGGGCATCGACGTCGCCGAGTTGGCGCGGATCGCGATGACCTCGGAGTACCACCTGCGGCGGATGTTCTCGGCGTTGGCCGGGATGCCGCTGTCGGAGTACGTCCGGCGCAGGCGGTTGACGCTGGCCGGGGCCGAGGTGCTGTCGGGGGAGAGCACGCTGCTCGACATCGCGGTCCGCTACGGCTACGGCTCGGGCGAGGCGTTCGCGCGGGCGTTCCGGGCCATGCACGGGATCGGGCCGGGGGAGGCCCGCCGGGCGGGCGCCGGTGCCGTGCTGCGGTCACAGCCGCGGATGACCTTCCGGCTCGTCGTCGAAGGGAGCAGCACCATGCAGTACCGGATCGTGGAGAAGGACGAGTTGGCGATCGTCGGCCGCAAGGCCACCGTCCCGCAGATCCACGAGGGGGTGAACCCGCACATCGCCGAGATGATCAGCGGGATCGACCCGGAGACGATGGCGCGGATCGTCGCGCTCTCGGACCAGGACCCCGAGGGCATCGTCTCGGGCACGCTGCCACACGACCCGGACAACCGGGACGAGGGCAGCCTGCTCGACTACTACCACGCGGTGGTGACGACGCCCGCGCGCGCGGCGGCCGAGCCGGACCTCGACGCGTACACCGTCCAGGCCGGCAGCTGGGCCGTCTTCACCAGCACGGGAGAGTTCCCGCAGGCGTTGCAGCACCTGTGGCGCGACGTCTACACCGAGTGGTTCCCGTCCAACCCCTACCGCCACCGCCCCGCGCCGACGTTGCTGCGGGTGCGCAGCGACGCCGGGATGCGGCCGGAGGCCGGTGCGGGCGCGGTCGCGGAGCTGTGGATCGCGGTGGAGCGGGAACAGGCCTGACGGGCCGCCGTCAGAACGTGTCCGGGCACCACGGCGCGAGGTCGGTGCGCAGCACCTGCTGAGCACGCCGGAGGCCGCCCGGCCGACGCTCCTGCAGCAGGCCGGCCTGCTGCAGGAGCGTGAGCGGCTGGGAATTGAAGTACACCGTCGCCAACTGGCTGATGTCGCAGGCGAAGTCGACCTCGTCTGCAGAGACGTCCGAGGTGGCTGAGGAAGCCGCGACGTCCGAGACGTCCGAGGCGTCCCCTACCGGGACGCAGACGCCGGTGCCGTCCTCGGCCGCGTCGAGCGCGTAGCGGCCCGCCGCGTAGCCGAGTGCGTCCGTCACCTCGAAGACCACCCGGCCGGGGGCCGCGTAGGTCCGCGCCGCGAAGGCCTTCGGCACGTCGAGGATGCGCACCCAGAAGAAGTCGTCCGAGCTGTCCCCGTTGTCCACGCAGGCACGGCCGTTGTGCAGGGCCAGCGGCAGCGGGGAGTCCGTGGCGAGGTCCCAGATGTCGATCCGCTGGACCCAGTCGACCTGAAGCGCGTAGCGCCACAGCGCGGCCTCGGCGGTCCAGTCGACCGCGAAGTAGTCCTTGACCTTGAGCGTGACGTCCTTGGGGAGCCAGTTCCGCCACTCGTCGACGACCGTGTAGGTGAGCAGGCCCGCCGGATTGCCGTCCGGATCGCGGTAGAGGGCGATCAGCGGCTCCTTGAAGGTGCTGTCCTGGCTGGTCAGTTCGCCGGTGCGGAACTTCCAGACGGCCGAGTCGCGGGAGACCGCCGCAGGACGCGTGCGGCGGAAGCGCTCGTGCAGCTCGGGGGCGATGTCGGCGTACTCGGCCAGCGTGATCAGCTCGATGCGGCCCTCGTCCGCCTCGGCGGGCACGCGGATGCCACCGGCCAGCTGCTTGTCGATGAGCCGGCCGTGCTGACCGGCGACCGGGCCGAAGCCGTAGCGGCCGTAGATGCCGAACTCGGCCGGGATCAGCATGGCGAAGGCCTCGCCGCGGGCGACGGCGGCGTCCAGGTCCTGCCGCATCATCCGGGTGAGCAGGCCGCGGCGGCGGTGCGTGGCCGAGACCGTGACGTTGGTGATCGCGTCCGCGACGGCGGTCGCCCCGCCGGGGAGGGTGAGCTCCTTGGCGAAGCTGCGGAACGTGCCGACGCAGCGCCCGCCGTCGAACGCGCCGAGCGCGCGGCCGGCGGCGAGGTCGAAGCGCTGCCGGTGGTAGTCGGCGGAGCCCTCGCCCATGGGTTGCATGAAGCCGGCGTTCAGCGCCTGGCCCCAGGCGGCAACGGTGGAGTCGTCGATGACCCGGATCTCGACGTTCGTGTGCGTGTGCGGGGGCTTCAGCTGCGTCTTCGGCTCGTCCATGTCCGCACTCTAGGAGGCGACGTCGGCGGAAGCACCGGAATTGTTGCCGCACCCGCCGTCCAGCGCGTCGCCGTCCACCGTGCTGTCGGCGAGCGTGCTGTCGCCCACCGTGCTGTCGGCCGTCTCGCCCTCGTCGGTCCCCGCGAGCTGAAGGCGCCCGGCCCGGCCGCGCATCAGCAGCATGTAGCCGACCGCGCAGAGGACGCCGAGCGCGGCGCACGTGCCCCAGACCGAGTTCGCGCCCCACGCGCTCAGCATGAAACCGGCCGACAGCGGGGCCATGAACGAGTTGGCTTGCCACGCCAGTTGGAGCGCGCCCTGGTACCGGCCGCGGCCGTGGGTGGGCGAGAGCTCGGCGACCAGGGCCTGGGTGGCGGGCGTCCAGATCATCTCGCCGCAGGTCCAGATGACGACGGTCAGCGCGTAGAACCAGAGGCTTCCGGCGAAGGCGCAGAGCGCGGTGCCGAAGCCGAGCAGCAGGGCGGCCGAGGTCAGCGCGGCCTTGCGGCTGCCGTGCTCCACCACCCTGCTGATCGGCATCTGGGCGAGGACGACCACCAGTCCGTTGACCGCGATGACCAGGCCGTAGTCGGTGGCCGTGAACCCCTGGCGGCCCATCACCACCGGGAGGGCGACGGCGTTCTGGCCCTCGACGACGGCAAGCAGGAAGGTCAGCACCACCGGGCCCATGAACGCGCCGTCGCGGACGACCGTACCCATGCTGACCGGGGCCTCGGCAGACTCGGACGTGCCGGATTCCGACACCGCGGAGGTCTGCTCCGGCCGGGTCTCCGGGATGCGCAGGAAGACGACGAGCGCGCAGAGCAGCGTCGTGATCGCGTCGGCCCAGAAGAGGAGCACGAAGCCGTGCGCGGCGATCAGTCCGGCTACCGACGCGGAGATCGCAAAGCCGATGTTGATCGCCCAGTAATTCAGCGAGAACGCCCGCACCCGGTCCGCGCTCGGGACGAGGTCGGCCATGGCCGCAGAAGTCGCGGGCCGGGCGCAGCCGCTGGTCAGACCGAGCAGCGCGGCGACGACCGCGATCACCATCGGCGCCCGCGTGTAGCCCAGCGCGACCGTGGCGACCGCGGCAAGCGTCTGCGCCGTGACGAGGGTGGGCCGCCGTCCGATCCGGTCCGCCAGCACGCCGCCGAGGATCGAGCCGACGACACCGCCGACGCCGTACGAGGAGACGACCAACCCGGCGACGGCGGGGGAGAGTCCCCGCGTGGTGGTCAGGTAGAGGGTGAGGAAGGTGACCACGAAACTGCCGAGCCGGTTGACCAGGGTGCTCGTCCAGAGCCACCAGAAGGTGGTCGGCAGTCCGCCCACGGTTTCGTTCAGCCAGACTCGTAAGCGGCCGGGGGCAGCCTTGGACATTCGCACTCCGCCTTTGGCAGGTAAGTGTCAGACAGTCTGTCCGCACGCTACCGACTCGGTGGGCGGGCGCGCCACCGAATTGGCACCTGGACTAGGCTCGGGGCCATGGCTGAAGCTCCCTACCGTCTTGTGCTGCTCCGTCACGGCGAGAGCCAGTGGAACGAGAAGAACCTCTTCACCGGCTGGGTCGACGTCGACCTGAACGAGAAGGGTGAGAAGGAGGCCGTACGCGGTGGCGAGCTGCTCGCCGCGGAGGGTCTTCTTCCCGACGTCCTGCACACCTCCCTGCTCCGCCGGGCGATCCGCACCGCGCAGATCGCCCTGGACCGGGCGGACCGCCACTGGATCCCGGTGAACCGCAGCTGGCGCCTGAACGAGCGCCACTACGGCGCGCTCCAGGGCAAGGACAAGGCGCAGACCCTCGCCGAGTTCGGCGAGGAGCAGTTCATGCTGTGGCGCCGCTCCTACGACACCCCGCCGCCGCCGCTGCCCGACGGCTCGGAGTACTCGCAGGCGAACGACCCGCGCTACGCGGAGCTTCCGGCCGACATCCGCCCGCGGACCGAGTGCCTCAAGGACGTCGTTCACCGCATGCTGCCGTACTGGTACGACAACATCGTGCCGGACCTGGCCGACGGCAGGACCGTCCTGGTCACCGCCCACGGCAACTCGCTGCGCGCGCTGGTCAAGCACCTCGACGACATCTCCGACGAGGACATCGCGGGCCTGAACATCCCCACCGGCATCCCGCTCCTCTACGAGCTGGACGAGAACTTCAAGCCGATCACCAAGGGCGGCCGCTACCTCGACCCGGCCGCCGCGGCCGCGGCCATCGAGGCCGTCAAGAACCAGGGCAAGAAGTAACCACCTGCGTGATCGTGCCCCCTACCTGCGCCGATGGTGCGGATAGGGGGCCTTCTCCTGCTCTGGGCCGCCTGTGGGCCGTCAGGCCGGGAGGTTGAGCTGCCAGGAGACGCCGAAGCGGTCGTTGACCCAGCCGAACTTGGGGCTGAAGCCGTACTGGCCCAGCGGCATCAGGGCCGTGCCCCCGTCGGAGAGGGCGGCGTAGAGGCGGTCGATCTCGGCCTCGTCGGCGCACTGGACGTAGAGGGAGACCGCCGGGGTGAAGGTGAAGTCGTGCTTGGCGGGGCTGTCGATGCACATGAAGTGCTGGCCCGCGAGGGAGAACGTCGCGTGCTGGACGGTCCCCTCCTTGCCGGGGCCGTCGGCGCCGTAGCGGGTGAGACGGACGACCTCGGCGTCGTCGAAGAGGGAGAGGTAGAAGGTCATCGCCTCCTCGGCGTTACCTTCGAACATCAGGAACGTGGTGATCTTCTGCTTGGTCGTGATCTCCATGCGCTCAAGCTAACCAGGCGATCCGCGCGATCTGACGGATGGTCATCCGGCCGACGCGCCGGGGGCGCGCGGCGGGAACCCTAGGATCACGGCATGACCTACGAGTTGCTGACCGGTGACCGTGATCCGGAGCTGAACGAGATCCTCGAACGGGGCCTGGACGAGTACAACTTCGCCGCGACCGGCACGTCGGCCGCCGACCAGGACGCGTTCTCGCTGAAGGTCGTCGACGAGGCCGGGGAGGTCGTGGGGGGCCTGTCCGCCTGGACCTGGGCCGGACTGTGCGGGATCAGCATGCTCTGGGTCCGCGAGGAGAACCGCAAGGACGGCTGGGGCACGAAGCTGCTGCTCGCCGCCGAGGAGGAGGCGCGGCGGCGTGGCTGCGACCGGGTGGCCGTGGCCTCGTTCACCTTCCAGGCGCCCGCGTTCTACCAGCGGCACGGGTATGTCGAGACGGGCCGGACCCAGGGCATTCCCGGCGGCCACGAGGACGTCCACATGTTCAAGCGCCTCGACTGACATCAGCGCCGGGGAGCGTGACGTCGAACGCCGTGAGGAACGGGGCCCCACGGCGTCATGACGACGAGTTAGGCCGAAACCGCGGCCGTCGTCGAGATGGACAGGGATCGAAGGGGCGGGCTGCTCGGGGGCGGCTGGGCGCGCGGCCTGAGCCGGCGGCTGTGCGTACGCCCGATCAGCGCCCGCAGCCGCCGCACTGGCACGCGCCGCCGGACTGGCAGCCGCAGCCGCAGCCTGAGCCGCAGCCGCAGGCGGCGAGGAGTGGGAGGCGGCGCGAGTCGGTGGCCGGCGGGGGAGTCGGAGTCTGTGGGGTAGGAGCCTGGGTCACGGAGACGGCCCTCCTCAGCGGAGCTGGGGTCAGTGGCTGGGATTCCACGGATCGGCGCCGGATGGCATCGGCGCCTGTAGCCCAGTGAAACGGCCCGTGTACAGAACGTCAACGGGCGTACGGGTTCACCCGTACGCCCGTCCGTGCGCCCCTGCCGGAGCGCCGCAGGTCAGCCACCCCGCGCCGATTCCCCCACGTCGACTGCGACGTGTCGACCGCTCCGCGCCGACTACTCCGCCTCGGACGCCTCCGGCACGAACTCGTCCGCGTGCTCGCCGGTCACCAGGAAGACGACGCGGTTGGCCACCGACACCGCGTGGTCCGCGAAGCGCTCGTAGTAGCGCCCGCACAGGGTGACGTCCACCGCGGTCTCCACGCCGTGGTGCCAGCGGTCGTCCAGCAGGTGGGCGAAGAGCTGCTTGTGCAGGTCGTCCATCGCGTCGTCGTCGCGCTCCAGCTCCAGCGCCGCGTCCACGTCCTTGGTCGCGATGACCCGGCCGGCCTTGGAGATCAGGCGCTGGGCCAGCTGGCCCATCTCCAGCACGATCGGGTGCAGGTCGGCCGGGACGGCGGACTCGGGGTAGCGCAGGCGGGCCAGCTTGGCCACGTGGCGGGCCAGGTCGCCGCAGCGCTCCAGGTCCGCGCTCATCCGCAGCGAGGTGACGACGATGCGCAGGTCCGTGGCGACCGGCTGCTGGCGGGCCAGCAGCGCGATGGCGCGGTTCTCCAGGTCGTGGTGGAGGTTGTCGAGCTTCTCGTCCGCGGCGATCACGCTCTCGGCCAGCTCCAGGTCGGCGTCGAGCAGGGCGGTCGTCGCCCGGCCCATCGCGGAACCGGCCAGCCGTGCCAGCTCCACCAGGCCGTCGCTGATCGAGTCGAGTTCCTCGTGGTAAGCGTCGCGCATTCTTCTTCTCAGTCCTCACTGGGCCGCTGACACCGGTCTACGGGTCTGCCACGTCCGTCGGGTGTTGCCGGTCCGAAACAGCCGGATCAGGCAGATGTTCCCACTGTGCGTGGCCACGGCGACCCAGGAACCCAGCAGGAGTGAACCACCGGGGTCGTGAAGGTGAATTCTCGGCATCCTCCGGCTGAGCGCATTCTCCGCGGCTCACTTCAGGTCACTGCGGTGCGCTTACGCTGAAGATATGGACGTGAACGTGGCCGCCGCCTCCGTGAGCGCGATCGTCGGGCTCGGAGTCGGCCTCACCGCCGCGCTCGCCTTCCGCTGGAGCGAGAAGGAACAGCACCCGTCGAAGCGAGCCGAGAAGCAGGACGAACCGGCTCTGCCGCCCGGTGTGGACACCGTGCTGTCAGTGCTGCGCTCCTGCGCCGTCGTGCTCGACGAGAGCGACCAGGTGATCAAGGCGAGCTCTGCGGCCTACGCCCTCGGGCTGGTGCGCGGGGGCGCGATCGCCGTCGAGTCGATGCTGGCGATGGCGCGGCTTACCCGCCGTGACGGTGAGATACGGCAGGCCGATCTCGACATCCCACGCCGCGCCGGGGGAGGCGGCGACGGGCTGGCGGTATCGGTACGCGTGGCGCCGCTCGGCTCCAGACTCGTGCTGGTCCTTGTGGAGGACCTGACCGAGGCACGGCGGATCGAGGCGGTCAGACGCGACTTCGTCGCCAACGTCTCGCACGAGCTGAAGACCCCGGTCGGCGCCCTGTCGCTGCTCTCCGAGGCAGTCCAGGACGCCAGCGACGACCCGGAGGCGGTACGCCGCTTCTCGGGCCGGATGCTCATCGAGTCCGCCCGGCTGACCAGCCTGGTCCAGGAGATCATCGAGCTCTCCCGGGTCCAGGACGACCTGCGCATGGTCGACCCGGAGCTGGTGCCGGTGGACGAGCTGGTGGCCGAGGCGATGGACCGCTGCCGCCACTCGGCGGCGGCCAAGCAGATCACCATGGCCGCCGGCGGCATCGCCGGGCTCCACCTCTACGGCAACCGCGGCCAGCTGGCCGCGGCGCTCGGCAACCTCGTCGAGAACGCCGTCAACTACAGCCCGGCCCGGACACGCGTCGCCATCGCGGCCCGTAAGCTGCCCGGCACCCGGCAGGACTCGGTCGAGATATCGGTGACCGACCAGGGCGTCGGCATCTCCGAGAAGGACCGGGAGCGCGTCTTCGAGCGCTTCTACCGGGTCGACCCGGCCCGGTCCCGGGCGACCGGCGGCACCGGCCTCGGTCTCTCCATCGTCAAGCACGTGGCCGCCTCCCACGGCGGCACGGTCTCGGTGTGGAGCGTCGAGGGCCAGGGGTCCACGTTCACGCTGCGCCTCCCCTCCGGGGACCTCCCGGGGCTGGAGCCCGTATCCAACGACGCGCAGCCCGCCGCAGACGCGGAGATCGCTGCCGACGCCGACGCCGACGTCGCCGCGTCCCACGGCACCCACGCCGCACCCACTGACCCGTCCACCCCCCGGACGGAACCGGCTCACCTGCCCGAGCAGCCGGATCCGCACGCCGTCGAGTCGTCGGGATCGACCGACTCGACCGAGACCACCTCTCCCACCCTTACCGCCGCCCCGGAGGCCATGCCGTGACCCGTGTGCTTGTTGTCGAGGACGAGGAGTCCTTCAGCGACGCCCTGTCCTACATGCTGCGCAAGGAGGGCTTCGAGGTGGCGATCGCCGCCACCGGGCCCGACGCGCTGGACCAGTTCGAGCGCAACGGCGCCGACCTGGTGCTTCTCGACCTGATGCTGCCGGGCCTGCCCGGCACCGAGGTCTGCCGCCAGCTGCGCGCCAAGTCCAGCGTTCCGGTGATCATGGTCACCGCGAAGGACAGCGAGATCGACAAGGTCGTAGGCCTGGAGATAGGGGCCGACGACTATGTGACCAAGCCCTACTCCACCCGCGAGCTCGTCGCCCGCATCCGCGCGGTGCTGCGTCGCCGCGGCGAGGCGGAGGAGACCACCGGCGGCCCCGGCGCGCTCGAGGCCGGCCCGGTCCGGATGGACGTCGACCGTCACGTGGTGACCGTCGACGGCGCCAAGGTCGACCTGCCGCTCAAGGAGTTCGACCTGCTGGAGATGCTGCTCCGCAACGCGGGCCGGGTGCTCACCCGGATGCAGCTGATCGACCGGGTCTGGGGCGCGGACTACGTCGGCGACACCAAGACGCTGGACGTCCACGTCAAGCGCCTGCGCGCCAAGATCGAGCCGGACCCGGGCGCGCCGCGCTACCTGGTCACCGTCCGCGGCCTGGGCTACAAGTTCGAGCCCTGATCGGCCCACGCGGCCGCTCGGCGCTCCGCGCACATAGCAGCACCGAACCGGTCGTCGACCCGCCTTCCGGGTCGAAGGCCGGTTCGAGCATTGCGTCGAACAGTCGGGGGCGAGTGCGCTCCCGCCGCGCCACAACTTCACCCGAAAGTGGCTGAGGCCGGGCCCGTCCTGTTGATCAGGACGGGCCCGGCCTCTGGCGTCGGGCCCTGCGCCTAGCCGCTTCGCTGAGCTGCTGGGCTCAGCCGTCGGGGCTCAGCTGATGGGACTCAGCCGGGTTCAGGCGGTCGGCTTGGAGACCGGGGTGGTCGCCTGGGCGCCGATCGTCGGGGTGGCGCTGCTGCCGGGCTTGTGGGTGGTGCCGCCCTTGTGGGCCGTGGCGGACGCGCTGACGCGCGGCAGGGCGCTCGCGGTCGGGCTCGGCGTGCCGGGGGCGTAGGAGGCGTAGACGCCGGTGCCCTTCTGGACCTGGGCGTCGACGGTGACCGAGCCCGCGTTGGCGAAGACGAAGGTCACCGGGATGACGGCGCCGGCCGGCTGGCTGAGCGTCGGGACGGTCGCCTGGACGGTGCCGGTCGCCGGGCCGCCCAGGATCAGGCTGGCCTGGGTGTTGATGTTGCCCGAGCCGGACAGCGTCGCGGCAGTCCCGCCGACGGTGACCGAGACCAGGGTCTCCGCCTGCGACTCGTTGTTGGCGATGTTCGCGACGACGTTGGCGGGGGCGTTGCCAAGGCGGTCGGCGACGACCTCGACGCCGTTGACCTTCAGCTGGCCGTTGCTCAGCGAGGTGGCGCCTGCGTTGGGCTTGACCTGGAGGGTCGCCGCGCTGGACCCCGCAGAGCAGGCGGCGAGGACGGGGGCGATCGCGACGATGACGGCGGCGACCGCGCCGCGACGAAGAGTGCGGCTCACGGCGGAGGGTGCTCCTTGAACGTTTTGATGGTTCTGGCCGCGTTCAGATTACCGATGGGCTTTATCCGCTCCACACGGGGTAGCCCGTGTCGCGTTCGAGAGCCGACCGATACCCTGTCGGACGAAGATCGGATCACGGTTTCATAACGCACCGAACGCAAGATCATTGCGAGCCGGGGCGATACCCGCAGGTTCGTGAACAACCGCTCCGACCTGCGGGAAGCCTGTCTCGAACAGGGGTCGCAGCACGGAATCATGTCGCTTGTCAAGCCTGCGGATATGCTCTGACCTGCGGAAACGCCCTTCTGATACGGCCCGGACCGTGTTACCCTGGAAAGCCACGGAAGGGGTACCTGTCACATGACGTTCAAGGTTGGCGACACCGTGGTCTACCCCCATCACGGGGCCGCGCTGATCGAGGCCATCGAAATCCGCCAGATCAAGGGTGTGGACAAGACCTATCTGGTGCTCAAGGTGCAGCAAGGTGACCTGACGCTGCGCGTGCCCGCGGAGAACGCGGAGTTCGTCGGAGTGCGCGACGTGGTCGGCCAGGACGGCTTGGACCGGGTCTTCGAGGTGCTGCGGGCACCATATACCGAAGAGCCGACCAACTGGTCCCGGCGCTACAAGGCGAACCTGGAGAAGCTTGCCTCCGGCGACGTTATCAAGGTCGCGGAGGTTGTGCGCGACCTTTGGCGACGTGAGCGCGAGCGCGGGCTGTCCGCAGGCGAGAAGCGGATGCTGGCAAAGGCACGCCAGATCCTGGTGAGCGAGCTGGCACTCGCCGAGAACACCAACGAGGACAAGGCGGAGACGCTGCTCGACGAGGTCCTCGCTTCCTGAGGGCTTCCCTGGGCCCAGTACGTGGTGCATTCCGTACGTGCGTCCGCACGTACGGGCATGACGTCACGGTATGTTTCGTTTCAGCGCCTGGCGATGCCGTCGCCGGGCGCTGAGGCGTGCGCTGTCGCACGCGCCACGCGGCGTCAGTCCTGCGTGCGTGGTGCGTGTGGTGAAGGCTGAGCCCAGAGCTGTGGTGCGAGCAGCTGCGGTGCGTGCGGTGCGAGTGCCGGACGCAAGCGCAAGTGGCGCTTCACGGAAGGGCGCTGAGCCCGGCACGCCATGGCCATACCCACATCCCCGAAGGGACCAAACCTGAACGCCGCAGCAGTGGTTCCCGCCGCCGGCCGGGGCGAGCGCCTCGGGCCCGGTGCCCCGAAGGCGCTGCGCGACCTCGGCGGGGTGCCGATCCTGGTGCACGCCGTCCGCGTACTGGCGCGTTCGCGTGCCGTCGGCCGCGTCGTCGTGGTCGCACCCGCGGACGGTGTCGCCGAGGTGCGCGCCCTCCTTGCCGACGCGCTCGGTGAGCGGGAGAACGCCGTCCTCGTCGTGGTGCCCGGTGGCGCGACCCGTCAGGAGTCCGTCCGGGCCGGCCTCGCCGCGCTCCCGGACGACGTCGACGTCGTGCTCGTCCACGACGCCGCCCGCCCGCTGGTCCCTGTCGACGTCGTCGACGCCGTGGCCCGCACGGTCGCCGAGGGCGCCGAGGCGGTCGTCCCGGCCGTCCCCCTGGCGGACACGGTCAAGCAGGTCGGCGCGCCCGCCGTGCCCGGCGCGCCGGAGCCGGTCCTCTCCACGCCCGACCGGTCGACCCTGCGCGCGGTGCAGACCCCGCAGGGCTTCCGCCGCGACGTCCTCGACCGCGTGCACACCAAGGCGGTCGCCGAGGGTGTCGACGCGACCGACGACGCGGGCCTGGTCGAGCGGTTCGGCGGCCGGGTCGTGGTCGTGCCCGGCCACGAGGAGGCGTTCAAGGTGACCCGTCCGCTGGATCTCGTCCTGGCGGAGGCGGTCCTGGCCCGACGGAGGTCCCGCGATGAGTTCTGACGCGAAGGGCGCTGACACGAAGAGTTCCGAGGGCGTGTCCCTTCCCCGTCTTCCGCGCACCGGGATCGGCGTGGACACCCACGCGTTCGCCGAGGGGCGCGAGCTGTGGGTCGCGGGTCTGCGCTGGGAGGGCTACTCCTTCGGCCTGGACGGCCACTCCGACGCGGACGTCGTCGCCCACGCGGCCTGCAACGCGCTGTTCTCGGCGGCGGGCCTCGGCGACCTCGGCGCGCACTTCGGGACGGACCGTCCCGAGTGGGCGGGCGCGTCCGGTGTGAAGCTGCTCGCGGAGGCCGCGCGGATCGTCCGTGAGGCGGGCTTCGAGATCGGCAACGTCGCGGTGCAGGTCGTCGGCGCGATGCCGAAGGTCGGCAAGAGGCGCGCGGAGGCGCAAGAGCTGCTGTCGGCGACGGTGGGTGCGCCGGTCTCGGTCGCGGGTGCGACGACGGACGGGCTGGGTTTCCCTGGGCGCGAGGAAGGCCTGACGGCGGTCGCCACGGCGCTCGTCTACTGAGCGGATGGCCCTGCGCGTTCGGCGTTCTCCCTGCGTGGGTGGTTGTTCGCGCAGTTCCTTGCGCCCCTAGGCGCTGCAACTGCCTCGCTTGCCTCAGCGCTCATGTGTGACGCGGGCAATAAAGGCGTGTGGCGTCAGCCCGTGCAGGGGCAGGGCACCGGTTCTCGCCCACTACCCTGGTGGGGTGAGCATTCGCCTGCACGACACCGCCTCCGGTCAGGTCCGTGACTTCGTCCCGATCACGCCGGGCTGCGTCTCGATCTACCTGTGCGGAGCGACCGTCCAGGCCGCGCCGCACATCGGTCACATCCGCTCCGGCCTCAACTTCGACATCATGCGCCGGTGGTTCGCCCACCGGGGCTACGACGTCACCTTCGTCCGGAACGTGACCGACATCGACGACAAGATCATCGCCAAGTCGCGCCAGTCGGGCCTGCCCTGGTGGCAGATCGGCTACGCGAACGAGCGTGCCTTCAACGACGGCTACACCGCTCTCGGGTGCCTGCCGCCCACGGCCGAGCCGCGGGCGACCGGGCACGTCACCGAGATGATCGAGATGATGCAGCGGCTCATCGAGCGCGGTCACGCCTACGCGACGCCCGAGGGCAACGTCTACTTCTCCGTCACCTCGTACCCGGAGTACCTCGCGCTCTCGCACCAGGAGCTGGACAACCTCCGTCAGCCCGAGGGCGACGGCGAGGTCGGCAAGCGCGACCCGCGCGACTTCGCCATGTGGAAGGCCGCCAAGCCCGGTGAGCCCAGCTGGCCCACCCCATGGGGCGACGGGCGACCGGGCTGGCACCTGGAGTGCTCCGCGATGGCGCACAAGTACCTGGGCAGCGCCTTCGACATCCACGGCGGTGGCCGGGACCTGATCTTCCCGCACCACGAGAACGAGATCGCCCAGTCCAAGGCCTACGGCGACGACTTCGCCGCCTACTGGCTGCACAACGCCTGGGTGACGCTCAGCGGCGAGAAGATGAGCAAGTCGCTCGGCAACTCGGTGCTGGTCTCCGAGATGGTGGCCAACTGGCGTCCGATCGTGCTCCGCTACTACCTGGGCACGCCGCACTACCGCTCCACCATCGAGTACAGCGAGGAGGCGCTCCGCGAGGCCGAGACCGGGTTCGCCCGGATCGAGGGCTTCATCGAGCGCGTCGTCGAGCTGCACGGCGAGGTCGAGCCCGCGGCGGACGTGCCGCCCGCGTTCGCGGAGGCGATGGACGAGGACTTCGGCGTGCCGGGCGCGATGGCGATCGTCCACACCGCCGTGCGGCAGGGCAACGCCGCGCTGGCCGCGGACGACAAGGAGAGCGCGGTCGCGCGTCTCGCCGAGGTCCGTGCCATGCTCGGAGTGCTGGGCATGGACCCGATGGACCCGTTCTGGGCCGGTGCCGGCGCGAGCGGCGGGGACAACCTGCACGAGGTGGTGGACTCGCTGGTCAAGCTGGTGCTGGAGCAGCGGCAGGCCGCGCGCGAGCGCAAGGACTGGGGCACGTCCGACGCCATCCGGGACCGGCTCTCGCAGGCCGGGCTCACCATCGAGGACCGCGCGGAGGGTTCGCGCTGGACCCTCAGCAAGTAGCACGCGTCAAATAGCCCGCACCGCACAGCAGTAGAGCAGCTCGAAGCAGCAGAGAACACGAAGCAGCAGAGAAGCAGCAGAGAAGCAGTCGAGCGCGAAAGCGTAGAAGCAAGAAGGAAGCAGGACAGCAGCCATGGCCGGCAACAGCCAGCGCAGGAACCGTCGTAACCCCGGGTCGAAGAAGGGCGCGTCGGTCGGCACGGGTGGCCACAGCCGTCGGGCGCTGGAGGGGAAGGGCCCGACGCCGCCCGCCGAGGCGCGCAAGGGTCACCCCAAGCAGAGGGCCGCCAACGCGGCCGCCAAGCGGGCCGCCGACGCCCGCGCGCGGTCGGGCATGCGCCGCGGCGGCGTCCAGGGCCGTACCGGCAAGGCCGGCACGGAGCTGGTCTACGGCCGCAACTCGGTGCTGGAGGCGCTGCAGGGCGACGTGCCCGCGTCCGCGCTCTACGTGCAGCAGTTCATCGACAACGACGAGCGTGTCCGTGAGGCGCTGAGCCTCGCGACCGAGCGCGGTGTGCCGCTGCTCGAGGCGCCGCGCCAGCAGCTCGACAACCTCGCCGAGGGCCACAACCACCAGGGCATGATCCTGCAGGTGCCGCCGTACGAGTACGCGCACCCGGACGACCTGCTCGCCGCCGCCGCGGTCAACCGCGACAACGCGCTGATCGTGGCGCTGGACGGGATCACCGACTCGCGCAACCTCGGTGCCGTGGTCCGTTCCGTGGCCGCTTTCGACGGGCACGGCGTGGTCGTCCCCGAGCGCCGCTCGGCCGGGATGACGGCGGGGGCGTGGAAGACCTCCTCGGGCGCTGCGGCGCGTGTCCCGGTCGCGCGCGCCAGCAACCTGACGCGTGCGCTGGAGTCGTACCAGAAGGCGGGTTGCTTCGTGGTCGGCCTGGCGGCCGACGGCGAGCACGACGTGGTCGACCTGGACGCGCTGACCGGCCCGGTGGTCGTCGTGATCGGCTCGGAGGGCAAGGGCCTGTCCCGACTGGTCGCCGAGACCTGCGATCTGACGGTCCGTATTCCGATGCCGGGTCAGGCCGAGTCGCTCAACGCCGGTGTGGCGGCGGGCATCGTGCTCTACGAGGCCGCGCGCCTGCGCGACCGGGCGGCGAAGGGCGACAAGGCTGCCAAGGCGTCCAAGCCTGCCAAGTCGGCGAAGTCCGCCAAGCCCGCGAAGTCCGACGAGGACTGAGCCTTTGCTCCCAGGCCTTGGCTTCCGGGCCTTGGCTTCCGGGCCTTGGCTCCCGGGCCTTGGCTCCTCGGGTCTTTGCCTCTGGGCCTTTGCTCCTGAGCTTTCGCTCATGGGCCTTGGGCCATGGTCAGTGAACTGCCGGGCGGGGAAACGTCAATGGCCGGCCACCTCGGTGGTCGGCCTTACGCGTCGTGTGCCCGTTCGGAGTTCGGACGTGGTCGCTCTTGGCGGACTTTTGTCAACTCCGTCCACTTCCGTCAACCGGGAGTGTCCTTCCGGCCCTTCAGCCGGTTAGAGGAGTGTGGACACCAGAACACGTACCCGTCCCCGTCCCCGGGCGGCCTCCGACGGTGGGGCCGACGCTGGTGAGGCGACGCTCAACACCGTCAAGGTGCCGTCGGACCCGACGCGGTTGAACATCACCACCGCGAGTTTCCGGGTGCGGTTCACCCCGCCCTCGGGGTCGTTGATCGACCCGGGTCTCGTCGGCGCGATGACGCGCGACTCCGCCCTGGTCGGGGCGGGCACATTCGCCGGTCCGGCGAGCGCGGGCGCCGCGGCGGGAGTTGCCGCAGGCGGCGCGCTCGGGGTCCCCGGATCCCTCGCCGGATCCGTCGCCGTCCCCGGGCTGACGGGCGCGGTCAGGACCATGCCGCGCCGACGCGGACGCGTGGTGCCGATCACCTACACCGGCCAACTCGACCTCGCCGTACCGCCGCAGGGCGTCCCCGGCCAGGCGGGCGCCCCGGCGTCCGTGGGTGGCAGGGGTCGTGGCGTCGCGCTGGGCGACATGGAGTCGACCCAGCAGATGACCCAGATCGACTTCGACGAGCTCGACAACTACGAGGACTTCGCGGGCTTCTCCGGCTTCGCCGACCTCGACGGCGTCCAGGTCTTCGAGCCGCCCGCGCGGCGGCCTCCGCTCCCGGACACGCCCGCCTCCTCCTCCGCCCAGCACCACGCCTGGCACCCGGGCAAGCGCGTCGACCTCGGCCTGGTGCTGCTGCCGCTGCGCGTCTTCCTGGGCTGCATCTCGGTCTACGCGGGCTTCAGCAAGCTCTGCGACCCCGTCTACTTCGACGGCGGCGCTCGCGGCTCGATGACGCACTGGCTGCAGGCCCTGCACCCCTGGAGCATCGCGCAACCGCTGCTGACGCTGGCCATGGACCACCCGGTGGGTGCGGGCCTGGCGGTGGCCTTCGTCCAGATCAACGTCGGCGTGCTGGCGATCCTCGGCTTGTGGCAGCGGGCCAGCGCGGCGGTAGCCATGGTGCTGTCGGTCGCTCTGCTGGCGACGGCCAGTTGGCGCGCGGTACCGGTCTACGACACGCCGGAGATCATCTACCTGGCCGCCTGGAGCCCGCTGCTGCTGGCCGGTGCGCCGATGTTCTCGCTGGACGGGTGGCTGCACCTGGAAGCGTGGCGCCGGCTCGGCGAGCACGCGCAGGTGCGGCAGCTGCGGCGTCGGGTGCTGCGGCGCGGGGTGGTGCTGGCGACGGTCGTGATCGGCGCGACGTTCCTGCTGGGTTCGGTGCTGGGCGCGGCAGTTCGCGCCTCGCACGTGAGCCAGACCACCTCGGTCCCGTCCGAGACGCCGGTGCCCTCGCCGAGCGCGTCCACGCCTGGCGGCGACTGGCCGAGCGGCGCGGTCCCGGTCCCGGTGCAGTCCGTTCCGACGAGCGGCAAGTCGGGCCACTCCGGCCCGGGTTCGACGAGCGCCAAGCCGTCGCCGTCCAGCTCGCACAAGCACCACAGCGGCAGCACGGGGACCTCGTCGTCCACGTCCTCGTCGTCGTCCACGGGCAGCACGCGCACCGGCGCCGGCACGGGGGCCGGTTCCGGCTCCGGCTCCTCCGGCACGAGCGGCTCCAGCCGCACGCACAAGCCGGGTTCCGGGCAGCAGAGTCCGGGCAACCCGAACGGCGTGATCGGCGGCCTGCTGGGGTAGTCCGCGGGACGCGGCGGGTTGTGGCGGGTTGCAGCAGGGAGGGCGGGGAACCGGTCGTCGGTTCCCCGCCCTCTTTTGCCGGCAGCCTGCGCTGCGCGTCTGTATGCCTACGCGTCCGCGTCAGCGGCGGCGCGGGTCGACGCGAGCTCCTTGGCGGCCTCCTGGAGGTCCTTGGCGGTGTCGATGGCGCGCCAGTAGACACCCTGCGGGAGCTCGTAGCCGGAGAGGCGGTGCTCACGCGCCAGGCGGGGGAAGGTGGTCCGCTCATGGTCGCCGAGGTCCGGCAGCATGCCCGCGAACTCGGCGGAGAAGACGTAGACGCCCGCGTTGATCAGGTAGGGCGACGGCGGGGACTCGATGAAGTCCAGGATGTTGCCGAACTGGTCCACGTCGACCGTGCCCCACGGCAGGCGGGGACGGGCCAGGGCGAGCGTCGCGTGGGCGTCGCGGGCGGTGTGGAAGTCCGCCATCTCGCGGAGCGGGAACCGGGTCCAGATGTCGCCGTTGGTGGCGTACCAGGGCTCGCTGTGGCGCGGCAGCGACCCCGCCGCGAACTTCAGGCCGCCGCCACGTCCCAGCGGCTCGGTCTCGACGACGGTGGTGACGTTCAGTGGCAGGTCGGCGGTCTTCAGCCAGTCCTGCAGGACGTCCGCGAGGTATCCGCAGGAGATGACGACGTCGGTGACGCCCTCTTCAGCCAGCCACTGCAGCTGGTGGCCGATGATCGGGATGCCGGTTCCGGGGATCTCGATCATCGGCTTGGGCCGGGTGTCGGTGTAGGGGCGGAGGCGGGAGCCCTGCCCGCCGGCCAGGATGACGGCCTGCGTCACCGTGGGAGCTGCCGGTCGCGACTGCCCGGCTGAGGGGATGAGGTTCTCGTCGGTCATGGCGCCACCCTAGGGGGCGGAGGCGCATGCCTGCGCCAGAGGTCGCCCTCGGAGGTGGCCGACACGCGGCGACCCGGGGTTCTGAGGAGCGCCGGAGCGATCCTCAGAACCCCGTGTCGCGGTGTGACGCCTGGGGTTCAGGCCATCACGGCATCGGCCGTCAGGCCATCAGGCCGTCGGGGACAGGGACCCGGCGGCGAAGGAGGCGTCGCAGACAGGGCGGGCGTAGGTGAGCGCCTTCTGCACGTTGCCGTGGTACTTGCGGACGGCGGCCTGACCGAGGTCGCGCGCGATGGAGGAGCAGAACTGCCGCAGGGACGGCTGGCGGTCCATGGTGCTCTCCAGGTCGTCGAGGGCGACGCCGGGGTTCCTGGTCGTCAACTCCCGCAGCAGGCGTGCCCGGAGGGCGTCCTGCGGCGCGGTGCTGTCGCCCTGCGCGGCGGCGGGCGGGGCGGCTGCGGCGGTCAGCGACTGGACGTCGGCGTTGGCCGACGGGGCCCAGGAGACGCGGGCCACCGCGAGGGTGCCGGTCGTCACGAGGACGAGCGGCAGGACGAAGGCGAGTGATCGGCCGATGCGGCGGGCTAGCTGCTTCACGACGGCGATGCTAGCGATCGGTGATGATTTGGCGACATTGCGTCACTCCAACGAGTGAGTGTCGCGCCCGAATTCTCCCGAAAAGCCGGAAGCCGCCCGGGGGAACGGGCGGCTTCGGGTCATGCTGCGGCGCTGCGCTTCGGTGCTGCGGTTCTGTGCGCGTCCGTCCTCGGAGCGAGCCGGTTTCGGACGCCGTCAGCTGCTGTCGGACGTTGTCGGGCGCTGTCGGACGGCGCTGGACGCCGTCGGACGTCAGTCGCTCAGACGGGTGCCCGTCTTGGTGGAGAAGAGGTGACGCTCGCCTTCGCGCGGCACGACGTGCAGCACGTCGCCACGCAGCGGGACGGAACGGCCGCCGACGCGGACGACCAGGTCCTTCGTCTCCTCGCCGACGGTCGCGGAGCCGTAGACGTAGCCGTCGGCGCCGAGCTCCTCGACGACGTTGACGGTCACGGGCAGGCCGGTGCCGCCCTTGGCGAGCGCGTCGCCCTCGGAGACGACGTCCAGGTGCTCCGGGCGCACGCCCAGCGTGAGCGTGGTGTCCCCGGCGGCGGAGGCCTCGGCCAGCGCCTCGCGCGACACCGGCACCACGACGCCGCCGAACTGCACGCCGCCGTCGACGATCGGGACCTCGATCAGGTTCATCGCGGGCGAGCCGATGAAGCCGGCGACGAAGAGGTTGGCCGGCCTGTCGTACATGTTGCGCGGGGTGTCCACCTGCTGCAGCAGACCGTCCTTGAGGACGGCGACCCGGTCGCCCATCGTCATGGCCTCGACCTGGTCGTGGGTGACGTAGACGGTGGTGATGCCGAGGCGGCGCTGCAGCGAGGCGATCTGCGTACGCGTCTGCACGCGGAGCTTCGCGTCCAGGTTGGACAGCGGCTCGTCCATGAGGAAGACCTGCGGCTCACGGACGATGGCGCGACCCATGGCGACACGCTGACGCTGACCACCGGACAGCGCCTTCGGCTTGCGGTCCAGGTACTCGGTCAGGTCGAGGATCTTCGCGGCCTCCTCCACCTTCTGGCGGATCTCGGCCTTGTTGACGCCGGCGATCTTCAGGGCGAAGCCCATGTTCTCGGCGACGGTCATGTGGGGGTAGAGCGCGTAGTTCTGGAACACCATGGCGATGTTCCGGTCCTTGGGCGGAAGGTGGGTGACGTCGCGGTCACCGATGCGGATGGCTCCGCCGTTCACGTCCTCCAGCCCGGCCAGCATGCGCAGGCTGGTGGACTTGCCACAGCCGGAGGGGCCGACCAGGACGAGGAACTCCCCGTCCGCGATCTCCAGGTCGAGCGCGTCGACCGCGGGCTTCTCGCCACCGGGGTAGATCCGGGTGGCCTTGTCGAACGTCACCGTAGGCATGGTGTTCTGCTCTCCTTCACCGGCAGGAACGTGCCGGACGATCCGAGTAAAGGGGGTGGGGTGGTATGAAGTTGTGGCCCCGCTCGTCCCTCCCGTGCTACACGCACGCCCGCGGGAGCGGCGCGGTTCACCGGGAGGTCTAGTCCATACCGCAGTGTGAACTTCAAGTGACGGTACCGGTCGGACCATCCGCTTGTCAGCCCCTCACCCACGAACAAATCCGCACCACACCCACCCTCCCCGCCCGGTACACTGCCAACCGCGCCTCCTTAGCTCAGCTGGCCAGAGCACCGCTCTTGTAAAGCGGGGGTCGTCGGTTCGAACCCGACAGGGGGCTCTCAGCACCACCCCGGATGAGCTGCAACTTCGGCCTTCCGGTCGCTTCTTTGACGGCCTCGGACACCTCGTCCGGGGCCGTCTGCGTGAGCGATGCGTGAGCGGACGGCTCAGCAGCGGCCGGAACGGCCTCGGACGCGACATCCCCAGGCGCCACACCGGCGGACTTCGCGGCGGGCTTGGAGGCCCGCGGGACGAGGCGTGCGGCGGCCTCGGCGATGGCACGGTCGACCTGGGGGAGCAGCGACGTGTACGTGTCCGAGGTGATCGCGATCGACGAGTGGCCCAGCATCTCCTTGATCGCGTGCAGGTCCGCCCCGGCGGCGTGAGCAAGACTCGCCGCGCCGTGCCGGAGGTCGTGCAGCCGGATCGGGGGAAGCCCGATCTCCTTGCAGAGCTCCTTGAAGCGGTCGGAGACGTTGACCGGGTGGAGCCAGCTGCCGTCCTCGCGGGTGAAGACACGCCCGGTCTCGACCCACGCCGTGTCCCACTTTGCGCGGTCGGCCTCCTGACGCTCCCGGTGCTCGCGCAGGACCGCGACGGTGTCGGAGTCCAGCGCGATCGTGCGCGCGCCCGCGTCGGTTTTCGGATCGTCCTCGTAGACCTCCCAGCCGTCGACGACCAGCTGCTTGGCCACAGTGAGGAGCGCGCCCGACAGATCGGTGTCCATCCACCGCTGCCCGCACGCCTCGCCCCGGCGCAGGCCGCGGAACGTGATTAGGTGGAACAGCGCGTACAGCCGGTCCTGCATCGCGTGGTCCAGGAAGGCGCCGGTCTGCTCGGGGGTCCAGACCATGACGGGGGAGGGCCGCTCACCGGTGCGGCGCCAGTGCTCGATCCGCTCGTCCGTCCACACCAGCGCCTTCGGGCGCTTGCGCGCCTCCAGCTCGACGTGGCACGCCGGGTTGAAGGTGATGATCTGACGCTTGATCGCCGCGTTCAGCCCGGCGCGCAGGGTTGATCGGATCCGCTGGCAGGCAGCGGCACTGACGGTGCGTCGGAACGGCGGCATGGCGTCGATCTCGGCCTTGAGCGCTTTGCGCCGGGCGCGGTGCTCGCGCCCCTTCCACGGGATCTGCGCGAGCTCGTCGACTGCGGCCCGTCGCTGGGCGTTGGCCTCCACGATCGCGAGGCCGACGCGCTTGGCGGCACGCGCCCAGCGGGCGGTGATCTCATGCTGGTCAGTCAGCAGATCCAGCTTGGCGACGCCGCGCCGCTTGCGGACAACCTCGTGGGCGAGCGCGTCGACGTTGGCCACGCGGATCCGGCGCAGCTGCTCCGGATCGGCGACCAGCAGGCCCAGGCAGCGCTCCATCTCGGCGGCCAGGTCTCGGGTGTAGGTGGTGAGCAGGATCGCGCCGTCGGGGGTGTCGGCCGGGAGCTTGGCCGCGAGGTGCGCGGCGCGGTGCAGGGCCACCACGGTCTTGCCGGTGCCCGGCCCGCCCGCGACCTTCGCGGGCCCGCGGTAGGAGGCGCGGTAGGCCACCCGGTGCTGGCTGGGGTGGAGGAAGACGCGCCAGCTGTCGAAGGGCCGCTCCAATAGGTCCATCAGCTCGGCCGGACCGGTGACCAGGGCGATGCGACCCTGGGCGCGGTGCATGGCGGCGGTCAGCTTGTCGGACTCATGGCCGTGCCGCTCCCCGGCGGTGAGCTGTACCTGCACGATCTCCTGCCAGACCTGCTCCGGCGTCATCCCGGCGGCCAGCCCGCACAGCACGTCGTACTGCTGCTCGGGCAGGAACGGCCGGGTGCTGTCCAGCAGCTCCTCGGAGTGGATCTGCCGGGCCAGGGAGAGCACCGCGTCGTCGACGCCCAGCCGGCGCAGGTCTGCGTCCGAGACGGCGGCGAGCAGCGCCCGGCCCGGCTCGGCTTCCGGCTCGGCCCGTCGCAGCCCGTCACTGAGGCGTTCCAGTGCCACGTCGTCGCGGATCTCGATGCCCTGCGTGGCGGCGTTGACGGAGGCGCGGTGCGTCCTGGCCCAGGCGATCGCGTCGTCGTGGGGCAGGACGCGCAGCAGCAGGAAGCTGGTGCCGGTCTCCGGGGCGAGGACCACGCCGCGGTAGAACTTGTCGATCCGCAGCGTCTTCAGCCGCGGGTCGACGCCGTGGTTGAGCTTCTCCAGATGCCCGCCCGCGGCGGAGGTGTGCTCGAACTTGTCCAGAGCTTCGGCGACCCGCTTTTGGACGTGTCACTCCAGCCCGGCGAACTCCTTGACGAAGTCGCGGTGGAAGCCAAGTGTCGGCATGCCCGCCCTTTCCGGGGATCGGAGCCGACGCGCACCGCTCCGGGAGCGGCTAGGCGTCGACGTGCTCGCAAGGTAGCTGATCAAGGGGCCCGGCCGTGGACGAACCTGCGGACGCGGCAGGGCCGGTGTCGCCGGTGGGGTCTTCAACGCTGGGCGCGGCCACAGGGGCCGCGCCCGAAGCGTTCAGCGGGTGATGCGGACGATCTCGACCTCGGCGTTCATCGCCCGCAGCCTGCGGGCGGCCTGCAGCAGTGAGACCTGGGCGAAGGCGAAGAGCGAGTCGACGGTGATCTCCTCGCCCTCCTTCAGCAGGATGCCGAAGACGACGCGCAGCGAACCGAAGTCCTGCAGCATTCGGTGGTCCGGGGTGTGTGCGGCGACCTGGCGGAGGAACTTGGTGCGCAGCTTCGAGTCGCTGCGCAGCGTCTCGACCGCGGCCACGCCCTGGGCGAAGAGATGGTTGAGCGGGGCCGTGCCGGTCGCTGCCTTCTTCACGCAGATCAGCTGGTTGTCTGGGCCCAGCAGGTCGCACACCTCCAGACCGCCGCCATTGAACTTCTCGGTGACGATGTTCTTCTTGTCGAAGAGCTGGTACCCGGGCTGCTTGGCTGCCTGCTCGTTGTACCAGCCCTCGTCGTGACTGTCGCGGTTGCGGCTGTCGCGGGGGCCCTTGGGCCACGGCGGGAGCGTGACGCTGGTCGGCTTGGCGAACAGCTGGGCGAGCTCCTCTTCCAGGGTGCCAAGGAATCCTGCGCCGACCTCGAACCAGGTGCCCTGGCCGTAGAAGTAGCGCTCGGTGCCGACCGGAAGATCGGCGACCAGCCACTCCTTGCCCTTGGTCGCCGGACCGGCCGGGGTGGTCAGGTCGGTGTCGCTGAACATCATCACCTGCACCTGGCCGAGTGCCTCCAGCCGTTCGCCTTCGGGCAGGTCCCGAACGAACTCCAGGAGCAGCGGCAGTTCGAGCTCATCCACCTCGATGATTCGGCCGGCCCGACGCAGCCGGAACGCCTGGGCCGAGCCGAAGCCCTCCTGGCAGGACTCGGGGATGCCCAGGGCCAGCCGCTGGCCGTCCAGCTCGCCGAGCATCGTCTCCAGCCGGGTCCGCGCCTCCTGGACCTTGTGGCCGCGCTGGTCGAGGGTGCGCACCCGGTCGACGAAGCGCAGGTCCGCGAGCGGGTCCGGCCGGGCGCAGACGTCCTCGATCGCGCGGAGGTCGCTGAGGAACTCCTCCAGGCTGGTGGCGAGTGGCAGCTTGACCGTCGCCTCCGCGCACTCGACGCGGACCCGACGGGTGGTGCCGGACTGGAGGGAGGTGAGCGGCACCGTGCTGACCGTGCCGCAGATCCGACGGACGATCGTGCCGAACCGGTCGAGGCCGAAGCCGTCGATCCGCTCGCCGCGAGCGACCGAGTACTCGTCCACGCGCCCGCGTCCGTCCATGACCTGGTTGCGGATCTTCAGGATGCCGTCCTCGTCGAGGCAGCGGATCGCGAACGCGAGCCCGAACTCGTCGTCCCGGTAGGTGGGGTCGAGCATGTGCTGGCCGACGCCGTAGCTCAGGGCGTACAGCCCCTGGGCGGTGCGGAGCAGCAGCAGCGCAGCGGAAGAGCGGTTCCGCTCGCTGACCGGCAGCCCGGTGATGTTCTCGACCGCCTCGCACCAGTCAGCGCGGTCGCGCGGAATGCCACCGTTCACCAGCAGGCCCTCGACGCCGGGGCGGGTGAAGTCGCGGACCTGGTAGTCGGGGTGGTCCAGGTACTTGGACCGCACCAGTTCGCGCAGGGCGATCGGCTGACCGTTCGGGGTGGCCATGCGGTGGAGGGTGGACTTGCGGGTGCGGGACCGGTGCTTGGACTGCTTGGGCTGATGGGTCATGGCGATGGCCTGCCTTCTGGTCGGGCGTTCTGGGTTCAGGGGCGTGTCCCGGGGGCGGGTTGGTCGGCGGGCGGCGCGAAGGGGGCGGCCCGTTCCGAACGACGCGTGCGTCGGCTGAGAGGTGGTGCGTCAGGCTGCTCGGCTCAGCGCACGGACGCCCAGTTCTGGCAGCCGACGGACTTGAAGATCTCGCCCTTGCGAACGGTCACCAGGCCGCTTCCAGCCAGGTTGTCGTTGGCGATGACCGGGTCCTTGTCGCGCTCCCGGTAGCACATGCTGCTGGAGCCGCCGACGGGCCCGGCGGTCCGGTAGGTTCCGGGGCGCATGTCCTGGCCGACCTGGTGCTCGCCGTCCCCGGCGATGGTGGAGACGGTGCCGTCCTGCTGGGTGGAGGCGGCGGGCTTGGTGGTGACCGTCGCGGTGGCGGTGGCCGTGCGCACCAGGTGATCGGAGGCGTTCGCCGTGGCGGCGTCGCTCTTGCCACCACCGACACCGGCGCCGACGGCGACCAGGCCGTGGGTGAGCAGCAGGCGACCGCGCTTCGGCTGCTTCGGCGCTGCCGGTTGGTGGATGGACGGGGTCTGACTGGACATGGCGCTCTCCTGAGTGGCGTGGGTTTCGGGGGTGCTGGGACCCTCTTGGACGATGGCTTCGAGCCGTGCAAGCTCTATCAGGAAAGCAGGAGAGTGAAAGCACTGTCAATCGCTTTCACGTGCTTGACCGATGGTGTATGTTGTTAACGTCCAGACCGAGAGGGGCAGGGCTTACGCATGTCGCAGCACTCCACCGACGCAACCGCGTCCGCGCAGGTGACGGCCGCGGAGATCTCCCGCATCGCGGGCGTTACTCGCGCCACGGTCAGTAACTGGCGACGCCGGCATGCAGACTTCCCCGCACCGAACGGCGGAACCGAGAGCAGCCCGCTTTACGAGCTCACCGCCGTCCAGGACTGGCTCGGTCGACGCGGTCATACCTCCGCCGCCTCGCCTGTTGAAGAGCTGCGGACCGCGTTGCGTTTCCTCGGCGGTGCGGCGGACGCTGCCCGCTTCTTCCCGCTGCTCCTGGTCGCGGCAGGCGCCGAGCCGGAGCAGGTCGAGCGGCTTGTCTCCCTCACGGACGGCGCGCTCGCCGAGGAAGCAGGTCAGGCGGTCGCCGCGGTGCCCGACCGCCTGGCCCCGCTGCGGCTGCCGGTTTCGTACACTGCTGCGGACGCCGGGGTCCTGCGTGCCCTGCTGGCCTGCGTACGCGAGGCGGGTGGGCAGGCGGCGCTGGACGTGCTGGCGTCCAGGGAGCTCGACGAGAAGACCGCGTCCGGCACCTACCAAACTCCCGAAGGGCTGGCGCGGCTGATGGCCGAGCTTCTGCCTGCCGACGGAATTGGTCGGGTCCTCGACCCGGCCTGCGGGAGCGGCACCCTGCTGGTCGCAGCGGCGCGGCGCGGCGCACGCGAGCTGTACGGGCAGGACAGCCTGAGCCTTCAGGCGCAGCGCGCGGCTGCAGCGGTGGTGTTGGCCGAGCCTCCGCTGCCACTGGACACGATCGATGTCCACTTGGCGTTCGGCGACAGCTTGCGGGCCGACGCCTTCGCGGACCGCACCGTTGACGCGGTGCTGTGCAACCCGCCTTACGGCGACCGGGACTGGGGGCACGACGAGCTCGCCTACGATCCCCGCTGGGCCTACGGCCTGCCCCCGCGCTTCGAATCCGAGCTGGCCTGGGTGCAGCACGCACTCGCCCATGTTCAGCCCGGCGGGCACGTCGTGATGCTGCTCCCGCCGGCCACGGCCTTCCGTACCTCTGGCCGTCGCGTCCGCATCGAACTGTTGCGCAGCGGTGCGCTGCGCGGAGTGGTCTCACTCCCCCCTCGGGCTGCTTATCCACTCCATGTGGCCCTGCAGCTCTGGATACTCCAGCGGCCGGACGCGGAAGGAGCCGAGCACAGCTCGGTGCTTTTCGTGGATGCGAGCGAGGGAGAGCAGGCCGACACCGCGACCCGCGCGAGGCTCGACTGGGGAGGCTTGGCCGCGCGGCTCCTCCCACTGTGGGCCGCGTTCCGCGACCAACCCGAGGAGTTCACGGACCAACCAGGGCTGGCCCGAGCAGTGTCGGTGATCGAGCTGCTGGATGAACACGTGGATGTCACTCCGGCGCGGCACGTCCGCGCAACAGCCGCTGACGTAGACCCGGAATCGCTGGCCGCGCGCGTGACCGGGCTGTACGGGCAGGTACTGGAACGCATCGGCGAGCTGGTGGTCGCGGCTGATGAGGGGGGCGGCTGGCAGGCAAGGGGGGAGGGCGCGGCGGAGCGTCGCTCGGCGACGGTCGCGGACCTCACCCGGGGTGGGGCGCTGACCGTGCTGCGGGCCACTCTGCAGAGTCCCAGTCAGCGGGATGCTAGGCGGGGGACCGTTGCTGACCACAGCGAACGGCGTGTGTTGCTGGTGCGCGACGTCGCCTCGGGCGGCGCTCCGTCCGGAGGCAGCGACGACCTGCGGGGGGAAACCGATCGCGAGGTCGCCGTGGGCGACGTGCTGATCCGCGCGAACGCGGGGCCGGGGATGGGCGGGGTGATGGCACGAGTTGCCACCGAGGCGGACGCGGGCGCGCTGGTGGGTCCCAACTTGCACCAGCTGCGCCCGGACCCGAGCCGGATCGACCCTTGGTTCCTGGCTGGGTTCCTCGGCGCCGAGGACAACATCGCCGCGGCCTCGTCCGGGACCACCTCGCTGCGCCGAGTCAACCCGATGCAGCTGCGCATCCCGCTCATGCCGCTGGCGGAGCAGCGCCGGTATGGCGCGGCTTTCCAGCGGGGCTCCGAACTGCGGGTACTGGCCAGACGGACGGCCCTTCTGATGGAGGAGGCAATCGGCAGCGCCACAGCTGGCCTGACCTCCGGCGCGCTGGTACCGCCGCCGGGCGGCTGAAAACCGCCCCTGGTGTCGCAGTGATCGACCAGACTTCACCTGTCCCGACTTGCCAGGCCTGCCCTGCGGTGCCCGGCCGGACGACCCGAGAGGAAACCGGGGAACCCCCTTGAACAGCAGTAAGCACACCGAACTCGCCAACAAGGCGTGGAGCGTCGCGGAGATTCTTCGCGGCGACTACAAGCAGTCCGACTACGGCAAGGTCATCCTTCCATTCACCGTGCTCCGGCGGTTGGAGTGCGTGCTGGAGCCGACCCGCGAGAAGGTCGCGGAGACGGCGGTGAACATCGAAGGGCAGGGGCTGGACGAGGACCGCTTCCTGCGCAAGGCATCGGGGCAGGTCTTCTACAACCGCGGTGCGCTGACGCTAAAGAAGATCGCGAGCGATCCGCAGCACGAGGCGAAGAACCTGCTGACGTATGTGGGTGCCTTTTCGGACAATGCGCGGGAGGTGCTGGAGAAGTACGACCTCGCGCAGCAGATCCGCAAGCTGGAGAGCGCCAAGCTGCTGCACCAGGTCGTGGGGGAGTTCGCCTCGCTGGACCTGCGACCGGAGGTCGTGTCCAACCACAACATGGGCTACGTCTTCGAGGAGCTGATCCGGCGCTTCTCCGAGCAGTCGAACGAGACTGCCGGTGAGCACTTCACTCCGCGCGAGGTCATTGAACTGATGGTCAATCTGCTGGTCGCGCCGGACGCGGACGCTCTTACCTTCAGCAAGTCGGTGCGTTCGGTCCTGGACCCGGCCTGCGGCACCGGCGGCATGCTCAGCGCGGCGGAGGAGCACATTACGAAGCTCAACCCAGCGGCTGAAGTCGACGCCTACGGGCAGGAGCTCAACCCGGAGTCCTGGGCCATCTGTCGTTCGGACCTGATGATCAAGGGCCACGAGCCTGGCAACATCGCCTTCGGCAACTCCTTCAGCCACGACGGTCACAAGGGCAAGCACTTCGACTACCTGCTCGCCAACCCGCCGTTCGGCGTGGACTGGAAGAAGGTCAAGGACGAGGTCGAGGACGAGCACGAGCGGCTCGGTGACGCCGGCCGCTTCGGCGCGGGGCTGCCGCGCATCAACGACGGCTCGCTGCTGTTCCTGCAGCACATGCTGGCGAAGATGAAGCCGCTGGATGTGCACGGGACCGGCGGCTCGCGGGTTGCGATCGTCTTCAACGGCTCGCCGCTGTTCACCGGCGCGGCGGAGTCGGGGGAGTCGAACATCCGGAAGTGGATCCTGGAGAACGACTGGTTGGAGGCGATCGTCGCCCTCCCGGACCAGCTCTTCTACAACACCGGGATCTCCACGTATTTCTGGATTCTGACGAACCGGAAGCGCGAGGACCACAAGGGCAAGGTCATCCTGCTGGACGCTCGGGACCACTGGCAGAAGATGCGCAAGTCGCTGGGTGACAAGCGCAAGGAGCTGAGCCCGGCGCACATCCGTGAGATCACGGAGCTGTACGGGGACGCGCTGCATGTCGCGGGCGACCCGCAGCACGCGCTGCACCAGAAGGTGAAGGTCTTCCGGAACGAGGACTTCGGCTATCGCCGGATCACAGTGGAGCGGCCGCTGAAGCTGCGCTTCGAGATGACGGAGGAGACGCTGGCCGCGCTGGCGGCGGCCAAGCCGGTGGCGAAACTGGCACAGGCGGAGGAGTTCGTCGCGGCGGTGGCCACGCTGGAGGGCCAGTCCTGGGCGACGAAGGCGGAGGCGTTCCTGGCTCTGAGGGACGCGGTCGTCGCAGCCGGTCTGCTGTGGCCGGCGGGGGCGCCGTTCACGAAGGCCGTGCGGGAAGCGGTGGGCGTCCGGGACGAAGCTGGTGAGGTGCAGCTGGTGAAGGGCGCGCCCGAGCCGGACGCGGAGCTGCGAGACGCGGAGAACGTCCCCCTGGAGCAGGATGTGGAGGAGTACTTCAAGCGCGAGGTGCTGCCCCACGTCCCGGATGCGTGGATTGACCACACGAAGACGAAGATCGGCTACGAGATCCCGTTCACCCGACACTTCTACGAGTACAAGCCGCCGAGGCCATTGGTGGAGATCGACGCAGAGCTGAAGTCGCTGGAGGCGGAGATTCAGGCGCTGCTGGGGGAGGTGGCGGGGTGAGCTCCGTACTTGGTATCTCGCTTCCGGCTGACTGGTTGGCCGTTCCGCTCAAGCATCTGACGCAGCTGCTCAATCGAGGCACCGCTCCCGATTATGCCGAAGATGGCGTAATTTATGCCGTCAGCCAGGCGGCAAATCAGGAGGCCGGGCTGGACTGGTCGCGGACGCGATACCACGCGTTTTCGGGAGACCCGCGGAAGATCAAGGGATACCTGCATGCTGGCGATGTCCTGGTCAACTCGACTGGAACGGGGACATTGGGGCGGGTGGGCTATTTCACGGGAGCGCCCGAAGGCGCTCATGCTGTCGCCGACGGGCATCTCACCGTTGCTAGGACGCATGGCGCGAGGTTGGATTCGCGCTACCTCTACTACTGGCTTGCCTGCCGTCCGTTTCAGGAGTACGTTCTGGCCGCTCTTGCAGTCGGAGCGACGAATCAGATCGAGCTCAATCGTGACCGCTTGGGTTCAGCGCTCGTGCCTTTGCCGCCGTTGGCGGAACAGCGCGGCATCGCCGACTTCCTCGATGCCGAGACCTCCCGTCTCGATCGTCTGGCAGCCGTAGAAGCTCGGCTTGTCGAACGGTTGGCAGAGCGTCGTGAAGCCAGTGTCATCGCGGCGGTCTCGGGCCGGCACGTTGCCGCGCCGCGCCGCGACACGCGAGTTCCTTGGCTGGACAGCCTCCCGGAGGTATGGGATGAGGCCGGGCTGTCCCTACTTGCCCGCATGGGTAGTGGGCACACGCCGAGTCGATCGCGTCCTGAGTGGTGGCAGGACTGCACGATTCCGTGGATTACGACCGGCGAAGTTAAGCAGGTTCGTAATGATCGGATCGAAAAGCTTTATCGCACGCGCGAGAAGATCAGCCAGCTCGGCATGGAGAACTCGGCTGCGGAACTGCGTCCCGCTGGAACTGTCTTTCTGTGTCGGACCGCGTCGGCTGGCTATTCGGGCATTATGGGGTTGGATATGGCGACGAGTCAGGATTTCGCCACGTGGACCTGCGGCCCACGCCTCAGCCCAGAATTCCTGCTGTGGTGCCTGCGGGCGATGCGCAGAGATCTTCTTGGGCGCCTGGCGATGGGATCGACGCACAAGACGATCTACGTGCCGGATCTGCAGATGCTTCGGGTGCCATTGCCGCCTCTCGGTGAACAGCTTGACGCCGTGGCATCGATCCGCGCGGAGACTGCGCGCATCGACTCCCTGGTGGACAAGGTCACCCGCCAGTTGGACCTCCTCGCCGAGCGGCGCCAAGCGCTGATCACCGCCGCAGTCACCGGCCAGTTCGACGTCTCTACCGCTTCCGGCCGAGGCATCGACGTGTCGTAGCGCAAACCCTTTTCTGTCGCACCTGCCCCGCCCCGCCACCCCGAAACGAGGTACCGCACCATGCCGCCGATCCACTCCGAAGCCGCCTTCGGCGAAGCCATCGTCGCCGCCATGACTGCGCGTGGGTGGCGGGAGGTGCAGCCGCAGGACTACCGGGTCGACCTTGGCCTGGACACCAACGAGCTGTTCACCTTCATCGGCGCGACTCAGGCCGAGGCCTGGGGCGAACTGGTGGACCTGCAGTACGGGGGCGACCCGAATGCTGCGCAGCTCGGCTTCGCCAAGCGGCTCGGGGAGGCGATCAAGGATGTCGGGCTGACGAAGGTGCTGCACGACGGTCTGAAGGACCGCGGCACCCATCTCCGGGTCGCGTACTTCAGGCCCAACCTGGTCGTGGACGAGTCGACCCTCGCGGACTACCACGCCAACCGGCTGACCGTGGTCCGCGAGCTGGCCTACGCGACCAAGCAGGCCGACCATGGCAAGCGGCTCGACCTCACCCTCTTCCTCAACGGCATCCCGGTCGCCACCGCCGAGTTGAAGAACCCGCTGACCGGTCAGGGCGCCGAGCAGGCCAAGGAGCAGTACCGCCGGGACCGCGACGACAGTGAGCTGATCTTCGCGCAGCGTTCCGTCGTCAACTTCGCGATCGATCCCGACCTGGTCTTCGTTACCACCCGGCTGCGCGGCGGCAAGACTCTCTTCCTCCCCTTCAATACGGGCTCGTCCGGCCCCGGCCTGCCCGGCGGTCAGGGCAACCCCACCCACACCACCCCCGGCCGCTACGCAACTTCCTACCTCTGGGAGCAGGTCTGGCAGCGGGACAACTGGCTGGACCTGCTCCATCGCTTCGTCCATGTGCACAAGGAGAAGCCGGCCTCCGGCGGCGGCAGCACCAGCAAGCTGATCTTCCCGCGCTACCACCAGTGGGACGCCGTCAAGAAGCTGGCCGCCCACGCCGCGATCCACGGCGCCGGGCACAACTACCTCGTGATGGCCTCCGCTGGTTCCGGCAAGTCCAACACCATCGGCTGGCTCGCCCACCGCCTGAGTGACCTGCACACCCCCACCGACCCCGCCGCGCTCGACCCCGAGGCCCGCGCCGCCGGGCTCCTGCCCGGCGTGCCGGTCTTCGACAAGGTAATCGTGATCACGGACCGCCGGAACCTGGACTCGCAGCTGCGCGAGACTGTAGGCAGCTTCGAGCAGACAGCTGGCTTGGTCGTGAAGATCGACGAGAGTCACGGGGCCAAGGGTGCTCAGCTCGCACAGGCGCTCTCGCAGCAGACCGGAAAGATCATCACGGTCACCCTGCACTCCTTCCCGGCCCTGCTGGACTACCTCAAGCGGAACCCGACCGAGATCCAGGGCAGCCGGTTCGCGATCGTCGTGGACGAGGCGCACTCCTCGCAGTCCGGCGACGCCGCGACCGCTGTCCGGGCCGCGCTGCGCGACCTCGGCCTGGACGCGGACGACGAGGACGCGGGAGCGTCGGAGCTCGCGGTCACGGTCGAGCAGCAGTTGAAGAAGCGCGCGCTGCAGCGCTCCCAGGCGGCCAACCTCTCCTACTTCGCCTTCACCGCCACTCCTAAGTCGAAGACCCTCGAACTCTTCGGCGAGCTGGAGCAGATCGACGGTGTGGCCACGTACCGCCCGTTCCACACCTACTCGATGCGGCAGGCGATCGAGGAGGGCTTCATCCTCGATCCGCTGCGCAACTACGTCACCTACGACACCTACTACAAGCTGGTCAACCAGAACGACACCGAGCGCGAGGTCGACCCGACGAAGGCGAACCCGCTCCTGGCCCGCTTCGCGCTGACCCACGCTTCCACCGTGGCCCAGCACGCGCAGGTGATCGTGGAGCACTTCGTCACGCACACCCGCGGCAGGCTCGGCGGACGAGCCAAGGCCATGGTGGTCACGGCCTCACGGCAGTCCGCCGTGCAGATGTCCCGGGCGATCAAGAGCTACATCCTGGATCGCGATTACCACACCCGCTACCCGGACCTCGGCGTGCTCGTCGCCTTCTCCGGGACGCTGAACTACGAGGGCGAGGAGACCACCGAGCCGAAGGAGAACGGGGGCCTCTCAGAGAGCGGCCTGCCGAAGGCATTCGGCTACACCCGGGCCGACGACAAGGCGGTGAAGGCCGGCGGGCCGGGCAAGCCGGAGTTCCGGATCCTGATAGTGGCCGAGAAGTACCAGACCGGGTTCGACCAGCCGCTGCTGACCACGATGTACGTCAACAAGACGCTGACCGGCATCTCCGCCGTGCAGACGCTCTCCCGGCTCAACCGCACCGCGGAACGGAAGACCCAGGCCGATCTGGCTGTCCTCGACTTCGTCAATGATGCCGAGGCGGTCAAGGACGCCTTCGTCCCCTACTTCAGGGAGGCGCAGACGCTGCCCTCCGATCCCAACCTGCTCTACCAGGCGCAGAGCAGGGTGATGGGCGTGGACATCCTCTCCGCCAAGGATATGGACGAGTTCGCGGCCGCATACTTCGAGGCCCAGGAACGCGCGGCCGGCTCGGCCAAGAAGTGGGAGCAGTTGCATGCCGAGCTGTACCGGCTGCTGGCCCCCTCCGTTGACCGTTTCGCCGCGCTGCTGTTCAGCGACGACGAGGAGGACCGGCAGACCGCCGAGGCCTTCCGCGCGGACCTCAACGACTACGTCCGCAAGTACGGATTCGTGGCCCAGATCCTCAGCTACCAGGATGCCGAGCTGGAGCGCCTGCACCTGTACGGGCGGCATCTGCTCAACCGGCTGCCTCGCCTCGCCGACGGCGGGGTGGACGTGGGTGACATCGACCTGAGCCACCTGCGAGTGCAGCGCACGGGCGAGTACGACCTCGGGCTGACCGAGGAGGGCGCGAGTCTGATCCGCAACGTGGGCGAGGGCGCCGGCGGGGTGAAGGAGGACGAGAAGTCGCTGCTCTCCGAGCTCATCGAGCGGTTCAACGACAAGTTCGGCACCGCTTTCACCGAGCAGGACGTGCTGCCTGCCTGGCAGGCCACCACGGAGGATCTTGAAGTCCGCCAGGCGGCCGTGGTCAACGATGAGGAGAACTTCGGCAAGGTCTTCGACCGGGTCTTCGCGGACAAGGTCGAGGAGTACGTCGGCGTGGTCACCGATCTTGGCAAGCGCTACTTCGCCCAGGATCGGGGCTTCAAGTCCAGCTTGGACCGCAGCGCCCGCCGGGCCGCATGGCGGATGATCCGCCGCGAGGAGGGCGTGGACGACGTGGCCTGAGCGCTGAGCGCTCGAACGCCCGCTCAGACTCTGGACGAATGATCTCCACAGTCGCCACACTTGGTGCACGAGTCAATTGTGCCGACGCCTTCGGCCCGGAAGCCGCCAGCCCCAGCTTCCGGGCCGTCGGGGCTTCAACGACCATGCCAGCAGCAGGAACGGGGGCACCCGCGTGCCGGAGAACGTGATCAACGACCGCTACGAGCTCATCGCCGCACTCGACCACGGCGGCATGGGCGACGTCTGGCGCGGCTACGACGTGGTCCTGGACCGCCCTGTCGCGATCAAGCGGATCCGCAGCGGTGTCGTCGGCGGACCGCGCGAGGCGGAGGAGTTCGCGAAGCGGTTCCGACGCGAGGCCCGGATTACCGCGAAGATCCAGCATCCTGGCGTGCCGCAGGTCTACGACGCCGTGCTCGGCGACGACCACGAGCGGGTCTTCCTGGTTATGGAGCTGGTCGAGGGCGCCTCGCTGGCCCGCTACATCCACCCCGAGCGCCCGCTGCCGCTCAGCTGGGCCGTCGCCGTCGCCGCGCAGATCACCACCGTGCTGTCGTACGCCCACGAGATCCCCGTGGTGCACCGCGACCTGAAGCCCAGCAACGTTATGGTCGCCACCGACGGCACGGTCAAGGTGCTGGACTTCGGCATCGCCTCGCTGCTGCGCACCGACGTCACCAAGCTGACCGCCACTGGCTCTGCCCTCGGCAGCCACCCCTACATGGCCCCGGAGCAGGTGCTCGACCGCCAGATCAGCCCGCGCACAGACCTGTACGCGCTCGGCTGCGTCCTCCACGAGCTGCTCTGCGGCCGTCAGGTCTTCCAGGGCGAAAGTGAGTTCGCCGTCATGCAGCAGCAGATCTCAGCGCCGCCTACACCCCTGCGGGAGCTGCGGGCAGAGGTGCCGGCAGGGCTGGAGGCGCTGGTGCTGGAGCTGCTCCGCAAGGCTCCAGAGGCTAGGCCCGCGGACACCCAGGAGGTCTATGCCCGGCTGCTGCCCTTCCTGCCCTTGACGGGCTCAGCCCCGGCACCGCAGGAGGCAGGGCCGTCCGGTGTGCCCGATCCGACCGGGCTGTACCGCAGCCCGTACGCCCCGCGGCCGCGTCCCGAGGCCGCCCCGACTGAGGGTCAGCCCCCGGCTCCCGTCGTGCCCATTCCCGAGCCAGAGTCGGACGCACTGCGCCAGGCCGTCAAGGAGGCGGACGAGCAGGCGCTGGCCCTGGCGGAGGAGGAGCGCTATGCCCAGGCTGTCGACGTGCTGACGCAGGCGATCGAGCGGGCCGTTCCGGCCTTGGGCTCCGACAACCGGCTGGTGCTGGCGCTGCGTCGGCGCCGAGCGGCGATCCGTTGGATGGCCGACGACCTGCGGGCGGCGCTGCCGGAGTTCGAGGAGCTGGTCGTCGCTTACGCGCGGACTGTGGGTCCGACGGCGAAGGTCACCCGTGAATGCCGAGCGCAAGCGGCTCGCTGCCGGGCCGGGCTGGGGCACGTGACACAGGCGTCGTACGAACTGCAGGATGTGCTGGATCTGGTCACGGCGGTAGACAGCCACGTCAGTGAGGAAGCGATCGACCTGCGGCACAGCGTCGCCGTACTGACTCTCGCCCAGGGCCGGGTCCGCGAGGCGGTGCGGCAGCTGGAGCCGCTCTACGCCGACCTGGTCATGGTCTACGGAGAGGAGCACGAGCTGACCCAGGAGGTCGCGGAGACCCTGTTCCGGATCGGGTTGGACCCGGACGCGCCTGACCTCGACTGACCAGCTCACGACCTGGACGGGTGACCCCGATCGCAGGCCTCCGCGGCCTCGACCCCGCCGCAGCAGTCGTGAAGGGGGAGTATGCCGGGTCTCCGAGGCGGCCGAGGCGACTGTCACCAAGCAGGCTAAATGAACTAGGAGTTGAGCGGGCCGCCGCTGCTGTCGGCGGTGCTCGGCAGCCATGACAGCCATGGTTGCGGTCAGGCTCAACAACCGAATCTGTGGATTGCTCATCTGGAGGGTGATGTGGGGGATCTGGCGAAGGAAGTTGCCGAACTGGAGCAGCAGGTCGAGGAAGCCCGAGAGCTGCGGGCCATCGCAGAGCGACTCGACGACGAGATCGCGGCGAACCTCGAGGAGATCGAGAGCATCGGCAGTGCTGTCCGCGAAGCACATTTCGACCTGGACAATCAGATCGCCGAACACGACTTCATGGCCGTCGAGCAGTCCGTCGACTCGGTGCGGGGGCTCGTAGATCCACGAACGGTTCTTTCGGTGGTGGATGCGGTGCTCCTGCTGACTGCCATCCGAGACGACAGCGCAGTTCCCTCCTACAAATGGCCGCGTAAACTCGCAGAGGGGGTGAATCCGGACAGTACACCGCGACTTACGCAGGCCCAGTTGGACGCTCAGTACGCCAAAGAGTTGGACGATGGGGCTCGCGATTGGGAGAGCTTCTGGGGTGACACGGACTGGGACGACAGCCAGCGCGACGATCAGTGGGAAACGGACCGCGGCGAGCGCGAACTGGAGGCCATGCGCAACCTCGCCGGCAAGGCAGCTGACAACATCCGAGAGATCGTCGAGGAGATCGGCGAGTCGATCTGGCCAGAGCTGGTGGCATCGGTCGAAGCGGGGGACCGCGACAGTGCAGTCGCTCACCTGCTGGATGCCGTCCGAGTGGCCGCGGAGCTGGATTCCGCATATGAGCTGTACCAAGCCAACCTGTCGAGGCTCTACACGGTTTCCCCCGGGGCGCTCGGGGCAATGGGCGAACACCTCATGGGTATGGAGACGTGGCTGGCTGCACAGACGGACCGGAACCCCGAAGAGTAGCGCCCCCGTAGCCGATGCGTGAGCGGACGTGCTAATAGCAGGCGACCCGTAGAGGATACCGCGACCGGCCGCGTGGCGCTGACCAGCAGGAACAGCACCACGCGGCACTAGCGATCACGCGCCGTCATGATCTATCTGGGGCTAGCACCTCCAGCGCTTGGTATCGCGAGGCGATGGCCGGTCGGTCCGATGCCCTCAGCGTGCCTCTTTGGCTGCGCAGGTGAGCAACAAGATCACTCTTCCTCCTCTTCAGATTCCTGGCGCAACCGGTCGGCAATGTCCACTAGGGAGCCGCGCTGTGGAACGAACCAGCGACGCGTGCCTTGAAGCGGTCGGCTCTGGTGACCGGCCTCGACCAGCATCTTCTGGGCCAGACCAGTCGGTGAGTATGCGGCACCATCCACCGCCCAAACAAGGCAATTGCGGCGCTGACGAGTCCAGGTTGCACGCGCCCGCCGCGCATCCGCCGTGAGCCAAGGGGTGAGCTGCTGCTGTTCGCGGCCAGGGACTGGGCGAAACTCCAGGAGCGTCCCTTCTTCCAGTGCGTTGTTCTCAAAGATCACCGTGACCGCGTTGGCTTGCCGCGCGTGCTGTTCCCGCTCGGACGCGCGGTACTCCGGTGAGAGGGCCGGCGCTTGATTGTTGCCCTGCAGGGTCACCAGTGCGGAACTGGCGACGGCCGAATATCGCTCAGCATTGCGGAAGATGCTGCTCACCTGGCTCTTGGGTCCGTAGCCCGTGTCGATCCAGTGGATCAAGGTGGCTACGGTGGTGTCCACGAGCTGGGGGATGCTCGCAGGAACTGTTGGCCAGTCGACCTCCGGGACCTCCTGCCAGCCTTGGGACAGGCGTCGGAAGGTTACGTGAGCGATGAGTAGTCGCCCAAGGTCGGCGAGTGTGCCAGCGCGCCCCTCCCATTGTGGGCGTTGTGTGTCGATCTGCCGCTCGATCTCCCGCAGCACCAGGATGGTGCGCCAGGTCTTCACGGCGTCCGTGCGGTGCAATGGAAATAGCCGGTGATGCTGCTTCGGATCCCAGAGAAGGTCGATGTCCACGTTGGCTTGGAAGGACAGTTCGGCATCGGCGTGAGCGCAGGCGAGCGCGGTTGCTGCCTCTCTGAGGGTGCAGCCGTCGTCCTGCGTCTGTGGGGCCTCTTCGCCTCGGCGCAGCACGTACGTTTTCCTTAGCCGCAGCAGGAAGTCGTCGCGGAGCTGCTGCTGCACCTTCTCCAGGGCGATGAAATCCTGGGGCTCGACCCTATTCTGGGTGTTGGTCGTCCGGGTGACGTCGTGATCGAAACCTTCTGGGCAGTCTGTCAAAGAGATGATGCGGACGCCGATCCGTGCGCGTGCGACGACATCTGGGGTTTGCTGGTATGCCTCATGAACGGAGGCGACCGTCTGAGCACCGTTGACGATGCTTGCCCCCTCCATTTCCAGATCTCCCCGAGGGCCCGTGATCACCTTGTCGCACAGCACCGTGATCCCGTTGTTGAAGTACCAGAAGTACTCGGGCCTCCTGCGAAGAGTCTCCACAAGCGTGCGGTTGACCGCGGTGACACCGAGCGGATTGCGGATGTTTCGCTGGAACAGCCGGTGGTGGTTGTCCTCGTACCAGCGCGCAACCTCCGCGGCACCGATGGTGCCGTGGTAGGCCAGGATGGGCTCCTTGAACGGACTGAGATCGACGGCCGAGGCTGCGGCCTTCAGCTTGATCCGAGGTTCGGCGATTCCGGAGCGCAGGATGCGGATGAAGTCCGGCAATCTCAGCGTGCGCAGGCGCAGTGAGTCCTCGTACTCGTCACAGAACCGGGCGAGCACGTCCTGGGCTTCGGCCCCCATCGGTTGGCTACCTGCCCAGGCAGGTAGCAGGGTGATCTGGACTCGCGGATTGCTGAGTGCCCGTTCCAGGTCCGGGATGAGCGGTGTCAGCTTGGCGTTGAAGCGCTGGTACTCCCGGGCGATCAGCAGTTCCAGGCCGTTCTTCAGGTCAAGTGCAGCGCTCTTAGAGAAGGTGGCCGTGCCGTCGCTACTCCACTTCGCCTGCACCACCAAGACCTGGGGCTCTTCCGAGGCGAGATCCACCGCCACTGCGTCGATGCCCTGGTCGCCGAACGAGTCGATCACGAACTCGGCGCAGCGCTCGAGCGAATACCCGGTGAACTCGCGGACCGCCAGGGCAGCCAAGGAGCGGGAGAGAAATGAGCTCCGCCGGATTCGCTCCTCGAACCGAGACAGATCGTCAACCGCAGTGATCCCGGAGAACTGCTCGTCGAGGGCATGTTCGAGCTGCTGGGCGTGCAGAGCGGTCACTGTGCTCCTGTCGGCGGCTCGCGGCCGTGCTGGGACGGTGGCAGGGACAGGCCCACGCCTCATCAGCGATTCAGATTGCTTGCCAGCGAGCCTGCACGTCAAGCGCTTCGCTCCGTCGTGCAGTCAAGTTGGTTCTGGTAGCAGCGAATTTACACCGAGCGTACGCAGACTTGGTTGGGCGGTAGCGCTGCAGAAGGCTCTGCGGACGAGGCCTCGCTTGCCCCGAAGTAGGTGTGTGCTATCCTATGGCCTCCCGCTCGGTGCCGGGATGGCCCAGATGCGTGAGCGATGCGTGAGCGGACGTGCCAGCACGGGGCAACCCGGAGTGGATACCGCGATCGTCCGCGCGGTGCTGACCTGCAGGAACAGCACCGCGCGGCATTAGCGATCACGCGCCGTCATGATCCATGTTGATCTTGTAAAGCGGGGGTCGTCGGTTCGAACCCGACAGGGGCTCCAGACGCGAGTGATCGCGGAGACGTGAGAAGGGCCAGCTCGGAGGCGGTGTGCCTCTCGAACTGGCCCTTCGTCATTGTTCGAGCTCTGGCGGGCGCTACTCGGGTCGTGCCACAGCCGTGCCAGAAGGGTCCGGCGGCTTCTGCTTGCCCCGGCAATCTCTTTGGCCGGGGTCCGAAGCCCAACCGAACGTAGCTTCAGCTAGCGCTCCTGGCTCTCGTTCTGAGAAGCCAGGTCTTCAACTTCCTCAACCGTTGACCACGGCGGGTCGTAGCCGCGCCGCCGGCTCCCATGGGCAAACACCACGAGGCTCGGCTCCGGGGAACTGCACTGTTGGGGGTCGGTTGTGGAGGCCGCCCCCGGCCGTTGTTGTTGGTCGGGGGCCGTTCGATTTCGGGTAGCGGGACACCTCGCAGCAGCACCTACTCGCGGTCGAGAGAAGCCAGGGTCACCACACCGACGAAGACGAGCAGCGGCGTACCGATGACCGGTGCGGCAAGGGCGATGCCGCAGGCAACGGAGCCAGCGCTGTAGGCGGCGATGAGGCGCCGGGCTTTGGTGGACAGGCGGCGGCGAGGCTGGTCGTCGCGGCGGGTGGGCCTTGTGTTCATGAGTCCCCCAAGAGGGTGGTGATCGACAGACGACGTGCGGTTCGCGGACGGTGGCGGGTCGCGCGACGGGCTCGTTGTTCATCCAGCTTCGTATCATGTCCGAATCGGATGCTGTTTTTTGCTATCCGATTCGCTCATGCATCGAAAGAGTACAGTACTAGACGCCGTAGTAGTTGCGGCGGATGAGGAGCGAGGCTGTGACAGTTGCCGATGGCGCGGAGTCGATGCCGGCTGCGTGGGATCTCAAGCCCGGCCAAGTGATCGAGCGGAAGCGGCTACATGTTCGATTCGGAGGGCGAACGCAAGGCGGCATCGGCCCGTCCGCGAAGACGCCGAACGTCATGATCTTCACTGATCCTGTTGCCGGAGAGAGGTACGGGTACTACGACGGGTGGATGCCGGACGGACTCTTCCACTACACCGGCGAAGGCCAGTACGGAGATCAGCGCATGCTCTCGGGCAACGCCAGCATCCTGAACCACCGAGCGGAGCATCGAGCGCTACGTCTCTTCCAGGGCGCCCGCGGCAACGTCACCTACATCGGCGAATTCGAGGTTGACGGTTGGTACGAGGCAGATGCCCCGGAGTTCGCCGATGGTCCGTTGCGCAAGGTGCTCGTTTTCCGGCTGCGTCCGCTCGACGTCGCGTCTCAGGAGCCAGTGACCAAGCTCGGTCGACTGCTGGAGGACCAGCGCGCCAAGGTCCAGCCGATCGGCATCGAGCAGCAGGAGACCGAAAAGACCTTCGTTGATCCGAGTCGTGAGCCTTACGAGGCGGAACGTCGCGAAGCGAAGCTTGTGCTCGCGCTCAGTGACTACCTGCGCTCTCGGGGGCACCGAGTTGGTCGACACAGGATTCTTCCGAAGGGCGAGACGCGTCCCCTGATGACCGACTTCTATGACGAAGACCTTCGACTCTTGGTTGAGGCGAAGGGCAGCGTGACGCGCGAGAACTTCCGCATGGCGCTTGGCCAGCTGGCTGACTATGGCCGCCATGTCGAGGCAGATGTACGCGCCATCTTGGTGCCGAGCAAGCCGCGCGAAGACCTCTTGGACTTGGCAGACAGTCAGAACGTCACTGTCATCTGGCCTGAAGGGAAGGGCTACAAGAGCACGAAGGCTGGCATGTTGGACTGGGAAGCCGACGTGACTCGGAGCGCAATCGTTGTGGGTGAGAATTAGAAGACTCGACACAAGACACAACGGTTGAGCGCAACTCGTGAGATGAGTTCGAACCCGACAGGGGGCTCTTGGCTCCGCTGCACGTCAGCGGCCATGCAAACGACGAAGCGCCCCGGGTCGGGTTGGTCCGGGGCGCTTCTGACATCACCAGATGACATCAACCGCTCTTGCGGCGGCGCTTCAGGAACCGGGACGTCTCCCGGCTGGCCGCGTGTTCCGGGCGGGGTTACTTCACGGCAGTCGTGACGCTCGCGCGGCGGTGGCGGTTGGCCTTGGCGCGGTTGCCGCAGGCGGACATGGAGCACCAGCGGCGGCGGCCGCCGGCGGAGTGGTCGATGAAGCGGGCGCTGCAGCCGACGCCGTCGCAGATGCGCAGCCGTTGCCGCAGGTCGCTGCCGAGTACCTCGGCGGCGTCAAGGGCGATCCGGCAGAGCACGCCGTGGGCGTCGTCCGGGACCGTGCTGGGCCGGAAGACCGGTGTGCCGTCGGTCAGTTCGAGCCGTGGGGCGTGCTGGGCGGCGCGGGTCAGCCAGACGTTGAGCACGTCGGCGGCTTCCGCCGGGAAGGCGGTGCCACGGACGATCGCCGACAGGCCCGTGTCGATCGCCTCGCGTAGCTCCCGGGCTTGGTGCAGCAGGGCGTCGTCCACCGACGGTGGTGCCGCGGTAGCCCCGGAGGCCTGGCACCAGGTGGCCAAGTCCTCGGCGTGGACCAGCAGTTCGCGGCCGCCTGCAAAGCGGTCTCGGAGTGTGTTGACGAAGTCGAGGCTGGGTCGGCCGCCGTACCAGACCCAGTCACGCAGTTCGGCTCCTGCGTCAGTCATAACCACATGTTAGGTTACTCGGGAAGTAACCGTATGTGTGGTTAGCATCTGGGGGTAGGAGATGGTGCACGGGGGGAACGCGGCGGGGCAGTCCTCCGCCGCTCGGGTTTGGTTGCTGGCCCTCGGTATGTTCGCGATCGGGACCGACCTGTTCATTGTGTCCGGCCTGCTGCCCGCGTTGGGGCACGACCTCCGGCTCTCGGTGGCGGCGGCTGGTCAGACGGCTACGGCCTTCGCGATCACGTACGCGATCGCCGCGCCGGTGCTGGCCAGCGTGACGTCCAGGGTGGACCGGCGGACGCTGCTGATCGCGGTGCTGCTGGTGTTCGCGGCCGGGAACGCGCTGTCGGCGCTGGCACCGAACTTCGAGGTGCTGCTGATCAGCCGGGCGATCACCGGTGCCGGAGCCGCGCTCTACGCGGCCACCGCGTCCGCGGTGGCGGCCAGGATCACCTCGCCCGAGCGGCGGGGCTGGGCGCTGGCCATCGTCTACGCGGGAATGACCAGTGCGATCGCGCTCGGCGTCCCGCTCGGCAGCGCGATCGGCAGCATCGGCTCGTGGCGCTGGGCCTTCGGCTTCGTCGCGCTGCTGGCCGTCGCCACCGTGCTCGGCGTCTGGCCGAGTATCCCGTCGGTGCCCGGCGCGCCCGGAGTCAGTGTCGGCCGGCGGCTGGCGGCCATCCGGATCAAGCGAGCGCCGAGCGCCCTGCTCACGACGGCGTTGTGGATCCTCGGCACCTTCACCGTCTACACCTACCTCGGTACGGAGTTGGAGAAGGTCACCGGTGCGGGTTCGGGCGAGCGCTCCTGGCTGCTGCTGTTGTTCGGCCTGGGCAGCTTCGCCGGTGTGATGGGCGGCGGGCGGCTGGCCGACCGGGTGGACCCCGGCAAGGGCCTGATCGCCACCCTCACGCTGCTGGCGGTCGTGCTGGCCGGATTCGGGCTCGTGCTGCACAGCCTCGTCGCGACGGCCGCGGGCCTGGCCCTGTGGGGCCTGGTGCACTGGTCCAGCTTCCCGTTGATGCAGCACCGGTTGCTGACCATTGGCGGCGGTGACGGCGACATGCTGCTCGCCCTGAACAACAGTGCGGTGTACGTCGGGCAGACTGCCGCTGCGGTGATCGGCGGCCTGGTGGTGGGCGCGGGCGAGGTCGGCCGGCTGCCCTACGTCGGCGCCGCGTGCGAGGTGCTGGCGGTGCTGGCACTGCTCGCCGGGTCGGACCACTCAGCCCGCTCGGCTCGGTGGGCCGGGCCTGTGTCGAAGTCGACCGTGCCGGAGACGACCCCAACGTCCAGCGACGCGAGCTGAGCCGCTCTCGATCCTTGAACTCCAGGTGCGGCGCCGGTGTCCGCTCAGCCGAGGTGGGGGCCGTCCGTGCTGGAGAGGTAGTGGCTGAGCCGGAGGCGCATGGAGCGGTCGATGGTGAGGGACGGCAGATCCTGTGGGGCGACCCAGCGGACCTCGCTGGATTCGGGGCTGGGGCGGGTGTGGCCGCCCACGGGGCGGGCGGTGAAGACCAGTGAGAACTCCTGGCGGACCTCGTCGTTGCTGGTGTAGTGGATCACGTGCCTCGGGTCGGTGTAGACGCCGGAGAGGCCGGTGATCTCGCACTCGACCCCCGTCTCCTCGCGGGTCTCGCGCACCGCCGCCTCGGGGGCGGACTCGCCGAGGTCGATCGCGCCGCCCGGGACCGCCCAGTTGCCGTTGTCCGTGCGGCGGATCAGCAGGATCCGGCCGTCCGGGTCGCAGACGATGACGTTGACCGAGGGAACCATGCTGGTGGCACGCGGCGCGGCGGGGTCGTCGTAGTAGTCGCGTCGTCCGGGCATGCGGCGGAGTCCTTCGGCGGGCTTGGGGACGTGCGGGAGTCGAGCAGGGCTCAGAAGATCGTGGGAGCGGCGTCGTCCTGCTCGCCGAAGGCCAGTTGGTAGACGAGGTCTTCCAGGTCCACGGGCTTGAGGCTGCCGACGCAGGACACCAGGAGGTCGCGGGCGCCCCGGTGGGGCTCGTCGTGGCGGGCGGCGTTCCAGTGGCCGGCGACTCCGGCCGGTATGGCGGCCACGTTCCTGCCGCAGCGGGCGCAGGTGGTCCGAGGCATCTTCATGTCCCCATCGTCTCAGCAGGGACCGACAGCGCCTGGCAGCCGCTCGACGCGCCGTTTCGACGCGGGGGCGAAGGGCCGCAAGGCAAGGCGTTCGAGACGCACCTCGCGGCCCTCGCCGGGCTAACCGCCCAAGGCCGCGCCCTGGCGGACGACGGCCCCGGCAGCGGTGGCAGTCAAGCGGACTGACCGTCAGTTGGTGAAGTGCTCCCAGGTGTGGCTGAAGTACCAGCTGGACTGGGAGAGCCCGGAGCACGAGTCGGAGCCGCCGGTGCCCGGGCAGCCGCCGTTGTCGCGCTCGGCCGCCCACATCGAGATCTCGTCGATCCCCTTGCTGACAGCCCAGTTGTAGACCGTCGTGGCATCGGCCGTGGTGAACGTCTCGCCCTTGCCGTAGTCGTCGATGCCCGGCATCTCGGTGACGCCGACCATCGCCCACAGCTGGCTGGAGGACTTGCTCGGGTAGAGCGTGTGGAGCTGGTTGACCAGGCCTTGGGCGGCGGTCTCGGTGTCCTTGGCCATCTCCTGCGTGGTGCCCACGTAGTAGTCGAAGGTCATGATGTTGACCACGTCGATACGGGTGTGGTTGGCCACCGCGTTCTTCATCACCGCCTGGCCACCGGAGTCCAGGCCGTTCGTGTTGGTGGGCATCGTGTACGAGAACTGCACGGAGCGCTTGTTGCTCGCCGCCCACGCCTCGACCTTGGCGATCGCCTTGTTGCGGCGGTCGATGCCCGCGCTGTTGGTGAGCGAGTTGGCCTCGACGTCGAAGTCGACGCGGGAGAGGTTGTACGTGGTGATCAGGTGCTCGATGCCGGAGGCGATCGTGCTGACGTTGGTGCAACTGTCCGCGAGCTCGGTCCCGTCCGTGTCCGCGGAGTAGCCGCCGAACGACGGGATGACGCCGCCGCCGTTGGCCTGGATCTTGGCGATCGACGAGCCGTAGGTCGAGGAGGCGATCGGCTGCGAGGAGTTGCCGTTCCAGTCGAGCGTGCAGGAGCCCTTGGACGGGGTCTGCAGGAAGGCCATGGACAGCCACTTGGCACCGGACTTGGCGGCGATGGTCGCCGGGTCGTCGCTGGTGTAGGCCTCCATGTAGGGCGCGAAGAGGTGCGAGGGGACCGCGGTGGCCCGAATGGCGGCCGCCCCGGTCGCGTGGGCGGTGACCGGGGCGGCGGGTGCGGTGGTGTCGGCCGCCTGGGCGACGGCGGTGGCGCCGAGTGTGGTGACGGCGGCTGCCGTGACGGCGAGGGCGGCGCGCAGGCGTGCGGTGGGACGCAAGGGGGCCTCCGGCGGTTCCTGTTAGGAAACTTTCCTATCTTTTGAGGAGGGAACGTAGCCCTGGCCTGAATCGCCGTCAAGAAGTCCGGCACCACTTCTTACATGAACATGAGCATGAACCGGAACCGCGCAGGAACCCGGTCAGGAGAGCGTCCGACCATGCGAACGCGCCGGGACGCCCGCTTTGCTGCGGGGGTCCCGGCGCGTTGCCGGTATGCGGTTGTAAAGGGCTGCGGTCAGTTCACTGACGGCCCCGTGCGCCAGGCGTCCAAGCCGGCCTGGCGGGCCATCTTGGCTTGGTTCAGGGTGCGCGTGGCCATCTCGCTGGGAGGCGTCTCCCAGGTCTGGATCCAGCGGCGCCCGGCCGAGATCAGGGAGAGGCCGACGAGGGTCGCGCCGGTGGCGACGACCATCGAGCCGAATCCCGTCATCGCCGCGCCGACCGCCAGCAACCGGGTGTTGGGGCGGAAGCCCTGGGTGCCGTTCGTCGTCATCGCAGTCATGGCACCACGATGCGCGCGACTGCCCGGCCCCGCACCTCGGGACGGGCAGTCGGGTCAGGCAGGGCGTGGGGGGCAGGTCAGGAGGTGTAGGGACAGGGTCAGTGCGGAGTCGACGCCGACGGGGCCGGGTCGGCCTGCGTCCCGGCGGACGCGTTGTCGGGCGCGCCTGTGGGAGTGGAGACGACGACGGGCGTGCTCGGCTCCGAGGGACGGCTGGTCTGGGCGATGAACGCCCCGATCAGCACCAGCGCTCCGCCCAACAGTTGTGGCGTGGCGAGGTGTTCGCCGAGCAGGACCCAGGAGAGCACCGTCGCCCAGATCGCCTCCAGGAACGCGATCACCGATGCGACCGGTGCGGACAGGCGGCTCACCGACGTGACGCCGGTCAGGTAGGCGACGACGGTCGAGATCAGGACCATCCACAGCGCGAGCGCGATCGCGGGGACGCGGGTCGAGTTCATCGTCGCGTCGCCGCCCAGCACGTGCCAGGGCAGCGTCCACGGCTGTGCCAGCGGCGTGATCACCAAGGCGCCGATGAGTAGGCCGAACGCGGAGAGGGCGATCGGATCGATCCGGTCCTTCGGGGCGGCGGAGGCGCTGCGCCCGGCCTTCTCGGAGATCACGAAGTAGCCGACCTGGGACACCGCCGCGCCCAACCCGAAGAGCACGCCGATCGGGTCGAGCCCGCCCAGCCCGGTCCACACCTCGACCACCAGCGCGAGGCCGACCGTCGCCGTCAGTGCGCCGAAGGCCGCCGCACGCGTCACCGGGCGCCGCTGCACGAAGCGGACGTAGCCGAGCAGCAGCGAGGGGCCGAGGTACTCCAGCAGCATCGCGATGGCGACCGGGATGCGGGAGATGGCGAAGAAGTACGACACCTGCACGAGCGTCACGCCCAGCAGCCCGAACCCCAGCAGCAGCCACGGCTGACGTCGCGGTAGGTCACGGTGGCGGATCGCGACCGGCAGCAGCACGAGGGCGGAGCCCGCCATCCGGATCCAGACCACCTGCAGAGGGCTCAGCCCGGCCTCGATCAACGGTTTGGCGGCAACGCCGGAGCCACCGAAGCAGAACGCGCTGACCAGCGCGAGGGGGAGACCGAAGGAGCGCCGAGGGCTGTGCATGAGTCGCATTGTGACAGCGCCCGTGCGGAAGCGACAGGGGTGTCTCACGGCGATGCTGCTGTCGTCGGCGCGGCGGTCAGTTGCACCTCCCGGACATCGCGAGAGACCACTGACATACGGATGGCCCTGCTCGTTCGGCGTGCTACCTGTGTGGGTGGCTTGTCGCGCAGTTCCCCGCGCCCCTGAGGTGCACGGTTGCTCTTCTTCAGAATCCCAGCGCCCTTGGCGGTGCAACTACCCGAGGGCGAACGTCCTCAGGTCACCGCGCCCCGCTGGGCGAAGCGTGGATCGCGCCATTCGCCGGAGGCGAGGACCTCGCGGAGGGCCTCGGCTGCGTCGAAGACGTCCGCGTGGGAGACGTAGAGCGGGGTGAAGCCGAAGCGCATCACGTCCGGGGCGCGGAAGTCGCCGATCACGCCGCGTGCGATCAGCGCCTGCACCACCGCGTACGCGCCCTCGTGCCGGAGGGAGATCTGGCTGCCGCGCTCCGCAGGCGTCCTCGGGGTGACCGTCGGCAGGCCGAGTGCGTCCGTCAGACGGAGGAAGAACGACGTCAGGCTCAGGCTCTTGGCGCGGATCCGTTCGAGGTCGACGTCCGCCCAGACGTCCAGCGCCGCGTCCAGGCCGGCGAAGCTCAGCAGCGGCGGGGTGCCCGTCAGGAAGCGGCCGATGCCGGTCGCCGGGGCGTAGTCCGGGGACATCGCGAACGGCTCCGCGTGGCCGAACCAGCCGGTCAGCGGCTGGCGGGCCGCGTCGTGGTGGCGGGCGGCGGCGTAGAGGAAGGCCGGGGCGCCGGGGCCGCCGTTGAGGTACTTGTAGCCGCAGCCGACGGCGAAGTCCGCACCGCAGGCGTCGAGTTCGATCGGCAGCGCGCCGACCGAGTGGCACAGGTCCCAGACCATCAACGCGCCCGCCGCGTGGACCTGTTCGGTCACCGCGGCCATGTCCTGGAGACGGCCGGTGCGGTAGTCGACGTGGGAGAGGAGGACCACCGCGGTGTCGTCGTCGAGCAGGTCCGCCAGCGAGTCCCCGTCCCGGCCGATCAGCCGGCGGCGGGCCGGGACCAGGCCCTCGGTCATGTAGAGGTCGGTCGGGAAGCTGCCCACCTCGCTGATCAGCGTCGAACGGCCCGGACGCAGCCGCATCGCGGCCGTGAGCACCTTGAACAGGTTCACCGACGTCGAGTCGCAGACGACGACCTGGCCCGACGCGGCGCCGACCAGCGGAGCCAGCCGTTCGCCGAGGCCGCGCGGCAGGTCGTACCAGCCGGCCTCGTTCCAGCTGCGGATCAGGCCGTTGCCCCACTCCTCCTCGACCATGCGGCGCAGGCGCTCGGGGGTGTGGGCGGGCAGCGCGCCCAGCGAGTTGCCGTCGAGGTAGAGCACGTCCTTGGGGAGCGTGAACCGCTCGCGGAACCCGCCCAGCGGGTCCACGGCGTCCAGCGCCAGCGCGTCCTCGCGGGTGGGAGCCCCCGCCCCCTGGCTCACAGCTCGTTCCTGACGGCCCAGAGGTCCGGAAAGACATCCGTCTCCGCTGCCTTGCGCAGCCAGGTGAGGCCGCTGGAGCCGCCGGTGCCCGGCTTCGCGCCCATGCAACGCTTCACCGCGCTGAGGTGGCGCTGGCGCCACTGCGTCACCCGCTCGGCGACGTCGAGCAGCAACTCGGCGAGGCCCTGGAGCTCGCGGGCGTGCGGCATCGTCGAGTCGGTGTAGACGGAGAGCCAGGCGGCCTTCGCGTCCGTGGTGTCCACCCCGCGTCGGTCCAGGTAGGCGACGGCGTCGTCGTAGAGGCTCGGCTCGTTCAGCGTGCGGGTCAGGTCGGCGTGGACCTGCGGGCTGCCCGCGTAGAGGCGCAGCAGGCGCTCCTCCTTGTTGCCGAGCAGGAACTCCAGATGCAGGTACATGTACGACTGGAAGCCGCTCGCCTCGCCCAGCACCGGGCGGAACGCCGAGAACTCCACCGGCGTCATCGTCGAGAGCAGGTCCCAGGACCGGACGAGGACGTCCTGCGCGTCCAGGCCCCGCCGCAGCGCGGCGGTCGCCTCGGGCAGGTCGTCGGCGCGCAGCGCGTGCTGGGCGCGGGTCCACTCGTGCCGTATCAGGCCGAAGAGCAGCTCCATCACCTGTGTGGCGACGATGAACGAGGTCTCCGCGGGCTCCTTGCTGAGCGGGTGCAACAGGCTGTGCAGCGTGTCGATCCCGGCGTACGCCGCGTACGGCGTGGTGGGCTCGCCGAAGTCGACCTTGGGTGTGGTCGCCTCGGGGAGCGTGGTTGCAACGGAGGGCGTCGCAGGCATGGTGTGGTCCTTCCGGCGCGGTGGGGCACTGCCATTCTGCTGCGCGGCGGCCTTCTGCTGAATGGGCAACGAACCGCGACTGGGCCGTTCGGCTTAGCCTTGGCAAGGCAGATTCGCGATAGTGGTTTGCAAACACAAAGCGTGAGGTGAGTGCGGTGCTGGACGCGGTGGACCGTCGGCTGCTGGCCGAACTTCAGGAGGACGCGCGCCTGTCCTTCAACGAGCTCTCGCGGCGGGTGAACCTGTCCGCCCCGGCGGTGGCCGAGCGGGTCAGGCGGCTGGAGTCGACGGGTGTGCTGAGCGGGTACCACGCGGAGGTGGACCTGAACCGGGCCGGTCGCGTGGTCACCGCGCTGGTCCAGGTCCAGTGCTACGGCCCGCGCTGCGTGCTGCGTGACCCTGCGGTCACCGAGTGGCCGGAAGTGCTGCAACTGCACCGCGTCACCGGAGGGGCCTGTTGCGTGCTGATGGTCGCTGTGGCAACGATGGCTGAGTTCGAGGGGCTCATCGACCGGTTGGCGGAGTACGGGCAGCCGTCCAGCACGATGATCCTGTCGACCCCGCTCCGCTGGCGGCCGGTCGAGCCGGTGTGAGCGCCCGCTCCGGCACAGATGCGCCGAGGCGGAGAGGTGCAGAGGCGTGAAGACGTGACCAGGCCCGAATCTGGAGGGGAACCGACGTGCTGGACGAGGACGCGCTGAGCGAGCTGCGGTTGACGCCCGACAAGTCCCGCGCCTACGGCGGCCACGCGGACCAGGTCGTCGACTTCCTGCTGCCGGGCGGCGGCGCGGGGTCGGGCGGCGGCCAGGGCGGCGAGGGGAAGGCGCTGGTCGTGCTGCTCCACGGCGGGTTCTGGCGTCCGGCCTACGACCGTCAGCACACCGCGCTGCTGGCACGGGCGTTGGCGGACGAGGGCTACCTGGTCGCGGTGCCGGAGTACCGGCGGACGACGGGCTGGCCGGAGATCTTCGACGACGTCGCGGTCTGCGTCGAGTCCCTGCCGATGATGACGGCGGCGTTGGGCTTCCGCCCCAACCGTACGGTACTTGTGGGCCATTCGGCCGGTGGCCACCTCGCGCTGTGGGCCGCCGCGCGGCACCGCCTCCCGGCGGGCTCGCCGTGGCGCACGGAGTCCCGCCCGGACGCGGTCGTCTCACTGGCGGGCTGCGCGTCGCTCCGCCTCGCGGACGAGTGGCGCCTGGGCGGCGGCGCGGCCCACGACATGATGGGCGGCTCGGTGGACGCCCTGGCGTCCCGTTACGCGGACTGCGACCCCGCGGCGCAGTTGCCTCTCGGCGTGCCTGTGACGCTTGTCCACGGCGTGGACGACGTGGTGGTGCCGGTGACGATGTCGCGCGAGTACGCGCGGATGGCGCGCGAGGCAGGCGAGGAGGTCCGGCTGGTGGAACTGCCGGACATGGAGCACTACGGTCTCATCGACCCGAGCAGCTCCGCCTGGCCGCACGTGCGCTCCGCGCTGGAGGCGTAGCCAGGAAGTACGTTGCGCAGGCAGGCGGTTGCACTATCCAGGGGCGCGGGGAACTGCGCGAGAAACCACTGACGAGCGGATGGCCCTGCGCGTTCGGTGTGTTTCCTCGCAGGGTGGCTTGTCGCGCCCACGCGGCGGAGCCGCATATCAGCAGAGCCCCGCGCCCCTGGATGGTGCAACCGCTCGGGGGAGCGCGCCCTGCGCGTCGGCCGTTACCTGCCCTGATACCCACCGCTGATCGCGCGCAGTCACGCTCTTTCGGGTAATAGCCGCCGCCCCTCCCCGCCCTCCACCCTGGAGGTGTCGATCAACTCCAGGGCTCCAGGGGAGGACCCCAAGCATGACCGTCGACGCAGGTATTGACGCCCAGTCAGACGCTTCGGCGGAGCCGACTGCGCTCGGTACCGCCGCCGCGAAGAACCTCGCCACCACGACCAAGACCCCGCCGCAGATGCAGGGCATCACCTCTCGGTGGTTGCTCCGCATGCTGCCGTGGGTGCAGGTGTCCGGTGGCACCTACCGGGTCAACCGCCGCCTGAGTTATGCGACCGGCCGAGGCCGGCTCAGCTTCGCACAGACCGGGGCGGAGACCCGGATCGTGCCGCCGAGCCTCGCGGAGCTGCCGCCGCTCCGCGGCTTCGGGGAGGACGCGCTCCTCACCGAGCTCGCCTCGCGCTTCACCCAGCGGGACTTCGCCGCGGGCGAGGTCATCGCCGAGTACGGCGAAGTCGTCGACCACGTGCTGGTCATCGCCCACGGCAAGGTGCAGAAGGTGGGCACCGGCAAGTTCGGGGACAGCGCTGCCGTCCTCGGCGTCCTCGCCAACGGCGACCACTTCGGCGACGAGGCGCTGCTGCGCGACGACGCGCTGTGGGAGTACACGGCGAAGGCCGCCACCGCAGGCACGTTGCTGTCCCTCCCGCGTCAGGCCTTCACGGACCTGGTCGGCCGGTCGCCCGAACTGCGGGCGCAGCTGTCCGCGTTCGAGGCGGCCGGTGCTGCCGCGCAGGACAAGCATGGGCAGGCGGCGATCGAGCTGGCCGCCGGTCACGACGGCGAGCCGGAGTTGCCCGGCACCTTCGTGGACTACGAACTCGCGCCGCGCGAGTACGAGTTGAGCGTCGCGCAGACCAAGCTCCAGGTGCACACCCGGGTCGCCGATCTCTACAACCAGCCGATGAACCAGATCGAGCAGCAGCTCAAGCTGACCGTCGAGGCCCTGCGCGAACGCCAGGAGCACGAGATGATCAACAACCCGGAGTTCGGGCTGCTCGCCAACGCCGACTACGAGCAGCGCATCCACACCCACGGCGGCCCGCCCACCCCGGACGACATGGACGAGCTGCTCGCGCGTCGCCGCGGCAACAAGTTCTTCCTGGCCCACCCGCGTGCCATCGCCGCTTTCGGGCGTGAGTGCAACCGGCGCGGGCTCTACCCGGAGGACGTGGACGTCGCGGGCAACCGGATCCCGGCCTGGCGCGGGGTGCCGATCTTCCCGTGCAACAAGATCCCGGTCAACGGCGGGCACACCAGCTCGATCCTGGTGATGCGTACCGGTGAGGACGACCAGGGAGTGGTCGGCCTGCACCAGACGGGGCTGCCGGACGAGTACGAGCCCGGTCTGTCCGTCCGGTTCATGGGCATCAACGAGCGGGCGGTGATCCAGTACCTGGTCAGCGCCTACTACTCCTGCGCCGTGCTCGTCCCCGACGCGCTCGGGGTGCTGGAGAACGTCGAGGTCGCCCGGCCCCGGGACTGAGGGACGGCGACCGAGCGTGAGCTGGAGCGACATCCTCATACTCACGGCCACGTTGGTGGCCTCGGCGGTGCTGCTGTGGCTGCTGCAGCACTTCGTCCCGCACCGGTTGCGGGAGAGCCACAACGACGTGGCGGGGTTCATCTTCGCCGCCGTGGGCGTGATGTACGCGGTGCTGTTGGCCTTCGTCGTCATCGCCGTCTGGCAGAACCTGGACTCCGCCAAGCAGACCACCTTCAAGGAGGCCGACGCCCTGGCCGGCGTCTACTGGATCTCCCGCGAGCTTCCGCTGCCGCTGGGCGCGCAGTTGGAGCACAACACGCTGGAGTACGCGCACGTCGTGCAGGACACCGAGTGGCCGCTGATGACCAAGCACGAGAGCAGCTCGCAGGCCACGGACCTGGTCTACGAGATGCGTTCGGAGGTCTTCAGCTTCAACCCCTCGACCCCCCGGGAGCAGGTGCTCTACGAGCACGCCGTGACCCACGTCGAGGACCTCGCCTCGGAGCGCCGCGCGCGGCTCAACGAGGTGGGGGACTCGGTGCCGGTGATCATGTGGGTGGCGCTGCTCGCCGGAGGGCTGCTGACGGTCGGCTTCACCTATCTGTTCGGGTTGTCCAACACCCTCGCCCACGGGCTGATGGTGCTCACCCTGACTGCTCTGGTCGTGGTGTCACTGCTGCTCATCAAGGAGATGGACTACCCGTTCACCGGTGTGACCCACGTCGATCCGACCGCGTTCCAGGTGTTCCTGGAACGACTGCCCCCGCCACGATGAGAAACCCGGAGCAAGGAGGACAGAAACTGTCCTAGTTCCCCTCTAGCGTGGGGACCACCGAGAGCGAAGCATTGATGTTCTGAAAGGTGGTCCCCATGCCGACTGTTGTGATCGAAGAGAAGGACGAGCGCGACGCCCTGCTCAACTTCGTCGAGGCCCAGAGCGCGGCGGTGCGCCGGGCCGTCGGCGGGTTGAGCCGCGAGCAGCTCACCGCCCAGCCCACCGTGAGTGAGCTGACTCTCGGCGGGCTCGTGAAGCACCTCGCCGAGATGGAGAGCAACTGGGTCCGGGTGATCCTGGCCGGACGCGAGCCGCTGGTCACTCGCGACACGAGCACTTGGTCCGATTCCTTCCGCCTGGTGGAGGGCGAGGAGATCGGCGACGTCCTGACGTTCTGGGACGAGGTCGCCGCCGAGACGGCCGAGATCGTCGGCGGACTTCCCGACCTGGAGGTCACCGTCCCGTTGCCGGACCGCCCTTGGTTCCCCAAGGGCGCCGAGCGCTCGGCCCGGTGGATCCTGCTCCACCTGATCGAGGAGATCGGCCGCCACGCCGGCCACGCCGACATCCTGCGCGAGGCGACAGACGGTGCCACCGCCTTCCAACTCCTCAGCCCGGAGCAGCTCCGCCCCAACGACTGACCCGGAGCGAACGCTCCCTCAAACCTGCTGCGCCAGAGCCCCCCGACCGGATCCGGCCGGGGGCTTCTGCGCGCCGGTTTTCCGTCCTCGCTGACTTTCCTGGCTTTTTTGCCGCCACCTGTAACGTCCCGTGGGGTCATCCGCGTCAATCAGGCAGCAGTGCACATCACCCGGAACGCCGGGGTGCACGGGCCAAGCACAGCACAGGCCAGGGACGGCACGGGCCAGAAAACGCGGCAGTGGTGGGGGCGTGGATGCGGGCGGTCGATGAACGGGACCGATGAGCAGGAGTACCTGGACTTCGCGACCGCGCGAGCCGGAGCGCTGTACCGGACGGCGTGCCTGCTCACGGCCGGCGACCGGCATCTGGCCGAGGACCTGGTCCAGGAGACGCTCGGCCGGATGTACGCCCAGTGGCGCCGTGTCGCGAGCGCCGACAACCCGGCGGCTTATGCGCACACGGTGCTGGTGCGCGCTTTCCTGAGCCATCGCCGTCGCCGGAGCGCGGGCGAGCAACCCACCGGGCAGCTGCCCGAGAACGTGGCGGCCGAGGGGGACGCCACGCTCCGGCTGACGCTGCTCGACGCGCTCTCGCGCCTGCATCCGCGCGACCGTACGGTGCTGGTCCTCCGCTACTGGGAGGACCGCAGTGTCGAGGAGAGCGCGCGCGTGCTCCGGATCAGTGCCGGAGCGGTGCGGACCCAGAGCTCGCGTGCCCTGGTCAGACTCCGCGCGGTCCTCGGCGACTCCCTGACGGACCTGTCCACCGCCTGACCTCGCTCCTGCCCACTTGCGACTCCCGCGACTTCCCGCGACGCCCGCACGTCCCGCTTCCCAGAGAGACGGTGACCTTCCATGCGCGATTCCACACCCGAATCCCTGCCCGCCTCCACCTCCGGCTCCCTTCCCGACCCGGACCGAGATGACGAACAGGCCTCCGGCGACCCGCTGTTGCAGCAGCTGCGCAGCGCCGGTGCGGCCTTCACTCCCGACAACCTCGCCGACCTCGTCGCGGGCGGTGTCGCCGACGGTCACCGGCGGCGTCACCGCCGCAACCTCGCCATCGTGGGCGGGACGGCGGCGCTGGCGCTGATCGCCGTGGGCGGGGCGCTCACACCCGCGTTGCTCGGGCACGGCACGGGTCAGCAGCGCGCCGAGGCCGCCTCGGCGGGACGGCGTGCTGCCCCGTCGGCGTCGACGGGGCAGTCGACGTCGACATCGCCGGTCAGCGTCGAGCCGACGCCCGACCACGCCGCCGCCATGCTGAGGACGCTGGAGAGCCTGCTGCCCAAGGGCGCCACGTTCGGTTCTCTGCAGGGACGTTGGGGCCTGGGGGGAGGGATGATCGCGCCGCTGGCGAGCGTCGTTTACGACGACTCCCATGGGGCGTCCCTGATCGAGCTCGGCCTCAACCACGTCGCTCCTGGGGCCTCGGTGCCGGGGTGCGTCGATCCCGTCTACGCGCCCAACGACGTCTGCAGCAGCGAAACGCTCCCGGACGGCTCCCGGCTGGTGGTCGACCAGGGCTACGAGTACCCCTCACGCGGCACCGGCACCAAGGACTGGGGCGCCACGCTGGTCAGGCCGAACGGCCAGGAGGTGCAGGTCTCGGAGTGGAACGCGCCGCAGGAGAAGGGCGCGTCCGTCTCCCGACCCACCCCTCCGCTCGACGCCGCACAGCTCCGCGCGCTGGTCACCGACCGCGCCTGGCAGCCGCTGCTCGCGGCCCTGCCCGCGCCCACGGCCCCGCCGGTCGCCGTTCCGCAGGGCCCGACGGGTGACGCCATCCTCAACACGGTCAACGCGCTGCTGCCCAAGGGTGTCACCGCGCTGCACGAGGACACCCAGACCGGCTACGCCGAGGAGCAGCTCTCCGACGGCACCGGCGGCGTGGGTCTGATCGGGATCAACTACCAGCACTGGAACCCCACCACGGACGCGCAGACGCTCGCCCAGCTCTACGCCGGGGCCACGGTGCTGCCCGACGGCAGCAAGCTGGTCGTGTCGGAGAACCCCGCGGAGAAGGGCGGCAGCGGCGCGGTCCAGTGGATCGCGGACGTGTTGCACCCCGACGGCCTGCGGGTGGTCGCCATGGAGTTCAACGCCCCGACCCAGGGCGTGGCGGCGGACCGGGCCGAACCGGTGCTGACCATGGCCCAGCTCAAGGCGCTCGTCACCAGCACGCTGTGGAGCAGCCTCGGCTGAGCCCTGCGTGACCCTGCGCGACCGTGCACGAGACGGCACGCAGTGGTCCGGTCCGGTCTAGCCTGGCGGGATGGAGCTGAGCATCCGTCCGTACCGGTCGGACGACTGGGAGGACCTGTACGAGATCTGCGTCCGCACCGGCGACAACGGTGCGGACGCGAGCTCGTTGTACCCGGACCCGAGGATCCTGCCGGACATCTTCGTCGGCCCGTACCTCGCGCTGGAGCCCGAGCTCGCGTTCGTCGTCGCGGACGCGGCGGACGCGGCGGACGCGGCGGACGGGGCGGACGGGGAGGGCGGCGACAGGGCACTCGGCTACATCCTCGGCACGGCCGACACGCGCCGCTTCGTCGCCCGCTACCGCGACGAGTGGCTGCCGAAGGTGGTCGACCGTTACCCCGACGACGGCGGACGGGGCAGTGAGCTGCGCCGCCCGGAGGTGATGCTGAGCCCGATCGCCGACGCGTACCCGGCCCATCTGCACATCGACCTGATGCCGCAGGCGCAGGGGCGCGGGTTCGGTCGGCGGTTGATGGACACCTACCTCGCCGCGCTGCGCGAGCGCGGCGTCGACGCTGTCCACCTGGCGATGGGCGCGGCCAACGTGTCCGCGCGCGCGTTCTACGACCGGCTCGGCTTCTCGGAGTTGGCCCGCCCGGTGCCCGGCCTGGTGGTGATGGGCCGCAGCACGCGGCTGTAGGCCGTAGGCGGTCAGTACGGGCTCAGGGAACGCGCGGGAAGCGGCTGCGCAGCTCCCAGACGGTGAGGTTGTGCTGCAGGTCGTCGTGAAGGTCCGTCAGGTCCGCGAGAATGTCCTGCAGGAAGTCCCGTGATTCGCGGCGCAGCACGCCGTGGTCCACCAGCAGCGGGCGCTCGTCGCGGACCCAGTCGGCACGGAGCTCGACCCAGTCGCCGCGCCGGGAGAACCGCAGCCGGTCCGACGACTCCGTGAAGTCCAGCTCGGCACGCGGAGTGCGGAAGCCCGGCAGCACCTCGTCCAGCTGCTCGACGATGTCGCACAGCGCCCAGGCGAAGTCCAGCACCGGCACCCACCCCCACCGGGTGGAGAGGTCCCGTCCGCCCTCGCCCTCGATGAACACGTCCCCGCAGAAGAGGTCGTGCCGCAGGGCGCGGACGGGCGCCGTCGCGTAGTCCGTCTGCGGCGGGTCGGGGAAGCGGTTGGAGAGGGAGTAGCCGAGCTCGATCACCCCACGATTCTCGCAGTGCCGGTGAGAGTCGGTGAAAAGGGTTCGCGGGTGCGGCCGCTCGGCAGGATCATGGGCACATGTCTGCGAATCCTGTGGCCGTACGCGTCCGGGGTGTCGTCGTGCCCGACGCCGAGCTGCAGTGGCGGTTCTCCCGCTCTTCCGGTCCCGGTGGACAGCACGTCAACACCAGTGACAGCCAGGTCGAGCTGAGGTACGCCCTGGAGGCGAGCGCGGCGCTGCCGCAGGTGTGGCGCGAGCGCGCGCTGGAGCGGCTGGCCGGTCGGCTGGTCGACGGCGCGGTGGTGGTCAAGGCGTCCGAGCACCGGTCGCAGTGGCGCAACCGGGAGGCAGCGGCCGTCCGCATGTCCGCGCTCCTCGCGGAGGCGGTCGCCCCGCCCCCGCGTGCCCGCCGCGCGACGAAGCCCTCCCGCGGCATGGTCGAGCGCCGCCTGGAGAACAAGCGCCGCACCGCCGCCGTCAAACGCGGCCGCGGCCCCGTCCGCGACTTCTAGCCCCGGGCAGACGGGGACGTTGCAAACGTCCAGGGGCGCGAGGAACTGCGCGACAAGCCACCCACGACGGAAGAGCCCCGAACGTGCAGGACCCTCCGCATGCCGGTGGATTCTCTCCGTGGCTCAGCTCAAGTGCCGGTACTGGCCCCGGAAGTACAGCAGCGGACCACCCGTCGGCGCGCCGACCTTCGCTTCGAGGACGTGGCCGATAAAAAGCACGTGGTCGCCCGCGGATATGCGGTCCACCGTCCGGCACTCGACCGTCGCGAGCGCGCCGTCGACCAGGGGGGAGCCCGACTGCTCGCCGCGGTGGTGGGGGAGGTCCGCGAAGAGGAGGCGGTCGCTGACGCGGCCCTTCATCGCGAAGCGCGCGGCGGCGGTCCGCTGGTCGGCGGCGAGGACGGAGACCGCCCAGGTCTCGACGCGGGAGAGGACGTCCTCCATCCGGGAGTCCTCGCGGACGGAGATCAGGACCAGGGGTGGGTCGAGGGAGACCGAGAGGAACGCCGTGGCCGTCATCCCCACGTCCTCGCCGCGTGGGCCGTCCTCCGCGTCGTGGGCGGTCACCAGGACCACGCCGGAGGCGAGCTGGCCGAGGGCGGCGCGGAACTCCTCAGGAGTGGCCTCGGGGCCGTCCAGAGGGGTCACAGGGGCTGGGGTGGCAGTTGCTGCGGCGTCGTACACACAAGCACGCTATCTTCGCTCGGCCCTGCCTCGCATCGGACCTTGGGCGTAGGACGGGCGTCTGATTGCTCACGTTGCGTCGGATCGATGCAAACGTTGGGGAAGAAATGAGGGGGAACGGTAGGGATGGGCCACGAGGGGAACCGAGGGAGGAACTGACGGAGGGTCTGCTCGCGCCTGGTACAGAGTTTCGACGTTCACACGTGCGATGCCTGTGAGTTGGCTCACAAGTGGGAACGAATTGCTGACCCAGAGTGTTGAACAGTGTGCTCTATGTGATTCAGTTTGTCTGCCAGTCGGACCATCGGAGGGAGGTGGGCGATGGACGCCGAGCCGCAGCCGGAGCCGTATGTCCGGTTGGCGACCCTGCGCACGCTCCATCGCATCATCGCCGACCTCAACGCCGCCCGCAGCCTCGCCGGTACCCTCCAGGCCGTGGTCGAGGGCGCCGTGATGGGTCTGGGTTTCGACAGCGCCGCCGTGAACATGGTCCGGCCCGACGGCGATCTGGTCGTCGCCGCCGTCTGGGAGATCAGCACCGAGGGTGAGGCCGACGAGGGCATCAACAGCATGCTCGGGCAGGTCGGCACCCGCGACTCGTGGAACCGGCTGCTCAACGTCGGCGACCACTGGGGCAGCCTGGTCTTCGTCCCGGCCGAACGGATGTGGGCGCGCCCACCGGACCTCCCCATCTGGGGTGGCGGGGACGCCCAGTTCGTCGAGGGCGCCTGGCATCCGGACGACTGTCTCTTCGCCCCCATGTACAGCTACGGCGGCGAGTTGCTCGGCGTGCTCTCCGTCGACCGCCCCCGCAACGGCCGCAGGCCCGGTCCGTGGACGCGTGAGGCCTTGGAGATGTTCGCCCAGCAGGCGGGCATCGCCATCGGCAACGCGCGCCTGCGCGCGGAGATGCAGCGGGCGCTGATCCGGCTGGAGCGCGAACAGCAGGTGCTGCTCGCCAGCGAGGAGAGCTACCGCCAGGCCTTCGAGTACGCGCCCAGCGGCATGGCCATCACCGAGCTGCACGGCCAGACCCGCGGACAGCTCACCCGCGTCAACGACGCCCTGTGCCGGCTGCTGGGCCGCTCCCGCTCCTCCCTGCACCGGCAGTCCTTCGCCGACCTGGTCCATCCGGACGACGCCGTCAAGCTGCGCGGCATCGCCACCGAGAACGGCCGGGCCGAGGTGCGGCTGGCCCGGCGCGACGGCGGCTGGTTCTGGGTGAACCTGCGCAACTCCGTCGTCTCCGACCCGGTCGAGGGCGCGATGTACCTGCTCACGCATGTCGAGGACATCGAGGACCGCAAGCGCCACGAGCTGGCCCTGGCCCACCGGGCCAGTCACGACGCGCTCACCGGCCTGCCCAACGCCGCCGAGCTCCGGGCCCGGTTGCAGATGCGCCTCTGCGACCATCCGCACGACAGCCTCGGGCCCGCCGCACACGGTTCCGGCGCCCCCGGCGCCGCCGCGCACAACCCGGGCGGCTTCGGCGGCTTCGGCGGGTACGACGGCGGCATGGGCGGCCTCGACAGCCGGGGCGACATGGCCGCTCTGGCCATCCGGGGTGACGGCCCGCACATGAATGGCCCCCACATGGACGGCCCGTACGCCGACGGTCTGCACGCCGAGGGTGAGGGTCTGCACCCCGAAGGCCTGCGCGGCGACCCCCGGGACTTCGCGGGTCGTCCCAAGCGCCCGGCCCTGGCCGACCTCCTGGCCGAGGACGAGGGGGACGGTCACGCTCACGGCCACCCCGAGGCCGCCGACGCGGGCGGCTTCGACGGCGGTGGGTACGACCACGTCCACGCCGTTCCGCCGGACGAGGGTGGCGCCGAGCCGGACGGGCGCAACGGCCGCGGTCTCGCCGTGCTCTTCTGCGACCTGAACGGCTTCAAGGGCATCAACGACCGCCACGGCCACAACGCGGGCGACGCCACCCTGATCGAGGTGGCCAGACGGCTTCAGGCCGCCGTCCGCGAGGGTGACACGGTGGCCCGGCTCGGCGGCGACGAGTTCGTCGTCCTCGCCGACGGGCTGGACCGCGAGCGCGCCAAGGATCTGGCCGACCGCCTCCGCGCCGCGGTGACCCCGCCCATACGGTGGGAGAGCCGCACCCTGCGGGTCGGCGTGAGCATAGGCGTCGGTTGGGCCGGTTGCGGGATGAGCATCGACGACGTACTCCACACAGCCGACGAACTGATGTACGTGGAGAAGCGTGCGCGGGCGGGCGGCGGAGGCCGCTCGCACCGGCGCGCGGGCTGATCGCGACAGCCGTTCGGCTGACCGTCCTCACCCTCGCCTCATCCACGTCGCGGCGCTGTTCCGCGCCGTTACGCCGTTGTTCCGCCGTTCGTTGCCTCGCAGGTGGGGGTCGCGCGGAACCGTGCGGCGGGCTGGTTGCGTCCACCGTTCCGGCCACGCCGCTCTTTCCGTCGCGTCACCCAGTCGGGGTAGTGTGCGGTGGATACGCGTGCCTTCGGTGCGGTACTCCGGGCGCGAAGCCGAACATCACGGAACATCCACGTATCACGACTCGGGAGAAGAACTCGATGACAGCCGAGAACAACGGCGTGCCCGAGGACGACGACCCGTTCGCGTACCTGTACCGGTCGGAGGGCGACGCCGACGGCGGTGCGGAGGGCCCCGCGCCCACGCAGCCGATGCCCGGTGTGCCCCGCACCTCGTACCAGCAGGCCACCCAGGTGGGCGGCCGCAGCCAGTACGGCCAGTCCGGATACGGGCAGCAGTCGTCCTACGGCCAGCAGGGCGGCTACGGCGCGCAGCAGACCCAGGCCTACGGCGGCTACCAGGGCGGCGTACCGCAGCAGGGCTCGGCTCCCGGCGGGCCCCCGGCGGGCGGCAGGGCCGCTTCCCGTGGCTCGGGCGGCGGTAGCAGCCGCGGCGTGATGCTGGGTGCGGTCGCGGTCGTGGTGGCCATCGCCATCGGCATCGGCTTCGCGGTGTTCAGCAGCAACGGCGACAAGTCCAACGCCGGCTCCGGCAGCTCCACCTCGCCGACGACCACGGCGGGCAGCAACAGCGCCTCCGCCTCGTCCTCGCCGTCGGTCTCCGCCGGCCTCGGCCCGACGGACGCCGCCACCATGAAGCTGGCCGGCACCGCTCCCGTCACCACTCCGGCCGGTGCCAAGGCTGCGGGCGGCTCCTCGGTGCCGCTGAGCGGTTCGGGCCAGAGCATCACCTGGACCGTCAACATCCCCTCGGCGGGTTCGTATCAGGTCTGGATTCGCTATGGCAACTCCGGTGCCGACTCTAAGCTGGATATCTTGGTGAACGGGGCCAAGTCCCGCGAAGCCAACTGCAAGAACTACGGCCCCGAGAAGGACCCGACCAGGGCCTGGTTCCGCACTTGGGTCCAGCCGGACCTACCGGCAGGTCAAGTCACCATCACGCTCCAGGGCATAGATGGTGAGCCACCGGTCAACGTGGATCAGTTGGCCATCACAACGCCGAATGCCGCTAGTCCGTGGTGACGTGCCGACCTTCGGCAGCACGGCCTTGCGTTGATGCTCATTTGTGAGTCGTGCCGTGAGCTGGACGATCTCTGACCTTATTCCAGTGCCCGGGTCTGGCCCGGCAGTCTCGGAAACCTGAGGAGCAGGTCGGGGCGCTGGTCGACTGGTCTGCGCCTGATGTCTGCCGGTCACCTGCTCGCCGAAACTGGTGGGTTGGGTCTCGATGAGCCACTCGGCGTCCGCATCGATGAACTCTCGCATTCAGGCAGCCAGGTGGATCCAGATGTCCCGGACCGAGTTGGCAGCCGTCGACGAGCTCACGGCGGTTCTGGCCGCGTACTCGGACGACCGGGGGTCTGGCCGATTCGGCCCCAGGTTCTGGCGTGCGGAGGCGCCATCGACTGACTGGCTCCGTCCTCCAAGACCACCTCAGGCGCCGAGTTCCGCCGCTGTGCCCTTACTCGCGGTCAAATCTCCTGCTTCCAGGCCTTGACAGCCTCGTCGTCGCGCTCGATCGCCCATGGGGTCGGCTGCTGCCGGCTCCAGCCGTGGCTCTTCAGCAGTCGTCAGGTGCCCTCGACCGTGTACGAGACATGGAACAGCCGAACGATCAGCGTTTTGATCTGCGCGAGCGTCCACCGCCGGTCCACCCGTCAGCAAGCGGCCCACGCTGCAACTCCCGCTCCAGCCTGGCGATCTGGGCATTGGGGAGCCGGGTCTCCCCTGTGACCCCTTCGACAACGACCCGGCCTCGCCCCGCTCACGACAGGCCTGTCGCCGCCGCTCGGCGGAACGCTCGCTCAAGCGCAGCGCGGCCGCGATGCCGCGTTCTTCTGCCCGGTCTCGAAGTGTTCCACGGTGTGCAACCACGACCGCTCCCGTGTGCTCTTTCGTCGTCGATCGGGCCGCTGCTCCGCGCTTACCCCACACTCCTCGCCTGCTGGACCCTCACCGGCGGTCGTCAGAAGAACTGGCCGAACATCCGCCGACCAAGTTCGGCGACTGACGACTGGGCGGTTTAGGAATTCTGCTCTTGGCGTGAGTAGTCCCATACTTCTCGCGGTCGACAATACGGACTTCCAATGCCAATGCCCCCATTTTGGACTTATGAGGACCTGGTGGAGGTTGTCTGATATATGCGGCATTTTCGAAGCTCGGCCTCACAGGTGTCTGATAATCATCGTTGACATCTGCCTTCATCTTGGGTGAAGATCACGTATTGGGAATCTGAGTACGATCTGGGAGGGTTTATGAACGTACGTAAGATCGGTGCCGTGGGGGCGACCATTGCGGCAGCTGCCGCAATTGCTGTTTCGGTTCCGGGGCAGGCATTTGCCGCCAACTATGCTCTCGATGGACAGGATCCGGTATCCGCTGGGTGTTCGTCCGATGCCACGACCATTGAATCGGCGACCGTTTATGCCAACGACATCACCGGCGCGTATGCGACGGTCGATCTGCGTTATAGCGTGAAGTGCCATGCAGCTTGGGCGCGAATTCGCACGAACGATACTGAGTACAGCACTTATGCGTGGATCGATCGCGAGCAGGATGCGAAGGCGTATTCATGTCATGCTCTGACTTGGAGCAGTTCGCTCGGCGCGTACAGCTGCTATACGCCGGTTCTGTATGATCTCAGTCCGCTCCAGTCGCGGGCCGAAGGCAATGTGCAGATTGGTACTACTAACTTCCAAGGATTTACGAGTTACTACTAACGGTAAAGTCCTTTTGGGCATTTGAAGCTGCGGCTGGCATCGATGCCCGGTAGTTGACGCAGTAACAGCCGGAGACGCCTCGGCCCGCACCCCTTGGGAGTGCGGGTCGAGGCTCATGCACTGGCGTTCCGTCAGCGCGCCACCGGGACGCGGTCGGTGAGCTTGTCCGCGCCGACCGCCCAGACGCCGTCGCGCATGACGGCGACCACCTCGTACTGCTCGTCCAGCACCACCAGGTCCGCGCGCTTGCCGACCTCCAGCGAGCCGATCCGGTCGGAAAGGCCCAACTGCCGTGCCGGGTTGAGCGAGAGCATCCGGCTGACCGTTTCCAGCGGCAGGCCGTTGATCGTCACCGCGCGCTTGAACGCCACGTCCAGCGTCAGCGTCGAGCCCGCGATCGAGCCGCCCTCGGCGAGTCGGGCGACGCCCTCGCGCACCTTCACGGCCAGCGGGCCGAGCATGTAGTCGCCGTCGCCGAAGCCGGCCGCGTCCATCGCGTCGGTGACCAGCGCCACCCGCTCCGCCCCCGCGCCGCGGAAGGCGAGGTCGACGACGGAGGGGTGCAGGTGGACGCCGTCGCCGATCAGCTCGACGGTGACCCGCTCGTCCTCCAGCAGCGCCACGATCGGGCCGGGCGTGCGGTGGCCCACCGCGGGCATGGCGTTGAACAGGTGCGTGGCGACCGTGGCGCCCGCGGCGACGCCCGCCAGGGTGGTGTCGTAGCCGGCGTCGGTGTGGCCGATGGCGGCGATCACGCCGCGCTCGACGAGCAGCCGGATCGACTCGATGCCGCCGTCCAGCTCGGGTGCCAGGGTCACCATCCGCGCCGCGCCCCGGGAGGCGTCGAGCAGCTTGCGGACCACCGCGGGGTCCGGGTCGCGCAGCAGGTCGGGGTCGTGCGCGCCGCAGCGGTTGGTCGAGATGAACGGGCCCTCGAAGTGGATCCCGGCCAGCACGCCGTCCTCGACCAACTCGCTGAGCAGCCCGGCCTGCCGGCACAGGTCGTCGATCTCGCCGGTGACGGTCGAGGCCACGGTCGTGGTGGTGCCGTGGGCGAGGTGGGTGTGCGCGGCCGTGATGATCTGCTCGGCGGTACCGGAGTGGTAGGAGGCGCCGCCGCCGCCGTGGACGTGCATGTCGACGAAGCCCGGGACCACGGTGAGGCCGGTGAGGTCGAGGGCGGGAGCTGTACCGTCCGGGGGAGTGACCGGCGCCGCGATCTCGGTGATCCGGCCGTTCTCCACCGCGATCTTCCCGTTCTCGACGACGCCGGTGGGCAGGACGAGCCTGGCCCCGGCCAGCACAGTGCGCTCCGCGTCGGTCACGCGGTCACCTCCAGTGAGAGCAGATCCCAGGCGAGGAGCCCCGCGCCCAGGCATGCGGCGGTGTCTTTGAGCATCGCCGGTACGAGCGCGGGCGGCACCTGGAACGAGAGTCGTTCCGTGACCGCGACGCGCAGTGGTGCGAACAAGGTGTCACCTGCCTCGGCCAGGCCGCCGCCGATGATGACGGTTCCGGTGTCGAGCAGGCTGTGCGCCATCACGATCCCGTCGGCGAGCGCGGACAGCGCGTCGGTCCAGACGGTGACGGCGCGCGGGTCGCCCGCCGCGACGGCGGTGGCGCAGTCGGCGGCGGTGGCCCCGGGGTTGCCGGAGGCAGCCGCCCAGGCGCGGGAGACCGCTCCGGCCGAGGCGACCGTCTCCAGGCAGCCGTGGGCGCCGCAGCCGCAGGCCGGACCGCCGGGCCGGACCATGACATGGCCGATCTCGCCGCCGTTGCCGTGGGCCCCGGACTCGATCCGGCCGTCGATGCCGATGCCGCCCGCGATGCCGGTGCCGAGTGCGATGAAGAAGAAGCGCGAGACGCCGCGCCCGGCGCCGAGCCGCCCCTCGGCCAGGGCTCCGGTGCGGACGTCGTGGCCGAGCGCGATCGGGATGCCGAGCCGCTCGCCGAGGAGCTTGCGCATCGGCAGGTCGCGCCAGCCGAGGTTGGCGGAGAAGACGGCGACCCCCTCCGCCTCGTCGATGGTGCCGGGCACCACGACGCCGGCCGCGGCGGCGGTCTCGCCGAACCGCTGCCTGCCTTCGTCGCGCAGTTCGGCGGCGAAGTCGAGGATCGCGGACACGACGGCTGGCGTGCCGTGCTCGCGGCCGGTGGGGCGGCGTGCCTCATGGAGCAGGGTGCCGTCGGGGGCGACCAGCGCGGCCTTCATGCCGGTCCCGCCGACATCGAGTGCGATGACGTGCTTCACGACGCGACAGTCTCCCTCCTGGAACGCACAGAGGTCTAGTCCAGTTTGCAGATTGGTCTGGTCCATGGCCAATGTACCGAGGCTTTTGCGCGGAATGTGCGTGATCGGGCCGTCGTCGCCGCCCGATCCGTCCGGGATCCGGTCGAGATCCACGGAAATCCCGGCCGTTCCGCAGCGGCTCCGCGGCAGCTCCCCGGAGGCCCCCGCCGGTCCCCGAAAACACCCTTCGGACAGCTGGTCTAGACCAAGTGGTCCAGTCGATTGTGACCCGCAGGCCCCGGCAAATCGGCGGCTTTGCACGGTGATGTTCCGAATTGCCGTTGCACAGGGCGCAACGAACCCCAGCTTTTCGGTAAATGGTGTAGACCTCTTGCGCGGGTCGTGACCAGACTGGCCGTCACACCGGGACGGCGGCAGCGCAGCCCGGGCCGGCCGGCGGTGACCCCCACCTCCGCCGGCCCCCCAACTGCCGGACCTGGACTGACAATCGACCCCGGCAGGGACCGGGTTCGCATCTGCGAAGGCGGTAGGTTTTCTTGAAGCGTCGTTTGCTCGCTCTCTCAGCAATCGGTGTCGCCGGGGTCATGGCGCTGTCGGCATGCAGCTCCTCCTCGGGCAGCTCGGGTTCTTCCGGTGGCTCGACCACCATCAACCTGCTCGCCGCCGACTATGGCACCGCCGGTACCTCCAACAGCACCCAGACCTACTGGCAGACCCTCGCGGACGCGTTCCACAAGGCCCACCCGGACATCACCGTCCACGTGCAGACCATCGCCTGGACCAACTGGGCCCAGGTCGCCACGATGATCCAGGACAAGCAGTACCCGGACATCCTCGAGGGCGACGCGCCCCAGCAGTTCGCGGCCGACGGCCTGCTCTACCCGCTGACCGACGTGATGTCGTCCAGCACGATCAGCAACCTGATCCCGGTCTTCGCCAAGCAGGAGGACGGAACCGACGGCGTCGCCTACGGCGCCCCGTTCACCACCAGCGCCCGCGGCCTCTTCTACAACAAGAAGCTCTTCGCCGCCGCGAAGATCGCCACCCCGCCGCAGACCTGGACCGACATCCAGAACGACGCCGCCAAGATCAAGGCGCTGGGCGGCGGCAACATCGGCTACGGCCTGCCGCTGGGCCCCGAGGAGGCCCAGGGTGAGTCCTACCTGTGGATGCTGGGCAACGGCGGCGGCTACGTCGACTCCTCCGGCAAGTACGACATCAACTCCGCGGCCAACATCCAGACCTTCCAGTTCATGAACCAGCTGGTCAAGGCCGGCGACACCGAGCCCGGCCCGGCGAGCACCAACCGCCAGCAGATGTGGGACGCCTTCTCGGCCGGCCAGGTCGGCATGGTCGGCGGCTCCGGCGCGCTGCTGCCGGACATCGTCAAGACCGGCAAGCTGACCACCGCCGACTACGGCGTCGTCCCGATGCCCGGCAAGACCGCTCCGCTGACCCAGACCCTGGGCGTGCACGACGACGTCGTCGCGTTCAAGCAGGGCGGCCACGCCGCGCAGATCAAGGAGTTCCTGGACTACGTCTACTCGGACGCCAACCAGATCTCCTTCGACAAGGAGTACGACCTGCTCCCGGCCACCACCTCGGCGTCCGCGACCCTCTCCGGCCAGGACCCGGTCGCGGCGGGCTTCCTCAAGAACGTCCCGAACTCGGTGGTCTACCCGTCCAACACCAACTGGAACACGGTGCTGGCCAAGCTCAAGCAGACCCTGGGCACCGCCGCCTCCGACAACGCGGCCTCGGTCCTGAACGGCCTGCAGAACTTCGCCACCAGCAACCAGTAAGTCCGGCAGTCCTGAACTCAGGACGCCCGGTAGTCCGCACTGTCGGCGGCCGGCCGGCGGGTCACCCCCGCCGGCCGGCCCGTCGGCGCGTATGCCATGGAGCAGACCATGACGCAATCGACCCAGGACTCGGCGGCCGGAGCCGGCCTGCTGGAGTCGGCACCTGGGAGCAATGACGCCCCCCGGCCGTCCGGCCCCCGGTACGGCGCGGGCCGCCGCGTGCTGCGGGCACTGGCGCCCCTGCCGTGGATCGCCCCGGCCACCGCGCTGATCCTCTTCGTGGTGATCTGGCCGGTGGTCTCGATGTTCCTGACCGCACGTCAGAAGTACGACTCCATGGGCTTCGACCAGGGCGGTGCGGGCTGGTCGAACTTCTCCCGGCTCTTCGCCGAGCAGGACCTGCCCGGCGTGATGATCCGCACCGGCATCTGGGTCGTGACGGTGGTCGCGCTGACCATCCTGATCTCGCTCGGTGTCGCCCAGCTGTTCAACCAGGAGTTCCCCGGCCGCCGGGTCGCCCGCTGGGCGCTGATCGCGCCGTGGGCCGCCTCGGTGGTGATGACCTCCATCGTCTTCAAGTGGATGCTCAACCCGAGCAACGGCACCATCCTGGTGCTGCTGCACGACCTGGGCTTCATGAAGAACTACAACAGCGTCAACTGGCTTGCCAGCCAGACCGCGGGGTTCAGCTGGGAGATCTTCGTCGCGGTCTTCGTCTCGGTGCCGTTCACCACCTACGCGCTGCTGGCGGGACTCCAGGCGATCCCGGACGACGTCTACGAGGCGGCCCGCCTCGACGGCGCCGGGGTGGTGCGCACCTACTGGTCGATCACGCTGCCGCTGCTGCGTCCGGCACTGCTGGTGGCCGCGCTGATCAACATCATGAACGTCTTCAACTCCTTCCCGATCATCTACGAGATGACGGGCGGCGGCCCCGGCAACGAGACCTCCACCAGCACGCTGTTCATGTTCAACACCCAGCAGACCAGCATCGGCGAAGCCGCGGCGATGTCGGTGGTCAACTTCGGCTTCATCATCGTGATCGTCCTGCTCTTCCTGCGGGCGTCCAAGTGGAACTCCGCGGAGGACTGACATGACGACCGTTACCGCCCCCGCGCCGGCCTCCGCGGCCCGCAAGGCGAACAAGTCCGCCACGCAGCGTCGGCTGCCGAAGCTGCGCACCGTCTGCATGGCCGGCGGCGCGTACCTGATCGGGCTCTTCTTCCTGCTGCCCTACCTGGAGATGGTCGTCACCGCGGTCCGTCCGGGCAGCGAGCTCCACGACCGAAACCTGCTGCCGTCCCATCCGACGCTGGCCAGCTTCCTCAACATCTGGTCCACCGGCCTCGGCGGCAGCCTCGCCACCAGCCTGGAGATCGCTGGCGGCGCGACGGCGCTGGTGCTGCTGGTCGCGATCCCGGCCGCGTACTACACCGCCCGGCGCAACTTCCGCGGCAAGTGGATCTTCCTGCTGCTGGTGCTGATCACCCAGATGTTCCAGCCGACCGCGATGATCGTCGGCATCTACCAGCAGTTCGTCCAGTTCAACATGATCGACTCGATCTGGTCGCTGATCCTGGTCAACGCGGGCTTCAACATGGCCTTCGCGGTGTGGATCCTGAACGCGTACTTCAGCGCGATCCCCAAGGAGATCGAGGAGGCCGCGATCGTCGACGGCTGCAGCCGGATCGGCGCGATGTTCCGCGTCATCATGCCGCTGGCCGCGCCCGGCATCGTCACGGCGCTGATCTTCACCTTCATCGCGGCCTGGAACGAGTTCATCGTCGCGCTCACCCTGACCACCCAGGCCGGCCCGCGCACGCTGACCGTCAAGATCTCCAATTTCGTCGGCGAGTACAGCGTGGACTGGCAGCACCTCTTCGCCGGCTCGGTGATCGCCACCATCCCGGTGATCATCCTGTTCGCCCTGATCGAGGGCAAGGTCGCCTCCGGCCTGACGGCGGGCGCGGTGAAGTAGCGCTCCGCGCCGCAGGGCAAAGGCAGAGGGGCGGTCGCGCATCGTGCGCGGCCGCCCCTCTGACGTTTCGTCGGCTACGGAAGGGTGATGTGGTACGCCTTGCGCAGCGTCTCGTGCACGGTCCAGGTGGTCTCGTCACCCTCACGCAGGACGCAGGCGTCGCCCGGGCCGACGTCGAAGGTCGGGCCGTCGGCGACCGCGATGGTGGCGCGGCCGGAGACGACGACGAAGAGTTCGTCGGCCTCGGTGTCGGTGACGACGCCCGGGGTGATCTGCCAGATGCCGCGGATCTGCTTGCCGTCCGCGGACTCCCACAGCACCTTGCCGGACACCTCAGGGGTGCCGGAGACGATCTGGCTGGGGTCGAGCGGGTCCGGTTCGAGCTCGGCGTCGGGGATGTGCACGGCGAAACTGGTCATGCCGCCGACCGTAGCCCGCGCGGGTGGCCCGGGGGAGGAGCAACCTGCGTCAGAGGGAGGCGGCAGAATGACAAGTCGTATGGTCGTCCCGACGTGAGGGGCGGCAGGACCTCGGACGCGAGGGGGAGGGCAGCGGGCGATGGGCGACGAGCTGGACGAGCACGACCGGGCGCTGCTGCGCTTCGAGGCGCGCGCCTGGCGGAGCCGTGGGGCCAGGGACGCTGCGATCCGCGAGGAGCTCGGGTACTCGCCCACCCGCTACGCCCAGCTGCTCAACTCCCTGCTGGACCGCGAGGCCGCGCTGGCCTTCGACCCGGTGCTGGTCAACCGGCTGCGCCGGATCAGGGAGCAGAAGCGGCAGCGCCGCTAGCCGTACCGCCGAGCCTGTCCGCCAGGGCGGCCAGCAGGGCGACCACGCCCGCCGGGCCCGGCACGACCAGGTCGGCCCTCCCCGCGATCGCCGCCAACGGCGGTTCGTCCGTCGTCGGCGCACTGTAGGCGAGGACGCCCGGCAGGCCGGAGGCCCGGAGCTTCTCGACGGCGTCGAAGGCCGCGATGTCGCCCAGGTCGTCGCCCGCGTACAGGACGGATCCGGCCCGGCGCTCGGTGAGGAAGCCGGTCAGTGCGACGCCCTTGTCGACGCCGGGCGGACGCAGCTCCAGCACCATCCGGCCCGGCTCGACCACCAGCCCGTTCCGGGCGGCCAGTTCGTGCAGCGGTGCGTCGAGCGCGGCGAAGGCCGCCTCCGGGTCGTCGGCGCGACGGGTGTGGACGGCGACGGCGCGGCCCTTGTCCTCGATCCAGACGCCCTGCCAGGCGCCTTCGGAGTCCAGGAAGCCCGGAAGCTCGGCGCGGACGGCCGCGATGCCCGGGTGCACGGCGGGCGCGTGCACCTCGCCGCTGCGCGCGTCCCAGCGCTCCGCGCCGTAGTGGCCGAGCACGGTCAGGTTCTCCAGCCCGGGAACCCCGGCGAAGCCGCCGTGCCGGACGGCGACGCCCGCCGGTCTGCCGGTGACCACCACGACCGTGTCGACCAGCGGCGCGAGGCGCGCCAGCGCGGGGACGGCGTCCGGGTGCGCGCGCGCCTGGTCGGGGTCGGCCACGATCGGCGCCAGCGTGCCGTCGAAGTCGAGGGCGACGACGGCGCGACGTGGTTCGGCGAGCAGCGCGGCGAGCCCGGCTGCTCCGGCGGGGGTGCTCGGCTCGGGAATGCCCATGGCTACGACCATAACGGGGTCAGCGGCCCGCGGTCAGGGCGCGGAGCTGCTGCAGAAACCATTCCGTGGGAGGAAGCGCCGTGCCGGCCTCGGCCAGGCGCTTGCTGCGGGAGGCGCGTTCCTCCTCCGGCATCACCAGCGCCGCCGCGAGCGCGTCCGCCGTGGCGATGACGTCGTACGGGTTGACCGTGAGCGAGTCCTCGCCCAGCTCGGCGAAGGCCCCCGCCTCGCGCGAGAGCACCAGCGCCACGCCCCGGTCCGAGACGACCGGGACCTCCTTGGCGACCAGGTTCATGCCGTCCCTGATCGGGTTGACCAGCGCCACGTCCGCCAGCCGGTAGGCGGCCAGCGAGCGCGGGAAGTCGTCGTTGACGTGCAGGATCACCGGTTGCCAACTCGGCGTCCCGAACTCGTCGTTGATCTCCTGCGCGGTCCGCAGCACCGCCGCCGTGTACTCGCGGTACTCCGGCAGGTCGTGGCGGGAGGGGTAGGCGAAGGCGATGTGGACGACCCGGTCGAGCCACTCGGGGCGGGTGCGCAGCAGGTGCTGGTAGGCGAGCAGGCCGCGGACGATGTTCTTGCTCAGCTCGGTGCGGTCCACCCGCACCACGGTCCGCCGGTCGCCGACCTGCTCGCGCAGCGCGGCCAACCGGGCGTCCACGTCGGAGCGGTGGGCGCGCTCGCGGAGGAAGCCCGCGTCCGCGCCCAGCGGGTGCACGCCGACCACGGTGGTCCGGCCCTCGTAGGTGATGCTCAGCAGGCCGTCCGCGTCGGGGGCGACCTCGCCGACCTCGGCGCCCAGCACCGCCTCGCAGCAGGCCGCGAAGGACCGCGCCCAACGCTCCGTCAGAAACCCTGCCCGGTCCGCGCCGAGGATGCCGCGCAGCACGTCGGCGGCCACGTCGTCCGGTAGCAGTCGGTAGTAGTCCGGCGGGGCCCAGGGCGTGTGCGAGAAGTGGCCGATCCGCACGTCGGGTCGGAGCTCGCGCAGCAGCCGTGGTGTCAGTGACAGGTGGTAGTCCTGGACCAGTACCGCCGCACCGGGCTCGGCGCAGGCCGCCAGCGCGTCCGCGAAGGCGCGGTTGTACGCCTCGTAGGAGGCCCACTCGCGGCGGAAGTTCGCGCCGAAGACGGGCTTGGTCGGCGTGTCGTAGAGGAGGTGGTGGACGAACCAGAGGGTCGAGTTGGCGATGCCGTTGTACGCCCGGGTGAAGGTGCCGGGGTCTATGTCCAGCATGTGCACGTCCGGGTCGGTCAGGCCCTGCCGGGCTGCCGCACGGTCGCCGTCGGACAGTGCCGCGCAGACCCAGACGCTCTCCTGCTCGGTGCCGATCGCGGACAGGCCGGAGACCAGCCCGCCGCCGCCTCTGCGCGGGGTCAGCGTCCCTTCGTCCCCGACCGAGAACGAGACCGGGCCGCGGTTGGACGCGAGGACGATCGGTGCGGTCCGCCGTGGAGCGGAGCCTGCGGAACCGGGGGCAGTCGTTGGAGCCATGTCAGTGACCCTTGCCTAGGAGGGATGCGGGCAAACCTTCGACCGGCCCGGCGGGAGCCCCGCCGCGGCGCGCTCGCGGTACTCCGGCACGCTCGCGACCGGGGGCCTTTCCACCAGCGTCACCTCGGTGCTGCTCGGCGTGAACCCGTCCGGCGTCCGGGTGAACTGGACCAGCTGCGGCGTGCCCGACGGTTCAGCTGTCGCGACCAGCTCCTCCGGCGCCTTGAGCCGGTCCAGCGCCGTGCGGTAGATGGTCGCCGCCATCCGGCCGAGGGCCTGCGCGTCCTGGTGCCGGTGGTGCCGCACGCCCACGTCGACCTGGGCCAGCGCGTCCAGGCCGACCAGCTCCAACGCGTCGACCAGCAGGCCCAGTTCGACGCCGTAGCCGGTCGGGAAGGGGAGCTGCTCAAGCAGCGAGCGGCGGGCCGCGTACTCGCCGCCGAGCGGCTGGACGAAGCCGGCCAGCAGCGGCCAGTGCAGGTTGAGCAGCGGACGGGCGACGAGCTCGGTGACCCGGCCGCCGCCCGCGGGTATGGAGCCGGTCTCGGTGTCGAAGGGCCGGTCGTACATCGCCTTGACCAGTGCGACATCCGGATCGGTCAGCAGCGGGCCGACGATCCCGGAGACGAAGGTGGAGTCGAAGGCGCGCAGGTCGGAGTCGACGAAGCAGACGATGTCGCCCTCGGTGACCAGCAGTGACCGCCAGAGCACCTCGCCCTTGCCCGGCCCTGCGGGCAGCCGGGGCAGGATGTCGTCGCGGTGGATCACCCGCGCCCCAGCGGCGGCGGCCTCGTGCGCGGTGCGGTCGACCGATCCGGAGTCCACCACGACCAGCTCGTCGACCAGCGGTACGGCCTCGACCAGGTCCCGGCGGATCGCGGTGACGATCTCGCCGACGGTCTCCTCCTCGTCGAGCGCGGGCAGCACCACGCTGACCGTCGCCCCGCTGTGCCGCTTGGCGGCCAGCAGGTCGGGCAGGGGCCGGTCGGCCGCGCTCCACGAACGGCGGCGCAGCCATTCCTCGACCTGGTCCAGCACCTGACTCCCTCTCCTGAACTCCTCGGCGGCCCGTCCGGTGGGAGGCCCGTCCGACGGGCGGACGCCCGGCGCATCCGGCCCGTCTGCCCGTCCAGAGTGCCCCAGTCCCCGGGCCAGGGCGGCCGGGGCCGGGCGACGCCTCCGCCGTCTCGCGTCTCGGACGGCAGTGAGCGCTCGGTGGGCCTTCGGTTACAGTCTTGAGGACGAGGCGTGCCGACCGCACATTGGGGTCCGCCTCCGGACAAATGCGCCGCGCTCGGACGCGCGACGCCATAGCGCTCATCCAGAGGGACTGAGGGAACGGCCCGTTGAAGTCCCGGCAACCCCCCTACCAGGTTGCCCGCAGCCCACACGCGCTGCGGCCCCCGGTCGGGAAGGTGCCAATTCCGGCCCGTGGCGAGACGCGCCCCGGGGAAGATGAGGAGAGAAGAGGATCTCGCCATCATGGCCCTTTCCAGCAGTATCCCCGCCGACGCCTTCGGCCCCGCCGTCGCCCTTTCCTGTCGCGAGTGCGGAGCCCGCAGCCCCCTCGCCCCCGACTTCGCCTGCGCCGAGTGTTTCGGCCCGCTGGAAGTCGCCTACGAGCTCCCCGCCGGGGACCCGGAGGGCCTGCGCAAGCAGATCGAGAACGGCCCGAACAACATCTGGCGCTACGCCCCGCTGCTGCCGGTCTCCCCGGACGTCGCGGAGCGCCCGAGCCTGAACCCCGGCCTGACCAAGCTGGTCAAGGCGAACAACCTGGCCCGTGAGCTGGGCGTCACCGGCTCGCTCTACGTCAAGGACGACTCCGGCAACCCGACCCACTCCTTCAAGGACCGGGTCGTGGCCATCGCCGTCGAGGCGGCCCGCACCTTCGGCTTCACCACGCTCTCCTGCTCCTCCACCGGCAACCTGGCCGGCGCCGTGACGGCCGCCGCCGCCCGCACCGGTCTGCGCGCCTGCGTCTTCATCCCGCACGACCTGGAGGCCGGCAAGGTCGTCATGGCCGCGATCTACGGCGGCGACGTCGTCGGCATCGACGGCAACTACGACGACGTGAACCGCTTCTGCTCCGAGCTGATCGGCGACCCGATCGGCGAGGGCTGGGGCTTCGTCAACGTCAACCTGCGCCCCTACTACGGCGAGGGTTCCAAGACGCTGGCCTACGAGATCTGCGAGCAGCTCGGCTGGCGGCTTCCGGACCAGCTGGTCATCCCGATCGCGTCCGGCTCGCAGCTGACGAAGATCGACAAGGGTCTCAAGGAGCTGATCGCCCTCGGCCTGGTCGAGGACAAGCCCTACAAGATCTTCGGCGCCCAGGCCCAGGGCTGCTCCCCGGTCTCCACCGCCTTCAAGGCCGGACACGACGTGGTCCGCCCGCAGAAGCCGGACACCATCGCCAAGTCCCTGGCGATCGGCAATCCGGCCGACGGCATCTACGTGCTCGACATCGTCCGCCGCACCGGCGGGGCGGTCGAGGACGTGACCGACGAGCAGGTCGTCGACGCGATCCGGCTGCTGGCCCGCACCGAGGGCATCTTCGCCGAGACGGCGGGTGGCGTCACCGTCGGCGTGCTGCGCAAGCTGATCGAGAACGGCCTGCTGGACCCCGCCGCCGAGACCGTCGTGCTGAACACCGGCGACGGCCTGAAGACCCTGGAGGCCGTGGCGGACGCCGCGCGCCCGACCGCCGTCATCCGCCCCACCCTTGACTCGTTCCGAGAGGCAGGCCTCGCATGAGCGTCACCGTCCGCATCCCCACCATCCTGCGCACCTACACCGACGGCAAGGCCGAGGTGACGGTCGAGGGCACCACCCTGGCCGAGGTGATCAAGGACCTGGAGGCCAACCACACGGGCATCTCCGCCCGCCTCCTGGACGACAGCGGCAAGCTGCGCCGTTTCGTCAACGTCTACGTCAACGAGGACGACGTGCGCTTCGCCGAGGGCCTGGAGACCGCCACGCCGGACGGCGCGGGCGTCTCGATCATCCCGGCGGTCGCCGGCGGCTGCTGAGGGAAACCCCGAGAGGTACCGACGAGTCGGAGCACCCCGAGCCGGGGTGGCTCCGGCTCTGTCATTTCCAGCGGTTTAAGAGGAGTAGAGTGCTCCTGTCCCGCGCTTGTCCCGTCCTACGAGACGGTTGACCGATTCTTTATCGTCCGACGTTATGTCGGGAGCGTCCGATATGTCCGGCCCGAATTGCTCCCCTTTGCCGAACATTGCGCGTTATGTCTCTTAACTAGCCCCGAGAATTCTCCGTCGAATGCTCTGTTGCTCAGGGCATCGGAGTGGATACATTCAGCGTCGGTCGAGCCCGGCGCCTGCAGCCCGCAGCGTCCCGGACCGGCCCGGTTCGCGGTGTGCGGACCGTGAAAGGGCCAGTAATAGGGGAGTTCGGAATGGCTCAGGGCACCGTCAAGTGGTTCAACGCGGAGAAGGGATACGGCTTCATCGCGGTCGACGGTGGTGCGGACGTGTTCGTCCACTACAGCGCGATCCAGATGGACGGGTACCGGTCGCTCGAAGAGGGCCAGCGGGTGGAGTTCGAGATCTCGCAGGGCCAGAAGGGCCCGCAGGCCGACATGGTCAAGGCTATCGTCTGACCACCACCTGCTGACATGAGTAGCGATCGCTGACTGATCAGGACCCGCAGAGCTCGTTCCAAGCGAAACGATGCATCCACGCAGGTCTTCCGAAGGGCCCCTGTCCCGTCCTGGGACAGGGGCCCTTCGATGTGCTCCGAGCTTCCCCCACCTGCTTGCCCCTCCCGTCGCCCGCCGCCACCCTTGTTCGTGCCCCTTCGGGGCGCTTGCACTCCCAGGGGTCGAGTGCTAATCATTGGCGTTAGCACTCTGAGGTAGAGAGTGACAACGGGCCGGGTCGGTGAGGCCCCGGGCGAGGCGGGACGGAACCGCCGAAGGCCGGAGCCGTCCGTCGCGGGCGCAGGCGCGGTCCGAAGCAGCCAGTCTGTCCAGGAGGACCGCTTCCATGGCCAAGATCATTGCGTTCGACGAGGAGGCCCGTCGCGGCCTCGAGCGCGGTATGAACCAGCTCGCCGACGCCGTCAAGGTCACGCTTGGCCCCAAGGGCCGCAACGTCGTTCTGGAGAAGAAGTGGGGCGCTCCCACGATCACCAACGACGGTGTCTCCATCGCCAAGGAGATCGAGCTCGAGGACCCGTACGAGAAGATCGGCGCCGAGCTCGTCAAGGAGGTCGCCAAGAAGACCGACGACGTCGCGGGTGACGGCACCACCACCGCCACCGTGCTGGCCCAGGCGCTCGTCCGCGAGGGTCTGCGCAACGTCGCCGCCGGCGCCAACCCGATGGCTCTGAAGCGCGGCATCGAGAAGGCCGTCGAGGCCGTCTCCGCCCAGCTGCTGGAGCAGGCGAAGGACGTGGAGACCAAGGAGCAGATCGCCTCCACGGCCTCCATCTCCGCCGCCGACACCCAGATCGGCGAGCTCATCGCCGAGGCCATGGACAAGGTCGGCAAGGAAGGCGTCATCACCGTCGAGGAGTCCCAGACCTTCGGTCTGGAGCTGGAGCTCACCGAGGGTATGCGCTTCGACAAGGGCTTCATCTCGGCGTACTTCGCCACCGACCTGGAGCGCATGGAGACGGTCTTCGAGGACCCCTACATCCTCATCGCCAACTCCAAGATCGGCTCGATCAAGGACCTGCTCCCGCTGCTCGAGAAGGTCATGCAGTCCGGCAAGCCGCTGCTGATCATCGCCGAGGACGTCGAGGGCGAGGCGCTCTCCACGCTGGTCGTCAACAAGATCCGCGGCACCTTCAAGTCCGTCGCCGTCAAGGCCCCGGGCTTCGGTGACCGTCGCAAGGCCATGCTCGGCGACATCGCCATCCTCACCGGTGGCCAGGTCATCTCCGAGGAGGTCGGCCTCAAGCTGGAGTCCGCCGGTCTCGAGCTGCTCGGCCGCGCCCGCAAGGTCGTCGTCACCAAGGACGAGACGACCATCGTGGACGGCGCCGGCGAGAGCGACCAGGTCGCGGGCCGCGTGGCCCAGATCCGCGCCGAGATCGAGAACAGCGACTCGGACTACGACCGCGAGAAGCTGCAGGAGCGCCTGGCCAAGCTGGCCGGTGGCGTCGCCGTCATCAAGGCGGGCGCGGCCACCGAGGTCGAGCTCAAGGAGCGCAAGCACCGCATCGAGGACGCCGTCCGCAACGCCAAGGCCGCGGTCGAGGAGGGCATCGTCGCCGGTGGTGGCGTGGCCCTGCTCCAGGCCGGTGTCGCGTTCGACAAGCTCGAGCTGGACGGCGACGAGGCGACCGGTGCCAACATCGTGCGCGTCGCGCTCGAGGCCCCGATCAAGCAGATCGCGACCAACGCCGGTCTCGAGGGCGGCGTCGTGGTGGAGAAGGTGCGCAACCTCCCCGCCGGTCACGGCCTGAACGCCGCGTCCAACGAGTACGTCGACCTGATCGCCGCGGGCATCATCGACCCCGCCAAGGTGACGCGCTCCGCGCTGCAGAACGCGGCGTCCATCGCCGCGCTCTTCCTCACCACCGAGGCCGTCATCGCCGACAAGCCGGAGAAGTCCGCGGCCCCGGCCGGCGGCGGCATGCCGGGCGGTGACATGGACTTCTGATCCTGACGGATCGGATGTTCTGAGCCCCACGGAAGGCGGCTCACCCCTCACCGGGGTGGGTCGCCTTCCGGCTTTTGCCGACGGGACGTATTTTGCGGACCGGGACGTTGCACTTCCCCGCACCCCTGGGGAGTGCAACGTCCCGTTGGGAGAAAAGGAGACACTGGAGTGATGGAGAACGCCCTGGAAGCTTCCCTGCACGCCGCCCGCGGCGCCCTGCTGCGGGATCTGAGCGCGCGGGACGTCGCCGACGCCGCCGTCGTGTCGGTGTTGGAGGACGCGATCGCGCAGCGGCGGTGGTGGGTGGAGCAGTGGCCGGACGGGGTGGACTACGTACTGGGCCTGGTCGCCCAGGACGTGCAGGACGGGCTGTTGGAGGGGTGGGGGCGTTGGCCCCTCTGCCAGGTGTGCTCGGCCGAGGGGGATCCGCACGCGCTCTCCGTCGAGCCCGAGCTCGGTCCCGACCCGCACTGGGTCTGCGGTGAGCAGGGCGTGGTGGTCGCGGCCGTCGGGGAGCTGACTCCGTGATCCTGATCGACCCCCCGACCTGGCCGGGCCATGGGCGGTTCTGGTCGCACCTGGTCTCGGACCGGTCCTTCGACGAGCTGCACGCCTTCGCCCGCCTGCTCGGCGTGCCGGAGCGCGGTTTCGACGGGGACCACTACGACGTGCCGGAGCGGCTCTACGAGGCCGCCCTCGGCCTCGGCGCCGAGCCGGTGCGCAGCCGGGAGATCGTCGCCCGCCTCGCCCACGCGGGCCTGCGCCGACCGAAGCGCCGCGCGCCGCGACCCTGAGACCGCGCGTCAGGGGGTCAGGGGGTCAGGGGGGTCAGCGCATCAGCTTCTGGGCCGTCAGCCACTGGATCAGCTCCTCGATCTGGACCTCGCTCAGCGCGCGCGCCGGGAAGGCGACGTCGCCGACGCTGCGGGTGCCCTCGAAGACCAGCCAGCCGCCCGTGCGCCGGACCCGGCGCACCGCCGGCCAGCGGATCTGGTGCGAGACGAACTGGTTGCGCCAGCTCAGCCCGGCGTCGGTGAAGCGCAGCGACATCTCGTTGCTGGTCGTCAGCGAGCGCAGCTTGTGGCCGACGATCTGGCCGTGCACCGAGAGCAGCATGACCGAGATGGCGAGAAGCGCCAGGTGGGACACGGACGCCGGGTGCGAGGCGAGCGCGATGACCAGCCCGGCCAGGCCGAGGAGCAGCCACAGGGCGTTGATCCAGGCCCGGGTCCGCAGCCAGCGGCTGCGCAGCTCGCCGCGTGCGAAGGCGAAGTCGGCCTCTATGTCCATGTGCCCCACCCGGATCGACTCAAGTGACGGGCGGCACCCTATCGCGCAGACGTGCAAGCTCGGTACGCATGTTCATGGCAGCGCGCTCGGCGTAGGCGGAGCGGGCGGGCTGGGTCCGGTAGAGCGAGGGCAGTGCCAGCAGCCGTTCCAGCACCTCAGCGCGGCCCTTGCGGAAGTCCTCGTCGGGCACGAAGGCGTACTCCGCCCGCACTGCGGCCGTGTAGCCCGCGTAGATGTGCGGCGGGGAGCCCAGCACCGCGAGGTCGGCGTCGCAGAGGACCTCGCCGTTGTGGTCGCCGGGGGCCGGGTCGTGCTCGGCGGTCAGCCGTACCAGGCGGGCGACCTCGGCGACGGCCTCGTCGGCGACGCCCAGTTCGGGCAGGACGCGCTCGGCGAGGCGCGCGCTGCGCTCCTCGTTCTCGGTGCGGTCCGGAGCGTAGATCGCGTCGTGGAACCAGGCGGCCACGCGGACCAGGTCGGCGTCGTCGGCGTGCCCGGCGAGCCGGTCGACCACGGAGAGCGTCGCGGCCAGGTGCCGCACCGTGTGGTACTTGCGCTGCGGTTCCGACCAGCGGCGCAGCAACTGCTCGCCGTACGGCTCCGCCTCCGGGGCGGCGAAGAGCGCGGTCCAGCGGGCCAGCAGCGCCTCGGCGAGTGCCTGGTCCGGGTGTGCGCCGCCCTGCTGCGGGCCCGGCGTTGGGCGAGGCGGTGTGCCGGGTGGCGTGCCGGGCTGCCTGCCCGGTTGTGCGGCCTGGCCCCGTGGCCCTGGCTGCGGACCGGAGCGCCGGGCGGCGGGGTGGGGGTCGGGGTACGACGGCTCTGGCATACAGCCATTGTGGTCCCGACAGCCCCCGCTCCGCTGGGGTCCGGCTGGGGTGCGGCCGTATGAGGGATGCGTCGGGTGCCCGCGAGGATCTAGGGTGTATTGGACTAGACCTGTTGGCATGCTCGGCCGTGGCCGCAGCGCGGTCACACTGGTGGTCGCACGGCCGTTCGCGACGGTCGGGCGTTGAGAGCGGAGCAGAGAGGCTGCACATGAGTGATCGGGCGATCTTCGAGGTCATCGCCACCACCGCGGAGGACGCCGTCGCGGCGGCCGCGGGCGGCGCGGACCGGCTGGAGCTGGCCTCGGACATGGCGGCCGACGGGCTGACGCCCGACCTCGCGGAGTTCGCCCGCATCCGGGCGGCGGTCCACGTCCCGCTTCGCGTGATGCTCCGCGACGGCGCGGGTTTCCGCGTCCGCGACCTCGACGCGCTCTGCGGTAAGGCGCAGGCGCTGCGCGCGGAGGGCGCGGAGGAGTTCGTCCTCGGCTTCCTGACCGCGGAGGGCGCGGTCGACCTCGCCGCGGTGCGGACCGTCCTCGACGCGATCCCCGGCTGCCGCTGGACCTTTCACCGCGCGTTGGACAACGCCGTCTCCCGCGACGAGGTCCGCGCCGCGATCGACGGCCTGCCCGGCCTGGACACGGTCCTCACGGCGGGTTCCGCCGAGGGCGTGTCCTCCGGCATGGACGTCCTCGGCGCGGAGGTCACCCGCGCGGGTGAGCCCGGCTACGCGCCGAGGATCCTCGTCGGCGGCGGCCTCCGCACCGAGCACGTCGCGCGCCTGCGCGCGCTCGGCATCGACGGGTTCCACGTCGGCACGATGGTCCGCGTCGCGGGCTGGGACAGCCCGCTGGACGCGGGCCGCGTCCAGGAATGGCGCCGGTTGCTGGACGCGGACGTCCTGGCTGCGTAGGGGCCACTTTTTCGCAGGGGGACGTTGCACTTACCTCAGGGGCGGGGGGGGGGGGGGGGGGGGGGCCCCCCCCGGGGGGGGGGGGGGCCCCCCCCCCCCCCCCCCCCCCCCCGCGGG
>NZ_JADPRT010000015.1:0-84111 GCF_015690355.1 Streptacidiphilus fuscans | reverse complement strand
CTCAGGGGCGCGGGGAACTGCGCGACAAGCCACCCTGTGTGGGAAGTCCCCGAACGCGCAGGGCCATCCGCACCGGGTGGTGTCTCGCGCAGTTCCCCGCGCCCCTGGGTTTTGCAACCACCTGTGGCGGCACACGCTCGGCAGAACCCCGCGCGCCGGCAGAGTGCAACCTCCGGCTACGCCAACGCCTGCGGCAACGGCCGCGCGTGCAGGACGTCGAGGCCGGAGACGGCGCGGGTGAGGCACACGTACAAGCGCCGCAGGCCCGTGCGGAGGTCGGCCTCGCCGTCGACGATCGCGGCGGGCTCGTCGAGGACGACGTAGTCGTACTCCAGGCCCTTGGCCAGTGACGCCGGGACCAGCGTCAGCCGCGCGTCCGCGGACGTCTCGGTGCCGGGCTCCAGGTACGGCAGGCCCGCGGCCGTCAGCGCCGCGCCGAGCGCGGGGACGCGGGCGTCCGCGGCGATCAGGCCGGTCGAGCCCTCGTGCTCCAGCGCGGTGACGCAGGCGGCCACCACGGCGTCGGTGAGGGCCGGGGGCGTCGCGGGGGTCAGCGCGGAGGCGGTGTCGAGGGCGTGTGTGTCCTCCGGCGCTGACGTGCCGTCGATCTGACGGATCGTCAACGCGCCCGCGTTCTCGCGGATGGAGCTGGCCGGGGCCAGGTCGGGGGCGATCGAGGGGAGCAGGCGCGACGCGTAGTCGATCACCTCGCCCGGGACGCGGAAGCCCATGGTGAGCTCCTCGACCCGGGAGCCGGGCTTGCCCAGGTGGTGCAGGGCCGTCGCCCAGGTGTCGGTGGACCACGGAGTCGTGCCCTGGGCGATGTCGCCCAGGACGGTCGCCGAGCCCGTGGTGCAGCGGCGGCCGACGGCGCGGTACTGCATGGGGGAGAGGTCCTGCGCCTCGTCCAGCACGACGTGGCCGAGCGAGGAGGTCCGCTCGACCAGGTCGCGGGCCTCGTCGACCAGGACGGAGTCCGCGGCCGTCCACGGCGCGGTCTTCACGCTCCGGCCGGGCTTGTCCCAGAGCACGGCCGCCTGCTCGTCCTCGGTCAGGATGCCGTCCGCGCACTGCGCCAGGAACTCCGCGTCGCTGAGCAGGCGCAGCACCAGCTTTGCCGGGTCGACCGCCGGCCAGAGCGCCTTCGCGGTCGCCTTGACGGCGGCGTTGCGGGCGACAGCGTCCTGCACCCGGTCGTCAGGGGCCTCGCCGCCGTTCTCCATCTTGACCAGGACGGCGTGCGCGATCCGCTGCGGCAGCGCTGCCTGGGCCGCGCCGTAACGGATGTCACGGTCCATCAGTTCGCGGACGATGTCCTCGAGTTCGTACGAGGCCACGCGCCAGCGGCGGGAGCCGCGGACCACCACGCAGCCCTCGGTCGGCAGGGTGATGCCGGACCGCACCGCGCGCCGCAGCACCTCGGCCATCCGCGCGTCGCCCTTGAGGCGCGCCGCCTGCGGGGTGTCCGTGCCCTTGATCGGGACGTGGGCGACGAGCTCCTCGACGGTGGCCTGGGCGACGTCCAACTCGCCCAGGGCGGGCAGGACCTGCTCGATGTACTGGAGGAAGGACCGGTTCGGGCCGATGACCAGGGTGCCGGTGCGGGCCAGTCGCTCGCGGTGGGCGTAGAGCAGGTAGGCGACACGGTGCAGGCCGACGGCGGTCTTTCCGGTGCCGGGCGCACCCTGGACGCAGACCGTGCCGTGGACGTCGGCGCGGACGATCTCGTCCTGCTCCGGCTGGATGGTCGCGACGATGTCGCGCATCGGGCCGACGCGCGGGCGCTCGATCTCCGCCGCGAGCAGCGCGCTGGCGCCGGATGTCTCCTCGGGGTCGCTGAGGTGCTCGTCCTCGTAGGCGGTCAACTCGCCGCCGGTGTAGCCGAAGCGGCGGCGCAGCGCGACGTCGTGCGGGTCCTTCTTGCTGGCCCGGTAGAAGGCCTGGGAGACGGGCGCACGCCAGTCGATGACCATCGGGTCGCCGTCGGCGTCGTGGACGTGGCGGCGGCCGATGTAGAAGCGCTCGCCCTCGCCGCCCTCGGCCACGCCGGCGCCCGGGGCGTGCAGGAAGTCGAGGCGGCCGAAGAAGAGCGGGGTGTGGGCGAGGTCGGCCAGGGCCTTGATCCGGTCGTCGATCTCGCGCGCCAGGATCGCGGCGTTGACCCAGTTCCCTGTGACGTCGCTGATGTCGAGCGCCTCGACGTCCTCGCGCATGGTCCGTAGCGCGGAGCGGGAGAAGGCGAGATGGGCGCGCTCGCGGTCGAGCGGGTTGTCGGAGTCGACGGAAACGGTGGACTCGGGGGTGTGCGCAGGCACGAGGAAGCCTTCCCGGCTGCGGAACACCGGGGGTGGCCGGCGCGCAGCGGTCTCAAAAAGTCTGCGATAGGGAATTTGAGAGCCGCCCGGTTACCGTCCGGGCGGCGCCTTCCCACGTACACGACGGGAAGGCGGCAGACCGGAAACCTTATACCCACGGACGAGTCGGGGGCGAATCCTTTATTCAGCGGATATCAGGGGTAACCCTGACGGGAGGACGAGGCGGTGTCCCTCTGCGGTATGACGCCCGAGGGCCTGCGGATTCGGCCGTTGGACTGACGACTTCGCGGCGCCTGAAATCTACGTTGGAGACATGGCTACCGCACACGTCGACCCCCGTCCCCGCGTCCGTCCCGACCGCCCCGTCGTTGCCCGTGGTGCCACCAAGGCGGAGCGCCGGCCGCGCAATCCGATAGCGGCCTGCGCCCGAGGCGTCGGCATCGTCGCCACCACGGCCCTCTCCGTCGTCCTGCTGGGCCGTGACGGCATCCCGGACGCCTCGTCCTGAAAGCCGTCCTGACTCGTCCGACTCCCACTCCGTCTCCGTCGAAGACCGACTACAGCACGTCGTCCGCGTCCACGATCCGGTAGGAGTAGCCCTGTTCGGCCAGGAACCGCTGCCGGTGCGCGGCGAAGTCCTGGTCGATGGTGTCCCGGGCCACGACCGAGTAGAAGTGCGCCATGTGCCCGTCCGCCTTGGGACGCAGCACGCGGCCGAGTCGCTGGGCCTCCTCCTGACGGGAGCCGAAGGTCCCGGAGACCTGGATCGCCACCGTCGCCTCGGGCAGGTCGATGGAGAAGTTGGCGACCTTGGACACCACCAGCACGCTGATCTCGCCCTCACGGAAGGCGTCGAACAGCTTCTCGCGCTGCGCGTTCGTCGTCTCGCCCTTGATCACGGGTGCGTCCAGCGCCTCGCCCAGCTCGTCCAGCTGGTCGATGTACTGGCCGATGACCAGCGTCGGCGTGCCCCGGTGCTTCTCGACGAGCGCCTGGGTGACGCGGCGCTTGGTCGCCGTGGTCGCACAGAACCGGTACCGCTCCTCCGGTTCGGCGGTCGCGTAGGAGAGCCGCTCCGAGTCGGTCAGCGTGACCCGCACCTCGCAGCAGTCCGCGGGGGCGATGTAGCCCTGCGCCTCGATCTCCTTCCACGGGGCGTCGAAGCGCTTGGGGCCGATGAGTGAGAAGACGTCACCCTCGCGCCCGTCCTCCCGCACCAGCGTCGCGGTGAGGCCGATCCGGCGGCGGGCCTGCAGGTCCGCGGTGAACTTGAAGACGGGTGCGGGCAGCAGGTGCACCTCGTCGTAGACGATCAGACCCCAGTCCCGGGAGTCGAACAGCTCCAGGTGCGGGTAGACGCCCTTCCGCTTGGTCGTCATCACCTGGTACGTGGCGATGGTGACCGGCCGGATCTCCTTGCGGGCGCCGCTGTACTCGCCGATCTCGTCCTCGGTCAGGCTGGTCCGCTTGACCAGCTCGTGCTTCCACTGGCGGGCCGAGACGGTGTTGGTGACCAGGATCAGCGTGGTCGCCTTGGCCTTGGCCATGGCTGCCGCGCCCACCAGCGTCTTGCCCGCGCCACAGGGCAGCACGACGACGCCGGAGCCGCCGTGCCAGAAACCCTCGGCGGCCTGCTCCTGGTAGGGACGCAGCTTCCAGCCGTCCTGGTCGAGCTCGATCGGGTGTGCCTCGCCGTCCACGTAGCCGGCGAAGTCCTCGGCGGGCCAGCCGAGCTTGAGCAGCACCTGCTTGATCTGGCCGCGCTCGGAGGGGTGCACGGCCACCGTGTCCGGGTCGAAGCGCTGGCCGACCAGCGGGGCGATCTTCTTCGACCGCAGCACCTCTTCGAGCACCGGCCGGTCGGTCGTGGTCAGCACCAGCCCGTGGACGGGGTGCTTGCTCAGCTGGAGGCGGCCGTAGCGGTCCATGGTGTCCGCGATGTCGACCAGCAGCGCGTGCGGCACGGGGTAGCGGGAGAAGCGGACCAGCGCGTCCACGACCTGCTCGGCGTCGTGCCCTGCGGCCCGCGCGTTCCACAGGCCCAGCGGGGTGACCCGATAGGTGTGCACATGCTCGGGGGCGCGCTCCAGCTCGGCGAAGGGCGCGATGGCACGACGGCACTCGTCCGCGGCGTCGTGGCCGGTCTCCAGCAGGAGCGTCTTGTCGGACTGGACGATGAGGGGACCTGAGCCGTCGTTCACGTACGTCGCTCCTCCGGGGCCGGACTGTGGGCAAACCCCAAGTGTCCCGCATCGCGGCCCGGAGCGGAAAGTGATCTGGCTGTGGTTACAGCGCCACGGCTGGCGGATCCGCTCAGGCCTCGTCCTGCGCCAGCTCGGCGACGCCGGTGATGCGGTGCAGGCGGAAGGTGTGCATCTCCTCGTCGGCCTGGTCGAAGGCGGTGACGATGCCGCCCTCGACGCGGACGGGTTCGATGACGTGTTGGCGGGCCGCGCCGTCCGCGTTGACGTAGCCGATCCAGACCGGGTCGCCGGTCAGGACGGCCGTCTGGAGGGTGGCCAGTGTCTCGGCGGCAGGGGTGCGCGGGAGCGGGCCGCCGGGGGTCACGTCGCGGTGGGGAACGGTGGCGGCGCGGTCGCCCGCGCGGATGGCCTTGAGCGCGGCGGAGACCAGCGCCGGGGTGACCGGCGGGGGGCCGTCCGGGACCGGGGCCGGGGGAGTGCGTGGCGGCGTCCGCCGGGCGTCGGGCCGGGAGATGAGGACGTCGCCCTCGGCGGACTCGGCGGCCGGGGCGTAGCCCATCGCCCGCAGCTGGGTCAGCACTGCCGCCGGGTCCGCCTGGGCGGCCAGGACGGTCGGGGCCAGGCGGCGCAGCCGGAGCTGCGCGGCACGGCGGTCGGCCAGCAGTTCGTCGAGCAGCGCGTCGTCGTCGCAGCGCAGATACGCCGACGCGGCGCCGATGCGGAGTCGGCCGTGGCGGCGGGCGACGTCGTCGACCAGGTAGCTGAGCGGCTGCGGCACCGGCGTGCTGGAGTGCTCGGCGAGGAAGGCGTGCAGCTCCGAGGCGCTGCGGCCCGCGTCGAGCGCGCGGCGCACGGACTCGGGCGTGAAGCGGTAGACCGTCGCACCGCCCTTGGACTCGACGTCGGCCGCGACGGCCAGGGTCTGCGCCAGCGGCGTCCTGAGCGGTCCGGGCGCGATCGCGGTCAGGTCGGGCTGAAGGATCACCTGATCGAGTGGCTGCGGCAGCAGCACGTCCAGTCGCCGTTCGACCGACGCCTCGTCACCGTCCAGCAGCGGCACGGCGAAGCGCGCCAGCGCACCGCGTCCGGTCAGGCCGAGCAGCTCCGCCTCGTCGACCGTCCAGGTGACCAGACGGTCGCGCAGCTCGCCGCCGCGCAAGGGGTGCGCCCAGCGCAGCCGGTCCGTCAGGGCGCCCGCGTCACCGGCGCTGCCCACCGGCAGCGCGGCGAGCAGGAGCAGCGTGTCGCGGCGGATCTCGGGGGCCAGCGCACGGTCCAGGCCGCTGCCGAGGGCGGGCAGCACCTTGTCCTTCGCGTCGCGGCCGCCCACGAGCGCGGCGACGCGGGTGGCGGTCAGCCAGGTCCGGGCCAGCAGCAGCCAGCGCTCGGCGACCGGGCGGCGCAGCCACTCGTCGTAGGCGGGGGTCGGCGCCCAGCGCTCGTCCGCCTCACCGTCCGGGGCCAGCAGGCCCGCGCCGTAGGCGAGTTCCAGCCAGAACGCGGTCAGCTGCTCGGAGATGTCCAACTGCTGTGCGGTACGCCGCAGTTCACGGACGCCCAGGCCACCCGCGCGCAACACCGGCGGAGAGTCGGTGCTCCACAGGTCCAGCGCCTCCTCGACCGTGCGGACGGCCGTGAACGCCTGGGCGGCTGCGGCCCGGTCCGCCTGGTCCGCGTCGAGAGTGCGGGTGATTGCCACCTCGGGTGCGGTCGGCTCCAGTTGACGGTGGACCAGCCCGCCGCGCAGGTACAGGGCGACCTCGCGCGGCAGCACCACCGCGTCGCGCCCGGCCGGCAGCAGGAAGCCGCGGGCCTGCAGCCACTCCACCGGCGTGCGCGCCTCGGCGGCCCGCACCGCGCGCGGCGGCGTGGCACCGAAAGGAGGGCCCCACAACAGCTTGTTCAGCACGCCCCGCGCACCCTCCGGCGCCTCGCCGAGCAGCGCGTCCGCCCGCGTGCGGTCCCGGAACAGGGCGCTCAGTGAGGCGAGCGCGCTCACCTGGTCGTGTGTGCTCGGCAGTCCGGCGTCGGCGAGGATCTCCTGCAACCGTCCGGGAGAGAGCCCCGCGCCCGCCTCCGCGAAGGTCGGTCCGAGGCCGGTCGGCCCGGTCTGCCCACCGGCGGGGGCCAGGACGTCGCGGGCGGTCCGGATCAGCCGCAGGCGCTCGTCCGTGCCCCAGAGCAGCGCCGCCTCGCGCAGCGTCACCAGCGCGGGCGCGAGGGCGGCCGCAGCCGCCGGATCCTCGGCCACGCCGAGCAGGGCGTACAGTTCGGCGGGCGCACAGGGGTCGCTCGCGACGGCCAGCGCCTCGGCCACCTGGAGCGTGAAGAGGTCGAGCCGCTCCAGCGCGCGGACCACACTGGCCCGGGTGGAGCTGCGGGTCGCCAACTGGGTGACGTCGGCGGGCACGGGATGGACCAGGTCGGGCCGGGAGCGCAACAGCGCGGCGAGCGCCGCGTCGTCCCGCCCGCGCAGGTCCTCCGCGAGGGTCCGCGGCGCGGAGCTCGCGCCGTCGGCGGCGGTGGTGTCGGCGGACTGAGCGGCGGCGCGCGATCCGTCGGTTCTCCCGGTGCTCATCCGACTCAGGCTACCCGCTAGGTCTGCGCGTGGTCCGGGTCCGGCGGCGTCGGATTGCGCCGGGTGACGCCGAAGGGGGCGCAGGGGCGTCGTGGGTGAGGGTCGGTGGGCGGGACTGGGCTGGGGAGTACCGGTGAGGATCCACGGGTACGGGTGTGACAACCGCACCTGGCACCGGGGGCCTGTCCTAAGCTGACCGCCGAGCAGACCGGCAGGCCGACGGGCTGCGGGGAGGGCAGGGGCAGCATGGGGATCGAGAGCGAGCAGCTCGTCTACGACTACCTGAGCCGGGTCGGTGACCTGGCCCAGTCCGCCGCGCTGACCGCGGCGGACCGCGCCCGACTCGTCAACTCCCTGCGCCAGACCATCGACGCGCAGAAGGCGGCGTCGTCCTCCGGCTCGACCCGCGCCGAGGTGAACTCCGTCCGCAAGATCCTCTCCGGCCTGGGCGCCCCCGACGAGGTGGTCCGCCGCGCGGCCGGGGGCAGCCTCCCCGAGCCGAGCGAGTCCGGCGGACGCCGCTGGGGGGCGTCGAGGTCCGGGGCGTCGACCGGGCCCTCGGAGCCTTCCGGTCCGTCGGTACCGGTCGGTCAGGTGGGTCCGTCCGGTCCGTCTGTTCCGGCTCAGGCCGCTGCGCCCGCCTCGGAGCGCGTGGCGCGACCTGCGCGCGGCGCGGACGTCGGTGCCGACGCGTTCGGCGACGCGGACGCCGACTCCGTCTACGCCGCTGACGAGTGGTGGCGCGGAGCCAAGGGCAGGCGCGGCGGAGCCCGTCCCATCGACAGCCCGCCCGGCTGGGCGGGCGGTCTCCTGGAGGAGTTCTTCCGCGACCAGCACGCGGACGTGATGGACCCGGTCACCGGCCTCCCCAAGCCCCAGCCCGTGGCGGACGAGGACGCGGCCGACGGGGAGGGCGAGGGCGAAGCGGGGGAGGCGGAGGCCGGACCTGACGCCGCGTCGGGGAGGCGGACGTGGCTGCGCCGCGTTCTGGCCGGTGGGCAGGCGTCCGGAGGTGCGGGCGGCGCGGTCGCGGACGTTCCAGCTGTGCCGCGCGTGCCGCGAGTGCCGCTGCCGTTCGTGGAGTCGCTGGCCACGCTGGTGCTGGTCGCCGCGTTGGTCACCGGGCTGTGGTACCTGGCGTTGCTGGGTTGGCTCTTCGCCTACGCCGGCCACCGGTTCGGCCACCGCGTCAGCAGGATCGCTTCGCTCTGGATCCCGGGCATCTGCGCGGCCGCCTGCGGCTTCTGGCTCTACTCCCGCACGGGCCACGCCCCGGGCCACCCAGGCCTCACCTCGGCCCAACTCACCGCGGCGAGCCACGCCGCGTTCGCGACGTGGCTCCGCGGCGGAGCGGCGCTGTCGGCGGCGTTCCTGGGCTGGCGCATCTACCGACGGTGAGTCTGCACCTTTGAACGGTGGGGACGTTGCAATCGTCAGGGGCGCGAGGCTCTGCTGATGTGCGGCTCCGCCGCGCGGGCGCTACGAACCGGACTTCTGCTGCCGTGGGACGTTGCAGCACGCTGGGGGCGCGAGGCTCTGAGGTGGTGCAACCACCTGCGGGAGCGCAGGCTCAGCTGCTTCACTCCCGCGCAGCCACCGTGTACCTGAGCTCGCTCTCCCGCCGGAGGACCCCGTCCTCCCGCAGCTGCTCCAGTTCCGCCAGCGCAGCGGCCTTCGCTGCGGGCAGGCGGTCGGCCGGGATGCGGGAGAGCCAGGCTCTGCGGCCCGTGCTCCAGAGGGATCGCCACCACGCGTCCCCGCTCGGCAGCACCTCCGACGTCGTCTCCACGACCGTCCGGACCTCGGTGAAGCCGCAGGACTCGAAGAGCTTCCCGATCGACTCGACGGAGTCGAACGCCGGATGGCCGCCCCGCGCGCCCTGGCGCGGGGACGAGGGTGGGAGCGGCTCGTCCAGGAAGGACAATGCGGCGTCCAGGGGGCGTGACCAGCGCGGGTCGGTGGTGCCGAAGCTGCTGGTTGCGAACCGGCCGCCCGGGGTGAGGATGTGGTGCGCTGCGGTCAGTGCGGCCTCGGGGTCGGGGGTGATGAAGAGCATCAGCCCGGCGAGGACCGCCTCGAAGGAGGCCGCCGGGTAGCCGGGGTCCTCCGCGTCGCCCACCCGGACGACGACGTTGCGCGCGCCGCGCGAGGCGATCTCCGCCCCCGTCGCGTGGACCATCCCGGAGGAGAGGTCGATCCCGGCCGCGTAGCCGTCGGGGCCGACGGCCTGCGCGGCGGCGAAGAGGACCGCGCCCCGGCCGCAGCCGAGGTCGAGCACCCGGTCGCCCGGTCGCAGGCCCGCGTGGTCGACCAGCCGGGCGGCGGTGGCCCGGAAGAACTCGCCGTTGACTTCGTCGTAGGTGTCCGCGACCAGGTCGAAGCCCTCCGCGATGAAGGCTTTCCTGGCCGCCGTGGCACGCGTTTTCTCCTGATCTGGGGTGGTCGTCGGCATCGTCGGCATAAGAGCCATGGTGTTCCGGAGTGACGTGCATCACAAGACATCTGCGCGACACCATCGGTAATTAGCAGGTCACCCCGCGTTCTGACGCACCGTCACGCACCGAGGAACCGCTGGAGTTGAGCCAGGATCAGGTTGGCCGCGAAGTAGCCGATCCCGACGAACCAGAGGTCGTCGTCGACCTCGAACACGCGGTGGCCCTTCACCGCGCCCAGCTGCTGCCACTGGCTGCTGGTGGTGAACTGCTGCGTCTGTGCCTTCGCCGGATCGCCGTAGGTGGACCAGAAGAGCGCGGTGCCGTCGGCGAGGTGCAGGTCCGCGGGGGTGGGGACGGCGACGTCGGGTGCGGCGGCGCTCTGGGGCGCCGGGCGGCCGAGCTGGGTCTCGGCGAGCATCGCGCCCAGGAAGTTCTGCGTCGCGTAGGCGCGGGGGTCGGCGTCCTGGACGAAGCGCAGCAGGCTGATCCGCTGCTTCTTCGTCTGGTCCGACCCGCCCAGCGCGCTGACGAACTGCCGGACGTGGTCCTGGTACGCGCCGGTGACGGCGTCGGCGAAGCTCTGCCGGTTCAGCGCCTGGGCGTGGAGCTGGAAGTCCTGCTTCCAGCTCGCCCCGGTGGTCGCGGTCAGCACGGTGGGCGCGATCGCGGCGAGATCGGTGTAGTGGCTGTCGTCGTCGGTCCGGTTGCCGAGGATCAGATCGGGGCGGAGGCGGGCGACGGTCGTGAGGTCCGGCGCGCCGATCGGGCCGACGTCGGTGACGGAGTCGAGCCAGCCCACCGGGAAGTACCCGGGCAGCGCGCTGTCCAGGATCGCGCGGGCCGCGCCGACCGGCGTGAGGCCGAGCATCAGCGCGGAGTCCAGCTCGGCCGCGCCGAGGACGACGACCCGGCTGGGCGTCTGCGGCACCGCGACCGGCCCCGTCGCCGCCGCCACGGTCCGTTGCGGCGAGGGGGCGGGGGTGGGTGCCGCGGTGACCGCGACCTGGGCCGCGGTGCCGCCCTGGCCGGTCCCGTTGCCCGCGCCCGCGAGGGGTTCCGGCGGCGACTGCGCGGTGGCGGACGCGCCGCCCGCGCTGGTGCAGCCGGTCAGCGCGGAGACGGCCGCCGCACCGAGGGCGGCCGTCAGCGCCCCGAGCACGGCTCGGCGCGAGCAGGCGCGCGGCATCCGACCTCCAGGCCCTGGGCCGACCGGGGTGCGGCCGGCCCGGTTGCAGCTGACCGGTTTGAGGCTTTTGTCCAACCGTCAGAAGGAAGTATCACCCACGGACCGCCCGCATAGGGTGAGGGCATGACGACGCTGACGGTGGGATTCGACCTCGACATGACGCTGCTCGACACCCGGCCGGGGATCGCCCGCGCCTGGGAGATGCTCGCCGAGGAGACCGGCGTCCGGATCGACAGCGCCGTGGTCGTCTCCCGGCTCGGGCCGCCGGTCGAGATCGAGATGGCCCACTGGTTCCCCGCCGACGAGATCAAGGCCCGCTCCGACCGCTACCGGCAGCTCTACGCCGAGCACGGCGTCAAGGGCGTCACCCCGCTGCCCGGCGCGATCGAGTCGCTGGCCGCCGTCCGCGCGGCGGGCGGGCGGACGCTCGTGGTGACCGGCAAGCACACGCCGAACGCGCGGCTGAACCTGGACGCGCTCGGCATCGAGGTCGACGCGCTGCACGGTGACGTCTTCGCCTCGGCCAAGGCGGGTGCGCTGCGCGCCGAGGGGGCGAGCGTCTACGTCGGCGACCACCTCGGCGACATCGAGGGCGCGCGCCAGGCGGAGGCGGTCGCCGTCGGCGTCACCACCGGCCCGTACGACGCGGCCGCGCTCCGGGCAGCGGGCGCGGACGTGGTCCTGGCGGACCTGACCGGGTTCCCCGCGTGGCTGCAGGCGCACCTGCGCGGCTGAGCCGGTAGCGGGCCGGGGTCAGGCCGCCCGGCGCTGCGAGCGCGCGGAGCGGAACAGGCCGCCGAGGGCGACGGCGAAGCCGAGCGGCATCACCATGCACACGAAGTAGGCCGGGGTCGGCAGCCGGTGCAGCCCGAGGAAGAGCGGGGTCACGGTCGCGATGGTGGCGACCGCGCCGAGCGCGAAGAGGACCGCGCCGACGCGGACCAGGGCGTCGCCGGGCCTGGCGTCGGAGCGGGCGGAGTCAGTGTTCACGCATCAACGCTAACGGGTCGGCGGAGCATGCCGTCCGGCACGTCGTCCCTCATGCCCGACATCACGTCCGACATCACGTCCGACTCAGGTCCGACGTCACGCGGTACGCAACGTCGTAAGCAGCGGGTTAGCGGTGTGCCCTCCAGGGGTATGCACGTCACGCACGGGGACTGCGCGTACGCGCGCGGTGGAGGCCCGGAAGCAGCCGATCGCAGGAGGAGGTGCGCCATGACAGTCGTGCGGGTACGCCGCGGACAGGTCCGGTCGCAGGTGCCTCCGGCGGAGCAATCAGGTCGATCATTTCGCCATCGACCTGGAACAATGACGCGGCGCTAGTTCGCTTTCGCACGCAGCACCAGCGGCGGTCCGTTCCGAGGGACGCCGCGCCCCCTGTACGACTCACTCCGACTCACCACCGACGAGGTCTCCCCATGCCTACGGGCAAAGTGAAGTGGTTCAACTCAGAGAAGGGCTTCGGCTTCCTCTCCCGTGACGACGGCGGCGACGTCTTCGTGCACTCCAAGGCGCTGCCGGTCGGGGTGGAGTCGCTGAAGCCGGGCCAACGGGTCGAGTTCGGCGTGGTCGCCGGCCACCGGGGAGATCAGGCGCTGACGGTGACGCTGCTGGACGACGCCCCGAGCTTGGCCGCGGCGGCGCGGAAGAAGCCGGACGAGTTGGCGGCGATGGTGCAGGACCTCACCACGGTGCTGGAGAAGATCCTCCCGGGCCTCCAGAAGGGCCGCTACCCGGACAAGCCGGTGGGGAAGCGCGTCGCGACACTGCTGCACCACATCGCTGACCAGCTGGACGTCTGACCCGCTTTTTTCTTGACGGCTGACCCACAGTCACAGGCGGCGGGGAAGTTGCACTTCCTCAGGGGCGCGGGGAACTGCGCGAGCAACCACTAACGAGCGGATGGCCCTGCGTTCGGGGCTCTACCTGCGTCGGTGGCTTGTCGCGCAGTTCCCCGCGCCCCTGAATAGTGCAACCGGCTGCGGGAGCTTCGGTCAGCCGTTCACGCGGGGAAGCGCAGCTTCTCCTCCGGCACCGCGGGCACCAGACCCATCTCCGCCGCGCGACCGAGTAGCCCGTGGACCGCCGCGTAGCCCGCGTCTCCCAGGTCCGCAGTGAACTCGTTGACGTACAGCCCGATGTGCTGGTCAGCCACCGCCGGGTCCATCTCCTGAGCGTGCGCCAGCACGTACTCGCGCGAGGCCTCCGGCTCGGCCCAGGCCTGCTCGACGCTGGTGCGGATCGCCGTGGCCAGCTCCCGCAGGCGCGTCTCTCCCAGCGAGCGCTTCGCGATGATCGCGCCCAGCGGGATCGGGAGGCCCGTGGAGGACTCCCACGCCTCGCCCATGTCGGCCAGGCAGCGCAGGCCGTAGTTCTGGTACGTGAAGCGGGCCTCGTGGATCACCAGGCCGGCGTCGACCTTGCCGTCGCGGACCGCGGGCATGATCTCGTGGAACGGCATCACCACGACCTGGCCCAGCCCGCCAGGGACGGCCTCCGCCGCCCAGATGCGGAACAGCAGGTAGGCCGTGGAGCGCTCGCTCGGGACGGCGACCGTCTTGCCGCGCAGCGCCGCAGGGTCGGCGGGGGCCTCGGCGCCGGTGAGGACCAGCGGGCCGCAGCCACGGCCCAGCGCGCCGCCGCACGGCAGCAGGACGTAGTCGTCGAGGACCCACGGCAGCGCCGCGTAGGAGATCTTCAGTACGTCCAGCTCGCCGCGCTCGGCGAGGCCGTTGGTGATGTCGATGTCGGCGAAGGTGACCTCGGGCGGCACCGCGCCCTCGACCAGGCCGTGGGCCCAGGCGTGGAAGACGAAGGTGTCGTTCGGGCAGGGGGAGTACGCGATGGACAGAGCAGCGTCGGAAGAAGTCACGGAACCAGTGTCGCCCACGGCAGGTTGGCGAATGCACCCGCCAGGGCGTCCAGGGCCTCGCCGATGCGCCAGGCGGCGCGGTCACGCGGCCCGACGGCGTTGGAGACCGTGCGCAGCTCCAGCACCGGGACGTCGTGCCCGGCGGCGGCCTCGGCCAGCCCGAAACCCTCCATCGCCTCGGCGACGGCCCCGGGATGACGCTGCGCCAGCTCGGCGGCGCGCTCGGCGCTGCCGGTGACGGTGGAGACGGTGAGCACCGGCCCCTGCGCGGTCGGCAGGCCGTGCCCGCGCAGCGACGCCGCGACGGTGTCGGCGTGTCGCGTGGTGTGCCGGACCCGGCCGAAGCCGAGCGCGGTGACGTCGGCGAAGCCGTCCGGGGTCTGCGCGCCCAGGTCGGCGGCGACGATCGCGTCCGCGACGACGACGGAGCCCACCGGCGCGACGGGCGCGAACCCGCCCGCGATGCCCGCCGAGACGGCGAGACCGTAGGTGGAGGGAGCGAGGGCCAGCGCCGTGGCGGTCGCCGCCGCTGCGGCGGCCGGGCCGACGCCCGCGACCAGGACGTCCACCGGGCCGCACGCGGTCAGCGCGTAGCCGCCGGGAAGCGTCCGCTCGGTCGGACCGGCGTGCCCGAAGGCCTGCTGGACGCCACGCAACACCGCCGCCGCTTCGTGAGCGACGGCGGTGACGACGAGAACGCGGGACGCGGTCAGTTCGCGACCTTCAGCTGCAGCAGCCACACGCCGTAGATCTTGCCGTCCTTGTCCTGCTCCTTGACGATGAGCGGGCCGGACTTGTTGACGGTGGTCTGGCCGGTCTGCGGGTCCTGGGTGGTGAGCACCGAGGCGATCGACAGCGGGCCCGCGTAGGCGTTGGTGGTCTGCTGGACCAGCTCGGTGGTCGAGCCGGCGTTCCAGCCGTGGTCGGTGACCGGCTGGTCGACGTTGATGCCGAAGTTGCCGTTCTGCGACGGGACGATCGCGGTCGCCATGCTGTTGTTCTGCACCGCCTTGGAGACCGCGGCGGAGCAGGCGGCCTGCTGCTTGGCGGTCATCGCGTTGCCACCGTAGTAGCAGTCCTTGAGCGGCTGGACCTGGGTCCAGTGCGACCCGGCGACGATGGCGACGTTCGGAACCGGCTTGCCGGAACCGGAAACGAGGGGAATCGTGATGCCGAGCGTCGCGGCGCCCACGACGGCTACAGCTCCAAGGGCGGCGACACCGCGGTTAAGACTCATGGTGCTGAGGCTACCGTCCCCCGGGGATCACGCCACGTCGGGGGCTGGGCTCGTGTTCCGGGGACCGAGGGTCGCCCGGGTCCGCAGCGCCCAGACGAACGAGACCCCCACCAGCACCGAAGCGGTGATCATGCCGACCTCGCCGACCAGCGGCAGGACGATCCCGAGCCCGCCGCCGAGCACCCAGGTCAGCTGCATCAGCGTCTCCGACCGGGCGAACGCCGAGGTCCGGACGGTCTCCGGAACGTCGCGCTGGATCAGCGCGTCCAGGCCCACCTTGCCCAGGCACTGGGTGAGCCCGGAGACGAAGGCGAGCATCACGACCGTGAACGCCCCGTAGAACACCGCCCCGGCGAGGGAGGCGACCAGGGCCAGGGCGAGCATCAACGTGACGATCGTCTCAGGGCGGCGGGTGCGCAGCCATGCGCCCATCACCGTGCCGAGCGTGTTGCCGATGCCCAGCGCGGCCGCGACCAGGCCGAGGGAGACGGTCGCCGGCAGCCCGGCGAGCGGGTGCTCGCGGACGAGGAAGGCGAGGAAGAAGGTCAGGAATCCGAAGAGGCAGCGCAGCGTCCCCTCCGCGCCGAGCGCGAGGACGACGCCGGGGCCGACCGACCGCAGCCCGACCTTGTGCTTCTTCTCCGCCGACACCTCGTCACCCGGCTCCGCCACCTCCTCCGGCCCCGGCCCGGCGCCCGCTTCGGCGGACGGGTCGTGGGAGTGGAGGAGGGCGCGTTCCTCGCCCTTGTCGAGGTCGACCTGGTGCGGGAGGGAGAAGGCGAGTCCGGCACCGACGATGTAGACGATCAACGCCGCGCGCAGCGGCCAGTCCGGACCGATCAGGTGCAGCAGTGCGCCCACGGCACCGGCCAGGCCGGTGGCCAGCAGCCCGGCCAGGGAGACCCGCGAGTTGGCCTTCACCAGAGGAAGTTGCGGTGGTCGAAGGCGTGGCACGACGACGCTGCGGACCACGCCGTAGGCCTTGGACGCGACCAGGACGCCCAGCGCGAGCGGATAGATCTGCAGGCTGGCGCCCGCGATCGCGCCCGTCATCATCCACGCCAGCCCGGCGCGGACCAGCAGGCTGACGGCCATCGCCGCGCGGCGTCCGCTCGGGATCCGGTCCAGCATCGGCCCGATCACCGGCGCCAGCAGGACGAACGGCGCCATCGTGATCAGCAGGTAGAGGGCGACCCGGCCGCGTGCCTCGTGCGTCGGCACGGAGAAGAAGATGGTCGACGCCAGCGCGACGGTGATCATCATGTCGCCGGCGGAGTTCACCGCGTGCAGTTCGATCAGTTTCGCCAGGCCCGACTCGCCCGCGCCCTCGGCGGATGTGGCGCGGCGGATCCGACGTCCGGTCGCCTTGGTGAAGTCGCCGGTGCGCAGCGCGGCAGCCGACGTGAAACGGTGCACGGACGCCACCGCGCGCCGGGTCCTGCCCGTCACCACATCGGCCACACTTCCCATGGTGCCCGACATTTGTGGCAGCTCCGCGCACTTTGTTCCGGCGGGTTCCTGCCCTGAGGGGGACAGCGGGGCACCGCGTCCAGCAGAATAGGTGTCCGGAGACTTCTACCGTCTGAACGACCTACCGAGATCGCGCGCCACGGCAGTTCCACCGTTCTGCCGACGTGCTGCTGAGCCGGTGGTGGTGAAGCGGTGCGTACGGTTGGGAGAGAATCAGTTCGTGATGAGTGCTGCGACGACGACGCGAAGCCGTACCCCTGACCGCCAGTGCGCCGAGGCCGTGGAGTTCGCCCGGGGCGCCGCGGTCCAGGCTGCGGGCGAGTCCGCAGTAGGCGACCACCTCGGTGTCGACACCGACGGGGACCGGGTGGTCACGCACTTCTTCGCGACCCGGGAGCGTGCGTACAAGGGCTGGCGCTGGGCGGTGACGGTGACCCGCGCTGCGCGCAGCAAGCAGGTCACCCTCGACGAGACCGTGCTCCTTCCGGGCCCGGACGCGCTGGTCGCGCCGCAGTGGGTCCCGTGGAGCGAGCGGCTTCGGCCCGGCGACATGGGCCCCGGCGACCTGCTGCCCACCGAGTCGGACGACCTGCGGCTGGAACCGGGCTACTCCGGCGAGGACGAGCCCGCCCCGAACAGCGTCCTCGCCGAGGACCAGCTCTCCGGCCTCGCGGGCGAGGACGTCGCGGTCGAGCCCTCCGGCAAGGAGACGGCGGTCGCGCCGTCCAACGAACGCGCGGAGATCGGCGCGGTCGCGCAGGAGCTCGGCATGGGCCGGGCCCGGGTGCTCAGCCGACTCGGCCTCAACCTGGCCGCGGACCGCTGGGAGAAGGAGTACGGCGCGCACACGCCGATGGCGCAGGCCGCGCCCGCCTCGTGCGCGACGTGCGGCTTCCTGGTCCCGATCGCGGGCTCGCTGAGCCAGGCCTTCGGCATCTGCAGCAACGAGTTCGGTCCTGCGGACGGCAGGATCGTCTCCCTCGGCTACGGCTGCGGCGGCCACTCGGAGGCGGCGGTCATGCCCGCGCCCCAGGTCCCGGCCCCGCCGGTCCTGGACGAACTCAGCCTCGAACCCCTCCCGCTCCACCCGGACCGCGCCGGCGGCTCCGTCGAGGAGAGCACCCCGGCCGAGGAGCTCGGCCACAGCTGAGAGGTAGTTGCAACACCAGGGGCGCGAGGAACTGCGCGGCAAGCCACCCACGCAGGTAGAGCCCCGAACGCGCAGGGCCATCCGCCTGTCAGTGGTTTCTCGCGCCGTTCCCCGCGCCCCTGGTGTTGCAACTCATTCGCCGATGTCCTCGTGCCAGAGGACGGGGTTGCTCTCGATGAAGTCCGTCATCATTCGGACGCACGTCGGATCGTCCAGCAGGACGATCTCGACCCCGTGGGCGGCCAGCCACTCGTGCCCGCCGTGGAACGTCCTCGCCTCGCCGATGACGACACGCCCGATGCCGAACTGGCGGACCAGCCCGCTGCAGTACCAGCACGGCGAGAGCGTCGTCACCATCGTCGTCCGCGCGTAGCCGCGCCTGCGGCCCGCGTCGCGGAACGCCGAGGTCTCGGCGTGGAGGGAGGGGTCGCCGTCCTGGACACGGCGGTTGCGGCCACGCCCGAGCACCTCGCCGTCCGGGCCGTAGAGCGCCGCGCCGATGGGGATGCCGCCCTCCGCGAGGCCCGCGCGGGCCTCGTCGACGGCGGTGTCGAGCATGGCGTGGAAGTCGAGGTCCATGCGCCCACGATGGTCCCTACGACGCCCCCTGACGATCCGCGCCGCGCCGGTAACGGATACTGAGCGCTATGGCTTACGACGATCTACGGTCCTTCCTCCGGGCGCTGGAGCGCGAGGGCGACCTCAAGCGGATCAAGGTGGAGGTCGACCCGTACCTGGAGGTCGGGGAGATCGTCGACCGGGTGCAGAAGGCGAAGGGCCCGGCGCTGCTCTTCGAGAACGTCAAGGGCTCGGCGATGCCGCTGGCCATGAACGTCTTCGGCACCGAGCGCCGCCTCGCCAAGGCGCTGGGCCTGAAGTCCGCCGACGAGATCGGCGAGAAGATCGCCGGTCTGCTCAAGCCGGAGCTGCCGCACGGCTTCACCGGCGTCCGGGAGGCGTTCGGCAAGCTGGCCGGGATGACGCACGTCCCGCCGAAGAAGGTGAAGCCGGGGGAGGCCAAGGTCCAGGAGGTCGTGCTCACCGGCGACGACGTCGACCTGATGCAGCTGCCCGCGCTCTTCACCTGGCCCGAGGACGGCGGCTCGTTCTTCAACCTGGGCCTGACCCACACCAAGGACCCCGACTCCGGCGTCCGCAACCTCGGCCTCTACCGGCTGCAGCGGCACGACAAGCGCACCATCGGCATGCACTGGCAGATCCACAAGGACAGCCGCAACCACGCCGCGATCGCCGCCAAGCGCGGCGAGAAGCTGCCGGTCGCGATCGCGTTCGGCTGCCCGCCCGCGGTCACCTACGCCGCGACCGCGCCGCTGCCGGGTGACATCGACGAGTACCTCTTCGCGGGCTTCGTCGCGGGCGAGCGGGTCCGGATGGTCGACTGCAAGACCGTGCCGTTGCAGGTCCCGGCGGACGCCGAGGTCGTGCTGGAGGGCTGGCTGGACCCGGGCGTCATGCTGCCGGAGGGCCCGTTCGGCGACCACACCGGCTTCTACACGCCGCAGGAGCCGTTCCCCGCGCTGACGATCGACTGCGTCACCATGCGCCGTCGCCCGCTGCTCCAGTCCATCGTGGTCGGCCGCCCGCCGACCGAGGACGGGCCGCTGGGCAAGTTCACCGAGCGGTTCTTCCTGCCGCTGCTCAAGGTCATCGTCCCGGACATCGTGGACTACGACCTGCCCGAGGCGGGCGGCTTCCACAACTGCGTGATCGTCTCGATCGACAAGAAGTACCCGAAGCACGCGCAGAAGGTCATGCACGCGATCTGGGGCGCGCACATGATGTCGCTGACCAAGCTGATCGTGGTGGTGGACGCGGACTGCGACGTCCACGACTACCAGGAGGTCGCCTGGCGGGCGCTCGGCAACGTCGACTACAGCCGCGACCTGTCCGTCGTGGAGGGACCGGTCGACCACCTCGACCACGCCTCCTACCAGCAGTTCTGGGGCGGCAAGGCGGGTATCGACGCGACCCGCAAGCTGCCCGAGGAGGGCTACACCCGCGACGGCGGCTGGCCGGAGATGGTCCTCTCCGACCCGGCGACCGCCGCCCTGGTCGACACGCGCTGGAAGGAGTACGGGCTCTGATGACGACTGCTGTCGCGACTGCCGACGCCGGCAGAACCAAGGCGTTCCTGCGGCTGGTGATGATCGAGCACTCGGTCTTCGCGCTGCCCTTCGCCTACATCGCCGCGCTGACGGCGATGTTCCTCGCCAACGGGCGCGTGCACTGGGTGCAGCTGTTCCTGGTGACGCTGTGCATGGTCGGCCTGCGGACCTTCGCCATGGCGGCCAACCGGATCATCGACCGCGAGATCGACGCGCGCAATCCGCGCACCGCCGGACGCGAGCTGGTCACCGGCGCGGTCTCGATGCGGACCGCGTACACCGGCTCGGCGGTCGCGCTGGTGGTCTTCCTGACCGCCGCCGCGCTGCTCAACCCGCTCTGCCTGGCGCTGGCGCCCATCGCGGTGATCCCGATGGTCGTCTACCCCTACGGCAAGCGGTTCACCGACTTCCCGCACGCGATCCTCGGCCTGGCCCAGGCGATGGGCCCGATCGGGGCGTGGCTGGCGGTCACCGGCACCTGGTCCTGGCCCGCCTGCGTGCTGGGCCTCGCGGTCGGTGTCTGGATCGGCGGCTTCGACCTCATCTTCGCCTGCCAGGACGTGATGGCCGACCGCGCCGACGGCGTCCGCTCGGTCCCGGCCCGCTTCGGCGTCCCGGCCGCGCTGTACGGCGCGCGCGCCGCGCACCTGGTGACCATGCTGCTGCTCTGCTGGTACGCCTGGCTGTCGGGCGCGGGCTGGGCGTTCTGGATGGGCCTTGCGGTGGTCGCGGTGGCGTTCGTCTACGAGCACACCATCGTCCGCCCGCACGACCTGAGCCGTCTCAACCGGGCGTTCTTCCAGGTCAACGGCTTCGTCGGGATCTCGCTCTTCTGCTTCGCGCTGCTGGATCTCGCGCTGCGCGGGCTGACGCCGTAGCTGCCCGGTAACTGACGGAATATCACGAGCCCTCCCGTCGCTCACCCTCACCAGAGGCAGACGAGCAACGGGAGGGCTTCGTCATGAGCGACAACGGCATCGGCACCGACAACGGCATCGGCACCACGGCGGTCATCGGCACGGGCAACATCGGCGGGACGCTCGGCCGGGCCTTCGCCAGGGCAGGGCACGCGGTCGTGTTCGGGTCACGCAACCCCGGGGCGTCCGACGCGGCGGGCGACACCGGCGCGAAGGTCGCCACCGTGGCGGAGGCCGTGGCCGCCGCGGACACCGTCGTGCTGGCCATCCCGGCGGGCGACGTCGAGGCGTTCCTGCGCACCCACGCCGAGGCGCTGGCGGGCAAGCTGATCGTCGACGCGGCCAACCGGTTCCCGCAGCCCGTCCTGCACAGCGCCGACCTGGTCCGCGCGCTGGCCCCGGAGGCCCGCTACGCCCGCGCCTTCAACAACCAGACCTGGGAGACCTACGCCGACCCGCTCTGGGACGGCAAGCCGGGCAACCTCTTCTACACCGTCTTCGAGCAGTCCGACGCCCCGACGGTCGAGGCCCTGATCAGCGCCGTGGGCCACGTCCCCACCTTCGTCGGCCTGGGCCGCCCCGACCTGCTCGACGCGGCGATCTTCCTGCTACTGCCGTCCTTCGGCACCCTGGGCCGCCGGACCGGCATCCGCATCGTCCACGACTGACCCGAGCGGTTAGGGTCGATCATGTGAAGCAGGAAGCGCGGGAGCCATGGGTCGTCGGGGTGTCGGGGGCGTCCGGGACGCCGTACGCGGCGTCGGTGATCCGTGGGCTGCTGGAGGCGGGGGAGGCGGTCGACGTCGTCGTCAGCAGGGCCGCGCGGCTGACGATCATCGACGAGACCGGGATCGCGTTCCGGGACGCGCACTGGCGTGAGGATCTGCGCGAGTGGCTGGAGCGCCCGCTCGACCGAGGGAAGCCGCAGCCGTTCGACCTCGACGACGTGCGGTACTGGACCGCGGGTGACTTCGCGGCGGGGCCGTCCAGCGGCTCGTACCCCGCGAAGGGGATGATCGTGGTCCCGTGCAGCGCCGCCGCCGTCGCCGGGATCGCGATCGGGCTCAGCAAGGACCTGCTCCAGCGTGCCGCCAACGTCACGCTCAAGGAGCGCAGGCCGCTGGTGCTGTGCGTGCGCGAGAGCCCGCTCACCGGAGTGACGCTGCGTCAACTCGTAGAGCTGGACCAGCAAGGCGCGGTGGTGATCCCCGCCTCGCCCGGCTTCTACGCCGGGTCGGGAAGCGTGCAGCAGCTCGTGGACTTCGTGGGCGGGCGGGTGCTGGATTCGGTGAAGGTTCCGCACGCTCTCTACCGCCGCTGGGAGGGCGAGCTGGGGGCGACGTGATGGAGGTCACCTCGTCGGAGTATCTTCTTTGCGAACCGGGGGTCTTGTCGGCCTGGACTTTGGGATTCCGGATACTGTCGGCACGTTCCCCAACGATTGGAAGGCCAGGTTTCCCAGCATGGACGCGGTGGACAGGCAGCTCATTCAGGCGCTGCGCGAGAACGGGCGCGCCTCGTACGCCGAGCTGGGACGGCTTGTCGGGCTTTCGGGCCCCAGCGTCACGGACCGGATCAACCGGCTGGAACAGGCCGGCGTCATCACCGGGTACCGCGCGACGGTCAACCCGGCCTCGCTCGGCCTCGGCGTCACCGCGCTGATCGGCCTCCAGCTGACCGACGCGGCGGACCACGACGACGTCTCGCACCGGCTGCGCGACCTGCCCGAGATCGAGGACTGCTGGTTCATCGCCGGCGAGGACTCCTACATGCTCAAGGCCCGCGTCCCGGACGTCGACGGGCTGGAGTCGATCGTCAAACGCCTCTCCGGCACCAGGGGTGTAGCCCGCACGCGCACCACGGTCGTACTCTCCACCAAGTGGGAGAACCGCGCCGTCGAGCTCCCCGACCCCGAGGTGACCGCCGAGCAGCGGAAGGTGTGATGCGCGTATGACCCTGGTGACGCTGGACGAGGTGCGCGAAGCGCAACAGCGGATCGCCGGGGTGGCCGTGCGCACTCCCCTGATGCCGTGCCCGTGGGCGGACCAGCCCGACGGCCGTTCGCTGCATCTGAAGCCGGAGGGCCTGCAGCCGACCGGGGCCTTCAAGATCCGCGGCGCGTACAACCGCCTCGCGGCGCTGACGCCGGAGGAGCGGGCGCGGGGCGTGGTAGCCCAGTCGAGTGGCAACCACGCGCAGGCCGTGGCCTACGCGGCGCGCGAACTCGGCATCCAGGCCGTCATCGTGATGCCGGACACCTCACCCGAGGTGAAGGTGGAAAGCACCCGCTCGTTCGGCGCGGAGGTCATCCTGGTCGCCATGCACGAGCGGGACACCACGCCCGCGGACCTGGTCGAGAAGCACGGCTACGTCTGGGTCCCGCCGTACGACGACCCGTACGTCATCGCGGGCCAGGGCACGGTCGGGATGGAGATCGCGGACGACGCGGCGGCTCTCGACCTCGACCTGCAGACGGTCCTGGTCCCGGTCAGCGGCGGCGGCCTGATCAGCGGTGTGGCAACGGCGTTGAAGCTCACCATGCCGGGCGTCAAGGTCATCGGCGTCGAGCCGGCCCTGGCCGGCGACGCGGCGGAGAGCTTCCGCTCCGGCGAGCGGAAGGTGTGGCCCTTCGCGGACACCCACCGCACGATCGCGGACGGGCTGCGGACGAACTCCCTCGGCCTGCTGCCGTGGGAGCACGTCCAGGCGTACGTCGACGACATCATCACGGTCACGGAGGACGAGATCCGCGACGCGATGGCTGTCCTGGCCCGCCGCGGGCGGCTCGTGGCCGAGCCGTCGGGTGCGGTGACGACGGCTGCGTACCTGTTCCACGGCGCGGAGCTGCCGGGCACGCGGTTCGCCGCGGTGGTGAGCGGCGGGAACGTGGATCCGGCGCTTTTGGCGAGGATTCTCGCCGTTTGAGTCCTGCACCACCCTGTGCGGATGGCCCTGCTCGTTCGGTGCTCTACCTCTGTGGGTGGTTTCTCGGGCAGTTCCCCGCGCCCCTGACGGGTACCGCAACATCCCGTCAGAGTGAGGGCGTAGGCTCGTGGGGATCGTCGGCCCGGTGAGGGCCACTGCTGATGGAGGCATGAGGCGGATGGACGCAGGGCTGAAGCGCGAGCTGGAGGCGAAGGTCTACGCCGGGGAGCGGCTCAGTCGTGAGGACGGGGTCGCGCTCTACGAGACCGACGACCTGGCCTGGCTGGGTGGCCTCGCCCACTACGCGCGGACGCGGAAGAACGGCGACGTCGTCCACTTCAACGTCAACCGTCACCTCAACATGACCAACGTCTGCACCGCCTCCTGCGCCTACTGCAGCTTCCAGCGCAAGCCGGGCGAGAAGGACGCGTACACGATGCGCATCGAGGAGGCGGTCAAGCTCGCCAAGGCGATGGAGAACGACCAGCTGACCGAGCTGCACATCGTCAACGGCCTGCACCCGACCCTCCCCTGGCGGTACTACCCGCGTTCGCTGCGCGCCCTCAAGGAGGCGCTGCCGAACGTCGCGCTCAAGGCCTTCACCGCCACCGAGATCCACCACTTCGAGAAGATCTCCGGCCTCTCGGCCGACGAGATCCTCGACGAGCTGATCGACGCCGGTCTGGAGTCGCTGACCGGCGGTGGCGCGGAGATCTTCGACTGGGAGGTGCGTCAGCACATCGTCGACCACGACACCCACTGGGAGGACTGGTCGCGGATCCACCGCCTCGCTCACTCCAAGGGCCTGAAGACGCCCGCCACCATGCTCTACGGCCACATCGAGGAGCCGCGCCACCGCGTGGACCACGTGCTGCGGCTGCGTGAGCTGCAGGACGAGACCGGCGGGTTCCAGGTCTTCATCCCGCTGCGCTACCAGCACGACTTCCACGACTCGCGTGACGGCAAGGTCCGCAACACGCTGCAGGCGCGCACCACCATGGCGACCGGCGCGGACATGATCCGCACCTTCGCCGTCTCCCGGCTGCTCTTCGACAACGTCCCGCACGTCAAGGTGTTCTGGGTCATGCACGGTCTGGCCGGCGCCCAGCTGATGCTCAACCACGGCGCGGACGACATGGACGGCTCGGTCGTCGAGTACAAGATCACCCACGACGCGGACGGCTTCGGCACGCCGAACAAGCTGACCCGTGACGACCTGCTCGACCTGATCCGTGACGCGGGCTTCCGCCCGGTCGAGCGGAACACCCGCTACGAGATCATCCGTGAGTACCCGGGCCCGGACGGCGACCGTCGCGAGACGCCGCAGCCGATGAAGTTCTAGTCGGCACGGTTCCAGGGGCTCTCTGTACATGGCACTGCGTTTCACCCTCGACCCCGAGGTCACCCCGGAGCTGGTCGAGGGCCTGATAGACGTCTGGACTGCGGCCACGAATGCGGGCGGCGCGATCGGTTTCGTCGCGCCGGTCACCCGTGAGGAGGTCCGGCCGACGGCCGAGAAGGGGCTGGCCGGGCTGGGTCACGGACCGGGCGACGGCCGAGACCGGCTGCTGGTCGCGCACGACGAGGAGACCGGCCGCATGGCCGGTGCCCTCTTCCTCGTGGACATGCGGTTCTCGCTGATGGACCACTGGCGGACCGTCAAGCGGGTCATGCTGCACCCCGACTTCCAGGGCCGGGGCGACGGTGTCGCGCTGCTCGCGGAGGCCGAGCGGCACGCCCGTGCGTGGGGTCTGGCCGGGCTCCAGCTCGACCTGCGCGGCGGCCTCGGGTTGGAGCGCTTCTACGAGCGTTGCGGCTACAAGGAGGTCGGCCGACTGCCGGGAGCGCTGCGCGTCGCGCCCGGCGACGACCGCGACTCCGTCTTCATGTGGCTCGACCTGCGCTGACGTCCGGCCGCCGCGTACGCGGCTGAGCCCCGCCACGTACGCAGCGGCGTGCGGACCCGGTGAAGATCGCCCTTGCGGGCGTGCTTCACTGGACTGTCGTACCTCCACGGACAAGGGAAAGAGAAACCGAGCCGTGAGCACCCCCAGTACCTCGCACGCGACCCTCCGCTACTCCGCGATGCGCGCCAGCATCTTCCTGGCCGTCTTCCTGGTCGCCCTGCTCCTGGCCCACTTCGGTGTGCTGCCGGTCACGGCCGGCAGCTCCGGTGTCTTCCTGCTGCTGATCATCGCGGCCCTGGTCTCCGCGCCGATCAGCTACGTCGTGCTGAACAAGCAGCGCGACGCCATGTCGGAGCAGATCACCGGCGGCATCGAGCGCCGCAAGTCCAAGTCGGGCAGCATGGCCAGCCGGATCGCGGCCCAGAACGCGGCCGAGGACGCCGTCGACGACGCCCTCCGCGCCCAGCAGTAACCGCCCGGCACCCGCGTAGCGCACAGGCACGCCGATCATGACGCGTCGCCCCACCGGACAGGACGTGGCCCGGCTGGCAGGGGTGTCCCAGGCCACGGTCTCGCTGGTCTTCTCCGCCAGCGCCTCCTCGCACCGCGTCTCCGCGCCGACGCGGGAGCGCGTGCTGGCCGCGGCCGCCGAGCTGGGCTACCAACCGCAGGCGGCGGGCCGTCAGCTCCGGCTCGGCCGGACCGGCCTGCTGCTGCTCGCGGTGCCGAACATCCTGGGGCCGTTCTTCGCCCGCGTCCTCGCGGGAGCGCAGGCCGAGGCGGCGCTCGGCGAGCTGTCGGTCGTCGTCTCGTCGGGCTGGGACCATGCCGAGCTCGCCCGCGCGGCCCGCAGCGGCCAGTACGACGGTCTGCTGATCTGCTCGCCCGACGACAGCCAGCTCGGCGACGACCTGCCGGAGAGCCTGCCCACCGTCTTCCTCGACGCCGACCCGGCGCTCAGCGCCGGCCATCCGCAGCGGCGCACCCAGCAGCTCGACGTGGGCGGCGGGATGGCCGCTGCGGTCACCCATCTCCGTGAGCTCGGTCACCTCCGGCTCGGTCATCTGCGGTCGGTTGAGTCCGCGCACACCTTCCGGGCACGCCAGGCAGGCTTCGAGCGCGCGGCGTCGGGAGCCGAGGTGGTCGAGGTCGGAGTCTCCGTCAACGGCGGCCTGGACGCCGCCAGGGAGGCCGCACGGGTGCTGCTGGCCTCGCCGGGGTCGGGGCCCGGGCCGGGGCGGGGGTCGGGGGAGCGGGTGCGTGCCGTGGTGTGCGACGACGACGTGGTCGCGGCGGGCGTCTACCACGTCGCTGCCGAGCTCGGACTGCGCATTCCTGACGACCTGTCGGTCGTCGGCATCGACAACATCGTCGCCGCGCCGCTCTTCGCGCCCGCGCTGACGACCGTGGACCTGCCGGGCGAGCGTCTGGGCGCGGCAGGCGTCCGGCTGCTCACCGCCCTGATGGGTGAACGATCCGACGGTCCGTCGGAAAGTCGCGAAACCGCGTCGAAGACCGAGCCCGAACCCGAGCCGCTGCCCACCGCGCTCGTGGTCCGGGGATCGACCGCACACCCCACCGGGCGTGCGGAAACCGAAGGATAGGCTGGTCACGTGGACCCCAAGACCCGAACCCGAATCGTCAGCGGCGCGCTGGTGCTGCTCCTCGTCGCCGTGGTGATCGGCGCCATGGTTCACTGAGCGACCAGGTGACCCTTCGTGGTCCCCGAGTTGCGGAGCGTGTTCCCCGGAGTGACGGTGACTGAGTCTCAGTCACTCCCAGTAGTAAGGGAACTCAGCTCATGCGTGTCAGTCGCACCCACTCCGTGATCGCCGGTATCGCCCTCGCCGCCACCGTGGCCGGCGGAGGCCTCATCTCGACCGCGGAGGCGGCTCCTCAACCCCAGGGCGGCACGGCGCGCCATGTCGCCGCTGCCGCCAACCCCACCGCCGAGCTCGGCACGCTCGGCAACCTCGGCGCGGTCCAGTCCGCCGTCGCGAAGCTCTCCACGGCGGCCTCCGCGACTCCGGCCCCCAGCGCGGCGTCACTGACGGCACTGGTGAAGCAGGTCACCGACGCCGTCACCGCGCTCAAGGCGTCCCTCCCGGCGGCTCCGGTGACCGCGGCGGTCAAGCCGGGGGCCAAGCTCGGCAAGGTGCACGCCGTGCCCGTGCACGCCATGAAGCCGCAGGACGCGGTGAGCGACGCCCTGACCAAGCTCACCACCGACGTCCAGGCGATCGTCGCCGCGCTCCCCGACCCGACCAAGGTGCTCGCCGCGATCACCGCGGTGGTCGCGGACCTGCTCGCGGTGGTCACCGCGGTCGTGGCGGCCCTCGGCCTGAGCCTGCCGCCGCTGCCCGTGCCGGTGCCGATCCCCTGATCTGATCCGTCGTCAGCGGCGCGACGAGAAGGGGCCCGGGGAGCTGTTCGGCTCCCCGGGCCCCTCGTTGATCTCTGAGCTTCGGCGACTACAGGCGCTCGATGACGTAGTCGATGCAGGTGGTCAGCGCCTCGACGTCGGCCGGGTCGATCGCCGGGAACATCGCGACGCGGAGCTGGTTGCGGCCGAGCTTGCGGTAGGGCTCGGTGTCGACGATGCCGTTGGCGCGCAGCACCTTGGCGATCGCCGCGGCGTCGACCGAGTCGTCGAAGTCGATCGTCCCGATGACCTGCGAACGCTCCGCCGGGTTGGCGACGAACGGCGTGGCGACGGGCGACTTCTCGGCCCAGGTGTAGAGGCGCGAGGACGAGTCCGCGGTGCGGGCCGTCGTCCAGTCGAGACCGCCGTTGCCGTTCATCCACTCCAGCTGCTCCGCGAAGAGGAAGAGCGTGGAGACGGACGGGGTGTTGTAGGTCTGGTCCTTCGACGAGTTGTCGATCGCGGTCGGCAGGTCGAAGAACGGCGGCACGTAGCGGTCGCTCGCGGCGATGCGGGCGGCGCGCTCCAGCGCGGCGGGGGAGAAGACGCCGACCCAGAGCCCGCCGTCGGAGGCGAAGCACTTCTGCGGGGCGAAGTAGTAGACGTCCGTCTCGGCGATGTCGACGGGCAGACCGCCGGCGCCGGAGGTGGCGTCCACCAGCACGAGCGCGCCCTCGTCGGCGCCCTCGACCCGGCGGATCGGCATGGCCACGCCGGTGGAGGTCTCGTTGTGGGTCAGCGCGTAGACGTCGACCCCGGCCTCGGCCTGCGGCAGCGGGTGCGTGCCAGGCTCGGACTTGATCACGGTCGGCTCGGCCAGCCACGGCGCGGCCTTGACGCTTGCCGCGAACTTGGAGGAGAACTCGCCGAAGTTCAGGTGCTGGGACTTGTTCTCGACGAGACCGAAGGCGGCGATGTCCCAGAACGCGGTGGACCCGCCGTTGCCGAGGACGACCTGGTAGCCGTCGGGCAGCGAGAAGAGGCTGCTGATGCCCTCACGCACGCGCTTGACCTGGTTCTTCACCGGGGCCTGGCGGTGGGAGGTGCCGAGCAGGGAGGTACCGGTCTCAGCGAGCGCGCGGAGCGCCTCCGGCCGGACCTTGGACGGACCTGCGCCGAAACGGCCGTCAGCGGGCCTGATGTCAGCGGGGATCTGGATATCAGCCACGTGCGCAGCCTAGCCGCTACGCGCTCGGCTGAGACGCCAGGTCCGCCTGATGAGACCGCCTGGAGCTGCAGTTTTCCGGGGCGGGAGGGTGCACTTCAGGGGCGCGGGGATTGCTCTGCGCGCAGGGCGGTCGGTTGCACGACCAGGGGCGCGGGGAACTGCGCGAACAACCACCGTGTGCGGATGGCCCTGTTCGCACGGTGACTCACCACACTGGGTGGCTTGTCGCGCAGTTCCCCGCGCCCCTGGTGGTGCAACTGCCTGCGGGAGCGCGGGCTCGGCTTGTCGCGCCCACGCGGCGGAGCCGCAGATCGGCAGAGCCCCGCGCCCCTGCGGTAGTGCAACTACCTGCGGGAGCGCGGATCCAGCTTGTCGCGCCTCTGCGGCGGAGCCGCGTATCAGCGGACCCTCGCGCCCCCTGCGGTAGTGCAACTGCCTACGGCAGCACAGTTGCTCAGTGCGCGATGTCGCCGAAGCCCTCGACCTCGGTCACGCTGCGCGTGCCCGGGCCGATGTAGCGCGCGGACGGGCGCACCAGGCGGCCCGTGCGCTTCTGCTCAAGGATGTGCGCCGACCAGCCCGCGGTGCGGGCGCAGGTGAACATCGAGGTGAACATGTGCGCGGGGACCTCGGCGAAGTCCAGGACGATGGCCGCCCAGAACTCGACGTTGGTGGCCAGCACGCGGTCGGGGCGGCGGGCGTGGAGCTCCTCCAGGGCCGCCTTCTCCAGGGCCGCGGCGACCTCGAAGCGGGGAGCGTCCAGCTCCTGCGCCGTGCGGCGCAGGACGCGCGCACGGGGGTCCTCGGCGCGGTAGACGCGGTGGCCGAAGCCCATCAGGCGCTCGCCCTTGTCGAGGGCGTTCTTGACGTAGGCGACCGCGTCGCCGGTCCGCTCGATCTCCTCGATCATGCCGAGGACGCGGGACGGCGCACCGCCGTGCAGCGGGCCGGACATCGCGCCGACGGCACCGGAGAGCGCCGCGGCGACGTCCGCGCCGGTGGAGGCGATGACGCGGGCGGTGAACGTCGAGGCGTTCATGCCGTGCTCGGCCGCGGAGGTCCAGTACGCGTCGACCGCCTTGACGTGCTTGGGGTCGGGCTCGCCGCGCCAGCGGATCATGAAGCGCTCGACGATGGTCTCGGCCTTGTCGATCTCGCTCTGCGGGACCATCGGCAGACCCTGGCCGCGGGCCGACTGGGCCACGTAGGAGAGGGCCATCACCGCGGCGCGGGCGAGGTCGTCACGGGCCTGCTCGGCGCTGATGTCGAGCAGCGGGCGCAGACCCCAGACGGGGGCCAGCATTGCCAGCGCGGACTGGACGTCCACCCGGATGTCGCCGGAGTGGACCGGGATCGGGAACGGCTCCGCCGGCGGCAGGCCCGGGTTGAACTTGCCGTCGACCAGCAGGCCCCAGGTGTTGCCGAAGGAGACGTGACCGACGAGCTCCTCGATGTCGACCCCGCGGTAGCGGAGCGAGCCGCCCTCCTTGTCGGGTTCGGCGATCTCCGTCTCGAACGCAATGACTCCTTCGAGCCCGGGTACGAAGTCGGACATCAGGCGGCTCCTCTGATCGGTCGGATCGGCGGATGACTTTGGGGTGTGGCCAAGTCGTCTCTTGGGTTGTGACCGCGCGGTTGCGCGGTAAGAGGTGCGGTGCGCGCGTGGCACGCAGTGCCAGAGTGGCAGGCACTGGGTGCATTGCGCCAGATCCCACGACGGTGATGCCCTGCACACACGTGGTATTCACCTCTGATTCGGTACAAATGCACGCGCCGTTGCGAACAGTCGTCCGAGAGGGTGGGGGTCGGGCCCGGCAAAGATACTCGCTCTCGATGTGGACAGAGTCCAGACTCTGTCCACACTCTGCGGACACCGGGTGCAGATCCTGCGCGTTCTGGTCGGATGAGCTTCCCGGTCCGTTCAGCCGGTGCTGGGATGATGTCGGCGTGCACGCATCGGACCAAGCCCCTCTCGCGCCTCACCACGCCGACCCGCGCCCCTCGGCGGACCCCGCCGACATGCGTCGGCAGTACCGTGCCACCGGCCTGCTGGAGGCGGAGCTCGCCGCCGACCCGATCCAGCAGTTCACCCGGTGGTTCGTGGACGCGCAGCATGCCGGACTCGACGAACCGAACGCGATGGTGGTCTCCACCGCCGACGAGGCCGGTCGGCCCAGCATGCGCACGGTGCTGCTGAAGGGCTTCGACGAGCGCGGATTCGTCTTCTACACCAACTACGAGTCGCGCAAGGGGCGGGACCTGACGGTCAATCCGCACATCGCGCTGCTCTTCCCGTGGCATCCGATCGCCCGTCAGGTCATCGTCACCGGAACGGCGGTGAAGGTCGGACGCGACGAGACGGCGGCGTACTTCCGCAGTCGACCGCACGGGTCGCAGCTCGGCGCGTGGGCCAGCGAGCAGTCCCGGCCGGTCGCCTCCCGCGAGGAACTGGAGCAGCGCTACGCGGACCTGGCGGCGCGCTACCCGGAGGGCGAGGGCGTCCCGGCCCCGCCGTTCTGGGGCGGCTTCCGGGTCGCGCCGCAGTCGGTCGAGTTCTGGCAGGGCCGCGAGAACCGCCTCCACGACCGCCTCGTCTACGACGCCGACCCGACCGCCCCGACCGGCTGGCGGGTGGAGCGGCTCTGTCCGTGACGCTGTAGACAGGTGATGGAGACCGGCTACGCAGAACGGCGTAGACAATCTCCACGCAAGAGTGATTCTCAGGATCGCATTTTCGCCATGATCGGACTGGCCAAAAGGTCGATGACCTGTGGCTTTTTGTGGACATGGCAGTCCGGAAACCGTCTACCCGGCTACGTGAATCTTCCGTGGAGGGGTAAGTTTCCGCGCGGGTGGATGGTGTGCACGTGGAGATCCTGGCGCTTGGCGATGCAGACCATCGAACAACGCGAGGAGAAGGCTCTCGGCAACCCCTGCCCGGCCTTTTGCCCTTCCAAACACAAGGGGTCCTCGATGACCGCATCTCGCGACAACAAGTCCCGGGCCACGGAGGCGGTTTCGTCCGCCGACGATGCACAGTCCATCCGACCGGTTCCGGTCCGGCTCGCCAAGCGGGGTGGTGCCGCGCACAGCATGATGCTGAGCCGGGTGCTGCCCGACAACGGCGTCTCCCGGCTGGACGTGGCAGCCTTCAACTCCTCGATCTGACGAGGCGCAGAGGCTTTCTGTCCGTAGGCCAAGAACCAGCATGGACCTCAATCCTTCCGTAGCCACGCCGTTCAGGCAGTTCGTCATCAAACTCAACAGTCGATGCGATCTGTCCTGTGATCACTGCTACGTCTATGAGCACGCCGACACGAGTTGGCGCGGCCGACCCAAGGTGCCGCTCGACGACGTCCTCGTGCAGACGGCGGCCAGGATCGCTGAGCACGCGCGTGTTCACCGGTTGGAGCGGGTGCATGTGGTACTCCACGGTGGCGAGCCTCTGTTGGCTGGGCCGATCCGGTTGCGGCGCGCCGCGCAGGTGCTCAACGACGCCTTGCGCGGGGTGTGCGAGCTGGATTTACGGATCCACACCAATGCGGTCACGCTGGGCGAGCGTCATCTGAGGATCTTCGACGAGTTCCACGTGAAAGTCGGCGTCTCCCTGGACGGGGACCGCGCCGCGAACGATCTGCACCGCCGTTATGCGAACGGCCACAGCAGCTACCACCAGGTGGTCAGGGCGATCGACCTGCTCCGCCTGCCCCGCTGGCGCCACCTCTACGCCGGCCTCCTCTGCACCGTCGACGTGCGCAACGACCCCGTCGCCGTCTACGACGCCCTCGTCGCTCTCGACCCACCACGCATCGACTTCCTGCTGCCGCACGCCACTTGGGACGAGCCGCCGCTGCGGCCCGACGGCCCCGGGACGACGCCGTATGCCGAATGGCTGGGGCGTGTCTACGAGCGTTGGAACGCGCAGGGGCGGCCCGTGCCGGTCCGGATGTTCGACTCGCTGCACCGCACGCTGCGCGGACAGAGCAGCCTGACCGAGTCGCTCGGGCTCGCGCCCGCCGATCTGGTCGTCGTCGAGACCGACGGCACCCTGGAGCAGGCCGACTCGCTGAAGACGGCCTACGACGGCGCCGCGGCGACCGGCTTCGACGTGTTCCGGCACGACTTCGACACCGCCGCCCGGCACCCGGGCATGATCGACCGTCAGCAGGGGCTGGACGGACTGAGCGCGCAGTGCAGAGCCTGTCCGGTCGTGGAGTCCTGCGGGGGCGGCCTGTACGCACACCGGTACCGCAGTGCGGACGGCGGCTTCCACGCGGTCGACGGCGGCTTCGACAACCCCAGCGTCTTCTGTCCCGACCTTCTCGCCCTGATCACCGCCGTCCGCGATGCGGAACGCGCCCGCAAGGAGCACCACCCCATGTCCACCGGCCTGTTGTCGGACCCGCACTTCGACGAGCTGGCCTCCGGCTACGGCGGTGCCGGGGCTGTCGACGCGCTGCGCGTCGCCCAGGTGGAGGTCAACCGCGCCCTGCTGGACCGGGTCGCCGAGGCCTGGTCCGCCGCTCCGGCCCCCGATGCCGATGCTGAGGCCGACCTGCCGTACGGCGACGCGTGGGAGCTGATCGCCCTCCTGGACGAGAGCGCGCCGGAGGCGTTGGACCGCGCGGTGGCCCACCCGTTCACGCGCTCCTGGGCGTTGGAGTGCCTCGCGCAGCCGGGGCCGCTTGCTGAGCGCTTCGGCGGCGTGGCTGAACTCGCCGTCGCCGCAGCGCTGTTCGCGAAGGCGGACGGGAAGCTGACGCTGCCGGTGCGCCCCGGCGGCGAGCTGCGCGTGCCGGGCCACGGTGTGCTGACCGGTGTCGAGGGCGGTTCCGCCCTCGTCCTGACGGAGCATGACCGGTTCGTCGTGGAGACGGCACAGGAGCGCATCGAGGTCGAGCTGCGGGCGCCGCAGCGCGAGCCGCGCTGGCGGCCGGTCCGTCCGCTCTCCGGCGATGCGGGCGCACCCGAACCGAGGGCAGGGGTTTGGCGGTTGCTGCTCGACGACACGGACCCGCAGCGCCGCGCCCACCACTGGGATCCTGCCGCGCCCATGTCGGACGCTGAGGCGGATGCCTGGCAGGCCGAGCTGGCAGCGGCCTGGCGGGTCATCGACGCGACCTTGCCCGGCTACGCGCCGGGCCTGCGCGCAGGTCTGAGCACCGTGGTGCCGCTGCGACCGTCGGCCGACGGCAGCTACGTCAGCGGTGCCGCGCGGGATCTCTTCGGTACGGTCGGCATCGCGCGCCCGGGCTCGGCCGAGTTCATGGCGCTGCTGCTGATCCACGAGTTCCAGCACGTCAAGCTGGGTGCGGTCTTCGACATGGAGGACCTGTTCGACCGGTCCGACACCCGCACTTTCGACGCCCCGTGGCGGCCCGATCCGCGACCGTTCGAGGGGCTCTTCCAGGGAACGTACGCGCACATCGCCGTCGTGGAGTTCTGGCGCTCCCGCTGGAGGGCCACACATGCGCGAGAGGACCGCGCCGAGTACACACGTTGGCTCGACCACACCTACCGCGCCATCGGGGTCATGACGGACTCTGGTGCTCTGACCGACCGCGGCCGGCGCTTCGTCGCGGGCATGCGGGCGACCGTGGAGCCCTGGGTCCGTGAGGAGAGCTGATGTCGATGCCGAACGCCCCGGTCACCGAGCGCGAGCTCGCGGGTCTGCTGCCGGCGCTCGGCTGGAACCCGGAACCCGGCGGCACTCTCCTTGTCCAGGCCTCGCTGCGTCGGCTGGGCCCGGTCGAGGGGGAGGAAGCCGACCCACTGCGTCGGTCCGGGGTCGTGGCACGTGCACTGCGTGAGGCGACCGGGCAGAAAGGCACGCTCGTCGCCTACACCGCCACCCCGGAGAACTCGCAGACCTCCCGCCTCTATCTGGAGCAGACATCGGGGCTGAGCCCTGCCGAACTGGCCGAGTACCACGCCAGGATGCCGGCGTTCGACCCGGAGAAGACCCCGTGCTCGCCCACGATGGGCTGGCTCTCCGAGGCGATCCGCCTGCTGCCGGGGGCGCGCCGGAGCGCGCATCCGCAGACCTCCTTCGCCGCCGTCGGGCCGCTCGCGGAGAGGATCGTCAAGCCTCATCCCTTCGAGGAGCATCTAGGCCCGCGGTCGCCTCTCGGCCGGTTGTACGACAGAGGGGCTCACGCACTCCTCCTCGGCCTCGGCATGGAGATGCTCATGCCTTTGCATCTCATCGACTACTTCGCGGGTGCGCCGGTGCAGACCTACCGGGCCAAGTGCCAGGGGGAGAGCGCTGCGTACTGGCGGTCCTTCGAGGCGGTGCAGTTGGACGACCTGCACTTCCCCGAGCTCGCCCGCCGGGTCCTGGAACTCCGTGACGACAACGGTCGGCCGCAGCTGGAGCTGCGCCAGGTGGCGATCGGCGGAGCCGTCGCCACCCTGGTGCCGGTCCGGGACGCGGTCGACCTCGCGGACAAGGTTGTCGGCAATCTGAACAGGCCTGGTGCAGTCACGGTGTTGACGGAGCATCAATAAGCGCGGTTCCATCGTCCTACTGCATGGGCAACATCGTTCGGGGGTGCGAGCGTGGCCGAGGAGAAGGGCTGGGACGAGGACATACCTCGGCCCATCTTCTTTCTGAGTTACGCGCATTCACCTCGCGGGGCCGGACGGCCCCGCAGCGTGTCGAACCTCTGGGAAGCCAGACTGTTCCGGGATCTGTGCGAGGCCGTCACGGATCTGTCCGGATGGGACGCGAACGAACCTCCCGGCTTCATGGATTCGGGCCTGAACGTGGGCGAGGGCTGGTCCGAGCGGATCAGCGAGGCGCTCGCGCACTGCCGGGTCTTCGTGCCGCTCTACTCCGTGCACTACTTCAAGAGCCAGGCGTGCGGGCAGGAGTGGGCCTCCTTCGCCTCTCGTGAGGTGCTGTCGGAGGTGCCGGGCGGCGGACTGCCGTCGGCGATTGTGCCGGTGCAGTGGGTCCGCGTGCAGGAGGAGCGGCTGCCGCCGGTGGCCAAGGCCCTGCAGTTCGACCACCAGGCCTTCGGCGACGGCTACCGGACCGAGGGGATGCAGCCGCTCCTCAAGGTCACCAAGTTCCAGTCCGACTACCAACTCGCCGTCTACCGCCTGGCACAGCGCATTGTCGACGTGTCCGAGCAGATGCGGGTGCGGACCGGCGCACGCCGGGACTTCCAGGACTACGACTCGGTCTTTCCGGCACCCGGCCGCAGGCGAACCCTGCGGATCACCGTCGCCGCCTGCGACGCCCACCATCTTCCGGAGGGCCGCTCCGGCGCCAACTACGGTGCGGACGCCCATGAGTGGCGGCCTTTTGTCGGCGACAGCGACGAGTCGATCGCCCGACGGGCGGCGTCGGTGGCGCGCGAGTGGGAGTTCCACGCCAGCATCGAGCCCTTCGGCGAAGAGGCAGCGCGGCTGCTCGCGGGTGAGCGGCCCACCGCTCCGGGACTGCTGCTTCTGGATCGCTGGACCCTGCTGGACGCCGCCCACCTGGAGACGCTGCGGCAGCTCGACGCGCGCAATCCGACCTGGGTCGGCCTGATGGAGCCGTGGGACCCGCACGACCCGGAGAACGCCGCCCGCCACGAGGAGCTGCGCACCCTGTCCGAGCGGACGCTGGTGAACCTGCGCGCCCAACGTCTCCAACGGGCCCGGTTGCGCGGTGTCGACGTGGTGACCAGCCTGGACGAATTCGAGTCGATGCTGCCCCATGTCGCGCTGAGCGCCATGCACGCCTTCGAGGAGCTCGACAGGCCGGACCCCTTCCCGGGTGTTCCGTCGGAGCCGAGCGGCTCGCCGCCGACACGACCGAATCTGCGGAGCGAGCACGTCAAGCGGGGTAACGGTGGCCGCCATGGGCCTCCGCCCGACGCGTCCGACCATGAATCCAGCGCGTCCGACGAGGGGCCGGCAACCGGTTCTGGGGGAGGGAATCCATGAGCGTGACTCAGCCCGAGGGCGACAGGGCCGAGCCGGTGCTGCCGCCACGTGAGGAGCGCGACGGACGGATCATCACCTTCTACTCCTACAAGGGCGGTACCGGACGCACCATGGCCCTGGCCAACACGGCCTGGATCCTGGCGGCCAACGGCTACCGGGTCCTCGCCGTCGACTGGGACCTGGAAGCGCCGGGGCTGTACCGATTCTTCGCGCCCTTCCTGGAGCAGGCCGCCCTGGACGCCTCCACCGGCGTCATCGACCTGATCTACGACTACTGCGACGCGCCGCTGACGAGCGAGGAGTTCGACCCGGCGGAGATGCGGCAGTGGACGCGGGTGCTGCCGCATGTGCTGTCGCTCAACTGGAGCGGGTTCCCGGGCGAGGGCTGCCTCGACTTCCTTCCTGCCGGTCAGGCGCACAGCGACTACGGCGCGATGGTGGCCAACATCAACTGGGACGAGTTCTACGCCCGGCGGCACGGCGCGGAGTTCTTCAAGGCGCTGCGTACCGACATGAGCCGCCAGTACGACTACGTCCTGCTCGACAGCCGCACCGGTCTCTCCGACATCCAGGAGATCTGCACCGTCGAGCTCCCCGACGACCTCGTCGTCTGCTTCACCCTCAGCAACCAGAGCATCGAGGGCGCCTCCGAGATCGCTCGGAAGATCACCGAGCGGCACTACAACCGCGGCATCCGGATCCTGCCGGTCCCGATGCGCATCGACGACGGCGAGAAGGGCAAGGCCGACGCCGGGCGGGCGCTTGCACGCAAACGTTTCAGCGGCCTGCCGCAGGGGCTGTCCGAGAGCGGGCGGGAGCGCCACTGGGACTCGGTGGAGATCCCGTATCTGCCGTACTACGCCTACGAGGAGATCCTGGCGCCCTTCGGCGACAAGCCCGGATCGCCGACCTCCATGCTGTCGGCGGTCGAGCGGCTGGTCGCCTCCGTTACCAAGGACCGGGTGACCGGGCTGCCGCCCATGGACGAGGACGTCCGGCTGCACTACGTCGACCTGTTCACCCGCCCACGTCCCACCGCACGCGAGGACATCATCGTCTCCTACGCGTCCGAGGACCGGATGTGGGCCGAGTGGATCGAGTGGGTGCTGACCAGGGCCGGGCTGCGGGTCGTCCCGCGCGAACTCGGCTCGCTGCCGCGCGGCGACTCCGACCGAGTCCGGGACGCGGTCACCCGCACGCTGGCGGTGTGGAGTCCGGCCTACGCCAAGTCCGTACAGTCGCGTCAGGCCCGTGACCTGCTGGGCGGCGAGCGGACCATGGACCAGCCGGAGCTGATCACGGTGCGGGTCGGTGACACCCGGACCGGCGGCACCTACGGCGGCAACTCCGTGGAGTTGGTGCGCCTGGAGGAGGACGCCGCACGGGCGGTGCTGCTGCGGGCCGTCGGCCTGCCCGAGACCGTGCTGATGGACTCGATCCCGGGAGAGGGTCCGCGCTTCCCGGGACGCCGCCCGGCGATCTGGAACCTGCGCCTGCGCAACCCCTCCTTCACCGGCCGCGCCGCCGTGCTGGACCGGTTGCGCGACCAACTCCGGGGCCAGCAGCGGGATCGCCGCTCCACAGTGGTGCTGCCGACCCCGCAGACCCTCTACGGTCTCGGCGGTGTCGGCAAGACGCAGGTGGCGCTGGAGTACGCGTACCGCTTCATGGCCGACTACGACCTGGTCTGGTGGATCGAGTCGGAGGAGCCCGAGCAGGTGGCCACCTCGCTCTCCGAGCTCGGCCGCCGCCTGGACCTGCGGATGGGCGAGAACGCCAACGAGAACGCCGAGTTGGTCAAGGAGACGCTGCGCCTCGGGATGCACCCCAAGGCCAAGCGCTGGCTGCTGATCTTCGACAACGCCGACGACCCCGCGCAGATCGTGCGGTTCCTGCCCGGCGGTTCAGGGGACGTCCTGGTCACCTCGCGGAACCAGGCATGGACCAGCCATGCCGAGGCGTTGGAGGTCGACGTCTTCCGCCGAGAAGAGTCGGTCGAGCACCTCTGCCGCCGGGCCCCGGCGCTCAGCCAGCAGGAGGCCGGACTCGTCGCCGAGGCCGTCGGCGACCTGCCGCTGGCGGTCGAGATCGCCGCCGCCTGGCTGGAGACCACCGGCGTTCCGGTGGGCGAGTACGTGGAGCAGTTGAAGAGCCAGCCGGATCGAGCGCTCGGCGGTACCACTCCGGACGACTACCCCGACAGTTTCGGCAAGGCCTGGCAGGTCTCCATCGAGCGGCTCAGCCAGCAGATGCCTGCGGCGGTCCGGCTGCTCCAGCTGTGCGCGTTCCTCGCCCCGGACTCCATCGCGACCAGCATCTTCTACAGCGACCAGATGATGAACGCGCTGGTGGAGTTCGACGAGGAGCTGCGCGACAAGAACATGATGGGCCGCGTCATCCGCGCCATCGGACGGTACGCCCTGGCCAAGGTCGACAACAGCAGCAAGACCTTCCAGGTCCACCGCATGGTGCAGGCGGTCATCCGGTCCGGCCTGACGCCGGAGGAGCACGAGGACCTGGTCCACGAGGTCCACCGCATCCTCGTCGGCGCCCGCCCCGACATCGGTGACACCGACGACCCGGAGAACTGGCCGCGGTTCGAGTTGATCTGGCCCCACCTCGGCCCGTCCAACGCCGAGAACTGCGACGAGGCCGACACCCGGCAACTGCTGATCGACCGGGTCCGCTACCTGTGGAAGCGCGGTGACCTGGACCGGGCCGAGGACCTCGGCCGTCGCCTGAACACCGCGTGGACCGAGAAGCTGGGCGAGGACGACCGGCAGACGCTGCAGCTGCGCTTCCAGCTCGCCAGCGTGCTGCGCAGCAAGGGACTGGCCCAGGAGTGCCTGGAACTGGACCAGGACACGCTGATGCGGCAGACCCGGGTGCTGCGCCCCGACCATCCGCTGACCCTGCAGACCGCCGGCAACCTCGCCGCCGACCTGCGCGTCGTCGGCCGCTTCACCGAGGCGCTCCAGCGCGACCAGGAGACCTACCTGCGGATGAAGGAGGAGCTCGGCGAGGAGGACCCGCGCACCCTCAACATCGCCAACAACCTGGCGGTCGACCACCGGTTCACCGGGAACTACGAGGCGGCCCGGATACTCGACGAGGAGGTCTACAACCTCCGCACCGCGGTGCTGGGCGTCACCCATCCGTACACGCTGGGCTCGAAGGCCAACCTGGCCGACGACGAGCGTGCCCTCGGCAACTACGGGCGCTCGATCAGCCTGCTGAGCGAGTTCCGCGACGAGTACTCGGTCCCGGTGCCCGACCTGGCGTCGCTGCGCTACGCCACGAGCCTTGCGGTCTCGCTGCGCCGGGCCGGAGAGCAGAACGAGGCCCGGCGGCTGACGATCGAGACCTACAACCGCTACCTGGAGCGCTACGACCCGAAGGTGCCGGACGTGCTGTCCTGCGCGCTCAACCTCGCGGCGGAGTACTCGGCCGCAGGTGACAAGGAGCGGGCCCGTGACACGGCCAGGGAGGTGTTCGACACCTACCGCGAACGCCTCGGCGACACCCACCCGTTCACGCTGATCTGCGGCAACAACCTGACGATCTACCAGCGCGACGTCGGCCAGCCGGAGGAGCTGCGTGAGGCGGTGGTGCTCGGCGAACACACACTGGAGGCGCTGCGGCACACGGTGGGCGCGGACCACCCCTACACCCACTGCGCGATGCTCAACCTGGCCAACACCTACGGCGACATGGGCGAGCTCGAGAAGTCCGAGGAGCTGGAGGTGGCCGCGCTGCAGGGCATGACCGCCAGGTACGGCGGCAACCACCCCGACCCGCTGGTCTGCCAGAGCAACCTGGCGATCACCCTGCGCGGCCTGGGCCGTGAGGCCGAGGCGCAGGACCTGCGTCGTCGAGTGATCGACCGGCTGATCGCGGTGCTCGGCGAGAACCACCAGACCGTCCACGACGCGCGCGCCTGGCGCCGGATGGGCCGCGACCTGGAGCTCGTGCCGGCCTGACCGGAAGGGTCCGGGCGCCGTTCACCGGCGCCCGGACCTGCCATGATGTTCCGTCAGTTCGACGCTTGCCGACCTCGTCGTCACGCGGTGTCGGACGGTGCCGGTGCGGTGTTGAGCGCGACCCGGCACAGGATGTCCGGCAGCAGCTGCCAGGCGGCGAAGTGGGACGCGCCCGGCTCGACCATCGAGTGGGCGCCGGGGATGTGGGCGGCCAGCCACCGGGTGTGCTGGACCGGGGAGAAGACGTCGTCCTCGCCGTGCCACAGATCGACATGGCCCTCGATCCGGGCCGGGTCGAAGCCCCACGGCCGGACGAAGGCCAGCACGTCGTCGTTCCAGCCGTCGTCCCCCGTGCGGACCGCCTCCGCGTAGTTGCGGGCGAGGGTGCTGCGCAGACCGGCGTCGCGGATCGCGTTGAGGTCCGCGGACGGCAGCTCGTGGCGCAGTGCCTGGAGCAGTTTGCGGGGCTGTTCGCGGATGCCGTCGATGCGGGCGGCCAGGAGCGGGCGGAGGCGGTGCGGGCCGTCCTCGGCGGCGCGGAAGGCGGAGATGTTGGAGTCCGTCATGCCCTGGTACCAGTCCAGGTCCTCGGCGTCGCGCGGGGCGAGGCAGACCATGACGGCGGTGCGGGTCACCCGGTCCGGGAGGAGCGCCGCGCAGGCGAGCGCGTGCGGGCCGCCGCCGGAACGGCCCACGATGCCGAAGGAGTCGAGGCCGAGGCGGTCGGCGATCGCGGCGACGTCGAGGGCGGCGTCGCGGACGTGGCGACCGGGCAGGCGGTCGGACCGGCCGTAGCCGGGGCGGTCGTAGGTGACCACCTGGACGTTGAGCCGGTCCAACTGCCGTTCCAGCGGGAGCTGTCCGAGTCTGCTGCCGGGCATGCCGTGCATCAGGAACACCGGGTCCGCGGAGGATCTGCCCCAGATCGCCGCGGTGAGCGTGCGGCCGTCCGGCGCCCTGACCTCGATGTCCCTCACGTCGCTCCTCTACGCGGTTTCCGTGCGGTGTCGGTGCGGTGGCGGTGCCGGGCCGGGTGCCGTGTGGTGCTGCGGAAGGGCTCGGCGGGTCAGATCCTCCGGTCGCTGCGGGCCCGCCAGACCGCCTGTTCCTTGGCGAGCATGGACTCGGACTCGCGGCTCAGCCGCGACCACAACTCCTCGGCGTCGGGTTCGGCGGGATTCAGCCTTTCCAGCTGGATCTCCACCTGCTCCAACTCCTTCGCCACCAGCCGGTACGCGGCGGCCAGCGGCCGGAACTGCTTGAGCTGCGTCCAGGCGGTGATCGCCGCGCCCGCCGTGGCCAGGGTGCCGAGGACGTGGGTGTGCACGGCGCCGGCCGTCTGCAGCCCGGCCGCGGTGAGGCCGAAGACGATCGCCACCAGGGTCATCAGCGACCAGAAGGTGCTTTTGTTGTCGAAGGCGTCCGCCTTGCCCAGGTACCAGACCCGTTGGGCCCGCAGCCGCTCCTGCAGGTAGAGCTCGCGGCGGGCGACCAGCGACCCGGCGCGAAGACGGCGCATCTCGTCGGTGATCGCAGGCTCGGTGTTCTTGGGAATCACGCCCACGCTGCGGTAGGTCTCGAAGACCTCGCTCAGCCGGTCCAGGAACTGCTCGTCGGCCTCCTCGCTCTGGGCCGGGCCGTCGAACGGCCGGGCCCGGACGACGTAGCGCCACACCAGGCCCTTGATCGCCTCGGCGGCGGCCCGGCTCTCGAACCACAACGACTGCGGCGTCTCCGCCCGCAGCCGGTCCCAGTAGTACCCGGCGACCAGGAACGCCGCGATGGACAGCACGGGGGAGAGGTCGAGCGAGCCCACGTGCCAGTCCGGGATGCCCAGTAACGAGGCCGCCAGGAGCGCGATGATCTGCCCGCCGTACCAGTGCGTCGCCTTCCGCTGCTCGGTCACCGAGACGCGGTCGGCGGTCCAGTAGGGCTCCGGTATCAGCTGCTTCTCCCGGAATCCCGGTGCAGAGATCTGGACCATGGCGACTCCCCCTCCCCTTCGCCCAGACGCTCGGACAGTGCTGACTGATCGTGCTGACTGATCGTGCTGACTGAACGTGCTGAATACGTGTCACCTTGCCCAGCGCACTTGCCCAGCACACGTACGCACACCATCAACGACCGGAAGACGCCGGTCCGTCAACACTTTTGCGGAACCGGGTGTACGAGGCGGAGCAGGCGAGTTGAATGGACACGTCTGCAGGGGGAGGTGCGCCCACCGTGCACACTGATGATGACGAACGTACCCATGGACGTACCGACCAGCAGCTGCTCGGCGCGTTGCTGGAGGGCATGGAGGTCGGCCTCGCCGCGCTGGACGCCGACGGCGTGGTGACGCACTGGAACCGTGAGGCCGCCCGGCTGCTCGGCTGGAGCGCGGCCGAGGCCGTGGGCAGACGCGGGCTGGAGGGCTGGGCGGTGCGCCCGGCCGACGCCGAGGAGGTGCGCGCCGGCCTGCAGGGCGCGCCGGACGGCGTCCGGGTGCTGCACGAGTTCCCGCTGCTGACCAGGGACGGCCGCCGAACTCTCGTCCGCGCCCAGGTGAGTTCGGTCCGGACGAGCACCGGACGCACCCTGTGCCACTACTTCGCCTTCTCCGAGGCCTGCGCGCAGACCGAGTGGGAGCGGTCGCTCGCGCTGGCGCACTCGCTGCTCGACGAGGCGCAGACCGGCGCCGTGCTGGTCGACGCGGACCTGCGTCCCGCCACCGTCGGTGACGCGGCGGCACGTTGGCTCGACTGCGAGCGGTCGGCCCTGCTCGGGCGCCCGCTCGGCGAGGTGCTGCAGGAGGGCGTCCCGGAGCTGGAGGCCGCGTTGCAGCGGACGCTCTCCACCGGCAAGTCCGTCAGCGGGGTCAAGCTGTGGGTCACCCTGCGCAGTGATCCCGCTCGACGCCGGTGCCTGCGCAGCGAGTTCGTGCGGCTGGGCTCGCCGCTGGGCGAGGAGCCGGTGCCGCTCGGGGTGGTCTGGCTGTTCGAGGACGTCACGCTGCACGAGCAGGCCGAACAGGAGGCCTCGGTGCTGCGCTTCCGGACCAACCAGCTCCGCCGCGCGGGGCTGGCGGCGGCGGAGTGCGCGGACGGCCTGGACGCGGCGGCGGGCTATCTCGACTTCGTGCTGGCCGGGTTCGCCGACCACGCACTGCTTGACGTGCTGCGCGGCGACGCGCTGGTCCGCGTCGCGGCCTCCCCGCTGGGCGGGCTGGCGCTCGGGGACGGGTTGACCCCGACCGGCCTGCCCGCCCGCTACGGCGAGGTCCATCCCGCGCTGCGCGCGCTGGAGCGCTGCGGCACGGTCGCCGTCTCCGACAGCGGCGCGCCCGCCTTCGCCACGCTCTCCGCCCAGCTGTCCGCCCCGCCGTCGGCAGGAGCGCCGGCGGGACTGGGCCTCGGCGGGTGGGCGGAGCTGCGCCGGTGGCCGGAGGGGACGCTGCACGGGCTCTGCACGCCGCTGCGCAGCCGGGGCCGCAGCCACGGCGTGCTCACCTTCCTCCGCGGCCCGGGACGGCCCCGGTTCGACCGCGCCGACTGCGACTTCGCCGAGGACGTGGCGGCGCGGGTGGCCGCGGCGGTCGACCTGTCAGGAGAACCCAGTCACAACGGGTAGTTCCCTTCAGAACCTGCAAAACAGCTCAGAACGCGTAGAAGATGCGGTCGCGGTGCTCAGCCATCAACTTGGCGTTCCAGTCGGTGCCGCCGTCGACGTTGCCGGAGCGGAAGAGCGGCGGGGTGATCCCCTCGGCAGCCAACTTGCCCACGGCGACGGCGACGACGGACTGCATCAGCGCGACCGTCGCCAGCGTCGACACGGGGCCGAAGGTCGTCACCGCGCCGTCGACGGTCAACTCGCCGTCGCCGACCGCGATCTTGCTGTCCAGCACGATGTCGCAGACGTCCTTGAGGTAGAGGCCGTCGGGATGCTGCGAGGTGACCGCCGACGGGTAGGCGAGCGAGGTGACGCCGATCACGGTCAGCCCGCGCTCGCGTGCGTGACGGGCCAGTTCCACGGGCATCACCTGGCGGCCGGAGAGCGAGATCACGAAGAGCAGGTCGCCGGCGCGGGCCGGTCCCGCGTCCAGGGTCGTGGTGGCCAGGCCGGGCACCCGCTCCAGCGCGCTGCCCAGATGGGCGGGCATCACGTCGACGCCGATCACCCCGGGCACGGTGAGCAGGTTCATCAGGACCAGCCCGCCGGCGCGGTAGACGACGTCCTGGGCCGGGAGGGACGAGTGCCCGGCGCCGAAGGTGAAGATCCGGCCGCCCTCCTTGACGGTCCGCACGAGGGCGTCGGCGGCGGCCTCGACGCCCGACGTCTCCTCGTCCTTGATGCGCTGGAGGTGGGCGATGGCGGCGTCGAGGTACTGCCCGGCGAGATCGCTCATCAGCTGCTGGCTCCCCTGCGTAGGTGAGTGGGTGCGGGTGGTGACGTTCTTGTGGTGACTCGCACGGTGACGGGCCGGGTCGGGCCCTGTCAACACTGCCCGCCGTCGCCGCGTCCTGGATTGTCGGCGGGATGCGTAAGAATTGAGGGGCACCCGGAGCGCGACCGGAGCACATCCGAGGAACGGAGCCCGCAGTCCGATGTCAGGCCACCTGATCGACACCACAGAGATGTACTTGCGGACCATCTTCGAGCTGGAGGAGGAGGGCGTCGTCCCCATGCGCGCCCGTATCGCGGAGCGCCTGGAGCAGAGCGGGCCCACGGTCAGCCAGACCGTCGCCCGGATGGAGCGAGACGGCCTCGTGACCGTCGCCGACGACCGCCACCTGGAACTCACCTCCGAGGGTCGCAAGCTCGCCACCCGCGTGATGCGGAAGCACCGCATCGCGGAGTGCCTGCTGGTCGACGTCGTCGGCCTGGAGTGGGAGCAGGTGCACGCGGAGGCGTGCCGGTGGGAGCACGTGATGAGCGAGGCCGTGGAGCGCCGCGTCCTCGAACTGCTGCGCCACCCGACGGAGTCCCCGTACGGCAACCCGATCCCGGGCCTGGAGGAGCTGGGCGAGACCCCCGCGGACGAGGGCGAGACGCTGGTCACCCTCGACGAGCTGATGCCGGGCGCGGACGGCCGCGCGGTCGTCGTCCGCCGCATCGGCGAGCCGATCCAGACGGACGCGCAGCTGATGTACACGCTGCGGCGGGCGGGAGTGCAGCCGGGCGCGGTCGTCAACATCACGGAGTCCACGGGCGGCGTCCTCGTCGGCAGCGGCGGCGAGGCGGCTGAGCTGCGGAAGGACATCGCGGCCCACGTCTTCGTGGCCCGCGCCTGAACTGTTCGGACTGAACGACGAAGGGCCTCGGCTACTTTCCCCGAGCGCCGAGGCCCCTCGTGATCCCCCGATCCCTCCCGTTCCCCTCTCCGCTTCCCCCGCCGGGCCCGGCTTCCCCTCCAGGCACCTTCTGACGAAGCGGTGACTCCCTTCCTCTACGTGGAACGCGCTCGCGCCCTCGTCCTGACCCTTACGTCCAGATAGATCCCCTCGGCAACTCCCGCCAATCCTTGAGCCCGTTCACCTGATCGTGGGGCTTTTCCACTCTCCTGCGTGGGTAGAACCCCAGTTACCCCAGAACGGGCCAGGGCGTGCCAGAGCGGGTGAGAACGTGACTGTGCCCCCGGTCGACCGCGGGAAGCGTCACCGCGGGACTCGGGGGCACAGGGGATTGCCGGGCTTGTGCTACTGCCCCACGTGTGCGGGCAGCGGCGCCTCTCGGCCGCAGGCGTAAGCAATGGGGTTGATGACCTCGGCCGCCTCCGGCAGCCAGCGGTTCAGGTTCGTGGGTTCGCGCGCCCACTGCGCGTACCCGAAGCCGCCGATCCGGGTGGGCGGGGCCACGACCCAGCCGCCCTCGCCGTGGCCGACCAGGTCGAGCCTGCCCGCGCCCCAGCCGAGGCGGCGCAGCATGTCCGGCAGCTTGGAGAGCGCGCCGGGCAGCACCAGGAAGACCAGCCGACGGCCCCGCCCGGGACCGCCCGGCATCGCCAGTACCGGGCCGAGCTGCAGGCCCATCCGCTCCATCCGGGCCAGCGCCAGGCAGCCCGCGACCTCGGGGACGTCGATCGCGTCGAACGAGCGACCCGTCGGCAGCAGGATCGACGCGGCGGGGTTCTCCGTCCACCAGCGCCGGACGACGCCGGGGCCCGAGCTCGAACGGCGGGTCCAGTCACGGGTGGCCGGGTGCGCCCCGGGCATCGGGCAGTCGAGGTCACCGCAGGAGCAGCGCGGTGGGCCGTCGTCCTCGATCAGCCAGGCACCGGGGGAGACCTCCCAGTGCCGTTCCTCCGCGTACGCGACTGCTGCCGTCAACAGCGAGTCACGTGCGGAACCCCTGCCGGTTTCCGTGTGCCCGTCCTGTCGAGTGGCTCCCAGGGTGTCTTCCACGTGCTGCACAACTCGCCCCAGCAGCAGGGGTTACGGCCTGATCGGGAAAACTCGGCCATCCGGGAAGCGACACGCGGGGCGCGCGGTTGCACGCGAGGGGGCGCACGCCCCTTGGGCCCGGCAAGCGGGTATGGGGGGCCGTCAGGCTTCGCTACGCTGACGGATGTTCCCGACCATTACCAGTCGTTCCCAGCCATTCCGTAGCGGTTACCCGCTGTTGGCACTCCGTGACGCATCACCCGACAGGATCGGGGGAATGCTCCTGTCCTGCGACCTCCGACCTCAAAGGTCCCCAATTCCCACGGTCCGAAAGGGTCCGACCTCATAGGGGAGGCAGTGACTTCCATGGCCGCCAGACCGCTCGTCGCACGACAGCCCAACGAACGGCTCCAGGCCCTGATCCAGGAGGCGGGCTGCTCGAACGCCGGCCTGGCCCGCCGGGTGAACCTCTGCGGTGCCGAGCACGCCCTCGACCTGCGCTACGACAAGACGTCCGTGGCCCGCTGGCTGCGCGGTCAACAACCGCGCGGACAGGCCCCGGCGGTGATCGCCGAGGCGATCGGCCGCAAACTCGGTCGGCCGGTCACGGTCGAGGACATCGGGATGGCCGACGGCAAGAGCCTCTCCTCCAGCATCGGCCTGCACTTCGCGCCGAACCTGGTCGGGGCGGTCGAGCAGGTCTGCGAACTGTGGCGCAGCGACGTCGGGCGGCGGGACTTCCTGGCCGGCGCGTCCGTGGCCGCGTCCGCGCTGGTCGAGCCCAGCCGCGACTGGCTGATCACCGCGCCGGACGTGGCCGTCGCGCGCGCCGGTGGCCCACGCGTCGGTCCGGCCGACGTCGAGGCGGTCCGGGCGACCACGCAGATGCTGGTCGACCTCGACCACCGCTTCGGCAGCGGCCATGTGCGGCCGGTCGTGGTGCACTACCTCAACTCCGTGGTCTCCGGCCTGCTCGCGGGTTCCTACCGGGAGGAGACGGGGCGTCAGCTCTTCGCCGCCGTCGCGCGGTTGACCGAGCTGGCCGGATACATGGCCATCGACACCGGCCAGGCGGGGCTGGCCCAGCGCTACTACATCCAGGCGCTGCGCCTGGCCCAGGCAGCGGGCGACCGCGCGTACGGCGGCTACGTGCTCGCCTCGTCGATGAGCCACCTGGCCGCCGCCCTGGGCAACCCGCGGGAGATCACCCAGCTCGCCCGCGCCGCGCAGGAGGGTGCGCGGGGCTCCGCCACGCCCACGGCGATGGCCATGTTCCACGCGGCCGAGGCACGCGGTCACGCGCTGCTCGGCGACAGCCGGTCCTGTGACATGGCCGCCGGACGGGCGATGCAGGCCCTGGAGCACAGCCGGCCGGAGGAGGACCCGGGCTGGATCGGCCACTTCGACGGCGCGTACCTCGCCGACGAGCTCGCCCACTGCCACCGCGACCTCGAACAGCCGCGGCAGAGCGCCCGCCAGGCCCAGGAGGCGCTGCGCGGTCACCCCGAGACGCGGGTCCGTCGCCGCGCCGTGGACCTGGTCCTGCTCGCCACCGCGCAGTTGCAGCTGCGCGAGGTCGACGCGGCGTGCGAGACGGGCGCGCGGGCGGTCGAGTTGATGTCCGGGCTGCGGTCGGCGCGTGGTGCGGAGTACCTGGACGACTTCCGGCGCAAGCTGGAGCCGTTCCGCAACCAGCGTGCGGTGCAGGAGTTCCAGGCACGGGCGTTGGCGGAGGTCGCCGCCTGAATCCCCCATCGGTGCACAACCGGAACAACCCAGGATGGTCACCCGTCGGGGGTAACGGGTAGCGTGGTGCGCGTTGTGAGCGGAGCCCGAGCGCGACTGGGCGAGCTCGGTCAAAGGTGAGGAAACGCGTGAACCATCGTCGACCCAACCCCGGCGAGCTCACTCCGGACGACCTCTTCCGTCCGGAAGAGGCGCACTACGCCGAGCACCAGACGCCGTTCCAGCAGGGGCCTCCGGCGGAGAACGGAGCCGCGGCCACGCAGTTCCTGCCACCGTCCCAGGGCGGCGGGTACGGCGGCGGCTACGGCGGTTCGGGCGGTTCCGGCGAGTACCGCAACGACTACGCCAACGACTACAACACCGGTGGCGGCTACGGCGGTCGGGGCGGTTACGAGGCCAACGGCCAAGGTGGGTACGGCGGTCACGGCGGCGGTGCCGAGCACGACACGTACAACGGCGGCTACAACGGCGGCTACGACAGCCAGAACGGCTACGAGAACCACAACGGCCACAGCGGCTACGACAACCAGGCCGGTTACGACAACCAAGCCGGCTATGGCAACCACGCCGGGTACGACGGCTACGACGACGGGCCGCGGCGCAGCGGGCCGTCGCTCCGCAACGTCGCCATCGGCGTGGTCGCGGCGTGCGCGGTGGCCGGTATCGGCCTGGGCGCGATGCTGAGCAGCGGCTCGCCCTCGGCGTCCGCGCAGACGGCCGGGACGGGCACGACCAAGTCGGCGAACCCGGCGTCGATCGGCGGGAGCACCGCGGCGTCCCAGGCGCAGGCGCTCAGCGGGTTGCTGTCCTCGGCGGCGAACGACCGCTCCGCGGTGATCGGCGCGGTCAGCGACATCGAGGGCTGCCAGGCGCTGCCCGCCGCCCAGCAGACCCTGAGCCAGGCCGCGCAGGCACGTGGCCAGCTGGTGCAGCAGCTGGGCGCGCTGAACGCGTCCCAGCTGCCGCAGGGACAGCAGTTGGTCGACGCGCTGCGCACCGGGTGGGAGGCCTCCAAGGAGGCCGACTCGCACTATGCCGCGTGGGCGGCGCAGTCCGTCGAGAACTGCCAGAAGAAGCACCACCCGCACCCGGGCGGCGAGAAGAACCTGGGCGACACGGCGAGCGTCAACGCCAGCCACGCGAAGGACCGCGCGGCGAGCCTCTGGAACCCGATCGCCTCCGCGCAGGGTCTGCCGACCCGCAGCACGAGCCAGCTCTGACCTGGACTTCGGTACGGCTGTCTAGCGCGTCAGTTGGGTCGCGACGTTGACCAGGCCGGAGTGGGCCTCGGTGAGCTCGCCGTTGACCACCTGCTGGAAGGACACGTCCGTGTTGACCGTGCGCGGCGCGGACTGGAGGGCGATGAGGTTGGTGCTCTGCCACGAGAGCGGCGGCGTCGCGCCGTCCGTCGAGACCGGGCCGGTGGCGTCGAACGCGGCGTGGACGCTCTGGGTCGTGATCGGGCCGTTGATCGTCGCGGCGACCTTGTCGAAGACCTCGTAGGAGATCCAGGTCGTCTCGATAGCCGGGTCGGCGGAGTTGATGCTGTTGTCGGTGAAGGCGTACTTCTGGATCACCGCGTGCAGCTGCTTCCAGACGGGGCTGCCGTCGGGCGGGTACCAGCCCGTCGCCAGCGCGCCCTCGAGGGGGCCGGTGGCGCCGCCGAGGTTGTCGACGAGGGACTGCTGGAAGCTGCCGATCAGCGCCGAGAGGCGGGCGTGCGCGGGGTTCGCCTGGAGCCAGTTGGCGTAGAAGGTCTGGGTGGAGGCCGCGTCCAGCGCGCTGGTGACGCAGTCGCCGTCCTGGTCGGAGCCGATCGCCGTCTCGACCTCGTTGCCGTAGCTGGTCTGTCCGGGGTTGACGGGAACGTCGACCGCGGTCAGGTGGGCCGAGGAGAGACCGTCGTTGAGGTAGTCGAACATGGTGTCGCCGACCGCCGTGTTCGGGCGCACGATCGCGACCCGGCGGCAGCCCGCCGCCGCCAACTGCTCGCCGTTGCCGACCAGCAGGGTCTGGTACCCGCCGTTGACCGGGTACGAGTACGGCGAGGTGAACTCGGCCGTGGACGCGCCCGATCCGCCGATGTAGCTGATGCCCGCGTTCTCCAGGGTGGGCATGAACTGTGCCGCGAACTGGCTCGACGAGCCGATCACCGCCGCGACGTGGTCGGCCGCCGCCTGGTCCGCGCACGCGAGCGCGCCCTGCGCGGTGTTGTGTTCGTCGCAGGCGAGCACGCGCAGCTGGTGGCCCTGGATCCCGCCGTTCGCGTTGACGGAGTCGGCGATGGCCTGGGCCATCGCGGGTACGCCGGGTTCCGCGCCGGCCTGGCCCTCCATCGGAGCCCAGGTCATCACGGTGACGACGTCGTCGGCGCTTGCGTTCCCCCCGCAGCCCGTCAGACCGGCGCCCAGCACCGCCGCCATGGAGACAGCGGTCCCTAGTCGAACTAGGGCGGAACCCTTTGTGATCATGATGTGCTGCCCTCTCCCCAACGGCTGCGCAAAAGGCTTTTCGGTCGAACGTCACCCTTGATGGCATATCGGACGCCGGGACGGCATCGACACCAACGCAAGGTGACTGCGATGTGAACAAGGAGTGATTGCGCGCGTAGAACGTAGGATCGTGCACCATGCAAGGCGCACAGGCTCCGGGTAAGGCTTCGGATAACGCTTCGGGTCACACTTCGGTCGAGGCTTCCGACGAAGCTCCGGTGAGGGCTTCTCGAACCGGCACCCGCTCCAGGAGGATGGGCGGCATGCCGCTCACTGACATTCCCTGGTGGCGTTGGCGGGCCCGAGTCCGCTCAGCGCTGCACATGCTCGGCGATCTGCGTTTCCAACAGGACTGCTGGGCGGTCGGCCGGGAGGGCTACGGAGACGTCACCGACGCCGTCTACCGCCTGGTCGAGGACACCTGGCTGGACCGCTGGTCCGCAGAGAAGTACGTCGGCACGATCTTCCGCGACTCCACCGAGGCCGCGCTCGTCGACACGGCGGTGCTGCGGGTGCTCCGGATCATGCACCAGATCGGTTCCGACGCGCCCGTCTCCGCCTACCTGGAGCACCACGCCTGGCCCGAGGCGGTCCGCGCCTGCCGCGAGGCGCACGTCCGGCTCGCCCTCGCCGACGAGGAGGACCCGGACACGCTGCCCCGCTCCCTCGCCCAGCTCGCCGCCCTGACCCGCTCCGGAGGGTGAGACGCCACGCGGCTCCACCGGCGTGATGTGGGACCCTGGGGCCCAGGTTCGTCGCGTAAGGAGAAGCAGTCCGGTGGCCGAGGCCGAGCAGAACGCCGAGCAGTACATCCTGACCCTGTCCTGCCCCGACAAGCAGGGCATCGTGCACGCGGTGTCCAGCTACCTGTTCCTCACGGGCTGCAACATCGTGGACAGTCAGCAGTTCGGCGACGCGGACAGCGGGCTGTTCTTCATGCGGGTGCACTTCTCCGCCGAGCCGCCGGTGAACCTGGAGAAGCTGCGCGCCAGCTTCGCGGCGACGGGTGACGCCTTCCACATGGAGTGGCAGATCCACGAGGCCGAGGCCAGGATGCGGGTGCTGCTGCTGGTCAGCAAGTTCGGGCACTGCCTGAACGACCTGCTGTTCCGCGCCAGTTCGGGCGCGCTGCCGGTGGAGATCGCCGCCGTCGTCTCCAACCACCGCGACTTCGAGGACCTGGCCGCCTCCTACGGCGTGCCGTTCCACCACATCCCGGTCACCCCGGACACCAAGGCCGAGGCGGAGGCGGCGCTGCTGCGCGTCGTCGACGAGGAGCGCGTGGACCTGGTCGTGCTGGCCCGCTACATGCAGGTGCTCTCCGACGACCTGTGCAAGGCGCTGACCGGACGCGCGATCAACATCCACCACTCGTTCCTGCCGAGCTTCAAGGGCGCCAAGCCCTACCACCAGGCGCACGCCCGCGGCGTGAAGCTGATCGGCGCGACCGCTCACTACGTGACCGCGGCGCTCGACGAGGGCCCGATCATCGAGCAGGAGGTCGTCCGCGTCTCGCACGAGGTCACGCCCCAGAAGCTGGTCGCCCTGGGACGTGACGTCGAGTGCCAGGCGCTGGCCCGCGCCGTGAAGTGGCACGCGGAGCACCGCGTCCTGCTCAACGGCTCGCGCACGGTCGTCTTCCGCTAGTTTCCGCTACGTTCCGCGAGCTTCCGCCGGCTTCCGTCAGGGACTGCGCACGGTCAGCTCCACTGACCCGGCTGGTAGCTTCCGGCCGGCTGCCGGACGATCACGTTGAGCCGGTTGTAGACGTTGATCAGCGCGATCAGGCTGACCAGTGCGGCCAGTTGCTCGTCGTCGTAGTGCTTGGCGGCCTTCGCCCACACGTCGTCCGGGACGCCGCCGGGCGCGTCGGCGAGGCGGGTGCCCGCCTCGGTCAGCTCCAACGCGGCCTTCTCGGCCTCGGTGAAGACGGTGGCCTCGCGCCAGGCCGCGACCAGGTTGAGGCGCTGGGCCGTCTCGCCCGCCGCTGCCGCGTCCTTGGTGTGCATGTCCAGGCACATGCCGCAGCCGTTGATCTGGCTGGCCCGGATCTTCACCAGCTCCTGCGTGGCGGCGGGCAGGGTCGAGTCGGTGACGACCTTCCCGGCCGCGTTGATGTACTTGCTGAACTTGGGCGCGACGGTGGTGCCGAAGAGGTTGAGTCGGGCGTCCATGTCGATCTCCTAGCTGCTCTGTCGCCTGCTGCTCCGCCGTAAGGCGCTTCTGCAGGGATGACACCGCAGCCCGGAGGAGTGTGACGGGCGACCGGCCGAACAGTGGTGATTCAGGCCACAGTCAGGGCCGGGCTGTCGCAGTCGGGGCCGGGCTGTCGCCGTCAGGGCCGGGAGAGCAGCCGGGCTGCCGCGAGCAGGTCGCGGGCCGCTGGCGCATCGCCCTTGATGCCGACCGGGACGCGGTGCGGGTCCCGGCGTGCCGCGCAGAGGAAGCAGAACTCCACGCCGTCGATCGCCAGCGTCGCGGTGGGTTCGACGTCCGTCGGGGGAACCCAGCCCGGGGCGTCGATCGGGATCAGCCACTCGCCCTCGCCGCGGCCCTCGACGATCAGCTTCACCACGCGCGACTGCTCGCCCGGCACCGGGTCCGGCGATGTCGCCTCGCCGGAGGCGCGCAGCGCGGACATCGCCAGCGGCAGCAACCGCACTGCCAGGCCGATGAGTTGCCGCATGTGCGCGCCGCGCGGCGGGTGGTACGGATAGCTGACCGCCTCCGCGATGTCGTCGGCGTGGATCCAGCACTCGAAGGCGCGGTCCAGGAACGAGTCCGCCACCCGCAGCTCGAACGCGCCGTAGTCGACGCCGTCCTCCGCCACCACCGGGTCGGCCTCGGCCGCCAGCGCCGCCGTCTCGACCACCGCCCGCGTCTGCGCACGCCACATCGCGCGGACCGACTCCGGCGGTCGCCGCGACTGCGCCTCGCGCAGCGCCGTCGTCCGTGCGACCAGCACGTCGACGTGGCCGCCCGGCCCGTCCGCCGCTTCGGCGGGCTTCGGCTCGGTCACCCGGTCCAGCGGATCCGGCAGGCCAAGCGCGTCGGCCAGGACGCCGTCCACCGCGGCGAGATGGGACAGCACCTCGGCCGGGCGGCGCTGCTCGGAGCCGCCGTGCCACGTCAGTTGGGCCTGCTCCAGCCAGTCCAGCTCGCCCAGGTCGCGCAGCAGCGCGTCCAGGCGGGCCGTCTCGGCGACGTACGGGTCGGCGTAGGAGGGGACGCGGAAGTCCGCGTCGCGTATCTCCAGACAGCCGGCCATGACCTGGCGGCGCAGGCCCGGATCCGGGTCGAGCGGCTCGTCGGAGGAGAGCCAGCCGGCGGCGTCCCGCAGCCGGTGCGCCTCCTCGGCGCAGGACGGGCAGTCGGCGAGGTGCGCTTCGAGGCGTGCCGCCTCGTCCGGCCGGCAGGCGTCGAGGGCCCAGGCGCCGAGGAGGCTGCGCAGTGCCTCGTGGCCGCTCATCGGGCGGGCTCCGTCGGCTCGGTGGACCCGGCAGGCTCCGCGTAGTCGGCGGACCCGGCGGCATCACTGGGCGCGGTTGCCCCGGTCGGCTCCGTCGGGCTGGTCGACAGCGCGGTGGCCAGCAGTTGCAGGCCCAGCCGCATCCGGTGCTTGGCGGTGGCGGGCGTGACGCCCAGCTCGGTCGCCGCCTCGCCGTAGGTGCGCCCGCCGAAGTACGTGAGCAGCAGCGTCTCCCGCAGCGCCTGCGGCAGCGAGCCGACCACGTACTGCACGCGGGCGGCCGTGGCCGCGGCCAGGATCTCCTCCTCGACGCTGGGCGGCTCCAACGGGCCGTCCACGCCGCCGTCCTGCTCCCCGGCGGCGGCCGCGTGCTCGCGGCGGAGGCGCTCCACCGCGCGGCGGTGGGTCAGCGTCCCGATCCAGGAACGCATCGAGCCCTGGGCCGGGTCGAAGCTCTCCGGGTGCTCCCAGACGTGGGCGAAGACGTCCCTGGTGATCTGCTCAGCGGCGGCCTGGTCGCCCAGCACGCGGTTGGCGAGTCCGTGCACGAGCGGCGCGAACTGGTCGTAGAGCTCGCCGAGGGCGGACTCCTCGCCGCGCGCGAGCCGTCGCTGGATCTGCCGGTCCCAACGGATCGGCGCCGGACTCGTCATCAGCACCACCGCTCCGTCGGTACCAGTTCAGCGACTGCTCAGGTGACTCCTCGGGGAATTCCTCAGAGAACTCCTCAGGTCGAATCTAGCGCCGCGATGTGCCGGTCGTCCGAATGTTTGAAGAATCAAGTGTGCGCGCATGGTGGCACGCAGTGTCAGAGCGAGGGACCGAGGGCTACCCTGAAGCACCATCACCATCAGTGATGTCCTGGTAGCGGGGGGAACCCGGACGGTCGGACAGCTGAAGAGTCGGAGAGTCGTGGGCACCGTGATGACGACGAACGTGACCGTGGAACGGTACGAACAGGACGACTGGGTGCTGCTGAGCGTCTCCGGCGATCTCGACCTCGGCTCGGGCGGCCGGGTCCGCGAGGCGGTGCGCGAGGCCGTGGCGAACGGGTCCAGAAAGCTGGTGGTCGATCTCACGGACGTCCGCTTCTGCGACTCGACGGGCGTCGGGGTGCTGATCGCCGCCCGGCGGCTGATGCGATCCTGCGGCGGCGAACTGCGGTTGGTCATGCCGCGGGTGGACCCCGCCTCCGGTGCGGTGCCGTCGCAGGTGCACCGGGTCTTCGCGGCGCTCGGCGTACGGCGGCTGTTCACGGTCTCCGACGAGCGACCGTTCTGACCGCCTTCTGAGCCGCTTCTGAGCAGGGGTTTCATCGGTCGGTCCGACGTGAAGGCGCGGTGAACTAGCATCGGGTTGCCCCGCATGCACCGCCGCCGCAGGACCAGGAGCGCCACCAGCTGTGAGTACCGGAGTTTCCCTCAGCATCGTGCTGCCCGTGTACGGCGTCGCCGACTACCTTCCGCGCTGCCTGGACTCCCTCCTCTCCGCCGACCTGCCCTCACTTCAGGTGATCGCCGTCGACGACTGCTCGCCCGACCGCAGCGGCGCGATCCTCGACGCCTATGCCGAGCGCGACTCCCGCCTCACCGTGCGGCACCTGGCCGTCAACCGCGGTCTCGGCGGCGCGCGTGAGGTCGGTCTCAAGTACGCCACCGGCGACTACGTGTGGTTCGTTGACAGCGACGACTGGCTGGCCGACGGCGCGGTGGACCTGGTCGCCGCGCGGCTCGCGGAGATCCGCCCCGACGTGCTGATCACCGGTTTCGCCCGCACCTTCCCGGACGGGACGACCGAGCCGGACACTTGGCGCCGCCTGCTGGTCGAGCCGCCGCTGCCGGAGGTCTTCACCCTGGCCGACCGGCCCGGCCTGCTGCAGATGATCATGTCCGTCTGGAACAAGGTGATCCGCCGCGAGTACCTGGCGTCGCTGGAGGTCCAGTTCGGCGGCGGCTACTACGAGGACATCTCGGTCACCTATCCACTGCTGCTGGGCGCGCAGAAGCTCAGCTACCTGGACAAGGACCTCTACTTCTACCGCCGCCAGCGCGCCGGGGCGATCACCAACACCGCCTCGCCCAAGCACGCGGACGCGTTCCCGCAGTACGAGGCGATCTTCACGTTCATGGAGCGCCACCCGGAGATCCCGGCCGAACTGCGCCGGGCCGTCTTCGACCGCACGGTCAAGCAGGCCGTCACCGTGCTGGACACCCCCGGCCTGGTCCCGGAGCGGCTCCGCGAGGAGTTCTTCCGCCGCACCGTCGCGCACTTCCACCGCCGGCGACCGGCGGGCTACGCCTACCCCAAGGGCCTGCGCGGCGTGCAGTACCGGCTGGTCGACCGCGGCGCGTGGGGCGCGTACCAGCGCCTGCGCCCGCTGCGCGCGCTGCCGCGCACCCTGCCGAACACCCTGAAGCGGGCGGTACGCGGCGCGGGCCGCCGCGGCCTCTACGAGACCTACCGCCGGCTCCCGCTCAACGAGAACCTCGCCGTCTTCGCGGCCTACTGGTACCGGGGTTACGCCTGCAACCCGGCCGCGATCTACGAGGCGATGCGCGAGCTCGCCCCGCAGGTCAAGGGCGTCTGGGTGGTCGAGACGGCGGCCCAGGCCAAGGGGCTGCCGGAGGGCGTCCCGTACGTGGTGGCCAACACGCCGCGCTACTTCAAGCTGATGGCGACGGCCAAGTACCTGGTCAACAACGTCAACTTCCCGCACACGATGACCAAGCGGTCCGGCTCGGTGCACGTCCAGACCCAACACGGCACCCCGCTCAAGTACTTGGGCCTGGACCTGAAGTCCCGCCCGCTGGCCGCAGGCGACATGGACTGGGACCGCCTGCTGGAACACGTCGCCCGCTGGGACTACCTGGTCTCGCCGAGCCCCTTCGCGACGGACGCCTTCGGCCGCGCCTACCCGGGCCCCTACGAGGTCCTGGAGACGGGCTACCCGCGCAACGACCGCCTGGCCAACGCGGACGCGGCGGAGATCGCCGCGGTGCGCGAGAAGTTGGGCATCCCCGCCGACCAGCGGGTCGTCCTCTACACCCCCACCCACCGCGAGCAGCAGGACACCTTCGTCCCCGCCCTCGACATCGTCACCCTCGCCCGCAGTCTCGGCCCCCGCACGACGCTGCTGATGCGCGCCCACTACTTCTACGACGACGCGGGCCTCCGGCCGGACGACGTGGGGGTGGTCGACGTCTCGGCGTACCCCGTCGTCGAGGACCTCTACCTGGCGGCGGACATCCTGGTCACCGACTACTCCTCGACGATGTTCGACTACGCGGTCCTGGACCGCCCGATCGTCGTCTTCGCCCCGGACTGGGACGAGTACCAGCGCGTCCGCGGCACGTACTTCGACCTGATGGCCGAGCCCCCGGGCGCGGTCGCGTCGACGCCGGAGGAGCTGGCCGAGCTGCTCCGCGTGGGCGGCGGCGCGGACACGTGGGAGACGGAGAAGCTGCGGGGCGCGTTCCGCGCGAAGTTCTGCGCGCTGGAAGACGGCGGCGCGGCGGAACGGGTCGTGCGGCGGGTATTCCCCGTGCAGTAGTCGGGGTTGGGCACGAGGGACGTTGCACTACCTACGCGGCGGAGCCGCACATCAGCAGTTCCCCGCGCCCCCAACCGTTCAACCGGACGTCCGCGCCGACAGCCAGGTCAGTGCATCGGGCAGCATCTCCCGCCACACCGTGGGGGTGTGACCGCCCTCGCGGACGGTGACCAGGCGGCTGTCGCCCGGCGTCCGCAGGACCGCGAGCAGCGCCTTCGCCGCAGGCACCGTGCCCTGGTCCTGGAGGCTGCCGCCCATCAGGAACGACACGGGCGGCTGCTTCTTCGCGTGCTTCAGCTGGTACACCGGGTCGTTGGCGCGGCTCAGCCCCAAGTTGTTCGTGACCAGGGGGGATTCGGGCGTGTTGTAGCCCGACAGGCTGACCGCCGAGCCGAAGACGTCCGGGTGCTGGACCGTCAGGTTGACCGCGCAGTACGCACCCGCGGAGTAGCCCATGATCGCCCACTGCGACGGTGCCTTCGCGGCGCGGAAGTTGGACCGGATCAGCGCCGGCACGTCCCGCGAGAGCCACGTCGCGGTCCGGGCCACGCCCGGGATGTCCGCGCAGCCGGGGTCGGTGTTGCCGCCGAGGACGTTCAGCTTGGCCGAGACCATGATCATGGGCTTGACCGTGCCCGCGGCCATCAGCTTGCTCATCTCGTCCTGGACCTTCATCGTCCCGAACCACGCCTGCGGCGTGCCCGGCGTGCCGGGGAGCAGTTCGACCACCGGGAAGTCGGTGTTCGCGTACGCGGGGTCGTGGTACTGCGGCGGAAGCCAGACGTAGAGGCTGCCCTCGATGCCGGAGGACGCGCCGACCGTGCGGGTCTTCAGCACGCCGGGGAGGTAGGAGGAGAAGGTCAGCTTGCCGCCGGGCGCGACGCCGTCGCCGCCGTGGTGGCCGTTGTTGCCGGAGAGCGCGGTGTCGCTGACCGTCGTGCTGCCGCCGAAGAGGTCGCTCCAGCTGTCGTAGAACGGCCCCATGCTGTTGTTGAGGTAGACCAGCACCATGACCACGGCGGTGAGCTGGCTCAGGACGGCCAGCCCGAATCTGGCCGCCAGTCTGGCCGCGCCCGGGCCGGGTATTCGGTTCCACAGCCCGAACAGCGCGGCCAGGGCGACGACCACGAGGACGACGGTCAGCACGAAGAAGGGTGTACCGGTGAGGCTCATCGCGACCTTTCAGGAAACTCCCGCCGTCTCCTGGTGCGACTACCGGGCGAGAACCAGACTTTCGAGCTCGTTCGAGCCTACTCAGCTGATTGACAGCGTCTTCATACCCGCGGATGAACCCCGAACAGTCGGTCGGCGGGGGTTTCGCTCGCCCGGCTACCCCTCCCACGGAAGCCCGGCGAACATGTCCCGCAGCTGGTGCTTCAGCACCTTCCGCAGCGTCTCGTTGCGCGGCAGCGCCTCGACGACCTCCAACTGCTCCGGGATCTTCTGCGTCATGAGCCCGGCCGCCCGCAGCCGTGCCGCCACATCTGCCAGCGACGGCGGTTCGACGCCCTGCTTCCGCTCCACCACCGCGCAGACGCGTTCGCCGCGCACCGGGTCCGGCAGGCCGATCACGGCGACGTCGCCGACGCGCGGGTCCTGGTAGAGGAGGTCCTCGATCTCCTTGGCGGAGATGTTCTCCCCCTTGCGGATGATGATGTCCTTCAGCCGACCGGTCAGCCGGACGTGCCCGTCCGGGCGGACGTGACCGAGATCACCCGTGCGGAACCAGCCGTCGGCGGTGAAGGCCTGGGCCGTCAGCTCGGCGTCGGTGTAGCCGCGGCAGACCATCGGGCCGCGCAGCCACATCTCGCCGTCCTCGACCCTCACCTCGCAGCCGCGCACCGGGTGGCCCTCGGTGAACGCCAGCTGCTCGGGGGTGTCGCGGGGGGAGCCCATGGTGATGGCGGGGGCCTCGGTCATGCCGTAGCCGTGCGCGAGGACCACGCCCATCTCCTCGGTGACCTCCCGGTGGAGCTCGGGGGGCATCGGCGCGCCGCCGCCCGAGATGATCCGCAGCGTCGGTATCAGCCGCTCGCCGGGCGGCAGTTTGCGCTGTTCGGCCAGGAACGCGGAGTAGAACGCGGTGCTGCCGCCCGCCATGGTGACGCCGTTGCGCCGGTACGCGGGCAGCACGTCGGGCAGCGCGAAGACCTCCAGCAGCAGCGCGGGGAAGCCGTGCACCAGCAGCGCGACCAGGTAGTCGGGGCCGCCGATGTGGGCGTAGGGGAAGGCGATCGAGCCGACGTCGTCCGGGCCCATGTCCAGCGCCCGCGCGAAGCCGCTGCCGCCCGCGATCAGCGTCCGGTCGGTGTGCCGGGCGCCCTTGGGCGCGGAGGTGATGCCGGAGGTGTAGTAGACCCACCGCACCGGCGCGTGCGCGTCGTCCAGGTCCGCGCGCGGCGCGGGCGGCAGGGTGACCGGGTCGCCGTCGGGCAGGTCGGCGTCGTCGTAGAGGACACGGACTGCCGGTGGCCGCTGCCAGCCCCGGGTCAGCTCCTCGGCCATCGTCACGTAGTCGAAGCCGCGCCAGACGCCGGGGACGAGGTAGAGCCGCGCGTGGGACTCGCCGAGGATGTGGCCGACCTCCGCGCCCCGGTAGATGGCGATGATCGGCGTCTGCACCGCGCCGAGCCGGGAGAGGGCGAGCGAGACGAGCACCGTCTCGATCCGCGTGGGCAACTGCCAGGCGACCGGCGTGCCGTCCTCGATCCCGTACTCGGCGCGCAGCCCCGCGGCGATCCGCTCGGCGCGGTCGCGGACCTGACGGTACGTCAGCTGCCGGTCCGGCTCGCCTGCGGTGTCGGCGTCGGCGTCGCCTGCGGGGGTGTCGGCGGCCTGGATCAGCATCGGCGCGTCCGGCGTGGCCGCGACGCGTTGTTCCAGCAGGTCCCACAGCGATCCGGCGTCGGCGAGGGTCACGAGTCTCTCCTTGGTCCGGCAGCTCCGGCAGCTCCGGCGGCTCCGGCAGCTGTGGCGGCTCTGGCGGCCAGTACGGCCGCCACGGTGGCGGTGTCGGTGAGGGTGGCGACGAGGGCGAGGGTGTTGGCCAGCACGGCCTCGGCGTACTCGGGCGGGGTCCCGGCGACGGCGTCGGTCGGGATCACCACCTGCAGTCCGGCGTCGACCGCGCCCAGGGTCAGCTCCAGCAGCGCGACGTTGACCGAGACGCCGGTGACGACCACGGTCGTGGCCCCGAGGTTGCGCAGCGCGGACGCGAGGCCTGTGTCCTGGAACGGCCCGAGGCCGTGCAGCCGGGGGAGGACCAGGTCGCGCTCCGGGTCCGCGCCGATGCCGGCGTGCAGGGCGGGGTCGAAGGGCGTGCGCGCGGCCGCGGCGAAGAGCCGGGCGTTGGTGTTGGCGCCCAGCCCGTCCGCGCGGCGCTCGGCGGTGCAGTGGACGACGGGCACGCGGGCCGCGCGGGCGGCCTCGCAGAGCAGTCGGACGTTCCCCACCAGCCCGGTCTTGGCCGCGGCCTCGGCCAGCGCGGGGAAGACCGCCTCCTCGCCGAGCACGCCCTGCTGACACTCGCAGGTGATGACGGCGGTGCGCGCCGGGTCGAGCAGTCGGTCGAGCAGGTCACGTTGCCGGTCCAGCCGTTTCTTTCCCTCTACACCCATCCGGTCCTCGCTCGCTTGCCGCTTCAGCTGTCCGTCACTAGTCTGAATCTGACGGACCGTCAGGTAAAGGGTTGTGGAGAGGGTGCCTCGCATGGATAACTCCGCCGAACTTCCGATGGTGGTGAGCGTCGACGACCACGTGATCGAGCCGGCGCATCTCTTCGACACGTGGCTCCCGGCCAAGTACCGCGACCGCGGCCCGCAGCCGCTCCGTGCCGGTATCGGTCAACTGGAGTACGTGGGCGGCAAGTACCGGATCAGCATGGACCCGGACGGACCGCCGACCGACTGGTGGATCTACGAGGACCTCCAGTTCCCGTACAAGCGCAACATCGCCGCCGTTGGCTTCTCGCGGGACGAGATGACGCTGGACGGGATCACCCGTGACGAGATGCGTCGCGGCTGCTGGGATCCCAAGGCGCGCCTTCTGGACATGGAGAGCAACCACGTCGAGGCCTCCCTGTGCTTCCCGACCTTCCCGCGGTTCTGCGGTCAGACCTTCGCCGAGGCGAAGGACAAGGAGGTCGCGCTGGCCTGCGTGCGCGCCTACAACGACTGGATGGTCGAGGAGTGGTGCGGCGACAGCGGCGGTCGGCTGATCCCGCTGTGCCTGATACCGCTCTGGGACGTCGAGTTGGCCGTCGCCGAGATCCGGCGCAACGCCGCACGAGGCGTGCGGGCGGTGACCTTCAGCGAGATCCCGACCTACCTGGGCCTGCCGTCGATCCACTCCGGCTACTGGGACCCGTTCTTCGCCGCCTGCGAGGAGACCGGCACGGTGGTCAACATGCACATCGGCTCGTCCTCGCAGATGCCGGCCGCCTCCCCGGACGCGCCCCCGGCGGTGCAGGCGACGCTGAGCTTCAACAATGCGATGGCGTCGATGACGGACTTCCTCTTCTCCGGCGTGCTGGTGAAGTTCCCGAGGCTGAAGCTCGCGTACAGCGAGGGCCAGATGGGCTGGATCCCCTACGCGCTGGAGCGCGCGGACGACGTCTGGCGCGAGCACCGCGCGTGGGGCGGGGTCCGGGACGTGATCCCCGAGCCGCCGTCGACGTACTACTACCGGCAGATCTTCGCCTGCTTCTTCCGTGACCGGCACGGGGTCGCCTCGCTGGACACGGTGGGCGTGGACAACGTGACCTTCGAGACGGACTACCCGCACGTGGACTCGACGTGGCCGGAGACGAAGGCTGTCGCCGAGGAGCACATGGCCGGCTTGGCGCCGGAGGTCGTCTACAAGGTGCTGCGCGGCAACGCGATTCGCATGCTGCAGCTCGACCTGGACAAGCACCTGGACGCGAACGGAAACCTTCGCTAGCGGGGACGTTGCACTACCTAGGGGCGCGGGGAACTACGCGATAACCCACCCACCCACCTGGCGCGCCGATCGAGCAGGGCCATCCGCACACGGTGGTTTCTCGCGCAGTTCCCCGCGCCCCTGGTGGCTGCAGCACAAGGAGAGTGCACAGGTGCAGCTCAGTGATACCCCTGCCGAAGCCGACTACCGTCGGCACCTACGCGAATGGCTCGGCAAGACCCTCCCCGAACTCCCCGCGCCACCCGATCCCTCGGATTGGCCCGGCCGCCGTGCCTACGACACGGCCTGGCAGCGGCGACTCTTCGACGCAGGCTATGCCGGTATCCACTGGCCCGAGGACGCCGGAGGCCGTGGCGCGACGCCGTCCGAGCACCTGATCTTCCTCGAAGAGACTGAGCGCGCGGGCGCGCCCTACGTCGGGGCCAACTTCGTCGGCCTCCTGCACGCCGGGCCGACCATCGCCGCCGAGGGGACCCCCGCGCAGCGCGAACGGCTGCTGCCGCCGATCCTGCGCGGGGACGAGATCTGGTGCCAGGGGTTCAGCGAACCCGGCGCGGGCAGCGACCTCGCCGCGCTCCGGACCAGGGCCGTCCGGGACGGGGACGACTACGTCGTCACCGGCAGCAAGATCTGGACCTCGCACGCCGAAGTCGCCGACTGGTGCGAGCTGTTGGTGCGCACCGACCCCGCCGCGCCCAAGCATCGCGGCATCACCTGGCTGGCCATGCGGATGGACAGTCCGGGCGTCACCGTCCGGCCGTTGCGGACGCTGGCCGGGACGACCGAGTTCGCCGAGCTGTTCCTGGACGAGGTGCGGGTGCCGGTCGCCAACCGGGTCGGGGAGGAGAACGACGGCTGGCGGGTCACCATGGTCACCCTCTGCTTCGAGCGCGGGACGGCCTTCGCCAGCGAAGCCGTCGCCTGCCAGCGGGAGGTACGCGAACTCGCCCGCGTCGCACGGCAGAACGGCGCCTGGGACGACGTCGAACTCCGCCGCTCGCTCGCCGCGCTCGCCGCGGAGTTCACCGCGCTGTGGCGGCTGGTGCAGTGGAACGTGTCCGAGGCGGCGTCGCGCGGCGTCCCGGGCGCGGGCGGGAGTGTGTTCAAGCTGCGGTTCAGCGAGGCGCGGCAGCGGCTCCAGGACCTGGCCGCCCGCGTCGTCGGCGCGGAGGCGCTGGTGGACGGGCCGTGGACGGCGCAGCGGTTGCAGGGCCTCTCCTACACCATCGCCGCCGGGACCTCGCAGATCCAGCGCAACATCGTCGCCCAGCGCATTCTGGGCCTGCCGAAGGGACGGTGACGATGCACTTCCAGCTGACCGACGACCAGCGTGCGCTTCAGACGGGCCTGCGCGACCTGCTGAAGGACGGCGCGCCGGAGTGGGGCGACCTGGTCGACGTCGGGCTGTTCACGCTGCGCGTGCCGGAGGTGGACGGCGGGGTCGGGCTCGGGCTGCCGGAGGCGGTCCTCGCCTTCGAGGAGGCCGGACGCGCCCTCGTCCCAGGGCCGTTGGTCGGCACGGAGTTGGCCGCCACGCTCGGGCTGACCGGCCGCGCCGAGGCGGTCCGCGTCCCGGCCCGCGGACCGCTGCTCGTCCCGCACCTGCCGACGCTCGACCACGTGCTGCTCCTGAACGACGACGGGGTGACCGTCCTCGAACCGGGGACGCTGGACGCCGAACCGGCCCGCGCGGTCGACCCGCAGACGCCGCTGTGGCACGTCACCGGACCGCTCCCCGCCCCGCGACAGCGTCTCGACCCGCCCACCGCGTGCCGCGTCGCCGCCGAGGCGACGGTGCTGACCGCCGCGCTCCAGGCGGGACTCGCCGCCCGGACGGTCGCGGACGCCGTCCGCTACGCGCAGCAGCGCGAGCAGTTCGGACAGCCGATCGGGGCGTTCCAGGCCGTACAACACCTGTGCGCCGACATGCTGGCGCGCGCGGAGTTGGCCCGGGTCGCCGTCTACGCCGCGGCGGTCTCCGGCGACGCGGGTGAGATCGGCGGAGCCAAGCTGCTCGCGGACGACGCCGCCGTGCACGGCGCGCGGGACTGTCTTCAGGTCCACGGCGGTATGGGGTTCACCTGGGAAGCCTCGGTGCACCTGCTGCTCAAGCGGGCCTGGGCGTGGGAACAGGCCTGCGCCGACCGCGACTTGTGCCTCGACCGACTGGCCGAGGGTCTGGCGGACGGTCCGGCCGACAGCCCTGTCGGCGGCACCGCTGAACACTTGTAGGAAGGGTGGTTTTGCCGCGACGCCCCCCAGTTTCCGGGCGTCGCGGCGCGCGTCGATTACGCTCACGGGAGTGCGCAGCAAGCTGTTCGTCCCGGGTGGCGGAGCGGCCGGGGCAGTATGCACCTCCGGGCGGCTCCTCGACTGGAATATGCCCGAAGACCATGCTGCCCGGCATGGGGCGGGATCATGCTTGGACGCAAACGCGCCGGTAGGCGGCTCGCGCGGTCGCTCGGCCCGGTTGATCCCGCAAGCACGGGTGGTGTGACAAGTGCAGGTGCAGGCACAGGTGCTTCAGGTCCAGACGGCGGTCCAGGCCGACCCGGCGGAGGTGGGCCGCGCCCGCCGTTGGGCGCGCAGCCGTCTCACCGGTTGCGGCTTCGCACCGGACGCCCCGATCGCGGAGACCCTGGTCCTGGTCGTCTCCGAACTGGTCACCAACGCGGTGGTGCACACCGGCTCCCCGGCGGTGCTCCGGCTGGTCTTCCCCGTCGGCGGCGACGCCGGGCACCGACCGGTGCGCGTCGAGGTCACCGACGCGTCCGACGTACCGCCCGCACCGCGCGCCGCCGCCGACGAGTCGACCAACGGACGCGGGCTGGAGCTGGTCAGTTTCCTGACGACCCGTTGGGGCTGGTTCCCGGACGGCAGCGGCAAACGGGTCTGGTGCGAACTGGCGCCGGACGCCCCGTGCCCGGCCGACGGTCTCGCGTTCGACACCGAGGCGCTGCTCGCCGCGGAGCTCTGACAACCGGAGCTCTGGCAACCAGCAGGCGGCGCGGCTCGGTTGATCCTTGGCGCGGTTGATCGACAGGTAGAGCGGGAACGGGGACGGGGTGAACGCTACGACCCCGTGGGCTGCGACTTCGTGGGGCGTGACCGAGGTCGCCCGCGCACTCGAAGGCGTCATCGACGTCGAGTGGGCCGCTGACCGGTCCTGGACGCTGCCCTGGCGGCTGCCCGTCGCCGATCTCGACCTGCACCACCCGGCGGTGGTGCTGCCCGCCATGTGCCCGAGCGGTATCCGGCTGCGGGTGCGCACCGCGTCCACCCGGCTGCTGCTGGACGCGGAGTCCGTCCAACTCCAGGGCGGTCCGGTCTTCGAGGCCTGGTGCGACCTGTCCGTGGACGGCGAGTTGGTGCGGTCGACGGCGCTCGGCGTCGCCGGGGCGGTCTTCGGCGGGCTGCCCGCCGGGATGAAGGACGTCGAGATCGCGCTGCCCATCGCCCCCGCCGTCCGCCTGCGCGGACTGCGTGCGCTCGACGGTGCGCCGCTGCACCCCGCGCCCGACCCGCGTCCGCGCTGGACCGTCTACGGCAGCAGCATCACCCACGGCTACGCCGCCGCTCCGACGCAGACCTGGCCGGCCACGGCGGCGCGGTTGCTCGACCGGAACCTGACCAATCTCGGTTACGGTGGCGGCTGCCTGCTCGACCCTCTGGTCGGGCGAATGCTGGCAAAACACCCAGCAGATTTCATGACGTTGGAACTCGGTATCAACGTCTACAACACGGCTGCCCTGCGCGAACGAACCTTCGCTCCCGCTGTGCACGGGCTGTTGGCCGAAATTCGCTCCCGCCGACCGGATGTTCCGATCACTGTTGTCGGACCTGTGTTCGGTGGCGAACGAGAGACCGAACTCGCGGACGGAATGCTGGAGCGCTTCGGCGATCTCACGCTCGCTCAGCTGCGCGAGGTGCTTCAGCGCTCCGTCGAACTGCTCCGCAAGCGCGGTGACACCGCGCTGACCTGGATGGACGGCCGCGAACTGTGCTCCGCCGCGGACGCCGCCCGCGGCGTGCTGCCCGACGGCCTGCACCCGGACGCCGCCCATCAGCAGGAGATGGGACGCCGATATGCGGCGGCCGAGACCGGCCGGTGACGGTGTTGCAGGAGGCCCGACTCCGGTTACTGCAACGAACGGATGAAGTCTCAAACCGTACGCAACCAATCCGAATTCCGGACAAGCCATTGACGTGACGTGTCCGCCTGATCACGCTTGGATTCAGCGATTCGTTGCGAGGGGACGTCAAGGGCGCCCGGTCCTTTGTGCTGCCCGCATCCTTGGCGAGTGCGAATCGCGTCGACGCTGGTCAGGGCCCAGGCGTCGACGGGGGCGCCCCCGGCCGCAGGTCGGGGGAGAGGTGGCGGGGCGCCGTGCCGCGTGAAGAAATCCGCGCACGGCGCCGCGCCACCCCCGAGGGTTCTGCGGGGCTGTCGGGCAACCTCCGAGGCGAGCCGACTACTTCACCGCGATCGGCGCCACCGGCGCGCCCACGCCGCCCGTGAACGGCTCCGGCGGCGCGGCGAGCAGGAACTCGTGGACGCCGTCCTCGGCGCAGTCCCGTGCCAGCTCCTCCAGGTTCCAGTTCTGGCCCTGCATCATGCCCATCTCCACCAGATCCAGGGCGTGGACGGGCAGGTAGAGGCCGTCGATCTCGGGCGGGAAGATCTCGAAGGTGAGCGTGTCGTTGGCCACCGCCACCACGTCCCGGTCGTGGAACCACTCGGGGCAGCGCAGCCCGAGGCCGGGAGAGGGGAAGGCGTAGGCGTCGCGGTCGCCGCCCAGGTAGAGCTGGATCTGGCCGGTACGGATCAGCACCACGTCCCCGGCCCGGACCTGCGTCCCGGCCGCCTCCTCCGCCGCGTCCAGGTCCTCGGGGGTGACCACGTGGTCGCCGGGCAGCCGGCCGACGTCGTGCACCCGGGCGACGTCCAGCAGCACGCCCCGGGTGACCAGCGGCGTCGCCTTCTCGATGCCGGAACGGGTGGCGCCCTCCTGGGCGTTGATGAAGTCCGCGGGGCGGTTGTTGTAGATCCGGCCGCCGTGGCTGACATGGCCCAGGCCGTCCCAGTGGGTGCCCGCCTGCAGGCCGAGCGTGGCCACGTCGTCGCTGGTGGCGATCGCGCCCGGGCCGAACATCTCGAAGTTGAGCGCGACCATGCTGTGCAGCGGGTTGACCCGGCCCGGGATCATCCCGTTCTGCACGCCCTGCTGTTGCAGCGGCAGGGCCAGCTCGAACCGCTTGCCGGTGCGGACGCAGGCAGCCGCCGCGCGGACGACCTCCGGCGTGATCAGGTTCAGCGTGCCGATCTCGTCCTCGGCGCCCCAGCGTCCCCAGTTGGAGATGCGCTTGGCGATGTCACGGAACGCGTCGAAGTCGCTGGGTGCGGGCATGCGCTTCGCCTCCTCTTTCCGGTCTTGCCGATCGTCTCTTCCCGTTCGTCTCTTCTCGCTCCTAGAATCTAACGGTCCGTCAGATTCTTGAGGAGGGGTACGGCGTGGCTGAGTTCCTGCGCGACAAGGTGGTTGCGGTCACCGGGGCCGGACGCGGCATCGGGCGTGCGGTGGCGCTCGCCTGCGCCGCCGAGGGCGCGAAGGTCGTGGTCAACGACTACGGCGTCGGCATCGACGGCTCCGCGCCGACCAGCGAGGTGGCGGACGAGGTGGTCAAGGAGATCGAGGCGGCGGGCGGCGAGGCGATAGCCGTCGCCGACGACATCGCCACCATGGCGGGCGGCGAACGCGTCGTCCGAGCGGCCGTCGAGGCGTTCGGACGGCTCGACGGCGTGGTCTGCGTGGCCGGGATCCTGCGCGAGCGGATGCTCTTCAACATGTCCGAGGAGGAGTGGGACCCGGTCATCGCCACCCACCTCAAGGGCACCTTCACCGTCTTCCGTGCCGCGTCCGCGCTGATGCGCAAGCAGGGCGGCGGCACGCTGATCGGCTTCACCAGCGGCAACCACCAGGGGTCGGTCAGCCAGGCCAACTACAGCGCGGCCAAGGGCGGCATCATCTCGCTGGTCCGCAGCGCCGCGCTGGGGCTCCACAAGTACGGCGTGACCGCCAACTGCGTGGCCCCGGTGGCGCGCACCAGGATGTCGGCCAACGTCCCGATGGAGCTCAAGGAGATCGGCGAGCCGGAGGACGTGGCGGCCCTGGTGGTCTACCTGCTCTCCGCACAGGCAAAGGAAATCACCGGTCAGGTCTACACGGTGGCCGGCCCGAAGATCGCGGTCTGGGCGCAGCCGCGCGAACTCCGCGCCATGTACGCGGAGCAGGGCGGCTGGACGCCGGAGCGGATCGCCGACTTCCTCCCCGGCACCGTCGGCGTCGACCCGATGCCGATGCTCGCGCAGCTGGAGGCGATGGCCAAGGCCGCTGCCGCCGACGAGCGTCCCAACGCGTAACGGACGGCAGGTGGGTGGCGATGGATTTCGCATTCGACGCCGCGGACGAGGAGTTCCGCGCACGGGCGAGGGAGTGGCTGGAAGCACGGCTCGGCGCAGGCGGCGCCTTCTCCGACCTGCGCGGGGCCAAGGTCCCCGAGGACGCCGAGCGGCGGCGGGCCTGGGAGCGGGAGCTGGGCGCGGGCGGCTGGATCGGCCTGGGCTGGCCCGACGACAGCCTGACCCGGCAGGTCGTCTGGTTCGAGGAGTACGCGCGGGCCCAGGCCCCGGACCCGCTCGGCATCGTGGGCGAGCAGCTGCTCGCTCCGACGCTGCTGGCGCACGGCACGGCGGAGCAGCGTGAGCGCTACCTGCCGGGCATCGCCTCGGGCGGGACGATCTGGTGCCAGGGCTACAGCGAACCGGACGCCGGCTCCGACCTGGCGGGTGTCCGCACCTCCGCCGTCCCGGCCGAGGACGGGTCGGGGGACTGGCTGGTCAGCGGACAGAAGACCTGGACCTCGCTGTCGCAGTGGGCGGACTGGTGCTTCGTGCTGGCCCGGACCGAGCCGGGTTCGCAGCGTCACGCCGGGCTCAGCCTGCTGCTGCTCCCGATGGACCAGCCCGGTCCGAACGGCGCGCGGATCGAGGTCCGCCCGATCCGACAGCTCAACGGTGTCAGCGAGTTCAGCGAGGTCTTCTTCGATCAGGCTCGCGCCGTCGACGTGCTCGGCGCGGTCGGCGACGGCTGGCGGATCGCCATGACGCTGCTCTCCTTCGAGCGCGGCGCGGGCATGCTGGGCCGTCAGATCGGCTACGCCCGCGAGCTGGACGCGGTCCTCCGCGCCGCGGCGCTGACCGGCGCCGACAGGGATCCGGTGCTGCGTGAGGCGCTGACCCGCCAGTGGGCGGACCTCCAGGTGATGCGGGCCAACGCGCTGCGGACTCTCGGTACCGCCGAGCCGGCCACGGCGGCGGTCGCCAAGCTGGTGTGGGCCAACTGGCACCAGCGGCTCGGCGAGCTGGCCGTCCAGGTCCAGGGCCTGCCGGGCGCGTTCGCGGGCGGCCGGGCCCACCAAGTCGACGGCTACCCGCTCACGTCCGCCCAGCACACGCTGCTCTTCTCCCGCGCCGACACCATCTACGGCGGCAGCGACCAGATCCAGCGGAACATCATCGCCGAGCGCGTCCTCGGACTGCCCCGAGGCTGACCCGGCTCCCCTCCACTCCGGTAAGGACGTGCTCCGCATGACCACTGCGCACAAGCAGGAAGCGCACCATCCCGACACGCACCGGCTCTTCATCGACAACACCTGGCGCGAGGGCGGCGACGGGACGTACCCGGTCATCAACCCCGGCACCGAGTCCCTGGTCGGCCACGCACCCGAGGCGTCCGCCTCGGACGTCGCCGCCGCGATCGCCGCCGCGCGGCGGGCGCAGAAGCACTGGGCCGCCACCTCGCCCGCCGCCCGCGCGGCCCTGCTGGAGCGGATCGCCGACCTGGTGACGGAGCGCGCCGAGGAGTTCGTGCCCCTGCTCCAGGCCGAGACCGGCGCGACCATCCGCGTCGCCTCGACTATGCAACTGCCGGTCGTCGCGGACCGGTTCCGCCGCTACGCGCGCGGCGCGCTGGAGCCGACCGTCGACTCCTTCCCCGCGCATCCCGTAGCGGCGACCCCGCTCGCCGCGGGCGGGCTGACCAATGCCGCCGCCGCGCGGCGTCCCGTCGGCGTGGTCGGCTGCATCACCTCCTACAACTTCCCGATCGTCAACCTGGCCGGGAAGCTCGCGCCCGCGCTGGCGATGGGCAACACCGTCGTCGCCAAGCCCGCGCCCCAGGACCCGCTGGCCTGCCTCAAGTTGGGCGAGATCTTCCTGGACGCGGGCGCGCCCGCCGGGATCTTCAACGTGGTCACGGACTCGGGCTCGGCCGCCGGCGCGGCGCTCGTCGCCTCGCCCGACGTCGACATGATCAGCTTCACCGGCTCGACCACCGTCGGCCGCCGGATCGCCACCGACGGCGGCGCGACCATGAAGCGGTTGCTGATGGAGCTGGGCGGCAAAGGCGCGGCCATCTTGCTGGAGGATGCCGACCTCGGCAAGGCGGTCATGGCCATCGGCTCGACCTGGGCCTTCCACTCCGGCCAGATCTGCACCGCGCCCACCCGCGCGCTGGTCCACCGCTCCCGCTACGACGAACTGGTGGCCGGGCTGGCGCAGTTCGCCGCGCGGCTGCCGGTCGGCGACCCGCTGTCCCCGAAGACGGTGGTCGGCCCGGTCGTCTCGGCGGTCCACCGCGACCGCGTCGAGGGCTACATCGCGGGCGCGATCGGCGAGGGCGCGCGCCTGGTCACCGGCGGTACCCGCAAGGAGCGCACCGCCGACGCGGCCGACCTGCCGGGCACCGGCTTCTTCGTCGCGCCGACCCTGCTGGCCGACGTGACACCGGAGATGACCATCGCCCGCGAGGAGGTCTTCGGCCCGGTCGTCGTGGTGATCCCGTTCGACGACGAGGAGGAGGCGATCACCATCGCCAACTCCACCGAGTACGGCCTCTACGACTACATCTTCACCGCCGACGCCGCCCGCGCCTACACGCTGGCCGCCCGGCTGCGCACCGGCAACGTCGGCATCAACACCGCGCAGCGCCACCCGGAGACGCCGTTCGGCGGCTTCAAGCAGAGCGGGGTCGGCCGCGACGGAGGCTCCTACGGCCTCCACGCCTACAGCGAGCAGCAGGCCGTCGTCTGGCAGTCCTGAGCGGCGGACCCGTTCAGGAGGAAGGGAAGGCACCATGAAAGGCGTCATCTTCGACGGCAAGGCCCCGCAGGTGGTGGACGACCTGACGGTGCGTGAGCCGGGCCCGGGCGAGGTCATGGTGAGGATCGCGGCGGCGGGCCTGTGCCACAGTGACCTGTCCGTGATCGACGGGACCATCCCGTTCCCCGTCCCGGTGGTCCTCGGGCACGAGGGCGCGGGCACCGTCGAGTCCGTCGGCGAGGGGGTGGCCCACGTCCAGCCGGGCGACCACGTCGCCCTCTCCACCCTGGCCAGCTGCGGCACCTGCCGCGAGTGCGGACGCGGTCGGCCGACCATGTGCCGCAAGGCGATCGGCATGCCCGGCAAGCCCTTCACCCGCGACGGGCAGCCGCTCTACAACTTCGCCTCCACGTCCGTCTTCGCGGAGCGGACGGTGGTCAAGGCGGTCCAGGTGGTGCCGATCGACCGGGGCATCCCGTTCACCTCGGCGGCGCTGATCGGCTGCGGCGTGCTCACGGGTGTGGGCGCGGTGCTGAACCGCGCCAAGGTGGAGATCGGCGACACCGTCGCGGTGATCGGCTGCGGCGGCATCGGCCTCAACGTCATCCAGGGCGCGCGGATCGCGGGCGCCTCACGGATCATCGCGATCGACGCGGTGGCGGAGAAGGAGTCCATCGCCCGTACCTTCGGCGCGACGGACTTCGTCGACGCGCGCGCGGTGGACGACACGGTGGCGGCGGTCCGCGCGCTGGTCCCGTACGGCGTCGACCACGCCTTCGAGTGCGTGGGTCCGACCGCGCTGACCCGGCAGGCCATCGACATGATCGACCGCCACGGTCAGGCGGTCCTGCTGGGCATGCCCGGCGTCGAGGCCGAGGCGCAGTTCCGCCCGGCGGAACTGTTCCTGGACAAGTCCATCCTGGGCTGCCGCTACGGGTCGTCCCGACCGCAGCGCGACATCGCGCGTTACGCGCAGCTGTACGGCGCGGGCCGGCTGCTGCTCGACGAGTTGGTGACGTGCACGTTCCCCGTCGAGTCGTTCGAGGAGGCGGCAGAGGCGACGCACACGGGCGGAGTGGCGCGGGCGGTGCTGACGTTCTGATCGGCTGACATGGGACGTTGCACTATCCAGGGGCGCGAGGCTCTGCTGATGTGCGGCTCCGCCGCGTGGGCGCGAGCAACCACCCTGTGCGGATGGCCCTGCTCGTTGAGGACCATCCGCATGCCGGATGGGGGCACCTCCCGGCCGAAGGCCAGGGGGATTGTCGCGCAGTTCCCCGCGCCCCTAAGTAGTGCAACTACAGCGTGTCAGTCGTCCTGAAGGAGCCGGAACGCACTGCGATAGAACACCAGCGGCCCGGCCTCCCCGCCCCGCGGTGCCGCCAGCTCGCGCACCCGGCCCAGCACGATCAAATGGTCGCCACCGGTGTGCACCGCATGCACCGTGCAGTCGACCCACGCCAACGCCCCGTCCAGCCGTGGCGACCCCGTCGCCGCGGACCGCTCCCACCCCACGCCGGCGAACTTGTCCGCGCCCGTCGACGCGCTGACCGCGAAGGACCGGCACAACTCGTGCTGGTCATGCGCCAGCACGTTGACGCAGAACGCGCCCGCCTTCGCGATGCGTGGCCAACTCGACGACGTGCGTGCCACGTTGAAGCAGACCAGTGGCGGGTCCAGCGACAGCGAGGCGAAGGACTGGCAGGCGAAGCCGACCGGTGACCCGTCCTCCGCCGTTGCCGTGATGACGGTGATGCCGGTGGCGAAGTGGCCGAGCGCCTCGCGCATCGCGCGGGCGTCGGCCTCCAGCTCGGGTTCGCCCTCGACCACCGCGTGCAGCGGGGTCGCCATCGGACCGGCGCTCAGGGGCGCGCCGGTCTCCCGCAGGTAGCGGACCGCCGCCACCGCCATGCCTTCGTGCCCCATGGGAATCCTCCGGGTGTCCGGTACTGCCAGTAGAGCTGACGGAGCGTCGCTCCCTCAGGAGAACCAGGAAAGGAGGGGTCAACGCCCCTCGAACCGGGCGTCCCGCCGTTCGACGAACGCCCGCACGCCCTCCTGGGCGTCGGCCGTCGTCATGTTGATCTCCTGCGCGACCGCCTCCGCCGCGAAGGCCGTCGCGCGGTCGGCGTCCAGCGAGGCGTTGACCAGCGCCTTGGTCAGCGCGAACGCCCGCGTCGGTCCGGCGGCCAAGCGCTCGGCCCACTCGGTCACGGTCTTCTCCAGCTCCTCCGCAGGCACCACCCGGTTGACCAGGCCAAGCCGTTCGGCCTCCGTCGCCCGCACCTTGTCCCCGAAGAAGAGCAGCTCCTTCGCCCGCTGCGGCCCGACCAGCCGCGCCAGCAGATACGCCGCGCCGCCGTCCGGTACCAACCCGCGCCGCGCGAAGACCTGCAACAGCGACGCGTTCTCCGCCGCGACGACCAGGTCGCAGGCGAGCGCGAGTTGCGCGCCCACCCCCGCCGCCACGCCGTTGAGCGCGCAGAGCACCGGCTTCTCGCAGTCCAGCACGGCGGCGACCATCCGCTGCACGCCGCGCCGCAGCATCCGCGCCACGCCCCCGGCCACCCGCTCACCGGTCGAGCCGCCCGCGCCGCCAGCGCCGCCGCTCAGGTCCGCGCCGGAGCAGAACGCCCGCCCGGCTCCGGTCAGCACGACCACCCGCACCGCCGGATCGGCGGACGCCGCCTCCAGCTCGGCGATCAGCCGCTCCCGCATCGTCGCGGTGATCGCGTTCAGCGCGTCGGGCCGGTTCAGCGTCAACCGCCGCACCGCGCCCGCCGACTCCACCAGCAGCTCGCTCACCGGCAGCTCGTTCAGCGGCAACCCGCTCACCGGCACACCGCCAAGGCGTCCAAGGCCACCGCTCCCTTGCCCCGTTCCAGCACCACCAGCGGGTTGATGTCGAGTTCGCCCAGGTCGTCGCCGAGCTCCAGCGCCATCCGCTGCACCCGCAGCACGACGTCCACCAGCGCGTCGACGTCCATCGGCGGCAGTCCGCGCACCCCCTCCAGCAGGGGCCAGCAGCGCAGTTCACGCAGCATCGCGTGGACGTCGGCGGGGCCGAAGGGTGGGACCCGGACGGCGGTGTCGCGCAGCACCTCGACGAAGACGCCGCCCATGCCCACCGTCACCGTCGGGCCGAAGGTGACGTCCCGGCCCATGCCGACGACCATCTCCACGCCCGCGCCGACCATCTGGCAGACCAGCACCCCGTCCAGCCGGGGTATCCCGGCCGCCCGCGCGTTGTCGGTCAGCTCGCGGAACGCGTCGCGGACCTGACTGGCGCTGGTGAGACCGACCTTGACCAGCCCGAGCTCGGTCTTGTGGGCGACCCCGGGCGCGGATCCCTTGAGCACCACCGGATAGCCGACCACCCCGGCCGCCCGCACCGCGCCCGCCGCGCTGTTGACCAGCTGCTCGCGCGGCACCCGGATGCCGTAGGCGCGCAGCAGCTGCTTGGCGGCGAACTCGCTGAGCTGCTCGCCCGGCTTCAGCACCCGCTGCGCCTTCGCCTTGCCCGCGCACGACTCGCGCGGCGCGGCGTCGAAGGGGGAGTGGTAGTCGCTGACGAACTCGTGGTGCCTGAGGTAGGCGGCAACCGCCTTGACGCAGTTGCCGAAGGTACGGAACACCGCGACCCGGGACGAGCCCAGCAGCGTGGTCCGGTACGCCTCCTCGGTCCCGAGCGGGGAGCCCCAGATGACGCAGACCAGCTTGTCCGTCGTCTCGGCGACCTCGACCAAATCCTGCGCCAGCTTGTCGCTCATCGGCGGGAAGGGGCCGGTGATCGGGCAGATCAGCACGCCCACGTCGGGGTCGGCCAGGATCGCGTCGAGGATCTTCCGGCCGCGCCAGTCGCCCACCGGGTGGCCGCCGTTGTCGACGGGGTTGGCCACGCTCAGGTACTCGGGGATCCACTGGTGCAGTTCGTCCTGCTTGGCCTGGCCGAGCTGCGGCAGGGTGAGCCCGGCCGCCGAGGCCATGTCCGCCAGGTGCGCGCCGGTGCCGCCGGAGATGGAGTAGACGACGACGCCCGGTGCCGTCGGCGGCTTGGCCCGCGCCAACAGGGCTGCGGTGTCCTGGAGTTCGTCCAGTCCGTCCACCCGGATCACGCCGTACTGCTTGAACGCCGCGTCCACCACGTCGTCCGCGCCGGTCAGTTTGCCGGTGTGGGACTGCGCCATCCGCGCGCCCTCGTCGGTGCGGCCGACCTTGACCGCGACCACCGGGACGCCGCGCCGGGCCGCGTGGTCGGCGGCGAGCAGGAAGCCGCGGCCGTCCTTGATGCCCTCGATGTAGGCGGCGATCGCGCCGATCTCCGGCTGGTCGGCGAACCACTGGACGAAGTCGGCGACTTCGAGGTCGGCCTCGTTGCCGGTCGGCGCCCAGTGGCTCAGTCGGATGCCGAGCTCCTGGAGGGTGAAGAGGGGACGGCCCTGGTGGCCGCTCTGGGTGATCAGCGCGATGGCCGGGCCGCTCAGGTCGTCGCGGAACCGCTCGAAGGCGTTGAGGTTGGTGTTCGGGCCGAGCAGCCGAAGGCCCGTGGGCGCGTCCGCGATCAGCTGTTCCAGGCGGCGCTGGGCCGCCCGGCCCTCCTCGCCGGTCTCGGCGAAGCCGGACGCGAAAGCGACCGCGAACCGCACCTTGGCCTCGACCAACTGCGGCACCACCGCGGCCGGGTCGGCCAGCAGGATCACCGCCAGGTCGATCGGGTCCTCGCCGGGCTCGGACGGGATGGACGCGAGGTCGGGGTAGCAGGGCAGTCCGTCGACCGTCTCCCGGCCGGGGTTGACCGCGTGCATCCGTGCGCCGACCCGCTCCGACCAGGCGCGCAACTGCCGGGTGATCCCGGTGTTGGGGCGGCCCGGTGTGTCCGAGGCGCCGATGACGGCGACGGAGGTGGGGCGGAAGAAGCGGTCCAGGTCGACCGTTCGCGGGCGCAGGGGCCGGCCGCTCACGTCGGTGTCGGCGCCGGTGTCGATGTCCGGGTCCCGCATGGCTGCCTCCGATCCTGACTGTGGGCGGGCAAGAGAATCTGACGTACCATCAGATTACTGTCGGGGGAGCGTCGCAGGAAGAGTCCGGGGCCAGAGAACTGACGGAGCGTCAGTAATCCTGGCCGGAAGCTCGCAAGGGGTGACTTCGGGTGCAGACGGTGCACACGTACGGGTTGTCGGCCGGGCAGTGGTTCGCGGTGCTCCGCATCGGCCTCGGGCTGTGGTGGCTGGAGAGCTGGCGGCACAAGGACAAGAAGGGCTGGCTGCAGCGCTCCACCGGCATCGACTGGGCCAAGGACGTCGCCTCGCGCCACCGTTGGCCGTTCGTCCGCTCGTCCTTCGACCGGATCGTCGCGCCCAGGCCCAAGGCGATGGCCTACGTCGTCGTCTTCGCGGAGCTGGCGCTGGGCCTCGGGCTGACCGTCGGACTGCTCAGTCCGATCGCCCTGGCCTGCGGACTGCTGCTCAACCTCCTCTACTTCGTGCTGATGATCCACGACTGGGCCGAGCAGGGGCAGAACCTGATGATGGCGCTGGTCTCCCTGGTCTGCCTGCTGGCGATGAGCTGGCAGTGCTGGTCGCTCGACCGCGTCCTGCACCTCTTCGGCGCGTGACCCCCTACTCATCGTTCTCCGGGAGCTGACACCGTGACGACCGCGCCCCACCGCACCGACCTGCCGGAACCCGACGCCTTCACGCAGCCGTACTGGGACGCTGCCGCGGCCTCGCCGGGGCAACTGCTGCTGCGCCGCTGCGCTGCCTGCGGTCGGGCGCACCACTATCCGCGCGAGTTCTGCCCGCACTGCTGGAGCGAGGACGTCCGCTGGGAGCCCGCCTCCGGGCGGGCCACGCTCTACACCTGGTCCGTCGTCCACGCCAACGACCTGCCGCCGTTCCGCGAGCGGGTTCCGTATGTCGCCGCGGTGGTCGACCTGGCGGAGGGTCCGCGGATGATGACCACGCTGGTCGACTGCGAACCGACGCGGCTTCAGGTCGGTATGTCGCTTCTGGTCGCCTTCGAGGCGTTCGCCGCTGACGGTCAGCCGGGTCCCAAGGTGCCTGTCTTCCGCCCGGCGTGAACCTGAGTACCACCTGTGAACTTAGACACATCGGGTGATGTGTGTGCGGACGGACACCGTCCGCCATCCAGCCCGGTGGACGGTGCGTCAGCGGTCGAGGGGACGGACGGGCGGTCGGCTGATCCGGGGTCAAAAACGGGCCGACCGCCGCATGCCGCTGCCGAGGGTGATCACTCGATGGGGGTAGCGTGGCGAGGGTGATGCCGGGGCACAAGGGCGCCGGCGGACGACCCGAAGGGTGGCTGCAGGGCGGCTCCACGGTCCGCGTCACGTCGATCACCTGCGAGGATCCCCTCTATGTCCAGCCACCTACGAACCGGCTCCGCGTCGTACCAGGCCGCCGCCCAGGCGTCCGAGGACGCTCCGCGTCCCACGCGCGCCCAGGCCCGTGCGGCGGCCCGAGCCCAGGCCCGGCGCAAGCGGCTGCGGCGCACGAGCTTCCTCGGCGTGGGATCGGTCGCGGCGGTCGCGGTGATGGCGGTGGCCGGTCTGATGCACCCCCACCACACGGACAGCGCTGACGCGCAGGCAGCAGCGAGCGCTGCGCCGGTGCCCGCGCGGACGGGTCAGGGCGACGCCTCCCGCTCCGTCGACCGCGCAGCGCCCGCGTCCGAGCTGCGGCAACTGCCGGGCCTCGGACAGGGGTTCCTCGGCCAGATCCCCGCCGACGCGCAGCAGGTCCTGCTGGTCACCGGCAAGGGCAGGAACCAGAACACGGGCACGGCGGTGCTCTACACCCGTGCCGCCGACGGCAGCTGGCTCCCCGGCCCGACCTGGCCCGCCCGCAACGCCCTGGACGGCTGGACCACCGACCACCACGCGGGCGACCTGCACAGCCCGATCGGCGTCTTCAGCCTGACCGACGCCGGCGGCCTGGACGCGAACCCCGGCACCAAGCTGCCCTACCTGCACTCCACGGCGTTCACGTCCCCGGGCACCGGCTTCGAGGGCGAGTCGCTGGCCGACGCGTTCGACTACGTGGTCGCGATCAACTACAACCACGTCCCCGGCACCTCGCCGCTCAGCCCCGAGCGCCCGATGGGCGCCTCGCGCGGCGGCGGCATCTGGGTCCACGTCGACCACGGCGGCCCCACGCACGGCTGCGTCGCGCTCGCCAAGCCGGACATGGCGATACTGCTCCGGGACCTGGACCCGGGCAAGCACCCGGTCATCGTGATGGGCGACGCGGCCTCGCTGGCGCAGTAGCGCGCCCAGCGATCCCAAGCAATTTGTCCGGGATCTACAGCTGCGACACGTCGATCCTGTTCGCAGCCTCTTCGGAGACCCGTCGGTAACCGGCTTGAGTGGTTGCATGAACGGATCTCGCATCGTCGCGCTGGGGCACTACCAGCCGTCCAAGGTGCTCACCAACGACGACCTCGCCGCCATGGTGGAGACCAACGACGAGTGGATCACCTCGCGCGTCGGGATCCGCACCCGCCACATCGCCGCCCCCGACGAGACCGTGGCCGACCTGGCCACCCGCGCCGCCGACAAGGCGCTGGCCGCCAGCGGCTTCGACGCCGTCTCGGTCGACCTGGTCGTGGTCGCCACCTGCACGGCCAAGGACCGCAGCCCCAACACGGCCGCCCAGGTCGCGGCCCGCCTCGGCATCCCCGCTCCGGCGGCGTTCGACGTCAACACGGTCTGCTCCGGCTTCTCCTACGCCCTGGCCACCGCCGACCACGCGCTCCGCGCCGGAGCCGCGCGCCGCGCGCTGGTGATCGGCGCGGAGAAGATGTCCGACACCGTCGACTGGACCGACCGCAGCACCTGCGTGATCTTCGCGGACGGCGCGGGCGCGGCCGTCCTTGAGGCGACCGACACCGACGCCGGAACGGCCCCGGGCGTCGGCCCGGTCGTCTGGGGCTCGGACCCCACCCGAGGCGACGCGGTCCGGATCGACGGCTGGGACCCGACCATCAGCCAGCAGGGCCAGGCCGTCTTCCGCTGGGCGACCACCCAGATCGCCCCGATCGCCCGCCAGGCCTGCGAACGCGCGGGCGTCCGCCCGGACGAGCTCGCCGCCTTCGTCCCGCACCAGGCCAACCTGCGCATCATCGACGCCATCGCGAGCCGCCTCGGCCTCTCCCCGGACGCGGTCGTCGCCCGCGACGTCGTTGAATCCGGCAACACCTCGGCGGCCTCCGTCCCGCTCGCCCTCTCCAAGCTCGTCGAACGCGGCGAGATCCCCTCCGGCGCCCCGGTCCTCCTCTTCGGCTTCGGCGGCGGCCTGGCCTACGCCGGCCAGGTGATCCGCTGCCCCTGAGCGCGGAGCGCGGTGCTGGCGGCGGTGTGGGCCCGTGCGCTGCTGCCGCTACCGCCCCAGGATCAGCGTGCCCGAGCTGCAGAACCAGCCGCCGGTGCCGCTGACCAGGGCGAGTCGTGGGTGGTTCGGGACTTGGCGGTCGGGGGCGGTGGTGGCGTACTCGTGGCGGAGTTGGCGGACCGCCTCGACGATCAGGAAGAGGCCGCGCATGCCAGGGTGGCAGGCCGAGAGGCCGCCGCCGTCGGTGTTGGTGGGCAGCTCGCCGTCGCGGAGCAGGCGGCCCGGCTTGGCGTCGACGAAGGCGCCGCCCTCGCCCTTGGCGCAGAAGCCGAGGTCCTCGAGTGCCACCAACGGCATGTAGGTGAAGGCGTCGTAGAGCTCGGTCAGGTCGATGTCGTCCGGCGTCACCCCGGCCCGCTCGTAGGCGAGCCGGCCGGAGTGCGCGGTGGGGGAGACGGTGAAGTCCTCCCACTCCGACATCGCGCTGTGGCTCAGGTACTCGCCCGTGCCCAGCACCCAGACCGGGTCGTGCACCGTGTCCGGGACGTAGTCCTCTGCGGCGAGCAGCACCGCGCAGCCGCCGTCCGAGCGGATGCAGCAGTGCAGCTTGGTGAACGGGTCGGCCATCATCGGCCCGGCCAGCACCTCGTCGACGGTGATCGGGTCCCGGTACATCGCGTCCGGGTTGGCCGCCGCGTTGGCGCGGGCCTGGACGGCGACGCCCGCCAACTGCTCCAGCGTGGTGCCGTACTCGTGCATGTGGCGGCGGGCCGCCATCGCGTACTTGGCGATCAGCGTGTGCCCGTAGGGCGCCTCGAACTGCAGCGGGCCGCGCGCGCCGAGCGCGATCCCCGCCGTCCGCCGCCGTGCCTTGAGGTCGGCGCGCGCCGTGGACCCGTAGACCAGCAGCACCGCGTTGGCGTGCCCCGCCGCGATCGCGTCGGCGGCGTGCGCGGCCATGACCTCCCAGGTGGAGCCGCCGACCGAGGTGGAGTCGGTCCAGGTGGGCCGCAAGCCGAGGTACTCGGAGACCTCGACCGGCGCGAGGATCCCGAGCCCCGCCGAGGCCACCCCGTCGATCACGTCCTTGGACAACCCGGAGTCGGCCAACGCCCGACGTGCCGCCTGCGCGTGGAGTTGATAGGGCGTCAGCTCGTCGACCCGCCCGCAGTCGCTCAGGGCGACGCCGACGACCGCCACCCGCCTGCGTCGCCCGCCGCCGAGCGGCGCGTCGTCGGGGACGGGATGGCCGAGTCGACCCGGCCGCGGAGCGCTGGGAGCAGCAGCAGTCATAGATCTGACGATACATCAGATTTCTGGCCCGCGCCCCTGTGCGTCCCGGGTGCCTGCTCCTAGGATGACGATCCGTCAGTTATCCGTTCCGGCACGCTCAGCCCTTGCCCCGAGGCCAGGAGGCGGCATGGATCCCGCACTCACCCAGGAACAGGACGAGATAGCCCGCGCCCTGCGCGACGCCCTCGCCAAGCAGGCCGGGCCGGACGAGGTCCGCGTCGCGGCGGCGTCGTCCCTCGGCTACGACGTGGAACTGTGGAAACGCCTCGCCGAGCAACTCGGCCTGGCCGGGCTGGCCCTGCCCGAGCGCCATGGCGGCACCGGGCTGGGCCGGGTCGAGCTGGCGCTCGCCTGCGAGGAGGCAGGTCGGGTGCTGCTCTCCTCGCCGCTGCTGGCCAGCTCGGTGCTGGCGGCGGGAGCGATCACCGCCTGCGGCACGGAGGAGCAGCGCGACGCGCTGCTGCCCGCGCTCGCCTCCGGCGCGCAGACCGCCGCGCTGGTCCTGCCCGGAACCCCCGCGCTGGCCCTCGGCCTGGCGCCGGACCCGCGCACCGCGCCCCTGCCCGGGGACGTCCCCTCGGGCGGCGGACGCGCGGGCGGCGTCCAGGCCAAGCCCGTGCCGTCCGCCGAGGACGGCTCCTGGTCCCTCTACGGCGAGGCCGAGTACGCGCTGGACGGCGCCCGCGCGGACCTGCTGGTCGTCGCGGCGCACACCGGCGGCTTCCCGCGCAGCCGGACGGTGCTCTTCGTCGTCCCGGCCGACACCCCCGGCGTCCATCGCGAACGCAGCGCGGGCATCGACCAGACCCGCAGCGTCGGCCGCGTCGAACTCCGCGACGTGCCGGCACAGCCACTCGGCGACCCGACCGTGGACGTGGGCCCCGCGCTGACCCGGCTCGGCCGCGAGGCGGCGATCGCCGTCGCTGCGGAGGCGGTGGGCGCGGCGGCGCAGGCGCTGGCGAGGACCGTCGAATACGTGCAGGTCAGGCAGCAGTTCGGGCGCGCGATCGGCTCGTTCCAGGCCGTCAAGCATCGGCTGGCCGACGTCTACGTCGCGGTCGAGACCGCCCGCAGCGCGATGCTCTACGCCGCGTGGGCGGGCCCCGACCAACCCGTCCCCGCGCTGCTCGCCCTCGCCCACGCGCTGACGGCGCAGCGGGTCGCGGCGGCGGAGGCGATCCAGCTGCACGGCGGCATCGCCATCACCTGGGAACACGACGCGCACCTGTACTTCAAGCGCGCGGCAGCCGACGAACTGCTCTTCGGCCCACCGCATCTGCTGCGCGCGCGGGCGGCGGAACTGGCGGGCGTCCTGGCGGGAGGCGAGCCGAGGTGATGGAGACCCTGATGCAGAAGGTCTCGGCGACACCGACCTTCGCGAAGATCGCCCCCAGCATCGTCCCCCGCCTCGACAAGGCGGTGCACCGGCTGAGCGGCGGCAAGTTCATGCTGAGTCAGTGGATGCTCCCGTCGTTGTTCCTGACGACGACGGGCCGGAAGAGCGGCGAACCGCGGACCACGCCACTCGCGTGCATGCCGCGCGAGGACGGGACGTTCCTCGTGGTCGGCAGCAATTTCGGACGCACGTCCCACCCGGCCTGGACGGGAAACCTGCTGGCGGACGCGGAGGCCACTGTCGAGCACCGGGGTCGCACCAGCGCGGTCCGCGCCCGCATGCTGGAGGGCGACGAGCGGGAGGCGGCGTGGTCGGCGCTGCTGCGGATGTGGCCGCCGTACGCGCAGTACCAAGCACGGGTGGAGCGGCAGATCCGGGTTTTTCAGCTGGAACCCAGAGGGGATTGAGCAGAGGGTCCGTTGCACTACCTAGGGGCGCGGGGAACTGCGCGACAAACCACCGGCATGCGGATGGTCCTCAACGTGCAGGGCCATCCGCACAGGGTGGTTACTCGCGCAGTTCCCCGC
>NZ_JADPRT010000014.1 GCF_015690355.1 Streptacidiphilus fuscans | reverse complement strand
ACAACAGGCCGTCCACGCCGTCACGGTCGGTCGTGAAATCCTCCGCGAACCGCCGCTCACCTGTCGCGTCGGGCACGTACTTCACACAGACAACGATCCTCAAGCTCACGACCTGTCTCCTGTACTGACTTGTGCGGCTGAACTGGCTCGTACCGGGTTGGCACACTCCCACCGCGGAGGGCTCGTACTCGCACCATAAGGGTACTCAGTGCCATCTGCCAAGGCACTGAGTGCCATGAATGAGTCACACTCCCGGGGAGACGGCCCCGTCCAGCAGCGGCCCGAGCTCGGTGGAGACGGTGGCGAGCGCGCGGATGTCCTGCTCCGCGCGGGCCATCAGCAGTGCGCCTTCCAGGGCGCTGATCATCAACGTGGCCAGCGGAGTCGTCCGCTCCTCCGGGATACCGAGTTCCCTCAGCGCCGCCGCGGTCGGCCGGATCCAGACGCCGAAGGCCTCCGCCGCCGCCGTGCGGGCGGACTCCGACGCGTCGACGCAGTCGACGGTCACGGCCGCGACCGGACAGCCCGACGCGAACCCCACGGTCTCGAACTCGGTGGTCCACTGCCCGACCATGGCCGCGAAGAGCTCGCTCGGTCGGGGCCGCTCGCCGCCGGACCTGAGCGCCGCCAGGAAGCGCTCGACCTGACGGGCCGCGTAGCGTCCGGCCCAGCCGACCGCCTCGTTGACCAACTGCTCCTTGCCGCCCGGGAAGTAGTGCTGCAGCGAGCCCCTCGGCGCGTTCGCGTGCACGGCGACGTCACGCATCCCCGTCGCCCCGACGCCGTCACGGCGGATCAGCTGGGCGGCGCTGTAGACCATCCGCTCACGCGGTCCGCGCTTGGACGGCGTTCCCGACGTGGGTGCTCCCGTCATGGTGACCGACCTCCAGCAGCGGGGACGAGGGTTGGTCCAGCCTATAGAGCCCGGTGACCCCTTCTCGTGTGCTGTGCCGCGCGCCGGGCCCGACCTGACGCGCCAGCGCGGCGAGCAGCGCCGAGCGGCCGTGCGCGACCTCGGCGACGAGCCGGCTGACTCCCCGGACCCGCGCGCGGGCCACCAGGACCTCGGTCATCCCCCGCCCGATCCCGCGCCGCTGCCACCCGTCCACCACCAGCAGCCCCAACTCGCCTGTGTCCGGCTGGGATTGGTCCGGCAGGGCGAGACTGCCGAGCCCGACGACCGTGCCGGAGTCGCGGTCCGAAGCGACCACGGCGTCGTGCAGCTCCGGCGGTCCGGCCAGCAGGCTCTCCAGGTAGGCGGCGGGAAGCGCGGGCAGGCGCGCCCGGAACCGGAGCTGGACCGTCTCCGGCGAGCAGGCGGCGAAGAGCAGGTGCAACGCGCTCCGATGGTCGGGGCGGACAAGCTCTATGACGGCTGTCATAGTTCCCATTATTATGACGTACGTCATAGAAGCAAGGGCCTGCACGATTCGGCCTGCAAGATTCCGGGAGCAGCTCGTGGACACGCGTATGAACCCGCTGGACCCGCGTAGGGACTTGGGGACGCCGGTCGGATTCGTGGGGCTGGGCGTGATGGGCCTGCCCATGGCACTCAACCTGGCCCGCTCCGGCACGCCGCTGGTGGTCTGGAACCGGACCGCCGCCCGCGCCGAGCCGCTGCGCACCGCTGGGGCGGAGGGCGCGGCGGAGGGCGCGGTGGAGGTCGCTGCGGATCCCACCGAGGTGTTCCGGCGCTGCGCCACGGTGGTGCTGATGCTCGCCGACGAGGACGCCGTGGACGCTGTCCTGCGTCGCGGCACGCCGGACTTCGCGACCCGCGTCCGCGCGCGTACCGTCGTCCACATGGGCACGACCTCGCCCGAGTTCTCCGCCGCCCTGGAGCGTGACATCCGCGCGGCGGGCGGGCGCTACGTCGAGGCCCCGGTCTCCGGTTCACGCGTCCCGGCCGAGGAGGGAACGCTGGTCGCGATGCTGGCGGGCGAGCCGGACGCGGTGGCGGCCGTGCAGGCGCTGCTCGAACCGCTCTGGCGGGAGGCCTTCGTCTGTGGCCCGGTGCCGCAGGCGCTGCGCACCAAGCTCGCGGTCAACATCTTCCTGATCACCACGGTCACCGGCCTGGCCGAGGCCTTCCACTTCGCCGAGCGGCACGGCCTGGACCTCGACGTCTTCCGCTCCGTCGTCGACACCGGGCCGATGGCGAGCGCCGTCTCACGCGGCAAGGCGGCGAAGCTGAGGCAGCGTGACTTCTCGGTCCAGGCGGGCATCCTGGACGTGCTGAAGAACAACCGCCTGATCGCCGAGGCAGCCGAACGGGCGGGAGTCGCCGCGCCGCTGCTGGACGTCTGCCACGCCCTCTACGCCGAGACGGCCGCGTTGGCGGCGGAGAACGGCGACGGCGCGCAGGACATGGTTGCTGTCCTGCGCGCCGTCGAAGCCCGGGACCACCAGGCTGGCTGATGGTCGGTCAGGCCGGTGTGATCGGCCCTGCTGTGATCAGCCCAGCGTGGCCAGCGCCTCGTTGAGCGTGCGCGACGGGCGCATCACGGCGGCGGCCTTGGCCGCGTCCGGCTGGTAGTAGCCGCCGATCTCGACCGGGGAGCCCTGGACCGCGATCAGCTCGCTGACGATGGCCTCCTCCTGCTCGGCCAGCGTCTTGGCCAGACCGGCGAACGCCTCGGCCAGCGCCGCGTCCTCGGTCTGCGCGGCCAGCTCCTGGGCCCAGTACATGGCCAGGTAGAAGTGGCTGCCACGGTTGTCGATGCCGCCCAGGCGACGCGACGGCGACTTGTCCTCGTTGAGGAAGGTGCCGGTGGCCCGGTCCAGCGTGTCGGCCAGGATCTGGGCGCGGGCGTTGTCGGTGGACTGCGCCAGGTGCTCGAAGCTGGCGGCCAGCGCGAAGAACTCGCCCAGGCTGTCCCAGCGCAGGTAGTTCTCCTTGAGCAGCTGCTGCACGTGCTTCGGCGCGGAGCCGCCCGCGCCCGTCTCGAACAGGCCGCCGCCGTTGATCAGCGGGACGATCGAGAGCATCTTGGCGCTGGTGCCCAGCTCCAGGATGGGGAACAGGTCGGTCAGGTAGTCACGCAGCACGTTGCCGGTGACCGAGATGGTGTCCTCGCCGCGGCGGATGCGCTCCAGCGAGAAGGCCGTGGCCTCCACCGGGGACATGATCTCGATCTGCAGGCCCTGGGTGTCGTGCTCCGGCAGGTACTGCTTGACCTTGGCGATCAGGTTGGCGTCGTGGGCGCGGGTCTCGTCCAGCCAGAAGACGGCCGGGGAGCCGGTGGCGCGGGCACGGGAGACGGCCAGCTTGACCCAGTCGCGGATCGGCACGTCCTTGGTCTGGCAGGCGCGGAAGATGTCACCGGCCTGGACCGGCTGCTCCAGCACCGCGTTGCCCGCGGCGTCGACCAGGCGGACGGTGCCGTCGGCCGGGATCTCGAAGGTCTTGTCGTGGCTGCCGTACTCCTCGGCGGCCTGCGCCATCAGACCCACGTTCGGGACCGAGCCCATGGTGGCCGGGTCGAACGCGCCGTGGGCGCGGCAGTCGTCGAGGACGACCTGGTAGACGCCCGCGTAGCTGCTGTCCGGCAGGACGGCCAGGGTGTCGGCCTCCTTGCCGTCCGGGCCCCACATGTGGCCGGAGGTGCGGATCATGGCCGGCATCGAGGCGTCGACGATGACGTCGGACGGCACGTGCAGGTTGGTGATGCCGCGGTCGGAGTCGACCATGGCCAGCGCCGGGCCGTCGGCCAGCTCGGCGTCGAAGGAGGCCTTGATCGCGGCGCCCTCGGGCAGCGCGTCCAGACCGGCCAGGATCGAGCCCAGGCCGTTGTTCGGGTTCAGCCCGGCCGCGGCCAGGGTGGCGCCGTGGGCGGCGAAGGTCTTCGGGAAGAAGGCGCGGACCACGTGGCCGAAGATGATCGGGTCGGAGACCTTCATCATGGTGGCCTTCAGGTGCACCGAGAACAGCACGCCCTCGGCCTTGGCCCGGGCGACCTCGGCGGCCAGGAACTCGCGCAGCGCGCCGACGCGCATCACGGAGGCGTCGACGACCTCGCCGGCCAGGACCTTGACCTCCGGGCGGAGCACGGTGGTGGTGCCGTCGTTGCCGACCAGCTCGATGCGGAGGACGCCGTCCTCGGCGACGACGGCGGACTTCTCGGTGTGGCGGAAGTCGTTCACGCCCATGGTGGCGACGTTGGTCTTGGAATCGGCCGACCACGCGCCCATGCGGTGCGGGTGGGTCTTGGCGTAGTTCTTGACCGACAGCGGCGCGCGGCGGTCGGAGTTGCCCTCACGCAGGACCGGGTTCACGGCGGAACCCTTGACCTTGTCGTACCGGGCCTTGACGTCCTTCTCCTCGTCGGTCTTCGGCTCGTCCGGGTAGTCCGGGAGCGCGTAGCCCTGCGCCTGGAGCTCGGCGATGGCGGCCTTGAGCTGCGGGACCGAGGCGGAGATGTTCGGCAGCTTGATGATGTTGGCGGCCGGGGTCTTGGCCAGCTCACCGAGCTCGTGCAGCGCGTCCGGGATCCGCTGGTCCTCGGTCAGACGCTCCGGGAAGACGGAGATGATGCGCCCGGCGAGCGAGATGTCGCGGGTCTCCACCGTGACCCCCGCCGTCGAGGCGTAGGCCTGGATCACCGGCAGGAGCGAATACGTGGCCAGCGCCGGGGCCTCGTCGGTGTGCGTATAGATGATGGTCGAGTCAGTCACCGGTACTCCCGCTTCGCGTCTACTTCACGATCACGATCACGTTTCAGAACGTCTCGACATCAAGATATCTTGTCCGGGCGACTTCCCGGTACCGCCCCACGTCACCGATTGGCACGCGGCCGGCGGCGGCCCGCCCGGCGATGGCTCCCGCCCGGCGGGGTGTCGAGCCGCTCCCACGGTCGCACAGCCGCTCGACGCGCGCGTCCCGGGGTGGGGCGGGCCTAGTCCTGGGCGGGGCGGAGGCGGATCAGGGTGCTGTCCGGGGTGGCGTCGGCCCTATCGGTGGCTTCGGCGAGGAGGGTGTGCCCGGAGGGGGTGCGGATCCGGAGGCCGTCGGCGAGGGTGCCGCTGATCGTGAACGGCGGGGGCGCGTCGGCGTCCAGCGGCTCGGCGGACAGTACGACGCAGGTCGCGAGGACGTGAACTCCGGTGTCCGGCTGGATCGTTGTGGCCAGCGGGAAGGCCGCGTGCGGGCCGAAGGCGTTGGCCTCCGTCGCGCGGACGGTGGTGCAGGAGCGGCTGCCAGGGCTGCCAGGGCGGTCCGGCTTGTCCGGGCTGTCGGGACTCGGGTCGAAGCCGTGGAGGGGTGCCAGCGCGCTGCGAAGACGCCGGGCGGTGCCGGTCTCCGGCTGCTCGACGACCGTCCAGTGCCGCCCCTGGCGGGCGAGCGGCGGCGTCTTGGCCGCGAGTGCGTGTCCGCCTGCCGATATCCGCCAGCCGGCCGGGGCCACGACGGCGTGGAGCCGTAGCTCGAAGCGTCCGTCGGCGAGCGTCCACGATTCGACGCGTGTCCCGGCGGCCGGGTCGACGGTGTGGACGGACCCGGCCAGTCGCAGGCCGGGCAGGCCGGGCAGGTCGGGGGCGTCCAGCGCGGTGACCGGGCCGCGGGGGAGGGCGGTCGGACCGGTCGGTGAGGAGTCGGTCGGGGAGGAGTCGGTCGGTGTGGCGCCGTTCGGCGCGGAGAGGGTGAGCTCGTTGTCGGCTGCGGCCGGGAGAACCGGTCCTGTGCACGTGGTGTACGCGAGCTTGGCGTAGTGCGGATCACTCGTGCGCTCGCTGGGCGCGCTCCGCTCGCCGGCCGCCGGGTCGAGACCGTCGCTGCCGTGGTTGTGGACGCGTACGACCCCGTCCGCGTGCGTGGCCTGCACCAGCCAGTTGGGTCCGCGGAGCAGCCGCACCCCGTCGGACGTGTCGACCGGCAGCGGCTGTTCGGTCGCCGTCCAGGCCGGGTGGTCGGCGGGCAGCAGCAGTCCGAGGAACCCCTTGGCCGCCCAGTAGGGCGATGCCGGACCCGAATACGGCTGCGTGAGGCCGAGGAACTCGTCGTGCCAGCCGAGCGTCAGCACGCCGCTGGGGTCCGGCGCGCCGTGCTCCGCGAAGTGCCGCAGCATCCCGGAGGCCGCCCGGCGTACCGTCCCCGTCGGGCCCGGCGCGCAGTCGAACAGCTCGCCCATCCACAGCGGCGCCGCCGCCGCGAACCGGTAGGTCAGCGAACGCCCCTGGTGCAGCGGCGCGCCGTCTCCGCCGACCAGGTGCACGTAGTCGTCGAGGAAGCGGCGCAACCGCTCGCGGAAGCGGACGCCCAACTCGGCGGCGAGCTCGGCCCGGGGCCCGCCGGCCGCGATCCGGGTCCAGAGCAGCGGATACAGGTGCAGCGCCCAGCCGTTGTAGTGGTCGATGCGCCGCCCCGGCCCGTCCGTGTACCAGCCGTCTCCGAGATACCAGCCGTCCAGCGCGTCCAGCCCGCGCCGGATCTCCGCGTCGGCGTGATCGGCCCCGACAGAGCAGAGGAACTCCTCGACGACGGTCTGGAACAGCACCCAGTTGTTCCCGACCGGCGTCCGTCCGACAAAGCCGCCGAGCCACTCCGCGGTCCGCTCCTGCGTCGCGGCGGGCAGCGCGTCCCACAGCCAGGACCTGGTCTCGTGCAGCGCGAGCGCGATCGACGCGGCCTCGACCATGGGCTGCACCCGGTCGCGGTCGATGCGCGGCCAGGCCTCCTGCGCGGGGTGTGCGTCCGTCCGCGCCTCTGTCCGCGCGTCCGTCCCGGCGCTCAGGCCTGCGGCGTAGCGCTCCAGCAGCTCCGTCGCCGCCTCGCCCTTGCCTTCCGCGCCCGCGATCCGGAAGGCGGCGAGCAGGAAGGTCCGCGCGTACCCCTCCAGCGCGTCCGACGCCTCCCCGGACCACGACGTCCGTCCGGGCAGCGCGTACCCCGCACGGCCCGGGGTGGCGTACGGGACGACCGCAGCGAGCAGCCGGTCCGCCTGCGCCTCCCAGTGCCGCCGGTCCCAGCCGGTGTAGGGCGAGCGGGACCGGTTCTCCGGGAGGTCGAGCGGCGACGGCGGCAGAGGGCGCTGGACGCGGTGCTGGGTGCGGTGCGGCATGGGGACCTGCCCGGGGTTGGATGGCGACGCCGGAAGCGCCGGAAAGCGCTTTCCGAAAGCGTCAGCATCCTAGCCACGTTGCGGCGGCCTGCCCAGACCTCCCTTGGTCCGACGGCGCACTGGGCGGACGTGAAGCACCTCAGTGACGGGCCGCGCCGCCCTCCGTTGCACAGTCGTAGAGCCGCTGCGGATTCTGACGGTCCGTCTGCAAGCCTGCCAGCGCGACCGGGTGGCAGTTGGCCGTCACCCAGGTCCCCACCTTGGCCGCCGTGGTCGGCTTCCCGAACTCCTGTCCGCCGCCGCCGAAGGGCGAGGATGCGTGGTCGGCCAGGAGGACGTACCGCAGTTGACCCGTCGTCACATCGTTCCGGATGCCGTCGACCGTCGGCCACGGGACCTGCTCCGTGAACCCGCCGACCGGCAGCACCGGCGCGCCGGTGGTCAGGATGTACGGCGATGCCGTCGCCCAACTCGTCGTCGCGAACAGGTAGCGGGCCCCGCCCCGGTGCGCCGTGGTGTACGCGAGCACCGCCTGCTCCCCGGCATCCAGGCGTGGCGCGCCGCCGAACCCGAACATCCGCCCCCACACCGACGCCGCGGCGGCGAGCGCCGCACCCTCCTCGGTGGCCGCCGACTGTGTGCCCGCATGGCCTGCGGCCGAGGCGAGTTGGGCACTCACTCCTGCGCCCGGCCGATCGGTCCGGCCCGACTGCTCGTGCGTGCTGGGCTGCCCGTGGCCGGCCGTCGCGCTCTCCTCCAAAGCATGCTGGAACTGCCCGAACGTACCGACCTGCGCTGCCGGACCGATCGCGCCCATCATCGACCTCCCGTACGCCGGGTCGAAGACGCTCGCCGTCCAGACGGCGGGCGTGAGCAGCACTGCCACCAGTCCGCACGCAAGCCCGACCGTCCCCACGCGGCCGAGCCGTCCGGTCGCGACCGGGCCCCCGTCGGCCGGCTCCTCCCGGCGGAACAGCGGCACGACCAGCGGCAGCAGAAGCAGTGCGGTCGACACCGCGCCCAGCGTCAGCGCCACCGGCGTCACCCACGGCCGGAACGTCGGGTACGGCCGCGACAGCAGGGCCGCCCAGCTCGCCGTGGCCGCCACCGTCACCGGCAGCGCGAACGCGCTCGCACCGCCCGCCCGCCAGGTGCGCCAGAGCAGCGGCAGCCCCGCTCCCGTCAACGCGGCGGCCGGTGCGGCGATCACGCCGAGGTAGTACGCATGCCCGGCCACGCTCCCCGCGCTGAGCACCACGAAGAACACCGCGAGCCAAGCCCCCCAGAGCAGGTATCCCGCCCGCACCGGATCGGTCCTCGCCCGCCGACGCCGTGTCAGCACCCCGACGGCGAACCCGGCGAGCGCGGTCGGATACAGCCAGCCCACCTCGCCCGCGAGCTCTCCGGTCAGCAGCTTGCCCCAGCCGTTCTCGGACTGGTCGCGGTGAGCAGCGGCGGTTGCGGTGGTGTGCTGTTGTGGCTGGGTGGTCGTCGCGCCGGGTTCGGCATGACCGCCGGGACGCGTCGCACCCTGCGGACCACCCCGTACCGCCGAGACGCTGCCCGTGTCGGCGGCGTTGAGTCCAACGGCCGAGAAGCGGTTCAGGAAGTTGTACCCGACGACCATGCTGATGGGGGAGTTGTCGGTGGTGCCGTCGACATACGGCCGGTCGGCCTGCGGAGTGAGCGTGACCAGCGCGATCCACGACGCCGAGACGGCGAGCGTCACCGCCCCCGCGATCCCGACCTGCGCACTGCGCCGCTTCAGCGACGCCGGCGCGGACAGCAGGTACACCCCCGCCAGCACGGGCAGAACGGCGAACGCTTCCAACATCTTCGCCTGGAAGGCCAGCCCGACCCAGACCCCGGCCAACAGCAGCGTCCTGGTGCGCCCGCTGCGCGCCGCCCGTTGGGTCGCCTCGGCGGCGAGGAGCAGCAGCAGCGTGAACGCCGGGTCCTCGACGGAGGTCCTGAAGAGTCCGGTGACGACCGGCGTCAGCATGAACGCCAGCGCCGCGAGCGTCCCTGCCGTGAGCCCCGCCCACCGCTTGACGATCAGATGCAGCACGGCGACGCTGAGCACGCCTTCGAGCACCTGGGGCAGGGTCAGCGCCCACGGGTGGAATCCGAGGATCAGGGCCGACACGGCCTGTGGCCACAGGAAACCCGGCAGCTTGTCCAGGGTGATGGTGTTCCCCGGATCGAACGACCCGTAGACAAATCCTTTCCAACTGAGCGTCATGCTGCGGACGGCGTCGGCGTAGAAGGGGTGGTACTGACTCCGGCTGATTCCCCAGGCGAAGAGCAGCGCGGCCAGCGCGCAGAGCCCGAGCAGGATCAGCCGGCCGCGCAAGACGTTCTGTCTCGGCGGGGCGGGGGGAGAGAACAAGGCCATGGCGCGAATGTGCGTCAGGGAGCAGCACATCTACGTCAACGGCATGCCGAACTCATCGGATTCCCAGGTAATTTTTTCCATTTCTTGACGGGCAGTCGGATGATCACTCAGTTTGACGGCGAAGTTGATTGGGAAACTGCTCTGAGCTGGGGGTTTTCACTCCTGTGGGTGACGGTTGGGGCTTGGCGTGGGCTGAAAGGAGTGTCATAATTGTTCTATGGACGCCTCGATGTTCGGGGGCGGGTGTGATGACGGTGATGGCGTCCATGGGTGGGGTGGTTCCCCGGAGTCCCAGGGTTCGTCGTCTGGTTCGGATCCCCGGCTCCCTTCAATTCCCCCTTCTGTTCCTTCTCCGTCTCCTGCTGGTGATGACTGGCTGGGTTTGCCGCAGGATGCGGCGGGTTCCCGGTTCGTCGCGGGCACGCCCTCCTCGTCGCGTCAGGCGCGGTTCACTGATCCGCTGCGAACTCTTCCCGGGTGCGCGCGTGACCTGTTGACGGCGCTCGCTGACGAGGACGATGAGGCGTTGTTGGACGCGGGTGTGGATTTCCTCGCGGAGCAGTTCCTGGCTCTTGAGCGGTTGTCGGAGATGTTGGATGCGCAGAAGTTGCGTCGTCTGGCGGTGTTCGACCGCGTGGGCGCTGCTACCGCTGTCCGCTGCCGCTCGACGAAGGGGTTCCTGCGGACGCATGCGCAGATGGGTCAGGGGCACGCGAATCGCCTGGTGAACCTGGCGCGGGATCTGGACAAGCTTCCGACGATCCGTCAGGCCCAGGCGGAGGGCGCTCTGTCGACGGATCAGGTGGAGATCCTGGCGAAGGAGCTTGCCCCGATCGAGGACACCGCCGCGCGCCGTCAGGCGGAGGTGTTGATGGTCGAGCAGACCCCGAAGCTCCACCTTGCCCATGTGCGTCAGGCGGCGAAGCAGATCCACGCCCACCTGGTCCCCGAGCGGGACGCGGACGCGACGGTGGTTCCGGCGGTGTTCCAGTCCTGGGTCAAGCTCTCGGCGACCGGGACCAGTGACCGGCCGTTCTGGGTCCTGTCCGGTGAACTCTCGCCGGTGGCGGGGGAGAAGCTCCGGGTCGCCCTGGAGGCGGCGATGGGCACCCCGGTCGAGGGCGAGACCCGGACCCACAGTGAGCGCATGGGCGACGCCCTCGAAACCGTCACCGACCTCGCGCTGGGCTCGGACAAGCTCCCCACGACGGGTGGGCAGCGTCCGCACTTGACCCTGATCGCCGACCTCGACGCCCTCCGAAGCGCCTGCCCCACCCACCCCGCCCTTACGGAGGGCGGGACGGATGAGTTGTCGGGGCTGCTGCGGCCGAAGGCTGTGGCGACGACCACCCGGGGTTACCAGCTCCCCGCCTGGCAGGCGCGGAAGGAGGCGTGTGACTGCCAGGTCCGCGTGATCCTTACGCGTGGGCAGGACAAGCCGGTCTCCATCGGCCGGGCGACCCGCACCGTCCCGGCCCACCTGCGGGATGCGGTCGTCGCCCGCGACCGGCACTGCGTGTGGCCCGGCTGCGACCGACCACCCACCTGGTGCGAAGCCCACCACGTGACCCACTGGGCGGACGGCGGCGAAACCAGTCTCGACAATCTCGCCCTGCTCTGCAACGAGCACCACGCCGATCTCCACCAGACCGGCTGGGAACTGGAAATGCGGAACGGCCGACCCCACGCCGTCCCACCACCCGACACCCCACCCCCACCCAACACCCGCTACCCCCAACGCAACTAACAACCCCAACCCCGCCGACCAGCCGCCAACCACCCCGGGAAGCGGCCCATCGGCATGCCCACACGCGTGAAGTCACGCGGGGTCGAGGGGCAAGGTCAGTCGCACCTCCTCCTCGGCGAAGCCGAGGGCAGCGTAGAAGGCACGCGCGGTGGCGTTCGCAGCGCCCGTCTGCAAGGTGACACTCTCCAGCCCCCGCTGACGTGCCCAGTCGGTGACCGCCGCGACCAGGGCACGGCCGGCGCCACGGCGGCTGGCCTCGGGCGACACGGCAAGCTCGCCGATGTAGGCGTCCCGGGCTCCCGTCCAGTGCCCCTGCTCGGTCACGGAGATCACGCCGAGCAGCCTGCCGTCCGCCTCGGCGACCAGCAGTGCCCCAGCGTCCAACGACCCCGTCAGCCAGCCCTGCGCGGCGCGTAGCGCCCCGGCCGGATCCCGCCAGGGAGCGACGCCTTCGAGCAGGCGCGGGGCCAGCGCGAGGACGCCTTCGCTGTCGTCGGGGCGAGCAGCGCGGACCGCGAGGCCCCTGCCGTCCCGTTGCTCACCGTTTCGGTCGACTGCCATGGAACGCAGCCTGCCACGCTGGCCCCGGGTTGATAAATGGTCACGCCCTCCCCGGGAACTGGGCGCGGTGGGCGCGGATGAGCGCGGCGTAGCGGTGGCCGCTGGACTTGATGGTGCGGCGTTGGGTCGGGTAGTCGACGTGGACCAGGCCGAAGCGCTTGTCGTAGCCGTAGGCCCACTCGAAGTTGTCCAGCAGGGACCAGCAGTAGTAACCCCGCAACGGTGCCCCGGCCGCGACGGCGCGGGCGCAGGCGGCCAGGTGCTGCTCCAGGTACGCGGTGCGCTCCGGGTCGACGACCTCCAGGCCGCCCGCCTCTCCGGATGCCTTGACCACGTCCTCGTAGGCCGCGCCGTTCTCCGTGACGAAGAGGTGCTGCGCGCCGTAGTCGTGGGTGACGCGCAGGAGCAGCTGCTCCAGTCCGGCGGCGTGAACCTCCCAGCCCATCGCCGTCTTCGGGCCGGGGCCGCGGAGTTGGGTGAAGTGCGGGACGGGACCGTCCGGCCGGTCGGCGATGATCTGGCGGAAGTAGTAGTTGACGCCCAGCCAGTCCAGGGGCTGCGCGATGGTGTCCAGGTCGCCGGGGTGGACGGGGAGGTCCACACCGTAGACGTCGACCATGTCCTGCGGGTAGCCGCGGCCGAAGATCGGGTCGAGCCACCAGCGGTTGATGTGGCCGTCGGCGCGGCGCGCTGCCGCGATGTCCGCGTCGGAGCCGGAAGCGGGCTCGCAGGTGCTGAGGTTGTTGGTGATGCCGATCCGGACCGGGCCCGGTGCCGCGGCGCGGACCGCCTGTGCGGCGAGGCCGTGGCCGAGGTGGAGGTGGAACGAGGCGCGGACGGCCGCCGTCAGGTCCTTGAGGCCGGGGGCCATGGAGCCTTCCAGGTGCCCGATCCAGGCGCTGCACAGCGGTTCGTTGAGCGTGGCCCAGTGCTCGACGCGGTCGCCGAGGCGGGCGGCGACGGCTCCGGCGTAGTCCGCGAAGGCGTGGGCGGTCGCGCGGATGGGCCAGCCGCCGCGGTCCTGGAGGGTCTGGGGGAGGTCCCAGTGGTAGAGCGTGGCGTTCGGGCGGATGCCCGCCTCCAGCAGCGCGTCGACCAGGCGGTCGTAGTGGTCGAGGCCTGCCTGGTTCAGCGCGCCGGTGCCGTCGGGGAAGATCCGGGGCCAGGCGAGGGAGAAGCGGTACGAGTCGAGGCCGAGGGTGCGCATCAGCGCGATGTCCTCCGGCCAGCGGTGGTAGCTGTCGCACGCCTCCGCGCCTGTGTCGCCGTTGTCGATCGCGCCGGGGACGGCGCAGAAGGTGTCCCAGATGGACGCGGACCGGCCGTCCTCGGCGACGGCCCCCTCGATCTGGTACGCGGACGTCGCCGCGCCCCAGAGGAAGTCGGGGCCGAACACGGAGGTGTCGGGGGAAGACATGGGTCTCCTCAACTCACGGTGCAGGGGACGGGAAGAGCAAAAGAGAAGAGCAAAAGAGAAGAGCAAAAGAGAAGAGCAAAAGAAGAAGAACAGCGCTGGTGGCGTGGCTCGGCTACTTGACGGAGCCTGCGGTCAACCCGGCCACCAGGTACCGCTGGAGCAGCAGGAACGCGACCACCACGGGCACGCTCACCACCAGCGACGCCGCCATGATCTGGTTCCAGTACACGTCGTTCTGCGACGCGTAGTTGCGCAGGCCGACGGCCAGCGTGCGCGTCGAGTCGTCGGTCATCACCGAGGCGAAGAGCACCTCGCCCCAGGCGGTCATGAAGGAGTACACCGCCACGGTCACGATCCCGGGGATGGCGGCCGGCACGATGACCCGGACCAGCGCGCCGATCGGGCCGTTGCCGTCGACCTTGGCGGCCTCGTCCAACTCCCTCGGGATGGAGTCGAAGTAGCCGACCAGCATCCAGATGGAGAAGGGAAGGGTGAAGGTCAGGTAGGTGATGACCAGGCCGAGCAGGGTGTCGGACAGCTGGACGCCGGTGGCTGCGCCGATGTTGACGTAGATCAGGAACAGCGGGAGCAGGAACAGGATCCCGGGGAACATCTGCGTCGACAGCACCGTCACGCTGAACAACTGCCGTCCGGGGAACCGGTAGCGGCTCACCGCGTAGGCGGCGAGGATCGCGATCAGCACCGACACGACGGTCGAACAGGACGAGACGATCAGGCTGTTGACGAAGTAGTGGCCCAGCGGGACCGTGCTCCAGATGTCGACGTAGGGGCGCAGCGTCAGGTGCGCGGGGATCCACTGGAACGCCGACTGGACGTCCTGCAGCGGCTTGAGCGAGCCGGTCACCATGACGTACAGCGGCACGAAGGTGAACAGGCCGAGCAGCGTCAGCACGATCCGCCGGGTCCACAGGAACGCCGGTGGCGGCGCCATCGGCGAGCGGCGACGTCTCGCTGGCCGACTTCTCGCCGGCCGACGCAGTGTCCCGGCAGCAGTACCTGACGATATGTCATGCATCGGCCTTCCTCCTCCGGTTGGTGACGAGCAGGTAGACCGCCGTGACGACGAGCAGGAAGAGGAGCAGCAGGACCGACATCGCCGAGCCGGAGCCGAAGTTCCAGTTCTGGAAGGAGGTGTCGTAGATCTGCAGCGAGATCAGGTTGGCCTGCGGCGGGGGGACGTTGCCGAAGAGGACGTACGGGGTGTTGAAGTCGTTGAAGTTCCACAGGAAGAGCACCAGCACCAGCACCTGGTTGACCGGGCGCAGTTGCGGCAGCGTGATCGAGCGGATCCGCCGCCACACGCCCGCGCCGTCGATCGCCGCCGCCTCGTAGAGGTCGCCGGGGATGTTCTGCAGCCCGGCGGTGATCACCAGGAAGGCGAAGGGCCAGGTACGCCAGACCGCGGTGACGACCAGGGCCCAGAAGCTGTTGCCGCCGATGAGCCAGAACGGCGCGGTGTGGAACAGGTGCAGGTCGTCGACGAGCAGCCGGTTCACCAGACCGGTGTCGCGCTGGAACATGAACTCCCAGGTGATCGCGGCGGTGTAGGCGGGCAGCGCGTACGGGACCAGGAAGTAGGTGCGGAGCAGGCCGCGGCCGCGGAACGGGTCCTGCATCAGCAGCGCGGCGCCCGTGCCGAACAGCCACGAGATCCCGACCGTCAGCACGGTGAACCCGCAGGTGACCAGGAAGGAGTGGAGCAGCATGCTGCCGATCGCGCCGTTGAAGTTCAGCGCGAAGCGGTAGTTGTCGAGCCCGGCGGAGGGCGCGGCGGTCCAGTTGCGGATGAAGAACTCGGTGAGCTGCTTGAAGCTCATGAAGATGCCGACGAGCATCGGCACCACATGGACCAGCAGCTCGAAGAGGACGGCGGGCAGCAGGAGCAGGTAGGGCAGCCCCACCCGGCGGACGCGCTGGGCGGCGCGCGCTGGGATGGACGGGCGGGGTGCGCTTGGTCGGCGGGGTGCGCTTGGCCGGCGCGGTGCGGTCGGCGGGCGGGGTGCGGTTGCCGGGCGCGCGGCCGTTGTGGGGCGCGTGGCACGCGCCCCGGGCACCGCGGCAGTATCAGGGCTGTCGGAGGCCTCGGCGCTGTCGGAGGCCTCAGCGCTGTCGGCGGCCTCGGGGGAAGAGCGTGACATGCTTGTGCCCGCCTCAGCCGCCGGCCTGCAACTGCTGCTGGGCCTGGTCGAGTTGCGCGGCGATGCTCTGGTCGGTGACCGGCTTGCCGCTGGCGGCGTCGGCGAAGAGGTTCTTCAGCGCCGCGCCGATCACCGTCTCGAACTGGCTCTCCGTCGCGACCGCGGGCATCGGCGCGGCCGACGAGGCGAGCACGTTCTGGAAGACCTTGACGGTCGCGGTCTGGAACGCCGGGTCGGTGTACGCGTCGCTGACCGAGGGCAGCGAGCCGTAGGACTTGTTCAGCGCGATCTGCGTGGGCTGGCTGGTCATGAACTTCACGAACTTCAGCGCGGCGTCCTTGTTCTTCGTGTTGGCGAAGACGGACATGTTGATGCCCGCGACGATCGAGTCGACGTGGGTGGGCCCGCTCGGCGCGGAGGTGTCGGCGAAGGGGACCGGGACGACACCGTACTGGCTGGGCGACATCCCGTAGTTGGTGAGGTCCTGCCCGGCGTCCTGCCAGAGCATCATGGCGGCCTTGCCGGTGGCGAAGTCCTTGACCGCCTCGGTGCCGTTGGAGTACTCGGCGTCGCTCGGGTTGGCGATCTTGTCCGCGGCCATGAAGTCGATGTACGTCTTGATGCCGGCGATGTTCTGCGGGGTGTCGAAGGTCGGCTTGCCGGAGCTGTCGAAGAAGCTGCCGCCCTGCTGCGCGGCGAAGGTGAACGCGTGGTGCGCGTTCTCGGGGGTCTGGGCGCCCTCGACACTGACGCCCCACTGGCCGCTCTTGGTGAGCTTGGTGCCGTCGGCGACGAACTGGCTCCAGGTGGTCGGCGGGTTGGCGATCCCGGCGGCCTTGAACATCGCCTTGTTGTAGTAGAGGGCGTAGGCCATCGAGTAGATGGGGACGCCGACCGGCGGCTTGCCGGGCGCGCCGGTGGCGGCCAGGGCGCCGGGGAGGAACCGGCTGGATCCGCCGATCTGCTGCATCACGTCGCTGCTGAACGGCAGGAAGGCGCCCGTCGCCTGGAGCGAGGCGGACCAGGTGTTGCCGATGTTGAGCACGTCGGGGCCCTGGCCCGAACTCACCGCCGCCATGATCCGGTTGAGCAGGTCGTTCCAGCCGATGACCTCCAGGTGGACCTTGATGCCGGTCTGCTTGGTGAAGGCGTTGAGCTCCGGGGTGAGCACCTGGACGTCGTCGGCGATCGAACTGCCCTGGTCACTGGCCCAGTAGGTGAGCGTCTGGCCCGAACCGCCGGAGCCACCACCGGTGGTGCTCCCCGAACTGCTGCACCCTGTGGCCAACAGGGCGGTGGCTGTGCTGCACACGGCGAGGGCGAGCAAGGCGGATCTACGCATGGGTGGGCCTTTCGACGGCGTGGGCGGCTGTTCGCGGAGGTGCAGCGGCTACGGAAAGGGCTTTGCTCATGGCTTAGTTCGAGGTGTGATTTAACTCGTGGGAGAATGCACCGTCAACAGCTTGCGAGGGCACGAAATCGGCCGGGAGGATGGCCCCATGACGGATGAGGGTCGGCGCAACGTCCGTGACCTGCGGCGCGGCAACCGAGCTAGGCTGCTGCGCCGGCTCTACTTTCACGGGCCGCTGAGTCGCCAGGAGTTGGTGCACGCGACGGGCCTGAGCTCGGCGTCGGTGAGCAACGTCGTCGCCGACCTGCTGGAGGCCGGCGTCGTCGTCGAGGCGGGCGCGGTCGAGTCGGACGGCGGACGGCCCCGGATCCTGTTGCGGGTGGACCACGCACGGTTCCAGGCCATCGGCGTGGACGTGGGGGAGACCCGGGTCCGGATGGAGCGCTTCGACCTCGGGCTGCACGAACTCGCCGCCGTGGACGTGCCGATGACGGGTTCGGGGGCGGGTGCGGGGTCGCTCGAACCGGACCAGGTGGTGGCCGCGATCGCGGGCGGGCTGCGGGAGTTGACCGCGGGAGTGGCCGAACCGCTGCTCGGCGTGGGGATCGGCGTGCCGGGGATCGTCCAGCACCAGCCGGAGGCCGTCGTGCACGGGCAGACGGTGGGGTGGGACGCCGTCCCGCTGGAGCAGCTGCTGCGCGAGCACACCGACCTGCCGCTGCACATCGACAACGGTGCCACGACCATGGCACAGGCTGAGATGTGGTTCGGCGCGGGCAGCGTCACGGGTGGTACCGCACGGCCGGGCAGCGCGGTGTTCCTGCTGCTCGGCTCCGGCGCGGGCGGCGCGGTGATCGTGGACGGAGCGCCGATGCGCGGCTCCACGACCAGCGCGGGCGAGTGGGGTCACCTCAACGTCGAGTACGGAGGCCGCCGTTGCCGCTGCGGCGCCCGGGGCTGCCTGGAGGCCTACGTCGGTGCGGAGGCGGTGATCGCGCGGTTCCAGGAGGCGGTGGGCGACGATGATCTGATGGATAGTCAGAATCTCGGCGCTGACGAGGAGTCCGGCCTGAGACGCATCCTCACGGTGGCGGACGAGGACACCGGGCTCGGCGACGCGGCACGCGAGGTGCTGGACGAGACGGCGGTGCGGATCGGGGTGGGCATCGCCAACGTGGTCAACTTCCTCAACCCGCAGCAGGTCATCATCGGCGGCTGGGCCGGACTGGCGATGGCGCCGCGCCTGCTGCCGCGTATCCGCGAGGTCGCCCGCGAGCACGCGCTGCGGCTGCCGTACGCGCTGACCTCAGTGGAGTTGGGCGCGCTCGGTCCGGATGCGGTCGCGCGCGGCGCGGCGACGCTGCCGGTCGCGCGGTTCCTGGCGGCGGGCGGCGTGCTCCCGGCCGGACCGCCTGCCGTACTCCCGGCCGGAATGCCTGCCGGGCTCCCTGGCGGACTGCCGGCGACGCGCCCAAGTGCCGTCCCGATAGCGGCACGTGAGAGGGTTCGGGAGTGACCTTCGCACCGCGCCGACTGTTCTTCGCCCTCATCGTCGTCCTCGCGTTGGTCATTCCGACCGTCGTCGCCCTCATGCTGGACTCCGGGTCCGCCGCGCCGCCACCACCGTCGGCGGACGGGGCCGGTGCGACGGCGCCGCCCACCGGCGGAAGCCTCGGCCCGAACGTCGTCGTCTTCGACCCGGCCATGTCCCAGGCGTCGATCCAGAGCCAGCTGAACCTGATCGCCAACTCCCAAGGGAGCAACGAGTTCGGGACCGACCGCTACGCGATCCTCTTCAAGCCGGGCACGTACGGCTCGGCCGCCGATCCGCTGGTCTTCTCGGTCGGGTACTACGAGAGCGTCGCCGGTCTCGGGCAGAACCCGGGGGACGTGGTCGTCAACGGCAGCGTCAACGTGTACAACCAGTGCGTCGGCGGCAACCAGAGCCAGTGCTACGCGACCACCAACTTCTGGCGGTCGCTGAGCAATCTGACCGTCAATGTCGCGGGAATGACGGGTTGTTACGCGGACACGGACGTCTGGGCCGTGTCCCAGGCCGCGCCGCTCCGGCGGGTGCGGATCAACGGCAACCTCAGCCTGATGGACCACTGCACCGGTTCGCCGGACTGGGCCAGCGGCGGCTTCATCGCCGATTCCGAGTTCACCGGAGGGGCGGTCACCAACGGCTCCCAGCAGCAGTTCTTCACCCGCGACAGCAGTCTGGACGGGTGGAGCAACGCCGTGTGGAACCAGGTCTTCTGCGGCGACACCGGCGCGCCCACGCAGAGCTTCGCGAGCAACTCCGGTGACAACGGCGGGCCGAGCTCCTACACCACGCTGGCCACCTGCCCGGTCACCCGCGAGGCGCCCTACCTCTACCTGGACGCGAGCGGGCACTACCGCGTCTTCGTCCCAGCCCAGCAGACCGACTCGACCGGCCCGACCTGGGCCCACGGCGACACGTCGGGGACCTCGCTCCCGCTCAGCAGCTTCTTCGTCGTCCGTCCGGGCGCGACCGTCGGCCAGATCGACGCCGCGCTGGCGAACGGCGAGAACCTGCTGGTCACACCGGGCGTCTACGACCTGCCGAGCAGCATCCGGGTGACCCGCGCGGACACGAAGATCGTCGGCCTGGGCTTCGCGACGCTGGTCCCGACCAGCGGGAACGTCACCATGACCATCGCCGACGTCAGCGGCGTCAACGTCACCGGGCTGATCTTCGACGCGGGGACGACCGCCTCGCCCGCGCTGCTCCAGGTCGGCACCCCGGGTTCGACGGTCGGTCATGCGGAGGACCCGGTCAGCCTCGACGACATCTTCTTCCGGATCGGCGGGGCGACGGCGGGGACGGCGACGACGGCGTTGATCGACGACAGCAACGACTCCCTGATCGACGACGCCTGGATCTGGCGCGCAGATCACGGCACCGGTGCCGGCAGCTGGGCCGGGGACCGGAGCGACACCGGGCTCGTCGTCAACGGCGACCGCGTCACCGCGACCGGACTGGCCGTGGAGCACTTCCAGAAGAGCGAGACCGTCTGGAACGGCCAGCACGGCGAGGTGGTCTTCTACCAGAACGAGAACCCCTACGACGTCCCCAACCAGTCCGCCTGGCGGGCGAGCCCGACGCAGAACGGCTACCCCGCGTTCTCCGTCGCCGACAACGTCACCTCGTTCCAGGGGTACGGGATGGGCAGCTACTCGAACTTCGACCAGGCCGCCGGGAATCAGGGCAGCGCGGTCCACAACGCCATGGCCTTCCAGGCCCCGCACACCCCGGGCGTGCAGTTCCACGACCTGCTCACGGTCTTCCTCAACGGCACCGGCGGCATCGACTCCGTGATCAACGGCACGGGCGGGGCCGTCGGCCAGGGCTCGGCCGGGCCCAAGGACGTCGTGTCCTACCCCTGACCTCGCGACTGAGCTCGCGACTGACCTCGCGACCCCGCCCGCCCCGCCCCGCCCTGACGCTGTCGCTGACCTGACGCCCTTTCGGAGGACCCCGACGCCGGGACGGTTTGCCCGGGCGGCGGCGGGGTGACCGTTCGGCGTATGTCCGATGTGGCCTTCATCGCCGTGACCGTTGCCGTCTTCGGTTTGCTCGCCCTGATCGCCAAGGGCGTGGAGAAGCTGTGAGGGGGGTCGAACGGCTGTGACGGCTGACAACATCGTGGGCCTGGTGGTGGCCGTGGCCCTGGTCGGGTACCTGGTCGCGGCGCTGCTGCTGCCGGAGAAGTTCTAGTGGACCCGACCCTTGCCGGGTTCCTTCAGGCGATCGCACTGGTCGCGGCGCTGGCCCTGTCGTACCGGCCACTGGGCGACTACATGGCCGGGGTGCTGACGGGCGGTCGGCATCTGCGGGTCGAGGGGTGGATCTACCGCGCCGTCGGCGTCAACCCGGACGGGGACCAGACCTGGTACGTGTACCTGCGCAGCGTGCTGGCCTTCTCGGCCGTCTCGGTGCTGTTCCTCTACGCCTTCCAGCGGCTGCAGAACGACCTGTGGCTCTCGCTCGGCTTTCCGGCCGTGCCGCCCCCGACGGCGTGGAACACCGCCGCGTCGTTCGTCACCAACACCAACTGGCAGTCGTACTCCGGCGAGGCGACGCTGGGCCATCTGGTCCAGATGGCCGGGCTCGCGGTGCAGAACTTCCTCTCCGCGGCGGTGGGCATCGCCGTCGTCGCGGCGCTGATCCGCGGCTTCACCCGGACGACGACGGACCGGGTGGGCAACTTCTGGGCCGATCTGACCCGGATCATCGTCCGGGTCCTGCTGCCGATCGCGGTGGTCTTCGCGATCGTGCTGGTCGCGAGCGGCGTGGTGGAGAACCTGCACGCCGCGCAGACGATCCACACCATCAGCGGCGCGACGCAGTCGTTGCCAGGCGGTCCGGTCGCCTCGCAGGAGGCGATCAAGGAGCTGGGCACCAACGGCGGCGGCTTCTACAACGCCAACTCCGCGCATCCGTTCGAGAACCCCAACCCGTGGACCAACTGGCTGGAGATCTACCTGCTCCTGGTCATCGCGTTCGCGCTGCCGCGCACCTTCGGCACGATGATCGGCGACCGACGGCAGGGCTACGCGATCCTGGCCGTGATGTCGGTGTTCTGGGTGGCGTCGACCGCCCTGGTGTCGTTCTTCGAGTGGCAGCACCACGGCACCGCGCTGCAGGCGGCGGGGGCGGCGATGGAGGGCAAGGAGGTGCGGTTCGGCATCGCCGGCTCCGCACTCTTCGTCAGTTCCACGACGCTGACCTCGACCGGTGCGGTCAACGCCGCGCACGACTCGCTCAGCCCGCTCGGCGGCGGGGTGGCGCTCTTCGACATGATGCTCGGCGAGGTCGCGCCCGGCGGCACCGGGTCGGGCCTCTACGGGATGCTGATCCTGGCGATCGTGACCGTCTTCGTCGCGGGTCTGATGGTCGGCCGCACGCCGGAGTACCTGGGCAAGAAGCTGGGCGGGCAGGAGATGAAATTCGCCTCGCTCTACATCCTCACCACCCCGGCGATCGTGCTGGTCGGCACGGGCGTGGCGATGACGTTCCCGGCCGAGCGGGCGGCCATGCTCAACAACGGCGCGCACGGCTTCACCGAGGTGCTCTACGCGTTCACCTCGTGCGCCAACAACAACGGCTCGGCCTTCGCCGGACTGACCGTCACCAGCACCTGGTGGAACACGGCGCTCGGTCTGACCATGCTCTTCGGCCGGTTCCTGCCGATGGTGTTCGTCCTGGCGCTGGCCGGCGCGCTGGCCCGGCAGAAGCCGGTGCCGAGGACGGCCGGGACGCTCGCCACGCACAACACGCTCTTCGTCGGGATGCTGACCGGCGTGGTGCTGATCGTGGTCGGCCTCACCTACTTCCCGGCGCTGGCGCTGGGACCGCTCGCGGAGGGCCTGCACAAGTGAGCGAGAACACCGTCGACACACAGCGGGTCTCCGGGGGCCTGCTCGACCCGAAGCAGTTGCTGGAGTCGCTGCCCGACGCGGTCCGCAAGGTCGACCCGCGGGTGATGGTCCGCAACCCGGTCATGTTCGTGGTGGAGATCGGCTCGCTGCTCACCACGTACGCGGCGATCCGGCACCCCAGCGTCTTCGCGTGGGTGATCACGGCGTGGCTGTGGCTGACCGTCGTCTTCGCCAACCTGGCCGAGGCGGTGGCGGAGGGCCGGGGCAAGGCCCAGGCGGAGACGCTCCGCCGGACCCGCACCGACACCGTGGCGCGCCGCGTCGTCGGCGCGTGGACGCCGGGCACGACGGGCGTGCCGGAGGAGACCGTCGCGGCGACCGAACTCCGGCTCGGGGACCACGTGGTGGTCGAGGCCGGTCAGGTCATCCCTGGCGATGGTGACGTGGTCGAGGGTGTGGCGTCGGTGGACGAGTCGGCGATCACGGGTGAGTCCGCGCCCGTGATCCGCGAGTCCGGCGGTGACCGCTCGGCCGTGACCGGCGGGACGAAGGTGCTGTCCGACCGGATCGTCGTGAAGATCACCTCGGAGCCGGGCAAGACCTTCATCGACCGGATGATCGCCCTGGTCGAGGGCGCGGCCCGGCAGAAGACGCCGAACGAGATCGCGCTCAACATCCTGCTTGCGTCGCTCACTATCGTCTTTCTGCTCGCGGTGGTGACGCTGCAGCCGATGGCGACCTACGCGGGCGCGGAGCAGACCATCGTGGTGCTGGTGGCGCTGCTGGTCGCGCTGATCCCGACGACGATCGGCGCGCTGCTGTCCGCGATCGGCATCGCCGGTATGGACCGTCTCGTGCAGCGCAACGTGCTGGCCATGTCGGGTAGGGCGGTCGAGGCGGCGGGTGACGTCTCCACGCTGCTGCTGGACAAGACCGGGACGATCACCTTCGGCAATCGCCAGGCCGCCGAGTTCCTCCCGGTCGGCGCGGTGGAGGTGGGCAAGCTGGCCGACGCCGCGCAGTTGTCGTCGCTGGCGGACGAGACGCCCGAGGGCCGGTCCATCGTGGTGCTGGCCAAGGAGAAGTACGGTCTGCGTGCCCGGCACCAGGGTGAGCTCGAGCATGCGACCTGGATCGAGTTCACCGCGCAGACCCGGATGTCCGGCGTGGACCTGGACGAGCCCGACGGGGTCCACGCCACCCGCAAGGGCGCGGCGGCGGCCGTGGCCACCTGGGTCCGGGACAACGGCGGCGAGCCGGACCCGGCCCTGGACGCCGTCGTGGACCGGATCTCCAACCTGGGCGGCACGCCGCTGGTCGTGGCGGAGCGGGTGTCCGCGCGCCCGGCGCAGGTGCTCGGCGTGATCTACCTCAAGGACGTGGTCAAGCACGGCATCCGGGAGCGCTTCGAGGACCTGCGGGCGATGGGGATCAGGACCGTGATGATCACGGGCGACAACCCGCTGACGGCCGCCGCGATCGCCGAGGAGGCGGGCGTGGACGACTTCCTCGCCGAGGCGACGCCCGAGGACAAGATGGCGCTGATCCGTCAGGAGCAGTCGGGCGGCAAGCTGGTGGCGATGACCGGCGACGGCACCAACGACGCCCCGGCGCTGGCCCAGGCGGATGTCGGCGTGGCGATGAACACGGGGACCTCGGCCGCCAAGGAGGCCGGGAACATGGTCGATCTCGACTCCAACCCGACCAAGCTGATCGAGATCGTCGAGATCGGCAAACAACTCCTGATCACGCGCGGTGCGCTGACGACCTTCTCGATCGCCAACGACGTGGCGAAGTACTTCGCGATCATTCCGGCCATGTTCGCCAGCGTGTACCCGGGGCTCGGGCATCTGAACATCATGCACCTGCACAGCCCGAAGTCGGCGATCACCTCGGCGATCATCTTCAACGCGCTCATCATCATCGGGCTGATCCCGCTGGCGCTGCGCGGCGTCCGCTACAAGCCGTCGTCCGCCTCCTCCCTGCTGCGCCGGAACCTCGGTGTCTACGGCGTGGGCGGGCTGATCCTGCCGTTCATCGGGATCAAGGTGATCGACCTGATCGTCCAGTTCATCCCCGGGCTGCACTGATGGTGTCGGGAAAGGAGCGGTGATGGCCAAGCCCCTGCCGGCGATGGTCCGGCTGCATCTGACCGGGCTACGGCTGCTGCTGGTCTTCACGGTGGTCTGCGGCATCGTCTACCCGCTCGTCATCACCGGGATCGGCGAGTTGCTCCTGCCCGGTCAGGCCAACGGCTCCCAGGTGACGCTGAACGGACGGACCGTCGGCTCCAGCCTGATCGGGCAGACCTTCTCGCTGCGCCCGATCGACCCGAAGGCCCCCTCGGTGCCCGATGCGCGCTGGTTCCAGCCGCGTCCCTCGGCCGCGGGCACTGGCTATGACACCACCGCCTCGGGCGGATCCAACCTGGGCCCCGACGACCTCGGACTGACCCGGACGGTCAAGGCCCGACGGCTGGCCATCGCGCTCTTCGACGGTGTGTCACCGGCCTCCGTGCCGCCGGACGCACTCACCTCCAGCGGGTCGGGCCTGGACCCGGACATCTCACCCGCGTACGCCTACGAGCAGGTCAACCGGGTCGCCCGCCGCCGCGGGCTGGCGCCCTCGGTGGTGCGCGCGCTGGTGAGCGACCACGTCCAGGGGCGGGTGCTCGGCTTCCTGGGCCAGCAGCGGGTGAACGTGGTGACGCTCAACCTGGCGCTGGCGCGCTTGCAGCCGTAAAGCCGAAAGCACAGCTGAAGCAGAAAGCACAGCCGTAAATACGAGCACTGATCGGTGATCGTATTCGAGAATATCGATCATGATGCGCTCGTTCGAAGAACTGATCACCGAGGCGGAGAACGCGCCGACCGAGGGCTGGGACTTCTCCTGGTTCGAGGGACGGGCCACCGAGGCGCGGCCCTCCTGGGGCTACCAGCGGGTGCTCGGCGAGTGGCTGGCCCGAACGGCGGGCGGTGCCTCGCTGGACCTGCAGACCGGCGGCGGGGAGGTGCTGGCGGGCGCGCTGGCGGGGGCGTTGACAGGCGGGCCCGCCGGGGCGAGCGGCGAGCGGCGTCCGCGCACCATGGTCGCGACCGAGTCGTGGGCGCCCAACGCCGCCAAGGCGACCCGGCTGCTCCACCCGCTCGGCGTCGCGGTCGTCGCCACGCCGGACGAGCCGCCGCTGCCGTTCGCGGACGGCGCGTTCGACCTGGTGACGTCGCGTCACCCGGTCCGGCCGTGGTGGGACGAGATCGCCCGAGTGCTGGTGCCCGGCGGGCACTACGTGGCGCAGCACGTCGGGCCGTCCAGCGTCTTCGAGGTGACCGAGTTCTTCCTCGGCCCGCAGCCCCGGGACGTCCGCAGCTCACGCCACCCCGACCAGGAGGTCGCGGAGCTGCGCGAGGCGGGTCTGGAGCTGGTCGACCTGCGGGCCGAGCGGCTGCGGATGGAGTTCTTCGACGTCGGCGCGGTGGTCCACTTCCTGCGCAAGGTCGTGTGGATCGTCCCCCGTTTCACCGTCGAGGCCTACCGCGACCGGCTGCGCGAGCTGGACGCCCAGATCCGCGCGGAGGGCCCGTTCGTGGCGCACTCCACGCGGCATCTGATCATCGCGCGCAAGTGATCGCTCGTGTGAGCGATCAGACCTCGTCGAGCACGACCGTGAGACCGTTCGGCCGCTGGTCCACCGGCAGCGGCGCGACCTCAAGGAAGGCGCAGCCGAGGGCCGTCGCGCCGCCGTCGGCACCGGCGTCGTCGCCGACCATCAGCGTCTCGGTGGGGACCTTGCCGAGTGCGGTGAAGGCGGCCTGGAAGATCGCCGGGTCGGGCTTTGCCGCCCCGACCTCGTAGGAGAGCACGTAGGCGTCGACCAGTTCGTCGAACCCGTGCTCGCGGAAGACCGGCCGCAGGTCCCAGCCGATGTTGCTGACCACGGCGACCGGGATCTCGCGGCGGCGCAGCTCCTTCAGGGTCGCCTCGGCGTCGGGGTAGGGCCGCCAGGCGGCCGGGCTCATGTGGCGCTGGTAGAGGACCTCGACCAGTTCGTCGACCCGGTCGGGGTGGGCGGTGAGGACGTCCAGCCCGGTCAGGGACGGGTCGGCCAGGGACGGGTCGGTCAGGGACGCGTCGGCCAGCGCCAGGCGGGACATGGCGGTGAAGGCGTCGTGGTGGCGCCGGGCGTCGAGGTCGCGCTCGTTCCAAAGGGGGACCAGGTCGTCCGGGACCGCCTCGGGGACCGCTCCGCCGGGCAGCGCTCCGGCGCGCTCCAGTCGGGCGGCCAGGTCGTCCCGCGCGGCGGCCGGGAGCTCGATGCCCGTCGCCTCCAGTGCCCCGGCCAGCCACTCGGCCGTCGAGGTGATCCGGAACAGCGTCCCGGAGAAGTCGAACATCACGGCATGGCTCTTGGTTCTGCTCATCACCCGCCATATTTGATCATGTCCATCGGCGCCCTGTGCACAGCACTGTGTGATCGGCCGGTCACCAGCATGATCAAACGGTCGCCACAGTGATCACGTGGTCGCCAGTACACCCGCGTAGGCGACGCCGGCGATCATCACCCAGGAGGCCAGCCCGACCAGCAGGGCCCGGCGGCCGGTGCGGACCAGGGTGCGGATGTCGACGGCAGCGCCGAGGGCGAACAGCGCGGCAGCCATCAGCAGGTCGTCGACGGTTCCCGCGATGTTGACGGTCCCGGCGGAGAGCAGGCCGGTGCTGCGGATCGCGACGCAGGCGAGGAAGCCGACCAGGAAGAGCGGCACAGGCGCCGGTCGCTTCGTCGCCTGCCCGGTGTCCTGCGTGGCGTCCTGGGTGGTGTTCTGCTGTGCGGCACGGCGGCGGCTGCGGACCAGTGCGACGCCGGTGACGATCGGGGCGAGCAGGGCCACCCGCATCAGCTTGACCACGACCGCCTCGGCCAGCGCGGCCGGGCCGGCGGTCTGGCCGACGGCGACGACCTGGCCGACGTCGTGGACGCTGGCCCCGGCCCAGCGGCCGAACTGCATCGGGTCCAGACCGAGCGGGTGACGCAGCAGCGGCAGTACGGCGATGGCCAGGCTGCCGCAGAGGGTGACCAGTGCCACGGCGGTGACGGTGTCCCGCTCCTCGCTCTCGGTGACGCCGTTCATGGCAGCAACGGCGGACGCGCCGCAGATGGAGAACCCGGTGGCGATGAGCAGCGGCTGGTCCCCGGGGAGTCCGGCCTTGCGGCCGAGCCACTGGGTGCCGAAGAAGGTCGCGAACAGCGTCACGGCGACGACGAGCAGCGTCTGCCAGCCGAGGCCGAGCACGTCGCCCAGCGCCAGCTTGAGGCCCAGCAGCACGATCCCGATCCGCATCACGCGCTTGGCGGCGACGCCGAGACCGGGACGCGTCGCGGCGGGCAGCAGCCGCAGGTTGCCCGCGAGGACCCCGAGCGCGACGGCGGCCGTCAGCGGGGAGAGCGACGGCACCAGCTCGTGCGCGCCCCAGGCGATCCCGACCGCGACCGCCGAGACGGCCAGTCCAGGCAGCGCGGCGGGCAGACGCCGCGAGGGGGAGGGGGCCGAGGCGTCGGAGGAGGCGCAGGGGACGGAGGAGGCGGAGGGGCCGGAGGTCGCGGAGCGGCGAGGTCGTACGGGCGTGACGGTCACGGTGACCACTCTTGATCTCCGCCCAGGGAGCCGGTAGACGGAAATCCGGGAGGACGTCATAGGGTTCCCCTATGACCAAGGAGCGCCTGTGACCGAGGAAGTTCTGTGACGGAGGAAGCCCGGTGACCGAGAACGGGGCTGATCTGCCGACCTCGCGGCGGTTGCCCGACCTGCAGACGCTGGAGCTGTTGGTCGCGGTGGCCGACACCGGCAGCATCGGGCGGGCCGCCGCGCAGCAGCGGATCACGCAGCCTGCGGCCAGCGCCCGGCTGCGGACCCTGGAGCGGAAGCTGGACCTGCTGTTGCTCGACCGGTCCCGGCGCGGCTCGCAGCTGACGCCTGCCGGGCTGGTGGTCACCGACTGGGCGCGCGGCGTGCTGGAACAGGCGCACGTGCTGGCCGAGTCGTTGGCCGCGCTCCAGGCGCAGCAGCGTGGCGAACTGCGCCTGGTGGCCAGCCTGACCCTGGCCGAGCAGCTGCTGCCGGGCTGGCTGATCAGCCTGCGCCAGGTCAGCCCGGGGACGCATGTCGGGCTGCGGGTGACCAACAGCCACCAGGTGATCGAGGCGCTCCGGCACGGCGAGGCGGACCTCGGGTTCATCGAGGGCCCGTTCGTGCCCCGGGACTTCCGCTCGGTGCCGGTCGGCCGGGACCGGCTGGCCGTCGTCACCTCGCCCGAGCACCCCTGGGCGCGCCGGACCGCACCCGGTGCCACCCCCATAGCTGAGCCCGTCCCCGTGACAGGTGCCGAGCTCGCCGAGACGCCGTTGCTGCTGCGCGAACCGGGATCGGGCACGCGGGAGACGTTGGAGCGGGCGCTCCGGCCGTGGGTCGGGCCGTCGGTGCCCGCGTTGGAGCTGGGGGCCACCGCGCCGCTGCGCAGCGCCGCCGCCCAGGGCGCGGCCCCGGCAGTGCTGTCGCTGCTCGCCGTGGCCGACGACCTGGCGGCCGGGCGGCTGGTGGAGATCCCGGTCGCCCCGGACGTGGTGCTGAGCCGCGTGCTGCGCGCCGTCTGGCCCTCCGGCGGTGAACTGCCCGCCCCGGCCCGTCTGCTGCTCGACCTGATCCGACGCGGGCGGCAGGGTGGACAGCAGGCCGGTCAACAGGCCGGTGAGCAGACCGGTGAGCAGGGGAGTGGCGCGCGTTGAGTGCGGCGGAACTGGAAGGATGGCGCAGGTGAGTACATCTTCCGAGCAGCCCGCGTACCGTCACAGCGTCCCGGGTAGGCCGCTGAGCGACGCGCAGGTCGGGACGGCCGTCGGAGTGCTGGCGATGCTTGCCGAGCCGACCCGGCTGCGGCTGCTGTGGGCCTTGCGGGAGCGCGAGTTGGGGGTGACGGCGCTGGCCGAGGCGGCGGGTTGCTCGCCGACGGCCGCGAGTCAGCATCTCTCCAAGCTGCGGATCAGCGGTCTGGTCGACCAGCGTGCGGACGGGCGGGCCCGGCTCTACCGGCTGCGCGGCGCGCACCTGCACCGTCTGCTGGACGAGGTCGCCGCCCACGCGGACCACGCCCTGCAGGGCATCCCCCCGCACTCCTGAGCCGTCCGCCTGTCCCGATGGGGAGTGACTACCTGTCGACTACTTGTCCAAACAAGGACAGAACACTTGTCCGGACAAGTTGGCCCGCTTTAGTCTCTGAGCGTTGTCCGACCGTTCTTCCAGCGGACAGCCCTGGACGTTAACCATGCTCTGCATGGACACGCAGTCCTCCTGGCGGAGCTCGATCCGCGGCACGGAGGACCGACGGAAGGGTCAGCGGAGAATGAGTCGGATCTGGCGGGCGCTGAGCGCCGTGGTCGCGCTTCTCGGCGCACTGTTGGTGGTGACGCCCGCTCATGCGGCCACCACCAGCGGCAACTTGATAGTGAACGGTGACGCGGAAGCGGGCTACTGCACCAAGGACTGGACCGCGGCCACCACCATGCCCGGGTGGACCGTGCTCTCCGGCAGCCCGGACGTGGTCTGCTACTCGGCGGGCAGCTTCAGCCACCCGTCGACGCCCGCGCCCGGCAACGCCTTCTTCGCCCCGGGCAACCAGGGTGACGGCGCGATGGAGCAGACCGTCGACGTCTCCTCGGCGGCGTCGGCGATCGACGCGGGCGGCGTCAGCTACAACCTGTCCGGCTGGCTCGGGGGTTGGACGACCTACGCCGGGTACGTCCAGGTCTCGCTGGCCTTCCAGGACGCCTCGGGCAACCAGCTCGGCTCGACCGCCGAGCTGCCGACCGTCAGCGCCGCCAACCGTGGTGACGCCACGTCATTCCTGGCCCGCAGCACGACCGGTGCGATCCCGTCCGGGACCCGATCGATCGCCGTCGAGGTCCAGTTCCTCGACAGCTCCGGCGAGTCCGGCTACCTGGACAACCTGTCGCTGACGCTCAACACCCCGGTGACCGCGGCCACGTTGGCCCAGCCGGTCTCCCAGGTGCCGGGCTACGACCACGTGTTCATGGTCATGATGGAGAACACCGACTACTCGGCCGTCATGAACGACCCGACGGACACGCCGTTCATCCACAGCCTGATGTCCCAGGGCGCGACGCTGAACAACTACCACGGCGTCTACCACCCGAGCGACGAGAACTACCTCGCCATCGCGGGCGGCGACACCTACACCAACGGCGCCACCTACTGGCCCAACATCAACTCGCCGGAGAAGAACCTCGGCGACACCCTCGAGGCCGCAGGCAAGTCCTGGAAGGCCTACGAGCAGGGGATGGGCACGCCCTGCAACACCACCACCCAGTACGACGCCAAGTACGAGCCGGACGACGCGCCGTTCATCAACTACACGGACGTCAGCGGCAACGCGTCCCGCTGCGCGGCGCACCTGTTCGACACGACGCAGCTGACCACCGACCTCAAGTCGGCGTCCACCACGCCGAACTTCTCCTGGATCGCCGCCGACGACTACTACGACGGCGAGGCCTCGGGCAACGGCAACACCACCAGCCTGCAGACCCAGGACACCTGGCTCAAGCAGAACCTGACGCCGGTGCTCGACTCCCCAGCCTGGACCACGCAGAAGTCGCTGCTGATCCTGACCTGGGACGAGGACACCAGCAACCCGGACAACCACGTCCTCGCCGTGGTCGACGGCTCCCAGGGCACGGTCCCGGCGGGCACCACCAGCTCCTCCCGCTACGACCACTACAGCACGGCCCGCACCATCGAGTCCGCCCTCGGCCTGCCGGGCCTGACCGCCAACGACACCTACGCGACGCCGCTCAACGACGCGTTCGTGCCGAGCTCCGGCGGGACGACCCCGCCGCCGCCCGCGACCAGCACGCTGACCACCAGCACGCCGACCGTGAGCAACGGATCGTCCGTCACCTTCCAGTACTCGACGCCGTCGAGCTCGGTCAGCTCGACCAACTGGATCGGCATCTACCCGGCGGGCGTCACTCCGGGCTCGCAGTCCTCGCTGACCTGGCAGTACGCGCCCAACGCGAGCGGCAGCCTGACCTTCTCCACCAGCAGCCTCTCCGGCGCCGGCTCGTACGACGTCTACTACCTGGCCAACGACGGGTACACGGCGCTGGCTGGACCGGTCCGCCTCACGGTGAACTGAGCCCTGGCGATCTGAGCGCTGGTGATCTGAGCGCTCGTCTGCAGTAGTGAGCCTCGGGGCCCGCTCACCCGTCCGGTCGCGGCGGGGGAGCGGGCCCCGGTCTGTCTGCATAGCCTCGGAGGCGTGGCGACCGTGTCCGGCCCTGCGCCCAGCTCCGAGGAGGCGTGATGTCCCGCGCTCTGATGTCCCGTCCCACAGCCGTGCTGCTCGGCGTCGCCGCCCTGGCGTCGGTCCTGGCGGGCTGCTCCGACCTCCCGCAGGGCCAGGTGTTCGCGACCGACGGCCGCGCCGTGCAGACCTTCACCAACCTGCCCGCGACGTCGGCCTGCCACAACTTCTCCATCCCGGACGTCACCACGGTCACCGACCAGACGCTGGCCGACATGCACCTGTACACCGGCCGCAACTGCACCAACTTCGTGTCCCGCGGGCCGTTCTACCTGTCGACGGACACCAGTACCGGCCCGGGGCCGAGGATCTACAGGAGCTTCAGCTTCGTGGGGCAGTGAGCTGGTCGGCCAGTGAGCGCTGGTCAGTGAGCAGCGCTGTTCAGTCCGAGAAGTCCTGGGTCAGCCAGACGTTGCCGTTGGAGTCGCGCATCACGGCGATGCCGATGTGGTGGAACGCCGTGCTCAGGATGTTCTTGCGGTGGCCGTCGTTCGGTGGCTGCTCCGCCAGCATCGAGCGGGTCAGGCCGACGGCCATCCCGGCGACGCCGGAGGTGGTGTCGGAGACCGGGCCGCCCGTGCCGATGTTCTCGCCCGCGGCCGACCACTGGACCCCGGCCGCGGTCTCGCGGGCGCCGAGGGACGCCTCACCGGGGCACTGGTGCTGCAGGCCGCAGCCGGCGGCCATCGTCTGGTTGTGCGCGCCGGAGCTGCTCTCCAGGCCGGAGCTGAGCTGCAGTGGTGCCAGGCCCTGGCCTGCGCGCGCCTGGTTGATGACCGCGAGCACCTGCTGGACGGCCGCCTGATCCGGGGAGAGTGTCGGCGGGGGCGCGGCAGCCGAGGGCGCGGCGGCCGAGGCGGACGCGGAGCGCGGCGTCGCGCTGCTGTGGGTCGGGGACGGCCGGGCACCGGTCGGGCTGGCGGAGGCGACCGGCTTGCGGGTCGGCGCGATGGTGGGCGAGGGGAGGGCGGTCGACGCGCTGGGCAGCACGCCCGAGATCGCGGCGGCCGGTTGTCCGGTGGCGTCGGCCGCGTGCCCGTTGCCGGAGGAGAGGGCCAGCACGCCCGCGCCCACGGCCGCCACGACGCCCGCGGTCACTCCGGCGGCGACGAGCAGTGGCTTCCCGCCGAAGGTCCCGACGGACCGACCCCGCCGGTGCGAGACCGGGCCGGAGGGTGTGCGGCTGGAACCTGCCGCCCGACCTGAACCTGAGGCCGGTCCTGAACCTGAGGCGGTGGCGGATGCCTGCGCGGGAGTCATCTGTGCAGTGTTGACGAGCGCGCTGCCGGATATGTGCGGCAGCCCCAGGCGGGTGAGCATGTAGGCCGCGTAACCCAGCGGCAGCGGGAGCAGTGCGAAGTTGACCAGCAGTCGCTCGGCCGGGACGAGGTCCGTGCCGAGGGCGCCGCAGTCGGCGCAGGCGCGCACGTGCCGGGCCAGCCGCTTGCGCCACAGGGCGCTCGGTCGGCCGTCCCAGACGGTCAGCGCCGCCTCCAGCTCCGCGCAGCGCGGGCGGGACGCCAGCGCTCTGACGATCAGCCGGGCGGCGTCCAGCTGGGCCTTCATCCGGCTGACACGGACCGTGACGTGGTGCGAGTCGAGGCCCAGCGCCGCGACCAGATCGGTGCGGGCGAGGTGCCCGGCGGTGACCAGCCACCACAGCGAGAGCAGCTCCCGGTCGTCGGGGTCCAGCCAGAGGGTGGCCTCGACGGTCTCCCGGCGCTGCCCGGAGAGGCCGAGCTCGGTCAGGGTCAGGTCGGTGAAGTCCGCGCCCGGGTCGGCGACCGCCGACAGCTCGTCGAGCTCGTCCAGCGCCCGTGGTGCGGCGGGCCCTGCGGCGTGGTGCCGCCGGATCTGGTTCATCGTCACCGCCACCAGCCAGGACCGGAACGCCTCGTCGTCACGGAGCCCGGGCAGGCCGCGTACGACGCGCAGCATCGTCTCCTGCACGACGTCGTCCACGTCCGCGCGCCCGGACAGGGCGCGGCCGACGATGTTGTAGACCAGCGGGAGGCAGCACCCGACCAGTTCGTCCATCGCCTCGGCCGAACCGCTGCGGGCGGCGGCCACCAGCTCGGCGTCCATCGCCGTGCGCGTCATCCTGTGCTCCTTCGGTCACCCGTGGATGTGCGTACGTGAAAGGAGACCCTACGGAGGACAGCGCGGTCACAGAAATCCGGTCACAGAATTTTGGATGACGGTTCCGCCTCAGTGAAATGTTCGCTTCGGTGGGAAATGTTCGACTCGCTTTCAGTTGATCGAGAGCATTCGTTCGATCACCGCGTCGAGATCGAGATGCTGGTGTTCCGTGCCGAGCGGGACGATCCGGGTGGACTGCTCCAGGAACCGGCGCACCTTGCGGGCGCGGGCGCGCAGGACGGCGCGGCCGTCGGCGCCGTCGAGGCAGAGGAAGATCCAGCCGCGGTCCCGGCCGTGGCCCGGACGGACCCGGACGTCGCCCATGCCGGTGGGCCGGTTGAGGCCGAGCCAGAGCAGATGGCGGGCGAAGAGCCAGGTCACCGTGAAGGGCGTGTCGACGTAGCAGTGCAGTCTGACCGCGTACGGGTCGGCGCGGAGGTAGCTGAGGTGGGCGGCCACGGGCAGCTCACCGAAGTGCTCGGTGACGACGTGGAGGTCGAGGGACGTCCCGCAGGCGACGGCCGGGGCGGAGGCCGCGCCCCTGTCGGCACGGGACGGGCGGGACGTCCTGGGCGTCCTGGAGGTACGGGACGTGCGGCCGCGCGCCCCGGAGCGCCCGCCATCGCGAGGGAGAAACGTTTCGGCAGATGCCGCCTCGATAGGCAACAACGGATCGGTACTCATGTCCGGACCAACGATTCAGCGCGAGCTAGGCAACCCTCCTGGCCCCGGCGTGTCGCGGTCGAAAATCATGCGCCGTCGGGGTGACACCGACTGGACGCGCGACGTACGCGGGTCGCGTCGGCTCTGTGCGGGGTGAATCGGTTCCGTGTCGGGTGCGTCCGTCCCGGCCGGCTCGCTCAGCCGAAGCGGCCGTCGCTGTGGGCGGCGGCGTCGACCGAACCGGCGCGCAGCAGTTGTTCGCCCAGCTCGATCAGGGCGCGGCCTGCCGCGTACTCGTCGCCGATCTCCGCGACCGACTCGTCGTGCGGGTTGCGGCGGGAGGCGCCGCGGCCCTCCAGGGTGCGGTCACCGGCGGAGAGGATCACCCGGGACTTGGTAACGTCGCCCTCCTCGTAGAGGTCGACGTCCAGGGACCAGTGCTTGGTCCGCATCGGGGACGGCATCGGGGTCTGTGTGCTCATCGTCGCGCCTCGTCTCGTGCTCGCGTGCCACGGACACCTCCACGCTATGCCGTCGGCGTGCCTGCTGCTCGGGAAGCACGCACGATGGAGGTATGAGCACGAATGGCAGGAGCACGAACGGCAGGCCTCCCGACTCCTCGTCGCCCCTGCTCAAGGTGAAGGGCATGCCGGTGCGGGCCAAGCCCGTGGCCGCGGGGCTGCTCGCGGTGGCGGCCGTATGGTTCATCGCGGTGAACACCGAGACGGTCAAGATCACACTCTGGGTCGTCAACGTCAGCGCGCCGCTCTGGCTGATCCTGGTGGTCACGCTGCTGGTCGGCGCGGTGCTCGGCAAGCTCGTCTCGAAGCGGCGTGCCTCGAAGAAGCGCCAGTAGCCGGAGGGTCGGCAGGACAGAGCGGGTAATACGCTGGCCCGGTGACCGTCGCAGCAGCCGTCGTGGGCAGCGGGCCGAACGGCCTGGCCGCTGCCGTGCGGCTGGCCCAGGCCGGGCTGCGGGTGACCGTGCTGGAGGCGGCCGAACGGCCCGGGGGTGGGGCCAGGACCTCGCAGCTGACGCTGCCCGGCGTCCTTCACGACGACTGCGCCGCCTTCCATCCCACCGCGCTGGTCTCGCCATTCCTCGCCTCGCTCGGACTGGAGCGGTTCGGGCTGCGCTGGCGGTGGGCGGAGCTCGACCTGGCGCACCCGCTGGACGACGGCCGGGCCGGGGTGCTCAGCCGGGACCCGGCCCGGACGGCCGCCTCCCTCGGCGCGGTCGACGCCCGCGCGTGGCGTCGCCTCTTCGCGCCCGTGGTCGCCGACGCGGAGGCCCTCAACGCCGAGGTGCTGCGTCCGCTGCTGCACCTGCCCCGGCATCCGTTCGTGCTGGCCAGATTCGGCGTGGACGCGCTGCAGCCCGCCACCTGGACGATCCGCCGTTGGCAGGACGCGCCCGCGCGGGCCCTCTTCATGGGTGTGGCCGCGCACGCGTTCGGGCGGCTGGACACCCCGCTCAGCGCCTCGATCGGCCTGATGCTGGCGGCGACGGGCCACGCGGTCGGCTGGCCGGTGGCCGAGGGCGGCACGCAGGCGATCACCGACGCGCTGCTGCGCGTGCTGGACAGCCTCGGCGGCACGGTGCGGACGGGAGTGACCGTCACCGGGCTCGGCCAACTTCCCGCGCTGCTCGGCGAACGACCCGACCTGGTGCTGCTGGACACCGCGCCGGACGCGGCCGTGCGGATCGTGGACGGGGGGAGAGAGGGAGCGCGGATGCCGCCGCGGGTGCGCCGGGCGCTGGCCCGCTACCGCTACGGACCGGCGGCGCACAAGGTGGACTTCGCGATCCGGGGTGACGTCCCGTGGACCAACGAGGACTGCCGTCGCGCGGGCGCGCTGCATCTGGGCGGCACGGCGGAGGAGATCGCCGCGGCCGAGGCCGCCACCGTCGCCGGACGGTTGGCGGACCGGCCGTTCGTGCTGGTCGGGCAGCAGTACCTCGCGGACCCGTCACGTTCGGCGGGCGGAGCCGGTTCGGCGGGCGGCGGTTCAGCGGGCAGGATCAACCCGCTCTGGGCGTACGCCCACGTCCCGGCCGGTTTCCAGGGCGACGCGACCGAGGCGGTGGTGGCGCAGATCGAGCGCTTCGCGCCCGGCTTCCGCGAGCGGATCGTCGCGACGCACGTGCGGACGGCCCGTCAGATGTCGCTGTACAACGCCAACTACGTGGGCGGCGACATCAGCGCGGGTGCCAACTCGGGGCGGCAGCTGGTCTTCCGGCCGCGACCCGCGCTCGACCCGTACGCGTTGGGCGTGCCGGGCGTCTACCTCTGCTCGTCGGCCACACCGCCGGGAGGCGGGGTCCACGGCATGTGCGGGGCCAACGCGGCGGAGTCGGCGCTGAGTTGGCTGCGACGGCAGTGAAGTGGTTGCAGTAACGCTGACTCGGCCTGCGCAGCGGCGGGTTGCTGCGCGCACTCTTGTATAACTGATCGTCCTGAACTATTTTCTCGGCACCGCACCCCGCCTTCCTGCGCCGCACGCGAAGGAGCACGCCGTGTCCGATCAGCTCGCCGACACCAGCACCACCGTCAGATCCCAGCGCCTACGCGGCGGAACACTGGGTATGGTCGACATCGCAGCCGCCACCATGGCCAACATCGGGCCCGCGATGAGCTTCTTCTTCGGCTTCGGCTTCCTCGCCACCACGTCGGGCGTGGCCTCGCCGCTCACCATCGTCGCGGCCGGTATCGCGGTGGCGCTGCTGGGCAATACGCTCGCCCAGTTCTCCAAGGCGCACCCGTCCGCGGGCAGTTTCATCACCTTCGTCGGCAAGACCTTCGGCCCGACCAGTGCCGTCACCACGGCGCTGCTGGCGGGTCTCGGCTACATCATCGCGATGGCCTCGGTGATCGCCGTCTCCGGCGGCTTCCTGGAGACGACGCTCAACCACTACCTCAAGTGGAACGTCCCCTGGATCATCTGGACGCTGCTGCTGACCGCGATCGCGGTGGTGCTGATGGTCCGTGGCATCGCCGTCTCCACCAAGTTGGCCGGGCTCTTCTTCGGCGTCGAGATGCTGGTGCTGGTCGTCGTCTCGGTCGCGGCGATCGTCAACCACTCCGGACACCTCTCGCTGGACCCGTTCCGGCCGAGCCTGATCACCGGCGGCTTCCAGGGGCTGGCCGAGGGCTTCCCGCTGGCCGTCTACCTCTTCATCGGCTGGGAGAACTCGGCCGCGCTCGCCGAGGAGACGCAGGACCCGAGGCGCAACGTCGGGCGCGCGGTCTTCCTCTCGGTCGGCATCATGTCCGTGAGCTACCTGCTCTTCTCGTACGCCACGCTGACCGGCTTCGACTACGACGTGGCCAAGGTCGGCGCGTCCGCCGTCCCCTTCATCGACGTCGCGCAGGGCACGTTGGGGGCGCTGGCGTTCTTCGCTTACCTGGCCGGGCTCACCTCCACGCTCGGCGCGCTGATCGCCGGGACCAACTCGCAGGCGCGCCTGGTCTTCAACGCCGGACGCGAGGGCCTGCTGCCCTCCGCGATCGGCGCGGTCCACCCGACGCGCCGGACGCCGACCCGGGCGATCATCGTCTTCGTCTCCATCTCGCTGCTGATCATCGGTGGTTGGGGCCTGCTGCACCTGCTCGGCGGACACGCCGAGTCGGGCTCGATGGACCCGATGGTCTTCTTCGCCGAGGCCTCGACCATGGGCACCATCCTGGTGCTGCTGGTCTACCTGGCCTCGAACGTGGCGCTGCCGTTCTACTACCACCGTTACCGGCGCAGCGAGTTCCACTGGGCCCGGCACGTGCTGCTGCCCACACTGGGCGCGGCGGCGATCCTGGTGCCGCTGTACTACCTGGTCAAGCCCGGACAGCCCGAGCCCTACAACTGGTTCCCCTATCTGGCGCTCGGCATCCTGGTCGTGGCGCTCGGCTACGCGGCCGTCCTGGTCCGGCGCGACCCGTCACTGGGCGAGCGGGTGGGCTCGATCGTCGCGGACAGCCACACGTCCGGGTGACGGCCGGGACGGCCCGGGTGATGGCGGCCGGGGCAGCTGGGGCAGCTGGGGCAGCCGGGGCTGCTGAAGTGGCTGGGGTGGCGCGGTGGTGAGCACAGCGGGCAAGTTCGGCCCTTACAGCCTGGCGGGCCCGTACAGCCAGACCGGACCGTACAGCCAGAGCGGGGCGGACCTGGTCCGGTCCCGGATCGCGCTGCAGGTCCGGCTGGCGCTGCTCCGCCCCGGTGACCGGCTGCCGGACACCGGCGCGCTCGCGGAGCAGTTGGGCATCGGCGAGATGACGGTGCGTCGTGCCCTGGAGGGGATGTGCCAGGACGGCCTGCTGGACCGGCGGCGCGGGCGCACCGGCGGCACCTTCGTCTCGGCCGCCTTCGATGCCGTGGTCCCCGCGCATCACGATCCGGCCGCGGCGGCCTCGGCCGAGGCCTTCCTGCTCCTGCTGGAGTGCGGCCTGGTCGCCCACGCCTCCGGCGAGGTGGGGGAGGCGGACCTGGGCAGCCTGCGCAAGCTCGTCGCGGAGGCGGAGGAGGCCGGCCAGGAGGAGCAGGCCGGCCAGGAGGGGGAACGTGAGCGCGAGACGCGGTTCCATCTCGAACTGGCGGAGACGCTCGGTGGTCCCGGGCTCCGTGCCGTGACCGCCGACCTGCTCGGGCGGCTCGCGCTGCTCGCCCCGCCGCCCGGACCCGAGGCGATCCGCCGGCGGAGCCGCTGTCACGCCGAGTTGCTCGACCACCTGGTCGAGGGCCGCACCGACCGCGCCGTCCGGGCGGTCAAGGACCACGCGATCCACAGGTGACAGACTTGACGGCACACAGTTCGACGGACGAAACGGACGAAGGAGTACGGACGGTGTCCTCACTCGTGCCCGCACTGGCGACCGGCGGATCGCGCCGAGCGCTGCGGTTCGGCGAACGGTCCCTCAGCTATGCCGAACTGGCGGCGACGGCAGGTGCGCTGGCTCCGCGGCTGGCGGGCGTGGGCCGGGTGGCGCTCTGGGCCACGCCCAGCCTGGAGACCGCCGTGGGCGTGGTCGCCGGGCTGCTTGCCGGGGTGCCGGTGGTGCCGGTCAACCCGCGGATCGGGGAGAAGGAGCTGACCCACGTCCTCGGCGACAGCACGCCGGAGCTGGTGCTGGCCGCGCCGGGCGCGGAGCTGCCGGGCCCGCTGGCCGGGCTGCCGCGCGTGGACGTGCCGGACCACCCGACGGGCGCGACCGGCCCGGCCGCACCGCTGCCCGAGGAGCCGGACGACGAGGCGACCGCGCTGGTCATCTACACCTCCGGCACCACAGGCCCGCCCAAGGGCGCGCTGATCTCGCGCCGCGCGATCCGCACCACGCTGGACGCGCTGGCCGAGGCCTGGGCCTGGACCGGGGACGACGTCCTGGTCCACGCGCTGCCGCTGTTCCACGTGCACGGGCTGGTGCTCGGCATCCTCGGCCCGCTGCGGCGCGGCGGGTCGGTGCACCATCTGGGCCGGTTCGAGGCGGAGACGGTCGCGGCCGAGCTGGCGGGCGAGGGCACCATGCTCTTCGGCGTGCCGACCATGTACCACCGGCTCGCCGAGGCGGTCGGAGGCACCCAGGCCGGAGACGGGGACGGGGAGTCGGCGGCTGCGCTGGCGGCGTCACTGGGCAAGGCGCGGCTGCTGGTCAGCGGTTCGGCCGCGTTGTCGCGCCGGGACCACGAGGCGCTGCTCGCCGCGACGGGCCGTCAGGTCATCGAGCGCTACGGCATGACCGAGACGCTGATGAACACCAGCATGGTGCCCGGAGGAGCCTGCACGCCGGGCACGGTCGGGGTGCCGCTGCCGGGCGTCGAGCTGCGGCTGGTCGAGGACGACGGCACGCCGCTCCCGGCCGGGAGCGACGTGGTGGGCGAGATCCAGGTCCGGGGCGCGAACCTGTTCTCCGGCTACCTCAACCGTCCGGAGGCGACCGCCGCCGCGTTCGCCGAGGACGGCTGGTTCCGCACCGGCGACATGGCGGTGCTGGAGCCGGACGGCTCGGTGCGGATCGTCGGCCGGCGCTCCACCGACCTGATCAAGAGCGGCGGTTACAAGATCGGCGCGGGCGAGATCGAGACCGTCCTGCTGGACCATCCCGGCGTCGCCGACGCGGCGGTGACCGGGGAGCCGGACGAGGACCTGGGCGAGCGGATCATCGCCTGGATCGTCCCCGTCGACCCGGCCGCGCCGCCGACCGCGGACGTGCTGACCGCCCATGTCGCGGGCCATCTGGCCCCGCACAAGCGTCCCCGTGAGGTCCGCTTCGTGGCGGCGCTGCCGCGCAACGACATGGGCAAGATCATAAAGCGTGCGCTGGTGCCGGAGAAGTGACGGTCCGTCAGTCCTTTATCAGTCCTCCGGCACGGGCAGGATCGCGCTGAGCGGCAGCACGGTGTGCTTGAGGTCGGGGTCGACCGGCTGGTTCAGCGGCGGGTACTTCGGGCCACCCGCGTTGCGGCGGTAGATTGCCGTCGAGTGCTCGGGGTTGTGGTCGAACTCCGGGATCACCCGCTCGCCGAAGAGCTCCAGCATCTCCTGGTGCTCCTCGAAGGTCATGCCGCCGGTCAGCCCGAAGACCAACTGGTCGCAGCCGACCTGCTGGTAGGCGGCGACCTGCTCGCACACCTCGTCCGGGGTGCCGCAGAGCAGGTAGCCGCCGGCGATCAGCTCGTCCAGCAGCTCCTCGCCGCCCCACGCGCCGAGGTTGATCGGCGGCTCCGGCCAGGTGATGCCGTCGGCCGACTTCGGCATGGTGTCGTGGTAGAGGTTGACCAGGGTCACCAGGTACGCGTTGCCCGCGGACAGGGCGATCTCGCGGGCCCGCCTGCGGTCGTTGAGGCAGACCACCGCGTTGGTCATCATCACGTTGTTGTTCTGGTAGTCGCCGAGGATCTCGACCGGGTTCTCGGCGGCCTCCTTGTAGGCCTCGATCCGGCCCTTGAGGTTGTAGATCGGCTCGAAGTTGAAGGCGATCGCGCCTATCCCGAGCGACCCGGCCTTGGCGAAGGACGGCGGGTTGCCGCAGGCCATCCAGATCGGCGGGTGCGCGTGCCCGTACGGCTTGGGCAGGATGTTGTGCGGGGTCGGCACGGTGAAGTGGTCGCCGTGGAAGGAGTAGTCGTACTGCTCCCACATCCGGACGACCTCGCGGGAGACCTCGTCCCACTCCGGCTTGGTCGAGTCGGTGTCCATGATGTTGAACGACTTCAGCTCGTGCGAGCCAGCCCCGCGACCCGTGCCCCACTCGAAGCGGCCCTCGGTGATGTGGTCCAGCATGGCGGCGCGCTCGGCGAAGCGGACCGGGTGCTCCTTGCGCGGGGAGAGCGAGTTGATGCCGGTGCCGAGGTGGATCCGCTCGGTGCGGGCGGCGACGTAGCCCATCACCACCTCGGGGGCCGACATGTGGCTGTACTCGGTGAGCGAGTGGTGCTCGCCGAACCAGACGTACTTCCAGTTGTGCTTGTCGGCCTTGATGGCCAGCTCCATCTCGCGCTTGAGCGCCAGGTGTTCGGAGGGCCGGTCGTGTGCCGCCGGGCCGGGGATGAATCCGTTCATGAAGATGCCGAACTCCACGGAGGTCCTCCTGACCCTGGGTCCTGCCTGTATCTGACCGCCCACATCTGATGCACCGTCAGAAACTGCATCATGCCTGTGGGCCGGTGATCTGTCCAGGGAGGGCGGAGGTCGAATGTGACAGTCCGTCAGAAAGGATCCGTCAGAAAGACCGCTGCCGCCGTTCGGGTGAACGGCGGCAGCGGGTGTCGGGTGCAGCGTCGGGCGCTGCGGGGCGGCGCAGCGTCAGAGCTGGCCGGACTCGTCGATGACGATCTTCTTGGAGGTGCGGCCGCTGCCCGAGCCGAGCGCCTCGATGGTCTTGACGACGTCCATGCCCTCGGTGACCTTGCCGAAGACCACGTGCTTGCCGTCGAGCCACGGGGTGGTGACCGTGGTGATGAAGAACTGCGAGCCGTTGCTGTTCGGGCCCGCGTTGGCCATGGAGAGCAGGCCCGGAACCGTGTGCTTGAGGGTGAAGTTCTCGTCGGCGAACTTCTCGCCGTAGATGCTCTTGCCACCGGTGCCGTTGCCGGCGGTGAAGTCGCCGCCCTGCAGCATGAACTCGGGGATGACCCGGTGGAAGGTGGAGCCCGCGTAGCCGAAGCCCTTCTCGCCGGTGCAGAGCGCGCGGAAGTTCTCGGCCGTCTTGGGGGCGATGTCGGCGTTGAGCTCGAACACGATGCGGCCGAGCTTTTCGCCGTCTGCGGAAACGTCGAAGTAAACCTTGGGATTCATACTGCCATCCTGGCAGTACCCCGCCCCGGCTACGCAAATCGACCCGCACCGGCCCCGACATCACTCCACGTGATCCTCACAGTCCGTAGCCGCGTGCTCCCGGACGGCTCTGCACAGTCACCTCATTTAGACGGTTAGCGTGTGCTGGATCAGGTCCGCCTGCGCCGTTGCCGCGGTCAGGGCGTCCAGGACCGGGCGGAACAGCGGGTGGTCGGCCGAGCCGCGGCGGACGGCGGCGAAGACGCGGCGGGTGGCCGGGGCGCCGAGAACGGGGAGGACGACGACGTCCGGGAGGTCGACGCCGCGCAGCGCGGAGCGGGGAACCAGGGCCACGCCCGCGCCCGCACCCGCGAGGGCCGCGACCGCGCGGAAGTCGTCCGAGGAGTGCGCCAGGCGCGGCTGGAAGCCGGAGGACTCGCAGGCCAGCATCACCGCGTCCAGGCAGGGGTTGCCCGGGTAGGGGCCGATCCACGGCTCGTCGGCGAGCTCGGCGACGGCCACGGCCGGGGCGGCGGCCAGGTGGTGGCCGCGCGGCAGCACCGCGTCGAAGGGCTCGGCGTAGAGCGGGACGCGGGAGAGGCGGGCGTCGTCCTCGGCGGGCGCGCCGCGGTACTCGACGGCCACGGCGATGTCGGCGCGGCCGTCGAGGACCATCAGCAGGCTGGCGTCGCCCTCGGCGTCGCGGACCTTGAGGCGGATGCCGGGCGCGGCGTGCGCCAGGCGGGTCATGGCGGGGGCGACCACGGCGGCGATGCCGGTCGCGAACGAGACCAGCGTCACCTCGCCCGCGTGCCCCTGAGCGAAGGCGGCCAGCTCCGCCTCGGCGTTCTCCAGCTGCGCCAGCACCGCGTTGCTGTGGCGCAGCAGGATCTCGCCGGCGGCGGTGAGCCGGACCCCCCGGCCGTCACGGAGCAGCAGCTGGTGGCCGACCTCGTGTTCCAGGGCGGCCAGTTGCTGGGAGACGGCGGAGGGGGTCAGGTACAGCGCGGATGCCGCGGCGGTCACGGTTCCGTGGTCCGCCACGGCGCGCAGCGTGCGCAGCCGGCGCGAGTCGATCACCGACTCATTCTGCCAGGGCGGACCTCGCGGCGACGAATGCCTTGACAGCGCGCTCCACGTCCTCGGTGGAGTGGCCGGCCGAGAGCTGGACCCGGATCCGGGCCTGGCCGTGCGGGACCACCGGGTAGGAGAAGCCGATGACGTAGACGCCGTGCTCCAGCAGGAACTCGGCCATCTTCGCGGCCTTGGCCGCGTCGCCGATCATGACCGGGGCGATGGGGTGCTCGCCCGGCAGGATCTCGAAGCCCTCCTCGGTCATCCGCGCCCGGAACAGCGCGGTGTTGGCGGCCAGCTGCGCGCGCAGCTCCGCGCCGAGCTCGCCGTTCTCCAGCAGGTCCAGGACCTGGATCGAGGCGGCGGCGATGGTCGGGGCCAGCGAGTTGGAGAACAGGTACGGACGCGAGCGCTGGCGCAGCAGCGCCGCGATCTCGGCGCGGGCGGCGACGTAGCCGCCGGTCGCGCCGCCGAGCGCCTTGCCGAGGGTGCCGGTGATGATGTCGACGCGGTCCATCACGTCGTGCAGCTCCGGCGTGCCACGGCCGCCGGCGCCGACGAAGCCGACCGCGTGCGAGTCGTCGACCATGACCATCGCGCCGTAGCGCTCGGCCAGGTCGCAGATGTCCTTGAGCGGCGCGATGTAGCCGTCCATGGAGAAGACGCCGTCGGTGACGATCAGCTTGCGGCGGGCGTCCGAGGCCTCCTTGAGCTGCTGCTCCAGGTCGGCCATGTCGCGGTTGGCGTAGCGGAAGCGGCGCGCCTTGCACAGGCGGATGCCGTCGATGATGCTCGCGTGGTTGAGCGCGTCGGAGATGACCGCGTCGCGGTCGTCCAGCAGCGTCTCGAAGACGCCGCCGTTGGCGTCGAAGCAGGAGCTGTAGAGGACCGTGTCCTCCTGGCCGAGGAAGCGGGAGAGCCGCGCCTCCAGCTCCTTGTGCACCTCCTGGGTGCCGCAGATGAAGCGGACCGAGGCCATGCCGTAGCCCCAGCGGTCGAGCGCGTCCTTGGCGGCGCTGATGACCTCGGGGTTGTCGGCCAGGCCGAGGTAGTTGTTGGCGCAGAAGTTCAGCACCTCGCCCGGCTGGCCGCCGGCGGTGACGTCGACGGTGGCGCTCTGCGGGGTGCCGATCACCCGCTCCGGCTTGTGCAGGCCGGCGTCGCGGATCTCGTCGAGGGTGGCCCGGAGGTCGTCGCGGACGGAGTCGAGCATCGAGTGGCTCCTGGTTCGAAAGGGTCCGGAGGGATCCGAAGTTCGGGAGGAAAAGGTCCGAAGGTCGGGAAGGCGGTCCGAAGGTCGGGAAGGCGGTGCGGGTGCTCAGACGGTCCAGTCGAGGATGACCTTGCCGCAGCGGCCGCCGGCCGCCTCGTCGAACGCGGCGTCGAACTCCTGGTACGGGTAACGGCCGGTGATCACCGGGGACAGGTCCAGGCCGCCCTCCAGCAGCACCGACATCGCGTACCAGGTCTCGAACATCTCACGGCCGTAGATGCCCTTGAGGGTGATCATCGAGGTGACGATCTTGGCGAAGTCGACCGGGAACTCGTCGGACGGCAGGCCGAGCATGGCGATCCGGCCGCCGTTGGTCATGTTGGAGATCATCTCGCGCAGCGCCTCGGGGCGGCCGGACATCTCCATGCCGATGTCGAAGCCCTCGCGCATGCCGAGCTTGCGCTGGCCTTCCTCGATGGTGTGGTCGGCCACGTTCAGCGCCAGCGTGACGCCGACCTTCTCGGCGAGCTGCAGGCGGTAGGGGCTGACGTCGGTGATGACGACGTTGCGCGCGCCGGCGTGCTTGGCGACGGCGGCGGCCATGATGCCGATCGGGCCCGCGCCGGTGATCAGCACGTCCTCGTTGACCAGCGGGAACGACAGCGCGGTGTGGACCGCGTTGCCGAACGGGTCGAAGATCGCGGCCACGTCGAGGTCGACCGGGACCCGGTGCACCCAGACGTTGCTGGCGGGCAGCGTGACGTACTCGGCGAACGCGCCGTCGCGGCCGATGCCGAGGCCGACGGTGCTGCGGCAGAGGTGGCGGCGGCCGGCCAGGCAGTTGCGGCACTTGCCGCAGACCAGGTGGCCCTCGCCGCTGACCAGGTCGCCCACGGCGACGTCGGTCACGCCCGGCGCGACCTCGACGACCTCGCCGACGAACTCGTGGCCGATCACCCGCGGCAGGCTGACGGCCTGCTGCGCCCAGGTGTCGTACTTGCGGATGTGCAGGTCGGTGCCGCAGATGCCGGTGCGCAGCACCTTGATCAGCACCTCACCGGGGCCGATCTCGGGCTCGGGCACATCCATCAGCCACAGGCCGGGCTCTCCCTTGGCCTTCACGAGTGCCTTCACAGCGGTGCCTCCCGGACGTCGCGCCCTTGCAGGTCGCACAAACCACAGATCACATGAACCACAGAAAGGGATGCGGGAATGTTCCGCACCCCGGGCCCCAGCGTGGCGGTCCGGGGCGGACCGGGTCCATCGAGACTTGCTTAAGCGGGTGACCAGGAAATCTTCAGGCGGAGGGCGCCGAGCTCCGTCAGGTACCCGGGAGGGTATTCGGCAACCGTCGGCGTGGCCCGCGCACGGGGGTGCTGCGTTCCGGCCCGGTCGCGCGACAATGGTCGGGTGACAACCGACGGCGAGGCAGCGCTCGACGTGGCGCTCGACGCCGCGTTCATCCGGGCGATGTTCGAGCAGGGCAGTATCGGGATCGCCGTCCACGATCGCGAGCTGCGCCTGCTGCGCACCAACGCCGTCCGCTGTCTGGCCGGCCCCGACGGCGCGCTGCCGGAGCGGCTGGCCGACGTCCTCGGGCCCGAGGAGGCCGAGGAGATCGAGAGCAGGCTGCGCACGGTGGTCACCGACGGCGTCCCGGTGCACCGCGCCGAGTACCGGGTCCGGCCGCTGCGCTCGTCGCAGCCGCTGTGGCTGTCGCTCTCCGCGTTCCCGCTGACCGACGAGGGCGGGCGGATCACCGGCGTCGCGGTCGCCTTCACCGACATCACCGCCGAGCGTCAGGCCCGGAGGCGGCTCGACCTGCTGGACGAGGCGTCGACCCGGATCGGCGCCTCGCTCGACGTCGGCCGTACCGCGCAGGACCTCGCCGAGGTGCTGGGCGGGTTCGCGGACGTGGTGATGGTCGACCTGGCCGACGCCGTCTTCACCGGCGCCGATCCGCCGCAGTTCGGGGTGACCCGGCCCGAGATGTCGAACGAGTGGCACGTCCGCCGGGCCGCCGGACTCTGCCGGACCGGGCCCTTCCCGGCGGCGCTGGTCCGACCCGGCGAGCCGCTGCCGCCGGTGCCGACCGCGCCCGAGCTGGAGCGGATCCGGCAGGGGGACGTGCTGGTCTACCAGGTCGACGAGGCGGAGCTGGCGGGGATCTTCGGCGACACCGCGCTGCTGCGGCGGATCGTGCCGGAGGGCGCGCGGTCGGTGATGGTCGCCTCGCTCTACGCCCGCGGGCTGGTCCTGGGCACCGTCCAGGTCTGGCGCACCGAGGACACCGTCCCGTACGACGACCAGGACGCCGCGCTGCTGGCCCAGATCGTCTCCCGCGCCGCCCTCGGCGTGGACAACGCCCGCCGCTACACCCGCGAGCACAGCACCGCCGTCACCCTCCAGCGCGGGCTGCTGCCGACGGCCGCCGTCGCGGCCATCGGCGTGGAGACCGCCGCGTCCTACGTCCCCTCGGCGGCCCGGCCCGGCGTGGGTGGGGACTGGTTCGACGTCATCCCGCTCTCCTCGCTGCGGGTCGCGCTGATCGTGGGGGACGTGGTCGGCCACGGGCTCGGCGCGTCGGTGGCGATGGGACGGCTGCGCACGGCGGTGCAGACGCTGGCCGACCTCGACCTCGACCCGGGCGAGCTGCTGGTCCATCTGGACGACCTGGTGCAGCGGCTGGCCGTGGAGTCGGGCGGCGAGTACCAGGACCTGTCCGGGGCGACCTGCCTCTACGCGATCTACGACCCGGTCTCCGGCCTGTGCACGATGGCCAGCGCCGGGCACCCGCCGCCGCTGCTGGTCGCGCCGGACGGCGGTACCGCCTTCGCCGAGCTGGATCCTGGGCCGCCGCTGGGCGTCGGGGCCTTCCCGTTCGAGGTGGCGGAGGTGCAACTGGAACCCGGCAGCACGCTGGCCCTCTACACCGACGGCCTGGTCCAGGGCGCGGACCACGACCTCGACGCGGGCATGGCCCGGCTGCTGCGGCAGGCCGGTCTGCTCTGCCTGGCCGAACGCCCGCTCGCGGAGGCGGCGCGCGGGCTGCTCTCCGCCGTCACCACCGACCAGCCCTCCGACGACGTCGCCCTGCTGCTGGCCCGCACCCGGCGGGTGGCACCCGGCGCGACGGCGCACTGGGAGTTCCCCACCGACGCCGAGTCGGTGGCCCTGGCCCGGCGGGCCGCCGTCGGGCAGCTGGACCGCTGGGGCCTGTCCGACCTGGCCTTCTCCACCGAACTGGTGGTCAGCGAGCTGGTCACCAACGCGCTGCGCTACGCGGGTGGTCCGATCGGGCTGCGGCTCGTCCACGGCGACGGTGTGCTGGTCTGCGAGGTCTCGGACCCGTCCAACACCCAGCCCCGACTGCGGCGCGCCCGGGACACGGACGAGGGCGGACGCGGGCTGTTCCTGGTGGCGCAGCTGACCTCGCGCTGGGGCAGCCGCTACGGGCAGTCCGGCAAGACCATCTGGACCGAGCAGGACACCGGCTCGCCCGACGCGGTGCAGTAGCGACTCGGCGCAGAGACGCAGCGCGGTGGGTCAGCCGGTCGGACCAGCCTTTCCGGGCGGATCAGAGGACAATGGGATCGACGTTCTCCTGCCCAGACGTACCCCGGAGCGGTTCATGGCCCGACGCCGTCCCACTCCGCCCGTGAGCTCCGGTGAGTTGCTGAGCACCCTCGGGCGGCTCACCGCAGAAGCCCTGGAACGGGCGGAGTCGCAGAAGGCCCGGGTCGAACTGGCCATGGCCCTGCAGCGGGACCTGCTGCCCGCCGTGCTGCCGACCAGCCCGGGGCTGCGGGCCGCCGCGCGCTACGCGCCCGCCCGCCACGGGCTGGACATCGGCGGTGACTGGTACGACGGGTTCCTGCTCCCGGACGGGGTGCTGGGCTTCTCGATCGGCGACGTCCAGGGCCACGACGTGGAGGCGGCGGCCTTCATGGGCCAGGTCCGGATCGCGCTGCGGGCCATGGCCACCGTCTCGCCGGACCCGGGCGAGGTGCTGAGCCGGACCAACGACCTGCTGCTGGCGATGGGCGTCGAACTCCTCGCCACCTGCTGCTTCCTGCGCTACGACCCCGCCACCTGCAGCCTGGCGGTGGCCCGCGCGGGCCACGTCCCCGCCGTCTGGGCGACGCTGGACGGGCGCAGCGGGATCGCCGAGGAGGGCGTGGGGCTGCCGCTGGGCGTCCAGTCCGGGGAGGACTACCCCGTCACCCGGCACGGGCTCGACGGGACCGGGGCGTTCGTCATGGTCACCGACGGCGTGGTGGAGGGGCCGTCGTTCTCGATCGAGGAGGGGCTGGACCAGATCACCTCGCTGGTCCGGCGCGGCGCGGGCGGCGAACCGGGGGAGCTGGCCGCCCAGGTGATCAAGGTTGCCGAGCTGACCGGGCACGCCGACGACGCGGCGGTGCTGGTGCTGCGGTACGGGTGATCCGCCCTGGCGGGCGTGTCAGACCCGCGCAGGCGCGAAGGCACCAGGAAAGTTGTCCCATGCCTGCTCTGGAGCGCGTCCGGGAGATCCGGGAACCCCGAACCGTCGCCACGACGGTGCTGTGGATCCTCGCCCTGTCCGGCGTCTACTACGCGAGCGGCCGGCTCGGTCTGCTGGCCCAGGTGGTGGTCGGCGGCGTCCGGGTCACCCCGCTGTGGCCGCCGACCGGCGTCGCGCTGGCCAGCCTGCTGCTCCTCGGGCTGCGGATCTGGCCGGCCATCGCGCTCGGCGAGTTCTTCGTGGTGGCCTCGATCGGCGGCGTCTCCTGGGGGACGCTGGGCATCGTCACCGGCAACACCGTCGCGCCCGTCGTCGCCTACCTGCTGCTGCGCCGGTTCGGCTTCCGGCCGCAGCTGGACCGGCTGCGGGACGGGGTGCTGCTGGTCTTCGTCGGCGGAGCGTCGATGCTGATCAGCGCCACGACGGCGACCCTGGTCCTCTACGGCGAGGGCGCGCTGCCCTGGCCCGACTACGTGCAGGCGTGGTCGGCCTGGTGGACTGGCGACGCGATGGGCGTGCTGGTGGTCGCCCCGCTGCTGCTGGCGATCCGCTCGCCGGAGCTGCCGGGGGAGACGTCGGTGTGGCGGTGGACGGAGATGGTGCTGCTGCTGGGTGGCACGGCCGTGGTGACCCTGGCGGTGACCTCCAGTCGGCTGTCGCTGCTCTTCCTGGTCTTCCCACTGGTGATCTGGGCGGCGATCCGCTTCCAACTGCCGGGCGCGGCACCGTGCGTGCTGCTGATCTCGGTGCTCGCGGTCCCGGCGGCCGTCGCGCACACGGGACCGTTCCACGCGCACACGATCGCGTCCACCATGCTCATCCTGCAGTTGCTCAACGGCTCGGCGGCGTTGACCGCGCTGCTGCTCTCCGCGGTGATCACGGAGCGCAATGTCACCCACCGGATGATCGAGGAGGCCTGCATCGGCCTGGCCGAGGTCGTCGCCCGCCTCGCCCCGGACGAGGTCGCCGACCGCTGGCCGGGCGCGCGGGACGAGGACGAGGGCGAGGAGTACGAGCGGGGTGAGGGGTACTAGAGGGGTGAGGAGCACTAGAGCACAAGCCTCAGGCGGCGGTCCGAGGTCCGGACCGTCACGGACTGGCCCCAGCCGACGGAGAGGCGGTCCGCCTCGATGCCGTCGCCGAAGACGACCAGCTCCTCGCTCTCGACCAGGATCGTGAGCTCCTGACCGCCGCTCAGCAGACCCGCCGTCAGATCCGCGCCCGTCGTGGGCGAGGGCCAGGCCTCGCGGACGAACCAGCTCAGCGCGGAGTCCGTCGGCTGCGGCAGCTCGAAGCCGCCGCCGCGCTGGCGGGAGGCGGAGAGGCACCAGCCCGTCGCGCCGGTCCCGGTGCCGATCAGCAGGCCGGAGGACGACTGGTGTTCCTGGCTGCCGTCCGGCAGCGAGAGTCGGTAGCGGGCGGACTGGTGGCCGCGGTGGCCGAGGTAGACCTCGTTGAGCGCGGTGATGCTGTCGCCCTCGGCGGTCGCCGCGCGGACCATGGTCCGCTGCTCGGCGCGGGCCGAGCCGTTCGCGACCGCGTCCAGCAGCCCGGCCAGGTCCTGCGGGGCGTGCCGGACCAGGACGCCCCAGCCGCTGGCCGGATCGGGGTTGACGCCGATCACCGGCTGGCCGGTCAGGTACTTGGCGGTGTTGGCCACCAGCCCGTCCGGGCCGACCACCACGACCACGTCCTCCGGTTCGAACAGGAACCGGTCCAAATCGTCGCGGAGCACGGCGCCGCGTCGCCACTGCTTGGGGATGGCGGCGGACGCGGTGCGCAGCGCCTCGCCGAGGCGTTCGTGGCGTTGTTGCACCGCGTCCAGCGAGACGCCGCGCATCCGTTGTACGAACTCGGCCTGGCCCCAGGTGCCCTGCTCGGCGACGATCTCCTCGCGCTCGGTGCGGCGGTGGACCAGCACGACGCGCGGTGCGAGGGTCGTGCGGGGTGAGGGAGCCATGGCCGTCAGCCCCCGTTCGAGGCGGCGGGCGCGGTCGGCGCGGTCGGTCCGGCGGCGAGGCGTGCCAGCGCGCCGGTGAGGACGTCCGGGGTGAGGTTGAGCGTGCCGATCTCCGGCAGTCCGCCCGCCAACTCCCGTACCGCGAGGGCGAGGAGCAGGCGCGGGTCGAGGTCGGCGTAGTTGGCCAGCTTGGCCGCCTCGGCCTGCGCCTCCGCCGCGCCGACCAGGCCGATCTGCTCCGCCTGGGCGGCGGCGAGGGTGCGGGTGCGGGCGGCCTCGGCGTCGGTGGTGATCCGGGCGGCTTCCGCCTTCTGCTCGGCGCGGCGACGCTCGTTGGCGCCCTGCTGGCCGACCAACTGCTCCTCGCGGCGGGCCAGTTCGATCCGGCTCTGGAGCTCGTTCTCGCTGATCGCCCGCTCCCGCTCGACGGCGAGGGCGCGGCGCTCGAAACCGGCCCGGTCCGCCTCCTGGGCGATCTGCTCCCGGGCGGGGGTGCGCAGCGCCCGCTCCACCTCGGCCTCGGGCTTGACGGCGACGACGCGGACGCCGACCACGCCGACGCCGGTGTCGGTGAGCCGGGCGTCGGCGGTCAGGCCCTCGTTGATCCGCGCCTGGACGGCCGCGGTTCCGGTGGCGAGCGCGGTGGTGAGGTCGAGCGTGGCGACCAGACCGATCGCTTGCTGCTGCGCCAGTTCGGTCAGCAGCGTCGCCACCTGCTCCAGCGGCGCGGAGCGCCACCGGCCGGTGACCGGGTCGATGGCGAAGTCCAGCCTGCGGGTGGCGAGTTCGGGATCGGTGAAGCGGTACGTCACGCTGGCCTGGACGGTGACGTCCTGGAAGTCGGCGGTCCGGGCGTGGAAGAGCAGCGGCAACTCCCGGTCGTCGACCGGGACCTCGGCCAGTACGGCGCTGATCGGCCGGAACCAGAACGCCTGGCCGGTGCCCTGGTGCACGACCTGACCGCGTCGCAGGTGCACGACGTGGTCGGTCGGGCTGCCGCGGAAGTGACTGAAGAGCGGTCGTCTGGTGATGTCGGCCATGGCGGTGTCCCCCTGGGTGAGTGGCTGTTCTCACGGGGAACCGTAGGCCCGGCGCAGGGATATCGTCAATATGACGAGATGGGTTCTGGTGACACCGATGGTCCACGAGGACGCCACGGGTTGACGCGGCGTCAGCGCTGCGCGGGCCGCTTGCCGCGCATCAGCAGCAGGTAGATCCCGGCGCCGAGGACGATGCCGACCGGCAGGGAGAGGTCGGTGCCGCCCAGCGCGTTCGCGAGCGGGCCGGTCCACAGCGGCGGCGCGTCGACGCAGAGCCCGGACGTGACGGCGGCGACGACCAGCGCGGTTGCCCCCGCCCAGTTGACCCCGCCCCGGTACCAGAACGGCGAGCCCTTGCTCTCGTCGCTCAGCTCGTGGCCGTCGTAGCGGTTGCGCCGCCAGAGGACGTCGGCCGCGTAGATCGCGATGGTCGGGCCCATCAGGGCGACCATCAGCTGCAGCACGTTGTTGACCGTGTCGAGGAAGTTCGACACCAGCAGCGCGTAGAGGGTCAGTGCGACGCCGAGGGTGCCGTCCAGCGCGACGCTGCGGGAGCGGCGGATCTTCACGCCGATGGCCTGGAGTGAGAGGCCGGAGCTGTAGGCGGTCATCGCGTTGTTGGCGATGGCGGAGAGGATGATCGCCAGCAGGAAGACGGGGCGGAACCAGCCCGGGATGATCTGCTCCAGCGCGGTCTGCGGGTTGGTCATGTCCAGCGCGGTCCCGGCCACCGCGCCCAGCCCGGTGAACAGGACGCTGGGGACGTACGAGCCCAGCGCGGTCCAGCCGGCCACCGAGGCCGGGCTGGTGGTGCGCGGCAGGTAGCGGGCGAAGTCGGCGCTGTTGCTGTACGACAGCGGCGCGGACGCGACCAGGGCGAGCCCGCCGGCCAGGGCCGCGATCAGCGCGGTGCCGTGCAGCGGCTGCTGCGGGTGGTAGTGCCAGTCGGCGTGCCCGAAGACGTAGCCGGACAGCACCGCGAAGACCGCGGTCAGCGCGATGGTGAAGGGCAGGTAGAGCCGGATGATGGTGGCGTGGCCGTAGACGCTGATGGCCAGGGTGGCCGCGGCGATGACGACGATGACCACGATCTTGACGACGGTGTCCGGGTGGAGTCCGACCTCGCCCAGGATCGAGAAGGCGGCCAGTGAGGCGGCGGCCCAGTTGAGTGCGAGGTAGCAGACCGAGGCGAACCAGCCGGTGATCGCGATGTTGCCGCGGTTGCCGCGGACGCCGAACATCGCCCGCATGATCACCTCGCTGGGCGTGCCCGAGGCCGGACCGCTGACCGCGACCAGCCCGACCAGCGCCCAGAAGAGGTTGCCGACCACGATCACGGCCATGGCCTGCCACAGGCTCAGGCCCATCAGCATCAGCGCGCCGCCGACGACCAGGCTCAGGTAGCTGACGTTCGGCGCGGCCCAGACGCCGAGCAGCTCGCGGGCACGGCCGTGCCGCTCGGCGTCGGGGATCACGTCGATGCCGTGCGCCTCGACGCCGCCGTGGCTCTGGGCAGGGCTCTCGGCGCGGTTATCGGCGGGGCTCTGGGCGCGACGCGCCTCGCCGCCGCTGACCTGGTCAGCAGCCGCGTCGGGCTGGTCGGCCGTGCGAAGCATGTCGGCAGTGTGCGCCGCGACCGGGTCCGACGGGGGAGCCGTCTCGGGGTCTGGAATCGTAGATGCCATGGAGTCCTCCGAACCAACAAGCCCTGGGGGCAGCTTGTCTATTGGTCGCACATCCAATAGCGTGCAGGTCGTGTCGTCAAGCACCCAGCCGAAACGGACCAGGAAAACCCCTGAGGCCCGTCGCGCCGAGATCGTGGCGGCCGCAGCCGCGGTCGCCCTCGGTGAGGGGCTGGAATGCATCACGGTCCGTCGTATCGCCGACGAACTCGGCGTCCGACCCGGCCTGATCAGCCACTACTTCCCGGTGGCGGAGGATCTGGTCGCGGAGGCGTTCGGGGTCGCGGCGAGTGCCGAGCTCGACGACCTGATCCCGGCCGACCCGGCCGGAGACCAGGCGTTGGCGCTGCTGGACCGGTTCCTCTCGCTCATCTCGGGGGACCGGTACGACGGAATGAGCCGCCTCTGGATCAACGCCCGGCACCTGAGCCGGTACCGCCCGACCCTGCGGGACCGGGTGGTGCACCAGGAAGCGCAGTGGCGGGACCGGCTCACCGGGCTGGTCGAGGCCGGGGTGGCCGCCGGGACGTTCCGGACCGGAAGCCCCGACATCGCCGCGATGCAGATCCTGGTCGTCATGGACGGCCTGGGCGTCGACGTCAACACCGACCGCAGCACGCTCCCGCCCGAGATCAGCGCGATGCCTGCGCTGACCGCGGAGCGGGCGCTGGAGCTGCCGGCCGGGACTCTCGCCGCCGGGCGACCCGACGACGGGACGACCGGCTGAACAACCCCCACCGCGCACCGCGGAAGTGCCGCAGTACCGAAGGAGCCGCCCGTGTCCACCGATCTCGTCCTCTTCAACGCCCGGCTGCTGGACCCGGGCACGGGCACGCTCCTGCCGCACACCGCCCTCGCCGCCGGGGCCGGACTGATCACCGCGCTCGGCGACGACCGTGACGTCCGCGCGCTGGCCGGTCCCGCCACCACGGTGATCGACCTCAAGGGCGCGGTGGTCACCGTCGGCTTCACCGACGGCCACCTGCACCCGGTGTCCGGGGCCGAGCGGACCATGGGCGTCGACCTGTCGGGCTGCCGTGACCTTGACGACGTCCGCGCGGCGCTGGCCGGGGCCGCGCGCGACCTCAAGCCGGGCGCCTGGCTGCGCGGTTGGGGCCTGGACCCGAACACCTTCGGCGACCGGCCGGTCGGCGCCGCCGCGCTGGCCCCGGTGCTGGACGGCATACCCGCACTGCTCGACCTCTTCGACGGCCACTCGCTGCTGGCCAGCTTCCGGGCGCTGGAACTGGCGGGCGTCGACGGGCCGCGCCAGTTCGAGCAGGCCTCCGAGATCGTCTGTGACGCCGAGGGTCGGCCGACCGGACTGCTGCTGGAGGACGCCGCCTGCGCCGTGGTCGAGGACCTCGCGCCCAAGCCCACCGAAGCCCAGGTCCGCGCCCGCACCGCCGAGGTGCTGCGCGCGATGGCCTCGACCGGCCTGACCGGCGGTCATGCGATGGACGCCAACGGCGATTCGCTGGCGATCCTCGCGGAGTTGGACGCGCAGGACGCCCTGTCGCTGCGGCTGCGGGTCGCTCCGTGGTGTCAGCCGGGCGCGGACGAGGCGGCGGTCGCCGAGCTGGTCCGGCTCCAGGGTCGGAGCGGGCGGCTGTGGCAGGTCGCCGGCGTGAAGATGTTCATGGACGGGACCGTCGACAACGGCACCGCCTGGCTGGAACGGCCGGACTGCCACGGCGAGTCCACCCACGCGTTCTGGCCCGACCCGGAGCAGTACAGCTGGGTGGTCCGCGAGCTGCACCGGGCCGGGGTGCCGACCGCGACGCACGCCATCGGTGACGCGGCCGTCCGCCACGCCCTCGACTCGATCGAGAAGGCGCAGACGGAGTCGGCCCTGGCCCCCGGCTCCGTGGGGTCGCCGAGCCCGGTCCGGCACCGGATCGAGCACATCGAGACCGTTCCCGACGACACCGTGGCCCGGTTCGCCCGGCTCGGTGTGACCGCGTCGATGCAGCCCACCCACTGCTGCGAGTACACCCGTGCCGACCACACCGACAACTGGTCCCGCCGTCTCGGCGACGAGCGCGCGGGGCGGGCCTTCCGCTGCCGTGACCTGTGGGACGCGGGGGTGCGGGTGGTCCTCGGCTCGGACTGGCCGATCGCGCCGTACCCGCCGCTGGCGGTGATGGCCGGGGCCCGGCACCGTCGTCCCGCCGACCTCTCGCTGCCGCCGCACGGCCCGGAGCAGGTGCTCGCCCCGCTCCAGGCGCTCCAGGGCATCACGGTCAACCCCGTCTGGGTCGCGGGCGAGGAGCACGTGGGCGGTCGGCTGGCCGTCGGGTACCGGGCCGACCTCACGGTCCTCGCCGACAACCCGCTCACCGTCCATGACACCGACCTGGCCGCACTGCCGGTGCTGCTGACGGTCGTCGCCGGACGCCCGACGCACCGCGCGCCGGAGCTCTGACGGGCAGAACTCCGGCACGCTGACGGTACGTCAGGTCAGGACCTGATCAGGACTTGATCAGGACTTGACGGTGATCCCGAAGATGTGGATCGCGGGCTCCTCGGGCAGCGTCACCGAGCGGACGGTCTTCCCTGGCAGAAGCGGCACGGTGTTGGTGAAGACGCCGTAGCTGATGCCGTAGTTGGCCGGTCCGGTCGGGGTGTTGCGGTGGTCCATAGTGAACGCGGTCTGCGCCCCGTACGCGTTGGTCGGCGCGCAGCACCAGTTGGGGAAGCCCAACTGGCCGGTGCTGGTGGTCCCGTCGGTGTAGGTGACGGTGACCGGGCCGGAGACGAACCCGGCCTCGGCGCCCAGGAAACCGAGCGCGGAGCCCTGTCCGGTCAACGTGATCTCCTGGCCGTCGGCCGAGACGTTGTCCGGCGTGCCGGGAGCGGCGGTCGGCCAGACGAAGCTGAGGCCGTTGGCGTTGACCGTCGCGCCGGGCGCGGCACCGGCCTTGGTCAGCGCCTCGGAGGAGTAACTGTCGCCGCTGCCGTCGAAGTTGCCCGGCGTGGTGGCGCTCTCCGAGGTGGCCCCGACGTTGTCGAAGGCGGCGGCGAGGGTCGGGTAGGGGACCACCTGGACCACGGTCTGCTGGCCCGCCACACCGCCGCCGCGGTAGGTCGCGGTCGCGGTGACCGGCGTGACCGTCGTGCCCGGTGCGGGGGTCGGCCCGCTGAGGTGAACCGTGGCCGAGGCGCTGCCGCCCGCCGGGACGCGCGGCAGGGAGGCCGCGCTCGGGCTGACCGTCCAGCCCTTGGGCGCGGCGACCGTCAACCGGACCCCGGTCAGCGCCGTCGAGCCGTGGTCGGCCAGCGTGATCCGGTAAGTGCCCGGCTTGGCAGCAGTGCTGACGTCATGCCAGGTGATCGCCGTTGCGGGCGCGAGACCGGCCCCGGCTCCGGCGGCGACGCGGTAGAGGACGGTGGCGTGCGGCGGCACGTCGGCGGAGATGGCGCCGGTGGTCTCGGTGACCTTCTTGGTGACCAGGTCCGTAAGGCGGTAGGCCTTGGCGCTGGGAAGACCTGCCGTCTTCGCGGCGACCGAGATCGTCTGCGCCGCGTCGGAGGAGTTGAACAGCGCGACGGCGCGGTCGCCGTTGGCCAGCGGCTTGGCCAGCACGTCGTAGCCGGTGCCGTGGGCGACGATCCGGCCCTGGACGCCGAGGCGGTCCTGGTCGACCGCGATGACGTCCTTGTTGCCCAGCACGTCGAGCGCGGTGGGCGAAAGGTGGGTCAGGTCGGTGCTGGAGATCAGCGGGGCGGCCATCATCGACCAGAGCGAGACCTGGCTCTGGATCTCGTCCTGCGTCAGCCCCGAGTCGCCCGCGAGCAGGAAGTCCGGGTCGTTCCACCGGCCGGGCCGCTGGAGACCGGCCAGGCCCACGTTGTAGCTGTAGTTGTAGTCGATCGAGGCCCACTTGTCCGGGCCGGTGTCCTGGCCGAGCGCGATGTCCGCGCCCTCACGCCACAGGTTGCCCAACTGGGCGGACCAGCCGATGACCTGGTTCCAGTTCGACTCGCCCTGGAAGTAGGCGGGCGCGGAGATGGAGAAGACGATCCGCCGGTGCGTGTCGAGCAGCGCCTGGCTCATCGCCGCGTAGGTGGCGTGGTACGCCTGCTCGTCGGTCTCGCCGGACGGCGTCGGCACGTTGCAGCCGTCGAGCTTGACGTAGTCGACACCCCAGGAGGCGAAGAGGTTCGCGTCCTGCTGCCAGTGGCCCATCGAGCCGGGGAAGCCGCCGCAGGTCTGCGTACCGGCGTCTTCGTAGATGCCGAACTTCAGGCCCAGCTTGTGGAGTTGCTGACCGATGTAGGCCATGCCGTGCGGGAACTCGGTGGGGTTGGCGACCAGGTTTCCCTTGGCGTCCCGGTTCTGGGCCATCCAGCAGTCGTCGATGGTGACGGTGTCGAAGCCCTTCTTGGCCAGACCGGTGCTGACCAGGGCGCGGGCGTTGCCGAGGATGGTCTGCTCGTTGATGCCGCACTGGTAGTACGACCAGTCGTTCCAGCCCATGGGCGGGGTCGGCGCGTAGTCGGGGTACTGCGTGGTGGCAGTAGCCGTTCCTACAGCGGCAGTTGTGGCGGCAGTTGTGGCGGGAGCGGGCGCAGCCGCGGCGACGGCGGGGGTCGCGAGCAGCAGTCCGGACGAAGCCGTGGCCAGCGCCGAGGCGCAGGCGAGAGCTGTACGGAGACGTCGCGACAGGGGAGTGGAGAGGGGAGCGGGCAGGGGAGTTGGTACACGAGCTGGCACGGGAGCGACCTCACGGGATCTCGGGTACGGGCACTCCGTTGTAGGGGAAACTGAGCAGATTTGACAAGAACCCCGTAGAAACAAGCATCACTGATCGGCCATCAGTGCATATGCTCAGCGCGCTCACCCACGCCGGGCGAGCAGCGCCGCGCCGAGGCAACCCGCCTGGCCGTGCAGCGTGGTGGGCACGAGGGCGGGCGGGGTCTGGACGGTGAGCCGCTCGGCGAGGGCGGCGGACAGGTCCGCGCAGACCTGCGGCAGCACCTGCGCGCGCCGGAGCGCCTCGGCGAAGTGGCCGCCCAGCACGACGCGTTTGGGGTCGAGCACCACCACGGCCGCGCGCAGCGCCTCGGCCAGCGCCTCGACGGCCTCCCGCCAGACGGCGGCGGCGACCGGGTCGCCGTCGTGCGCCCGGCGGACCACCTCCGCCGCGTCGACGACGCCGGCCGCGTCGGCTGCTGCCTCGGCCGTCGTGCCGGAGGTTGCGCGGTAGCGGCCGAAAAGCGCGGTCGTCGAGGCCAGTGCCTCCACGCAGCCCCGTCCGCCGCAAGGACATGACGGTCCGTCAGGACGCACGACAAGATGGCCGAGTTCACCTGCCCGTCCCTGCCCGCCGATGAGGACGCGTCCGTCCAGCACCGCCGCCGAGGCGACGCCCGCGCCGAGGGAGAGCAGCAGCAGTGAGCGCGAGCCCTGCCCCGCGCCGAACTGCGCCTCCGCCAGCGCGGCCGCGCGCACGTCGTGCCCGAAGGCGACCGGGATGCCCAGCTCGTCGGCCAGCCAGCTCGGCAGCGGCAGGTTGCGCCAGTGCAGGTGGGCGGAGAAGACGGCGAGGCCGGTGCGCTCGTCGACGATCCCCGGCACCGCGACGCCCGCCGCGACCGGGGCGTAGCGCCGCGTCAGCTCGGTCGCGCAGTCGACCAGCGCGTCGATGACGGCGTCCGAGCCGAGCGCGCTGTCGCTGGGACGGCTCTCCCGGTGCCGCCAGGATCCGTCCTCGCCGAGCACGCCTGCCTCGATCCGGTCCCCGGCGATCTCCAGGGCCAGCACGTCTCCTGTTGGTCGGGTCACCCGGCGGAACGTAATCAGCGGGCGTCGGCAGCGTCAAGGCCCGCCAGGACCCGTCGAGCATGGTCAGGCACCGTTTAGGATCAACATCGGCCGCCGACACAGCAGGAGGATCCGTGCCACGGGAGAGCGGTGACGCGAGTTTCCTGCGCCGGTTGAACCAGGTCGCCATCCTGCGCGGCCTGCACGGGACCGAGAGCGCCACGCTGGCCGAGCTGGCCCGCTCCGCGCGGGTGTCCCGGGCCACCGCCGAGGCGATCATGGAGACGTTGCTCCGGGAGGGCCAGGCCGAGGAGTACGCGGCGGGCGCGGCCGAGGGGCTACGCGGCCGACCGGCCCGGCGGTTCGCCTTCCGGGCGGCCGTGGGCCATGTCGCGGGCGTCGGGATCGGCGCCGCGCACCTCACCGTGATGGTCGCGGACCTGCGCGGCCGGATCGTCGGCCGCGGTGCGGTCGGCGTGCCGCGTGACCTGCCGGCGGCGGACCGGCTGGACGCGGTCGCGGCCCTGGTGGCCGACGTGTGCGCACGGGCGGAGCTGGAGACGGAACTGACCGTCGGCGACCTCACCGCCGTGGGCGTCGGCACCACCGGCGTGATCGACGGCGACGGCCGCGTGGTCAAGAGCGTGGTGCTCGCCGACTGGACGGGCGTGGCGCTCCAGGCGGAGCTGGCCCGGCGGTTGGCGGTGCCGGTGCTGGTCGAGAACGACATGCGGCTGGCGGTGCTGGCCGAGCACTGGCTCGGCGCCGCACGCGGCCGCGCGGACGTGCTCTACCTGCACAGCGGCAGCCGGATCGGCCTGGGGATGCTGCTCGGCGGCGTCCCGTACCGGGGCTCGCACGCGGCGGCCGGGGAGCTGGGCGGCCACCCCAACAGCAGGTGGCGCGCGTTCCAGCACGTCATGGACTACGCCATGGCCGTGGACCCCGGTGAGCTGCGCGCGCCCTCCCAGGCGGCCCTCTTCGCCTTGGCGCGGGCCCAGGAGGGCGACGCGGAGGCGGCCACGGCCGTCGAGTCCTTCGCCACCGGCCTGGCCGAGGCGCTGGTGACCCTGGTGACGCCGCTCGACCCCGAGCTGGTGGTGATCGGCGGATCCCTGGCCCAGGCGGGGGAGTGGATCACCGCGCCGATCCGGGACTACCTGGGTGCGGTCTGCCTCTACCCGCCGGACGTCGCGGTCTCGGAGCTGGGCGCGGACGCGGTCTGCCTGGGCGCGGTCCGGTACGGGCTGAACGAGGCCGAGCGGCGGCTCTTCGCGTCCTGACGCGGCTCCGGCAGGCGTTCTGGCGGGCGTTCCGACAGGCACTGTGTTGAGCTCTGCGCCGAGTTTTACGTCAACAACTTGCGTAATGACCCCCGAGTAGGGTCACGGGAATGTCACGTTCCGGTCTCGGCTGCGCAGTCCTGCTCAATTAACGCTAGTTCTTCGCATAAATGCTCGGCTACTGTCCCGTCACCACCCCACCTCCCCGCACCGACCGATGGGACCGAACCATGGGATCGAAGATCGCCGGAAAGGCCTCGGCGCTGGTCTGCGCCGCGGCGCTCGTGGCCTGCGTCTCCGCCTGCTCGTCCTCAGCCTCGGGTTCCGGCGGCAACAGCTCCGGCCCGGTCACCCTCACCTACGGCATCTGGGACGCCAACCAGAAGCCCGCGATGCAGCAGATCGCCACCGCTTTCGAGAAGCTCCACCCCAACATCACCGTCGACATCGAGCTGACGCCTGTCGCGGACTACTGGACCAAGCTGCAGACCGAGGCCGCCTCCGGCACCGCCCCGGACGTCTTCTGGATGAGCACCACCCAGATCGGCCTCTACGGCGGGCAGGGCCAACTGCTGCCGCTCTCGGACCAGTCGGGCTTCGACAACAAGCCGTTCCCGGCCTCGCTGAACTCGATCTACACCATCGACGGCAAGCAGTACGGCATGCCGAAGGACTTCGACACCATCGGGCTCTGGTACAACAAGAAGCTCTTCGACGCCGCCGGAGTGAAGTACCCGACCGCGGGCTGGACCTGGCAGGACGTCATCGACGCGTCCAAGAAGCTGACCAACCCCGGCAAGGGTGTCTGGGGCATCGCCTCGCCGGACTGGACGCAGGAGAACCTCTACAACGACATCTACCAGGCCGGTGGCGGCGTCATCTCCGCCGACAAGAAGTCCTCCGAGCTCGACGGCGCCAAGACCCTCGCCGGACTCCAGTACGCGCTGGACTTCATCACCAAGTACCACACCTCGCCCACCGCCCAGCAGATGACGGACACCGACCCGTCCCAGCTGTTCGCCTCCGGCAAGGTGGCGATGTTCACGGACGGCGACTGGGACATGCCGACCTACAAGAACGCCCCCGGCCTGGACGCCGACGTCGCGCCGCTGCCCGCCGGACCGAACGGCAACGCGACCGTCATCAACGGTCTGGCCAACGTCATCTACGCCAAGACCCAGCACGCCGCCGCTGCCTGGCAGTTCGTCAAGTTCCTCGGCGGCGAGCAGGCCAACCAGATCCAGGCGGCCAGCGGCGCGGTCATCCCCGCGTACCAGGGCCTCGCCGGGGACTGGGTCAAGTCGACGCCGCAGTACCACCTGCAGACCTTCGTCGACGAGCTGAAGTACGCCGTGCCGTACCCGGTCTCCAGCGACAGCATGCCGTGGATCAACGACAACCAGAACATCCTGGACCAGATCTGGGCCGGCAAGCTGAGCCTTACCGCCGGCGCCCAGCAGCTGACGTCCTCCATGAACGCCCACCTGGCGAAGGGGTGACCGTGGCCCTCGTGCAGAGTCGTCCCGGCACGCGTCGCCGGTCAGGAGCGGGCCGCCAGCCCGGCACGGGTCGCTCGGGTCGCCGCTCGGGCCGTCGGTTCGGCCTCCGGATCGGCGAGCAGCACGGGCATCCGCGGGAGTGGATCTGGGGCTACCTGATGATCCTGCCGCTGGTCGCCGGGCTCGCCGTGTTCTACGTGTGGCCGATCGTCCAGTCCTGCTACTACAGCTTCACCAGCTGGGGCGTCTTCGGCGGTCAGCAGTGGGTCGGGTTCGCCAACTACCGTGCGTTCCTGAGTGATCCGCAGCTGCCCAAGGCGGCCTGGAACACGGTGCTGTACTCGCTGCTGATGCTGCTGTCGATCCCGTTCTCCATCGTCTGCGCCGCGCTGCTCAACCAGGTGCGCGGGCGCAGCGTCGGGCTCTACCGCACGCTCTACTTCCTGCCGGTGGTCAGCATGCCGGCCGCCGTGGCGATGGTGTGGCGCTGGCTCTACAACGGCGACTACGGCCTGATCAACTACCTGCTGTCGCTGGTCGGCATCCACGGCCCGCACTGGGTCTCCGACCCCAGGTTCACCGTCTACGCGATGGCCGTGGTCGGGATCTGGGCCAGCCTCGGCTACAACATGATCATTTTCGCGGCCGGGCTCAAGGGCATTCCGCGCCACTACTACGAGGCGGCGGAGCTCGACGGCGCGGGCCGGATCCGGCAGTTCTTCTCGATCACGCTGCCGCTGCTCAGCCCGAGCATCTTCTTCGTCTCGGTGCTGACGGTCATCGGCGGCCTGCAGATGTTCGACACCGTGCTGATGATGCTGGGCCGGTCCAACCCGGCTCTCGCCGACAGCAAGACCATCGCCTACCTCTTCTACGAGGACGTCTTCCTCGACAACCAGCAGGGGATGGGCTGCGCGATCGCGGTCGTGCTGATGGCGGTGCTGCTGGTGCTCACCGCCGTCCAGTTCCGGCTGCAGAAGAAGTGGGTGCACTATGAGTAGGCCGGATGTGAGTCGGCTGCGTGTGAGCAGGCCGCAGGTGGGTGGGCAGCGGCTCTGGCCCGTCCATGTCGTGCTGGCGATCGGCGCGGCGGCGATGGTCGCCCCGTTCTTCTGGCAGTTGCTGACCTCGTTGCAGACGCTGGGTCAGGCGACCAGCGTGCCACCGGACTTCGTGCCCGGCTGGCGCTGGTCCAACTACTCCGAGGTGTTCAGCAGCATGCCGTTCCTGCGGCAGTTCCTGAACACCGTACTGATCACCGTGGTCCGGGTCGCGGCGCAGCTGCTGTTCTGCTCGATGGCCGCCTACGCCTTCGCGCGGTTGCGGTTTCCGGGGCGCAACGCGCTGTTCCTGCTGCTGCTCGCGGTGCTGATGGTGCCGAGCCAGGTCTACCTGCTGCCGCAGTACCAGATCCTGATGCACCTTGGCCTGCTCAACACCCTGACCGGCATCGTGCTGCCGGGCCTGTTCAGCGCCTTCGGCACCTTCATGCTGCGGCAGTTCTTCCTCTCGTTGCCGCTGGACGTCGAGGAGGCCGCCCGGCTCGACGGCGCGGGGCCGGTGCGGATCTTCTGGTCGGTGATGCTGCCGCTGGCCAAGCCCGGTCTGATCTCGCTCGGCGTGCTGACCGTGCTCTGGTCCTGGAACGACCTGCTGTGGCCGCTGGTGGTCGCCAACGACGCGAGCCGGATGCCGCTCTCGGTCGGGCTGGCCACGCTCCAGGGCGAGCACAGCACCGACTACCCGGTGCTGATGGCCGGTTCGCTGCTGGCCAGCCTGCCGATGATCGTCATGTTCGTCGTGGCGCAGCGCCGGATCACCGAGGGCATCGCCTTCACCGGCTCCAAGTGACACCCTTCAAGTCCCTGTCGAAAGGAACTCTGTGACCGTGGAAGACGTGCGCCTCGGCGTCATCGGTCTGGGCCTGCGCATCTCGCTGGCCGTCGCCGCCCACCGGCCCGGTCGCGGCACCGTCGTCGCCGCCGTCTGCGACAACGACCCCGCCGCACTCCGGCGCGGCCTGGAGCGGATCGACGGGCTGAAGCCCGAGGACGCGGTGACCGACCACCGGGAGCTGCTGGCCCGCGACGACCTCGACGCGGTGCTGGTGGTCACCCCGGACGACACCCACGAGCAGATCGCCGTCGACTGCTTGCGCGCGGGCAAGCCGGTCTACCTCGAAAAGCCGATGGCCATCACCGTCGAGGGCTGCGACGCGATCCTGCGCGCCGCGTACGAGACCGGCACCCGCCTCTACATCGGGCACAACATGCGGCACATGGGCGTGGTCCGGCAGATGCGGGAGGTGATCGCGCGCGGCGACATCGGCGAGCCGAAGACCGTCTGGGTGCGCCACTTCGTCTCCTACGGCGGCGACTTCTATTTCAAGGACTGGCACGCTGACCGCCGCCGCACCACCGGCCTGCTGCTGCAGAAGGCCGCCCACGACATCGACGTGGTGCACTGGCTGGCGGGCGGCTACACCCAGCGCGTCAACGCGTTCGGCTCGTTGATGCTCCACGGCGACCTGCCGCGCCGGGCGCCGGGCACGCCGCGTCCGGAGAACTGGCTCAAGGAGTACGAGTGGCCGCCGACCACACGTGCGAACCTGCACCACCACATCGACGTCGAGGACGTCTCGGTGATGAACATGCAGCTGGACAACGGCGTCATCGCCGCGTACCAGCAGTGCCACTTCAGCCCCGACTACTTCCGCAACTACACGGTGATCGGGACCGAGGGACGGCTGGAGAACTTCGGCGACGAGGCGGGCGCGGAGGTCCGGGTGTGGAACACCGGGCCCTCCCGCTACCGCGCGGACTGCGACATCTCCTACCGCGTCCCCGACGCGTCCGGCACGCACGGCGGCAGCGACGTCGCCATCATGCAGGAGTTCGCACGCTTCGTCCGTGACGGCGGCCCCACGGACACCTCCCCACTGGCGGCGCGGATGAGCGTGGCGGCCGGATACATGGCGACGATGTCGCTGCGTGACGGCGGGCGTCCCTACGACATCCCGCCGCTGGATCCGGAGCTGCTTGCCTACTTCGACAATGCCCAGGAGCGCACGTTCGGCTGACGGGCAGGGTGCGGGGGTGAGGTGCGCGGGCGGGTTGCGGCGGCTGGGTGCGGGGGTGTGATGTTGCGTGCACGAATAAGTGTGCGGACATAGGCTTTCTCGGAGCGGGGGCGGTCGTGACAGCACGAGACAGCTGGGGGCGTCGAAAGGAGTGGATATGCATCCGTCGTCCGCGCCGAGTGCCGAGCTCCATCGGGCCCGCGAGCTGCGGCTCGCCGCCACGGCCGAGGAGGGCCCGACCCGGCTCGCCCACATCTGCCTCGACGCCTGGTACGGCGGTGACGTCGTGGCCGCCGGGATGACCCTCGCGTCCCTGCTCCGGGCGCTGCCCGGGGTGAGCCCGGTCACAGCGCACGACATCCTCATGCGCGCCGGTGCGACCGAGACCACGCCCTTGGGCGCCCTCGACCACGAGCAGCGAGCGGCCCTGGCGTCCAGCCTGGCCCGGATCCCGGGGACCGACGCCTCCGCCCGCTGACCTGGGCCGTGGCGGGCTTGCGGCGGCTTTGGTGGCCTGCGGCGGGACCTTACAGCGCCTTCACACGCGCTTTTGCGATACTCCGAACGATGGACGGATGGGGACTGAGGCTCCTGCGCGCGGTGGTGTTCGCCGCGCTCTCCGTCATGCTTCCGATCGGGGCGCGCCTGGTGGTGACCGGGCAGCCGGTCCCCGTCGACGTCGCGCTCCTCGCCCTCGGCGGCAGCCTGGTCGTCGCCCTGCTGCTCTTCGCGGGTGAGCGCGGCTACCGGAGCATCGTCGCTGTTCTGGTCCCGCTCCAGGTCGGGATGAACGTCCTGTTCAACACCGGCCAGCAGAGCTGTCCGCCCGGCCCGGCCGCCGCGCACGGGGGCCTGCCGGGTTGGGGCGTGCTGGCGTGCGGCGGCGGGACCATCCGTCCCGGCCTGCTGGGGCTGACCGAGCAGACGCACGCAGCGCTGGTCGCCCTGACCGGCGGTCAGGCGATGCTGCTGCTCGTGGTCCACCTGGTGCTGGCGCTGGCCGCCGCGTGGTGGCTGCGCCGCGGTGAGGCGGCCCTCTTCGCGCTGGTCCGGGTGACGGTGCTGACCGGGTGGCACGGCGTCCGCGCCCTGCTCGCCTGGCTGGCCGCCCCCGTCGCGCTGCCTGAGCCGAGCGGCCCCCGACCGCCGCTGCCCGCACCCCGCTCCAAGGCACGCGGTCCGCAGGACGTGCTGCCGCGCACCGCGCCGCGTCGCGGCCCGCCGATGCTCGCTCAGGCCTGCTGAGCGGCGTCGCGTCACCCGCTTTTCTTTGCTTTCCGTCCGCGCGTTTCTTCGCGCGGCATTGCCGCAGCAACAGGCCTGTCTCTCACCTTTTCCCGCACTTTTTCTTTTCCCGTGAGGACAGCCATGAGCAACACCGTGAACCGCAACAACCCCCATGCCAACAAGCCCGCTTCCGCGCGTGAGCGACTGCAGTACGAGCGCGAGGCGCAGGCCCGCAAGCAGGTCCGGAACCGCCGGATCGGCATCGGCTCGGCCGTCGTCGCGGTCGTCGCCATCGGCGCGGTGGTGGCCGTCACCGTGGCCGGCAACAGCGGCGGTAGTGGCGGGAGCGGCAGCGCCGGGGCGAACCAGCCGCTGGTGACCCCGGCACACGCGTCCGGCCCGAACGGGACCGTGATCGTCTACGGCAACCCGAACGCCAAGCACACGCTGGACGTGTGGGAGGACTTCCGCTGCCCGGTCTGCGACAAGCTGGAGAAGGCCGACGGCCCGACCATCAAGCAGCTCGCCGACAACGGCACGTACAAGATCCAGTACCACCTGGCCACGTTCCTGGACAACAACCTGGGTGGCACCGGCTCGATGGACGCCCTGGAGGTCGCGGGCGCCGCGCTCAACGACGGCGGCCCGACGGCGTTCAAGGCGTTCCACGACGTCCTCTACGCCAACCAGCCCTCCGAGGAGACGGACGGTTTCGGCAACCTCAACACCCTGCTCGACCTGGCCAAGAAGGTGCCCGGCCTGGTGACCCCCCAGTTCACCAAGGACGTCGAGAACCGCGTCTACGCGCCGTGGGCGCAGAAGGTCTCCGACGCCTTCAACAGCAGCGGCATCCAGGGCACGCCCACGCTCAAGCTCGACGGGCAGGTGCTCAACGTCTTCGACAGCAGCGGCAACGCGGTGACCCCGGCGCAGTACACGAGCCTGGTCCAGCAAGCCGTCGGCGCGAACAAGTAGTGGGCGGGAGCAGACGAGGATGAACCCCGAACTCACGGCCGCGCCTGCGGCCGGGGCTGGTGTCGGGCCCAGCGGCGGGTCTGGTGTCGGGGCCGGCGACGGCAGCTGGATCACCCACCGGGTGGGCGCGACGCGCGGCTACGCCTGGCTGCTGCTCGTCGCCGGCGCGCTGGGCCTGGCCGCCGCGATCACGCTGACGCTGGAGAAGATCCGGCTGCTGGAGAACCCGCACTACACCCCGAGCTGCAACATCAACCCAATCATCAGCTGCGGCTCGGTGATGCGCACCGCGCAGGCGTCCGCCTTCGGCTTCCCCAACTCGCTGATCGGCGTGGGGGCCTTCGCGGTGGTCGTCACCATCGGCGTCGTCGCTCTGACCGGCGTCCGCCTGCCCCGCTGGTTCTGGCTCGGCCTCCAGGCCGGGACGCTGTTCGGGATTGGCTTCGTCTGCTGGCTGATCGACCAGACGCTCTACTCGATCGGCGCGGTCTGCCCGTACTGCATCGTCGTCTGGACGGCCACGATCCCGCTGTTCTGGTTCACCACCGTCCACAACCTCCGCACGGGAACCCTCCCGCTTCCGAGCGGCGCGCGGGCGTGGGTCCAGCGCACGGGCGTGCGTTGGGCGTGGGTGGTCCCGGTCGCGGGGTACGCGGTGATCGTGCTGCTGGTGCTGAACCGGTTCTGGTGGTACTGGTCGACGCACATGTAGGACGCGACGGACGTCGTGAGGTCCCGCTCTGCTCCGGCAGGTCGGGGCCTCACGTCACCGCTCAATACTCACCGCTCACCGGAAACGCAGCGTGCTGCTCGTCCCTCTGGCGAGGAGATCGGCGTAGGCCTCGGCCCCGTCGAGGGGCAGGTAGTCGGTGACCGGGTCGCCGGTCCGGAACAGGTCGGTGGCGCACGGCAGGCACCAGGGGCTCCGGGTGTCGCGGTCGATGATGACCGCGGGTTGACCGCAGGTTCCGCACGCGTGCTGCATCGCGCCCTCCGTCATCCGCTCCAGGTGGCTCCGCAGTTGGTGCAGCCCCAACGGCCGCTCATCACCTGGTAGGTGGCCGAGCTGCCGCAGGCCGGGCACGACATGTCGCGAGCCTCGTGGTCGTCCTTGTCGGGCATCGTAGTCGGGGCGTGGCGGACGGTCGGCGGTTCGAGCAGGATGGCAGCCAATGGAGTGACGGTTGATGCGAGTGGTGGCTCCGTCCTCTCCCGCCCCCCGACGGGAGAGGACGGAGCCGTTTCGGTGTGGGCTAGACGTCGTAGCCCATCGTGTCCGGGCTCATGACGGAGAGGAAGGCGTTGACGAGCGTGGTGCGGGCGTAGCCGTCGAGGTTGTCCAGGCGGTGGATGCGATGCCAGTGCCGGTAGAGCCTGGTGAGCGCGGTCTGCGTCAGGTCGTCCGCCTGGTGCCAGTCGCCGCAGAGCAGATAGGCCACGCGCCGCAGCCAGGGCACGCGCGTGCTTGCGAACTCGCAGAACTCGGCGTCCCGTTGGTGTTCCGTCACCGGATCACCTCCCTTCTCACCTGTCTAATGCGACGGCAGGCAGAAGGGTTGCATGCGGATGTCCGGACGATCAGAAGATTCAGTCCGTGCGCTGCGCGGCGCCCAGGATGTGCCGACCGGCGGGGGAGGGGAGCCGGGTGTCGGGGAAGGTGAAGGTGCGGACGTCGGTGAGGGCGAAGCCCGCCGCGTCGATCGCGGAGCGGGTGTCGCGGCCGGTGTGGCAGCCGCCGCAGAGCAGCGGCCAGAAGGTCGCGTCCACGGCCCGCTGGACCCGGCGCATCGCCGGGGACTCGGCTCGCACGTGCTCGAAGAAGCGCAGCTGCCCGCCGGGCTTGAGCACCCGGCGGGCCTCGGCCAGCGCCGCCGCCTGGTCGGGGACCGAGCAGAGCACCAGACAGACCACGACCGCGTCGACGGACGCGTCGTCCGCAGGGAGCGCCTCCGCACTGCCCGCCACCACCTCGACCGGGACCGGTGCGGTGCGCGCGGACTCGGTGGCCAGCGCGCGCAGTTGTTCCTCCGGCTCGACGGCGAGGACGCGGGTGACGGTGGGCGGGTAGTACGGGAAGTTCAGCCCGTTCCCGGCGCCGATCTCCACCACCGTCCCCGACAGTCCGGCGAGCAGGCGTGCGCGGTGGTCGCCGATCCCGGCCCGGTCCAGCGCCGGACCGGCGACGCGGGACCAGAGCCGAGCGAAGAGCGGACGGCGGACGCTGCCGGAGGAGGCGCTTGCGGCGACGGGCATGCGCGGTCACCACTTTCACGGGCTGACGGTGTGTGCTGCGCCCCTCACGATAGTTCGGCCGCGTCGTCGACGCGCCGGATGAGCTCCTTGAGGTGCGAGATCTCCGCGAGGAACGCGGCGCGCCCCTTCTTGGTGATCCGGACCCAGGTGCGGGCGCGGCGACCCTCGTAGCCCTTGTCGACCTCGATCAGTCCGGCCTCCTCCAGCACCTGGAGATGGCGGGAGAGGTTGCCCGCGGTGAGGTCGAGCGCCTCGCGGAGGAAGGTGAACTCGACCCTGGCCGACTCGTGCAGCACCGCGAGGATGCCGAGGCGGGCGCGCTGGTGGACGGTGTCGTCCAGGCTCTGGGTGGGGTGGCTGTACGGGTCCTCGCCGCTCCGGTCGTCGTCGGTCACGTCGGCTGCCCCTGGGCCGACAGGATGCGGGCACGGTTGCGCCGGACCGACGTCAGGCCGAAGCCCAGACCGCCGAGCAGCAACGTGAATCCGGCGAGCCAGAGGTTCGGGACCCACATCCAAGCCGCGGACGGCGTCCAGCCGATCAGTGGGGTCTGGTTCTCGACGTCGTAGAGGTTGGAGATCAGGGCCACGACGAGGAAGAGTACGGCGAATCCCGCCAGCGGAACGCTGCGTTCGAGCCGGGCCAGGACGAACAGGCCGAGCGCCAGGGCCAACAGCGGTGTCATGCCGCGGATCCCCACGTCGCCGGGCATGTTCAGCAGGCTTCCGTGCATGATGTGGCGGCTCACCTCGGGCGTGGCGAGGACGGTGACGGCGAGCAGGACGAGCCCCACCACCAGATAGGGCCAGATCCGACCGGCGACGCCGACGCGTCGGGCGCGGAGCAGGTAGAAGCCCAACGTCACGGCGTAGCCGAGGCTGGCGGCGATCGCCCAGTAGAGCGAGATGCCGAGCGAGCCGGCGGGCACGGCGTCGCCGTGGATGACGACGAGGCAGACGGCGCCCCCGTGCAGGCAGACGGGCACGTTGAACAGGTACAGCGGCGCGGCGCAGATCACGAGCAGGCCGAAGACGACCAGCGGGAACCAGAACCCGTGCCGGGCGGCCCGGGTCAGCCTGCTCGCGGACGTCGCGGCGGCCAGGAGTTCTGCGGGCGAATCGTGGTGTGGATCGTTCACCATGGTTGTAACTCCCCCAATTTGTTGTGCCATCAGGTTTGCATCGCAAACCGTTTTGCGCAAGACTCCTCCATCAAGGGGGAGTTGGGGGAAGGTCCGGGATCCGCCCTCTCGGGGGTGGGGCGGATCCCGGACCGCACGTCAGCGGCTCAGCGGCCCTTGGTGGCGAGGACGTCGACCGGCGTGATGACCGGAGTGCCGGCCAGCATGGTCGGCGCCGAGTCCATCAGTGCTGCCGCGATCCTGCCCTGGAGGTGGGCCTGGCGGCCCTCCTCGTCCGCGAAGGTGTCGAAGATGCCGAAGGTGGTCGGGCCCTCGCGGAAGGCGTACCAGGTGAGGGTGTGGGGCTCCTGCTCGGCGAGCGCGGCTGCGTTGGTCAGCAGTGCCGCGACCTGGTCGGCGAACTCGGGCTTGGCCTCGATGCGTGCTAGCAGACCGATCGTCATTCGGATTCACTCCTTGTGTGTGCTGTGGTGCGGGGTGCGGTCATGAACCTATGGCCGGGGCCGGGAGCATGATCAGTGGCAGAAACGACATCATTGATAGGGTTTCCGCCATGAAGGTGGCGGTTCTTGTCTACGACGGAGTGTTCGACTCCGGGCTCGCGGCGGTCCTCGACGTGCTCGACGGCGCCAATGCCATGGCCGAGGCGGACGAGGCGCGCAGCGCCGGGCCGCAGTGGACGGTGACGACCGTCGGCTTCGCGCCGCAGATCCGAACGGGCGCCGGGCATCTGGTCGAGACCGCTCCGATCGACCACGTCGACGAGGCCGACCTGCTGGTCGTCCCGGCGCTCGGCGAACGCCGCCCGGACGCGTTGCTCGCCGCCGTCGGCTCCGAAGCCCTCGCCCCGGTACGGGAGTTGGTGGCGGACGCGGCCGGCCGCGGGCTGCCGATCGCGTCGGCGTGCACCGGCACCTTCCTGCTGGCAGAGGCGGGTGTCCTCGGCGGGCTGCGGGCGACGACGAGTTGGTGGCTGGCTCCGGTGTTCCGCGACCGGTACCCGGAGGTCGAGCTGGACCAGAGCCGGATGCTGGTCAGCTGCGGTGGGGTGACCACCGCGGGCGCGGCGTTCGGGCATGTCGACCTGGCACTCTCGGTGGTGCGGGCCGGGAGTCCGGCGCTGGCCGATCTGGTCGCCCGGTACCTGGTGATCGACGAGCGGCCCTCGCAGTCCGCCTACACGATCCCGAGCGCGCTCGCGCAGAACGACCCCACGGTCGCCGCGTTCGAGCGCTGGGTGCGGGAACGGCTGGCGCAGCCGGTCTCGATCCCGGAGGCCGCGCAGGCGTTGGGAGTGAGCAACCGGACCCTGCAGCGTTCGGTGCAGCGGGTGCTCGGCACCTCGCCGATCCGCTTCGTCCAGGACCTGCGCGTCGAGCAGGCCTCCCACCTGCTGCGGACCACGGACCTGTCGCTGGAGGTGATCGCCCGCCGGGTCGGCTACGAGAACGCCAACACGCTGCGGGTGCTGCTGCGTGAGCGCACGGGCAGGACGACGTCCGCCCTGCGCGGTGTGTGACGTCGTGGCATCCGACGCTGCGCAGGGCGGACGTGGGGACATCTCCGGCTGATTCCGGTGGATTCCGGCGGGAGGGTGGGCGGCGGGCGGCCGGTCAGGACGACTGGCGGACGGCGGAGATCTCGAACTCCAGGACCACCTTCTCGCCGACCAGGACGCCGCCGCCCTCCAGGGCCGCGTTCCAGGTCAGGCCGAACTCCTTGCGGTTGATGGTCACCGAACCCTCAAGGCCCACACGGAAGTTGTTCATCGGGTCCATGACGGCGCCCTGGAACTCGAACGGGATGGTCAGCGACTTGGACACGCCCTTGATGGTGAGATCGCCGGTCACCTCGTAGCGGTCGTTCTCGACCTGGCGGACGCTGGTCGAGACGAAGGTGATCTGCGGGTGGTTGGGCGCGTCGAGGAAGTCGTTGGTGCGCAGGTGGCCGTCGCGCTGCTCGTTGCGGGTGTCGATGCTGTCGGCCTGGATGCTCACCCGCACCGTCGAGTTGGCCGGGTTCTCGCCGTCGAGGTGGGCGGTGCCCTCGAACTTGTTGAACGCGCCGCGCACCTTGGTCACCATGGCGTGGCGCGCCACGAAGCCGATCTGGGTGTGCGCGGGGTCGAGGACGTAGTCGCCGGTGAGTTCACTGCGGGTGACGGAAGTCATGAATCTGCTCCACGGACATCGGGGCCGCGCCGAGCGCGGCGGGCGAACCGTTGGCCCGCGCGGGGCGGGGCGGGGCGAGGCCGAGTCGCCTCAGCCGTCACCCTAGGCGGGCACGTGGTGGCCCGCCTCCCGGGCCGGGGCCGGACGGGTGAGCCCGGCCCCGGCGCTTGCATGGGTCCCTCAGAGCAGGGGGCGGAGCAGCTCCAGGATCTCGGCCTCCGTGGGGGTGCGCGGGTTGTTCTTGGTGACCGCGTCCGCGAGGGCGGCGGTGGCGATCGGGTGGAGCAGGTCCGCCGTCACGCCCAGGTCCCGCAGCGGGCGCTTGACGTCGACGGCGCCGGCGATCTCGTGGACGGCGTCGATCGCCGACGTCGCCTGGAGCGCGTGGGCGGCCTGGGCGTAGGCGGCCGGGGCGGAGTCCAGGTTGTAGGCCATGACCTCCTCGAAGACCGCCGCCAGCGCCACGCCGTGCGGGGTGCCGGTATGGGCGGTGATGGCGTGGCCGAGGCCGTGGACCAGGCCCAGGCCGGACCGGGTCAGCGCCTGTCCGGCCAGATGGGCGCCGAGCATCAGTTGGCTGCGGGCTGTAAGGTCCGCGCCGTCGCGGTAGGCGGCGGGCAGCCAGTGGCCGACCAGGGTGACGGCCTGGGTGGCGTAGGCCACCGACAGGGCGTTGGCGCCGCGCGAGGCGAGCGACTCGACGCCGTGGACCAGGGCGTCGATGCCCGTGGCGGCGGTGATGTGGGCGGGGATGCCCAGCGTCAGCTCCGGGTCGAGCAGGGCGACCAGCGGCTTGACCGAGGCGTGGCCGATGTACAGCTTGCGGCAGGCCGCGGTGTCCTCGATGACGCCGAAGCCGTTGGTCTCCGCGCCGGTGCCGGACGTGGTCGGCACGGCGATCAGTGGCAGGCCGTCGAAGGCCTCCCACAGCTCGTCGGCGTCGGCGGCCCGCGCGCCGGCGTTGCCGACCAGCAGGGCGATGCCCTTGGCGGCGTCCAGGCTGGAGCCGCCGCCCAGGGCGACGACCACGGCCGGACCGAAGGCGCGCGCCGCCTCCGCGCCCGCGTCGACGTTGGCGGTGGACGGGTTGGGGCCGACCTCGGCGTAGACGCCGGTCTCGAGTCCGGCGTCGGCGAGGACGGACAGCACCCGGTCGAGGATGCCGACGGCCTTGATCCCGGGGTCGGTGACGACGAAGGCGCGCCGCTGGCCCAGGCCGTCGATCAGCTCGGGCAGCCGGGCGATGCTGCCGGGCCCGAACACGGTCCGGCCGGTGGGCTCGGCGTCGAAGGGGGAGAGCGGTGCGAGCGGGCTGGGTGCGAGCGTCGCGGTGGCGGGCCAGCCTGTGGGGAAGTCGGTCGTGGGGGAGTCGGTCATGGGTGGGCTCCGGGCGATGGGTTGACGGATCGTCAGTCAGGCAGGGTCAGGCGGCCGGGGCCGGGTCGACGGGGGCGCCCGAGTCGACGGTGGCGACCGGGACGGTGAGGGTGGCCAGCCGGAACTCCTGTCCGGCGAGCTCCTCGTAGAGCCGCACCGGGCTCATCTCCCCGGCCAGCTCGCCGTACCGGGACTTGGCCCGGCGGTAGATCTGCTCGACCAGCGCGGACAGCTCGGTGGAGACGCCCACGTCCCGGCCCAGGTCGACGGCCAGGCCCAGGTCCTTGCAGGCCAGCACCATGGCGAAGGAGTCGTCGTAGTCGCCGCGTTCCAACACCGACAGCATGTCGCTGTCGAGGAAGTGGGACGCGGCCGGGCTGGCCAGCAGGGACGTGCGCAGCACGTCCAGCGAGACGCCCGCCTTGACGCCCATGGCCAGCACCTCGGAGGCGGCGACCAGATGGCTGAACCAGAGCAGGTTGATCATCAGCTTGACCGTGTAGCCGGCCCCGTTGGGGCCGACATGCAGGATTCGCTCCGGCGCTCCCATGGCGCGCAGGACCGGCAGCGCGCGGGCGAAGTCGGCGGGGTCGCCGCCCGCGAAGATCTGCAGCGTCCCGGCCTCGGCGCCCTTGGCCATGCCGCTGACCGGCGCGTCCATCGCGCGGACGCCACGCGGCGCGAGCCGGTCCGCGTCGATCCGGCGGGCGACCTCGGGCGTCGAGGTGGACATGTCGATCCAGAGCGCGCCCTCGCGCAGCGCGTCCGCCGCGCCGCCCTCCAGCAGCACCTGCTCGACGATGCGCGGCGTCGGCAGCATGGTGATCAGCACGTCCACCTCGGCCGCGCAGGCGGCGGGGGTGGACGCCCAGGCTGCGCCGCGCAGCAGGTGTTCCTCGGCGGCCTCCTCGCGCACGTCGTGCACGGTGAGGGAGAAGCCCGCGTCGAGCAGGTTGCGGGCCATGTGGCGGCCCATGTTGCCCAGGCCGATGAAGCCGATCGTCATGTGCGGTCTCCAGAGGAAGGCATGATGATACGTCAGAAAGTGGTGGGAACGGAGTCGTAACGGGGGAGCGGCAGGCTCAGGTGAGGTCGATCCAGGTGGTCTTGAGCCAGGTGTAGCCGTCCAGCGCGTGCAGGGACTTGTCCCGGCCCGCGCCGCTGGCCTTGATGCCGCCGAAGGGCGTGATCACGTCGCTGGCGTCGAAGGTGTTGACCCAGACCGTTCCGGCGCGCAGGGCGCGGGCGGCGCGGTGGGCGGTGCCGATGTCGCGGGTCCAGACGGAGGCGGCCAGGCCGTAGGCGGAGTCGTTGGCGATCCGGACGCCCTCGTCGACGTCGCCGTCGTAGGCGACGACCGCCAGTACCGGCCCGAAGATCTCCTCCTGGCCCAGGGGCGAACCGTTGTCGACGTCGGCCAGCACCGTCGGTTCGACGTGGTAGCCGCCAGTCTCGGCGAGGACCCGGGCGCCGCCGCGGACGAGGCGGGCGCCGTCGCGCTGACCTCGGGCGATGTGGCCGAGGACCGTCTCCAGCTGGCCCTCGTCGACGAGCGGGCCCATGACCGTGGCCGGGTCCAGCGGGTCGCCGAGGCTGAAGGTCTCCTCGGTCACCTTGGCGATCTCGGCCAACAGCCTTTCCCTGACCGACTCGTGGACCACCACGCGGGATCCCGCGTTGCAGGTCTGCCCGGCGTTGTAGAAGATCCCCCAGGAGATCGCGGACGCGGCGGCGGTCAGGTCGGCGTCCGGCAGCACGAGTTGGGCCGACTTGCCGCCCGCCTCCAGAGCCACCTGCTTGCCGTTGGACTCGCCCGCGTAGACCTGGAAGAGGCGGCCGACCTCGGGTGAGCCGGTGAAGGCGATCTTGTCGACGTCACGGTGGCGACCGAGCGCCTGACCCGCGGTCTCGCCGAGGCCGGGGACGACGTTGAGCACGCCGTCAGGAAGCCCTGCCTCGGTGGCGAGTTCGGCCAGGCGCAGTGCGGCGAGCGAGGTCTGTTCGGCGGGCTTGAGCACCACCGAGTTGCCGGTGGCCAGCGCCGGGGCCAGCTTCCAGGAGGTGATCAGCAGCGCGTAGTTCCACGGCACCACCGCGCCGACGACGCCGAGCGGCTCGCGGGTGATCAGCGCCAGCGCGCCGTGCGGGGCGGGGGCGACCTCGTCGTAGGTCTTGTCCAGCGCCTCCGCGTACCAGGCGATGGTCTCGGCGGTCTTGACCACGTCGATGCGGACCGACTCGGTGATCGGCTTGCCCATCTCCAGGGTGTCCAGCAGCGCCAGCGTCTCGGCGTCGGCGAGGACGAGTTCGGCCCAGCGCAGCAGAACCGCCTTGCGCTGCTTGGGATCCAGCAGGCGCCAGCGGCCGTCCTCGAAGGCCGTCCGGGCGGCGCGGACCGCGTCGTCGACGTCGTCGGCGTTCCCGGCGTGGACCTGGGCCAGCACCGAGCCGTCGCGCGGCGAGACGGTGGCGAAGGTCGCGCCGGAGCGGGCGTCGCGATAGCCGCCGTCGATGTAGGGGCGGGTCTCGAACTCCAGGCGGGAGGCGGCCTCCAGCCACTGGCCGTGCGAACGGGCCAGCAGTTCGGGGACGGTGGGGCGCGGGGTCTCTACCGGCTGCGTGGGGGTGCTCATCCGATCCTCCAGCGGGCGATCGCTTCCTCGTCGAGCTCGATACCGAGCCCCGGCTTCCACGGCACTTCCAGATCGCCGTTGGCGTCCACGGCGACCGGCTCGGCGAGCATGAAGTCGCGCCGCTCCGGCGTCCAGCCCGGCGGGTCGTACGGGAACTCGAAGTACGGGCCGCCGCCGACACCGGCCGCCACGTGCAGGTTGGCCAGCACGCCGATGCCGTTGGTCCAGCTGTGCGGCGTGAACTGACGGTGCTTCAGGTGGGCGACCTCGGCGATGGTGCGGGCCCGGTGCATGCCGACGGCCAGCACCACGTCCATCTGGTAGACGTCCAGGGCGTCCTGCTCCAGATAGCGCAGCAACTCGGTGGCGGAGTGGTGCATCTCGCCTGCGGCGATGCGCAACCCGGGGTTCTCCGCGCGCAGTTGCTTGAAGCCGTCGACGTCCGCGTAGGGGAGCGGCTCCTCCACCCAGAAGACGTCCAGCTCGGCCAGGCGCGCCACGGTGCGCCGGGTCGTGGCCAGGTCGGCGGAGGGAGCGGTGTCGCCGGCCATCCGCCAGGACTGGTTGAGGTCGACCATGATCTTGAACTCCGGGCCGAGCTCGGCGCGGACCGCCCGGACGGCGGCGATGCCCTCGTCGGCGCGGTCGCGGTCGATGCGGATCTTCATCGCGCGGAATCCGGCCTCGCGCACCCGGAGTGCGGTGGCCACGCGCTCCTGGGGCGACTTGAGCTCGCCCGAGGACGCGTAGGCGGGGACCTTGCGGGCGACGTTGCCGAAGAGCGCAGAGACCGGCAGTCCGGCGACCTTGCCGATGATGTCCCAGAGCGCCACCTCCAGCGGCCAGTAGTAGCCGCCGTGGAAGTTGGCGGTCTCGATGGCCCGCACGTGCCGGGTGATGTCGAGCGGGTCCTCGCCGACGAAGAGGTGGCGGAAGGCGTCGAAGCCGTCCATCGAGTCGCCGGAGCCGATGCCGGTCACGCCCTCGTCGGTGTGGACGCGGACGATGGTCGCGTCGAAGTGGCGACGCGGGACCGGGTCCCAGGCGGCGTGGAAGGGCGGGGAAAGCTCCAGCCGGAGCCGGTCGAGGGTGATGTCGGTGATCTTCATATGCGCGCCCCCGCAGTGGCCTCGGCGGAGGCGTCGGAGGCGTCCGAGGCGAACGAGGCAGGCGCCGAGGCGGCCAGCTGTGCCGCGTCGGGGGTGTAGAAGGCGTTGACCGGCCCCTGCTCGGCCGCCGCCAGTACCTCCGCGAGGGTCGGCGTCCCGGCGACGGCGGCGGCCAGCGCCTGACGGGCGGCGACCCGCTGGTTGCGGAAGCAGGCGTCCAGGTCGTCCACGGCCGGGTCGACCCAGACCGCCGCGATCAGCAGCAGCGCGTCGGCGTCCGCCGCCGGGATCGCGCCGTCGGCCACGGCGTCGGCGATACCGGCGACCAGCCCGGCCTGCGCCGCGCCCCAGGTCGCCCGCTGGTGCAGCTCGCTCGTTGCGGCGGCCTTGTTGACGAAGAGGGTGAGCGGCTTGACGGGCACGTTGGGCCGCAGCACCGCGACGAAGGGCGCGTACCCGGCGCTGGGGGAGGCCAGTGCGGTCGCCCACGCGGTCTCCACCGGGCCGCCCTTGCGTCCGAGGACGACGTTGGTGTGCGCGGCGTTGGGTCCCGCCCCGACGAAGGACTCGCCGATCAGCGCGAGGGACGCAAAAGGCATGCGACAGCTCCCGGTTGGTGGTTGTGGCCGGAGGGGCGGGCCGGTGGGCCTGCGGCTGCCGACGGTGCCGTACGACTCCCGGCAGCTCTCGGCGGTTCGCGGCAGCGGCCCGCGGCACCGAATGTAGGTCCCGCCCAGAGGCCCGGCAAGGACCGCCCGGCAATCGCAATGTCCGTTGCCCTCTCACCAACAGCCCTACTGACCTGCGGTGAGGTGCTGTCCTAAGCTGCGCGGATGAACGGAAGCGACGACTCCACGATGACCGTTCCCGATGAGGGCCGGGGCGGTGCCGCCGCGCGCAGTCAGGGGCACGGACTGCGGCGCGACATCGACCTGTTGGAGGCGCTGGCCGGTGCCGAGGCGCAGCAGGGCGGCGGCCTCGGCGTGGTGCGGCTGGCGCAGCTGGTGGGCCGGGAGAAGAGCCAGGTCTCGCGCGCGCTCAAGGCGTTGGCCGAGCAGGGCGTGGTCGAGCGGGACCCGGACACGCTGGAGTACCGCCTGGGCTGGCGGCTCTTCTCGCTGGTCGCCAGGACCTCGGAGAACCGGCTGGTGCGGACCGCCGAACCGGTGCTGCACGTGCTGTCCGCGCAGTTGGAGGAGACCTGCCACCTGTGCGTGCTGCGCGACGACGAGGTGCTGACGCTGCTCTCGGTCTCCGGGCACGACTACCGCGCGCACGGCTGGGAGGGCCGCGGCGTTCCCGCCGCGCACACCTCGGCGGGCCGGGTTCTGCTGATGGACGCCAGTCCGGACGAGCTCTACGTCCGGCTCGCCGGCTCCGATCTGACCAGCGGTTACGAGCAGTCGCGGGTGCACTCGGTGCACGAGTTCTGGGCCCGGGTGCAGGAGGGCAGGGAGCGCGGCTGGGCCGAGGTCAGCGAGGAGTTCGAGCCGGGGCTGGTGGGCGTCTCCGCGCCGATACGCGACTTCCGGGGACGGGTGGTCGCGGCCATCAACGTGTCGGCGCGCGCGGAGCGGTTGGGCCAGGCGCTGGACCGCGCCGGACGCCGCACCCTGGCCGCCGCCAACCGGGTCTCGCTGGAGCTGGGTTGGGAGCCGCGCCCGTCGGCGAGCGTGCCGCCGCGCTTCACCTGAGCCGCTGTCGGGTGCAGCCGTCGGACGGGCGTCGGACGGCCACCGGACGGCCGTCGGAGGGCCGTCGGGCGGCCCGCACGTGGGCAGTTGTGCTCAGCACAACTCGCATTGCGAATTCGCCGGGAGCCTTGTTCCCCGCTGCGGGGCCTCCGTACATTCCGGGACACACCGCAGGTCGGACGAGGGCGTCGGCCGCGGAACCGACGAATCAGGACGGCGTGATGGACCCGGAGAAGATCGCAGCGGGACCGCTCGGCGAGGGCGATCTGTGGCTGGGCGGTCGGTGGCGCGCGGCGGCGGACGGCCGTCGTTTCGCGGTGCTCGACCCCGCCACCGGACGCACCGTACGCGAGGTCTCCGCCGCCGGAGCCGCCGACGCGCGGGCCGCCATGGACGCGGCCGCCGAGGCGGCGCCCGGCTGGGCGGCGACACCGGCCCGGCGTCGATCGGAGATCCTGCACCGCACCTACGAGCTGATGACGGCTCACCTGGAGCCCCTGGCCCGGCTGATCACCCTGGAGAACGGCAAAGCGCTGCGCGACGCACGCGCAGAGGTGAGCTACGCCGCCGAGTTCTTCCGCTGGTTCGCGGAGGAGGCGGTGCGGATCGACGCCGGCTTCGGCGAGGCACCGAACGGCGGCTTCCGCCACCTCGTGCAACACCGGCCGGTCGGGATCACCGCGCATGTGACGCCGTGGAACTTCCCGGCCGCGATGGCCACCCGCAAGATCGCCCCGGCGCTCGCGGCCGGCTGTCCCGCGCTGCTCAAGCCCGCTCCCGACACCCCGCTGACCGCACTGGCCGTGGCCGAACTGCTGGCAGAGGCCGGGCTGCCGGACGGCGTGCTCCAGGTGCTGCCCACCGACCGCGCCGCCGAGGTCGTCGGCGCGTGGTTCGAGGACGAGCGGATGCGCAAGTTCTCCTTCACCGGCTCCACGGCGACCGGCAGGCTGCTGCTGCGGCAGGCGGCCGAGCGGGTCGTCAACGTCACCATGGAGCTCGGCGGCAACGCGCCGTTCGTGGTCTGCGCCGACGCCGACCTGGACGCCGCCGTGCGCGGCGCGATGGACGCCAAGATGCGCGGCGGCGGCCAGGTCTGCATCGCGGCCAACCGCTTCTACGTGCACGCCTCCGTCGCCGAGGAGTTCACCGCGCGGTTCGGCGCCGCGATGGCGGAGGTCGTCGCCGGGCCCGGCCTGGCGGAGGGCGTGACGCTCGGCCCGCTGGTCAACCCGGCTGCGGTGGCCAAGGTGCGCGAGCTGGTCGACGACGCGCTCACGCGCGGCGCACGGATCGCCGCCCAGGGCGCCGTTCCCGAGGGCGGGCAGGGTGAGCCGGGTGAGCAGGGGTGCTTCCACCCCGCCACGGTCCTGGTGGACGTGCCGGACGACGCGCGCATGCTGCACGAGGAGGTCTTCGGGCCGGTCGCGCCGGTCAGCGTCTTCACCGACGAGGACGAGCTGGTCGCCCGCGCCAACGCCACCCCGTACGGTCTGGCCGCCTACGTCTTCTCCCGCGACCTGGCCCACGCGGTGCGGCTGGCCGAGCGGTTGGAGGTCGGCATGGTCGGCGTCAACCGCGGCCTGCTCTCGGACCCGGCCGCGCCCTTCGGCGGCGTCAAGCAGTCGGGCCTGGGCCGAGAGGGCGGGCGCGAGGGCATCGGCGCGTTCCTGGAGACCACCTACATGGCCGTGGACTGGCCGTGAACGCGATGCCCGACGCGACCGTGAACGTGAACGTGATCGTGGAGCGGAGAGGGAGGTAGCGCCGATGTCGCTCTCGGAGTACGTCAACACCCGATGGAACGACCTGGTGAACGCGGCCGGGCAGCACGCGCTGATCGTGGCGATCGCGGTGGCGCTGGGCGCGGTGATCGGCATCGCGATCGGCGTCGCCACCTGGCAGCGCCCGCGGATCGCCGCCGCGGCGATCGCGGTGACCGGCGGGTTCCTGACGATCCCGTCCTTCGCGCTGCTCGGTCTGCTGATCCCGCTGCTCGGCCTCGGCTGGACGCCGACGCTGACCGCGCTGACGCTCTACTCGCTGCTGCCGATCGTCCGCAACACCGTGGTCGGACTGCAGGCCGTGGACCCGGCGCTGACCGAGGCGGCCCGGGGGCTCGGGCTCTCCTCGGCCCGGGTGATGCTGCGGGTGCGGCTGCCGCTGGCCTGGCCGGTGATCCTGACCGGCATCCGGGTCTCCACCCAGATGATCATCGGCATCGCGGCCATCGCCGCCTTCGTCGCCGGGCCCGGCCTCGGCAACCAGATCTTCGACGGGCTGGCCACCCTCGGCTCCGTCAACTCACTCAACGAGACCATCGCGGGCACCGTCGGCGTGATCGTCCTCGCGCTGCTCTTCGACCTCTTCTACGTCATCGTCCGACGGCTGACCACGTCCAGGGGGATCCGTGCCTGAGACCACCACCAGCACCAGCATCCTCGCCGGCACCGGCGGCGGTGTCGCCATCGAGCTGCGCGAGCTGACCAAGCGCTACCACGGCCAGTCCGAACCGGCCGTGGACGCGGTCACCATGGACATCCGCGCGGGCGAACTCGTGGTCTTCGTCGGCCCGTCGGGGTGCGGCAAGACCACCACCATGAAGATGATCAACCGGCTGATCGAGCCCACCAGCGGCTCGATCACCATCGGCGGGGAGGACGCGCTGGCCCTGCCCGCCGACGAACTGCGGCGGCGGATCGGCTACGTGATCCAGCAGATCGGCCTGATGCCGCATCTGACCATCGCCGAGAACATCGCCATGGTGCCCAAGCTGCTCGGCTGGAAGAAGCCCCGGATCCAGGAGCGGGTCGACGAACTGCTGCACCTGGTCGGCCTGGACCCCGCCACCTTCCGCGGCCGGTACCCCCGTCAGCTCTCCGGCGGTCAGCAGCAACGCATCGGCGTGGCACGGGCGTTGGCCGCAGATCCGCCGGTGATGCTGATGGACGAGCCGTTCGGCGCCACCGACCCGATCACCAGGGAGCGGCTTCAGGACGAGTTCCTCCGGCTCCAGCAGGACATCCGCAAGACCATCATCTTCGTCACCCACGACTTCGAGGAGGCGCTGCGGCTCGGCGACCGGATCGCGGTCCTGGCCGAGCGCTCCCACATCGCCCAGTTCGACACCCCGTCCGCCATCCTCGCGGCGCCCGCGAACGACTACGTGGCCGGGTTCATCGGCTCCGGCGCGACGCTCAAGCGACTCGCCCTGGACACCGTCGCCGCAGCCGAGTTGCTGCCGCTGGGCGGCGGGGACGCGCTCGGCAAGGGAGGCGGTGGCGACGGTGGGTCCGTGACCGTGGGGGCGTCGCTGCGCGAGGCGCTTGACCGGCTGGTCGCCGGTGGCGGCGAGGGTTCGTTGCTGGTGACCGACGAGAGCGGACGGCCGGTCGGGCGCATCGGCTTCGCCGAGATCTGCCGGGCACTTGACGCTGCGTCAACTTCCGACAAGGTGGTGGCGTCCCGTGGCGTCTAGCACTGCCTCCAGTTCCGCCTCCGCCGCGCTGACGTCGTCCGTCTCCGCCGCCACCACCGGCGCGGCTCCTGCCGGAGGTGGCTCGCGTCGCCTGCTGCTCCGGTTGATCGGCACGCCGGTGGCGCTCGCGCTGGTGCTGCTGGCGCTCTACCTGTGGGCGCACGGTCAGCAGCTCGACAGCATCGAGCAACGGACCTTGAACTACTCGTACTTGAGCACCGCCGTGGTGCAACACCTGGAGCTGACCGGGCTGGCCACGCTGCTGGTCGTGGTGATCGCCATCCCGCTCGGGATCCTGATGACCCGTAAGGCGACCAAGCCGCTGCGTCCGCTGGTCATCGGCCTGGCCAACCTGGGCCAGGCCACCCCGGCCATCGGTCTGCTGGTGCTGCTGACCATCAAGTTCGGGGTCGGCTTCCACGTCGCGATGATCGGCCTGGTCGCCTATGCGGTGCTGCCGGTGCTGCGCAACACCATGATCGGGATCGAGCAGGTCGACCCGGCGCTGGTCGAGGCCGCACGCGGCATGGGCATGCGCCCGTTGCAGGTGCTGCGCGGCGTCGAGCTCAAGCTGGCGGTGCCGGTGATCCTGGCCGGACTGCGCACGGCGCTGGTGCTGTCGGTCGGCGTGGCCACGCTGGCCACCTTCGTCGCCGCGGGCGGGCTCGGCGACATCATCGTCAACGGCATCAAGCTGGACCGCGAGCCGGTGCTGATCACGGGCTCGGTGCTGACCTGCTGCATCGCCTTCGCCATGGACTGGCTCGGCGGGGTCGCCGAACTCGTGCTGCGGCCACGCGGCATCTGACCGCTTCCGCTCCCTCCTTCTTCTCTGCAACCCCCACCCTTGAGAGAGGTTCCCTCGCCATGCCCTCGAACGCTTCCCTGGCTCTTCTCCGGTGGGCGATCCCAGCGGTCGCCGCCTCCCTCGTGCTGTCCGGTTGTGCCTCGTCCTCCAGCACCGACGCGCCGAAGACCGGCAGCCTGGGCCACGAGCTGGACGGCGCCACCTTCACCGTCGGGTCGAAGGATTTCTCCGAGTCGATCATCCTCGGCTACATCACCATGGACCTGCTCCAGGCGCACGGCGCCAAGGTGGTCGACAAGACCAACATCCACGGCTCGACCAACACCCGCTCGGCGCTGACCTCCGGCAACATCGACATGTACTGGGAGTACACGGGCACCGGCTGGATCACCTACCTCAAGCACACCAAGCCGGTGACCGACCCGACGACGCAGTACAACGACGTCCAGGCGGAGGACCTGGCCAAGAACCAGATCGCCTGGATGGACCGGGCGCCGCTCAACAACACCTACGCCTTCGCGATCCTCAAGACCAAGGCGCAGCAGCTCCACGTCAGCACGCTCTCCGACGTGGCCAACCTGCTGAAGACCGACCCGAGCCAGGCCACCTTCTGCATCGAGTCGGAGTTCTCCACCCGCGACGACGGCTTCCCGGGTGTGACCAAGGCGTACGGCATGACCGTGCCGCAGTCCAACGTGAAGCTGCTCGACACCGGTGTCATCTACACCGAGACCGCCAAGGGCACCACGTGCAACTTCGGTGAGGTCTTCGCCACCGACGGCCGGATCGCCGCCGAGCACCTCCAGGTGATGACCGACGACAAGGGCTTCTTCCCGGTCTACAACGCCGCGTTGACGATGCGGGAGGCGACGGCCAAGAAGTACCCGCAGCTCCAGGGCTTCTTCGCACCGGTCGCGGCGAAGCTGACCACGGAGACGATGCAGACGCTCAACTCCGAGGTCGACGTCCAGGGCGAGCAGCCGCAGCAGGTCGCCCACGACTGGCTCCAGCAGAACGGCTTCATCTCGTAGCGGGCCGCCTGCCGCGTCCGGAGCCGAGCTCGCGGCCGACGCCGTCGGGTACGGGAAACCCCGTATGGCGTCGGCCCCGCCCGACTGGTCGGGTGGAACCGTCAGCAGCGGCGGAGCCGAGGAGGTGGACTGCCATGCCCGAATCGATGCCCGATTCGATGCCCGGCGCGATGCCCGGAGCCATGGGCGCGGTCGACGAGGACCGGATGATGGAGTTCCTGATGCGCGTGATCACCGACGCGGGCGCGGCCGCGTCGGGACTGTGCACGTCGCTGGGGGACCGACTCGGGCTCTACACGGCCATGGCCGAGGCCGGAGGCACGGTCAGCGCCGCCGAACTCGCCGAACGAACGGGGATGATCGAGCGCTACGTGGCCGAGTGGCTGGCCGTCCAGGTCGCCGGGGAGTACGTGACCTACGACCCCGAGTCCGGCCGCTACACCCTGCCGCCCGAACACGCCGCCGTGCTGGCCGACCCGACCGCGCCGACCTATGCGGCGGGGTTCTTCACCATGCTCCAGGCCATGTTCGGGTCCGAGGAGATGCTGATGGAGGCGTTCCGCACCGGTGAGGGCGTGGGGTGGGAGCAGCACAGCCCCGCCCTGTTCTCCGGCGCGGCCAAGTTCTTCCGGCCCGGCTACACGGCCTCGCTGGTGGGTGAGTGGCTCCCGGCGATGAACGGCACGGAGCAGAAGCTGCGCAGCGGCGCGGAGGTCGCCGACGTGGGCTGCGGCTACGGCTACTCGACCATGCTGATGGCGCAGGCCTACCCCAACTCCCACTTCCACGGCTTCGACTTCCACGCGCCGTCGATCGACGCGGCACGCCGGATCGCGACGGAGCAGGGTCTCGGCGACCGGGTCAGCTTCGACGTGGCCTCCGCCCAGGACTTCCCCGGTGACGGCTACGACCTGGTGACCTTCTTCGACTGCCTGCACGACATGGGCGACCCCGGCGCGGCCCTGCACCACGCGGCCGACAGCCTGGCCGACGGCGGCGCCTGCATGATCGTCGAGCCGAACGCGTCCGAGGACGTCCGCGCGAACGCCAACCCGGTGGGCCGGGCGATCACCGCGGCGTCGGTCGCCATCTGCCTGCCGTCGGCCCTGGCCCAGCACGGACCGAAGGCGCTCGGCAACCACGCCGGAGAGCAGACGATGCGGTCGATCGCCGACGACGCCGGCCTGCACCACTGGCGGCTCGCCGCCGAGACGCCGGTGAACCGGGTCTACGCCGCCAGCCGGTGAGGGGCGGACCGTCCAGCCGGTCGGCCGACGCATTCCCCGGTTGACCCGTCGCGGTGCCCGGCGCAGCCTGGAGTCGTGACCGCGTCGGCCGGGGAGGTCGGGCTGCGACGCATCCTCGCGGTCGTCGACCTGCTGATCCAGGCCGTCGACGAGGACGCGCTGCTCCCGGCGCTGCTCCCGGGGCTGTTGGTCGCGATCCCGGCGGAGAACGTCATCTGGACCACCCGCCCGGCTCCGTTCCGCTCGGTGACGTATCCGGCCGGGCTGCTGACCCCGGACGACCACGCCGTGATCGGCCGCTACCGGACCACCGACCCGCTGATCCGCATGACCACCGGCGGCCCCGGCGTCCCGCTGCGCCGGTCCGACCTGCAGTCGTGGGCGGAGTGGCACGCGCAGCCGATCTACACCGACGTGGCGCGCCGGATCGGCGGCGAGTACCAGCTGGCGATGGAGCTGCCCGTCGGCGGGGCCCCGGCCTCTTCCGGGAACGCGCGCAGCGTCTGTGTCGCGCTCAACCGGACCGGCCTGGACTTCTCCGACGACGACGTGGCCGCCGCGGCCCTGCTGCGCGGCCGGATCAGGGCCGCGCTGGTCCGGCTGGAGCGGACCGGCCGGATCGACGAGTGGAGCCCGTGCGGCGGCGCGGGCACGGCGCCGACCCCGCGCGAGGCGGCGGTGCTCGACCTGCTGGCCCTGGGACTGACGGACCAGCAGATCAGCCGTCGCCTCGGCATCAGCCCGCGCACGGTCGACAAGCATCTGGAGCACGTCTACGCCAAGTTCGCCGTCCACGGGCGGGTGGAGGCCGCCAACGCCTGGCGCGGCCAGCACCGGTGAACGCCCGAGGGGCCGACGCGCAGCTGCGCGTCGGCCCCTCGGGCGTGGACCTCGGTCCGTAGTCCCTGCTCCGTGCTCCGCGATCAGGCGCGCGGTGCCGGGAAGGTCGGGTACTCCACGCCGGAGACGTACTGGACGACCCGGACGACCTGGCACGAGTAGCCGAACTCGTTGTCGTACCACAGGTAGAGGATCGCGTTGTCGCCCTCGACCTTGGTCGCGCCGGCGTCGACGATGGACGCGTGGCGCGAGCCGATGAAGTCGTTGGAGACCGCGTCCGGCGCCGTGGTGAAGTCGATCTGACGACGCATCGGCGAGGTCAGCGACACCTCACGCAGGTGCTCCAGGACCTCCTCGCGGGTGGTCTCGCGCGACAGCTGAAGGTTGAGGATGGCGATCGAGACATCCGGCACCGGCACGCGGATCGAGCTGCCGGTGATCTTCGCCTTGAGGTCCGGGAGCGCCTTGGCCACGGCCGAGGCGGCACCGGTCTCGGTGATCACCATGTTCAGCGGGGCCGAACGGCCACGACGGTCGGCCTTGTGGAAGTTGTCCAGCAGGTTCTGGTCGTTGGTGAACGAGTGGACCGTCTCCACGTGGCCGCGGAGCACGCCGTACTCGTCCGCCATCGCCTTGAGCGGCGGGACGATCGCGTTGGTGGTGCAGGACGCGCAGGAGAGGATCTGCTCGTCGGGCTTGATCGTGTCGTGGTTGACCCCATGCACGATGTTCGGCACGTCACCCTTGCCGGGCGCAGTCAGCACGACCTTGGCGATGCCGGGCTGGAGGTGCTTCGACAGGCCCTCGCGGTCGCGCCAGCGGCCGGTGTTGTCGATCAGCACCGCGTCCTTGATCCCGTAGGCCGTGTAGTCCACGGTCGTCGGGTCGTCGGAGTAGATGACCTGGATCTCGTTGCCGTTGGCGACGATCTTGCTGTTGGCCTCGTCGACCGTGATCGTGCCCTGGAACTGGCCGTGGATCGAGTCGCGGCGCAGCAGCGAGGCGCGCTTCACGATGTCCATGTCGCCGCTGCGACGGACCACGATGGCACGCAGCCGCAGGCCGTTGCCGGAGCCGGACTTCTCGATCAGCAGCCGGGCGACCAGGCGGCCGATGCGGCCGAAGCCGTAGAGCACGACGTCGCGCGACTGGGCGCGCTCGATCTTGTTCTCGCCCGTGGCGCCGGCGACGGCCTCGGCCGTGAAGGCCTCGACGGTCAGGCCGCGGTCGTCGGCCTTGTAGGAGGTAGCCAGCAGGCCCAGGTCGATCTGGGACGGGCCCAGGTCGAGGGTGGTGAGCGCCTGCAGGAACGGCATGGTCTCGGTGACCGAGAGCTCCTCGCCGTCGATCTGGCGGGCGAAGCGGTGGGTCTTCAGGATGCTGACCACCGACTTGTTCACCAGGGAGCGGCTGTGCAGCAGGACGGTCACGTCCCGCTCACGGTGCAGCTTCCCGATGATCGGGATCATCGCCTCCGCGATCTCCTCGCGGATCTTCCAGTCGGTGAACGAGTCGTCATTGACAGTCACAGGCTTATCTTTCCAGCTAGGCAGCGACCCCTATGGTAACCGGGCAGAATTTTGATCATGTAATCGGCTCCAAAGAGTGACGCACCTGTACACGAAGGTCCCGTGCGTGGGGCGGGTGGGGCCCTGCGGCAGCGTGACAGGAACGGCTCAGGATTAATCGCTTGCGGGTGCCGAGCGAGGGTCCGTAGCGTTCCGGCAACGCGTCGACGGAGACAAGTAGTCACCGGACCGGACGGGTAGGAGAGAGCCGCCACCAGCTGCGAAGGCGGACCCGTTCCCGGCGGCGAAGACACTCCCGAGCGTTCGCTTGGCCCCCGTGACCGGGCCGTTCGAGGCCGCCGTCGCACGGCGGCGGCGAAAGTGCGGTGGCACCGCGAGTCCCCTTCTCGCCCGCACTCCCAAGGGATCACCACGCACACCGCAGAGGTATGTGATGATCTCCCGCCCCACCACCGAAGCCGGCCCCACCACCGAAGCCGGCACCACCGCCGAGGCACGCACGCTCGCTTCCGAGCTGCCGGAGCACGTCGGCCGGACCGTCGTCCTGCGGGGCTGGCTGCACCGCAGCCGGGTCCTGAAAGCGGTCACCTTCCTGGTTCTTCGGGACCGCAGCGGACTGGCCCAGGTCGTGGTCCACGACGCATGCGTCCCGGAGCTCGAAGGGCTCGCCGAGGAGAGCGTGATCGAGGTCAGCGGCACCGTGACCGCCAACCCCAAGGCGCCGGGCGGCGTCGAGGTGACCTCGCCGCAGGTGACCGTGGTCTCCGCGCCGACCGCGGCCCCGCTGTTCGACCTCTTCCGTCCCACCGTCCCGGCGAGCCTGCCGACGGTCCTCGACCATGCCGCCGTCACGCTGCGGCATCCGCGCCTGCGTGCGCCGCACGCCATCAGCGCGGCGTCGGTCGCCGGGTTCCGCGCGGCGCTGGACGGGCTCGGCTTCACCGAGATCCACACGCCCAAGGTGGTGGCCTCGGCCACCGAGTCCGGGGCGAACGTCTTCACGCTCGACTGGTTCGGCAGGCCCGCCTACCTGGCGCAGTCTCCGCAGTTCTTCAAGCAGACCATGGTCGGCGTCTTCGAGCGGGTCTACGAGACCGGTCCGGTCTTCCGGGCCGAGCCGCACGACACCGCGCGCCACCTGGCCCAGTACACCTCGCTGGACGCGGAGTTGGGATTCATCACCGACCACCGCGAGGTGATGGCGGTGCTGGGGCAGGTTCTGGCCGGGATGGTCGCCGCCGTCCGCGAGCGCGCGGGGGAGGCCTGCGCGCTGCTGGAGCTCGAACTGCCCAGCGTCCCCGAGGAGATCCCGGAGATCCACTTCGAGGCGGCGCAGGAGCTGCTGGCCGCGCACACGGACGAGGACCCGCGTGGTGAACCGGATCTCGCGCCCGCCCACGAGCGCTGGCTCTCGGCCTGGGCGCTGCGCGAGTACGGCAGCGAGTTCCTCTTCGTCACCGGCTACCCGACGGCGAAGCGCCCCTTCTACACCCACCCGGAGCCGGGGCGACCGCAGTTCGCCAACAGCTTCGACCTGCTCTTCCGCGGGCTGGAGCTGGTGACGGGCGGTCAGCGGCTGCACCGGTACGAGGACTACCTCGCCGCGCTGGCGGCCAGGGGCGAGTCGCCGGAGCCGTACGCGGGTTACCTCGACGCGTTCCGGCACGGCATGCCGCCGCACGGCGGTTTCGCGCTCGGGCTGGAGCGCTGGACCGCCCGGCTCACCGGTGCGGACAACGTCCGGCTCGCCACCCTCTTCCCGCGCGACCTGCACCGCCTGACGCCGTGAACTGAAGCGTGGCCCGCCGGAGTGTTCCGGCGGGCCACCGTTCGGTGATCGGGCAGTTGGTCAGCTGGCGGCGCCGACCTCCAACTCCTCGGCCTCCAGTTCGGAGACGGCCGTGGGGGCGGCCTGGCTGCGTTCGGCGGCGGACAGGAGGTTGTGGCCGGTGGCCAGGATGGCGATGCCGAGCAGCAGGGCCAGCGAGGCGACGTAGAAGGGGACGTGGATGTTGTAGTGCTCGACCAGCTTGCCCGCCGCGAAGGGGGCCAGGCCGCCGCCGATGAAGCGGACGAAGCCGTAGGCGGCGGACGCGACCGGGCGCTCCACAGGTGAGACCGACATCACGGCGGAGGTGGTGACCGTGTTGTTGATGCCGATCGGGATGCCCGCCAGGATCACCAGGACGATCAGTGCGGTGCGGTGGTCCACCCAGGCCGCGATGCCCGCCATGATCAGCGCGAAGAGGAAGAGGTTCAGGTAGAGCGTCCGGGCGATGCCGAGCCTGGCTTGGACCTTCGGCGCGCCGAAGACCGCGAAGGCGGCGACCAGCAGGCCCCAGCCGGTGAAGACGAAGCCGAGCTGGATCGCGCCGAGCTTCATCGGGAACGGCGCGTAGCCGAGCATGGTGAAGAAGGCCCAGTTGTAGCAGAGCGCGGCCAGGGACATGGTCAGCAGGCCGCGGTGACGCAGCGCCTTGATCGGCTCCAGCAGGCCCGTCTTCCTCGTAGGCAGGGGCAGCGGCTTGACCAGGAAGACGGTCGCCAGCAGGGCGACGGCCATCAGCGCGGAGACGCCGTAGAAGGGGCCGCGCCAGCTGACGTTGCCCAACAGGCCGCCCAGCAGCGGGCCGACGGCGATGCCGAGGCCGAGCGCGGTCTCGTAGAGGATGATCGCGCCGACGAAACCGCCGGTCGCCGAAGCGATGATGACGGCCAGTGAGGTGGCGATGAAGAGCGCGTTGCCGACGCCCCACCCGGCCCGGAAGTCGACGATCTGGCTGATCGAGTGGGACGACCCGGCCAGCGCCGCGAAGATCACGATGATGACCAGGCCGACGATCAACGTCCGCTTGGCGCCGATCCGGCTCGACACCCAGCCGGTGATCAGCATGGCGACCGCGGTGACCACCAGGTAGCTGGTGAACAGCATGGTCACCTGGCTGGGCGTGGCGTTCAGCTGCGAGGAGATCGCCGGGAGGATCGGGTCGACGAGGCCGATGCCCATGAAGGACACCACGCAGGCGAAGGCGACCGCGAAGACCGCCCTCGGCTGCTTGAAGGGACTGACGGCGGCGCCGTCGGACGAATGACCGTTCATCGGAGTGCTCCGGATCCGTGGGGATGGTGCGGAAGATGTCGGGTGTGGCGTGGCCTCCTTCGATACGTGCATCATACACCTATATCAATGCATGGTGCAACTAAATGCGCAGGTGAGCATGGCGTGAAGCTCGTGTCGGGCGCGCGGGGAATGTCGCTACGATGCCGCACGGGCGTGCGAAGAATGTGCGTTCGCTACCGGGGGATAGCGCACGCCTGGCGGTCCGTCATGGCTCCCGGACGAGTCGCGAGGAGACGGTCACACCGTGAGTTACCCGCCCTACGGCAGCGGGCCACAAGGCAATCCGCCTCGGCCGAACAATCCGTACCAGAACGGCCCGTTCCCGCCGCAGCAGCCTCAGCGGCCACAGCCGCCGCAGCAGCCCCGACCGGGTGGTCCCGGCCCGGCGCCTGGTCCCGGCCCCGGCCCGTACGGGGGCAATCCTTACGGCGGTGGTGGTCGGCCCCCGCAGCAGCCGCCGAACCCGTACAACCAGGGCCCGGCCTCGCCTCCGCCTCCGCCCCCGCCGTACGGCGGCCAGCCCCCGTACGGTGGCGGGCCGGGCGGTCCCGGCGGCCAGCCGCCCTTCGGGGGCGGGCCGGGCGGTCCTGGTGGTCAGCCGCCCTTCGGTGGCGGGCCCGGCGGTCCCGGCAACTCCGGTGGCGGGTCACGCGGTTCCAAGAAGGGCGTGCTGATCGGCATCGGCGTGGCGCTCGCGCTGGTGATCGTGGGCACGGTCGCGGTCGCCGCCAGCGGCCACGGTGGTGGCGGTGGTGGCGGCGGGACGCCCGTCGCCGGTGCGTCCTCGTCCGGTGGGCCGATCACCACGACGTCCAACGGCGGCACCAGTTGGAGCCCGCCGAGTTGGGCGACCAAGGCGAACGACATCGGCGCGGCCGACCCCAACACCGTGGTGCAGGGCACCGTCTGGATCGCCAAGCAGCACCCGCAGGATCTGGCCACCTATGCGGCCGAGGTCGGCATGCCCGGAACCCCGGACTACCACAAGTACCTGACGCCCGCTCAGTTCAACTCGACGTTCGTCAACGTGCCCGACGCCGCGTCGGCGGTCACCCAGTGGCTGCAGCAGGACGGGATGACGATCGTCTCCCAGGGCGCCGACAGCGTCGTCGTCTCGACGACACTGGCCAAGGTCGAGTCGGTGCTGAAGGTGCAGATCGACAAGTACAAGCACGACGGCCGGGTGGACATCGCGCCGACCGGTCAGCCCCAGTTCCCCTCCGACGTGGGCAACTACGTCTCCAGCGTCACCGGTCTGACCACCAGCTCGCCGGTCTACAGCGACGCCGTCGAGGCGCCGGTGCCCAGTCCGAAGAACGCCCCGAAGAAGGGGAAGCCCGTCTCCGCCGGCGCCGGGAAGTACGCGCCTGCCGGCGGCGGGATCGACACCTCGTGGTGCAGCACCTACTGGGGCCAGAAGCACGCCAACGACGCCCCGAACGGGCCGGGCGGCGAGTCGCTGCCGATGCGGCTGTGCGGATACACGGCCGGTCAGATCCGGCACGCCTACGGGGTGGCCCAGAGCGGACTGACCGGCAAGGGGGTCACCGTCGCGATCGTCGACGCCTACGCGTCGCCCACGATCGTGCAGGACGTGGCCAACTGGAACCAGCAGATGGGCCTGCCCCAGTTCGCCCCGGGCCAGTTCACCCAGGTGATGCCGCAGGGCGGTTTCCCCTCGGGCACCGACCCCAAGGACGTGGCGGGTTGGCAGGGCGAGGAGACCATGGACATCGAGTCCGTGCACCTGATGGCCCCGGACGCGAAGATCGTCTTCTACGGGACGGACGGCAGTGACCAGGGCTTCGACACGGCGCTGGAGACGATCGTCGCCAACCACACCGCGAACATCGTGAGTTGCTCGTGGGGCGGTCCCGAGAGCGAGAACGCGCAGGAGGAGTTCCAGGCGAAGACGCAGATCTTCGAGCAGGGCGCGGTCGAGGGCATCGGCTTCAACTTCTCCAGCGCCGACAACGGCGACTACACCGTCGCGGCTACCAACGCCTCGGACCCGAACAACATCCTGTCGCGCCCGGGGGTCGCGTTCCCGGCCTCCGACCCGTTCGCGACGGGCGTGGGCGGGACCAGCCTCGGCATCGACGCCAACGGCAACTACTCGTGGGAGAGCGGCTGGGGCAACTGGATGCAGCAGCAGAGCGGCAACGGCTGGGCCGCGGGCAACGTGTTCGACGGTGGCGCCGGCGGTGGCAACAGCTCGGTGTTCCCCCAGCCTTCGTACCAGAAGGGCGTGGTCCCGGACTCGTTGGCGGCCACGGCCACCGGTTCGGCGGACCGCGAGGTGCCCGACGTCAGCATGGTCGCGGACTGGTGGACCGGTCTGCTGATCGGCATCACCGAGAACGGCACCATCAACGTCAACCCCGGCTCGAACGGCGGTGCCACGTTCAGTGAGAGCGGCGGCTCCTACGGCAACGAGGAGTACGGCGGCACCAGCCTGGCCGCACCGCTGTTCTCCGGTGTCGAGGCGCTGGCGCAACAGGCGGCAGGCGGAGTGCCGGTGGGCTTCGTCAACCCCATCCTCTACAAGCTGGTCGGGACCTCGGCGCTGCACGACGTGTCAGGAGCCCCGTCCGCGCTCGGGCACGAGCCCGCGATGGAGACCTGGAACCAGAGCCACAACGGGGTGATGGTCGGCATGGACTACGACACGTCGCTGAAGACGGGGCCGGGCTATGACGACGTGACCGGCGTCGGGTCCATCACGGGCGCCTTCCTGACCTGGTTCAGGGATCATCCGAACGGTCAGTAGCGGCCAGTGGCAAAGGCGGAGGCGCCGGGGTAGTGGTCCCAGGCGCCTCCGTCGTTCACGTCAGGGCGGTGGCGGTGCTTGCCGCGTCGGCCCCGTCAGCCTCGTCGGCCTCGTCGTCGAGGAAGCCGCCCGACTGGTGCTGCCAGAGCCTGGCGTAGGCGCCCTCGGCGGCGAGCAGTTCCTGGTGGCTGCCCTGCTCGACGATCCGGCCGCGGTCCAGCACGACCAGGCGGTCCATGGTCGCCACCGTGCTCAGCCGGTGGGCGACGACCAGGGCCGTGCGGCCCTCCATCAGCCGCCACAGCGCCTGCTGCACCAGCAGCTCGCTCTCCGAGTCCAGCGCGCTGGTGGCCTCGTCCAGCAGTAGGACCGGTGCGTCGCGCAGGATCGCGCGGGCCAGGGCGACCCGCTGGCGCTGCCCGCCGGAGAGTTTGACGCCGCGTTCGCCGACCATGGTGGCGAACCCCTCGGGGAGCGTGTCGGCGAACTCGGTGACGTGGGCTGCCTCGGCGGCGCGGCGGATCTCCGCGTCCGTGGCGTCCGGCCTCGCGAAGGCGATGTTGTCGCGCAGGGTGCGGTGGAACATCGCCGGGTCCTGCGGGACGTAGGCGATCAGGCTGCGCAGGTCGGACTGGCGGATCCGGCTGATGTCCTGGCCGCCGATCAGGATCCGGCCGTCGTCGATGTCGGACATCCGCAGCAGCAGCCGGGTCAGCGTCGTCTTGCCGCCCCCGGACCGGCCGACCAGGCCGATCCGTGCGCCGCTGGGCACGGCCAGGTCCAGCCCCGCGAAGAGCGGCTTGCCGCCCCCGTGGGAGAAGGTGACCTGGTCGAAGTGGACCTCCGCCCGACGGTCCGAGCGGGGTCGCAGCGGCTCCGGCGACGCGGGGTCGAGCACCGTCGGCGGGGACAGCAGCAGCTCGGTGAACTGCGCGGCCTCCGTCATCGAGCTCTCCAGGCGGCGGTAGATCTGGTTGAACTCGAACATGATCCGCGTCGCCGTCGAGTAGTAGGAGAAGGCGACGACGACCGCCTCGACGTTGTGCGCGCCGCCGCCGACCGCGATCGCGAGCAGCAGGCCGAGGCCGTTGGTCAGCACGGACATCGGCGCGACCAGGGTGTCGATGTGCAGGTTGCCGTAGTCCCACGAGCGCAGCGAGAGCCGCCGCGACTCGGCGACCCGGGAGCGGTGTTCGGCCGCCTCGCGCCGTTCGGCGGCGAAGGCGCGGACGGTGTCCATGTTCGTCAGGCTGTCCGCGACATGCCCGGAGACCCGGGTGATGGCCGCCTCGCGCCGGTCCACCAGCGCCTGACGGCGGCGGATCAGCGGCGCGGTGATGACGCCGGTGACCAGGATCAGCGCCAGCAGCGCGACCACCAGCAGGGGTTGGAACTGCCAGAGCACCACCGCGCCGAAGACCAGCGGCACCAGGCTGCCCACCACGGAGAAGGTGAGCGTGTCGACGAACTCCTCGAAGCGGGACGCGAAGCTGAGCACCCGCTTGGTGAGCGAACCGGCGAAGTTGTCGTGGAAGAAGGCCGCGTCCTTGGCGAAGAGCTCGTCCATGCCGATGACGTAGAGGTGCTCGATGCCGTGGGCGTCCACCCGGTTGAGGCAGTGCATGCCCACCCGCCACAGCGCCTCGCCGAGCAGCAGCACTCCGGCGAAGGCCAGGACGTAGGGCAGCGCGTCGCCGGTGGTCATCCGGGCGTCGGAGGCGATCCGGCCGACCAGACGGGCGACGATCAGCGGCGCGATGTAGTTGATGCCGATGTTGCCCAGCGCGGGCATCAGCATCCCGGGGAGCGTCACCCGTTTGAGTCGGGCCAACTCCCGTCCGTAGTAGCGAAGGGCGAGCAGCACGGCGCCTCGGCGCGGCGCGCTCTCGGGGGTTTGTGGCGTTTCCATACCAACCCGGGTTTCCCGACAGCGTCTGAGGGTGTTGCGGCTGGAAAGTCCGAGTCTCCCGCGCCGTGAACGGCCTCGTCCAAGGGTTTTTCGTACCCGAACACACGTGTGCTCCCGGCCCGTCGGGGAGCCAGGAGCACACGTCGGATTGCGCGGCGGCGAGCCGCCGGGGTCAGCCGCCGACCGTCGCCGGGCGGGCGGCGGAACGCGGCTCGGAGGACGGGCCGTCCGTGCCGAGCGCGGCGAGGATCGCGTCCACGCTCGCCTTGGCGTCGCCGAAGAGCATGCTGCTGTTCTCACGGAAGAACAGCGGGTTCTGCACGCCCGCGTAGCCGGAGGCCATGGAGCGCTTGAAGACGACGACGTTCTCGGCCTCCCAGACCCGCAGCACCGGCATGCCGGCGATCGGGCTGCCCGGGTCCTCGGCGGCGGCCGGGTTGACGGTGTCGTTGGCGCCGATGACCAGGACGACGGAGGTGTCCGCGAAGTCGTCGTTGATCTCGTCCATCTCCAGGACGATGTCGTACGGGACCTTGGCCTCGGCCAGCAGCACGTTCATGTGGCCGGGCAGGCGTCCGGCGACCGGGTGGACGCCGAAGCGGACCTCGACGCCGCGCTCGCGCAGACGGCGGGTCAGCTCCGCCACCGGGTGCTGGGCCTGGGCCACGGCCATGCCGTAGCCGGGGGTGATCACCACCGAGCGGGCCTGGGTCAGCAGCTCGGCCGCCTCCGCCGCGCGGATCTCGCGGTGCTCGCCCTGCTCCTCGCTGCTGCTGGACGGCGCCTCGATGCCGAAGCCGCCCGCGATCACGGAGATGAAGGAGCGGTTCATCGCCTTGCACATGATGTACGAGAGGTAGGCGCCGGAGGAGCCGACCAGCGCGCCGGTGACGATCAGCAGGTCGTTGTCGAGCAGGAAGCCCGCCGCGGCCGCCGCCCAGCCGGAGTAGCTGTTCAGCATCGAGACGACGACGGGCATGTCGCCGCCGCCGATCGAGGCGACCAGGTGCCAGCCGAGCAGCAGCGCCAGCGCGGTGACCGCGATCATCAGCGGCAGGTTCGGGCTCGCGCAGAAGAAGCCGGTCAGCACCACGAACGCGCCGAGCGCGCCGAGGTTGAGCGCGTTCTTGCCCGGCAGCATCAGCGGCCGGGAGTTGATCCGCGCCGACAGCTTGAGGAAGGCGACGATCGAGCCGGTGAAGGTGACCGCGCCGATGAAGATGCCGATGAAGACCTCGGCATGGTGGATGGTCAGCAGGTCCGCGGCGATCTCGGTCTGCCGGGAGCCGTGCGACTCGACCTCGAGGTAGCTGTTCCAGCCCACCAGCACCGCGGCCAGGCCGACGAAGCTGTGCAGCACGGCGATCAGTTCGGGCATCTGCGTCATCTCGACGCTGCGCGCCCGCCAGATCCCGATCACGGCGCCGATCGCCATGGCGAGCAGGATCAGCGCGATCGCCCCGGCAGCGATGCTCTGCGCCGCCACCACGATCGTGGCGACCAGCGCGAGCCCCATGCCCGCGATGCCGTAGACCACGCCGGCGCGCGAGGTGCGGTGCTGGGAGAGCCCGGCCAGGGACAGGATGAACAGCAGGGCGGCTACGAGGTCCGCGGCGTGTGCGGCCGTCGTGGAGGTCATCGTGGCTCAGCCTTTCGAGAACATGGACAGCATGCGGCGGGTGACGGCGAAACCTCCGAAGATGTTCACGCTCGTCAGCAGGATCGCGACGAAGGACAGCGCGGTGACCACCCAGCTCTCGTGCCCGATCTGCAGCAGCGCGCCGGTCACCACGATCCCGGAGATGGCGTTGGTGACCGACATCAGCGGGGTGTGCAGCGCGTGGTGCACCTTGCCGATCACGTAGTAGCCGATCACCACCGCCAGCATGAACACCGTGAAGTTCTCGGCGAGTTGGGCCGGGGCGAAGCCGACCACGCCGAACAGCGCGAGCAGGCCGACGCCGATCAGCGAGAAGCGGGCCGCAGGGCTGAGCTTCTTCGCCTCCTTGGGCTCCGGCTTGGCGGACTGCTGGGCGGCCTGCGCGGCCGGGGCCGCGGAGACCGAGACCTTCGGCGGCGGCCAGGTGATCTCGCCGTCGCGGACGACGGTCACCGCCCGCTGCACCACGTCCTCGAAGTCCAGCGTCAGCTGCCCGTCCTTGCCGGGCGTCACCAGCTTGACCAGGTTGACCAGGTTGGTGCCGAACAGCTGCGAGGCCTGGGCGGGCAGCCGGGAGGCCAGATCGGTGTAGCCGATGATGGTCACGCCGTTGTCGGTGACGACGGCGCGGCCCGCCACCGTCCCCTCGACGTTGCCGCCCATGGCGGCGGCCATGTCGACGATCACGCTGCCCGGCTTCATCGCCGCCACGTCCTCGGCGGTCAGCAGCCGGGGCGCGGGACGGCCGGGGATCAGCGCGGTGGTGACCACGATGTCGACGTCCTGCGCCTGCTGGTGGTACAGCGCGGCGGCGGCGCGGTCGTAGTCGGCCGAGGTCGCCTTGGCGTAGCCGTCGGTGGACTGCTCCTGCACCACGTTGACCGGCAGGTACTCGCCACCCAACGACTTGACCTGGTCCGCGACTTCGGGACGCGGGTCGGTCGCGCGCACGATCGCGCCCAGGCTGGACGCGGCGCCGATCGCCGCGAGCCCGGCCACACCCGCGCCGGCCACCAGGACCTTCGCCGGGGGCACCTTGCCCGCCGCGGTCACCTGGCCGGTGAAGAAGCGTCCGAAGACGTGGGCCGCCTCGATCACGGCCCGGTACCCGGCGATGTTCGCCATCGAGCTGAGCACGTCCATCGACTGGGCACGCGAGATCCGCGGTACCGCGTCGAGCGCCAGCGCGGTGACGCCGCGTGCGGACAGCTCCTCCAGCAGCTCCGGGTGCTGCGCCGGGGCGATCAGGCCGGCCAGCGTCGCCCCCTCACGCAGGCGCGCGATCTCGCTGCCGGACGGGGCGTTGACCTTGAGCACGATGTCCTGCGCCCAGGCGTCGCCGATCTCCGCACCCGCCTCGACGTAGACCTCGTCGGTGAAGCCGGAGGCCGTACCGGCCCCGGACTCGACGACGACCTCGTAGCCGATCCCGAGCAACTGCTTGACCGTCGCGGGCGTCGCCGCGACACGGGTCTCCCCGGTGGTCGACTCGGCGACCACGCCGATGCGCTGGGGCGGGTGGTGGGTGGAGTCTTGCGCAGACATGTCGTGTGTCTCTCGTCAGGGGAACGGGGGGATCGCGGAACCGCGAAGGAACAGAACCGCGAAACGGAGGCAACTCAGAAGCACGATCACGAGCACGAGCAGGGCGGAGCGGCTGGAGCCGGGGATGGAGGTCCTTCCCCTTGGTCGCAGGAACCTACCCTTTTCATACCGACCAGCGGGTCGGTCGAAGCAGTGACTTGTTTCACTCACGGACCGGATGGCGGACGTCCGGTCTCACGGCCTGCCGGGGCCGATGCGAGGTGGGGAGCGGTCCCCGGCCGCCCACCTGGGCCGTGGTGCGTACACCCCCGCGCGGACGTGCCGGGCGCCCGGCGCTGTGGCACGGTGGAGCGAAGGGCCGGTCGTCCGCCGCCCGAGCGTTGCGCAAGCGTTGTGCGAGTGCTGTCCGAGCGTTGCGCAAGCGTTGCGCGAGGCCGGTGGGACGCGGCCCGGGGTTGCAGTCCGCGAGACAAGGTTCCGCGAGACGAGGTCCGCGAGAGGAGTGGCCATGTCGTCGAAACGCCGCCGGAAGAAGAAGCAGCGCGCCAAGCACGGGGCCAACCACGGCCGCCGTCCCTGCACCTGAGGCACCTGAGGCACCTGAGGCACCTGAGGCACCCGAGCTCCCCAGCACCCTCTGCGAACAGCCCCGGTCCCGGCGAGGACCGGGGCTACAGTGGCGCGGACGATCACGGCCTTCCTCGATCACGGCCTCCCTCGGGCGAAAGAGCGACCGGCGATGAGCACAGCAGGGACGGAGCGGCCCCGCGAGCCCGGTTGGCGGCAGGCGCTGCGCCGGGTGCCCGGTGAGCTGCGGCAGGACAACCTCGGCGACCACGCCGCGGCGCTGACGTACTACGCGGTCCTGTCGGTGGTCCCCGCGCTGGTGGTCGTCATGTCCGTCCTCGGCACGATCGGCCCCTCGGCCACCGACGTGCTGATCCGCAACATCCGCACGCTCGCCCCCGGCCCGGCGCGGGACCTGGTCACGCAGATGCTGACCGACCTGCAGCGGCAGCACGTCACGGCGGGCGTCCTCGGCGTGCTGCTCGTCGTCTGGTCCGCGTCCCGGTACACCGCGGCGTTCATCCGGGCCATGAACGCCGTCTACGACGTGCCCGAGGGCCGCACGTTCAAGGTGCTGCTGCCGTTGCGCGTCGGGCTGACCGCGCTGACGCTGGTGCTGCTGACGGTGGTCACCCTGGTCGTCGCCGTCAGCGGCCGGGTGGCGGACGGGGTCGGCACCGCGCTCGGCGTCGGGCACACGGCGGTGACGGTGTGGCAGTGGGCGAAATGGCCGCTGCTGGTGATCCTGCTCGGCCTGCTGCTCGCGGTGATGTACTGGGCCGCGCCCAACGCCCGGCAGCGGTTCCGCTGGGGCACGGCGGGCGGGCTGGTCGCGGTGGTGCTCTGGGCGGCTGCCTCGGTCGGATTCGCGCTCTACGCAGCGCACTTCGCGTCCTTCACCCGCGCCTACGGGAGCCTGGCGGCGGTGATCACCTTCCTGATCTGGCTCTGGCTCTCCAACCTGGCCCTGCTCCTGGGCGGGGAGGTCAACGCCGAGATCGAGCGCCAGCGCGCCCTGGACCGGGGCCACCCGGCCGGGCAGGAGCCGTACATGGAGCTGCGCAGCACGGAGCGGCTGCACAGCGACCGGCTCTGACCGGTCCGTCCCGGCGGGGTTTGCCGATGCAGTGCCCGCTCAGTGCCTGTTGAGTGCCCGTTCAGCCCGCCGCGATGGCGACGACGGTCGCGGTCGCGTGGCCCTCGGGCGTCTCGTAGCCGACGGTGTCGCCCGGGTGGTGGCCGAGCAGGGCGTGGCCCAGCGGGCTGTCGGCGGTGACCAGCGTCCGGTCGAGCTCCTCGGCGACCTCGCCGATCTGGACGGTCTCGGTGCTCTCGTCGTCGAACCGCACGGTGACCGTGCTGCCCACCCCGACCACGTCCGTCGGCGGCGGACCGGCGACGGCGGCCTGCCGGAGGCGCAGGTCGAGCGCCTTGATCCGGTCGTCCAGCCGAGCGACGTCGGTGGCCCGCTGCAGCTCGTCGGCCTGGTCGGCGCGGTCGCCTGCCGAGTCGACGTCGCGCAGGGTAGCCGCGACCTTGGCCCGCTCGGCGCGCAGCTCCGCGAGGTCCTGCTCCAGCGCGCGACGGGCCTCGGGGCTGATCGGCTCCGGTTCGGTGCTCATTCCTGCTCCTGAGGGGTGGCGGAACAGAGAGAAGAAAAATCGGGGGGAAACCCGACAAGACCCTATTTTCGCGGGTCACCCGGTGGACCGCGACTCCGGTGCGCGCCGATGATGCCCGCGCTTCGTCGAATGTTGCGCGACTGGTCGGCCGCAGGACACCCCAAAACCGCCGCAAACCCGTCATCGTCGTGCCCGACGTCGGCGAAGCTGCGCAGGAGGTTCCGTTTCCATGGTCGCGTTCGGGTCGGTGAGGCGGACGCCTCGCAGGGTGCCTCGCGGGGTCCCTCGGCAGGTGGCTCGGCAGGGCGGGCGGACGGCGGGGGCGCTGCGGGCGCTGGTGATCACCGGCAGCGTCGGCGCGGGCCACAACGGGGCCGCGGCCGAGCTGATCCGGCGGCTGGAGGCGATGGGCCTGGAAGCCGACTACCGGGACTTCCTGGACGCGCTGCCCCGGCACCAGCGTCTGGTGCTGCGCCGTGGCTACGCCCTGACGGCCAGTCATCTTCCGGCGGTCTTCGACTGGTTCTTCCGGTGCGGCGAGCGCGACTCGCTCGCGCGGCGGCTCACGCTGCGGGTCTGCACGGCGGCGCGCTCCGGCGTGGCGGGGTGGATCGGCGACGGGTACGACGTCGTGGTCACCACGTTCCCGTTCGCGGCACAGACGTTGGGCGCGCTGAAGGAGGACGGCACGCTGACCGCGCCGACGGTCTGCTACCTCACCGACCCCGCGCCGCACCGGCTCTGGGTGCATCCCGCGCTCGACGCGCACCTGACAGTCACCGAGGCGACGGCCGCCGAGGGCACCGCCCGCTACGGCGTCGCGATGGCGGCGGCCGGTCCGCTCGCCCCCCAGGCCTTCGCGCGGACCCCCGACCCGGCGGAATGCCGGGCCCTGCGGGCCGAGTTGGGCGTGCCGGAGGACCACAGGATGGCGCTGGTGGTCACCGGGTCGCTCGGCCTGGGCGACGTGGTGGCCGGCGTCCGCGCGGTGCGCGCGGCCGAGAAGACGGTCCCGGTGGTGCTCTGCGGGCGCAACCGGCGGTTGCTGCGGCAGGTTTCGGCCGAGCCGGGGACGGTCGCGCTCGGATGGCGGGACGACGTGCCGACGTTGATGGGCGCGGCGGACGTGCTGGTCCACAACGCGGGCGGGCTGTCGCTGACGGAGGCGCTGGTCGCGGGCCTGCCTGCGGTGAGTTACGAGGTCATCCCGGGCCACGGGCAGGCCAACGCCGCCACGCTGGCGGCCGCCGGGATCGCGCCCTGGCCGCGTACGCCCGAGGAGTTGGCGGAGGCGCTCGCCGCGCAGGCCGACCGGGGTCGGGTGCGCCTGCCCGCGCTCCCGGCGGGATACGAGGCGGCCCGCGTGGTGGCGGCCTTCGCACGTCAGGGTCGGGAGCTCCGGCACGGCGCGGGCGCCCTCTGCGACCCGGCCTTCGGCCGCCCGTTCGGCGCGGTCCTCGACCGCCTCCGGCTGCGGCGTCCGCGCCGGGCGGAGGAAGCGGGAGTGGCGTAGAACGACGGAGGGCCCGGCCGATGAATCGGCCGGGCCCTCCGTACGGAGTAGCGGGGGCAGGATTTGAACCTACGACCTCTGGGTTATGAGCCCAGCGAGCTACCGAGCTGCTCCACCCCGCGTCGGTGAACCCAACGCTAACAGACACCAGGCCGAATCGACGAACCGGTTTCCGGCCGGTGGCGGATGCCGCTCAGTCCGGCGGCGGCAGCGTCGCCTGCAACTGCTGCGTCAGCAGCGTCGCGGCTTCGGCCAACGACGGCCCGTACCAGGTGAGATGGCGGCCACTCACCAGGGCAGCGGGCAGGCCGGGGAAGGCTTCCGGGCCGTCGGTCGCAGTGAACCGGTAGGGCTCGTCCGGCAGCACCACCAGGTCCGCGCCGGACGCGCGCAGCCGGTCGATAGGGATCGCCGGATAGCGCTCGTCGTGGTCCGCGTAGAGCTGATGGAAGCCCAGGCGGCGCAGCAGGTCCCCGGCGAAGGTGTCGCGGCCGACCACCATCCAGGGCCGACGCCAGATCGGCACCACCGCACGGTGCGGCCGATCGGGCGGCGGGGGAACGTCCGCCCAGGCGTCGCGGGCGTCGTCGAGCCACTGCGGGCGCGGCAGGCCGGAGTCCTTCGTCAGCAGGGTCAGCAGGCGGTCGAGCGAGCGGAAGGCCTGGTCGAGGGTGCGCACCTCGGTGACCCAGACGGGGATCCCGGCGGCGCGCAGCGCCTCCAGGTCGGGGGCGCGGTTCTCCTCCTCGTTGGCGACCACCAGGTCGGGGCGGAGCGCGGCGATCCGCGTGGTGTCGGGGTTCTTGGTACCGCCGATCCGGTCCACGTCCAGTCCGGCCGGGTGGCTGCACCAGTCGGTCGCGCCGACCAGCACGCCGGGGGCGCTGACTGCGATCGCCTCGGTGAGCGACGGCACCAGCGACACGACCCGGCGGATCGGCCCCCGGGGGAGGACGAGCGGCGTCCCCTGGTCGTCGACGGCCGTGCGCGGTGCGGGTCCTTCGGTTGCCATGGGCCGACCCTACCCGCGCGCTCCCGGGTGCTGGTTCAGCCACTGGGCCAGCACGGCCGCCTCGCTGTGGTCCGCGTCCTTGGTGGCGGTCAGGAGCGTGACGTGGTCGTGCGCACCCAGGCCGCGCAGCTCGGTGACGGCCTGTGCGTGGTCCGGATCGCCCAGCTCGGCGAGGTAGCGGCGGCGGAACTCGGGGAAGCGCTCGGGCACATGGCCGTACCAGGTGCGCAGGTCGGTGGACGGGGCCACGTCGCGCAGCCACGCGTCCAGGTGTGCCGCCTCCTTGCTGACCCCGCGCGGCCAGAGGCGGTCGACCAGCACCCGCTTGCCGTCCTGCGGCGTGGGGTCCTGGTAGATCCGGCGACAGCTGAACTGCCCGGTCGTCGGGTGTGCGGCCATGGCGGCACCTTCCGGAGGGGCTGCTTACGGAGGGCTGCTTACGGAGGGCTGCTTACGGAGGGCGGTGTCCGACCCGCTCAGTGTATCGAGGTAGGCATTTCCCCACCTCAGAAGTAGGTTCGGGTCCATGGCGACGAGCGCGTCCCGCGCAGCAGCATGATCCCGAGGCCGCGATCCGTGGCCTGCGTGACGATGGAGCGAGGGGATCCCTATGTGGCCGTTTCCGGTGGTGACCGAACTGCCGTGGATGCTGGGCGTGCTGGTGGCGTTGACGGCGCTCTGCGCGATGCTGGCGGTCCGCCGCGAGCGGGTGCCGCTCGGTTCGCCCTGGGCCGGGCCGGTGGGGTGGCCGCTGGTCGCGGCGCTGCTGGGCGTGGGCGTGTACGGCGAGGCGTCGGCGCTGATCGTCGACGTACGGGCCGTCGGGGCCTCGAACGGCTACTGGGCGACCGTGCCGGACCTGAACCCGGCCGGGCCGCTGGCCTTCGGCCTTCTGCTGGCGGGCCTACCGGCCGCCGCACTGCTGCCGTCCGCCGGGCAGGGACCGGCACTGGAGCGACCGGCACCGGAGCGAACGGCGCCGAGGCGGTGGGTACTGCCGGTGACGGCGGTGGTCGCCGGTGAGGCGATGAACGCCGCGTACTGGGCCACCCACGTCGAAGGCACGCAGTACGGGCTGCTCGGCGCGGCGGTCGTGCTCGTGCTCGGCGCTGTCGCCGGGCTCGGCCTGACGCGGCTGGTGTGCGGGGGACGGGTGCCGACGCGCGGCGACGAGGCGGTGCGGTCCGAGCGCTGGGCGCTGCTGCTGCCCGCGTTGGTGGTCGTGGTCGGCGGACTGCTGGGCCTGGACCTGTGGAGTGCACCGTCGCCGGGTGTCTCCGCCGTTCCCGCCGTGCTCGGTTGGGTGGCGGGGCTGGGGGTGCTGGTCGTCGCCGCCGTCGCACCGGTGCGGTGGCCGAGGGCGGCCGCCGACCTGGTGGCGCTGGGACTGGTGGCGAGCGGCGGGTACGCCGTCGTGGAGGGGGCGCTCAACCGGTCGGCGGTGGTGCTGCAACGGGTCGGCAACCCGGTCGGGCCGGGGCCGACGGCCCAGTTGGGGATCGGCCACAACATCTCGGTGGTCGGCGCGATCCAGGGCGCGGTGCTGCTGGCCCTCGGGGTGTGGCTGCTGCCGCGCACCGTACTGCCGGACGCCCGGCGGCTGTTGGGGCAGCAGCCGGACCCGGCGCTGACCGCGCGGGTCCGCGAGCTGGCCGACACCCGCGCGGAGGTGGTGAGTTCGGCGGCGGCCGAACTGCGGCGCATCGAACGCGACTTGCACGACGGCGCGCAGGGACGGCTGGTCGCCATCGGCATGAACCTGCGCGTGGCGGAGGAGTTGATCGCCGACCGCCCGGAGGAGGCCGCCGCGCTCGTCGTGGAGGCACGGGAGGCGTCGGCGGCAGCGCTCGACGAACTGCGCTGCCTGGTGCGGGGCATCTACCCGCCGGTCCTGGCCGACCGGGGCCTCGGCGAGGCGATCCGTGCGCTGGCGCTCGACCTGCCGCTGCCCTGCACGGCCGAGATCGACCTGCCCGAACGGCTCGACGCCCCGGTGGAGTCGGCCTGCTACTTCGCCGTCGCCGAGGTGGTAACCAACGCGGTCCGGCACGCCGACGCGCACAGCGTGCGGATCCGCGTCGCCCGAACGGACGGGCTGCTGCGGATCGAGGTCACCGACGACGGCGTCGGCGGCGCGGACCCGGCCCGGGGCAGCGGACTGGCCGGTGTGGAGCGGCGGTTGGCGTCCTTCGATGGCATCCTTGCCGTCAGCAGCCCGCCCGGCGGGCCGACGATCGTGGCGATGGAGGTGCCGTGCAGGTAGCCGCCGTGCCCGGTCCCGATTCCGATCCCGATCCCGGTCCGGGTCCCGATCGCGGTCCCGATCCCGCAGCCGTGCGCCCTGTGCGTGTCGTCGTCGCGGAGGATCTCTTCCTGCTCCGCGAGGGACTGGTCCGGCTGCTCTCGGCGCGTGGGTTCGCGATCGTGGCGGCCACCGACAGCGCGCCGGGACTGCTCGACGCGCTGCTGGAGCACCGGCCGGACCTCGCCGTCGTGGACATCCGCCTCCCGCCCACCCACACCGACGACGGCCTGCGCGCCGCGTTGACGGCCAGAGAGCGGATCCCCGGGCTGCCGATCCTGCTGCTGTCGCAGTACGTCGAGCAGATCTACGCCGAGGAACTCCTGGCCGACCGGGCGGGCGGGGTGGGCTACCTGCTCAAGGACCGGGTCTTCAGCGATGACCAGTTCGTCGACGCGATCCGGACGGTGGCGGCGGGCGGCACGGTGATGGACCCCGCCGTGGTCACCCGCCTCCTCGGCCGCCGCAGCCGGGGCGGCGACGGCGGGACGCTCGCCCGGCTCACCGAGCGCGAGCGTCAGGTGCTGGAGCTGATGGCCGAGGGCCGCTCCAACAGCGCGATCGCGGGCCGACTCTTCGTCAGCGAGAAGGCCGTGTCCAAGCACAGCACCAGCATCTTCACCAAGCTGGACCTGCCCCCGTCGGAGGACGACAACCGCCGGGTCCTGGCCGTTCTCGCCTACCTGATGGCGCAGCCGAAAGGCTGACGGCGTGAAGGCCGAGGCACGTGTAGCGTGCCTGGCATGACGACCCCCGACCCCTCCTTCCTGACGTCCTCCTCCACGTCCTTCTTCACCGCGCCCGACGGACAGCGGCTCGCCTACCGGGAGGTCGGTGCGGGACGCCCGGTGGTGCTGCTGCACGGGATGTCGGCGGACGCGGGGATGTGGTCGCGGACCGGGATCGTCGGGGCGCTCGTCGAGCGCGGGCGCCGGGTGATCATGCCGGACTTCCGCGGCCACGGCGACAGCGCCAAGCCGCAGGACGCAGCGGGCTACCCGTCGGACGTGCTGACCAGCGACGCGCTCGCGCTGGTCGAGCACCTGAAGCTGGACGCGAACGACGCCGACGGTGCGGACGGCGGCGCGGGTGGCTACGACCTCGGCGGTTACTCGCTCGGCGCGCGGATCGCGGTGCGGATGCTGGTGCGCGGGGCGACGCCGGGGCGGGTGGTGATCGGCGGGCAGGGGATGCGCGAGGTCAACGGGACCGGCGGCGGCGCCGGGGCCTGGCTGAAGCGCCTCTTCGCCGGGGCCGCGGCCGGGACGTGGGAGCCCGGCTCCAAGGAGGCGCAGGCCGTGGCGGCCATGCGGGAGCGCGGCGTGGACCCGGTCGCGACGCTGCACGTGCTCGACTCGATCGCGACCTCGACCGAGGAGCAGGTCGCGGCGATCCGCGTCCCGGCACTCGTGGTGGTCGGGTCCGAGGACGAGCGGGTCGTCTCGGCGCGGGAGCTGGTCGCGGTGCTGCCGGGATCCCGTCTGGTCGAGGTTCCGGGGGACCACGGGAGCGCGGCGGTCGCGCCCGAACTCACCGACGCCTTCGTGGAGTTCCTGAGCGAGTGAAGCCGGCTCGGTGCTTCCAGCCCGGCGCCTCCGGCCCGGCCGGAAGTGCTTTGGTGGGCGCTCGCGGACATCGGGCCGCGCGCGGGCAGACCGCCGGTCTGGAGCGCCCATCCGCGTCTGTCCGCATTTCGGCGCGGGAAACGCCTCGCGCGCAACTTCCCTGCACCTTCACAGGTCGGACAGGGATCTTTTGCTTTCGGCGAGACTTTCCCACCGACCGTGCGCGCGGCACCCGCCGGGCGGACGCGCAGACTGGTAGGGCGGACCCGTACGCGGCGCGGAGGAGGCGTGATGGCACGGGACGGTCGGCTGCGCGACGGTGACGGCGACGTCGGCGAAGGTCCCGGCACGGCGTCGGCCTACCTGGACCTGGCGGCAGAGCTCGCGCGGACGGAGGGGCGGCGGCTGCTGGACCTCGCGACCGGGGTCCTGGTGGCGCAGCAGGGCGTGGAACCCGCGGTCGCCGGGGAGGCGCTGCGGCGGCTCGCGGTCGGGGCCGGACTCCCGCTCGCGGACCTGGCCGCCGACATCGTCAACGCGGCCTGCGGCGAGGACGTCGTCAAGCCGGGGGAACCGGGGAGCCACGCCCATCTGCTGCCGGAGCCCCGGGCCCGCCGACGGGTCGCCAGCGCGGCCGAGGCGGACGCCGACCTGGACGAGCTGGCGGCGACCGTGCTCGGCGAGCTGCATCCGCTGGGCGTGCGCGGGCTGCTGCTGTGGCGTCGGGCCGCCGGTGACTGCCTGCGGCTGGCGGGCTCCGCCGGGTTCCCGCCGCTGGTGCGGGCGCAGTGGGGGCAGATTCCGCCGCAGTGGCGGGCCAAGCCGCAGCAGGCGCTCGACGACGACACCCCGCTCTGGCTGCCGGTCGGCGTCCTCGACCCGCACGAACTCCCGGGCCCCGACCGGGCGTCCGCGCGCGCCCTGCTGCCGTTGCGTCACGAGGGCCGCTCGGTGGGCGTCGTCCTCGTCGCCTGGCAGGGCCCCCGGGAGCTGGACGCGGACCTGCGCCGCCGGGTCCTCGGCCTGGTGGAGGTGCTGGCCCGGGTGCTCGCGCGCGGGGACCAGACCACCGATCCGGGCGGCTCGCTCCCGGTGCTGGCCTCGGCGCTGGACCTGCTGGCGGAACCGGCGATGACGCTGCGGCGCGGCCGGAGGCCGGGGCTGTTCGTCGAGTACCTCAACGCCGCCGCCTACCGGCTGAGCAGCGGCGTGCCGAGGCCGGTGGGCAGGCCGCTCAGCCACGTGCTGCCGACCACCGCCGAGGAGCTCGCGGCGATGGTCGCCGACGCCCACCGGAACGGCGCGGTCCAGCGCGTGGACCGGTTGCCGCACGTCCGGCGGCCGAACAGCGCGCCGATGCTCAACGTCCGCGTGCTGGCCCTCTCCGCCCAGCGCTGCCTGGTCTTCTGGCACACCGAGAACCGCGACCACAGCTTCACGGTGCTGAAGCGGGCCGGGCGGCTCGGCTCGCTGGCGGCGTTCGAGGACGACACGGCGCGCGGGGTGACCCAGTGGAGCGAGCTGGTCGCCCCGTGCCTCGGACTGCCCGCCGAGGCCGAGCCCTTCCCGCTGGAGCAGCTGGCCAACCTGCTGGTGGCCGACGACCGGCCCGAACTCGCCCGAATGCTGGAGACGTTGACCGCCCGGCTGGACGGCGTCAGCGGCGTGCTGCGGATCCCGCGTCCCGACGGCGGCGTCCGGCACGTCCGGCTGATCGCCGAACCCCTGGTCACCCACGGCACGTTGACCGGTCTGACCGGCTTCTTCCAGGACGTGTCGCTGCAGTACCAGACGGAGGAGGCGCTCGCCGCGACCTTCGACGCGCTCGGCTCGGCGCAGGCCCAGGCGGCGCTGCGGCACCGGCTCGCGCTGCAACTGCAGCAGGCGATCGTGCCCGAGCAGCCGGACCTCCGCGGCTTCCCGGGCCTTGAGGTCGTGGCCCGTTACCGGCCCGCGGCCGAGGAGTACCGGGTCGGCGGCGACTGGTACGACATGCTGGGCCTGCCCGACGGCCGGGTGATGATCGCGGTCGGTGACGTCGCGGGTCACGGCATCGAGGCCGCGACCGGCATGGTGGCGCTGCGCAACGCGCTGCGCGGACTTGCGGTCTCGGGCGGTGAGCCGGGGGAGTTGATGCACTGGCTCAACGAGGTGACGCTGCGCAGCTCCGGGCATCCGACGGCCACGGCCGTCTGTGGCCACTTCGACCCGGAGGACCGGCTGCTGCACTGGACCAGCGCCGGCCATCTGCCCGCGCTGCTGCTGCGCGAGGGCCGGGCGCGGCTGCTGGAGGCGGCGCCCCACCTGCTGCTCGGCGCGGTGGCGGACGTCCACTACGGCGAGGCGCAGATCGAGCTGCGGCGGGGCGACCTGCTGCTGCTCTTCACCGACGGGCTGATCGAGCGGCGGCACTCCTCCCTGGACGACGCGCTCGCGCTGCTCTGCCGCGTGGTCGAGCAGCTCGCACCGGACGCCGACCTCGACGCGCAGGCGGACGCGCTGCTTGCCGCGGCGGTCGGCGACACCGACGACGACGCGAGCCTGGTGCTGGTCCGGTTGAATTGACGATGCGTCAGTGAGGGTGGCCGTCAGCGCAGATGGCGGCGGACCCGGTCCAGGAGGTCGTTCGCGTCGACGGGCTTGACCACGTAGTCGGTCGCTCCCGCGCCGAGGATGTCGTCGCGGTCGCCCGGGAGGGCCTTGGCGGTGACGGCGATGATGGGCAGGTCCGCGAACCGGGGCACCGACCGGATCAACTCGGTGGCCGCGTAGCCGTCCAGGCCCGGCATCATCAGGTCCATCAGCACCACGTCGACGTCGGTGCGGGCCTGGAGCACGTCGAAGCCCTCCTGTCCGTCGCGGGCGTGGACGACGTTTGCGCCGTGCAGCTCCAGCAGGCCGGACAGGGCGAAGACGTTGCGCTCGTCGTCGTCCACCACCAGCGCCACCCGCCCCTCCAGCTCGTCCCCGAGCCGTGGCCCACGCGTCGTCGTCGCGGTCACCGGAACCGGCTGCGGCGGAAGTGCCGTCTTCGGCGCGCGGACCGGCAGCAGCAGCGTGAAGCTGCTGCCCTGGCCCGGCGTGCTCTCGGCGTGGATCATCCCGCCCAGCAGGCGGGCGATCTGACGGCTGATCGACAGACCGAGGCCGGTGCCGCCGTAGCGGCGGCTGGTGGTGCCGTCGGCCTGCTGGAAGGCGCCGAAGATGCTGTCGAGGTGCTCCTCGGCGATCCCGATCCCGGTGTCCTCCACCCGGAAGGCCACCACCCGTTGCCCCACCACCCGCTGCCCGCCGCGCAGTTCGTCCGGCAGCGCGTCCGGCGCGGCCATCTCGACGCGCAGTTCGACGCTGCCGGTCTCGGTGAACTTGACCCCGTTGGAGAGCAGGTTGCGCAGAATCTGCCGCAGTCGCTGCTCGTCGGTGACCAGTTGCTCCGGCAGGTCGGGGCCGGTGCTGACGCGGAACTCCAGTGCCTTCTCGGCGGTGAGCGGACGGAAGATGGTCTCCAGCGAGTCCAGCAGCGGGCGCAGCGCGAACGGTTCGGGGTTCACGTCGAGCTTGCCCGCCTCGACCTTGGACAGGTCGAGGATGTCGTTGATCAGCTCCAGCAGGTCCGAGCCCGCCGAGTGGATGACGGTGGCGTAGCCGACCTGCTTGTCCGTCAGATTGCTCCCCGGGTTCTGGGCCAGCAACTGGGCGAGCACCAGCAGGCTGTTGAGCGGGGTGCGCAGCTCGTGGCTCATGTTGGCCAGGAACTCGGACTTGTACATCGACGCCATCGACAGCTGGTGCGCCCGCTCCTCCAGCTCCTGCCGGGCCTGCTCGATCTCCAGGTTCTTGGTCTCGATGTCGGAGTTGCGGTCGGCCAGCAGCGCCGCCTTCTCCTGCAACTCCGCGTTGGAGCGTTGCAACTCCTGCTGCCGCTCGGTCAGTTCGGCGGTGAGCCGGCGGGACTCGGTGAGCAGCTCGTCGGTGCGGGTGTTGGCCACCAGCGAGCTGACGTTGACGCCGAGCGCCTCGGTCACCATGGTCAGGAAGTCCCGGTGGACCTGCGAGAACGGCCGTAGCGAGGCAAGTTCGACGACGCCGAGCAGCTGGTCCTCCATCACGATCGGCAGCAGGATCAGCGAGGCGGGCGCGGCGCTGCCCGCGCCGGAGGAGATGGAGAGGTAGTCGGTCGGCAGGTCCTCGATCAGCAACGTGCGGCGTCTGCGGGCGCACTGGCCGACCAGCGACTCGCCCAGCCGGAAACTGACGGACTGTCCGCTCGGCGCGCCGTAGGAGCCGACCCGGATCAGCAGCGGCCCGTCCGGTCCCTCCTGGGCCAGGTAGAAGGCCCCGAACTGCGCGCCGACCAGGGGCGTCAACTCGTCCAGCACCAGCTCGGCCACGGCGGTCAGGCTGCGCGGACCCTGGATCAGACCGGAGATCCGGGCCAGGTTGGTCTTGAGCCAGTCCTGCTCCTGGTTGGTACGGGTGGTCTCGCGCAGCGACTCGACCATCGCGTTGATGTTGTCCTTCAGGTCGCCGACCTCACCCGGCGCCTCCACCGTGATCGAGCGGGTCAGGTCGCCCTCCGCGACGGCGCTGGTGACCTCGGCGATCGCCCGGACCTGCCGGGTCAGGTTCCCGGCCAGCTCGTTGACGTTCTCGGTCAGCCGCTTCCAGGTGCCGGAGACGCCCTCCACCTTGGCCTGGCCGCCCAGGCGTCCCTCGGTGCCGACTTCTCGGGCGACGCGGGTGACCTCGTCGGCGAAGGCGGAGAGCTGGTCGACCATGGTGTTGATGGTGGTCTTGAGCTCCAGGATCTCGCCGCGCGCGTCGACGTCGATCTTGCGGGTCAGGTCGCCCTTGGCGACCGCCGTGGTCACCTGGGCGATGTTGCGGACCTGGTTGGTCAGGTTGGTGGCCATGGAGTTGACGTTGTCGGTCAGGTCCTTCCAGGTCCCCGCGACGTTCGGGACGCGCGCCTGGCCGCCGAGCTGGCCCTCGGTGCCCACCTCGCCCGCCACGCGGGTCACCTCGTCGGCGAAGGCCGAGAGCATGTCCACCATGGTGTTGATCGCCTCGGCAAGCCCGGCGACCTCGCCGCTCGCCTCGACGGAGATCTTCCGGGACAGGTCGCCGCGTTCCACCGCCTGCGCGACCTGGGCGATCGACCGCATCTGATGGGTCAGGTTGGACGCCATCACGTTGACGTTGTCGGTCAGGTCCTTCCAGGTCCCGGCCACGCCGCGGACGGTGGCCTGGCCGCCCAGCTTGCCCTCGGTGCCGACCTCGCGGGCGACGCGGGTGACCTCGTCGGCGAAGGCGGAGAGCTGGTCGACCATGGTGTTGATGGTGGTCTTGAGCTCCAGGATCTCGCCGCGCGCGTCCACCGAGATCTTCTGGCTCAGGTCGCCGCCCGCGACCGCGCCCGCGACCTGGGCGATGGCCCGCACCTGGCTGGTCAGGTTGCCCGCCATCACGTTGACGTTGTCGGTCAGGTCCTTCCAGGTCCCCGCCACGCCAGGGACGCGCGCCTGCCCGCCGAGCCGTCCCTCGGTGCCGACCTCGCGGGCGACGCGGGTGACCTCGTCGGCGAAGGCGGAGAGCTGGTCGACCATGGTGTTGACGGTGTTCTTCAGCGCGAGGATCTCACCGAGCGCGTCGACCTCGATCTTCTGCGTCAGGTCGCCCTTGGCCACGGCGGTGGTCACCTGGGCGATGTTGCGCACCTGGTCGGTGAGGTTACGGGCCATCCCGTTGACGGAGTCGGTGAGCTCCCGCCAGACGCCGCGCAGGCCCGGCACCTGGGCCTGCCCGCCGAGCCTGCCCTGGCCGCCGACCTCCTGTGCGACGCGGGTCACCTCGTAGGTGACCAGGGTCAGTTGGTCCAGCATCCCGTTGAAGACCAAGGCGATCTCGGCCAGCAGCCCGTCCCCGCCGGGGGACAGCCGGGCCGAGAAGTCGCCGTCGCGCACCGCGGTCAGGCCCGCCAGCAGTTGCCGCAGTCCCTCCTGGCTCCGCTCGTCGGGCGTGTCGGAGGGGTTCGGCACGTCGGGAGCGGGCGGCGGGGGAGTGTCCATGTCCGGCCTCTCCGCAGAGCGAGTGTGGCTTCCCTCATCGTTCCACGACCGCTCTCCGGACGCAGCCGTCCGGACCGGGCGACACGAACCGGACGACGCGGACCGTACCCGGACCATATGCGGGCCCTACGCGATGCATAGCGGGGCGCAGGATGGGCAGACGCGGACACAGTGGCGACCGCCGACAGCGGCACGACGGACAGACAGCGGACCAACGGACCAGCGGACCAACAGACCAGCGGAGTGAGGAGGCACGTCGTGGAGGCACAGCACGGACCGGCACTCTCGTGGCGTGAGCGACGGGCACTCACCGACATCGAGCAGGAGCTGCGCGACGACGAGAGACTCGAACGGGCGCTGCGCACCATGAGGCCGCAGCACCACCTTCACCTGCCGACATGGCACCGACGGCACGGTCGGGACGGGGAGATCGGGAGAGGATGACCTTGGAGTCTGGTGGCGCCGCCGTCGGGCGGTTCACGGTGACCGAGAACGGAAGCCCGGGGGAGCAGGGGGAGAGCGTGCTCCGGCTGACCGGCGAGCTCGACCACGACTCGGCTCCCACGTTGCGGACCGCGTTCGCGCGCTGGGACGACGCGGGGGCGACCCGGGTCCTGGTGGACTGCTCGGGCCTGGACTTCTGCGACTCGACCGGGATCAACCTGCTGCTCGACGCCCGGACCCGCGCTCAGGCGCGCGGCGGGATCGTCGCCCTGGTCGGGATGACCCCGCGGGTGGCGCGGGTCTTCGAGATCACCGGAGCCGCGACGCTCTTCCCGCGCTACGCCTCGCTCGCCGAGGCCCGCACGGCGGCGGCGGACTGAGCGCGGCGGCGGACTGAGCGGCGGACGGCAGGGGTTCCTGGACCGCGCGGTTCCGGGACAGCACGGGGCAGGTTACGTCAGGATGCAGGCACGAGGCACGACGCGAGGCACGAAGGGAGGAGCGCGGTGGAGCAGACGCGCGGTGCCACCGACGAGTTGCCGGTGGACCGGCTGGTGCTGATCGACGCCACGGGCGTGGTCGGCCGGTGTCGCGACTTTGTCCAGGCGAGCCTGGCCGCGCGCGGATGGCTCGACGATCCCGGCGAGGAGCAGCTCGCGGTCGTCGAGGACGTGCTGCTGATGACCTCCGAGCTGGTGACCAACGCCTGTCTGCACGCCGGGGGCCCGAGTGAGCTGGCGGTGTCCGGCAGCGGACACGGCGGGCTGCGGATCGAGGTCCTCGACCCCAGCCCCGAGCCGCCGACGCTGCGGCCACTCGCCGTTCCGGCCCGCCCGGGCGGTCACGGCCTGCGGGTCGTGGAGCGGCTCGCGCGGAACTGGGGCAGCGAGACCCGGTCGGAGGGCAAGGCCGTCTGGTTCGAGATCGACCGCGCCTGAGCCGGCCGGTGGGCGAGGCGGGGTGTTCACTCGTCGGCGAGCAGCGCCTTGCGCAGGTCCTTGAGGGTGCGCGACAGGATCCGGGACACGTGCATCTGCGAGATGCCGAGCCGCTCGCCGATCTCCGCCTGCGACAGCTCCGCGGTGAAGCGCAGCGCCAGCACCGTGCGCTCCCGCTCCGGAAGGGCGGCGATCAGGGGCTTGAGGCTCTCCAGGTTCTCGACGCCCTCCAGCCCCTGGTCCAGATAGCTGGTCCGGCGGCTCTGGAGGCCTTCGAACTCCTCCCGGTCGGGGGCTTCGAGGCTGCCCGCGATGTAGGCGTTGCTCACCACCACGCCCTCGGCGACCTCCGCCGCGCTGATGTGCAGGTACTCGCCCAACTCCGCGTCGGTGGGCTGGCGTTCGAGCTGCTGGGAGAGCTCGTCGCGGGCCCTGGCCAGGCTCAGCCGCAGCTCCTGCAAGCGGCGTGGCACCCGTACCGACCAGGTGGTGTCCCGGAAGAACCGTTTGAGCTCGCCGCTGATGGTCGGCAGCGCGAACGTGGAGAACTCGACGTGGCGGGTGGGATCGAAGCGGTTGATGGCCTTGATCAGTCCCACGATGCCGACCTGGAGCAGGTCCTCGGTGGGTTCGTTGCGGTGGCGGAACTGCGCGACCGCGTAGCGGACCAGCGCCAGGTTCAGCTCGACCAGGGTGTTCCGCACGTACGAGTAGTCCGCTGTGCCCTCGTCGAGTTGGCCGAGACGTCGGAAGAGCTCACGGGAGAGCGAGCGGGCGTCCTCGGTGTCCACGGCGTGTGCCGACGGCAGTCGGCAGGGGATCGGCTCGGCGCCGGCGGTCGGCCAGGGTGACGCCGAGGGTGACGGGGAAGCGGGCATGGAAGCGGATCCTCGGGAGGCAGGCGCGCCGTCCCGGCGGCGGCGTGCGGGTCCGTCCGACTCCGACGGGCCCATTCCCCCACCTACCCGTTGTCACGGGTCCCCAAGCGAGCGGGCGCCTTCCGAGACCTCGGCCGGACGCTCGGCCCGCTCCTCGGCCGGATGCTCGGCTGGAGACTCGGCCGCCACGCGGTGTGGTCACACGGGGGAGCTGTCCCGGCCGGTCAGGGCCAGCAGGCGGGTCTGCGCGTCCGAGCCCGGCAGGACCGCGCGGGGGCTGTCGAACAGGCCCGACCCGGCCAAGCGGTCCGGATACGCGGAGACCTCGCGCAGCGCGAAGGCGACGAGGCCGCCCGGGAGGCGCTCGTCCGCGCCGATCGCGCGGGCCAGGTCCCAGGAGTGCACGACGGTGTCCATGGCCAGCTGGCTGCACAGGTGCGCGGCGAGGGCCGGGCCCTCCCAGAGCCGGACCGTACGCTCCAGCGCGCCGTCGGCGTGCACGGCCTCCTCCGCCTCGGCTGCGGCCTGCTTCCAGGCGAGGACCGGGTCGGAGCCGAGCAGGTCGCCCTCCAGTCGGTCGCCGACCGCCGTCGCGGGCGTACCCGCCAGCAGCGGTGGCACCCAACGCTGCTCGACCGTCACGTGATTGACCAGGTCGCGGACGGTCCACTGCCGGCAGGGCGTCGGCAGCCCCCACTGCTGCGGCTCGACCAGGCGGACCAACCGCCCGAACTGGTCCAGCGCCGCGCCGTACTGCTGGGCGAGTGTCTGCTCGGCTTCCTTGGTGCGTGACTGCTGGGCGTACGACTCCTGGGCGAGCGCCCGCATCCGCCGACCGTAGGTGACCATGTCGTCACTCCTCGACTACCTCTCCGGGCTTGCGCCCGGACTGGGAGAGTGCCCGGTCCAGCGCCCTTCACACGTGGACGGTCCCCGTTTCCGTCGGCGCGACCTGCGGGCCATTGCGCAGTGCAACCGGATCGGGAAGAGTGCGAGGCGGCCGGAATGTCGATCACTCAGCGTCCCTCAGTCACTGCCCCCACCCGCTGTCCCCGGAACGGTGCCGCATGTACCTCACCCAGGCGCTTCACCGCGAGCTCCAGGTCGCGCCCGAGCGCACCATGACCGTCTGCGGCGGTCGTGCGCGGACGGCCCGCGAGGTGGTCGACCGGGTCGCCCGCCTCGCCGCCGCGCTGCGCGGGCTGGGCGTCGAGCCGGGCGACCGCGTGGCGGTGCTGGCCAGGAACTCGGACCGGTACCACGAGATCTTCTTCGGCGCGTGGTGGACGGCCGTCGCGGTCAATCCCGTCAACACGCGGTGGAGCGTGGAGGAGATCGCCTACGGCCTGAACGACTCCGGCTCCCTGGTGCTCTTCGTCGACGACGACTTCGCCGGACTGGTGCCCGCGTTGCGCGAGCGCTGTCCGGGGCTGAGGACCGTGGTGCACTGCGGGGACGACGCGGGAGCGTCGTCCTGCGAGGACTGCGAGGACTACGAGGACTACGAGGCCCTGATCGCCGCCGCCGAGCCGGTGGCCGACCTGCGCGCGGGTGGGGAAACCCTGGCCGCGCTGCTCTACACCGGCGGCACGACGGGCGCGCCCAAGGGTGTGATGGTGAGTCACCGGAGCTTGGTGACCTCGACCTTGGGCACCCAGGTGACCCGCGCCGCCGCCGTTCCCGGCGGGTCGCAGTTGGTCTGCGCTCCGATGTTCCACATCGCGGCGCTGCTGGGCTGGTTGACGCAGGTCATGGTCGGCGGGACGGCGGTGTTCCTGCCTGCCTTCACTCCTGACGGTGTGTGGGAGGCGGTCGAGCGGCACGGTGTGACCTCGGTCGGACTGGTGCCGACCATGCTGCAGATGCTGGTCGACCACCCGGGCGCCGCCACGGCAGACCTGGGTGGGCTGCGCCATATCGGGTACGGCGCGTCGTCGGTCTCCGAGTCGCTGCTCAGGCGGGCCATGGAGCTTTTCCCGCAGGCGAGTTTCACCCAGGGCTACGGCATGACGGAGACCGCCATGATCACCGTCCTGGGCGCGGACGAGCACCGCGCGGGCGGCAGGCTGCTCCGCTCCGCCGGGCGGGCCGCCGCGCACTGCGAGGTCCGCGTGGCGGGTCCGGACGGCGAGGAGCTGCCGCGCGGTCAGGTGGGCGAACTGCTGTGCCGGGGTGACCACCTGATGCTCGGCTACTGGAACCGTCCGGACGAGACGGCCCTCGCGCTGCGCGACGGCTGGATGCACACCGGCGACGCGGCCTACATGGACGAGGACGGGTACGTCTTCATCACGGACCGGCTCAAGGACATGATCATCTCCGGTGGCGAGAACGTGTACTCGGCGGAGGTGGAGAACGCGCTGGCCCAGCATCCGGCGGTCGCGTCCGTCGCGGTGATCGGCCTGCCCGACCCGCTGTGGGGAGAGCGCGTCCACGCGGTCGTCGTCCTGCGGCCGGACGCCGCGGCCACGGAGGACGAACTGCGCCGGCACGTGCGGTCGTTGATCGCGAGTTACAAGGTTCCGCGTAGCGTCGAGTTCGCGGCGGCGCTCCCGGTCTCGGGCGCGGGGAAGATCCTCAAGCGTGAGCTGCGGGACCGCCGTCTGCGGGCGGCGGAGGCGACTGAGGCCGCCGAGCAAGGGTAGGAACGTGCAGGGACGATCGGGGAGGACGACGTGATCAGGCTTTCCAGCGAGCCCATGACCTGGGTGATGGCCGGGGACAGCATCACCCAGGCGGTGTACCACACCCACGGCGAACGCGGCTGGGTGGAGCACGTGCACGAGCGGATCCGCTTCCAGCTCGACCGGTTGACCGACATCGTGGTCAACACCGGCGTCTCCGGCTGGCGAGCCCCCGCCGTCCTCGGCTCCTACGAGCACCTGATCGGCCGGTTCCGGCCGGACGTGCTGTCGATCTCGCTCGGCACCAACGACGCACGCGCCGGCTTGGACGGGCTCGACGAGTTCCGGGAGGCGATGCGCACGATCATCGCCAAGACCCGGAGCGACCACGAGGGCGTGCAGATCGTGCTGCACACCCCGGCTCTGGTGAGCATGGCGGGCCGTGACGAGCGCGGCGAACAGCCCGCCTACTGCCAGGCGGTCCGCGAGCTCGCCGCCGAGACGGACGCCCTGCTCGTCGACCACGAGGCCCACTGGCTGGCCCGCTTCCCGGACGCCGAGCCGCTCGCCTGGCTCGACGACCCGATCCACCCGAACGCGGCCGGCCACCTGGCGATGGCCAACGACACCCTGCGCGCCCTCGGGCTGGGCGAACTCGACCCGCTGTAGGCCTGTTTCAGCCGGAGAACGGCTGACGGACCTCGGTCAGACGATCCGTCAGTTTCCGTGCATCACCTGCCCGGTGGAGTGCGCGGAGTTCGCGGACGGCGGCGGTGCCGGGCGCGGACCAGCAGCTCTCGATCGGTCCGAGCAGGTCGAGCAGCTCCTCGACGCGGGCGTCGAGGTCGGGCCGGGCGTCGCTGGTGCGCGGCAGTGTGGCCAGGCGGCGCGCGGCCTCCTCCAGGGAGGCCCAGGCGTCGGCGCGCAGGCGGTGGACGCTGTCGTACACGTTCTCGTCCACCGCCTCGGCCGCCCGCATGGGTTCGGGCTCGGTGGAGGAGGTGGGATCGGCGTGGGCGTCCATCTCAGGTTCCCTTCGGCAGACGGAGCCGGTCGTGAGGAAGGCGGGTCGGTCGCTGCCGTCTGCATCAGCCTATTCACGGGTAATTCGAATGTATAAGTCGAATCATTTGGGCGTCAACGGCCGCCCACCCTTCGAGAAAGCTCCCGTGCCGTCCGGGTCACCTCGGCGGCCAACTGCTCCTGTTGGGCCGCGTCGACGGAGCCGCTCTCGTAGGTGATCGCCACGCCCGCGACGGGGTGGCCGGTGCGGTCGGTGACTGCCGCGGCGACGGAGGAGAAGCCGAGCGTGACCTCGCCGTCCTCGGTGGCGAAGCCGATCCTGCGCGCCTCGACCAGCCGGGCGCGCAGCGCCGTCAGTGAGCGCGGCCCGCCCACCTCGGTGCGCTGCACGAACGCCGTCGCGTCCGGGAAGAGCGCCCGCAGCTGCGCGTTCGGCAGCAGCGCCAGCATCGCGCGGCCGCTCGCGGTGAGCTGCGCCGGAAGCCGCACGCCCACCTCGGTGACCAGCGGCGCGCGTCCGGGGGCGCGCTCCTCGATCAGGTAGAGGACCTCCCGTCCGTGCAGGACGGCCAGGTGGGCGTTGTGGCCGGTGCGGTCGACCAGCCGGGCCAGCGGCACCCGGGCCAGGCGCTGGAAGGGGGCCTGCCGGGAGTAGCCGGAGCCCAGCTCGAAGGCGCTGACGCCCAGGCCGTAGCGGCGCTCCTCGGGCAGATGGACCACGAAGCCGTCCGCGGCGAGCGTGTCGAGCAGGTGGTAGGTGGTCGACCGGGGCAGCCCGACGTCGCGGCTGATGGTGGCGGCCGGGACCGGTGCCGCCTGGCGGGCGAGATACCTGAGGACGGCCAACACCTGGGCCGCCGCGGGCACGATGGACATGTCCGGAGCGTAACCGCGTCGGCGACCGGTTTCCGAGTCCGGAAGCCGAGTCTGGTATCCGAGACGCCGCAGCGGCCAAATGTCTGGGATCCCAGACACAAGCCTGCCCAAACCCCTGTTGTGACCCTGTTGACCTGGTGCTTCATAGATGCCATGAACAAGGTGCTTGTCGGGGTCGGCCCGCTCTCCGCCGACGAAGTCGTGTCCGTCGCCCGTCTCGGGGCCGCTGTCGAGATCTCCCTGGAGGCTCAGGAGGAGATCACCCGCAGCCGCAAGGTCATCGAGGACCTCGCCGACGACGTCACGCCCCACTACGGCGTCTCCACCGGCTTCGGCGCGCTGGCGACCCGTCACATCCCGCACGAGCTGCGGGCGCAGCTCCAGCGCAGCCTGGTCCGCTCCCACGCCGCCGGTTCCGGCGCCGAGGTCGAGCGCGAGGTCGTCCGCGCGCTGATGTTGCTGCGTCTCTCCACCCTCGCCACCGGCCGCACCGGCGTCCGGCTGTCCACCGCGCAGGCCTACGCCGACCTGCTCAACGCCGGGATCACCCCGGTCGTGCGCGAGTACGGCTCCCTCGGCTGCTCCGGCGACCTGGCCCCGCTGGCCCACTGCGCGCTCGCCGTCATGGGCGAGGGCGAGGTCCGCGACGCCGCGGGCACGCTGCTCCCGGCCGGCGAGGCGCTGGCCGCCGCGGGCATCACCCCGGTCGTGCTCAAGGAGAAGGAGGGCCTGGCCCTCATCAACGGCACCGACGGCATGCTCGGCCAGCTCGTCCTCGCCGCCCACGACCTGCGCCGCCTGCTCGCGACCGCCGACATCACCGCCGCGATGAGCGTCGAGGCCCAGCTCGGCACCGACGCCGTCTTCGCCGCCGACCTGCAGGCCCTGCGTCCGCACCCCGGCCAGGCCGCCAGCGCCCACAACCTGCGCGCGGTGCTCGCCGACTCCGAGATCGTCGCCAGCCACCGCGACCCCGCCAACTGCACCCGCGTGCAGGACGCCTACTCGCTGCGCTGCTCGCCGCAGGTCCACGGCGCCGCCCGCGACACCCTCGACCACGCCGAGACCGTCGCCGACCGCGAGCTCGCCAGCGCCGTCGACAACCCCGTCGTCACCCGTGACGGCCGGGTCGAGTCCAACGGCAACTTCCACGGCGCGCCGGTCGCCTGCGTGCTCGACTTCCTCGCCATCTCGGTCGCCGACATCGCCTCGGTCGCCGAGCGCCGCACCGACCGGATGCTCGACGTGGCCCGCAGCCACGGCCTGAACGCCTTCCTCGCCGACGACCCGGGCGTGGACTCCGGCCACATGATCGCCCAGTACACCCAGGCCGCGATCGTCTCCGAGCTGAAGCGCCTGGCCGCGCCCGCCTCGGTGGACTCCATCCCGTCCTCGGCGATGCAGGAGGACCACGTCTCCATGGGCTGGTCCGCCGCGCGCAAGCTGCGCCGCGCCGTCGACGGCCTGACCCGCGTCCTGGCGATCGAACTGCTCACCGCCGCCCGCGCGCTGGACCTGCGTGCCCCGCTCACCCCGGCCCCGGCCACCGCTGCCGTCCGCGCCGGCCTGCGCGAGCACGTCGAGGGCCCCGGCACCGACCGCTACCTCGCCCCCGAGATCGAGGCCGCCGTGCAGTACGTCGCCGACGGCCGCGCGCTGGCCGCCGCCGAGTCGGTCACCGGCCGCCTGCACTGATCTCGCTCTCCCTCTTCTCCCTTTACGTAGCAAGGACTTCGACATGGACATTCGCACCGAGCCGATCCGTGCCGCACGCGGCACTCAACTGAGCACCCTGGGTTGGCAGCAGGAGGCCGCCCTGCGGATGTTGAACAACAACCTGGATCCGGAGGTTGCGGAGCATCCGGAGAAGTTGGTCGTCTACGGCGGTACGGGTAAGGCGGCCCGTGATTGGCGTTCGTACGACGCGATGGTGCGCACCTTGCAGACGCTCAAGGGCGACGAGACGATGCTGGTGCAGTCGGGGCGTCCGGTGGGCGTGTTCCAGACGCACGAGTGGGCGCCGCGTGTGCTGATCGCGAACTCGAACCTGGTGGGTGACTGGGCGAACTGGGAGGAGTTCCGTCGCCTGGAGTCGCTCGGGCTCACCATGTACGGGCAGATGACCGCCGGTTCGTGGATCTACATCGGCACGCAGGGCATCCTGCAGGGCACCTACGAGACCTTCTCGGCGGTCGCCGCCAAGCGGTTCAACGGCACGCTGGCCGGAACGATCACGCTGACGGCGGGTCTGGGTGGGATGGGTGGCGCCCAGCCGCTGGCGGTGACGATGAACGACGGTGTCGCGATCTGCATCGACTGCGACCCCTCCCGCATCTCGCGTCGGATCGAACACCGCTACCTGGACGTGGAGGCGAAGGACCTCAAGCACGCCCTGGACCTGGCGGTCGAGGCCCGCGACGCCCGCAAGCCGCTCTCCATCGGCCTGCTGGGCAACGCCGCAGAGCTCGTTCCCGCGCTGCTGGCGATGGACGCGCCGATCGACATCGTCACGGACCAGACCTCCGCGCACGACCCGCTGTCCTACCTCCCCGTGGGTGTCGCGTTCGACGACATGGCCGCCTACGCGGCCGAGAAGCCGGAGGAGTTCACGCAGCGCTCGCGTGAGGCGATGGCCAAGCACGTCGAGGCGATGGTCGGGTTCCAGGACAAGGGCGCCGAGGTGTTCGACTACGGCAACTCGATCCGTGGCGAGGCCCAGCTGGCGGGCTACTCCCGGGCGTTCGACTTCCCCGGCTTCGTCCCGGCCTACATTCGTCCGCTGTTCTGCGAGGGTAAGGGGCCGTTCCGGTGGGCGGCGCTGTCGGGTGACCCGCAGGACATCGCGAAGACGGACCAGGCGATCTTGGACCTGTTCCCGGAGAACGAGTCGCTGCACCGCTGGATCAAGATGGCGCAGGAGCGGGTGCACTACCAGGGCCTGCCGGCGCGGATCTGCTGGCTGGGCTACGGGGAGCGGGACAAGGCCGGTGAGCGGTTCAACGACATGGTCGCCTCGGGTGAGTTGTCCGCGCCGATCGTGATCGGCCGTGACCACCTGGACTGCGGCTCGGTGGCCTCCCCCTACCGCGAGACGGAGTCGATGCTGGACGGTTCCGACGCGATCGCGGACTGGCCGCTGCTGAACGCGATGGTGAACGTGGCGTCGGGTGCGTCGTGGGTGTCGATCCACCACGGTGGCGGTGTCGGGATCGGCCGCTCCATCCACGCGGGTCAGGTCTCCGTCGCCGACGGCACCAAGCTCGCGGGGGAGAAGATCCGTCGGGTGCTGACCAACGACCCGGGCATGGGCGTCATCCGCCACGTCGACGCGGGTTACGACCTGGCCGCCGAGGTGGCCGGCGAGCGCGATGTCCACATCCCCATGAAGCACAGCCCGATGCGCGAAGGCGGCGACGCCTGATGGTGGCGTCCAGCCTGGCTGTGGCCGTCGACGTGGCCCCGACCGTGTGGTCGGGCCGCGACGACGGCCCCGGCGCCGAGCATCTGCGCTGGCACCACGTGGTCACCCTCGACCACGCCGAGGCCGCGCCGGGTGACGCGGCGTTCGTCGGCTTCCGCAGCGACGAGGGCGTCCGCCGCAACAAGGGACGTCAGGGCGCAGCCGACGGACCCCGCACGCTGCGCGCCGCGCTCGCGTCGATGGCGCTGCCGCAGCGTCAGCGGGCCGTGGACGTCGGTGACGTGGAGGTCGCCGACGACGACCTGGAGGGCGGCCACCGCCGCCTCGGCGACGTGGTCGCCGAGCTGCTGGACCAGGGCCTGCGGGTCACCGTCCTCGGCGGCGGCCACGAGGTCGCCTACGGCAGCTACCTCGGGATCGCCGGCAGCGGTCTGCTGCGCGACGGCGCGCGACTGGGCGTGCTCAACCTCGACGCGCACTTCGACCTGCGCGACGAGCCCCGGCCCAGCTCCGGGACGCCGTTCCTGCAGATGGCGCGGGACGAGGAGGCGGCCGGCCGTCGGCTCAACTACTGGGTGCTGGGCATCAGTCAGCCCAGCAACACCGAGACGCTGTTCCGCACTGCGGAGCAGCTCGGCGTCCGCTACCTCACCGACACCGAGTGCGGCGCGCTGGAGCGGACCCGGGTCGACGCCTTCGTCGAGGAGTTCCTGGACAGCTGCGACGTGGTGCACCTGACGATCGACCTCGACGTCCTCCCGGCCGCCGCGGCCCCGGGCGTCAGCGCCCCGGCCGCCTACGGCGTGCCGATGGAGATCGTCGAGCACGTCTGCACCAAGGTCGCGGCGAGCGGCAAGCCGCTCCTCGTCGACGTCGCGGAGCTCAACCCCGACCTCGACGTCGACACCCGCACCGCCCGCGCCGCCGCGCGCCTGGTCCACCGCATCCTGGTGACCTCGGCGCAGAGCACCCCGGCGCGGGCCAGGGGCTGACGCCCCGGTCACAGACCGGTCGCCAGGCTGCGTGACCATGGGACAGCCGTAGCCTGGCGGCCTTCAACCCTGCCCCGCTCCTTCGAAATTGAAGGGGCGCGGCGGTCATGCCTCCGGAAGGACCAGGCTGGCGTCGATGCCTGCGGCGAGGGGGAAGAAGGCGAAGAAGACCACCTCGCTGTCGCCCACCGGCTCGAAGGTGGCGATGCGGACGTCCTGCGGCTCGTAGAAGACGTCGCCGGGGCCGAGCGTGACCGGGGCCTCGCCCTCGATCTGGTAGAGCGCAGTGCCGGACTCGATGGTGCCGAAGACCGGGCCGTTGTGGATGTGCAGGCCGGTCGTGTGCCCGGCGGCGATGGTGATGCGGCGGATCTCGACGCGCTCGACGGTCAGCGGCTCGGGCAGCTTCTGGTCCAAGACGACGACTCGGTTGAGCGGCGGGACGGTCTGGTCGGTCTCGGTGGCCATGGTGACTCCTTCGTGGCGTGGCGTGGCGTGTCGGGTCAGCGCGGTGCGGAGCTGCGGAGCAGGGCGAGGACGCCCTCGACGGCCTGGTCGAACGGCTGGGGGCTGTCGGCCGCCCGGGCGAGGACGTAGCCGCCCTGGAGGGTGGCGACGACGGACGAGGCCGTGGCGGCGGGGTCGAGCGCGGGGCTCAACTCCCCGGCGGCGATGCCCTCGGCGACGACCTGGGCGAGGCGGGCGCGCAGCCAGGACAGGGTCTGGTCGACCGGCTCCCGGAGGGCGGGTGTGGCCATGACCTCCGGGTCCTGGGTGAGGCCGCCGATCGGGCAGCCGCGCAGCACCTCGCGCTCGCGGTGCAGGTACGCGGTGATGCGCTCCAGTGCCGTGCCCGGCCCGGAGAGCTGGGCGTCGATGCCCGCGCGCATCTCCTCGGCGGTGCGGTCGATGGCGGCGCGCGCCAACTCCTCCTTGCCGGAGAAGTGGTGGTACATGCTGCCCTGCCCGGCCCCGGCCGCGTGCTGGATGGCCTTGGGGCTGGTGCCGACGTAGCCGCGCTCCCACAGCAGTGCGCGGGTGCTCTCGATGAGGCGGTCCTTCGTGCTCATGCAACCATCGTACATACTAGTAGGTACAGAGCGCACGCGAACAAGGGAAGACGTCCCGCGAACGGGCGCTCACTGCATCTGCCGCCGGGCCAGCTGGTGGAACAACCCCTCGGTGTCGGCGAGGAGTTCGGCGGGCGGGCCCTGCTGGACGACGCGGCCGTCCGCCATGACCAGGACCCGGTCCGCGTCCAGGACGGTGGAGAGGCGGTGGGCGATCACGACGCGGGTGGCCTGCAGTTCGCGGGTGCTCTCGATGACGATGCGCTGGGTCTCGTTGTCCAGGGCGCTGGTGGCCTCGTCCAGGAAGAGCAGGCGCGGGCGGCGGATCAACGCCTGGGCCAGCATCAGGCGTTGACGCTGGCCGCCGGAGACGGTGCCGCCGCCGTCGGTCAGCACCGTGTGCATGCCCATCGGCAGGCGCTTGATGTCCTCGTCCAGGCCCGCCATCGCCGCGGCGGCCCACGCCTCCTCGACGGTGAACGCCTCGGTGCCGCGGATGCAGTCGAGGATGGAGCCGGTCAGCGGCTGCGAGTTCTGCAGCACCACGCCGCACTGCCGGCGCACGGCCGTCCGGTCGAGGGCGGCCAGGTCCTGGCCGTCGTAGCGGACGCTGCCGGAGACCGGCTTCTCGAAGCCGATCAGCAGCCGCAGCAGGGTGGACTTGCCGCTGCCGCTCGCGCCGACCACGGCGACGAACTCGCCCGGCAGCACCCGGAGCGACACGTCGTCGAGCACCGACGGGCCGTCGCCGTACCGGAAGCTGAGGTGCTCGACCTCGATCGCGCCGGTCAGCCGACCGGGGTCGGCGTCGCCCTCGGAGGCCTCGGGGAGCTCGTCGAGCACCGGCTTGATCTGCTCGAAGAGCGGCAGCACCGCCACCGCCGAGACCAGCGCGCCGGTCAGCTGGGTGATGGAGGCGAGCAGCGTGGTGACGGCCGAGGTGAAGGTCAGGAAGCTGCTCGCGTCCAGCGTGCCCTTGGCGGGACCGGCGAGCAGGGCGAACATCACCAGCGTGGTCAGCGGCAGGCAGACCGCGTTGAGCACGGTGGTGAGGTTCTTGATCCGGCCCACCTTGCGCTGCAGCTCCCGGCTGCGCGCGAACTCCTCGGCCCAGGCGGCGTAGGCGAAGCTCTCGGCAGCAGCCACGCGCAGCTTCGGCAGGCCGCGCAGGGTCTGGAAGGAGCGGTTGCTCAGCTTGTTGGTCAGCTCGACCAGCTTGCGCTGCCACCGCACCTGCCACAGCCCGAGCGCGAGGAACGCGGCCCCGACCAGGATCAGCAGCCCGAGGGTCGTCAGCGCCAGCGGCACGCTGTAGCAGAGCAGCAGCACCAGGTTGACGAGTGCGGCAGCGCCCGCCTGAACAGCCACCGAGCTGATCCCGGACAGCACCTTGCGGACGGCGCTGATGCCCATCGCCGCGCTGGCCAGCTCACCGGTGGAGCGGTCCGCGAAGAACGACGTCGGCAGCCGCAACAGCCGGTCCCAGACCGCCGGTTGCAGCGAGCCCTCGACGCGGCCCTCAAGACGCAGCAGCGAGATGTTCTGCAGCATCATGAACGCCGCCGACACGACGGAGGCCACCACCAGCGCCGTGGAGACCTGCACGATCAGGTCGTTGCGCGCGTCGGGTACCAGCACGCCCAGCACCTGGCCGGTCGCGATCGGGACCAGTGCGCCGAGCAGCACGGCGAACAGGCCGCCGATCGTCAGGTCGCGCAGGTCCGCCCGGCTGCCGCGGACGCCGAAGGCGAGCAACCGCCAGGCGGTGAGCGGGCGTTCCGGCAGCGGCCGGTAGAGCATGACGGCGCGCGGCGCGAACGACTCGGCGTTGTCCGCGTCCACCTTCATCCGGCGGCCCGAGCCCGCGTTGACCGTCCGGTACGCGCCGCGGTGCCACAGCAGCGCCACCGGCGTGCCGCTGGCGGCGCGGTAGCCCACCAGCGGACCGGCGTTCTCCTGCCACCACGCGCCGCTGAGCCGGATCGTGCGGGTCCTGACGCGCGAGCTCTCGGCGATCCGCTCGATCGGGTCGACGCGCTCCTCCGCCCCGGAGCCCGCCGCGACGCCGGCGTGCGGGGCGGTGACGGTGATCCCCGCGGCGGCGGCGACCTGGCGGAAGGCGGTCAGCGCGGCGTCGTAGGACTCCGCGGCGGAGAGCGCCTCGGACGCCGACGCTGCCCTGCCCGCCTTCCTGCGGCCCTCGATGGAGGTCAGCAGCGCCCGGTCGGCCTCCGCGCGGATCGCCTCGCCGGCCCGGAGACCGGCCGACGCGCGGTCCTCGTGGGCGCGTTCGGACTCCTCGATCCAGCGGTCCATCGCGTGGAGCAGCCTGGTCTGCTGGTTCACCAGGTCCTGCCAGAGCGCCGGGTCGATCAGCAGGTCGATCGGCAGCCCGGGCACCGGCACGGTGCCGTACTGGAGCTGGCCCGCCGCCACCGGCACGTCCAGCACCTCGTCCAGGCCGTGCCCCGACGTCATGTCGCGGGTGCCGAAGAGGACGCTCAGCCCGCGGCCGAAGCCGAGGGAGAAGGCCTGCTCCAGCGGGCCCGGAGCGGCCTCGGTCGGCCACTGCTGGTACGCCTGGGTGTGGTCCTGCGCGTAGCCCTGCCCGAAACCCTGTCCGTAGCCTTGCTGGTAGGGCTGCTGATAGCCCGTCATGTTCAGCTGACGGAGCGGGATGCGGTGCAACCGGCAGCCGGGCACCGGCCTGCCGACGAGGGTGTGCTGCGGGCCGGGGACCGCGCCCAGCAGCAGCGTTCCGGTTTCGAGGCGGCCGAGGAAGTGCCAGCGGCCCTCGTGCGCGGCGTCGACCGCGAAGAGGTCCATGGCGCCCTCCACGACCAGCCAGAGCGCCTCCGGCCCGGTGAGCGGGAGCGCGCGTACGCCGGTGCAGTCGACGGTGTTGCCGAGGGTGCCGAAGGCGTGGACGACGGGATCGAGCGGCGTGGGCGCCGGGTTCGGAGCCGGCTGCGGCGTCGGCTGGGCCGTCGGCATCTGGCCCGTGGACGCGGGGTCCGTCCAGATCTCGCCCGTCGTCGACGGGTCGGCGGCCCAGATCTCGCCGGTGGACGCCGGATCGGGGGCCCAGATCTCGCCCGTGGACGACGGGTCACCCCAGTGCCCGCCGGTCGTCGTGTGGTCCGTGGAGGACACCTCAGCGCTCCCTGACCAGTTGTGCGTACGGGCCGCCGACGGCGACCAGCTGTTCGTGACGGCCGCGCTCGACCACCCGGCCGTGGTCCAGGACGAGGATCTCGTCGCTGTCGCGGACGGTGCTGAGGCGGTGCGCGATCACCACGCAGGCGCAGCCGCGCCGCCGCAGGTTGTCGATGATCTGCTGCTCGGTCTCCGCGTCCAGCGCGCTGGTCACCTCGTCGAGGACCAGGATGCTGGGGTCGCGGACCAGGGCCCGCGCCAGCTCCAGCCGTTGCCGCTGGCCGCCGGAGAAGTTGCGGCCGTCCTGCTCCACCCGGCTGCGGAGGCCGCCGGGACGACGGGAGACCACGTCCAGCACGGCGGCGTCGCGCAGCGCGGCGGTGACCGCCTCGTCGGTGATCGACGGGTCCCACAGCGCGACGTTGTCGCGGACGGTGCCCTCGAAGAGGAAGACGTCCTGGTCGACGAAGGAGACCGAGGCCGACAGCGCCCCGCGCGGGATCTCGGTGAGGCGGCGGCCGTCGATGCGGATCTCGCCCTCCCACGGCTCGTAGAGCCCGGCGATCAGCCGCGACACGGTCGACTTGCCGCTGCCCGACCCACCGACCAGGGCGACCTGGCGGCCCGGCCCGACAGTCAGCGAGAAGTCGGTGAGCAACGCGTCGTCCAGCGGGCTGTAGCCGAAGGTGACGTCCTCGAGCGTCAGGTGCCCGCTGAGCCGACGGCTGTCCGGGCCCGCCTCCCGGCGCGAGAAGACCGGGTCGACCGGGTAGTTCTCGACGTCCTTGAGCCGGGCCACGTCGGCCGCGAAGTCCTGGACGCGTCCGGCCACGCCGTTGAGGCGGGTGACCGGCGCGGTGAAGCTGGTGATCAGCGCCTGGAAGGCGACCAGCAGACCGATGGAGATCTGCCCGTCCACCGCACGCAGCCCGCCGAGCAGCAGGATCAGCGCGCTGTTGACCGCGGCCAGGGTCGGCGCGACGACGGCGAGCACCGCGCTCGGCACGCCGAGCCGCTGCTGTCCGTCCAGGGTGCTCGCGTGCTGTCCGGCCCAGCGCCGGAACCAGCCGTTCTCGCCGCCGGTCGCCTTCATCGTCTCGATCAGCTGGATGCCGCTGAACGAGGTCGTGGTGAGCCGGGCGCTGTCCACCCGCAGCTTCTGCACACCGCTGGCCCGCACCCGGACCACCACCCGCAGCGCCACCACGTTGAGCAGCGCGATCAGCACGCCCAGCAGGGTGAGTTGGGGGTCGTAGCTCCACAGCAGGACGGCGTAGACGACGACCACGACCGCGTCCACGCCGGCTCCGGCGAGGTCCCGGGCGAGGGTCTCGGCGACGCTGTCGTTGGACTGCAGGCGTTGCACCAGGTCGGCCGGGCTGCGCTGGGCGAAGAAGCCGACCGGTAGTCGGAGCAGATGGCGCAGGAACCGGGCGCTGCTCAGCGTCGAGGAGATCATGCGGGCGCGCAGCAGGTTGGCCTGTTGCAGCGAGGTCAGCACGAGCGTCAGCACCAGCGCCGCGGCCATCGAGGCGAGCAGGATCGGCAGCAGCGAGGCCTGACGGCCGATCAGGAACGCGTCGATGAAGGTCCGGCTCAGGGCGGGCGTCACCACGCCGATCACGACCAGCAGGAAGCTGGTCAGCAGCGCCGCGAACATCGGCCCGGACAGCCCGCGCAGGCGCAGCGGCACCGCGCCGCCGAACCCGGGCTTCCGGCCGCCGCGACGGAAGTCGGGGCCGGGTTCCATGGTCAGCACGACGCCGGTGAAGCTGGTGTCGAAGTCCTCCATGGAGACGAACCGCCGGCCCCGAGCGGGGTCGTTGATCCGCACCCCGGGACGGCCGAAACGCCGTCCCATGCCGTCGTAGACGACGAAGTGGTTGAACTCCCAGAACAGCACGGAGGGCGGCTGCAGTTGGGCCAGCGCGGCCGGCTCCATCTGCATGCCCTTGGCGGTCAGGCCGTAGCCGCGTGCCGCCTTCAGCACGTTGCTCGCCCGCGAACCGTCACGGGAGACGCCGCAGGCGACGCGGAGCTCCTCCAGCGGGACATGGCGGCCGAAGTGTCCGAGCACCATGGCCAGCGAGGCCGCCCCGCACTCCACGGCCTCCATCTGCAGGATGCTGGGGCTGCGGACGGGCCTGGCCTTGCGCTGACGCGGCTGCTTGGGCGCCTTCCGCGAGGGCCGTGCGGTGGGTTGCTGGGCGGCGCGTCGACCCCCGCTCACGGCAGGATCCAGCTGATCGGGTGCTGCGCGGTCAGGTGCACGGTGCCGCTCACGATGGTGGTGTCGGTGATGGCGTAGGGCGGGCCCGGCGGGCGGGACCAGGTGTAGCCGGAGGAGGTGCCCGGCGAGCGTTCGAGCTTGACGACCACGGCGAGCGGCTGGCCCTGGGCCGTGAACTGGGAGGCGAGTTGGGTGTCGCCGAGGAAGTCGGCGATCTGCTGCTGGGTCTGCGGGACCGTCCCGGCGGCGAGGACCGTGCCCTCCAGCACGCCGTACCGGTCCGAGGGGACCGACTGCACCGTCAGGTCGACCGTGGCTCCCACGGGGATCGTCGGGGCGCTGCCGCTCTGCGGGTAGAGGACCGCAAGCAGTGGGTCGTCGGGGCTGTTCACCTTCTCCAGCGTGGCCAGGTTCGCGCCGACGGTGACCACCGCGCCGATGTTGGCGCCCAGTTCGGTCACCCGGCCGGCGGCGACGGCGCGCACGGTCTCGAGCGTGCCGCGGTCGGTGCGGACCGTCAGCAGCGGGGCGTTCGCGGCCACCAGGTCGCCGGGGTTGGCCAGCAGCGTGGTGACCTGACCGGCCACCGGGCTCTGCAGCGTGTAGCTGCCCTCGCCGTAGGTGAGGATTCCGGAGGCCGTGAGCACCGGCGAGACGGAACCCTGGAATGCCCAGAAAATGGCAGCGGCCATCACCACGACGGTGACGGCGAGAACCATTCGACCCTGCGGTCGTGCCAAATGCACCGGGAGATCGAGATCATCCGGTGACTGCAGCTTGGAAAGCGCCTTCTGTCGAAACTGCACTTCCCTTTTCCTTCGACCGCATTACATGTTCGTGAATTTCATGTGGAACGTCCGCGCAGGGGCGGACAGCACAACACCGCTGCCCCGGAGCACGAGTGTGTCCGGAGCAGCGGGATGAGACATTACAGGCCGGCGAGACCGGTGACCTGCGACGGGACCAGCTGGCTCGCGCCGGCGACCAGGCCGCCGATCGGGAGGACGGACTCGACAGCGCCGAGGACGGGGGTGACAACACCCACGGCGTCCAGGCCCAGCAGGCCCGCACCACCGGCGACGGCGTCCAGCTCGTTGTCGGAGATCTCGCGGGTCTCGACCTGGGGGGTGACGTTGCGCACGTGCGTTTCCCTTCGTTGCTTTGTGCACTGCACGGGGTTTCGCCGAATCGCTTCGGCGGTATCCACGGAGGGGTGGGGGAGCGGGCGGTCAGGGTCGGCCGGAATCCTGAGAATTCCGATCACTCCCTTGCCGTTCCGTGATTGGAATGATCCAAGCACGCCAGCCCGAACCGCGTCGAGTTGGGGTGCCGGATATTCCGTGAAAGTTTTCGACTGAAACGTGTCGGCAGCGGCCACGGATTGTGTGCGGCATCGACACGTTCTTCACACTTCGGCGCGGATGCCCTGCGGGTGCGGATAAATCGTGCATGTCGTACCCAGTTGGTCTGTCCTGAATCGAACAGCCTTGTCCGATTTGGGTGGCGTGACGGTTGAGGAGAGATGTTTGTTCAACTGTCGGCGCCGGTATGGGGCCAGATGGACCGTCATGCCAGCCGGTCGAGGTGCGCCCGGACGGCGACCGTGCCGTCCTCGGCGCGGATGAGCGTGCCCAACTGGCGTGCCCGGTCGCGGTGCGTGCTCGACTGCGTGGCCCGGCGCAATGCGGTGGCCAGCGTGTCGGCGGTGAGGTGGCGCAGCGGGACGGCATCGGGGGCGACGCCGAGCGCGGTCAGGCGACGTGCCCAGAACGCCGCGTCGAACTGGATCGGTACCGGTACGGAGGGAACGCCCGCGCGGAGCACCGCGGCCGTGGTGCCCGCACCGGCGTGGTGGATCACGGCGGCGGTGTGCGGGAAGACGCGGGAATGCGGCAGTTCGTCGACGGTGAGCATGTCGTCGCCCTCGGCGTGCAGCCCCGCCCAGCCGCGCTGGACGAGCCCGCGCAGGCCCGCCGCGCGCAGCGCGGAGACGATCACGGCGCTGGTGCGGTCGGGGTCGGGGACGGTGGCGCTGCCCAGGCCGACGAAGACCGGCGGCGGTCCGGCGGCGAGGAAGTCCCGGAGGGCGGAGGGGAGTTCGGCGGCAGGTGGGCCGTCCGGCGAAGCGTCCGGGGTGCCGTCCGGCGGTGTGAGCGGTGTGAGCGGTGCTGCGAGCGGCGGGTCGTGCGGCCACCAGTAGCCGCAGATCTCCAGGCCGGGCCGCCAGTCACGGGGGCGTGGCACCACCAGGGGGCTAAAGCCGTGCAGGACCGGCCAGCCCTGCTGTTCGCGCGCCCGCCGGGTCGCCCGCACGCCCGCGCGCGCCAGGCCCAGGCGGGTGCGCAGCATCCGGGCCGCCTCGATGAAGATCGCGTCGACGCCGGCGTTGACCAGCCGTCCGCTGACCCGGTTGCCGACCGGTCCCCAGGAGCGCGTCCCGGTCACGGGGGCGACGAACTCGCCGGTGGGCGCCAGTGGTTGGAGATAGACGCCGAGGGTGTGCAGGCCGAGCCCCTCGGCCAGGACATGGCCCAGGGGCGCGAGCACGGCGGAGAGCAGCAGCACGTCCGCGTGCTCGGCGGGCTCGACGAGCGCGTCGGCGAGGTCCATCACGCTGCTCCGGGCGAGCGCGACCAGCCGGGCGAGCTTGCCCGCGCCGGTCGCGCTGCGGTGCAGTCCGCGCCCGGCGGAGGACTCCAGCACCGCACGCGGGTCCACGGGGAGGGCGTGGAAGCCCAGTCCGGCGGCGCGCGCCAGCGGCGCGAACCGCGCGTGCGTCACCAGGGTCACCTCGTGACCGGCCTGGAGCAGGGCATGGCCCAGTCCGGTGTAGGGGGCGACGTCGCCCCGCGAACCCGCAGTCAGCACCGCAACGCGCATGACGCCCACTATCCCGCGTCGGCGCGCGCTGCGGCAGACGGCGCGGCCGACGGGGCGGTTGACGGCGCGCCGGTCAGTCGGTCCGTCAGGAGGCCGGGCGGCAGTTGCTCAGCTGCATGGGCAGGAGGGCGGGCAGCGTGTCGGAGGCCGCGGCGATGTCGTTCGTCTGGACGACCGTGGTGGCGTCCGAGTCGTTGACGTTGCACACGTACTTCTGCGTCTGCTCCGTCTGGTCCCCCTGCTGCGCCTGCGGGTACGCGCCCGAGTCGGCCAGCGCGGTGGTCGGCGCTGCCGCCAGGCCCGCGAGGGACAGCATCCCGCCTACCAGAAGTGTGGCGATCCGCCGGTTCATGACGTCTCCTCAAATCCTCGTGCTCATGGAAGAAGGGTGAGAAACCGGTTCAAGTTACCGCTTCTCGCCCAGGCTGCGGTGAGCACGACACGCCACCGGAGGGTGACCGTTCCGGACAGCACGCCGGGTGACACTCACGCGCCGCCGCCTCAGATGGTGACCGGCCCGCGTGGCGTGTCGAATTCGACGGCGACCAGGCCCGGCTCCTCGTCCTCGACCCAGGTGACGTCGATCTGGTCGAGCGGATGGTCGGCGGGCTCACCGAGGAACTCCGAGATCGCCGCGGCGTCTCCGGCGATGGAGAGGCCCTTGATGGTCGACGCGGTCCGCGGGTCCGCCGAGGGACGCTCCGCCGGGTCCACCAACCACTGGAGGAAGTAGGGGAGTTGCGGGTCCTCCAGCAGCTCCAGCAGGCCGATCTGCTTCCAGCGCAGGTCGAAGCCGTCCGGCCGGACCCGGTGCCCCTCGGCCGCCTGGCGGCCCAGCCGGGCCTCGACCGGGGCGATGTCGTCGACCGAGACGACCCAGCCGAGCCAGCCGCCGCCCTCCTCCGCGCGCTGGGCCACCGCGCGTCCGAACGGCGCGCGGTCGGCGGCCGGGTGGTCGAGCGTGGTCACCACCTCGACGTAGGTGCCGGAGGCGAGGGGGAGCACGAAGTTCCGGGTGCCGAAGCGCGGATGCACACCCCCGTCGACGAAGCCCGCGCCGAGGGCCGAGCCGAGTCGCTGGACGGTCGACACGAAGCCGTCGCGGGCCACTGCATAGGACACATGATCAAGTCGCACCCGGCCATCATCGGCCAGACCTTCGCCCGAGCGGCCCCGCCGCGCCCACGGTCAGCGCGTTTACCGCGTCTGGCGGAGCCTGTGGGGTGCTGCCAGGCGGGCGTTCAGTGTTCCCATGTTCAATGTCCGGGCCGGACCAGACCGGACTCGTAGGCGAAGACCGCGGCCTGGGTGCGGTCGCGCAGGCCGAGCTTGACCAGGATCCGGCTGACATGGGTCTTCACCGTCTGCTCGGCGACGACCAGGTTGGCGGCGATCTCCGCGTTGGACAGGCCCTGCGCGATCAGCGACAACACCTCGGTCTCGCGCTCCGTCAGCTCGCCGATCCGTTCGCCGGTCGGCTGGCGCGGGGCGCCGGGCATCCGGGTGAACTCGGATATCAGCCGCTTGGTGATGTTCGGCGCCAGCAGCGCGTCACCCGCGGCCACCACCCGTACCGCCTGGGCGAGTTCGCTCGCCGAGGCCTCCTTGAGCAGGAAGCCGGACGCGCCCGCGCGCAGCGCCTCGTAGACGTACTCGTCCAGGTCGAAGGTGGTCAGGATCAGCACCTTGACCGAGCTCTCGGACGGGGGCCCGACGATGCGCCGGGTCGCCTCGATCCCGCCGAGGCCGGGCATCCGGATGTCCATCAGCACCACGTCCGGCCTGAGCTCGGCCACCTTGGCGACCGCGTCGTTGCCGTCCACGGCCTGGCCGACGACCTCGATGTCCGGCTCCAGGTTGAGCAGCACACTGAATCCCTGCCGGACCATCATCTGGTCGTCGGCGATCATCACGCGGATCGTCATGTGCGGTCCTCCAGGGACGGTTGGACGGGTGCGGCGGCCACGGGGAGCAGCGCGGCGACCCGGTAGCCGCCCTGCGGGGTGGGCCCGGCGGTGAGCTCGCCGCCGAGCATCGCCGCGCGTTCGCGCATCCCGAGCAGCCCGTGTCCCGCGCCGGGCGAGGGCGGTGCGGGGCTCCGCGGCGGCTCGTTGACGACGGCGACGCCGAGTGCCGCGGGCCGGTAGTCGAGGGTGATCGCGACCGCCGCGTCCGGCGCGTGGCGCATCGCGTTGCTCACCGCCTCCTGGACGATCCGGTACGCGGAGAGCTCCACGCCCGGTGCGAGCGGACGCTCCTCGCCGGTCACCGCGACCTCGACGGTCAGTCCGGCGCCGCGCACGTTGTTCAGCAGCTCGGGCAGCCGGGCCAGGGTGGGCTGCGGGGCCTCGTCCACGCCGCCGCCGAGCGGGCTCTCGGCGCGCAGCACACCCAGCACGCGGCGCAGTTCGGCCAGCGCCTCGACGGCGTTCTGCCGGATGCCGTCGAGGGTCTCGCGCAGCTCCTGCGACGGGTCCTCGACCAGGTGCGGGGCGACCTGCGCCTGGATGGAGATCACCGACATGTGGTGGGCGACCACGTCGTGCAGCTCGCGGGCGATCCGGCTGCGCTCCTCCAGCACGGTGCGCCGGGCGCGCTCCTCGGCGGTCAGCTCCTCCTGCGCCACCAACTCGGTGCGGGCGGCGCGCAGTCCGCGCAGTGAGGAGCCGATCAGCACGGCCACGGAGAAGAGGACCACCGCCGCGCCGACCGACGAGCCCTGGTCGGGCGAGCGGTAGAGCTCGGCCAACAGCCCCGCGAAGAGCGAGAGCCCGAGCGCCTCCATGGCGACGCGCGGCCGCAGCCGCAGCGCCAGGATCAGCAGGATGCCGGACTGGACCAGGATGGTGATGGCGGTCCAGCCGGGCGCTCCGAGGTTGGTGCGGGTCGGATTCACGTCGCCGTGGAGGGCGGTCGCGATCCATGCGCCGGCCAGCATGGTGACCGTCGACAGCCACCAGGCCGGTATCGGCTCCCACAACGCCCAGACCAGCGCCGCCGACTGGGCGCCGGCCAGCATGATGCCGACGGGCACCCCGAGCTGGAAGGCGAACGCGTACTGGTTGGTGTCGATCCCGAAGGCGATGGCGCCGAGCAGGACGAGCAGCGTGACGACCGGCTTCCGCACCCGCCACGGCAGCTCCTGTGCCTCCGGCATCGGTGCCGAGCGGTTGAGCACCGGCCGCAGCAGGTCCTGCCGCACGTTCCGGCCGAGCAGCCGGGCCAGCCCTCGCAGTTGCTCTGCCCGCTCCGGCCAGGCCGTCTCGTCCGAGCTGTCCGACCTGCCCGGCACGTCCGGCGCGTCCGATCCGTTCGACCCGCTCACGCCACCCCCCTGGTGCCCGGTCACGTCGCCACCTTATGGCCATCGGTCGAACGGGCGTCGGACTTCGCACCGTGCGAGAACCGGACGACGTGGCTGCGCCTGCGGGCACTGCGCGGCCTGCGCGGTTGCTCGTAGTGCCGGAAGGCGGCCCAGCATCCGGCCAGCACGGTCGCGAAGGCGGGCAGCCAGAGCAGCCGGGCCAGCACCCACGCGGTGGTGTCAGGCGGAGTGTGCAGACCCACGACCGGGCCGCCGGCGATGAGCAGGCCGAGCGCGGTGGTCGCGATCATCGCCGTCTGGTGCCACAGGAAGATCGTCATCGCCGAGAGGTTGACCAGCGCCACCAGTGCCCACGCGCCCGGCCGGGCCAGCCACCGGCGCAGCGGGCCGAGCAGCAGCAGCGCCGCGCCGCACTGGGCCAGGCCGAAGGTGACCGAGGCCAGCGTCGGCGGGTTGAGGTTGGAGATCCCCTGGCCCGGCACGCCCACCATCGAGGCGGGGTAACCGGCGTAACGGACCAGCAGCACCGTGGCAACCGCGCCGCCGAGCAGCAGCACCCAGCCGGTCCGTCTGCTCGACATGCCCTCCCTGGCCCAAGCCGCGCCCAGGCAGTACGGGACCAGCCATCCGGCGGGCAGGTTGATCCAGCCCAGCCAGCCCGGCTGGTGGAACCCGAACCGCGCGACGTCGACGTAGAGGACCACGGCCAGAGGCCAGAGCGGGTGCAGCTTGCGCACCAGCGGGGTGGCCGCCGTCAGTGCGGCGAAGACGAGCAGGAACCAGAGTGGCGAGAGGACCAGCTTGACCAGCATCACCACGGTCGCGGTGCTGACGCCGCTGAGCAGCAGCGCGCCCGCGACCACGGCCCAGACCACCAGCACCGCCGCCACCGGCCGGGTCAGCCGGGCGAACCGTGCGGCCAGCCAGGTGCCGTAACCGGTGCCGCGCGCCTGCGCTGCGGCGTAACTGCGCGCCGCGACATGGCCGCCGACCAGGAAGAAGACCGCGAGGGTCTGGAACAGCCAGGAGACCCAGTCGAGTTGCGGCAGGTGCTGGAGCGGGCTGCTGTCCTTGAGCTTGCCGGAGTCGAGGACCAGCGCGGTGACCAGCCAGTGGCCGAGCACCACCCCGAGGATGGCGAAGGCGCGCAACGCGTCGATCGCCCGGTCGCGCTGCGGCGGCGTGGCCGCGTCGATCCGCGCGGCGAGCGAGCGGTAGGCAGAGATCGGGCTGGTCATGACGCACCCCCTGTGGCGTCCGCCCTGTCGTCCGCCGTGGCGTCCGCCGCACCGGAGACGATGGCGGCGATGCTGCGCAGCGCCTGCGAGCCGGGCTTGAGGTACTGGCTGTGCGTGCCGCTCCCGGCGGCGAAGATCCGTGCGCCGAAGCCGGGGGAGACCGGGTCGGTGCCGAGCCCGAGCGTGGTGAAGCCCAACGGGACGCGGACGTGCGGCACGTCGGCGATCCAGTCACCGCTGCTGCGCCCCGCCCAGACCGTGGCGGTGGTGTGCAGGTCGGCCACGGTCGCGGCGTCGCTGCCGACGCCGGGGCTGCCGTAGAGGACCAGGTCGGCGACGTGCAGCCCGCTCGCGGCACGGGCGCAGACGGTGGAGCCGTACGAGTGGCATGCCAGCGTGGTCCGGGCGTCCGGTTCGAGCTGCTGCAACTGCCGCACGAAGGCAACCAGTTGCGGGGCCGCCTGGTCCGCGCGGTCGTCGGTGAGGACGGTGGGCGAGACGGTCTCGGGCGTCGCGTAGCCGAGCCAGGCGACCACGGCGGTGTGCGTCGCGTCGCCGCCCGCGGCCTGTTCCAGCGCGGCAGCGTCGGCGTGGAAGCGCTCGTAGGTGTCGAGGTTGGTGTCGGAGCCCGGCACCAGCACGGCGATGCGCCGGGCGTGCGCGAGGTCGCCCAGCACCTCGACGGTGCGCCCGCCGTCGCGTCCGTCGAAGGAGAGGAAGTCGCGTGACTGCTGGGCGAGGACGCGCAGTTCGGTCGCGCGGGTGGGGTCGCCGGCCGTGTCGGCGTACCGTGCGGCGGCCAGGATGTCGGCGCGGGACGCGGCGTACCGGGCGTCCAGGGCGGCCACGCCGCCGTTGGTGAGCGTCGGCCTACCGCTGGGCGCGGGCGCCGGGACGTCTGACGCCTGCGCCGCGCCCGCGAGCGGCACCACGACCGCTGCCGCGAGGAGCGCGCCGGCCAGCGCCCGGCGCGCTCGTGGGCCGAAGAAGTGCTGTGCCATGACCGGGTCCCCCTGGTTCCTGCTTCGGTCCCTGGAGCGGGACGCGTTGCTCATGAAGCTAGGAACCAGGGCCCGTCGTCGGCGTCGTGCTGCGGAGCGCACTTGCGCCGTAGTCCGGAAGTACTACGGGGATGCAGGGGAGGGGAGTTCGGGGTCGCCGTGTCGTTCCCCGGGCTGCATCCCAGGGCCCGACGGCGGCGGCCGACCAGCGCTGGACGGGCTCTATCTGCTGGGCGCGTAGATGAACCGGTCGAGCGCCACGGCCGTGCCGGAGGACGCCGCGTCCTTCGTATCGGTGACCGTGATGGTGAGGGTGTGGGTCCGTGGGCTGAGCGCGGCGCTCGACCAGACGGCGACGTCGCCCGTGCGGGTCGCGGAGTACAGGTCCACCGGCGTCGCCGGGCCGCTGTCCAGCGAGACTGAGGCGATGCCCTCGTCGGCGTCGGTCACCGCACGGAAGGTGACGGTGGTTCCGGTGAAGACGAAGGAGATCCGGTCCCCGGCGGTGGCGTCCCTGCTGCTCCAGCCGCACTGGCGCACCGACCTGGCCGCGGGGGCGGTGAAGTAGTCCCACCCTCCCGCAGTCCCGCCGTCCCGCCGCACGGCAGTCCCGCAGGCCGGATCAGCAGTTGCGCAGCTCCGGGGTCTGGTTGAGGAGTTGGGAGCGCAGCGAGGTGAACTCCTGGTAGGCGGCCTCGTCCTCGGTGCCGGGCCGGAAGGCGGCGACGCGGTGGCAGTTCATGAAGGCGAGCGTGACGCCGAAGTGCCGCTCCAGGCTGCCCCGGATCGCGTTGCTGGCCAGGGCCCGCAGCAGTTGGCCGCGTTCGGCGTCCGTGGGCGGGGTGTTGTCGTCGACGAACGGCTCGTCGCTGTGCGGGAGCCGGGCCGCGAGCGCCTCGACGGTCGTGAAGGCGTAGGGGAGCGAGTCACGGACCGTGGCGACGAAATCGGCCTCGTCGATGGGCCCGTGCTCGGCCTGGGCGAGGAGTTCGGGGGAGACGTCGAGCGACATGAGGGAGCTCTCCGTTCGCGAGAGGAGGGGACTCGGATCGATAACAGAAATGAAAACCGTTATCGATAGAGACTCTGCTGGCGTGGTGAGCCTCCGTCAAGTCCCCTCGCTCTCTTGGCTCAATCCGGTCGGCTCAGCCGAGCGACTCCTGGAGTGCCCCGGCGAGGATCGCGCTGCCGGTCATGTCGAGCGCGGGCTCGCTGGACTGCCAGGAGCGGACGTCGTCCACGTACTCGCCGCCGTGGCCGGTGAAGGCGGTGAAGCTGTCCCGCTCGCAGGACTTCATGCCGGACTGGAGCGATCCCAGCCCGCCGGTGAAGTTGGCCGTTCCGTTGGGGCCGTTGACGACGGCCCCGCTGTCGATCGGGCTGTGGCCGTTGGTGGAACCAAGCAGGTTGGGTATCTGCGAGCCCATGCAGTCGGGGAACGTGGTGCCCTCGCCGACCACGAAGCTGGTGCCCCAGGCGTTGCCGCCGAGCAGCCAGTCACGCTGCTCGCCCGCGAAGGCGGCGAACTCGGTGTCCCCGCTGGCGTGTTGGTAGAGCGCCTCGGTGGAGATGAAGCCGAAGGTGTGCGAGTCGACGTCGAAGTTGGTGTAGTCGCCGCCCTCGCGGAAGATGTCCGCCGCCGAGGTCTTGGCGGCCGAGGCGACCTGGGACTTCAGGTTGGCGATCAGCGTCGCCTTGCTGACGGCCAGTCCGGACGGGCTCCCGGCGGCGGTGATCGCCGCGGCCAGGTCGGCGTGGGCGAGGGCGCTGACGTCGTAGAGGTTGAGCGTGTCGTTGCCCGAGTCCTTGGCGATGTAGTCGGACGCCCAGGTGGCCGCCTGCTTGAGGTAGGGCAGGGAGGTGGAGCTCGGGTCGCCGAGGGCCTGCTGGGCACGGGCGATCTCCGTCGCGGCCAGCTCCATGGCGTCGTGCCAGATCGACTCGGGGTAGTAGGCCGAGGGCAGCGCGGACTCCAGCGTGCCCGAGGGGCTGGTGTTCGCCATCGCGTAGAGCGAGGTGGCGTCGGCCAGTTCGGTCGTGGCGCCCGAGGTGTCACCGGCGGCGGCGTCGGACCGGGCGGCCAGGGCGAACGCGGCGGCGACGCGGCCGACCACGTCCGGGTCGATCTTCGCGCCGGGGGCCGCGGCCTCGAAGACCGGGCGGTGCGCGGCGGCGTAGTAGTCCGTCTTGGCGGTGTCCGAGTCGTCCGCCTGCGGCAGCCGCCACAGGTCGTGGTCGCCGTAGTACGTCGTCTCGTTGCCGGCGCCGATGCCGACCTGAAGGTAGAGCGTCTTCGTCTTCGGGTTCCACATCTGGTTCAGCCACGAGCCGCCGTACGCGGCCTCGGCGGTGAGCGAGGCGGGCGCGGAGTGGCCGAGCGCGAGGGCGGACGAGTAGAGCAGGTCGTCGGCGTAGGCGGCGGTGAAGGTGAACTTGAGGTAGTCGCCCGCGTCGAACCAGCCGCCCTCGACGTCGACCTTGGGCGCGCCCGCGATCGGCACCAGGTTGCCGCTGATCTGGTCCCCGGTGCCGCCGTCGCTGTTGGGGATGAAGGCCGGCGTCTTGTAGACCGTCGCGCTCGCGTCGTTCAGGTGCGAGGGCGTGCGGCCCAGGGCGCCCGGGATCACGTTCTTGCCGTCGCGCTGGTTCTGGTAGAACGTCACGCCGTTGGTCACCAGAGAGCCGTAGAGCGCGGCGGCGGTCTCCACCCGGAAGGTGTCGGAGGTGACGCCGACCGCGCCGCTCACGACCACGCGGTAACTGCCGCTCGCGGTCACCTTGGAGAAGTCGATCGGGTACACGTCCCGGTAGGCCGAGTTCCACGAGCCGCGGCTGGTGGTGGTCACCGTGCCACTGGCCACCGTCGAGCCTGCGGCGTCGACCACCTTCCAGGTCTCGCCGGAGACCGCGGCGCCTGTCATCAGGTACGCGATCTTCGTGTCGGTCGGCAGATAGCCGACCTGGTCGGTGCGCAGTTGCGCGGCGGTGCTGGCGTGGGCGGCCGTGGTAGGCGCGACCAGTGCCAGGAGGAGGCCGGCACCGGCGGCTGAAGCGGTCAGGGGACCGCGTCCCGGTCGAATTCCCATGGGGGCTCCTGAGGACGGTCAGTTAAGTAGTAAAGGTTCCTAACTGAATCGCGGGAACCGTACCGACCACCCCACTGACCGTCAAGAGCCGTGGCAGTTCACCGAGTCGGGCTCACCGCCGGGGTCACTGGCAGGCTCACTGGGTCAGGGCGTAGGCCCCCGCGGCGATGTCCTCGAAGAGCGTCGGGCCGGTGGGCGTCCAGTCGAGCAACTCCCGCGTGTGGGCGCTGGATGCGACGATGTCCATGCCGAAGAACCGCCCGATCCAGCCGAAGTGGGCGTCGGCGTCCTCCGGCGCGACCGAGACGGTGGGCACGCCGAGCTGCTCGCCGAGCGCGGCCGCGATCTCGCGGGAGGGCAGGCCGCTTTCGGCCACCGCGTGTAGGCGCGCACCGGCCGGGGCCTTCTCCAGCCCGAGCCGGACCATGCGGGCCGCGTCCGAGTGGTGCACCGCCGCCCAGCGCGTCGAACCGTCGCCTATGTAGCCGGCGGCCCCGCGCTCCCCGGCGATCTTCGTCAGCTGGGCGGTGAAGCCGTGGTCACGCATGCCGTGGACGGTCGGTGCGAAGCGCAGCGCCACCGGGCGGACGCCGCGCTCGGCGTAGGAGAGCGCGAGGTTCTCGCTGCCGCCGCGCATGGAGTCGACGCCGTGGAACGGCGACGCGTCGTCCTCCGTCAGGGGGCGGCCGACGACGCCGCTGGCGAGGCCGGAGGCCAGCAGGAACGGCCGGTCGCTGCCCTCCAGGGTGTCGAGCATGCGCAGGACGGCGGTGTGCTCGCTCCGGCCCGCGCCCGCGTAGTCGGCGAAGTCGTGCTTGAAGGCCAGGTGGATGACCGCGTCGGCGGCCTCCGCCGCGGCGGCGAGGCTGTCGGGGTCGTCGAGGCTGCCGCGGTGGGCGACGGCGCCCTTGGCGTCGAGGGCGGCGGCGGCCTCGTCCGAGCGGGCCAGGCCGACGACCTTGTGGCCGTGGGAGAGGAGTTCGTCGGTGACGGCGGAGCCGATCCAGCCGGAGGCACCGGTGACGAAGACGCGCATGGCGGATTCCTTCCATGGGAATGCCACTGGACTGCCACTGGGATGTCAGTGACTGTCGTCAACGTTAGCACTGATGTCAGCGACTGTCATCCGAATGTTCGGGCCGCTAGACTTCCCGGCATGGGGAGATGGCAACCGGACGCGCGCGGGCGGATGATCGGCGCCGCGATGGAACTCTTCGCCGAGCGTGGTTTCGAGCAGACCACCGCCGGCGACATCGCCGAGCGTGCGGGGGTCACCGAGCGCACCTTCTTCCGGCACTTCGCCGACAAGCGCGAGGTCCTCTTCGACGGATCGCCGCTCATGGCGCAGGCCGCACGCGACGCGATCGTCTCCGCGCCCGAGGGGTCCACGCCGCTGGAGGCGGCGCTCGCCGGGATGGTCGCGGGCGGCGGTCTGCTGGAGGACCGCCGCGACCACGCCGTCCGCCGCAGCGGGATCATCGCGGCCAACCCCGGGCTCCAGGAGCGCGAACTGCTCAAGCTCGCCACCCTGACCGACACGGCCACCGACGCCCTGCACGAACGCGGCGTGACCGAGCCGATCGCCAGCCTCGCCGCCCACAGCGCGGTGACGGTCTTCCACGTCGCCTTCGCCCGCTGGATCGCGGCTGACGCGCCGCTCACCTTCGCCACCTGCGTCGACGAGGCCGCGACGGCGCTGCGCTCGCTGACCTGACCGCTGCTGCCGCAGCCGCCGCCTCAGTCGCCGGCCCGGCCGCCGCCGCGACCCGCCTGAGTCGCCGTCAGCTGCCGGCCCGGCCGCCGCCGGCGAGGGCCGGACGCCGAGCGGCCCACGGGAGCGCGACCTCCAGCGTCCGGGACACCTGGAGCAGCAGGTCCTCGCGCCAGGGTGCGGCCACCAGTTGGACGCCGACGGGCAGCCCCGTGGCGTCGTCGTGGTGGAGCGGCAGTGAGATCGCCGGCTGCCCGGTCACGTTGAACAGCGACGTGAAAACCCCCATCGGGTAGCTGTTGTGCAACGGCCGGAGGGGATCCTCCCCGGCGCCCGCACGCAAGGTGCCGACGCGCGGCGGCAGGCAGGCCATGGTCGGCGTGACCAGGAGGTCGAACCCGGCCAGGAAGCCCTCGACGATGCGCCGCGACAGCTGTTGCGTCGTCAGCACGGCCTCCGCATAGGTCCACGAGTTGACCGACCGGGCCGCCTCCCGCAGTGCGCGGTTGTGCGGCTCGACGCGGTCCGGATCGGCGAGCGGGACGCCTGCGGAGCCGCAGTTCCAGAGGGTGGTGAACACCCCGAGCAACTCCTCGGTCGGAGGCAGCGGGAGGCGGGCGTCGACGACGTGGTGGCCGAGGGATTCGAGGGCGTGGAGCGTGGCGTGGACGGCCGCCACGCACGCCGGATCCACCGGGACACCCGCGACCGGTGAGTCGGTGAGCGCGCCGATCCGCACCCCCGTCGGCGGCTCCTGCCGCATCGTGACGCCGAACGGTGTCCGGCCTTCCGGCCGGGACCACCAGGCGCCCGGGTCGTGGCGGGCAAGCACGTCGAGCAGGGCCGCGCTGTCCGCCACGGTGCGGGTCACCGCGCCGCTCACCGCCAGGCCCTCGCCGACCACCGTGGTCCGGGGTACCAGCCCCCGGGTGGCCTTCAGCCCGACCAGGCCGGTGCAGGAGGCGGGGATGCGGATCGACCCGCCGCCGTCCTCGGCGTGGGCGAGCGGCGCCATCCCGGCGGCGACGGCCGTCCCCGCGCCGCTCGACGAGCCGCCCGGCGACCGGTCCGGGGCCCAGGGGTTGCGCGTGACGCCCAGGGCCTCGCTCTCGGTGAAGGGCACGGCGCCGAACTCGGAGGTGGTGGTCTTGCCGAGAAGGACGAAGCCGGCGTCCACGAACCGTTGCACCACCGTGTCGGACGCGGTGGCCGGGCGCAGGTCCGCTCCGGCCGATCCGTACCTGGTCGGCCAACCGGCCACGTCGAGAAGGTCCTTGATCGGCAGTGGCACGCCCAGGAAGGGCGGGAGCTCCTCGCCGGACCCGGCCCGCGCCACGGCGTCGGCCGCAGCAGCAGCGGCCTTGCGGACGTCGTCGTCGGCGCGGTGGCAGAAGGCGTTGAGCCCGGGGTCCAGCGCGTCGATCCGGTCGAGGTAGCAGTCGGCCACCTCGACCGGGCTCACCTCCTTGCGGCGGATGGCCGCGGCGAGGTCGACGGCGGGCGTGAACGGGTCGATCGACGGCTGGGTCATGGGTGAGGGTCCTCTCCCGAACGGCGCGCTGTGCGCGCGGTGGCGAGCCCGGTGCAACGACCGGCTTCCTGCTCAGCGTCGTCGGGTTCCGCGGCCGGGTCTTGGACGAATGTCGCCCGGTGGTCCAGCAGGGGATTCAGCAAGCGGTCCAGGTGTGCAGCGCCCGAACCGCCGTGCCGCGTAGCCTGTTCGGTATGCGAGCCGTCGATTCGGCGCACGACGCCGTGGACGTGTGGGAGATCGCAACGCCGTCGCGGCCCGGGCGGTTGCGCGGGGTCGGCATGGCCGGGTTCCGGGCCCGGACGACGGACCCCGTCGACCTGGCCGTGGTCCCGTACCCGGCCGTGACGCTGGCCTTCGACATCGGGGACGGCACCCTCGCCGTCGTCGACTCCGAGGGGCGCGAGCAGCGCGACAGCGCCGTCATCGGCATGGCTGCCGACGGCGTGCGGGGCCTCGGTCGTGACGTCGCCTGCCTGCAACTGCGGCTGTCGCCGCTGCTCGCCCACGCGGTGCTGGACGGCGCCTCGGCGGAGTCGGGCGGGCGTGTCGTTCCCCTCGACGACCTCTGGGGCCGGGACGCCGCGCGCCTGCGGGAGCGGCTCTGTGCGGCCGGGAGTTGGGAGGAGCGGTTCGCGATCGCGGAGGCTGCGCTCGCGCTGCGGTGCGAGGGCGGCCGGGTCGTCGATCCGGAAGTCGCCTACTGCTGGCGGCAGATCGTGACACACCAGGGATCCGTGCGCGTCGACCGGCTGGCCGAGGCGGTCGGCTGGAGCCGCAAGTGGCTCTGGTCCCGGTTCCGGGCGCAGCTCGGCCTCACCCCCAAGCGGGCCGCGCAGTTGGTGCGCTTCGACCAGGCCGCCCACCACCTCGCCGCAGGGAACGCCGCGGCACGGGTGGCGGCGGAGATCGGCTACGTCGACCAGTCTCACCTCCATCGCGACGTCATGGCCTTCGCCGGGGCGACGCCCAGGGCCGTCGCGATCGCGCCATGGCTCGCGGTCGACGACATCGCCTGGGCCGAACCCGGCTACCTGCACGATGTCTGACGTTAAGTCACATCAGGACAGGGCGGCGCAGCTCCGCTCAGGAACATTCGTCCAATCCGGCGGCTCCCCGCGCGGCTGACACTGCGAGCATGTCTGAGACCACGATGCCGAACGACTCGCTCCCGCCGCGCCTCGACCGGCCGCACTACGGCGTCGACGCGCCGTCCTTTCCCGCAGTGATCGCCGCCCTCGGCACCGCGTCCCTCCTGGCTGCCGGACGGTGGCGGAAGGGACGCGCCGCGACGGCCGCCACCGGCGCGCTGCTGCTCGCCAGCACGGGCGTCTACCTGCACACCACGCTGCGCGGCAAACTGCGCGTCTGGGAGCGGGAGTTGGACCGGGTCGGCCTGAAGGGCCACGAGCAGTTGCTGGACCTCGGTTGCGGCCGCGGCGCGGTGCTGATCGCGGCTGCCCGGCGGCTGCCGGAGGGACGTGCCGTCGGCACGGACCTGTGGCTGGGCAAGGACCAGAGCGGCAACACCCCCGACGCCACCCGCGCCAACGCCCTGGCGGCCGGGGTCCTGGACCGGATCGAGGTGCACACCGCCGACATCACCGCGCTGCCCTTCGCGGACGGTTCCTTCGACGTCGTCACGAGTGCGCTGGTCATCCACAACATCCCGGCCGACGACGACCGGTTCCGCGCGCTGGACGAGGCCCTGCGCGTGCTCTGTCCCGGCGGACGGCTGCTGATCGCCGACTTCGCGCCCATGGCCCACCGGTACGCCCGTCACCTGGCGCGCACGCACCGGGGGACGGCGACACTGCGCCCGCTCGGTCCCGCGTACTGGTACGGCGGCCCGTGGTTGAGCATCACGCTGCTGGAGCTGGTCAAGGAGACGTGAGTCAGTGAGTGGGCGGTGGGCCCGCGACGGTGCTGAGCCGGAGCTTGGTCTCGTCCTCGCTGCCGGTCACGGCGGTCCAGATGACGATCTTGAGCTCGTCGTCGCCGGCAGTCAGGGTGTCGCAGTCAACCGTGACCGGTCCTACCAAGGGGTGGTCGACGGTCTTGCGGTCCTCGCGGTGCGCGGCGGCCACCTCTCCGGTCGCCCACAGCTCCGCGAATCTCGCGTTGCCCGAGTTCAGTTCGCCGATCAGCGCGGCAAGACGGGAGTCTTGGGGGAACCGGCCGGTGGCGCGGCGCAGATCGGAGACGACGGCGGCGTCGGTGGCGGCTCGGTCCGATTCGGAGACCGGCCACGCCGTGAGGCGGGCGGGGCTTCCGTCCACCGGGAACCTGTCACGGGCGAAGTTGCGCAGTCGCGGCGGCCAGGCGGAGGGATCGCCAAGGAGCGCGGCCCAGCCGCGATTCCACCAGATCAGCTGCCAGTCCGCCGCGAAGACGGCGACGGGGACGTCTCCCAGGCGGGCGAGCATCCTCTGCATGCCGAGCGGGAGATGGTCGGAGACCGTGCCGCGTGCCGGTGGGGCGAGGTGGGCCAATCGGTACAGGTGGTCCCGCTCGGCGACCGACAGGTGCAGAGCGCGCGCCAGGGACGCGACCACGCTCGCCGAGGGCGTCGTGGCGCGTCCCTGCTCCAGGCGCACGACGTAGTCGACCGACACCCCGGCGAGATCGGCCAGCTCCTCACGTCGCAGCCCGACCGTGCGGCGTCCCGGGGCAGCCGTGAGTCCGGCTGCCGACGGGGGCAGACGGTCGCGCCATGTGCGGATCATCGCGCCCAGGCCGGTTCCGGATGTCGCCGTCATGGTCCACATCGTCCCGCATCTCCGGTCTCCGGGGCGGGCGCGAAGGTGGTACTGCTCGTCCTATCGTCGAAGTCTCCCTGGTCGGCGTCCTCCGGTTTGAGGACCATCGAAGGCATGACGATCACTTTCATCACCGGGGCGAACAAGGGGCTCGGCCGCGAGACCGCACGTCGCCTGGTCGAGTACGGCCACACCGTGCTCGTCGGAGCGCGCGACCGCGAGCAGGGCGAGGCGGCCGCCGCCGCGTTGGGCGCGCGCTACGTCCCCGTCGACGTGAGCGACGACGCGTCCGTGGCCGCCGCGGCAGCGGACGTCGCCGAGCATGAGGGCAGGATCGACGTCCTGATCAACAATGCCGCTGTGCAAGGTCCCTTCGGCGATCCGAGCGAACTCACCGCCGCCGACGCCCTGGCCGTCCTCGACGTCAACGTCGTCGGTGTCGTCCGCGCCACCACCGCGTTCCTGCCACTGCTGCGTCGTTCGGACGACCCTGTGATCATCAACGTCAGCAGCGGCATGGGCTCCCTCGCCCTCACCCACGACCCCGAGCGGTCCGAGTCGCAGGTCGTCGCGCCGCTGTACGCCGCCTCGAAGGCGGCGCTGACGATGTTGACCACCCAGTACGCCAAGGGCCTGAAAGGCATCCGCGTCAACGCCGCCGACCCGGGCTACACGGCGACCGACATGAACGGTCACAGCGGCCCGCAAACCGTCACCGAGGGCACGGACGCCATCGTCGCTCTCGCCACCCAGGGGCCCGGCGCCGGCACCGGACGCTTCGTCTCCCGCCATGGCGAGATCGCCTGGTCCTGAAGCCGGACGCGGGGCGGTCTCAGTGTGAACGAGGCGTCAGGGAACGGAAAGTGTGGCCCAGCTCGGGTCCGAGCCCGTAGTAGTGGCGGAAGTTGTAGACCAGCGGGCTCCACGCGGCCGGGTCGACGTGCTGGGTCCCCGGCACGACCAGGCGCGGATCGGCGTGCACGCGGAGCACCTTGGCCTCGACGATGAGGAAGCTGCCCGCGACGTCCGCCTGAACCCGGGCGGCGCGGGCCTCCAACTGCAGCGGGCACTCGGCGACCCTGGGCGGCCGGACCAGCTCCGAGGGCTCGGGCCGCAGGCCCGCCGCCGCGAACTTGTCGCGCTCGAACCGGAAGGTGCCACGCTTCGACTCGGGCACCGGATCGCGTCCGGTGAGCGGCGCGAGGCGCTCCACCTGCGGCCACTGCGTGGGGGCGGGCAGGTTGACGACGAGCTCGGGGCGGCGACGCAGGTTGTGCGCGGTCTGGCCCTCGACTCCGACGCCCAGCACGATCACCTGGCCGAGCGCCCAGGCCGACGACAGCGGCGCGAGGTTGGCGGAGCCGTCCTCGTTCTCCGTGGTGAGCAGCACCACGGGCGTGCCGAAGTAGAGGATCGCCGGGGCGATGACCACGTGGTCATCGCTATCCGCGTGCTTCCCGTGGCCCGAGACGGTCGGTGGTGCGGGTGACAGGGTGTCCATGAGGCCGACGGTAGGGCCGTGACGCTTCGGCGGGCGCCGAAGTGCCACGGCCCTGGTGCGACCCACTACGCGGCGTTCGAGGCTTACCGCCGCCCGTAGCGGCGCTCGAAGAGCTCGACGCGTCCGGCGGTGTCCATCACGCGGGCGTTGCCGGTGTAGAAGGGGTGGCTCGCCGACGAGATCTCGACGTCGAAGACGGGGTAGGTGTTCCCGTCCTCCCACTCGACGGTCTTGGTGCTGGTGAGCGTGGAGCGGGTCAGGAACGCGACGTCCCCGACGCGGTCGCGGAAGACGACGGGGCGGTACTCGGGGTGGATTCCGGTCTTCATCGTGCTGTGCCTCTCGGTTTCGAGCGGGTGGGACGCGTGGGGAGTGCGGTGGTCCCGCGTGACGCTCAGCGTTCCTCGCGGAACTCGGTGTGACGGCCGAGGGTCGGGTCGTACTTGCGCTGCACCATCCGGTCCGGGTCGTTGCGGCGGTTCTTGCGGGTGACGTACGTGTAGCCGGTTCCGGCGGTGGAGCGGAGCTTGACGATCGGGCGGAGTTCGTTGCGTGCCATGGTCGGCGGTTCTCCAGTCGTGGACGGGGGCCGATGACTGTCCGGATCGCTCCGCGGTGCTGTCCGCCAGAGTGAAATGGAAGTCATGTTCACCTACTGTACCGTCTGAACGTCCACCCTCCGTCGGGTATTCCTGCCGTCGACGGGCGGGTGTTCAGCCCTGTTCGCCACACCTGCCAAAGGGGGAACCACCGTGTCCGCCCACTGCCAGTTGACCGGCCGCAAGCCCGGTTTCGGTCACTCGATCTCGCACTCGCACCGGCGCACCAAGCGCCGTTTCGACCCGAACATCCAGCACAAGCGCTACTGGCTGCCCAGCGAGGGACGGTTCGTCCGGCTCACGCTGAGCACCAAGGGCATCAAGACCGTCGACAAGATCGGCATCGAGAGGGCCGTCGCCCGCCTCCGCTCCCAGGGGGTGCGTGTCTGATGGCCAAGACAAGCAAGATCGCCAAGAACGAACGACGCCGGGTGATCGTCGCTCGCTACGCCGAGCGCCGCGCGCAGCTGAAGAAGGTCATCGCCTCGCCGCGCAGCAGCGACGACGAGCGCGCCGCGGCCCAGCGCGAGTTGGCCCGGCAGCCCCGGGACGCCAGCGCGACGCGGGTCCGCAACCGCGACGCCGTGGACGGTCGCCCGCGCGGCTACCAGGGGGCGTTCGGCCTGTCCCGGATCAACCTGCGCGCGATGGCCCACGCGGGCCAGCTGCCCGGCGTACGGAAGTCCAGCTGGTGACGGGCCGAGCGGGGGCGGGGGGCTCGACGCACGGTGGCACCCTCCTGCCCGTCGCGGTGGTCGCCGGGTTGCACGCGGAGGTGCGCCGCCAGGCGGTCGCGGAGTTGCTCCTCGCCTATCCCGACGCCGTCGTGCTCCACCACGACCTCACCGACGCGTCCGTGGGCCTGGCCCACCGGTCGATCCGCTCCGCCGACGGCCTGATCGACGCCGACGGCCTGATCGACGCCGACGGGCAGGCCGCCGCCGACGTGCAGGTCGGCGGCGTCACCACGGTCCCGCTGACCAACGACTGCCCGTGCTGCGCCGTCCGCGCGGACCTGCTGCCCCAGCTGCGGCGGTTGGCGCACGGCGGCCGGCACTCGCTGGCCGTGGTGGAGCTGTGGGGCGGCAGCGAGCCGCACGCGGTCACCGAGGTCGTCGTGGGCGCCGAGGTGGACGGCCGCTGCATGGCCGAGGACGTGTACGTGGCCGCGGTCGTCGTCGCCGTGGATCCCACGCGCGTCGTCGAGGACCTCTCCGTCTCCGACCAACTGCGCGATTTCGGCCTGCACACCAGCGCCGACGACGAGCGCTCCCGCGCCGAGGCGCTGGCCCGCCAGATCGAGTACGCCCAACTGATCGTCGTGCCCAGGGCTCCTCAGGGCGGGGAGAACGCCGAGGACCGTGAGCAGCGGCTCGCGGGGCTCGCCATGATCCAGCAACTCCACCCGGCGGCACGCCGCGTGGCGCTCGGCACGGGTGCGCTGGCCGCCGGGGACGGCGTCGCCGCCGCGCGGTTCGACGTCCCCGCCGCCCGGGACCGGGTCAACCCCGCGATCGCGCTGCTGCCGCAGCAGGCGGAGGGCTGCGGCGTGGCGACGCTGGTGTGGGAGCGCCGTCGTCCGCTGCACCCGGAGCGGCTCCACGAGGCGTTGGAGCAGCTGGTCCCCGCGGCACAGCGCAGCCGGGGCCGGTTCTGGCTCGCCAACCGCCCGGACCTGATGCTCGCCTGGGACGCGGCCGGGGCCGGCCTGGCCATGGAGGAGTGCGGCCCCTGGCTGGCCGCCCTCGACGACGACCAGTGGGACCTCTACCCGCCGCAGCGCCGCGCGGCAGCCGCGTTGGAGTGGCACCCCACCTACGGCGATCGGATCCAGCAGCTCGTCTTCACGGCCGCCGGACTCGACGCCGAGGGCGTGGTCGAGCTGCTCGACTCCTGCCTGCTCACCGACGAGGAGCTGGGCGCGGGCGAATCCGGCTGGAAGGCGCTGCCGGACGCCTTCGAGGACCTCCTCGATCCGGTGACCTGAGCGGTCCTGACGCTTCATCACCAACGACACCAACGACACCAACGACCCAGTGAACGAAGGAACGACCCGATGGCCGTGCCCAAGCGCAAGATGTCCCGCAGCAACACCAGGCACCGCCGGGCCCAGTGGAAGGCGACCACCCCGCAGCTCGTCCCGGTCACCGTCGACGGCCGCGAGCACCTGGTCCCGCAGCACCTCGTCAAGGCCTACCAGCGTGGGCTGTTGAAGCCCTGAGAAATACACTGACGGAAGAACCCTCCCACCTGATTTCCCCTGTCGTGGAACCGTGCCGGCGTACTAGCCTCTCCTCGAAACTGGAGAGTGGCGGCGCCGGTACGGGGGTGGGCCATGGCGATCGAACTGCCGCAGCCGGTGGCGGACTTCCTCAACTTCATCGGCATCAGCTGGCCACAGGTCAACGAGGACTCGGTGCGTGAGTTCGCCACGCACGTGCGGACCTTCGCCTCGGGCATCGAGGGCACGCACCAGGACGCGACGGCGACCCTCAGCGCGATGAACTCCTCCTACCAGGCGAACTCCTACGACCTGCTGGTCTCCAAGTGGGCGCACCTGTCGCAGGGGCACATGCAGGACCTGCTGGACGGCTGCTCGGTCCTGGCGACCGCGCTGGACGCGGCGGCGGACTACATCGTCGGCCTGAAGATGGAGTGCATCGCCGAACTCGGCGTACTGGCAGCCTCCTTCGTCGCCGACCAGGCCGCGGCCATCGCGACGCTCGGGCTGGCCGAGGCGGCCGAGGCGCTCATCGTCAAGGCGGCGGAGAAGCTGGTGGAGTTCCTCAAGCAGGAGCTCATCCAGTACATCACCGCCCAGGTGATCAACGCCGCGCTGACCCCGCTGCTCGGCGTCGTCGAGAAGGCCGTCGCCGGGATGAGCTACTCGGCGCTGGAGGACATGCTCGGCGTCTCCGGTGGCGGCCCCGGCGACGGCTGGATGGTGCACCCGGAGGAACTGCGCGGCCACGCCGAGAAGTTCGGCGCCCACGCGGAGACGGCACGCGGCCACGCGCAGAACTTCGCCTCGAACATGTCGGGGGTGAGCTTCACATGAGCGACGTGGCCAAGCCCTTCGAGGAGGCGGCCGGGAAGACCGTCAAAGCCCTGTCGGAGGACGTCTCCCACGCCTACGGCGGGATCCTCGACGAGACCAAGAGCAACCTCCACACGATCGCGGACAACGTCGAGGAGAACGAGAAGAAGACGGTCCGCAAGTACTTCGTCGACGACGAGGGCAACGTCAAGGAGATCGTCGACGGTCAGCTCAAGGACCTCTCGCCCGAGGACGACTCCGGAATCCGCGGCCTGCTGGACGCGAATCGGGAGACGCCCGGCGTCAAGAGCCTGACTCCGGAGGAGAAGAAGGAGCTCAGCGCCAACAAGAAGAGCTGGGAGTCGCTGGGTCGCACGCAGGACAAGGAGGGGGAGTGGGTCGAGTCGCAGAAGCTCGAGGAGCCGACCGACCTCTCCAAGGCGGTCGAGGAGGCACGACGCGCCCAGCACGGCGGCGAGGGCGACTACGGCGGCACCAACTACGCCGCACTGCACTACGCCTCGACCGACGGTAAGGAGGAGTTCATCCTGGTCGGCCGCAGCAGTGCGGAGCGCAGCCACTCGGAGCGCTCCATCGGCTATCCGCTCGTCCACAACAAGAAGCAGTTCCAGGTGGACCAGGTCTATACGGAACGCCGGCCCTGCCAGAAGGGCTCCACCTGCGAACGATGGCTCAACATGCACATGTTCGACCCGGAGCAGAACCCGGATCTCAAGGTCACCCACGCGGTGGACTACGACAACGACATCAAGGACACCGATGTCCGCAACGCTCCGTTCGACCGCTACATCGATCAGCTGGAGTCGAACCACGCCTCCGGCGACTACGGTGGAACGGCCGGGAGCATGGACTTCGACGTCGACCCGGCAGCGGTTTGACGCGTAGTGGAACCACCGACCGAGCGTTACCCCAGGAGATCCTGTGCTCTTCCCCCTGACGTCGGAGGAACTGACCTCCGAGCTCCCGGCCGACCAGGTGGTCCGGACCGATCCTGCGGCTGCCGCGCCGGTGATCGGCGCCGCCGACGCCGTCGCCTTCCTGAGCGAGGTGGGCGTGCCGTGGTGCAGCGGGGTGTTCCACCTCGGCGCCTCGCTGGCCGCGGCGTCGACGCCGGACCGGCTGGTGGAGGACGAAGGCGGTCTGGAGAAGGTGGTAGTGACGCCGTTCGGTGAACTCGGCCACCTGGGCTCGCTCCAGTACGCACTGGTCTACGTCCGGCGTGACGACGGTGTGGTCTTTGCGACCTCGGAGGACGCCGAGGAGGGCTACGAGCGGATCCACGGGGACGTCTCCTCGTTGGCCCGGATGCTCCTGCTGGTCGAGTCGAAGGCGCCCGACCCCCGGCTGCGCAACCGGGAGGCCCGTCCGCTCTACCGGCGCGCCGTCGAGGAGATCGAGGCGGAGATGCGTGCCGTCGACCCCGCGCCGCTCGCCGATCCGGACGGCTTCTGGACCCAGTACCTCGACTCCTACGCGAGCGGCATGTACCCCCGGAAGCCACGGTAGCGTTTGCCCGAACCTTCACCACCCGTACCGCCCCGGAAGGACCCGAGATGAGCACCGACCCCCGCCGCGTGCTGGTGGAGCGCTTCGGCGTGCAGGGACTGCGTCGGCTCAACTGGCCGGACGCAGCCGGGCTCGGGGCGTCCGTGGTCGGGGTGTCCGTGGTCGCGGACACGGGGGTGCCGGTCCAGGTCGGGCGGTACTTCAGCGCGCCCGACGCGGAGTCGCAGGCCGGGGCGGGGCCGGAGCCGGAGCCGGGGGCCGAGTCGCCCGCGCCGCTGACCGCGCAGGGGCGACCGGTGCTCGGGTACGACGGGCCGGTCGAGCTGTACGTGACGGAGGCCGGGGGAGTCCGCGGCGGGTTCCGGGGGTTCGACCTGCCCGAGATGCCGGTCAACAGCAGCGTGGACCGCTTCCTGCTCTCCCTGACCGCGCTGGACCGGGCCGTGCCGCTGATCGCCGGGGCGGAGAGCCAGGGCGAGGGGTTGGAGGTCTACCGCGACCTGCGGGCCGAGCTGACGGCACTCGACGAGGACGCCTTCGCGGACCGCGAAGGCTGGTGGCCGCGGGTCCTTGACGACCTGCGGCATCCGCTCAACGTCCGTTCCTCGGCCGCGTTCGGGTACCGCGACGCGGACGGGGCGGAGCAGATCCTCGTCGGGACGTCCGGACCGGGGCTCCCGCACGCGGAGGAGATCGTCTGGGACCGGCTGGCCGCGGCCGGCGTCCCCGCCGAGGCGGTGACCAGCGTCTTCACGGAGCTCCAGGCCTGCTTCATGCCGGGGCACTGGTGCGCGCTGTGGATGGCGGCGCAGTTCCCGCAGGCGCGGTTCACGCACCGCTTCGACTACGGGCGCGACGCCGAGTCCCGCGAGGCGGGCGTCAAGGCGTTGATGATCCACATCCTCGAACAGGACTGACGATCCGCGTGCGCCGACGGGCTGCGGGGGAGGGGACGGAGCACGATGGAGCGGATACCGATACCGCCGTTGCCCGGCGGTCGCAGGCCCGCAGGCGCCGCGCTGCTCGGCTGGCTCGCCGATCCGCTGGCGCCCCGCCTGTGCGTGGTGACCGGCGCGCCGGACTCGGGCAAGAGCCACCTGCTCGCCTGGTTGACGGCGGCGGCCTCCGTCGCTGACGCGCCGTCGGAACGGCGGGTCCACGCGATGGTGCCGCTGCGCGGGCTGACGGTCTCCTCGGCCGTGTGGACCCTCGCCCGCCAACTCGACCTGTACGCGCGGACGCCGCAGCAGCTCCTCGGGGCGCTCGCCGCCGACTCCCGGGCGACCGTCCTCTGCCTGGCCGACCTGCACCGCGCCGGTGGTCGCGCGCTGCCGGGCGAGCCCCGGCAGGTCATGGACGAGCTGCTGGTCCCGCTGCTCGCGCTGCCGCAGGTACGCGTCGTGGTCGAGGCGGATCCGGCGACGGCAGCGCTGTTGCAGCAGGCGCCGCGCAGCGACGAGGTCCCCGCCGCCGTGCTCGACCTGGACGCGCCGCAGTGGACGAACCCCGAGCGCTTCGCCCGCTGGTACGCGGGGCTCCCCGGTGCCGCGGACCGCGCACCCGCCGAGGCCGTGTACCCCAGTCCCGGACTGGCCCACCTCGCCGCGCGGCTCGGCAAGGCGGGGACCGATCTGGTGTCGGACAACGACGCTGACGGAGCGTCAGCAACGACCGCCGCACGGCTGGTGGACCGGTGGTGGGCCGAAGCCCCCGACGCGGCCAGGCCCGCGATCGCCGCGCTCGCGTCCGTGGACGTCCCGATCACGGCGGACGGCTGGGCCAGGCTCGTGCCCGACGCCGAGGCGCGGCAGCTCGCCGCCGACCTGCTGCCCGCCACACCGTCCGGTGCGCCGGTGCTCAGCGCGGCCGTCGCCGAACACCTGCGCCCGGAACTGCCGCCCGAGGCGTCCCACCGGCTGCTCCGCGTCCTGATCGGCGCCGTGCCCCGGCAGCCAGACGGAGGGCCCGATCTCGACGGCGTCCCCGAGGAGCACCTCACGCTGTTGCTGGCCCAGACCCTGACGCTGGGTCAGGCAGGCCAACTGCTCGACGACCCCGGCTTCCTGGTGCGCGCCGACCCGCACCAGGTCACCACCGCGCTCAAGGCGACCGGAGCCGAAGGGCCGCTCGCCGAGGCCTGGGCGGGCGTCGGTCCGGCCCTCGCTGAGGAGGACGATCCGGGCGCGCGCGCCGACATCCTGCGCCACCGTCTGCACGGCACGCCCTTCGGTCCCGCGCCCAGTGGGTGGGCGACCGGCGACGGCCGTCGGACGGTCTGGCGCCTCGCCCGGGGCGCCGCCGCCTGGCCCGGCCCGGTGACCGCGCTCGCGGCGGGCCGCGCACCGGACGGTACGCCCGACGGCAGCCTGCTGGCGGCCGACGCGAGCGGCGCGGTGCACCGGCTCTCGCAGGCCGACGGCAGCCCGCTCGGCCGGATCCCGCTGCCGGCCCCACGGCCGCTGCGGTCGCTGGCGTGCGGAGCCTCCGGAGCGGACCGAGGGGACGGAGCGGTCGCCGGGCTGGTCAGCCTGGACGTGTGGGGCACCCCTGCGCCGGAGCTGCCGCCCGGCGTTCGCGCGGAGGGCGAACTCACGGCGCTGCTGGGCGGGTTCGGACTGCCCGAGGGCGTGGTCGTGCTGGGCGACGTCACCGGCGCGGTGGCCTGGCACGACACCCGCACCGGCGACTCGGCGACCGTCCGACCGCACGCCGGTCCCGTCTCCTCCCTGGCGGTCGCGCTGCCTCCGGGCCTGCCGCCGCTGGTGTTCAGCGGGGGCGCGGACGGCACCGTGCGGCTGTGGAGCCCCGGGACGGAGCCGCTGGCGGAGCCGTTGGACGCCCGGACGTGCCCGGTGCTGGCCGTCTCCGTCGCTTCCGCGGCCGGTGATGCGCCGCTCACCCTGGCCGTGAGCTGGGCCGACGGTCTCGTTCGCGTGCTCCGCCTCGGTGCGGACGGGCCGACCAGCGACCTGCGCATCGGCGCTCCCGTCCAGGACCTGCTGCTGCTCGGACTGGGCCGCCTCGCCCTGGCCGCCGCTGACGAACTGTCAGTCATCGCCATCGGTCGCTGACAGGCGCCCCTTCACACGATTCGCACACCTGTCCGCCATCCGGCGGAGGGGCGACGCCGGGTGTTGGGCGCGGATTCCTCCGTTCGGCGGTAGGCCTGCCACCGGACGGAGGTACCGCCCCACCGGGCGGATTCGGCAGCATGGAATGCGGAACGCCCGTCCGCGCCCAGTGGGCGGGGGCCGCCCCGGCCGTCGTGCTCGGCCGGGGCTTTTGCGTGCTCACACCCGTGCCTGCGCTCAGAGCGGCTGGTCCAGCGGGAGTTGGGCGGCGCTCGGGAGATGGCGGTCCAACTCGCCGGGCTCGAACCGGCTCATGCCGATCACCTGCCAGAACTCGCCCGCCGTGGACCCCTGGTGCTTGTAGCGGCCCGACGGGGTGAACGCGGCCCAGCCCTCGGCTGCGCCGATCAGCGTGGCCTGCGGCACCGGCGCCGTCGTCGCGTCAGGCTCGACGGACCAGAGCCGCAGCGTCCCGTCCTCGCCGCCCGCCGCCAACTGCCCGCCGTCGGGTCGGAAGGAGAGCGTCAGTACGCGTCCGACCGGGCCGGTGAGCGTGTGCAGCAGCGTGCCCGCGCGGACGTCCCAGAGGCGGATCAGCCCGTCGTCACCGGCCGTGGCCAGCAGCGGGAGGCTCGGGTGCGCGGCGGCGGTCCAGATGCCCCCGGCATGGCCGCGCAGCCGGTGCACCGGCTCGCCGTCGCGCCAGACGACGGCGGTGCCGTCCCAGGAGGCGCTCGCCATCCAGTGGTCGCCGCTCTCCGCCGTTCCGTGTTCGACGTCTGCGAAGTGACCGAAGACCACCGCGTAGACGCGGTCGGTGTGACCCGCGAGTTCGGCGAGGAGCTCGCCCTGGAGGTTCCACACCCGGACCAGCCGGTCGTCCGCTGCGGTGACGACCTGGCTGCCGTCGGGGCTGAACGCGATCGACCGCACCCGCCCCTGGTGCTGGGCGAGCGAGGCCACCCGCGCGCCCGTGGTCCGGTACCAGAGCTGGACCGAGTCGTCGTCGTTGGCCGTCGCCAGGATGTCGCCGGTCGCGTCGAAGGCCTCGGCCCAGGTGTGGTCGGTCTCCGCGTCGATCTCGCGCTGGAACTCGCCGGTGACCGCGTTCCACAGGTAGACGTCGCCGTCGTTGCTGGCCGTGGCCAGCAGCGCGTCGACGGGGGCGAAGACGGCGGAGACCAGCTGGTCGTTGTTGCCCCGCAGCGTCGAGGTGAGCACGCCGGTCGCGGTGTTCCAGAGCCGGATCCGGCCGTCGTTGCCCGCGACGGCGAGGAGGGAGCCGTCCGGGCTGTAGGCGGTCGAGAAGACCTTGCGGCCATGGCCGTTGAGGATCCGGCGGCTGCGGCTGGTCGCGGTGTCCCAGAGCCGCACCGCGCCGTCGTTGGCCAGCGTCACCAGGACCGGTCCGGCACCGGCCGGTTCGCCGTCGGTCGGCGGGCGGAACCGGCAGACCCAGACCGAGCCCCGATGCTGCGGCGGCTGGTGCGGCAGCGGGCTGAGCGGCAGGTCGGGGAGCGGGTCCGGGTCGGGCTCGCGGCCCGGGCCGCCGGACGGGCCGCTGCCCGGGCCGGACGCACGAGGCATGAGACCCGCCCCGACGCCGGGACCGGCACCGGCACCGGCACCGGCACCGGGACCGGAGCCGGGTCCGACGGGCTCCGGGGACTGCCAGACCCGGACCAGGCCGGTGCTGTCACCCGCCGCCAGCAGCCCGCCGTCCGGCGAGAAGCTGACCTGGTAGACGGAGCCGACGCAGCCGACCCCCACCCCGGCCGGTCGCCCGGAGACCAGGTCCCACAGCCGGACGCTGCCCTCCGTGTCGCCGCTGGCCAGCAGCGTGCCGGAGGGGTGGAAGTCGAGGGTGTAGACGCGGCCGGGATGGCCGGTGAAGTGGTGCAGCAGGCTCCAGTCCTCCGTCGACCAGACGCGGACGTTGCCGTTCAGGCCCCGTCCGTTGCGCGCGGAGACGCCGGTGCCCTGGTCGCCGGTGGCCAGCAGGCGGCCGTCGGGGCTGAACCTGGCCCGGTAGACGGTGCCGTCGTGGGCTTCCAGGCTCGCCAGCCGTCGCCCGTCGGTGGTGTCCCACACCGTCAGCCGGGAGCTGGCGTCGCCGAGCGCCAACAGCCGTCCGTCCGCGCTGAACTGGGCGGTCAGGGTCAGCTTGCCGTGGCCGGGAAGCCGGAGCCGGACGGTGCCGGTGGCCACGTCCCACAGCGTCACCGCTCCGGTCGGGTCGCCGGTGGCGAGCAGGGTGCCCGACTGGTCCAGGGTCACCGGCCAGACGCCGTCGGGGTGCACGTCGAGCCGGTGCAGGCAGGCGCCGGTGACCGGGTCCCAGAGCCGGACGGTGCCGTCGGAGGCGCCCGTCGCCAGCACCCCGGGACGGAACTTGAGCGAGTAGACCCGGCCGGTGTGGCCGGACAGCGTGCGCAGCGCGGCGCCGGTCACCGCGTCGCAGACCAGCACACTGCCGTCCTCGTTGCCGATGGCCAGCAGTTCACCGTCGGGCGCGTAGGTGAGCGGCTCGGGCAGGCGGGCGACGTTCGACCCGAAGCCGTACGGGACGCCGACCTTGGCGGGCCGCAGCCCGATCTCGACCGGCATGCCGGGACTGAACGCGGCCGTGGCCAGCTCCGGCAGTTCGGTCAGCGGACGGTCGGCCCGGCAGTCGATCAGCGACGCGCGGTTCCAGCGGCTGCCGGTGAGCCGGGCGCCGCTCAGGTCGCTGCGGCCCAGGCGGGAGCGGCGCAGGTCGGCGCCGGTGAGGTCGGCGTCGGTCAGCCGGGTGCCGTCCATGGTGGTGCCGACCAGCCGGGCGTCGCGCAGCCGCGCGCCCTTGAAGTTGGCGCCGTCCAGCCGGGCGTCGGACAGGTCGGCCCCGGTCAGGTCGACGCCGGTGAAGTCGCGGTGCGACAGGTCCTCGCCGACCAGCCGCGCGCCGCGCAGATCGGTGTGGGCGGGTATCCGCAGCCGGCTGATCACCTTGGCGGCGTTGGCCTGGGCGACGGTCTCCTGTTCCGTCCCCGCGTCGCGCAGCACCGACTGAGCCCAGGTCAGGCAGACCTGACGGTCCGCCAGATCACAGAGGAACTCCACGGTCAGCTGGCTGAGCACCCGGTGCTCCAGCAGCTCGTGGTCGCCGCGTGCCAGTCGCGCCGCCGCCTCCCTGGCGACCAGCCAGTCGGCGACCGAGCGGTGGATGAAGTGGAAGGTGCCCTCGGGGGAGCGGATCAGCAGGGTGCCGGAACCCATCGCGTGGGCGGCGTGCGGGATCGAGAGACGGTGCTCGGTGAGCGTGCCCAGTATCTCGGCTATGTCGGTGAGTTCGTCCATCCGCAGCGAGGTCCGGCCGGTCTCCCACAGCCGCACGGCCAGCGCCGAGGCGGCGTGCCAGAGTTGATCGACCGTCAGTCCCGGTGGTGCGCCGGGCACGTTGACCCGCTCGTACTCGTACTGCAGCCAGGCGTCGAAGACCTCCTGGTAGAGCCCGGCGGCGCTGAGTGCCCGGCCCGCACCGGCCACCGCGCGCAGTCGCTCCTCGTCGAGCTGGGAGACGAAGCTGAGCAGTCGCGGGTTGCCGCACAGCGCCAGCAGGTCCGGGATGCCGTGCAGCAGCCGCATCCGGTCGTCGGCCGCCTGGGCGTCGCCGTAGCGGTTCTCCAGATAGCGGCGGATCTGCTGCTCGTTGAAGGACTCCAACTGCATCACGCGGCGCTGCGGCAGTAGTCCCACCCGCTCGCCGAGCGCGGTCAGCACCTGCGCCTGGGACTTGAAGTGCTGGGTGCGGCTGCTGACCACGATCTTGGCGTTGTCGGTGGCCGCGTCGAGCAGGACCTGGAGGTGGTCGGCGGCGCGGTCGTAGCTGACCTGGTTGACCAGCTCGTCGAAGCCGTCGAAGAGCAGGATGATCCGGCCCTGCCGCAGCATGTAGCGGAAGGCGCGCAGCTCGATGGTGTCGACGCCGTGCGCGGCCAGATGGGCGGCGACCAGGCCGTCGAGGGTGTAGGCCTTGTCGAGGGTGCCGAGGTCGATCAGCAGCGGGGTGATGTGCGGCAGCTCCTCCGGCAGCCGCCGGGCCAGCTCGTGCAGGGCGAAGGTCTTGCCGTGCCCGAAGTCGCCCAGCAGCAACAGGAACCGGCCGTGGTCGGTGTCGAGCAGCCGGATCAGGTCGCCGATCAGGTCGGGGTGCTCGACGCCCCCGGCCGGCGCGGTCTCCCGGTAGCGCTGCGGCAGGTAGAGGTGGGGCGGGTAGCGGTTGTCGCGCAGCAGCCGCTCGGTCTGGGCGCGGGTGTACTCGCGCAGGTCCAACAGCCCCTGGAACTCCGTGAAGCTGCGGATTCGCACGCCCAACCGACGGGCCCGGTCCCGCAGTTCGGACGCGGGTGCCGGACCCAGATGCACCAGCTCGGCGTCGGGCGCGGTGCCCGAGGCGCGGACCTGGTCGGCGAAGGCCTCGACCGTCTCCGCGTCCGGGGTGCCGACGACGGCGCCGATCCGCTGCTGGCGGACGAAGCCGGACTCCTGCCAGGTGGCCAGCAGTTGCGGCGGGGTGCCGCGCAGCCGACGCAGCGTCACCGACTCGTGGCGGGTGCGGCTGACCTCGGCGATCCGGTCCAGCAGCTCGTCCACCGGCGCGGTGAAAGCCCGTGTCTCCGGTGCCACGTGCCCCGGACCGGCCACCGCCGCGTCCACGTCGTCCACTCCGTCGACGCTCCCGGCGTCGTCCGTGTCAGTGTCCGCGTTCGCCGCGCCGTCGGTGCCGTGGCCTGCGGGCGGGAAGGCTGTCTCCGCACGGCTCCAGTGAGCCGGCAGGTCGACGGTCTGCGATCCGGCCTGGCGCGAGCGCAGGTCGTCGGCGCTGAGCTGGACCAGGCGGCGCTCGGCCGGGTTCTTCGCGCCGAGCACCAGCAACTCGCCGCCGGTGACCGCGATCCGGTGCGGTGTTCCGGCGTCGGCGGCGGTGTCGGGGCCGTGCAGCAGCAGGTTGAGCCGCGGCGCGGCCAGCCGCAGGAACAGGTCGCTGTCCCGCAGCGCCTCCCGGCGCGGACGCGGCGCCCGGTCCAGCGGATGGCGTACCGCGCCGATCCGCAGCCAGCCCGCGTCCTGGTACGGGCGCAGCGCCTGGGCGAACCAGGTGATCTGCTCGTTGCCCAGGCTGCCGAACTGGTCCTCGCTCCGATGGCTGTACGCCATCGAGGAGTTGAAGCCCGCCACCACGGTGTGCAGGTCGGGCACGGGGAAGAGCGACCAGGGCTGGTCGGCGTCGAAGACCAGGTCGAGGCCCTGGTAGAGCTCCTGGAAGAGCCGGGTGTAGTGCCGCCACTTGGGCCAGTACGGCGCGCGCGGATGGATCTCGTCCGCCTCGCAGCTGTGGAAGTAGGCCCGGCACGCGGCCTGGCTCACGTCGTGGCCGCCGGGGACGACGGCCAGGCGCTGCGGGTCGAGGGCGAGCCGGGAGCGCAGCTTGGTGAGGAAGTCCAGCGCCTGGTCGCACTCGCGCGGGCTCCCGGACGCGGTGAGGTCGCCGGTGACCACCACCAGGTCCGGTGCGGGCGCGCCGCCGTCGGTCAGCTCGACCAGGTCGCTCCAGATCGCGGCACGCAGCGGGTCCGGCTCCTGCCCCCGCCCGAAGGCGGGACCGGCCAGATGCAGCACGGTCAGCGTCTCGTCCGCACGCGCCGGGTGCGGCGCGGCGGGATAGCGCGGCGCGACGGTGGGCCGCCTGCGGCCTCCCCACCCCAGCCCGCCGAAGGGACTGCGCGAGGAGGGCCCGCGCTGCGCCGGTATGGACGCCGTGCGCGGGCCGGAGGCGTCGGCGCGGCCGGGCAGACCGGGCGCGTCCGGGTCCCCGGGGAACCGCGGTCGCTCCTCGGGTCGGGACCGGCCGGTCACCGTGGACTCGATCCGGGTGAGCAGCAGGTCCTTGGCCGCGGCGGCGTCCTGCACGCCCACCAGGTCGATGTAGGTGATGGTGGCGAGCAGTCCCTCGACTGTGGTGTCGGCCACACGCACGGTGAGCAACCGCGGGTTGGGCGGCTGCGGCGAGGAACGGAGCGCGGCCTGCCACTCCATCCGCCCGTACGTCGAGTTCTTGTAGTGGTCCGACAGCACGGCGATGACGGCCGTCGACTCGGTGACCCCGCGGTCCATGAAGTCGATGAAGTCGGTGCCGGGGACGAAGTCCCAGGCCTGGAGCAGCGTGCGGTGACCGGCCTCCTCCAAGGTCCAGGCGATCCAGGCCGCCCACCGTTCGTCGGCGGGCGAGTAGCTGATGAAGAAGTCGAACGGGGCCGAATCACTGTTCGCCATGGGAGAATGGTAGATCCGGCCGCCGTCCGTGGTGGCGGATAGTGAGCGATTGGTGACGTAATCTGTTGACGTGGATGCGGAAGTGACGGATTCTCCGAGCGTGGGGACGCCAGGCCCGGGCGACGTCGACGACCGGAAGTCCGAGTCTTCCTCCGGTCGGTCCGTCCCGACTTCTCGGGGCCGACTGCATCTGCATCCGCTGGACTGGCTGGCCCTCGGCCTGTTCGTGGGCGGCCTGCTGGCCGTCGTCACCGGCCTGCTGCCGCCCGCCTCCGCCTCGGACGCGATGCAGCGCATCGCACCGCTGCTCGGCTTCCTCGCCTCAGTCATCCTGCTGGCGGAACTGACCTCCAAGGCCGAGGTCTTCGACGTCCTCGCCACCCGCGTCGCCCGCTGGGGCGGCGGCAGCTACGTCCGCCTCTTCGGGCTGTGCGTGCTGTTCGCGTCCGCGACCACGGTGGCGCTCAACCTCGACACGACGGCCGTGCTGCTGACCCCGGTCATGCTGGCGCTGGCCGTCCGGGTCGGGATCCCGCCGGTGCCGCTGGCGATGACCACGGTCTGGCTGGCCAACACCGCCAGCCTGCTGCTGCCCGCGTCCAACCTGACCAACCTGCTGGCCGCGAACCGGGTCGCGCTCTCCCCGCTGGGCCTGGTCCGGGTCATGTGGCTGCCCGAGCTGGCCTCGATCGCCGTCACCATGGCCCTGCTGTGGTGGTTCTTCTGGCGCCCCCGCCGCCGCGGCGAGACCGCCACCAGCTACACGCCGCCGCCGGACCACCGGCCCGGGGACCCGCTCCTCTTCCGCATCTGCGCCGTGGCCACGGCGGGATTCCTGGTCACCGTGCTGACCGGCGCGGTGACGCTCTGGATGGCCTCCACCGCCGCCGCGCTGCTGGTCGTGGCGGCGTTCGCGCTGCGCAGACGCGGTGAGCTGCGGCTCTCGCTGATCCCCTGGCGGCTGCTGATCATGGTTCCGGGCATGTTCCTGGTCGTCGAGACGCTCGACGCGCACGGCCTGCACCAGATCCTCGCGGCGGCCATCGGCTCCGACGGCGGCACGGCCGGCGTCCTGCGCGCCTCCGCCGTCGGCGGCGGGCTCTCGAACGTGCTGAACAACCTGCCGGTCTACCTGGCCGGCGAGTCGGTGGTGCCCACGGGCAACCACCTCCAACTGCTGGGCCTGCTGGTCGGCACCAACGTCGGCCCGGTGATCACGCCGTGGGCGTCCCTGGCCATCCTCCTCTGGTTCGAACGCTGCCGAGCTTTCGGCGTCCGCGTCCCGCTCCGCACGTTCATGCTGACCGGCACGGCGCTCGCCGTCGGCACGATGGCCGCGGCGACGCTGGCGCTGACCGCGGTGGGCTAGTTGCACCTTCTGGCGTGCGGGGCTTCTGCAGGTGAGGTGCCATGCACTATCCAGGGGCGCGGGGAACTGCGCGAGAAACCACTGACATGCGGATGGCCCTGCTCGTTCGGCGCGCCACGTGCGTGGGTGGCAGGCCGCGCAGTTCCCCGCGCCCCTGGTGGTGCAGCTACCTGCGGGAGCACTAGCTCGCCTGGTCGCGCCCGCGCGGCGGAGCCGCATATCAGCAGAGTCCCGCGCCCCTGAGGTGTCTGCAACTACCAGCGGGAGCGCAACCAAGCGGCTCACTGGCTCACAGCGACAAGCTGCAACAGCTCGTCCACCACTTCCCGCCGTCCGGCGACAAAGCTGAGGTCCGCGCCGGGGCCGAGGCGTTCACCGAAGGCCGAGCCGTCGAACGCGCGGACGTCCACGCCCGCTTCGCGGGCAAGGAGCAGGCCGGCTGGGAGGTCGACGTACTCGCTGCGGTAGCCGACGAAGCCGTCGATGTCGCCGGAGGCGAGCAGCGCCCACGCGGAGAGCGGAGCCCACAGCTGGAGCACGCGGCGGGCCCGCAGCTCAAGCGCCGACTTGAGCGCGCTCGCGCGCGGCTCGCCGCGGGAGACGGCGTAGCCCTGCGTCCAGGCGAGGAGCAGTCGGTCGGACGGGCGCGGGGGAGGGCCGGTGAGCGGCCCGTCCGGGCCCTGCGCTCCGGCGCCGCGCCGCGCGCTCCACGTGCGGCCGACCACCGGGTCGTGGACCACGCCCACCACCGGGTCGTCCGCCACGCACAGGGCGATACCGACGGACCACACCGGCAGCCCGATCGCGATGTTGTTGGTGCCGTCCAGCGGGTCGACCAGCCAGGTCCTTCGGGAGTCCGTGCCGGCGTGGTCGAGGACGCCCGCCTCCTCCGAGACGATCCGGTCGGCCGGATACCGGGCCTGGAGGCGCGCGACGATCAGCTCCTCCGCCGCCAGGTCCAGGTCGGTCACCACGTCGCCGCGGTCGCCCTTGGCGTGAACCTCGAAACCGCGGGAGCCGCCGGCGCCACGGGTGCCGCCGAGCCTTCGGCGCAGCAGTCGGCCCGCCGCCCGCGCCGCCGCGATCGCCGTCCGCTGCTCATCCGCATAGGCCGGGAGGAGTCCCAGGATCGGCCCCGGTGCCGGAGCCGCCGGAGCCGCCGCCGGAGCGTGGGCCGCGCTCGGCGCGGACGGGTCGGGGCCGAGGACGGGGAGCGGGTCGTGCCGTGGGCCGTGCTGCGGACTCATCCATCCTCCTGAGGACCCCTCGAGCGATGTCGGCCGACCGGGCGGGGGCCAGTCTTCGGCGCTCCACCCGGTGCGGCAGACCGTGCAGTGGCCCGAGGGCCAGGTCCACGGCGTCCTGGACGGTCCGGCCGAGCACGACGGTTGCGCTGGCCCCGTCGGGCTCCCCGGAGGCGTCCACCGTGCTGTGGAACTCGCCCGCGGCCATGGTGAAGATCTCTTCCGGGCGGTGCTCCCGCACCGGCTCGGCGCTGAAGCGCACCAGACGTGCCGTCGGCCGCAGGTCGTCGACACCGTCGGGTGTGCTGGTCACGGCGAAGACCCGGTGGGTCGGCAGGCGTGCGTCGTCGACCACCCGTACCGGTACGTTCCCTATCGCGCCGAAGAGTACGCAGCTGATCAGGTCCCAGCTGTGCGCGTGGATCGCCGAGGTGGTCAACTCCCCGTCCTCGGAGCGTCCTCCGTGCGACCCGCCCGGCGACCCGCCGTGCACGTGGACGCAGACACCGTCGCCGCCCTCGCGCAGCACCGGGAGGCAGACGAAGCCCAGCGGGTGTGCCACCGCCCGGAGTTGGCTGCGTCCCTGGACCACCGCATCGAGGGCCGCGCGGGCGTACGCGAGGAGGCAGGCGGTCTCGCCGCGCTGCGCCGCCCTTTCCAGGGCCGGGTAGTTCGAGCCGCTGTCCATCATCCATCGCTCCGGTGGCGTCGACTGATCGACCGTCAGGCGCGTCGCTGTCAGGTGCGCAGCTGTCGGGTGCGCAGCTGTCAGGGGTACGGGTTCTCCGGGTGCAGGGCCTTGTCGACGATCTCGCGCACGTCCGCGTCCGACCAGGACATCGGCAGCGGCAGGTCGACCGAGCGGAAGAACTGCTGCACCTCGGAGACGGTCGGCTCCTGCGACAGCTGGTCGGGTGCCCTGAGGTCAAGCCGTCGGGCCTGGTCGCAGGAGAGGCGCAGCTCGGTGACGTAGTAGTCGTAGAGCGCGCGGCCCCGGTCCACGCGGAGGCTGACCCGCCGCGGGTCGTCCTGGGTGATCACCAGGCAGGAGTCGGAGAGGTCGAAGCGGAGCGAGGAGACCACGGAGGACAGGAAGACGTCGATCTCCATCTCGTTGGTCCACTGCCGGTACCAGCAGGCCGCCAGCACCGTCGCGCAGGCCTCCTTGCGGGCCCGGTCCTCGGTCCACTCGCGCTCGGTGCCGATGTCGCGCGGATCCGCGTGCGTCCGGCGGAAGTGCGCGTACGTGCGGCAGGCTGCCACGTCGGAGGGGTCGATGATGTTCACCCGTACCTCGAGCGGGCGCCGGGTCCGCTGCGCCTCGCGCACGCACTCCGGCAGCGTCACGGCGCGCAGGTAGGTGCCGGTGCCGCCGCGGAACCACCAGCGTTTGGTGTCGGCGCGCGCCCGGCGCAGGGCCTCCTCGACGTCGGGGCCGGTCAGCGACCGCACCATCGCGGTGTCGCTGATGGCCAGCCGGGTCTCGGTCAGTGCCCGGCGCATGTCCACGGTCCGCCGCTTGCGCTCCGCGAGCGAGGCGTACACCAGCGACGCCAGGACCAGCAGGATCGAGCCCGAGGTGACCGAGCTGCTCAGGTTGTTGGAGAAGATGTCCAGCAGGCCGACGACGACCGCGACACCCAGACCGACCAGGCCGTCGAGGTTGTGCAGCGCCCACATCACGCCGCGCTCGACCCGACTGCGCTCCTCCAAGCTCTGCAATCCCTGCAATCCCTGCGTGCCCTGCTGTTCGCCCTGCTGCTCCGCGCTGTGCTGCTCGGTTGCCATCGTCCCCCTCAGATGCCCGGCGCTGCTCCTGGTTGTGCCCAAGTCGCCCGGTAGCGGGACGAGTTCGGGCAGATGGTTCGTCCCGACACTGCTTGGCATGAGCATCCCGCAGGGGACCGACCAGGCGCAATGCTCGGAATGTGCGCGTGCTGTGCGCGAGGGTCCGCGCGGTCCGTGCGAGCAATGACTTGAACCTTCAAGTCGATGGGGCTAACGTTGGAGTTGAAGATTCAAGTCATATCGGGTCGAAGGGAGCACTCGCCATGAGCACGCTCAAGATCGCCGTGATCCTCGGATCCACCCGTCCCGGCCGCAACGGGAAGGCCGTCGCCGACTGGATCGTCGACCGGGCCGGCGCGCGCACCGGCGCGGAGTACGAACTGGTCGACCTGGCCGACTGGCCGCTGCCGTACATGGACGAGCCCCTGCCGCCCTCCATGGGGCAGTACCAGGGCGAGCACACCAGGTCCTGGGCCGCGAAGGTCGCCGAGTACGACGGCTACGTCTTCGTGACGCCCGAGTACAACCACTCCATCCCCGGCGTGCTCAAGAACGCCATTGACTTCGCCTACGCGGAGTGGAACAACAAGGCCGCCGCGTTCGTCTCCTACGGCACCGTCGGCGGAGTGCGCGCGGTCGAGCACCTGCGCAGCATCGCAAGCGCCGTCCAACTCGCACACGTCAACGCGCAGTTGTGCTTCTCTCTGTTCACGGACTTCGAGAACCTCTCGTTCTTCAAGCCCGGCGAGCATCACGACGCCACCGCCGACAGGCTCTTCGACCAGCTCGAAGCCTGGTCGACGGCGATGCGGACGCTGCGCGAGGCGTCCGACCGGATCCCGGCCGGGAGGGCGTGACTTTCCGGGCGCAGGAGCGTTTTCCCAGAGGGTGCGGGAGTCGGCCGACGAGTTGGGCGACCGTGGTGGGTGTGGTGCACGACGTGAACGTGAGCGCCATGTAACAGTCCGTCCACAAAACGGGCCCGGGCTCAGATCGTCATGGAACGTCCCATACGATCTCCACGCTCCACTTCGTCCATCCGCCGAGCGGCAGGGCCGGGCTCGACCGAGCTCCCGGCGAGGGCCGCGTCCAGCTCCCGGGGAGATCATGCAGCGCGATCCCGACATGCCCGTGTGGCCGGGTCAGGAGGCCCCTGGCACCCAGCGACGGAGCAGCAGGAAATGGGTGATCGGCGCCGTGGCCGGGGTGGCCATAGTGGGCGCGGGCGGCGTGGCCGCCGCCTTCGCGCTGCAGAGTCCGGCGAAGAAGGGCGCAGACAGCCTCTCGGCCGACCAGGCGCGCGCGGCCGCGGTCGTCACCACGCCCACCGCCGCGCAGGCGGCGACCGCGACCCAGCAGTTCCTGGCCTCCTGGGCGGGGGCGCAGAACGCTGCCGCCGCGCAGGCCACCGACCAGCCCGGCGCGGCCCAGGCCGCACTCCAGGGCTACGCCACCGGCCTGCACACCACCAAGGTCGCGTTCACCGGCGTCACCGCGGGCGCCGCGGACCCGGCGGTCGCGCACGCCGTCCGCACGACCTTCCACGCGACGGCCACGCTCGAAGGCGGCACCGCCCTCAGCTACGCCGGCACCGCCGACGTGATCGTCGTCAACGGCAAGCCGGAGATCCACTGGCAGCCGAGCGTGCTCTACCCCGGTCTTCAGGCCGGCCAGACGCTCACCTACGGCAAGATCTCGGCCACCTCCGCCATCGTCGTCGACCGCCACGGCGCGACGCTGACCACCAAGGCGTACCCGTCGCTGGGCGGCGTGATCAGCTCGCTCCAGGCCGAGGACGCGGGCAAGGTGACGCAGACGCCGGGCGAGGGCATCGCGATCACCGGGGCGGACGGGAAGACCGTCAAGGTCCTCAAGACCGTCCGCGCCGCGGTGCCGGGCACGATCAAGACCACGCTGGACGCCGCGATCCAGGCCGCGGCCGAGAAGGCCGTCAACGACACCAACATCGGCAAGATGCCCGCCGACGTGGTGGCGATCGACTACACCACCGGCGAGATCCGCGCGGCCGCCTTCCGCGGCGGCGACGCGGCGCTCAACGGTGCGGCGGCTCCCGGCTCGACGATGAAGATGATCACCTCGGCCACGCTCTTCGACAAGGCGGGCGCGCACCCGAGCGACCCGGCCCCGTGCGTCAAGAGCACCGTGATCAACGGGCAGACGTTCCACAACTTCCAGAACGAGATGGACCCGACCGCGAACCTCACCAAGGACTTCGCGATCTCCTGCAACACCGGGTTCATCAACGAGGCCACCGGCAAGCTGCACTCCGGTGACCTGCGCGAGGAGGCCCAGGACGTCTTCGGCATCGGCGACTGGCACATCGGTGTGCCGACCACCGACGGCAACGTGCCTGACGAGAACGGCAGCACCAACCTGATCGCCGCCCAGTCCATCGGGCAGGGCCAGGTGACGATGAACACGCTGGCCATGGCCTCGGTGGTGGCGACCATCGCGGACACCGGCTTCCACCAGCCGATCATCGTCCCCGGCCTGCCGCAGCAGACCGCCAAGCGTCCGATCTCCGCGACCACCGCGGCCGAGATCCGGCAGATGATGGTCGTCACGGCCACCGCCTCCTACGGCACCGCCGAGCCGCGCATGCAGGGCATCAACGGTGGCGCCAAGACCGGCACCGCGGAGACCGCGAGCGGCACCAACGGCTGGTTCGCCGCGTACGACACCGACAACCACCTCGCCGTCGACGCGCTCGTCATCGGCGGCAAGGAGGGCGTGCTGACGGCCGGTTACGTCGCCCGCGACGTGCTGCTCGCGGGCTGACGCCCGGCTCCGCTCCACGGCTCCACGGCTCCACAGCTCCAGGCGCAACGGCCGCCGCTCCTTCCGGGGCGGCGGCCGTTGCCGTCGGGTGCCCTCCGTCAGGGGCCCGTTCGAAGATGTGTGCACATCCGTGCGCCCGAGGGGGAAGTCTCAAGCGGAGCTGTTCCGTCGTGGCCACCGAAAGGCGTACGTCATGGGCTTCGGGATCCAGGATTTTGCTGTTCGGGTGCACAGACCGGTCTTCCGCCCCGCCGAGTGCACCGCGACCGTCGACGAGGTGGTCGAACTCGCCGCCTTCGCCTTCGACCGTGGCGTGCTGCCCCGACCCGTCGAGCGGATGATGCGGGCGACCGGCGTCGAGACGCGGAGCTTCGTCCGACCGGCGAAGACGGTCTTCACCACCGGCTCGGGGCCGGAGCTCTGGGAGGAGACGGCGGACCTGCTCGCCGCGATGGCCCGGGAGGCGGCCGAACGCGCGCTGGCGGCAGCGGGGTTGGCGCCGGAGCAGATCGACGCGCTCGTGCTGTCCAGCGTCTCCGGCTGGTCCATGCCGGGCGTCGACGCCCGGCTGATCCGCAGTCTCGGGCTGCGCCCGACCGTCCGCCGGCTGCCGGTCTCGGTGATCGGTTGCGCCGGTGGCCTCTACGGACTGATCCGGGCACGGGAGCAGGTGGCCGCGCAGCCGGACGCCAGAGTGCTGGTCGTGGCCACCGAGGCATTCAGCATCGGCTTCCAGCCCAGGAACACCAGCACGCCCTCGATGATCTACAAGGCGCTCGGCGGCGACGGCGCGGCGGCCGTCGTGGTCACCTCCGTCGGCGACGCCCGTCCCGGCCCGGCGGTCGAACTGCGCGACCCCTTCGAGCTGTTGGTGCCCGACACCGAGGACGACTACCGGATGACCGCCGACCCCCGAACGGGTCATCTCGGCTTCACCTCCACCGCCGAGGCGCCGCAGGCGCTCCTGAAGGCCGAGCAGTACCTCGCCGCCTGGCGCGGCCGACCGGGAGCGGGACCGGGAGCCGGAGCGGCAGCGGGCGCGGCCGAACCGGCGTCCGCCGACCCGACGTTCTTCGTGGCGCACCACGGCGGTCCGGCGATCCTGGACCGCACGGCGCAGGTCCTCGGCTGCGACCGCGAACAGCTGCGGCACTCCTGGGAGTCGCTGCGCCGCCACGGCAACATGACGTCCGTGTCGGTGCTCGACATCCTCGCCCGCACCCTCGACGACCCCGACGGACCGCGTCCGGGGGAGGAGGGCCTGATGCTCGCCATCGGCCCGGGGGTGACCATCGCCGCGGCCCGGCTGCGCCGCGCCCTGCCTGCGAACTGACGCCGGGGCACGCAGCGGGGCCCGGTGATCGCAGCGGATCACCGGGCCCGGGTGTTCGTCGGCTGTCGCGGCCGGGTCAGCCGTGCCAGATCAGCAGGCTGTGGCTGGAGACGACGGTCGTGGCGAGCACGACCAGGTCGGCGACGCCGAGGGTGAGGCCGAGGCCGGCGCGGAACGGGCGACCGGTGCGGCGGAACAGGGCGAGCGCGGCCAGCACGATCGCGCACGGGCCGAGCACCAGGTTGAAGACGATCAGGCCCAGCAGGCCCAGGATGAACGACGCGACGGCCATCTGGTCGGCGTCGAAGGTGCGTTGACGTTGGGTCAAGGTGTCCACGGGACGACTCCGAAAGGTGGTCACTGCTGGTGCTTCCGGCGGGCGAGGCCTTCGCGGACACCGAAGGCGAGCAGCCATGCGGAGATCGCGGCGGCGGCGATGAGGAAGGTGGACAAGCTGCTGTGCACCGCCGCGCCCGCCAGCAGGCTGAGGGCGACGAGGGCGATCAGGAGACTCATCGAGAGGCTCTTCTCTGGTGGAGAGTGCAGACGACGGCTGAAATCTCAGCGAAACATTCAGCGAACACTTGTGATGACAACTGTTCGCTGACTTCTTCACTCTACGCCGGGTGGCGGATTTCGGCAAACAGTTGTTTACTCAATGGCGTGAGTCACACGCCAGGGGTCCGGGAGGCCCAGAAGCAGCAGTCCCGCCGCGCACTGATGGACGCGGCGCTGCAGCTGCTGGAGCATCAGAGCTTCTCCGGACTGGGCATGCGCGAGGTGACCCGCGAGGCGGGCATGTCGCCCGCGGGCTTCTACCGGCACTTCCGCGACCTGTCCGACCTGGGCGTCGCCCTGGTCGAGGAGGCCCTCGCCAGCCTGCACGGCATGGTCCGCGCGGCCTTCGCCGAGCAGGGCGACACGGACGAACTGATCGACCACGCCGTCGACGTGATCGCGGACCACGTTCGCAGGCACCGGGCGCACATCCGCTTCATCGCGCGCGAGCGGTTCGGGGGAGTGCGGCCGGTCCGCGAGGCGATCGCCGCCGAGCTGGAGGACTTCACCGACGAGGTGGCCCGGGAGTTGGCCTCGCAGGCGGCGTCTTCGGGCTGGAACCCGGAGGACGTCCGGATGGTCGCCCGGCTCTACGTCGACCACATGGTCCTGACGGCGGCGGCGCTGCAGGAGGCCGACGCCGAGACCGCGGAGCGGATCATCGCGACCGCCCGTCGCCAGTTGCGCCTGGTCAGTCTCGGTCGGCGGCACTGGACTTCGGGCTGAGGGGCCGAAGCTGTCCGGCCCGCGTGGCGCCGGTGTGAAGGTCTGGTGTTGTCATCCGGCTGTGACAGAGGGCTGACCTGGCTGTCGATCTTGGGCCGATATAACTGTCGGTACCAGAACAGTCAGTAAGCCTTCCTGACACCACATCATCGGGGATTCACATGCGCACTGCTTCACGTCTGTCCGCCGCCGCCGTCGTGCTCGCCGCCGGTCTCGCCCTGACCGCCTGCGGCTCCAGCGGGTCCGGCTCGTCCGCCAACGCGGGGGGCGGCTCGTCCCCGGTCGCCTCGACCTCCGCCTCGGCGTCCGCGTCGACCGGCACGACCGGAACGACCGGAACGACGGGCAGCACCGGCACCACCGGCGGCAGCACCGGCGGGTCGGGGAGCAGCTCGGACAGCAGCGCCAAGTGCACGGTCTCGCAGGTGAGGATGACCGTGACCGGCCCGGCCGGTCACGCCAACGACCAGCAGCCGGCCCGGGCCACCCTGCACGTGGTCAACAACTCCGGGCACAACTGCACCCTCGCCGGCTTCCCCGGCATCGAGCTCGCCGACGACCAGGGCAAGTCCTCGCCGATCAACGCCGTCCGCCACACCGGGATGCAGGGCCAGACGGTGACCCTGGTGCCAGGTCAGTCCGCCCAGGCCGACCTGACCTTCAGTGACATCAACACCGAGGGCACCTCGTCGGCCCGCTACGTCTGCGGGGTCCAGGGTTCCAAGGTCCAGGTGATCCTGCCGGACACCACCACGCAGAAGTCGGTGCCGGTCACCGGCGGCATCGACAACGGCACCCTCAGCGTCTGCGGCACCCTGACCGTCGACCCGTTCTCCAGCCTGGCGGACTGACGCCGCCGACGCGGCCTGACGGCAGCCGGTTCTGACAGGCCGTCGGAGTCAGAGCTGGCTGCGGCAGTCGTAGAGGGTCTCGACGGCCTGGTACGCCATCCCGTAGGCCGCGGGCGAGACCACCGCGCAGTGCGCGGTGACCCACTCGCTCGCCGCCGTCTTCGGCCGGATCGAGGTCGTGATGACGAACCGGAGCTGCCCCTGCTGCACCAGCGACGCCATCTGTTGCGCCGACGGGAACGGGGTGTTGCCGGTGAAGCCGCCGGTGACCAGGATCGGCTCGGACGTCGCGCGCAGCAGCGGCTCCGCCGGCTCGGCGCTCTGGGTGGCGACCAGGTAGTAGGTGCTGCCGCGGTTCTGCTCCAGGTAGGTGAGCAGCTTGCCGTAGGTGCCCGCCGGAGCGGCGAAGTTGATCGGGTTGCCGCGCCCGTGGTGCAGCATGGACGTGTAGCCGGACCCGACCGGGCCGGCCAGCGGTGAGGTCGAGACGCCCGCGTACAGCGGGTTGGTGGCCGTCGAGACGCACCACGCGGCCGGTGCCAGGACCAGCGCCAGCAGCCCCGTCACCGCCGACGCCACGGTGATTCCGTCGATCCGCGGCCGGGGCTTGGTACCGCCGCGGGCCAGGCCCGCCGCCGCGAGCAGGGCGAGCAGGCCGACCACGGGCACCAGCCAGACGTCGAAGCTCTTGTACTTCGAGCTCACCACCACCGCCCACAACACGCCGACCAGCAGCGCCGCAAGCAGCGCGCGGGACCGGTCGCCGCCCGCGCGGTAGGCGGCCCAGGACGTGGTCAGCCCGGCGGCGGCCAGCGCGGCCAGGGCCGGGGCCAGCACCACCAGGTAGTAGTCGTGGATGCCCGAGGACGCTCCGAAGGCAAGGGTGTTGATGGCCAGCCAGCCGCCCCAGAGCAGGAAGCCCGCGCGTCCCTGGTCGGTGCGCGGCTCGGACCGACGCCAGGCCAGGCCGAGGCCCAGGCCCAGCAGTGCGACCGGCAGGAACCAGCTGATCTGCGGTGCGGCGGTGTGGTTGAGCAGCACCGTCCAGCCGGAGCCGCCCACCGGACGGCTCGCCGCGGTTCCCGCGACGCTGCCGAACCCGGGGTTGCTGCTGGTCGCGCTGGAGCCGAAGCGGGACAGACCGTTGTAGCCGAAGGCCAGCGCGAAGGGGTTGTTGCCGGTCGTCCCGTCCAGGTACGGGCGCTGCGAGGCGGGCGTGATCCAGACCCAGAGCAGCCACGAGCAGGAGACCAGCAGCGCCGTCACACCCGCGACGACCAGGTTCCTGACCCGGCGCCAGAAGTCCGTCGGGGCCGCGTACAGGACGACCAGGCCGAAGACCGGGATGACCACCCAGGCCTGGACCATCTTCGCCTGGAAGGCGAGCCCGGTCCACAGCGCGCAGGCCAGCAGCGGACGCAGACCGCCGGTCCGCACCGCGTTCATGGCGCTTCCGGCGGCCAGCACCAGCAGCAGGGTCAGCAGCGTGTCGGCGATGTCACCCCGGTCCAGGGCGGTGGCGATCGGGGTCACTGCCAGCATCAGCGCGGCCAGCAGCCCCGCCACCGCGCCCGCCCAGCGGCTGACGACCCGGTAGAGCACCAGCACGGTGGCGACGCCCTCGATCGCCTGAGGCAGCGCCACGGCCCAGACGTGCATCCCGAAGATCCGCACCGACAGCGCCTGCGGCCACAGGTAGCCGGGGAGCTTGTCGACGGTGATGCTGCCGCTGGAGTCGAGCCCGCCGTACCAGAAGGCGTGCCAACTCGTCGCCATGGAGCGCACGGCAGCGGTGTAGTACGGGTGCACGGACGTGCCGCCGAGACCCCAGCCGTAGAGGTACGCGGCCAGCAGGCAGACCAGGGCCACGCCGATCGGCACCCAGGCCGGCGTCCGTCGGGTGGTGCGGTGTGCCGCGCGGGTCCGGCTGCTGCCCGCCTCGGCCCACGACGGGCCGAGATCGGTCGTGGTCATGGAGTGGCACCTCTGCGGCTGTGACGAGGAAAAGGATGTGGTGCAACCGGAGTGTAAAGGCACTCCCGTTCGCCCGGCTCCCCGGCTTTGAATAAGACCTCCGCGCCACGGCGAATCCGGACAATCCTCCGGCGATTTCTTCATGGCTCGGACACAGCTTCGAGCAGCACGTCAAAATCTGGTAGGAAAGGAGCCCTGGTTGTGATGCTTTTGTGCTCGCTGGCCCGATAGCGTGCGGTCGACTGTCGGCTCGCACCGTTCCGGCATGTGCCTTTCTCTCCTTCGAGAGGTGAATACCCTGTCCACGCCCGCCGTGACCCCGGGACCGTCGCAGTACGGTCCTGGTCGGCCTCGCCGGCACCGCACCCGGCTCCGGGCCGACATGCCGCTGCTGGGCGGCGTCCGTCCTCCCCTCGCCGCGCTGCTGTGCCTGCTCCTCGCCGTGGTCGCCCTCGCCATGCTGGCGCTGGGTCAGACCGTGGCCGAGGACGTGGCGCCCGCCGTGCTCAACTCGCAGCAGCACATCGCCTCCGACACCGCCTCCGACATCCGCGCGGCCGTCAACCAGGACGTGGCGGCGATCCGCGAGGACGCGACCGCGCTCTCCGGAGACCAGGCCACCACCGACGCCGCCTACCTGAAGGCGCTCACCGCGCTCGGCACGCCCTGGCGCGGCGCCGCCCTGGTCGACCCGACCACCGGGACCGAGCTGGCCACCACGGGCGAGGCGTTCCCGGCGAGCGCGGTCTCCTCGGTCGCGGCGAACGAGACGATCCCGCCGAAGCTGGTCACGCTGACCAACGGTCAGACCCGGCTGCTGGTGTTCGCCTCGGTCGACCTGCAGGGCCAGGGCACCCGGCTGCTGGTCGGCTCGGACCTGCTGGCCGCACCCGCGCCGGGCGGCGACCTCACCCGCACCGTCGAGCTGGTGGACCGGCACGGCAAGGTCGTCGCCGGCTCCGGCCCGGCCCTGACCGCCACGCAGGACAAGCGCATACCCGCCGACGCGTCCTCCGCCGCGGCGCAGCAGGGCGACATCGCCAACAGCTCCACCCGGCCCTCCGGCTTCCTGCTGGGCAGCCTGGCCGGCGGCCACCGGACCGTGGCGGGCTGGGCCGACGTCGCCACCGTCTCCGACGGCGGCGCGGACGCCCTGCACCTGGTCGCCGTCGTGGCCGTCTCCACCCCGCAGACCTCCGCCGTGACCGGGAACTCGCTGGTCGCGCTGATCGCCGCCGCCTCCCTGCTGGGCGCCGCGCTGCTGATCACCGCACTGCTGGTGCTCGGGCTGCAGCGCCCGCTGCTGCGGCTGCACCTCGCGGGCGCGCGGATAGCCCGGGGCGACCTCTCCCGGCCCGCACCGCAGCCGCGCCTGGGCGAGGCCGCCCGAATAGGCCGCGCGCTGGAGGGGCTGCGCCGCCAGCAGGTCGGCTCGTCGCCCAAGGTGTTCCAGCCGCTCAAGCGGACCTTCGGCGCCCGCGCCCTGGTGGTGCTCTGCGGGTTCGTGCTGGTGGCCTGGTCCGTTCCGCTGCTGTTCGTGCTGGACAAGCCGACGTCGACCGAGCAGGTCCCGGCGCAGCTGATCAGCGATCAGCAGCTGCGCACCGTCGCCGCCGCGAACCGGGTGGAGAGCAGCCTGGCCACCGGCTACACGGACGTCGCCTCGGTCGCGGCCTCGCTGTCCGCCTCCAGCACCACCTCCCGGATGCAGCAGCTGCTCGCCAGCACGCTCAAGGAGCACAGCCGCTACCGCGCGCTCTACGTGCTCGCGCAGGACGGCTCGGTCCTCACCTCGGTCGGTCTCGCTCCGCGTCAGCAGCTGCACCACGTGCCCCCGGGCGGCGGCGTGCTGCAGCTCAACACCGGCGGCAAGGTGCCGTCGACGGCCGTCTACGCGGTGGTGTCCAAGCCCGCGCCGGTCGCCGGGAAGCCGCAGCCCGTCACCGGGCCCGGGACGCCGGTCGCCGTGGTCGGCGAGTTCGACACCAGCTACCTCAACAGCGTCCTCAACCACGCCGGGATGGGCCACGTCTATCTGGTGGACGCCGAGCACAAGGTGATCGGCTCCGACGGCGGCTTCCGCGCCTTCCAGAGCCTGCCCGACCCGTCGCTGACCGGGCTCGCCGTCGACAACCCGGTCCAGCCCGCCAATGCGGTCGTGCCCACCTCCGACGGCACCGCGATCGCGGCCGCCGCGCCGGTCGGCGTGATCGCGAACGTGTCGCGCCAGCCCAGCTGGCAGGTGGTCAGCGCGCAGCCGGAGTCCTGGCTGGACCTGAGCGCCAACCGGACGGAGCGGCTGACCATGCTGGTCGGTCTGCTGGGCCTGACCGTCTCGGTCATCTGCCTCGGCTGGCTCTTCGTGGTCGTGGTCCGGCCGCTGCGCGACCTGGCCGAGGTCGCCGAGCGCCTCGCCGCCGGTGACCGCAAGACCGTGCTGTACCCGGTCCATCACGACGAGGTCGGCTCCATCACCCGGAGCCTGGAGATCATCCGTCAGCGGCTGGGATCCGGAGGCCGCGCGTCTGCGTCTTCCAAGGCGACCAAGGCCGGCAAGGCCACCAACGCAGGCAGCGCCGGCAAGGCCGGCAACGCCACGGCGCCCCGGAACTGACAGACCACAAGGCCCTAAGGAACCATTCGGTGCTCTTCCTCTACTGCGTGCTGGTGATCTGCTGCGCCGGGCTCCTCCTGGCCGGGATCGTCGAGCAGCGACGCCACTACATCTCGCTGGAGCAGATACCGGTCCGGGTGCTGGTCAACGGCATCCGCGGCAAGAGCTCCATCACCCGGCTGTGTGCGGGCGCGCTGCGCGGCGGCAACCTGGTCACGGTCGCCAAGACCACCGGCACCGCGGCCCGGTTCATCCACCCCGACGCCACCGAGGAGCCGGTCTACCGCAAGTTCGGCCTGGCCAACGTGGTCGAGCAGATCGGCATCGTCCGCCGCGCCGCCGTCTACCGGCCGGACGCGCTGGTGATCGAGTGCATGGCCGTCATGCCGGCGCTCCAGGAGATCAACCAGCAGAAGCTGATCCGCTCCACCATCGGCGTCCTGTGCAACGTCCGCGAGGACCACCTCGCCGAGATGGGCCCCACCCTGGACGACGTGGCCCGGTCGCTGTCCCGCTCGATGCCGGAGGGCGGCATCTGCGTGACCGCCGAGCGCGACCGGCTGGCGATCCTCCAGGAGGAGGCCGACAAGCGGAACTGCCGCCTGATCGCGGTGGACCCGGAGACCGTCAGCGACGAGGAGCTGCGCGGCTTCAGCTGGTTCACCTTCAAGGAGAACGTCGCCATCGCCCTGGCCGTCGCCGACCTGCTCGGCGTCGACCGCGAGACCGCGCTGCAGGGCATGTGGGAGGCCCCGCCGGACCCGGGCGTGCTGTCGGTGGAGCGCTACCGCACCGAGGACGACAAGCGGCTGCGCTTCGCCAACGTCTTCGCTGCCAACGACCCCGAGTCGACGCTGATGAACGTGCGGCAGCTGCTGGACCTCGGCGCGATCCGCCGCCCGCTCAACGTCGTGATCAACTGCCGCCCCGACCGGGTGGAGCGCAACGGCCAGATGGGCGCGATCGTCCCCGACCTGGCCCCGGACACGGTCTTCCTGATCGGCCATCCGACCAAGAGCGCCCGCGACGGGATCCCCGGCCACTGGCAGGGCCGGATCGTCGACCTGGGCGGCGACCGGCGTGACCCGGAGGAGCTCACCCGGGACCTGCTCGCCGAACTGCCCGAGGACTCCTCGCTGGTGGCCGTCGGCAACATCCACGGCCAGGGCGAGCTCTTCCTGGACTGCCTGGCCGAGCTGCCGGAGGACGAGGAGGACGACGACGCCTTCACGCCGCCCGCGCCGGAGGGCCGGTTCGCCGAGCTGCCCGAGGGCGTCGAGGACCCCTGGGCCTGGCCCGCCCGCATGTCCCCGGACTCGCCGACGCTCACGCTGCGCGTCCCGCGCCAGCGTCGGCGCTAGGCGCGCTGCCGTGATCACCAGCCCCACCCGTCGACCCAGCTGTCGGCCCACCCGTCGACCCACCGTCGGATCCCACCACGAGGAAGCCCTGTGATCCCCGCCAACGTCACCCCCCAGACCGCCGCGCTGGGTATCGCGCTCGGCCTCGTGTTCTCGCTCATCTGCTACCTCACCACCAACCTCTCGCCCGGCGGCATGATCACGCCCGGCTGGCTGGCGCTGACCCTGGTCACCGACGTGAGCCGGTTCTGGCTGGTCCTCGGCGTCACCGTGCTGACCTTCCTGGTGACGGTGGGTCTGCAACGGGTCGTGATCCTCTACGGCAAGCGGCTGTTCGCCGCCGTGGTGTTGACAGCCGTCGTGCTGCAGATGAGTGTCATGCTGGCTCTGCAACAGGAGTTCCCGCTGCTCTACACCGCACAGACGCTGGGCTTCATCGTGCCCGGCCTGATCGCCTACCAGCTCGTCCGACAGCCCAAGGCCGCCACCGTCATCTCCACCACGGCGGTGACCCTGGCCGCCTACGTCGTGCTGGCGGCGGGTCTGCTGCTGGGCGCGCTGCCCACGGCCTGATCCACGCCGGTAGCCGGCACCCGACCCCTGGAGTTCCACCGATGTCCCCGTCCTCCTCGTCCTCTTCGACTCCCTCCCGTCCCTCCCGCCGCGCCCTGCTCGCCGGTGCCGCCGGACTCGTCCTGGCCGGAACTGCCGGCGCGTTGGGATACGAACTCCACAACCGGGGCGGGACAGGGAGCACGTCGCTCGGCGTCGGCGGGGACGCGGCGTCGGCGAAGGGGTCGGGCCCAGTGACGGAATCGGGCGGCTACCGCTTCCAGCGGCAGAGCTCGCCGGGGCGCACGGTGGCGCTGGACGGGTCGGGCAACCAGCTCGCCGTCTTCACCGACGGCGCCCGCACCGTCGTGCTGCGCGGCGCCAGCCGGACCTTCAGCGAGCCGCGCACCACCTCCGCCACCGTCACCACCGAGGCGTGGGTGCGGCTGCTGCCGAGCGAGTGGAAGCAGGGCGAGGAGAAGAGCGCCTGGTTCGGGCAGTGGTTCCCGAAGACGCTGAACGACACCAGTCCGGACCTTTTCGCCACCGCCTTCGAGTACAGCAGCGCCGGAGCGCCGGACAAGTTCAACGCGCAGGGTGTCCGGTTTGCCGGAACAGCGCATTTTGGTCCGCGTAATCCGAAAGTCAACGGGCCGCTGGATTTCGCCTACCACGCCGAGCAATCGGACTTCTACGACTATCTCGGAACTAGCTGGACATTTCCGGACGGAACTCAGGTCCAGCCCGAAAAGGCGCGCTTCGGCGACGTGGACTGCTCCGGTTTCCAGCGGCTGCTCTGGGGCTACCGGATGGGCGTGCCGATGCACAACACCGACACCGCGGGCGTCGGCCTGCCCCGCCGCGCCTTCGCCATCGCCGCCTACGGCCCGGGCGTGCTGCTCATCCCCAACACCGGCACCCAGGCCACCGACCTCAGCGTGCTGCAGCCGGGGGACCTGGTCTTCTTCGGCATCCTCAAGGGCCAGCCGGACGTGATCGACCACTGCGGGTTCTACATGGGCCCGGACAGCAACGGCCGTCCCCGCTTCTACTCCAGCCGCTCCGCCGCCAACGGCCCGACCATGGGCGACATGGCCGGGCACGCGCTGCTGGACGGCACCGACTTCTACGCCCGGGGCTTCCGCGCGGCGCGAAGAATCTGACTCCGAACACCCGGCCTCCCGGCCTCAGCTGGTCGGCCTCAGCCGGTTGACCAGTGCACCGGCAGGTGGGTGAGGCCGTTGATGAAGTTGGACGTCAGCCGCACCGGCGGCCCGGCGGGCTCCAGTTGCGGCAGCCGCTGCAGCAACTGCGTGAAGAAGGCCCGCAGTTGCAGCCGGGCGAAGTGCGCGCCCAGGCACAGGTGCGGGCCCTGCCCGAAGGCCAGGTGGTCGTTGGGGCTGCGGGTGAGGTCGAACCGGTACGGGTCGGGGAAGACGCGCTCGTCGTAGTGGGCCGAGACGTGGTAGACCACGACCTTGTCGCCCCGGCGGATCCGCTGCCCGCCGAGCTCGGTGTCGCACGCGGCGGTCCGGCGGAAGCTGAGCACCGGCGGGTGCCAGCGCAGCATCTCCTCGATCGCGGTGGGCAGCAGGCCCGGATCCGCGCGCAGCCGCCGGTACGCGTCGGGGTGGTCCAGCAGGGCGAGCACACCGCCGGGCAGTGCGCTGCGCACGGTGTCGTTGCCGGCGACCACCAGCAGGAAGAAGAACATCTCCAGTTCCGCACAGGTCAACTCCCGCCCGTCGACCGAGGCGTGGACAAGCGCGGTCATCAGGTCGTCCGCCGGGCGGGCCCGCTTGTGCCGGGCCAGCTCCTGGGCGTAGTCGAACATGTCGCGCAGCATCGCGGGGGAGCGGGGGTTGACCGGGCGTCCGTCCGCATCCCGTACCACCTGGGCGTGTTCGGGGTCCTGGTAGCCGATGACTCGGTTGGTCCACTCCAGCAGCAGCCGGCGGTCGCTCTCGGGGACGCCGAGCAGCTCGGCCAGGTTGGTCAGCGGGAAGTCGTCGGTCACCTCGACCGGCAGGTCGCACTCCCCGCGCCCGGCGACGGCGTCCAGCAGGGCGGCGGCCCGCGCGCTGATCCGCTCGTAGGACCGCTCAAGCCGCCGCCGGGTGAACACCCCGGCGGCGATCCGGCGGATCCGGCTGTGCTCGGGCGGATCCATGTTGAGGATCATCCGCCGGATGAAGCCCAGGTCGTCCGGCTCCGGATCGCGGATCTGCGTGGCACCCAGCCAGGACGAGAAGACCTCGGGTGTGCGCAGCACGTGCTTCACGTCCCGGTGCCGGGTGACGGCCCAGAAGCCGGGCCCGGCGGGCCAGTCGAGCACCTGGCGCTCCTGCTGCCAGGCGACGGGAGCGGTGTCGCGCAGCTGCCGGAAGGCGTCGTGCGGGATCCCGCGCGCGAAGACGCGCGGGTCGAAGACGTCCGGGTCGGCGTGGGGGAGTTCCATCAACCATCCTTCCGACGGCATCAGCTGACGTTCCCTCAGCGGCAATGTACTGGTCCCCGGACGCCGACAGGGCCCCTCGGCGGGCTGTCCGGCACGGATGCCGTCGAGCCGCCGAGAGGCCCTGCTGTCCTGCCCGTCACCGGGTCAGGCCGTCCGATCGAGACCCCCGTTCAGGATCGGAACCCCTGCGCTGTCAGTGCAGCGTGGCGTGGGAGAGATCGCACTCGTTGGTGTCGTTGGACCAGGTGGCCTGCTCGGCGAAGCTGCCGGTGCCCATGGACACCATGCCCGCGCCACCAGCGGTGCCCGGGGAGAGCCAGGCGCACTCGTCCGCGTTCTCCTGGCCGTTGTAGCTGCTGCCGGACTGCTGGTTGGTCCAACCGCCCGCCGGGTACTGGTCGGACATCATCTCCTGCCACTCGTGGCCCAGCGTCATCGTGTACCCGTCCAGCGTTCCGGGCGAGTTGATGAAGCCGACGCCGCAGCCGGAGCCGGAGTCCATGTTGTAGGGCTGGTTGGAGAAGGCCAGGTCGCCGTAGGGCGAGTTGACCGCACCGCCGGTCAGCGAGGAGTCGCCGGTGTAGTCGTGCCAGGCGCAGTACTGGCCCTGGTAGTTGTCCGGGTTGGTGCCCGTCGGCGACAGGATCACGTAGTAGGCGTCACGGTTGGCGTCGGCGGTGGTGTTGCCGAAGTGCGCCGCCGCGTTGACCGCCTCCTGGCCCAGCTGGTTGCCGGACGCCGCGCTCGGCGACGCCGCCGAGTTGTCGTACCAGACGCCGGAGAGCACGCCACCGGTCTGGTACGGGATGAAGCTGGCGTTGCTCGGGCAACTGGTGGCCCCGGCGCTGACGTTGGGGCCGTCACACCACTGCGTCAGCACGGACGACCACTGCTCGCCGCCGGTGCCGATGCCCTTGAACATCTCCTGCGCGGCCGACGCTGCGCCGTCCTGGTCACCGGAGAAGGCGGCGTCACCGTTGGAGTCGGTGGACTGCGTGCCCCACTGGTTGCCGTAGAAGACCAGGTAGACCTTGGCGTGGCCGTCCAGCACGCCGACGCCGTTGATGCCGCCGCCGTAGGACAGCGTCTCCGGGCCGGTCGCGGCGTTCGGGCTCTGGTGGGACTTGGCCCACGCGCGCATCTTGGCGGTGGTGGCGCGGTTGGGTATGACACCGTGCCGGTAGGCGTGGCCGGTCTGCGGGTCGAACGGGTTCGCGGTCACGTGCGACACGTTCTGCACGTGCGACGGCGCCGGCACGGCCTGTGCGGAGGGCGCGGTCGCGGCGAGGGTCGCGGCGGTGAGCAGGGAGAGGGAAGCCAGGCCGGAAACGGCGAGGCGGCGGGCACGAGGACGTGACGTAACGCCCATGGTGGGGCTCCTTTCGCTGTCGGTCCAGGAACCGGGCCACGGGTGGCGGCACGGCTGGAAGCGACTCGAACGAGGGGTTTCCGCGGTCGCCCGGTGGTGGGCGGGCAGTCGGCCGTCCCGAACCGACTGCCCGTCACCACTGGGCGTGGTGGAGTCAACTGGCGCTGACTGGTCACCGTCAATAGAAGGAACGCAGAGGTACGGAATCCCCACAGGTTCCGCACAGAATTCGACCTCGGTCGTTCACATCCGCACGTGCCCGACAGCCGGCAGTTGTCGGTGCGTCCGATCGGCTGTTGGATCCCGCGCGCGGACCCGGGATCCACTGGTGCCCGTCCCCCCGCGCGCCGCTCTGGCGCGTCCGCACGGCACCCGAACCTGGAGCACCCGCACCTGATGACGACGTTCTTCGACACCCCTGGCCTGCTGCCCGCCTTCCTCGCCGGCAACCGCTCGCGGGCGGTCGGCGCGGGCGTGGACCCTTTCGCGTACGACCGGGTGACCGCCACGATCACCTCCCTGTACGAGTGGCCCGCCGCCTTCGAGCGCGCCGGTCGCACCCACCTTGCGGCGGGGGAGACGGCGGAGGCGGCCGGTCACCTCGTCTCCGCAGCGACCTCGTTCCGGACCGCCGCCGCCTGGCTGCACTGCGCAACTCTCCTGCCGCATCCCGACCGTGAGGCGCTCGTCCGTGCCGAGACCGGCGCGGACGAGGCCATGCGGCGCTCGCTCGCCCTGGCGGAACCGGACGCGGCGCGGATCGAGGGGCCCGGCTTCGTCGGCCGGCTGCGCCGACCCGCCGGGGTGCGCAGGCCGCCGGTGGTGGTGATCGTTCCGGGCATGGACTCCAGCAAGGAGGAGTTCCACGACGTGGCCGATGCCCTGCTCGCGCGAGGTCTTGCGGTCGCGGCCGTCGACGGCCCGGGCCAGGGGCTCCTCGCCGCGAGCTCGGCGCCCGAACCCCACTACGAGCGGGTGGTCGGCGCGGTCCTCGACCACCTGGCTGCCCGGCATGACGGGCTGGATCACGAACGGACCGGCCTGGTGGGCTTGAGCATGGGCGGCTTCTACGCCGGGGTGGTCGCCGCCCGCGAACCTCGGGTCCGCGCGACCGTGACGGTGAGCAGCCCCACCGCGCTGGACTGGTCCGAGCTGCCCGCCTTTGTCACCGAGACGCTGGCTCAGCGCTGCGGATCCCCGGACGCCGCACGGGAGTTCGCGGAGCAGGTGAACCTGCTGCCGCTCGCGCACGCCATCCGCGGTCCCCTGCGGGTGGTGCCCGGGGGTCTGCCCGGGCCCCCGGGCGGCGCCACCGGCGCGCGGTGGCCCACGGCCGTCGCGCGGGCTGAGTACCTGCTCGTGCCGGACGGGGACCACCTGCTCGGCAACGCGCGAGCGCAGTGGCTCCCACGCACGGCGGACTGGCTGGCGACACAGCTCGGGCGTCCGGCATCTGACGAATGACCAGAACGATCAGCGGCCGTCAGAACCAGTGCACGCAGTGCGGGGAACGCTCGGCGCGGAAGAGCACGTCGGCGAGGGCGGCCGCGCCGGGGCGGTGGGCGCGGATGTGTCCGGCGCGGACCAGCGTGCTGGGCGCGGTGCCGCCGAGGTAGACCGAGCCGAGGTCGCTGACGTCCAGGGACAGGTCAGGCTCCCGGTCGGTCGGGACGCAGTCGGCCTTGCCGTCGCGGACGGTCAGCAGGTAGCGGTGGTGCTCGCCGAGGAACGGGTCGTCGACGTCCAGGACCAGCTCGCCGTCGCTGGACCAGCCGCGCGCGGTCAGCGCGCTCGGGATGTCCAGAAGCCGTACCCAGAGCCAGTCGCTGTCGTGACTCACCTCCGCGCCGCGGAAGTCCGCGAGCTGCCAGCGCAGCGGGTGGCCGGGCGGCATGTGCTTGAACACGACCCGCTCGACCAGGTCGTGGTCGAGCGCGAACCGGGCCAGGGCGGTGGTGACGGCGTCGTCGGCGGCGATGGTCTCGTCGACCGTCAGGGTGCCGTTGTCGAGGGTGTAGCTGGCGTAACCGTCCGGCACGCCGTCGGCGTCCCGGTGGACGGCGACGTAGCGCGGCGCGCGCGAGATCGGGGGCTGGCCCGCGCCCGACGCCCACCAGCGGTGCGGGCGGGAGAGCGCGCCGGGCTGCGCACGGCGGTAGCGGTCGTAGACCTGCTCCAGGATCTCGACGCACTCGGCGCGGCGCAGCACCTCGACCGTGCCGGAGTCCGCACCGGCCGTCGCGCCTGAGCCTGCGCCTGCGCCTGCGCCCGCGCCCGCGCTGGCGCCTGCGCCCGCACGCGGAGCGGCGAAGGCGCCCTGGTGCCGCTGGACGTTGAGACGACCGGTGTAGGTGGCCGGGCCGTAGCCGAACCTGCGGTAGATCACGGCTTCGGAGGCCAGCAGGACCGCGAGCGACTCGCCGCGGGCGCGGAAGTCGTTCAGCTGGTGCCGCATCAGGCTCGTCAGCACGCCCCGGCGTCGGTGTGTGGGCAGCACGCCGACAGCGGTCACTCCGGGCGCCGGGACCAGCGCCCCGCCGGGCAGGGTGAGCTCGAACGAGTAGGCACCGGCCGTGCCGACGGGCCGCCCGTCCGTCGCGACGGCAAGCAGGCTGCGGTCCATCTCGTACGCCGACCAGATGACCCCGCCGCCGTCCGCGTCCGGCCTCCCCCGGAAGAGGCCGAACGCGGTGTGGATCGTGTCGACGAAGACGTCGAGGTCCTCGTCGGTCGTGGGCCGGATCTCCATCGCTGGCGCTGCCTCTCTCGGATGCCGGAGCACCAACCGTCCGTGGTGCCCGGCACAGTGCAACGTCCGCACGCTCCAGGGTCAAGCGGATTATGTGTCAGGTCAGAGCGTGGATCGGCAGCTCAGGAGGTCAGCCCGCGGTGCTGTCGGTCGTCGAACTCTCGAAGAGGGAGCGGTCGATGGCCCGCTTGAGGATCTTGCCCGTCGCACCCTTGGGCAGCGTGTCGACGAAGGCGACCAGGTGCGGGACCTTGTACGCGGACAGCCGCTCCTTGGCCCAGGCGCGCAGAGCCGCCGCGTCCGGGGACGCGCCGGGACGCAGGGCGATCGCGGCGGCGACCTCCTCGCCGTAGTGCGCGTCAGGGACGCCGATCACGGCCGCCTCGACGACGTCGGGGTGCTCGTAGAGGACCTCCTCGACCTCGCGCGGGTAGACGTTGTAGCCGCCGCGGATCACCAACTCCTTCTTGCGGTCCACGATGTGGAGCTCTCCGGCGTCGTCGATCCGGCCCAGGTCGCCGGTGGCGAGCCAACCGTCGTGCAGCACCTCGGCGGTGGCCTCGGGACGGCCCCAGTAGCCCTTCATCACCACCGGACCGCGCACATGCACCTCGCCGATCTCGCCCGGCGCCAGCTCGGCCCCGTCCAGCGAGCGGACGGCGATCTCGCAGTCGGGGATCGGCGCGCCGACCGACCCGACCGCGACGGGGCGACCGGCGACCTGGACGGTGGCGGAGCCGGTGGTCTCGGTCAGGCCGTAGCCCTCCAGGATGGTGCAGCCGAAGCGCTCCTCGAAGGCCCGCTTGATCTCGCCCGGCAGCGAGGCCCCGCCGGAGGAGGCGAGCCGGAGCGAGGCGAAGTCGGCGGGGTCGGCGTCGCCCGCGGCGTGCAGCAGGGCGTTCCACATCGTCGGCACGCCCGCCGTCGTGGTGAGCCGCCGGTCGCGGATCACGGCCAGCATCTCGTGCGGGTCGAAGCGGGGGAGCAGCGACAGGGACGCGCCGACGCGCATGGTGGTGGCGAGGATGCAGGCCTGGCCGTAGACGTGGAAGAGCGGCAGTGCGATGCCCGCGCGGTCGTCGGGGCCGAGACGGTGGATCCGCTGGTAGATGGACGCGCAGGCGTGCAGGTTGCCGTGCGTGAGCATCGCGCCCTTGGGGCGGCCGGTGGTGCCGGAGGTGTAGAGGATGGCCGCGGTGTCGTCCGTGTCGGCGTCGGCGGGGGCCGGGACGGGAGCAACCGCGGTGACCTCGTCGGTGGCCAGGCCCTCGGCGGTCAGGTCCTCGGCGGTCAGGCCCGCCAACTCCCGCTGGAGCTCCCAGTACGGCACGCCGACGGCCGCGGCTGCCACCGCGGGCGCGGGGGAGACCGCGTGCCAGCCGATGACCAGGGAGATCCCGGCGTCCGTGCCGATGTACTCCAGCTCCGGTGCGGGGGCCATGGTGTTGGCGGTGACCGCGATCGCCCCGATCGACAGCACGCCGTAGTAGGCCGCCACGAACTCGGGCACCGACGGGGCGATCAGCAGCACCCGCTCCCCGGCCCCGATCCCGGCCGCGCGCAGGCGTGCCGCGACGGTGCTGGCGTGGTCGCGCAGGGCGGCGTAGGACCAGCTCTGACCGGCGGTGCCGTGCAGGGCGGTGCGTTGCGGGGCGGACTCGGCGTGGTCCCAGACGGGTTGCGCGGCGTTCGACATGGGTTCCCTTCCGGAGGGTGGTCCGAGGCTGACCCCGGTATAGATGAATCCAACGTCGAGTTCAATATCCCGGGCGGCGGCAGGTGGGCCCGTCGCGGCAGATATTGAATCCGACGTCAAGTTTGACTAGCCTCGGTGCCATGGCCACCGACAGCAGCGCACTCGCCGCGTGGGAGAAGCTGGCCGTGCGCCAGATCGCCACCAACGGCATCGAGCTCCGCGTCTTCGACACCGCAGAGACCCACCGGACCGCAGCGGACCGCCCGCCCGTCGTGCTCTGCCACGGCTTCCCCGAGCTGGCGTTCTCCTGGCGCCACCAGGTCGGCGCGCTCGCCGACGCCGGTCACCGCGTGATCGTGCCCGACATGCGCGGCTACGGCGGCAGCTCCCGGCCCGCCGATCCCGCCGCCTACGACATGGTCACCCTCTGTGCCGACCTGACCGGGCTGCTCGACGCGCTCGGTCTCGCCGACGCCGTCTTCGTCGGCCACGACTGGGGCGCGGCCGTCGTCTGGCACCTGGCCCTGCTGCACCCGGAGCGGGTGCGCGCCGTGGCCGGGCTGAGCGTCCCGCCCGCGCCGCGAGCGCCCGTCGCGCCGCTGTCGATCCTGCGGTCGCGGATGGGCGACGACTTCTACATCAACTGGTTCCAGACGGCGGAGCCGGAGACGGCGCTCCGGGCCGACGTGCGGCGCACCCTGCTGTCGCGCCGCGCGCCCACGGCCGCGTGGGCGGCCCGCGACGAACCGGCAGAGCCGCGTCCTGACTGGTTCGACGAGGACGAACTCGAGGTCTACATCCGGACGTTCGAGGAGACCGGGTTCACCGGGGGCCTCAACTACTACCGGAACATCGACCGCAACTGGCGGCTGATGGAGTCGCTGGACGGCCGCACCGTCGACCAGCCGTCGTTCTTCGCGATCGGCTCCCGCGACCCGGTGGCGAAGTTCAGCGCCACCGAGGGACTGGACCGCGTCCTCACCGACCAGCGCGGCCAGCTCGTGCTGGACGGCGCGGGCCACTGGATCCAGCAGGAGCGGCCCGAGGAGGTCAACGCGGCGTTGCTGGGCTTCCTGGGCGCTCTCTGAGGGGCCGATTGCTATCATCCCTGGCAGAAACGCGAAGCACGTCGAAGGGACGCTTGTGGCAGGCCAGGTCCCGACCGACGAGGGCTCGCACGCGCGGATCGTCGCCCCGCGCAGCGCGCGCGGCGAGCGGACCCGGAGCGCCCTCGTCGCGGGCGCCCGCGAGGTCTTCGAGCGCGACGGCTACCTGGACGCGCGGATCACCGACATCTCCAAGGCCGCCGGCGTCGCCTCCGGCTCCTTCTACACGTACTTCACCAACAAGGAAGAGATCTTCGCCGCCGTCGTCGAGCAGGTGCAGGAGGAGATGCTCCACCCGCACCTCCGCGAGCGCACCGGGATCACCGACGCCCGCGAGCTGATCGACGCCTCGAACCGCGAGTACCTGCGCTCGTACAAGCAGAACGCCCGCCTGATGGCCCTGTTCGAGCAGGTCGCGCAGATCGACCCGACCTTCCGCGCGCTGAGGATCAAGCGCGGCAACGCCTTCGCGCAGCGCAACGCCAAGCTGATCCAGCAGCTCCAGGAGCGCGGCGAGGCCGACCCGAGCCTCGACCCGCTGGTGACCGCGCACGCGCTGTCGCACATGGTGAGCCGGATGGCCTACATGGTCTTCGTGCTGGAGCAGCGCATCGCGTTCGAGCGGTTGGTGACCACGCTCAACCAGATCTGGTTCAACGGCCTGCAACTGCGCGAGCCGGGCGGCCACGGGCCGGAGCAGGCGGAGTAGGCGCGGAGGAGTAGTCGTAACGGCCGGCAGTAGCCGTGCCGAGCGTGCCAGGGGTCTGACGGTCTGTCCGTCAGGCCCCTTCTCGCTGTCCCGACGGCCGGGGTCGACGGCCGGGGTCGACGGCCGGGGCGGCCGGCGTCGGCGATTACTTGAACTTGACGTTGGATTCAACTATACAGGGAGGCACACGCCGAACCTCCTGGCAGGAGTCCACCGATGTCCCTGTTCGAGCTGTCGGAACGCGCCCAGAAGTACCAGGCCGAGCTGCTGGACTTCATGGACACGCACGTCTACCCCGCCGAGGCCGTCTACGAGGAGCAGATGCGCGCCGCGGGCGACCCGCACGCGCAGCCGCAGGTGCTGGAGGACCTCAAGGCCGAGGCCCGCCGCCGCGGGCTCTGGAACCTCTTCCACCCGGACCCGAAGTGGGGCGCGGGCCTGACCAACCTGGAGTACGCGCCGCTCGCCGAGATCATGGGCCGCAGCGCCCACCTCGCGCCCGAGGCGACCAACTGCGCCGCGCCCGACACCGGCAACATGGAGGTGCTGACGCTCTTCGGTACCGAGGAGCACCAGGAGAAGTACCTCCGCCCGCTGCTGGACGGCACCATCCGCTCCGCCTTCGCGATGACCGAGCCGGCCGTCGCCAGCTCCGACGCCACCAACATCGAGCTGCGGATGGAGCGCGACGGCGACCACTACGTCCTCAACGGCCGCAAGTGGTTCGCTTCCAACGCCCTGCACTCCAACTGCACCGTCATGATCGTGATGGGCAAGACCGACCCGACGGCGGACCGACACCGCCAGCAGTCGATGATGGTCGTCCCGATCGACGCCCCCGGCGTCACCGTCCTGCGCGGCCTGCCGGTCTTCGGCTACCAGGACCGCGAGGGCCACGCGGAGATCACCTTCGAGAACGTCCGCGTGCCGCTCACTGACGTGCTCAAGGGCGAGGGCGAGGGCTTCGCGATCAGCCAGGCCCGGCTCGGTCCGGGGCGGATCCACCACTGCATGCGCGCCATCGGCATGGCCGAGCGGGCGTTGGAGCTGCTCTGCCGCCGCGCGCTGTCGCGGACCACCTTCGGGAAGCCGATCGCCGAGCGCGGCAACATCCAGGACTGGATCGCCGAGGCGCGCATCGACATCGAGCAGATCCGGCTGCTCACCCTGAAGGCCGCCTGGATGATGGACACGGTCGGCAACAAGGCCGCCCGCACCGAGATCGCCGCCATCAAGGTGGCCGCGCCCAACGTCGCGCTCAAGATCGTCGACCGGGCCATCCAGGTCTTCGGCGCCGCCGGGGTCACCGACGACTTCCCGCTCGCCAGCGCCTACGCCCACCTGCGCACGCTGCGGATCGCGGACGGCCCGGACGAGGTGCACAAGGCGGCCATCGCCAAGCAGGAGCTGGCCAAGTATCGGGACACCGCAGCCCGGGACACCGCAGCCCGGGACACCGCAGCTCGGGACACCGCAGCCCGGAACGCCTGAGTCCCAACCGTCCTGGGGAGGAGCAGTCCTGTGGGAACACCATCCACCGCCGACACCGTCCTCGCGGAGCGCCGCGGCGCGGTCCTCGTCCTGACGTTGAACCGCCCGGAGCGGCTCAACGCCTGGACGTACGCCCTGGAGGGCCGGTACTTCGACCTGCTCGACGAGGCCGAGGCCGACCTGGACGTCCGCGCCGTGGTCGTCACCGGCGCGGGACGCGGTTTCTGCGCCGGCGCGGACCTCGACGACCTGGCGGCGGCCGGTAACGCGGACGCCGAGACGCTCGCCACCCAGTTCCCGGCCCGTGCCGCCGCCCGTCCCCGGACGCGACCGCTCACGCTGCGCAAGCCGCTGATCGCCGCGGTCAACGGGGCGGCGGCCGGGCTCGGTCTGGTCCAGGCGCTCTACTGCGACATCCGCTTCGCCACGCCCGAGGCCAAGTTCACCACGGCGTTCGCGCGTCGCGGACTGATCGCCGAGTACGGCGTCGCCTGGCTGCTGCCACGCCTGGTCGGGACCAGCCGGGCCACGGACCTGCTGCTCTCCAGCCGGGTCGTGCGCGGCCAGGAGGCCCTGGCGATGGGCCTGGTGGACTTCGTCGCCGAGCCGGACCAACTGCTGGACGCCGCAGTCGCCTACGCGACTGACCTGGCCCAGAACTGTTCCCCTTGGTCGATGAGCGTGATCAAGCAGCAGCTCCAGCACAGCCTGGACAGCACCTTCGCCGCCTCCGTCGCCGAGGCGGACGCGCTGATGCTGGAGGGCTTCCAGCGCCCGGACGTGCGCGAGGGCGTCGCCAGCTACCTCGAACACCGCGCCCCGGCCTTCCCGCCGCTCGAACCGAAGGCCGTTGACCCGAAGGTGCTGACGTGACGTCAATTCTCATGGACGCAGACGCCCCGCCGCCCAAGGCCGTGCTCACGGACTTCGGCGGGGTGCTCACCACCGACATCTTCGTCTCGTTCCGCGCCTACTCCGCGCGCGTCACCGGCGACCCGCACACGGTCGAACGGCTCTTCCGGGAGGACGAGGACGTCTCCCGCGCCCTCGTCGAGCACGAACGCGGACGCCTGCCGCAGGCGGACTTCGAGCAGGCGCTCGCCAAGGCGTTGCGGGCGCGCGGAGCCGACGTCGCGCCCGACGGTCTGCTGGCCGCCCTCAGCGCGGACATCCGGCCGGACACGCGGATGGTGGACGCGATCGGTCGCCTGCACGCTGCGGGCGTGCCGGTGGCGCTGGTCTCCAACGCGCTCGGCGACGACCTCTACCGCGACGTGGACCTCCCGGCGCTCTGCGACGTCGCGGTGATCTCCAGCGAGGTCGGCGAACGCAAGCCGGGACGCCGGATCTACACCATCGCCTGCGAGCGGCTGGGCGTCGCGTCGCAGGACTGCGTGCTCATCGACGACCTGGTGCAGAACCTCGACGGGGCAGCACGGCTGGGCATCCGCGGACTGCACCACGTGGACAGCGCGGCGACCGTCGGGATCCTCCAGCGGCTCTTTCCGCAGGCGTGGGCCTGACCTGCTGCTCCTGGAGCTACCCCTTGAGCCGCGTCATTCCCTGAGCCGCGTCACTCCTTGAGGTCCGTGCCCGCCTTCATCAGCAGCTCGCTGGCGAGGGCGTTGAGGGCGCGGGCCGCCGCGGTCTCCTCGCCGACGCGCAGTTGTTCCGGGTCGTTCTCGTGCCGGGTCGCATGACCGCGCGCCCGTAGCTCCGTGCCGTCGGGGAGCCTCAGTAGGGCGGCGGCCCGGGTCTTACGGTCGACCTCTTCGAACTCCATCTCGATGTGCCAGCCGACGATGGTCTGCATGGCGCCCACCTCCTGGCGTAGCCGTGCGCCGTACACCTATCCAGCCTGCGCCCGGCCCCGTGCAACGGCATCCCCGCAGCCGCGCGACCGACGGCGGGTGACGCCGCACGGGCTTGAGCGCACGTCCAGCCGGATTCATGGACGGCTGCCTACCGTCGGCGACGAGGCTGAGCTGAGCAGCCTGCGGGCGGCCCCGGCGCGCACCCCCGTCGCGCCGGGGCCACAAAAAACGTGCGGCACATGCCGAGGGGCTCCTCCCCGCCGGTGCGGAGAGAAGCCCCAAAGGTTTGCCCGTGTCGGGTGCGTCAGTACGCCGAGGCGTGCTCCCGCTCCAGCTCGGGCTCCGGCGCGCTCTGGACGTCGGACTTGGTGACGGCCAGGTACGCGACGCCGATCACGATCATCGCGACGAGCACCAGCGCCACCGGGCCGTCGCCGAAGCCGAGGCCGCCCGTGGAGGTGGGCTTGCCGAAGCCGTCGGCGAGCGAGGCGCCGAGCGGGCGGGTGATCACGTAGGCGGCCCAGAAGCAGGCCACCGGGTTCCAGTTCAGGAACCGGTATCCGGCGGCCGGGATCAGGATCAGCGCCGCGAAGATGCCCGCCGAGGTGAAGTACCCCAGGCGCAGGGTGAAGGCGGTGAAGTCGCCCAGCGCGGTTCCCATGGCGAAGGTGGCCACGACCGTCGCCCAGTAGAACGCCTCACGGCGCGGGGTGTCGATGCTGTGGATCGACAGCGTCCCCTCGGTGCGCTTCCACACGAAGAAGACCAGGAAGAGCAGCACCGCGTAGAGCGCACTGGAGAGCGTGTACGGGACGCCGAGGGCGACGTGCATCACATCGGCGGCCATGGTGCCGAAGATGCCGACCATGGCGACGGCGAACCAGTACGTCCACGCCCAGTAGCGGCGCATCCGGAACTGCAGCACGAGCGCGACCAGGAACGCGACGAAGCCGATCAGCACCGCTATCTGCGGCACCATGGCCCCGACCAGGTAGTCCGAGGTCGCCTCGCCCATGGCGGTGGACAGTCCCTTGACGATCCAGAAAGCGGCGACGATCCCGGGGACACGTAGAGCGGCGCCCTGGACACCGGCGGCAGCGGTGCCCGAACGGGCGTGACGAGCGGGAGAAGTCATCCGCACACCTTAGGGGGCCAGCGTAAACGTAGGGTGAGTGCCCCGCCCGGTTCCCGCTTCCGCACGGCTCCCGGCATGATCCCCGGCCGTGGCAAAATCGGCGGGTGCAGATCGGGATGCTGGGTCCACTGGAGGTTCGCACGGACGACGGCGGCCTGGCCGACGTGCCGGGTGCGCGGTTGCGGGGACTGCTGGCCACCCTCGCGCTCACGCCGGGGCACGTGGTGCCGAAGGCGACCCTCGTCGACTGGATCTGGGGTGAGCACCCGCCCGCCGACGCCACGAACGCGCTCCAGCGCCTCGTCTCCCGACTGCGGAAGGTGCTGCCGGACGGCGCGGTCGAGGGGCAGCCGGACGGGTACCGGTTGACGGTGGCGCCCGACGCCGTCGACGCCGTGCGGTTCGAGCGGCTGGTCAGCGCGGCCCAGGCGGCGGGCCGTGCCCGCACCGAGGACGGTTCGCGTCACGTGACGTTGCTGCGCGAGGCCCTCGACCTGTGGCGCGGCGCGGCCCTCCAGGACGTCGGACTGCAGGACAGCGCCGCCTTCGACGCGGTCGTCGCCCGGCTGGAAGCGCTGCGCCTGACCGCCGCCGAGGAGCGGCTGGACGCGGAGGTGGCCCTCGGAGGCGGCGCGGAGCTGGTCACCGAGCTGAGCGACCTGGTGGCCGCGCACCCGGTCCGCGAGCGGCTGGTCGCCGCGCTGATGCGGGCGCTCGTCGCGGCCGGACGCGACAGCGAGGCGCTTCAGGCGTTCCAGCGCGCCCGGGAGGCGCTGGCCGACGAGCTGGGCGTCGACCCCTCGCCGGAACTGTCCGCGCTCCATGTCGCGCTGCTGCGCGGGGAGTTGCGCGGGGAGCTGCGCGAGTCGCGTGGCACGACGCGCGGCGAGCCGTACCGGTCCGGCGAGCCGCACCCGTCTGGAGAGCCGGAGACCCGCAGGACCAATCTCCGTGCCGAGCTGACCAGTTACGTCGGCAAGGACGCCGACGTCGCAGCGGTCCGCGAGCTCGTCGGCACGCACCGGCTCACCACCCTGATCGGGCCCGGCGGTTCGGGCAAGACCCGGCTGGCCGGGGAGACCGGCCGCGCCCTGCTCGGCGAACTGCCGGACGGTGCCTGGCTGGTGGAGCTGGCGCCGATCGGCCCGGACGGCGATGTGGCGCAGGCGACGCTCTTGGGGCTCGGCCTGCGCGACACCCTGCTCGGTGACACGCCCAACGCCGCGGATCTGACGGAGCGTCTGATTGCAGCGATCCGTGAGCGCGAGGCGCTGCTGATCCTGGACAACTGCGAGCACGTGATCGAGTCCGCCGCGGTCTTCGCGCACCGGGTGCTGGGGGAGTGCCGACGCCTGCGGATCCTGGCGACCAGCAGGGAACCGCTCGGCATCACCGGCGAGGCGCTGTTCCCGGTCGAGCCGCTGTCCCTGCCGGGCGCTGACGCGGGCGCGGCCGAGATCGCGTCCTCGCCCGCCGTCCGGCTGTTGCAGGACCGGGCCGGGGCGGTGCGTCGGGACCTGCCCGTCGCCGCCGATGGTGTTGCCGACGCCCGGACGCGGGCGACCATGGCCACGATGGCGCGCGTCTGCCGGGTGCTGGACGGGATGCCGCTGGCCATCGAACTGGCCGCGGCCCGGCTGCGCACCATGACCGTCGACCAGCTGGCCAACCGGCTCGACGACCGGTTCCGGCTGCTCACCGGCGGCAGCCGTACCGCGCTCCCGCACCACCGGACGCTGCGCGCGGTGGTCGACTGGAGCTGGGAGCTGCTGTCCGACGCCGAGCGGACGGTGCTGCGCAGGCTCTCGGTCTTCGCGGGCGGCGCGAGCCTGGAGGCGGCCGAACAGGTCTGCGCGGACGGCGGGGTGGGCCCCGGCGCGGGAGTCGAGCAGAGCGACGTGCTGGACCTGCTCACCTCGTTGACCGAGAAGTCGCTGCTGGTCACCGCGGGCGACGCGGTTCCGCGCTACCGGATGCTCGGCACGATCAAGGAGTACGCGGGGCATCGCCTCGCCGAGGCGGGCGAGGCGGAGTCGGCGCGGCAGGCGCACCTCGCCTACGTCACCGAGCTCGCCGAGACCGCGGACCCGCATCTGCGTCGCGCCGAGCAGTTGGAGTGGCTGGCCGTCCTGGAGGCGGAACACGACAACATCGCCTCGGCGATGCGCGGCGCGCTCGCGGCCGGTGAGGCGCAGGCAGCGATGCGACTGGCGGCGGGAGCCGGCTGGTACTGGTGGCTCAGCGGGCACCGGACCGAGGGCATGGAGCTGATCACGGCTGCGGCAGGTGCGCCTGCCGGAGCGCCAGGCCAGGTGACCGGCGAGGTGGACGACGAGGTCAGGGCCATGGTGTACGGCCTGGTCGTGCTCTTCGTCAGCTCCGGGCGTGGCGACGCGCAGGAGGCCGCGGAGTGGATCCACGAGGCCTCGCGGTTGAGCCTGCGCGGCCGGGGCGGCTACCCGCTGCTGGGGCTCGTCGCCGCGATGGAACGCCTGTTGCAGGGACCGGACCAGCTGCTGTCGGCGTGGGAGCCGCTGTTGCAGGACGACGACCCGTGGGTGCGGGCCCTCGCCCGGCTGCATCTGGGCAAGACCCGGATCCTGCTCGGCGACGGCGGCCCGGAGGGGGAGACGCACCTTCAGGCGGCGCTCGCCGAGTTCCGGGCCATCGGTGAGCGGTTCGGCATCTCGTTCGCGCTGTCCGAGCTGGCCGAACGGATCGCCACCCGTGGGGAGTTCGCCGCCGCGTGTGAGCTGCACGAGCAGGCGATCGCCGTCGTCACCGAGCTCGGCGCCACCGAGGACCTCATCCGGCTGCGGTCGATCCAGGCGAAGTTGTACTGGCTGCTGGGCGAGGAGGAGTCCGTCGCCGCCTCCCTCGCCGAGGCGCAGCGGTGGGCGGAGCGAGTGACCTGGCCCAACGCGCTCGCTGAACTGGTGCTCGCCAAAGCCGAGTTGGCCCGCTGGAGCGGCGCTGCCGAGGAGTCCCGCAGGCAACTGGACGTCGCGATGGCGCTGTTGGGCCACGACGCCGAGCTGGTGCAGATCCGCGCGCTGCGGCACGACACGCTCGGCTACCTGGTCGACGACCTCGACGAGGCCCGGACGCACCGCGTGGCGGCCTGCGCGGCGGCGGCCGAGGCCGGACACGCGCTGCTGATTGGCCAGGTGCTCGTCGGCGTCGCGGACTACGCACTGCGCCGCGACCGGCCGGAGCAGGCCGCGCGACTGCTCGGGGCGAGCGTGGCCGTACGTGGCCTTCCGGACCTGACGCACCCGGACGCGGCCCGGATCGAGCGGAGCGCACAGAACCGCCTCGGCGAAGTGGAGTTCGCCGAGGCGGTTCGTGCGGGGGAGCAGGCGGACTGGTCGCAGTTGGTCGACGCGGTGCTGGCCGGCTGACGTCAGGCCCGCTTCCTGAAGGTGGAGACCGCCCACAGGTATCCGACGAGGGCCAGTGCGACGCACCAGGCGAGGGCCTGGACCGCCGCGCCGGTCGCCGCGTGGCCGGTCAGCAGCCCGCGCAGCGTCTCGATGATCGGGGTGAAGGGCTGGTACTCCGCGAACTGCCGGATGCCGGGGCCCATCTTGGCGGCGGGCACGAACGCGCTGCTGAGGAACGGCAGCATGATCAGCGGCACGGTCCCCATCCCCGCCGACTCGGGGGACTTGGCAGCCAGGCCCATGGCGACCGTGAGCCAGCTGGCCGCGAAGCCGAGCAGCAGCGACAGGGCGACGACGCCGAGCCAGTCGAGCGCACTCGCGTCCGAGCGGAACCCCATCGCGAAACCGACGCCGACGATGACCGCGTCGGCGATCAGGCCGCGCACCGTCGTCGCCACGACATGGCCGGTCAGCACCGCGCCGTGGGAGACGTCCATCGCCCGGAAGCGGTTGATGATGCCCTTCGTCATGTCGTCGTTCACGGCCGTCGCGGTCGGACCCATGCCGTAGCAGAGGGCCATCACGATCAGCCCTGGCACCGCGTAGTCCACGTACGTGCCACCGACGTTGAAGGCGTCACCGAAGACGTAGACGAACATGAACATCATCACGACTGGGAACAGGACCGCCTGGAAGACCGTGGCGGGGTTCCGGACCGTGTGCTTGAAGTTCCGGCGCAGCATGATCGCCGAGTCGCCGAGCGAGACCGAGAGCGTGCTCATCGTGCGATCGCCTCCGAGGAGTTGGAGTGGGTGGTGTCGGTGGTGCCGGTGGCGGCGGCGCTGCTGGCGCGGCCGGTCAGGGCGAAGAAGACGTCGTCCAGGTCGGGGGTGTGCACCGAGAACTCCTCGGCGTTGACCGCGTGTTCGTCGAGCCGGTCCAACAGGGCGCGCAGCGACCGGGATCCGCCGTCGCTGGGCACGCGCAGCGTCAACTCCTGCTCGTCCCGCGTGGATCCGGGCAGGAAGCCCGCGGCGGCGTCCAGCGTCCCGGCGTCGGCGAACCGCAACCGGACGTGGGTGCCGGGGATCTGGCGCTTGAGCTCAAGTGGCGTGCCCTGGGCGACGATCCGGCCCTGGTCGAGCACCGCGATCCGGTCGGCCAGCTGGTCGGCCTCCTCCAGGTACTGCGTGGTGAGGAAGATGGTGGTGCCCTCGGCCACCAGCTCGCGGACGATGTCCCACATGGTGCGTCGGCTGCGCGGGTCGAGTCCGGTGGTCGGCTCGTCCAGGAAGATGATCTGCGGGTTGCCGACCAGCGTCATCGCCAGGTCCAGCTTGCGGCGCATGCCGCCGGAGTAGGTCGCCGCCATCTTGTCGGCGGACTCCACCAGGTCGAACCGATCCAGCAGGCCCGCGACGACCTGTTCGGCGGGGCGGATCCGCTTGAGGTCCGCCATCATCCGCAGGTTCTCACGACCCGTCAGCAGCTCGTCCACGGCCGCGAACTGGCCGGTCACGCCGATGACCTTGCGCACCTCCCTGGTCGCGGTCGCCACGTCGTGCCCGGCGACGCGCGCGGTGCCCGCGTCGGCCTTCATCAGCGTCGTCAGGATGTTGACCGTCGTCGTCTTGCCGGCCCCGTTCGGGCCGAGCATCGAGAAGACCGATCCCGCCTCGACGTCGAAGTCGACGCCGTCGAGAACGACCTTGTCCCCGTACGTCTTCTGCAGCCCCGAGGCTGCGATCACCGTGTTCCTCATGCCGACTACGATCCCGAGCGGCCCTGACACCGCGCTGACACGCCGCTGACACGGCCGCCGACGCGGCACTGACACGGCGCCGACACCATGATTCGCGGTATCGGCGCAGGTCAGAGGCGCTGCGCGGTCGCCCCGTCGTGGATCAGGTCGACGACCTCGGCCATGGCGCGGACGTCGCCGAAGCTGCGGTAGACCACGCGGAGGCTGGCGTTGTGGGCCTCGTCGTTGCCGCCCGCGCAGCCGTCGGCGACCATGATCACGCGGTAGCCCAGCTGGGCCGCGTCGCGGGCGGTGCCCTCCACGCAGACGCCGGTGACGGTGCCGCAGAGGACGACGGTGGTGATCTCGCGCTGCCGCAGCAGCGCGCCGAGGTCGCTGCTGCCGGGGAAGAGCGCGCTGGTCGCCGTCTTCTCCATCAGCACGTCGCGCTTCTCGTCCACCGCGAGGCCGGGCCAGAGCCGGTCGGCCAGCGGCCCGGCGCCGCCGGAGGTGCGGAATCTCTCGGCGACGAGCGGGCCGTAGAACTCCTCGCGCACCGGCAGCGCGCCGCCCTCGCCGGGCAGCACCCACACCACGCTGCCGCCCGCCTCGCGCAGCTCGTCGGCGAGCCGGTTCACCTGGGGCACGACGCCGCGGAAGTAGGACCCGTCGAAGAACGGCACCATGTCGACCACCACCAGCGCGGTCCGCTCCGGGTCGAGGTGCGTGAACGCGTGCCGACGCCCGCGCCGGCGCTCGTGCCGCCGGTACTCGTACGGGTCGATCCGCCACTGGTGCAGGCGCGGTTCCACGGTCTGTCGGCCGTCCTGGCCGGGGAAGCACGGACTGTTCAGGGCGTGGTCGTTACAGGCGTCGATGTCGAAGTCGGTCACGGGCCCTCCTCTGACGCGCGACGGCGCGGCACCGCCCTCGGGGTGTTGGGTTCCCGGATCCGCCCGAAGTAGTCACCGACCCGGCGACCGGCCTGCGGGCCGTGCGGCTCCTGCGGTGAACTCCAGCCCGCCTAAAGGTGTTTGAGATACACCCGGCAAACCCGGAAACCCGGAAACCCGGGAAGACGCGACCGGCACCGCCGTCAGGACGCCAGGAGGGGCACGCGATGGATGAGTTCTTCGAGTACGCCGTGCGGACGGACCGCCCCGGACGTCGCCCCCACGTCGTCGAGTTCAGCAGGTTCCACGGCGACGCCGAGGCCTACCGGCGGCACGAGGCCGCGCAGTGGGGCGAGGACCGGGTGCACCTGCTCACCCGTCTGGTGCGGCGCACGCCCTGGCAGCAGGCCACGAACGTGCCCGCGGTGCCGGTCGCGGCGGCCTCCTAGCGGCCGTCCGCTCCGCTGTGAACGTCGGCTCCCTGGCGAACGTCCACGTCGACCACCCACAGGACGGCCAGGAACGGGCAGATCGCGCCGGGGCCGGGAACGCACCTGCGGATCGCGGTGATCCGGCCCGTCCCCGGTCCGGTGGCCTGGAACAGCGCCTCCGCGTCGCCGTCGGGTGAGGTGGTCCCGACCGACTGCGCCAGCACCGTCGCGGACGATGACCTCGGCGTGCTCCACGCCCAGGTGTCGTTCTCGCCCAGGGCACCGGTCAGGCGGACCTCGATCACGTCGCCGGGGGCCACGTCCACCGTCCGGCCGCTGTCGCGGTTGGTGAGCACCACGGCAGCCACGGGGGCGGCGCCGGTCGGGGCGGCGCCGACCGGGGTGGGGACGTCGGGCCGGTGAGCTGCGACGGCGTCGGAGGTGACGGTCAGCGTGAGCACGGTGGCGGCCAGCGCCGCGACGGTGGCGAGCTTCTTCACGCCGTGCCCAACGAGCCTGTGTACGGATTCGTCACCGTAGTGCCTCGGCGAACGCATGTGCTGCCGCGAGGTCGCCGCCGTCGGGTCGCGTCCGGTTGATGCCGCCGACGAGCTTGAAGGGCAGCCAGGTGTCGTACCCGCGGCAGGAGAAGGTGTCCTCCACCGCGAAGCCCTTCCGTTCGAGCAGCCGCACCAGCGGGCGGCTGAACGGCCGGAAGCCCGGCTCCGGCAGGCCGCTGGTGGCGAACACGAACGCCCGGCCGCCGCTCCCACCCTCCGGCAGCGCCTCGGCGAACCGGCGCAGCCGCGGGTGGAACCGCTGGGAGAAGATCCCGGAGCCGAGCCCCACCAGGTCGTAGCCGGCCAGCTCGGCCGGGTCGACCTCCTCGGGCTCGACCACCGGAGCCGACAGCACCGTGCCCATGACCTCGGCGATCCGCCTCGTGTTCCCGTGGGACACGGACGCGCAGACGATGACTGCCTTCATGACGAGGCTCCTCGCTCTTCGTACTCCCGCTCGGCGCCGCCGGTCGGCCGCGCTCGAAAAGGAGGACAGGACGGAGCCGTGGGATGTGACATCGTCGACGAAGGTCGCCGGTCGGAGCGGAGGAACGGGTCACAGCCCGGATCCGGACCAGTCCACGGACTGCGGCGGCACGTTGGGGGAACCGACGTTCAGTTGGATGTCCTCGTGCGGCTGGAGGGTGATGTCGCGCGGGTTGCCCGTGAACTGCTTGCCGTTGACGTACGCGGTGACGGTGCCCTTGGCCGGGCCCACCTGGTCCGTCGACAGGGGCTGGCCCCAGATGTCGAAGAACTGGCCCAGCGTGTACTTGGCCTCGGTGGGCGACTCGACGTGGATGATGCCGTCCGCGACGTGGGTGTGCAGCCAGTAGTAGCAGGTGCTGGCCGAGACGAACGTGCCGCCGTTGGCGGCCTGCGGCACGGGTTGCACCACACCGATGCCGTAGGGGATGGAGTGCGCCTGCCCGTTCACGTACACCGCGAGGTGTGTGTGGATGTGGTAGGCGACCTGCTCGCTGGCGTCGCAGGAGATGCCGTCCACCGTCTTGCCGGTCGCGGCGGAGCTGATCGAGGCCAGCTCCGGGCCGCTCTCCACCGTGATGCCCTCCGGGCCCCGGGTGGACGTGGTCGACGACTTCGGGAAGTTCAGCACGATGACCACGACGACGGCGGCCACCACGATCACCGCTCCCACGATCATCAGCAGGCGCCGTCGGCGCTCGGCCTGCGCGGCCGCCGCCTGCTGGGCCGCTATCTTGGCCCGGCGGCTCTGGCTGCTCCGGCGGCCCGGTTCCTCACCGTCCTTCGGCATACCCACTCCCGGTGCTGTCCGGTTCGCATACCTCAGTCCAGCGTGGACGCACCGTCTGCGGGTCGCCACCCGAGCCGGGCGGGGCGTGCCCTCGCGGGGCGGGTGTCGCGGGCGGGCTCAGGGGTTGGTCGGCAGGTGGAACAGCTGCTTGAAGACCAGCATGGCGATCTTGTCCGCCGGGGCCGAGCCGTCGGGGGACTGGTTGAGGTCGAGCAGCACGACGACGGTGGCCTTGAGCGCCGGGTCGTAGGCCTCGAAGCTGTTGTAGCCCGGAATCTGGCCATCGTGGCCCAGGAAACCCAGGAAGTCGACAATGCCCAGGCCGTAGCCGGGGCCGCCAGGGGAGGGCCGGACGAAGGTCAGCCGCTCGCGCTGCAGCTCGGGGCTGAGCAGCGTCCCTTCGGCCAGGGCGGGCGCGTAGCGCAGCAGGTCGTGGACGTCGGAGTAGGCCTCGCCGGCCGCCCAGGTCCACGACGGGCTGGTGTGGGTGACGTCCTCGGGGACGCCCGCGGACCAGTCCGCCCACGCGGCGTCCCTGCCCGTCAGCATCGGCGTGGTCAGGCTCGCCACATTGGAGACGGCCTGGTAGCCGTGCGAGTAGGACGAGGGCAGCTCCGTTCCGGTCGGCATACCGGTCTCCGTCATGCCGAGGGGGCGGAAGATTCGCTGCTGGTACTCGTAGGCGACCGGGCGGTGGGTCAGCTGCTCGATGATCAGACCCAGCAGGACGTAGTTGGTGTTCGAGTAGTGGAAGCCGCAGCCCGGGTCGAAGTAGGAGTGGTGCCGGAACGCGATCCGCAGCAGTTGGTCCGGCGTCCACCGCGTCTGCGGCGCGCGGTCCAGCACGCGGTTGAAGTCCAGGTCCTCGCTGTAGTTGTAGAGGCCGCTGGTCATGTTGAGCAGTTGACGGATCGTGATGTTCTGTCCGTCGGGGACGTCGTGGCGGAAGCGGGAGACCTTGTCGTCCAGCGTCAGCAGACGCTCCTGCACCAGCTGGAGGATCACGGTCGCGGTGAAGGTCTTGGTGATGCTGCCGATCCGGAAGTGGTCGCCCGGGTTCATCGGCTGTCCCGTGGCGAGGTCGGAGGTGCCCAGGGACTTGATCCAGGTGCCCGAGCCGGGCGTGCTGACGGCGACGACACCGCCGGGGACGCGGAGCCGCTGCAGCTCGGCGATGAGCTCGGGCGTCAGGGTGGCGGCGTAGGGCGGCGCGCTGCGGAGCTGCTGCGCCGGGGCTGAGGCATCCGTCGGGGCCGTCGGGGCCGAGGCCGGGGCGGGCGTCGCCAGGGTCAGCGGCAGCAGCGTGGCTCCGGCGGCCAGCAGGGCGCCGAAACGGCGGCGGGCGGAGGCCGGTTGAGGGGAGGTCGGACGGGCGAAGACTGAGCGGAGGGGCATGGTCGCCTTCCTTGGTCACCCGATCGATTCTCCGGACGGGCTGATCCTGAGCGGCGTCGGTGCTGAGTCGATGAAACGACTGTCATGCCGCTCGCCCGACAGGTTGCTCCGACAGTGGGCGTGTCCGGGTCAGTGGTCCAGACCTCATATTGGTCCAGACCTTGACAGTGACCTGGCCCGAGGCCCACATTGACGATGTCTCAGTGCAGTGCGGCGCCGCCTGCATCACTCTCCACCCGCATGTCAACGTCGGCTTACCTTGCGTTCCCCCCACACGAAGGTGACGAGATGCGAAGACTGGGAGCGATGCTTCCCGCGACGGTTGTCGCGACACTGCTCACGGCGGGCACCCTGGTGCTGACCGCCGGTACCGGGCACGCCTCCACCACGGCGGCGCTCGGCAGCAACTGGTACGGCTCCGCGCCGTACTACTACACCCTGGACTCCAGCGCCCCCGACCTGGGCCAGGTGATGTCCGCGACCGGGCAGAAGGCCTTCGAGCTGGCCTTCGTCCTGGCCCCCAACGGCGGCGGCTGCACGCCGACCTGGGACGGAACGGATCCGGTGTCCTCCGACACCCAGGTCGCCGCGGTGATCAACGAGGTCCGCGCCGACGGCGGGGACGTCTCCGTCTCGGCCGGCGGCTACGGCGGCACCAAGCTCGGCCAGGAGTGCGGCACCCCGGCGGCCACCGCCGCCGCGTACCAACAGGTCATCAGCGCCTACGGGTTGCACGCGATCGACTTCGACCTGGAGGAGCCGGAGATCGAGAACTCCACGGCGATCAACAACGAGTTGGGCGCCGCGCAGATCCTCCAGGCCGACAACCCGGGGCTGTACGTCTCGGTGACGATCCCGTCGACCACGTCCGGCGCGAACTACTTCGGGCAGCAACTGCTGGACAACGCCAAGACGTTGGGGTTCACTCCGAACAACTACTCGATCATGCCCTTCGACGGCGGCTTCTCCGGTGCGGCCAGTCAGATCACCGCACTGCAGGACTTCAACACCCAGCTGATGAACACCTTCGGCTGGAACTCGGCGACGGCGTACGCGCACGAGGGCGTCTCCGGCATGAACGGCCGCACGGACAGCGCCGAGTTCTTCTACCAGGCGGACTTCCAGACGCTGTTGAACTTCGCCGAGTCCAACGGCATGTCCCGGTACACGTTCTGGGACGTCAACCGCGACCGCGAGTGCAACCCGCCGAACAACAACGGCAACCTGTCGGGTGAGTGCAGCAGCGTCACCCAGAACGCCTACGACTTCACCAAGTACACGGCCGAGTTCGCGGGCGCGACCCCGCCCACCCCCTCGCCGACGCCCACCCCGACACCCACTCCCACGCCTACCCCCACGGCCACCTCGACCTCCGGCGGCGGCGGAACCTGCGCGGCGGCGTGGAGCGCCTCGACCGCGTACACCTCCGGCCAGGAAGTCTCGTACAACGGCCACAACTGGACCGCCAACCAGTGGAACGACGACGAGACCCCCGGCGGCCCCTCCGGCGCCTGGAACGACGACGGCGCGTGTTAGAAGCCCCATCTCGGGTCACACCACAGGCCGGGCCGCTTCCACGCCCAGGAGTCGGCGCGGCCTGTGGTGTCCACTGGTTCCGGTGACGAGCGGAAGTCGAAGCCGAACGAGTCGGATGCGTAGCCTCGGGTCGTCACCGACCCTCGGGGGCGCCGCCGTCGAGGCCCGCGCCGCCGCCTGCGCAGCTCGAGGGCCCCGTCAGGTCGGTGCACTGGTGGGACGGCGCCATACAGGAGAACCAGGAGTGGCGGATCATGTTCAAGCTCCCGGCCGGGTTTTCCCTCGGACCGTGCATATCTGTGCGTCTCCGTTCCGACAGGAGGCTGCGGCCGGACCCGAAATGGTCTGCGCCTGTCGGGGGAGCTCGGTAGCCTGGCGAGCATGGAATGCTTCGCCTCCTGGCGTCCGCGCTGCTGAGGGCTCACTCGCTGCCCGTCTTCGCCGCGAGCGAGCCCGTCGATGCCTGTTCCTGCGGTTGTCGACTTCTCAGCGAGAGGCGCATTCCATGATCATTCGCAGCTTCGAGCCGCGTGACCTACTGCGGCTGACCGAGCTCACCATCGAGACCTTCGGGCCGTTCTACGAGGGCTCCTTCCGGCCTTTGGTCGGCGAGGTCATCTTCGCTCGGCAGCACGGCCAGTGGCGCGAGGACTACCGCAACCTCCTTGCCACACTGCACGCCCCGGAGCACAACAAGCACGTCGCCGTCGCGGACCTCGACGGAGCGCTCGCGGGCTACGTGGGCTGGGAGATCGACCCTGCCCGCGAGCACGGGACGATCACCATCCTCGCCGTCGACGAACACCACCGCCGTGACCATCTGGCCACCGAGCTGTGCGAGCACGCCTTCAGCCACATGCGTGCCCACGGAGCCGTGTACGCCGAGATCGGAACCGGCGGCGACGAGTTCCACGGCCCGGCCAGAGCGCTGTACGAAAGCCTCGGGTGCATCAAGCTGCCTGTGGCCGTGTACTTCCGCGAGCTGTAGCCCCGCACCTGACTGAAACGCCGGCCGTGCCACGAGTGCGAGGCCGGCGTTTCAGGGCAGCGGTGTCGGATCGAGGTCGACCGCCTCAACAGCCTTCAGCAGAGGTTGAGTGAGATCCTTGGCCGGCAGCTGCTCGAGGGCTGTTGCCTCTTCGAGGGGAGTCCGCTGGGTACCCGCAGCCTCGCGAATCGCACGTGCCCGAGCCTTTGTGTCGGTCCAGCTGGTGAAGTTCTCAGTGTTCATTGGGGCTCCTCCTCCATTGCCTTGAGGCGCTCGTCGTATCGCGCGTCGGCAACGGGAATGTTGGTTCGGTACCACTATGTCCATGCGCCGGCCGCCCGGTGACCCTCTTGGGCGGCACGTCGCAGCTCAGCGGGTCCCGTGCAGAGCCGCTTCGAGCGCGTCGACATCGGACTCGACGCTCAGCAAGGTGTAGGTGGCCTGGTAGCCGAGTTGGGAGTTGACGCGGATCATGTGGGTGTTCTCGGAGGCCGTCATCGTCTCCACCTGCTCCAGGTGGGGCAGGTCCGCGGTGAGCCAACGCATCATCGAGGACTTCACCGCCAGGCCGAGCCCGGATCCACGGAACTCCGACAGCACGCCCGTGTCCCCCTGATGGCCGTGGGTCTTCTGCTCGGCGTCGATGACCATCTCGGTGAAGCCCGCCACCGTCCCGGTGCGCTCGTCCACGGCCACGACGTAGCGGCGCGACTGCCCGGCCTTGAGGGAGTCGGCCTCGCGCTTGCGGAGGCGCTCGACCGTCCAGACCGGGTAGGTGAACGTCGCCTCGCCGATCGGCTGGTCGGCCATCGCCGTGAGGGCCTGGGCGAAGCCCTCCACCAGGTCGTCAGGCGCCGTGTCCGCCCACCGGCGGAGTCGGAACCCGGGCGGGGTCTCCACCTGCCACTGCGCCGGGTCCGCGGTCGTGAGGTCCAGGCGGTGTTCGGTGAGGCTCAGGACCGGGTGGAAACCGAGGGCCTGTGCCCACTTCTCGCCGTCCGAGTCCGCCTTCACCTCGCCGCCGATGGTCCGGCAGCGGCGCTCGCGGATCTCCGGCAGCGCCGCCCGGAGCAGCCCCGTCCCGACGCCGCCTCGACGGTCCGGGGCGGTCACGCGTACGGCCATGTCGCAGTATCCGCTGTTCTCCCCGATCGGGAACGTGGCGGTTGCCGTGCCGACCAGCCGTCCGCCGTCGCGTGCCTCCCAGCGCAGTCGCGACCACTGGCTGGAGGAGGACCTGCGCAACTGCCGCACGTAGCTGTCGTACGGAGGCACCGGGTTGTCGGGGAACTCCGCCTCGGACACCTCGACGAACAGCTCGTACCAGGCGCGCAGTTCGTCCGCCGAAGCGCGTTCGGGAGCGAACTGCGCTGTTTCCACGCCCATGACCAGATCCCTTTCCCATGCCTTGGTGACCGACGGCAGGCGTCCCGCCGAGACGCACGCTGACGCGGGACGGCCGACTGCAGGCGCCCCGCACGAAGGCAATCATGATCAGTTCGTGGCTGAACAGTCCCAGGGGCACGGTGACCGCCTTCCGCAGGGCAGAAAGCGGTGCCGCATCTGCCAAGAGAGTGGGATGCAAGCCCTGGCAAGTGCCAGATCCATGGGGCGATCGGGTGGGTATCTGCGTCCACGCGTGGGTACCACTTCCGCAACCTTCGGTTCTCCGTCGACCGGTTGCAGGGAGTGGTTCTGTGAGCAGATCCGACCTATCCGCGCCCGCCCGCACGCACGCGTCCGTGCGGCTGCACGGGATGCTCGACGCACCGGGCGAGCTGACGGTCGCCCAGCTGCGCGAGCTGCCCGTGAGTCGGGTCGAGGCGACGTTCGACTGCCTCGGGAGTGGCGAGCAGCGGCATCGGTTCGAAGGGCCGAGGTTGTGGGACGTGGTGCGGGCGGCGCGGCCGGTGGTGGATCTGCGGGGGCGGAAGGCGCGGCTCGCGTTCCTGCTGGCGGTGACGGGCGCGGACGGGCACTGTGCCGTCGTGTCGTGGGCGGAGATCGACCCGGACTTCGGCGGGCAGGAGATCCTGCTCGCCACCAGCGCCGACGGGACCCCGCTCGACGCCGCCGGACCGCAGCTGGTGGTGCCCGGGGACCGGAGCGGCGCGCGGTACATCAGCGGGATCACCGACGTGTGGGTGGGCCCCTTTCGAGGGTGAGCCGTTGAGTGGGTGGGCCCCTTTCGAGGGCGAGCCGTGGAGTGGGTGGGCCCCTTCCGAGGGTGAGGCGTGGAGGCGTTGAGCCGTTGAGCCGCGCGCGGCGTCCGATCCCGTAGGCTCGGCGGATGGCGAAGTACTTCGACGTGCATCCGCAGAATCCGCAGTCGCGCATCCTCGACAACGTGGTCGACCTGGTCCGGGGCGGGGCGCTGGTCGCCTATCCGACGGACTCGTGTTTCGCGCTCGGGTGCCAGCTCGGCAACCGTGACGGCATCGCCCGGATCCGGACGATCCGTCAGCTTGACGATCGTCACCACTTCACGCTGGTGTGCCAGAACTTCGCCCAGCTGGGTCAGTTCGTGCAGATCGACAACCGCGTCTTCCGCGCGATCAAGGCGGCGACGCCCGGCAGCTACACGTTCATCCTGCCCGCGACCAACGAGGTGCCGAAGCAGCTGCTGCACCCGAAGAAGAAGACGGTCGGCGTGCGGATCCCGGACCATGTCGTCACCCAGGCGCTGCTCGCGGAGCTGGGCGAGCCGCTGGTCTCCAGCACGCTGCTGCTGCCCGGCGAGGAGGAGCCGATGACGCAGGGCTGGGAGATCAAGGAGCGGCTCGACCACGTGGTCGACGCGGTGCTGGACTCCGGGGACTGCGGCACCGAGCCGACCACGGTCGTCGACTTCTCCGGCGGGGAGGCCGAGATCGTCCGCCGGGGCGCGGGCGACCCCGAGCGGTTCGAGTAGCGCGCGGTTCGACCCGCGCGCCCCCACCCGCCCGCCTCAGGACGCCGACGGCGGGGCCTGGCGGCCCGGCAGCATGGCGAGGGCCTGGGAGCGCTGGGCGACCAGCTCGTCGTAGGTGCCGTCCCGCTCGGCGTGACGGTGCATCAGCACGCCCTTGACCAGGACCTCGTGGGGCGTGGGGTCGGCCTGGAGCAGGTCCATCACCTCGGTGGCGTAGTCGCCCAGGTCCAGCGCGCGGGGGTTGAGCCGCGCCTGCTCGGGGGTGGTGGCGACGGCCGGCGGGACCAGCTCGGCGACCTCGACGCCCGTGCCGAGCAGCTGTGCCCGCAGCGCCTCGGAGTAGGCGTGCACGCCCGCCTTCGTCGCGGCGTAGGTGGGCATCGGCGGGAACGGCAGGAAAGCGATGCCCGAGGTGACCGTGATGATCGTTCCCGCGCCCCGCGCGATCAGGTGCGGGGTGAACGCGTCGATGACGCGGATGGTCCCCAGCAGGTTGGTGTCGACCGTCCGCTGCGCGGCGTCGAAGTGTGCGGGGTCGCGCAGGTCCTCCAGCAGCATGACGCCGGACATGGTCATCACGGTGTCGAGGCCCGGATGGTCGGCGAGGACCGTGTCGCGGGCGCGGTCGACGCTCGCCTGGTCGGTCACGTCGAGCGGGACGGTGGCGAAGCCCTCGGCGGCGAGCTCGGCGAGCAGGTCGGCGCGACGGCCGCCGACGACGACGGTGCTGCCCGCGGCGCGGAAGCGGCGGGCGAGTTCGAGTCCGATTCCCGAGGTGGAACCGGCGATGAGGATCGTGCGGTCGGAGATGTCCATGGGTTCAGCGTCGCCTCGGGCGGCGGACGCAACCAGTGCCCCCGCTGTACGGGGTCCTGGCAGGACCCCCTTTCGGGCCGTCGTCGCAGGCCCGGGCCGACCTACGATGGTGAGCATGAGCGAGGACGCATGAGCGAGGACGACCGCGTCAACCTGCTCGGCGAGTACCTGCGTGCCCGGCGCGCGCTGGTCACCCCGGAACAGGCGGGGATCCCGGCCGGCACGAACCGCCGCGTCCCCGGGCTGCGCCGCGAGGAGGTCGCCATGCTCGCGGGCATCAGCGCCGACTACTACCTGCGGCTGGAGCGGGGCCGGGACAAGAACCCGTCCGCGCAGGTGCTGGAGTCGCTCGCGCGCGTGCTGCTGCTGGACGACCTCGAACGCGAGTACCTCCTCGACCTGGGCCTCGCCGGCTCACGCCCGAAGCCACGGCCGCGCCGCAGGCCCGAACGCGTGCCCGCGCGGCTGCACCAGCTCCTCGCGGCGGTGCAGGTGCCCGCGTTCGTCGAGGGGCGCGCGTTCGACGTGCTGGCCTCCAACGAGCTGGCTGTCGCATTCAACCCGCGCCTCAAGCCCGGCCAGAACCGGCTCCGCTCGCTCCTGCTCGACCCGGAGGAGCAGGCCTTCCACCAGGACTGGGAGCGGTCGGCGGAGGGCTTCGTCGCCGTCTTCAGGAAGTCGGTCGGCGACGACACCGACGACCCGCGTGTGGTCGAACTGGTCGGCGAACTCGCCCTGTCGAGCGAACGGTTCCGGCGGTCCTGGGCGCGCCACGACGTGCGCGGTCTGGACGGCGGCACCACCACCGTCAACCATCCGGTCGTCGGCGAACTGCGGCTGCACCGGGAGAAGCTGCCGGTCGAGGGCGTGGTGCTGGTCCTCTACTACGCGGACGAGGGCAGCGAGAGCGACGAGAAGCTCCGCCTGCTCGCCTCCGTGGCGACTGGAACCCCGGCTCGTACGCTGGGGACATGACGCTTCTTCGGATGGACAACGTCGGTGTCGTCGTCGAGGACATGGACGCGGCGGTCGCGTTCTTCGCCGAGCTGGGCCTGAAGCGGGAGGGCGAGGCGACGCTCAGCGGATCGTGGGTGGAGAGCGTCGTCGCGCTCGACGGTCTCCGCTGCGACATCGTGATGATGCGGACCCCGGACGGCCACGGCGCGCTGGAACTGACGAAGTTCCACGCGCCCGCCGTGATCAGCCCCGAGCCGAGGCCCGCGCCGCTGAACACGCTGGGCCTGCGCCGCATCATGTTCGAGGTGGACGACCTCGACGACGTGATCGCCCGACTGCGCACCCGCGGCGGCGAACTGGTCGGCGGGGTCGAGCAGTTCGAGGACGTCTACCGGCTCTGCTTCCTGCGCAGCCCCGAGGGGATCCTGCTGGGACTGGCCCAGCGGACGGGCTGACGCCCGAGCCGCCGGGCCAGTCCGGCCGGTCGGCCTCCGGCCGTTACGGCGCGGGCTGGGGCTGGGTGACGCAGTGGATGCCGCCGCCCTGGTTGCCGAGGTTGTCGATGTCGAGCTGGACGACGGCCCGGCCGGGGAAGAGGCTCTGCAGCACGGACTTGGCGTTGGCGTCGGCGGTGGAGTCGCCGAACTGCGCGGAGATGACCGCGCCGTTGCAGACGTAGTAGTTGGCGTAGGAGTCGACGAAGTTGACGCTGGTGGCGCGGATCAGGTTGTAGTCCGGCGACTCCAGCGCGGTGACCGCGATCGCCGCGCCCTGCGCGTCGGTGGCCGCTGACAGGGTGTCGTACTGCTGCTGCTCGTCGTTGGACCAGATGTCCGCCGGATCGGCCGGGTTGGGGGTCTGCACGAGGCCGCCGCCGGGGGAGAGGAAGCGGGACGTGGCGTCGACGTGGTCGTCGGTGATGTCCTGGCCGCTGATGCCGGTGAACCAGATCACCTCGGACGCGCCGTAGGCGGCGCACATGGCCTGCTCGATCTGCGCCTGCGTCATTCCGGGGTTGCGGTTGGAGTTGATGATGCTGCTCCGGGTGGCCATCAGCGTGCCCGCGCCGTCCGTCTCGATCGCGCCGCCCTCGCTGACCAGCCCGGCGGCGGTGAAGCCGACGCCGAGGTAGGCGGCGACGCGCTGGGCCACGAGCGCGTCGCGGGCGTGGGTCTGCTTGTTGCCCCAGCCGTTGAAGTTGAGGCCGACCGCGTCCAGGCCGCCGGCACCGTTCGTGCGGAAGACCGGGCCGGAGTCGCGCATCCAGCAGTCGTCGATCGGGATGGTCCCGATCACCGTGACGTTCGGGTTGGTGCAGGCGCGCTTCGCCGCCGCGACGCTGGCGGAGTTGGCGAGCAGGTAGACCGGCTCGTAGGTGGCGATGGCGTTGGCGATGCGGGCGATGTCGGTCTGCATGCCGGCGAGCTTGCGGCCGTAGATGGCGGTGCTGTCGGGCCAGGCCATCCAGGTGCGGGTGTGCGGGACGCTGTCCAGCGGGACGGCGAACGTGCCGGCGGCCGCTTGCCTGAGGGCCGAGGTCCTCCTGGTCACCCCGGTGGCGGCCCCCGTGGCCCGGGTCGCGGCGCGGGCCGTTCCCGCGAGGCCGGTGGCGGCCCAGGCAGCGCCTGCGGCGGTCAGTCCCGTGGCGGCGAGGAAGCGGCGCCGGTCGAGCGTGCGGGCGTTCCGGTCGGCGAGCGGTGTGCTCGCGGGCGGTGTGTGCAAGGGGTCGTTCGGGCCGTCAGCCCTGCCGTGCTGGTCCATCCCAGGCCTCCCTTGGTCGGGGCGCGCGTGTGCGGCTGAGCGGGAAGCTATAACTGACCATGCGCTCGGTCAATAGTGCCCGCAAGGGTTGGTTCGGCCCACCGCGGCCGACGCGCCTGGCTAAGGTGGGCGCGTGGCGAAGGAAGCAGGCGCAGACGTGGAAGAGAGCGCACCTCAGGGGGCCGAGGGCGCAGGCGGGGAGGTCCGCGCCGCCCGCAAACCGCGGGTCTCGGCGAAGGGCGAGCAGACGCGCGCCCGGCTGATCGCCGCCGCGCGGAGCCTGCTCGCCGGGGCCGACGACGTCCCGTTCACCACGCGCAACGTCTCGGCGCTCGCCGGGGTGACGCACGGGATGTGCCACTACCACTTCAAGGACCGCACCGACCTGATCGTCGCCGTCGTCGCCGACATCCGCCCGGAGTGGATCACGCCGATGGAGGAGGCGGTCGCCGAGCCCGGCACCTTCGCCGAGCGCGCCGAGCGCGTGGTCGGCCTGCTCGCGCAGCCGGAGGCGGCGGACCTGGCCCGGATGCACTCGGCGCTGCACTGGTTCTCGCTGACCGACGACCGGGTGCGCGTCGCCGTGGAGGCGGAGTACGCCCGGTGGCGCGCCTGCTTCGTGGACCTTTTCCGCGTGCTCGCGCGCGAACGGGCCGCGACGGCGGGGGAGACCGGCGGGGTGGACGCGGTGACGCTCGGTGAGGCGCTGGCCGCGGCGGCGGACGGGCTCGCGGCGATCCGGTCCCTCGGGTCGGAGGTGGACGCGCAGGCGGTGGTGCGGGCGCTGGTCCACGGACTGGCCGCCGGCGCGGACCAGCTGCCGGTCGTGTCCTGACGGCATCCTGACGGTACGTCAACTTACGCTGGTGGCAGGGCTTTGGACGCCCCCTCCGCCGCGATGGCCCGGCGTTCGGCGCGCACGCCGAACGCGGTGGTGACGGCGAGGCCGGCGGCGATGATCGCCTCGGCCCAGAAGAACGCGACGTAGTCCATCAGCGAGCCGATCGGCGGGCTGCCGGGTGCCGCGTTGCGCAGGCCGACCAGGGCGAAGAGGGTCGCGGCCATCCAGCCGAGCGCGGGCCAGACCATCCCCTGACGCCTTCGCGCGAGCACCCAGGCGCCACCGGCCACGGCCAGGGCCAGCGCCCACATGGCCACCATCATGAACCACGCGAGGATGAACGTCCCGCGCGAGCGGCCCGCCCGGGCGTCCAGCCGGGCCACCGAGCCCGCCGAGGTGCTCTTGGTGGGACGGACGACGAAGAACGGGTCGGAGTCGCTGAAGGTGATGGCCAGCGGCACGTCGTGGCCGTCGACGGTCGCGATCCAGCCCGCCGACACGTCGTAGTGGTCGAACGGGTAGTCCGTCGGCGTGCCGTCGTAGAGACCCGCGCTGACCACCTGGAGCGGCGCGGGCTCGCCGGGGATGGTGTGGAAGGTCGTGGTCGTCAGCGAGACGGTGGTGATCTCGACGTTCTTGGTGAAGACGAGCGAGTCCGGCTCCGCAGCCAGGCTGCCGTGCGGGACCGCGGTGACCGAGAGCGAGAGCTCCAGCGCCGAGGTGTCCACGCCCTGGCTGGTGATGTCGAGTTCGACCCAGTCGTTCGCGGACGGGTTGCCGACGACCGTGATCTGCTGACGGCTGCTGCGCTCGTTGAGGTACAGGGCCACGCCCGCGCCGCAGACCGCCGCCACGGCCAGCACGAGAACCAGCGGGGTCCGCAGCGGGCGCAGGGATCGCCAACGGGACCGGCGACCGCCGACCGCCCTCACGAGGGCGACGCCAGCGGCGAGGACGCGTCGAGCTTCGGTTGCTGCTGGGTGGAGCAGTGGATGCCGCCGCCCCCGGAGGCGATGGCGTTGATGGACACCTGCACGACGTCCCGGCCGGGGTGCAGGTCGCGCAGCGTGGACGCGGCCTTCTCGTCGGCGGCCTGGTCGCCGAAGCGCGGCACGATCACCGCGCCGTTGCAGACGTAGAAGTTGAGGTAGGTGGCGAGGAAGTCCTTGCCGGTGCCCTGGATCCGGTCGAGGTCGGGGTCGGTGATCGTGATGACCCGCAGCGAGCGGCCCTGCGCGTCGGTGGCCTGGTTCAGCACGGTCAGCGCCTGGTCGGAGGCGGCGGACCAGATGTCGGGCGGGGTGTTCGGGCCGGGACGCTGGAGCGCCACCACGCCCGTGCCCACGAACCTGGCCAGGGCGTCGACATGACAGTCCGTGATGTCCTGGCCCGCGACGCCCTTGAACCAGATCACCTGGCTCACCCCGAAGAGGGTCTTCAGGTTCGCCTCGATCTGGTCGCGGCTGAGACCGGGATTGCGGTTGGGGTTGACCAGGGAGCTCTCCGTCGCCATCAGCGTGCCGTCGCCGTCGACCTCGATGGCGCCGCCCTCGCCGGTGATCGGGGCCTGGATGCGGCGGATGCCGTACCTGGTCAGCAGGTTCTGCGCGACGTGGCTGTCGTTGGCGTGGGTCTGCTTGTTGCCCCAGCCGTTGAAGTTCAGGTCCACCCCGGCGAGTCCGCCCTGGCCGGTGACGAAGGTGGGCCCGGTGTCGCGGGCCCACAGGTCGTCCACCTCCAGCGCGATCACCTCGACGTCGCTGCCGCACTGCTGCTGCGCCTGGTCGGCCTGGTCCGGACGGGCCATCAGCACGACCGGCTCGTACTGGGCGATCGCCTTGGCGAGGTTGGCGATGTCGTTCCTGACGTCCGGAAGCTGGTCGCCCCAGACCTCGCTGAGCGCGGGCCAGGCCATGAAGGTGCGCTCGTGCTCCAGCCACTCGGCGGGCATGGCGTAGCCCGAAGCCGAGGGGCTCTCCGCTCCGGCCGGGGTCGGGCTCGAACCGGTACCGCCGGTGCCGCCGCCGTCCGAGGAGGCCGGGGAGGAGCAGCCGGCCAGCGTGGCGGCAGCGGCGAGACCCGCGCCGGTGCGGAGCAGGGCGCGACGGTTCAGGCCGGGCTGGTGCATGGCACCCCGATCGATGGCAGCAGGCACGTGGGCATATTTGCCCCATTATGTCCGCGTGCATATCGATCAGAGCGCTCGGCGCGCGGCGGCGATGAGCTTGGGGTTCCAGCCCGGACGCGGGACGGAGTCCAGCAGCAGCCGGGTGTAGGCGTGCTGGGGGTCGGCGAGGACGTCGGCGGTGCGGCCCGCCTCGACGATCCGGCCGTGCCGCATCACCACGACGTCGTCGGTGACGCAGCGGACCACGCCGAGGTCGTGGGTGATGAACAGGTAACCGATGCCGGTGTCCCGGCGGATGTCGGCCAGCAGGTTGAGGATCTGCGCCTGCACCGAGACGTCCAGCGCCGCGACCGCCTCGTCCAGGACGAGGACGGCCGGTTCGACGGCCAACGCTCGGGCGATGGCGACGCGTTGCCGCTGGCCGCCGGAGAGCTGCCGGGGGAGCGCGGCGGCCTCCCGCGCGCCGAGGCCGACCTGGTCCAGCAGTTCGCCGACGCGGCGGTCGTGATCGGCCCTGCTCCCGGGGACGTGCAGCCGCAGCGTCTCGCCCAGCACGCCGCCGACCGGCACCCGCGGATCGAGGGAGAGGAAGGGGTCCTGGAACACCATCTGCACCTCGCGGGCGCGTTCCAGCCGCGCTGACCGGCCGTGTCCCCGCCGTCCGCGTCCGGCCGGTCCGGACCGGTCCCGGCCGCAGACCAGGACGCTGCCCGCGTCGGCGCGTTCGAGGCCGACGATGATCCGCGCGGTGGTCGTCTTGCCGGAGCCGGACTCGCCGACGATGCCCAGCGACCCGCCGCGCGCGAGGCGGAACGAGACGTCGTGGACCGCCTGGACGCTGCCGAAGCTCCGGTGCAGGCCGGTGACGTCGAGGACCGGGTCGCCTCCGGCGCTGTCGGCGGGCAGGGTTCCTGTCGCAGTGGTGTCAGTCATGGAGGGCGCTTTCTGCGAGCTGGTCGGCGAGCCGGTCGCTGTGGTGGCAGGCGACGAGCCGGGACGGCTCGTCCGGTACCGGCTCGTGCGGGGGCAGATCCTCGGCGCACACCTCGGTGGCGAAGGGGCAGCGCGCCGCGAACGGACAGCCCGTCAGCTCCTCGCGCAGGCTGGGCGGCTGGCCCTGGATCGCGGCCAGCCGCCCGGCCGGGGCGTCGAGACGAGGCGTGGAGCGGAGCAGCGCGGCGGTGTACGGGTGGCGGGGCCGTTCGAACAGCGCCTCGGCCGGGCCGGTCTCGGCGATCCGGCCCGCGTACATCACGTAGACGCGGTCGCTGATGGCGGCGGCCAGGCCCAGGTCGTGGGTGACGAAGAGCAGCCCGGTGCCGAAGCGTTCACGCAGGTCGTCCAGGAGGCCGACGACCTCGGCCTGCGTCGTCACGTCCAGCGCGGTGGTCGGCTCGTCCGCCAGGATCAGTGCCGGGTCGCCCATCAACGCGGCGGCGATCATGACGCGTTGCAGCATCCCGCCGGACAGCTGGCCCGGGTACTGCCGCAGCGCCCGCTCGCCCAGGCCGACCGCCTCCAGCATCGTGACGGCGCGCTCGGTCGCGGCGTCGTCCGGGGTTCTGGCGTTCAGCCGCAGGCTCTCGGTGAGGAAGTCGCCGACGCGACGCAGCGGGTTGATGGCGGCCCGGGGGTCCTGGAAGATCATGGCCGCGGTGTGGGTGCGCAGTCGCCGCAGCCGGGCGGCGTCCATGGTCAGCACGTCCTCGCCCTGGACGGCGACCGTTCCCTCGGCCGTCGCGCCCGGCGGCAGCAGCCGCAGCACGCTGCGCGAGGTGAGGCTCTTGCCGGAGCCCGACTCGCCGACCAGCGCCACGGTCTCCCGCGCGCCGACGGTGAGGTCGACCCCGGCCAGCACCGGGCGGGCGGCGCCCGGAAGGTGCAGCCGCAGCCCGCGGACGTCCAAGGTGAACTCGGGTGTCGTGCCTGGTGTTGTACCTGATGTCGTGGTCATCGGTCCCTCCGGGCGACCTGGTCGGCCCAGCGTTCGCCGACGACGTTGAAGGCGACGACGGTCAGCACGATCGCGGCGCACGGCAGGATCGCCGAGAGCGGGTAGCCGGACTGGATGGCGCTCTCGCCGTCGAAGACCATCCGACCCCAGTCGGGCGTCAGCGCGGGCACGCCGAGGCCGAGGAACGAGAGACCGGCCAGGTCGATCAGCGCGTAGCCGAAGTTGATGGTGGACTGCGCCAGCACCACCGGCGCGATGTTGGGCAGCACATGGCGCAGGCAGATCTGCGGTCCGGAGTGGCCCTGCACCCGATACGCCTCCACATACGGCCGTTCGCGCTCGGCGAGGACCAACGAGCGGGTGAGGCGGCTGACATACGGCAGGTAGGCGACGCCGAGCGCGACGACCGGCGCGATCAGCCCCTCCCCGTAGATCGAGACGATCAGGATCGCCAGCAGCAACCCCGGGAAGGCGAAGACGAGTTCGGTCGTGCGCGAGAGCACCGAGTCGAGCCAGCCACCGCGCCAGCCGGCCGCAACGCCGACGACGACGCCCACGACGGTGGAGAAGACGACCACGCCCAGCGGGCCGAGCAGCGAGGTGCGCGCGCCGGTGATCAGCCGCGACGCGGTGTCGCGTCCGGAGCCGTCGACGCCGAGCGGATGGGTGGCGGACGGCCCGGCCAGCGCGTTGCCGAGGTCGACGGCGTTGGGGTCGTGCGGGGAGAGCCACGGCGCGAGCAGCGCCAGCAGCACGACGACGGCGAGGAAGCCGAGGCAGAGCAGGTAGAGCCAGGAACGGCCACCCCTGCTCCCGGACAGTCGCAGCCGGGCCAGCCCCGGTCGGCGGACGAGTGCGGTGGTCATCCGGTCGCTCCTCTCGTGCCGAGGGCGACCCGGGGGTCGACCAGCGGGAGCAGCAGGTCGACGACGAAGTTCACCAGCATGAAGATCCCGACGATGATCAGTGAGATGGCCTGGACGACGGGGAAGTCCTTCGTGGTCGTCGACAGGTCGAGCAACTGCCCGATCCCGTCCACGCTGAAGGCCGTCTCCACCAGGACGGTGCAGATGAGCAGGGTGGAGACGATCAGACCGCCCATGGTCAGCACCGTGCCCAGGGTGTTGCGGAAGACATGACGGCGGATCACCTGACGCTCCATCACGCCACGGCTGCGTGCCACGGTGACGTGCTCGTGGCCCATCACCTCCAGCATCGCGCTGCGGGTGACCCGGGCCAGCATGCCGATCAGGTAGAGCGCCAACGCCGTTGCGGGAAGCGCCAGATGCCAGAGCATCGAGCCGAACCCGCTGCCGCTTCCGCCGCTGGGGAACCAGCCGAGCTTCACCGAGAAGAGCCCCTGCAGCAGCACGGCCGCCACGAACGAGGGCGTGCCGACGGCGAAGGTGGTGCCGACCAGGACGGCTCCGTCGGTCGCGCCGCCGCGCACCGCGCCGAGCCAACCGAGTGCCAGCCCGACCACCACGACCAGCACCAGCGCCATGCCCACCAGCAGCAGCGTGCTGGGCAGCCGGGCGCCGATCAGGGTCGAGACCGGCGTCCGGTACTCGATGGAGCGGCCGAAGTCGCCCCGCAACACCTGCCCGAGCCAGCGCAGATACTGCTGCCAGAACGGGTCGTTCAGGTGATACTGGTCGTTGATCGCCTGGTACGCGGCAGGGGAGGCGGAGCGTCCCGAGAGCAGGAAGCTCGCCGGGTTGCCCGGGGCCAGGTACATGGCCCCGAAGATCAGGAACGAGGCGGCGAGCAGCGTCGCCGCCATCTCGGCCAGGCGCCGCAGGGCGAAGCGGGTGAACGTCATCCCGCGGCCCCGGTGTTCGTGGCCCCCGTGTTCGCGGCCTCCGTGTTCGCGGCCCCGATGTCGGCGGCCCACGGGTAGTACAGGTAGGAGATGGTGGTGGGCGCGCCCGTGATCCGCTTGTTCATGAAGACCGCGGTGGGCCAGTTCGCCACCGGGATCCACAGGTTCTGCTGCACCGCCAGCTGCTGCAACTTCGCCTCGATCGCCAGGCGTTGGGCGGTGTCGTCGGTACCGGTGGCCTGCTGGACCAGCTTGTCGTAGGCGGGGCTGCTGTAGCCGGCGTAGTTCTGGTAGTTGCCCGTCTCGAAGTTGGCGAGCAGGTCCATCGGGTCGGTGATGGACAGGTAGTAGGTCTCGGGGAACATGTCGATGCCCTGGCGTGCCTTGGGATCGGTGAACAGCGCCGAGAAGGCGTCCGGGGCGATCGTCCTCACCTGCACGTTCAGGCCGATCTCGGTCCCGGCCGCCTGGACGGCGGTCGCCAGCAGCGAGACGTCCTGGCCGATCGCGCTGGTGGCGATGGTCACCGTCTTGCCGGTCGCCCCCGCCTGCTTGATCAGCGCCTTGGCCCTGGCCAGGTCGGGTGTCGTCGAGGGCAGCGTGTCGAAGGCGGCGTGCAGCGTCGCCGGGTCGGCTCCGGCCCAGGAAGCCTTGTCCGTCAGCGCGTTGGTGGGCTGGCCGTTGCCGGCCAGGCCCTGCTTGACGAAGCCCGAGCGGTCCAGCGCGAGCGACAGCGCCTGCCGCACCCGGGCGTCGCCGAGCACGCCCTTCATGTCGGTGACGTTGACGTTGACGGTGCTCAGGCTCTCGCCGAAGTAGAGGGTGCCCACGCCGCTGTCCCGCAGCCGCTGGTAGCTCTCGGTCGGGATCAGGTAGCCGCCGTCGACCGCGCCGGTGAGCATCGCGTTGGTCCGGGCGGAGGGGTCGGTCAGGAACTCGAAGGTCACCTTGGCGGACTTGGCCGGGGTGCCCCAGTAGCCGGCGAACCGGTCCAGCTCGATCGACTGGCCCTTGTTCCAGGCCCCGAGCTTGAACGGCCCGGTGCAGTCGAGGCTGCCGGTGCCCCAGTTGGCCCCCGCCGCCTTGATGCCCTTCTCACTGGCCACCACGCCCGCGGCCGTGGCCATGTACTGCGGGAAGACCGCGTCCGGCGTCCGCAGCCTGACCGTCACCTGCAACGGACCCGTCTTGGTGATCGACGCGACGTTCTGGAAGACGCCCGCCCAGGCCGCGCCGACCTTCGGGTCCATCTGGCGGTCCAGGCTGTAGACGACGTCGTCGGCCGTCATCACGCTGCCGTCGTGGAAGTGCACGCCGGGACGCAGGTCGTAGACCCAGGTGGTCGGATTCGGGTGCAGCGCCTGCTGCGCCAGGCCCGGGACCTCCTTGAGCTGCGGCGTCCACTTCATCAGGCTCTCGCAGACGTTGGACAGGATGGTGTTCGACGGGTAGTCGAAGGCCATCGCGTAGTCCAGCGTCAGCGGCTCCGCGTACGAGGCCCAGGTGAACGAGGCGAGGTCGCCCTTCGGGAGCGGCGTCCCGGCCGAGAGCGCGAAGGCGCTCGCGGGCAGACCGGTCCCGGTGCTGGGCGGGCCGGAGCAGGCGGCGACCAGGCCGAGCGCCGCGGCGCATGCCACGGCAGCGGCGGCGCGCCGCCGGGTGCGACTGGTGTGTCGGGTGCGGTTGGTGCGGGGCCCGGTTGCCGGGTGGTCCGATCTGCCGGACGGGGGCTGGGGTTGGGGCATCGGAGCTCTCTTCCATCTTCCGGCCCACCGGGGAAGGCGGCGGGGGAGGTCAGCGGCCAGGGGTGACGGAACGTGCAAGCGTGCTGCGGGAGATCTGATGCGCGGTCAGGCGCGCGGGACCTGCTGGGTGATGCAGTGGATGCCGCCGCCGCCCCAGGCGACGGACGGGGTGGGGACGCCGACCACCTTGCGGTCGGGGAAGGCGGAGGCGAGGACGGCCAGCGCCCCCTCGTCCTCCTCCGGCACGCCGCCGACGGGGACCACGACGCCGCCGTTGGCGAGGTAGAAGTTCAGGTAGCCGACCTCGGTCCGGCGGCCGTCGACCTCGACGAAGACGCTCTGCGGCAGGTCGACGATCTCCAGCCGTCGGCCCTTGGCGTCCACGACGCCTTCCAGCACCGCGCGGTTGACGCGCATCCGCTCGTGGTCGGGGTGGTCCGGGTCGCTAGGCAGCTGGACCACGACCTTGCCGGGCGCGACGAAGGCGCAGACGCCGTCCACGTGCCCGTCGGTCTCGCTGTCCTCCAGGCCGCCGTAGGGGAGCCAGATGATCGTGGTGACGCCGAGCGTCGCCTTGAGCTCGTCCTCGATCTGCTCGCGGCTCAGGCCGGGGTTGCGGTTGGGGTGGAGCAGGCACTGCTCGGTGGTGATCAGCGTGCCCTCGCCGTCCACCGTGATCGCGCCGCCTTCGAGGATCATCCCGGAGGCGAGGCGCGGGACGTCGAAGTGCTCCAGCAGCAGGGCGGAGATCCGGTCGTCGGCGTCCCACGGGTGGTGCTTGCGGCCCCACGCGTTGAAGCGGAAGTCGACGCCCGCGCGTCCGCCCTTCCCGTCGAGGACGAAGATCGGGCCGGAGTCGCGGAACCAGGAGTCGTCGATGGGCATCTCGATCACCTCCACGCCGTCACCGCACAGCTCGGCGGCCTCCGTGCCCTGGCCGGGCAGGGCGACCATGGTGACGGGCTCGAACTCGGCTATCGCGCGGGCCACCGCCGCGTACTCGCGCCGAACGTCGTCCAGCACGGCACCCCACAGGTCCAGGCGGGTGGGCCAGGCCATCAGACAGCGCTCGTGTTCGGCCCACTCGGCCGGCATACGGAAGGACACAGGGATCTCCTCAGGTGCTGGAGGCGGGAGGGGTGCCCCGAATCATCCATCGAACTGAAACTTCAGTCAATACAGTCGGGCGGGCCGATTAGCCCTCCGTAGACGGTGGAATATCGGGCATTCCGCGCCATGTGGCGGCGTGGATCTGCGTCCGGCGGCGCTTGCGGGGTCCTGTCCTCGTCAGATTCTGAAGAACCAGTCAGCTTTTCGGCCCGATGGCGTAGTGTCTCCGTCTGTGTCAGACCGTCGAACTGAGATTCTGAGAGCCGCCACCCGCGTCATTGCTCGCCGTGGGGTGCGCGGACTGCGCGTGGGCGAGCTGGCCGCCGAGGCGGGCGTGTCGACGTCCTTGATCTACTACCACTTCGTCGACCGCGCCGGGATCCTGCGCCGGACGCTGGAGTACATCAACGACCGCGCCGACCGCTACACCGCCGAGCGCGGCGCGGTGGAGGACCTCGATCCCCGCGCCGACCTGGAGCAGGCCCTGCTGCTGGAGCTCCAGGACACCCCTGAGGTGCGCGAGAACAGCACCGCCTGGGGCGAGTTGCGCGCCTGCGCGATCTTCGAACCGGACCTGCGCGAGGCGCTGGCCAAGGCCACCTTGACCTGGATCCACGAAACCGCCGAGCTGATCGGCCGGGTCCGCCCGCAGGGCACCGCCCCCGCCCACGCCGCAGCCGCCGAGCGGCTCACCTCGCTGCTGGAGGGCCTGAGCATGCGCTGGCTCAGCGGCTCGCTCCCCATCGACCACGCCCGTCGCCTGCTCGCGGAGGCTATAGCCATCGAGCTGGACGCCATCGCCCCGGAGGTGGGCACGGTGGGCACGGTGAGTGCGGTGAGTCAGAGCTTGACTGAAAGTTCAGTCAATGCCAGTGTGGAGCCATGAACGAACCGCACTCCCTGTTCGGCCGTCTCTTCGGCGGGGCGCAGCAGCAGCCCGTGTCCCGGATGCCGGTGCAGCAGCGGGGGAGGGTGGAGGCCGACGACGTCCCGCACGCCCGTACGTGGATGTCCTGGCCGACGTCCCGGTCGATCTGGGGGCGGCAACTGGACGGCGTCCAGCAGGACATCGCCCTGATCGCACGCACTGTGGCCCGCTTCGAACCGGTCATCCTGTGCGCGCCGGACGAGCGCGAGGGACTGCCGTTCGAGCAGGCGGAGTTCGTCGGCGAGGCGGGCGCCGTCGAGACCGACGGCGACGGCACCGTGATGGCCACCGAGAGCAGCCTGGTCAACCGCAACCGCAACTGCGGCATGAGCCGCGACGAGGTCGAGCGGGCGGTGCTGGAGGCCTACGGCGCCGAGCGGATGATCTGGGTGCCGGGCATCAAGGGCCGGGACATCACCGACGACCACATCGACGTCACCTCCCGCTTCGTCCGCCCGGGCGTCGTCATGGTGCAGGTTCCGCCCGCGGACCGGCACGACGTGTGGGCGCGCGACGCCCGCGAGCAGTTCGACCTCCTGTCGCGCGTGACTGACGCACGCGGGCGTCGGCTGCAGGTCATCCGCGTCGAGGGGCCCGACCAGGTCCGCTCGCGCAAGTCGACGTTCGTCGACTCCTACCTGAACTTCCACCTCGTCAACGGCGCGGTGATCACGGCCCAGTTCGGCGACGTCGTCAAGGACGAGGGAGCCCGGCAGACCCTTGCCGCCGCCTTCCCCGGCCGCGAGGTCGTCCAACTGGACGTCGACCGGCTGATGGCGGGCGGTGGCGGCATCCACTGCTCGACCATGCAACAGCCCCGCGCCTGAGACCTGCGCTCATCTCTTACGGCTTACCGCTCACCTTCCTGCCCAGGAGTGATCCATGCCCTTTCCGCCTCCTTCGATATCCCGGCGGATGCTGCTCCAGTCCGCTGCGGGCCTCGGCCTGCTCGCCTTCGGCACCGCCGCCTGCTCCTCCTCGGACGCGTCCGACACGTCCGACGTGTCCGCCGGCCCGTCGCTGAGCCCGTCGGGGATCCGTGACGCGGCGGCAACGCCCGGTCGTGTCTTCGGCGCCGAATGGGAGTCCCACGCCCGGACGTTCATGAGCTGGCCCGCGTCCACCGACATCTGGGGTGGCCAACTCCCCGGCGTCCGTTCGGACATCACCCGCCTCGCCCAGGCGGTCGCCGGCTACGAGCCGGTGGTCATGTTCGCCCGTCCCGAGCAGGCGGACGACGCCCAGACGGCGGTCGGCAACAACGTCCAGGTCGTGCCGATCGCGGTCGACGACCTGTGGGCGCGCGACACCGTCCCGGTCTTCGTCCGCGACAGCGGCACGCTCAAGGGCGTCGACTTCAACTTCAACGGCTGGGGCGGGAAGCAGAAGGAGCACGGCAACGACTCCCAACTCGCCGCCGCCCTGCTGTCGAAGTACGGCATCCCGCGCATCCAGACCCCGATCGTCGCCGAGGGCGGGGCGTTCGAGACCGACGGCCAGGGCACGCTCCTGGTCACCGAGAGCTCGGTCGTCAACGACAACCGCAACCCGGGCATGAGCCGCGACGACGTCGAGGCCGAGCTGATGAAAGCCCTCGGCATCACCAAGGTCATCTGGCTCAAGGGAGTCAAGGGCAAGGACATCACCGACGCGCACGTCGACTGCCTGGTCCGCTTCGCCGGGCCGGGAGTCGTCCTGCTGGACAAGCCCTTCCCCGGCGCCCCCGCCGACGTGTGGTCCGAGGCCGCCGCCCAGGCGAAGCAGGTGCTGAGCCAGGCCACCGACGCGCGCGGCAACCCGCTGCAGATCGTGGAGGTCCAGGAGCCCGATCCCAACAAGATCACGGGCCAGGGCGACGCGTTCGTCTCCTCCTACATCAACTTCTTCGTCGCCAACGGGGCCGTCTTCATGCCCAAGTTCGGCGACGCGGACGCCGACGCGAACGCGCAGCAGATCATGCGCGACCACTTCCCGAACCGCGACATCGTGCCGCTGACCATCGACAACATCGCCTCGGGCGGCGGCGGCATCCACTGCTCGACCCACGACCAGCCCGGCACCCCGGCCCAGTCCTGACACTCAATCAGTGAGGCATCGTGCGACTGACACCGACAGAGAAGGATCGGCTGCTGCTGTTCAGCGCAGCCCAACTCGCCCGCGCCCGCCGTGCGCGTGGGCTGCGGCTGAACGTGCCGGAGGCGACCGCGTTGATCGCGGACACGGTCTGCGAGGCGGCCCGGGACGGGCGGCGGCTCGCGGAGGCGATCGAGGCCGGGCGCACCGTGCTGTCGGCGAAGGACGTGCTGCCGGGCGTGGTCGATGTGGTGACGACGCTTCAGGTCGAGGCGGTCTTCGAGGACGGGACGCGGTTGTGTGTGATCGATGACCCGTTCCGTGGTGAGGGTTCGCTGGGTGCGGAGGCTCCGGGCGCGGCGCTGCCGGGCGAGGGGGTCGGCTACGAGCCGGCCGAGCCCGTGGTGGTGCTGCCGGTGCGGAACACGGCACCGGTGCCGGTGACGGTGACCTCGCACTTCCACTTCTTCGAGGCCAACCCGCGGTTGGCGTTCGACCGGGCGGCTGCGTATGGGATGCGGTTGGCGGTTCCGGCGGGGTCGTCGGTGCGGTTCGACGCGGGCGCGGTCGTCGAGGTCGGCCTGCTGCCGATCGGCGGGGAGCGGATCGCGGTGGGCTTCGCGGGCCTGGTCGACGGCCCGTTGGACGCGCCTGGCGCACGGGAGGCCGCGCTGGAGAAGGCACGTGCCTGCGGCTATCTCACCAACTTCGAGCAGGACCAGGATCAGGAGGAGGCCCGATGAGCGGGAGCATCTTCGACGCGGCGGGCTGCCACGGCCGTCCGGGCGCCGTGCCGTCGTCCTTCACGGACCCGCACGACTACATCGCGGTCCACGGGCCGCGAGCCGGGGACCGGGTGCGGCTGGGTGACTCGGGGCTGATCGTGCGGGTCGAGTCGGACTCGCAGGAGCCGGGGCAGGAGTTCCTGGCCGGGTTCGGCAAGACCGCCCGCGACGGCCTGCACCTTAAGGCCGCGGCCGTCCGCGACACCTGCGACCTGGTCATCTCCAACGTCACCGTCATCGACGCCGTTGCCGGGATCCGCAAGACGTCGATCGGGGTCCGCGAGGGTCGGATCGTCGCCCTGGGGCGTGCGGGCAATCCGGACACGGTCGACGGCGTGGACGTCGTCGTCGGGACGGGGACGACGATCGTGTCGGGTGAGGGCTTGATCGCCACCGCGGGTGCGATCGACACGCATGTGCACCTGCTCTCGCCCCGCATCATGGAGGCGTCGCTGGCCTCCGGCGTCACCACCATCATCGGCCAGGAGATCGGGCCTGCATGGGGTGTGGGGGTGAACTCGCCGTGGGCGTTGCGGCATGCGTTCAACGCGTTCGACGCGTGGCCCGTCAACATCGGCTTCCTCGCCCGCGGCTCGTCCTCCGACCCCGCCCCGCTCATCGAAGCGTTGGCGGAGGGCGGCGCTTCGGGGTTCAAGGTGCATGAGGACATGGGCGCGCACACCCGCGCCCTGGACACCGCCCTGCGCGTCGCCGAGGACCACGACGTCCAAGTCGCCCTCCACACCGACGGCCTCAACGAATGCCTCTCCGTCCAGGACACCCTCGCCGTCCTGGAAGGCCGCACCATCCACGCCTTCCACATCGAAGGCTGCGGCGGCGGACACGTCCCCAACGTCCTGAAAATGGCCGGCGTCCCCAACGTCATCGGCTCCTCCACCAACCCCACCCTCCCTTACGGCCGCGACGCACTCGGCGAACACTTCGGCATGATCGTCTCCGCCCACGACCTCAAAACCGACCTCCCCGGCGACGCCGCCATGGCCCGCGACCGCATCCGCGCCGGAACCATGGGCGCCGAAGACGTCCTGCACGACCTCGGCGTCATCGGCATCACCTCAAGTGACGCCCAAGGCATGGGCCGCGCCGGAGAAACCGTCCGCCGCACCTTCGCCATGGCCGGAAAAATGAAACACGAACTCGGCCCCCTCGACGGCGACGGCAGCTACGGCACCACGGAGTCCGGCGACGACAACGAACGCGTCCTGCGCTACATCGCCAAACTCACCATCAACCCCGCCATCGCCCACGGCCTCGCCCACGAGATCGGCTCCATCGAACCCGGCAAACTC
>NZ_JADPRT010000013.1 GCF_015690355.1 Streptacidiphilus fuscans | reverse complement strand
ACTCCACGGTGCCCTTGGCCACACCACCCCGGCCGAACACGAAACCGCCTACCATCACCAAAGAACCCGCGCCGACGAACCCGTCAGCGCGTGACATCAAGCTCGATACCGAACCCGGAGCGGTTCAGGGATCCCTGGCACAAAGAATTCTGGGCATCTCGACCGTTGCGGGTGATAGCGGTCCAACATGGATTGGCCTGGGAGCGGATTGGGAGCCGAGCGCTCCCAGCCGAAAAACGACGAAAGCCGGTGTCTGATCAATCAGACACCGGCTCTGACCTGCGACTCTGGACATCTGTCCGAGTCGGGACGACAGGATTTGAACCTGCGACCCCTAGACCCCCAGATCATGGGGGAGACGTTTGCCCAGCTCAGCGGGGGAGTAGCACTCGGAATGCCGCGCCGATGAGCTGGGGATGTGCGCTTGCGCGCACTGCGTGTGGTCCCAAATTGGTCCCGGCGTGGCGATCGTGCCAATGGCCATTGGCGCTCGGCTCCCAACGCTTGGTCAGTGCGATCCGGCGCCGTGACACGCTTCACTGCTTCGCTTCCCGATTGGACCTCAAGACAGGCATGAGGTCGAGGGCGGGTGCTGACTGGGCTTTTGCGGTTTTGGTCTCGTGCGTCACGCTCGGCCACGAGGCCCTGGCCCCGCTGCGGGCGGCGGCGTACCGGAGCGTCATCCTGGTTGGACCGTGGAGAGGCAGCGCGCCCCGTCAGTAGGGCGGCACTGGCTCGCTTGTATCGGCAGCTCAGGGATGCGGATGGGTCGACAGAGCCCGAGCTGCTTCAGCGAGCTGTGGCCACGGTGCGTCACAAGGTGCTGATCACACAGTCCGTGAGGAGCGAACAGCGACAGGGCGGCGCGGCAGTTGGAAGGAGTGAGCTCTCACGAGAGCGCGGGCCAACCCGCTATGTTCCCCCTTGTTCATGGGTCATGGCGACTATCCTGCCGTCAGGCAGCACAGTTGGGGGGAGCAGAACCGTATGCGGTTGATCTTCGTTCACGGGACTGGCGTGCGTCGCGAGCGCTACGAGCAGTTGTCAGCTCTTGTCTTCTCGGGCCTGTCCGGGCGAATCCCCGACGCCGAGGTGGTGTCGTGCTATTGGGGGGACGACTTTGGAGCGACTCTGGCGGCTGGAGGCGCCTCGATCCCCGGATTCGACGGTACGCGTGGCGCTGCCGTCGGTGACCCCCTGAACCAGGCGACCGCCGAGTGGCAGCTTCTGCTTATGGATCCGCTCTGCGAACTACGTGTGCTTGCCGAGTTGGCCGCAGCCGATGACGACGGCCTAGGGATGCCAGGCGTTCGGCCTCTGGGCGAAGAGATCGCGGATCGTCTCGCCAGGCTCCTTGGTGACCAACCAGGCCGCGATGAACTGTCGCTACTGCTTGAGGCCACCTGCTTGCTCGCCCACTACCCCGGAGCCATCCAAGAAGTCGCTGACTCCGTCGAGTTTGCCGACGCGTGCGCCAAGGCTTCGGACGGCCCCACGGTGCGTGAACTCGCCGCCATCTCTGCCCGCGCTGTTGTCGCTCAGGCTCTGTACGCCGCTGCCGATGAGGCGTTGTGCACGGGTGATGAACGCGACCGTCTCGTCGACCTCCTCAGTGCCCGCCTTGGTGGCACCGGGCGATTCCCTGGTTCACGAGTGGGAGTGATACTGGGCACGCTCGCCCTCAGGTTGACCACGCAGCCAGCCCTCGACTTCTGGCGTGCTCCGCTAACCAAGAGGTCAGTCCCGGCTCTCGGCGACATCCTGCGCTACCAGACCCGAGGCGGACCTCTTCGGGATCGCTTGGAGGGGCTAATCGCTGCTAGCGCCGAGCCCACTGTCGTTATCGGTCATAGTTTGGGCGGCATCGCGCTAGTGGACCTCCTCGCCCTTACAGCCATCAGACCGAGCCCCTTCCCAATGCCGCGGCTTCTGGTGACTGTCGGCTCGCAGGCGCCGTTCCTTCATGAGCTGGGCGCTCTCACTGGCCTTCCGCCGACTGCCGCACTGCCACCAGAATTTCCGCGATGGCTCAACATCTTTGACCGTAAGGACCTCCTCGCTTACAGGGCTGAACCGGTCTTCCCAGACCCTCGCGTCACCGATCACGAAGTGAGCAGTCGGCAGCCCTTTCCACTCAGTCATGGCGCGTACTGGAAGCTCGACGCGATGTACGAGCGGATTGCGGAGGAGATCGAGGCATCGAAGTGAACAGGGATGCATCCGAGCGGATCGACCCGCGCCGTGTCTTTGCCCTAGTCGTGGGCATCGAGTCGTACGGCATCAGCGATAAGTGGGACCTTCCTGGGGCGGCCCGGGACGCCCAACGCGTCGCGGACTGGCTCACCCGTTCGGCCGGTGTTCCGGACGAGCAGGTGCACCTACTGCTCGCACCCCTCTCTCGGGGCTATCAGGAGATGCCGACGAGCCAATACCTCTCACCCACCCAGCACCACGTCGAGCGGATCCTCTTCAAGGAACTACCCTCATGCGATGGTGATCTGCTGTGGATCTACTGGGCCGGGCACGGATATCTCGACTCTGCTCACCAGATGCTCCTCCCATACTCGGATGCCACATCCGACTGGACAGCGCATCTCAATCTGGAGGCGGCACTGCGCTGGTGGAAGGGAGTCAGCTCAATCAGCGCCCGGTTTCGCAGGCTGATAGCGATTGGTGACGCCTGCCGGGTCGGCGCCCGCTTCGCGACGAAGCTCACCTTCGGAGACCAGGACTACGGAGCTCAACCGCCGGATCCCCGGCGCCGCCAGTTCACGCTGTTTGCCTCGCATGCTGGGGAGGTAGCCCAGAATCTCGCCGACCGGGGCGCGGGCCAGTTCACTGACGTCCTGATGCGCCGACTGGACACGACCACCCTTGATGAGGCTGTACCCGGCCTTGTCGATATCGCACGCTCCCTGCAGGCCGACTTTCAGCTGCTACGCACTAACGGGCTCGCCTGGCAGCGTCCTCAATTCGTAGTTGACAGAGACTGGACCGGCTCGACTCTATTTGGTGATCACTGGACCGGCCTCGACAACTCGGACTCCGTGGGGCCACGGGCCCCGCGCCTCGACCAACGCGCGTGGAGGGAACTCGGCCCGGTGTTGCACGGCCGAGACATTCCCGCGTACACGTACGACGCTTACCGCTGGGCGTTCGAGATCACAGGCTGCGCCCTTCCAAGCAGCCACGCCCTGCCGCCTGGCGGACTGACTGCCATCGCCTACGACCTCGACAATCGGCAGGGTCGGCAGCGAGATATGCCGCTGACGTTGCCCTTCGTACGTCATCTCGCCGCGTGGGCTGAGGACAGGGGTTGGGCCTGCGCAGCAGACGCCTGGGTAGATGCCACCCAAGAGCGTCTCGGCTCTGCGCCTGTCCCCACCCCTCCTGAACCAGAACCGGAAATAGCTGCGCTGCATGTACAGCTCACAGAAGACGAGGAGAGTGATGGAACCCACTGGACACGGATGTGGATATTCCGAGAAGGCTGCTTCGAAACGGTGTGGGAGTCGGATGAGCCCCTTGTTCTAGCAAGTGTTAAGGACTGCCTGGCCGAACAACTGCTTGCAAAGCAGGCCGGAGGGCCGGGGCGCATCGAATTCCACGTTCCGTATGGGCTGCTGGAGGAGGAGTTTGAGTCGTGGGAGCTACCCATAGGCAGGCATCGCAAGCTGATCCAACTCGGCTGGAGCTACGAGGTGGTCGTTCGTTGCCCCGCTGAGCGGGACGGTGTCGCTGGAGAGCACTGGCAGCGAAAGTGGCAGTGGTTCAAGGCCCACGGTGGAGTTCACCCCGAGGCCGTGCACGAGCTCGGTGACAGCGACGTGTCTGCGGCCCTCGGCGTGATCCTTCAGGCGACCGAACCGCCGGTCTGCGTGCTGGCGGGGGTCTCCGAGCACCACCTGATGGATGCGCTCGACGCTGTACTAGACGCGGGCATACCGATCGCAGTCTGGCCCCGCCGCGGCCGTGCCACCCAAATCCGGGGTGAACTAGCAGCGGCGCTCGCCGACGTAAACCGCATAGACGTCGGCCGACTCCCCTCGCTAATGAAGGCGCTTCGAATACCAGTGCTCAGCGCCTCGGCCGATGCGACATCCAAGGAGCCATACCCCCTCGCGCTGATGTGGGACGACCCTGAACGCGTACCTGAAAGGCGACAGCTGTCATGACGGAAAAGGAATGGTGGATCTATCGGGGCCCAGGGTCCGCCGAGGAGAAAATCGCGCGCCTGGCTGAACAGCGACCACCTTGGCGGGAGTTCACAGGAACACAGGATCCGCAATACTCGCCACCGGAAACCTGTGGCCCAATCTGGCACGAGACATATCGACGTGGTGAAGGGTATGTGCCGGATGTGGCAGAGAAGGACGCGGTCAATACGGCCCTGTATCTGCGCCGGCCTCTTCTGGTGACCGGGAAGCCGGGAAGCGGCAAGTCAACCCTCGCATATAGCATTGCGGTCGACCTGAAGCTTGGTCCCGTGCTGCACTGGCCGATTACGAGTCGTACGTCATTGCGCGATGGCCTGTACCAGTACGACGCGATCGGGAGGCTACATGATGCAAATCTGCGCAACCTCCAAGGCGTTCCGACCGCCCCCGTTGACCCGTCCATCGCGCCGTACTTGCGTCTTGGCCCTCTAGGTACCGCCTTGCTTCCTCAGAACAAACCCCGAGTGCTACTCATTGACGAGATTGACAAGGGAGACATCGACCTGCCCGGAGACCTCCTCACTGTATTTGAGGAGGGGGCATTCGAAATCCCGGAGCTGGCGAGGGTTGCTGCGCAGCAGTCGAAGGTGAAGATCGGCACGCACGACGATCCGCAAACGCAGGTGCGGGTGGAAGGGGGCCGAGTGCAGTGCAGATCATTCCCTGTTGTGGTCCTTACCAGCAATGGGGAACGTGACTTTCCCCCTCCCTTCCTGCGGCGTTGCATCAGACTCCATATGGAACCGCCGGGAAGAGAGAAGCTCACGCAGATTGTGCGACAGAGGCTCGGTCTTGACACCACTGTCGATGAGGGTTACAAGGATCTCATCGAGGCCTTTCTGGACCGCCGAATTGATGGCGACCTTGCGACCGATCAATTGCTCAATGCAGTGCAATTGCGCTTAAAGGGGGCCTGGTCCGATTCAGGCGACCGTGAGCAGTTCCTAGAGGCTGTACTCCAACGACTGACCGGACCCTCTTCGGCGTAGGGGCGCTCATGATCGATCTACTGCTCAGAGCACTAATCGAATCAGGGGCCGACGCTGGCCCGGAAGAGCTCGCGGAGATCCTGTGGCTTGCCATTCGTATTGGCGCCGTAGATCGGCAGGCCAATACGACTACTGGCATTAAACAGTCCGATGCTAATGAGCAATTGGCTCATCCTCGGGCCGGAATAGAGGTCGGCAGCCTAGAGGCTGTGGGTGGCGATGACTATTACTACGCCATGCCCAGGAATGAGGCAACTGCTGCCGTCCAGGGCTCCCGCCGGGGTGAAGGCGTTCTCGTGCGGCGGGCGATGGCGCTGCAGAACCCACTCGGCCTAATGAGAGCACTGCGCCCCCTGAGCAGCCGTACCGTACCCGGCAGTACGAGGACCGAACTCGACGAGGAGCGCAGCGTCGCTAGCAGCGTTGAACAAGGCATGGTGGTGCCGATCTTGAAGCCGCAGCGCGGCCGCTGGCTCGACTTGGCCATCGTTCTTGACAGCCACCACTCGATGTTGCTGTGGCACGATTTGGTAGCCGAGCTTTGCAGCGCCATTACGCAGACCGGCATATTCCGCGACGTGCGCCTGTGGTTCCTGAGCGGTACCGACGCAGGCGCCACCCCGACCGTTGCAACGTCGAAAGATGGGGCGCCGCGCCACCCTCAGGAGGTCGCTGACCCCTCTGGGCACCGGCTGGTACTGGTCGTCACGGATACGGTTGCGGAAGGTTGGAACGGTCCCGGCGTCGAAACGGTCCTGCGCCACTGGGCGACCCACAATCCGGTGGCTCTAGTGAACGTATTGCCCCGCCGTCTGTGGAGCCGGTGTGCTGTAACTCCGTCGGGTGTACTTGTGCGGGCCGGTAGGCCGGCGGCATCCAATGTTTCATGGCGCGTGGCCCTGCCCCAGCGGCGCAACATGCGGGCCAACCCGAAGTTCACAGGACAAACTCGGAGTCGGCTAGCAGACCGCATTGCAATCCCAATAGTGGAGGCCTCCCCAGTGGGCCTCGGGGCACTGGCTTCGCTGGTCGCAGGCAAGGGAAGGTGGAGCCGGATGTCGTGCTTCACGGTCAGCCGCGGCGGAACAACTTCAGAGGTATTGGCAGCGCAGGAACCCGCCGCTTCCGCGGATCTTGACGCGATGCAGGCCCTGCGCCGCTTCCGGGAAAGCGCCTCGCCCATCGCGCAAGAACTCGCTGGGTATCTGTCCGCCGTGCCACTGACGCTTCCCGTAATGACGCTAGTACGGCGAGCAATGGTCCCGCATTCCGAGCACGGACATCTGGCTGAGGTAGCCCTGGGCGGACTGTTCACGCAATGGCACGGTAGATCCCGCACTGGCGACATGGCGCGCTTCGAGTTCGACTTCATTCCCGGCGTGCGCGACGCGCTGCTGGGCTCCCAACTACGCCATGACATCACGGCCGTTCAGGAGCTTGTCCGGCGCGAGGTCGGGAAGTATGTTAAGGGACGTAGCGGTGCGCCGAGCAGCGACTTCCCCGCGACGCGAGCGACCACGGACGAAACGGGAGATAGGCCCATCGCACCGGCGGCGCTTCCCTTTGCGCAGTCTGCCGCCATCCCAGGGACCATGGGAGGGTCGAGCAGGGCACGACGGCAGAGCCCACGTAGTCACTCATCATTCCGGATCCCCGCCGGTGCCATGGCCATGGCGTCGGTATCTGGCGCAGACGGCCGCTCCCTTCTTGCAACTTACAGCCCGGACGGCACGATACGAATATGGGACCCTCGTGATGGATCTCTGGCCCGCGAACCTTTCATGGTGAGGGCGCCCGGGACCGTGGCCATCGCTGCTTTGCCACAGCGTGGACGCTCGACCCATCTGGCGACAATTAGCGTTGACGGAATGGTGCGCCTATGGGATTCAAACGATGGAGCGCTTAGCGGAACCGGTTTCACCATCAATCAGAGGGACGTATTGGCAATGACGGAATTCTCTTCGATTGAGAGGGGATTGCTTCTTGCCACCACTGGATACGGCGGGGGCGTACGACTCTGGGATGCGGCTGCCGGCGGATCGCAAGTCGGCAGAGAATATCACATCGGAACGTTTCCGGGGCGGGCGCTTACATTCCTTATGGATACCCGAAATCGGCCATATCTTGCCACGGCAGATTATTCGGGGGAAGTGCTCTTGTGGGATCTAGAGTCTCGTGACTTTGGTCCGCGCAGGCTAATGGCGATTCGCCCGCCAGAAATATTGGCAATGGCATCCATTGATAGGGCGAAACGGTCCAGTCTTCTTGCCACCATTGGGTATGACTCTGTCGTCCGCATTTGGGATCCATTTGCGCAATTCCCGTCTACGCGTTCAAGGTTTCACGATTACCTAAGCGCCATGAATCCGCTCGAATTTGAGAGTCTGATCATACGCCTCTTTGAAGCCATGGATGTAGGGAGAATTACGACGGCGGGAGGGGGCAGGGCGGGAATTGATGTGATCCTAACAAATCGCGAGACTGGCGAAGTCAGCATTGTGCAGGCTAAGTATGTGCAAAGGGCGGTGCCTACGGAAGAACTACAAATGCTGGCTAGGGCCATGGGTGACTTGCGGGCATCCAGGGGGATCCTCGTTACTAATGGTGTGTTCTCGAGGCCTAACTTCGAGCTTGCGAAAGACCTCGAACGCATTGAACTGATCGACGGCGAAAAATTGTGGGAACTAGTCCAGGAGTACCTGGCAAGTGAAATATCATCTGACGGATTTCCGATCGCGCAGAGACGCGAGACCAGCGACGACTACTGAGCTGAGAACCTCACGCCACGTCGCGATCACGGCGGCCACCGGCATCTCTGCCAGCCCCAACACGTCCCTGATGCGATGAAGGGGCGGGTCCTCCGCTCCTTCAGGGTTGACCAGCGCCAACCTGCCATGGCCACGATCTACGGGTGCCGTGTAGGAGTAGCTGTCGAGGACTCTGGATCAGAGGCACCCACGGATGGGACGTGCCACAGTATGGGGATGCTCGTTACTCCTCTGCCTGGCGTGGACCGGAAGCACCTCCTGGAAACCCTGCGCGCAGTGCATACCGATGTATCAAACCAGTACACTGGTGGACCAGTTGGCTTCGACAAGCGGCTACTTGCATATCTGGACTAGACAAGCACGGCCGTACAACGGCTCGGCTCTCACATCAGCGCTGCCGACCTTGACCGCTTGGTGCTCACGAGGCGATACGAGCTATTGCTTTCTGAGGTAGGCACCTTGGCAAGGACCAGTGACTTGGAGCGCCTCACCAACACGCTCGTTTCGCTGGAACTGAGGCAACGCACGGAGGCTTTCGAAGATGCCGTCAAGTCGCTCGCGCAAGAAATGGCGCTCTGGGAGCGGCGCGGTCGCCCGGTAGTTGCCGACAGCAGCTTCTACATCAAGCACTCGGACAAGCTTGAGGAAGTCAACTTCTCCGAGCTATTGGACCTCTGGGACGACTCTGTCCACCTCATCGTGCCCATGGTCGTAGTCGATGAGTTGGACCGGCTGAAGGAGCATAGGGACCGCCATGTTCGCTGGCGTGCGGGCTATACGCTGGCCGTCTTCGACCGTCTCTTTTATGGCGGTACCGCGCATGCCGTTCTGCAAAGGCCCGACACCGAGAGGCTACGCACCACAGGCATCGAGGCCGGCGGGGTGACTATCGAACTGCTGCTAGACCCTGTGGGTGCCGATTATTGCGTCCGCGCAGGTCAGGGCCGTCCTGCGCTCGAGGCTGTTCCGATCCGGCATGATCGCGTTTCGTGCTCGTGCGGTTCGCGTATCTCGCGGTCTCCCAGGTCTTCGCGGCCCTGCGTTTGCTCCCGATGGGCGACCGCGAGAAGGATGTCGAGATCCTGGCTTTGCGTCACCAACTCTCGGTCTTGCAGCGGCAACTCGGAGATGAGCGTCCGAGGTTCCGGTCGGAGGATCGGGCGTTCTTGGCAGCGCTGCTGTCGGGGTTGCCCCGGCAGACGCTGCGCACGATTCGGCTGCTGGTCAGCCCCGACACGGTCCTGCGCTGGCATCGCGACCTGATCAGGCGTCGACATGTTCGTGCGAGTGGCCGCCGTCGGCCGGGGCGCCCACGGACCGTAGCTTCGATTCGGCGTCTGGTGCTGCGGTTGGCGCGGGAGAACCCGCCCTGGGGCTACCGTCGCATCCACGGCGAGCTCGCGGCCCTCGGTATCCGGGTGGCGCCGTCTACCGTCTGGGAGATCCTCAAGGCAGGGGGTATCGACCCCGCGCCGAACCGCTCGAGCGTCACGTGGCCGGACTTCCTGCGCTCGCAGGCGGAGGCGATTTTGGCGATGGACTTCATCGAGACCGTCACGCTGTCCGGGCAGCGCCAGTACATCCTCGCCGCTGTCCACCACGCCAGCCGCCGGATCCGGATCCTCGGCACCACCGCGCACCCGACCCATGCCTGGGTCACCCAGGCGATGCGGAACCTGCTCATGGACCTGGAGGACGCCGGCCAGCTCGCCACAGTCCGGTTCCTGATCCGGGACCGGGACGCCAAGTACCCAGCCATGATGGACCAGATCCTTCAGAGCGCTGGCATCGCGACAGTTCTGACAGGCGTACAGGTGCCGCGGATGAACGCGGTCATGGAGCGCTGGGTCAGGACACTCAGGACCGAACTCCTCGACCGCACTCTCATCTGGAACGAGGCCCACCTGCGTTGGGTTCAATGGGTCTACGAGCGGCACTACAACCACCATCGCTCACACCGGTCCCTGGTCGGCGCCGCACCCCTGAGGGCCCTCCCCGCACGGCTCGAACCGCACCAGATCGAACGCCTGGACATACGCCGGCACGATCGACTCGGCGGAGTCCTCCATGAGTACCGGCACGCCGCTTGAGCTGCACGGACGGGAATTTCGGCACCCACAGCACCCAAGCGCATGTGGTCAAGAGCGCAACTCGGCCCCCGAGTGGTCGACAACATATGGCGCTTCGTCAAAAAGACTGCCCGGGGCCCTGATCTCACGGGCGCCCCAGGGCCTGTCGCGAAAGAATTCTGGGCATCTCGACCGTTGTGGGTGATAGCTGTCAACGTGGATTGACCTGGGAGCGGATTGGGAGCCGAGTGCTCCCAGCCTCGCTCCCAATCTGCTCCCAGCCGAAGTGGGCCGGAAAACGTCGAGAGCCGGTGTCTGATGAATCAGACACCGGCTCTGACCTGCGACTCTGGACATCTGTCCGAGTCGGGACGACAGGATTTGAACCTGCGACCCCTTGACCCCCAGTCGAGTGACCATGTCACAATCCCCCTCAGTATCCACGTTATGCACGACGTGCGCGTGCGTCAAGGCGCAGATTCGCGTAGTTCGTGCACAGGAGTGCAGGGTGTGTGGTCCCCAAGTGGTCCCCAGTGGCGGAGGCGGATCCTGGAAGGGCACTGTCTCGACTCTTGAGACGGAGGGCTTTCGTCCACTTTCCTGTCAGGCCCTGCGCTGGTTACGCAGCGTTGCTTTGAGTGGTCTTGGCCGCTGGGGGCGGAGCCTGTAGGGCTGGATAGCGCGGCATCTGTGCGGCCCAGAGGTGGCGGGGGTGCGGGTTTGCACAACGCGTTGCTCCCGTCTGGAGCCTCATCGTGCGGTTGGCGGTTCAGGGCGGTTGAGTGCGAAGACCCCGGTGAAGCGGTTGGCCAGGTCGAGTGCCTCCAGTGCGATCTTGAGCACGGGCGTGCCAGCCGCGTTCGCGGAGAGTTCACGCTGGCACTTGTCGCGCAGGACCGGCCACAGCAGCTCCGCAAGCCTCACCTTGTCCTCGCGCAGCCGCATGCGCCCCAATGCGATCTTGATGTCCTGGTGTTTTATCCGGGCGGCCTGGAGCTCATGCCGCAGCAGGCTCTCCCAGACCGGGACGTCGGCGGGCAGTCGTTCCTGGTGCCGGGCAATGGTGGTGATGGCGGGCACAAGTTCATCGTCGTCGAAGTTGGCTAGCTCATACGTATCGGGGCCCCACACCCGAATGTTGACCATCAGGTCCAATTCGTCCTGGCCGATACTCGCGTCCTGGTATTCAACTTCTTCGCGGATGCACTGCTGCAGAGCACGGCGCATCCTTGCGCGCAGCTCCTCGGTGGCGAAGAGATTCTCCTGGTTGTTGAGTGCCGTTGAAAATGGGTCTGGCCGCAGTTGCGTGAATGTGCTGGTCGCCGCGTGCATGAGGAATCGTTTCTGCGCGGCAGCCTCCCGCTATGGGCGTGTGTGCGATCGAGGATGTGCTGTTTCCCGGGCTCGATGTGCAGGTTGAGCAACTCCGCCTGGGCGACGGGCTGGTGGAGGTCGAAGCTGCTGCCTGCGGCCGTCCGCCCATCTGTCCGGACTGCGGTGCCACCGGTCGCCGGGTCCACTCCTCGTACTGGCGGACGCTAGCCGACCGGCCCGTTGGCGGCGCGGCAACCTCGGTCCGACTGCGGGTCAGACGGTTCTTCTGCGACCGGAGCAGATGCCGGCGCCGCACGTTCGTCGAGCAGGTCGAGGACCTGACCCGCCGGCACGAGCGCTCGACCAGCGGGCTACGGACCTGGTTGGCCGTGGTCGCGGCCGAGCTGGGCGGACGACCGGCTGCCCGCCTGTGCCGGAAGCTGAAGGTCATCGCTGGCAGAACGCGGCTCCTTCGTCTGCTCCAGGCCCCAGTAGTGCCCGAGCGAGCGCCGCGGGTGCTCGGTGTCGACGACTTCGCGCTGCGCAAGCGCACCAGCTACGCGACCGTGCTGGTTGACATCGAGGCCAGCCGCATCATCGACGTCATCCCGGGCCGGGACAGCGAGGCCCTGGCAGCCTGGCTCGCCGCCCACCCGGGCGCGGAGGTCGTGTGTCGCGACCGCGCGGGCGCCTACAGCAAGGCTGTCCGGCAGGAAGCTCCGAACGCGCTGGAGGTCGCTGACAGGTTCCATCTGCTCATGAACCTGACCGACGTGCTGGAGAAGGTTGGGCACGAGCACCGCTCCTGCCTGCGCAAACATGCCGAGCAGGAAGCCCGGCTCGCCGCCCCGCCGGAACAGGTCCCGCTGTTCCACTACCCACAGACCGCGCTGCTGGAGCGCATCCGGCACTGGCACGCCGACGTTCACCAACTCCACGAGCAGGGCCTGACCGTCGCTGCCATCGCGCGCCGTCTGGACCTGCACTGGGCCACGGTGAACAAGTACGTCAAGACGCCGCTGGAAGACCTCCTCGCGGCCGGTGCGAACCGGCGCCCGGACGGCGTGCTCGACTCGTTCAAGGCCTACCTGCTCCAGCGCCAAGGAGAGCTGGGCACCGACGCCACCAGCAGCCGCCTGTACCGCGAGCTGCGCGAACGCGGCTACCACGGCAGCTACCGCACCGTGCGCCGCTACGTCATGAAGCTTGCCGACGGCCACGCCGACCCGGTCAACACCAAGGTGCCCACCCCAACCACGATCGCCGCCTGGATCACCCGGCCCCGCGAGCAACTCGCCCAGGCCGACTCCGACGCGCTGCTGTGGGTCCGGCTCGCCTGCCCCGACCTCGCCCGGGCCTGCGATCTGGCCTGGGCTTTCCTGGAAATGGCCCGCTACCTGCGCGGCAACCTCCTGCTGGAGTGGATCCGCGAAGCCGAACGCGACGCGCCCGCCCCGTTGCGCTCCTTCGCCAGCTACCTGCGCCAGGACCTGGCCGCCGTCACCGCTGGCCTTACCCCTCGAATGGAGCTCCGGCAAGGTCGAGGGCCACGTCAACCGCATCAAGACGATCAAGAGGATGATGTACGGCCGCGCGACCTTCCGGCTCCTCCGCCAACGCCTGCTCGCTCAACCTTGATCATTCACGCAACTGCGGCCAGACCCTTGAAAATCGTGATGCGCTTGCCATTGAGCATGAGCACGTTGGTCCAGCAAGACGGCCCGCTGGAGCTGTCCAGCGGGCCGTGTTGATCTTCATGGTGTCACTGTGATGCTCACGGTGCCGTACCTACCCGAGTCCGCAGCCGACGCTCACTTCTATGGCCGTCAGTCGGCCGCTTCGGAGATCCGCTGCCTCAGTGTCGGAGAGATGCCATTCCTCGGGCGCGGAGCGACCGCGGCGGAACTTCGAAACATCGAAGCGGCAAGTCCCGGGGCCTTCGAACTGCCCGAGGGCCACGAGGTCGAGCAGGTCGTTCGGTTGAGGCGTTATCCAGGTCACGGGACCGGTGTGGGTGATTTTCAGTCCTGGACCGGACAGTAGCTGTGCCGGGTTGCCCGACTCGGTGGGTCCCACGTAGTCGGCGATGGTGTTCGTGGTGCCGGGATAGGACTCATCTCGGATGAGAACGCGTCGATAGCCGTGGACCGAGAGCTGCTCGGTGTGTTTCCGTGCGTCTGACTCGTCGCTCCCGAGGGAGGCGACCGCAGCGGCTGCGACGCAGAGCATGCCCAAGCCCGATAGCCACCACCAGTGCCGAAAGGATCGGCCAGGGGGTTTCAACTCATGCCTCCCACGCGGTTCCAGCGTTATGGCGCCGGGAGGCACGACGTTGACGGCGAGCCTGGCGGTTCCGCTGGCGGAAGGGTCATTCGGCGGTGACTTCGGCGACGGCGGCTCTGGCGCTGGTCTCGTCGACGCTGGGTTTCCCGTCGGCGTAGGCGGAGAGCAGGGCTTGGACGGCGAGGTTGTTGACGGCCCGGGGATAGCCGCGGGCGGTGTCGTGGATCAGGTTGATCGCGTCGTCGGTGAACAGGGTGTCGCTGCGGCCGGCGAGCGCGAGGTGGTGGGTCAGGTAGGAGGCGGTCTCCTCGCCGGTCATGGGCGGCATGTTGTAGCGGACCTGGATGCGCTGGTCGAGGGCGGCGAGCATGCCAAGCTTGATCTTGTGCCGCAGGGTCGGCTGGCCGATCAGCAGGCAGGCGAGCGGGCTGTTGGAGTCCATGTCGTGGTTGGTCAGCATGCGGACCGCTTCGAGTTGTTCGTGGTCGAGGAGGTGGGCCTCGTCGATGATCAGGATGGGGACGCGGCCCCTCTCGGCGTGTTCGGTGGCCAGCAGGTCGGTGGCCTGCGGGATCAGCGTGGACTTGTGCGGGCGGGGGACGCCGCCGAGCGCGGTGACGATCGCGTGGTGAATCCCGGCGACGCCGACCGCAGGGTTGGCCAGGTAGATGACCTTGTGGCGGGGGTGGTCCAGTTGGGCGAGGGACGCGCGGACCGCGACGGTTTTCCCCGCGCCGACCTCGCCAGTGATCACTCCCAGGGCGCGTTCGCCGATGCACCAGGTGATCCTCGCGACGGCCTGCGCGTGGGCGGAGTGCCGGTGCAGCATCGAGGTGGCCAGGCCCCTGCCGAAGGGGGTGCGGGTGAAGCCCCAGTGGGCCTGCAGCGTGTCTATCAACGCCCGTCCATCCTCTCCAAGTGGGTGACACAGTCGTCCTCTTCGGCCGCGGCCTGGTCGGCCCGGCGGTGGAAGCAGACCGCGAGACGCAGGGCGGCCCCGGCGGGCCGGTGGTGGTCGAGCCGGAGCCCGGCCAGGCGCAAGGTGCGGTCCAGCAGGCGGCGGGCCTGGGCTTCGGTGTCGGAGAGCTTGTCGAGCCGGTCCTGGACCGGATTGGTGAAGGTCACGGCTCCTCGCTCAGGTCGACGGCCTCGACCGGTCCGGCCTGGCCGGGCAGGAAGACCTCGTAGTTGATCCGCTGGCCGAGTTCCTTCGTCCAGGCGGTGTCGATCAGGCGGAGGTAGTCGATCCCGCTGGCCGGGGCCGGCTCGGCGGCCGGGGTCTCGGGCTTGGCCTTCTGGTGCGCGTGCCGGGTGATCTGGTGCGGGACCGCGATTCCGAACGAGCGCTGCTGGAAGCGGACCTCGATGTCGGTCAGGTCGAAGGGGTCGAAGATGAGCTCGACCTGCCGCCCGACCAGGGACGGGTCGACGTTGTAGGTGTTGTTCTGGAGCGAGACCGTGGCCGTCTTCGTCACCCTGCGGAGCTCGGACCAGCGGAACGCTTCCCGCAGCTGGTCCGGTGTCGGCATCGGGAACGGGGCCCCGGCCAGCCAGCGTTCCAGCGGCGGCTGACCGGTCTCGGAGTGAACCCGGCGGTGGTAGACCTGTTCGACCCAGGCGGTGAAGAGGCGGTTGAGAGTGGCCAGGTCAGCGACCTTGTCGGCGTCGACCTCGACGAGGAACTGCTCGCGGACCGTTCGAAAGAAGCGTTCGATTTTTCCTCTGCCCTGCGGTCGTCCGGGGGTGGAGTGGATCAGCTTGATGCCGAGCCTCGCGCAGGCCCGCAGCAGGGCGGAGTCCACGAACGGCGAGCCGTTGTCGACGTAGACGCCCTCGGGGACGCCGCGGGACGCGAGCGCAGGCCGCAGCGCGGCCGCGAGCCGGACGCTGTCCTCGGCCCCGCCCCAGCGGTGCCCGACCACCGCCCGGCTGTTGTCGTCGACGAACGCGAAGAGATAGGCCTTGTGGCCTGCGATCTTCGGGCCGTGGAGGGCGTCGCCGACCCAGAGTTCGTTCGGGCGGGACGCCTCGAACCGGCCGAACGCCTCCGGGGGCTGACCGTCGGGGAGGCGTCGAGCAGCCAGCCTTTGCCGATCTCCCGGCCGATGCGCGGCGCGATGTTGTACCGGGCGATCAGGTGCGGGCTGACCTTCGAGCCCTTGGTGAGCTGTACCCGCACATCCTGAGGGATCCGCAGGCCAAGTTCGCCGAGCAGGCGGGGGACGTGGAAGAGCTCGGTTTCGCCCTCGACCAGGAGGAGGACCTTCGGGTACGGGGACAGGCCGAGTTCGGCCAGAGTCCGCTCCAAAGTCTCGGCGTCCTGGTGGCGTGGGGTCAGGCGATCGTGCTGAGCACTCCAGTAGCCCGTATCGGTCAGGTCCGGCAGGGGATCGAGATGCCCGCCGATGGCCAGGTCCTCGTGGGCGCGTAGGAGGATTTCCGCAGCTGCCCGCCGCCACATGTTCTCCAGCGGCAACCCGCGCAATTTCGACCAGCCGCGAGCGTAGTTGGACTGGCGAACCAGGGGCAGCCACGCCTGCAGCGGGTCACCATGGGCCTGGGCCAGCAACTCGTCCGCCTCAGCGGCCAACCGCGTCGGATCGAAGCCCGCGCGTGCGAGCAACTCCGTTGTGTCCACCGACGCTCTGTACCGCCGCAGGCCGCTCTCGTCCTCGCCCGGAGCCAAATGAAGCTGCCCCAGCACTCCGGGAAGGTAGTGGGTCGACAAGGCGCACAACGTGATGACCACCTGCCGTTCAGCGGTGAAGGCACGGCCGTCGGGCTGGCGGAAGCCCTGCTCGGCGAACTCCAAGCGGTTCAGTGCGCGTCGCAGCAGGAGCAACTGCCAGGAGGAGTAGACGAACCCGTTCCACCAGCCGCGGTCCTCGTCGGCCGGCCGCGCGTATGGCCAAGCGGCTGAGTAGCCTTCGGCGGCTGCGTCCCGAATCCTGCCCTCGGCGGCGGCTTCCAGGACCCAGCTCCTGGCGTTCATGCCGAAGGCCTCGGGTGCCGTGACCGCGATGCGCCGACCCTCCACCGGCGTGTCGCTCACCCGGAACAGCGGGACAAGCAGCCGACGGTTGTGCAGGCGTTCAAGCGCTTCCAAGGATAGTTGGTGTCCGAGTTCGTCGGCGCGCCGCAGGAACTCCTCGGACGTCAGCAGGTCGTCCTGACTGAAGACGTAGGGCAGTGCAAGGAGAGCCAAAGCAGTGCCTGCGGGCGGGAGGCTGGAGGGGCCTTCGGCGGGATCCACCGCCCCAGCATACGAACCGCTCCCGCTTCATTGAGAGTTCTGGGACGCTGGCAAGCAGCCGATGATGGCGCTCAGCCCCCAGAGGGGGAACGCGAGATCCGTCACTTCAGGCACTGCACGAGAGCCGTGCGGTAGGTGCCGGGGAGGTTCACCTCCCTGGTCGCTGCCGTGATAAGCCCGGGGGCGTGGGTGGCAGACAGAACCTCCCGGAGGAGCAATCTCCCGGCGTAGCCAACGCGCAGCGGGACGTTCACACCGGCCGAGCCGGGCGCTGAACACCTGCTGCGACGAGCCGCGGCCCGATGGCAGATGCGGCCCAACCGTGATCAAGACGCCACTACAGCTCCACCGACGGAAATCATGCTGGAGGGGAACAGATGAGCCCCCGCTATAGACCCTATCGGCCGAGACGGTCCCTGGATGCCCACAAAGCTGTCCGGAGGGAGAGCTCTGACGCCGCATCGACCCCTGGCACACCGGCTGCCACGAGAGGTCCTTGGGTCGATCTCTTACAGACACGACTGCAAGCGTTCTACCTGTACGAACACCAGCCGCTCACCCGTTTGCCCCGGATACCACCTGGACGGCGGCGCCGGAACTTGCTCCAGGGCTGCACACCAAGCCTGGCGGACCGGCCACGCGGGCACCGCCTCCACGGGCTACAGCCTGGCCCGCTCGGGTTGACGTGCCGCGGGCACTGGTGGTCGTCGGCGCCTCCTGCCGGGAGCGCCGGCGACCAGGAGGTCCCACTCCGGATCCGGTCGCCCGGGCACCGTGCGGCCCAGCTCCTCCCACGCCGGAGCCATCGTCAAATACAGCGGCGTGTCACTGGACTGCCCGCCGCCTAGTGAAGACGGGCGGCCAAATCGGTTCCGCAGAGGTCACGCCCCGTCAACGAGTCCGCCCCGCGCCACGGCACGGTTGTCCGCCGCTCGGGTGAGCGCGCACCGCTGACGGTGGCGGTCAACCGGATCAAAATGATCAAGCGTCAGATGTACGGCCGGGCCGGCTTCGGCCTCTTGCGGAAGCGAGTCCTGCTGGCCTCCTGACGGGAGCGGTCACGACCCCTGCCGGAGTCGCTCCGCAGCCTGAGCAGGGGTGTCGTAGTAGTCGGGCCGCGCCAAGAGGACCGAGGTGAAGTAGTAGCCCTGCTCTTCCTCGGGCTTGTCATCAGCTGCGAACGGGCGCCAGAAGCTCAGCAGCCGGTCAGAGGCAACGAAAGACGCCGGGTCGTCGGGTCTGCCTGGATCGTGGTGTGCTCGCCCATGCGCTGCACCAGCTCCTGGCCCGGGAGCGCGAACATGTCCAGGCCCCGGAAGATGACGCGGTCTGTCTGAGTCGACGGCCTCCCGAGCTCAATGGCTTCCAGCATTTCTCGCGTGCAGTGGATGCTGATCATCAGTCCGCTGGGACGGAAAACATGCTGCCCAGGCCGGTCCGATTCCGAGACCGCAGAGAGGTCGCGGAGCGAGTCCAGCGCAGCGTTGGCGGCTTGGTGAGTCATGCCGATCTGCAACGGCCCAACGCCGTTTGGTGGGGCGAGGTCGAAGTCCACGCGGGCATGATCCCAAACAGGTCTGTCAACGAGTTACGTAGCGCCATCCAGCTCTGATTCGTTACAGATCGTGACGGCTCCACAGAAGTTGGACCAGAACCGAAACTCGTGAACAGAGCCAGGCCCGGAAGACTCACCGCCCCGCGCCCAGGCAGGGACCGCTGCCGCATGGATTCGCCCCCGGACGAGCTGGCAGCCAGCCTGGCCACCACGGAGGGAGGCCTTGCGGGCAGTGCGCCGCCTGGTACATCCCGTCTCTCGCCGAGACGTTGAGCATCAGATCTGTAGCCAGTACCCCGGTCAGCAATACCGAGGTGGCCAACAGGCAGGCGCTGATCCTGAGTAGCCTGCCTCGTCGGTGCGCCAGCCGCCGCGCCAGCCAGAAGCCCATGGGGAGGCAGAGCGAGTACAGCAGCAGCCAGCCAAGGTCTTGGAAGATGAAGGTGCGCGGGGAGTCCGCCATGTCGTTGGCCATGGGCCAAGGAGCGGCGTAGCAGTATGTCCAGGCGTCTGCCATCAAGTGGGTGGCTGCTACCTCCACCGCAAAGCCCACGACCAGCCCCGCGAGGGCTATGGCGCATCCGATCGCGCAGCCGCCGGCATGGGCAGGCGCGTCCTCGTCGTGGATCCCCTGTCCGTCCATTCCTGAGCGGACGCACCGCGTGTCACCCCGGTTCCCAACCCACCGCCCACGACGCCTTCTGGACCGACTGCCCGTATGCGTGCACTTCAGCTGGTGGGGTGATTCCTCCTTGATCGGGCAGCTTTGCCGGTACTCCTCCGGTGGGCGATCGGGGAGGGACCGCCCCACTCAGCCAGACACGCGGCTCGCGGGCCGACGGACAACGCTGAGTGCCACGATCCCAAGTGCCTCCACCGGGAAGCCCACCATGGACACGTGCAGAGCCAGAAGCGCCATGCCCGACCAGATCAGGACCGCCGCCGCTGATTCCCGACTCAACTGCAACGTGGAACGCCGGCTCGCAGCAGGACGAATCACCTGACGACCGGTGATCACCTGCAGGAGATTGACCAAGGCCCCCAGGTCGGCGATGCACGCCAGAGCTATCCACATGCGCGGGAGCATAGGGCCGAAGTAAGATCCGGACCAGTGACGGACCAAGGCTGAGATCCATGCACCCTGGAGCCATCCGTTGCAGGTCAGAGGGCAGAGGTGGACCCGGTACCGGCTCACTCACGCAGCCACCTCAGCACGACGCCAGCCTCGCGACCGGCCGGAGGTGGCAAGACCACCCGTTCAGGCGACAACAGAACGGATATCACCTCACATTCCGCCCTCTCAAACGCGGGGGTTGGAGTGGATGGGGTGGTGTGCGCCTGGGTTGTGCTTCGTGCCCCTTTGCTTGGTGCATAGTGGTCAAACTTGGTCGTGGCCCTGGTGTGCTGCGACGCCGCGTGGGTGACCCGCCAGCGCCCTGACCGAAAGCCTTGGAGTGGCTGGCTATGGCACGGCAGTCAGTCGGGAACGCGGGAGTCCATGGAAGACCTGCTGGGCGTGCCATGCTCGGTGCCGGGGATGGATGCGCTGCACGCCTGCTTGTGGACCGAGGAGAGAGCGGCCGGCCAGGTCGATCACCTGCCGTCCAGCGGGGCTGGTCGAGACGAAGTGCTGGGAGACCATGACCGTGTGGTCGTCCGCGAGGCCGAGGACGCCCTTGTCGAAGAGCTTGTGGTGCAGTGAGCACAGGCAGAGCCCGTTGTCGACTGAGTCGGGGCCGTCGAAGGCCCACCAGCGCACGTGCGCGGCCTCGAGTCCGACCGGGACGGTGCCGATGCGGCCGTCGTAGCCGCAGAAGGCGCACTGGTACTCGTAGGCGGTCAGGACGAGTTGACGCATCCGGGCGTCGCGCTGCCGGGAGCGTGGCCGACCGGGCAGGGCGGCGGTCTCGGCGGGTTCCAGTTCGAGGCCGACGGCCTGGCACAGGTCGTCGTGCAAGGAGGGTGGGAAGTGCCGGTCCAGCAGGATCCGGGCCATGCGGGGGAGCAGTGAGGTGTCGTGGCGCAGCGAGGTGCGGAGGTTTTCGGCGAGCCGGCCAGTGGCGCCTGACGCGCGCAGCTCGCGGACGCCGGTGCCGGGACTTCCGGGACCCCGGGTGGTGTGCACCTCCCAGACCCCGTCGTTGACGAGATGGTGGAACGGGTACGCCGGGCTGGTCCGTCTGCCTGGCCCGTACTCGACGAGCAGGTCCGCGAGTGCCCTCTCCACGGTGGTGTAGGGCAGTTCGCTGTCGGGGTCCTGCTGGAACCGGGCGAGGGCGTAGAGCAGCAGCAGTGGCTTGTGCGGTGCCCGGACCCCGCCCGCGCTCCACTGGCGCAGCCGGGCGGTTCGCTCAAGCCAGTCCATGGACCATGATCGTAGGGCCCTGCGCGGTTGACCGTGCGTAATTTGCTGTCGGAGAGCGTCAACGTCCGGGGTCGGTGGGCCTGGAGATGCGTGGGGCCAGCGGCGTCGATGCACTTGGTGACCTGCAGCAGTGAGTTCTCGCAGGGCAGATCTGCCGTTGCCGCGGTGGCGGGGGTTGAGCGCCCATTCGGACCGGTAACCCGAAGGGGCGGCCTCGCCTTCAGCCGACGTCATCCTGGGGAGGCCAAGACGGGCGCCATCGAAGACGGCGGAGCCCGGACCTGAGCAACTTCGATGAGCGCCGCGGCCACAGTGGGGATGCGGCCGAACCGTGATCAACACGCCGTTACCCGGCCCGGTAGGAGCTGACTTGGTATTTGCGCCAGGGATGCACCGGATCAGGACATCGTTCGTGGACCGCACGTCCGTCCTGGAGAACTCCCCCATTCTTGAATGTTCGCCACCAGACGACAGGGAGTGATGGGTGAGTTCCTCCACGCGGCATGCGCGCGACCCAGAGGTCGTCGCTGCGACGACGCAGTTGGTCAGCTTTCTTCGGGAGTTGGTGCAGACCGGTACCCGACGGGTGCGGGACTGCCGGGACAAGTCGAGGGAGATTCTCTGGCTGGCCGACTTGCCGGAGGATGTGGCCCGGCCACGTGAACGCGAGGACGGCCTGGTGTTGTCACTGGACTTCGTTCCTCCGGCCGCGCCTCCTGAACTGCCCGCCGTCCTTGAAGGGTGGGTGGATCCGGCGGCGGTTGGCGATCCGAACGCGGGGGACCCTCCCCTTGCGGGGGAGGGGCCAGCGGTACAGGGCCAGCCTCAGGACCCGGTGCCAACTGGAGGGCAGCTGGTTCCCCGACATGAGGCGGCCGAGCAACTCTCCGTCTATACAACGTGGTTGGCCAAGTGGCGGCGCTGGGCGGAGGCCGAGCGCACGGACGCTCCGCGCCGGAACCTGTACGAGGCGCTGTACGCGTGGCACCAGGTGCTGGCAGTGCAGGACGACCAGCGTGAGCTCGTCATCGCGATCGGCCTGCTCTCGTTCGAGGACCCCGCTGGAGGGCGCGTGTTCCGGCACATGCTCACACAGCGGCTGCACACGGCCGTCGACCGGCGCACGGCCCGACTAACGGTGCGACTGGCCCCGGAGGGCGCACTGCGGGTCGAGGACCAGGACTTCCTCGACAGCGACGACGGATGGGATCCGGAGCGAGCGATCGCGGTGGGGGAGGAACTGCAGGCAAGGTCCCCACACCCGCTGGGAGAAGCCGTCCTCGAGCAGCTGGCGCAGTGGCAGGAGCGCGCCCTCGCACGGCCCGTGGTGTTCACCGCAGTCTGGGAGCCGCCGGACAAGGCCGCGGACCCGGTTGCGCGCCTGACCTACGCGCCCGCCCTGGTGCTGCGGCCACGCGACCGCAAGGCACTCCTCCGCGTCTACGAGCAGATCGGAGCGTCGATCGCGTCGGAGGCGTTCGCGCCCCTGGGCATGGCGCAGTTGGTCACGCCGTTCAAGGGCGACGAGCGCCAGACCTGGACCGGTACTTCGCTGGAACCGCTGCTGGGGGACGACCCGCTGTTCCCGTTGAAGACGAACGCCCAACAGCGGCAGGTCCTGCGGCGACTGGAGAAGGACACCGGGGTCGTGGTCCAAGGGCCGCCGGGAACGGGCAAAACGCACACCATCGCGAATCTGACAGCTGCGCTCCTCGCGGAGGGCAAGCGTGTCCTGGTCACCAGCGCCAAGGACCAGCCACTGAAAGTCTTGCTGGAGAAGCTCCCACCGGCGGTGCGGGAGCTGTGCGTTGTCCTGCTGAGCGCCACCAGCCGCGACGGTGCCAGCGAACTGGACCGGACCGTGAACGCCCTGATCGACCAGGTCGCGGCCGTAGATCCTGAGACCGTCACGGCCACCGTCGAACGCCTCGCAGCTGAGCGCAACCGGCTGCGTGGCCGCATCGAACTGGTCACCGATCGGATCGTTGCAGCGCGGGTGGCGGAGACCGAGCACCATGTGGATGTAGCCCTCGGCTACGAGGGAACCCTCGCCACCCTCGTGTCCCAGGTACGCGAAGAAGCCGACGAGCTGGACTGGATCGGGGCCCTGGCAGACCAGGCCCCGCCCGTACCCCCGCTCGGTGCCGCGGAGGCCCGCGAGCTGCTCCTCCTGCTACGGGCAGGCGCGATGAAGGAGAACAATCCCGGTTGGCTCCCCGCCCCGAGCGATCTGCTGTCAGCAGAAGGGGCCGACAACGCGATCCAAGCAGCCCGTTCAGGGGACAGCGGCCTGGACACCGCGGTCCTACGGATCCGTGCCGCATTGGTGGCCTTGCCCACCGCCGTCACTGACGAACTCGCCCAGTACCTGTCCGAGGCTCTGAAGTCACTGCACCGCCTCGGACTGCCCGACGACCCTGCCCGGTGGCCGAACGACCACTGGCAGACCCGCGCCCTGGGGGAGCGCCTTGCCCGCCGGGAGACCTATGTCTGGCAGCGAGTAGCGGCAGTTGGCCCCGACTTGGAACAGGCACGCAGGCTGCTGGAAGCAACCGGCATCGCCACCGTGACCCTGCCCGAGCCACTCACCCAGGACCGGGCAGCCAGCATCATCCACTGCGCGGAAGAACTGCGGAAGTTTCTGCGAGAGGGCGGCAAGCTGCGGCCACGCTTTCCCACAGCGGTCCAAAAGCGCACACGGGAGGCTCTCCAGACCTGCACCGTCGACGGGCTCTCCCCGCAGAGCCTCGACACCCTCGACACCTTGATCGCCCACGTGCGCGCCCACCGCGACGTCCTCGCCGCCACCGCTCGCTGGAATGCCGCCGGTGTGACCTGGCCAACCGCAGACGCCCATACTCAGCTGGCCCGTCTGGTGGAACACCACGAGCAACTCGCCGCGATCGACGCCTTCGCCCAGGTCCGCGAGAGCGCCGATTCCCTCCTGGACCGACACGGACTGCGCATCCCGCTGAACACCCCGGACGAGTGGCACCACCTCGTCCAGGCCGTCGACGCTCTCGGCCCGTACCGCCGGGCCGAAGCCGCCGACCGGGAACTCGACACCCGCGAAAGGGAGTTGCGTGCCCATCCCAACCCGGCCCCGACCGCCATCGCTCTGTCGGACGCGCTGCGCGACCGCGACACCAACGCCTACGCCGCAGCACTGCACATGCTCCGGGACGCACACGACTCCGCCGCATCCCATCGCCGCTGCCTCGAACTCCTGGCCACCCTTCAGCAGGCACACCCCCCGCTCGCCGACCAGCTCACCCGCGACCCGGGATTGCCGGCCTGGGACGAGCGACTGACCCAGCTGGGCCCCGCATGGGCCTGGGCAACCGCGTCCCGCTTCCTGACGCAGCAGCGCACGAACGGCCTCGACCACCGGCTCCAAGCCGAACTCACCCAACTGGACCAGCGACTCGAAATCGTCACCGGAGACCTGGCTGCGGCACGCGCCCGCGCCCACCTGATCGCCAGGATCACCCCCGACCAACGCTCCGCCCTGCAGGCCTACCGCTCCCACATGACTGCCGTCGGCAAGGGGAGCGGTCGGCAGACGGCCCTGTACCGCGCAGCCGCACGCGGCGCCATGAACGTGGCCCGGGACGCTGTGCCCGCCTGGGTGATGCCGATCGGCCAGGTTGCCGAAAACCTTCAAGGACACCGTGACGCCTTCGACGTGGTCATCGTCGACGAGGCCAGCCAGGCCAGCATCGACAACCTCTTCCTGCTCTGGCTCGCACCGCGCGTCATCGTCGTCGGCGACGACAAACAGTGCACGCCATCGACAAGCGCCCTCGGCCCGCTCCAGATCGTTCAGGACCGGCTCACCGCCTACCTGCCCGACCTGCCCCCGCACCTGCGCCAGCTCTACACAGCCCACTCCAACCTCTACGGGCTCCTCACCGTGCTCTTCCCCGAGACGATCCGGCTGACCGAGCACTTCCGCTGCATGCCGGAGATCATCAAGTGGTCCTCCGACCAGTTCTACGACAAGTCCCTCGTCCCGCTACGGCAGTTCGCCGGAGACCGGCTGCCGCCCCTGGTTCCCCACTACGTACCGGACGCCGTCGTGGCCGGACGTGACCAGCGCATCCACAACGTCGTCGAAGCCGAAGCCCTCGTCGACCACCTCGCGACCTTGATGGACGACCCGGCCTACAGCGACCGCACCTTCGGCGTCATCGCCCTCCAGGGCCACCAGCAGGTCCGCGTCATCCAGCAGCTCATCAACGCCAAGATCCCCCACCCTGCCCAGCAACAACACGCCCTGCGCGTCGACACCCCCTCAGGATTCCAGGGCGACGAACGCGACGTAATCCTCCTGTCGATGGTGGTCACCAACCCAGGCCGGATCTGGGGCGGCAACCTGGGCGAGCAGCAGCGCTACAACGTCGCCGCCAGCCGGGCCCGCGATCAGATGCACCTCTTCCACTCCGTGCCCCGCCACCGCCTCAAGCCGGACGACCTGCGCCTGAAGCTCCTGGCCCACATCGAAGATCCGGGCGCGGCCTACGACAGCCAGGACCTGGGACCCGTCCACCCCGACCGCCCGCACCGGGTGTTCGACTCTCTCTTCGAGCAGCGTGTCTACCTCGCGATCACCGGCCGCGGCTACCGCGTCGTGCCCCAGTTCCCGGCCGGGGGCAAGCGCATCGACCTGGTCGTCATTGGCGCCCACGAACGCCTCGCTGTCGAATGCGACGGCGACTACCACCACTCCGAGCCCGACGACATCCGCGAGGACCACCAGCGCGAGCGCGACCTCGAACGCGTCGGCTGGCAATTCTGGCGCGTCCGCGACAGCGAGTTCCGCCGCGACCCGGACTCGGCGCTCGCCACCCTGTGGCCACTCCTGCAAAGCCTCGACATCCAGCCGAAGCCGACTGGCGAAAACCCGAGCCCCACCGCGACTTCCACCGGAGGAACCCAGTGACCGACACCACCGCGCCCGAAATCACCCATCTCGACGTCGCCACGGTCAAGGAACTCGCCCGTGTCATCTGCGGAGACGACGACCTCTACTACCGCACCGGCCGCGACATCTCCGAGTTCCTCACCCGCGCAGGCTGGGAACACGTCCCCGCCTACGAGGGACAGTACCGCCGCGAATGGACCGTCGAACTCCTCAACGAGCGCCGCCACTTGCCCGGCCAGCTGGAGAAGGTCCTGCTGCGGCTGGCCGAGCCCCGGGAATACCTCGACGAACCCGAGCAGCTCGCCGGCGTCGTCACCGCGATCAACACCTTCCTGATCCACGAAGGACTACGCATCGTCACCCCCAGCGGCAGGCCCCGCATCATCGCCTGCGACCCCGCACTCGCCGGTCCCGGCCACCACGCCCCCGCCGAGTTCCGCGGCACCCTCGCCGACATCATCACCGACCCCCGCGCAGCGCAGGTCCTGCAAGCACGCATGGACGAGGCACAGACCTGCTATGAAAACGGTGCCCACGTCGCCGCGATCATCATGCTCGGCAGCCTCCTCGAAGGCGTCCTGCTGCGCGCCGTCCTGGAACGTGACCCCGCACTGCTCGGCAACGCCAAGGCCGAGCGCATCTCCCTGGCTGAACTCATCAAGCGCTGCCACAGCGCTGGCTGGATCGACGCCGACATCGAGAAGTTCTGCCACGAGCTGCGCGAGTACCGCAACTACGTCCACCCCCGCCAAGAGATCGACGCCACCCACACACCCGACCGCGACACGCTCAACGTGTCCTGGCAGGTCGTCGGCGCTGTCCTCAACGACCTCCACGCCACCCGGCCTGACACCACCCCCTGACCACCCCGACGGGCGACTCAGTCTCATGAATTGGGACGGCCGCGGTCACTGTGCTGGGACCTCGCCGACCAGTACCTCGGGCCGCCGAGCGTGGCACCGCGGCAGGCCCGCAGACACGGCCCGAATGCGCCTCACAACGCACGCACAGCCATCGAAGACTGGATAAGGAAGGCACTGTCGATGACCGCACAGACCGACCGGATCTTGGCCGAACTCGCCGGCACCACCCGCATCCACGTTCACTCGACCCCACAGCTGGTGCTGGACACGGACAAGGCCGCCACCAGCATCGACAAGGAACGCGCCCGCAAAGCTAAGAGCAAGGATGAAGTGTTCCGAAAGCCGCTGATCGAGCCGCTGCCCGGCGCCGAACGAGACGATCTCAGGCTCACCACCTGGCAGGCGCTGGGCACTCTCGCCAGGTCCAGCACGCTCGCCCGCCACGGACAGGGACGGGGACTGGCTGAACACTGGCAGTCCCTCAAGTACTGCCGAGCCATGACTACCCCCAAGGACGGTCATCTCCACCTGAGCTCCAGCGGCGAAAGCCCCGAGCAGTTCCACCGCGGTAACCAGGCACGGGAACTCGGACGCGCCTTCGGCCTCGCCCTGGCCGAACGGACCGTCCGCCTGCACCACCCCGACCGCCTCATCACCACGATCGACGCCGAAGCCGCCCTCCTGCCGGGCTTCGCGCGCAGCGACAAGCAACCCACACTCGGCGCGTGGCCCCGCCCCGACTACCTCATCGAAGCCTGGAAGCCCGACGAGCCCTCGATCGTCTACGCCGTGACGGTCAACGGCAACCACCAGGTCGCCACCCCGCGCACGGGCAAGGCCCAACGCACCACCTTCCGCCAACTCGCCAGGGCCAGCGAACGCGTCGAACACCTCCACATCGGATCCTGGAACAACACCGGCTGCTTGCTGATGTCGACCGAGCTCCTCGCCCCGGCTGGCATCACCGTCCACGCCCTGCGCGCGCCGGGCAGCGCCCTCCTGCGTAACGCGCACCTTGACCTCCAGGACGGCACCGACATTGACCGCCGCCTCAAGCGCAGCCTGAAGTACGTGGACACCGTCCGCGTCCCGGGCCCGGATACCGACCCCCGCGAGCATTGGCACAACGCCTTCCTCGTCCCGGGTAAGGAACTCGGCTGGTTCGCACAGGTTCTGGCGGCAGCCGGTGCCGCAGGCCAACTGGCCTGGGCCGGAGCCGGACGGGAGATCAGCCGCTATCTGACGGCCGTACAGGGCCGCAAGCGCTACCAGGAAAACACCTTCGCCGGAGCGGCCAGCGTCCGCGACGCTCGCCACACCATCGGCGGCGAGCTCTACGTCGGCACCGACCAGGTCTTCCGGCTCGACGGACAGCGGGTCGAGGCCTTCTCCGGGATCTCAGAGAACCTCTACAAGCTGCTGGAGGCGGGGAAGGTGGAGGAGTATCGCCGCCGCGCCTACGAATCACGGGACTCGTGGCCAGGCGGAACCACCACAACCGGCTGGGGCCCCACGTCCTTCCGCGAAGACGGCACCGTCATGGCGCTGCGCCGTGTTCCCAAGGGTCAGCGCGCATAGTTTGGAGCCTAGAGCTAGGTATTGCCAGGGGCCTTCAACGCCGAGGAATCCAGGTTGAGGTCGGTCGCTAAGGCCGGCAGGCAGCGAGCCGCGCAAGGAGCTCGGTCTACCGCAACTTAGGCACCACCAACTCGAGTTGTGGTTCGAGGTCGTGGGCACCGCCTTGTGAAGCCATGCCACCCGGGTTCCCGGGTGGCAGCTCCAGCCGTGAGAGTAGCGAGAGCGGGCCCCACGGCACTGGGTGCTCGACAGTGGGCGGGCGGAGCTGTACACCCGCCCACGTGTCTATCGCTGGAGCCACCAGAAGAGCAGGCCGACGGTGCCGGCACCGGCCGCGTATCCGGCGCCGTTCACGGCGTTACGGAGGGCGGCCCGCCCGTAGCGGCCCAGGGTGGTGCGCCAGCTGGAGGGGTGCCCCTTTGGCTCGGGTGGCGTCTGCGGGGTGAGTGCCATGTTGGTGCTCCTGGTCACGATTGAACGGCCTTGCGCTGTGTCTCCCGCTGGACGCGGCGGTCCTTCTCCCTGGTCTCGTGGAAGTAGAGCACTTCGCTGACGTCCGCGATCCGTACCTGGTCGCGTTGCGACTGGCGGCGAAGGGCGCTCGGTTCGGTGGCAGAGCTTGGGATCCTGCTGGCGTTGACGGCTTCCCGAGCTTGGCTTTCGGCTTGCTGCCACAGCTTCCGAATCTGCTCGGTGTCCCCGCCGAGAGCGTTGGCCAGGAATTTCACGTCGCCCCAGTGCGGCACCGTCGTGGCGCCCCTGAAGGCCGCGTATCGAGTTTCGATGAGGCGCCGGCGCGTGGGCAGCACCTGGGTGTCCAGTCGGGTTCCGCCGGAGCGGATGTGGAGGATCTCCATGGCAGTGCGCAGGACGTGCATAGCCTCGGACGCGCCGGCCTCGGCTGGTAGCAACGTGGGGCGTGACGACTTGTCACGCAGTTTCTCGCATTCCCATACAGCGCGGAGTTCGTTGAGGTCGGCGCCGAGAGCTTGGCCAAGCCGCTCCGTCAGGCTCCAAGACGGCAGGCGGTCACCGTTCAGGACACGTGACAGGAACGAGGGCGAGCAGCCCACACGCTCAGCGAGGGTCCGCTGGGGCATTCTGGACCGTCGGGCCATTGCGGAGAGCTCGGGCGCGAGCCGGTTGAGGGAGAGGCTGCTTGATGTGGCGGAAATCGTCGCCAGCTCGGCAGGCGTTTGGCCGGGGGGACCCGGGCCATCGGTGAGCCTCTCGCCGGTGCGGCGATGTCGAAGTAGCTGCCCGAGGCGGTTGGCGACTTTGGATGGGGCGAATGTCTTGCGCACCGTTTCCGTGCTCTTGCCCAGGAGCTTGGCGATCTCTTTCCAGGAAGCGTTCTGGTAGGAGGCCCGGGAGACCAGGGTCGTGTCCCTTGGAGTGGTGTAGCGGTCGTGTGCCAACGGTTAGGCGGTGGGCGGTAGTTCACCGGGACTGTGCTGGGCCGGGTGGATCTTCTCCATGCTGCCTTCGGGCAGGTAGCGACGCGGGAAGGCGATCCATTCGTCGTGCATCTCGAAGAGCACGGCGGTGACCAGTCGCAGGAGTGCGTCGTCGTTGGGGAAGACCTGGACGACGTCGGTGCGGCGCTTGATCTCCCGGTTGATCCGCTCCAGGGGGTTCGTCGACTGGATCTTCTTCCAGTGCCGTTCGGGGAACGCCGCAAAGGCGGTCAGGTCGTCCTTGGCGTCGATCAGCATCTGTCTGACCTTGGGGAACTGCTTGCCGAGCATCTCGGCGACGGTGTCGAGCTGGGCACGGACGGCTGCTTCGTCGGGCTGGGCGAAGATCGTACGGATCGTCGCGGCGACCATCTCGGCGGCCTCCTTCGGGATCACCGCGAAGACATTGCGCAGGAAGTGAACGCGACATCTTTGCCAGGCCGCGCCGAGCATGACCTTGCGGATCGCCTTGACCAGGCCGGAGTGACTGTCGGAGAGCACCAGGCGGACCCCGGACAGGCCTCGCTCGCGCAGGGACCGTAGGAACTCGGCCCAGAACGCCTCGGTCTCGCTGTCGCCGATCATCAGGCCCAGGACTTCGCGGCCGCCGTCCTCGGTGATGCCGGTGGCCACGACCACGGCCCGGGAGACGATCTGGTGGTTCACCCGCGCCTTGCAGTACGTGGCGTCGAGGTAGACGTAGGGGAAGCGGGTGTGGTCCAGCGGCCGCGTGCGGAACGCGACGAGCTGTTCGTCCAGGCCGGCGCAGATCCGGGAGACCTCGCTCTTGGAGATGCCGCTGTCCGCGCCGAGGGCCTTGGCCAGGTCGTCGACCGATCGGGTGGACACGCCCAGGACGTAGGCCTCCATGATGACCGCGTACAGCGCCTGGTCGATGCGTCGCCGACGTTCCAGCAGTACGGGGAAGAAGCTGCCGGTGCGGACCTTGGGGATGGCCAGGTCCAGGTCGCCGGCCTGCGTGGTCAGCACCCGGTCGCGATGGCCGTTGCGCCAGGTCGTGCGGGCATCGGTGTGCTCGCCCGGCTCGGCCCCGATGCGGGCGGTCGCCTCGGCCTCGATCAGCTCCTGCAGGATCCGCTGGGCCAGGACCCTGATCAACTCAACTCCGTCGGCCGTACGCAGTGACTCCATCAGGCGCAGTAAGTCAGACTGGGACAAGGCCATCGCGCACCCTCCTGGTGAACTCGCCGTTCTACCAAGAGACTTGCGCGGTGGCCGCCCCATGGCCAGGGGCTATTCCAAGATCCCTGCTACACCACTCGGCGGGACGCCATCGAGACCAGGGCATCCATCACGCGGTCGAGCGTCTTTTGAACCTCGACCAGTTGCGGCAGCGTGTCGATGGCACGGCCGTCGTCCTGGTTGATGCAGCGCGTCACCTGACGCAGTCGATCATGCACGTCCTTGATGTGCTCGATGGTCAGTTCCATCTGCTCTGCCTGGAGTTCATGTTCCGCGGCGGCGCGGGCCCGCATGGGCGTCCGGGGTCCGTCACGGTGCCGATGCCGGGCGCGTTCGGCGGCGGCAGCCTGGCGGCAGCGGGTGCCGCAGTAGAGGGGTGGGCGGCCAGTGGCCCGCCGCAGTACCGGAAGTCCGCACATCCTGCACGTACCTGTGGCGTTCATCGGTTGCTCCCCGGCATCTCCCGTCGGAACGCGCGGCGGAGTTTCGTCGCCGCCGCAAGGTATCCGTCCGCCGTTCGATGCCCTCGCTTGCTGCGCTTCGGGAAGCGGAAACAGGCTGCGTTGTGGCAGGGGAGAAGGCTCCGCTGCCTGTCCCGCTCGCGGACAGGTGCCCGGAAGGAAGTTGGAGCGGCGGTGCGTGAAACGAACCAACTTTGCAGGTGCGTGCCGGTTTGGTTCATCGAGTCGTGGGTTTCGTCGCGACCGCTACGGTGGTACCCATCGGTGGGGCGCTGCGGCAACTTGCCTGGTGGCGGCCATGGGGAGCCTGGCAAAGGAGTCCTCCTGGTTGTCGGAGACAAAGGGCGTGCGGGCCCACTCAGCGGTTGGATCAGAACCGCTGGGCCCGCCCGCCCTGCTTGATCGCGACCGTAGCCTCACGCTGAGTCGCAGGCGAACCGGCACATATCGCCTATCATTTCGCTTTTTCTGCATATGCCCAGGGAGTCTGCACCGAAGAAAGCGAAACATTGCCCGCTCCCGTTGCGGAAAATTGCTCCAGCGCGCACGGCCTGCTAGTGGATCCGCGCAACCACCTGCAGCGACTGCACCCCAGTTCGCGGACTGTGGCCCGCCGCAGCCGACTTGGGCACCTAGCCGCAGTAGTGTTATCGCATTCTTGAGCCCTGCGGCTCGGACGCACCCGCGTCTCCACCGGGCCAGGAGCTGGGCCTCGGTCGCCCTGCCCGCACGCACCACACTCGTCGACCTGACCGGCGCAACCAGCGAGGCCAGGCTCGGGGACACCGCCCGCCTGGCCACACGGCACACGCTCACCATCCCGGACCGGCCGGACGCGCTCCTTGGGCTCTGCCTCGGCTCCGGCGCTGGCACCCGGCGCGCCGCCCACGAACTCGGCCGCCGAGTCCCCGACGACTTGCTGATCCCCCAATACATCCACGAACCAATCGCTCCAGGCGATCGACCCCCCCCGATCACGGCCACGGACATGTTCCCGCGCCTGCAGGCCAAAGCCGCCGTCGACATGCTCCTCGCCTTCCTCGACGGCGAGCATCTCTTCCCCCGTCATCACCCCGGTCGACCTACGCTTCCGTGCCAGCACCCAGCGCACGCCCCCGAAGAATCCCTAACTCGCGCCTTCCTGAACCCGTCCACCCCGCTGCGGTAGGCCCGACCGACTCCCGGCGGCCTCCAGGCCGGCCCCGATCGCCACCCGCACCTTCACTTCCCCCGAGCAGGGGCTGAGTTGAGCAACCCACCGGCGGCCCGATCGACGAACCCCGCGTCTGCCGCTCCGCCGACGGCCGAGTCACCCAGCTCCTCGACCAAGCCGTCCACCACAGCCACCACCTGAACCTCGGCATCCGCGACCGCATCGATCGGCCGGCGGAGCGATGATGGCCTGCCCTGCCGACCGCTCCGCATGAGACGTTGGCCCTGTCGCAGCCCGGGGAAAGGCGAAAATGGTCGGACTGGCGGGACGACGAGCAGTAACTTCGGAACATGCCCTCCGCCCGCCCAGATCTGATCAGCCCCGCGACTCGCAACGCCTTCAGGTCGCTGTGCACAGACATCCTGGTCCGCTATATCCACCAGTATTGGCAGGCGCATGGGTTCGCTCCTGTGGCACCGGAGGAGCTTCGGTACGAGGACTCGGGCGTTCGGCGCACCGCGTTTCAGTCGTACGCTCAGGCCGTCGACTGGTCCGATCACGACCACATCGACAGGGCCCTGCTGGTCTTCGAAGACCTGGTTCTCCACTGCAAGCGCGAGGGTTGGACCGGGACCTGGCTCCAGGAACTGTCCGTGCCCCTCGAACGCGACAGGGTTCTCATCGATGGCAGTGGGCGTCTCTCCTGGGTTCGCGCGCCGCTGCGCACCCAGGATCTCAGTACGCTGACGGACCCTTCGGGCATCCTCGTTGAACTGCACCGAGTGCAAAGGAACCTGGCCAGCGATCCCGCCGCAGCCATCGGCAGCGCCAAGCAACTCATTGAGGCCACGGCCAGGACCGTCCTGCGCGAACGCGGTCTGGAGACCGATGAAAACGCCAAGATCCCCGCGCTGGTGAAACAGGCACAGAAGGCCCTTCGTCTCGACGCATCGTCAGTGACGCCTGGGCCTGACGGAACGGACGCTATCAAGAAGATACTCGGCGGCGTCTCTGCGGTGGCAGTCGGCGTAGCTGAGCTACGCAACCGCGGTTACGGCACAGGGCACGGGCAGGCGAGCGCTCCCTCCGGCCTGGGGGTCCGTCACGCCCACCTTGCCGCAAACGCGGCAATCACCTGGTGCGAGCTGCTCCTAGACACGCTCAACGATCCGGAGGCACCCTGGCGCAAGGATGGCACCTGAGAATCCGAGAGCACCGGAAGCGCGGGCTCGTACGCAGCACCGAATCAATGGAAGCATCGCCGATCAAGGGTCTCACATCGTCATGGCTCAGCCACGTAAGCGTGCATGGGCCGGTCTTCACCGAACGGCGTGAACCAGTCGCTGACGACCATGGGAGTGATGCCGAGCTGCGCGGTGGCGGGGTCTTGGTCGATGCCGTCCATGGCCGGGTCGTATAGCCACTCGTGGTCCTCGTATGCGTTCTCCTGGACGGAGTTGAGGGCTTCGGTGGTGCCGGGGGTGAGGAGGCCATAGAGGTCGAGGGTGGCCTCGGTGGTCTCCAGCCCGAGCCGGAGCAGGAATCCCCGGCCACGAAGTTCAGGTGCACGAAACCGGGCCCGATCACTGGGTCCGCTACAGGGATCACGTCGAGCAGGACCTGATCCCTGCCCTCGGGCTCATTGGCTGCCCTGGAGGATGACCATCAGCGGGCTTGGCCTTCGGGTGGCGGAGGGGTCCAACGCGTTGCGATCCTCGGTCGCCCTGGAGGGCGACCGCCACCTGCGACATGGGCAGGGTGATGCGATGCCGGTCGAGGATGCGATCCTCAGTCGGCTCGGAAAGTGACCGCCTCCTGGTCTGCGACGGCGACGCCCATTTCGGCGAGCATGTTGCGATCCTTGGTCACCCCAGAGGGCGACCGCCACCCCGCCACGCATGTACGACCTCGGCTTCGAGCACGCGTTGAGATCCTCGGTCGCCCCGGAGGGCGACCGCCACCACCACGCCAGGTCGTGGCGGATCGGGTCGGTGGTGTTGCGATCCTCGATCGCCGCGAAGGGCGACGTCACAGCTTGGTCGCTCGGCCGGCAGTACCGGACGTTGTTGTTGCGCTCCTCGGGCAACCTGGAGGGCGACCGCTACGCTGCCTGAGCAGCGGGCTCTGCAGCAGCCTCGTCTGGTCTTGGACGAGGTTTGGAATTTGGCTTCGGAGTGATGACTGTGCGGCGCTTTCACTTTGGGTTCTGTACTTGCCGAGGCCGAGGGTTTGTCGGTGCTGGCTCTTAGGGTTCGATCCCATGCTGAGCTTAGTGCCTGAGGGCGAGGCGGCGAGAGCCGCAGGGGTGTTGTGGGCTCATAGCCGGAGTCCGGTGTCGCGGCGACGGCACGCGTTGGAGGAGCACCTGCGAGGGTCGGCGGCGCTGGCCAGTGCGTTCGGGGAAGTGTTCGGGGCGGGGGAGCTGGCCGAGTACCTTGCGCTGGTGCATGACGTGGGCAAGGGGTCCTGTGCGTGGCAGTCGGGGCTCGTGGATCGGGCCGAGGCTGGCGGCGGCAGCGTGGGGGTTCCACACAAGGAGGCTGGGGCGTGGCTAGCGGCCCAGCATGCGGGGGTGCCGTTTGCGGCGGTCGTGCAGGGGCACCACGGCGGTCTGCCGGGGTTTCAGGAGCTGCTGGATCTGCTGGCGGAGCTGAAGGGTGGCAGCCATCAGGATCAGGGGCTGATCGAGGAGGCGATAACCAGGGTCGAGGCCCTGGTGCCTCAGATCCGACCCGCGGGCCGGGTTCCGCTTCCGAAGTGGCTCGTGGAGCGGAACCAGAATGCCCGCTTGGACTTGGACCTGCTGCTGCGCATGCTGTTCAGTTGCGTGGTCGACGCAGATTTCCTCGACACTGGTGCGCACTTCGCGGGCACCACTGCGAGTCCGGGCGAGTCGGCAGACATGCGTGCGCTCGTGGCGCGCTTCGAGGAGCGCCGTGGCCGCATGCTGCGGCAACGGGCAGCCTCCCCGGTCGACGCGGTGCGTCAGCACGTCTACGAGCAGGCGGTGACCGGGGCGGCCGACAAGCCGGGTATGTACGTGCTGCACGTGCCCACGGGCGGGGCCAAGACGCTCGCATCGGCGGGCTTCGCCCTGCACCACGCAGCTGCGCACGGGCTGCGACGGGTAGTGGTGGCGGTGCCGTTCGTCAGCATCACGCAGCAGAACGCGCAGGTGTACCGGGAGATGCTGAATCCGGGCGAGCTAGGCGAGTGGCCGGTGGTGCTGGAGCACCACAGCTCGGTCGACCTGGACGACGATTATACGGCGGTGTGGGCGCGCACGGCCGCGGAGAACTGGGATGCCCCGTTCGTTGTCACCACGACGGTCCAACTGTTCGAGTCGCTCTTCGCGCGTAAGCCGGCGGCGATGCGCAAGCTGCATCGTCTGGCTGGCGCGGTGATCGTGCTGGACGAAGTTCAGGCGCTGCCGGACCGGCTGCTCGTGCCGATCCTGAGCGGACTGCGAGGGCTGGTGGAACGCTTCGGCGCGACGGTGGTCCTGGCGTCCGCGACCCAGCCGGATTTCTGGGCACTGGCCCAGCTGGACGGGACCCCGCGTCGGCAGCTGGTTGCTGATCCGGCCCAGTTGTTCAGTGCGCTGCGCCGCGTGAGCTATGAGTGGCGCATGGGCCCCGATGTCACCTGGGAGTCGATGGCCGAGGAGATCGTCGGCAGCGGCGTCCAGACTCTGACGGTGGTGAACACCACCAAAGACGCGGCGCTGCTGCACAGGCTCCTGCAGGAGCACGCTTCGGGGCTGGTGCTGCACTTGTCGACCAGGATGACGGCGGGTCATAGGTGTGAGGCGATCGAGCAGGTCCGGGCGCTCCTTGCGTCTGGCGAGCACGTGCACGTCGTATCGACGCAGTTGATCGAGGCCGGAGTGGACGTGGACTTCCCGCGGGTGTTCCGGGCATGGGCTCCGGCGGAGTCTTTGCAGCAAGCCGCAGGACGCTGCAACCGGGATGGGCGCTTGGTGCGGGGCGTCGTGGTCGTCTTCCAGCCCCAGGAGGCCGGTCAGCCAACAGATGCCGCGTACAAGGCCGCGATGGCGGCGACGCAGGCACTATTCGGCCCTGGACTCCACGACCCCGACGACCTACAGGCGCTGGGCGCCTATTATCCGATGCGCTACGCCCTCCAGGGCGGCGGCGAAGCTAGAACGATGGGCGCCCCGATCGACGGACTCCGGGAGAAGGGGGAGTTCCCAGCGGTGACGGAGGCGTTCGCGATGATCGACGACGGGCACACGCAGCCGGTCGTCGTGATTCGCTGCGAAGAGGACCGCGAGGCGATCGAGGCCGGCATCGCGGCCCTGCGCTCCCCCTATCCGGCCGGACCCGAGTCGCTGCGCCGATTGCAGCCACACACGGCAGCCCTGCCCAGGCACGAAGCGGAACAGGCCCTGGCTTCTGGGCTGGCCGACCACGTGATCGGCGACCTGCTGGTGTGGCGCGGCCCCTACGACCCGCTGCGGGGCTTGGATCCGCAACAGCGGGAAGAGCCCGCTTCGTCCATTGTGTGACCTCCGGGCCGGGCGAGCTCTACGCTCGCCACAGGCCCCCTTGGGGTCCGTGGCGGGCGCACTGGCTGGAGCCTGGAGCCCGTGGATCGCAACTAAGGCGTTGGGATGCTCACGCCATGTCTATTGGGGCGGGCCGGAGGTGATCTCCGACCCGCCCCTTTTGATCACCTCTTGTCACTTGCGATCACTCGCCCCACTTTCTTCGCGTGACGGCGCATCATCGTCCTGTGTAATGGCCAACTCCCTAGAACGGAAGCTTCGGGGAGCTTCACGCAAGGCCTGTTGTGAACTGCCTTGTCAGTGGCGGGTCGTAGGGTCCCGCTAGCCGGGTTCGGTGGCGCAGCGTCGTGAACGAACGCATGGCCGCGCCCGACGGATGAGGAGGATGACAGTGATGACGACGCGCGTGGGTCCGGCGGGGACGGGGCGCAGCCTGGCAGAGCGACGCGGAAATCAGGGGTGGCTGTTCCCGGACCTCGTGGTGGAGGTTTCGGGTCCCCTGGGGTGCTTCACCCGCCCGGAGCTGAAGTCCGAGCGGGTCAGCTACCCGGTGATGACCCCGTCGGCTGCGGTGGGGGTGTTGGAGGCGATCTTCTGGAAGCCGCAGTTCAGGTATGTCGTGACGGCGATCGAGGTTCTCAAGCAGGTGCAATGGATGCAGCTGCGCCGCAATGAGGTGAAGTCGGTGATCTCGGCGAAGGAGGTCCGGGACCTCCAGGCGGATCCGCGCAAGCGTTACGACGTGGAGCTGGATCGGGACCAGCGCAACACCATGGCGTTGCGGGACGTGGCGTACCGAATCCGCGCCCAGATCGTCACCCTAGGGGATGCCGGCGCGCCGGAGGAGAAGTACCGCGAGCAGCTCCGCCGTCGAGTGGACCGCGGGGCGTGCTTCTCACAGCCGTTCCTGGGTTGCCGGGAGTTCACCGCCCAATTCGGTCCGGCGACACCGGGCCTGGCACCGATTGGTCGCAATGAGGAGCTGGGGGTGATGCTGCATTCGATCGCCTACACGCCACAGGGCGAGCGGTACCGCTGGTTCAGGGCTTCCCTGCGCGACGGCGTGCTGGTGGTTCCACGCAGCCCGCTGCCAGCGGACGCGGTCGCGATGCCGCAGGCGCCCTGGCGCGCCGACGGCCAGGAGCGGTGAGCGATGCTGCTCCAACGGCTCACTGAACAGGCCGACCGGCTGGAGGGACTACCGCCGGAGTTCTACCGGCCCCGGCAGATCCACTGGGTGTTGACGATCCTCGACGGGGGCGCCCGCGCACACCTGGCCAACCGCCGTCCGCCGAAGGGAACCAAAGAAGCACCCTTCGCCCCGCCGGTGCCGTTCGTGCAGCGATCAGGGACCAAGGTGCTGCCCTACCTCCTGGTCGACACAGCCGAGTTCGTCCTGGGGCGAGCGAAGCACGCCACCGCCCCCGACGGGCCCACTGAGAAAGGGCAGACCGAGGCCGAGCGCCGGCACACGGACTACCTGGCCTTGGTGCGCCGCTGGGCCGACAGTGCACCGAGTGACCCTGCGGCTGTGGCGTTGCTGGCGTTCCTCGGCGGCGGCATCGCGGACCTGCAGATGCCGGAGGACCTCGACGCCCGCGACACGATCGCGATCATGGTCGATAGCACGTGGCTGCACGACCTGCCGTCTGCCAAGGGCTTGTGGGCGCAGGTCGTGCGCGAGCGCAAGGGGGGCGCCGCCGAGCAAGGACTCTGCCTGGTCTGCGGCGAGTTGGGCAGTCTGCTGGCCACGATTCCCGAGCCGGTCAAGAAGGGCGCGATCCCGTCATCCAGCGGCGGTTCGAACGAGGCACAGCTGGTCAGCGTCAACACTGCCGCCCAAGGCCGGGGCGGCGCAATCCAATTGGTCAACACCCCCGTGTGCGACCGGTGCGGGGGCCGGTCCATGGCCGCGCTCAACCACCTACTCGCCAGCGACGCCCACCGGCGACGCTTCGCCGACGGCGTCATGGTCTGGTGGACACGCGAGCCTGTCGAGCAGCCGCTGATCGCGCTGCTGGACGACCCCGGTGCCGATCCCGCGACAGCGGCAGTAGTCGCCCACCTGATCGACGTCCTTCACGACCGGCCCACTCCGGCAGCACTACGACGGGTCAACGCGAACGACTTCTACGCCCTCACTCTGGGCCTGAACAACGCCCGCACAGTCATAAGAGAGTGGCTCGACATCCCCCTGGCCGAAGTGGAGGCCAACCTGGGCGCCTGGTTCGAGGACCACGGCGTCTTCGACGGCTGGGCTGGCACCATCCGCTACACCCCGCTCTGGCTGCTCGCACTCGCCACTGGCCGTCACAGCAGCGGCCAGTACGTCAAAGGCAACGCGCTGCACGGCATCGAGCGCGACCTGCTCCTCACCGCGCTGCGCGGAACCCCACCACCGGCTCGGCTGCTGCCGCACCTGCTCCAGCGCATCCGCGCCGACCGACGCATCGACACCCCGCGCATCGCCCTGCTGCACCTCGCCCTGTCCCGCCCCCATCACCGAACGGACCGCCCCGTGCCAAGCCTCGACCCGACCAGCACAGACCCCGCCTACCTATGCGGACGCACCTTCGCCGTCCTCGAAGCAATCCAGCGCACCGCCCTGCGCGATGTCAACACCACCATCAGCGACAAGTATTTCGGCACCGCCATGACCGCACCCGCCTCCGTCTTGGCCACCCTGCGCCGCGGCGCCAACGCCCACCTCAAGCGCCTGCGCCGCGACAATGCCCCCGCCTTCTACGCCCTGGAGACCCGCCTCGCGCAGGTCTTCGGCGCGTTCACCGACGACCCGCCCACCCACCTCACACCGGTACAGCAGGCCCGATTCGTCATCGGCTACGAGCAGCAGCGTGCCGCTGACCTCGCCGCCGCGAAGGCGGCAAAGGACGCCAGGGCAGCAAAGGGCTTCAGCAATGCGAATGACGCCCCCCAGGATGCCGCCGTCACCCGTGCGTCCTGACCGTTCCTCACCCCACCCGCTCTGGAGAGATGACACCGTGACGACCGGTATCCACCTGGACCCCACCCGCAAACACGACTTCCTGTTCCTCATCGAGGCCACCGACAGTAACCCCAACGGCGACCCTGACGCAGGCGGCATGCCCCGCACCGACCCCGTATCCGGTCAGGGCCTCATCACCGACGTCGCCATCAAGCGCAAGATCCGCAACACCGTAGCCCTGCTGAACGCGCACCAGCCCGAGCCCGGTTACGAGATCTACGTCGAAGCTGGCGTCGCCCTCAATGCTCAGCACGAGCGTGCCTACGCCGCCCGCGGTGACAAGGCCACCCAGGCCGACGCCCGCGCCTGGATGTGCCAGAACTTCTACGACGTACGCATGTTCGGTGCCGTTATGAGCACCGGCAAGAAGCCAGCAGGCCGAGTCCAGGGCCCCATGCAGATTGGCTTCTCCCGTTCCATCGACGCCATCACCCCCCTCGAAATCGGCATCACCCGCGTCACCCCCACCAAGCAGGAGGACGTCGACGCCTTCAACAACCCCACCGAGAACAAGAAGGGCAAGGAGACAGAGATGGGCACCAAACACATCGTCCCCTACGCCCTGTACTGCGGCACAGGCCACTTCAGCGCCCCCCTCGCCACCCGCACCGGCGTCACCACCAAGGACCTGGCGATCTTCTGGCGCGCCTTCCAGCTCATGTTCGAACACGACCGCGCCTCCGCCCGCGGCAGCCTCGCCCTGCGTGGCCTGTACATCTTCACCCATGACGATGCCTTCGGCCGAGCCCCGTCCCACAGTCTCTTCGACCGCATCGAGGTCAAGCAGCTCCACGACGCCACCGCCCGCTCCTTCACCGACTACGGCACGCCCGACATCGACGACACCGACCTGCCCGCCGGTGTCACCCTCACCCGCCTGATCGGGTGAGCCACACCCTCACCCCAAGGCAGGCAGGCCAACACCAAGTCCGACTGTCCTGGCAGGGCGGGCGGGGTGGGGCGGCCGAGGATCGCAACTTTGGTAACCACCAGGCCACCGCCGCCGGCCGGGAGGTGGCGGTCACCCTCCGGAGCGGCCGAGGATCGCAACCTCTTCGACCTCGCCGAGGAGCAGGCCGATCGGCTGTAGTGGTCGCCCTTCGGGGCGACCAAGGATCGTAACCCCTACGGCTGGTGCGCGCAGGTCTACCACTGGCCCGTGGCGGTCGTCCTCGAGAGCGACGGAGGAGCGCAACCCCTTCGGCCCATACCGCAACGGCGAGCCCGCGCTCGTGGCGGTCGCTCTCCTGGGCGATCGAGGATCGCAACGACGTGACGGCCCGGCAGTGGGTGATCGGCGGCGAGGTGGCGGTCACTCTCTGGGGCGGCCGAGGATCGCAACACTCTAAGTGGAGGCCCGCGCAGCAATCACCTGGCCGTGGCGGTCGACCTTCGGGGCGGCCGAGGATCGGAACTCTTCAACCGTGCGGTCCTTTGCCTGCTGGTGCCGCAGTGGCGGTCGCCCTTTGGGGCGGCCGAGGGGAGCAAGCCGAGGCCATACTGCAGCGGCAGAGATACGGTCAGGTGGCGGTTGCCCTCTGGAGCGGCCGAGGATCGCAACGCCTACACCGCCGTCGAGGTGCACCGCCTCGCCGAGTGGCGATCGTCCTCCGGGGCGGCCGAGGATCGCAATGAGCCGATGGCGACCGGGCCTGACAAGCCCCTTCGGTGGCGGTCGCCCTCTGGGGTGAACCGAGGATCGCAACCCAGTCGACCCTCGCGACGAGGATGCCCGCTAGCCGTGGCGGTCGCCCGCCGGGGCGACCGAGGATCACAACGCCGAGTCCGCCGCCGAGGCGGTGCAGACCACCATGGTGGCGGTCGCCCCCCCGAGGCGACTGAGGATCGAAGCGCCTTCGCGACGCGCAGCTCGGTCGCTGCCCGGTCCTGGCGGTTTCTCTCCGGGGCGACTGAGGGTCGCAACATCGTCAACACGGTCTACAACGACGGCATCGTCAAGTGGCGATCGTCCTCCGGGGCGACCGAGGACCGCAACTATACGAACTCGACCTGGTCGCCGACGGGGGCGGGCGCGGTGCTCGCCCTCCCCGGAGCCGGGCACCACAATGTCCGTTCCGTCAACGCTGATGTAGTTGCCTGGGTGGGCGACCTGGGACGGGGCCCGCCGTGGCGGTCATTCACATCATGAAATTTGACGCGCGATATCACTTACCCTAACTGTGCTTAGAGTAAGTGAGCTGACGTCCCGTCACTATGGGGCCGCCGCCAACTCCACCACCGTCGCCGGGCAGGTAGCTTGGCAACCGGGAGGCTCCGTTGACCGGGCTCGTTCCCCGCAGAACCGACTTCGAAGTCATCGACGCCGAGCCGCTGCTCGAAGACGACTCTTCGACCGCGGCCGACCCTAACCAAGAACTCACCCCAGAAGCCGCGGCCGCACTCACCCGGGCTGGCCGCGTCCGGACGAAGGACACCTACGAAGAGCGCTGGCGCGCCTTCGCACGCTGGTGCGCGGAGAAGGACCGCACGCCTGGGCCGCCCACCACCCAAGCGAACCTCACCAGCTATGTCCATCACCTGATCAACCAGACCGTGCCGAGCACTGGGCGGACCACCGACCCCAACACTGTCCGACTGGCCGTGGCTGCAATCCGGCACATCAACAAGAAGCGCCGCCAGGAGCCGCCCGACCAGGGCGAAGCGCTGATCCTCTTGGCCGACTACCGGCACGACTGGGCCGAGCAAGGCCTCAGCGATCGCTCATCCGCACCCATCGATCTCGACCGCCTCGCCCCCATGATCGCCGCCTGCCGCACCGACATCCCGACCGGCCTCCGCGACCGCGTCATCCTCTGCCTCGGCTACCAGATGCGCGCCCGCCGCAGCGAACTCGCCAAGCTGAAGCTCCACCATCTGCACTTCGCCAGCCTCACCCTCCTGATCGCCCGAAAAGCTACTTCCAAGGCTGACAAGACATCGCAGGGCAAGAACTACGAGATCGACGACCCCGTGACCATTGCCGCCGTACGTGCCTGGATTGACGTCCTGGCCGAGCACGGCCAGGCAGACCTGACCCTGCCCTTGCTCCGCCGAGTGGATCAGTGGGGCAACATAGCTCCGATCAGCTCCAAGGGCTGGGGCCTCACCCCGCACTCGATCAACACGATCGTCAAGAGCATCGCCCATGCGGCAGGCATCGACGACGCCGAAGAGATCACCTCACATGGCCTGCGGGCCGGGGCGCCCACCGACCTCGGCAAGCGGGGCTACTCTGCCGCCGAGATCAGGGACATGACCGGCGACTGGTCCAGCACCGAAATGGTCGAGAAGTACCGGAAGATCGGCCGACACCGGGCCGGGGTCCGCTCTGACCAAGGTGCCCTCATAAGCGCCCTCAGCATGCTCCGCATCAGTGGACAGCAGAGTGATCCATAAAGAAGACCGCGGCGACGGCACGGAGCCCAGGTCTCCAGCGGCCTTGGAACCTGGGTACGACCCGGAGGTGGACCAGCAGGTGGTTGTGCACGTGAGCCAGGCACAGGACACGGACCCGGAAACGCCAGGCCAGCACGAGATTTGGACGTAGTCCATCGCTGTCACGGTGCCGGTGACGATCGCAACTCTTGCGACGCCCGGCCGACATTGCTGGCTGAGAGGGCGCGTCTCGGGTCAGTCCACCTGACTGGCGGCGGTCTCGGCATCGCTCGGACGGGGGACGGGTTTTGCCGGTTTGGCATCTCGGCGGTTGTTAGCGTTTTGGTACCTCTTCAAGGAGTCGAAATGTCACTCTCAACTGCCCGGGTGGATCTTCGCGTTGAGAGCGTTGACGACGTGCTGACGCGTGTGGAGCACGCGTTCGGCGCATCCTTGGAGCGCGACACGCTGGTACGTAAGCGGCGCACGATCGGCGCCCGGACCGACCGAGGCACGTGGGTGCGGGTCGAGCGGCGCGGGCTGGACAGGATCGACGCCCGGGGGTGGAACGGTGCGGAGGCCGCTGGACTGTTGGAAGGTGTGGTCAGGCCGGAGTGGTACGGGTGCGTGGTCTGGCGGGACCAGGATGCTCCGGTGATGTGGCGCGCGGATGAGACCTCCCTTCTGCCTGCTCCACCGATCGGGTCGAGCGTCCTCGCCAAAGACCCTGGGCTGTCCGATGCCTGGTGGGAGCAGCTGAACGCCTCCCTGGACGCGCTGGCCGGGCAGGAGACCGTGCGCACGGCGACCCCGGACACGGTGACCATCACGCAGGAGTTGGTGACGGAGACGATCCGCTCGGTGTTCGGCGGGGGGTTCGACACCACGGTGGCGTCGTGGGTTCCCGCGCACGCTGATCTGAACTGGGCGAACATGACCGCCCCGGTGTTCTGCCTGTTCGATTGGGAGGACTGGGGCAACGCCCCCCGAGGGTTGGATGCCGCGTCGCTGTGGGGGAATTCGCTCGCCGTCCCCGAGCTCGCGGAACGGGTGCTCCAAGAGCGGGCCGCCGACTTCGAGTGCCGGGACGGCAAGCTGATGACGCTGTTCGTCTGCGCGAAGATCACCGGACCGCACGCTCTGCCGGATGATCCGCGGTTGGACGCTGCCGCTCGCATGGCGGACCGGATCGTCGCCGACATCAGGAACGGCGCTCGTTGATGACGGCGCGGTAGTTCGACAGCCGCGCCTGGTCGAGGCGGAGGGTTACCGCGTCAGCCAGTTCCTTCAGGTGGTGGACGTTGCCGGTGCCGACAGCGACTCGGGCGACGGCTGGCACTTCGAATGCCACGCGTAGCGCGGCCTGGAGGTTGCTCGCTTCTTGGTCGCGGTCGAGGAACATCGTGGCGTCGAAGACGTTCCAGATCCGGTGCTGGCCGTCCCCGCCGAAGGGGCTCATGCCCCATCGTCCTTCGGGCTCGATCCGGAGGGCGGCGGCGAGTTCTTCGCCGGCACGCAGCGTCGCCGCGTCGACCAGGAGCCCGGCCCGGGTCATCAGGACGTCGGGCTTCGCCGTGTCGGGGCCGACGGCGGACAGGAGCGGGAGCGGCTTCCAAGTGGACAGTCCCCACTGCCCGCACAGCCCGTCCTCCGCAGCCTGGGCCAGGGCTCCGAAAGCCTCCGCGAGGACTTCTCTGGCCTTGTCCGTCGGGGGGTGTGCCAGGGAGCTTTCCGGGTTGTGGAGGAGCAGAACGTCCGGGGCCCGTTCGAGGTCTTCGGCGGTCTGCTCGGCGGCTTCCCGGAGCCGGTCGGGTTCGAGCGAGTGATGCGCCTGCTTGTCGCGGGGGAAGAATCCGATCTTCGTGGAGATCGTGAACTGCGGAAGGAGATCGCCGGCGACCTGGGCGAGGGTGCGGTGGGAGGCGAAGTCGAGGTAGTTGAAGCTGGTGTCCAGGGCCCGGATGCCGAGGTTCAGTGCGCCTTCGAGTAGGTCGCGGCGGTGCTCAGCTCGGTATAGCCCGAGGACAACTCCGAGGTCAGGGCGGTGCAAATTTCCTCCTTGATCAGGATCTCGGCCAGGCGGGCGACGTCCACGCCCGTGTCGGGGGCGGCGGTGGCGATGTCGACCGGGTGGCCGCTGAGCAGGAGACGCAGAGCTGGCAGCGCCTTCGCGGCGAAGGTCAGCTTCTTGCCCGAGGCGATCACGTCGACGGTGTGCCCGATGGTGTTGATGACCGGTTCGAATTCGCTGACGCACACCACGGTGTGGGGCTCGCCGAAGATGCCGAGGTGCGGCACGTGGCGGGCTGCGGAGCGCTCGCGCTCGCGGGCGGCCAGGAATTCGGCCGGCGGCATCGCCGAGGCGAGATCCGCGAGGGCCTGGACCAGGTGCTCCTGCTGGCCGCCCCACTCCCAGTGGTTCAGGTCGGCACGGAACGCCTCGTCGGCGCGGCACTGATCGGCCAGCCACGCGGCCCAGTTCACTCCGGCGCGCTTCACGATGCCGAAGGTGGCGTGGAGGCTGTAGCCGTCGCCCTGGTCGCTGCGGGTGGCCTGGTGCCAGAAGCCGCGGGGGATGTGCATCACGTCCCCGGCCCGCATGCTGCCCTGCCACACGATATCCTCGCTGGGTTCGGTGTTCGGGGCGCCGTCGCGGTACATCGGCACCCGGCGGGACGCCCCGCGGACCTCCCAGCTCTTCTCGCCCGCGAGCTGGACGATCAGGACGTCGTGGTCGTCCCAGTGCAGCTTGAACCCGGAGGCGTCCTGCGTGGTCAGGTAGGCGTTCACCTGCACCAGTTCATGGGACCACCACTGAAGTGCCCGGCAGACGACCTCCATGACCGGGTCGAAGAAGTCGATCTCATCGAGCACCAGCGTGCAGCCGGACCCCAGGAGCGTGCCCACGCGGCGCATGTCGGCCATCGGGATGGCCTGCCCCCGCCGGGTGACCGCCGGGTTGATGTAGCGGCCCGGGTGCATCTCAGATCCCTCGTGGAAGATCCGGAACTGCGGCGTGGTCAGGCTGCGGCGCATGACCAGGTCGAGCAGCTTGTTCGGCGTCAGCAGCCGGGCCAGGAAATCCGGCTCGTCGAGCGTGCCGCGGGCGAACGCCGTGCCGAGAGCTGCGGGGCCGTCCCAGCCCAGCGCCTTTTCCACGCCGCGAACGAACAGGTGGTCCATCGGGTACCTCCGTGTGGTCGGTGCGGGACTCGGGCGGGGGACCGAGTGGCCCCCCGCCCGGCGGCGGCTACTCCTGCGGGAGGTTCAGGCCGTCGCGGTTGTCGCCGTCGTCACCGGCAGAGGTCCCGGTGGGGTCCGACTCGGCGGCGTCGGCGGTGAAGCGGTCCTGGACGGTGACCAGGTTCTCCACGCCGATCAGCAGGTCGTCGTGCTGTGCCATGTCGATCACTCCTTGTGGAGGGGTGGGCATGAACCGACCGGACCGGCGGTCCGGCCGTCGTGTCCTCCCCGCCGAGCGATGTCCGGGTCCGGGCTCGGCGGGGAGGAGAGGAGGGGGCGGCGACCGCTGCCACGGGGACGCGGACGGCCGCCGCCGGTCTATCGGCCTCCCGGCCGGGCGGTGGCCCCAGAGCAGTGCGGGCACGCACACGGCGGGAACGCGAGGGCCTGGGTCGAGTCGCCCGTTCGGGCGCTGACCTCGCGGCGGGAGACCTCGGCCCAGGTGCCGGCCGCGTCCTGCCTCCGCACCGTCAGCGTCATCGTGTGCGCACGGTAGGGCAGCGGCAGCCTCCCGGCGACGGCGAGAAGATCCGCAGGGATCCAGTCGCCGAGGGCGGTGCTCATCGTGACCTCCCGTGCACGGCTTCACGGGTATGGCGCTGCTTCGTCCATACGGAGGCCCGAGCGACGCCCACCAGGAATTCAGCGCGGTGGGTACACCACCGCAGGTCCGGCTCGCGGATCACCGGGTGTTCACTGCCGGGATCGATCGAGCAAGCACCGAAGTTCGGGTAGGCAGGGGCCGATCTCGCAGTGACGGAGACGTGTCCGCTGATCTGCGGGACGCGGACAGGCAGGGCAGTGGCCAAGGTCATCTCCTCCGGCGTCGGCTGGTGCCGTCAGGAGGGCGACCTTGTCAGGGAGTCGTCCGGGCGGCTGTAGCCAGTGAACGCGCGATTACGCAAGGTGGGATCTGCCACGGAGATCTGCCATCCTGGCCGAGTAGCTGGCAGATTGACGGGGAGTCAAACCTGTGCCTCAGCGAAACAGTGCGGGGATCGGCCCAGCCATCCGGAAGGCCCGCAAGACGCGCGGGCTCACCCAGCAGGCGTTAGCTGACCTGCTGAATCAGGCATCCGGATGGGGAACGTGCACGGCGAACGACGTGTACCGGTGGGAGACAGCAAGGCGGCAACCGGGGCCGTGGATGCCCTATCTGCTCGACGTACTCGAACTTGACGTCGCCGCCGCGACGGTCGCGCCATCGGGCACACTGCGGACAACACCCCAGGTGATCACGCAACCGCCCGCGCCGTCCGTCAAGCCCGTGGAGACCGATCCCGTGAATCGTCGCCAGTTCCTCTCCGCCGCTGCCACATCCACCGGGACCACGCTGCTGCCCGCCGCTACGCCGTATCTGGAATCCGGTCGCCGGATCGGCGCGGACGTGCCGCGGCAACTTCAGCAACGGACAGCACGGCTGCGACGTCTGGACGACTTCATGGGCGGCGGCGATACCTACGCGACCTACGCCAACGAGCTCGATGCGACCGTGGAACTCGTCGACCAGGGCGTGTACGGCGACACGACCGGCCGTGCCCTGCGGGCGGTCCTGGCCGAGCAGGCACAGCTGGCTGGATGGGCGGCGTTCGACACCGGCCGCTACACCGAGGCTTACCGGCACTACATGGCCGCGCTGGGAGCCTCGAAGGAATCCGGGGACCGGTCGCTCGCGGGTAACAGCCTGGCGTTCCTCGCCTACCTGGAATGGGCGCGGGGCGGCAACGGGGTCGAGCTGGCCACGGCGGCGTGCGAGACAGCCGGGCGTGACGCGCCCCCCGCGGTGCGGGCCCTGCTGTGGGACCGCTTGGCGTGGCAGCATGCCACGGTCGGCAATGCCCGGGATGCGGACGGGGCACTCGCGGTTGCCGAGGAAGCCGTCCAGGAGGAGACAGACCGGCCGGAGCCGGATTGGGTGTACTGGGTCGACACGGACGAGATCGCCATCATGACGGGGCGCTGCTGGGCGGAGCTGCACCGGCCGCTACGGGCCATCCCCGCGCTGGAGGGGGCGCTGTCCCGCTACGACGACACCCGTGCCCGTGACAAGGCGCTCTACCTGTCGTGGCTGGCGTCGGCCTACTTGGACGCCGGAGAGGTCGAGCACGCTGCCGCGATCACCGGCAACGTCCTCGACCTCTCCCAAGGCCTCGCGTCAACGCGCCCCGCAGGGCGGTCCCGCATCCTCCTCCAGCGCCTTCAGCCTCACCGTTCCGTTCCGGCCGTGTCGGAACTCCTGGAGCGGGCACCGGTCAGCGTGTTGCCCGCGTGATCCACTCCAGGTAGGCCGAAGGGGCAGCCACGATGGGCAGCGCGATCACCTCCGGCGAGTCATAGGGGTGCTGCTCAATCAGATGAGCCTCCAGCTCCGGGTACCGGTCCTGGGGAGCACGGAAGGCGATTTGCCACTCGGTGCCTTCACAGACCTCGCCCAGGTGCCGGTACGTCGTCTCAATTGGGCCGGACACCTGGCCGGACGCGGCGAACCCCGCCTCGACAGCGGACCGGGACAGCTTCGCCGCAGCGTCAGCACTCGGCACGGTGGTGAGGACCAGAACATAGTCAGCCATGCCCGCCAGCCTAGGCGCCCATGGCCCCGCAGGTAGGGATGTTCTTCAGTCCGAGGGCAGGCGCCTTTCTGTGGGCAACGCCCCCTCGGCATTGGTTCCCACGCACAACTCCGGCGTGACAGCGATCGGCTGGTTTGTCGAAGCAGGCAGCGACCGTCCGGAATTGCTCAAGGCGAGGGAAGTATCGCTTGACCACGTTGAGGTTTCGTTCGGTCTCCTTGTCGTAAGCGGGCGGCTGGCCCACGAGGCGCTCGCGGCGGCGGTTAGCGTTTGATTGCGTCGTTCGGGGATCGTGGCGGCGATGCTCTCGGGGTGATGAGGCTTGCCGGAACTTCAAACAGCGCCATCACGGGCACGGCATGTGGCGGATCGCCCGGTTCGACGAGTGAACCCTGCCTCCAGCTTTGGCTCCCGGCGACCGCGCGTTTCGGTTACGCGGGCTCCGTCCAGTAGTTGGCCAGCATCTCGCTCGGCCAGGTCGGCTGGTGGACTTCACCGCGAGGCCCGAAATCGGCGAACCAGGGGGCTATGTCGAGCACGGGCGTGCCGTCGACCGCATCCAGGTCGACGACATGCAGGTCTCGGCCGTCGATCTTGATCAGGCAGGGGTGTGATACGCCGATCTGGGCGGGCCTGCGGTGGTTACGGTGCGCGAAGGTGCCGCTTGGTTCCCAGCGCGGGTCATTGCGCGGCGAGCGGGCCCCGAGGTGCACGTCCCCGGGCACAGCCAGATGGAACTTGAAGACGACCTGAAGGTGGCTAAACTCGTTCAGGCCAGCGAGTGTGTTCTCCGGCAGGTCTTCGCGCAGACGGATGATCGAGGGGACGCCGCCCCAGTAGTCGTCGCTGACCTCCGTGCGGTCGTTGATCACGTGCGCAACGGCTTCGAATAGGTACGGGTCCGGCATCGTTGTCTCCCTGGTGCGTGGTCAGCTGGCGTATTCGAGGTAGGAAGCGGCTCGGGCGTCGAGTTCGTGGACAGCTCGCACGCCTCGGAGCCGGTACGGCGACAGGGCACTCCGCGTCTGTCGGGCAGTCTGGATGGTCCGACCGGAGCGGATGCCTTCCATTAGGTCCAGGGCACGCGACCAGGTGACGCACGCTTGCTCGATGTTGCCCTGCCGAGCCTGGATCTCGCCGAGGTAGCCCAAGGTCACGGCGTGGGTGCGCGGGAACGCGGCCCCTCGTGTCCGTGCACTTCGTCGGAACTCGCTCACCGCCCCGTCCAGGTCTCCGAGATCGCGCAGTGTGCAGGCTGTTTCGTGGGCGAGGCTTGCCTCGGTGAAGAACCAGACGCGCTGGGGCTCCTCCTGACCCGCTGCACGCGTGAGGTCATCCTCGGCTTCCTTCAGCGTGGCCACGGCTTTCCTGGCGTCGCCGGTCGTGGCGAGGGTTCGAGCGTGGACGACGCGCAGCAGTGCTCGCTCGCGGTAGCTCGCTCGTCGGCTTCGGTCGCCGTCGAGGGATGCGGCGGCGACGCGCTGGGCTGCGCGGTGGTGGCCGAGGTCGTTGGCCTGGTGTGCCATGGCTCGAAGGATGTGTCCGGCCAGGGGTTCGTCGCCTGCTTCGGCGGCGAGTCGCACCGCGCTGGTGAGGTATTGCTGCGCGAGGGGGTGTTCCCCGGCATCGAAAGACATCCAGCCGGAGAGGTACGTCAGCTCTCCGGCGGCCGAGAACATCTGGCGGCGCAGGGCGTCCGTGGCGAAGCGTCCGTGGAGCAAGGGCTCGACTTCGGAGGTCAGGTACTGGACCACGGCCGTGCGGGCATGGCCGCCTCCGCGTCGCTGGTCGATCTGGCTGAAGGCCGTGATGGTGTCTTGCACGGCCTCGACGTCACCGCGGCCTACACGGCGACCCGTCGACGGACGGTCCCCGGTCTTGACGGCTGCGGCTCTCCACCACGCCGGGGTTGGCAGTGTGAGCGCGGCGGTCTGGAAGGCCATGACGCTCAGGGCGTGGCGGCGGTCCATGCTCAAGTCGCGTCTCCCGATGTCGATCAGCGCGCTCAGCGTATCCCCGGTCCAAAGGTCAGCGGCAGCGGTCTTCGAGCGCTGATCCATCGCGAGGTCGAACACGGTGACCGTGCGGCCGAGTGCCCGGCTCAGGAGTTCGGCCAACAAGAGCGGAATGCGGGGGTCGGACGGGACTGTGCCACGCGCCCAGTAGGAGATGTGGGAGCGGGATACGGCGGTGAGGTTCGTGGTGCCGTTCTCCGTGGCCAGCCGCCGTAAGGCGGTCGCGGTGGCGCCATCCGAAAGCCCCGCCTCGGCGAGCAGCGCGGACAGTTGGGTTGCGCGTTCTCCTCTCGCAGCCACATCGCCTCACAATCCAAAGATGATCTTTCCCCGCTTTCCCCGAATGCAGCCCCATGGCGGGGTGTCCAAGCCTCGGCCTGAGCGGTTTCCTCAAATGTAGCCACCTGATGGAGACAGCAGGTGACAGTCAGTCATCTCCATGACGGCTGCTGCTCTCTACCGCAGAGGAGTCACCGTGCAAGCCACCACCTACGGCTACGTCAACGCCGCCGCAAGCTGCATCCGCAGGCTCGTGCGCCCGGTGGCCGTCGGACCGTTGGACCTCGGCCGTATCCCCACCGCCCCGCAGGATCCGCTCGACGATGGCTCGAACAGCCCCTGGCGCGTGTTCATGGCCCTGGAGTTCATGCAGCACACCGGGACAGGGCCCAGGAGGGACACCCCGATCTCCATCCGAGCCCGGCCCGATTCCCGCCCGGGTCGAACATTGCGAGGCCGGGCACGTGCGAGGCCACGACCTGCCCTCGGGGATCGCCCCATGCGGGGAGAAGGCGTCGCTCCTGAGCCGATCAGTGCTGTGGTGTTTGAGTCAGCGCCCAGACTATGTGGATGTCGTCGAGTAGGCGGCGACCCGCTTCTCCGTGGGCGGGGTACTGCATCACCGCTGGCTGATTGCGAGCAGATGAGAGCTGGCGGCCAGCAGTTCGGGGTGCTGTTCGGCGCGGCGGGCGGCTTCGAGTGCGCAGAGCATGAGGGGGTCGTCGTCTCTCATGGGTTCACCCGTCCGGAGTTCGACGGCCTTGACGATGCCCCACATCGGCCCCTCCACGCTGTAGATGCGGGTGGCGGGGAGGCCGGCCTCGGCCATTTCCAGGGTGAGTTCGGCTGCGGTGTGGAACTTTGCCACGGTGAAGCCTCGCGCGCCGTCGTAGAAGCCGGTGTCGACGATCTGCGATACGGAGTCGGCGATGCGGGTCAGGGTGGCGCGCGCGGTGTGCTCGGTGAAGCTGGCGTAGCGGTTGATTGCGGCGACGACGACGAGGCCGCCGGGGCGGACGACCCGACGGGCTTCGGCGAGGGCTTGGATGCGGTCCGTCCGGTCGGGCAAGTGATAGAGCGGGCCGAGGAGCAGGGCGACGTCGACGGAGGTGTCGGGCGCGGCCAACTCGCGTGCATCGCCGACTTCCACGCTGCATCCGGCGCGTTCGGCGGCCTGCTCGGTGTGCCGTGCGACGGGGTCAACCAGGTGGACGGTGTACCCCTCGGCGGTCAGCCATTCGGCGTGCGCCCCCGGGCCGCCGCCCACGTCCAGAACCTTGGCCGGTGCTGGGGGCAGGTGACGGTGGAGCAGTTCGCGGGTGCGGATCATCTCCAGGCGGCCGTCTGCCGTGTCGGTCAGCCGGGTGGCCTCCTCGAACTCGTCGCTGTACCAGGCGGCTACGCGGGCGGTGATGTCTTTCGTCTCCATGAGGGCATTGTGCCGACCTCTACCCGTTGCTGGGGGCGACTTTGCTCTAACCTGACCGGAAAAGCAGACCAGATATCTGCCGATCCTCGTCAGGGAGAGCGCCGTGCCGTTGAAGTACGAAGAGATCGCCGAATCGCTGCGCCGGGACATTGCGGCCGGCCAGTACCCGCTCGGCTCGGCACTCCCATCGGGCCGGGACCTGTGCGAGCGCTGGAGTGTGTCGCGGGCGACGGTGAACAAGGCGCTGGAGCTGTTGAAGGCCGATGCGCTGGTGACCAGTCGTCAGGGGTCGCGCTATGTCGTGGTCGCCCTGCCGATGGGCAGGCCCGCTGGCTCTCGCGGATCCGGGACCGCGCGTGCCGATGGCGCCCTGCCCTTCACCCGCCTCGGCGTGCCGGACATGCTCGTGCCGCCCCTGGACGTCGCGGAGGCCCTGGGCGTGGAGCCCGAGGTGACGGCGCTGCGTCGCGGTCGCCTGATGCACCTGCCGGACGGAACGCCCCAGTCGTATGTGGTGGCATGGTTTCCTGCCTGGATCGTCGATGCCGCGCCGAAGCTCGCAGGCGCGGCGGCGATCCCGGAGGGCACCACCCGGTATGTGCGACGCTGCACCGGGCTTGTATCCGTGCTGGGCAGAGACCTGGAGCACGTGCGGCTGGCGGCCCAGGTGGAGGCAGACGTGTTGGGCTTGCAGCTCCCGGCCGCCGTGCACGTCACCCTCCACTCCGCACGCGACGACCAGGGGCGCGCCCTGGTCGTCGAGGAGGGCGTGACGCCCGACTCGGTGTGGCAGCGCAGTTCCGAATACCCGATGGGGGAAAGTTCCTGACTATCCGTTGACTGGACCGGTAAACCGGTCCAGTCTGGGAGGGCGGGAATCCCCGTGGCACCGCTGGACGCGGCTCAGTCCGTCCAGACGCGCATGCCTTGACGTTTCCCGGGCCCAGGCAGTGGGCTACCGCTCCCCAAGGAGACCGCTGGTGTTCCCCGCTCCGTACTACCCCGCTCCTCCCGCACCGCCCGAGGCCGCGGATGTTCCCGCCGACCTCACTGCCTGCCCGGCCGGCGGTCACCTTGGGCACCTTGCCGTCCCCGAGCTGCTGGACGCGCCGAGCCGCGCGCTCTCACGCAGCGCGCGGCAGGCGTCCGGTCACCGGCCGGGCGCCCGCCAGGCCGTTGCGGGCGAACGGTGGTCACACGCCTTCGTTCGACGCACCAAGCCGGGGGAGGGGTCGTGACCGGCACCGCGCTCCACGCTCTGGCACGTACGTGGGTCGTCGTCCGTGACCCGTCCTCCGTGCCGTTGGTCCGCCGTAGGGTTGTGGACCAGTTGACTGCATGGCAGATCGAGATGCCGACCGAGCTGACGGACGACATCCGGCTCGTCGTCTCCGAACTCGTCACCAACGCCGTCCGCTACGACACCTCCGACACCCCGACGCTGACGACGCAGGTCGTAGTGGCGCCGGACCGCAGCGAGTTGTACTTCGAAGTCCAGGACGGCACTCCACCGGATCTGCCGACACCGCGCCCTGCCCGATGGGGGCCCGAAGACGAACTGACGGTCGGCGGCCGCGGGCTGCTCCTGGTGGCAGCCAGAGCGAAGCGGTGGAACATCGAACCCACCGAGGGCGGCAAGCGCGTCTGGGCCACCTTCGCCCTACCCACGACGCCGAACATTCCGCAGAGGGTCCGCGACACGGTCCGAGCCCACGTCCGCCGCGCAGCCCCCCGCATCCGGATACACGCCCTGCCGACCAAGTAGCAACTCCTCCCGGGCCCGCACCGACGCATGAGCGGGGCTGGCACCGGGAGGCCCAACTCCGCGCGCCCCCTTGAGGGTGGGGGCGTGCGGTCACCATCCGACCCGACCACGAGAACGGAGCACATCCGATGGGGGACGACAAGGGCGGACCGAACGACGGCAGGGGCAGCGACCACGCAGAGCCGGATGGATCCGCCTTAGCGCCCGAGCCCAAGCCTGACGGGTCACAGCCGGCTCCCGCGCCAAGGGAGCAAGCGGTGAGCGCCATGGACGCCTCGATCAAGCTGCGGTCAGCCCTGGCTGAACAACTGGGCCTGACCCCGGACTGGGCGGAGGCGTTCATGGAGACGCCCCGTCACCTGTTCCTGCCCTCGGTCTTCTGGAGCGAGTCGGGGGACAACCGGCACGCACGGTTGGACCAACGAGGGGACGAACAGGCGTGGCTTCAGGCCGCCTACCAGGACTCCTACGCGGTTTTCCAGTGGGACGAGGGGCATCAAGAGGAGCCAGACGAGCGTTTCCTCGCCACCTCGTCGGCCAGTCGTCCGGCGGTCGTGATGCGCCAGGCGGCGGATCTGGAGCTGGACGACGACAGCGACGTCCTCGAATTGGGCACCGGCTCAGGATGGTTCTCCTGCGTCCTGCGGACCTACCTGCGCAAGCGGGCCCGCCACGGCAAGGGACGTGTGGTCACGGTCGAGATGGACCCCGAGATGTTCCACCATGCGATGACCCGGATCCGCCGCACGGGCACCAGCGTCGAGTACGAGATCGGTGACGGCGAGATGGGATGGCCCGGGGAAGCCCCGTACGACCGGCTCGTGGCCACCTACTCGGTCGACCGGATCTCCGACCAGTGGCGCGAGCAGATTACGCCGGGCGGCATCATCCTTGCCCCGTGGACGACGCCGTGGGCGTCCTACGGCACGGCCAAGCTGCGGGTCGAGGCTGACGGGTCGGCCCATGGGCGGTTCCTTGCCTACGGCGCGTTCCTCCGCTCCCGCGAGGCCGCCAGGCGGCTGGGCGGACGCTTTGGACCACCGGACCTGGACGGCTGGAACAGCCGCGTCACGACCGTGAACATCTGGGACCTGCTGGCCGACAACGATGCAGGCTTCGCGGTCGGCAACCTCCTGCCCGACGTCCAGTACCTCCGCGACGCCACCCCAGTCGATGAGACAGCGAAGGAACGGGTCTGGCTGTTCACCCGTGACCTCCGCTCCCTCGCCGCAGTGGAGAGGAACGGCGACGACCAGGCCGAGTTCACCGTCCGTGCCACCGGGACGCGGGACCTGATCGGCGAAGTCGCTGACGTCTACCAGTGGTTCATCGACGAGGGAAGGCCCGCGCCCGACCGGTACGGCCTGTCCGTCCAGCCCGGCGGCGAACATGTCCTGTGGCTGGATCACCCGGATCACGTACTTGTTCGCCGCTGATCTCAACACCTCTCCACAAGACCCCGCTGCGTCGGTGCCACTTGCGACCCAGCGGGCCCAAGGCAGCCGGGCCGGCACGCCCGCAGAAAGGCGATAAGAAGTGACTTGGAGCGACCTCACCCGCGCGCTGGTGGAGAGCGGGGCGCTCACCGAGGAGTGGGCCCCGGTCTTCGAGCGGGTACCCCGCAGCCCGTTCCTGCCAGATGCCGTCTACCCGAAGTGGGACGGCGAGCCGGTGAGCCGCAGCGCTGATCCCGAGCGCTGGCAGGAGCTCGCTGAGTCCGACCGCGTCCTGATCACCCAGTTCGACGACGGCGAAGCAGACGGTGACCGCACTCCGACGTCTTCCAGCTCCATGCCGACCGTCGTCGCCCAGATGTTCAGCTGCCTGGGGGAGGTGCGCGGTCTCAACGTTCTGGACGTCGGCACCGGGACCGGCTGGACGACCGCACTCGCTGCCGCGGCCGGGGCGAGCGTGACCTCCGTCGAGGTCGACCCGCGCGTCGGTGAGCGAGCCGCGCAGGCGCTGGAGAAGGCCGGGGTCCGGGCGATGCTGACCATCGGCGACGCAACCCGGCCTCTCGGGACAGGCAGGGTCTTCGACCGCGTCCACGCCACCGCCGCCGTGCGCCGCATCCCGCAGGCCTGGATCAACCAGACGCGACCCGGCGGTGTGATCGTCACCCCCTATGGCACCGACTACTGCAACGGCGCCGTGCTACGCCTTGAAGTAGCAGACGACGGCTCAGCGTCCGGCCGGTTCAGCGACGGCGTCTCCTTCATGTGGGTCCGCTCCCAGCGCCCGGAACACCTCCCCGCGCGGAACCTCGACGGCATCCGTTACCGGCCCTCCGCCTTCGACCCGCGTGACCTTGCGAAGAACCACGCGGCCACCTTCGCCGTCGGCCTGCACCTTCCGGGAGTCCGGTCGCGCGAACGATGGTCGGACACCATCGAGTGGGCCACCGGGTTCTCAGAGGTCTGGGACCAGGACTCGTTCGCCCACTGCCGCTACGCCGACTGGGACGCACCGCACGCAGCCGCGGAACAGGGCCCCCGTGACCTGTGGCACGAGATCCAGACCGCGTACGCGTGGTGGGAGGCCGAAGGTTCACCCGGACTGAACCGTCTGGGTCTGACGGTCACCCCCGACGGCGAGCACCGCACGTGGCTCGACTCACCCGCGAACGTGCTCACCAAACACTGAACCGAACCCCCAGAACTTTTCGCGCCGACGCGCCCCGTGGGCGCGCCGACCTGCGCCCGCGCGATGTCAGGGTTCGCCAAGCGGCGTACTCCAAACCCTGACACCCATGCCACCGCAACTCGTTGCTGGGCTCTTACAGGACCCGAGAGGCTTCACTCATGACTGTCAGGGATGACTTGCATGCACAACGTGAAAGGCTGCCCCAGTTCCGCGTCACCGTGAACTCCCGGTGCAAGCGCGCCTGCTTCTACTGCCGGCCTTCCGGGGAGGCGGTCTCAACCGCGGCGGGCGCGGAACTCGCGCCGGACGATCTGCTGGCCGTCGCCGCCGCGGTGCGGGCGCAGGGGGTGAACAGCATCAAGCTCACCGGCGGCGACCCGGCGCTGTACGACCCGCTCGTGGACGTGGTCCGCCGCCTTCGTGACGAGGCCGGCTACACCGACATCGAGGTGATCTCCCGTCACCCGCTCATCGGTACCAGGGCGCAGGACCTCGCGAAGGCCGGGGTGACGTTGTTCAACATCAGCCTGGACACCCTGGACGAGGAACTCCACAAGGACATCTGCGGGGTGGACGACCACGAGCAGGTCCTGGACGCCTTGCGGGCGTGCGTGGCCACCGGGGTGCCGGTGAAGGTGAACGTGGTCGTGATGGCCGGCATCAACGACGCGGAGGTCCTGGCCCTGGTCGAGTTCTGCGACCAGGCGGGCGTCGCAGCCGTCAAGCTCCTGGACGTGATCCGGGACCTGGGTGAGGGGACCGAGACCTTCACCCGGCGGCTCCAGATCCACCGCGGGAAGCAACTCCCGGACGTGTACGTGTCCTTGGAGAACCTCGCTGGGGACCTGCGGGTGCAGGCGGTGGCCGAGGAAGTCCGCCAACAGGGCGGGCTCGGGCACCCGATGACCGTGTTCACGATGCCGTCGGGCATGGAGGTCGTGGTCAAGGACTCCACGGCCGGTGCCTGGTACGGGTCCGTGTGCCGGGGATGCCCGCTGTTCCCCTGCCACGACGCGCTGATGGCGCTTCGGCTGACGGCGGACTCCCGCCTGCAGTTCTGCCTGCTGCGCGAGGACGTCACCGTCGACGTCGCCGCGGTCCTCGCCGAAGGCGTCCCGGGCGAGCTGGAGAGCCGGATCGAGGCCGCGTTCCAGGTCTACACCGAGGCGCGGTTCCGGCCCGGGGCCGGGACTCCGCAGCAGCTGATGGCGGGAGCCCGCTCATGACCGTGAACCTGGGGATGCCCGCCCTGCGCGAGGCCGCCGACCGCACCAGCACGCAGGGGTCGGACAAGCCGCTGGTGATCCTCGTCTACCCGAAGGTCGACCACGAGAAGGACTACGTCTACCACTGGATGCCCTTCTCCCTGCTGACGATCGCCAAGGCCCTGCTCTCCGAGGGCAGCGTCGATGTGATCCTGTTCGACGGCAACCAGGCCGACCCGGCCGCATGGGAGCGGCTGCTGGACGAACAGATCGAGCGGGCGGTCTGCATCGGGGTGTCCGTCATGACCGGCGGCGGGCAGATCGGGCACGCCCTGTCGATGGTCCGCGCCGCCAAGGAACACCCGGCTTGCCCTCCGGTCGTCTTCGGGGGCCCGCACGTCAACGTGGAAGGAGAGCAGACCGCGAGGCACCCGCTCGTGGACGCGGTCCTTCAGGGCCCCGGCCAGAACTCCATGCCCGCGTTCGTGGACTCACTGCTCGGCCAGCTGCGCCGCGCGGACGTCCCGGGCCTGATCACCCGCCTGCCCGACGGCGAGCTGCTGCGCGGGCCGACGAATCCGCCGCGGACCGGGAGCCTGGGCGCCTACCCGTGGCACCTGTTGAACGTCGCGGACTACATCCGCGACGACCCGACGGTCGCCACCCGCACCCTCAACCACGTCTCCAGCCAGGGCTGCGTCTACCAGTGCCAGTTCTGCTACGAGCTCACCTACCAGCGCAAGTACTCAGCGATGGCGGCCGAGCCGCTCCTGGCGGACGTGTGCGACCTCCAGGCCAGGTTCGGGATCAACGGGGTGAAGTTCTACGACGCCGACTGGTTCGTCAACCTCCGCCGCGCGATCGGCTTCTGCGAAGGCCTGATCGAGCGTGACCTGGGCCTTCGGTGGGCGGCCAGCATCAACCCCAACGACATCCTCAAGGCCAGGCGCGCCAAGCTGCCCCTCCTGGAGAAGGTCGCCGCGAGCGGGTGCAGCCGCCTGCTGATGGGCGTGGAGTCCGGCAACGACCGGGTCCTGGCCGACGTGGTCAAGAAGGAGGTGACACGCACCCAAATCCTGGATGTCGCAGGGGAGATCGCCGAGGCTGGCATCCTCGGTTCCTACACCTTCATCGTCGGATTCCCGGGGGAGAGCGAGGTGGAGCAGGAAGAGACGTACTCGCTGATCGAGGAACTGCGCGGCCTGACCCCGATCCCGGAGACCCGGGTGCACCTGTTCGCCCCCTACCCCGGCACCCCCCTGTACGACGAGGCGCTGAAGTACGGGTTCGAGCCGCCCAAGGACTTCGAAGGCTGGTCGCACTTCGACTACTACACCAGCCTCACGCCGTGGACCTCCCAGGCCACGGTCGACCGCGCCCGGGATCAGACCCGGATGCGCCTGGCCCCCACCCGCTAGCCCACCATCCGACACCGCCCCCACCTGTAGGAGAGGTTCATGCCCGTCCCGCCGCGCCTTCCGTCCCGCCTCGTCAAGGGCGACCGGATCGGCATCATCACGGTGTCCGCCCCCGAGCCCCATCTCCACCCCGACATCTACGAACGGGGCTACCAGGCGCTCAGCGACCGCGGGTTCGAACTCCTCGCGGCCCCCAGCGCCCAGGCGACCCACGGCTACCGGGCCGGCAGCGAGACGGAACTGCATGACGACTTCTACGCGATGCTGGAGAACCCGACCATCAGCGCCGTGGTGTGCTCCGGCGGCGGAAAGAACGCCAACCGGCTGCTGCGCGGCCTCGACCCGGCCCGGATCGTCGCTCACCCCAAGCCGATCGTCGGGGTGAGCGACCCGAGCCTGCTGCTGAACGCGATCACCGCCCGGACCGGCATCCCCACCTTCCACGGCCCCGCCGTCCTGTGGGACTGGGGCAGCCTGGACGCCCCCGCGCACACGGCCGACCACTTCCTGTCCGTCCTGTCGGGGGAGCCGGACGCGGCACGGATCGACGCCCCGCTGACCTGGCTTCGCCCTGGCACCGCCCGCGGCCACCTGGTCGCCGGGTGCCTGTCCTCCCTGCGCTGCCTACTCGGCACCGACTGGGAGCCCGACTGGGACGGGGCGATCCTGGCCTGGGAGGACGCGTTCAAGCCGGTCGAGGTCCTGGACCAGGCCCTCACCCACTTCCGCGACCACGGCGTGCTGGACCGCATCGCCGGCATGGTCGTCGGCGACCTCGTCGCCTGCGAGCCCTGTGGCGGCTGGAGCGCCACCGAGATGGTCCAGGACCTGTGCGCCGACTACTCCTTCCCGATCGCCACCGGCCTGCCGTTCGGCCACACCGCGGTGAAGTACACCCTGCCGATCGGCACGACCGTCCGCCTCGACAGCGCGGCCGACCCCGCGCTGCTGATCGAGTCCCCCTGGGTCGAACCCTCTTCCGGAGGAACACGATGACCGTCAAGAACCCAGCCGCCCGGCTGTACGGGACCTACTTACTGAACCACCCCGAAGAGAGGGACCTGCTGCTGCGCAAGGCCGACCTCATCGCGGGCCTGCGCGACGGGCTCGACCGCGAGCACTACGTGGAGGTCGCCACCCCGGTCCTGTGCTACGACCGCGAGAGCGCACCGATCCCGCAGTTCTCCACCACGAACCCGCTCACCGGCGAGTCCTTCCACCTGCGGCACTCGGCCGAGGAGCACCTGCGCCGCCTCGCCGTCACCCTCGATCGCGTCTACGACCTGGGCAAAGCGATCCGCGCCGAGCGCGAAGACGACTGGCGCACCGTCGAATTCCTGATGCTGCAGACCTCCGCCCGGAACGTCGACCTCCTTGCGGGCGTATCCCTGGTGATCGGCCTGATCCAGCACACGGTCCACACCGCCTACGGCGAGTTGACCACTCCCGGAGTCGACTGGACCCAGATCAGCGTCCGACCCGTCGACGAAGCCATCGCCGAAGCCCTCCAAGCTGATGGCCCCCTCACCGGCGACGAGCTGGCCGCCCAGGCCCGCCGGTGGCTGACCGTCAACGGCCACCGCATCGGCGACAGCGACTGGGAGGTGATGGAGGACTTCATGAAACACGCCGTGGAGTCCCGCGCCACCACGCCCACGGTGCTCACCGGATTCCCCTACGCGCTGCGCCACAACAGCCGCGTCGACCCTGAAACCCGCCGTGCGCAGCGGTTCTCCCTGATCGTAGGCGGCATCGAATGCTGCGACGGCGGCGTCAAGCTCCGCACAGCCGACGACTACCGGCCCATGGCGGACACCAACATCAAGCTCCGCGAGGAACTGTTCGGGATACCGGCCGATGCGGGACCGGTCGACTTCTACGCCGACATCGACGCCGCCCCGGCTGACGTGTTCACCTTCGGCCTCGGCGTGGACAGGCTCCTGGCCCTGTGCGCCGGCCGAACCGTCCACGACGTGCTGACCTTCCCCTTCCACTGACGAAGAGAGCCAAGATGAGCGACACGATGCGGGCAATCGTGATCACCGAAAGCCTGATCGACGGCCGCCTGCCCGAAGGCCTCGACAAGTTGGAGGATCGCCGCTACCCGCACATGCTGGACGAGCGGACCCCGATCGAGATCATCGAGCTCACCATTCCCGCCGACCGCACCGCCGACGTCGGCATGCAGCTCGCCGAGGCTCTGAAGCCCAAGCTGTACTACGCACACCTGCTCGGCGAGGACCACATGCTGGTCGCATTCCCCTGCGTCCTGGCCCGGATCGACCGTGACGACCCGGCAGCGACCGCACTCGCCCAGACGATCGGCGCCCAGTTCGACATCCCCGCCGAACAGATGCGCTTCCAGGAGATGTTCGACGAGGACCATCCCGACGCCCCCAACAGCACGACCCCGGAAAGCGGCACCTCACGGTGATCCGCCCCACCACCTCCCAACTGCCGCTGGCCGTGGTGACCGGCGCCAGCGGCGCACTCGGCGCGGCCATCCACACCCAGCTCCTCGACCAGGGCTGGTACGTCGTCGCCACCTACCGCACCCACCAACCCAGCAACCCCGCAGACACCACCCGCACGACGTGGGTCCACTTCGACACCGGCGAGCGAAACGGTGGCGACCAACTGCGCCAGGCCGTCGACCTGTACACCGGGGAGCTGCGCGCCGTCTTCGCCTGCATCGGCGCGCCCTCCTCCAAGACCGTCGTCAGCGACACCACCACCGAAGAGTTCGAACACGTCTTCCACGCCAACGTCATGAGCCTGGTGCACACCTGGCACGCCCTCGCGCCCCGCGCCCGCTCCGACGGCTCCTCACTGCTCGCGCTCGGCTCGGACGCGGGCCGCGCCGCCCGCAGCGGCAACGGCCCCTACACCGCGGCCAAAGCCGCCCTCGAAGCGCTGGTCGTCACCCTCGCCAAGGAGGAGCTGACCTTCGGGGTCCGCGCGAACCTCCTCGCACCCTCCCTGATCGACTCCCCGCTTGCCCAGCACGTGATGCGCCTCAAAGGCGTCACCGACCCCGACTCCTACTACCAGCAGCTCCCCTGGGGACGCCCCCTGTCCCTGAGCGAGGTCGCCCAGGTCTGCATCGACATCAACACCGCCGCCCACTGGAGCTACGCCACCGGCCAGGTCTACCCCCTTCAGGTGGCGGCAGCCTGATGGTCCAAGAGCCACACGCGCGCCAACTGGCGATCGTCCAGACCCTCCGCAGCCGCGAGTGGGTCTCCGCATCCGCACTGGCCACACGATTCGGTGTGGCCGAGCGGACCATCTACCGCGACATCGAGAAGCTCACCCAGCACGGCATCCCGATCCAAGCCGCCACAGGAAAGACCGGCGGCTACCGGCTCGCCCCGGACGAGCCGATCGACCCCCTCACCCTCGACTCCGACCACGCGCTGCGCCTGTACGTCCTCGGACTGATCGAGCCCGACAGCACCGACCCGGACAGCAAGGCGCGCAGCGCCGGAATCACCGGCACCACACGGGAGGTGATGCGCCGCCTGGCCCGGTGCATCCACTTCGACACCGCCGACTGGTACTGGCGCGACGAAGGCTCAGGCCACCTGACCGACCTGCGATACGCGATGCTCACCGGCACCGCCGTCGAGGCCGAGATCCACCAGGAGGGCGGTGACTCAAGCACCAGGCTCCTCAAGCCCTACGGCATCGTGTGGAAAGCAGGGGAATGGCACATGGTCGCCGCCACCCCCTCGAACGAGATGGGCCGGTTCCGGCTCAACCTGGTCGACCGCCTCGCCCTGACCGACCTCAAGTTCACCCCGCCCGACGACTTCGACGCTGGCTCCTGGTGGGCCGGCGCGATGGAAGCCTTCGGCAAGGGCGAGGCCCGCGTCGAACTCCACGTATCCGCCACCGCCCGCGAAGAACTCTCACGGCTGAGCCTGAAGACCACCTCCCAGGTCCACGAGGGCCCGAACGGCTCCATGACGATCGTGCTGTTCGTCGACCGCTGGCAGTGGCTCATCCCGCTCGTCACCAGCTACGGCCCCGACGTGACCGTCATCGAACCGCCGCAACTGCGCGACGCCGTCACCGCCCACCTGCGAGCCGCCCTGGCCGCCTACGAGCAGATACCCGCACCCGCGAACGGACCTGCCCAGCCCGACTCAGCCGACGACTTCCGCAACGACGACTCCCGCCTGCGCTCCACCCGCGGCCGAACACCGAGGACCTCCAGATGACGCCCCGCCACCTTCCCCAGGTCGACACCATCGAACTCGCCATCGCCGGCCCGTTCGACTTCCGGCACACCCTCTGGAAGCCCAGCCACTTCGCCACCGCCCTCGAAGCCCACACCCAGGCCGAGACCTGGCGCACCTTCCGGGTCGACACGCTCGTCTGCGGCGTCCACATGCGCCAGGGCAGCCCGAACGTGCTCGTGGCGGACGTGTTCAGCGACGGCGAGTGGAAACCCGAGCACCGCCACCACCTCACCCAGCGCCTGACCACTAGCTACGGCCTGGACGAGGGCCTGGAGGCCTTCACCGAGCTCGCCGCGCAAGTCCCTGCGATGCGTCAGCCGCTCGCCGACCTCACGGGCATGCGCCAGAGCTGTCCAGAGGACCTGTTCGAGATCGCGGTCATCGCCATGCTGCTGCAGAACACCACCATCGCCCGCACGACACAGATGATGCGCAACCTCCTGTCCCACTACGGACACCTGGTCCACTTTGCAGGTCTCACGCTGCGCAGCTTCTTCACCCCGCAAGAGATCGCCCACATCCCCGCCGAGACCTACAAGGCCGCGGACCGCCTCGGCTACCGCGACAAGTACCTGCCCAACTTCTCGAAGTTCTTCATCGCCAACCACACCGGGCAACTCGGCGACAACCGCGACGAACTGATGGACCGCTTCCAGGAGATCAAGGGCGTCGGCCCCTACACCGCAGCCGTGATCGCCTCACACGCCTCCCGCGACCCCGCCGCCCTGGGCCTGGACGTGTGGAACCGCAAAATCCTGGCCCGCAAGCTCCTGGACAAGGACGACGCCGAAGCGACCGAGGTCCACGACACCATCGGCCAACTCTTCCCCGGAAACCAAGGCCTTGCGGCCCTCTACCTCATCGAGCACGAGTACCTGCGCGCGCCGGTCGTGCCGCTCCTCAAACCGGACCAGCTGCCCGCATGGAACCGCGAGCTGGAAGGCCAAGCCGCGTGATCTCCACCGTGGACCCACGCTCGACCGCGGCAACGCGACCGCCCCCGGAAATCTCCCTCACAGGGCGGCTACCGCCGATCCGACACCTGAACCGGGCTGGCGCCGCCATCCATTGTGTCTTCCGCCCCTGCTGGCCCCCGCGGCAGGTTCAGCGGCGCCACCTCTCGGCCGAGTCGACGCTCCACGCCCCCTGACCTGGCGCAAGCGTCGTCCTGCCCACTCACCGCCGACCCGCTGACCTGGAGTCACCCGCCATGCCTACCCCTGATGCCAGAGCGGCCTACGCGCTTGGCGGACGCAGCCTGCCGCTCCTGGTCCCCGTCGGCGACACCCCCGATGCGCGCCTCGGCGACACGGACTCGTTCTCCCAGGCTCACGCACTCGCCGCCGCCCTCACCGACGCTCTGGGTGCCGGGCCGAGCCGGTGCCGCCTGCTCCTACCTGGCCGGCACACCACAGCTTCGATCTCCGACGCGATCCGGGAGGCAGGCCGGCACTCCAGCACGCTGATCGTCTACGTCGCCGGGCGGCTCGGCATCGACTCTGACGGCCGTCTCGCCCTGAGCGGACCAAGCACGGAGGCCGGCCCCACCCATCCACGCCAGAGCTTGCCCGGCCTGCCCTGGCCCGCTCTTGCTGCAGCCGTCGGAACCGCTGACAGCCCCCAACGCCTCCTGCTCGCAGACCTTCACGCCACCACGGGAGCCTGGCGTCGCCTCCACCGCCAGCCCGGCACAGCCCCACTGCTACTCAAGGCCGCAGGAACCGCGCTCCTCGGGCACCTCACCGCGCCCGACGACGGCATCGCCGCGCCGAGCCGATTCACTGAACAGCTCACCACGGTGCTCCGCCACGGCGACCATACCGGCCCCCCGATACTCACCATCAGCGGCCTCGCCGCGCGCATGCGTAGCGGGTTGCCCCGCGGCAGCAGCCGCCTGACCGTCTTCGACCCGGACACCACCAGGATCGCGTTCCGCAACCAGGCCGCGCCCGTCCATCTCGGCTACCGGGCGCCGACCGCGTCGCCGACCCCCGGTCAGATCGGCGGGCAGGGCCGTCACCACCTGATTTCGAGTGCCTGACCCGGTAACGAAAGGCCGGTGGAGCACGACTTGTCAGTGCCCCGTGCCACACTCCGAAGCCTGGCAACTCCGTGGAGGGTCAACATAGTTGGCCGCGTCATCCGATCGCGGGACAAACCGGCGAGGCCCCGCCGAACCGACCATCCGCCGCCGTAAGTTGAACACCGGCCGCGGCCAACACAAGTACGAGAAGGGGACTGGTGTCCGAAGTGCATCAAGAGCCAGCTGCCCGAACGAACTCGTCCCCCCGCGCCGTGAGCGCACCCGACCTTCCCCCACTTCTCCTTGGGGGCCTGAGCGCGGTCCCGCTTGAAAGCGCCATCGACCCGATGGCCGCCCCCGTCACGCCATGGCTGATCAAGCAGTCCACCGCGACGGGTTGGCTCCCGTACGCAGTCGCCTCCGGCCAGCGCACCACATGCGACGCCATGTACCGGCCGCAGCCAGGCTGAGACCGCCACTGCGCACAGCCGTAGAGCCTGCGCCACACGCCCCAAGGGCATCTGCTAGCCGGGAGCCCACGACCCGCAGGGAGGACCGCCATGGTCTGGATTCCGCCGGAAGAGTTCCTGAAAGGCGTACCACGGGCGGTACACGGCTGCGGAGTCCTGCTGTTCGACGAATCCGACCGCGTTCTGATGCTGCACGACACCCCGAACGCAGAGCGGGATGCCACCGGCTGGTCCGGACGCTGGCTCTGGGCGGGTGGCCTGCTCGACCTCGGCGAGAAACCGGCCGACGCCGCCATTCGCGAAGTCCACGAGGAGACCGGTCTGACACTGACACGCGAAGACCTACGGATCATCGGCGTCGCGTTCACGCCCGCCACATCCGACTGGCCGACCGTGACGGACTACCACTTCGCCGGCCCCGTCCTCAGTCCGGAGCAGATCGCCTCGATCCGATTGTCTGACGAGCACGACGCGTGGCGCTTCGCCCACGCCCACGAGTGGCGCGGCATCGCCCAGGAACCGACCACACACCTGCTGGATCGGCTGCTCGCAGCACATCGCGAGGGAACCCGAGACATCCACTTCAACACTGAGTGACCGCATCCCCAGCCCCAGCGGCCGACTCCATCATGCCTTCAATACCAGTGACGAGGTGGACACAATGTGTGATCGCATGCCGGTTTCCGATTCCGCCGCAGCGCGCCCGCGCAGCACGGCCGCAGATGCCGACGCTGCCCAGGTCCACTGGCCGGTGAGCGCATGACCGCAGCTGCGTGGGAGCCGGTCTACGTGCGGGCCGCCGTCCCCGGCGATGTGGACCAGTTGCTGGAACTGCGTGTGCAGGTGATGGCTGGTGAGCCGGTGACGCAGGCGTGGCGCGACACCCTCGGGCAGGATTTGCGCGAGCGGCTCGGCGTCGACCCGGATCTGCTCGTGTTCGTCGCGCCGGGCGACGGCGGACAGCTACTGGCCTGCGCGATCGGGATGGCCTACCACGGTTACCGCAGCCCACGGTTCGAGACCGGCAGGTGGGGCCGGGTGCTGATCGTCGTCACCCGCCCGGCAGCGCGGAGACGCGGCTACGCGAAGGCGGTGATGCGCGCGCTCCTGGACGCGTTCGACGCCGCGGGCTGCTCCGCCTCGATCGAGCTGCGCGCCACCGACATGGCCGAGCCCCTCTACACCGGGCTCGGCTTCACCCAGGTGCCGTCCGGCTCATACATGACGCTGCGCCCCACCCCAGACCGCCCACCGAATCAAGGCGGCAGTCCATGAACTCGCCGTCGCACCATGCAGATCTGCCGCTCGCCCAGCCCACCACCCGTCACGCTACGCCCGGAGGCCCTGTTGACCACCCCCGTCACGAGCATTGACAGCAGTAAGGTGCTGCGCGCCCGCATGGTCGACGAACTGCGGGCAAAGAAGTGGATCCGTACCCAGCCTGTGGCGGACGCGATGGGTGCCCTGGCTAAGGAGAGCTTCCTGCCCGGCACCGACCTTGCGCTGATGTACTCGGTCGACGACACCGTACCGGTCAAATACGGCGCGAACGGCAATACGATCTCCTCCGCGTCCGCGCCGTGGCTGGTCGCCTACATGCTCGAAGAAGCCCAGATCAAGCCTGGTGACCGGGTCCTTGAGATCGGCGGCGCCCGCGGTATCAACGCCGCCCTCGCAGCGCGGCTCGTCGGTCCAGGCGGGCGGGTGGTGAGCGTCGAGATCGACCCCGAGCTCGTCGACGACGCCCAGGCCGCCCTGGCCGCCGCGGGCATCACCAATGTGGATATGCGCTGTGGTGACGGCCACTACGGGGCCGCCGACGCCGGTCCGTTCGACGCAGTGATCGTGACCGCGCAGGCCACCGAGCTCGCCCCTGCCTGGCGCGATCAGCTCAGCCCCGGCGGTCGTATCGTTGTTCCCCTCACCCTGTTGGGCCTGTCGCGCTGCTACACATTCCAGGCCGCCGTGGACGGTGGCTGGCGGGCGGACCGGCAGCTGCTGTGCGGGTTTGTCGCAATGCAGGGCGACGGCGCGCACCAGTCCGAGCGGATCGACCTGCCCGGTGGCGGGGTGCTGCGGGTGACCGACGCCCTCGCTCTGGACGCCGACGCCGTGCTGGATCTGGCCCGCGCCAAGCAGGAACGGGTGTGGACCGGGGTCCGGGTGGCGCGGATGGAGCCGGTGATCCCGCACCTGGACCAGTTCCTGTCCACCCAGTTCACCCCGTACCTGCGCTACCTCGGCCCGACTGGGAAGGACCTGGAGCCGGGTGGGGAGCAGCTGGCCTGGCTTGGGATCGGGCACAGCGCCACCGTGACTGGCAGCGCGCTCGCCTACGTCGCCATGCGTGAACTCGACGAGACCTATCACGAGTTCGGGGTGATTGCGCACGGGCCCGGCGCCGAGCAGACCGGACAGCGGCTGGCGGAACTGATTCGGCGCTGGGACGCGGAGTTCCGGGGCGGCCCGGATGCCTTCGTGCGCGCCTTCCCCGATTACGCCCCCGACCAGGAGCTGCCGCCGGGGCGGGTCGTGGACCGGCCCAGCACCCGATTCGTGATCACCCAGCCCGCACGCTGACCCGTCGTCCCTTCCTTCGTTCGCTGTTCCCCCTTGTCCGCTCCGAAATGGAAGGCCCGTCCCTCCTGTGGCCCCGTTGACACTTGCTCATATCGCCGCCCTCACTGGCGGCACGCTCCACGACGTCCCTGACCCCACGGTGGTTGTGGGTGCGTTCCAGTTCGACTCCCGCCACGTGCGGGCCGGGGAGCTGTTCCTGTGCCTGCGCGGTGCCCGGGACGGGCACGACTTCGCAGAGCAGGCGGTCGCCGCCGGAGCAGTAGCCGTCCTGTCGCAGCACCCGGTGGGCGTTCCTGCTGTCGTCGTCGACGACGTGATGGCCGCGGTCGCGCTGCTCACCGGCGTGCTCTCCACTCATCTAGAGCAGGCTGGAACCAGGACGGTGGCAATCACCGGGTCCGCGGGCAAGACCTCGACCAAGGACCTCATCTCCCAGTTGCTGCCCGCCCTGGGACCCACGATCGCGACAGCGGAGAGCTTCAACAACGAGAACGGGCTGCCGGTCACGGTCAGCCGCGCGGCGGCCGCACCGGCGTGCAGCTACCTGGTCCTGGAGATGGGTGCCCGCGGAGTCGGACACATCCGTGAGCTGACCGAGATGGCTCCCTGGCTGGACGTGGCCGTGGTGCTCAACGTCGGCACCGCCCACCTGGGCGAGTTCGGGTCACGCGAGAAGATCGCGCAGGCCAAGGCCGAACTGGTGGAGACCCTGACCCCGGACCGTCACGCCGTACTCAACGTGGACGATCCGCTGGTCGCCGCGATGGCACACCAGACCCGCGGGCAGGTGGTCTGGTTCGGGCGAACTGCGGCCGCGCACGTGCGGGCCGACGACATCACCCTCGATGAGCGCGGCCGGGCCTCCTTCGTCATGCACACCACGGACGGGCGCGCTCCGGTGCGGCTTCAACTGGTAGGCGCTCACCAGGTCGACAATGCGCTCGCCGCCGCAGCGGTGGCGAGCGCATTGGGGATGAGCGCGCAGGAGTCCGCACAACGCCTGTCCGCCGCGCTCCCGCTGACGGCTGGTCGCGTCCAGCTGCTGGAGCGTGAAGGCGGCGTCACGGTCGTCAACGACGCCTACAACGCCAACCCCGACTCCATGCGGGCAGCGCTGGATGCCCTGGTCGCGATGACGAGGGAAAGCGGACGCCGGCCGGTCGCGGTACTTGGGGCGATGTTCGAGCTAGGCGACAGCGCGCCGGCCGCCCATCGCGAGATCGGGGCGCTGGCCCGCGACCTTGGCGTGCTACTCGTCCCCGTCGGTGGTGCGGAGGCCGGATGGCTGGCGGATGGTGCGGGCGTCGGCGTCGCCGCGGCCAACACCCGGCAGGCGCTGGCCGTGCTGGAGGAATTGGTGGAGCCGGGTGACGTGGTGCTCGTTAAGGGTTCCCGTGATGCTGGCCTGCAGAGCTTGGCCTTCGCTCTGGCCGACGCGGGTACCGACAGGTGAGCGGAGGTAGCAATGCTGCGGTGGCCCAGCCGGAGGCGTTTGTCCGCGCCCGCCGGTTTCTGTTCGGCGGCCCGCTGATCGACGCCTTCATCCTTCGCCCAGCACGATGGCCAGTTGACCTCGACCGGGTTCCCGGTCCAGTTGCGGGCGGTGTCCGCGCGGCTGTTCGCCGCATCGGGCGTCGCTGCGCGCGTGGTCCGACCCGCTCTGATGCGAATGTACGAGCGGCAGGCGGCCACGTACGGCAAGGCCCTGGTCACGCCCCGCACGCCCACCGGCAACACAACCGTCGCCACGGAGGCCACCCCATGACCGCACCCCGAACCCCCACTCGTCCCGGACCGAGGCAGCGCGCCTCGATCGACGACCTGGTCCTGACCGCCGCGGGTGTCCTGGCTCGGGACGCCCAGGGCCACTGCCTCCTGGTGAAGCTGACCTACGACCGCTATCACCCCTTCTCCGTCCCCGGAGGAGGCACCGAATCGGCCGAAAATCCGCGTACCACCGCATCCAGGGAGCTGGCGGAAGAACTCGGCCTCGACCTCGCCCTCGGACAGCTCGCGTGCGTGGACTACGTGATCGGACGCGACCGGCCCCCCGTCATCGCCTACCTCTACTGGACCGCGAGGCCTCTGACCCTTCAGGACCTGGATCGGATCCGCGTGCAGCCTACGGAGATCAGCGGCTGGTCCCTCCATGGCATCGCCGAGTGCGCGCAACTGCTGCCGCCTGGTCTGGGGCGTCGCGTCACCGCTTCGTTTGCCGCCGCTGACCGCGGCGCCGGCCCGCTGGCGCTGGTGGCCGGGCGCCTCCCAGATCCGGACGCGACAGCCTCGGCGCTGATCGCCGATGAGCGAGCCAAGACCACGCCTCGCTCCGTGCCACCGGACGGTGTGGTCCTGCCGATGGACCGCGCGACCTACCTCGCCACCCGGCCCCGCGCCCACTGCCAATCCGAAGTGCTGCTCACCCGCCCGGATGGCCGCCTGTGGATTTCCACCACGTCCGGCCAGCCACGCCTGCCCGGAGGTCCGGTACCCGTCCACCATGAGCTGCCTCAGCAGACCGCGGCACGACACAACCGGCTCCAAGGTATCCTCACGCCGCGTGCTGTGGATTGGGTGACTCACCCCACCGGCCTGCCGACCCTGGTCCACCTGTTCTCCTTCCACACCACCAGCAGTCCATCCGGGCCTGGGTTCTGGGTCAGCGCCGACCGGGTGACTGAGACTCTGGGCGATCCCGCAGGGCGACGCGTCCGGTCCGTCTTGTCGAGGCCCGGCTTTACCGAACTCGTCGACGGCACCGTGCCTGAGGAGGCCAGGTGACGGGCCCATCCGATCTGCCTGCCAGCCTTCTCGGCGCGCTGCGGGCAGACCCGCTCGACCCCGGTATCGCCCGCATGGACGCCCCGGACCGGCCCCGCCTGATCCAGCAGCTCACGGCCGACGGCTGGCGGCCTTACGCGGTCGCAGCAGATCTGCGCTCCGCGTATGACGGCATGTACCAGCCGGATCCGGCCGTCACCGAGCGGAAGGTCGCACCAACCCCAGGGAGCGTCATGTCCGATAAGTGGGTTCCGCCCGAGGAGTACAGCGCGAGACTGCCCAAGACCACCACCTTCAGCACGATGCTGTTCACCGACGAGGAAGGGCGCCTTCTGCTGCTCCACGCCGTCAACCAGCAGCGGCTCCAGCGCCTCCAGCTTCCTGGTGGCAACTACGACGTGGCGGACGAGTCGCCCTGGCAGGTCGCGTGCCGGGAGACGCGGGAGGAGACCGGCATCCTCGTCGCCGGCGAGCCCCGACTGCTGGGTGTGCAGTGGATCCCTCCGCGCCGGTACTGGCCCTATGCGCATCTCGGGATCTGCTTCGACGGAGGGACCCTGACGCAGAGCCAGCTGGACGGCATCCGACTCGACCCCACCGAGCACACCCGCTGGGAGGTCCGGTACCTGGCCGGCTGGCAGCAAGACCTCCCCGCCGACGAGTACGACCGCCTCGCCGCCCTTCTCGCCGCCCGTCCCGGCACCCCGGCCTACGTCGAAAGTCCCGCCACCTGACGGCAGAGAGGACCCGAACATGACCGCCATCGACAAAGACGACCCAACGAAGCCTTCTGCGGCTTGGCCCGAGGGCTTCACCGGCCTGCTCGCCGGACAGGGGTGCGGGATGTGCGCGACGCCCGACGAGGACGACATCGGGTGGGGCATCCGCTTCTTCGCCGGTACCTACCTCGACGCCTACCTGTGGCGCAGCGGCCGGATCCGCGGCTACACGGTCGCCCGCTGGAAGCGGCCGCGTCACGTCGCCGATCCGACCGAGCTCAACGAGCAGGAAGCCGCCGGATTCTGGCGCGAACTGCTCATCGTGGGCGACATCTTGAAGCAGCACTACGAGCCGCTGAAGCTGAACATCGCGCTGTTCGGCAACGTCCTGCCCCACCTGCACGCGCACGTCATCCCCCGGACCCTCGACGACGGAGGCCAGGACGAGCAACAAGTCGCGGCCGACACTCTCGCTCTGCGCGCGCTGCTCGCCGCGGGTGAGACGGAGTCCGACGTCCTCGCGCAGGAAGGCACCGACTGGTGACCGACTTCGACATCGACGCCTACCACCGTGCCGCCCAGACCGGGCCGTGCTTCGTTTGTCAGATGCTCGCCGGGGCGCCCGGCTACGAACACCGGATCGTCTACGACGACGGCGACCACGTCGCCTTCCTCGACAAGCATCCGACCCTGTACGGCAAGCTCCTGGTGACGCCCAGGGCGCACGTCGAGGACACGATCGGAGGTTTCACCGAGGAGGGTTACCTCGCGCTGCAGCGCGTCGTCCACCAGGTCGCCGGCGCCCTCGCGAAGGTCGTCGAGACCGAGCGGATGTACATCATGAGCCTCGGCAGCATGCAGGGCAACGCGCACGTGCACTGGCACATCGCGCCGCTCCCACCCGGCGTCCCGTACCACGAGCAGCAGTTCTACGCCCTGGACTGGAGCACACGCGGTCGCCTCCAGCTCGCCGACGATGAGGCCGACCATCTGGCCGAGCGTCTGCGTGCACAACTGGACCGACCCGTGGTCGGTGAAGAGGCGTGACCGAGCACCCGACGACCAGCCGCTCCCGGGCCGGAACGCAAAGCCCCGTCAGGGAGGGGTCCACCTCCGACTGGGCGACGATGCAGGCCAGCGCGATCATGGTCCGTCAGCTGTACGACCAGTTGAACCAGCAGAGATTGCGCCGCTCGTGGGATCTCGGCGACTTCGCCCTCGGCTTCGTCGGCGATGTCGGCGACCTGGCAAAACTCCTCATGGCGCACCAGGGGCAGCGCACGGATCTCGTGGTCGACGAGGAGAAGATCGTGCACGAGCTCTCGGACTGCCTGTTCTCGCTGATTGTGATCGCCCACGAGACCGGAATCCCGCTGGGTGACCGATTCACCGCCGACATGACCGCGCTATCGACCCGGGTCCGCGACATGCTCGCCACCGGCAACAGTGACCCGGACACCCACACCAGACCCGGTGTAGAGAAGCCCGATCCTGCCCCGGACACCAGCACATGACCCCTGACCTCCGGTTGCTGCCGCCAGACGGCACTAACGGCAGCAACCGGACCCTTGCGAACTCTTCCGGGACCCAGTGGCGTGCCTGGCTCACCCCGCCCCGACACCACGACCCGGGAAACGTGCCACCTCGCCCTGACAGCACCACTGTTGGCCGCGGCGGTGGGCGTCATGGCCCACGCCCATCCGCGGACTCCGACGCCTGCCCACGCCCGGCTGACGGAGCGCTGCGTGGGCCGTACCACCTGATCGACCCCGGCCCCACGACTGACAAGGAGACATCCCGGATGGCAACCGTCCACGAGCACGCCCCCGAGACCGGACCGGCACCGCGCCGCTACAGCGAACCGGTGGACGCCCACCTGATCCTGCGTCGGGGCGACACCGTGCTCCTTGCCCGGCGCGCTGGATCCCCTTACGCCAACGGCCTGTTCAACTGCGTGTCCGGACACGTCGACGGACCTGACGAGGACATCGTCGACTCGGTGATCCGCGAAGCCCGCGAAGAGGCCGGCATCACCGTAACGCGGGCAGATCTGCGCCTCGCGGTCATTGTCCAGCACCGAAACCCCTACGGAAGGCAACGCACCGGGTGGTTCCTGGAGGCGAGGCGCTGGAGCGGCGGCGAGCCGTGGATCTGCGAGCCGGATCTGTGTACGGAGATGGGCTGGTGGCCCCTGGACGGCCTGCCGGAGAAGGAGATGGTGGCCTACTGCCACGCCGGCCTCGATGCCTACCGGCACGGCAAGCGGATCATCCTGCACCGCCAGCAGCCGGGCGACACCGTCGCCTACCAACCCGGCGGAACCAACCGCAGCACCAACCTTCCCTTCAGCGACCCGCCCGGAGCCGGGCACCTCGACGCGGCACTGCGATCCTTCGCTGAGCAAGTCGCCGGGCCAATCGCCGAAGTTCAGGACGTGTCCTGGCCGAGGCCGGAGAGCCGCGTGTGGCGGATCGTGACCGGGGCCGGAGCGACCGTCTACCTCAAGCAGCACCAGAACGCGCACTTCCACGCTCGCGAAGTCTCTGGCCTGAACGGCCCGGCTCGCGCGCTCGCCGAGCACACGCCACACCTGCTGGCCGCGGACCCAGACATGCGCGCCGTTCTGGTCACCGAAGTCCCCGGCCGACTTCTCAAGCACCTGCTACTGCCCAGGACGGATGCCGCGGACGTCTACTGGCGGCTGGGTGCTCTCGTGCGCGCCTTCCACGACGCGGCCCCGCCCCGGCCAGGCCCCGCCCCCAGCAGCTACCGCGCGAAGCTCGATCGCCACCTGGAAGTGGCCCGCCCGCATCTCGGGCCCGGCGACGAAGAGCTGGTGCGCGCACTGGCTGACCGCCTTGACCACCTTCCGCCGCTCGACCATGTGCCGACGATCGGCGACCTGGCCGAGCGCAACGTCCTGGTCACCGAGGACCTGACCGTCGGCCTGGTCGACTTCGAGCGCTCCGAGCCCGGACCCAGGGTGCGGGACCTCGTGCGTCTGCTCGATGAATGGGCCTACCGCCCCGACCTGGAAACCGCGTTCCTGACCGGCTACGGGCGCACCCTGACCCAGGCCGAGACAGCGCTGCTCCCCGTGCTGGAAGCCCTCGACGCGGTCTCCGGCATCGCCTGGGGCGGCGCCGAAGGCGGACGGGACCGGCACCTGGTCGCACGCGGACAGCGCACCCTCGCCCGCCTCCACACCGCCCTCCCCACGTCGTGACCGGCAGCGGGCGGACCACTTCGGCGCCAGAGCCGGTCAAGGGTGCGGCGAACGAGACCGGACCACCAGGACATCGACGAAGGAGCCATGGGATGGGTGTGGGATTTCGCGGTGGGTGAGGAGAAGTGGCGGGCACGCATGGGCGCCTTGCGGCAGACGGTCCGTCAGGACCTCGTCGCGCGGCAGCTCGCGGCGCACCTGCCGGACACGCCTGGCCGGCGCGTTCTGGACATCGGCTGCGGGTAGGGCACACAGGCCGTCCGGCTGGCCGTCGACGTCTCCCCCCTGGTTCCTCCTCCGCACGCCGCGCGAGCAGGTCACCTGGTTCGACCCAAGCGAGTAGACGGCAGTCGAGTGGCTTCCCTGGCGGCAGGTCCTCACTGAAGCGATCAGCACCCTCGACCCCCACCTGCACCGCTTCACCTGCAAATTCATGCACCACTGACCAAAAGTCCCCCAGGAGCCGTTCGGAGGCGTCCAGTCCGACCACCTTGTGACCGCGCCGCGCCCACATCGGCCACACGTGCCACCACGTCCCGTCCCGAAGGAAGCGAGCATGACCACCATCACGACGAAGCGAGACAACTGGAACGCCACCTACGGCGAGGGCAACCCCTTCACGCCGCTGCGGGAGGAGGAACGCCGCCTGCTGGACCGATGCCTCCCACGGCTCGGAGGCGGTATGGCGCTGGACATCGGCAGCGGCACCGGGGAACTCACCCGTCACTTGGCCGGCCTTGGCTGGACTACGACGGGTGTTGACCTCTCCCGTACCGCCGTTGAGCACGCCCGCAACGCCGCCGCGCAGGACGGCGTCCACGTCTGTTACCGGTGTTTGGACGTCGATCGCGACGGCTTCGATGCTTTCCCCCGTGCAGCCTTCGACCTGATCACCTGCCGCCTGACCGCGGCGTTCCTGGACCGGCAACGGTTCCTCGCCCTTGTGCGGCACCTGTTGCGTCCCGGCGGCACCCTCGTCGTCACCACCCCGACGGCCGCCCGGACGCCCGTTGAGCGGCGTCACGTCGCCCTGGACGAAGAGCAGATCACTGAACTCGCCGCGGCGTTCGCAGCCGTTGAGCGCCTTGAGGCGGGGGATCTCGCTGTCCTGCTGCTCCGCGACCCGCTGCCCTCGCACGCCGCCCGCGAGAAGCTCGTCCCGGCCGCGAACAGCCTGTTCGGCGTCGGCATCGTCATCCACGACACGGTGACGAACAGCGTGCTGCTCGGCACCTCCGCCCGGTTCCCGGGCCTGCTCGAAGCCATCGGCGGCAAACCCCACCCGGGGGAGCACCTCACCGTGACCGCGGCGCGGGAGGTCGAAGAGGAGACCGGGCTCCTTGTCGCCCCAAGTGATGTGCAGCTGTTGGCCATGGTGGTGGACGAGCGTGGCGAACTGCCGCGCGCCACCGTCGTCGCCTACGTCAACCGCTTCACCGGAACCCCGCTGGCGCGGGAGCCGCACTTGATCGACAGCTGGGCATGGCATCCGATCGGCCCGCTGCCCGCACCGCTGTTCCAGCCCAGCCTCGACGTGCTCGCGTCGGCGTTCCCCCATGCCTTCCAGTCCGCGAATGCTGCGCACGTGTACCCGCTCACCTCCCGCGCCGCCTTGATGCAGACCGCACGGCAGGACCCGCAGGCGTACCCGCCTGCGGGTCCGGCGTCGCGCGAGGGCGGTTGCCAGTGTGGTCGTCTCCGTTACCGTGCCACCGGGATTCCGGACTGGCCGCACAGTTGCTCGTGCCGTCACTGTCGTTCCCTGTCGGGTGCGACGGAGATGACCTGGGTCAGCTTCGAACTCGCAGAGTTCTCGTGGACCGGCCCCGGTGGCGAGCCGGCCTGGCACTACACGTGGCCCGACTCCCGGCGCGGTCACTGCTCCGACTGCGGCAGTCAGGTCTGCGCCCTCGACGACGGCGCGACGAGCATCGCGGTCACCCTCACCTCCCTCGACGACCCGAACGAACTCGTCCCGGTACACCAGGGCTTCCGCGACGACGCCCTGCTGTGGCGCGAGCCCGTCCCCACGGTGTCCGAGGCGTGAGCCCCGACGCACCGGCCCAGCGGCCGGTCACCACCACCGGACTGCCCAAACCGGCTACGGCGGACGAAGCCTCGGGGATCCATGGCTGGACGACCCTCACGACGGTAGAGCTTCAGGGCGGGCGGATGAGCCTGCACGTGGACGAGGTCGTGCGCCCCAACGGCAGCACGGGCTCCTACAAGTACATCGCCCTGCCCGATGGCGTGCGCGTGGCAGCCCTGGATGAGGAAGGCCGCCTGGCCCTGCTGGAGGAGGACGTGTACGTGTGCGGTCAGCGCCTCCTCCTGCTGCCCGGTGGCGGCGTGGAGAAGGGGGAGACTCCCGAACAGGCAGCGGTGCGAGAACTCGCCGAAGAGGGCGGCATCACCGCCGGCGATCTCCGGCTGCTCACGCGGATGCGGCGCATGCCCGCCAACGCCCGGACCACCGAGCACCTCTACCTGGCCCGCGACTTGCAGCTCGGTGCTCCCGACCGCGAGGCCAGCGAAGAGGGCATGACGCTGCGCTGGACGCCGCTGGACGAGGCCGTCGAGATGTGCGGCGACGGGCGGATCACCGAGGCCGGCACGCTCGCCGCGATCCTGCTGACCGCCCAGTTCCTCTCCCGCGAGGCGGAGCTGAAGCCCACCGACACCAGGACGGAGCGACACCGTGGCTGAGAGTGCAGTGCCGCAGCAGGCAGGAACGGTGGGCTCGGAGCGTCGAGGGATCACCACGCGGCACTTCGAGGAGACGATCTTGGACTACCTGGACCGGTACCCGTCCGACCGCGACAAGCTGGAGCGGGTCCTGGTTCTCCTCCGGGACGGGATCGACCTGGCCGACCGCAACGACCCGCGTCAACACGCCACCGCGGGCGCGGTGTTGTTCAACCGGCAGGGCCGGATCCTCCTGGTGCACCACAAGGGTCTGGACATGTGGGTGCAGCCGGGCGGCCACGTCGAGCACCACGACCGCCGTCTCGTGGACGCGGCCTTGCGCGAGCTGACCGAGGAGACCGGCATCACCCGCGACCAAGTGCGGCCCCTGCTCGACGGTCCCGTGCAGATCGACACCGGAGACTTCCCGGCCGCGCCGGGCCGCCCGGCACACCTGCACGTCGACTTCCGCTACGCCTTCGTCACGGACGCCGACGTGATGACGCTCCAGGCAGAGGAGATCACGGACGCCCGCTGGTACGACCTGGACAACCCGGAGGTGGCGAGGTCGGGCCTGACCCATCTCGCCGCCCTCCTTCCCGCCCTCGCCGCCAGCGCGGGATCTGCCGCCGCTTCGGGCAATCCGGTGCGGTCCACCGCCGGGCGATCTGGGACGCGAGCGCCTCACCCGCTCCCGGATACGCCGGCCGTTGTGAACGGGGATGAATGCCATGGTCAGTGACACCACTGAGGTGGAGCCGGAGGACGTGGACGACGAGGCCCTGACGTTCGTGCTGTCGAACGAATCCCAGGGCGAGGTGGCACGGCAGATCACGACGGCCGGAATGGCGACCCGTCTGCCCAGGCTGATGCGCGAGGCTCTCGCGCTGGCTTGGAGGGTCGACCCGCGGCTCGTCGTGGCGCTGCTGCTGTGCCAGCTGGTCTCCGCGGTCTGCGGGGCGTTTGGTCTGCTCGCGACGAACAGCACCATCACCGCCCTGATCGCCTCCGGTCATATCACCGCCCGCCTGCAGCAGGCGCTGCCCGCTGTGGCGGTTCTGGCCGGGATGGCGGGCCTTCGGGCTCTGCTCGCGATCGCGGTGTCGGGACTGTCGAGCCGACTTCAGCCGGCCGTCACGCGCCTGGCGCAGTACGTGCAGCTGGAGGCCGCGACGACCGCGGAGCTGGCGGCCTACGATCATCCGGGGTTCAACGACCGCTGGGACCTGGCCGGGCAGGGAGCAGGGTTCGTCGCCGACATGCTCGGCGAGGTGCAGAACACGATCTCCTCGGCGGCCTCCCTGGTCGCGGCGGCCGTGGTGCTGGCGGTGATCAACCCGTGGCTGCTGCCGTTGACGTTGGTGGCGGCGATTCCCCAGGCCGTGGCGGCGATCCGCTCCGCGCGGGTGCAGTACGAGGCGATGCTGTCGACCCGCGATCAGCGCCGGGTGATGAACCTGCTGCGCTGGTACATGGGCGATCAGTGGCAGGCCGACCAGATCCGCTCCGACACGATCGCGCCGTTCCTTCTGGGCAAGTACAGCCGGGCCGCTGACGACGTCGAGCAGGCCACCAACCGGGCGGTCTGGCGCGGTGCCAGGATCTCCCTGGTCGGGTCGCTGGCGTCGGGGATGACGTTCGGCACGGTGTGGGCGGTGCTGGCGCTGATGCTGTCCGCCGGGTGGATCGGCGTCGCCTCCGCCGGAACGGCGGTGTTCGCCCTCCAGCAGGCGTCGCGCAGCCTGCAAGGCATCGTCGGCTACGGCGCGGCGATCTTCAAGGACGGCCTGTACCTGGACCACTGGTCCGACTTCATCGCCGAGTGCGAGGCGATGCGGATGCACCGCGGCACGGTCGCGCCGGAGACACCCCAGGTGATCGCCGTCCAGAAGGCGTCGTTCACCTATCCCGGCAAGGACGAGGAGATCCTGCACGATGTGGACCTGACGATCCAACAGGGGGAGATCGTCGCCCTGATTGGGGAGAACGGATCGGGGAAGTCCACGCTCATGCGGCTGCTGTGCGGGCTGAACCTGCCGAGCGGCGGCCAGGTCACCTGGGACGGCGTCGACACACGGGACATGGACCCGCTGGCCCTGTGGCGGCAGGTCGCCGTCGTCCCGCAGAAATTCGCCTGCTGGCCGCTCACCGTGCGCGAGAACATCCACCTCGGCCAGCCCCACAGCGACGGCGACGACGCGGTGTGGGAGGCCGCGCGCGCGACCGGCGCCGACGAGGTCGTCGGCAGCCTCCGCTCCGGACTGGGAACGCTGTTGGCCAAGGAATTCTGGGGCGGGAAGTCGCTGTCCGCGGGTGAGTGGCGGCGCATCGCCGTGGCCCGCGCGATCTACAGGAAATCGGGACTCCTGGTCCTGGACGAGCCGACGTCCGACCTGGACCCCGCGGCAGAGCACCGGATCTTCACCCAACTGCGCACCAGCGCACGAGGGAGGGCCGTGATCTTGGTGACCCACAACCTGGCCAACGCCTCCGTCGCCGACCGCATCGTCTGCATGAAGGACGGACGGATCGCGGAAGCCGGCACGTTCGCCGAACTCGCCGAGAAGGAGGGTGGCGTCTTCTCACGGTTGTGGGCGCTGCAGAACGATCGACACATCCCCGGCCCCCGCTACCAGCGGTGACACCCCTGTGAGCGCCCTATGACCAGGTCCCGCGCGAGTCGCTCAACACCCCCGGAGCCGCCGCAGACACCCGATGCCCCCGAGATGTCGCTGGTAGGCACGCCCTTGGAAACGCCGGTTCTGGTCGTGCTCCGTGGCAACAGCGCCAGCGGCAAGTCCTCCCTCGCCCAGAAGCTACGCGAAGCGTATGGGCGCGGGCTTGCGATCGTGAGCCAGGACTACATCCGCCGCCAACTCCTGCGCGAGCGCGACGAACCGGAGGCGGCCAACATCGAACTGATCCTCCTGAACGCCCAGTTCGCCCTGGCCGCCGGCTACCACACGATCGTGGAAGGGATCATGGACGCTGGCCGCTACGGCGGCATGCTGGACACCCTGCGTCGCCAGCACCCAGGTCCACAAGCCTGGTACTACCTCGACATCGCCTTCGAAGAGACCCTGCGTCGGCACTCCACCAAGCCGCAGGCCAACGAAATCAGCGAAGCCCAGATGCGGGACTGGTACCGCGAACGCGACCTCCTTCCCGGCGCGATCGAGCGGGTCATCGGTGCCACCAGCACCCTCGACCAGAGCACCAACCTGATCCTGGCCGACACCCGGCTCCTGGACCGCCGACCCCCACACGCAAAGCCGTGCCGTCCACTGGAGCCAGGCGGTCCGCATCGTGCGGGCCAGCAGCAGGGAACGTGACCACAACCACCCCCCGGCGTCCGCGACCTGAGAAGCGCACGGCCCGCTGAACAGGCCGTTTCGACCGACCAACCGCCCCTGCAAGGAGACTTGAGCATGACCGAGCACCCGACGAACCGCCTAGCGGTAAGCGTCATCGTCCACGACAAGGCTGCCGACACGATCGCCACCGTGCACTACGGCGAGCGCAGCTGGACCGCGCCCGCGTGGACGATCCCCGGCGGCAAAGCCGACTCCGGCGAAATGATCCACCACGCCGCCGCCCGTGAACTGCGCGAGGAGACCGGACTCGCCGTCGACCCGGACGATCTGACCTTGGTCCACACAATCCAAGTCGAACAAGGCTGGGACGGCCAGGGCGGATTCATGCTCTTCGTGTTCGCCACGACCGTGTGGAGCGGCACGCTGACCAACATCGAGGAGAACAAACACCTGGACGTGGCCTGGTCACCCGTCACTGACCTACCGCGACCGATGTTCCCCACCTCGCGTACCGCCATCGACGCCTACCTTGCAGGCGAACCCGCGTTCTCCACCCACGCAGGGCACACCACGCCTCGCGACGAGAACCGGGTCCCCCTGACCCTGGAGCAGCAGTGACGACCGACGGCGAGCACCCATCGTCAACGCGCGATCAACACGTCGCCCCGGACGCCGGGCGCGCCACGAACCACGAGCACCTCAGGGAACCAGAGGGCTCCACCCGAGCAGTACTGCGAGGTGCTGCCCAGGGCGAAGGTCTTCGCCTGCTTGATGTTCACCGACGAGCACGACCGTCTGCTGCAGCTCAGGTCGGTGCGCGAGCAACGCGGGGAGCACAGCTGGAAGGCATCGTGCTCGACCCCGGCGAGCACACCGAATGGGCCGTGAGCTCCCTCGACGAGTGGCGCCCGCTCCTGCCCGCAGACCAGTACGCCAGCTTCCAGGAATTCCATCGGGCCAGGATCACGGGCCTTCCCACCTATCAGGAGACGAGGCCGACACCGTGACCCAGAACGCAGCACCCGGCAGCGGCCGACTGATCGCGGTGCTCGGCGAGATGGCCGAGTTGGGACCTGACGGAGTACAGGCCCACCGCGACATCGGGCGCGCCGCAGCCGCAGAAGGCATCGACATGGTCGTCGCCGTCGGAGACGTCCTGGCCAAACAACTAGCCCTCGCCGCGGGCGCGGCAGGCGTCCCCGAGGTCGCCATCGTCGCCGATAACGCCACCGCGACTTCCTACGTCAACATGATCCTCCGGCCTGGGGACACCGTGCTGGTCAAAGGCTCCCGGTCAGGCATGCGCTGGCAGATCGCACAGGCCCTCGCCGGTCAGCCCGTCACGGGCTGGGGCTCGTGGACATGATTTCCTTCGGCTCAGAGCCTTCACCAGGGCGGTGCTATGACGGTCCACGGGGCCGGTTTCGTAGGCTGGGGAGCCTGCCCGGCGATGCGCCGTGGGCCGCGCCCGTGAACGAGAGAGGAATCCTGTGATGGCCCCTGAGCCCGCGCAGACGGTGACGTCTCCCCAGACGATCTGGGAGTGCAGCCTGGTGTGGGCTGATCTTCTGATCGCCCGTCATGTGGAGGCGCTGGAGCGGTCGCGCTCCGGGCGGTTCGCGCTCTCGGAGGAGGAGACTGCTCTCTACGTCGGAGTCGACGGCTCGCTCGTCTGCTTCGTGATCGCGGCTGCCCTGCACGAGCGCATCGTGCGGCTGGAGTTGTCGTTCCCCGACGCGATCTTTGTTCCGCTTGCTGCTGCGGGGGAGGAGGGGGCGACTGGAACGCTACGGCGTTCGGCGTTCAGCGCGCTTGAGCTCAGCCCCGATCTTGACGACTGGGGCGGGGCGGCGCGGGCGCTGCTGATCCGCACGGCGTTGTCCGCTCACCCGGATGAGCGGCTGCTGTGGGACCGGGTCCGGTCCGCCGCACTGAGGGTGGTGGACGCTGTCGCCAGCTCGACGCCCGCCCAACACACCGGCCATCGCCACCCGGACGTGCAGGAAGACGGCCCTTACTGGGAGCGCGGGATCACGGTTGGGGACGTCATTCTCGGCGAGCAGCGCCGCCGGGAGCTGGAGCACCTCGTGGGTTGGGACGAGGACGGTTACTGAGCGAGCTGACACGAACCTCACAGCGGGGCGTGCCGACGCGGCGGGGGCTGACTTTGCCGGTGTCTACATGTCTTCCGGGGCGTCGGCGGGCCGGTCGTGCTCGTCGTAGTCGAACGTCCACAGGGTCATCTCGGGAAGCACGCCGGGCCCGGGTGGCCAGGGGGCGGCCAGTTTCCGGCCTGTCGAAGCACCGGCGTCCTCCCAACCTCCGGTGGCGATGTCCACGAGCGCCCAGAGGAGTTGGCTCATGAACCCGGCGTGATCAAGGACTGAGGCATCCGAGGGCGTGGGCGGCTCTTCTCCGGTGTTCGCGCGGGCCGCGTCGTCGTAGTGCGCGTGCGTCGCCCGAACCGCTTCCAGCACGCTCCCGGTGGTCAGGTAGAGCGTGATCTTGATGGTGCTCTCCAACATCGCGTTGGGTCGGCCCCAGTCGGAGATCACGACCAGCTCGGCTTGGGCCAGGCTCGGATCTGCTGCGGTGTCCATGTAGGCGATGAGGTGGTGGTTGCCCGAGGTGGTGTCGAGGATCAGGCCGATCCCGGGGGTGGGGAGCGAGCCCACCAGCGCGGTCGGCACTGGGTCGGTGGGGGTGGTGTCCCGGGTCCGGGGAGCGAGGAAGCTGTGTCGCCCCCCGGAGCGCCATGCCCCGAGCGCTGCCAGGCGGGGCCCGTCCCACAATGCCTGGTCCAGGTCGGTGCCGTAGGACGTCGCCAGCACGGCCGTCACCTGAAGCGAAGGCATCCAGCACCACGACGGCCACCGGTCGCGTTCCCGAGCGTGCAGCTCCTCAAGGCGGGCCCAGATGCCGGGGTAGCGCTGCGCGGCCTGCAACTCCAGCCGGTGCCAGTGGTCGGCGGCTTCCCGGTACAGGTGGGCGATCCGCCGTTGGGCGGGGGTGAGTTCGACGTCCCGCTCGGCCGCGAAGACCGAATGGACGGGGATAGGAGTGAGCTCACCGAGCTCGGGTGCGGGCACGAGCATGCGGTCGGGCTCCGGAACGAGTTCCGCGGCGAGCTCTGCGGTACGAGAGGTGATGGACTGCCGCAGCCTTGAGGGTTCTCCGGCTGCCACCATCACGCCGCGCTTCTTGGCCCCTTGTTGCTTCAACTGCTGTGTCACCGACGCTCGGGGACGCCGCTCGCCGAGCGAGGCCGCCGTGGAGGTGAGCGCGTAGAAGGCGGCGACCGCGGTCCGCACCGGTACCGCCGTGTACAGGAGTCCGGACGGGACCTTCTGGTCGACCAGCCGGGAATCCCAGTGCGGCGCGAAAGGAAGGTGCAGGTCGAAGTCCTGGATCAGCGGGAACCACGGGATCTCGGGTCGCCGCAGTTCCGGCGGGGGCGGACACCAGAAGGCCAGGTGGATGCCGGACCCGAAGCCGTCCAGGGGCGGTCCCCACGTCACCGCGGTCAGCAGCCCTCCGCCGGCGGACGCGAGCGGTTCCTCCTCGGACAGGCACAGCATCCCAGTGGGTGAGGGCAACAGATCCGGCGTGAACGGGAGTGGGATCGAGGTGTCCTGGCCGATCTCGCGAACCGCCTGGAGCACGCCGGGCTCCAGCGCGAACGTGGACGCGTCGCTGACCCTGCGGGTTTCCATCTTCAGGAGCGCCTCGGCCTGTTCCGCGTGGGGAAGTGCCTGCCACGCGGCTGGCATGACGAACGTTCCGCCCTGCTCGATGACCTTCGCCCAGAAGACGCGGGCGTAATCGGAGCGCACCCAGGCCAGGGTCTGGGACCGCAGCGTTGCGGCTTGGTCAGCGAGCGGATCAACGAGCATGGCCCGACGATAGCCAGTCGCTAAGTGCCGCCGCCAGGCGCGTGGTTAACCGGGCCAACCACTACAGCCGCAGAAATTGGGCGGTGACGGAGGGATTCCCGGGGGCGTAGATCTGAGCGCTCGCCTGTGGCCGCCGGTCCCCAAGCTGCGGCGGCCTGTCAACATTCTCCTGGCTGCTGGTCGCTCGGTCCGATCGGGATGACGCGCAGCTGCTCCCAACGAATGTACGCGCCGTCGTGCCACTGGGCGACCAGCTGTAGCGCGTCCGCCCGGACGGTCATCGGGTCGGCGACATGGTCGCTCAACCAGATCTTCAACGCGGTCCGGTCCGCCTGCTCCGCCTCTGCCCCGGCGTAGGCGATCGAGACGTGGGGGTAGTACGCCGAGGGCAGGAGCGGCCACCGGTCCCCGGTCTCCGCGCGAACGGCTTCGCGGGCCAACTCCCACAGCCGCCGCGCGGGTTCGCCGGGATGCCCGGCACACTCCAGCGCGACGGTCCCGGGGGTCGCAGGGTTCAGCACAAGGTCGAACGGCTCCACGGCGGCGAGGGCGGCGGTGAGCCGGTCCCCGATCCCGGTGACCTCCTCCTTGGTCAGTTGCTCCATCGGTTCGCCGTGCAGGACCGTGACGTGGATCCACTCGGCGGGGACGGTGTGCAGGCCCGGCGACTCGGCCAGCCCCCGGTAGGGGGCGGTGAGGGTCTCGGCCTCGCTGGGGGTGGGGAGGATGTGGATGTGGAGGTCGCGGCGTCCGGCGGGCCAGGGCGCTGTCGCACGCGTCCCCACGCGCTGGAAGAAGTCGTCCATGCTGCTCGTCTCGTGTCGTTGTGGCGTGGGGACTACCCGGTGGCCCACGGAGGGCTAACCCCGTGTGAGGTCTCGGGCCGTCGGGCAGAGCGGTCGGTTTGCTGCGGGATTGCGAGTGTTGTGTCGGTCTAGGAGGCGTCGTTGCCGGTGCGGGTGAACAGAGGCAGCCGGCGTCGTAGCGGGCGGACGACGGCGTCCTCCTGCCGAGGACTGGGCTGCGGTGCGGTCAGGGTCTGGGGGTAGCGGGCGGACCACTGCGGTCCCTTGGTGCGGTCGAGGAGGTCGTCGGCCAGGCGGAGGCGCTGGATGTCGGAGGTCCCGGCGGGGGCCTCGATGTGGTGGGCGTCGCGTAGCAGGCGCTGGATGGGATGCTCGGTCAGCAGCGCCGCGCCGCCGAGGCACTGCATGGCCAGGTTGGCGCTGGCCAGCACGTTCTCGGTGGCTTCGAGTTTGGTGGCCATCACTTCCGCGTCGCATTCCTCGCCGCGGTCCAGGCGGTTCGCGGCGTCGTAGACCAGGGTGCGGGTGACGAGCAGGTGAGCCTGCATCGCGCCGAGTCGCTGGTGGACGGTGGACTGGTCGGCCAGGGGTTTGCCGTAGCGGGTGGTCGCGGTCGTGTAGGCGGCGGTGTTCTCGACCAGGGCCTGCTGGATGCCGAGGGCGACCGCCGCCAGATTCAGCCGTCCGTACAGGAGGCTGGAGGAGTACGCGGCCTCCAGGCCGTCCCCCTCTACGCGGAGCCGGTTGGCGACCGGCACCCGGCAGTCGGTGAACCGCAGCTCCCCGAAGCTGAAGCCGTGCAGACCAAGCGTGCCCGGGGGATTGGGTACGGTCAGCCCCTGGGCGTCGCCCTCGATGACGAACGCGGTCAATCCGTTGCTTCCGGGCCCGGTGCGGACCACGGTGCAGTGCGGACCTCCCAAGTGGGAGTTGCCGACGAAGATTTTGCTGCCATTGACGAGGTAGTGGTCGCCGTTGCGGCGGGCGGTGCTGGTCATGCCGAGGACGTGGCTGCCGGAGCCGGGCTCGGTGACGGCGATGGTGGGCAGTATGTCGCCGGCGGCGACCTGGGGCAGCCAGCGCTCGTGCTGCTCCGGGCTGCCGAGGTGCTGGATCATGCTGGTGCCGAGCTGGCTGGCCTGGACAGCGGCACCCATGGCCGCGCTGACGCGGGATATCTCCTCGATGATGAGCGCCTTGGCCCGGTGTCTCAGGCCCATGCCGCCGTACTCGGGGGCGATGGTGACGCCGATCCAGCCGCGCCGGCCTGCCTCGCGGACAAGGTCCTCTTCGATCGCTTTGGTGGACTCCATCCGCTCCACGGCCGGGGCGACCTCGGTCTCGGCGAACGCCCTGACCTCGGCGCGCAGCTTCTCGTAGACCTCGGCGAGCTGTTCGGGGGCGGCGGCAGGGTGGGGCGCGGGCATGGGAATCCTCCGGTGTCGGCGCTGCTGCGGGAACGATGCTTGTCCTGGACGTGGTCTCAGCGGGGTTGTGGGGCGGGCTGGTTGAGCAGGGTCATCAGTTCCTCGGCCCGGCGTTCGATGATGGCCAGTGAGGGGCGGCCGGTCGACAGCGGGCGTTCGGTGGGGCCGACCGCGCACACGGTGCCGATGACGGTCCCGGAGTCGGTGTGGACGAGGGGTGCGCCCATGTAGGTGCGGATGCCGATGGCGTCGACCACGGGGTTCCCGGCGAACCTCGGGTAGGCGTATACGTCGGGCAGGATCAGGGGGCTGCGGCGGTCGACGACGTCGGGGCAGTAGCCGAGTTCTCGGGGCATGGTGCGGCCGACCTGGGGAACATCGCTGCCCTGTGGGACGTGGAGGCCGATGAATTGCTGGGCGTCGGTCACGATGTTCACCATCGCGAAGGGCAGCCCGACCTCGCCCGCCAGGTCGGTGGCGAAGGCATCGAAGTCGGGATCTGACTCCAGCAGGTCCAAGCCGAGGTCGCGCAGGACTTGGCGGCGCTGGGCGAGTTCGGGGTCGCGGTCGGCGGTCGCGGGCAGGTGTAGCCCGATGGCGGAGTCGTAGGGCATCAGCGGGTTCCCACGGGAGTCGGAGTCGTGGAGGGGGACAGGGCGAGTGCGTGCCGTACCAGGGTGATCACCACGAGTGCGGCGGCAGGGGTGGATCGTGCGTCGCACAGCACCACCGGGGTCGTCGAGTGGAGCTCAAGAGCGGACCGGACCTCGTCCGCGGTGTACCGGTGCGCGCCGTCGAAAACGTTGACGGCCACGGTGACGGGGATGCCGCGTTCCTCGAAGAAGTCGAGCGAGGCGAAGCAGTCGGTCAGGCGCCGGGTGTCGGCCAGCACCACGGCGCCGGCCGCGCCGTAGGTGAGGTCGTCCCACAGGTAGAGGAAGCGCTCCTGGCCCGGGGTACCGAACAAGTAGAGGATCAGCGGCTGGGGGCCCGTCAGCGTGACTCGGCCGTAGTCCATGGAGACGGTCGTGGTCAGCTTGGCCTCCACCCCGTGCAGCGGATCGCTGGCGGTGCTGGCATCCGAGAGGTACTCCTCGGTGGCCAGCGGTGGGATCTCACTGAGCGCGCCGACGAAGGTGGTCTTGCCCGCCCCGAACCCGCCGGCCACCACGATCTTCACGGCGGCCGGGTCAGGCGACGTCAGGCCATTTGCGGCGTAGCCCAGCAAGGGTTGCCTCCAGGAGTTGGGCGGTGGGGGCGGCATGGGGGTCATGCCCGGCGGGAACGACCAGCCGGAGTAGACGGGCGTCGATCAGGTCCGACGTCAGGACTTTGACGACTTGGACGGGCAGGCGGAGCACGCCCGCGAGTTCAGCGATCGAGCGGTGCCCCGGCTGGCACAGCTCCACGAGTTGTCCTGCCTCCGGGCCGAGCGGCCCCACGGGATTCCCGGTTGCGGTGAGTAGGGTGACCAGGCGCAGCGCGTGCCGGGGCCTGGTCCGCCCTCCCGTGACGGCGTAGGGGCGCATGTCCTGCGTGTCCTGCTCCGCCCAGACGACCGGCAGGTCATGGCCGGTGGCGGGGTGACGGATGGCATCGGAGGGCATCTCACCGGCCGCCGCCGACCGGCACCGCCTGGCGGGAGCCGGTGGTGAGATGGTTCGCCAGGGACCCGATCAGATGGGCCATCTCGGCTCCGACGAGCCCGGCGTCGGCGGAGACGGTGGCGGTCACACCCAGCAGCGTGCTGAGGGTCCTGGAGTTGGCATCGCCTGCTGCATGGTTTCCGGCGTGCATGATGAACAGGAATCCGTCGTCGAATTCGACGACGACCTGGCGAACCCCGCCGAGCGGGCGGATCTCGTTGACGGAGCGGGCGGTCGCGTACTCGCCCGTGATGACTGCCGCGAGTCGGTCGGCATCGTCGATGTCCAGCCCGGCGGATGCGAGTTGGAGTCCGTCGCGGGTGGCTACCAAGGCTGATTCCACGTGGGGGACCTTGTCTGTGAAGTCCCTCAGGAGCGAGCTCAGTCGCGGGTCGGTCGCCATTACACACGTCCTCGATCGTTGGTGGTGTCGGTCATCGGCTCTGGCGCTGCCGCCTCGGGGCGGTCGGCACGCTGCGGGACAAGCTGGTCACGGCCCTGGCTGCGGCCACTGGTGAACGCCGCCGCCAGGCCCGCGGTAGGTGCGCCTCGCGGGGCGGCCGGGATCACGGGGACCTGTCGGCGCGGAGCGCGAGCGTTGCGCTGGGGCAGAGTTGGCCGCCCGTCCGGTCCTGCGGGCGAGGACGCCGGGGCGCTCGCAACTGGCTGGCGCGGCGCGAACGCGGGCACCGCTGTGACCGGTTGCCCGTGAGGGAATGGTTCCCGACTGCTTGGCTGCGGTGCGGCGACCGGGCTGCTGCCCGGAGGGGTGGGCGCGGTCAGCAGATCGGGCGGCAGCACCACGACGGCGACGGTGCCGCCGTACACCGAGTCACCGAGCCTGACGGTGATCCCGTAGCGCTGCGCGATCTGGGACACGACCAGCAGTCCGAGATGTCCGCCGCGGAACAGAGCACGTTGCGCGACCCGGTCGGGCTGGGCCAGCAGGCGGTTGAACTGGTCACGCCGCACGGGATCGATGCGCAGTCCGCGGTCCTCGATCTCAATCGCGAGCCCCGCCGGGACAGCTTGTGCGCGCATCAGCACCTGGCTGTCCGGCGGGGAGAACGCGGCGGCGTTCTCCGCGAGTTCGGCCAGCAGGTGGACGACGGCGGGCCCGGCGTGGCCGAGGACCGCGATGCCCGGCCGGGTCGCGACCACCCGCACCCGGGGATAGTTCTCAATCTCCTGCACGGCGGTGCGCAGCAGCAGCGCGACGTCCAGTGCCTGCCGGACACGGCGCGGGTTCTGTCCGCCCAGCAGCGCCAGGCTCTCGATCGCGCGGCGCAGCCGCGTCGCCAAGTGGTCGATCTTGAATAGATCGTGCAGGAGTTCTGGATCCTCCACCTGCCCCTCCGCGCCGGACAGCGCGTCAAGCAACCGCATCACGAGAGCATGGAGCCGCTGAGCGACGGTCACGAACATCGTCGCCTCGCCAGGCGCGACTCGCTGGGCGAGCTCGGCGACGCGCGCGAGCGCCTCCGCCTCCTGTACGCGCAGCTGCTGGGTCAAGGCGGCCAGTGGACCGCTGGATGGCCCCACCTGATCGAGGGTCGGTTCGGGGGCGTCGCCGGACGCCGCGCGTTCCAGGGCGGCCATCAGCACGAGGTGACGGTGCGCCGACTGGTCACGCAGGTAGCCGGTCCACTGCTCCAGATCCCGCTGGTCCTGCTGGCGGAGCCGGGCGATCTCCTGCTCCGCTGCCAGCTCGGTCACTTTACGCGTACTGACCTGCACCCTCGCCAGGGCCGCCTTCGTCTGCCGCCAGAGCAGCGCGAGTACCGAGAGGGCTACCAGCGCGGCGGCGATGCCCACCACCGCGTCGGCAGGGGTCGTGGTGACCCCGGTCGCGGCTCGGAGCAGCCAGTCGGAGAACAGGGCCGCCACGACCACGAGCGCGGCCAGGACCGTCGTCCGGCCCAACGGAGCCGGCGGCTCCTGCCGACCCCGGGAGCCGCGACGGTGGGGGCGGCGCGACCCTATCGATGGGGACACGTCAGCACACATCAGATCAGAACTCTCATCCGGGAAACGACACGGGAGTTGGAAGGAGCAGCGCACGCAGGCCTCGCACCGTTACGAAAGGCACCAGCTGGCAACGCCGGATCCGCGCACGAACGGCAGCCCGGCCTGGCGAGCGCGGCGGTCGGCCGGGACGGCGCTGCTCGGATCTGGCCTGCCGCGTTAGGCGGGTGGGGCTACGGCTTGATCCCGACACCGCCGTACAACGCGATGTCAGTGTCCGGCGGGCAGAAGTCACCCGGCCGCCGCCACCGCGAGACCGGAACCACACCGGGGTCCAGCAACTCGACCGGCCCGAACAGTTCGCCGATCTCCCGGGCGCTCGCCCACGACCCCTGAATGCTCTGCCCGTACACCTGCGCGATCGTCTGCGCAGTCTCCGGCGCGAGACTCTCCGGACAGCCGTGAGAGATCACGACCGCGCTGCCACTCGGCAACGGCTCCAGATACCTGGACACCAGCGCCCGAGCCTGCCGCGGGTCGGGGACGAAGTGGAGAACCGCCAGCAGCAGTACGGCCACAGGCTGGCCGAGGTCCAGGGTGTCGGCCGCCGAGGCGAGGATCTTCTCCGGATGGAGCAGGTCCTCCTCGACGTACCGGATCCTGCCGCCCCCGGCGCCGGTGAGCAGTGCCCGCGCGTGGGCCAAGACCATGGGGTCGTTGTCGAGGTAGACCACTCGGGCCTCCGGATCGACGCTCTGGGCGATCTCGTGCGTATTGGGGGCCAACGGCAGGCCGGTGCCCACGTCCAGGAACTGACGAACCCCGCGTTCAACTAGCCCACGCACCGCTCGGTGAAGGAAGTCCCGGTTCTCCCGAGCTGAGGTCCGCACACCGGGCCACGCGGCCGCAACCCGCTCGGCAACCTCGCGGTCCGCCGGGAAGTTGTCCTTGCCGCCCAGCCAGTAGTTGTAGACCCGAGCGGAGTGCGGTCGGTCGGTGTGCAGCTCCCGAGAGGTCGGGCGAGCCGGGTCGGCCAGGCCAGTCGTCCAGACCGCGCGGGAATCGAATAGCCGAGCCGACGACAGGGAAGACGGATCGGCGACAGCGGCATCGCTGCGAGGTCGCTGATTGCCGGGCGTGGTCACGAGCGGTCTCCGGTTCGGTTCAGGAGGACGTTGGGTGGTGCCGCTGCCCGGCCCCGACGGGGGAGGCAAGGCCGGGCAGCGGGCTGTAGGGATGCAGCGGGAGGTTGAAGCCCGCGGAGTGACTGTTCAGGACTCCCTGCGCATCCGGGGTGGTGGGATCAGGACGGTGACTTTCCGCTGGCCAGTGACCGGGTCACGACCTTCTGGACGCGCTCCTCGGGACGGTCTGCGCTTGGTGATTGATTGATGGGCGACCGGAATCGCGCGGACGGTCAGGCCGCTGCGGCTGTAGGTGGACGGTGGGGCGCGACGGCCTTCCCGTCCGGCAGCACCTCGCCGGTGTCCTCGAAGACGAGGATGCCGATACACAACCCGGCCCACCCTTGGGCGGGGTGGCTGGCGACGACAGCGGCGGCCTGACGGTCGGCACTGTCGGGGCTGGGGCACGAGGGGGTGTGCTGGCACATTGTCAGACCTTCCGGGGATCGCTGCTTGTGGGTCGTTCGAGAACTGCTGTGCTGGCTTGGCTTCGACGTCTGCGTTTCATTAAGCAACCACACAAACGAAAGGCGTCCGGCATCGAAGCGGACCGCTTCCGGTGTCCGCTTGAGCCGCCCCAATACGGCGCCGGCACCAGCGGAGAGGAGCGAAGTCCGCAGTCGTAAGCGGACACCGACCGACTTGAAGCGGACAGACCATTCGATGGGGTGACGTCGACGAAGAAGCCTGCTGCGCGCGGCTTCCCTGGCACGCGCAGTGCGGACGGGGTCTGGGGCGCCTGCGTCGAGCGCGTCTGCAAGGCCGGAGCGGGGGTGGGAGTGCGGTGGTCAGGTAGCTTGGGCGGCCAAGGCCAGCACGGCTATGGGCAAACGAACGGTCCAGCGTGCTTTCCGGGCAGCCTGGTGAATCGCTGTACGCCGGCGTGGGACGGGCTGCAGGGCGCACGAGACCGGCATGATCCTGGCGCAGCTCGGAGACCCGGACTCAGCCCAGGGCACCTCCACCACGCGCTCGCAATCCACGGGCTGGACCGGCGCCGGACCTGCGCGGTCGTCCTCGCCGATCTCGGCCAGGTTCACCTCCGCCGCCACGACACAGACGCGGCCTTGGCTACCTGGAGCGACTTCCTCGACATAGCCGAAGGCGTCCGCTCGTTCACGGTCACCGACGGCCGTCAACGACAGGCGGGCCTGCCTCTACCGGTTCAGTGAGGTGCCTGCCGCCCAGGAAGTTGACCAACGAGCCAGTGAATCTGAAAAGCGGGCGTCGCACCGAACTTGACGCGATGTAATGGACAGAGCACAGCTTCGCCGCCGACGGGGACAGCAGTGCCCGGGAGGAGGAGACCGTGCCGTATCCACGGAGACCACTGCAACCGACGAGATCAGCCACAGACTGGCTCGGCGCGGAGATCCGGCATTGGCGTGAAGCGCGGGGGCTAAGCGCGGCCGATCTGGGGCGCAACGTCGGGCTCAGTACGGATGCGGTTGAGAAGATCGAGAAGGGCGACCGGCTCTGCTCTGCCGAGCACGCAGGCCTCATGGACAAGCTCCTCAATACCGGCGGCGTCCTGAGCCGATTTCAGCCCTTTGCCAAGGCTGAAGGGGACAGGCGACGACGCCAAGCGGACAACCAGTCCTCGCGAGTCGCCCCCGCGGCAGGGGGTGGCATCCTGGCCATGAGCCGATCGGTCAAGGAGCCACCCCCTGTGCACCGCCGCACGCCGGTCGCGCCAGGCACCCTCGGCCTCGTCGCGGGGCTCGCCTCGCTCGGCGAGGAGCAGGGCTTTGGGGCGAGGATCAGTGCGGCGGACGTCCGGCGCGTCGATGAGACGGCGACACATCTACGCGAGTGGGGCAACCTGTACGGAAGTTCCGGAGCAATCTTCCAGACCTCCGCCCTTGACGTTCTCCAGCAGAGTGTGGAGCGCGCAGGCGACTGTTCCGCCCGAATCCGGCCACAGCTACTCGCTGCTGCGGGCCGCCTGGCACTGACGTTGGGATCCAACCGTTTCGACGGATTCCACCACGAGCAAGCCAAGACACTCTTTGCCCTGGCCACGGCCTGTTCCGAAGAGGCTGACGACTGGACGCTACGGGCCAGCGTCTTGAACTGGCGTGCGCGCCAGGCAATTTGGCTTGGCCGACCCGATCAGGGCCTCACCTTCGCCGAAATGGGCCTGGTTCGGCCCGACCGTATTCCGCCCCGCGCCCAGGCTGCCCTCCAAAACTGCCGAGCGCGGGCCTACGCTCTCCTCGGCCAAGCCAAGCCGGCTCTTGCTGCCGTGGATGCCTCCGACCGCCTCTTCGAGTCAGCCTGGGGCCAGGACGAGCCTGCATGGCTCGCCTACTACGACGCGCCGCAGCACCACGGAGATACCGGCCACGCCCTTCGGGATCTCGCCATCGCCGGCATGTTGCCGCCGGACCGTGCCGCTGACCGCCTGCGTACAGCGGTGGCCGGGCATGCCGACGCTTACCGGCGGAGCCGCGCCATGTCGATCAGCCGACTCGCTACCCTCCTGCTGGTGACCGGCGATCCGCAGGAGGCGATGACCGTGGCCCACCAAGCCCTCGATGATGTCGGCCAGGTGCGCAGTCGGCGCGCAGCAGCGGACCTCAGTGAATTCGCAGATTTGGCGGCTCAGCGCAGGGCCCCCGGCACCGCCGTCATCCGCGAACGGATTGCAGCGGCGGTTGGCCGGTGATGGCCCCAGCGATCACGGCGGTGGACGCTAGCCGGGAACACCTTCGTGAGGCATGCGAAGCGGTCGGCCTGCTCGGGCAATCTGACCGGGCTGAACTGATAAGGCTTGGTGAGAACGCGATGTGGCGCCTTCCCTCCCGGGGCCTCGTTGCCCGGATTGCGAGGGACGGGCAGCAAAGCGCAGCCGCCCGCGAGGTGAGGGTCGCCTCATGGCTCGCGGTCAACGGCATCCCCGCGGTGAAGCCCGCCGAAGACCTCGAACAGGCCTTGGAGGTCAGCGGCCGAGCCGTGACCTGGTGGCACGACCTTGGGCAACACCGCCCAGACACCGTAGCCGAACTGGCAGCCCTGCTGCGACGACTCCACGCACTCCCCGTTCCTGACGGTCTCAGCCTCGGGCATACAGATCCGTTCGTCCGCTTGGACGAGCGGATCGGTCAAACTGACCTCGACGCAGGCCAGCAAGCTTGGCTGCATGAACGGCTGGCGGAACTACGCCAAGCCTGGGATGAGCTACCGAGCGCTTCGCCCGAAGTGGTCGTTCACGGCGACGCTTGGGCCGGTAACGTCGCTGTCACTCCCGACGGCAACGCCTTCCTGCTGGATTTCGAGCGGACCGCCATCGGCCCCAGGGAGTGGGACCTTGCCAGCATTGCGGTCGCCTTCCAGACCTCGGGCACCGTCAGTGCTGACCGATACCGAAGCTACTGCCGCGCCTACGGGCTCGACGTCACCGACTGGCCTGGCTACCCAACGCTGCGCGGGGCTCGCGAGCTACGGCTGGTCTGCTTCGCGGCCCAGACCGCAGTCCAGCACCCAACTGCCCACGCTCAGGCGGTCTACCGGCTGGAATGTCTCCAAGGGCTGCACGGACCTCGTCCCTGGTCATGGAGCCCCGTGCCATAGGCCCAACGCCAAGTGAGATCAGATGCCCGCGATCGACCTCCCGCGGAGGGAGGTCACGCGCTGCGTGGCCGCCTAGAGAACAATGGGGAGCGATTCGAGTCCGCGAACCATCCGGGCCTGTCTCCAGGGCAGCTCTTCGCTGGGCACAGCTAGCTTGAGGAGGGGGAATTTCGTCAGGAGGGCGCTCAAGGCGATCTCGATCTCGGCTCTGGCAAGCGGCGCACCGAGGCATCGGTGGATGCCGTGGCCGAACGCCAGATGTCCGGTGGCATCACGATCGAGGTCTAGTCGGTCCGGGTCCGTGAATCGCTGGGGGTCGCGGTTCGCCGCACCGGGGGACAGGAACACCGGCCGTTTGGCCGTCAGAGCCTCCGTCTCGATGTGGAGGTCGGAGGTCGTCCAACGGAAGGTGGCGATCGAGACGGGAGAGTCGTATCTGAGAAGCTCGTCCACGGCGCTGGTGATGCTGGACGGCTCGTTGCGCAGACGGTTCATGGCGTCGGGGTTGCAGAGCAAGGCGAGCACCGAGTTGCCAATCGCTGCCGTAGTCGTCTCGTGGCCGGCCACGAGGAGGAGGACAGCTAGGGAGACGAGTTCCTCCTGGCTGAGTTGGTCACCCTCATCGCGGGCAGCGACGAGCTGGGAAAGGATGCTCCCGTCAGCGTGACGGCTCTTGTCGGCAACCAGCGCGGTCATGTAGTCGCCGAGAGCCTGGGAGGCGGCGTCGATCTGTTCGTGCTGTCCGGTTGCGAACAGTGCTGTGGACCACTGCGCTACGCGGCCCCGGTCGTCGGAGGGCACGCCGAGGAGTTCGGAGATGACGGTGACCGGGAGCGGTGCAGCTAGGTCAGCAATCAGGTCGACGTCCTGCCCGGATTCCCACGTGCTCAACAAGTCGTCGGTGAGACCGGCGATGAAGGGGCGCAGTCGTTCGACGGCCCCCGTGGTGAACGCCTTTGCCACGAGGCGGCGCAGCCGCGTGTGCTGCGGCGGATCGGTGGTCAGCATGCTCTGGGCGACCGCTGGATGCAGGTTGCGCTCGTTGGGCATGTCGCCGAAGAAGCGCGCCGTGTCCTTGGAGATGTCCGGGTGCGTGAAGGCCTGGCGGGTCTCGGCGTATCCGGTGACGACGTACGCCTCCAGGCCGTTTCCCATGGGGACCGGGAGCACCGGAGCTCTTCCGCGCAGAGCGGCGTACACCGGATACCGGTCCCGGTAGAAGGCAGGGTCCTGCAGAAGATTCGTCATGGGCGTTCCTGGTCCCGGGTCAGTTGCCGCTCAGCGCCAGCGGGTCGACAGAGGTTCGAGCAGTTCGGTAGGCGCGCGCTACTGATCGTAGCCACGTGATGTTGGCGTGCAGGTTTCCCGCTCCGGCGTCCGGGCCCGAATAGGGCGCGAGCTCGGACAGGAGCACTTTCCCGGCGCGGTGCGCCTGAAGGGCGTCCGCGAGGACGGCAGCTTCGATGCAGGCCTTGGCGGACTCGGAGTCCGCATTCTCATGTGCGGCGATCGCGCGGGTCGCCTCCTCCTGAACGGCGAGCGATCGGTAGGGGCGCAGGGCGCGGATCCCGTCCCAGATTTCAACAGCCCTGCGGTGGAGGACGAAGTTCATGTCGTCGGCTGTTCCGTCCGAGGGGAGCCTCAGCCCCGGAAGCACGTTGGTGATGTCGCTCCACAGAGGCTCGAGTTCGGCGATGGAGGAACGCTCCCAGCGCCGTCGGCGCCACTCGGTGAGTGGCCAGAGCACTGCCGGCAGGGTGAGCCCGCCGGTGATCAGCAAGATGCTGATGACCGGTGCTGTGTCGCTGAAAGCGCATCGCGTCGGCGTCACGGGACTGGTGCACACCGAGCCGGGGAACGGATCCCAGCCGAAGACTGGTACGACCGTGTCGATGATCTTGTAGGTGGCGTAGAGGAGGGCGAATCCGCAGCCGATCGCGGTCATCCGCAACCCGAATCGCTGACTGGCTCGTTCAGCTGCGCGGGCACGGCTCCACGTGTGGCTGAGGCAGTCGTAGACCGCGTAGCCGATGTAGGAGACGAAGGCCGCGTCGTACAGGTGGAGGGTCAGCGGGGCCTTGGTCCAGTGCGCGGTGACGTACGCGGAGCTCCAGAGCCGTGACGAGGGCGTGGTGAAGAAGGAGCCGAGCATCACCAGGAGTGCGAGAAGCAGCGGTTTGGCACGCGTGCGCAGTCGGCGTCGGGCTTCGGCGGCCTCGTAGTTGAGGTGGAGCAGCAGGGACGACACGGAGTACGCGGCGTAGAGGGTCGCGATGTCGCAGATCAGCTTCGAGAGGTCCGGAGTGACGGCTTCTTCTGCTGAGCGGATCGCCGGCTGGTAGGTGCTGAGCGCGACGGCGAAGGAGGCCAGGAGGAGCGCGAGGCTGAACGCTCCCGGTCGGCGTCTGGAGCGTCGGCGCAGGGCCCAATAGGCGGCAGCTGCAAGCAGGATGAGGACGAGTGCTGTGGTGATCAGGCTCATGGCTGTGGTGGGGGAGTCAGGCGAACAGGGCATCCCACCGGTCGCCCGGGGTGGCGAGGCGGGCTGGAGGGTGGATGCGTTCGAGATGGATGCGTTGGCGAATCAGCGTGGCCATCAGTTCCGCTTCCCGTTCATCGGGAGCGTCGTAGCCGGCCCGGCCGAGGGCGAGTGATCCCGGGTGACCGCAGATGATGTGGGCGAGTTCGTGCGCCAGGATGTGCATCTGGTGCAGCGGGGCGGTCTCCTCCTCGTACATCAGGATCTCCGCGGTGGGCGTTTCCAGGCGGATCCCGCACGGAGTGCCAAGGGCTGCTCCGGATGTGAGCGGCCGAAGGATGATGCGCTTGCCTCGCCGGGCAGCCAGCGCGGTGCACAGCTCTCCTGTGCCGAAACGGGGAGGGAGTTGGAGCTCGGCGAGTCGCTGTTCGCAGCGTCGACGGAGCGAGTCGGTGTCCATGGGCGTGGTTCCTTGCAGGGACGAACGTCCGATCAGAGCCTTTGGCCCTCCGGTGCGAGCACGGGGGTGAGCAGCGGCCTTACGGGGCCGAGCCGGAGTGCTGGGCGATCAGTGGCCCATGGCGACCCCGCCGTCTACGGGGATCACCGCCCCGGTGATGTATGCGGCCTCGGGGCTGGCGACGAATCGGACCGCTGCCGCAATCTCGTTCGGCTGCGCTATTCGGCCCAGGGGGACCTGCGCAATGATCGCCTCATGCCTCTCGGCGGGCAGTGCCGAGGTCATGTCGGTTTCGGTGAGTCCGGGTGCCACCACGTTGACCGTGATGCCGCGCGATCCCAGTTCGCGTGCGAGCGAGCGGGCGAAGCCGATAAGCCCGGCCTTGGAGGCCGCGTAGTTCGACTGCCCCGCCTCGCCGGCGAGAGCGACGGCGCTGCTGATGAACACGAGCCGCCCCCGGCGCAGGCGCAGCATGCCGCGCGCCGCGCGCTTGGCCGCCCGGAAGGCGCCGATGAGGTTGGTCTCGAGCGTGGCCGTGAAGTCTTCCTCGGACATCCGCAGCAGAAGCCGATCCCGCGTGATCCCGGCGTTCACGACGAGCACCTCGACCGGCCCGTGCTCGGCCTCCACCGTGTCGAAAGCGGCGTCGATCTGGGCGGGGTCGGTGACGTCGCAGGGCACGCAGAGGAACTGATCAGGACCGTCCCCACCGCGAGATGTGACGGCCACTCGGTCACCGCCGGCGGCAAGCTGATTGGCAACCGCGAGCCCGATACCGCGATTTCCCCCGATGACCAATACCGAACGCGACATGCTTGCTCTCCCTTTGGTGTCTGGCCCCGGCACGGCTCGTGTCCTCCTCGCCTCCGGGGACCTTCACCATGCCTTGCGATAAGCCGAAGCAAGAGTTCACGAAGCCAGACTTCCGGTTACGCAGCGTCGTCCTACGAGGTGCTGGCAGAGGGGCGAAATGGCCTGCGGTCCGGGCGCTTGCTGATTGCACATCACCCGATCGGCCCGACGGGCAGCGGCTTCGGCACTTTCAAAATGCATATTCCAAGATCGGCAAATAGCGTAGGGGAGTGCGTACGCGTTGTAGTGGACCAAGGTTGAGAGGGCGGGGTCCTGAGTCGTGAACGTGGTGAGCATCACATCTCGGGCTGACGGGGGAATGCCCGTGGAACGGGGGCGAATGCATGACTGAGGCCTTGCCCGCCCAAGACGTGTCCCCCGGCACCCTCCAGGAGTGGCTGAAATACTGGCGCAGTCGGGTCGATCCGCGTCGCATCCCGGGCCTCGACGCCTCGGACCGCCGCAAGCAGGGGCTGAACCAGGACGAAGTGGCTCGCCTCATCGGGGTGACTACGCGCTGGTACCAGGAGCTGGAATCCGGGCGCCGACTATTCAGCACATCCCATCTGGAGCGCCTCGCGCTCACCCTCAGGCTCTCAGAGCCGGAGCAGCGGGCCCTGTATCTGATGGCGTCCCATAAGGCCCCGCAGCCCAAAGGGACGACCGATACCGCGGCGCTCGCGGCGCTGGACGCCCCGATGCAGAAACTCCTGGATGTACAGCTGCCGCACCCCGCCTACCTGTCCGACACCGCGTGGAACATCATCGGATCCAATGCGCCGCAGACCGACTGGTTCCCCTGGGTCCCCTATGAGCCGAACCTCATGCGCTGGGCATTTCTGTATCCCGAGGCCCGTGAGCAGCTGGTCAACTGGAGGGACGACTGGGCCAGGCCCTTTCTCGCGCAGATCCACTACGCCCTCGCCGAGCACCCCGATAACGAGGACCTGCACAAGCTCGTCGCCGACATTCGCGAGGGCAACCCGGAGGCACGGAAGATCTGGGACTCGCACGAGGTGCAGGTGCATCCCGACGGCGACGAGCGACGGCTCCGCCTGCCCTACCACGGCTCCAAGGAAGTGCCGGTCCACATCATGGCCCTGGCGCCGCTGCGCAACCCGGCAATGCGCTTCATTGTGCTCATGGCCGCCGACGACTGACGTTGGCGGCGAGTGAACTTTCAGTGGCTGCCCGCGCCGTGCTCAGTTGCTGAGGTCGAGGCCGGCCGGTGCGTCGACGGCGGGATGGCCCGCGACCGCAGGAAGGCCTTCGGCGCGGCGAACCTGGTCTATCACTTGGGTGAGCAGCCGCAGGCCTTCCTCGGACAGGCCATCGGCGCGCAGTGCCACACTCAGGACGCCCGCATTCTCGGCCGCTGCGGCGATTGCAGTCGCGGCGTCTGGCTCCGGTCTCTGGCTCGTGGCCTGGTCTGGGTCGGAGAAGTCGCCGAAGAAGTAGCCCACCGGCACCCCGAACCAGTCGGCCAGGGCCTTGATCGTCTGCTGCTTGGGGTTCTCCCGTGCCCCGGTGCGCAACGACTGGACCGTGTTGGTTGAGAGCTTGACGCCGAACTCGCGCTGCACCCCCTCGGCCACCTGGGCGTTCGTGTAAGGCGAGCCGGTGGGGCTGAGCTTCTGGTGGAAGAGCGCGTCCAGCCGCTCGGCGAAAGACACCTCAGGTCCTTCGCTGTCCCGCCTGGTCATGCCCATCGCCTTCCCTCCGCTCGTCGAGTTCTCCCCTCAAGTCTAGCCACAGCTGTGGTGTGCAGGCATCCACCCGGCTGCATGCCGAACCACAGCTGTGGTTGACGCGGCAGTGCCACTGCGGTGTACTTTCATCCCGCACATAAACCACGGCAGTGGTAACGCCTGTTCGGGGGGCCTTCTGCCTTGCGTCCGCGCGTATGAGGAAGCGCTGGACTGCTGGAGCGGGCGCTCGTATGGTGCTGCTCCCGACGATCAAGGAAGGCAGCGGAAGGGGAATCGACACCACGTACTGCCAGTAGCCGGGCAGCGGAAATGAGACCGGCGTCCAGGAGCTACCAACTCCAAGACGCCGGGCCGACTCCCAGCCTGGACCGGAAGTCGCATTACACATCGCGCGAGTGGCGTGCCTTTTGGACGAGAACGCCGCGCCGCGCTCCTACGAACAACGGAGTATCCCATGCTCGCTATGCCGAGCGACACCTCGGCCTGCCCAGACGCGGCTCACCATCAGCTCCCGACCGCGTCCGCGTCGTCCTGCCGCGTTCCCGCTGGCGGCCTCGCCGTACCTGGCCACCTTGCCATGGCCCTACGCCCCCTCGCGCACGGCGCCGCCTGGCTGCGCCTGCGTGCCGACGCTCCACAACCGCGCGAGCAGGTCACGGCATTCCGCACCGACGGCACCCTCGTGCCGCTGACCGAGGCGGCCTGCGAGGCGATGCTGCGGTGGATCAGCGCCGACTACCCGGACGCAGCCTGGGACGCGGAACTCGGTCTGGATCTCGCCACCGGACTTATTCAACCCTGGATCGACGCCCCGCTGGGCCCCGCTGCACCGGCGGGGGTCTGAGATGCGCGTCCACCGCGAGGAGCACGTCCGCTCCTATCTCGTGCTGCCCAACCAGATCGCCCAGGACCGCCGCCTGTCCTACACCGCGCGTGGCCTGCTGGCGGACCTGCTGTCCCGCCCTGACGGCTGGGCCGAGGACGGGCGGCAGATGGCGGACACCAGCCCCCAGGGCCGCACCGCGATACGCAATGCCCTGCGTGAGCTTCGCGAGTTCGGCTACTACCTGGTGGAGACCGTCCGCCTGGACGATGGCCGGTTCCTGTCGGTCACCCACGTCTACGACACGCCCCAGAAGCCGGGGCTGGAGCCGAGTGCCGTCCTTCCGGACTCCGGTTACCGGGCCGCCGATCATGCTGGAACCAACCCCGTAAAGGACGAAGGGAAAGTACCCACCCTCCCCGCGCCCCGCGAGGGACGTGAAGCGCCCGAGGAGGATCAGGCCTCACGGGCGGAGGGCGAAGCCCCCGCGAAGACCGGCGAAGCGAGACCTGTCGAGGCGAGCGACCCGCAGACAAAGGAAGCGGTCGCCGCCCTGCATCGGGTGATCCGCGCCGAACCGCGCCTGCGGATCGGCATGGTCGAGGCCCTGACACTGGCGCCGATGGTGACCACCTGGCTGGAACGTTCCAGTGAGAAGCACCTCGCCGCCGCGCTGCTGCCGTGCCTGCCGTCCCGGATCCACCACCCGCTCGCCCTGCTGCGCGACCGGCTTCACCGCAAGATGCCGCCCGCCGCCCCCACGGCTCCGCCACGTGCCGCGGCACCGGGCTGGACCGAGTGCCCGACCTGCTTCGACCCGCTGCGCCCCGGCGAAGTGTGCCGCCCCTGCGCCGGGCTCGGCGAGCGCCGACGCACGGGCATCGGCAGCGGCGAAGCCGCAACCGCGCACGGAGCCGCACGAGCGCGCGCTGCCCTGCGCGGCAGCAACCCGCTCGCACTCGCCCTGGCCTGACCCGCCCTCATCTCCTGCCCCGCGCTCACCCCGTGTGAAGCGGCACGCAGGCCATCGGAGACCCCCCCGTGAACCACACGCACCTTCAGCATGCTCCCGCACTGCCCTCCAGCCAAGACATCGACGCCTGGCGTCTAGACGCCGCCTGCGCCTACATCGGCGACCCCGACGTGTTCTTCGCCGACATCCAGGACGTTGACCGAGTCCGCTCCGCCCGCATGGTCTGCCGCACCTGCCCGGTCAACGACCCGTGCCTGAACGACGCGCTGAACCTGGCCAAGGTCGACGACCTGGGCATCCGTGCCGGCACCACCACCAACCAGCGCAAGCACCTGCGCCTGCAGCGCATGTGGCGCTGCGACCAGGAGCACGTCGACCGCGTCCTCGGAGGCATCCGAGGAGTCCTGTCCGCAGCAGAGCGCGACCTCGCCGTCGTGCGTGCCGTCGACCTGGGCCTGTCCGCCGAGCGTCTGGCCAGCGCGCTGCGCGTCACTCCCAAGTACGCCCGGGAGAAGATCTCCGAAGAACGCAAGGCACGCCTCCACGACGCGGCCACCGACCCCGACCAGCCCTGCATCAGCCAGCTGGGGGCGGCGTGACCAAGTCTCGCCCGCGCCGCCGCCTGTCCGGCTGGGACCTGGCCGCCATCCTCGCGCTGGGCGCCGCAGGTAGCGCCCTGTCCTACGACGCCCTGCGCCAGATGGCGGCGGCCATCCACATCCGCCCCCAGCTGACCTACCTGTTCCCCTTGCTGCTCGACGGATTTATCGCCTACGGGGTCCGGGCCGTGGTGCTGCTGCGCCGCGCCGCCCTCCACGCCCGCGCCTACGCCTGGTCGCTCTTCTCCGCCGCGACCGCAGCGAGCGTCTGGGCCAACGCGCTGCACGCCGTCACGCTCAACAACCAAGCTGCACAACACGATTCGACCGACGGACTGCGGTTGAGCAACCTGACCGTCGGGATCCTGAGCACCCTCGCGCCGCTCGCGCTCGGCGGAGCCGTGCACCTGTACATCGTCATCGCCCGCCACCACAGCGCGGAGGACGACAGCGACCTCGCGGTCAGCCACGACACGGTCAAGGGCGACCGGGCAGAAAGCCGGTCAGCCGCGACCCAGACGCCCGCGCGACACGTTGACCCGGCTCTGGCCTTCCGCGCCGCCCGACGGCTGACCGACAAGCAGGCACGCACACACCGCCCCGCCCAACTGGCCGATACGCAGGGCAACCGGACACCGGTCAGCCCCGACAGCGCTCCGCCGGAAGCGACCCCGCCGCAGACAGGCCCCGCGACGCCGTCCGCCACGCCAGCGCTGACCGGAGACGATAACGCCCGCGCGTCCCAGGGCGTCCTGGTCGAACCAGCGGACAACGCTGAATCGGCGACGGCCGGCGGGGACGCGGTCAGTCCGAGCACTGACCGCCGGGCCGACCGCACGGATGCGGCGACGTCCACGACCTGGCGCAGCAGCGCCCGTGCGGAGGTGATGCGCCGACCGGCCCTGACCGCACGGACGGACCCTGCCGCAGACCTCGACCACCTGCTCCCGATCGCACGCAACGCCGCAGCCGAGGCAGGGCGGTTGAACCGAGCCGTGGTCGCGGACGGGATCCGCGCCTCGGGCTACCGGATCAGCAACGAGCGGGTCACCGAGGTGATGAGGGCCCTACGCAACCCGTCGACGAACCCGCCCGCCAAACCTCCGGGCAGACACCGCCGCTGACCTGCGGCCCGCCACCGCGCGGTCGGCGGGCCGCCCCGCGCACTCGAACTTCCGCCAGCACGACCACCGTTGAAAGGCCCCCCGTGTCCCGCTTCCACGTCCCCTCCTGGCTGCGACCCACCGGTTACTGGATCGCCCTCGGCGCCCGCCGGGTCTTCCTGGAGCAGTCCGCCCTGACCGACCAGCTCCTGGCGAAGCAGCGAGCCGAAGACAAGGCAGAACGTGCCCGTCTCCTCCGCGCCACGCTCGAAACGTGGCACTGACCTGACCAAAATCTTGACCTGCCAGCCCACTTGGGAGCCCATCCATGTCCATAACCCCAGCCGTCCCCGCGACGCCCGGGCCCGTATCCGAGCCCTGTGAGCGGCCGAGCGCCGGAGACGAGGCGGTCGCGCTCATGCGCCACCTCCTCAAGTTCGGCTACCTGCGCGCTGTCCGCCTTATAGAGAACGGCAGTTGGAGCATCCGCGTCAGCGACACCACGCCCGTCCTCACGCTTCCGGACACCGCGGCTGCACTCGACTACGCCGTCGCCGTCCTCAGCCTCGCCTACGGACCCCTTGACACCCCGAAGGCGGTCGCGTGACCGCCCCTGCCGGTGACGGCCGGCTGCGTATCGCCGCAGGTCAGAACCCCGACGAGGCGGGAGCAAGCTATATCCTTGGTGGCTCCAACCCGGGCGCTGCCGGGCTTGGAGCCACCAAGGAGCTTGCCTCCAGCGCACCGGGGGGCGCGCTGGAGGAGGGCGTCCAGCACCGGGGGGCGCTGGACGAAGAGGGCCCGACGGCCGGGCCCTCGATCGCTGCCGCGCCGGGCCCGCCTCCGCATGCTGCGGCGGGCCCGGCGGCCGGTGCTGCGGGGCCGGGGCGGAAGCGCCCCTACAGCCGGTCTGGGCAGCGCCGCGCGTACCGAATCCGTTTCAGCGACGCCGAGTTCGCGATGATCCGGCGCGCGGCAGGCTGGACCAGGTTGCGGCCGATGGGCTTCGCCGCGACCGCCGCGGTCGCTGCCGCCCAGGACGAGGAAGCCGCCCGTGCCGGGATCGTGGACGCCCGTGCCGCGATCAACGAGCTGATGTACGCGAGCGCCCAGTTCGCCCGCGCCGGAAACAACCTCAATCAGATCGCGAAGGCGTACAACTCCGGTGGCGAGCCCACCGCGGACATCGACGCCGTCCTCGCACGGCTGGTCTCGGCAGTCGCCCGCATGGAACAGGCGGCCGAACGCTTCACCGGAGGCTGAGCGGTGGTCCCCAACATCATCAGGAGGAAGAAGGACCAGAAGCGCTGGGGCCGCAACACCTACGGCCTGCTGCGTTACCTGTTCGGGCCGGGGGAGGCCAACGAGCACACCGACCAGCACCTGGTGACCAGTTGGAACCCGATGCTGACCGCGGAACCTGGTCAGTTCGTCTTCGGCAGCGGCGAGCACACCGCCCGGATGCGGGACCTGGCCCGCCACCTCGACCTGCCGGTCAACGCGCTGGAGGAACAGCAGCGGCCGAAGCGGTGGGTATGGCACTGCTCGGTACGCAACGACCCCGGTGACCGGATCCTGTCCGACGAAGAGTGGGCGACCGCCGCGCGCCGGATCCTGCACGCCACCGGTCTGGCGCCGCAGGGCGATGACCGGGCGGTGCGGTGGGCGGTCGTGCGCCACGCGGAGGACCACATCCACATCGTCGCCACGCTCGTGAGGCAGGACGGCCGCCGTCCCCGCCACCACAACGACGCCGGCCGTGCCCAGACCGAGTGCCGCACGATCGAACGTGAGTGGGGACTTCGGCAGCTCAACCCCGGCGACGGGACCGCGGCCAAGGCCCCCTCGCGGGGCGAGATCGCCAAGGCTGCCCGCCAGGGCCGCCCCGAGGCCTCCCGCGACGCGCTTCGCCGTGCTGCCCGAGCGGCCCTGATCGGATCAGGCAGCGAGGAGGAGTTTTTCGCCCGACTGGAGGACCAGGGCGTGCTCGTCAACCTGCGCCGTCTGCCCTCCGGGGACATCGGCGGGTACAGCGTCGCCGTCCTCGGCGACACCAACGCCCAAGGTGTGCCGGTCTGGTTCGCGGGGCGCAAGCTGGCCGCCGACCTGTCCCTGCCCAAGATCCGCGCCCGCTTCGACGAGACCGAACACACCGAGCCCGTCCTCCGCGACCAGGCTCAGCCCGAGCCGGCCACCGGCACCGCCGGAGCGGAAGCGGCGGGGGAGCGGCCGATCGCGGCACGACGCGCCGCCGCCGCGACGGTGGAGCACGCGACCACCGTGGTGGTGAGCGCCGAACCCGAGCTCGCCGCAGGCGAGATCAGCGACTTGACCGAAGTCCTCGACGCGCTCGCCCAGACCACGCCGACCGTGCAGCGCAGCGAGCTCGTGGCGGCGGCGCGCGCCTACGACCGCGCCGCCCGCTCCCACGTCCGCGCCGCCCGCACCCAGGACCGGGCGCTTCGCCGTGCCGCGGACGAGCTGATGCGCTCCGGCTACCTGCTGCGCAGCAGCAAGGACGGCGGCGCCAGCGCCTGGCTGCTGTCCGCCCTCGTCCTGGCGGTCTTCGCCGTAGCCAACTGGCACAGCCAGCGCGGCCACCACCAGCAGGCCGCCGCCGCCCGCGAGAGCGCCCAACACCTACGCCGCGCCTACCAGCAGACCGCCGGACAGCAGCTCGCCGCGCTGCACCGGGAAGGACGACGCCTACCTGGACCCGCACGCCAGCGCCACCGCACCACCGCGCTGCGCTACCACCCGCACCAGGCCCAGCAGGTAGACGAGGGGATGTTCGACGCCCTCGCCTACACCCTCCACCAGGCCGAACAACACGGCCACGACCCCGCCGAACTCCTGCGCCGCGCCACCGCCAGCCGAGAACTGGACAGCGCCCAGGACGTCACCGCCGTGCTGGTCTGGCGCATCCGCAATCTCGTCGACCTCCCCGCGCCGACCCCCGAAGCGCGCCGCCCCGAGCGCCCCGAGCACGGCGGCGACCGCGCCCAGGCCCAGGACGGCCCCGGCCGCCAGCGCTGAACCCTGACCGCGTCACGACCCGCGGCGCACCACACGTTTCGCCCACCCACCCGACGGAGAGTCCGCGTGCCCCGACACGTCCGCCCAACCCCCACCATCGCCAGCCGCCCGCGTCGAACAGGCAAGACTTCGGCATCCCAAGGGCGACGGTGGCTGCTCGACTGCTACCTGCTGCGCACCACGGACGCACTGGCCAGCGCGGTCATGGCCTACGCCGTCCCGCTGATCGTCCTACAACTCACCGGCTCCGCCGCGCTGACCGGCACCGCGTTCGGCATCGAATGGCTGCCCCGCATCGCGGCGATCCTGGGCGCCGGACCGCTCATCGACCGCCACACCCCGCAGACCACCGCGTTCACCGCAGCCGCCCTGCGCACCATCGCCACCGCCACCACCGTCATCGCCGTAGCCCTCGGAGCGGGAGCCCCAGCCGTACTCGCCTACGCCGTGATCGGCGGCATCCTCACCCAGGCCGGATACCTGGCCACCGAGTCCCTCACCAGCGAGGCCACCCGCCACGCCGGACCCGACGGACACAAGATCCAGGCCACCACCACGGCCATCGACCAAGCCACCCAACTCGCAGGCCCCGTGCTTGCGGGCCTGCTCCTGTGGTGCTCACCAACGGTCCTGCTGACCGCCGTCACCGTGCTGTGCGCGATGACCGCCCTCCAGACCCTGCTGCTCACCGACGCTCACCCGCGCCCGCGGCTGCGCCTGGTCACCGACCAGCCCACCCCGAACCTCGTGCGCCAGCTCGCAGCGGGCACCCGCACCGTCGCCCGCATCCCGGCGCTGGCCTGGCTGCTCGCCGCCCTGGCCGCCGGCAACCTCGTCTCCGGCGTCCTCCAGGTCGCCACCCCGATCCTCACCACGCAACGCTTCCACCACACCCCCGAGGCCACCACCGGCATCTGGACCGCCAGCGCCCTCGCCTCGCTCCTCGCCGTGTCCGTGGCCCGACGCGCCGTCACCCGGCTCGGACTGTTCCGCACCGGCGCGGTCGCCGCCACCATCGCGTCCATCACCGCCCTGGGAGCCGGAGCCGCGCCCACCTTCTCCCTCTACGCCGCCGCCGTGACCTTGATGATGGCCGCCGAAGGCGCCCTCCTCGTCGTCCTGCGGACCGGCCGCGCCCGCCTCATTCCCGCCGCCGGGTTCAGCGCCACCTTGTCCGCCACGGTGGCGATGATCCTCATCCCGCTCCCGATCGCCGGAGCCCTGGTCGCCAGCATTGCAGCCCCGCACCTCCAACTCGTGGTCATCGCGGCAGCCGGAGCGCAGGCGCTGGTCGCGGGCGCCTGCTTCACCGGCCTGGCCCGCCACCGAGCCGCGCTCGACGAAAGCCCCGAGCCGCTCCCCGCGAGCGCGCCGTCCGCTTCACCGTCCACGGCATTCGAGGACCGCGACGCGGCATGATCCGCTCACCCGAACTCTCCGGGCGGCCTGCGGACCAGGGGCGCTGCCGGGCATGCACAAGGCCCGGCAGCACCGCCTTCGAACGGGCCCTCACCTGCACTTCTCGCCGAGCTGAAACGCCTTGACTCCGCCGGTGAGGACGGCAGTATGTGTGCTCCCTATCAGCATCCGCGGAGCGGACCCCGAAGGCGAGAGGCCCGACGACATGACCGATCCCGACCCGACCCCGGCCACTCCAAGGCAGCCGCCGGTGCGGATGATCTACCACGCCGCTCCGCTGAGACCGCGCGGATTCGCCATCACGTGTCCAGTCTGTGCGGCGGACAGGAACTGGCTCCTGATCCACCGGCCGAACACCCGGGCAGCCTTCATCAGATGCCGTTGCGCCCACCAATGGATCGACCCGGAGTTCGACCTGGAGACCTTCGAGGCCATGTACATCCACCCCGAGCTAGAGTTCGACAACGCCGAGGACATCATCCAAGCGATGGGATTCGACGGGACCTTCTCAGGAACGTACCTGCCATAGGCGTCGGCAAGCGCCTCGATGCTCGGCTCTCGTCAGTGCCGTATGCCATCCTCTTCCGTGTTGATGATGGCATGTACGGGGCGATGGGGTTGGTGCATTGACGGGGTATCAGGTAGTGGTCGGGGATCTCGTCAACGCCTCCTGGGGGATGCAGGACATCTCGGAGACGCTGCTGTCCGCCGTCAACTCGGCCGTCGGCGAGCTCAGCGAGCAGCAGGGCATGGTCGGCGCTGACGACGCGGGTTCCGTGTTCGCTTCCGTCTACACACCGGCAGCGACTACGACGATCAATCAGATCGCCAACAGCTGCTACATCACTGGCCAGGGTGCCTCTTCGATCCTGACCACGGCGAACAACTACCTCGCGGCCGAGTCGCAGACCGCCGCCGAGCTCCTCGCGGCGACCGGTGGAGACGGCAGCCAACTGGCGCAGCCGTGGTCCTACGCGGACCAGTGCGCCCAGGACCCGCGCGGCATCGGCGCCACCCTGGCCGACGCCCGTGGCGGAACCAGCTTCGTGGACCAGTACCTCCTCGGCGAACGGTTCCGCGGCGACAGCGGCAAGCTGCGGACGGTGGCGGACACGTGGCGCAAGGTGGCAACGGTGACCGCCGGAACGCTCTCGGACGCCCAACTCAGCTGGAGCACAGCCACCGCCGAGTTCACCGGCACCACCGCGGACGGCGTCAACACGTACTTCCAGCGCTTCGTTGGCAAGGACCCGTATCCGCCACGCCCCTACGAAGGGGCTACCCTGATGGCCAACCTGCCGGCCGCCTGCCAGGCCCTGGCCGCGGCATGCGAAGCGTACGCCGACCACATCGACGCCGCAGCCAAGGTGCCGCCGCCAAACCCGCTGCTGGACCCGGAACCGTTCTGGGACAACCCGGCGTTGGGCGGCAACGGCCAGGACGGCGGCCTCCACGACGCGGTCGTCGCGGACCCGGACATCCACGCGCTGGCAGCCCTCGCCCACATACTCGACGGAAGCCAGAGCGTCGTGCCCGTTCCCACACCGGAGCCCGGCCCGCCCGGCCCCGGACCGCTCCCACCCCTGCCCGGCCCCGTTCCGGAGCCGCTACCGGTCCTCATCCCCGCCGTCTACCGGCCCGTGCCACCGGGAAGCAACATCGTCCCGCCGATCGGTCCGCCGATCCCACCGGACCCGCGGTTCCCCGCACTCAGCCCGTCACAACGCCTCACGTTCGACGGCTGGGTCTCCGGCCTGCGGACCGGGGACTACTCGGGTGGCAACGCGGCCGAGCAGGCGTACCAACTCCGCACCTCCGGCTACCCGGAGTACGAGGTGCCGATCCCGGCAGGGCTGTCGAAGTCCAACACGCTCATGGTCGACGGGCTCCGGTCCACCGACGGAATGGCGGTGGAGGCGAAGTACGTCAAGAACCAGAACAGCTGCTACCGCACCCTGGACGAGCTCATCAAGAACCACGCCACCGGCAAGAAGAACTTCCTGTTCCTCGACGACAGGCTGGAACTCAAGAAGTACGCCGCCGCGATCGCCGACCCGCGCAACCAGGGCCAGATCCGCGGCGTGGAGATCGACACCAACAACCAGCCCTCCATCGCCTACTGGCGCACCATGATGGCCGCGTACGGTGTCAAGGGCTACGCCCGCTACGTCCCCTAAGCCGCGACGAAAGGTCCCAGCCGTGCCCGCCAGCTCCACCGACCCCCTCGACGAACTCCGCCTGATGTGGATCTTCACGGGCCCAGACGGCGAGGACATCGGGCTCACCTTGAGCCGCTTCGCAGAAGCACTCACGGCTCGCGAGCCCGAGCCGTTCACCAGCGCGTGGGACGACCCCGCGGACGGAGCAGCGGAGGACACCACGATGAGCTTCAGCATCACCTTGGACGGCCAGCCCATCGAAGGCATCGCCAGCACAGACAACGAGGGGGCGTCCATCCAGGACGCCACCGTCGCCGAGGCCGTCGAGTTCGCGGCATGGATGCGCGACGAGTTGGTCAGCGGGGGAAAGACACTGACGGCGAATACCCGTCAGGGGATGGAAGACGAACTCCCCGACATTCCGGTCACCGGCCGGACCGACGACCAGCTCTTCGAGGACTTCGCCGAGCACGCGCGCACGGTGGCGTAGGCCCGCTCCCGCAGCTTGCCGTCATCAGCTCCGTGCACCGCCCAGGCCGTTCGCCGCGATGCGGCACAGCCGAATTCGACTGCACCGCATCAGGACGATATTCGCTTGGGGCTTCCAGGCTCTCGTGGCCATCCACGCCTGCGACGTGGCCGGCGCGCTGCAGTCCGCCACCGGCAACTGCCGCAGGGCCGTGGGGGTCAGGCGTCGAGGACGGCTTCCAGGATGGCCCTCGTGGCGGCGAGGGCTTCGGCCAGTCCCTGGGTCTCGCGGATGGTGGCGTGCACCATGCTCGGCCAGTTCAAGTCCAGACGCGGCCAGGTGGCCAGGAGCGCGTCACCGGTGGGGTACCCGATACGGGCGGACACCTCGACTTCTTGGCCGTGGAGGGTCCAGGCGAGGGCAATCATGCCTGGAGACAGGGGCTGAGGCTCGTTGGGCAGCCAGACGGCCTCGAGCCCGTCCGCCGTGGCCCGGACCAGTGCTCCGGAGACCGTGGGCGGCATGGGGTCGTGGCAGACGGTGGAGAGCGGAAAGCGCCGGGTGGGCGAAAGGACCGGTGGGAGGGACACGACAAGCCTTTCTGGCAGGGCATCGTCCGCGCGCGTCGATGGGCGCGTGGAAGGTCATCGCACTGCGTAGGTGGGGTGGTCATCGACGCGCGTCTCGTCGATGAGTCCGACGTCGAGAAGCCGGGAGAAGGCGTCACGCGTGGCGGGGTCGTCGAGTTCGAGGGCGTCGCGGACGACCTCGTAGCGGGTGGCGGGATGGCCGGCGAGGAAAGCGAGGACGCGGAGGTTGGCCTGGTTCGCGCGGTGCTGGTAGAGGCCGGTCGTGCCGATGGCGAGCGTCGCGGCGAGGACCGCCGGGATTGAGGGGCTGGCGAGGGCGAGGGCGAGGCTGACTGCGGAGGCGCCGTATGTGGCGGTGTCGATCAGACGGACGGAGCGGTACACGGTGGTCTGGTGCACGTTGGAGCCTTTCGGGGTGGGCCGGTCGGCAGGGGGTGGTGGTCGGTCAGGCGACGGGTGCGAGGAGTGCAGCGAGGAAGGCAGCGACGGCCGTACTCGGGGTGTCGGGGCCGAACTCCTGCCGCCAGCCGGGGCCGTGCTCGGGGCGGACGTGGAGGTCCCAGATGATGCCGCGGCTCCAGGCCGACGGGTCTTCGGGGAGCCAGGCGAGGTAGATGCGTCCGTCGGGGCTGGTGCCGTGGACGTTGCCGTCCGGGGTGGCGACGACGGCCCAGCCGCGACGGGTGATCAGGTCGAGGACGGCGGTGGCCTCGTGGTCGGTCAGCAGTGGGTCCTGCCGGTCGGAGGCGGTGTACGGGGCGGGAACGAGTGCGGTCGTGGACGTCGTCACGGTGGGAGATCCCTTCGTTGACCTGCGGTTTCATGAGGCATCCGTACGTTGGCATGCTCTTGCCCGGTTGTCGTAGCGGTGTTCGGGCTTGTCTGCCGTGGGCGAACCGGCGAAGCCGTGCGGGGCCCCATCCGCGGTGCCTGGAAGTGACCGTGTCCGACGGAGGCAGCGGCAGCGCCACCACGGTGCTGCCTGGCAGCGGGCCTCCGACCAGGCGGCTCAGGGACGAGGTGAGGCCCCTCCCCGAGCGTCGGGAAGGGGCCGTGGCGGTGCTCGTCGGGTGGGCCGGACCTCACCCGCGGCGTTCTGGGTGGGAGAACACCAGCGTGGGCGCGGTCGAGCGCGTCGGCGTGCGGTTGCTGACGGTGGCGCGTGCGGCGGCGAACGCGTCGGCCCGTTGGTGGATCTTTGCGGTCCGCAGCCCGTCCAGGGTCAGGTGGAAGCGCAGTCGCGGTCCGGCCTTGTCCTGCGCGAGGATGCGTTCGCCGACCAGGTCGCGCAGACGCATGCGCAGGTTGTACTCGCTGACGTGCGAGGGCAGCGCCGGGCGCAACTGCTTGACGGTGAGCGGCCCGTGAGCGAGGCCAGTGACGATGCGGGTGGTGTGGGCGGAGCTGAGCAGCTTCAGTGCCGCCTCGACGTCCAGCACCGGGTTGGCGTCAGAGGGCCCGTCGGCGCGGTGGCGCGCCCACTCGTCGACGGCGCGGAGCACCGGCAGGGCCGCGCGGCCGGCGGCGGTCAGTCGCCAGGCGGCGCCTCGGCCGAGTGAACTCTCGACCAGGCCGGTGTCCCGCATCATGTCCAGGCGGCCGTTGAGGGTGCTGGGGTTGCACTCCTCGATGCGGTCGAGCAGCTGCCGCTTCCCGGCCGAGCCGCTTTGGAGCTGGTGGATGACCCGCGCGGTCATGGTCGGTGCCAGCAGGCGCAGCGCTTCGTGGACCGCGTCCGGGGAGGCGGGGAGCACCGGGCTGTGATGGGGGAAGTCGGCGAGGACGGTGGCGGTGTTGGGCACGGCAGAACTCCTATGGCATGAACGGGAGGTAGAGAGGGGGCGGCACGCGGTCAGCGGTGCGGGGCGCTGCTCGCTCGGGTGCCCGGCGCCGGCGTGGAGGGCGCGGGGTGGGGCTGGGCGTGTCGGGTGGGGAGGTTCGGCGAGGTGGCGCGGGCCGCCCGCGCCCGGGCTGGTGTGGGACCTGGCGCGGCCTTCATGGCGTCGAGGCGTGCTGCGGCACGGCGGTAGACCTCAAGGTCCAGGCGGGGGCCGGCGGCGAGGAGGAAGACCTCCCGCGTGTAGGAGGACTGCCTGGAAGCGGGGCGCTCGGTGTAGACCATGCGCCAGCCGCCGTCCCCGCCGCGCAGGTAGAGCTTGCGGCAGCCCCGCAGGTCCAACTCGCCGTGCTGGTGCAGCGCCTGTCCGGCGAAGTCGCCCCAGACCAGGCCGCGCAGGATCTCCACGGCGCGGTCCAGGACGTCGGCGGGAAGGTCGTACAGGTCCTCCACGGCGTCCGGGTGCGCGGCGAACGCGAGCCGGGGCGCGCCCGGGTGCTGGTCGGGAGCGGGCGTGAACAGGCGCATCGGAGAGGGGGTGGTCATGGCGGGCCCCGGCGCTCAGGCGGTTTCGCCGAGTCGCGGGCGCGGCCGGAGCTGAGGGCGTGGCGGAGCGACGGGCAGGGCGTCGCGGTCGGTCGTCTCCGGTGGCGCGAGCACGCGGTGGGTGGGCCGGGAGGGATCGGTGGTGCACGCGGCGAACGGCCCGTCAGGGGCACGCAGCCGGTCCATGACGGGGAAGAAGACGTCCCGCAGCCAGGTCACCGGGCCCAGCAGTCCGGCATCGCCGGCGGTGAGCTGCTGCCAGCCCAGCCACAACATGTGCAGCATGGCCACCGCGTCCCGGTGCTCGGGCCACCGGGTGCACCAGGGCCGGGTCGCGGTGACCTCGGCGCCGAAGACGCCCAGCAGGATCTCGTCGACCCACAGGGTCATCGCCTCGACCTCGGCCGCGTACGCGTCGGGATCGAAGGCGTCGATCGACAACTCCCCGGCCTGCCCAGGCAGCCCCATCCCGCCGCCCGTGGCCGCACCGCCGGGGGCGGTGGAGGCGAGGTGCTCGACAAGCTGCGCCGTCATACGGGTCTGGGCGCTGGTGGAGGCGGCGAGTTGGGCGATCGCGGTCGGCATCTGCGCCAGCGCGCGCCAGATCCGGTCCAGGTCATCGGCGGGCACCGCAATCGGGCGGTCAACTGCGGGGGCGGGAGTCCGGTCGGGGCTGGCGTTGGTGGCGTGGGTCACGGGTGGGCCTCCGAGGTGAGCACGGTGTCGTGCTTCGACCCTCGGAGATCAGTTGCGGATGGACGTCCGCAACTCTTGTGCTAAGGTCCGCGCCCGCTGCGGGCGGACGACTCGCGAAGGCGGTCGGATCCAGGTCTCAGACCGACGTGCCGGGCTCGCCCCCGGACTGGACACCGACGGCCGGACTGAGTTCTCCGGACTACCGTGGGGCTGAAGGCTGTTGGGCGTCAGCGAGGAGCTGGTCGAGGCGCTTGCGTACCGCCTTCCCGTAGGTGATCTGGATGCCGAGGATCACCGTTGGTGGGAGGGTGCGGTACCGGAACCACCGGGGGTGCCGCGGCGGCGCGATCCCCTCCGCGTTGTTGCACACAGCGCACAGCAGGCCGCGGACAAGGCCCGACTCGTGCGCATGGTCGACCACCACGTCCTGGTGGTGCGGGTGTCCGCACGCCGCGCAGCGGCCCGCCTGCCATTCGACGAGCAACTCGACCGGGTCCTGATCGGGCAGCGGCACCGCTCGTAGATACGGCCAGAAATGGCACGCCGGAGGCAGAGCCTCGCGCAGCCTCTGCTCGACCTGCGCCTCGACCGTCATGCGGACGCAGCCGCCGAAATCGTCGCGGAAGTACGCGCGCGGGTAGTCGACGGTGTCCTGCCACTCCTCGTCGTCGAGGTGGCGGGCGCATCCGGCAAGGCCCGGCAGAGGCCACGACTTGCACCGGCGCACACCATCGCTCAACGGCCGACCGCACCGGACATACCCACGACGCAGTCCGGCCGCCATCTGTTCTGCTTCGATTCGGGCGAGCAGCGCGCGATGCCTGGCCCGTACCGGTGCCGGTACGGGCGGGGACGGGAGGACGACGCGTTCGCTCATCGGGCGGCTCCTGTAACAGCAGCAGTGACTGTGCGGCTATCCCACCACCCGCCACTGACACTGCTGGCCCGATAGGCTTTCAGGAAACGACACTTGAGCCAGATCCGGCCGACCGGCCCCACCGTCAATCCGCCTGGGCCCCGACACCGGTTCAGACGTGGTTGAGGTAGATCTTCGAAGCGTCGTGGAAGACCAGCGTCATGCCATGGCCGGTCTTCGGGGGCTCGGCGCGGCGCGAGTACAGGTCGACGGCCGCGATCTCGCCCGGGTCCGCGGCAAGGACCGCCTCGGCGAGTGCGGCTTTCAGGTGCGCGGGTGTGCCCTCGGTGGCGGTCGCCTGCCCGGGCGCGGCGGGCTTGTCGCCGAGGACCGGCTCGGGCTCGGGCTGGTCGAACCGGTCCCCGGGGGCTGAGGTGGCGACGATCTGCCACCGGCTGGCCTTGCCGCCGGACTGGATGCTCACGCCGTACGGGTACGTGGTGTTCCCCGCGTCGGCGAGAGTGGTGGCGGTGACGCCAGGGATGGACTGGGCGGCGGAGATGAGGAGCGGCTGGAACCGGTCGGGGCGCATACGCGCAGGTTATCCGGCGTGCTCCCGGCCGTCGGGCAGCGGGTCCGGCCGCCGCCGACCGACGGCCGGAGCATCACCCAGCAGGCCCAGTCACCGCTCGCGGGACGCTGGAGGATGACCGCGCAGGGGCAGCGGCGGATCCAGCAGCCGCAGGGCGTGCGCCGCCTGCTGCGGGACGACGCCGTTGCCGAGCGCGGTCAGCTGGGCGGGCCGGGACAGCCCCGGCGTCGCGGTGACCCAACCCGCCGGAAGCCCCATGATCCACTCGACGAACTCGGGTGCGAGACGCCCGCGTTCGTCGGTGGGAGCGGGAGCGGGCCGGGTGGCCTGCTCCCAGCGCGCCACGGCTTCGGCGTACGGACCCCACTGACTCACCCCGGCTGCTCCTCCGGTGCCGGTTCCTGGCCCTGCGGGTTCCACAGCGGCAGGACCACCTGGGACAGGGGCGGCCGGAAGCCCTCCCCGGCCCGTCGGCCCGGCGTCCCACTGTCGCTGGCACGCGGTGTCGGCAGCAACCGCGCCGTGGCCGATGCCAACGTGAGGTCCCCCTTGCTGCCGCGCTGGTTGGGGCCCGCGTGCGTCCCGTCGCTGGCCCGTGGCGTCGGCAGCAGGTGCTCCACCTCGTCCTGCAGGTTCGGGCCGTGGCCGCCCGAACGGCGCTTGTCCGGGTGCTGCGAGCCGCCGTTCGAACCGAGGTTGCTGGTCGGGGTCTTGAGCAGCGTCACGACATGGCCCAGGTCCTCGCGCCCCGGGTCCGGACCCTTCGCGTCGCGCGCCTTCGGGGTGGGAAGCCCAGGCGGCGAGGAAGATCCGCTCGCGGCGGTGGGGCGCGCCGACGTCGGACGCTCGTACGCACGTCCAGCATGCATCGAACCCGAGGTCGGCCAGGTCACCGAGTACGGCACCCAGTGCCCGCAAAGCAGGCTCGCCTCCAGCGTCTCCCACACACCACGGGCACGGTTCCAGATCGCCGTCGGCCGGGTGGACGGCCGCGTCGGCGGAGAGGATTCCTCGGACGTTCTCGATCACCACCAACTGGGGTTGAAGGACGGATATGGCGTCGGCGATGGTGTGCCACAAGCCGGAGCGGGCTCCGGCCAGACCCGCGCGCTTACCGGCGACGGAGAGGTCTTTGACACGGGAAGCCCGCGACCAGGACGTCCACGGGCTCGACCGCGGCCCAGTCCACCTGGGTGAGGTCGCCCAGGTTCGGGACGCCCGGCCAGTGGCGTTCGAGGATCCGGGCGGCGTCGGGGTTGATCTCCGCGTGCCAAGCAAGCTGCCCGCCGAACACGTTGAGGGCGGCCAGGTCCAGGCCTCCGTAGCCGGAGCACATGCTGCCGATCCGCAGCCCGTCCGGCTGCTGGCAGGAAGTCATCGGCGCCTGCGCTGCTGCGGCACACCAGATCCCAGGGACGTGTTCCGGACCTGCGGTGTCGGCGAAGTGCCGCCGACGGTGGTGGCGTCGGCCAGTTGGCGAAGGACGGCGACGGCCTGGTGAACAGCGACGTACGCGTCATCGAGGCTGTCGGCCAGGCGCGCCTGCACCACGTGGTCGTGGCCGCGGTGGGCGTGGGCGAGTGCCGCCTGGTGGGTGGCGGCGTCGCTGAGCGCCGCGATGCAGTGACCGATACGGCCGAGGGCGGTGGCGAAGGCGGCGTACGCCTCCACCTGCACCGGGTCGGCGGGAACGGCGTGGTAGCGGGTGTGAGCGGCCAGCGCCGCGGCGACGGCGATGGGGGAGGAGGACTGGTACGCCAGCTCCAGCCGCCCTACGTGGTTCTCCCCGGGACGGGGGAGTTGGCGCAGGACGACGGCCAGGCGCCGCGCGGTGTCCTCGGCGACTCGAACGGCCTCCCGGCCGATCGGCGCACCCGAAATGGCGGACGGGGGTTGGGCGGCGGCTTCCTCGACGGCTTCGGCGCCGTCACGAACCAAATTGGCGGCGGTCTCCTGCAGGTGCTGGCGGACCGGAGCGGTGCGGCGGGCGACCTCCTCAGCGTGCCGATCGTCGTCGCGAACCAGGCGACGCATCGCGTCGAGGCCCTCCAGCGCTGCCTGAAGGCGCAGGTGACCGGTGGTCAGCGCGCGCTGCGTACCCGGGGCGGTGCCGACCGGGTCCATGGCCCGGAAGTGCGTCTGCTGGGCGAGCCGCCTGGCCAGCGCCTCGACGGTGTCACGCAGACGTCGGAACTGCTCCGCACTGACAGGCGCCTGAGCGCCATCGGCTGCCGCGGGGAGGGTCTCGTCGAGCAGCTGGTGGATCACGGCTGCCACGAGGCGAGGCGTGAGGTTTCCTGGGATCTTGATCACCGTCGCGCCCCCGTACGGGAGCTGGCCGCCGTGGTCTGCTTGGCACGCATGCCGGACTGGACCGGCGCCGCCCTGGCCCGCTCGACCGGCTCGGGCGCGGAGGCGGCGTGGTCGGTGCGGCGGCCGTGGATCTCGCAGTACAGGACGCTGTGAGCGACGAACAGTTCGGTGCGTGCCTGGTGGACCTGCGTGGCCAGACGCGACTGGACCTGGTCGGCACTCTCCCCCTGGGCAGTGGGTTCGCGCCGGGCCCAAGCGAGGTGTTCGAGTCCGAAGCCGAGGTGGGCGGCGGCCTGGCCGAGGCATCCCGCCGCGCGGCCGAGAACGGCCAGGACCTGCACCGTGTCGCGGTCTTGTGGGAGTTGGGTGAGCAGCGCTGTGTGCTCCCCGCACAGCTTGAACAGGTCGGCGACCTGCTCGGTGTGCCACAGGTAGTCGGCGACGTCCGGGACCGGGTCGAGGCGGAGCGCGAGCAGGGCGCGGCGGGCGGCTTCGACCTGCACGTGCACCGAGGTCAGCAGGCGGACGGAGCGGTCGGGTGATGTCAAGGGCGACTCCAACACTTCGGAACGGGTGGATGCATGTGGGGCGGTGTGGTCAACGTGCCGTGCGCTTGGGGCTGTTCGGCCGCGCGGGCCCGGCGGGTGTGCGTGCTGGCTGCCGTGACCTCGGCCCCGGGATGGTAGGGGAGGCGTGCAGGGTGTGTTGGGCGGTGCGCAGTTGGGTGGCGGCGTCGGCGAGGTGGCGGGCAGCGGTGCGCAGGGCTTCGGCGGTGATGAGGCGCAGTCGCATGGCTGCCGGGGCTTCGATGACGGCCGCCGATTGCTGCGGGGTGGGGAAGATGGGGGCGAGCTTGCGCAGCCCCCAGGCCAGAGAGGTGCCGGCGTGGCCGAGGTGCAGACATGCCGTGGAGCGCTTGGCGGCGACGACGGTGGTCTCGTGCCGCCGGTGGGCGGCGACGGCGGTGACCAGCTCGGTGATGTGCTGCATCGCCATTGCGTATGCGGTCAGGCTGCCCGGGTCCGGCCACCGCGTACTGGGGTCGGCGGTGCGGTGCGACATGGCCGTCAGGTCGCGGTTGCAGTCGTCGGCCCAGTCGGCGAGCACGCCAAGAACGTGGGCCTCTTCTTCCTCGGTGTCCGTCAGGGTTCCTCCTGGTGGGGTGGTGTCAGGGGCGGCGGCGGAACGGCAGCACCGCGGCGGAGCGCTCCGAGACGGCAGCCGTAGCGGACTGGTAGTGGACGGAGGTGGGCGGCAGAGCGGGGGAGCGCCGGACGGCGGCGCTCGATTGCTGCCGGTCCGGGGCGGTTGGTCGGTCGTGCTGGATGGTCAGGAGCGTGGCGCAGTCCTGAAGGCAGTCGCGGGCGAGGGCCGTATGCACGCCGACGGGCGTGTCGTCCTCGGACCGCTCGCGGGCGGGAGTGGCGAAGGTGGCGGCGACGCGGCTGAGGTGGGCTCCGGCCGTGGTGAGTAGTTCGGTGACGTGCGCACCGGTGGCGATGGCCGTAAGGAGCTGGGGGAGCGCGGGGGTGGAGGGGATGCGCCTGGTGAGTTCGATGACGGCATCGCCAGCGCGCCCGGCGAGGTCGAGAACGACGGCCAGGTCCGCGGTCACGGTGGGCAGATCAAGGACAGGGCGCAGCCGCAAGCTGGGCAGGTCGGCGGCGTCGGCCACGCGACTGCCCAGTGCGAGCAAGACTGGATCGGTTGCGGGCAGGTTCGACTCCCGGGCATCGGTGGGGCTGGCGGTCAGCGGCGGCCCGTGCGCCGCGCCGCCCCGTGGCCTCGGACGTTGCTGGCCGGAGGCTTGGGCGGGACGCGGGTGTGGGGCAGGGCGGTGATCTGGGCTTGGTGGGCGACGCCGGTGAGGCTGGTGCGGAGGGCGGGGCGGGGGTCGAGCGTCGCGGCTGCGAGAGCAGACAGCAACCTCACCGGGGTGGCGCGGGTCGCGGTGGCGAACCACGAGCCGTGGGCGCCAGGCGCGGTGACCAGCCAGGTCTCGTCCAGGTGGGCCATCTCCCGTTCCTCGTCGACGCGGTGGCGCCGGTGGGCGTCGGCGAGGAAGCGGTAGTCGGTGTAGAGGGTGCCGAGCAGGCCGCGGTGCAAGGTCCAGCCCGCCTCGCCGAATGCCGCGAACGGATCCTCGCTCGGCGGCTCGGGTGTGTCCTGGGGGCGGGCAAGTGCGGTGGTGAAGCCGGTGAGGATCTCGGTCGGGGTGTCCCAGGTGAATGTGGCCGTCCACACCGGACCGCCCGCCCTGGTCGGGGCGAAGTCGTAGACGGTCCAGGCGGGGAAGATCCGGTCCTCGGGCCGATACCGCATCAGGGTGTTCAGGTCCGGGGACAGCAGCGTCAGCCCGTCCAGGGCGATGTCACTGACCGGTGTCCAGCCCGCCTCCAGCAGGGGCGCGAGGGCCTGCTCGGGCTGGTCGCCGTGTCCGGCCAGATAGCGGGGCGCCACGAGGTAGCGGCGCCCGTGCTCCGGGGGTTCGGCTGGGGGTGTGTTCGCGGGGGTGACGGTCAAGCGTGAGGTCCCTTCGACGGTGCGGAGTTCAGCGACGCGGCCGGCGCCGCGCCGGGGCCGTCCCGGACCTCGCGCTGGTCGCGGCGGGGTGGACGGTGACGACGGCCGCGGTCGACGGGAAGTCGTCCAGGTGCCACCTGGCGGCATCGGCCGGGGTGTCGAATCGTGCCTCGCGGACGCGGTAGTCGAGTGGGGAGTCGGCGGGCTCGGGGATCTCGGCGTGCGGGAGGTAGGGCGCCAAGACTCCGGGCTGGCGGTCACGGTAGAGGACGTAGACGGGGCCGTTCTCGTGCGTGTAGTGGTCGATCACCTCGTAGCGGCCACTGAGGTCGCCTGCGATGCGCTGCTCGGCGGCGAGGCTGGCCCGGTCGGTGACGCGCCGTCGCCTGGTCACCTCGGTGAGGGCGGTCGGGTCCACGCCCTGCCCTGCGAGCCACCGCTTGGCGAGTGCCGGCGTCGGCACCCGCTCGGCGCGCAGCCGGAAAGTCCCTGCGCTCGGGTTCCGGTGCAGGTGGGCGGCCACCAGGTCGGCGACGCCGGGACCGCCGTAGATCGCGCTGGTGTCGTAGAGGATCGCTGCCGTCAGTGTGACGGGGACCTCGACGGTGGTGCTGTCGAAGAGGACCGGCTGCTCGGGCCCAGGTGCCGGCTGCCGGATCGTCTGCTCGCGGTGGGCGAGGACAGCGAGGCAGTCCGAGATCCAGGTGAGCCGGTCGAAGGCGTCGGCGGACTCCTGGTCGGCGGGTTCGAGCCGGTCCAACTGGTGGAAGGGAAAGGTGCGTTCGGGGCGGGGCACGGGTAGGTGGGTCTCCCAGCGGGGTGTCGGGACGGGTGCGGGCGGGCAGCGGTCAGCGGCGGGCGCGGAAGGACCGCACGGTCTCGGTCGGGGGTGCGGTGGCCTGCTGCCAGCGCTGGCGGGCCTGTTGGACCGGGGCGAGCAGTGCGAGCGCGCGGGGGACGAGCCGGTTCGGCGGCAGCGTCACCGTGAGGTCGCGGACCTGCCGCGCGGCCCCGGCGGCGGTCCGTGCCAGGGCGCGGCGGGCGACGATCTCGCCGCCGAACAGCGGGTCACCGGGCCCGGGCGCGAGACGCAGGATCCGCTCCGCGGTGACCACCTGGTCGGCGAGCAGTCCGCGCCTTCGGGCCTCCCACAGCAGCGTCACCGGGTCGATCGCGTCGCCGCGTCGGTGCAGGCCGACCAGAACAGCGAACACGGCACCGAGTGCGGTGTCCGCGAAGTCGGCGGGACGCAGCCACACCGCCATCTCGCCGATCACCTGCGGTGTTTGCAGCAGCGAGGCGACCAGCAGCTCCTCTTCTGCGAGCACGTCCTGCCCCAACTGGTCCGCCACGCCGTCGGCGGGCGAGGGGAGGGGATCGGCGGCTGCGGGACCGCAGGGCTGGCTGGTGCCGGGAGTGCCGGTGAGGCGGGCGAGCTGGTCCAGGACGTCGGTGAGGATGTCCAGGTGGGTGAGCAGGGTCCGGGTCTCACCGCCGGAGTGGAGCGCCGCGCGGGCGCTTTCGAGCATGCGGGTGGCGTGCTCCGCGACGGTGCGCTGCAGGGCGGCCTCGACCACCATCCGCCCGTACACTGCGGCGTGGTCGCTTCGGGGGCAGGCGGCGGCCAGGGTGTGCGGGTAGGAAGGGGTGATTCCCCGCGCCGCCCGTTGCGCCTCGGCGGTGGCGTCGGTCAGCCATGCCAGCGCGTCTTGCTTGCTGGGCTGGTGGCCGAGTGCCGGGTGGCCGGCCCGGTACTGGTCCACCAGCGCCTGGTAGAGCGCCCGGTGGGCGTCGCGGTAGAAGTGGCGGGCGGCCAGCCACTGGTGCACCTGGCCGGTCTGGTGCGGGTCGAGCAGCAGCGCGCCGAGCAGCGCCTGCTCGGCCAGCACCACCGGATCCGGCCCCTCCACCACCTGCTGAGCCGGGGCGTTCTGGCGGGCGCCGGTCATCGCGCCGACCGCCGCGACTTCGAGTTCTGCTTCGCAGCGATGGCGCGGTCGGCCGCGGCCAGCGCTGCGGTGAGCGCGTCCAACTCCCGTGCGGTGCCGGGGTCGGTGACCGGCAGATGGCCGGTTCGGCCGAGGAGCACCCACTGGTCGCCGAGGCGCCGCACCGGCAGTTGGCCCGTCTCGACCCGGCCGGTGTCATCCGGAGTGGGGGTCAACGGCGCCTCCCCGACCGCGTGATGGGCGGCGTGGCGGTGATGACGAGGCGGGGAGCGCGCCGGGCAGGGAGGGGGGTCAGGCCGGGGCGGGCGAGCCGGGCGCCGGCGTCGCGGGCTTGGTCCGCGAGCAGGTGATGGTCGGCGTCGAAACGCTGGTGGAGGACGCGGGCGGCCGAGTCGAGGGTGCGGTTTGTGGCGTGCCACAGCGCGGTCTCACCCGAGTGGTCGGGTCGCACGTGGAGGGCGAGATGCTCGCCGGTCTCGGTGCGGGCGACGATCGCGGTCCCGGGTAGCCCGCCGTCCCATCCGGGCGGGGTGGGCGCGGTGGCCAGCACGGTCAACGGGGCCCGGCGGCTGAGCAGGTCCGCGACGTGATGGTCGCTGAAGGGGGCCTGCGGTCCCTGGGCGAGGAGCCACTCCCAGCCAAGCGTGTGGGGTGTGTGCAGGCCGCAATGCGTGTGCTCGCTCGGGATGGCGACGGCGCGGGCGAGGCGGGCGAAATCCTCGGCGTCGGCATGGAGACGGTCCAGCAGCGGGACGGCGTCCTGGGCACGCCTGAGGCGGGCCCGCTCGCGGACCTCCGGGGTGCGCGGGTGGTCGGGCAGGAGCGCAGTGTCGACAGCCTCGAAGCGGTGCCGCAATGCCCGACCTGCCATCAGAAGGTCACGCATGTCGTGCAGGGCCGGGAACGCCATCCAGAGCCGCGGATCGCGCATGGCCGCCTCGGGACCGAGCAGTCGGATGCGGTCGAGCACCGGGGCGAGATGGTCGAGGACGTACTCCAGGTACGGCCACGCCGCGGCGTAGCCCTCGCCCCCCGCGCGCTGGGTGGGGCCATCGGTCTCGTGGGCCCGTCGGGAGCGGGCCGCGGCCTGCGTGACGGCGTCGAGCAGCAGGTCCAGCCGCCGCACGTAGACGGCCAGTTCGGCGTGCGGCAGGAGCCTGCGGGCGATCCGGGAGGCGGCGCGCGCGGGGTCGCGGTCTTCGACGTGGATCGCCGGCGGGAGTGCCGGGCGGGCGGCGACGCGGCCGAGAGCAGGCTGGGAGAAGACGGGGTGGACGCGCCAGCCGGGTCGGCGCGTCAGCGGCGTCATGGCCAGGTCGACCCCGTGCGGGCCGCGCAGCAGTTCTGCGGTGGGCGTGGTGTGGACGCTCCAGCCGTCCAGCCGGGCCGCGACCTCGAAGGGGAAGCCGGTCCGGCCTGACGCCAGGGCCGGCGGTCGGGGGGTGGGGGTGGGTGTGACCGGGGGACCTCCGTCGCCGTTCGGGGTGGTCATCGGCGCGGGCGCGCAGCGGACTTGGCGACAGGGCGCGCGCCCGGTGCGGCGGCCCTGTCCTGGCCGTTGCGGCGGTTCGGGGCGCAGCCCGGGGTGGGGTCGATGCCGGTGCAGGCGGTGATGTAGGTGCGGACGGCGGCGCGCAGTTGCTCGGGGTGGAACCGGCCGGGCTGGAAGGCCCGGTCCTGGTTGTAGGAGTCGATGGCCTGCGCGCGCCCGCTGTGGGCCAGGGACTTCTCTGCGCCGGTGAAGGTGTCGTGTTCGGTGAAGCCGAACCAGTTGGCATCCAACGGCCCGTGGTCGAGGGAGACGATACGGACGCGGACGCCGTGGTAGTGCTCCGCGACGATCGACTGGGACAGCTCGGCGATCACCGTGACCTTCGCATCGGGAAGGTGCAGGGTCTGCTGGCGGCCGGTGACGGAGCCTTGGCCGAGCGGGTCGAGACGGGACAGGACCAGAGCGTGGTCGACACGCATCGAAACGGACCTCCAAGGTGAGAAGGACGGGGAGAACGACGGATTGCCGTGCGGGCCCAGGTTCAGCGGGAACGATGCGCCGGGCGTTGGCCGGCAGGCGCCTTGACGGGGGCCCAGTGGTCGAGGCCGGGCAGCATGGGGGAGGCGGCCGGGCACCAGGCGTCCAGTCCGGGAAGCATTGGCGAGGCGGCTGATGTGGCTGCGGCTGCCGCTCGGCGCCGCTGGACCGGGACGGGCGCGGCCGGTTGGGCGGTGGTGGCGGCCAGTGCCCGGCTGTGCGGTCCGTACAGGTCGGCCAGGTAGTCGGCGACCGCGGCCTCCCACTGGCGGCCGACCAGCGGGCCGAGGACGGCGGCGCCGACGGGCGGGGTGACCAGGTCGCCCAGCTGCTGGTAGGCGCTGGACCGGGACCCGGTCCAGGGGTAGGTGGCGGGCATCCCGACCAGCAGGGCGCCCTGCGGCACGGGGAAGCGATGCGTGGGGTCGTCCGCCGGGTACCAGCCGCGCATCTTCGAGGTGATGGCGATGGCGGGCCTGTCAGCGGGCCACTCGTTGCCGCCGCTGGTCTTCCTGTTGCCGCGGGTGTTGACCCGGATACCCGCGGGCCAGCCCAGCGCGCGGGCCGCGGTCATCGGCTCTACAGGCGAACTCGGCACCATCGCTGCGAGGTCGATCTTCATGTGCCGCCCGCCGGTCAGGAAGGTGCGCTTGCGCCGCGAGGCGAGGCCGAAGTCGACGGCGTCCAGCGTCTGCCAGCGCACGTCGCACCAGTCCGCGCAAAGCAGTTCTTCTGCCAGCGCCTGTAGGACCTCTTCGGGCAGGGCGCTGGACTGCTCCATCGCCAGCCAGTCCAGCTGGTCGTAGCGCGCGGTGAGCGCGAGGGACCAGATCAGCGTCTCGGCGATCAATCCGATCCGCTCGTCCGTCATCTGCGCGATGGGCGAGCGGGCCTCGTCCAGGGTCAGAAGCGAGCCGGTGAAGCCGGCGAACCCGTCCCAGGCCGGGGCGGAGCAGACCCCGCAGGTGTCGGGGTCGTCGCAGGGTCCGGCGTCGTGCCAGTGCCCGAACGTCGCCTCGAACGCGAGGGTGAAGACGTCCATGAGCAGTTCGATGTTGCGCGCCTGGTGACCTTGCCTCTTCCCGGCCGGTGTCCACACCTGGCAGGGCGCGGACACGATCAGGCCCTGCACCCATGCCAGGGCTGGGTGTGTGGGGTCGAGGGTGCGGACGTCGGCGACGATCCGGCGGCGACCGGCCGCGACCGCGGTGGCTGCCGCGTCGAAGCCGATCTCGACGCCCACCACGTCGAACTGACCGTCCAGCAGGGACAGGGACTGTTCCCAGCCTCCGGCCCCGGCGAAGAGGTTGACGATCCGGGGCGGGTCGCCCTTGCGTGGCGGGAACAGCCACTCGACCGGCCACGGGTGGGCCAGGGCGGTCAGCTCGTCGAGGTTCCACGGGCCCATCTGCCGCTGCCCGTCGGCGGGCCAGTTGAGGTCGCCCGCCGTGGACAGGCGAGGCACCAGCTCCTCCGGGGGCCAGAACCTGTGCGGATCGCGCCAGGTCACCTGTGCCCCCGGCGCCCCTGCGGCGACGCGACGGCCGGCCGGGCCGGGGCGGCGGCGTGAGGCTGAACGACCTGCTGGGAGGTGAGGTGGGTAAGGAGGCGTTCGTCGAGCCAGTCCGGATCCCGGGGCAGCGGCGTCGGGTCGGTGAGCGCCTGGGTGAAGGCGAGGGCGACCGCGGTGGGCGTGGTCGTGGTGAACAGGGCCTGCCAGTACGGGATTCCGGCGTCGCGGGGCCCGGCCTCGATGGCGAGTGCGGGGTGGCCCATCAGGTCCAGAGGGTCCGCGGTGGGCCGCAGCGCGGCGCGGGCCAGGCGGTCCGGGGACTCCGCCTCAGCGATCCCGGCTCCGGCACCATGCTGCATCCACCACCCGGCGTCGAGGAGGACGGCCAGGATCGCGTGCTGGTCGAGCGGGTCGTCGGCGAGGGCGGGATGGGCCTCGCCGGTCCAGTCGATCTGGTGTCCGTGGTAGCGCAGTTGCTCGGTGACGGCGCAGATCAGCTCGGGCGGGGTGTCCCTGGAGAAGCCGGCCTGCCACTGCGGTGCCGCGAGGGGTTCGCGGGCGGCGGCCAGGCGCCACCAGGCTCCTGGGTCGAGCTGTCCGAGCCCGAGTCGGAAGCGGTGGTCGGGGGTGGCGAGGAAGGTCTGGTCGGGGTGGGCGACGTCGTGGCGCAGCCAGCCGTCCTCGGTGAGGGCTTCCAGGACCGGTGTTGGGCCCTCGGTGCCGGCCAGGTGGCGCGGTGAGATGTGGATGAGGGTGTCGGCTTCGCGGGTGATCTGCGGTGTCTCCTTCGTCGACCGTGCTTCTGGAGGATCGGCGGCCGTGACGGCGGGGATCTCATCGGGACGGTTCGCCAGCGCGGGTGAGGTCCGGGGCGGAGTGCCGCCTGGTCAGTGCGGACCCCGGCGCTGGGGTGCAGGCGCTGCGGCGGGCGCAGGGCGGGCGGCATCACCGCAGGGCGTGTGCGGGCCGGGCTGTTCGATGCCAGGGGAGAGGGACTGGGCGGCCTGCGTGCGGGCGTCCTCGAGATCAGGCGGCGGCGTGTCGAATGCCTGGTCTGCCAGGTCGGTGACGATGTCGTCGAGCCATCCGCCGAGCTGGTCGAGGGCGTCCGCCTGGGCGTCCAGCGCGGCGACGACGTGCTCGGCCTGGGGGATGTGCCGGGCGCGCTCGGCGGCCTCCAGGAGGAACTGGTGCAGGCGGGCCAGGGCACCGACATCGGCGTAGCCGACGTGGTGCACGAGGGCGGCGAGTTCCCCCGCGTCGCGGCAGTCGGCCAGGGCATCGGTCCACGCGGTGACGGACGCGCCCGGCACCGGAAGTTCACCGCGGCGCGCTCGGCGACCTCGGACACGCTCGTGCCCCAGGCGCAGCACGTCGTCGCGCGGCGGTCCGTCGTTGCCATACGAGTGGGTCCGCCCGGCTGCGGGGCCGGTGCTGTCGTACGGCTGGAAGTCCGGGTTGCTGATGGTGTCGGCTCCTTGAAGGTCGAGGCAGAGGTGGGGTGTTGGGTCAGGCGGCGTCGCCGCGGCAGGCCCAGGGCGAGCAACCCGTCTTTTCCTGGTTCTCTTCGTCGGCGAGGTGGAGGACGTCCGGCTGCTGCCCACACCGCTCGGCCCGCGAGGGACGGTCGATGGGGGCCTGGTCGAGAGGGACGCGGGAGCGGTGCAGGTAGGCGCTGCCGAGCAGCGGCGAGCCGGTCGCGTTCGCGCGGGCGCTGCCGGCGCGGATCGCGGCGTCGAACGCGACGACGTCCGCCCACTCCGCAGGGCTTTCGTCGCGGATCTGGCGCCACTGCCGGTCGGAATGGAACGGACACCCCAGGCAGGAGGACTTCGGGGTGTTCTCGAAGCCGTTCTCCGCGAGGATCCGCAAACAGTCCTCGCGGGTGAGGTCGAGGTCCAGGAGCGGGAAGCGGTTGCGCATGTAGCGCACGTCTGCGTCCTTGGCGCGGTGGAATTCGTCCCGGCTGATGCCGATCCACTGCTCGACGAACACCCCGGCCGGGATCCGCGCCGGATACGGGTAGCCGAGCAGCTCCCTGACCTTCGCCTTCAGTGGTTTGATCTTGTATTCGCCGGTGCATTGACGGCGCGTCATGCCGTTGCCGCCGTCGGGGTTCTTGATGAACAGCGGCATGCTCGCGAACCGGTGGCCGGGGTCGAGGGCGTCGTTGCGGATGTTCCCGGAGGACACCTTGAAGACCTTGATCCTCGCCGGTGCGGCGACTTCCCGCTCCAGCCGGTCCAGGTGGGTGTACACGGCTTGGGGTTCCCACCCGGTGTCGCTGAACAGGGCATAGTCGATCTTGGGAAGGTGGCCTTGGGCCGCGAGGATCAGCAGGAGCGAACTTTGGACACCTGCGCCGAGCGACAGGCACCGGAACGCGGGCTCGGCGTTCGTCGTGGTGGTCACGGCGCCTGCCACAGGGTCCGGGCGGTGTGCTCGGTGCCGAGCTCGGCGCGCGCCCGGGTGGGGCTGTTCCATCCGGGCCGGGGACGGCGGTGGGCCAGGACGTGCCATCCGGCTCCGCGCAGGCTCGCCCCGGACTCCCCGGCCTGGGTGTAGGTGACCAAACGCCGGTAGCCGAGGGCTTTGGCCGCGCGCCACGCTGCCGCGTAGAGCAGGGAGTTGGCGTTGCGGACGCCGTCGGCGCAGGTGCGGGTGACCTCCAAGGTGGTGCCGTCGTCGAGGTGCCGGGCGACGGGGCGGCCGACGATCGCGACCGCGCGCAGCTGGCCGGTGTGGTCGGCGGCGCCGACGGCGAAGACCTGACCTTGCGGGGGAGCGTGGTGGCGGTGGTGCTCGGTGACGAACGCCTTGGCGGTTCGGGAGCGGACCGGGACCAGGTGCAGACTCACGCCTCACCCCCGGTGACCTTGGCCAGTGCCCGGGTGGTGATCGCGGCGGTCGCCTCCGAGGAGGCCTTGGCCAGTGGTGCGGCGTCCGGTTCGCGGTACCAGGGGCGCAGGTCGAGCAGGGCGGCGCGGATCCCGGTGGCCAGCAGCAGGGCCTTGCCCTTGGGCAGGGCGCGGATCTGGTCGGGGGCCAGGATCCGCTCCTGGCGCATGGAGGTGGAGGTGGAGCGGGAGCCGTCGCTGACGGAGACGGAGACGGTCTCCACATCGTGTTCGCCCACCAGGCGGGAGAGGCGGTCGGCGAAGTCGGCGTCGTCGATGCCGGATCCGATGACCTTGACGGTCGCGGCGGACCACAGGGCGTCCATGCCGGACTCGCCCCACACGCGCACGCCCTGCCTGTAGGACTGCAGGATCGTGATCGGGATGACGCCGCGCGACCCCAAGTGGGAGTACAGGTCGGGGAGGTCGGAGATCTTGCAGACGTTGGCGGCCTCGTCCAGGATCGCCAGCAGCGGCGGATCCAGGCGTCCTCCGGCGAGTTCGGCTGCGCGGACGGCTGCGCGCATGACGGCGTCGGCGGCTGCGGCGATCAGCGCGGACGCGGAGCCGCCGCCGTCCTTGGACAGCAGGTACAGGGTGTCCTTGGCGTGGACGAACTGCTCGGGGCGGAACTGCGGCAGGTCGTTCTGGGGGGTGACCCAGGCGGCGATGTCGGGGTCGAGCAGGCAGGCCGCGTACTGGCGGGCGGTCTCGTAGATGCCGTCACGGGTCTCGACGGCGCCTGCGACGGTTCCTTGCAACTGGGAGGCCACGGCGGGGAATCCGGCGTCGCGCAGCAGGTCGATCGGGGTGCGGTCCGAGGGTGAGGCGAGCCAGGCGAGGACGTCGGTGATCGGCCGGTTGTTCCGTGCGGCGGCCAGGAACAGGGCGGTGAGGGTGTTGGCGGCGGCGGTGGACCAGAAGTCGCCCTGGTTGTTCTCGTCCACGGACGCGGCGACGAAGTGCCCGGCGAGGCGGCGGGCGCCGCCCAGGTCGCGGGCGTCCGCGAGCACGTCCCACCACATTTCGCGCTTCGCGTGGGCGATCTGCTGCGGGTCGAGCGTCCAGACGCGGCCGAGGCGGGCGCGGGCGTCGAGGGTGGCGGTGTAGGCGTCGCCGCCTGCTTTGTTGGAGGTGAGCAGGACCGCGCCGGGGGCACGCAGGATCGCCGGGATCGCCAACCCCGAGGTCTTGCCGGAGCGCGGGGCCATGATCGCGAGGAGGACGTCCTCCCAGGAGGCGCGCACGTCCTGGCCGGTGGGGAGGGTGCCGACCAGCAACCCGGTGTCGTCGGGGTCGAGTTGGGCGGGCTTGACCAGGGCGAGGCTTGGCCGCAGGCCCTTCGCTTTGGCGGCGGTGTCCTTCGCCAGCAGCGTGGACAGTTCGCTCGCGCCCGCGAGTCCCTTGCCGGCGCGGCGGGAGCGGTGGCGCAGCCACAGCGTAAGGACCAGGGCGGCCAGGGCGCCGAGAAGGACTGCGGGGGTGATGCGGGTGGCGGCCAGCAGCCAACTGGTGGGCAGGTGCGGCCACAGCTGCTCGGGGTGCAGGACGGCGGTGATCGGGGCGAACGCGGCGGCGGGGCCGGTGTGGGTGAGCCAGGTGGCGGCGTTGCCGAGCGCCCAGGCGAGCGTCCCGAAGGCGGCCATTAGGGCGGTGGCGCCGAGGAGGAGGGCGAGGGCCAGGTCGGTGCCCGGCGACGCAGAAGAAGAGGAGGCGGGGGCGGAGGTGGTGTTGGGCAAGGGCGGTCCACGGGTCCGGGGCCCCGGCGGCGCGTGGGCGCGCGCCGGGGCAGCGGCGGATGGGGGCGGGAGTGGACGGGTTCTTCTGCAGGTCATGGCGGCGGGATCCCTTCGCGGGAGCGGTAGTTGGGGAGCGGGGTGGGGTTAGGCGCGGCCGAGGTCGTAGACGGCGATGACGTTGTCGGAGGTGGTCCAGGTCGAGCCCTTGGCGTAGCCATTGACCAGGCGGACGGTGTTGGAGTAGCCGGGGCCGTCCCAGATGACTTCGAGCTTGTGGCGGGTGGAGCAGCGGTTGTGCCAGAAGACGGTGGTGGTGAGCCAGCCCGGGTTCCAGTCGGCGGCGAAGCAGCCGGAGACGGTCGAGTTGGCGGCGGCGCTGGCGGGCACGACGCCGAGGGCGGTCGCGGCGGTGAGGGTGGCGGCGATGACGGCGGCGCGGGTGCGGGAGATACGCAAGGGCGGTTCCTCTTTCAGCGGTGGGGATGGGGGCGGTGGGGCGGGCGGTAGTCGGGGTTGAGGAGGGCGGCGAGGTAGTCGAAGGCGGGGTGGTGGCCGGGGAGTGTGGCTGCCGGGCGAAGGCGCAGGTGGAGCAGGTGCGCTGCGGGCAGCTCCGTGCGGTCGCGCAGGACCGGGCGTGGGTCGGCGAGGGCGCGGGCGAGGTAGTGCAGGTAGCGGACCGGCGTGTCGGCGGACAGGTCCGCGAGCCAGGTGTCGGTGACATCGACCCCGGCGCCGACCGTGGTCGGCGTGCCGGCGGGTCCTGCGGCCAGGTAGGCGGTGGTGTCGGGCGAGGTGAGCCGGGTCCGGCCGTGCTGCTCGTGCGGCTGCCATCCGGCGGCGAGCAGCGGGCGCCACGTCGTGGTGGTCGAGGCGGTCTCCTCGCCTCCGCACACCTGGCGGCCTTGGTGGAGGTCGACGGCGAGGACCTGGACCAGGGCGGCGACGATCTCGCCGGGGGTCGTGTCCGCGAACCTCGCCTCCCACGCCGCGGGAGCACCGGGCTTGGGGCGGACGGTGATGCGCCAGCAGTCGGTGACGCGTCCGCCCTGGAAGGCGGCCTCCACGCGGCGGCACGGGCTGTGCGCGATCACCCACGCCCGCTTCGGGCGCAGGTCCTCAAGCTCCCAGCCGTGGACGTGCAGTGCGGCGGACAGCACCGGTACCTGGCCGGGCCCGGCCAAGTAGATGGGGGCGGCGGCGACAGGGTCGGACGGGGAGGAGGGGCTGCTCAACAGCGGTGTCCTTCCAAGGAGAAGAAGGGAGGCGGCGAGGTTGGTCACCGGTGGCGGGCGGGGCGGCGGGCTGCTGTGTGCAGGGCGGCTTGTGCGGTGGCCGCGATAGCGGGGTTGCGGTGTGGCGGCCACTCGCTGGTGATGTCGCGGTGCCGGTCCATCAGCGCCAGGTCCGCGCGCAGCCGGGACACTTCCTGCGCGATGTCCCGAAGCTGGTCGGCGAGCTGGGTCAGGCGCTGGGTCGCGGGCATGTGGTCGACGGGGTGCTCGGCTCCCGACCACCACCATTCGGCCGCGTGGAGGGCGTCGGCGACGACGGTGAGGATCCCGTTGGCTGGCGCGGACAGCTCCAGGAGCGTGCGGGCCACCTCGTCGCTGTGCGCGTCGCCGCCCAGGTGCGCGAAGCGCTCGCGCAGGGCCCGCCCGAGCAACGGCAGGCTCAACTCGGGTTCGGCCTGCGGGTCTTCCAGTTGCCGGGCCAGGCGCACGGGGTGACCGATCGCCCGCAGTGTCGCCGCGGCGGTCGCCGCCTTGCGCCGCTGGTCTGCGTGCGGCAGGTGGGTGGGTAGGACCATCACGGTGGTGCGCCGGTCGGTGACCGGGACGAAGCCGATCACCTGCAGGAGCTCGGCGGACAGGGTGTGCGACCCCTTCCACTGCTGCGGGCTGCGCGCGGTGACCGGACCGCCCGCCCGAGGGCTGATCTCGATCGGCTGCTCGACGCTCTCGCGCTCCTCCGGCCCCGGGGCCGGGTGGCCGGCGGTCAACGCTGCCGCCCGGAGCGGCCCCGGACCTGCTCGGCGGCGGGTGCGGGCGGGGGCAGGTGCCGCGCGATGCGCGGGACCTGAAGCCGGGCGAGAACCGCGAACAGGGCGGGGACCTCCTCGGGCGCCACGAACGCGGCCGCCTGCCGCGCCATCAGCTCGACCAGGCGCTCCCGGGCGTCCGGGCCGAGGGCCCCGGCGGTTCCCGACTCGGCGGCGGCGCGGTCCAGGGCCTCCTCGAAGGTGGCCCGCAGCGCCGGCAGCAGGCCCCGCACCGGTTCCGCGGCGCGCTCCACCGGGGCGGGCTCCAGCAGGCGGGGTGAGGTGTCGAGTTCGAGGGAGACCTCGTGTCCGGCCGCGTCCAGCAGCGAGGCCGCAGCGCGGACGGTGCGCAGTTGTGCCGCGCGAGACAGGTGGTCGGGCAGGATCTGGCGCAGGCTGCCGTCGGGGTGGGGGACGAACCCGGCGTGGCGCAGCAGGGCGTGTGCCTGCGGATCGCCTCCTTCTGCGGTGATCCGCCCGTCGGCGGTGTCGGCGATCCTCATCACGAACAACAAGGGGCTCCCAGAATCGGGTCGGACGGTGAGGCACCGTTGCAAGGGCGGCGGCATGCCGTTCGGGGCGGTGTCAGCGGGCCGGGCGGCGTGCGGCGGGGTGGCGGGTGAGCGCGGCGAACGCGACGTAGGGTCCGCCCTGGTACCGGCCGACCACGTAGGGGACGGTGGGCGCGTCGGCGGGCTCGGGGGCGGCGGCGCTCGCCGGCAGGCGCCGGGTGTAGGCGGCGGCTGCGCGGCGCAGCAGCTTGACCTGCTGCGGCTGCGCGAGGGAGTCGATCTTCCGCACGTAGACCATCAGCTGACCGGTGAACAGCGATTGCGGCACCCGGGCGAGGGTCCGGGCGAGATACCCGACCGCCTCGGCCTCCACGAGCGGCGCGTACCGGTCGGGCAGATCGGCGTGGCTGCAGGCGAACTCGGCACCGCTCTGCAAGACGGCGGACAGGGTCAGGCCCTCGTCCTCGATGACGTCGGCCATCGCGTCCAGCATCAGGACGGTCGCCGCGCGCAGCTTCTCCCGGAGCTCCCGGTCCTCCAGCCATCCCCGCGGCGAGTCCCGCTCCTCGGTGTCGGTCATCAGGGCGCACCGGCGGTGGCGAAGTCGCGGATGCGGGAGCCGAGTTCTGTCACCTGGGCGGTGAACTGCGGTGCGGGACAGGTGAGGTGGACCAGAGTGTGCAGCTCGGTCGCGAGGAAGCCGTGCCGGCGCTTCCACGCAGTGTTGCCGCGGCCGATGTCCACCGTCTGGACGCCGTTGGCGTCCGCCCAGCTGAGGGCCTCGGCGATCAACCAGGTGTAGGTGCGCAGGTCACGCTGGAGCGCGCGGTCGACCCCCGCTGCCCACAGGTGCACGCGGTCCTTGTGGACAAACCCGAGGAACCCGCCTGCGAGTTGACCCTCGTGCAGGGCCGCCAGCAGCACCGCGCCGGGCACGGCGGCGAGGTGCGCGAACATGTCCACCGTATAGAGCGCGGTGCCGTGCCGCTCGGCGCTCGCCCCGGCCAGGGCCGCGAAGCGCTCCATGTAGGGGTCCATCTCGTGGCCGTGGAGCACCTGGAGGGTGAGACCTGCGTCGGTGCCGCGCCGGTGCTGGCGCAGCAGATCGCGCATCACCCGCCGCTTTCCCGCCCGATGCGCGAAGCCCTCGATGCCGCCCTGCGCCCTGGTGCTGAACGCCAGGTCGGTAAAGACGACCGCGTCCGCGGGCCTCGCCCACTGGAACCGTGCGGCGAGGACCGGGGTGAGGTTCGGCACGAGGAGCGCCGCGGCCCCGAGCTCGCGGGCCAGACCGAGTCCGGCGTCCACGGTGGCGGCGAGCGACGCGTCGGTTGAGGTGGCCGCGCCGCCGTACTCGGCGTACAGGCTCCCGGCGAACAGCATCGGCCCCGGCCAGGCGACGCTCATGCCGGCGTCGTGCTCCATGCGGGCCCAGAACGGCGACGCCGCGGTGAGCTGGAACGGGGCGTACTGCCGCACGCCCTGATGCTCGACGACCAGGTGGTGTTGGGACAGGACCTGCTCCGGGCAAGCCTTCTCCCAGGCGCGCGCCCAGCCCGGGGTGTGGAACGGCTGCTCGGGCTCCGCCACCGGGGGGAGAGCTTCGGTGTCCTCGTGCCAGATCAGGTGAGGGCTGGTCATCGCACGCACCCCTCCACCGGGCCCGCGGCGCGGGTGGCGACGCGCAGGGCCAGGGTGTGCTGCAGGCGGGCGGCGTCGAAGGAGGCGGTCTCCAGCGTGGCGGACGCGAAGGTGATGTGTCCGGCCAGCGACATGGTGCCGAAACCCGTCGGCACCGGCTCTCCCGTGCGCAGGTGGAGGTCGACCTCCACCACCCCGGGCAGGCCGCGCAGCTGCTCCGGGTCGGCGACGTGGGTGACCACCCCTGCGGGCGGGCACAGCCACAGGTGGGACAGCACCCCCGCGTCGGGCTCCATGGGGATGTCGGGTCGCTCGCCGACGGCGAACTGCGCGAGGACGCTCGGGACGTCGACGCCGTGCTGGTGCGCGTACAGGGCGGTGATGCCTCCGCCGCCGGGCCGGTGACCTGCCTCCCCGAACACCCAGCCGCGCTCGGTGAGCATCACCTCGCAGTGCACGACGCCGGTGTCCGACCCCAGCACGCGGCACGCCTGAGCGGCCAGCTTGATCACCTCGACGGCGTCAGGGTGGGACGCCGGAACGAGGGAGACGTGGTGGTCGCCGCCGAGGGTGGCCAGCAGCGGCGCGCTGTAGCGGCCGGGGAACGCGGCGACCACCTCGCCCTCGTGCAGGTAGAGGTCGCAGAACCACTCCTGCTCGGGCGCGAGGAACTCCTCCACGAGGAAGCCGCCCTTGGCCTGGTGCAGCGGCACCAGGAACTCACCCGCGCCGAACCGGCCCGTCGGGTCGTCGACCGTCTTGTTGAAGAACCCGCTTGTCAGGAGCTCGTCCAGGTCCGTGCGGCTGTTCACGACGGTGGTGCTGACGGTGCCCGCGGCGCGGGCGGGCTTGACCACGACCGGCCACCCGAACTCCTCGGCCACGGCGGCGACCTGGCGGCCGTGGCGGACCACGCGGTGCCGCGCCACCGGCACGCCCGCGGCCTCCAGCGCGGTCTTGGCGACGTGCTTGTCGGTGTGGGCGAGCGCCGCCTGCACTCCGAGCCCTGGCAGGTTGAGGTGTTCGCGCAGGCGGGCGCAGGTGACGACGGCCTGTTCGTCGATGGTGGCGACCCGGTCGAAGACCCCGCCTGGGATGGTCGCCAGGACCTGGTCGACGCTGGCCGGGTCGTGCCACCGGTCGATGCCCAGCACCGTGGTGGCGCGCGGGGTGTCGGCGCGGCGGGCGTCGACCTGCCGGGTGGGGACGAGCAGCGACACCTGGTGTCCGGAGTCCAGCAGCGCGGTTTCCAGGACAGGGTTGCCGGTGCTGGCGACGAGGACGTGCATGAAGGGGGAGACCTTTCAAGAGCGGTCAAGGAGAGGGAAGTTGGCCCGGCGCTGGGTCAGCGGCTGCGGCGGGTGCCCGTGCGTGCCCAGGCAGGAGGCGCCGAGGGGGCGGCGGCGCGGGTCAGCTGCGGTGAGAAGGTGAGCAGCTGCAGGACGGCGCGGACGCGGGTCGCTGTGTGGTCGAGGTCCGGTCGGCTGCCGTCGGGGCGGATCAAGGTGGCCAGGACCACCAGGCGGTGCGGGTCGCGGGTGCGGATCGCCACCCACGGACACCCGGTGGACGGGTCGGTCCTGGTGAGCAGACCCGCTGCCGCGAGGACCCGCAGGGCCACCCGCGCCCACTGCTCGTCGGTAAGCGCTGCCTCGCCTGGACTTTGCTGGACGGTGCACGACCACACCAGCCGGTCCGACGGCGCCGGTCGGCGGGCACTGTCCAGCAAGGGCTGGGCGAGCGCCCCGGCGAGGTCAGCGGCCCGCCCAGCACCGCAGTGGGCGGGCAGGACGTCCGGGGAGCCTGCCACCGCTCGCGGCTGCGGGTCGTCGCCGGGAGCAAGGGCGTGGGCGACGGCCTCGGCGGGATCCCACAGGCGTGTGATCGAACCGATCAACGGGCCGCGTCGGCGGGCTGCGGGGCGGGGAGCGCCGCGAGGGCGATGGAGGCGTCGCCGATCAGGACGGCAAGGTCCTGCACGGCGGTGACCGCGTCCATGCACCGGTCCCAGGCGGGGCGGTTGCGGCGCGTGGAGACGGCCGCGGCGCACATCAGGTCGAGGAGATCCTGCAGCGGGCCGCTGTCGAGGTCGGCGACCCGATCCAGGATCTCGCTCGCCTCGGCGTGCGAGGACGCGGTGAGCCGTTCGGCGAGCGAGACGGTGCGGGGTGCGGCGTGACGGGGCATCAGAGGCACCTTCTAGAAGGGGTTCTCGGTGCCGCGGTCGGCATCGGTGGCGGCGTCGAGGAGCTCGGACAGGTCGGCGGGCTCGGCCTCGCGTTGGTCGATCCACCAGCCGGCGCGGGTGACGGTCCTCACCTGGTCCTCGACGGCGGCCCACGCCTCCTCGTCGATGCCCTGTTCCTCGACCAGTACGGTGTAGGCGGCCGTGACGAGCTTGTGGCGAATCGTTTCGCCCCAGGCCAGGGCCCGCTCCGGGCCGTCCAGGGGTGGCATCTGGAACTGCTCGGCCCACTCGGCCGCCTGAGCGCGCTCCTCGGCGCGGCGCGCGACGAGCCAGGCCGCGGTCTGCTCGGCGTCGCGCCGGTGCTCGGTCTGCCAGCAGTCGCGGCACGGGCGCTGGGCCAGCCAGCGGGCGTGCCCGGCACGCCGGTCGGCCGGACGGTCGGACAGGTCGACCTCCTGTACGTGGCCGCAGGAGTGCTCGACGGGCCAGATGAGCTTGACTGCCATCAGGTGGCTCCCTTCCTCAAGGTTCGGGTCAGCGGGCGCGGGACCAGGCGTGCCGCGGGTCCGCGCCGACGGCGGGCCGGAGCGCGGCGGGGGTGCGGGCGCCGGGGGCGTGGGGTGAGGTGGCCCGCGCGGCGCGGGCACGGGCCGCGACCTCGGTGAGCCGCGCATCGGCGGCGGGCTGCGGCTCGTAGGCGAGATCGGACGCGACGGTCAGTCCGGCGGCGCGCAACTGGGTCAGCACGCCGCGGGAGGCGGCCAGGCGCTGCTCCGCGGGTCCGGTGTAGGCGTGCAGGCGGCTGCCGGGGACCGGGGCGAACCTGGCCTGCTGGAGCAGGTGCCGGGCGGCCATCTGGCCGTCCAGGAGCCGGACGACGGGGCCGTGTTCAGGGTGGGAGCCGATCGCCGCGTGGATCCGGGGACGGTCGACGGCGTCCAGGGCGCGCGCGGCACCGTCGAGTGCCCGGTCTTGGGACGGGTCGTCGCTCTGGGCGGCGAGGTAGTCGAAGGCGGGGTCCGCGTTCACCCGCAGACCCAACCGGCGCAGTTGGGCGACCAGTTCGCGCAGGTGCAGGAAGACACTGCCCTCGACGGGGCCGAGCGCCCACGGGGAGTCCGGGGTACGCCGGGCGAACCCGAAGTCCGTGAGGACCTGCGCGATGGTCTCGCTGGCCGGGCTGTGCTCGCCGGTCTGGGCGGTCACGCCGAAGTGGGGGTCGCGGGCGACCGCGACGTCGAACAAGGAGACAGGGGAGGAAGAGGAGAGCTGGGGGGATTCGGGGATGGCGGCCTCCAGACCAGGACAGGCAGAACGGGAGAGAGGGTCAGCGACGCTGTGGGGCGGACGCGGAGGGTGCCGGGGTGCGGTGCGCGGGCAGCTGCACCAAGGTCGCGCCGACGATCGACGTGGGCGGCGGCTGCTGGGCGGCGAGCGCCAGGGCGGTGGTGCGGGTCTCCTCGTCGGCGACCACGGTGTGGCCGAGACCGGAGAGCAGGGTGCTGGCCTGGGCCGCGGCCAGGACCTGGTCGACCCACAGCATTCGTGCGGGGAGCCGCCAGATGCCCTTGTCAGGGTCGAGGGCGAAGCCGAAATGTCGCAGCACCGTCGCGGCGAGCCCGGTATCGGAGTCGTCACTGGTGGCGGCGACGAGCCCGAGACTGCGGTCGCGGGCGAACGCGACGTCCACGTCGTCGCCCCGCCCGGGACTCTGCGGGGCGGAGGGGTTGGGCGCGGGGACTGGAGTCAAGCGGACCTCCACGGTCGGATAGATGAGGTGGCGCTCGCCGCGCTGGTGGCTCCGGCGGGCGGGTGCGGAGCGGGCGGGGGATCGGGCCTGTCGCTGCTGTTCACAGCCACCTGCGCAGCAGCGTCCGGGCGGCGCTGTTCAATCGCCGCCGCTGGGTCGGCGCGCTGCGGTCGCCCGTGTGCGACAGGGCACGGACCACACCGGCCGCGGTAGCTACCCGGTGACCGGGAACCGGCTGCCCGGCTGCGCGGGGGGCTAGCCGCAGCGGGCGCGGCTCGGGCCCTGGCCAGGTGGTGGGCTGCTGCCGGGCGACGTCGTAGGCGTCGGTCAGGCTGATGCGGCCGTCGATGACCCGGTCGGCAAGAACGGTGTCGTGGCGCCAGACCGTTGCGGCTTTGCTGATGTGGCTGCGGCTGACACCGGTTGCGACGCTGATCTCGCTGTTCGTGCGCCGCGGGAGACCGGACAGCGCAGCCGACTTGACGGCGATCACGGCCTGTTGGCCCTTGCTCAGACCGCGCCGCTGCCGGTTGACGGCCCGCACGTATGCCGCGCAGTCGTCGCCGTCGTAGGTGGTGAACTGCGGCTTGATGCCGGCGATCTCGCAGGCCCGCAGGCGGCTGCGGCCGTCCAGGACGAGGCCCCGCCGGTCCCGCACGATCGGGTGCAGCAGCCCGACGGCCTGGATGCTGCGGACCAGGGCCTCAAGGGCGGCGTCGTCCATGAGCGGGACATCGGCGGTGGCGGGGTGGAACTCGATCACGGGTCTCCAAGCAGTGGCGGGACGCGGGCCGTGCCGTGTCAGAACAAGGTGGTGGGGTCCTCGTCGGTGTCCACGTAGCCGAAGTGGACGCGCTCGAGCTCGTCCAGGTAACGGATGCCCGGGAGGCTGTCGTACGCGGCGATGCGCTTGTTTCCCCACGCCTGCTTGAGGCCTTCGGACGCGAGGACGCCCGCCGCGTTCTTGGCGGACAGGTTCAGCCAGTCGGACACGTCGTTGCGCAGAGCCAGGGCCATCCAGATCCGCTCGCCCTGCCCGAGCTTCAGCATGAACTGCGGGTGGTACCAGGAGCCGCTGGCCAAGCGCCGGGGGTTGCGCTGGTCGGCGAAGCTCGACACGAGGGCGTGGCTTTGGTGCTGTTCGAGTAGGGCGCGCTGGCCGGGAGTGAGATCGGTGCTGTGAAGGCGCCGACTCAGCTCCTCGATCGCGTCGCCCTGGGCGAATCGCCCGTCGGGCGCGGTGACGGCCGCGCAGCAGTCCTCGATCAACTGCTGCAGGTACGGGTCGTTGATCCTCACTGCCATCCTCGCTTCTGCCACACGGCGTCCATTTGCTTGAGCGCGGTGATCGCCGAGGCGATCACCTGCCGGTTGATCTCCCGTCCGGACAAGGCGAACGTGGTGTCGTAGAGCCCGAAAGACTCGCCGCCCTTGTGCTGGGCGAGAGTGGGCACCAGGCCGCACAGCTGCGCGGTGGCCCGGCGGCGCTCGTCGGCGGACTTCTCGGCCCGATCTCGCATCTCGGTGACCGCGGCGTTGAGACTGAGGTCGCCGTCTGCCACCTGCTGCGCCAACTCCGGTTCCAGCGCATGAAGTTCTTCGAGCTTCTTCTCGTCCGAGTTCGAGGCGAGCTTTCGGGCGCGTGCGGTCTGGTAGGCGGCCGACAGGCTCACACCGCCCGCGACGACGAGATCGGCCAGTTCCGGCGCCCAAGCCAGCACCGTGTAAGCATTGCTCATGCGCGAGGGGGACACCCCGGCCTGCCGGCTCAGGTCCTGGCCGGTGATTTCCTGGGAAAATCCGGAGTCGGTTTCAGCGCGAAAGTCGTCCGGATTTTCCGGGAAAAGCTCGGCCTTCGCGTAGATCATGGCCTTCTGGCCCTGGGTCAGGGACCGCTGCTCCAAATTGACCGTGACGGCGTAGTGACCCGCGTTGCCTTCCTGGCGGGTCGTGTACTCCGGCTCGATGCCGAGGGATTCACAGGCCGCCAGACGGGCCCGGCCGTCCAGGATCCGTCCCTGCGGGTCACGCACGATCGGACTGAGCAACCCCACTTCGCTGATGCTGCGGATCAGCGAGTCGAGTTCGTCCTGGCTCGGCGCGGGAATCGCTGCGAGCTCGGGATGGATGTCGACGATGACGGAACTCCGAACGTGTGCGGATGGGCGGGTCATCGGATGCCCCGGCGTCGGCCCGACGAGAGCCGGGGCTGCGCGGAGGGCGGGATCGCCGGTGCCGCACGGGAACCGTGTCCCCGAGCGGCGCGCGGGCCTGCTGCGGGGAGCTTGGCGGCGCGGCCCAGGGCGGTCCACGCGGCCTCGGCGGCGTCCAGGTCCGGGTGGAGGCTGACGGTGTACCGGCCGCCGGGCGCGGTGGAGAAGATCGCGGCCTGGTTGTCGGCGCGGTAGCGGCCGAGGAAGTCGAAGTCGCCCTCGGGGGATTCGTGGTGCGCGAGCATGACCAGGTGCTGGTTGGACAGGTCGGCGGCGACATCGGCCGCCAGCGGGCTCGGATCGCCAGCGGTGCGGGGCGGTGACGGCAGATACCACGCGGGCACGGGCTGCTGGTCGGCCAGCACCTGCTGCTCGATGTCGCTGTAGACGCGGGTGACGCTGTAGCCGGAGACCGCCAGGTATCGGCAGGCGTCCCGCAGCTGGCGTTCGGCGGTCTGCGGGGAGGTGCCACGACGCGGCCGGTACAGGTCCAGGGCGTTGTCGCGGACGAATCCGGCGTGGAAGAGCCAGAACGCGGCCAGGCGGTCGGGCGGGAAGGCGACGAGCACGTCCAGGTCCTCGCGGTATCCCACGGTCACCGTGTGGTCGTCCCCGGGTCGCGCGCGTCGTGCAGTGGCGCGGGCTGCGTGTTCGCGGTAGCGCTCGGGCGCGTCCGCCATCGGCTCGAACCCCTCGATGTAGCGGGGCGCCGCCGCCATGGCCCGGACCCTGGAGGGGAAGACCTTCTGAACGGACGCGGAGGTGTCCTCGTGCACGATGTGCAGGGAGACCCCGGAGGTCGGGTTGGTGACACCGGCGAGCAGGTAGCCGTGTTCGTGGGTGACGTAGTGCCAGTCCACGATCCAGGTGCCGTCGGCGACGGCCCGGTGCAACGCTTCTGACTGGGCGCGTGCCTCCGCCATGTGCGCGGGCAGGGTGTCCGGTCCGGTGTCGGCCTGCTCCCACGGGCGCAGGTGGTCGGGGTGCGGGCCGGGCGTCATCCGCGGATCGGGCATCACGGTGCTGCTCATGCCGCCTCCCCGCGCGCGGCCGGGCGGGTGGTCGTTGCCGTCGCGAAATCGCGGATTTTCGGCCCCATCCGGGCGTCGGTGTCGAACAGCTGCAGCTCGGCGGGGTGCAGGACGTGGTGGGTCACGAATGACCTGCCCGCGACCTTCCACAGGCCGCGCCCGCGCGGGAGTTGGGAGACGGCGGCGGTCTCGACGCCGGTCAGGCCGAGGAGGTGGGCGGTGGCGGCGAGCTGGTCGGCTTCCTGCCGGTAGATGATCCGGGTGGAGCAGTCCGTGAGCAGGCCCTCCGCGAGCGCCCGTCCGCGGGATCCGGCGTCGCCTGCGGCGAGCAGGTCGGAGAGGCGGTGGATCACCATGAGGTTCGCGATGCCGAGACCGCGGGCGAGCTTCCACTGGGACTGCATGCGCTCCAGCAGGGCGGTGTGCCGCAGGACGCGCCAGGCCTCGTCGTAGACGACCCAGCGCCTGCCTCCGGTCGGGTCGGCGAGGGCGGCCTCCATCCACGCCGACGCGCAGGTCATGGCGAGCACCAGGCCGGTGTCGTCGCCGGCGGAGCCGAGGCGGGACAGGTCGATGGAGAGCATCGGCGCGGTCGGGTCGAACGCGACCGTGGAGGGTGCGTCGAACATGCCCGCGAGGTCGCCGTGGATGAGGCGGCGCAGGGCGTGCGCGAGGTCGCGGGCCGCCGAGCCGAGCTGGCCGGTGTGGTCGCCCGCGGCGCGGTTCAGCTCGTCCTGGTTGCCGAGGAGCTGGGCGATGTCGCCGAGCAGCGGGGTGCGCTGCTGGTCGGCGGTGGTGTGGTCGAGGGCGACGTCGAGGGCGGTGTGCTCCATCGGGTGCAGGTCGCGGCCCAGCACGGTGCGGGCGAGGGAGCCGACCAGCATGAGGCGGCGCTTGCGGACCTCGCCCGCCCAGTCCTGCGGGTTGAAGCCGTGAGGGCGTGCGGGGGCGTCGAGGGGGTTGAGGCGGCCGGGCAGGCCGGGGCCGAGCGCGATGGTCTGGCCGCCGAGGGCCGAGGAGACCTGGGTCCATTCGCCCTTGGGGTCGCAGGGCACGTAGATGCGGTAGCCGTGCGCGATGGCCCGCAGGGCGAGGGACTTCGCGAGCGCGCTCTTGCCCATGCCGATGACCCCGGCGAGCAGGATGTTCGGGTTGGTGAAGCCGTCCAGCTTGCCGTAGAGCTCGAACGGGTCGAAGCAGAAGCTGCCTTCGGCGTGGACGTCGCGGCCGATGTAGATGCCGTGGGCGCCGAGGCCCCCTTCGGCGAGGAACGGGTAAGCGCCCGAGGCGATTGCGGTGGTCATCCGGTGCGGGGCCAGTTTCACGTTTCCGCCGCGCGCCGACGCCGCACCCGGCCGCCCGGAGGTCGCGTAGACGGCCCGCAGCCGCTCGCCCTGGCCGTCACGCTGCTTGTCTGCGCGCCGGTTGGGGCGCTGGTCGCGAGCGGTGCGGCGGGCCTCGGCGAGGGCCTTGCGGGCGGTGCGGCGCGCGTGCCGGTCGGCGGCGCGGGGGGTGAACAGCGGGCTGGCGCTGGCACGCATCTGGAACAACTCCCTTGTCACGGGTGGCTAGTGGCGGACCAGGCCGGTGAAGGCGGCGCGCAGCTCGGCCGGGGTGGTATGGCGGCGGACCCGGACGGCGGTGGCCACGTGGCGGCGGCAGATCGACAGGCGTGGTGCGCCCTCGGGGTGTCGGGCCGCGCACTGCTCCCGTGTGGGGGTGGTGCCGTCGTCGCGCGGGGCGGTGTGGAAGGCGTCGTGGAGGTGCTCGGCGAGCTGCCAGGCGCGGGTGCGGGCGGCGTGCAGGTGGTCGCCGCCTACCGGATTCGGGCCGTGGGTGCCGTGGGTGTGGGTGTCCAGCAGCTCGTAGAGCGCGGTGGCGTGGGCGTGCAGGGCGTCGAGTTCGACCCGGTCTGCCGCGCGGAGGGGTTCGGGGAGCGCGGTGTGGTGGTGCACGTCGAGAGCGGCGGTGGCGTAGTGGAGCAGATCCGGGTCGGACATCACGTCTGCTTTCGGCGTCAGGGGCGGGCGAGGGGCAGGGCGGCCTTGGTGAAGGCTTCGGCCTGCTGGAAGTCCAGGCGGCGCAGGTCGAGTTGGGCGGTGACCGCCGCGGTTTCGACCAGCGCGCAGGCGTGGTCGAGCTGCTGGCGGGTCTCGGCGGAGACGGTGAGCAGGCCGGTGAGGGCGACATCGGCGTGGCCGGCGATGAGCTGGCGCTCGCGGGCCTTGATGTCGGCGTACTCGACCGAGTCCTCCTCGGAGTCGACCTGGCCGCGCCGGGCACGTTCGGCGGCGTCCGCGATGACGGTGGCCTTGCGGCGGCGCACGTCGCGGAAGGCGGCGTTCATCTCCTGCGGCTCGTAGGTGAGCGAGAGGGTGCGGCGCACGCCGGCGGCGAAGACCAGCTGGTGCAGGAACCCGGGGCTGGTCTCGGTGCGGGGCCAGTTCTCGACCCAGTACACGGCGTGCCAGGCGCTGTCGGTGCGCAACCGGTCCTCGTGCTCGACCACCACCACCGGCCCGGCGGCGGCCAGGTCCGCCTGCGGGCGGCCACTGGTGGACCAGCGGTCCAAGGCCGGGAGGGCGGTGGGGTCGTAGGCGGTGCGGACCACGGCGGCGATCTGCTGCGAGGTGAGCCATCCGGCCGGGGCGAGCCCCGCTCCGCGTACGGCCTGCTCGGTCGCGGAGGCGAGCTGGGCAAGGACGGTGAGGGCCCCGGCCAGGCCGCCTCCGGCCTGGTTCGCCAGGCGCTTGGCGGCCTTCATGTCGAGGGCGACCGACAGGTACGCCTCGTGCGGTGCGGCTGCCGGGCCTGCGGCGTCCAGCAGTTCGCTGTAGAGGCGGGAGGCGTCCGGGGCGGCGCCGCCTTGGTGCTGCTGCCAGTAGCGGTGCAGGGCGTCGCCGCTGTCGGGGACGGTGCGCTCGATGACCTGTAGGCGGGCGACGTGCCCGGTGCGGGCCAGCGCCGCGAGCGCCCGGCCCCAGCCGGTGACGTGGGCGTCCTGGGTGCCCGGGTCGAGCAGGGCGAACGCACGGGAGGTGACGCGCAGGACCGCGGTCAGGGTCTGCTGGTGCGGATCGTGGACCGCGGCGAGATGGCCGTCGGGGGAGGTGAAGGCGCGCAGCGACGCGGCGGTGCCGGGCAGGTGCAGCAGGCCCTGCCGGGCGGGGCGGCGGCCGGGCCGGGCGAGCCAGACCAGCTGGCCGCGCCAGCGCCGCAGCAGGTAGCGGCCGGTGATGGGGGCCCAGTCCGCGAGCGGGCGCCCGCCGCGCCGCACGAGCACCAGCGCGGCCAAACCGGCCCACACCGGGGTGAGTTCGAGCGCGACCGGCACCCCGCCGGTGGTGAGCACGGCGAGCAGGAGCAGCAGCGACAGCGAGGCGAGCAGCAGCTGCGCCGCGCTCAGCCCGAGCAGGACCCCGCGGCGGGGGCGGTGCGGGAACTTGACCGTGGCGGCCGATTCGAGGATGGGTGCAGACACGAGAGAGGCTTCCTAAGCGCGGGTCCGGGCCGGACAAGGGCGGAGACAGGGGCGGGCGCGGCGGGGTCAGCGGCCAGTCGGCGGCTCGGGCGGCGGCAGCACCGAGGCCGGGGGCGGGCCTGCGGGTGCAGTGGGTCCGGCTGGGACCGGAGCCACCCCAGGTGGTGCGGTCGAGGCGGTGGCCGACCCGGTGCTTCCCTGCGGTGCGGGGCCCGGGAACACCACGAGCCGTCCGGGCGGCGCCGCGTCAGCCTCTCCGGTTCCCAAAGCGACGCTGGCGTTGGCAGGGCTGCTGCCTGGCTCCGCGCCGTCTGCGGCGGCGGGGGCCGGGGTGTGGCCGGGGCGGGTGAACAGCGGGGTGCCGCCGTCGCCCGGTCGGCCGGCGTAGAGCGACCGGCCGCCGTCCCCGCCCGCGCCGGTGCGGGAGTTGAACCGGAACGAGGCGGCCTTGGCGGAGGACGGTTCCTGCTCGGCGTTCTCGCCCTCGGGACCTTGCAGGTTTCCGGCGGTGTCTCCCGCCGCCGAGCCGCTGCCCGCGGCAGCGCCCGCCGCGGCGGCTCCCGCTCCGGTGGCGCCGGTCGCGGCGGTGCGGGCGGTGCCGTACGCCTTCTGGGCCTTGCCGGCGGCGTTGGACAGTCCCATCGCGGTCGACTGGTGCAGGTCGGCGTGCTGCGGGTCTCCGGCCCAGTGCACGAACCGGTAGATCGCGAACGGGCACATCAGGACCAGGGCCATGACGGTGAGTCCGGCGAGCATGTCCGAGAGCGCGCCGACTCCGTCGGTCGTCTTGGACTGGCCGATGGCGGAGACGCCGATCAGGAAGACGATCGTGATGAGCAGCTTGGAGAAGACGACGGTGGCGGTGGCTTCGATCCAGCCGCGCCGCCAGCGCTGCGCCGCCTCCCAGCCTCCGCCCGCTCCGGCGAACACGGCCAGCGCCACCAGGACCAGGACGGTGACCTTGCGGAGCATCATCATGCCCCAGTACAGGAACGTGCCGATCGCGCATCCGGCCGCGACCACCGCTGCCACCACCCAGCCCAGTCCGGAAGTGGAGCTGATCTCGCTGACCTTGACCAGGCGTCGGATCGAGTCGTCGACGGAGGTCCCGGCTGCCTGGAACAGGCCGTCGGAGAGCGCGTCGGTGACTGTGATGGCGACGGAGGTGAGTGCGATCGCGGCGAACGCGAACAGCACCCCGGAGAACGTCCCGGTGACGGCTTGGGCGAGGGCGTTGCCGTCCCTGCGCCAGGCGGCCCGGATGAGCTGGAGGATGAACGTCAGCACGGTGACGGTCAGCCCGATCGGTAGCAGCAGCTCGTAGTTGTGCCGGAACCAGTCGGAGTTGAGGTCGATGGCGGTGGTGGCGTTGATGCCCTTGGTGGCCAGGTCGACGCCGCTGGTGGCCAGATCGCCGATGCTGGACGCGATCCAGTTGCCGATGCTGCCGGTGACCGAGCTGGTGAGCCCGTCGGTGATCGGCCCGCACAGCACGCCCATGCCGGGTATGTCGCAGAAGCCCATGAAGGCAGGTGTCCTCTCTGCCCGCGGTTAGGGGCTGGTGGTGGGGGCGATGGCCGCGAGGGTGCAGCTGGTGCCGGGGCGGCACTGGACAGCGACGGTGATCGCCCGCTGCTCGCTGCCCGAGCCGCCCTTCCAGGCGATCTGGACGGTGCCGGTGACGGTGACCGGGTAGACGTAGGCGGCGGTCAGCTGCGAGGGGTCCTTGGCGACCGCGGCGGTGAACGCGGACGGGATGTGGCCCTCGGTGATCTGCGCGGTGGCGTGCTGCTGCTGGCCGGCGAGGTCCTGCCACAGCGCGGCGGTGGGGACCTGCTGGGCGACCGAGTCCCAGTCGGTGTAGGCGGGATCCGCTCGCACCCACGCCCTCAGCCCGTCCAACTGCTGGGACTGGCTGTTGGTGCGGGTGTCGTAGCTCCACAGCGTCCGCGTGAACGCCTTGGCGAACACCACCGGGTCCGTCGTCACCGGCGGCGCCGCCACCGACCCCCGCGACACCGGGCCAGCCGGGGCGGGAACCGCCTCGATCGTCGGGGAGACGGACGGATGGGCGACGGGGTGCGGGGTGGCCTGGCCGTGGGTGAGGCGGGCGCCGAGCACGCCGAGGGCTGCGAGGACCGCGATGGCGGCGGCAGCAGCCAACAACCTCATGCGGCCGGGCGGCAGCAGGGAGAGCAGGGGGCGTCGGGGCATCAGTGGACCTGCGCCCCGAGCGTCGAGGCGAACAGCACGATCCCGTTCGCCGCGCCGAGCAGCAGCGCGCACCCGGCGGAGACCAGCGCCCCCTGCTTGCCCTTGGCCTCGGCGCCGTGGGAGCCGGAGTGGTGGCCCCAGGCCCACACCACGCCGGAGACGCACAGCGCGCCGACGACCGCGATGATGCCGAAGAGGTTGACGGAGTCGACGACCTTCTTCAGGACGTCCAGTCCGGGCAGGCCCCCGGCGGCGGGCTGCACGCCGGGGTCGAAAGCGACCTGGGCCAGCGGATGGGCGAGGGAACGCAGCGACAAGGGCACTCCAGGATCAGGAACGTGAGGCAGCGGGAAGAGCGAGGAAAGGGAGGGGGTGTCATCCGGGCGGGGGATGGACCGCGGGCACGCGGACGCGGGACAATGCATGCGAAGGGAAGTCCGACCGACGAGACGGCCTGGGGAATCCGGGGCGGATCCCGGTTGTCAGCCGGTGATGTGACGGGCCGCCACGATCTGGGGCAGCCACGATGCGAGGGTGTTGATGTCGACGACCGCGCCGGTGTGCGGGGCGTTGATGATCAAGCCGTCGCCCATGTAGATCCCGACGTGACCGGGCGCGGACGGCGGGCCCTCGGTGAACAGCAGGTCGCCCGGGACCAGGTGGGCCACCGTGGTGGGCGTGCCCTGGTTGACCTGGTCGTAGGTGGTGCGCGGGAGCGGGATCCCGGCCGCCTTGTAGGACTGCTGGACCAGTGAGGAGCAGTCGCAGCGGCCCATCGGATCGGCGCCGTGGGCGTTCTGGCAGGAGCCGCCCCACTGGTAGGGGGTGCCGAGCTGGCCCATCGCCCACCGGATCGCGGTGCGCGCCGTGGGGGAGGCGATGGCGGGGATCTGGTAGCCCGCCGGCACCGTACCGGGCGGGATCGGCCCGAACGACACCCCGCCCCCCGCACCGCAGCCAGTGGCACCGCTCGGCACGGTGGTGCCGCTCGGCGTGCCGGGTCCGGGTGTGGGCCCGGAGGCCTGCGTGGGGGTGAGGGCCTGCTGCAGGGCGGTGGCCAGCGGCTCCCACTTCGCGTACGCGTCCGGGAAGCCGGACTGCTGCACCTGCTGGGCGGCGACGGTGACCGGGAGGTCCTGCCAGCCGGGCACCTTGAGCAGGTGCTCGTAGAACTGGGTGGACGCGTATACCGGGTCCATGATCTGCGCCGGGGTGCCCCAGCCCTGCGAGGGACGCTGCTGGAACAGCCCCAGCGAATCACGGTCGCCGTAGGCGAGGTTGCGCAGCCCCGACTCCTGCAACGCGGTCGCGAGCGCCACGACCTGGCCGCGGGCCGGGACCTTGAGCGTGATGCCGGTGGCCACGATGACCTGGGCGCCTGGCACCTGCACGGCCGGGGCGTCCAGTCCTGGAACCTGCACCGTGGTGGGCAGTTTGGCCAGGACCGCCTTGACGGCGGCGGCGACCGCGGACGGGTCGACCTGCCCGGTGGCGGGGGTGCATGCCGTGGCGGCGGTGGCGCTGCTGGAGATGACGGCGACGGACAGGCCGAGCGCCAGTGGGGACAGCAGCAGAGCGGCGGTGAAGGAGGCGACGGCCTTCCTCACAGGCGGCCCACGTCAACGGGCGGTGCGGGCAAGCGGGTTGAACAAGTGGAACTGGAGCGGGTGCTTGGGGGCACGGTTCTCCCTCGGGTTCGCGACGGGGCCGCGTGCCGGGCCCGACCCCAAAGGCGAGGGCGGGCCCGGCACCCCCGGCGGGAATCCGCGCCCGTTCCAGGGAAGGGTGCGAATCACCGCCGGAGTGCGGTCAGGTGGCGGAGGGCAGCCGAAGGCTGCGGGCGTAATCTTCGGAATTCCACCAGGGAGCCCTTCTGAAGAGGTCGAGTGCGGGCCGGGTGCCCGGAAGACCGGATCATCGAGTCGGGGTCTCATGGCCCCGGCCTGCGATGTCGTCGACCATAGACAGCCCGATCCGGGCCTGGCAAGAAAATGAAAATTAAATGGAATTGTTTGCGCGTCAGGAGTGGGTGTGCTTAGGGTCTGAGGCTTCCGACAAGACGCTCGCGCATTTCCGTGAGGGGAATTGCCGCGCCGTGCCGGAATCTTCCGCCCGTGCCGTGCGATGCCGCACGGCCCACCCTCGCCCACCGATTCGCCCGCCCTGGCGGGCTCTTGGAGGTCTGCCCTTGACCTACACCCTGCACCGAGGCGACGCCCTGTCCGTCCTGGCTCAGCTCCCGGACGACAGCGTCGACGCTGTCATCACCGACCCGCCCTACAACTCCGGCGGACGCACCGCGAAGGAACGCACCTCCCGTACCGCGAAGCAGAAGTACACCTCCGGCGACGCCAAGCACGACCTGCCCGACTTCCCCGGCGAGAACAAGGACCAGCGCTCCTACGGGTTCTGGATGACCCTGCTGCTCACCGAGGCCTACCGGGTGTGCCGGGAGGGGGGCATGCTGCTGGTCTTCACCGACTGGCGCCAGTCCGGGGTGACCGAGGACGCCCTGCAGGCGGGCGGCTGGCTGTGGCGCGGCATCGTCCCGTGGCACAAGCCCCAAGCCCGGCCCAGGACCGGCGGGTTCACCCAGAACTGCGAGTTCGTGTACTGGGCCAGCAAGGGCGCCATCGACGGCTCCCGCAACCCGGTCCACCTCCCGGGCCTGTACTCCGCCTCCCAACCGTCGGGCCGCGAACGCGTCCACATCACCCAGAAGCCCGTCTCGGTGATGCGCGACCTGGTCAAGATCTGCGTCCCGGGCGGGACCGTGCTGGACCCGTTCGCGGGATCCGGCTCCACCGGGGTCGCCGCCCTGCTCGAAGGCCGGGACTTCATCGGCGTGGAGATGGCCCGCCGCAACTACCGCAACGCCGCCCGACGCCTGGCCGAGACCGAAGCCGAACTGCGCACCGGACACGACTGACCGCCAACACCCCGTCCCAACCCGTGAGTGATGAAGGAGAGCACGCCGGTGCACCACCTGGCCCCCGCCCAACCGTCCCCGCCCGCGCCCGTGTTCCGGGCGCGGCCGGGGCGACGACGCTGGAACCGGCCGCCCGCCGTCCTGGCGCTGCTGCCCGACCAGAGCCTGGTGCGCGTGCGCACCGCGGTCCCGGCAGATCTGGACGCGGTCCAGAACCTGCACCGGCGCTGCTCCCTTGTCACCCGCCACGGCCGCTACCACGCGGCCAAGTCCCGTCTCACCGACGACGACTGGACCCGCCTGAACCATCCGGTCCGCGCCGTGTGCTGGCTGGTCACCGAGCCCGCCCACCCCGGCCACGTGGTCGCCATGGCCAACCTGATACGCCACACCGCGGACGACACCACAGCCGACCTAGCCGTGATGGTCGAAGACCCCTGGCAGCGGCGGGGACTGGGCAGCACCTTGCTGCGTCTGGCCCTGTGTCACGCCGAGCGCCACCAACTCCGCCAGGTCACGGCGACCACCCCCGCGACCGCCCGGCACCTCCACACCACCCTTGGCGCCCACGGCTTCCACACCACCGAGCACACCGACACGGACCGCACCGTCACCACCATGGCCGTGGACCTTCCCCGCGCCGCGGTTCCATGCGGGGGAGCGAGGTGAGCACACCCACAGGGCCGCAGCACGCCACACCCGGGGCCGACCTCATCCGCCAGACCCTCGATGTGGGCGTCATGGAACTGGTCTCCCTGCATCCCGGTGGTACCGCCCACGGTGAGCTCGCCCGCCAGACCGCCGCGGCAGCGGAGCGTTTGGTCGACCTCGTCGAACTCTTCCGCAACCGCGCCGCATGGGCGGCAACCGACCTGGCCCGCTACGGCGCAGGCCACCGCGACGTCCGGAACCTGTCCTCCGGGATCCTCCAACAGCGGGGAGTCGAGATCGACATTCTCGCCGCCCGGATCAGCGACCTGCACGCGCGCGTCGAATCACTGTGCCGCTCCTGCCAGCGCGCCGGAACCGTCCCCAACCCGAGCCACGAGGCCGGGCACGGCACCGAACCGGCCCCGCGCGGCACACCGGCGCCGGCAGCGACCACGAGCCCGTCGGCCCGGCTGGCGCGCCGCCGCTGACCCGCCTCCCCCCTTCCTCTGTTCCTCCCCCGCCAGTGGAGCGTCACCGTGCCTGCCTGCCTGATTCAACCCACCGCCCTCCCGAACCCGAGCGGCCCTATCCCAGGTGAGCACGCCGCCCAGGCAGGGGGCGGGCGATGACGGCCGCCCCGATGCCTGAAGCAGGGCGCGGCTTCCAGTTGCTGGCGCCGCGGAACCTCGCCGCCAGCGGCCCTGACGAGCACGTCCGCGCGCTGGGTCTGATGGCGGTGGCCGGGGGATGGACGGTGACCAGCAGCCAGGGCACCCTCGTCCTGCTCAGCCGGTGCCGACGTATCGGAATCGGCTACGAGCCGAAGGGAAGCGAGTCGGGCGAGCCGATGGTCCTGGCCTCCGTCCGCGCCAGCCGCAAGGGTGCTGAGCGCTGGCACGCGCGCGTCGCCGGTCACGCGCCGGCGGAACTCCTGACAGCGCTGATCGCCTCCCTGCAGCACGAGTTGGTCCGCGACCCCGACGCGCTGATCTACGGCGTGGGGGAGGGCGAAGCCGACCTCTCCCTCTCTTACGAGCCGGAGGCCTGGGAGGTGCGCAGCCCCGCCCCGGGGGACGACTTCACGTTCGCGCTGCTGTCGTCTGACGGGACCGTGGCGGTGTCCGCGCACGCGATCCCGGACCGACCCGGCGACAGCAGCGGCGACCCGAAATGGCTCGCGGTCGCCGCCACCGCCCCGGACCGGATGCTGTGGTGCCTGAGCCTGAGCCGCAACACCCCGGCCCACTTCGCCGCCCACCTGGTCAACCACATCCTCGACAACGACCCCGTCCTGCGCCCCACCACACAGGATCCCGGGGAGGCCGCAGGCGCCTCGCGCACGGATGCGGTCGAGAAGCCCGGGGGAGCCCATGCCTGACCATGACCTCCACGAGGTGCTGGTCAGCCCCCTCTACCTGGCGGGGAGCACCGCGATCGGCGACCCGGGTCTGCAGCCGATCCTCGACCTCAACCCCGTCCGCGAGCGTGACGACCTCGGCAACCTGAGCCTGCGCACCCGATGCGGACGCGTCCGTATCGCCTACGAGCCCGAGCAGGACTGGGACACCCTGTGGAAGATCGCGGTCCGCAGCGCCGCCGACGGCGCGAGCCCGTTCGACCCGCCCCTGTGGTGCGCCAACTTCAGCACCGACACCCCCACCGAGATCGTCACCGCCGTCACCCACGCGCTCGCCGACGCGATCCGCACCCTGCCGACGGACATGGAGCTGGACGCCGCCACCCTCGACGAGCCCGCCTATGGGGACGACGGCCCGCTCGACGTCCTGTGGGGCCGCGGCTGGCGAACCGGCCGTGCGGACCATGCCTGGACCGCGGCGTCCCGTGATGGGTTCGCCCACGCGTCCTGGCAGCGACGCCCACTGGAACCGGAGTGGGCCGAACAGGTGGGGCAGGACGGCCGCTGGTACCTCGGCGCCAGCCACGGGAGGCATCTGGGCTGGTACGGCAGGTTCTCCAGCGGCACCCCCGTGACCGTGGTCACCGCCGCGGCGAGGGCGATGGTCTCGCCGGACCCGGTGCGGCGCTGGACCGGTGAACTGTCCACCCTCGCCCGGCTCCACGCCACCGTCACCCGCGTGCCCACCCCTGCCGACCTCGCCCGACCCCGGCCCCGCCCTTCCGCCCCCACACCACAGGCGATCGGCCCCGCGTCTGCCGTGCGCCTTGCCTGGACCACGACCACGTCCCCTGCGCAAGCCCGCGGCCGAGCCCGCTGACCTGCCCACCCGCCTTAGCCTGGAGCGCTGTTGACGGTCCGCTTCCTGGACACCCCTGACCACGGCGTCATCGTCGAGACCGATCCCGCCGATGACCGACGCGACCACTGGGACTTCCTGCTGGAGCGATACGGGCTGCAGCAGGACCCGACCCGGCGCAGCCGATGGACCTTTCCCGCCTGGATGCCACGTGACCACCAGCACAAGCTGGCGGGCCCGCTCGCGTCGACGATCGCGGAGGCAGGCGACGAGGTCGTCCTCGACCTCGATCTCGGCCACCCCGTCGAACCCGCCCGACCCTCGGCGTTTGAGGCGGCCCCGTCCGCGACGCGCGTGCAGGTGACGCAGGGGGTGACCGGAGCCGTCCACGCGGACCACGACGGGCCGGACGCCGGGCTCGCCCGTGCCGTCCTGATCTCGTGCGGCTTCCGCCCCGCAGGCCAGGCGGTGCGACTGATCCGCGTCGACGGCGAGGAGGAGCACTACGCCGCGAAGGCCGTCCGCGCCCTGCGCGAGGCCGGGTTCACCGTCACCGCGGAACCACACCTGGACCCCGAGCAGGACTTCAGCGAGGACGACCAGCAGTGGGCGGACTACCCGATGCCGTGGCTGAGCCGCGAAGAGGTCCTCAAGGTCAGCGCCAAGGCACAGGAGATCTTCGAGGACATCCGCTCCGGCCGCCTGCTCGTGCACGCCCACGCCTTCGACGGCGACACCCCGGTCGCGGTCGCCACCTACGTCGGCGGCGACACCGTCGTCCTGCACGGGAGCGACCACCTGCGCCAGGAGATCGACCGGAACAGCGACCCGCTGCCCGCCCTGGCCGCCTTCGCGCAGCACTACGGCGCCACGCTCCGGCCAGGCCCCGCCCCGCACACGATGACCGAACACCTCGTGTGCCTCGACCAGACCGCCCGCCTCGCCGACCAGGCAACCCCGCAGCCCAGCAGCAACCATGTCGCCCCGACCCGCACCACACCGGGCGAACGCCGACCCGGCCGCTGACCCCTTCGCACCGCACCCGAACCCCTGGGAGACCCGTTGACCCCTGCCGTCCTGACCACCGCCGCCGACCTGTCCGGCGTCGAAGACACCCTGCGCGCCCTCGCACCGCGCTGGACCATGTGGATCACCAGCACCCTGCTGTACTCCGGCCGTCCGATGCAGCGTCACGAACTGGAAGACGCGCTGCCGTTCATCCCCACATCGTCGTTGGACCTGCGCCTGGGCCAACTGCGCGACCGGGGCCTGATCGAACGATCCCGTGCGAGCCAACGCGCGCCGATGCGGCTCACTGACGAGGGAGAAGCCCTCGGCTCCCTGTACACGGCCGTGTGCGTGTGGGCGGGCGTGCATCAGGACACCGCCACCCCGATGGCGAACACCGAGCGGGTCGAACAGGCACTGCACCGCCTCGCGCTCACCGGCACCACCACGATGGTGCAACTCCTGACCCAGCACGGGGACACGCACCTGACCGAGCTGGCGAAGGCGCTCGACCAGTCCGAGCAACTCACCCTGCTCCGACTGCGCCGCATGCAGGACGACGGCCTGGTCGAACGCGCCGGACCGCAGTACCGCGCCCCCTACACCCTCACCGCAGCCGCCCGTGACCTGCCGCCCGTCTACACCGCCGCCCACCAGTGGGCCCACCGCCACACGCAGCAGGCGGCACCGGTCCAGCGGGCGGCGGCCCGGACCAGCCGCCTGCTCGCCGCCTCGCGCGCTGGGGGAGCGGTGCCGAGCGTGCGGTTCAGCGACCTCGCCTCCGCGCCCGCCGCCTCCTACGCGGCCGGAGTCGGCCGAGGCGCAGCACGCCGCTGACCCGCAAGCACCCTCGACCCCGCATCATCCTGGAAGAAGGAGCTGACCGTTGTCGACACGGAGCCTCGTGGCCCGACCCTGTCCGGACGGAGGCTGGGAAGGACGATACGTCCACAGCGACGGCAACCCCGACTTCATGGTCCCCGTCCTGATCGCCGCGCAGCGGTGCCGCTTCGCCGGCGACCAGGATGCGCTGGCCGCCCACCTGCTCAGCCACGAAGGCGGCTGGGAGTACCTGGGCGACGAACTGATCGACCCGACCCCCGACCTCGCGAGCATGTTCGCCGAGCTCGGAGAGGGCTCGTGCTACTGCCACGACTGGGACGGCGGCGCCCCGGAGCCGCTCGCCACCGACGACGACGTCCGCGGCACCGACCACATCGAATGGATCTACGTGCTCCGGCCCGAGGGCCTGGAGGTCATCAGCACCCGGCGCGACAGGGACGACCTACGCGGCCCCGTCCTGCCCTGGGACACCAACCTCCACCAGCCCATCAGCGAAACCGCATTCCACCGCTGGCGGCCGACCACGCCCCCACCCACCCGCCTGGCCCGGCCGCCCCGAGTAGCCCCACCCGCCCCCGCCACGGCCGCCCAGTTCATCAGCCGCAAACCCGCAGCCCGTTGACCAGCACGCGCCGCGTCGACACCTCGCCCGGGGAGGCGCCGCTGACCATGCATCCCTCTGACTTCCTACCGCCGAGGCAGCCGGGCCCCGGCGCACAGCTCGGGGCGCTGGCGACCGCCATCGCACAACGCCTGCCTGGCGCGTGGACGAGCACCCACCTCGACCTCGACCACCACGGCATTCGCATCGACGTCATCGAAAGGCTCCTGGACCACGGCATCGCCGAGCAGGCCCTGTACGACTTCGTCCAACGCGACGGCGCCCACGTGCTACGCGGCCCAAGCGACCAGCAACTCCTCCTCCTGCGCCGACCCCTCGCCGCGCACCGCCGCGCACCCAACGTCGTGTCCGCTCTGGTCCCGTCGTGGGCGGTCGAACTCGCCCACCCTCCTCGCACCGCCAACGGCATCACCGTGCCCGCAGATCCAGCACGTGCCGCCCGGCTCATCGCCCGGCGCATACTCCCCGGCTACCACGACGATCTGCGCCGCTGGGAGCAGCTCGGCACCGCTGCCGCCTGGGAGCAAACCCCCGCCCTCCACGAGGACCGGACCGGTCGGATCTGGCGGCGAACCGCACTCGTGGCCGGTGCACAGCACGCACGGCCGTCCGCGCGCGGCACCGGCCGCGTGCAGGTACGGTCGCACTGACACTCCGAGATCCCCCGTCCGTCCCGGACAACGCAGCGATGCTCCCTCCGGACGACTGGACGGGGAAACAACGCGTCCGTCCGCCAACACTGGGTCACGCCCGGCTGGATGGCCAGGGAGGCGGTCCTCCGTGCGCTGGCAGAGGGGCATCAAACCGGAATCCTGTCCGCCGATTCTGTCTTGAGGTGCGCAGACAGTGCGCGCCGGACATCCGCAGGCCGGCGCACTCCTGGTGTTCGGATGAGGAGAGCGCTATCCGCGTCCCCACAATGGCCGCAGGCAGCAGGGAAGACAGCGTCCGCACGAGCCCCCCGGTATGCCCGTCCGCTGTCCATCGGAGCGCAGCATGCGCCGACCTTCCCCTCAGCGGACGCGGCGGGGCTGGTCCGCCCGCCGGTCCGCTGTGGTCTGGCGGACCGCCCTACCCAGGGGCAAACAATCGATCCCGCACACGCCCTGATCATCCGTCCGTCCGCAGACAACTGCACCCAGACTCGCACCCAGCCGCCCAGCAGCCTCCGAACTGCCCACCGCTGGCGCCACCTCGGAGGAAACCTCGAACGGCTCGCGCGCACCGTCCGGGCGAGCCATCATCCGCCCCCCGGCCGCGACCTGCGCCTGCCCTGACCGCAGTCAGGCCGGCCGCCTAAGACGAAGCGTGAGCCACCACCACATCGCCACCCACCGGCGCGCGGAACTGCCGCCACCGCTGACCACGGGAGCCACCACGAACCCGGACCTGACGATCACCCTTGGCCTTGACGACCACGGCCACCTCACCGCCGCCCCCGACCAGCCCAGCCCCGCCGCCGACCACGCCCTGGTCCTGCTCGGCTTCACCCGCCCGCGCGGCCAGCGCCTCCACCTCCTCGACGTCAGCCCCGGTCAACGCAGCGACGTCGCCACCACCTGCGCCCGGCTCCTGACCGAAGCAGGCTACGAAGTCGCCGCAATGCCCGCTCTCGTCCCTGACCCGGACAGGCCGCCCGATCAGACCCCCGGCCCGGAACCGCTGCGCGGCGACCCGACGGTCGTGATCACCCGCCACCCGGTGCTCGGCATCACCGCCACCACCGCCGACCCCGGCCACGGCGACACCCACCGGCTGATCACACGCTCCGGCTTCCACTACCTGCCCAGCCACAGCCTGTACGTCCTCCCCTTCGACATACCCCATGATCAGGCCCTGGCCGCCGCCACCGAACTGGCCGACTATCTCGGCGCCCACCACGTCCCCGCCACGGTCAGCCCCGCAATCCACCACCCGCTCCCCGGCCAGCGCCTCACCAGCCAGGCCCCCGAGGCGGCGGCGCCACGCCGTCGCCAAAACCACCGCTGGACCACCCGCGTCGCCCAACTCCTCCGTGCCGCGGCCAACCGGCTCGTCCCAGAGCCGAGCAACCCTCCAACGCCGCCGGCCCTGAGCGAGGGGACGGCCTGGGTGCAGGTTCCGCTGCGCGGTCATGCGCCGCGCTGGACACCTCCGGCAGCACTCCCACCGGCACCCGGAATGCTCCTCCGTACCCATGCGGCCCGCACCTTCACCTCCCTGTGCTCTGCCCCCGGGCCAGCCGCGCCGACGGTTCACCACGACGGACACGGGACGAGTCCGGCCCGAAGGAAGCGCTGACATCGCAGCAGAACCTGGACCGCCACGGACTGGAGAGCCACGGAGGCTGGTTGGGCCAGTGCGGCCACGGCCACGCGAACGAGGCGAAGAGCCGGTGAACCGCCACCCAGCGTGGGCGGGCTCTGCCATTCTCGCGCCATGACCGGATGCGACCTATTCCTGCAGACCGAGTCCGACGCGACGCTGTCACCGTCCCGGGCGACCGACTCCCCGGGTCCAGCCGCTACCTTGCCCCCGAGGAACTACGACACGGCGGCCAGATCGACCAGCGCGCGCCCGTCCACGCCCTCGGCCGTGGTGTCCGGCAGCGAGCGGGCGGCGGTGAGCAAGAGCTGGGTGAAGCGATCCGGGCGCATGCTCGCCGCGCTACCTGGTGGGTGTGACAGGGTCGGTCAGGAAGGTGGCAGGTCGATCGTGATGAGCGGCGACTGCCCCGTGTAGATCACATACTCCAGCCGGCCGCCCTTCGCGGAGACGTCGTACGTGGCAACGCCTGATGCGTGCTGGCCGGGCTGCAGTGTGACCGTGGGGATGGCGTCCGGTGCGCTTCCCGCCGTGTCGACGTTCGGGATGACCTGGCCGCTGGGGGAGACCCACTGGAAGTTCGCGGAGTCGAACACGCCCGGGTTGGAGCCGATGTTCGTTGCCGTCATGGTCACCCGGACCAGCACGCCCCGCGTCGCAGGCTGCGGCGTGCCGAGGTCCATCACGCTGGACACGTACGCCACCTTGGTCACGGCGAGCCGCATCGTGGTGCCCTGCTCGCCCGCAAACTGAGACTGGAACGTCGCGGTCTGGCCGACGCCGATCGCGTTCCCGCTCATGGTGGTCGGGCTGGCCGAGGCCGTCGGCGGCGACGAGGTGCTCATCTGGGCGTTGGTCGACGAGGAGCACGCCACCGGCAGAGTGAGGACGGCGGACGCGGCAAGAAGGGCGTATCGGCGGCGGTTCATGGTCACCCTCGTGGAGCGTGGGGCACGAGCTGTTCCAGGATCCGCCCGCCAACACTCCGCGGCGACCGGACGTTCAGCGTGCGCGGTGTAGGTCCCAGGAGTGAGGCCCTTTGGGCTGTTGTGAGGGTCCAATCAGCAGGACACCAGGATCGAAAGGCCCAAGTCTGTCCGCAGCCAGTGGCGGAAGCTCAAGGCAAGAACCGGGCAGGTGAGCCTGATGACCCACGAACTGAAAGCCGAGTACGAGTTCCGGGCTGTCCGCACCTGGCACATCGTTCCCGAGGGGGACAGCTGGAGCCTGTGCGGCAGCCCCCTCGCGCCAGCCGCGCGAACGCGACCGATCGACGAAATGCCCCACACCGGCGGACTGTGTCGCCGGTGCCAGATGCTGCATCGCGGGGTGCGTCGGCGGGAGAAGTACGGCCTGGGCGGAGACCCGCTGGTCTGACCGGGGCACCTGATGTCCGTGACGTGGGCCAGGCGCTGGTTGTGTTCTTGTGCGCGGGTGTCGGATTGCGCCGTTCAGGTGATCACGGGCGTGCCTGCGACTGCCTTGCTAGTTGATCTTGCAGAATCGTTTCTGTTCGCCTCTGGGGTCGGGTGGACAAGGCTCGCGCTTGGGCAGGGTCGCGAGCCAGATGGGGCGTGACGGATCTGTGCTCGACCGTCACGCCCCACTTACCGCTGAGCGTTCGGGTGATGGCCGCGTGTCCGCCCGGCATCCATTCAGCCCCGAGTCGACACTGGTCGCGAGTCCGCTTTCTGGCTCCAGGACGACGGACTCGCCGGGCCTTCGCGTGTGCACCGCAAGGCCCGGCCTCGGATCTGCCCGCGACCGTCCAGCAGTCACCTCTTCGACGGTCGCGGGGTCGGGGTGTCCGTGCCTGCTCCCTGTCGGTCGCGGACTCAAAGGGGGTGCGGCGGTTATTGGTCGGGCTGCCGTACCCCTTTTCGACTGCCCGGTGGGCACAGTCCGGCCATGAACGCGAGTGGGCCCCGGCGCGCATGCAGCACCGGGCCCGTGCCCCGCCGCGGGGTGTGGATTCCAGGGGCGACGGGGCGACTCTCACTTTGCCGCAGGCATATGCGTGGCCACCGACGCTTTGCCGAACGGTGACCATCACTGCGCGGGGTGCAGCTCCCACATCGGGCACTGCAGGTCGTGCGGCTGCTGCCCGCCGTGGCCGTGGCAGCGCGGACAGTTTGGCCGGTCCTCGCCCGACGTGCCGCGCTGGTATCCCCAGCCGAGGCAGTCAGGGCACAAGTCACGAGCGGGGGCAGGGCAGATGCACGTCATGCCACGTCAAACGAGCAGGTGGGCAAGCGGTCACCCGGCCTTGTACTTGGCCAGTTCCTTGGGAGACACCTTTCGGTACTCGGTGCGGAGCGACTCGATCGCCGAGCGCACGATCGAGGACAGGACGCGACTGTGGAAATCGCCTCGCGCTCGACTCACCCCGCCCCCCAATCCCATTCGCTCTGCTTCCTGGCGTTGGTCAGGGGCGGCTGGCGATGATCGCTTCGGTGCGGACGATCTCGTCAAAGCGGCCTTCGGGGTTGAAGGCGGTGAGGGCTTCGCGCAAGTCGCGTTCGAATGCGTCCTTTTGACCGCCGAGTTGGGCGGGGCTGCTGTAGCTGTAGGAGAACTGCAGGCCAATGACCTCGTCCAGGGTGCGGGTGAGGGTGCGGTCCCAGCGGGCGATCTCGATCTTCGAGAACGGGGAACGGGCGACGACGTCCTGGTGGCGTTCCTTGGGGTGGCTGTAGGTGCTGGAGCCGGCCCGTCGCTCGGGGCCGAGGTAGCGGGTGCGGACCTCGGTGATCACCTCCAGCCAGGGGGCGGGTTCGACGTCGCCGGGGGCCCCGCCTGAGGCGAGGACGACCGCCCCGCTGGGGGCGATGAGGTGGTCGAGGTCCTTGAGAAGCTGGTCGCGGTCGGTCCAGTGGAACGCGGCGCCCATCACTGTGAGCAGCACGGGCGCGAGGTCCAGGGTGTGGAGGGTGGTGGAGTCGCCCTGGAGCCAGGTGATGTTGGTGATGCCCGCCTCGTTGGCGAGCTTGCGGCCCTCGGTGAGCATGCCGGGCTCGGGGTCGACGGCGATGACCTCGCCGACCAGTCGGGCGAGTGGGAGGGCGAGGACGCCGGTGCCGGTGCCGAGGTCCAGAACGCGCTGGGTGCCGTCGAGCTCGAACTTCTCCTTGAGCAGGTTGTAGAGCTTCGGGTCGTAGCCGGGCCGGTATTTCGCGTAGTAGGGGGCGGTGGAGGCGAACAGTTCGTCGGGCGTGTAGGCGGTCATGGTCACCAGTCTGTCTCGGACGCGGAGTCAGTTTGTGGCTCTTCAGGAGGAATGCAGCGGATTGGAGTTGACGTCGTCCCACCACTGCTGGAGGGCCCAGGCTCCGGCGCCTTCGTGGGTGACCGAGCCATCCGGGTTGCGGTCGGGGGTGCCCAGCAGTTGGCGTTCGGTGTCGTCGAGGTCCGGGCGTTCGCGCAGGTGCGGGGCGGCGTCGTCGAGACTGGCGAGCCAGCGGTAGCCGTATTGCATCATCACGGCTAGGCGGGGGTGACCGGAGGTGTTGAGGCCGCCAGCGTGCCAGGTGCGGTTCTCGAACAGCAGGACATCGCAGGGTCCGAGGTCGGGGGTGATGGCGCGGGGCGGGTCGATGGCGCCCTGGGGGACGGTGACAGGGCCGGGGTCGTTGCCGCTGCCGGGCAGGACCATGGTGATCCCGGCGTCGGGGGTGATGTCGCTGAGGTAGTAGGCGGCCTTGATCGCGAGCCGGGGGACCTTCTCGGGGCCGAGGTCGCGGGTGGCGGAGGCCATGTCGCGGTGCCAGCCGTGCCGTTCGGGGACGCGGATGGTGCGTGTGCCGCCGGACGGGATGGACGGCATGTAGATCAGGTTGCTGGACATCAGGTGCAGGTTCGGGCTGAGCAGTCCGACCACGGTGGGCAGGACGGCCGGGTTGGCGACCAGCGGCAGGAACGTGTCGTCCATGGCGACGACGCCGCGGAAGCCGTCCTTGCCGTCGGTGCTGCGGTCCCGGCCAGCCGTGCGGCCCGTGGCCAGCAGCCGCACGCTCGCCTCGGCGAGCCTCTTGCGGAGTTCGGGGCTGATTGCGTTCCGAAGGATGAGGTAGCTGTCGCGGTCGAACGCCGCCAGAGCGTCCGGGTCGGGCGGGACCGGGATGGTGCTGGTCATCGGCGGTGCTCCTCGATGAGTCGGGTCGCGCGGGCGGACAGGACCGGGACGGACAGGCCGGCGTGTTCGAGCAGGGCCCCGTTGCTGGTGGGGCGGCCGGGGTCGCGGTAGCCGACCACGTGGAAGCGGTCTGCCTCGCCACGGGCCGCGAGCAGCGCGCGGACGGCGCCGGGGAAGGTGGGGACGGCCAGCAGGACGGGGCAGTCGGCGCCGAACAGGTCGGTGAACGCCTGCCGTGTCAGGGCGGCCGGCCAGGTCCCGGCCGGGCCCAGGACGGTGAGGTCGTTGATGTGCAGGTATCGGATCGTAGTGGCGGCCCGGATGCGGCGGAGCTCGCGTGCGGTCTCGGCGAGTTGACGGGCCGGGATGTCCCCGGCGGAGGCCAGGACCAGGTCCGGGGTGCCGCGGCCGAAGGACAGGTGCGGCCAGATGGCGGCCCCGCGGGTGAGCTCGTCGCGGAACGGGCCGGGCGGGAAGCTCACACCGCTGTGCTTGTCGGTGATCAGGAAGTTGACGCGGTCGCGGCTGGTGAGCATCGCGGCGAGGACGGCGGCGGCCCGGGTGGCGTCGGCGGGGGCGTAGATGTGCACCGACGGGTCTTCGAGTTCGAGCATCGCCGAGGCCAGCCCCGGGTTCTGGTGGGTGTAGGTGTTGCGCCAGCCGAGCGAGGTGATCAGGTAGTTCACCGACGGCAGGTTCGCGTGCCCGGCCGCGTGGCGCAGGTTGCGGTGCTTGAGGTGCTGGACCAGCAGGCTGGTGTTGACCGGGGCGAACGCCTCGTAGGTCGCCAGCAGGGCGTCCCGGCCGGTCTCGGTGTAGCCCTGCAGCCAAGCGTGGCAGATCTCCTCGTTGAGGATCTCCACCGCCCAGTCGGGAGTGCTCCCGTCCGGGGAGAGGCTGAGCCGGTTGGAGGCGATCTCGTCGGGGCTGAACAGCCGGAAGCCGGGATGCTCGGCACGGGCCCGGACGACCGCGCTCACGTCCGACCAGGATTGCCGCTGCCGGATCACCGCGGGCCCCGCCGCGGGCGGCTCGGCGGCGGGGCCGGGCAGGGCCTGGCGGACCAGCTCAGACGGGCGTCCCTGGGCGGTCAGCAGTTCGGTCGGCCGGTAGGAGGCGAGCCAGGTAGCGAGCGCGGCGAACTCGTCGTCGTTCTCCAGCGGGTTCGCCAGCGGCGTCTTGTGGACCGCTGGTGTCCCGGCGATCTGCCGCCCGCCCACCTGTTCGGGCCCTGTTTTTCCCTTGGGCATGGTCAGCACCACCACCGGCTGCGGGCCCGCCCCGGCGAGCGGCTGCAGGGAGGCGAGTGCGTCGGCGAGCAGGCGGCGGAAGGCTGGCAGGTCGCTGCCGTCGGCGATGAGTGGCTGGTAGCCGAGCCCGGTGAAGTAGGCCGTGATCTCCTCGCCGGTCAGGCCTGCCAGCAGGGAGGGGCCGCCCATCCGCAGGCCGTTGGCCAGCACGACCGGCAGCACCGTCCCGTGCTCGCCCGTGCCGAGGAGGGCCCGGCGGGCGAGCCAGGCCGCCGCGGTGGCTCCGGTCTCCAGCTCGCCGTCGCCGATCAACGGGACGACCAGCCGGTGCGGGGCGTCCAGGGCCATGCCCTGGGCAACGGAGAGCGCGGGGCCGAGCTGCCCGCCGGTGTGGCGGACGCCCGGGATCAGCGGGGTGACCTCGGAGCCGAACCGGCCGGGGTCGGGGAAACCTCCGACCAGGGTTCGCAGAGCGGCGATCGACCAGGTCCCGCTGCCGGTCGGGGGCAGGTTCTGGTTGAGGTAGGCGTGCGCGAGCGCGGACGGCCCGGCATGTCCGGCGCCGTGCAGCACCAGCAGCTCCGAACCGGGCGGACGGTGGGCGGTGAGCGGTCCGAGGTGGGCGAGCAGATAGTTCACCGGCGGGCAGACGCCCCAGTGGCCGCGCGGGCTGGCCTTGAGGTCCTCGTGCCGCAGCGGCCGGGCCATGCGCGCGTTGTCCGCGAGGTAGAGCTGTGCGGCGGACAGGTAGTTGAGGGCCCGCCAGTAGGCGTCGACGGCCTCGTCCGGGACGGCGGCGACGGCGTTCGCGCCGGCCTGTCCCCAGTCCGGGAAGCCAGCCGCCTCGGCGGCGGGGTCGGCGGCGGTGAGGGATGTGGTCACTTCGGGCTCCGGGTGCAGGCGACGACGGCCGCGGCCATGCGGTCGGCGCGGACCTGGGGGTCGGCGGACTCGGTGATCAGGTGGAGCATCTGGGCGCGTTCGTGTTCCGGCAGCACCGCCCAGTCGGCCCCGGCCGCCGCAAGGGCAGCGGAAAGGTCGTCAGGGACGCTGTGCTGAGCGGCCTCCCGGATGCCGCCCAGGACGAGCGCGACGCCCGCGGCATCGGCCCCCTCGTCGACAGGCAGGGCCGCCTGGCCGACGGCGGAGACGACGACCAGGGTCCGGGGGCCCGCCTGGGGGAAGGAGACCCGAAGGCGCCGTCCGCGAAGGCCCGCCGGGCCCTGGCAGGGCAGCAGCAAGACGGGCCGTCCGCCGAGGCGGCCCGGGCGGGCCGTCACGTGCAGGACCTGGTCCGGGCCGGGAAGCGGCTGCAGCGCGTCGGCCGCCCCGGTGCCGGGGGCCTCGGTGACGGCGATGACGCCGCCCTCGGTCCCGGCGGTGCGGCGGGCGGCCTTGTGGGCGAACAGGCAGCGGTCGACGGCGGCCAGCAGGTGGTCGGTGAACTCGTGTTTCCAGGCGTTGCCCTTCCGTTCGGCGGGCAGGTGGCCGGGACCGGCGACGGCGAGCGCGAAGGACACCCGGGTGGGCAGCACCTCGGTGAGCCGGTCGCGCAGGCCGCACAGGGCCCGGTGGAAGGCGGCCGGGTCCTCGACTGCGGCGGCGATGATGACCTCGTCGCCGCCGAAGGTGGCCGCGCAGGCCGCCGCCCACGACTGGTCGCGGAACCAGGTCCGGGTGGTGGCGCCGAGCCGGGCCATGACCTGGTTCCCGGCCAGGTGCCCGAAGCTGGCCGCGTCGGTGGCGTTCGTCTGCTCGACGTGCTCCTTCAGCCCGTCGACGTCACCGATCGCCAGGGCGACCAGGCCGCCCGCTTCCAGCTCGGCGGCCAGCGCGCGGGGGATGGAGGTGTGGAAGTCCGGGAAGGCGACCAGCCCGGTCAGCGGGTCCTCCCGGCTACCGCTGCACCACTGGCGAAGCGGCATCGCGGACGGGTCGAACAGCGGCACTGACGTGGCGAGCACGTCCTTGGTGGTGTTGGCGCTCTGGTCCATCGGTGGACCTCCCCCTCGGTGACGTGAGATCAGCTGCGGGCGGGCAGCAGGTGGCGGAGCGTGCGCAAGGTGCGGATCGTGACGGCCGGCGGCTCGGCCATCTGCGGCAGCCGGGTGTCCTCGGGGCGGTGCAGGTAGGCCGCGTGCCAGCCCGCCGAGACGGCGCCTGCGGCGTCCGCCCGGGCGGAGTCACCGACGTGCAGCAGCTGGTGCGGCGCCAGGCCGGACAGGGACTCGACCGCGCCGAAAGCCCCTCGCTCGGGCTTGCAGAAGCCGGTGTCGGCGGAGTAGACGACCGCGTCCAGCAGCGCATGGAAGCCGGGCTCCTGCGCGGGGATCGAGGAGCCGAGCGAGTTGGTCATCGCGAACAGGGCGAACCCCCTAGCCCGCAGCAGCTGGAGCACCGCCAAGGCGTCGGGGAACAACCGTGCGGACCCGGCCCGGGTGCGGGCGCCCTCCAGCACCCGGCGCAGCTGCTCGAAGACGTGCGGGCGGCCGAAGTCGCGGGCGAGGTGGGCCGCCAGGTCGGCGGGGGCGATCCGGCGGCGCTTCGCTCCGGCCTCCATCACCTCCCTGGCCTCCTGCAAGGTGATGCCCAGGACGTGGGCGACCTGCCCGGTGGTCGGCTCGGTGTCGGTCACCACCAGGGTGCCGCCCAGGTCGAAGCAGACCCCGCGGACCGGGGCCCAGAGCGAACCGCGCTCGGCCCCGGTCAACCGAGGCCTCATCTGACGGCCGGTCATTGGCCCACCGACCAGAGCGGATCGTCGCTCACCGTCAGCAGCTGCCCGGCCAGTCCCGGCGACGTGCGGGCCGAGAGCCAGCCGCTGTCGACCGTCAGCGGGTGTTCGTGGATCTGCTGCCGCAGCGGCTCGACGGTCAGGTGGTATTCGAGGGCCGGGACCTTGTCGCGGCAGCAGACGGCGGCCAGCGCGAGGGCGGCGTTCAGGTGGGCGCCGTGCGGGAAGGTCGGGATTCCCAGGTCCGCGGCCGTCTCGATCGTGTGCAGGGAGCGCGAAAGGCCCCCGGCCCAGCCGACGTCGACCTGCCAGACGTCCACCTGCCCGCCGGTCAGCAGCCTCGTCTGCTCGGCCTCGTCGACCGCGTGCTCCCCTGCCGCGAGCGGGACCTCGGCCGGGGCGAGCCGCAGCCGCTGCCAGCCCAAGGAGTCGGCCGGGACCAGTTCCTCCGCCCACTGGACGCCCAGGTCCGACAGGACCGGCAGCAACCGCAGGGCCTCGTCCAGGTGGCAGCGGCCCAAACCGTCGACCATGAGCGGGCCCTCGCCCGCGGCCTCCCGCAGCCGCCCGAGCGTGGCGGCGACCGCCCGGGGCCCGGCCAGGATCAGCTGCTTGGTCAGCGGCCACTTCTGCCCCCAGAACCCGGCCCCGGCGATCCACCCGGCCGCCTCGACGGCGCCCGGCAGGACCGGGTCCAGGCCCAGCGCGGACGCGTAGGCCGGCACGCGAGGGCGGACCTGTCCGCCGAGCAGGTCGACCACGCTTTTGCCGGACGCGGCCGAGGCCAGGTCCCAGCAAGCCAGCTCGACCGCGGAGACGGCCTGGCGGGCGTGCGGGCCCGTGCGGTGGCGGCCGGTGACCTTCCTGTAGGGCAGGCGGCGGTGCTGGGCGGCGTCGTGCCCGATCAGTCCGGCCGCGTGGTCGTCGCGGATCACTTGCATCACTGGCTCGCTGACCGGGCCGTGCCAGCCCAGGCCGCCGTCGGCGACCAGGAGAAGCGCGAACCGTTCGCGGTGCTCGGCCCACTCGGGGCCGGCAGGGGGAATCGCGACGGCGGCGATCTCCTTCGGCAGCCCGTCGGGCAGGCCCGCCTCCTGCGGGGGCAGGCGCCATGCCTGGACCTCGCGGATCATCATGCCCGCTTGCCGGACCGGCCCGTCGCCGCGGCGGCCCGCCGGGGGTGCCGTCTCGGTGGCCGCCATCAGATCCTCGCCCCGGTCAGCTCTTCACCGGCGAAGGTGAAGCACCACGGCGAGCGGTAGTTCTGCCACCACGCCGGCCTCAGCCCGGTGTCCGTGAACAGCTGCTCGATGCTGCGGCGCATCGTCAGGTGCCACTCGATCGTGCCCGAGCCGGGCGTGCGGTATACGTCCATGAATGGGTTGTGCGCCTGGTAGGTCTGGAAGCGGGGGAACGTCGTGGTGACCGGGACGAAGTGCTTGAGGTTCTCGACGGCCGCCTCGATCGGGTCAAGGCCGACGATGTAGGTGAAGTCGGTGGTGATCCCGCGGTCCTTCGCGTGGCCGAGGGCGGTGACCATCTCCTCGGGGGTGAGCTTGGCCTTGGACTCCTTGAGGATCTGCCTGCGTTCGGTGAAGCACTCGGCGGTCAGGGTGAGGTGGAACGGGCCGAGCTCGGCGGCGGCCTCCAGGCCGGTGGCGGTGGTCAGAACCGAGGACAGGAAGTGCAGGGTGCCGGTGCATCCGTTCGCGCCCATCGCCCTACGGACTTCCGCGAGGTGGTCGAGCGCGAGGTGCTCGTGGAGGAAGCACCCGGTGCAGACCGTCACCGTCTCCACCGAAGACAGGTCCGCGAGGTCGGAGTTCGCGGCGAGCGCTCCGAGGTAGCCGGCCAGGTCGAGGGCCTTGATCTTCGGGTCGGAGGCGTCCTCCAGGGTGTTCGGGCAGAACACGCAACCCGTGCACTGGGAGCGGGCGTTGGAGTTGAGGGTGAGCATCCTGTGCCCGTTTCGCCAGTAGCCGAGCACGGCGTCGTCGTCCTCGATGCCGTCGATCTCGCCGACCTTAACCCCGCCCAGCCGCAGCTCGTGCTCGTCCAGCTCGAAAGGTGAGTCCTCCCGGCCCAGCGAGAGGATCAGGAACAGCGGGTCGGCGGGGCGGGAATCCAGGCGGAGCTGGAAGCGCATGCGGGGCTTGGTCAGCGGCGAACGGGCGCCGCAGGCGTTCAGCGCGATCAGCAGCACGTCCTCAGTGTTGACGTTCCACTGCTTGGCCACCTTCTCCAGGTGGGCGACCGATTCGAGCATCTCGTTCTCTCCTTCACGCAGTCGTGTGCGGGCAGGGCACGGCCAGACCGGCAGCATCCGCAGGAGCGGTCGTGCGTGGTGCGGGTCGGGCTTCAGGCGGCGGCCGGGGCCAGCGGCAGGCGGACGACGACCGCCTTGCCGCCGGTGGAGGCGTCGTCCACGACCTCGTGGCTGCCGTGGGCCTCTTCGACCAGACCCTTGACCAAAGCCAGCCCCCAGCCGCCCGAGCCATGCGGAGCGGGCAGGGCCTTGGGGCGGAACGGGTGGGCGTCCGCGACGGACGCGGTCAACTCGGCTTCATCAGTGCTCAGTTCGACCGTGGCGGTCGGTGAGAGTAGGGCCGCGTGCAGGGCGACGTTCGTGACCAGCTCGCTGATGATCAGGCAGGCGGTGTCCACCAGCGCCTCGTCCAGCCCCCAGCCCGTGAGGACCTTCCGCGTCTCCCGGCGGGCGACCGGAACGTGCTCGGCGATCGACAGGACCTGGAAGACGTGGCTCATCGCGTCGACGGACATCACAGCCCCCTCCCTTCCGGGGTGACTCGGCAACCTGAGATCACCGAAGGTAAGGGGAGGAACACGCTGCGGTGTTCACGGCCGTGAACCCAGTGCCCCGAACACGGCTCGGGGGCTCTTCCTGGCGGAAGAGCCCCCGAGAGCAAGGCACTTGGTGAAAGGCACCGATGGTGAAGGCCGTGTCCCCGTACTCGTCAACGTCCTCAGTCACGTACGGACGAACGAACGTGCCCGATGGTCAGAGCTGCAAACCCATGCGGTGGGCCAGCCCGCGAAGGTCCCGGGCAGCGTGCGAGGGCAGCTGACGGTCGAGCAGGTCGGAGACGGTGTCGCGGACGAGTGCGTTGGCGTGGATGCGCTGGGGCGCGACGTGTTCGGCCGCCAGCAGGGAAGCGACCGCGTCGGCGTCCCGGCCACGCAGGTGCGCGAGGGAACGGCCCAGGTCCGCGCGGAAGGCGGCCTCCCGGCCCGGGGCGGCCAGGACCTGCGGGCGGACGCCGCCGCCCTCCGCGACGGCCTTCCCGTGCAGGCCGAGGTCGGTGTTCAGGCTCACCTGGTGGATGCCGACGTTGGTCGGCCCGAAGTTCAGGTGCCAGGCTTTGGTCTCGCCGGTGCGGGCGGCCAGGTCGGCGGCCTCCGCCAGGTGCTGGTTGATCTCGCCAGTCCGCTCGGCGCCCGAGCGGCGGACATCCTGGGTCAGGCAGGTCGCCTGGATCAGGTGCAGCTCGCCCAGCAGGGCGTGCGCGGCCGGACCCGCCAGGTGCCGCTCGACCTGGTCGGCGGCCTGTCCGGCGCGGGCCAGGGCTTGGGTCGGGCTGCCGGCGGCCATGAACACGTGGGTGTGGAAGAACCCCGACAGCGCGTGGTAGATCGGGTCGTCCAGCTCGGCGATCGCCTCGGCCGCCCGGGTGACCGCGATGAACGCCAGGTCGGTGTAGCCGAGGTTCTTCAGCAGCAGCGTGCAGGCCGGGTGGTAGCCGTCCGCCAGCAGCCGCAGCAGCACCTGCCGCCGGGGACCGGTGGCCGTGTCCACCGCCGCGTGCAAGTCCTGGAGCAGGTCGGGAAGCATCTGCGCGACCTGCCCGTACTCGCAGGCGTGATAGAGCCGGTTGGCCTCGGCGACCCGCTCGGCCAGCACGCTGACCGGACCGGTCGGCGGGTGCCGGTCGGGTGGAAGACCCACGTTCATGCCCATCAGGGCCAGGCGAAGCGCCGGGATCGCCTCGTGCGCGCTCGCGGTGGACGGGTCGGCGGGAGCGTAGGGCTGACCGGTCAGTTCGGAGGGGGCGATCTGCAAAGCCTCGGCCAGCGCGGTGATGTGCCCGGTGCGGTCCAGGTGCCGCTGGCCGTTCTCCACCATCGACAGGAAGCCGGCCGACAGCCCCGACAACCCGGCCAGCGTCCGCAGGCTCATCCCGCGCTGGCGGCGGGCGGCCCGCAGCTGCTGGCCGATCTGTTGGGCCTGCTCTTCGCTCATCGCGCCCCACCTCGCAGTTCTGGTGACCAAGCCGTAGCGTAGGGCGATCAGAGGGCCGGGCAGAGCGCCTTTCCCGAACTGGGCGGCGAAGTCAGCGCACTCCGGCCCGCTGCGCGATCCGCCGCACCGCCTCGGCTGCCGCCGGGTCGCCGGTGCGGGCGGGCAGGACGGCCAGCAACTCGCGGGCGAACGGGTCGAGGCGGACCCGCAGCGGCGCCAGAGCCTCGGCCTGGACCAGCAGGCCGGCCGCCATGTCCTCCTGGCCGAGCCGCGCGTGAGCGGAGGCGGCGGTCACCAGCACCCGGGACCTCCCGGCAGCCTCCAAGGCATCCAGATCCGCCGACCGGGCGTGCTCGACCACCTCGTCCGCGGATGCCGTCTCCGTCGCGACCACGACGTAGGCCGCCGACACTGCCGAGCGTGCCCGGGCGTCCCGGGCCTGCCCGAGCGCCTGTCGAAGCAACCGGTCGGCCGCCTCCCGCCGTCCGGCTGCCGCGTTCGCCAGTGCCTCCAGTAGCCGCAGGTCGGGGTCGCCGCCGATGTCCCGGGCCCGCTCGGTGCGGGAAAGCGCGAACTCCGGCAGCCCCATGTCGATCAGAAGCCGGGCTTCCTCGGCCAGGACCGAGACCGGCTCCGGCCCGCCAGGGCGGGCCCGGTGCAGCAGCATCCAGGCCAGATCACGGAAGCCGACGCGCCGAAGCAGCCCGGCCGCCGCGACGTGCCCGCGCACTCGCAGCTCGGCCGCCCGCTGCCGAGCGGCAGTCGGGGCTGTCTGGGCGACGGCGTCGCCAAGGCGGATCAGGCCCGGCAGCGCGAGCGCCAGCGCGTGCTCGTCCCCGGCGGCCTCGGCTGCCAGAATCCGTGCGGTTCGGGCATCGAGGTCCTCCACCGACCCCATCGGAGGCGCCGGGCCAGTCTCGGCGAGCTCTCGCCGCAGCTGGAACGCGACGGCCCGCACGGTGGCGTGCTCCTCGTCGGCCGGGGAGTAGGGCTGTCCGGTCAGATCACCGGCGTCCAGCCGCATGGCCCCAGCCAGGACGGCCAGCTCGCCGCGCCGGTCCACCCAGTCACGGCCGCCCTCGAGGTCCGCGAGCCGACTTGGGGAGATCATGGTCCGCGCGGCGAGTTCCTCGACGCTGACCGCCCGGCGGGCACGCCAAAGAGCCAGGTGTCCGCCTATCGGGCTGCCGCCCGCCTGATCGCCGTGTTCGTCGTGCCTCACGGGGCTTGCTCAATCCTCCGCCGTCGCAGCCGTGCCAGCCGAAGGCAGGCTCTCTCCGATCCGCGGAGTCCCCTGTGCGAGCGCATATGCCCTTCGCGCGCACCACAGTAGTGACCACGCTGCGGTGAGGCGAACACCCGCCGACGGGCGGGATGGAGCCGTACGATGCCCGGTCTGAATTCAGTCACCGCTCGGCGGACCACCCGGGAGTAGCCCGACACCATGACCAGCGCAGGGGGGCCAGTCGGTCTGCCCGTAGCCGAGCGGGATGTCCACCGGCGGGATCCACAGATCGCTCTACGTTCATGGACGGGTTGGTCTTCCCATTCGTAGGGTGAGGACGCCCAGGGGTACCGGGTGTGGCTGACAGGTCGCTGCCGCCTTATGGTTCGAACCGTGGCCGACCGCCTGCACCCCACGCCATCCAACTCGCCACCGCAGCCCTTCCTGTACCCCGGCACTGCCTGGGTGCAGGCGCCCCTGCGCGGATCGGCACCGCGCTGGAGCCCGCCAGCGGCCCTGCCGCCCGCGCCTGGAGCGGTCCTGCGCGTCCACGCGGCCCGCCAGGGATCCACCGTGCAGAACGCCGAGGGGTTCGCCCAGCCTCCGAGCGCAGCGTCGCCCCAAGCCGCGCAGCAGCCCACGACAGCGGTTCCGCGCCGTTCACGCTGACTTCGGGCCTGCTCCAGGCAGGGCAGGAGGGGAGTGATCGTTGCTCGGGCGATCCGATCGGGTCGGTGACGTCCATTCCCACGAACGGGGGGAACGTGACCGGCAGCCCTCCGCGGCTGCTGTCCAGCCGCTACCCTCCAAACCATCTCCAGCAGGGACCGACACAGCGAGGCAGGCGTGAACCAGGTGCAGCCCCCCACCTCACCACTGACCCAGGCAGCCGAACTGGCCCTGGTCTTCGAGCACACCTGCCAGCTGCTGGCCGACTCTGACGCAGGCCTGCAGACCTGGAACATCCGGGTCGCCCACGGTGACCGGAACGTCGGCCGCCTGCGCGCGACCCGCGCCATGTACTGGCTCGCCGACAACCTGTACCAGCGCATGACCGACGAGGAGTCGGTGCTGGCCCTCGTCGCACGGCAACTGATGACGCCCGACGACGAGTTCACCTCGAAGACCGAAGACTTCCTGGAAAACGCGGGCAACCTGCTGGTGATCGACCACCTCGAACTCGAATCCCCGTGGGACGAGCCGCTGATCGCCGCCGCGCTGATCGCCGACGTCATCGACCGGCTCACCGATAACTACTTCGCCGTCATCTTCCTGCGGCCCGGCGTCGTCCCCGGCCCCGCAGGAGACCTCCTCGCCGAAGCCGGCGTCCTGCTGGCTGCCAAGCCCTTCTCCGACGAACTGCAGATCACCGACACGGCCTTCGCCGCCGTCGGCGAAGCCACCGAGAAAGTCCGGCACAGGCTGAGCACCGGCGCCCGCTTCGGCAGCGTCAATCCCTGGGACGACGATGCCGAGGATGACGATGACGGCGGTGATGACGACGCCCTGACGCCACGCACCACCGCAGTCCTCGCCCTGGCGCTGCGCCAACTCGCCGACCAGGCATGGCAGGAGACGGCGGCCCTCGCCGACGAGCCCCTGCGGCGCGGAGCAGGCGGCCTGTTCGGCTCCCTGCCTCCTTGCACGCTCCACCAGAACGACGCCTGGCGGCGTCAGATGGCACGCGCCTTCGACGACCTCGCCGACGACTACACCGCCCAGGTCACCATCGGACCGCGCTGCACAGCCGAAGAAATGGCGCTCCACCTCGGCATCCGACAGGCGAAGACGCTCACCCGCAACCGGCCCAAACTCGTCGACCAGACCGTCAAAGGCCTCCCACGCCACCCCGGCGACTACGACTGGGAGTACTGCTCCGATGCCCTGTTCGAAGACCACGACGTGCTCATGCTCTTCGACGAGCAACTCGACGGCATCGAGGACGACGAAAACCCCATCAACCAGTCCCTGGGTATGGCCAACCTCGCTCCCAAGGACTGGTTCACCCCCTTCTACCCCGACCAGGCTCGGGACCCAGCCCGCGGCTTCCGCCACTGACCTCACCCGACCTGGGCCGCGGACGTGTCTCCCCAGTCCACTCCGGCGGCACGGTAAGGCCCGGATTCCCGGGTGCGGACAGGCCAAGGACTTCCGTGCCCGGCTCTGGACCCCACGCAAGCGCGAACCAACGGCGAAAACGCCACGCCGCGGACGGGCCTGTGCCACGCTCGCCCCATGCCCCACTGCCGACTGCTCCACCAGGCCAAGAGCGATGCCCATCTGACCACCCTGCTGGAGGAAGCAGGCAACGTCTTCGCTGTCTTCGACCGCCAGGACTCCGGCTGCTGGTCCGCGGGTATCGAAACTCCCGAAGGGCGCTGGTTCGTCAAACTCGCCACCACCGAGGCTGCCCACACGTCGATGCAGCGTGTCCGGGAACTCCACCAGCACGTCCAACATCCCGCCATCGTCCCCCTGGTCCACGGGCTCACCTGCGCTGACGGTCTGGTCAACATCTACCCCTGGGAGAGCGGCGAGGTCCTGTACCACCCCACCGTCGGCACCCGCCCCGACCGCACCGACCCGAGCCAGCCGATGGCACGTTTCCGCGCCCTGCCCCTCCACCAAGCCCAAGGCGCCCTCCAGCAGGTCCTCGACGCCCACGAGAGGATCTGCGACGCCGGATGGATCGCCGTCGACTTCTATGACGGCTGCACGATGTACGACTTCACCGCACACCAGATGCGCCTGATCGACTTCGACGAATACCGACCGGAACCCTTCGACGTCCCCGGCGACCGGCTTCCCGGCTCCAGCCGCTACCTCGCACCCGAAGAACTACGCCACAGCGGCCGGATCGACCAGCGCGCGACCGTCCACGCGCTCGGCCGCATGCTCCGGCTCCTGCTCGACGCCGGCGATCACGAAGCCGCCTGGCGCGGGACCACCGAGCAACTCGACGTGATTCGCAAGGCCACCGACCCGGACCCGGCTCGGCGCTGGCCCACCGTCCACGACCTGAACGCGGCCTGGATCACCACCCGGTGAGCTGGTAAGGACGTCGGGCTCACCAGCGCTCCGAGCCCAGCCGGTAGCGTGGGCTGCATGCACGAGGTCGAACGCATGGCCGAGCTGGCGCCCGAGCTGACCGGGACGCAGGCCGACGAACTGGCCCAAGCCCTCGCGACGGCCGGAATCGGCTTCAAGATCGCTCCCTGCTCCGGCGGCATCACCGTGCTCCTCAGGGGAGTGACGGACCAGCAGCCGATCCCCGGACTGCTCAGCCGCCTCCGAGATATCGACCCGTACGCCCGCATCGCAGATGCCTGGCCCGCCTGCGCCATCACCCTCGACCAGGCCGCCTGGCTGGCCGCCGGCATCCGGTACCGGGTCGACCGGCCTGCCTCCGACGGCTGAGTGCCGCGGCGGCGGTGCTATCCGGCGTAGGCGCGGTGAAGCAACCCCGTGACCGACTCCAGGTCCTCGCCGCAGGTCAATCGGGCCTCCACCGTCCCGGTCCCCAGGTGGCCCACGCCGCGCACATCGCGCACAAGTCCGTCGGCCTCCCCGACGGAAACCGGGTCGGGCAGCGTCAGGTACACAGCGAGCGTGTGGATCCCCGGGAGCACCGTCACGCACGCGAAGTTCCGGCCCTGCCGACGGTAGGCCACGTAGTGCAACAGGGACTCCCGCTCCACCCCGGACCATCCACGCAGCAACTCGTCCAGCTCCCAGAACAGCGTCAGCAGCGACACCGGAGCCCGCCCCAACTTGTCGGCGAAGGAACGCCCCGCCGCAGGCCGCCGTACCGCCCCGGCCGCAGGCTCCGGCAGGTCCACCGGTGGCTCCACCGAGCGGCCCTGACCGGCCACCACAACGTCCTCCAGCGCGAGCAGCCCCTCCTCGAACCGGTGGAACCGCACCAACTCAACCCGGCGCCCGACGTAGCGGACCGCCTCACGATCGAACCGGCTGAAATCCGCAGCCAGGCATACGACCCGCGGCGAAGACCAGTCCACCCCGGCCGCAGCACCGAGCCCGAGACGCCGCTCGACCAGCGCCTCGAACTCACTTCGGTGGTCCTCCAACCACGAGAGGTAGAACAGCGCCTGGTTGACGACGTTCTGGTCACGACCGCGCTTGTACTCCACGAGCACCGGCGCGCCCGTCGCCCGGTCCAGGCCCAGCGAGTCGATGCGCCCCCGGTGCACCTCACCCGTCGCGTACTCCGACGCCACGAAGTCAGCCCCCAACAGGACAGCCATGCTCATCTCGACCGCACGCTGCAGATCCCGCTCCCGGCGCAGTGCAAGCCCGGGCACCCGCTCGGCACCACCCTCCCCGAACCGGAACACTCTCAGTCCGTCCACCGCGCTCTCCTCCCCGCCAGTACCGGTGCACGGATCACAATCACGGCGGTCGCCGCCCTATTCCCGCCATGTTTCTAGAGCAACGCCACAGCGTCCCACTGCGGCGCCCAGATGGGCCCATCTGCGAGCTGATGGCACTAGTAAGAAACATTTGGCTGGGCTATGCTCACTTCATGGAAACAGTGGAGTGGTCGAAGGAGCTGGTCGTCCGAACCGGGGCGGCCATCCGCAGGGAGCGCTCCCGCCTCGGAATCACTGCACAGGTGCTCGCCGACGCCTGCACCGAGCGCGGCGTGAAGATGGACCGAGCCGCGATCAGCAAGATCGAGACTGGGCGCAGATCCACCCTGGAACTCGCCGAGGTGCTTGTTCTTGCCCGGTCCCTCGGAGTGGCACCGGTCGACCTGGTGTTCCCGCTCGACGGCGGCGACAGCGCCTGCATCGGCAGCAGCGAGCAACTGCCCATGTGGGATGCCGTGCAGTGGTTCGGCGCCGAGGAGCAGGAACATGCGCAGCCGCCGGCCGACGATTCCCTGCGCGCGCTCCACGAGGAATTCCGCCGTCACCGGACGGCAGTCTTCACCGCCGCGCGCTCGCAGTCCGAGTCCGCACAGAGGCGGCGCCAGGCTGCGGAGGCCCTCGACCCGGACCAGCGGGAACGCATGGCCGAAGCGGCCACCCACATGGAGCGCCTGGCCCACCTGGACTACGTACACCTGCGGGAGATCCGCGGGCGGCTACGCGCTGCCGGGGTCACGCCCCCGTCGTTGCCGCCCGCGTTGGTCTTCATCGACTCCAGCGCGCCGCAGGACTGAGCGCGCCCCGTACCGCCCGCTCCAGCAGCCCTCCCGTACCGGAGCGGTCGCTGCGGCAACGCCGACTTAAGCACGCACCGCGCACCGCACGAGGACTGCGACCCTCACGCCGCGCGGTACGAATCCCATCACCGGTCCGGCCCGCCCGGAACGGGAACACGAACCACTCCGAGACGGCCAGCGCCGGCAAGCACCCGGCCGCCTCGGAGACGACCCAACCGTTCGCTGCGACACGCCCGGAAGGCTCACCCCCATCATGGCAAACCTGAGGCTGCTTCCCCCACCCCACGCCCCGCATGCCCTCCCGCTCCACCCCGCCCCGCGACACCCCGACGGCGATGAGGCGTCAGCTTCCACCCTGCAGCCCGTGCCGCATGACGGGAGCCAGAGCGCCGCCAGCGGGCCGGACCTGCTTCACGGCGTCTGGTACACCACGGACGAGCTCGCCGACGTGCTCGGAGTTGACGCCTCCACGCTGCGGCGGTGGCGCAGGGTCCAGCCTCCCCAAGGGCCGCCGTTCATCGAGGTTGCCCCCAGGCTCTACCGGTACAACGCCACCGACGTCGAGGCGTACCTGTGGGCCAAGCGCACCGACCCCGCCAAGTCGGTGGCCTGATGGACGACCAGAAGCCTCGCATCCCGCTGGGTGTCGACCTCTCCAGCGACATCGAGTTCCGCCCCGACCGCGGCACGCCGTACCGGGCACGCCTGCGCTGGGTCGACCCACTGACCGGCCGCCAGTCCCTCTCCAGGGCCTTTGCCGACCAGGAGGCTGCTAGGGACTGGATCGCCAAGTTCGAGGCCGCCGCCCGTCGAGGGCTGGCACCACACCGCCTCAAGTGCACCTTGGAGGAGTACGGCACGCAGAACTGGGACCTGGCCATGCGCGGCCTCGAGCCCAAGACCATGGACCCATATAGGGCCGGATGGAAACTGCGCATCCTGCCAGCCATGGGCCACCTCCAGGTCATCGAGATCACCAACGGCATCACCGACCGCGTCCTATGTGACTGGGTCGCGGACGAGGTCGGCCGATCCTCGGTCAAGAACACCCTCGCAGCACTTGTGCGCATCATGGAACAGGCCGTCAGGGACGGCCTCATCGAGAACAACCCCTGCCGCCTGGCAGGCTGGCAGCGCCTGTACAAGCGGACCGAGGACGAACTCGATGACCCCCGATCCCTCGCCCTGCGCGACTGGACGGTCTTGGAGACCCTCGCAGACGCCCTCGCCACCCGCTCCTACGACCAGTACCGAGGGTGGGGCGACGTCGTCCGGTTCGCAGCCTGCACCGCCGCACGGATCGGCGAAGTCTCTGGGGTAAGGGCCCGGGACATTAATACCGTCGACTGGACGTGGGAAGTTTGCCGTCAGACCACTCCTGCCCCCGGGGGTGTCATCGACAAGAACACCAAGGGCAAGCGACGCCGGACCGTCCCGCTGATCGAGGAGATCCGCCCCCTGGTCAAATCAAGGCTCGCAGCCGTCGGCAACAATCCCGACGCCCGACTTTTCCGCGGCCCGAAGGGCGGACGCATCACCACCGCAATCCTGCGTGACGCAACCCACTGGGACGAAGTCGTCACCCGCCTCGGCCTGGAGCACCTTCGACGCCACGACCTGCGCCACACCGGACTCACCTGGATGGCAGACGCAGGCATCAAGATCCACGTCCTGAAAGCCATCGCCGGACACAGCCACATCACCACCACCGAGCGCTACCTCCACCCCAGCCTTCGCACCATCCGCGACGCGGGAGCCGCCCTCAGCGCGCACCTCCAGGCCAGCCGTCCAGACGGCGGCGGCGCACCCGACGACGGTGCCGATGCCGTCTCCAGTACCCCCACGCACCCGCTCACCGTTGAGCCGCAGCCCCGAAGGTTGTACGTCGTACGGTGAGCATTCCGGTTCCGTGGCGCGGGCGAAGTGGGGGCGCCGACCCAGTGGGTGCGGTGTGGCTGGCAGTCCTGCAGGTCGCATTCCGAGGTAACGCGGTTTCGCCAGGGCGACGTTGGGGCCCTGGCGGCTCACCGGGGCATCGACTGGGAGGCGATCCACTCCGCACCGCAGGCCGACCGTCGCCCCCGGCGAAGTTGTCGCCGCGCCGGGCGCGGTGGGCCCGCGACTCGCCCGGGGCAGCCTTCAGTCAGTCCAGTACGGAGAAGTCGAGATCCACGAAGATCACGTCAAGGTTCAGCTTCTGCGCCTTGCCGAACTCTCGCAATTGCTCCCAGATCTCGGGCACGCCGTTCAGGACACCGCCTCGCAGACGGATGCGGGGAAGGCCGTCTCCATGTCCGGCGCGGTCCAGGAACGCGGCCTCGATCTCGTTCAGTTCCTCGCTGATGCTTTCGAGTTCCCACGGGGTCACGTTCAGCCGCCGCTCGATCCGGTCGCAGTCCGGCTCGTCGTCCTTGACCACGAGGGAGAGAACCTGCGTGGCCTTCCGGGTGAGGGTGGCCAGCTCGTCCACGAGCTTGTTGAACAAGGCGATCTCTTCGGCCTCTTCAACTGGGGACAGGCCTTGGCCAGCCCAGCCGAAGTACCGCCGCATCGTCGTGGGCCGCCGGATCTTCCCGTCGTTGGAGGCGACGGCATCACGGAATTCCGCCTCCATCTGCTGCGTCAGCTGGTCGACGCCGTACCGGTACGGCTCTTCGTGTCGAGACTTGAGGGCTCGCAGATACTCGACCGTGAACTCATTGCGGGAGCCGGGGCTGTCGATCAAGACGGAGTGGGTGGCGCACAACAGGAACAGGTTGCCCGGGGCGCGCAGGGCGTCCAGGTCCTGGCCGTCCCAATGCTCGTGCCGCGCGCTGCCGACCTCTGCCCCGATGATGTGGGCCACCACGCCCACCCAGCCCTTCTCCGGCGTCAGCAGCCGCTGCCCGCATCCGTCCCAGGCGCACTCGTTACCGGAGTACACCAGGAGCTCCCGCGCGACCGCCGGGACCGTTCGCCGCCGCAGCACAGGTGTCCCGTCTGCTTTCACTTTTCCGGCCATAGGCCGCCCCCCTTGTTCCCGGCGAGTTGATCTGAAGGAGCGCCAGCCTAGCTGCCACTCCGTCGACGTGCGGGACTGCTGGCTTCGGGACTCCCCGTCTACGCCTCCGCAGCTGGCGGATTGAGTCCCTTGAGGACGGCTTCCATGCCAAGCAGGCCAGCGTCGAGTGCGGCCTGCTCCATCCAGAGCGTCACCTGCCTCCACCGCTCGGTGGGGTCGGCCAGGTCGAGTGCCGGGTCCACCAGTAGGTGAGCCCCCTGCGACCCGCCGGCGTTCGGGATGGGCGTCAGCGCGCTGGTGTCGAGAACTTCGGAGACCTGGCGCCCTGTGCGGATGTGGACGTTCCTCGGCTGCGGGACGGCCAAAGGGTCGATGGCCGCGAGTTCGGCCAACGGCTCGACAATGCTCGGGTGAACCAGCGCCTCCACCATCGCGTCGACGACCCCGGCTAGCCGGTGAACGCTGATCCGCTCGCGGGCTGGCTCGATGTGGCGAAGACCGCGCTGCAGCACGTCGGTCATGTCGCTGGTCCTGGCGATGACGTCCAGCTCGACCTTGAGTCGTTGGTCGTGCTGTCCGTACGCGCCCGGAATCTGAAGGCGTGCGACGGCCTGAACTGGGGGCTCGGTGTCCGTTGGCCAGCGCTCAGGAACTGCAGACCACCGAAGCTGCACGTCGCGCGAGCGGTTGAAGCCCCAGCGTTCGAAGGGACTGAGGCCACCGTTCCAGGCCGGGCCCATGCTGAGGCCGCGGAGCACGCTGTTGAGCCGAGACGTGTTGAGGCTGGCGGTGAACGCGTCGACGGTGGGCTCCGAGAGAGGCCGCCACAGCGCCTCAGCGGAGACCGGGAAGTTCAGGCCGGTCCGGATGACGAAGTCGACCGTGGGGTCGGGGCCGCCCTGGGGGCTCTGAGGAAGATCGGGGGCGTGGAGATTCCAGGCTGGCTCCTGTGCCGAGGCGGTCTCCGCGAACAGCTCCTTGAGCGTGTGCCAGTTCGCGGCGTGGGTGGTGCTGTGGTCGCGGACGTAGGCGACGCCGTCGACCAGGAGGGGACGCGGATGAAGGCCAGGGACGATACGTAGGACCAGCACGTACAGGTCCGAACCCTGGCCCAAGGGCACCGGGATGATCTCAGGGACCCAAGGGGGCTCGATCTTGGCGTGGCAGTGGTCGGCCACCGAGTCGATCGTCTTCTCCTTGACGCCCTTCACGAGCCTGGTGTCGTCGGTGACGCCGATCAGAAGGAGACCGCCGTAGGTGTTGGCGAGCGCCGCGACTCCTCGGGCGACGGTGTCGGCCATCTTCTCCTTGTACTCGACGGTCGGCGCTTCGGGGCCGACCTGGCGCACCAGGGCACGGACTCGCTCGATGGTGAACTCAGATGGGGCCGCATGCAGCAGAGACAGTGTTGAAACCACGTTCCGCATCATCCTCCAGAGCCAAGTTGGGCGCTGGGGTTCCGACTGCCCATCCTCATAAAAACCGTGGCTGCTGGCGGTCCTGCCTGCAAAGACTCTCGCAGTTAGAGACAATTTGGCTTGCTCGATCCGACGTGGCAGGGAGGCTGTGATGCGCTCCGCACTACCTAGTGCATGCACACCGCAGTGCGCTGGCCGTAGGCTTAGCGGGTAGTCGCCAGTTTGTGAAGCTGGCGAGTTGACAGGCGCCCGCGGCTGGAGACGGCGGCGGTGCTGGTGAACAACATGAGGGAAGGCCCTGCGCTCGGCCTCGACAACCAATCGCGCAGGACCTTCCGGTGCTCACCGCCTAAGGGCCGGCTGCTCTACGGAGTGGCCGGCCCTGATGCTGTACACCGTCACCGCGATGCTGACGACGGTCAGCACGGTGCCGATGGTCCAGCGGACCAGCCTCCCCTTCGGGGAGTCGGACGCGGTCGCGAGGCTGGCCCATCGGGCCAGCACCCACTTCCAGAAGCGGTGCCCACAGCGACGCATAGCGTCTCCTCGTGAGGACCGACTGGGGGTCGGTCATCCCCTACCGGCCGTTCACCGACCGGAGCCCTGTGGCGGACCCGAAGATGCGCCGTGGGAGACACTTCGTCTGCTGGTGAAAGCCTACGGCCTTCCGGGCACGTGGAGATGCAGGCTTTTGGTCCTCCCGGCAACTCTGCAAGGGAGTTGGGAAGGGCGCGGAAGGGGTGCGGTCGACTCAACTCTCCAACAGGAGAGAGAGTTGAGCGGCGTGTCGACGAGTAGATTTGTTGACATTTAGTCAGAGGAGTGTGACGGGCGCCACACTCAATATGAGCCTTCGGCAGCCGCCGGGGGGCTGCCCGCGACCGAGTCGTCCTTGGTGAGGCGCTCGGCGAGGCCAGCAGCGAGGGTGTAGGCCGGGGAGCGGTCGAGCAGGTGCCGACGCCGGTCGTACCGGCGGGTGGTGCGTGGGTCCTTGTGGTCCGCGCCGTCCTGGACGTCGGCCAGCGAGATCTGCTTCTCGAGGGCGCCGGAGACGGCCTGGTGCTTCGTCATGTGCGGGTGGATCCGGTCGGCCTGGGGCAGGCCGGCGGTGCGTGCGACGGAGCGGATCATCCTCCAAACCGCGGGCTCGTCCAGCGGCTTCCCGGTCGACGTGGTGAAGACGAAGCCCTCGGTGCGGTCGCCGATGAGGGTCTGGATCGCGTCCCAGACCAGCGGCGGGATCGGCTTCCTCTTCCGCGTGCCGCCCTTGAGCCGCACATTCAGGGTGTGGTGTCCCCGGTCGTAGCCGAGGTCCTCGATCCGGGCGGCGAGCGCGGAGCCGACCCGCAGCATCAGCGCATACATCACCAGCAGCAGCGTGAAGTTGCGGTGCGCGGTGCGCCGGGGGCGGTGTAGGTCGCGGGCGGCGACCAGCAGCTGCTCGAACTCGGCGTCAGTCAGGCCCTCGGTGGGCGAGAAGTCCGGGTCGATGACCGGGCGCAGCACCGCGTCGAACGGGTTACCCGCCGCGAGCGGCACCTGCGCCCGGTGTGCGTAGGAGTAGAACGAGGAGCAGCCGGACAGCACCGCGGCCTGCGCGGTGTCCGAGCGTGGCGGCCCGGCCGCGACGCGCTCACCGCCGCGCCACACCAGCGTGGGTGTGGTGGTCAGGTGCTTCGCGAAGGCGTCGGCCAGCGGCAGCCGCGCCTGCAGCGGGTGCACCGCGCACTCGCGGACGTACTGCTCCCATACCCGGAAGTGCCGGGCGTAGTTGGTCTGGGTGTGCATCGAGCGGTGGTGCGCGATCCACCCGGCCGCAGCGAGCGGCAGCGGGTCGCTCTCGCCGTAGAGGCTGAGTAGGAATCGGTACAGGTCCCGCGCGGCCGAGGGCCAGTCCTCGCGCGGGTCGCGCCGGAGCTGGTCCGGCAGCGCAGCCGGCCTGTGCAGCTCCAGCTCGTCTCCAGTCACGGCGCGACGCCGTCAGAAGGCGTGACCGGCCAGGCCGCGGTCTCGACGACCATCCTGTTCCCGGCTGGGTCGCCCCAGATGAGCGGGTGCACCGGGTGCGCGACCGCGAGGTCCAAGCCCCGCGCGAGCGCGGCCTCGCGCGCCTGGACCCGGGTGCCGGCCACGGCCTCGCGCAGGTGATCCGGCATCACCGACGGCTCGGCGACGAGCCGCGCGGTGCGCTGGTCGGAGAGCGCGAAGGAGCCGACTGGCTGCTGTCCGGGCTGCAGGGCGGGCGGCTCGGCGTCCGCCCTGCCGAGCAGCAGCGTGACCACGACAGCGCCGCCGGGGCCGGGGCTGGGCAGGTCGACGACGGCGCCCTTGCTCGTCTCCTGGGCGTAGGGCTGGAGCTCGGAGTCGGGCAGCACCACGGTGTAGGCCTCGACCCAGCCGGGTGCGACCTCCTCGGTCGGCTCGGAGAACTTGTCGAAGGCGCGGTCCGCGCCGGGTTCCAGGAACCGGTCGGCGAGCTCCTGGTTCAGGAAGGCGGTCCGCCACTTGCCGGATTCGTGCAGGCTCGTCTTGGCCTGCTCGCCGAGCGGGCGCGTCAGCAGGTAGATGTCCGACGACCGGTTGCCGGCGAAGACCTTCCAGACGGTCGAGCGCCGGCCGTCGACGGCGATGGCCCGAAACCGGATCGCCTTGTCCTTCGAACCCACTCGGTGCTCCCCGCTGGCGGCTGCTTCCGCCCGGTTCGGACGGCGCGTCAGCCTGGCACAGGATAACCGTAATTATCCTGTAGTACTGGCATCTCTGGGCTCCACGGAGCCCTAGGAGACTGGCTGAGGACTCGCCGCTCCTCGCGCGCGGAGTGACCATGATGCTGTGGATCGTGCAGCCGACGTGTCGTTGAAGTTCCAACGAGCCCATGAACACATTGCTCAGCTCTCGGAAGGCATCACCGGCTTTGTGGCCACCGAGCCCTTCGCCGTTGAGGAGTCCGAAGAGCAGGGCGATCTGGTGTACCGGGTCAGAGTCCGCGAGGCCCCGCCACGAGAATTGAGCCTTGCGCTGGGCGACGCCGTGCACGACGCGCGCTCGGCCCTCGACTACCTGGCTTGGCAGCTGGTGCGCGCCGGAGGCAGTACACCCTGCACGAGCACCTACTTCCCGATCACGCGTGACGAGCAGACCTTCATGGCGAAGTACCGCAGCGACCTTCGCGGGGCGACCAAGGAAGCTCTCGATGCCGTGCGCCAGCTACGGCCATTCGGCGGCGGCGACGATCGCTTCTGGAGACTCCACAAGCTCGACATCGCCGACAAACACCACCTGCTGCTTGCCGTAGGTGCCGCACATCAAAGCGTCAGCACCTCGATCGCGCCGCCCGGTTGGCCGGGCGACCCGTTCACGCTGCCGCTAGTCCCGGCTGACCGACAGTACCCACTCACCGACGGATCGGAGGTCTTCCGGGTCATGGCGGCGGCCAGGGAACCCGGTGCCCCGTCAGGGCAGCCTTCCTTCACCTTCGAGATCGCCTTCAGCGACGACACCCAGGTTGTGAAGGGAGAGCCGATCCTCCCGACCATCAGCGACCTGATCACCGGCATCGAGGAGACCGTGGTGCCACTCAAGGAGTTCCTGCAGTAGTTGGTCGCTGGACGGAGACCTAGTGGGCTTGCCGCCCGAGAGTAAGTCCGTTGCTGGCCAAGCGGTCAACAGGTGACGTCGTGCAGTGTCTCGGCGATCAGCTCCGGAACCACCCGGACCGCGTCAGAGAGCAGCCGCTCGATCGGGACCGCGTAGCGACTGTGGTCGACGTCGGTGTGCCCGGCCCACTCAGCCGGCTGGTAGCGCGCGATGGTCGAGAGGGTGTGCAGGATGGCCCACCAGGCCATGAGCGGGTGAATCCCGAGATCCGAGCCACCCACCGTGGGGAAGAGGTAGGAACTGCCCCTGTAGCGGCGCGCGATGCTCAGCACTTGCCGCAGACGGCCCTCGGCGGAATCGACGTCCTCGGGGACAGGGAACTCCATCCAAAGCACGGCTCCACCGTCGTCACGAACAAAGAAGGCTGGCGGCCCCTGAGTCAGGTCAGCCCTCGTCCGAGTCTCGAACGTATAGCCGCGGACGTGCGGGAAGGCCGTCATGTAGTCCTTGAGCGCCTGCAGCCCGTCAGCGGCGGCGACCACATGCGGGGGAATGTCGGCGACATGCCCGCTGATCACCGTCGTTTTGGTCCTACCTCCTCGCACTTGGCTCCGAGGCCGATCAAATGATGGGCCTTTCAGGACCAGCGGCATGCGCCGGGCCTCGGGCACCGCTCCCAGCGGAGACGGACAGTTGTCCGGCAAGCAGTCCCACAGCTCGGGCAGCGTCACCCGCTCCTTTCCCCAGACCGGGGAACCCAGCAGCTCAGAGAGCCGGACGAAGCTGCCAGAAGTGCCGGGCGAGTCCGTGACAGCAGCAACTTCCGGCAGGAGCCCCGCCTCATCCCTGGTGTGGATCCCGTGGCCCTTGAGCTGCCAGAGGTGGCCACCCTTCTTGTCCACGCCGTCCAGAGCGTTGGCCGCAGCGGCTATAGCGCGGCCAGCCTGGCTCAAGCCGTAGAAGGCGAGCACTGGCTGAGTCTCGGGCCCCACGGCGGCAGCAGCCTTGAAGAACTGTTCGGCCTGCTCAAGCGCGGAGCTGAACACCTGCCAGCGCGGCGGCGTATCCCCGGCCCGACCAGGTCGCACCGACCGACTCGTCCGCAGTTCCTCCCACGCCGTCCGCTCGATATGCATGCACCGACGCTAGCGACCACAGCAACGGACCGACCATCAGATTTTCGGAGGGACCTCCTCGATGGCATGGTCTTCCTCGTGTCCGCCAGGTTGTGCTGGTCAGCCCTTGGGGTCCAGGGACCAGCCGCCCCGCCCGTAGTCCGGCCGAGTCGCTGCCTGCCGACTCATGTCCTTCGACCTGTGAGACGGCAGAAGTGGTGAAGAGAGGGTCGCGTCCGCGCCAAGGCCGAGGCCCAGGCAGGAGAAGCCGAAGATGAACACGAACGAGGAGAGTGTGGTGCGCGTCCGCACGGTCGGCTCCACCTCGGAGAGCGCACGCTGACCCACCTCGGAACGCCGCCTGCCTACTGGGGTGACGGTTATGCAGCTCAGTCCCCGGAGGACGGCTCCAGGCGGCGTATGCGGCCGCAGGACGCGCGCGGGACAGTCGGGCCGTGCGTGAGGGGGACTGACTTGGTCACTCCGGTCCAGGTGGCCGAGTGGCGATTACGCACGGTTACCTTTTTATATGATGCACGTCACATCAAATTGTGCTGCCGAATCGGATGGGGATCGTCCGATTCCTGCTGGTCAGAGCCTCGAATGTCCGATTGGCCTCTTCTGAGCGATCGTCAAAAACCGCTCACCGAACAGGCTGGTCCCCAAATGGTCCCCGGGGAGGGGCGTAGCGCACTTGACCGGACCCTTCGGCTGGACGGCGAGGTGGCTGTCGTTGGGCAGCAAAAAGCCCTCCGATCTGGTCTTTCGTCCAGATCGGAGGGCTCCGACATCTCTGTCGGGACGACAGGATTTGAACCTGCGACCCCTTGACCCCCAGTCAAGTGCGCTACCAAGCTGCGCCACGTCCCGTGACTGCGCTGCCTTGCGGCTTTGCGGTCTGTCCCCGGTCTCCCGGGCACAGGAAGAACAATACAGGATCCGGGGCCGTGCTTGTGCACGGGTTTCCCGGGGGATGCGTGCAGGTCACGGGGTCATGGCGTCACGGCGTCGGCGTGCGGGAGTCGTAGCGGAGGAAGGACGGGTAGCGGGCCAGCAGGAGGACGAGGGAGGCCAGGCAGGCGATGCCGCCGGAGGTGGCGGAGATGGTGGGGGAGGTGAGCTGGGCGACCAGGCCGGACTCGAAGTCGCCCAGGCGGGGGCCGCCGGCGACCACGACGATGAAGACGCCCTGGAGGCGGCCGCGCATGTCGTCCGGGGCGGCCTCCTGCATCATCGTGTTGCGGAAGATCATCGAGACCGTGTCCGCCGCCCCCGCGCCCGCCAGCAGCAGAAGCCCCAGCCAGAGCTGGTGGACCAGACCGAACCCGGCGATGGTGAGACCCCAGGCGGCGACCGCCCAGGACGTGGCCAGGCCGTGGCGGTGGACGCGGCTGACCCAGCCCGAGAAGAGCGCGCCGATCAGCGCGCCGACCGCCGGGGCCGCGGTGAGCAGGCCGACGGTGCCCGCGCCGCCGCCGTAGAGGGTCAGCGCGAGGGCGGGGTAGAGGGCGCGCGGCATGCCGAACACCATGGCGGCGATGTCGGCCAGGAAGGTCATCCGCAGGTTCGGCCGCTCGCGCAGGAAGCGCAGGCCGTCCAGGACGGAGGCGCGCTTGCCGGAGGCCGCGCCACCCCGCTCGACCCGGTCCGGGAGCATGGACGGCAGGCGCCACATCGCGTACAGCGACGCCGAGAATGCCGCGACGTCGAACAGGTAGGCGGCCTGGTAGCCCCAGAGCCCGATGCCGAGGCCGCCCAGCATCGGCCCGACCGTCAGGCCCAGGTTCATGCTGACCGAGCCGAGCGCGTTGGCCGCTGGGAGCTGCTCGGCCGGGACCAGGCGCGGGATCATGGACGAGCGGGCCGGCGCGTTGAGCGCGAAGCAGACGGCCTGGAGCGCGACCGCCGCGTAGAGCAGTCCAACCGTGTGCAGGTCGAGCAGCGCCTGGACGGCGAGGAACACCGACACCACGGCCGCGCCGCTCGCACCGAGCAGGCCCAGCTTGCGGCGGTCCATCCGGTCGGCGATCGCGCCGCCGTACAGGCCGAACGCGACCAGCGGGAGCAGCGAGCAGAGCCCGATCAGGCCGGTGGCCAGGGGCGACCGGGTCAGTGCGTAGACCTGGACGGAGACGGCCAAGGCCGTCATCTGTTGGCCGACGCTGGACACGGACTGCCCGAGCCAGAGCCGCCGGTAGTGCGGGTGCTCGCGCAGCGGCGTGATGTCGGCGAGGGCGCTGCCCGCGAGCCGCCGCAGGCGGCCGGGCGCGGGCGGTTGCCCCGGCGCGACGGACCGCTCGGCGCCGGGGGCGGCACCAGGAGTGGTGCCGGGAGTGCTGCCGGGAGTGGGGGTGCGTTCGGGCGGAGGGGAATCGGACTGCTGTGCGGTGGCCACGGGGCATCTTCGCCCACGTCCGAACGGCCGCCGCAGCCGGTCCCCGGGCCGTGATCTGCTCGCGACCGACAAGCGCCGACAAGCGCCGACAAAACCGATGAAGGCGACGAAGGCGACGTCTCGGGTCAGCCGATGCGGCGGAAGAGGCCCTCCTGCATCACCGAGACGACCAACTGCCCGCTCCGGTCGAAGATCTGCCCGTGGGCGAGGCCGCGACCGCCGACCGCGATCGGGGACTCCTGCTGGTAGAGCAGCCACTCGTCGGCGCGGAACGGGCGGTGGAACCACATCGCGTGGTCCAGCGAGGCCATGTCGAAGTTGCGCTTGCCCCACAGCGGCTCGACCGGGACGCGGACCGAGTCCAGCAGGGTCATGTCGCTGGCGTAGGTGACCGCGCAGGTGTGGATCAGCGGGTCGTCCGGGAGGGTGCCGTTGGTGCGGAGCCAGACGGCGCTGCGCGGTTCGAGCTCCTTGACCTCGTCCTCGGTCCAGCGCAGCCGCTCGACGTACCGCAGGTCGAACGGCTGGCGGCGGCTGATGAACGGCGGCAGCTCGCCCAGGACCGAGCCGACCTCCTCCAGTGCGGACGGGACCGACTCGGGCGCCGGGACGTCCGGCATGGCGACCTGGTGCTCGAAGGGGGACTCCTCCGGCAGGTGGAAGTCGGCGGTCAGCGCGAAGATCGTCTTGCCCTGCTGGACGCCCAGCACCCGCCGGGTGGTGAAGGACCGGCCGTCGCGGATGCGGTCCACCTGGTAGACGATCGGGACGCCCGGCGTGCCCGGGCGCAGGAAGTAGGCGTGCAACGAGTGCACCGGGCGCTCACGGTCCACGGTGCGCCCGGCGGCGATCAGCGCCTGACCGGCCACCTGGCCGCCGAAGACCCGTTGCAGGGATTCCTCGGGGCTGCGTCCGCGAAAGATGTTGACCTCGATCTGCTCGAGGTCGAGAAGGTCCACCAGTCTGTCGACGGGACTGCCCACGAGGTTCCTCGCATTTCTTCAGCACTGCGGCGCCGGTCGTCCCGGCGGATCCATTGTCACAGTTCAGTCGAGTGGGTGACTTGTCCGGACGCGTACAGGAGGTGTGCGGGGTGCGCCCGTCAGAACTTCGGGACCGTGCGTGCCTCGCGCGCCGCTGCGGTGACGTCCGCGAGCGACGCGCCGGTCGACGCGGCGACGACGGCCGCGACGCCGCCCTCGACGAACGGCGCGTCGACCAGCACCACGTCGTCGCGGCCCAGCTCGGCCAGGACCAGGCGCGCGGTCAGTACGGCGCTGCCCAGGTCCGGCAGCAGCAGCACGCCGGCCCCGCCGTCGGCCGCGGCCACCGCCGCCTCGATCCGGTCGTAACTGGTGCCCAGCGTGCCGTCGGGGCTGCCGTCGTCCGTCCCGCCCGCGGGGACCACGCGGACCAGGCCGCCGCCGAGCGGGTCGAGCAGCTCCCGCAGGCCGTCCGCGAGCCGCGCGCTGTGGGACACCAGCACCAGGCCCACCAGCCCCGCCGCCCCCGCCGGTTCGACCCGCCCGACCGGCTCGACCCGCCCGACCGGTCCGACCGACTCGACCGGATCTACGTTCGACATATCAGCACGATCGGTGGGCGCGTTGCTGCTCTCAGTCATGCCGCGATGCTAGTTTCGGGCTCGCCGAAGTCGAAGCATTGTCGAAGCACCGCAGTGGGCGACCGAGGAGGATCCGGTGAAGAAGTTCCTCAACACCCCCGAGTCCGTTCTGGCGGACACACTCGCCGGTCTGGCTGCGGCGCATCCGTCGCTGCGCGTCGTGACCGCTGGTGAGGGCGGGGGCGGGGACGGGCCCTTCGTCACGCGGGCCAGCCGGACCAAGCCGGGAAAGGTGGCCCTGATCTCCGGCGGCGGATCCGGGCACGAGCCGCTGCACAGCGGGTTCGTGGGCCAGGGGATGCTGGACGCGGCCTGCCCGGGGGAGGTGTTCACGTCGCCGGTGCCGGGTCAGATGCTGGCCGCCGCGCAGGCGGTGGACAGCGGCGCGGGCGTGGTGTTCGTCGTGAAGAACTACACCGGCGACGTCCTCAACTTCCGGATGGCGGCCGAACTGGCCACCGAGGACGCCGGGATCCGGGTCGAGACCGTGCTGGTCGACGACGACGTGGCGGTGCGCGACTCCACCTGGACCGCCGGGCGGCGCGGCACGGGGGCGACGGTCCTGGTCGAGAAGATCGCGGGCGCGCTGGCCGAACGCGGGGCGGGGATCGGCTCGGTGGCGGACGTCGCACGGCGCGTCAACGCCAACTCCCGTTCCTTCGCGGTCGCGCTGACCGCGTGCACGACCCCTGCCAACGGCAAGCCGGGCTTCCAACTCCCGGACGACGAGATGGAGATCGGCGTCGGCATCCACGGCGAACCGGGTCGGAGCCGTCAGAAGCTGGCCTCGGCACGGGAGGTGGCGACGCTGGCGCTCGACGCGATCCTGGCCGAACCGGTCTTCGACCGGACCGGCGACGAGTCCGGCGGCTCGGAGCCGTGCGAGGTGATCGCGATGGTGAGCGGGCTCGGCGGGACGCCGCTCTCCGAGCTCTACATCCTCTTCGGTGAGGTGGCAGAGCAGTTGGACGCTCGGGGGGTCACGATCGCGCGCAACCTGGTCGGCGACTACGTGACCAGCCTGGACATGGCGGGCGCGATGGTGACGCTGTGCCGCGCGGACGACGAGCTGCTCGACCTGTGGGACGCGCCCGTGAACACCCCCGCGTTGCGCTGGGGCGTATGACGTTTACGTTCGATGCTGAGGTTTGACGCATCGTCAGCATCGTCGGTCAGGATCTGGAGAGGGACGCCGGTTTGAACATGGACGATCGCCCTGCCGACGGCAGCCCGGCGCAGCAGCCCGACATGCTGGACCTGGCCCGGTGCCGGGCCTGGATCGAGGCGGTGGCCACCGCCGTCGCCGAGCGCAAGGACGAGCTGACCGAACTCGACGCCGCCATCGGCGACGCGGACCACGGCGCCAACCTGCACCGTGGGTTCACGGCCGTACAGGCCGCGCTGGGCGGCGACTTCGCGCCGGAGACGGTCGGGCAGGCGCTGGTGAAGGTCGGCATGACGCTGATCTCCAGCGTGGGTGGAGCGTCCGGCCCGCTCTACGGCTCCGCGTTCCGGGCGATGGGCAAGCAGTTGGCCACGCCGGAGGCCGACGCCGACCAGTTCGCGCTGGCGCTGCGGTCCGGGCTCGACGCCGTCCGGGCCTTGGGCGCGGCTGCGGCTGGGGACAAGACGATGGTCGACGCCCTCGGTCCGGCCGTCACGGCGTTCGACGACGCGGTGGGCAAGGGCCTCGGCTTCGCGGACGCGGCCCGCGCGGCCGCGCAGGCGGCGGAGGACGGCGCGAAGGCGACGGTGCCGCTCCAGGCCCGCAAGGGGCGCGCGTCCTATCTGGGCGAGCGCAGCATCGGCCACCAGGACCCGGGCGCGACCTCCACGGCGCTGATCTTCACCGCGCTGGCGGACGTCTTCCGGTGATCGAAATTCCGGTGATCGAATGAACGAAAGGGCCCATCGGGTGATCGTTTCACCCGACGGGCCCTTCGTCGTGTCGTGCGCTCAGTCCTGGTCCAGCCTGGCCGCTTCGTCCGGCTGCTCCCGCTGCGGGACCGCGCAGCCGTCCGGGCCGCACACGGGGACGTCGCCACCCGTCGGCGTCGGCAGACCGGGGAGCTGGAGCAGCGGTACCAACGGCACCAGCGGGGAGTCGGCAGGGGTGGCCGCGTCGTCGTTCATACCGATGTCAACGGCCTGCCGGCGGCGTTGATTCCGCAGCTTTGATGCCTCAGTGTCCCAGCGTGGAGCCGGGGCGGACGATCATGATGATGGTGACGGCGACCCAGAGCAGGTTGAAGATCCCGGTGAACATCGCCAACTGCTTGGTGTCCTTGACGGTGACCGCGCGGTCACCGGCGCCCTTGCCGGTCAGCAGCTCGGTCTGGCGCGGCAGCACCAGGGCCGCGAGGACGACGGCCGCGATCGCGGTGAGGACGATCGAAACGACCACCCAGGTCTGGCCGGTGACCTTCATCACGCCCGCCGCCGCGAAGCCGAACATCGGCACGGCGAGGGCGACCAGGGCGTAGACCTTGCATATCCGGTTGAGCACGCCCAGCGTCGCGGTCTGCTCGACTTCGTCGGGGGCGGCAAGCACCTTGCGGGCGACCGGCGGGAACATGCTGGCGGCGATCGCGACCGGACCGATCGCGATGATCGCGGCGATGATGTGGAGGATCAGGAAGAGCTTCGTCACGGCGTCGAGTCTAGGCAGACCCCGGAAGCGCCCCCTCCGTCGGGTCCGGACTCGGCGCAGTCGGCGCAGCGAAGGACATCAGGCGCTGCGGATCGGGGACGGGGACGAATCCCGCCCGGGCGTAGACGCCGTGCGCGTCATCGGTGGCCAGCATCAGCCGCCTGAGCCGGTACGGCGCCAGCTCGGCGACGACCGACTCGGCGAGCCAGGTGCCGATGCCGCGTCCGCGCACCTCGCGGGCGACGTAGACGTCGGCGAGCCAGGCGAAGACCGCGTAGTCGGTGACCACTCGAGCGAAGGCCACCTGCTCGTCGTCGCGGTAGACACCGAAAACGAGCGAGTGATCGAGCGATCGCATCATCGTTTCGTGGCTTCGACCGATCGCCCAGTACGCGTCGGTGGACAGCCAGTGGTGCACCCGGTCACGGTCGATCCGGGTCGGGTCGGTGTCGAGGACGAGTCCGTCGGGCCGAGTGAGCAGCATGCAGGGCAGCGTAAGGGGGGACAGGGCCGCCGCGTCCGGAATATCGTGCGGGCATGGATCTTGAGAAGACGGACCGGCCTTCGGTCGAACAACGGTTGGAGACGATCGAGCAGAAGCTCGACGTGCTCCTCGCCCATCTCGGCATCGACGCCGAGGGGAACCGCGTCGGGTTCGGCGGCGACCCGCGCCTGGTCGACGTCGAGGACGCCGTGCGCGCGGGCAAGTTGATCCAGGCGATCAAGGTCTACCGGGAGCAGACCGGGGCCGGACTGCGCGAGGCGAAGGCGGCCGTCGACGGCATCGCCGCCGAGCTGCGGCGGCGCGAGGGCCGCTGACGGGCCCCGCGCCGCCGCACCTCGGTCGTCACAACCCCGCTGCGCGGACGGCCTGGTGGAACTCCTCCGCCAGGTCGCTCAGGTGGTGGGCGTCCTTGGCGCTGCCCTGGAGGTCCAGCAGGAGTTCGTGGACGCCGGCCGCCGACGTCGCCGCCACGTCGGCCAGGATCTGGGCGCGGCTGCCGGTGAACTGCTGGCGGCCGTCCTCGGGCAGGGCGTCGGGCGTGATCCGGAGGTTGGCCCGCCCGATGAGCTCCATGCCGGAGGTGTCGCGCCCGTGCGCCTCGGCCTCCTCGCGGATCCCGGCCCAGATGCCCGGCAGCTTGTCGAACGGCACCCCGACCGGCAGCCAGCCGTCACCGCGGCGGGCGACGCGCGCAAGCGCGGGGCGGCTCGCGCCCGCGAGCAGCACCGGGATCGGGCGGGCGGGCTTCGGCCCCACCACGGCCGGGGTGATCGTGGTCCACCGGCCCTCGTAGCCCACCGGATCCGGACCCCAGACCGCCGCCATGACGTCGAGCAACTCGTCGAGCTGCGGCCCGCGTTCGGCGAAGGGCACGACCGAGGCCGCCGCGTACTCGTCGTGGGACCAGCCCGTGCCGAGACCGGCCAGCACCCGGCCGTCGCTGGCGGCGTCCAGCGTCGCGAGCTGCTTGGCCAGCTGGAACGGTACGTGGAGCGACGCGACCAGCACGCTGCTGCCGATCCGCACCCGCTCGGTGACGGCGGCGGCCGTCGCCATCGTCATCAGCGGCTCGGCGGTCGAACGGTAGGTGTCGGGCCAGGGCAGGCCGGGGACGCCGAAGAGGCCCTGGACGGGCTCCTCGGGCACAAGCAGTCGTTCGAACACCCAGACGCTGTCGTAACCGATCCGCTCGGCGGCGCGCGCCACCTCCGCGACGTCCTTGCCCGGTGTGTACTGCTTGAACTGAGGCAGGCTCAGCCCGAGGCGCAACGTCATGATGGTTCCCCTCCGTCGGTGAACTCCAGGTTCCCACGAGTGTTCCGAGGCGTGTTCCCACGGGCGTTGACCCCGGCGTCGCCACGCGCGGCGCACAGCATTTCTTCAGCGTCCCCACAGCCGGCGGGGCCTCCGCTCGACCGGGACTCCAGGTCGCCGCGAGCAGCGCGACCGCGCGGCGGACGGTTCGCAAACGGTGGATGAACAGTCCCCGAGACACCTCCCGCGTGTCTCGCGCGATGGGTCAGGATCACGCCGTCTCGTCAGACGCGCACGACTCCCAGCACCCTGAAAGGGACATTTATGCCTCGTCGTCGGATCACGACGGCCTCTGCCATCGCGGTGGTCGGGCTCGCCACGACCGCCGCGCTGCTCGGCCAGGCGTTCGCCGCGGACGCCCAGCCCGCCAACTCGGACCACCGTCACCACGGCCCGGTGAGCTACTCGGTCGGCACGCCCGTCGTCGACACCGTCCAGGGCGGCCCGTGGACGCTCGCCCAGGGCGACCCGACGGCCGGTCAGTCCTACAGCTCCTCGCTGCCGGTCTACGCGGCGGGCGGCACCGGGACGGTCACCGTCGGCGGCGTCACCTACCCGAACCTGGCCGTCGACCCCGCCGCGGGCAACGGCACGGTCCCGGCGCAGAGCGGTGTCACCGGCACGCCCGGCCCGCTCCCCGGCTACTGCAGCAGCGGCGGTGCGACGCCGGAGACCGGCACGGTGGTGCGTCAGCCCAAGGGCACCACGCTGCCGATGCAGCCGTACTACTTCCCCTTCGTGACCAGCAGCGACGGCGGTCGCACGCTGACCGGCCTGTTCGACTACCGGCCCAAGGACACCGACGAGGCCGTGGTCTCCGCCGTCTCCCACGACCACGGGAAGACCTGGACCTACACCGGCGAGGCGCTGGAGCAGAACCAGGGCCTGTGCGCCGACGGCAACACCGACGACGACGGCCAGGGCCACGCCTTCACCCTGAACGTCGGCGGCCACGAGTACCTCTACACGCTCAGCCGCCCGAGCGGGGACAACCTCGGCGTCAACCTGATCGTGCACCAGCTCCACCCGAAGGGTGGCGACCCGCTGGCCGGGCTGCCCTCCGCCGAGCCGGTCGGCATGGGCGGCGCCACCAGCGCGAGCGCCGCCGTCTCCGTCCCGGCCGGGCCGGGCGGCGACGGTGTCACCGTCAACGTCGGCAGCACCGCGAACTTCGAGCAGCCGGGCCACTTCAACGTGGACGGCCACATCGTCGACTGCAACGACAACAACGCCACCGCGACCGCCTTCACCGGGTGCACCACCCGCGACGGCGCCGGCGTGCAGATCAACGCGGGCGACGCGGTCACCGCCAGCCCGGTGATCCCGGCCGACGCGCAGCAGACCGACGGCCTGATCGCGCCCGACGGCATCATCAGCACCGTTCCGCACCTGCCGGGCGCGCCGCGCGGCAGCGTCGGCGTCCTCTACACCGAGAAGATCGTCAACTACTACACGCCGACCACCACCACGGCCGCGGTCACCCTGCCCGCCGCCACCGTGCCGGTCGGCAACACCACGCAGCTGCCGCTGACGAACGGCTCGATCACCGTCAGCCTCGGCACCGCGGCCGGGATCGTCCAGGTCACCTGCACCGGTGAGGACGCCACCGACCTGACCGGCTGCACCGGCGGCACCGGCTCCGTCGCCAAGGGCAGCGACGTCGGCGCGCCCGGCGCGGCGATCGCCCCCTACGCGACGCTGTCCAAGACCGGCGAGGGCAAGAACAAGCCCAAGACGCTCTTCGGCAACAACGAGGACTACACCGTCACCCGCGCCGCCTACACCACGGACGGCCTGCACTTCACCGACCTGGGCCAGGTCAGCGGCCTGAACGACCCGACCTCCAACAGCGACAGCGTGCTGCGCTGGGTCGGCTCGCGCGGCACCGTCATCACCAACCGGGACGGCAGCTACGGCCTCTTCCTCTCCGGCGCGTACGCGGCGGACGGCGACAGCGACGCCTTCAACCAGATCTTCTACGCGTCCTCGCGTGACGGCATCCACTGGTCCGCGCCGCAGAAGCTGATCGGCACCGACTACACCTTCTCCGCGCTCCAGCAGCTGGACGCCAAGGGCGGCCAGCTGGGCGTCTCCGGCTACTACTCCGGCCGCGTCTACGACCCGACCGTGGTGCAGAACCGCGACGGCTCGCTGACCATGCTCTTCGCCGGGTACTCGACGCCGAAGCCGCTGCCGAGCGTCGGCGACACCTACGGCACCGACCCGGCCGCGCTCTACACGGTCGGCGCCGCGCAGCCGGCCGAGTACCGCACGATCCTCAGCGTCACCCTGCGCCCCAACGGCAACGGCTGACGGCTGACCCCGGGGGACGGCCGACCTGCCTGCCGGCCGTCCCCCGCACCTCTCCTGAGCCTCATCTGAACGCCATCACTGCACGTCATCGCCCGGACTACTCCCTCCAGGCGGTGCGCTACGCGCCCGAGTCCTCGTCCTTCTGCCGCACCGCGGTCGGGACGCGGCTCGGGCGCGGGCGTTCCTCCGCCTCCAGCAGCGGCAGGTAGCGCGGCGGGACCACCTGGGACAGTGCGATCACGCTGGTGGACCGGGAGACGCAGGGGATCCGGCTGATCTCCAGCAGGGTCTGCTGAAGCCCGTCGTGGGAGGTCGCGGCGACCCGGCACTGGACGTCGCTGGAGCCGGTGGTGCCGTGGGCCTCCAGGACGCCGGGGACCTTGGACAGCTCGGTCGTCAGCTCCCCCAGGCTGCCCTGGGAGATCTCCAGGTTGACGAAGGCCAGCACCGGGAACCCGGCGGCGGCCAGGTCGACGTCCGGGCCGTGGCCGGTGATCACCCCGTCCGTCTCCAGCCGCTGGATCCGGGCCTGGACCGTCGCCCGCGACACGCCCGTCAACCGGGACAGCTCCAGGAACCCGGCACGCGGATGGTCCTTGAGCGCGCGGATCAGCAGCACGTCCAGCTGGTCGGGTTTTCTACGCTGAACTTCCATCTGGCGGCCTTCCTCTCCGGATCAAGCTTGGCAGATTGCCTACCTCGACCGCCGGATCTTGTCAGCGAGCGAAGCTAGGCCCTGTACTGCTGATCGTCAATACTGGTCCTGTCAGGGCGCCGGACGGGGTCTGTCCGGGGGCCGAAGGCACAGCAGCCCGGGAGGCGACGAAGGTGGCCTACTACCGCAGCGTGGGGGCGATCCCCCCGAAGCGGCACACGCAGCACCGAGCAGCCGACGGTTCGCTCCACTACGAGGAGCTGATGGGGGAGGAGGGCTTCTCCTCCGACTCCTCGCTGCTCTACCACCGTGCGATCCCCTCGGCCATGGTCGACAGCCGGGTCTGGCGGACCGACGAGGGCAAGCCGGAGCCGAACCACCCGCTCAAGCCGTTCCACTTCAAGCTGCACGAGCTCTTCCCGGGCGCGTCGTGGCGTCAGGCCGACCCGGTCCGCGACCGGCGCGTGGTGCTGGCCAACGCGGACGTCCGGATCGCCTACGTCGCCGCCGGGCTGCCGTCCCCCCTGTACCGCAACGGGATAGGGGACGAGTGCGTCTACGTCGAGTCCGGCGCGGGCGTGATGGAGAGCGTCTTCGGCAGCATCGAGGTGCGCCAGGGCGACTACGTCGTCATCCCGCGCGCCACCACGCACCGTTGGCTGCCGACCGGTGACGCGCCGCTGCGCCTGTACGCGATCGAGGCCAACAGCCACATCACCCCGGCCAAGCGCTACCTCTCCAAGTACGGCCAGCTGCTGGAGCACGCGCCGTTCTGCGAGCGCGACCTGCGCGGCCCGGTCGGCCCGCTGGTGGTCGAGGACGGCTCCGGCGGGGACGGCGAGGACGGTTCGGACGGGGATGTCGAGGTCTACGTCAAGCACCGCGTGGGCGGCGGCGTCGGCGGCACCGTGATGGTGATGCCGAGTCACCCCTTCGACGTGGTCGGCTGGGACGGCTGCCTCTACCCGTACGCGTTCAACATCGCCGACTACGAGCCGATCACCGGCCGGATCCACCAGCCGCCGCCGGCCCACCAGGTGTTCGAGGGCAACAACTTCGTCATCTGCAACTTCGTGCCGCGCAAGGTGGACTACCACCCGCTGTCGATCCCGGTGCCGTATTACCACGCCAACGTGGACAGCGACGAGGTCATGTTCTACTGCGGCGGCGACTACGAGGCCCGCAAGGGATCCGGCATCGGCCAGGGCAGCGTCTCGCTGCACCCGGGCGGCCATACCCACGGCCCGCAGCCGGGCGCGTACGAGCGCAGCATCGGCGCGGAGTTCTTCGACGAGCTCGCCGTCATGGTCGACACCTTCCGTCCGTTGGAGCTCGCCGAGGGCGCCCGCGCCACCGACGACGGCCGTTACGCATGGAGTTGGAGCGGACGCGGCCCGGCGGACGACCGGCAGCGTGACTCGGACGAGGGGACGACGGAGTGAGGCCCGCACACGCGATCCCGCCGCTCTTCACCGGCCTCTGTGACGACGCCGCGCTCTTCCCTCCCGGCGACGCCCCGGTCAAGGAGGCGGTCCCGGCGCACCACGCCCACCGCAAGGCCTGGTACGCGCCGCTGGTCGGGCCGTTCCTGCTCGGCGCGGACAGGATCGCCGAGGTCGGCGCGGCGGCGGGGGAGGAGCCCCTGGACGTCGTGCTGGTCGTCCGCGCCGGACCGGCCGCGTTGCCCGCCGCCATGGCGGAGTTGGCGAAGTGGCCCGCGCTGCGCCTGCTCGGCGTGGAGCTCGGCCCCGACGCGGAGGGCTCCCCGGCCGAGTCCGCCGCACGCGGCTGCGCCGCGCTGGACCGGGAGTTGCCCGGTCAGCACGTCACGGGCGCGGTGGAGCTGCGGCGCGGTCCGGGTCTCGAACTCACCCTGGACGTCGTCGCCGCGTCGCCGTACCGGGCCAAGTACCGCACCGGCGGCCTGGATTCGGCCGCCTTCCCGAGCGTCGAGGAGCTGGCGGCGTTTGTCACCGGCTGCGCGGCGCGCGAGGTCGCGTTCAAGTGCACGGCCGGGCTGCACCATGCCGTCCGGCACACCGACCCGGCGACGGGCTTCACCCACCACGGCTTCCTCAACATCCTGCTGGCCGCGCACTTCGCGGTGCAGGGCGCGGACGTCGAGGCGGTGTCGCAGGTGCTGGGCGACCACGGCGCGGACGGACTCGCGTCCGTGGCTGCGGATCTGACGCTCACTCAGTCCATGGCCGCACGTGGTGCGTTCACCGCCTACGGCACGTGCAGCGTGCTGGAACCGCTGGAGGACCTCTCCGCCCTCGGGCTGCTGCCCACCGTCTGACGCCCGTCCACCCACCGTCGGGCACCCTGGGTGCCCGACACTCGCCACCGTCCGACGACCGCTGTCGACCACCTCGTGGAGCACCGCGTGACCACCGCCTCCTGGCTGGACCTGCCCGCCGACTCGCTGTTCGGGATCCACAACCTCCCCTACGGCGTCTTCACCACCCCGGACGACCCACGCCCGCGGATCGGCGTCGCCGTCGGCGAGCAGGTCCTGAACGTGGCGGCGGTGGCCAACACTGTCGGCGTCGACCCTGAGCTCACCGACCTGCTCGACGCCACCACACTCAACCCGCTGCTGGGCGCCGGGCGTCCGGTCTGGACGCAGGTGCGCGCGCTGCTGACCGAGTGGCTGACCGACCCGGCCTTCCGGTCCGCCGTCGAGCCTGAGTTGACTCCACGTCAGGACGTGTCGCTGCACCTGCCGTTCCAGGTCGGCGACTACGTCGACTTCTACGCCTCCGAGCACCACGCCGCCAACCTGGGCCGCCTGTTCCGCCCCGGCAGCGAGCCGCTGACGCCCAACTGGAAGCACCTGCCGATCGGTTACCACGGCCGCTCCGGCACGGTCGTGGTCTCCGGCACGCCCGTCGTCCGCCCGCAGGGGCAGCGCAAGGCCCCCGCGGACGCGGTCCCGAACTTCGGCCCGAGCCGCCGTCTCGACATCGAGGCCGAGGTCGGCTTCGTCGTCGGCGCGCCGACCGAGCTGGGCGACTCGGTGCCGCTCGACGGCTTCGCCGACCACGTCTTCGGTGTCTGCCTGGTCAACGACTGGTCCGCGCGCGACATCCAGGCATGGGAGTACGTGCCGCTCGGCCCGTTCCTCGGCAAGTCCTTCGCCACCTCCGTCTCGCCCTGGGTGGTCCCGCTGGAGGCCCTGCGGCAGGCCCGCGTCGCCCCGCCCGCGCGTGACGTCGAACCCCTGCCGTACCTGGACGACCGCGACGCCAAGGAGCCCTGGGGCCTCGACCTCTCCCTGGAGGTCCGCCTCAACGGCACCGTGGTCTCCCGCCCGCCGTTCGCGGCGATGTACTGGACGGCGGCGCAGCAGCTCACCCACATGACGGTCAACGGCGCGTCGGTCCGCCCCGGCGACCTTTTCGCCTCCGGCACGGTCAGCGGTCCGGACCGTGGCACCGAGGGCGCGCTGATCGAGCTCACCTGGAACGGCGAACGCCCCGTCGCCCTCCCGGACGGCACCACCCGCTCCTTCCTGGAGGACGGCGACGAGGTCACCATCACCGCGACCGCCCCGGGCCCGGACGGCTCCGTCATCGGCTTCGGCGAGGTCTCCGGCCGCGTCCTGCCCGCCCGGGGCTGAACCCCTCCGGGGCGTGGGATGCGGCGGTTCCCGACGCTCCTCGGGGGACGTCTGTCCCGTCACCGCATCCTTCACGGCTGTCCCACCCGTGGGGCGGACGCCGGGCGGTCCAAGCTCAGCGGGCTCGCTTTCCTGCCCTTTCCCTGACATAGCTCTTGCCTGACGGAGCGGCAGTCGATGGGGTAGGGGCGTGCGGTGGGCCGTCCGCGCGGGCAGGGAGCGCGCGGGCCACCCTTGCGGCGCGTCCGGGTGGCGCAAGGGGCTCTGCTCCACCACGCTCGGGAGAGGACCGGCTCGGGACGGGGTCGGCTCGGGAGGAGAAGAGGGCGTCCATGGCATTCCCGCCCGTCGAGGAGATCCGCCGTACCGCCGCCGAGGGGTGGATCTGGGGCTACGCCCTGCTGGAGAACTACCACGTGCTCTACCGCCAGGCCGTCGAGGGCGGGGTGGGCTTCGGTGTGTTCCACCACGAGACCGCGCCCAGCGGCCCCGACGGGCCGCCGTCCGCCTGGGCGTGGCTGGACCTGCGGGCGGAGCCGTGGGTGCTGACCGTCCCGGCCACCGAGCGCGGCTACGTCGTGGCCGTGCACGACCTCGACACCAGCTACGTCGGCTTCGTCGGCTCGGGCAGCACCGGCGGTGAGGGCGGGCACCACCTGATCACCGGCCCAGGCTGGCAGGGCCGTGTCCCGGACGGCGTGACCGGCGTCCTGCGCGCGGACACCACGCTCGTCGGCCTGACCGGCCGCACCCAGCCCGTCGGGGGCGAGGACGGCGCGGAGGCGGTCTACACCGCCTTCCGGCGCGGCTTCCGGATCCGGCCGCTCAGCGACTACCTGGGCCGCGGCACGCCCGAGCCCGCGCCGGAACCGGCCTGGCCGATCTGGCGGGAGGAGGCGATGGACACCGTCGAGTTCTTCGCCGTCCTCGACTTCCTGCTCGGCTTCTGCCCGGTGCTGCCGCTGGAGGCGGTGCTGCGGGAGCGGCTGGCGGCCCTCGGCGTCGGCACCGAGGGTGAGTTCGAGCCGGGCGACCTCACGGCCGGCGCGGAGCAGGCCTTCGAACACGGGATCGCCGACGCGCACCAGCGTCTGGCCGCCGCCAAGTCCGCGCGCGGCCCGGACTCGCTCCTCTTCGGCACCCGCGCCGAGCTCGCCGAGAACCCGCTGGCCCGCGCGGTCGGCGCGTCCGTCGGTCTGCACACCCTGCCGAGCTACGCCTGGTTCTGAGCGGCGGCTGGTTCTGAGCGGCGGCTGGTTCTGAGCGGTGCCTGGTTCTGACCACCGGCCGGTTCTGACCGCCCCCCGGCCGGGCGCTACCGCGCGACGCGCCGCAGCGCGCCCTCGGCGCGGAGGTCGGCCAGGGCGGGGTAGCCGTCGACGGCCATGATCAGGTCCGCCTCGGCCAGCAGCGTCCGCAGCACGTGCACGATGCCGTCCGTGCCGCCGAGGGCCAGCCCGTAGGCGTAGGGGCGGCCGATGCCGACCGCCGTCGCGCCCAGCGCCAGCGCCTTGATGACGTCCGCGCCCGACCGGACGCCGGAGTCGAAGAGCACCGGCAGGCCGTCCGCCGCCTCGACCACGCCCGGCAGCGCGTCCAGCGCGGGCAGACCGCCGTTGGCCTGGCGTCCGCCGTGGTTGGAGCAGTAGAGCGCGTCCACCCCCGCGTCCTTGGCCCGGCGGGCGTCGTCCGGGTGGCAGATGCCCTTCAGGATCAGCGGCAGCCGGGTCAGTGAGCGCAGCCAGGCGAGATCGTCCCAGGTCAGCGGGTTGCCGAAGATCTGCGTCCAGGCCAGCACCGCCGATGCGGGGTCCTCCTCCGGAGTCTTCTCCAGCCGGGAGCGGAAGACCGGGTCGCTGAAGTAGTTGGCCAGGCAGTGCCCGCGCAGCTGCGGGAAGTTGCCGGTCGACAGGTCGCGCGGACGCCAGCCGGTGACCCAGGTGTCCAGCGTGACCACGATCCCGGCGAAGCCCGCCGCCTCGGCCCGCCGCACCAGGCTGGCGGCCAGCTCGCGGTCCGTCGGCGTGTAGAGCTGGAACAGGCCGGGCGTCCCGCCGAACTCCTTGGCGACCTCCTCCATCGGGTCCACCGACAGCGTCGAGGCGACCATCGGCACACCCAGGCGCGCGGCGGCCCGTGCCGTCGCCAGATCGCCGTGACCGTCCTGCGCGCAGAGCCCGATCACCCCGACCGGGGCCATGAACAGCGGGGTCGGCAGCGTCAGCCCGCACAGCTCCACGCTGAGGTCGCGCTGCGTGGCCCCGATCAGCATCCGGGGCACCAGGCCCCAGCCGTCGAACGCAGTGACGTTCGCGTCCTGCGTCCGCTCGTCGCCCGCGCCGCCCGCGACGTAGGACCAGACGCCCGGCGGCAGCGCGGCCTCGGCGCGGCGGGCCAGCTCGGCGTGGGCCAGCGGCAGCTCGGGCAGGCGGCCGAAGAGTCCGTTGAAGTAGATCTCGTTCTGGTAGTCGCCGAACTGCGCACTCATCGAGCCGATCGCCTCCCTGGCAGCGGATGTCGCCCGCCAGCCTCCCGCCTCGGGTGATCACTGGCAAGCACGCCGGACTGGCGGCCGGAGGGGAGAATGGTGACGTGGTCACCGGCGTGGTGGACATCGGCACCGAGGCCCGCGCGGACGAGCCCGTGGACGAGGCCGTCCGGGGCGTGCCTGCGCCCGCGCTGCGCGGGCTGGTCGGCTGGTACTCCGGCTACCGCCAGAGCGGCCTCCCGGTCGCCCGTCACCGCGGCCTGCCGTCGCCCTGGCTGACGCTGATCCTCACCCTGGACGACCCGCTCAGCGTCGCCGCCCACCCGGATCCGGCCGCCGCGCCCGGGGACTACCTGACGTTGCTCGGCGGCCTGCACACCGCACCCGCGCTGATCGCCGTGCCGGGACGCCAGTCGGGCGTGCAGATCGCCCTCAGCCCGCTGGGCGCGCGGTCCCTGCTGGGGCTGCCGGGCGGCGCGCTGGCCGGGATCGACGTCCACGCGGACGACGTCCTCGGTGCGGACGCCCGCGAGGTCCACGAGCGGCTGCGCGCGGCCGCGGGATGGCCGGAGCGGTTCGCGGTCGTGGACGCGTGGCTGGTGGGCCGGCTGCTGCGCGGGGATGCCGACTCCGGCCGGATCGCGTCCGTACCGCCGCCGGAGGCGGTGCGCGCCTGGCGGCTGCTGGTCGCCACGGGCGGGCGCGTCCGCGTCGACTCGCTTGCGGCGGAGGTGGGTTGGAGCGCACGCCACCTGCAGAGCCGGTTCGTCGCGGAGTTCGGCCTCAGCCCGAAGGCCGCGGCCCGCGTCGTCCGCTTCGACCTGGCCCGACGCGCCCTGGCCGCCCGCCCGGACCGCCCCGACCTCGCCGGTCTGGCCGCGGACTGCGGCTACGCGGACCAGTCCCACCTGGACCGCGAGTTCGCGGCGCTGGCGGGCTGCTCGCCGAGCGCCTGGCTCGCGGAGGAGTTCCGAAACATCCAATCCGGCCACCACCCGGCGAGTTGATGCTGGGAGCAGCAGCACCGGACAAGCAGGAAACGGACATGCAGGACACACAGGGAGGCGCAACCGTCATGACCACCGATCCCGCACCGCAGGTCTGGCCGACCCTGCGCGCGAAGGACGCCCGCGCGCTGATCCGGTTCCTGGTCGACGCGTTCGGCTTCGAGGAGACCGTCGTCTACGGCGAGGGCGACGACGTCCAACACGCCCAACTGTCCTGGCCGGAGGGCGGCGGCATCATGCTCGGCTCGGTCCGCCCGGACCAGAAGGGCGACGCGTGGCCGCTCCGGCCCGGCAGCTTCGGCGCGTACGTCGTCACCGCCGACCCGGACGCGGTCCACGCCCGCGCCAAGGCGGCGGGCGCGGAGATCACCTCCGACCTCCACGTCACCGACTACGGCTCCCGCGACTTCGCTGCCCGCGACCCGGAGGGCAACCGCTGGTCCTTCGGCACGTACGCGGGCGAGCCGCGGTAGGCGTTGCCGACGGTGAGTTGTTGAGGCGTTGGGAAGTTGCACTATCTGGGGGCGCGGGGAACTGCGCGACAAGCCACCCGCGTGCGGATGCTCCTCAACGCGCAGGGCCATCCGCACAGGGTGGTTGATCGCGCAGTTCCCCGCGCCCCTGGGGTGGTGCAACTACCTGCGGGAGCGAAAAGCCCGGCTCGTCGCGCCCACGGGGCGGAGCCGCACATCAGCACAGCCCCGCGCCCCCGTGGTTGCAACTAACTCGTCTGCCGAAGGGCAGGGTGGTCGGCCACGACCGTGCTGGACCCCGGGGCGATCTCCGTGAAGCCGGCGTCGCGGACCAGCGGCAACCCCGCGTCCGCAGCGGTCAGTTCCGCCCAGGCGCCCGGCGCCGCCGCGCGGACGGCCAGCGGGAACCCCTCGGCGTGCCACTCCGCGCGCGCCGCAGGCGAGAGCGCCCACCACGTGAGCTGCGCGGCGTGGCCGACCTGGGCCATCGCCTTGCCGGTGGACATGGCCAGGTCGGGGTTGAGCCACAGCACTGGCGTGCCGGGCGCGGCCGGGGCAGGGGGTGTCTCGTCGGCCAGCTCGGTGCCGGAGACCTGGAGCTTGGCCAGTTCCTTGGGCCAGCCGTCCAACGGGATCGGTGGGAAGACGCGGACCTCCGCGGCCTTGCCGGTCGTCGTGAGGCCGGGCAGTTCCGCCGCGCGGCGCCACTCGCCGCCGCGCGCGCGGCGGACCACCTTGCGGATCCGGGCGTCCTCCCAGGCCGCGACGGCCTCCGCCCACTCGCCGTCCGGCTCGGTGACCCGCTCGTCGCTGAGGAAGGCGAGCACGGCGCGGGCCGCGGTCTCCAGGGCGTCGGTGTGACCGGGCGGCTCGGCGCGTTCGATGCGGACGACGAGGGGGAGCACGTACTGCGGCGCGCTGTCCCGCAGGTCGGCCTGGTCGGCGAAGGGGTTGGCCGACGGGGTGACCGACAGGTTGACCGAGGGGTCGGCCGGCGGGCCGTCGGGCGCGGGCGTGGTGGGGGAGTGCTCAGCGTTGGTCGTCACCGGTTCAGTCTCCCAGGCGCGCGGAGTGGTCGTCCGGGCGCGCCCGTCCCGCCGCGCGCCCCCCGACCCGAGCCTCTGAGGTTGCTCTGAGGGTGATGGTTCGATCACGTTCGGCTACGCGCCCCGACCCGTCATGACCAGGGCAAATCTACCCGACAGTAAGATCCGCCGATCTTGCGCCCAACAAGTGCATGTTCTGTGCATGTTGACGTGATGTCAGGCCCCTGCTTCGCTGTGCATGCACAACACCACCACAGGTGGTGGCAGCCCTGTTTCCCCTGATCCACGCGCTACGGGCAGTCACGTGTACACCCCAATGATGTGTACACGACACGACATTCTCCATGAGAGGATCCGCAGACGATGGGCATCCCCCTTCGCGGTGGAGCGGCACGCGCGGCCATGGCCGGCCTCGCCTCGCTCTCCCTGGCCGGCGCGGTCGCGTTCGGCTTCGCGCCTACGGCCAGTGCAGTCCCCGTGCACACCGCCGGCTCGGCGGCCAGCACGTCCGCCAATCCGTACAACCCGGCCACTGGGCACTCCTACCGGCACGGTGTGATCCCGACCATCTCGCAGAACGCGAAGATGAAGTCGTGGGCGTCCTCACACGAGTCGCCGCAGGCCACCACGGGCCCGGAGACGCTGTCGTACGGCGGCGGCATCAACAACGTGGGTGTGCTTGACGGTCACGCCAAGGTCTACCTGGTCTTCTACGGCAACCAGTGGGGCACCGAGAGCACCAACAGCAGCGGCGACGACACGTTCTCCGGTGACCCGGACGGCGGCGCTCCGGTCGCGCAGGAGATGTTCAAGGGCATCGGCACCGGCAACGAGCTGTGGTCGGCGACGCTGACCCAGTGGTGTGACGGCACCGGCGTGTCCTCGGGTGCGACCAGCTGCCCGGCGTCCGGCGCCAGCTACGTCCCCTACATGAGCGGTGGCGTGCTGTCCGGCGTCTGGTACGACAACTCGGCGGCGTCGCCGAGCGCGGCGTCCGGCAACCAGCTGGGCACCGAGGCCGTCAGCGCGGCGGCGCACTTCGGCAACACCACCTCCGCCGCCAACCGTGACGCCTACTACGTCATCCTCTCGCCGACCGGGGCCAACCCGGACAACTACCAGGGCCAGTACTGCGCCTGGCACGACTACACCGGCGACTCCTCGCTGACCGGCGGTGCGGTCAACTCGCCCTACGGCGACCTGGCCTTCTCCAACCAGCCCTACAACATGGACTCCGGCTCCGGCTGTGGCGTCGGGTTCGTCAACTCGCCCGGAACGCTGGACGGGTGGACCATCACGATGGGCCACGAGTTCGCGGAGACGGTCTCCGACCAGTTCCCGGCGGGCGGTTGGACCAACCAGCAGTCCGGCAGCAGCTACAACGGCCAGGAGAACGGCGACGAGTGCGCCTGGCTCTCTCCCGGCACCGCCGGTGGCGCGGGCATGGTCTCGATGGGCAGCGGCTCGTTCGCGATGCAGGCGACCTGGTCCAACGACACCAACGAGTGCGACCTGTCGCACGCCATCGTCAACCACGGTGGTAACACCGTCACGGTGACGAACCCGGGCAACCAGACCTCGACCGTCGGCACCGCCGCGTCGCTGCAGATCAGCGGCTCGGACTCGGGCGGCGCGAGCCTGACCTACAGCGCCACCGGTCTTCCGGCGGGTCTGTCCATCTCCTCCTCCGGTCTGATCTCCGGCACCCCGTCCGCCGCCGGCACCTCCAGCGTCACGGCCACCGCCAAGGACAGCAGCGGCGCGAGCGGCACCACCTCCTTCACCTGGACCGTCAACTCGCAGGGCGGTAACGAGACGGTCAGCGTGACCAACCCGGGCAACCAGACCGCGACGGTCGGCACCGCTGCCTCGCTGCAGATCAGCGGCTCCGACTCGGCGGGCAAGTCGCTCACCTACAGCGCGACCGGTCTTCCGGCGGGTCTGTCGATCTCGTCCTCCGGTCTGATCTCCGGCACCCCGACCACGGCCGGGACCGACAGCGTCACCGTCACCGCCTCCTCGGGCACCGCGTCGGGCAGCACCTCCTTCACCTGGACCGTCAACTCGTCCACCGGTGGCTGCACCAGCCCCGGCCAGAAGCTGGGCAACCCCGGCTTCGAATCCGGCAACACGGTCTGGTCCGCGTCCTCCGGCGTCATCGGCCAGTACAACTCGTCGGGTGAGCCGGCCCACTCGGGCACCTGGGACGCGTGGCTGGACGGCTACGGCACCACCCACACCGACACCCTCGCCCAGAAGGTCGCGATCCCGGCGGGTTGCAGCGCCAACTTCTCCTTCTGGCTGCACATCGACACCGCTGAGACCACCACGACCACGGCCTACGACACCCTCAAGGTCCAGGTCCTGAACAGCAGCGGCACGGTGCTCGGCACGCTGGCCACGTACTCGAACCTGAACGCGGCCAACGGCTACACCCAGCACTCGTTCAACCTGAACAGCTACGCCGGCCAGACTGTCACCCTCAAGTTCACCGGTAGCGAGGACGCCAGCCTGCAGACCAGCTTCGTGGTCGACGACACGGCGCTGAACGCCTCCTGACGCACCACTGATCGGACCTGATCCGATCTGACGCTCAGCACCACCTTGCCGGTGGTCGCGACGCCCAGCGCGTCGCGGCCACCGGCTCCTTGGTGTCCGGGACTCCCTCCGTGTTTCTGTCCGAAGCATGGACACGGCCTGGCGGCGGGCCTAGCTTGACGAACGCGCTCCGCCCCCGCTCGAAGGGAGTTGTCGGATGACCCGCGACCTCTGGCCGGTCGGCATGCCCCGCACGCTCGACTACCCGACCACCGGACTGCACACCCTGCTCCCCTCGGCGGCCCGCGCGCACGGCGCGAGAGCCGCGCTGGTCGACGGCGAACTGCGGCTCAGCTTCATCGAGTTGCTCGACAAGGCGTTGCGGTTCGCGCAGGGGCTGCGGGAACGCGGGATCGGACGCGGCGGTGTGGTCGCGCTGGTGCAGCCGAACAACCTCTGGTTCGCGGTCAGTTACCACGGCGCGCTGCTCGCGGGGGCGACGGTGTCGCCGATCAACCCCACCCAGCCGCCCGAGGCGCTGGACGCCGCGCTGGACGAGATCGGCGCCACCGCGCTGGTCACCCACCCGGCCTGTCTGCCGTCCCTGACCGAGGCGGCCAGGGCGGAGCGGCTGGTCGTGCTGGTGCCGCCGACGGCCACCGCGCCCGCGCCACCGCCCAAGCCGGGCCCGGCCACGGCGAACGCCGCCTCCACGGCCGCTGCCTCGGGCGTGGTCCCGCTGGCGGACCTGCTCGCCGCCGAGCCCGCGCCCGCGACCGTGCGCACGCCGGACGACCTCGCCCATCTCTCCTTCACGGGCGGAACCACCGGCCGTTCCAAGGCGGTTCGGGTCCGCGACCGCCATGTCTGGGCCAACGTCCTGCAGTCGCTCTGCGCACGCGCCGCCGTGCTGCCCGAGTACGACGCCGACGGAATGGTGACGCTCCGTCAAGTCCCGGGCGCGGTCACGCCGTGGACCTCGGAGATCGGCGCGGAGCTCGCCGTCAACGTCGTCCCCGTCTTCCACGCCATGGGCCTGATCAGCGCCAGCATCGGCGTGTTGGGCGGGACCACGGTCGTCGCCCACGGCCGGTTCGAGCCGCAGGCGTTCCTGGCGGCCATGGTGCGCAACGGCGCGACGGGACTGACCGGATCGCCCGCCCTGCATCACGCGTTGCTCGCGGCCATCGACGCGGGCTCCTACGACCTGCGGGCGGTGCGCCTGGTCAACTCCGGCGCCGCGCCGCTCGACTCGCCGACCATCGCGCGCCTCGCCGCCGCGTTTCCCAACGCCGCCGTCGCCGAGGGCTACGGGATGACCGAGGCGACCATGGCGCTGACCATGGTCACGCCCGACCGCGACCACCTGGGCGAGCCCGGCAGCGTGGGCGTCCCGCTCTTCGACACCGAGCTGGAGATCCGCTCGCCCGCCGACCCGGCCAAGGCGCTGCCTGTCGGCGAGACCGGCGTGGTCTTCGCCCGCGGCCCGCAGATCGTCGACGGCTACCTGAACCGCCCGGAGCTCACCGCCGAGCAGTGGGCGGACGGCTGGCTCAACACCGGTGACGTCGGACGGCTGGACGAGGACGGTCAGCTGTTCCTCTCCGGGCGGGCGAAGGACATGCTCATCTACAAGGGCTACAACGTCTATCCGACGCAGCTGGAGGAGGTGCTGGCCGCGCATCCGGCGGTCGCGCAGGTCGCCGTGATCGGCGCGCCGCACCCGGACGCGGGCGAGGTCCCGGCCGCGTACGTGGTGCTGCGTCCGGGGACGGGCGTCGAGGTGTCTGCGGAGGAGCTGACGGCGTTCGTGGCCGAGCGCGTCGCGCCGTACCAGCGCGTCAGGGAGCTGTACTTCCTGCCCGGGCTGCCCGTCTCGGCTGCGGGCAAGGTGCTCAAGACCGAGCTTCGCGCGTTGCGCGCCCGCAGGGGCCGGGTGGAGTGACCGACGCTTGACGTCCGTCCTCGCGCTGCCCGACCGGTTACAGCCAGGTGACCTGGGCGCATGCACCGGCTCGGAGGTCGTAGCCTTCCTCTAGAGTGCAACCGAGTCCTGAGTAAGCCCGTCCACGGGCCCGACCGAGGAGCAAGCGTGACCGACCTGGCGTCCGCGTCCCAGCAGCAGGTGCAGCAGGAGATCGCCCGGGATCTCCAGGTGAGCCCGACCTTCGACGCCGGGCAGGAGATCGAGCGCCGGGTGGCCTTCCTCGCGGAGCGGCTCACCTCCACCGGGCTGCGCGCGCTGGTGCTCGGCATCAGCGGCGGCGTGGACTCGACCACCGCCGGCCGGCTCTGCCAGCTCGCCGTCGAGCGGGTCCGCGCGGCCGGGGGCGACGCCACTTTCTACGCCATGCGCCTGCCGTACGGCGTCCAGGCCGACGAGAAGGACGCCCAGCTGGCGGTGGACTTCATCCGCGCCGACAAGGTGCTGACCGTCGACGTGAAGCCCGCCAGCGACGCCGCGCTGGAGGCCGTCCTCGCCGGTGACGCGGTCTTCCGCGACGAGCACCACCAGGACTTCGTGCACGGCAACATCAAGGCCCGCCAGCGCATGGTCGCCCAGTACGCGGTGGCCGGTGCGCACGACGGCCTGGTGGTCGGCACCGACCACGCCGCCGAGGCGGTCTCCGGCTTCTTCACCAAGTTCGGCGACGGCGCGGCCGACGTGGTCCCGCTGACCGGCCTCACCAAGCGGCGCGTCCGTGCCGTCGCGGACGAGCTCGGCGCGCCCGCCGAGCTGGTCCACAAGACCCCGACCGCCGACCTGGAGACGCTGGCCCCGGGCAAGCCCGACGAGGACGCGCTCGGCGTGACCTACAACGACATCGACGACTTCCTGGAGGGCAAGCCGGTCGCCGAGGAGGCGTTCGCGGCGATCGTCCGCCGCTACGGGATGACCGAGCACAAGCGGCAGCTGCCGATCGCTCCCTGAGCGTTCTTTCGTCTGAGCGTTTCTGCGGTGAGCGTTTCGTGGCCCGGAGCTTTCGCTCCGGGCCACGGTCGTTCACGCCTTCGGGATGTCGAAGTAGTGCGTCAGCCGGGCGGCCAGGCTGAGGTCGCCGGCGACCTTGAGCTTGCGCGCGAAGAACATGGTGACCGGGTTCGCGTTGCCCGAGACCAGGTTGAGGAACTCCGCGTCGCCCAGGGTCAGCGTGACCTTCGGGAGTTCCTCGCTGCGGCCCTCGGTCACGGCGCAGCTGCCCTTGTCGATGGCGGTCTCGAAGACGGTCTCGGCGTCCTCGGCGGCCTCGCCGACCTTCCAGCGGATCAGCGCCACGGTGTGACCGGCGTTGTCCGGGCGGAACTGGCGCTCCATCCGGCCGAAGACCGCGCGCAGGACCTGGAGGCGCAGCTCGCCGCGCATGATCTCGCGGATCTCCTTGGTGGAGAGCCCCTTGACCAGCCGGGCGAACTCCTGCGGGGAGACGGTGGCGAAGTCGAGCTCGGCGAGCTGTGCTGCGGTGGTGTCGGCCATGACGGGCTCCATTGTCTGCTGCGGTGGGTCTGGTGCGGGTGGTGGGGTGCGAGCTGAGAGTCAGGGATGGTGGGCCGTGCTGCTGGCCGTGATCCTGCCGAGCAGGTGACGGCGTTCCGCCGACGGGTCGGTGAGCTGGAAGGACCAGTCGTGGTCCGCGACGCGCGCCGCCCGGAACCGGACCGTGCCGGGGAGCAGCACCGGCGTGCGGAAGTCCACGCCGACGGTGAACGCGTCCGGCAGGCGCGCCTCCACCGCGGCGAGGCAGCGGGCCTTGGTCCACATGCCGTGCGCGATCGCGCGCCGGAAGCCGAAGAGCCGGGCGGTCAGCGGGTGCAGGTGGATCGGGTTGCGGTCGCCGGAGACCGCGCCGTAGGCGCGGCCCAGACCGCCGGGGAGCGTCCACGAGGTGTCCAGCTCGGCGCCGGTCAGCTCCTCGTCGGCCGGGCGCGGGCCCGGGGCGTCACCGCCGGGTCCCCGGTGCAGGTAGGTGCTGACGGAGCGCCAGACCTGCTCGCCGTCGGCCGTGGTGGCCTCCGCGACGACGTCGAAGACGCGGCCCTTGGCGTGCGGACGCGGCGCGGTGGTCCGGACGAGGTGGTCGAGCCGGGTGTCGGGGGCGACCGGGCGCGACTGCTCGATCCGGTTGGCCAGATGGACCAGGCCGAGCAGCGGCAGCGGGAAGTCCCTGGCCGTCATCAGCGCCATCGAGAGCGGGAACGCGACGAGGTGCGGGTAGGTCGCGGGCAGCCGGTCCTCGGCCGCGAACCCGCACAGCTCGCGGTACCGGTGCAGCCGCTGCGGGTCTGGCGCGACGTCGCGCAGCCGGACCGCGCGCTCGGGAACGGAGGCCCCCGCGTGGCGCGGCTTGGGCAGGACGGCACGTGCATAGAGGCTTGCGATCGACGGGGTTTTGCTCAGTTCGATCACATCGATCGCGTTGTCTTTCGAGTCCGCTGCGATCATTCGTTCACGCTCCCAGCAGGGCCTGGCCGCAGACGCGCAGCACCTGACCGTTGACGCCGGCGCTCGCCGGAGCGGCGAAGAACGCCACCGCCTCGGCCACGTCGACCGGTTGGCCGCCCTGCTTCAGGCTGTTGAGCCGGCGTCCGGCCTCGCGGATGAAGAGCGGGACGGCCGCCGTCATCTGCGTCTCGATGAAACCGGGAGCGATCGCGTTGATCGTGATCCGACGGTTCGAAAGCTCGGGGTCGGCGGCGAGCGACTGCACGAGTCCGATCAGACCGGCCTTGCTCGCGGCGTAGTTGGTCTGGCCGACATTGCCCGCGATGCCGCTGATCGAGGAGGTGCAGACGATCCGTCCGCCGTCCCTGAGCACGGGCGCCTGCTCGGCGGAGACCTGCTCGAGCAGCGCCTCCGTCAGCCGTTCCACCGCCGTCAGGTTGACCGCGACGACCGCGTCCCACTGCGCCGGGTCCATCCGGCCGAGCGTCTTGTCGCGGGTGATGCCCGCGTTGTGCACGACCACGTCCACGCCGCCGTGGCGCTTGCGGAGGTGGGCAACGACGCGCGCTGGGGCGTCCACGGCGGTGAGGTCCAGCTCCAGCGCCTCGCCGCCGATCAGGTCCGCCACCGCCCGCAGTTCGGCGGACTGCGCGGGCACGTCCAGGCAGACGACGGTTGCGCCGTCCTGCGCCAGCGTCTCGGCGACCGTCGCGCCGATGCCCCGCGCGGCGCCGGTCACCAGCGCGACCCGACCGGACAGCGGTGCGGCCCAGTCGACGGCCTCGCCGGTCTCGCCGGGCGCGCCGACCTCGCCCGCCGCGCCCGCCTCGGCGTCCCGCCCACCGGCCACGGCGGCGATGCGCAGCACCTGCCCGGAGACGTAGGCGGAGCGAGCCGAGAGCACGAACCGCAGCGTTCCGGCGATCGCGTCCTCCGCGCCCGGCGCGACCAGCAGCAGTTGGGCGGTGGCACCGCGCCGCAGCTCCTTGCCGACCGAGCGGACGAACCCCTCCAGTGCACGCTGGGCGGCGGCCTCGCGCGCGTCGCCCGCCAGCTCGGGCGGGGTGCCGAGGACGACGACCCGGCCGCAGGGCGCGAGCGAGCGGATCCGGGAGCGGAAGAAGGCGTGCAGTGCGGAGAGCCGGTCGCTGCTCGTGATGCCCGTGGCGTCGAAGACCAGCGCGGCGGGGGAGTCGGCGCTCTCCGGGACGGCGATCTCCCAGGAAGTCAACAACTCCCGTACCGGCTTGGCCAGTCGGCCGCTGCCGCCGCCACTCTCGCCGGTGCTCCCGCCGGTGTTCTCGGCGGTGCTGTCGCCGACGAGCACCGGGCCGGAGAGGTCGGGACGCCCGGGGCGACGCCGGATCAGCGGCTCGGGTCGCGGCAGGCCCAGCCGTGCCGCGACGAAGCCGCCCGGGCCGCTCGCGGTCCACGAGAGGTAGCGGTCGGGCATCTTGATTTCTCCTTACGGCTGAGTAAGTTTACTAGAGAGTAAGGACAAGCTCGCCCGCCGCACAAGGAGCCGTCGACGTGCCATCCCCCGCCCCTGCCGGCCCGGCGCCCGCGCCGTTGTCCGCCGCGCCGTCGGCCGTGCGCCGGGTGGCGATCGTCGGCGGCAACCGGATCCCCTTCGCCCGCGCCGACGGCCCCTACGCGACCGCGTCCAACCAGGAGATGCTGGGCGCCGCGCTGGCCGGGCTGGTCGAGCGGTACGACCTGACCGGCGTCCGGCTGGGCGAGTTCGTGGCCGGTGCGGTGCTCAAGCACAGCCGCGACTTCAACCTCGCCCGAGAGGTGGTCCTCGGCAGCGCACTGGACTCGCGCACGCCCGCCTACGACCTCCAGCAGGCGTGCGGCACCGGCCTGGAGGCGGTGATCTTGCTGGCCAACAAGATCGCGCTGGGCCAGGTCGACTGCGGCGTCGCGGGCGGCGTCGACACCGCGAGCGACGCCCCGCTGGGCGTCAACGACGAGCTCCGGCGCGTCCTGCTAGGCGCACGCCGGGCGCGCAGCCTGGGCGGACGCGTCCGTGCCCTGGCCGGGGTGCGTCCCCGCCACCTCGTCCCGGACATCCCGCGCAACGCGGAGCCGCGTACCGGCCTCTCCATGGGCGAGCACGCCGCCCGGACCGCCGCCCAGTGGGGCATCGGCCGCGAGGACCAGGACGTGCTGGCGGCGACCAGTCACCAACGGCTGGCCCGCGCCTACGACGAGGGCTTCTTCGACGACCTGCTCACTCCCTACCGTGGATTGACGAAGGATCAGAACCTGCGGCCGGACAGCACGGTGGAGAAGCTCTCCCGGCTGGGGCCGGTGTTCGGCGGCGCGGACGGGACGATGACGGCGGGCAACTCCACGCCGCTGACCGACGGCGCGTCGACGGTGCTGCTGGCGAGCGAGGAGTGGGCCGCCCGGCGCGGCCTGCCGGTGTTGGCGTACCTGACGCACTCCCGCACGGCCGCGGTGGACTTCGTCGGCGGCGAGGACGGGCTGCTGATGGCACCGGCCTTCGCGGTGCCCGAACTGCTGGCGGCGGCCGGGACGACGCTGGGCGAGCTCGACCTCTACGAGATCCACGAGGCGTTCGCCTCCCAGGTACTGGCCACGCTGGCCGCGTGGGAGAGCGCGGACTTCTGCAAGGACCGCCTGGGCCTCGACGCTCCGCTCGGTGCGGTCGATCGCGACCGGCTGAACGTCAACGGCTCCTCGCTGGCGACGGGCCACCCCTTCGCCGCCACCGGGGGTCGGATCGTCGCCACGGCGGCCAAGCTGCTGCACGAGCGCGGCGGCGGCCGTGCCCTGATTTCCATCTGCGCGGCAGGCGGCCAGGGCGTCACCGCGCTGCTCGAAGCGCCGCAGGCCCGGTAGCCCCGGCGTCGCGTCGCGTCCCGTCCCGGAGAGCCGCCCGGGACGGGACGCTGACACACCGTCAGTCTCCTCCTACTCCTCTCTCGCACTCGCACATCTGGAGCACCGCCCACGCCGCACCACCCCCACCCACAGGAGCCGCGCATGGGAACCACCTTCTTCCAGGACCTCAGAGCCGCCCGCGCGCGGCCCGAACTCGCCGAGCGGGTCGAGGTGGAGATCGTCCGCGAGGACGGCGTCGTCCGGGAGGTGCGGGCGGCACCGCTGGTGCCGGAGCCCAGCCGGGGGAGCCTGGCGGACATCCCCTTCGACAACGCCGCCGCCACGCCGCAGTACGTGGCGTTGCGCCGTCTGGTGGAGGGGAGTTGGCAGCCGGTCAGCGCCGCCGCGTTCGCGGACGCGGTGCGGGCCACCGCAAAGGGCCTGATCGCGGCGGGCGTCGAGCTGGGCGACCGGGTCGCGCTGATGGCGCGGACGCGGTACGAGTGGACCGTGCTGGACTTCGCGATCTGGGCGGCCGGCGGCCAGACCGTCCCCGTCTACCCGACGAGCTCGGCCGACCAGCTCGACTGGATCATGCGTGACTCGGGCGCCGTGCTGCTCCTGCTGGAGACCCCCGAACTGGCCAAGCTGGCCGCGCCCGTGCTCGACGGACTGCCTCAGCGCACCCCTACGGCGGCCACCCGGCTGCCGGTCCCGTCCGTCGACGAGGACCTGCTCGGCTTCCTTGCCGACCTCGGCCGGGACGTGCCGGACGCCGACGTCGACGCCCGCCGCGCCGCGCTGACCCCGGAGACGGTCGCCACGCTCGTCTACACCTCCGGAACCACCGGCCGTCCCAAGGGCTGTGTGCTCACCCACGCCAACCTCCACGCGGGCTCGGCGAATCTGGTCGAACTGCTGCAGCCGGTCTTCGTCGAGGCGACCCACCAGGACCCGACGACGCTGCTGTTCCTGCCGCTGGCCCACGTTCTGGGGCGGATGCTGCAACTGGCCTGCCTGATCGGGCGGATCACGATCGGTCTGTTCCCCTCCATCAAGCCGGACGACCTGCGGCCGGAGCTGGAGCGGTTCGCGCCGACGTTCCTGGTCGCCGTCCCCTACTTCTTCGAGAAGGTGCACGACACCGCCCGCGCCATGGCCGAACGGATGGGCCGTGGCGCGTCGTTCGTCCGCGCGGACCGGATCGCGGTCGCCTACGGCGAGGCGGAGATGCGGCGGCTGCTCGGCACCGGCGACGGCCCGGACCTACTGCTCCGCGCCGCGCACGCGCTCTACGACCTGCTGGTCTACCGCCGGGTGCGCAAGGCGCTGGGCGGATCGGTCCGGTATGCGGTCAGCGGCGGGTCGGCACTGGATCCTAGGCTGGCGAGCTTCTTCTTCGGTTGCGGCATCCTCGTCTACCAGGGCTACGGCCTGACCGAGACCAGCGCAGCCACTACCGTGATGCCGCCGCTGGACCCGCGTCCCGGCAGCGTCGGACGGCCGGTGCCGGGTGCGACGATCCGGATCGCGCCCGACGGCGAGGTGATGCTGCGCGGCGGCAGCGTCTTCAACGGCTACTGGAAGAACCTGGAGGCCACCCAGGCCGCCCTGCCCGGCTCCTGGTTGGCCACGGGCGACCTCGGGCGGCTCGACGACGAGGGCTATCTCTCCATCGTCGGGCGCAAGAAGGACATCCTGATCACCAGCGGCGGCAAGAACGTCTCGCCGAGCGCGCTGGAGGACCGGCTGCGCAGCCGTCCGCCCGTCGGACAGTGCATGGTCGTCGGCGACGGCCGCCACTACGTCGCCGCCCTGGTGACGCTGGATCAGGAGGCCGTCGAACACTGGCTCTCCGTCCGCAAGCGCCCCAAGGGCACGCCGTTCGAGCAGCTGCGCCGGGACCCGGAGCTGCTGGCCGAGGTGCAGCGCGCGGTCGACTACGCCAACGAGGCCGTGTCACGCGCCGAGTCGATCCGCCGGTTCAGCGTGGTGGCGGGGGAGTTCAGCGAGGAGAACGGTCTGCTGACCCCGTCGCTCAAGGTCAAGCGCCACGCGGTGGCGACCGCGTACGCCCGCGAGATCGAGGCGCTCTACGGCGAGTGAGGCCCCAGGGGAGACGAGTGCGGGGGCTCCGGCCAGGCCGCCAGGGTCCGGCGGGTCGTGAAGCGCAGCGGCTCGTCGCTCACCGGGTCGGTGAACTCCAGCACCGAGGCCAGCAGTTGCAGCGGGTCGGAGAAGTCGTCCGGGGCGGGCTCGTCCCGGACGACGGGGTAGACCGGGTCGCCGAGGATCGGGACGCCCAGGCTGCTCATGTGGAGCCGCAGCTGGTGCGTCCGCCCGGTGGCGGGCAGCAACCGGTACAACCCGACGCCCGCGCCGGGGAGCCCGGGCGTGTCGCGGTGGCCGAGCAGCTCGATCCGGCTCTCGGCGTTCGGCTCCGCGCCCGGGACCTCGCGGGCGGCGATGACGCCGCGCTCCTTGACGATATGGCTGCGCACGGTGACCGGCAGCGCCAGTTCGGGACGGAAGGGCGCGACGGCCCGGTACTCCTTGTGGACGCGGCGGTCGCGGAACATCGTCTGGTACGCGCCGCGGTGGCGCGGCTGGACCACGAAGAGCGCCAGGCCGGCGGTCAGCCGGTCGAGCCGGTGCGCGGGGCTCAGCTCGGGCAGGTCGAGGTCCCTGCGCAGCCGGGCCAGGGCGGTCTCGGTGACGTGTCGCCCGCGCGGGGTGGTGGCCAGGAAGTGCGGCTTGTCGACGACGAGGATCCGCTCGTCCCGATGGACCACCGCGAGCGGGAAGGGCACCGGCGTCTCGGGGGCCAACTCGCGGTGGAACCAGACGTGGTCACCCGGACGGTAGGGGGCGTCCGGGGCCAGCGGGCCGTGCTCGTCCCAGATCTCCCCGGCGGCGAGCATCGCGTCGAAGTGTTCCGGCGGCACGGCGGGCAGCCGGTGGACGAGGTAGGCGCGGACGGTGGGCCAGTTGCCGGGGTCGGGGAGGCGGAGCCGTACGGGGTCGATGCCGTCGCGCTGCGGGAGGGGGGAGCGCGGTGCCGCTCGTCGGCGACGCATCGGGTGCACCCTCCTCGGCCCTGTGGGTCGGTCCGGCCAGGGCGACAACAGCGGGCGGCCGGTGGGTCGCTGCGGTGATCGCGAGGCCGTGTTGGCGTCACGAGCAGCGGAGGGGTGGCTCACCTCCGTTGCCCGGCACCGGCCTTGACCTTCCGCACCGCCCGATGGCCGCCCGTGTCGTCGTTCAACTCGCTCAGGAATATATCAGGCGAATCAAGCGAATTGGACACTTGGGGCAAACCACTTGAGTGTTGCGGTCGACGTCAACGTATCACCACTCACATCACCTTTCTGACGCGGCGTGGCGGCGCGAATTCGAGGCCGACATCCGTCAACTGGAGCTGACGGAGCGTCCGCCGGGCCATCCGTCGTTCATCGGGCCGTCGCCTGTCCGATCCCTTGCGTGGCACCGGCACCCCCTAGCGTGGTGGCGTTCTGTGTGCCCTCCGCCCCGCAGTCTCTGCTTTGGGAGTCCAGGTGAACGACGCGCCCACACCCACCACCCGCTCGGCCGACACAGCGTCAACTCAGGGTGACGAATCGTCAATGAGTGTTGACCGTAGGACCGCTCTGCGCCTGGTCGGCGCGAGCGGCGCGTTGGCTGTCGGCGCGAGTCTGGTCGGCGCGTCGCCCGCGTCGGCCGCCCCCGACGCGACGGCGGGCGGAAGCGGATCGCCGCTGTTGCTGACCGCGCCGGAGCGGCTCGGAGCTCCGCCGGTCGAGGGACTGCACCTGACCTTCGGCGAGGACCCGGCCACGCAGATGACGGTCAGTTGGACCACCGAGACGCCGGTCCGCGAGCCGCGCGTGACGTACGGCACAGTCGAGGGCGGCTTCGGCCGCAGTGTCGGTGCGGAGACCGTCAGTTACGTCGACGGCGTGAGCAGCCGCACCGTGTACGTGCACCACGCCCGGCTGACCGGCCTGCGCCCCGACACGTACTACACCTACGCCGCCCTGCACGCGGGCAGCCGACCCGACGCGGGCACCTTCCGCACCGCGCCGCGCGGCCGCCGCCCGCTCACCTTCACCAGCTTCGGCGACCAGTCCGTCCCCACCACCGTCTGGCAGCCCAACGGCAACGGCGGCTTCAACGTCGTGGACGCGGGCATCGGCTCGCCGGCCTCCGCCGACATCGTGGGCGGCATCGAGCAGGTGGACCCGCTGTTCCACCTCCTCAACGGCGACCTCTGCTACGCCAACATCAGCGCCGACCGGCTGCGCACCTGGCAGGGCTTCCACGCCAACAACAGCCGCTCCGCCCGCTTCCGTGCCTGGATGCCCGCCGCGGGCAACCACGAGGACGAGCACGGCAACGGGCCGATCGGCTTCTCCGCCTTCCAAACCCGTTTCGCGCTCCCCGGATGGGGGTCCCCCCGGACGGAGTCTGGGGGAGGTTCGAGCGACGCCGAGACGGCCGGGCTCTGGTACTCCTTCACGGCGGGCTCGGTCCACGTGGTCGTGCTGCAGAACGACGACGTCGCCTACCAGGACGCGGGCGACAACTACGTCCACGGCTACAGCGGCGGCGCCCAGCGCGACTGGCTGGAGGCCGACCTGCGCAAGGCCCGCGCCGACCAGGGCGTCGACTGGGTCGTGGTCTGCATGCACCAGGTGATGATCAGCTCGGCCGACGCCAACGGCTCCGACCTCGGTGTGCGGCAGCAGTGGGGACCGCTCTTCGACCGCTACGGCGTCGACCTGGTCCTCTGCGGCCATGAGCACCACTACGAGCGCTCGCTGGCCGTCCGCGGCACCGTCTCCGGCAGCGAGACGCTGACGCCGAACCCGGTCTCCACCGCGACCGAGTCCATCGACACCTCGCTCGGCACCGTGCACATGATCCTCGGCGGCGGCGGCAACTCCGCGCCCACCAACGGCGAGCTCTTCGCGCCCGGCAAGGCCAAGGTGATCACCGCCGTCGGCGCCACCCCCGGCCCCAACGGCAAGCGCCCGCCGGTCTACGTCGACGAGGACACGCCGTGGTCGGCCTACCGCGACGCGGCCCACGCGTACGGCTTCGCCGCCTTCACCGTCGACCCGGGCACCGGCCCCGGCGAGACCACCCGGATGCACGTCACGTACTACAACGTCGGCCAGCCGGACGGCTCCATCACGCCGCTGGAGAGCTTCGTCCTGCACCGGAAGCGCAGCGACGGCTGAGGCTCGTGGGTCAGGTTGTCGGTGGCGACGGTTAGCCTGCGGGTATGCCGTCACCACTGCCGTCCAGCGCCCCGGCTCCGCGCGAGCTCGACGACCTCCCCTTCGCCCCGCACCTGCGCCGCTTCCCCGCGGGCGGGCGGCTGGGCCCCGAGGAGTCGCTCGACACCGTGCACGTCGACGGCGCGGCCTTCGAGGAGGAGCGGGCCGACGGCGCGCGCTTCGTCGAGGCGGCGCTGACGGCCACCTCCTTCGAGGACGTCCGGCTGCGGCGGGCCCGGTTCAACGACGTCTGGATGCAGGGCGTCCGGCTGGTCGGCTGCGACCTGGTCGAGAGCGGCTGGCTGGACGCGGAGCTGATCGGCGGCGTGCTGGCCGGGCTGGAGTTCCACGCCGCGTCGCTGCAGCGGGTGGTCTTCCACGGCTGCAAGTTCGACTCGGTCAACCTGCGCGGGGCCAAGCTGCAACAGGTGGTCTTCCACGACTGCGTGCTGCGCGAGGTGGACCTCGCCGGCGCGGCGCTCACCGGCTGCTCCTTCCCCGGCAGCCGGTTGGAGGGGGTCCACCTCCACGGAGCCAAGCTCGCGGAGGTGGACCTGCGCGAGGCCACCGCGCTCGACCTCGCCGACGGCGTGGACGCCCTGCGCGGCGCGGCGGTCACGCCGATGCAGTTGCTGGAACTGGCCCCGGCGCTCGCCGCCTCGCTCGGCCTGACCGTGCGCGAGGCGGGCGAGCCGCTGCGTCCCGCTGCCGCTAGGCGGGGCAGCCGGAGTCGGCGATGACGTAGTAGCCGGGCGCGGTCTCCTCCAGCGTGTGGGTGTAGAAGACGTTGTCCAGGCCCAGGTTGGCGGCGGAGCCGTCGGCGTAGGCGTAGCCGCCGGAGTCGTAGGCCCGACCGGCCTGCACCTGGGCGTAGTTCGACGCGTTGTAGCAGGTCGGCGTGTAGGTCGAGGACGGGCTGGCGCTGGCCGAGGTGCTCGGGCTGGCCGATGCGCTGGCGGACGGGCTGGCGCTGGCGCTCGTGGTGGACGTAGGCGTGGGCGTCGGCGTCGCGGTCGACGTGCTGCCGGTCAGGCCCCAGAACTGGGCCGTGTAGTACGACGAGCAGATGTAGTTCAGGAAGTACGCCCCGGTCGTCCCGCACTGCGTCGGCCCGGTGCCGGGGTTGACGGCGAGACCGTGGCTCATGCCGGAGATGCTGTAGACCTCGACCGCCGGATTGCCGCTCGAGTCGTCGTAGCTGCTCTCGGTGGTGCCGCCGGTCAGTGACTGGGTGCTGGACGCGGTCTGGGAGATGCCCCAGACGTTGGTCCACTGGTCCATCAGCTCGGTCGCGTTGACGGGGTAGACGGTGGTGTCGGCCGTCCCCTGCCAGATGGCGACGCGCGGCCACGGGCCGCTGTAGCCGGAGTCGGAGTTGCGGGCGAGGGTCCCCCACTGCGCGGCGGTGAGGTTCTGGTTGCTGTCCTGGCAGCTCGTCGCCGCGGTCTCGGTCGTCGCGCACTGCGCGGGCAGCCCCGAGTCGATCGACCCGGCGGCGAAGACGTCCGGGTAGTCGGCCAGCAGGTCGGCCGTCATGCCTGCGCCCGCCGAGAGGCCGGTGACGAAGACCCGCTTGGTGTCCGATCCGTACTGCTGCTCGGCGTGGTCCACCATCGAGATGACGGACGCGGCCTCGCCGTTGCCCCGGGTGTCCTTGGTCGAGTCGAACCAACTGAAGCAGGACAGCGCGTTGTTGGTCGAGTCCGTCTGCGGGAAGACCACGGCGAAGCCGTACTGGTCGGCGAGTTGGGGCCAGCCGGAGTCGTTGTAGTAGTCGCTCGCGGACTGCGTGCAGCCGTGCAGCGCGACGACGACCGGCGCGCCGGTGGGCAGGTTGGCGGGCGCGTACTCGTACATGGCGAGGTTGCCGGGGTTGCTGCCGAAGCTGCTGACCTGCGTCAGCGAACCGGAGTTGGCGTGGGCGGCGTTCGGCAGCGTGATCAGCGCGGCAAGCGCGAGGCCTGCGGCGGCAGCGGTCGCGAGGAGGGAACGCGTGGCGTTCATGCGAGCTCCTGGGGGTGGGGGAGTGACCACCGGGACCGTAGGAGCGCGCCTGCCCTCCGCGATATGTGCGGGCACACCACAAGCAGGCCGCGTCGCATGGCGTCGGCACACCCGGGGGGCGCGAAAAATCCGTTGCGGCGTGCACCCGCGTTGAACACCATGGCTCCCGTGTACCGGTAGTCACTAGCGACAGCGATACCGGCCGGTGAAGTCGCCCGGCCGGTCCTCGCGTTTCCTCCGCACCTGCGCCCCGTTCGGTGGGCCGGGTACTCCGCCGCGCGCCGAGTCGGTGGGGTGATGCGTCATGCCCTCACCTCACGCGACTCGCTGCCCGCGACGACTCGCTACGTGACGTCCGAATCCGGAAAGCCCCCTTTTTTTATGCATACCGCCATACATACCGCCATGCCTTCAGCCAACTCGTCAGTCATGCCGTCAGCGCACGAATCGACCGTCGGCCCGGACCGCAAGTCGCTGTGGGCGGTCCACGAACTCGGCCTGCCCGCCATCGTCCGTCCCTGCGTGGACTGCCGGTCCACGCGTCACCGGCCGACGGGCAAGATCCGCGTCAACGCGAGCGGCAAGCTGCTCGACATATGGATGCTGATCGGCTGTGAGCAGTGCGACCGCACCTCGAAGGTCCCGGTGCACGAGCGCGTCCACGTGCAGTCGCTCGACCCCGCCCGCCTGGTCAAGTTCGAGGACAACGACGCGGGTGTGGTGCGCGAACTGACGATGTGCGCCTCGCTCGCGGCCCGGACCGGATACCGGCTCGACTGGACCGGGACGTGGCGGCTGGCCACGGACACGCCGTTCGAGGAGCCCTTGGCCCAGGCGACAGCCCACGAGGTCCATGTGCGCTTCGAACTCCCGGCTCCGGTCCGGGTGGAGAAGCTGCTCATGCTCGGTCTGGGCGCCAGCCGGTCCAGGATCAGGAAACTGGTCGAGGCGCAACGGATCCTGCTGCCGCTGAACGTCGACGCCAAGGCGCACCGCGACTTCCGCTTCGTCGTCGGTGCAGGCGAAGGCTAGCCAGCCTGGTCAGTTCTGACGTGAGGTCTCCGGCAGGCCGATCCTGCCGGGGGCCTCACTTCCCGCGCGCCAGCTCCACCGTCTCCACCGCTGCCCAGCAGGCGGGCAGTTCGGCTTCCGCCGCGGCGACCGCGGCCTGCTGGCGCGCGTACAGCACGCCGTATCCGAACCCCGGCTCACCCGCCGTCTGCGCCGTCGCCGCGAGCTCCGGCAGCGCCTGCGCGGCGAGCAGCGCGTCCTGGCGGTCGCCGAGGAGCGTCTGCAAGCTCTTCATCGCCGTGGCGTAGCCCGGCTGGTCCGCGCCCTCGCCCGCGTACCGGGCGCGCTTCGCCGCGCGCCGCGCCGCATGGACCGCTGCGTCGTGCTCCGCCGTGCCCGACGGGAGTCGTCGCGCCTCGTGGACCCGGTGGGCGACCCGGAGGCGTTCGCGTTCGAGCATGCGCGGGAGTTCCTTGCCCGCACTCCGCCGTGCGCGCTTGCGCAGCGGAGGCGCGTCCGCCAGCGCGTCGAGCGCGTCCAGCAGCGCGAAGTACGGTGCGCCGTCCAGCTCCCGCGTGGCCCGACGCCACGCCGTCCGGTAGCCGCGCCGGGACCAGGCGGAGAGCCGTCGCCGGATCGGGCCGGGGCGCTCCTCGGGCCGCAGCTCCGCCAGCTCGCGCAGCAGCCGCTCGCCGAGCACCTCGCGGTCGCGCGCGACGCCGAGTGTCCGGCCGAGCTGCCGCAACTCCTCCTCCACGGAGGCGATCTCGTCCACCCGCAGCAGCCGCTCGTACACCCGGAGCGTGCTGCGCAACCGCCGTGCGGCGACGCGCATCTGGTGCACGGCGTCCGGCGCGTCGACGCGGACCTCGGCGTCGCAGGCGAGCAGGCGGTCCACCTGCTGCCGCAGCAGCGTGGTGAGCAGCAGGCCGACCGTCCCCGCCCGCTGCCGGTCGTCCCGCCCGCTCTCGACGTGCGGCCGAGGCGCGGAGGGCTGGCCGAGCGCACGGGCCACCTTGGACGCGCTGGCGCTGCGGCGCAGGCCGTCGGCGAGCAGTCGGGCCTCGACGGCGTCGAGCAACGTCTCGTCGCCGCCGACCAGTTCGGCCTCCACCTCGCGCCAGGACGACGAGCCGACCACCGCGCCGTCCGGGTCCAGGCGCTCCGCCGTGACGGTGTCGTCGGCGATCTCGACCAGCGTCCGGTCGGCGTCGTCCTGCAGCAGCGTCCGGTGACGCTCGGTCCGGAGCCGGGCGACCGGCGTCAACGGAATCTCGCGGACGTACGCGCGGACCCGCGCGGCGAGCTCGTCGGGGACGGCCCCTGAGGCGCCCGCGGCGCCCGCTGCGGAAGCGGCGTCGAGCGGTACGTGCAACTCCAGGCGCGCGCCGTCGGCGGTCGGCAGCTTGAGGTGCCAGCCCGCGTCGTGGCCGCCGGTGCGGCGGCGCAGCGTGATCCGGCGGGACAGCAGTCGGCGGTCCGGGGTGTCGTAGTAGACCGCGTCCAGCAGTTCGGTGTCGGCTGCGACACCCTGGGCGACCCCGTCCAGCGGGGCCGGGCCGGTCAGCCGCACCGCGGCTCCGGCGCCGATGCCGGCATCACCCTCGAACTTCCGCTCCCGCTCCACCTGCGCGGTCGCGCGCGCCGCTTTGCGTCCCATGCCCGCCGCTCCTTCCGGTCCGTACCCGGTCCCCGTCCCGTCCGTATCTTCCCGGACGACACGCTCTCGGACAGCTGTTCATTCGTCCGGATCGGATTCCGGGCAACCCTGCATCGCGGCGAGTATGCGCTCGGCGACCTGCCCGAGCTGCGCGAGCTGGCCCTCGCTGAGCGGGTCGAAGAAAAGCTTCCTGACCGTCTCGACGTGCTTGGGCGCGGCGTCCTCGATCGCACGGCGACCGGAGTCCGTGATCACCACGAACGAGCCGCGGCCGTCGCTCGCGCACTCGGCACGATCGATCAGACCGCGCTTCACCATCCGGGTGAGGTGGTGCGACAGCCGGCTCTTCTCCCAGCGCAGGCCGCGGGCCAGCTCCAGCACCCGGGCCTGACCTTCGGGCGTGTCGGTCAGCTGCACCAGGACCGAGAAGTCGGCCATGGACAGCTCGGAGTCGTTCAGCATCTGGCGGCTGAGCTGGGCTTCCAGCTCCTTCTGCATCTGCAGGAAAGTGCGCCACAGGTGCTGCTCGTCCGGGCTGAGCCAGCGCGGCTCGGACGAAGCGGGGGGTATGGAAGCGCTCGGTATGGGGGTTGCGTCGGCGGGGGGCGGGGGAGGGGTCGGCGTGGTGGTCATGGATTCATTCTACATCGATGGTTGACATGTCATCCATGGTCGGTAAAGTTGTAGATGAAAGTTCAACCACCGGCTCCGTCCGCCCCAGGAGGAACACCATGACCACCGCCATCACCCCCGCGCTGACCGGCAGCTACACCATCGACCCCGCCCACAGCCGGATCGGGTTCGTCGCCCGTCACGCCATGGTCACCAAGGTCCGTGGCTCCTTCAACAGCTTCGACGGCAAGGTCGAGGTAGACGCGGACCAGCCCGAGCGCTCCTCGGTCGACCTGACCATCGACGTCGACTCCATCGACACCCGCAACGCCGACCGTGACGGCCACCTGCGCACCAACGAGTTCCTCGACGTGGCCGCCCACCCGACGATCACCTTCCGCTCGACCAGCGCCTTCCTCGACGGCGACAAGCTGGACCTGGTCGGTGACCTGACCGTGCGCGGCGTCACGCAGAACGTGACCATCCCGTTCAGCTTCGAGGGCTCCGCCAAGGACCCGTTCGGCAACCACCGTCTCGGCTTCGAGGGCGAGCACACCATCAGCCGCAAGGACTTCGGCATCACCTGGAACGCCGCGCTGGAGACCGGTGGCGTCCTGGTCGGCGACAAGATCGTGCTCGAGTTCGAGATCTCCCTGGTCAAGAACGCCCCCGAGGCCGCCTGAGCCGGGCTGTGCAGCGCGGCGGGACGGTCCAACAGCCGTGCAAGTAGCCTGTCGTGATGTTCAATCTGACAGGCAGGCACGAGAGCCACTCGAACACCGAGAACGCCGGAAACCCCGAGCGCAACACCCAGCAGGAACACGGCCGCTACGGCTCCACCGCAACCGTCCAGGTGGAGCCGCGGCGCCTCGGGTCGGTGCACACCTCCTACTCGCCGCAGCACGACGGGCAGCCCGACCCCGGCGAGATCGTCTGGACCTGGGTCCCGTTCGAGGAGAACGACGGGCGCGGCAAGGACCGCCCCGTCCTGATCGTCGCCCGTGAGCACGCCGGCACGCTGCTGGCCGTCGAGCTCACCAGCAAGCGCCACGACGCCACCACCGGCGCCGACGTCGCCGAGTGGGTCGCCCTCGGCGAGGGCCCCTGGGACCGCGAGGCCCGCGCCTCCTGGGTCAACCTGGAGCGCGTCTTCCGCGTCCACCCCGCCGGCATGCGCCGCGAGGCCAGCGCGCTGGACCATCCCCGCTTCCTCCTCGTCGCGGAACGCCTGCGCCACCTCTACGGCTGGTGAGCCCGCGCCCTGCCGTGTCGTGTCGTGTCGGCAAGCTGGTGACATGTCCCGTCAACCCGCATAGTCTGGCCCCGAGTTGATACGGAGCGGGGAGGGGACAGCCGTGACCGAGGTGACGCGCGTCGACGCCGTGGAAGGCGTCGAGCACCACACCGCCCGGGTGAACGGGCTCACGCTGCACTACGCGGCGGCCGGTCCGGCCGACGGTCCACTGGTGGTGCTGCTGCACGGGTTTCCCGAGTGCTGGTACTCCTGGCGGCACCAACTCCCCGCTCTGGCCGCCGAAGGCTACCGCGTGGTCGCCCCCGACCAGCGCGGCTTCGCCCGCAGCGACGCGCCCGAGTCCGTCGAGGCCTACTCGCTCCCGCACCTGGTCGGCGATGTCGTCGCCCTCGTACGGGAGTTGGGCGCGCAGCGGTTCGCCGTCGTCGGGCACGACTGGGGTGCGCCGGTCGCCTGGCTGACCGCGCAGCTGCGGCCCGACCTGGTCCGCGGCGTGGTCGGCCTGAGCGTCCCGCCGCAGCCGCGCTCGGATTTCGCGCCGCTCCCCGCGATGGACGCGATGTTCGACGGGCGGTTCTACTGGACCCACTTCTGCCGCCCGGGCGGCGCCGACGCCGAGTTCAACGGCACGCCGGCGGACGAGGTCTTCCGCCGTTTCCTCTACGGCGCGAGCGGCGACAACCCGCTCACCGACCCGCCCCCGCAGCCGCTGCTGCCCGACAGCGGACGCTTCCTCGACTCGCTCGGCGACCCGAAGGAACTCCCGGACTGGCTCACGGACTCCGACATCGCCACGTTCGCGGCCGAGTACGCACGCAACGGCTTCTCCGGCGGCCTGAACTGGTACCGGAACCTGGACCGCAACTGGGAGTTGTCCGCCGCCTGGGACGGCCTGCCGATCCAGGTCCCCGCGCTCTACGTCCTCGGCGACCGCGACCTGGTCGGCGCGTTCCCCGGCATGGACCAGCTGCTGCCCGCGCTCCAGGTGCTCAACCCGACGCTGCGCCCGACGATCACCCTCCCGGGCTGCGGCCACTGGACCCAGCAGGAACGCCCGACCGAGGTCAACGCCGCCCTGATCGACTTCCTGGCCACGCTGCCCGAGTAGTCATCGCCGGGTCACTCCTCGATGCCGAGCCGCGCCCGGATCTTGGCCCGGGTCTTGGTCGGCAGCGCGTCGGCCGCCAGCAGCCGGGGCAGCAGCTCCGGCTCAAGCGTCACCGCCCGGAAGGCGACGGCTACCGTGACGTCGTGGTCCGGCCGGTGCTCGACGGTGATGGGGTCGCCGGCCCGGACCTCGCCGGGCGTGACCACCCGCAGGTACGCGCCCGGCATCGCCGCCTCGGTGAACCGCTTGACCCAGCCCGCCCGTTGCAGCCACCCCTGGAACGTCGCACACGGCACGCGCGGCGCGGACACCTCCAGCACCAGCTCCCGCCCGATCCGCCAACGCTCGCCGATCAGCGCACCGTTGACGTCGACGCCGACGGTGGTCAGGTTCTCGCCGAAGACGCCGCCCGGCAGCGTCCGCTCCAACTCGGGCTCCCAGCGGTCCAGATCCTCGCGCGCGTAGGCGTAGACGGCCTGGTCGGGCCCGCCGTGATGGTCGACGTCGTAGACGCGGTCCCCGGCCAGCCCCACCTCGCCGCTGCCCTTGGGACCGGGCACGGTCACGGCGACCGGTCCGTCGACGGGCTGCTTGTCGATGCCGGTGGCCTCGTTCCCCTTCCACGCGTTCGCGTGGGCCCGGCCGACGTTCACGGAGAGCACGTACTTCGTCATCGTCCTGACGTTACGGCCTGCACCGCTCCCGCACGACTCGATTTCCGCCAGGTCAGCAGCCTGCCGTCGTGCCGCCCGCTAGCGTGATCGCATGACCGACGCCACCCCCACCGCCGCCGACTTCGCCGCGCTGCCGCCCACCACCCTGGCCGACCTGCTGGGCCGCGCCCAGGTCATGGACCCCGCCATCCGCCCGCTCCACGCGCGGATGCCGCGCCTCGCCGGTCCGGCCTTCACGGTCAACTGCCCACCGGGCGACAACCTGATGCTCCACGCCGCGATCCACCGCGCCCCGGCCGGTTCGGTGGTGGTGGTCGACGCGGGCGGCGACACCGACTTCGCCCTCGCGGGCGGCAACGTCTGCGCGGTGGCACAGCGCCGGGGCATCGCCGGGTTCGTCCTGGACGGCGTCGTCCGCGACCTCGCCGAGATCCGCGCGATGGGCTTCCCCGTCCTCGCCCGCGGCGTCATCCCGATCCCGGGCACCAAGCAGGCCGTCCGGCCCCTCGGCCAATCGATCACCTGCGGCGGAGTCACCGTCCACCCAGGCGACCTGGTCGTCGCCGACGAGGAGGGCATCGTCGTCACCCCACACGCCCGCGCCACCGAGATCCTCACCGCCGCCCGCGCCAAACTCGCCAAGGAGGCGACGGAGTCCCTCGACTCCTGGGAAGCCGCCCACCGCACCCGCATCGACGCCCTCCTCGCCGAGGGCGGCTTCACCGACTGAGCGGCTGTCCGAGCAGTCGCACCAGCCGGGCGGCCTGCCGTTCGGCTGTGCCGGAAGGATTGCGCCGGCGGGGGTCGTCGAAGGAGAGCAGGAACAGCCAGACGAGCGCGAGCAGCCTGCGGCAGTCCGGCAGACGCGCCCGTTCGGCGTCCGTCAGGTCGAACAGGTCCAGGAACGCCTCGGCGTCGAGCGGCGTGCCCACCCAGCTGCCGACGTGCTCGGTGATCTCCGCCAGCTCGAAGGGCCGGTCGCTGCTGCCGGAGTCCTCGAAGTCGACGATCCGCACCCGCGTGCCGTCCCACAGGTAGTTGGCGAGGTTGCCGTCCCCGGCCCCGAACACCCATGGGACGTTCGGCGGAACGGCTCCTTCCAGGCCGGAGTCCGCGAGCCACGCGAGCCCGAGGTCCATGGCCTCGCCCACCTGACGGCTGACCCGTGGCCGTGCCTCCGGCGTCCAGGCGTGGATCTGCTCGACCAGCCACTGCTGCCGGGCCGGCCGCAGCGGGACCCCGGCCAGGACCTCCGATGGCACGGCCGCGTGCAGTTCGCTCACCGCCGCGGCGAAGGCTTCGAGTTGCCGTTCGTCGAGCGCGGCTCGCCGCAGGGGTTCACCGGGCAGCCGCTCCATCACGACCAGCGGCTCCTCCGCCGCCAGGTCCGAACGCAGCGGCGCGGGCGCCAGGCCCGGCGCATGGTCGGCGAGCAGTGTCAGCGCACGCCACTCCCGCTCGCACTGCCCCCGGCTCTCCGCCGGGAACCGCTTGACCACGATGTCGGACCGGAACTCGACAGCGTGGGTGCCCCACTCCTCGGAACTCGTCACTGGGCACTCATGACGTGACATCTCCCTCATTCACCCGAAATGCCCCCTCCATCGGAGAAGATGATCACCGGACAGTAGGACGGACCGGACGCGGGGAGCGGTATGCGGGAACAGACGGAGCAGCGTGTGGTCGCGGTTGCGCGACTGTCCTTCGGGGGGCTGACGGCCGCCGCGCTGGGCGCGCAGGCGTGGCACGTCGCCGCGCAGGGGAAGACGCTGGTGAACTTCTTCAGCTACTTCACCATCGAGAGCAACATCGTCATGACGGTGGTGCTGCTGGCGGGCGGGGTGCTCGGGCTGACGGGGCGTCGGGGTGGCGTGCCGGATCTGCTGCGTGGGGCCGCGACGCTGTACATGGCGATCACGGGTGTCGTCTACGCCGTCGCGCTCGCCCAGTACGAGGCGCTGGGCACGCTGGCGTGGGTCGACGACGTCGTGCACCGGATCATGCCGGTGGTGATCTTCCTGGACTGGGTGCTGGTCCCGCCGGTCAGGCGACTGCGCTACTCCGAGGCGCTGCGCTGGCTGGTCTTCCCGCTCGTCTTCCTCGCGTACACGCTGATCCGCGGGCCGTTCGCAGGTTGGTACCCGTACCCGTTCCTCGACCCGCGTGACAACGGCTACGCGCACGTCGCGGTCTCCAGCGTGCTGATCACGCTCGCGTTCCTCGCGTTCGGCGCGGCGCTGGTCCGGATCGGGAACGTGCTCGGCGGGCGGCGTCGTCGCTCCCGCGCCACGGTCGCGGAGCCGGTCGAGACGCTTACGCCCCCTGTATGACGAACGCTGACAAATCGGGTGCACAAGCGATAAAGCTGAAATCTAAACAATTGCCAGCAGGAAAGGATCAACCGGACGAAGAAGGCGTCCCGTGAAGGTCCCGTGGAGACGGGCACCCCCCCGTAGTGCCCGCCACCTGGCACGTTGCCGTGCAGCTCGGCCATCATGGTCGTACTCGAACCGGAATCGGCACCCCCGTTCGGAGGTCATCCCACCGCCGATCGGGGGTTCGATTTTCATAAATATGAACCCTGAGGTACGGTCGCGCGGGGTTCTCCCATCGCAAGCAGGAACGCACAGGGTAGGAAACAAGCACGTGGTTCCCTCGCAAGCGGGCAGTCCGATCAGGGCGATGATCGTCGACGACGAGGCGCTGATCCGCTCCGGCCTGGCGATGATCCTGAACACCGCACCGGACATCGAGGTCGTCGGCACCTGCTCGGGAATCGAGGCCGTCGCCGAGGTGCGCAGGCACCAGCCGCACGTCGTGCTGCTCGACATCCGGATGCCCGACGTCGACGGCCTGACCCTGCTGCGCCGCATCCGCGAGCTGCCGAACGCGCCGTACGTCGCCATGCTGACCACCTTCGACACCGACGAGTACCTCGACCAGGCGCTGCGGCTGGGCGCCAGCGGCTTCCTGCTCAAGGACACCGAGCCGGACGTGCTGGCCCGCTCCGTCCGCGCCGTCTCCACCGGCGCCGGCTGCCTCTCCACACCCGTGCTGCGCCGCCTCGGCCAGACCCGCCGCAAGAACGACCACCCGGCCGCCGCCGCGGTGGACACCCTCACCGACCGCGAGCGCCAGGTCCTCGGCTTCCTCGGCCACGGTCTCTCCAACGTCGAGATCGGCGCCCGGATGCACCTGGGCGCCGCCACCGTCAAGGACTACGTCAGCGCCGTGCTCACCAAACTGGGCGTCACCAACCGGATCCAGGCCGCCGTGCTCGCCGAGCGGGCGGGCCTGATCGAGGAGAGCGAACTGTGAGACGTCGGCTCCAGCTCTGGGCCGTGCGTTTCGGCAGACGGATCAAGGCCTGGGTGATGCGGCTCCCGAAGCCGGTGCGCGACGGCGCGATCACCCTGGTGCTGATGGCCGCGGCGTTCCTGGACGCCGGGCTGAACTACCCGGGCAAGAAGGACTGGACCTTCTGGGCCTCCATGGTCTCCTGCGTGGTGCTGGCCGGCCGCCGCCGCTGGCCGCGGCTGGTCCTCTTCGGCACCCTCACCGGCCTCTTCGCCGGAACCGCGCTGGTCGCTTCGCTGGTCGCGCTCTACACGGTCGCCCGCTCACGCCGGGTGGACTGGCAGGCGTGGGTCGCGGCGGCCGTCGTCGGCATCGGGATCTTCCTGCCGTGGCCGATCAGCAAGGTCCTGACGGAGTCGGCCAGCGACCACATCCAGCAGCTGATCTACGCCGTGATGTTCTCGATAGGGCCGACCGCGCTCGGTCTGCTGCTGCAGACCAGGGAGGCGCTCTCCGCGCGGATCGTCGAGCTGGCCACCCTGCGCGACCACGAACGCGAGCTGCACGCGCAGACGGTCATCGCACGGGAACGGGCGCGGATCGCCCGTGAGATGCACGACGTCGTCTCGCACCAGGCCGGACTGATCGCCGTTCAGGCGGGCGCGCTCCAGGTCACCGCGACCGACCCGGGCGTCCGCGAGGTCGCCGGCACGATGCGCGGCCTCGCGGTCGCGACGCTGGAGGAGCTGCGCAGCATGATCCTCGTGCTGCGGGCGGCGGGCGCGGGCCCGACCGAATTGGTCCCGCAGCCGCGCCTGACCGATCTGCCGCGCCTGGTCGCGGAGTCCGAGGCGGGCGCCGCGCTGGAGGTCGTCGGCTACGCGAACGGCGACATGCCGGTCCTGCCCGAGCCGATCGAACGCGCCGCGTACCGCACGGTCCAGGAGGCCCTGACCAACGCCCGCAAGCACGCGCCGGGCGCGGAGACGCAGGTCCGCGTGGAACTCCGCGACGACTCGCTCCGGGTCGCGGTCACGAACAGCTCGCCGCCGGAGCTCGCCCCGGACCCGGCGGAACCCGCGGTGACCTCCTGGGAACCACTGCCCGGCGGCGGCCACGGCATCGTCGGCCTCCGCGAACGCGCCGCGCTCCTCGGAGGCACGCTCGCCGCTGGGCCGACGGCGGACGGGGGCTTCAAGGTCCGCTTGAGTCTGCCGTTGACGGGCGCCGCACGGTAACTGGCGGAAAGTCCGGGGCGAGGGGAAGTTGCACTACCTCGGGGGCGCGGGGCTCTGCTGATGTGCGGCTCCGCCGCGTGGGCGCACCAAGCCACCGGCATGCGGATGGTCCTCAACGCGCAGAGCCATCCGCACAGGGTGGTGTCTCGCGCAGTTCCCCGCGCCCCTGAGGTAGTGCAACGTGCTCTTCGCGCACAGTTCTCCCCGCGCCCCTATCGGGTTGCAACCTCCTGTCTGCTCGAACGCATAGGCTCGTCCCGACGACCGTATTCAGGATGGAGTAGTGCGCATGGCTGAGGGAACGCGTCTGGACCAGCTGCCGGTCTGGGACTCGCTGCGGGAACACCGCGCGTCGCTGGGGGACACCCACCTGCGCACGCTGTTCGCCGAGGATCCCAAGCGCGGCGAGTCCTACACGGCGCAGGTCGGCGACCTGCACGTCGACTACTCGAAGCACCTCGTCACCGACGAGACCCTCGCGCTGCTGCGTGAGCTCGCGAAGGTCCGTGGTGTCGCGGCCCTCAGGGACGCCATGTTCCGGGGCGAGAAGATCAACATCACCGAGAACCGCGCCGTGCTGCACACCGCGCTGCGCGCGCCCCGGGGCGCGGTGATCGAGGTCGACGGCGTCAACGTGGTCCCCGAGGTCCACGCCGTGCTCGACAAGATGGCCGACTTCTCCCGCCGGATCCGGTCCGGCGAGTGGACCGGTCACACCGGCAAGCGGATCCGCAACATCGTCAACATCGGCATCGGCGGCTCGGACCTGGGCCCGGCCATGGCCTACGAGGTGCTGCGCAGCTTCAGCGACCGCGACCTGACGGTGCGTTTCGTCTCCAACGTCGACGGCGCCGACCTGCACGAGGCCGTCCGCGACCTGGACGCCGAGGAGACGCTGTTCATCGTCGCTTCCAAGACGTTCACCACCATCGAGACCGTCACCAACGCCACCAGCGCCCGCAACTGGCTGCTCACCGAGCTGCACGCCGACCAGAGCGCCGTCGCCAAGCACTTCGTCGCGCTGTCGACCAACGCCGAGAAGGTGGCGGAGTTCGGCATCGACGTGGCCAACATGTTCGAGTTCTGGGACTGGGTCGGCGGTCGCTACTCCTACGACTCCGCCATCGGCCTCTCGCTGATGATCGCCATCGGCCCGGAGGCGTTCGAGGAGATGCTGGAGGGCTTCCGCCTGGTCGACGAGCACTTCCGCACCGCGCCGCCGGAGCAGAACGTGCCGCTGCTGCTCGGCCTCCTCGGTGTCTGGTACGGGGCGTTCTTCGACGCCCAGGCGCACGCCGTGCTGCCGTACTCGCACTACTTGTCCAAGTTCACCGCCTACCTGCAGCAGCTGGACATGGAGTCCAACGGCAAGTCCGTCCAGCGCGACGGTGAGCCGGTGCACTGGCAGACCGGCCCGGTCGTCTGGGGCACGCCCGGCACCAACGGCCAGCACGCGTACTACCAGCTGCTGCACCAGGGCACCAAGGTGATCCCGGCCGACCTGATCGGCTTCGCCAACCCCGTCGCCGACCTGGCTCCCGGTCTGGTCGCGCAGCACGACCTGCTGATGGCCAACCTCTTCGCCCAGGGCCAGGCGCTGGCCTTCGGTAAGACGCCGGAGGAGGTCCGCGCCGAGGGCGTGGCCGAGGAGCTGGTGCCGCACAAGACCTTCAAGGGCAACCACCCGACGACGACGATCCTGGCGCCGGAGCTGACCCCGTCCGTGCTGGGCCAGCTGATCGCGCTCTACGAGCACAAGGTCTTCGTCCAGGGCGCGATCTGGAACATCGACTCCTTCGACCAGTGGGGCGTCGAGCTCGGCAAGGTCCTGGCCAAGCGGATCGAGCCCGCGCTCGTCGAGGGCACCGGCCTGGACGCGCTGGACTCCTCCACGGCCGGTCTGGCCATCCGCTACCGCGAGCTGCGCGGGCGCTGAGGTATCGGCCGACCCCCGATCGGACGAGGCCTCACCAGGGCATCGCCACGCCGCCGTTGGGACGCAGGATCTGTCCGGTCACGAACCGGGCGGCATCGCTGACCAGGTAGTGGATGGCGTAGGCGATGTCCTCGGGCTCGCCGATCAGGCCGAGCGGCGACATCCGCCGCAGCGGCTTCTCCCCGGCGGCGCGGGCGGTCTCGTCCACGCTGCCGTCGGGGCGCAGGTAGTGACGCGCGGTCATCGCGGTGCGCACCAGTCCGGGTGCGACCGCGTTGACCCGCACGCCGTAGCGGCCGACCTCGGCGGCGAGGTTCTTCGTCAACTGGACCACGGCCGCCTTGGACGCCGAGTAGCTCATGATCTCGGGTGTGGCGCTGTCCACCGCGCCCGACGCGGTGTTGACGACGGCTCCGCCGCCCTGCGCGCACATGATCCGCGCCGCCGCCTGGCAGGTGTGAAAGGTGCCCTTGAAGTTGACGTCCATCACCGCGTCGAGGTCCTCCTCGGGGACGTCGACGACCAGCCCGGTGCGGATCACCCCGGCGACGTTGCAGAGGATGTCGAGCCGGCCCTGCTGCTCGGCGGTGCTCTCGACCAGGGCGAAGACGGCCGCCCGGCGGGACACGTCCACGGCGGCCGGGATGCCGTCGCACTCCTTGGCGGTGGCGGTGGCCGCCTCGCCGTCGAGGTCGGCGCAGACGACGCGCGCCCCCGCCTCGGCCAGCACCCGGGCGGTGGCCCGCCCGATGCCGCTGCCCGCGCCCGTCACGATGGCCACCCGTCCGTCCAGCGCATAAGCATGAGGAAGCATGCCTGTGGTGGTAGCAGATGCGCCTTGACGTTGGAAGCGACAGCGAAGGTATAGTTAGCTACTGATAAGTAACTTAGTGAGTGGTGGGAGTGCACCGTGAGCGAGTTCGACGAGGGTACCGCCGTCGTCCGCCGTCCCGACGAGGCCGTCGACAGCAGCGTCTTCGACACCGAACTGGACAAGGGCTGGCAGATCGGCGGCGGCATCAACGGCGGCCTGCTGCTCTCCCTCGCGGCGCGCTCCATCGGCGAGCACTTCGCGGCAGCACGGGGTCTGCACCCGTACCCCGTCTCGGTCAGCGGCTACTACGTCAGCGCCTCCCGCCCCGGCCCGGCCGAGCTGCGCGTGGAGACCGTGCGCGCCGCCCGGAGCCACTCCACCGGCCAGGCCTCGCTGCTGCAGGCCGACGACGAGGGCCGCACGCTCGAACGACTGCGCGTGCTGGCGCACTTCGGCGACCTGGCCCGCGCCGACGAGGACGTCCGCACCAGCGCCACGCCGCCGAAGCTGCCGCCGGTCGAGCAGTGCGTCGGCACCGAGCACGCCCCGCCGGAGTTCCTCGCCTCCGCCAACATGCTGGAGCGGATCGACCTCCGCCTCGACCCGGCCTACGTCGGCTGGGCGCTGGGCAAGCCCTCCGGGGAGGGCCGGATCCAGGGCTGGTTCCGCCTCGCCGACGGCCGCGAGCCCGACCCGCTCTCGCTCCTCTTCGCCCTCGACGCGCTCCCGCCGGTCACCTTCGACCTCGGCCTCTTCGGCTGGACCCCAACCGTCGAACTCACCGCCCACATCCGGGCCCTCCCCGCCCCGGGCTGGCTCCGCATCACCCACTCCACCCGCAACCTCGCCGGCGGCTATCTGGAGGAGGACTGCGAGATCTGGGACTCCCGCGACCGCCTGGTGGCGCAGTCGCGGCAGTTGGCCGTCGTCCCGCGCTGACGCGGCGGGGCCGGACGGCGGCTATAGGCTGAGGGCATGACCGACAACCGTCCTCAGCCGGCTCCCGAGGAGCTCGCACGGCTGCGTGCCGTTGCGGACGAGCTCGCCGAGGTGGCCGACCGCCAGCAGGAGCACTGGAAGGTCGAGATCACCGACGGCCAGGTCACCGTCATGATGATGAGCCCCAGCGGTCAGCACGGCGTCAACGTGTTGCGGCTCCGGCGTCAGATCGAGCAGCAGGACGCCGGTGTGGCCGCGTTCTCCGACACGGACACCGAGGACCCCGTCAGCGGGCTGCGCAAGGTCCCCGACCTGATGATCGTCCCCGAGTCCGAGGTCGACGCGGTGGGGGCGCGCGTCAGCAGCCGTGTCGTCCTCCTTGCCGCAGAGGTCGTCTCCCCGAGCAATCCCCGCAACGACCTTGAGGTCAAGGCCCGGGACTACCCGGCGATGGGCATCCCCGTCTATATGATCGTCGACCCGCGCAAGGGCGATGGGATGGTGTACTCCGAGTCCAGCCAGGGGCCGGACGGCATCTGCTACCGCAAGGCCGTGCCGTACACCTTCGGCGACCGCATCGTCGTCGGCCCGTGGACGGTCGACACGTCGGGCTTCCGGATGTACCAGGACTGACGGTGCCCGCCGTCAGACGAGCCGCTGGTACATGATGTGCAGCCCGACGTAACCCAGCGTCGGGTGGTGGAACCCCTCCGGGATCGTCGTCATGACCTCGAAGCCGAGCGACTCGTACAGCCCCACCGCACGCGTGTTGCTCGCCGCCACCGCGTTGAACTGGACCCCGCGGAAGCCGTGTTCACGCGCCCACGCCAGCAGGTAGGTGCACAGCGCGCGGCCGACGCCGTGGCCGGAGTGTTCGGGGGCGACCATGAAGCTGCCGCTGGCGATGTGCGCGCCCGGGCCCATCTTGTTGGCGTACATGTTCGCTGTGCCGAGGACCGTGCCGTCCTCGTCCACCGCGACGACGACACGGCCCGGCGCGCGGACCATCCACATCGCGCGGCCGGTCGGCTCGTCGACGTCCGTCGGATAGGTGAAGGTCTCCCCGGCGGCCGTGATCGCGTGGAAGAACGGCCAGATGGACGCCCAGTCGGCGTCCGTCGCCTCGCGGATCTGCATGGCGCGATCCTGACACCGCGACCCGCCCGAACGCGAGGTGGTTTTCCTCGCCGCGCCGATCGGGACAGAATGCTGCCGCAAGTACCCAGCGAGAGAGCGGTAACCAAGAGTGACCCTGTCGATTGAGCAGACCATCGCCGACGAGCTCGGCGTCCGTCCCGCACAGGTGCAGTCCGCCGTGGAACTGCTCGACGGAGGGGCGACCGTCCCCTTCATCGCCCGGTACCGCAAGGAGGCGACGGGGTCGCTCGACGACGCCCAGCTGCGCACCCTGGAGGAGCGCCTGCGCTACCTGCGCGAGCTGGAGGAGCGCCGGGCCGCGATCCTGGAGTCGATCCGCAGCCAGGGCAAGCTCGACGAGGCCCTGGAAGCGCAGATCCGTGCCGCCGACTCCAAGGCGCGCCTGGAGGACATCTACCTCCCGTTCAAGCCCAAGCGCCGCACTAAGGCGCAGATCGCCCGCGAGAACGGCCTGGAGCCGCTCGCCGACGCGCTCCTCGGCGACCCGACGCGCGACCCGCAGGCGGAGGCCGCCGCGTACCTCGGCGAGAACGTCGCCGACGCCGCCGCCGCGCTGGACGGCGCCCGCGCCATCCTGGTCGAGCGCTTCGGCGAGGACGCCGACCTGATCGGCGAGCTGCGCGAGCGGATGTGGGGCCGCGGCCGGCTGGCCGCCAAGGTCCGCGACGGCAAGGAGCAGGACGGCGCCAAGTTCGCCGACTACTTCGACTTCGCCGAGCCCTACGTCAAGCTGCCCTCCCACCGCGTGCTGGCCATGCTGCGCGGCGAGAAGGAGGACGTGCTCGAACTCACCATGGAGCCCTACGCCGACGAGGCCGACGCCGAGGCGCCCGGTGGCTACGAGTCCCGCATCGCCAACCGCTTCGACATCGCCGAGCGGGGCCGCCCGGCCGACAAGTGGCTTCAGGACACCGTCCGTTGGGCCTGGCGCACGCGCATCCTGGTCCACCTCGGCATCGACCTGAGGCTGCGCCTGCGCACCGAGGCCGAGGACGAGGCGGTCCGCGTCTTCGCCGCCAACCTGCGCGACCTGCTGCTCGCCGCCCCCGCCGGCACCCGCGCCACCCTCGGCCTGGACCCGGGCTTCCGCACCGGCGTCAAGGTCGCCGTGGTGGACGCGACGGGCAAGGTCGTCGCGCACGACACCATCCACCCGCACGTCCCGGCCAACAAGTGGGACGAGTCGATCGCCACGCTGGCCAAGCTCTGCGCGGCGCACAAGGTCGACCTGATCGCCATCGGCAACGGCACCGCCTCCCGCGAGACGGACAAGCTGGCACTGGACCTGATCAAGCGTCACCCGGAGCTGAAGCTCACCAAGGCGGTCGTCTCCGAGGCGGGCGCGTCGGTCTACTCGGCCTCCGCCTTCGCCTCGCAGGAGCTGCCGGAGCTCAACGTCTCCATCCGCGGCGCGGTCTCCATCGCCCGCCGTCTCCAGGACCCGCTGGCCGAGCTGGTCAAGATCGACCCCAAGTCGATCGGCGTCGGCCAGTACCAGCACGACATCTCCGAGACCAAGCTGTCGCGCTCGCTGGACGCGGTGGTCGAGGACTGCGTCAACGGCGTCGGCGTCGACGTCAACACGGCCTCCGCGCCGCTGCTGACCCGCGTCTCCGGCATCGGCGCGGGCCTGGCGGACAACATCGTCGCCCACCGCGACGCCAACGGCCCGTTCCACAGCCGCAAGGAGCTGAAGAACGTCGCGCGGCTCGGCCCGAAGGCCTTCGAGCAGTGCGCGGGCTTCCTTCGGATCCCCGGCGGCGAGGACCCGCTGGACGCCTCCAGCGTCCACCCCGAGGCCTACCCGGTGGTCCGCCGGATCCTGACCGCGACCGGCGGCGAGCTCAAGGCGCTGATCGGCGACGGCGCGAAGCTGCGCGCGCTCAAGCCGTCCGACTTCGCCGACGACACCTTCGGTGTGCCGACGGTCGTCGACATCCTGGGCGAGCTGGAGAAGCCCGGCCGCGACCCGCGTCCGGCGTTCAAGACCGCCGCCTTCAAGGAGGGCGTCGAGAAGCTGGGCGACCTCACACCGGGCATGGTCCTGGAGGGCACGGTCACCAACGTCGCCGCGTTCGGTGCCTTCGTCGACATCGGCGTCCACCAGGACGGCCTGGTGCACGTCTCCGCGCTGTCGAAGACCTTCGTCAAGGACCCGCGCGAGGTGGTCAAGTCGGGCGACATCGTCACCGTGAAGGTGCTGGACGTGGACATCCCGCGCAAGCGCATCTCGTTGACGCTGCGCCTGGACGACGACGCCCAGCCGGGCGGCGAGCGCGGCGAGCGCGGCGACCGGGGTGACCGCGGTGAGCGCGGCGAGCGTCGCGAGCGCGGCCAGCGGCCGGGTGGGCAGCGTCAGGGTGGCCAGGGACAGGGCGGCCCTGGGCAGGGTGGTCAGGGCCAGGGCGGCGGCCAGAACCGCGGTCAGGGCGGGCAAGGCGGTCAGGGCGGGCAAGGCGGTCAGGGCGGCAACCGGGACCGTCGCGGCGGCGGCGACCGCCGTACTCCGGCCCCGCGCGACGGCGGGATCGCCAACAGCGCGATGGCGGACGCCCTGCGACGCGCCGGTTTGGCGAAATAGCGGTCATGAACAGTACAGATGGGACCGTCAACCTTGCCAGTAATCGATGGCTCAGTGAATCCTGACGTGGATTTGGCACTGGTGACGGTCCGACAGCTCGTACGATGAGTGTCGAGGCCCCTCCCGTCCCCCCGTGCGGCAGGGGCCTCTTCGCGTTCCGAAGTCGGTTGGCGGCCCGCGTGGTTGTGCCGTTGGCGAACGATTCCGACGTGGCGCGCGCACCAGGCCTACGGTGAAGGTATGGACACGGACATCGAGGTCGTCGAACTGCTTCCGGGGCGCCTGCACCAGCTGAACTTCCGGGTCGGTCAGGGCTATGTCTGGCGCGACGAGGACGGCGGGGTGTCGCTGATCGACGCAGGTCCTGTCGGCTCGGGCGCGGGGATCGCCGCGGCCTTGCGCGGGCTCGGCGCCGAGCCGGGCGACGTGCGCCGCCTGCTGCTGACCCACTTCCACCGCGACCACGCGGGCGCGGCGGCGGAGGTCGCCGCCTGGGGCGGGGTCGAGATCCTCGCCCACCGGCTCGACGCGGCGGTCGTCCGCGGCGAGACACCGGTGATCCCGCCGGACCTCTCCGACGCGCCGGAGTGGGAGCGCGAGTTCCACGCCAACCTGCCGCCGATGCCGGACGTGCCACCGGTCAAGGCGATCACGGATCTGGACGACGGCGACACCCTGGCCTTCGGCGGCGGTACGCGCATCGTCGCCCTCCCGGGCCACACACCGGGGAGCGCGGCGTTCCACCTGCCGGAGCACGGCGTGATCTTTCTCGGCGACACGGTCGCCAACGTGGAGGGCCACACCATGCGCGGCATCTTCAACGTCAACCGCAGACAGGCGGGGGAGTCGCTGAAGCGCCTGCCCCGGCTCGACTCCGTCGACATCGCCTGCTTCGGCCACGGCGACGCGATCGTCGGCGGAGCGGACGTCGCGTTGCAGAGAGTGGTTGATGCGCTGTCGGAGTGAATTGCACTACCTGGGGGCGCGGGGAACTGCGCGAGAAACCACCCTGTGCGGATGGCCCTGCGCGTTCGGGCTTCTACCTCGCAGGGTGGCTTGTCGCGCAGTTCCCCGCGCCCCTGAGGTGATTGCAACTACCTGCGGCAGCACACGCTCGGATTGTCGCGCCCACGCGGCGGAGCCGCAGATCAGCAGAGCCCCGCACCCCCGCGAATGTGCACCTACCTCGCCTGGCTCAGCTTCGACCCCGCCCGGCCCTTCCGCACGTGCAGCTGGTTCGGGATCCGATCCCGCAGCTCGCTGACGTGGCTGACGATGCCGACCGCACGGTCCCGCTCGCGGAGCGAGTCGAGGACGGACATGACCTCCTCCAGCGCGTCCGCGTCGAGCGAGCCGAAGCCCTCGTCGACGAAGAGGGTATCCAGCGGCATGCCGCCCGCCTCGTCCGTCACCACGTCGGCCAGGCCCAACGCCAAGGCCAGGGAGGCGAAGAAGGACTCGCCGCCGGAGAGCGTCGAGGTGTCGCGGTAGCGGCCTGTCCAGGCGTCGAGGACCTGGAGGCCAAGCCCGGAGCGGGCGTTGTTGCGGGAGCGGGCGTCGGTGTGCTCCAGGGTGTACCGGCCGCCGGACATCGCCGCGAGCCGCAGACCCGCCGACGCCGCCACCTGCTCCAACCGTGCGGCCAGCACGTAGTTCTCCAGTGACATCCGCAGCTCGTTGCTCCGGCTGGTACCGGCGACCAACTGCGACAGCTCCGTCGCGGTGGCCAAGCGCTCCGCGAACGGGCGCAGGTGGGTGACGTCCTCGGCCAGTCCGTCGCTGAGCCGCGCGAGTTGGGCGACCCGGTGCGTCGCGCTCTCCAGCGCGGAGTGCGCGTCGAAGAGCGCCGCCTCCGTTGCCGCCGCCGCTGCCCGGTCAGTGCCGGGCTCGGCCTCGGGCAGCGCCGCCGCCGCGACCAGCTCCGGGGACGCCGCCTCGGCACGGGCGCGGGCCAGGCCCTCGCCGTGGCGCGTGACGGCTGCCCGCAGGGCCTCCGCCTCGGGCGCGCCGAGCGCCGCCGCCTGCGCCTCGGCGGCTGACGGGAAGCCGACCGCCGTGCACTCCTCCTCCGCCACGGCGCGGGCAGCTGACGCCGCGTCGGCCGCAACGGACGCGGCGGTGACCGCCTCGGCCGCCTGGCCCAGCAGCGCGGCCCTGGCGTCCAGCGCGGCGATCCGGGCCGCCACCGAGGCTGCTCCGGCCCGGGCCTCAGTGAGGCGGACGTCGAGCTGCTCGCGTTCGGCGGTGAGCCGGGAGAGGGCCTCCTCGGCGGCCGCCAGGGTCTCGCGGGCGGACGAGAGGGCCGCCGCACGTTGCTCGTGCTCGCGCTCCAGCCGCTCCAACTGCCGTGCGGCGGCGAGACCGGCGGCCTCGGCGCGTTCGGCGTCGGCGTGTTCGCGACGCAGCGACTCGGCCTCCTGGGACAGCTCGGCCGTGGCGCGGCTGTCCGCGAGCGCCTGGGCGGCGGCCGCGTCAGCCACGAGGCGGGCCAGTTGGTGCTCGGCCTCGTGGAACTGCTGCTCCGCCGTGCGGTAGGCGGCCTCGGCCGTGCGCTCCGCCTCAGGGGTGACCTGGTCGGGCGCGGCCTCGGCGGGACGCGGGTGCTCGGTGGCGCCGCAGACCGCGCACGGCTCGCCCGCCTGCAGTCGGGCGGCCAACTCGGCGGCCATGCCCTCGATCCGACGCTGCTTCAGCTCCAGCCAGGCCTCGCGCGCCTCGGAACGCCGCTCGCGCAGGCCGGCCACGGCTCGCTCGCCCGTGGCGACCCGCGTGGCCAGCCCGTCCCGGCGCTGACCGGCTTCCAACCGCTGCGCGGCGGCACGCAGGCGCTCGGCCAGTGCGTCACGGCCGGTGGCCGCGTCACGCGCGGCCTCCACATCGCGTTGGGCGGCCTGGCGTTCGCGCGGCCACGCGTCGGCGAGCCAGGCCTCGGCCTCGGAGCGCTCCTCCTCGGCGTCGGCGGAGCGGCGCTCCAGCTGCTGCGTCTCGCGGACGATCTCCGCCTGCCGCTGCTCGGCCTGGAGCAGGGCGCGCAACTCGCCGGTGCGGCCCAGCGCTTCGCGCTCCTCGGCGCGGAGATCCGCAGCCTGGACATCGCGGGCGTGCAACTCGACCGGAAGCGCGGAGAGCGCCCGCCCGCGGGCCGCGGCGGCGCGCTCGGCCTCCCGCTCCGCCTCGGCCAGGCGGCGCAGCAGCGGGGTGACCGTGGCGGCCCGCTCGGCGCGTGCGAGGCGCTGCTCCCGCTCCTGCTGGGCGGGCTGTTCGGCGAGCAGTGCGTCGCGCGTCTCCAGAGCACGCCGGTGACGTTGCTGACGGTCGAACAGCTCCTGGGTCGCGCGCAGGCGTTCGTCCGCGGCCGCGCGGCGCTCGGCGGCCAGGGCGTGGCGGACCTCCGCCACCTCCTGCCGCAGCGCCGCGCGCTCGCGCAGCTCCGCCGCCCAGGCGAGCGCCTCGTCCGGGCCGAGGACGCCCTCCGGTGCCTCCCCGGCCGCCTCGGACAGCCGTTCCACACGGGCGGCGATGTCGGCCTGGACGGACTGGGCCTCCTTCTCGCAGCGTTGCCGATGCTCCGTCAGCCAGGCCTCCACCGCGCCGAAGCGGCCGGTGTCGAAGAGGCGGCCCAACAGCTCCCTGCGCTTCTGTGCGTCGGCGTGCAGGAAATTCGCGAACTCGCCCTGCGGCAGCAGCACGACCTGGCAGAACTGGTCTCGGCTCATGCCGATCAGCTGCTGCAGCTCCGCGCCGATCTCCTGGTGCGAACCGCTGCGCGGACGCCACTCGTCGAGCTCGGTCGACCACTCGCTGAGCAGGGTCTGTGCTTTCTCCGGCGTGCTGCCCTCGCCGCGGCGCTTGGGCCGGTGCTGCTCGGGACGGCGCAGGATGCACAACCGTCGGCCGCCCAGCGTCAGTTCGAGCTCCACCTCGGTCAGCTGCCCGGCCAGGGCATGGTCGCTGCGCAGGCTGCGGGCCCGGCCCCGACTGCCGGGGACCGAGCCGTAGAGGGCGAAGCAGACGGCGTCCAGCACGCTCGTCTTGCCCGCTCCCGTCGGGCCCGCCAGCAGGAAGAGCCCGCCGGAGGCCAGCGCGTCGAAGTCGACCTCCTCGCGTCCGCCGAAGGGACCGAATGCCGTGACGGTGAGCCGGTGCAGGCGCATCAGTCGTCCCCCTCGGTCCGCGCCGCGGCCTCGACCGCCGCGACCAGCAGCGCCGACTCCGCCTCACTGGCGACCGAGCCGCGCACATGGCGGACGAAGCCGAGCGCGACCGCGCCGTCGTCCCGCCCGCGCACGCGCGCTCCGTAGGAGGCGAGGCCGTCGTCGGCGCGGTTCTCCGGCTCGAAGGCGAGTTGGAGCGTGTGCGGGAAGCGCTGGCGCAGCTTCTCCATGGCCTGCGCGGGGCGCGCCGCGTCCGTCAACGTGGCCTGCACCCAGCAGTCCTCGACGTCGTCGTGGTCGGGGGAGGTGAGCAGCTCGTGCAACTCGCCCCGCAGCCGCACCAGGCGTCGCGGCACCGGGCAGTCGATGCGCCGCGCCGTCACCTCGCCGTCGGCGCCCAGGTCCACCAGCCACATCGACTTGCGCCGGTCCGCCTCGGAGAAGGAGTAGGCCAGCGGCGAACCGCTGTAGCGCACCCGCTCGTTGACGGTCTGGCAGCCGTGCAGATGGCCCAGCGCCGCGTAGTCGACGCCGTCGAAGACCGAGGCGGGCACGCTCGGCACGCCGCCGACCGAGATGTCCCGCTCGCTGTCGCTGACCTCGCCGCCGATGACGAACGCGTGCGCCAGCACCACCGAGCGGCAGTTGCTGTCGGCCTGTCGACGGCCTGCCAGATCGGCCCGGACCGCGTCCATCGCCGCACCGAGCACGGCCGCGTGGCTGACCTCCTCGGCCCCGACCCGCCGCCCGACCAGTGCGGGCTCCAGGTACGGCAGGCCGTAGACGGCGACCTCGCCGTGCTCGTCCCGCAGCAGCACCGGCTCGCCGACCGCGTCGGGATCCGTCCGCAGGTGCACCCCGGCGCGCGCGATCAGCCCCGCGCCGATCCCGAGCCGCTGCGCGCTGTCATGGTTCCCGCTGATCAGCACCACGGGCACGCCGAGCGCGGCCAGCTTGTGCAGCACCTCGTCGAACAACTCGACCGCGCCCAGACTGGGCACGGCACGATCGTGCACGTCGCCGGCGACGAGCACGGCGTCGATGCCCTCCGCCTCGACGGTGCGGACCAGGTGGTCGAGGAAAGCCCGCTGCGCGGGCAGCAGGTTCTCCCGGTGCAGAGACCTGCCCAGGTGCCAGTCGGAGGTGTGCAGAAAGCGCATAGCCCCCGACAGTAACGCCTGCCACTGACAGCTCAGGACACAGTGGCTCGGGTTCGGCCTTCCCGGCGGATTCTGTCAGTGGCGGGCGCTAGCGTCGTGGGTGCTGGAACCGGTGGCGGGACCAGCGTTGGGACCAGTGGTGGGGGATCAGCGGGCGGTCAGCCGTCCCGCAGGGCCTCCACGAAGCCCGCTGCCACCGCGTGTTGGAGGCGGGCCGAGCGGGCGCGGGCGATGGGGCCGGAGAACTCCTTCGGCGGGGGGAAGTAGAGCAGCAGGTAGGCGTCGAGGACGCCGAGGGTCTGGGCGAGGGCGTCGGGCTCGTCGGAGTGGCTGCGGACCAGTTGCCAGCCGATGGCCCGGGCCGGGCGCGGGTCGAACCGGTCCTGGTGCAGGGCGTCGCGCAGCTGCCCCGCGAGGGGGGTCAGCAGCAGCGTCAGTTGATCGCGCGTCAGCCCGCTTCGCGCGGACGGATAGAGCGCGCGGCTCCAGATCGCGGCGAAGCTGCCGACCGCGGTCGGGGCATCCGGGAGTGCAGGCACGGGGGAGAGGCTACTCATCCGATGATCGCGAAGTAAGAGGAGGTAAGTAATGTGCACCTTGTGACGTGGGCCGGTCATGTGGCGGCGCAAAGATACCCGCCCGGAGCCCGGCAGGGAATGCCGGGCCCAGAGCGGGCAGAAAACTGCTGGTCAGCTCTGTTCGGCCAGAGCCTCTGCGGCGGCCTCGGAGCCGTCCGCGAGAGGCGCTTGCACCTCGGCGGCGACGGTTTCGGTGGCGACCTCACCGGCCTTGTCGGCCGGATTCCGCGTCGTGTCCGTGGCCGGAACCGACGAGGCCGCGACGGTCAGCGGCCGGTGGTGCCGGGTCAGGCCGATCAGCGCCACCGGGACGGTGAGCACCATGGCGACCATGCCGATCGCGAAGCTCGTCGTGAACTGGCTCTGCTGCGGCAGCGGCGGCACGCCCGGCGGCAGACCGTGGATCAGCTTGGAGGCCAGCAGCGAGGTCACCACCGCCGAGGCGATGGAGCTGCCGACGGACCGGGAGATGGAGTTGATGCCGTTGGCGATGCCGGTCTGCTCCAGCGGCACGCTGGCGGCGATCAGCGCCGGCATCGAGGCGTAGCCGAAGGCGATCGCCGTACCGGTCAGCAGACCGGCCAGGATCACGTTGACGCTGCTGCCGTGCCCGAACGCGAGCCAGCCGAACCCGGCCGCGCCGATCACCGCGCCCAGCGCGAGGGTGCCGCGGGCGCTGAGCTTCCGGACCAGCATGCCGCCGATCGGGGCGGCGATCAGCGCGATCAGCGAGCTGGGCAGCAGGTACTCGACCGAGGCGCGGAGCACCGAGGCGGTGAAGCCGTAGCCGGTCAGCTCACGCGGCATCTGGACCAGGTAGGAGATGCCGATGAACTGGGCGAAGGAGGCGAATCCGACGAAGAGCCCGGCGGCGTTGGTGAAGGCGACCTGACGGTGGGCGAACATCCGCATGTCCACCAGTGGTGCGGCGACCTTGCGCTCGACCAGCACCCACAGGACGGCCATGACCACCGCGCCCGCGAAGCAGCCGATGATCGAGCTGGACGACCAGCCCCACTCGTGACCCTGCGAGATGCCGAGCAGCAGCAGGACCAGGAACCCGGCCAGGGTGACCGTGCCCAGGTAGTCGATCCGCCCGCCGGTGGCGTGCCCGCGGTTGGGGACCAGGAAGACGACGGCGAGCAGCGCGAGCAGCGAGAGGCCGGTGGAGACCCAGAAGACCGAGTGGTAGTTGGGGTTGTGGCCCTGGGTGAGCAGGCCGGTGATCACCAGCGAGAGGCCGGAGCCGAACGCCAGCGTGCTGCTGACCAGCGCCATCGCGCCGTGCAGCTTCTCGTGCGGCACCTGGTCGCGGATGATCGACAGCGCCAGCGGGAAGATCGCTGTGGCCGAGCCCTGCAGCACCCGCCCGATGATCAGCAGGGTCAGCGAGGTGGTCGTGGCGGCCAGCAGCGAGCCCGCGACCATCACCGCGAGCACCGCGACCAGCGTCTGCTTCTTGCCGTACAGGTCGCCGACCCGCCCGAGCAGCGGGGTGAAGACGGCGGCGGAGAGCAGGGTGGCCGTGGTCACCCAGCTGATGCCCGCGCTGGACGCGTGCAGGTCGTTGCCGAGCAGCGCGAGGATCGGCACGACCTGGGTCTGCGCCATGGAGACGACCATGGCCGCCAGGCCCAGGGCCAGGATCAGAGGGGTGCTCCCGCGCCGGGAGGAGAGGGGGGTGCTGCTCATCAGAGCGGGTCCTTCGCCAGGTGTTTCAGTGTGTGGATACTTGAGAGCCTGAAGTAATTCTTGGCGAAACTTTAGACGAGAAAGGTTTAGTTGGTCAACCTCTTCACTCGATGCCCTCATGGTCCTAGGCTGTCGCGATGACGACTCGACCCTTCGACCTGCGTGTGGCCCGAGCGATGCGCGACGGCCTCGACGCGTACCACGCCGCCCTGATCTTCAGCCCGGCCGCAACCGCGGTGTTCGACACCGTCGGCCTCGACCGGTGGGGCGCCTACTTCGCCGGCCGCTCGGCGCCGCTGGGCGCGGCGTCGGAGGGCCTGGTGGAGGCGATCTTCTACCACTTCGAGCCGGGCATGGTCGCCCAGCACATGAACGCGGTCCGCGAGGCGGCCACCCCCGACAAGCTGCTCGCCCTGCGCCTGGAGGCCACCGACGCCGGGCTGCGCGAGGCCCTGGGCGAGGAGGTGCTGGCCTCCCCGGAGATGGCGGAGGCGGCGGAGCTCGCCGCGGAGGCCGCGGCCGCGTGCCGCACGGCCGGCCGCCCGCTGGGCGCGGCCAACGCCGCGCTCCCGCTGCCGGACGCGCCGCACCTGGCGCTCTGGCAGGCGGTCACCACCTTCCGGGAGTGGCGTGGTGACGGCCACAACACCGCGCTGCTGGCCTCCGGCCTGGACGCGGTCGAGGTCCTGGTCAACGCGGTCGCAACCGGCCACGAGCACCGCGCCTCCATCCAGCCCCGCCGCGGCTGGACCGACACGCAGTGGGAGGCGGCGGAGCAACGCCTCCACGACCGCGGCCTGCTGACGGAGGAAGGCGGGCTGACACTGCGCGGACGCGAGACCCGCGAGGAGATCGAGGATCTGACGGACCGCCTGGGGCTCGCCCCCTGGCTCGCCCTCGGCTGGGACCGCACCCGTCGCCTGCACGACCTCGTCCGCCCCTGGAGCACCACCATCATGGACCGCTACCTCCACCGTGGCGGACCGGAGGCGTTTCCGGCGGAGTGAGTTGCACCTTCAGGGGCGCGGGGAACTGCTGATCTGCGGCTCCGCCGCGTGGGCGCGACACGCTGGGCCGGCGCCGCTGCGGAAGTTGCACTTCGCTCAGGGGCGCGGGGAACTGCGCGAGTAACCACCCTGTGCGGATGGCCCTGCGCGTTCGGCCTGCCAGCTGCGTGGGTGGCTTGTCGCGCAGTTCCTCGCGCCCCTGGAGGTGCAACCACCTGCGGGAGCGTCAGTGACCGGTCGCGCCCGCGCGGCGGAGCCGCAGATCGGCACAGCCCCGCGCCCCTGAGGTGGTGCAACTGCCCGCCGGCGCGCAGCGCCCCCGCTCAGTCCGCCGCGCCCAACCCCTCCGCCAGCCGCGGCGAGAGCCGCTTCACCTCGCGCTGGACGCGACGGTCCATCGCGAGGGAGAACTCGACGTCGACGACGGTCCGCGCCACGCCGCGCAAGCGGGTGAGCGCGTCGGCGAGGCGGGTGGGCTCGCCCGGGGGGAGGGGGTCGTCGAGGCCGGAGAGGAGCTGGTCGACGATCAGGTCCACGAACTGGTCGGCCAGGGCGTCCGCGCTGGCGCGGACGCCCCGCGCGGTGGTGAGGACCGCGGCGAGCGGCACGCCCTCGCCGACCAGCGCCGCCGACGCGTCCAGCAGGCGGCGGCTGACGTGGACGTAGGTGTCCTCACCCCGCGGCCGCAGGTAACCCAGCTCCAGCGACGTCGTCAGCGCGGACTCGGCCTCCTCCGGGGGGAACGCCGCGAGCAGCTGCTCGCGCGTCAGCGGGACCTCGGTCTCCTGCGACCAGGGCTCGGCGATCGCGGCTCGCAGCCCGAGCAACTCGGCGACGTCCTGGCCGGATTCCCACGCCGCCAGCAGCTCGGCGATGCCGCCGAGCGTGTGGCCGCGCTCCAACAGGTCGGCGATGACCCGGAGTCGGGCCAGATGGTCCTCGTTGTACCAGGCGATCCGGCCCTCGCGCCGGGGAGGCGGGAGCAGCCGGCGTTCCCGGTAGAAGCGGAGGGTACGCACCGGAATGCCCGCCTCGTGGGCCAACTCCTCGGTGCGGTACTCGCGAGGCTCGCGTGGGTGGGAGGTTCCGCTCTCGTTCACGTGGTCGAGAGTAGCGATCGAGTTGCCTGTGGATCATGCTCCTTTGAGTACGCGTACTCATGCGAGTCGGGTTCGGGGCCTGCATTCTGCCGACATGGCCAACACTCCGCCCGTCAGACCGGGCACGACCAGCGCGTACTCCGTGCAGGCTGTGATCTCCTTCACGGCCTCGTTGGTGGCGATGGGCCTCGGCATCGCCTATCTCCACACCGACGCGTGGGAGCGGGCGTTCCTCGCCCTGGGGCTCCTCTACGTCGTCACCTCCGCCTTCACGCTGGCCAAGGTCGTCCGCGACCGCCAGGACGAGGGCCGCTACAGCAGCCGCGTCGACCAGGCCAGGCTGGACAAGCTCCTCGCCGAGCACGACCCGTTCCGCGTCGACGCGCCCTGACGAATCTCGTGCCGACGCGCCGCTGCTGAGGCGTCCTTACCGGTGCCCGGCACAATGATCGCCGTGACTCAGCAGAACGGGCAGAACGAACAGCACGAACAGAACCAACAGCACGAACAGAACGACCACCACGCCTCCGCCACCGCCGACGCCCTCCCCGCGTGGCTGCGGCGGACCGAAGGCGAGCAGCGCTGGGGCGTGACCGCGGCGCTGCTCGTGGCCATCGTCATCCAGTGGATGCTGCCGGAGCGGCTGACCATCCACCCGCACTGGCTGCTGCCCGTGTTGGAGGCCGCGCTGATAGTGGCGCTGGTCGCGGTCAACCCGCATCCGCGCATCGCCAAGCAGTCGCGGGCGGTGCGCGTGCTCGGCCTGCTGCTCGCCGCGGCGGTGAGCCTGGCCAATGGGTGGTCCGCGGTGCTGCTCGGCAGGGACCTGATCGACGGCTCGCACGGGTTCACCCCGGTGCAGCTGCTGATGACCGGCGCGGGCGTCTGGCTGACCAACATCATCGCCTACAGCCTCTGGTACTGGGAGTGGGACCGCGGCGGTCCGCTGGCCCGCGCGGCGGGCACGCACAAGTACCCCGACCTGCTCTTCCCGCAGATGCAGCAGCAGGGGATAGCGCCGCCGGACTGGGAGCCGGAGTACGCCGACTACCTCTACGTGGCCTTCACCAACGCGACCGCGTTCAGCCCCACCGACACCATGCCGCTGTCGCGTTGGGCGAAGCTGCTGATGGCCTCGCAGTCGATCATCTCGCTGCTGGCCCTGGCCCTGATCATCGCCCGCGCCGTCAACGTCCTGCAGTAGGCGGGACGCAGGGCACGGCACCCGGTGGACACACCCCTGGTCGACCGCCCCTGGTGGACACACCGTAGGCACAAGCCCCATTAGTCCAGCACAACCCGCACGCCCTTGCCGGGCTTTTGCCCATGTCCGCGATTTCGAGTGAACCGGGCAATAGCGTCCGTGACCTCTGCCGGACCACGGAGGGCACACGGAGGGCCGCCGCATGGGCGCCATGGGGAGCATGACCGAGCTGGGCTACGGCTGGCTCACGCCGATCCTGTCGTATCTGATGGCCGTCCTCGGCTCCGCCTTAGGGCTGCGCTGCACCGTCCGCGCGGTCGCCGCGACCGGGCGGTCCAAGCGCAACTGGCTGCTGACCGCCGCGTCGGCGATCGGCGCGGGCATCTGGACGATGCACTTCATCGGGATGCTCGGGTTCACCGTCACCGGGACGGACATCCGCTTCAACGTCCCGCTGACGGTGCTCAGTCTGGTCAGTGCGGTGGTCTTCGTCGGCTTCGGCCTCTTCGCGGTCGGCTACGGCACGCACAAGTGGCGCTCGCTGATCGTGGGCGGGATCACCACCGGCTTCGGCGTGGCGGCCATGCACTACCTGGGCATGCTGGCCCTCGACCTGCACGGCACGCTGCACTACGACCCGACCACGGTGGCGCTCTCCGTCGTGATCGCCGTGGTCGCGGCGACGGCCGCGCTGTGGGCCGGACTGAACGTCAGCGGGCCGCTGGCGGCGGCCGGAGCGGCGCTGGTCATGGGCCTGGCCGTCAGTTCGATGCACTACACCGGGATGCGCGCGGTCACCGTTCAGGTGCACCCGTCCAACGTCCCGCTGCACGGCGCGTCGCTGATGCAGTTCATCTTCCCGCTCGCGGTCGGGCTCGGCTCGTACCTCTTCCTGACGTCCGCGTTCGTCGCGCTCTCGCCCACCGCGCAGGAACGTGCCGCCAATGCCGACGCCGAAGGCCTGCGCGTGCTCCCGGCGGTGACCCGATGACCTCGGCACCCCCCAGCAGCCCTGGCAGTCCCAAGAGCCCCAGGACGCCCAAGAACTCCACGGCCCACGACGCCCGCGGCGACGCCGGCGCGCGCCGCACCCGTCCGCGCCCCGCCCACGCCGGTCGCCCCGCCGACGAGGGGCTGGGCGCGGCGCACCACCCGTCGGGCTACCGCTCGCGTCCGCTGACCGGCGCGCATCCGTTGAACCTCTCCGTCCGGCTGCGACCGCGGACCGTCCGGGCCAGGATCATCTCGCTGCTGATGGTTCCCGTTGTCTCCCTGCTCGCGCTCTGGGCCTTCGCGACCGTCACCACCGCGCAGTCCGTCGACGCGCTGATCCAGCTCAAGCAGGTCGACCAGACGCTGCTCGCCCCCATCGGTGCGACCGTCGACGCGGTGCAGGCCGAGCGCACCGCCGGGCTCGCCTATCTGGCCGCGCCTTCGGGGGACCGGCTGGCCACCTACCAGGGCAGGCAGCACCTCACCGACATGGCCGTCGCCTCGATGAACCAGGACGTGCTGCTCGGCGAGAATGCCGCAAGCGGCCTGTCCGCGACGCTGGTCTCCCGGATCGGCACGCTCGACACCGCGACCGCCTCGCTCCAGCAGCTGCGGAACCGGGTGACCGGCCGTCAGCTGAGCTGGCCGGACGCGTCGACCTCCTACACCGGTGTGATCGACAGCGGCTTCGGCGTCGTCGGCTCGCTCAGCAGCGTCACCGGGCAGATCACCGGTACGCAGAACGGTTCCGCCGCCTCCGACGCGCGCGTGTTGCTGGAGCTCTCGCAGGCCCGCGAGATGCTGACCCGGGAGGACGCCGCCGTCCAGGCCGCCCAGGCGCAGGGTCGGATGACCTCGGACCAGTACCAGGAGTTCGTCGGCGCCCGTTACGCCCGCCAGACGCTGACGCAGTCCGCCGCGCCGGACCTGGCGGCGGCCGACGACGCCGCGTTCCAGCAGGTGACGGGCGGTCAGCAGGCGGTGGCGCTGGCCCAGCTGGAGGCAGCCGTCCAGGCCAGCGGCGGCGGGACCCGCGCCGCGCAGGCCGCCGGCGCGGGCTGGACCGCCACCGCGACCGGTGTCGAGCAACAGCTCGACACCGTGCTCACCCAGGCCCGCCAGACCGCGACCGGGGCCCAGAACGACCCCTATCTCGGGCTGCTGAGCACGAACGGCCTGGCGGTCCTCCTCGGTCTGGCCGCGGTCTCGCTCTCGCTGCTCATCTCGGTGCGGATCGGCCGCGGCCTGGTGATCGAGCTGGTCGGCCTGCGGAACTCCGCGCTGGAGCTGGCCGGACGCCGCCTCCCCGACGCGATGCGGCGGCTGCGTGCGGGCGAGGAGCTCGACATCGAGTCCGAAGCCCCCGTGATCGAGCCCGGCGACGACGAGATCGGCCAGGTCGGCGAGGCGCTCAACACCGTCCAGCGCGCCGCTCTCACCGCCGCCGTCGAGCGCGCGGAGGTCCTGTCGGGCGTCTCCGGCGTCTTCGTCAACCTGGCACGACGCAGCCAGGTGCTGGTGCACCGTCAGCTGACTCTGCTGGACGCGATGGAGCGCCGCACCGAGGACCCGTCCGAGCTCGAGGACCTCTTCCGGCTCGACCACCTCACCACCCGGATGCGCCGCCACGCCGAGGGCCTGATCATCCTCTCCGGCGCCACGCCCGGCCGCGCCTGGCGCAAGCCGATTCCGCTGCTCGACGTGGTCCGCTCGGCCGTCGCCGAGGTCGAGGACTACGCCCGGGTCGACGTCCGCTCCCTGCCCGGCGTGTCGGTGGTCGGCGCGGCCGTCGCCGACCTCACCCACCTGCTGGCCGAACTCGTCGAGAACGCGACCGCCTTCTCGCCCCCGCACACCCGGGTCCAGGTGACCGGCGAACAGGTCGGCACCGGCTACGCGGTGGAGATCGAGGACCGCGGCCTCGGCATGGGCAAGGACGCCGTCGGCGACGCCAACCGCAAGATCGCCGACGCGCAGCAGGCGGACCTGTTCGACAGCGACCGGCTCGGCCTCTTCGTGGTCAGCCGCCTGGCCCGCCGCCACGGCGTCCGGGTCAGCCTGCGGCCCTCCGCGTACGGGGGGACGACGGCCGTCGTGCTGCTCCCGAACGCGCTGCTGGAGACCGGCCGTGGGCGCCAGCGGGACGCGGGCGGCGCGGGGATCGTCACCGCACCCCCGATCGACGCCGAGCTCGACCTCCCGCCGCTGACGGCTCCGCCCACGCGGCCCGGTACGACCGGGTCGGTCGCGTCCGCGCAGGCGGGAGGCGGGCTGCCGACCCGGCCTTCGACACGACCCTCGGCGCAGCGCAGACCGTCGCCGAGCGCCCAGGCCGCCCCGAACGGACCACGCTCCCAGGAACCGATGCACCGTCAGATCCCGCCGGACAACCCGCAGATCGTGCCCGACCGGGCGGATCCCGACCGGGCGGATCCCCAGCGACCCGAGCCCGAGCGACCCGAGCCCGAGCGACGCGGTCCCGACCGCCTTGTGACGGAGCAGGCCGTGCCCGCCCCGACCCCGCTGCGCCGCAACGGCGACGAGCTGCCGCGACGGGTCCGCCAGGCCAGCCTCGCCGTGCAGCTGCGCGAGGCGCCGACCGAGACCCACCGGGCGCCCGGCCGCTCCGGCGGCACGCCGGAACGCAGTCCCGAGCAGGCCAGGGAGACCATGTCCGCGCTGCGCGAGGGCTGGACCCGCGGTCGCCGCTCGTCCGCGAACGGACCGGCGACCAACGGACCGACCCGCCATCTGAAGATCCAGGAACCAGATTTCGAGAGGAAGGCCGCAGATGGCCGCGACGACCAATCCGACTCCCACCGGTGAGCTCAACTGGCTCCTCGACGAGCTGGTGTCCCGCGTCGCCCAGGTACGCCACGCCGTCGTGCTCTCCCGCGACGGTCTGGCACTGGGCGTCTCCGCCGGGCTGAGCCGGGAGGACGGCGAGCACCTCGCCGCCGTGGCCTCCGGGTTCCACAGCCTGGCCAAGGGCGCGGGCCGCCACTTCGACGCGGGCGAGGTCCGCCAGACCATGGTCGAGCTGGACGGCGGCTTCCTCTTCGTCGTCGCCGCCGGGGACGGCACCTGCCTGGCCGTCTTCGCGGGCGCGGACTCCGACATCGGCCTGATCGCCTACGAGATGGCCCGCCTGGTCCGCCGCGTGGGCGAGCACCTGTACACGCCGCCGCGCATCGCGGTGGACTCGCCGTCAGCGGGATGAGCGTGATGGATCCGAACTGGTTCGACGAGGAGGCGGGTCCCATGGTCCGCCTCTACGCCCTGACCAAGGGCCGGACCAGGCCCGCAAGCGAGGTCTTCGACCTGATCGCGATGGTCGTCGCCGACACCCCGTACGGCGCGGACGCCCCCTACGCCGGGGACAGCCCGTATGCCGGGGACGGCCCCTACGGGGTCGAGCCCGGTCTCGCGCCCGAGTCGGTCGCGATCCTCGGCCTGTGCCGCTACCGCCCGCAGTCCGTGGCCGAGATCGCCGCGGACCTCGACCTCCCGGTCGGCGTCGTCCGCGTCCTGCTCGGCGACCTCCTGGACGCGGGTCTGATCCGCGTCAGCCGTCCTGTTCCTCCCGCCATGCTCCCCGACGAGCGCATCCTGCGAGAAGTGATCAATGGCCTCCGTGCACTCTGAAGCCCCTGTCCCTTCGAACACGCACGCCGAGCACGATCCGCATGATCCGCACGATCCCCATGAGGAACCCGCCCTCGCCCTCAAGATCCTGGTGGCGGGCGGCTTCGGCGTCGGCAAGACCACGCTGGTCGGCGCGGTCAGCGAGATCCGCCCGCTCCGTACGGAGGAACTCCTGACCGAGGCCGGCCGCGGCGTGGACGACCTCGGCGGGGTCGAGCAGAAGACCACGACGACGGTGGCCATGGACTTCGGCCGGATCACCATCCGCGACGGGCTCTCGCTCTACCTCTTCGGCACGCCCGGCCAGGACCGCTTCTGGTTCCTCTGGGACGAACTCGCCCACGGCGCTCTGGGCGCGGTCGTCCTGGCGGACACCCGCCGCCTGGAAGACTGCTTTCCGTCGGTGGACTACTTCGAACGCCGCGGCATCCCGTTCGTCGTCGCCGTCAACTGCTTCAGCGGCGCCCGCCGCCACGCCGTCGAAATGGTCGGCGAGGCCCTCGACCTGGAGGTCGAGACACCTGTCCTGCTCTGTGACGCGCGTGAGCGCGACTCGGGCAAGAGGGTGCTGATCGCCCTGGTCGAACACGCGAGCCGCTTGCACGCTGCGCGGATGCTCAGCTGAGGGTTGCACTTGCGGCAATGGGGACGTTGCAACACCTCGGGGGCGCGAGGAACTGCGCGATCAACCACCCCGTGCGGATGGCCCTGCGCGTTCGGGGACTCACCTCACAGGGTGGCTTCTCGCGCCCACGCGGCGGAGCCGCACATCAGCAGAGCCCCGCGCCCCTGAGGTGTTGCAACGTCCGTCCGTGCGAACGTCAGGCGCCTTCCGAGCGGCGCGCCGCCGCCGCCTCGTCCTCTGCCTCCGCGACCTCCGGCGTCGGCGCCGTGCCGCCCAGCGCCGCCGGGAGCCACCAGCGGTCGTCGGGGCCGGAGGGCGCGTCGGGATACGCGCGCTGCGCGCGCTCCAGCAGGTCGGTCATCGCGGCACGCAGCCTGCGGGTGACCATGACCGGGCGGTCCTTCTCGGTCAGGGTGATCGGCTCGCCGATGTAGATGGCGACGGGGGTGTGACGCCGCGTCAGGTTCTTCGGGCGGCCCTTGGTCCACAGCCGCTGGGTGCCCCACAGGGCCATCGGCAGCAGCGGGACCTGCGCGTCCGCGGCCATCCGCGCCGCGCCCGTCTTGAACTTCTTCAGCATGAACGAGCGGCTGATCGTCGCCTCGGGGAACACGCCGACGACCTCGCCCGCGCGCAGCGCCCGCACGGCCTCGTCGTAGGCGGGCTGGCCGTCCGAGCGGTCCACCGAGATGTGCTTCATGCCGCGCATCAGCGGGCCGGAGATCCGGTGCTTGAAGACGTCGTCCTTGGCCATGAAGCGGGTCATGCGCTTGCCGGACTTGAACGCGCCGAGCCCGGCGAAGAGGAAGTCGAGGTAGCTGATGTGGTTGCTGACGAGCACGGCCCCGCCCTGACGCGGTACGTTCTCCGCGCCGACGATCTCGATCTTCAGGTCCAGCGCGCGGAACGCGGTCAGCGCCGCCCCGATGACCGGCGGGTACACCAGATCTGCCACAGTCAGCCCAACGTCAGCGGGCCTGTGCCCGAGCCTACGGTTACGTCAGCGTAAGTTGCCGACGTCAGATGGTGCCCCTTTGGGACGGCCCGTGTCACGTAGGGAGCAGGCCGGGGCGGGAGATTGTCGTCACATCCATACCGTTGTCGGGGGTGGTCGACCCGGGGTCGATCGACGGTCGGATCGGGGGCCGATGACGGTCAATAGGGTCGATGTCACAGGTGGTTGCGGCACCCTCGGCATTCCCTTCCGTGCGCGGTGGGGGAGTATGGGCCTCGAACAGCACTCATAGGGTGGGTGTCCGCTCGTCGGCGCGCCGCAGGGCGTAAGCTACCTGACAGTAACAACGTGACCAGTACAGGAGACAGGTCGTGAGCTTGAGGATCGTTGTCTGTGTGAAGTACGTGCCCGACGCGACAGGTGAGCGGCGGTTCGCGGAGGATTTCACGACCGACCGTGACGGCGTGGACGGCCTGTTGT
>NZ_JADPRT010000012.1:83843-279141 GCF_015690355.1 Streptacidiphilus fuscans | reverse complement strand
TACCTTCGAGATCACCCCGCCAGGCAACCCCATCAGACTGAGCTGACACGCTCACAGTCAGTCACTAATCGGGCTTGACACCTTCATTGGGAATCGGTAGTGCGCCTGGGGCTTCAGTGTGGGCACTGCGGACGGGAAGTCCAAGTGGTTGGTGCAGGGAATCTCCGCCGCCGCGACCTTCGCCAGCTTCAGGGCGATGTTCGCGAACCCGTTGAGTGCAGCCGCTGACATCGAGCCGTTCGGGTCGACGCCACCGTTCATAGATTGCGCGCTCACTACGCCGTACGTCCATCCACCCTGGATTCCAGTACAACGGAAGTAGATTTTCGGTACGACCGCATAGGGAGTCATCACCACTCCAGGAGCCAGGGGCAGCAAGGTGTCACCGGACGCGGCAACGCTGAGGGCATCGCTGCTGGCACCCGAGACGTCGGCCTCGGCAACCACGGCTCCGTTCCACCTGATATCGCACTCGTCCGGACCTAGCGTTTGGCGATTCGCGTACTTCAATGGAGGCGGCACCAGGGGGCCGGTAGTCACGGCGGTGACCTCACCGCTTATTCCTACCACAGGACGGATGTCGCTCTGATCGAGAATGCCCCAACAGGCGCTCTGGGGAAGCTTGACGATCGTCGACTGCCAGGGCTTCCACCACAGTCCGACGACCGCGCCAACGGCTACCACAGCAATCGCGGACAGCACCATGGATCTGCGCATTCGGGATATCTCCTTCCTCAACCTCTCTACTCCTCCGTCCTGCTGTCACTCGAAGCCCCGACCGTGTAGCTGTCCTGTGCCTGGGTTCCCGCATAGTCCTGGTAGTCATCGCCGCCGGAGTTCCATTGAGGTCCGGAAACTGCTTCTGAGCTGCCGGTGTCATGTTCCCGGACTTGTCGAACATCCAAGGAGGTGCTTCCTGGCGTGTTCGCTCCGTCGGCACCGGCGCGACGCACCCTCAGCTGAAGTTCGGGCCGAAGTGGCCGTCGTCGGCGACGTGCTGGATCCAGGCCGCCTTCGCGCCCGGCGAGGAGGCGACGCTCTGGACCGCTGCGAAGCCGCCGAGGAGAACGTCCACGTAGTAGGCGTTGCTCTGGGTCGGCGTGGTAGTCCAACTCCCGGTCAGTTGCTGGCCGGTGCGGATGTCGGCGCAGTGGGCGGAGAGGGAGAGCGGGTAGCTGACGCCGCCCGGGTCGGTGTACCAGTCGGACGCCGTCGCTTGGCCCGGCCCGCTGGGCTCGCACTCGAAGACCTGGCCGCTCGCGGTGGTCCGCGTGAGGATCCCCCTGATCGAGCCGTCAAGCTCCGGGAAGACGTAGAAGGTGGTGGCGGAGCCGTCGGCGTTGACCGACTGGGCGTAGTAGTAGCCGTTGTGCGGGGCCGGCACGATCGGCGGCGCGCCGAGTTCGAAGCTGCCGGACTGCGTCTCCTGCTCCGCTCCCCAGTTCGTGACGGCGGTCTTCGCCGTCTCGCCGGGGAAGATGATCCAGCCGTTGACCGTGCCGGTGCCGAGCGACTGGTTCCAGAACGAGGTCTGCCCGTCCCACATCGTCGGGTCGGTCAGGCCGCCGACCGGGCCGGAGAACCACAGGTCAGCGGCGGCGCCGAGGCTGATGTTCAGCTGGAGGTGGTAGGCGTGGCGTGCCGGGTCGTAGACGACCGACCCCTCGGGCGAGACGATCGACGGCGGGTTGTCCGAGACGGAGTAGCCCAGGGGAACCGGAACGGGCTCTTCGAACCAGCCGTTGGAGCCCTGCAGGGCCTGGTCGTCCGGCGGCACCGACCCGACCACGACGATCGCGGGGACCGGTGATCCCAGCGCCGGGGTGGTGTTGTAGCTCAGGAGCAGCTTCGCGCGACTGTTCGGATCCTGGGCGGCGAACCATACTTCGTTGTCTGCCTGGTCGGCCCGGTCGACGATCCCGGACGTAGAGCCGATACCGAAGGCACTCGGAGGCTCGGCCGCCCACGCCCCGACAGCCGCGAGCAGCGTCATGGCGAGCGCCGCCGCGAGGGCTCCGATGATGCGGCGAATGAGCATGTTCCGTCTCCTCCGAGGGGCCCTAGAGGCCAGGGACGCGATCCGGACGGGCATCGTGCGGCAGTCGGAGTCGGACGGGACTCCAACGGTCGGGGACCGCGTACCCACGGTCGGCTGAGGAAAACGACAGGGCCGAAACTCCCTAATGTCATCACATCTGAAGTGATGGCATATCAAATATGGTTCACCACAACCGTGTTGTGAATTTCTTCAGAGAGCGGCCGCGGCTGCGACGCCGACCGTTGATCCGCATGCTCGCGCAGGCGTGAGTGCCCCTCTCCCGTATGCGCAGGTCCCGGCCACGGCGGTGGGCCGGGCGCTGCGGAGGGCGGCTCGGACACGGGCGATGCCACGGGCGGTGACGGATGGGCCGATCGCCGGGTCGATGCCGCCGACGGGTGTACGTGGGCCCAGCCCTGCGCAGGAGCGGCAGATCCCCGGCCGCGGGGTCGGGGCGGCGCACGTGCCGCACGTGGGCGGTTGTCCTTGTGCCGGGACGGCGAAGCCGGGCGTGGGCGGGCGCTTGCGGGTGAGGCGGTTGCGGAGGAGCTTGGCCGGGGCGTGGAGAGGCGTGGGCAGGTCCGGCAACAGCGCATCGGCGAGGTCGCGTTCGGTCGCGCCGCGCACCAACCACTCGGCGACCAGCGGCGCGAGGGCCAGGGCCTCCGGCTCACCCACGCGCAGGCGCGGCTCCGACCGCAGGACGCGGAACAGCAGGGAGACCGCCTCCCGCACCACCGGCGTGACCTCGGCCTCGGCTACGGCCACGGAGGTAGCGGGCGCGGCAGGCGCAGTTGTCGCGGCGGGCGCCTCGTCATGGAGGGCCGGGAGGGAGGGAGGGTTTTCTCCCGGTCCTTTGTCTCCGTCCTTTGAAAGGGCGGCTGCGCGGCCGGTGCGCAGTTCACCGGATCCCGACTTCCCGGCAACCGGCTTCCCGCGGCTCAACGTCCGGCCGTCGCTCGGCACCGGAACCTGGGGTGTGTCGAAGACGTGGGCCTCACTGATGATCGTTCCGTCCGATTGGCGGACCTTCTCGACGCGGTAGTACCCGAAGCGCGCGAGCTCGCGCAGCGCCCGCGCGACCGCGCCGCGTCCCGTCGGGCTGGAGTCGGCGATGTGCCGGCCGTCCTCCCGCCACCCGTCCGGGCGGGACAGAAGGTCGACCAGGATGCCCTTGGCCAGGTACGACAATCGTCGGTCCTGCAACAGGAAGTTGGGCAGGACAGTGAAACCGCTCTTCCAGCGGGTACGATGAATACGCACGGGAGGTTCTGCTCCTGGTGCCGGACCCCGGGGTGTTACAGCACCGCCGGGGTCATCTATTCGGTTGGTGGACTAATGACGCTACCACCCCGGGCGGGCACCAATCACTTTTTCTGCATACATTGTGATCGAACGTCAGTATGGTGCCCTGGCGTTGCGGTGGAATCGCGAAGTTGACGCTCAATCAAACTGGCACAGGAGAGTCCCACATGGACGACGACAGAGAGACCATTCGCCAGGAAGCCTGCAGGGATGCGCTCGACACCATCCTGACCGTGGCCGACCGTCTCGACGTGGTCCGGCGCACGGAAGGCAACAGGGTGGACTCCCACATCACCTCGGCGCTGCACGCGATTCGGTTCGCTGCCGCGATCCTTCAGCCGACCGTCCCAGGTGCCCCACCCCTGGGCTTCCAATTCGCCGACGACAGCGAACACTTGCTGAGCCTGGCCGCGAGGTGGCGCGAAGCTGCCTTGGAACTGGGCGAGTTCGCGCCCGAGCCTCCCGAGCAGCCCGAGCGCCCCGAACGCAGCTCTCCGCTGCGGCTCGTCAGGCCGGTCGACCCGGCGTGAGGCAGCGAGGCGGTGAGGCGACCACGTGAGGCGACCACGTCGGACCGGATTCACATGAGGTGGACTTCCACGTTGAACCCCTGCGCCAGGACGGAGTTGAGGTGCTCTGCATGGGCGCCGAAGTACTGCCGCGCGTTGCTCTCCTCGGACGACAGCTCCAGCACCACGTAGTCGTCGGCGCTCTCGGTCTGCTGGCCGCAGATACAGCACCGAAGCCGCTGGTCGGGTCCCTTCGGTCCGGCCTGGCTGTCGTTCATTCCCATCTGCCCTTCGCAATCTGGTTGTCGACGTACGCCTGACGGGATGGCCGGCAACTGCCGGTCGGGGCCGGCGAAACCGTGGGTTCGGGTTCGGGTCCGCGTCAGCGTCGCCAGACGACGAAGCCCTCGCCCCGGTCCACCTTGGCCACGTGCCAGCCGTGCGGGACGTGGGGCCAGCTCGACGTGGCCGGGGCTCCACGTCGGGCGGGCAGTACGGCGACGTCCGCCGTCGGCGGGACCGGGGCCCGGCGGAAGTCGAGGATCCACATGCGCTCCTGGTAGAGCTCGAAGGGCTGCTCGCACTTCAGGACCCACGGCAGGCTGTAGCTCATGGCGACCCTGTCGCCGCTGTGCAGGCCGGCAGCGCGGGTGAATCCCATCGACAGCCAGCGCGGTACCTGCTGCGGCTCGGAGATCTCCACGGTGATCACCGTCGTCGCGGCCACGGCGAACCCGGCGAGGAGGACCACGGCGGAGCGGACACCTCGTCGCCGACCGAGCAGAGCGGTGGCCGCCACGCACACAGCGAACACAGCGACCGCCGCAAGTGTCGTCCGCACCAGGTGAAACGTCTGGTAGTCGCCCGCGAGGAAGGAGGAGTCCGGCAGGCCCCACAGCACGAACAGGTCGTGTCGCAGCCGCGTCCCCGCAAGCAGGAACACGCCTCCGCCGCACACCCCGATCAGTGCGAGCGCGCCCGCCGCGTACCGGAGCAGCGCCGTGCGCCGGAGGCGGTACAGGGCGGCGACGCCGACCACGAACAGCGCCGGGGCGAAGACCGAGAGATAGCGGGCGTAGACGTTGTCGTCGAGCCGGTGGTCCTCGGGCAGGGCCGTGGCAGCCGCACCCGCCACCAGCACCACGGTGATCAGCAGGACGGCGCTGACGACGCGGTCGGCCGGGGTCGCCCGGCGGCGCACCGCAACGGCCGCGCAGAGCGCTGCGCCGAGGGCGCCGATGCCCCACGTCGACGTGATGAGGTACCAGATCTGGCCGAGCACCCGGCCGGTGCTCCGGCCCAGCAGCGAGGTGTTGAGCAAGCCGTTCAGCGCGAACTGCCCCACGGTCGCCGGAGGGGTGTCGGAGAACCGTTGCTGCAGGTAGGCGGCGAGCAGTTCCGCGCCCAGGACCGCGACGGCCAGCGCGACACCCGCGGCAAGCGCGGCCCGCGACGGCACCCAGCGGCGGACCAGGGCGACCAGGAGCACCCCGATGCTGACCACAACCAGCACCACGCCGCGGTCGTGCACCGACATCGCGTAGCCCGCCGCGAGTCCGAAGCCCACGCCGTACCGTGCGCGAAGTTGAGTCCGGTCATCCTGGCGCTTCTGATGATCAGTCAGCAGTCCGTGCAGGCAAAGCAACCAGGCCAGCACAACGGATGGCAGGACCGACTCGGTCATCGCGAACTGCGAGTAGAAGACCACCGGCGGCAGCAGTCCGACCGTCCCCGCGACCGCCAGCGACGACCGACGCCCGATCCGCATCCGCCGCAGCGCCACAAACGCGAGCGGCACGATCAGCGCGCTGAGCAGCGCATTGGTGACCAGCACCAGCCGGTAGGCCGTGACCGGATTGCCCGCGATCGCCAACGCGGGTGCGATGAGCAGCGGGTAGCCCCCGGGGACCACCACCCCCGCAGGGCTGGCGGTGACCGATCCGCCCGCCAGAACGCGGGCGACGACCAGGTACGCCTCCTCGTCCGGGCCCACACTCGGCGCGACCTCGCCCCGGACCAAGTACAGCCGGAAGGCGACCTCGACGAGGTAGACCGCGAGGATCACGGCCGCCCAGAAGAACCGCTGCCGGGCCACCGGCCGGTCGGACCTGCCAAGATTCCGGAGCTTGCCGAGACTCCCGAGCCTGCCGCCTCTCCCGAGTTCGCCGAAGCTTTCGATCCGGGCGGGCGTGCGTGGGCGGGTGATCGACTGCACGAGTTCCGGCACCTCGGTGGTCGAGTCAGGCATGCAGGTTCACTTCCGCCAGGGGCCACGGTTACGCCGACCATTTCGGCGCACAGCCCATTCTGCGGTCTGCACAGCAACCTGACAGACACCGCCATGGTCGGGATTTCGGATGAACCGAGGCCAATTGCAGGTCAGACAGCGATAATTAGCCGACTCCTTTCCAGATTCTCACCATAATGAGACGCACATGGCGTTCCGAAGCCATCGAGCGTTCACGCATGGTCGGGCTTCCGAACGCGTCTTCCTCGACGCGCACGTACTGTCCAGACGCGACGTCACCGGCTGAGCCGGCGTCCGCCCCTCTGCGCTGGAGTGCCCACACTGACGCGACGACCGACCGGATGGCCCCGAACGCACACCTCGTCCCGCCGCCCGACCTGTAACGATGTCGCCGCCCTCGGGGTGGTCGATGGCGTGCCGGGTGCCACCGTTATCGTGTTCCGCACTCAACCGCGCCGGCATCTGCGGACGCGGAACGTGGGGAATGAGAACGGGGAAACGCAGTTGCTCATCCAGCAGCAGCAGTACGAAGTGAATCCGGAGGCCCTCCTGGGCCTTGCCGGGATGTACGACGGCGAGGCGTCCGCGCTCAACGGGCAGGTGGGGTCGTTCGCGGGCAGCGCCGAGGCCATCGGGCTGCTCGGCATCTGCGACGGGGCGCCTCAGGGGAAGCCGCAGCGACGCTAGACGGTCAGGATCCGAAGCTCAACGCAGCTGGCAACCAGCTATGGCATGCGACAGGGACTGCTCCTGGTGATCGACACGATCAACCCCAATCACCCGGCGACCTGGCATGGGTTCGTGTCCACGCTGGGCTTCCTTGCCTCGCTCGTGTTCCTGGCGCCTGGGGTGATCCTGCTCGTCAAGTTCCCCCAGCATGGAACGTAGGGCCCGCGCGTACGGGCCGGGTCTCGCTCTGATCGTCCTGGTTGCGCTGGTTGCGCTCGGCGGGTACGCGCTCGTGTGACCTGATGCCGACAATGGCTGACGCCGCGCCGATCTCAGCGGTGGAGCTTGGTTCAGTGGGCGTAGAGCTCACGGGGCAGGCTGACTTTGGCACCTGAATGACTTCTTTCAGGACGTGCAACGCCAGGTCGACGGGCGTTCGCCTCGGCATAGAGCAGCCTCGGGCCGACCCGCTTAAAGTCCCGTTCGGTACAACTTGCTGACCTGCTGTCAGCCTTGGAGTCCGCAGCTACTCCCTGATGCGCACACTAAGAACTCCCATGTTCTGCACAAATGAAAGCGCTTGTTGGCAGATGCATCCCATGGCCATGGCTGGAAGCCTCCAATGCACCACGGTTTCCACTTCGTCCTACTGCCGTGCGCCCCCTGGCCTGCAGCCCAGGGTCTGACCGTCCAGACGACCTCCGGTCGAACCCTTCTGCTACAATCGCCCGCTGACGAACAAGAGGCAACAGCGGGGGCTGGAAGACTTGCCTGCATCATCGAAGAACAAGCGCGGCATCGACAGCACTCTGCTGATCGTCGCCGGACTCATTGCTGAAATCGGCCTTGCACTGGCCCTGCTGATTTGGCATCAGAACTCAGCGTCCATTCAACATGGAGCCGTTCCGACCAGGTACGCGGTCACCTTGCTGCTGATTGCGTTGGTCGCGGTTCCCTTGACTTGCGCTGTAGCCCTGGCAAGGTTCCGCGTCTCCCAAGCTTGGCGCACCCTTCTCGGGATACTCGGCGCCGTGGTGGCAGGCTCTCTAGTACTCACAGCCTTCACTTCGTCCACCGCAGGCGTCGGGTATCTCTTGATCCCCCTTGCTGCGCTGCCCCTAGGCGTCATCGCCAAGTCCCTCTGGGAGACGAAGTAGTCACGTCCTCGATGACATGACTCAGGTGTATTGGAGAGTCCATGGCTGATCTTCCCGACGACTTCCGCCGGATGATGTCCCACGTCACGCAGCTCAACAGCGTGCTCGCTGCCGCCAAGTCCGCGGTGCCGGAGTCCTGTGAGGGTTCCGACCAGAGCGGCGCTGTCCGCGTCTTCTCGGGCCAGGGTGATGTCCCCCAGCAGGTCCAGCTAGCCACCGACTGGGAGCGTCGGCTGGGAGCGGGACAGCTGGGGGCCGCTGTGCTCGAGGCCGCCCAAGCGGCCGCCATGAAGCGACTCCAGGCCTGGGCGCAGGACTTCGGCGCAAGCAACTGGAAGGAGCGGGTCGGGGACGTACAGTCTGCCCCCACCGAGGAGACTCATTTCGAGACCGCAGACGCCATGTTGGACCTGTCCCAGGTAAGGCCAAGGCCGCTCGGGGAGCTTGCGGAGGAAGTGATGACCAGCCTGGAGCGGGTGTCGTCCAGTCTCTCAACTCCGTTGGAGGGCCGTGGCCAGGGCGGAGGAGGTGGAGTCGAAGTAGTAATCACGAAGAGTGGTCTAGCCTCTTGCGAGGTCAACGAGCGCTGGGCGGCTGGGCGCACGTCGACGGCAATTTCGCAGGCGCTCAACTCTGCTTTCGACTCTGCACGGCTGGCACTCACGGAGGCGGAGGCCAGCGCGCCAGCCGCGGGCGCAGACCGGTTGCTACGTGAAGCACTAGCTCTACTCAGCGACCGCAGTCGCCTGGCCGAAGGTTCCTGAGGGACTTCCAGTTCCACGGATGAGAAGAGGGGGACTGTGGTGGCAGGCAACAACGGCTACCAGGTCACGACGGACGACCTGCGCACGGATGCGAATGCCTGGGAACAGCAGGCAGAGCAGATGGGCGCCGTCGTGAGCAGAGTAAACGAGCTCAAGATGGACCGCGTCCAGGCAGGAATCTTCCAGTTGGCAGTCAGCCCGTATGTCGAAGTCATTCAGGCCGTCCAAGAGCGTTCGCAGGAAGGACAGAAGGCGATGAACGATATCGCAGGTGGACTTCGACAGGTTGCCGCCAACTATGAACACCAGGAACAGAGCCACGTCGCATCGTTCCGGAACATCGGCTCGGGGATGAACTAATGGCAGCTTTCAGCGAGGCTCAGTACAAGTCCGTCGTCAACGACCTGACTTCTGGCCTAGGAGATCTGTCCGCAAAGCTCGCCACAGTGCCTGGCAAGACCAGTGCCGCGGCGAACCGCTGGTGGATCCCCGAGCCGGTGGCCGAAGCAATCGTATGGTGCGGCAATAAGCTCATTGAGCTGGGCGAATGGCTCCTCAAGAACATCAAGGAGCTCCTCGAGGGGGCTGTGGCACCAGTCTACATGTTCATCCACGGATACCAGTGGGAGAGCATCAAAGGCATTGCCAACTCGGTCTCGGGCAACATTCAGCCCAGCGTTCTCGGTGCTACCGGCAGTTGGCAAGGAGACGCCGCGACCGCGTATGGCAACGAGATCACCCCTCAATCCACCGCTGCAGCCTCAATTGGCACCATGGCCGACTCGACATCTACCGCGCTCTATGTCTGCGCCGGCGCAGGTCTGGCCTTCTACATCGCCCTCGGTGCGATCGTGGTTAAGTTCATCGGCGCGCTGGCGACGGCGATCATCGCCCTTGGAACGGCTGTCTTCTCCTGGGCTGGTCTCCTTATCGTGGTTGAGGAAGCTGGTGTGAATACCGGGCTGATCGGCGCCGCAGTGGCCGGGCTGCTCACCGTGCTCGGGGCTGAGGCCAACGAAATGGGGGCACTGCACGGAACGGCGGTCGGCAGCACGGCCTTCCCGCTGGGTCACTGGCCCGTTGCAATCGCCGGAACTTGACCGAAGCAACTCCTCAGCTCTGTCGTTGCTTCGCAAACAGCGTCCTGGCTCATGGGTATTGATTGCCTGTGCCCTATTCACGCGCCCACAGCAAACAGCGAGCCCTCACCGCAATCAGGCGGTGAGGGCGTCGGCTGTCCAGAAGTGCAGGTGCTCGAGGCGTTAGTCGAGGCCCCGACGCAACGCCTTACCTCGGACACCAGCACACACTCAGACGGACAGTGACGGCATGCGAGAAACAACCCTGAACGAGTTCGCTGTGCAGATGCTGTCCCTGGCACCGAACGCCAGATTCTCCGCGCGTATCAGCTCCGCGCCACGGCCGTTCTCGCTCGCCGTCTGGCTCGGGCGTCTTTACGGGTATATCTACAGCGAAGCCGAGCAGCCTGTGATCACAACCGGGCGCTATGAGAACTACCTTGTGGGTTACGAGCTGATCTTCACGCGCAACGACGAGCCCGGTGCGCGACGACGCGCTGAATGGATGCGCAACCCCGCTGGCGATCCTATCTACCGACCGCCAGTCGTCTGGCACCTGGACGGCGGCATGGGCTTCTGCCCTCCCGGCTGGCACCCCGCGACGCGACTCATCATCACTCCCGAGGTCGAGGCGTCGCTCCGCTACGACGACGAGCAGTTCATCCGCACGCTCAACCTTCCATGGACGAGCAAGGTAGGTCGGGGTCACCTGGCCCCACTCCCCCCGTTGCCTCCTCCCCCGCCTCCACCGGGCACCATCGCCTACCCGGATGAGCATCGATGAGTCCACCCGGTTGAAAGGGGCACCTGGCAGAGAGGCCCTGCCACCGCGAACCCCATCTCGTGCCTGTCGTGGATTTTTCCCAGCCGTGGACGGCCGGTCTCATCCCAACGACGGTCTTCACACCGGTGGATGAGCCAGCAGCACGCCGACGGGCCGGGAAGATGCGCAACTCCGCAGCCGATGCCGCCTACCCAGCACCCGTAGCCTGGCATCTCAACGGCGGCGCGCGGCTCTGCCCGCCCGGCTTGACTGGAGCCTCCCACCCCTAGACCCGCCGGGGACGCTCACGCGTCCTCGGCGAGCTCCAGCCACTGCATCTCCAGCTCGTCGCGCTCGTCCTTCACGGCCCGCAACTGCGCGTCCAGCTCCGCAATCTTGCCGAAGTCGGCGGCGTGCTCGGCCATCTGGGCGTGGAGCTTGGTCTCCTTCTCCTCCAGCTTCGAGAGCTGACGCTCGATCCGCTGGAGTTCCTTCTTCGCCACGCGCGTGTCGCCGCCGGTCTTCTTCGGGGCCGGGGCCGGGGCCGTGGCCTCGACCAGGGCGGCGCGGCGTTCCAGGTACTCGTCGATGCCGCGCGGGAGCATCCGCAGGCGGCGGTCGCCGAGCAGTGCCCAGACAGTGTCCGTGGTCCGCTCGATGAAAAAGCGGTCGTGGGAGATCACGACGAGCGAGCCGGGCCAGCCGTCGAGGAGGTCCTCCAACTGGTTGAGGGTCTCGATGTCGAGGTCGTTGGTCGGCTCGTCCATGAACAGGACGTTCGGCTCGTCCATCAGCAGACGCAGCAGCTGCAGCCGACGGCGCTCACCACCCGACAGGTCGCTGACCGGCGTCCACTGCTTCTCCTTGGTGAACCCGAAGGTCTCGCACAGCTGACTTGCCGACATCTCCCGGCCCTTGCCGAGGTCGACGCGGCCGCGGATCTGCTCGACCGCCTCCAACACGCGCAGCGTGCCCGGGAGTTCGGCGACCTCCTGGGACAGGTAGGCGAGCTTGACGGTCTTGCCGACGACGACCTTGCCGCTCGCCGGCTGCTTCTCGCCGTCGCTCGCCCACGCCGTCTGCATCGCGCGCATCAGCGAGGTCTTGCCCGCGCCGTTGACGCCGACCAGGCCGATGCGGTCGCCCGGGCCGAGCTGCCAGGAGAGACGTTCCAGCAGCAGCTTGTCACCGGCCTTGACGGTCACGTCCTCCAGGTCGAAGACGGTCTTGCCGAGCCGCGAGTTGGCGAACCCCATCAGCTCGACCTTGTCGCGCGGCGGCGGCACGTCCGCGATCAGCTCGTTGGCCGCCTCGACGCGGAACCGCGGCTTGGAGGTGCGGGCGGGCGCGCCGCGGCGGAGCCAGGCGAGCTCCTTGCGGACCAGGTTCTGCCGCTTGGTCTCCTCCGTCGCCGCGATGCGGGCGCGCTCGGCGCGGGCGAAGACGTAGTCGGAGTAGCCGCCCTCGTACTCGTGGACGGCGCCGGACTGGACGTCCCACATGCGGGTGCAGACCTGGTCGAGGAACCAGCGGTCGTGGGTGACGACGACGAGCGCGGTGCGGCGCTCCTGCAGGTGGCGGGCGAGCCAGGCGATGCCCTCGACGTCGAGGTGGTTGGTGGGCTCGTCGAGGACGAGCAGGTCGTGGTCCTCGATCAGCAGCTTCGCGAGCGCGATGCGGCGGCGCTCGCCACCGGAGAGCGGGCCGATGACGGTGTCGAGGCCCTGCGGGAAGCCGGAGAGGTCCAGGCCGTCGAAGAGGCCGGTGAGCACGTCGCGGATCTTGGCGTCGCCCGCCCACTGGTGGTCGGCCTTGTCGCCGACGACCTCGTGGCGGATGGTGGCCTTCGGGTCCAGCGCGTCGCCCTGGGCCAGCACGCCGATGCGCAGGCCGGTCACGTGCGTGACGCGGCCGCCGTCCGGCTCCTCGCTCTTGGCCATGATCTGCGTCAGCGTCGTCTTCCCGTCGCCGTTGCGGCCGACGACGCCGATCCGGTCACCCTCGCTGACGCCGACGGACACGCCGTCGAGCACGGCTCGGGTGCCGAAGATCTTGCTGACACCTTCGACGGTGACGAGGTTGACTGCCACGAATGCTGCGCTCCTGAGCGACTACGCGTACTTCGGATGACTACGACGGATGACCGACGTCCCAGCCTAGTCGCCCCGCGCCACCCCCGTCCGCGCGGTTGTTCGTGGCGTGCCCTGGCACCGTGCGTATCGTTGGACAAGGCGACTGTCCGCGTCCACGCGGCAGCGGGGAGGAGCGCCACGGTGACCATCGCACTTCACGACGACAGGGTCCGTCTACGCGCTCGCGAAGGGGCCGGTCTACCTGATCGTCGACCCGTACACGGCCCAGTGCCACGTGTTCACGCTGCCCAAGGACGGCGAGTACCGGAACGAGCTGACGCTCGACTTCGGCGACCCGGTCGACCTGACCGGGACGGTCGTCGGCCTCGTCCTCACGACGGACCAGTTCCCGCGCGACTGAGCGTTCAGTGATGTCGCTCGGTGAGCGCCGTCCGTGCCCACCGTCGTGACATGCTGGGTCGGAAGGCTGTCGACGGATGGAGCGTGCCTTGAGTACCGCACTGCCGGCATGGATGTATCCCCCCCGCGAGAGCGGCTGGGAGGCAGATGACCTCGATCTGCTCCCACCCGACGCGCCCCGCCACATCGAGCTGCTGGACGGAGCTCTGGTCTTCAACATGTCACCCCAGCGCAGTTGGCATGACCGGGTGATCCGTCGGCTCACAGCGGCCTTGGAGGGAACCATCCCGTCGGGCTGGACCGTCGAGGCGCAGATGACGATCAAGCTGAACCGGCGCAGCAGGCCTGAGCCCGATGTCATCGCCGCCTCCGTGCCTTACACCCCGGACCGCACGCGATTCCTGCCGGAGGAGGTGGCGCTCGTCGTCGAGGTCGTCTCCGCTGAGTCGGAGGACCGGGATCGCCGGTACAAGCCCGTGCTTTACGCCGATGCCGGCATCCGGCACTTCTGGCGCATCGAGGACGAGAGCGGCAGCCCGGCCGTCCACACCTACGAACTGGACGACACCACTCGCGCGTACGTCGCCACCGGAGTCCACCGTGAACGCCTGGACCTGCCGGTTCCCTTCAAGATCAGCGTCGACGTGGCGGATCTCGCACGCTGAGGCTTGATCGAAAGCTCGAAGGCCTCAGGCTGACGGGGAGGGGACGCGAAGCGATGGCGCGCACAGTCGTGGTGACGGGCGGAAGCAGTGGGATCGGCCGGGCGGTGGCTGCCCGGTTCGTGGCGGAGGGCGACGGGACGCGGGTGTTCGTGACCGGGCGTCGCAAGGAGCGGCTGGACGAGGTCGCCGCCGAGCTCGGGGTCACCGGCGTGGTGTGCGACGGCACCGACCCGGCGGCCGTCGCCCGGCTCGCGGAGCAGGTCCGCGAGCAGACCGGCGAGCAGGGCGGCGAGCGGGTCGACGTGCTGGTGAACGCGGCGGGCGGGCTCGCGTCGACGCCGGAGGGCGGCGGGCTGCTGGAGCAGTGGGAGGCGATGTACCGGCTCAACGTGATGACCGCCGTGCTCACCACGGACGCGTTGAAGGACCAACTCGTGGCCGGGAGCACGGTGATCAGCATCGGCACCATCGGCGCCGAGCGGCGCGGCGGCTCCTACGGCGCGGCGAAGGCGGCGTTGCAGGCCTGGAACGGGTTTCTCTCAGCGGAGTTGGGCCCGCGCGGGGTCACCGCCAACGTGGTCTCCTGCGGCTACATCGCCGACACCGAGTTCTTCCAGGGCGCGATGACGCCGGAGCGCCACGCCGCGCTGGTCGCCGAGACCCACAACGGCCGTCCGGGCACGCCCGCCGACGTCGCGGAGACGATCCACTTCCTCGCCTCCCCGGGCGCCCGCCACATCACCGGGCAGACGCTGCACGTCAACGGCGGGGCCTTCACGACACGCTAGTTGACGTGACGTCAGCTCAGCTGTGCTCCGGGAACGGGCCCGACCGCAGTCCTGACGTTGCGACAGGTGCCGGACGCGGCAAGGGCGCTGGCGACAGCGGCGGCGTCCGACGCGTCCTTGGTCAGGAAGGCGCAGGTCGGGCCGGAGCCGGAGACGAGGGCGCCGATCGCGCCCGCGTCCGTGCCGGCGCGGAGAGTGTCCGCGAGCGAGGGACGGAGCGAAAGAGCCGCCGCCTGAAGGTCGTTGCTGAGTGCCGCGCCCAGCGCGGCGGGGTCGCCGGTGGCCAGGGCGTCCAGCAGGGCGCGGTCCGCGGCGGGGGTCGGCACGTGGGACTCGTCCGCTCCGCCCGGGCCACCGGCCAGCTCGCGCAGGCGGTCACACTCCCCGTAGACGGCGGGCGTGGAGAGGCCGCCGTCGGCGACGGCGAAGACCCAGTGGAACGCGCCCTGCGTCGGCACCGGCGTCAGCTGCTCGCCGCGTCCCTCGCCGAGGGCGACCCCGCCGTGCAGCGAGAACGGCACGTCGCTGCCGAGCTCAGCGGCCAGCGCGAACAGCGTCTCGCGCGGGGTGTCGAGCCCCCACAGCGCGTCGCAGGCCAGCAGCGCCGCCGCGCCGTCCGCGCTGCCGCCGGCCATGCCGCCCGCGACCGGGATGTCCTTGGCGATGTGCAGCCGCACGTCCGCCGCGACGCCGTGGTGCGTGGCCAGCGCCTGCGCCGCGCGGGCGGCGAGGTTGGTGCCGTCGGTCGGCACGACGCCGGCGTCCGGACCCTCGACGGTGATCGTCACGCCTTCACCCGGCTCGCCCGGGCGGGCGGTGACCTCGTCGAAGAGGCCGACCGCGAAGAAGACCGTGGCCAGCGCGTGGAACCCGTCGGCCCGTCGCCCGCCCACCGCGAGCTGCACGTTGACCTTGGCAGGCACGCGGACGGTGACGGGGGCGGCAGTGCCTGCGTCGATGCCTGCGTCGGCGTGGTGATCGGCGGCGGTCATGGCGGAGGAACTCCTGGCGCTCATCAGGTGGACATCGGAACGAGGGGGATCCGGGGTGACGGGGTGGCTGAGGTGACCGGCCGGGTGACCGCCACAGCGGGCGTGACCGCTACAGCGGCGGGTGTTCGGAGGCGGGCTTCGCTGCCGGTTCCGGCTTGTGCTCGGCGATCGCCACGAACTGTTCCACCGTCAGCGCCTCGCCGCGCAGCCGGTGGTCGACGCCGGCCGCACTCAGCGCGGCCTCGGCGGCGGCCGGGCTGCCCGCCCACCCGGCGAGCGCGGCGCGCAGCGTCTTCCGGCGCTGCGCGAAGGCCGCGTCGACGACCGCGAAGACGTCCTCGCGCGCGGCGCTGGTCTTCACCGGCTCGTCGCGGCGGATCAGCGAGACCAGCCCGGAGTCGACGTTCGGCGCGGGCCAGAAGACGTTCCGCCCGATCGCCCCGGCGCGCTTGACGCGCGCGTACCACTGGGCCTTGACCGACGGGACGCCGTAGACCTTGTTGCCGGGCTGCGCGGCGAGCCGGTCCGCGACCTCCGACTGCACCATGACGAGGGTGCGCTCGATGCTCGGGAAGGTCTCCAGCATGTGCAGCAGCACCGGAACCGCGACGTTGTAAGGGAGGTTGGCGACCAGCGCGGTCGGCGCGGGGCCGGGCAGCTCGGTCACGGTCATCGCGTCCGCGTGCACCAGCGCGAAGCGGTCCGCGCGCTCCGGCATCCGGGCGGCGATGGTGGCGGGCAGATGCTGGGCGAGCAGCGGGTCGATCTCGACGGCCGTCACCCGGTCGGCCACCTCCAGCAGCCCGAGCGTCAGCGACCCGAGCCCGGGCCCGACCTCCACCACGACGTCCTTGGGCCCCACCTCGGCGGCCCGGACGATGCGGCGCACGGTGTTGGCGTCGATGACGAAGTTCTGCCCGCGCTGCTTGGTCGGCCGCACGCCGAGCGCTCCGGCCAGCTCACGGACGTCGGCGGGGCCCAGCAACGCGGAGTCGGCGGCGGGCGCCGACGCGCCGGAGGACTCGGCAGCGGACTCGGCGGATTCGGGATCGGTGGTGCTCACCCGGCAAGGATACGGGCCGGAGGACACGCTCAGCGCTGGGTCGGAGTCGCGGCGGTGCCGCGCCGCGCGCCGCGCGCCGAGGGACGTGCGGAGGGACGTGCGGAGCGAAGGGATCAGCGCTCGGCGCGGCGGCCGCAGGTGGGCCAGGGCGAGATGCCGCGTTCGCGGTAGAGGGCGCGGGCGCGGGTGGTCTGTTCCGACGGGGAGGCGTCCTGGGGCAGGCCGTGGCCACCGAGGCTGTGCCAGGTGTGGGCGTCGAACTGGTAGAGCCCGCCGTAGCGGCCGCTCGCGTCGGTGACGTGCGCGTTGCCGCCGGACTCGCACCGCGCCAGCGCCGCCCAGTTCAACCCCCCGCCGGTGAACGGGATGTCCTCCTCGGACCGCCCGCGATGGCGTCCGCGCGGTGTGGACTCCTCGCCCCAGGAGTTCTGCGCCGCGGACTCCGCAGCGGACTCCGCGGCCGACTCCGCACCGAAGGGGTCCATCGAGCGGCGGTGCGGCCGGGCGTGCCGGGCGCGGTGCGCCCGGGTCGAGGCGTCCGACGCGTCCGACGCGGCGGCAGGCTCGTTGACGTGGTGCGGGGCGAGCAGCTCGCGCAGCAGTGGGGTGTCGGCGGGCGCGGTCGGCATCACGGTGCCAGGACCCAGCTGCTGGGTGGGAACCGGGTCCGCCACCGTGTCCGGCGTCGTGTCCGCGGCCTCGCTGACACGGTCGGCGTCACCCGCGTGCGGCGGCTGCTCCGCGAGGAACGCGCCGGTCCCGCCCACCAGGAGGGCGAGAATCAGCGCCTGCGGCAGCGCGCGCGGCGAACGGACAGCCGAATGGGCAGCCGCGTGGGCACCGGTCGAGGGCTTGTTCACGGGTTGCCCAACGAGCGCGTCGCGACGGCGGTCACTGGGCCGGTCGGGTGGCGACGCGTTCGCTCGCCTGCTCGGAGGCCGAACTCAACGTCGAGCTCAGCAGTCGAGCTCAGCGTCGAGCTCAGTAGTCGAAGGCGCGCGCTGTGTTGGCGTCGACGGCGGCGGCCATCTCGTCCTCGCCGATGCCCCTGACCTCGGCCATCGCCCGCAGCGTCACCGGGATCAGGTACGGCGCGTTCGGCCGCCCACGGAACGGCGCGGGGGTGAGGAAGGGCGCGTCGGTCTCGACCAGAATCCGGTCCAGCGGGGTGACCGCGAGCGCGGCGCGCAGGTGCTTGTTGGCCGGGAAGGTGACCGGCCCGGCGAAGGAGAGGTAGTAGCCGGCCTCCGCGCAGACCTTGGCCATCTCCTCGTCGCCCGAGTAGCAGTGGAAGACGGTCCGCTCCGGCGCGCCCTCCTCGACCAGGATGCGCAGCACGTCCTCGTGCGCGTCCCGGTCGTGGATGACCAGGGCCTTGCCGTGCCTCTTCGCCAGGGCGATGTGACGTCGGAACGACTCCTGCTGCACCTCGACGCCCTCGGGCCCGGTCCGGAAGTAGTCCAGCCCGGTCTCCCCCACACCGCGCACGTGCGGCAGCGCGGCCAGCGCGTCGATCTCCTCGATCGCCGCGTCCAACGCGGCCATGCCGCCGGGTCCGCGCTTCTGTCCGCTCCACCCGTCCGGGTCACCGAGGACGATCCGCGGGGCCTCGTTGGGGTGCAGGGACACGGTCGCGTGGACGTTCTCGTGCTTCTCCGCGAGCTCGGCGGCCCAGCGCGACCCCGGGATGTCACACCCGACCTGTACGACGGTGGTGACGCCGACGGACGCGGCCTTGGCGAGGATCTCCTCCGGCGTCGCGTCCTGCATGTCCAGGTGCGTGTGCGAGTCTGCGACCGCGACCCGGAGCGCGTCGGGCACCGGCGGCGGCGTGCGGTCTTCGCTCTTCGAGCGGGCCACGGGGAGATCCTTTCAAGACGGGGGACGTTGCAATCAGCCAGGGGCGCGGGGCTCTACTGATATGCGGCTCCGCCGCGCGGGCGCGACAAGCCACTCAATGTGGTGTGTCGCCGAACGAGCAGGCCCATCCCCACAGGGTGGTTGCTCGCGCAGTTCCCCGCGCCCCTGGACGGTGCAACTACTTCTTGTCTTCGAGGCGCGGGAAGAGGATCTCGCCCTTGGTGACGGTCACCCCCGCCGGGAGCGTGCCCCAGCGCGCGGCCTCGTCCACCCGCTGCGCGCCGAGCGCGCCCAGCACGCTCTCCGCGCCGAGGGAGTCCCAGAGCAGGCCGGCGACCCGCGGCATGACCGGGTTCAGCAGGACGGCCAGCGCCCGGAGCGACTCCGCCGCCGCGTAGAGGATCGTGGCGAGGCGGGCCTGGCCCTCGGGCGACTCGTCCTTGGCGACCTTCCACGGCTCCTGCTCGGTGAGGTAGCCGTTGACCTGCTTGACGAAGTCGAAGATCGCGCCGATGCCGCCCGCGAAGTCCAGCTTCTCGCCGATCTTGTCGTCCGCCTCGGCGACGGCCTTGGCCAGGCCCTCCACCAGCGCGGCCTCGGCCGGGCCGGACGCGGTCGCCTCGGGCAGGACGCCGCCGAAGTACTTGCCGACCATCGCCGCGACGCGCGAGGCGAGGTTGCCGAAGTCGTTGGCCAGCTCGGAGGTGTAGCGGGCGGAGAAGTCCTCCCACGAGAACGAGCCGTCCGTGCCGAACGGGATCGCGCGCAGGAAGTAGTAGCGGTAGGCGTCCACGCCGAAGTGCTTGGTCAGGTCCTGCGGCGCGATGCCGGTCAGGTTCGACTTGCTCATCTTCTCGCCGCCGACCATCAGCCAGCCGTTGGCGACCACGCGCTTGGGCAGCGGCAGGCCGTTGGCCATCAGCATGGCGGGCCAGATCACCGCGTGGAAGCGGAGGATGTCCTTTCCGACCAGGTGCACGTCGGCCGGGAAGGTCGCGTCGAACTTCGCCTGGTCGGAGCCGTAGCCGACGGCCGTGGCGTAGTTGAGCAGGGCGTCGACCCACACGTAGATGACGTGCTTCGGGTCCCAGGGGATCTGGACGCCCCAGTCGAAGGTGGAGCGGGAGATGGAGAGGTCCTGGAGGCCCTGCTCGACGAAGCGGACGACCTCGTTGCGTGCGGACTCGGGCTGGATGAAGCCCGGGTTGGCCGCGTAGAACTCCAGCAGCTTCGGGCCGTACTCGGAGAGCTTGAAGAAGTAGTTCTCCTCCTTCAGCATCTCCACGGGCTTCTTGTGGATCGGGCAGAGCTTCTGGCCGGCGAACTCGCCCTCGCCGTCCAGGAGTTCACCCGGAGCCTTGTACTCCTCGCAGCCGACGCAGTACGGGCCCTCGTAACCGCCCTGGTAGATCTCGCCCTTGTCGTAGAGGTCCTGGACGAACTCCTGCACCCGGGCCGTGTGGCGGTCCTCGGTGGTGCGGATGAAGTCGTCGTTGGCGATCTCCAGGTGCTCCCAGAGCGGCTTCCAGGCCTCCTCGACCAGCTTGTCGCACCACTCCTGCGGAGTGACGCCGTTGGCCTCGGCGGTGCGCATGATCTTCTGACCGTGCTCGTCCGTGCCGGTGAGGTACCACACCTGCTCGCCGCGCTGGCGGTGCCAGCGGGTCAGCACGTCGCCTGCGACGGTGGTGTAGGCGTGGCCCAGGTGCGGGCGGTCGTTGACGTAGTAGATCGGCGTCGAGACGTAGTAGCTCTTACCGGGATTCTGGACGGCGGTCATGCCGTAATGGTATCGGGCCGGGCCCTGCCCCTCGTCCGCGTGATCAGCCCTTGAGAGGGACGCTCAGCGGGAGGGGCGGGAGCGACCCGGAATCAGCCTGCTCAGCCCTGCTGAGCCGCGTTCACCCGTGGCGACGGCGCAGGTGCCAGTGGAACGGGAGGTGCAGCCGGCGCCTCGGACGGGGCTCCGCCGGCGCGAGCGGGGTGGGCCCCTCGACGCCCTCCGCGTTCCCCTCCGCATTCACCTCCGCCGCCTTCTCCCCGCTCGTCGCCTTCGCGGCGGCCCGCGGGTGGCGCGGCTCGCGCGGCGGACGCGGAGTCGCGGGGGCCGCGGCCTGGGCCGCGCTCCAGCTGGCGACGGCCGAGGCCACCCGGCCGGCGGCCATGATGCGGACGTGCTCGCCGCCGCAGCCGGGGCAGGACGGGTGGGTCAGCGGGGACGGGACCGGCACGCCGTTGGCCCGGTAGCGATAGACCATCCGACCGTTGACGTCGACCGCATGCTCGATCTCGTACGCCTGTTCCCAGCCGTAGCCGCAGTTCAGACAGGCGAAGGAGTAGGCCTCATGGGCCGTCTCCATGGGCGGTCGGCTGCTCGGCGCGGAGGTTTCGCTCATCACGTGCTCCCGGTGCCCGCCGGAGCCCTCGCCCCGGCCGGGACTTTCTCGTCCCATGGTTTCCCGGAGAAATGCCGTCGATCACGGTGGCGCGAATTCTTTGGGGAGAGTTGGTTCTTCTTGACGCGGCCGGGATCTGCACAGATGGATTCCGGGGCGTTTCTTTAGCCGTTATTTGCCTATTCCGACACCGTACGCCCCTTTCACTCCGGACGTAAGCGGGGACGCCACAGCCTGAGCCGCACTCGAACGGCGCAGAGAAGTCGCAGACCAGGACCCCTCCGTACACGGCGCATGCGCCGGTTACGCACGCCCCGGAGCGGCGCTCTTCGCGGCCACCACCGCGTCGAAGACCTCGCGCTTGGGAAGGCCCGCCTCGGTGGCCACGGCGGCGATCGCCTCCTTGCGGTGCTCGCCCGCGTCCACCCGGACGGCGACCCGGCGGGCCAGCTCTGCGGCGTCCACCGCGGCGGGTGCGGCGGCTGGGGCGCCCGAGACGACGACGGTGATCTCGCCCCGGACGCCCTCCTCGGCCCACGCGGCGAGCTCGGCCAGCGTTCCGCGCTTGACCTCCTCGTACGTCTTGGTCAGCTCGCGGCAGACGGCTGCGGCCCGCTCCCCGCCGAACGTCTGGGCCATCGCGGTCAGCGAGTCGTCGATCCGGTGCGGCGACTCGAAGAAGACCATGGTCCGCGGCTCGGCCACGAGCTCACGCAGCCGCGCGGAGCGCTCCCCGCCCTTGCGCGGCAGGAAGCCCTCGAAGCAGAACCGGTCCACCGGCAGCCCGGACAGTGCGAGCGCGGTCAGCACCGCGGACGGGCCGGGGACAGCGGTGATCCGCACGCCCGCGTCGACGGCCGCCGCGACCAGCCGGTACCCGGGGTCGGAGACCGAGGGCATCCCCGCGTCGGTGACCAGCAGCACCCGGGCGCCGTTCTGCAGCGCCTCGACCAGCTCCGGGGTCCGGCCGACCTCGTTCCCCTCGAAGTACGACACCACCCGCCCAGTGGGGGCCACGCCCAGCGCCTGCGAGAGACGGCGCAGGCGCCGCGTGTCCTCGGCGGCGACGACGTCGGCCTCGGCCAGCTCCTTGGCGAGACGCGGCGGGGCGTCCTCGACGTCGCCGATGGGGGTGCCTGCGAGAACGAGTAGACCAGTCACCCGCCCATCGTCCCATCCTCTCGCCGCTTCCTCCGCGAGCGGGACAGTCGTGCGCGAATCCCGACAAGACCACCACCGGTCCCACCCGTCCCGCGTCCGTCACGCGCCGGTCCGGCGCCTGTCCGGGATCCGGACCCTCGCGTCGACAGGTTCCGCCCCTACGATGCTCGCGTGGATGAACACAGGACGGACACGCTGACCGCTGCGGCGCCCGGGGACGCCCGGGACGACGGCACGCCCGGTGCGAGCCCGCGCCGTCGGCATCCGCTGACGACCTGGCAGCGTCGGCTCGGCCGGTACGGCTACCGCGCCGCCGACCCGACGCCGCTGCGGGAGCGGCTGGTGCCGCCGATGCCGGACGGCCCCGGCGTCGACGTCGGCGCGCCGTCGCCGGTGCTGGCCAGGCTGGGTCTGCGGATCCCGCCGGGGCTGTGGCTGTTCCTGTGCCGCTGGGCGGGGTGGATCGGGCCGCTGGCGATCACTCTGGTCGCCGGGATCACGATCTTCTGGAACCTGGGCAACCCGCACGCGATCATCTTCGACGAGACCTACTACGCCAAGGACTCCTGGTCCATCTGGCACTTCGGGTACGAGCGCAACTGGGCGGACAACGCCAACACGCTGATCATGCAGCACCCGCAGAAGATCCCGACGCCGACCGGCGCCGAGTTCATCGCGCACCCGCCGGCGGGCAAGTGGGTGATCGGCATCGGAGAGATGATCTTCGGGCTCAACCCCTTCGGCTGGCGCTTCATGGTCGCCGTGCTGGGCACCCTGGCCGTGCTGATGGTCTGCCGGATCGGCCGCCGTCTGTTCCGCTCCACGCTGCTGGGCTGCGTCGCCGGTCTGCTGCTGACCTGCGACGGCATGCACTTCGTGATGAGCCGGACCGGCCTGCTGGACCAGGTGGTCATGTTCTGGGCGCTCTGCGCCTTCGGACTGCTGCTGATCGACCGGGACCGCAGCCGGGCGCGCCTGGCCGACCTGGTCGGCGCGACCGCCGACAACCCGGACGCGGCGCCGAACGACGAGCTGGCCACCGCCGCCCGCCTGGGCTGGCGTCCCTACCGGCTGCTGGCGGGCGTCTGCCTGGGCCTGGACTGCGCCACCAAGTGGAACGGCCTCTGGTTCGTCGCCTTCTTCGGCGTGATGACGGTGCTGTGGGACGCGGGGGCACGCAAGGCCGCGGGTGCACGGCGGCCCTACCGGACCGCGCTGCTCCACGACACGCCGCTGGCGTTCGTCTGGATGGTGCCGGTGGCCCTGGTCACCTACGTCGCGGCCTGGTCCGGCTGGCTGTTCACCAGCGGCGGCTACGACCGCACCTGGGCCGACGGCCGCAAGGGCCTGTCCCCCTCGTCGATCGGCCCGCTGCACAACCTGCCGCAGTTCGACATGAGCTGGGTGCCCGCGCCGCTGCGCAGCCTGTGGCACTACCACTCGGAGATCTGGAACTTCAACACCAACCTGCACACCCCGCACACCTACATGTCCAACCCCTGGAGCTGGTTGGTCAACGGGCGGCCGGTCTCCTTCTACTACGAGTCGCCGACCAACGGTCAGAGCGGCTGCCACGTGGCGCAGTGCTCCAGCGAGGTGCTGGCGATCGGCACCCCGCTGCTGTGGTGGACGGCGACCTTCGCGCTGGTCTACTGCCTGTACCGGTGGCTGCTGCGCCGCGACTGGCGGGCGGGCGCGATCGCCTGCGGCATCCTGGCGGGCTACCTGCCGTGGTTCCAGTGGCAGCAGCGGACGATCTTCCTCTTCTACACGATCGCCTTCGAGCCGTACCTGGCGCTCGCGGTGGCGTTCCTGATCGGCGCGCTGCTCGGTTCGGCGCGGGCGCGGGGGGACCGGCGACTGCTGGGCGGCATCGCGGCGGGCGTGCTGGTCGTGGCGATCATGGCCAACTTCCTCTACTTCCTCCCGCTTTACGACGCCCAGGTCATTCCGATCGACAGTTGGCGCGCGCGGATGTGGTGGCCGACCTGGATCTGACCTGCCGTCGGATTCCCCGCTCACCATCCAGATCTGGATTCAGGGGGCACGAACGGGTCACAGAGTCCGCACAAGTTCATCGATTCCCCCTGCCATGACCGGCCTGGCACGCATACGATCCGATTGATTGGGTCGTATGTGTGCCATCAGGCACGGGGGGATTCGGCAGACAATGAACAAAGCGGCGAAAATCGCCGTCGCCACCACGGTGACGGCCATGCTGGCAGGCGGCGCGTACGCCGCGTTCAACATCGTGCACGCCGTGGTCGGGGGCGGCGGTGACAGCAGCGACACGAGCTCGGCGGCGAACGTCGATCCGACCGCGATGGCCACCAAACCGCCCAGCAACACGGACGCACAGAAGCTCGCCACCGCCTTCCTGCAGACCTGGCAGAGCGGCCCCGCCCACTACGGCGGCGCGGCCAGCGACACCGACTTCCCCACCAACGCACTAGCGGCACTGCAGAGTTACCACGACGGGCTGGCCCTCACCGGCATCGCCTTCACCGGCATCACCGCCGCAGGCCCCGACCCGCAACTGACCGGCGCGACCAAGGTGAACTTCACCGTCACGGCCCAGGTCAAGGGCGGCACCTGGACCTATCCGGGCACGCTGGACGTGGTGCAGAGTGCCAGCGGCGGCACCCAGGCCGTGCACTGGGCGTCCTCCGTGCTCTACCCCAAGCTGACTGACGGCCAGAACGTCACGGCCGGGCCGATCCCCAATGCCTCCGGCGGGTCGGCCACCGTCCTGGACGACAAGGGCAAGCCGCTCACGGCTGCGCAGTTCCCGTCCCTGGCGGACATCCTGAACCAGCTGCGCGCGAACGGCGCGGGCCTGGCCACCGGGTCGTCCGGCAGCGGCGTGTCTGTCGTCGACTCCGCCGGCAGCCCGGCCGGCATCACCGCCACGGTCTTCCAGGCGCCGACCGGGGCCGTCCTCAAGACCACCCTGGACGCGGGGCTCCAGGCCGCCGCCGAACGCGCCGTGCAGGACAACCACATCAACGGCATGCCCTCCGGCGTGGTGGCGATCGACCACCACACCGGGGAGATCCGGGCGATCGCCTACAGCGGCAGCACCGACCTGGCCATCAACGACTGGTCGGCCCCCGGCTCGACCATGAAGATCATCACTGCTGCCACGCTGATGGACCAGGCGGGCATGAACCCGGACACCCCGGCCTCCTGCCCGCCCACCACCCAGGTCAACGGCCAGCTCTTCCACAACGTGGACAACGAGCACGCAACCGGCTCCGACATGCGGACCGCGTTCGAGATGTCCTGCAACACCGCCTTCATCGACCTGCTCGACAACGCCTGGGGTACCCACAACCAGCCGCACCTGGACTCGGTCGCCAACGAGGCGACGGACGTCTTCGGCATCGGCAGCTGGCACATCGGTGTCGCCAGCAGGGACCCGCAGATCCAGGCCGCGCCGAACCGCAACTTCCTGGCCGGGGACGCCATCGGACAGGGCGACGACGCCGCCAGCCCGTTGGTGATGGCCTCGGTGGCGGCCACAGTCGCCCACGGCGGGTTCCTGCAGCCGATCCTGGTCCCCGGGCTGCCGCAGACCCCGGCGCCGCAGCAGATGAACCCGACGACCGCACAGAACCTGCGCGACATGATGCGCGACACCGCCCAGTACGGCACCGCCGCACCCCGCACCGCGGGCATGAGCGGCGTCGGCGCCAAGACCGGCACGGCCGAGGTCGGCAACAGCACGAACGGCTGGTTCGTCGCCTTCGACGACAACATCGCGGTGGCGGCCGAGGTGGTCGGCGGCAGCACGGGCGTGGGCTCCGCCGGCTATGTCGCCACGGACGTCCTCCAGGCCGACCAGTGACGGTCCGTCAATCGACGTTGCCGACGCGTCAGACGCTCGACCCGTAGACGTCCTGCAGGTTGTCCCTCGGGGCCGGGCGGTGGTTGGCCGCCGGGCCCTGGGCGAAGGCGGTGAGCAGGTTCTCCGTCGCCTTGGTGACGAAGCGCGCCGTGCGCGCGTCCATGCCGTGGTCGCCGTAGTCGTCGTGGCCGCCCGCCATCAGGCCCTCGACCCAGCGCATCGTGCCCGAGGCGAAGACGCCCGCACCGCTGCGGGCGGTGTAGTAGGCCGTGTCCGAGTGGCTGTGGTTGCCGTTGCAGACCAGCGGCGAGTGGGCCAGGATCTCGATCGGCCGCGGCGTCGGCGCGCTCGGGGTGACCCGGTCGTACTCGACGCCGATCAGGTGCGCGAACGAGTCGCCCGCCTTCACCCCCGTGCCCGCGAAGAGCCAGTGGTCGGGGGTCTGCACCACGTAGGGGGCGTCGGTCGGGTAGCCCTCGTAGAAGACGCCGGTCATCGACGACTCCGGGTCGGGGGCGGGGCCGGAGCGGAAATCGGTGGTGGTCAGCGCCCGGTCGGTCCAGTAGACCGGGTCGTCGCGGTAGTCCGTCTTGTAGCAGACCACCGTCCGCCCGGCGTCCTCGATCCGAATCCGGCGGAAGCAGGTGTTCGCGCCGAGGAAGGCAACGTTGGTGCCGGTGTCCCTGGCCTTGGTGACGTAGCCGCGCTGCTCCGGGGTCCAGTACTCGTCGTGGCCGAGGGAGATCAGCGCCGTCGCCCCGCTCAGGATCGACGGATCGTTGTGCACGTCGACGCCCGTCGTGTAGGCAACCGGCAGGCCGAGCCGCTCCGCGAGGACGACCAGGGCGCGCTCGTAGACCAGGAACTTGACCGCACCGTTGTCGTCGTAGGGCCGGGCGAAGGAGACCTTGAGCGCCCGGGCGTCGTAGCTGCCGTCCGCACCCTGGTAGAGGCTGGTGCCGCCCCAGGTGTTGTACGCCTGCCAGGTCGCGGTGCCGTGCATCACCAGCACCTTGCCCTGGGCGGACGCCGACCGGACCACCAGCGGGATCCAGCGCTGAGCGCGGTTCTCGGCGTCCAGGCGCAGCAGGTAGGCGCCCTCCGGCCAGCCGGTGGTGTCGACGGTGAGGCTGGGCTTCCAGCGGACCTGGACGGTGCGGGTCGCGCCGACGATCTGCGACGGCGGCTGCCGGTGTCCGGCGATCCGCCCGGACTTCCAGACCAGCCGGGCCTGGTCGCCGCCGTACCAGCCGACGCGGTAGGCGGAGACGGTGAAGCCGGGCGCCGTGGTGGAGACGCGCAGCGTCAGCTTCTCGCCCGGACGGAGGGACGCCTGGTCGGCGAAGCCCTCGACGTCCTCCTGCGCGCCCTGGTGGGTCATCCGCCAGTCGGCAGCGCCGGGCTTGGCGTTCTCGCGGGCGGTCGCGTTCGCCGCGGAGGCGGGCGACGCGTCCACCGACTTGGCGGACGTCGCGTGCGTGGCCGTCGAACCGGAGTCGCACGCGGCGAGACCCAGCCCGGCCCCGGTGGCGGCTGCTGCCGCTCCCAGCACCGTCCGACGCCGCACTCCCCGCCGACCTTCGTCCTGCACCGCCGGTTCCCCTTCCCACAACCGTTGCTACGAACATTCCATGTGTTTCCTGAATGTTCGACTCCCCGCGACGACGATACGCCGGGGGACCGACTCCGGCGTCCGGGAATCGGCCGCGTGGAAGAGCGCCGCAGGTGGGAGAGGTGGCCGCAGATGCCGCGTCAGGACTCGCCGACGCCCGCCAGGACCCCGGTGCCGTCCTCGTCGTCCGTGCGGTCGAACGGCCCCGGTTCGGCGTCCGGCGCGTCCGGGCCGGCGTGGAGCGCGAGCCTGGGCCACAGGAAGAGCAGCGCGGGCAGCTGGAGGTAGCCGAACCGCCCCGCCGGGGCCAGTAGGAACGCGGTGGCGACGCCCAGCGCCAGCCGGTCGCACGCGGCCCGCGCGTTCTGCGGCGGGCGAACCACCAGCCACACGCAGATGGCCAGGCCACCCAGCCCGAGCAGGGCGAGCGAACCCATGCGCCCGGCCGGGCCCAGCTCCGCCAGCAGATGGCCGGGCAGCGGGCTGTCCGCCGGGGTCCGCACCGAGGAGAGGCCGAGCGGGAACCGGATCACCTGCTCCAGCATCGTCCCCGGGAAAGCGACGGCGAACGGAACCACCAACACGCCGCCCACGATCGCCGTCCACAGCGCACTGCGGCGCACCGCGCGCCAGCCGCCGACCTGGTAGAGCAGCAGCAGACCGACCGGCACCGCCGGCCAGGCGGTCCACTTGATCGCGCAGACCAGCCCCAGCACCACGCCCGCCCGGGCCGCGTACCCGCGTCCGGCCAGCGCCATGGCGAAGCAGCAGCCGCCGATCATCGGAAGGTCGACACCGCTGACCGCCGCGGGCAGCGCGACCAGCGGCGAGGCGAGCACCGCTCCCAGCGGCACGGCCAGCCCCGCGGTGCTGCCGCCGCGCAGCAGCTTCCAGGTGGCGACGAGGAAGCCCAGGAAGGCGAGCAGGAACCAGATCCGGACGTCCCCCAGCGCCCCCGGCAGCACCAGGTGCGGCAGGCCGAACAGGGCCATGCCGGGCAGATAGGGCGTGTAGCCCCGCCAGTCCTGCGGATGGAGTATGTAGGGCGACCCGGTGTGCAGCAGCCTGGTCGCCGACTGCTGAACCACCCAGATCTCCGACTGCCCCTCGTTGCGGGCCAGCAGCACGGCCATCGGCACGACCAGCGCGAAGGTGAGCGCCAGCGCGACCGCGACCCGGAACGCACGCGCGCGAGGCAGCAGCGCCGCCGCCAACGCGGCGAGGCCGTACCCGACGGCGGCGGACCAGCCCCAGTAGCGCTGGGCCGGGATGTTGGAGATCAGCGGGAACCCCAGGGCCCAACCGCCGCAGACGAGGGCGCCCAGCACCCAGAGCGTGCGACGGACCAGCCAGGTGCCCTCCGGGCCGACGAAAGCGGCGGCGAACCGCTCGACGCGCGGCCGCGGCACCCTGAGGCGGGTGGCGGCTCTGCTTGCCTCCCCCAAGCGCGCCCGCAAACGCTGCCTCGAACGCTCCCCCGACCGGGCATGAGTCGTCGTCACGATCCCAAGCCTAGAAAGGGACATACCGCGCTGTCGTCACGCTGAAGGGTTGTTCACCCATCCACCCCCAGGTAGGGGTCCGCATGGTCCCGTAAGCCGACCACGAACGGGTTCACTCCCCGGGTTCACGCCCCGGTTGATTCCGGTTCCCTGTCGACGCCGTACGCCGTTCATTCGGGCTGTGCGGTTCACCGGGCTGCGCCGTTCACTCGGGCTGGTCGGTGCCGCCCGCGAGGCCGTGCTCGTAGGCGAAGACCACGGCCTGGGTGCGGTCGCGCAGCTCCAGCTTGGCCAGGATCCGGCCCACATGGGTCTTGATGGTCTGTTCGGAGAGGACCAGCTCGTCCGCGATCTCCGCGTTGGACAGCCCGCGGGCCACCTGGCGCAGGACGTCCAGCTCGCGCGCGGTGAGCGCGGAGACCGCCTCCGGCCGGAGGTTCCCCGCGCGGCGACGGCGTGCCACGTCGGCGATCAGACGCCGGGTCACCGACGGGGCGAGCAGCGCCTGCCCGGCCGCGATCACCCGGACGGCGTTGATCAGGTCCCGTGCGGGCGCGTCCTTGAGCAGGAATCCGCTGGCCCCGCGCGCCAGTGCCTCGTACACGTATTCGTCGAGGTCGAAAGTGGTCAGGATGAGGACGCGCGGTCCGTCCTCCCCGGCCGCGTCGATGATGGCGCCGGTGGCCGTCAGGCCGTCCATGCCCGGCATCCGGATGTCCATCACCACGACGTCGGGCCGGAGTTCACGCGCCAGCCGGATCGCCCGGACGCCGTCGCCGGCCTCGCCGACCAGCTCGATGTCGGACGCCGTGCACAGCAGCGCGCCGAGCCCGTCCCTGACCATCTCCTGGTCGTCCACGAGCAGCACCCGGATCGGGTCGCCCGAGCGGTCCAGCACCTGCCGGGCCTGCTCGTGGGCCTGCTCCGCGCCAGGTTGAGCGCCCCGTTCTGCGCCCGGTACTGCGCCCGGTTCCGCGCCCGGCTCCGGAACCGCCTCAGCCATCGCCCCCGCCCCGGTCATCGATCACCTCGCCCGTCAGGCCGCCCGTGCGGCGGTTCCTGTCCGATTCTCCATGGCGATGGCGTCTCCAGGGCGCCTGGCCGTCCACCGACACGTCGGAGAGTTCGCGAGTGTCGTCGTCCTGCGTCCGTTCGGCCTCAGGCAGCTCGGCGGCGGGAGGCGGTGCGAAGGCCTCGTCCGGCGTCGCGAAGAGGAGCCGGTTCAGCCGCTCCTCCAGGCTGCCGTCGAGACCAGCGGGGAGACCGGCGGCGGCCAGGCCGCCGTCCACCGGCCCGTCCGTCGGCAGTTCGGCGCTCACCTCGAAGCCGCCGTCGGCACGCGGCCCCGCCCGCAACGTGCCGCCGAGCAGCGCGGCGCGTTCGCGCATGCCGGTCAGTCCGTGCCCGCCGTTGCCGCCCGGCGGGACCGCCTCGACGCGGGCGACGGTGCCGCCGTCGTCGGCGACGTTGACCCGGACTTCGGAGCGGGTGCGGTGCACCTCGATGGCAACGCGGGCCCCGGGCGCATGGCGGCCCGCGTTGCTCAGCGCCTCCTGGACGATCCGGTACGCCGAGACGTCGACCACGCCCGGCGTCCGCTCCGGGCCGCCGGTCAGTGTGAGGTCGACCTGCATGCCCGCCTGGCGGGCGGCGCGGACCATGTCGGGGATGCTGTCGATCCCCGGCTGCGGCGCGCGCTCGGCGCCCTCGTCCTCCTCGCGGAGCAGCCCGATCACCCGGCGCATCTCGGTGAGCGCGGTGGTGGACGCCTCCCGGATGGCGGCCAGGGTGCGCCGGGTCTGCTCGGGCAGGCCCGGCTCCTTGTACGGCGCGGCCTCGGCCTGGATCGCGATCATCGACATGTGGTGGGCGACGACGTCGTGGAGCTCGCGGGCGATCCGGCTGCGCTCCTCCAGCACCGCCTGCCGCGCCAGCCCGGCTCTGCGCTGCTGCTCGGCCTGCTCCAGATGGCGCTCCGCCTCCAGCCGGGAGTGGATCGACTCCCCCAGCACCAGCACGAGGGTCACCGCCACCACCGCGACGGCGAAGACCACCGGCGGCATCCCGACCAGCAGCGTCGCGGGCAGCAGTACGGCGCCCGCGACCAGCACGTCCACCGCGAAGGCGATCTCGCGGCCGTAGCGCTGCGCGACCACGAAGAGCAGCACGACGTAGCCGCAGCAGGAGCCGACCGGCCAGGGCCAGAACGGTGTGGGGACGTGCCCCACCTCGGCGAAGGTCGCCAGCGTCATGCCGAGCGTGCAGATCCGCCAGGCGGCCAGCGGCCGGGCGACGACGAGGAGCAGCGGCAGCGTCTGCACCGCCGCGAGCGCCCAGGCCAGGCTGCCGGGCACCAGCCCGGTCAGCTGCTCGTTGGCCGTCACGGCCAGGACCGCGACCACCAGCGAACCGGCCACGGCGAGCCCGATCCGCGCGGACAGGTTCAGCCCGGGGGCCAGTGCCACCGGCCGGTCCGGCGCCGCCCACGCGGCATCCCGGATCAGCCGCGCGCCGCGGCTACCCCGCCGCCAGACCCGCGCTGCCTGCTCCTGCAGTGCTCCGCCCATGACGACTTCAGCGTAGGCCCTGACGGGCCGCAACGGCCGGACGACGGACGGTCGGGGCGGCCGCGTCCCGTCACTGCTCGGGAGGCGCGCGGCAACCCACTCACAGCATCAGAACGCGGCCATTGACCCTCTGCCAGATTGGCCTATACCTTCCCTCTCATTGGTCTATGCCAATGCCGCTGCTCCGCACCGTCTCGCGGTCCTCCCCGCACCGCCTCCGCGCTCCATCCCGCCGAGGAGAGTCCATGCCTGCGATCCGTCGCGCCTCCGTCAGAAGAACCGCCGTCGCCACCGCCGCGGCGGCCTGCGCCCTCGCGCTGCTCGGTGGAGCACCCGCCCACGCCGCCGCGCCTGCCTCCAGCACCAGTAGCAGTGACCGCGGCAACAACCAGAAGCAGCTGATCGGTTACTTCACCCAGTGGGGCATCTACTCCGGCTTCGACGAGAAGAACCTGATCACCTCCGGTGAGATCAAGCACCTCACCGAGCTCGACTACGCGTTCAGCAACATCTCCGCCGACGGCCTCTGCGCGAGTGGCGACAGCTGGGCCGACTACCAGCGTCCGTTCGCCGCCACCGAGTCCGTCAACGGCCAGGCCGACGCCTCCGGCCAGGCGCTGATGGGCAACTTCAACCAGCTGCGCGAGCTCAAGGCCGCCTACCCGCACCTCAAGATCGTGATGTCGATCGGCGGCTGGTCCTGGTCCGGCAACTTCTCCGCAGTCGCCGCCACCGCCGCGTCGCGGCAGAAGTTCGTCGCCTCCTGCGTCGACCAGTACCTCAAGGGGGACATCCCCGGCCTGCCCGCCGGGGCCGCCGCCGGGATCTTCGACGGGTTCGCGATCGACTGGGAGTACCCGGACGAGCCCGGCAACGGCAACCCCTACGGGCCCCAGGACACCGCGAACTTCACCTCCCTGATGCAGGAGTTCCGCACCCAGCTGACCGCCGCCGGGGCGCAGAGCGGCGAGCGCTACCTGCTCACCGCCAACACCTCGGCCAGCCCTGCCGTCGCCGCCAAGGTGCAGCTCCGCCAGGTGGCCAAGGTCGTCGACTGGTTCAACGTCATGACCTTCGACTACCACGGCAGTTGGGAGCCTGCCGGCCCGACCGACTTCGCCTCTGGGTTGACCCAGGACCCGCGCGACCCCAACCCGGCGAACAACCGGTTCAGCGTCGCCCAGGCCGTGTCGTACTACGAATCCCAGGGCGTCCAGCCGAGCAAGATCGGCATCGCCATCCCCTACTACGCCCACGAGTGGACCGGCGTGGCCCCGGGACCGAACGGGGACGGCCTCTTCCAGACCGCCACCGCGGGCGGCGGCACGCCGAACTACAACCAGGTCGTCACCGCACCCGGCAAGACCTACTGGGACCCGCTGGCCCAGGAGCCCTACAAGTACGACGCGGCCTCCGGCACCTTCTACACCTACGACAACCCGCTCTCCGTCTTCATCAAGGGCCGGTACATCCAGGACCAGGGCCTGCGCGGCACCTTCGTCTGGTCCATGGACGGCGACACCAGCGACGGCAGCCTGACCGCCGCTCTCGGCGCAGGGCTCGGCATCGGTTCCGACAACTGACCCTCCGACATTTGCCCCTCCCACCACCGTCCCTGCGCGGCGCGGACCGACACCCGACCCGTCAGTCCGCGCCGCGTAGGCGCGAGTGCTTGATGCTGTACCCGAAGTAGATCAACGCCGCCCCCGTGAGCCACGCCGCGAAGAACCCGAAGGTCAACGTGTGCAGCCCCGAGATCACATAGATACACGCCGCCACTGACAGCAGCGGTGTGACCGGGAAGCCCGGCACCCGGAACCCGCGCGGCATGTCCGGGTGCGTGCGGCGCAGCACCATCACGCCGATCGAGACGACGGTGAACGCCACCAGCGTGCCCAGGCTGGTCAGGTCGGCGAGCACGTCGAGCGGCACGAAACCGGCCAGCAGCGACACGCCGATGCTCACCACCACGGTGTTCCAGACCGGCGTCCCGGTGCGCGGCGAGACGCTGGCGAAGGCGGGCGGCAGCATCCCGTCCCGGCCCATCGTGTAGAGGATGCGGGTCTGGCCGTAGATGACGACGAGGGTGACGCTGAAGATCGAGGCGATCGCCCCCAGCGCGAACATGATGGACGGCCAGGTCTGTCCGGTGACGTCCCGCAGGATCTGGGCCAGGCCCGCCTGCTGGCCCTGGAACAGCGTCCACTTCTGCGCGCCGACGGCCGCCAGCGCCACCGCGATGTACAGGGCGGTGACCACGATCAGCGCGATGAGGATCGCGCGGGGCAGCGTCCGGTGCGGCTCGCGGACCTCCTCGCCCGCCGTGGAGACGGCGTCCAGCCCGATGAAGGAGAAGAAGATGCTGGACGCGGCGGTGCTGATGCCCGAGAAGCCGAGCGGCGCGAAGGGCTTGAGGTTGGAGCTCTGGAAGCCACTGAAGGCGATCGCCACGAACAGCAGCAGGACGACGAGCTTGACCCCGACCATCACCGCGTTGAGCGTCGCGGACTCCTTGGTGCCGCGCACCAGCAGCAGGCAGCAGAGCGTCACCAGCACCATCGCCGGCACGTTGACGTAGCCGCCGTCGCCGGGCGGCTGGGCGATCACGTTCGGCAGGGTGAATCCGAAGGCGTCGTGGAAGAACTCGTTGAGGTACTGCCCCCACCCGACCGACACCGCCGAGGCAGACACCCCGTACTCCAGCAGCAGGCAGGCCCCGACCCCGAACGCGACGATCTCGCCGAGCGTGGCGTAGGCGTACGAGTACGAGGAGCCGGACACCGGGATCGCCGAGGCCAGTTCGGCGTAGCAGAGCGCAGTGAGCCCGGCCGTGATCGCCGCGATGACGAAGGAGACGACGACGGCCGGACCCGCCTCCGGCACCGAGGTGTTGAGCACGAAGAAGATGCCGGTGCCGACGGTCGCGCCGATCCCGATCGCGGAGAGCTGCAGCAGCCCGATCGACCGCGTCAGATGCGGGCCGGTCCCCGCCGGCGTCCCACCGGCCCCCGGTGGCGGGGTCTCGATGTCGCCGCTGCTCTCGGCCATCAGCTGGGCCACCGACTTCCGACGCAGCAGCTGCTTGGCCAGCGGAGTGGAGGGCGGCGTGGGCGGGGTGGCCAAAGGGACGTTCGGGGGCGTCATATGACGTATCGTCGCATGAAAAACGGACAAACTCTGACAAACAATACGGGCCAGCGGCCGTCGCCCGTCAGAGTTCGCCGAGCTCCCTGGCCAGCTCCTCGCGCGTCGGCAGCGACGGCTGCGCGCCCGCGAGGGTCGTGCTCAGCGCGGCGGCGACGTTGGCCCGCCGGACCGCCTCGTGCAGCTCACGTCCCTCGACCAGACCGGCGGCCAGCGCCCCGCAGAACGCGTCGCCCGCCGCCGTGGTGTCCAGCGGCCGGACCGGGTGCGGCGGGACCAGCAGCACCGCGCCGTCCTCGCAGAGCAGCGCGCCGTCCGCGCCGAGGGTGACCACGACCGCCGCAGGACCGCGCAGTTGGCGGGCCGCGTCGGCGACGGCGTGCAGGTCGGGGAGCGGATGGCCGACCAGCGCGGCCAGCTCGGCGCGGTTGGGGACCAGGATGTCGACCATGTGCAGCAGGTCGACGGTCAGCTCCCGCGCGGGAGCGGGGTTGAGCAGCACGGTGCCGCCCGCGAGCCGTGCCGCGGCGGCCACCGTCTCCGGCGGGATCTCGTGCTGCAGCAACGTCACCGTGGCGTCCCGGAGCAGGGATCCCTCGGTGGCGCAGTGCTCCGGGTGCAGCGCGTTGTTGGCGCCGGGGCTGACGATGATGGAGTTCTCGCCGGTCAGCTCGTCGACCGCGATCAGCGCCCGCCCGGTCGGCACCCCGTCGACCGGCTCGACCCGGGTGACGTCCACGCCCTCGCGCTCCAGCGCGCCCCGCATCCGCGCGCCCGCCTCGTCCGCGCCCACCCGGCCCAGCATGGCCACGGCCGCGCCCAGACGCGCGGCGGCGACGGCCTGGTTGGCGCCCTTGCCGCCCGGATGCTCGGCCAGGTCCCCGCCCAGCACCGTCTCCCCCGGCAGCGGATGCCGCGCCACCGGGACGACCAGGTCGAGATTGAGGCTTCCGACGACTGCGATCTTCGGCATGACGCCCACCTTAGAGGCTGCCGGGTCCGTCCGACGCAGACATGTCAGCCGTTGAGCACGGCCTGCATCACGGCCTTGGCGATCGGGGCCGCCAGGCCGCCGCCGCTGATGTCCGCGCGGTTGGCGTTGCCGTCCTCGATCACCACGGCCACCGCGACGGGCGAGGGCGCGGACGCGGTCGGCTTGGCGTAGGAGATGAACCAGGCATACGGCGTACCGGAGTTGCCGACCCCGTTCTGCGCCGTCCCGGTCTTGCCACCCACGACGACGCCCGGGATCTGCGCGTTGGTCCCGGTGCCCTGGTTGACCACGTTCACCATGGCCTGCTGGATCTCGGACGCCACCTGAGACGAGACCGGCCGGCTGAACGTCCGGTCACCGAAGGTCTGGACAGTCGTGCCGTTGCTTCGGGTGATCCGGTCCAGCAGCCGGGGTTGCATCAGCGTCCCGTTGTTCGCGACCGCCGCCGCGACCTCCGCCATCTGCAACGGCGTCGCGGCCGTGTCGTACTGGCCGATCGAGGAGAGCGCGAGGAAGGCCTGGCTGGTCAGGCCGGTGTCGAAGTTGCTCTTCACCACACCGACGGGAACCGTCTGGTTCGTCTGGTTGAAGCCGAAGGCCTGGGCCGTCTTCACCATGCCCGCCTCGCCGACGTCAACGCCGACCTTGGCGAAGACGGTGTTGCAGGAGACCTGGAGCGCGTAGTCGAGCGTCGCGTCGGCGCACGGCAGGCCGGGGTTCTCGTTGGTGATCGCGTGGTTCGTGTCGTTCGGGGTGAACGGGTCGGGCGAGTTGGTCGGCACGTCGATACCGGTGTAGAGACCGTTCTGCAGCGCCGCGGCGAGCGTGACCACCTTGAACGTCGAGCCGGGCGGGTACGTCTGCCGCAGCGCGCGGTTGAGCATCGGCGTGGTGCTGTCCGCGTTGAGCGTGGTCCAGTCGTCGACCGTCGACTGGCCCGCGCCGGTCAGGCCGTTGGGGTCGTAGGAGGGCGTGCTGGCCAGCGCCAGGATCCGGCCGGTCGTCGGGTCGATGGCGGCGACGGCGCCGCGCTTGTTGCCCAACCCCTGGAAGGCGGCCTGCTGCGCCTGGGGGTTGATGGTGGTGAAGACGTCGCCGCCGGGCACCTTGGCCCGGGAGACCGCGTCCCACAGCGCGTTGGTGGACAGCCTGCTGTCCTGGCCGGTGAGCACGTCGTCCTCGACGCCCTCCAGCAGCGTGTTGCCGTAGGTCTGCGAGGAGAATCCGGTGACGGGCGCGTAGAGCGGGCCGTCGGTGTAGGTGCGCTGGTAGTCGTAGAGTCCGCCGGTCGCCTTGGAGCCGGTGACCGCTCTGCCCGCGACGTAGATGTCGCCGCGCGGCTGGCCGTAGCGGGCGATGACGCTGCGCTGGTTGGCGGTGTTGTCGTTCAGCGACTTCGCCTGGAAGAACTGAAGCCGCGTCATGTTGACCAGCAGCGCGAGGATCAGGACGAGGCAGAACAGGCCGGCCCGGCGACCGGTCCGGCTGAGCGACAGCCGGACCGCCCCGCGCGCAGGCGTCTTCGGGCTGCCGGGGCTGCTGCTCATACCTTCGGCACCCCCTGCGTCTCCTCGCCGTCGGGGCCCTCGCCGTCGCCGTCTTCGGTTTCTTCCCGCTCCGGCCCGTCCGGTCCGGCCTTGCGGAGGCGTCTGGGCCACACAGGCCGCCTCGCCTCGCGGCTCTCCCTGCTCTCCCTGCTCTCGAGGGCCTCCTGGATCTCCTCGATCTCGTCCGGTTCCATCGGCGCGACCGGCGCCTCCGGGCGGCGGGCGGCATCGCTCAGCCGGATCAGCAGCGCGATCAGGATCCAGTTGGTGACCAGCGACGATCCGCCCTGCGCCAGGAACGGCATGGTCATCCCGGTCAGCGGGATCAGGTCCGTCACGCCACCCCCGACCACGAAGACCTGCAGCGCCAGCAGCGTCGCCAGGCCGATCGCCAACAGCCGCCCGAACGGGTCCCACAGCAGCCGCCCGGTCCGGTAGCCCCGGACGACCAGGATCGCGTAGAGCAGCAGCAGTGCCGCCAGGCCGACCAGGCCGAGCTCCTCGCCGAAGGTCGCCAGGATCCAGTCGGACTTCATGGCGAAGCCGATCAGGTAGGAGTGGCCGAGCCCCAGGCCCGTGCCGAGCAGGCCACCGGCCGCGAAGGCGAACATCGACTGCGCCAACTGGCTCGGCCCCTGGCCCTGTTGGATGGTCCGCATCGGGTTGAGCCAGTCGACGAAGCGGACGTGCACGTGCGGCTCCCAGAGCGCCACCGGCACGACCGCGATCCCGACCAGCACCAGGCCGACGGCGATCCAGCCGATCCGGCCGGTCGCCACATAGAGCATGACCACGAAGAGGCCGAAGAAGAGCAGCAGCGTCCCCAGGTCCTGCTCCAGGAAGAGGATCGCCGCGCTGGCCAGCCAGATCAGCACGATCGGGCCGAGGTTGCGGCCCCGCGGCAGCTCCAGCTTCCACACCTTGCGGCCGGTCAGCGCCAGGGCGTCCCGGGCGACGGCCAGATAGGCGGCGAAGAAGATCGCCAGCGCGATCTTCGCGATTTCCCCGGGCTGGAACGAGAGCGGGCCGATCTTGATCCAGATCTTCGCCCCGTAGACCGCGGGCAGGAAGATCGGAACGATCATCAGCAACAGCGTGGCGAAGGCCAGCACGTAGGCGTAGCGCTGCAGCACGCGGTAGTCGCGCAGCAGGAGCACCACGCCGATGAAGCAGAGCACCCCGACGGCCGACCAGACCAGCTGGGTGGGCGCGGAGGCGCTGCCGGGCGTGGCCCGGTCCAGTCGGTAGATGACCACCAGGCCGAGGCCGTTGAGCAGCACCGCGATCGGCAGCAGCAGCGGATCGGCGTAGCGGGCCCGGAACCTGACGGTCAGATGGGCCGCAAGCGCCAGGACGCCGAGTCCCACCGCGTACTTCACCGTGTCCGACGGGACCTTGCCGTCGATGTCGTAGCCGACGTCGGCGTACCCGTACGCGGAGATCGCCACCGCGACCACCACCAGGGCCAGTTCGATCCAACGGCGGGAGCGGGGCTTCGGGGCGGCGTCGGGTGCGGGGGTCGCCTGGGCGGCGGTCGCTGCCATCGAGGAATTCTCGGTCGCTTCGATTCGGTCAGTCGAGAGGTCGGTACATCGCTGGGTCCGTCAGTCGACAGGTCGGCACAGACAGCGGCCTCGGCTGGACGGACGGCTGCCCGAGGCGGCCCAGGAGCGACACCGTCCGGGCAGCCGGGATGTCGGCTGCCCGGACGTGCGTGTCGCCGCGCGGGGGCGGAGGGGTCAGGCGTGGGCCGCGGACTGGGCAGCGGCCACGGCCTCCTTGAGGTGCTCCTCGTCGGCCGGGCTGAGGGAGGTCTGGATCAGCTGGCCGCCGAAGGGGGCGAGCTCCGGCAGGACCTTCTCGGTCACGGCGTCGCTGACCAGGGTGAAGACCGCCGCCGCGCCCGGCGTCAGGTGCTGGCCGACCTGGCGCATGAAGTTGTCGTCGACGCCGAAGTCCTGGGCCGAGCCGACTGCCGCGCCCGTCGCGCCGCCGATGGCCGCGCCGAGGAACGGCATGAAGAAGAGGAGGCCGATCAGGCCGCCCCAGAGCGCGCCGCCCGCTGCGGCCGCACCCGTGGTGCTGACGGCCTGGTGGAGCTTGACCTTGCCGTCGGGGCGGCGCTCGACGACGACGGCGTCCTCCACCTTGATCAGCTTCTGCTTCTGCAGCTCGATCAGCTTGTTGCGGACCTGCTCGGCGGTGGCCACGTCGGGGTAGGCGACGGCGATGAGGTTGCTCACGGGGGTCCTTCCCAGCGTCCAGAGAATGGGTCTCTGGTGGGAATCTACCGAGCTACTCCTGATTTGTCCGATTTATTCTCCGCGTGTCGGGCCCGCAGCCCGAGCGTCGGCAGATCCGCGCGACCGACCGCCGGAGGAGCGGGCTGGGGCTCGCGCAGCGTGAAGCCGATCTCCGCGCCGCCGCCGACCCGGTTGCGGGCGAAGACCTCGCCGCCGTGCTCCTCGACCACCTCGCGGACGATGGAGAGCCCCAGGCCCGAGCCGGGCAGACTCCGGGCGGCCGTGGCCCGGTAGAAGCGGTCGAAGATCCGGTCCAGGTCCTCCGGGTCGACGCCAGGACCCCGGTCCAGGACGCTGATCCGGTCGGCGCGGACCACGACCAGGATCTCCTCGGGCCCGCTGGAGAACTTGGCCGCGTTCTCCACCAAGTTGGTCAGCGCGCGCTGCAACGCCTGCGGACGCACCGTCCGCACCACCGGGAGCGCGTCCACCACGATCTCGCGTCCGGTCCGACGACGCGTCAGATCGGCGACGCGTTCGGCCAGCTCGTCGAGCTCGGTCTGGGTGGGCAGCTCGGTGCTGCGGCGGTCGTTGGCCAGCTCCACCAGCTCGTTGACCAGGACCGTCAGCTCCCGCGTCTCGGTCTCCAGATCGTCAAGCAGCGCGGCCCTGGACGCCGGGGGGAGCCGGTCCATCCGGCGCAGCGCCGCGATGTTGGTGCGCAGCGAGGTCAGCGGGGTGCGCAGCTCGTGGCCGGCGTCCTGGACCAGGCGTCGCTGGTCGTCCTTGGAACGGGCCAGTCTGCCGAGCATGTCCTCGAAGGCGCGGGCGAGTCTGCCGATCTCGTCCCGGCCGCGCTGCGGCACGTCGAGAGAGAGCTCCCCGGTGATGGCGACCTGTTCGGCGGTCGCGGTCAGCCGCACCAGCCGTCGGGTGATCCGACCGGCCACCCACCACCCCGCGGCACCGGCCGCGACGACCACGGCTCCCGCCAGCGACGCGATGCGCAGCATCAGCGAGTCGAGCAGCGCGTCCGTGGCGCTGAGCCGCTCGGAGATCATCACCGCTCCGCGTCCGCCGCCCAGCGAGACCGTGACGACCCGATAGCGGTCGCCGCCGGTGAACTCGGTGATGTCGCGGCTGCGGCCGGGCTGGTGGGCTGCGGCGAGCTCCTTGTCCTGCTTGCTGACCGGGAGCGGGTCCGGCTTGCCCCACTGGAGCACGCCGCCGTCCTCGCCGAGGACCTGGATGCCGATGTCACCGGACTGGGTCACCTGGTCGGAGAGCTGGTCCTTGCTCTCCTGCTTGGCCAGGAAGTCCTGCGCGGTGAGCGTCATCGAGCCGACGTCGCTCTTGAGCGTGGTGAGCGACTGCGAGAACTCCTTCGCCCGGTCGTTGCGGATCAGCGCCGCGGCGGAGCTGTAGCCGAGCGCCCCGACCAGCACCGCGACGAGCGCCGCCAGCGCAGCGAACGCGACGGCGAAACGGACTCTCAGGCCGACGTCGGCCCGCACCCAGTTCATCCCTGGACCTTACGGCAGTTCATACCCGGCCTTACGGCTCGCGCAGCGTGTAGCCCACTCCGCGGACGGTGTGGATCAGCGGCGTGCGCTCCGGGGTGTCCAGCTTGCGGCGCAGGTAGCCGATGTAGACGGCCAGGTTCTTCGAGCCGGGGCCGAAGTCGTAACCCCAGATCCGGTCGTAGACCGTGCTGTGGTCCAGCACGATGCCCGCGTTGCGGGCCAGCAGCTCCAGCAGGTCGTACTCGGTGCGCGAGAGCTGGATCTCCTCGCCGCCGCGCCAGACCCGGCGGGCGGTCGAGTCGATCTTGAGGTCGTCCACCTCGATCAGGTCGTGCCCGGCCAGGATGCCCTCGGCCTCGGACCCGTTGTCGTCCGAGGTCACCGCGGGCGCGGCGGCACGCCGGAGCAGGGCACGGAGCCGGGCCAGCAGCTCCTCCGCCTCGAAGGGCTTGACCATGTAGTCGTCCGCGCCCGCGTCCAGACCGGCGACGCGGTCGGAGGTCTCCACCCGCGCCGTCAGCATCAGGATCGGCACGTGGTCACCCTCGGCGCGGAGCACGCGGCAGACGGCCAGACCGTCGATCCCGGGCATCATGACGTCCAGCACCACCACATCCGGGCGTTGCTTGTGCACGGAGGCCAGCGCCTCGATGCCGTCGGACACCGGAGTCACCTGGTAACCCTCCAGCGTCAGCAGGCGGTCCAGCGAATCACGGATGGCCCGGTCGTCCTCGGCCAGCAGAACAGTCGACGTCACGACACCGATTGTCCACGACAGGATGAGGAAGGGGTAAGAGACACCCGTTCACCGGAGGTTCACCCCTGCCCCGGCTGGGCCGCCCCATCAGCCCTCGGTCCGGCCACGGCGGCGGAGACTGCCGTCGCGTCCATGGAGGGCGGAGCCGGCGAGCTGGTCCTGACCCATCGTGTGACGGTGCGTCAGGCCATCCTGGGCCGTTCAGCCCGCGTAGACCGTGAGCACCGCCCCGTCGATCTCGACCCGGCGCGTCCCGCTGACGTCGCCACGGCGCAGGGCCTCCAGGCAGCGGCGGAACAGCACCATCTCCCCACTGTCCAGGACGGCGGCAGCCAGATCCAGCACCTCCACCAGATTCTGATCCGTCAGATCCGCGGGCAGCTCCCCCGACAGCAGCACCACGGACTCCCCCGTACGCCCCCGGACCACAGCGGTGGTGGGGCCTCCTTGCACGACCAGCACGTTTCCCCCTGGCCTTCGCGCCATTGAGCGCAGGAGTCTCCGGCAGCCCCGGAGCCCCTGTGGCGCAGACGGTAGCCCGGTTCATGCCGGTTTGCCCGGGGCAATCGCCGAATTCCCTCTTTCCGGTCGGACTCGGACAGCGACGCAACCGTTTCCGTCAGCCGCGCGTCAAGGTACGACCGTGTCGCCTGCACCGCCCGCATCGTCTTCGGTGTCGTCGGTGCGCCGGCCGCGCTCCAGCAGGGATTCGACCAGCGCCGCCACATGCCGCCGGTCCTGCGCCGAGAGCTGCTGCACGCTGGCGATCAGCACATCGACCTCGGGGTCGGGCGCCGCCTCGTAGACGTGGATGCCGCACGCCTCGGCGGCGGCCCTGCGGACGGTGTCAAGCGGCAGCTCCAGCCCGCGCGCCAGACCCTCCAGGGTGTTCGGCTGCGGCATCCGCACCAGCCGGTCGGCGGTGGCGAGATGATGCACGGTCGACCTCGGAATGGCACCGCGACGTGCCACGTCGCCGTACGACCAACCCTGCCGGTCCAGCCGTTCCCGCATGAGCGCCTGCAGCGCGTTGGACACCCTGATTCCCTTCTCCAGCCTGCGGTGGCGCGCCCCCGATTCTAGGGCGATCACCCCTTCCATGACCGGCGCATACCGCCCGACCTGCAAACTTCTCTCTGTTGCGAGCCTGTTACAGAGAGTTGCCAAAAGCCGCTTGCGCAGTGCCCGACGCGGCCACTACTGTCCAATCTCGTTGGACAGCTCGTCCGACAGGATTGGACAGGTGGCCGCACGGCGTCGGCCTTCGTCCGGTCCGGCCCATCACTGATTCGTCCCAAGGGGGACTCATGAGCATGGACATTACCGAGCTCGAGGCGGAGTCGGCCGAGCTGCTGCCGGGCCGCGAGGCCCTCGGTCGCCTGAAGTTCAACTTCACCAAGACCGTCAACGTCACCAAGCACGTCGCCACCGTCAACGCGCACAACCACTCGACCGCGCTGAACATCGGCTCCAACTGTTCGACGGCGGCCTCCGACGCCAGCCAGGCGATCACGATCCACCAGTAGCACCACCGCAAGAAGAGCACCACGGCAAGAACTGCACCACCGCACGCAGACACCACACACGACAGGAGTCACACCATGAGCATGAACATCACCGAGCTCGAGGCGGAGTCGGCCGAGCTGCTGCCGGGGCGCGAGGCCCTCGGTCGCCTGAAGTTCAACTTCACCAAGACCGTCAACGTCACCAAGCACGTCGCCACCGTCAACGCGCACAACCACTCGACCGCGGTGAACATCGGCTCCAACGGCGCCGACGCGGAGTCCGAGGCCGCCCAGACCATCGTGATCTCCCAGTAGCTCCGAGCGGTCCCAGCGCTCCGCAGTTCCACCTCCGCGGTGCCACGCGGAACAGGCTCCATGTCGTGGGCCGGCCCAGGTTGCCCGACAACCCCTCCGGGGCTGGGTCGGCCCACGCCTACGGGGGAAGGACACATCCGCATGACCGTCACTACTGAGGCCGAGGCGCTGGTCCCCGGCCCTGGTGGCTTCGCGACGCCGGTGCCCGTGCCGTTGGCCCGGTCCCCGTTGACGGAGACGCTGGTCGACTCCCTCGCCGGCTCGTCGACCGAGGCGCTGGACTGGCCTTTGCCCGTGCCGCGGTTGAGTGCGGGTCTGCGACTGCACGGCGAATACCAGGGGTCGGGGTTCACCGAGCCCCGGTACATCGCGCGCCGCGGCGACGGCCAGGTCGTGCAGCTGTCACGGCTGCTGCACCTGGTGGCGCGCGCGATCGACGGGGTGCGGGACACCGAGGGGATCTCGCACCGGGTGAGCGGACTGTTCGGCCGGGAGGTCAGCGCGGAGAACGTGCTGTTCCTGATCGACAACAAGCTCATCCCGCTGGGCGTGGCCGTCCCTTGGGACCAGGAGCACGACGAGGTCGACGACGCACCGCGTTCCGATCTGTTGCTGGCCCTGAAGGGGCACAAGGTCCTGTTCACCCCGCGCCGGGTCAACCGGATCGGGCGGGCGCTGGCCTGGCTGCACCGCCCGCCGGTGGTCGCCCTCGTGCTCCTGGCCGCGCTGGCCCAGGACGTCTGGCTGTTCGCGCTGCACGGGGCGATGACCCCGCTGCTGCAGGTCCTGGACCAACCCGTGCTGCTGCTGGCCGTCTTCGCACTGACGGTCGCCTCCCTCATGTTCCACGAGTTCGGCCACGCCTCCGCCTGCCGCTACGGAGGGGCCAGACCGGGCTGCATCGGCTGCGGGCTCTTCCTGATCTGGCCTTCCCTCTACACCGACGTCACCGACGTCTACCGCATCGGCCGGGCCGGACGGATCCGCACCGACCTGGGCGGCGTCTACTTCAACGTCGTCTTCATGCTGGCCCTCACCGCCGGCTACGTGGTGACCGGACAGCCTTTCCTGTTGTGCGCGGTCTACCTGGGCCACTTCGAGATCCTCGAACAACTCATGCCCGCGGTCCGCCTGGACGGCTACTACATCCTGGGCGACCTGGCCGGCATCCCCGACCTCTACGGGAAGATCCGCCCCATCCTGGCCGGCGCGATCCCCGGCAGGCCCGTCCCTCCCGAGGTCGCGGGCCTCAAGCGCTCCGCGCGGACCATCGTGACCTGCTGGGTCGCCACCATGGTCCCGCTGCTGGCCGTCGACCTGGGCTACGCCCTGTGGAACCTGCCGCGCATTCTGAGCACCAGCGTGCGCTCGCTCACCGAGCAACTCGCGGGCACCGGCGACGCGCTGGCGCACGGTCAGGTCGCGGCCGGAACCGTCGGCCTGCTCGGCTGTCTCATGCTGATCTGCCCGCTCGCCGGGACGACCTACCTCTCGGTCCGGCTGACGGGACGCCTCCTCCGGGCGGCGCGCCGGGCGACGGCGCAGAACCCCAGGCTCCGTATCGCCCTGTGCGCCCTGGCGACGCTCACCGTCGCCGGGCTGACCACGGCGTGGGTGATCGGCGTGACGCCGAAGCCCATCCCCGCCCAGCCGCCGATCATCCCCGTGCTCCAGCCCGGTGTTCCCACTGCGGTGCCCACGCCCACGCCCACAACTCCCGCGCCGCAGCCGCCCGGCAGTACGGGTTCTGGTACCGGCACGGGCGGGCGCAGCCGTCACGGCTCCGACTCGAGCCCGACCGCGCTGCCCTCGGTCTCGGCATCGGCATCGGCATCGGCCTCCCCTTCCGCAAGCGCGACGGTCACGGCTTCCCCTTCGGCCGCACCGACACCCAGGCCGACGGTCAGCCCGTCCGCCTCGGCATCCCCGACCCGGCCCGTCGTCGGCCCGACGACCAAGCCGACGGGAGTGGCGAGCGCCTCCCCCTCAGCGTCCGTATCGGCGACTCCCCCGCCCGTGACGACGACACCGAGCGCCCCTGCCACCGCCGGCGCGCTCAAGCCCACCCCCTAGCAGGTAGCAGCGAGGAGTCCACCATGGCTATGGAACTCAACCACCACCGCAAAGTCCGGATCCGCGTCGGCTCGGTGCGACGCGCCGTGCGCTTCGGTCTGCTGGTCACCGCCGGCCTCGGCACTCTGGGCGCCACCACGGGCGTCGCCCAGGCGGTCGGCCCCAACGGCGGTGCGCTGGACGGCACCGCGGTGCGCGGCGTCGCCGTGGCCGACGACGGCGCGTTCACGCTGGCCACGCGTGCCCACGAGTCCCGCTTCCAGGACTCCTTCACCGTCCACCAGTTCGGTGCGGTGTACTCGGCCACCGCCGACAACCAGGCCACCGCATACACCTCCTGGTGCTCGGCGGACGACCCGTGCCGGTCCGTCTCACTGTCCTTCCAGATCGTCACCATGGCCGGGACCGACATCCACCTGGACGCGCACAACCGCAGCACCGCAGCCAACGTCCACTGCCCGGGCTGCGAATCCCTCGCCGGGGCTTACCAGTTCATCGTCTCCACCCCGCGCCCGTTCACCCTCGGCGTCTCGGCGCAGCGCCAGTTCGCGGAGATCCACCGCAAGCTGGACGCCCTCGGCCGGTCCTCCGCGCCGGTGGCCGAGGTCCGGCAGCAGGCCGACGCGCTCGCGGCCCAGGTGACCGCCCTCCTCCGAGCGGCCGCGGCGACTGCGCCCAAGGGACCGGGCGTGAACGCCCTGGCGGAGCTGGAGCCCCAGGTGACGGTCCATCGCGTCTGGGCTTGACGAGGGCTACCCCCGCGGGCGCGCGGCCCGTGCCGCGCGCCCGCGCTGTCGGCGCGACAATCTCCTCCGGTTGCCCCGTGAGGGTGGTAGACAGGCGGTGTGACTTCCATGCGCCACCTCGTCCGCCCGGACGGCATGCCTCCAGCGAACGGCTACAGCCATGCCGTGGTGGCCCAAGGGCCGCTGATCGCGATCTCCGGCCAGGTTCCCCTCGACGCCGAGGGCAGGCTCGTCGGGGCCGAAGGCGACGCGGTCGCCCAGCTCCGCCAGGTCTTCCGCAACATCGGCACCGCCCTGAACGCCTCCGGGGCGGACTGGCGGCACGTCATCAAGTTGACCGTCTACCTGGTGGATCTCGACGACCTCCAGGCCTTCCGCACGGTCAGGGACGAGTTCGTCGACACCGTGCAGCCTCCGGCCAGTTCGCTGGTCCAGGTCAGCGCGCTGGTGCACCCCGGGTTCCGGGTCGAGGTCGACGCCTTGGCAGTTCTCACCGCGCCGTAAGAGCCGCGACGAACCGAGAGGCGACGCTCATGTCCCTGTCCCTGGACCTCCCCGGTCCCCTGGTCGGCGTCGAGTGGCTGGCGGAGCGGCTCGGCAGCGCCGACCTGCTGGTGCTCGACGCGAGCGTGGGCGGGCACCGGCGCGAGGTGCCCGCGATTCCGGGTGCGCGCCTCTTCGATCTGGACGGGCCGATGTCCGACCGGAGCAGCCCGCTGCCGCACACCATGCCCGGCGCCGAGGAGTTGGCGCGCGAGCTGCGCGCGCTCGGGCTGAACGCGTCGAGCACGGTCGTGGTCTACGACAACGCGGGCATCTACTCGTCCGCCCGCGCCTGGTGGATGCTGCGCGCGGTCGGCTTCGACCGCGTCGCCGTGCTCGACGGCGGCCTGCCCGCCTGGTCCGCGGCAGGGCTGCCCGAACAGACGGAGCTGCAGCACCCCGCCGCGCCCGGCACGTTCACGGCGCGCCCGCAGCCCGGGATGTTCGTCGACAGTCGGGCGGTGCTGGCCGCCCTGTCCGACCCCTCGGCGTCAGTGCTGGACGCGCGGGCGCACGAGCGCTACACCGGCGAGGCGCCGGAACCCCGGGAGGGTCTGCGCGGCGGCCATATGCCGGGCGCGCGGAACCTGCCGTTCACCGCGCTCCAGGACGCCACCGGCCGCCTCCTCCCGCCGGAGGAGCTCCGGTCCCGGTTCGGCCCGACGCCGTCCCAGCTGCTGTTCAGCTGCGGCTCGGGCGTCACCGCCTGCGTGCTCGCGCTCGGGGCCACGGTCGCCGGGCTGGACGGCGCGTCCCAACTCGCGGTCTACGACGGGTCGTGGAGCGAGTGGGGTCTGCCGTCCGACCTGCCCGTCGTGACGGGCCCATGACCGCCGGGGCAGGCGAGGCCGGCGAGCGGCGGAAGCCCGTCCTCTTCCTGGACATCGACGGCCCGCTCAACCCCTATGCGGCCATGCCGGACCACCTCCCGACGGGCTACCAGGAACACCACCTGATGCCGCCCCGCTGGGAGGAGATGGAACGCGCCCGACTCGAAGCCTGGGGCCGCCCCTGGGCAGAGCCACGACCGCTCCCGGTCTGGCTCAACCCCGCGCACGGCGCACAGCTGGCGGCCCTCCCCTACGAGCTGGCCTGGGCCTCCACCTGGGAGGAGGACGCCAACGGCTTCGTCGGGCCGCTGATCGGTCTGCCTCCGCTCCCCTGGATCACCTGGGAGGGCACGCTGATCGGCGAGCCGGGCCCGCTCTACTGGAAGACCCCCGAGGTCGTCGCGGCGGCGGCCGGTCGTCCCTTTGCCTGGGTCGACGACGAGGTGACCGCGGCCGACGAGACGTGGGTGGCCACCCACCATCCGGCCCCGGCCCTGCTGTTGCGCATCGACCCGAACGTGGGCCTGCGTGAGCCGGACTTCGAGCGCCTCCGCGCCTGGGCCGCCGGGCTACGGTGAGGCAGGTCCCGTCCACCGACCGCCCGTCCACCGAGTGCCTGGAGCCCGCGATGTTCGACGCCACCGATGCCGCCCTGGTCGCGGTGCTGCAACGGGACGGGCGTACCTCCTTCCAGGACCTGGCGACGGCGGTCGGCATCTCCCGCGAGGCGGCCCGCGCCCGGGTGCAGCGGCTGCTGGAACGGCGCGAGGTCCGGGTCGTGGGCATCGTCGCGCCGGAGGTGCTCGGCCTGCGCACGCTGGCCCACGTCTCCGTGGAGGTCGTAGGCGACAGCGCCGAGGCGGCCCGGACGCTGGCCGGACGCGGTGCGGTGATGTTCCTGTCCCGCACGGCGGGCCGCCGCCATCTGGTCGCCGACGTGCGCGTCCGCGACACCGCGGCGCTGGAAACGGAGCTGGCGCTGCTCCGCGCGGCTCCCGGCGTGCGCGGGATCGAGGTCTTCCGCTGCACGGAGCTGGTCAGGGACGCCTACTCGCCCGCCGTGCCGAGGCCGTCGCTGCACGGCCCACTGGAGCTGGACGACCGGGACCGGATGCTGCTCGCCCTGCTCCAGCGCGACGGTCGCAGCAGCTACGCCGACCTGGCGGCGCGGATCGGGCTCTCCCAGGCGGCCACCCGCGCCCGGGTGCTGCGGATGCTGGACGCCGGCGCGGTGCACGTGACCGGCCTGGTCGCGTCGGCGGCGATCGGCGTCCGCGAGGCCGCCGGGATCGGGCTCGGCGTCGGCGGACCGGTCGGCCCCGTCGCAGAGGCGGCCTCGGCCCTGGAGGGGGTCAACTTTGTGATGTCCGGAAACGGGCGGTTCGATCTGGTCTGCGGGGTCGACGCCCCGGACCGCGCCCGGCTGCTCGCCACGCTGGACCGGCTGCAGGGGCTGGCGGGCGTCAACCGGTCCGAATCGTGGGTCCACCTGGACATCGTCAAGGAGGACTACACACACGTTTCGCCGCTCCGACCGGCGGATTGATATCCGTACTCGCCGGTGACAAATGAATCGCCCAAATCAAGCGCAATGCACTGCGATTAGTTATCCCAGTGATATTGACGCCATCTTTTCACCTGCCTTTCAATGGCCGGACCCCCACACCGCGTCCGCCCGCTGAAAGTCGGTGCCCGATGCCCGCGCCCTCGCCCACTCCCGGCTCCTCCTCCGCCGATCCCGTCCGGCCCGCCGAACTCCCTCGCTCGCTCGGCGTCTTCGGCGCCGTCATGCTCACGCTCTCCTGTGTCACCCCGGCCTCCTCGCTCTTCATCGTCGTGCCGCCGCTGCTGACCTCGCTGGGCAGCGGCACCGTCGAGGCGCTGCTGATCGCGGCCGTGCTCTCGCTCGGAGTCGGCCTCTGCTACGCCGAGTTGGGCACGCTGGTGCCGAGCGCGGGCGGCGAGTACTCGATCGTCGGGCAGCTGCTGGGCCGGATGACGGGCTGGCTGGTCTTCGTCATCTCGATCGTCTCGCTGATCGTCATCCCGCCGATCATCGCGCTCGGCACGTCCGACTACATCGGCGCCGTCGTCCACGTCGACCCGCGCTACGCGGGTGGCGCGGTGATGCTGATCTCGGTGCTGGTCGGCGTGCTGGACATCAAGTCGAACGCCCTGATCACCGGCATCTTCCTGGGCATCGAGATGCTCGCCGCGGCCGTGGTCAGCGTGCTGGGCTTCGCCCACGCGCGGCAGCCGGTCTCGTCGCTGCTGCACGCCGTCGTGCCCGACGGGCACGGCCACACCTCCCCGCTGACCGTCGGGCTGCTCGTCTCCGGGCTCGCCGTCGCCCTGTTCACCTACAACGGCTTCGGCACCGCCATCTACCTCTCCGAGGACCTGGTCGAGCCGCGCCGCACCGTGGCCCGGACCGTGCTGTGGTCGCTGCTCGCGGGCGTGGTCGTCATCACCGTTCCGGTGGCCGCGATCTGCCTCGGTGTCAGTTCGCCGGACCAGCTCGCCTCGGGGGACCTGGTCGCGATCGTGACCTCCTGGGCGGGCAGCGGCGTCGGGACCTTCGTCAGCCTCTGCATCGCCGCGGCCATCCTCAACGCGGTCATCGTGATGGTGCTGCAGAACGGCCGCGTGCTCTTCGCCTCCGCGCGCGACCGCACCTGGCCCGACCCGCTCAACCGCGCGCTCGGCCGGATCCACCCGCGTTGGGGCTCGCCGTGGGTCGCCACCCTCGGGATCGGCCTGCCGGGCGTGGTGCTCGCGCTGGCCGTCGACATCAACTCGCTGCTCGGCTTCACCGGCGTGGTCGTCGCCGTCATCTACCTGCTGCTCGGCGTCGCCGCCCTCGCCGCCCGGACGAAGCGTCACCGGGCCACCCAGGCCTGGCGGATGCCGCTGTGGCCGATCCCGCCGCTGATCACCACGGTCGCGCTGGCCTACGTGCTGACGCAGCAGACCGCGCACGACCTGACGATCACCGGCATCGTCCTCGCGGTCGGCGCGCTCTACTGGCTGCTCTACCTGCGTCCGCGCCACGCAACCCACTGGCAGCTCAGCCTGCCCGCCGACCAGCGCACCGACGCCGCGCCGCAGTCCGGCCCGGACGCCGAATCCGCCGTGTCCCCCGCCGCCATCTCGGCCGACGCCTCGGCCCTCAGCTCGGAGAACCCGTGAACGACAGCGCAGCCCCCGCCGACCTGATCATCCACAACGCCCACGTCCACACCGTCGACCCCGCGCTCCCCCGCGCCGAGGCCCTGGCCGTCCGCGACGGCGTCATCACCTGGGTCGGCGACGAGGCCGACTGGTCCCACCTGCGCGGACCGGCGACCGAGGTCGTCGACGCCGGAGGCCGCCTGCTGCTGCCGGGCTTCGTCGACGCGCACAACCACGTCCGCCTCGGCTCGGACTCCGCCTGCGTCCAACTGGCAGGCGCCCGCACGCTGGAGGAGATCGGCGCACGGATCACCGCCTGGCTGGACGCGCACCCGGACGCTCACTGGGTGGAGGCCGAGGCCTTCGACTACTCGGCGATCCCCGACGGCCGCATGCCCACCGCGGCGGACCTCGACCGGTTCACCGGCGACCGTCCGGCGCTGGTGCTGAGCTACGACGTCCACACCGCCTGGCTCAACACGGCTGCGCTGCGCCTGCTCGGCATCGACGCCTCGGTCGAGCAGACGCCGTACGGCACCGTGCAGAAGGATCCGGCGACCGGCCGACCCACCGGGTTCCTCACCGACTTCGCCGTGCGCGGCCTGTCCCGCGACGGCCACCGCGCGCTCCAGGCGGCGGGCGTCCCGTGGGCGCATCCGGACCGGCAGTACCAACGGCTGTGCGGCAGCCTGGACATGGCCGCGCGCTTCGGCATCACCACGGTCGTCGAGCCGCAGAACTCCCTCGACGACCTGGAGTTGTTCCAGCGCGCCGCAGCCGAGGGCCGGCTGCGCTCCCGCCTCGTCGCCGCGCTCTTCCACCCGCGCGGGACCACCCAGCGCGACCTGGCGGAGTTCCTCAACGCCGCCCGTCACCACGCCGACGACCGGATGCGCGTCCGCGCGCTCAAGCTCTACATCGACGATGTCGTCGAGCCGCACACGGCCGCGCTGCTCGAGCCCTACGCCGGGCACGCCCACCACCGCGGCGAGACCTTCTACCCGCCGCAGGAGTTCGCCGACACCGTCGCCGAGTTGGACGCGCTCGGGTTCCAGCTCTTCGTGCACGCCACCGGCGACCGCGGCATCCGCACCGTGCTGGACGCCTTCGAGCACGCGCGCGACGTCAACGGCACGCGTGACTCCCGCCACCAGGTCGTCCACGTCGAGTGCCTGGACCCGGCGGACCTGCCGCGCTTCGCCGAACTCGGCGTCGTCGCCTGCATGCAGCCGCGTCACTGCGCGCCCGACATCGCGGGTCCGGGCCAGGACTGGGCGGAGGCGGTGGGCAAGGAACGCTGGTCCAAGGCCTGGCCGATGCGCAGCCTGCACCGCGCGGGCACCCGGCTCGCCTTCTCCAGCGACTGGAACGTCGCCGAGATGGACCCGATGGTCGGCATCTACACGGCGGTCACCCGCCAGGGCCTCAACGGCGGCCCGGCCTGGATGCCGGAGGAGACCGTCGACCTGACGACGGCCCTGCACGGCTACACCATGGGCAGCGCCTGGGCGAACCACCTGGACGACCGGCTCGGCTCCCTCACCCCGGGCAAGCACGCCGACCTGGTCCTGCTCTCCCGGGACCTCTTCGCGATCAGCGACCCGCGCGAGATCCTCGACACCCACGTCGAACTCTCCACGGTGGGGGGCGAGATCGTGCACCGCGCGCCGTCGTTCGGCTGAGCGCCGGGCCGGGCCGCCTGGACCAGCGTCAGCCCTCCTCGTCCCGGAACTTCGGGTAGCGGAGGATGACCAACTGCTCGTCGGGGTTGAGCACATACGGGACGCGCAGGCCCGACGGCTCGAAGCCGACGCGGCGGTAGAAGGCCTGGGCACGGACGTTGGCCTCGTGGACGCCCAACGTCAGGTGGCCGACGTCGATGTGGCGGCGGGCGAAGTCGACCGCCGCCGCCACCAGTTCGGCCGCCGGTCCGTGCGGGCCCCGGTGGGCGGGGGTCACGTAGACCCCGTGGATATGGGCGTGGTCCACCACGTCCGGAATCGGCGCCGCGCCCGCCATGCCCAACCAGGCGCCGCCCGGATCGACCGCGACGAAGAGCGCGGCGTTCCGGGCGGAAGCCCCCGATACGGTCTGGGCCTTCCAGGCCGTATCGGGGAGGTCCTCACTTGCGGCACGGGTGGTGCTGAACGCCGACGGGGCGTCGTCGAGCGCCTCCAGCCGCAGTGCGCGGAGCTCCCGCCACTCACCGGGGGTGACCCGGCGGACCTGGAACGGAGTGCGCTGGGCGTGCGCGCGGGAGTGCGCGTTGGATTGCGCCTGGGAGTGTGCCTCTGACTGCGTCTGCGGCTCGGCCATGGGGACGATGATCCCGCACCGCCCACCGACCGGGCCGCCCCGGTCCTCAACCGCGGACCAGAACCACCTTGCCGAGGTTGCTGCGGGACTCGATGACCTCGTCGGCCCCCAGGGACCGTACGAACGCGGCTTTCTCAGAGATCCCCAGCCGCACCGGTGATGCGCGTCACACCCACGCCAGTCACACGGCCAACAGCGCCCGCACCATATGCCAGAGGCCCGGTCGGATCAACCGACCGGGCCTCTGTTGGGTGGAGCTGAGGGGATTCGAACCCCTGACCCCCTCGATGCGAACGAGGTGCGCTACCGGACTGCGCCACAGCCCCAACGAGAAGAAACTCTAGCAGGTCCGGAGGGGTACTCGTGACCGGGTTACTCGTTGGCGGCGCGAGGGGCGTCGTCGGCGTACTGGTCGAAGAGCGGGGTCGCCGGGGGCTGGACCGGGCGGCGCGGCGGGACCGGGGGCTGGGCCTGGCTGCGGGGCGCGCGTGCCGAGGAGTAGGTGTCCGGCGCGGAGAGGTCCAGGCCCAGGGTGGCGCGCGGGGCGACCGGGGCCGTGACATAGGTGGGCAGCGGCACCGGGACCGGGTTCCAGGCGTCGTCGCCCGGACGTCCCGTCGACGGCGAGGCATGCTCGGGCCGGTCGTCGTCCGCCCAAGGCTCGGGCGTCGACGGCGTCGGCCCGGTCGGCCGTGCCGATCGCGCAGACCGCGCCGTCCGCGCCGCCTGCCCTGCCGCGCCCGCTGAGGCGGCGAGCGCACCCGTGCCGGACGTGGTCGCCTCGCCGGGAGTCGCGGCAGCCCGCGGGGACGGCGCGGGCGGCGCCGGGTGCGCCACCGTCTCCGCCTCCTGCACGCGGCGCGAGGCCGCCTGCTGGCGGACGCGCTGGGCCGCCTCGGCGGCGAGACGGTGGTCGAGCTTCACCTCGTAGCGGCGGCGCTCCTGTCGACGCATCTGCGCGATGTAGAGCGAGAAGAGCACCGCCGGGACGGCGGGGATCCAGAGCAGCGCGACACCGCCGACCGCAGCCACGACCATGCCGACCGTGAACGCCGCGAAGAGCACCATCACCATGCGCCGACGCCGCGCCAGCAGCGCCGCACGCCGACGCGACGCCGTACCGGCGACCGACGGAGCGGCGGCAACGGGCGCAGAAGGCGCAGCATGCACAGGCGGTGCGGAAGGCGCAGGAGGCGTGGCCGCGGGGCGTCGCGGCTCGGCCGGGAGGTCGGCGGGCGGGTTGAGCCCCTGGGTCTCCTCCAGTTGGCGGGAGATCTTCCGCTCCATCGCCGCGCGACCCGACAGCAGCCTGATGGCCGTGCTGAACCGTTCCGTCGGACGTGCCTCGTTGAGCTCGTCCTGACGGCGGAGCCACATGGGGACCAGATACGCGGCCCAGGCCCCAACAATGACCGCGTAAATGAGGCCGCTACTGCTCACGCTTCACACCGTACGGGCGTGAGGGACGGCCGGGCGGCTATTTCGACCGGTGTGTCGCTGAATCTTCTTCATATCGACCTATTTATGTGGATGGTGACTCTCAATCCGGTGCCAGCGGGCCAGCATTCCCTCGGGTACCTCGTCGACGGTGAGGGCGTAGACCAGGTGGTCCCGCCAGCCGCCGTCGATGTGCAGGTAGCGCGGGCGCAGGCCCTCCTCGCGGAAGCCCAGCTTCTCGACCACACGGCGGCTCGGGCTGTTCTCCGGCCGGATGCACACCTCGATGCGGTGCAGCCCCATAGCCCCGAAGCAATGGTCCACGGAAAGCGCGACCACCGTCGGGATGATGCCGCGACCGGCATATGCCTCGTCGATCCAGTAGCCGATGTTCGCCGAGCACATCGACCCCCAGGTGATTCCCCCGACGGTCAACTGCCCTACCAGGCGGCCCTGGTAGGTGACCACGAACGGCAGCATCCGTCCGGCGTGCGCCTCCCCGCGCAGGAAGCGCACCATCTGACGGTACGTCGGGCGCAGCGCGGGCGGTTGTCCGGCGCGGGCGGGCGGAACGGTGGCCTCCCAGCGGCGCAGCCAGTCGCGGTTGCGGCGGCTGACCTCCTGCCAGGAACGCTGGTCGCGCATGCGGATGGGACGCAGCCCGATCGGCCCGTCCTGCAGCTCCACCGGCCAGAAGGCGTTCAGTGCGGGCCTCCTCTGCCGTGCTCCTGTCCCTGGGGAACGGCGGTCGGCGCGCCGCCCGGCGCGTGGTCGCCGCCCGCGATCTGGTCGACGGCGTGGGACAGCAGCGGGCCCAGCACGGCCAGGCCGTCCTTGACGCCGCCCGGCGACCCCGGGAGGTTGACGATCAGCGTGCTCCCGGCCACCCCGGAGAGCCCGCGCGACAGAGCCGCCGTCGGCACCCCGTTCTCCCGCCCGTAAGCGCGGATCGCCTCGGCGATGCCGGGCACGGGACGGGTGATGACCTGCGCGGTCATCTCCGGCGTCAGATCCAGCGGCGTCAGGCCCGTGCCGCCCGTGGTCACCACGACGTCGTAGCTGTCGGCGACCGCCTTGCGCAGGGCGATCAGCACCGGGTCGCCGTCGGGGACGACCACCGGGCCGACCACGCGGCAGCCGAGCCCGGCCAGACCGGACGCGATCAGCGGCCCGCCGCGGTCCTCGTAGACACCCGCGTGCGCGCGGTTGGAGACGGTCAGCACAAAGGCCTTGATCGGGCGCTGCCCTGTCATGACGTCACCTCTTCGTCACCCGTGACACCGACGCCGGCGATCCGGCCGTCGACCAGCTCCTCGCGGCGCCAGTCGCCGCTCTTGCCGCCGGTCTTCTCCTCCACCTGGACCGCCTCGATCCGGGCGCCCTTGTCGACGGCCTTGACCATGTCGATCACGGTCAACCCGGCGACGGCGACGGCGGTCAGCGCCTCCATCTCGACGCCGGTGCGGTCGGCGGTGCGCACGGTGGCCGCGATCTCGACAGCGTCGTCGGCGACCTCCAGCTCCACCGTGACGCCGGAGACGGCGATCGGATGGCAGAGCGGGATCAGGTCGGGCGTGCGCTTGGCGCCCATGATCCCGGCGATCCTGGCCACCGAGAGGGCGTCGCCCTTGGGCACGCCCTCACCGCGCAGCAGCTCCACGACCCGGGGCGAGACGACCACGCGACCGGTGGCCCGCGCGGTGCGCGCCGTGGTGGCCTTCGCGGAGACGTCGACCATCCTGGCCGCACCCGAGGCGTCGACATGGGTCAGGCCGGACCCTGACGGGACGGGATTGCTGGTGGTCACTGTGTGCTCCTGCGATCGCGACGGGCGGGTGCGGCGCCAGAGTATCGCTGAGACCACAGAACGTCGCATCGTCGGATCAGTGGAGCACCGCAGCGGGAAAGCCGGGAGGGCCTGGGCGGTCAGTCCAGCAGGACGGTCTCCACCTCGGCGCCCGCCGCGACCGACGTCGCGTCCTCGGGGACCACGATCAGCGCGTTGGCGTGCGCGAGGGCGCCGAGCAGATGGGAACCCGCGCCGCCGACCGGCGTCACCGTGCCCGCGGCCGGGTCGTACGAGCCGCGGGCGAACTGGCGTCGGCCCGCCGGTGAGCCGAGGCCCTCGGTGAGCCGGGCGGTCACCACCGGCCGGTGGATGTCCGTCGCGCCCAGCATCGCGCGGATCGCCGGGCGGACGAAGAGCTCGAAGGAGAGGTAGGCGCTCACCGGGTTGCCGGGCAGAGCCAGGATCGGCACCGGCCCGTCGGACCCCTCAAGCACGCCGAAGCCCTGCGGCTTTCCCGGCTGCATCCGGAGCTTGCGGAAGGAGACCCGCTCCCCCAGCGCCTCCTTGACCACGTCGTACGCGCCGACGCTGACGCCGCCGCTGGTGACGATCAGGTCCGCGCGGATCAGCTGGTCGTCGATGACCTCGCGCAGCCGCTCGGCGTCGTCCGGGACGCCGCCCACCCGGTACGCGATCGCTCCGGCGTCCCGCGCGGCGGCGGTCAACGCGAAGCTGTTGGAGTCCGTGATCTGGCCGGGGCCGACCGGCGAGCCGGGCTGGACCAGCTCGCTGCCGGTGGAGAGGACCACGACGCGCGGACGCGGGCGCACCAGGACACGATCCCGGCCGATCGCCGCGAGCAGGCCGATCTGCGTCGGGCCGAGACGCGTTCCCGCCGGGAGCAACGACTGGCCCTCGGCGATGTCGTCACCACGTCGCCGGACGAAGGCGCCGGACTCGACCGGCTGGAAGATCCGCACCTCGCCGCCGGAGGTGACCGGCTCGCCGCCCTGCGGGGCCATGGTGGTGGCGGCCTCCGCCGAGCCGGTGCCCGCGTCCGTCCACTCGACGGGAACGACGGCCTCGGCGCCGGGCGGCATCGGCGCGCCCGTCATGATCCGCGCGCACTGGCCCGGACCGATCACCGGCAGCGCGGCGGCGCCCGCCGCGACGTCGCCGACGACGGTCAGCACGGAGGGGTAGTCCTTGGTCGCCCCGTCCAGGTCGGCGACGCGCACGGCGTAGCCGTCCATCGAGCTGTTGTCGAAGGGGGGCAGCGCGACGCCGGAGACCAGCTCGTCGACGGTCAGGCAGCCCTGGGCCTCCAGCAGCTGCAGCTCCAGCGGCGGCAGCGGCGCGACCTGGGCGACGGCGGTCAGGATGTCGGCGAGGTGCTCGTCGACCGTCCACAGCCGCCCGTCGCCGGACTTCTCCGCGCCCGGCGCCGCCTCGGCCGCGCACGGGTCCTCCGGGATCCCGGCGTCACCGGCCCGGCCGTGGCCATGGCCATGCGCGTGGTCGTGCGCATGCCCGTGGTCGTGGCCGTGGTGTTCGTGGTCGGTCATGGTGCGCTCCCCCGTGGCGGTGCGGTTCGGTGCTGCGGGCCCGGCGCGCAGCCGGGCCGTGTGACGCAGCCGACACTACCCGCCACCGCCGACAACCCGCGGACCGTCCGCCCGCCGGACACGCGAAGGCCCCGCAGGACACGCGAAGGCCCGGGCGCGGCAGGTGTCAGAGCGCGCCGGTGGCGCCGTCCAGCTCGCCGCTGCCGACGAACTCCTTGAGCCAGGCGCGGAACTCCGGACCGAGGTCCTCGCGCTCGCAGGCCAGCCGGACGATGGCGCGCAGGTAGTCGCCCTTGTCGCCGGTGTCGTAGCGGCGGCCACGGAAGATCACGCCGTGCACCGGACCGCCGCGGCCCGGCGTGCGCTGGGAGAGGACCCGGAGCGCGTCGGTGAGCTGGATCTCGCCGTTCTTGCCGGGCGGCGTGTCGCGCAGCACGTCGAAGACGGACGGGTCGAGCACGTAGCGGCCGATGACGGCGTAGTTGCTCGGGGCCTCGCCGGGGGCGGGCTTCTCGACCAGGTCGGTGATCCGGACGATGTCCTCGTCGCCGCCGAGCTCGCCGTGCCACTCCGCCGGGCGGATCGAGGCGCAGCCGTAGAGGTGGGCCAGCGCCGGGTCGACCTCGATCAGCGCCACGACGCTGCCGCCGAGCTCGCGCTGGACGTCGATCATCTTCGACAGCAGCGGGTCGCGCGGGTCGATCAGGTCGTCGCCGAGGAGCACCGCGAACGGCTGGTCGGCGACGTGCGGCTCCGCGCAGAGCACCGCGTGGCCCAGACCCTTGGGGTCGCCCTGGCGCACGTAGTGCATGGTGGCCAGCTCGCTGGACTCACGGACGCGGTCCAGCTTGGCCTGGTCGCCCTTGCGCGCGAGCTGCTCCTCCAGCTCGTAGGCCCGGTCGAAGTGATCCTCCAGCGGGCGCTTGTTACGGCCAGTGATCATCAGCACATCGGTCAGCCCGGCCGACGCCGCCTCCTCCACGACGTACTGGATCGCGGGCTTGTCGACCACCGGCAGCATCTCCTTCGGAGTCGCCTTGGTGGCCGGCAGGAAGCGGGTGCCGAGACCTGCCGCGGGGATGACCGCCTTGGTGATCTGGCGCGTACGAGCTTTCGTCATACGGACGACTTTAGCTGCCGGACTGTGTCCGCCAGATATCTCTCCCCTGTCAAAGACTTGTCAGCGGCCCTCAGCAACAGCGCCGCATGCGAACCGTCCCTGGGCAGCAGGCCGATGCCGACCCGGGCCGACAAGCCGTTGCCGGGGAGACTTCCACACTCGTTCTGGTGGACCGGGACGGAGGGCAGCGCCAGCGGGTGTCGGCGGACCGTCCAGGACAGCCGGTCGGCCACGGTCATGGCCCCCTTCTCGTCCGTCTCCGGCAGCAGCACCAGGAACTCCTCGCCGCCGTAGCGGCCGAAGACGTCCTCCTCGCGCACCTCCATGGCCAGCCGCTGGGCCAGGTCGCGCAGCACCGCCCCGGCCCGCTGGTAGCCGTGCTCGCGCCGGATGTCGGCGAAGCCCTCGATCTCCAGCAGCAGGACCGCGAGGACCCGCTCGTCGGGACGGCGTTTGCAGCGGGCGATCTCCCGGTCCAGCGCCAGTTGCAGGTAGCGGTAGTTCCAGACCCCGGTCAGCGGGTCGGTGCAGGAGGTGCGCTCCAGCTCGGCGCGGCCGGTGCGGAGCGCGGCGAGCTCCTCGCTCCGGACGGCGAGCAGCGCCCGGGCGCGGGCACGACCGCGCCGGAGCAGCCAGGCAGCGAGCAGCGCGGGAAGGCAGACAACAGCGAGGATGTCCGCGAGGACCGGCAGCATGGTCGTCCCTCCGCCCACATCAGGGCCCGCATCAGGGCCCGCAATCAGGACCGGCACGACGACGGACCGAACAGCACCGACGAGACGGAAGGCCGTCCCATCCGATGGATAACGACAAGAAGGCCCTGAGGTCACGCCTGCTCGCCGCACGCGCCGCGATGTCACCCGTCGAGCGGCACACCGCTGCGGACGCCCTGGCGAGGAGGGCACTGGAGTTCGTCAGCCAGGCCTTCACACGGACCTCGACGCAGCCCTCCACGCAGCCGTTCACGACGGAGACGGCGGCCATCACGGTCGCCTGCTACGTCTCGATGGGCTCCGAGCCCGGCACCCGTCCGCTGCTCGACGCGCTGCGCGGGCAGGGCGTGCGGGTGCTGCTGCCGGTGCTGCTGCCGGACAACGACCTGGACTGGGCGGTCTACCAGGGCGCGGAGGGCCTCGCCCCGGCCCGGCTCGGGCTGCTGGAGCCGACCGGTCCGCGACTCGGCGTGGACGCCGTCGCCGCCGCGGACCTGGTGCTGCTCCCCGGCCTGGCCGTCGACCCCGCGACGGGACTGCGGCTCGGCCGCGGCGGTGGCAGCTACGACCGGGTGCTGGCCCGGCTGGCGGCGGCCGACTCGGCGGCCCGGCTGGTCACCCTGCTCTTCGACACCGAGCTGCTGCCCGGCCTGCCGACGGAAGCACACGACCGCCCGGTGGACGCCGTGGTGACGCCCGACCGGACGGTCGTGTTCGATTCCTGACCTCGCGTCAGGAGTGCCTCAGGGCGCCAGCGTGAGCGTGGCCTTGCCCGCCGTCTGGACCTGCTGCTTGCTGTAGGCCCAGGTCAGCATCTGGCCGTTGGCCCACAGCTGCATCTGGTCGTCGTAGTTCGCGCTGAACGCGTGCCCGGACGCGCCGCCGATGTTGATCCACCGCGAGGCGTCGAAGTCGGACAGGTCGACGATCATGCGCATCGACGGGGCCTCGTCCACGGTGAAGCCGTTGGCCGCGTCCCAGCTGGACGCGTCGACCGCCGCGCTGCCGCCGCTCAGCTCATAGGGGCCGCGGTTGAGCAGCCAGTGGACCGCGCCCGAGGCGATGTTCGAGTTGTCCGTGCCGAGGGTGCGCTCCTGGAGCTCCAGGGTGTGGATCCGGCCCCAGCTCCAGGTGCTGATGTCCTTGCCCATCAGCGAGGTCAGCTGCTTGCGGGCGTCGACCATGGCCTGGGCCAGCAGGTTGTCCCGGCCGGAGTACTGCTTGCCGGTGGCGTCGGTCCAGTTCCACCACTCGCTGTTCGGCTGGTCCAGCAGCGCGCCGACCACGGTGGTCCACTGGTCGTTGCCGTCCGGCTGGGCGGTGGCGTCGTCGCGCAGACCGCAGGTGCGGACGCGCTGCGGCTGGCCGTTGACGTCGTCCGCCGGGAGGCCCTGCTGGCTGGCGGGCACCACCATGATGCAGTCGGTGGTGGAGCGCACGGCCGCCGGGAACTTCTGGTCGAAGGCCAGGTGCAGCAGGTTCGACCAGACCGCGTTGTAGTAGGCCGCCGCCGCAGATCCCGCGTCCTGCTGGAAGTTCCAGCCGCGCAGCAGGTCCTGGGCCTGGGTGTAGTAGGAGCCGTTCAGCTTCACGTTGAGCAGGTACGGGACCAGGGACTTGGCGAAGACGCTGGTGTCGTCCTCCTGGATCGAGGCCATGTCGTCCGGCGAGATCTTGCCGCCGCCGTTGAGCTTGCCCTGGATCAGCGTGTCGATCTGCTTGGCGCGGGTGCCGTAGTCCCAGTCATTGGTGATCAGGTACGGGTAGTTGGGGTCCACCGCTGCCTGGTTGGCCGTCACGATGTAGCCCTCGGGCGGGTTCTCCACCCACGGCAGCGCGTCGAACGGCACATACTGGCCGGTCCACTTGTAGCGCGAGTCCCAGCCCGGCTGCGGGTAGGTGCCGTCGTCGCCGGAGATCTTCGGGCGGATCGGGACCTGGCCCGGCATCTGGTAACCGATGTTGCCCTTGGTGTCGGCGTAGATCAGGTTCTGCGCCGGGACCGAGAAGTCCTTTGCCGCACCGCGGAACTCGCCGAAGTTCTGCGCCTTGTCGAGCTCGAAGACCGCGTCCATGGTCTTGTTCGGCGTCAGCGCGGTCCACTTGAGCGCGATCGCGTAGCCGCCGCCACGCGGGGGCGCGGCGCCGTCGACGGGTGCGCTGGAACCCGCGGCCTGCTCCTGCGTGCTGTGGTCGGAGATGATCGGCATGCCGTCCTGGGTGGACCTGACGGTGATCGTCTGCGGCGAGCTTCCGGCGACCGGGATGGTGACCTGATGGGTCACCAGCGGGATGTTCTTCCCGTCGTAGAGGTAGGTGCCGTCGCTGTTGACCTGCTCCAGGTAGAGGTCCTGGACGTCGCTGCCGACGTTGGTGAACCCCCAGGAGACGGTCTGGTTGTGGCCGATGATCACGCCGGGCATGCCGGGGAAGGTGAAGCCGGTGACGTCGAACGGGCACTGCGCGTCGACCGTGGTGCAGTGCAGGCCCATCTGGTACCAGATGGACGGCATCTGCGGCGACAGGTGCGGGTCGTTGGCCAGCAGCGGCTTGCCCGTGGTGGTGTGCGCGCCGTCGACCACCCAGGAGTTGGAACCGATGCCCGCCGCGCCGGGGCGGCCGAGCATGGTCGGCAGCGCGGAGAGGTTGTTCCCCAGCGCCTCCGCGGCCGTCTGCGCGCCCTGCGCCGCGGTGCTGCCACCGGCCGTCTGGTACGACGCGTTGGTCGCGCCGCCCGGCTTGCTCGACGTGCCCGAGGAGTTGGACCCGTTCGACGAACTGGAGCTCGACGAGCCGGAGTCGGAGGTCACCGGCGCGGTCCGGGCGCCCTCGGCCGGCGTGTAGGTGCCGTCCTTGACCTCACCGGTCTTCAGGATCGTGCCGTTGGTGGTGTACGGGTACGACGGGTAGAGCTGCGAGATCTCCTGCGAGGTGAACGTCCCCGACAGCAGCGAACGGTCGATCTCCTGCTGCATGTTGCCGCTCAGGTCCCAGGCCATCGCCGTCAGCCAGGAGACCGAGTCGACCGGCGTCCACGGCGCGGGCTTGTAGCCGCTGTGGGCGACGCCCAGCAGCGCGTACTCCAACGAGGCACCGGCCCCGCCCGGGTGCTGCTTGAGCCACGCGTTGACGCCGTCGGTGTAGGCGGTCAGGTAGTCCTTGGTGCTCTGCGAGAGCTGGGTGTCCCACTCCTTCTGCGCGACGCCCTGCCAGTCCATGGTCCGGATGAAGGCGTCGGTCTGCAGCTGCCCCGCGCCGAACATGGACGAGAGCGTCCCGCCGGTGATGTGACGGTCCACATCCATCTGCCAGAACCGGTCCTGCGCCTGCACGTAGCCCTGGGCCATGAACAGGTCCTCGGGGCTGGACGCGTAGATCTGCGGGATGCCCGAGGAGTCACGGATCACCTGGACCGGGCCGGTGACGCCCTGGAGGTGGATCGTGCCGGTGGTCTGCGGCAGCGACGCGCGCACCTGGCGCACGCCGTACCAGCTGCCGAAGGCGACGCCGCCGACGAGCAGCAGCACGACCAGCACCACCATGAGACGAAGACGGCGGGACTTCTTGGGGCGCTTGGGACGGGAGGAGCGGGGCATCAGGGTCCTTGTGAGGGGCAGTGACTTTACCGCGGCGTACCGCGCGAAGCGGCGGTGCTGACGCTAACACCCGAAGCGGAACCGATGACGCGCGGCGGTCGCGCCGCGAGCGGAGCGGCCGTGCGAGGCGGGTGCCGGGCTGCTGCCTGCCCAGAGCCCGCCAGGCAGCTGCCCGGGGCCTGCCTAGGGCCTGCTCGCGGCCTGCTCCCGGCCTGGTCGAACAGCGGCGGAGCGGTCGCCGACCGCTGCCGGACACCGTGTCCGCGCAGGTGACCACCCTTTGGACCGGTCGGAGAATACGCCGTCAGATCGGTAAAATCTTGCTCCAGACAAGTGGAAGCAACGATTCTGCTGTGAACCCCCGCTGCCCTCCGGGAAGCGGCAGGCCCAGCGCGCGAGGTGCCCCTGCGTGTCCGTCCACCGGCTCGACCTGCTCCTCCTGCTGTTCTCCCTGGTGTTGCTGGTGGCCGTGGCCGCGGTCCGGCTCTCCTCCCGCAGCGGGCTCCCCAGCCTGCTCCTCTACCTGGGCATCGGCGTCCTGCTCGGCCATGACGGCATCGGCAGCATCACCTTCGACAACGCCGAGCTCACCCAGGTCCTGGGCTACGCCGCGCTGGTGGTGATCCTGGCCGAGGGTGGCCTGGGCACCCGCTGGACCGACATCAGACCGGCCGTGCCGGCCGCCGCGGTGCTCGCCACCGTCGGCACCGCGATCAGCGTCGGCGTCGTCGCGATCGGCGCGCACCTGTTCACCGGGGCGGACTGGCGCGTCTCGCTGCTGCTCGGCGCGGTCGTCTCGTCGACCGACGCCGCGGCGGTCTTCTCGGTGCTGCGCCGCGTCCCGCTCCCGTCGCGGCTGAGCGGACTGTTGGAGGCCGAGTCCGGGTTCAACGACGCCCCCGTGGTGATCCTGGTCGTCGCCTTCGCCACCTCCGGGCCGGTCGACTCCTGGTACGTGCTGATCGGCACGGTCGTCGGCGAGCTCGCCGTCGGCATCGTGGTCGGCCTGGTCGTGGGTCGCCTCGGGGCGCTGACGCTGCGCCATGTCGCGCTGCCCTCCTCGGGCCTCTACCCGATCGCGGTCGTCGCGCTGACGATCCTCGCCTACGCGGGCGGCGCGCTGCTGGACGGCTCCGGCTTCCTCGCCACCTACATCTGCGCCCTGCTGCTCGGCAACGCCCGGCTCCCCCACGGTCCGGCCACCCGTGGCTTCGCCGAGGGCCTGGCCTGGATCGCGCAGATCAGCATGTTCGTGATGCTGGGCCTGCTGGTGAACCCACGCACCATGGGCGACGCGATAGTCCCGGCGCTGGTGGTCGGCCTGGTCCTGGTGCTCGCAGCGCGTCCGGCCTCGGTCCTGCTGACCCTGACGCCGTTCCGGATCGCCTTGCGCGAGCAGGCGCTGCTGAGCTGGGCCGGGCTGCGCGGCGCGGTGCCGATCGTGCTGGCCACGATCCCGGTGGTGCACAACGTGCCGGGAGCGGGCCAGCTGTTCAACACGGTCTTCCTGCTGGTGGTGGTCTTCACCCTGATCCAGGGCCCGACCCTGCCCTGGGTGGCCCGTGCCCTGCGGATCTCCGACTCCGCCCACGCCGACGACCTGGAGGTGGAGTCGGCCCCGCTGGACCGTCTTCAGGGCCACCTGCTCTCCGTCTCGGTCGGGCCCGAGTCGCGGCTCGGGGGCGTCGAGATCCACGAGCTGCGCCTGCCGAAGGGCGCGGCGGTGACGCTGATCGTGCGGGACGGAGAGAGCTTCGTCCCCGGACCGACCACACTGCTGCGGCACGGCGACGACCTGCTGGTGGTGGCCACCGACCAGGTCCGCGACCGCGCCGAACGGCGGCTCCGGGCGGTCGACCGCGGCGGCAAGCTGGCCGGCTGGCTCAGCGGCAGCCGCACGGAGTACTGAGGCTCACACCCCCGATCAGTGGACTTCTCCACCCGGAATACCGCATCATTGAGGATCGTTAGCACTCATAGCCTTAGAGTGCCAGGAGGAAACAAGTGCCGACGTACCAGTACCAGTGCACCCAGTGCGGCAGCGGTCTCGAGGCCGTGCAGAAGTTCAGCGACGCCGCGCTGACCGAGTGCCCCGAGTGCGGCGGCAAGCTGCGCAAGATCTTCTCGGCGGTGGGCGTGGTCTTCAAGGGATCCGGCTTCTACCGGACCGACAGCCGCTCGTCGTCGTCCAGCAGCATCTCCTCCTCGGGCTCGTCGTCGAGCTCGTCGAGCTCCGCAGGATCGTCGTCCACCGGGTCGTCGTCCTCGTCGAGCTCCTCCACGGGCTCGTCGAGCTCGTCCTCCGGCTCTGCGGGTTCCGCGGCCTGAGCCCGGCCCTGGGTCCGACCCGGCCAGGCTGCACAGAGCTGCATGACAGAGGCGCGTGCCTCCGTCATGCAGCTCACCCTTTTGAGGAGAAGTTCTCCACAGCCCGGAGTTGTCCACAGGCTGTGCGGTCCCTCCTGGTTCTGGTCCTCGCCTCGCGGCAGCGTTGTCCTCGCAGCGAAGAACAGCTCCGAGGAGGCCAGCATGTCCCTGTCGATCCCGCCCACGAACTGCATCGCCGCGTTCCCGCCCATCCGCGCGGGACGCGGTCGGCATCGGCTGCCCGGTCCGGTGCGGCGGCGGCCGGGGCCCGTCGCCGCCGGGCTGCTCGTCGCGGCGACGACACTGGCCGTCGGTTCGTTGCGGCAACCCCCAGGGCCGGGTGAATCGGCGCCCACCGCCGGAGCGCGCGCCCATGCGCAGACGGGTGCGTTTCCGCAGGTCGCAGCCGAGCCGCCGCCCGCCGCACCGCCGCACGGCTGAGTGGGGCTACTACTTGTCGCCGTGGTGCGGCGGGGTCTCGCTCAGGTACCAGTCCAGGTCGCGGCGCTGCGACCCCTCGGTGCGCTCCTCGCCCCAGCCCGCGTCGCTGTCGTCCTTGCTGCGCCCGGTGACGGGGTCGTCGAAGACGATCCTGCGCTTGGCCCTGGTCTGCTCGTCATCCTTGCCGCTCATCCCTCCAGGGTAGGCGGCACGGATACGGACGCCGAAAGGGAGAGCCCCCGCTCCGCCTGGGGCGGAACGGGGGCTCTGTGGATCTTGGCTCTGGGGATCGGATCTTGGGCTCTGAGGATCTTGCTACGCGGCCTCGAAGCCCGCGTGGTCGGCGATCTTGCGGAGTTCGGCGAGCGCGTGCTTCTCGATCTGGCGGATGCGCTCACGGGTCAGGCCGTGCTGCTTGCCCACCTCGGTCAGCGTCCGCTCGCGGCCGTCCTCCATGCCGTAGCGGGAGCGGATGATCGAGGCGGTGCGGTCGTCCAGCCGGTCAATGAGCCGTTCCAGCTCCTCACGACGCATCATCACCATGACGGCGTCCTCGGGGGACTCCGCGCCGGTGTCCTCGACCAGGTCGCCGAACTGGGTCTCGCCGTCGTCGTCGACGGTCATGTTGAGGCTGACCGGGTCGCGCGCCCAGTCCAGCACGTCCTTGATCCGCTCCTCGGTGGTGTCCAGCTCGGCCGCGACCTCGGACGGCTCGGCCTCGCGCCCGAGCTCCTTGGACTTCTCGCGCTGGACGCGACGGATCCGGCCCAGCTCCTCGACCAGGTGGACGGGGAGGCGGATGGTGCGTGACTGGTCGGCGATCGACCGGGTGATCGCCTGACGGATCCACCAGGTGGCGTAGGTGGAGAACTTGAAGCCCTTGCCGAAGTCGAACTTCTCGACGGCGCGGACGAGTCCGGCGTTGCCCTCCTGGATCAGGTCCAGCAGCGGCAGGCCGCTGCGCGGGTAGCGACGGGCGACGGCAACGACCAGGCGCAGGTTGGACCGGATGAAGATGTCCTTCGCCCGCTGCCCGTCCGCGGCTATCGCACGCAGCTCGTCCTCGGTGGCGTCGCCGACCGTCCGCCCCTCGTCGAGAAGGTGCTCGGCGAAGACGCCGGCCTCGATCCGGGTGGACAGCTGTACCTCCTGCTCCGCGTCAAGAAGCGGGGTGCGCGCGATCTCGTCCAGGTACATACCGACGAGGTCGCGGTCGGCCTCACCTGCGGTCGGCCGCACGGAGCGACTCCGATCGGCCTTGTCGCGGACGACGGCACGGGTGGCCATACGTACTCCCTCGGGGACGTGACGGGCCTGGCTGGCCCGTACCTGGGAACTGCTTACGTAACGACTCAACGACGAGTTCCGAAGAAGCATTCCCGAAGTGGTGTTTTTCTTCGTCGATAGCAGTATGCTGGCGGGTTATTCCCGATCATCGACGCAGCGTCATCGGCCGATCACGGCGGGGCTGGCGTCCGGTTCTGTCACTCTCTGAGACGATTGTCCGCCTGGCGTTGGTTCCCCGCGCGACGAAATTGGCGACGAAATCGCGGTCGCCGACTCCGTGGGCCGGAGCCGATCAGAGTCGAGCAGAGGGAGCCTGACGTGCGGGAATGGCGCCTGTGGGCGGGCGCGGCAGTGTTCCTGCTGCTCTTCGGCGTCGTGCTGGCTCTCGTCGAGGTGCCCTGGCAGCCGCTGCTCCGGTTCGACCTCTCCGTGGACCAGCACCTGCACGACACCGCCCTGCGCCACGCCGCCTGGACCGGCTCGATGCGCACGATCAGCGCGGTCCTGGAGCCGACGGTGCTGCGGGTGGTGCTGGCCGGGGTGATCGTCTGGCTCTGGTGGCGCGGCGCGCGGATCGCCGCCGTCTGGGCGACGGCCTGCGGAGTGGTTCAGGCCGCGCTGGAGGTCGGGCTCAAGGACGCCGTGGCTCGCCCCCGCCCGGCGCTGCCGCATCCCGTGGCGGTGGCCACGGACTGGGCGTTCCCGTCCGGGCACGCGATGACGGCGGCGACGGTCCTGCCGCTGCTGGTCGCGATGGCCTGGCCCCGGCTGCTCCGACCTGCCGCGCGCGTCCTGGCCGCGACGGTGGCGGGCGGGCTGGTGCTGCTGGTCAGCTGGACCCGCATCGGGCTCGGCGTGCACTGGCCCAGCGATGTGCTGGCCGGCTGGTTCCTGGCCGGGTTCACGCTGTGCGCGGTGACGGCGGCGGTCGACACCTGGCGTCCCGGCCGGCGTGACGCCGAGCTCCGTGGCCTGCGCCCACGCGCCTCCCAGCGGGTCCAGCGAAGCACGGCGGACCCGCTGTGAGGCGGAGGAGGCGGGCGGACCAGCCGGCGGACCAGCAACTCTGCGCGCACTGACAGAGCGTGGGCACGCAGTGGGCACTCGGCGGGCACTCAGTGGGCGCTCAGCGGTGCAACTCCTGCTCGATCGTGTTCAGTTCGGCGTCACGGGCCTGCCGCGCGGCGCGGCGCGGGTGGAACACCCAGGCGCGCAGCAACACGAAGCGCACGACCGTGGACAGCCCGTTCGCCGCCACCAGCCAGACCAACTCCACCAGGTGCGACGCGTGCGGCGACACCGCGCCGGCCAGCGCGAGCGCGAGCGTGCTCAGCACCAGCCCGATCAGGAACGCGATCCCGCCCTCGACCTGGTGCCGCAGCCCGTCCCGGGAGCCGGTCACCCCGAAGGTGAAGCGGCGGTTCGCGGCGGTGTTGGCGATGGCGGTCACGAACAGAGCGACGGCGTTGGCCAGTTCGGCCGGGGCCGCCTGACGCAGCAGCAGGTAGAGCACCAGGTACGCGAGGGTGCTCAGCACGCCGATCACCGCGAAGCTGGAGAGCTGCCACCGCATCCCGGTCGGCAGCTGCGCCCGGCTGACACGCGGCGGGACCGGCAGTCTGGTGGCGCCGGAGAGTGCCTTGCGGCCCACCCGCCACATGCCCTTGAGGTCGTCCTTGACGGTCCGCACGATGTCGACGCGACTGTCCGGGTCGTCGATCCAGTCCACCGGCACCTCGTGGATCCGCAGGCCGCTGCGCTCCGCGAGCAGCAGCAGCTCGGTGTCGAAGAACCAGGTCTCGTCCTCGACCTCGGCCAGCAGCGCCTGCACGACCTCGGTGCGGGCGGCCTTGAAGCCGCACTGCGCGTCGGAGAACTTGGCCGCGAGGGTGGCCCGGAGCAGGAAGTTGTAGGTCCGCGAGATGATCTCCCGCTTCGGCCCCCGGACGACGGCGGAACCTCGGTGCAGCCGGGACCCGATGGCCAGATCGCTGTGCCCGGACAGCAGCGGCGCGACCAGCGGGAGGAAGGCCTCCAGCCCGGTCGAGAGGTCGACGTCCATATAGCTGACGACGTCCGCGTCGCTGCTCCCCCAGACGTGCCGCAGCGCGCGGCCGCGGCCCTTCTGGTCCAGGTGCACGAGCCGCACGTCCGGTAGGTCCGCGGCGAGCTCGTCGGCGACCTGACGGGTGCGGTCGGTGCTGGCGTTGTCCGCGATGGTGATGCGGAAGCGGTAGGGGAAGTTCTCGCGCAGGTAGCCGTGCAGCGTACGGATGCTCTGCGCGAGGACATGCTCTTCGTTGTAGACGGGGACGACCACCTCGACCAGCTTGGTGGTGGTGCCGTCCCTTTCCGTTCCTGGAGGGGCGGACTGCGCCGCGAAGCGCGCCGCCAGCGCGGGCGAATGGTTCATGCCCAGAACTGTTCGCCGACGCCCTGTGCTGGAGCTGTGCTGCGCGTAGGCGCAAGGTAGGCGTTGGCGGCCGAACGGGCGGCGCCCCTGCCCGGCTGGGAGAATGGATGCGCCCGACCGTCGCACGCTGTGCCACGACGCAGGGAGTCACCCGTGAGCGTGAGCGAACGTCCTCGTACCTGGCCCGCGCTGGAGTTCGCGGAGCTGGCGCCGATGGTCGACTACCTGAACCGGCTGGTCCAGGTCGGCGGCAAGTACTCCCTGGACGAGCCGTTCGAGGTCGGCTGGGGCGACATCGTGCTGGAGTGCACACCGCGCGGGCTGCGCACCCGCACGTACCGCACCGCGGGCGCGACCTTCACGGTCCACCACCGTCTGCTCGACGGCGACGTGGTCATCGAGGCCGACAGCGGCACCCGCACGATCCCGCTGACCGGCGATCCCCGCGCCCCCGGTTCCGTCGCCTCGTTCTACACCGCGTTCTGCACGGCCGCCGCCGAGCTCGGCATCGCGCCGCCGCCGAGCCCGCTGATCTGCGAGATCCCCGGCGCGCCGCCGACCTTCGACGACGACCATGCCGCGCGCACCTGGGACGCGGACGCGGCGCGCCTGATCTGGCAGGGCTTCGACCTCGCCGCGCACGGGCTGGAAGCGTGGCAGGCCCCGTTCATCGGGCACCGCCCGCGGGTCGGCGTGATGTGGGGCGGCTTCGACCTGTCCGCCACGCGCTTCCGGCACCAGCCCACGAAGCCGGTCGCGGACCGCCCGTCGTTCATGCAGAGCGGCGAGCTGTACGCCTACGTGTCGGTGGGCTTCTGCTTCGACACCACCCGCGGCGCTGACAAGGATCCCGCTGCGGAGCGCATCGGCCTGTACGGGTACATCTGGCCGCAGCCCGACGGCCTGGACGGCCGGAGCTGGGGCGTCGAGGGCGCAGCCTGGCGTCCGGACCTCGGCCTGGTGCTGCTGCCGTGGCCGACGCTGCGGCGGCAGCCCGATCCGCACCAGGCCGTCGTCGCCTTCGGCGACGCGGTGTACGACGCCGCCGTCGCCACGGCGGGCTGGCCGGCCGACGCCCTCGGCCCGCGCGTCGACGGCTGGCACATGAGCAGGACGCCGCCTCCCGGTTGAGCCCCGCGCTGTCAGGGCGTGCCTACGTCCTGCTCCTCAGTTCACCCTTGAGCACCTTGCCGGAGGCGTTCCGCGGCAGTTCCGTCACGAAGACGACGTCCCTCGGCACCTTGTAGTTCGCCATCTCCCGCCTGCACCAGGCGATCAGCTCCGTGCCCGCCTCGGCGTCGGCCGCGCTCCGTGGGACCACGAAGGCCCGGCCCACCTCGCCGAGGCGCGCGTCGGGGACGCCCACCACCGCCGCGTCCGCGACGAGCGGGTGTCGGGTGAGAACCCGTTCGATCTCCGCCGGATAGGCGTTGAAGCCGCCGACGGTGTACATGTCCTTGAGGCGGTCCGTGATCCGCAGGTTGCCGTCGGCGTCCAGGACGCCGACGTCGCCGGTGCGGAGCCAGCCGTCCGGGGTGAAGGCGTCGGCCGTGCCCGCCGGGTCCTCGAAGTACTCGCGCATCACCGTGTAGCCGCGGACCTGGACCTCGCCCGGCGCACCGGGCGGCTGGTCCTTGCCGTCCGCGTCGCGCACGCGCACCTCCACGCCCGGGATGGCGCGGCCCGAGGTCGCCGCCACCGTGTCCGGCGCGTCGTCGCGGCGGCACATGGTGACCATGCCGCTGGACTCGGTCAGGCCGTAGGCCGTCAGCACCGTGGCCAGGCCGAGCTCCTCGCGGATGCGGGTGACCAGCTCCAGCGGGACGACCGCCGCGCCGGTGACGGCGAGGCGGAGCGAGGACAGGTCGTGGCGGTGGCGCGCCGGGTGGTCCAGCAGGGACTGGTAGATCGTGGGCGCGCCCGGCAGGACGGTGACGCGTTCGGTGGAGATCTTGGCCAGTACCGCCTCGATGTCGAAGACGGGCTGCGGCAGGATCGTCGCGCCGCTCATCAGGCAGGCGAGGATGCCCGCCTTCCAACCGAAGGTGTGCGTGAACGGGTTGACCACCAGGTAGCGGTCGCCCTCGACCAGCCCGGCCAGCTCCGCCCAGGTGCCGAAGGCGCGCAGGGTCTGGACGTGCGTGGTGACCGCGCCCTTGGGGAGGCCGGTCGTGCCGGAGGTGAACATGATGTCCGCCGGGTCGTCCGGGCGGACCGCCGCGATGCGCTCACGGACGGCGCGTTCGGGTATGTCCGCGCCACCGGCCAGGAAGTCGTGCCAGCCGAGCAGCCCCTCCGGGACGGCCTGCGGCCCGCTCTCGCCGAGCAGCACGGTCGTCCGCAGGTCGGGCAGCGGGCCTGCGGCCTTCAAGGCCGCGACGTAGCTGACGCCGAGGAAGTTGGGGGTGACGAAGAGCATCCCGGCCCGTGTCCGGCGCAGCAGTTCGGCCGCCTCGCCGCCCTTGAGGCGGGTGCCCAGCGGAACCAGGACCGCGCCCGCGCTGACCGCGCCGAGCGCCGCGACGACGTAGTCGGGGGTGTTGGGCGCCCAGATGCCGACCCGGTCGCCGGGACGCACCCCGGCAGCCATCACGCCCGCGGCTGCCCGCCGTACCCGCTGGGCGAGTTCGCGGTAGCCGACCCGGGTGCGCGGGCCGACGACGGCCTCGGCGTCGCCGTAGCGGTCACCCGCCCGTTGGACCAGCTCGGCGATCGTTCCCCACTCCTGGTCCGCTCGCATCGGTCCGCCCTCCGCCCGACTGCCGCAATATGACTGCACGTCAGATTAGGGTGGCGACGGCCTTCCCGGAAGGGTGCACGACGCCTATTCTGACGAGGCGTCAGATAATCAAGGACGCACCGGTTCAAGCACACACCGCCGGGGCGCGGGGAGAGCGGGGGCAGCCATGCTCAAGGACCGCACGGCCATCGTCGGCATCGGCCAGACACGCTTCGCCAAGCACCTGGAGGAGTCCGAGAAGGCCCTCGCCTGCCGTGCCGTGCTGGCCGCGCTGGCGGACGCCGGGATCGAGCCGCACGAGGTGGACGCGCTCGCCTCCTACACCATGGAGGAGACCGACGAGGTCGAGCTGGCCAAGGCCATCGGCGCGGGCGACGTCACCTTCTTCTCCCGGATCGGCTTCGGCGGCGGCGGCTCCTGCGCCACCGTCGCACACCTGGCCATGGCCGTCGCCACCGGACAGGCCAGCGTCGGCGTCGCCTGGCGCAGCCGCAAGCGCGGCAGCGGCAAGCGGCCGTGGACCAACACCGCCCAGCAGCTGCCGACCCCGGCCCAGTGGACCCGGCCCTTCGGCCTGCTGCGCCCGGCCGACGAGATCGGCATGCTGGCCCGCCGCTACATGCACGAGTACGGCGCGACCCGGGACCACCTCTTCAACGTGGCGCTGGCCTGCCGCAACCGGGCCAACCAGAACCCCGACGCGATCATGTACGACCGGCCGCTGACCCGCGAGATGTACATGGACGCCCGCTGGATCAGCGAACCGCTCTGCCTCTACGACAACTGCCTGGAGACCGACGGCGCGCTCGCCTGCGTCGTGGTCAGCGCCGAGCGGGCGCGCGACTGCCGGACCAAGCCGGTCTACCTGCACTCGGTGGCGCAGGGCCTGCCCGCGCAGCACCACGGGATGGTCAACTACTGGAACGACGACCCGCTGACCGGCCCCGCCTGGGCCGCCGCCCGACAGCTGTGGAAGACCGCCGACTTCGGCCCCGAGGACGTCGACGTGGCGCAGATCTACGACGCCTTCACGCCGCTGATCCCGCTCTCCCTGGAGGGCTACGGCTTCTGCGGACGCGGCGAGGGCGCGGCGTGGACGGAGGGCGGCGCGCTGGAGCTGGGCGGACGGCTGCCGATCAACACCGGCGGCGGCGGGCTCTCCGAGGGCTACGTCCACGGCTTCAACCTGATCAACGAGGGCGTCAAGCAGCTGCGCGGCAGCTCCACGGCGCAGGTCCCCGACGCCGGAACATGCCTGGTCACCGCGGGCGAGGGCGTGCCCACCTCGGCCCTGCTGCTGCGCGCCTGAGCCCCGGAAACCCTTCGACTCGACGAGAGGATCCGCATGGACACCCTGACCGCCGACGGCCTGCTGCTGCCCTGGCCCGACGACGACGGCGAACCGTTCTGGGAGTACGCCCGGCGCGGCGAACTGCGGATCCAGGCCTGCGCGGACTGCGGGCGCCTCCGGTTCCCGCCGCGTCCGTGCTGCCCCCACTGCGGCAGCTTCGAGGACGAGTGGCGGCTGATGTCGGGGCGCGGGCGGATCTGGTCCTACGTCGTCGCCCATCCCCCGCTGCTGCCCGCCTACGCGGAGCGTGCTCCCTACCCGGTCGTCCTGGTGGAGCTGGACGAGGACCCGACCGTCCGCCTGGTCGGCACGGTCACCTCGTCCGTGCGGCGCCCCAACGCGCCGTGGGACGCGGTTCCGCCGCAGCGACTGCGGATCGGAGCGCCGGTCCAGGTGGTCTTCCAGGCGATGACGCCGGAGGTGACCGTCCCCCGCTGGGCGCTGTGCACGGGGTGAGCCCCGAGGGACGAAGAGCGAAGAGCGGAGTCAAAGCCGCTCCCGTCGCGAACTCCTGCAAACGGGTGAAACAAGGTAAAGAGCGCCGACCTCGGGAACAATGCGTTTCTTCCCGGTGAACTAGCTACGCTCCTGACCGTACTCTCGTCTGGATGGGTTACAGTCCAAGGTCGTCCGTGCCGCGTTCCGCAGCGTTCGCACAGGCCCGTAAAGAGGACCAGGAGCCATCGTGACCAGCAAGCCCGTCGAGCTGCCCGACGACTGGGCGGAGACGCCCGTGACCGTCGTCATGCCGACCTACAACGAGATCGGCAGCCTCGAGGCCACTGTCGAGCAGGTGATGGCACTCAAGCTGCCCGGCCTGCACCTCAAGATCGTCGACGACAGCAGCCCTGACGGCACTGGTGAGCTCGCCGAAAAGCTCGCCCAGCGCCATCTGTTGGACGGCAAGCCGCGCATCAGCGTGCTGCACCGCAAGGGTAAGGACGGCCTGGGCAAGGCGTACGCCGCCGGTATGTCCCTGGCCGTCGAGGAGGGTGCCCACTTCGTCGTCCAGATGGACGCCGACGGCAGCCACCCCGCCGAGGCCATCCCCCAGATGCTCGGCACCGCACTGGCCACCGGCGCCGGTCTGGTCGTCGGCAGCCGCTACGTCCCCGGCGGCGAGCTCGCCGACGAGTGGGGCTGGCACCGCCGCCTGCTGTCGCGGTGGGCCAACACCTACGCCGGGACCATCCTCTCCACCCGCGTCCGGGACATCACCGCAGGCTTCAACCTGTGGAGCGCGGAGACCATCCGCGCGGTCGACCTGGCCACGCTGGAGAGTGCCGGCTACAGCTTCCAGGTGGAGCTCAAGTTCCGTGCCGTCCACGCCGGTTTCAGCGCGATGGAGGTGCCGATCCGCTTCGAGGAGCGCCGCGCGGGCGAGTCCAAGATGAGCTTCGCGGTCCAGCTGGAGTCGGCCGTGGTGCCGTGGCGTCTGCGCCTGCGGGCCCGCAAGCACAAGCGCTGACACAGACGGCGGGTGCCGCCGCGTAGAGTGACGGGCATGACTTGGCTCGTCACCGGCGGTGCCGGCTACATCGGTGCCCACGTCGTCCGTGCGATGGTCGAGGCAGGCCACGGGGTGGTCGTCCTCGACGACCTCAGCACGGGCGACGTGGCGCGTCTGCCCGCGGACGTACCGCTGGTCGTCGGCTCGACCCTCGACCGCCCGCTGCTCGGCACCGTGCTGCGCGAGCACGCGGTGGTCGGGGTGCTGCACGTCGCGGCGAAGAAGCAGGTGGGCGAGTCGGTCGAGCAACCCCTGCGGTACTACCGGGAGAACGTCGAGGGCCTCCGCGTCGTGCTGGAGGCCGCGGTGGACGCGGGCGTGGGCCGCTTCCTGCTCTCCTCCTCGGCGGCGGTCTACGGGATGCCGGACGTCGACCTGGTCACCGAGGACACCCCCTGCCGCCCGATCAGCCCCTACGGCGAGACGAAGCTGGCGGGCGAGTGGCTGGTCCGCGCGACCGGCCGTGCGGCCGGCATGGGCACGGTGTCGCTGCGGTACTTCAACGTCGCGGGTGCGGCGGCCCCGGAGCTGGCCGATCCGGGCGCGTTCAACCTGGTCCCGATGGTCTTCGAACGCCTCGACGCGGGCGAGCCGCCGCGCGTCTTCGGCGACGACTACCCGACCCCCGACGGCACCTGCATCCGCGACTACATCCACGTCGCGGACATCGCCTCCGCGCACGTCGCCGCGGTGCGGCGGCTCACGGAGCGGCCGGACAGCACCGATCTCGTCCTCAACATCGGCCGTGGGGAAGGCGTTTCGGTCCACGAGATGCTCGCCGTCATCGGCGAGGTCACCGGCCTCGACACCACCCCCGTCGTCACCCCCCGCCGCGCGGGCGACCCGGCCCGCGTCGTCGCCTCCGCCGAGCGGATCGCCCAGGAGCTGGGCTGGAAGGCGAGGTTCGGCGTCGCCGAGATGGTCTCCTCCGCGTGGTCCGGCTGGCGCCGGCAGCACCCTGCGCAGAGCTGAGGTTTGCACTTACCTCAGGGGCGCGGGGAACTGCGCGAGTAACCACCCTGTGCGGATGGCCCTGCGCGTTGAGGACCATCCGCATGCGGGTGGCTTATCGCGCCCACGCGGCGGAGCCGCACATCAGCAGAGCCCCGCGCCCCTGGGTAGTGCAACTTGCTGCGGTAGGCGCATATCAGCGGAGCCCCGCGCCCCTGACGCGCAGCCTTACGGCTGCTTGGTCGCGGTGCCGAGCGCGGCGTCCAGCGCGTAGACGCAGTGGTCCTTGCTGAAGGCGAAGACCTTGCCGTCCGCCGCGACCGGGGTGCCGGTGATCTCGCCGCCGGTGTCGAGCTTCCAGCGGAGACGGCCCGTGGCCAGGTCGAGGGTGTGCAGGGAGTGGTCACGGCTGCCGACGTGGACGAGGCCGTCCGCCGAGGCGGGGACGCCGGCCAGCTCCGCGCGAGCGGCGTAGCGCCAGTGCTCCGCACCCGTGCGGGCGTCGAACGCGTGGACCGTGTCGCCGCTGCTCACCAGCAGCACTCCCCCGGCGAGGACGACCGGGTCCGCGCCCTGGCGACCGCCCGTGCGGACGTGCCAGCGCAGTGATCCCGTCGCCGTGTCGAGGGCGAAGACGGTGCCGAGGTAGTCGGCGAAGAAGACCCCCTCCTCGGTGACCACCGGCGAGGTGAACAGCGCGACCGGGGCGTCGAAGCGCCACCGCTCCTGGCCCGTGGCCTCGTCCAGGGCCAGCACTCTGGTGCCGTTGCAGACGTGGACCACGCCGCGGTGGAGCACCGGTCGGGAGGGGACGTCCTCGCCGAGCGGCAGCGCCCACTGCAGCTGACCCGACGTCAACTCGACCGAGCGGAGCCGACCGCCGCCGTAGTAGTAGACCGAGTCGCCGAGGACGCAGGGGCCGGACAGGCTGTTCTCGTAGTCCTGCTGGGCGTCCTTCGCCTGCCACATCTCGCTGCCGTCGATCGCGGAGCGGACCTGGACGCCGCCGCCGCGCGTGCCGGCGACGATCGCGCCGCCCGCCGCGTCCAGCGTGTAGGTCCAGCCGTCCAGTGCGACGCGCCAGCGCTCGCTGCCGTCGGCGGCATGGAGGGTGAACAGGTTCGGACCGTCGGCGGCGTGGACGCGGCCGTCCGCGACGGCGAGCGCCCAGGCGACGTCGCCGGTGCGGAAGCGGCGGCGTCCGCTGGCGATGTCCAGGGCATGGACCTCGAAGCTGGTGACGTAGAGGACGCCGTCCGCGACCACCGGCGAGCCCCAGACGTCGTGCGACATCCGGAACCGCCACGGCCGCCACGGAGCGGCTTGGGCCGCCTGCGCGACGTGCGTGGGCTGGGCGGCCGGCTGAGCGGCGGGCTGCGCCGCCTGCTGGGCCACGGGCGCGGGTGCGGCGTGGGCGCCGCCCTTGCGGACCCAGCCGGTGCCGGGCGGCATGACCGGCGGGGCGGGCTCACCGGCCGGGACGCGGACCCCCGGTCCGATCGGCGAGGGGACTCCGGGCAGGAGCACCTTGGGCGCGGCCTCGGTACGCGGGTCCACCCCGGTCGCGCCGACGGGCGCGGCCACCGGAGCGGGGACGGGCGTCGGAGCAGGCCCGGGATCCGGAATCGGCGCCTGCGCCGGAGGCGGAGGCGGGGTGCGACGGCCGCGCTTGGCGTCGATCAGGGCGAGCGCCGACGGGGGCAGCCACTCGCGGGAGTCGTCCTCGCCGCCGTCGCCGCTGGCGTACAGGTGCGGGCCGAGCTCGGCCGCGATCTGGGCCGGGGACGGGCGACGTTCAGGGGCTGGGCGCAGGCAGGCCTTGACCAGCGGCGCCAGGTCCTGCGGCAGGCCGGAGAGGTCCGGCGACTCGCGCAGCAGCATGAAGACCGTCTCCACCGGGTTGGCCCCGTGGTACGGCGCGTGCCCGGTGGCCGAGAAGACCAGCAGCGAGCCGAGCGAGAAGACGTCCGAGGCGCCGGTGACGCCCCGGCTGTCCCTGGCCTGCTCCGGCGACATGTACGCGGGCGTGCCGACCGCCACGTTCGTCATGGTCAGCCGGGTGTGCGAGACCCCGGCCGCGATGCCGAAGTCGATCACGCGCGGGCCGTCCTCGGTGACCAGCACGTTCGACGGCTTCAGGTCACGGTGGACCAGCCCGGCCGCGTGGATCGACTGGAGCGCCTCGGCGATCCCCGCGATCAGCCAGCGCACGGTGGCCACCGGCAGCGGTCCGCACTCGGTGACCAGGTCCTCCAGCGACGGCGCCGGAATGTAGGCGGTCGCCAGCCACGGCACCGCCGCGTCCGCGTCCGCGTCGACGACGGCAGCGGTGTAGAAACCGCTGACCGTCCGCGCCGCCGCGATCTCGCGGGCGAAGCGCACCCGGAACAGCTGGTCCTCGGCCAGCTCTCCCCGCACCGTCTTGATGGCGACTCGGCGCCCCGCCGCCGAGCGCGCCAGGTACACCAAGCCCATCCCGCCCGCGCCGAGCCGGCCCAGCACCTCGAAGGGCCCGATCCTCCTCGGATCGTGCGCCGTCAGCTGGTCCACGTCCTCAGCACCTCCCCGTTGGGTCACATCCGCGCCCACCCGGGGGCGCACACTGATTCTCCACGGCGGACCCCCCTGCGGACCAACCCATCCGGCAGGACATCAGCCACAACACCGCAACAGTCCGCGCAACGGGACGCAACGGTCCGGATCTTCGACCGTCGTCACACCCCGATCACACCCTCCATTGCACCCGCCAGAGCGGGACTCTGCGGCATCCGGTCGGCCTTCGTCACGACTCGCTGCCAAATACAACGGAATGCCCTCACAACCGGTGGTCAGCGATCTAGATTGGGGACGGACCATCACGTGCCGACGCGTCGTGAGAGGAGCCGTGATGACGAGCGACAGTGCACTCGCGCTGCGCGAACTACTCACCGAACTACTCGGTGCCGAGCCTCCGTTCCGCCTGCGGACCTGGGACAACGCCGAGGCGGGCCCACCGGACGCACCGCTGCTGACCGTCGCGAACCGGCGAGCGCTGCGTCACCTGTTGTGGGCGCCCAACGAGCTGGGCCTGGCCCGCGCCTATGTCGCGGGCGACCTGGCGATCGCGGAGGACGGCACCGGCGGACCGGGCCTTCCGGGGGACGACGAGGAGCTGTTCGAGCTGCTCCGCCGGCTCGCCCATCTCGCCGAGAACCGCCCCGAACTGTCGCTGCGCCCGTCCACACGGACCCTGGTCGGCCCGGAGGGACGCCGGATGGTGGGCGCGGCGCTGCGCCTGGGCGCGATCGGTCCGCGTCCGCCGATCCCGCCGGAGGAGGCGCGGCGCAAGTCCGGCCCGGTCCACACGCTGCGCCGCGACCGGGCCGCCATCAGTCACCACTACGACGTCGGCAACGACTTCTACCGCCTGGTGCTGGGCCCCTCGCTGGTCTACTCGTGCGCGTACTGGCCGCCCGGGACCACCACGCTGGAGGGCGCGCAGGAGGCCAAGCTGGACCTCATCTGCCGCAAGCTGGGCCTGCACCAGCTGGGCGAGGGTGCCCGGCTGCTGGACGTCGGCTGCGGCTGGGGCTCGATGCTGCTGCACGCGGCGCAGCACTACGGCGTCACCGGCGTCGGCGTCACCCTCTCGGCCGAGCAGGCGCGCGGGGCGCGGGAGCGGATCGCGGAGGCCGGGCTGACGGACCGGCTGGAGATCAGACTGCAGGACTACCGCGAGGTCGATGACGGTCCGTTCGACGCGATCTCCAGCATCGGCATGGCCGAGCATGTGGGCGCGGAGCAGTACCGCCGCTACGCCCGCACCCTGCACGGGCTGCTGCGGCCGGGCGGACGCCTGCTCAACCATCAGATCGCCCGCCGTCCCGGCCGCCCGGGCGAGCCGTACCGGCTCAGCCCGTTCATCGCGGCCTACGTGTTCCCCGACGGCGAGCTGGCCCCGGTGGGCAGCACGGTCGAATGGCTGGAAGACGCCGGTTTCGAGGTCCGCGACGTTGAGTCGCTGCGCGAGCACTACGCGCTGACGCTGCGCCGCTGGGTGGCCAACCTGCGCGAGGAGTGGCCCCAGGCGGTCAAGCTGGCGGGCCTCGGCCGGGCCCGGGTCTGGCGGCTCTACATGGCCGCCTGCGCGCTGGCCTTCGAGGAGAACCGGATCGGGATCAACCAGGTGCTGGCCGTCAGAACGGACCCGGAGGGCCGCAGTGGACTCCCGCTCAGCCGCGGGGCGTGGCTCGGCGAGGACCTGCCGGCGCCTCCGTCAGCGGGCCCCTCAGCGGGCCCGTCAGCCTGACGGAGCATTCAGATTTCCGTCCGAATAGCGCCCGGATCTTGCCACGGTAAACTGACGGCATGACAGGACAAGTTCGCACCGTCGATGGGCGTGTCGCCGGACGGCGCGGGCAGGCGACGCGGCAGAAGCTGCTCGACTGCCTTCGCGAGATGCTGGCGACCTCGCCCTACCGGGACGTCAAGGTCATCGACGTCGCCCGGATGGCGGGTACCTCCCCCGCAACCTTCTACCAGTACTTCCCCGACGTCGAGGGCGCTGTCCTCGAGATCGCGGATGACATGGCCAAGGACGGCGCCGGCCTCAAGGACCTGGTCGCCGACAAGTCGTGGGTCGGCAAAGCCGGCTACCAGACGGCAGAGGAGCTGGTCGACGGCTTCCTCTCCTTCTGGCGCGACAACGAGGCCATCCTCCGTGTCGTGACGTTGGGCTCGGCCGAAGGGGACAAGCGGTTCTTCAAGATCCGCATGAAGATCCTCAACGCCGTGACCAACTCGCTCACGGACTCCCTCAAGGCCATGCAGGCCTCTGGCAAGGCGGACAAGTCGGTCAGCGCGCCGGCTGTCGCCGGCTCCCTGGTGGCGATGCTGGCCGCCGTCGCGGAGCACCAGAAGGGGTTCGACTCCTGGGGCGTCAAGGCCAAGGAGCTCACCCCGAACCTGGCCCTGCTGGTCTACCTCGGCATGACCGGCAAGAAGCCGCCGAAGTAGCCCTCGAGCACAGGCTTCACCCTTCATGACGGAGCCATGGGCCCGGTCGCCTGTCCGCCGGCGCTAGCGCCGGGCTGTGCCTCGGGGGAGGTACGTCCAGCGCATCCATGCTCCGTTCCCACTAGGGCGGTACCGTCTCTGACCTGACGGTGCCGCCCTTGACCTTTTCCTTTGCCGTGGGTCAACACCAGGGAAAGTTGCACTCCCCAGGGGGGGGGGGGGGGGGGGGGGGGGGGGGGGGGGGGGGGGGGGGGGGGGGGGGGGGGGGGGGGGGGGGGGGGGGGGGGGGGGGGGGGGGGGGGGGGGGGCGGCCCCCCCGGGGGGGGGGGGGGGGGGCGGGGCCCCCCCCCCCCACTGTGTCGGACAGCTCTGTTCAGCTCGTCGTCAGATGACCGGGGTCACCTCGGCGCACCTCAGCTTTCGTCGGCTCCAGCCGACGCCTGGGTGGCCGTGAGTCGACCGCTCTCGTCCTGTATCTCAGCGGCGATCTTCTTCAGCTCAGGCTCGAACTTGCGGCCGTGGTGAGCGCAGAAGAGCAGCTCGCCGCCGGACGCCAGCACGACTCGGAGGTACGCCTGGGCGCCGCAGCGGTCGCAACGGTCGGCCGCGGTCAGCGGGGTCGCGGGGGTGAGAACGTTAGTAGTCACGTCGCCTCTTCTCTAGCTCGACGAGCTGTCTTACCAGGGTCAACATCCAACCAGTCTGGATTCGTTCCCGCTCGGTCTTTCTTTTTCGCGAGCGGTGGTTCCGGGGCTTGGCGGGTGGAGACGGCGGTCGTCGGTGTGGTGCTGTCTCGTGGTGCGTTGTTGTAGTGGAGGACGTGCCCGGAGCGCGAACGGTTCATGCCTGCCGCCGTCAGTGACCTTTGCTTCACTCGAACGTGTTATCGAACGCTCGTGCGAGGTGCGCGTAGCATAAGCCACATCGAGTGGGACGCAATAGCCCCAGCCCACGCACCGGTAGCCTGCACTCCGGCAGCATTGTTGCCATGGTGCCTTGGCACACCCGGTGGAAGCCAGGGAATGTGTCTTTGTTCGCAGCCAGCAGAAGTCGAAAAAAGAAGATGCAGAGTAGAGGAGCACCACGCGCGTGACCGCCGAACCCACCGTGCCCGCCAGCGCTCAGAAGGACGGGTCCAACTACACCGCGCGGCACCTCCTCGTTCTCGAGGGCCTGGAGGCGGTGCGCAAGCGCCCTGGCATGTACATCGGGTCGACCGACAGTCGGGGCCTGATGCACTGCCTGTGGGAGATCATCGACAACTCGGTCGACGAGGCGCTGGCCGGCGTCTGCGACCGGATCGAGGTGCTGCTCCACGCCGACGGTTCGGTCGAGGTCCGGGACAACGGGCGAGGCATCCCGGTCGACATCGAGCCCAAGACGGGGCTGTCGGGCGTCGAGGTCGTGATGACCAAGCTGCACGCCGGTGGCAAGTTCGGCGGCGGCTCGTACGCCGCCTCCGGCGGTCTGCACGGCGTCGGCGCCTCCGTGGTGAACGCGCTGTCGGCGCGCCTGGACGTCGAGGTGGACCGCAGCGGTCACACCCACGCGATCAGCTTCCGACGCGGCACCCCGGGCGAGTTCAAGGGCGACGGCCCCGACGTCGACTTCACCCCGGCCAACGGGCTGACCAAGACCAAGAAGGCGCCGCGCGGCCGTACCGGCACCCGCATCCGCTACTGGGCGGACCGGCAGATCTTCCTCAAGGACGCCAAGCTCTCGCTGGAGAACCTGCACAGCCGGGCCCGCCAGACGGCCTTCCTGGTGCCGGGGTTGACGATCGTGGTCCGGGACGACCGGGCGGTCGACGGCGCGCCGGTGGACGAGCAGGTGTTCCACTTCGAGGGCGGTATCACGGAGTTCTGCGAGTTCCTGGCCCCGGACAAGCCGGTCTGTGACACGCTGCGGCTGAGCGGTCACGGTACGTTCAAGGAGACCGTGCCGGTCCTGGACGAGCTGGGCCATATGACCCCCACGGAGGTCGTCCGCGAGCTCGCCGTCGACATCGCACTGCGCTGGGGCACCGGTTACGACACCACCCTCCGCTCCTTCGTGAACATCATCGCGACCCCCAAGGGCGGCACCCACGTCGCCGGGTTCGAGCGGTCGATCACCAAGACGTTCAACGAGGCGCTGCGGGCCGCCAAGCTGCTCCGCGTCGCCGAGGACGACATCGTCAAGGACGACGCCCTCGAAGGCCTGACCGCCGTGGTCACGGTGCGGCTTGCGGAGCCGCAGTTCGAGGGGCAGACCAAGGAGGTGCTCGGCACCTCCGCCGCGCAGCGGATCGTCGCCGCCGTGGTGGCCAAGGAGCTGAAGGAGTTCCTGACCTCCACCAAGCGGGACGCCAAGGCCCAGGCCCGCACGGTGATGGACAAGGTCGTCGCCGCGGCGCGGACGCGCGTGGCGGCACGTCAGCACAAGGACGCGCAGCGCCGGAAGACCGCGCTGGAGACCTCGTCGCTGCCCGCCAAGCTGGCGGACTGCCGCAGCGACGACGTCGACCGCAGCGAGCTGTTCATCGTCGAGGGGGACTCGGCGCTCGGCACCGCGAAGGTCGCCCGGAACTCGGAGTTCCAGGCGCTGCTGCCGATCCGCGGCAAGATCCTGAACGTCCAGAAGGCCTCCGTCTCCGACATGCTCAAGAACGCGGAGTGCGCGGCGATCATCCAGGTCATAGGGGCCGGCTCGGGCCGCACCTTCGACATCGACCAGGCGCGCTACGGCAAGGTCATCATGATGGCCGACGCCGACGTCGACGGCTCGCACATCCGCACCCTGCTGCTCACCCTGATGCACCGTTACATGCGGCCGATGGTCGAGGCAGGGCGGGTGTTCGCGGCGGTGCCGCCGCTGCACCGGCTCGAACTGATCAACCCGCGCAAGGGCCAGGAGAAGTACGTCTACACGTACTCCGACAACGAGCTGCGGAACACCTCGCTGGAGCTGCAGCGCAAGGGCCAGCGCTGGAAGGAGCCGATCCAGCGCTACAAGGGTCTGGGCGAGATGGACGCCGACCAGCTGGCCGAGACGACCATGGACCCGCGCCACCGGATCCTGCGCCGGATCAACCTGGTCGACCTGGAGGCGGCGGAGAAGACCTTCGACCTCCTCATGGGCAACGACGTGGCGCCCCGCAAGGAGTTCATCGTCGACTCCGCGGCGCTGCTGGACCGCTCGCGCATCGACGTCTGAGCAGGAGATTTCGGGGGTAGCACCCCACGTCCACCCGGGGGTGGAGAGGCGGCCGGGGCCGCTTCTCCACCCCTGTCTCCATCCCTGCTCCGAGGCCCGGCGAGCCGGTGATCCGTAGTTTCGGAGGTGTCAGCGGGACCCACCCGCAGCCGCCGGACAGGAGACCTGAGATGCCCGCCCTTGCGAACGTCGTCGTGATCATCGCGGTGGTCGGCTACGTGCTGTTCCGCCAGTTCCAACCCCGTCTGGTCAACAGCAACCCGCGCAGGCTGCTGATCGTCCCGGCCGTCCTGGCCTACCTGGCGCTGCGGGACCCGCACCTGCTCGACCCCCACCACCGGGCGCTGTCGGCGGGCTTCCTGATCGTCGGCGTGGTGCTGGAGATCGGCATGGGCGCCGCCTGGGGCTTCACCACCCGGATCTGGCGCGACGCCGACGGGTCGATCTGGTCCAAGGGCACCAAAGCCAGCCTCTTCGCCTGGATCGGCATGGTGATCGTCCGGATCGCCCTCTACGCCGGGGCCGCCGCGTTCAGCATCCCCCAGGGACAGGCCGGGATCCTGCTGTCGCTGGCCGCGCTGCTGCTGGTCCGTGGCATGGTGGTGACCTGGCGGTCCCGGGAGTTCGGCGCGGCGTACGGTAGCCCCGTCGGAGCGCTGTGACCGCCCCGGTCGCGGTGTGGTCCCGGATCTCCGGCATGCGGACCCCTGACGCCACGGAGAACAGGACACCTGACGTGGAAAGCTGGACCGAATGGCCCTCACGGGAGGCGATCTCCCGCGAGGGCCTCGCCGTGGGCCGCCGCACGGTGGGGGTCGGCGCGCGCCTGATGGGTCTCGGGTTCGCGCTCTGGTTCACCTTCCGGAACCCGGTCGAGCCGATGACGGCCGCCAGGGTCGCCACCATCGTCCTGGTGATGCTGGTGGGCGGCCTGGCCTTCTGGGGCGCGGTTCACTTCGCCAAGCGCATGAACCCGGCGGGGGCGCTCATCTGTCTTGCCGTCACCTTGGGCCAGGCGATCATCCTTTCGGTAGACGGGGCGCCGATTCTGGGCCTGGTGACGATGTGCGTCATCGCGATCCGGTCGGTGCAGCAGCTGCCGTTGATCTTCGCCGCGCCGATCGTGCTCCTGGGCGGGTCGGTCTTCGTGGTGGTCGCCCCCCTCGGTTACTCGAGCTGGGGCAACCTGATCACTGTCTTCGGTCTCGGCGTGCTCGGTTACGTCACCCGGCAGGACTGGGAGGCACGGGCACAGACCCAGCGCACACTCGCGCAGGAGCGGGCGCTGCGCACCGTCGAGGCGGAGTCGGCGGCGCTGGCCGAAAGGGCCAGGATCGCACGGGAGATCCACGACGTGCTGGCGCACTCCCTCTCCGCCCAGCTGGTCCACCTGGAGGCGGCTCGGCTGATGCTGGACAGCGGCGCGGAGCGGGACCAGGTGCGCGAACGCATCGTCGCCGCACGGAGGATGGCCCAGGACGGACTGCTGGAGACCCGGGCCTCGCTCTCCGCGCTGCGGGGCGAGTTCACCCCGGTGGGAGAGTTCCTGGCCAAGCTGACCAAGGAGGAGTCCGCCCAGCTGGAGGTGGTCGGCACGCCGCGACCGCTCACCGCCGAGGCCGGCGTCGCGGTGCGGCGGACCGCGCAGGAGGCGCTGACCAATGTGCGGAAGCACGCGCCCGGTTCGCGCTGCTCGGTCCGGTTGTCGTACCTGGAGGATATGGTCGAGCTCGAAGTGGTGAACCAGCGCGGTCCGGGCCGTGGCGAGTCCACCACCGGCTCCGAGCCGGCGTCGGAGCTTTCGTCCGAGCTGGCAGCCGAGCTGGCGGGGTCCGGCAGCGGGCTGGGGCTGCTGGGCATGCGCGAGCGTGCGGAGCTGCTGGGCGGGCAGCTGGAGGCGGGGCCTGTTCCGGGTGGGTTCCGGGTGCTGCTGCGGGTTCCGTGCTGACCGCTGCCTTCGGGGGCTGTTCACGGGACTCGTTCACGGGATTCGTTCACACAGTCCGTTTACGATGGGCCAGATGGAGAGTCAGCCGGTCAGGGTCGTGGTCGCGGACGACCAGCAGGTCGTGCGCGAGGGCATCGTCATGCTGCTGGGTCTGCTGCCCGGGATCGACGTGGTGGCAGCGGCAGCCGACGGTGAGGAGGCGGTCGCCCTGGTGGCGGAGCACGCCCCCGAGGTCGTGCTGATGGACCTGCGGATGCCGCGGATGGACGGGGTCGAGGCCACCCGCCGGATCCGGGCCGAGCATCCGCAGACGGCGGTGATCGTGCTGACCACGTACGCGGACGACGACTCGCTCTTCCCGGCGCTCCAGGCCGGTGCGCGGGGGTACCTGACGAAGGACGCGGGCAGCGAGGAGATCGCCCGCGCGATCAAGGACGTCCGTTCGGGGGCGGCGGGTCTGTCGCCGCAGATCCAGGCCAGGTTGCTGGAGCGCCTCTCCACGCCGGGCGCTGCCGTCCCTGCTGATCCATCTGCTCCCAAGGATCCTGACGCAGCGTCTGCTGACGCGGCGTCGACGCCGCCGTCGACCGCGGCATCAACACCGGCGCCCGGGACACCCGCGCCGTCGACACCGGCGGCATCGTCGCGGGTGCAGCCCGGCGCGCAACCGGCCCCGCTCCCGGACGGGCTGACGGCGCGTGAGGCGGAGGTGCTGGGGCTGATCGCGGCCGGGCTCTCCAACGCCGAGATCGCGGCCCGACTGTTCGTCAGCATGGCGACCGTGAAGACGCACATCAACAACCTCTTCGCCAAGACCGGTGTCCGCGACCGGGCCCAGGCGGTGGGTTACGCATACGAACACGGGCTTCATCACCTGATGGGGTGAACGTCCGTACACCGGACCACGCAACCGCGTTCGGCTGCCCATTCTTGTGGCGTGAGTCCTCAAGAACTGGCCGAACGTGAGTCGGCCGCACAAGCCGATCGTGCCGATCCGGCTGCCACGACGGACGACGCCGAGCGCGTCGCGCCCGACCTGGGGCAGGAGCCTGCCCCTCCCGAAGAGCCGCCCGAAGCATCCGAGCAGGAGCAACGACCAGCCGGTTTCGACTGGTGGGCGGCCACGCCCGAGGCCCTGGGCAGGCAACAGGCGCGGCAGGCGCACGACGCCCGCGCCGAGCGCGCCGCCTGGGCCCAACCTGTCGAGTCCGCCGAGACGTTGGGGTCCGCCGAGCCTGCCGGCGCCGATGCCCCGAGCCGGGACCAGGCCGCCGCCGTCTACCGGGCCGTCCACGAAAGCGCCGAGTTCCAGGCGATCCGCAGCCGGTACCGTCGCTTCGTCTTCCCCGCGACGCTCTCGTTCCTGCTCTGGTACCTGCTCTACGTCGTACTGGCGGTCACCGCACCGCAGCTGATGGCCCGTCCGATCGCCGGGCCGCTCAACACCGCCTGGCTGCTGGGGCTGCTCCAGTTCGTCAGCACCTTCCTGCTCACCTGGCTCTACGCCCGGCACGCCCGCGACCACCGTGATCGTGCCGCGCTCGGCCTGCGCTGGGAGACCCAGGACCGACTCCGGTGACGCGACCCACCGCGCCGGCGGCGTGCCCGCGTCCTCCGAAGGGGGATTGACCATGGCCGCAGGTCTCTTCGTGCTCGTCGTCCTGGTGACGTTGGGCATCACCCTCTGGGCCGGTCGCCGCAGCCGTGCCGCGGAGGACTTCTACGCCGGGGGACGGGAGTTCAGCCCTCTGCAGAACGGTTTCGCCATCAGTGGCGACTACATGTCGGCGGCCTCCTTCCTCGGCGTGACCGGCCTGATCGCGCTCTACGGCTACGACGGCCTGCTCTACACGATCGGCTTTCTGGTCGCCTGGCTCGTGGTGCTGATGCTGGTCGCCGAGCTGGTCCGGAACTGCGGCCGGTACACGCTGGCGGACGTGCTCTCGCTGCGGATGCGGCAACGGCCGGTCCGAGCGGCGGCGGGGATCTCGTCGATCGTGGTCTCGCTCTTCTACCTGCTCGGTCAGATGGTCGGGGCCGGCAGCCTGGTCGCGCTGCTGCTGCACCTGCACTCCTCGGCGTCCAGGGACTGGTCGATCGTCGGGATCGGGGTCCTGATGGTGGTCTACGTGACCGTCGGCGGGATGAAGGCCACCACCTGGATCCAGATCGTCAAGTGCGTGCTGCTGCTTGGCGGAACGCTTCTGCTGACGGTGCTGGTGCTGGTCCGCTTCCACGGCGACCTCGGCACGCTGATGCGCTCCGCCGCGCACGGCAGCGGCCAGGGCAGCGCGTACCTCCTGCCGGGCCTGCACTTCGGCCACAGCCTCACCGACCAGCTCGACTTCATCAGTCTCGGCCTGGCCCTGGTCCTGGGCACGGGCGGGCTGCCGCACATCCTGGCCCGCTTCTACACGGTCCCGACGGCGCGCGCCGCCCGGCGTTCCGCGATCTGGGCGATCGGTCTGGTCGGCAGCTTCTACCTGATGACCATCGTGCTCGGCCTCGGCGCCGCCGCGGTGATCGGCGGTCCCGCGCTGCGCGGCGCGAACGCCGCCGGGAACACGGCGGTCCCGCAACTCGCCGACGCCATGGGAGGAACGGTTCTCTTCGCGCTGACCTCGGCCGTCGCCTTCGCGACCATCCTCGCGGTGGTCGCCGGACTGACCCTGGCGTCCTCGGCGTCGTTCGCCCATGACCTGTGGGCGCGCGCCTTCCGGCACCCCGGTGAGCCGCAGCCGAGCGAGCGCCAGGAGGTCGTCGTCGCCCGGATCGCCGCGGTCGTCATCGGTGCGGTCGCCATCGTCCTCAGCCTGTACGCACAGAAGCTGAACGTCGCCGTGCTGGTCGGCATCGCCTTCGCGGTGGCCGCCTCGGCCAACCTGCCGGCGCTGCTCTTCAACCTCTTCTGGCACCGGTTCACCACGCGCGGCGCGACCTGGGCGATCTACGGCGGGCTGGTCCCGTGCCTGGCGCTGGTGGTCATCTCGCCGGTGGTCTCGGGCAGTGCGGCGGCGATCTTCCCCTCCGCGCACTTCGACTGGTTCCCGCTGCAGAACCCCGGACTGGTCTCGGTGCCGTGCGGCTTCCTCTTCGGCTGGCTCGGCACGGTCACCTCGCGCGGGCACGCCGATCCCGACGCCTACGCCGAGCTGGAGGTGCGCGCGCTCACCGGCGCCGGGGCGGCGTAGCGGGGGCGGCGTAGCCGGGCCGACACCGCCCCGACCTGGGCGGGAACGGCCGGGCCCCGAAGCGGAAAACGCAGGACCCCCGGGCGCGACGGGGGAGGCGCGCCCGGGGGCTGATTCCCAGCGTAGTCCTCGGGTGCGGTGTGGGAGGCCTTTCGCCGTTTCCCGCATTTCTCGATGTTCTGCTCATTCTGCGCAGTGAGACAGGGGTAGGCAAAACCCTCCTCACCAGGCACAATCGCCGGGACGCGGGCGTGGCAACGGGGCTTTCGCCCCTTGATCACCCGGTGGAGGCCGACTTGTTCGCACGGCGCAGGCTCTCCACCCGCATCCTGGTCGGCTCGTTGCTGATCCTGGCGGTGACCAGCGTCATCGGATTCGTTCTGCTGGGCTTCGCGCAGCGTGACGAGATCGACTCACTGAGCGAGCACCGGGCCGCGTCGATCGCCGACATCGCCGCCAGTGATCCGCAGATCGTGGCGGCCATGAGCGCGGGCGACCCGCACGGCGGACCGGACGGCGTGGTCCAGCAGGTCGCCCAGCGGATCGCGCTCGCCTCCGGCGCCAGCTTCGTCGTCGTGATCGACCGCAAGGGTGTACGTCACTCGCACCCGTTCCCGACGCTGATCGGACAACGGGTCACCGAGCCCATCGTCGCGCTGGACGGGCAGACCCACTTCCGGATCGACCCCGGGTCCACCGGCCGGTCCGCCAACGCGCTGGTGCCCCTCAAGGACAGCACGGGTCGCCGCATCATCGGCGAGGTCTCGGTCGGCATCGCCGACGACCAGGTCGTCAAGCAGCTGATCAGCGAGCTCTCCATCTTCGCGCTCTACATCGGCGCCGCGCTCGGCGTCGGCGTGCTCGCCTCCTACGTCCTGGCCTGGCGGCTCAAGCGCAGCACCTTCGGGCTGGAGCTGGAGGAGATCGCCGGGCTGCTCCAGGACCGCGAGGCGATGCTGCACGGCATCCGCGAGGGCGTGCTCGCCTTCGACCCGAGCGGCCGGGTCAGCGTCGTCAACGACGAGGCCCGACGGCTGCTCGGCCTCGGCACAGCGCTCGGCTCACGGCTGGAGGACCTGCTCCCCGACGGCAGACTGCGCCGGTCGCTGGCCGGGGACCTCGGACCGGATGAGATCCACGTCCTCACCGACAGCCACTGCCTGGCCGTCAACCGGATGCCCGTGGTGCTGCACGGCCGCGCACTCGGCGCGGTGGTGACGGTCCGCGACCGCACCGAGCTGGTCGGCATGCTGCGCGAGCTCGACTCGGTCCGCGGCCTGACCGACGCGCTCCGCGCTCAGCAGCACGAGTTCGCCAACCGGATGCACACCCTGGCCGGGCTGCTTGAGCTGGGCGAACAGCAGGAGGCGCTCGACTACGCCGTCGAGCTGGCCTCGGCCGACCGCTCCCGGGCCGAGGAGGTCCGCGAGCGGATCGGAAACTCGCTGATGGTCGGCCTGCTCGTGGCCAAGTGCACCGTCGCCGCCGAACGCGGCGTCGAGATTGTCCTCGACCCCGCGTCCAAGCTGGGCACCGACCCCGGCCATCTGCGCCGACTGCTGACGGTCGTCGGCAACCTGCTCGACAACGCGGTCGACGCGGCGGCCGGAAGCCATCCGGCGAAGGTCCGGCTGCTGCTCGCGGAGACGGAGAAGGCGATCAAGGTCCGCGTCGCCGACTCCGGGCCCGGCGTGCCGGAGGACGCCCTCGCGCACATCTTCGAGGACGGTTTCTCGACCCGCCCCGACCGGGGGACCGCGCGACGCGGCCTCGGCCTGGCGATGGTGCATCGCCTGGTCACCCGCCACGGTGGGACGATCGACGTGAGCAGCGGACCGGGCGCGGTCTTCACCGTCGTGCTGCCGCTGCCCGACAACGACCCGGCCCCGCTCGGGGCCGTCTTCACCGCGGCACCGCCGGTGCTCGCGTTCGACACGTTCGACGCGCTCGAGGTGCTCGACGGAGGAGGGACTCGCTGGTGATCAGAACCCTCGTCGTGGACGACGACTTCCGGGTGAGCGGCATCCATGCGGCGTACGTCGCCAAGGTGCCGGGCTTCGAGGTGGTCGGCCAGGTCGCCACGGTCGCGGCGGCGCTGGACGCGGTCCCGGGCCTGCGCCCGGACCTGCTGCTGCTCGACGTCTACCTGCCGGACGGCACGGGCCTGGACGTGCTGCGGCAGCTGGCGGCGACGCCGGTTCCCGTGCCGACGGCGGAGCTCGGCAGCGTCGAGGCGTCCGAGGCGGCCGGGGCGGGCGGGGCTGACGCGGACGCGCGGTACGGACGTCCGGACGCGATCATGATCACGGCGGCCCGCGACGTCAGCTCGGTGCGCGAGGCGATGCAGCTCGGGGCGGTCGGATACCTGGTCAAGCCGTTCGGCTTTGCCGCGCTCGAGCAGCGGTTGGCGGCCTATGCCGAGCTGCGGCAGCGGATGGCGGCTCTGGGCGACGCTGGTGAGACGGACCAGGCGGACGTGGACGCCCTCTTCAGCGTCGGCCGCTCAGCGCCGCTCCCGTCCGTCCCGGCCAAGGGCCACTCCGCGCCGACCCTCGCCCTGGTCCGCGACGCGATGCGGACGGCGCGGCGGGACCTTTCCGCGGCGGAGGTCGCGGAGCTGACCGGGGTGTCCCGGGCGACGGCGCAGCGGTACCTGTCGTACCTGGTCAAGGAGGGCCTGGCCCGCCTTGAGCTGCGCTACGGCACCACGGGCCGTCCTGAGCACCGCTACCGCGCGACGGCCTGAGGCTGTTTCAGTCGGCGCTGTTGCCCGTGAGGACGTTGTCGAGGTGCGCGAGCAGCGCGTCGAACGTTGAGAGCTGTTGTGGTTCGAGCGAGCCGAAGCATCGGCGGAGTGCGTGCGTTCCCGCTTGTTCCGCGGCCGCAAGCGTTGTTCGGCCCGCACTCGTCAGGGAGACGGTCTTGCGGCGGCGGTCCTCGGGGTCGCTGGTCCGGGCGACCATGCCGAGGCGCTCAAGGCCTTCCACGATCTGGGTGACGGATCGCGGCGCCTGGTCGAGGGCGGCGGCCAGCTCGGCTTGGTGGAGTGCGCCGCGGCCGGCCAGCGTCTGGAGGACCTTGGTGCGGGACAGGGACAGGCCGGCGGTCGACGTCATGTGCTGGTCGACCTGTTGGCGCAGGCTGTGGGCGAGGGCCAGGAAGGACAGTCCCACCTGCTCCGGAGTGCTGGCCGAGGTCGTTGCTTCGCGCTGGTCCATGGTTCGGGTATCCTCGCACAAACCATATTCGTGAGGTGCCTCATGAAAAGAGTCGTGAGATGAACCGTCCCGTCGCCGTGATCACCGGAGCCACCTCCGGCCTGGGCCGCGTCGCCGCGTTCGAGCTGGCCCGCCAGGGCTACCGCATCGGCGCCGTGGCCCGCTCCCGCAGCAGGGCGGAAGCCCTTGTCGCGGACCTGAAGGCGGTGACCGACGAGCCCGTCGACATCTTCCGCGCCGACCTCGGCCTGATCTCCGACGCACGCAGCGTGGGGGAGGAGATCGCCGCGTCCTATCCGCGCCTGGACGTCCTGGTCAACAACGCCGGCCTGCACGCCTTCGCCCAACGCGTCACCGCCGAGGGGTTTGCGGAGATGACGGCTGTGAACTACCTCGGCCCGTTCGTGTTGACCGAGGCGCTGCGGGAGAAGCTCGGTGCCTCCGCACCGGCGCGGATCGTCAACGTCGCCTCCGAAGCCTCCCGACAGGCGAAGGCCATTTCTCCGGCCGAGGACCTTCGCCGCATCGACCCCTACACCCGCCGCGAGTCGATGTCCCTGTACGGGCGCACCAAGATGATGACCATCATGTGGACCCAGGAACTCGCCCGCCGCCTGGATCCGGAGCAGGTCACCGTGAACTGCTGCGACCCCGGCTTCAACGCCACCGGCCTGGGGCGGGACCTGCCCGGCTCTGCGGTTCTGCAGCGCGTGCTGAACACCCTCGGGATCGGCGATCCTCGCAAGGGCGCCGGCATCATCGTGCGGCTCGCCAGCGACCCGGCGTTCGCGAGCACCAGCGGTGGCTACTTCTCGGTGCGCGACGCCCGCCCGCTGGAGTGCCCCGAGCCTGGCCGGAGCCCGCGCGTGCAGCGGGAGTTGTGGGAGGCGACCATGACGCTCCTCGCCACTCGCCCGGCCGACTGAGATCTTGGCGCCCGGGGCGTCACTCCCGCATTCATGAGGTACCACATTTTATGTTAGATTCATGAGGCACCTCATGAATTGCGGACCCCACGCAACAAGCGGAAGAGGACCTGCCCATGAACGTCCACATCGACGAGCACAAGTGCGTGGCCAGCGGACAGTGCGTCCTGGTCGCCCCGGACGTCTTCGACCAGCGGGACGAGGACGGCATCGCCTTCCTGCTCGACGCCTCGCCGTCGCCCGGGAAGCGCGACGAGGTACGGGAAGCGGTCACCGTCTGCCCCGCCGCGGCCATCCGCCTGGAAGACGAATGAACCGGGTCGTCGTGGTCGGAGCCGCCGCCGGCGGACTCGCCACGGCCGACTCGCTGCGTCAGCAGGGCTTCGCCGGACACATCACCCTCATCGGCGACGAACTCCACCTGCCGTACGACCGGCCTCCGCTGTCCAAACAGCTCCTGACCGGCCAGTGGGAACCCGAACAGCTGCTGCTGCGCTCGGAGTCGGACATCGGCGCACTTGGCCTCGACCTCCGTCTCGGTGTCGCCGCCACCTCCCTCGACCCGCGTCTCGGCACCGTCACCCTCGCCGACGGCAGTGCCGTACGGTACGACGCACTGGTCATCGCCACCGGCGTACGGCCCCGTCCGTTCCCCGGCGGCGAGAACACGGCCGGCGTGCACGTCCTGCGCACCGTGGAGGACGCCCTCACACTGCGGGACCGGCTGCAGCCCGGCCGCCGCCTGGTCGTCGTCGGCGGCGGATTCGTGGGCACCGAGGTCGCCGCAGCCGCTCGGCAGCGCGGCGTCGATGTCGCCCTGGTGGAACCGGAGCCCGTGCCGCTGGCGCGCAGCATCGGTGAGGACGCGGGCCGGTTCCTCGCCGAGCTGCACCTCAGCAACGGCGTGCGCATCCACACCGGAGTGAGAGCCGTAGCCCTCGACACCTCCGGCGGCGCCGTTACCGGTGTTCGGCTGGACGACGGGCGGCAGCTGCCCGCCGACGACGTGCTGGTCGCCACGGGCACCCTGCCCAACACCGACTGGCTGCGGGGAAGCGGACTGGACGTCAGCGACGGCGTGGTGTGCGACGCCTACAGCCGGTGCGCGCCGGGCGTCCACGCGGTCGGCGACGTCGCGCGCTGGTACAACGGGCTCTTCGGCTGCGCCATGCGGGTCGAACACCGCGCGACCGCGTCCGAGCAGGGCATCTCCGTTGCCCACAACATCCTGTACCCCGCGTCCCCTCGCCCGTTCACCCCGGTGCCCTACTTCTGGACCGACCAGTACCACCTGAAGATCCAGTCCTACGGCTACCTGCGGGGACACGAGGAGACCGCGCTCCTCGACGGCGACCTGGCCGACGGCCGGGCGCTGATCGGCTACCGCCGGGGCCGTCGTCTGTCCGGCGTGCTCTCGATCAACATGCCCTTCAAGGCGATCCGGCCGTGGCGCACCGCACTGACCCGCCGCACCGAATGGGCCGACGCCGTTCCCGCACGGACGCCCGCCCGATGAACGGAGGACCCATGACCGCCCCGCATGACAGCGCCACCGTGCACCCCCACTTCCCTCAGGCCCGCCCCTCCGCCTGCCCCTTCGACCCGCCCACGGACTACCGGGACTGGCAGCGGCGCGAGGGACTGCAGCGTGCCACCTTGTGGAATGGCTCCAGCGCCTGGGTGGTGACCCGGTTCGAAGACATCCGGGCCGTCCTGAGTGACCCGCGCATCAGTGCGGACGGCCGCAACGCAGGCATGCCCCGCCTCTCCCCGGCCGCCCAGCACCGACCCGACGAGGAGCCGCCCTTCGTCCGCCTGGACGACCCCGAGCACGCCCGGCAACGCCGCATGCTCACTGCGGACTTCACCGCCAGACACGCCGCGGCACTCCGCCCCCAGGTCCAGCTGCTCGTCGACGAGGCACTCGACGAGATGATCGTCAAGGGGCCACCGGCAGACCTGGTCAGCGACTTCGCCCTGCCCGTGCCCTCCCGGGTCATCGCCGTCCTGCTCGGTGTCCCCTACGAGGACCACGGCTTCTTCCAGCACAGCAGCAACATGCTCCTCGACATGTCGCTGCCCGCCGAACAGGTCAGGAGTGCCAGCGAGGTCTTCGTCGAATACCTGCACGAGCTCATCGCCAAGAAGGCGACCGCCCCTGGCGACGACCTGCTCAGCCGACTCCTTGCCGAACGCGTCGACACCGGCGAACTCACCCGCCGGCAGCTGACCTCCATGGCCCTGCTCATGCTCATCGCCGGGCACGAGACGACCGCCAACACCATCGCTCTGGGCACCCTGGCCCTGCTCCGTCATCCCGAACAGCTCGCCGTCCTGCGCGACGCGGAAGACCCGGCCGTCATCGCGCGGGCTGTCGAAGAGCTGCTGCGCTACCTGTCCGTGGTCGAGAACGTCGTCGTCCGGGTCGCCACCGAGGACCTCACCATCGGGGGAGAGGACGTCCGTGCCGGCGACGGCATCATCGTCAGTCTCCCGGCGGGCAACCGCGACACGGCCCTCCTGCCCGACCGAGCAGACGTTCTCGACCTCACCCACAACGCGCGCGCCCACCTGGCGTTCGGCTTCGGTGTCCACCAGTGCCTGGGGCAGAACCTGGCCCGGATGGAACTGCAGGTGGCGATTCCCGCGCTGCTGCGACGCCTCCCCGGGCTGAACCTCGCCATCCCCTTCGAGGACGTCGCCTTCCGTCAGCAGATGTCCGTCTACGGAGTCACCCGACTCCCCGTCACCTGGTAGGCCCGGCAGCCGGCCGCGTTCCTTGACGGCAGTCGGCGCAGCAAGACCTCAGCGCACTGGCGTCAGGCTGACCACGTCGAAGCGGTCCGGGTTCGTCGGAGACTTGAGGCAGCTCTCGGGCCGGGCCGGTTCGGAGGCCACGCGGTGGACGAGGGCGTCCCAGGCGCGGCCGTCGACGTGGGTGATGCGGACCGTCCACGCGTCCGCGACCTCGCCGTCGGCGACCGGCTGCTGGACGACCGTCAGCGCGTCGACGGCTTCGACGCCGAAGTCCTGACGAACAGCCAGCTCCGCCGCCTGACTGGGCCGTTCCCAGAAGGAACGGCCGCGGCACCACTCGGCGACGACCGTGCCGGAGTGGGTCGCCTCCAGCACCTCCTTCGCCGTGTGCGGGGAAAGGCGGCCGTAGGTGTAGCCGTAGGGCAGCACCAGCATGGTGGGGGAGAAGCGGTGGCCGCCCAGGTGGGTGACCTCCCAGACCTGGGCGTGGCCGGAGGCGGCCAACTCGGCCGCGAGCGGGCGGCCGAGGAGCGCGCAGCAGCGGTCGCGGCGCCCGTTGGTGCAGACGAGGGCGAGCGGGTCGCCCTCGTACGCGGTGCCGAAGTCGCCGTGCTCACCCGCGCCCACGGCGGCGAAGTCGAGGTCGCGCAGCGCGTGCGGGTCGTCGAGGTGGGCCTCGCGGACCCAGGAGCCACCAGGGGCGGTGTGGGCGAGGAAGACCGTGTGGGCCTTGGACGGCGGGCAGTCGGCGTGGCGTCCCGGGCGGCGGATCAGGGCGATCTCGACGCCGGTGCCCTTGGTCAGCTGCAGCAGGTCGCGGCCGAGCTCCGGGTGGAAGTGGCTCTCGGTGAGCGCGCGGGGTCCCCACGGGCCCGACTGCTCGATCAGCAGCCAGGCGGTGGCCCGGGGCGCGGTGCCGGCCAGGGGCTCGGTCAGCTCTCTGGACGCGGTCGTACACATGCTCACGGAGGCAAGGTTAGCCTTACCAGGCCTGTGGCTGTCCATCGGGAGGGACGAGTGGGTTGTCCGCGGTGGTCCACCGGTCGCCCGGGGCCGTGCCGTCGAGCCGCATCAGCGTGAGCGCCTTGAGCGGCAGCGGCTCGTGCAGCAGGGCGTCGCGGTCGGCGGGGTCGTGCAGCACCTGCGCCGCGGCCGCCCGGGCCTCGGCGGCGACCGTCTGCCAGAGCCGGGCCTCCATCGACCGGTCCCCGCCACCGAAGCCGGACACCAGGCCGCCGAACGCCCCGCCGACCAGCGAGCCGAACAGCTTGCGGTGCAGTACCACGGGATCGTCGCTGACCACATGGCCGGTGACCGGCGGGTGGTCGATCCCGGCGCGGGCGAGGCGGGCCGGGCTGACCCGGATGTCGGCAAGGTCCCGGTAGACCAGCCGCACGGGCCGGTCGGCCGGGTCCAGCACCACGAGCAGGTTCTGGCCGTGCGCCTCCAACGCGACGCCCCAGTCCAGCAGTCGGAGCAGCGCGGGCCAGGCGAGCCGTGCGAAGGCGGTCAGCCACCGGGCCGCGCTGAGACCGGTCGGCGGACGCTCCGCCAACGCGGCCAGCGGCAGCACCCGTTCGCCTTCGCGCAGACCCTCGGTCGGGGGCTGGCGGACGATCACCGCGAGGTCGGGGCTGGGCTCGGCGTCCACCAGGGCGGCGCAGGACGCCAGGTTGCGGGTGATCCGCAGGCTGCCGTCGAGTCGGCCGACCACGGCGTCGAGCAGGCCGGAGACGGCGAGCGCGTTGCGGACCGACCCGCCGGAGATGTCGCGGATCGAGGAGGTCATGCGCAGCGACAGCGAGGTCTTGAGGTGCGGGCCCGTGGTGGCGAGCGGTGCGAGGGTGCGGACGGACATCAGCGGTGCGGCGGTCAGGCGGCGACCGCTCGGGGCGAAGCCGAGCGGAGGAAGTACCGTGCGGGCCTGCCAGGGGTGGGCGGGAAGCAGGAGCGTGCCGGAGGCGCGATCGCGCAGGGCTTCGGGCCAGGCGCCGGTCAGCAGCGCATCCCGTTCCGGGACCGCGATCAGTTCCAGCTCGATGTCGGCGCCGTGCTCCGGCGCGTAGGCGAGCTGGTCGGCGACGGAGAAGCCGGGCCTGCTGCGGCAGCACGGATGGTACGGATGACCGTCGACGATCGAACGCTCAGCGGTGATCAGTTCGGCGGCGGCGAGATCGATCGAATCGGTCGAATCGATCAGTCCGACCGGTTTCCGTTCACTCCGTGCCCGTGCGCCCGCGCGGGAGAGCGCCAATGACACGACGCTGTGCTCGATCTCGCCGAGCAGTGTGTCCGAGCCCGGCAGCCGCAGCGCCTCCAGCAGGGCGGCCGGGTGCGTGTACGCGGTCGCGCCCAGCCGGACCGCGTAACCGGGATCCGGCGCGCCGATGTCGTACGCGCGCCGGTCGGGACCGGACAGCCGGGCCCGGTCGGCGGCTGAGAGCGGCAGTGGTTCCAGTCGCAGGGCCCGCCACAGTCGGGCGAGCACGGCCGCGCGGGCACCCGGGAGCTCGGCGGCGAAGCCCGCGTCCAACTCCGGGCGGACCCGGTGCAGCTCGGCCGCGAACACGGCCTCGGCGGGACGCAGCACCGGACTGTCTGTTGCGTGCATGAAGGTGAGGTACCCCGGATTGGGAGAGGATGCGTCTGGACAGATCATTCTCTGCCGTCACCGATGGGACAAACCGCCCTGACGGGTGGACCGGGCAGACGGGTGCGGGCACGGGTACGGGCACGGGGTGCGGAGGCAGGCATGGACGGGTACGCCGACGGCGACGGTTGGCAGGGCTGGCGTCCGGAGGAGGCGACGGCGGCCACCTCGCTGCTCAACTGCCTGGTCAGGGAGCTGACCGAGCCCCGCTCGGGGGCCGCGTCCGGCTACCGGCTGACCGGGACCGGCCGCACGCTCACCACGGGCGCGGGACGCTGGCCGCAGCCGCCGCTCGCCGTGGACGGTCTGATCCTCGACGGGTTCGACGCCCTGGTCGTGCTGGCCGAGGAGGAGGCACGCGCCCGGACCGGCGTGGACAACGCCACCCTCGGCGCGGAGATGCGCGACAGCCGCGATGTCGTGGCGGCGCTGCTCGCGGCGCGCGCCGAGGCCGCGGCTCGGGACGAGAAGGCCGTCGCGGATCTCTATCTCCGCTCCGAGCAGGCGCTGTTGGCCGGGCACCGCTACCACCCCGCGCCCAAGACCCGTGGCGGCACAGTTCCGCAGAGCTGGCTGCCGTACGCGGCGGAGGCGGGTGCCCGGTATCCGCTGACCCTGCTCGGGGTGCGCGAGGACCTCCTCGGCGGGGAGGGCGTGAGCGGCGCGATCGACGCGCTCTGGGGCGACGCCGCGCCCCCCGGCTACCGGGTGCTGCCCGCTCATCCGTGGCAGCTCGAACTCCTGCGCAGCCACCCGACGTTGGCTCCGCAGACGCTGACCGCCCTGGCTGACGGACGGATCCGCGACCTCGGCCGGACCGAGGAGCAGGCCTGGGCGACGTCCTCGCTCCGCACGGTCTACCTGCCCGACGCCGACCTCGCGCTGAAGTTCAGCCTGGAGGTGCGGATCACCAATGACATCCGCCGCCTCTGGCTGCGTGACCTGCGCTGGTTGCAGCCGGTGGACGAGGTGTTGGCGGCGCTGCCGCCCGCGCTCTCGTCGCTGGTCTTCGCCGACCAGGGCTACCGCACGCTCGCCGGGCACGGTGAGGACGGCTGGGAGGCCTACGCGGTCCTGCAGCGCGAGGGTTTCGCCCACCGCGTCGCGCCCGGACTGACGCCGCTGCTCGCGGCGGGCGTGAGCGAGGGCTTCGACGGCAATCCGCTCGACCGGCTCACCGCAGAGCAGGCGTTCGCCTGGTGGCGCCGCTATGTCGAGCTCCTGGCCCCACCGGCGCTGGACGCACTGCGCGACCACGGCGTCGTGTTGGAGTGCCACTTGCAGAACGTCCTGGTCGCCGTGGACGCGGCCGGGCTCCCGGGCCAGGTGCTCTTCCGGGACCACGAAGGCGTCAAGCTCACCACCGACCGCCACGCTTCCCGGCTGACCCGCTTCGGCCCGGGCGTCCCCAACCCGGGGGTGAGCCCGGAGTACGGCAGGGACCGGCTGCTGTACTGCCTGGTCGTCAACAACCTGATGGAGATGGCCGGGGCGATCACCGCCCGTCACCCCCAGCTCGCTGCTGAGCTGTGGCCCACGGCATGTCAGATCCTGTCCGAGTACCGCGACTTCATCGGTGTCCCGCACATCCCGGCGAAGACCAACCTGCTGCTGCGCTGGCTCGACGCGGACGGCGGCGACTCCACCTACGTCCCGCTGCCCAACCCGCTTGCCCAGGTCCAGCGGTAGCATGCCCGGGTGCTGCCGCCGGAGCCGGCGCAGCAGAACGACGACAGAGGACTGACGCCAATGATCCCGGCGACCCGCAGCGGCCGCCGTCGGGGCTGAGCACCCGCGCCGCGTTTCACGCGTCCGTGCGACCTGCCCCGTCCGTGCGGCCCCACGACACCGCAACCTGTTTCGCGCCGTCGTGCGCACAGTCATGCGCCTTTTCGCGCGCATGCGCACTCACGTGAGGTCGTCATCACCGTGGACATCGACGTCCAGAGCTTTGCCGTCGCCCATCTCCGCCGCCGTCCCGAGGTCGTGGAGACGGGCAGGTTCGTGATCGGGATCGACCCGGCCACCACCAGCCCCTACGTCAACTACGCCACCCCGCTGCCCGGTGCCGCGCCGACCGGCGCGGACGTCCGGCAGTTGGTCGGCGCGTTCCGGGAACGGGGGCTGCTGCCACGGCTGGAGTTCGCCCCCGACGCCGCGCCCGCCGTGGCATCCGCGTTGCAGGCGGCTGGGTTCGCCGTCGAGGCGCGGCACGCGTACCTGGTCTGCACGCCGGACACCCTGCCGCCGTCGGAGCGCGGGAACCCCGGACCGAAGGTCGAGACGCCCGTCTCGGACGCGGACTACCTCGCCGTGGCCGCCGCCCTCGCCGAGGCGTTCGGCGGGGAGTCCGCCGCCTCGCCCGAGGGTACGGCTCGCCTGCGCCGCACCCAGGAGGGAGGCGGTGCGGTCCGCTTCGTCCGTGCCCCGGACGGCAGTTGCGCGGGCGGCGGGCAGTGCTCCGCCCCGGCCGCGGGCACCGCCGAACTGGCGGGCGTGGGCACCCGGCCCGCCCACCGGGGGCGGGGTGTCGCCGCAGCCGTGACGGAGGCGCTGGCGCGGGCCGCCTTCGTCGGCGGCGCCGGGTCGGTCTGGCTGGAGTACTCCGGCGACGGCTCCCGTCGCGTCTACGAGCGGGTCGGCTTCCGGCCGCAGGGAACCCGCCTCTACATGTCGTTGCCGACGGGAGTGAACGACCCGCGCTGAGGCCGCAGACGCCGGTGGGGGCGCCGTCGGCAGTCCGCCGTCGACACCCCCACCGGGTCACTCCTCAGCCGGTCTCTCCTCAGCCGGTCACACCGGACCGGCCACCGCGGTGATCTCCTTGGCCAGCGGCACGCCGGAGCCGTCGCGACGCGGGTCGCGGCCCGGGAGTTCGGCCGGGGAGCCGTTGGCGGTCGCGGCGCGGGCGGGCGTGGGGCCGACCCAGGCGAAGACCAGGCGGTCCTCACCCTTGAGGAAGCGCTGGCAGCGAACGCCGCCGGTGGCGCGTCCCTTGCGCGGGTACTGCTCGAACGGCGTGGCCTTGGCCGTGCCCTGGCCCATGCCGTCGAGTGCGTCCGTCGCGCCCGCGACGGTGACCACCAGGGCGTCGGCGGCCGGGTCGACCGCCGCGAAGGAGAGGGCCTTCACGCCGTCGGCGAGCTTGATGCCGGCCATGCCGCCCGCCGGGCGGCCCTGCGGGCGGACCTGCGAGGCCGGGTAGCGGAGCAGCTGGGCGTCGGCGGTGACGAAGACCAGGTCCTCCTCGCCGGTGCGCAGTTCGACGGCGCCGATGACGCGGTCGCCGTCCTTGAGCGCGATGACCTCGAACTCGTCCTTGTTGTCCGGCCAGTCCGGCACGACGCGCTTGACCACGCCCTGCTCGGTGCCGAGGGCGAGGCCGGGGGAGGACTCGTCCAGCGTGGTCAGCGCCAGGACCAGTTCGCCCGCGTCGAGCTTGAGGAACTCGTCGGCCTTGGCGCCGCCCGCCAGCGCCGGTGCGTGGGCGCTCGGTGGCAGCTGCGGCAGGTCGATGACCGGGAGCCGGAGCACCCGGCCCGCGGTCGTGACCACGCCGATATGGCCGCGCGCGGTGGCCGGGACGGCGGAGACGATCACGTCGTGGCGGGCACGCTTGCCGGTGTCGTCAGCGACCGGCTCCGCGGACGCGGCGTCACCGCCCTCCGCGCCCGTGTCGGCGGTGCGGGCCAGCAGGCCCGTCGAGGAGAGCAGCACCCGGCACGGGTCGTCCGCGACCTCCAGCGGGACGGCGACGGAGGCGACCGAACCGGCCTCCAGCAGCACCGTCCGGCGCTCGGTGCCGAACTTCTTGGACACGGCGGCCAGTTCGTCGGAGACGACCTTGCGCAGCACCGAGTCCGACTCCAGGATCTCGGTGAGTTCGGCGATCTCGGCGTGCAGCTTGTCCTGCTCGGCCTCCAGCTCGACCCGGTCGAAGCGGGTGAGGCGACGCAGCGGGGTGTCGAGGATGTACGCGGTCTGCGTGTCGCTCAGACCGAAACGCTCGATCAGTCGATCCTTCGCCTGCGCGGCGTTGTCGCTCGATCGAATGATCGCGATGACCTCGTCGATGTCGATCAGCGCGACCAGCAGACCCTCGACCAGGTGCAGCCGGTCCTGACGCTTGCGGCGACGGAAGTCGGAGCGTCGCCGGACCACCTCGAAGCGGTGGTCGACGTAGACCTCCAGCAGCTCCTTCAGCCCCAGCGTCAGCGGCTGGCCGTCGACCAGGGCGACGTTGTTGATGCCGAAGGTCTCCTCCATCGGCGTCAGCTTGTAGAGCTGCTCCAGCAGCGCCTCCGGCACGAAGCCGTTCTTGACCTCGATGACCAGGCGCAGGCCGTGGTTGCGGTCCGTCAGGTCCTTGACGTCGGCGATGCCCTGGATCTTCTTGGCGTTGACCAGGTCCTTGATCTTGGCGATGACCTTCTCCGGGCCGACCGTGAACGGCAGCTCGGTGACGACCAGGCCCTTGCGGCGTGGGGTGACGTCTTCGACGGTGACCTTGGCGCGGATCCGGAACGTGCCGCGACCGGTCTCGTAGGCGTCTCGGATGCCGCCCAGGCCGACCACCAGACCGCCGGTCGGCAGGTCGGGGCCGGGGATGAAGCGCATCAGCGCGTCGAGGTCGGCGTTCGGATGCCGGATCAGGTGGCGGGCGGCGGCCACGACCTCGCCCAGGTTGTGCGGCGGCATGTTGGTGGCCATGCCGACGGCGATCCCGGAGACGCCGTTGACCAGCAGGTTCGGGAAGGCCGCCGGAAGGACCTGCGGCTCCTGCTCGCTGCCGTCGTAGTTGGGCGCGAAGTCGACGGTGTCCTCGTCGATGGACTCGACCATCGCCATCGCGGCGTTGGTGAGCCGGGCCTCGGTGTAACGCATGGCGGCCGGCGGGTCGTCGTTGCCGAGGGAGCCGAAGTTCCCGTGGCCGTCGATCAGCGGCAGCCGCATGGAGAACGGCTGTGCCATGCGGACCAGCGTGTCGTAGATGGCGGTGTCACCGTGGGGGTGCAGCCGGCCCATCACCTCGCCGACCACGCGGGCGCTCTTGACGTGGGCGCGCTCGGGACGCAGGCCCATCTGGTCGGCCTGGTAGAGGACGCGTCGGTGCACCGGCTTGAGGCCGTCCCGCGCGTCGGGGATCGCCCGGGAGTAGATGACCGAGTAGGCGTACTCCAGGTAGGAGCTCTGCATCTCGTCCACCACGTCGATGTCGAGGATGCGCTCCTCGAAATCCTCGGGTGGTGGGGTCGGCGAACTGCGGCGGGCCATCGCGGCGGCGCTCCCTCGGACGGCATGCACGCTCTCCGGTGGGTCCCGGAGGGGTCCCTGGAGGCGGCATGGGCTGGCACGGTCGGGACCATTCTGGACCAGGCCGCTGACAAACCCGGCCACCGCGTCCCCTGCCGGTGCAGCACAATGGGGCTTCCCGGGACTTGTGCGGTGTTTCGTGCGGTGTTCTCCGCACGCACGACAGGCCCCGGCCCGACCGACAGAAGTGCAGCAGACCGACTGTGCGGCAGCAGTGCCGCAACCAGTTCCGCAACAGCGCAGCAACCGGAAGGAACGACGCGGATGGCCCAAGGATTCACCATCAGCGAGCACACGTTGGCCAACGGCCTGCGGGTGGTGCTCTCCGAGGACCACCTGACACCGGTCGCCGCGGTGTGCCTCTGGTACGACGTGGGCTCCCGGCACGAGGTGCCCGGACGTACGGGTCTGGCGCACCTCTTCGAGCACCTGATGTTCCAGGGCTCGGCGCAGGTCCCCGGCAACGGCCACTTCGAGCTGGTCCAGGGCGCGGGCGGCTCGCTCAACGGCACCACCAGCTTCGAGCGCACCAACTACTTCGAGACCATGCCCGCCCACCAGTTGGAGCTGGCGCTCTGGCTGGAGGCGGACCGGATGGGCAGCCTGCTCGCCGCGCTCGACCAGGAGAGCCTGGACAACCAGCGTGCCGTGGTCAAGAACGAGCGCCGTCAGCGCTACGACAACGTCCCCTACGGCACCGCCTTCGAGCGGCTGACCGCGATGGCGTTCCCGGACGGCCACCCGTACCACCACACCCCCATCGGCTCGATGGAGGACCTGGACGCCGCCACCCTGACGGACGCCCAGGACTTCTTCCGCACCTACTACGCGCCCAACAACGCGGTGCTCTCGGTGGTCGGCGACATCGACCCGGAGCAGACGCTGGCCTGGGTGGAGAAGTACTTCGGCTCCATCCCGGCGCACGACGGCAAGCGCCCGCCGCGCGACGGCACCACGGTGGTCCGCGACGGCTCCGAGCCGCTGCGCGAGCACGTCGTCGCCGAAGTCCCCTCGCGTGCCGTGATGCAGGCGTACCCGCTGCCGCTCGACGGCACCCGTGAGGCCGACGCGGCCGACCTGGCGCTGACGGTGCTGGGCTCGGGCGAGTCCAGCCGTCTCTACAACCGGCTGGTCCGGCACGACCGGTCGGCCGTGACCGCGGGCTTCGGCCTGCTGCGGCTCTCCGGCGCGCCCTCGCTGGGGTGGCTGGACGCCAAGACCTCCGGCGAGGCGACGGTCGAGGCGGTCGAGGCCGCGATCGACGACGAGTTGGCCCGCTTCGCGGCCGAGGGCCCGACGGCGGAGGAGCTGGAGCGCGCGCAGGCGCAGATCGAGCGCGAGTGGCTGGACCGGCTGGACACGGTCGGCGGCCGTGCCGACGAATTGTGCCGCTACGCCGTCCTGTTCGGCGACCCGAAGCTGCTGGACACCGCGCTGGCACGGGTGTTGGACGTGACCGCGGCCGAGGTCCAGGCCGTCGCGCAGAAGTACCTGACGCCCGACAACCGCGCGGTGCTGACCTACGAGCCGCTGGTGTCCACCGAGGACACCGACGCCGACTCCGCCGAGACCGCCGACTCCGCCGACGACGAGGAGGTGCAGGCATGACCATCGCCTCCACCATGACCTTCCACCCGCGTCCCGAGCCGGGGCAGCCGACGCCGTGGAACTTCCCGGCCCCGACCCGGTCCACGCTGCCCAACGGGCTGACCGTGCTGCGCTGCGACCGTCCCGGCCAGGCGCTGGTCGCCGCCGAGCTGGTCCTCGACGTGCCGCTGGACGCCGAGCCGAAGGCGCAGGAGGGCGTGTCGACCATCCTGGCGCGCGCCTTCTCCGAGGGCACCGAGTCGCTCACGGCGGAGGAGTTCGCCGCCGAACTGGAGCGCGCGGGCGCGACGTTGGACGCCCACGCCGACCACACCGTGCTGCGGGTCTCGCTGGAGGTCCCGGCCTCCCGGCTGGAGCGCGGGCTCGGCCTGCTCGCGGACGCGGTCCGGGTCCCGGCCTTCCCCGAGCACGAGATCGAGCGGCTGGTCGCCAACCGCCTCGACGAGATCGTCCACGAGCTGGCCAACCCGGCGCGTCGCGCCGCGATCGCCTTCTACGGCGAGATGTTCGACGCCGGCGACCGACTGTCGCGTCCGCGCTCGGGCACGGCGGAAACGGTCAAGACGATCGATCGATCGGCCGTTTCTTCGTTCTACGCCGAGCATGTTCGTCCGTCGACCGCGACGCTCGTCGTGGTGGGCGACTTCTCCGGTGTGGACCTGGACGCGGTGCTGGCCGCGACGGTGGGGCGGTGGACCGCCGAGCCCGGCGAGCGCCGCCGTCCCGCGCCGGTGCGTGGCGACGACGCGGGCCGCGTGGTCGTCGTCGACCGTCCCGGCTCGGTGCAGACGCAGCTGCTGATCGGCCGGGTCGGGCCCGACCGCCACGACGACAGCTGGGCGGCGCAGATCCTGGGCACCTACTGCCTGGGCGGCACGCTGACCTCCCGTCTGGACCGGGTGCTGCGCGAGGAGAAGGGCTACACCTACGGCGTGCGGGCCTTCGCCCAGCCGCTGCGCTCCGGCGCGGACGGGGAGGGTCGGGCGCTGCTGGCGATCTCCGGCTCGGTCGACACCGAGTCCACGGCCCCGGCGCTCGCCGACACCTGGCAGATCCTGCGCACCCTGGCCGCGGAGGGGCTGACCGACGAGGAGCGCGACATCGCCGTGCAGAACCTGGTCGGTGTGGCGCCGCTCCGCTACGAGACCGCGTCGGCGGTCTGCGCCACCCTGGCCGACCAGGTCGAGCAGGAGCTGCCCGACGCCTACCAGGCCGAGGTCTACCGCCGCCTCGCGGAGACCACGACGGCGGAGGCGACGGCCGCGGTCGTCGCGGGCTTCCCGCCCGAGCGGCTGGTCGCCGTGCTGGTGGGCGACGCCTCGGTGATCGCCGGTCCGCTGAAGGACCTGGGGATCGGCGAGGTGACGGTCATCCCGGCCTGACCCACACCGGACCCGTCAGCCCCCGCCCCGCTCCGGCTCGGCGGGGGCTGCGGCGTTGTGCCAGGCACCGCGCCCTCGCGCCTACTCTGCGTGTGGATTCCTCCACGTAGAGAATTGTGATCCAGGTCACACTCGAATCCGGGATTTCCGGGGAGCGAGTCCCCGTTTACGTGAGTGACACTGGAACCGGGGAGCCCGTCCCCGTTTCCGAGACCTGGAAGGAGCGCTCATGGTTCAGCTCAGCGAATCGCCGGTCGGCGGCCCGTCGAGCGGCGTCAAGCCTGCCGTGGGCCTCCGCCGCCGCGCCGACGCGGCGCGTAACCGGGCCCGGATCCTGGACGCGGCGCAGGACGCCTTCGTCGAGTTCGGCGCGGACGTGCCGCTCGACGACATCGCCCGTCGGGCGGGCGTCGGCAACGCCACCGTCTACCGCCACTTCCAGGACCGCCGCAGCCTCGTGCACGGCGTGGTGCTGGAAGTGATGGAGCGGGCGATCGTCGTCGCGGAGCAGGCCTACGCCGAGGAGGCGGACGCGTTCGACGCGTTGAGCCGCCTCGTCCACGACTCCGTCAACTGGAAGATCGGCGCGCTGTGTCCGATGCTCTCCGAGTGGACGGACCTGCAGGAGACCGCGATCTTCGCGACGAAGGAGCGGTTGGACGCTGCCGTCCAGCGCATCCTCGACGCGGCACAGGCGGCCGGCACCCTGCGTGACGACGTGACCAGTCCGGACGTGATGATGGCCGTGGCCCAGCTGGTTCGGCCGTTCCCGGGCGCTGCCTACAACAGCATGCAGCCCTTCGTCCACCGCCATCTGCAGTTGCTGCTCGACGGTCTGCGCGCTCCGGCGCACACGCCGCTGCCGGGCAGCGCCCTGACCTTGGAGGACCTGCGTCGGGAGTGCATTCTCTCGGCCGCGCAGCGCAGTTGTCGGCAATGACGCCGAGCCTGCGCGGCGGCTCCTCCGCCCCGAAACGACCGACTGAATGATCGAGTGATCGGCTGATCGACCGAGCGATCCGACACGCGAAATTTCACGATATTTCATTTGACCGACCGTCATGGTCCGTCAGCACCTGACCTTCGCACGCCCTCCTGTTGTCCGCATGCGCCCGCAATGCGGCGAGGGCGGCACCGTCCGCCGCACCTTCTACGGGGATACCCTCATGTCTGAATCCGCAGCACCCGCGTCAGCCGCTCAGGCGACGCCACAGCTCGACCCGAAGCGATGGAAAGCTCTGGTCTTCATCGCCATCGCCCAGCTGATGGTGGTGCTCGACGCCACTGTCGTGAACATCGCGCTGCCGCACGCGCAGCAGAGTCTGCACATCTCCGACGCCAACCGGCAGTGGGTGATCACCGCCTACAGCCTGGCCTTCGGCGGTCTGCTGCTCTTCGGCGGTCGCGTGGCGGACCTCTGGGGGCGCAGGAAGGCCTTCATCGTCGGCCTGATCGGCTTCGCACTGGCCTCCGCCATCGGCGGCGCCGCGGTCAACTCGACCATGCTGCTGGGCGCTCGCGCCCTCCAGGGCGTCTTCGGCGCACTGCTCGCGCCCGCCGCGCTCTCGCTGCTCGCGGTGACCTTCACCGAGGCCAAGGAGCGGGCGACCGCCTTCGGCATCTTCGGTGCGATCGCCGGTGCCGGCGGCGCCGTCGGTCTGCTCCTCGGTGGCGCGCTGACCCAGTACTTCAACTGGCGCTGGGCGCTCTACGTCAACATCATCTTCGCCATCATCGCCGTGATCGGCGCGACGCTCTTCATCGAGGAGCGCGCCGACCAGCGCAACCGCAGCCGTCTGGACATCCCCGGCGTCCTGCTGGCCACCTCCGGTCTGGTCGCCCTGGTCTACGGCTTCACCAAGGCCGAGGAGTCCGGCTGGGGCTCCAGCGTCACCATCGGCCTCTTCGTGGCCTCCGTGGTGCTGCTGGCCCTGTTCGTCCTGGTCGAGTCACGGATCAAGGCCCCGCTGCTGCCGCTCCGCGTGGTGCTGGACCGCAACCGCGGCGGCGCCTACCTGGGCCTGGGCCTGGCGATCATCGGGATGTTCGGCCTCTTCCTGTTCATGACCTACTACCTGCAGGGCATCAAGCAGTACTCGCCGGTCATGACCGGAGTGGCGTTCCTGCCGATGGTGGTCGGCATGATCACCGGCTCGACCCAGATCGGCACCCGACTGGTGACCCGCATCCCCGCCCGCTGGCTGATGGGCCCGGGTCTGCTGGTCGCCGCCCTGGGCATGCTGATGCTCACTCAGATGAAGGTCGACAGCAACTACTGGACGCTGATCCTCCCGGCCGAGTTCCTGCTCGGTCTCGGCATGGGCACCTCGTTCATGCCGGCCATGAACCTGTCGACCCTCGGCATCCGGCCGCAGGACGCGGGTGTGGCCTCGGCGATGATCAACACCTCGCAGCAGGTCGGCGGTTCGATCGGCACCGCGCTGCTGAACACCATCGCCGCCAGCGCCACCACCAGCTGGCTGGTCGCCCACCACACGGCCGACCCGCGTAACCCGTTCGCGCAGGTGCACGGCTACACCGTGGCGATCTGGTGGGCGGTGGGCATCATGTTCGTCGCCTCGGCCCTGGTCTTCGTCCTGGTCAACGCCGGTCGCCCGGACCACCACGCGGTGGCCGCCAGCGGCGCGGGCGCCGAGGACGGCGCGGACGCGATCCCGGTGGTCATGCACTGACCCGCACGACCTGAACCGTCCCCGCGGAGTGCGGCACACGACGGCCCCCGCACACCACCTCGGTGGTGTGCGGGGGCCGTTGTGCGTCCCGCGGTGCTTTCCGGAACGCCGTTAATTCGTTGCGGACCAGGACCGGATCATGGGTTGATAGGCGCAGCGACCGGACGTGACAGGCCGGTCCCCGAGGTGGTGAGAGGAGGCAGTCCCGATGCGGGTCGAGTTGCGACGCAGGCGCCACATCAGCGCCGCCGCCTCCCTGTGGCGACGCCCCTCCACCGCCTGCGGCTTCCCGGGCTGACACGCCCGGATCCACGGCACCGCCCGTCCCGACCGCGCCCCCGTACCGGGCCGTTCGGGAACGGGCCCTGCCGTCCTCAGACTTGTAGCCTGTTCCCAGGAGAACACTTCCATGTCGTACACCGAGTACCCGGGCATCAACGTGCCCATCCGCATGTGGACCGACCCCGCGACGGTCGAGGGTCAGGCGCTGCAGCAGCTGCGCAACATCTCCTCGCTGCCGTGGATCCACGGTCTCGCGGTCATGCCCGACGTCCATCTGGGCAAGGGCGCCACGGTCGGTTCCGTGATCGCCATGAAGGGCGCCGTCTGCCCCGCCGCGGTCGGCGTCGACATCGGCTGCGGGATGAGCGCGGTGAAGACCACGCTCACCGCCCGCGACCTGCCCGACGACCTGTCCCGGCTGCGTTCGCGCATCGAGCGGGTCATCCCGGTCGGCCGTGGCCTGCACTCGGACCCGGTCGACCCGACCCGGATCCACGGTTTCGCCTCGGGCGGCTGGGACGAGTTCTGGTCCCGGTTCGACGAGTTGACCCCGGCGGTCAAGGCGCGGCGTGAGCGTGCGCTGCAGCAGATGGGGTCGCTCGGCTCGGGCAACCACTTCGTCGAGGTGTGCCTGGACACGTCCGGTGCGGTGTGGCTGATGCTGCACTCCGGTTCGCGCAACATCGGCAAGGAGCTCGCCGAGCACCACATGGACGTCGCCCGCTCGCTCCCGCACAACCAGGGCCTGGTCGACCGCGACCTGGCGGTCTTCATCGCGGCCACGCCGCAGATGGAGGCCTACCGGTCCGACCTGTTCTGGGCGCAGGAGTACGCGAAGCGCAACCGTGCGGTGATGATGGCGCTCTTCCAGGACGTCGTCCGGCGCGAGTTCCCCAAGGCCAAGGTCGGCTTCGACGACGTGATCAGCTGCCACCACAACTACGTGGCGGAGGAGCGCTACGACGGCGAGGACCTGCTGGTCACCCGTAAGGGCGCGATCCGCGCGGGCGCGGGGGACCACGGCATCATCCCGGGCTCGATGGGCACCGGCTCCTACATCGTGCGCGGCCTGGGGAACGCGGATGCGTTCAACTCGGCCTCGCACGGCGCGGGTCGGAAGATGTCGCGCTCGGCGGCGAAGCGCAAGTTCGGCGTCCGCGACCTGGAGGAGCAGACCCGGGGCGTGGAGTGCCGTAAGGACTCCGGCGTCGTCGACGAGATCCCGGGCGCGTACAAGCCGATCGAGAAGGTCATGGCCCAGCAGACCGACCTCGTCGAGGTGGTGGCCGAGTTGAAGCAGGTCGTCTGCGTCAAGGGCTGAGGCGTCAAGGGCTGAAGCCAGGCGTCGGAGCCAGGCGTTGACGTCGTGCGGCCCCGGTTCGTCCGTCGCGGGGGGACGGATGAACCGGGGCCGCACGTGTGTCCGTGTAGCTGTTCGCGGACGTGTTCGCACAGGCGTGCACGACCGTACGGCGTGACTTCTCTGGACAAGTGCGGTCCGAACACACTTGTACAGAGTCGTCGTCCGGGCCCATCGGACCGTCAATTACGGTTGTGTGAACGCAATGAGACGAATGCTCATGGGCGCGGGCGGTTCGTCGGGTGCATGCCGAGCCGATGATACGATCACCACGCTTTGCGGAGCGGACGGGTCCACCCTGCCGGTGCGGGGGATTCGGCAGCCGGCCGTCAGTTGCCTGAAGAGAGTCTTATGACGGATTACTTGGAGAACCCGGTGCTCTGGGCTCTCGTCGTCGCCCTGCTCGTCGCGATCGTGCTGGTCGTCCGCCAACGGGCGTCGTCCGACGCGCTGCGGCAGCAGATCGACGGGCTCAGAGAGCACTACTCCGATCTGGAGCACCACTACGCGCAGTCCGTCGCCGCGGCCCAGGAGCAGGCCGAGGAAGCGACGAAGACCGTACTCAAGTCCGCCATGCGGACCCTGCAGGGCCTCGCCGCCGAGCAGCAGTTGATCCTCTCCCGGCTGCAGAGCAAGTACGGCGAGTCGGTGATCCTCCAGGACATGATGGAGATCGACCACACCAACTCCCAGTTCGCCCGGCGCGCGCAGTCCATCGCGGTGCTCTGCGACGGCTGGTTGGGCCGTCACCGGGACGTGGCCTCGGTCTACGACGTGGTCCGCAGCGCCCAGGGCCGGGTGCGCCACTTCCGCCGGGTGGAGATCCTCTCCCAGGTGGACTTCGGCGTCTCCAGCCGGGCCGTCGAGCCGGTGGCGCTCGCCCTGGCCGAGCTGCTCGACAACTCGACCAGCTACTCCAGCCCGGACACCGTCGTCGAGATCAACATCCGTACCGTGCCCAAGGGCGTGGTCATCGTCGTGGACGACGCGGGCGTCGGCATGAACGACGAGGAGCGGGCGCGAGCCGACCGGCTGCTCAACACCGATCGCGTCTCCGGCGTCGCGGGTCTCGGCAACCCGCCGCAGTTCGGCCTGGCGGTCATCGGAGTGCTCTGCGAGCGCTTCGGCTTCGAGGTGTCGGTCGACTCCTCGTCCCCCTACGGAGGCGTGCGGGCGGTGGTCCTGCTGCCGCACGAACTGCTGACCAGCATGCCCGAGAAGAAGACTCCCGCCGCCCCGGCCGCGCCCGCCGCGGCCCCGGTCCCGCCGCCCGCCATGCTCCCCGAGCCCGGCCTTCCGGTCGGCGCGACCTCCGACGGCCTGCCGATGCGTCGGCGCAAGCGGCCGATGGCGATCGTGCCGACCGGCGAGCAGGGCCCGGTTGCCGCGCCGCGTTCCGGTGCACAGACCGCCGCGATCATGGGCGCCTTCCAGCGGGGCACCCGGTCGGGCCGGGCGGTGCCGTCGGACGGCACGGACCAGACGAGCACCGTGCGTGGTGCAAGCAGTGAAGGGCATGACTTCTCGTGAACAACGATCTGTCTTGGATGCTCGACAGCGCCCTGGAGATTCCCGGGGCACTGCACGCGGTCCTCATCTCCGCCGACGGCCTGCTGATGGCCCGGACGCAGGACTTCGACAAGGACAACGCGGACCGGGTCGCCGCCGCCATGAGCGGTGTGCAGTCGCTCAGTCGCTCGCTCGGGTTCTTCTGCGAGGACTCCAGCCAGCAGTGGCGGCAGACCCTGGTCGAGTTCGACGGGGGCTGGGTGTTCCTGATCTCCGCAGGTGAGGGCGCGTACCTCGCGGTCTCCGCCACGCCGGACGTCGACATGCAGGACATCACCTTCCGCATGCAGCAACTCGTCGGCCAGCTGGGCAAGTTCCTCGCCGCTCCGCCGCGCGAGAACCTCGGGGCGCATTCATGAACCGTCCCGAGGAGTGGGAGCCGGAGTCCGCCGCCTTAGTGCGACCGTACGTCATCACCAAGGGACGCGGTCTGCCGGACGACGGCGAACTCTCGCTGATCACACTGGTCACGGCGGCTCCCGACCAGGGGCAGCGGCCCACCCGGCTCTCGCCGGAGGAGCTGCGACTCCTGGACCTCTGCTCCGCGGGCTACCTCTCGGTGGCCGAGATCGCGGGGCATACCCGGCTGCCCCTGGGCGTGGTCCGGATCGTGCTGGCCGCCCTGAAGGACGGTGGCTACGTGCTCACCCGTCCGCCGGTGGCCCGCGCCCGTCTTGCCGACAAGGAGCTCCTGGAGGAGGTGCTCAATGGCCTCCGAGCCAAGTTTGGATGAACGCCCGAGTCTGAGTGGACGCCAGAGCCTGGATGGACGCCAGAACTTGGGGGAGCGCGACTACGTCTCCGCCGGGGCCACCCAGACCGCGGTGAAGATCCTGGTCGTCGGCCACTTCGCGGTGGGCAAGACCACGTTCATCGGGTCGATCTCCGAGATCGAGCCGCTGTCCACCGAAGAGACGATGACCCGGGCGGCCGAGGCGATCGACGACCTCAAGGGAGTCCGGGGGAAGACGACCACCACGGTCGCCATGGACTTCGGCCGACTCACCATCAGCGAACGCGTGGTGCTCTACCTCTTCGGCACGCCGGGCCAGATGCGGTTCGTGCAGATGTGGGAGGACATGGCCCGCGGCGCCCTCGGCGCGCTGGTCCTGGTCGACCCGGAGCGGCTCGCCGACTCGTTCGCCGTGATCGACCTGATCGAGCAGTACGGCCTCGACTACGCGATCGCCGTCAACCACTTCGACGGCAATCCGGAACGCGCCGAAGCCTCGCTGCGGGAGGCGTTGGACCTCCTCGACGACACCCCCGTCGTCACCTGCGACGCGCGCGACGAGAAGTCGTCGGCCGCCGCACTGACCACCCTCGTCAGCTATTTGCTGGCCCGTGCGGGCTAGGAGCCACCCGTGGACATGGACGTTCGCTCTTCGACCCCGGTTCCCCCGCCGGGGTGCCCGGCGCACGCCGTAGGCGGCCGAGTGCCGCTGTACGGCGCGGAGTTCGCGGCCGACCCGCAGGCCTACTACGCCTACCTGCGCCACTACGGGCCGACCGCGCCGGTCGAGCTCGCCCCGGGTGTCGACGCCACGCTGGTCACCGACTACCAGGCGGCGCTGCGGCTGCTGCAGGATTCGGCGTCCTTCCGCAAGGACTCGCGCCACTGGCGGGAGCTGAACGAGGGCATCGTCCCCGCGGACAGCCCGGTCCTGCCGCTGCTCGCGTACCGGCCCAACTGCATGTTCACGGACGGCGCGGAGCACCTGAGGCTCCGTCAGGCCGTGACGGACAGCATGGCCCGGGTCGACCAGCGACGCGTCACCCGGATCACCGAGCAGGCCTCCAACTACCTCATCTCCCAGTTCGGGACCCGGGGTTCGGCCGACCTGCTCGGTGACTACGCCAAGCAGCTGCCGCTCTTCGTCTTCAACGAGCTCTTCGGCTGCCCCGCCGACATCGGCGACCGCGTGATGTTCGGCATCACCGGCATCTTCGACGGCATCAACGCCGAGCAGGCGGCCGGCGTGCTCTTCGGCGCGGTCGGCGAGCTGGTCGCGCTCAAGCGCAGCCGTCCCGGCGACGACGTCGCCTCCTGGCTGATGCAGCATCATGCCCGGCTGAACGACGAGGAGATGCTGCACCAGCTGGCGCTGCTGCTGGGCGCGGGCGTGGAGCCGCTGCGCAACCTCATCGGCAACGTGCTGCACCGGGTGCTCACCGACGACGGGTACGCGCACAAGGGCGGACTGATCGACGACGCGCTCGACGACACGCTGTGGGAGAACCCGCCCATGGCGAACTTCGCGGCGCACTACCCGGTCACCGACATGGAGTTCGGCGGTCAGTACGTGCGGGCCGGAGAGCTGATGCTGATCAGCATCGGCGCGGCCAACACCAGCCCGGACCTCGCCGCGGCGCGCGCGGCCAACAGCCGTGCCCACCTGGCCTGGAGCGCGGGCCCGCACGCCTGCCCGTCCAAGGAGCCGGCCCGTCAGATCACGGTGACCGCCGTCGAGAACCTGCTCAACCAGCTTCCCGACGTCGTGCTCTCCGTCCCCGAGCAGAGCCTGTCGTGGCGTCCGGGCAGCTTCAGCCGCGGGCTGAACTCCCTGCCCGCGCGGTTCACCCCGGCCCAGATCACGCAGCGGGCGGCCGGCGCGCAGACGCAGCGTCCGGACGCGTCGTCCCGGGTCCAGCCGAGCGCGGCCGCGGCCGGCAAGGGCGAGAAGGGCGGCCGTTGGAGCCAGTTCCTCGGCTGGCTCAAGGGATAGCTCAAGGGATAGACGCACAGCAGTCGGGCCCCCGCGGATCTGGTGATCCGCGGGGGCCGTTGCTTCGGGGCCTGGGCGTGCTCAGGCGTGCTGCAGTTCCGTGTGTCCGACCAGTTCGCCCAGCACCCGCAGCGCGTTCAGGTCGCTGACCGGACCGCTCGTGGTCGCGGCGCCGAGTTCGGCCAGGTACGGGCCGACGTCGACCTGGATCGAGCTGCCTTCGGTGAGCCCGTAGCGCCCCTCGATGCCGCCCAGGTACGCGTCGATCTCCTGGAGCATCTCCTCCGCCGGAGGGAGCTCGCGCTCGCCCTCGACGATCCCGGCGATCCACTCGACCTGCGCCTCCACGAGACGGGTGATCGAGCCCACCGGGCGGATCAGACCCACGAAGAACAGGCCGGGCGCCTCGGGCGAGACGATCCGGCGGTAGAGCCGGACCGGCCCCTCCGGGCTCAACGGGCAGTTCTCCGGCAGGAACGGGAAGTCCATGCGGAACCCGGTGCAGTAGACGACCGCGTCGGCCGTCACCGAGGTGCCGTCGGTGAAGACGACCCGGTCGCCGTCCAGCTGTGCGACGGCGGGCTTCGGCGTCACCGCGCCGTGCCGGATCCGGCTGAGGATCTCGTCCGAGATGGTGATGGCGGAGGAGAAGATCGGGTGGTCGGGCTCGGGCAGCCCGTAGTCGGACATCCGGCCGCGCGCCACCAGCAGCGACTGCTCGATGAAGTGGACCTGCTCGGGGAGGGACATGCCGGTGAACCACGGCGCGTCGGCGATGAGGTCCACGGGCGTGCCGAAGAGCTGCTTGGGCACGACATGCAGGCCGCGGCGCACGGAGAGCACGGTCTGCGCGGCGTGCCGGGAGAGGTCGGCGGCGATGTCCACCGCGGACGCGCCCAGGCCCACCACCACGACCCGCTTGCCGGCGAAGTCCTGGCCGTCCAGGTAGTCCATGGAGTGCAGGATCGTTCCTGCGAACGACTCGGCACCCGGCGGCAGTGGGTTCGGCAGCGCGGGCAGCGAGTGGTGTCCGGAGGCGACGACCACATGGTCGAAGCTCCGCCGGGTTTCCGCCCCCTCGGCGTTCCGAGTCGTCACCGTCCAGCCGCCGTCAGGCTCCTGCTCGACGGCGAGCACCTCGGTGCGCAGCTCGACATGGGGCGTCAGACCCGCCCAGTCAGCGAACGACCGCAGGTAGGCGGCGATGTCGTGGTGCCCGGGATAGTGCGGCAGCTCGTCCGGCATCGGGTACTCGGCAAAGCCGGTCAACTGCTTGGCGGTGTTGAGGTGGAGCGCCTGGTACCCCGGACCCGGCTCACCGGCCCCCGGCATCCGCCAGATCCCGCCGACGTCCGGCGCCTTCTCCAGACAGACGAAGTCGATCCCCCTCCGCCTGAGCGCGTGTGCGGTTGCCAGTCCTGACAGACCCGCACCTATCACGCACACGCTCAACGTTCCTCCCCTGCGGCATGGACCCGCCCATGCCAGACGTTGCGGATCTCGGACCCATTCTGACTGCCCAGCCCATCTTCTCCTCACACCCTTCACACGAGGTGGCAGGGGGCACTGCGTTCACGGAACATTGAGAAACAGCACGTCGACGGCCATGACGTGTCCCGCATCACAGGGGAGGCGATTCCGGCCAGGGGTCCGGAAAGGGTCCGTTGCGAATGCGCGCCTTCACGGGATCGCTACCAAAACTCCGTGCTGTCGAGCCGGCTCGGGTGGGCCGTCCGACTGTTTCCGCAGCAGGTCTTGACGACATGTCAGGGACAGATCCACACTCGCACAGTCGCTGTGAACGTTACCAAGCGCCATCGATGATCACCGATCAGTGATCACCAGCCAGTGATCGCCGATCGCCGATCGCCGATCGCCGATCGCCGATCACTGATCAGCAACCGAAACAGGCTCGACAACCCCGCCACCCGGGAGGTCAGTCATGACGGAAGCCGTGCCGCTGCTCCAGGCGCGCGGTGTGACCAAGCGTTTCGGCCAGGTGCAGGCCCTGGACGGAGCGGACTTCACCGCGTACGCGGGTGAGGTCGTCGCCCTGATCGGCGACAACGGCGCCGGCAAGAGCAGCCTGGTGAAGACGCTGTCCGGCGCGATGCGCCCGGACGGCGGGTCGATCCAGGTCGACGGCCGGGAGGTGCAGCTCCACTCGCCCCAGGACGCGCGTCGGGTCGGCATCGAGACGGTCTATCAGGACCTCGCCCTCGCACCGGACCTGGACGCGGCGGTCAACCTGCATCTCGGCCGGGAGTTGCGACGCGGCGGCCTGCTCGGTCGGCTCGGCGTGCTCGACCGGGCGGCGATGCGGCGGGCGGCCGTGACGGCCTTCGCCGAACTGGGCGTGGAGCTGCCGGACGTGTCCGTGCCCGTCGCCACGCTCTCCGGAGGCCAGCGGCAGTCCGTCGCGGTGGCACGGGCGGTGGCCTTCGCGCACCGGATCATCTTCATGGACGAGCCGACGGCCGCCCTCGGCGTGGTGCAGCGCGGGCGCGTGCTGGACACCATCCGCCGGGTCAGGGACCGGGGCATCACCGTCGTGCTGATCAGCCACAACATGCCGGAGGTGCTGAGCGTCTCCGACCGGATCGAGGTGCTCCGCCTCGGCCGGCGCGTCGCGCGGTTCGACGCCGCGCGCACGTCGGTGGAGGAACTCGTCGGCGCGATGACCGGCGCGTTGGAGGTTAGGCCGGAGTCCCCGGAGGCGGAGACACCGGGGGAGACGGGGACGGGGGACGGATCGTGAACCTCTGGCTGCAACTGCTGCGGCTGCGGAAGCCGTTGACGACGGTGGCGCGCAGGACCGGTCTGTCCCGGCTGGGGGCCTTCAACGAGACCTGGACCTTCCTGATCCTGGCCGTCCTGGTCGTCTACTTCACCCTGGCTGCGCCCGGCAAGTTCCTCACCACCTACGACCTCACCCAGATCGCCACCAACGCCGCCATCTACCTCGTGCTCGGCGTCGGCATGACCTTCGTGATCATCACCGCGGGCATCGACCTCTCCGTCGGCTCGATACTCGTGCTCTCCGCCGTCCTCTCCGCCGAGTACACCGTCCACCACGGCGGTGCCGGGTCGGGTTGGGGCGCCGTCCTGGTCAGTTCGCTGATCGCGCTGGTGACCGGGTTGCTGTGGGGAGCGCTCCAGGGCTGGCTGGTGGCCAAGGCGAAGGTGCCGCCGCTGATCGTCACGCTCGGCGGGTTCGGCGCGGCGCTCGGCATCGCCGAGATCGTCACCAAGGGCGAGGACCCGACCGGCGCGGTCTCGTCCAAGTTGCAGGAGTCGATCGGCTTCGGCAAGCTCTTCGGGCAGATCCCCTGGCTGGTCGTGATCGCCTTCGTCATGACGGTGGTCTTCGCCCTGGTGCTCGCCCGGACCCGGTTCGGACTGCACACCTACGCCATCGGCTCGAACCCCGAGGCGGCCCGCCGGGCGGGCGTCGCCGTCGACCGGCAGCTGATCACGGTCTACGCCCTCACCGGCCTGCTCTGCGGTCTGGGCGCGGTGATGTGGCTGGCCTACTTCGGCACCACCAGCATCGCGGGGCATGCGACCGACAACCTGACCGTGATCACCGCGGTCGTGCTGGGCGGCGCCAGCCTCATCGGCGGGCGTGGGTCCGTGCTGGGCACGGTGATCGGTGTCTTCATCCCGGCGGTGCTCAGCACCGGGCTGATCATCATCGGGGTGCAGCAGTACTGGCAGGACGTCACCATCGGCGCGGTGCTGGTCCTGGCCGTCTACCTGGACCAACTGCGCCGCCGCCGACGCGAACACGCCTGATCGGTCGATCGATCGACCGGTCGATCACTCAGTCACTCGTCAACTCACTCATCGACTCCCTCGTCAACTCACTCATCGACTCATTCAACTCGCCACCCAGCCACCGACACCGGCCAGTGAGAGAGCAACGCCCACGGGAGGATCCCATGCGCAGACCGTCCGCGAAACTGATCGGCTGTGGTGCCGTGCTGGCCCTGGTCACCGCGACCGCCGCCTGCAGCAGCGGCTCCGGCTCCTCCGGCTCGTCGTCCGGCGGGAGTTCGGGCGGCACCGGGGCCAACTCCGGTGCGGGAAAGACCATGGAGCTGATCACCGGGGTCAAGAGCGACCCCTTCTACATCACCATGTCCTGCGCCGCGCAGCAGGAGGCGACCAGGCTCGGCGTGAAGCTGACCGTGGACGGATCCGCCCAGTGGGACGTCTCGGTCCAGCGGCCGATCCTGGACTCCGTCGCCGCGACCCACCCCGACGGCCTGCTGATCTCGCCGGTCGACAGCACCGCGCTGACCCCGTCCCTCCAGCAGATCCAGGGCTCGGGCACCAAGGTGGTGCTGGTCGACACCTCGGTGACCGACCCGACCGTCGGGGTCTCCCGGATCTCCTCCGACAACGAGGCGGGCGGGCGCCAGGCCGCTGACGCGCTGGCCCAGTTGATGGGCGACAAGGGCTCGGCGATCGTGATCAGCGTCAAGCCCGGCGTCTCCACCACCGACGCCCGGATCAAGGGCTTCACCGAGGAGATGCAGGCCAAGCACCCGCAGATCACGCTGCTTCCGGTGCTCTACGACAACGACCTGCCGGCCACGGCGGCCTCGCAGATCCAGTCGACGCTCGCGGCCCACCCCGACCTCGGCGGCGTCTTCGCCGGGAACACCAACACCGCACAGGGCATCTCCACCGGGCTCCAGGCCGCGGGCAAGCAGGGGAAGGTTAAGGTCGCCGCGTTCGACGCGGAGCCGGACGAGGTGACCGCGCTGAAGAACGGCACGCTCGACGTGCTCGTCGCGCAGAACCCGGCGCAGATCGGCACCCAGGGCGTCGACCAGGCGCTCGCGGCGATCCAAGGAAAGCCGGTCCAGTCGTCGATCGCCACGACCATGGTGGCGATCACCCGGTCCACCATGAACGATCCTTCGGTCAGCAAGTACTTCTACAAGTCGGCGTGCTGATGCTCCCGGGATGTCGTCGGCCCTGAAGGAGCTGAAGGAGCTGAAGCAGCTGGAGGAGAGGGACGTCCATGGCGCAGGGACCCGGGCGGCGCCCGACGATGCGGGACGTCGCCCGGGAGGCGGGGGTCAGCCCGATGACCGTCTCCCGGGTCCTCTCCGGCGAACCTGGCGTCTCGGCCGAGAAGGCGGCGAGCGTGGAGCGGGCGGTGCGGCGGCTCGGCTACCGGCGCAACGACCTCGCCCGGATGCTGCGCCGCAAGGGCGCGGGCAGCCGCACCATCGGCCTGGTCGTCGACGATCTGGCCAACCCCTTCTACGCCTTGATGGCCCGTTCGGTCGAGGACGCCGCCTACCGGCAGGGCTACGTGGTGCTGGTCGGCAGCACCAACGACGACCGGAGGCGGGAGCGCGAGGTGATCGCCGCGTTCTGCTCCCGCCAGGTGGACGGCCTGATCCTGGTGCCCACCTGCGGCAGCCACGGCTTCCTCCGGCCCTGGACCGAGACCGGCACCCGGGTGGTCTGCCTCGACCGCCCCGCGCGCGGGCTCGACGTGGACACCGTGACGGTGGACAACCGCGCGGCGGCTCGCGGCGCGGTGGACCACCTGCTCGACCACGGCCACCGTCGGATCGCCTACCTCGGCGACCGCCTGGACATCTGGACCCAGCGGGAGCGCCATCTCGGCTACCGCGAGGCCCTGGCCGCACGCGGCGTCGAGGCCGTCCCCGGGCTCCTCTGCCACGGCCTGCGCTCCCGTGCGGAGGCGGCGTCGGCGGTGGCCGCGATGCTCGCGTCGGACAGTCCACCGACGGCGTTGTTCGCCACCAACGGCCTGATCAGCGCGGGCGCGTTGGACGCGGTCCGCGCGGGCGGCGGCGGTGGCGGGAGTGATAGGAGCGATGGGGGAGGCGCCACCGCGCTGGGGGAGGGCGACGATCCCGCGATCGTCGGTTTCGACGACCTTCCGTTTGCCGATCGCCTCGATCAACCGCTCACTGTGGTCAACCAGGACCCCGCCGCGATGGGCGGCACGGGCGCGGCCCTCCTCTTCGCCCGCATCGAGGGCGACCGTTCCGCACCGCGCTCGGTTGTCCTGCTCACCCGCCTCATCCCCCGCGGCTCCGGCGAACGTCCGCCGCTGGCGTGATCAGTCGTTAGCATGCTGATCACCGCGCGCGAGCGAACGATCGAACGAAAGCAGCATGAGATGCCACCCGCACCGCACACCCTGGCGTACGGGCCCGGGGATCTCCTGCTCGACGTCCACCGACCCGAGGGCACACCCACCGGCACCGTTCTGCTCTGGCACGGACGCGGTGCCCAGGAGCGCGACGTGCTCGGTGCGTTGGCACAGCAGGCCGCCGCGCGGGGTCTGCTCGTCCTGGTCCCGGACTGGCAACCGGATGCGGAGGGCGCGGGCTGGTCGCAGCTGCGCGCGTCGGCGGCCTTCCTGCGGCAACGCGCGGGGGAGTGGGGCGGCGACCCCGAGCACGCGGTGCTGGCCGGCTGGTCCCTCGGCGCCCGTGCCGCACTGGCGACCGTGCTGCGCCCGGCCGACTCCTGGGACGGCTGGCGTCCCGCCGCCGTCGTCGGCATCGCGGGCAACTACCTGACCTCCCACGACCCACGGATGGGCCCGCCCGCCACCGAGGAGTTGGCGACCACCGCGCAGCCGCCGCTGCCGGTGCACCTGGTGCACGGGAGTGCCGACACCCTCGTGGACGTCAGCAACTCCCGCGAGTTCCACACCGCATTGGCGCAGCACCACTGGCCGGTCGCCTACACCGAGACCGCGACCGACCACGCGGGCGTCGTGATGACCGAGTTCGCCCCGGAGCTGGGCCGCTGCCGCCGGGTCCACCACGGCCACGCGCTCGCCGGAGGCCTGGCCACCGCTGACGCCCTCGCCCAGGCGGCCGTGCAGGTGGCCGGTCGCTGACTTTCCCGCTGTTCGACGGGGGTCCCTCGTGTTAGCTTCGCGCCATGTCGAAGCCCGAGATTGACGCACTGACGGCCGAGTTCTTCGGTGCGTTCGACAACCGTGGTGGCAGGACCCCCGATGTGGAGCGGCTCCGCCGTCTGGTCATTCCGGAGGGCGTGATCGTCTGCACGAACCCGAAGTACGGTGCCTACACCCTCGAGGAGTTCATCGAGCCTCGGGAGAAGCTGCTCTCCGACGGCCGGTTGGTCGAGTTCTCCGAGTGGGAGACCTCGGAGCGGACCGAGATCGTCGATGACCTGGCCACGCGTTTCTGCCGGTACCGCAAGTCCGGGCTGCTCGACGGGGAGCCCTACGGGGGCGACGGGACCAAGACCCTCCAGTTCGTCCGCACGCCCGAAGGGTGGCGGATCGCCTCGGCGGTCTGGTTCGACGAGCCCTGATCCGGCGAACGCCTGGTGTTCTTTCAACAAGGCTGTGTTGCAGGCATGCTGATGCCATGTCGATCACGCCGCAGTCGTCGGGACATCAGCCGTCCGTGCCCCTCACCCCTGACCTCGCCGAGAAGCTGCTCGCCGACAACTTCGCGCCCTGGGTGCTGGATCTGGGCCTGCGGGTGGAGAGCATCGGCGGGCGCGAGGCGGTGCTGCGGTTGCCGTGGTCGGACCGGCTCGCGCGCGAGGGCGGTGGGATGTCGGGGCAGGCGTTGATGGCCGCCGCCGACACCGCGACGGTCGTCGCCGTCGCGGCGGCGCGCGGGGGCTTCGTGCCGATGACGACCGTGCAGTTGTCGACGTCGTTCCAGCGCGCGGTGGTCGGCGCGGACGTGCTGGTGCACGCCCGGATCACCAAGCTCGGCCGCTCCCTTGCCTTCGCGGACATCGTGATGACCGCCGACGGCGCCGCCGCGGACAGTCCGGCCGCCCAGGCCACCGCCGTCTACGCGCTGCTCGGCTGAACGCCCCTACGCCCCTGGACCCCTACGCCCCTGCACCCCTGTCTCTCGGGCGAGTTCCTCACACCGCGCGTCACTTCTTCTCGTCCGGACCCTGGCGGCGGACCTCCTGGACGTGGCGCAGCGCGTCGCGCAGGTCCGTCAGCCACGTGTCGGCGTTCTCGCCTACCTGGCGGACGCACCAGGCCAGCGCCTCGCTGCGGCTGCGCGCGACGCCGCCGGCCACCAGCGTGTCCAGCACCTGCCGCTCCGGCTGCCGCAGCCGGGTCATCGCGGGGACGGCGAGGTGGGTGAACATCACCCGTCGGCCCTCGTGCTGCACGCCCCAGGACACCTTCTTGTCGAAGCGCTCCTCCGCCGCGCGGGCCACCCGCATCCGCTCGCCGCGCGTGCGCTCGCGGTAGTCGCTGATCGGGTCCTCGACAGCATCGTCCCCGGCCGGGATCGGGCCGACGACCGTGATCTCCTCACGGTCGACCACCACGACCGGCGTCTCCTCGAACAGTCCCTCGGGCAGATGGGTCGCGAACCACTCCGCGACCGACTCCCCGGTCTTGCCGAAGCCAGTCATGATTCCAGGATTACACCATTACACGCTTACGGAAAGCCTTGCTGGATGCAGTTGTCCGCTTGAACGAGCCCATTGACGGCGAGCCCATGGAACGCGCACACTGTTCCCATTAGAGAGCAGTGCTCTCAAAAGCGAGCGAAGGCCGCATTTCCGTCCCGTGAGGAGCGCGTGATGATTCCCAAGCCTGTGCAGCGGGCCAACTGGGCACTGGCCTTCCTGCTTGAGTTGGTCGCCCTCGGCGCCCTGCTCTGGTGGGGTTTCCACACCGGTTCCGGACTGGCGCTGCACCTGCTGCTCGGGCTCGGGACGCCGGTGCTGACCGCCGTGCTCTGGGGAACGTTCCTGGCGCCGCGGGCGACCCGCCCACTGCCGGTGCCGCTGGCGATCACGGCCAAACTCGCGGTCTTCCTGGTCGCGGCCGTCGCGGCCTACGCGGTCGGGGCGCACGCCTTCGCCGTCGGCTTCGCTGTCGTGGCCGTACTCAACACCGCGCTTCTCGTCGTCGACCGTGAGGCGATGGAGATCCAGGCCGGCGGCACGCGCGGCTGAGTCGGTGCAGCCGCGCGTCCGCGCGTGGGGTGCGGCGGTTCAGTCCTTGAAGTCCTCCTCCCAGAACTCCAGTTCGCCACGGATCGGGGCCTCCGGGCCACCGTGCAGGTCGGCCTCACGGCCACGCAGTTCGACGCGGCGGATCTTGCCCGAGACGGTCTTCGGCAGCTCGGCGAACTCCAGGCGGCGGACCCGCTTGTACGGCGCGAGCCGTTCCCGCGCGAAGGCGAGCACCGAGCCGGCCGTCTCCCGGTCCGCGGTCGCGCCCGGAACCAGCACGACGAACGCCTTGGGGACCGACAGTCGCACCGGGTCCGGTGACGGAACCACCGCCGCCTCGGCGACCAGGGGGTGCTCGATCAGCACGCTCTCCAGCTCGAACGGGGAGATCCGGTAGTCCGAGGACTTGAACGGACGTACAGGCCAAGGGTTCCTATCGTTCCGAATGGAGACATCCCTGTGAGCTGCGCAAATGCTGCTTATGGGGGCGGTCGTCTGGAGCGTCACGACGTCGCCGGATCGATCGCGCTGGCACGGCGGTGTGGCACAAGCCGCGCGCGGGTCCTGGCAGGCGCCTCGGGTGTGCATCCCTGCGCGTCCGGATGCGCCAAGCGTGTTCGCGTTTGGGCCGCCTGGGTGGCAGTGGGGCCGCTACAGTGCGGTGGTCCGGCTGCCCGTTTCGGGTAACAAACGGTGTGTGCCACTGTGGGACGCAGCGATGCGAAAGGCCGGACGAGAGCGCGGAAGGAGGTGTTGATCATGAGCTTTCCTGTCGACCTAGCCGCTGTCCTCAGCGGAGCCTCGGTGTCCCAGTTGCACAACTGGCGACGCACCGACCTGCTCCGCCCTGAAGCGAAGGACAATCCTGTCCTGTATTCGTTCCGGGACGTCGTCGCGTTGCGGGTCTTCGTCAAACTCCGCAGCGAGGTGCCCCTTCAACGCGTCCGCAAGGCCATGAACCGCCTCAAGGAGTGGGATCTGGCTGAGCATCCCTCCGCCTACCGACTCCTGACTGACGGTGACTCCATCTTTCTCGTTGAGGAAGATCGAGCAGTAGACCTGGTGCGCAAGCCCGGCCAGCGCGTCCTCCTCAGCCTTGAAGACGCCTTCGCCCCATTCGACAACCTTCAAGGACGTCACGTGGTCGACTTTCGTCGGCCCCGTCCGCGCCTGGAGGTCCGTGAGCAGCGCCTTGGCGGCTGGCCCACCGTCGCAGATACCCGCGTCCCCTACGACACCGTCGCCAAGCTTGTGAGCGGTGGGGTTGACCCTGCAGACGTGGCCCGGTTCTACCCCGCCGTAACGGAGCAGGCCGCCCGCGACGCGGCTGACTTCCATCAGGAAGTGGCACAGGTCCGGGGGCGCGCCGCGTGAGGTTCTTCCTGGACGAGAACGAAAGCCCAGCCATTCTCGAGCCACTCCGCGCCGTTTACTTCCAGCACGAGTTCCAGTCCGCCGAACAAGAGGGACTGCGGGGGACCCTCGACGTCGAGCTGATTCGAGAGGTCCACCAACGGGGTTTCGACGCCATCCTCACCCAGGACCGCAACCAACTGCGCAACCGGGACGAGCGACAGGCGTACATCGATACGGGCCTGCACTGGATCGGCCACGCAGTGCCCGACGCCTCGGGGCTGATCCTCATCGCGAGCACGGCAGCCGCCTACCTCGCTGCAATGCCGCACATCATCGAGGAGATCGAGCAGATCACGGACGCCCACGCCTTTCACGTCCGCAATCTGCCTGTTCAACTCGGCCAGCGCCTGACCGTGCGACTGCTCAAGGCATAGCGCCTCCCTACGCCGGCACACAACCTCCACTTACTTGGTGAGGCCGTCGTGCCGGAGTAGCCGTCAAGGCTCGGGGAGTGATTGCCGCGGAGGTCTCGTGAGGCGTGCCCCGGAATGGAGGGGTTCCCTCCATTCCGTCAGTCCGGTTGGGCCTAGGTGTCCTTCAAGCCGGGGAGGTCTTCCTCCCAGAATTCGCGGTCGCCTCGGGGCGTCGCTGAGTGCGGGCCATGGAGGTCGTGGAGCTTCTTTTCTTGGCCACGGAGTTCGATTCGGCGGATCTTGCCGGAGATGGTCTTGGGGAGGTCGGCGAACTCGATGCGGCGGATGCGCTTGTAGGGGGCGAGTCGCTGGCGGCAGAAGGTGAGGATGGAGCGGGCGGTCTCGGCGTCCGGTTCGTGCCCGGGAGTCAGGACGATGAACGCCTTGGGCACGGAGAGCCGCAGCGGATCGGGGGAGGGGACGACCGCTGCTTCAGCCACCGCCGGGTGCTCGATCAGCACGCTCTCCAACTCAAACGGTGACAGTCTGTAATCGCTGCTCTTGAATACATCGTCACTTCGACCGACGAAGAGGTAGTGGCCGTCGGCGTCGCGCTGGGCGACATCGCCCGTGTGGTACCGGTCGCCGGCCATGGACTCGGCGTGGCGCTGGGGGTCGTTCTGGTAGCCGTCCATGAGGCCGAGCGGTCGGCTTGCCAGCGGCAGGCAGAGCTCGCCATCGACTCCGTCCTCGGTGACCTCTGCACCGGTCACGACGTCCACGAGGACCACCTCGTAGCCGGGCAAGGGGTGACCCATGGAGCCGGGCTTGACCAGCTGGCCGGGCGCGTTGCCGATCTGTGCGGTGGTCTCGGTCTGGCCGTACCCATCGCGCAGCGCGACGCCCCAGGCCTGCTCGATCCGCTCCACCACCTCCGGGTTGAGCGGTTCCCCGGCCCCGACCAGCTCACGGAGCGGGGGCCGCCAGGCGGTCAGGTCTTCCAGCAGCAGCATCCGCCAGACCGTGGGCGGTGCGCAGAACGAGGTGACGCCGTGGTGGACCATGGCGTCCAGGAGCGGCTTGGCCGCGAAGCGGGGCTGGTTGACGATGATAATCTCCGCGCCCGCGTTCCAGGGAGCGAAGAAGTTGCTCCACGCGTGCTTGGCCCAGCCGGGGGAGGAGACGTTCAGGTGCACGTCGCCCGGCCGCAGGCCGATCCAGTACATCGTCGACAGGTGGCCGACCGGGTAGGAGCGGTGGTTGTGCTGGACCAGCTTCGGGCTGCTCGTGGTGCCGGAGGTGAAGTAAAGCAGCAGCGGGTCGTCCGCGCGGGTGGGGCCGTCCGGAGTGAAGTCGGCGGTGTGGTGGGCGGCGTCGGCGTAGTCGAGCCAGCCGGTGACGGGGGCGCCTACGGCGATCCGGGTCCAGTCGCCTGGCAGACCGGTGAAGCCGGGGGTGAGCGCGGACTCGGCGACTACGTGCCGGACACGGCCTCGTGCGAGCCGGTCGGCCAGGTCGTCGGGTGTCAGCAGGGTGCTGGCGGGGATGACCACGGCGCCGAGTTTGATCGCGGCGAGCATCACCTCCCACAGGGCGACCTGGTTGCCGAGCAGCAGCAGGATCCGGTCGCCGCGGGCCACCCCCTGGTCGCGCAGCCAGGCGGCGGTGCGGTCGGAGCGTTCCCGCAGTTCGGCGAACGTGAGTGCGGTCTCGGTCAGCAGGGTGCCGTTCGCATCCAGGTCGACCACGCGCAGCCCGACCGCGTTGTTGCCTTCCGACTCGACGTCGAACCAGTCCAGGGCCCAGTTGAAGTGCTCGCCCTGCGGGCGAGGGAAGGCATGGGCGGCCTGCAGATCGCCGCGGTACCTCAGCAGATGGTCCCGGGCGGCCCGGAAATCGCGGTACGCGGCAGATTCCTGTCGAGCGGTGGTGCCCGATGCCATGTTGTCGTCCCTTGGTTTCGGCTGCCCGATCGCATTCCGGCGGTCAGCAGTGAGTTCATCGGCACGCTGCCACCCCTGCTGAGTCCTGGTCAAGGAGCCACGGGCGCAGCGCTCCTTCCGCGGGGGCTGTCCGACGGTGACCTATGAGGGCTGAAGCGGAACGCACCAGACAAGACAGCGCATTCGCCGCCTGTCTGTCGGCGGTGTGGGTTAGGCTGCCAGCAGTCGCATGGTCCGGACTTCCGGGAGAACCTGGGGAACCAGCCGCGCCCAAGTCTTCATTTCCGTCCGGGGGAGCGTCAGTAGCGCGCCCACCAGCGGAGCTTCGTATACGTGGTGCGCGTGGTTTCCCGCGTGCCGACACTTCTTCGGAGTCCCGCATGCCCGCCGGCCTGGATCAGACGTACCTTTTCGACTTCCCGTGCGAGCACACCCCGGGCAAGAGCCGGGTGGTGGCCCTGATCGGCACCATGGACGCGCCCCGATGCCTGACGGCCGTCATGACCTGCAAGGATCAGGCGCTCGCGTACCGCGCTCAGCTGCTGCTGCGCCGCATCCTCGCGGCTCGCGATGGCTCGTGGGCCGGTGCGGACCTCGCCGAGCTGGCAGCTGCCCTTCCGGACGCCCCTGCGGGTTCGCTGCGCCAGGCCGCCGTTCATGCCGCGACCGGAACCTGGCCGCTCGCCTGCACCATTCATATGCCGGAGCCCGAGGAGGAAGACGAGGAGCCGGTCGAGGCGGCGTCGGGCGCGCGGACCGTGACGCGGGACGGCGCGCGGCTGAAGGATCTTCCGGGCATGGTCGTGCGTGTCGCGCATCTGCGGGAGTTCCACATCACGGACGAGGATGTGTTGTTGCGGGAGGCTCTGGGACGGGGCTGGGAGCCGATGCCCGCCTCGGAGCTGGACGAGGACGACCCGCGGGACTTGGTTGGTGCGGTGATGACCCTCGCCGAGGAGGGAGGCCAGATCGTCGGCGCGGACACGCTGGAAGACCAGTGCGAGGCGGGCCTGCTGCGTCCGCAGAACGGTGATGAGCTTGCCGTCTGGAGCGAGCGGCCGATCCGCACGCACTTCTCGTATGGTCTGCGTCTTGCCCGGCACCCGGTTGAGGCTGATGCGGCGTCCGAGCCGGCTGCGGCGCAGGAACCGGCTGCGGACCTGGCCGCCCTGTTCCCCCTCAAGGACTGCCAGTGTGGTGGCGAGGAGTGCGAGGACTGCGGCTGGCAGCTCACCCCGCGCACGGCCGATCTGCTGCTGACCGCGCTCAGCGTCCTCTCCGACCAGGCGTACGAAGAGTCCGAGGAACTGCGGGACATGCCGCTTACGGATCTCCACCGAGGCAACTGGGGAGTGTTCGAGCGCCTGCCCGAGCTCACTTTCGGTGCCGACCGGCGCTGGCGCCGTCGCATGGCCCGTGCCTTCGACGACCTGGCCGACGACCTGGAGGCGGGCCACTGGCCCGAACCGTCCTGCACGGCGGAGGAGATGGCCCTGCACCTGGCGATCGAGGACGCCCCGAGCTATCTGGACGACATCGAAGACCGGGATGACCATACGCGTCTTCGCGAGCACGGCGACGACTACGACTGGCACATGTGCTCGAGCCTGTTTTTCCAGGACCACGACGTCCTCATGCTCTTCGACTCCCGAACTGCCGGTATCGCGTACCCCGATGACGCGGCGAACCAGCGTCTGGGCGTCGGAGACCTCCGCCGTCAGGCATGGTTCGAGTCCTTCGGCAACACCCCGGTCCGCGACCCCGCACGCGGGTTCCGCCGCTGACCGGCGCGCCGCCACCAGACGAGCGACAGACGCGAAGGACTCCACCGTGCTCATCCGCCACCTGCACCGCCACAACGACGTCAACCTGGTCATGTCTGCCCTTGCCCGGGACCCGCAGCAACTCCCGGTCCTGATAGCCCTGGGAGCGGCCCTGCGTACCGACCTCGCTAAAGCCATGCGCGAGACCATCGCGACCAGGGCCTGGCAAGATGCCCGCCGAGTCTGCGCTGAGGCCGCACGGTACGGAGAGATGCAGTTTCACACCTTTTGGGAAATGGACCTGGAGAAGCGCCGCGACCGCGGCCCCAAGCGCGAGCACCTCGATGCGGCGCTGCTCACCCACCCGGAGACCCGCATAGCCCTGTACCGCGTGCTGGCTGCCGACAGTCCCCAGCACTGCCGCAGTGACAGCGGCGACCACGGCCGTGACGAGCACGTCGAGGACTACCAGCAGGCCCTGTACGGCTGGTACGCGGCCATCCGGCACGCGCATGGGGCCGTGGTCGCGGCGGCCCGCTGGTTCCTCAAGGAAACTGAAGATGCCCGCCGGCGTTATCCGTCCTTCGTCGACCTGCTCACCGACGGCCGCACCCGTGGTCACCGGAACAGCGTGGACAGCAGCGAAGCCAGCCACCAGGCGCTGCGCGAGCTGCTGCTGATGATGCACGCGTGGAGCCCGCACACCTTCGAGGCGATCGATGTGGCGTTCAAGAACGCCGACGGCGGGCAGGCCTTCCACGGCTGGGGAGCGGGCTTCGAGCCGGCCGGACGGCAGGAGGCCCAGGAAGCAGCTGAAGCCCTCGCCGTCGTCCTCACCCCGGCCGAGCGCACCGTCGTCCGTGGCCTGGTGGCGAACATCGAGACCCTGGACGAATGGGGCTACGACCGCAAGCTGGCCGGGCACGACGACCTGCCCTGCACCAGCGATAAACACCGCAGTCTCCGACACACGGACACCACCGACGAGCGCACAAACTGCGCCAAGGCCCGCGCCCGCGTCCACCACCAGGCGACCCAGCTCGACGACCCGACCGGTGACCGCTCCGACGCGGCCGCTCGACTGGCGTCCCTTCTCCTCGGCTCACGAATCGACCGCCTCAGCGCCGCGTTGCGCATCGCCGGGGACTGCGTCCCGGAAGCCGTTGCACGGCAGGCACCACAGATATGGCGGGACAACGCCGCCGATCTGTGCGCCGCTCGTGAAGCAACCGGCCTGGATGAAGAAGCGGCAGCTGCCTGCATTGGGGTCCAGCCCGCCAGCCTGAGACGATTCGAGCGCGCATCCGGGAAGCATCCCGGGGCGCCGGTTTCGCTGCGCTACCTCCAACTGCTCGCGCACGCCTGCGCCGACAGCGGCTACCCGGTGCCGGCCTGCATCTCGCCGTCCCTCGTAGCCGAGAAGGCATGACTGCTCAGGGTTGAACACCCGCCGGGTCCAGCCGCCCCCGGGTGCCCAACCAGGTGCAGTTCAGTGTCGGATGAGAAGGCCCGGGATTGGCTCCTGCGCACGGATCCGCCAGGCGGGGACGCGGATGACGCGGGAGAGGGGTGCCTGGGCTGCGCCGTTTCCTCCGCTGTCCAGGCCGGTGAGGAGACGTGCTCGGGCATCCAACAGGCGAAGGTGACGTGCGGCCTCCTCGTCCGGGGAGGGGCCGGGATCGATGAGTATGGCGAGGTTGCCCTCTTCGGCGCTCACCACGAAGTCGCATGGGTAGCCGCCGACCATGGCGTCTCGCTCGAGGTCGGCGTATCCGGCCTTCTCCAGGCGGGCTTGGAGCAGGTTCGCGAGTTCGGTGCGGTCGTCGTCAGTGACTTGTGCCGACCGTACGGCCGGCGAGTTGGTCATGGCGCGTTGGCAGTGGTCGGCCAGCAGCGCTGGCAGACCGCGGCGCTGGGACCACAGGGCGAGGTCGCCCACGACCGTGAGATGGGCTCGGGCACGGGTGATGGCCACGTTCCACATGCGCGTCTCGGCGGCCACCCAGTCGAGACTGTCGGGAGCTGCCGTGGGGTCGAGGACGAGGCTGAGGATCACGGCGTCACACTCGTCGCCCTGGAAGGCGTGGATCGTACCGGTCTTCACCCGTTCGTGTTTGAGACGGGACTTGAGTGCGTCGGCCTGGGCGCGGAACGGGGTGATGACTCCGATGGTGGACTGGTCGGGAAGCTGGGCCAGGAGCTCTTCTACGACGGATTCCACCTGCGTGATCTCGGCATGGTTGCGCCAGGAGGTGCCATGCGGCCCCACGGTGGCGGCTCCGGTGGAAACATCCCGCCAGCGCAGCGGCTGCTTGGCCGTGCTGTCAGGTGGCAGTGTGGCGGTGGCCAGGTTTCGGACGTCGGTGAGAACCCGCAGGCGGCCCGCGTAGCAGTAGCCGTTCACCACGGATGCGATGGCCGGATGGCAGCGGTAGTGCTCGTCGAGGAGCAGCGGGGCCGGGACCGCGTGAGCGGCGGCGTCGTAGGCGGAGTGGTCGATGTAGCCGACGCGGTGCTGCTCGAGCCAGGATGCGCTCAGCTTGGCGTCCCGGCGGGCGAGCTGCTCGCGGTGAGGGGGCACGGTGGTGATGTGCCGCAGTTGTTCGGCGTCGCCGATGATCAGGGCGTGCTTTGCCCGGAAGAGCAGCGGCAGGATGGCGGGGACCGAGCACTGACTTGCCTCGTCGATGATGACAAGGTCGAACATCCCCGGCTGGAGCTCCAATTGCTGGACGGAGTGCGTGGTCACCGCCCAGCTTGGCAGCTTGCCCATCAAGGCCCGCTGAGTCGACCGCCGCGACCCGCTTTGGATGAGAGAGGTGCGCCGTTCGGACAGCTCACGCTCGGCAGTTGCCACCTGCTCGCGCACCTGGGCCCGGGAGTATTCCTGGGAGACCCTGGCCGCGTCGGCGGCGAGATCGAGACGCTTGCGGTTGAGTACCTCCAGTTCGCGATAGTCGTGTGTGGCGCGGAGCCGACGCATGAGCACTTCGTTGTCAGCGAAGTCGGCAAGCACACGGAGCCCATCAGGACCGGCGGCGTCGAGAGTTTGCTGTAGTTGTAGCCCGATGTCGGGGTGGACCTGCTGTCTGAAGGCTTTGGCCGACGACCGGCGTCGCCAGGTCCCGAACCAGCGCGTCGTCACACGGCGTCGGGCTGTGCGGGACCATGCCGCCAGTTGCTCGGCCTCACGGGCCCAGGCGGGGGCGAGGTCGCTCACGGCCGTGCGCAAGGCGCTGGCCGACAGCACCCGGCCAGCCGCTGCACGGTCCAGTTGGACCTCCTCACCGACGAGGCATTCGGTCGCCGTCGTCACCGCCTGCAGTTCTCCGGTCAGGTTGTGCAGGGTGCCGGCATGAGTGGTGCTGCTGCGCTGGCCTGCAGTTGGATGCTGTTGCAGGAGCTGGCCCAGGAGCTCGGCCTCGCGCTTTCGGACCTCCTCGTTGCCGGTGCGGATGAGCAGGCCCGGTGCGATGCCGTCGCACCGGCTTTCCACGGTCGTGAGCGCCTGGTTGTTGGTGGAGGCGATCAGAACTGACCAGCCCAGGCTTCGAGCGGTGGTGTTCAATGCCGTGACCAGCTGGCTCTTGCCCGTGCCGGCCGGTCCGGCCGCCACCGTCAGCCGCCGTGTCAGAACTGCCTGGATCACGGCCTGCTGCCGCTCGTTCAGGGGAGCCGCGGAGACGATCGTTGGCTGCGGACGCCGAGGGCCGGTAGCACTTTCGGGGGAGCCGAGCAGCGCGGCGAGGGCGGTCCGCTCGAACTGCGGAATTCGCGTCCGCAGAGCGGCCAGGTTGTCCACGAGACCCGCGGTCATCGCGGTCGACCCGCGGGTCGTCAGCAAGATCGCCGTGTTGTGGGCGCCGCGGCGCACCTCCGTGTCCGCGCTGTGGCGGCTGAGCGCCAGCGGGTCGAGCGGGGTCAACTCGTCAAGGCCGACCTCGCGGAGCAGGTCGCGAATCGCCTTCTGCATCTGCATCGCATTGCCGTGCTGCCACGTCGGCTGCCAGGCGAGGGTGAGGCCGGCCGCCTCGCCCTGGTCGAGAAGCTCGTGGAGTACTCCGGGGTGCAGGAACGGCAACCCTGCGGGTCGCAGCAGTCGCCGCCCGTCCTGTCCCACGGTCTGTTCGAGTTGCTGCATCAACAGGGGTGCCAGCCGCACCTCGACCCTGCGACCGCGTTGGTGGGGCAGAGTTACAACCGGATAGCCGTACCAGATCTCCGGGGTGTCCTTCGCGGCGCCGGATTCCGACCGCGGCAGTTGCTCCGGAGCCTCCACCTGCTCGTCGCTGCCGCACATCAGGTGCTCGGCTATGCCGTCGAGCAGGTCGTACCGGTCGTACTGGTCCCGGCGCGGCATGGTCGCCCCGGCGGACTCCTGCGTCATGCACGCCAGGTAGTAGCTCAGCAGCCGTTCCCACTGCGCCCCGGCACTTTGCTCCGCGCGTGCTCGCCCGGCCGCCTTCCCCGGGATCTCCGGCGCAGGCTGTGCGAGGGCGGAACCGGCTGGTGGGGCGGGCAACGTGACTGCACGGGCCGGTGAACGGGCGATCACCAGCGTTCCGCTGGCTCCGACCATCGACCGTGTCGGCCGCTGTTCCTTGGCAACGCCGCTGCCCATCAAGCGCTGTGTGACGTAGGCGAACAGCGCATCCACGGTCACGGTGCCGTCGCTGACGAGCCCCTTCCGCAAGCCCTCGACGATCTCGCCGGTGAACCGGGACATGCCCAGCGGCGCGTCGACGAACGCCTCTTGCAGCGCGTCACTCGCGGTGATCACGTAGACGCCCCTCGGGCGCAGCGGCCCCTGCTCGAATTGGTCCCGTGCGTGAGGACCCAGGCCCTTCGCCGAGAGCGACTGGGCCACTGACCCGCTGTCGCAGCAGTCCAGCAGCACCAGCTTGGAGGCGGCCCGGCACTCTTGCAGCTGTCGGTGGAGGAATTCAGCCGACACCGCCGTGTGCGGCAAATCCTGCGGGTCCGCGTCACGCGTCAGGAAGTACAGCTGGCCGTCGTCCTGGTCGAACTGGCCGTGCCCACTGAAGTACAGCAGCGCGGTCTCGGACTGCTGCCGGTCAGCGAGGTAGTCCTCCACCGCGCACATCATCTCCGCGCGTGTCGGTTCGGCCACCGTCGTGCACGGATTGAACATGCCGATGTCCAGCCGCTCCAGCACTTCCTTCATGTAGTGCAGGTCCGCCCGGACTGCTGGCAGATCACGCACGTGCGGATGCGTGTACTGCGACACCCCCACCAGCAGCGCGTACCGATCGTTGTTCAACACTGCGACGGTGCCCCTCAGGCCGAGTCCGCGTCCGGGCCGTCTCCCGCTGTCGGGGCAGGCTGGGCCGCTGACAGGCTGCCGCTTTGCATGAAGCGTTCCAGCATCTCCGGATGCTCACTCAATTCCTTGGCAACAGCAGTGAGTTCTGCGCCATCAGCGCGACGGAACCGCAGCTGTTGGCGCGAGACGCGCGCCATCCACACTTGCAGCGCGCCAATCGCCAAGCCTCCGCCATTGATGACCAGTCCGATGACCTCAATGGCACCTGCGCCCTTGCCGTCCGGGCTGGACCGGCGGTCGCCAGGCAGCGGGGAGGCCGTGACACCGCCGGCCGCCAGGTGCGCCTTCAGCTCCCGCACCCGGCGCATCGCCCGCAGCACGTCGTCGTCCACGATCTCGACAGCCAACTCGTCTGATGCCAGCACTGATCTCCCCCTCGACGCATCGCCGTGCAATGCAGCAGGCAGGCCACGACCCGGAGGCTAGCCCGAGCCTCCCTTTGGACGCAGGCGAACGGTGGCCGTGGCCGGGCAAGAAGCAGAAATGGCCTGAAAATGTCCGGCGCATGCCATGTGCTTTCAGGCGCCGCCTTGCGCCCTGCCTGCGCCCCCGAGGCCGACGTTAGGCTCCACGACTTGCCGTGCCAGTGGAGCGAGCGCCTGGGGGAGAGCGTGGAGTCGGTTGCCGAAGTCCTGCACGACCTGATCCGCACCTCGAACGTTGCCGTCGACGCGAGCAGCAAGCTCGTCGGCAGCGTTGAGGCAGCTGCGGCGGAGGACGACAAGGAACGCGAGAACGACGCCCTGGAACCCTTGCGCCGCAAGCCCCGCCTGCAGGCGCTGTCGGCAAGGGAGGTGCAGCAGCCGATCGAGCTGACCCCGTGGGAGGTTCTGCACACCCTGGGGAGGGCCATCAGCCTTTCCCACCGTGGCGCCGGACGCGGTCTCGCCGAACACTGGGCCTGCCTGAAATACACCCAAGCCCTCACCGGCCGCGAAGAAGCCTTCATGGCCCTGTCCACCGAGGGAAAGGAGACCGCCAACTACTACAAAGCCATCCAGTCCGACGAACTCGGCGTCGGATTCGCGCTCGCGACCGCCCGCCGCCTGCTGCGCGCGCAGTACCCCGGCCACGCCGTCACCTTCGTCCCCGCTAGCTCAGCCGTGCGCGCAGGCTTCGCGCTCACCAGCAAGGACGCCGGAAAGGGCGGCGCCAGCGTCGGCTACCGCTACCGGCCCCAGTTCTTCGCCGAAGTATGGAAGCCCGGCGAGCGCTCCCGTGCCATCCCCATCGCGATCAAGGGCAACCACAGCAACGCCGCCGTCTCCCACACCCAGCTCGCCTCCGCGTCCGTCCACGCCGAGGGCGTGCACATCGGCGCGTGGAACCAGACCCCCGCCCTGCTGTTCAGCACCTCGCTGCCCATGGACGGACCGCTCACCGTTCACGCGCTCCAAGCGAAGGGAACCGGAGGCTGGCTGAAGAACTCAACGCAGCCGCAGACCGGGGTCAACCATGAGGCCCTCCAGCAGAACCTCTACCCCGGAATCCAGCCGCCCTGGGACGAGGAAGCCGGGCCCCGGCCCGACGGTCTCCCCGGCTGCCACGTTGAAGCTTCCGACTTCGAGTGGTTCCAGCAAGTCCTGGCCCGTACCGCCGCCGCCAGCCTCGGGGCCTTCGCCGGCCACGACCGCACCACCGCTCGCTACCTCCTGCAACGGCAGGGCCGGAACCGCTACACCCGCCTCGTCCACGCCGCGACCGACAGTGTTCAGGACGCCGAGTACGACTTCTTCGGACGGCACTTCGTCGGCACCGACCACGTCTTCCGGATCAACCACACCCGCGTCGAAGCCTTCTCCGGGATCGACAGCGACCTCTTCACCTACCTAGCGAGCGGGCGCCTGGACCTGTACCGGGAGACGATCCACGACGAGTGGCAGGACCGCCGGCGCGCCGCATGGGACCGCGGCTGGAACGGTCCGGTGTCCGTCCTGGACGACGGCACCGTGCTGGCCCTCCGACTCCTCGATCAGAGCGACTCGTAGCGGCCTGATCCAGCGGAAGCCGTACCTCACTCCGCCACCGCCCACCCAACAGCCTGCGCCTTGCATCTCATGGGCACAGCGCTGCTGGGCACGTGGCCGCCCGCGGCGGCGGACACTGGCCGAGGAGCGGCTACGAGGGCAGCAGTAGCTGGAAGGGAGCCGCTCCCGGCGGTGAGGGTTCGGACTCCACCGCCACTTGACCGTCCGCGGGCGCCAGCCACGCGCCCACTGACCCCTCGATACGTACAGGAGGAACGGGCGCGCCAGTGGCGACGGGTGTGCCCGGAAGGTCGGCGACGGCACACATGAGCTGCTCCCACATGCCGCTGGTGGACCATTTCTGCCAGATCGACCGTGCGCCGGGGAACTCGCTCCAACTGCGGCCGGTGCGTGCCTTGGTGAGGATGGCTTCGACATAGGCGCGGGGCGTGTCCTTGGGCTTGCGTCCTCTGCGGTCGGTGAAGATCGGGGCGAGGCGGTCCCACGCCTCGTCGGTGAGGAGTGGCACGTCAAGGTTCCGGCTGCGGAACCAGGAACAGAGCGCGTCGTCGCTGCGCACCCGTCGCCCGGTCCTGGGGGCGAGCACGGTCACTCGCAGGTCCAAGCGGCCGTAGGTCTCTTTCAGCTGGCCGGGGGTCGGGGCGTGCAGGAGGCGGACCGCTGCGTGTGCGAGTCGGCGAAGTTCGCCCGCCTGGAGCCGTTGCTCGGCGGCGGTTCTTTGCCGCTCGAGGATTTTGTCCCGGGGGGCCTCCAGCAGAGCCAGGTCTTCTTCCAGGGGCCCGGTTGCGCGTTCGGCGACCAGTTGAGCAGCCTCGGGACCGAGTCCCCGGCGGACGGCCTGCAGGGCCGTCGTGGCCGTGGTCACGCCGATCGCGGTCTCCAGCTCCGCGATCCGCGGGGCAAGGATACGGACCTCGGCTTCGTCCTCGACACCCGTCTGCATCGTCTCGCCCGGCGGCTCGGCCAGTGTGGCAAGCCTGTCGGGGTCGGTGATCAGGGCGCTGACCGCGGACCAGATTCGACTCTCCAGTTCTTCGGCGTCCAAGCTGCGGCAGCCGCACTTCGCCTTGCCACTAACGGAAAGCCGGTTCCCGGAGCAGCGGTAGCTGCGGCGCCTGCTGCGCCCGTGGACGAGGCCGGTGTAGTGGGCACCGCACAGCCCGAAAACGTGCCCGGAGAGTGGGTGGACGGCGTCGGCGGAACGGGGCTTGCGCCCATCCGCGGTCCTGGCGAGGGCCTCGTTGAGTGTCCGCAGTTCCGTGGGGCTGAAGGCCGGGTCCAGGCGGATCTCTACCCGCTCGCCGAACAGCGGTGATCCGTCGGCGTCGACCTGGACCCAGGCGTTGGCGGGGTCGCGGAACACGCGCCGTGACTCCTGGATCGTCTGCCCGGTGAGGATCTTCCGCAGGGAGCCTCGGGGCCATGGGCCGCCGGTCGCGCCGGGGATCCCCTCCGCGTTGAAGAGCGTCTCGATCTCGCTGCACGTCAGTTGCTCCTCGACGAGGAGGCGCCGGGCGCGGTGCAGAATCGCGTGGGCGGACTCCTTGCCGCCGGTGTCGAGGACCAGGCGGCTCTCCCCGCGGCGGCCCCGGTTCTCGATCCGGTAGCCGTACGGTGGCCGCCCCCCGGGCCAGCCCCCGGCCTCGGCCTTCTCCTGCACGCCGCCCTGAGTCCGGTCGCGGATCACGATGCGCTCGTCCTCTGCGGCGTCCTGGGCCTTCCTCATCCGGGAACGGCCCTGCTCGGTGGTGTTGTCGTAGTCGCCCTTCACCACCGCGACGAAGATCCCCAGGTCCTCCAACTGCCACACCCAGGGCCAGAAAGCGCGCCCGCGCCGCCCGATCGCCCGCTCCTCTGCGACCACCACGACGTCGAACGGCCGCGGGGTGCGCCGGGCCTGGGCCATCAGCTCCCTCAACTCGGGACGCTCTGTGTGATCCAGGCTCCCGCTGAAGCCCTCATCCGCGAACGACGCGACCAACTCCCAGCCCTTGGCGTCCACATACTTTGCAACGCGCTTCGCGGTGTAGGAGATGCCGTAGCCGTGGGCCTGCTCCTCAGTCGAGACCCGCAAGTAGGCCACCGCACGCAGTACGCTCGTTGCGGTCGAGCTCCGCGCCAGCAGCTCGACCGCCGATGGTGCGAGCCTGCCCATTCTCCCCCGTCCTGCCGTGCTTCGCGGCCACGGTCGGCTGCAGTCGATCTGTGTAGCCCGAGCCACAGTTGAAGATGGCCCGTAGGTCTGTCGGATGCGATCAGACAGCGAGACTGTTACTTGATCACATCCTGCCCACGGCAGGGCCCCACCAACACCGCTCGAGTTGCAGGTCGCTGGGCCTGTCGCACGGGAATCGAGGTCTGGGTGCCGCATGGGTGGCAGACAGGACGTGGGATTGCACCTGGCGACCAGGCATGGCGTTCAATGGGTCGGTCGGCATCATGGCAAACCTCGCACGCCTGGCAGCCCAGCGCGGCAGTCCGGTGGCGGCTCGGCTGTTAGTGAACCACGTCATCGGGTTCTCCTCCGGTCCCTTGAACCGTGACCCCATGACGAGGAGCGCGGTGATCGGCGCGAAAGCGACAGCGCGCTCCCTTGGGGGACGTTCCGGGCGAGCACGGCAGCTCCTTCCGCAGGTCGACGGCTTGTCGCCGATACGGATGTGCTTGTCCGACATGTCCCTCGCAGTGGCCCTGGCCTGGAAGACCGTGCCCCTGCTACGGGCTACCTGTGACTCGGTGAGTACTCTCTCGCCGACGCGGTGAGTGCGAGGGTAGGTCGGAAGGACCAGACCATGAAGAATCCGTTCAGAGACGGTGGCCCACTCGATTTCGCACTCGGATTCTCAGGTCTGGTGGCGACGATCGGCCTCCTGGTGAAGAGCTGAGAGGGCATCCGCACGGCGCCTCATGGGGATGGGTCGCGTTCGCTGGCGTCATGCTCGTGCTGACGCTCGACGGCCTGTATCGACGATTTCGGGCTCGCCGACAGAAGAAGGGAGACTAGGGGTGTGACCTGCATACTTGGGGTCCGCCCTAGGAGGAGTTCATGGTCATCAAGGTCGTAGCCGTGTTCTTTTTCACGCTGGTGGCGCTGTTCGTCATGAGCGCCGTGTGGCTCCTGTGGTTGCGCCCGCGGCGTTTTGCGGACCGGCTCGCCAAGCATGCCCTCCTCCCGCCGAAGGAGCGCAGTCGGATGCGGGGCCTTCTGCCGCTGGCCGTTTTCGCGGTCTTCGTCGATGTGCTCGTGCTGGGCCGAGCCTTTGGGGTAGTCGCGCTTGAAGTCGTTGCCGTGGTCGGGATCGTGGTCTGCTTGTTCCTGCACCTCACGGTTTTCCTGTTCAACCAGCCGAGGTTGCTCGCCCCACCGGGCATGCGCGACGACTTGGGATACGCAGCCGAGTGGCGACAGCGCCGGGGCAGGGCCACTCCGCCGGCGTAACAGGTCACTGCTCGCCCTGGTGTTCGGCCTCCATGGCCTTGCGGGCCTCGATCACGACGACCTCCGGACTGCCGGACCCAGCGGAGAGCACTCGCTTGATCCCGGCGATAACGGCCTCAACGGGCAGCTGACGGTGCGGCAGCAGAACCTCGCTCAGGGCCCGGGTGCCCTCGCATTCCTTGTGAGCGTCAGGGGCCGCCGCCCAGAACGCGTCAAGAAAGCTGGTTTGCCGCCCTGGTATCGGGGAGGGTTTGGGCAGCAGTCCATGGCTGAACTCGCGCTGCATTCTGGAGCCGGCGGCACGGCTGGCTCCCGGAGCCCGACCTACTCGGACGAGTGCGTCGACCACGTTGGGCCGAAGTCCTCCGGGTGTGCAGCGTTGATGATGCCCGGGGCCACCGCCCAAGCGGCGGCCCCGAGTGGTGATCAGCTGACCTGGATGGTGGCGGTGGTGGACGCGTTGGTGTTCCAGACGCTGGTGGCCTGGTAGCTGAGGGTCCAGGTGCCGCTGGTGGTGGGGCGTGCCCACAGGGCGAGGTAGCCCTGGGTGTTGGTGTGTGCGGTGCCGTCGAGGTAGCTGCGGGTGGAGCCGGTGGGGCGGAACCACAGTTGGACGGTCTGGTTGGCGTCGGGGGTCCAGGGGCCGTAGCCCTGCTGGGCGAGGGTGCCGGTGAAGTGGACCCAGGTACCGGGGCGGACGCTGGTGGTGGTGGGGCCGCCGGTGATGCGGGTCTGGTAGCGGAAGGTGTGGACGGTGTCGCTGACGGCTTGTGCGTAGCCGGGTGCGGTCGGCGTGTAGAGGCGCCAGTGGCCGTGTGGATTGGACGCGTGCACGGTGTGGGTGGCGGTGGCTGCGGGCAGCGTCGTGATGGTGGTCCAGCCGGTGCGGCCGTCTGCGGATTGCTGGAGTTGCACGGTCCCGCCCGGAGTGCTGGTCGGGCTGGTGATGCTCTGGTGGAACGTGAGGTTGCTGTTGGCGTCGATCGACGCTCCGGACAGCTCCAGGGCGGGCTGATCGGGGACGGAGGTGATGGTGAAGTCGGCCTGGGTGGTGGCGAGGTAGGAGGTGGCCCGGGCCATGTTGACCGGCCAGGTGGCGGTCGCGTCGGGGGCGGTGGTGGTGAAGGCGAAGCGGCCGGTCGTGTCGGTCACGGCCTGGGGGCCGGAGGTGGTGCCGTCGCCGTTGAGGAACAGCCAGGTGCTGGGGAGCGGGTGCCAGCCGGCGCTGTTCTGGTACTGGAGGGTGCCGGTGACGGTGATGGGCGTGCCTGCGGTAGCGGTCGCGCTGTTGTGGTCGAGAAGGATCCGGGTGGGCAGGTCGTGGGTGACGGGGATGGTGGTGGCGGGGCCCGTGACGGTGTCGGCGGGGCAGCCTTCGGGAGTCGGGTCGGTGAGCGATGCGGTGACGGCGACGGGTTCGTCGCCGGTCCAGGCGGGTGCGGGTTGGAAGGCGATATGGAAGCTGCCGCCGGAGGCGAGGGTGTGGGTGGTGGCGGTGCTTCCGCTGCCTAGGCCGTCGTCGCCGGTGGCGGTGACGTTGATCGGCCGGGTCCACGGGGTGCTGGTGTCGCCGGTGTTGGGGTCGTAGGTGGTGAGGGTGCCGGTGACGGTCTCGACGGGGTTGTCGTAGGACAGCGGGCCTGGACTGAAGGCGGTGTCGTGGAAGACGGGCAGCGGCTTGATGGGGATGGCGCAGCCGCCGACGAAGGTCTCGTAGCTGGGGGTTCCGTCCGGGGCGTAGGCATGGGCGGACAGGTAGTAGTCGGCGGCGGGCAGGTCGAGCGGGGCGGTGGTCTGCCAGCTGCCGTCGGCCGCGGGCTGGCCGATGGTGATGTCGATGTCGGGGCCGGCGGTGTCGTTGGGGTAGCTCTCGCGCAGGGTGAACGTGACGTGACCGACGGCCCCGGTGGTGGTCGCCTGCAGGACGTAGCCGTGGCTGGTCTGCAGTGCGGCCAGGCCGGCTACCTGCGGCTGGGGGTCGGCGGCGAATGCAGCGGCTGGCCAGGCGATGGCACCGGCGATGAGCGCAGTGGTGGTGGCCGCGGACAGAAGAAGGTTGCGCCTCATGGGGCAGCTCCTGGATGCGGAGGTCGGGTTTGGATGGCTGCGTCTGTGAATGCCCAGAGCCGCCGCCCGTGCCCAGGCGGGCGGGCGGCGGCCGAAGTGCGGGTGGCACAGGTTCAGTTGAGGCTGGTGATGTTGCTGCCCCAGCCGGTCGAGGTCATGGTGACCGGCGCTTGGAAGGCGTTGACGTTGCCGGTTCCGTCGAGTGTGGTGGTGATCAGGTCGAGGGCTCCGCTCGGGGTGACGGCCCACAGGGCCGGTCCGTTGGTGGCGCCGCTTGTGACGGTTCCAAGTGGGCCGTCGGAGGTGATCATCGGGTAGGTGGCCGAGGTGTAGCCCGATCCGGCGAGGGTTTTGCTGGTGAGCGTGCCGGTGATGTTGTCGTACTCGGTAATGGCGCCGGTGGAGTTGTTGCGTACCCACAGGGTTGGGGCCCCGTTGATGAGTCCGGGTGAGATCAGGGTGACGCCGGACCAGGCGCTGCCGGTGGCGAGGAGGGTGGCGTTGGTGAACCGCGCGGCGTTGCTGTTGTCGGTGAACAGCCACACGGTCTGTACGTTGTTGTCGTTCTCCAGGGTGACCAGGGCCGGCTGGTTGTAGGTCGCGGCGCTCGGAGGCAGGGCGACGGCCTGCTGCACGTTGGCCCACCCAGTCGTGTTGTAGTTAGTGCTGTCGCCGGTGATCGCGGTGGGTCGGGCGATGGGTGTGATCGGGGTGAATACGCCGGACTTGTTGGTCTTCGAGCAGTAGTTGTTGGCCTCGATGGTCGCCGTCCCGGAGCCGTTGTCGGCCTTCGGCTGGACGACGACGAGGTCGTCGCAGGTCAGGCCGGTGAAGGAGCCGGCGTGGGCGATGATGTCGCCGGTGAAGCCGGCGCCGCCGGGTGCGCTGCTCGCAGGGATGAGGGGTTGTCCGCTGGTGTCGGGGTCGGCGCTGAGGGGGTCGTTGTAGAAGTTCAGGTCGCCGCTCTTGGTGACCGCGGCGATGTCGGGGGTACCGTCGCCGTTGAGGTCGCCCGCGACGCCGGGCGTGTAGGCGCTGTCGGGCACGTAGAAGTCGAAGTGCTGGGGCTGGGCCTGGTTGCCGGCCGCGTCCACGGCGCTGTACCAGAGCGTGTTGGTGCCCCAGTGTTCGGCGGTGACGGTGAACTGCGCTGTCCCGTTGCTGGTGGAGATGGTCTTCTCGCCGTCTCCGCCGCTGGTCAGGGAGGTGCCGTTCATATTGAACAGGAAGTTGGCCACTCCGGAGCCGGTGTCGGTCGCGCTGAAGGTGATGGTGGCGGTGTTGCTGCCGCTTGCCGTTGAAGTGGGCGGCGTTCCGCTCGGCGTCCCGAGAGTCGGGGGTGTGAAGTCGGTCTGGAACCAGCAGTCGGTGGTGGCTGCCGGTGCGGCATCGCTGCCGTAGCCGCCGGGGTTGGTGGCGTAGGCCTGCCACTGATAGATGGCGTTGTCGTCCAGCGGGGGGGTGGTCATGCTGGTCGCCTGCGGATTGGCCTGGAGGGTGACGGTGGTGCCTCCCAGATTGCTCCAGTGCGCGGGCGGGTTGGGCGAGGTCTCGTGGAGCCAGAACTGGCTCGTTTCGGTCGTGCCATAGGAGCCGGAGTCTGGGGAGCTGAGGGTGGCGTTGAGCTTGATGGTCTTGGAGTCGCTGGCGTTGACCCAGTAGCCGGGGGAGGCGGTGTCGACACCTCCCGAGGTTGTGCAGGGCATGGTCTTTCCGCTGTTGGTGATCGACAGGTTGCCCGGCGCCGGCGGCGTGGCCCAGTAGGTGACCTGGAGTTGTGCGCCACCGAGGAGTTCGCGGTAGGCGGTGTCGTCGGACTCGTTCTGGGCTTGGATGACCATCGTTTGGGAGTGGTAGCTGCTCGCGACGGCGTTCTGCACCAGTGAGGTGGCCGAGAAGTCGGCGCTGCCCTGGGAGTTGCTGTTGAGGCTGGCCAAGCTACTGCTGGAGGAGACCGCGGACCAGATGCTGGCGTTGTCCCAGGTCGTACTGGGGTCGATAGCACCGCCGCCGTGCAGGTCATACGGGTTCGATCCTGACCAGGACGACGTCGGCCCCTGCTCATAGATCGTCAGCGTGGCGCCGGTCACGTGCTTGCCAAGCAACCCGGTCATGTCGAAGTTGTACAGGGACCGGGTCACACCGAAGCCGGTGCAGCCGCTGGAGCCGTCGGAACACCAGTCGTCGTATCCCACGTGGTTGTTGCTGTCGTGGGTGTTGTTGCTGCCCTCCCAGAAGCTGCTGCCGGAGTCGACGGAGGAAACCCAGGTCCAGCCCAACTCCTTCGGCGCCAGCGATGGATCGATGACCAGCGGATAGGTGTTGTTGCTGGAAGTCAGCGCCCTGGTCGGGGGCACCAAATCCATGCCCGTGGTGCTGACGTCGACGCCCACAGGCGTCGCAGCGGTGTCCTCGCTCGACGGTGAGGAGCCCTGGCTCGCGCTCTGCCCTGATGCGGCGCCGCTGCTGGAAGTCGGTGTGGACCACATGGTGGCGGTCGGGGAGGAGAAGGCCACGTTCCCGCTGGCGTCGGTGGCCTGCAGGCCGCCGGAGGTGTTGGTAGAGAGGGTGAGGCCCGCGCTGGTGCTTGTGTTGAAGTGGATGTCCGCGAGGGCCGGATTGGCGGCGGCGGTGGCATTGGTGATGACCAGTTGCTCGGTGTAGCCGCCCTCGACGGTTGCGGTCATCTGCAGGTCGACGCCCGGGTACACGCCCGCGTACGTCGCGGTAGCTCCAGAGACCGTGGGAGCAGGGAGCGCGCTGGGCCAGGACACCGACACGCTCTGTCCGGAGCTGTTGGTCAGCGTCGCCAGCGGGCCTGTGCCGCCCGCGGAGAACACGACCCCGGACACCGCGGCCTTCGGCGAGTAGCCGCCGCTGACCGGGGTGAGGGTGGCGTCGACGGGCACCCAGGTGCCGTTCTGCTGGGCGCGGACCGGCAGGACGCCTGCGGTGTAGGTGAACGTCCCGTCGGGGTTGGCCACCGTGGTCGAGGTGCTGGTGGTATCCGCGTCCACCGGGACGCTCTGCCCCGTGGACTGTGCCTGCGCCAGGGCGGCGGCCTCCGGTGACACCGTGACTCCGGGGCCGTCGGCCTGAGCTATGCCTGGAACGGCGAACGCTTGCAGTGCTGTTGCGACGAGCGCGGCGGCGGTGGCCGCGGCAAGACGTGGCAGGCAGCGCCGTAGGCGTCCCCCTGATGTCCCGATCGTGTACCCCATGCGGGGCCTCCCGTGTCAGCGATGGGATATGCGGTGGTGCCGTGAACGCGGCCAACGTAGTCCCGCCCCTGACGGATCTTCAGATATGTGATGCACCTCACATTGACTCTCTGTGCCGATTTTGTGCACTTCTTGCAGACATGTGACGTGCGTTTGCAGGTAAGAGTTCGTCAAGCTACCTCCGTGGGCGATTCGTTGTGGTCGAAGATTCCTTGCGCAGCGCCTGACCAGACGTCACCACTACGCCACGGGGGCACTTGTGGGTAACAGGCAGCATCGTCGCACCCTCCACCGTCGCCGCTGGCCCCGCGTCGCGGCCTTCACGCTTCTGCTCGGCCTGATCGCCATGGCCGTCCCGGACGTCGCCTTCGCGGCGACTTACGCCAAGGGCCAGATCTGGTCCCCGCCGCAGACCTCGCTGCCGAAGGTGCCCACCGTGCCCGGCCACTTCGCCGCACCGCCGCCGAAGGGGACCCCTGCGACGACGACCCCCTACCGGCCCAAGCCGGTAGACCTGCCGGTCGCGGGCCAGACCACCACCGCGCTCCCGGCCGCGACCACGGCAGGTGGCCGCGTCACCGCGCTGGCGAGGAGCGGCGTCAGCACCGGCCCCGGCGTGCGGGTGGGAGCCTCGCCCCTGTGGGTCGCGCCCGCGACCACCGGCGCCGCCGCCCCCTCCGCGGTGAAGGTCCAGTTCGCCGCCCCCGCCGCGGCCCGGAGAGCCGGCTACCCCTCCGGCGTCCTGTTCGGCATCACCCGCAACGATGGCCGCGCCGCAAGCGGCCGCGTGGCCCTGCAACTGGACCGCAGCCTCCTAGCCGGACAGTACGGCGCCGACTTCGACCAGCGCCTCAGCTTGGTGGAACTGCCCGCCTGCGCGCTAACTACCCCTCAGCTCGCCGTATGCCAGAAGCAGACCCCCGTCCCGACGGCCGTCGACCCCGCCACCAAGCGCCTCGTCGCGGACGCCGCCCTGACCGGCGCGGCGAGCACCGCCACGACGGCGGTCGACCACACGGCCGGGACATCGGCCGCGGTTGCGACGGATGCCCAGATGCAGGTGTTCGCTGCGGTCTCCGGGGCCTCCGGCTCCACTGGGAACTTCACCGCCACCCCGCTCCAGCCATCCGACCAGTGGTCGGCCGGCGGTTCGACCGGCGACTTCACTTACAGCTACAGCGTCGACGTGCCCTCAGCCCTCGGCGGTGCCACGCCACAGGTCTCCTTGGACTACGCGTCGTCGTCCGTGGACGGGGAGACCGCGTCCAGCAACACCCAGCCCTCCTGGATCGGCGACGGCTGGTCCGGCATGACCGACTACATCGAGCGTTCCTACCAATCCTGCTCCCAGGACGGCATCGCCAACTCCGGTGACACCTGCTGGGGTTACGGCGGGCACGAGGTCACTGTCGCCGGCAGCAACGTCTCCGGGCAGCTGGTCTATGACGACACCTCCCACGCCTGGCACCTGACGGGCAGCGCGGCCACCGTGACCATGCAGACCGGCGCCCCCAACAGCGCCTACAACGGCGAGTACTGGGTCATCACTCTGCCGAACGGCACCCGCATGTACTACGGCGCCGGAAAGCTCCCCACGGCTGAGGGCGGCACCGGATCCGACCCCGCCAGCAACTCGGTGTCCACCGAACCGATCTACTGTCCCACCAGCGGTGACTGCGACGGCGCCACGTCCGGATCCAGTAGCGACTACGTCGCCAACATGCCCTACCGCTGGTACCTCGACTTCGTCATCGACCCGCATGGCAACGCCACCGCGTACAACTACGCCCAGGAGACCAACTACTACGCCCGCGGCAGCGCCCACTCCAACACGGTCTACGACCGCTCGGCGTACCTGAACACCATCTCCTACGGCTGGCGCGCCTCCGACATCGCCACTGAGGGAGCCAAACCGGCACCGGCCGCCCGCATCGTGTTCACCACCGGTCCGCGCTGCTTCACCTCTGGCTGCTCCCCGCTCGCCTCCGGGACCGCGAGCAGCTGGGACGATGTCCCCTACGACCAGGTCTGTGCTTCAACCGGGACCTGTAACGCGTGGGCGATGGCGTACTTCTCTGAAGTCCGGCTCACCGAGATCCAGACCCAGATCAACACCGGTAGCACCACCACGTTCACCCCGGCGGACGTCGACACCTACACCTTGTCCCAGTCGTTCGTGGACCCCGGTGACGGTACATCCCCGGCCATGCGCCTGGACACGATCACCCGCACCGGCAACGACGGCTCGACGTCGATACCTGTGCAGCCAGTGACGTTCATCTACACAGGAATGCCAAACCGAGTGGCCGGCCCGACAGCTTGGCCGCTGTTCTACCGCTTCCGCATCGTCGCCGTGGACACCGAAACCGGCGGCTACCTGAACGTCGACTACAGCAGCCCCGACTGTAACCAGTCTCCAACCAGCCCTGATCTGCCCACACCCTCGGACGACACCAGACTCTGCTATCAGGAGTACTGGACCCCACCGAAGGCAAACGCACCGATCGAGGACTGGTTCGAGAAATATGTCGTCAAGGACGTCCGTCAGATCGACGGCAGCCAGACCTCGCCCACTCAGGAGACCCAGTACAAGTACCCGGACCCGCCGATCTGGCACCGCAACGACTCCCCACTGACCTCGAACAGTCAGCGCACCTGGGACCAGTTCCGCGGATACGACAAGGTCGAGACCATCACCGGCACAGCTCCGGACCCGCAGACCGACACCATCACTACGTATCTGCGCGGCATGTCCGGCGACTCCACCTCCGCCTCCAGCATGACCCCGCGCTCCTGGCCGGCCGTCAGCTCCTCCTTCGGCGACGGACCCGTCACCGACTCCGACCAGTACGCGGGCATGGCGTTGGAGAAGCAGACCTACGACAAGCCCAGCGGCACCCTGATCAGCGACACGGTCACCATCCCGTGGTCCCAGAGCATCGCCAGCCACGCCGAGAGCAGCCCTGCGGGCCTGCCGGCCGAGCAAGCATGGCTCACCGGAGCCCAGACCGTCATCACCCGCAGCCGCCTCACGGACGGCAGCTACCGCACCACCAAGACCGTCACCCTCTACAACCCCACCACCGGCTTGCCCGTCCAAACCGACAACCAGGGCGACACCTCCAAGCTGGGCAGCTCGGCTTCGCAGGAGACCTGTACGACCACCAGCTACGCGAGCCCGCCGATGAGCGGATCGAATCGCGTGCTCAACAGCGGCATGGTCGACCTGGTCGCCCAGACCACCGAAGTCTCGGTGACCAGCGGCAGCGGTGTCGGCACCGGCGCGTGTCCGGCCAAGACCGCCGCGAACACCATCGCCGACACGCTCGTCCACTATGACGGATCGACCACCAGCACCGTCCCGACGACCGGCGTCGGCAACCCCACCGAGATCGACACGATGACCTGGTGGACCGGTAGCACCGAGAACCTCACCCCCAAGACCACCGCCCCGGCATCCGGCGGCTACGACGTCTACGGCCGCGCCCTCAGCTCCACCAACATGCGCGGTCTCGTCACGACCACCAGCTACACCCCGGCCACGGGAACACTGCCCACCAAGCAGCAGGTCTCCCGCGCCGCGGGGGGCACGGCCGGCACCCTCACCGACACCACCACCCTCGACCAGGCCCGCCAACTGCCCACCAGCGCTACCGATGCCAACAACAACGTCACCAAGGAGTCCTATGACGCCCTCGGGCGCCTGACTGACGTGTGGCTGCCCGGTGCCGCAACCAATTCCCCGTCGAAGAAGTTCACCTACTACATGCCGACGTACATCGTCGACACTGTCCACAACGCCACCATCGTCCCGCGGTCGTGGACCGAGACACAGACCGTGCGCGAAGACGGTAGTTACGCCACCAGTTACGACATCTTCGACGCATTCATGCAGGACCGCCAGCAGCAGGACGTGTCCCAGGACAGCAGCAACTCCAACAGCACCCTGGTCACCGACGACTTCTATGACTCCCACGGCTGGCAGATCAAGACCAGCAACCCATACGTCCCGCAGGGCTACAGCGGCCCCCCGACCTCGACCCTCTACGAGGGCACCGACGGCGGGACCCCCGGACAGACCGTCACCACCTACGACGGACTTGGCCGCACCATCGGATCCAGCTTCTACTCCTACGGGCAACTGCAGTGGACCACCACCACCGCATACCCCGGGGCCGACCGCACCGACGTCTCCCCGCCCACTGGCGGCAACGCCACCAGCACCTTCACCGATGCCCTTGGCCGCACCACCGCCTCCTGGCAGTACAACTCGAACACCGCCACCGGCAACTCCTCCGACGCCGTCACCACCAACTACAGCTTCGCCGTCACCGCCACCTCCACCGGTGGCTACGGGATGCTGACCACCATCGACGACGGCACCCACCAGCGCACCAGCATCACCGACGCCGCCGGCAACACGGTGCAGAGCACCGACCCCGACACGGGCACCACCACCTCCGGCTACGACTCCGAAGGCGACCTGCAGACCAGCACGGATGCCAACGGCACCACTCTCAACTACAACTACGACAACCTCGGCCGACAGCTCAGCATCTACGACGGCAGCACAGAGCTGGAAGCGTGGGCGTACGACACCGCTCCCGGCGGTAAGGGCCTCCTCGCCTCCCAGGCCTCCTACAGCAGCGGCAACCCCTACATCCAGTCCATCGACGGCTACACCAACCGCGGCGCGCAACTGGGCACCAAGACCACCCTGCCCGCAGCAGAAGGCAACCTCGCCAACAGCTACGACATCCAGTACGCGTATACCCCGGTCACCGGCTTGCTCGACCACACCACCTACAACGCCGACGGCGGCCTGCCCGCCGAGACCGTCTACAACGGCTACGACGAAGCCGGCTCCCTGGTCAACTCCGGCGGCAGCGCCACCTACCTCGCCGGCGCCGTCACCGACCCCTGGGGCCGCGTCACCCGCACCACCCTCGGTGCCACGCCAGACCAACTGGTCCAAACCTCGTACTACGACACCGCCACCGGCCGCCAAACCGAGCAGATCCTCGACAAGGAAAACGGCACCGGCCACGTCGACGACACCACCACCTACTGGAACCCCGCAGGCAAGATCACCGCCCAAATGGACGTCCAGGACTCCGGCACCGCCACCGACCTGCAGTGCTACACCTACGACACCCAGGGACGACTGCAGACCGCCTGGACCGACACCGGCAACGGCACCAGCTACGTCACCACCCAAGCCGCACCCAGCGTCCCCAACATCGGCGCCTGCACCGACACCGCCCCGACCGCGGCCACCAACGGCGGACCCGCCCCCTACTGGGAGAGCTACAGCTACAACACCTCCGGCAACCGCACCGGCTTGACCGACTACAACACCAGCGGACAGGTCACCAGCTCCCAGAACCTCGCCTACAACGGTGCCACCGGAACCACCGGCCAGCCCGACACGCTCCAAACCGCGACCGCCGCAGACAGCACGGGCACCACCCAGAGCACAGCCACCTACGGCTACAACCCGGACGGCACCACCAAAACGCGCACCGTGACCAACGCCGCTGGGAGCCAGACCAGCAACCAGACCTACAGCTACGACCCGCTCGGCCGCACCACCGGCGTCAGCGACAGCGCTACCAACACCAGTACGGGCTACATCTACGACGCCTCCGGCAACCTGCTCCTGCAGAAGGACACGACCGACGGCAACACCAGCACCACGCTCTACCTGCCCGGCGAACAGCTCTACCTCAACTCCTCGCGCGGAATCACCGCCCAACGCTTCTACTCCACCGGAACCGGCCCGACCGTCATCCGCGACAACACCGGCGCCCTCACCTACGAAGCCAGCACCGACCAAGGCACCGGCACACTCACCATCAGCTCGACGCTGACGAATGAGACCCGCCGCGCCTACACCCCGTACGGCACCCCACGCGGCACCACCCCCAGCACCTGGGTCGACGACCGCGGCTACCTCGGGCAGCCAACCGATCCCGTCACTAATCTCGATCTCCTCGGGGCACGCGAATACGACCCCGGAACCGGACACTTCCTCCAACGCGACCCCATCCTCGAAGCCACCGACCCCAACCAACTCGGCGGCTACACCTACTCCGGCGACGACCCCGTCAACGGCAGCGACCCCAGCGGGCTCATGTGCGTCCAGGGAGTCTCCAGCCCCAACTGCGGTGGGGCGAACGGTGGCTACAGTCCTCCGCAGACCGGTGGAGGAGGATCCGGTAGCGGTGGCGGCAACGGTGGAGGTGGCAGTGACGTTCCGTCAGGCAGCGGAGGCAGCGGAGGCAGCGGAGGCAGCGGAGGCAGCGGAGGCAGCGGAGGCAGCGGAGGCAGCGGACGCACCGGCACAGCAGGCGGCGACAGCACCCATTCAGTCTGGCGCTTCTCCGACTGCGGCGGCCAGCCTATGTGTGAAAAAGACTTCGAAGACACCATGGCCAGCATCCCGACGATCCAGTCGAACTGGACGTACGAGCAGTGCCTGGGCAGCAAGGACACACCCCAGTGCGTAGCCGCCCATCTGAAGTCTGACGCCATGCCCATCACTACCGACGGAACTAACATCACCGAGACGACTACCTATGTTCAAAGCCTTGTCACAACTACCACATACGGTCCTGCGCCCACTCCGAAGAAGAGCTGCGGTTGGTTCAGTCTTTGCACGCTCCACAACGTCCTGAATGCCGCGTCTGCGATTGCTCCGGCAGTCATGATTATTGCAATGGCAGTTCCTGGTGTGAACCTCATTGCCTATACAGCCCTGGCTATAGACGCCCTCTCGCTCGCCGACTCTGCATGGTCGATCGACAATGACTTCTCGGCGGGAGGCGGCGGAATTGAGTCGGTGGGTACCTGGCTGGATATGGGGAGCGCAGCGCTGACATTGGTTGGCATGGGTACCGCGCTACGCTCACTCAATGCAGGGGCCCGCGCCGCAGGGGCGGAGGAGGACTTGGCCTCGGCCCGAGCCGGCGCCCGCTCCGGCAACCCCTCGAGGTCAAGCGCGGCTCGCACTGTTTTGCCGGGGGCTAGAGCTGCAGATCGTGTCGCCCAGAAGACCAAGGAGGCAGCAGAGGGAGTAGACTTCCGGGTCAGTCTCGGAGGGTCTGCCCTCGGAGCCGGGGATAATGCCTACTCGAATTACAGCAGCGGTCGGGGTTGGTGGCCGTTCCCCGCTGTTTGTCCCGCTTGTTGATTTGGGGTGGACGTGGCAAGTGAGCTCATTGGACTTGGACCCGTACTTCGCTTGACCAGGCGACTCGGCGCTTTCTTCCGGCCTTCGGATGCGGAGGAGTTCCTGGTTGATTTGAGGCAGGGTTCTGTGCCGGCTACCAATAGGAACATTCGCGTGATTAGGTACTATGGTGGATTGGCCTGGATCTCCTTGGGAATCCGATCGGGGGCTGTGGCAATACTGCTACCGGTGCTCATCTACTCCGCACTAGGAGCACGCGGCGCGTGGATAGACATCGCAGCTGCCATTCCTGTCGGAGTTGTCGCTGGGTGTCTCGGGCTTGGTGTTCGCATGTATTCTCGTGCTGCTGGAATGACGCGGCGGGAGCGTATGCGGGTAATCGACTTTGACGCGCCGTTCCCTGGAGGGTTGATGGGGCTTCGGGATGCCTGGATAGAAGTCATTGGGATTTCTTCCTTGGTCATTCTGGCCGGAATTGCGTTGGCGTTCGCTTCAAGTCACCAGTAGGCTAGACCGAGGCCCCGCATTAGAGTGCGCCGGTCGGCCGGGGCTACACTGAGTCGCCCGGTGATGTGCCGGTCGACGCAACGGCTAAGCACCGTCGTGGTCGGCAACAGGGCGTGAGCAGTAGCTCGCTGTCGAGCAACAATGCTAGCGCCTCCGTGGCTTCTGCCTCCGAGGCCACGAAGCGGGCGGCCTGCTCAAGAGCTCCCGCGTCGACATCAGTAGGGGGGCAAAACGGCTCCCGCTCTGATTCCAGTCAGGCTGCAAGGTTTCAGCTCTCTGGCATGCGATATCTGGAGAAGACATCGCGGGAAGCGGCCTTCGCTTGCGAGGTTGGCGGCAGTTGAGCTGCTCCAAAGTTCCGCGACCGTCGAGGCGATGCTGGGTCCCATTGTGGCTATGGGATGACCTCTCAGTCTTTGGTGCAGTTGACTGGCCGGATGGTGAGGGGATTGCGGCAGCCCTTAAGCTGCGCTCGGACTTCATTGAGGTTGGATTGTTTGGCGAGCTGGAAATCCCGAAAGAACCCGGGTGCTTTTTCCTGTGGGTGGAACGTCCGGATCTCCCTCTGCGGTTTTTATTGCCGGACCGGAAAATGGGCTTCCCTCTGAGAGGATCGTCCTGTTTGGTGAGACTGACTGCTTCTACTTTCCGGGCATCTTGGATATGATCGAGTAGGATCTCGATCCTGGCGAATTCACAAGCTCGGGAAGCTTAATTCTTTGCCTCTGTCCTCTGTCCTGAGGGGGCATTTTCTCCCAGTGTTTTATTCCGGTACTCTGGTTGAACTTGTAGTCGTCTGCGACGGGCTGACGTTCCTTGATCCCTGCGGTATGTCGTGGTGGTGAGGTATGCGCAGGCGGGTGGGTATAGCCTCGAGGTGCAGGCGGCTTGTGAACGGTTGAGGCTGGAGGCCGCTGAGCGGGGTGGAGGAGCTGCGCTCGAAGGAGCTGGTGTCGGTCGAGCGGCTGTCACAGCACCAATGGGAGCGGCTGGAGGCCGAGTTGCGGTTGGGGCCGTTGGCGCACGATTTCGAGGACGACCAGCGGCGGACCTTGAAGCGGATCGAGCTGATCGGCCGGTTGTCCCATGTGGGGTACGCGGTGCAGGGGGTGCGGTGCTTCAGTCGAAGTCGCTGGCGGAAGAAAGGCCCTCGACGAAGGATCCGAAATCCGAGGCGAGAGGCAACTCAAAGCTGAAGTCAGCGTCGAACCACGTGACTGAAGGTTCCCCATGTCGGCCACACGCCCGGTAGTCCAGCGCGATCCAGCAGGGTCCGTCGCCCGCGAGGAGCACGACAGGCGAGGGTAGACCCCATTCCTTGACCAGGTAGGGGCTGTCGAGCAACGAGACTGTGCGTTCGCGCCGGCCGACGCCCGCTACCTGGTCGAACGGGACGTGGCCCGCGCTCCAGGAGGTGGGCTTGTCTGTCCGAAAGGCGTTCCGAGTACCTGCGACCTGGCCGCCGTTCCGAACGCGCAACAGATCAAGCAGCGAGGCCGGAAGCGTGACATCGAGCAGTCGCTCGGCCTCGCGCACAGCGTGGTCAGTGAGCGGCTGCTGCACCCCGTAGTTGCTGCCGGTGTCCCAGAACGCGGGCTGCACATCGTCAGAACGAGCCATGGCTCGAATCGTAGGAGCTAAGGCGGCCCACGCGTCCAGAATGATCACGTGGCTGAACATGTGCGCGTAGGGGAGATCGACGACGACCAAGGGCGGCGGTTGCTGTGCAGATCGTGCCTGGGACACCGGGTCCGTAGTGACCTGGCGGCGGGCGCAGATGGTGTGCCGTTCGCGCAGCGCATGCCGGTGGACAAGATCGCTGCGGTGACGTTCACCAGCGCGGACCGGGTCCGCGACGTGGTCCACAATTTCAACTCGGACGGCTTTGACCAACTCCTCATGTGCGCGGCTCGTCCGGAGACGTTCGATCTCCTGAGGACCACTCACGCCGCCAAGAGCTCAAATAGACTCCCGGGAAGGCTGGCCTGAACCAAGGGTGAATCCGGTGACGCCGACGGCGAAGGCGCGGGAGTGCGACCGCAGTTCGCCGGGGCTCCACGCCGTTCCACGTTCCACGGGTTGTGCCACGTCCGGACCACACCGTTCCAGCCGCCCCGGGGCCGGTCAAGGAGGCGGAGCGGCCGGGTGAGTGAGACGCGACGCGGCCCGGGGCGCGCCCTGGGAACGCACGAGGGCCGCGCCGCTCCGGAGGAAGGAAGCGGTGCGGCCCTCGTGCAGTACGGGGAGGCACAGGCGGCGCGGGGGAGGCGCCGGACGCGCTGGTCAGGCGGGGGGCAGCTCGTCCAGTCCCTCGGAGACCAGCTTGGCCAGCCGGTCCAGCGCGGCGTCGGCGTTGTCGGCGTCCGAGGCGAGCACGACCTCCTCGCCACCCTGGGCGCCCAGGCCGAGCAGCGCCAGCATGGAGGCGGCGTTGACGGGGGCGCCGCCGTTCTTGGCGATGGTGACCGGAACGCCGACCGCGCCCGCGGCGCGGACGAAGACGGAGGCGGGACGGGCGTGCAGGCCCTCGGGCCAGCCGATGGTGACACGGCGCTCAGCCATGGTGCGTGCCTTTCGCGAGGTGCGCGGATCAGCGCGAGGTGCGCGGATCAGAGGGGTGCGGATCATTCCGGACATTCAGGATATTCGGAGGGGTCCGCCCAATGTTGTCTAGACCATTCTCTCATGGCCTCCCGCGGATGTGCCGGTGGCCGGACCCTCGGCCCGGCGTGGCGGCCCGAAGCCGCTCGGAAATCCGTGCGACGCACGCCCGGCCGGGTGTCCGGCGGACGGCTAGTCTGGCCTGGTGAGCGAGAGCGCGCCCGCCGCAGCGGGACCGGGCCCGACCCCGACCGGAGCAGAGGCCGGAGCGCAGGCTGGAGCCCAGGTCGGAGCCCAGGCCGGGGCTGAGGCCGCGGCCGAGGAGCACCCCGGCTACCCGGCCCACTGGGAGGCCGACATCGTGCTGCGGGACGGCGGCACCGCGCGCATCCGGCCCATCGTCCCCGCCGACGCGGACCGGCTGGTCGACTTCTACCAGCACGTCTCGGACCGGTCGAAGTACTACCGCTTCTTCGCGCCGTATCCGCGCCTCTCCGCCCGCGACGTGCGGCACTTCACCCACCACGACTTCGTCGATCGGGTCGGTCTGGCCGCGCTGGTGCGCGACGAGTTCATCGCCACCGTCCGCTACGACCGGATCGACGCCCAGGGCCGGCCCTCCGGCTCCGGCACCGCGGCCGAGGTGGCCTTCCTGGTCCAGGACGCCCATCAGGGACGCGGCGTGGCGTCCGCGCTGCTGGAGCACATCGCCGCCTCCGCACGCGAACGCGGCATCCGGCGGTTCATCGCCGAGGTGCTGCCGGAGAACCGGAAGATGGCCAAGGTCTTCACCGAGGCCGGGTACACCCAGCACCGCAGCTTCACGGACGGGGTGCTCCACTACGAGCTGGACCTGGAGCCGACCGAGGACTCGCTCGCCGTCATGCGCGCCCGTGAGCACCGCGCCGAGGCGCGTTCGATGCAGCGGCTGCTCAGGCCGCGATCGGTCGCCGTGATCGGTGCCGGACGCAACCCGGTCGGCGTCGGACGCACGATTCTTCGCAACCTGATCGATGCCGGTTTCACCGGTCGGCTCGATGCGATCAATCGATCGTCCGGCGTGAGCGAACTCGACGGCGTGCCCGTGCACGCCTCGATCGCCGACGTGCCCGAGCCGGTCGACCTCGCCGTGATCGCGGTCCCGGCCGAGGAGGTCCCCGACGTCGTCGTGGACTGCGGCGCGGCCGGGGTGCGCGGGCTGGTGGTGATCACCGCCGGATACGCGGAGACGGGCATCGACGGCCGCGCCCGGCAGCGCGAACTGGTCCGTCAGGCACGGGCGGCGGGCATGCGGGTGCTCGGGCCCAACGCGTTCGGGCTGATCAACACGGATCCGTCGGTGCGGCTGGACGCCTCGCTGGCCCCCGCGCTGCCCGACCACGGCCCGCTGGGGATCTTCACCCAGTCCGGCGCGATCGGCGCGGCCCTGCTGGAGGCCGCCCACCGGCGCGGACTCGGCATCTCCTCCTTCGCCTCCGTCGGCAACCGCGCGGACGTCTCGGGCAACGACCTGCTCCAGTACTTCGAGGAGGACGACGCGACCGGCGTGGCCCTGCTCTACCTGGAGTCCTTCGGCAACCCGCGCAAGTTCAGCCGCCTGGCGCGGCGGTTCGCCGCCCGCAAGCCGCTGGTGGTCATCAAGGGCGGCCGGGACACCCGCAGCATCCCGGCCGGACACACGGGCACGGTCACGCGCATGGCCGACACCACCGTCGACACGCTCTTCCAACAGGCGGGCGTGATCCGGGTCGACACCATCACCGAGCTCTACGACACGGCCGACCTGCTGGCCCATCAGCCGATCCCGCCCGGCAACCGGATCGCCATCGTCGGCAACTCGGACTCGGTCGGCCTGCTCACCCACGACGCCGCGCTCAGCGCCGGGCTGCGACCGCTGCTGCCGCACGACCTCACCACCAGCGCCACACCGGACGACTTCCGCCGCGGCCTGCGCGCCGCGGTCGACCGACCGGACAGCGACGCGGTGGTCGCCGTGGTGATCCCGCCGATCGGCGTGGGCGGCTTCCCCCGCTTCCCCGGCTCGGGCCTGCTCGCCAACGGCCACCGCGACGGCTCCGCCACCGAGCTCGACACGGCCCCGTTCGCCGCCGCCCTCGCCGACGCCGCCGTACTGGCCCGCGCGGCGGGCAAGCCGATGGTGATCGTCCACCTCGCGATGTCGGAACTGATCAACGAGGTCAACGCGCTGACCGTGGCGCAGGCGCAGGCGCAGGCGCAGGCGCAGGCACGTGCGCAGGCGGACGCGGACGTTCAGGAGCAGGCGGACGCCCAGCCGCAGGCGGGTGCGGCCGGGGCCGAGGGAAGCGCGGCGGCGACCTCCGGCGCCGAGGCGAGCGCCTCGGCGTCCGGCTCGGGCTCGGGCTCGGCGTCCGGCTCCGGCGCGGCCCCCGGCGTGCCCGCGCACCTGCAGCGCGTGCCCGGGTACCCGCGCCCGGACCGTGCCGTGCGCGCCTTCGCGCACGCCACCCGCTACGCCGCCTGGCGCGTCGACGCCGCCGCGCCGCGCACCTTCCCCGACTTCGAGGACCTGGCCGAGCAGCGCGCCGAGGAGATCGTCGCCGCCGCGCTCGCGGACCGGCACGAGGCCCGACTCGACGCCGCGACCACCGCCGAGCTGCTCGCTTGCTACGGCGTGCGCATCGACGCACCCACCGCGCCCTACCCCGGCGAGCGGCCGGAGGACCCGGTCGCCGAGGACGGCGCGGTCGAGACGACGATCTCCGCCGTCGTCGACCCGGCCGTGGGCGCGATCCTCTCCTTCGGGCTGGCCGGGGTCGCCTCCGAACTGCTGGGCGACGTGGCCCACCGCCTGATTCCGGCCACCACCGCCGAGGTCGCCTCCCTGATCAGGGAGATCAAGGCGGCCCCGCTGCTCTTTGGCTGGCGCGGTTCGCAGCCCGTCGACACCGCCGCCCTGGAGGAGCTGCTGCTCAGGGTCTCGCAGCTGGTGGACGACCTGCCCGAGGTGGCCTCGCTCACCCTCGCCCCGGTGACCGTCGCCACGCGCGGGCTGCGGGTGCTGGGAGCGGAGGTCCGGCTGGCCCGGCTCCCCGCCCGGACCGATCTGGGACCGCGCGCGCTGGCATGAGACGGGCCCGGATCGTGCCAGGATGGTAGCTATGGCGAAGACGGGAACGACCACCACCCAGGGGCTGCGCTCCGCGATCGAGCGCAGCGGCTACTACCCGACCCTCGTGTCCGAGGCCGTCGAGGCGGCCGTGGGCAGCGACAGCGTCGACGCCTTCCTGGTCCACCAGGAGACCACCTTCGACGCCAACGAGGTGCGCCGCCACGTCACCGTGCTGGTGCTGACCGGGACCCGGTTCATCGTCAGCCACACCGACGAGCAGGGCGCCGACGACACCTCGCCCGTGCCGTACGCGACGACCTCGACCGAGAGCGTGAAGATCGGCCGGATCTCGTCGGTCGTGGTCAGCCGGGTTGTCGCCAACCCCGAGAAGTACACCCGTGGGCAGCTGCCGCGTGAGGTGGTGCTGACCATCGGCTGGGGCGCGGTCTCCCGGATCGACCTGGAGCCCGCCGCCTGCGGCGACCCGAACTGTGACGCCGACCACGGCTACACCGGGTCCACCACGGCGGACGACCTCTCGCTGCGGGTCAGCGAGGCGGGCGACGGCCCCGAGACGGTGGCCCAGGCGCTGGCCTTCGCCCAGGCCCTGTCCGAGGCGACGGCCCGGACACCGGAGTAGGGCCTCTCGCAAGGGCCTCTCGCCCGGCCGTCCGCGCCGGCGCGGACGGCCCCGGATCCCAGACCCTGAAGCGCTTCCGCAGTGCGTACGGCCGACGGTGCGTGAACCGCGCGTGACCGGTGCAGGCCTGCGCCTCCCTTCGGCCTGCCTCGGTTAGGGTCACCACCAGTGTCCCTACGCAACACTTGGCCCAACACTCGGTGCAGGCACAGAAAAGACTGATGACTCTCCCTCACACCGCCGCCCCCGTCCCCGCCTACGGCACGGCGTCGCTCTCCGACGTGCTGCCGGCCGTCGCGGCGGGCCTCGGCCTGACCCCCGCCGACGGCGTGCCCACGACCGGGCTGGTACTGCCGCCCGCCGACCGGGTCTGCGTGTTCCTGGTCGACGGACTCGGCTGGGAGCTGATCCGCAACCACCCCGACGAGGCCCCGTACCTGACGTCGCTGCTGTCGACCTCGCTGGCGGGCAGTGGACGCCCGCTCAGCGCCGGGTTCCCCTCCACGACCGCGACCAGCCTGGCGTCCTTCGGGACCAGCCGTCCCCCGGGCGAGCACGGGCTGGCCGGGTACCTGGTGCGGATCCCGGGCGAGCGGCGGCTGATGAACCAGCTTCGCTGGATGCCGCACCAGACGCCGCGCACCTGGCAGCCGCACACCACCGTCTTCCGGCGCACCCATGCCGCGGGCGTCTCGACCTGCCAGGTCTCCTCGCCGCTGTTCGAGTTCACCCCGCTGACCGAGGTGGCGCTCTCGGGCGGCGAGTTCCTCGGACGGCTGACCGGTGAGGAGCGGATGGACCTGGCCGCCGAGCGGCTCGCCGCGGCCGACCGGACGCTGGTCTACACGTACTACAGCGAGCTCGACGGCATGGGCCACCGGCACGGGGTCGACTCCGACGCCTGGCGCGGACAGCTGATGGCGGTCGACCGCCTCGCCCAGCGGCTCGCCGAGCAGTTGCCGCCGCGTTCCGCGCTCTACATCACCGCGGACCACGGCATGGTCGACATCGCCCAGGAGGCGCGCATCGACTTCGACGCGCCGGAGCAGGATGACCTGCGCGCGGGCGTGCTGCTGCTCGGCGGTGAGGGCCGGGCCCGTCACGTCTACGCCAAGCCGGGCGCGGAGGCCGACGTCCACGCCGCCTGGCGGGAGCGGCTCGGTGACCGCTTCTGGATCGCCACCCGCGAGGAGGCCGTCGCGGCGGGCTGGTTCGGCCCGGTGGTCGAGGAGCGGGTGTTGGGCCGGATCGGCGACGTGGTCGCGGTCGCCGCCGCCGACACGGCGGTGATCGCGACCCGCCGCGAGCCGGGGGAGTCGGCGATGGTCGGCCTGCACGGGTCGATGCACCCGGCGGAGCAGCTGGTGCCGCTGCTGGAGGTGCGTCGTGGCTGAGCTGGTCTTCTTCAGTGGGACCATGGACTGCGGCAAGTCGACGCTGGCGCTGCAGATGGACCACAACCACCAGGCGCGCGGGCGCCGCGGCATAATCTTCACCCGCAACGACCGGGCCGGCTCGGCGATCCTCTCCAGCCGACTGGGCCTCAGCACCGAGGCCGTCGAAGTCGACGACGCGCTCGACTTCCACGCCCACGTGGTGAAGCTGCTCTCCGCCGGTGCCCGGATCGACTACCTGATCTGCGACGAGGCCCAGTTCTTCCGGGCCGAGCAGGTGGACCAGCTGGCCCGGATCGTGGACGACCTCGCCATCGACGTCTTCACCTTCGGCATCACCACCGACTTCCGCACCCGGCTCTTCCCGGGCTCAGCCCGGCTGATCGAGCTGGCGGACCGGGTCGAGGTGCTCCAGGTCGAGGCGCTGTGCTGGTGCGGCGCGCGGGCCACGCACAACGCCCGGACCGTCGGCGGCGTGATGGTCGTCGAGGGCGCCCAGGTGGTCGTCGGCGACGTCGCTGTCAGCGAGGACCAGGTCGGCTACGAGGTCCTCTGCCGCCGCCACCACCGCAAGCGGATGACGGCCGCGACGGCTCGGGCGGGCGTGCTCTCCCCGGACGTGCTCCCGTTCGAGGGCACGCCGGGGCGCTGAGCACGGTGTCTTGGCGGTGCTTGGACAGTGTCTTGATGGTGCGTCAGAAATCGCAGCGGGCTGTCTCGGTCGGGCCGAGGTCAGGAGCGTCGCGCAGCTCCACCTCGGCACCGGGCTGGTGCAGTTCCAGCACCACGACCTCGTTGCGGCCCGAGCGCCACAGCGGGGCCGGGGCGTAGAGGGTGCGTTGCGGGCCGATCTCCCAGTAGCGGCCGAGGCAGAAGCCGTTGAGCCAGACGACGCCCTTGGTCCAGCCGGGCAGGGCGAGGAACCCGTCCGCGGGCTCGGTGACGTCCAACGCGAAGCGGTGGAACGCCGGTTGGCCGGCTCCCATGCTGGTCGCCGTGGCTGCGAAGGGCAGCTCCGGCAGCGGATCGAGCGGCAGCGGTCGGATCTCCCAGCCGAACTGGTACTGACCGTCCAGCCGGACGCCTCCGGTGATGCCCTTGCGGTCTTCCAGGCGCGGGCCGTAGTTGATCCGGCCCTGGTTCTCCACCAGCAGCTCCAGCTCCGCGCCGCCGTCCGGAACGCTCAGCGTGATCGAACGATCGGGATGGTTGCGTTCGAGCACGCCGATCGCTTCGCCGTTCAGGAAAACCTGCGCACGATCGGCCAGTCCGTCGATCCGCAGCTCGGTCCGGGCCAGTGGGCCGCGTAGCCGGGTGCGGTACTGGATCAGGCCGAGTGACTGGCCGACCGTCTCCATCGGCTCCGGCTCCAGCCACTGGCTGGGTTTGCAGGGATCGAGCGTGCTGAGCAGGTCCAGGCAGTCGCGCAGGGCGACGCGCCCCGACGGGCGCGCCGACTGCGGGGCGAGGCGCGGCGGCAGCTCCGGCAGCGGATGCGGTACGGGCCCGATCCGGCGCTCGATCACCGCGCGGAAGGCGTGGAACTTGGCCGTCAGCTCGCCCGCCTCGCCGACCGGCGCGTCGTAGTCGTAGCTGGTGGCGGTGGGCAGGTAGTTCGTGCCGTCGTGGTTGGCGCCGTTCCACCAGCCGAAGTTGGTGCCGCCATGGCCCATGTAGATGTTGACGGACGCGCCCGCGGCCAGCAGTGCGTCCAGCGCCTGCGCCGCGTCGTCGGCCTCGCGGACCCGGTGCGGCCGGCCCCAGTGGTCGAACCAGCCGTTCCAGAACTCCATGCAGACCAGCGGCCCGTGGGGCTGGTGCCGACGCAGGCAGGCCAGCGCCTCCTCGGGCCGGGAACCGAAGGTGCCGGTGGTCAGCACGCCGGGCAGCCTGCCGCCGAGCTGGAAGCCGTCCTCCGCGCCGTCGGCGGTGAAGAGCAGGCAGGTCACGCCGCGTGCGCGCAGGCCCTCGTGCAGATAGGCCAGGTAGGCGGTGTCGTTGCCGTAGCTGCCGTACTCGTTCTCGACCCCGACGGCCACGATGGGCCCGCCGCAGTGGTCCTGAAGCGGCGTCAGCCGGGGGAGCAGCTCGTCGAACCACGCGTCGACGGCGGCCAGGTACGCGGCGTCGGTGCGCCGCAGCCGCAGCGAGCGGTCGGCCAGCAGCCAGGCGGGCAGCCCGCCGAACTCCCACTCCGCGCAGATGTAGGGGCCGGGCCGGGCGATCACGTCCAGCCCGAGCTCCCCGGCGAGGCGGACGAAGCCGACCACGTCCTGCGCGCCGTCGAAGTCGAAGGAGCCGCGCTCGCGTTCGTGGACGTTCCAGGCGACGTACGTCTCGACGGTGTTGACGCCCATCGCGCGCAGCCGCAGCAGCCGGTCGCGCCACTGCTCAGGGCGGATCCGGAAGTAGTGCACCGCCGCCGCGACGATCTGGTGCGGAACGCCGTCGCGCAGGAAGCCGGTGCGCGAGTCGGCAAGGGTCTCGGCAAGGGTCAGCGCCACGGTGAAGGGTCCTTTTCCGCGGCGGCGAGGTAGGCGCGGTGACGCTCCGTCAGGGTGCGGAGTGTCTTCTCGCCGGGCGTGTCCCAGACCTCCTGGTTGAAGATCTCGACCTCGGTCCACCCCTGGTAGCCCGCCTCGGCCACCAGCCGGGCCAGGCGCGGGATGTCGATCGCGCCGTCCCCGACGTGCCCGCGTCCGAGCAGCACGTCGGCGGGCAGCGGCAGCAGCCAGTCGCAGACCTGGAACGCGTGGATCATCCCGGCCGCCCCGGCACGGGCGATCTGCCGCTCGACCTCCGGGTCCCACCACACGTGGTAGGTGTCGACGACCACGCCCGTGCCGTGACCGGCCTCATCGGCCAGGTCGATCGCCTGGCCGAGCGTCGAGACGACCGCGCGGTCCGCGCAGAACATCGGGTGCAGCGGCTCGATCGCCAGCCGGACCCCGTGCGCCTCGGCGTAGGGGGCCAGCGCCGCGATCCCGTCGGCGACCGAACGCCGGGCGGCGGGCAGGTCCTTGCTGCCGGTCGGGAGCCCGCCGCAGACCAGGATCAGGGTGTCGGTGCCGAGCGCGGCAGCCTCGTCGACCGCGCGCCGGTTGTCCTCGGCGGCGTCGGCAGCATCCGGCCCGGTGAAGAAGCCGCCTCGGCAGAGGCTGGTGACGGTCAGTCCGGCCTCGCGGACCAGCCGGGCGGCCCCGTCCAGACCCGCCTCGGCGACGCGGTCCCGCCACAGTCCGATACCGGCGATGCCCGCAGCCGTGCAGCCCGCGACGGCCTCGGCAAGCGTCCAGCGCTTGGTGGTCGCGGTGTTGAGCGAAAGCCGCTCCAGGCCGGGGGCCGGTGCGCTTGCTGCCTGGCTCATTGTTCGAATCCCTTCGTGGCGAGGATGGCCCGCATCCGGGCGGCGGCCAGCTCCGGGTCGGGCAGGGCGCCCGCCTCGGCGGCCAGGACGAAGAGCCGGGCCAGATGCGCCACCTCTCGGTCCTCCTGCGCGCCGCCGACCATGGTGAAGTGGTCCTGGTGACCGGCGAGATGGGCCAGGAAGACGACGCCGGTCTTGTAGTGGCGGGTCGGTGCGGCGAAGACGTGCCGGGCCAGCGGCACGGTCGGCTCCAGGACCGCGCGGTAGCGGTCGGTGTCACCCCGGTCCAGCGCCTCTAGCGCGGCTGCGGCGTGCCGGGCGAGCGGGTCGAAGACGCCGAGCAGCGCGTGGCTGAAGCCGTGCTCGTCGCCTCGGATCAGCTCCGGGTAGTGGAAGTCGTCGCCGGTGTAGAGCCGGACCCCGTCCGGCAGCGCGCGCCGCAGCGCGATCTCCCGGTCCGCGTCGAGCAGCGAGACCTTGATGCCGTCGACCTTGTCGGCATGGTCACGGATCAGCGCCAGTACGTGCTCGGCGGCCGCGTCGAGGTCGTCGGAACCCCAGTACCCGGCCAGTGCCGGGTCGAAGGGGGTGCCGAGCCAGTGCAGGATCACCGGCTCGGCGGACTGGGCCAGCAGCCTGCCGTAGACCTCCGCGTAGTCGTCCGGCCCGGACGCGGCGCGGGCCAGTGCGCGGCTGGCCATCAGCACCACCTGCGCCCCGGCCTCCTCGACCACCTGCCACTGTTCTTCGTAAGCAGCGGTGATCGTTTTGAGCGAATGAGCGTCTCCGGTGGACGGAGTGCCCAATTGAGCGCCCAACTGATCGGTGCCGACGCCGCAGGCGAGCCGTCCGCCGACGGCGCGCGCCTCCGCGCCGCTGCGGCGGATCAGCTCGCGCGTCGCGGGCCAGTCCAGGCCCATGCCGCGTTGAGCCGTGTCCATCGCGTCGGCGATGCCGAGGCCGAGGGACCAGAGGTGGTGCCGGAAGGCCAGCGTGGCGTCCCAGTCCACGGCGGCGGGCAGCCCGGGGCCGTTGGGCTGCCGGGGGTCGGCGACGACGTGCGCGGCGGCGAAGGCCGTCCGGCTGCGGGCGGGCCCGCTCCGCGAGGGGAGCCCGGCGAGCAACTCGGCGGTGTCGGGCAGTTGGTAGCGGGTGGCGACCCCGTCGAGCGGAAGCAGGATCGAGGCAGAGGCAGAAGCGGAGGGAGAGGAGGGAACGGAAGCGGGCGAGGGCACGGCAGGACTCCTGAGGCTGATGGGGGCGCTGGTTGTGGCCATCCGTCAGAGGGACAGTTCCGGGATGTCCAGCCGCCGGCCCTCGCGCGAGGAGCGCAGCCCGAGCTCCGCCAACTGCACGCCCTTGGCGCCGGAGAGCAGGTCGTAGGGGAAGGGCTCGTCCGCGACGACGTGCGCCAGGAACTGCTCCCACTGCACCTTGAAGCCGTTGTCGAACTCCTGGTTGTCCGGCACCGGCTGCCACTGCGCGCGGAAAGGCTCGGTGGCCGGCAGGTCCGGGTTCCAGACCGGCTTGGGCGTCGCTCCCCGGTGCTGGATCCGGCAGTTGCGCAGTCCGGCGACCGCGCTGCCCTCGGTCCCGTCGACCTGGAACTCGACCAGCTCGTCCCGGTCCACCCGGGTGGCCCAGGAGGAGTTGATCTGCGCGATCACGCCGCCGTCCAGCTCGAAGACGCCGTAGGCCGCGTCGTCGGCCGTCGCCCGGTAGGCGCGACCGTGCTCGTCGCGGCGCTCCGGGATGTGCGTCCAGGCCTGCGCGTAGACCGAGCGCACCGGCGCGAAGATCCGCTCCAGCACGTAGTGCCAGTGCGGGAACATGTCCAGCACCACGCCGCCGCCGTCCTCGGCCCGGTAGTTCCACGACGGCCGCTGCGCCGACTGCCAGTCGCCCTCGAAGACCCAGTAGCCGAACTCGCCCCGGACGGACAGGATCTGGCCGAAGAAGCCGCCGTCGACCAGGCGCTTCAGCTTGAGCAGACCCGGCAGGAACAGCTTGTCCTGCACCACGCCGTTCTTGACCCCGGCGTCGCGCGCCGCTCGGGCCAGCGAGAGCGCGGCGTCGACCGAGTCGGCGCTCGGCTTCTCGGTGTAGACGTGCTTGCCCGCGGCGATCGCGGCGCGCAGTGCCTTCTCGCGGACCTGGGTGAGCTGGGAGTCGAAGTAGATCTCGTTGGCCGGGTCGGCGAGCGCGGCGTCGAGGTCGGTGGTCCAGCGGGTGAGGCCGTGGCGGTCGGCGATGGCCCGCAGCTTCTCCTCGTTGCGGCCGACCAGCACGGGCTCGGGCATCACCCGGGTGCCGTCGGCCAGTTCGAGCCCGCCCTGCTCGCGCAGCGCGAGGACGGAGCGGACGAGGTGCTGGCGGTATCCCATGCGGCCGGTGACGCCGTTCATGACGATGCCGATGGTCCTCTGAGGCATGGACGTCTCGCTTCTCTTGGCAGGGAGGGACGGGAAGAGGTGAAGAGGGGAAGGGCGGGCAGAGCTGGGGGCGGCGGAGCTGCGGCCGTGCGCGCTCGACGCCGAGCCGTCGCCCTGCGGTGCCGTCGCCCCGCGGTGCCGCGTCTCGGGAAAGCGCTTTCCAAGAGGTACGTTACGAGCATGGCGAATCCACGGTCAAGGACCCGACCCGCACGGACCGGCAGCGGTGTGACCCTGCAGCAGGTGGCCGAGCATGCCGGAGTGTCCCTGGCCACGGCCTCCCGCGTGCTGCACGGCAGCGGCACCCGGACCGTCGGTGAGGAGCTGCGCCGCCGCGTCGAGTCCGCGGCCGAGGAGCTCCGCTACATCTCCAACGCCCCGGCCCAGGCGCTGGCCCGGTCGACCAGCGCGGTCGTCGGCCTGATCGTCCACGACGTCGCCGACCCGTACTTCGGCGCGATCGCGGCCGGCGCGATGCGGGCGGCCCGCGAGCACCGCCTGATGGTGATGATCGCCGCGACCTTCCGCGAACCCGGCCTGGAGCTGGAGTACCTGCGCGGTCTGCGCGCCCAGCGCGCCCGCGCCGTGATCCTCGCGGGCAGCGGCACGACCGACGCGGCGGCGACCGCGCGCCTGGCCGAGGAGATCGCCGGGTTCGAGGCCGACGGCGGCCGGGTCGTCTGCATCGGCGAGCGCGACCCCGAGCTCGACACCGTCGCCATGGCCAACCACGCGGGCGGCGGCCTGGCCGTGCGCGGCCTGTGGGAGCTGGGCCACCGCCGCATCGGCGTCGTCTCCGGGCCGGAGGAGCTGCTGACGGTCAGTCAGCGTCTGGATGGCGCACGGGATGCGCTGCGGTCACTCGGAGCCCGGCTCGATCCGGCGGACGTGCGCACCGGCGACTTCACCCGCGCGGGCGGTCGGGCGGCAGCGGTCCGCCTGCTCACCGAACGGCCGGACCTCACCGGCGTGTTGGTGCTCAACGACGTGATGGCGGCGGGCGCGCTGGCCGGCCTCCGCGACGACCTCGGCCTCTCCGTCCCCGACCGGGTCTCCGTCGTCGGCTTCGACGACGTCCCGTTCGCAGCGGACCTCCGCCCGTCCCTCAGCACGGTCCGGCTTCCTTTGGAGGCAGCGGGCGAGGCCGCCCTCCGCCTGCTCCTCGACCCTGCGCCGGACACCCCGGCCTCCCCGCGCCGGATCCCCCTGGACGCGGACCTGGTCCTGCGCGGCAGCACGGCGGCACCGCCGGAGCGGTGAGGGCCGGCGTGGCGCGGAGCGAGCAGGCCGACGGCGCAGCGCCGGAGCGTCCGGGCGTCGCGCCCACGCGGCTCCCGTGACTATGGTGGAGGCGGGCCGTGACTGGCGCTGAGGTGGAGAACCACCGGGGAGCGGCCTGACACCATGTCGATGCCGTGCGCCTGGGCGAACCTTCGTGGAGCTCAGGAGTGGCACATGGTGGAGACACAGGATCGTTCGCAGACGCAGCCCGCCCGGCTGATGGACGGCACCGCCCTCGCCGGGCGCATCACCCGCGAGACCTCCGCCGCGGCGGCGGACGTCCTGCGGCGCACGGGCGTCGCACCCTGCCTGGCGACGGTGCTGGTCGGCGAGGACCCGGCGTCGGTGACCTACTTGCGGATGAAGCAGGCCAGGTGCGCGAAGGCCGGGATCGAGTCGCGGCACGTGTCCCTGCCCGCGTCCACCAGCACGGCCGAGCTGGTGGCGACGATCACCGGACTGTCCCAGGACCCGGCCGTGCACGGAATCCTGCTGCAGCACCCCGTGGGGCCGCACATCGACGAACGTGCCGCCTTCGAGGCGATCGCCCCGGAGAAGGATGTCGACGGGGTGACCATGCACTCCTTCGCCGCCATGGGCTTTGGCCTGCCGGGATTCGCGTCCTGCACCCCGGGCGGGATCATGCGGCTGCTGGACGCGTACGAGGTCGACCTCACCGGCAAACACGCCGTGGTGGTCGGGCGCAGCGCGATCCTCGGCAGGCCCGTCGGCATGCTGCTGCTCGGGCGCGACGCCACCGTGACGTACTGCCACTCGCGGACGGTCGACCTGCCCTCTGTCGTCCGGCAGGCGGATGTGCTGGTGGCCGCTGTCGGGCGGCCCCGGTTCATCCGTGGCGAGGACGTCAAGCCCGGCGCCGTGGTGATCGACGCCGGGTACAACCCCGGCAACGTCGGCGATGTGGACTTCGAGTCCGCCCGGCACCGGGCGAGTCTGATCACGCCGGTGCCGGGCGGTGTCGGTCCGATGACCATCGCGGTGCTGCTGGAGCAGACGGTTCAGGCGGCGGCCCGGCAACTCGGCCTCACCTGAACGCCGTTCGCGCTGTTCCTCAGCCCTCCTGCGAATCCGTCACGAAGGCGACGCCACCACGACGGGCCGGAAGAGCAGGCTGAACTCCGCCTTGCCCGGCCGCAGCCGGTGTTCCGGCAGCGCGCCGGGGCCGCAGGAGGCGGTGCCGAGGCCGTCGTGGGCGAGGTCGAGGTGCAGGTGGAGGACGCCGTCCGGGGTGAGCTCGTGCGGGTGGGGTGCCGCGGCCAGCGCCGCGTCGCTCCAGGGGCGGGCCGCGAAGTCGAAGGTGGGCAGGCCCTCGACGCGCAGGCCCCGGCCCTGGGCGTCGGTGAACTCCGCCCAGCGGGCGGCGGAGCGGTTGCCGTTCTCCTGCGGGCGGACGTAGGGGGTCTGCAACTCCGTTACTGACAGCGACCAGCGGCCGATCCGCGCTGCCGCCCGACTGTCGCGGTAGGACTCGCCCGGGCCGAGGCCGAACCAGGCGACCTGCGTCAGCGAGGTGGGCAGCGCGAGGTGGAGGCCGAGCCGAGGCAGCGTCAGATCGCCCCAGCGGGCCGGGTCGCCGTCGGGTTCGACGGCGAGGTCCAGGCGCAGAACGCCGTCCGTCTCGCGCCAGCGGTAGGTGGCCAGCAGGCCCAGGTCGGACGCGGCCGGGGCGACCCGGGTGCGGACGGTGCGGACGCCGGACTCGGTGGAGTCGTCGATCGTCCGGTGCCCCATCCGGTGCAGGCCCGCCTGCTCCCACCGGAGGGCGAGTGAACGCGTGCCGCAGCCACGGTCGTTGTCGGTCGGCGCGCGCCAGACGTCCAGACGGGCGGCGGTGACGGCGTCGCGCAGCCCGGCGGGCCAGGTCGGCGCGGGCGTGGACATCGGGGTGATCGACGTGGACACCGGCGCGGACATCGACCTGGACACCGGCGCGGACACTGACGTGGAGGCCTGCGAGGTGACCGGGGCCGGGAACCTGCCCGCGTTCAAGGGGAACTGGGCCCAGGCCATCTCGTGCCCGGCGTCCGCCCACGGCTGGTCCTGCGCCAGGCGGGCCGTGACCGTCAGCCAGAGCTCGCCGTCATCGGCCGGGTCCCCGCCGACCGTTGCGAGCAACTCCTCGATCGGAAGCGTCGAGGTGTCACCGGCCACGGTCTCGGGGAAGTCGAGCGTCCCGCTCGCGACCGGCTGACCGTCGCGTTCGAGTGACCACCCGAAGGCGAGGTGATCGAGTGATCGGAAGTCGTAGCGATTGGTCACCGAGATCGCGCTGAGCGTCAGGTCCAGATCGAACCGGATCGGCGTGATCACCTTGGCGAACTCGATCAGCCCGGGGGAGGGGGTACGGTCGGGGAAGACCAGCCCGTCGGCGATGAAGTTGCCGTCGTGCAGCGGCTCGCCGAAGTCGCCGCCGTAGGCGTACCAGCGACGGCCGTCCGGGGTCGTCCGCGCGATCCCGTGATCGATCCACTCCCAGACGAAACCGCCCGCAACCCGGGGGTACATGTCGATCAGCCGCTGGTACTCGCTCAGACCGCCGGGGCCGTTGCCCATCGCATGCGCGTACTCGCACAGCACGAACGGCACGGACCGGCGGTGCGCGTCGAGGGCGGGGTCGTCGGTCGGCGGCTCCTCGCGGCGGCCGATCGCGTCGACCTCGGCGTGGTTGGCGTACATCCGCGAGTAGACGTCGACGTAGCCGCTGTCCCGGTCACCCTCGTAGTGGATCGGACGCTCGGGATCCCGGGAGCGGCACCACTGGGCCATCGCCGCCAGGTTGCGGCCGGTCCCGGCCTCGTTGCCCAACGACCAGAACAGCACCGAAGGGTGGTTCTTGTCCCGCTCGACGGTGCGCCGCATCCGGTCGAGCATCGCCTCCTGCCAGCGCGGGTCGTCGCTGGGGTTGCGCCGCCAGCCGACCTGCTCGAAGCCGTGCGTCTCCAGGTCGCACTCGTCGACGACCCAGAGGCCGTACTCGTCGCACAGCTCCAGGAACGCGGGATGCGGCGGGTAGTGGCTGGTGCGGACGGCGTTGACGTGGTGACGCTTCATCAGCAGCACGTCGCGCAGCATGGTGGCGTGGTCCAGCGCGCGGCCGTGCTCGGGATGCCACTCGTGCCGGTTGACGCCGCGCAGGGTGATCGGCGCTCCGTTCACCGTGAGCACTCCGTCCACCACGGCGATCGAACGAAAGCCGATCCGCAGTCGGACCGTCTCGCGGTCGGTGCGCAGCACGGCGTCGTAGCGGCGCGGCGACTCGGCCGACCACGGCTCGACCTGCCCGATCAGGTGCGGTCCGGCCGGATCGACGTCGTGCAGGCCGAGTTCGGGCACGCTGAGCCGGACGTCCGGCGGAACACCCGGCCCGGCCGTCTCGATCGCGAGGGTGCCGGAGCCGGTGGTGTGGTCCCAGCCGGCGTGGACGAAGAAGTCGTCCAGCGCGGGCTCGGGACGGGCGAGCAGGGTGACGTCCCGGAAGATCCCGGAGAGCCACCACATGTCCTGGTCCTCGAGGTAACTGCCGCTGGACCACTGGTGGACCACGACCTCGACCGTGTTCGCGCCGGGACGCAGCAGCGCGCCGACCTCGAACTCGTGGGCCAGCCGGCTGCCCTTGGCGTGGCCCAGCGGCGTGCCGTTGAGGCGGACGGCGAAGCAGGAGTCCACGCCGTCGAAGCGGAGCACGCTGACGGCCCCGTCGCCGACCGGCCAGTCGGCGGGCAGCTGGAAGGTACGGCGGTACTCGCCCGTCGGGTTCTCGTCCGGGACGAACGGCGGATCGATCGGGAACGGGTAACTGACGTTGGTGTAGGCCGGGGAGCCGTGTCCGTGCAGCTGCCAGTGCGCGGGGACGGGGAGTTCGGTCCACGGGCCCTGGTCCAGTCGGAACTCCCAAAGGCCGTTGAGGGAGAGCGAGGGGGCGTCGGAGTCTGCGGTGGTGCGGGGCGGACGGGCGCCGACTCCGGGTCCGGGGTCGACGACGTAAGCGAAGGACACGGCGCTCCTGAGGTCGCGAGGCTGCGGTTCATGAAGGCAGGGGTCGCACGGTGGTTTGTCCCGAATCTAGGAAGAGCAACCCCTTGCGTCAAGAGTGAATGATCGTATGATCGCGAAACGAAAGATTGGTGCGGATTCGCTCTGCTCGCTCAGAGCGTGCGGAACGCCTGTTCCGTCGTCCGCGCCGATCACCGTCATCGTTCCGTCAGTTGCCATGCGACGCGAGGGGAAGCACATGCGCGCCACCGCCGAAACCCGGCACCGGCAGATACTCGACCTGCTCAGCGGGCGGACCAGCCTGCGCGTGGGCGAACTCGCCGTCGCGCTCGGCGTCTCCGTCGCCACCGCCCGCCGCGACGTGGAGGCCATGTCCGTCGCCGGTCTGGTCCAGCGGGCCCACGGCCAGGTCAGCCGTCACTGGCCCGTCTCGGCGGCGGTCGTCGCCGCTGCCGGCGTGCCCCCGTCCGTCGGCTCCGTCCCCGGCTTCTCCCCCGGCTCGGCCCCCGGACCCGCCGCTGCGGCCCTCCCCGGAGCGACGGCGAATCCGCTGGTCATCGGCATGTTGGTGCCCGTCGCCGACTACTACTACGCCGAAGTGGTCCGGGGCGCGCGCGAGGCCGCCGCACGGGCGGGGGCGCGGCTGGTGCTCGGGATCTCGCACTACTCGCCAGAGGCCGACCGGGTCCAACTCGCCGCGCTGGTCGAGGGCGGAGCGGCCGGACTGCTGCTCACGCCCAGCTGGGCCTCGGGCCGTCCGGGAGTGGCGGAGGAGCGTCGCATCCTCGAACTCGGCGTCCCCACCGTGCTGTTGGAACGGCGTGTCGATCCCGGGACGGGCCTGGCCGAGCTCGACCGGGTGTGCACCGCGCACGCGGAGGGAGCGGGCCTGGCCGTCCGACACCTCGCCGAACTGGGCCGACGCCGGATCGGCCTGCTGGTCCGCACCGACACGCCCACCGCCCACCACCTGCGCGCGGGCTACCTGTCCGCCACCGCCGCGCTCGGCCTGGAGGCGCTGCCGCTCGACCTGCCCGGCCCCAAGCAGGGGGGCGGTCTGCCCCTCCACGACCTGGTCGAATCGATCTGCCACGCCCGACTCGACGCCGCCCTCGTGCACACCGACGAGGATGCGCTCCGGCTGCTCCAGGCGCTGCACCAGCGCGGCCTGCGGGTGCCGGACGACCTGGCCCTGGTCGCCTACGACGACGAGGTGGCGGCCCTCGCGGACGTGCCGCTGACCGCCGTCGCCCCGCCCAAGCGCCGCCTCGGCGCGACGGCCGTGGCGTTGCTGCTGGACCGTCTCCGCACCGGCCCCGCCGCGACCGGCACGACCACGGGCACGACCCTGACGGCGGGCGCGCCGGGCGCCAGGCCGAACAGCCACCTCGACCTGCTGCCTTCGCTGCGCGTCCGCGCGTCCTGCGGCGAGCCCGTGGGCGGGGCGGTCGTGGCCGCCCCGGCATCCGCTCACATGCTCAGGTAGCCGTCAGATAACGATCGAGTGATCGAATGAAAGTTTTTCGATTATTCGCTCTTGACGACGAGCGACTCGAAGCCAAGGATGACGCTTCATCGCCACCGCCGGGTCCTCTCCTGACAGGAGCTCAGCAATGACGCACAGCCCGAACCGCCGTCGCCGCATCTCCCTGGCCGCCTGTGCCGCGCTCACCCTGGTCACCGTCGCCGCCTGCGGCAGCAGCGGAGGCAGCGGGGCCGGCAGCACCGGCGGCTCCGCGAACGCATCCTCCGGACAGCCCGTCGACATCACCTTCTGGACCTGGACCAAGAACGCCGACAAGGTCACCCAGGAGTTCAACGCGACTCACAAGGACGTCCACGTCACCTTCGTCCAGACCAGCAACGGCCCGCAGGGCTACGCCAAGGACGTCGCCGCGATCAAGGCGGGCAACGGCCCGGACCTGTTCAACGTCGAGTACGCGCAGCTCCCCAACTTCGTCAGCCAGGGCCTGGTCCAGGACGTCAGTTCGCTGGTCGGCGGCTCGACCCGCTCGGCCCTCGGCAACGCGATGAACCTGACCACCCTGGGCGGCAAGACCTGGGCGGTCCCCTTCGACATCGAGCCGCAGGTCTTCTACTACCGCAAGGACGTGTTCCAGAAGTACCACCTGACGGTGCCGACCACCTGGGACCAGTTCAAGACCGACGCCGCCGCGCTCAAGCAGGCCGACCCCGGAGTCAGCCTGGTCAACTTCCCGATCGACGACCCGAGCGTCTTCGCCGCCTTCGCCTGGCAGGCCGGCGCCCAGTGGTTCGGCACGACGGGCGACTCCTGGAAGGTGAACTTCCAGGACCCGGCCACCCTGAAGGTCGCCTCCTACTGGCAGGGCCTGCTCGACAGCGGCGAGGTCAGCCACGTGCCCAGCAACAGCCCGGCGCTCACCGCCGCGATCGGCAACGGCAGCGTCGTCGGCATGATCAACGGCCCCTACGAGGCCGCCTACCTCCAGCCCATGGCGACCGGTCAGGCCAGCAAGTGGGCCGAGGTCCCGCTGCCGACCTGGGACGGGACCCCCGGCGTCGGCACCGTCGGCGGCTCCAGCTACGCGGTCAGCAAGAACAGCGCGCACGCCGCCGCTGCGATCGAGTTCGCCACCTGGATGTCCACCAACGCCGACGCCGTCGCCACCCGTGACGCCGGCGGCGCGTCGAGCTCCCTGCCCGCCGACCCGCCCATGGCCGACATCGCCCAGAAGGCCTTCAGCAGCACCCTCTTCGGCGGTCAGGACATCTTCGCCGTCGACAAGCAGGCCGCCACCACGGTCAAGAGCGGCTGGACCTGGGGTCCGCTGATGCTCTCCACCTGGTCCGACTTCGCGGACGAGTGGGCCAAGCTCGGCGCGGGCGGCTCGATCACCAGCGCGCTCCAGTCCGCCCAGTCCCAGACCGTGTCGCAGATCAAGGCCGCCGGCCTGAACGCCCAGGGCTGAGGGGCCGCACCATGGCTGCCCTCTCCGACCAGGCCCCCGGGCCGGGCCGCGTGCCGGGCCGCGGGCCCGAATCCGATCCCGGCACCGGTTCAGGCGCCGACTCTGGTTCCGGCACCGACTCCGGTTCCGAGACCGACACCGGTTCCGGCCTTCTCCCGGCCGTCCGGACCCGGGCCACCCGCACCCGGACCCGCGGCGCGGCCGCCGTGCTGCTCGCCCCCTTCTTCGTGCTCTTCGCCGCCGCGACACTCGCGCCGATCGTCTACGCGCTCTGGTTGAGCTTCTTCAAGCAGCACGTCTCCGGGCTCGGCTTCGGCGGCCCGCCGACGAGCGTCTTCGCCGGGCTCGGCAACTACCTGGACGTGCTGAAGGATCCGGCCTACCGGGACGGCTTCCTCAACGTCGCGCTCTTCGCCGTGATCTACGTGCCGCTGATGCTGGTCGGCTCGCTGGGTGTGGCACTGCTGCTCGACTCGACCCTGGCCAAGGCGAAGCGCTTCTTCCAGCTGAGCCTCTTCCTGCCGCACGTGGTCCCCGGCATCATCGCCGCCATCGTCTGGCTCTACCTCTACACGCCCGGCGTCAGCCCGGTGGTGAGCGCACTCCAGAGCGGCGGGATCAGCTTCGACGTCGGCTCGCCCTGGGTCGCCGTCCCCTCCCTGGTCAACGTGGCGCTCTGGGAGGTGCTCGGCTACAACGTGGTGATCTTCTACGCCGCGCTGCAGGCGATCCCGAGGGAGGTGCTGGAGGCCTCACTGATCGACGGTGCGTCAGAGCTGCGCACGGCATGGTCGATCAAGCTCCCCAGCATCCGCGCCAGCGTCGGACTGGTCGGCCTGTTCACCGCGATCGGCGTGCTCCAGCTCTTCCAGGAGCCGCTGCAGCTCAACCAGGTGTTCCCGGCCGTCATAGGCACCCAGTGGACGCCCAACCTGTACGGCTACGTGGCGGCCTTCAAGAACTCCAACTACGGCTACGCCTCGGCGGGTTCGATCATGCTGGCCGTGGTCTGCGGCCTGCTCTCCTTCGGGGTCACCCGCCTGTCCAACCCGTGGAGGCAGTCATGACCACCGCGCTCGACCCCGGCTCTCCGGCCGGCTCTCCGGCCGGCTCCCGCACCCGTGGAGTGGCGACGGGCCCGACCGCGTCCACGCGACCCGGCAGGCCCCGCTGGATGTCCAAGGCCGCGGTCAACACGGCCCTGGTGCTGGCCGGCGTCTACACGTTCTTCCCCGCTGTGTGGATGCTGATGGCCGCGGCCAAGAACGCCACCGGGATCATGAGCGGGCACGTGCTCGGCTGGTCCGACTTCGACGTGCTCGGCAACCTGTCGGGGCTGGTCCACCTTCAGGGCGGCATCTACTTCCGCTGGCTGCTCAACTCCTTCTTCTACGCGGGGGTCGGCTCCGCCGTCTGCGCGCTGGTCTGCTGCGCCGCCGGGTACGCGTTCGACAAGTACGAGTTCCGGGGCAAGGAGAAGCTGTTCGGGCTGGTGCTGCTGGGCGTGCTGGTGCCGAGCGCGGCGACCGTGCTGCCGCTCTACCTGCTGGCCAGCAAGGTCCACCTGGTCAACACCGTCTGGGCGGTGCTGATCCCCTCCGTGGTCAACCCCTTCGGCGTCTACCTGGCCCGCGTCTTCGCCCAGGGATACGTGCCCGACGAGGTGGTGGAGGCGGCCCGGGTGGACGGCGCGCACGAGCTGCGCATCTTCGGCTCGATCGGCCTGCCGATGATGAAGTCCGGCTTCGCCACCATCATGCTCTTCCAGTTCTCCGCGATCTGGAACGGCTTCTTTTTGGCCCTGGTGATGCTGGCCGACCAGAACCTCTACCCGGTCAGCCTCGGCCTGTACATCTGGAACAACGCCGTGGCGAGCGACGCGCCCTCGCTCGTCTCGCTGGTGATCAGCGGATCCGTCATCGCGGTGATCCCCGTCATCGTCCTGTTCGTCTGCCTGCAGCGCTTCTGGCGCTCCGGGCTCACCGCCGGCGCCGTCAAGTAACCGGGTGCCGTGGAGCATCCGGTACTGACGAACGCCGACGAAAGGAGCCTGATCGAATGACCGTCTCCCGACTCCACCGGCCGCGCACCGCGCTGGCGATGGACCCGGGCCTGCTGCCGCGCATCCTCGGGCCGGACCAGCTCGGGCGGCTGCACGAGGTCGCCGAGGTGGTCCCGGTGGACGGGGTGCTGCACGACTTCGCCACCGAGGAGGCGCGGGCCGTGCTGGCCGACACCGAGGTGCTCTTCACCTTCTGGGGCTGCCCGCCGGTCGACGCCGCGGTGCTGGCCGCGGCACCCCGGCTGCGAGCCGTCGTGCACGCCGCCGGATCGGTCAAGAACCTGGTCTCCGACGCCTGTTGGCAGCACGGCGTAGTGGTCTCCTCGGCGGCCTGGGCCAACGCCCTGCCGGTCGCCGAGTACACGGTTGCCGCCGTGCTGATGTCCAACAAGGCGCTGCTCCGCGCCCGGGACGACTTCCGCCGGCTGCGCGCCTGGGACGACTGGCACCAGCGCTACGCCGACGTCGGCAACTACCGTCGCACGGTGGGCGTGGTCGGTGCCTCCCGGATCGGTCGGCGGGTGATCGAGTTGTTGCGACCGTTCGATCTGGACGTGATCGTGAGCGATCCCTACCTGAGCGAGGAGGAGGCGCGGACCCTGGGCGTGCGGGTGGTGACGCTGGACGAGCTGTGCGCGCGGTCGGACGTGGTGAGCATTCACGCACCGTCCCTGCCGGAGACCTTTCATCTGATCGATCGCTCACGCCTGGCCCTGATGCGCGACGGCGCCACGCTGATCAACACCGCCCGCGGCGCACTGCTGGACACCGACGCCCTGGTCGACGAACTGGCCTCGGGCCGGCTCAACGCGGTGATCGACGTGACCGACCCCGAACCACTCCCCGCCGACTCGCCGCTCTACGACCTGCCGAACGTCCTGCTCACCCCGCACATCGCGGGCTCGGTCGGCGGCGAGCTCCGCCGGATGGCGGACTCGGCCATCGCCGAACTCGCCCGCTTCGCCCGCGGGTTGCCCTTCGCCCACCCGGTCCTGCGGGAGGAACTCGACCGCACCGCGTAGAAACTGCGCGCTACACGGGCTGCGCGGCGCGGACGTGGGAGGCGCGCGGGCGTCCGACCTCCGCGGCAGACGCCTCCCGCGCCGCAGCCTGCGCGAACGCGGACTCCGCGAACGCCCGCCCGTCGAGAGTCCAGTGACGGTCAGGCAGCAGCCCCAGCGAGGCGAAGACCTGCGGTGCCACGTCCAGGTGGCGCAGCGGTCCCAGCTCCTCGCCCGGCGCGAAGTCCGGCCCGCAGCAGGCGATCCACGCCGTGCGCTCCAGGTCGCTGTCGCCGCCGTGCCCGCCCTCGTCGATGTGGCCGTGGTCGGTGACCACGATCACCGTCCACGCCTCCTCGGCGTGGCCGGGCCGGGACCGGACCGCGTCGAGGAGCAGGCCGAGCCGCTCGTCGGCCTGCCGGATCGAGGCGCGGTAGTCGGCCCCGCAGCCGCGCAGGTGCGCGGTCTCGTCGACCGCGCCGAGGTAGACGAACGAGGCCTCCGGGTCCTCCTCGTGCAGCACCCGGACGGCGTCGGCCACGACCGTCCCGTCGCAGGCCTCCCAGTCCTCGCAGGTCTCGGCGGCCGGTGCGGCGAAGCTCAGCCGCGACGGCCCGTTGAACAGCGGCCCGCCGTTGCGTGCCAGCACCAGCGGTTCCCAGCCTGCGGCCACGTAGGTGCGGCGGCCGAAGCCCTGGCTGAGCCGGGTGAGGAAGTCCGGGTACACCGCCAGCCGGTGGCCGCTGAAGTCGTTGTTCCACACGGCGTGCTTGACCACGTGCACGCCGGTCGCCACGGTCGCCCAGCACGGCCCCGACATCGTCGGCGTCCCGTCGTCTATCCGCACGGGGGAGAGAAAGCCCGCGCGCACGACGGAGTCCAGGTGCGGGGTGGGAACCTCCGCAAGCAGGTCGAGCCGCACGCCGTCGATGCCGACGACGAGCACGCGACGACGCGGCGCGGAGCCGCGCTCCGGGGAGGGCTGGGACTGGAGTTGCATCGCGGTGGGCTCCCCGTGGTGGTGAAGAGAGAGACGGCTGAGGGTGCTGGTTTGCCCGGTCACTTTAGCGGTACGGCAAGTGGCCTGGAAAGCGCTTTCCGATCGCCCGAATATTCGACCCCGCTGTCGGCGCCGAGGCATATCATTCCTGCGCCCGCAGGGTGACGTGCGTTCAGGGCGCCACCACGGGCATCATGGGAGGGATCTACGTGAAGAAGACTTCTGGCAGACGCATCCGCGCTGCCTTCGCGTCCGGTGCCGCTGTGGCCCTGGCGCTCCTCGGTGCCGCGCCGGCGCACGCGGCGGGCGGGTCGCCCACCACGCCGACCGAGTTGTTCAACGCCTACGAGGCCTGCTCCACCGATGCGAGCGCCCCCGTTTACGTCGCCGGCCGCGACGGTCTCATCGTCGAGGGCATCTCGGCCGACAGCGACACCACCGTCACGCAGCTCACCGAGCAGTTCCAGCTCTGGCCGGTCTCGGACCCGACCCAGATCGTCACCGGCTCAGACTCCTACGCGTCGGCCGGCTACGAGGCGTCCGTCAACCTCTCGCCGCTGACCGACGGTCAGACCTACGCCTGGCAGGCGCGGTCGGTGGACGCGAGCGGCGTCGCCTCGGCCTGGTCGGCGCCCTGCTACGTCGCGGACGACGACACCGCGCCCAGCAGCGCGCCGACCGTCACCTCCGCCAACTACCCGCAGGGGCAGCCGGACCAGGGCGGCGCGCCGGTGCAGTTCACCTTTGGCCCCAACGGCGTGAGCGACGTCGCGGGGTACGCGTACACCTGGAACGAGACCTTCCCCGTGCCCGCCTACGCGACCATCGGCGACCACGGGATCCCGAACTTCCACAGCCCGTACAGCGACAGCTCGTTCGCCGTCCAGGCCGCCGGCCTGGGCGGTTCGGCGACGGTCGACCTGCTCCCGCCGCAGGGCGGCGGCTACCACACGCTCTGGGTGATCAGCCTTGACCGCGCCTTCAACGAGTCGGCGGTGACGAGCTACAGCTACTGGACGAAGCCGGACGCGCCCACGGTCACCAAGCTGTCCGACCCAGCGCAGTACGACACGCCCGCCGTCTTCAGGCTCAACGCCGACCCGAAGATCCAGGCTGCCAGCCCGGCCGTCAGCTTCACCGTCAGCTACTTCACCTCGCAAGGCCAGACGACCACCACGGTCAAGGCCTCCGCCGACGGCAGCGCGGAGGTCAAGGTGCCCCTCGACGGCTCCGACGGGTCCGACTTCCTGGTGAGCTCCACCAGCGCCGACGGCTGGGTGAGCGCGCAACAGTGGTGGACCACCGGCTACGTCGACACCTCGCCGACCGTCTCCTCGGACGTGTACGCCGAGAACGGCACGAGCGGCAGCATGGCCACGCCCGGCACGTTCACCTTCGCGCCCAAGGTGAAGGGCGTCGTCAGCTACACCTACGCGTTCAACTGGGGCACCGGCACCACGGTCAAGGCCGACGGCCAGGGTGACGCCCAGATCTCCTGGACCCCGCCGCAGAGCGGCTGGTACGACCTGGAGGTGTACGGGACCACCAAGGACGGCACCCAACTCGCGCCGTACGACTACTACTTCACGGTCAATTAGGCCATCGGCCGCCAGCTGACCGCCTGCTGCCCGCCCTCGGTCACCCCAGCGTCGTGGACGCCCGGACGTGGAGGGCGGGCAGCAGGTCGAGGTGGCGGTGGGGGAGTTGCTCGTCCGGGCCCTCGGTGAGGCGCTGGAGGAGCAGGTCGACCGCCGTGGCGCCCAAGGCGTGCTTCGGCGGCGCGATCGCGCTGAGCGGGACGTCGGCCAGGGCCGCGGTCTCGTCGTCGTAGGCGACGATGGCCAGGTCGTCCGGGACGCGCAGCCCGTGCGACTGCAACTGCTGGAGCAGCACCAGCGCGTCCGAGTCGGTGTGGACGAGCGCGGCGTCGATCTCGCCCTCCACGATCGCGGTCGGCAGTGCCTCCAGGCGCTCGGTGAAGTCCTCCGCGACCGGGGTCCGCGGCGGGCGCAGGCCGAGCGCGTCCATGCCGACCTGGTAGCCGGTGGCGATGAAGTCGGCGGTGGGCGTGCCGGGTCGGGCCAGCAGCGCGATCCTGCGGCGGCCGAGCGAGGCCAGGTGGCGGACGGCCACGCACGCGCCGTGGACATGGTCGGTGCAGACCCGGTCCAGCTCGGCCAGCGGCGAACCCGGTGTGACCCGACGCTCCAACAGGACCGTCGGGACGCCTAGTTCGAGCACGGCGTCCTCCTCCTCGGCGCTGGGCGCACCGCTCGGCCAGGTCGGCGTGAGGAGCAGGCCGCTGACGCCCGTGTTCAGCATGGAGGCGATCTGCGCCCGGTCCTGCTCCGGCCGGTAGTCCGAGATCCCGAGGATCAGCCGGACCCCGGCGGCAGCGGCGGCGTTCTTCGCACCACGGATGACCTCGGCGTAGTAGTACGAGGCGGCCGGCACCAGCAGGCCGAGCACCGTGTCCGGCGGCAGCACGCGTCGTGCGGGGGCGGCGGCACCCAGCAGTTGGCCGGAGCGCAGCTCGGCCGCCGGATCCGGCCAGGTGACGAAGCCGTGCGCGCGTTGCAGCCGACCGGCCTCGGCGAGCATCTCGACGTCCCGCCGCGCCGTGACCGCGGACACCCCGAGGGCCTCGGCCAGGTCGGTGACCCGCAGCGAGCCGTGTTCCCGGACCAGGAGCAGGATCTGCTCGTGCCGTTCGTCGACGGAAGGGCGCACGATTTCCCCCAGAGTGAGCGGCTGCGGTGGCGGTGCGGCCGAATCCCTGGGACGGGGACTGGCAGCGCGTCAGGGGAAGCCTAGCGAATCGGGGCACCGGTGCTTTCGCAAAACAATCATCCGGTCACTCGATCAGGTTCGCCGCCGCACAGCTGGACGGAACCCTCGATCCCGAGGGCCACCACCGCCGACCCGCCGCACAGCAGCACACGTACCGCCGTCAGGCCGAGTTGCTCGGCCAGGCCGCCGCGTCCGCGAGCCGGACCAGGGCGAACGGACCGCCCTGCGGGTCCTGGAGGTAGGCGACCTCGCCGTAGCGGCGGGCGCGCGGCGTGGTGACCAGCCGACCGCCCAGCGACTCGGCGGACTTCACCGCGAGGTCGACGTCGTCCACGGCGAAGTAGACCCGCCAGCGCGGATGCGACTCCTGCGGACCGGCCTCGCGGATGCCCGCCACCCGGTGGCCGTCGAGCTTGAGCAGGATCGCGTCGTCGTCCCGCTCCACCTCCGCCGGGCCGTCGGCGACCGTGGCCAGACCGAAGGACTTGGCGTAGAAGTCGGCCGCGTCCAGCACCGAGGGGGCGAGCAACTCGCTCCAGACCACCGAGCCGTGGGCGCGCCGCAGCTGCCACCCGGCGTGGGCGTGCGCCTCCCAGATACCGAAGGTCGCGCCCCACGGGTCCGACGCCAGGGCCAGGCGACCGGCGTCCCCGGAGTCCAGCGGTCCCAGCGCGACCGTGCCGCCGCAGTCGCGGATCCGCTGGGCGACCTCGTCCGCGTCGTCGACGGCGAAGTAGGTGATCCAGTCGACCGGATACCCGGCCTCCTCCGGGATCTCGCCGATCCCGGCGACCAGCCGCCCGCCCACGGAGGCGCGGACGTACGGCCCGAGCCGGGCCGGGCCGGGCCCGAAGTCCCAACCGAACAGCGCGCTGTAGTAGTCGCACGCCCCCTGGAGATCGTGTGCCATCAGACTTACCCAGCAGGGTGTGCCCTGCGGATGTCGCACGGAGTCACTCACTCTCCCGATACTCCCACCTCACGGCTCCGGAAACCGTCCAAGGCACGAGAATGTCCGCTATGAATGCTCAGTCGTCATCTCATGTCCAGCCGACGGCGCTGATCGCTCCGGCAGAGCTCGCCGAACTGCTCCAGCACACCTCAGCGGGCGACCGCCCGCCCGTGCTGTTGGACGTCCGTTGGGCCCTGGGCGGCCCGCCCGGGGCCGAGGAGTACGCCAAGGGCCACCTGCCCGGCGCCCGCTTCGTGGACCTGGACCGTGACCTGGCCGCCGCGCCCGGACCGGCCGGGCGGCACCCCCTCCCCGACCCGGCCGTGCTCCAGGCGGCGTTGCGCCGCGCCGGGGTGGCCGACGACCGCGAGGTGGTCGTCTACGACGCCGCCACGTCGATGTCCGCCGCCCGCGCCTGGTGGCTGCTGCGCTGGGCGGGACACGACGCGGTCCGCGTGCTCGACGGCGGCTTCAAGGCCTGGGCGGATGCCGGGCTTCCGGTGTCGCTGACCGAACCCCCGGCCGTGGAGGGCGACTTCAGGGTCCGTCCGGGCAACCTGCCGACGGTGGACGCGGACGGGGCGGCGACCTGGGCCGACCGTCCGGCGGGCGTGCTGCTCGACGCACGCGCGGGGGAGCGCTACCGGGGCGAGACGGAACCGGTCGACCCGCGCGCCGGGCACATCCCCGGCGCCAGCTCCGCACCCACCGGCGACAACGTCGACGCGGACGGCCGCTTCCTCCCGGTTGACGCGCTGGCCGCGCGGTTCGCGGCTCTCGGCGCGACGCCTGACGCCGAGGTCGCCGTCTACTGCGGCTCCGGCGTCACCGCGGCGCACGAGATCCTGGCTCTGCACCTGGCCGGTGTCCCGGCGACGCTGTATCCGGGCTCGTGGAGCGAGTGGTCCGGCGACCCGTCCCGCCCCGCGGCGACCGGCCCTGACCCGCGCTGAGCTGCGCCGACCCGCTTGAGCTGCGCGCCGGCAAGGACGAAGGGCCTCGGGCAGATCATCTGCCCGAGGCCCTTCTACGTCCTGTCTACGTCCCGATCCCTGATCCTGCGTCAGTCCTGTTTCTTGCGGCGGGTACCGAAGACGATCTCGTCCCAGCTCGGCACCGCGGCCCGGCGGCCGGGGCGGACGCCGTCGGCCTCGGCCTGACGGTCTGTCGACCCGACCAGGCGGTCGCGGTGCGGGCTGGCGGTGCGCGGCATCAGGATGTCCGCGTAGGCCGAGCCCGCGCCGACCGCCGCCGCGGCCGGAGCCTCCGGCTCGACCGGGATCGCCTCCGACGACTCGTCGGACACGGCCCCGGGCGTCGTCACGTCGAGAATGCTGCTCAGCGAGTCCCCCGGGGGGACCGGCCCGACCTGCGACGCAACGGAGGACGGCGAGGACGCCGACGCGGCGGCAGAGGCGGCCGGCGGCTCCGCCGTCCGGTCGCCTGTCGTGCGCTCGCCCGTCGGGCGTTCGATCGGCTTCCGTTCGATCGGCATTCGCTCGATCGGAACCCGTTCGACGGGAACCCTTTCGGTCGAAGACCGCTCAACCGGAACGCGCTCAACCGGTACTCGCTCAACCGGAACGCGTTCGATCGGCGTGCGCTCGGGCGCGTGCGGACGCATGCCCATGCCGCGGTCGGCTCCGGGCAGGCGGGCGATGCGCGGGACGAACGGGAAGGTCGGCTCCTCCACCCGCTCCGGCGTCTCGCCGATCAGCGCACGGGCCTCGTCGTCGAGCGGCTGCACCAGACGGCGCGGCGGGTCGTACGTCCACCGTGCCTGCCGTGCGGCGCCGTCGGCGTGGTAGGCGAGGACGATCTCCCAGGTGCTGTCGTCACGCCGCCACGAATCCCAGACCGTGCTGTCCTTGTCGGCGCCGCGCAGCAGCAGGCGCTCGGCCACCGCGTCGCCCAGCTGCGGACCGGTGCTCTCGCCCGCGCGGCGGACCGAGGTCTTGCGGGCCCGCTCGGCCATGAAGGCGCGCTCGGCCAGGACCGGCCCCTCGAAGCGGCGGACCCGCTCGACGGAGATGCCCGCCTGCTGCGCCACCTCTTCGGCGGTCGCGCCGGCGCGGATCCGTGCCTGGATGTCACGCGGACGCAGGTGGCTCTCGACGTCGATCTGGCCCAGCCGCGGGCGGTCGCCACGCACGGCGGCGCGCAGCCGCTCGTCAATCGGAAGGAAGTATTCCGTCGAATCGGCAGCCTTGAGCACCAGTCGTGAGCCGTCATTGCTGACGGCTACGACACGCAGTTCGGGCACGGTTACCTCCCGGGTGGTGCCTGCCGACGTCACCTGCGTCGCTGCTCCCGTAACGAGTGTGGCGTGCCGACGGCCGGCCGACCACAACATTGCAGAGTTACCCGGTGTGTCGGCCTCTATCCGCGACTCACCGTTATGGCACAGTTACTTCTTTTGCGTCATGTGACGAGTTGTCACTGCTGCTGCCGATGGTGTCGTTCCTGTGTGCTGTTCTCTTTTCGTGCTGTCGCCACACCTTGCGCGGCGATCACCCCGGGACGAGCGTTCCCGACCGCGCGCAGCCAGGCGTCATGAACGGTACTCCATTCGTGGCACCCAGGTGGTGCGGCTCGCGGCTCAAGTCTCCCCTGAATCATCGGATTCTCAAGGGTCGCCACTCCGATGGGCGTCGACCGACCGACGGACGGTGATCATCTTCACACATTTCGGCCATCCGGAACCATCACATCCATCGAACGGTCGTACCTGGTGCAGTATGGAGAAAGGCGGATATCGAGGGGCATTGGTGGAGGATCTGGAAAAGTCGCGCCGAACGTCCGAGCGAAAGCGTCTCGATCTGAGCTTCACTCAGGTGGCCGCGAGTGCGTTGGCGGCGGTGGTCGGCGCGCTGCTCGCGTCCCAGCTCGGGGTCTACGGGACGATTCTCGGCGCGGCGGTGGTCAGCGCGGGCGCGACCACCGGAGGTGCGTTGTTCCAGCATCTCTTCCGGCGCACCGGCGAACAGCTGCGCGAGATATCCGGCGGTTCCGTGCCCCTGGAGCAGACCCGTCGGGTCGAGTCCGTCGGCGGCACGGAGGAGTCGGACGAGGCAGCGGCATCGGCCGAGCCGGAGGAGAAGACGCAGCTCTTCGACCCGTTCGACCCGGGCGGCGACCATACCCGGATGATGGCGCAAATCAACCCACCGGATCCGGCCGAGACGGTGGCGGTTTATCGCGGGCGCACCACCTGGAAGCCCAGGAGCTGGCGGGTCTACGCGATCACGGCGACGCTCGTCTTCGTGATCGCGCTGGGGGCGGTCGGCGCGATGGAGCTGGCCGTGGGCAAGCCCGCCGACCAGTTCTTCGGCGGCGGAGGCAGCGGGCCGAAGCCGGGCTCCGGTGTGTCGGCCCCGGCTGACCCGTCCGGTTCCTCCAGCTCTGCCGCGACTTCGACCGGCGGAAGCGGTTCCGGTTCCGGTTCCGGCTCCGGCGCGGGCGGTCAGGGCCAGAGCCAGGGCAACGGCTCGGGGCACGGAGCGGCCTCTCCCGGCGCGAGCCCGTCCTCCTCGCCGAAGCCGGACCCGAGTCCGAGCTCCAGCGCGGGCGGTGCTTCCTCACCCTCGCCCGGTGCGTCGTCCTCGGCCGGCGCGGGCTCCGGCACGGGCGGGTCCGCCGTTTCCGGCGACGGTGTCGCGCCGAGCGCCACGCCCAGCCCCTGACCAGCGCGCGACTGGGCTCAGTCGCCCAGCACCCGGCGCAGGTAGTCGTTGCCGAACCGGCGGTCCGGGTCCACCCGGTCCCGCAGCGCGGTGAAGTCCGCGAAGTGCGGATAGACGGCGGCCAGGTACTCCGCGTCGCGGGTGTGCAGCTTGCCCCAGTGCGGACGGCCCTGATGGGCCGTCATCAGCTTCTCGACCTCGGTGAAGTACCCCTGGTCGGCGGTGCCCCGGTAGAGGTGGACGGCGATGTAGGCGGTGTCACGCCCGCTCGCGGTGGAGAGCCACAGGTCGTCGGCGGGCGCGACGCGCACCTCCACCGGGAACGTGATCCGCCAGTCGGACCGCTCCACCAGCCGCTTCAGCTCGCGCAGCACGGTGGTGGCCGCCTCGCGCGGGACGGCGTACTCCATCTCGACGAAGCGCACCCGGCGCGGGCTGGTGAAGACCTTGTACGAGGTGTCCGTGTAGGTCCGCTCCGACCAGGCCTTGCTGGCGATCTTCGCGATGGTGGGAATCGTCCCCGGCAGTGCCCGGCCCACGCGGCACGCGCCCTCCCAGACGGTGTTGGAGACGAAGTCGTCGTCGAGCCAGCGCCTGAAGTTCGGCAGCGGCGCGGCGGGCCCTTCGCTGCGGTTGTTGCGCTTGGTGGTGCAGCCCTCGGTGTGCGGGAACCAGTAGAACTCGAAGTGCTCGTTGCCGTCGGCCAGTTCGTCGAAGCGTCCGCTGACCTCGTCGAAGCTCATCGGGGCCTCGTGCGCGGCGAGCAGGAAGGCGGGCTCGACGCCGAAGGTGATCGCGCTGACCACGCCGAGCGCGCCGAGACCGAGCCGGGCGCCCTGGAAGAGCTCGGCGTTCTCGGTCGGCGAGCACTGGGCGATCGTTCCGTCCGCGAGCACGATCTCCAGCGCCTTGATCTGCGCGGCGAGCGATCCCGAGGCGCGGCCGGTGCCGTGAGTTCCGGTGCTGGTCGCGCCGGCGACCGTCTGCACCATGATGTCGCCCATGTTGGTCAGGGCGAGTCCGGCCTGCTCCAGCAGCCGGTTCAGCTGTTCCAGCGGGAGGCCGGACTCGACGGTGACGGTTCCGCCCTCGTGATCGATCTCCCGGATACCGGTCATTCGATCGGGGCGGACGAGCACTCCGTCGGTCGCGGCGATCGAGGTGAACGAGTGACCGGTGCCGACCGCCTTGACCGTGAGGTCGTCCGCGGCGGCAGCGGATATCGCCTCGGCCAGTTCCGCCGCCGATCCGGGCGTGACCACCCGGCGTGGACGCGCGGTCTGGTTACCGGCCCAGTTGCTCCACAGGCCGTGCTGGGTCTGCGGGATCTTCGGAGGCTCCGTCGACACGTGCTCGCTCCTGCTGTTCCGGCGCCGACCGGAGCCGGCGAGAGCCGAGGAAGGCCGTGGCGACCGCGAGCGACGCCGCGGCCACGGTCACCCAGTAGCCCGCGGAGGCGCCCGAGGCGTCGACCACCCAGCCCGCCGCGGAGGAGCCGAAGGCCACGCCGACGGCCAGACCGGTGGTGGTCCAGGTCATCCCCTCGGTCAGTTTGGCCGCAGGAACGATCCGCTCCACCAGCCCCATGGTGGTGACCATGGTGGGCGAGATGGACAACCCGGCGACGAAGAGCGCCGCCGCCAGGGCCACGAGGTTCTTCACGAATAGGAGCGGCAGCATACTCACTGCCAGCGTGACGATCCCCACCAGGAACCGCCGGGACAGCGGTCCGTTCAACTTCAGTGCCCCGAAGACGATCCCGGCGATGCAGGAGCCGAGCGCGTAGACGGCCAGCACGACCGAGGAGAGCGCCTTGTGGTGGAGGTGGTCGGCGAAGGCGACGGTCACCACCTCGACGCTGCCGAAGACGGCTCCGACGCCCACGAAGGTCAGCACCAGCACCAGCAGCCCGCGGGTCCGCAGCGCCGACGTCCCCTGGGCCTCGTGGCCGTGCGGGTGCAGCGGCGGCTCGGTGCGCGACTGCGCGCAGAAGAGCACCGACCCGATGGTGAGGAAGACCGTCGCCAGCAGCGGTCCGGCCTCCGGGAACCAGGACGTCGACAGCCCGACCGCCAGGATCGGCCCGACGATGAAGACGATCTCGTCGACCACCGACTCGAACGAGTAGGCGGTGTGCAGCAGCGGTGAGCCCTTGTACAGGTGCGCCCAGCGGGCGCGGACCAGCGACCCCATGCTCGGGATGCAGCCGGTCGGCACGGCGCAGACGAAGAGCGTCCAGTCCGGCGCGTCGAGGGCGGCGCAGAGCAGCAGCGCGCCCATCGCGGCGACGGCGACGCCGGTGGCGCGCAAGGCGACCCGGTTCTGCCCGTACCGGTCGACCAGTCGTCCGACCTGCGGTCCGAGTGCCGCCGCTGAGAGCGCGACCGTCGCGGAGACCGCGCCGCCGAGGCCGTAGTCGCCGCGCAGCGCGGAGAGCATGGTGACCATGCCGATGCCGACCATCGAGAGCGGCATCCGCGCGACGAACCCCGCGACCGAGAAGGCCAGGCTGCCGGGGGCTTCGGTGAAGATCCGCCGGTAGGCGGAGAGACCTGACAGCGCGGCGGACAAGAACGGCTCCGTAGGTCCGTAGGGGCAGGCATCGGCGGAACAGACGGCTCGGTCCAACGGGGCATGCCGTAAGGGATGTGGTCTGCCATGACAGCTTACGTGGACATACATGGGATGTCCTACCAATTCTCACCGTTCCTCCGCCCCGTCCGGCAGGCGGAGTCGTGCGGGGCCGCGGCGCGGGGGATGGCAGGATCGGAGCATGTCCGACGCGCATGCCCATGCTCCCTACGACGCCCTGCTGCTGCTCTCCTTCGGCGGTCCCGAGGGGGAGGACGACGTCGTCCCCTTCCTGGAGAACGTCACCCGCGGGCGCGGGATCCCCAAGGAACGTCTGGTCGAGGTCGGCCGGCACTACTTCCTCTTCGGCGGGGTCAGCCCGATCAACGCCCAGAACCGCGAGCTGCTCCAGGCGCTGCGCAAGGACTTCGGCGACCACGGCCTGGACCTGCCGGTCTACTGGGGCAACCGCAACTGGGCCCCCTACCTGCCGGACGCGCTGCGCGAGCTGCTCGCCGACGGCCACCGCCGGGTGCTGGTCCTGGCCACCAGCGCGTACGCCAACTACTCGGGCTGCCGCCAGTACCGGGAGAACCTCGCCGCCGCGCTGACGGCGCTGCGCGAGGAGGGCGTCCCCGGCGCGGCCGAGCTCCGGGTCGACAAGCTCCGGCTCTTCTACAACCACCCCGGTTTCGTCGAGCCGATGATCGAAAGCACGCTTGCGGCGATCGACTCGCTTCCGGAGAGCATTCGATCGAACGCTCGCCTCGCGTTCACCACCCACTCGATCCCGGACACGCTCGCCGACTCCTCCGGCGCGCCCGGAGACCCCGCCCGCGGGCGGCCCGGCGGCGCCTACGTCGCCCAGCACCTGGAGGTCGCCCGGCTGATCGCCGAGGCGGTCGCCGAGGCCACGGGCGTGACGGACCGCCCCTGGGAGCTCGTCTACCAGAGCCGCAGCGGCGCACCGCACATCCCGTGGCTGGAGCCGGACATCTGCGACCACCTGGAGGCGCAGCACGCGGCGGGCGCGGCCGCGGTGGTCATGGTGCCGATCGGCTTCGTCTCCGACCACATGGAGGTCAAGTACGACCTCGACACCCAGGCCAGGGAGAAGGCCGAGGAGCTCGGCCTCCCGGTCGCCCGCGCCGCCACCGTCGGCGCGGACCCGCGCTTCGCCGCTGCGGTACGCGAGTTGGTCCTGGAGCGCTCCGCCACCGAACGCGGCGAGTCGCCCGCCCGCTGCGCACTGGGCGCGCTCGGCGCCTCCTACGACGTCTGCCCGGTCGGCTGCTGTCCGGCCGCCCGCGGCGCGGCCCCGGCCGCGGCAGGCGCGGACTGGACCGACAACGGCAACTGAACAGGAAGCAAAGGGATCATGACTGATCGTCAGAGTCTGTACGCGGAACTGCTGGACATCGCCGTTGACGCCGCGTCACGTGCCGGAGCGCTGCTGCGCGACGGCCGCCCCGCGAACCTGGGCGTGGCCGCGACCAAGACCAGCGCGGTCGACGTGGTCACCGAGATGGACATCGCCGCCGAGAAGCTGATCACCGAGCTGATCGCGGAACGCCGCCCGGACGACGGCCTGCTGGGCGAGGAGGGCGCCTCCCGCGAGGGCACGACGGGCGTCCGCTGGGTGATCGACCCGCTCGACGGAACGGTCAACTACCTCTACGGACTGCCTGCTTGGTGCGTCAGCATCGCGGCCGAGCTGGACGGCGAGGTGGTTGTCGGCGTCGTCGACATCGCCCCGCGCGGTGAGCGGGTGCACGCGGTGCGCGGTGAGGGCGCGTACCTCAACGGCCACGCCCTCTCGGTGCGTCCCGCGCCGCCGATGGACCAGGCGCTGGTCGCCACGGGCTTCGGCTACCTCCGGGACCGGCGGGCCCGCCAGGCGGAGGTGGTGGCCGCGCTGCTGCCGTCGCTCCGCGACATCCGCCGCGGCGGCTCGGCGGCGGTCGACCTCTGCGACGTCGCCGCGGGGCGGCTCGACGGCTACTACGAGCGCGGCCTCAACCCGTGGGACTACAGCGCGGGCGCGCTGATCGCGGCAGAGGCCGGTGCCCTGGTGGCCGGCCGCCCGGGCACCCCGCCCAGCCCGGAACTCACCGTCGCCGCGCCCCCCGGCCTCTTCGAGCCGCTCCAGGAGGCACTGGAACGCCTGGGCGCCTGGCACGACTGAGCCCAACCCCGTGCGGCGCGTCGCGGCGCGGCACGCGGGCCAGAGCATGGCAACGCCCCGGACGCTGGTGCTGTCCGGGGCGGGCGGGGTACCGGTCGAGGGTGGTCGGGGGAACGGCGGGAGCGCGAGGAGCGCTTACGCCGCCGTGGGCGGAGCCGAAGGCATCAGTTCGATGCCGTGCTCCGCTGCGAGTCGTCGAAGGTCGTCGAGCTCTGACTGCTCGACCTCGGCCAAGAAGTCGTCACCCGACTCCAAGGCACGATGCAGGTCCTGTTCTGCGTTCCTTATGCGCTGAAGGATGCCGGCGGTGAAGGCGTCCATGAGGCATGACCCCCTTGCTGAGTGTCGGGCGACCCCGGTCTCCGAACGTTCGGAGGAACCGGCGCGGATGGCCGCACGGCGGGCGGGTGCGACGCACACGAGTGCCGGAGCGCCAGGAGCGCTCGTGCATCGCGGGTGTACGGAGCTTCCTGCCCACGGCCTCTTCGGGGGAAACCTCGCCGGAGGCGAGAAATCCGTCACGTCCCCGAGGGGCGGGCCCGGGGCTGCTTACCAGTGCTTTACAGGCGGGGGAGGCAGGATGGAAGCCTGTGAGCGCGCCCGGACCGGGTGTGCCGTGCCGAAAGGACCTGTGGTGCGAGTTCTCGTGGTCGAGGACGAGCAGTTGCTCGCCGATGCTGTCGCCACCGGTCTGCGTCGTGAGGCGATGGCGGTGGACGTGGTCTACGACGGGCAGGCGGCCCTGGACCGGATCGCGCTGAACGAGTACGACGTGGTCGTGCTCGACCGTGACCTGCCGCTGGTCCACGGCGACGACGTCTGCCGCAAGCTGGTCGAGGAGGCGCTGCCCACCCGCGTGCTGATGCTGACCGCCGCCGGTGACATCAGCGACCGCGTCGAGGGGCTGGAGCTCGGCGCGGACGACTACCTGCCGAAGCCGTTCGCTTTCAGCGAACTCGTCGCGCGGGTGCGGGCGCTGGGCCGCCGGGCGACGACACCGCTCCCCCCGGTGCTGGAGCGGGCCGGGATCAGCCTGGACCCGGGGCGTCGCGAGGTGCTGCGCGACGGACAGCCGATCTCGCTGGCGCCCAAGGAGTTCGCGGTGCTGGAGGTGCTGATGCGGGCCGGCGGCGCGGTCGTCTCCGCGGAGCAGCTGCTGGAGAAGGCCTGGGACGAGCACACCGACCCGTTCACCAACGTCGTCCGGGTCACCGTGATGACCCTGCGGCGCAAGCTCGGCGAGCCGCCGGTGATCATCACCGTGCCCGGCTCGGGATACCGGATCTGACCTGTGGCAGAGCAACGCAGCGTGACCGTGACGCCCCCGCCCGCCTCCGGCTCGGCGCAGGCGCCGAAGCAGAGCCACTGGAGCGGCGCCGAGGTCCGGGAGTCGGTGCTGCCGTTCCGGCCGACCCTGCGGATCCGGCTGACCATGTTCTACGGCGGGATGTTCCTGCTCGCGGGCCTGGTCATGGTGCTGGTGATGTACCTGTTCGTGGACCAGGCGTTCGGCTCGGCGACGCAGATGCCGCACTTCCGGGTGGGGCAGGGCGTCTACATCACCACCCCGGACGGCCAGCAGCTGACCGGTGACCAGCTCAACCAGTACCTCTACGGCTACCAGCACGCGCACACCGGCGAGGCGCTGCACCTGCTGGTGCTGAAGTCGCTGGCGGCGCTGATAGCCCTGCTGATCATGGCGGTCTTCTTCGGCTACGCGATGGCGGGCCGGGTGCTCAGCCCGCTCGGGAGGATCACCCGCACCGCACGGCAGGTGGCCGGATCCGACCTGCACCGGCGGATCGAGCTCGACGGTCCGGACGACGAACTCAAGGAGCTGGCGGACACGTTCGACGAAATGCTCGATCGTCTTGATCGATCTTTCGAGTCGCAACGAAAGTTCGTCGCCAACGCCTCGCACGAACTGCGCACGCCCCTGGCGATCAACCGCACCCTGCTGGAGGTGCAGCTCTCGGACCCGGACGCCACGGCGGAGCTGCAGCAGCTGGGGAAGACCCTGCTGGCCACCAACGAGCGCAGCGAGCAGCTCGTCGAGGGCCTGCTGCTGCTCGCGCGCAGCGAGAACGAGCTCACCGAGCGGAAGCCGATCGACCTGACCGAGGTCGCCCGGCAGGCCGTGGAGCAGACGCGCGGGGAGGCCGCCTCCCGGCACGTGCGGCTCACCGCGACGCTGCCGCCGGTCCCCGGCGAGGTGGTGGTCTCCGGCAACGGCGTCCTGCTGGAGCGGATGGCGCTCAACCTGATCCAGAACGGGGTCAAGTACAACCTGGCCGTGGACGGCTGGGTCGACGTCCAGGTCCACGGCGCACCGGACGGTGCGGGGGAGCTGGTGGTGGCCAACAGCGGCCCGCTGGTGCCCGGCTACGAGGTCGAGCACATCTTCGAGCCGTTCCGGCGCGGCAAGGGCCGGGAGCGTACGCACAGCGACAAGGGCGTCGGGCTCGGTCTCTCGATCGTTCGATCGGTCGTGCGCGCCCATGGCGGTTCGATCGAGGCGGTGCCGCGGACCGAGGGCGGCCTGCTGATCCGGGTCCGCATCCCGGCCGCCAAAGCGCCGACTTTGCCGCCGCCGATGCAGCCGCGCGGTCTCGCCTCCTGACCGACGTTCGGCCCCGCGTTCCGAAGGCGCAGAACGCGCCGATCGCCGATTTCGAACGAAAAATGCTCATCCGACATATCGATCCATATCGATCACGCCGTCGAGGCCGCCAGCAGCGGCCGCGACCGCGGGTAAGTTGACCGTCCAGTAAACCCGAAAAGGGGGGTGGAGTGG
>NZ_JADPRT010000012.1:0-83833 GCF_015690355.1 Streptacidiphilus fuscans | reverse complement strand
CAAAAAAAAATCACAACCCAAATTTCCTACAATTTCCACACCCGCCCCCCCCGCCCCCCCCCGCGCCCCCCACGGCGTTTCAGTTGACCGTCCAGTAACCAGGAAAGGGGCTGTGACGTGGGTCCGTGCCCCTTGCCAGCAGGCCCGTTAACAACCTACGGTGGCGTAACCTACGGAAGCGTAGGTGAGTGTCGTACCGAGAGTTGGATTCACGTGACCATCGCCCCCGACCGCCCCGCCGCCGGCCGCGCACACTGGACCGACGTGCAGCTGATCCACGCTCTGGAAGAGGTGGTGGAGCGCGAGCTCAACCGCCACCTGGGGGTCGCCAAGGAGTGGATGCCACACGAGTACGTGCCGTGGAGCCTGGGGCGGGACTTCGACGGCCTGATGGGCGGGGAGGCCTGGGCGGTCGACCAGTCGCCGGTCACCGACGTCGGCCGGGTGTCGCTGGTGGTCAACCTGCTCACCGAGGACAACCTGCCGAGCTACCACCACGAGATCGCGACCATGTTCGGCCGCGACGGCGCGTGGGGCACCTGGGTGCACCAGTGGACGGCCGAGGAGGGCCGCCACGCGATCGTCATGCGCGACTACCTGCTCACCTCGCGTGCGGTCGACCCGGTCGCGCTGGAGCGCGCCCGGATGACGCACATGGCCGAGGGCTTCGAGTCCGACAACAGCCACTCGATGCTGCACTCGGTCGCCTACGTCGCCTTCCAGGAGCTGGCCACCCGGGTCTCGCACCGCAACACCGGCCACAACTCCGGCGACCCCGTCTGCGACCGGATGCTGGCCCGCATCGCGACCGACGAGAACCTGCACATGGTCTTCTACCGCAACCTGCTGAAGGCCGCCCTGGAGATCGCCCCCGACCAGGCGATGCGCGCGATCGCCGACGTGGTGATCAACTTCCGGATGCCCGGTCACGGCATGCCGGGCTTCGAGCGTGCCGCGGCCAAGATGGCCCTGGGCGGGATCTACAACCTCCGGATCCACCACGAGGACGTGCTCACCCCGGTGCTGCGCCACCTCAAGGTGCTGGAGCTGTCAGGGCTCGGCGCAGAAGGCCTCCAGGCCCAGCAGGAGATCGGTCTCTTCATGGACGGCCTGGATGCCCAGGCCCGGCGCTTCGAGGAGCGCCAGGCGGCCATCAAGGCCCGTAAGGCGGCAGCTGCGGCGGCTCGCGGCTGAGCGCCGATGCCATCACGGCGAGACCGACAAGTCCGACTTTCCTGAACTGTGATGAACGTCACACTTCGTGGAGCCAAGGTCGGGGTGCACGCAGTTTCGGCCAATTTGTAGCCGAAGCGGCGACTACCGACGGTGAACATCGGCTTTGTGCACACGCCCAGTGTTTTCGGCGTTTTCGCCGGTCATGATCACGGTAAGTGGTCAGTGAAGCATAATGCCGACTCTGTCGTGCACCCGGCGAACGGGGGCATTGATCACCCGCACGAGGGGCAACTCGGGTGTCGATTGAGTAACGGGCCTTGAAGTAAGGCAAAATCTCGCCCTCGGGTCGGGCACAAGTCCGACTCCCTGCGCGTTACGTGCGCTGGAGATACCCGTAAGCACCCACAGGGGGAGAGTGAAGTGGCGACTGACTACGACACCCCACGCAAGACTGATGACGACCTCAACGAAGACAGCATCGAGGAGCTCAAGGCACGCCGGAACGAGAAGACGACCAGCTCGGTCGACGTCGACGAGTTCGAGGCTGCCGAGGGCTTGGAGCTGCCGGGCGCGGACCTGAGCAACGAAGAGCTCTCCGTCCGTGTGCTGCCGCGACAGGCCGACGAGTTCACGTGCATGAGCTGCTTCCTGGTGCACCACCGGAGCCAGCTGGCCAGTGAGAAGAACGGCCAGCCGATCTGCCGGGACTGCGCCGCCTGATCGAGCGGTGAGAGGAAGGGGACTCATGGGACCGTTCCGCAAGCCGCAGAGATCCTCGGACGGTGACCGACCGCACGGTCGGCCGACCGAACGCTCGAAGGCGGATCCGCTCGCGGACCCCGCCCCCATGGACGACTCCACACGCGACTCCACCGACGGCTCCGACGACGGAGCCTTGCAGTCGCAGACCTTGGAGGCGTCCCTGGATGAGACGTCGGCCGATCTGGCACGGATCGCCGCCGAGATGGAGGTCTGGGACGAGTCCGCTCCCGCGGACTCCGTCCCCGCCGAACGGGGCCGGCTGGCCTCGCTCGGCAGAAAGCTGGGGCGTGGCCTCGGCAAGGGCGCCAAAGGCGCCAAGGGAGGCGCTGTCGGTCTGGCCGACCGGCTGGTCGACGCGGCTCCCAGGATCGCGATCCGTGACGTGTCCACACTCCGGGCTCACCACCCCAACGCTGCGAGCGCCGAGGAGTTGGCCGACCGGATCGCCGCCTCGGCCGCACGCGCCTCGGGCGCCGTGGGCGCGAGCGTCGGCACCGCCGCCATGATGCCGGTGCCGCTGACGATGCCGGTCGAGATCGCCGCGGAGCTCCTCGCCGTGGCGGCGGTCGAGTTCAAGATGGTCGCCGAGCTGTACGAGGCGTACGGGCAGCCCGCCCCCGGGGACGCGAAGCAGCGGGCCATGGCCTATCTGACCGTCTGGTCCGAACGGCGCGGCATGGACGTGTCCAAGCCCGCCACCGTGATCGCCCTGGCCCGCAGCGCGGGCCTGCGTCAGGCGCTGCGCAAGCGGCTCACGCATGCGGGTGTGCGCAAGATCCCCTCGTTGACGCCGCTGATGGTCGGTGCCGCCGCCGGTGCGTACGTCAACCGCAAGGACACCGCGCGGCTGGCCAAGGAGATCCGCCGCGACCTGCGCGAGCGCCGTCCCACCGACCCGGAGTACTGGCACCGGGCCCGTCTGACGGCCGCGGACGTCCGGTCCCGCTCCCGACGCGCACGGCGCGCGGAGCGCGGCGAGTAGCGCCGCAGAACCCCGCAGAAAGCCAGCCCTCGCGCGCCCTGCCCCTGAAAAGCCGAAGACCGGCCGCGGGCTGTGCCCGCGACCGGTCCGAACGATCGCTTCTCCGTGTGTCGTGCTGTGTCGTCCGTGCGGTCCCGTCCCGTGCCGGACTCAGGCGGCCGGGACGGTCTCCGCCTTCGCGGACGCGAGGACCTGCGCTAGGCGCTCCGGCGTCCGCGTGGAGAGGTACAGGTACGGCGTCGGGTCCTCCGGATCGGTGACCGGGATCCGGACGGCCGTCGGGATGTAGCCGCGCAGCAGCATGAAGGCGCGCGCGTCGGCCTTGGCGGTGCGCCAGGTGAACGCGGCCTCCTTGTCCAGGACCTCGGCCGTGCCCAGCGCGGACACCGGAATGCGCGCGTCGCCGGCCACCAGCTGGCCCTGCACCACGCGGATCCGCGGGGAGCCGTAGCTGCTCACCAGCATCGCGGCCGCGGCGCCGCCGATGACCAGGCCGAGCAGGCCGGGGATGGGCCCGAAGATCACAAAGACCAGCATGAAGGAGATGCCGCTTCCTACGGGAAGCAGCCACATGGCCGCCGGGGCGGAGAGGCGTTCGTCGTACATGGCACCCATTGTGCGCCGGGCCGCGACGCGTCAAGGCTCCGGGGGCCTCTGCCTGTAGGGTCGCGGGGTGACCGATAGTCCCCGCCCCAGCCTCACACCACCGCCCGACGCGGCGCAGCCGGTCCGGCATCCGGACGCTCCCGCGCCCGGCAAGGCGATCGAGCCGCACTACGAGCACTGCTTCGCCTGCGGACCCGCCCAGCCGCACGGCCTGCACCTCTCGTCCCGTGCGGGTGAGGGCGTGGAGGTCTTCGCCGAGTTCACCGTGGGCACCGCCCACCAGGGCGCTCCCGGGCTGGCTCACGGCGGCGTGCTGGTCACCGCGATGGACGACGCGCTGGGCACGCTCAACTGGCTGCTGCACACCACGTCCGTCACCGCGCGCCTGGAGACCGACTTCCGCGCCCCGGTGCCGGTGGACTCGACGCTCTACCTGCACACCTGGGCGGAGGCCGTCGTCGGCCGCAAGATCTACTGCCGGGGCGAGGCCCGGCTGGGCGCTCCGGACGGGCCGCTGGCCCTCACCGCCCGCGCCCTGTTCATCCAGGTCACCCTGGACCACTTCGTCAACCACGGCCGCCCCGAGGACATCAAGGCGGTCATCGAGAACCCCGACCTGATCAAGCGCACCCGCGCCTTCGAGGTGAACCCGTGAGTGCCATGAGCGGAGAGATCCACCCCGTCGACGTCCTGCTGCGTCGTCTCGACGACGAGCTGCCGGCCCCGGCGTACGAGCACCCGGGCGATGCCGGCGCCGATCTGCGCACCACCGTCGACGCCGTGCTGGAGCCCGGCGAGCGCGCCGTCCTGCCGACCGGGATCGCGATCGCGCTGCCCGACGGATACGCGGCCTTCGTACACGCGCGCTCCGGGCTGGCCGCGCGGTGCGGCATCGCTCTCGTCAATGCCCCCGGAACCGTCGATGCCGGGTACCGTGGTGAGATCAAGGTGATCGTCGTCAACCTCGACCCGCGCGAGCGGGTGGTCTTCCGTCGCGGGGACCGGATCGCCCAACTGGTCGTCCAGCGGGTGGAGAAGGTCCGGTTCCACGAGGTGGTGGAGCTGCCGGGGTCGGCACGCGCCGCAGGAGGCTTCGGGTCGACGGGGGGCCATGCCGCGGTTAGCATTCCCGCGGCCGGGCAGAAAGACTCTTCGGTACCCGACCGGGAAGGACAGTGACCGTGTTCCGTCGTCGCGCCAAGGGCGAGGACGCTGCCGATCAGCTCGACGAGTTCGTCGACGCCGACAGCGAGGATGTCGCAGGGGCGACTTCCGAGGATGAGGACGACGCAAACGAGCGTGTGGGGCTGCCGCCCGCGCCCCGCCCCGATGGGCCGTTCGACTCCACCGAGATCGACGACGCCAAGGAGGGCCGGGTCGACCTCGGCGGACTCCTGGTGCCCGGCGTCGAAGGCATGGAGCTGCGGGTCGAGGTCGCGGGTGACGCGATCGTGGCGGCCACGCTCGTGCTCGGCAACAGCGCCGTCCAGCTGCAGGCTTTCGCCGCGCCCAAGAACGAGGGCATCTGGGGCGAGGTCCGCAAGGAGATCGCCGACGGGATCACCGCGCAGGGCGGTGCCGTCGACGAGGAGGAGACCGCGCTGGGCTGGGGCCTGCGGGCCCGCGTCCCGGTGCAGTTGCCGGACGGCACGCAGGGCGTGCAGCTGGTCCGCTTCGTCGGCTGCGACGGACCGCGCTGGTTCCTGCGCGGCGTGATCTCCGGCCAGGCCGCGGTGCAGCCGGAGTCGGCCGACGCGCTGGAGCAGATCTTCCGCAAGACCGTCGTGGTCCGCGGCGAGGGCCCGATGGCCCCGCGCGACCCGATCGTGCTGCGCCTGCCCGAGGACGCGCAGATGGTCGCCGACGGCATGCCGCAGCAGCAGGGCCACCCCGGCGTGGACGACCTGAACCCGTTCGAGCGCGGCCCGGAGATCACCGAGGTCCGCTAGAACCTGCCGGTTCTGCCTCTGCAGGTTCTGCAGGCACGTGTGCCCGCCTCTTTCCAGGGGCGGGCACACGTGCGAGAGTTCCCGTCGGCGAGAGGTCGGACCGGCGAGGGGGAGCGCGTGACAGGGACAGGCACGGACGCGGACGCGGACGCCGCCGGGAGCGGTGGAGTGACGCAAACGGAGCTGCCGCCCATGGTCGAGGTCGTCGACCTACGGAAGTCCTTCGGCAGCGGGCCCACGGCGGTGCACGCGCTGCGCGGGGTCTCGTTCACGGTCCGACGGGGCGAGCTGACGGCGCTCAAGGGCCGCTCGGGCTCCGGCAAGACGACGCTGCTCAACCTGGTCGGCGGCCTGGACCGGCCCTCCGGCGGGCAGATCAGGATCGACGGCCGCGACCTCGCCGAGCTGGGCGAGGACGGCCTGCTGGAACTGCGCAGGGACCGGATCGGCTTCGTCTTCCAGTCCTTCGGTCTGCTGCCCATCCTCACGGCCGCCGAGAACGTGGGCGTCCCGATGCGGCTCTGCCGGACACCGGTCGCCGAGCGCGAGGAGCGGGTGCGCGAGCTGCTCGCCCTGGTCGGGCTGGCGGACCACGCCCAACAGCGCCCCGGCGAGCTCTCGGGCGGTCAGCAGCAGCGCGTGGCGATCGCCCGCGCACTCGCCAACCGCCCCGAGTTGATCATCGCGGACGAGCCCACCGGCCAGCTCGACTCCGACACCGGCCGCTCCGTGATGCGGCTGCTCCGCGCGGTCGTCCGCAGCGAGGGCGTGACCGCCCTCGTCGCCACCCACGACCCGACGTTGATGGAGCTGGCCGACCGGGTCCTGGACCTGCGGGACGGGCAGATCGTCTCCGACTGATTGCGCTCACGTCGTGAGGTAGTTGCACTATCCAGGGCAGGCACTTCCGTAATTCGCACAGTAGTGCGGGGACGGGAGTCAGATCATGGACGACATGCTCACGACGGAGTATGACGGGTGCGGCCGTTGCTGTGTGGGTGTGCGGCGGTTGTCGCGCAGGTCGGACGACACCAGCAGCCCGGAGCGTCAGGCGCAGCAGATCATCGCCGCCGTCGAGGAGGCGGGCGGGCACGTCATCGCGTGGGCGGATGACTGGGAGGTGTCCGGGGCCACGGACCCGATGACCCGCAAGGGGTTCGGTCCGTGGCTGCGCGGTGAGATGGGTCCGTACGACGGGATCGCAGCGGCGAGCGTGGACCGCGTGGGGCGCAACGTCCGGGACACGCTCAACACTCAGGAGCTGTTGACCGGGCAGGGCCGGTTGATCATCACCGCCGATCACCCTGGGGTGTGGGACTTCACCGACCCCAACCAGGAGAACGAGTGGCTGATGAAGGCATGGGGTTCGCAGATGGAACTGCGGATGATCCAGAAGCGGAACCGTGACGAGACGCTGCGCGCCCGCGCGGCCGGACAGCCCCGGCAGATGCCGCCCTACGGCTACATGTACGTCCGCCTTGTTCCTACCGGCAAGGTGGATCACGTCGCGGTCGATCTCGTCGCCCATGCGGTGATCTCCGAAGTGGCTCAGCGGATCTTGGCCGATGAGACAGGCAAGATCACCGTTCACTCCGAGGCCGCCAGGCTGACCCGAGCCGGGGTGCCGTCCCCGTCGGACCGACGCGCGCAGCTCTACGGCCGTCCGATGAAGGGCACGCCGTGGAACCCGAAGACCGTGCGCGCGATCTTGACCAGTGACGCGGCACTCGGCTACCTCATGCACCAGGGCCGTCCGGTGACCGGCGAGGACGGCAAGCCCGTGCGATTGGCTGACCCGCTGTGGGACGCGGCCACGCATCGGGCTCTCGCGGAGAAGCTGGCCCGCAAGCGGGACGGTGCCCGCACGCCCAAGGGCACGCACCTGCTGTCGGGGGTGTCGTGGTGCGGGAACTGCGGAGCGCGCCTCTACATCGCTGGTCGTTCCGCCGGGCAGCCTGCCTCCTACGGCTGCACCGGCCGGGTGCGCGGCATCCCCGCCTCCCAGGACTGCCAGCCTGCCCCGATGATGGCTGTCCCGATGCTTGACCAGGCGGTAGCGGAGTGGTTCGTGAAGGAGTACGGGGCGGGGGAGGTGATGGCCAAGGTGTACGACCCGGGCACCGGGTACGCGTCCGAGATCAAGGAGTTGGAAGCGTCCCGGGCCCGACTGCGGGAGGACCGCGCGGCAGGGCTGTACGACGAGCCGGACGACGCGCAGTGGTTCAGGACCCGCTACGCCGAGTTGGGCAAGGAGATCACCGAGTTGCGGTCACAGCCCGAGCGCGCGCCGGGCATGCGGATGGTGCCGACTGGGAAGACCATCGCGCAGGCGTGGGCGGATGCCGAAGACGACGCCGTACGGCGGGAGATGCTCAACGAGTACGACGTACGGGTCGTGCTCCACCCCGTAGGGGCCAAGCGCCGCTACTCGGTCACCGGCGTGCGCCTGATGGACGTCGCCGCATAGGGATCAAGAGGGCTGCCCCGGTGACGAAGGGCCGGGGCAGCACCACTCACGCTACGCCAGGGATGTCCAGGTGGGGGACGACGTAGCGGAGGACTCGCCTCCGCGCGTCTGGGTGACGATCTGCCAGGAGTCCGCGCCGTCACCCGCCTGGGCAGCACGCTGACGCGCCCGACAGGCCAGCCCTCACCACGGTTCTCAAAGTCTGACTGCGGTCCAAGATGATCACGGTCAGCACCAGCAACAACGCGCCGTGCCCCACCCTCCCACCCGGGTTCGAGCTGCCGCGCTATACGTCTGCCCCGCTACACCTCATCGCTTTCCAGAGCGGCCAGCAGCTCACGCCGACCCAGACGGACCGTCAGCCTTGTCGCGGATCAGGCGCAGTTCGCCTACGCGCTCCGGACCAGCGCCAAGCCCCGCACCGCCTAGGCCAAGCCGACAGCTGACCGGCCAACCGCACCGGCCCCCGAATCGGCGCTGTGTCCGGGGGCTGTCGAAGTTGGCCTTTACTTACTCAAGAGCGGCGCGATGCGCCGCCGGGCGGCCCTTGCCGCCGCGCCCTTGCGCATGCGGCCTTCGGCCGTTCGCGGGCGGGCGGCCAGGCCGCCCGCCCCACGCGACCACTCAGAGCAGTACGACCATGACGACACCCCTACCACCCGCCAGCACAGGGCCGAGCAGCTGTGGCCGGGCGCGGACGGCAGGCCAGCGGCCTTGGGCAGTGCAGCCCAGACGCGAGCACAAGCGCCATTCTGCCCAAGGCCGCGGGCCCGCCGGCCGCTTGCCACCCTGACACCTAAGTGCAGCTCAGGCACTTCTCGCTCCTACCGTCTGCACTTCGTCATCCGCTCCAAGGCAGCGCCCAGCTTCCGCGCTCCCAGTGGCGTTCCCTCCAGGTGGACCACGCCGCTCCCGTCCTGCGCCCATCCCGCCTGAGCCCGCATCAGCGCGCGAGTCACCCCGTGCTCCAGCAACACGGCGTTCAACGCCTCAGCAGCCGCCCGAGCCTCCAGCCACGCCCCCTCGTAATCCACCCCAGGCACCAACGGCCCACCGCCCAACTCCGGAGCCTCCCACTCCCTCTCGATCCCGGCCCCGCCCCCGTCATCGTCCATGGTCATCCTGTCCTCAGTTCCCCGTGCCAGCTCTGACCCTGCGGCACCGCGACCCAGACGACCAACCCCGGTGCACCCGACCGGAGTTGACGGGCATATGCCCGAACACGCGCAATCACCCGAGTACCATCGGTACCGGGTTCACGCCCACCGGACCACCCCACGCTGTCGAAGGTGAGGGGGTGGTCCGGCACGAACTTCGGTTGTTCTGAGATGCGGCTCCCGGCCGGAAAGGTCCACCAGTTACGGCCGGGAGCCCAACCCGCAGGGAAGTAGCCGCAACCGTGCGGGAGCTATTACGGGCACCCACCGCCGGAGCGGGACTCGCCAGCTCCGGGCACGAGGTCGTCAATCGAGTCCAGGTCGATGCGGATGGTGCCCCCGCCGCGCACCCTGACCTCGCCAAGGGTGCAGTTGATCGCATCCGAGATGGCATCCCCGACCCATTCAGGGTCAGGCGCTCCGTCCAACACGACCGCCGAGATCGTGGCGGTCAAGCGGCAGACGACACGGTCAGCCTCTTCCTGCATGATCACCCTCCGTCCAAGCCCTGCGCCAGCCTCTTCGGAATCCGCTGACCACAGGAGCCACCCCGGGAACGCGACTGCGTACCGCCGCGCCGGATCGCGATGCCCCGCTCCCGCAACACGCGCCGCACAACCTGACGGGACACGCCCACCCGCTCCCCAACCAGAATCAGGCTCAACCGCTCAACCTGGTACAGGTTCACGACTTCAGCGGCTTTGCTCTCCTCCACCAGGAGCCGAGTCGTCCGCCGCTGCACCGGCTCACCGTGCCGCTTCAAGATCCGATACACGGTCGACTGCGACGCCCCGAATCGCTCCCACAAGACCCGAATCGAAGCGCCCTCCCGATACGCGGCGATGATCTCCGGAGCGTCTCGCTCATACGAACCCCGCAAAGGCACGACCATCAGCCACGCCCCCGCATCAGATGCCAAGCGTGCACATACTGCTCAAGGCCCCGAACCCTCTCGATCCGTGCCCGCTCAGGCCGCACCTTCCCGTGGCAGTACCCGCAACGGAACACCTGCCCACGCCCGGTAGCCGAGCCCCGATCCCGCCAACCGAACATCACTCAGCCCTCCCGTGATCTTCCGTCAATGTCTCTTCCACCTCGTCCCACTCGTCCTCCGCACCAGACGGACCAACCTCCAAAGAGGGCCGGAACGGCGGAGCGAGCCAAGAGCTCCAGGTGAAGCCCGCCAGATTCCTGTTCGACTCAGCCACAGTCACCACCACCCGTCAGGGGTTCGAAATAGCGAGGGGTGTCCAATCGCGCATACACGGTCTTGCCGAGCCCAGAGAGCTGACGCCACCACAGGTGATCTGCTATCCGCTGCACGATCATCAACCCCCGCCCGTCCATCAACAGCGCCTCCGCCGGATCACTGTCCCGACCAGGGGCGGTCAGAAGCGGGGCGGCTGTGCTCGTATCGCCGACCTCCACGAAGAGACAGCAGGTGGGGAAGTACCTCAGCCCCAACGACACGGGCAGAGGCCAGCCCCCCGACTGGCCGTGCGTCAACGCGTTGCCCATCAACTCGCCCACGCACAAGGCCACGTCGTCCGCCATCGGCGAAAGCCGCCAATCGGCAACCGCCTCCACCGCCACCTGACGCGCGATCCCCGCCACATTCAGGCCCGGACGACGCCACACCCAACTCCGGTACCGGTGCCGCTGCTGAAGCACCTCAGTCCAGTCGAGTACAGGCAATGGGATACGCATCAGCGTTCCCGTGTTCGGTGGCGAACTGAGCAGCCCCATCGGTACAGACCTCTCGTAATCCGCCGACCAGATCAGCGGCGATACGAGTAGCCTCGTTTGCAGGAGCTACCAGTGGTAGGGAAACCCTGTCCGCCACCGTCCGCAGCACAGCGGACAGTGCGGACGCTGCGGACACCGGGAATGCTGATGACCAGTGAATCCTTCGGCCAAGCGCTCCGGCGCTTACGTGGCAGCCTGTCAGTTCGCGACGTCGCGGCGTTGGCCCACTGCGGCAAGTCCATGATCTCCGACCTGGAGAACGGCAAGAGGCAGCCCACGGCCGCCATGGCACAGTCGCTGGACGCTGCACTCAGCGGACACGGACAGTTGATCGACATTGCAGCACACCCGCCAGGAACTCCAACTACCGTTCTGGCCGCTGATCTCCGCGCGACGTTTGCTGATCAACTCGCCGAAGGGCCGATGACCAGCGCGTCGCTGGACGAGTGGGAATTCACCGTAGCCCGCCACGGACGAGCGACGCGCTATCGGCCGGAGCAAGACCTACTGGCTGACCTACTGGCCGATTTCGCCGACCTGAGAACTGTCCTCGATCACCGTCATCCGCCAGCCATAAGGCGACGTTTGCTCTCGTCAGCCGCTCGAATCTCCGGGCTCTTAGCGCTCACTCTGCTCAAGCTGGACGATCCAGGCGCACGCGACTGGTGGCGCACCGGACGAGCCGCCGCCGCTCAAGCCGAAGACCGAGCCGTGCTCGCGTGGATCTACGCGCAGGAGTCCTACCAGCTGTACTACAGCGGCGACCTGTTCGGTGCGGTCGAACTGTCCATCCGCGCCCAGGAACTCGCAGGTGGACTGCCCTGTGTTGCGGACGCACTGGCCGCCCCGCTAGAAGCCCGAGCGCACGCGCTGGCCGGGCACCGTGATCAGACCATGGATGCCCTGCGGCGAGCGGAGACAGCCCTCCTGCGTCTTTCGCCCGAGGATAGGCAACCCTCGGCCCTCGGCTACGACGAGGCACAACTCGCCTTCCACGCCGGAAACGCGTGGACCGCCCTTCACGAGACCGATCGGGCTTGGGAACAGCAAGAACGGGCCCTTGAGCTGTACCCCGATGAGAATCGAACCGACCGGACCCTGATCCTTCTGGACCGCGCCGCCTGTCTTGCCTGGGACGGAGACCCGGGCGCAGGTGCACAGCTCGCGACCGAAGCAATCGTCGCGCTCCCGGTTGAGCACAGGAGTCCGCTTGTCCTCTACCGAGCCCGTGATCTTGCCGTTAGTGTGCCGGGGACGAACAGGCAGTTGCCTGAGGTCAGGGTTCTGCGTGAGGTCTTGGCCCTGCCCTCGGCTGGTTGAGGGAGACGCCCATGGCGCTGACGGTCGAACATGCCACCGAAGAGGACTCCGAGATCATCAGCGTCATCCTCGGGGAGATCGAGGCTTACTACGGCGGCTCTGCCGACGCGCCGGACGTCAAGCAGGTTCGCCAAGCACTGTTCGGCCCCCGGCAGGCTGCAACCGTGCTCTTGGCACGCGATGGGTCGCAGATCCTCGGGCTTGCCTCAGTCAGCCTCCTGTGGCCAGCCGCAGGGGCGGACACCAGCCTGTACCTGAAGGAGTTGTACGTTCGGGAGGACCATCGACTTAAGGGGGTCGCCCGCGCGCTGATGGACGCCGTTCACGACGAAGCGCGTCAGGCAGGATGCTCCCGAGTCGAGTGGACCGCCGACCGGGACAACCCGCCTGCTCTCGCGTTGTACGCCGCCCTTGGTGTCTCCCCCCACGACGGCAAGGTTTTCTACCGAAGCCAGGCCTGACAGCGCTTCGAACGGCCAAGGTCGGCTCGGCTTCGGGTCTGACCCGAAGAGGCGTCTTCACGTTGGGTGGAATCGCGCCAGAGACGATGGTCGGCGGCGGGCAAGGTTTTACGCACCTTGCCGCGTCGGGACCCGCGCCGGGCACTTCTGGGGGGCCACTCGGTCACATTAAGGGCAGGCTAGGAGCCTGCCCGAGTTTGCGCGCCAGCTTACGGCCCCCCAGCAGCGCCCGACCCCAGCCCCGGCAAGGACACCGCCCAAAACCTTGCCCGCTTGCAGCAGCTCGGGCGGCGTCAGGGCTGAGATGATCATGCCGTTTCATGGTGAAACCCCTGATCAGAGCCCAAGTCGCCGCTACAATTGTGCATAGAGGAAGTGCCTGGGGCGCGAGGAACTGCGCGACAAGCCACCCTGCGAGGTCGAGCCCCGAACGCGCAGGGCCATCCGCTCGTCCGTGGTTCTCGCGCAGTTCCCCGCGCCCCTAAGTGCTGCAACTACGTCGCCGTTGCCCCGGTCTACCAGATCTCGGGCTTGCGTCCGGACCACGGCCTCGCGGCCTCCAGCTGGGCGGAGAGCGAGATCAGCGTCGCCTCCGCGCCGTAGTGGCCGCCGAGCATGACGCCGATCGGGAGGCCTTCGGCCGACCAGTGGAGGGGCAGGTTGACCGCGGGCTGGCCGGTGGCGTTGAACAGCGGGGTGAACGGCGTGAAGTGGGCCAGGTTGTCGAACTCCGCGCCCGGGTCGGCGTCGTTGCGGAGGCCGCCGACCAGCGCGGGCGGCTTCGCCAGCGTCGGGCTGAGGACCACGTCGTAGTCGGCCATGAGCTGCGCGACCAACTCGCCGACCGCGCGGAAGGTGTAGAGCGCGGTGGCGAAGTCGGGGCCGGAGACCTGGCGGCCGAGCGAGCGCAGGTGCCGGGTCAGCGGCATCAGCCGCTCCTCGTCGTGGGGAGCCACCGGGCGCTGCGTGGCCATCACCGCCCAGACCTGGCGGAAGACGCGGCTGAGCGTCTCGTCCGCGGGGAGGGCCATCTCGTCGACGCGGTGCCCGAGGCCGCTCAACAGCTCGGCGGCGTCGCGCGTGGCCGCGACGCAGTCGGCGTGGACCTCGACGCCGGGCACGGGCGCGTCGGTCAGCACCGCGATCCGCAGGGAGCCGGGATCGCGTTCGGCGTGCGAGCGGAAGGTCTCGCCCGTCGGCAGCTCGGGTGCGGTGTACGGGTCTCCGGGCATCCGGCCCGCCATCACGTCGAGCAGCGCGGCGGCGTCGGCGACGGTCCGGGCCAGCGGGCCGCTGGTGGAGAGGCCGCTGATGTCGTGCAGGGTCGGGCCGGAACTGATCCGGCCGCGGCTGGGCTTGATCCCGAACAGCCCGCAGACCGAGGCGGGGATGCGGATCGAGCCGCCGCCGTCGCTGCCGTGGGCCAGCGGCGCCAGACCGGACGCCACGGCGGCGGCCGCGCCGCCGCTGGAGCCGCCCGCGGACCGCTCCAGGTCCCAGGGCGTCCGGGACGGCGGGGCGACCTCGTTCTCCGAGTAGCAGGGCAGGCCGAACTCGGGAGTCTGGGTCTTGCCGAGCATGATCGTGCCGGCCTCGCGCATCCGCACGACCACGTGGTCGTCCACGTCCGGCACGTGCTCGGCGTAGGCGCGGGAGCCGAGCGTGGCCCGTACCCCGGCCACGAAGTTGAGGTCCTTGACGGGTACGGGGACGCCGTGGAGCGGCGCGAGGGCCCGTCCCTCGCGCCGGGCCTCGGCGGAGTCCTCCTCGGCCTGTGCGGCCTGCGCCAGGGCCAGCTCCGGGGTGACGGTGACGTAGGCGCCGACGGTCTCGTTGAGCTGCTCGATCCGCTCCAGGTAGTGCTGGGTCAGCTCGACCGGGGAGAGCTTGCCCGTCGCGATCAACTCGCCCTGCTCCAACGCGGTCAGATCGTGCAACTGCGGCATACCGGCCTCCAGAGTCCTACCAGCGGGTAGCTCCCGCGTCCCGCCCGCGATCCTCGCACCGCGACGGAAGCCTGGCCAGGGGTGCGCGGTCGACGGATCCGCCGCCCGCACACCCCGACCGTGCCGGGACTGCCCGCTCAGAGCACGACGCTGACGGCCAACTCCGGCGCGGTTCCGTCGGCGTCGGCGGGCGTCTCGTCGACCGCGAGCCGGGCGATCCGGCCTGCGGCGCGGACGTCGGCGAGGGCCTGCTCGGCCAAGGGACGCAGCGCGGGCGGTGCGGTGACGCGGGCCTCCGCGACCTCGGTGCGCATGGAGACCTGGGCCTCGGACTTGGCCTTGCGGACCGCGGCGATCATCTCGGCCGCGAGGTCGAGCACCCGCGGTTCCGCGTGCGGACCGGCCAGCTCGCGCAGTTCCTCGGCGTCGGGCCAGGCGGTGGTGTGGACCGAGCCCTGCTGCCACCAGGACCAGACCTCCTCGGCGGCGAAGGGCAGCACCGGAGCGAAGAGGCGCTGGAGCGTGGAGAGCGCCACCCGCAGCGCGGCCCGGGCCGAGGCTGCTCCCGACGCGTCGGAACCGTCGCCGTAGGCGCGTGACTTGACCAGCTCCAGGTAGTCGTCGCAGAACCGCCAGAAGAAGGTCTCGGTCCGTTCCAGCGCGCGGGCGTGGTCGAGCGCGTCGAACGCATCGGTCACCGCGGCGACCGTTTCTGCGAGTTGGGCCAGCATCGACCGGTCGATCGGCTCGGTGACCGTTCCCGTGATCGATTCTTCGACCGCGCTGTCGGACGAGCCGTCCCCGCCGAGGGTGAGGACGAACTTGCTCGCGTTGAGCAGTTTGATCGCCAGCCGTCGGCCGATCTTCATCTGACCGGGGTCGAAGGCGGTGTCCGTCCCCGGTCGCGCGCTCGCCGCCCAGTAGCGGACCGCGTCCGAGCCGTGCTGGACCAGGAGGTCGTTCGGGGTGACCACGTTGCCGACCGACTTGGACATCTTCTTCCGGTCCGGGTCCAGGATCCAGCCGGAGACGGCCGCCTGACGGAACGGCAGTTCGCCGAACTCGCTGTCGGCGCGGACGACCGCGGAGAAGAGCCAGGTCCGGATGATCTCGTGGGCCTGCGGGCGCAGGTCCATCGGGAAGACCCGGGTGAAGAGGTCCTGGTCCGTGCCCCAGCGTCCGGCGATCAGCGGGGTCAACGAGGAGGTGGCCCAGGTGTCCAGGACGTCCGGGTCGCCGACGAAGCCGCCAGGGACGCCGCGTTGCTCCTCGTGGTACCCCTCCGGGACGTCCGTGCTCGGGTCGACCGGCAGGCGGGACTCGTCGGGGACCAGCGGCCGGTCGTGGCGTGGCGCGCCGCGCTCGTCCAGCTCGTACCAGACCGGGATCGGGACGCCGAAGAACCGCTGCCTGCTGACCAGCCAGTCGCCGTTGAGTCCGGAGACCCAGCTGTCGTACCGCGCCTTCATGAAGCCGGGGCTCCACCGCAGTTGGTCACCCCGGGCGAGCAGCCGGGCGCGCAGCTCCTCGTCGCGACCGCCGTTGCGCAGGTACCACTGGCGGGTGGTGACGATCTCCAGCGGGCGGTCGCCCTTCTCGTAGAACTTGACCGCGTGCGTCACCGGCCGTGGCTCGCCCAGCAGTTCGCCGCTCTCGCGCAAGGCCGCGACGATCCGCTCGCGGGCGGTGTGCGCGGTGGCCCCGGCCAGGCCGGCGTAGACGGCCAGGGCCTGATCACTCGTCAGTCCCGGCGGCGGCTCGGGCAGGAACCGGCCGTCGAAGCCGATGACGGGTCGGGTGGCCAACTGGAGTTCCCGCCACCAGACCACGTCGGTGGTGTCGCCGAAGGTGCAGACCATGGCGACGCCGGTGCCCTTCTCCGGATCGGCCAGCGGGTGTGCCAGGACCGGGACGTCGACACCGAAGAGCGGCGTGCGGACGGTCCGCCCGAAGAGCGGCCGGTAGCGCTCGTCGTCGGGGTGGGCGACCAGGGCGACGCAGGCGGGCAGCAGTTCCGGACGGGTGGTAGCGATCTCGACGGCGACGCCGTCCGCTCCGTCCTTGCCGTGGAAGAGCAGGTGGTGGTAGGCGCCGGGGCGTTCCCTGTCCTCCAACTCGGCCTGGGCCACAGCGGTGCGGAAGGTGACGTCCCAGAGCGTCGGGGCCTCGGCCAGATACGCCTCGCCTCGGGCCAGGTTCCGAAGAAACGCTCGCTGCGAGATCGATCGCGCACGGGTGTCGATCGTTCGATAGGTCATCGACCAGTCGACAGAGAGGCCGAGCCGACGCCAGAGCTCCTCGAAGGCCTGCTCGTCCTGCTCGGTGAGCCGGTCGCAGAGCTCGATGAAGTTCCGCCGTGAGATCGGCAGTTGCTCCCGCCCCGGATGCTCCGGGGGAGTGAAGTCCGGGTCGTAGGGCAGGGACGGGTCGCAGCGGACGCCGAAGTAGTTCTGGACCCGGCGCTCCGTGGGCAGGCCGTTGTCGTCCCAGCCCATCGGGTAGAAGACGGCCCGGCCGCGCATCCGTTGGTAGCGGGCGACGGTGTCGGTGTGCGTGTAGGAGAAGACATGGCCGACATGGAGCGAGCCGCTGACCGTGGGCGGCGGTGTGTCGATGGAGAAGACCTCGGCCCTGGGCCTGGTCCGGTCGAAGGCGAATACCCCGGACTCGTCCCACCGGCGCGACCAGCTCTCTTCGAGCCCGTCGAGGGAGGGCTTCTCGGGGACGGCGGCGGCCCTGCGGGCCGGCGGGTTCTGTTCCATGGCGCACCATAACGCCGACGCGGGCGCGGACGCCCGGCAATTTCCGGGTGCCCGCGCCCGTGTCGCGGTGGCCAGGGCCTGCGGTCGGCGCAGGCCCTGGGGACGCCCTACAGCCCCTGCCAGTGCGGCTTGGCCGCGTAGGTGGCGCGGAAGTAGTCGCCCAGCTTGAGGCCCGCCGCCGCGGCCTCGTCGACGACCACGGTGGCGTGCGGGTGCAACTGCAGCGCGGAGGCCGGGACCAGGGCCGCGACCGGGCCCTCGACCGTCGCGGCGACGGCCTCGGCCTTGCCCGCGCCGGTCGCCAACAGCACCAGGTGGCGGGCGTCCAGGATGGTGCCGATGCCCTGGGTGATCACGTGGTGCGGCACCTGGTCGATGTCGTCGTCGAAGAAGCGCGCGTTGTCGATCCGGGTCTGCTCGGTGAGCGTCTTGATCCGGGTGCGCGAGGCGAGCGAGGAGCAGGGCTCGTTGAAGCCGATGTGGCCGTCGGTGCCGATGCCGAGCAGTTGCAGGTCGACCCCGCCCGCGGCGGCCAGCGCCCGGTCGTAGTCGGCGCACGCGGCGGTGATGTCGGCGGCTGAGCCGTCCGGGCCCATGAACGAGGACTCGGAGAGCCCGAGCGGCGCGACGACCTCGCGCAGCACGACGGACCGGTAGGACTCGGGGTGGCCGGGCGGCAGGCCCACGTACTCGTCGAGCTGGCAGATCCGGGCCCGGGAGGCGTCGACCGCGCCGGAGCGGACCTTGGCGGCGAGCGCCTGGTAGATCGGGAGCGGGGTCGAGCCGGTGGCCACGCCGAGCAGCGCGTCCGGCTTCCGGGTCAGCAGATCGGCGATCGCCGTGGCGATGAGCTCGCCGCCCGCCGCGGCGTCAGGAACGATCACAACTTCCACGCTGGCCTACCTACCGATCGGGACGAAGCTGGACTTGGGCGTGACGAGGAGACGAACTCCACGGAGCGGGCACGAGGCGCGTACGCACCCGCGCCGGTGCGCCATGTGGTATAGACCAATCTAGCAGTCATGGGGCCTCCCGCGCGCCCCCTCGGTCCGGCTTCTCCCGGCTCCCTGTCCTGCCGCTCCTTCCTAACAGCGGACCCCCGGCGACGCCGCCGGTGTGACGCACGACTGGTCCGCTCGGGGGACGGTCTGACGTACCCTCGCTGTTCGGCTCCGGGAGTCGGCAAGGAGAATGGACGTTATGGGACGTGGCAGGCTGCGCATCTACCTCGGGGCAGCGCCCGGGGTGGGCAAGACGTACGCCATGCTGGGCGAGGGCAAGCGCCGGGCCGAGCGCGGCACCGACGTGGTGGTCGCCTTCGTGGAGACGCACGGCCGCGCCCACACCGCCGCCCAGATCGAGGGCCTCGAGGTGGTACCGCGCAAGGCGATGACCCATCGCGGCGCCGACTTCACCGAGATGGACGTCGACGCGGTGCTGCGTCGCCGCCCTGCCGTGGCGCTGGTCGACGAGCTGGCCCACACCAACGTGCCGGGCTCCCGCAACGCCAAGCGCTGGCAGGACATCGACGAGCTGCTCGACGCGGGCATCGACGTCATCTCCAACCTCAACATCCAGCACCTGGAGTCGCTGGGCGACGCCGTCGAGGGCATCACCGGCGTGCGACAGCAGGAGACCGTGCCGGACGAGGTGGTGCGCCGGGCCGACCAGATCGAGCTGGTCGACATGGCCCCCGAGGCGCTGCGCCGCCGTCTGGCCCACGGCAACGTCTACGCGCCCGAGAAGATCGACGCCGCCCTGGCGCACTACTTCCGCCCCGGCAACCTGACCGCGCTGCGCGAGCTGGCGCTGCTCTGGGTCGCCGACCGGGTCGACGAGTACCTGCAGCGCTACCGCGCCGAGAACCACATCGCCTCGACCTGGCAGGCCCGCGAGCGGATCGTGGTCGGCCTGACCGGCGGTCCCGAGGGCCGCACCCTGATCCGGCGGGCGGCGCGGATCGCGGCCAAGGGCTCCGGCAGCGAGATCCTGGCCGTCTACGTGGCCAAGAGCGACGGCCTGACCAGCGCCTCGCCCAAGGAGCTCACCGTCCAGCGCGGCCTGGTCGAGGACCTCGGCGGCAGCTTCCACCACGTGCTCGGCGACAACGCGGCCGAGGCGCTGCTGGAGTTCGCCCGCGGCGTCAACGCCACCCAGATCGTGCTGGGCAGCAGCCGTCGCAAGCCCTGGCAGTGGATCTTCGGTCCTGGCGTCGGCGCCACCGTGGCCCGCGAGGCGGGCGACATCGACGTCCACATCGTCACCCACGAGCACGTGGCCCGCGGCCGGATCCGCCCGATACGCCGGATCGCCAACCTCGGCCTGCCCCGCACGGTGGCCGGCTGGCTGGTCGGCGTCGCCGGACCGCTGCTGCTCACCTGGGTGCTGACGCACTTGCCCGGCAGCAGCACCTCCCACACCGAGATGCTGCTCTACCTGGGCCTGACGGTCGGCGCGGCGCTGCTCGGCGGTCTCTTCCCGGCGCTGGCCTCGGCGGTCGTCGGCTCCCTGCTGATCAACTGGTACTTCACCCCGCCGCTGCACACGCTCACCATCAATTCGCTCCCCAACGTGATCGCCGTGGGCGTCTTCTTCGGTGTGGCGCTGTCGGTCGCGTACGTGGTCGACCTCGCCGCCCGGCGCACCGCGGAGGCCGCACGGAGCCGGGCCGAGGCGGAGACGCTGAGCTTCCTGGCGGGCAGCGTGCTCAGCGGCCGCAACGGCCTGCCCGCGCTGCTGGAGCGGGTGCAGGAGACCTTCCAGATGGAGTCGGTCGCCCTGTTGGAGCGGCCCGACGACTTCTCGCCCTGGCGCACCGCCGGTGCGATCGGCCCCAACCCGGTTTCCCGTCCCGAGGACGCCGACGTCGACGTGCCCGTCGGGGACCGGCTGGCGCTGGCGCTGAGCGGCCGGGTGCTGCCCGCCGCCGACCGGCGCGTGCTGGTCGCCTTCGCCGCGCAGGCCGCCGTGCTGCTGGAGAAGCGCCGCCTGGAGGTGGCCGCCGCCGAGGCGCGCCGGATGGCCGAGGGCAACCGGATCCGCACCGCCCTGCTCGCCGCCGTCTCCCACGACCTGCGCACGCCGCTGGCCGGGATCAAGGCCTCGGTCAGCTCGCTGCGCGCCGAAGACGTCGCCTGGACGCCGGACGACGAGGCCGAGCTGCTGGCGGGCATCGAGGAGGGGGCCGATCGACTCGATCATCTGATCGGCAATCTGCTCGACATGAGCAGACTGCAGACCGGAACGGTCGTCCCGATCGTGCGCGAGACCGATCTCGACGAGGTCGTTCCGCTCGCCCTGCTCGGCGTCCCGGCCGACGCGGTGCGCACGGACATCCCCGAGGAGCTGCCGCTGGTGTCGGCCGACCCCGGACTGCTCGAACGCGCACTCGGCAACGTGATCGAGAACGCGGTGAAGTACAACGCGGGCAGCCGCAAGCAGGTCGATGGCGTGCCCTGCCGGGTCGCCGTCTCGGCCAGCGTGCTGCACGGCCGGGTGGAGGTCCGCGTCGCCGACCACGGCCCCGGCATCCCGGACGAGGCCAAGGACAAGGTCTTCGAGCCCTTCCAGCGCTACGGCGACGCCCCGCGCGGCGCGGGCGTCGGCCTGGGTCTCGCGGTGGCCCGCGGCTTCGTCGAGGCCACCGGCGGCACGCTGTCGGCGGAGGACACGCCCGGAGGCGGGCTCACCATGGTGTTCACTCTTCCGTGTGCGCAGGTCGCGCACGAGAGCGAGGCGCCCGTCGGTGTGGCCGGAACCGGGCTCGGGACCGATCCTGTGATCGGGATCGAGCTCCTGGCCGCCGAACCGACGGAGGCGCACGAGCAGCAGACCGAAAGGCAGCAGCGTTCATGACCCGGGTCCTGGTCGTCGACGACGAACCACAGATCGTCCGCGCCCTGGTGATCAATCTCAAGGCTCGCCACTACGAGGTGGACGCCGCGCACGACGGCACCACCGCGCTGGAGCTGGCCGCCGCCCGGCATCCCGACGCGGTGCTTCTCGACCTCGGCCTGCCCGACATGGACGGCGCCGAGGTGATCCGCGGCCTGCGCGGCTGGACCAAGGTGCCGATCATCGTCCTCTCCGCCCGGCAGACCTCCGACGAGAAGGTCCAGGCGCTGGACGCGGGCGCCGACGACTACGTCACCAAGCCCTTCGGCATGGACGAGCTGCTCGCCCGTCTCCGCGCGGCGGTCCGCCGCGGCGCTCCGGCCGGTCCGGAGAGCGAGAGCGCGGTCGTCGGCACCGAGAGCTTCACCGTGGACCTGGCGGCCAAGCGGGTCAGCCGCGACGGCAAGGACATCCGGCTCACCCCGACCGAGTGGCACCTGCTGGAGGTGCTGGTCCGCAACAGCGGCCGACTGGTCAGCCAGAAGCAGCTGCTCCAGGAGGTCTGGGGGCCGGCCTACGGCACCGAGAGCAACTACCTGCGGGTCTACATGGCCCAGCTCCGCCGCAAGCTGGAGGTCGACCCGGGCCACCCGCGTCACTTCGTCACCGAGCCGGGAATGGGCTACCGCTTCGAGCCGTGAGCACGGGTGTTCGGGACGTCGTCCGGGCTGCGCGAGGACGCCTCCCGGCGGGGGCTCGGCCTGTACCCTTCGGGCATGAGCAGTGAGATCTCCAGCGTGAGGCCGCAAGGCCGGCTGAGGCGCATGTTCAGCAAGCTCGGCACCTCGAACGAGGAGCTGAACGCGGAGCAGCTGCGCCACGACGCCGAGGAAACGGGCGCCACACCCATCGCGGCCTGCGGCGACCGCCAGGAGGTCACCGTCACCGGCACGCTCCGCGCGGTCACCCTGCGCCCGCGCGCCGGCGTCCCCGCGCTGGAGGCGGAGCTGTTCGACGGCAGTGACGCGCTGGACGTGGTCTGGCTGGGCCGTCGCTCGATCGTGGGAATCGAGCCCGGCCGCAAGCTGGTCGCCCACGGCCGGATCAGCCACGCGCGCGGGCGTCGCGTGCTCTTCAACCCGCGGTACGAGCTGCGCCCCACCGGACAGGAGTGATCGCGTGAGCCACCGCGCCCCCCTCGCCGACGCGAGCCCGGCCGCCCCCGACAGCACGAATGCCACGGACGCCGGGAACGGCTCCGGGCAGCCCGTCGACACCTCCCTGATCGACGCCTTCGGCGGCGTCCGCGGCATGATCGACATGACCGTGCCGGGTTTCGTCTTCGTCGTCCTCTACACGATCACCCAGAGTGTCGCGACGTCGTCCTGGTCGGCCGTCGGCGTCACCGTCCTGCTCGCGGTGGTCCGCGTCGCGCGCCGGGAGACGCTGAAGCACGCCTTCGGCGGCGTGCTGGGCGTCGGCATCGGCGCGTTCATCGCGATGCAGTCCGGAAAGCCGCAGGACTTCTACCTGCCGTCGATGATCTACGGCCTGGTCCTGCTGGTCGCGTACGCGATCTCGGCGCTGGTGAAGTGGCCGCTGCTCGGCGTCATGCTGGGCCCGGTCCTCGGCGAGAACATGACCTGGCGGACGCAGAACCCCGGCCGTCTTTCCGCCTACACGAAGGCGACGTGGGTCTGGGTCGCGCTGTTCGCCCTGCGGGCGGCGATCCTCTTCCCGCTGTACTGGGCGGGACAGGTCACGTGGCTGGGCGTCGCGAAGATCGGACTGGGCGTCCCGCCGTGGCTGGTCGCGATCTACCTGTCCTGGCTGATCCTGTCCAAGGCTCCAGCGCCGATCAAGGTGAACCTCGACTCCGAGGAATCCGAGAGTTAGCTGCACTATCCAGGGGCGCGGGGAACGGCGCGAGAAACCACTGATGAGCGGATGGCCCGGCGCGTTCGGGGCTCTACCTGCATGGGTGGCTTGTCGCGCAGTTCCTCGCGCCCCTGAGGTGACTGCAACTACCCCCGGCAGCACACGCTCACCTACGTGAAAATGCCGAAGCGGCCGCAGGCCGGACAGGCCTGCGACCGCTTCTGTAGCCTGCGAACGCTCAGCTCGCCGAGGGCGAGAGCAGCGCCTCCAGCTCCGCCTCACGCTCGGCCGTCGCGACGAACAGGAGTTCGTCGCCGCCCTCGAGGGTGTCGCTGCCGGACGGCACCAGCACGCGGCCCTCGCGGATGATGGTGACCAGGGCCGTGTCGTCCGGCCAGGCGATCGCCTTGACCTGGGTGCCGACGTGCGGACCGTCCGCAGCGAGCGTCAGCTCGACGAGGTTCGCGTCGCCCTGGCTGAAACGCATCAGGCGGACCAGGTCGCCGACGCTGACGGCCTCCTCGACCAGCGCCGACATCAGGCGCGGCGTGGAGACGGCGACGTCCACGCCCCAGGCCTCGTTGAAGAGCCACTCGTTCTTCGGGTTGTTGACCCGGGCGACGACCCGCGGGACGCCGTACTCGGTCTTCGCCAGCAGCGAGACCACCAGGTTGACCTTGTCGTCACCCGTCGCCGCGATCACCACGTTGCAGCGCTGCAGGGCCGCCTCGTCCAGGGCGGTGATCTCGCAGGCGTCGGCCAGCAGCCACTCCGCCTGGGGGACCCGCTCGACCGAGATGGACTTCGGGTTCTTGTCCACGAGGAGGACCTCGTGGCCGTTCTCCAGGAGCTCTCCGGCGATGGAGCGGCCCACCGCGCCCGCTCCGGCGATTGCTACCCGCATCAGTGCTCCTCCGGGCCCTTCGCGAAGACCGCCTCGACGGCGTCCAGGTCGGCGGTGCGCATCATCATGTGCACCAGGTCGCCCTCCTGCAGGACCAGGTCCGGGGTGGGCAGCTGGCCCTGGCCGAGCCGGGTCACGAAGGCGACGCGCACCGGCGCGGCGTCCTCCAGCTTGCCGACGCGCTCGCCGATCCAGGAGGCGGAGACGGGGACCTCGGCCAGCTGGACCGCGCCGCTCGGGTCCTGCCAGTGCGGCTCGACGCCGGACGGGAGGAGACGGCGCAGCATCTGGTCGGCCGTCCAGCGGACGGTTGCCACCGTCGGGATGCCCAGGCGCTCGTAGACCTCGGCGCGGCGCGGGTCGTAGATCCGGGCGGCGACGTTCTCGACGCCGAAGTTCTCCCGGGCCACGCGCGCGGCGATGATGTTGGAGTTGTCACCGCTGCTGACCGCGGCGAACGCACCGGCCTGCTCGATCCCCGCATCGCGAAGGGTGTCCTGGTCGAAGCCGACCCCGGTCACCCGCTTGCCTGCGAAGTCCGAACCGAGACGGCGGAACGCCGTGGGGTCCTGGTCGACCACCGCGACCGAGTGACCCTGCTTCTCCAGGGCGCGCGCGAGGGAGGATCCCACGCGTCCGCATCCCATGATGACGATGTGCACGACCGTCCTTCCGGTTCGGTGTCTCGGTGTGTCAGTGCTCGATAGTGACAGCCTCTTAACGCGCTCTTGTCACCAGGGTGGCACCCCCGAGGCGGTTTTGTATGTACCCGGCACAAGCACCGCACAGAATCACCAGCGGTCGTCCGTCGCACGTCACCGCAGGTGAAAGGGGTGCGGTACCTACGAACCGGGTCATTTTGCGGGCTCCCTGCCTGCGAACCTGGGAGACCCTCTACGATCCTCCTCGTGCCAAAACTCACTGACCTGCCGAAGCGCATCCTTATCGGCCGAGCGCTGCAGAGCGACAAGCTCGGAGAGACGCTGCTGCCCAAGAGGATCGCGCTGCCGGTCTTCGCCTCCGACGCGCTCTCCTCGGTCGCCTACGCCCCCGAGCAGATCTTCCTCACGCTGTCGGTGGCGGGCATCGCCACGCTCCACTTCTCCTGGTGGATCGGGGCGGTGGTGGCCCTGGTGATGCTCGTGGTCGTCGCGTCCTACCGCCAGAACGTGCACGCTTACCCCAGCGGCGGCGGTGACTACGAGGTCGCCACGGTCAACCTGGGCGGCAACGCCGGTCTGACCGTCGCCTCCGCGCTGCTGGTCGACTACGTGCTGACCGTGGCCGTGTCGACCACCTCCGGCGTGGCCAACATTGTCTCCGCGGTGCCCTGGCTGCACGGCCACGAGGTGCTGATCTCGGTGGTGCTGGTCCTCGTGCTGATGGGCATGAACCTGCGCGGCGTCCGTGAGTCCGGTACGGCGTTCGCCATCCCCACCTACGGGTTCATGGGCGGGATCTTCCTGCTGATGATCTGGGCGGCGGTACGCGACTTCGGCTTCGGCCAGCACATGCAGGCGGCCAGCGCCGGCTTCCACCTGGTGCCCGAGGCCGGGCACGTGGACCCGACCGGAATCGCCCTGATCCTGCTGCTGCTCAAGACCTTCTCCTCCGGCTGCGCCGCGCTGACCGGTGTCGAGGCGATCAGCAACGGTGTGCCCGCCTTCCGCAAGCCCAAGAGCAGGAACGCCGCGACCACGCTGTTGATGATGGCCGTGATCGCGGTGACGATGCTGATAGGCATCATCTGGATGGGCAACCTGACCGGCCTGAAGATGGCCGAGAACCCGGCCCAGCTGATCGGCGCACCGGCCGGCTACCAGCAGAAGACCGCGATCGCGCAGATCTCGCAGGCGATCTTCTCCAACTTCACGCCCGGCTTCTACTTCATCGCCGCCGTCACCGGCCTGATCCTGGTGCTGGCCGCCAACACGGCCTTCAACGGCTTCCCGGTGCTCGGCTCGATCCTCGCGCAGGACCGCTACCTGCCGCGTCAGCTGCACACCCGCGGTGACCGGCTGGCGTTCTCCAACGGCATCATCCTGCTGGCGGGCGTGGCGATCGTCTTCATCATCGGCTACGGCGCCGACCCGAACCGGCTGATCCAGCTCTACATCATCGGCGTCTTCGTCTCCTTCAACATGAGCCAGACCGGCATGATCCGGCACTGGACCAGGCTGCTGAAGACCGAGACGGACCCGGCAGCGCGCCGCAAGATGATGCGCAGCCGGGTGATCAACGCGATCGGCCTCACCTGCACCGCCTGCGTGCTGGTGGTCGTGCTCTCCACCAAGTTCATGTCCGGCGCGTGGATGTCCTGCCTGCTGATGGTGGTCTTCTTCGTGCTGATGAAGGCGATCAACCGCCACTACACCCGGGTGTCGGCGGAGCTCGCGCTGGACGACGCCGAGGACGAGGAAGAGGCGCTGCCCGCCCAGATCCACAGCGTGGTGCTGGTCTCCAAGCTGCACAAGCCCACCCTGCGGGCGCTCGCCTACGCCCAGCTCTCCTCGCGCGGCTCGGCCCGGCTGGAGGCGGTCACCGTCGACGTCGACCCGGTCGACACCAAGGCGCTGCAGGAGGAGTGGGACCGGCGCGGCATCGACGTCCCGCTCAAGGTGCTGCACTCGCCCTATCGCGAGATCACCGGCCCGGTCGTGGAGCACGTGCGCCAGCTGCGCAGCCGCAACCCGCGCGACGTGGTCACGGTCTTCATCCCGGAGTACGTCGTCGGTCACTGGTACGAGCACCTGCTGCACAACCAGAGCGCGCTGCGACTCAAGGGCCGCCTGCTCTTCAAGCCCGGGGTGATGGTGACCTCGGTACCCTGGCAGATGGAGTCCTCCGAGCGCCGCCGCAAGCCGCGCCCGTGGGTCGCGCCGGGACAGGTCCGGCGCGGCGACGTCGGACGCCGCGAGGAGCGGCCCACCACCACTGCCGCCGCCTCCGCGACGCCCGCACCCGCAGCCGCTAAGGACAATCAGGCGTGACCTCCCGCCGCACCACCCGCACCCGCTCCCGCTCTGCCTCTCCCGCCGCCTCCGGTGGGCGCTCCGGCGCACGTCCGGCCGCGCGCCCTTCCGGGGCGCCGGATTCGCCGTCGCTCGTCGGTGAGCGCTACGAGGTCGAGGTGGGCCCGGTCGCCCACGGCGGCCACTGCGTGGCCCGGCACGAGGGCCGGGTGCTCTTCGTCCGGCACGCGCTGCCGGGCGAGCGGGTGGTCGCGGAGGTGACGGACGGGACCGAGACCTCGCGTTTCCTGCGCGCGGACGCGGTCGAGGTGCTGGAGCCCGCCAAGGAGCGGGTCACCCCGCCCTGCCCGTACGCGGGCCCCGGCCTGTGTGGCGGCTGTGACTGGCAGCACGCCACGCCGGGCGCGCAGCGCAAGCTCAAGGTCTCCGTGCTGACCGAACAGCTGGCCAAGCTGGCCGGTCTGACGCCGGAGCAGGCGGGCTGGGACGGCAGCGTCGAGCCCGCCCCGGGCGACAAGCTCCCGGCGGGCGAGGTGCCCGCGTGGCGCACCCGGGTCCAGTACGCGGTGGACCAGGAGACGGGCAAGGCGGGTCTGCGGCGCCACCGCTCGCACGAGGTGGTGCCGATCGAGCGCTGCCTGATCGCCGCCCCGGGTGTCCAGGAACTGGGCATCGAGCAGCGCGAGTGGCCGCAGATCGACACGGTCGAGGCGATCGCCGCGACCGGCTCGTCCGACCGCGCGGTGATCCTGACGCCGGTCACCGGCGGTCGGCTGCCGATCGTCGAGCTGGACCGGCCGGTCTCGGTGCAGCGCATCGACGACCACGGCGGCGTGCACCGCGTCCACGGCCGCAACTTCGTCCGCGAGCGCGCGGCGGAGCGGACCTGGCGGGTCAGCGACGGCGGCTTCTGGCAGATCCACCCGGCCGCCGCACAGACCCTGGTCGACGCGGTGCTGGACGGCCTGGAGCCGCGAGAGGGCGAGAACGCGCTCGATCTCTACTGCGGCGTCGGCCTGTTCGCGGGCGCGCTGGCGGAGCGGCTCGGGGAGTACGGCGCGGTGCTGGGCATCGAGTCGAGCAAGCAGGCCGTCGAGGACGCCCGCCACAACCTCTCCGACCTGATCGGCGAGAAGCGGGTCCGGATCGAGTGCGACAAGGTGGAGAGGCTGCTGCCGCGCACCGGCATCACCGAGACCGACCTGATCGTCCTCGACCCCCCGCGCGCCGGCGCCGGCCGCGAGACCGTCGCCCACCTGGCCGGTCTCGGCGCCCGCCGCATCGCCTACGTCGCCTGCGACCCGGCGGCCCTCAGCCGCGACCTGAAGTTCTTTGCCGAAGCCGGCTACCGCCCGGCCCGGCTGCGGGCGTTCGACCTGTTCCCGATGACGCACCACTTCGAGTGCGTGGCGATTCTGGAGCCCGTCGGCGGGGAGGCTTGACCAGCACGTATGTGCGTGCGCATGAAATGCACTCCTTCGCCCTGTCTCACATGAACAGGGCGAAGGGGCCTGCCGTCTCAGCAGTGATGGCATGAATGCGGGGTACGTAGCGCTTCCTGCACGTGGGAGGCACGCGGAGGCGTGGCCGCCATGTGATCGTGTACACCGCCTCAAACGCGATCCCGTCGGTAGCGCTGGGCAGCAGACACGGTTCGGAGGACGCTCATGAGTTTCATGCCGGACTCGAACATGTTGTGACTACGGCTCGTGCACGCTGCTCACAGCAGGGCACGAGGCGCGCTGTATGCATCACCGCCTCGGCAGCTCGCCGATGGTCGTGAAGCAGTCGAGAGTGTCCGCGTTCGCGGCTGAGCGACGTCGGCGGGGATGCTCATTGCCCCATGTGCTCCTGTACATTATTCTGTACATCATGAAGATGATGAGTTTCACGGAGACGCGGCGGAACTTCGCAGCCGCTCTCGATGCTGTCGAGAGCGACGCCGAGGAGCTCGTGATTACTCGTGCCGGACACGAGCCGGTCGTGGTCGTCCCCTTGGCCGAGTACGAGTCGCTCAAGGAGACCGACTACCTCATGCGCTCCCCGGCGAATGCCGACCGCTTGCGTGAGGCCATCGCGGGAGATCGGTCCGGTGCGGGAGTGCTGCACGAGTTGGTCGACCCCGAGGGTGACCCCGGGCGGGGTGTCGTGTGAAGGTCCTCTTCGTCGAGCAGGCCTGGCAGGACTACCTGTGGTGGCAGGTCAACGACCGCAAGCTGCTCAAGCGGATCAACCAACTGATCGCCGACATCGACCGCAATGGCAATGAGGGTATCGGAAAGCCCGAGCCGCTGCGGCACGAGTTCGCCGGCTACTGGTCGCGGCGCATCAATGCTGAGCACCGGCTCGTCTACCGTGTCGACGACCAGGATGTCATTCACGTCATCGCGTGCCGTTACCACTACGAGCGCTAGCTGGTCGGTCTCGTGGGTTCTCGAGCCCGTCGGCGGGGAATGAGTTCTCCACAGCGGCTCGGAACTGTCCGGAAACGACCGCTCACGGACCGCGTCCGGAGGTGTGTCCGGAAATGACCATGTTGATACCCCTTCCTGCGCTAGCGGAATCGCGCTAGCTTCAAGCTATGAGTAAAAGGCAGCTGAACGTCCGGGTTGACGTCGCCACGGCGGAGGTCGCCCGGGCCCGCGCGGAACAGGAGGGGATCAGCATGAACCAGTACATCGAGAAGCTGGTCCAACAGGACATGGGCGAGACCGGACGCGCTTTTGTGGACGCCGCCGCACAGTTCATGAAGGAGTACGAGTCCGTCTTCCTCGCCGAGTTCGGTGGCGAGCGAGAGGGCGCGGGGACGCGCCGTTGAACATCGAGATCGATCTGTCCTGGCTGCTCATGGTCGCCGAGCAGTACACACCTGGCGACCCCCGGGTCACCGACTACGGCGCGTTGGTCGCAGCGGTGACCCGGCATCAGGCGGAGATCTTCGACGTCCTCGTCTACCCCGAGCCCGAGGACCGCGCCGCCGCGCTGATGCACCAGCTGATCCGGGTGCCCGCGCTGGAGCGCAACAACGAACTCTTCGCCACCGCCGTGGCCTTCGCCTACCTGGTGGCGGGCGGCGCGACGGTGGCCACCACGACCCGCGAGATGCGCTCGCTGGCCCGGGCGCTGCGCGACGGCCGCCTCGGCGTCGCGGGCACGGCCGAGCGGCTTGCGGGCTGGGTCGTCGACCAGGCTCCCGACCAGGAGTCGATCGGGGCCGGGGACGAGGGCTCCGATGACGACGATGACGAAGACGACGACGATGATGACGATCTCGGCCCGGACGACGAGGACCGCCGGGACGACGACGGACACGGCAGCGCCGATGGCGGGGCCGGGAACTGAGCGAGCCGAACCACCCATGCCCACCACCTCCGTGAACCCCGCACTGCAGCGCGTCGCCGCGTGGCTGCACTGCCCCGTCTGTGCCCAGGAACTGACGCTCGCTCAGGACGGCGGCGCGCTGCGCTGCCCGGCGCGCCACAGCTTCGACGTCGCCAAGCAGGGCTATGCCAACCTGCTGCCCGGCGGCGCCCACACCGGCACCGGCGACACCACCGCGATGGTCGCCGCCCGCGTCGACTTCCTGGGCGCGGGCCACTACGCGCCCATCGCGACCGCCCTCGCCGAGGCGGTCCGAGCGGCGGTCGGTGAGACGGTCGGTGAGGCGGGGGTTCGCGAGGACCGGGCCGGACGCGTCGTCGACCTGGGCGCGGGCACCGGCCACTACCTGGCCGCCGTTCTCGACGCCGTGCCCGGGGCGACCGGACTCGCCCTCGACATCTCCAAGTTCGCGCTCCGCCGCGCCGCCAAGGCGCATCCGCGCGCGGCGGCCGTGGTCTGCGACGCCTGGAAGCCGCTCCCGCTGCGCGACGGCGTCGCCGACGTGGTGCTCAACGTCTTCGCGCCGCGCCGCGGCGAGGAGATCCGGCGGGTGCTGCGGCCGGGCGGCGAACTGCTGGTCGTCTCGCCGACGCCGAAGCATCTGCGGGAGCTGGTGGGCGAGTTGGGTCTGCTCGGCGTCGACGACCGCAAAGACGAACGGCTGGCGCGCACCCTGGTGCCGCATCTCTCCCCGGCGGGCGCACGGGAGTTGACGTTCGGTGTCCGGCTCTCCCATGCCGAGGTCGCCACCGTCGTCGGCATGGGCCCGAGCGCCTGGCACACCGACGCCGACGCGCTGGTGGCACGGATCGCCGCGCTGCCGGACCCGGTCGAGGTCACCGCGTCGGTGACGCTCAGCCGCTTCGTTCACACGCCCGGGTGATCCGGGTGCCGCACCCGGTGGACGGGGCGGTTGGAGGGACGTTTCCGCAGGTGGTGAGCGGTCTAGCCTCGCGGGCGTGACCATCCCTGTGCCCAGGCCCGAAGTGCTCCGTCCGGACGCGCTTTCCGCCGCTCCGTCCACCGCGTTCCAACCCGACGGGCTCTCCTCGGCTGGGTCGCGTTCGGCCGTCCTCCGCCCCGCCGTGCTCCGTCCTGCCCTGGTCGAACTGCGTCTCGGCGCCTTCAAGTCGTTCCGGGAGGCGGTCCTGCCGCTGCGCGAGGTCACCCTGCTCTACGGCCCCTCGGGGGTGGGCAAGTCCAACGCACTCGAAGGCCTGCGCGTGCTGGCGTCCCTGGCCGAGGGCGAGGACGCCGACGCGGCGCTCGCCCTGGTCCGGGGCGGCGTGGCGGGCTGCCTGCCGTTCGGCGCGGACACCGTCCGGCTCGGCTGCTCGGTCGCCTCGGCGGTCGGGGAGGTGCGGCTCGACGTCGCCTTCCGCCGCGTGGGCGACACCGTGCTGCTCACCTCCGAGCGGCTCACCGCCGGCGGCCGACTGCTGCTGACCACCGGCGCGTTGGACGCGGCGAGCAGCCGGATCGACGCCGCCTGGCACAGCGACGGCCGTCAGGGCGACATCCGCGCACCGCTCGGCGCGCACGGCCTGGTCACGGCTCAACTGCCGCTCCGCGTCGCCGGTGCGACTCCGGGGGAGCGGCTGGTCCTGGGCGCCGCGGAGGCGGTGCTCACGGCGCTCCGGGAGAGCTTCGCCCTGGAGCCCGAGCCGGTGGCGATGCGGGAGTGGGTCGGCGCAGACGACGACGCCAGGCTGCGCGGCTCGGCGGAGAACCTGTCGGCGGTGATCGCCAGGATCGAGGGCGAGTGCCGGATCCGCTTCGGCAAGCTGGTCCAGGCGACCCGGGCGATGAGCCCGATGCCGGTCTCCGGCCTCGGCGCGCTGCGCTCGACCGCCGCCGACGGGACGGCCCGGGTCTGCGCCGCGCTGCAGCTCGGCGACGGCCGTCGCGTCGGCGCGGAGCTGCTCCCGTCGGGCGTGCTGCGGCAGTTGGCCTTCGCGACGGTCCTGCTGACCGGACCGGGCGTGCTCCAGATGAGCCCGGCGATGGAAGTCCCGGACGCGGAGCGGATGTTGACGGTGCTGGGGGAGGGGCTCGACCTCGGGCTCGACGCCGCGCAGGTCGAGTCGCTGCTGCGGCTGGCCGTGGAGGTGGCTTCGCGCGGCCACGTCCGGCTGCTGGCGACGGCGGCGGAGCGGGCGGTGGTACCGGGGGTCTTCCCGGTCCGGTGCGCGGTCGATCCGGCGTCGGGGCGGAGCGAGTTGGCGCCGGAGGGCGCGCCTGTGGGCGATCCTGCGGATCAACCCGCTGTTCCGGTCGGCTGATCCGCGAGAATGACCGGTATGGACGACGTCACCCCCGCCTCCGGCGACACCCGTGACACCCGCGAAACCCGTGACAGCCGCGACACTCGCGACACCCCGGCTCCCGGCAACGACCGGACCGTCGAGGCGCTGCAACAGCGGCTGCGCGACTTCGCGGCGGCACGCAAGTGGCAGCCCTACCACACGCCCAAGAACCTCGCGGCGGCGCTCAGCGTGGAGGCGTCGGAGCTGCTGGAGATCTTCCAGTGGCTCACCCCGGAGCAGGCCGCCGAGGTCATGTCCCACCCCAAGCGCGCCCACCAGGTCGAGGACGAGGTCGCCGACGTCCTCGCGTACCTGCTCCAGTTCTGCGGCGTCCTCGGGGTCGACCCGCTCACGGCCCTCGCCGCCAAGATCGAGCGCAACGAACTCCGCTTCCCTGCGGCGGAGCCGCAGCCGCTGGACTGAGGCCGTCGGGAACCTCGTCAGTTCACCCCTGCGAGTGGCCCGTTTTCCACACCCCCGAGTTGTCCACAGGCCGGTGCCCGGTTCGTCGCGGGAGTCCGCGGGTGGGCGGAGGCTGGGCGCAGACCCGGTGGAGAGGCCGCCGGGCGGCTCCCGAGGGGTGGGTGGCGTCATGGACGCAGTGCGGCTGATCAAGGCGACCCGGCATGCGTTGGCGGAGGCGCGGAGCGCGTCCGACGTGATGGTCGAGGCATGGCAGGCCTGCCGGTTGGCGGAGGCGGTGGGGCAGACCTCGGCGCTGGTGCTGACCGAGCGGGCCTTGGAGGGCGGTGGCTGCGGTGCGGTCGAGATCGCCAGGGCGCTGGCCGAGGCCGCGTCGCATGCGGCGGAGTGCATCGGGCGTCCGCCGGATGAACCGGTTACCGGCGAGCGCGCCTCCCGGCTCACCGCGCTCGCGGACCTCGGCGGGACGCTCCGCGAGCTTCGGTCGCTGATCCAGGAGGCTGCCGAGTCGCTGCTGGTGGTGGCCTGCGGCGCGGACGAGCAGGAGCTCTACTGGAGTTGCGTCGACGGGGTCGACGCCGCCCATCCGGCAAGGGAGTTGCTCACCGAGCTGCTGCGCGCCGTGGGCGCGGAGGTCGGGGACGGAGCGGAGGAGAGCGACGAGAGCGGCGAGGCGAAGGAGGAGGCGGCCGACACGGACGAGTCGGATGCGTCGGAGCGGCTGGGCGGCGAGCCGGGCCCTGTCGGGGTCGGCTCCCGGGGGCTGGGGCGGGCCGTCCTGAGCCCCGCTGCCGCGGTGGTGCGGCTGGAGCCGCCCACTGGGTGAGGTCGGACAGCAGCGAGCCGGTGCGGGCCCGGTTGGCACGGGCCCGGCGGCGGGGGCTACGCGGGGCTACTCGTGTGCGAGTTCGTCCGGCTGCTGCGCGGCGTCGTCGCTGCCGGTCGCGTGCGACTCGGGCATCTGCAGGTCCGCGTCGAGCTGGACCAGGTCGGCGTTGAGGGCCGCCAGCATCTGCTCCATCTGTGCCAGCAGGCTCTGCGGGCTGTCGGGAGCGGGGGGTGCGTCGGACATGGGTGGCTGACCCTTCAGGGGGCGGGCACGGACAGGGGTGCCGGCAGACGGTGCCGGTCCCGTGCGACCAACGACCGGCCCCGGCCGACGGTCACTGCCTGTCACACCGACGGGCGCTCCCACGGGCCGCCTGTTCACCCGCGTTCACCCCGAGGCGGGACGCCGCTTGAGCGGCGGGCCCTCGGCCTGCTAGTGCCCCGGGGCGCACCGCAGGAGGGAGTCGGGCGAACAACTCGCCCGACTCCCTCACCCCACTGTCAGCCGTTGCCTGTCAGCGCTCTGCACGCGCCGAACGCCGAACGCCGAACGCCGAACGCTGAACGCCGACCGCTGGACGGCGAACGCGGCTCAGTTGTGCGCGTGCAGCTCCGCGTTGAGACCGCCCCAGGAGCCGGAACGGGCGATGACCTCGACCGCGCCGCTCTGCGAGTTGCGGCGGAAGAGCAGGTTGGACTGGCCGGAGAGCTCGACCGCCTTGGCGATCGCGCCGTCCGGGGTGGTCACCCGGGTGCCGGCGGTGACGTAGAGACCGGCCTCGACCACGCAGTCGTCGCCGAGCGAGATGCCGATACCCGCGTTGGCGCCGAGCAGGCAGCGCCGGCCGACCGAGACGACCTGCTTGCCGCCGCCGGAGAGCGTGCCCATGATCGACGCGCCGCCGCCGATGTCGCTGTGGTCGCCGACGACCACACCAGCCGAGATCCGGCCCTCGACCATCGAGGTGCCGAGGGTCCCGGCGTTGAAGTTGACGAAGCCCTCGTGCATCACGGTGGTGCCCTCGGCCAGGTGCGCGCCGAGGCGGACCCGGTCGGCGTGGGCGATGCGGACACCGGTCGGGGCGACGTAGTCGGTCATGCGCGGGAACTTGTCGATCCCGTAGACGGCCAGCTGGCCGCCCTCGGCGCGGACGGCCAGACGGGCCGCCTCGACGCGGTCGACCGGGGTGGGGCCGATGCTGGTCCAGGCGACGTTGGCCAGCAGGCCGAAGACGCCGTCCAGGCTCTGCCCGTGCGGCTGGACCAGACGGTGGCTGAGCAGGTGCAGACGGAGGTAGACGTCGTGCGTGTCGAGGGGCTTGTCGTCGAGCGAGCCGATGACCGTGCGGACCGCGATCACCTCGACGCCGCGACGGGCGTCCGTGCGCAGCGCGGCGGCGGCACCCGCGCCGAGCGCGGCCTCCGCCTCCTCGGCGGTGAGCCGGACGGTCCCGGCCGGACCGGCCTCGGCGACCAGCTCCGGAGCGGGGAACCAGGTGTCGAGGACGGTGCCGTCCGCGGCGATCGTGGCCAGACCGGCGGCGACGGCGCCGCCCTTGGGGGCGGTGGAGGAGGTGGAAGTCTCAGTAGTCACGTCAGAACGCTAACCAATCGGGTGGCAGGATGCCGAACCGTCCCGGGTGTCGGACGTGATCAGTGGCTGACCGGATCGTTCCGCAGGCGGACCCGATCCGGCCTTCTCCAGGGGTTCGCGGCCAGGCCAGGCTAGGTTCCATGAGTCGCGCACTGATTGTCATCGATGTCCAGGAGTCCTTCCGAGCCCGTGGTGAGGACTGGCCGCTCGTGGAGAACCCGAAGATCGCCGAGCCGGTGAACCGCCTGGTCCGGCTGGCCCGTGAGCAGGGTGACACCGTGGTGTGGGTACTGCACCAGGAGCCCGGCAGCGACACCGTCTTCGACCCGGCCCAGGGCCACGTCCGGCTTCTCGCCGAGCTGGAGCAGCCGCTGCCCGGCGAGATCACGGTGCACAAGACCAGTCACAACGCGTTCACCACGACCAACCTGCAGCAGCAGCTGACCGAGCGCGGGGTCACCGAGCTGGTGCTCTGCGGCATCCGGACCGAGCAGTGTGTGGAGACCACCACCCGGGTCGGCAGTGACCTCGGCTACCGGTGCACCTTCGTCGTCGACGCCACGACCACCCACCCGATCGGCGAGCTGAGCGCCGCCGCGATCATCGAACGGACGACGGCCGTCCTGCGCGACCGGTTCGCGCGTATCGCGACGGTGGACGAGCTCGTCGGCGGCAGGTGAGTGGGCACACCGTTGACCGTGGGGACACCGCTGAACGTGGGAACGCCCCCTGATCTGTCAGTGCCCTGCGCGATGATGAGTCCGTGAGCAACCGCGTCGTGTTCGTGCTGGTGCCCGGGGTCCATCTGCTGGACCTCGCGGGCCCGGCGCAGGTCTTCAGCACGGTGGGGGACTTCGGCTTCCCCTACCGGCTGGACTACGTCGCGGAGCAGGAGTTGGTGCCCAGCGCCCAGGGGCTGCCCCTGCACGCCACGACGGTCTGGCCCGAGCTCGACGCCGACGACCTGCTGGTCGTGCCGGGCTGGCAGGTGCCGGACGCCGAGGCAGGGCCCGACGGGCGGCCCGAGGCGTTGCCTGTGCTCGTTCCGCCGCTCGGGGCAGCCGTGTTGGCTGCCTTGCGGGCTCACCACGAGGCCGGCGGCACCGTCGCCAGTATCTGTGCCGGTGCCGCCGCGCTGGGCGCGGCCGGGCTGGTTGACGGGCGGCGTTGCACCACCCACCACGACATCCAGGACGAGCTGGCACGCCGTCACCCGCGCGCCCAGGTGGTGCGTGACGTGCTCTACACCACCGACGACCGGGTGGTCACCTCGGCCGGGATCGCGTCCGGCATCGACCTGGCCCTGCATCTGGTCGCAGGTCGCCACGGCCCCGCCGTGGCCGCGCAGGTCGCGCGCGACATGGTCGTCTACGCCCGGCGCAACGGTCACGAGCCGCAGGCCAGCGCCATGTTGCGCCACCGTTCGCACCTGGACGACACCGTGCACCGGGTGCAGGACCTGATCGACTGGCGTTTCGCCGAGACCCTGCCGCTCGCACTGCTCGCCGCGTCGGCCGGAGTCAGCGAGCGCACCCTCACCCGGCTGTTCACCCGCGCCACCGACGGGTTGACGCCGCTGCGCTACCAGCAGACCCTGCGCGTCGAACGCGCGGAGCACCTGATCAGCCACGGCACGACGGTCGAGACAGCGGCCAGGGAGGTCGGCTTCGACGACGCCCGGATGCTGCGCCGCCTTCGCGCCCGGGTGGGCGCGGCCGGGGGGACCGGCACAACCGGAGCAGTGGAGAGGGGTTTTGATGTCGGAGACCACGGTCGACTTCGCTCGGTTCCTGACGGTGGCGACGGGCCACGCGCCCTACCCGTACCAGGCCGCGCTGGCGGCTGAGCCGCTCGCCCCGCTGCCGGAGCGGCTGGCCGCGCCCCCGGGCGGAGGGGCCGAGGCCGTGGTCCTCGCCTGGCTGTACCGGCGGCTGATCGCCGACCCGCAGGGCACCCCGCGCAGGCTCGTCCACGTCCTGCCGGAGGGCACCCTGGCAGGTGGCACCTACGCGACGGTGGCTCGCTGGCTCGAACGCCTCGGCACGCTGGACGGGCCGGACGGCGGTGCGCTTGGCGGCGCGGACGGCGTGGGCCTGCACTTGCTCACGGGCGCGATGGCGCGCGATGGCAGTTGGCGGCGCGCCCCCGAGCGCACCGCGATCCTGATCGGCACCCAGGAGGTGCTGCTGAGCCGGGCCCTGCTGCGCGGCTTCGCGGACGGGTCGACGATGACCGGCGCTTCCTTCGCGCTGCTCCACAACGACACCCACTGGGTGCTGGACGAGCCCACGCTCCTCGGACCGGGCACGGGAACGGCGTTGGCCCTGCAGGAGCTGCGCGAGCATCTCGGCACGTCGGCGCCGACGGGCACGACGTTGCTGTCCGCCGCGCTTTCGGACCGATCGTGCCTGGTGCGCAGGGTCGACGCACAGGACGCCGACTCCCTGGCCGCCACGCTCGACGCGGCGCACACCGCAGGCACGCAGACCCTGGCCGTACTCGACTCCCTCACCCGCGCGCGAGCCCTGGTCCGCGCACTGCGCGCGCAGGACGCCGACCGCGAGGTCCTGTTCGCCCACCCGTTCCGCCGCGAGCCCGAACTCCGGCAGTTGGCCGAGGCATTGGGGCAGTCTGTCGTCGACCGGATCGTGGTCGCGGTCGGCCACGCGCTCGACCTGGGCTGGGAACTGCCTGCTCGGACGATCTACACGGAGCTCGCGCCCTGGGCCGCCGTGGTTCGTCGTACAGGCCAACTCGCGGACGGAGCACGCGAACTGCTCTGGAGCCCGAACCCCGACGCGACCTCCGAGCCGGACGTGGTGGAGTGGCTGGCGGAGCATGACGGACAGACCGTCAGCCTGCGGGACCTGCACGATCTGCAGGAGGCCCAAGCCAGTAGGCCAGCCTTCAGCCCACCGCCACCGGACGAGGAAGACCTGCTCCGCCTCTTCGACACCGCACCCGACATCGACGTCACCCCCTGGGTGAGCGCGGGCGGTCGCGATCCCGGCACCGTCCTCGTCGCCTGGCGAGACTGGGCCGAGGGGCGACCCGGCCCGGAGGAGAGCGACCCGACCCGCCAGGAGCTGTGCCCGGTCCCGCTGACCGAACTCCGTTCTCAGTTGATCGCTCGAACCCGTACGGCTTGGATCCGGGATCGGCAGCTCGACTGGGCGTGGCGACCGGTCGACCCGGAGTCCGCAGCAGGGGACCTGCGCCCCGGTGTCACGGTGCTGCTCGACGCCGCCGAGGGCGGCTGGTCGCCCGAGGAGGGCTGGACTCCGGACAGCGTGGCCGCGGTGGAACCGCTGGGCGACGGGACCGCCCCGTCCCGGTCGTTCTCCTGCACCGCATGGGTCAGCCTGGACCAGCACCTGCAGGAGACCGAGCAGGAGGCGCGCGCCCTGCTGGAGTCCCTCGCGCTCCCCGGCCTGACGGCGGATCACCGACATGTGGTCACCCGGGCCGCCCGCTATCACGACCTCGGCAAGAGCCACGACCTGTTCCAGGACATGATCCGCAGTGGCGGCGGCGACCCGCCCGCCGGGCTGCTGGCCAAGTCCAAGGCGCCCTACAACGGTGGCCGTTACGCCCGCCCCTACTTCCGCCACGAGTTGGTCAGCGCACTGATCCTGCTCCAGGACCGTCGACACATCCGGTCCGCCGAGGACCTGTTGCCCTACCTCGTCGCCGCCCACCATGGCCGGATCCGCGTCAGCGTATTGCCGGAACCCGACGAGAAGCCCGCCCTGCTCGGGGTTCTCGACGGCGACCGCACCCCGCCCGTCGAACTGTCGAGCGGGGAGCGGTTCGCCGCGCTGGTGCTGGACACCGGCAACGCCGCACGGCTGACCGACAACGCCCTTGCGCTCCTGCACCGCGCCGACATGGGCCCGTTCCGCTTGGCCTTCCTGGAGACCCTGGTCCGGGTCGCGGACTGGCGGTCCAGCGCACGGCACGACGGGCCCGTTGAGGTGCTGAGCGACGGAGGGCTCGGCGTCTGAGGTGCTGGGCTCCGCGATGCCCGCGTGAGGAACGGCCCGGCGGCGTCGGCTGCCTCGCAGGGATCACAGGGACCTGGGGTCGGCGCAGGCCCGGCCTCAGGCCAGGAGCAGCTCGGCCGCGACCTGGCCGTAGATCACCTCGCCGGTCGGGCGGAAGCCCAGGCGCAGGTAGAAGTACTCCGGGCCGTACAGGCCGGGCAGCCACAGCGTGCCGACACGACGCTCGCCACGGCTGCGCGCCTCGGCGCAGATCGCGGCTACCGCAAAGCGGCCGTAGCCCCTGCCCTGGTACTGGGCGGCGATGTTCAGCCGCCAGATCCCGCAGCGGAACGCTTCGACAGGGCTGCTCGGGTCGAAGCTGCCCATGACGAAGCCGACCAGCTGGTCCCGGTCGAAGACCAGCCGTGGCCAGGCATGGGACCCGTGGGCGTACGCCTCGGCGAGCGACCGCGCCACCGGAGCGACGTAGCCGCTCTGCTCCGGGCGCACCAGCAGATCACAGGCGGCGTCGACGTTCGCGGCCGTTACCTGCTCCAGCCGCAGCCAAGGCGAGACGGGCTTCATGGCGGCACGATACGTACCAGCAGGCTTGAGGAGAAGATGTGGAGGCCGCCCGATCGGCACTCGTCCGCGGCGTGCAGACGACAGGCGGCGTGAGAAAATCCGTGGGCTGCGACGATGCGCGCGGCGATACTCGTCCGTGTGTTCCTGACGATCAGCACCCACGCCACCGACCAGCGTCCCGCGACCGATCTGGGCTTTCTGCTGCACAAGCACCCCGGCAAGGCGCAGTCGTTCAGCACCGCCCACGGCCGCGCGCACGTCTTCTATCCGGAGGCGACGGCCGAGCGGTGCACGGCCGCGCTGCTGCTGGAGGTGGACCCGATCGCGTTGGTGCGCCGGGGCCGTGGCAGCAAGGGACGCGGCGGGTCCTCGCCCGACTTCGCGCTCGCGCAGTACGTCAACGACCGTCCCTACGCGGCGTCCTCGCTGCTCGCGGTGGCGATGAGCGCGGTGTTCAAGAGCGCGATGAAGGGTGTCTGCACCGCCCGTCCCGAGCTGGCCGACCAGGCGCAGCCGCTGCGCGTCGAGCTGCCCGCCGTGCCCGCCAAGGGCGGCGCGGAGCTGGTGCACCGGCTCTTCGAACCGCTCGGCTGGCAGGTCGAGGCGGAGCCGATCGTGCTGGATCCGACCTTCCCCGAGTGGGGTGACTCGCGCTATGTCCAGCTCCGGCTGACCGGGACGCTGCGGGTGGCGGACGCCCTCAGCCAGCTGTACGTGCTGCTGCCGGTCCTGGACGACGCCAAGCACTACTGGGTCGCGCCGGACGAGGTCGACAAGTTGCTCGCCCGTGGCGAGGGTTGGCTGCCGCGCCACCCGGAGCAGCAGCTGATCACCCGCCGCTACCTGGCCCGCCGCTGGTCGCTCGCGCGCGCCGCCACGGCCCGCCTGGAGCTGGCCCGGCTGGCCGAGGCGGACGACCGCGAGCTGGAGGAGATCGACAACGCCGTCCCGCAGGAGACCGGGGAACTGCCGGAGGAGGGTCAGAGCCCGGCGGACGCCGAGCACCTGCCGACCACCGACGCCCTGCCGACCACCGGCGCCCAGCCGGATGCCGACGCCCGGCCGGACACCAACGCCCAGCCGGACGCGGACCAGCAGCAGGACACCGACCCGAAGCCGGTACCCCTCGCGGTCCGCCGTCGCGAGGCGATCCTCGCCCAGCTGCGCGCCGCCGGGGCCACGCGCGTACTGGACCTGGGGTGCGGTGAGGGCGCGCTGCTGGCCGACCTGCTCAAGGACCGCACCTTCACCGAGGTGGTCGGCGTGGAGGTGTCCGCGCGCGCCCTCGTGATCGCCGCGCGCCGCCTTCGGCTGGACCGGATGAACGAGCGTCAGGCCGCGCGGATCAGGCTGATCCAGGGTGCGCTCACCTACACCGACTCGCGACTGAGCGGCTACGACGCCGCCGTCCTGTCCGAGGTGATCGAGCATGTCGACCAGCCGCGACTGCCCGCGCTGGAGTACGCGGTCTTCGGCGCGGCCCGGCCGCGGACGGTCGTGGTGACGACGCCCAACGCCGAGTACAACGTGCGCTGGGAGACGCTCCCGGCCGGGGAGATGCGGCACGCCGACCACCGCTTCGAGTGGGACCGCGGGGAGTTCCGTGACTGGGCGGAGCGGATCGGGCGAAGCTACGGGTACGAGGTCGCCTTCGGCCCGGTCGGCGACGAGGACCCGGAGGTGGGGCCGCCCACCCAGCTCGCCACCTTCAGCCTCGGGCGCGAGGACGGGACCGATACCCCTACCAGCACCGACACCAGCTCCGACGCCGACGCCGACACCAGCTCCGACGCCGACGCCGACACCAGCTCCGACGCCACCACCCAGACCCCGAAGGGAGAGTGACCCCGATGACCGACAACACCCCCAGCACCCCGATCGCCTCCAACGCCGCCACGACCACCGGCACCGAGCGGGTCACCCGCAAGGTGACCGTGCCCGACCTCTCCCTGGTCGTCCTGATCGGCGCTACCGGCTCCGGCAAGTCCGCCTTCGCCGCCAAGCACTTCCTGCCCACCCAGGTCGTCTCCTCGGACGCCTGCCGCGGCATCGTCTCCGACGACCCCAACGACCAGTCGGCGACCAAGGAGGCCTTCGAGCTGCTCCACTACATCGTGGGCAAGCGGCTCGACGCCGGGCGGCTGACCGTCGTCGACGCGACCAACGTGCAGCAGGAGGCGCGCCGCGCGCTCGTCGACCTGGCCCGCGCGCACGACGTGCTGCCGGTCGCCGTCGTCCTCGACGTGCCGCAGCAGCTCTGCGCCGAGCGCAACTCCCGTAAGCCGGACCGCGCGCACTTCCCGCCGCACGTGCTGCAGCGGCACCAGCGCGACCTGCGTCGTTCGCTGCGCCACCTGGAGCGCGAGGGCTTCCGCAAGGTGCACGTGCTGCGCTCGGAGGCCGAGGTCGACGCCGTCGAGATCGTGCTGGAGAAGCGCTACAACGACCTCAAGCACCTCACCGGGCCGTTCGACATCGTCGGGGACATCCACGGTTGCCGCTCCGAGCTGGTCACGCTGCTCGGTCGGCTCGGGTACGAGGTGCTCCGCGACGCCGAGGGGCGCGCGGTCGACGCCGTGCACCCGCAGGGCCGCACCGCCGTCTTCGTCGGCGACCTGGTCGACCGCGGCCCGGACACGCCCGGCGTGCTGCGCCTGGTGATGGGCATGGTCGCGGCGGGACACGCGCTCTGCGTCCCGGGTAACCACGAGAACAAGCTGGGCCGGGCGCTCTCCGGCCGCAAGGTGACGGTCAGTCACGGACTGCAGGAGTCGCTGGACCAGCTGGCGGCCGAGCCGCCGGAGTTCGTGCAGCGGGTGCGGGACTTCATCGACGGCCTGATCAGCCACTACCTGCTGGACGATGGCCGGCTGGTGGTCTGCCACGCCGGTCTGCCGGAGAAGTACCACGGTCGCACCAGCGGCCGGGTGCGCTCGCACGCGCTCTACGGGGACACGACCGGCGAGACCGACGAGTACGGGCTGCCGGTGCGCTACCCGTGGGCGGAGGAGTACCGGGGGCGGGCGCTGGTCGTCTACGGCCACACGCCCACGCCCGTCGCGAACTTCCTCAACAACACCATCTGCCTGGACACCGGCTGCGTCTTCGGCGGCACGATGACGGCGCTGCGCTACCCGGAGCGGGAGCTGGTCGAGGTCCCGGCCGAGCAGGTCTGGTACGAGCCGGTGCGCCCGCTGGCGACCGACGCGCCGGGCGGACGCGAGGGGCGTCCGCTCGCGATCGAGGACGTCGCGGGCAAGCGCATCGTAGAGACCCGGAACCACGGTCGGGTCGCCGTCCGCGAGGAGAACGCGGCGGCGGCGCTGGAGGTGATGAGCCGGTTCGCGATCGACCCGCGCCTGCTCGCCTACCTGCCGCCGACCATGGCCCCGGTCGCGACCTCGCAGCGCCAGGGCTGGCTGGAGTACCCGGACGAGGCGTTCGCCTCCTACCGGGCGGACGGCGTGCGGCACGTGGTGTGCGAGGAGAAGCACATGGGCTCGCGCGCGGTGGTCCTCGTCTGCCGGGACACCCCGGACGGCGACGGTGAGGGCTCGGCGGGCGAGAAGCGGTTCGGCGTGCCGACCGGCGGCCAGATCTGGACCCGCACCGGGCGAGCCTTCCTCGACGACCCGGCGCTGAACGACGCCGTCCTGGCACGGCTGCGCGCCGCCGCCGAGGAGGCCGGGCTCTTCGCCGAGCTGAAGAGCGACTGGCTGCTGCTCGACGCCGAGTTGATGCCGTGGTCGCTCAAGTCGACCGGGCTGCTGCGTCGTCAGTACGCGGCCGTCGGCGCGGCGTCGGGTGCGGCGCTGGCGGCGGCACGGGCCGCGCTGGACGCGACGGCCGCGCTCGGCGTCGACGTCACGGAGCTGTCGGAGCGTCAGAACGCCCGCGCGGCGGACGCGTCCGCGTTCACGGACGCCTACCGCCGCTACTGCTGGACGGTCGAGGGGATCGACGCGATCCGGCTCGCGCCGTTCCAGCTGCTCGCGGCGGAGGGCGAGAACCTGGCCGTGCGCCCGCACGACCAGCACCTCGACTGGATCGACCGGATGGTCGCCGCCGACGACACCGGCCTGCTGCACGGCACGCGTCGCCTGCTCGTCGACACCGCCGACGCGGACTCCCGCGCGGCGGGCGCGGCCTGGTGGGAGGAGCTGACCGCGCGCGGCGGTGAGGGCATGGTGGTCAAGCCGCTGGCCTCGTTGGTCCGCACCGAGAGCGGCCGTCTGGTCCAGCCGGGCGTCAAGGTCCGTGGGCGCGAGTACCTGCGGATCATCTACGGGCCCGACTACACCCGCCCCGAGCACCTGAGCCGGCTGCGCGCCCGCGCCCTGGGCCACAAGCGCTCGCTCGCACTGCGCGAGTACGCCCTGGGCCTGGAGGCGCTGGACCGGCTGGCCGAGGGCGAGCCGCTGTGGCGGGTGCACGAGGCGGTCTTCGCGGTCCTCGCACTGGAGTCGGAGCCGGTCGACCCACGGCTCTGAGCGACGCGACGGAGACTGTGACAGGGGCCGAGACAGAGACCGCGAGGGAGACAAGGAATGTGCGCATGACCTACCGCATCGACCGCGTCCAGCCCGGGGACTGGGAGCGGGTCCGGGACATCCGGTTGCGGATGACCAAGGACACGCCGATGGCGTACATAGAGACCCACGAGACCGCGCTGACCATCGGCGAGGACAAGTGGCGCTTCCGCGCCGGGCGCAGCACCCAGCCGGGCAACACCGGCTATGCCGCCGTGGTCGCGGCGACGGGGGAGTGGGTGGGCACCATGAACTCCTACCTCCCCGTCGCCGATCCCGGTGAGGCGCCGCCCTTCGCCTGGCTCTACGGCGTCTGGGTCGACCCGGCCCACCGGGGCCGGGCGGCCGGGGTGACCGACGCGCTGTTGGACGCGTGCCTGGCCTGGGCGCGGGACGAGGCCTGGGTGCCGGAGATGCGGCTTCATGTGCACGAGGCCAACCTGCGCGCCCGGCGCTACTACGAGCGCCGGGGCTTCCTCCCGACCGGCGACACCATGCCCTACTCGCTGGATCCGAGCTTCGCCGAACTGGAGATGAAGCTTGGGTTGAAGCACGTGTAGTCGCGAGCACATCTATGCATAATCATTCGGGTCCTCGTATATGCTTCCCCAGGTAGCGTCCCCGCACAAGCTCTGGAGCCCGGCATGGCCTTCAACCTGCGCAACCGGCACTTCCTCAAGGAGCTGGACTTCACCGCCCAGGAGTTCCGCTTCCTGCTCGACCTGTCGGCCCAGCTCAAGGCCGCCAAGTACGCGGGGACGGAGCAGCCGCGGCTGCGCGGGAAGAACGTCGCGCTGATCTTCGAGAAGTCCTCGACCCGCACCCGCTGCGCCTTCGAGGTGGCCGCCGCCGACCAGGGCGCCAATGCCGTCTACCTTGACCCCAGCGGCTCCCACCTGGGGGCCAAGGAGTCGGTGAAGGACAGCGCGCGGGTGCTCGGCCGGATGTTCGACGGGATCGAGTACCGGGGCCACGGCCAGGAGATCGTCGAGGAGTTGGCGGCCCACTCGGGCGTCCCGGTCTGGAACGGCCTGACCGACGAGTGGCACCCGACCCAGATGCTGGCCGACATGCTGACCGTCCGGGAGCACTGCGACAAGCCGCTCGGCGAGGTGGCGCTCGCGTACCTCGGCGACGCCCGCAACAACATGGGCAACTCGCTGCTGGTCACCGGCGCGCTGCTGGGTCTGGACATCCGCATCGTCGCCCCCAGGGAACTGTGGCCGACCGACGAGGTGCAGGCCGAGGCCCGCCGCCTGGCCGCCGACAGCGGCGCGCGGATCACCCTCACCGACGACGTGGCCGCGGGCGTGACCGGCGCGGACTTCCTCTACACCGACGTCTGGGTCTCCATGGGCGAGCCCAAGGAGGTCTGGGCGGAGCGGATCGCGCTGCTGACGCCGTATCAGGTCTCCATGGACACCATCCGCGCCACCGGCAACCCGGACGCCAAGTTCCTCCACTGCCTCCCGGCCTTCCATGACCTCGGCACGGCAGTCGGCCGCGAGATGCACGCGGTCACGGGCATGTCCGAACTCGAGTGCACGGACGAGCTGTTCGAGTCCAAGCACTCCATCGTCTTCGACCAGGCGGAGAACCGCCTGCACACCATCAAGGCGGTCATGGTCGCCACATTGGGCGACTGAACCCTTCGGATGCCTGCGTTCGCCGAAGAATTCACGGCGCGCGAGCATCGAGCAGTGCAAATTCTCTACTTAAACAATATTCACGCGATCGAATTAAGTTGCGCCCTGGGACCGAATGCCCCCACTGTGATCTGCCATGCTGCTACTGGTTGGAGCAGGCAGATTGGGGCTTCTCGTGGTTACGATCTTCGATCGCATTGATGAGCACGTGAAAAGCATTTTTGGGGATGGGCCGGTTTGTATTCATCTTGGAGATATAGAAAAGTGTGAGATCAAGAGGCATCCAGTTCTGCCCGAATTGCGCAAAGCGGCCATGCCGAAGGGGTCGGGGCATGCGATCGGCATCCGTCTCTGGGAGTCGTTGGTTGCGATCGGGCGAGTCCGCGAGCTTGTCGGCGATTCCAGTGGGAAGATGTTGATCGTCAGCTGCCTGACGCCTTGTCTTCGTTCGACGGCGTGGAGGGTGGTCCGCGACAGGCGCGCCGAGATCGACGATGTCATGTCGGAGATGGTTGAGGCCATGCTCCGGGCGTGGTCGGAGTCCGCCAAAGGGGTGCCACCGCGTAGCATGCGTGATCGCATGATGAGTGCGGGCTTTGATGCTGGCTATCGGTACGGAAAGAAATTTTCTCCGGAGTGCCCTACGGAGCATATCGATTTCTTTGCTGCGGAGGAAGACTCGGGTCATATATCTTCTCTGAAAGCGTCATCGATCATCGAACCAGGGCGAGTGATGGATTCGGCGACAGCAGAGATCCTCCGCGGTGAGGCGGTTGGGGCACGGCTCTCGCAGTTCGATACTTTGGAGCGCCTCAAGCGCTTCCATGATGATATTCGCGCATGCCGACGTGGGGCGGTTGGTGGCCCGGTCCTGAATGAGGCCGAACTGGCAAGGTCTTGGATTTCTGGAGCGAACCACTACTATTACTACTCGGATCTGTTTCCCTTGTATATGGATATGTGCAAGGCGGCTGACGTTCTTGGCGTATCCGAGTCGACGGCGCGCCGCATGGCTCGAAACGGGGAATTTCCATATACATGGGTCGGTCGGCGCTGCGTTGTGCCCGTCAAAGGCTTCATGATGGCCTCGAAGATCCCGGATCCCCTCGTCCATGCGGACGATGTTGAGAACGGTGCCGCTCATGCTCTCGGCTTCGGCGGTCCGTCAAGTTTCTAGTCCAGCTTGGGAAGTGCCCGCTGTGCTCTCTCGCCGAACACACGTAGCTGCTCGGTCAGTGCCGGGGGTGACTCGACCCGGAACGGCAGGTCGAGCATGAGCAGGCGGACCGCCGTCCAGTCGAGGCGGTCGGCGTCCAGGCGCCAGCGCGAGCGGCCGTCGCCCAGGTCCTCGACCTCGCCCATCGGACCGAGCCGGGCGCGCAGCGCCTCCGCCGGGGCGTCGACGATCACCACCGCGGTGGCGCCCTGGTGGAGGTCGCGCAGCTTCTGCTTGACGAACGCCGCCGCGTCGGCCGCCGGGAGTTCGCGCGGGGTCGCCCGGGCGCCGGTCGCCTGCGGCGCGTCCAGGCGGTCGACGCGGAACATCCGCCAGTCGTCGCGCTCCAGGTCCCAGGCGACCAGGTACCAGCGGCGTCCGGTGGCGACCAGCCGCTGTGGCTCGACATGCCGTCGCGTCTCCGTGCCGTCCGCCGCGCAGTAGGCGAAGCGGACGCGTTCGTGGTTGCTGATCGCGCCGGCCAGCACCGTCAGCACGGACGGCTCGACGCGCGGGCCGCCGCCCGTCATCGTCACCACCGCCGAGCCCAGCGCGCCGACCCGGTAGCGCAGCCGTGACGGCAGCACCTGCTCCAGCTTGGTCAGCGCGCGCAGCGACGCGTCCTCGATCCCGCCGACGGCGCTCCCGGCCGAGGCGCGCAGGCCGACGGCGATCGCCACCGCCTCCTCGTCGTCCAGCAGGAGCGGTGGCAGCGCCTTTCCGGCCACCAGCCGGTACCCGCCCACGGCGCCGAGCGTCGCCTCGACGGGATAGCCGAGCTCGCGCAGCCGGTCGACGTCCCGGCGGATGGTCCGGGTGGTGACCCGGAGCCGCTCGGCGAGCTCGCTGCCGGGCCACTCCCGGGGGGTCTGCAGCAGGGAGAGGAGGCTCAGCAGCCGTGCGGAGGTATCCATCATGTTTTCCAGATTCGACGCCCACTAGGACAAGAGCTGTCCTATATCGCTCCTAGCTTAGGTCTCGTCAACAAGAGAGAAGCAGCCAGCCAGTCGGGCAGCAGAGAGCGGCGGGAGAGCCGGATGAGTACCACGGACCGCATGAGCGGCGCGGACCGCAGGCGGTGGATCGCGTTGGCCGTCGTGATGACGGCCAGCTTCATGGACCTGGTGGACGCGACGATCGTCAACGTCGCGATCCCGAGCATCGAACGGGACACGGGTGCGGGCTTCAGCGCGATCCAGTGGATCACCGCGGGCTATGCGCTCGCCTTCGCGGTCGGGCTGATCACCGGCGGACGGCTCGGCGACATCTACGGGCGCAAGCGGATCTTCCTGCTGGGCACGGCCGGCTTCACCGTCGCGTCACTGCTCTGCGGTCTGGCGGTCAACCCGGAGATGCTGGTCGCCACGCGGATGCTGCAGGGCGGCACGGCGGCGCTGATGGTGCCTCAGGTGCTGTCGATCATCCACGCGACGTTCTCCGGCGAGGAGCGCGGCAAGGTCTTCGGCATGTTCGGCGCGATCATCGGCCTTGCGGCCGTCACCGGACCGCTGCTGGGCGCGGTGCTGACGCAGGGGAACCTGTTCGGGCTGGAGTGGCGGCCGATCTTCCTGATCAACCTGCCCTTCGGCATTGCCGGGCTGCTGCTGGGACGCCGGTTCATCGACGAGTCCAAGGCTCCGCAGGCGCTGCGGCTGGACCTGGTCGGCGTCGCGCTGGCCACGGCCGGATTGCTGCTCGTGCTCTACCCGCTGGTCGAGGGGCGCGAGCTGGGCTGGCCGGTCTGGGGTTACCTGCTGATGGCGGGCGGTCTCGCGGTGCTGGGCGGCTTCGTCCGCTACGAGCGGCGCAAGAGCGCCAAGGACGGCTCGCCGTTGGTCGAGCTGACGCTCTTCCGGGCCAAGAGTTTTGCGGCCGGGATCGGCGTGCAGCTGGTCTTCGGTGCGGCGTGCGGCATCTTCTTCCTGGTCTGGACCCTCTACATGCAGATAGGCCTCGGCTGGAGCCCGCTGCACGCCGGTCTCACCGGCCTGCCGTTCACCGTCGCCTGCTCGGCGACGGCGGGGCTCTCGGTCCAGCTGCTGGTGCCGCGCGTCGGCAGCCGCCGGGTGCTGCAGGGCGGCGCGCTGACAACCGCGGCGGGCGCCCTGCTCTACATAGGCGAGGCCTACCGCTACGGCCACGCGGTCCACTCCTGGCAGATGGCTCTCCCGCTGCTGGTGATGGGCGCCGGGATGGGCATGATCTTCTCCCCGCTCACCGACGCCGTCCTGTCCGAGGTCCCGCGTGAACACGCGGGCTCCGCGTCGGGTCTGATCAACACCACCAACCAGCTCGGCAACGCCTTCGGTCTGGCCCTGACCTCGGTCGCCTTCACCGGCACCACCGTCATCCACGCCTTCGGCCACGCGATGCTCTGGATGGTCGCCGCCCTAGCCGTCGTCACCCTCCTGATGGCCGCTCTCCCCAAGCGCACCACGCACGCCCCGCAGGAGGTCGCTGCGGAGACCGGTGCGGAGACCTCCGCGACCGAGACGGCCCCGGAACAGCCCGCCCTGGTCGGCTGAAGCACGGCAGGAGCGACCCTGTGCCCTGCGACCGGGGCACAGGGTCGCCCTCGTCGGAAGGCCGAGCCGCGACCGCTGTGGGCCACCTGAACCAATCGTTCGGCCCTTGGTTTCGCACCATTCGACCCCGTGTACTAGGGTGGTATCTCGACATCAAGATATCTGCCGCTACACTCGACTCTGATCGCGTGAGCAGCGCGCCCGGACCACCCGCGCCACAGCAACGCCGCCGCGCATTCGTGCTTGTCGATAGACCCAGAACACAGGGAGAAGTCGTGTCCGCGAACAGCTTCGACGCCCGCAGCACGCTGCAGGTGGGCGACGAGTCGTACGAGATCTTCAAGCTCGACAAGGTAGAGGGCTCCGCGCGCCTTCCCTACAGCCTGAAGGTCCTGCTGGAGAACCTGCTTCGCACCGAGGACGGCGCGAACATCACCGCCGACCACATCCGGGCGCTCGGTGGCTGGGACCCGTCCGCGGAGCCCAGCGAGGAGATCCAGTTCACCCCCGCCCGTGTGATCATGCAGGACTTCACCGGCGTGCCCTGTGTCGTCGACCTCGCCACCATGCGTGAGGCCGTCAAGGAGCTCGGCGGCGACCCGTCCCGGATCAACCCGCTGGCCCCGGCCGAGATGGTCATCGACCACTCGGTCATCGCCGACAAGTTCGGCACCAAGGACGCGTTCACGCAGAACGTCGAGATCGAGTACGGCCGCAACAAGGAGCGTTACCAGTTCCTGCGCTGGGGCCAGGGCGCGTTCGACGAGTTCAAGGTCGTCCCCCCGGGTACCGGCATCGTGCACCAGGTGAACATCGAGTACCTGGCCCGCACCATCATGGTCCGCAACGGCCAGGCCTACCCCGACACCTGCGTCGGCACCGACTCGCACACCACCATGGTCAACGGCCTGGGCGTGCTGGGCTGGGGCGTCGGCGGCATCGAGGCCGAGGCCGCCATGCTGGGCCAGCCGGTCTCCATGCTGATCCCGCGCGTGGTCGGCTTCAAGCTCACCGGCGCGCTGCCGGACGGCGCCACCGCCACCGACCTGGTGCTCACCATCACCGAGATGCTGCGCAAGCACGGTGTTGTCGGCAAGTTCGTCGAGTTCTACGGTGACGGCGTCGGCGCCGTGCCGCTGGCCAACCGCGCCACCCTCGGCAACATGTCGCCGGAGTTCGGCTCGACCTGCGCGATCTTCCCGATCGACGGCGAGACCATCAACTACCTGCGTCTGACCGGTCGTTCCGAGCAGCAGCTGGCGCTGGTCGAGGCCTACGCCAAGGAGCAGGGCCTCTGGCACAACCCGGCGGCAGAGCCGGTCTTCTCCGAGTACCTGGAGCTGGACCTGGCCACCGTCGTGCCGTCGATCGCCGGCCCGAAGCGCCCGCAGGACCGCGTGATCCTGGCCGAGGCCGCCTCCAAGTTCCGCTCCGCCGTGCGTGACTACATCACCACCTCGGACGAGTCCGGCGAGGAGTCCTTCCCGGCCTCCGACGCCCCGGCGTCCTCGAACGGCATCCACAACCCGTCTCCGGTCACCGCCCCCGACGGCTCGACCTACGAGATCGACAACGGCGCGGTCGTGATCGCCTCGATCACCTCCTGCACCAACACCTCCAACCCCTCGGTCATGCTGGGCGCCGCCCTGCTGGCCAAGAAGGCCGTGGAGAAGGGCCTGACCGTCAAGCCGTGGGTCAAGACCACGCTGGCGCCGGGCTCCAAGGTCGTCATGGACTACTACGAGAAGGCCGGTCTCCTCCCGTACATGGAGAAGCTGGGCTTCAACCTGGTCGGCTACGGCTGCGTCACCTGCATCGGCAACTCGGGCCCGCTGCCCGAGGAGGTCTCCAAGACCGTCAACGACCACGACCTGGCCGTCGTCTCGGTCCTCTCCGGCAACCGCAACTTCGAGGGCCGGATCAACCCCGACGTCAAGATGAACTACCTGGCCTCGCCGCCGCTGGTGGTCGCCTACGCCATCGCGGGCAACATGAACGTCGACATCACCCGTGACGCGCTGGGCGCCGACGCCGACGGCAACCCGGTTTACCTGCACGACATCTGGCCGACCGAGCAGGAGGTCGCGGACGTCATCGCGACCTCGATCGACCAGGACATGTTCACCAAGGACTACGCGGACGTCTTCGCGGGCGACCACCGCTGGCAGTCCCTGCAGGTGCCGACCGGCAACACCTTCGAGTGGGACGCCGAGTCCACCTACGTCCGCAAGCCCCCGTACTTCGAGGGCATGACGCACGAGCCGAGCCCGGTCACCGACATCTCCGGTGCCCGCGTCCTGGCCAAGCTGGGCGACTCGGTCACCACCGACCACATCTCCCCGGCCGGCAACATCAAGGACGGCACGCCGGCCGCCGAGTACCTCAAGGGCCACGGCGTCGAGAAGCGTGACTTCAACTCCTACGGCTCGCGCCGTGGCAACCACGAGGTCATGATCCGCGGCACCTTCGCCAACATCCGTCTGCGCAACCAGATCGCGCCGGGCACCGAGGGTGGCTACACCCGCGACTTCACCCAGGCCGACGGTCCGGTGTCGTTCATCTACGACGCCTCGCAGAACTACCAGGCCGCCGGCACCCCGCTGGTCGTCCTGGCCGGCAAGGAGTACGGCTCCGGCTCGTCCCGCGACTGGGCGGCCAAGGGCACCGCGCTGCTGGGCGTCAAGGCCGTCATCGCCGAGTCCTACGAGCGCATCCACCGCTCGAACCTGATCGGCATGGGCGTGCTGCCGCTGCAGTTCCCGGAGGGCCAGACGGCCGACTCCCTCGGCCTCACCGGCGAGGAGACCTTCTCCTTCGCGGGCGTGACCGAGCTGAACGAGGGCCGCACCCCGAAGACCGTCAAGGTCACCACGGACACCGGCGTCTCCTTCGACGCCAAGGTCCGGATCGACACCCCCGGCGAGGCGGACTACTACCGCAACGGCGGCATCCTGCAGTACGTGCTGCGCTCGCTGATCAAGTAGTCCTCAGCTCGGCGACCGGCCGGAACGGCCCCGCTCCCCTTCGGGGGGGAGCGGGGCCGTTCCCGTTTTCTGTGACACGCAGCAAAGGCGTTGACGGCATGTACCCCCATGTATAACCCTAGAGGGGTTAGAGACGTGAGACTCTCTGTCGGAGGGATGCCATGCCCAAGATCAACGTCTATTTGCCCGATGAGCTCGCCGCGGCCGTGAAGGCCGCCGAGATCCCCGTCTCTGCCGTCTGCCAGAAGGCGTTGGCGGACGCGGTACAGGTGGTCACCGTCGCCAGGAAGGGCATCGCCGCGCTGCGCAACCCGGACTTCGACCCGGACGCCCGGCCGGAGTTCGCGACCCGCCTGGCCGCTCGGATGACGGACCGCCTGCGCACGTCGATCGAGCTGGGCCGCGAGGCCGCCGCCGGGCGTCCGGTGGGCACCGGCTCGCTGCTGGTCGGCATGATCGACGAGGGCGGGAACCTCGCGGTCCGGCTGCTCCAAGCCCTCGACGAGGACATCGACGAGCTGCGGGAGGCGGCGCTGACGAGCACCGTCGAAGAGCCGATGCCGACGGCCGCCGCGATGGCCGCCACGGGGGGCGCCACAGGGGGCGGCGAAGGTGGCTTCTGGTCGGGGATGACCCTGCCCGTCCGCAGCGCGATCGGCGCGGCGCTGGAGGCGTCGATCGACCTCGGGCACAACTACATCGGCTGCGAGCACCTGCTGCTCGGACTGCTCGCCGACCCCGAGAGCGGGGCCGGTCGGGTGCTGAGCGAGGCGGGCCTCGACGCCTCGGCGGTGCGCCGTTCGATCAGCTCGGCGCTGGCGGGCTTCGCCCAGTCGCGCGCCACGGCGGCGTCCGCGGCCTCCGCGACGACGGCGGCGCTCGACCGGGTCGTCCAGCGGCTGGACGCGATCGAGCGCCGTCTGGGCGAAGCCGGTCTCTGAGGCCCCGGTCTGTGAGGCTCCGGTCCTGGGGCTCCGGTCTCTGAGTCTGAGAGTGGTGTGGCCGAGTCGGGCGAGCAGTGCCCGGCTCGGCCATGTCGAACGCTGGGCCGGGTGCGGGCGCGTCATATTCGAAAATTTGTTCCTATACTGGAGGGGTGAACACGTCCCCCGTCCCTCCCGGCTGGCCGGAGCGGGTCCAGCCCCCCGGCAGTCCCGGCTGGGAGGAATCCGCCAGGAGGTGGCTTTTACGACCAGGCTCCTGGGGAGTGGCGGCGGTACCACGTGCTCTACAAGCACCCGCTGATGCTCGCCCGCGACGTCCGCTATCTCGCCGAGGGGTCGCTGCAGGCCGCGCGGTCCGCGTACTCGCGGGCGCGGGTGGAGCTCGCCGACCACTTCGAGCCGCACACCATCGAGGAGCGGTTGCGCACGTACGCCGAGGAGGGCGCACGGCTCAACCTCCTGGTGCGCCAGGTGCAGTTGGTCGAGGACGCCCTCTCGGGAGTGCGCTGGGTGCCGCGCCTGTGAACGGATGAGCGGGTGAGTGGTCTGGGCGGGCGGGGCGCGGGGCGCTTTCTCTTGTTCTCTTGCGCGGCCGGTGGTACCCATCTCGCACAGACGATCTGACTACTCGTCAGTTCGCGGTGCTCGGAAGGGACCAGGCCAGTGACCGTCACCACGCTGCGCTTCAACCAGGTCGCCCCCGGCCTGGACCGCAAGGACGTCGCCGCCCGTTATCGCGCCACGGTCGAGATGGCCGTCCACGCGGAGGAGCACGGCTTCGACCTGATCACGCTGGAGGAGCACCACGGCGTCGACGACGGCTGGAGCCCCGCGCCGATCACCACGGCGGCGGCGATAGCGGGGGCGACCAGCCGGATCCCGATGATGCTCTGCGCGTTGATCACCCCGCTCTACGACCCGCTGCGGCTGGCCGAGGAGCTCACCGTGCTGGACCACCTCGGCGACGGGCGGGTCACCACCGTCGCGGGGATCGGCTACCGGCCCGCTGAGTACGCGCTGATGGGCGTCGAGTGGAAGGAGCGCGGCCGGATCCAGGACGAGGTGCTGGAGACGCTGCTCGCGGCCTGGACCGGCGAGGAGTTCGACCACCGCGGTCGCACCGTGCGGCTCACGCCGCCGCCGCTGACCGCGCCGCATCCGCCGCTGATCGTCGGCGGCTCCTCCCGCGCGGCCGTCCGCCGCGCGGTGCGGCTGCGGCTGCCCCTCTTCACGGCCGCCCACCTGCCCGAACTGGTCGAGTACTACGACGCGTTGGCGGCGGAGGCCAGGTGGGACGGCGGCTTCGTCCTGCTGCCGCCGGAGCGTACGCGGATGCTCCACTGCACCGACGACCCCGACCGCGCGTGGGCCCGGTACGGCGAGCACTTCCTCCACGAGGCCCGCACGTACGCCTCCTGGCAGACGGCGGACATCCGCTCGGCGGTCTCCACCAAGGCGCTGACGGTGGATCAACTTCGCGCCGAGGGCGTGTACTGCTGCCTGACGCCCGAGGAGTGCGTCACCGCTGCGGCGGAGGAGGGCGCGATGGGCACGCTGATGCTGCACCCGCTGTGCGGCGGGATGCCGGTGGAGGCGGGGTGGGAGAGCCTGCGGCTCTTCACGGAGCAAGTGATGCCGCAGATCCGGTAGTTGCAACGCCCTTCGGTGCGGGGCCGCCGCCGCGTGGGCGCGACAAGCGGTGTGCTCCCGCAGTCAGTTGCAACACCTCAGGGGCGCGGGGAACTGCGCGACAAGCCACCCCGTGTGGTGAGTCGCTCAGCGAGCAGGGCCATCCGCACAGGGTGGTTGCTCGCGCAGTTCCTCGCGCCCCCAGGTAGTGCAACGTCCCCTGCGCGAAAGCCGTCCCGTCAGTCGACCACCAGGCCGCCGGTGAGGTTGGCGATCGCTCCGGTCATCGCGCTGGCGCGGTAGGAGGCCGCGAAGGCGGCGACGTTGGCGATCTCGGCGACCCTGGGCAGCCGCTGACGCAGCGTCTGTCCCGTGACGGCGGCCTCGAAGGCCGAGCGGCTGATGCCGTGGGCCTCCGCGTGGAGCTGGTAGACCTCCGTGATCTGCGGGGTGTCCGGCATGCCCGCGGCGTTCAGGCACACGACCCGGACGCCGGAGGGGCCGAGCTCGGCGGCCAGGCCCCGGGAGAGGGCTTCGATCGCGGCCCATGCCGGCGCCATGCCGCCCATGAGCGGGGTGGCCGTCCGGGACGGGCTCGCCGTGATCATCATGATCACGCCCGAGCCCTGGTCGGTCATCCGCCGCGCTGCAGCCCTCGCGGTCAGGAAGTTGGCCTTGGAGTAGGTGGCCACGGGCAGTTCGAACGCCTCGGCCGACAACCCCGCGAGCGGGACGCCCTGGATGCCGCGCTGCGGCAGGCTGATGGCGTTGAACGAGACGTCGACCGAGCCCCCGGCGCTGACCACCGCGGCGGCGTGCGCTTCCACGGCGTCCTCGTCCAGCACGTCCACCGTGGCCAGGTGCGCCCTGCCGCCGGACGAGCGGATCTTGTCCGCGACCGGCTCCAGCGTGGCGGCGGTCCGCCCGGCGAGGAAGACCTGCGCTCCCTCCTGGGCGAAGGCGAGCGCGACAGCGCTGCCGACGGCTCCGCCCGCCCCGTAGACGATCGCGTTCTTCTTCTTGAGCAGCATGGTTACTCCGGTGTCATCGCAGGTCGGCGACGAGCGCGGCGTTGCCGCGTTCGAGCAGCTTCACGGGGCCGGTCGGCCAGTCCTCGGCGAAGGTCGCCGACAGCGGATCGGGGAAGATCTCGTCGTCCCCGGCGGCCACGCCGTCGAGGATCGCCTGCGCGACGGCGGACGGCGCGGCCTTGGGGATGTCGAGGTTCCGGACCATGTCGGTGTCCACCGGCCCGGCCAGCACGGCGTGGACGCGCACGCCCTCCGCGGCGAGTTGGAGACGCAGGGACTGGGTCAGCGCGAGCGCCGCGGCCTTGGAGGCCGAGTAGCCCGCCATCCCCGGCACCGCCGCGAGCGCCGCCAGCGACAGCACGTTGACCACCGCCCCGTGGGAGCGCGTCAGGTGCGGCGTGAAGGCCCGCGTGACCGCGTAGGGGCCGAAGAAGTTGACCGTGAAGTGCCGTGCGAGCACCTCGCGGTCACCGAGGTCGTCGTAGATCGCCAGTCCCGCGTTGTTGACCAGCAGGTCCAGGTCCTCGATCTGCTGCGCGGCGGCGTCGATCTGCGCCTGGTCGGTCACGTCCAGCAGCACCGGACGGACGCGCGGGTCGGGGTGGGTGAACGGTCGCCGCGTCGCGGCGTACACGCGTCGTGCGTCCCGGCGCAGGGCCTCCTCGACCAGCGCGCGTCCGATGCCGCGGTTGGCGCCGGTGACCAGCACGGTCCGTCCGGCGATGGATTCTGTCTGGGTCGCGCCTGTCTGCATCACGATGCTCCCGTCTGTTCGGGCTCGGGCTCGGGCTCGGGTTCGGGCGCCGGCCCCGGGTGGGGTGGATTTCGCCTTTCACCAGGAACAGACACACCGGTGCGCGGAAACTGGGGCCTGGGGGACCGCCCAGTTCCGCGGCCTGTCGGTGTCGGTAGCTTTGAAGGAGGTGGATCCATGACAGACAACCTGTTGCAGCGGGCCCGCTCCGGCGACCGCGACGCGTTCGCCGCGCTCGTCGAGCCGTACCGAGGCGAGCTGCAGCTCCACTGCTACCGCATGCTCGGCTCCCTCCAGGACGCCGAGGACACCCTGCAGGAAGTGCTCCTCGCGGCCTGGATGGGCCTGGAGGGCTTCGAAGGCCGGTCCTCGGTGCGGACCTGGCTGCACCGCATCGCCACCAACCGCTGCCTCAACGCCCTGCGCACCACCCGCCGCCAGGTACCTGCGGAGTCAGCGGTACCGTCCGTGCCGCGGGTGCCGTCTGGGCCGTCGGTGCCCTCTGCGGCCGCCCGGCCGGAGCCCTCCCGACTGGGCGAGGTGCTGTGGCTGCAGCCCTTCCCCGATCTGCTCCTCGACGGCCTTCCCGACCAGAACCCCGGACCCGAGGCCCGCTACGAGTCCCGCGAGGCGGTCTCTCTCGCCTTCGTCACCGCGGTGCAGGTGCTTCCGCCCAACCAGCGCGCGGTCCTCATCCTGCGCGACGTCCTCGGCTACCGCGCCGCGGAGACGGCCGAGTTGCTGGGCCTCACCGAGAGCGCCGTCACCAGCGCGCTCAAGCGCGCCCGCGCGACGATGGAGGCGGTCCGCAGCGACGACCGGCCGGACCGGCCCGCGCTCGCTCCGGGCAGCCCGGAGGAACAGGAGCTGGCCGACCGGTTCGTCGCGGCCTTCACCGGCGACGACGTCTCCGCGCTCGTCGCGCTGATGACCGACGACGCCTGGGTTCGGATGCCCCCGCTGCCCTTCGAGTACCACGGCACCGAGGCCATCGCCCGCTTCTTCTCCGCGACCGAGGTCCACCCCGCCTGCCCGGTGGCCCGGATGCTCCCCACCCGCGCGAACGGCCAACCGGCCTGGGGGCTCTACGTCCGCGACACGGCGACCGGCGTGCTGCACGGCGCGGGCGTTCTGGTGGCCGCGTTCTCACCCGAGGGCGTCAGCGCGCTCACCCACTTCGAGACGACGGTCGCACCCTGGTTCGGCCTCCCGCGCACAGCGCCGGAGTTGTGCTGACGCAGGCTCAGTCGGTCGACGCGAGGTAGCCGCGCAGCAGCCGCTTGCACTCCGCGATCAGCACCGGGTCGCCCTCGGGATCGCTGCGGAACGCCAGCCGCAGCACTGCGTCCGCGCACTCCAGGGCGACATGCAAGGAGACCCGCGCGGCCGCCCGGTCGGTGCCGCCGATCAGGTCGCCGAGCAGGAGCCAGAGGCGGTCCGCGACGGCGGCGTTGTTCTCCAGGACCGAGTCGAGCAGATGGACGCTCTGCGTGTCCTCGCGGCCGACCGCGCCGAAGTCCACCACGCCGAAGCCGGGGACGGCGCGGTGCATCGCGACGTACTCCTCGACCGAGAGATCGACCAGGGTGGCGATGTCGGAGGGCCGTTCGGCCTCCATCCGCCGGGTGAGGCGGTCCATGAAGTGTTCGAGATTGCGCTCCGCGAGCGCGCCCAGCAGCCCGTCGACGCCGGGGAAGAACTGGTACAGCGTCCCGATCGGGACCTCCGCGCGGCGGGCGACCTCCTTGGTGGTCAGCGCGGTGTAGCCGACCTCGTCGAGCAGGCGCGCGGTGGCGTCCAGGATCCGGTCGAAGCGTTCCTGGCTGCGCCGCTGCACGGGCCGGCGGCGGACGATGCCTGCGGAGGACGCGGGAACGTGCATGGCCTCACTCTGCCCGATCGAGTGTAGGCTTGGCGAGTCTCTAATATGAGTGTTTCTCATGTTCTCTGTTTCTCATGTTCGAGTCGCTGGGTTCCCGTGTTCGCCTGCTCGTGAGGGTGTGATCTGAATGCCGACGCCGCCGACTTCTGAGGAGCCGACGTTCCCGGCCTCCTTCGTCTGGGGCGCCTCGACCGCCGCGTACCAGATCGAGGGCGCCGCTGAGGAGGACGGAAAGGGGCAGTCGATCTGGGACACCTTCGTCCGCCGCCCTGGCGTGGTGCTCGACGGGCACACCGGTGACATCGCCTGCGACCACTACCACCGGTTTCCCGAGGACGTCGCGCTGATGCGGCGGTTGGGGCTGGACGCCTACCGCTTCTCGCTCTCGTGGCCGCGAGTGCTGCCCACGGGGGAGGGCAAGGTCGAGCCGCGCGGGCTCGACTTCTACGACCGCCTGGTGGACGCGCTGCTCGACGCGGGCGTCACGCCGACGCCGACCCTCTTCCACTGGGACCTGCCGCAGGCGCTGGAGGACGGCGGCGGCTGGCTCGCCCGCGACACCGCGTACCGGTTCGGCGAGTACGCGGCGGTCGTCGCGGAGCGGCTGGGCGACCGGGTCCGGCGGTGGATCACGCTGAACGAGCCCTTCGTGCACATGTCCTTCGGCTACGGCTTCGGCGTCCACGCCCCCGGCCGGGCGCTGCTGCTCGACGCGGTACCAGTGGCGCACCACCAACTGCTCGGCCACGGCCTCGCGGTCGCCGCGCTGCGGGCGGCGGTGCCGAACGCCGAGGTGCTGATCGCCAACAACTGCAGCCCGGTGCGCACCACGAGCCGTCCCGAGGACCTCGCGGCGGCCGAGGCGTACGACACGCTGCACAACCGCCTCTTCAACGACCCGCTGCTGCTGGGCCGTTACCCGGACCTCTCGGCGTTCGGGGTGGCGGATCCGAGCTGGGGCGGGGTGGTCAGGGACGGCGACCTGGAGATCGTCGCCGCGCCGCTGGACGGGCTGGGGATCAACTACTACAACCCCACCTGGATCAGCGCCCCGAGCGAGGGCGCGGGGCTGCCCTTCGACATGGTGGAGCCGCAGGAGCCCTACGAGCGCACGGCGTTCGGCTGGCCGGTCGTGCCGGACGGACTGACCGAGCTGCTGGTGGGACTGGATCGGCGGTACGGCGACGCGCTTCCACCGCTCTGGATCACCGAGAACGGCTGCTCGCAGCCGGCGGGATTGGACGACCCGGCGCGGATCGCCTACCTCTCCCGCCACATCGCGGCGGTGCGCGACGCGATGGACCAAGGTGCGGATGTACGCGGCTACTTCACCTGGTCACTGCTGGACAACTTCGAATGGGCGGAGGGCTACCACCAGCGCTTCGGCCTGGTCGAGGTGGACTTCAACTCCCCGGAGCGCACCCGGACGCCACGCGCGAGCTTCGACTGGTACCGGAAGTTCATCGCGGCGCAGCGACAGGCGCTTTGAGCGGTTCGCGGGCTCGTGACGTCTGGTGCCGCCGAGGTGCCGGTGGCCTACGGGCTACCGGCGCCGGACCTTGCCCGGCTCTGTGTCGCGGGGGTGGCCGATGCCGGCCAGGACGATCCACACCCGGCCTGCGTCAACGTCGACCAGATAGCGCACCCGGCCGCCTAAACGGTGACCTCGTACTCCCACTGGGGCAACTCCAGGCCGCCCAGGATGCGAGTCTTCAGGTCGCCCTTCAGGCGGTGCTGACGGTCGGTTTCGTTGGCCGGAGCCGGATCGGTCAGCAGGGCGTCGAAGGCACGGTGTGTGTTGCCGGGGGCCTTCTGTCCCAGCTCCTCCCATCCCTTCGCGGCCTCGGCGGTGCCGAACCGGACATCCCACTCTCCACCCACAGGCGGCGGGACCACCCGGTCCCCCCTCTTCGGGCTCACGTAGCCGCCTCCGGCGTCGTCACCGGCCCGAAGTCCGTGCCGTCCAGCGGCCGAAGGGCTTCTGCGTACTCCTCCGGATCCGCTTTGATGCGGGCGGTGGCTCGCCATCCGGCGACAACGCCGGGCACCTTGCCGTACACATCCAGCTCGGCGGCGTCCCGGACTGCGCCGACGAGTTCGAGGAGGAATTCACGCACCTCGGCGTCGTTCAGGTGCCGAACCCAGGGGAAGATCTCGGGCATCGCGAGCAGGACGGCACGCGCGCCCTCGTCGGTCTTCATCAGCGCCGAGTAGGTCCGGGCGATGGTGTCGACGACCTCTTCCTGGCGCTCAGCGCGCTCTGCGGTGGTCAGTATCAGGTCGTCGCCGTCTCGTCGGACGACGCGCAGACTCTCGTGCTGCTTCAGCTTTTCGACCACGACTCCGGGCGTCTTGGTCATCTCGGAGTAGGTGACGGACTCGGTCGGTGTCAAGCCTCCCATCCTACTGCGGAAGTAGTTCCGCACAACTGGAATTGCCGCTGGCGGCGGGGGAGAATGTGACGCGACCCCTGTTCAAGGAGGTTTCCCAGTCCTAGACTCCGGCGACAAACATGAGCCAGACTCATGAATGCCTGACGCATTGCCTCCGGAGGAGTCGCCATGAAGCAAGCGGTGGAGCGGTCCGCGACTCCTTCCCCCGACTCTCCGGATTCCCCGGACTCCGCGGACGTCTTCGCCGAGCCGACCGAACGCGTTCGGGCGGGGTGGACCGGGGGGCTGTCGCTCGCGACGCTCGCCGTCTTCATGGCGTTCATGACGCCGATCCAGATCCTGCTGCCGCTTCAGCTCGAACACATCGACCCGCACGGCAAGGACACCGCGCTCTCCGTCGTCACCGGGGTCGGCGCGCTCGTCGCGGTCCTGGCCAATCCGCTGGCCGGGGCGCTGTCGGACCGGACGACCAGCAGGTTCGGGCGGCGGCGGCCGTGGATCCTGGGTGGGGCGGTGGCCGGGGCGGTCGGGTTGGTGGTGACCGCCGCCCAGCACAGCCTGCTCGGGGTGACGCTCGGGTGGTGCGTCGCGCAGGCGGGGTTGAACGCGATGCTGGCCGGGGTGACCACCCCGATCGCGGACCGGGTGCCGGTCGCGCAGCGGGCGGAGGTCAGCGGGTGGACTGGGATCATGCAGTCGCTCGGGCTGGTGCTGGGCGCGCTGATCACCACGCTGCTGGTGACCGGCGTCTGGTCCGGCTACGGCACGCTCGCGCTGCTGACCGTGGTGCTCGCGCTGCCGTTCGTGCTGCGTCACGGCGAACCGGTGCTGCCGCGCGCACTGCGGCCCGACTGGGACGCCCGGGCGATCGCGCGGACGCTGTGGGTGAGCCCGCGCCGGTACCCGGACTTCGGCTGGGCGTGGCTGACCCGGTTCCTGATCAACCTGGGCAACGCGCTGGGCACCCTCTACCTGCTCTACTACCTCACTGACTCGGTCCACTACGCCGATCCGGGCACCGGCGTGCTGATCCTCACCGTGATCTACACCGTCTGCGCCGCGCTGACCGCGATCCCGGTCGGCGTGCTGTCGGACCGGCGCGGGCGGCGCAAGGGGCTGGTGCTGCTGTCGGCGGTGATCATGGCCGTGGCCGCCGTGATCCTGGCCTTCCTGCACAGCTGGGTGGCCGCGATGGTCGCCGCCGCCGTGCTGGGCGCGGGGTTCGGCGTCTATCTCGCGGTGGACCAGGCGCTGGTCACCCAGGTGCTGCCGCAGGCGCAGGACCGGGCCAAGGACCTCGGCGTGATCAACATCGCCAACTCCGGCCCGCAGGTGCTCGCCCCCGCCCTCGCGGCGCCGGTGATCGCCCATGCTGGCGGCTACACCGGGCTCTACCTGGCCACGGCCCTGGTCACGGTGGCGGGCGGGTTCCTGGTCCGTCGGGTCAGGGGCGTCGCCTGACGCATCATCACATCGCCACAAACAAATGAACTCAGGCGTAGTGGTGGAAGCCGCGCCCGGACTTGCGGCCCAGCAGCCCCGCCTGGACCATCCGGGCGAGCAACGGCGGCGGCGAGTACAGCGGCTCCTTGTGCTCCGCGTACATCGACTCCGCGATCGCCTGCACGGTGTCGAGCCCGATCAGGTCGGCCAGGGCCAGTGGGCCGAGCGGATGGGCGCAGCCGTCCACCATGCCCTGGTCGATGTGTTCGGCGGACGCGAAGCCGGACTCCAGCATCCGGATCGCCGACAGCAGATACGGCACCAGCAGCGCGTTGACCACGAACCCCGCGCGGTCCTTCGAGCGGATCACGCGCTTGCCCAGCGCCCCGGTGACGAACTCCTCGGCGCGCTCCGCCGTCCGCTCGGAGGTGAGCAGCGACGGCACGAGCTCGACCAGCGGCAGCACCGGGACGGGGTTGAAGAAGTGGATGCCGACAACCTGGCCGGGACGCGTGGTCGCCGTCGCCAGCTTGACCATCGGTATGGACGAGCTGTTGGAGGCGAGGATCGCGTCCGGATCCTTGACGACGCGGTCCAGGTGGCCGAAGACCTCGGTCTTGATCCGCTCGGACTCGGCGACCGCCTCGACCACCAGCTCGCGGTCGGCGAAGTCCGTCAGGTCGGTGGTCCAGCGCAGCCGGTCGAGGGCGTCGTCGCGATCGGACTCGGTCAACTTGCCGCTGCGGACGGCGCGGGCGAGCGAGCGCTCGACGCGGGCGCGTCCGGCGGCGAGGGCGTCCGCGCTGATCTCGCCGACGAGGACGTCGAGCCCGGCCCGCGCGCACACCTCGGCGATGCCGGAGCCCATCAGCCCGGCTCCGACGACGCCGACGTGGTGGACGGGTTGGTTCATGTGAGCGCTCCTGGTAGCACGGTGAGGTCGAGGTGGGCGCCGTCGTGGCCGCCGGTGCGCAGCGCGAAGCGGCCTGCGGGACCGGGCAGGTAGGACGGGTAACAGGACGTGGCGAGCTGGACCCGCAGCCGGTGACCGGCGGGGAGCAGGTGACCGGTGTCGCCGAGCGGGACGGTGACGGGCGCGTACGCGCCGTCGGTCCGCGTCACCGGCTGCGGCGCTTCGAGGATCCGGCGGCTGGTCCCGTCCGGAGCGACGGCGCAGAGCTTGGCGACGACGTGCCCGGACGCCGGGCCGACCGACAGCGGCAGGGCCAGCCGGACCGGACCGGCCAGGCACAGGGGAGCGGCGAGGGGAGGCCCGGTGAAGGTCAGCACGTCGGGACGCGACTCGACGGCCCGCTCGTCCGGCAGAGCCAGCAGCGGTCGCCACCAGTCGGCGTCCGTCACCGGGACGGGGTCGGCCGGGTCGTGCTCCCAACAGGTGTTCTGGGACTGCGGATTCGGCACGCTGCGCAGTGCGCCGCGTGCCACCAGGTGCAACCGCACCGGGACAGCCCCGGCGGGCGGCCACTCCGACCCGGCGTGCCATCCCGCGCCCGCGCACTCCCAACGGACGGGCGGGACGGGCACGCTGTCGAGCCGGTCGTCACGACCGCGCAGGTGCCGGTCGAAGAACGCGACGACCGGTGCGAGCGTCCGGTCGAGCATCGCCTCGCGGGCCGTCTTGTCGGTCAGGTGGTCCGGGCTCCGGCCGTCACGCGTGAACAGGTCGTCCATGTGGTCGCCCGCCGACGCGACGAGGTACTGCGGCGCGCGGCCCCTGGCCGACCCGACCGCGCGCCGCCAGTCGGCCAACTGCCCGGCCTGGAACAGGTCGTACCAGCCGGTGCAGTGGAGCGTCGGGACGCGGCCGTGACCTGGGAAGTCGACCCCGAGGTCGGCCCCGAGGTCCACGGCGAGGCGCGGCAGCCCGGCCAGCAGCTGGTGCGGCGGCAGCGACCAGTCGATCGCGCCGTCCAGGTTGGCAGGCCCGGCCCAGGTGGTGCTCAGCCACTCCACCATCGGGCCGAACCGGAACACCCCGTTGCGGTGCGTGAACTCGCCGACCTCGCTGCCTACCCCGCTGCCGCCGCTGCCGGAGCCGCTGCCGCCGATGTCGGCCGACGTGAGCCTGACCGCCAGCGCCCGCACCGCCGGATGGCCGGAGGCCGCCGCCGCCCGGGCGGTGAAGCCGTAGTACGAGTTGCCCCAGCAGCCCACCGCGCCGTTCGACCACGGCTGGGCCGTGATCCACACCAGCGTGTCCCAGCCGTCGGCCAGCTCGTTGACGAACGGCACCGCCCGTCCCTCGGAGCGGACCTTGCCGCGGACGTCCTGCACCACCACCGCGTAGCCCGCGTCCGTCAGGCGGTCCGCGATCTCCGGCAGCAGGCCGGTCGGGCGGGTCTTGTCGTACGGGGTGCGGATCAGCACCGTCGGCGACCGGCCGGGGGACGGCGGCAGATAGACGTCGGTGGCCAGCCGCACCCCGTCCCGCAGGCGGACGGTGAGGGCGTCCGCCTGCGGGACGGGGGAGCCGAACGGGACGGGCGTCAGCATCACGCGGGGCCCGCATCCGCGTCCATGTCCGCGCCCGCGTCCATGACCGGGTCGGCGTCCAGGCCACGGTCGGCGGCGGTCACGGCGGCTCGCTCGGCCGTCAGGTCCAGCGACCGGCAGAGCAGCACGTAGAGCCCGGCGGCCACGATCAGGCCGATCGGCATGGAGACGTCCGTGCCGTTCAGCGCCTGCGCGACCGGACCCATGTGCGTGCCGACCACCGCGAACGGGATCATCGCGGCGAAGCCGACCCCGTAGGCGACCAGCCCGCGCCAGCTCCAGCGGCCGTAGATGCCACGGGGGTTGAAGATCTCGCGGATGGAGTAGTGCCCGCGCCGGATCACGTAGAAGTCGACCAGGTTGATCGCCGTCCACGGCGTGAACAGGTAGCCGAGCACTGTCAGGAACTCGCCGAACTGGGTGAGGAACGAGTCGTCCGAGCCGAAGGCGATCGCGGTGGAGACCACCCCGACGAGGACCAGGGTGGCGATCCGCTTGGCCACCGTCGGCTTGACCTGCTTGATCGAGTCCAGCGAGGACAGCATGGTCAGGCTCGCGCCGTAGAAGTTCAGCGTGCCGATGGTGAGCAGCGGCACCACGGACGCGACCAGAAGCGTCACCCCGAAGCCGGGGAACAGCTCGTTGCCCGCCGAGATCACCGAGTTGACCAGGTCGGCCTTGGGGAAGAGCCCGGCCGCCACGGTGCCGACCAGCATCATCCAGGCCCCGCCGACCCCCGCGCCCAGGTACGTCCACCAGAACGAGGAGCGCACCCCGACGTTCGGCGGCAGGTAGCGCGAGTAGTCCGAGACGTAGATCGACCAGGAGAGCTGGTAGACCGCCGCCGTGAAGAACTGGATCAGGAACGGCGTCAGCGAGAACGCGCCGAGGTCCAACTGGCCGTGGGTGAACGGGTTCACGGCCAGGATGCCGACCGAGAAGACGACCAGCGCAGCCAGCATCAGATAGGTCAGCCAGCGCGACGCCCGGTGGATGAAGTCGTAGCCGACGATCGCCAGCAGGATGCCGACGACCGCGTAGCCCACGTAGCTGACGCCGGTCGGCAGGCTGACCAGGTGCTGCATGGTGCTGCCGACCAGCACCTGGTTGAAGGCCGTGTAGCCGATGTACGTCGTGAGCGCGACGATCCACACCAGCAGCGCGCCCATGAAGCCGAACTGCGGCCGGGACTGCACCATCTGCGGCAGGCCCAGCTGCGGGCCCTGGGTGGAGTGGAACGCCATGAAGAAGGTGCCGAAGGCGCACCCGGTGACCACGGCGATCGCCGTCCAGATCAGGTTGCCGCCCAGCGCGACGCCGATCGCGCCGGTGGCGACGGTGGCCAGGTGCGCGTCGCCCGCGAACCAGACCGGAAAGAGGTGCCATACCTTGCCGTGCCGCTCCGCGAGCGGCACATAGTCGATCGATCGTGCCTCGATGCGCCCGGATCTCGCGCCCGGCTGCGCGGTCGTGTCGGTGGTGCGGGCCGTGCTGACTGGCATGTCAGTTCTCCTGGGTGGGGTGAGAGTGACGCGCGATGTGCAGCCCCGGAAAGGTGCGGTGCGGAGCAGTTGGTGGTGACGGATCAGCTGGTGGTGCGGTTGAGCGCCGTGTAGGCGAGCTGCTCCAGCAGCAGCGCGGCCTCGCGTGGGGCGTCCGTGGCGGCGGTGATCACCTGCTTGGTGATCGAGACGGCCAGCGGCGGGTGCGCGGCGATCTCGGCGGCGATCTTCACCGCCGTCTCCAGGTGCTCACCCGCCGGGGCGATCTCGGTGAGCAGGCCCCACTGGTGCGCCTCGTCGACCGCCATCCGGCGGCCGCGCAGCACCAGGTCGCGGGTGCGGGCCGGGCCGACCGCGCGGACCATCCGGGTCACCCCGCCGGAGCTCGGCAGGATGCCGATGCCCACCTCGGGCAGTCCGAGGACGGCGGAAGGGTCGGCCACCCGAAGGTCCGCGGCCAGGGCCAACTCCAGTCCGCCGCCCAGGCAGTAGCCGGCGATCGCGGCCACCGTCGGCTGCGGGAGGGCGGCGATCGCCTCGTACACCGCCCCGGAGGCGCGGTAGTACGCGGCGATCGCCTCCGGGGTCATCTCCCGCAGTTCACCGACGTCCGCCCCGGCGGAGAACACCTTGCTCCCTCCGGTGACCACCACGGCCCGGCTGCCGCGCACGGTCTGCGAGCGCAGCGCGTCGAGCAGCGCGGCCTCCAGGTGGGTGGAGAGCGCGTTGAGCTTGGCCTCCCGGCGGAGCGTCAGCACCGCGACCTCGCCGTGCAGGGCCACCTCGACGCTTCCCCGCGCGGGGTCCTGCTGCGCGGGGGCCTGCGGGGCGGAGTCCTTCCCGTCGCGGTCGAACATCGGGCGGACGTCGCCGCTCATCGCTTTTCCCGCCGCGCTCCGCTTCGGCTCCGCTCCGCTGCGCCTCAGCTCGCCGCTCATCAGGCCTCCGGACGGAAGGTCAGCAGCCCGGACAGGCCGCGCTTGGTGATCTCGTTGGCGATGACCAGGCGCTGGATCTCGGAGGTGCCCTCCCAGATCCGGTCCACGCGCAGCTCACGCCAGAGCCGCTCGACCGGGTAGTCGCGCATGTAGCCGCGCCCGCCGAAGATCTGCTGCGCGCGGTCGACGACGCGGTTGGACGCCTCGGACGCGGCCAGCTTCACCGTCGCGGCGCGGGCGTGCAGCAGCTTGCGGTCGGCGCCCTGGTCGAACTCCCAGGCCACCTGGTGGGTGAAGGCGCGGTTGGTGGTGATGTCGACGACCGAGTCGGCCAGCATGCCCTGGATCAGCTGACGGTTGATCAGCGCCTCGCCGCCCTGGACGCGTCCACGGGCCCAGTCGGTGGCCAGCTCCAGCGCGCGCTCGGCGGCGCCGATGGTGCGGGCGCCGATCATCAGGCGCTCCTCGGTGAACCAGTCGCGGGTCAGCTCGTAGCCCTGGCCGATCCCGCCGAGCACCGCGTCCGCGCCGACGTACACGTCCTCGAAGAGGAACTCGGGGTGCTCGTAGACGAAGGTGTGGGTGTAGCGGGGCGTGCGCTTGACCGAGACGCCCGGCGTGTCGCGGTCGATCAGGAAGAGCGTGGGCGCGCCCGCCGGCTGGACGTTGGCCAGCACGATCAGGAAGTCCGCCACGTCGCCGACGGTGACGAACCACTTCTCGCCGTTGATCCGGTAGCCCTTGCCGTCCGGGACCGCGGTGGTGGCGATGCCGCTCGGGTCGGAGCCGGCATCGGCCTCGGTGATCGCGACCGCGTCACGGCAGCGGCCCTGGATGCCGGGGAGCAGGTACTTCTCGCGCTGCTCGGGGGTGGCGGCCCGCAGGCAGTTGGCCGGACGCCAGACGGTGTCCCACAGCGCGTTGGTCAGCTTGCCCAGCTCGTCCTGGACGACGACCTGCTCCAGGATGCTGAGGCCCGCGCCGCCCCACTCGACGGGGTGGTTGATCGCCTGCAGACCGGACGCGAGGACGTCCTCGCGGATCGCCGCCAGCGCCTCGGGGGTCAGGCCGTTGTTGGCCTCGCACTCGTCCTCGTAGTTCATGATCTTCGAGGTGAGGTCGGCGGCACGCTGCTTCAGCTCGGAGAGCCGGGGGGAGTACGCGAATTCCATGGGGACTCTTTCTCTCGAAACTCGGAACAGTCGAAAGGGGTCAGGGAGTAAGGAAGTTCAGGCGTCGAGCACGATCCGGGCGTCGAGCCCGAAGCAGCCCTTGGGGGTGGCGAGCAGCGGGTTGACCTCCAGCTCGGCGATCTCCGGGTGCGCGGCGGCGACCTCGGTGATCGCGGCGACCGCGTCGGCCAGCGCGTCCAGGTCGACGCCCGGCCTGCCGCGCACGCCGCGCAGCAGCGCCGCCGACCGCAGCCGGGAGAGCAGCTCCAGCGCCTCGTCCCGGCCCACCGGGGCCAGCGCGAACGCGGTGTCGCGCAGCACCTCGGTGGCGATCCCGCCGAGGCCGACCATGGCCACCGGCCCGAAGCGGGGGTCGCGCTGGACGCCGACGATCAGCTCGACGCCGTCGCGCAGGTCGGCCATCGCCTCGACGCAGAAGCCGGGCGGGTCGAGCCGCCGGCTCATGTCGGCGACCGCCTCGCGGACCGTCTCCGGGGTGGCGAGGCCGAGGGCGACGCCGCCGGAGTCGGACTTGTGCAGCAGCCCGAGTGCCTTGACCACCACCGGCCCGCCGATCGCCCGCGCCGCCGCGACGGCCTCCGCCTCGTCGGCGGCCAACTGTGCGGGCGGGAGGGCGACTCCGGCCGCGCGGACCAGTTCCCGCGCGGTCCAGTAGCCGTCGTCGGCGACCGGCTGCGCGTCGGTGCGCGGACGCGGCGCCTGACGCGGCGTCGGGTCGCGTCGGGCCAGCATGCCCAGGCTCTGCGCGGCGTCCTCGACGGCGCGGAAGACCGGGACGCCGTGACGGCGCAGCTCCTCGGCGGGCGCGCTGTCCGCGCACATGGTGTGCACGGCGACGGGCTTGCCCAGCAGCGTGATCCGCTCGCCCATCACCCGGGCGGTGGCCAGCTCGGCCGCGGCGAGCTCGGGACCGTAGTCGCCGTAGCCGCCGAAGTAGCCGGTGACCAGCACCGAGTCGACCTCGGGCGAGCCGAGCAGCAGGTCCAGGGTGCGGGCGAAGGAGGTGATGTCCTGCTCGCCGGCGCCGGCCAGGTCGACCGGGTTGCCGACGCCTGCCGAGGGGGTCAGCTCGCCGCGCAGCGCCTCGGAGAGCGCGGCCGGGAACTCGGGGACGGAGAGGCCGTGCGCGTCGGCGATGTCGGAGGCGACCGAGGCGTGGCCGCCGCCGTCCGCCAGCACCGCGACCCGGCGGGCCGGGGCGTCGCCGAAGCGGTGGAGCATCGCCAGCAGGTCGGCCATCTCGCGCGGGCTGGACACCCGGTCCACGCCCGCGGCGCGGCAGGCCGCGTCGATCACGGCGGTGTCACTGGTCAGCGCGCCGGTGTGGGACCTGGCGCCGCGCACCGACGCCTCGCTGCCGCCGACGGTCAGCAGCACCACCGGCTTGCCCGCCGCCCGCGCCTCGGCCGCGACCTCGACGAAGTCGCGACCGTCGCCGAAGTCCTCGCAGTAGACGGCGATCAGCTCGGTGCCGTCGTGCGCGGCGCAGGAGCGGATCAGGTCGGCCACGGTCAGGTCGGCCTGGTTGCCCAGCGAGGCGAACCGGGAGAAGCCGAGGTCACGGTCGATCAGGAACCTGCTGAGCTCCAGCGCCATGTTGCCGCTCTGCGACAGCAGCGCGACGGGCCCGGCGGGCAGCGGGTTCGACGCGAGGTAGAGGCCGCTCGTACTGTCCAGCACGCCAAGGCAGTTGGGGCCGAGCAGCACCGCCCCTGCCTCCCGCACCCGAGCGGCCAGCGCCGCCTCGCGGGCCCGGCCCTCGGCGCCCAGCTCGCCGAAACCGGCGGTGATGCCGACGATCGCCTTCGCCCCGGCCGCGAGCGCGTCCTCGACGGCGTCCTCGAAGCCGGCGGACGGGACCGCGACGACCACCAGGTCGACGGGCTCGGGCAGTTCGCCGAGGCTGCGGTGTGTCGGCTCGCCCAGCACCGGCTCACCGCGCCGGTTCACCAGGTACACCGGGCGTCGTCCCTGCATCCGCAGCGCCTGGACGCTGATCCAGTTGCCGTACTTGGAGCGGTCGTTGCTCGCCCCGAGCACGGCGACCGCGCGCGGGTCGAAGAGCGCGCCGAGGTCGCGTGCGGTGGCTGACGGGTTCACTCCTGCTCCTTGCGCTCCGCTCATCGCTCGACCTCCGGAAGCAGATCAGGGACGGGGTGGCCCGCGCCCCACGCGTCGACGCCGCCGTCGACGACGACGGTGGTGCCGGTGACGTACCGGCCCGCGGGGGAGGCGAGGAAGGAGATGACACCGGCGACGTCCTGCGCCGAGCCGAGGTAGCCGAGCGGGACGGCCTGCGCCCAGCGGGCCCGGTCCTCGTCGGTGTAGTTGCTGTCCAAGCCCTCGGTGGCGATCGTGCCCGGGGCGACGCAGACGGAGCGGATTCCGTAACGGCTCCACTCCAGGGCCAGCCCGGCGGCCAGGTTCTCCACGGCGGCGCGGGCCGCCGAGGCGTGCACCATGCCGGGGATGCCCCGGCGCGGTGAGAAGGCGAGGAAGAAGACCGAGCCGGAACGCTGCGGGATCATCGCCCGGTTGGCGACCTCGCGGGTCATCGCCCAGGTCGCGTCGACGGCCAGCCGGTGCACGGCACGCCAGCCCTTCGGCGTGATCTCCTCGGCGGGCGCGGCGAACTGGCCGCCCGCGTTGTTGACCAGGACGTCGATCCGCCCGAAAGCGTCGAGGGTCTGCCGGACGACCTCGCCGACCTGGTCCTCCTCGCGGATGTCGGCGACGAGGACCAGGCACCGGCCGCCGGACTTCTCGATCTGGTTGCGTACCTCCTCCAGCGGCTCGGGCCGTCGTCCGCAGATCGCGACCGAGGCCCCGGCGGCGGCGAGGTCCAGCGCGGTGGCCCGGCCGATCCCGGTGCCGCCGCCGGTGACCAGCGCCACCCGACCGGCGTGGACGTCCGCCCGCAGCCCGGACGCCGGGCCGCCCGCCGGAGTCGCCGCCGGGCCGTCCGCCGGGCCGGAGCCGGGCGGGGCCAGGGCTGAAGAATCGCGCACAGGGTCTCCTCGGATCGCCGGAGCAATGTCTGACTGATGCGTCAGTTAGCTCTCTCGCCGTGGTCCGTGTCAAGGGGTTCAGTCAGTCCGTGCAGCAGATTTCCACGATTTCTGCCGTACTCTTGAATCTGACTGATGCGTCAGTAGGATGTCCTGCATCCCGGACAGGGGCAGGCGTGACGAGGGGAGAGCGCATGGCCGGCCAGCCGCGGACGGACGAGGACCGGCGGAGGGCGATCCTCGACGCCACCTGGCAGCTGATCGCCGAACGCGGCTTCCACGCCGTGCGGATCAGCGACATCGCCAAGGTGTGCGGCACCAGCACAGGCACGGTGCACTACTACTTCCCGGGCAAGACCGACGTGCTGACCGAGGCGCTGAAGTTCTGCGTCGAGCAGGCGTTCGTCCGGCAGAGCCAGGAGCTGCGCGGGATCGACAACGCCCACGAGCGGCTGCTCAAGCTGATCGACATGCAGCTGCCCCGGGTGGGCCAGGTGCGCGACGAGTGGTCGATCTGGCTCCAGTACTGGGCGGAGGCCGTGGTCCGGCCCGAGTTCCGGCCCGCGCACAACGAGTTCTACGCCCGCTGGCACGACACCGTGGTGCGGATCGTCCGACGCGGCCAGCGCCAGGGCGTCTTCCGCGTGGACGTCTCGCCGGAGGAGCTGGCCCTGCATCTGACCGCGCTCACCGACGGCGCGGCGATCCAGGTGCTCACCGGCCGCCCCGGCATGACCGTCTCGGTGATGCGCGAGCTGTTGATCGGCTTCGTCCAGCGGGAGCTGCTCGTCGACGGCGAGTCCGCCAGCCGCGCGCGCGGCACGTCCCTGGAACCGGCATGAAGGGAGCACCCCGATGAGCGGAACAGCACCGGGCGTCGACCACGACCGGATCCGCCGCAACCTCGCGGCGTTCCCGCGCCGTTCGGCCGTCGCCGAGCGGTCCGCCGCCGTCGCCGTCTGCGTGCTGCCGTCGAAGACCGGGCCGCAGGTGCTGATGATCAAGCGCGCCCCGAGGGGCCGCAACGCCGGTCAGTGGGCGCTGCCCGGCGGCCGGGTCGAGCCGGGGGAGACCCTCGTCGAGACGGCCCTGCGCGAACTGGCCGAGGAGACCGGCGTCGAGGCCCCCGCCTCCGCCGTCGCCGGGCTGCTGGACGACTACGTGGCGGGCACCGGCTTCGTGATCACCCCGGTGGTCGTGCTGCTCGACGCCCCGCCCGCCAGGCTGGAGCGCTGCCGCCGCGAGGTGGCCTCGCTGCACCGCATCCCGCTGGCCCGGCTCTGCGAGGACGACCTGCCGCGCTGGCGCGACATGCCCGACGGCGGCCGCCTGCTGCAGATGCCGCTGCGCGCCAACATGGTCGTCCACGCCCCGACCGGCGCGCTGCTCTGGCAGTTCCGCGAGGTCGCGCTGCTCGGCCGCCACACCCGGGTCGGCGACCTGGACGAGCCGGAGTTCGCCCGCGTCTGACGTGCACCCGCCGACGTCGTCGGGCCGCCTGAAGTCAGGCCCTGCCTTCGCCCGCGCCGACACCGCCCCGGACCGCTCTCGGTCCGGGGCGGCCGCGTTTCAGCAACATTTAGGGCATCTCTTTCCCTTCACTCTTGACATGAGTTCACCCTGTTAGCTCTGCTTGAAGTTCAGAAGTTGTATTCAAGGCCGAAATCAAGGCCGCGCAGAGTGCTCCGCCGCAAGGACGCGGCGTGGGCGGCGAGGATGGAACTGCTCATGTCCGTGGAAACGCCGGGATCCCAGTCGTCGCTGCACCGGGCGAACCTGGAGCGCGTGCTCCGGGCGGTCCGGATGGCCGGCTCGCTGACCCAGGCCGAGATCGCGCGCAGCACCGGGCTGTCCGCCGCGACCGTGTCCAACATCGTCCGCGAGCTCAGCGAAGCCGGGACGGTCGTGGTCACGCCCACCTCCTCCGGTGGCCGACGGGCCCGCAGCGTCTCGCTCAGCGCGGACGCGGGGATCGTCGTCGGCGTCGACTTCGGTCACTCCCACCTGCGGGTGGCCATCGGCAACCTGGCCCACCGGGTGCTGGCCGAGGAGAGCGAGCCGCTGGACACGGACGCCTCCGCCGAGCAGGGCTTCGGCCGCACCGAGCAGCTGGTCGCCCGGCTGCTGGAGCAGACCGGCTTCGCTCCGGAGAAGGTCATCGGCGTCGGCCTCGGCGTCCCCGGACCGATCGACGTGGAGACCGGCGCGCTCGGCTCGACCTCGATCCTGCCGGGCTGGAGCGGCATCTCTCCGGCCAAGGAGCTGTCCAGCCGGCTCGGGATGGCGGTCCGCGTCGACAACGACGCCAACCTGGGCGCGCTCGGCGAGCTGGTCTGGGGTGCGGGGCGGGGCCTGTCCGACCTCGCCTACATCAAGGTGGCCAGCGGCGTCGGCGCCGGTCTGGTGATCGCCGGTCAGATCTACCGCGGCCCCGGCGGCACGGCGGGCGAGATCGGCCACATCACCCTGGACGAGGCCGGACCGGTCTGCCGCTGCGGCAACCGCGGCTGCCTGGAGACCTTCGTCGGCGCCCGGCACATCCTCGGCCTGCTCCAGCAGAGCCACGGCCAGGAGCTGAGCATCCCCAGGGTGGTCGAGCTGGCCCAGCGCGGCGACCTGGGCTGCCGTCGCGTGCTGGCCGACGCCGGACGCCAGATCGGCAGCGGCGTGGCGACCATGTGCAACCTGCTCAACCCGCGCCGGGTGATCCTCGGCGGCGACCTGGCCGAGGCGGGCGACCTGGTGCTGGACCCGATCCGCGAGTCGGTCGCCCGCTACGCGATCCCGAGCGCCGCGCGGCAGCTCTCCGTGGTGCCGGGCACGCTCGGCGGCCGGGCCGAGGTTCTTGGAGCCTTGGCGTTGGTGATGTCGGAAATGAGCGATTCCAACGCATTGCCGATGGGCTGACGTTCACCTTTCGGGGGCTTGGTTACCCCCATGCCTTCAGGAAGATAACGAAAGGGTTCGGATTCAACAGAGTGCGGTTTTACTTATTGACGCCATTGGGGTGTGCGGGGTTGACTCCCTCACACCTCGGTCGCAACGTTGCGACCGCGTCAGGGAGGCACCCCACACGATGAACAGCACTCTGCGCCGCACGGTCGTGGTAACCACCGCCGTCTCCATAGCACTTGGTCTCGCCGCATGTGGCAAGGCCGGTGGCAGCTCCAGCTCTTCCTCCTCTTCTTCCTCCTCCGGTTCGAGCGGCTCGCAGGTCATCGGTCTGCTGCTCCCGGAGAACCAGACCACCCGCTACGAGCAGTTCGACAAGCCGCTGTTCGAGGCCGAGGTCAAGCAGCTCGACCCGAGCGCGACCGTCCAGTACGACAACGCCGGCGGCAGCGCGCAGCAGCAGGCCCAGCAGGTGCAGACGATGATCAACCAGGGCGTCAAGGTCCTGGTCGTCGACGCCGAGGACGCCACCCAGATCAAGTCCTCCGTCGAGGCCGCCCACGCCAAGGGCATCAAGGTCGTCGCCTACGACCGCCTGGCCGAGGGCCCGATCGACGCCTACGTCTCCTTCGACAACGAGAAGGTCGGCGAGCTCCAGGGCCAGGGCCTGCTCAACGCCCTGGGCAGCAAGGCCACCCCGTCCGCCAAGGTCGTCGAGATCGACGGCGACTCGGCCGACCCGAACGCCGCCTACTTCAAGAAGGGCTTCCAGGAGGCTGTCGCCGGCAAGGTCGACATCGCCTACGACGCCTCGGGTCTGTGGAAGGCCGACGTCGCCGCGCAGAAGGCCACCGCCGCCATCAACCAGCTCGGCGCCAGCAACATCGCCGCCTTCTACTCGGCGAACGACGGCATGGCCGCCGGTATCGTCCAGTCGATGAAGACGGCCGGCCTGTCCGCGCTGCCGATCGGTGGTCAGGACGCCCAGCTCGACGCGATCCAGCGGATCGTGGCCGGCACCCAGGCCTACACGGTCTACAAGGCCTACAAGCCCGAGGCCGACGCCGCCGCCCAGCTGGCCGTCGACCTGCTGAACGGCACCAGCATCAGCTCGGTCGCCACCTCGACCAGCACCAGCCTGTCCGGTGACAAGGCCCCCTCGGACCTGCTGCCCGCGGTCCTGGTGACCAAGGCCAACATCAAGTCCACCGTGGTCCAGGACGGCCTCTGGAGCGTCAACCAGATCTGCACCGCCGACTACGCCGCCGCCTGCAAGGCCGACGGCCTGCAGTAGGCCGCACCCTCGCTCGGGACCGCGCCTGCGGCCGGAGTGCTGAGTATCCGTCAGACGTCGTCCCCCGCGCGGTGATCCCGCGCGGGCGTCGACCAGCCCACCCGAGGCACCGGGTGGGCAGAAGGAGTTGGTTCACGTGACAAGCGCGCCCGTACTGGCGTTGCGCGGGGTCTCCAAGCGGTTCGGCGCGGTGCAGGCCCTCACCGACGTCGAGCTGGAGGTTCACGCCGGAGAGGTGGTGGCGCTGGTCGGTGACAACGGCGCCGGTAAGTCCACCCTGGTCAAGACGATCGCGGGCGTGCACCCGATCGACGAGGGCGAGATCGAGTGGGAGGGCACCCCCGTCTCGATCCAGCGTCCGCAGGACGCCCAGCACCTCGGTGTGGCCACCGTCTACCAGGACCTCGCCCTGTGCGACAACCTGGACGTGGTCGGAAACCTGTTCCTCGGACGCGAGTTGAAGCGTCGCGGCACCCTCGACGAGGTGGCCATGGAGCAGAAGGCGCGGGAGCTGCTGGACACCCTGTCCATCCGCATCCCGAGCGTGCGCATCCCGATCGCCGGACTCTCCGGCGGTCAGCGCCAGGTCGTCGCGATCGCCCGCTCGCTGATCGGCGAGCCCAAGGTCGTGATCCTGGACGAGCCCACCGCCGCCCTTGGCGTCGAGCAGACCGCGCAGGTCCTCGACCTGGTCGAGCGGCTCCGCGAGCGGGACCTGGGCGTCATCCTGATCAGCCACAACATGGCCGACGTCCGCGCCGTCGCGGACACCGTGGCGGTGCTGCGGCTGGGCCGCAACAACGGCACCTTCCCGGTCCAGGAGACCACCCAGGAGACCATCATCGCCGCGATCACCGGCGCCACCGACAACGCGGTGACCCGGCGTAAGGCGCGCACGTCGGAGGCCGCGAAGTGAGCAACGACACCAAGACCCCCGAGGCGCCCGCGCCGCAGAACTCGGCCGTCGACCCCCGCCTGCTCCAGCGCGAGGCCGGACTGGCCGGGTACTGGACCGAGTTCACCCGCAAGGTGCGCGGCGGCGAGATCGGCTCGCTGCCGGTCGTCGTCGGCCTGATCGTCATCTGGACCGTCTTCTCGGTCAAGAACGGCCACTACTTCGCGGCCTCCACCGCCGAGTACATCGCCTACTACATGGTCGGCGTGGGCCTGCTCTCGGTCGGCCTGGTCTTCGTGCTGCTGCTGGGCGAGATTGACCTGTCGGTCGGCTCGGTCAGCGGTCTGGCCGCCGCCGTCTACGCGGTGCTGGAGATCTCGCACGGCGTCAACCCGTGGCTTGCCGTCCTGCTCACCGTCCTGTCGGGCGCGGCGATCGGCGCGCTGCAGGGGTGGATCTTCGCCAAGATCGGCGTCCCGGCCTTCGTGGTCACCCTGGCCGGGTTCCTGGCCTGGCAGGGCGTCATGCTCTGGCTGCTGGGCTCGACCGGCACGATCAACCTGGACGACAAGGGCCTGAACCACTTCCTGTCCGGCAGCTCGTACTTCATGGGCAGCGACATCTCGGGTGCCTACATCCTGGCCGTGCTGGCGGTCGGCTCCGCCGCGTACGGGGCGTTCAGCGAGCAGCTGCGTCGCCGCAAGGCGGGCGTCCCGTTCCGCCCGACCAGCGAGGTCGTGCTGCGCCTGGTGGCGCTCGCGGTCCCGGCGTTCGTCGCCGCCTACGTGCTCAACCTGGCCAGCGGCGTGCCGAACGCCCTGGTGCTCTTCCTGGCGCTGCTGATCGTCTGTGACTTCGTGCTGCGCCGTACCTCCTACGGCCGCAAGATCTTCGCGGTCGGCGGCAACATCGAGGCCAGCCGTCGTGCCGGTATCTCGGTCCCGGCGATCCGGATCTCCGTCTTCGCCATCTCCGGCACCTTCGCGGCGCTCGGCGGTCTGGCCATCGCGGCCACCACCAACGCGGCCGGGCAGGCCGGTGCGGACCCGAACAACCTGATGATGGCCATCGCCGCGGCCGTCATCGGCGGCACCAGCCTCTTCGGTGGACGCGGCCGGGTCTGGTCCGCGCTGCTCGGCATGCTGGTCATCGAGTCGATCCAGTACGGCCTCAACATGCTCAGCCTCAACCAGGACGTCGAGTACATGATCATGGGCGTGGTGCTCCTCGCCGCCGTGATCGTCGACTCGCTGTCGCGCCGCAGCCAGAAGTCCTCCGGCCGCGGCTGAGCCCTCACCGCGCGTGCCGCGGAAGGCGCTTGTTCGCCCGTTCGGGCGTACGGACGCCGTCGGCCCTCCGCAACGCGAGCCGGCCTCTTGAGGGGGAGGACCGGCTCGTGGGGCTGACGGACTGCAAGAAGAACCACCCGGCACCGATACCGCTCCGGTGCCGGGTGGTCGCGCGTTCCGGCCGACGGTTCCGGCCAACGCAGCACTCCGGTCGGTCGCGTCACCGGGACAGGGCCGTAGACTGAGCGGATTCGGACAGACCCTTGGTCGAGCCCGGACTGAACGGGCGGCGGACGAGGAAGCTCGGGGCCGCTCGCGGCCGACAGAGATAGAGGAGGAACGGGTGGCCCTGCTGACCCGCATTCGGGGACCGCGCGATCTTGACCGTCTCACCCCGGGACAGCTGGCCGTCCTGGCCGAGGAGATCCGGGGCTTCCTGGTCGAGGAGGTCTCCAAGACGGGCGGCCACCTCGGCCCGAACCTCGGCGTGGTGGAGCTCACCATCGCCCTGCACCGCGTCTTCGAGTCGCCCAAGGACCGGATCCTCTTCGACACGGGCCACCAGTCCTACGTCCACAAGATCCTCACCGGGCGTCAGGACTTCTCCAAGCTGCGCACCAAGGGCGGCCTCTCCGGCTACCCGTCGCGTGCCGAGTCCGAGCACGACGTGATCGAGAACTCGCACGCCTCCACCGTGCTCGGCTACGCCGACGGCCTGGCCAAGGCCAACCAGCTCCAGGGCCACGACGACCGCCACGTCGTCGCGGTCATCGGCGACGGCGCGCTGACCGGCGGCATGGCCTGGGAGGCGCTCAACAACATCGCCGAGGCGTCCGACCGCCCGGTGATCATCGTCGTCAACGACAACGAGCGCTCCTACTCGCCGACCATCGGCGGCCTGGCCAACCACCTGGCCACCCTGCGCACCACCCAGGGCTACGAGCGCTTCCTTGCCTGGGGCAAGGACGCGCTGCAGCGCACGCCGGTCGTCGGCCAGTCGCTCTTCGAGACGCTGCACGGCGCCAAGAAGGGCCTCAAGGACTTCATCGCCCCGCAGGGCATGTTCGAGGACCTCGGCCTCAAGTACGTCGGCCCGATCGACGGCCACGACGTCCAGGCCCTGGAGTCCGCGCTGCGCCGCGCCCGCGGCTTCGGCGGCCCGGTCATCGTCCACTGCCTCACCCAGAAGGGCCGCGGCTACCGCGCCGCCGAGCAGAACGAGGAGGACCGCTTCCACGCGGTCCCGGTGATCCACCCCGACACCGGCCTGCCGGTCAAGTCCTCCGGCCAGGACTGGACCTCCGTCTTCGGCGAGGAGATGGTCGCCATCGGCCGCGAGCGCAAGGACGTGGTGGGCATCACCGCGGCCATGCTGCACCCGGTCGGCCTGGCGCCCTTCGCCAAGGAGTTCCCGGACCGCATCTACGACGTCGGCATCGCCGAGCAGCACGCCGCCGTCTCGGCGGCGGGCCTGGCGACGGGAGGCCTGCACCCGGTCGTCGCGGTTTACGCGACCTTCCTCAACCGCGCCTTCGACCAGGTGCTGATGGACGTCGCGCTGCACAAGTGCGGCGTGACCTTCGTCCTGGACCGCGCCGGTGTCACCGGCGCGGACGGCGCCTCGCACAACGGCATGTGGGACATGTCGATCCTCCAGATCGTCCCCGGCCTGCGACTGGCCGCTCCGCGTGACGCGGACCAGCTGCGCGCGCAGCTGCGCGAGGCGGTCGAGGTCGACGACGCGCCGACGGTCGTCCGCTACTCCAAGGGCACGGTCGGCCCGGCCGTCCCGGCGGTCGGCAAGATCGGCGGCATGGACGTGCTGCGGGACGGCTCGGTCGACGGCGTCGACGCCGACGTGCTGATCGTCTCGGTTGGCGCGATGGCGCAGACCTGCCTCGAAGCGGCGGAGAAGCTGGCCGCGCAGGGCATCAGCGCCACGGTCGTCGACCCGCGCTGGGTCAAGCCGGTCGACCCGGAGCTCGCTCCGCTCGCCGCGCGCCACCGCGCGATCATCACCGTCGAGGACAACGGCCGCGCGGGTGGCGTCGGCGCGGCGATCTCCCAGTCCCTGCGCGACGCGGGCGTCGACGTCCCGCTCCGGGATCTGGGTATCCCGCAGACGTTCCTGGACCACGCGACGCGCGACCAGATCCTGGCGGAGATCGGCCTGACCGCCGACGGCGTGGCGGAGAAGGCGGCAGCGCTCGTCGCGAAGGTCTCCCTGGACCCGGCGGCGGTCCTCTAGCCGACGCGGGAAGTTGCACTTCCCAGGGGCGCAGGGATTCTGCGGAGTGAGGACCATGCACTACCTCAGGGGCGCGAGGCTCTGTCGATATGCGGCTCCGCCGCGTGAGCGCGACAAGCCACTGTGAGTGGTGAGCCGCCGAACGCGCAGGGCCATCCGCACAGGGTGGCTCTCGCGCAGTTCCCCGCGCCCCTGAGGTGCATGGTTGCTCGCCTGCAGAGTCCCCGCGCCGCTGCAGGGCTTCTCGCCGTTGTCGCCGTGGCGACCCATCTCCCCTCCTTCCTGCGGCCGTTCTGGAGTCCCGACGAGGGTTACCTCGCCACCGAGGCGCGGATGCTCGCCGCAGGCGGGACGCTCTACCAGAACGTCGTGGACCGGAAGCCGCCGCTGCTGCCGTGGCTCTACCAGGGCGCGTTCTGGGTCTTCGGCTCCGACTCCCTGTGGCCGCTGCGCGTCCTCGCGGTCCTCGCCCAGCTCGCGACAGCGCTGCTGCTCGCGTCCGTCGCGCGGCGGCGCTGGGGGCCGCGCGCGGCGGTCGTCGCGGGCGTGCTCACGCTGCTGCTCAGCGTCGGGCTCTCGCCCGAGGACACCCAGGCGGCGACCTTCGAGGTCTTCATGCTGCCCGCCACCGCCGCCGCGTTCTGGTGCGCGGACCGGCAGCGCTGGGCCGGCGCGGGGCTGGCGACCGCCGCGGCAGCGATGGTGAAGCAGACCGGGGGAGCGGTGCTGCTGCCCGTCCTCTTTCTCCTGCTCCGCCAACGCGACGGCCGTCGCCCCGCCTTGGCCCGCGTTCTGCTCGGGTTCGTCGTGCCCGTCGCAGCCCTCGTCCTTCTCCTCGGGCCGCACGACTTCCTCTTCTGGGTCGTCTCCGGCAGCGGCGGCTACGCCTCGCTCGACGGCGCCTGGCTGACCGCGCTCGCCCGCGCCGCAGGCAACGCCGCGCTCCTCGGGGCCGCCGGGCTCGGCGTCCTGCTCGTCGTCGCCCGGGATCCACGGACGTCGCTGCGTGAGGACGGCGACCTGTGGGTGTGGCTGGGCGCCTCCGCCCTCGGGGTGGTGACCGGGCTGCACTTCTTCGGCCACTACTACCTCCAGTTGGTGCCCCCGCTGGCCCTGCTCGGCGCCTCCGCGCTGCACCGCGCGCCCGCGCGCTGGACCCGGCCCGTGCTCGCGTGGAGCGCCGCCGCGGGCGTGGTCTTCGTGGTGCTGGGGCTGATGTGGTCGACCACGCCCGTCACCCGCGTGCAGGCCGTCGCACGGGCCGTCGACGCCCGGACCGGGCCCGGGCAGCCGGTGCTGGTCTGGGGGATGCACCCGGAGATCTACTGGCTCGCCGACCGTCCGCCCGCCAGCCGCTATCTGACGGCGGGTCTGCTGACCAACTTCGCCGGAGGCCGTGACGGGCGCGGAGTGGGCCTGGCCGAAGGGGTGAACGGGTCATGGCAGACTTTCGAACAGGAGATGCGTGAGCATCCGCCGAGCCTGTTCGTGGACGACTCCCAGGGCGCTCCCTATGGCCCGGATCACATCGCTCCACTTCAGGCCCTGTTGGCCGCCCACGGCACGCGCGTGGGCACGGTCGGCGGCGCGGTGCTTTATGAGTGGAAGCCGTGATCCAGTTGAAGGCTTCTTAACTCCGCATGACATGCTGAGTCCGATCCGCGCGCGCTGACGCATGAAGTGCGGGGACACGAGTGGTTGAGGATGGGTGGAAGTGAGTAGCTCCCCGGACAAGGACCCGCAGCCGGCGGGTGCGTCCATGCGTACGACGCCGTGGACACGGTGGGCGGCCGTGAGCGGTGCGATCGTCGTGGTCTTCGTGATCGCGGGGTTGATCGGTTCCGTGGTCCGCAGCAACAAGGAGTCGCAGCTGCAGCTCCCCACCGCCGCCGCAGGCCCGAGCGGTCTGGCCGTCCCCGCCTACGGGCACGCGCCGGTCACCCTCAACCTCTATGAGGACATGCGTGACCCGAACTCGCTGAAGTTCGAGAACACCTACGGCGCCACGCTGCGCCAGCTGGTCGCCTCCGGCCAGGCCAACATCTACTACCGCGAGACCGACGGCATCGACGCAAGCCAGGGCGGCAGCGGCTCGCTCCAGGCGGGCAACGCGCTCGGCTGCGCGCAGGACTCGGCCAAGCCGACGAACGCCTTCGCCGACTACCGCGCGGTCCTGCTGAACGACCAGCCGGCCGTGTCGGACGACGCCTTCGCGTCGACCACGCACCTGATCGACCTGTCCAAGAAGGTCAAGGACCTGGACACCGACGTCTTCCGCGCGTGCGTGACGGGCGGCGACCACAAGGTGTGGGTCAAGGACTCCACGTCGCTGCTGAAGTCCTCCGGACTGGGCTCCGTCCCGCTGCTGACCATGCAGATCGGCGGCACCGCCAAGGACCCGGCGCCGGAGACGGTGCTCGCCTCGGCGACGCAGTCCATCAGCACCAAGGACCTGATCGCCCGCGTCACCGCCGCGGCGATCGCGGCGTCCCCGACGGCGTCGGACATGCCCTCCATCCCGGTCACCAACGGCGCCACCCCGCAGGCCTCGGCGACCCCGAGCGCGACCGCCAGCACGAGCACCAGCGCGAAGGCCGCCACGGACCCCAAGAAGAAGCCGACGGCTTCGGGCTCCCCCTCCGCTTCGCCTTCCCACTGACCTGCAGTTGCAGAACCCCAGGGGCGCGGGGAACTGCGCGAGCAACCACTGATGAGCGGACGGCCCTGAACGTTCGGGGTGATACCTCTCCGGGTGGCTTGTCGCGCAGTTCCCCGCGCCCCTGGTGGTGCAACCACCTGCGGGAGTATCAGTGACCGGTCGCGCCCACGCTGGGGGTCCCCCCGCCGAAGGCAGGGGGAGGAGCCACAGATCAGCAGAGCCCCGCGCCCCTGGTGGTGCAACCACCCGCGGCAGCACACGGTCCTCGTCCGTGAATGCGAAAGGGCGGCCCTCCGATCTCTCGGAGGGCCGCCCTTCGTGCTGCGTGCCGGCGTTACGCCGGCACGCTCGCCACGCCCGGGGCGAGGAAGCGCTTGCCGTTGACCCGCTCGGAGACGCCCGC
>NZ_JADPRT010000011.1:153960-289859 GCF_015690355.1 Streptacidiphilus fuscans | reverse complement strand
GATGTGCACGGGTCGGATGTGATGGCGACCTCGCTGGTGCTGGCGAAGGCCGTGGAGAAGACCGGGTTCGACCTGGTCGTGTGTGGCATGGCGTCGACCGACGGGACGATGGCGGTGCTGCCGGCGCTGCTGGCGGAGCGTCTTGGTGTGCCGCAGGTGACGCTGCTGTCCGAGGTGGCCGTCAGCGGTGGCACGGTGTCGGGTCGTCGTGACGGTGACACGGCCACGGAGCTGGTCGAGGCGTCCCTCCCGGCCGTGGTCAGCGTGACGGACCAGTCGGGTGAGGCCCGGTACCCGTCGTTCAAGGGCATCATGGCCGCGAAGAAGAAGCCGGTCGAGGAGCTGGACCTGGACGACCTCGGCGTCGACGCCGAGCAGGTCGGCCTCGCCGGCGCCTGGACCGCCGTCGACTCGGCCGCAGCCCGCCCGGCCCGCACCGCGGGCACCATCGTCAAGGACGAGGGCGACGGCGGCACCCAGCTGGCCGCCTTCCTCGCGGAAGCGAAGTTCATCTAGTGGCAGCCTTGCCGCGCAGAAGTTCATCTAGGACCTGAGGACCAGAGGGAGTTTGACCATGGCTGAGATTCTGGTCCTGGTGGACCATGTGGACGGTGCGGTGCGTAAGCCCGCGTTGGAGCTGCTGACCCTGGCCCGTCGGATCGGCACGCCGGTCGCGGTGGCACTGGGCGCGGGCGACGCCGCCGCCGCGGTGGCCGCGAAGGCGGGCGAGTACGGCGCGGAGCGCGTCATCACCGCCGACGCGAGCGAGTTCGCCGACTACCTGGTCGTGCCGAAGGTCGACGCGCTCGCGCAGATCGCCGGATCCGTCAACCCGGCGGCGGTGCTGGTCACCTCCTCGGGCGAGGGCAAGGAGATCGCCGCGCGCCTGGCGCTGCGCCTGGGCTCCGGCGTCATCACCGACGCCGTCGACCTCACCGCCGGCGAGCAGGGCCCGATCGCGACCCAGTCCGCGTTCGCCGCCTCCTTCACCGTCCAGTCCCGTGTCTCGCACGGCACCCCGGTGATCACCGTCAAGCCCAACGCGACCGCCCCCGAGGCCGCCGCGGCCGCCGGCACGGTCGAGACCGTCACCGTGGCGTTCACCCCCGCCGCGACCGGTACCAAGGTCACCTCCCGTACCCCGCGCGTCTCCTCCGGTCGCCCGGAGCTGACCGAGGCCGCGATCGTGGTCTCCGGCGGACGCGGCGTCGGCGCGGCCGAGGGCTTCGGCGTCGTCGAGGCGCTGGCCGACTCCCTCGGCGCGGCCGTGGGCGCCTCCCGCGCCGCGGTCGACGCGGGCTGGTACCCGCACTCCAACCAGGTCGGCCAGACCGGCAAGCAGGTCTCCCCGCAGCTGTACATCGCCAACGGCATCTCCGGCGCCATCCAGCACCGCGCGGGCATGCAGACCTCCAAGACCATCGTCGCGGTCAACAAGGACCCCGAGGCCCCGATCTTCGAACTCGCCGACTACGGCGTCGTCGGCGACCTCTTCCAGGTCCTGCCCCAGCTCACCGACGAGATCAAGACCCGCAAGGGCTGATCACCCGCGCTCCCCCGAGCTGAAAACCCTTCGAAGCGCACGTCAGGCCGACACTAGGCTGACGTGCGCTTCGGACGTTTCGGCACAGCGGCGTCCGGCACCAGGAGTGTTTCCGTACACAGGAGTTGGGGGTAGGGCGGTGCAGGACATACAGCCGGTCGGGATCTCGGACGCGGAATTCGCCACCTTTGAGCGGCTGGTGGGTCGTCTCCGCGCACTGCCCTCGGGCGACGCCCGCCGGATGCGCGCGGAGGAGCTCGCCGCGCTGTTCGTGCGGCAGGGCCGGAACGGGCGGCGAAAACAACTGCGGGCGGAGCGGCGGATCGCCGACGCCCGACTTGCCGCCGCGACCGTGACCGGCGCCCTGGACCGGGTCGAGGACGCGCCCCTGACGCTGCCACAGAAACTGGGCCCCGTCGGTGAGTTGGAGAAGCCGCAGCGCTGCTATGTCTGCAAGTCGCACTACCGACAGGTCGACGGCTTCTATCACCAGCTCTGCCCTGCCTGCTCCGCCGACAACGCGACCCGGCGTGGGCTGACCACGGACCTGCGCGGGCGGCGGGCGCTGCTGACCGGCGGGCGGGTGAAGATCGGGTTCCAGCTGGCGCTGATGCTGCTCCGGGACGGGGCAGAGCTCGTCGTGACCAGCCGGTTCCCGCACGACACGGTGCGACGGTTCCAGGCCGAGCCCGGCAGCGACGCCTGGCTGGACCGGCTGACCGTGGTCGGGATTGACCTGCGCGACCCAAGGCAAGTGCTGGCGCTCTGCGAGGAGTTGCGCGACGAGGGACGTCCGCTCGACATCCTGGTCAACAACGCCGCGCAGACGCTGCGTCGTCCCCCGGAGTCCTACGCCCGGTTGGCGGCCGGGGAGTTGACGCCGCTGCCCGCCGCGCTGGGGGATCTCGTTCGGCACGCACCGGGCTTCCGGCCGATGCCCGTGCTCGCCCCGGCGTGGCCCACGGCGGAGTTGGAGTCGGGTGGCCGTCCGGGAGGACTGCGTCCCGTACCGCTGCCGCTGCCGCTGCACGAGCCGCAACAGACCGACGAGTCAGGGCTGTTGCCGGATCTCGCTGCGGAGAACTCGTGGTCGGCGCGGCTCGGTGGGCTGGACGCGGCCGAGGTGCTGGAGACCCAGCTGGTCAACTCCGTCGCCCCCGCGCTGCTCTGTGACCGGCTGCTGCCGCTGCTGCTCGCCTCGCCGCGGCCCGCGCGCTACGTCGTCAACGTCACGGCCGTCGAGGGCCGGTTCGCGGTGCTCAACAAGACGGCGTGCCATCCGCACACCAACATGGCCAAGGCCGCGCTGAACATGCTGACCCGCACCAGCGCCGAGGAGTTGGCGGGGCAGGGTGTGCACATGTGCGCGGTGGACACCGGGTGGATCACCGACGAGAACCCGGCTCCCAAGAAGGCCCACGAGGCCGCGCGCGGCTTCCGCCCGCCGCTGGACGTCGTGGACGGGGCGGCCCGCGTCTACGACCCGATCGTGCGGGGCGAGGCCGGCCACCCGGTGTCCGGGGTGTTCCTCAAGGACTACCGGGTGGCCGACTGGTGAGTTCTACAGCTCCGCGGCCAGGCGGGTGCCCTGGTCGATGGCGCGCTTGGCGTCGAGTTCGGCTGCGACGTCGGCGCCGCCGATCAGGTGGGCCTTGACGCCGCGGTCGGCCAGCTGCTGGTGCAGGTCGCGGCGGGGCTCCTGGCCGGTGCACAGGACGACGGTGTCGACCTCCAGCAGGCGGTCCTCACCGTCGACCGTGAGGTGCAGGCCGGCGTCGTCGATGCGGCGGTAGGTGGCGCCTGCCACGGAGACCACGCCGCGGTGCTTGAGCTCGGCGCGGTGGATCCAGCCGGTGGTCTTGCCGAGGCCCTGGCCGACCTTGCTTGTCTTGCGCTGGAGCAGGTGCACCTGACGGCCACTCGGCGTGCGGACGGGGGCGGTCAGGCCGCCCGGCGTGGTGTGCTCGGTGTCGACGCCCCACTGGGCGAAGAAGACCTCGGGGCGGAGGCTGGCCTGCTCGCCCGGGTCGGTGAGGTACTCGGCAACGTCGAAGCCGATCCCGCCCGCGCCGAGGATCGCGACGCGCTCGCCGACCTGCGCGTCGCCGCGCAGCACGTCCGCGTAGCCGACCACGCTGGGGTGGTCCACGCCGTCGATCTCCGGGACGCGCGGGGTCACCCCGGTCGCCACCACGATCTCGTCGAAACCGCCCTCGGCCAGCGCGTCCGCGTCGACCAGCGCACCGAGGCGCAACTCCACGCCGTGGGCGTCGAGTTGGTGGCGGTAGTAGCGCAGCGTCTCGTTGAACTCCTCCTTGCCCGGGACCTGGCGGGCGAGGTTGAGCTGACCGCCGACCGTGTCGGCAGCGTCGAAGAGGGTGACCGCGTGGCCGCGCTCGGCGGCCGAGACGGCGCAGGCGAGCCCGGCCGGACCGGCGCCGACGACGGCCACGCGCTTCTTCAGCCGGGTCGGCGCGAGCACCAGCTCGGTCTCGTGGCAGGCACGCGGGTTGACCAGGCAGGACGCGATCTGCAGCGAGAAGGTGTGGTCCAGGCAGGCCTGGTTGCAGCCGATGCAGGTGTTGACCGCGTCGGGCGTTCCGGCGGCGGCCTTGGCGACGAAGTCGGGGTCGGCCAGCAGCGGACGGGCGAGCGAGACCAGGTCGGCGGTGCCGGAGGCGAGCAACTCCTCGGCCAGCTCGGGGGTGTTGATGCGGTTGCAGGTGACCAGGGGCACGGCGACCTGGCCCATCAGCTTCTTGGTGACCCAGCCGAAGGCACCGCGCGGGACCGAGGTGGCGATGGTCGGGATACGGGCCTCGTGCCAGCCGATGCCGGTGTTGATGATCGTCGCTCCGGCCGCCTCGACCGCCTTGCCGAGCTGGACCACCTCGTCGAAGGTCGAGCCGCCGGGGACCAGGTCCAGCATGGAGAGCCGGTAGATCAGGATGAAGTCCGACCCGACCCGCTCCCGCACGCGCCGCACGATCTCGACCGGGAAGCGCATCCGGTTCTCGTAGCTGCCGCCCCAGCGGTCGGTGCGCCGGTTGGTGGGCGCGGCGATGAACTCGTTGACCAGGTAGCCCTCGGAGCCCATGATCTCGACGCCGTCGTAGCCCGCCTGCTGGGCCAGCTCGGCGCAGCGGACGAAGTCCTCGACGGTCTGCTCGACCTCGGCGTCGGTCAGCTCGTGCGGGACGAAGGGGCTGATCGGCGCCTGCAGCGCGCTGGGCGCGACCAGGTCCTGGTGGTAGGCGTAGCGGCCGAAGTGCAGGATCTGCAGCGCGATCTTCCCGCCCGCGGCGTGGACGGCGTCGGTGATGACGCGGTGCTGCTCGGCCTCGGCCTCGGTGGTGAGCTTGGCCCCGCCCTCGAAGGGGCGGCCGACCTCGTTGGGCGCGATGCCGCCGGTGACGATCAGGCCGACGCCGCCGCGCACGCGGGTGGCGTAGAACTCGGCCATCCGCTCGAAGCCGTTCGGGGCCTCCTCCAGGCCGACGTGCAGCGAGCCCATGATGACCCGGTTCGGGAGGGTGGTGAAGCCCAGGTCGAGCGGGCGGAGCAGGTTCGGGTAGGCGGTCATGCGCGGAGTCTCCTCGCGGCGGGGCACGGCGGGATACGGGTATCCAAGGATGCAGGGAATCGGGACCACGGTAGGGCCGCAGGGGGACGTTATGCAACAAGGTGCAAAAGATGTGACCCGTCACTCCCCTTCCACCCCTCGGGCACTCGTTGACAAATTGTTGAAGGATTGGCTTGTCTGCCGTCATGAAGATTCGCATCCTGTGGCCGGCGGGCTCCGTCACCGCCACCCTGCGCGAGACGCCGACCAGCAAGGCGCTGCTCGCTGCCCTCCCATTCCAGGCGAACGCCCACACCTGGGGCCAGGAGGTCTACTTCCGCACTCCCGTCAGCCCGGAGCTGGAGAGCGACGCCCAACAGGTCGTCGAGCCGGGCACGGTGGCGTTCTGGACCGACGGCGACAGCCTGGCGCTCCCCTTCGGTCCGACGCCGATCTCGCGCGGCGACGAGTGCCGCCTGGCCGGCCCGTGCAATCTGCTGGGCACGATCGACGGCGACCCGTCGGTACTGGGCTCGGTCCGCGAGGGCGCGGCGATCCGTGTGGAGGCGGTGGACTGACAGTCCGTCAACCAACAGTGATCCTGACGAACCGTCAGCCGTTCTTGACGGCCCGCAGGATCACGAACTTCCGATTGCCGGCCACGGTCTGGCAGTTGCCGAAGATCCGGCGCAGCCGGACGTGGTAGCCGAGGTGACGGTTGCCGACGACCCACAGCTCACCGCCGGTCCGCAGCGCACGGCGTGCGCCCGCGAACATGCGGTGGGCGGTGGCGTCGGTCGCGGCCTGGTAGCTGTGGAACGGCGGGTTGTTGAGGACCAGGTCGACCGAGCCGGGCGCAAGGTCGGCCGCGCCGTCGCCCGCCAGGAACGTCGCCCTGCGCGCGGTGGCCTCGGGGACGTTGGCCAGGAAGGTCTCCTCGGCCGAGGCGACGGCGCCGAACGACTCGTCGACGAAGGTGAGTTCGGCGTCCGGATTGGCCAACGCGGCGGCCAGGCCCAGGATCCCGTTGCCGCAGCCCAGATCGACGACGCTGCTCGCGCCCTGCGTCGTCGGCAGGTGCTCCAGGAAGAACCGGGTGCCGATGTCGAGGCGCTCGGCGGAGAAGATCCCCGCATGGTTGGTCACCGTGCGCCCGGCGAGCAGGCCGGTCTCGGGCGGGAGCGGGTAGCGGCGCGGCCAGGGGTTCGCCGCGCCGCCCGCGCGCGCGGCCAGCACCTCCGCGTCCGGGGTGCAGAAGATCAGCCGGGCTTTGCGCTTGGCCAGTGAGGTGCGGGTCGGGCCGAGGATCCGCTCGAAGAGCTGGAGCGTCGAGGTGTGGATCTCGGTGACCATCCCCGTGCCGACCACGACCGTCCCCGGGTGGACGGCGGGCGCCAGCCGCAGCAGCTGGTCCTCCAGCAGGGCAAGGCTCTTGGGGATGCGGACCAGCAGCAGGTCCACCCGCTCGGGCGGGGTGTCGCGACTGGAGAGCAGGCGGACCGCGTCGACGGCGAGCCCGTTGCGGGCCAGGTTGGCCTCGGTCGCACGCTGGGCGAGGTAGGAGTCGGTGATCTGCACCGGACGTACCAAAGGGCCGGCGGCCAGCGCGGTGGCCAGCGCGCCCCAGCGGTCGCCCAGCACCACGGGCGCGGACGGGACCCTCACTCCCGCGTCGGCCAGGTGACGCAGCAGGTACTCGTCGGCGGCGTCCCAGGCGCGGAGCCGGTCGCGGGGGTCCTCCGGGAACCGGCGCAGCTCCAGCTCCGCCCCGTCGGGCAGGGCCAGGTGGGTCGTGTCGGCGGTCGTGCTGACGGGGGTACGGGGGCCGACGGGCGCGCTCGGGTCACTGGGGGTGCTCATGGTGGTGCCAGTCTGCCCGATCCCGCCCGCGGTCAGCACTTTTCGCCCGCGCACCGCAGATCGCCGAGCCGGTTGCGTACCCAGTTAACGTACGGCGTACGGTAGGGCTGACCACAATGTGAAACACAGGGGGGACCTGGGCGAATGACAGGAACCACGGTCGGGGACCACCCTGACCCCAGCGACACGGACAGTCCGGTGCGGGACAGCACGATGCGGGACCGCTCGGACGCGGGGCCCGCGCACTCCCCCGGCCCAGGCCGCTTCGCGCGGCTCCGTCGCTGGAATCCGCGCCAGTGGGGCCTGGAGCTGGTGCTGCTCGTCTACGCCGCGTACGACGGCAGCCGCCTGCTGGTGCACGGCAAGGAGACCGAGGCACGGGCGCACGGCGAGCTGCTGCTGCGCGCCGAGCGCCACCTGCACGCGGAACCCGAGCACGCGCTCAACCACCTCTTCGCGCACCACGCCTGGCTCGGGGTCCCGGCCGACTTCGTCTACGCGAGCCTGCACTACGTGGTCACGCCGCTGGTGCTGATCTGGCTCTACCGCAGCCGCCGGGCCCACTACGCCTTCGCCCGCACCTGGCTCTGCCTGGCCACCGCGCTGGGGCTGGTCGGCTACGTCCTCTTCCCCACCGCCCCGCCGCGCCTGCTGGCCGACCCGGACGGGTTCCTCGACATCATGGCGCAGCACTCGTCGATCGGTTGGTGGGGCGGCAGCGGCAGCGCGCCCAAGGGCCTGGCCGACATGACCAACGACTTCGCGGCGATGCCCAGCCTGCACTTCGGCTGGGCGCTCTGGTGCGGGCTGCTGGTCTTCAAGCACGCGCGCCGCCGCTGGGTGCGGATCGTGGGCCTGCTCTACCCGCTGCTGATAGCCGTCGTGGTGATGGGCACCGCCAACCACTACCTGCTGGACTGCGTCGCGGGCGGCGCGGTGGTCCTGGTCGGCTGGGCGCTGACCGGACCGCTGACGCGCCTCGCACACCGGCTCCGCCGCCGAGGCGGCCGAGGCCGGGCTGCCGTGCCCGCCGTGCCGGACTACCCGGAGGCCGCACGCGTGGTGGCGCAGCGCACGCCCGTGGAGTGATGCGGTGCACGCGGTGCACGCGGTGCACGGGGTGACCAGCCTGCGACCACTCCCACCGCAGCCAAGTCATCCCATGAGAGGCTGACCCTGCGGGGGTGCGCACGGGCTGGGGAGGGGTGGTCGATCATGACCGGAAGCAGCGGAGGCAGCGGCACCGAAGGGGAAGCCCGACAGGACCATCCGGACCGCCAGGACCGTCAGCAAGCGCATGTCCTGGGCGAAGGAGCCGCACCCCCCGCCCCACCCGGCGACGGTCGGCGCAAGCTGGTCGTCGCCGCACTGATGCTGTCCATGGCGCTGGTCGCGCTCGACTCCGCCTGCGTCTCCACCGCCGTCCCGCAGATCGTCGGCGAGCTGGGCGGGTTCAGCTACTTCTCCTGGATGTTCTCCGGCTACCTGCTGGCGGTCACGGTCACGCTGCCGGTCTACGGCAAGCTGGCCGACGCCCGTGGGCGCAAGCCGGTGCTGCTGATCGGCTCGTCGATCTTCCTGCTCGGCTCGCTGCTCTGCGCGGGCGCGTGGAGCATGACGGCGCTGATCGTGTTCCGCCTGGTCCAGGGGCTCGGCGGCGGCGCGATCCAGGGGACCGTGCAGACGCTGGCGGCCGACCTCTACCCGTTGGAGAAGCGGCCCCGGATCCAGGCCGCGATGTCCACGGTCTGGGCCGTCTCCGCGGTCCTCGGCCCGGCGCTCGGCGGTGTCCTGGCCAGCTACGCCAACTGGCGCTGGATCTTCCTGATCAACCTTCCGGTCGGTCTGCTCGCGCTGGCGCTGCTGAAGCGGAACCTGCGCGAGCCGCAGGCCGCGGCGGTGGTCGGCCGGTCGCGGATCGACTGGCCGGGCGCGGTGGGGCTCTTCCTGACGACCGGTCTGCTGCTCTTCGCGCTCGTTCAGGGCGGCGTCGCCTGGCCCTGGCTGTCGGCGCCCAGCGTCGGCCTCTTCGCCGCCTCGCTGCTGGCGGGCGTGGCGACCTACGGGATCGAACGGCGGGCCGAGGACCCGATCATCCCGGGCTGGATCTGGCGACGCCGGGTCATCGTCGGCGTCAATCTGGCCCTCGGCTGTCTCGGTCTGCTGATGATCGCCCCGATGGTCTTCCTTCCCACCTACGCGCAGTCGGTGCTGGGGCTCGCCCCGGTCGCGGCGGGCTTCGTGCTGTCGGTGTGGACGGTCAGCTGGCCGATCTCGGCCGCCCTCTCGAACCGGATCTACCGGCGGATCGGCTTCCGCAACACCGCGCTGATCGGCGCGGTCGTCGGGACCGCGCTGCTGGCCGTCTTCCCGCTGCTCCCCTACCGGGGCCCGGCGTGGCAGCCGGCGCTGCTGATGCTGCTCCTGGGCGCGGGCCTCGGGCTGTTCCAACTGCCGCTGATCATCGGCGTGCAGAGCAGTGTGCCGTGGCACGAGCGGGGCACGGCGACGGCGTCCATCCTGTTCTGCCGTCAGGTCGGGCAGAGCGTCGGCGGCGTGCTGTTCGCCGTGATCGCCAACGCGACGCTGACCGACCGGCTGCGCTCCGCCCCGGCCGCGCTGCACGGCAGCCTGCCGCAGGGCCTGGACCAGATCGCGGGCGCGCTGCTGCACCCCACCAGCACGCTCACCCCCTCCGGCGCGGACTACCTGCGCCACGCCCTCGCCTCGGCCGTCGACGACGTGTACGTCGGCGCGGCCGTCGCCGCCGCTCTGGCGGTGCTGGTGCTCGCTACAGTGACGCCGAAGCGCTTCCCTCTCGCCGAGGGCAGCTGAGAGGCAGGGAGAAGCATGGCGGCCAGCGGCTGGATCGAGGTCGGCGACCGGGTCTACCAGCGCCGTTACGACCCGTGCGACGTGACGGTCTCCGTCGTCGTCGGCACGGACGGTCTGCTGGTCGCCGACACCCGGTGCAGCCTCGTCGAGGCGCGTGAACTGCGGGAGCACCTGCGCGCGTTGTCGGCCGCGCCGGTGCGGTGGGTGGTCAACACCCACATCCACTGGGACCATGTCTGGGGCAACGCGGAGTTCGTCGCCCCGCGCCAGGTGCCGCCGGCCCAGGTCTGGGGCAGCACGCAGACGGTCGCCGCGATGCGCGCCGAGGCCGACGATCAGGAGGCCGCGGCCTTCAAGGAGCGGATGGCTGGGCGCAGTCCGGAGTGGGCGGCGAAGATGGCCGAGTTGGAGGAGTACGTCCCCGACCACGAGGTCCACGGCGGCCACGAGCTCGACCTGGGCGACGGCCGCACGGTGTCGCTGCGCCACGTCGGCCGCGGCCACACCGACGGCGACCTGCTCCTCCACGTCCCGGACGCGGGCGTGCTGCTGACGGGCGACCTGGTCGAGGAGTCCGGGCCGCCGGCCTACGGCTCCGACTCCTTCCCGCTCGACTGGGCCGCCACCCTGGACGCGGCGATGGCCCTCGCCGGACCGGACGCCCGGTACGTCCCCGGCCACGGCGCAACGGTCGACGCGGCCTTCGTCCGCGCGCAGGCGGACGCGATCCGCGCGGTCGCGGAGCAGTGCCGGGCGCTGCACGCGGCGGGCGTCAGGGTGGACGAGGCGCTCCGGGCGGGCGAGTGGCCGTTCCCGCCCGAGGCGCTGGGCAGCGCGATCCCGCGCGCCTACGGGCAGTTGGGCTGACGTCAGCTCCTGACGCAGACGTACGCAGACGGCTACGGGTGCGGGTTGACCAGGTCCAGGATCTTGTTCACCAGCTCGACCACCGGAGCGCCCAGCACCCCGACGGTCTGGGCGATAGCGCGAATGCTGCGCAACGCCCGGCTGCGGCGGTCGGGTTGACCGTCGCCGGTCGCCTCGGCGAGGTGGGCGTCCAGGTCCTCAGCAACCTCCGGCGCCACGGCCGCGTCGCTGCGCAGGACGGCGACCAGCCCGCGCAGCTGCGCCAACTGCGCGGCGAGCTCGGGGACCTGGGCGGTGCCGTACTGGTTCTTGACCATCCCGATGTTGTTGCTGCCGCCCTCGATCCGGACGACGTCACCGAAGTAGCTGTCTCCGCTCATCACTTCATCATCCCCGTGTTGCCGCCACCGCCGTACATGTTGACGACGTCGCCGTAGTAGTAGTTGGTCGGGCTGCTGATCTGGAGCCGGTTCACCTGGTAGATGACCTCCCGGCCCGGGTTCTCGATCGCACCGACCAGCGCGTCGACCAGCTGGTCCAGCTCCCGCCGTTCCGGGAGTGTCACCATCGCGGTCGACGGACCCGAGGTCTCGATCGCCAGCGCGGGGTGCGGCTTCTCGGTGAGCACCTGCACCAACTGGACGGCCCAGGCGATGATGGCGACGACTCCCATGATCCACAGGAAGACCATCCAACCGCTGAGTGACGACTGCCCCGTCCCGTCGCCCGTGGAGTTGGGGTCGGCGGATGTGGCGAGGGAGTCGATGATGGTCAGCGTGATCAGGGCCGCCAGCGTGATGCCCACACGCCGGAAGAACCGGAGCGCCGCCATCCAGTAGCGGGGTCGCAGCTCAAAGGTGAACACCCGCGCGATATTCCGGATCGGGTAGGCCGCATGCCCGACCCAGAGCACGTGCTTGGTGACCCGCAGATCCAGGTCTCCCCTGGTCGACGCAGGTGGCCCCGCAGGCGGGGCTGTCGCGGTGCGCCGCACCGGCGGCTGCTGCGGCGGTGGCGGTTGCTCCGGAGGTATCGATGGCTGCTCAGGCACTCGTGGTTGTTCCGTCGGCGGCGGTGGATACTCCGCGCTCACCCGTACATGCCCCCGTTCCCCTGGCTACCCAGGACTGACTTCCGGTCGTTCGATCACCGACAGAGTCTAGTTACTGTCGACAACCGGCAGCCAGGGGAATGACGTTGACATGACGTCAGCTCGGTCTCGATCAGATGTCGATCAGCACCTTGCCGACGGCCCCGCCCTGGACCGCGTCGTGCGCCTCCGCCGTCTGCGCCAGCGGGAACCGGTGCCAGGGAAGACCGGCCTCCGCGCCACCACGGAGCGATCCCGCCGCGACCGCGTCCTGGATCGCGGCGACCGCCGCGACCTTCGCGGCGTCGGGGATCGTGTAGACGAGCACGCCCAGCCAGCGCAGGTTGCGGAACATCGACGGGCGGACCGGCAGGGTGACCTCCGCTCCGCTGCCATCGGCGTAGAAGGCGACGGTGCCGTTGTCGGCCAGCACGGCCAGATCGAGGTCCACGTTGGCGGTGACGGCGACCTCGACGACGATGTCGACGCCGTCGGGCGCCAGCTCGCGGATCACCGCCGCCGCGTCCTGCGCGCGGTAGTCGACGACGTGGTGCGCGCCCGCGGCCTGCGCCAGCTTGGCCTTCTCGGGGCTGCTGACCGTGGTGAGCACCGTCGCGCCCGCCCAACGGGCCAGCTGGATCGCGGCGTTGCCCACCGCGCCCGCGCCGCCAGCGACCAGGACGGTCCTCCCGGCCAACGCGCCGGGGGCCAGTCGCGCGGGCGCGTCCTCGGCGAGGGTGAGGGCGCGGTGCGCGGTCATGGCGGGGATGCCGAGGCTTGCGCCGAGGTCGAAGGAGGCGTGCTCGGGCAGCGCGACGGCCTGGCGCTCGGGAAGGACGACGTACTCCTGTGCCGTGCCGTCGGCACGCTGCCAGGCCGACTCCCAGATCCAGACCCGCTCGCCGACGCGGGCCGGGTCCACGCCGGGACCGGCCGCGTCGACGACGCCCGCGCCGTCCTGGTTGGGGACCTGCGCGCCACTCTGCCCATGAGCGCCCGAGCGGGACTTCCAGTCGGTCGGGTTGACGCCGGAGACCACGACCCGGACCCGGACCTCGCCGGGGCCGGGCTCCGGGACCGGACGGTCCACCAGGGAGAGGACCTCGGAACCACCGCTGCGCTCGTACACGATTGCCTTCATGTCCGGCGCAACTGATCGCCCGCGGTCGATGTTCCCGCCGGCTCAGCGATTCTCGGCCAACCGGAGCAGCGCCTCGCGGTGGGCACGCTCCAGCGCCTGCGCCGCCGGGACCTCGATGTCCGGGGTGACGCCGGTGGCCTCCCAGTCGGTGCCGCTGGTGGGGTTGATCGAGCGGCCGACCGGGATGGTGGCCTCCAGGTGCGGGTGGACCGTCCAGCCGTTGCGCGGGTGCGCGCCGCCCTTGGTCCGCTCGCCGACCACGACGGCGCGGCCGAGCTGCTGCAGGTCGTAGGTCAGTTCCTCGGCGCCGGAGAAGGTGGTGGCGCTGGTCAGCACGTAGACCGGCTTCTGCTGCCCGAGCTTGCGGCCGGGGACGTGGGGCAGCGTCCAGGACTGCTCCTCCGAGTCGCCCTCGCGCCAGTACTGGGTGTTGATGTGGGTCGGCTGGTCGAAGAAGTAGCTGCACAGGTACTGGACCGTGTACGGGTCGCCGCCCTCGTTGCGGCGCAGGTCGACGACGAGGGCGCGCGCCTGGGCGGCCAGGGTCATGGCCGCGGTCAGCGAGTCCGCCGAGAGGTCCAGCGGGAAGATGATCGGCGCGAGCTCCAGCACCGCGACGCCGCCCTCCAGCAGCTCGAAGCGCGGGACGCCGCCGCAGGACTCGGCGGAGCGGCGCTCCATCATCTGCCGCGCCGCGGCGTCCTGCCCCTCGGGCACCTCGTCTGCGTGGAAGGCCAGCCGCAGGTGCTTGTCGTCGTTGACGGACTGCAGGTCCTCGGTGACCAGCGCGCCGAGCCGCTCGACATCCCCGGTCGCGCCGGCCTCCGTGTAGCGCCCGGCGGCGAGCGCGGCGCGCAGCTGAGCGGCGATCTTGTCGCCCTGCTCGGGGAAGACGTAGTGGGCGGCCACCAGGTCGGCGGTCCGCTCGACAATGCCCACATGATCAAGCGTTCGATCAGACGAAATCATGATCGGCAGTAAACCGGTCCCAAGCCCTGCGGAACAGGGTTTCCCCAGCTCGACGACTGCATCGTTCGGATTAATTGTCTGACCGGAACGCTACAAGAAGCGTACGGACGGTGACATATCGCCCCAGACAGTCGCGGTGTGTCCCCCCGTGCCCCGGGCCCGACGCCCGAGGTCCGCACCCGACGACCGGAGGTGCCGGATGCGCCGCATACCGCCCCGACCCACCCGCCGTCGCGCCGCCGCACTCGCTGCGGCCACCGCGGCAGCCACCGCGTTCGCCCTCGCCCCGGCCGTCGCCCTCGCGCCGACCGCCTCGGCCAGCGGCGTCAACGGCGCGGACATCACGCTCAGCCCGGACACCGTCGACCCGGGCGACACGGTCGGCCTGATCGTCAACTGCAGCTCGTCGTACTTCGGCACGCCGAACCCGACCATGGTCTCCTCGCTGGCCTTCGTCACGGCGGTCAAGCTGCACCCGATGCCGGGCCAGGCGGGCTTCTTCTCCGGCGCGGCCACGGTCAGCCACGACGTCCGGCCGGGTGACTACAACGTCTCCGGCGCCTGCCAGGTGACCAACACCTCCCTCTCGGGGTTCAACGCGACGTTGACCGTCCGGAGCCACGAGCACGACCACGACCACCCGCACGGCCCGGTGCACACCGGCGTCGGCGGCAGCTTCGACCCGGGCAACGGCACGCAGGTCGCCTTCGGCCTCGGCATCGCCGGGCTCGGCGGCGGCGCGCTGTACTGGGGCCGTCGGCGCGGCGGGCAGAACTGACACACCGACGGGTGAGGGGTAGCGGATGGGCCCTGCGAGGCGGCGGTTCGTCGCACGCGCGGTGCTGGTGCTCGGGCTGGTGATCGCCGGGCGCGGCGTCGGGTCCGCCCCGCCGCAGCCGGACGCGAGCGCGGCCTCCTCCGACAACGGCGTCTACTGGTACAGCGACGAGGACCGTCCCGCCCCGCCGCTGCCCACCTCGAAGCCGCTGCGCGTGAGGATCCCCTCGATCGGCGTGGACGCGCCCCTCACCGCGCTCTCCCTGGACAGCGGCGGCCGGTTGCAGCCGCCGCCGGAGAGCCGGAAGAACCTGGCCGGCTGGTTCGCCGACGGGACCGCTCCCGGCAGCGCCGGACCGGCCATCATCGCCGGGCACGTGGACAACGCCCACGGCCCGGCGGTCTTCTACGGCCTGGGATCGCTCCAGCGCGGCGACACGGTCGACGTGGTCCGCGCCGACCACCGCACGGCGGTCTTCCTGGTCGACGACGTCTCGGTCTTCCCCAAGAACGCCTTCCCCGACCAGCGCGTCTACGGGCCGACGTCACTGGCCGCGCTGCGGCTGATCACCTGCGGCGGCGGATACCGCGCCGGGCAGGGCTACCTGGGCAACGTGGTGGTCTTCGCCCATCTGGTGAAGCGTCAACCCTCCTGAATTCACGCGCAGTTGATCGACGTCTCCTGCTCGTCCACTGCTTCGTCCACGTTCGGGCGTGCAGACGTCTAGGCCGTACCGACTGGTCGGTACTACCCTCCTGGCACACTCCGGCTGCCACCCCGGGAGGGCCCATGGCCACTGCCACCGCTCCTGCCCCACTCGTGCTCCGCCGCCTGTGGCGACGCGAACTCGCCCACTACCCCGACTCCGCCCGGCGTTACGCCTACCTCGGCATCGTGGTGCTGACGACCGTCGTCCTCTACTACGCGCTCTACATCCAGTACGCCGTCGCGACCTCGATCATCACCCACTACCAGATGAGCTACCGCTACTTCGTCTGGATCAGCGTCGTCGGCAACGCCGTCGGCGCCTTCGCGTCCCTGGTCGCCGGACTGGCCGACCGCTGGGGGCGGGCCAACCTCGTCGTCTACGGCCTGCTGGCCACCGGGCTGCTGGTGCTCTTCGGACTGCCCAACGCACCGAACCAGGGAACCTACCTGGTGCTCTTCGCGCTGGTCGGCTTCGTCGAGGGCGTGGTGCTGGTGGCCACGCCCGCGCTGATCCGGGACTTCTCACCGCAGTTGGGGCGGGCGACGGCCATGGGGTACTGGACCATGGGCCCCGTACTCGGCAGCCTGGTGGTCACCGAGGTCACCTCGCACACCCTCGGCACCGGCGCGGGCAGCGCCACCTGGCAGGACGAGCTGCACTACGCGGGCATCGCGACGCTGCTGGTCTTCCTGGTCTCACTGTTCGGCCTGCGCGAGCTCGCGCCCAGGCTGCGCGACCAGCTGATGGTCAGTCTGCGCGACCGCGCGCTGGTCGAGGCCAGGGCCAAGGGCCTCGACCCGGATGCGGCGCTGCGCGGCCACTGGCGGCAGATGCTGAAGCTGGACGTGGTCGGCTCGGCCTTCGCCATAAGCGTCTTCCTGCTGCTCTACTTCGCCGCCGTCGGCAACTTCGTCGTCTACTTCGCCACCAACTTCGGCTACAGCGAGCAGCGGGTCAACGCGCTGGCCAACTGGTACTGGATCAGCAACGCGGTCGCCCTGGTGATCGCGGGGCTGGCCTCGGACCGGCTGCGCGTCCGCAAGCCGTTCATGGTGCTCGGCGGGGTCGGCAGCATCGTCGCCACCGTGCTGTTCACCCTGCGCGCCACCCAACCCACCACCAGCTACTACACGTTCGCCTGGCTCTTCGTCGCGATCGGCGTGCTGGGCGGACTGACCTACGCGCCGTGGATGGCGAGCTTCACCGAGACTGTCGAGCGCCGCAATCCGGCGGCCACCGCGACGGGCCTGGCGGTGTGGGGCTGGATCATCCGCGTGGTCGTCGCGGTCTCCGCGGCGTTCCTGCCGGTGGTGGTCACCTCGGTGACGCCGCTGGTCGAGCACGGCTCGGAGGTGGCGGCGGCCCAGGCGCGGGCGGCGAAGGCCCTGGCCGTCGTGGACGCGCACCCGCAACTCTTCGCCGAGCTGGCCCGCTACCAGCCGAACGCGATACCGCCGACGCTGCTCGGTGAGGCCGTCCAGCAGGTCGGGCTGCCGGGCCTGCAGACCGTCCAGGCCGAGCAGGCGGACCTGGCGCTGCTGCAAAAGTACGGGCCGCAGGTGGCCGCGGCGGCGAAGGACAACCCGCACAACTGGCAGGTGTGGTGGTGGGTCTGCGTGGGCGGCCAGGTGCTCTTCCTGCCGTGCGTGCTGCTGATGGCCGGACGCTGGAGCCCCCGCCGGGCACGCGAGGACGCCGAGGCGCACCAGCAGGCCGTGGACGCCGAGCTGGAGGCGCTGACCGGCGGCGTGTGATCGAACACGCCGTCACCGAACGCAACCAAGAGGGCCCGGAGCGCATCGCTCCGGGCCCTGCGCTTTGCGGTGAAAATTCAACGAAATCGCACTCCGAGCGACCACTCGATCGAAAAACGAAACCACTCCCGTCGTTCAATTCCCCCATTCGGAGCAATGCGATCGGGCGAGCCGATCACATGAGCACAATCACCCGTACATCGCGAGCTCGACATGAGTGCATCGTGATCGACTCTTTCGAGTCGGTCACCTCCGGCGCACCGCTCCCACCAGGCACTTGCTGCAGGTATTTGGTCCACTAGGACTTGAGGGGTATTTCGTTCGAAGAATCCCCGACCAGAGGGTGATCAGGAGATCCCAGGCCGCATGGCAGACTACTCACCCATGGGGAAAGCAACGGAAGTCAGCGCTCTCACCAGCAGCCCTCTGGGCCACTGGGCGGGATCGGTGCGCGGCCACTTCCGTTCGCCGGGGCGTCCCCGATTGTGGATCGAGCTGCTGCTGATTGCCGCGAGCTACTGGATCTATTCGATGGTCCGCAATGCGGTGCCCGAGATGGAGACCCGCGCCCAGCAGAATGCCCACGACATCTGGTCGCTCGAACAGGTGCTTCACATTGACGTGGAGCGATCGATCAACCACGGCTTGGATTCGATCGGCTGGTTGATCACCGGTCTCGACTACGACTACGCCACCCTGCACTTCATCGTGACCATCGCGGTTCTGGTGTGGTTGTTCCGCGCCCATTCCGGGCGCTACGCCGCCGCCCGGCTGTCACTCTTCGTGACTACGGGCATGGCTCTTGTGGGGTACTACTTCTTCCCCCTCGCGCCGCCCCGGCTGATGACCCACGGCGGCTTCATCGACACCGTCGCCACGCACCACACCTGGGGCTCCATGGCCTCCGGCGACATGGCCCACGTGTCGAACCAGTTCGCCGCCATGCCGTCCATGCACATCGGCTGGTCGCTGTGGTGCGGCATCACCATCTGGTTCCTGGCGAAACGCCGCTGGGTCCGGGTGCTCGGGGTGATCTATCCGGTCACCACGCTGGTGGTCATCGTGGGGACGGCCAACCACTTCTTCATGGACGCGATCGCCGGCGCGGTCTGCACCGGCATCGGACTGACCAGCTCCCGGCTCGTCTACCGGCGCTGGCCCTACAGCTTCCCCAAGGCGGCGCCGGTGCCGGCGCGGGTCCCCGAACCGGCCGCCAAGGAGCCGGTCGGCGCGTCCCACTGAGCAGAGCGGGCTGCGGCGCTCAGCCCTTCTCGCCGTAGACCCGGTTCACCATCACCTCGCGGGCGAGCCGAGCGGTGCGGCGGTAGTCGTCCACCATCTCGCCCGCGTGGCCCTCGCCGTAGCCGAGGTAGCGCGCGACACCCGCCAGCTCACGCGGCTCCGCAGGGAAGCTGTCGCCCGAACGGCCACGCACCAGCATCACCGCGTTGCGCACCCGGGTGGCCTGCACCCAGGCGGCGCTGAGCGCCTCCGCCTCGTCGGCGTCGAGCAGGTCGGCGTCCAGCGCGGCGGCCAGCGCCCGCAGGGTCCGGGTGGTGCGCAGGCCTGGGACCTCGGCGGCGTGCTGCAGCTGGAGCAGCTGGACCGTCCACTCCACGTCCGCCAGCCCGCCCCGGCCCAGCTTGGTGTGGGTCGTCGGGTCCGCGCCGCGCGGCAGCCGTTCGCGCTCCACCCGCGCCTTGATCCGACGGATCTCCAGCAGCTCGGCCTCGTCCAGCCCGGCCTCCGGGTAGCGCAGCGGGTCGATCAGCGCGGTGAACTCCTCGCCCAGCGCCTTGTCACCCGCGACCGGCTTGGCCCGCAGCAACGCCTGGCTCTCCCAGGTGCGCGACCAGCGGCGGTAGTACGCCGCGTAGGAGGCGATCGACCGCACCAGCGGGCCCTGGCGACCCTCCGGGCGCAGGTCGGCGTCGATCAGCAGCGGCGGCTCGGTCGAGGGCACCTGGAGCAGGCGGCGCAGCTCCTCGAAGACCTGGCGGGCGGCGTTGCTCGCCGCCGTCTCGTCCGCGCTGGGCAGGGGGTCGTGGACGAACATGACGTCCGCGTCGCTGCCGTAGCCGAGCTCGTGGCCGCCGAAACGGCCCATGGCGACGACCGCCAGCCGGGTCGGCAGCGGTTCGCCGCTCGCGGCCTCGGCGGCAGCGACGCAGGCGGCCAGGGCGCCGCTGAGGGTGGCCCGGTTGAGGCCGGTCAGCGCGAGCCCGGCGGCCTCGACGGAGTCGGCCGGGGTGTCGCCGAGCCGGCCGAGCACGTCGGCCGCGGCGGTGCGGAACAGCTCGCGGCGGCGCACCGACCGGGCCGCCGCGACGGCCGCGGCCGCGCCCTGGGCGCGCCCGACGGCGGAGGCCACCTCGCGGTCCAGCACCTGCGGCGAGCGCGGGTCCAGGCCGTCGCTGTCGCCCAGCAGGGCGACCGCCTCCGGGGCGCGCAGCAGCAGGTCCGGGGCGAGGCGACCGGAGGAGAGGATCCGGGCCAGGTTCTCGGCCGCCGCGCCCTCGTCGCGCAGCAGCCGCAGGTACCAGGGCGTGGAGCCGAGGCTGTCGGAGACCTTGCGGAAGCCGAGCAGCCCCGCGTCCGGGTCGGCGGAGTCGGCGAACCAGCCGAGCATCACCGGCAGCAGGGTCCGCTGCAGCGCCGCGCGACGGCTGACGCCGGTGGCCAGCGCCTGCAGGTGGCGGAAGGCGTCGGCGGGCGCGGTGTAGCCGAGGGCGGCGAGGCGTGCCTGGGCGGCCGAGGCGGAGAGCGCGTTGCCGCCCTCCAGCCGACCGGTCAGCCCGGCCTCCTCCAGGTCCAGCTCGGCCACGGCGTCCAGCAGCGGGCGGTAGAAGAGCTTCTCGTGCAGGCGGCGCACCTCGCGGCTGTGGCGCTTCCACTCGGTCAGCAGCGCGGAGACAGGGTCGGCGCGCAGTCCCAGCGAGCGGCCCAGTCGGCGCAGTTCCTCCTCGCCGGTCGGGACGAGGTGGGTGCGGCGCAGGTGGAACAGCTGGATCCGGTGTTCCAGCGTGCGCAGGAAGCGGTAGGCGCTGTCCAGCGCGGCGGCGTCGGCGCGGCCGACATACCCGCCGACGGAGAGGTCGGCCAGCGCGGTCAGCGTGGTGGCGCTGCGCAGCGACTCGTCCGTCCGACCGTGCACCAGCTGCAGCAGCTGCACCGAGAACTCGACGTCGCGCAGCCCGCCGGGCCCCAGCTTCAGCTCGCGGTCGACCTCGGCGGCCGGGATCGCCTCGACGACGCGGCGGCGCATCTGCTGCACGTCCTGGACGAAGTTCTCCCGCTCGGACGCCTGCCACACCATCGGCATGACGGCGTCCACGTACGCGCGGCCCAGCTCCGCGTCGCCCGCGACCGGGCGGGCCTTGAGCAGCGCCTGGAACTCCCACGTCTTGGCCCAGCGCTGGTAGTAGGCGAGGTGGCTGGCGAGGGTCCGCACCAGCGGGCCGTTCTTGCCCTCGGGGCGCAGGTTGGCGTCGACCTGCCAGATGGTGCCCTCGCGGGTGGTGTCCGAGCAGAGCTGCATCATCCGGGCGGCGAGCCGGGTGGCCGCCTTGATCGGATCGCCCTCCCCCGCCGGGGGGTCCTCCCCTTCGGGCGTGTCCTCGCGCGGCTCGGCGACGAAGACCACGTCGACGTCGGAGACGTAGTTGAGTTCGCGGCCACCGCACTTGCCCATCGCGATCACCGCCAGCCGACAGGTGCGGGCGGCGGCCGGGTCCTCCTCGCCGGCGATGTCGAGGGCGGCCTGGAGGGTCGCCCCGGCCAGGTCGGCGAGCTCGGCGGCGGTCTGGCCCAGGTCGGCGGTGCCGGTCAGGTCCCTGGCGGCGACGGTCAGCAGCAGGCGGCGGTAGCCGGAGCGCAGCGCGTCCACGCGGGGCGTGTCCGCGTACTCCTCCCAGATGTGCCGGTAGAGGCGGCGGACGAACTCCTCCGGACCGGGGTGGATGTCGTGCAGCTCGAAGGTGACCAGCTCGTGCCAGTCGTGCGGGTGCCGGCGCAGGTGCTCACCGAGGGCGGCGCTGGCGCCGAGCACGCCGAGGAGCCGGTCACGCAGCGGCTTGGCGGTGGTGACGGTGTCGAGCAGGGCGTGCCGCTCGGCGTCGGTCGGGCAGGCCGCGACCAGTTCGGCGAAGCCCTGCAACGCCTGGTCCGGGTCGGCGGTGGCAGCGAGCGCGTCCAGCAGCACGCTGTCCGAGGCGTGCGCGGCCAGCGCCGGCTCAGCGAGCCGCTGGGCCGCCGTCTCGGGGTCGGTGAACCCGCGCCGGATCAGCCATCCCAGCGGGTTGCTCCGCCGCGCCCCGCCGTGCGCACCGCCGTGCACCGTCTCCACGCTTCTCGCCTCCGGCCGACCGCCTTCGCGGACCTCGCTGTCGATCCTCCCCGACCCTACGGGGTTCGAACACTCGACACGGCGACCGGTTCGCGGCCCCGAGGCACGCAGCCCGCGGGGCCGTCAGGCCCGGACGACGACGGTGCGGGCGGCCTTGTCGTGCAGGGTCTGCTGGTTCGGCCGGTCCCACAGCATCCAGAGGCAGTCCAGGATGCTCAGGTACGCGCCGACCCCGAGCACCGCGGCGGGCAGGGCGAACACCGCCGTCCGCAGCCACGCCTGACCGGCAGTCAGCCGCCCGCGCTCGGTTCCGACCGGCTTCACCTTGATGCGGAACGCCCGCATACCGAGCGTCCGGCCGCCGCCGAACTGGAGCTGGAGCGCGCCGTAGAGCAGCCGGATGCCCGTAAGGACGACCAGCGCGAGCACGCTGTTGCCCATGCCCGGCAGCCGCAGGCACGCCAGGTACAGCACCGCGATCACGACCGTGTCGAGGGCGGCGGCTCCGAACCGGGCCCCGAACGAGGCCAGGTCGTGGTCGCCGACGACACGGAGCTCGGAGACGCGGGTTCCCGCAGCGAACGGGCTGTCGACTGGGTTCTTCTGCACGCCGCATCCAAGCACGCGGCGCTGACCCGCGACAAACAGCCCGCTACAGCACCGGCAGGTTCCTGCGGAGCTCGAACGGGGTGACCTCGGAGCGGTACTCCTCCCACTCGTTGTGCTTGTTGCGCAGGAAGAAGTCGAAGACGTGCTCGCCGAGCGTCTCGCGGACCAGGTCGCTGCGCTCCATCAGCTCGATGGCCTCGCCCAGGTTCTGCGGGAGGGGCTCGATGCCCATGGCGCGGCGTTCGAGGTTGGTCAGCGCCCAGACGTCGTCGTCCGCGCCCGGAGGGAGCTCGTAGCCCTCGGCGATGCCCTTGAGGCCGGCGGCGAGGATGACGGAGTAGGCCAGGTACGGGTTGCACCCGGTGTCCAGAGAGCGGATCTCGACACGGGTCGAGCCCTGCTTGCCCGGCTTGTACATCGGCACGCGGACCAGGGCCGAGCGGTTGTTGTGGCCCCAGCAGATGTAGGACGGCGCCTCGCCGCCCGCGCCCGCGGCGCGCTGCGAGCCACCCCAGATGCGCTTGTAGGAGTTGACCCACTGGTTGGTGATCGCCGAGGTCTCCGCCGCGTGGCGGAGCAGCCCGGCGATGAAGGAGCGGCCGACCTTGGAGAGCTGGTACTCCGCGCCCGCCTCGTGGAAGGCGTTGCGGTCGCCCTCGAACAGGGAGAGGTGGGTGTGCATGCCGGACCCAGGGAAGTGGGAGAACGGCTTCGGCATGAAGGTGGCGTGGACGCCCTGCTCCAGCGCGACCTCCTTCATGACCAGACGGAACGTCATGATGTTGTCGGCCGTGGAGAGCGCGTCCGCGTAGCGGAGGTCGATCTCCTGCTGGCCCGGGGCGCCCTCGTGGTGGCTGAACTCCACCGAGATGCCCATCGACTCCAGCATGGTGATGGCCTGTCGGCGGAAGTCGTGGCCGACGCCGCGCGGGGTGTGGTCGAAGTAGCCCGAGTGGTCCGCCGGGGTCGGCACGGTGCCGTCCGCGGGGAGGTCGTTGAGCAGGAAGAACTCGATCTCGGGGTGGGTGTAGAAGGTGAAGCCCAGGTTGGACGCCTTCTCCAGGGTCCGCTTGAGGACGAAGCGCGGGTCCGCGAAGGACGGCGAGCCGTCCGGCATCAGGATGTCGCAGAACATCCGGGCCGTCCCCGGCGCCTCCGACCGCCACGGCAGTATCTGGAAGGTCGCCGGGTCCGGCTTGGCCAGCATGTCCGACTCGTACACCCGGGCGAAGCCCTCGATCGCGGACCCGTCGAACCCGATGCCCTCCTCGAAGGCCTGGTCCAGCTCGGCCGGAGCGACCGCGACGGACTTGAGGAAGCCGAGGACGTCGGTGAACCAGAGCCGGACGAACCGGATGTCTCGCTCTTCGAGAGTGCGGAGCACGAACTCCTGCTGCTTGCCCATGGCTACAGTCTCACCTCTGCGCTTTACGGATGCGTTAACGCGGAAGCGCCGCCGTCGGCGCGTCGTCCACTGTCCGCATCATTGCAGATTATGAGGCTGGTCGGACGATCCGAACGGCGCCCGGAACGGCGTCCCTGACCTCGCCCGGAACGTCGTCAGGAGACGCGGCCGAACTGGGTCGGGTAGTAACCCGTCGAAAGCACCGAGATCCGGACGTCCGCGCCGGGGTGGGGCGCCTCGATGTACCGGCCGCCGCCCAGGTAGATCGCGACGTGGTGGATACCGGAGGCGCGGCTGCTGGAGGACCAGAAGACCAGGTCGCCGCGCCGCAGCTGGCTCGCGGTGATCGGGCTGGTCGCCCGGTACTGGTCGGCGGCCACGCGCGGCAGGCTGATCCCGGCCCGCCGGTAGGCCTGCTGGACCAGACCGGAGCAATCGAAGCCGTAGGGTCCGTTGCCGCCCCAGACGTAGGGCTTGCCGAGCTGCGCCTCGGCGTAGCCGATGGCCGCCTCCAGGTTGCCCACGCTCGGGCCGGGCGCAGGGGCCGGGGACGGATTCGGGGTCGGGGTCGGGGTCGGGCTCGGGGAGGGGTGCCCGGTGCCGATGTGGGCGAGGTAGATGGCGTAGTGCGTCGTCCAGCGCCACTCGCCGTTCTTGCGGAACCAGTAACGGTGACCGTCCCAGCCCTGGCGTATGCCCCCGCCGGTCGCGGCGGTTCCGCTGCCGGACCCACCGCCGCTGCTGTGGCGGAGGTAGATGTCGTAGTGCGAGGTCCAGCGCCACTCGCCGTTGGCGCGGAACCAGTAGCGGCTGCCGTCCCAACCCGCGTGCGCGGGGGCTGGTTCCGCGTGCGCGGCCGGGGCGGATATCAGGGCGGCGCCACCGCCGACCGCCAGCATCGCGGTCGTCGCGGCGGCCCGCGCCAGCGGACCCATGTGCGGCGTGGCCGGGGGCTTCGGAGCTGCCGGGGCGGTCCGGGCGCTGTGGGCGCGGCAGTGGACACAGGTGCAGCCGGTCGTGTCCAACTCGGCGAATGCGGTGCTCATGGCGGACGGGCTCCGTTCTCTTCGGGACGGGGGCTTACGCGTCACGGAAGGGCTTGCGTCACTGAGGGGCTTGCGTCACTGAGGGGCTGGCGTCACTGAGGGGCTGGCGTCACGGAAGGTCTGCTGCGGCGGAGACGGCGGTGGCCGAGAGCGGGACGTCCGCGCGGCGCAGGAGCGGGAGACCGCCCGCGCCCTCCGGCGGTACCGCCGTCGCGGAGCCGGGGACCGGCGGCTCGGTCTGCGGCTCGGTCTGCGGCGCGGCCGACAGCGCAGCCGGCAGCTCGACTGCCGTCCGGTCCGCGTCGGCGGCGGCCGGGTTCGGCGTGGTCGGGACCGCGAGGAAGGCGGTCACCAGATCCCGCGTCAGCAGCGCGCGGAACTCGGCGTCCAGGGCCATGCCCTGGTCCCGCTCGAACTGACGCAGTGTCAACGCGGCCGTCTCGACCGCGTCGCCGACGATGACCTCGCGGGTGCCGGCGTCCAGCTCGGCGAGGCGGCGACGGCGCATCCCGGCGGCGAAGTCGGCGCGGTAGTCGAGGCAGACGGCCTGGACGGAGTAGACGGCGATGCCGACGGGTGCCATCTCCGCGCCCAGCAGGCGGGTCAGTTCGCCGCCGAGCCACTGGCCGTCGCGCAGGGAGGGGCCCGGGGTGACGAAGCTGTCGCACGGCAGCGTGGAGGCGACCCGGCAGAAGACCGCCTCGGCGCTGGCCGCCAGGTGCCGGCCGTGGTCGTCGACGGCGAAGCGGGCGCGGGCGGTGTCCTTGACCTGCCAGACCAGCATCAGCTCGGCCGTGATCGGCGAGCCCTCGCGGTCGGTGGTCGCGATCGCCTCGCTGCGCCAGTGGCGGATCCGGACGTCGATCGGGCGGCGCTTGAGCAGCGGGTTCACCCAGACCAGCCCGGAGCGGCGGACCGTGCCCCGGTAGCCGCCCCAGCGGCTGAGCACGCGGGCGGTGCCCACCGGATTGGCCATCAGCCCGAAGAGCCCGACCACCACGACCAGCCCGCACAGGCCCTGCAGCACGACGGCGGTGCGCGGAGCCAGGGTCGGGCCACTGTCGCGAAGGGCCTGGGCGCCCGGCACCCAGCCCGGCAGACCGGAGGCGCGCGCCTGGACCAGCGCCGCCGCGAGTGCGACGGCCAGCATCAGCAGCAGGACGGCCCACCCCGGCACCACGCCGCGGGCCGGACGCTCCCTCAGTTCCGCGTCCGAGCGGGGCGGTCGGCGTACCGCCCACGGGGCCGTGACCCGACGTTCGGCCGACTGGTCCACCGGCTGCTCCACGTGGTCCATCCCCTCTGCAGGCGTCGCGCCCGTGATCGACATCGCAACGATCTTCAGGAGCACGAACGTACCCTTATTTCGGACATACCGTCAATACAGCTATAACTCAGTAGTAATACCGGCATGCCCGGACTCTTCGGACAGTCAAACGCACCCGAACGAAGGACTCCAGAAGGATTCCGACTCCCGCCAGGCACATGTCATCAGCGGTCGCCAGTGCACGAACGAAGCCTCCCCATGCTCCTGTCCGGGCGATCCGGCAGACATCTCGTCGGTTAGACGATTACTGTGGGGACATGCCTTCCCTTCGTCTCGCGCTGAACCAGGTCGACAGCGTCGTCGGCGACCTCGACGGCAACGCCGAGCTGATCGTCCGCTGGACCCGGCACGCCGCCGAACAGGGCGCTCACCTGGTGGCCTTCCCCGAGCTGACGCTCACCGGCTACCCGATCGAGGATCTGGCGCTGCGCCCGTCCTTCATCGAGGCCTCGCGCGCGACGCTGGTCGCGCTGGCGGCCCGGCTGCAGGCGGAGGGGCTCGGCGACATCCCGGTCGTGGTCGGCTATCTGGGCAAATCGCTGACCGACACCCCGGAGCCGGGGCCGGAGAGGACGTGGGGACTGCCCGCCGGTTCGCCGCAGAACTGCGCCGCGCTGCTCCACAAGGGTGAGGTGGTCGCCAGGCTGGCCAAGCACCACCTGCCCAACTACGGCGTGTTCGACGAGTTCCGCTACTTCGTCCCCGGCGACACGCTGCCGGTGGTCCGACTGCACGGGATCGACGTCGCGCTCGCCGTCTGCGAGGACATCTGGCAGGACGGCGGCCGGGTCCAGGCCGCACGCCAGGCCGACGCGGGGCTGCTGCTGGTGATCAACGCCTCCCCCTACGAGGCGCGTCGCGGCGCCGAGCGGCTGGAGCTGGTCCGCAGGCGGGCGGCGGAGGCCGACTGCACCCTCGCCTACGTCAACCTGGTGGGCGGCCAGGACGAGTTGGTCTTCGACGGCCAGTCCGTGGTCGTCGCGACCGACGGCGCCGTACTGGCCCGCGCGCCGCAGTTCGAGGCGGGCTGCCTGCTGCTCGACCTCGACCTGCCCGCGGCGACGGCACCCGTCGACGGCACCACCCGGATCGTCGCCGACGGCCTGGAGATCCGCCGCACGGTGCTGTCCGAGGAGCCGCTGCCCGCACCGGAGGAGCCCGTCGCGCCGGGGCGGGCGCCCGAGATGGACGAGCTGGAGGAGATCTACGCCGCGCTGGTCTGCGGGCTGCGGGCCTATGTGGAGAAGAACGGCTTCACCTCGGTGCTGATCGGCCTCTCCGGCGGCATCGACTCGGCGCTGGTCGCGGCGATCGCGGTGGACGCGGTCGGGGCGGAGCACGTCCACGGCGTCTCCATGCCGAGCGCGTACTCGTCGCAGCACTCGCGGGACGACGCGGCGGAGTTGGCGGAGAACACCGGGCTGCACTTCCGGACCGTCCCGATCGCGCCGATGTTCGACGCCTACATGTCCGCGCTCGGTCTCAGCGGTCTGGCGGAGGAGAACCTGCAGTCGCGCCTGCGCGGCACGCTGCTGATGGCGATCTCCAACCAGGAGGGCCACATCGTCCTGGCGCCGGGCAACAAGAGCGAGTTGGCGGTCGGCTACTCGACCCTCTACGGCGACTCGGTCGGCGCGTTCGGCCCGATCAAGGACGTCTACAAGTCCCTCGTCTTCCGGCTGGCCCGCTGGCGCAACGAGGCCGCGGCCAAGCGCGGCGAGACGCCGCCGATCCCGGAGAACACGCTCACCAAGCCGCCCTCCGCCGAACTGCGGCCGGGCCAGGTCGACACCGACTCCCTGCCCGAGTACGACGTCCTGGACGCGATCCTCTCGGCGTACGTGGAACAGGACCGGGGCCTGGCGGAGATCGTCGCCGACGGGTACGACCCGACGCTGGTCGAGCGGGTGATCCGGCTGGTGGACACGGCCGAGTACAAGCGCCGGCAGTACCCGCCGGGCACGAAGATCTCCCCGAAGAACTTCGGCCGCGACCGGCGGCAGCCGATCACCAACCGGTGGCGGGAGCGGCAGTGAGGTCGGCGGACGCCCGCTCGTCGGCGTCCGCAAGCCAGAAGTAGACGGGCGGCAGACCGAGTTCGATCACCGAGAGCACGATCTGGAACCACTGCGGCCAGCCGTGGAGTGCCAGCGAGAGGACCCGACCGAGGCCGCCCAGCAGGAAGACGGCGGCAAGCCACCGCACCGCAGCCGCCGGAACGGGCCGCTGCCGACCGGCCCAGAGCCAGGCCAGGCCGTAGCCGCAGAAGCTCGCGCCCATGAAGCGCCCCCAACTGTCGACCGTCGTCCCCGCGTTGCCCGCGCCGGGGATCGCCGCGTTGCCGAGGGCCAGATGGAACAGCCCGATCGCCACGCAGGCCCACCCCATGAGCTGGACGAGCAGTTTGAGAGTCCTGGCCATGACGCACCACCAGCCTTAGTTGACATGTGTCTACTAGCCTGGACACCAGGGTAGGCCCGCCAAGTAGACGCGTGTCAAGTAATCTGGCCGCGTGCCGCCACCCCGCCAGCGCCTCACTCCGGCCGACCGTCGCGCCCAGCTCCTCTCCGTGGGCGCCCGGCTGTTCGCGGAGCACCCCTACGAGGAGGTGCTGATGGAGGAGGTCGCCCAGCGGGCGGGAGTCTCCCGGGCTCTGCTGTACCGGCACTTCCCGAGCAAGCAGGCGCTCTTCGCCGCCGTCTACCAGGAGGCGGCGGACCGGCTGCTTGCCGAGACGCGGATCGACCCCGCCGCCTCCCTGCGCGAACAGCTGGACCAGGGCATGGACGTGCACCTGGACTACTTCGTGGCCAACCGCAACGCGGTTCTGGCCGCGAACCGGGTCCTCGCCGGCGATCCCGTCATCCAGACGATCATGACCGGCGAGCTGGACGCCCTCCGCGCGCGGCTGCTCACCGTCCTGCCACTGGCAGACGCCACCACCCGCGCGGCGGTGTCGAGCGTGCTGAAGAGCTGGCTGGTCTTCGTCCAGGTGCTCGTCGTGGACTGGCTCGCCGAGGAGACCTGCAGCCGGGACGAGATGCGCGACATCTGCGTCGGCGCGGTCCTCGGGGCGCTGCGGCCGCTGCTCCCCGAGGGCGCGTCGGCCTGAGGCGCCCGTCGCCTCGGGGACTACAGCTCGAAGTGCGCGGCGATCGGGCGGTGGTCGCTGCCCGTCCGGGGCAGGACCCAGGCCGAGGTGGGCGTGATGCCCCGGGACATGATCTGGTCGATCCGGGCCATCGGGAACTGGGACGGCCAGCTGAAGCCGAAGCCCGCACCCGCACTCCCCTGCGCGGACTGGAGCTGCATGGTGACCGGGGCCAGCGCGCGGTCGTTCATGGTGCCGTTCATGTCGCCGAGCAGCAGCACCTTCTTCAGCGGCTCCGCGCTCACCGCCTCGCCCAGCGCCTCGGCGCTGTGGTCGCGCTGGTTGGCGGTGAAACCGTTGTCGAAGTTGACGCGGACCGACGGCATGTGGGCCACGTAGACGGCGAGCGGGCCCTGCGGGGTCTGCACGGTGGCCCGGAGCGCGCGGATCCAGCCGATCTTGATGTCGACGGGCTTGATGTCCGTCAGCGGGTACTTCGACCAGAGCCCGACCGTGCCCTCGACCGCGTGGTGCGGGTAGCTGCCGCCCAACGTCTGCTCGATCGTCGGGAGTTGGGCGGAGGTGATCTCTTCCAGCGAGATGACGTCCGGCTTGGCCTGCATCAGCGTGTCCATGGTGCTGACCACCTGGGTGTTGGACGCGTCGATGTTGTGCTGGACGGCGGTGAAGTCGTAGGAGCCGCCGCTCTTGTCGGTCAGCAGCGCGCCGAAGAGCAGCAGCCAGACCAGCGTGGGCGCGAGCAGCGCCGCCAGCGCGGTCGCCGAGCGGCGCAGCAGCGCGACCAGCAGCAGCACCGGGATTGCCAGCCCGACCCACGGCAGGAAGGTCTCGGTCAGGCTGCCGAAGTTGCCGAGCTGGTCCGGGATCTGCCGGTGGAAGGCCAGCACGCAGGCGACCAGCAGGGCCAGCACGCCGACGACCCAGCCCCGGCGCCAGGTCGAACGGCCCTTGCCGTCACGTCCGCGCCAGTGGAGGTCCTTGCCGACGAAAGCCATGCGTTGTTCCTCACCTTTTAGCCGGTTTGCTGCGGTTCAGCCTATGGGTGAGGAGACGCCGACAATCGCAATCAGGTTCCCTTGGTGGAGGTAAGTGCTTCCTGAGGAGCCTTCACGCCGACGCCCGTCAGCACCGCGTCGACGATCGTGCTGGACAGCTCCGAGTCCTCAAGGCGCAGCGGTGACTCGGGGTGGAGCACGGTCAGCGAGAGCATCGGACCCACGATCAGCTCGGCCATCAGATCCGGCGGGAGGTCACCGCGGAGTTCGCCGCGCAGCTGGGCGTCGAGGATCAGCGAGCGCAGGGCCTCGCGGCGCGGCTCGATGACCACCTTGCTGTACTTCTCGTAGAGCGCGGGGATGGCCCGGATCTCGGCGGCGACCAGGGCCAGGCTGGTGCCGGACCGGCGCGTGACGCCCATCCGCCGGATCGACTCCACCACGGAGATCAGCGTCTCCCGCAGGGTGCCCCGCTCGCAGTAGAGCGGCCCGGCCTCCGCGTCGAGCTCCGTCAGCAGGTGCAGCAGCAGCGCCTCACGGTCCGGCCAGCGACGGTAGATGGTGGACTTGCCCACCTTGGCCTCGGCGGCGATGGCCTCGATGGTCATGCCGGCCAGGCTGGTGCCCCGGGCCATCAGTCGCAGCATGCCCTCCACGATCGAGTCCTCGACCCCCTCGGTGCGGGGCCGCCCGCGACGCGCGGGAGCTGGGCAGTCGGCCGGCTCGGCTCCCGGTGCGGTGGATCTGGCCGGGGTGGTCGCCCGTCCGCCGATCTCCCGGCCGATCATCTGCTCGAACTGGCTGTCGACAGCGCTGCTCTTCACCCTCCCATCCTCCCGCACCGGCCCGCTCACTCGGCCTGCATCCGGCTCGCGACCTCAGCCGCGGACGCGGACTCGGACTCCGACTCCGACTCCGACTCGGCTGGGTCGCCCACCGCAGCGTCGCCCTCCGCAGCGTGCCCCTCGCTCGCGTCCCCCTCCGCCGAGGCGCGCGGCGCGGGGGCCATCGCACCGCCGTAGGAGGCACTCTTGCCGGGCAGGAACGCCACGGCCACGACCAGGCCCAGCAGCGCCGCCAGCGCCGCGCCCGAGGCGGTGACGTGCATGGCGTGGATGAACGCGTCCTTGGCCGGGTCGACCAGGCCGGCCCCCGCCGGACCCAGCTTCTCGGCGACACCCAGGGTGCCCTCGATCGACTCGCCCGCCGGGCCGCGGAGCGCGGGCGACAGGTGGTTCAGGTGGTCACCGATACCGCTGCGGTAGGTGGTGGAGAGCAAGGCACCCAACACCGCCACCCCGAGCGAGCCGCCGACCTGGCGGAAGGTGTTGTTGACCGCGGAGCCCGAGCCCGCCTTCTCGCGCGGCAGGCTGGCCATGACCGTGACCGACGCGGGCGGCATCACCAGGGCCATGCCCGTGCCCTGGACGAAGGAGATGACCTCCAGCACCCAGATGCCCGTGCTCCGACCCAGCAGCAGGAATCCGACGAAGGCGACGGCTATCAGGGCCTGGCCGAGAGCCACCGTGGCCTTGACGCCGAACCGGTCCACCACGAACCGCGCCCGGGGAGAGAAGATCAGCTGCGCCACCGCAAGCGGCAGGAGCAGCAGACCCGCCTGCAGCGGGCTGAAGCCGCGCACGCTCTGTATGTAGAAGACGCCGAAGAAGGTGACGCCCATCAGCGCGAAGAAGGCCAGGCCGATGGCGACCACCGAGGCGGAGAAGTGCCGGTTGCGGAACCAGGAGATGGTGAGCACCGGGTGCTTGGCCCGCCGCTGGTACACCACGAAGCCGACCAGCACCAGCACGCCGGCGGCCATCGGCAGCCAGCTCTCCGGCGCGGTGAAGTCGGCGTCCTGGCCGCCCTTGATGATGCCGTAGATCAGCGCGACCAGGCCGGCCATGGAGAGCAGCACGCCCAGCGGGTCGAGCCTGCCGGGCTTGGGGTCCTTGGAGTCCGGGACCAGCAGGACCATGCCGATCAGCGCCACGATCACGATCGGGACGTTGACCAGGAAGACCGAGCCCCACCAGAAGTGGGCCAGCAGCAGACCGCCCGCGATCGGGCCGATGGCGATGGCCAGGCCGACCGCTCCGGACCAGATGCCGATGGCGCGCGGGTGCTCCTCGCGCTCGAAGACGTTCATGATGATCGCCAGGGTGGCGGGCAGCACGAAGGCGCCGCCGAAGCCCATCGCGGCCCGGAAGCCGATCAGCTCGGCCGGGTTGGAGGCCATCGAGCAGAGCAGCGACCCCGCCCCGAACACGACCATGCCGAAGAGCAGCACCTTCTTGCGCCCCAGCCGGTCGCCGAGCAGGCCTGCCGTGAAGAGCAGGCCGACGAAGACCAGCGTGTAGGAGTTGATCGCCCACTCCAGCTGGCTCTGGGTGGCGCCGATGCCCACCGGAGCTGGTGTGGCGATGGTCTTCATCGCCACGTTGAGGATCGAGTTGTCGAGCACGACAACGAGGAGGGCGAAGACCAGGACGGTCAGGATCAGCCAACGACGCCGGTGCACGGCCTCGGGCACCCGGGGCGGCGCGGCGGCAGCAGCGGTGGTGGTCGTCATGGCAGTCAGCGTAGCTGCTTTTCGATACGAGACCGTCTCGTATCGAAAACATCGCCCGAAAGAATGAGCGAGCACAGGACCCGCGGCCTACGACCGTCGAGCGACCCCCAGCCGAGCGCCGGGCGAGCAGCGGGCGAGCGATGGACCAGCGACAGACCAGTGCCGGGCGAGCGGCGGCCGAGCCGTTGCCGGGAGCGTGACCGACACGACTCGGGACGGCCGGTCGCTCCCCTTCCCGTCCTTCACGACGACGTGTCAGCATGGACGTGATCCGGGGACGCCGCACGGCGCCACGAGACCACGACACAGGAGACAGACCATGCAGAACGGTTCGCTTCCGCCTGCCCAGAAAGCCTCCGGCACCGCTTCCCTGTACGGCGGGGTCACCAACCGCCGGGTGACCGTCAGGGACCTGGCCGCCGCCAAGACCCGGGGTGAGCGCTGGGCCATGCTCACCGCCTACGACGCGCTGACCGCCGGCGTCTTCGACGAGTCCGGCGTGCCGGTGCTGCTCGTCGGCGATTCGATGGGCAACTGCCACCTCGGCTACGACACCACCGTGCCGGTCACCATGGACGAGATCGCGATCCTCTCCGCCGCGGTCGTCCGCGGGACCAAGCGCGCCATGGTCGTCGCCGACCTTCCGTTCGGGAGCTACCAGGAGTCGCCGGCCCAGGCGCTGCGCAGCGCCGTCCGGCTGATGAAGGAGTCCGGCGTCCACGCGGTCAAGCTGGAGGGCGGGGAGCGCTCGGCGCCCGCCATCGAGCTGCTGGTGCAGGCCGGCGTCCCGGTGATGGCACACCTGGGCCTGACCCCGCAGTCCGTGCACGCGCTCGGCGGCTACCCCGTCCAGGGCCGCGGCGACGAGGCGTCGCACCAGTTGCTGCGCGACGCCAAGACGGTGCAGGCGGCCGGGGCGTTCTCGGTCGTGCTGGAGGCGGTGCCGGCCGAGCTGGCCGCGCAGGTCACCAAGGAGCTGCACGTCCCGACCGTCGGCATCGGCGCGGGCGTCGGCTGCGACGCGCAGGTGCTGGTCTGGACGGACATGGCCGGCATGACGGACGGCCACGTGCCGCGCTTCGTCAAGCAGTACGCCAACCTCCGCGCGGAGCTGGGCCGGGCCGCGCGTGAGTACGTGGACGACGTGCGCGCGGCGACCTTCCCCGCCGAGGAGCACAGCTTCCACTGACACAGACAGCGGCAAGGGCCCGGCAGGTCCGGCGGTGAGCTCGCCGCCGGACCTGGCGGGCCTGGCGTTCGGGCCGCCGACCGGGCATCATCGGCACTCCGTGCCGTCATCGTCGACCTTCCGACCGGAGCCCTGTCACCCCATGAGCTCGTTCGCCAGCCACCAGCACTCGGAACGACGGATCAGCGTCGTCTTCTGGGTGCTGCTCGCCGTCTTCGCCGCCGCAGGCGGTGCCCTCTGGACGGACTGGGGCAACTCCCGCGTCGGGGTCTTCCTCTTCGTCTGCGCGGGCTGGCTGATCTCGCTCTGCCTGCACGAGTACGGGCACGCGCGCGCCGCGCTGCACGGCGGTGACATCAGCGTCGGCGCCAAGGGCTACCTGACGCTGAACCCGCTCAAGTACACGCATCCCGTCTACAGCTTCGTGATGCCGCTGATCTTCATCATCCTGGGCGGCATCGCACTGCCGGGCGGCGCGGTCTTCATCGACCGCAGCAAGATCCGCAGCAAGGCGAAGAACAGCCTGATCTCGGCGGCGGGCCCGCTCAGCAACGTGGTCTTCGCGCTGGCCCTGCTTTTGATCGTGGGAGCCGTCGGGTACCCGTCGGCGCACCACGACTTCTTCGCGGCGCTGGGCTATCTGGCGATGCTTCAGCTGATGGCGTCCATCATCAACCTGCTGCCCGTTCCCGGCCTGGACGGGTACGGGATCATCGAGCCCTGGCTCTCCTACGAGACCCGCCGTTCACTGGCGAACATCGCGCCCTACGGCATGATCATCGTCTTTATGCTGCTGTGGAACCAGAAGATCAACAGCTGGTTCTTCGGCGAGGTGCTCAGCACGATCCTCAGCTGGTTCGGCAGCACGCTGTACTTCGCCAGCGACGGCATGGGCCTGTTCCAGATCATCCACCTGAACCTGGGGATCTGACGGAACTGAGGATCTGACGGACCCAGGGATCTGCGCGCGGCCGCTCCCGATCAGGCGCGGGCGCGCTTCCACTGCACCCAGCCGACGTTGCTGGCGACGCCGGCCAGCAGCACGAAGGCCAGCCCGAGCCAGAACTGCGCCAGCACCGACACCACCGCAGCGGCCAGGGCCAGCACGGCGAGAACGAAGGCGAAGAGCGCGAAGCGGGGCATCGGGGGAACTCCAGCGGTGTGCAGCAGACGGGAACGGTCCGGACGGGACCATTCTCCCCCGTCCGGACCGCTCCCCCGTTGCCGGGGTGCACGGCAGCCTCACACGTCGGTGATCCGCAGGCCCGCGTGCGCCTTGTAGCGGCGGTTGACCGAGATCAGGTTGGCCACCAGCGACTCGACCTGGTGGGCGTTGCGCAGCCGGCCCGCGAAGACGCCGCGCATGCCGGGGATCCGGTCGGCCAGCGCCTGCACCACGTCCGTGGCAGCCCGCTCCTCGCCCAGCACCAGCACGTCGATGTCGATCTCCTCGACCTCGCGGTCCTCCAGCAGCACCGCCGACAGGTGGTGGAAGGCGGCCGTCACCCGCGAGTCCGGCAGCAGCGCGGCGGCCTGCTGCGCGGCACTGCCCTCCTCCGGCTTGAGCGCGTAGGCGCCCTGCTTGTCGAAGCCCAGCGGGTTGACGCAGTCGACGACGATCTTGCCCGCCAGCTCCGCGCGCAGCGAGGCCAGCAGCTCGCCGTGGCCCTCCCACGGCACCGCGACGATCACCACGTCCGAGCGGGCCGCCACGGAGGCGTTGTCCGCGCCCTCGACGCCGTGGCCCAGATCGGCGGCGACGCCCGCGGCGCGCTCCGCGCTGCGCGAACCGATCAGCACCCGCTGGCCCGCCTTGGCCAGCCGGTACGCCAGGCCGCGTCCCTGCGGACCCGTGCCGCCCAGCACGCCGACGACGAGGCCGGACACGTCCGGCAGGTCGAACGGCGACCGGGCCGGGGCGGAAGCGGGGGCCGTAGCAGGGGTCGCGGAGGTGGCGTCACCGGACGCGGCATCAGATGTACTCATGGCCAGATCCTCCCATTCCGTCCCCGCGGTACGGGAGCATGGCTGCCATGGATGCGGTGAGGGTCACAATGCTGCGCGAACTGCTTGCGGACACCGCCTGGCCGGAGCGGGCCCGCGGGTTCGGCGGCGCGCTGCGCGAGTGGGCGACGCCGGGCGGGCTGCTGCTGGTCGGCACCGAGCAGGAGGAGCCGTGGCACCTGGCCGCCCACCTCACCGACGAGGCCGCCTACGCCGACCTGCCGGGGCTCGCGCCGACGCTGGTGCGGCACCGCGTCCCGCCGGGCGCGCCGCCGCACCTCTCGGTGACCCTGTCCCGGCTGGAGCAGGCCCGGCGCGGTGAGACGGTCTTCGTCGTCGCCCCGGACGCGACCGGCGAGGGCCTGCTGGAACGCGTCCACGACGCCCGCCGGATCGGCGCGACGGTGCTCGCCATGGAGGCCGACGACGCGGAGCTGCGCGGCCTGGCCCACGAGGCGCTGACGGTCCGTCCGGATCCTGCCACACCCTCGTTCGAGCTGGTCCAGCACCTGGTCAGCGCCGCCGCCGGGGAGCCGGTCGCCCGACGGCGGCGACGCGGCGTCAAGGACCGGCTCTCCCAGCTGGTGGACCGCCTGACCGCCCCGCCCCCGCCGCTGGGCTGGTGATCCACGACCGCTAACCCGCGCAGCTCAACCGGCGTGCCGGTGCCGGGTCGGCGTCGTTGGGCCGGGGAGAGTTGGGGACACCCCTGCCGCCGCGCCCGCGAGGAGAGAAACGCATGAGCTCAGCCACGGCACCGACGGTCACGGCCGTGACGCCTCCCGTGCTCGACCTCATGCTCCCGCACGGGCGGCTGCTCCCCTCCCGGACGCACCCGGGGGCCGACGCGGTGCGGCAGGAGCACGACGCGTGGTTCCGGCAGGCCCTGTCCGGGCTCCAGCTGCCGGGCAGCGAGCGGCTGTTCGGGCCGTGCGAGGGCGTCAGCCTGATGTGCCGGGTGCTGCCGGACGCCGACGCCGAGCGGTTGGTGGGCATCTGCGTGGCCGCCTCCGCGCTGTTCCTGCTGGACGACGTGGCCGACGACGAGGCGGTCGAGCGGGCGCGCGCGGACGACTACCTGGCCGTGCTGCGGGACGCCGCGCCGAGCACCTCGTCCGCCCCGCTGCTGCTGCTCGCCCGGACGCTGACGCGGGCGCGGCAGGGCGTGGCACCGAAGGTCTGGGCGCGGTTCGTCAGCGGCTTCTCCGAGGTGATCACGGCGGGCGCGGGCAAGTCGGGGACCGCTACCGCGATCGACGGCTACGCCGCCTATCTGGCGGTCCGGCGCGCGGACTCGGCGATCGACCTGGTCGGCGTGGCCATCGAGCACGGACTCGGCCTGGACCTCGACCTGACGGCACGTCAGGCTGCGGCACTACCGGCCTGGGAGGAGTTCCACGACGCCTGCTTCCGGCACACCATCCTGGTCAACGACCTGCTCTCGTTCCGCAAGGAGCACTTCGGCGGCGAGCCCATGAACGCCGTCACCGTCCTGTGCGAGCAGGAGGGCCTGCCGCTGCAGCAGGCCGTGGACGCGGTCTGCGTCCGGATCGCGGGGGCCGAGGAGGACTTCCTCGCCTCCGCCCGCGCGCTGCGCGAGCTCGGGACGCCCGAGCTGGACGCGTATCTGACGGCCTGGGAGCTGATGCTGAGCGGCAACCTGGTCTGGTCCCTGGGCTGTCCCCGCTACCACGGCGCGGACGCCCGCCCCTGGCCGTCCGGCGTCCCGACGCGGATGGAGCTGCACCGGGACCGCACCGTCTTCAGCTAGAACCGCCCGGGGCAGGGCCGCCCGCGTCAGGACCGCCAGGACCGCCGGGACCGCCCCTGGCCCGCCCGCGCAGCAGGGCCAGGGCCGTCGCCGCGCCGACCAGCAGCACCAGCAGCGCGGCCACCACCCGCGCCCACGCACCGGTCGCGGCCACCGACACGGTCGCACCGGCCAGGACCAGCGCCTGGGCCGCGACCGCGCAGAACAGCAGCGACCCATCGCGCAGCTGCGCCGCGCCCGGCGGGCCGCCCGCCACGGCGTCCACGAAGACCAGGTAGGCCAGCAGCAGCCCCGCGTCACAGGCCATCAGCCAGACCGGCGGCGAGCCGATCGCCGCGACGAGCACGAAGCCGACCGCGACCGCCGTGTTGCGGTGGCGGGCCAACCGGGAGTGCCAGCGTGCGTCGCCGCTGACCGGACGGGCCACCACCGGCGGTGCGCCGAACCAGCACAGCAGCACCAGCGCCGCCAGCGCGACGACGCGGCCCGCGAGCTCGCCGAAGGAACCGTCGGTGCTCGGCAGCCCGGACCGGACCAGCGAGAGCGGGTCGCTCGCCGCGCAGGCCAGCGCCACGCCCAGCGCGCGGGCCGCCCACAGGTCCACGGAGCCCGACCGCTCGCCGGAATATGACATACCGTCAGCAGTGGTCATCGCAGCCTCCCCTGGATGCGGGTGCGCATGAGCGGCGCGAAGCTCAGGTCGAGGGTGCCGCCCTCCCAGGGCGTCACCGGGATGCCCTTCTCGGTCAGGCTGAACCGCAGCGCCTGCCGGTCCAACCGCCACAGCCGCAGCGCCAGTTGTTCGAGGACGTTGCCGCCGTCGACCCTCGGGTCGCCGATCGGGATCTCCACCACGACCACCGGGTTGCCGCGCTCGGCCAGCCCGCCGAGGACGCCCATCATCCGGTTGTCCGCCAGCGGCGTCACCGCGTGGACCAGCGCGCCGTGCGGCAGTGCGGGCGGGGGCAGCCGGTTCAGGTCCGGTGTGTCGTAGGCGAGGTCGCGGCGGACGTCGAGCACGGTCTGCACCAGGCGGTAGAAGTACTGGTCGCCCTGGCCCGGTTGGAGCCAGTGCAGGCGTCCGCCGACGGAGACCACGCCGACCCGGTCGTGGCTGCGCAGATACGCACGGACGATCCCGGCGGCCACCCGCAGCGACTCGTCCAGGCTGGAGCCGCCCGTCGACGGGTCGCGCATGTCCGCGAAGGCGTCCAGCAGCACGACCACGTCGGCGGCCCGCTCCGAGGCGAACTCCTGCAGCTGGATCGAGCCGCGGCGGGTGGTCGCTGACCAGTTGATCCTGCGCTGCCGCTCGCCCCAGACGAAGGGCCGGACACCGACGATCTCGACGCCCTCGCCGTGCTGCCGCGAGGTGTGCTCGCCCAGGTTGCCCGGCAGCCGCACCGGAACGGGCGTCAGACCGCCCTCCGCGGGCACCGGGAAGATCTCGACCTGACCCAGGTCGACGCGGACCGTCCGGCGGCGCAGCCCGCCCAGGTCGTAGAGGTCGACGTCGACGGAGCCGAGCGACCAGCGTCCCCAACGGCGGGCGACGAAACCCAGCGTCAGCTGCGCGCCGTCGGTCTCGACGGAGACCAGCTCCGCGCCCGCGCCGGGGACCACGCCCGGGTCGATCCAGTCGGCGGCCCCGGCGAAGGCGACGGTGAAGCGCGCCGTGATCGGCTCGCCCTCGAAGACCCGGTCGCTGGAGCGGCGCACCCCGCCGCCCGCGAGCACGGGCCGGGAGGTGATCCGGTGCGGGGCGAGCGCGGCGAAGAGCAGCAGGCAGAGCGGCGCCGCCGCCAGGGCCAGCAGCCACGGCTGGCCGGTCAGCAGCGCGGCCACGACCGCGGCGACCGCCACCGAGCCGAGCCGCAGCGCGCGTTCGCCCGGCCGGACACCCTCCTCGATCCGGGCCGGGGTCTCCTCGTGCCCGACGCCCTGCGGCTGCCCGTCCAGGGCCCGGGCTACCGGGTGGATCATGCCCCGACCGGCGCGTCGGCCGGCTTGCCCGCCGCCGGGACGCCGGAAGCGCCGGAGGACGGCTGCGCGGGCGTCTGTGTGGCCGTCCGCGGCGTCGTGCGCGGGGTCGGGACGCGCTGCACGACCCCGGCGACGACGTCGTCGGCGGTGATCCGGCGCACCCACAACTCCGGCTTGAGGGTGACCCGGTGGGCCAGCCCGGGGATGGCGACCGCCTTGACGTCCTCGGGGACGACGTAGTCGCGTCCGGCCATCACCGCGCGGGCGCGGGCCAGTTGGACCAGCGCCAGCCCGCCGCGCGGGGAGGCGCCGACCTGGATCTGCGGGTTGCCGCGCGTGCCGTCGATCAGCGCGACCACGTAGTCGACCAGGTCCGAGTCGACCTCGACCCGCTCCAACGCGTCGCGCATGGCGACCAGTTCGGCCGGGGTGCCGAGCGGGGTCAGCACCGCCTCGGGGGTGGTGCGGTCGAGGCGGCGGCGGAGCATGGCCGCCTCGTCGGCGACCGGGAGGTAGCCCATCCGCACCCGCAGCAGGAACCGGTCCAGCTGGGCCTCGGGCAGCGTGTAGGTGCCCTCGTACTCGATCGGGTTGTCGGTGGCGATGACGACGAACGGCTCCGGCAGGCGACGGGTGGTGCCGTCGACGGAGACCTGGCCCTCGGCCATCGCCTCCAGCAGCGCGGCCTGGGTCTTCGGCGGCGTGCGGTTGATCTCGTCGGCCAGCAGCAGGTGGGTGAAGACCGGGCCGGGGCGGAAGACCATCTCGCCGGTGCGCTGGTCGTAGAAGGGCGCGCCGGTCACGTCGGAGGGCAGCAGGTCGGGGGTGAACTGGATACGGCGGAAGTCCAGGCCGAGCACGGTCGCGAAGGACCGCGCCAGCAGCGTCTTGCCGAGGCCGGGCAGGTCCTCGATCAGCACGTGGCCGCCCGCCAGCACGCCGAGCATCACCAGCTCCAGCGCGGCGCGCTTGCCGACGACGGCGCGCTCGATCTCGTCGAGGACGGCGTGGGCGCGGACGCCCGCCTCCCTGGGGGTCAGCCTGGGGGTCAGCTGGTCGGTCTCGGGGCCGCTCACGGTGCTCCTCTTCGGCGGATCAGGTGGTGCAGTTCAGAGATTCACAGATCAGGGATTCAGGTGGGTCGGGCAGGCGGACGCGTCGTTCGGGCGCGACGTTCGAGCAGCTCGTTCACAGCGTCTCCAGGCGGGCCACCAGCGCTTCGAGCACCGCCTGCGGCACCGGCCGGGTGATCGGCAGGTCCGGCGTCCCGGCGGCGCGGGCGACGCGCAGCGCCCTCGGCGTACGGGGCACGCGGGGGTCGAGCCACGGCCACAGCTCGCGGCCGATCACCGCGGCGGCGCGCTCCGGCTGTGCCCGCAGCGAGATGCCGTGCCGCTCGGCGAGCCGGACCTCGTAGAGGCGCAGCAGCAGCGGGTAGAGGTGCAGGCCGTAGCCCTCGGCCGTGTTGGCCGCGTCGGTCAGCGCGAGGCCCCAGTAACGCAGGGTCGGCTCGCGGCCGACGGCCAGCCGGGTACGGCGGCGGTAGCCGCTGTCCATGCCGGAGGCGCCGAGCGCCCAGCGCGTCCCCCAGAACAGCGCGCCGACCAGCACCGCCCCGCCAACGGACGCCCCGGCGATGCCGCCGACCAGCCCGAGGAGGGCCACGCAGACGGCCCCGAAGCCCAGCAGGATCAGCAGCGGCACCCCGTCGACGCCGAACAGCCGCGACCGGTCGGTGACGCCCCCGTCCTCGTCCCCGTAGGCATCTCCGTAGGCGTCCCCGTCCGCGTGCACGACCGGGGCCGCCCAGGCGGGCAGACGGTCAGGCATCTGATCGGTCATCGGAGTTCGGCCTCCTCGGACTTCCCGGTCTCCTCGGACGCGTCGGGCAGGCTGATCCCGCCCTCGGCGGCGGCCCGGGCCAGCTCGGCGGCGATGGTGTCCAGCGCGGCGGCGGCCTGGTCGCGCTGGTGCTCGGCCATGGGGTGGGTCGAGTAGCGGGCCTCACGGAAGAGGTCGGTGAGCGTCCGCACCGACGCCTCGTCGACCGCGCCGGAGAGCACCACCCGTTCGAGCAGCTCGGCCGGGGTGTCGGCGGTGCGGCGGCCGATGCCGCCCTCGGCCAGCGAGGTCTCCATGGCCGCGTAGCAGGCGATGATCGCGGCGCGGGCGTCCGTTCCGGCGAGGGCCTGCTGACCGGCCGTCACCGCCTCCGCCAGCGCCTCCTGCGGCTCCCCCACGACCACCGCGGTACCCGGCAGCTGCCCGCCGCCGGAGCTGACGGAGACCCAACGGCTCACCATCACGGCGAGCGCCACGACCAGCGCGATCCCGGCCAGGGCCAGCACCGCCAGCAGCAGGGTGGAGAGCGAGAACGGCAGGTGCGCTCCGCCGCTCGACCGGCCCGGCTGGGTCACCGGCGCCTGGGCCTGCGCCGGCCCGTGGGTCTGGCTCGGGCTGGGCATCACGCCGGGCTGGACCGGGAACTCGTCGACCCCCGGGGTGTGCGTCCCGAGCAGCATGAGCCCGACGGTGGTCACCACCGCGGCCAGCACCACCCCGGGCACGACCAGCGAATCGATTCTCTCGCGGACCGGCCCGGCCTCCGTCGCCCGGTCCTGCCAGGCGCGGAACCGCCCCACCAGCACGAAAGCGAGGATCAGCACGACCAGGATCGCAAGCGGCCAGTCCGACTTGACCGGGCCCATGCCGTAGGACGTGGCGCCCTGCGCCGCGTTGAGCGAGAGCGCGGCGAGGGCGAGCGCCACGGCCGCCGTCAGCACCGCACCCAGGCGCGCGCCCTTCCGCCGCTGCTGACTGCGCTGTGCCACGTACGTTCCCCCGGCTCGCCCCTGTGTGGGGACACCCTGCCACAGCTGCGCCACCCCCGTCAGGGGGGCATCAGGGATTCGCCCGAGATGGACCGTATACGTCACGTCCCGAGCGGGTCACTGCTCGACGGATCACTGCCAGCGCGGGTCGTTGTCCCACTCCTCGTTGCGCTCGGCGGCGCGCTCCAGCGCGTGCGAGGCGGCCTCCGCCGTCGGGTAGGGGCCGAGCCGGTTGCGCGCCGGACACTCCGGACCCTCCTCCACCGCGGCGTGCTTGAGGCACCAGAACCACTCGCCGGGCTTGCCCGTCGGCTGCTTCGCCATCGCGTCCTCCTGCTCGTGCTGCGTCAGCGTCATGGGTGATCGCTGTCGTCCGTGCTGCATCGCTGCGTCCATGGTGATGCTTCCCGCTTGACTAGGATGACCACCATGGCGCTTCTCGTCCCCGGAACCCTTTCGCCCACCCGTACCGTCCCGGCCCACATCCCGCGGCCCGAGTACGTCGGCAAGAAGGCACCCACGCCCTACACCGGTCCCGAGGTGCAGACGGCCGAGACCGTCGAGAAGATGCGGATCGCCTCGCGCATCGCCGCCCGGGCGATGGACGCCGCAGCCGCCGTGATCGCGCCGGGCGTGACCACGGACGAGCTGGACCGGATCGCGCACGAGTACATGTGCGACCACGGTGCCTACCCGTCCGACCTCGGCTACCGGGGCTTCCCCAAGTCCATCTGCACCTCCGTCAACGAGGTGATCTGCCACGGCATCCCGGACTCGACCGTGCTGCAGGACGGCGACATCGTCAACCTGGACGTGACCGCGTTCATCCACGGCGTCCACGGCGACCTCAACGCCACCTTCCTCGTCGGCGACGTGGACGAGGAGTCCAAGCTGCTGGTCGAGCGGACCCGCGAGGCGACGCGGCGCGGCATCGCCGCGGTCAAGCCGGGACGGCAGGTCAATGTGATCGGCCGGGTGATCGAGTCCTACGCCAAGCGCTTCGGCTACGGCGTGGTGCGGGACTTCACCGGGCACGGGATCAACACGTCGTTCCACTCCGGGCTGATCATCCCGCACTACGACAGCCCCTACGCGACCACGGTGATGCGTCCGGGCATGACGTTCACCATCGAGCCGATGCTGACCCTGGGCGACTACCACCACGACGTCTGGGACGACGGCTGGACGGTCGTCACCAAGGACCGCAAGCGCACCGCCCAGTTCGAGCACACGCTGGTCGTCACCGAGACCGGCTCGGAGATCCTGACCCTGCCGTGACCGCGGGCCCTCGTTGCGCTCAGGCGCTCAGGCTTCAGGCGCTCAGCGGATCATCCACTGCTCGCCGAGCGCCGGGGCGCCGACCGCGGCGCAGGCGTCGGTGAGCACGTCGAGCAGGCGGACCGGGTCCGGCAGCGGCTCGTCGGGGCTGCGGATCCACCCGGCGTCGGCGCCGTCGACAAGGCGGGACGGCGGCAGCAGCACGTAGCTGCCGCGGGTGTGCCAGCGCAGGCCGGGGTGGTCGACCTGGTCGTCCTCAGGCAGGGTGTCGAGCTCGGAGGTCCACCACTCGTCCTCGTCCAGCGGGGAACGGGTCGTGGTGAAGAAGAGCCAGCGGTCCTGGCCCACCGAGGCGACCGGTCCGGCGGCGACGCCGGCCTCCGCGAGCCGGTCGAGGGCGAGGCGTCCGGCCTCGGCGGGGACGTCCAGGACGTCGTGGACCCGGCCGGTCGGGGTGATCGCGTTGGCGTCCGGGTCGCGGCTGAGCCAGCGGGCGATCTGGTCCGGGTCGGTGGTGGCCTGGGTCTTCCAGGCGAAGGAGAGCGGGTGCTGGGCCGGGGCCGGACAGCCGACCCGCTCACAGGAACATCGGAAGTCGACCGCGTGCGCGGCCGGGGCTACCGGGAAACCGGCGCGTGCGGCGTCGAGCAGAGTGCCCAGCCGTCTGGCGCGCTCCGCAGCGGCATCCGCCTCGGCCGGGCGACCGCCCGGACGGACCCACCTACGCCACCAGGCGCCGATCCTGCCCGCCGAATCCACTCGAGCCCCTTTCGCGCCCGCGCCCGGGATCACCGGGGCACGTACAGAGCAGGATACGGCTGCGCGGCACCCGACATGTGCCAAGGGTGCCCGTCCGGGACGAGAGATGGGTCTCACCCACCGTTCCCATCACGCGCACGGGCACCTGGAGTTGGGCAGAAGCGGGTCGCCGGCGGGTCGGCAGCGGGACCGGTCAGCTGTTGACCATCTGGGTCAGCTGGCTCGCGGCCGGGACCTGGTTGGTCACGTTCAGACCGTTGGCCGCGCCGGCACTCTTGAAGCCGTCGACCACGCTGTTGACCTGGTTGACGTCGGCGTCGGAGGCGTTGCCGCCCTTGATCTTCGACGGCAGGCTCTTCAGGTTGTCCACCGCGCCCGAGAGCGCGTCCGTCGCCTTGGAGAGCGTCGGATCGCCCTTGGCGTCGTTGAGCGCGGCCTTCAGCCGGTTGTAGGTGAAGGCACCGGCGAGCCCGCCCTTGATCAGCGCGGCGGTGCGGCCCTTGGTGCCCTTCTTGAACGTGCCCGCCTTGAAGGGCTTGTAGATCCACTGGTAGGCCGCGCCCGCCGCCAGCGAGGCGTTGAGCACGAACTTGGTCTTGGCCAGCTTGACCCGGTCCGCGCTGGTGCTCGGCGAAGCGGCAGCGGCGGCGGCGGCCTGACCGGCGTTGACGCTGCTGCTGGCCGACTTGCTGCTGGACGAGCAGGCGGGCAGCACCAGCAGCGCGCCGGCCGTGGTCACGGCGACGAGGGACGTACGGACGCGAGCGGTTTGCAGCGACACGGTGAAGCCTCCGTTGGTTCGGACACGTTCTGCAACGCTCACATGTCCCCGGCGCTCCGGCGCGCTACTGCCCCCCGAACGAGTGATATTGACGCGACCTGTGCTTGCGCGCCCCATGATCGCGTGTTCACGCCCCGCTCAAGCGCCCAAATAGCGCAGTACGGCCAGCACCCGGCGGTGGTCCGCGCCCGAGACCGGCAGGTCCAGCTTGAGGAAGATGTTGGCGACGTGCTTCTCCACCGCGCGCTCGGTCACCACGAGCTGCTCGGCGATCGCCGCGTTGGAGCGGCCCTCGGCCATCAGGCCCAGCACCTCCTGCTCGCGCGGGCTGAGCCGGTCCAGCGAACCGCGGGCCGGGCTGGCGCCGACCAGCTGGGTGACCACCTCCGGGTCCAGCGCGGTGCCGCCCGCGGCGACGCGCTCCAACGCGTCGACGAAGTCGGCGGTGTCCAGCACCCGTTCCTTCAGCAGATAGCCGACGCCGGCCGAGCCGCCGGCCAGCAGCCGCGCGGCGTACTGCGTCTCCACGTACTGGGAGAAGATCAGCACCGGCAGGCCGGGACGCTGCCGCCGCAGCTCGATCGCGGCGCGCAGGCCCTCGTCGGTGTGGGTGGGCGGCATCCGGATGTCGCTGACGACGGCGTCGGGCGCGTACGCGGCGGCGGCCGCGAGGAGCGCGGACGCGTCGGGGACGGCGGCGACCACCTCGTGGCCCTCGTCCTCCAGCAGTTGCACCAGGCCCACCCGCAGGATCGCGGTGTCCTCGGCGACGACGATGCGCATCCGGCCCACTCCTCCTCTTCTCCGTGTCTTCTCTGTGCTGGTCAGGGGCTTCTCCGTGCTGATCAGTGCCGGTCAGTGCCGGTCGAGCTCGACAGTGACGGTCGTCGGGCCGCCCGGCGGGCTGTCCACCACGAGGCAGCCGCCGGCGACCCGGACCCGTTCCGCCAGGCCGCGCAGGCCGGAGCCCGCGCCGGACAGCGTCGCGCCGCCCCGGCCGTCGTCGGTCACCAGCAGCCGGAGCCGTCCGTCGCCCTCCAGCACCGTGATCGACGCCGAGCGCGCCGCACCGTGCTTGGCCGCGTTGGCGAGCAGCTCGGCGGCGGCGAAGTAGAGCATCGTCTCGACCGCCGCCTGCGGTCGCCCGGTGACGGCGACCCGGACCGTGGTGGGCAGCGGCGCGCGTGCGGCGAGGGTGGTCAGCGCAGCCGTAAGGCCCGAGTCGAGCGCGGGCGGATGGATGCCGCGGACGAGTTCGCGCAGCTCCTGGACGATCTCCCGGGTCTCGGCGCGGGCCTCGGCGATCAGTTCGGCGGCCCGTTCCGGCTCGCCTCTGGTCAGCCGCGACCCGGCGCGTCCGAGCCGCATGCCGAGCGCGACGATCCGGGCCTGCGCACCGTCGTGCAGGTCGCGTTCGATCCGGCGCAGCGTGGCGGCGGCCTCGTTGATGACCAGCTCCCTGGTCTCCTCCAGCTGGGCGACCCGCCGTTGCGCCTGGGAGGGGCCGAGCAGCCGGAGCATCAGCGCCTTGTCCAGCGCCAACGGCCCCCGTGCCACCCACGGCCAGGCCAGCAGCACGAGCGCCCCGAACAGCACCACCAGCAACGCGCGCGGCCAGGTGTCGAAGGCGAAGCCGCCGACCCCCAGGCCCGGGTTGCCGGGGTGGGTTCCGGAGCGGGTGCCGGAGTGGGTGGCTGTGTGCGCCTGGAGCTGCCAGATCAGCGGGTAGAGCAGGAAGATCACGCCGTAGCACCACCAGGCGAAGCCCAGCAGGAACTGGACCAGCCCGAGCGGGACGCGGATCGCCAGATAGCCGACGGCCCGCCAGGCGGACACGTCGGCCAGGTTGCGCGCCAGGAACCCGGGCAGGCCGCCCCCGCCCGGCGGTCTCGGCGGCACCGGGATCTCGACGTCGAGCAGCACCCGCGCGATGCCCCGGTACGCGCCGGCCAGCACCCGGTCCAGCGCCAGCACGAGCGGGAGCAGGGGCAGCAGCAGCACCCCGCCCGACAGCAGGCCCAGCACACAGGTCACCAGCACGACCGCCAGGCCGACCAGGGCGAACGGCGCGCTCAGCAGCGAGTAGAGCAGCTCCCGCCAGGTGCGCGGCGCGAACGGCTCCCGCAGCGCCCGCGCGGCGACGTCCCGGGCGCGCACGGGCGCGGGCTGCGGCGCCGGTTGCGGCGCGGGCGGGGGCGCGGACATGGGCACAGTCTCGCTCATTCCTTGATCGCGTGAGCTGCGGAACGACGGCGCCGCGGCCCGTTCAGACGTTGCGTCGCCGGAGCATCAGATGCGCGGCGGCGTAGAGGACCGCCGTCCAGCCGAGCAGGATCAGCGCGCCCTGCCACGGCGCGTAGACGTCCGAGACGTTGTGCCCGCTGCCGAGCATCACGTTGGCCGCGGCCGGGAGCGCCTGCGCGATGTGCGCGCCGACGTTCCCCGGCAGGGCCTGGAAAGCTGCCGGGAGCACGAACTGGAGCCCCAGGACGGTGGCCACCGCTCCGGCGGTGTGCCGGATCAGCGTCCCGATGCTCAGCGCCAGCACGCCGGTCAGCGCCAGGTAGACGCCGAAGCCGAGCACGCCGCGCAGGGTCGTCGCGTCGGCCAGCGGGAGCGAGGCGTGGGCGGCGGTGATCGAGGAGCCGATCAGCAGCGACGGCACCGCGACCAGCACCCCGAGCACGAAGAGCACGGCCGCGAAGACGGTGGCCTTGGCCGCGAGCACGGGCGTCCGGCGCGGCGTGGCCAGCATGGTGGAGCGGATCATCCCGGTGGAGAACTCCGAGGCGACGAAGAGCACGCCGAGCACGCAGGCGGCGATCTGCGCCCACTGCGCGCCGGGTTGGAGCACCAGACCGAGGGTGTCGTGGACGAACTCCTGCCGGGAGTTCGGGCCCATCGAGTTCCAGCTGCCGGTCAGCAGCGCGGGCACCAGGATGTTGAAGCCGATGCCCAGCACGGTCAGCACGCCCAGGCACCACCAGGTGGAGCGCAGGCTGGTGAACTTGGTCCGCTCGCTGCGCAGCAGGTCGCGGAAGTCCGGTGTGTGCCGGGTGGCGGCCGGACCGGTCGGAAGGGCGGCAACGGTGGTCATGTCGACGGATCCTCTCTGGCTCAGGCCGACTCAGGCGGCGGCGTACTGGACGCTGTCGGCGGTCAGGCGCATGAACGCCTCCTCCAGCAGCGCGGGCCGGGCGACCTCCGGCGTGGCGGCGTAGACGTCCGGGTCGGTGTGGCGCCGGATGAACTCGGCGGTGCTGCAGTCGGCGAGGAGTCGGCCGCGGCCGATGACGAGGAGGTGGTCGGCGGTGACGGCCATCTCGTTCATCAGGTGCGAGGAGACCAGCACGGTGCGGCCCTCGGCGGCGAGGCGCTTGATCAGGGTGCGGATCCAGAGGATGCCCTCGGGGTCGAGGCCGTTGACGGGCTCGTCGAGGATCACGATGCGCGGGTCGCCGAGCAGCGCGGCGGCGATGCCGAGGCGCTGGGCCATGCCGAGCGAGAAGCCGCCGGCCCGCCGGTCGGCGACGTCGGCCAGGCCGACCAGGTCGAGCACCTCGTCGACGCGGGTGGCGGGCAGGCCCTGGGACTGGGCCAGGCAGAGCAGGTGCTTGCGGGCGGTGCGGCCCTTGTGGAAGGCCTTGGCCTCCAGCATCGCGCCGACCTCGGCGAGCGGGCGGGAGAGCTCCGCGTAGGGGCGGCCGTTGATCAACGCCTCGCCCGCGTCGGGGCGTTCGAGGCCGAGCAGCAGCCGCATGGTGGTGGACTTGCCCGCGCCGTTGGGGCCGAGGAAGCCGGTGACCACACCGGGTCGGACCTGGAAGGTGAGGGCGTCGACGGCGGCCCGGCCGCCGTAACGGCGCGTCAGATCGCGGGCCTCGACGGCCGCCTCGGGGGCTGGGGTGGCTGAGGGGGAAGTCATGCCTCCACCCTGCCGAGCACGGGCAGGGCCGGACGAGGGCGCAGCCACCCGTTCCGGGAGGTGGGGCTACCACGAACCCGGGACGGGTGGCTGCACGTCGGTCGTACGGAACCGCAGCTCAGTCGGCCATGACCGGCCCTGCGTCGAGCGGCTGGTCGTCACCCTTCGCGCGGCCCAGCCGCGAGTGCTTGCGGCTGTAGCCGAAGTAGACCGCCAGGGCCAGCACCAGCCAGCCCGCGAAGAGCAGGAAGGTGTTGGCGGGCAGGTTCCAGATCAGGTAGAGGCAGAAGATCACGGACAGCGCCGGGACCACCGGGTAACCCGGGACCTTGAAGCCGCGCTTGAGCAGGGGCTCGCGCACCCGCAGCACGATCACGCCGATGGAGACCACGGCGAAGGCGACCAGGGTGCCCATGCTGGTCAGGTTGGCCAGCCAGTCCAGCGGCACGAAGGCGGCCAGCACGGCGATGAAGGCGCCGACGATCAGGGTGTTGCCGACGGGGGTGCCGGTGCGCGGGTTCACCTTGCGGAAGACCGGCGGCAGCATGCCGTCGCGGCCCATCGAGTACAGGATGCGGGTCTGGCCGTAGATGACGACCAGGGTGACCGAGACGATGGAGATGACCGCACCCGCGGAGAGCAGTGCGCCGGGCCAGTTCTGGCCGGTGACCCGCTGGAGGATCGCGGAGAGGCCCGCGTCCTGGCCGTTGAAGAGGGTCCACTTCTGCGCGCCGACGCCGACCAGGGCGACCACGCAGTAGAAGGCGGTGACCACGACCAGCGCGCCGATCAGCGCGCGGGGCAGGGTCTTCTGCGGGTTCTTGACCTCTTCACCGGCGGTGGAGACGGCGTCCAACCCGATGAAGGAGAAGAAGACCGAGGATGCGGCGGCGCTGATGCCCGCGAAGCCCATCGGGGCGAAGGGGTGCAGGTTGGCCGAGTGGAAGCCGGTGATGCCGATGACCACGAAGAGGACCAGCACGGCGAGCTTGATCAGCACCATGATCGTGTTGACCAGCGTCGACTCCTTGGAGCCGCGCATCAGCAGCAGGCAGCAGAGCACCACCAGGACCACGCCCGGCAGGTTGACGTAGCCGCCGTCGCCGGGCGGCGCGGATATCGCCGCGGGCATGGTGACGCCGAAGAGCCGGTTGGTCAGGTCGTTGAGGTACTGGCCCCAACTCACCGCGATCGCCGAGCCGGAGACCGCGTACTCCAGCAGCAGGCAGGAGCCGACCACCCAGGCCGCCAACTCGCCGAGGGTGGCGTAGGCGTAGGAGTACGACGAGCCGGAGACCGGCACCGCCGAGGTGAGCTCCGCGTAGCAGAGGGCGGTCAGCGCGGCCGTGATCGCGCCGATCACGAAGGAGAGGATGACGGCCGGGCCCGCCTCAGGGACGGCCGTGCTGAGGGTGAAGAAGATACCCGTACCGATGGTCGCCCCGACGCCGATCATCGTGAGCTGGAAGGTGCCCACGGTCCGGCGCAGCCCGCCGCCCTGCTGGCTTTCCGCCTGCTCGGAGTCGGCCAGGAAGGCCGACACCGGCTTGCGCCGCAGCATCTGCTGACGGAGTCTCACATCGTTCGGGGGCATGGGCACAGGGCCTTTCGCTGGGCAGGGCGGGTGGTTCGCCGTTCCCGGACGTGAGGTACGGGACGGGAAGTGGGTGGGGGTGAGCCCTCGGCTCGGACTTTCGTGGGGAGTTACGGCGTGGGGGTTACGGCAGGTCGCGGCGCATCAGGTCGGCGTAGGTCTCGCGGCGGACGACGGCGCGGTGCGCCCCGTCCTTGACGAAGACCACCGGGGGCCTGCGGGCGCCGTTGTAGTTGTTGCTGAGCGCGTAGGTGTACGCGCCGGTGACCGGGACCGCGATCAGGTCGCCGACCTGCGGGTCCTGCAGCGGGACTCCGGCGCTCAGGGTGTCGCCGGACTCGCAGTGGCGGCCGACCAGGCGGCACAGCTCGCCCTCCCCGGTCGGCCGGGTGGCCACGGCGGCCTCGAAACGCTGCTGGTAGAGCGAGACTTCGAGGTTGTCGCCCATGCCGCCGTCGACGGCGACGAAGGTGTGACCCCCGCCGCGCTTGACCGAGACGACCCGGTAGAGCGAGACCCCGGCCTCGGCGACCATGGAGCGGCCCGGCTCGATCAGGATCCGCGCGTCGGCGGGCAGCAGCCGCCTGGCCACGTCGATCATCGCGTCCAGGTACTCCTCCACCGTCGGCGGGCGGTCCGCGTAGGTGTAGCGGGAGCCGAGCCCGCCGCCCAGGTCGTAGACGGCGAACTCGCCCAGCTCGGCGACGGCCTCGACGGCCTGCGCGAACGGCGCGGTGTCGAGGATCTGCGAGCCGACGTGGACGTGGACGCCGTCCAGCCGGAGCCGGTCGCTGCCGCGCAGCCGGGCGATGGCCTCGCGGGCCTGGGGCAGCAGCAGGCCGAACTTGGAGCCGTTCTGGCCGGTGGAGATCGCCTCGTGGGTGTCGGGGCGGATGTCCGGGGTCACCCGGACCAGCACGGGCTGCTCGCCGCCGGTGGTGGCGTTCGCGGTGTCGCGGAGGATCTTCTCCAGCTTGTCGATGTCGTCGAAGTTGTCGACGACGATCGTGCCCGCGCCCGCCTCGACGGCGAGCCGCAGCTCCTCCTCGGTCTTGGCGTTGCCGTGGACGACCAGTCCGGCCGGGTCGGCCCCGGCGGCCAGGGCCAGGGTCAGCTCGCCGCCGCCCGCGACGTCGATGCCCAGGCCCTCCTCGGCCAGCAGCCGGTAGACGGCGGTGCAGGGGAAGGCCTTGGACGCGAAGGTGGCGCGGGAGTTCGGCCAGCGCGCGGCCAGGCCGTCGGCGTAGCGGCGGGCTCGGGCACGGATCGCAACCTCGTCGACGACCAGCGCGGGGGTGCCGTAGGTCGCGGCGAGCTCCGGGGCCGGGACGCCGCCGAGGACCAGGGCGCCCGATCCGTCGAGGGTCGTGCCGGGCGGGAAGAGGCCCACCAGATCAGCCCCTGGATCCCGCTGCGCCGCCATGGGCATCTCCTCGCGTCTGTCCCGTGTCATGCGGGTTCTTCCGCATTGTTTGCTTCTGTCGTCACTCCCCCGAAAAGTGCTCGCCTTATGTTCAGGCCCACGTCATGTCGAGTCATTGGCGATTTCGCCTAAGATCGATGCATGAAGATGGCGAATCTGCCGACCCATAGTGGGACAAGCGAGGAGTTGTACGCCCTCGCCGACGCCATCGGGGCGGTCACCGGCGGGGCCGTGGCCATCGAGGACCTGGACCACCGGGTCCTGGCCTACTCGACGCTGCCCGACCAGCGCATCGACGAGCACCGCCGCCAGGGCATCCTGGAGCGCCGGGTTCCGAACCACCAGCCCGAGCAGCTGGCCCAGTACCGCGAGGTCATGGTCGCGCCGGGCGTGGTCCGGCTGCCGGTGCTGGCCGAGGCGGAGCTGCCGCGCGCCGCCGTCGCCATCCGCGCCGGGCACCGGCCGCTCGGCACCATCTGGGCCATCGAGGGCGACAAGCCGATCGACGCCGAGGGCGAGCGCGCCATGGTCGACGGCGCCCGGCTGGCCGCGCTGCACATGCTGCGCCGCCGGAGCGCCGCCGAGCTCGACCTCCAGGCGCGCGAGGACGCGCTACGCGCCGCGCTCCGGGGCAGGCGCACCGCGCGCGAGGTCCGCTTCGAGCTGGGCCTGCCCGGCCAGCGCCCGCTCGCGCTGCTCGGCTTCGCGCCGGTCGCGCCGGAGTCGGGCGGCGGCGACGCCGCCGGTGACGACCTGCTGGTCCGGCTCGCCGCGGCGTCCACCCGGCACTGGCCGGCCGTCCACGCGGAGGCCTCGGTGGCCACCGTCGGCCGCACCGTCTACGTGCTGCTGCCGCTCGACGAGGCGGTCTCCGCGTTCGCGACCGCGCGCCGCCTGGGCGAGCAGGCCGCCGCCGTGCTGGACCTCAGCGTGGAGACGCCGCTGCGCGCCGCCGCCTCCCGGATCGGCTACGGCCCCGAGGAGCTCCCGGACCTGCGGGCCGAGGTCGACGACGTGCTCCGGGTCACCACCGCCGACCCGAACGCGCCGGGCTTCGCCACGCTCCAGGACACCCACGCCCGCGTGCTGCTCGCCCACGTCGCCGACGAGTTGGCCCGCCGTCCCCGGCTGCGCCACCCCGGCATCGACGCGATGCTGGAGCACGACCGGACCAAGGGCACCTCGTTCGCCGACTCGGTCACCGCCTGGCTCGACGCGCTCGGCAACGTCGGCGAGGCGGCGGCGAAGCTGACGATCCACCCGAACACGCTCAAGTACCGGCTCCGGCGCGCGAACGAGCTCTTCGCGATCGACCTCGACCACCCGGACGACCGGCTCTCCTGCTGGCTGCAGCTGCGTATGCCGCGCTGAGGGCGTGCCGCTGCGGCTCCTCCGTCCAGACGAAAACCGGCTGATCCTGCGGCTGCCGATGACCGGCACGAACCTGGTGACACGCCGGAAAGCCCTGGTAGGACCGTCCCCATGAACACGAACGCCGCATCCGCGCCCGCCCCCGCCAGTTCCCGCTACGACGTCGTCGTGATCGGCGGCGGCCACAACGGACTTGTCGCCGCCGCCTACCTCGCCCGCGCCGGGCGACGGGTCGCCGTCCTGGAGCGCCAGGACCACGCGGGCGGCGCGGCCGTCTCCGCGCAGGTCTTCCCGGGCGTCGACGCCCGGCTGTCGCGCTACTCGTACCTGGTGAGTCTGCTGCCCCGGAAGATCACGGGCGACCTCGGGCTGCAGCTGGACCTCAAGCGCCGCCGCTACTCCTCCTACACCCCCTACGGCGCCGACGGCGGCCTGCTGGTCGACAACGGCGACGACGCGGCCACGGCGGCCGGCTTCCGCGCGCTGACCGGCGGGGACAAGGAGTTCGCCGCCTGGCAGGAGTTCTACGGCCGCACCCGCAAGGTCGCCGAGGCCGTCTTCCCGACCCTCACCGAGCCGCTGCCCGAGCGCGACCAGCTGCGCAAGCTGGTCACCGACGCCGCCGGTGAGGAGACCTGGCAGTCCCTCTTCGAGCGGCCGATCGGCGAGGCCGTCGAGTCCGTCTTCGCCGACGACCTGGTCCGCGGCATCGTCCTGACGGACGCGCTGATCGGCACCTTCGCCTCCGCGCACGACGCGTCGTTGCGTCAGAACGCCTGCTTCCTCTACCACGTGATCGGCAACGGCACCGGCGACTGGGACGTCCCGGTCGGCGGGATGGGCGCGGTGACCGGCGCGCTCATCGCCGCCGCGCGGGCGGCCGGGGCCGAACTGCTGACGGGGTGCGAGGTGACCTCCGTCCAGGCCGACGGCCGCAGCGCCGAGGTGCGCTACGTCGACGCGGCCGGGACCGAGCGGACCCTGGGCGCGGGGCACGTGCTCTGCAACGCCGCGCCGCGTGAACTGGCCCGGCTGGTGGGCGACTCCGCGCCGCAGCCGCCGGTCGAGGGCGCCCAGCTCAAGGTCAACATGCTGCTGACCCGGCTGCCCCGGCTCCGCGACACCTCCGTCGACCCGCACGCGGCCTTCGCCGGGACCTTCCACATCGCCGAGTCCTACCGGCAGTTGGAGACCGCCTACCGCCAGGCGGCAGGCGGCTCGCTGCCGAGCCCGGCGCCGTCGGAGATCTACTGCCACTCACTGACCGACCCGAGCATCCTCGGCCCGGAGCTCCAGTCGCGCGGCTACCAGACGCTCACGCTCTTCGCCCTGCACCAGCCCGCACGCCTCTTCACCGAGGCGTCGCGCGACGAGGAGCGGGAGGCCGCCCTGCGCGCGGTGCTGGCCCCGCTGGACGCGGTGCTCGACGAGCCGATCGCCGACTGCCTCGCCGTCGACGCCGACGGCCGCCCCTGCGTCGAGGCCCGCACCCCGCTGGACCTGGACGCCGACCTGGGACTCCCGGGCGGCAACATCTTCCACCGCCCGCTCGTGCTCCCCTTCGCCGAGGCCGCCGAGGCGGCGTCACCGGGCGCCGGCCGCTGGGGAGTCGGCACCCCGTACGCGTCCAACCTGCTCCTGTGCGGTGCGGGCGCCCCACGCGGCGGCGGCGTCAGCGGTATCCCCGGCCACAACGCGGCGATGGCGGTGCTGGGGAGGTGAGCACGTCCGCCTGCCGGCTCAGCCCTCGTAGCGGGCGCCGCGGAGGCGGGGTTCGAGGCCGATCCAGATGATCGACATCAGGCGCCGGGCCGTCTCCTCGGGCGGCTCGGGGCCGGTGTCGAGGACCCAGCCCGCGAGGGAGTCCGCGGCGCCGACGATCACCTGGGCCATCGCCGCGGCCTCGCCCCGGTCCGGGCCGGTGTCCTCGCCGTCGGCGCGGGTGCGCTCGCCGGCCGCCTCCCGGATCCCGCGGCGCAGCAGGGCGGTGACGGCGGTGACGACCTCGTGGCGGGCGGCGGTGACGTCCTCGACGACCGGCTCGCCCTGGGCGCGGGCCTGCTGGTAGAGGACTATCCAACTCTCCCGGTGCTCGGCGACGAAGCCGAAGAACGCGGTGAGCCCGCGGAACAGCTGCTCCCCCGGGTCCAGCGACGGATCGGCGGCGCTGGCGAAGGCGCTGATGATCCGGTCCGCCTCGCGGCGGATGCAGGCGGCGAAGAGCTCCTCCTTGGAGCCCAGGTAGAGGTAGAGCATCGGCTTGGAGACGTCGCAGGCCTCCGCGATCTCGTCCATCGACGCCGCGTGGTACCCGGAGCGCGAGAAGATGCGCACGGCCGCGTCGAGCATCTGCTGCTCACGCTGTGCCCGCGGCACGCGCTTGGCCTTCACGGGGGCCCCTTCCCGGGTGTCCGATCGCATTCTGCGAGTCTATGGGGTCAGCCTGGGAGTTCATCGCCGAAGGTGGGTACGGGATCGGGCGCGCGGAAGGCGCAACGTGACCCTCTGCACCCAGGTGGGGCCTTGCGTCGGCGCCCGCGAGAGATTTAACTAGCATCGCTAATTAACTTCACGACCCAACGTCACGACCCAACCTCACGACCGGCCCGGAGGGACTCGCGGTGGAGACCTACAGCGACCAGTACATCAACGGCGGCTGGACCCCCTCCCTCGGCGGGGGCGCGATCACCGTGCTGAACCCCGCCACCGAGGAGCCGCTGGCCACCGTCCCCGCCGGGACCGCCGAGGACGTGGACGCCGCCGTGGCCGCCGCGCGGGCCGCCGCGAAGGCGTGGGGGGCGACGGACAAGGAGACGCGGCTGCGCCACCTGACCGCGATCCGCGACGGACTCGCCGCCCGTCAGGGCGAGATCGCGGCGACCGTGACCGCCGAACTCGGCTCGCCCGTCGGCTTCGCGACCGCCGTGCAGGCCGGGCTGCCGCTCGGCGTCGCGAGCAGCTACCTGTCGATCCTCGCCGACTTCGAGTTCAGCGAGCGCGTCGGCAACTCCACCGTCTACGCCGAGCCCGCAGGCGTCGTCGCGGCGATCACGCCGTGGAACTACCCGCTGCACCAGATCGTCGCCAAGGTCGTCCCGGCGCTCGCCGCCGGCTGCACCGTCGTGCTCAAGCCCGCCGAGGACACCCCGCTGGTGGCGCGGCTGTTCGCGCAGATCGTCCACGAGGCCGGGCTGCCCGCCGGGGTCTTCAACCTGGTCACCGGCGTCGGCAGCGTCGCGGGCGCCGCACTCGCCGCGCACCCGGACGTGGACCTGGTCTCCTTCACCGGCTCGACCGCCGTCGGCCGGTCCATCGCCGAGCAGGCCGGGCGCGGCATCAAGCGCGTCGCACTGGAGCTCGGCGGCAAGTCCGCCAACGTCGTGCTGCCGGGCGCGGACCTGGCCCGCGCGGTGAACGTCAACATCGGCAACGTCTTCGCCAACTCCGGCCAGACGTGCAGCGCGTGGACGCGACTGCTGGTCCACCAGGACCAGTACGAGGAGGCCGTGGCCGTCGCCGCCAAGGCCGCCGCCAAGTACGTGCCGGGCGACCCGACCGACCAGGCGACCCGGCTCGGCCCGGTCGTCAACGCCAAGCAGCGCGAGCGGGTCCGCGGCTACATCCAGGCGGGCCTGGACGCCGGCGCGCGGCTCGTCGCGGGCGGCACGGACGCGCCGGAGGGCTGCGACACCGGCTTCTACGTGCGCCCGACCGTGCTCGCCGACGTCACCCCGGAGATGACGGTGGCTCAGGAGGAGATCTTCGGCCCGGTGCTGTGCATCCTCCCCTACCGCGACGAGGAGCACGCACTGGAGCTGGCCAACGGCACCCAGTACGGCCTGGCCGGTGGCGTGTGGGCGGCCGACGAGGAGACGGCGGTCGCCTTCGCCCGCCGGATGGACACCGGGCAGATCGACATCAACGGCGGCCGGTTCAACCCGCTTGCGCCCTTCGGCGGTTACAAGGGCTCCGGCGTCGGCCGCGAGCTCGGCAGGTTCGGTCTGGAGGAGTTCCTGCAGACCAAGTCCCTGCAGTTCTGAGCTCCTTGCGCACCTCCAGGCCGCAATCCCTTCCACACGAGAGGCTGTTCCCGTGACGACGACCGTCCGCGCCGCCCTGCTCACCGCCGTGGGCGCCCCGCTGGAACTGACCGAGATCGAGCTGCCCGCGCCCGGTCCGGGCCAGGTCCGGGTGCGCCTCGCGGCGGCGGGCGTGTGCCACTCCGACCTGTCCCTCTCCAACGGGACGCTGCGCGCGGCGACGCCGGTCGTCCTCGGGCACGAGGGCGCGGGGACGGTCGTCGCGGTCGGCGAGGGCGTCACCAAGGTGCGCGAGGGCGACTCCGTCGTGCTCAACTGGGCTCCGGCGTGCGGACACTGCCACCTGTGCGAGATCGGCGAGCCGTGGCTCTGCGAGAACTCGTACGCCGCCTCCGTCGAGACCTACGCCGCGTTGAAGGACGGCACCGGCGTCTTCCCCGGGCTCGGCGTCGCCGCCTTCGCCGAGGAGACGCTGGTCCGCGAGAACGCGATCATCCCGCTGCCGGAGGGCGTGCCGCTGACCTCGGCCGCGCTGCTGGGTTGCGCGGTGCTGACGGGGTACGGCGCGGTCCACAACGCCGCGCGGGTGCGGGAGGGCGAGTCCGCGGTGGTCTTCGGGCTCGGCGGGGTCGGCCTGGCCGTGCTGCAGGCGCTGCGGATCGCGGGCGCGGGCCCCATCGTGGCCGTGGACGTGACGCCGGAGAAGGAGGAGTTGGCCCGCCGCCACGGCGCGACCGAGTTCGTCCTCGCCGACGAGCAGACCGCCAAGACAGTCCGCAAGCTCACCGGCGGACACGGAGCGGACCACGCCTTCGAGTGCGTCGGCCGGTCGACGACCATCCGCACGGCCTGGAACTCGACCCGTCGGGGCGGGCGGACGACGGTGGTCGGCATCGGCGGCAAGGACGACCAGGTCTCCTTCTCCGCGCTGGAGGTCTTCCACTTCGCCCGGACGCTGACCGCCTGCGTCTACGGCAACGGCGTGCCGGAGCGCGACGTGCCGCTGCTCGCCGAGCACGTCCGCGCCGGCCGGCTGGACCTGGACGCGCTGATCACCGACCGGATCACGCTCGACGAGATCCCGGCCGCCTTCGACCGGATGAAGGAAGGCAAGGGCGGACGGTCGCTGGTCGTCTTCTAGCCACCGTGCGGGATTGATCATCTTCTTGGTCGGGCCGCCGCGCCCGGTAGAGTGGTGCGGTTGCCTGACTGCCGAAGGACCTGAGGAACGACGTGAGCACCGACTCCCCCGCCACCGCTGCCCAGGTCCTTGACGAGGCCTCGCGTCGCCGCACCTTCGCGGTGATCTCGCACCCCGACGCCGGTAAGTCCACGCTGACCGAGGCGCTCGCGCTGCACGCGCAGGCCATCACCTCGGCCGGTGCGGTGCACGGCAAGGGTGGCCGACGCGGCGTCACCTCCGACTGGATGGAGCTGGAGCGCGACCGCGGCATCTCGGTCACCTCCGCCGCCCTGCAGTTCGGGCACCGCGACCACGTGATGAACCTGGTCGACACCCCCGGTCACGCCGACTTCTCCGAGGACACCTACCGCGTCCTCTCGGCGGTCGACTGCGCGATCATGCTGGTCGACGCGGCCAAGGGTCTGGAGGAGCAGACCCGTAAGCTCTTCTCCGTCTGCCGCCACCGCGGCGTCCCGGTGATCACCTTCATCAACAAGTGGGACCGCCGCGGTCGCGAGGCGCTTGAGCTGCTGGACGACATCCAGAACATCCTGGAGATCACCCCCGTCCCGCAGGTCTGGCCGGTCGGCAACGCGGGCAACTTCCGCGGCCTGGTCCAGGCGGCCGACACCGAGGAGTTCATCAAGTTCACCCGCGTCCCCGGCGGCACCCACGAGGCCGAGGAGGAGCGGATGGACGCCGCCGCGGCCGAGGCCGTCGAGGGCGAGCTGTGGCCGACCGCGCTGGAGGAGCTGGAGCTCGCGCTCGACTCCGGTCCGGGCTGGGACCCGCAGGCCTTCCGCGAGGGCAAGATCACCCCGGTCTTCTTCGGCTCCGCGCTCACCAACATCGGTGTCAAGCTGCTGCTCGACGCCGTCGTGGACCTGGCCCCCTCCCCCGACGCCCGCGAGATGGTCGGCGGTGCCCGCCGGGCCGTCGAGGACGAGTTCTCCGGCGTGGTCTTCAAGATCCAGGCCAACATGGACCCGGCGCACCGCGACCGGATCGCCTTCGTCCGCGTCTGCTCCGGCGTCTTCGAGCGCGGCATGAACGTCACCCGCGCCGCCAGCGGCCGGACCCTGGCGACCAAGTACGCGCACACGGTCTTCGGCGCCGAGCGCACCGTGGCCGACACCTGCTACCCCGGCGACGTGGTCGGCCTGATCAACGCGACCGCGCTGCGCGTCGGCGACACGCTCTACGTCGGCAAGAAGGCCCAGTTCCCGCCGCTGCCCGCGTTCGCTCCTGAGCACTTCGCGGTGGCGCGGCCCAAGGACATCAGCCGTTCCAAGCAGTTCCGCAAGGGCATCTCGCAGCTGGACGAGGAGGGCGTGGTCCAGGTGCTGGTCTCGGACCGACGCGGCGACCAGGCCCCCGTCCTGGCCGCCGTCGGCCCGATGCAGTTCGACGTCGTCGTGCACCGGATGGAGCACGAGTTCTCGTCGCCGATCTCTCTGGACCGCCTGCCCTACTCCGTCGCCCGCGTCACCGACGCCGAGGGCGCGGCGGTGCTGGACCGCTCCCGCCTGGTCACCGGCGAGCCGCTGACCCGCCGCAGCGACAACGCGATGCTGGCGCTCTTCGGCGACAAGTGGCAGCTCAACAGCTTCGTCCGGGGCAACCCGGACGTGAAGCTGGAGACGCTGATCGCCACGGCGGACTGATCCGGACTGATCCACCCCCTCGCCCGGAAGCCCGTTCAGGGGCGGCGCGCGAGGAACCCCTCGACGGTCCGGACGAACTCCTCCGGGCCGTCGATCCACGGGTTGTGGCCGGAGCCCGGCTGCACGACGAGCTCGCCGCGCGGGAAGATCCCGGCGACCTGCGCCGCCGCCGACGGGCGCGGGGACGGGTCGAGTTCGCCCGCCAGGACCAGCACCGGGACGTCCAGCTCCGACAGCGTCGCCCGGACCGCTTCGGCGTCGTCGAAGGCGCCGGGGCTGAGGTAGGCCTGGGCGGCCTCCTCGTCGAACAGCTCGGCCACCAGGGCGGCGTGGGCCTGGGCGGCGGCGTCCCAACGGCCGTAGACGAGACGGTCGAGCACCGACCAGTCGGCGTCGGTCGCCGCTCCCGTCATGGCCCGTTCGAAGGCGGCCACCGCCTCGCCGTACCAGGGCTCGCCGCTGCGCAGCGGCAGTGCCTCGCGGCGCTGCTCGACCGGGAAGTCGATCCCAGCCGCGCGCGCCCGGGCGGTGACCAGCACCAGCGAGCGCACCCGCTGCGGATGATGGGCGGCGTAGTGGAGCGCGAGGTCACCGGCGGCGGAGTGGGCCAGCAGGTCGATCCGCTCCGCTGCCGGATCCTCCTCGGCCAGCCGCTCGCGCAGCGCCTCCACGTCGGCGACCTGCCGGTCGACGCGGTAGCTGGCCTTGTCGACGGGCTTCGCCGACGCGCCCGTCCCGCGCAGGTCCAGCCGGACCAGGGTGCGGTGGGCGGCGAGGCCGCCCAGATCACCGAGATAGGCGGAGGCGGTCATCGGCCCGCCCGGGAGGCAGACGAGCGGCGGGCCGCTGCCCTCCCGGTGGAAGGCGAGGTGGGTTCCGTCCGGTGCGAGGCAGGTGTCCGAGGACGGGAGGTCCGACGGCAAGGAGGTGGTCATCGGGCGATCCTGCCAGCGGCCGGGAGCGACCGCCACGGATTACTTTTCCTGGCACCGCCCCGGCCTACTTCCCCCGGCTTCCTCCCCGGCTTACTTGCCCGGTACGACCTTGGCCAGGGCCTCCTCGGTGCGGCCGACGACCGTGGTGCCGTCGTCGGCGGTGATGATCGGGCGCTGGATCAGCACCGGGTGCTCCGCCAGCGCGGCGACCCACCTGCCGCGTGACTCCGCCTCCCGGGGCCAGACCTGACGGTCCTTCATGCCCAGCTCCTTGGCCACCGCCTCGTCGGTGCGGGTGATGTCCCACGGCTCCAGACCGAGCCGCCCGAGCACCGCCTCCAGCTCGGCCACGGTCGGCGGCTCCTCCAGGTAGCGGCGCACCGTGTACTCCGCCCCGGCCTCGTCGAGCAGGTCGACGGCGACGCGGCACTTGCTGCAGCGGGGGTTGATCCAGATCTCCATGCGGCCACAGTAGTCGGCACGGGAACACGTCCCGGGGCGGCAGGGTTGGCCAGGGAGAGCACCGATCAGCGAAGTCGCACAGCGAAAGCGAAGGAGCCGCAGATGTCCGTGGTCGTCACCGCCGTGGTCCACCCGAAGCCCGGCAAGCTGGAGGAGGCGCTCGCCGCGTACGCGCGCCACATCGACGCCGTCCACGCCGAGCCCGGCTGCGAGCTCTACGCCCTGCACACCGACGGCACCTCGATCGTGGTGCTGGAGAAGTGGGCCACCCGCGCCCACCTCGACGCCCACGCCTCCGGAGCGGTCCTGGCGAAGCTGGGCCCGGAGCTCGACGCGCTGCGCGAGCGGCCCGCCGACGTGACCGTGCTGGAACCGCGTCCGGCCGGGACGGACGCCGACGGCAAGGGCGCGCTGTAGCGTTCCTGTATGAGCATGAAGCTGGTCCTGTTCGGCGCCTCGGGGATGGTCGGGCAGGGCGTGCTGCGCGAGTGCCTGCGGGACGAGCGGGTGGGCGAGGTCGTCGCCGTGGTCCGCAGGCCGCTCACGCAGCCCGTCCCGCAGGGCGCTGCGAAGCTGACCGAGGTCGTGCACGACGACTTCACCGACTTCTCCGCGCTGCACGACCACTTCGAGCACGCCGCGGCCTGCTTCTTCTGCCTCGGCGTCTCCAGCGTGGGCCAGAACGCGGACACCTACCGGCGGATCACCTACGACTTCACCATGGCCGCGGCCCGCGAACTCGCCTTCGCCAGCCCCGGGTTGACCTTCACCTACGTCTCCGGTGAAGGCACCGACGCGACCGAGCGCGGCCGGGTGGCCTGGGCGCGCGTCAAGGGCGCCACGGAGAACGCGCTGCTGGCGCAGGAGGGGCTGATCGCGTACCTGTTCCGGCCCGGCTGGATCCAGCCGATGCACGGCGAACGGGCGAAAACCGGCTGGTACCGGGCCGCGTACGCGGCCTTCCGGCCCGCCTACCCGCTGGTCTCCCGGCTGGCGCCGAGACACGTCACCACGACGGAGAACCTGGGCCGCGCCATGCTCGCCGTCGTCGACCTGCACGGCGCCGGTCCGCGCGTGCTGGCCAGCCCCGAGATCAACGAGCTGGCCGCCGCGCGGTAGGCCGGACGCGTTCTGCCGCACGGGTGAACCCGGAGCACGGCGGAGCACGGCGGAGCCGCGAAGGCCCCCAGCCGGAGCCGGGGGCCTTCACAGGTGCGACCGGCATACGCCGGGCGTGCAGCTCAGTCCACCTCCGCCGGCGCGTAGAACGCGCGGAGCTTGCCGATGCCGGGTTCGAGGCCCTTCCACGGGGACGGCGCGTCGATCACGGCGACCGCCGAGGTCGGGAAGCCGGTCGAGCGCAGGCGGCCGAGGGTGTCCTCCTCGAACTCGCCGGAGAGGATCTCCGCCAGGCCCTGCACGCCGGGGTTGTGGCCGACCAGCAGCACCGTCCGGACGTCCTCCGGAAGCTCCTGCAGCACCTCGATCAGCTGACCCGGGGCGGCCTCGTAGAGGCGGTCCTCGTAGACCGTGCGCGGGCGCTCCGGCAGCTCGTGGGCGAAGAGCTTCCAGGTCTCCCTGGTACGTGCGGCGGTCGAGCAGAGGGCCAGGTCAGGGACGATACCCGCAACGGCCAGCCAGCGGCCGGCGTTGGGGGCGTCCTTGCGTCCACGGTCGGCCAGCGGCCGGTCGTGGTCGGCCACCCCCGAGGGCCAGTCGGCCTTGGCGTGGCGGAGGACGATGATCGTGCGGGACGTGTCGACGCTCATGTCTGTCAGCTTCGCAGAAAGCGGACGAAGCGGCAGGAGCTCACCCGAAGTTCGCGCCGATGGTGGCGATGATCGCGATGACCACCATGATCAGGCCGATCAGCCCGAACATCTGCAGGAGCTTCTTGTTGCCACCGGTGGGATTCGGTTCGAGAACAGGCATGGCCAGAAGTCTGCCACTCACCCCTCGTCCTCGATCTGCCGGGGTCGTCCCGCGGCGAGTCCGAGGAACAGCTGGACCGTCATCAGCACGGCCATCAGGATCAACGCGTGGCCCCAGCCGTGCTCGTGCTGGTACAGCACGCCGATCAGCACCGGGCCCGGCACCGAGATCAGGTATCCGATGCCCTGGACGAAGGCGGAGAGCCGGGCCACGCCCTCGCTGGTCCGCGAGCGCAGGCCGATCATGGTCAGCGCCAGCGGGAAGGTGCAGTTGGCGATGCCGAGCAGCAGCGCCCAGACGTACGGCGCGGCCGCCGGGGCGAAGCCGAGGCCCGCGTAGGCGGCGAGCCCGCAGGCGGCGAGGACGGCCGCGATCGGCCCCTGGTGCGGCATCCGCGTCGCCAGCGAGGGGATCACGAAGGAGAGCGGGGCGCCGACGGCCATGGTGACGGCGAGCAGCACGCCCGACTGCGTCGCGGAGACCCCGGCGTCCTGGAAGATCTGCGGCAGCCAGCCCATGGTGACGTAGGCGGCGGTGGCCTGAAGACCGAAGAAGACGCCGAGCAGCCAGGCGGTCCGGCTCCGGGTGATCCGAACCGTCGCCGTGCCCGCGGCCGGGGCGCCCGCGCCGTCGCGGCGCAGCGTCGCCGCCTGGAACAGCCAGAGCGCCAGCGCGACCCCGCCCGCCAGCGCCCAGACGCCGAGCCCGACCCGCCAGCCGCCGCCCAGCGCGGTGGTCAGCGGCACCGCCAGGGCCGCCGCGACCGAGGTGCCGAGCGCCAGCGACATCGAGTAGAGGCCGGTGACCGGTCCGAGCCGGTCCGGGAAGTACCGCTTGACCAGCACCGGCATCAGCACGTTCGACACCGCGATGCCTGCCAGGGCGAGCGCGCTGAGCAGCAGGAACACCGCGCTGTTCGGGGCGAACGAGCGGGCGGCGACCCCGAGCGTCACGGCCGCCATGCCCAGGCAGACCGTCACCGCTGGACCGAGCCGCCGGGCCAGTTTGGGCGCCGCCAGCCCGAACAGCGCGAAGCAGAGCGACGGCAGGGCCGTCAGCAGTCCGGCGAGCCCGGCGCTCATGTGCAGGCTGGTCCGCACCGTGTCCAGCTGCGGCCCGAGCGAGGCGACGGCGGGCCGCAGGTTGAACGCGGCGACGGCGAGCGCGAGCGCCAACAGCCAGCGCGCCTTGACGCGCACCGGTGCGGGGGCGGGGGTGAAGGTGGTGGTGCGGGCCGTGGTGGTGGGCTCGACGTTCGGCAATGCGGGAGCGGCTGTCTGGTCGGCAGGCATGGCTGGATCATACAATGATGGGATGAATCTGGGGAGCGGGTTTTGCTCCCCTCCCGAACGCGGGATGATGTTCCGCACTCAGAACGAGCCGACAGGAGCGACATGGCACTGACCTCGCCCCGGCGCGAGCCGCTGGCCGACCAGGTGATCGCGCAGTTGCGCAGCCAGATCACCTCGGGTGAGTGGCCCGTGGGCTCCCGCATTCCCACCGAGGCCGAGCTGGTGGAACGCCTCGGCGTGGCCCGCAACACCGTCCGCGAGGCGGTCCGGGCACTGGCCCACAACGGCCTGCTCGACATCCGTCAGGGCTCGGGCACGTACGTGCTCGCCACCAGCGAGCTGGCCGGCGTCATGCACCGGCGCTTCGCCGACGCGGACAAGGCGGAGGTCACCGAGCTCCGCCAGGCGCTGGAGGCGTCCGCGGCCCGGCTGGCGGCGTCGCGCCGCTCGGCGCAGGATCTCCGGCTGCTGGAGACGGCGCTGCGGCGCCGCGAGGACGCTTGGCGCTCAGGCGACGTGGAGGCGTTCGTGCTCAACGACGCGGCGTTCCACCAGGCGGTGACGGCCGCGTCCCACAACGAGGTCCTCTCCGCGCTCTACGCCGACCTCGGCGAGGTGATGCGGGAGGAGCTGCGCTCGGTCGTGGGCCCGGTCCTGGAGGAGAGCCGGTACGTCAGCCACGACGGCATCCTGGACGCGATCCGCGCCGGCGACGGCGACCGCGCGTCAGCGGAGGCGGCGTCCGCGCTCCAGTCGTGCCGGTAGGCCTTTGCACGGAGGGCTCGTTGCAAACGTCAGGGGCGCGAGGAACTGCGCGACAAGCCACCCTGTGTGGTGACTCGCCATGGGGGTACCCCCGGCCGAAGGCTGGGGGAGAGCAGGGCCATCCGCACTGGGTGGTTGCTCGCGCAGTTCCTCGCGCCCCTGACAGCGCTTACGCGCCGATGGCGTGGAGGCCGCCGTCGACGTGGATGATCTCGCCGGTGGTCTTCGGGAACCAGTCCGAGAGCAGGGCGACGATCCCGCGGCCGGCCGGCTCCGGGTCGGACATGTCCCAGGTCATCGGGGAGCGGGTGTCCCAGGTCTTCGCCAGGTCGGCGAAACCGGGGATGGACTTCGCGGCCATCGAGCCGATCGGGCCGGCGGAGATCAGGTTGCAGCGGATGTCCTGCTTGCCCAGCTCCTTGGCCAGGTAGCGCGACGTCGCCTCCAGCGCGGCCTTCGCCGGGCCCATCCAGTCGTACTGCGGCCACGCGAACTGCGCGTCGAAGGTGAGGCCGACGACCGAGCCGCCCTCGGTCATCAGCGGGAGCAGCGCCGTGGTCAGCGACTTCAGCGAGAACGCCGAGACCTGCATCGCGGTGGCGACGGACTCCCACGGCGTGTTCAGGAAGTTGCCGCCCAGGGCGTCCTGCGGCGCGAAGCCGATGGAGTGGACGACGCCGTCCAGGCGGTCGCCGAGCTCGGCGCGGACCTTCTCGGCCAGGCCGGCCAGCTGCTCGTCGTTGGAGACGTCCAGCTCCAGCACCTTCGCGGGCTTCGGCAGCTTCTTGGCGATGCGCTCGGTCAGGCTGGGACGCGGGAACGCGGTCAGGATGATCTCGGCGCCCTGCTCCTGCGCCAGCTTCGCGGCGTGGAAGGCGATGGAGGACTCCATCAGCACCCCGGTGATCAGGATGCGCTTGCCCTCGAGGATTCCACTCATGGTGTTCAGTGACCCATTCCCAATCCGCCGTCCACGGGGATGACGGCTCCGGTGATGTATGCGGCGTCGTCGGAGGAGAGGAAGCGCACCGCGGCGGCGATCTCCTCCGGCTGGGCGTAGCGGGCCAGCGGCACCTGCGAGACGATCTCGGCGCGGCGCTCCTCGCCGAGCACCGCCGTCATGTCGGTGTCCACGAAGCCCGGGGCGACGACGTTGACGGTGATGTTGCGCGAACCCAGCTCGCGGGCGAGCGAACGGGCGAAGCCGACCAGGCCGGCCTTGGACGCGGCGTAGTTGGCCTGGCCCGCCGAGCCCAGCAGGCCGACGACCGAGGAGATCAGCACGACCCGGCCCTTGCGGGCGCGGAGCATGGCCTTGCTGGCGCGCTTGACCACCCGGAAGGTGCCGGTGAGGTTGGTGTCCAGGACGGAGGTGAAGTCGTCCTCGGACATGCGCAGCAGCAGGGTGTCGCGGGTGATGCCGGCGTTGGCGACCAGGACCTCGACCGGGCCGTGGGCGGCCTCGATCTCCTTGAACGCCTGGTCGACCTGCTCGCCGTCGGTGATGTCGCACCTGACGCCCAGCAGACCCTCCGGCGGCTCGCCGGAACGGTAGGTGACGGCGACCTTGTCGCCCGCCTCGGCGAAAGCCCGGGCGATGGCGAGGCCGATGCCCCGATTGCCTCCGGTGACCAGAACCGACCGGCTCACAGGCATACCTCTCTCAACTGCGGGACTCTCCGCGCTGCGGGGACTGTCCACTCCAAGGGCGGACAGTGCGACGCTATCCGCTGAGCGCGGGCGGGAGCGAATCGACCCTCCACAGCGCGGCGCGCGGGTAACTGTCGGCTTCCGACAGTTACAAGCACCTCCGACCCCGAATCAGGGCAGGATGCTGTTAGCGGTTGATCCCACCTCACCGAGGAGACCCATGTCGCAGACTCCGACCCCGCCGGGCGTGGACGGCGCGTTCCTCGCGCTGCCGCTGCGGCGGCTCGCCGAGGCGGCCCTGACCAGGGCGCAGGCGCTGGGCGCCGCCCACGCGGACTTCCGTCTGGAGCGGGTGCGCAGCGCCTCGCTGCGGCTGCGGGACGCGCGGCCCGCGGGCGGTTCGGACGCGTTGCAGCTCGGCTACGCGGTGCGCGTGGTCGTCGACGGCGCCTGGGGCTTCGCCGCGGGCGTGGACCTGACGCCGGAGGCGGCGGCCCGGGTCGCGGAACAGGCGGTCGCCGTGGCGCGGTTGTCCGGCGGGCTCAGCGAGGAGACCGTGGAGCTGGCCGAGGAGCCGTCCTACGGCGACGTCAGCTGGGTCTCCGCGTACGAGGAGAACCCGTTCGACGTCCCGGACGCGGAGAAGGCGGCGCTGCTGGCGGACTGGAGCCGCAGGCTGCTGGACGCCCAGGGCGTCTCGCACGTGACGGCGTCGCTGCTGGCCGTCCAGGAGAACAAGTTCTACGCGGACACCGCCGGGACCACCACCACCCAGCAGCGGGTCCGGCTGCACCCGGAGCTGGAGGCGGTCTCGGTCGACGAGGCGTCAGGCGCGTTCGACTCGATGCGGACGCTGGCCCCGCCGGTCGGCCGCGGCTTCGAGTACCTGCGCGGCACCGGCTGGGACTGGGACGCCGAACTCGCCCAGCTGCCGGAGCTGCTGGCCGAGAAGATGAAGGCGCCGAGCGTCGAGGCGGGCCGCTACGACCTGGTCGTCGACCCGTCCAACCTGTGGCTGACCATCCACGAGTCGATCGGCCACGCCACCGAGCTGGACCGCGCGCTCGGGTACGAGGCCGCCTACGCGGGCACCTCGTTCGCGACCTTCGACAAGCTCGGCTCGCTGCGTTACGGCTCCGACGTCATGCACGTCACCGGCGACCGCACCGTGGAGCACGGGCTGGCCACGATCGGCTACGACGACGAGGGCGTGCGGACCCAGCAGTGGGACCTGGTCAAGGACGGCACCCTGGTCGGCTACCAGCTGGACCGGCGGATGGCGAGGATGAAGGGCCTCGGCCGCTCCAACGGCTGCGCCTTCGCCGACTCCCCCGCGCACGTGCCGGTGCAGCGGATGGCCAACGTCTCCCTCCGACCGGCCGAGGGCGGCCCGGACACCGAGGGCCTGATCGCGGGCGTCGAGGACGGCATCTACATCGTCGGCGACCGGTCCTGGTCGATCGACATGCAGCGCTACAACTTCCAGTTTACTCAACAACGGGCGTACAGGATCCGGAGCGGCCGGCTCGCAGGACAGGTCAAGGACGTGGCTTACCAGGGCAGCACAACCGAGTTCTGGAGTTCCATGGAAGCGGTTGGCGGACCGTCAACTTACGTACTGGGTGGGGCTTTTAACTGTGGCAAGGCCCAGCCGGGCCAGGTCGCTGCTGTCTCCCACGGTTGTCCCTCCGCGCTGTTCCGTGGGGTCAACGTCCTCAACACCGCCCAAGAGTCCGGCCGCTCCTGAGGCGAGGCCGAGGTATCCAGTTCCGCACGATGTTCACTGCACAGACGGCAAAACGCGCCCAACCGCAACCCCCACAGGCCAATTCGCACAAGGGTCCCGCCGTCCACGACCGAGAGCGGCGGGACCCTCAAAGTCGCCACCAGGTCGCCACCACGTCACGCGGACTGAGCCGCAGCCGAGCAGCCGCATACGGGTCTGGGTGCGTCGTCGGGCATTTCCCGGGGGCACGGTGCGGCCGGTGTTGGTGAGGTAGTTGGCGTTGCGTGCCCTGGGACCATCCCCGCGGGCACGGGGATGGCCCCGACGGCGTGCGCCTCAGACGACTGACGCGCGCTTGGGATCCGTGGGCTCGATCTCGTGCTCGTCGAAGAGCTGTTCCAGCGCTTCATGCCCGTGCTCACGGCGATACGCGATCTCGGCCGCTGTCACCGGGAGGGCCCAGAGGATTCGCGCATGTCCGTTCGGAAGCGGACAGCGTTCCAGGTCAGGGCCATGCATATAGGGCAGGCTGATGAGCAGATGGTCGCAGGATGAACCAGGCATCCACGGCTCGCCGATGGGCATGCTGTGTTCAAGATCGAGGTGGTGTCCCGCGTGGTAGTAGGCGATCTTCGCGAGCAGGTCGACGAAGCTCACGTCGCCGGCCGGAGCGGTCAGTGCGAACTCCAAACCGTGCCCATTCTTCTCGACCATTGACCAGCACCCGGCGGTGACGTATGTCCAGGCATTGGCACGTGGCCCTGGACTAGCCGCGATGACGCGCAGCCCAGGAACGGCTTCGCGACGGCCGGGCCCAAGGTCATAGTCGTGCGCTTGAACCTGTCCGTGACCTGCGAAGAAGTCGCGCACGTGCGATTCGACGCCAGCGATGGCCTGTTGTCTCCGCTTCGCTATGAACATGGCCTGGGATGATCTCAGGTGCGGTCGCGGCTGCTGACACCGACCTGTCAGGCAGCCCAGGATCTTCGGCAGAGGACACCACGGCTCAGTAGTTCAGAGAAGGTCGGTGTAGTGCTTGACCGTCAGGCGGTGACCGCAGCCACCAAGCAGGACTCCGCACCAGAACGACGCCCCCAGGCGCGCCTTCACAAACGTCCACCTAGATCGCGTCGAACGGCAGCACCACCGTCACATCCGAGTACTCGTCCCCCAACATCGCCGTCTGCACCCGCCGCGTGTCCGGGCCGCCCGACCAACTCATCCCCACCCCGTTGCTGCTGTCCGCACCTGCGACCGGCCGCCACCCCAAGGCTCCGCCCTGTCCGAGCCGCCCGACACGAGGCCGAGTCGTGTATCCGCAGGTTGTGCCCGCCAGTGCGCCAGCGGACACATCAGAGGCGGTACCCGGGTCGACAGCGAACTCTCTGCGGTCACGGAATCACCACGAGGTCCCCGAGCTAACCCCTTGCGTCGGCTCGCTGTGCAATCCAGCACCGGAACCCCCGCTTCACCGTGCAATTTGTCACTCCACACGATGCGTCGCCGACCCTAGATTAGTGAGGGTCTGAGCGGGTCTGTGGGAAATCCCCCGCACTGCGCCGCTCACGGGCCTAGATCGACAAGCCCTGACTGAAAAGGAGTGGTCTTGAAGAAACGCCTAGCTGCGTTACTGGCAGTGCTTACGCTCGCCCTCAGTGCCAGCCTCTTCGCATCCGGCACCGCCAGCGCCACGGACGGCCGCTTTTGCCGCAGTCCGATCTCTGCCGACGGTCTCCAAGTCGAGACATGCGTCAGCCACGACGAGGACCCTGGCACCTGGGGCGAGGTCCATACATGGGGCACTAACAACACGTCCATCAACCTGTGCGTGGAACTCGTCGACGCCAACCAGAATCTGGTCCCCAACAGCCGCTCATGTTCAGTCCAACAAGGGAACGGCCTTGGTTTTGGTGACGGCGGTTTCCAGGAAACCCCTGAGATGTGGAACCTCCCCTCGGGGACCTATTACGCCATTGCCTACTTCACCAGCCCCACCTACTGGTACGGCGGAGAAAGTCCGCCAATCCAATTCTGAGTGAGGGCAACCGGGGAAACACTCACGCCGAATGCCAGGCGACGTCAGACCCGGTAGGTGCGCGCCGCCCCACGATGGCCGACACCGTCGAGTGGGCCACCGCCAGGCCCGCCAAGGCGACGTTCTACGCAGTGAAGAGCGAGGAATTCCCGGTCTCTTGCCCCGGAGCTGTGGCCCGCCATCCCATCTGGGAACGGCGGGCCACGCCAGTTCTGAGCAGTTTTCGGGCAGGCGACGAAAACCCGGCGCCCCGGGGACGGCCCGCCCGCCGACGCGCCACCAAGGCTTGATCGCCACGGCGAAGAGCGTCCCAGTGCAGCGCAGCGACGGAGTCCGCTTTGGTCCGTACGGGGCCCTTCCGGCCGAGCTTCTGCTGCTTAACCTCATGACCGTGCTGAACTGATGAACAGTCAGCTGGCGCGTGCACAACAACAGGAGCAGGCGGTTGAAGACGTCCAGGGTTCACCGGCCCCGGCGCAGGAGTGCGCCCTTCGCGGCGGTCCTCGCCATCTCGATGACCGCCGCGGTGTCCGCCACGACGCCTGACTTCGTCCTCACGAGCGAGGCCGGAGACTACGAATCCCTCTTCGGCCCCTGGCTGCCGAGCCGCAACCCGTCCTGGCGGTGAACAGAGAGCACCGCAGAGGAAGCCGCCACCGAGCGATAGTCGGAGTCGATCTTGATTGCCTAGCGCGGTTGGTGCGCCGGGCCGCGTAACGGCGTCAGGTCGGGATCGGTGAGCGAGGTGGATGCGAGGTGGGCGGTGTGTGGTAGGCGCCGCCGGTACCGGCCTGGAGCGCATGGAATCCGCGGATCGACTTGACCCAGGTACGCAGGAGATCAGCTTGCTCTGTAGTGGTGCCTGCTGCGCGGGTTTCACTCAGGTGGCGCTGGAGCAAGGCGATGATGTCGGCCTCGTGCGGCGGCAGGTGCCCGGGTGCAGACATCAACGCGTCATTGGGGAAGAGGACCCCGAGATATGCCCTCGCTTCGTTCTCGCTGGCCGCGCCGCTCCGCTCACTGCGGGGAGTCCGGCTGGCCTCGGCCTCGTAGGCGCGGATCATCTCGACCAGCTTGAGACAGACCACGTGCTCGGTGGCGAAGAGCCGATTGGCCGTACGTGCGGCCAGTGCTGAGGCGCCCAGGAGCGATTGTGGGCCGAACTCCGCGACTGTTCCAGCGAAGTCTTGAGCGAGCCGGGCACGACCCGAGTCCGAACACATCCACTGGGCTCCGTCCCGATAGGGCGCGGGCGCGAGCCGGCTGGCAAGGCGGCCCACGTTGAACACAGCAAGCGGTGAGGGGCCGGGCGCGGTCCGCCCGGCCTGGGCCCCCGCGTGCCTCCAGTGCTCGGTCAACTGGTGCACACGGGCGACTGCGACGAGGTACCGGGGTGCGTCCGCCGGGAACGGGGGCACCTCGGGAAGATCGTCCCACGCCCCCACCTGTTCGAGAACGGCGGCGAGCGACACGGCGTCGCGATCGAGGTAAGCCAGCACGGCGCGCAGCCCGAGCGCGCTCATGACGCAGTCACGCTCGCTCATTCCAGAACCCGTGCCCGGCTCAGTCACGGCCGCGACCCTAGCATCGCGCGCCCCGGTCCACTCGACCCGGCGATCGCACAACACCTGTTGCATTGAGTAGAGTTGCGAGCACCGGCACTGAGCTGTGAAAACCAGCCGCCCAACGGGCCGCGACAGCGATTTGCCCCAAAGAACGAAGCCCTACGCGCTGCTGCGGGACGTGATGCGGGACGCCGGCCTCGTGGCCATCACGAAGGTCACCATGCGGGAGCGGGAGTCTGGCCGTGCTCCGCGCGGTCAACAACCTCCTGGTCTTGCATTATGCGTAGCCGGACAGTGACCAGAAGCGCTTGAAGGTCGTTTCTTCTGGTGTGGAGCTTCCATGGCAGCTTGGGGTGACGTAGCGTCAGCGGCCCATGCCTGCAGAGCCTCGGCCGCTACTGGTCGCGCTGACGTCGCTGGACGTGCGGACGTGGCTGGACCGTGAGGGGATCCAGGAGGATACGCCGTTCTTGATCAGTCCTTCCGGGGAGTACGACGTTGACCTGAACGGCTACGTACTGTCGCCGGGCACAGTGAGCCTCTCAGTGAATACGAAGCTGGCCATCGCGCGGGACATGAAGGGGTTCTTGAACTTCCTGTGGCACCACCGGCCGCCGGTCGCGGTGCCGTGCGCGCTTGTGGCTGGCGCGTGATCGGCCGTCTCGTGGGTGCTGCGGGGTGGCCAGGTGGTCAACGGTGGCAGCGACGGCAACTTCACCGCCGTGCTCGGGTACCGACGCTCGATGGCCTGGGAACGGCCGGCGGTGGCGCGCACGCCGACCGGGAGCACGTGGTAATCGAGGAGACGGCCGGGCGAGCGAACCTCATCGCCGGGCTCGCACGGGCAAACCAAAACTCGGGAGTCCCACGCTCATCGCGAGGATGGACGCGCCCCCCGCGCCGTGCCGAGGCCACGTGAGTCCGCCGGCTTTGGATCGCCTTTGGTGGCCTAGGTCCTGGCACCGTTAAGGTCCTGACATGCGCCTTTTCGTCGTTGATGCCTTCACTGATCGTCCCTTCTCCGGGAACCCGGCCGCCGTGTGCCTGCTGCCGACCGGGCAGTGGCCGGACGACGCCTGGATGCAGCGGATCGCGGCCGAGATGAACCACTCCGAGACAGCCTTCGCCCTTCCGTTGCCCGATTCCGCCGAGGCCGAGTGGGCGATCCGCTGGTTCACCCCGCGGGTCGAGGCCGGCCTGTGCGGCCACGCCACGCTCGCCACCGCGCACGCGCTGCGCGCGGAGAAGGGCCTCGTGGGAACCGTCCGATTCCAGAGCCGGAACCACGGGGTCCTGGCCGCTCACGCCGACGCGGAGGGCGCGATCACACTCGACTTCCCGGCGGTCCCCGCCACCGCGGTGCCCATACCGGACGGGCTCGCGACGGCCCTGGGGGCCATCCCCGAGGCCGCCCTCCACTCCGCTGGCCTCGGCGACCTGCTCGCGATCTTCGCCGACGAGAGCACGGTCCGGGTCCTCACGCCGGACCTCGACGCCGTGGCCGACCTGACCACCCGAAACGCACTACGCGGCATCATCGTCACTGCCCCCGCCGCCAAGGACACCCAGGGCCACGACTTCGTCTCCCGCTTCTTCGCACCGGCCAGAGGCATCCCCGAGGACCCGGTCACCGGCAGCGCCCACACCACGCTCGCCCCGTACTGGTCGGCACGACTCGGCCGCCAAGAGCTCACCGGCCTCCAGACGTCCACACGCAGCGGCCTGGTACGCACGGCTCTCCGCGGCGACCGCGTCCACCTCACCGGAAACGCCGTCACGATCTTGGACGGCACCCTGCACGCGTGAGCTGCTAAGCAACTGGGCGAGATCCCTTGATCTGTGACGGAGGGCGCCGTCAGTCGGGGATTGCCCTGCTGGATGAGCGCATGGCGGTGCTGCGGGAAGGCAATCCGCACCTCCCTCGAACGTGTGGGCGGGGAAGTTGGCGCTCCCTGCGGGGAATTACGGGCTCTGTCGCTGATCTTGTGATCGGGTTCAGGTCCTGTGCAGGATGCGTTTGCGTAGGAGGTCGAAGCTGGCGCGGCCGTATCCGGCGCGCTTGAGAAGCTTGACTCTCGTGTTCTGTCCCTCGACCTGGCCGGACCCGGGTGCCGCAGATCGCCGCGTCACGCCTTCTAGCAATGATCGCGCGCCAGTCGCCCGCGGCCTGGATGGTTGCACGCAGTCGTGGAGGCCGCTGGCGGTGGCGACCGCCTTGATCCTTCCGTCTTTCGACCAGATGTCGGCGGCCACCTTCACCTACACGGTGGTCGAGGTCTCACCGGACGGAACGTAGCCCTTCCTACCTTTGTCCTCCTGCGGTGCCAAGGACGGCATCGAGCCAGACTGCGACCGAGGTCACGACCGCCTCAAGGTTGCCTCGCGAGGCCGAGTCCGAGGACGCGAGGAACATGTGATCCGCCCGGGGGATTTCGACCACCGTCATGTGCCCGGGCAGCGCCGGTAGTTCGGCCGCGGTGCCGAACGGATCGCGGCCCCCTTGCACCACCAGTGTCGGCAGTGTGACCGAGGCCAGTTCACCAGGACTGCCGGGACCGCGCACCGGATAGGCCAGCACCAGGGCAGCGGCGGCACCCAATTCCTTGGCGGTCCGGCACACCACCTGCGATCCCGCACTGCGCCCGCCCGCGATGACGGGCCCTGGACTGGTCACCGCGGTGATTCGGGCCCACACCGCCGCCCACGCCCGGTCGAGGGAGGCGGGATCGGCCACCGACGGGTTGTGCTCGATCCGGTAGGGCTGGGTCACCAGTGCGACCGTGACGCCGCGCGCGGGCAATGCGTGCGCCAGGGCCTGGAGGTCGGCCGCCTCCACGCCGGTGGCGGTGCCGTGGCCGAGCACCAGCGTCGCCCGGTGGTGAGCGGCGGGGAACCAGTCCACGCGCGCCCGCCCGACCGGGGTCTCGACCCACTCCTCATGCATCGCCCCGCCCACCGCTCCGGGCCGACGCGCCAAGCCGAGAGGCGGCCTGCCCGGAGACGAAGTCCACGATGCGGCCGACGACCTCGCGATCGGCGGGGATGACGTGGCCGCCGCCGTGCCGCAGCACGACCGGGTCCGCGAACCGGTCGGCCAGGCGCAGCGAGTCGCGCATCGGCACGATCGAGTCCGCCGCGCCGGTCACGTGCAGCGAGGCAGTGGTCAGCGGCCGGGTGAAGAGCTGTCCGTGCTGAGGGGCGTCGCTGGTGAACCCGCCGATCATGACGGCAAAGCCGAATCCCAGCCTCCTGCCTGCTTCCTCCGCGCCGGGGTCCGGGGCCGTCTCCTGGACGGCCGTCAGCAGGCCAGCCAGGGCGGCGCCCTGGCTGAACCCGATGACGCCGTGGAAGTGCTGACGGGCGGCGAGGTCGATCACCCAGTCGCGGGTGCGCTCCCACCCGCTGAATCCCTCGTGCCACCAGCCGAAGTCACCGCGCGAGAGGGAGGGTGCGTCGACGTAGGTGAGGTTGATCGTGGCCGGCAGGGCGGCGGCCACGGGGTGGAGCTGGCGGCGCAGGATCTGGGCGCTGCCGTGGTAGCCGTGCAGCGCGAGAACGTTGATCGCGTCCATGGTCATGCCTTCGTGAAGAGGAGTCAGCTGCCCGACGCTCGGGTCGGGCAGACGATGGTGGCGCGGGCGAGGGTGTGCGGGCCGATGGCGAAGCCGGCGTAGGCGGGGCTGGCCGTGCTGGGCAGGCCGGTCGCGGACACGTCCAGGGCCGTGACGGTGATGTAGTAGTCGTGCGTGCCGCTGCCGGCGGGCGGGGCGCCGCCGACGTACTGGTGGACACCCGCGTCGTCCGCCAGCTGCACAGCGCCGGGCGGCAGGGTCCGGCTGCTCGGCGCGCCCGCATCGAGCAGCAGCGAGGTCGTCGTGGCGGGGATGTCGATGACGACCCAGTGCCAGAAGCCGCTGCCGGTGGGTGCCTGCGGGTCGTACATCGAGACCACGAAGCTCTTCGTGGCCTTCGGGAAGCCCGACCAGGTCAACTGCGGCGAGATGTCCTGGCCGCCGGGCACCTTGAACATCTTCGACAGCTGTGCGGCCGGGAGCGGCTGTCCGTTGCGCACCGTCGTGCTCGTGAGACGGAAGGCGGGCACCTTCGGAAGGTAGGCATAGGGGTCGGGCCCGCGCAGGGAAGTCTGCGAGGAGCTCAAGCCGACGGGCGCGGCCGAGCTGCCGGGCGCAGCGGCGGCGGTCGTGCCGGTACCGCAGGCAGCGGCCCCGGCCGTGACCGCGGCGATGAGGGCGATGCCGACGGCGGCGCGCGCGAACGGGCGGACGGGCCGGGGGTGAGCGAGAATCCGGGTCTGTTCGGTATCCATGGCTCAAGCGTGACCAGCAGGAAGCCATCAGTCCAAGAAATGTCTAGTCTGACTCCGATAACTTGGATGAATGACAGTCTCGCTGCGCCAGCTGGAGTACTTCGTCGCCGTCGTCGACACCGGATCCTTCACCCAGGCCGCCGCCGACCTGCACGTGAGCCAACCGGGCCTGTCCAACCAGATCCAGAGCCTGGAACGCCAGCTCGGCGGGCCGCTGCTGGAACGCCTCACCCGCGGCGTGCGACTCACCCCAGCCGGCCGCATCGTCCTTCCACACGCCCGCGCCAGCCTCGCCCACGCCGAACGCGCCCGCACCGCCGGCCTGCGCGCCGCCGGCGTCGACGCCGGCGAACTGCACGTCGGCACCCTCTACTCCCTCAGCGTGGGCATCCTCCCCGCCGCCCTGAAAGCGTGGCGCACCACCTACCCCGATGTCGCCGTCCGCCTCGTCGAGTTCCGGCACACCGACGACCTCATCGCCGCCATGGAAGCGGGCCGCGCCGATGTCGCGGTCGGACCAACACCCCCCGACTGGACGGGGCCACTGCGCGAGATCGGCGCCGAGGCATTTTGGCTCGCCGGCCCGCCCGGCGCCTTCCCGGAACCTCGCCGCACCGTCGAACTAGGCGAACTCGCCGACTCCCCCTGGGTCCACTTCACCCCGCCCAGCGGACTCGCCGACATCCTCGACGCGGCCTGCCAGTCCGCCGGCTTCACCCCGCACGCCGCCGTACGCACCGAGCAGTCCAGCTCCGCACTCAACCTCGCCCGAGCAGGCCTCGGCATCACCCTCGTGCCCGGCAACGTCATCCCCGCACACTTCGACGGATCGCTCGCCGAACCAAGCCCGCCGGTGCTTCGGCCGCTCAGCGTCTACACCCGAACCCGACCCGACCCCATCACCGCGGCCTTCATCGACGCCATCGCCGACGAGACCCTCGCCAACCCCGGCCACCTCGAACCCCCTTACCGCCCGTAGACCCTCGGCACTGCATGCGAAGCCGTGGCCCACCGCGTCCACAGGGCCGACACCTGTGATCGACGACCAGGCTCCCCACAGCACGCTCACCCTGATGACCCACGCACGAGCAGTCCGCCGACAGCCCGCCCCCACAAAGACCCCATGAGGGAAGGCCGCCGACGCCCATCCGCGAACGGTTTACCTACATCGGACGGACCGACAACGTGTTAGTTCCGGGCGGCCTGCCCGGATGCCCCAATCGGCTTCGGGTGGTTCGAGAGCCGATTCAAAGCGCCGACGCGACCGGGCGCCGACCTTCGACCGTTCGCGCCGTAGCACTTCCCAACTTGCTGCCCCTGAACTGGATCGAGCCGGGTGTCGGTGACTACCAGTGGCACACAGGGCTCCTGGCCGGCTTGATCGCGGAGCCTGAGACGGCTTCAATCGGCGGGTGACTGAGAGCTATGTCGATCTCGGGGCCGTGGCGGCTCCCTCGGGTGTGCTTGTGCTGGGCATGGCGGCCTGGGTCGATTTCTGGCCCGAGACCGGCCGATCGCTGTCCGAGCGCGCCTTCGCGGCTGTGGAGTCGGGTGGCGCCCATCTCTACGAGCCTGCGGACGGAGAGCCCCGCCCGTGGAGCGGTGAGGCGATCGTCGTGCGAGCAGCCGTGCATCAGCCGCTCCAGATACGGGCACTCACCTCACCCTCGCCGTTCGACGGCGAGCCGACGATCTCGGTCCTCGAGGTCGACCTGGGTCTGCCGTGGCCCGAGGACCGTGGGGCGGGTCCGCTCGTGCTGGGCGACCTGCCGGTGGACCGGTGCGGCATGGTGCTCGGCGACGCGCGGGCCCTCGACGGCTTCAGCGGGCTGGACAGAGAGTCCATCGACGGCCTGGCCGACGTCACCTACTGGGGCAAGTACGAAGGCGATGTTCACGCCGAGTTCGGCGGTGAACGCGTCCCTCGGCACCACGGTGGATACGGCCCGCGCGGGTGGCTGGACCTGCCGCTGCCCCAGGCGGAGGCACTCGCAGAGAAGCTCCGGACGTGGCTTCGCGACGGCCCCGGGAAGGGCCTGATGATCGCGGTCAACGCCCACACCGACTACCACCGATTGAACCGGGCCGGCTGGAGCCACCCTCTGCTGTCGGGCGTCGCCGAGGTCGGTGGCTGTCCGGTGCTCGGCATCGGCTGGGACCCCGGCGACCACTCCATGCGCCACCGCGGTGAACGCGCATACGGACAGGTCTACCCGGCCACCCTCGAATCCCTCGCCGGCAGGACCGTCCTTCGCTGGACCATCCCGCCCTACTCCCCCGACCCGGACGACGGCCCGGCAAGCTGACGCCCGCCTCGCACCCACCGTCGGAAGGAGAAATGTCGAATGCCCTGGCCCGGAAGGCAGTCTCGCTGCACAGACGAGCGGCACGAGCTGACCGTCGGAGGGCTCATCGTGCGCTCTCCTGTCGACGACCTCGACCTTCTGTGGCGAGGGGCACGGCAACCGGCCGCCCGTAGCGCGCCGCCCTGAAGGCGCGGCTAGATTTCAGGCATGGATGCCGCTGACGACGGGCTGATCAGGGTTCGGGGCGCCGCGGAGCACAATCTGCGGCACGTCGACGTGGACGTGCCGCGGGACCGGGTGGTGGCCTTCACCGGGGTGTCGGGGTCAGGGAAGTCGTCGCTGGCCTTCGCCACCATCTACGCCGAGGCCCAGCAGCGCTACCTCGAGTCCGTCGCGCCGTACGCGCGCAGGCTGATCGACCAGGGCGCAGCGCCCCGGGTCGGCGAGATCACCGGGCTGCCGCCCGCCGTCGCGCTGCGGCAGCAGCACAGCGGGGGCAGCACACGGTCGACGGTGGGCACGGTGAGCCGGGTCTCCAACGTGCTGCGGATGCTGTACTCCCGCGCCGGTACCTACCCGGCGGGCCGGACGCCCGAGGACCTGGCCGGAACGTTCCCCCGGGACGCCGCGCCGCTGGACTCGGACAGCTTCTCGCCGAACACGGCGGTCGGCGCGTGCCGGACCTGCTCGGGCCTGGGGCGTCTGCACACCGTCGACGAGAGCAAGCTCGTCGGCGACGACTCGCTGAGCATCCGGGAAGGCGCCGTCGCGGCCTGGCCCGGCGCCTGGCAGGGCAAGAACTACCGCGACATCCTCGCCGAACTCGGCGTGGACGTCGACGTGCCGTTCCGTACCCTGCCCGCCGCCCGCCGCGAGTGGCTGCTGACCACCGACGAGCAGCCCACGGTCACGGTGCACCCGATCCGCGAGGCGCACCGGGTCCAACGCTCCTACCAGGGCACCTACATGAGCCCGCGCAGGTGGGTGCTGCACACCTTCGCCACCTCCAAGGCGGCGCATCTGCGGGCGAAGGCCGCCTCGTTCATGACGGACGAGGTCTGCCCGACCTGCCACGGAAAGCGGCTCAACCCGGAGGCGCTGGCGGTGACGATCGCCGGGCAGGACATCTCGGTCGCCACCTCGATGCCGCTGACGCAGCTCTCGGCCTTCCTTACGGCCGCGCGCGACCACCCCGACACCCTGGCGCTGCCCGCCGAGCGGCGGCAGGCCGCGCACGCGCTGATCGGCGGTCTGCAGGAGCAGTTGGGCACGCTCGTCGACCTGGGCCTGGGCTATCTCGCGACGGGACGCGCGACGTCCACCCTCTCCAGCGGCGAACTCCAGCGGCTGCACCTGGCCACCCAGCTCCGCAGCGGCCTGTTCGGGGTGCTGTACGTCCTGGACGAGCCCTCGGCGGGCCTGCACGCCGCCGACACGGAGCTGCTGCTGACCGCCCTGCGGCGGCTGCGGCGTGCCGGGAACAGCGTCTTCGTGGTGGAGCACAACGCGCAGGTACTCGCGTCGGCCGACTGGATCGTCGACATGGGGCCGGGCGCGGGCCGCCACGGCGGGCGCGTCCTCCACAACGGGCCCGCGCAGCGCCTGGACGAGGCGCGCGAGTCGGTGACCGCCCGCTACCTCGCGTCGACCGCGCCCGCCGTGCCCGGGCCGGAGAAGCCCCGGCAGCCGCAGCGCTGGCTGCGGCTGTTCGGTGTGACCGGCCACAACCTCCGTGACCTGGACGCGAGTTTCCCGCTCGGCACGCTGACGGCGGTCACCGGTGTCTCCGGGTCGGGCAAGTCGACCCTCGTCCGGCGCGCCCTCGCGGACACCGTCCGCGACCACCTGCACGGCGAGGAGACGGAGGAGGACCTGGCCCGGAACCCCTCGTCGGTGGAGGCCGCCGACGAGGAGGAGGCCGGGGTTCCGGTCTGGGACCTCGCCGAGGACCGGGTGACGGTGCGGTCCAGTGAAGGGCTGGAGCACGTCGACCGGCTGGTGGTCGTGGACCAGAAGCCCATCGGGCGCACCCCGCGCTCCAACCTGGCCACCTACACGGGCCTGTTCGACAGCGTCCGCAAGCTGTTCGCCGCCCAGCCCAGCGCCCGCGAACTCGGCTACACCGCCAGCCGGTTCTCCTTCAACGTGCCGCAGGGACGCTGCCCGCACTGCCTGGGCGACGGGGTCGTCAGCATCGAGCTCCTCTTCCTGCCCACGGAGACCTCCCCGTGCCCGGTCTGCGCGGGCGCGCGCTACAACCCCGGGACGCTGATGGTGCGTTACCGCGACCGGACCATCGCCGACGTGCTCGCGATGAGCGTCGAGGAGGCGCTGGACTTCCTCCACGACGTGCCGGCCGCCGTCCGCATCCTGCGGCTGCTCGCCGACATCGGTCTGGGCTACCTGACGCTGGGCCAGGGCGCCACCACGCTGTCGGGCGGAGAGGCGCAGCGCATCAAGCTGGTGAGCGAACTCCAGCGCGCACCGCGCGGGCACAGCCTGTACCTCCTGGACGAACCCACCAGCGGTCTGCACCCGGCAGACATCGACCTGCTCGTCGGCCAGTTGCAGCGCCTGGTGGACACGGGCAACACCGTCGTCGTGGTCGAACACGACCTCCGCACCGTCGCCGCCGCGGACTGGGTCGTCGACCTCGGCCCGGGCGCCGGCGACGCCGGCGGCCACATCGTGGCCGAAGGCACCCCGGAGACCGTCGCCCGCGACGCGGCCACCCCGACCGCCGAGCACCTGGGCCGACACCTGTCGTCGGCGGCGGGCCTGCGGTAGCAGGCAGCGCCTGCCGGGCGACCACCATTGGCCCGAGACCTTCAGCGCTTCACCGGGAAGGCGTGCCTCCTGGCGGCGACCGTGACGGTCAGGGCCGGAGTGAGGAGCGCGAGGACGCACCAGGGGAAGGCCGACGGCCCCGCCGCGCCGAGCAGCACGCCGCCGGCTGCCCCGCCGAGTCCCATGGCGGTGTTCCAGGTGGTGACGAGGAGCGGCTGGGCACGATCGCCTCCCGCGTCGGCGACGGCGGTCGGCAGCAGGGTGGAGACGCAGCCCCAGCCCACACCCCAGAGGGCGGTCGCTCCGTAGACGACGAACGGGTCGCGCCCGGGCAGCGCCAGCAGCACCGCGGCCAGGAGGAACAGTGCCACGCTGGCGATCGTGAGCTGCCGCAGCGCACGGTCGATCAGGGCGCCGGTGACGCCGATGCCGACCACCGAGCTCGCACCCAGGACCAGCAGCGCCGTGTCCCTGGCCCCACCCATGCCCCGGCTGTCGAGGAATGCGGCGATGTACGTGTAGAGCACGTTGTGGGCCAGCACATACGTCGCGGTGACGACCAGCACAGCCACCACGCCGGGAACGCGCAGGGCCCCGATGCCCCGCCCTCCCGGCTCCCCTGGGCCACGTCCCGGAGCGCCGGGCGTGGACACCGCCAGCCACGCGACCAGGGCGACCGAGAGCACCGTCACCGCCGCGAAGGTCGTCCGCCAACCCGCGAGGCCGCCCAGCAGGGTCCCCATCGGGATGCCCAGGCACAGGGCCAGCGGCACCCCGGCCATGGCGACGGCGGTCGCTCGGCCGTGCAGCCGCGGCGGGGCCAACCTGCTGGCGAAGCCCACGAGTTCGGCCCAGACCACGGCCGCGGCAACACCGGCGAGCAGACGGGACGCCATGGTCAGCAGATAGCTCGACGACACCGTCGTGACCGCGTCGGCCAGGGTGAACGTCACCACGGCCGTCAACAGCAGCCTCTTGCGATCCCAGGAGGCCGTCGCTCTGGCCACGGGGATCGCGGACAGCCCGGTGGCCAGGGCGTAGACGGTCAGCGACTGGCCCATCGCCGATTCGCCGACATGCAGGCTGCGCGCCATCTCCGGCAGGACTCCCGCAGGCAAGGCCTCCGTCACGATCACCAAAAAGGCGGCCGCGGCAAGGGCGATCAACGGGGACCAGCGCAGGCGTTCGGCACGCTTCGGAACAGCGGCTTCGGTCAGCAGATCGGTGCACGTGGGTGACATGCCGATATGCTGAATCCCTCACATCAGTGTGAAGGTCAAGCGAGGGTGGCTGATGCGCATCGGGGAGCTGTCCGAGAGGACCGGGACACAGCGCCGCCTGCTCCGGTACTACGAGGAGCAGGGCCTGCTCGACGCGGAGCGCTCGGCGAACGGGTACCGCGACTACGACGAGCGATGCGTCGACCGCGTCCTGCAGATTCGCGGCCTGTTGGACTCCGGCCTCTCGACCCGAGTCATCAAACAGATCCTGCCCTGCCTGGCCACCGGGGACATCTACGTCACGAACGCCACCCCGGACACGATCGCCGCGCTGGAGGCGGAGCACGACCGGATGGCCGCACGCGTCACGTGCCTGACCCGGAGCCTCGACGCCGTCTCCGCCTATCTGGATGCTGTGCGCCGATCTCCGATCGTGCCGGAAGCTGTGTCGACGACGCCCCTGCCCCCTACCGTTGACCCATGACGACCGACGCACAGCAGGAGGCCAGGCGCTGATGACCAGTCAGAACACCGTCCGGACGGACGCCGTCAAGCCGCACGAGCTGGTCGAGCGGGCGCTGGAGCTGTCCCGGGCGGACGGCTGCGTGGTCATCGCGGACGAGGAGTCCACCGCCAACCTGCGGTGGGCCGGGAACAGCCTGACCACCAACGGCGTCACCCGGGGTCGGACGGTCACCGTGATCGCCACCGTCGACGGCAAGGAGGGCACCGCCGCAGGCGTCGTGTCCCGCGAGGCGGTCACCGTCGGCGAGCTGGAGTCGCTGGTCCGCGCCGCCGAGGAGGCCGCGCGGGCGGGCGGGCCGGCCGAGGACGCGCAGCCGCTGCTCACTCCGGCCGGTCCCGCGTCGGCCGACTTCACCGATGCGCCGGCCGAGACGTCCATCGACGTCTTCGCGGAGTTCGCGCCCGCGCTCGGCGAGGCGTTCGCGCTCTCGCGCAAGAGCGGCCGACTGCTCTACGGCTTCGCCCACCACACCGTCACCTCGACGTACCTGGGCACCTCCACCGGCATCCGGCTCCGCCACGACCAGCCGAGCGGCACCCTGGAGCTCAACGCCAAGACCGCCGACCTCTCCGCCTCCGCCTGGACCGGCGCGGCGACCCACGACTTCCGCGACGTGGACGTGGCCGCCCTGGAGCAGCAGCTGACGCAGCGGCTCGGCTGGGCCGAGCGGAGCGTCGACCTACCGGCGGGCCGGTACGAGACCTTGCTGCCGCCGTCCGCGCTGGCCGACCTGATGATCTACATGACCTGGTCGGCGGGCGGCCGGGACGCCCACGAGGGCCGCACCGTCTTCTCCAGGCCGGGCGGGAAGACGCGGCTGGGCGAGCGGCTGACGCAGCTGCCGCTGACGCTGCGCAGCGACCCGGCCTACCCCGGACTGGAGGCGGCGCCGTTCGTGGTGGCGCACGCCTCGGGCGGCGACACCTCGGCGTTCGACAACGGCCTGCCGCTGACGGCCACCGACTGGATCCGCGACGGCGAGCTGGCCAACCTGATCACCACCCGCCACTCGGCCGGTCTGACGGGCCTTCCGGTCCGCCCCGCGATCGACAACCTCGTCTTCGAGGGCCCCGAGCCGCGGAACGGCGCGACGCTGGACGAGATGATCGCCCGCACCGAGCGCGGCCTGCTGCTGACCTGCCTCTGGTACATCCGCGAGGTGGACCCGGCCACGCTGCTGTTGACCGGCCTCACCCGGGACGGCGTCTACCTCGTCGAGAACGGCGAGGTGACCGGCGCGGTGAACAACTTCCGCTTCAACGAGTCGCCGGTGGACCTGCTCGGCCGGATCACCGAGGTCGGCCGCACGGAGCAGTGCCTGCCGCGCGAGTGGAGCGACTGGTTCACGCGGGCGGCGATGCCGCCGGTGCGGGTCGCCGACTTCCACATGAGCTCGGTGAGCCAGGCGTCCTGACCGACGGCTGCACCGACACGCGACGTTTCGGGCACCCCCCTCTCCTCGGCGGGGTGCCCGAAGCGTACGGTGGACGGGAAGGGCCGCGAGAGGGGTCGGCCGGGCGTGGGCAGGTGAGTCAGGGTGGGTAAGTCGAAAACGGTCCGCATCACGGGTGCGCGGTCGAGCCTGACCGAGGACGTCAAGGGACGCCAGCGCAAGTACATGATCTCGATGGCCGTCCGCACGGTCTGCGTCATCCTCGCGGTCGTGCTCTGGTCCGAGTCACGGATAGCGGCGATCATCGCCCTCGTCGGCGGGACCGTCATCCCCTACTTCGCCGTCCTCTTCGCCAACGCGGGCCGCGAGGGCCCGCCGTCGATGCCGGAGACGTTCGTGGGCTACCAGCCCCCGCCCATGCTCGGCGCGGGCACGTCGGCCCCCGCCGACGGCGAGGGCTCGTGACGGAGCGGGCCACGTGCGGGGTCGAGCCCTGCTCAAGCGGATTGGCCTGATCCCTGGTCCGGAGCCGGGAGTTACATGCCATACTGCTCACGCGCTCCGCGTCCCCCGTCGGAGCGACGGACCGATGCCGGGCGGCTCCCCCCGTGGCTGCCCGGCATCGCCATTAGGGTGTGGCGCATGAGCACCACCGACGCCCCCATCTGCTCCGCCAAGGGCTGCCGCGCCGCCGCGGTCTGGGTCCTGGCCTGGAACAACCCCAAGCTGCACACGCCCGACCGCAGGAAGACGTGGCTGGCGTGCGATGAGCACCGCGAGTACCTGACGCAGTTTCTGGACATGCGCGGGTTTCTCAAGGACGTTGTCCCGCTGGATGAGTGGACTCAAGAGTGACTTGCACCGTCAGGGGCGCGGGGCTGAGCTGAGCTGCGGCTCCGCCGCGTGGGCGCACAAGCCACCCTGCCAGGTAGAGCACCGAACGAGCAGGGCCATCCACACAGGGTGGTCCCTCTGCTCTCAGCCCCCGATGGCAGACATCGGTCGGTCCGGCTGGTGGAAGGTGGGATCGTCGATGCCGGCGCCGGCCTTCTTGCCCCACATCGCCTTGCGCCACAGCTCCGCGACCTCCACGTCCCCCGCGCCCGCGCGCAGCGCGCCCCGCAGATCCGTTTCTTCCGTCGCGAAGAGGCAGTTGCGGATCTGACCGTCGGCGGTGAGCCGCGTGCGGTCGCATGCCCGGCAGAACGGGCGGGTGACGCTGGCGATCACACCGACCCGCACTGGACCGCCGTCGACCAGCCAGCGCTCGGCCGGGGCCGCGCCGCGCCGCTCGTCCGGCTCGGGGGTCAGCGTGAAGCGGGCCGACAGGCGCTCCAGGATCTCCTCCGCCGTGATCATCTTCGAGCGGCCCCAGCCGTGCTGGGCGTCCAGCGGCATCTGCTCGATGAAGCGCAGCTCGTAGCCGTGCTCGACCGCGTAGGCGAGCAGGTCGGCCGCCTCGTGGTCGTTGACGCCGCGCATCAGCACGGCGTTGAGCTTGACCGGGCGCAGGCCCACCGCCTCCGCCGCGGCCAGGCCCGCGTGGACGTCGTCGAGGCGGTCGCGGCGGGTGAGCGTCTTGAAGGTGGCCGGGTCGAGGGTGTCGACGGAGACGTTGACCCGGTCGAGCCCGGCGTCACGCAGCGCCTGCGCGGTGCGGGCCAGGGCGATGCCGTTGGTCGTGAGCGACAGCTCGGGGCGTGGCGTCAGCTGCGCGCACGCGGCGACTATGCCGACGATCCCGGGACGCAGCAGGGGCTCGCCGCCGGTGAAGCGGACCTCGCGCACGCCCAGCTCGCCGACGGCGATGCCGACCAGGCGGACGATCTCCTCGTCCGTCAGCAGCGTGTCCTTGGCGAGCCACTGCAGGCCCTCCTCGGGCATGCAGTAGGTGCAGCGCAGGTTGCAGCGGTCGGTCAACGAGACACGCAGGTCAACCGCGCGACGCCCGAAGGTGTCGAGCAGACCGGTTTCGACTGCGGTCACGATGCCACACACCTTTCTCTCAGCCCTACCGCCAGCGTAGTGCCCCGCACCGACACGCCGGACGACCGTCCACGGCTCGGCCGGGCTGCCACGGGGCCGGTTCGGCGCCCGGCCGTGGCTATGGACGCGTAGGCGTGTCCAGGTAACGCTTCTCACCACCCGGGCCTATTCCTCGGTCCGTTTCGATCTTGCAAGCATGGCGGTATGACAACGCCGACAGCACCCGCACCGCTCGACGGCGTGCTCGTGGCCGACTTCAGCCGCGTACTGGCCGGTCCGCTCGCCGCGGCCACCCTCGCCGACCTGGGCGCGACCGTGGTCAAGGTCGAGCGCCCCGGAGCCGGGGACGACACCCGTGCCTGGGGACCGCCGTTCGTCGACGGCACCGCCGCCTACTTCGACACCGCCAACCGCACCAAGCGCGGCATCACCCTGGACCTCGGCGACCCGGACGACGCCGCGCTCGCCCGGGAGCTGGCCGCCCGCGCCGACATCCTGATCGAGAACTTCAAGCCCGGATCGCTGGCCCGCTACGGGCTCGACCAGGCGTCCGCGCTGGCCGCCAACCCGGGGCTGGTCTACTGCTCGATCACCGGGTTCGGCACCGGCAGCGCGCTCCCCGGCTACGACTTCGTGGTCCAGGCCGTCGGCGGCCTGATGAGCATCACCGGCACGGCCGACGGCGATCCGCACAAGGTCGGCGTCGCCCTCGTCGACGTGCTGACCTCGAAGGACGCGGTCGCCGCGATCCTGGCCGCGCTGCGGCACCGGGACCGGACCGGCCAGGGCCAGCACGTGGAGGTCAACCTCCTCTCCAGCCTGCTCGGTTCGCTGGCCAACCAGGCGTCCGGCTTCCTCGCCACCGGCCGCGCGCCCGGCCGGATGGGCAACCAGCACCCGAGCATCGCCCCCTACGAGACGCTGCACTGCGCGAACGGCGAACTCCTCGCGGTCGCCTGCGGCAACGACGGCCAGTTCCGCGCCTTCGCCAAGACGCTCGGCGCGCCCGGCCTGGCCGAGGACCCGCGCTTCGCGACCAACGCGGAGCGGGTCCGCAACCGTGCGGCACTGGTCTCGGCCCTGGAGGCCGCGCTGACCGCGCACGGCGCGGCCGAGTGGCAGACGCTGCTCACCGCCGCCGGAATCCCGTGCGGCCCGGTCAACGACCTGGCCGGCGCGTTCGCGCTCGCCGACGCGCTGGGCCTCGCGCCGGTCGCGGGCGTCGGCGAGGGCCGCGTCCCGCAGGTCCGCAGCCCGCTCACCCTGACCGCGACACCGGTCCGTCAACCCGTCGCCCCGCCGCGTCTCGGCGAGCACAATGACGCCGTACGCGCCTGGCTCACCGCCCCGCGTTCCGAACCGCTCTCCACCACCGCCACCACCGAGGAATCAGCATGAGCCCTGCTCTGGACCCCCGTGACCCGCTCGGTTTCGACGACCTGCTCAGCGCGGAGGACCTCGCGGTCCGCGACACCGTCCGCGAGTGGTGCGCGGACCGGGTCCTGCCGCACATCGCCGACTGGTACGAAGCGGGCGAGCTGCCCACGATCCGCGAACTCGCCCGCGAGCTCGGCTCGATCGGCGCGCTCGGCATGCACCTGCACGGCTACGGCTGCGCGGGCGCGAGCGCCGTGCAGTACGGCCTCGCCTGCCTGGAGCTGGAGGCGGCGGACTCCGGGCTGCGCTCGCTGGTCTCCGTCCAGGGCTCGCTGGCCATGTACGCGATCCACCGCTGGGGCTCCGAGGAGCAGAAGCAGGCGTGGCTGCCGCGGATGGCCTCGGGCGAGGTCATCGGCTGCTTCGGCCTGACCGAGCCGGACCACGGCTCCGACCCCGCGTCGATGCGGACGGCGGCGAAGCGCGACGGCTCGGACTGGGTCCTCAACGGACGCAAGATGTGGATCACCAACGGCGCGGTGGCCGGGGTCGCGGTGGTCTGGGCGCAGACCGAGGACGGCATCCGCGGGTTCGTCGTGCCGACGGACACGCCGGGGTTCTCGGCACCGGAGATCAAGCACAAGGGCTCGCTGCGGGCGTCGGTCACCAGCGAGCTGGTGCTGGACAACGTGCGGCTGCCACAGGACGCGGTCTTCCCGGAGGTCCGGGGCCTGAAGGGCCCGCTGTCCTGCCTGAACCAGGCCCGCTACGGCATCGTCTGGGGCGCGCTGGGCGCCGCGCGCAGCTGCCTGGAGACGGCACGCGAGTACAGCATCACCCGCGAGCAGTTCGGCAAGCCGCTGGGCGCATTCCAGCTCACCCAGGCGAAGCTGGCGGACATGTCGTTGGAGCTGAACAAGGGCCTGCTGCTCGCCCTGCACCTCGGCAACCGCATGGACGCAGGCACGCTGCGTCCCGAGCAGGTCAGCTACGGCAAGCTCAACAACGTCCGCGAGGCGATCCAGATCGCGCGCACGGCGCGGACCATTCTGGGCGCGAACGGGATCAGCTACGAGTACCCGATCATGCGGCACGCCAACAACCTTGAGTCGGTGCTCACTTACGAAGGCACGGTCGAGATGCACCAGCTCGTCATCGGCAAGACGCTCACCGGACAGGATGCCTTCCGGTAGGTGACTACCCACAGGGGCGCGAGGAACTGCGCGAGCAACCACCCTGCGCGGATGGCCCTGCTCATTGAGGACCATCCGCATGCCGGTGGCTTGTCGCGCCCACGCGGCGGAGCCGCATATCAGTTGAGCCCCGCGCCCCTAGGAGTTGCAACTACCTGCCTGAACGAAATCAGAAGGTGATCTTCACCTTCAGCGCCGTGCGCTCGTCCATCGACTTGTAACCGTCCGGCACGCCGGCCAGGCCGACCTCCGCGTCGAACACCGGGGACGGGTCGATCGTGCCGTCGAGCACGTCGGCGAGCAGCTCCGGGATGTATGCGCGGGCCGGGGCCACCCCGCCCCGCAGCGCGACGTTGCGGTTGAACATCTGGCTGATGTCCACGCCCGCGCTGCCGCCGTGCGGGACGCCGACGTAGCCGACCGCGCCGCCGTCGCGGGCGATGGAGATGGCGGTGCGCATGGACTGCTCCGTGCCGACGGCCTCGAGGACCGCGTGGGCGCCGACGCCGCCCGTCAGCTCCTGGACCGCCGCGACCGCGTCGTCGCCCCGCTCCGCGACGATGTCCGTCGCGCCGAAGGTGCGGGCGATGGCCGTGCGGGCCTCGTGGCGGCCCATGGCGATGATCCGGTCCGCGCCGAGGCGCTTCGCGGCGAGGACGCCGCAGAGGCCGACCGCGCCGTCGCCGACGACGGCGACCGTCGCGCCCGGGCGGACGCCCGCCGCGAGCGCGGCGTGGTGGCCGGTGGACATGACGTCGGACAGCGCCAGCATCGCGGTCAGCAGCCGGGGATCCGACTGGGCGTCAGCCGGGAGCTTGACCAGCGTGCCGTCGGCGAACGGGACGCGGACCGCCTCGCCCTGGCCGCCGTCGGAGCCGGGCTCGCCCCAGAAGCCGCCGTGCGGGCAGGAGGTGTGCAGGCCCTCGGCGCAGAACTCGCAGACGCCGTCGGACCAGACGAACGGCGCGACGACCAGGTCGCCCGGCTTCACGTCGCGGACGTCAGCGCCGACGGCCTCGACCACGCCCAGGAACTCGTGCCCGATCCGCTGTCCCGGCTCGCGCGCGGCGACGCCGCGGTAGGCCCACAGGTCGCTGCCGCAGATGCAGGCGAGGACGGTCCGCACCACCGCGTCGGTGGACTTGCGCACCACCGGGTCGGGGACCTCCTCCACGCGGATGTCGTTGGGTCCGTGGATGACTGTGGCGCGCATGTGCTTCTCTCTCGTGGACGTGCAGTACCCGGCAGTGGTCGGTGCTGTCAGGCTCTCACCGTATTGTGGTCCACCATGCTTGCAGGGAACGACACAGAGGCCGTCTGGCCCGCGGAGTACCCCGACGCCGGCTGGGCGGTGGTCGACGTCGAGACCACCGGACTCGGGCGGACCGACCGGGTGATCTCCGTCGGCGTGTACCAACTGGACGCGCGCGGCGGCGTGCAGGACCACTGGTACACCACCGTCAACCCCGAGCGCGATCCCGGCCCGGTGTGGATCCACGGCCTGACCTCCGACGTGCTGGAGGGTTCGCCGACGTTCCCCGGCATCGCCGACGAGCTGTCCCGCCGGCTTACGGGCCGGGTCCTGGTGGCCCACAACGCCCTGTTCGACTGGTCGATGATCTCCCGTGAGTACGCCCGGATCGACGGGCGCGCGCCGATCGAGCAGCGGCTGTGCACCATCGTGCTCTCCCGGGACCTGCGGCTGCCGCTGCCGAACCACAAACTGGGCACGCTGGCGGCGCACTTCGGTGTGGAGACCCGGCAGGCCCACCACGCGCTGGACGACGCGCGGGTGCTGGCGGAGGTGTTCCGGCCCAGTCTGCGGCTGGCCGCGGACGCGGGGCTGCGGCTGCCGCTGGTCCCGTGCGTGCCGATAAGCGACCTCGGACCTCTCGGGCCGAGCATGAGCACGGGCGCGACCGCCCCGGTGCCCTCGCAGACGGTCCGGCGTCAGGGCTCCCGGGGCGGGTACCGGCCCGCCAAGCGGCGTCCGGCCTGCCCGTACCCGAACCCGGGCCGTTGGCAGCCGGACGGACCGCTGGTGCAGGGCATGCGGGTGGCGATCACCGGCGACACCGCGACCGACCGCGAGGTGCTCGAGGACCGGCTGACCGAGGCCGGGCTGCACGTCGCGACCTCCGTCAGCAGCCGGACCAGCCTGCTGGTCACCAACGACCCGGACGGCTGGACGGGCAAGGCGCGCAAGGCCCGCGAGGTCGGCACGCCGGTGGTCGACGAGGCCGCCTTCCTCCAGCTCCTCCAGCGGGTGGCACCCCAGCGCGGGGACTGACAGCGGGCGGAGGTAACGTCAAGGGGTGCTCCGCATCTTTCTCACCCGGCGCTGGCTGATCCTGACCCTGGTGTTCCTCGCCCTCATCCCGGCCATGGCATGGCTGGGCCAGTGGCAGTACCACCGGTACCAGCAGACCAGCCGCAGCAACGCGACGATCAACGCGAACCTGGCCGCGCCCGCCGTCACGATGGAGACGCTGTCGAAGCCCGGCGCGACGATCCCGTTGAGTGAGATGTATCGCACCGTCAGCGCGACGGGGCACTTCGACGCCGCCAAGGAGGTCGTGATCCGGAACCGGACCGACGCTTCCGGCGACCAGCCCGGCTTCTACCTGGTCACCCCGCTGGTCACCGACGACGGCAAGGTCGTCCTGGTCAACCGCGGCTGGATCGCCCCCGGCAACGCCACCGGCGCCCAGCTGCCCCCGATGCCGAGCACGCCGACGGGCGAGATCACCGTCACCGGCCGCCTGCGGCCCGACGAGACGACCGCGCTGACCGGCATCCGCGACCCGGGCGGACTGCCGTACCGGCAGTACATGCTGATCAACAGTCACGAGCAGGCCAAGAACTTCAGCCAGCCGGTACTGGCCGGCTATCTGGAGATGACCGGGTCCTCCCCCGCCATGTCGTCCTCCGCGCAGACCGAGCTGGTACCGAGCCCGAACGACAGCAACTCCAACTCGCTGGCCGTGGTCGGCAAGGGCGTGCACCTGCCCTACGCGATCCAGTGGTGGCTCTTCGCGCTGATGATCCCGATCGCCTGGTTCTTCCTCTTCCGACGCGACGTGAGGCTGGCCCGAAAGGCCTGACTTCGGCTGCCCCACCGGGCAGGATGGCTCCATGCCCGGACGCATCGAGGACTACGCGCTCATCGGAGACCTGCAGACCGCCGCGCTGGTGGGCAGGGACGGTTCCATCGACTGGCTCTGCCTGCCGCGGTTCGACTCGCCCAGCTGCTTCGCCGCACTGCTGGGCGGCGACGAGCACGGCCACTGGCGGATCGCCCCGACCTCCGACGGCCACGCGCCCCGCCGCTCCTACGTCGGCGACAGCCTGGTGCTGCAGACCGAGTGGACCACGGCCACCGGCACGGTCCGGGTGATCGACTTCATGCCGCAGCGCGACAAGACCCCCGACGTGATCCGGATCGTCGAGGGCGTCAGCGGCGAGGTGCACATGACCGGCGAGGTGCGGCTGCGCTTCGACTACGCCCGGATCATCCCGTGGATGCGCCGCACCAACCACCACCGGGTCGCGGTCGCCGGTCCCGACGCGGTCTGGCTGCACTGCGGCGACGGCGTGCGCACGGTCGGCAAGGACTTCGCCACCGTCTCGACGTTCACCGTCCGCGCGGGCGACCGGGTGCCGTTCGTGCTCAGCTACGCGCCCTCGCACCAGCGCCAGCCCCGCCGCCCGGACGCGGAGGCGGAGCTGAAGAGCACGCTCGCCGACTGGGAGGCCTGGTCGGACCGGTGCTCGGCGAAGATGGCCGACCGGGACCACGCGGCCGTCAAGCGCTCGCTGATCACGCTCAAGGCGCTCACCTACGAGCCGACGGGCGGCATCGTCGCCGCCGCGACGGCGGGACTGCCCGAGCAGATCGGCGGCGCGCGCAACTGGGACTACCGCTTCTGCTGGCTGCGCGACTCCACGATGACCCTCTCCGCACTGCTGAACGCCGGCTACCGGCGTGAGGCGGAGGCCTGGCACAACTGGCTGCTGCGCGCGATCGCGGGCGACCCGGCCGACCTGCAGACGATGTACGGGGTCGGCGGCGAGCGGCGGCTCCCGGAGACGGTCGCGGACTGGCTGCCCGGCTACGAGGGCTCGCACCCGGTCCGGTTCGGCAACGCGGCCGTGGACCAGCTCCAACTCGACGTCTACGGCGAGGTGGTGGACACCCTCTACCTGGCCCACCAGCGCGGGATCACGATAGAGCGCCATGTCTGGGGCCTGCTGCGCAAGCTGCTCGAGTACCTGGAGGAGCACTGGTCCGACCCGGACGAGGGCCTGTGGGAGGTGCGCGGGCCGCGTCGCCAGTTCGTCCACTCCAAGATCATGTGCTGGGTCGCCTTCGACCGCGCGGTCAAGCTCGCCGACGAGACCGGTCTGCCCGGCCCCACCGAGCGCTGGCGCGAGCTGCGCGACCTGATCCACGACGACGTCTCCGCCCGCGGCGTCGACCCGAAGCGGGGCGTCTTCACCCAGTACTACGGCGGCAAGGAGCTGGACGCGGCCACCCTCTTCGTGGTCAAGACCGGCTTCCTGCCCCCGTACGACACCCGGGTGGTGGCGACGGTCGAGGCGATCCAGCGTGAGCTGGACCACGACGGCTTCGTCCGCCGCTACTCGACGCCCGAGGGCGCCGACCAGACGGACGCGGTGGACGGCCTCGCGGGCACCGAGGGCGCGTTCCTGGCCTGCTCGTACTGGCTGGCCGACGCGCTGCTGGCGATCGGCCGGGTGGACCAGGCGCGGGCCCTGTTCGACCGGGTCTCCGGTCTGGCCAACGACCTCGGCCTGATCTCGGAGGAGTGGGATCCGCTGACCCGTCGTCAGCTCGGCAACACACCCCAGGCGTTCACCCATGTCGCCCTGGTCAACACGGCGTTCGCGCTGGCCGCAGCGGAAGAGGAGTAGGAAGAGATGGATCTGGGACTCGGTGGCCGCGTCTACCTGGTGACGGCGGCGACGCGCGGCCTGGGCTTCGCCACGGCGCGTGAGCTGGTCGCCGACGGCGCGAAGGTCGTCGTCACCGGCCGCACCAAGGAATCGCTCGCGGACGCGGTCGAGGCGCTGGGTGGAGCGGAGGTCGCCGAGGGCGTGGTCGCCGACAACGGCGACCCGGACACCGCGACCCGCCTGATCGGCGCGGCGCTGGAGCGGTTCGGCCGCCTCGACGGCGTCCTGATCAGCGTCGGCGGCCCGGCGGCCGGCTCCGTGCTGACCTCGCCGGAGTCGGCGTGGCGGGACGCGTTCGAGTCGGTCTTCCTCGGCGCGCTCCGGATCGCCCGCGCGGCGGCGGACGTCCTGGGCGACGGCGGCGCGATCGGCTTCGTCCTGTCGGCGTCGGTCCGCGAGCCGATCCCCGGCCTGGCCGTCTCCAACGGCCTCCGGCCGGGTCTGGCGATGGCCGCGAAGACGCTCGCCACGGAGCTGGGCCCGGAGGGCATCCGGGTCTTCGGCCTGCTCCCGGCTCGGATCGAGACGGAGCGGGTGGCCCACCTCGACAACTTGGCCGCGGACCCGGCGGCGGCGCGGGCCCACGCGGAGGCGGGGATCCCGCTGCGGCGGTACGGGCGGCCGGAGGAGTTCGGCAAGGTCGCGGCATTCGCGCTCTCGCCTGCGGCGAGCTACCTCACTGGCGTGATGATTCCCGTGGACGGCGGGGCGCTGCACGGCATTTGAGTCAGACGAGGCAAGTGAGGTAGTTGCAGACACTTCTAGGGGCGCGGGGGGGGGGGCCCGGCCCCCCCCCCCCCCGCCCCTGGATAGTGCAACTGACTCTTCGCGCAGAAGTCCCCCGCCCCTGGAGGAAGTCCAACTACCTCACCCGGGGAACGTCACTCCCCCACGCCCGCCAGGTCGCGGAGGCGGCGGAGCTGGGCTGCCCGCTCCGCCGCGCGCTGCTCGTCGAGGGTGCGTCCGCCCACGCCCTGCAGCAGCGCCTTCGTCTCGATCAGCGCACTCCGCGGCGCAGCCAACAGCGCGGTGGCCAGCTCCGACGCGGCAGCGTCCAGCTCCTCGGCGGGGACGACGAGGTTGGCGAGCCCGGTGCGGGCCGCCTCCTCCGCGCCGACCCAGCGGCCCGTGCCGCAGATCTCCAGGGCGCGGGCCGGACCGACCAGGTCGACCAGCGGCTTGGTGCCGGTGAGGTCGGGGACCAGGCCCAGCGCGGTCTCCTTCATCGCGAACTGGACGTCCTCCGCGACCACGCGGAGGTCACAGGCGAGCGCCAGCTGGAAGCCCGCGCCGACGGCGTGGCCCTGGACCGCGGCGATGCTGACCAGGTCGGGGCGGCGCCACCAGAGGAAGCCCTCCTGGTACTCGGCGATGACCTCGTCGGCGTCGTCGCTCTTGGCCAGGTCGATGAAGGACCGCTCGCCGGGGATGCCCTCGGGGGTGAAGGCCTGCCGGTTGAGACCGGCGGAGAAGGAGAGGCCCTCGGCGCGGAGCAGTGCCACGCGGACGGTGCCGGGCAGCTCCCGGCCGATCGCGGCCAGCGCGCGCCACATCGCGGGCGACTGCGCGTTGCGGCGCTCGGGGCGGCACAGCGTGACCGTGGCGAGCTCACCCGCCAGCTCCAGGCGGACGCCCGCCTCCGCCCACTCGGCTGCTTGATCGCTCACAGGGTCCCTCCGGCAGTAGCAGAAGCATTGCTACCGAAGAGTAACCTCTGGCGTACCGCGCTGCCCAGCCTCACTCAGGGGGCGCCTTTACGTGACGAACGGCGGCCGGGGGGAGGATACCCGGACCGCCGTTTCGTCGAAGTGCAGATAGGGACGACGCGAAGCGTCAGGAACCGGACGCCGCCGCGGCTTTGGCCTTGCCGCGGGTGGCGCCGCCACGGCCGCGCAGGGACACCCCGGACTCGCTGAGCATGCGGTGGACGAAGCCGTACGAACGACCCGTCTCCTCCGCCAACGCGCGGATACTCGCACCGGAGTCGTACTTCTTCTTCAGCTCGGTCGCGAGCTTCTCCCGTGCGGCACCAGTCACCCGGCTGCCCTTTTTCAGAGTCTCGGCCACCCGTGCCTCCTCGTAGCAGTGCTCTGTCGGAATCCCATGATCACCCATGGCAGGCCCGATGGCCACCCATTCGACAAGGTCGATACATGGATTCCCATGCCGAAGTGGTGCTGGCGCGCACTCGGGGAGCGTGCACTACTGGGCTGCACGCCCCCGATCTGACTCACCCGATTCCGCGAAAATGCTGATCAGCAGCGGTAATTGAGCAGTGCGGCGGAATCCGGATTCCCAGGAATCACAGCAGACCCGGGAGAGGGAAGGACCAGAAGGCGATATGAACTCTTCTGGTCCAGATGCATGATCCCCCGACTAGTCGAACAGTTCCGATACAGGGTTTTGCTACTGATAATTCACGCCAGCGACACGAGATCGGCGTATCCCTCGTTCCAGAGGTCCTCCACACCGTCCGGAAGCATGATGATGCGCTCCGGCTGAAGCGCCTCGACGGCGCCCTCGTCGTGGGTGACCAGGACGACCGCGCCGGTGAAGGAGTGCAGCGCGCCGAGGATCTCCTCGCGGCTGGCCGGGTCGAGGTTGTTGGTGGGCTCGTCGAGCAGCAGCACGTTGGCGCTGGAGACGACCAGGGTGGCCAGCGCCAGACGGGTCTTCTCGCCGCCGGAGAGGACGCCGGCCGGCTTCTCCACGTCGTCGCCGGTGAAGAGGAACGAGCCGAGGATCTTGCGGACCTCGACCAGGTCCATGTCGGGCGCGGCCGAGCGCATGTTCTCCAGGATCGTCCGGTCCGGGTCCAGGGTCTCGTGCTCCTGGGCGTAGTAGCCGATCTTCAGGCCGTGGCCGGGGACGACGGAACCGGTGTCGGGAGCCTCCACGCCCGCCAGCATCCGCAGCAGCGTGGTCTTGCCCGCGCCGTTGAGGCCGAGGACGACGACGCGCGAGCCCTTGTCGATGGCCAGGTCGACGTCGGTGAAGATCTCCAGCGACCCGTAGGACTTGGACAACCCCTCGGCCGTCAGCGGCGTCTTGCCGCAGGGGGCGGGGTCCGGGAAGCGCAGCTTGGCGACGCGGTCGTTCTGGCGCACCGCCTCCAGACCGGAGAGCAGTCGCTCGGCGCGGCGGGCCATGTTCTGGGCGGCGACGGTCTTGGTGGCCTTGGCGCGCATCTTGTCGGCCTGCGAGTTCAGCTGCGCGGCCTTCTTCTCGGCGTTGGCGCGCTCGCGCTTGCGGCGCTTCTCGTCGGCCTCGCGCTGCTGCTGGTAGAGCTTCCAGCCCATGTTGTAGACGTCGATGCAGGTGCGGTTGGCGTCCAGGTAGAAGACCTTGTTGACGACCTCGTCGACCAGGTTCACGTCGTGGGAGATGACGATGAACCCGCCCTTGTAGACCTTCAGGTAGTCGCGCAGCCAGATGATCGAGTCGGCGTCGAGGTGGTTGGTCGGCTCGTCCAGCAGCAGGATGTCGGAGTCCGAGAAGAGGATCCGGGCCAGCTCGACGCGGCGGCGCTGACCGCCGGAGAGGGTGTGCAGGGGCTGGCCGAGGATCCGGTCCGGCAGGCCCAGGCTGGCGGCGATGGTGGCGGCCTCGGCCTCGGCGGCGTAGCCGCCCTTGGTGAGGAACTCGGTCTCCAGCCGCGAGTACTTCTTCATGGCCTGGTCGCGGGTCGCGCCCTTGCCGTTGGCCATCTTGTCCTCGTTGAGGCGCATCTTGCGCAGCACCTCGTCGAGGCCGCGCGCGGAGAGCACGCGGTCACGGGCGAGGACGTCGAGGTCGCCGGTGCGGGGGTCCTGCGGGAGGTAGCCGACCTCGCCGCTCCGGGTGACCGTGCCGCCCGCGGGCTGGCCCTCACCGGCGAGGACCTTGGTCAGCGTGGTCTTTCCGGCGCCGTTTCGGCCCACGAGCCCGATCCGGTCACCGGCCGCGACGCGGAACGTCGCCGACTCGATCAGGATGCGCGCGCCCGCGCGCAGTTCGATGTCGTTGGCGGCGATCATGGCGAAGCGGCTCCGTAGCTGGGCCCGGGGGTGCGGGACGGTAACTGGCTGCGGGACCGTCCGGACGGACCCCTGCTGCAGATTTCAAGTAATTCTAACGGGCCGCGCAAATGCATTCCTGAGCCGCTCGACCCGTGACCAGGTCGACGGTGAAGGACCGCAGCCACGGCAGCGCCGTGACCTGGAGAGCGCTGCCGCCAACCCCGCTCGTCGCCACGGCGTCGTAGGGACGGCCCCAGCGCCGTCCGTCGAGGTCGTAGCCCTCCAGCGTGACCCCGCCGTCCGCGCAGTCGCGGCGCACCACCAGCCAGTCCCCCACCTGCGCGGGCGCGGCCGGGCCGGTCAGCCGGTAGCGGCAGCCCTGGGGCGGCAGGGTCGAGGTGCGGATCGTCCCGTCGCCGGTGTTGTAGGTCATCACCAGCTGGGAGGTCAGCACCAGGAACGACGCTCCGGTGGGCGTCGTCGGCGGAGGCAGCGGCACGCCCTGCTGGGGCTCGCTGCCGAGGGGCACGACCAGCAGTGGGCCGCCGGCTGTGACCCCGGGCACGAACCGGTGCCAGCGCACGGCGGCTGCGCCGGGTTGGAGGCCGGTGAGCATTCCGTCGTCCCAGACGGCCACGGTCGTCCCGTCGTTGCTGTCGCCGTCGTCTCCGGTCAGCGGGACCAGGCGGATCGGCGTGCTTCCCGGCCTGCGGTAGCTCCACGCGGCCTGACCGGTACGCCGGTCGTAGGCCTGCACGGCGCCGGAGGACGTGACCCGCAGCGCGTCCGCCGTGACCCCGCGCGCGTGCGGGTTGGACGAGTCGGCGACGGCGTCCCCGAACGGCGCGGGCCGCAGGGAGCGCGCGGTCGCGCCGAGGGCCGCCAACCCGCCGAGCAGCAGGGCCACCAGCGAGAGGAGCAGAAGCCGCGGTCGGAGGGTCGGCGAGCGCATGAACGTCACCGTAAGCGGGCGACCTCGGTGAGGACGTCAGGCGCGCGGCTGATAGATGATCAACCCCGCGCCGACCAGGCAGACGCAGGCCCCGGTGATGTCCCAGACCGTCGGCCGGAACCCGTCCACCAGCACGCCCCACGCGAGCGATCCCGCGACGAAGACCCCGCCGTAGGCGGCCAGCACCCGCCCGAACGCGCCGTCCGGCTGCGCGGCGGCGACGAACCCGTACGCGCCGAGGGCGACGACGCCGCCGAGGGCCAGCAGCCAGGTCCGGTGCTCCCGGACGGCCTGCCAGATCAGCCAACACCCGCCGATCTCTGCGAAGGCGGCGAGGACGAAGAGCAGGATGGAACGGGTGACGGCCATGGAATGAGATTAGGAGATCGTTGGTGCAGGCAGGGACGTTGCACTACCCAGGGGCGGGCGCGAGAAGGTGGGCGTGTGCTGCCGCAGGTGGTTGCACCTCCAGGGGCGCGGGGAACTGCGCGACAAGCCACCCACGCAGGTAGAGCCCCGAACGCGCAGGGCCATCCGCATGTCAGTGGTTGCTCGCGCAGTTCCCCGCGCCCCTGGTGGTGCAACTACCTCGTTTGCCTCATTGAATTCCGTTGTCGCCTGCAGCCTTGTGCAGTAGAACACGCCTCCACGAGCGGACTTTCCGCAGCCACGGCATGCGCTCCCGCGCAAAGCTCTTCGCCCGCTCGCTCGCGTGCGCGGTCAGCGCGACAGCAGCAACCACGGCACGCGACCCCACGAGCACCCGCTCGTTGTGCGCGGGGTCCGGGCGCCAGCGTTGTTTGTACGGCTCGTTGCCTCGCAAGAGGCTCAGCTCGGGGCGGCCGGCGGCGACGGTGTGGGCGAGGGCCTCGCCGAACAGCATGCCGGCGATGTCGACGCGCTGGCGGGCCTCCGGGTGGACGCCGTAGACGTAGAGCGCCGTCAGGGTCGGGCCCTGGAGTTGGAGGTCGCAGGCGATCAGGCGGCCGTCCAGGCGGTACTCGCGGAGCGTCGCCCGGTCCGTCGCGGCCATGCTCGTCGCCGCCGCGCGCAGGTGCGTGGCGAAGCGGTCGCGCATGTGCTCGGGGGTCGCGCCGCGGTCGCGCCACTGGAGCGCGTGCAGGGCGAGCATCCGGTCGACCGCCTCGGGGGCCTCCCAGGGCGGGACGGTGCGGACCTCGATCCCGGCGGAGGCCAGCTTGCGCAGCTTGACCTTGGTGCGCTGCGCCGTGCGTCCCGGCAGACGGGTCAGCAGCTCGTCCATCGGGACGCCGGGGAGGTGCTGGACCAGGGAGCCGGGGAGGCGGCGCAGCGTGCACGGCCAGTGCGGGGCGAGGTGGTGGAGCGCCGCGTCGGCGCGGACCTCGCCGAGGTCGAGGCGGGCGCAGGGGCCGCGCAGCTCCGCCGCCAGCGCGGCGGCCAGCGCGGCGGCGGCCTCGTCCAGGTGCTCGCGGTCGAGCAGCACGTCGTGGAAGTCGGTGATCTCCCCGCCGAGCGGGCGCAGCGCAGCGCCGTCGCGGTGGAGCGGGGCCAGGGCGATCAGCCGGTCGGCCCGACGGACCGTCACCAGCCGGAGCCGTCCCGGGCGTCCGTAGCTGTGCCACCAGGAGGAGAGCCAGGCGTGGGACTGGAACGGCGTGGCGCCGGGACTGCGGTCCTGGAGCTCGTCCCACTCCGCCGCCAGGGCGTCCAGCGCGCGTTCGTCGCGCAGCACGACGGTCTCCAGCAGCGGAGCGGACCCCGAGGCCGCCGACTCGGGGGCGAGCGTGGTCATGCCCCGGCCCCGGCCGACTCCCGCTGTTGTTCGGGGACGGGCGCGGCGTCGGACTCGGCCGTCTCCACCGCCTCGACGCCCTCCACCGTCTCCTCCGGGCGGCGGCCGGTGCCGCCGGTGCGGGCCAGCAGGGCGAGGCTGCCGAGCAGCGCGCCCGCCGCGCCGCCGACCGCGACGTCCAGGCTGCGCGAGGGTGAGGACGGGCCGGCGGGCTCGGCGGCCGTGGCGAAGGTCATCAGCCGGATATGGGTCTGCTTGGCCGTGGTGTCGCCGAAGGCGACCATGGAGCGGGCGACCGCGTTGGCCTCGCGAGCCGCCTGGTACGCGCTGGTCGCGGTGCCGGTGATCTCGATCACCGGCGCGTCCGGGGAGGTCTGTGCCTGGATCTGGGAGGTCAGTTGACGGACCGTCGCACCCGTCGTGGCGGCGGCCGGGGCGAGGACCTCGGGCTGGGCGACGACCCGGCCGTAGGCCTGGGCGAAGTTGACCGCCGTCGCGCTGTCCGTGCCGGGGTCGGCGACCGCCATCACGTAGGCGTTCGCCTGGTACTGCGGGGTGGCCACCAGGGCGTAGCCGCCGCCCGCGACCGCTCCGGCGGGGACGGCCACCAGCAGCGGCCACCACTTGCGCAGCGCGGCCCGGAGCACGGGGTGCGCCTTACCTGTCTGCTTCTCGCTCTCAGGCACGGGTCATCTCCTTGGGTGAGGCTTCGCGGTCCTGCGGTGCGGCAGGGAGTTCTGCGGGGTGACGTTCCGAGGGCAGGCGGCCGGGCTCCCCGACGGCCTCGGCGTAGACGGCGGCGACGCGCGGGGCCAGCCGGGCGATGTCGTAGCGGGTGACGACGGCGCGGGGCGGGTCGCGGTGGTCCGCCCGGGTGCCGCGCAGGCGGTCCAGGGCCGCGGCGTACGCCTGCGGCTTCGGCTCGGTGCGGGCCGATCCCTGGCGGGTGAGGGCGCGTTGGTCCATGACCGGCAGCTCCGTGAGGGCCGGTCCCGAGGACCAGAGCACGGGCAGCCCGGCAGCCAGCGCCTCGACCAGCGCCAGCCCGAAGGTCTCGCCGTCGGACGGCGCGGCGAGCACGTCCATCGCGCCCAACAGGGCCGGGACGTCGTCGCGTTCGCCGGTGAGGACCACCCGGTCGGCGACGCCGCGGGCGCGGGCCAGGCCGAGCAGCGAGGCCCGCGCGGGGCCCGCGCCGACCAGCAGCAGCCGGACGTCGTCGGGCAGCAGCGCCAGCGCCTCGACCAGGACGTCGAAGCGCTTGCCGGGCACCAACCGGCCCACACCGCCGACGACGTACGCGTCCTCGGGCAGGCCGAGCGCGGCGCGGGTCGTGGCACGTGACGCGGCGGGGACGCGGTAGGCGTCCGGCTCGATCCCGTTGGGGACGATGCGGATCCGGCCCGGACGGACGCCCCAGACGCGGAGCTGGTCGGCGACCGCCTCGGAGACGGCGATGGTGGTGGTCCCCAGCCGCTCGCCGGCCAGGTAGAGACGGCGTACGCCGAAGCCGGTGCGCCGTCCCTCCAGCACGCCGGGCTGGAGCGAGTGCTCGGTGGCGACGACGGCCCGGACCCCGGCCAGCCGGGCGGCCAACCGGCCGTAGAGGCAGGCCCGGTAGAGGTGGCAGTGGACGACGTCGTAGCGGCCGTCGCGGATCAGCCGGACCAGGCGCGGCAGCGCGGCGAGGTCGCGGTTGCCGCGCATGCCGAGCTCGTGGACGGTGATCCCGTCGGCGCGGAGGCCGACGGCGACGGTGCCGGGCTCCGGGCCGGACGCGCAGAGCTGGACCACCTCGCAGTGGACCGCGCCCGGTCCGGTGGCGGGCAGGTGCCGCAGCAGCAGCCGAAGTTGCTGCTCGGCTCCGCCCGCGCGCAGGCCGGTGATCACATGGAGGACCCGGAGCGGGCGCTCCGTGCCGAGCTGGTGCGGCGTCACCATCCGAGGCCCCGCACCGTGTGCCGGACCCGCTTGGCGCGCAGGCGCAGACCGCCGTCCCGCTGGCCGACGTAGCAGCGCGGCAGCGCCCAGCGGCTGGTCCCGGAGTGGTGGCAGATGCCGACGCCGTAGCCGTACCCGGCCTCGCGGACCGCTCCCATCGCGGCGTCGTCGAACAGGCCGTACGGGTAGCAGAACCCGGCGACGGGGGCCTCCACCACCGACTCCAGCAGCTCCTTGCTACGGCGGGTCTCCAGGGCCAGCTCCTCGGCGGGCAGGCCCGGCATCCGGCGGTGGCTGAGCGAGTGCGAGCCGATCTCCACGCCGGCCGAGGCCATCGCGCGGACCTGGGCGATCGTCACCAGCGGCTTGCGCGGGGCGTCGGCGTCCCAGGCGTTGTGGCCGCCCATCCGCCCGGCGACGACGTAGGCGGTCGCGGTGAAGCCGTGGCGGCGCAGCACCGGCACCACCTCGCGTGGGAAGTCCGCGTAGCCGTCGTCGAAGGTCAGCCCGACCAGCCCGGCGGCGTCGCCGTCGGCGTGGGCGCGGAGCAGCTCGCTCATCGCGACGCCGCGCAGCTTGCGCCGGTTCAGCCAGTCCATCTGACGGGCGAAACGTTCCGGGGAGACGGTCAGCAGGTAGGGGTCCTGCTCGTCGGAGTCGACCGAGTGGTACATCAGCGTCCACGGCGGCCTGCCGGTGAAGCCCTTCGTGCCCTCCGCCGTGCGCTCCGCTGTGCTTTTCGCCGGTTCCTGCGCCGATTCGTCCGCCGCGTGTTCCGCGCCCCCGGCGCGCTCAGCCTGGACCACGTTCCCCCTCTGCCGCTCCAACGGCCGTTCGTCCTGCAGCGGATCAGCAACCATCAGACTCTCCCGTCGCGTGTTCGATCTCTGCGCCGCGCGGGCGCACGACGGTCGGCCGCGAGGCCAGCCGTCCGCGCAGTCCGGCCAGCACGTCGCTCACGCCGGGAGCGCGCAGCGCGCCCGCCAGAGCGAGGAAGAAAAGCAAGCCCGTGACCGCCCCCAGCAACAGCGGCGGCAGGTTCCCGAACGCGTCCACGCCGGGGATGTTGGCGGCCAGCCAGGCCGGGGCGGTGGCCCCGGCGGCGGCCAGGACCAGCCGTAGCTGGCCGCCCAGCACGGTGTGCGTCCGCACCGGGATGCCGCGGGTGCGCAGCGCGTGCAGCAGCAGTACGGCGGTGAGGCTGATCCCCGCGGCGTTGCCCGCGGCCAGGCCGAGGGCGCCGACGAAGGGGGTCGCCGCGACGGCGACCACGATGTTGACGAGCAGCCCGAGGGCCATCGCGCAGATCGGGTACCAGTCGGTGCGGTCCAACGGCCGTGCGGTGCCCACCTGTTCGCCGTCCTCGCCGATGATGCCCGTGCCCGGGCCGAAGCCGACGGCCGGGCGGGCGGCGAGGAACGGGCGGATCAGCGCGCCGACCAGGCCCTGCGCCAGCAGCCCGAGGCTGTAGACGCGCATCAGCGACGCCGTCGCCGCCGCGTCCTGCGGGGTGAACGCGCCGCGTTCGAACAGAACGCCGACCACCTGCGGTGCGCAGGCCACCAGCACCACCGTCCCGGCCAGCACCACCGCGCCGACCACGGCCAGGTCGGTCTCGACACGCTTGCGCGCGCGCTGGATGTCGCCCTCGGCCAGCGCCCTGGCGATCATCGGGAAGGTGACCGTGCAGACCAGGATCCCGATGATCATGACGTTCTGGGCGACCTTCTCGGCGTAGTTGAGCTCCGAGATGGTGCCCGGCGGCAGCGTGGAGCCGATGAACCGCTCGACGAAGATCTGCGACTGCCGGGTCAGGGTGAACAGCACGATCGGCAGCAGCGCCATCGGGTTCAGCACCGGTCCGCCGGACGCCACCCCGGCCGCGCCCGCCGCGCCGCGCGGCCGACGCCACGTCAACCGGCTGACGTGGCGGGCGAACGGGGGCAGCAACAACGCCGTCATCAGCAGGCTGCCGAGCGCCACGCCGCCCGCCGCGGCCCGCACCCCGAGGCTGCCGTGGAGCAGCAGCATCACGCCGAGGATCCCGGAGTTGTACGCGATGTAGACCGCGCCCGGCCCGATGAACCGGTGGTGCGAGCGCAGCCCGGCGCTGAGGTAGCCGGTGAGGCCGAACGGCAGCACGGTGACGGCGGTCAGCCGGGTGCAGACGACGGCCAGCTGCGGATCGGCCAGCCCTGGCGCGAGCAGCCGCACCAGCACCGGCGCGCCGATCGCGGTCACGGCGGAGAGCAGCGCCAGCGCGAGCGCCAGCGGCGGCAGCGTCGCCGCGACCAACGCCCGTACCTGGTCCACCTGCTGGGCCTCGGCGGCGGCTTCGGCGGCGACCTGTGCGGCGGCCCCGGCGGCCCCGGCGGCGGCTTCGGCGGAGGGCGCCTGCTCGCCCTCCTTGCCGCGGGCGGCCAGCGCGGCGCTGAAGGCCGGGACGGTCAGGAACGCCATCCCGTCCTCGATCAGCAGCGGCGCGGCCGTCTCCGGCACGGTCCAGGCGACCAGGAACGCGTCCGTGGCCGAGCCCGCCCCGTAGAAGCGGGCCAGCAGCAGGTCGCGCAGCAGCCCGAGGATCGAGCCGAGCGCGCTGAACAGCGCCGTGACGCCGAACGCCCGGGCGACGAAACCGCGTGCCGGCGCGGGCGGCGCCGCGTCGGGTGCCGGTGCGGGCGGCGGCGCTTGGGTGGCCGTGGTCATCGGGCCGACGCCTCCCTTCGGGACTGGGCGGAGCGCGGCGAGGGGATCGCCAGCGGTCCGGGACGCGTGCCCACACCGGCGCAGAGGCCCAGCAGCACGGAGATCAGCACGGTGGTGGTACCGCCGATGTCGGCGTACAGGAAGTCGACCAACTGCCAGACCAGCAGCCCGAGTACGGCCGGATTGCGCCAGCAGCCGAGCGCGGTGCCGAGCAGCAGCGCGCCGAAGCAGGTCAGCCCGACAAGGCCCTGCTCGCTCAGTACCAGCAGGTACATGTTGTGCGGCGACAGCAGCGGCTCACGCGAGTAGCCCGCGCCCGCGCCCGCGGTGTCGGAGCCGGACGAGAGCCGCAGCGGCGCGGAGGCGTCGCGGAAGGCCGGGAACTCCTTCGGCCCGACGCCGGTGACCGGGTGCGCCCGCCAGATCCGTCCGGCGGTGGTCCACAGGTCGTAGCGGTCGGTCACCGAGTGGTCGGCGGCCCCGGTGACCGAGCCGATGCTGGCCAGACGGGCCGTCACCGAGGCCTGGCCGCCGTCGGCTCCGCCCATCTTCACCACGCCGCCCGCGGCCAGCCCGCCCAGCAGCACCACGCCCGCCGCCGTCGCCACCACCACGCAGCGCAGCAGCAGCCGGACGTCGGTGAGCAGCAGCACCGCGGTGACCGCGACGCCGGTGGCGATCCAGCTGCCACGGCTGAACGACAGTGCCAGCGGAAGGCTGAGCAGCACCGCGGTCAGCGACCACCAGCGCATCGCCGCGGTCCGTTGCTCCCGGCGCGCGTCCAGGGCCAGTCCGAGCGCGGCGAGCAGCCCGAAGCTGACCACCACGGACATCGCCATCACGTCCTGCGCCCCGAAGGTACCGACCGCCCGCTGGTCGCCGCCCGCGTAGGAGGCGCCGGTGCCCGTCACGTACTGCACGACGCCGACCGTGCCCTCCAGCACCGCCGCCGCCGTGAACGCGCCGAAGACCAGTCGCAGGTCACGCCGGTCGCGGACGGCGTAGAGCACGGCCGCCGGGACCACCACGAAGATCTGGACGAACCGCACGAAGCCGGAGAGGCTGGTGTGCGGGTCCTGCGAGGCGGCCGTGGCCACCCCGACGCCGACCAGCGCCGCCGCGCTCAGCACCGCCGCGCGGACCGGCACGAACCGGGTGCGCCGCAACAGCGCCCACGGCAGCGTGATCGCGACCAGCGCCAGCGAGCCCACGTCCGCCGGGGTCACATGGACCGACGCCGTCACGTCCTGGTTGCCCAGCGGTACGCAGACCAGCACCACGGTCAGCGCGACCAGATGGGCCGGTCGCAGGGCCCCCCACCGGAGGGCGAACCCCGGCAGGGTGAGCCCCCGGAAGGCACTCCCCCACAGACCGAAGCCCCGCCCCGTGAGACCCGGCACCCTCTCGTCCAGGTGCACTCTCAGCTCCCGTCCGTCCGCAGCACCGCGAGCACCGTGCGGAGCAGGATCTTGACGTCCTGCCACAGGCTCCAGCTGTCGATGTAGTAGTTGTCGAACCGGGTCCGGTCCTCGATGGAGGTGTCCCCACGCAACCCGTTGACCTGGGCGAACCCGGTCAGCCCGACGGGGACGCGGTGCCGCTCGCGGTAGCGGGGGTAGGCCTGGGCGAACCGCATGACGAAGTAGGGCCGCTCGGGACGCGGGCCGACCAGGCTCATCTCGCCGCGCACCACGTTCCACAGCTGTGGCAGTTCGTCGAGCGAGGTGCGGCGCAGGAACCGCCCGACGGGGCCGAGCCGGTCGTCGTGGGCGATGTTCCAGCGGGTCGAGGACTCGTGCTCGTCCGCCGGCCGCATGGTGCGGAACTTGAGCAGGGTGAAGGTCCGCCCGTCCAGCCCGACGCGTTCCTGACGGAAGATCACCCCCGGCCCGCCCTCGGCCCGCACCGCGATCGCGCAGGCCAGCAGCACCGGGGAGACCAGCAAGAGACCGACCCCCGCGAAGCAGAGGTCGGCGGCCCGCTTCAGCGCCCAACTGGGCCGGTGCATCGGGCTGCTGCCGAGCCGCAGACAGGGGAACCCCCAGAGGTGGTCCCCGACGGCCGTGCGCCGCCCGCCGTGCTCGAACGCGCCGTAGTCGGGGAAGCCCGGCACGAACCAGACGTCGCAGCCGAAGTCGGTGCTGGTCCGCAGCATCTGCGCGGACCGCTCGTCGTCCATGCCGCCGCTGGTGAGGATCACGTCGCGGATGCCGCGCCGGGGCAGCTCGTGCACCAGCGCGTCCGGGCCGCCGAGGACCGGCGTGGCGGAGTCGGCGGGCAGGAAGATCGGATCCGGGTCGATGAAGCCGACCGGACGCAGCCCGTACTCGGGGTGCTCCAGCAACGCCGCCGCGATCCGCTGGCCGACGTGCCCGGCCCCGGCGATCAGCGTCGGCCGGGGCGCGCGGCGGCGGTGCGTGCGCACCACGCGGTAGACCAGGGCGCGGCCGACCGAGTCGAGCGCCAGGTGGCAGAGGAGCAGCGCGCCCAGCACCCGGGCGTCGGCCGGAATGGAGGTCGGCAGGGCGAACGGCAGCAGGAAGTTCTGCAGGCAGCGTTCGAGGGTCAGCGCGAAGGAGAGGGCGATGGTCGCCCGCCCGGCCAGTCCCGGCAGCTCGTCCAGCACCGAGGGGGCCAGCCGGAGCCGGTACTGCCCGCCGGAGGAGTACATCAGCACCAGCGCGGGCAGCAGCCCGCAGGCGGCCCGCAGCGTGACCGCGGCGTCGCCCGGCAGCACGACCGCCAGCGCCCCCAGGGCGGCCACGACGTCGACGGCGAGCAGCGCGGCAGGGATCCCGGTGCCACCCCGGACGGCCGGGGGGCTGGTCGCGGAGGAGACGCCCGGTCCCTGCCGACGGGCGGTGGCCAGGCTGACGGCCCCCATGCCCGTGGGCAGTTCCTCGTTGTCGATGGTGGTCATCCGCGCACGTACTCCCCTGACGGAGGTAGCACCTGCCGCCGCGAACGGCACCCATGCCGTCTCACGGAGAAAGGAATGAAGCAGGCAAATAGGACATTACAGAATTTCGGCTGGAATACTCACAGTGGCGGGCAGTCTTCACACCGTTGACGATTAGTCAGACTTTCCGATCCGCCGACCGGCGGTGGCCGCCGCCGCTCCGACCGGCCCGGCGGGTGCCGGAACGCGACGGGACTGGAGCACGGCGTCGTACGTCTGTGCCATCAACATCCTTGTGGCACGCAGGTCATGACGCTCCGTCGTACGCGTCCGGGACCGACGCCCGAGCTCCGCGCAGAGCGACTGGTCGGAGAGCAGCCGGGTGAGCGAGGTGGCGAGCGTCCGGGTGTCACCGACGGGAACAGGGAATTGCTGTTCGCCCAGACATTCGCGCGCACCCGCCACGTCCGAGAGCACCACCGGACGGCCGCAGGCCATCGCCTCCAGCGGAGCCAGCGCCATCCCCTCCCACCGCGACGGCAGCACCATCACGTCACCCGCCATGTACCAGGGACGCGGATCGTCCACCCGCCCGGCGAAGACGACGCTCTCCGGCACCGGCAGCGTCGCCGCGCGGTCCTCCAGCGCGCCCCGGTCCGGCCCGTCCCCCACCAGCGCGAGCCGCGCGTGCGGCAGCTCGGCCAGCACCTCGCCCCACGCCCGGAGCAGCAGGTCCTGCCCCTTCTGTCGGCAGAGCCGCCCGACGCAGACCGCCAGCGGCCCGTGCTGCGAGAGCCCCAGGGCGCGCCGGGCCCGCTGCCGGGAGGGCAGCCTCTTGGGGTCGTACCGGTCGAGGTCGATGCCGTTGGGCACCAGCGCCCACCGTCCGCCCAGCCCCACGGCCTGGCCCCGGGCCCGCTCCTCGGCGCTGACGCAGACCAGCCGGTCGCTCCAGCGGGTCGCCCAGCGCTCCCAACGCTCCGTCATCCGCGCCGTCGGCCCCGACACCGCCTCGAACGACCAGGCGTGCGGCTGGAACACGGTGGCGATCCGCCCACGGATCGCCAGTCGGCCGGCGAGCCCGGCCTTGGAGCTGTGCAGATGGACCAGGTCCGGCCGCGCCTCGGCGACGACCCGGCGCAGCGCGGCGATCTCGTGCGGCAGCCCCGCCCCCGGACCGCGCTCCGCGCTCCACGGCACGAGCGTCGCGCCCGCGGCGACGGCCTCCCGCCCCAGCCGCCCACCCTCCGGGCACGGGCACGCGACCACGACGTCGTGCCCGTCCGCGACCTGACCCCGCACCAGGTCGGCCACGACCTGGGCGACGCCGCCGTCGACGGGTTGCGATACGTGAAGGATCCTCAAGGGTTCACAACTGGGCACGTCGCGCAACATATGCCGGTGGGCAGAGGGTTTTCTCCGACGCTCACCCGGACGGTGGATTCTTGTACCTGGTTGGGTGAGCAGGCGTCACTTCAGTGACCACGGAGGCGTTGGACCGCCGGGGACCGTCACAGGATCTTCACGGATGGTTAGGCCATCGGGGTCAGGATGAGCAGTGGGGACGTTGCACTGACCTCAAGGGCGCGGGGAACTGCGCGAGAAACCACCGATGAGCGGATGGCCCTGCGCGTTCGGCCTGCCAGCTGCGTGGGTGGCTTGTCGCGCAGTTCCCCGCGCCCCTGATAGTGCAACTGCCTGCGGGAGCGTACGGCGTGGCTTGTCGCGCCCACGCGGCGGAGCCGCACATCAGCAGAGCCTCGCGCCCCTGATAGTGCAACTGACCCCTGTGCAAGAGCTAGTCGTCCAAGCGGTGCGACAGGTGCAGGTCTCGTTCCGTGTGCCCATCCTCGAGGCGGAGCGCCGTCGCCACCGGCGGGTACCCCGCCGCGATGACCGTGTACTCGCCCGGTTCCAGGTCGGTGAAGCGGAACAGCCCGTCCTCGCCCGTCGTCGCGGCAGCGACCACCGCGCCGGAGGCGTCCATCAGGGTGACCCGGGCGTCGGCCACCGGCCGACCCAGCGTCGTACGGACGGTGCCGCGCAGCGTCCCGCTGCCCGCGAGGGTGACGTCCTGGCGGGTCTCACCGCTCGGCGCGACGTCGACCGCGAGGGCGGCCGGCCGGTACGCCCGGGCGCTGACGGTCAGGGTGTAGACGCCCGAGACCAGGTCGCGGAACGCGTACGCGCCGTCGGCGTCCGCGTGCGCGCTGGCCACGACCTCACCGTGCGGGTCGGTCAGCGTGACCGACGCCTCCGCGACGGGCGCGCCCTCCGCGCTGCGGATCGCGCCGCTCAGGCGGCCCGTGCCGCCGAGGACGACGTCGACCTCGACGGGGCGGCCGCCGACGCTCACCGTCACGGCCTGCGGCTGGTGGCCGGGGGCCGCGGCGATCAGCACGTAGTTGCCGTTGCGCGGAGCGGCCAGCACCCAGCGGCCGTCGCCGCCGCTGCTGGTGCGGGTGACCTGCCGACCGTCCATGTCCACCAGGGTCAGCACGGCGCGCGCGACGCCGACCCGGTCGGGCTGCACCACCGCGCCGGTGACGGGGGTGCCGGTCAGCGGCGTCGCGGCGCCCTGCTGCGGAAGCGCCTCGGACGTGAGGCTCTCCGAGCCGAAGTCCTCCGGTGCGGCGTGGGTGACCAACGGTTTCTCCTTCAGCAGGAAGGCAAGGACGAAGCCCAGCGCCAGCACCGGCGCCAGGTAGAGGAAGACGCGCGGCATCGCCGCCGCGAAGGCGTCCACGTAGCCGCTGCGCAGCGGCGCGGGCAGGGCGTGGACGAAGGCCGGGGTGATCGAGTCGTTGCGCGGCAGTCCGCGCTGCGCCAACTGGTGGTCGAAGCGGGACGCGAAGATCGTGCCGAAGACCGCAGCGCCGATCGAACCGCCGATCTGCCGCAGGTAGTTGTTGGCGGAGGTGGCCGCGCCCACGTCCCTCGGCTCGACCGAGTTCTGCACCGCGAGGACCAGCACCGCCAGCACCAGGCCGACGCCCAGGCCCAGCACGGCCATGGCCAGGCTCTGCACCGCGAAGGAGCTGTGCGCGGTGAGCCGGCCGAGCAGCACCATGCCGACCGTGGAGAGCGCACCGCCGACCAGCGGATAGACCTTGTAGCGCCCGTACCGGCTGATCAGCTGCCCCGAGGCGATCGAGGCCACCACGATGCCGCCCATCATCGGCAGCATCTTCAGCCCCGAGTCGGTGGCGCTGGCGTCGTCCACCATCTGCAGGAAACTGGGCAGGTAGCTGGCCGCGCCGAAGAGCGCGACGCCGACGACCACGCTGATCAGGCCGGAGACGGTGAAGACGTTGTCCCGGAACAGCCGCAACGGGATGACGGGCGCGCCGCCACGCCGCTCCACCCACAGCTCGACGGGCGCGAACAGCGCCAGGCCCAGCACGGAGCCGCCGATCAGCCCCAGGATCGTCGGCGAGCTCCAGGCGTAGGTGCTGCCGCCCCAACTGGTGGCCAGCACCAGGCAGGTGCCGACGGCGGCGAGCAACAGCGCGCCGAGCCAGTCGAGTTCGCGGTATCGGCCGCGCGGCGCACCGTGCCCGAGGGCACGCGGCAGCACCAGGGTGACCACGAGCAGCGCCACCAGGCCCAGTGGGAGGTTGACCCAGAAGCACCAGCGCCAGCCGGGCCCGTCGGTGAACCAGCCGCCGAGCAGCGGCCCGGCGACCGAGGAGAGCCCGAAGACCGCGCCGATCAGGCCCATGTAGCGGCCCCGCTCCCGCGGACCGACCACGTCGGCGATGATCGCCTGGACGCCGATCATCAGCCCGCCGCCGCCGATGCCCTGGACCGCGCGGGAGACGATCAGGTCGGTCATGCTGTGCGCGGAGCCGGAGAGCGCGGAGCCGACCAGGAAGACCACGATGGCGAACTGGAAGACCGGCTTGCGGCCGACGAGGTCGCCGAGCCTGCCGTAGACCGGCAGGCCGACGGTGGACGCCAGCAGGTAGGCGGTGACCACCCAGGACATCTTGCTGAGCCCGTGCAGGTCGCCGACGATCCGCGGCAGCGCGGTGGCGACGATGGTCTGGTCGAGCGCGGCCAGCAGCAGGGCGAGCATCAGCCCGACGAAGACCAGCCGGACACGTACGGCAGGGACGGCCGGGACGGGCGTCGGCGGTGCGCCCGGCACCTTGTCGGCAGGCGCGAATTCCGGTGCGGTTCCGACTCGTTCGGGTGCCGCTTCGATCACGGACATGCCCGAATCCTTGCAGCCTGCACCCATTGCCCGAACCGGCACGATCATCACATCAACCGTGCCGATCCGGTGTCACCTGCGCGAATGTGACGTCAAGTCGACATGTCCGCTCACCGATCCGGCGTCAGATTCACCCGCAGGAGCGAGCGGACCGATGGCAACCGGTCAGACGGCCGCGGCGAGGCGGTTCAGCACCTCGTCGTGGATCCGGTTCAGGCCCTTGGGGGCGAAGGTGCGCTCGAAGAAGCCGCCGATGCCGCCCGCGCCCTGCCAGGTGGTCTCGACGACGACCTTCGACTTGCCCTCGCCCGCCGGGGTGACCGTCCAGGTGATGACCATGGAGGAGTTGCCGTCGGTCTCGACCAGGCGGCCGGGGGACGGCTCGGTGACGGTGAAGAGGCAGTCGCGCACGCGCTTCTCGGTCGCCTGGAGCTTCCAGTGCACGACCGTGCCGGCGCCCTGGCCGCCCTCGCGGACCTGGTACTCGCTGTACTGCTGCGGCAGCAGCGTGGGCCGGACCTTCTCGTAGTCGGCGACGGCGTCGAAGACCTGCTCCGGCGACGCGTCCACCACGCGCTCGGTGACGGCGTAGACCTGACCCATGACGTGCTCCTGAGGGGGTGTTCTGGTGCTTGGGACTGCGGGGAATGCAGGCACGAGTGCCGCGCGCCAAGCCAACCACATCGTCCGATCGGGTCCGCCCTCTGGTCGACCGCCGCGCGGCACTGCCATCGTGTCTGGCATGACGGATGGTGCGATGAGCGGAAGCAGTGAGCGCCGGGTCCTGACGGTGCGTCCCAAACCCGACGAGTACGCCTGGACCTTCGGCGGCGCGGCGCCGGTCGCGCGGATCGCGCCCGGGACGGTGCTGGACCTGACGACCGAGGACTGCTTCGCCGGACGGGTGACCTCCGAGCGAACGCTGGTGTCCGAGGTGTGCGAGTTCCCCTTCCTCAACCCGCAGACCGGGCCGTTCTGGGTCGAGGGCGCCGAGCCCGGCGACACGGTCGCGGTGCACTTCGTCTCCGTCGAGCCGTCCCGCGACTGGGCGGCGTCCACGACGGTCCCGCTGTTCGGCGCGCTGACCTCCACCCACACCACCGCCACGCTCCAGGACCCGCTGCCGGAACGGGTCTGGATCTGGGAGTTGGACCGCGCCGCGCGCCTCTGCCGGTTCACCGCGCACGACAGCGACCTGGTCCTCGACCTGCCGATGGACCCCATGCACGGCACCGTCGGCGTGGCCCCGGCCAACCTGGAGGTCCGCTCGGCGCTCGTGCCCGACGCCCACGGCGGCAACCTCGACACCCCCGAGATGCGCGCGGGCGTCACCTGCTACCTCGGCGTCAACGTCGACGGCGCGCTGCTGAGCCTCGGCGACGGGCATGCCCGTCAGGGCGAGGGCGAGACCTGCGGCGTGGCGGTCGAGTGCGCGATGAACACGGTCGTGATCGTGGAACTGCTGAAGGGTGTGGCGACTCCCTGGCCGCGGATCGAGTCCGACACCCACCTGATCTCCACCGGCTCGGCCCGCCCGCTGGAGGACGCCTTCCGGATCGCCCAACTCGACCTGGTGCAGTGGCTGGTACGGGACTACGGCTTCTCCTCGATGGACGCGTACCAGTTCCTCAGCCAGGCGGTGGAGTCGCCGCTGGCGAACGTCTGCGACACCAACTACACGGCGGTGGCGAAGGTGCGGAAGGCGTGGCTGCCCGGCGCGGCGGAGTCGCCCTACCGGGCTCTGCACGCGCACCTTCGCGAGGTCGCACGCGAGATCGGCGGCGCGCTGCTGGCATGATCCCTGGCGTGACCGAGAACCAGACTCCGCAGGACATCCGGCCTCTGAACGAGGACGAGGTCCTCGACGTGGTCGACGCCGACGACAACGTCGTCGGTCAGGCCACCCGCCGCGAGGTGATGGACCGCAGGCTGCGCCACCGCTGCGTCTTCATCCTCGCCACGGACGACGACGGCCGGATCTTCGTCCACCGGCGCACGCCGCAGAAGATCGTCTTCCCGTCCCTGTACGACGTCTTCGTGGGCGGCGTGGTGGACGCGGGCGAGTCCTACGACGCGGCGGCCAAGCGTGAGGCCGAGGAGGAGCTCGGGGTCACCGGGATCGAGCCGGAGCACCTGTTCACCTTCCTCTACGAGAGCGCGGACCACAGCTGGTTCTCCGCCGTCTACCGCGCGCGTACCCCGGTCGAGGTCGCCCCGCAGGTGGAGGAGGTGGCCTGGCACGCGTTCCTGACACCGGATCAGCTGGCTGCCGAGCTCCCCGGCTGGGACGTCGTCCCGGACGGCCTGGAGGCATGGCACCGCCTCCAGGCCTGGCAGGCGGACCGCTCAGCGTGACTCGTCCGCGGTGACGCGGCCGAAGAGGCGTCCGGCCAGGTCGACGCCGGTGATCCGACCGGCGTCGTCCCGGCTGAAGAAGCCGCGATGGCCCTTCATCGCACCTCCGGTGACGATGTAGTCGTCGCCCGAGCCGGGCAGCAGACCGAACGGGAAGGGCGGGTAGTCGGCCGGAAGCTCCTTCTCCGAGGCCGCCCGGATCTCCGGCTTGATCACGACCTCCAGCGTCGGCGCGTCCGCGTCCTCCTCCGCGCGGATCGTGAGCGTCATGAAGTCGATCTCGTACTCCCCGGCCGCCAGTGCCACCTGGGCGTGGGCGTACGGGACCGGCTCGGGGTCGCGGTCCTTGACGCCCAGGAAGTGTTCGAGGGCGAAACGGACCACCTCCTGGTTGAAGGCGACCCCGCCCGGTCCGCCGTTGGACATGACCGACACCGCGAAGTTCCGCTCCGGCACCAGCTGCAGGTCGGCGAACTGCCCGTTGCCAGAACCCCCGTGGCCGACGACCCGGACTCCGTCCACGTCGCGCAGGAACCAGCACAGCCCGAACGCGTCGCCGAGCGAGGTGCCGCGCAGCGGGGCGGTCGCGGTCTGCATCTGCCGCAGCGTCTCGGCGTCCATGACCCGGGTGCCGTCCTCCGCGCGGCCGTCACCGAGGTGGAACCGGGCCCAGCGGAGCTGGTCGGCGACGGTGGCGGCGATGCCGCCGCCCGGGTTGTTGGCGCGGGTGTCCTTCCACTGGCGGGCGACGACGGGCGTGCCGTCCTCGTCGGCGTTGTGGCCGCGGGCGATCCGGCGGGTCATCAGCTGGCCCTCGAAGTAGCAGGACTCGTCCAATCCCAGCGGTTCCAGCAGCAGTTCGCCGACGGCCTGCTCGAAGGTGCTTCCGGTGACGGTCTCGACGACCCGGCCGAGCAGGTTGTAACCGGCCTGGCTGTAGGAGGCGCGGGCGCCGGGCTCGCCGATCACCTCCAGCTCGTCCATCCGGGCCACGTAGCGGGTGAGGGCGTCGTCCCCGTCCCCCGTCTCGATGACCAACCGGACGCCCAAGCCTGCGGTGTGGTTGAGCAGTTGGCGCACGGTGATCGCCGCGGCGAGGTCCTCGTCGGCGAGGACCAGCTCGGGGACGTAGCGCCGGACGGGCGAGTCCAGCTCGATCCGGCCCTGCTCCACGAGCTTCATCACGGCGGTCGCGGTGAAGGTCTTGGAGACGGAGCCGAGGGCGAAGACGGTGTGCTCGTCGACAGGCTGCGGGTTCTCGACGCTGGTGACGCCGTGGCCGGCGTGGACCGTGCGGCCGTCCACGAAGACGCCCACTCCGGCGCCCGGGATCCCGAAGCGCTCGGCAGCGGCGGCGACGAACTCGTGCAGGTTCTGGTCGGACATGACTGACTCCTCGATCGCTGCTGGCAACACACGACTTGCACTGTGTTCAAGTGGAGCCTACGAGCGACTTGAACACAGTGCAAGTGAAATGGCGGGAATGCCGAGGAGCGCGAGTGCGTGCCGAACCGCGCCTACTCGCCCAGCCCGATGTTGACGCGGATGGTCAGCACGTCGCTCGGGACGCCGTCGTCCTGCAGCAGCTTGAGCGCCGCCGTCCAGTCCTGCGGCGAGGCCGAGCGCGCCAGGACCTGGGCGTCGGACACCTCCACCCGGTCGTCCTGGGCCAGTTCGAGGGCCGCCTGCTGCTGGAACCGTCCGGTGAAGACGGTGCGAGTCGCGCTCGGACCGGTGACCAACTGCGTCTCGGCCCGGTCCGCGGCCGCCAGTTGGGCAGCGACGGCACGCCCCTGGGCCCAGTCGAGGGGGTCGATGTCGTTCACTTCGGCACGGAGCACGGCGGTGGGACGGACCAGGTCCAGGAAGGCGAGCTGCTGCGCGGTGAAGTGGGACTTGTCCGGCTCCAGGTCACCGGTGAGCGGACTGCTGCCGCCGAACCCGGCGATGGCGCACGAGATCTCGGGCGTTCCCCCGTCCCCCCACTGGGACTCGTCGGGGTAGTAGGACCAGATGAGGGCGTTCTGAGCCTCCAGACCCACCGGGTCGACCAGATCGGCGTATGCGAGCCGGTCGCAGTCGAGCGTGCTTTGGAACTGGTCCGCGTCCGGCCCCGGATACGGACCGGACACGGAGTCGCGCGCGAAGAGCTGCCGGTCGTGCTGCCCACTGCACGACACGACGTTCACGACGTCCGTCGATCCGCCGGTGCCCTCGGGCACGTCGAAACAGGTGCCCATCGGGAGCTGGTCGATGGGAATGCCGGCACCCGGCGGGGCGACCGCCGAGCCGGACGACGAGCCACCGGAAACCGACACGCTCGACGCGAAGACGACCATCAACAGAACCAGGCCGCCGACTGCCACGGTCCACACGCTGGACAGGATCACCCCGGCGATGGCCAACCCCTTGCCCCGCTTCCGGGCGCGGCCGATGCCCGCGAGGGCGACGACCCCGAAGATCATGCCGAGCGGAAAGACGCCGAGCACCCCGAGCACGAAGGCGGCGATCGCCATCCCGCTCCAGCCCGACATCGGCTCCGGCTCCATGCCCGGCACCTGGTACCCCCACGGGTACACCAGCGGGCCCTGGACCGGCTGCGGCGCTTGCTGCTGCGGTGGCGGGACGTCCTCGGGCGTGATCGGCGCAGGCGCAGGTGTCGGCACCTCGGGCGCCTCGGGCTTGTCGAACCGAGGCGGCTCGGGCGACGCAGGCGGGACGGGCGGTACGGGTGGAACAGGCGGTACCGGCGGCGGTATCTCGGACATGGAACCCCCAATCGGCCCGGACAGTACCGGATCCCCGTCGAGCCCATCACCCCTGTTCAGCGCGGGCTTTCACGCCCTCGGTCCGAACCCGGACGATTCCCGCCAAGCCCCTCCCCGGCCACGGCAGGAGGACTGCGCCAGGCTGGTCGCCGATCGGCATCGCCGCTACCCTTAGTCCAGCCTTAGTCCACTGGCTCGGAGGGAAGCGGCGGCCATGGAAGCAGCCCACCAGTACAACGTGCACGAGGCCAAGACGCACTTCTCGCGGATACTGGCTCAGGTGGCAGCCGGCGAGGAGGTCGTCATCAGCAAGGCGGGCGAGCCGGTCGCGAAAATCGTGCCGTTGCGGCCCAAGTTGCGGCGGACCGGGCGTGGATCGCTGCGGGACCAGATCCGGATCGCCGAAGACTTCGACGACCTGCCCGAGGACATCGCCGACGCCCTGGGCATGATCGGATGAGCCTGCTGCTCGACACCCACGTCCTGCTCTGGTGGCTCCAGGACTCGGCCGAGCTGTCCGCGGGAGTGAAGGAACTCCTCGACACCGAGCCGGACATCCACCTGAGCGCCGTGACGCCGTGGGAGATCGCCATCAAGCAAGGGCTCGGCAAACTGCACGGCCCCGAGGACCTCGCCGAACGGGTCCGGGACAGCCAGTTCACGGCACTGCCGATCACTGCCGTGCACGCCGTCCGGGCAGGGCGACTGCCGACGCACCACCGCGACCCGTTCGATCGGCTGCTGATCGCGCAGGCGCAGTCCGAGGGGATGACGATCATCACCCGCGACACGTTGATCCCGCTGTACGACGTCCCGACCCTGCGCGTCTGAAGGTCCCGATCCTGGAGCAGGCCCTTCCTACCCCGGGGTAACCGGGGTATCGTTGCCGCACCACCTCCGTCGGCGTTGGGAGCCGCCGCGACGGAGCTTTCGGGTGTCACATCACGCTGAGCCTGCGCCCTCGGCTTTGACGCCTCACGATGGTGTTCACCACGGTCCTTCAGTCGCGCCGTGGGTGTTCCTCCTCGTCTTCACCACCTTCACTGCCTTCACCTTTCTTCAGCCGCCGCGTCGGAGCGGAACGACTGCGGCGTACTCCCTGCTTCCCAGGAGTCACGCCATGACTGAGAACACCCCTCTCCACACCCCCGTCTTCCCCGCCGTCGCCGTCGTCGGCCTCGGCACCATGGGTGCCGGGATCGCCGAGATCGTCGCCCGTAGCGGGCGGCAGGTGATCGGGATCGAGGCCTCCCCCGCCGAGGCGCACGCCGCGCGGGTGCGGATCGAGGAGGCCACCGCCCATCACGTGCGCCGCGAGCACCTCACCGAGGAGGAGCGGACCGCGCTGCTGGCCCGGATCCGGGTCACGGACGACCTGACCGCGGCCGCCGAGGCGCAGCTGGTGATCGAGGAGGTGCCCGAGCAGCTGGAGCTGAAGCGGGACCTGTTCGCGCAGCTGGACAAGATCTGCCCGCCGGAGACCGTGCTCGCCACCGGTACGACCGCGCTCTCGGTCACCCGGATCGCCGCCGCCACCGCCCGCCCCGAGCGCGTGCTCGGCCTGCACTTCTTCAACCCCGCGCCGGTGATGCAGCTGGTCGAGGTGGTCCGCACGGTCCTGACGAGCGCTCAGGTCGCCGATGACGCCGCCGAGTTCGCACGTTCGCTGGGCAAGTCGCCGGTGGCCGCCGGGGACCGGGCCGGGTTCATCGTCAACGGTCTGCTCTTCGCCTACCTCAACCAGGCCGCCGCGATGTTCGAGTCGCGCTACGCCAGCCGCGAGGACATCGACGCGGCGATGCGCTTCGGCTGCGGCCTGCCGATGGGCCCGCTGGCGCTGCTGGACCTGATCGGCATCGACACCGCGCGCACCGTCCTCGAGGCCATGTACGCGCAGTCGCACGACCGCCTGCACGCGCCCGCGCCGATCCTGGGCCAGCTGTCCGCCGCCGGGCTGCTGGGCCGCAAGTCCGGTCGCGGTTTCTACACCTACGCCGCCCCCGGCAGCTCGCAGATCGTCGCCGAGGAGAACGCCGGCGCCACGGTGCGCGTCGCCGGACGCGAGGTGCGCAGCGTCGGCGTCTGCGGTTCGGGCACCATGGCGACGGGCATCGCCGAGGTCTTCGCCAAGTCCGGCTACGAGGTCACCCTCGTCGCCCGCAGCCAGGAGAAGGCGGACAAGGCCAAGGCCGCGATCCAGAAGTCGCTGGACCGCATGGTCAGCAAGGGCCGCCTCGCCGAGGAGGACCGCGACGCCGCGCTGGCCCGGGTCACCGCGACGGGCAGCTACGAGGACCTGCACAGCGTCGACCTGGCCATGGAGGCCGTCGCCGAGGACCTGACCGTCAAGCGCGAGCTCTTCGCCACGCTCGACAAGATCTGCAAGCCGGGCGCGGTGCTGGCGACCACCACCTCCTCGCTGCCGGTGATCCAGTGCGCGACGGCCACCAGCCGTCCGCAGGACGTGATCGGCATGCACTTCTTCAACCCCGCCCCGGCCATGAAGCTGGTCGAGGTCGTCTCCACGGTGCTGACCGGCGAGGACGTCACCGCGACCGTGCTCGACCTCTGCGCCAAGGTGCGCAAGCACCCGGTGGAGTGCGGCGACCGGGCCGGGTTCATCGTCAACGCGCTGCTCTTCCCGTACCTGAACGACGCGGTGCGGATGATCGAGGAGCACTACGCCTCCGTCGACGACGTCGACACCGCGATGAAGCTGGGCTGCGGCTACCCGATGGGCCCGTTCGAACTGCTGGACGTGGTCGGCCTGGACGTCTCGCTGACGATCGAGAAGGTGCTGCACACCGAGTTCCGCGAGCCGGGCCTGGCGCCCGCGCCGCTGCTCGAGCACCTGGTGACGGCGGGCTGCCTCGGCCGCAAGACCGGCCGCGGCTTCCGCGACCACGCACGTCGATGAGGGCAGGTAGCCTTCCGGTCATGACCACGGAAGAGCAGCAGCTGGTGCAGGCGGGACCGCAGGCTTCGGACCCGAACCGCAGCGGCGGGTCCGTCCAGGCCAACAGCGGCAGCCCGGTACGCCGGGCGGCGACCGCCCAGCGTCAGCTGATGCGCCAGGAGCTGGCCGCCGCGGCCATGGAGCTGTTCGCGAGCCAGGGCTACGAGGAGACGACGGTCGACCAGATCGCCGCCGCGGCGGGCGTGGCCCGGCGCACCTTCTTCCGGTACTTCCGGTCCAAGGAGGAGGCGATCTTCCCGGACCACGACGACACCCTGGTCCAGGTGGCCGACCTGCTCGCCAGCGCGGACCCGACGGAGCATCCGCTGGACGTGGTCTGCCGGGGCATCAAGGAGGTGCTGCGGATGTACGCGGCGACCCCCTCGGTCTCGGTGGCCCGCTACCGGCTGATCCGCCAGGTGCCGACGCTGCGCGAGCGGGAGATCGCCGTGGTCGCCCGCTACGAGCGGCTCTTCACCCGGTATCTGCTGGGCCGGTTCGACACGGACCAGGGCGACGACGCGATGCTGGCCGAGGTCTCGGCGGCGGCCGTGGTCGCCGCCCACAACCACGTGCTGCGGCGCTGGCTGCGGGCCGGCGGGCGGGGCGAGGTGGAACCTCAGTTGGACCACGCCTTCGAGGCGATCCGGCGGACCTTCTGGGGCGATCTCAGCACCAAGCGGACGACACCTTCGATGGCACCCAGTGCCACTGGCTCCGTCAGCACCCCCAGCACCGGGTCCGGCGAGATCGTCATCACGGTCACCCGCACGGACGCTCCGCTGGACGAGGTGGTGGCGAGCATCCGCACCGCGCTCACCCAGTCGACCGACCAGTGAGTCCAGAAGAAATCGCAGGCCAGAGCCAGTAAACGGCTTCGAAGCCAAGGCATGTGAAGAGCCCCGCGCCGCACTCGGCGCGGGGCTCTTTGCGTGCGCCGTGTTCCTGTTGCAACGTGACGACACTCACGTGACACTCGATGCAAATGTTGGCACGCAGTGTCTTTACGAGTGGCACAGGGTGCCAGTACGTTGTTACCCACTGGTCGCGGCGCCGCGGCTCCCCACCCGGCGCGCTGTGACCACCGCCCGCGCGCCACCCCTGCGCAGGCCGCAAGCTCGAAGCACGACTCACGACAGCCAGCTCCAACTGAACTGCCGACCACCTCAGCTCAGCGACTGAAGCCCGCCCCTGGACCAGCCGGTGTCCGCTCCCGGCGACCTCCACGCACCACCCAGACCCCGTTCCCCAGACGCACCCTGCATCCCCTCGCAGGTACGCCGCCGGAGGCCAGCCATGAAGGAAATCCTCGACGCGATCCTCAACGAGGAGACGAGCGCCGCCGAATACGCAGCGCTGAAGCTCCCCGAGTCGTACCGCGCGATCACGCTCCACAAGGACGAGCAGGAGATGTTCGCGGGCCAGGAGAGCCGCGACAAGGACCCGCGCAAGTCCCTGCACCTGGACGAGATCACCCTTCCCGAGCTCGGCCCGGGCGAGGCGCTGGTCGCGGTCATGGCCAGCGCGGTCAACTACAACACCGTGTGGAGCTCGATCTTCGAGCCGGTCTCCACCTTCTCCTTCCTGGAGCGCTATGGCCGCCTCAGCCCCGAAGCCGCCCGCCACGACCAGCCGTTCCACGTCCTGGGTTCCGACCTGGCCGGTGTCGTGCTGCGCACCGGGCCGGGCGTGCACGCCTGGAAGCCCGGCGACCAGGTGGTCGCCCACTGTCTCAGCGTCGAGCTGGAGAGCGCCGACGGCCACAACGACACGATGCTGGACCCTGAGCAGCGCATCTGGGGCTTCGAGACCAACTACGGCGGCCTCGCCGAGATCGCGCTGGTCAAGTCGAACCAGCTGATGCCGAAGCCGAAGCACCTCACCTGGGAGGAGGCGGCGTCCCCCGGCCTGGTCAACTCGACCGCCTACCGCCAGCTGGTCTCCCGCAACGGCGCCGGCATGAAGCAGGGCGACAACGTGCTGATCTGGGGCGCCAGCGGCGGCCTCGGCTCCTACGCCACCCAGTACGCGCTGGCCGGCGGCGCCAACCCGATCTGCGTGGTCTCCAGCGAGGCCAAGGCGAAGATCTGCGAGGCGATGGGCGCCGAGGCGATCATCGACCGCAGCGCCGAGGGCTACAAGTTCTGGAAGGACGAGCACAACCAGGACCCGCGCGAGTGGAAGCGCTTCGGCGGCAAGATCCGCGAGCTGACGGGCGGTGAGGACGTCGACATCGTCTTCGAGCACCCGGGCCGCGAGACCTTCGGCGCCTCGGTGTACGTGACCCGCAAGGGCGGCACCGTGGTCACCTGCGCCTCGACCTCCGGCTACATGCACCAGTACGACAACCGCTACCTGTGGATGTCGCTCAAGCGCATCGTCGGCTCGCACTTCGCCAACTACCGCGAGGCGTGGGAGGCCAACCGCCTGATCGCCAAGGGCAAGATCCACCCGACGCTGTCGAAGACGTACACCCTGGCCGAGACCGGCCAGGCCTCGCTGGACGTGCACCAGAACAAGCACCAGGGCAAGGTCGGCGTGCTCTGCCTGGCGCCCGAGGAGGGCCTCGGCGTCACGGACCACGAGCTGCGCGCCAAGCACATCGACGCGATCAACCGGTTCCGCGGCGAGTAACAGCGACCAAGGCAGAGGCTGAGTAGGCGACATGACGACTCATCGGGACCGGCCCTGGCTGATGCGGACCTACGCGGGGCACTCCTCCGCGGCCGCGTCGAACGAGCTGTACCGGAAGAACCTGGCGAAGGGTCAGACGGGCCTGTCCGTCGCCTTCGACCTGCCGACGCAGACCGGCTACAACCCCGACCACGTCCTCGCCCGCGGCGAGGTCGGCCGGGTCGGGGTGCCGGTCAGCCACCTGGGCGACATGCGGACCCTCTTCGAGGGCATCCCGCTGGAGCGCACCAACACCTCGATGACCATCAACGCCACGGCCATGTGGCTGCTGGCGATGTACCAGGTGGTCGCCGAGGAGCAGGGCGCGGACATCGCCAAGCTGACCGGGACGACGCAGAACGACATCGTCAAGGAGTACCTGTCGCGCGGGACGCACGTCTTCCCGCCCGGTCCGTCGATCCGGCTGACCACCGACATGATCGCCTACACGGTCGCCAACATCCCCAAGTGGAACCCGATCAACATCTGCAGCTACCACCTGCAGGAGGCCGGGGCCACGCCGGTGCAGGAGCTGGCGTTCGCGATGTGCACGGCGATCGCGGTGCTCGACGCGGTCCGTGACAGCGGCCAGGTCAAGCCGGAGCAGATGGGTGAGGTCGTCGCCCGGATCTCCTTCTTCGTCAACGCGGGCGTCCGCTTCGTCGAGGAGATGTGCAAGCTGCGCGCCTTCTCGCAGCTGTGGGAGAAGGTGACGCTGGAACGCTACGGCGTCACCGACCCCAAGCAGCGCCGGTTCCGCTACGGCGTCCAGGTCAACTCGCTCGGCCTGACCGAGGCGCAGCCGGAGAACAACGTCCAGCGCATCGTGCTGGAGATGCTCGCCGTCACGCTCTCCAAGGACGCCCGCGCGCGCGCCGTGCAGCTGCCCGCCTGGAACGAGGCGCTGGGTCTGCCCCGGCCCTGGGACCAGCAGTGGTCGCTGCGGATCCAGCAGGTGCTGGCCTTCGAGTCGGACCTGCTGGAGTACGAGGACCTGTTCACCGGCAGCGTCGTCGTCGAGGGCAAGGTGGCGGAGCTGGTCGAGGGCGCCGAGGCGGAGATCGCCAAGGTGCAGGAGATGGGCGGGGCCGTCGCCGCGGTCGAGTCCGGCTACCTCAAGGCCGCGCTCGTCGCCTCGCACGCCGAGCGCCGCGCCCGGATCGAGTCGGGCGAGGACAAGGTCGTCGGGGTCAACTGCTACGAGACCACCGAGCCCAGCCCGCTGACCGCCGACCTGGACACCGCGATCATGGTCGTGGACGGCGACGCCGAGCGTTCCGTGGCCGAGGCCTTCGCGGGCTGGATCGCGGGCCGCGACGAGGCCGCCGCGCAGGCGGCGCTGACCGAGCTCAAGGCCCAGGCCGCCACCGACGCCAACCTGATGACCGCCACCCTGGCGTGCGTCCGGGCCGGCGTCACCACCGGCGAGTGGGCGCAGGCGCTGCGCGACGTCTTCGGCGAGTACCGCGCGCCCACCGGCGTCGGCGGTGCGCCGATCACCGGCGCGATCGACCCGGACTCCGGCAGCGAGCTTCTGACCGTCCGTCAGGCCGTGGCCCGCACCGCCGAGGAGCTGGGCAGCGGCAAGCTGCGGCTGCTGGTCGGCAAGCCCGGTCTGGACGGCCACTCCAACGGCGCCGAGCAGATCGCCGTCCGGGCCCGCGACGCCGGGTTCGAGGTGGTCTACCAGGGCATCCGGCTGACGCCGGAGCAGATCACCGCCGCGGCCGTCGCCGAGGACGTCCACTGCGTCGGCCTGTCGATCCTCTCCGGCGCGCACGCCGAGCTCGTCCCCGACGTGCTGCGCCGCCTTGCCCGCGCCGGCGTCACCGACGTGCCCGTGGTGGTCGGCGGGATCATCCCGGCCGCCGACGAGCAGGCGCTGCTTGCCCAGGGCGTGGCGGCGGTGTTCACTCCGAAAGACTTCGGGATCACCACGATCATCGGCCGTATCGTCGACGAGATCCGTCGGGCCCACGGCCTCGACCCGATCTTCGCCCAGACCGCTCCGACCTCGGACTTGAAGGAAGAGACCCTCACCTCATGACGAACGTCAACCGGCTGCGTCCGCGCCGCTCCTGCCTCGCCGTCCCGGGCTCGAACCCGCGCTTCCTGGAGAAGGCCCAGGGCCTCCCGGCCGACCAGGTCTTCCTCGACCTGGAGGACGCCTGCGCGCCGCTGGCCAAGGAGGGCGCCCGCCACACCATCGTCGACTTCCTCAACAAGGGCGACTGGACCGGCAAGACCCGCGTGGTCCGGGTGAACGACTGGACCACGCACTGGACCTACCGTGACGTCGTCACCGTCGTCGAGGGCGCCGGCCAGAACCTGGACTGCATCATGCTGCCCAAGGTCCAGGACGCCCAGCAGATCGTGGCGCTGGACCTGCTGCTGACGCAGATCGAGAAGACCATGGGCTTCGAGGTCGGCAGGATCGGCATCGAGGCGCAGATCGAGAACGCCAAGGGCCTGATCAACGTCGACGCGATCGCCGAGGCGAGCCCGCGTCTGGAGACCATCATCTTCGGCCCGGCCGACTTCATGGCCTCCATCAACATGAAGTCCCTGGTCGTCGGCGAGCAGCCGCCCGGCTACCCGGCGGACGCGTACCACTACATCCTGATGCGCATCCTGATGGCCGCCCGCGCCAACGACCTGCAGGCCATCGACGGCCCGTACCTGCAGATCAAGAACGTCGACGGCTACCGCGAGGTCGCAGGGCGCAGCGCCGCGCTGGGCTTCGACGGCAAGTGGGTGCTGCACCCCGGCCAGGTCGACGCGGCCAACGAGGTCTACTCCCCCTCCCAGGAGGACTACGACCACGCCGAGCTGATCCTGGACGCGTACGACTGGTGCACCTCCGAGGCGGGCGGCAAGAAGGGCTCCGCGATGCTCGGCGACGAGATGATCGACGAGGCCAGCCGCAAGATGGCCCTGGTCATCTCCGGCAAGGGCCGCGCCGCCGGCATGCAGCGCACCACCAAGTTCGAGATCCCGGAGCAGTGATCTAGATGCAGTTCGGACGCACCTACGAGGAGTTCGAGGTCGGTGCCATCTACAAGCACTGGCCCGGCAAGACGGTCACCGAGTACGACGACCACCTCTTCTGCCTGCTCACCATGAACCACCACCCGCTGCACATGGACGCGAACTACGCGACCACCACCGTGCAGGGCAAGAACGTCGTGGTCGGCAACTACATCTACTCGCTGCTGCTCGGCATGAGTGTGGAAGACGTCTCCGGCAAGGCCCTGGCCAACCTGGAGATCGAGTCGCTCAAGCACGTCGCACCGACGTTCCACGGCGACACGATCTACGGCCAGACCGAGGTCCTCGACAAGAGGATGACCTCGAAGCCCGACCGCGGCATCGTCCACGTCGAGACCAAGGGCTACAACCAGGACGGGACGCTGGTCTGCGTGTTCCGCCGCAAGGTCATGGTCCCCACCGAGAAGTACCTCGAGGAGCGCGGCGGCGACCAGCCCGGACGCCCCGAGCTGCGCGAGCAGCCGTAAGACCTTCAGACCGCTCTCCCCCACAGTGCTCGGGCGCTCCATGGTGTATGCCACGCCCGTGGAGCGCCCGGACAGAAGAGAAGGACACGACCCATGGGACGCCTCGCCCAGACCGAAGGTCTCAACGAGATCCAGCAGGAGATCCTCGCGACGGTCCGCAACTTCGTCGACAAGGAGATCATTCCGGTCGCCACGGAGCTGGAGCACCGCGACGAGTACCCCTCCGAGATCGTCGAGGGCCTCAAGGAGATGGGGATCTTCGGCCTGATGATCCCGGAGGAGTACGGCGGCCTCGGCGAGTCGCTGCTCACCTACGCCCTGACCGTGGAGGAGATCGCCCGCGGCTGGATGTCGGTGTCGGGCATCATCAACACCCACTTCATCGTCGCCTACATGATCAACGCCCACGGCACCCAGGAGCAGAAGGACTACTTCCTGCCCCGGATGGCCACCGGCGAGATCCGCGGCGCCTTCTCGATGTCCGAGCCCGGCCTCGGCTCCGACGTGGCCGCCATCTCGACCAAGGCGGTCAAGGACGAGGGCGGCGAGTTCTACGTCCTCAACGGCCAGAAGATGTGGCTGACCAACGGCGGCACCTCGTCCGTGATCGCCTGCCTGGTCAAGACGGACGAGGGCCACGACTCGCCGTACAAGAACCTGACCACCTTCCTGATCGAGAAGACCCCGGGCTTCGGCCCGAACGAGACGGTCCCCGGCCTCACCGTCCCGGGCAAGATCGAGAAGATGGGCTACAAGGGCGTCGACACCACCGAGCTGGTGCTTGAGGACGTCAAGCTGCCCGCCGACCGGATCCTGGGCGGCGTCCCCGGCCGCGGCTTCTACCAGATGATGGACGGCGTCGAGGTCGGCCGCGTCAACGTCGCGGCCCGTGGCTGCGGTGTCGCGCAGCGCGCCTTCGAGCTGGGCATCCGCTACGCGCAGCAGCGGCAGACCTTCGGCAAGAAGATCGCCGAGCACCAGGCGATCCAGTTCAAGCTGGCCGAGATGGCCACCAAGGTCGAGGCCGCGCACCAGATGATGGTGATGGCCGCGCGCAAGAAGGACTCCGGCCAGCGCAACGACCTCGAGGCCGGCATGGCCAAGTACCTGTCCTCCGAGTACTGCAAGGAGGTCGTCGAGGACTCCTTCCGGATCCACGGCGGCTACGGCTTCTCCAAGGAGTACGAGATCGAGCGCCTCTACCGCGAGGCCCCGATGCTGCTGATCGGTGAAGGAACTGCGGAGATCCAGAAGATGATCGTGGGTCGTCGTCTGCTGGAGGAGTACCGGCTCGCCGAGTAGCCGACGCGGGCGACAGCACCCGACACACAGGGGCGTGAATCCTTGGTTCACGCCCCTGTTCCTGTGCGCGTTCCAGCCGAATCCTGGCCGAATCCCAGCCTGAGGGTTTCGTCACCGTTCGCCCACAGCCCTTGGCCAGCCCTGCTCCGGCGGCTTACCTTGGCGGGAGAGACAGAGAGACACGCGGGAACAGCCCACCCGGGCTCCCGGAGCTTGCTACGGCACCACGCTCTGCCGATAGCATCCCTTCGGATAGATAACTGTCGGCTACCGGCACCTGTCGTCAACGGCAATGTCGCACACGGCACTGTCGTCCCCGAACCCCTCGACTGCTGCGACCCTTTCGGTCGCCACAAAGGTCTTCGATGCCCCTTCGTCCGTCCCAACCGACCGACGCGAGCCCGGCCCGTCCGCGCGTGACGCTGGCCCGTGGCGCGTCACCCTGGCTGGTACCCACCGTGCTGACCGCTGCCGCGTGCTCCGCCCTCACCCGGCGCAACGGCAGATGGGCGCTGGCGGCGGTGCCGGCCACCGCGCTCAGCGCGGGGATGCTCTGGTTCTTCCGCGACCCCGAGCGCGAGATCGGCGAGGGCCGGGTCATCTCGCCCGCGGACGGCGTGGTGCAGAGCATCGACGCCTGGCCGGACGGTCGGACGCGCGTGGCGATCTTCATGAGCCCGCTCAACGTGCACGTCAACCGTGCGCCACTGCCCGGCGTGGTGCGTTCGGTCGAGCACGTGCCCGGCGGCTACGTCCCGGCGTTCAACAAGGACAGCGACCGCAACGAGCGGGTCGTCTGGCACTTCGACACCGAAATGGGCGACATCGAGATGGTGCAGATCGCGGGCGCGGTCGCCCGTCGCATCGTCCCGTACGTCACGAGTGGTACCAAGGTCGAGCAGGGCGAGCGGGTCGGGCTGATCCGCTTCGGCTCCCGCGTCGACACCTACCTGCCCGCCGGAGTCGAGCCCGGTGTCGAGGTGGGGCAGCGCACGACAGCAGGGGTGACCCGTCTTGACCGTGACTGAACCCGAGGCCTACGCGGACCACGACGACGACGGGCTGGGCGCGTTGGATGATCTGGACGACGAGTTGCTGGACGACGAGTTGGACGAGGACCTGAACGACGGCGAGACCGAGCACGAGCGCGCCGTCCGGCGGCTGCGCTGGGCGCGCGACCGCGAGCTGCTGCGGCGCGAGTTCTCGCCGCAACACCTCTCCACGGCTGACCTGTTCACGCTGGGGAACGCGGTCTGCGGCTTCCTCGCGATCTACTGCACCACCACCGGCGTGCTGATCCCGCACCTGACCGGCGTCGCCACCAGCGGCGACCGGCGCAGCGCGGCGACGGCGGTGACGCTGCTGCTGATCGGCTCGATGTGCGACCTGTTCGACGGCCTGGTGGCGCGCAAGCTGCGCAGCTCCGCGCTGGGCGCGGAGTTGGACAACCTGGCCGACCTGATCAGCTTCGGCATCGCCCCGGCCTACTTCGTGGTCGTCTGGGGCATGACCGCGGGCGGCGCGCACCAGCGGATCGGCGCGGGCATCGCCATCGTGGTGCTGCTGGCCGTGGTGCTGCGGCTGGCCCGGTTCTCCTGCACGGAGGCGCGGCCCGGGGTCTTCCAGGGCATGCCGTCGCCGATGGGCGCGCTGACGGTCATCTCGATCGTGCTGCTGAACCCGCCGTTCGTGCTCGGCGCGATCGGGATCGTCGCGGTCGCGGCGCTGATGGTCAGCCAGGTCGAGTACCCCAAGCCGCAGGGCAAGCTGGCCACGGCCACGCTCTGCTGGATCGCGGTCGCGATGGGCTGCCTCGCCGCCTGGGCCACCGGCCTGCCGGGCGGCGGCACGCTGCTGCAGATCGGCGCCTCGCTGCAGGTCGCCCTCGCCCTGATGGCCCCGATGATGGTCATCCGCCGCAAGGTCGGCGACGTCCGCGCCAAGCGCGCGGAGGCCCGCAGCGCGACGCACTGAGGTCGGCGTCACGCAGTTTCGACGCAGAGGTGTCCGGCCGCTCGGCGGCCGGGCACCTCTGCGTTTTCCACCACCCCCGGGAGGGCTACGTGTCAGAGACGACCACGCTGAACCTGTGGCAGCAGCGGCTGGGCACGGTGCCGGAGACGGTCTGGGCGGAGACCGACCTGGCGGTGCTCGTCCTGGCCGACAACGACCTGACGGAGCTCTCCCCGCGGATCGGCGGGCTGCGGCGGCTGCGGATGCTGGACCTCGGGCACAACCGGCTGACGGCGCTGCCCGACGAGCTGGGCGAGCTGACCGGGCTGCGCGACTGCCTCTACCTGCACGACAACCGGTTGACCGCGCTGCCGGAGACGCTGGGACGTCTCACCGCGCTGCGCTACCTCAACGTCGGCGAGAACCCGCTTGCGGCCCTCCCCGACGCGCTGGGCGGCCTGACCGCGCTGGTCGAGCTGCGGGCCCAGCGGTGCGGGCTGAGCGCCCTGCCCGCGGCGCTGGGCGGGCTCGGCAGGCTTCGGGAACTGTGGCTGCGCGGCAACGCCCTGACGGGCCTTCCGGCGTCGTTCGGCGGCCTGGGCGAGCTGCGGCAGCTGGAGCTGCGCGACAACGCCCTCACCGACGTGCCCGAGGCGCTGGCCGGGCTCCCCCGGCTGCGCCAGCTCGACCTGCGGTCGAACCGGATCGCCGCGCTGCCGGACTGGATCGCCGACCTTCCCGCGCTGGAGAGGCTGGACCTGCGCTGGAACCCCGTCGAACCCGACGCCCGACTCATGGCCGCCCTGGAGGCCAAGGGCTGCTTCGTGCTGTGCTGACTGGCTGTGTCGACTCCTGTGCCGACTTCCTGTGCTGACCGCCTGTGCGGACCGCCTGGTCATCGGCCGTGGCTGTTGAACTTCCGCACCGCCAGCGGGAAGAACACCGCCAGCAGCACGGCCGCCCAGGCCAGCGTGGCCGGGATCGGGTGCCGGAGCGGCCACGGGTCGCCCGGTTGCAGCGGGACGGCGTTGCCGAAGAGCCGGCGGGCCGCCGCCGCGACCGCGCTGATCGGGTTCCAGTCGGCGAGGAAGCGCAGCCAGCCCGGCATGCCGCCGGTGGTGACGAAGACGTTGGTGACCATGCTGAGCGGGAACACCAGCACCGACAGCTGGCTCGCCATGTCCTCGCGGCCGACCAGCAGGCCCAGGTAGATGCCGATCCAGTTGGTGGTGAACCGGAAGAGCAGCAGCAGCCCCATCGCGCCCAGGGCGTCGCCGATGCCGTTGTGGGCCCGCCAGCCGAGGGCCAGCCCGACGCCGACCATCATGGTCAGCACGACGCTGCTCACCACCACGTCGGCCAGCGTCTGGCCGAGCAGCGCGGCGGAACGCGAGATCGGCATGGACCGCAGCCGGTCGGTGACGCCGCGCCCGACGTCGCGCGCGGCGCCGTTCATGGCGGGCATGATGCCGTTGACCGCGACCAGGATGAACATGCCCGGCATCAGGTAGTCGCGGTACTTGCCGCCGCCGGGCAGCGAGATGGCGCTGCCGAAGATGTAGCCGAAGACCAGCAGCATCGCGAGCGGCGCCAGCAGCGAGGCCGCGATCAGGCCCGGCGAGCGGCGGTAGTAGAGAAGGACACGCAGCGTCAGGGTCCGCGCGTCGGCCAGTGGGTGGCCTCCGGAGCGGGAGGAGAGCGGCGCGGCGGGGGCGAGGGCGGTCATGTGGTCACCGTCTCCTTGGAGGCGTCGGCGTCGGGTGTGTCAGCGGCGGGTGCAGCGGTCCGGCGGCTGCCGGTGAGGGCGAGGAAGGCGTCGTCGAGCGAGGGGTGGCCGAGCGCGACGTCCTGAGCGGCGACACCCGCCGCGTCCAACTCGCGGACCAGCTGCGGCAGCAGGATCCGGCGGCCGGGCTCGCTGACCGCGCTGACGCTGCGGGTGTCGAGGTCCAGCGCGGGCTCCCCGCCCGCCAGGGCCGCCACCACCCGGGCCGCGTCGGTCAGTTGGCCGGGGTCGGCCAGGGTGACCTCGACGCGGGTGCCGATGGAGGACTTGAGCTGCTCAGGGGTGCCCGAGGCGATGACCCGGCCGCGGTCGACGACCACGACGTCGTCGGCGAGCTGGTCGGCCTCGTCCAGGTACTGCGTGGTCAGCAGCACGGTGGTGCCGTCGTCGACCAGCTCCCTGACGATGGCCCAGATGTCGTTGCGACTGCGCGGGTCGAGCCCGGTGGTCGGCTCGTCGAGGAAGAGCACGGACGGGCGGATCACCAGCGACGCGATCAGGTCGAGCCGTCGCCGCATGCCGCCGGAGTAGGTGCGGACGAGGCGGTCGGCCGCCTCGGCGAGGTCGAACCGGTCCAGCAGTTCCTCGGCGCGCTGCCGGGCGCCGCGTGCGCCGAGGTGGTGCAGGCGGCCGACCAGGTGCAGGTTGTCGCGGCCGGTCAGCCCCTCCTCGACGGCCGCGTGCTGACCGGCGAAGCCGATCCGGCTCCGCACCTCGTCCGCCTGGCGGACCACGTCGTAGCCGACGACGCGCGCGTGTCCCGAGTCGGGCGCGGCGAGGGTGGCCAGCACCCGGACCGCGGTGGTCTTGCCGGCCCCGTTCGGCCCGAGCAGGCCGCAGACGGTTCCGGGCGGAACGCTCAGCTCCAGGCCGTCCAGGGCCTGGGTCGTGCCGAAACGCTTGTGCAGGTCCGTCACTTCGACGGCGGGCAGGCTCATGCGAACCCCTCTCTAAGTACACCGTACGTAGAAGCGCGCTGCGCTCACCGTACTACAACTACGTACGATGTACGTAGAGAGAAATCGGGATCGCTAAACTGCGGACGGAGGAAAGGTGATCCACTGATGCCACCTGCGGCAGAACCCAAGGCCGATGCCAAGCCGGATGCCAAGGCCGTGCCCGGGATGATCTGGCTGCGCCCGGAGCGCACCGGACGCGGCCCGGAGCCCGCGCACAGCCGCGCCGCGATCGCCGCGGCGGCGATCGAACTCGCCGACGCGGAAGGGCTGGACGCGGTCTCCATGCGCAAGGTGGCGGCGGCACTGGGTGCAGGCACGATGTCGCTCTACAACTACGTGCCGAAGAAGGAACACCTCTTCGACCTGATGCTCGACGCGGCCACCGGGGAGTTCGCCCTCCCGGACGCGCCCGGCGGCGACCCGTGGGCGGACCTGCGCCTGCTGGCCCACGAGGAGTTGGCCGCGATGCGACGGCATCCGTGGCTGGCCGGGCTCTGCCTGACCCGCCCCTCGATGGGCCCCAACGCGCTGCGCTGCACCGACTTCTTCCTCGCGGCACTCGCGACGTCACCCGTGGCCTCGGCGCTCCCCGGCGGGACCAGGATGGAGTTCTTCGCGCTGCTCAACGGCCACGTCTGCCAGTTCGCCGAGTGGGAGCACAATGTGACCGGCGGTCAGTCCGCCCAGTGGCAGGCCGAGTTGGTCGCCTACCTCACCGCCCAGGTGGCCACCGGCCAGTACCCCCACCTCGCCGCGACCCTGGCCGACAGCGCGGGCACCGCGCCCCTGGAGCCGGACGCGATGTTCGCCAACTCCCTGGACCGCCTGCTCTCGACCATGCTGGGCCCGCCTCCGCCGCGGCCTGCCGCGTGACGCGTGAGGCCTGCGGCGTGAGGCGTGAGGCAGCACGGTGGCTAGCCGAGCGGCGGCAGCGCGTCGAGCGCGTGGCGGCCGAGTTCGTCCAAGCCGGAGACGGTGGCGGCGAGTTGGGCGGGGCTGAGCACCTGGAAGACGTGCTCGTCTATCGCCTCCGCGTGCCGCTGGGCGGCGTCGGCGAGCTTCTCCGCGCCGAGCTCGGTGATGGTGACCACCTGGATCCGGCGGTCCGCGCGGGAGCGCTCACGGCGGACCAGGCCGGCCTCGACCATCCGGTCGACAAGCCGGGTGGCCCCGCCGCTAGTCAGCACGGCGTCGCGGGAGAGATCCCCCATCGTCGCGCCGTCGGGCGCGGCGGCGAGCCGGAGCAGCACCTCGAACATCGGGTGCGAGATGCCGCTCTCCCGCTCCATCGCCGCGCCCAGCAGGCGCTCCAGCCGCGCGGTCGCCGTCAGCAGCACACCGAACGCCTGCACGCGCTCGTCGGCGACGGCCTCGGCGGCGGTTCCTATGCTGATCGCGGTCATCGCGCGGCTCCTTCCCCAGGGGATCTTCCACACGTTACCGTCAGCGGGCGACCGTGAAGCGGCGACCGAGGTGGGCCGGCTTCTCGATCTCGTCGAGCAGCGCGACGGCGTAGTCCTCGCAGGTGATGTAGGACGTGCCGTCGCCGTCCACCACGAGCTGCTCCAGACCCGTCCGGTACGCGCCGCTGCGCTCGCCCGGCTCGATCGTCCCGGCGGGGCTCAGCACGGTCCACACGACGTCGTCGACGCCGTTGTAGTACGCCTGCGCGTCGCCGTGGGCGTGCATGATCTGCAGCAGCCAGTCCGGCAGGCCCGGGGCGTCCCAGACCTTCACGCCGGGCGCGGTCTCCAGGCTGCCGGCGCCGCCGACCGCGAGCAGGCGCGGGGCTGCCGCGCCGAGGCTGCGCAGGCCCTCGACGAGGGAGCGCGCGGCGGGCTCGATGGTGGCCAGATGCCCCGGCCCGTCCCCACCCCCGACGGCGCTGACGAGCACGTCCTGCCCGGCGGCAACCTTCGCCACCGACGCGGGGTCCAGCACATCCCCGGCGACGACCTCCACGCCTGCGGGCGCGGAGTAGCTCGCGGGGTCCCGCACGACGGCGGTCACCTGGTGCCCGCGGCGCAGCGCCTCGGTGACGATGCGGGTACCGATGGTGCCCTTGGCTCCGATGACGGCGATCTTGGCCATGATGCCTCTTCCCTGTCCGGGGCGCGGGGTTCCGCGCTTCCGTCCATGGAAACATCTGAGCAGTCAGGGATTATTTCGCCGGAGACGGAGAACTTTGAGAAGAGGGACGTTGCAAACGGAACAGGGGCGCGGGGAGCCAAGGCAGGCGGCCAGCCACAACAGGGGCGCGGGGAACTGCGCGAGGGGCGAGCGTGGCACAGGCCCGTCCGCGGCGTGGCGTTTTCGCCGTTGGTTCGCGCTTGCGTGGGGTCCAGAGCCGGGCACGGAAGTCCTTGGCCTGTCCGCA
>NZ_JADPRT010000011.1:0-153950 GCF_015690355.1 Streptacidiphilus fuscans | reverse complement strand
CAACAGGGGCGCGGGGAACTGCGCGAGCAACCACCCACTGCGGGTGGCCCTGCTCGCTGAGCGACTCACCACCTGGGGTGGCTTGTCGCGCAGTTCCCCGCGCCCCTAACGGGCTGCAACTACCTGCGGCAGCGAGAGCGGCGGCTTGTCGCGCTCACGCGGCGGAGCCGCATATCAGCAGAGCCCCGCGCCCCTGGAGGTGCAACTACCTGCGGGAGCGAATCTCAGTCCCGTCCGTCGCCCAGTTCGCGGAGCGGCATGGTGTAGATGCCGCGACCGTGCGTCGCCGCGTACACGTCGCCGTCCGGGCCGACGAGGATCTGGTCCACCGCGACGGCCGGGAGGCGGCCGATGGCCGCCCAGTGGGTGCGGCCCGGTGCGCGGTACATCGCGCCGAGGTCCGTGCCGAGCAGCAGGCCGCCGCCAGGCGTCAGCGCCAGGGAGTCCGCCGGGATGTCCGGCAGGTTCGCCGAGATGTCGGACCAGGTCGCGCCGGAGTCGTGGCTCTCGAAGACGTGGCCGATGCCCGCGCCGGGGCCCTCGTTCCAGTTGCGGGAGAAGCCACTGACCGTCAGGTAGACGTGGCTGCTGTCCTTCGGGTCGATCACCACGTCGCTGAGGTAGCGGTCCGGCACCCCCGCGGGAAGCGAGAGCTGCTGCCACCCGGTGCCGTCCGCGTTGCCGACGGCCACGCCCCGCTGGAAGCCCTGCGGGTTGCACGGGCCGCACCAGGCCGCGTAGACCTTGCCGCCGGAGGAGGCGACCGCCGTCGCCACGCGGCCCGCACCCAGGTCGTACGCGCTCGTCCACGCGCTGGAGGAGCGGATCGCGAAGCCCTGCGACTGCACCCAGACGTTCTCGCCGCCCGCCACCCACAGGTTCGGGTTCTGCAGGTCGGAGGTGAACGGCGCGATGAAGCGGGCGTTGGACGTCGCATTGTCCGGCGGGGCCACGTTGTACGTGGTCGGCGCCACGAGACCGCTGTTGACCGCGCAGTCCTGGGTGACGTTGATCTCCAGGTAGACGTACTCCTGGGCCTCGTTGCAGCCGTTCTTCGGGTCGACCAGCGTCATGCCGCCGTCGCCGCCGAAGTTGGAGCCCATCACCGTGTCGACGGCCTTGGAACCGTAACCCCGCAGGATCGACTGGCCGTTGTCCTGCATGCCGCCGGTGACGACGGTGCCCTTGCCGTTCGGGTCCGCGCCGACGCCCACCGAGTAGTACTGGAGTGTGTCAATCGTGCCGTCGTTGAGCGAGACCCAGTCCGTGGCGTGGCCGAGGGAGTTGGCCTGGCCGTCGAGCGGACGGCGGTAGGCGCCGCCGTCGTTGCCCGCGTAGACGTAGGTCTGGCCCTTGTAGCTGCCGATGGCCAGGGCGTGCTGGTCCGGGTGGGTGGTCTGCGGGCAGGTGCCGCTCTGCTCGCTGGGGTCGAGGCTCCAGCAGGCCAGCGGGAAGTTCCAGTACGGGCCGGGCGTGGTCCAGGTGGTGCCGCCGTCGGTGGTCTCGAAGACCTCCTCCAGGCCGGCGTAGACGTGGTCGTGGTTGTTCGGGTCCACGATCAGCGACTCGTCGTACCAGGACTGGCCGCCGACGTTGGTGAGCACCGAGCCGGAGGTCCCCAGCGAGGCCGCGCTGGCGACCTGCGTCCACGGGCCGAACGGCGAGCCGTTCTTGGAGACGTAGATGCCGCCCAAGCCGCCGCCCGCGTTGAGCGAGTTCGGGGACTGGACCAGGGCGTAGTAGCGCTGGTGGTCCGCGGAGGGCGCGAAGGTGACCGTGCCGATGTCGCCCGGGTCGGTCGGCAGCGCACCCAGGGAGGTGACCGTCTGCCAACTGCCGTTGACCTTGGTGTAGTAGCCGTTGTAGGTGTCGCCGGACCGCCAGCCCGCGGCGACGAGCACACGGCTCGGGTCGGCCGGGTCGAAGGCGATGTCGTCGACGATGTTCTTGTAGGCCGCGTTCGGGTCGTTGGCCAGCGAGTGGCCGGGCAGGTAGTCGGGGTTCGGCGCGAACTCCAGCTTCCAGGGCCCGTCCAGGTGCGTGACCGAGTGCGACCAGAGGCCCTCGGAGGTGGCGGCGTAGACGGTGTCGCCGCTGATGCGCAGCTCGTGGATGGCGGTCGACTGGAGCTCGTCGCCGCCGACCCGGTCGCGCGAGGTGAACTGGCCGTGCCGGGGGTCCGCCAACAGGTAGACGCCGGAGCCGAGGTAGGCGTCGGCGTTGGTGTTGGCCTCGCCGGTGCCGAGCCAGAGGCGGCCCCGGCTGTCCAGCGCCAGCGCGCCGGTGGCCTGCGCCGAGAGTCCGTCGCTGATCGGCGTCCAGTTGCCGCCGGCCTGCGTGGACCGCCAGACGCCGCCGCCCGCCGAGCCCGCGTAGACGTCGCCGTTGCTGTCGGCGGCCATCGCGGTCATCCGGCCGGTGACCTGGCCCATGCCGGCCGTGGAGTTGGAGTCCTGGTCGCGGTAGCGCGGGTCGTCCGAGTTGTACGGGAGCATGGTGGCCTGGCGCCACTGGCCGCCCGTACGCGGCATGTTCTGCAGAGCGGACCAGGCCGCGCCGTAGGCGCCGGGGGCGACGATGCCGGGCGCGTTGACCTCGTCGGCCGCCTGCTGGGCGCCGTTGGATATGTCGTCCGACTCGTCGTCTCCCCCGTCACCACCGCCGACCATGGCGTGCATGCCGCTGCCCTGCGGGTGGTTGTGGTGAATCGGCATGGCAATGGCCGGAGTTGCGGCCATCAGGCCGCCGACGGCGGCCAGGGTTATCAGCGTGAAACGACGACTGTTGCGGTGCGGGGTCGTCAACGAGTCCTCCCCGAGACTGTGGGTGTGCACCGGGTGATGGAGCTGTGCAGGGCCCGTCGGTTCCAGGCCGCGTGCGACTTGACCACACGGGGAGGGGTGGCAGCTAGTGCCATGGCACACGAATTTACGGAACCGTTATGGCGTCACTTCGCGCTCAGCAACGGCCCTCTCACCCTGCGTCACACAGGGGCGTCCGCGAGGCCGTAGAGCCGCACCGCGTTCTCCCGGCCGATGAGCGAGGCGATCCGGGCTGCCTCAACTGCGTTGCCAGGAACGGCCTCCGGCAGCCAGGCGGCGAGCGCGTGGCGGAAGGCAGCCGCTCCGACGCGGTGCAGCTCAGGCAAGCCGTAACCGTCGGTGGAGAACAACACCTTCCGGAACGGGGCGAGTTCGAGCGTCTCCGCCAGGACCTGACGGGCTCCGGGAGCGCCGGTGTGAGTGAGGGTCAGGCCGACGTCGCAGAAGACGTGCGGGAACGCGTGCGCCAGCCAGGCCGCCTGGCGGTGGTAGGGCCAGCAGTGCAGCAGCACCAGCGGAGTGCCGAGCGGCTCGGCCGCCCGGACGAAGTCCGTCAACAGGGAGGGGTCGGACCGGTGCAGCGTGAGGTCGGGATCCCCGAAGCCGGTGTGGAGTTGGAGCGGCAGGCCCGACTCCAGCGCCGTCCACAGCAGGTGGCGCAGCAGCACCGGATGCGTCAACCGGCCACCACCGGAGGCGAGATACTCCCCCGCCGCGCGCCGCGTCTCGGCCGGGGACGGACGCGCGGGATCGAAGTCGAGCCCATGGCGGTACGCGACAACGGACTTGAGACCGACGGCGTGCCGGGCGGCCCGGTGCAACGCGGTGCTGACGCCGTCCGCCCAGCCGTCTGCGGTCAGGCCGGGAGTCGCACGCTCGGCGATGCGCTCGATCCGGACGATCTCGTGCACGTCCGCGCCGGCCAGGCCGCCGAACTCGTCGGGCGAGAGGAGCGGGACGCCCGCCGCCTCGGTCAGTCCGGTGTCGACGAGACAGGCGTCGAAGCCCGAGCGACGCAGCATCCGCCGGGTGACCTCGGCCGCGCCCAGCTCGCGGCGGCGCTCCAGATAGTCCTCCACAGGAGCGAACGCGGGCAGGTCCAACTCCGGTGCGCACCAACGCCGTACGGCCAGGCCGAGTGAACTGTCCCAGACGGCGTGCGGATCGGCGGGCTGCCGGTCGGACTCGGTCAGCAGCGAGGCGAACGCCGTCTCGCCCAACTCGGAGGCGACGACGGAGTGGCAGTGCTGGTCCACCAGCCCACCAAAATCTGGGACCCCCTGGCCGTCGCGGTCCTGACGCTGCATCAGTAGCGCCAGCGGGTCGCCGCGATGACGTCTTCGGGCGGCCGGGCGCCGTACGCCTCCTGCTCCGCCGCGCGGACGGCCGCGACGGCCTCGAAGAGCACCTCGCCGAGCGCCTCGTGCAGCACCGTCGAGACCCGGAAGGCCGCGAGCGACTCCCCCAGGTCGGCGGGGAGTCGCGGCGGTCGGCGGTCCGGCGGCAGCAGCGCCGGGTCGCCCTGCACCGGGTCCGGCAGCTTGGCTCCGCTGTCCATCCCGGCCAGCCCCGCGGCGATCACGCCGCCGACGGCGAGGTACGGGTTGGCGGACTGGTCGAAGCACTTGACCTCGACGTTCGCCGGAGCGCCCGACTCCGCCGCGGCCTGTTCGGCCTGGCGGAGGCGCTCACTCTCCTCCAGGTCGCGCAGCAGCGCCTGCGTCGGGTCCTCGCCGTTCGTGTCGGCCGCGTCGATCGTGTCGTCCAGCAGCCCAGGGGCGGGTCGACGGGGCCTTTCCGGACGGGGCAGCAGGTGCGGCGCCTCGACGACGCGGAGAGCGGCCTCGCGGTTCTCCACGCCCCAGCAGCGGTAGACACCGGCCCAGTGCGACGGCACCAGCCGCAGGAAGCTGGCCACGCTGGGCGCGCCGAGTGCCAGCAGGGCGGGCAGTTCGTCGAGGACCCCGCCCAGGAACGAGTCGCGTGCGGCCGGGTCGGCCATCAGGTTGTGCCCGTCCTGCCAGGCGCTGAGGTGCAGATGGCCGCCGTTGCCGACCCCGCCCGCCTCGAAGGCCGGTGCGAACGAGGCCCGCAGCCCGTGCCGGGCCGAGACCCCCCGGATCGTCGTCCGGACCAGCACCGCGTCGTCGGCCGCCGCGACCGGGTCGGCGGCGGCGACGGAGACCTCGAACTGCCCTGGCGCGTACTCCGGATGGATCTGCTGCACCGTCAACCCCTGCGCCTCCAGGGCCAGCAGCACCTCGCGCAGGTAGTCGGACAGGTCCGTCAGCCGGTGCAACCCGTACGCCGGGCCGTCGGTGGGGTAGCTCGGCGGCTCACCCGGAGCCGCCTGCCGCTGGACGATCCACTCGGTCTCGAACGCGGCGCGGAAGGTGACCCCGAACTCGGCGGCCCGCGCGGCCATCGCCGCCGCGAACTGCCGCTGGCAGGCCGGATGCGGCGTCCCGTCCTGCGCGTACCGGTCCACCGGCGCGAAGGCCCAACCCGGCTGCGCGGCCAGCGCGACGGCGCGGTCGAGGTCCGGGAAGAGCCGCAGGTCGCCGTCCGGGCCGCCGATATGACGGCTCGTGGTGATCGCGTCGTCGACCAGGAAGACGTCGAAGACGGGCGACATCCCGATCCCGTGCACGGCCGCGTCGACGAGGCGGCTCAGCGGGATGCCCTTGACCCGGGCGATCCCCGCGTTGTCGACCCAGGTCAGCGCGACCGCGTCGACCCCGTCGGCGCTGAGCCGCGCGGCGGTCAACCGCGCCTGTGCCCGGGCCTCGTCCCGCTCCGCCACCTGTCGGCCTCCCGTCGTCACGCCCGCGCCGTCACCCTCGTGGTCAGGCCCCGCCGTCGTGCACGCTGAACGCGCTGCGCCGCGCGGCCCGCGCGACACCAGGATCGGGGTGCGCGGACGCCACCGCCGCCAGGACATGCCCGGCACGCGGGTGACCCACCTGCCGGGCCAGCGCGAACAGCCGTCCCGGATCGCCGTCGGCGGCGCCCTGGACGTGGCGGACCAGCATGCCGGTGTCGCCGTGCTCCAGCACCGCCGCACCCGTGTCCACCCAGAGCCAGGCGGCGTCCTGCTGGTCCAGCACGTCGGCGGGCAGCACGCCCTCGTCGCTCTGCTCGGCCAGCCACAGCAGCGCGTAGGGCCGCAGCATCGGCTCGTCGCACGCGTGCCGGACGGCGGGCTCGGCCGGGTGACCGGCGACGCGCAGCGCCTCGAAGGCCAGCCCGCGCAGCAGCGCGTCCTCGCCGCGCGCGACGTCGAGCAGGTCGGTCACGGCACGGTCGACCTGACGGGCCGCCAGCCAGGCCCGGTACTCGGCGCGCGCCGGGCCGGGGGTGTACCCGGCGCAGGCGGCGAGCAGCTCGTAGGCCGACTGCTCGATGTGCCCGGCGGCGGTCTGCGCCACCGTGCAGATCTCCTCCAGCTTCGCCCGCGTGGCCCAGTGGCCCAGCGGGGTCAGCTCGACCCGCTCCTCGGGCTCCTCCGGCTCGACGGGTCTGCGCACCAGCGCGCCGACGGCCGCGAAGCCCTCCAGCATCCACCGCAGCACCGCGGCGATCTCACCCGGCGTCGGCGGCAGCGCGGCGGTGGCACGCGCCTCCGCGTCGCGTGCGTCGGCGCGGATCGCGGAGACGGCGAGCGCGGCGTGCGGCACGGGCGAGGCGACGGTCGGGTGCAGGCCCGCGTGCCACTGCTCCTCCATGCCGCGGCGCAGCAGCTCCAGCAGCTCCGCCTCGTCGACCGGACCGGCCACCAGGTGCAGGAACGACAGCAGTTGCGGCGCGTGGTCGACAGCCTGCCCCGCGAGCTGGGTCAGCGCCCGGTCCGGCACGGAGACCAGCAGCGTCCAGGCGTCGAAGAGCGCGGCCCAGCCACGCAGGACGGCCTCGTCGTCGTGCTCCCAGGCGTGCAGCCGCCAGCCCGGTCCCGCGCCGCTGCCGCGCAGCTCGATCAGACCGGTCAGCCGCGCCCGCTCCCAGGCCGCGACGGCCTGGTCCGGCGTCAGCGCGAGCGCCTTCGCCGCGGCGTCGGCGTCACCGGGCAGGAGGTCCCCCCGGCGGTCCACGGCCGGCAACTCCCCGGCCCAGTGCGCGATGCGGACGGCGTCCGCGAGCAGGCGCCGAGCGAGGGGCGCGAGGCGCGCCGGGGCAGACTGGTAGGAGGGGGGCGTGCGGCGCACCTGACCGGCAGGCCGGGGCAGTCTCGCTACGCGGGCATCACGGTCGCGCGGATTCCGGGACGTCACGCCGTGCAGTCTTCCCCGTCGCACGGCAACTTGTCACATCCTCAGGCGTGGCGCAGGTCAGGAGTGCGGGGAGGTGCGGGAGTGGCGCACGTTTTGCCCCCACTGGGGCCGAGGTTGGGCCCTGCGGGGCTTTTGGGCCGGGTCGGCGGAGGGATGCTTTTCGCTCCCGCGGTGGGTTGCACCTCCAGGGGCGCGCGTTTTCAGCGCGAGGGGCCAGTTGCACCATCAGGGGCGCGGGGCTCTGCTGATGTGCGGCGCCGCGTGGGCGCGACAAGCCGGGCTGATGCTGCCGCATGTGGTTGCACTATCAGGGGCGCGAGGAACTGCGCGACAAGCCACCCACGCAGCTGGCAGACCGAACGAGCAGGGCCATCCGCACAGGGCGGTGTCTCGCGCCCACGCGGCGGAGCCGCACAGCAGCAGAGCCCCGCGCCCCTCGGCAAAGTGCAACTTCCCCGGCTGCAATCCGTTACAGCAGCGGCGTCAGGAACCGCCTCAGCAAATCCTCGTACCCGTGGGGATCGGCGTTCCACAACGCCTCGTGCTCGGTGCCCGGAAACTCCCGGTACAGCACGAGATCGTCCCGACGCTCCGCAAGCCTGCGGACGGGCGCGATCGGCGCCACCGTGTCGTCCGGGCTGTGAAGCAGCAGCACCGGCGCAGCCAGACCATCGCCGTCCGCGAGCCTGTCGAACGCCGTCGTGTCGACGCCGCTGCGGCCCTCCGCCGCGCGCATTCCGAGCTCCGCGAGGGGCTGTGGGACACCGCGGCGGGTGGCGCGGCGCCGCGCCGCCTCGCGCCAGTCCAGGACCGGCGAGTCCAGTACCAGGCCGCGCACGATGTCGCGCCACGCGGACCGCTCCGCCGCCTGCAGGGCCATCGTCGCGCCGATGCCCCACCCGTACAGCAGGACCCGGCTCGCGCCCGAGTCGACCGCCAGGCGGATCGCCGCCTCGACGTCGCGCCACTCCGTCTCGCCGAAGTGGCCCATGCCGTCGGGCGAGGCCGGTGCGCCCGGGTCGTTGCGGTAGCTGACCGCCAGCACCGGCATCTTGAAGCGTTCGAACACCGGCAGCAGCGGCAGCACCTGTCCCCGGTCCGCGCCGTCGCCGTGGATCGCGATCACCCACGGGTCGCGCAGGCCGGGCACGTACCAGGCCGGCATCGGGCCGAGCTCGCCGCTGACGCGGGTGTCGGAGAAGTCCAGGCCCAGCGCCTGCTTGGGGTCGCCGCGCAGCACCCACGGGGTCAGCACGACGGTCTCGCCCTCCTCCGGCAGCGCGGAGCCGCCCGGCAGGACCTGGCGGACCACCGTCTGCTCCGTGGTGGAGAGGACCGGCCCGACCACCACATGGCCGTCCGTGCCCCACTCCAGCGCCCAGCGGCCCGTCCGCTCGGTCTCCGGGGTCCGGGTCAGCTCGATCATGCCCGGCGCTACGGAGTGGACGCGCAGTCCGCCCGTCGAGGAGGGCGCCGCGCCGCTGGAGCGGACCGAGAGCTCGGAGACCACCCGTCCGGCCACCAGGGCGACCGCGCCCACGCCGACGACGGAGACGGTGGCCACTGCGGCTGCCTTGCCCCAATGCATGTCGCTACCCCTGCTCCCCGCTGCCGCCGTACCGGAACGCACTGCCGCACCGGAACCGCTGCCGCACCGGATCGTGCCGACGTTCTCTCCATCCCAGTACCCGCTGGGCGCGCCCGCCACCGGAGCGCGGCCGGACGGGGCGAGATCCGGCGCGAGCGTGTCCTCCGACGGATTGTCCGGAAACCCGGCCAGGACCTTGACACTGTGTGCATTGCCGCTGCTCCCGGCCCTGGATACCGTGCCCGAACCGGCGGAGCCCGGCACTCCGCACCGAGGCACCGGCTCCGCACCTCCTCCAGGAAGCAGGTCTCCCGTGGGCACCTCCGCCACCGCCAACGGCGGTGTCTCCTTCTGGTACTCCGCCATCGGTCTCCCCGACTCGCGACCACCGCTGGACGGCTCGACGGAGGTCGACGTCGCCGTCGTCGGCGGGGGCTACACGGGGCTCTGGACGGCCTACTACCTCAAGCAGGCGGACCCCTCGCTGCGCGTCGCCGTCCTGGAGCAGCGCTTCTGCGGCTACGGCGCGTCCGGCCGCAACGGCGGCTGGCTCTACAACGGCTTCGCCGGACGAGGCGTCTTCGCCAAGCAGTACGGCAAGCCGCGCGCCGTCGCGATGCAGCAGGCGATGAACGCGAGCGTCGACGAGGTGCTGCGCGTCTGCGACGCCGAGCGGATCGACGCCGACCAGGTCAAGGGCGGCGTCCTTGAGGTCGCCTACACCCCCGCGCAGGTCGAGCGGCTGGACGCGTTCGTCGCGGGCGAGCACGCGTACGGCGAGACCGAGGTGGAGCGGCTGACGGCCGCCGAGGCCTCGTCCCGGATCGCCGTCTCCGGTGTGCTGGGCGGCAGTTGGACCCCCCATGGCGCGCGGATCCAGCCGGCCAAGCTGGTCCGTGGCCTGGCCGAGGCGGCGGAGCGACTGGGCGTCAGGATCTACGAGGGCACGACCGTCACCGAGATCGTGCCGTCCGTCGGTGCGGCCCCCGCGCGTGCCGTCACCGACCACGGCACCGTCTCGGCCCGCTACGTGCTGCGCTGCACGGAGGGCTTCACCGCCAACCTGCGCGGCGAGAAGCGCTCCTGGCTGCCGATGAACTCCTCGATGATCGTCACCGCCCCGCTGCCCGCCTCGTTCTGGGACTCCGTCGGCTGGGCGGGCCGCGAGATGCTGGGCGACTTCGCGCACGCGTACATGTACGCCCAGCGGACGGCGGACGACCGCATCGCGCTCGGGGGACGCGGCGTCCCCTACCGCTTCGGCTCACGCACCGACAACGACGGCTCGACCGCGGCGAAGACGATCGACCAGCTGACGGAGATCCTGACCCGCTTCTTCCCCGCCGCGCGGGGTGTCGCGATCGACCACGCCTGGTCGGGCGTGCTGGGCGTCCCGCGCGACTGGTGCTCCACCGTTGCACTCGACCACGCGTCCGGCCTGGGCTGGGCCGGCGGCTACGTCGGCAGCGGCGTCACGACCACGAACCTCGCCGCGCGGACCCTGCGGGACCTGGTCCGGGGCGAGGCGACGGACCTGACGGACCTGCCTTGGGTGGACCACAAGGTGCGCCGCTGGGAGCCGGAACCGTTCCGGTGGATCGGGGTGCACGGGATGTACGCGGCGTACCACTTCGCCGACCGGCAGGAGCGGGGCGGCCGTGCGGCCACCTCTCCGGTTGCGAAGGTGGCGGATGTGATTTCGGGGCGGCACTAGAGCAGCCATCAGGGGCGCGGGGCTCTGCCCACTGGCGTGCGGATGGCCCTGTTAGTTCGGGGACACACCGGGCAGGGTGGCTTGTCGCGCCCTCGCGGCGGAGCCGCAAATCGGCGGAGCCCCGCGCCCCTGGTGGTGCATGGCCGGGCACTGCTCGAAGTGCGGATTCCGCATGGGTGGCGGACGCTGTTGGAGGGACGGATCGGGGTCCGTCCGGGCCTGCAGCATTCGACACCTTGGGGTGCCCATGTCTGTCTTCCTGTGCCTGCTTGTCGCCCCGCTGGGACTGATAGTCATCCTCGGCCTTTCCTGGTTCGAGGATCACGTCCTTCGCCCGCCCACGAGCCCCGCCGATCAGGTGGTGCAGAAGTCCGTCGAACTGCTCAAGCAGCAACGTCCGTGATCCGCGACACCGACTCGGTCGGTTGACGCTGCGTCCGGCGACATGGTGGGATCTTTACGCCAATCGGAGGCAAGTAGAGGAAGCCGGTGCGAATCCGGCGCGGTCCCGCCACTGTCACCGGGGAGCACCTGCGAACGACGGCCACGGCAGCACATCGCTGCTGGAAGGCCCGCAGGTGTGTCGATCCGGAAGCCAGGAGACTCTCGCCTTCGGATCGTCGATCCAGGGCGCGGACCCTGAGTGAGGACACGCAGCGGTGCGCAGCAGCGCGTTCGCGTACGGGGCCGTGGTGGGCTATGCCGCCGACGCCGTGTTCGGCGACCCCCGACGTGGTCATCCGGTAGCCGGTTTCGGGCGTTTCGCCGCCGCGCTGGAGCGGCGTCTCTACCGGGACGATCGCGGCTCGGGAACTCTCTTCACGCTCGCCGCCGTCGGCTCGGTCGCCGGGGGCGCGCTGGTGGCGGAGCGCACGCTGCGGCGCGCGCGCCCGGCGCAGGCGGCCTTCGCCGCCGCGTCCGTCTGGGCGGTTCTCGGCGGCGCGTCACTCGTCCGCGAGGCGCGCGTGATCGCGTCCGCGCTGGAGCGCGGGGACATCGAGGCGGCGCGCGAACGGCTGCCGCACCTGTGTGGGCGTGACCCGCGTCAGCTGGACGAGCAGGAGATCGCCCGCGCGGTCGTCGAGTCCGTCGGGGAGAACACCGCCGACGCCGTCGTGAACGCGCTGACCTGGGGCGCGCTTGCGGGCGCGCCGGGGCTGCTGGCGTTCCGGGCTGTCAACACGCTGGACGCGATGGTGGGTCACCGTTCGCCGCGGTTGCTGCGGTTCGGCTGGGCGTCGGCGCGGCTGGACGACGTGGCGGGGTGGCCGGGGGCGCGGCTGACGGCGCTGCTGACCGTCGCGGCGAGCGAGGACCGGGGGCGCGCGTGGCGCGTCTGGAGGCGCGACGCGGGCGCGCACCCGAGCCCGAACGCCGGTCACGCGGAGGCAGCATTCGCGGGCGCGTTGGGAGTGCGGCTCGGGGGCACGCTCCGCTACGGGGAGCGGGTCGAGCACCGGCCGGTGCTGGGCGCGGAGTTGCGGCCGGTCGCGGTCGCGGACGTGGAGCGCGCGTGCCGGCTGTCACGCCGGGTCGGCGCGCTGGCGCTGGCGACGACGGTGACCGTCGCCCTGCTGAGGGGGACTCGACTGATGGGGGCTGGGAAGTGAGCGGGGCACTGCTGGTCGCCGGGACGACCTCGGACGCGGGCAAAAGCGTGGTCACGGCGGGAATCTGTCGCTGGCTCAAGCGACAGGGCGTCAAGGTCGCGCCGTTCAAGGCGCAGAACATGTCGCTCAACTCCTTCGTGACGCTCGACGGCGCGGAGATCGGCCGCGCCCAGGCGATGCAGGCCACGGCGGCGGGCGTCGAGCCCGAAGCGGCGATGAACCCCGTGCTGCTCAAGCCGGGTGGGGACCAGCGCAGCCAAGTCGTGGTGCTGGGCAAGCCCGTCGCCGAGGTCGGCGCGCTGGACTACCGCGAGCGCAAGCCCGCGCTGCTGCGGATCGCCCTGGACTGCCTCGCCGACCTGCGCGACCGCTACGACGTGGTGATCTGCGAGGGCGCCGGCTCCCCCGCCGAGATCAACCTGCGGGCCGGGGACATCGCCAACATGGGGTTGGCCGTCGCCGCCGACCTGCCGGTCGTGGTGGTCGGCGACATCGACCGCGGCGGCGTCTTCGCGTCCATGTTCGGGACGCTGGCGCTGCTCTCCGCCGAGGACCAGGCGCACATCGCGGGCTGGCTGGTGAACAAGTTCCGTGGCGACGCGCGGCTGCTCCAGCCCGGGTTGGACATGCTGCACCGGGTGACGCACCGTCCGTCCCTGGGCGTGCTGCCGATGCTCTCCGGACTGTGGCTGGACGCCGAGGACTCGCTGGACCTCGCCGGTGTGATGGCGCGCGGCGACGCGGGCGCGCCGCTGGGCACGGACGTGCTGCGGGTCTCCGTGGTGCGACTGCCGCGGCTGTCGAACTTCACCGACATCGACGCGCTGGCGCAGGAGCCCGGGGTGCTGGTCCGCTGGGCCACGCGCCCGGAGGAGCTCGCCGACGCCGACCTGGTGGTGCTGCCCGGGACGCGGGCCACCGTCGCCGACCTGGCGTGGCTGCGCGAGCGCGGGCTGGACCGGGCCGTGGCCGAACGGGCGGCGCGCGGGCTGCCGGTCCTCGGCGTCTGTGGCGGGTACCAGATGCTGGCGCGGACGATCACGGACGAGGTCGAGTCGAAGGCGGGCGCGGTCGACGGGCTCGGGCTGCTGCCGGTGGACATCCGCTTCGCGGTCGAGAAGACGTTGGCACGCCCGGTGGGCGAGGCCTACGGCGAGACCGTGCACGGCTACGAGATCCACCACGGCGTCGCCACCGTCGAAGGCGGCGCCGAGCCTTGGCTGGACGGCTGCCACCACGGCGCGGTCTGGGGCACCACGTGGCACGGCGCGCTGGAGAACGACGGCTTCCGCCGCGCGTTCCTGCGCGAGGTCGCCGAGGTGAGCGGGCGCGCCTTCGTCCCCGCGCCGGACACCGGCTTTGCCGCCGCCCGCGAGGAACGGCTCGACCGGCTCGGCGATCTGATCGAGCGTCATGCCGACACCGACGCACTGTGGCGACTGATCGAGAACGGCGCACCGAGCGGACTGCCGTTCGTGCCGCCGGGTGCGCCGACATGAGCGCCGACGCGAACTCTGGCACGAACACTGGCGCCAGCACTGACGCAAGCACTGACTCTTCTGCAACCAGCACACCGAACGAGGGAGTTGACCGGGTGGACCAGGAGCACGCGAGCGAGGGCGGGACGACAACAGTCCTGCTGCTGTCGACCGCCGACACCGACCTGCTCGCCGCCCGCGCCTCCGGCGCGCGCTACCTGATCGGCAATCCGACCCGGACCGACGTCGCCACCGAACTCCCCGCGCTGCTGGCGAACGCGGACGTCGTGGTGGTCCGGCTGCTCGGCGGGCGGCGTGGGTGGGAGGACGGGCTGGCGGCCATCGCCGCGTCCGGGCTGCCGACGGTGCTGCTGGGCGGCGAGGCCGTGCCGGACGCGGAGCTGATGGGCATGTCGTCGGCTCCGGCGGGCGTGGTCGCGGAGGCGCTGCGCTACCTGGTCGAGGGCGGCACGGCCAACCTGGCCGAGCTAGCCCGCTTCCTCTCCGACACGGTGCTGCTGACCGGCGAGGGCTTCGCCCCACCGCAGGCCATGCCGCAGTTCGGCGTCCGGGGGGACGCTGAACTGCGGGACGGTCGACCCACGGTGGGCGTGCTCTTCTACCGGGCGCACGAACTCTCCGGCAACACCGCGTTCGTGGACACGCTCTGCGCGCAGATCGAGGCCAAGGGCGGCAACGCCCTTCCGGTGTACTGCGGTTCGCTGCGTGGCGCTGACGCCGGGCTCTTCGAGCTGCTGGGCCGCTGCGACGCCGTCGTCGCCACCGTGCTGGCGGCGGGTGGCACCGTGGCCGCCGACGCGTCGGCGGGCGGTGACGGGGAGGAGAGTTGGGACATCGGGCAGCTCGCCGAGCTGGACATCCCGGTGATCCAGGGTCTCTGCCTGACCACCTCCCACGCCGTCTGGGACGAGTCCGACGCGGCGCTGTCGCCGATGGACGCGGCGATGCAGGTGGCCATCCCCGAGTTCGACGGCCGGATCATCTCCGTCCCGTTCTCCTTCAAGGAGACCGGCAGCGACGGCATCCCGATCTACGTCGCGGACGAGGAGCGCGCCGGACGGGTCGCCGGGATCGCGCTGCGGCACGCGGCGCTACGCCACAAGACCAACGCCGACAAGAAGTTGGCGATCGTCTTCACCGCCTACCCGACCAAGCACTCGCGCGTCGGCAACGCGGTGGGCCTGGACACCCCCGCCTCCGCCGTGCGGCTGCTGGACTCCCTCCGGGGCGCGGGCTACACCGTCGACGGCTACCCGGCGGGCGGCGACGAGCTGATCCACACGCTGATCGCCGCCGGCGGTCACGACGTCGAGTGGCTGACCGAGGAGCAGTTGCGCGCCGCGCCCGCGCGCGTGCCGCTGAAGGACTACCAGCAGTGGTTCGACGCGCTCGACAACGAGCTCCGCGAGGGCGTGCTGGAGCACTGGGGCGAGGCCCCCGGTCAGCTCTACGTCGACGGCGACGAGATCGTGCTGGCGTCGCTGGCCTTCGGCAACGTGGTGCTGATGATCCAGCCGCCGCGCGGCTTCGGCGAGAACCCGATCGCGATCTACCACGACCCGGACATGCCGCCGTCGCACCACTACCTGGCCGCCTACCGGTGGTTGGAAAACTCCTTCGGCGCCGACGCCGTCGTCCACCTGGGCAAGCACGGGACGATGGAGTGGCTGCCCGGCAAGGGCCTCGGCCTGTCGCGCGGCTGCGCGCCCGACGCGGTGCTGGGCGAACTGCCGCTGATCTACCCGTTCATCGTCAACGACCCGGGCGAGGGCACCCAGGCCAAGCGGCGCGGCCACGCCACCATCGTCGACCACCTGGTCCCGCCGATGGCGCGCGCCGACACCTACGGCGACCTGGCCAAGCTGGAGCAGCTGCTCGACGAGTACGCGCTGGTCAGCGACTTGGACCCGGCCAAGGCACCGGCCGTGCGGGCGCAGATCTGGACGCTGGTCAAGGCCGCCGAGCTCCACCACGACCTGCATGTCGACGAGCAGCCGGACGACGCGGCGTTCGACGAGTTCGTCATGCACATCGACGGCTACCTGTGCGAGATCAAGGACGTGCAGATCCGCGACGGCCTGCACATCCTGGGCGGCGGCCCGGTGGACGAGGCGCGGGTCAACCTGGTGCTGGCGGTGCTGCGTTCGGCGCAGATCTGGGGCGGGCGCGCCGACGCCCTGCCCGGCCTGCGTGCCGCGCTGGCGTCCCACTTCGGCCTGGTGGAGCGGGACTTGCTCGCCGAGCCGGGCGCTGCCGTGCACGTCTCCGAGAAGCTGCGCGCGCTCGTCGACGGCCCGGCGCGCACCGGCGCGGACGCGCTGGACCTGCTGGAGCAGCTCTGCCGCCGGCTGGCCGAGGGCATGGAGGCGCGGGGTTGGGCCGTGGACGCCGCTCCGGGCCTGGTCCTCGAGGTGCTGGGCGGACCGCTGGACACCGCCGTCGCCGTGCTGGAGTTCGCCGCCGAGGAGGTCGTGCCCCGACTGGCGCGCACCACCGACGAGTTGGACCACATCCTGCGCGCGCTGCGCGGCGGCTACGTGCCCGCCGGGCCGTCCGGCTCGCCGACGCGCGGGCTGGTCAACGTGCTGCCGACCGGCCGGAACTTCTACTCGGTCGACCCCAAGGCCATTCCCTCCCGGCTGAGTTGGGAGGTCGGCCAGGCGCTCGCGGACTCGCTGGTGGCGCGCTACCTGGAGGACACCGGCGCCTACCCCAAGTCCGTCGGCCTGACGGTCTGGGGCACCTCCTGCATGCGCACGCAGGGCGACGACATCGCCGAGATCCTGGCGCTGCTCGGCTGCCGTCCGGTCTGGGACGACGCCTCGCGCCGGGTCACCGGCTTCGAGGTGGTGCCGCTCGCCGAGCTCGGCCGTCCGCGCATCGACGTGACCGTGCGCATCTCCGGCTTCTTCCGCGACGCCTTCCCGCACGTGGTCGGCCTGCTGGACGACGCGGTGCGGGCCGTGGCCGAGCTGGACGAGCCCGCCGAGTCCAACTACGTGCGCGCCCACGTCGACGAGGACGCGAGCGAGCACGGCGACCGGCGTCGTGCCTCGGCGCGCATCTTCGGTTCCAAGCCCGGCGCGTACGGCGCGGGCCTGCTGCCGCTGATCGACGCCCGCAACTGGCGCTCGGACGCCGACCTGGCCGAGGTCTACGCCGTCTGGGGCGGCTACGCCTACGGCCGGGGCCTGGACGGCCGGGCCGCGCGCGGGGACATGGAGCAGGCGTTCCGCCGGATCTCGGTGGCGGCCAAGAACGTCGACACCCGCGAGCACGACCTGGTCGACGCGGACGACTACTTCCAGTACCACGGCGGCATGGTGGCCATGGTCCGCCACCTGACCGGCGAGTCCCCCGCCGCCTACGTCGGCGACAGCGCCACGCCCAGCCAGGTCAAGACCCGCACGCTCGGCGAGGAGACGCACCGCGTCTTCCGCGCCCGCGTGGTCAACCCGCGCTGGATGGCGGCGATGCGCCGCCACGGCTACAAGGGCGCCTTCGAGATGGCCGCGACCGTCGACTACCTCTTCGGCTACGACGCCACGGCGGGCGTGGTCGACGACTGGATGTACGAGAAGTTGGCGGCCGAGTACGTCTTCGACCCCACCAACCAGGAGTTCATGCGCACGTCCAACCCCTGGGCGCTGCGCGGCATCACCGAGCGGCTGCTGGAGGCGGCGGACCGCAAGCTGTGGGCCGAGCCGGACCAGGAGACCCTGGACCGGCTGCGCGCCACCTACCTGGAGCTCGAAGGCGACCTGGAAGGGGACGCGGAGTGACTGTCCGTCAGGAGACCGAGGCCCGGTACCCGTTCACGGCCGTGGTCGGCATGGACGACCTGCGGCTCGCGCTGCTGCTGAACGCGGTCTCGCCGCAGGTCGGCGGCGTGCTGGTGCGCGGCGAGAAGGGCACCGCGAAATCGACGATGGTCCGCGCGCTGGCCGGGCTGCTGCCCGCGATCCGCGTGGTCTCCGGCTGCCGCTTCGCCTGCGACCCGGCGTCCCCGGACCCGCAGTGCCCGGACGGGCCGCATCCCGTCGAGGCTGCGGCCGTCTCGGAGCGCGCGACGTCGCTGGTCGAACTCCCGGTCGGCGTCAGCGAGGACCGGATCGTCGGCTCGCTCGACTTGGAACGCGCGCTGGCCGAGGGCGTGAAGGCGTACGAGCCGGGCCTGTTGGCAGCGGCGCACCGCGGCGTGCTCTACATCGACGAGGTCAACCTGCTCCACGACCACCTGGTCGACCTGCTGCTCGACGCGGCCGCCATGGGCCGGTCGTACGTCGAGCGCGAGGGCGTCTCGGTCCGGCACGCGGCGCGGTTCCTGCTGGTCGGCACGATGAACCCGGAGGAGGGCGAGCTGCGCCCGCAGCTGCTCGACCGCTTCGGCCTGACCGTCGAGATCGCCGCGACCCGCGAGCCGGAGCAGCGCGCCGAGGTGGTCCGCCGCCGCCTCGCCTACGACGCCGACCCGGAGGGCTTCGCCGCCCGCTGGCGGGACGAGGAGCGGGCGCTCGCCGAACGGATCACGGCCGCACAGGCGTTGCTGCCGCAGGTCGTCCTCGGCGATGCGGCGCTGCGTCAGATCACCGCCGTCTGCGCCGCGTTCGAGGTGGACGGACTGCGCGCCGACATCGTCATGGCCAGGACCGCGGTGGCGCTGGCCGCCTGGGCGGGCCGGACGCGGGTGCTGGCCGAGGACGTGCGCATCGCCGCGCAGCTGGCGCTGCCGCACCGGCGTCGGCGCAACCCGTTCGACGCGCCGGGGCTGGACGACGAGAAGCTGGACGAGACGCTCCAGCAGTTCGCCGGGCAGGAGCCGGAGACCGATCCGGACACCGATCCCGAGGACGATCCGGACGGCGACGGCCCGCACGACTCCGGCCCGGACGGTCCGGACGGTCCCGACAACGGCGGTGGCGGAGGCGGCGGTCAGGACGCGCCGAGCGAGCCCGAGTCCCCGGCCGAGGCAGCGTCGGACAGCCCGAGCGACGCCGGCAGCGCGGGCGAGCCGGGCCAGGCCCAGCCGCAGCAGTCGCCCTCCGCGCCCGCGCCGCGCGAGGCCGCGCCCGTCGCGGCCGACCAGCCGTACAAGACACGGCTGTTCAAGGTCCCCGGCACCGGCGAGGGCGTCCAGGGACGCCGCTCCCGCGCGGAGACCGACGGCGGGCACACCATCCGCGCCCAGCGCCCCACCGGCGTGCTCCAGCGGCTGCACCTGGCCGCGACCGTCCAGGCCGCCGCTCCGCACCAGCGGGCCCGCGGGCGCAGCGGGCGGGCGCTGGTGCTGCGCAAGGACGACTTCCGGCAGCAGGTGCGCGAGGGCCGCGAGGGCAACCTGGTCCTCTTCGTCGTCGACGCCTCCGGCTCGATGGCGGCCCGGCAGCGGATGTCGGCGGTCAAGGGCGCGGTGATGTCGCTGCTGATGGACGCCTACCAGCGCCGCGACAAGATCGGGATGATCTCCTTCCGGGGCTCGACCGCCGACCTGCTGCTGCCCCCGACCTCCTCGGTCGAGGCGGGTGCGGCCCGGTTGGAACAGCTCCCGACCGGCGGCCGAACGCCGCTGGCCGCCGGGTTGCTGCGCGCGCACGAGACGCTGCGCGTCGAGCGGCTGCGCGACCCGATGCGGCGTCCGCTCGTCGTCCTGGTGACGGACGGCCGGGCGACCGGCTCGCGCTCGGCGCTGGACGACGCGCGGCGCGCCGCCGGACTGCTGGCTGCGGCCGGGACGGCGAGCGTCGTGGTGGACTGCGAGAGCGGCCCGGTCCGGCTGGGCCTGGCCACGGAGTTGGCGCAGCACCTGCAGGGCCCGGCCGTGGCCCTGGACGAGCTGCGCGCGGACACGGTGACCTCGCTGGTGAAGACGATGGTCGGGACCATGCAGAACTCGAAGCGCAACTCGAAGCGGAACTCGAAGCAGACGGAGGCGGCGTAACCATGCCCCAGGGACAGCCGACCAGCATTCCCGACGACGGTCTGACGACCCGTCAGCGCCGTACCCTGCCCGTGCTGGCGGTCCACACCGGCCCCGGCAAGGGCAAGTCCACCGCTGCCTTCGGCATGGCGCTGCGCGCCTGGAACCAGGGTTGGCCGATCGGGGTGTTCCAGTTCGTCAAGTCGGCCAAGTGGAAGGTCGGCGAGGAGCACGCGCTCAAGGTCCTCGGCGCCGGCGACGAGGGCGGCACGGTCGCCTGGCACAAGATGGGCGAGGGCTGGTCCTGGGTGCAGCGCGAGATCGCCGAGAGCGAGGACGCGGCACGGGAGGGCTGGGAGCAGGTCAAGCGCGACCTGGCCGCCGAGACCTACCGCTTCTACGTGCTGGACGAGTTCACGTACCCCATGCACTGGGGTTGGATCGACGTCGACGAGGTGCTGGACGTGCTGGCCGCCCGTCCCGGCTCGCAGCACGTCGTGATCACCGGCCGCTACGCGCCGGAGAAGCTGGTCACGGCGGCGGATCTGGTGACCGAGATGACCAAGGTCAAGCACCCGATGGACGCCGGTCGCAAGGGCCAGCGGGGCATCGAGTGGTAGCGCTCCCGCGCGTCGTGCTGGCCGCGCCCGCCTCGGGCACGGGCAAGACGACCGTGGCCACCGGCCTGATGGCCGCGCTGACGGCACGCGGCCTGCGCGTCTCGCCGCACAAGGTCGGCCCCGACTACATCGACCCCGGCTACCACGCACTCGCGACCGGGCGGCCGGGCCGCAACCTGGACGCGTTCCTGAGCGGGCCTGATCGCGTGGCGCCGCTGCTGCTGCACGGCGCTTCCGGGACTTCCGGCACTTCCGGCAGCGACATCGCCGTCGTGGAAGGCGTGATGGGCCTCTTCGACGGCGCGGCCGGGCGCGGGGAGTTGGCGTCGACCGCGCACGTCGCCAAGCTGCTGCGGGCACCGGCGGTGCTGGTGGTGGACGCGTCCTCGCAGAGCCGCTCGGTGGCGGCCCTGGTGCACGGCTTCGCCTCCTGGGACCCGGAGGTGCGGATCGGCGGGGTCATCCTCAACCGCGTCGGCTCCGACCGCCACGAGGCGATGCTGCGCGAGGCGCTGGAGGAGGGCGGCGGCGTTCCGGTGCTGGGCGCGCTGCGACGCAGCGACGCGGTCGCCACACCCAGCCGGCACCTCGGCCTGATCCCGGCCGTGGAGCGGGACGCGGACGCGGTGCGCGCGGTCCGCGAGATGGGCGAGCTGGTCGCGGCGGGCGTCGACCTCGACGCGGTGCTGGCGCTCGCGAGCAGCGCTCCGGAGGTGCGGGCGTCGGCGTGGGACGCGGACGAGGAGATCGCCGCGCTCGGCCATGCGCTTCCTGCCGGGCGACGTCCGGTCGTCGCCCTCGCGGGTGGTCCGGCGTTCTCGTTCTCCTATGCCGAGAACGCGGAGTTGCTGACGGCGGCGGGCGCGGACGTGGTGACGTTCGACCCGCTGCACGACGAGAAGCTGCCCGAGGGCACGTCCGCGCTGGTCGTCGGCGGCGGCTTCCCTGAGGTCCACGCGGCGGAGCTGTCCGCCAACCAGCCGCTGCGCGAGGCGATCACGGCGCTCGCCGCCTCGGGCGCGCCGATCGCGGCGGAGTGCGCCGGCCTGCTCTACCTCTGCCGCGCACTGGACGACCGTCCGATGTGCGGGGTGATCGACGCGGAGGCGGCGATGTCGCCCCGCCTGACCCTCGGCTACCGCGAGGCCGTCGCCCTGACCGACAGCCCCCTGGCCCCGGCAGGGCTGCGCATCCCCGGCCACGAGTTCCACCGCACCGTCACCACCCCGGGCGCAGGCCCCACCGCGGCCTGGGGCTGGCGCACCCACGACGGCCGCCTGACGACCGAGGGCTTCGCCACTCCGACCCTCCACGCCTCCTACCTGCACGTGCACTGGACGGCCGCGCCGAGCCTGGCGTCCCGCCTGGTCGGCCACGCCGCGCTGTATGCGGAGGAGCGCCAGGGTTAGGCGGGAGCCGAGCGGCCCGTAGGACAGGCACCCCGACCATCCGTCGCGGGAACTGCCAGCCTGTGCATGTCAGTCAACGAACAGGGAGACCCACCGCTGGACCGGCCTGGTGCTGGGAAGTCGTTCCGGCCGGGACAGGACGTCTCCGGGGTACGGGTCGTGCTCGCGAACGATGAACCCGGCCGGGTCCTCTCCAGGCAGACGCGTGCCGCAGAGGCGCATGACACAACCTTCCGGATCAGCCCAGACGAGATCTTCCGACCGTGGGTGCAAGTCGTCAGGAGCCGACACGCGTGGGGGCCTTCCCAGCCGTCGTCATCTCCTCGTCCGTGGCGCAGAACTGGTCGAACTGCCCGGACCGCACGCCCTCGACGAAGATGGTGAACTCAACTCGCGAGAAGGCCAGCACGGGGGCGTTCTCGTCCTTGTCGTCCGAGACGCCGACCATCCGCTTGCCGTCGGCCTCGGGTAGCTCCGTGACGATGACGGAGTCCTTGACGATGGGGTCAAGGTCGGTGTCGTACGCCTTGATCCAGCACGCACCCTCCGGCGCGTTGGGGTTGTTCCACGGGATCGTGGTCCGGCTGTTGGTCAGTGTGCCCATCATGGTCGTCTCCTCCGTGTCGTCGATCGGCAACCTGAAGCGCTCGCAGTCTGCGATGAAGACCAGCCCGTGAGCTGATGTGCGGTGTCGACGTTGCTCCTCCGCCGCGCGCCTCATCCACGCGATGTCCCGCAGGACCGCCGCCGACTGGCGAGCCTGCCGCAGCCGGCTGCACTCCTCGCAACGTGCGGAGCGGCCCGGATTCCCTTCCGCTTGCAGAGCCCACACAGACACGCTCATTTGGTCACCCCAGGTGCACCGATTCGTGGTTTCGTCACGACGGTAGGGGGCTGAGACTGCGAGAATCCATGATCATTCAAGTACCTGCATAGAGGCATTCAGCGGTCACGCCGAAAGTCCTCGGACCACGCTCGAAGCAAGGTCCGCGCATCGTCCTCCTGCGCAGCCGCACCGGCGAAGAAGTCGAACAGCTCCCGGTAGTGGTCGACATCCTTCGGATCCCTCAGAGCCAGTCGGCCGGTGAACAGTTCCACGGTCACCAGCTTCGTCCCGTAGACGGTGAACGTGTGGAACGGAGCATCCGCCACCTGAGCGGACAGGGGCAGCACGGCAAGGCTCACATTGGGCAGCAGGGAGACGGAGAGCAGCCGGTCCAACTGCATCGCCATGACCAAGGGATCACACAGCCGCCAACGGACAGCAGATTCGGTCAAGAGAAAGTCGAACCGCTTCGAGCCGTTGAGGAGAACGGCCTGGCGTTGCAGCTTGAGGGCGACTGCCGCGTTCACGTCGCCGTCCACCGGATCGATCGGCGGACTCATCGCCGTACGCATGTAGTCCGGGGTCTGGAGAAGTCCCGTGATCATCGCTGGGAGGAAATAGCGGATGTGCTGTGCCCCAGCCTCGAGGGAAGCCAACTCACGCTGCCGTACGTCCAGCCCTCTGCGTACCGAGGACCGGACGTCCTCGTACTCGGCGTTCGCAACTCGGGCCAGGGCCAACAGTTCTCGGCCCAACTCGTCGTCTACGCCCAGGGCATTGAGGATCTGTTGAACGTCCACCACGGTCGGCAGAGTGCGCCCGTTCTCCAACCGGGACACCTTGGACTGACTCATGCCGCAACGGACCGCCAACCGTTCGCCAGAAAGGCCGGAGGCACGTCGAAGATCCCTGAGCGCTGCGGCCAGGTCCCGGCGTTGCTCTCCGGCCTTACTGGGGTCGAGGGTCAATCTGCGCTGTACTCCATGAGCGGAACCGACAGCGAGAGGGCAAGGTCCCGCCATTGCCGGTACTGATCAAGGTCGGGTGCGTCGAGCAGATCCCGGCTGATCTGCGATCCATCCGGCCGGTAACGCATCTCTACCACTCGCTGGTCATCGAACAACCAGAAGTCCTGATCAGGCAGGCCGGGGTTCGGCTGGTCGGTGAGATCGAGAATCCGGACGTCTTCACCGGCGGCCACGTTGTGCGCGTAGGCTGCGAACTCGTACCGGAGGTAGTCCGTCAGAGGACGAACAAGGACATGAACGCGACCGATCCATCGGCCGGACGCTTGAAAAGCCCGAACCCGTGTGAGCCACGGGTCGTCGCCAGGGATGTGCAGTTCACCGGTCTCCAAGAACGCCTTGAACTCTTCGTCTTCGTCCGGCATCGCGTATGCGTTCAGCGTCTCCAGCCGGAACGCTTCCCGCTCGAACGAGTCGAAGAACGTCCTCCAAGCGTCACCAGCCAAGTGCACGGACAGCCTCCCTGAGCACACTCTCGGGGATGCTGACGACAGCCTCACCGTCCGGGGTCCTGTGCTCCACGATGTTGCCCTGGACCGCGATCACGCCGGGCTCATCCGTCGCATAGATGGTCGGGCAGTCGTCGTTGCGGCACTCCGGGTCTCCGCCGGCGATCCTCACGAGCTGCATGGTGCCTCCTCCGTTATGCGGTGACGTGCATAGGACGCTACGGACACGCCGCCCACCCCAGCAAGGCCCAGTCACGTTCCCGCATAGACCCGCGCCACCCCGGCTCTGCGCGGAACGGGTCCCGGGACGCGGGAGAATGGACCGCATGAGCAGCAAGACCCGTAAGCCGACCCCCGTCTGCCCCTGCGGTGGGCCCCGTCCGTACGCCGAGTGCTGTGGCCCGCTCCACTCCGGGACCGCGCAGGCGGCCACGGCCGAGCAGTTGATGCGGTCGCGGTTCGCCGCCTTCGCCAAGCAGGACGCCGCGTACCTGCTGCGCAGTTGGGCGCCGGAGACGCGGCCCGGGCGGGTCGACTTCGATCCGGGGCTGCGGTGGGAGCGGCTCGAGATCCTGGGCACGACCGAGGGCGGGCCGTTCCACTCCGAGGGGACGGTGGAGTTCCGCGCCCACTACCGGGAGGGCCGCACCGCAGGATCGATGCACGAGAAGAGCCGGTTCCGGCGCGAGGGCGGTGCGTGGGTCTACGTGGACGGCGACGTGCGCGACTGAACGTCTCCTGTGCACCCGGCCAAGCGCCCCCGATCACCGGACCTGACGTGCTTTCATGGGTCACGTGGGGGGTCTTGTCGGACCGCGCCGGACGGCGATGCGGCCGCGTCCGCGCCACTGGGCCGCCGTGCTGGCCGTGGTGGTGGCGCTGGGTTGCCTGGTCGCTCTGCTGCACACAGGCACTGGCGGGGGTCAACCGGCCTGGCCGCCCGGGACCTCTGATCTGACGCCGGATTGGGGCTTCACCCATACCCAGTACAGCGCCGACGACGGCGACGCGTCCGCCGAGGCCGCCGTGCGGCGGGAGGTCGGGGCCGTGCCGCCGGCGCAGGACCAGGCGCTGATGGGCTGGGGCGCGGACAACCCCGAACCCTCCCCCGGCGTCTACGACTTCAGCCGCCTGGACGCTCGGATTGCGCTGATCACCGGCAGCGGCGGGCGGCCGGTGATCACGCTGTGCTGCGCGCCCGACTGGATGAAGGGCGGCCAAGCGGGCCGGACCGACTGGAACCAGCTGGAGACCGCCCCCTCCCCCGCCCACTTCGCCGACTTCGCCGCGCTGGCAGCGACCGTGGCCCGCCGCTATCCGCAGGTCCACGACTTCCTGGTGTGGAACGAGTTCAAAGGCTTCTTCGACAACACCACCGGCGGGTGGGACGCGGCCTCCTACACGGCGCTCTACAACGACGTCTACCGCGCGCTCAAGGCGGTCCGGCCGGACATCCTGGTCGGCGGCCCCTATCTCCCGGTCGACAGCTATCCGACCGGTACGGCCACCTACCCCTCGACGGTCTCCGGCCCGTGGGGGACGGTCGACGAGCGGGCGGTGGACGCGTTCCGGTACTGGCTCGCGCACAACGCCGGGGCGGACTTCGTCGTCGTCGACGGATCGTCCCTGCCCAAGGACGGCGGCTCGGGGGTGGACGCGTTCGCGGCGACGGCGAAGTTCAGCGCAGTCACCCGCTGGGTCCACTCGCTGACGCCGCTGCCCGTGTGGTGGTCGGAGTGGTACGTCGAACCGCCGGACTCCGGGTGGACCGAGCCGCATCGGGACGCGGTCCTCGCCGCGGGGATGATGGCGTTGGCCCAGGGCGGCGTGGCGGCTGCCTTCTACTGGAACCCGGAAACGCCCAGCGGTCCCTGTCCCGGCTGCCTCTGGGACCGGTCGGGCCAGGCGCTGCCGCCGCTGACGCTGCTCCAGGGCTTCGCCCGCTGGTTCCCGCCGAGGACGCAGGCGGTCCCACTCGCCACCGGCAACCCGGACGTGCTCGCCCTGGCCCAACCGGCCGAGGGCGTCGCGGTGAACACCGCCGACCGGCCGGTCAGCGTCGTACTGGACGGCCGGACGCGGACGTTGGGGCCCTACCAGGTCCTCTGGTTCTCCCGCTGAGACGACCTCGTGAATTAACGGACCGTCAGAAAGCGCTCGACGACGGCGGTCAGGAAGCCCGCCGCCAACAGGCCCGCGCTCAGGGCAAAGGCCCAGCGCCGGCCCCGCGTCGTCCGGATGGCCCCGGCCCGAAGCGCGATCACCTCCCGCCGGAGCAGGAACGGCACCAGCACGGCCAGCAGCACCGCCTCCGCCACCGTCCAGCCCGACCAGTGAACCACCGGGCCGACGTGGCCGATCCCGATGTCGGTGGCGGCCTTGCCCGGCGGGGGCGTGGAGAGGCGGTAGAGGGCGGCGTCCGGAGCCCGGACGACCGCGACCAGCTGCGGATCCGCGTCCAGCGCGGCGCGGGCGCGGGCGTACCAGTCGGGCGCGTAGCCGTCGTTGGCGGCGAGGTCAGCGCCCTCGGTCCGCGTCACGATGAGGTAGCTCTGCGGCCCGGCGCTGCGCAGCGCGGTCTCGAACGACCCCACGCCGGCCGGGTCCGGCGGCGCGGGCGTGCCGATGTAGACGATGGTGTCCATGCCGCGCTGGTTCCACGGGATGTCCGGGGTGGTCGTCGGAGCGCCGACGGGGCCGAGGTAGAGCACGCGCGCGCTCGGCGTGTCGTTCTGGTAGACCCAGTCGAGGGCGGCCACCTCGCCCGTCGTCACCCGCTCGAACGGCTCGTTGCCGTAGCGGGCGATGCCGAAGGCGGCCACCGCGATCGCCGCCCAGGCCGTGACCAGCACGGAGATGCTCCGTCCCGGCCGCTCGCGCGCCGGGTGCTCGCCTGGCGAGTGCTCGCGCGCCGAGTGCTCGCGCGGATAGAAGAAGCAGGCCGCGAGCGGAGCCACGCCCGGCAGCGCGAAGAGGAAGACTCGCAGCGCGATCTCACCGCCGTAGCTCTGCATGCCCAGGGTGAAGAACGGCATGAAGGCGAGCACCAGCAGCACCCGGTCACCCCGGTCGGCGCTGTCCGGGGCGTAGCCGGCGCGACGCCTGCGCCACCAGCCCAGCACCGCCAGCCCGAACCAGGCGGCGCTGAGCAGCACCCGCAGCTCCAGCACGGCCTGGTGGGCCGGATCGCCCTTGACCCGTCCGGCGACGCCGCTGCTGACGTTGGAGCCGAGGTGTCCGAGCCCGCCGAAGATGGTGCCCAGATGGCCCGACCAGAAGCCCTCCGCCGCCAGGCTGATCCACGCCAGCGCCAACGCGCCCAGCAGCACGGCGAACCAGAGGCTGAGCGTGGTCCGCCTCAGCAGCCGCAGCAGTCCGACGGCGGCGATCATCACGAACGGCGTGAGCTGGTGCGAGACCAGCGCCGCGGTGAAGAGCAGCAGCAACAGGCCCAGCAGCAGCCCGCGTTCGAGGCCCGGTCGGCCGCCGACACTCCGTCGGCCTCCCGTGCGCTCCCGGAAGACGGTCAACAGGACGGCCAGGAAGCACAGGTAGAGCGCGTAGGTGTAGGCCTGCGGCGAGAAGTAGTCCTGGCCGATCCAGGAGCCGACCGAGAAGAACCAGAGCGCGCACCACCGCGTCCGCCGCGGCAGGTCGAGAGCCCGCAGCACCACGGCGAGCGCCGCCAGGCAGAGCAGTTGCGAGCCGACCTGGCTCCACTGCAGCACCGGCAGCGGGTTGTCGATCCCGCCGGAGCGGAACAGCATCGCGGCCAGCCCGAAGAAGCCGGGCCAGCTGAACCGCGCGTCCCAGAGCGGGAGGGTGTGTCCGGTCCGCTCGATGTAGTCCACGAAGCCGAGGTGCTGCCAGGCCGTCGGGAACCGCGGCAGCGGCTCGACCAGCGCCGCCGCGCCGTGCAGCGCCAGCACCGTGGCCAGCAGCAGGAAGAGCTGGAGCCGGGGGCGGGCCACGGCGGCGTTGAGGCCGAGGAAGTACAGCACACCGAGCGCGCACGCGGAGGCCAGGGCGGCCGGGGGCAGCGCGGAGACCAGGCCCAGGCCGTCCATCCGGTCGAGCGCGGCGCCGGTGACGGTGGCCATCGACGCCAGGTAGACGCCGAGGGCCAGGGCCGACGCGGTCCAGAGCACGGCCGTGGCCGGACACGAGCGCCGCGACCCCCGGGGCTCGGGTCGCGGCGTCGCTCCGGTCGGGTCGTCCAGGACGACGGGCGGTGCGGTCACGTGGCGTCCTCCGTTGCCTCGTCCGTTGCGGGCTCCGTCGCGGCCTGCGGTACGACGTGCGGTCCAGCCTTCGGTCCTGCGTGCGGCGCTCCGACGTGCGGCGGCCGGTCGCGGAGCACGCGGAGCAGGCCGGGCAGGGCGCAGAGGGCGACGGCGCCCTGGCTGATCAGCACGGCCAGGCCGACACCCGCGATGCCCATCCGCGGCATCAGCAGCAGCGAAAGGCTGAGCACCAGGGCACAGAGCAGCCCCTGGAACAGTGCCACCTCTCGGGTGCGGCTGCGAGCCCGCAGCGTCCCGAAGTAGAGCTCGATCAGCACCCGAAGGAAGCCGGCTGCCGCCAACCAGCGCAGCAGCGGCGCGCCCGCGGCGGCGTAGCCGGGCCCGAAGACCTCGAGGATCGGGGCCGCCAGCAGCGCGAGCACGGCGAAGCAGGGCAGCGTGACGCAGGCCATCCGGGCCAGCGCGCCACGGGTGTTGGCCCCGAGCTGGGACGGCTGACGCGAGGACTCGACGGTCAGGGAGGCGGCCATGTTCACCGCGAGCAGGTCCAGCGTGCCGCCGATGGTGTTGATGATGTAGTAGACGGCGTTCTGGTCGGAGCTGACCTTGGCCGCGACCAGGACCGGGACGAAGTAGGTGACGACCAGGTTGAAGACCGAGCCGGTGTAGTCACCGGCCAGGAACCGGCCGATCTGCCGCTCCGTCGGCGGCAGCAGGTCGGGGTCGGCCGCCGCGACCTGACGTGGAATCAGACGCCGCAGGATCAACCAGCCCAGCGGCACCACGGAGAGCGCGATCGCGGCGACCCAGGAGACGAAGACGCCGGTGGCCGGGATCGCCCCGGCCAGCACGACCAGCAGTACCGCCTTGCCCACCGAGAACGACAGGTTCCCGACCGGCACCCAGACGGCGGCCCGCAGCCCGATCAACACGCCGTCCTGCAACGTCAGCCAGGACCAGGCGAGCACGGCCACCAGGAACCCGGCGGACCGCTGCCAGCCGCTGAGGAACGCGTAGTGGGAGCCCCAGAGCGGCAGCGCGGCCAGGAAGACCACCGTGATCACCGAGGAGGCCAGCACGTTGACCCCGTACGCGCGGCGCAGCAGCCGCCCGGTGGCGCGGCCGGCGACCGGGACGAAGCGGGCCAGGGCGCCGGTGAACCCGAGCGCGGTGAGGCTGGACAGGAACTTCATGGCGGCGATCGCCGCCGAGCCCTGCCCCATGTCGGCCTTGCTGTAGTAGACGGCGGCCAGCCACCAGTAGACGAGGCCCAGGCCACCGGAGATGGCGGTGTTCACCATCAGCGCGTAGCCGTTGCGGAACAGCGGTGCACGCGCGTCCGAGCGTGCCGGTGCCGTGCCCGTCCGCTGATCGGGCCGGGGCTCGGGCTGAGGCTCGGCCCGGGGCTCGGGTTCGGGCTGCGTGACCGCGTCGCGCGGGGAGGTCGCGGTCACCGCAGGCTCCGCCCCCTGCTCCGCGCGAACGTACGGGTGCGGCGGACCACGGCGTAGCCCTTGGTCAGGGCGTGGTCGCCCAGGAAGTGGCGGGTCACCGAGCACCCCTGCACCAACTGCCGGAAGGCCGTGTCGGTCGTGCCCCGACGGATCGTCAACCTCGCCAATTGATAGGGACCTTGCGAGCGACGCGCGAGCTTGTTGGCCACCACGCACGCGCCCGTCCACCCGGCGGCGCGGACGGCCGCACGGACGCCCGCGTCCGAGTAGCCGAAGGGGTAGCCGAAGACGCGCTCCGGACGGCCCAGCCTCTCCTCCAACAGGTCGCGGCAGCGGACCAGTTCGTCGCGCATGGCCCGGCGGTCGACGGCGTCGAGCGCGGCGTGGCTGTGGCTGTGGCCGCCGACCTCGACCCCGGCCGACTCGATCTCGGCCAGCTGCGACCAGGTGAGGGTGTCGTCCAGCCGCTCGCCGGCCCGGTCGCGTCCGGCGTCGGCGAGCCAGCCCGTAGTGGCGAAGAGCGTCGCCGTGAGCCCGCGGTGCACCAGCCTCGGCAGCACCTCGCTGTGGAAGTCGGCGTATCCGTCGTCGAAGGTCAGCACCACCGGCCTCTCCGGCAGCGGCGCGCCGCCGCTCCATCGGGCGAGCAGCGCGCTGAAGGGGACCGGCGTCAGGCCGAGTTCGGCGAGCGCGTCCAACTGGGCGGCGAAGGCGTCGGGGTGGACCGAGAGTGCGGCCGTCCCGGCGGGCGGGTCGGCGCGGACCGAGTGGTACATCAGCACGGGCACGCGCTCCTGCACCGGTCTGGCGGGGTCCGACAGCTCGGACCGGTTCGGGTGGTTCACGACGCGTGCCTCCTCGCGCGCAGCCCGGCGGCGTAGCCGCAGGCCGTGATCAGCAGTCCGGCGGTGATCGCACCGGCACGCCCGAGGCCGTCCGGCTGCCCGCGCAGCACGTCCCGCAGGCCCCTGGCGACGCCCGCGGGCAGCACCCGCCGCACGTACGCGCGCTCGGTCGCGAGCCCGTCGGTCGCGCCGACCTGCGCGGTGACCTGGGCCTTGGACAGGCCCTCCGCCCAGCAGCGACGGCACAGGTAGCGGAACCGCTCGCGTTCGGGCGGGACATGATGGTGGATCACAGCCCGGTCGTCGTAGCGGAAGGAGGCGTCCGGGCGGGCCTGTTGGATCCGGATGCAGAGCTCCGTCTCCTCGCCGCCGCCCGGAGCCGCGCCGGTGGTGCCTGCGCCGCGCCCGATCCCGGACGGGAACCCGCCGGTCACGGCGAAGGCCGAGCGACGGAACGAGGCGTTGCCGCCGAGGACGTTGCGCACCCGTGCCCGTCCGACCGGCATGCCGCGGTAGCTCGCGCCGTGCACCCAGTCGAACTCCTCCGGATACCAGCCGGGTCGGCGTCCCGAGGCCCAGACGGGCAGGGTACGGCCGCCGACGCCCATCACTGACGGATCGTCATATCCGCTGGTCAGCACGGACAGCCAGTCCGGCTCGGCGGTGGCGTCGTCGTCCAGGAAGGCCACCACCTCGCCGTGGGCCGCCTCGGCACCGGTGTTGCGGCCGCCGGAGAGCCCCTTGGCGTGGGCGTTGGGCAGGACCCGGACCAGCGGGTCGTCCTGGTGCCGTGCCCGCAGGCGGGCCAGCAACGCCTCGTTGTGGTCCACCACCACCAGCACGTCCACCGGTGGCGCGGGCTGCTGCGCGCACGCCGAGTCGATCGCCGCGCAGAGTTGCGGCCAGCGTTGCTCGGTGTAGACGCAGATCACCACCGAGGCGGTGACGGCGGCGCGTTCTCGGGTCGGCGCGTCAAGCGGTGGGCGTGGGTCGAGAATTCGGGCCTCGTCGGCTGCCGTCATGGTGCGGCGCTCCCCCCGGGATCGGTCGTGCGGGCCGACGGACGCGCGGTCGGGTGCGCGCTCCCCCGGCGGCCACCCAGCGCGCCGAGAGGCCATGGACGCCTCAGCGCGAGCAGGACGAGGGTCAGGGCCAGCGCGGCCAGCGCTCCCCCGGACGGCGACCAGAGCCGCAGCGTCAGCATCGCCTGGGCGATCACGGCGTCGGCGGCCAGCCCGCCGAAGACGCCGATCAGCAGGCGCAGCGGCAGCTCCTGTCCCGGCAGCGCCCAGGCCAGCGCGGAGCCGGGACCGGCCAGCAGAAGGAGCAGCGTCAACGCCGGGACGGGCTGGGCATGCTGGCCGACCGCGGAGAGCACCGTGGCCGTCGCCGCCAGCCCCAGCAGCGCCCAGGCGGCTATGGCCAGTGCGCGGGCCGCGGGCCGATTCTCCCTGTGTGTGCCGTCAGGTTGCGCGCCGTCGGGTTGCGTGTGGTTGTCCGTCACCGTTGCCACTCCTCGGCGGAGAGCACCACGGACGGGTACGGCCGCAGCGCGGGGATCGGCGGCGCGGCGTCCGAGCGCGAGGCGGACGGGTAGACCGGCAGCACCCGTTCCGTGGCGAAGCCGCAGGCCACCAGCCGGGCCGCGACCCGCCCGAGTGCCGCGCCGGTGTGCGGCGGCCCGTCGCAGAGCAGCGCGACGCCGCCGATCCGCCGCACGCTCTCCGCCAGCTGCGGTTCCTCGGGCAGCAGCGGTCCCTCGGGGCGGACGGTGCGGCAGACGACGTGCCGGAAGTCGAGGTCGGTCAACGCGGCGGCGATCAGGGGGGCCAGATAGGAGCCCTCCGGACGGACGCCGAGGACCAGCAGCACCCGGTCGCGGTCGGGGTGCTGCTGGGCGAAGCGTCCGGCCAGCGCGGCGCAGTCGGCCGGACGCAGGCCACCTCCGATCCCGGTCTCCCCCGAGGGGGCTAGCCAGCGCGGCGGTTCGGCGCGCAGACCGCGCAGCCAGCGCAGGGCGGCACTGGGTACCCCGGCGCGCAGTGGCTCAAGCGCGCCTTTGAGCCCGGCCAGCACCGCCTCCCGCTCCTGCTCCGGCTCGACCAGGACCGCCTCGGCCAGCACGTTGGCCAGGTCCCTGATGGTCACGTGCCACTGCTCCAGTCCCAGTCGTCCGCGCAGCAGCACGGCTCCCCGGGCCAGCCGCTCGTGGCCGAAGCGCACGGCGCGGACGCCCGCCCGCACCGGCAACGTGGCTCCCACAGGCACCGGCACGAGACGCGGTGCGCCCTGGAGCCGATCGGCCGTCAACTGCGCCAGCGCCGAGGCGGCGACGAAGGCCGCCTCGGCGTCGGCGCGTTCGGCGGCCTGGACGACGCCAAGCGCCAGCGCCGACGCGGTGCCGCCCGCACCGGGCCAGCGGTCACACATGGCTCGCCCCTGGCGCCACCGGAGAGGCCACCGCGGACGTCACAGCGGACGTCACCGCCGATGTCACAGCGGACGTCACAGCGGAGGACGCCGCGGAAGTCACCGCGGAGATCACCGGCGTGGCCTTGGGAGCCGGTTGCAGATCCGTTTCGGCGCGCTGCACCGCGCGGACGGCTCCGGTCCGGCCGGTGCCGGCCGTGCGCTCGCGCAGCAGCGTGCGCAGCACCCGGTGGCCGTCGCGGAACGTCCGCAGGTTGGACTGCCCGGTGCGGCGCGGGAGTTCGAGCGTCGGTACCTCGGCCACCCGCAGCCCCTCGAGCAGGGCGCGGCAGACCATCTCCGTCTCGATCTCGAAGCCGGAGGAGCGCAGGTCCAGCCGTTCCAGCGCCTCGCGCCGGAAGCCGACGAAGCCGTAGCAGAGGTCCGTCAGCGAGGCCTGGTAGAGCAGGTTGGTGAGGGCCAGCAGCGCCCGGTTGCCGCACCGGCGCAGCGCGGTGATGTCGAGCGAACCGCCGCCCCCGGTGAACCGGGAACCCTTGACCACGTCGTAGCCGTGCTCCAGGAAGTGGACGTAGCGCGGGATCTCGCGCGGCGACATGGAGCCGTCGGCGTCGATCATGACGATGAAGTCGCCCTTGGCGTTGAGGAATCCGGTACGCAGGGCGTTGCCCTTGCCCGGGCCCGACTGCGGCACCACCCGCAGCGACGGCAGGATGGCGAGCGCCCGTCCGGCGGTGTCGTCGCTGGACTCGCCGTCGACGAGGATCACCTCGTCGACGCAGTCGGGGATCCGACCGAGCACCCAGCTGATGTTGGCTGCCTCGTTCCGCGCCGGGACCACCAGGCTGACCGAGCCGCCGCTGCGGCCGGCCCCGACGCGCGCGATGTCCTGCGCGGCGTCCCTGGCGGTTTCCCTCGCGGATTCCCCGGACGGAACCGTCCGTGCTGAAGCGCGGACAGTTCCGGACGATTCGCTTGCAATGTCGATGGGTTGCACCTCGGTCCCCCCACAGGTCCCCCCTCACGACGCGGCACGGCGTCGTGACGGTGCGCGAAAAAGAAGGGCCCTTCCCCCTGGGCCCGGTGAAGCGGCTCCCCCACGCCGCTTCAAGCAAGGTATCCGGGCCGAAGGCTCCGCGACAGCGATACGCGACAATCGATACTCACCCACGCATAATTTTCGCGACCTGAGCGGAACAGAACAATGCGTCATGCATTCGATCGCTGCTCACGCGTCACATCCAGGCTCATCCGTCACAAGAAGCAGACCGCTTCGTCCCGTGCGCCGTTGTGCGCCCCCACTCGTCATCCGAAGTCCCTTGTGGACCAGTCGAGCCGCACGGTACCTTGCGATTCGGTCAGCGCCAGAAATGGCGTCGCCGCCGTATCCCGGGGGGGACTTGTGGCACATCGGCCTTTGGCGCCGGATACCCGCACGCCCGCGCTCGTGCTGAAATTCGGTCATTATCCGGTGCACCACGGTGGAGTTGGCGCGATCCGCTCGCTCGGCCGGCTCGGCGTACCGGTGCACGCGGTCACGGAGGACCGGCTCACCCCTGCCGCCGTCTCCCGGTACACGCGCCGCGCGCACGTCTGGCGCACCAGCGGGACCGAGCCGCCGGACCGGCTGCTGGCCGGCCTGCTGCGCATCGGGGAACGGATCGGGAGCCCAACACTGCTGATCCCGACGGACGAGGAGGCCGCGGTCCTGGTCGCCGAGCGGCAGCGGGAGCTCGCCGACCGGTTCCTTTTCCCGCGCACGCCGGACGGCCTGGTCGCCGCGCTGGCCAGCAAGCAGGGGCTGCACGACCTGTGCCTGCGCCACGGCATCAGCACCGCCCGCGCGGCGTTCCCGGAGACCCGGGCCGAGCTGCTCGCGTTCGCCGAGACGGCGGTCTTCCCGCTGGTGGCCAAGAACCGCGACCCGTTCACGCGGCGCTCGCGTCCGGCGGTCCCCGGCACCACGCGGATCGACGACGTGGACGCGCTGCTCGCCCTCGCCGAGCGGTGGGGGGAACACCCCGGCGTCGTGCTGCAGGAGTATCTGCCGCGGGCGGACGCGGAGGACTGGATCGTACACATGCATACCAGCGCCGCCGAGGACGCCCGTGTTCTCTTCACCGCCGTGAAAGCGCGCTCCTGGCCGCCGCACGCGGGAATGACGGCAATGGCTGTCACCACTCCCAATGAAGAACTCGCACAGTTGTCCGCGGATTTCTGCAAGGAGATCGGATTCGCGGGCGTCTGCGATCTCGACTGGCGGTTCGACCGGCGTGACGGCAGGTACAAACTCCTGGATTTCAATCCCCGTATCGGAGCGCAGTTCCGGCTTTTCGAGACGGAGGCACGGGTGGATCTCGTCCGGGCACTCCATCTCCACCTGACCGGACGGGAGATTCCCCGCGCCGAACAGATCCAGGGCCGCCGGATCGTGGTGGAGAACATCGATCCGCTGGCGCGGCTCGCCTACCGCCGCTCCGACTACCGCACCCCCTCGCTGCCGCCGCGCGCCCGGTGGACCGAGCGAGAACTGGGGTGGTGGGCGTCCGACGACCCGCTGCCCTTCCCGGCGATGCTGGCCCGTTCGGTGGCGCCCGGCCTCAAGTACCTGGCCGCCAGCCGGCCGCGGCGCTCCCGACAGCGCTGAGCCCACCTGCGCCCACCTGACCCGACCACCCGACACGACCCGACTCGGCCGTGGCGGTGCGGTTCCCGTGGCATGCCCCGAGCCGACCACGCCGAGCCGACCGCGCAGCAGCCGTCCGTCCAGAAGCGCACCGTCCAGAAGCCGTGCACCGAAAAGGAGCAGGTCCATGTCCCAGTTCTCCTCCGGTAGTTCCCGTACCGTCGCGGTGATCGGCGCAGGTCCCTACGGGCTGTCGGTCGCCGCCCACCTGCGCGCGACCGGGCTTGCGGTGCGCGCCTTCGGCGACCCGATGTACAGCTGGCGCGACACCATGCCGGTCGGGATGAACCTCAAGTCCACCCCCGACGCCTCCAACATCTCCGCGCCGACGGCCGGGTACGGTCTCGACGACTACTGCCGTGCCAACGGGGAGACAGCCCCCACCGGGCACGACCGCGTCCCGGTCGAGCTCTTCGTCCGCTACGGGCAGTGGTTCCAGCAGCAGGCCGTCCCCTTTTTGGAGTCGGAACGCGTTCTGAGTGTCCGTCAGAACCTCGGTGGCGGCTTCCGGCTGGAGCTGGAGGGAGGGGAGGCCTTCGACGCGGCGGCGGTCGTGGTCGCCAGCGGACTGACCGGCTTCGCGCACATCCCGGGCATGCTGCGCACCGTCCTGGGCGCCGACGGCCCGTCGCCGGACGGCCCCCTCTCGCACACCTCGCAGCACCGGGACATGGCCGCGCTGGCCGGACGGTCCGTGATCGTGGTCGGCGCCGGACAGTCGGCGCTTGAGGGAGCGGCCCTGCTCCACGAGGCGGGCGCACAGGTCGAGTTGGTGGCCCGCACGCCGCGGGTGCGGTTCGGCGCGGCGCCCGCGTACGGCCTGCGGTGGCAGCCGGAGTCCCCGATGGGCGCGGCCTGGTCGCTGTGGACCATGGCCCGGTATCCGCAGTCCTTCCGCACCCTGCCCGTGCAGGCGCGGCTGCAACTGGTCAAGCGGGTGCTCGGGCCGAGCGGCGCGTGGTGGCTGCGGGCGCGCGCGGACGGCGTCTTCCCCGTCCACACCGGCCAGTCGCTGCGCGGCATCCGGTGCGAGGGCGACAAGGTGGTGCTGATCACCGAGGACCACGACAGCCACGCGACCCGCGAGCACACCGCCGACCACGTGCTGTCCGCCACCGGCTACCGGGTGGACCTGTCCGCCGTCCCCTTCCTCGCCCCCGAGCTGCGCGGCCGGATCGCCCGGGTCGGCGGCTTCCCCGAACTGGACGCCGGGATGGCGGCGTCGGTGCCCGGCCTCTGGTTCACCGGGCTCCCGGCGGCGGCGAGTTTCGGTCCGTTCATGCGCTTCGTCTGCGGTACGGACTTCGCCTCGACGCGGATCGCGGAGGCGGTACGGGCACGGTTGGCGTAGTTCCGGGAACAGCGTCCGGGCTCGATCCGGCGTGGGCCAGGCCACAGCGGGTCCGGTTGACTGCCGTACGCGCAGCATGGTGGGATTTCGAGGCCTGAAAAGGCAAAACCTGAAAACTGAACACGGCGGCAATGACGAGGAAGTCCGGTGCGAATCCGGCGCGGTCCCGCCACTGTCAGCGGGGTATGAAGCCCCGTGAGCCAGGAACTCTGGCCGCCGTGACCACGAGCCGGGGCGCGGACCCCCGAGTGAGGACTGCTGCCGTGCGCGTACGCGCGTCTGGCCCGCGCCTGGTCGGCGTGGGCATGGGACCGGGTGATCCGGAGCTGGTCACCGTCAAGGCGGTGCGCGTACTGCGCGAGGCCGACGTCGTCGTGGTGCCGGTCATGGACAGCGGCGAGGTCGGCCGGGCCGAGGCCACCGTGTTGCACCACGCGGACGCGGCCAAGGTGGTCCGGGTCGTCTTCGCCCTCAACGAGCGCGAGGACCGGGCGCGCCGCGAGGCCGCCTGGGACGCCGCCGGCGCCCGCGTCGCCGAGCTCCTCGGCGGCAGCGGCGAGGGTGAAGGTGCGGGTGACCGTGAGCGCGACGGTGCGGGGGTGACCGTCGCGTTCGCGACGATCGGTGACCCGAACGTGTACTCCACCTTCACCTACCTCGCCCACACGCTGCGCGAACTCGTCCCCGGCCTGACGGTCGAGACGGTCCCCGGCATCACCGCCATGCAGGACCTCGCCGCCCGCAGCGGCACCGTCCTGGCCGAGGGCACCGAGCCGCTGACGCTGGTTCCGGTGACCGCGGGCGCGGACGTGCTCAAGAACGCGCTGGCGGGGCCGGGCACCGTGGTCGCCTACAAGTTCGGCCGGTTCGCGCGTCAGGTCGCCGCGGCGCTGGCGGAGTCCGGGCGCGAGGCCGACGTCGTCTGGGGAGCCGCGCTCGGCCTGCCGGACCAACAACTGCACCCGGCGGGCTCACCGCTGACCGGAGAACTGCCGTATCTGTCGACGCTGATCGCCCCGGCGCGGCGCGAGGGCCGAGGGGGAAAGCTGTGACGACGCAGGCGAACGAGACGCAGGGAAACGAGACGCAGGCAGGCGAGAACGTTGTCGGCAAGGTGACGTTCGTGGGCGCCGGGCCTGGCGCCGCCGACCTGCTCACCTTCCGCGCCGCGCGCGCCATCGCCGAGGCGGACGTGGTGATCTGGGCCGCCAGCCTGGTCCAGGCCGAGGTGCTGGAGCACGCGCGCCAGGACGCCGAGATCCTCGACTCCTCGCTGATCCCGATGGAGGACGTGCTCGCCGTCTACGAGCGCACCGCCCGCGAGGGCGGCCGGGTGGCGCGGATCCACTCCGGTGACCCGTCGCTCTGGGGCGCAGTGCAGGAACAGCTGGACCGCTGCCGCGCGCTGGGCCTTGCGACCGAGATCGTCCCCGGCGTCTCCTCCTTCTCCGCCGTCGCCGCCCTGGCGCAGCGGGAGTTGACCATCCCCGAGGTCGCGCAGAGCGTGATCCTCACCCGACTGGGCGGCGGCAAGACGCCGATGCCGCCGGGCGAGGAGGTCCGCGAGTTCGCGCGGCACGGGACCACCATGGCGATCTTCCTCTCCGCCGCCCGCACCAAGCAGCTGGTCGAGGAGCTCGTCGAGGGCGGCTACGCGCCCGAGACGCCGGTCGTGGTGGCCTACCAGGCCACCTGGCCCGAGGAGTTGCTGCTGCACTGCACCATCGCCACGCTGGAGGCGACGGTGAAGGAGCACAAGCTCTGGAAGCACACACTCTTCCTGGTCGGTCCGGCGCTCGGCGCGGAAGGCACCCGGTCGCACCTCTACCACCCGGGGCACTTCCACACGTTCCGCAAGGCGGAGCGCGGCGCACGCCGAATGCTTCGTTCCGCTGGGGCCAACGCCGAGGTCACCGCCGACAGCACCGCTGAACTGCTGCCGTGATCACCGTCCTCGGTGAGGAGCACGGCTCCTTCGCCGCCCTCTCGAACGGCCCGCACCAAGCCCTGCTGGGCCGCGCCGCGCTCGTCCTCGGCGCGCGGCGGCATCTCGACGCGGCGCGGGTCCCGGCGGAGCGCGCGCTCCCGCTCGGACCGCTCGCGCCCGCGCTCGACGCCGTCGCCGCGCTGGTCGAGAGCGACCCGGACGCCGACGTCCTGGTGCTGGCCTCCGGCGATCCCGGTTTCTTCGGCATCGTCCGGGCGCTCGCCGAACGGTTCGGCCCGGGCGCGCTCGACGTGCACCCCGGCGTGAGCAGCGTCGCGCGCGCCTTCGCGCGCCTCGGTGTGCCGTGGGACGACGCCGTCGTCGTCAGCGCGCACGGACGCGATCCGCATCCGGCCTTCGCCGTCTGCCGCGCGCAGCGCAAGGTCGCCGTGCTGACCGCGCCGGGCGCGGGCCCGGCCGAGCTGGGCGCTGCCCTGGCCGCCGTCCCGTCGTCCGGATCGGCGCACGGCTGGCCGCGTCGGCTGGTCGTCGCCGCCGACCTCGGCGGGCCGGACGAGAGCCTGGTGACGGTCACCCCGGCCGAGGCCGCGTCCCGCGAGTGGCCCGCCGTCAACCTCGTGCTCTCCCTCGCCGACACCACGCCCGTCGGTCCCGCGATGCGCAGCGTCGCCGGGTACTCCGGTGCGCCGCAAGGCGGTTGGGCGCTGCCCGAGGACGCGTTCGAGCACCGCGACGCGATGCTGACCAAGGCGGAGGTCCGCGCCTTCGCGCTGGCCCGGCTGGGTCCGCGCCTGGGTGAGCTGATCTGGGACGTCGGCGCGGGCAGCGGCTCGGTCGCCGTGGAGTGCGCCCGGCTCGGCGCGGCCGTCGTCGCGATCGAGCGCGACGCGGACGGCGTGGAGCGCGTCCGCGCCAACGCCCGTGCGCACGGCGTCGATCACGCGGTCGCGGTGGTCCACGGCAGCGCGCCCGACGCGCTCACGGACCTGCCCGACCCGGACGCCGTCTTCGTCGGCGGGGGCGGGTCCGACCTGCCCGCGATCGTCGCCGCCGCCTGCGCCCGGGCCCGGCGGACGGTCGTGGTCACCCTCGCCGCGCTGGACCGGGTCCCCGCGGCCCGCCGGGCCCTGCTCGACGCCGGATTCCTGTGCGACGGCGTGCAGTTGCAGGCCAGCCGGCTCGCGCCGCTGCCCGGCGACTCGGTCCGTCTGGCCGCGACCAACCCCGTCTTCGTCCTCTGGGGCGAACGCCCGTCCCCTCATCAAGGAGCACCGTCGTGATCGGCCTGATCGCCGCCACCGCCGCAGGCCGCCGGGCCGCCGTCCAACTCGCCGACGCCCTGGGGGCCGACGCCTGCCGGGTCTACGACGCGCCCGTCGGCGAAGCGCTGCGCACCGCGTTCGGCGAGTGCGAGCAGCTGGTCTGCTTCCTCGCCACCGGGGCCACCGTCCGCCTGCTCGCGCCGCTGCTCGCGGCCGAGGGCTCGGACAAGCACACCGACCCCGGTGTGGTCTGCGTCGACGAGGCGCGCCGCTTCGCCGTCGCGCTGATCGGCGGCCACGAGGGCGGCGCGAACGCGCTGGCCGCCCGGGTCGCCGCCGCGCTGGACGCCCAAGCGGTGATCACCACGGCGACCGACGCCACCGGCCTGGCCGGACTGGACACCCTGGGCCTGTCGGTCACCGGGGACCTTGCGGCCGTCAGCCGAGCGCTGCTGGACGGCGAGCCGGTCCGCCTGGTCGGCGCGGAGCGCCACCCGCTGCCCGCCTTCCCGGCCAACGTCTCGGCGGACGCGCCCGCTGGCGCTCCGACGATCGTGGTAGGCGACGAACTCCCGGCCGACGATGGAGAGTTCGCGACCGTCCAGCTCCAGACGCCGAGCCTGGTCGTGGGCGTCGGCGCCAGCAAGGGCGCGCCCGCCGAGGAGATCCGGACGCTGATCCGCGAGACGCTGGCGGAGGCCGGACTCAGCGAGCGCTCGATCGCCTGCCTCGCCACGGTCACCGCAAAGGCCGACGAGTCAGGACTGCTGACGGTCGCTCAGGAACTGGGCGTCCCGGTGGAGATCTTCGAGGCCGACACGCTGGCAGCCGTCGACGTGCCGAACCCGTCCACCGCGCCGCTGCAGGCCGTCGGCACGCCGAGCGTGGCCGAGGCGGCGGCGCTGCTCGCGGCGGGGGCGAACGAACTCCTGGTCCCCAAGCGGAAGTCCACGCCGGAAGGCCGGGCCGCGATGGCGACCGTCGCGATCGCCCGCAAGCCGGCACGCGGTCGGCTGGCGATCGTGGGCCTCGGCCCCGGCGCGCGTGACCTGGTCACCGACCGGGCCCGTGCCGAGCTGCGGCGGGCCTCGGTGATCGTCGGTCTGGACCAGTACGTCGACCAGATCCGCGACCTGCTGCGCCCCGGCGTCCGGATCGAGGCCACCGGCCTGGGCGCGGAGGAGGAGCGCGCCCGCAGCGCCGTCCGCCTGACCCAACAGGGCCTGGCCGTGGCGCTGATCGGCAGCGGCGACGCGGGCGTCTACGCGATGGCCTCCCCGGCGCTGGCCGAGGCGGGCGACGACATCGACGTGGTCGGCGTCCCCGGGGTGACCGCGGCTCTGGCCGCCGCCGCGCTGCTGGGCGCGCCGCTGGGACACGACCACGTCTCGATCAGCCTCTCCGACCTGCACACGCCGTGGGAGGTCATCGAGCGCCGGGTCCGGGCGGCGGCCGAGGCCGACCTCGTCGTCACCTTCTACAACCCGCGCAGTCGCGCCCGTGACTGGCAGCTGCCCAAGGCGCTGGCGATCCTGGCCGAGCACCGCGAGGCGGCCACCACTCCGGTCGGCATCGCGCGTTCGGTCTCGCGTCCGGACCAGTGGCACTCGGTCACCACCCTGGCGGCGCTGGACCCGACGGACGTCGACATGTTCACCGTGGTCACCGTCGGCAACACCGCCTCCCGGCAGATCGCCGGTCGGTTCGTCACCCCGCGCGGCTACCGGTGGCAGGGGTGAACGCCGCCCCCGAGCCGGGAACCCCGGTCACCCCTCGTCCGCAACGCCCCGGAGGTGCAGCCGCCATGACTGGCCGTCAGGTCCACCCCATCGAGCAGGAGTCGTACCGCAGGCTGCGCGCCCGGGCGGACACGTCCCACCTGCCGCCGCTGACCCGCGCGGTCGCGGAGCGTGTCGTGCACTCCAGCGCCGATCTCGCCTACCTGGACGACCTGGTGATCGCCGACGAGAGCGTGCTGCGCTCCGCCGCCGACGCCCTGGCCGCGGGCGCGCCGCTGGTCGCGGACGTGGAGATGGTCGCCGCCGGGATCACCGCGCGCCGCGCGCTGTGCCGCGTCCGGGACGCCAAGGGCGATCCGGCGACCGGGCTCACCCGATCGGCCGCCGCGATCCGCCTGGCGCTGGAGGAGGTCGGCCACGGCGCGGTCTGGGTGATCGGCTGCGCGCCGACCGCGCTGGAGGAGCTGCTGCGACTCGACGCCCGCCCCGCGCTGGTGATCGGCCTGCCGGTCGGCTTCGTCGGCGCGGCCGAGTCCAAGGCCGCCCTGCGCGCCTCCGGGCTGCCCGCCGTCAGCAACGTCTCGGAGAAGGGCGGCTCCGCCGTCGCCGCAGCCGCCGCCAACGCCCTGCTCTACCCGGATCTCTACGCGTCTGCCTGCGACGCCGCCGCACCTGCACCATCCACCAAGGAGTCCCTGTGACTGCCCCCGCCCACCCGTCGCCCGCCGCCGCCCATCATTCGAGTCGCTCCGCTCCCGCCCTCCTTCTCGTCGGCCACGGAACCCGCGACGACGCCGGAGCCGAGGCGTTCCGCGCCTTCGTCGACTCGCTCAAGGACCGGCTGCCGGACACGCCCGTCGGCGGCGGGTTCATCGAGCTCTCCCCGCCGCCGCTGGCCGACGCCGTCGCCGAGCTGGTCGAGCAGGGCGCGCGGCGCTTCGCCGCCGTGCCGCTGGTGCTGGTCTCGGCAGGGCACGCCAAGGGCGACATCCCGGCCGCGCTGGTCCGCGAGCGCGAGCGTCATGCGGGCACCAGCTTCCAGTACGGCCGCCCGCTCGGCCCGCACCCGTCGCTGCTGACCGTCCTGGAGCGGCGGTTGGACGAGGTGCTGCGCCCGGAGGAGCGCGCCGACACCATGGTGCTGCTGGTGGGCCGCGGCTCGACCGATCCCGACGCCAACGCCGAAGTCGTCAAGGTGGCCCGGCTGTTCTGGGAGGGCCGGGGTCTGGCCGGGGTCGAGCCGGCGTTCGTCTCACTGGCAGCGCCGGACGTCGCAACGGGCCTGACGCGCTGTCAGCTGTTGGGCGCCAAGCGGATCGTGGTGCTGCCGTACTTCCTCTTCACCGGCATCCTGCCGGACCGTGTCGTCGAGCAGGCCGACGCCTGGGCCGAGGCTCATCCGGACGTCGAGGTCCGCCAGGCCGGTGTGCTGGGCGCCACCGAGGAGTTGGCCGAGCTGGTGCTGGAGCGCTACCGCGAGACGCTCGCGGGCGACCTGCGGATGAACTGCGACACCTGCGTCTACCGCATCGCCATGCCGGGTTTCGAGTCCAAGGTCGGCGCGCCGCAGCGCCCGCACCACCACCCGGACGACCCGAGCCACGACCACGGGCACGACGGTCACGGACACGGCGACCACGGGCACGACAGTCACCACCACGACCACGCGCACGGGTCGCACACCCATGCCCACTGACCCTTCGGCGGCCCAACTCGCCGCCGCCGAGCCGGATCTGCGCCACCACGGCGACAGTGAGGTCGGCGGCGGCCTGGTCGACCTCGCAGTCAACGTGCGGACCGGGACGCCGCCCGCCTGGCTGCGGCGGGTCCTGGCGGACAGCCTCGACGGGCTGGCCGCCTACCCGGACGGCAGCACCGCGCGTGCCGCCGTCGCGGCCCGGCACGGTCGCGCGCCCGAGGAGGTGCTGCTGACCTCGGGCGCTGCGGAGGCGTTCGTGCTGCTGGCACGGGCGCTGCGGCCGCGCCGCGCGGTCGTGGTGCATCCGCAGTTCACCGAGCCTGAGGCCGCGCTGCGCGACGCCGGGCATCCGGTGGAACGACTGCTGCTGCGCAAGGAGGCGGGGTTCCGACTCGACCCTTCGGCGTTCCCCTCCGAAGCCGATCTGGTCGTGGTCGGCAACCCCACCAACCCCACCTCTGTGCTGCATCCGGCCACCACCCTGGCCGAACTCGCCCGGCCCGGCCGCGTCCTGGTCGTGGACGAGGCCTTCGCCGACACCGTCCCCGGCGAGACCGAGAGCCTCGCCGCGCGGTCGGACGTGCCGGGCTTGGTCGTGCTGCGCAGCCTCACCAAGACCTGGGGTCTGGCCGGGCTGCGCATCGGCTATGTGCTGGCGGAACCGGAGTTGATCGCCCGACTCGCCGCCGCACAGCCGCTCTGGCCCGTCTCCTCCCCGGCGCTGACCGCGGCGATCGCGTGCAGCTCCCCTGCCGCACTCGTCGAGGCCGACACCGCCGCCAAGGCGACCGTCGCCGACCGCGACCACCTGCTGACCCGTCTCACCGAACTTCCCGGCGTCCGGGTGCACGGCACGCCCGAGGCGTCCTTCGTGCTGGTCGAGCTGGCCGGTGCGGACGAGGTCCGCCTACGGCTGCGCGCGGCCGGGTTCGCCGTCCGGCGCGGCGACAGCTTCCCCGGCCTCGGGCCGGACTGGCTGCGCATCGCGGTCCGCGACCGCGCCACGACCGACGCCTTCTGCGCGGCCTTGGGTCAGGCACTAGCCATCTGACGAACCGTCAGCCGCACCGACGACGCCGGGTCAGGGTGACCGCGCCGGCGCCCGCACCGAGCAGGATCAGCGCGCCTCCGGCGATGGCCGGGGTCGCGCTGCTGCTCCCGGTCTCGGCGAGGTGACCCGTCGTGGTGTCCGAGGCGTCCGTCCCGGTGCCCGAGCCGGAGCTGCCCGAGCCGGAACCGCCCGAGACCGAGGACCCACCGCCGCCCGAAGCGCCGCGCGTGCTGCCGCCGCCGGAGCTGCCGCCACTGCCACCGCTACCACCACTGCCGCCGGTCCCGCCGCCGCTGTTGCCGCCGCTGCCGCTGCCGCTGCCGTCACCCTTGGTGCAGGAGACGTCCGCCAGCACGAACTTGCCCGTGACAGCAGCCACGTTGAGGTTGAGCGGGTTCACCGAGACCTCCAGGTCCAGCGCCGTCGCCGCCGCCGAGTCGGAGGTGGTGCTGTGCTTCGACAGCCACAGGTCGACCTCGCCGAGCGCCGGCACCGGGACGCGCGTCTCCCCCGACGCGCTGAGGTGGACGGTGAGGCCCAGCACCGTGATGTCGCCGAGCACGTTGGCCTCGGCGGACGGGGCGCCGTTCGCCGGGCAGTCGGCCTTCGCGGTCACGGCCTTGAGGCCGAGCAGCTCGGTCAGCGGCAGGCCGGGCAGGTGCAGGTGCGCCTCGGCCAGGGTGACGCTCGCGTGCGAGCCGCTCGCGTCGGCCATGGCCGAGCTCTCGCCGACCTTGGCCAGCAGCAGGTTGACCGGCTGCCGCCGCCCCGGACCGCCGACGCCGCCGACCACGGCGGTCAGCGCGGTGTCCTGCTTCGAGGACGGGGCAGTGATCCGGTTCAGCGAGACATCGATGGGGACGTCGATGGCGTTGAGCAGCCTCACGTCCAACGCGGCCTCCGCGGTGGTCGCGGAGGCGGTACCGATGCCCCCGCCTGATCCGCCGTCGGCATGCGCGGGCGTGGCGACCCCCAGCATGGAGACGGCGGCGAGCGCACCGGAGAGCGCAAAGGGCGTGGCGAAGCGACGACGGGTGAACAAGGTGAAACCCCCACCTGGGAACGTGCGTACGCCGCTTCACGCTCACGGGCATCAAACTGCACGGACGAGCGGCGCACGATCTCGGACGCCGCCCATCCTTGCGAACCCTCCGTCACTGTGGCCGCACACACCGTCAGTTCACTCTTAAGGGTGACTATGAATCAGAAACCTCAAGCACCACACGCTCGTTAACGCCCAAACCTGGTAAGGCCCCCGCAAGCCGGACCCACCGGGCCCACCACGGAAAGCCGATGCGCACCCCCAAGGCCCAAGCAAAATCGCGCCGGGTGCGGGCTGCTTCGTTACGTCTGATGCCTCGACTGTTAAACCTGAATGCGATCTTCCGCCGCCCTCTTGTCGTGCTGCGGACAGGCGGATAGGTTCTCGCCCAGTCGCCACCACTTCAGAGGGTGGTCAGAAGTTCCACGCAATTGCCTGCTCAACCCGCAGACGGGGGCGCCCCCTTCTTGCGGTCGCACCTGCACTCCCCCCGGTCCCCAGTCCCAGGAGAAGTACGATGCGCACCAGCTCGATATCCACCGCCGCCCGCGCCGCCGTCCCGCTCATCGGCTCCGCCGCCCTCGCCATCTCCGGCCTGATCGCCGCCATGCCCGCCCAGGCGGCCACCGCCGGCCACGGCGTCGCCTGGTCCCGCTCCTGCGCCGTCGACCTGACCGCCGGTCACGCCTTCTGCAACGCGCTGCACGTCACCAGCGCCGCCGAGCACGTCAACGCCAAGGGCGTCACGCCGAACGCGACCCCGTCCGGCTACGGGCCGAGCGACCTGCTGTCCGCGTACAACCTCCCGGCCAACGGCGGCGCCGGACAGACCGTCGCCATCGTCGACGCCTACAACGACCCCAACGCCGCCGCCGACCTCGCGGTCTACCGCTCCCAGTACGGGCTCCCCGCCTGCACCACCGCCAGCGGCTGCCTGAAGATCGTCAGCCAGACCGGAAGCAGCACCCTGCCGAGCAGCAACTCCGGCTGGGCCGGCGAGGAGTCGCTCGACCTCGACATGGTCTCCGCGATCGCCCCGAACGCCCACATCATCCTGGTCGAGGCCAAGACGGCGAGCATGACCAACCTCGGCACGGCCGTCAACGAGGCCGCCAAGCTGGGTGCGACGGAGATCTCCAACAGCTACGGCGGCTCCGAGTCCTCGGCCGACACGAGCTACGACTCCACCTACTTCAACCACCCGGGCATCGCCATCACCGCCTCCTCCGGCGACGGCGGCTACGGCGTCGAGTACCCGGCGGCGTCCCCCAACGTCACCGCGGTCGGCGGCACTTCGCTGTCCAAGGCGTCCAACAGCCGCGGCTGGACCGAGTCCGTCTGGTCCACCTCCTCCACCGAGGGCGCCGGCTCCGGCTGCTCCGCCTACGAGCCCAAGCCCGCCTGGCAGACCGACAGCGGCTGCTCCAACCGCACCGTCGCCGACGTCTCCGCGGTCGCCGACCCGGCCACCGGTGTCGCCGTCTACCAGACCTACGGCGCGAGCGGCTGGGCCGTCTACGGCGGCACCTCCGTCGCCTCCCCGCTGATCGCGGGCGTCTACGCCGACGCGGGCGCGCACAGCACGGCGATCCCCGCCTCCATCGCCTACGCCCACACCACGTCGCTCAACGACGTCACCACCGGCTCGACGGCCTCCTGCTCCCCGGCCTACCTCTGCACCGCGGAGCCCGGCTACGACGGCCCGACCGGCCTCGGCACCCCGAACGGCCTGACCGCCTTCACCGGCTGACCGCACCTCGCGCAACGACCCGGCTGCCCCCCACGCGGCCGGGTCGTTGCGCGCCGTCAGCGGGTTGACGCCGCTTCGAGCTCTCCCTCGACGTCGACGAGCGTCGCGGTGACGGTCTGCTCCAGCGAGGGGAACTCGGCCTTCTCCAGGAGACGAAGCGCCTGGTGGAGCCGGGAGCGGGCGGTGCTGAGGTCGGACGGGTCCGCGGCTCGGGCGAGGCGGGCCATGCCGTAGGCCGCGCGTGCCCTGACCACTGCCTCCGAGTCGTCCTCCGCGTCCAGTACGCGCTGGTAGAGCTCCGCCGCTCCGGCCAGGTCGCCGAGGGCGAGCAGTGCGTCGGCCCGGTACTGGGGAAGGAGCAGGATCCACCGGTGGTACTTCCGGCCGTCCAGACGCGTGGCAACCTCGTCGAAGAAGGTGACGGCGCCGGCCGGATCGCCGGATCGCAGGGCGTTGACCCCGAGTTCGAACCAGGCCTCGGTCTCCTCGCCCCAGTCGCCGATCTCGTGGGCGAGTGCCTGCGCCCGGCGGAACTCCTGGGCGGCTTCCTCGTGGTCGCCACGCTCCATGGCCAGCGTGCCGAGGACGTTGATCGCCGGGGCGAGACGGCGGCCCGCGCCCATGTCCTCGGCGAGTGCCACGGCTTGGGCCACCGCGGCCGAAGCCCCGTCGTGGTCGCCCAACAGGCTCATGTTCAGACCGGTGGGGATCAGGACGAACGTCTGGTGGTCCTTGTTCCCGGACTCCCGGTACAAGGCGAGGGCCTCGCCCAACAGCTCCAGGGACTGACGGTGACGGCCCATCGCGTAGGCCCCGATGCCCATGTTGTGGAGGACGTTCGCCTCGCCGTGCCCGTTGGCGGTCTCCCGCATGAGGGCGAGGGCCTCGTGGAAGAACTCCAGGCCCTGGCGGAACTGGCCCATGTCGGACAGGACGCACGCCAGATTGCCCAGGGTGGTCGCGGTCTTGACGGGGTCTCCGGCGACCTTGCGCAGTCGTAGCGCCTCGCGGGTGTAGGGCAGGGCCCGGTCGAAGCGGCCGGCGACGACTTCGTAGCTTCCCCGGGCGTGCCAGAGCTCACCCTGCGCGGCGGCGTCGCCGTCCACCTCGGCGGCGGCGAGGCCGTGGCGAAGACTCTCGGCCCAGTCGGAGTTGAGGCCCGACGCGAAGTAGTACGACCACAGCGCCTGGGCGTAGCGCCAGGAGTGCCCGGGCCAGCCCTCGGTGGCGGCGAACCGGGTCGCCGCCAGCAGGTTCGCGCGCTCGGCGGACAGCCAGGCGCGGGCCTCGTCGTCGTCGGCCGGTTCGGCCACCGGCAGCTCGGGCGGTCGCGGCAGGTCGCCGTTGCGGTAGCGGTTCTTGTTGACCAGGTCCGTGGCCGCGTAGACGGAGTGCAGATACCAGTCCAGCCAGCGGGTCAACGCCGCGTTCCGGTCCGCCTCCGCATCGGTGGCGCGAGACGTCTCGGCGGCGAAGGCGCGCACCAGGTCGTGCATCTCGTACCTGCCGAGCACCTGCTGGTGCGCCAGGTGCTCGTCCTGGAGCAGCTCCAGCAGCTGGTCGGCCTCGTCCGGATCGATGCCGACCAGCGCGGCGACGGAGTCGACCGTGGCGTCCAACCCGGGATCCACGCCCAGCAGCCGGAAGAGACGCTGCGCGGCCTTCGGCAGGCCCTGGTAGGACAGGTCGAGCACCGCCGTCACGCCAGGTTCCGCGCCTGCTCCTTTGGCCAGACGATCGGCCAGCTCCGCAACGCTCCACGCCGGGCGCGAACGGAGCCGGGCCGCGGCCAGCGCCACCGCCAGCGGTAGGCCGCCGGTCAGCTCGACGATCCGCCGCGCGGCCTGCGGCTCGGCGTCGACCCGGTCGGCGCCCGCCACTCGTGCGAGCAGTTGCAGTGCCTCCTGCTCCGTGAACACGTCGAGCCGCAGCACGCTCGCGTCGGGCAGCTCGGTCAGGCTGCGCCGGCTGGTGACCAGCACCAGGCAGCTCGGGCTGCTGGGTATCAACTCCCGCACCTGGCTGACCTCTGCGGCGTTGTCCAGCACCACCAGGGCGGCGCGACCGTTCATCCGGTCACGGAACATCGCCGCGCGTTCCTCCAGCGTCTCCGGAACACGCTGCGGCGCCACGCCCAACTGCCGTAGGAACGAGTCCAACACGGCCGCCGGGTCGGCCGGCGGCCGGTCCGGGTCGTACCCGCGCAGATTGGTGTACAGCTGGACGTCTGCGTAGTGGCCCGAGCGGACCAGGCTGTGCGCGGCGTGCAGAGCCAGCTGGGTCTTGCCGACCCCGGCCATGCCCTCGATCACCAACACCGAGACCGTGGGCTCCGAGTCCGACGGCGTCGTGGCAGCCGTCACCAGCCGGTCGACCTCCGCGTGCCGTCCGGTGAACGTCGCCAGGTCCGCCGGCAGCTGCCGGAGCGCTCCCGTCGGCCCGCTTGCCTGGGCGTCCCGCTGAATGCGCAGGTAGGCCGCGCGCCAGAGACCGACCGTCTGCTCGTCCAACCCCAGCGCGCGAACGATCGCGATCACCAGGTCCAGGTCGAGGCGGCGCCGGTTGACCTTGAACACGTCCACGACCGTGGACAGCGAGACCACGCACGGCGGTCGCATCAGCGGTCCGACCTGCTTGGCCAGCGTCCGGTACGAGGGCATCCCCGCCCACGCACGCAGCTCGCCCAACAACCCGATGAACTCGGCCAGATCCCCGGCGCTGCCTGGATCCGGAAGTGCGCCCCGCTGCTTACCCACGGTGTCCCCCGCGTCGTGAAGCTGTGCTACTGCCATGCGCATTGTAAGAGGCCGGGCGTACGGATTCGTACGGGATAGGGGACATCGCCAAGCCGTACGGCGAATCTGGTCCTGCCGCTTCGCGCATGGCCGGTCCAAGCGGCATCCGCGGAGGAAGAGACCAGGTCGGGGGGCCGGTCTCTTCCTGCCACGGCACCGAGCCCGTCACACTCACGGGCCCGTCACACTCACGAGCCCGTCACACTCACGAGCCCGTCAGAGTCAGAGGAGAACCATGCTCAAGCGCATTCTCGCCACCGTCACCTCGCTCGGCGCCGCCGGGGCGGGCATCCTGTTCGCCTCCCTCAGCCCTACGGCAGGCGCCAGTCCACTGGCTGCGCACCCTGCTTGACCAGTAGCTCGTTGGCGCGGCTGAACGGGCGGGAGCCGAAGAATCCGCGGTCCGCCGACATCGGGCTGGGGTGGGCCGACTCGATGCACGGCACCTGGCCGAGGAGCGGGCGCAGGTTGCGGGCGTCGCGGCCCCAGAGGATCGCCACCAGCGGCGTGTCACGGGCGACCAGGGCGCGGATCGCCTGCTCGGTCACCGCCTCCCAGCCCTTGTTGCGGTGCGCGCCGGGGTTGCGAGGAGCGGTGGTGAGCACCCTGTTGAGCAGCAGTACGCCCCGGTCGGTCCACGGCGTGAGGTCGCCGTTCGACGGCGCGGGCAGGCTCAGGTCGCGCTGGTACTCCGTGAAGATGTTCACCAGGCTGCCCGGCAGCGGCCGGACCTCCGGCGCGACGGAGAAGGAGAGGCCGACGGCGTGACCGGGCGTCGGGTAGGGGTCCTGCCCGACGATCAGCACCCGGACCCCGTCCAACGGCTGCTGGAAGGCGCGCAATACGTTGGCCCCGGCGGGCAGGTACGTGCGCCCGCCGGCGATCTCGGTGCGCAGGAAGTCGCCCATGGTGGCGATGTTGCCAGCCACAGGTTCCAGGGCCTGGGCCCAGCCGGTTTCGACGATCTCGTTCAAAGGACGTGCTGCCACGTCCGTCAGCCTAGCCACTTCCGCCGACCGGGCGAACCACGACCCCGAACCGGCCCGTCCCGCACTACAGTTGCGCCCGCGCCGACTCCGCCGCCTGCGCCAGCCCGTCCGCCGAGCAGGCGGCGGCCAACTCGGCCGCCTGCTCGAAGGTTTCGCGCGGGGGAAGCCCCATCTCCCGGCGGGCGACCGCCAGGTCGAGCGTCGCGCGCGCCCGCTCGTAGGGGGCCGGGGCGCGCTCCAGGACCTGGACCGCCGTCTCCAGTCGGGCGACGCGCTCGGCCGGGTCCTCGGTCACCTCCGCGGCGGCCCGCAGCGCGGTGCCGATGGCCGAGAGGGTGCCGTAGCGCTCGGCCCGCTCCAACTGGTCCTCGGCCAGGCTGCGCGCCCGGTCCAGGTCGCCGAGACCGGCGCAGGCGGACATCAGGCCGCGCTCCCAGCCGCACCACCCCGGGTTGCGCATCCCCCGGCCGTCCAACCGGGCCCCGGCCTGGGTCAGTTCGGCCTCGGCGTCGACGAACTCGCCACGCGCAAGCAACAGTACGCCGCGCACGGTCTGCGAGTCGGGGAAGACCACGGCGTTGGAGTACGGCGCGTGGAACCGGTAGCGCTCGGCCAGCGCGCCCGCCTCGTCGAGCGCACCGCGCGAGGTCAGCACCAGGATCAGCGTGCCGACGGCGTACGAGTGCACCGGAGTGCCCTCGCCGACGCGGTTGGCCAGGTCGAGGCCGAGCCGGGCGCACTGCTCCGCCTCCGCCAGATCGCCGGTGCGGTAGTGGACGTAGCCGCGGATGGTGTGGCCGAAGGCGAGGTGCGCGCCGCGCCAGCCCGCCTCCTCGTACTCGGCGATGCCCTTGGCGAAGAGTTCCAGGGCGCGCGCGGGCCGGTCCCCGTACATGTAGGTCAACGCGACCAGGACCGGGACCTCGAAGCCCCACTCCGGGTGCGCCCAACGCAGTTCGCCCTCCAGGGCCAGGTCGCTGTAGTGCAGCGCGACGTCGACCGGCTCGCCGCGCACGGTGGCGTCCCAGGCGCGCAGGCCCAGGATGTAGCGGGCGGCGATGCTGCGGTCGCCCTCGACGTCGAGCCGCTCGGCCAGGTCGGCCAGCCGCTTGGACCGCTCCTCCGAGCCCTGTTCCCAGGCGTCGAAGGCGCACCACATGAAGTTCCAGACCAGCAGCTTGAGGCGGATCTCGGCGGAGTCGGTGCGCAACGCCTCCTCGGCCATGGTGCTGGCCGCGTCGGCAAGGTTGTTGCTGTGCGCGAGCGACTGGGCCAGCCGGACGCTGATCTCCTCGCGCAGCCGCTCGGGCACCACCGGCTGTTCCAGCGCGGTGCGCAGTTGTCCGGCGGTGGCGGCCGGGTCGTAGAGCAGGGTGGAGCAGCCGAGTTCGTAGAGCACGTGCGCCCGCTCCTCGACCGGCGGGGGCTCCTCGACAGCCCTGGCCAGGCAGCGCTGGGCCGTCTCCGGCGCGCCGGACTGCATGAACAGCTGTGCCGCGGCGCGCAGTTGGTCGACCAGCGCCGCGTTCCCGCTGGGCGGGACCTCCAGCCAGTGGCGGGCGGCGACCACCGGGCTGCGTCCGGCCTCCAGCACCGCCCAGGCGGCCCGGTCGTGGAGTTCGGCGCGCATCTCCTCGGACATGCTGCGGTACACCGAGGTGGCAATCAACGGGTGGACGAACTCCAGCGTCTGATGACCCGTCAGTATGCGCGCCTCGCGCAGCCGCTCGGCAGCCGACTCCGCCTCGCCCGGTATCAGGGCGGCCACGACGGCAGCCAGCGGTCGCGGCGTGGCGATGCCCAGGACCGCGACGGCGCGGGCGAGTTGGACCGGCCCCGAGCCGAGGCCCCGCAGCCGGTCGATCAGGCCGCTGCCCTTGTTCTCCGCGCTCAGCTCACGCAGCTGCGTCCAGGACGCCTCGGCGGGGGCGATCCCCCGCTCCGCCGCCTTGGCGACCAACTCGACGGTCTCGAACGGGTTTCCGCCGGTCACCGCCCAGATCTCGCGGGCGAAGCCGTCCTCCACCCGCCGCCCGGACTCCGCGTACATCCGCCGCACCAGCGCGTCCACCGCCTCGGGCGTCAACGCGGCCAGGCCGAGCGGGCGGACCCCGTTGTCCCCGGCCATGCTGCGGAACGCGTCCGCCCAGTCCGGCAGTTCGTCCGGCCGGTAGGCGACCACGAGCAGCACGGGCAGGTCGGCGACCCGGGAGGAGAAGGCGGCGAGCCAGGCCAGGGACTCGGCGTCGGCCCAGTGGGCGTCGTCCACGACGAGGACCAGCGGGCCACGGGCGAAGGCCAGGTTGGTGACCACCCAGTCCAGGCCGTCGCGGACACCCTGCGGGTCCGGCGCGGCGCCGGTGGTGGCGATGCCGACGGCCGGAGCCACGATGTCGTACCAGGCGCCGAGCAGTTCGCGGCGGCCCTCCTCGCCCGCGGACTCCAGCAGCAGCCGCAGCAGACCGCGCACGACATGGAACGCCGAACCCTGCTCCTGCTCACCGCCACGGGTCGCCAGCACCAGGAGCCCCGCGGCCTCGGCCGCCCGCCGCACCTCGGCCAGCACGCTGGTCTTGCCCAGCCCGGCGGCCCCGGTCACCACGATCAGCCGGTCCGGCGCCGCGTCGGGCGCATCCCCGGCGACCGCCCCGGCCAGCTCGGCCACCGCCGCACGCACGGCGGCGAGTTCGGTGTCGCGTTCGAGCAGCCCCTGCACCCCGACCTCCCAGTTCACAGTGCCACGGCACTGGCTGGAGACTAGTCCCGGCGGACCGGCCGCGGAGCGGTTCGGGAGTTTGATCTGCGGGTAGGGATCCAGGCTTCGGACATCTCCGGTCGAACTGGGTCCACGCGGTGTGCACGACCTGTTGCGCGCATGCCGTTCAGCCGCCCGTCGGCCTGCCGTTCACCACCACGAGCCGCGGGTCCCGCAGCACCCGGACGTCCGCGCGCGGGTCCTCCGCGAAGAGCACCAGGTCGGCCGGAGCGCCTTCCGTAAGGCCCGGACGGCCGAGCCAGCGCCGTGCGCCCCAGGTCGTCGCGTCGAGTGCGGCGAGCGGCGGCAGACCGGCCGTGACCAGCTCCACGACCTCGTCGGCGACCAGCCCGTGCGCCAGCGAGCCGCCCGCGTCCGTGCCGGTGAAGATCGGCACACCCGCGTCGTAGGCGGCGGCCACCGTGGCGTACCGGCGCGCGTGCAGCTTGCGCATGGTGCGGGCGTAGTCGGGGAACTTGGCCTCGCCCGCCGCCGCGTGCTCGGGGAAGTGGGCGATGTTGACCAGCGTCGGCACGATCGCCACGCCGCGCTCGGCGAAGAGCGGGATGGTGTCCTCGGTCAGCCCGGTGGCGTGCTCGATGCAGTCGATCCCGGCCTCGACCAGGTCGCGCAGCCCGTCCTCGCCGAAGACGTGGGCGGTGACCCGGGCGCCCTCCTCGTGGGCGGCGGCCATCGCGGCGGCGAGCGCCTCGCGCGGCCAGCACGGTCCGAGGTCGCCGGTGCCGCGGTCGATCCAGTCGCCGACCAGCTTGACCCAGCCGTCACTGCGCCGCGCCTCCTGGCGGACGTAGTCGACGAGCTGGTCTGGCTCGATCTCGTGCGCGTAGTTGCGGATGTAGCGGCGGGTCCGGGCGATATGGCGACCGGCCCGCACCACCTTCGGCAGGTCCTCCCGCTCGTCGATCCAGCGGGTGTCCGCCGGGGACCCGGCGTCCCGCAACAGCAGCGCGCCCGCGTCGCGTTCGGCGAGCGCCTGCTTCTCGCTGGTCGCGTCGTCGACCGCGCCGTGGGCGTCGAGGCCGACATGGCAGTGGGCGTCGGTCAGGCCCGGCAGCACCCAGCCCTGGAGGGTCCGCACGTCCGCCGACGCGGAGGCGGGCGCGGTGAAGCTGATCCGGCCGTCGACCACCCACAGCTCGTCGCGGACGTCCTCCGGGCCGACCAGGACCCGCCCCTTGACGTGCAGCACCGGCTGATCCACCGTCACTCCCCCTCCTTCGCTGCCGTGTCGACCGCGATCTCCTCCGGCTCGCCCGCGTCGCGCTCCAGCGCACGGCTCCTGACGGCGCGTCGCATGTCGTCCAGCCGGTCCGACAGACCGCGCCGCAGCGCCGCGCCGAGGTCGTCGCGGGAGAGGTACTGCTCGCCGACGGCCAGCACCTCCGGCGAGGCGGCGTGGCCGGGGAACCCGGACGCCGTGGTGAGCGCGCGGGCGATGGCCGGGCCACGGCGTTCGGCGACGGCCGCGGCGTCGGCGAAGAACCGCTCCGGCAGGCCGAGTTCGTCGAGCAGCTCGGCCTGCTCCGGCTGCCAGATGCCGTCGATGGTGGCCCGGAGCAGGTAGTTGGAGAGATCACCGCCGAACACGGCGTCCCAGGCCGCCAGTTTGCCGTCCCTCTCCGGCAGCGCGGCGCGGCAGCGGGCCGCGCCCTCCGCGCTGGTGGCGCTCGGGTCGCGGTCCACCTCCGCCACGATCTCCGCCTCGCCCGCCGCGCCCAGCACGCAGAGCCGCAGCAGCAACTGCCAGCGCAGCGCCGGGTCCAGCTCCGGGCCGCCGGGGACCGCGCCGTCGTCCAGCCAGCCGCGCAGCTCCGCCTGCTCGACCGAGGTGGAGGCGGCGTCGATCAGCCCGCGCACGGCCACCAGCCGCAGCCCGCTCGCGGCCGGGTCGCCCTCGGTCCGGCGCAGCATCGAACGGCAGACCTCGGCCAGCCTCGTCAGCGCCCAGGCACGACGCTCCGGCGGCAGGTAGTGGTCGGCGCATCCGCCACCGGCGAAGGCCAGCACGTCCTGCACCAGGTGGACCGAGGACTCGCCCGGCAGATGGGCGGCGACCAGCTCCACGAACTCGCTCGCGGGCAGCTCGCCGTCGCGGACCTGGTCGCGCGCGCTGTTCCACAGCACGGCCCGGGCCAGCACGTCGGGGACATGCCCCAACGACTCCCTGACGGTCTCCCAGGACTTCTCGTCCAGGCGGATCTTGGCGAAGGCCAGGTCGGTGTCGTCCGGCACCAGCAGCTCGGTGCGCTGCTCGGGCAGCAGCGCCGGCTCGCCGGGCACCAGCTCCAGCGGCGTCCGCTGACGCAACATCAGCGTGCCGTCCGGCAGCCGGTCGTAGCCGGCCACGGTGATCAGGTGCGGACGCAACTGCCCGTCCGCGCTGCGCTGCTGCAGCACGCCGTCGGCGGGGCGCAGCGTGTCCAACCCCGTCGTCCGCAGCCACCGCTCGGCCCAGGCGTGCACGTCCCGGCCGCTGGTCCCGGCGAGCGACTGCAACAGGTCGTCCAGGGTGGCGTTCCCGAACGCGTGCGCCTCGAAGTGGCGGTTGACGCCCGCGAAGAAGGCCTCGTCACCGAGCCAGGCGGCCAACTGCCGCAGCGCGGCGGCACCCTTGGCGTAGGAGATGCCGTCGAAGTTCTGCAGCGCCTCGGCGGTGTCGGAGACGGACTCGGGCGCGACCGGGTGCGTCGAGGGGCGCTGGTCCGCGTCCCGACCCCAGGCCTTGGTGGACGCGAAGCCGGTCCACGCGGCGGTGCCGAACCGGGTCGCGTCGGCGACCACGCGGAAGCCCATGTACTCGGCGAACGACTCGTTCAGCCACAGGTCGTCCCACCAGCGCATGGTGACCAGGTCGCCGAACCACATGTGGGCCATCTCGTGCGCCACCACGATCGCGCGGTGCTCACGCTCGGTCTCCGGCACGGCGGACCGGAAGAGGAAGGTGTCGCGCAGCGTCACACAGCCGGGGTTCTCCATCGCCCCGACGTTGAACTCCGGTACGAAGCACTGGTCGTAGCCGCCGAACGGATACCGCTGCCGGAACAGCCCGTGGTAGGCGTCGAAGCACTGCCGGGTGACGGTCAGCAACTCCTCGGCGTCCGCGTCGAGGTAGGGCGCGAGCGAACGGCGGCAGTGCAGGCCGAGCGGGATGCCGTCGTGCTCGGAGAGCACGGAGTGCAGCGGCCCGGCGACGACGGCGACCAGGTAGCTGCTGATCGCGGCGGTGGGCGCGAAGCTGGTCCGGGTGGCGTGGCCCTCCGCCAGCTCCTCGCGGGTGCCGGAGGCGTTGGCGACGACGGTCCACGAGGACGGCGCGGTGACGCTGACCTGGTACGGAGCCTTCAGGTCCGGCTGGTCGAAGGCCGCGAAGACGCGCGGGCCGTCGTCCAGGAACGACTGGGTGTAGACGTAGACCTCGCCGTCGGCCGGGTCCACGAACCGGTGCATGCCCTCGCCGGTACGGGAGAAGGCCATGTCCGCGTCGACCAGCAGCTCGTTGTCGTCCGCGAGGTCCGTGAGCGGGAACCGCCCGCCGTCCAGCGCGCCCGGATCCAGCTCCCGCCCGTTGAGCAGGACGCGCCGCAGGAGCGCGGGTTTGACGTCCACAAACGTCGCGGCGCCCGGGGTCCGGCAGCTGAAGTTGATCACGGTGACGGACCGGAACACGTCCTCCCCGACCGTCAGATCCAGCTCGACGGAGACACAGCGGACGTCGAGCAGACGCCGCCGTACCTCGGCTTCGGCGCGCGTGAGGGCAGCAGACATGGGGATCATGCTAGGCGCTCAGCTCTTCCGCGCGAAGAACCCATCCGCGCCTCCGGCGCGGCAGGGGGCGTGAGCTGCGCCGATGCGCGCCGCTTGTCCCCACTGGGAGGGGTTGCACCTGCCTCCGGAGCCCGACGGGTCACCGACGCTACCGCAGTTAGTTGCACTTTCAGGGGCGGGGGGGGGGGGGGCGGCCCCCCCCCCCCCCCCCCGGGCCCCCCCCCCCCCCCGGCCCCCCCCCCCGCCCCTGATAGTGCAACTCGCCGAAGGCTGTCAGTGCTGGGCGCTAGACCGTCCGTACACACCACATACGGCTGTTCAACCCCGGTCCCCCTGGAGGCGGCATGAACCCCGACGCCACCACTCCCGCCCACCGCTACCTCTCCCTCGCAGGACTGCGACACCGTGGCTGGACGCCCAGCATGGTCGCCAAGCTGCTCGGCTCGCCCGACAAGACGGTGCGCAATCCGCACTTCAGGGGCGCGTCGCCGTCCCGGCTCTACGCCGTCTCCCGCGTCGCCGCCGCGGAGGCGACGGACGCGTTCGCCGCCTTGGCCACCGCTGCCGCCCAGCGCGCCGCCAACTCCCGTGCGGCGGCCCAGCGTCGACGCCGCGCCGTGCTCGCCGAGGTGGAGGGGCTGGACATCCGCGTCCCCCGGCTCTCGCCGGACTGCCTCACCCGCAGGGCCGTCGCGCACCGCAACCACCGGGACGCGCAGCGCGCCTGCCGGTACGGGGACCACGCCGCGGCCCCGGCCCGACCCGACGCCGCCGAGCCGGGCGCGCTGCGCCGGTGGCAGGTCAACTACCTGCGGCACGCGCTGACCGACTACGACGCCGTGCTCGACGGCCTGCACGGCAGCGCGGGCCGCGCCGACGCCGAGTGCCTGCTGCGCCGACGCGTGTACGAGGCGATCGGCACGGCGTATCCACACCTGGCCGCCGAGTGCCGCCGTCAACTGAACGAGCGTCAGCCACCCTTGCTCACCGGCGACTCCTCCGCCGGTCCGGGGTGATCGCACGACCGTCCGCGAGCCGAAATCCCGCGCCGATTGTCAGTGGTCGACGATAGATTCGAGGTATGCAGAACGTGATCACCCCGCTTTCGCGAGCCGATCTCGCGAACAACCGCATCCGCGCGCTTCTCGCGCGGGCCCGCGGCCGTCGTCTCACGGCGTCGGAGCGGGATCTCTACACCCGCCTCGTCGACGAGTACCTCGCCGCCCGCACCGCCGCGAACCAGCCCCTGGAGATAGCCACCGCCGCCTGAACCGCGGCGTGGCTGCCTCCTGAAAGGCTGCCTCCTGAAACGGAAAACGGCTTGCGGGGCGGCCTGGAACGCCCCGACCATCAGCCCATGACCACGACTCCCGCCCTCGCGCTGCCACTGCCGTCGCTGCCCTCCTCCGCCACGGCGGAGCACGGCCGACAGCAGTCCGCGCGCCGCCCGGGAGGCTCGATTCCGCACCCCGCATGAGCGCGGGCAGCGCCGGTGGCGCGGCTCTCGTCGCCGGACTTCTCGCCGGCTACGGCATCGCCATGCCGGTGGGAGCGGTCGGAACATACCTCGTGGCGCTCACCGCCCGGACGACGCTGCGGATCGGGTCGTGCGCCGCTCTCGGCGTCGCGACCGCCGACGGCCTCTACGCGCTGATCTCCGTACTCGGGGGCTCGGCTCTGGCGCCCGCCCTCACCTCGATCACCGTCCCCTTGCACTGGGCCTCGGCCACGGTGCTCGTCGCGCTCGCACTGATCGGCGCGACCCGCGCCGTCGCCCGGTACCGCGCGCGGCAGCGGGCGGAGGCGGAGGACCGCGCCCCGCTCAGCCCGACGCAGGCGTACCTCGGGCTCCTCGGCATCACGCTGATGAACCCGATCACGGTGATCTACTTCGCCGCCCTCGTGCTCGCCCGGCAGGGCGGTGCAGCGTCCGGACGCTGGGACGAGGCCGTATTCGTCACGGCCGCCTTCGCGGCGTCCGCGAGTTGGCAACTCCTGCTCGCGGGCGGCGGTGCCCTGCTGGGCCGCGCGCTGACCGGCCCTTACGGGCGGCTCTGCACGTCCCTGGTCTCCAGCGCCGTGATCCTCGGTCTCGCCGTCCGCCTACTGCTGCAGCCTCACTGAGACTCCGGCGGCTCAGGTGCCTCCGAGGTGTCTGTTGCCTCCGGGTCCGCTTCCGCTTCCGCTACTGCTTCCGGTCGGGGGCTCCGCCGCTGCAGGACGACGAACCAGACCAGGCCGAACAGCGTCAACGCCGAGGCGACGAAGAAGTTCAGGCGCAGGCCGAGGAAGTGCTCGGAGGGGTCGACGCGCAGCGACTCCTCGAAGATGCGGAAGGCCGAGTAGCCCACGACGTAGAGCGCCATCAGGCTGCCGGGCCGCACCTTGCCGCTCTTGCCGAGACGGATCAGCAGCCACGCGAGCAGCAGGTCCCAGACGAGCTCGTAGAGGAACGTGGGGTGGAACGTCGGGTCCTGGAGGTAGCCCGGCGGGCGGTAGGCGGGCGCGATCTCCAGCCCCCAGGGCAAGCTGGTCGGGCCGCCGAAGAGCTCCTGGTTGAAGTAGTTGCCGACGCGGCCGATCGCCTGGGCGACCAGCAGGCACGGCGCCAGCGCGTCCATCATCGCCAGCACGTCGGCCCCGGCTTTGCGCAGCCGCCAGATGCCGACGACCGTGGCCAACGCGACCCCGCCCCAGATGCCCAGCCCGCCGTCCCAGACGGCCAGCGGCCCCCACCAGTGCGGCGGGATGTACTTGGGCGTGGTGAGGTCGAAGTAGATCCGGCCGCCGATGATCCCGGCGGGCACACACCAGATGGCGATCTCGTCGACCAGCGCCGGGTCGCCGCCCACCGCGCTCCACCTCCGCCGGCCGAGAAGCACGGCGAGGCTGATGCCCACGATGTACATCAGCGCGTAGAAGTGGATGTAAAGCGGCCCCAGGTGGAAACCGTTCACCGACGGGGACGGGATGGCGGCTAGCTGCATGCTGCGAGGGTAACCGCGGCCCCTGCCGAACCCCGACCGGCCCCGCACCTGGGACGCTCAGCCGCCGCAGTGAGGGGCGGGGGCGGGGGCGTGGTCGTCGTTCCAGCGGCCGAGGACGGGTACGGCGGCGATCTGCTGGAAGCACGAGACCGCGCTGGAGAAGTCCCAGGGATGCGGCGGATCGAACGGCCCGACGTGGCCCCTGTCGGCAGCGCTGGCGGGCGCGGCGGACGCGAGGGCAGCGGTGGCGAGGACGGCAGCGGTGACGATCTTCTTCACGCTCACGTCGGAACAACGAGCCGCCGACGGGACGGTCACGTCCCGGGTGCTGCGTTCAGGTGAGGACGACGGTGACGGTGAGGGGCAGGCCGGTGGACCCGCCGCTGCCCCGGCGGGTCCGCCTCCCAGTCGAGTCCGACGGTGCCTCGCGTCCGACGGTCCGTCAGCTCTTCGTCGCCAGCGCGCGCAGGAAGAACACCAGGTTGGCCGGGCGCTCCGCGAGGCGGCGCATGAAGTAGCCGTACCACTGGTTGCCGTAGGGCAGGTAGACCCGCATGGTGTTGCCCTCGGCGATGAGCCGCTCCTGCTCCTCCGGGCGGATGCCGTACAGCATCTGGTACTCGAAGGAGTCCGCCGACCGGCCGTTCTGCGCGGCCAGCTGGCCCGCGACGCGGATCAGCCGCGGGTCGTGGGAGGCCACCATCGGGTAACCCTCGCCCGCCATCAGGATCTTGAGGCAGCGGACATAGGCCAGGTCGACGTCGCTCTTCTTCTGGAACGCGACCGACGCGGGCTCCTGGTACGCGCCCTTGCACAGGCGGACGCGGCTGCCGGGACCGCTGAACTCGGCGCAGTCCGCCTCGGTGCGGTGCAGGTAGGCCTGCAGCACGACGCCCAACCACGGGTAGTCCGCGCGCAGTTCGCGGGCGATGCCCAGGGTGGAGTCGGTGGTGGTGTGGTCCTCCATGTCCAGGGTGACCGTGGTGCCGACGGCCGCGGCAGCGGCGCAGATGCGGCGGGCGTTCTCCAGGGCGACCTGCTCGCCGTCCTTGGGCAGGAACTGCCCGACGGCGGAGAGCTTGACGGAGACCTCGGCGCGGTCCGCCAGACCGGTCTCGGCGAGGGCCGCGAGCAGCTTCTCGTATGCCTCGGCGGTTCCGGCGGCCTGGGCGGCGTCGGTGGTGTCCTCGCCCAGGTGGTCGAGGGTGATCCGGCGGCCGGTGCCGACGAGCGTGTCGGTGACGGAGACGCCCTCGTCCAGGGTGTCACCGGCGACGAAGCGCTTGACGATGGCGCGGGTGGGCGGGAGCTGCTCGATGAGCTTGCGGGAGCGCGGAGAGCGGGAGGCCGCAAGCAGCGTGGTACGGAGCATGTCAACTCCTGGGGGTGCGGGAGAAGCGGAAGCGTGGGGGGACAAGCGTGGGAAAGACAGGGATACCGGCGGCGGCCCCTCCCCCGGGGGGAGTTGGGAGGGGACGCCGCCTCCGTCGGTCCGACCGGCCGTAGCAGGCGGGTGGACCGACGGGATGCGACAGCCGTCGTTCAGCGGGCAGGGCGAGCCCGGCCGACGACCGTCACGACGTGCCGGTCGACGATCCGTCAGCCCATGTGCGGGTAGCGGTAGTCGGTCGGCGGGACGAAGCTCTCCTTGACCGAGCGGGCCGAGGTCCAGCGGAGCAGGTTCTGCGCCGCACCCGCCTTGTCGTTGGTGCCCGAGGCACGGCCGCCGCCGAAGGGCTGCTGGCCGACGACGGCGCCGGTGGGCTTGTCGTTGATGTAGAAGTTGCCGGCCGCGAAGCGCAGCTTGTCCATGGCCTCGGCGATCGCGGTGCGGTCGGTGGCGAAGACGGCGCCGGTCAGGCCGTACGGCGAGGCGGCGTCGAGCTGGGTGAGCGTGGCGTCCCAGTCGGCGTCCTCGTAGACGTGGACGGCCAGGATCGGGCCGAAGTACTCGTCGCGGAAGTACTCCGCGGCCGGGTCGGAGCCGACCAGGACGGTCGGGCGGACGAAGTAGCCCACCGAGTCGTCGCAGCTGCCGCCCGCGAGGATCTCCACGTTCGGGTCGGCGGCGGCGCGCTCCAGCGCGGCGCTGTTCTTGGCGAACGCGCGGGCGTCGATGACCGCGCCCATGAAGTTGGACAGGTCCGAGACGTCACCCATGGTCAGCGACTCGGTCTGGGCCTTGACCTCGTCCTTGATCCGTGCCCACAGCGACGCCGGAACGTAGGCGCGCGACAGGGCGGAGCACTTCTGGCCCTGGAACTCGAACGCTCCGCGCACCAGCGCGGTGACCAGGGACGCCGCGTCGGCGGACGGGTGGGCGACCAGGAAGTCCTTGCCGCCGGTCTCGCCGACCAGGCGCGGGTAGGTGCGGTAGGAGGCGATGTTCTCGCCCACCGACTTCCACAGGTGCTGGAACGTCGCGGTGGAGCCGGTGAAGTGGATGCCCGCCAGGTCCGGGTGCGGCAGCACGACCTCGGAGACGGCCAGGCCGTCGCCGGTGACCATGTTGATGACGCCCTTGGGCAGGCCCGCCTCCTCCAGCAGCTGCATCAGCAGGTGCGCGGCGAACTGCTGCGTGGGAGACGGCTTCCAGACCACGGTGTTGCCCATCAGCGCGGGCGCGGTGGGCAGGTTGCCGGCGATCGCGGTGAAGTTGAACGGCGTGATCGCGTAGACGAAGCCCTCGAGCGGACGGTGGTCGGTGCGGTTCCACACGCCGGGCGAGGAGATCGGCTGCTCGGCCAGGATCTGGCGGGCGAAGTGGACGTTGAAACGCCAGAAGTCGACCAGCTCGCACGGGGTGTCGATCTCGGCCTGCTGCGCGGTCTTGGACTGGCCGAGCATGGTCGCGGCGGCCAGCGTCTCGCGCCACGGGCCGGACAGCAGGTCGGCGGCGCGCAGGAAGACGGCGGCGCGGTCGTCGAAGGAGAGCGCACGCCAGGCGGGACCGGCGGCCAGCGCGGCCTCGACCGCGTCCCGCGCGTCCTGCGCGGTGGCGTTGCGCATGGTGCCGAGCACGGCGGCGTGCCGGTGCGGCTGCACCACGTCGATCGGCTCGCCACCGCCCAGGCGGCGCTCGCCGCCGACGGTCATCGTCAGCTCGACCGGGGCCTGCGAGCCCAGCCGCTTCAGCTCGGCCTCCAGCCGGGCCCGCTCCGGGCTGCCCGGGGCGTAGCCGTGCACCGGCTCGTTGACCGGCGCGGGAATCTGGGTCACAGCGTCCAACACGCGCGTTCTCCTCGTTGAGACGTCCGGAACGGACGGGACGTTCGGGCGGATCAGTGCTCCTGGACCAGCCGGCAGATCGCCGGACGACCCAGGGGGATCGTCGACCGACCGGGCGTGGTTCGCACGTCGGCACGGTCCGTCGAGTCACACGCTAAGCCTGTGCGAAAGCGCTCCTCTTTGTCCGGGCGCATAAGATCTGACCATGGAGCATGTCCGATCGGACAACACCGCCGAAGGCCCCGAGGAGCCGGTCCCGGCCGAGCCGCCGACACCCGACGGCCCCCCTGGGGACCTCCCGTCCGACCCCCAGTCCGACCTGCCGTCCGACCTGCCGTCGGAACTCCCCTCCGACCTGCCGCCTGACCTGCCGCTGGTCCGCCCCGGCGGCCTCTCACTGCGCCAGCTGCTGATGTCGCTGGGCGAGCCGGTGGTCGAGCTCCAGTGCGCCCCGGCGGGGCTGGACGTCGAGGCGGTCGACGTCGCTCTGCTCGACCCGGAGGACCCGCCGACCGCGCGTCCCGGCGAGCTGGTGCTGGCCATCGGCGTGCGCGGACGCGCCGCGATCCCGGCGCTACGGGCGGCGGCGCGCGCCGGCGCGGCTGCGGTCGCGGTGCGCATCGACTCCTCCGCGCAGCGCGAGACGCTGCGCGACTTCGCCGAGCAGGCCGGGATCGCGCTGCTTTCGGTCCGCCGCGAGGTCCGCTGGGAGCACCTCGACGCCCTCGCCCGCGCGGCGCTCGGCAGCGGCCGCCAACTCCCGGGCAACGCCGGGGAGAACGGCGCGGAGGAGGGCGACCTCTTCGCCCTGGCCCAGACGACGGCGGTGCTGACCGGCGGCATCGTCAGCATCGAGGACACTGCCAACCGGATCCTCGCCTACTCGCGCTCCGCCGACTCCGACGAGATCGACGACCTGCGGCGGCTCACCATCCTGGGCTGGCAGGGCCCGGAGCCGTATCTGGCCAAGCTCCGCGAGTGGGGCGTCTTCCAGCGCCTGCGCGCGGGCGACTCGGTCGTCGCGATCGACGAGCACCCGGAGTTGGGGCTGCGCCGCCGCCTGGTGGTGGCGATCCGCTCCGGCGAGCGGCAGTTGGGGACGATCTGGGTCCAGGAGGGCGCGACGCCGCTCGCCGACCGCGCCGACCAGGCCCTCCTCGGCGCGGCCCGGGTCGCGGCGCTGCAGCTGATGCGGCGGCGGCGGCTCGTCAGCTCGGAACTGAGGCTCACTCAGAACCTGCTGTCCGGCGTCCTCCAGGGCACCACGGCTGCCCAGTCCCTCGCCGGTCATCTCGGCCTGGACGCCAAACGACCCGCCGCCGTCCTGGGGTTCGCCCTGCCGGGCTCGGACGAGCTGCACCGCGAGGAGACGCTCAGCCTGATGGCGGTCCACGCCGCCGCCCGCCACCGCAGCGCCCTGGTCGCCGCCGCGGACGAGCGCGTCTACGTGCTGCTGCCCGAACTCCCGCACGGCATCGCTGCGGTGACACTCCTCGGCTGGACCCGCGAACTCGCCGAGGCGGCCACCCGGCACCTCGCGGCGGCGACGGCGAGCGCGCCCGTGCGCGGCGCGGTGGGGACGGTCGCGGCCGGGCTCAACGGCACCGCCGCGTCCCGCCGCGAGGCGGACCGGGTCCTGGACGCCATGGCGTCAGGGCAGGTCGAGGCGCATGTCGCGGAGATCACCGAGGTCCAGGCCCAGGTCCTGCTCGCCGAGACCCTCGCCCTCCTCGCCGCCGCCCAGGCCGTCCGCGACCCGCGCCTGACCGCGCTGCTCGCCCACGACGCCCAGCACGGCGGCCAGTTGGCCGCCTCCGTGCTGGCCTGGCTGGACGCCTTCGGCGACGTCCGCACGGCAGCGGCGGCCCTGCACATCCACCCCAACACCCTCCGCTACCGCGTCCGCCGCGCCGAACAACTCACCGGCCTCGACCTCACCCGCCCTGAGGACCGCCTGCTCGCGATGCTCCAGCTCCGGCTGTGACCACGATCGGCGCCCACCGCAAAGCCGCGCCCAGGTGACCCGTCACCGCCGCGGTGGTGCGTCGTGCCAGGTGCGCCAGAGGTCGAGCCAGGCGGCGCGGGACTGGACGCGGAGTTCGTGCAGGAGGCGGGCCTCCTCCGGGGAGCGGGCACTGCCCGGGGTAGCCGCGATGCCGGGCAGGTCGAGGCGGTGCCAGTCGCGGAGCCACGCGCGTTGGGCGGGCGCGCTGCGGACCTCGCTCTCGAACGCGGTGAACCGGATGCTCTCCTCCAGCGCTGCGCGGCCCTCCGGCGAGTCGGGGAACCAGTCGGCGGCCTCGGAGAGCGAGACCATGTGGTTGACCAGCGCCGTCACCGACTCGTTGGCCTCGTCGTGGTCCTCGCCCGCCAGCCGCATCTGCTGACGGACCGCCGCCTCCCACAGGTCCCCGTGGCGTCCGGCGTCGCGGCGCGGGAGCCGCGGCACGCGGTGCTCGCGCACGGCGGCCTCCACCCGCAACGCGTGGGCGACGCAGTAGTCGACCAACTGCCGGTGCGCCGCGAGGTTCAGCGGCGGGTCCGCCGGGCCCTGCACGGACTCGGACTCCGACGCGGACCGCGCCGCGGGCGCCCCGCCCGGCTGCCCGGCGCGACGACCCTCGTCGAGCCTGCGGCGACGCACCAGCAGGGCGTTGAGCAGCGCCTGGCGTCCGACCGCGTACGGCTCCAGGTCGTGGACGACGCGCAGCGCCACCCGGTCCGGGTCGACACCGCGCCCGGTGACGGTGAGCACGACGCGGCCGTCGGGCGCGCGCAGCCTCGCCGCCCAGATCGGGCCCTCCCGGCGCAGCAGCGCCTCCACCGGCACGCCGTCCACCGGCAGGCGCATCTGCGACTCGACGGCAAGCCCCGCGAGCGCGTCCCCCGCCGCGCCGGGCGACTCGTCGATGCCCGCATGGCTGAACAGCCGGTCCCGCTCGTCCTCGACGATGTCGGCCAGGCCGTACTCCATCGTCCCCGCGCCCGCGTCCGCGTTGGCCACCTGGAGCCACGGGCCGTCGGCGGTCATCGGCTCGCCGTGACTGAGCACGACCTTGACCAGTGCACCGTTGGTGATCTGCCACTCCGTCAGCGCGGGCGACGGCAGCAGCGGCGCCGTGGGCGCGTAGAGCGGGAAGGGACAGGAGGAAAGGGTGTTGAGGTCGGCTTGCGCCGCATCGCGCCACAAGTCGTCAGGGCTGTCGAATCTGCCGAAGCTGCCGCCGCCGAACTTCACCGCGCCTCCCCTTCACGTCGCGTTCCACCCTACGGAGTGACGGTCCTCGCGCGCACCATGCTCTGGATTACCCGTACGCCGTACGACTGACGCACGAACGGCACGAGCACGTCCGCGCCACACCGACGCCCGACGCGCGTCAGCGTGGTGGTATGACGCATGCTCACCCCGTGCACCGCACAGGTCGATCCGCCGCACCCCGCCTTCTCGGCGAGGTCCGCTTCTGGTCGCGCTCCGGCTCGTCTCCGCTTCGCTGCAACTCGCCTCGCCGCTCGACGGTCCTGCTCCTCGCCGCCGCGCTGCCCGGACTGGTCAGCCTGCCCGCAACCGCGCACGCCGAACCCTCCCCGGGGCGGGCAACGCGCCTCGGCGACGTCCACGACCCGGCGCTCGGCGCCTCCCCCGAGCACTGCACCGCGCCGCCCCAGGTCGGCAACGGCGGCGCGCTGGCGCTGATCCTCGACTGGCCGGACCGTCCCGTCACGCCGGGAACGACGCAGGTGCTCGGCGTCCACGTCACCAATCTCGGCACCGCGCCGACGACCGGCCCGACGCAGGTGGTCGTGCACAACTTCGCACCCAACCGCCTCAGCGCGGACCCGGACCTCCACCCCCGGACCACGACGACGGACCTGGCCCTCTCGCTCCCCGCCGACCTCCCGCCCGGCGCGACCGCGTCCGCCGAGGTGACCATCGGCCTGGGCCCGTCCATCCCGCCCGACACCACCGAGCACTGCTCGGTCACCGTGACCGGAGACGGCCCCGACGACCAAGCGACGGCCGCCTACGACGTGGAGACGGGCGCTCCGGTCGTGCATCTGACCGCCGCCGTGCTGCCGCTGTCGGCGCGACCAGGGCAGACCGTCCCGGTCCAGGCGGTCCTCGGCAACACCGGGCCGTCGAACGAGTACACCGGCCCGGCCGTCTTCACCTTCACCGCTCCCGAGCGCACCCGCTGGGCACAGCCCTACGCCTACCGCTGCGCACCGGACCCTGCCACCCCGGACCACCCGGCCGGCACCCGGCTCAGGTGCCGTTACCCGGGCGCACCGCTGACCTGGCGCAACGAGCTCGAACAGCTCCCGCTCACGGTCGACGCCGACGCCGTCCCTGGCACCACGCTCACCGGCGGGCGGGTCGACGCCACCGACCCGTTCGACCCGGCCCCGTTCCGGGGCGGGGAGTTCGACGTCACGGTGACGCACTGACGCGAGCCACTTCCGATCAGGCAGGCGCCTGCCTGGTCGCCCGACCCTCGATGCCGTCCAGCAGCAGCCGCAGCGCGAGCTCGAAGCCGCGCTCGTCCAGCCCGCTCGCACCACCGCCGCGAGCGAAGGATCCTGACAGTGCGTCAGCCAGCGCGGGGTACTCGGGGCGGTAGCCGTCCGGCTCGCGGGTGAAGCCGGCGGTGAAGGTCTCCAGCGCGGAGCCGAGCACCAGGTAGTCGAGCGCGGCGGCGGTCTCGGCCGCGTCGGCCGGGGCGAGTCCGGCGCGGCCGAGGGCGCCGAGCAACGCGTCGTAGCCGCGCAGCGCCCGGTCGGCCTCGACCCGACGGCGGGCCAGCAGCGCGATGGTGTTCGGGTGCCGCAGGAAGACGGCGCGGTAGCCGCGCGCGTACCCGGCGAGCCCCGTCCGCCAGTCAGGGTCGGCCAGCGGCGAGTGGTCGACCTCCTCGTTCACCAGCTGTGAGACCGCGTCGACCAGCGCTTCCTTGCTCTCGACGTGGTTGTAGAGCGAGGCGGCCTTGACGCCGAGCCGCTCGGCGAGCGCGCGCATGGTCAGGCCGTCCGCACCCAGCTCGTCCACCACGTCCAGCGCGGCCACGGCGATCCGCTCGCGCGTCAGCAGCGCCCTGCTCGGTCGGCCCACGCCGCAGTTCCCCTCTTCCGCACTCGGCATTCGACGGCTATCGTGCCAGATCAACCGCAGTGACTAACTAAGTTAGTTTTACGTTCCTCATCCGAAAAGGAGGCGACGCCATGGCGAACGACGACCGCTCCCAGGACGATCTCGTCCCGCACGACCCCGTCGAGCAGGACCCCGTCCAGCAGGACAGCGACCGGTTGGAGGCCCTCGGCTACCGGCAGGAGCTGAGACGCAGCCTGAACGTCCTCGGCAATATCTCGATGGGCTTCGCCGTGGTCTCCCCCGTCGTCGGCCTCTACGCCGCCGCACAGGTCGGCATGAGCGTGGCCGGGACGGCGTGGGTCTGGGCGCTGCCGCTCTGTCTGCTCGGCCAGTGCCTGGTCGTCTGCGTCTACTCCGAACTTGCCTCGCAGTGGCCGCTCGCCGGGGGCGCGTACCAGTGGAGCCGACGCCTGGCGAGCCCCGCCTTCGCCTGGCTCAGCGGCTGGATGTGGCAGTTTGCGGTGATGTTCGGCAACACCACCGTCGCCTACCTCGCCTCGCCCTGGCTCTTCGCACTGTTCGGCGCGGTGCCGACACCGACCGAGCAGGTGCTGGCCTCGGTCGGCTTCATGCTCTTCTGCACGCTGGTCAACGCCTACGGGATCAACTTCCTGCGCTGGTTCGTCAGCCTCGGCATCGCGGCGGAGGCGGTCGCCTCCGTGCTGGTCGGGCTCACACTGCTGCTGGTCTTCCGGCAGCACGGGTTCTCACTGCTGACGAACTTCCTCGGCGCGCCGAAGGGGCTGGGCGTCAGCAACCTCGACGGGTTCCTCGCTGCGGTCGCGGTCGCCGGCTGGGCCTTCATCGGCTTCGACGCCTGCGTCTCGACGGCCGAGGAGACCAAGGACGCGGCACGTCAGGTGCCGAAGGCGATGTGGTGGTCGCTGCTCAGCGTCGGCCTGGTGGTGATCCTCAACGCGATCTCGGTCGAGCTCGCCCACCCGGACCCGGCCGAGGTCGTCGCGGGCAAGGACTTGGACCCGGTCACCACGGCCGTGACCCACGCCTTCGGCGGCTGGGCGGACAAGCCGTTCGTGCTGGTGGTGCTGGTCAGCTTCACCGCCTGCCTGATGGCCTCCCAGGGCGGCGCGGCCCGCGGTCTCTACTCACTCGCCCGCGACGACGTCTTCCCGTTCGCCAAGCACGTCCGCAGGGTCAACCGCCACAAGGCCCCGATCGGCGGCCTGGTCGCCGCCACCGTGATCAGCTGCGCGGCGCTGCCGCTGGGCCTGAGCACGTCGGCCATGGGCAGCCTGATCACCTTCGGCAGCGCTGCCACGTTCGTGCCGTTCTTCCTGCTGACGGTGGTCGCGCTGGTCGCGCGCGTGCGCCGCACGTGGGCGCCGTCGGGCGTGGTCCGCTACGGGCGTCTGGGGACGCCGTTGAACGCACTGGCCGTGCTGTGGACGGGCTTCGAGGTCGTCAACATCTGCTGGCCCCGCGCGATTCTCGCGCCTGTCGGCGCGCCCTGGTACCAGGTGTGGGCCGCGCTGCTCGGCGTGGGCGTGGTCTGCGCGGCGGGCCTCGCGTACCTCGCGGTCCGCAAACCGCACCTTCGCATGCGCGCGGCCGACGAGGACCAACCCATCGGCGACGAACTGGCGCCCGCAGTGCTGTAGTTGCAATCACCTCAGGGGCGCGAGGAACTGCGCGAGCAACCACCCTGCCGGGATGGCCCTGCTCGTTCAGCGACTCACCACACAGGGTGGCTTGTCGCGCAGTTCCCCGCGCCCCTAAGTAGTGCAACTACATGCGGCAGCACCAGCTCTACCCAACGGCCCGGTCAGCGCCCCGCGGACTTCGCCTTGAAAGCGGCCTTGCGGGCCTGCTTGGCCACCGACTTGTCGGGGTGGAGCGCGCCGACCGCCTCCAGCACGGCGCGAGTGTAGGTGTGGTCGACCCGCCACATCTCCTCGAAGAAGCGCTCCGAACCGTCCGGGCCGGGCAGCATGCGGATCAGTTCGAGCATGGGCTCCTCCTCGCCGCCGGTGTCGATCAGCTGGGCGGCCAGCGCGTCGACCGTGGTCCACAGGACCACGTCCCGCCCCGGGGTGGGGAAGTCGGTGACGCCGCGTTCGGTGAGCCACGCGCCCGCGATGCCCGCGAGCTCGGGATCGGTGAGGGCATCCCGCGCCGCGGGCTCCGCGGGCGTGCCGAGGTGACGGAGCGCCACCTGGCAGTACAGGCGGCGGACCGGCGCGACCAGGTCGTCGCCCCGCGCGGCGGCCAGCAGCTCGGTCGCGGCCGGGAGCGGCTCCTTACCGGCGATCCACTCCAGGATCTCCTCCTCCGGCAGCACGTTCGGGGACTCGCAGATGCCGCGCAGCAGCGCCTCCGCGTCGCCCTGCGCGTGCTCGCCGATCAGCGGCGCGTCGATGCCGTCCTCCAGCAGCCACTGGCGGACGCCGAATACGCCGAGGTCGGTCAGGCGGACGTGGCCGAAACGGTCGACGTCCGCGTCGTCCAGCTCCAGCTCGCCGCTCTCGCCGAAGGCCGACTCGTCCTCCTCCTCGAAGAGCGCGGGGTCGATCGGGCGGTAGTCGAGCATGCCGAGGTCGGCCAAGTCCTGGAGCATCGGGTCGAGGATGACCATGGTGTCGGTGATCTCGCCGAGCAGTTCCTCGGTCGGGTCCTCGCCCTCGGGGACGACGAGCAGGGCGGCGAGGACTCCGAGCGGCAGCGTCTGCTCGGTGCGGGTCGGGGCGAGGGCGCGGGTCTCGTAGAGGACTTGGAGCGCGTCGTCGAGCAGTCCTTGCGCCTCGTCGCGGGCCTCCTCCAGCCGCGAGTACTCCTCCTCGGACTCGTCCTCCTCCTCGTCGGATCCCTCGGATTCCTCGGATCCGTCGGCCGCCTCGGCCTCGGCCGCGACCTCCGCCGAGCCTTCCCCGGCCGCGGAGTCCTCGTCGTCCTCGTCCTCCTCCGCGTCCCGCGCGGCCTCGACGTCGTCCAGCGCCGCCTCCACCGCGGTGGCGGCGATGATCGACGCGGAGGTCAGCCAGTCGTCCAGGATCGCCTCGACGTCCCCGGACGCCAGCCGCTCCAGCTGCGGACCGGCGACGCCGCGCTCGGGGGTGTCGGCCTTCTCGGGGTTGCCGTCGGCCGCGGACTCCAGCACGACCAGCTCCAGGTCGACCGCCAGCGCCCACGCGCGCTCGACCTCGCCGACGTCCTCGGACTCCAGCTCCAGCGCCTTCACGGCCGCCGCCGCCTGCTCCTCGGAGAGCTCGCCCCACTCGTCGACGGGCTTGCCCTCGCCGACCCAGCGGGCCAGGCCGATCGCCTGGGCCAGGAGCGGCGAGGCCAGCGCGGCCTCGGCGAGCGCCTCCGGAGCCGCGAGCCGGACCGGCGGGACCAGGATCAGCTCCTCTTCCTCCGCGTCCTCGGCGTCCACCTCGCCGACGGTGCCGGGACCGCCGGTGGCACCGTAGAGGGTCTCCAGGTCGAGGTCCGCGGGGAGGGCCCGGCCCTCGTCGCCGGAGCCGTCCTTACGACTGCGCGCTGCCATGATCCGACCTGTCTCTCGCTCGCCCCGGACCGCCGGGAACCCGATGTGCTCCAGCTGGACCGCCCGGCCAAAAGGACCCGTGTGAGCCACGGCACAAGCACTCCTGAGCCGAGAGTAGTCCCTGGTAGGCCCCTGTTGCCGTTTCCCTTGACAGGCAACCAGGCCGTATCCTCCGCTGGGCTGATGCGCACACCCCGCGCCGAGGCTCCGCACTCCCTTGCACGCCTGCTCCACCCGGACCATCCCGGCACACCCAGTCGGCCGGCCCGGAGCCCAGACGCCAGGAGACCCCTGCCATGGCGGAACTCTCCCCTGCCTCGACGCATGCCTCGACACGCCTTCGTGAGGCCCTGCTCCCGCTCGAACTCGCTCCCCGCGAGCGCCTGCGCACCCCGACGCTGAGCCGTTGGAACGCGCTGCGCGGCGTCCGGGTGGGCCTGACCGTCGCGGTCCTGCTGCTCCTGCTCATCGGAGCCAACCTCGCGACTCCCCTCTATCCCGCGCTGCAGACCCGACTCGGTCTGAACCCGGTGGACACCACCCTCCTCTTCACCGTCTACGTCTTCGCCCTGGTCCCGGTGCTGGCCGCCGTCGGCCACTGGTCGGACCAGCTGGGACGCCGGGCGCTGGTGCTCCCGGCCGTCGTCATGGCGGCGTGCGGCGACGCGGTCTTCGCCAGCGCGAACAGCCTCGGCCAGCTGGCCGCCGGGCGCGCCGTCCAGGGCATCGCCGTCGGCCTGGCGACGAGCGCGGCCGGTGCCGCCCTCGCGGACCTGCTGCCGGACCGGCCCACTCTCGCCGCCAAGCTGACGCTGGCCGCGTCGGCGGGCGGCGTCGCCCTCGGCCCGCTGCTCGGCGCGGCGCTGGCCCAGGGCGCGGACCCGATCGTCACGCCGTTCACCCTGCACGCGGTCGCGCTGCTGGCACTCTGCATCCCGCTGGCCGTACTGCACCCACGCACGCCCGGACACCACACCGCACCTTTGCGCGTGCCGGGTCGCCTGAGCCTGCGTCCACGCGCGCTCAGCCTGCCGCAGCAGGGTCGCGGGATCTTCCTGCTGGCGGCGGGCACCGGGTTCGTCTCCTACGCGGTCTTCGGGGTCTACCTCAGCCTCGCGCCCAGCTACGCGGCCTCGCTGCTGCACACGCACGCACCGATCGCGGGCGCGGGGGTAGCGGCACTGCTGCTCGGCTCGTCGGCGGCCGCCCAGTTGCTCGCGCGGCCGACCCGCTCGCGGTCCGTGCCGGTACTGGGCATGTCCGGCCTGGCGCTCGGCCTCGGCCTGGTCGTGCTGGCCGGGTACGCACACCTGCCCGCGCTGCTCTTCCTGGGCAGCGTCCTGGGCGGCGCGTCGCAGGGGCTGGCCTTCCGCGCCCTGTTCGCCCGCGCGGTCGCGGCGATGGAGCCGGAGCGCCGCGCGTCCGAGCTGAGCGCGCTGTGGGTGGTCGTCTACCTGGGCAGCTCGCTGCCGATCGTCGCGGTGGGCTTCCTGGCCCGCGCGTACGGGATCCTGCCTGCGGTCACGGTGTTCGCCGCCGTCGCAGCAACTGCCTGCGTGGGCCTGGCGGTGGCGTCGGCGCGGTCGCGTCACTAGCCGGGTCGTCCGGCTCGACCAGCTCACCGCGCATCACCCACGGGCGGTCATGCCGCCATCCGAGCCCGGCCCGCCGTTCGGCGGCGATCCGGGCTCGGATCACCAGCAGGTCTACGAAGGCGATGAGCGCGAGCAGGCCACAGGTCGCGGCGAAGCCGAGGAAGGTGTTCCGACCGCTGACATCGCCGGGCTTGGCATTGACGGCGAGGAAGGCGAAGAAGCCTGCGGCGAGCAGATAGACCGGCCCGAAGATGGCGGCGAGGAGCCGCCGCGCGGGCAGGTCGCTCAACGCGGTCGCCGGCTCACTCCCATTCCTCCCCTGGCGGCGAGCAGGCCCCCTCCCCCGCGCGCCCGAGCCCACCGACGATGTCAGCGCACGCGGCGGCGGCCGATGCCCCCGACCGAGCGCGAACTGCATGGCAGCCTCCTACGGCTGCCCCTACCCACGAACGGGACGTTGCAACGCCGTAGGGGCGCGGGGCTCTGCTGATCTGCGGCTCCGCCGCGTGGGCGCGACAAGCCGAGCCGTGCTCCCGCAGGTAGTTGCAACCCCATAGGGGCGCGGGGCTCTGCCGATATGCGGCTCCGCCGCGTGGGCGCGACCAGCCGGTGCTTTCGCTCCCGCGGGTAGTTGCAACCCCATAGGGGCGCGGGGAACTGCGCGACAAGCCACCCACGCAGGTGGAGCCCCGAACGCGCAGGGCCATCCGCACGCGGGTGGTTACTCGCGCAGTTCCCCGCGCCCCTGAGGTGCATGGCACCTCGCCTGCAGAAAGCTGCGCCCCCAGCCTGCTGCAACGTCCCACTCTGCAAAATGTGCTGCAAAAAGGTCACACCTTCCCCGCCGGCTGCCGGTCCTGAGGCCGGCGCGGGGGAATCGGCGTGGCGGGGAAGTCGCGGGGGCCGGTCCAGAGCGCGGGGACCGCGTCCGCCCAGCGGCAGAGCTCATACGCGATGGCCTCGTAGTTGACGCGCCAGCCGCGAAAATGCTCCCACGCCTCCTCCACCGGCCTCTCCTTCGCGAAGCCGGTCGCGGCGATCATCGCCACCGCCGCGTCGAACTCCGCGAAGCTCAGCCGGATCGGCGTGTTCGGCTCCGGGTCGGGGTCGAAGGCGATCCGCATGGTGCGGGCGATGTCGCGGAGCGAGGAGAAGCCCGCGCGCAGGACCAGCCGGGCCTCCGGCGGCGCGGACTTCGGGGAGATGGAGAGCTGGATCGCCGCGGCGTCCAGCACCGCGAGCAGGCTGACGATCCAGCTGCGCTGCGGGCGCGGCGAGCGGAACGAGAGCAGTAGCGGGTAGTTGGAGTGGCTCTCGCCGATGTCCGCCGCCAGGCGCTCCCAGTCGCGGTAGAGCGCGGGCAGCGCGGTCTGGGTGTCGACAAGCCACTGACGGGCCAACAGTTCCGGTCCCCACGCGGGTTCTCCGGCGCGGGACTCCAGCAGCGTCACCTCCGTCTCGCGACGGTTGTACGCGCTGTAGAGGGTGGGCAGGTACGCGATCTGCAGCGCGATCACCAGCGGACCGCTGGCTGCGGCGAGGAAGTCCAGGCCGGAGAGCTTGAGTCGGCTGCCGCTGGCGAAGCCCAGCGTGAACAGGCTCGACCCGGCCTCCCGGACGGCGGTGCCGAAGTCCAGGTTGGACAGCCCGTACAGCAGGCACGAGTACGCGAGGAGCATCCCGCCGAGCCATGCGGTGAGCATGCCCAGCAGCACCAGCGGCGCGAGCCACGCCTGCGCGCGGTCCATGGCCCGGAACGTGCCGAGGGGTGCGGCGGAGAGCCGCAGCAGGTACCGGAAGCTGCGGGTCAGCCGGAAGACGAGGGCTGAGTACAGCCCTCTCGGGACCACGAGCGTCCGGAGCACGCTGCTGACGACCATGATCAGCAGCAGCACGCCCAACGCGACGGAGAGAGCTCTCATAGGTCACATTGTGTTGCAAACGCGCCAGGGGCGCGGGACAGAGTCCCGCGCCCCTGGGCAGTGCACGTGCACCCGGGTCAGACTGAGCCAGTCCGGGTCAGACGTTGAAGCCCAGGGCGCGCAACTGGTCCCGGCCGTCGTCGGTGATCTTGTCCGGGCCCCACGGCGGCATCCAGACCCAGTTGATCCGCAGGTCCTGGACCAGACCGTCGGTGGCCGTACGGGCCTGGTCCTCGATGACGTCGGTCAGCGGGCAGGCCGCCGAGGTGAGCGTCATGTCGATGGTGGCCACGTCGGCCTCGTCGACGTGGACGCCGTAGATCAGGCCCAGGTTGACGACGTCGATGCCCAGCTCCGGGTCGACGACGTCCATCAGGGCCTCCATGAGGTCCTCGACGGCGACGGAGCCCTTGCTGACGCTCTCGAACTCGGTCGCGGCCGCGGTCTCCGCAGCCGTCTCCGGCGTGACCTCGCTGGTCGCGGTGGTCTCGGTGGTCTCGCTCATGCGCTCTCCTTGACGGGCGCGTCGGCCAGGGCCTGCGCCGTGGCGTCCTTCCAGGCCATCCAGCTCAGCAGGGCGCACTTGACGCGCGCCGGGTACTTGGAGACGCCCGAGAACGCGATCGCGTCCTCCAGCACCTCCTCGTCGCCCTCCAGCTGGCCCTTGGACTGCATCAGCTCCAGGAAGGCCTCCTGGATCTTCTGGGCCTCGCCCAGTTCCTTGCCGACCAGCAGGTCGTTCAGCACCGACGCGCTGGCCTGGCTGATCGAACAGCCCTGGCCCTCGTAGGAGACGTCCTTGAGCACAGTGCCGTCGAGCTTGACGCGCAGCGTGATCTCGTCGCCGCAGGTCGGGTTGACGTGGTGCACCTCGGCGTCACCGTCGCGCAGGCCACGGCCGTGCGGGTGCTTGTAGTGGTCCAGGATGATGTCCTGGTACATCGAGTCGAGCTTCATCGACCGCCGCTCCCTTTCCGACTATCCGATCTATCCGACTAACCGAAGAAGGCGCGGACGTGGTGCAGCCCGTCGATCAGGGCGTCCACCTCCGCCTCGGTGGAGTACAGATAGAACGACGCCCGCGTGGTCGCCGGAATTCCGTAACGGAGGCAGACCGGACGCGCGCAGTGGTGGCCGACGCGCACGGCGATGCCCTGCTCGTCCAGCACCTGGCCCACGTCGTGCGGGTGGATGTCGCCCAGGGTGAAGGAGATCGCGCCGCTGCGGCCCTCGGCCGTCGCCGGCCCGATGATCCGCAGGTCGGGAACCTCCTGCAGGCGGTTCACCGCGTACTCGGTGATCGTGTGCTCATGGGCGGCGATCGCGTCCATGCCGATGCCGTTGAGGTACTCGATGGCCGCGCCCAGACCGACCGCCTGCGCGATCGGCGGGGTACCCGCCTCGAACTTGTGCGGCGCGGGGGCGTAGGTCGAGGACTGCATGGAGACGGTCTCGATCATCTCGCCGCCGCCCAGGAACGGCGGGAGGTCCTCCAGCAGCTCCTGACGGCCCCACAGGACGCCGATGCCCGTGGGCGCCAGCATCTTGTGGCCGGTGAAGGCGACGAAGTCGGCCTCGAGCGCCTGCACGTCCAGCGGCATGTGCGGGGCGGCCTGCGAGGCGTCGATGACGACCAGCGCGCCGACGGCCTGCGCCCGGCGGACGATCTCCTCGACCGGGTTGACCGTGCCCAGGATGTTGGAGACCAGCACGAACGAGACGACCTTGGTCTTCTCGGTGATGATCTCGTCGATGTTGGACAGGTCCAGGCGGCCGTCGTCGGTCAGGCCGAACCACTTCAGCTTCGCGCCGGTGCGCTGCGCCAGCAGCTGCCACGGCACAATGTTGGAGTGGTGCTCCATCTCCGTGATGACGATCTCGGAGTCGGCGTCGACCTTGTACGGCTCGTCGGCCCAACCGAGCATGTTGGCGACCAGGTTGAGCGACTCGCTCGCGTTCTTGGTGAACACGACCTCGTCGCGGCTGGGCGCGTTGATGAAGGACGCGACGGCGTCACGCGCGCCCTCGTACAGCGCCGTGGCCTCCTCGGCGAGCGTGTGCACGCCGCGGTGGACATTGGAGTTGTGCAGCTCGTAGTAGTCCGTCAGCGCGTCGAGGACCTGCCTGGGCTTCTGCGAGGTGGCCGCGTTGTCCAGGTAGACCAGGGGCTTGCCGTTCGGCAGGATCCGGCCGAGGACCGGGAAGTCCTTGCGGATCGCGTCCACGTCCAGCGTGCGAGAGGTAGAGATCACTCGGCTGCACCGCCCTTCACGTACTGCTCGTAGCCGTTCTCCTCCAGCTCGTCGGCCAGCTCGGGGCCACCGGAGGTGACGATCTTGCCGCCGGCGAAGACGTGGACGAAGTCGGGCTTGATGTAGCGCAGGATGCGCGTGTAGTGGGTGATCAGCAGGGTGCCGACCTCACCGGTCTCGCGGACGCGGTTGACGCCCTCGGAGACGATGCGCAGCGCGTCGACGTCCAGACCGGAGTCGGTCTCGTCGAGGATCGCGATCCGCGGCTTGAGCAGCTCCATCTGGAGGATCTCGTGGCGCTTCTTCTCGCCGCCGGAGAAGCCCTCGTTGACGTTGCGCTCGGCGAACGCCGGGTCCATCTGGAGGTCGGCCATGGCCTCCTTGACCTCCTTGACCCAGGTGCGGAGCTTGGGGGCCTCGCCGCGGATCGCGGTGGCGGAGGTGCGCAGGAAGTTGGAGACGGAGACGCCGGGGACCTCGACCGGGTACTGCATGGCGAGGAAGACGCCGGCGCGGGCGCGCTCGTCGACGGTCATCGCCAGCACGTCCTCGCCGTCCAGCAGCACCGTGCCGGAGGTGATGGTGTACTTCGGGTGGCCGGCCAGCGAGTAGGCCAGGGTCGACTTGCCGGAGCCGTTCGGGCCCATGATCGCGTGGGTCTCGCCCTGCTTCACGACGAGGTCGACGCCCTTGAGGATCTCGCGCGGGCCGTTCTCGGCGTCGACGGAGACGTGCAGGTCGCGGATTTCAAGCGTTGCCATGGACTCAGGACTCCTGGGTGACGGAGACGAGCACATCGTCCCCTTCGATCTTTACGGGGTACACGGGGACGGGCCGGGTGGCGGGAAGGCCCGAGGGCTTGCCGGTGCGCAGGTCGAAGCGCGAGCCGTGGAGCCAGCACTCGATCGAGCAGTCCTCCACCTCGCCCTCGGACAGCGACACGTTGGCATGCGAGCAGATGTCGTTGATGGCGAAGACCTCGCCCTCGGCGGAGACGAGGGAGACGGCGACACCGCCGACCTCGATCCGCTTCGGGGTGTCCGCCTCCAACTCGCTCAACGCGGCGACGCGCACGAAGCCGTTGCTGCTCATCCGACCGTGGCCTCCAGCTCGGCGTCGATCTTCTCGATCAGGCGCTCCTGGAGCTCCGGCAGGCCGATCTGCTGGACCAGCTCGGCGAAGAAGCCACGCACCACCAGGCGACGGGCGTCGTCCGCCGGGATGCCGCGGGACTGCAGGTAGAAGAGCTGCTCGTCGTCGAAACGACCGGTCGCGGAGGCGTGTCCGGCACCGACGATCTCGCCGGTCTCGATCTCCAGGTTCGGGATCGAGTCGACCCGCGCGCCGTCGGTGAGCAGCAGGTTGCGGTTGAGCTCGTACGTGTCGGTGCCCTCCGCCTCGGCGCGGATCAGCACGTCGCCGACCCACACCGCGTGCGCGTCCTGGCCCTGCAGCGCGCCCTTGTAGGCGACGTTGGAACGGCAGTGCGGCGTGTCGTGGTCGACGAAGAGGCGGTGCTCCAAGTGCTGACCGGCGTCGGCGAAGTAGAGGCCGTAGAGCTCGGCCTCACCGCCGGTGCCGCCGTAGATCACCCGCGGGTGCAGGCGGACGACATCGCCGCCGAGGGTGACGATCACGGACTTGAAGGTCGCGTCGCGGCCGACCAGCGCGGTGTGCTGGGCGGCGTGGACGGCGGTGTCCTCCCAGTCCTGGACCGAGACGACGGTCAGCTTGGCGCCGTCGCCGATCAGGTACTCGACGTTGGCGGCGAGCACGGCGTCACCGGTGTGCTCGATCACGACCACGGCCTCGGCGAACGCGCCGACCTCGATCACCTGGTGGCCGTAGGCGGTGCCGCCCTGGCCGTGGATGGTGATCCGGACCGGCTCGGTCAGCTGCGCGTTCTTCGGGATGGAGACCAGGCCGGCCTTCCCGAAGCTGCTGAACGCCTGCGCGGCGACGCGGTCGACCGGCTTGCCGGCGGCGCCCACGCGGGCGTCGTCGCGCTCGACGGCGGTGACGAGGACGCCCTCGGGGGCGGTCACGTCGACCTTGATCGCGCCGGAGGTCGCCTCGGCGGAGCCGTCGTGCAGGCCCTTGAGGCGGTGCAGCGGCGTGAAGCGCCAGTTCTCCTCGCGGCCGTGCGGGACCGGGAAGTCGTTCACGTCGTAGGACGCGACGGCGTCGGTGCGGGCATCCGCAGGCTGGGCGGTGAACTCGCCGGGCACACCGGCGACCTGGATCGAGCCGGAGGTGGTGGCTCCCCCGGGGGTGGTGGTGACGTCAGCCATGGCTGTCGTGCTACTCGCTTTCTGGAAAGGACAAAGTGGCAGCTGGGGTGGGCGTCGGGCGCTTTAGCCGACGGCACCTTCCATCTGCAGCTCGATCAGCCGGTTGAGCTCCAGCGCGTACTCCATCGGAAGCTCCTTGGCGATCGGCTCCACGAAGCCGCGGACGATCATCGCCATCGCCTCGAACTCCGTCAGGCCACGGCTCATCAGGTAGAAGAGCTGGTCGTCGGAGACCTTGGAGACCGTCGCCTCGTGACCCATGGAGACGTCGTCCTCGCGGACGTCGACGTACGGGTAGGTGTCGGAGCGGGAGATCGTGTCCACCAGCAGGGCGTCACAGAGCACGTTCGACTTGGCGCCGTGCGAGCCCTCGCCGATCTCGATCAGGCCGCGGTAGGAGGTGCGGCCGCCGCCTCGCGCCACCGACTTGGAGACGATGTTGGAGGAGGTGTTGGGCGCCATGTGGACCATCTTGGCCCCGGCGTCCTGGTGCTGGCCCGCGCCCGCGAACGCGATGGAGAGCGTCTCGCCCTTGGCGTGCTCGCCCATCAGGTACACGGCCGGGTACTTCATGGTGACCTTGGAGCCGATGTTGCCGTCGACCCACTCCATGGTCGCGCCCTCGTAGGCCACGGCCCGCTTGGTGACCAGGTTGTAGACGTTGTTCGACCAGTTCTGGATCGTCGTGTAGCGGCAGCGGCCGCCCTTCTTGACGATGATCTCGACGACGGCGCTGTGCAGCGAGTCCGAGGAGTAGATCGGGGCGGTGCAGCCCTCGACGTAGTGGACGTAGGCGTCCTCGTCGACGATGATCAGCGTCCGCTCGAACTGGCCCATGTTCTCGGTGTTGATCCGGAAGTAGGCCTGGAGCGGGATCTCGACGTGCACGCCCTTCGGCACGTAGATGAACGATCCGCCGGACCACACGGCCGAGTTCAGCGAGGCGAACTTGTTGTCGCCGACCGGGATGACCGTGCCGAAGTACTCCTGGAACAGCTCCGGGTGCTCCTTGAGCGCGGTGTCGGTGTCCAGGAAGATGACGCCCTGCTCCTCCAGGTCCTCGCGGATCTGGTGGTAGACGACCTCCGACTCGTACTGCGCGGCGACACCGGCGACCAGGCGCTGCTTCTCCGCCTCCGGGATGCCGAGCTTGTCGTAGGTGTTCTTGATGTCCTCGGGCAGGTCCTCCCAGGACTCCGCCTGCTTCTCGGTGGACCGGACGAAGTACTTGATGTTGTCGAAGTCGATGCCGGTGAGGTCGGAACCCCAGGTCGGCATGGGCTTCTTGTCGAAGAGGCGCAGGCCCTTGAGGCGGAGCTTCAGCATCCACTCGGGCTCGTTCTTCTTCGCCGAGATGTCCCGGACGACGTCCTCGTTCAGACCGCGCTTGGCAGCGGCGCCGGCCGCGTCGGAGTCGGCCCAGCCGTACTCGTACTTGCCGAGGCCCTCAAGCTCCGGGTGAGCGGTGGTGGTCATGCGGGGTTCCTCCCGGATGCGGCGGTTTCGTCGTCGGTGGTACTGGTCTCTTGGTGGGGCGGTGGGGCCGCCCTGGGCACGAAGGTCGTACAGACCCCGTCGCCGTGGGCGATGGTGGCCAGCCGTTGCACGTGGGTGCCCAGCAGCTGCGAGAAGAGTTCCGTCTCGGCCTCGCAGAACTGCGGGAACTGCTCGGCGATGTGCGCCACCGGGCAGTGGTGCTGGCAGAGCTGCTCACCGAGCGGCGCGCTGCGCACCGTGGCAGCGTAACCGTCCGCGGTCAGCGCCCCGGCGAGGGCCTGCGCCTTCGCCTCGGTGTCCGGGCACTCGCCCAGCGACCCGGCGTAGCGCTCGGCGTCCCGCGCGAGCCGGGCCCGCGCGAAGGCGGCCAGCGCCTCGCGGCCCTTCTCGCCGCCACCGGCGGCCTCCGCGAGGAAGCCGAGGGCGTCGGCGGCGAGCTGGTCGTACGCCTGGTAGAAGGTGCTCCGCCCGGAGTCCGTCAGCAGGAACACACGCGCGGGGCGGCCCCGGCCGCGGTGGCCGTAGACCTTCTGCTCCCGCGAGGTGACGAGCCCGGCGGCGGTCAACGCGTCGAGGTGACGCCGTACGGCCGCCTGGGTGAGGCAGAGGCGCTCGGCCAGATCGGCGGCGCTGGACGGGCCGTGGTCGAGGATCGACCGCGCGACCCGGTCGCGCGAGGACGCGGTGGACTGCGGGGCGGCCGTCTCGACCGTCTCGCGCCCCTCCGTCGTCTCGCGCACGTATTTCACAACGCCATTGTTGCGTAATTCCTCCGGATGCAACAAGCGGCGCAGGTCGGAGCGCGAAGTGCGCTCTATCACTAAGGGTTACCTAATCAACCAGGGGCGGCAGGGCCCCGCGCCCCTGAGGAAAGTGCAACGGAACGCCCCACCTAGACTCGTCCGCATGCATGACCACGCCCCAGCCGTTGAGATCCGGGATCTCACCAAGCGCTACGGCGCGAAGACCGCCGTCGACGGACTGGACCTCACCGTCGCCCGTGGCAGCCTCACCGCCGTGCTCGGGCCCAACGGCGCGGGCAAGACGACCACCATCGAGACCTGCGAGGGCTACCGCCGCGCCGACTCCGGGACCGTCCGCGTGCTCGGTCTCGACCCCGTCGCCGACGCGGCCGCGCTGCGCCCCCGCATAGGGGTCATGCTGCAGTCCGGCGGCATCTACCCGGGCGCTCGCGCGCTGGAAATGCTGCGGCACACGGCCACGCTGCACGCCAACCCCCTCGACGTCGACGAACTCGCCGAGCGGCTGGGGCTCGGCTCCTGCGGGCGGACGGTCTACCGGCGGCTCTCCGGCGGCCAGCAGCAGCGGCTCGCGCTCGCGATGGCCGTCGTCGGGCGGCCCGAGCTGGTCTTCCTGGACGAGCCGACCGCCGGCCTGGACCCGCAGGCCCGCCGCGCCACCTGGGAGTTGGTCCGCGACCTGCGCCGGGACGGCGTCAGCATCGTGCTCACCACGCACCACATGGACGAGGCCGAGCAACTCGCCGACGACGTCGCGATCGTCGACAGCGGAAAGGTGATCGCCCAGGGCAGCCCGGAGCAGCTCTGCCAGGGCGGTGCGGGCAACACCATCCGGTTCCAGGGCCGTCCCGGCCTGGAGCTGGAGACGCTGCTCAAGGCGCTGCCGGACGACTGCACCGCCGCCGAGCCGAGCCCCGGCAGCTACCTGGTCACCGGCCCGGTCGACCCGCAGCTGCTGGCCGCGGTGACCAGCTGGTGCGCGCAGTCCGGCGTGATGCCCGAGAAGCTCGCGGTCGAGCGCCGCACCCTCGAAGACGTCTTCCTCGAACTGACCGGACGGGACCTGCGCTCGTGACCACCACCTCCCCTGCGACGGCGACCACCCCCGCGGCCGGCGCCTACGCCCCCGACCCGGGCGCCGCCCCGCTGGGCCGCATGCTGCGCGCGCAGACCGCTCTGGAGACCAAGCTGCTGCTGCGCAACGGCGAGCAGCTGCTGCTGACGGTCGTCATCCCGAGCGTGCTGCTGGTGCTGTTCAGCGCTGTCGGCATCGTGGCGACGACCGGCCCCGGCAGACGCGTCGACTTCCTCGCGCCCGGCCTGCTGGCGCTCGCGGTCATGTCCACCGCCTTCACCGGCCAGGCCATCGCCACCGGCTTCGAGCGCCGCTACGGCGTGCTCAAGCGCCTCGGTGCGAGCCCGCTGCCGCGCTGGGCGCTGATGACCGCGAAGACCGGGAGCGTGCTGGTCACCGAGGTGCTGCAGGTGGTGCTGCTCTGCGTGATCGCGCTCGCGCTCGGCTGGCAGCCGCACGGCAACCCGCTCGCGGTGCTGCTCCTGCTCGTCGCGGGCACGGCCGCGTTCTCCGGTCTCGGGCTGCTGATGGCGGGCACGCTCAAGGCGGAGGCGACGCTGGCGGCGGCCAACCTGGTCTTCATCCTGCTGCTGCTCGCGGGCGGCGTGATCGTCCCGCTGTCGAAGTTCCCGTCCGCCGTCCGCCCGGTCCTGGAAGCGCTGCCGATCAGCGCCCTCTCCGACGGCCTGCGCGCGGTGCTGCAGCAGGGCGCGGCGATGCCCTGGGGTGACGTCGGCCTCCTCGCCGTCTGGGCCGTCGTCGGCCTGGCCGCGGCGGCACGCTTCTTCCGCTGGGAGTAGACGCACACGAACGGCCCCCATGTGACGGGGCCGACGGGGTATTCGCAGGTCAGCGCCGTCGTCCTGGCACACGGCCCGGACCGACGGGCTCGGGCACGGACCCCCGTCCGGGACGCCGAATGGCGCGAACTACCATGAAGCGCGTGCGTACCCCCTTCTCCCTCCTCGCCGAGCGCGTCACCGTCCCGGACCGCTGGGTCCGCTGGACCGCGCTGGCGACGCTGGTGTGCAGCGTCCTGATCGTGGTCACCGGCGGCGCGGTGCGGCTCACCGGCTCCGGCCTGGGCTGCCCGACCTGGCCCACCTGTACGACGTCGACGCTCGCGCCGACGTCGGCGATGGGCGTGCACGGCATCATCGAGTTCAGCAACCGCATGCTGACCGACGTGATCTGTGTGGTCATCGGACTGGCGATCCTGGCCTCGCGCTGCGCCAAGCCGTGGCGCAAGGAGGTCACCCGGCTGGGCTGGGCCCAGTTCTGGGTCACCGTCGTGGACGCGATCGTCGGCGGGATCACGGTGCTGACGCACCTCAACCCGTACGTCGTGGCGATCCACTTCCTGCTGTCGATGGTGCTGATCCTCACCGCGCACGCGATGTGGCAGCGCACCCGCGAGGGCGACGCCGAGCCGGTACGCACCGTCGGCCGCCCGATCATCCACCTCTCGCGGGTGACGGTCGCGATGACGGCCCTGCTGATCGCCGCCGGCACCCTGGTCACCGGCTCCGGCCCGCACCCGGGCGACAGCAGCGACGTCAAGCGGATGCCGTTCAACTGGGAGGAGATCACCCAGTTCCACGCGGACTTCGCGATGCTGAGCATCGGCCTCGCCGTGGCGCTGATCTTCGCCCTGATGGCGGTGGACGCACCCACCGCGCCGCGCAGGCTCGCCAAGGTCTTCCTCGGGGTCCTGCTGGCTCAGGGCGTCCTGGGATTCGTCCAGTACTTCACGCACGTCCCCGAGTTGCTGGTGGGCATCCACCTGCTGGGCGCCGCGCTCTGCTGGGTCTCGGTCCTCCGCCTCCACCTCTCGCTCCGCGTGCGCCCAGAGGTAGGCGCGCTCCCGCGCCCGGCGGACATCGAAGCCTTGGCAACCGTCTAAGTTGCAGCACCTTTAGGGGCGCGGGGAACTGCGCGAGAAACCACCCTGTGCGGATGGCCCTGCTCATTGAGGACCAACTGCTGTGGGTGGCTTGTCGCGCAGTTCCCCGCGCCCCTGCTTGGTGCAACTAACTCAAAGCTGAATGCCCGCCATGCGGCGCCACTCGTACACGCCGGTCTTCACCTTGAGGCCGAGCTCGCCCTCGAAGTTCTCGTGCTTCGTGATCCCGGACAGCTCCACCGCGCGCTCCGCCACCGCGGGGCTCGGGGCGACCTGGTCGCCCCACGCGCCGTCCGCGCCGACGATGGCGATGCGGGTGGCCGACGCGCCCACGTACTCCACGACGCCGTCGGCACTGCCGCCGTGCTCCGCGGCGAAAGCCTTGACGTGCTTGGCGATGCGCTGGGCGCGCTTCTCGTCCTTGGGCGACAGGACGGCGGTGGCGGCGGGGGTCTCTTCGGTGGTCATGGACAGCAGACTACTCAGCGGTAGCGACACACACGACCGGGCCCCGATGTGCTTTCTTGCACATCGGGGCCCGGTGACGGCTGGAGCCGGAACTACTTCAGGAAGGGGTCGATCGCGATCTCGACGAAGAGCAGCGTCAGATAGGTGATCGACCAGTGGAACAGCCGCATCTCCTTGAGCTTCGCGCCCACGATCCCGGCCTTGGCGCGCGACTGCAGCCCGTGCGCCTCCTTGAGCCAGAGGCCGCCCAGGACGACCGCGGTGATCGGGTAGACCACGCTGGTGTGGTCCAGCGGCCACAGCGCCATGGAGACGGCCACCATGACCCAGCTGTAGATGACGATCTGCTTGGCCACGGCCTCGTTCGTCGCGATGACCGGCAGCATCGGCACGCCGACCTTGGCGTAGTCCTCCTTCACCTTCATCGACAGCGGCCAGTAGTGCGGCGGCGTCCAGAAGAAGATGACCAGGAAGAGCACGACCGGCGGCCACGCAAGCGAGTTGGTGACGGCGGACCAGCCGATGAAAACCGGCATGCAGCCCGCGATCCCGCCCCAGACGATGTTCTGCGCGGTCCGCCGCTTCAGGCCCAGCGTGTAGACGAAGACGTAGAAGAGGAGAGCCGCCAGCGACAGCGCCGCACTCAGCGGGTTGACCAGGACGGCGAACCACGCGGTCGAGACGAGCGCCAGCGCGATGCCGAAGGCCAGGCACTCACGCGGGGAGACCATGCCGGTCACCAGCGGGCGGCGCTCGGTCCGTGCCATCAGCGCGTCGATGTCGCGGTCGATGTACATGTTGAGCGCGTTGGCACCGCCGGCGGAGAGGTAGCCGCCGACGACGACCTCGAGCACCAGCAGCAGGTTGGGCACACCGCGCTGGGCCAGGAACATCACCGGGACGGTGGTGATCAGCAGCAGCTCGATGATCCGCGGCTTGGTCAGTGCGATGAAGGCCCCGACACGGGCCGACAACGGCCTCTGTCCGGGGTTCCCCTCGACCAGACCGGCCGGACGGGTTTCGACGGCGGTCACGAACACCCCTGGTTGATAAAGCTCACGAGTACCACGCCACCTTAGACGCTCCATATCTCGGCTCCGGCGGCGGGGGGCCGTGTCGGCGCAAAGCCCGTCGTAAGCGCACTGAATGAACGTCGGAATGAACGTATGGAGGCGCACGTCGAACATCCGCGCCGCGACACCCTCGGGCCTCGCCGCGCTGACCCGTTCAGCGCTCGTTCAGCGGGAACCCTTGTGCGCATGAGCGGTAGGCTCGCTCTGTACAAAGGGTCAACGTTCTGTGCCCAAGAGACCGCCACCGCAGTCGGCTCCTGGCGCCGGGTCGAAAGACGTTACGGAAGGAGCCCTGATCCAGGGTGAGCACGACGCCGAACAGTACCTTCGAGTGGACCGAACTTGACCAGCGTGCGGTGGACACCGTGCGCGTTCTCGCGGCTGACGCCGTGCAGAAGGTCGGCAACGGCCACCCCGGCACGGCGATGAGTCTGGCCCCGGCCGCCTACCTGATCTACCAGCGCTTCCTGCGCCACGACCCGGCGGACGCCCAGTGGCTGGGCCGCGACCGCTTCGTGCTGTCCCCCGGGCACACCTCGCTGACGCTGTACATCCAGCTCTACCTGTCCGGCTACGGCCTGACGCTTGAGGACCTCGAGGCGTTCCGCACCTGGGGCTCGCTGACGCCGGGCCACCCGGAGCACGGGCACACCGTCGGTGTGGAGACCACCACCGGCCCGCTCGGCCAGGGTGTGGCGAACGCGGTCGGCATGGCGATGGCCGCCCGCTTCGAGCGCGGCCTGTTCGACCCGGAGGCGCCCGAGGGCGCCTCTCCGTTCGACAGCACCATCTGGTGCATCGTCGGCGACGGCTGCCTGGAGGAGGGCATCTCCTCCGAGGCGTCCTCGCTCGCCGGCCACCAGAAGCTGGGCAACCTGGTCGTCCTCTACGACGACAACCACATCTCCATCGAGGGCGACACCGAGACCGCCTTCTCCGAGGACGTCCTGGCGCGCTACGAGGCCTACGGCTGGCACGTGCAGCGGGTCGAGCCGCAGGCGAGCGGTGACATCGACGTCAAGGCGCTGAGCGAGGCGCTCGCCGCCGCCAAGGCCGAGACCTCGCGTCCGTCGTTCATCGCGATGCGCACGATCATCGCCTGGCCGGCCCCGCACGCGCAGAACACCGAGGCCGCCCACGGCTCCGCGCTGGGCGCGGACGAGGTCGCCGCCACCAAGCGCGTGCTCGGCTTCGACCCGGAGAAGTCCTTCGTCGTCGAGCCGGAGGTGCTGGAGCACGCCCGCAAGGTCGGCGAGCGCGGCGCGCAGGCGCACGCCGAGTGGGAGAAGCAGCTGGCCGACTGGCGCACCGCCAACCCGCAGCGCGCCGCCCTGCTGGACCGGATGGCCGCGGGCGAGCTGCCCGAGGGCTGGGAGCAGAACGTCCCCTCGTTCGAGCCCGGCACCTCGGTCGCCACCCGTGCCGCCTCGGGCAAGGTGCTGCAGGGTCTGGGCAAGGTGCTGCCGGAGCTGTGGGGCGGCTCGGCCGACCTGGCCGGCTCGAACAACACCACCATCGACGCCACTTCGTCGTTCCTGCCGGTCGGCAACCCGCTGCCGGAGGCCGACCCCTACGGCCGCACGGTGCACTTCGGCATCCGCGAGCACGCCATGGGCTCAACCATGAACGGCATCGCGCTGTACGGCAACACCCGCATCTACGGCGGCACCTTCCTGGTGTTCTCCGACTACATGCGCCCGGCCGTCCGCCTGGCCGCGCTGATGAAGCTGCCGGTCACCTACGTGTGGACGCACGACTCCGTCGGCCTCGGCGAGGACGGCCCGACCCACCAGCCGGTCGAGCACATGGCCGCGCTGCGCGCCATCCCGGGTCTGAACATGGTCCGCCCGGCCGACGCCAACGAGACCGCGGTGGCGTGGGAGGAGATCATGCGCCGCCACACCGCCAACCCGGCCCCGCACGGCCTGGCACTGACCCGTCAGGGCGTGCCGGTGTACCCGCGCAACGAGGACGCGGCCAAGGGCGGCTACGTCCACACCGAGGCCGACGGTGGCGAGCCGCAGGTCGTCCTCATCGGCACCGGCTCCGAGCTGCAGCTGGCCGTCGCGGCCCGCGAGACGCTCCAGGCCGAGGGCATCCCGACCCGCGTGGTCTCGATGCCGTCGCTGGAGTGGTTCCAGGAGCAGACGCAGGAGTACCGCGACTCCGTGATCCCGCCGGCCGTCAAGGCCCGCGTCGCGGTCGAGGCCGGCATCGCGCTGACCTGGTACCGCCTGGTCGGCGACGCCGGCCGGGTGGTCTCCCTGGAGCACTTCGGCGCGAGCGCCGACGGCAAGGTGCTGTTCCGCGAGTTCGGCTTCACTCCGGAGCACGTGGTCGCCGCCGCCAAGGAATCTCTCTCCGCCGCCGGGCGCTGAACGTTTCGACACGCGAGGAAAGTGATTGATCATGACTGACGCACTGCAGCGCCTCAGCGACGAAGGCGTGGCGATCTGGCTGGACGACCTGTCCCGCAAGCGGCTCACCTCCGGCAACCTGGCCGAACTGGTCCGCGACAAGCACGTGGTGGGCGTGACCACCAACCCGTCGATCTTCCAGAAGGCGATCGGCACCGGCGACGGCTACGAGGAGCAGCTGGCCGACCTGGCCGTGCGCGGCGTGACCGTGGAGGAGGCGGTGCGGATGATGACCGCCGCCGACGTCCGCGACGCGGCCGACGTGCTGCGCCCGGTCTACGACGCCAGCAACGGCCGCGACGGCCGGGTCTCCATCGAGGTCGACCCGCGGCTGGCCCACGAGACGGCGCCGACCGTCGCCGAGGCCAAGCAGCTGTGGTGGCTGGTGGACCGTCCCAACACCTTCATCAAGATCCCGGCCACGGTCGAGGGCCTGCCCGCGATCAGCGCCGTGCTGGCCGAGGGCATCAGCGTCAACGTGACGCTGATCTTCTCGCTGGACCGCTACAAGGCCGTCATGGACGCGTTCCTGACGGGTCTGGAGCGGGCCAAGGCCAACGGCCACAACCTGTCGACCATCGAGTCGGTCGCCTCCTTCTTCGTGTCCCGGGTGGACACCGAGATCGACAAGCGCCTGACGAAGCTCGGCACCGACGAGGCGCTCGCCCTCAAGGGCAAGGCGGCCATCGCCAACGCCCGCCTGGCGTACCAGGCCTACGAGGAGGTCTTCTCCTCCGACCGCTGGAAGGCGCTGGCCGCGGCCGGTGCCAAGCCGCAGCGTCCGCTGTGGGCGTCCACCGGCGTCAAGGACCCGGCCTACGACGACACCATGTACGTCGTCGAGCTGGCCGCCCCGGGCACGGTCAACACCATGCCCGAGGCCACCCTCGACGCCGTCGCCGACCACGGTGTGGTCCGCGGCGACACGGTGACCGGCAACTACGCCGACGCCAAGGCGGTGCTCGACCGGATCGCCGGGCTGGGCATCTCCTACGACGACGTCGTCCAGCTGCTGGAGGACGAGGGCGTCGACAAGTTCGAGGTCTCCTGGAAGGAGCTCCTGGAGACCGTGCAGAAGTCTCTCGACGCGAAGGGCGGCTCCTCCAAGTGACCGATCCTGTGGCGGTGGCGGACGACGCCGTTCTCGACGAACTCACGTCGGACGACGAGTCCGGCGAGACGAACGTGTGGATCAACCCCCTCCGGGACGAGAAGGACCGGCGGCTCCCGCGCATCGCGGGGCCGTCCGGCCTCGTCATCTTCGGCGTCACGGGCGACCTGTCCCGTAAGAAGCTGATGCCGGCCATCTACGACCTGGCCAACCGCGGCCTGCTGCCGCCGGGCTTCTCGCTCATCGGCTTCGCGCGCCGCGACTGGGAGGACGAGGACTTCGCCCAGGTCGTGCACGACTCCGTCAAGGAGCACTCGCGCACGCCCTTCCGCGAGGAGGTCTGGCAGCAGCTGGCCAAGGGCATGCGCTTCATCCAGGGCGAGTTCGTGGACGACGCGGCCTTCGACCGGCTGCGCACGACCATCCAGGAGCTGGACAAGGAGCAGGGCACGGGCGGCAACTTCGCCTTCTACCTCTCCGTCCCGCCGAAGTTCTTCCCGCAGGTGGTCCAGCAGCTGAAGGACCACGGCCTGGCGGACCCGCCCAAGGGCTCGTGGCGGCGTGCCGTCATCGAGAAGCCCTTCGGTCACGACCTGGCCTCCGCGCAGGAGCTCAACAAGGTCGTCCACGAGGTCTTCCCGCGTGACGAGGTCTTCCGGATCGACCACTACCTGGGCAAGGAGACGGTCCAGAACATCCTGGCGCTGCGCTTCGCCAACTCGATGTTCGAGCCGATCTGGAACCGCGGCTACGTCGACCACGTGCAGATCACCATGGCCGAGGACATCGGCATCGGCGGTCGCGCGGGCTACTACGACGGCATCGGCGCCGCCCGTGACGTCATCCAGAACCACCTGCTGCAGCTCATGGCGCTGACGGCGATGGAGGAGCCCGCCTCCTTCCATCCCAAGGCCCTGGTGGCGGAGAAGCTCAAGGTGCTGTCGGCCGTCCAGATCCCCAAGGACCTGGGTCGGCACACCGTGCGGGCGCAGTACGCGCACGGCTGGCAGGGCGGCGAGGAGGTGCCCGGCTACCTGGAGGAGGAGGGGATCAACCCCAAGTCCACCACGGACACCTACGCCGCCATCAAGCTGGAGATCAACAACCGCCGTTGGGCGGGCGTGCCGTTCTACCTGCGCACCGGCAAGCGGCTGGGCCGGCGGGTCACCGAGATCGCGGTGGTCTTCCAGCGCGCCCCGTACCTGCCGTTCGACGCCTCGGCGACCGAGGAGCTGGGGCAGAACGCCCTGGTCATCCGGGTCCAGCCGGACGAGGGCGTGACCGTGCGGTTCGGCTCGAAGGTGCCGGGCACCTCGATGGAGGTCCGGGACGTGACGATGGACTTCGCCTACGGCGAGTCCTTCACCGAGTCCAGCCCGGAGGCCTACGAGCGGCTGATCCTGGACGTGCTGCTCGGGGACGCAAACCTGTTCCCGCGCCACCAGGAGGTCGAGCAGTCCTGGCGGATCCTCGACCCGATCGAGCAGTACTGGGACAAGCACGGCAAGCCCGCCCAGTACGAGGCCGGCACCTGGGGCCCGGAAGAAGCGGACGAGATGCTCGCACGAGACGGCAGGAGCTGGCGACGGCCATGAAGATCGACCTCACCGACACCACCTCCAGCAAGATCAACGCGGCGCTGATCGACGCGCGCCGGGCCATCGGCACGGCGACCGTCGGCATGGTGCTCACCCTCGTCATCGTCACCGACGAGGGCAGCGCCTACGACGCGCTCAAGGCCGCCTCCGACGCGTCGCGCGAGCACCCCTCGCGCATCCTGGCCGTCATCAAGCGTCCGGGGCGCTCGCCCCGGGCGCGGTCCCAGGCCCGGCTCGACGCCGAGGTCCGGGTCGGCTCGGACTCGGGCACCGGAGAAACGGTTGTGCTCCGCCTCCACGGCGAGCTGGCCGCGCAGGCGCAGTCGGTCGTGCTGCCGCTGCTGCTGCCGGACGCCCCCGTGGTGGTCTGGTGGCCGGAGAACGCTCCGGAGAACCCGGCCAAGGACCCCCTGGGCGCACTGGCCCAGCGCCGGATCACCGACGCGGTCACCGCGGAGAACCCGGTCCAGCAGCTCGCTGCGCGGGCCGCGTCCTACGCGCCCGGCGACACCGACCTGGCCTGGACCCGGATCACCCCGTGGCGCTCGATGCTGGCCGCCGCGCTCGACCAGCGCCACGTCAAGGTCGAGTCCGCGGTCGTCGAGGGCGAGTCCTACAACCCCAGCACCGAGCTGCTGGCGCTGTGGCTGGCCGAGCGCCTCAAGATCAAGGTCGAGCGGACCGTCAGCGAGGGCCCCGGCATCACCGCGGTCCGGATGCACACCAAGGACGGCGACGTCTGCCTGGACCGTCCCGACGGCCTGCTGGCGAAGCTGTCCATGCCGGACCAACCGGACCGCATGGTCGCGCTCAAGCGCCGGGAGACCTCGGAGCTGATCGCGGAGGAGCTGCGCCGCCTCGACCCGGACCTGATCTACGCCTCGGCGGTCCGTTACGGCGTGGAGAAGCTCCACGACACCACGGTCAGCAGCGAGGTCGTCGACAGCCCGACGGAGAAGCCGACTGCGGCCTCCGCTTCGGAGCCGGCCGCGAAGCCGGCGACGAAGAAGAGCACCGCTTCGGCGTCCCGGACCCAGAAGTGACGGCGCCTCAACTGGTCGTGCACCGCGACAAGGAGCTCATGGCCCTTGCCGCGGCCGCACGGCTGATCACCCGGATCGTGGACGCGCAGTCCGCGCGCGGCACCGCCTCGGTGGTGCTGACGGGTGGTCGCAACGGCAACGCCCTGCTCGCGGCGGTCGCCGCGTCCCCGGCGCGGGACGCGATCGACTGGTCGCGGCTGGACCTGTGGTGGGGCGACGAGCGGTTCCTTCCGGAGGGCGACCCGGAGCGCAACTACACCCAGGCGCGCGCCGAACTGCTCGACGCGGTGCCGCTGGACCCGGCGCGGGTGCACCCGATGCCGGCCTCCGACGGCCCGGACGGCGACGACCCCGAGGCGGCTGCGGCGAGCTACGCGGCCGAACTGGCCAAGGCCTCCGGTCCGTTGGACCGGCTCCGGGTGCCGGAGTTCGACGTGCTGCTGCTGGGTGTCGGCCCTGACACCCATGTGGCCTCGCTCTTCCCGGAGCTTCCGGGCGTGCGCGAGACCGAGCTGACCGTCATCGGCGTGCGCGGGGCGCCCAAGCCGCCGCCCACGCGGGTCTCGCTGACCCTCCCGACGATCCGGGCCGCGCGCGAGGTCTGGCTCCTCGCGGCGGGGGACGACAAGGCGGACGCCGTCGCACTGGCGCTGTCGGGCCCCGGCCCGATCCAGGCCCCGGCGTCCGGTGCGGTCGGGCGCCAGCGCACCCTCTGGCTCCTCGACCGCGCCGCCGCGGCGAAGATCCCGCCCGCGCTCTACCCGCCGGACGTCGCGTAGGCGGGCGAAGCCCGGACGCGGTGAACGACAATGAGGCCCGTCTCCCCCTTTCGGGGGAGGCGGGCCTCATCGCGTGAGGACGAATGCCGTGCCAGGCCAGGATGGGGCCATGACGATCAAGCGCATCACCGTCCACCTGGACGCCGACGACCTCGCCGTCCTCCGCGCTGCGGCCCGCTGGACCGGGGTTCCGCTGGGCAGGCTGCTGCGCGAGTCGATCCACGCACAGGCGGAGCACCTACGCGTCACGCTCGGCCCCTTGGGCGACGGCCTCCGGTCTCAGCCCTCGCCCAGCAGCCAGGCGTAGCAACCCGCCGAGTCCGGCCAGGCGGCGTCCGCCGGGTGCCGGAGCAGCCAGAGCGCGGCCATGTCGAGCTCGCCGTAGCTGGTGAACTCCTCCCCCTGCGCCACGACCACGGCCGTCGACTCCCCCGCCCGCCACGCGGCGAGCTGCCACGCGGTGCCCTCGACCGGAAGCGTCACCTCCGCCGGTCCCAACTCCCCGCTCACGACCGCGCACGCGGCGCGCCAGGCCGCGTCGAAGGCGTCGCGTCCCGATTCCCGTTCCCAGCCCGGCAGTTCGACCTCCTCGTCGCCGTCGCCGGCTGTCGCGAAGGGGAGGTGGAAGCCACGCTGGGCGGCGCTGGACCAGTCCGGGTCGTCCGGGACGAGATGGTGGCCGGAGCCGGTGTCCACGCCCTCTCCGTCGGCCGGTGTCCAGCCGCTCGCGTCGAGGAACGCCTGCACGGAGTCCTGGTCCCAGGCGCTGGTTGCCAGGGCGAGGAGGTCGCGGAGCAGGGGTGGGGTCAGCGGCCGGGTGTGGACGATCACGGAGTCCTCGCAGGATCGAGCGGAGCGGGCCGCGTCATCCTCGCATCCCCTCGGTCAGCCCTTGCCGTTGGCCCTGGCGGCTTTGGTGGTCTTGGTGGGCTTCGCCACCGCGTCGAGGTCGGCGAGCATGCGGTCCATCCGGTCGCGCTCGTCCGCGTAGTACTGCTCGGCCCAGCGAAGCGTCATCACCGGGAAGATCCACTCCGGGTTCACCTCGGCCGCGAGGACGTCCGCCGCCGCCTGGGCGCGGCGCTGCTCCGCGAGGTCGCGTTGGGCGTGCAGGGTCTCGCGCAGCCGCGCGGGATCCTGGAGGTGTCCGAGCCAGAGCCGCAGCATCGGCCCGTGCTTGAGCACGGCGGGCTCGACAGGCGCCGTTCCGGCCCACTCCCGCAGGGCGTCCTCTCCGGCCGGCGTGATCCGGTAGAGGCGCTTGGCACGGATGTCGCCCGGCACCTCCTCCGAGGCGGCGTAGCCGACGGACTCCAACCGCCGCAGCTCGCTGTAGATCTGACTGTACGACGGGCTCCAGTAGAAGAAGCCCATGCTCTGGTCCGCCCACTTCTTCAGGTCGTAGCCCGACAGCTCCCGCCCGAAGGACAGCAGACCCAGCACGGCCCAACCGGTGATCGGCAGTGCGTTCATCCCCGCAGTGTACGTGCTGTGCCAACGCTCGTTCCCTTCTTGGGATATGACTGCTAGTCATATAGCTATTCGGCATATCGGAGGCAGCCCGTGAAGTTCTCCATGATCTTCGAAGCACAGCTGGCCCACCCCACCCCCGAACGCGAGCACGCCCTCCTCCACGACTGCGTCGACCAGGCGGTCCTCGCCGAGGAGGTCGGCTTCGACCGCGTCTGGGCCGTCGAGCACCACTCCCTGCTCCGGTACGCGCACATGAGCGCGTCGGAGATCTTCCTGACCTGGGTGGCCGCCCGCACCTCCCGGATCCGGATCGGCCACGGCGTGGTCACCATGCCCTTCGGCTACCAGCATCCGCTGCGCGTCGCCGAGCGCAGCGCGATGCTGGACGCCCTCTCCGGCGGCCGGGTCGACCTCGGCGCGGGACGCGGCGCGACCGCGCAGGAGATGGCGATGTTCGGCGTCCGGGCCGAGGACACCTATCCGCAGGTGGAGGAGGCGCTGCGGATTGTCGCGGCGGCGTGGCGCAAGGAGCAGTTCGAGTGGCACGGCTCGATCGACATCGGCCCCGGCGCGGTGCTGCCGCGCCCGGTCCAACTCCCGCACCCGCCCCTGTACATGGCGTGCAGCAAGCACGACACGCTGCGGACCGCCGCCGAGTACGGCGTCGGCGCGCTGGTCCTCGGCTTCGCGGGCGCGGACGACGTCCGCGAGATGCGCGCGGTCTACGACGCGGCGCTGGCCGCGCGGGACGGCTCACGCCTGGTCTCCTCCGAGGTCAACGACCACTTCGCGGCGCTGTGTCCGACGGTGGTCCTGGACGACGCGGAGGAGGCGTACCGGGTGGGCACGCGAGGGCAGCGCTTCTTCGCCGAGTCCATCGCCCACTGGTACGGCGGCGGCCCCTCGCCCGTCGAGGACCCGGCCCCGGACGCGGACCACGCGTCGGCGATGGCCTCGCACCGCGAGGAGCTGGTCGCGAGACTCCACGAGGCGAGGGTTCCGGTCCGCCCGAGCGCGACGGGGACCTTCAACGTCGACCACGCCTACGGGACGGCGGAGACTGCGGTGGCCTATGTCGAGCGGCTGGCCGAGATCGGCGTGGACGAGGTCATCTGCCTGATCCAGATGGGCACGGTGCCGCAGGCGGCGTGCTTGGAGACCATCCGGCAGTGGGGGGAACGCGTGATCCCACGATTCCGGTAATCCCTTTGCACGAGGGGCCAGTTGCAGCGTCAGGGGCGCGGGACTCTGCCAATGTGCGGCTCCGCCACGTGAGCGCGATAAGCCACCCACGCAGGTAGAGCCCCGACCGTTCAGGGCCATCCGCTCATCAGTGGTTTCTCGCGCCCCTGGGCAGTGCAACTACCTCACTGCGAAAAGTTCAGATCTCGCCGCGCAGCTTGGCCAGCGCCTCGGCGAGGATCGCCTCGCCGTCCGCGTCGCTGCGGCGCTCGCGGACGTACGCGAGGTGCGTCTTGTAGGGCTCGGTGCGCGGCGGAGCCGGCGGGTTCTCTTCGTCCTGACCGGCGGGGAACCCGCATCGCGGGCAGTCCCACGTGTCCGGAATCTGCGCATCGGAGGCGAAGCTCGGCTTCGTCTCGTGCCCGTTCGCACACCAGAAGGAGATGCGCAGGCGCGGCGCGGACTCGCCCCGCTCGGCCTCACCCATCGGGCCGGCCCCGACCCTGCTGCCACGGATGGCGTTCCCACTTGCCACGGTCTGACTCCCTGCGTGATGGTGCGGTACTGCGACCACCCGGCCACTGGGCCTGGGCGAAGGTCGTCCTAGTGTACGGAACGCATAAGCGTCGCCCCACACCCCCGTCAGGACGGGCCGGTGACGACCGTCACCCATGATAGGCGTGGAGGCGACGCTCCGTCAGATCTCCTGACAGCGTCCTGCTGACCTGCGCAATCAGCCGTTCTTGGCCTTCATCAGCAGCGACAGGATGATGATGCAGACGAACCATCCGACGCCCATGAAAATGGTGATCCGGTCGAGGTTGCGCTCGGCCACTGCGGAGCCACCACCGGTGGAGGACATGCCGCCACCGAACATGTCGGACAGGCCGCCGCCCTTGCCCTTGTGGAGCAGGACCAGAATGACCATCATCACGCTGAAGAAGATCAACGCAATCGAAAAGCCGAGGATCACAGCCGGACCAATCTTTCAGGTGAGTGTCTGCTGGTAGCAGGCCCGGCACTCTACAGTGCCGGGACCTACCACCTTAGGCATGCGACAGCCTACGGGGAAACCCGTTCACTAAACAGTCGCTCGACCGGTCGTTCAGGAGACGGCCTGATCGCGGTAGCGGACGATACGGACGAACTCCTCCGCGTCCAGCGAGGCCCCGCCGACCAGCGCGCCGTCCACGTCCGGCTTGGCCATGATCCCGGCCGCGTTGGAGCCCTTGACCGAACCGCCGTAGAGGATGCGGACCTTGTCGGCCACCGCCTGGCTGTACAGCTCCGCCAGGCGGACCCGGATCGCGCCGCAGACCTCCTGCGCGTCCTCGGGGGTCGCCACCTCGCCGGTGCCGATGGCCCAGACCGGCTCGTAGGCGATCACGATTTGCTCGACCTGCTCGGCCGGGACGCCGTCCAGCGCGCCCTCGACCTGGGCCAGGGTGTAGGCGACCTGGTTGCCGGCCTTGCGGACGTCCAGGCCCTCGCCGACGCAGAGGATCGGCACGACGCCGTTCCGGAACGCGGCCTTGACCTTGCCGTTGACGATCTCCTCGTTCTCGCCGTGGTACTGGCGGCGCTCGGAGTGGCCGATGACAACGTAGGCGCACTTGAGCTTGGCCAGCATCGGGCCGGAGATCTCGCCGGTGTAGGCGCCGGAGTCGTGCGCGGAGATGTCCTGCGCGCCGTACTTGATCTTCAGCTTGTCCCCGTCGACCAGGGTCTGCACCGACCGCAGGTCGGTGAACGGGGTCAGGACCGCGACCTCGACCGCCTTGTAGTCCTTGTCGTTGAGCGCGAAGGCGAGCTTCTGGGTGTGGGCGATGGCCTCGAGGTGGTTGAGGTTCATCTTCCAGTTGCCGGCCATCAGCGGCTTGCGGGTGGTGACGTCAGTCATGTCAGGGGTGCTCACTTCTCCAGTGCGGCAAGACCGGGGAGGGTCTTGCCTTCCAGGTACTCGAGGCTGGCGCCGCCACCCGTCGAGATGTGGCCGAACTTCGACTCGTCGAAGCCGAGCAGCCGGACCGCGGCGGCCGAGTCGCCACCGCCGACGACGGTGAAGGCTTCCGAGTCGAGCAGGCCCTGCGCGACCGCGCGGGTGCCGTCGGCGAAGGCCGGGTGCTCGAAGACACCCATCGGGCCGTTCCAGAACACCGTCTTCGCGTCGGCCAGCTTGGCCGCGAACAGCTCCTCGGTCTTCGGGCCGATGTCCAGGCCCATCTTGCCCGCGGGCATGGCGCTGACGTCGACGACCTCGATGTCGTCGACCGGGGCCTTGGTCTTCAGGTCGGGGAAGCTCCCGGAGACGCGCGCGTCGACGGGGAGCACGAACTCCACGCCCTCGCGCTCGGCGCGGGCCAGGTACTCCTTGACCGCCGGGATCTGGTCCTCCTGCAGCAGCGAGGTGCCGACCTCGTGGCCCTGGGCCGCGAGGAAGGTGAACATCATGCCGCCGCCGACCAGGATCCGGTCGGCCTTGCCCAGCAGGTTGTCGATCACGGCGAGCTTGTCGGAGACCTTGGCCCCGCCCAGCACGACCGCGTACGGACGCTTGACGTCCTCGGTGAGGCGCTTGAGCACGGCCACCTCGGCGCCGATCAGCAGGCCGGCCGCGTGCGGCAGCCGGGCCGGCAGGTCGAAGACGGAGGCGTGCTTGCGGTGCACCGCGCCGAAGCCGTCGCCGACGTAGAGGTCGGCCAGGGCGGCCAGCTGGTCGGCGAACTCGCCGCGCTCGGCGTCGTCCTTGCTGGTCTCGCCGGGGTTGAACCGCAGGTTCTCGATCACGGCCACCTGGCCGGGCTCCAGGCCGTTCACGGCGTCGTGCGCGGCCGGACCGACGGTGTCCTGCGCGAAGGCGACCGGCTGCCCGAGCAACTCCGCGAGCCGCTCGGCCGCCTGGAGCAGCGAGAACGCCGGGTCCGGCGCGCCCTTGGGGCGGCCCAGGTGCGAGGCGACGACGACCTTGGCGTCGGCCTCCACGAGCTTCTTGATGGTGGGCAGCACGGCCCGGATCCGGCCGTCGTCGGTGATCAGGCCGTCGGACATCGGCACGTTCAGGTCGGCCCGGACGAAGACGCGCTTGCCGGCGACACCCGGCCCGGCGATCAGGTCGTCGATGGTCTGCATGTGGAGATGTTTTCCTGTTCTTCTGGGCGGTCGGCTGGGGAGTCGTCGGAGTGAGGTTACTGCCCGACGGCACGCGGACAGGGTCCGGGCAGGCACTGCCCGGACCCTGTCCTCTCACACCGTGAGCTGTCTGTCCGTCAGAGCTGGCTGCCGACAAGGGCGGTCAGGTCCACCAGACGGTTGGAGTAGCCCCACTCGTTGTCGTACCAGCCGAAGACCTTGACCTGGTTGCCCTGGACCATGGTCAGCGGCGCGTCGAAGATGCAGGAGTACGGCGAGTTGACGATGTCCCGGGAGACGATCGGGTCCTCGTTGTACGCCAGGATGCCCTTGAGCGAGCTCTCGGAGGCCTTCTGGTAGGCGGCGTTGACCTCCTCCTTGGTGACCTCGCGCTGCAGCGTCGCCACCAGGTCGGTGATCGAGCCGGTGGGGACCGGGACGCGCAGCGAGGTGCCGTCCAGCTTGCCCTTGAGCTCCGGCAGCACCAGCGCGGTGGCCTTGGCGGCACCGGTGGAGGTCGGGATGATGCTCAGGGCCGCGGCGCGGGCGCGACGCAGGTCCTTGTGCGGGAAGTCCAGGGTGACCTGGTCGTTGGTGTAGGCGTGCACGGTCGTCATGAACCCGGTGACGATGCCGAACGCCTCGTTCAGGACCTTCGCCAGCGGCGCCACGCAGTTGGTGGTGCAGGAGGCGTTGGAGATGATGCTCTGCTTCGTCACATCGAGCTTGTCGTCGTTGACGCCCATGACGATGGTGATGTCCTCGTCCTTGGCCGGAGCCGAGATGAGGACCTTCTTCGCGCCCGCGGCCAGGTGCTTCTTCGCACCCTCGGCGTTGGTGAAGATGCCGGTGGACTCGATCACGATGTCTGCGCCGAGCTCTCCCCAGGGGAGCTTGGCGGGGTCGCGCTCCGCGGTGACCTTGAAGGTCTTGCCATCGACGGTGATGGTGTCGTCCGTGTGAGTGACCTCGGCCTGGAAGGTGCCCAGGGTCGAGTCGTACTTGAGCAGGTGCGCCAGGGTCTTGGTGTCGGTCAGGTCATTGACACCGACGACCTCGATGTCGGCGCCCTGGGATGCGATGGCACGGAAGTAGTTACGGCCGATACGGCCAAAACCGTTGATGCCTACCCGGATCGTCACGAACCGATCTCCTCGCTGTTAGTCGGCCCGAGGGGCCGACGAGCTGGAATGGGATGTCCCCGACCGGTAACGACCCTACCTCCGCAAGGTGTTCTTGAGCACATCTGCCGCGACGTGCGCGGCACGTCAAGGGGCGCGGGGAACTGCGCGAGCAACCACCCTGTGCGGATGGCCCTGAACATTGAGGACCATCCGCATGTCGGTGGCTTGTCGCGCCCACGCGGCGGAGCCGCATGTCAGCAGAGCCTCGCGCCCCTGGGTGTTGCAACTACCTGTGGGAGCGGAGGCTCTACCGCTCAGCCCGCGACCATCTCCTCGGTGAGGCTCTGCTCCGTGTTCGGCAGCCCCAGTTCGATCGCGCGCTTGTCGGCCATCGCCAGCAGGCGGCGGATCCGGCCCGCGACCGCGTCCTTCGTCAGGGGCGGGTCGGCGAGGGAGCCCAGCTCCTCCAGGGAGGCCTGCTTGTGCTCCATGCGCAGGCGGCCCGCCGCCGCCAGGTGCTCGGGGACCTCGTCGCCCAGGATCTCCAACGCCCGCTGGACCCGCGCGCCCGCCGCGACCGCCGCTCGCGCGGACCTGCGCAGGTTCGCGTCGTCGAAGTTGGCCAGGCGGTTGGCCGTCGCCCGGACCTCGCGCCGCATCCGGCGCTCCTCCCAGGCCAGCACCGACTCGTGCGCGCCGAGACGCGTCAACAGCGCGCCAATCGCATCACCGTCACGAATGACCACCCGGTCAACCCCGCGAACCTCGCGGGCCTTCGCCGGGATGCCGAGCCTGCGCGCCGCGCCGACCAGCGCGAGCGCGGCCTCCGAGCCGGGGCAGGTGATCTCCAGCGAGGAGGACCGGCCCGGCTCGGTCAGCGAGCCGTGCGCGAGGAACGCCCCGCGCCACGCCGCCTCCGCGTCACAGGTGGCCCCGGAGACCACCGCCGGGGGAAGACCCCGGATCGGGCGTCCGCGCCCGTCCACCAAGCCCGTCTGCCGGGCCAGCAGATCGCCGTCCTTGACCACCCGCACCACGTACCGACTGCCTCGGCGCAGCCCGCCGGGGGCCATCACCACCAGGTCCGAGGAGTGTCCGAAGATCTCCAGCAGGTCCTTGCGCAGCCGCCTCGCCGCGACGCCGGTGTCCAGCTCCGCCTCGATCACGATGCGTCCGCTCACAATGTGCAGACCGCCCGCGAAGCGCAGGATCGCCGACACCTCCGCCTTGCGGCAACAAGCCCGGGTGACGGGAAGCCGACTGATTTCGTCCTTCACAGCTGCCGTCATCGCCATGGCGCGATCCTTCCATGCGTTCTGAAGATCCGGTCGTACGCTGCGGCCAGAAGCTCCGGGTCGTGTCGCGCGCCGTCACCGGCGGCGACGGGAGCCAGCACCAGTTCGGCGCCCAGGCGCTTGGCCGCGTCGCGCAGCGCCTCGGTGTCCGCGACGGCCCCGACGGCGTCGAGGTCGGCGAGGACGAAGTCCAACTCCACGCCACGGGCGTGCTCCAGGAACACCTCCAGGTGCCGCTGCGGCGAGAAGCCCTCGGTCTCCCCGGGCTGGGCGACCAGGTTGAGCGCCAGGACCTTGCGGGCCTGCGTCGACGCCAGGGCGTCCCGCAGCTGGGGAACCATGAGGTGCGGCAGCACGCTGGTGAACCACGAGCCCGGGCCGAGGACGACCCAGTCCGCGGCGCGGACCGCGGTGACCGCCTCCGGGACGGCCGGAGGGTTCTCCGGGAGCAGCCGGATCGCCTCCACGGTACCGGGCGTGACGGCGACCTCCGCCTGGCCGCGGACGGTGCTGAGCTCCTCGGGCAGCGAAGGGTCGAGGCCGCGGACGCTGGCCTCGATGTGCAGCGGCACCGCCGACATCGGCAGCACCCGGCCGTGCGCGCCCAGCAGCCGGCCGACCCACTCCAGCGCCAGGACCGGGTCGCCGAGCTTCTCCCACAGGGCCACGATCAGCAGGTTGCCGACCGCGTGGCCGTGCAGGTCGCCGTCGCTCTGGAACCGGTGCTGGATCACCTCGGACCAGGTGCGGCCCCACTCGTCGTCCCCGCACAGCGCGGCCAGCGCCTTGCGCAGGTCGCCGGGTGGCAGCACGCCGAGCTCGTCGCGGAGCCGACCGCTGGAGCCGCCGTCGTCGGCGACGGTGACCACCGCGGTGAGCTCCCCGGTGAGCCTGCGCAACGCGGAGAGCGAGGCGGACAGGCCCCGACCACCGCCGAGCGCGGTGATTCTCGGGGCGCGGCGGCTGCCGCGCCGCATCTGTCGGAGAGGACCGCCGCTGCCGCTGAAGCTACCCGCCACCCGCGCCCCTATCACTTTTCGAGGCGCGCGTACGTCAACCGCGTCCGCGCACCGTCACTCACGCCCCATGTCCCGGTGGACCAGCACCGTCTCCAGGCCGTCGGCGCTGAGGCGCTTGGCCAGCCGTTCCGACATCGCCACGCTGCGGTGCTTTCCTCCGGTGCAGCCTACGGCAATCGTCATATATCGCTTTCCCTCGCGGCGGTACCCCTCGGTGACGATCCGCAGCAGTTCCACATAGCCGTTGAGGAACTCCTTGGCGCCCGGCTGGTCGAAGACGTAGCGGGCCACCTCCTCGTCGGTGCCGGTGTGGGAGCGCAGCTCGGGGACCCAGTGCGGGTTGGGCAGGAACCGGCAGTCGACCACCAGGTCGGCGTCAACCGGCAGGCCGTACTTGAACCCGAACGACATCACCGTGGCCCGGAGTTCGGGCTCCTGCTCGTCGGCGAAGTGGGCGTCCATCTTGGCGCGCAGCTCGTGGACGTTGAGGTTGGAGGTGTCGATGACCAGGTCGGCCTCGCCGCGCAGCTCGCGCAGCAGCTCGCGCTCGCGCTCGATGCCGTCCACGATCCGGCCGTCACCCTGGAGCGGGTGCGGGCGGCGGACGTTCTCGAACCGGCGGACCAGGGCGTCCTCGGAGGCCTCCAGGAAGACCACCCGAAGCCGGACCCCGCCCTTCTCCAGCTCGTCCAGCGCCGAGCGCAGGTCGTCGAAGAAGCTCCGGCCGCGGACGTCCACGACCGCGCTTATCCGGGCGACGGCGCCCTGCGAGCGCGCGCCCAGGTCGACCATGGTCGGTATCAGGGCGGGCGGCAGGTTGTCGACGACGAACCAGCCGAGGTCCTCCAGGCACTTGGCGGCGGTGCTGCGTCCGGCGCCCGACATGCCGGAGATGATCACCAGCTCCGGGACCTCGGAACTGTCCGCCTCGCCCGTTTCGGACTGCGGCTCCAGAGGCAGCTCCGGCGGCGTCTGCACTTGCCGTTGAGGCTCCGGCGTACTCACTACGATCTCCCCGCTTTCGGTCGCATCAGTACAAACAACGCTTGCGGTCGTCTGCGGCTTCCCCTAGTCACTCCATGGAGTGACGTTACTGGGATCAGGTGACGTTTTCTCCGTGCGACTCTTCCAAAATCTCCCCCGTGCTCATGTTGACTGCAGGTGCAGCCGGCTTGCCGGCGGCCAGGGCGGCGGCGACGGCCTCGGCCGTGCGGCGGCCGACGCCGGGGACCTCGCAGATCTCGTCGATCGTGGCGGCGCGGAGCTTCTTGACCGAACCGAAATGCTTGATCAGCGCCTGCCGTCGGGCCTCCCCCAGGCCGGGCACGGCGTCCAGCCCGCTGGCGGTGGCGCGCTTGGCGCGCTTCTGGCGCTGGTACGTGATCGCGAACCGGTGCGCCTCGTCGCGGACGCGCTGGAGCAGGTAGAGGCCCTCGCTGGAACGCGGCAGGACGACAGGGTCGTCCTCGTCCGGCAGCCAGACCTCCTCCAGGCGCTTGGCCAGCCCGCACAGGGCGACGTCAGTGACGCCGAGCTCGGTCAGCGCCTGCTGGGCGGCGGCGACCTGCGGCTGGCCGCCGTCGACGACGATCAGCTGCGGCGGGTAGGCGAAGCGGCGGGCCTTGCCCGTCTCTTCGTCCTTGGCCGGGGCCTGCTCCTGGTGCTTGAACCGCCGGGTGATCACCTCGTGCATGGACCGGACGTCGTCCTGCCCCTCGAAGCTCTTGATCGCAAAGCGGCGGTACTCGCTCTTGCGCGCCAGACCGTCCTCGAAGACGACCATGGACGCGACCACGTCCTGGCCCTGGAGGTGGGAGATGTCGTAGCACTCGATCCGCAGCGGCGCGGTGTCCAACCCGAGCGCGTCGGCGATCTCCTGGAGGGCGACACTGCGGGTGGTGAGGTCGGCGGCCCGCTTGGTCTTGTGCAGGGCCAGCGCCTGGGTGGCGTTGCGCTCCACCGTGGTCATCAGCTCGCGCTTGTCACCGCGCTGCGGGACACGCAGGTCGACCTTGGCGCCCCGACGCTCGGACAGCCAGGCCAGCACCGGCTCGACCGGTTCCGGCAGCGCGGGCACCAGCACCTCGCGCGGGACGCCCTCGCCGCGCTCCTCGCCGTAGAGCTGGAGCAGGGCGTGCTCGACCAGCCCGGCGGCGTCGACCTGCTCGACCTTGTCGGTGACCCAACCGCGCTGGCCGCGGACCCGGCCGCCGCGCACATGGAAGATCTGCACCGCGGCCTCCAACTCGTCCTGGGCCAGGGCGAGCAGGTCGGCGTCGGTGCCGTCGGCGAGCACGACGGCGTTCTTCTCCATCGCCCGGCGCAGCGCCTCGATGTCGTCGCGCAGCCGCCCGGCCTTCTCGTACTCCATCTCGGCGGCGGCCTCGCGCATCTGCGTCTCCAGCCGCCGCAGGTAGCCCGCGGCGTGGCCGGACATGAAGTCGCAGAACTCCTCGGCCAGTTCGCGGTGGTCCTCGGCGGAGATCCGCCCGACGCAGGGCGCGGAGCACTTGCCGATGTACCCGAGCAGGCAGGGCCGCCCGATCTGCTCCGCCCGCTTGAACACCCCGGCCGAGCAAGTGCGCACCGGGAAGACGCGCAGCATCAGGTCGACCGTCTCCCGGATCGCCCAGGCGTGGCCGTAGGGACCGAAGTACCGCACGCCGCGCTTCTTCGGCCCACGCATCACCTGGACGCGCGGGAACTCCTCGTTCAGCGTGACCGCGAGGGAGGGATAGCTCTTGTCGTCCCGGTACTTGACGTTGAAGCGCGGGTCGAACTCCTTGATCCAGCTGTACTCCAGCTGGAGCGCCTCGACCTCGGTGCCGACGACCGTCCACTCGACCGAGGCGGCCGTGGTCACCATCGTGCGCGTACGCGGGTGCAGGCCCGCCAGGTCCTGGAAGTAGTTGGCCAGCCGCTGGCGCAGGCTCTTCGCCTTGCCGACGTAGATCACCCGCCCGTCGGCGTCCCGGAACTTGTACACCCCGGGCGAGTCCGGAATCTGCCCCGGCGCGGGCCGGTAGGTGGACGGGTCGGCCATCACTTCCCCCATGCGTACGGACTGCCACCGACCCACTCCCGCGCGGTCGTGACATGCGTGGACACCGCTGCGGGAGGCCCCACAGCGACATCTACGACCCTAGCGCGCAGGTCTGTCAGATCCGCGCCTGTTCCCAGGTCCGGGCGATCATCCGCTCACGCGAGCGCGTCCACCGTCGAGCGGCGGCGCGTCCTCAGCTGAAGGTGGCGACGAGCTTGCCGTTCGTGACCGCGAGCGGGATGGACGGCAGCGGCGCGGAGGCCGGGCCCTGGACGACGGAACCGTCGGTGGTCTTGAACTCGCTGCCGTGGCACGGGCAGGAGATCACGCCGTTGGAGACGCCGTCGACCAGGCAGCCCGCGTGGGTGCAGACGGCGCTGAACGCCTTGTACGTGCCGGCGGTCGGCTGGGTCACGACGCACTGCTGCGCGCTGTAGAGCTTGCCGCCGCCCACCGGCACGTCGGTGGCCGCACCGAGCGTCACCGGCCCCTTGGGCGCGGGCGCCCCCGCGGAGCAGGCCGACAGCGCGACCACTCCGACACCCGCGAGCCCCACTGCGGCGGCGCCGCGGAGCAGCTGTCGCCTGCAGCAGCCCTCGGACGCGGGCACGGCGGCAGCGGCGGGGGCAGCGGCAGGGTCGGCGGGGGTGGTCATCTCGGTGCTCATCGCTGCACGCGCTCCAACGGAATCCGGGCCCCCGCGGTCACAGAGGCATCGAGAGCCACGATAAGCCGCGCAGCTGTGAGGAACGTTGGTGGGGGATCTGCCCTTACCTTGAGGCGAGCGTCTGCTTTCACTCCGCACGTGGTTGCACGTGCACCCAGGGGCGCGCGCCCCTGGGTGCACGTGCACCTACTTCTTCGCTGCCGCCTTCTTCCTCACCGTCTTCTTGGGCTTCGCCGGCGCCGCCGCCTCGTCGAAGACGCGGTCCTCACCCAGGATGTCGCGCAGGAACTTGCCGGTGTGGCTCTCGCCGACCGCGGCGACCTGCTCCGGGGTGCCCTCGGCGACGACCATGCCGCCGCCCGCGCCGCCCTCCGGGCCCATGTCGATGACCCAGTCCGCGGTCTTGATGACGTCGAGGTTGTGCTCGATGACGATCACCGAGTTGCCCTTGTCCACCAGGCCCGTCAGCATCTTGATCAGCTTGCTGATGTCCTCGAAGTGCAGGCCCGTCGTCGGCTCGTCCAGGACGTAGATCGTCCGACCGTTGCTGCGCTTCTGCAGCTCCGACGCGAGCTTGACGCGCTGCGCCTCGCCGCCCGACAGGGTCGTCGCGGACTGGCCCAGCCGGACGTAGCCGAGGCCGACGTCGACCAGGGTGCGCAGGTACCGCGCGATCGCGGGGACCGCCTCGAAGAACTCGAGCCCCTCCTCGATCGGCATGTCCAGGACCTCGGCGATGGACTTGCCCTTGTAGTGGACGTCGAGCGTCTCCCGGTTGTAGCGGGCGCCATGGCAGACCTCGCACGGGACGTAGACGTCCGGCAGGAAGTTCATCTCGATCTTGATCGTGCCGTCGCCCGCGCAGTTCTCGCAGCGGCCGCCCTTGACGTTGAAGGAGAAGCGGCCCGGCAGGTAGCCGCGGACCTTCGCCTCCGTCGTCTCCGCGAACAGCTTGCGCACGTGGTCGAAGACGCCGGTGTACGTGGCCGGGTTGGACCGCGGGGTGCGGCCGATCGGCGACTGGTCGACGTGGACGACCTTGTCGACCAGGTCCGTGCCCGTCACCCGGGTGTGGCGGCCCGGGACGCTGCGCGCGCCGTTCAGCTCGCGCGCCAGGTGGGTGTAGAGGATGTCGTTGACCAGCGTCGACTTGCCCGAGCCGGAGACACCCGTCACCGCCGTGAAGAGACCCAGCGGGAAGGCGACGTCGACGTCGCGCAGGTTGTGCTCGCGCGCGCCGTGGACGGTGATCTTGCGCTTCGGGTCGAGCGGGCGGCGCATCTCCGGGATCGGGATCGCCTTGCGGCCGGAGAGGTACGCGCCGGTGAGCGACTTCTTGTTGGCCAACAGGCCCTCGCGGGAGCCGGAGTGGACCACGTGCCCGCCGTGCTCGCCCGCGCCGGGGCCGATGTCGACGACCCAGTCGGCGGTGCGGATGGTGTCCTCGTCGTGCTCGACGACGATCAGCGTGTTGCCGAGGTCGCGTAGCCGGACCAGGGTCTCGATCAGGCGGTGGTTGTCGCGCTGGTGCAGGCCGATGGACGGCTCGTCCAGCACGTAGAGCACGCCGACCAGGCCGGAGCCGATCTGCGTCGCCAGACGGATGCGCTGCGCCTCGCCACCGGAGAGGGTGCCGGCGGCACGGTCGAGCGAGAGGTAGTCCAGGCCGACGTCGACCAGGAACTTCAGCCGCTCGTTGACCTCCTTCAACACCCGCTCGGCGATCGTCTTCTCACGTGCCGTCAGCTTCATCTCACCGAGGAACTCGGCGCAGTCGCTGATCGACATCGAGGAGACGTCGGAGATCGAGCGGCCCGCCATCTTCACGGCGAGCACCACCGGCTTGAGGCGCGCGCCATGGCACGCCGGGCAGGCGGTCTCGCGCATGTAGCCCTCGAAGCGCTCGCGCGCGCTGTCGCTCTCCGCGTCGGCGTGACGGCGCTGGACGAACGGGACCGCACCCTCGAAGCCGGTGATGTAGGAGCGCTCACGGCCGTAGCGGTTGGTGAACTTGACCTCGATCTCGGTCTTGTGGCCGTAGAGCAGCGCCTTCTTGGCGCGCGCCGGCAGGCCCGCCCAGGGGATGTCGGTGCGGAAGCCCAACTCCTTGCCGAGCGCCTTGATCAGCCGCAGGTGGTAGTCCTTGATGTGGCCGTGCGACCAGGGGTGGATCGCGCCCTCGTCGAGGGACTTCTCCTCGTCGGGGACGATCAGCTCCGGGTCGACCTCCATGCGGGTGCCGATGCCGGTGCACTCCGGACAGGCGCCGAAGGGCGAGTTGAAGGAGAACGAGCGCGGCTCCAGCTCCTCGAACGACAGGTCGTCGTAGGTGCAGTAGAGGTGCTCGGAGTACATGCGCTCGCGCTCCGGGTCGTCCTCGGGGAGGTCGACGAAGTCGAGCACGACCGTGCCGCCGGAGAGGCCGAGGGCCGTCTCCACCGAGTCGGTCAGGCGCCGCTGGGCGCTCTTCTTGACCGTGAGGCGGTCGACGACCACCTCGATGGTGTGCTTCTCCTGCTTCTTCAGCGTGGGCGGCTCGCTCAGCTGGATCGTCGAGCCGTCGACGCGGGCGCGGGAGTAGCCCTTGGTCTGCAGGTCGGCGAAGAGGTCGACGAACTCGCCCTTGCGGCCCTTGACCAGCGGGCTGAGCAGCTGGAACCGGGTGCCCTCGGGCAGCTCAAGCACCTTGTCGACGATCTGCTGCGGCGACTGCCGGGCGATCGGGCGGCCGCACTCGGGACAGTGCGGGTGGCCGATCCGCGCGAAGAGCAGCCGGAGGTAGTCGTAGACCTCGGTGATCGTGCCCACCGTCGACCGCGGGTTGCGGGAGGTGGACTTCTGGTCGATGGAGACGGCCGGCGACAGGCCCTCGATGAAGTCGACGTCGGGCTTGTCCATCTGGCCGAGGAACTGCCTGGCGTAGGAGGACAGCGACTCGACGTAGCGACGCTGGCCCTCGGCGAAGATCGTGTCGAAGGCCAGGGACGACTTGCCTGAGCCCGAGAGACCGGTGAAGACGATCAGGGAGTCGCGCGGCAGGTCGAGCGAGACGTTCTTGAGGTTGTGCTCGCGAGCACCGCGGACGATGAGGCGGTCTGCCACGCTACTGCGCCCTTCAAAAGCGGGGGTGTACGGGGATGTACCCACGGGTGTGCCAAGGGCTCGTCGAGCAGCCCAGTCGGGAGCTCGGTGGGTACGGAGAACCATTCCAGAGTAATGGGAGCACGTGTTCGATTTTTGAGGCAATCGACAGTGTTCGCCCGAACGGATGAAACGCTAACGCGTGGGGCCTCCACTCGTGGGAACGATGCGGAAGTGCTCCGGGACACGACCGGTGCCTGCTACGGCACCGACAGCGCGGCAATGATGGATGCAAGCCGAGATGAGGGACATAGATTGAGCATCGCACCCACCACTGACATTCCCGCCCTGGCCGAGTCGACCGCCCGGCTGCTGGCCACGGTCGAGGCGATGGACGCGGCGCAGCTCGGCGAGGCGTCGCTGCTGCCCGGCTGGACCCGCGGCCACGTCCTGGCCCACATCGCGCGCAACGCCGACGCCCTGCTCAACCTGCTGACCGGCGCGCGGGCCGGCGAGACGATCCCGATGTACGCGAGCGTCGAGGCCCGCAACCAGGAGATCGAGAACGGCGCCAAGAGCTCCCTCGCGGAGCAGCTCGACGACCTGCGCGCGAGCGCGGCCCGCTTCGACGCGGGCGTCGCCGCGATGACGGACGACGCCTGGTCGCGCACAGCGGCGCACCGCCTCGGCCCGCTCCCGGTCGCCCAGGTCCCGGCGAAGCGGCGCCAGGAGGTCGAGTACCACCACGTCGACCTGGGTCTTCCGGCCCTGTACTCCCCCGCCGACTGGCCCGCAAGCTGGGTGGCGACGCAACTGTCGCACGTCGCGGCGCAGTTCTCCGGAAGGGCGGAGGTCCCGTCGATCGCGCTCGTGCCCGAGGGCGGCGAGGCCCTCACCACGGGCCGCTCGGCGGACACGGCGGAGCTGACCGTCTCCGGCCCCGGCCACGCGCTGCTGGCCTGGCTGACCGGCCGGTCCGACGGCTCGACGCTCACCGTGCGCGGTTCCGTCGCGGGCGAGGGTTCCGTCACGGGCGAGGGTTCCGTCACGGGCGGGGAGGGGACGCTCAGCCTCCCGGTGCTGCCGCCGCTAGGCTGATCCCATGACGTACCACGGAGCGGTGAAGGTCGGCGGGGCCCCGGACGTCCGGGAGTTGGCGCATCTGGTGATCACCAAGATCGCCGTGGGCCCCATGAACAACAACGCCTATCTGCTGCGCTGCCGCGCGACGGACGAGCAGTTGCTGATCGACGCCGCCGCCGACGCGCACATCCTCCTGGAGTCCGTCGGCGACAGCCTCGCCACCGTGGTGACCACGCACCGGCACCAGGACCACTGGAACGCCCTCGCCGACGTCGTCCGCGCCACCGGAGCGCGGACGGCGGCCGGGCGGATCGACGCGGACGGCATCCCCGTCCCGACGGACGTCCTGCTCGACGACGGCGACACCGTCAACGTCGGCCAGGTCCAGCTGACGGTCCGCCACCTGGTCGGCCACACCCCGGGCGCGATCGTCCTGCTCTACGACGACCCGCAGGGGCATCCGCACCTGTTCACCGGCGACTGCCTCTTCCCGGGCGGCGTCGGCAACACCTGGGGCGACCCGGCGGCGTTCCGCAGCCTCTTCCACGACGTGAGCACCAAGCTCTTCGCCCCGCTCCCAGACGAGACCTGGGTCTACCCGGGCCACGGCGACGACACCACGCTCGGCACGGAGCGCCCGCACCTGGCGGAGTGGGAGTCCCGGGGCTGGTGACAGACCGGCAGTCTGCGCGAACTCGGCCGGCAAGAGCGGTGACGATGCGTCGGGTGCGCACTGCCTCGGTGCCGGGCTGGGGCTGACCTCAGAAGGCCAGCGGCTCGTCGGCTCGCGCCTCGCACGTGGGGCAGATGCTGTCGTGGTCCTTGGGAGTCGGGGGCCATGATCCGAAGGCGGCAGGGACCGGATGCAGCGCGCTGGTGCTCTTCTCGCACAGAGTCCACTGAGGACCGTCGGCCGCGTGGAAGACGCGCCAGCGGACCGGACCGCCGGAGGCTGGGTCCAGGCCCTGCTCTATCCACGTGACGACTCGCATGGCTCAACAATCGGCGTGGAGCCGCGAGCGCGCATCCCGAGCAGGACCGGACAGCCCCCGACCGGCCGACCGGACGGGGGCTCCGACGAGGTTGAGGTCTCGCTGCAGGTACCGGTTGCCCGCCGGATTCCGGCGCAGGCGCCCGCGTGTCCCGGTCACCGTCCCTGAAGCAGTGGCGGCGTAGGGTCGTCCCCATGTCGACCGATCCGACCCCCGCGACCGACGGCCGGAGCCTGGCCCCGGACGTGAGCGTTGTGGCCAAGCTCGGCGCGGAGCCCGGGCTCTGTGCAACCTGCGCGCACGTGCACCTGAACGAGACCCGCCGGGGGACGGCCTACCTGCGCTGCACCCGCGCCACCTGGGACGCGCAGCTCCCGCGCTACCCGCGGCTCCCCGTCCTGACCTGCCCCGGCTTCGAGCAGAGGTCCGAGCCCGCGTCCGACTGAGCGCGGACCTGCCCCTCACCCCGCAGGCGGACCTCGAACACCGTCCGGCCCGGGTGGGAGTCGACGTGGACGGAGCCGCCGTGGGCGGTGGCGACGGCGTGGACGATGGCGAGGCCGAGGCCGGTGGAGCCGGTGGCGCGGGTGCGGGCGCGGTCGCCGCGGACGAAGCGTTCGAAGACGTGCGGCAGGAGGTCGGGCGGGATGCCCGGGCCGGTGTCGGTGACGGTGAGCAGGACCGTGCCCGGGTCGGAGGCCGAGGTCGAGGCCGAAGCCGGGGTCGAATCCGGGGTCGAAGCCGAAGCCGAGACAGGATCAGGGGCCGGCTCCAGGCGGGAGAGGGCGAGGGTGACCTCGGTGCCCGCTGGGGTGTGGGTGCGGGCGTTGGCCAGCAGGTTGGCGACGACCTGGCGGAGGCGGTCCGGGTCGCCCACGATGAGGACCGGCTCCTCCGGGAGCTTCAGCCGCCACCGGTGCTCCGGGCCGGCCGCCCGCGCGTCCGAGGTGCAGTCGAGGGCGAGGCGGGTGAGGTCGACCTCGGTCGAGGCCAGGGGACGGCCCGCGTCGAGGCGGGCCAGGAGCAGCAGGTCCTCGACGATCGCGCCCATCCGCAGCGACTCCGCCTCGATCCGCTGGAGCGAGTGGCGGACCGGGTCCGGGGTGGGCGTCGGATGTCGGAGCGCGAGCTCCGCGTGGCCGCGGATGGAGGCGACCGGGGTGCGCAGCTCGTGGCTGGCGTCGGCCGCGAAGCCACGCAACCGCTCCTCGACGGACTGGCGTTGGGCCAGCGCGTCCTCGACATGGCCGAGCATCCGGTTGAGCGCGACGCCGACCCGGCCGACCTCGGTCTCCGGGTCCTGGTCGGGGACGCGCTCGCGCAGCGCGACCTCGCCGCTGGCCAGCGGCAGGCCACTGACCCGCTCGGCGGTGCCCGCCACCCGGTCCAGCGGGCGCAGCGCCAGCCGCACCCAGAGCGTCCCGGCCACCGCGGTGATCGCCAACGCGACCGAGAAGACCAGCACCTCGACCAGGATCAACTGCCGGACGGTGCCCTCGACCTGACTCAGCGGCAGGCCGGTGACCAGGACGTCGCCCTCGCCACCGCGCTGGGCCATCATCCGGAAGTCGCCGAGGCCGTCCAACCGCACCTCGTGCGGCGGGCCACCCACCGGAAGCGCGGCCAGGCGCCCCTGGTCGTGGGCGTCGAGCTTCGGATGGTCGTCGGGGTCGCCGCCGACGAGGTCGTCGGCGTCGCCGTCGACCACACCGCACGCGATGACCTTGTCGTCCACAAGTCGCGCGCCGAACGTCCCGACGGACTGGGCGCGGGTGTCGCCGTGGCTCTCGTGCTCGAAGCTGGCGGCGTAGCGGCCACCGGTGTCGACGAGTTGCTGGTCGACCTTGGCGACCAGGAAGCGGTGCAGTTCGGCGGTGGTCGCCAACCCGACGCCCGCGCAGGTGACCACCAGCAGCGCGAGCAGTCCGGCGATCAACCGTCCACGCAGGGTGCGCGGGAGGTGTGGGCGGCGCAGCCTCACGCGGGAGCCTTGATCAGGTACCCCGCGCCGCGGACCGTGTGGATCAGCGGCTCGCGGCCGTGGTCGATCTTCTTCCGGAGGTAGCTGATGTAGAGCTCGACCACGTGGGCCTGCCCGCCGAAGTCGTAGGACCAGACCGCGTCCAGGATCTGAGCCTTGCTCAGCACGCGACGCGGGTGCTTGAGCAAGTAGCGCAGCAGCGCGTACTCGGTGGGGCTGAGCTCGACCAGCTCGCCGCCCCGGCTGACCTCGTGCGAGCGCTCGTCCAGGATCAGGTCGGCCAGCGAGAGCGTCCCCTCGTCGGCGACGACCGGTTGCGGCTCGGCGCGACGGAGCAGGCCACGCAGCCGGACCACGACCTCGGCCAGGCTGAACGGCTTGGTCACGTAGTCGTCCCCGCCTGCGGCGATCCCGCCGATCCGGTCCTCGACGGCGTCCCGCGCGGTGAGGAAGAGCACCCGCACCTCGGGGCGCTCAGCGTGGATCCTGCGCAGCACTTCGAGGCCGTCGAAGTCGGGCAGCATCATGTCCAGCACGACCGCGTCGGGTCGCCACTGCGCGGCGATGCGGACCGCCTCCTGGCCGCTGGCCGCGCCCTGGGCCTCCCAGCCCTCGTAGCGCAGGGCTCCGCAGAGGACCTCGACAAGGTCGGGCTCGTCGTCGACGACGAGGATGCGGCGCGGCGCGACGGCAGGGGTCTCCGGGGCGTTGGCGTGCGACATGGGGCCCATTCTGCGGCAGGTGGGTGGTGCAGCCATGAGAATGCCATGAGATCCCGCCCACGAGAAGCGTCCGGAGCGCCTTGTTCGCATCCGTCCTGAGCTGGGAAAACGCCAGGTCGTTCGCCCTTTTGCCGTGATCGCACTCATAGCCAACTGAGAATCTGCGCTGTCACGGTTGCCCCAGGATCGGTACGGCCGCACGCGTACGAGCAGGCCTCACAGGGTCGCCACAGCGCCCCGGTGCAGAGTGGCCCCACCAGCACGGCGAGTGGTCGCCGACGAGCAGCGCGGCGAGCGCCCAGCGGCGAGACCGGTCCGGAGCACGAAGAACGGAGGCACAGGTGGCAACGGCGACCCAACAGCGGGGTACGCACTCCCGCCGCGCCCATGCGAGCCGGCCGAGCGGCGGCGCGCTCCCGGTGGACACCGTCGCCCGGGCGGCACTGGCCGCGATCGTCTTCGGCGCGCTGGTCGTGATCGGCATCTGGTGGAAGAACACCCTCGGCATCGTCGGCACGGACCAGTGGCTGACGAACGCCGGACGGATAACCGGCCTGCTGGCGGGATACACCGCGCCGGTCCTGCTGCTGCTGATGGCCCGCATCCCGCTGCTGGAGCACGAGATCGGGTCGGACCGGCTGGCCCGCTGGCACGCCATGGGCGGTCGCTACATGGTCGGCCTGGTCACCGCGCACGTGCTGTCCGTCATCTGGGGCTACGCGCTGACCGACCACACCAACGTGGTGGGTGAGGGCGTCACCATGGTGTTGACGTTCCCCGACATGATCAAGGCGAGCATCGGGACCGTGCTCATCTTCGCCACCGGCATCTTCTCCGCGCGCGCCGCACGCCGGAAGCTGAGCTACGACACCTGGTACTACCTCCACCTGGCCACCTACCTGGCCATCGCGCTGGGCTTTGAACACCAGCTGACCAACGGCGCCGACCTGGGCTCGGGCATCGGGCGGCTGTTCTGGTACGCGCTCTACGTCGGCACCGCCGGGGTGCTGGGCTGGTTCCGGCTGCTGCGGCCCGCGCTGCAGGATCGCAGGCACCAACTGCGGGTCGCCGAGGTCCGCCCGGAGGGGCCGGGGACGGTCTCGCTCTTCCTCACCGGCCGCCACCTCGACGAACTGGGCGCGGAGGCCGGGCAGTTCTTCCGGCTCCAGTTCCTCGCCCCCGGGCTGCGGTTCGCCGCCAACCCGTACTCGCTCTCGGCCCCGCCGACCGCCCAGTACCTGCGGTTCACGGTCAAGGACCTGGGCGGACACAGCGCCGCCGTGGCCCATCTCAAGTCCGGCACCAAGGTGCGCGCGGAAGGCCCGTACGGCGCGTTCACCGAGCGGCGGCGCCGGTCACGGCAGGTGCTGCTGCTGGCGGCGGGCGTGGGCATCACGCCGCTGCGGGCGCTCTTCGAGACGCTTCCGGCCCGACCGGGCGAGCTGACCCTGCTCTACCGGGCCAGCCGCGAGGAGGACGTCCTGTTCCACCGCGAGCTGGTGGCGATCGCCCAGTCACGCGGCGCGCGGCTGCAGTTCCTGGTCGGCCCGCGCTCGGAGGTCGGCGATCCGCTGGAACCGGCCACGCTCAACCGGCTGGTGCCCGGACTCGCCCGGCACGACGTCTTCCTCTGCGGGCCGGACCCGATGATGGAGAGCGCCGTGGCCGCACTCACCGCCGCCGGGGTTCCCCGACGACGCATCCACCACGAGTCGTTCAGCTTCTAGTCCGCCCACGAGATCCCACCGACCTGATCAAGGAGCTGCCGTGCGCCGCGCCATCGTCACCACCACCGCCACCGCGGCCGGCGTCGTCCTGCTGCTCTCGCTCAAGCCGCACGGGGCGGCGTCGGCGGCCGGGGCACCCGTCATCAGCTCCGGCTCCGGGACCGCGGCGAGCACCGGCGGCCAGCCGAACGGCTCGGCCTCCACCCCCGCCACGGGCTCGTCGTCCGGGTCGACCGGCTCGACCGGATCCACCGGTTCGGGCAGCTCGACAGGTTCGAGCGGCTCGACGAAGGGCACGTCGGGCTCCTCCTCGTCGTCCGGCGCCAAGTCCGGCACCTTCACCGGCCAGGCGGCGGACACCCGCTACGGTCCGGTCCAGGTCCAGCTGGTGGTCAGCGGCGGGAAGATCAGCAACGTCAACGTGCTGCAGTACCCGAACGAGAGCCAGCGCGACATGGACATCAACAGCTACGCGCTCCCGACCCTCAACCAGGAAGTGCTGTCCCAGCAGAGCGCGCAGATCGACATGGTCTCGGGTGCGACGTACACGAGCAACGGCTACGCCCAGTCGCTCCAGAGCGCACTCGACGCCGCCGGGATCAAGTGACCGCGGTGGACACGCCGTCCGGTCCTCCTGGTCCTCGCCCCGCGCTCACCCATGCCGAGCACGTCATGGGGACGGTGTTCTCCTTCGCCGTGCGCGATCCCTCCCCCGCCGTCGGCGAGGCGCTGCGCGAGGCCGTGGCGCGGCTGCACGCGATCGACGCGCTGTTCTCGCCGTACCGCGAGGAGAGCGAGGTGAGCCGGGTCGCCCGGGGCGAGCTCGCGCTCGCGGACGCGGACCCGCAGCTGACCGAGGTGCTGGAGCGCTGCCGCGAGGTGGCGACGGAGACCGACGGCTGGTTCACCCCGTACCCGGGCGGTCGACTGGACCCGAGCGGGTGGGTCAAGGGCTGGGCCGTCACCGAGGCCTGCGCGCTGCTCTGCCAGGCCGGTTCGACCGAGCACTGCGTCAACGGCGGCGGAGACATCCAGTCGGTCGGCGGCCCCTGGCGGATCGGCATCGCGGATCCGGCACGGTCCGGCGAGCTGGCGGCGGTGCTGGCCGGGCGGGATCTGGTCGTCGCCACCTCCGGGACGGCGGAGCGCGGGGCGCACGTCGTCGACCCGCACTCGGGCGAGGCGGCCACCGATCTGCTCTCGCTGACGCTGGTCACCAGCGGCCCCGGCCGACTGGCCCGCACCGACGCCTGGGCCACGGCCGCCTTCGCCATGGGCCCGGAACGCGGACTGGCCTGGGCCGAGCGGCAGCCCGACCTGGAGGCGCTGGCGATCCTCCCCGACGGCACCCGCCTGGCCACCAACGGATTCCTGCGCTTCGCGGGCTGAGCAACGCGGCGTTGCCACAGGCAGAACGCCCCGCCCGGCGGAGCCGGGACGGGGCGTTCGTGCATCACGCTGCGGCCTGAAGCAGGCCGAGGGATCAGGCGTTGATGATGATGATGTTCTCCGCCTGCGGGCCCTTCTGGCCCTGGGTGACGTCGAACTCGACCTTCTGGCCTTCCTGAAGCTCACGGAAGCCCTGGGCGTTGATGTTCGAGTAGTGGGCGAAGACGTCGGCGCCGCCGCCGTCCTGCTCGATGAAGCCGAAGCCCTTCTCGGCGTTGAACCACTTGACGGTACCGGTCGCCATAATCTTTGCCTCTTCTGTTTCTTGCGGACGTGCAAGCCAAGACCGTACACGCTAGGCGATCACTCGACCACGAAGCGCGCTGTACGCCACGCCGATGAGTGACGCAGTACTCAATCCTGTAGGCTGGCCCGCAGTTGCAGTCGTGGTTCCCTAAGCTTCACCGCCCGTGATCGCGATCACGGGCGTTCGTGCTTTCTGAGGTCTCTCCAGACCAGGGCGATCATTCCGGCGACATGGTGACCGCGGGCTTCCGCAGTCACTGATCAACTCTGGAAAAAGGAGAAACCTATGGCCACCGGTACCGTGAAGTGGTTCAACGCCGAGAAGGGCTTCGGCTTCATCGAGCAGGACGGCGGCGGCGCCGACGTCTTCGCTCACTACTCGAACATCAACTCGCAGGGCTTCCGCGAGCTCTTCGAGGGCCAGAAGGTCGAGTTCGACGTCACCCAGGGCCAGAAGGGCCCGCAGGCGGAGAACATCACCATCGTCGCCTGATCTGATCCGATCGCGGTTCGTCCGCATCGTGCGTCAGAAGCGGTGAAGGGGCGCCCCGTCCGGCTCGGCCGGACGGGGCGCTCGCGCATTCCGGGCTCTCCGCGAGTCCCGGAACCCGCCTATGCGGGGTTCCGCCGACGACGGGGCCGACCCTCGTCGCGGAACTTGAACCCACCCATCAGGAAGGCCAGCAGGCCCGCGCAGATGACGATCACTGCGATGGAGAAGCCGATCATCGCCAGGATCATCATGGTGTGCCCCTTTCCTCGCCTTGACCCGACCCTAGAACAATTCGGTCATACCTGCGATTCAGGTGCGTTTCGGGCGTGTCACCTTCCGCCCTCCGTGGCCTCCGGCCGTCCCCGACCGTCTCAGGCCAACTCAAACCGCCTCAGGCCGTGCGGCGGCGCAGGGTTGCCGCGCCGAGGGCCAGCGCCAGGAGCGTGCAGCCCAGGACCACAGCCAGATCCACCGCCACCCCCGCACCGAAGCCGGACTGCCGCGTCAGCTTGTCCATCGCGTCCACCGCGTAGGAGAGCGGCAGCACGTCGGAGATCCAGCGCAACACCGTCCCCATCTCCGCGCGCGGGGAGAAGAGACCACAGAGCAGGAGCTGCGGCAGCAGGAAGGCCGGCATGAACTGGACGGCCTGGAACTCGGTCGCCGCGAAGGCCGAGACGAAGAGGCCGAGCGCCATGCCCAGCAGCCCGTCCGCCACGGCGACGGCCAGCAGCGCCCAGCTCGGCCCGGCTACGCCGAGCCCGAGCAGACCCACCGTCAGCCCGAAGGCCAGCACCCCCTGGACCAGCGCCACCAGGCCGAACGCGAGGGCGTAGCCGAGCAGCAGGTCGAGCTTGCCCAGCGGCATGGTCAGCAGCCGCTCCAGTGTGCCGCTGGTCCGCTCGCGGAGCGTGGCCACGGCGGTGACCAGGAACATCACGATCATCGGGAAGATCCCGAGCATCGGCGCGCCGACGCTGTCGAAGACCTGCGGCGAGCCGTCGAAGACGTACTTGAGCAGCAGGATCAGCACGCACGGGACGACCAGCAGCATCGCCACGGTCCGTGGGTCGTTGCGCAGTTGCAGCAGCACACGGCGGGCGGTGGCGAGGGTACGGCGGACGTTCATCGGGCCTCCCCGGCGTCTTGGCGGTCAGCGCCCGACACCAGCGCGAGGAAGGCCGACTCGATGTCGGGCGCGCCGGTCGCGGCAAGCAGGGCGGCCGGGGTGTCGTCGGCCAGCATCCGGCCGTCGCGCATCAGCAGCAGCCGGGTGCAGCGGGCGGCCTCGTCCATGACGTGGCTGGAGACCAGCAGCGTGACGCCGTCGTCCGCGAGCCGGTGGAACAGCTGCCACAGGTCCTGCCGCAGCACCGGGTCCAACCCGACCGTGGGCTCGTCCAGGACGAGCAGCCGGGGCGAGCCGAGCAGTGCGGCCGCCAGCGAGACGCGTGCCCGCTGACCGCCGGAGAGCTGCCCGACCAGGTCCTTCTCCCTACCGGCCAGGCCGACCTGTTCCAGCACCCGCGCCGGATCGCTCCGGGGTGCGCCGAGCACCTCGGCGAAGTAGCGGAGGTTGGCCCCGATGCCGAGGTCCGCGTAGACGGACGGGGCCTGGGTGACATAGCCGACGCGGTCGCGCAGCTCCGGGCTTCCGGCGGGGCGGCCGAGGACGGTGACCGTGCCGGCCTGGATCTTCTGCACGCCGACGATCGAGCGCAGCAGCGTCGTCTTGCCACAACCGCTGGGACCGAGCAGGCCGGTGACCGAGCCCGTCGCGACGTCGAGGTCGATTCCGTGCAGCACCGGCCGTCCGCCGCGCACCACCGTCAGGCCGCTGACCTCGACGGCGTCGGCCGCGGCGCTAGAATTCATCATGTGATGAGTTTTGCTCCACGCCGAGCCGCTCGTCAAGCACCTGGGGGAAGGAACGGAGGTACTGACGGACGCCGCGCGTCAGTCCGTGAGGTAGCGCTGGATCGTCGGCGCCAGCAGGGAGACCAGCTCCTCCGGGTCCGCCGAGGCGATCGGCTCGGCGGCGAGGATGTAGCGGGCCATGGCCAGGCCGATGATCTGCGAGATCACCAACTCGACCCGCAGCTCCGGCCGGTCGACGCCGAGGCCCTGCGCGAGGCGGCCGACCAGCTCGCGGAGCATGAAGTCGCGCAGCAGTTCGGCGATGGCCTCGCTGGCGACGACCGTGCGCACCACGGCCAGAAGCCGGGCGAGCACCTCCGGCTGCTCCCACAGCGCCACCACGAAGCGGGCGACCCGCTCCCCCATCTCGGCCCGGTCCCCGTCCAGGATCACCGCCGCGACGGTGGCCGGGTCGATCGGGAAGTCCAGTGCGGCCAGGAAGAGTTGCTCCTTGCTGCCGAAGTAGTGGTGCAGCAGCGCGGGATCGACCCCGGCCACCCGGGCGATGCCGCGCATGCTGGCCTTCTCGTAGCCGCGCGCGGCGAACTCGGCGCGCGCGGCGTCCAGCACCACACCACGGGTGTCCGCGCCGCCGGGCCTGCGCCCGGTGCGTTTGGAGGCGGCCTTCCCGGCGGCGGGCGATCCCGCGCGCCGGTCCGGCCGCTGAGCGTCACTCATGTCTCCATGGTCCCCGACGCGACGCCCACGATGTTCGCCGCCTGCCCCGTGTCTCCGTCGGTTGTGGAGGCTCGGGTCAGTTGTAGACGCGGAGGTAGTCCACGGAGAAGGTGATCGGCGTGCTGCCGCTCGGGGCCGGGTGGTACTGACCCGCGCTGAGCGACAGGTTGAGGATCAGGTACGCGGACCAGTTGGCGCCCACGCCGGTGTTGTCGGAGTAGACCTTGACGCCGTTGATGTACCAGTCCACCGAGTTGGCACCGTACTTGGTGCCGATGGTGACCCACTGACCGGGCTTGATCGCGTTCGCGTCGGTGTAGTAGTCGTGCGCCGCGTTGACGTGGTTGGACAGTTCCAGCAGGTTCGGGTTGTCCGGGTGGTACTCGAACGAGTCAATCTCGCCGTTGCCGTTCTTCCAGGTCCACAGTGCGGGCCAGGCGCCCTGCTGGGTCGGGAGCTTGACGCGGGCCTCGACGTAGTCGCCGGTCTTGACCTGGAAGCCCTCCTGCGAACCCTCGGTGGTGAGCAGACCGGTGGTCCAGGCCTGCTGGCCGTTCTCCAGGGTGTGCGTGCTCGGCTGGGCGGTGAAGGTGGCGACGCCGTTGGCGACGGAGACGTCGTTCGGGTCGAGCCAGTCGAGCTTGTTGTCGCTCGGGTTGTGGTTGCCGTACTGGTAGGACGTGGTCGTGGTGCCGACCCAGCGCTGGCCCCAGGTGATCGGGTTGGTGAACTCCTCGTCCCAGACCGGGGTGGTGGAGGTGGCCACGCCGGCGGGCAGGCTGCTGCTCGGGGCGGGCGTCGAGGGGGTCGGGGCCGGGGTGGGCGTCGACGTCGGCTTCGGGGTCGGGGTCGACGTGGGGGCCGGGGTCGGGGTGCCCGTGGTGGTGCCGGAGCCGATGGTCAGGGTCTTGGCGGCCAGGTTGTGCCAGCCGGCGGCGTCCAGGTACGCGCCCATCATCGTGTAGCGGCCCGGCGCGAAGGTGCGGCTGCCGGCGTGGAAGGTGAGCCCGGTCGGGCAGATCCGCGCGTTGCTGTCCCACTGCGGGAAGTCGACGTTGTTGCCGGAGGCGTCACGGACCGCGACACCGATGCTGCGCACGGTGGTGCACGCGGTGGAGCGGACCGTGAGGGTGGCACTCGCGGTGTCGCCGCTGGTGGGCGCGGTCAGGCCGGTCTCGCTGACGCTCGGCGTGGCCGCATCGGCCTGGGTGCTCACGACGGCGCCGCCGAGCAGCAGGGCGGGCGCGGCGGTGAAGGCCAGTATTCGGGCAGGGGTGGACAGGGTGGGTCGCATGGCGCCTCTCCGACGCCTGCGAGGTGAGCTGTCGGGTTCGGGCCGGAAGGCTGGCCCGGCCGCGCGGCGGCGGCTTCACCCCAAGCCCCGGCCTCCCCTGCGCGTGGGCGCGCAGGGCACAGCGGGGCGCTTACCTGGTTCCCCCGCTCCGGCCCGTGGTACTCGTGCGATCCGGCGTCGACGGGCAGGACAAGGCGTACCGGCGCACGGTGTCCGTCTGTGGCAGACGGACTCGGGCAGGTTAGGCAGATGAGGTCGGCGCACCCCAAGCTCTCGCGAGGTATTGAGGGCTATCTCACAGATCCTTTACATCCGGAGAACGGGCCTGCTCAGACGCCCGCACCGACCGCCTGATCAGAGCGCCTGCTCGATCGCCGGGAGCATCTCCTGGAAGGTGCGGCCCTGCGCCGGGATGCCGATGGCCGCCATCTGCCAGCCGCCGACCGCGTCCCGGTAGACCTTGGCCATCACCTGGCCGGTGTGCGGGCCCCCGCCGCTGAGCGTGTAGCGGGCCAGCTCGTCGCCGGTGGCCTCGTCGACCAGACGGCAGTGGGCGCGCTGCACCTCCTGGAAGCTCTGGCCGTTGTACGAGTTGACCGTGAAGACGATCTGGGTGATCCGGTCGGGAACCCGGCGCAGGTCGACCAGGATCGACTCGTCGTCCTCACCGCCCTTGCCGCCGACCAGGTTGTCGCCGGTGTGGCGCACCGAACCGTCGTTGCTCACCAGGTGCTGGAAGAAGACCACGTCCGCCAGCGAGCCGTGGGAGTAGAGCACCGCCGAGGCGTCCAGGTCGATCTCGCGACGACGGGTGCCGAACAGGCCCTTGCGCGGCGCCGCCTGCCACCCCAGGCCCATACGCACCAGGGACAGCGAGGCTCCGCCGTCCTTCTCCAGACTTACGCTCTGACCCTTGCTCAGGTTCACCGACACGGCACGCCCCTCCCGAACTCGTTCGCGAACCGCAGCCTCGGAACCGCCGCCCGTCCGGCTCCGATGCAGCCCTCACAGCACCATACGACCCGAACGGGCCTGCGGGTTCCCCGAGAGTCCCGACGATCACTCAGGCGGTGCACTCAGGCGAGGCCCGCTTCGCGCATCTGGCGCAACTCCTTCTTCAGTTCGTTCACCTCGTCACGGAGCCGCGCGGCGACCTCGAACTGCAGCTCGGCCGCGGCGGCGTGCATCCGGTCGGTCAGCTCGCCGATCAACTCGGCCAGTTCGGCCGCGGGCAGGCCCTTGGCGTCCTTCGAGCCCGCGGCGGCCGCGGCCTTGGCGCCGAGCGCCGGGACCGGGGCCTTCTGGCCGCGTCCGCCGCCACCGCCCTGGCGGTAGCCGGTGCTGAGCAGCTCGGCGGTGTCCATGTCCTCGCGGGCGAGCGAGTCGAGGATGTCGCCGATCTTCTTGCGCAGCGGCTGCGGGTCGATGCCGTGCTCGCGGTTGTAGGCCTGCTGGATCTCGCGTCGCCGGTTGGTCTCATCGATCGCCCGCTCCATGGCGGGGGTGATCCGGTCCGCATACATGTGGACCTGGCCGGAGACGTTACGGGCCGCACGGCCGATCGTCTGGATCAGCGACCGGGGCGAGCGCAGGAAGCCCTCCTTGTCCGCGTCCAGGATCGCCACCAGCGAGACCTCGGGCAGGTCGAGGCCCTCACGGAGCAGGTTGATGCCGACCAGCACGTCGTACTCGCCCGCGCGCAGCTGGCGCAGCAGCTCGACCCGGCGCAGGGTGTCGATGTCGCTGTGCAGGTACCGGACCCGGATGCCGAGTTCGAGCATGTAGTCGGTGAGGTCCTCGGACATCTTCTTGGTCAGGGTGGTGACCAGGACGCGCTCGTCCTTCTCGGTGCGCAGCCGGATCTCGTGGACCAGGTCGTCGATCTGACCCTCCGTCGGCTTGACCACGATCTCCGGGTCGATCAGGCCGGTCGGGCGGATGATCTGCTCGACCGCGCCGTCGCCGCGGGAGAGCTCGTAGTCGCCCGGGGTGGCCGAGAGGTAGACCGTCTGACCAATGCGCTCGACGAACTCCTCCCACTTGAGCGGGCGGTTGTCCATCGCCGAGGGCAGCCGGAAGCCGTGCTCGACCAGCGCCCGCTTGCGCGAGGCGTCGCCCTCGTACATCGCGCCGATCTGCGGCACGGTGACGTGCGACTCGTCGATGACCAGGAGGAAGTCCTCCGGGAAGAAGTCCATCAGGGTGTTGGGCGCGCTGCCCGGATCACGGCCGTCGATGTGCCGGGAGTAGTTCTCGATGCCGGAGCAGGTGCCGATCTGACGCATCATCTCGATGTCGTACGTCGTGCGCATGCGCAGCCGCTGGGCCTCCAGCAGCTTGCCCTGCTTCTCCATCTTGGCGAGGGTCTGCTCCAGCTCGGTCTCGATGCCGGAGATGGCGTGCTCCATCCGCTCCGGACCGGCCACGTAGTGGGAGGCCGGGAAGACGTGGAGCGTCTGGTCCTCGCTGATCACCTCGCCGGTGAGCGGGTGCAGCGTGCTGAGCGCCTCGATCTCGTCGCCGAACATCTCGATCCGGACCGCGAGCTCCTCGTAGACCGGGAAGATCTCGATGGTGTCGCCGCGCACCCGGAAGGTGCCGCGGGTGAAGGCGACGTCGTTCCGGTTGTACTGGATCTCGACGAAACGGCGCAGCAGCTGGTCGCGGTCGATCTCGTCGCCGACCTTGAGCTGGACCATGCGGTCCACGTACTCCTGCGGCGTTCCCAGGCCGTAGATGCAGGAGACGGAGGCGACCACCACGACGTCGCGCCGGGTCAGCAGCGAGTTGGTGGCCGAGTGGCGCAGCCGCTCGACCTCCTCGTTGATCGAGGAGTCCTTCTCGATGTAGGTGTCCGTCTGCGCGATGTACGCCTCGGGCTGGTAGTAGTCGTAGTACGAGACGAAGTACTCGACGGCGTTGTTCGGCAGCAGCTCGCGGAACTCGTTGGCCAGCTGGGCGGCCAGCGTCTTGTTCGGCGCCATGACCAGCGTCGGGCGCTGGAGCTTCTCGATCATCCACGCCGTGGTCGCGGACTTGCCGGTGCCGGTGGCGCCGAGCAGGACCACGTCCTTCTCGCCCGCGCGGACACGACGCTCGAGCTCCGCGATGGCGGCGGGCTGGTCGCCGTTGGGCTGGTAGGGACTGACGACCTCGAAAGGCGCCACGGACCGCTGAAGATCGGTGATGGGTCTCACGGCACCAACCGTACGACCCCCCACTGACAAACCCCTCCCGGACGGGAGAACGCACCCACGAGATGTCAGCGGTGAGCACTAGGCTGGGCCCACCGTGTGCCACTGGGGCACAACATCAGGGAGCGACGCATGACCACTGTGCCCACGCCCGATGGAGGCGCGCTCATCTCGCGGCCGGAGTTGAGCGCGGCCGCGCTCAAAGCAGCGCTCGCGATCGTGTCACCCAACCAGCTCCCCCGGATGCTCGAGGACGAGGCCAAGGCCGTTACCGAGACGTTCCGCACGGACGACACGACGCATGTCCGGGCGTTCCTGATGCACTGGGCGACCGTAGTGGAAATCGAGCGTTTCCCCGACCGGGCCAGGTCCTATCACCAGGCCGAGTACGAGGCCCACAACGCCACGACCGTCGACGAGTGCCGCAAGTACGCCAGCATCGTCGGCGACATCTGGCGCACCTGCTTCGCGGCGGTCAGCAAGTGACCTGGGCCTGGGACTACAACCCTGACAAGACCCACGTCGCAGGGGGCGCGCCACTCGCGTTCCTGGCAGCAGTCGAGGAGAAGGTCGCCGAGGTGGTCAGGATGGCAGAGGCGGTCTACCTGGACGGGACGGCCTACACCGGTGGACCGCTGTCTCTGGAGACCGTCGCGGTCAAGGGCGGGATGTTCACCTACGGGATCATTCCGCGCCTTGAGCTGGTGCTCGTCCATTCGGTGAGCCCGAACCCCTGATCCGCCCCGCGGGCAGACTCAGGAGGTCGCGGCTATCTGCTTGCTGTCGCGGGCCAGTGCGACCAGGCGGGATATCGCGCGGAAGTACTTCTTCTTGTAGCCGCCGGCCAGCATCTCCTCGCTGAAGATGGAGTCGAAGCCCGCGCCGGAGGCGACGATCGGCAGTTCGCGGTCGTACATCCGGTCCGCCAGGACGACGAGGCGCAGCGCCGTGCTCTGGTCCGCGACGGGGGTGACGCCGCGCAGGAAGACGGCGTCCACGCCGTCCAACAGGGCGCCGTAGCGGCTGGGGTGGACCTCGGAGAGGTGGTCGAGGAGCGCGTCGAAGTCGTCCAGGGACGCGCCCTCGCCGTAGGACGCGGCGAGTTGGGCGACCTCGGCGTCGACGTACGGCGGCGGGGCCTCGGGGAGGCCGCGGTGGCGGTAGTCCTGGCCGTCGATGCGGACGCTGCGGAACCGCGAGGCCAGCCCCTGGATCTCGCGCATGAAGTCGGACGCCGCGAAACGGCCCTCGCCCAGCTTGCCGGGCAGGGTGTTGGAGGTGGCGGCCAGCTTCACGCCCGCCTCGGCGAGGCGGGTCAGCAGGGTGGAGACCAGGACGGTGTCGCCCGGGTCGTCCAGTTCGAACTCGTCGATGCAGAGCAGGGTGTGCCCGGACAGCGCCTGGACCGCCTGCTGGAAGCCGAGCGCGCCGACCAGGTTGGTCAGCTCGACGAAGGTGCCGAAGGCCTTGGAGCCGGGCGTCGCGTGCCAGAGCGAGGCGAGCAGGTGGGTCTTGCCGACGCCGTAGCCGCCGTCGAGGTAGATGCCGCCGGGACCGGCCGGGGTCGCGGGCTGCGTCGAACGGCCGAACCAGCGCTTCTTCGCCGCAGGTGCGGCGCCGCGCGACGACAGGCCGGACGCGAACGCCTCCAGGATCCGCACGGCCTCGCTCTGGCTCGGCTGCTGCGGGTCAGGGATGTACGTGGCGAAGCGCGCTCCCTGGAAGCGCGGCGGCGGGACCATCTCGGCGATCAGCCGCTCGGCTGCAACGACGGGCCGGCGCTCGGACAGGGCTATAGGCGACACGAGTCCCAAGGGTACGGTCCGCGGGGGCGTGGAAGACTGCCCCATGTGCGCAGACTGCTTCCTTACGCCCCCGATGTGACCGACCTCACCCCGCAGACGCCCGGGGACACCGAGGCCGGCGCGGGGGCCGCTGACGTCGAGTGGAGCCTGGACCAACTCGCCGCCGCCTACGCGTATCCCGCCGAGGTCGTGGGCGCGGGACGGCCGTGGCTGCGCGGCAACATGGTCAGCAGCCTGGACGGCGCCGCCCGGCTGGACGGCCTGTCCGAGGGTCTCTCCTCGCCTGCCGACAAGCGGATCTTCGGGGTCCTGCGGGCGCTCGCCGACGTGGTGATCGTCGGCGCGCAGACCGTGCGGGCGGAGGGCTACCGTCCGGCCCGCGCCCGGGAGCACTTCGCCGCCGACCGCGCGGCGCGCGGACAGAGCCCCGCGCCGGTGATCGCCGTGGTGACGGCGAGCCTGGACCTGGACTTCACACTGCCGCTCTTCACCGAGCCGCTGGTGCGGACGATCGTGGTCACCGCCGAGCACGCTCCGGCGGACCGTTTGGTAAAGGCGCGGCAGGTCGCCGACGTCGTGCTGGCGGGCGAGCAGGAGGTCGACCTGGCCCGCGCCGCGACGGCCCTGGCGGAGCGTGGACTGCTGCGTCAGCTGACCGAGGGCGGGCCGCGCCTGCTCGGGCAACTGGCGGAAGCCGGGCGGCTGGACGAGCTCTGCCTCACCCTGGCACCCCTAATCGCAGCCGGCGACGCGCCGCGGATCGCGCACGGCGCGACCTCCGTGGCAGAGCGCATGGAGCTGCTCGGCTTGCTGGAGGAGAAAGGTTTCCTCTTTGCTCGCTACGCCCGTAGCGTGAAGATTGCGCAATAACGGAGCAAGAGACTCCGCTTATTGCGAGAGGATGCACGACGGGTCGGAGAACCACGGGTTCGACGGATCGCGAACGATGGCAAGGACAACCGAAAGGACGCACGTGTTCACCACCGTACTGTTGATCGAGAAGGCCCTCTCCGATGCCGACGCCGACATGGTGACCACCCTGCACGGCGAGGAGCCCGTCTCGTTCCACGTCGTCATGCAGCCGCGCGGCAAGCAGGACGAGCTGCTGCGCGCGATCGACGACGTCGCCTTCGGTTATCTGGAGCAGGCCGCGAAGGAGCGGGACGAGCCGCACGGCCAGGACGCGCTCTCGGCCGCCGACGCCTCCCTCCAGCAGACGCTGCGGCTGCTGCGCGAGCACGGAGCGGCGCAGGCGGAGGGCGCGGTGGTGGACCACAACCCGCTGGACGGTCTGAAGGACCTGGTCAAGGAGGTCGAGGCGGACGAGGTCATCGTTCTTGCCGCACCGCACTGGGTCGAGGGCCTCTTCCACCGCGACTGGGCCTCGCAGGCTCGGCACAAGGTCGGGGTCCCGGTGCTTCAGCTCTTCGCGCAGCAGGCTTGACCCGACGACGGGACGTTGCACTTCCTTAGGGGACGAGAAACCACCGATGAGCGGATGGCGCTGCACGTTCGGGGCTTTACCGGTGTGGGTGGCTTGTCGCGCAGTTCCCCGCGCCCCTAGGTAGTGCAACTGCCCCGCCGGCGCAGGTCGCGCGGTGGCTGCGACGCGTGGCGCGCGCGATACGGCAGAATCGAGGCGACCGCACGCCCGGCCCGCCGGGTTGGTACGACCCTCGGAGCCCGACACCATGACCGCCGCCCCGGCAGCCACGTCAGCAACGTCCGCGCCCCTGTCCGCCCCGCACTTCATCGGCATCGGGGGCGCCGGCATGTCCGGGCTGGCCAAGATCCTCGCGCTGCGCGGCGCCCAGGTCTCGGGCAGCGACGCCAAGGAGTCCACGGTCGTCCTCGCCCTGCGGCAGCTGGGCGCGGACGTCCATGTCGGCCACGCCGCCGAGCACGTCCCGGCGGAGGCCAGCTGCATCGTCGTCTCCAGCGCGATCCGCGAGGACAACCCGGAGATCGTCGAGGCGCGGCGGCGCGGCCTGCCGATCATCCACCGTTCCGACGCGCTGGCCGCGTTGATGGCGGGCCGCCGGGCGCTGGCCGTCGCGGGCACGCACGGCAAGACCACCACGACGAGCATGCTGGCGGTCAGCCTGACCGCACTCGGCGTGGACCCGTCCTTCGCCATCGGCGGCGACCTCAACGAGCCGGGCAGCAACGCCCACCACGGCACCGGCGAGATCTTCGTCGCGGAGGCGGACGAGAGCGACCGCAGCTTCCAGAAGTACACGCCCGAGGTCGCCATCGTCCTCAACGTGGAGCTGGACCATCACGCCAACTACGCGTCCATGGACGAGATCTACGAGTCCTTCGAGGCGTTCTGCGACCGGATCACGCCCGGTGGTGCTCTGGTCGTCGACATCGACCACGCGGGTGCGGCGGAGCTGGCCTCCCGGGTCGCCGGGCGGCAGTTCGAGATCGTGACCGTCGGCGAGGGCGAGCGCGCCGACGTGCGGATCCTGAAGATCGTGCCGCGTGGTATGACGAGCGACGTGACCGTCGCACTCCCAGAGGGCGAGGAGCTGACCTTCACCGTCAACGTCCCCGGCCGCCACTACGCGCACAACGCCGTGGCCGCCCTCGCCGCAGGCGTGAAGCTCGGCATTCCGGCGGCGGAGCTCGCACCCGCGCTCAGCAGCTACCAGGGCGTGCGGCGTCGGCTGCAGCTCAAGGGCGAGTCGGCGGGCGTCCAGGTGATCGACTCCTACGCGCACCACCCGACCGAGATCGCCGCGGACCTCCAGGCCATCCGCGAGGCGGCGGGCGAGGGGCGCGTGGTCGTGGTCTTCCAGCCGCACCTGTTCAGCCGGACCCGCGAGCTGGGCCTGGAGATGGGCGAGGCGCTCGCGCTGGCCGACCAGGTCCTGGTGCTGGACATCTACCCGGCGCGCGAGGACCCGATCCCGGGCGTCACCAGCGAGATCGTCATCGAGTCGGCCCGCGCCAAGGGCACCGACGTCCAGGGCGTCCACTCGCTGGCGGCCGTTCCGGAGCTGGTCGCGGGAATCGCGAAGCCCGGTGATCTCGTTCTCACCATGGGCGCCGGGGACGTCACCTTCCTCGGCCCGGAGATCCTGTCCCGCCTGGACACCCTCGGCTGACCGAAGGAGCGCGCGATCATGGCCTACGACATCGAGAAGACCGACGCCGAGTGGCGTGAGGAGCTGACGCCCGCCGAGTACGCGGTGCTGCGTGAGGCGGGCACCGAGCGTCCGTTCGTCGGCGAGTACACGGACACCAAGACGGAGGGCGTCTACTCCTGCCGTGCCTGCGGCAACGAGCTGTTCACCTCGGGCACCAAGTTCGAGTCGCACTGCGGCTGGCCGAGCTTCTACGACCCGCGCGACTCGTCCGCGGTGGAGTTGATCGAGGACCGCACGCACGGCATGGTCCGGGTCGAGGTCCGCTGCGCCAAGTGCGGTTCGCACCTCGGGCACGTCTTCGAGGGCGAAGGCTACCCGACGCCGACCGACCAGCGGTACTGCATCAACAGCATCTCGCTGAAGTTGCGCCCTCACGAGAAGTAGTTGTCCGAATTCCAGTAAGGAAACCTGATCAGAACTCGACTAGCCTGACCCCCTGCTCACTCGCACAACTTGCAGAGGACAGGTGGACGAGGTCGTGCCTGCCATCGAGTTCCAGGTGCTCGGTCCGATGCGGGGCCGGTGCGGCTCCTCGGCGTTGGCGATGGGCACGCCGCAGCAGCAGGCGATGCTGGCCACCCTGCTGCTGCGTCCCGGCCGCTCGGCCGGGGCGGACGAGCTGATCGAGGCGTTGTGGGGCGACCGCTCGCCCTGCCGGGCCAAGTCGATCCTGCGCACCTACGCCTGGCGCTGGCGCAAGGCGCTGAGCTGCGACAGCGCCGCCGACGGCGGGCCGGGGATCCTGCTCTCCGTCTCCGGCGGCTACCGGGTGGACCTGCCGGAGCAGGCCGTCGACGCCGCACAGGCCGAACTGCTCGCCGCCCGCGCCGAACAGGCGCGGGCCGCCGAGCGCCTGCACGAGGCGGCGGACCTGCTGCGCGAGGCGGTCGCGCTGTGGCAGGGCGAGCCGTTGGCCGGAGTCCCCGGCCCCTTCGCCGAGCGGCAGCGGCACCGCTACGCCGAGCTGCGGCTGTGCCTGATCGAGCAGCGGATCGGGCTGGACGTGACCCTGGGACGCGCGGCGGCGTGCATACCGGAGCTGACCGCGCTGACGGCCGAACACCCGCTGCGCGAACGGATGCACGGCCTGCTGATGCGGGCGCTGGCCCAGGTCGGCCGCCAGAGCGACGCGCTGACGCTCTATCAGGACGTACGTCGGCGACTTGCCCGGGAGTTGGGCGTCGATCCGGGCCACGAGCTGACCTCCATCCACGCCACCGTCCTGGACGGCCGTTGTCCCGTTGCAGCAGCTGCCGCAGCAGCCGAAGCCGCAGCCGTGTCGGCGCCATCCGCGTCCGTTTCGGGAGCGCCCCGGGAGGTGGCGGGCCCGGTCGCGACGGCCGAGACCGACGAGCGGCCGGACGGCGGCGCGCTGCGGACCGCACGCAGGCGACCGCCGGTACCGGCACAACTGCCGCCGCAGGAGCCGGACTTCGTCGGCCGCGCCGGGCTGGTCGAGGACCTGTGCGCGGCGTTGGCCGGACCGGAGCGGACCGCGCCGCCGGTGCTGGCGCTGTCCGGGATGGGCGGCGTCGGCAAGACCGCGCTGGCGCTGCACCTGGCCCACCGCAGCCGGGCGGCCTTCCCCGACGGTCAGCTCTACGTCGATCTGCGCGGCAACACGGGCAGCGCCGCCGACCCGGAGGAGGTGCTCGGCCACTTCCTCGGCGCCCTGGGGCTGGCCCCGGACGAGGTGCCGGACGGAGTCACGGCCCGCTCCGCGCTGTTCCGGTCCACGGCGGACGGGCGGCGGCTGCTGATCGTGCTCGACAACGCGGCGGGCGCGGCCCAGGTCCGCCCGCTGCTGCCGGGGGCGGCCGCCTGCGCGGTGGTGCTGACCAGCAGGATGCGGCTGGCCGGGCTGCCCATCACCGCCCAGCCGGACCTGGGCGTCTTCGAGCCCGACGAGGCGCTGCGGCTGCTGCGGGCGGTGGCCGGTGACGCCCGCGTCGACGCCGAGGGCGAGGCGGCGGTCGAGCTGGTCCAGGCCTGCGGCCGACTGCCGCTGGCCGTGCGCATCGTGGCCACCCGCCTGGCCGCGCGGCCGTCCTGGACGGTGCGGGCGCTGGTCGAGCGGCTGACGGACGAGCGTCGCCGGATCGACGAGCTGCGGATCGGCGAGCTGGCGGTCGCGGCGGCCTTCGAGCTCGGCTACGGCCAGCTCACCGAGGCGCAGGCGGCAGCGTTCCGCCTGCTCGGAGCCGTCGACGCGGCCGAGTTGGGGCTGGCCTCGGCCGCGGCGCTGCTGGACAACGACCCGACCCACGCCGAGGAGCTGCTGGAGTCCCTGGTCGACGTCGCAATGCTGGAGTCCCCGGCCGAGAACCGCTATCGGCACCACGGCCTGCTCCGCGACTTCGCCCGCCGCGTCTCCGCGCGCACCGCTCCGGGCGAGGAGCGCGCGGCGCGGGCGCGGCTGCTGGACTCCCTGCTGTCCAGGGCGTGTGCGGCGTTCGAGCAGGCCGTTCCCGGGGATCCTGTCCGGGACGCGCTCGGAGCAGTGACGCTGCCGGGCTCGGGTTCCGGCGCGTCGTTCCGCAGCGCGGCGGAGGCGCGCACGTGGGCGCAGACCGAGGGTCCGGGCGCACTGGACCTGGCCGCCCGGGTCGCACGGGAGTCGCTCGACGAGAGCCCCCCTCACCCCTGCGACGACCACGGCTACGCGGCGCTGCTCCCCCGAGCCGTCAACCTGCTGATCGCTCTCAGCCCGTTCGGGCCTTGTGTGCGACGCCGCCAACTCGCCGAGACCGTCGACGCGCTGGCTCGGGCAGCGGCCCGACACGGGGACCGGCACACGGAGGGGCGGGCGCGGTTCCTGGCGGGCAACATCGCCGTAGGCGCCGGCCGTTGGTCCGAAGCCGAGCCGGAGACCGTGCGCGCGGTGGAACTGTGCCGGGACGCCCAGGACGCCCAGGACGCCCGGGATCACGGCGAGGGCGGCTACGACGGCGACGGCGGCAAGGGCGGCGGCGACCTGGTGATCCTGCGTCAGGCGCTCAACGACCTCGGTGTGATCGCCCACGCGCAGGGCCGGGACGAGGAGGCCGTGCTGCGGTTCGGCGAGGCGACGGCGCTGGCCCGGATCCTCGGCCACCGGAGCGGGGAGACGGCCTCCCTGCTCAACGCCGCCGTGGCCCGGATCCGCACCGGGCGCGCCCACGAGGTGCTGGAGCAGTGCCGCCCGCTGCTGGCCCGGCTGCGCGCGGAGGAGGACTGTGCCGGGACCGCCCACACCTTGTTCGTCCTCGGCCTCGCGTACGACGCGCTGGACCACCCGGCCGATGCCGTCGCACACCTGACCGCTGCGGCCGAGGCGTGGACCGCGGCCCCGTTGCCCGGCCGTGCCGCGCACGCCCACCAGCGGCTGGCCGAACTCCTCTACCGCGACGGCGAGTCGGACCGGGCGCGAGCCCATGCCGAGGCAGCACTCGACGAGTTCGAGAACTCCGGCAGCGCGGCCGACCGCCGCAGCGCCCGCCAACTCCTCGACCGCACGCGCGCGGCACGCGTCCCTGCGCGGGTTCCGGGGCCTGTTCGGGCCGAGCCGCCGTTCACCGAGGACCGGCGCTGCCTCCGGTGACGATGGTGTTCCAGTCCTGCGTGCCGACGCTCATGGTGTGCCGTTCCTTCCCGGGCGTTCCTACCGTGCCCCCTGCCCAGTTCTGAACGTGAGCATGCCCAGGAGGCGTCTACGGCCGATCTACGCGCACGTAGATCGGCTGTTGAACACGGTCGGGCAGCCTGTCTCCCCGTCAGGCACACACACCGCCACAAGCGGAATGTGCATCACCCCGTTTCAACCAGGGAGAGGGGACAGAGATGAAGGTCCTGTTCGCCGTTCGCAACGCCGTCTTCGCCCAGAAGAGCCTCAAGGCCAGCGTCTGGTACCTGTGGTACTGAGCCGACGGATCGCATCCCCACGCCCTGCGAGGTGATGCACCACGGGGCCCGCGCCCGGCGCCGTCGATCCCCTCGACAGGCCGGGGGCGGGCCCTGCCCTTCACACCCGCACCGCCACTCCCGCACTGCTGAACTCCCGGAATTCCGGAGACCCGTGATGCCCGCTGCCCCCACCCTGACCACCGGACGGACCACGGTCCTCTCGCCGCGCCTGGCCGCCCTGCTCGACGACCACCTCGGCAAGGACGCCTTCCGGCTGGAACCCGACACCATGGGCGTCGCCGGCCACGAGCTGACGGACCGGATCCTCGCCGCACGGCGCGCCACCGAGACCGAGCGGCCGACCTTCAAGCCGCTGCACGGCCGGTCCATCTCCCGTCCCGAGGCGTCCTCGGTGACCCAGACCGTCGGCCGTGACGTGCGGAAGGCCCTTACGCACCCGATCCCGGCGGGCGCGGACCTCTCCGGCCCATGGCCGCTCACCGGCCACATGCTGCTGCGCGACATGGTGCTCGGCGGCGACCCCGGCCGGCTCAAGATGCTGATGAGCCGCAATCTTGAGCTGACCCCGATCCTCACCTGGACGGTGATCGCCGCGGGTGCGGCCCTGCCGCTCCGCATCCCGGCCACCTCGGCCGCCAGCAACCTCGCCGAGCTGACCGCGCAGGCGGGCAGCTACCAGGACCGCCGCTACGCGATGGGCATCTACCGGCGGGCCGCCGCGCCGGTCTGCTTCACCGTCTCGACGCTGGTGGCCAACGCGCTCTGGCTGGGCGCGCCGTTCGACGACGAGGCCTCGAACCGCAACATCGTCCTGGAGTCGCTGCGGCTGCTGCCGCCGTCCTGGAACATCCTGCGCCGCGCCTCGCCCGAGTACCCGGAGATCGATCCGCGGATCGGCCCGGCCGACGACGTGCTGGTGCTGCCGCTGCTCTCGCACCGCGACCCGGCGCTGTGGGAGGACCCGAACGAGTTCCGCCCCGAGCGCTGGGACGAGCTCGACCCCGACCACACGCCCGGCTACCTCCCCTTCGGGCACGTCTCCGAACGGTGCTGGGGGCGGCACATGGTGATGCCGCTGGCGGAGCTGCTGCTCGACCGGCTCCGTACGGACGGGCTGACGGTCGACCCGGACCAGCGCCGCGCCAAGGTCCCGCTGCTCGGCCTGCTGGGGGTCGAGGAGGTCCGGGTCACCCGGGCGCGCAAGGCGCTGTGACGTTCGACTGCTCTCCCGGATCGCGGATCCGGGAGAGCAGCCGTATTGTCCAGCTGGACTTTTGACGGTGCGTCAGCGGTTGAGCGGCATCGTCATGGTGGGCTTGACCGGGTTGACGTCCGGCCGGACGCGGCTGACGGCCGTGCCCATCGAGAAGAACTCGACCGCGTGCTCGCCCCAGAAGCGGTGGTCGTTGACGAAGGTGCCGACGATGCCGTCCGCGCCGAGCTGCTGGCCCTCGTACTGCATCCGGGCCATCGCCAGCTCGCGGGCGTCGTAGAGGGCCTGGGTGAACTGCGGCATCTCCGCGTTCTGGCCCACCTGGGACAGCATCTGACGCATCGTCTGGTGCGCGACGTGGTAGACGCAGTTGCCGAGGACCAGGCGGCGCGGCAGCCACCCGTGCTGCCAGAGCGTCCAGAAGTCCTGGCCGTTGAGGCTGGTGGTGAACGGCTTGCCGTTGGGCGCACGGTAGTTGGTGCCGTCGGTGGCCTTGACGGCGGTGCCGGTGGCGAAGAACTCGATGACGTCCGACATGAAGGCGTAGTTCACCGGCCGCAGGGTCACCCCGACGATGCCGTCCGCGCCGAGCTCCGCGGCCTCCGCCTCCATCCGGCTCATGGCCAGCTCGCGGACGTTGTACATGGCCTGGGTGAGAATGCCCAGCTCCTGGCTGGTCTTCCAGCCGCCGTACTGGACGCCGACGTGGTAGACGCTGGTGCCCATCACCATGCCGAGCGGCTCGAAGCCCGACTCGGTGACCAGGACGAACTCGTTGACCGAGAGGTCCGAGGTGAAGCAGGGCCGTCCCTGCCGCGACCCGTCCAGACGTCCGCGCGCGATCTCCGAGACCTGAACCTGCTGATAGCCGGGCGTGCTCATGTGGTTCCCCCTGCCTTCCCCGTAGCTGCCTCCGGACCGTCCACGACGTGACGGACCGGCCCGAACCCTACCCCTCGTGGCCCGACTCCGGTCGTTCAGCCTCCGTTCACCTGGAGCCCTCTTGGCGATCGCGACGGACGTTGGCCAAAGTTGGCTATACAACTTTGGAGAGAGGGTCGAACCGAATGACCGCCACCGAGACGGCCGCCGAGACCGCCGCCGCAGGCACGGGCCGCACGCGCACACCCCGGCCCACCGCACTGTCGGCGGTGTGGCTGCGCGACAACTGCGGCTGCGCCGAGTGCCGCGACCCCGGCACGGGCCAGAAGCTGTTCCAGATCACCGACCTGCCGGACTCGCTCGCCATCGCCTCCGCCGAGCAGCGGACCGAGGCCGGACGCGACGGCTCAGGCAGCGGGGACGGCTCAGACAGCTCGGAAGGCTGGGACGTCGTCTGGTCCCCCGACGGCCACCGTTCGCACTACGACGCGGCCTGGCTCGCCGCCGCAGCCCAGCCCGACCCTCGCGCCGAGGACGGCAAGGAGCTCTGGCCGTTCGCCGAGGACCTGGACGGCCGGCTCCCGGAGACGTCCTGGGACGCGTACCGCAGCGACGACCGCGAGCGGCTGCGGATGCTGGACGCCGTCCGCAGCCTCGGGTTCTGCCTGCTGCGCGGCGTACCGCTGGAGGACGGCCAGGTGCAGCAGGTGGCCCTGAGCTTCGGCTTCGTCCGGGAGACCAACTACGGCCTCCAGTTCGAGGTCCGCGTCGAGGAGCAGCCCAACAACCTGGCCTTCACCAATGTCGCGATCACCCCGCACACCGACAACCCGTACCGCGACCCGGTGCCGACGCTGCAGTTGCTGCACTGCCTGGTCAACGACGCGCTCGGCGGCGACTCCGGCCTGGTCGACGGATTCGCCGTCGCCGCCCGGCTGCGGGAGCAGGACCCGGAGGCGTTCGCCGTACTGACCACCACCCCGGTCGAGTTCGCCTTCCGCGACGCGGTGACGGAACTGAGCGCGCACCGACCGCTGATCGACGTGGACGCCGAGGGCCGGATCCGCGAGGTGCGCTTCAACAACCGCTCCCTCGGCACGCTCCGGCTCCCCGCGGCGCGGACCGACGCCTTCTACCGGGCGTACCGCGCCTTCGCCGAGTTGCTGCTCGCACCGGAGGCGCAGCTGGAGTTCCGGCTCGGCCCCGGCGACTGCCTGATCTTCGACAACACCCGTCTGCTGCACGCCCGTACGGCGTTCGAGCGCGGCGGCGCCCGGCATCTCCAGGGCTGTTACGCGGATCTGGACGCGCTGCTGAGCACCGTCGCGGTGCTGCGCCGCACGCACGAGGAGCAGAACTGAGATGAGGACCACCGAGATGACGCCAGATCAGATCGTCACCGCCATCGGCGAACTGTTCGCCGGAGAGGGCGCGTCGGACTACCTCGGCGAGGAGGTCACCCAGGCCGAGCACATGCTCCAGGCCGCCGCCCTGGCCGAGGCCGAAGGAGCCGCGCCCGCACTGGTCGCCGCCGCGCTGCTGCACGACGTCGGCCACTTCCGCGGCGCGATCCACGGCCGCGAACTGATGGCCGGGACCGCCGACAACCGCCACAGCCACCAGGGCGCCGACTGGCTCACGCCCTGGTTCGGCCCGGCGGTGACCGAACCCGTCCGCCTCCACGTCGCGGCCAAGCGCTACCTGTGCGCGGTCGAGCCCGCGTACCTCGACAGGCTCTCCGAGGCGTCCGTGCACACGCTCTCGCTCCAGGGCGGTCCGATGGACCCGGCGGAGGCGGCGTCCTTCGCCGGGCTCCCCTACGCCGCCGACGCGGTACGCCTGCGCCGCTGGGACGACGACGCCAAGGACCCGGACGCCCCCACGCCGTCCTTCGACCACTTCCGGGAGTTGCTGGTCGAGTTGGCGACCAGCAGGTAGTTGAATGGCCGGATGACCGTTCGAGTCGACCCCGGCGCAGCGGGGTTCCACGCCGACCGCCTCGCCCGCGTGGACGCGTTCGTCGAGGCCGAGATCGCCGCGCGACGGATGCCGGGCGCGGTGCTGGGGATCGTCCGCGGTGACTGGCAGCAGCTCAAGACGCTGGTGCTGCAGGCCCTTCGGTGACCTTCGGTCCGACTGCTTCGCGCAGGCGCGCAAGCGACGTCGCCGCAAGGGAGTTGTGGACGGTGAAGGCGACCGTGTCGGGCAGGTAGCGGTCCTCGGACCACTCGACGGGCAGGCCCGTCGGATCCGTGGTCCGGCGGCGCTCGCGGAGCAGCGGACCGCCGGGCTCGCAACCGAGCAGGGCGACGTCGTCGGCGTCCGCGAGCGTCAGGTCGACGGTGTGGTCGGCGTCGGCGAGGACCAGGCCGTGGGATTCGAGCAGCTCGGTGACCGAGACGGCGTCGGTCGGCATCTCGGCGACCAGCGCGCCGACCGGCTCCGTGTAGACGGTGCGTTCGACCATCACCGGGCGTCCGCCGAGCGTGCGACAGCGGCGCACGGCCAGGACCCGGTCACCCTCGGCCAGCCGCAGTTGCGCCGCCTCCGTCGCGTCCGCACCACGCCACTCCAGGGCGTCCACCGAGCCGCCCGGCTCCTCGCCGATGGAACGGGCCCACCGGGTGAAGCTCAGCAGTTCGGTGAAGCTCTGCAGCCGCGGCTGCTCCAGCACCACGCGCCGGGTGCCCCGACGGGAGGTCACCACGCCCTCCGTGCGCAGCAGAGCCAGCGCCTGGCGGACGGTGCCGCGTGAGACGCCGTTCGCCGCCGCCAACGCCTCCTCGCTGGGCAGGCGTCCGCCCGCGCCGTACTCGCCACTCAGCACGCCCGCGCGCAGGGCCGCCGCCAGTTCCCGGTACCTTGCCGGCTTCGCCATCGCCACGCGCTGATCCTTTCACGCTTCGGGCGACCGTCCTGCGCCTTGCCTCCCATGGCCGACCTCGCCCATTGCGATTCTCGCAACCGAGTCGTACTGTCGACTCATGGACGAATCCGTCTCCGGGCGGGTGCGCACGGTGATCACGGCGGCCCGGCTGAGCCACGCCGCCTTCGCCGCACGCGTAGGGATCACGCCCGACAAGCTCTCCAAGTCCCTCAACGGGGTCCGCCGCTTCAGCTCCACCGACCTCGCGGTCATCGCCGAGGCCGGATCGGTCACCGTGGACTGGCTGCTGACAGGCCGTCAGCCCAGCCGCGCCGGCGTGGCCGGACGTGGGGACGCCGCCGCGCACAGCAGCAGCCTGAACGACATCGCGGAGCGGTTCACCACCGCCTACGAGGTCCTCGAACTCCTCGGCCGTGCACCGGAGATGCCCACACTTCCGGAGCTCGGCCCGGGCGACCCGGACGACCAGGGCGAGCAACTCGCCGCCACCGTACGGGCCTGGCTGGAGCGGAGCCCAGGCGAGCCGCCGGCCACCGATCTCGCGCTGCTGCCCACCGGCGAACTGCTCTCCGTCATCGAGCGGGCGTTCGGCGTGGACTTCGCCGTCGTCGAACTCCCGGGCCCGGTCGACGGGTTCTCCTGGCAGCAGGAGGGCGGGCCGCGCCTCGCCCTGGCCCGCAGGGACGACCGCTGGACCCGACAGCGGTTCACGCTCGCCCACGAGCTCGGCCATCTCCTGGCTGGGGACGCGGCCGAGCCGCTCACCGAGTCCCCGGTCGCGCCGGGCCGCCAGGCCGAACCTGACGAGGTCCGCGCCAACGCCTTCGCCGCTGCGCTGCTCATGCCCGAGGCCGACATCCGCCGGTTCGTCTCCGAGGCCGGCTCGGGAACCGCCTCCGACTCCGGCTCTGACTCCGGCTCTGGCTCTGGCTCCGGTCCTGGCGTCGACTTCGCCGCGCTGGTGGTGGAGTTCCGGGTCTCCCCCAGCGCGCTCGCGGCCCGGCTACGGCGGCTCGGCCTGATCGACGCGTCCGAGCAGGCACGACTGCGGCGCCGGACAACGGCGGAGTGCCATCTCGCGGTCGGCGCCATGGACGCCTACCTGCGCGAGGCCGCCCTCGCCGAGGCCGAGCGTCCGCCCGCGCGGCTGGCCGAGGGCCTCTACCTGGCGTTCCGCTCCGGTGAGATGACCCTGCGTCCGCTCGCCGCGCTCCTCGGCGTCGAACCGGAGGAGTTGGAGGACGAGCTGCTGCAGGACGACCGACCACAGGACGGCGCTGTCGAGCGGGACGGCGGGGAGCTGGTCTACCAGCCATGACCGAGTGGTGGTTCCCCGACAACACCGTCCTGTGCAACTTCGCCGCCGTCGACCGGGTCGCGTTACTCGAAAAGGTGCTCGACGGCCGGGGTCGCTGGTCCGAGGCGGTCGCCCGGGAGGCCCGGCTCTCCACCCGGCACCTGCCGCCGCTGGCCGGGCTGACCGAACGCGGCAGTCTCGGCGAGCCGATCGAGATCAGCGACCCCGCCGAACGCACCGAGGTCGAACGCCTGCGCCGCGCGGTCTTCGGCGGCGACCGCCGTCGCCCGACCCAACACCTGGGCGAGGCCGAGACGCTGACCCTGATCACCCGCCGCCGCGACTTCCGCCACGCCGTCTGGATCTCCGACGACCGCGACGCCGCCCGGTACGCTCGCAGACGCGGGATCACCACCCTGGAGACCTTCGACCTGGTCCGCGCCGCGGTCCTGGAGCAGCTCGTCGACGCCGCCGAGGGCCACCGCCTGCTGCTGGCGATGACCGGGGCCGGACGCCGCCTGCACCGCATCAGCGCAGGCCCGGAGGACCTCCTCGGCCCACGGTGAGCGCCGGCCGACGCGGCGACCCGCGAAACATGCCAAAGAAAGCTCAAATCTAGCTCTGAGAATGCGGCCGCCGTCTTCCTTGGCTCGCAGCCAGCCGACATGCTCTCCCCATGGAGCCAGGTGCGGGGGACCTGGCTCCTCCCTTTCTTGGGAGGGGTGTCCCGATGAGCCTCGATCCATTCATCGATCCGCTGTTCCTGACGTCCGCCGCGGCGGTCGGCCTCGCCGGTGCCCGGGTGCTCTGGACGGCACTGCGCGCCGCGCCGAGAAGGCCGGGCCACGGCGTCAGCACGGACGGGAAGCGTACCGTCCGGAGCGCGATCCGGCTGCTGCTCGGCGCACTGATCTTCGCTCTCGTCCTGGCGGCGGTGGCGACCTTCCGCTGGTCCGACGCGACGATCACCGGGGGCGCGACCGGAGACGCCTCGTTCTGGCCGCCACCACTGCTGGCCTTCCTGTCACTCCCTGCGACGGCCCTGCCGGTCCTGGTCATCGGCCTGCGCTGTCGCAGTGGCCGCCGATCACGGTTGGATATCCGTCCGCACACGGATCTTGAGCAGCGGTCAGTCGTGAGGTTGGTTATGGCTCATGGCGTACGTGTTCCTCGTCCCCGCGTGCCTGCTGGCGATGCTCTCCGCCCTGAGGCTGTGCCGTCTGGTTGCGGCGATCGACCCGACGATCAGCGGCACGCCCGTGCGGGGCAGGTCGCCTGAGGACGGTTTCGCGGAGCGCGAGCCCGACCTCTTCGACGCGGCGTACCTGGCCGGCGGGCCAGAGCGGGTGGTCGACCTGACCCTGGTCCGGATGGTGGCCAAGGGCGTGCTCCACCTCGCCCACACCGGCTGGACCTCCGTGGCGCGCCCGCACCCGCAGAACGAGCTGGAGGCGGCGGTCCTCACCGCGATCGGCCCCGAAGGCCAGTGCCGCACCGAGGAGTTGCGCCGTGAGGTCGCCCACGGCGCGGCGGTCCTCGAGATCGCCGACCGGCTCACCCGCTGGGGCCTCGCGGTCGCCCCCGGCACGCGCGACACGCTGGCACAGGCCGTCGCGGGCGTCCGCTGGTCCCTGGTGGCCACCCTCGGCCTCTTCGCCGCCGCGCTGGGCGCGGCGGGCGCGCGTGACCTCACCGGCGCGAGGATCGGCTTGGCCGCGCTGGCGGCGTGGTTCACCCTGCCGCTGGTGCTGAGCGCAGGCACCCTGCTGATGGCGCGCATCGAGGTCTACCCGGTCACCCCCTGGGCGGCTCCCCCGGGCCAGGACCTCCTCCGCGGCCTGCGCGCGGGAGCGCGTCGCGCCCGCGCCGGCGGCTTCCGCGGCGCGGACCAGACCCTGACCCTGATCCTCCGCGGCCCGAGCGCGCTCCGGGAGCCGTACCTCCGCGCAGCGCTGCGCCCACCGCAGTCGCTGTAGTTGCACTACCAAGGGGCGCGGGGAACTGCGCGAGAAACCACCCAGGGCGGATGGCCCTGCTCGCTGAGCGACTCACCACACAGGGTGGCTTGTCGCGCCCACGCGGCGGAGCCGCACGTCAGCAGAGCCCCGCGCCCCAGGTGGTGCAACTACCTCGTCATGCCAAGCCGGCGAGCAGCTCGCCGACCGGCTTCCTGCGGCCCGTGTAGAACGGGACCTCCTCGCGCACGTGCAGACGCGCGCGGCTCGCGCGCAGGTGGCGCATGAGGTCGACGATGCGGTGCAGCTCGTCCGCCTCGAAGGCGAGGAGCCACTCGTAGTCGCCGAGGGCGAAGGACGCGACGGTGTTGGCGCGGACGTCCGGGTAGCCGCGCGCCATCTTGCCGTGCTCGGCCAGCAGCTCGCGCCGCTCGGCGTCCTCCAGCAGGTACCACTCGTAGGAGCGGACGAACGGGTAGACGCAGACGTAGTCGCGCGGGGTCTCGTCCGCGAGGAACGCCGGGATGTGGGACTTGTTGAACTCGGCCGGGCGGTGCAGCGCCATGTTCGACCAGACCGGCTCCAGCGCGCGGCCGAGCCGCGTGCGGCGGAAGCGGTTGTAGGCCTCCTGCAGGTTGTCGCTGTCGCCGGAGTGCCACCAGATCATCACGTCGGCGTCGGCGCGCAGGCCGGACACGTCGTAGGTGCCGCGCACCGTGACGTCCTTCTCGGCGAGCTGCGCGAACAGCTCCTCGACCTCGTCGCCCAGGGCCGCACGGTCCTCGGGCAGCACGTCCTTGAGCCGGAACACCGACCAGAGGGTGTAGCGGATGACGTCGTTCAGCTCACGCGCCTTCGGCTTCTGCGACTTCTCGCTGCCCTGCGCCTCGTGCGCGTTCTGCTCGCTGTGCTCACTCATGCGCTCATTGTCTCCCCTGCTCGGAGTGCTTCTGTCACCAGGTCCACCGCACGCCACGCGCTGCCGATGCACGCGGGAATGCCCACGCCGTGGTACGCCGCGCCGCACAGCGCCAGGCCCGGCAGCGCGGCGACCTCCGCCTCGATCCGGGCGACGCGCTCCGGGTGGCCCACCGGGTACTGCGGAAGGCCGCCACGCCAGCGAGTGACCGTATGCGCGTACGGTCGCGCGGTGATCCCGGCGGCCGCACGGAGATCGATCAGCGATCGTTCGATCAGATCCGCGTCGTCGTGATCGAGCACGGCCTCCTCGCCGTGACGGCCGAGCGAGGTGCGGAGGACGAAGGTGTCCGGGGCGGACCGGTCGAGCCAACCCCACTTGTTGCTGGAGAAGGTCGACGCCTTGATCGACCGACCGTCGACCGGCGGCACCAGGAAGCCGCTCCCCTGGAGCGCGCCGACGTCGGAGCGGCGGAACGCCAGCGTGACCAGGGCCATCCCCGCGTACTCGACCTCCCCCAACTCGGCCGCTGCGCGCGGCGCGTGGGGGGCGAGCAGGCGGGCGGCGACGTTCGCGGGGACGGCGAGCACGACGGCGTCGGCGGCCAGCGCCTCTCCTCCAGGGAGCGACGCGGTCCAGCCGTCGGCGGTGCGGCGGAGCGAGCCGACCGGGGTGTCGGTGCGAACGGTGACACCCGCCTTGCCGCAGGCCTCAGCCACCGCGACGGGGAGTCGGCCAATACCGCCGTCGATCCCCATGAAGACCGGGGCCGGGTTGGCGCTCTTGGATGACGCAGCCTTCGCGGCTGCAGACAGTGCCGCCCGCACACCTTCGATCGCCGATCGATCGCGCTGAGCGATCGCAAGCAATTGCGGAACAGCGGCACTGAGCGAAATTCGATCAGCGTTACCGGCGTAGACGCCACCCAGCAGCGGTTCGACCAGTCGATCGACCACTTCCCGACCGAGGCGCGCTGCGACGTACTCGCCGACGGCGATGTCCTGGCCGACCTCGGTGCGCGGCAGTGTCTCGTCCTCCGCCGCGCGGGCCAGACCCTCGGGCGAGAGCACGCCGGAGGCGGCGAGCGCGTCCAGGTCCCCGGGTACGCCCATGAGATGCCCGGTCGGCATCGGCCGCAGCGCGCCGCGCGTCCAGATCGCAGCCTTCGCCGTGGTCGGCGGCTCCAGGGCGTCAGCCAGGCCGACGGCGCGAGCAAGCGTGACCGCCTCGGGCCGCCTGGCCAGCATGGACTCCGCGCCGAGGTCGACGGCGACCCCGCCGACCTCACCGGTCCGCAGCTTGCCGCCGAGCGTCGGCCCGGCCTCCAGCAACGTCACCCGCGCACGGGCGGCGCTGCCGTCCGCCCCGGCCAGCCGAGCGGCCGCCGCGAGGCCGGCGATTCCGCCGCCGACCACGAGGACGTGCGGGAGGGAAGGGGCCTCAGCGGCGGGCGTCGTGCTGTTCATGCGCCCACTCTCGCACACCACGTTCGGGCACCCGAAAGCGCGGCAGCCTCCGGCCTGTTGTCGACAACTTGTCGGGAAACAGGGGGAGTTGCCGCACGTCAGAGCCCCGCGCGCCTGGTGGCGCTAGCGCGCCGTGCGCTCGTGGACGTGGGCGACGAGCTTCGTCAGGGCGTCCGGGTCGGTGGTCGGATGGACGCCGTGGCCGAGGTTGAAGACGTGGCCGCGGCCGGAGGCCTTCGCCGAGGCGAGTACCTCGTCGGCCTTCTCGCGGACCGCCGAGTCGGGGGCGAAGAGGACCGTCGGGTCCAGGTTGCCCTGAAGCGCCTTGCCGCCACCCACGCGGCGGGCGGCCTCCTCCAGCGGGACGCGCCAGTCGACGCCGACGACGTCCGCGCCCGCCTCGCCCATCAGGCCGAGCAGCTCACCCGTGCCGACGCCGAAGTGGACCCGCGGGACGCCGTACGAGGCGACCTCGGCGAAGACCTTCTGCGAGGCCGGCATGACCGAGCGGCGGTAGTCGTCGGGGGCCAGGCCGCCCGCCCAGGAGTCGAAGAGCTGCACGGCCGAGGCTCCGGCCTCGATCTGCACCTTGAGGAACTCGGCCGTGATCACCGCGAGCCGGTCGACCAGCGCGGACCAGAGGTCGGGCGCGCCGTACATCATGGCCTTGGTGTTCTCGTACGTCCGCGACGGGCCGCCCTCGACGAGGTAGCTGGCCAGCGTGTACGGCGCACCGGCGAAGCCGATCAGCGGGGTCGAGCCGAGCTCGGCGACGAGCAGGCCGATCGCCTCGGTCACGTACGGGACGTCGGACGGCTCCAGCGGACGCAGCTGGGTAAGGTCCGCCCACTCGCGCACGGGGTGCGCGATGACCGGGCCCACGCCGGGCTTGATGTCGAGGTCGACGCCGATCGCCTTGAGCGGGACCACGATGTCGCTGTAGTAGACGGCCGCGTCCACGTCGTGGCGGCGGACCGGCTGGAGCGTGATCTCCTTGACCAGCTCCGGCATCATGCACGAGTCGAGCATCGCGATGCCCTCGCGGACCTTGCGGAACTCCGGCAGTGAGCGGCCCGCCTGGCGCATGAACCAGACCGGCGTGTGCGGCACCTCCTCCCCACGACAGGCGCGCAGGAACGCGGAGTCGTACGTCGGCAGGTTCTCGGGGCGGGTGCTCTGGCTCTCGGTCACGCTGAAATCTTCGCACGCCGGACCACGGGTCCTTCGTGGTGTCGGCACTCAGCGGGCTGGCCGGGCGCATAGTCTTCCGGCATGGCTGCGGTGAACGGCGGGAGGCCGATGTACGAGGGTGGTTCCGCATTCGGCGAAGGGACCACGGGAGCGGAGACCGCACCCGCCGCATTCCGGGCCGCGGTGGCCGAGTTGAAGAGCACACGGGTGCGTCCCGAAGTGCGCATCGACGACACCCCCGCGCCGCGCCGACTCGCGCCGTACGCCTACGCCCTGACCGCCACCGTCGAGGTCGACGGCGAGGAGCTGGCCGACGGCCGGCTCGTCCTGCTGCACGACCCGTCCGGGCACGAGGCCTGGCAGGGTCAGTTCCGGCTGGTCTCACTGACGCAGGCGGACCTGGAGCGGGAGATCGCGGACGACCCGATGCTGGCCGAGGTCGGCTGGTCGTGGCTGATGGACGCGCTGGAGCAGTTCGGCTGCGCCTACGTCGAGCCCGGCGGCACGGTCTCACGCGCCTACTCCCAGTACTTCGGCTCGATGTCGGAACGTCCGTCCAGCACCGAGATCGAGATCCGCGCGTCGTGGACGCCGGTGCCGCCCGCGCACTCCGCGATCCCCTCGCTGCCGTCACTGCCGTCCGTGCCGTCGATGCCGTCCGTGACCGGGAGCGGAGCCGCCGTCACCGGGCTCGGGCTGGGCACGCACCTGCGTGCGTGGTGCGAGCTGCTGTGCCAGTGCGCCGGCCTGCCGCCGCTCACGGTGCCGTATCCGGCCACGCCCGTCGTGGGCGAGGGATCGGGCCAGGTCAGCAGCGTCGTGCCGATGCCGACGCGGCGACAGCCGCGCGGGAGCGCGTGAACCGGTCGCTGCGCGATCAGGTGAAGGATCGTCAGCTTCGGCGTACGCTTGGGTTGTCATTTCGGACATTTCGGTCAGACGTTCGGCGTGTCGACCGCTTTTGATCACTTACGGGTGACTTAGGCTCAATCGGGTTGAACAAAATATCCGAACTGCCCGAATTGCCCCTCACTCAATCGTGATCATTCGCTAAAGCCGGGCACCGATGGTGCCGAAGCAGACAGTGACCCTTTCCCGGCACCTCAATCAGGAGGCCTGGTGTCCGTTCTCCTTGAGCACCCCGCAAACCTGGTCGCCTACCGTCCGACGAAGCCCACCGCCATGGTGGTCATCGCCGACCCACGCGTCCGCAGTACGGTCACCCGGCACCTCTGGGCCCTCGGCGTGCGCGACGTGATCGAGGCGTCCTCGCTCGCCGAGGCGCGTCCACGCGTCGGAACCCCGCGCGACATCTGCGTGGCCGATGTCCACCTCCCCGACGGCTCCGGACTGGCGATCCTGGCCGAGACCCGTGCTGCGGGCTGGCCGAACGGCCTGGCCCTCTCCGCAGCCGACGACATCGGCGCGGTGCGCAGCGCGCTGGCCAGCGGCGTGAAGGGCTACGTCGTCACCGGAACCCGCGTCGGCAGTGGCATGCCGCAGCGTCCGGGCATGCCCGGCTCGGGCGGGCTCCGGCCCGGCCTCCCCGGCCACGTCCGCCGTCCCGGCATGCCGGGCGCGCCGGTCGGCGCGGGCACACCCGGCGCTCCGAACGGCGCGCCCGGTGCTCCGCAGGCGGCTCCGCCGCAGGCCTACCGCGAGCTCTCCGGCCGTGAGGTCGAGGTCCTGCGCCTGGTCGCGGAGGGCCAGTCGAACAAGGCGATCGGTGTCGCCATGGGCCTGTCCGCCCTGACGGTCAAGTCCCACCTGGCTCGCATCGCTCGCAAGCTCGGCACGGGCGACCGCGCGGGGATGGTCGCGGTCGCACTGCGGACCGGCATCATCCACTAGCCCGACTCCCGGCCCCGCTTGCGAGGGAACGTTTCTTTCCCCGTTCCCCGGCAAGCGGGGCCGAGACGTACGCCAGTGGCAATCGAGGAACCATGCAGGTACCTCAGGGGCGCGGGGAACTGCGCGACAAGCCACCGACGCGGCTGGCAGGCCGAACGGTCAGGGCCATCCGCACACGGTGGTTTCTCGCGCAGTTCCCCGCGCCCCTGAGGTAGTGCAACCACCTGCGGCAGCGCGCCCCACCTTGTCGCGCCCACGCTGGGGGTCCCCCCGCCGAAGGCAGGGGGAGGAGCCGCGCATCAGCACAGCCCCGCGCCCCTGAAGGTGCACGGTCCCCGCTTGCCCATCACTTCCGTCAGCGGGAGCGGGATCGCGCTCCGGGCGTACGCTTGTGGGCGTGACCGACGCCCGTGAAGATGCCATCGACAGCGCCAGCGAAACCGCCCACGGGCAGGCGGTGCAGGCGGTTCCCCTGCTCGAACCGCGTGAGGGCATCCCACCCGTCGTCGCCGACGCGGACTCGCTCGCCGCGATAGTGCAACGTTTCGCCGCCGGTCACGGCCCCGTCGCGATCGACGCCGAGCGGGCGTCCGGCTACCGCTACGGGCAGCGCGCGTACCTGGTGCAGCTGCGGCGCGAAGGCGCCGGCAGCACGTTGATCGACCCGGTCGCCTGCCCGGACCTCTCCTCCCTCGGGGCCGTGCTGGCCGAGACCGAGTGGGTGCTGCACGCCGCCACGCAGGACCTCCCCTGCCTCGCCGAGCTCGGCATGAAGCCGACGCGACTGTTCGACACCGAGCTGGCCGGGCGGCTCGCCGGGTTCCCCCGGGTCGGGCTCGGGCCGATGGTCGAGAACGTGCTCGGGCTGACCCTGGAGAAGGGGCACTCCGCCGTCGACTGGTCGACGCGTCCGCTGCCCGAGCCGTGGCTGCGCTACGCCGCGCTGGACGTCGAGGTGCTGGTGCAGCTGCGCGACTCGCTGGAGCAGGAGTTGGCGTCGCAGAACAAGCTGGACTGGGGTCTGCAGGAGTTCGCGGCGATCGTCGCCGCTCCCCCGGCGGGGCCGCGTACGGATCCGTGGCGGCGGACGTCGGGCGTGCACAAGGTGCGCCGTCGGCGTCAGCTCGCCGCCGTGCGGGAGCTCTGGCTGGCGCGTGACCAGCTGGCGCGGGAGCGTGACGTCTCCCCCGGACGGGTGCTGCCGGACTCCGCGATCGTGGCCGCCGCGCTGGTGATGCCGACGTCGATCCCCGCGCTGCAGGCGGTGCCGGGCTTCGGCCCGCGCGTGCACCGGCGGGCGCTGGAGCAGTGGATAGCGGCGATCGAGATCGCCCGCACGCTTCCCGAGCACCAGCTGCCGCCCGCCACCGCGCCGCACGACGGACCGCCGCCGCCCCGCGCCTGGGCCGACAAGGACCCGCTGGCCGCCGCCCGCCTCTCCGCCGCACGCGCCGCGGTCACCGCGCTCGCGGAGCAGCTGCACCTGCCGCAGGAGAACCTGATCACGCCCGAGCTGGTGCGCCGCGTCTCCTGGGCGCCGCCCAAGTACGCCACCCCCCTCACCGTCGCGGACGCGCTGCACACGCTCGGTGCGCGCGACTGGCAGGTCGAGCTGGTCGCCCCCGTCATCGCCCAGGCCTACGCGGGCGCGAAGGCCGAACCCCGGCCCGCCGTCGTCCCCGGAAAGGGCACGAAGCCCGCCCAGGAAACGGCCACCGACGGCGCCGCCGCACCCAAGAACGGTGTGCCCCGGCTCGGGGAGTGACCCAGAGCTCACTCCACCCCTCCTTGGCCAGTTGGTTACCGGCGGGTAGCATCACTGTCGGGACGTTCAGTCGCGAGTCGCGAGCGAGCCGCTTTCGCCGTCGGCTGTCACCGTTCCTCTGTGACCGCACCGTGCCCGCTCCGAACGGGCGCTTGGGAGGAGAGCCACCGTGCCTCGTACCACGAGGGACGTCGTCTTCGTCGACGGCGTCCGCACCCCCTTCGGCAAGGCCGGCCCCAAGGGCATCTACGCCGAGACCCGCGCCGACGACCTGGTGATCAAGGCGATCCGGGAGCTGCTGCGCCGGAACCCGAACCTGGACCCGGCCCTCGTGGACGAGGTCGCGATCGCCGCCACCACCCAGATCGGCGACCAGGGCCTGACCCTGGGCCGCTCCGCCTCGCTGCTTGCGGGTCTGCCGAAGTCCGTTCCGGGCTACTCCATCGACCGTATGTGCGCCGGCGCGATGACCGCCGTGACGTCCGTCGCCGGTGGCATCGCCATGGGCGCCCTGGACGTCGCCCTGGCCGGTGGCGTCGAGCACATGGGCCGCCACCCCATGGGTGAGGGCGTCGACCCGAACCCGCGCTTCCTCTCCGAGAAGCTGGTCGACGAGTCCGCCCTGTTCATGGGCATGACCGCGGAGAACCTGCACGACCGGTTCCCGCACCTGACCAAGGAGCGCTGCGACGCCTACGCCGTCCGCAGCCAGGAGAAGGCCGCCAAGGCCTACGCCGACGACAACATCCAGCCCGACCTGGTGCCGGTGGCCATCCGCCGCACCAACCCGGCGGGCGGCGAGACCGGCTGGGGCCTGGCCACGGCCGACGAGCCGATGCGCCCGGGCACCACGCTGGAGTCGCTGGCGAACCTCAAGACCCCGTTCCGCCCGCACGGCCGGATCACCGCCGGTAACGCGGCCGGTCTGAACGACGGCGCCACCGCGTCGCTCATCGCCGCCGAGGACGTCGCGCGCGAGCTGGGCCTGCCGGTCAAGATGCGCATGGTCTCCTACGCCTACGTCGGCGTCGAGCCCGAGGTCATGGGCGTCGGCCCGATCCCGGCGACGGAGAAGGCGCTGGCCAAGGCCGGTCTGACCATCGCCGACATCGGCGCGTTCGAGATCAACGAGGCCTTCGCCATCCAGGTGCTGGCCATGCTCGACCACTTCGGCCTCGCCGACGACGACGAGCGGGTCAACCCGTTCGGTGGCGCGATCGCCTTCGGCCACCCGCTGGCCTCCTCCGGCGTGCGTCTGATGACGCAGCTGGCCCGCCGCTTCGAGCAGCGTCCGGACGTCCGTTACGGCCTCACCGCCATGTGCATCGGCATGGGCATGGGCGCGACGGTCATCTGGGAGAACCCGCACTTCGACGGTAACGAGGCCAAGTGATGACCACCACCACCGAGCAGCTGCTCAAGGCTCACGAGCTGTTCCCGGACGAGGTCGTGACGACCGCTCACGTGCGTCACCTCGACCTGCCCCTGGGTGCCGGCCGCTTCGCGCTGATCACCCTGGACAACGGCTTCGACCACACCAAGCCGACCACCTTCGGCCCGGGCTCGCTGGCCAAGCTGAACGAGGCGCTGGACCAGGTCGAGCGCGAGGCCGCGGCCGGCGAGATCGTCGCCGTCGGCATCACCGGCAAGCCGTTCATCTTCGCCGTGGGCGCCGACCTCAAGGGCGTCGAGGTGCTCAAGGAGCACAGCGACGCGCTGGCCATCGGCAAGGGCGGCCACGACGTCTTCAAGCGGATCGCGGCCCTGCCCGTCCCGTCCTTCGCCTTCTACAACGGCGCGGCGATGGGCGGCGGCGTCGAGGTCGGCCTGCACTGCACCTACCGCACCGTCAGCACCGGCGTCCCCGCCTTCTCGCTGCCGGAGTGCTTCCTGGGCCTCGTGCCGGGCTGGGGCGGCTGCACGCTGCTGCCGAACCTGATCGGCGCGGGCAAGGCCGTCCAGGTCATCATCGAGAACTCGCTCGCCCAGAACAAGCAGCTCAAGGGCAAGCAGGTCTTCGAGCTCGGCATCGCCGACGCGATCTTCGAGCCGGCCGACTTCGTCGAGCAGTCGCTGCTGTGGACCGCCAAGGTCCTCACCGGCGCCGTGACCGTCGAGCGTCCGGAGATCGACCGCGGCCAGGCCTGGGACGACGCCGTCGCCTGGGGCCGCGCCGTCGCCGACGGCAAGGTCCACGGCGCCGCTCCGGCCCCGTACCGGGCGCTGGACATCATCGCCGCGGCCAAGGACGGCGACCTGCAGAAGGGCTTCGACGCCGAGGACGCCGCGCTGGCCGACCTGATCATGGGCGGCGAGCTGCGCTCCGGCATCTACGCCTTCAACCTGGTCCAGAAGCGCGGCAAGCGCCCGTTCGGCGCGCCGGACAAGTCGCTGGCCCGCCCGGTCACCAAGGTCGGCGTCGTCGGCGCCGGTCTGATGGCCTCTCAGCTGGCGCTGCTCTTCGCCCGCCGCCTCCAGGTGCCGGTCGTCCTCACGGACATCGACCAGGAGCGCATCGACAAGGGCGTCGGCTACGTCCACGGCGAGATCGACAAGCTGCTCGCCAAGGGCCGCATCAACGGCGACAACGCGAACCGCCTCAAGGCGCTCGTGACCGGCTCGCTCGACAAGGCCGCCGCCTTCGGCGACGCGGACTTCGTCATCGAGGCCGTCTTCGAGGAGATGGGCGTCAAGCAGCAGGTCTTCGCCGAGGTCGAGGCGGTCGTCTCGCCGACCTGCATCCTGGCGACCAACACCTCCTCGCTGTCCGTCAGCGAGATGGCGTCGAAGCTTTCGCACCCGGAGCGGGTCGTCGGCTTCCACTTCTTCAACCCGGTCGCGGTCCTGCCGCTGCTGGAGATCGTCCGCGGCGAGCAGACCGACGACGCGTCGCTGGCCACCGCGTTCGGTGTCGCGAAGAAGCTGAAGAAGACCGCCGTCCTGGTCAAGGACGCCCCGGCGTTCGTCGTGAACCGGATCCTCACCCGCTTCATGGGCGAGATCCAGCAGATCATCGACGAGGGCACGCCGATCGCCGTCGCCGAGAAGGGCGTCGAGCCGCTCGGCCTGCCGATGTCCCCGATCGTGCTGCTGGAGCTGGTCGGCCCGGCCATCGCCCTGCACGTGTCGGAGACTCTGCACGCCGCGTTCCCGGAGCGGTTCTTCGTCTCCGAGAACCTGGGCCGCGTGGTCAAGGCCGGCAAGCGCGGCTTCTACACGTGGGCCTCCGGCCAGCAGGAGCTCGACCCCGAGGTCGAGGCGCTGCTGCAGGTCGGCGACAAGGTCCTCACCGAGGAGCAGGTCCGCGACCGCGCGCTCGACGCGGTGGCGCAGGAGATCCAGCTGATGCTGGACGAGGGCGTCGTCGCCGAGGCCCAGGACATCGACCTGTGCCTGATCACCGGCGCGGGCTGGCCCTTCCACCTGGGCGGGATCACCCCGTACCTGGACCGCGCGGGCGTCTCCGAGCGGGTCAACGGCAAGCGCTTCCTCGCCCCGGGCGTGGCGAGCGTGCCGGCGTAACGCGCCACCGGCTGCATGCCGCCCAAGGCCGGTGCGACTCCGACGACCTCGACCGCGAGCCCCTCGACGCCCTCGACGCCCTCGACGACACAGAGCGGGAGCCGACGATGAACCTTCCGCGTCACCGAC
>NZ_JADPRT010000010.1 GCF_015690355.1 Streptacidiphilus fuscans | reverse complement strand
GAGCCGCCGATCCAACAGGGTAGTAGCTGAGCGATGGGGTGACGCAGGAAGGTAGTCCAGCCCGGGCGGTGGTTGTCCCGGGGTAAGGGTGTAGGACGCAGGGTAGGCAAATCCGCCCTGCATATAGTCTGAGACCTGATGCCGAGCCGATTGTGGTGAAGTGGATGATCCTATGCTGTCGAGAAAAGCCTCTAGCGAGTTTCATGGCGGCCCGTACCCTAAACCGACTCAGGTGGTCTGGTAGAGAATACCGAGGCGTTCGGGTGAACTATGGTTAAGGAACTCGGCAAAATGCCCCCGTAACTTCGGGAGAAGGGGGGCCACCGTTGGTGATGGCACTTGCTGCCTGAGCTGGTGGTGGCCGCAGAGACCAGCGAGAAGCGACTGTTTACTAAAAACACAGGTCCGTGCGAAGCCGTAAGGCGATGTATACGGACTGACGCCTGCCCGGTGCTGGAACGTTAAGGGGACCGGTTAGTCCACGTTCGCGTGGGCGAAGCTGAGAACTTAAGCGCCAGTAAACGGCGGTGGTAACTATAACCATCCTAAGGTAGCGAAATTCCTTGTCGGGTAAGTTCCGACCTGCACGAATGGCGTAACGACTTCTCGACTGTCTCAACCATAGGCCCGGTGAAATTGCATTACGAGTAAAGATGCTCGTTTCGCGCAGCAGGACGGAAAGACCCCGGGACCTTTACTATAGCTTGATATTGGTGTTCGGTTCGGCTTGTGTAGGATAGGTGGGAGCCTTTGAAGCATCAACGCCAGTTGGTGTGGAGGCGTCGTTGAAATACCACTCTGGTCGTGCTGGATGTCTAACCTGGGTCCGTGATCCGGATCAGGGACAGTGTCTGGTGGGTAGTTTAACTGGGGCGGTTGCCTCCTAAAATGTAACGGAGGCGCCCAAAGGTTCCCTCAGCCTGGTTGGCAATCAGGTGTTGAGTGTAAGTGCACAAGGGAGCTTGACTGTGAGACCGACGGGTCGAGCAGGTGCGAAAGCAGGGACTAGTGATCCGGCGGTGGCTTGTGGAAGCGCCGTCGCTCAACGGATAAAAGGTACCCCGGGGATAACAGGCTGATCTTCCCCAAGAGTCCATATCGACGGGATGGTTTGGCACCTCGATGTCGGCTCGTCGCATCCTGGGGCTGGAGTAGGTCCCAAGGGTTGGGCTGTTCGCCCATTAAAGCGGTACGCGAGCTGGGTTTAGAACGTCGTGAGACAGTTCGGTCCCTATCCGCTGCGCGCGTAGGAGTCTTGAGAAGGGCTGTCCCTAGTACGAGAGGACCGGGACGGACGAACCTCTGGTGTGCCAGTTGTCCTGCCAAGGGCATGGCTGGTTGGCTACGTTCGGGAGGGATAACCGCTGAAAGCATCTAAGCGGGAAGCCTGCTTCGAGATGAGGACTCCCACCCACTTGATGGGGTAAGGCTCCCAGTAGACGACTGGGTTGATAGGCCGGATGTGGAAGCCCTGTGAGGGGTGGAGCTGACCGGTACTAATAGGCCGAGGGCTTGTCCATAGTTGCTACGCGTCCACTGTGCTGTTCTGAGACAGCGACCTTTCTGCCCCCGCTCGGGGGCGGGGTTGACAGTTTCATCGTGTTTCGGTGGTCATAGCGTGAGGGAAACGCCCGGTTACATTCCGAACCCGGAAGCTAAGCCTCACAGCGCCGATGGTACTGCAGGGGGGACCCTGTGGGAGAGTAGGACGCCGCCGAACAATCTTTCAGAGCCGAGGCCCCAGTGATGTGCTGGGGCCTCGGCTTTTTTGCGTGTCTTTGCTCCCGTGAGCGGCTGCTTGCTGAGTGCGGGAGAATGAGTGACGGCGTGGGTCGCCCGGCCGAGCGTCGGGCGCGTGCCGTAGAGAAGCAGAGAAGTCCAGACAGGAGTCACCCCAATGGCATACCCCCCCAACGGACGACCGGAGCGCCGGTCGGGCGATGGACCGCAGGGCGCAGGTGGCGAGGGCCGGCGCGACTCCCGGGGTGGTGGCTTCCGTCGGGACGACCGTCCGGGCCCGAGCCGCGACCGTGACGACCGTCCGCGCGGCGGGTACGGCCGGGACCGCGACGACCGCGGCGGCCGTGACGACCGGGGTGGCCGTCCCTCGTACGGCGACCGTGACCGTGGTCCCCGCCGCGACGACCGTGGCGACCGCCCGTCCTACGGCGACCGTCCGCGTCCCTCCTATGGTGACCGAGACCGTGGCCCGCGTCGTGACGACCGCGGTGACCGGAACGAGCGTCCGTCGTACGGCGACCGTGGCCCGCGTCGGGATGACCGTGGCGGCCGTGACGACCGTCCGTCGTACGGTGGCGGCGAGCGTCGCTCCTTCGGTGGCGACCGTGACCGTGGTCCCCGTCGTGACGACCGCGGTGAGCGTCCGTCCTACGGCGGTGGTGGCGAGCGCCGTTCCTTCGGTGGCGACCGTGACCGTGGCCCGCGTCGGGACGACCGTGGCGACCGCCCGTCCTACGGCGACCGTGGCCCCCGCCGGGACGACCGTCCCTCTTACGGCGACCGCGATCGTGGCTCCTACGGTGACCGTGGCCCGCGCCGTGACGACCGTGGCGGCCGCGAGGACCGCCCGTCCTACGGCGACCGTCCCCGTCCGTCGTACGGCGACCGCGACCGTGGCCCGCGTCGCGACGACCGTGGCGAGCGTCCCTCGTACGGCGACCGTGACCGTGGTCCCCGCCGGGACGACCGTGGTGACCGCCCGTCCTTCGGTGGCGGCGACCGTGGCCCGCGTCGCGACGACCGTGGCGAGCGTCCCTCGTACGGCGACCGTCCGCGTCCCTCCTACGGTGACCGTGACCGTGGTCCCCGCCGTGACGACCGTGGCGACCGTCCCTCCTACGGTGGTGGCGAGCGCCGTTCCTTCGGTGACCGCGACCGTGGCGACCGTCCCTCCTACGGTGACCGCGACCGTGGCCCGCGTCGTGACGACCGTGGCGACCGTGGCGACCGCCCGTCCTACGGTGACCGTCCGCGTCCCTCGTACGGCGATCGTGACCGTGGTCCCCGCCGTGACGACCGCGGTGACCGCCCGTCGTACGGTGGCGGCGAGCGCCGTTCCTACGGTGACCGCGACCGTGGCGACCGCCCCTCCTACGGCGACCGTGGCCCGCGCCGCGACGACCGTGGCGGCTACGGCGAGCGCCGTGGTGGGGACCGGGGCGAGCCGACGCGTCGGCTGCCGATCGACGAGGACGTCACCGGCCTGGAGGTCGACGGCGATGTCCGTCAGGAGCTGATGAGTCTCCCCAAGACGCTGGCCGACGACGTCGCCAAGAACCTGGTGATGGTCGCCCGTCTGCTCGACTCCGAGCCGGAGCAGGCCTACGCCTACTCGCGGGTGGCCCTGCGCCTCGCGTCGCGCGTCGCCGCCGTCCGTGAGGCGGCCGGGTTCGCGTCCTACGTGACCGAGCGGTACTCCGAGGCGCTGACCGAGTTCCGCGCCGCGCGCCGGATGACCGGTTCGGCCGACCTGTGGCCGGTGATGGCGGACTGCGAGCGCGGTCTGGGCCGTCCGGAGCGTGCGCTGGAGATGGCCGGCGCACCCGAGGTCAAGCAGCTGGACAAGGCCGGCCAGGTCGAGATGCGCCTGGTCGCGGCCGGTGCGCGGGCCGACATGGGTCAGCATGAGGCCGCTGTGGTGACCCTGGAGTCGCCCGAGCTGGCGTCGAACTCGGTGCAGCCGTGGACCGCCCGTCTGCGCTACGCCTACGCGGACGCGCTGCTGGCCGTCGACCGCGAGACGGAGGCCCGCGACTGGTTCGCCAAGGCTGTCGAGGCGGACCAGAACGGCATGACGGACGCCGCCGAGCGTCTGGCCAAGATGGACGGCATCGAGTTCATCGACGCGCTCGAGGACGAGGCCGGGGACGACGAGGCCCTCGCGGACGCGATGGCGGAGGACGCCGACGAGGCGGCCGACCGTTCCGACGACGACGATGACGATGACGACATCACCGGCGACCTGGGCCCGTCGGACGTGGAGGCCGTGGAGGCCGTGGAGGCTGCGGACGCGGCCGAGGACGACGCTGCCGACGAGCAGAAGACCGAGATCCTCGAGATCGGCAACGCGGTGGACGCCGACGAGGTCGCCGCCGAGGGCGAGGGCATGTTCGCGGAGGGGTCCGGCGAGGACTACTACGAGGACGACGACGAAGAGGACGACGAGGAGGGCTACGGCCGTCGGTGATCGGCAGCCGTACCTGACCACCCGTCAGTAAGCGCTACAGCAGAAGGGCCTGACCGGAGCATCTCCGGTCAGGCCCTTCTTGCGTTCACCGGTCGTGTCCGACGCGAGGTCAGCCCGATCAGCCGGTCAGCCGGTCCGCCCGATCCGCCGGTCAGCCCAGCGGGAGGCTGCGCAGCACCAGGCCCGTGGCCGGCTTGGGGCCGAACGACGTGGACTTGCGCGGCATGGTGACGCCCTGCTCGGCGAGTCGGCGCACGACGCCCTCCTCGACCGGGTGCAGCAGCACGGCCGTGCCGCCGAGCCGGGCCGCCTCGCGGACGGCGGCGTCGGTGTCGTGGAGGTAGGCGATGTGCTCGGGGTCGTCCGGCACCTGCCAGACGCGCTCCAGCAGCACCGAGTGGAGCACCGTCGCGTCCAGGCGCCGGTACTCCTCCGGGAGGCTGCGCGGGACCGCCGCGTCCAGGGCGGCCTCGTCCGGGCCGGTGAGCAGGTGGTGGCGGCCGTCGCCGGTCAGCAGGAACGCGCCGGAGGTGCCCGACTGCGCCGCGTCGGCCAACGCCTTCAGCGCGGGCTCGCGTGCGTCGCCGAGGTCGACCAGCGACCAGGCGTCGCCGCCGACCGCCCGCAGTCGGGCCAGTGCGTCACGCAGCGGCAGTCGCTGCAGCACCCGGTGGATGGCGCGGACCCGCAGCGGGTATTCGGCCGTGTCGACCAGCAGCACCATGCCCCGGTCCCACGGGCTGCGGGCGAGGTGGCGGTGTTCCCGCTGGAGCCGCAGGTACATCGCCCAGCGGTGGTGGCCGTCGGCGATCAGCGCCCGGCAGGTCGCCAGGTCCGCCGCGACGGCCGCCAGCTCGGCCGGGTCGGTGATCGCCCAGAGGCGGTGCCGGGTGCCGTCGCTGGTGACGGTCTCGATCAGCGGCTCGCGGGCCGCGGCCTGCTCCACCACGCTCGCCGCGCGGCCGTCACCTCGGTAGGTGAGCAGCAGCGGCTCCAGGTTGGCCTTGGTGGTGCGCATCAGGCCGACCCGGTCGGCGACGGGGCGCGGCATGACGTCCTCGTGCGGCAGCACCATGCCCGCCTTGGGCTCGCTGACGGCCAGCGCGCCGATCAGTCCGCGCTGCAGCAGGCCGCCGTCCTCGGCGTCGGTGTGCTGCTCGTAGACGTAGAGCGCGGGCTCGGGGTCGGCGGCGAGGATGCCGCCGCGCTGCCACTCGCCGAGCAGCCGGGCCGCGTGACGGTAGCCGTCCTCCGCCGTGGGCTCGGGGCGGGGGAGGATCAGGCGGACCACGTTGTGCGGGTCGCTGTCCTCCAGGCGCACCCGGTCGTCGGGGTCGACGACGTCGTAGGGCGGCGAGGTGACCGCGGCCAGCGAGCTGACCCTCGTAGGGTCGTAGCGCAATCCGCGGAAGGGCGCGAGGGAGAGGCCGCAGGCGGCCACCCGTCCGGCGTCGCCGTAACGGGACTCGCTGGGGTCGTCGGCACTGACAGCTCTCACTCTGGGCATGTTAATCGGATGTGTGGGGTTGTTGATCGCCGGTTGCTTCGGCGATGTGACTGAAGTCCGCGATGAGCCTGCGACGAGACAAGGTCTGCGGAGCGGCGGAGAAGACGGGAGGCTGGGGCGGTATGAACAACGACGGGCGGCCGGGCGGCGAGGTGTACGACTGGTTCCGGCGGGGGAGCGCCATGCTGGCGCAGGGCAATGCGGGAGCGGCGGTGCAGCTGCTCAGCCATGCGTTGGAGGCGGAGCCCGGTTCGCGGGCGATCCGGGAGGCGCTGGCCCGGGCCCAGTTCGAGGCGCGTGCGTACCAGGCGGCGCTGGAGAACTTCCGCGCGGTGGCGCTGGCGGACCCGTCCGACGACTACGCCCAGTTCGGGTGGGGGTTGGCGGCGGCACGGCTGGGGGACTTCGAGAGCTCGGCCGAGCACCTCGCGCTGGCCGTGGCGATGCGTCCGCAGGCCAAGCACTACCGGGCCGCGCTGCGCCAGACCCGGGCCACACTCAAGGCACGGGCCGGGGGTTTCGGTACGGTCGGAGGTGCACCGCAAGCCGACGCCGAGCCCGAGCGCTGATTCGGAGCGCTGAATTCGGAGCGCCGGGCCCGAGCGCCGGACGCCGACCACCGTCCCGTTTACCCCACCCCCAGGGAGACTCCCGCGATGTCCGCCGCGCACCAGACTCGACCGTCGACCCTCCACCAGGCGTACGACACCGCGCTGTTGGACCTGGACGGGGTCGTCTACGCGGGGCCTGCCGCCGTACCGCACGCGGTGGAGTCGCTGGACGCGGCCCGTGCCGCGGGCATGCACCTCGCGTACGTCACCAACAACGCCTCGCGCACGCCGGAGGCGGTCGCCGCCCACCTGACCGAGCTCGGCGTCCCGGCGGAGCCGGGAGACGTGATCACCTCGGCCCAGGCGGCGGCCCGGCTGGTCGCGGAGAAGGTCCCGGCGGGATCGGCCGTGCTGGTTGTCGGCGGCGAGGGGCTGCGCGTGGCGGTGCGCGAGCGCGGGCTGGTGCCGGTCGCCTCGCTGGACGAGAACCCGGCCGCGGTGGTGCAGGGCTACGACCCGACGGTGGGCTGGCCGCAGCTCGCCGAGGCCGCCTACGCGGTCCAGCGCGGCCTGCCGTGGGTCGCCTCGAACACGGACCTGACCATCCCGACCGCACGTGGCACGGCGCCCGGCAACGGCACGCTGGTCGCGGCGGTGCGGGCGGCGGTGGGCGTGGACCCGGAGGTCGCCGGCAAGCCGTTGCCGCCGATGCACCGGGAGACCGTCATCCGGACCGGCGCGAAGCACCCGCTCGTCGTCGGCGACCGGCTGGACACGGACATCGAGGGCGCGTTCAACGGCGGCGTCGACAGCCTGCTGGTCTTCACCGGCGTGACCCGACCGGAGCAACTGCCCGAGGCGGAGCCGAAGCAGCGCCCCACCTACCTGGCGGCGGACCTGCGCGGGCTGCTCGCGGTCCCGGCGGAGGTCACCTCGAAGGGTGACGGCGCGTACGCGTGCGGCGGCTGGACGGTCGCCCCGCGCGAGGACGGGCGACTCGGCTTCGGCGACGAGCGCGGCACCGACCCCTACGCGGGCCTGCGGGCCCTCTGCGCCGCGACCTGGGCGGCGGCGGACGCCGGACGTCCGGTGCCGGAGTGGCGGAAGGCGCTGGCCGAGCTCGGGCTCTGAGAGCAGAACGTCCCAGCTCAGGGCCTGTCCCCGCTCAGGGCCTGTCCCAGCTCAGGCCGGAACAGGTCGGAGCATCAGAGCAGCGAGCGCAGCTTGAGCAGGTCGAGGATGCTCGCGTCCAGCTTGAGGCGTCCCGAACCCCACGCCTTGGCGAAGTTCAGCTGACCGGCCACCAGGGAGACCAGGTCGTCGCCCTTCATGGCCAGCCGGATCTGCGCCTTGGCGGCGGGCTTGCCGGGGGCCTCGACGAGATCCTGGATCCGGCCGCCGCGCAGCTGCCCGCTGAACGTCAGGTCCAGGTCGGAGATCCAGCAGCTGAGGGACCGGTCGAGCTGGGCGGCGGCCTTGGCGTTGCCGGTGGCCTTGCCGAGGTTCTCGCTGAAGGTGGTCAGTGCCTCACGGCATTCGAGTGCGGTGGCCATCCCGGCGCTGCTCCTTGCTCGTCCCTGTTACGACCGACCGTATCGCAGCACCGCACCCGCGCCGCGTCCGTGGAGGGCCGACGCGGTGGGCACGAAGACGGTAGCGTCGGTTCCGAGGCGCGACGAGGGCTTGGAGGGACGTGTGGACGAGGGCGGGATGCGTGCGATGGTTCGCGACTACGTGAAGATCGCCACCGAGGTCGCGACGGGGGTGGCCGGGGAGCTGCGCTCCAAGGTGCCGCAGCCGGTCCGCGAGCTCGCCGACGAGGTCGTCGGCCGGGCGCTCGCGGAGAGCGAGAAGGTGTGGCACCGGCTGAGCGACGGCGTGGTCCAGGCGGGCGTGGTGCTGGAGTTCCTGGAGCACCAGCTGCGCCAGTTCCAGGGCGAGGCCACGTCCACCGCCGAGGCGACCGCGGAGGCGGACGCGGATGGGGGCCTGGGCGCGGACTTCGGGACGACGCCGGAACCGGCCGCGGAGAACGCCCCGGAGGACACCGTGCCGAACGGCAGGGAGGTCCACCCGCCCACGGGCACCACCCGCCCCCGGCCGGTCCGCGTTCCGGTCGACGAGCCGACCGCCGAGGACGCCGCCGCAGCCGAGGCGGCCAAGGCCCGCCGCGCCGCAGCCGTGCCCGGGATGCGGCCGCGCGCCGCGAAGCAGTCGGGGCCGGAAGCGGAGTCGGCTGCCCCGGCGAAGAAGACGGCGAAGAGGGCCCCGGCCAAGAAGACGGCCGCCAAGAAGGACGCCACGGCTAAAAAGGCCCCCGCGAAGCAGGCCGCCGCGAAGAAGACGGCCGCCAAGAAGACAGCGGCGAAGAAGACCGCTGCCTCGACCGCGAAGAAGACGGCCGCAACGAAGACCACCGCGGCCAAGAAGACCCCCGCGAAGAAGGCCACGCCGCGCACGGCAGCCCCGAAGCGTGAGAACCCGGATGACTGAGCCCCCCGCGAGCGCCGATCACGCGACCGACGACCCGCCTCCCGCCCCGCTCCCGCCCGTCGTGGAGACCGGGCACGCCGCCGTCGACGGCGCGCTCGCGCGGCTCGCCGCGATCGGTGACGTGCCCGCGGAGGCGCGGGCGGGGGTGTACGGGGAGGTGCACGACCTGCTGCGGGATACGCTCGCTGGGTTGGAGGAACGGCCGGGCCAGGCGCCCACGCCGTTGAACGCACTGGGTTGAACCGCAGTGGGTTCGAGCCGGGTTGAACCGCATCGGGCAGGAGCTGAACCGTACGTGGCAGTGGCACGACGCCGTCTGGACGCCGAGTTGGTCCGTCGCAAGCTGGCGCGGTCGCGTGAGCATGCGAGCGAGCTGATCGCCGCTGGGCGCGTGACCGTCGGGGGGACGGTGGCGACCAAGTCCGCGACCCAGGTGGAGACCTCCGCCGCCGTGGTCGTGGCCAAGGACGAGAACGACCCGGACTACGTCTCGCGCGGCGGGCACAAGCTGGCCGGCGCGCTGGCCGCCTTCACCCCGCAGGGGCTGGCCGTCGAGGGCCGCCGCTGTCTGGACGCGGGCGCGTCCACCGGCGGGTTCACAGACGTGCTGCTGCGCGCGGGCGTGCGTCAGGTGCTGGCCGTGGACGTCGGCTACGGGCAGCTGGCCTGGTCGCTGCAGAGCGACGACCGGGTGGTGGTGATGGACCGCACCAACGTGCGTGAGCTCACCCTCGACCAGATCGGCGCGGAGCCGGTCGACCTGGTCGTCAGCGACCTGTCCTTCATTCCGCTCGGGCTGGTGCTGCCCGCGCTGGTGGCCGTGACCGCGCCCGAGGGCGACCTGGTGTTGATGGTGAAGCCGCAGTTCGAGGTCGGCAAGGAGCGGCTGGGCAGCGGCGGTGTCGTCCGCAGCCCGCAGCTGCGCCAGGAGATGATCGAGAAGGTCGCCGCGCAGGGCGCCGAACTGGGGCTGGGCGTGCGGGCGGTGACCGCGAGCCCGTTGCCGGGGCCGTCGGGCAATGTCGAGTACTTCCTCTGGTTCCGCCGCGACGCCGAGCCGCTCGACCCGGCGGACGCCGCCCGCGCCGTCGCCGAGGGGCCCAAGTAGCGGGAGGGGCCCAAGTAGCACGGGGGGCTCAGCCAGCACGAGTGGCCGAGCAGCAGTCGCCGGGAGCCTCCGTAGCAACAGCGTCAGACCTGCGGTAATCCCCGGGGTGGATGCCGTTCGAACGGGTAGGGTCGAGGAGCGTCCCCGACAGCCGTCACCCCTGACGGCGGCACCTGGGGACAACAGCCACTGGGGGAGACGCCGTCCGGTCGAGGACGTCCGGGCGGCGGTGTTGGAGGAGCCCATGACTGACCGCCTGCCCGACGAGCGTCCGCACGACGAGCGCTTGCTCGGCGCACGCGTGCCCGCCGAGCGTCTGCACGCTGAGGGCCCGTACGCCGAGCGCCTGCCCGGGGACCGGACGGTCTTCCTGCTCGCGCACACCGGCCGCGAGGCCGCGCTGCAGAGCGTCGAGTGCCTGGTCGAGGGGTTGCTCAAGGAGGGCGTCAAGATCCGGGTGCTCGCGGCCGAGGCCCCGGACATGGGGTTCCCCGAGGGCGTCGAGGCGGTGCCGACCGGGCCCGCCGCGGGCGAGGGCTGCGAGCTGATCCTGGTGCTCGGCGGCGACGGGACGCTGCTGCGCGGGGCGGAGCTGGCCCGCGAGTTCGGGGTGCCGATGCTCGGGGTGAACCTGGGCCGGGTCGGCTTCCTGGCCGAGGCCGAGCGGGACGACCTGCAGAAGGTCGTCGCGCGGGTGGTCGCCAGGGACTACGAGGTCGAGGAGCGGATGACGATCGACGTGGTGGTCCGCGAGGACGGCCATGTCGTGCACACCGACTGGGCGCTCAACGAGGCCTCGGTCGAGAAGGCCTCCCGGGAGCGGATGATCGAGGTCGTCACCGGCGTCGACGGGCGTCCGGTGTCGTCGTTCGGCTGCGACGGCGTGGTCTGCGCGACGCCGACCGGGTCGACGGCCTACGCCTTCTCCGCGGGCGGGCCGGTGGTCTGGCCGGAGGTGGAGGCGCTGCTGATGGTGCCGATCAGCGCGCACGCGCTCTTCGCCCGGCCGCTGGTGACCTCGCCGCACTCGGTGCTCGAGGTGCAGGTGCAGCCGCGGACGTCGAACGGCGTGCTCTGGTGCGACGGCCGCCGCACCTTCGAACTCCCGCCGGGCGCGCGGGTGGAGGTTCGCAAGGGCCACAACCCGGTGCTGCTTGCCCGCCTCCACCGGGCGCCGTTCTCCAAGCGGCTGGTGCACAAGTTCCAGCTCCCGGTGACGGGTTGGCGCGGAACCGGGGACGAAGCCTAGGCCCGGTACGGGCAGTCGTACCCGTGCGCGAACGACCCCACCGAGGGGTGGCTCGTCGCGGGAAGGGGCCCGAACTGCGTATCGTCAGGGTCGTGCTGGAGGAGATGCGGATACGAGCCCTGGGCGTGATCGACGATGCGGTCGTCGAACTGGCGCCGGGTTTCAACGTCGTCACCGGTGAGACCGGGGCGGGTAAGACCATGGTGGTGACCAGCCTCGGCCTGCTTCTCGGAGGCCGCGCGGACGCCGCCCTGGTACGCAACGGTGCGGAGCGGGCCGTGGTCGAGGGGCGGGTCGAACTGGCGGCCGATTCCCCGGCCGCCGAGCGGGCGTTGGAGGCCGGTGCGGAGCTGGACGACGGAGCGCTGCTGCTGAGCCGTACCGTCTCGGCGGAGGGCCGCTCGCGGGCGCATGTGGGCGGGCGCACGGTCCCGGTCAGCCTGCTGCAGACGCTCGGCGAGGACCTGATCGCGGTGCACGGCCAGTCCGACCAGCAGCGGCTGCTGCAGCCGGCGCGGCAGCGCGGCGCGTTGGACCGGTACGCGGGCGCCTCGGTCGCCGAGCCGCTGGTGGCCTACCAGACGGCCTACCGCCGTCTGCGCGAGGTCGCCACGACCCTGGACGAGATCACCACCCGGGCCCGCGAACGTGCCCAGGAGGCGGACCTGCTCCGCTTCGGCCTGGACGAGATCGCCGCGGCGGAGCCGCGCGAGCAGGAGGACGTCGAGCTCGCCGCCGAGTCGGAGCGCCTCGGCCACGCCGACGCGCTCTCCACCGCCGCCACGCTCGCCCACGGCGCGCTGGCCGGTGACCCGGCCGACCCGGACGTCGTCGACACGAGCCTGCTGGTCGCCCAGGCCAAGCGGGCGCTGGACGCGGTCCGCTCCCACGACGAGCGGCTCGGCGCGCTGGCCGACCGCGTCGGCGAGGTCTCCTACCTGCTCTCCGACATCGCCCAGGAGCTGGCCGGCTACGCCGAGGACCTGGACGCGGACCCGGTCCGGCTGGCCGCCGTCGAGGAGCGGCGCGCGGTGCTGGCGCACCTGGTGCGCAAGTACGGCACCCCCGACGGCGGGCTGGCCGAGGTGCTGGCCTGGAACGAGCGGTCGGGCCGCCGCCTGGCCGAGCTGGACGGCGACGACGAGCGGGTCGAGGGGCTCCAGGCGGAGCACGAGTCGCTTTCGCAGACCGTCTCCGAGCTCGCCGAGCAGCTGAGCGCCGCCCGGCACGCTGCCGCGGAGACCTTCGCCAAGGCGGTCACCGCCGAGCTGACCGAGCTGGCCATGCCGCACGCGCGGGTGAGCTTCGGGATCACCCGTACGGCGGATTTTGGTCCCTACGGCGTGGACGAGGTCGAGGTGCTGTTGGCCCCGCACCCGGGCGCTCCGCCGCGTCCGATCGCCAAGGGCGCGTCGGGCGGTGAGCTCTCCCGGGTGATGCTCGCGGTCGAGGTGGTCTTCGCGGGCGCGGACCCGGTGCCGACCTACCTCTTCGACGAGGTCGACGCGGGCGTCGGTGGCAAGGCCGCGGTCGAGATCGGCCGCCGCCTGGCCAGGCTGGCCCGGACCTCGCAGGTCGTGGTGGTGACCCACCTCCCGCAGGTGGCCGCGTTCGCCGACCGCCACCTGGTGGTGGAGAAGACCGTCGACGGCCTGGTCACCCGCAGCGGCGTGAAGACCCTCACCGACGAGGAGCGGGTCCGCGAGCTCTCCCGGATGCTGGCCGGTCTGGAGGACTCCGAGCTGGGCCGCGCCCACGCGGAGGAGCTGCTGGCCGCCGCGCGCAACGGCACGGCGGGCCGCGAGGGGTGACCCCGCCCTGGGCAACTGCGGCCCGAACTGCCATGGTGATGCACCGGACGGCGGCCCATGTGGCGGATCATGGACATAACAGCCCCTGGACATAACAGCCCCCGCAGCAACCCCTGGCAGTGATGACTGAGTACCGACTGACCGACGGAAGAGAGACGGCGCGGATCGTGGAGCAGAGCACCCCAGCTGTGTCGAGCGAGGAGCTCAAGGCCGTGCTGGTGCTGGCCGGGACGACCGGCGGCATCGGAGCGCATGTGCGCTCGCTGGCCGAGGGCCTGAGCGCGCACGGGGTCGAGGTGACCGTGTGCGGGCCCGCGGAGACGGACAAGCTGTTCGGCTTCTCCGGGGCCGGAGCCCGCTTCCACGCCGTGGAGATCACACCGACGCCCGGTCCACGCACCGACAGCGCCGCCGTCGGCGAGCTGCGCAAGGCCTTCGCCCGCGCCTCGCTGGTGCACGCCCACGGCCTGCGTGCCGCGCTGCTGTCCGACCTGGCGCTGCGCACCGCCCGAGGCTGGGCCCGGGCGGAGACGCCGCTGGTGGTCACCTCCCACTCGGCCAACCTGGCGACCGGCGTGGAGCGGCGGCTGCTGCGGATGATGGAGCGCCGGGTGGCGCGCGCCGCCGACCTGATGCTGGGCGCCTCGTCCGACCTGGTCGCCCGCGCCCGTGACCTGGGTGCGACCGACGCGCGCCTCGGCCCGGTCGTCGCACCGCCGTTGGCCCCGGCCACCGCGAGCCGGGAGGAGACGCGGCGTCAACTCCTGGGCGGCAAGCCGGGAAAGGCCGCTGCCAAGCCGGGCAAGGACTACCGGGACCGCCCGATCGTGCTGGCGATCGGCCGCCTGACGCCGCAGAAGAACTTCCACCTGCTGCTGGACGCCGCCTCCGGCTGGCGCAGCGGGGACGAGTCGGCGCCGCAGCCGCTGGTGGTGATCGCGGGCGAGGGCGCCGACGGGCCCGCGCTCAAGGCGCGGATCAAGTCGGAGCGGCTCCCGGCCAAGCTGCTGGGCTTCCGCGCGGACGTGGCGGAGCTGCTGGCCGCGGCCGACGTCGTGGTGATCTCCTCGCGCTGGGAGGCGCGGCCGATGGTCGCCCAGGAGGCGCTGCGGGCGGGCGTCCCGGTGGTCACCACCGCGGTCGGCGGCCTGCCCGAGCTGGTCGGCGACGCGGCGGTGCTGGTTCCGCCGGGCGACGCGACGGCACTGGCGGCGGCGGTCTCCTCGCTGCTCGCCGACCCGGCCCGTCGCGCCGAGCTGGCCGAGGCCGGCCCGCAGCAGGCGGAGACCTGGCCGACCGAGGCGGACACGGTGGCCCAGGTGCTCAGCGTCTACGACGAGCTGACCACGGAAGGCTGACCACGGAAGGCTGAGCACCGAGAGCTGACCGCCCGGAGCCGGCCACGGAGAAGCCGGCCCGACAGGTGCCGAGCGGCCTCTGCTGCCATCGTGGAGCCATGGACTGGACTCTTGAGGTCGTCGTGCTCCCGGTCGCGGACGTCGACCGGGCCAAGGTCTTCTACAGCGAACAGGTCGGCTTCCACGTCGACGTCGACCGGCGGATGAGCCCGGCCATGCGGGTCGTCCAGCTCACCCCGCCCGGGTCCGGCTGCTCGGTCGTGGTCGGTGAGGGCCTGACCCGGTCCGAGCCGGGCAGCTACCAGGGCCTGCAGCTCTGCGTCACCGACATCGACGCGGCGCGGGCCCACCTGGTCGAGCGCGGCGTCGGCGCGAGCGAGGTGTTCCACTTCGGCGAGACCGGCCAGAACCCCGGCCACGGCGGCCCGTGGAACACCTTCCTGACGTTCAGCGACCCGGACGGCAACGGCTGGATCGTCCAGCAGGTGCCCAAGGACCGCACCGGGAGCTGAGGCGGCCCTTGGTACGCCTGCTCAGCCGGTGATCTTGAGGGTGACGACGCCGTCCGGGCCGGTCGTCACGGAGACCTGCTCCAGCGAGTCCACCGAGACGGTCGCGCCGTAGCCGGCGGTCGCCGCGCCGATGCCGACGACGCGCATGCCCGCAGCCAGTCCGGCCGCGACGCCCGCCTCGGAGTCCTCGAAGACCACGCAGTCCTCGGGGGAGAAGCCGAGCTGCGCCGCGCCCTTGAGGAAGCCCTCCGGGTCCGGCTTGCTGGCGCTGACGTCCTCGGCGGTGACGCGGGTCCGCGGCATGGGAAGGCCCGCCGCGTGCATCCGCGCGTCGGAGAGGGCGACGTCCGCCGAGGTGACCAGGGCGTGCGGGACCGCTCCGGCCGTCAGCGCGGCGAGGAATGCGGGTGCGCCCGGTATCGGGACGATGCCGTCGACGTCGGCGGTCTCCGCGGCGAGCATCCAGGCGTTGTCGGCGTGGTTCTCCGCCGTCGGCCGGTCCGGCAGCAGGATGGCCATGCTCAGGTGGCCCTGACGCCCGTGGACGACGGCCTCGACCCGCTCCATCGGGATGCCGTGCTCGGCGGCCCAGCGTCCCCAGACGCGCATCACCACGGCCCCGGAGTCGACCAGGGTGCCGTCCATGTCCAGCAGCAGTGCACGGGCGGTCAGGTCCACGGGAGGCTCCCTGGTGAGGTGGGGCGGCAGGTTTTGTTCCTCCAGTGTACAAAAGGAGGTCGCCGCCCCTGCTCGCCCCTACCCGCCTCACCCCGGCGGTTCTCCGGGGCCTACGGCACGGGCCAGCGCCACGGGCCCGTCTGACGAACGGCCTACAGCCCCGGCAGTCCGCCGCAGGCGGTCAGGCGCAGGGCGGTGTCGATCAGCGGGACATGGCTGAAGGCCTGCGGGAAGTTGCCGACCTGGCGCTGCAGCCGCGGGTCCCACTCCTCGGCCAGCAGGCCCACGTCATTGCGGATGGCGAGCAGCTTGTCGAACAGCTCTCTCGCCTCGCCGACCCGGCCGATCATCGCCAGGTCGTCGGCGAGCCAGAAGGAGCAGGCCAGGAAGGCGCCCTCGTCGCCGGGGAGGCCGTCCACGCCCTCCTCGCCGCCCGAGGTGGGGTAGCGCAGCACGAAGCCGTCGGGCGTCATCAGCTCGCGCTGGATGGCCTCGATGGTGCCGATCACGCGCTTGTCGTCCGGGGGCAGGAAGCCGACCTGTGGGATCAGCAGCAGGGAGGCGTCCAGCTCCTTGGAGCCGTAGGACTGGGTGAAGGTGTTGCGATCGGGGTCGTAGCCGTGCTCGCAGACATCCTCGTGGATCCTGTCGCGCAGCTCGCGCCAGCGCTCCAGTGGGCCCTCGTTCGGGGTCTGCTCGAACATGCGGATGGTGCGGTCGACCGCGACCCAGGCCATCACCTTGGAGTGGACGAAGTGGCGGCGCGGGCCGCGGACCTCCCAGATGCCCTCGTCCGGGTCGTTCCAATGCTGCTCCAGCCAGGAGATCAGGCGCAGTTGCAGCATGTGGGCGTGGTCGTTGCGGGCCAGGCCGGTCATGTGGGCCAGGTGCAGCGCCTCGACGACCTCGCCGTAGACGTCCAGCTGGAGCTGGTCGGCGGCGCCGTTGCCGATCCGGACCGGGACGGAGTTCTCGTAGCCGGGCAGCCAGTCCAGCGTCGTCTCGGACAGCTCGCGCTCGCCGGCGATGCCGTACATGATCTGCAGGTTCTCCGGGTCCCCGGCCACCGCGCGCAGCAGCCACTCGCGCCAGGCGCGGGCCTCGTCGCGGTAGCCGGTGCGCAGCAGCGAGGAGAGGGTGATCGTGGCGTCCCGCAGCCAGGTGAAGCGGTAGTCCCAGTTCCGGACCCCGCCGATGTCCTCCGGCAGGGAGGTGGTGGGCGCGGCGACGATGCCGCCGGTGGGCGCGTAGGTCAGCGCCTTGAGCGTGATCAGGGAGCGGACCACGGCCTCGCGGTAGGGGCCCTGGTAGGTGCACTGGGCGACCCAGTCGCGCCAGAACTCCTCCGTCGTCGCCAGCGCCTCCTCGGGGTCGGGCTGGTCGGGGGCGCCGAGGTGGGAGGGCTGCCAGGTCAGCGCGAACGCGATCCGGTCGCCCTCGGAGACGGTGAAGTCGGCGTAGGTGGTCAGGTTCCGGCCGTAGGTCTCGGCCTCGCCGTCCAGCCACACCGAGTCCGGCCCCGCCACCGCGACCGTCCGCGACTGCTCGCCGTCCTCGACCCGGTGCACCCAGGGGACGACCCGGCCGTAGGAGAACCGCATCCGCAGCGCCGAGCGCATCCGCGCCTGGCCGGAGACGCCCTCCACGATCCGGATCATCTGCGGCACCGCGCCCCGCTCGGGCAGGCCACGCGGCGGCATGAAGTCGATCACCCGCACCGTGCCGCCGGGCAGGTCCCACTCCTGCTCCAGCACCAGCGAGTCGCCCCGGTACCGGCGGCGCGCCGCGGGCGGAGCCGGAGCGGCGGCCGTCGGCGGCAGCACCCGGAACTCGCCGCTGTCTTCGAAGGGCACCGTCTCGAAGGGCGCAGCCTCGAAGGGCACCGTCTCGAAGGGCTCAGCCCCGAAGGGTGCGGTCGCGAACGACTCCGCCTCGACCGGCTGTTCCTCCTCCACGACCGGCACCGGCTCGGCCGGGCCGATGCGCCAGAAGCCGTGCTCGTCCGTGCCGAGCAGGCCCGCGAAGACGGCGGGCGAGTCGAAGCGGGGCAGGCAGAGCCAGTCGACCGCGCCGTCCCGGCTGACCAGGGCTGCGGTCTGCATGTCGCCGATGAGCGCATAGTCCTCGATGCGGGCGGCCACGTGGTTCTCCAGTTCGCGGTGCAGGGTGCAGGGTGCAAGACGGTGCAGGACTGAGTGCGGGGACTGAGTGTGGGGCTGTGGGGGTCGAGCCGGGGTGGAGCGGAGGGGGTGGGGCCGAGGGGAGTGGTGCTGAACGTCGCTGCGTCACAGAAGCCGTGTGCGGTACCGAGGTTGGAACACCGGTCCCGCCGTGCGGCGACGGGGTGCGGAGGGGGCTTCTGATGCGGACGGTGTCCGTGCAGAATACGACGGATCTTGGGTCGCTGTGGACACGATCCGGAACCGGCGTGCCGGTCCGCGCCCCGATCTTCCGCGCCACCTGCCGGTGATGTTCCGCGCCGCCTGCTGGTCTGCCGCGATAGCGGGGACCGGCGCGCCGGTTCCGGCCGGTCGGAACGCGGGCGGCTCGCGGCACTGATACCCTGGTATCCCGTGGATTGGTACTGAGCCCGCTTCGCAGGGCTCGTCCCACGACGGTTCAGGCTCCGTACCCCTTACGATCCACCACCCCCCTCGGCCTCTCTCGGCAGAGCGGTGCAGGTGATGACGCGACCACGGGAGCCCCCTCTTGGCACAGCCCCATTCCGGTAAGGCCGGCACGACGACCAAGCACATCTTCGTCACCGGGGGCGTTGCCTCCTCGCTCGGCAAGGGGCTGACCGCCTCCAGCCTCGGGGCCCTGCTCAAGGCACGGGGACTGCGGGTCACCATGCAGAAGCTGGACCCGTACCTGAACGTCGACCCCGGCACGATGAACCCGTTCCAGCACGGCGAGGTCTTCGTCACCGACGACGGCGCCGAGACCGACCTGGACATCGGCCACTACGAGCGCTTCCTTGACACCAACCTGCACGGCTCGGCCAACGTGACGACCGGCCAGGTCTACTCGACGGTCATCGCCAAGGAGCGCCGCGGCGAGTACCTGGGCGACACGGTCCAGGTCATCCCGCACATCACCAACGAGATCAAGTCCCGGATCCGCCGCATGGCGACCGAGGACGTCGACGTGGTGATCACCGAGGTCGGCGGCACCGTCGGCGACATCGAGTCGCTGCCGTTCCTGGAGTCCGTCCGCCAGGTCCGCCACGAGGTCGGCCGCGACAACGTCTTCTTCGTGCACGTCTCCCTGCTGCCCTACATCGGCCCGTCCGGCGAGCTGAAGACCAAGCCGACCCAGCACTCGGTGGCGGCGCTGCGCAACATCGGCATCCAGCCCGACGCGATCGTGCTGCGCGCCGACCGCGAGGTCCCGCAGGCGATCAAGCGCAAGATCTCGCTGATGTGCGACGTCGACGAGGAGGCCGTGGTCGCCGCGATCGACGCCCCGTCGATCTACGACATCCCGAAGGTGCTGCACACCGAGGGCCTGGACGCCTACGTGGTGCGCCGCCTCGGCCTGCCCTGGCGCGACGTGGACTGGACCCAGTGGGACGACCTGCTGCGCCGAGTCCACGAGCCCAGCCGGACCGTGAAGATCGCGCTGGTCGGCAAGTACATCGACCTGCCCGACGCCTACCTGTCGGTCACCGAGGCGCTGCGCCACGGCGGTTTCGCCAACAACGCCAAGGTCGAGATCAAGTGGGTCACCTCGGTCGACTGCGAGACCCCCGAGGGCGCCGCCGCGCAGCTCGGTGACGTCGACGCGATCTGCATCCCCGGCGGCTTCGGCGAGCGCGGCGTGGACGGCAAGGTCGGCGCGATCACCTACGCCCGCCAGCACGGCACCCCGCTGCTGGGTCTCTGCCTGGGCCTGCAGTGCGTGGTCATCGAGGCGGCCCGGAACCTGGCCGGTCTGGCCGACGCCAACTCCACCGAGTTCGACTCCGCCGCCCGCCACCCGGTCATCTCGACCATGGCCGAGCAGCTGGAGATTGTCGACGGCAAGGGCGACCTGGGCGGCACCATGCGCCTGGGCCTCTACCCGGCCAAGCTGGCCGAGGGCTCGATCGTCCGCGAGGTCTACGGCGGCGAGCAGTACGTCGAGGAGCGCCACCGCCACCGCTACGAGGTCAACAACAACTACCGCGCCGAGCTGGAGAAGACGGGCCTGCAGTTCTCGGGCCTTTCGCCCAAGGGCGACCTGGTCGAGTACGTCGAGTACCCGCGCGAGGTGCACCCCTACCTGGTCGCCACCCAGGCGCACCCGGAGCTCAAGTCCCGTCCGACCCGCCCGCACCCGCTCTTCGCCGGGCTGGTCGCCGCCGCGATCCGCGTGCAGGACGGCGAGACCACCGCTGCGGCTCCGGCCGCTCCGGCCGCCGCGTCCGAGGCGGCCGCTGCCCCGGTCGCGGAGTAAAGCCCAGTAAGGTCGGCGGAAACCGCCAGGGAGGGAACGTCGTGAGCGCCGCGGAGCAGCCCGTCCAGCAGGACCTTGTGGACACGCCCGACTCGTGGGAGGTCGTCGCCGAACGGCCCGCCTTCGAGGGGAAGGTCTGGGACATCGTCTCGGACGACGTGGTCATGCCGGACGGCCGCGCCGCGACGCGCGACTACATGAAGCACCCCGGGGCGGTCGCCGTGATCGCCCTGGACGAGCAGGACCGGGTGCTGCTGGTACGTCAGTACCGCCACCCGGTCCGGCACCGGCTCTGGGAGCTGCCGGCCGGCCTGCTCGACATCCCCGGGGAGAACCCGCTGCACGCCGCGCAGCGGGAGCTCTACGAGGAGGCGCACCACAAGGCGGGGGACTGGCGGGTGCTGGTTGACCTCTACCCGACCTCCGGCGGCTCCGACGAGGCGATCCGGATCTACCTGGCCCGCGACCTGGCCGAGTCCGAGGGCGAGCGGTTCCAGGCCGAGGGCGAGGAGCTCGACCTCCAGGTCGCCCGCTTCCCGCTGACCGAGGTCGTCAGCCGCGCCCTCGCGGGCGACCTCCACAACGGCGCCCTCGTCGCGGGCGCGCTGGCGCTCTCGGCGGTCCTGGCCGCCAACGGCCTCGACGCCCTCCGCCCCGCCGAAGCCCCCTGGCCCGCACGCCCGTTCTAATACCTGGCATGTGAGCCGATTGAGCGATATTCGACCGTGCTTCCGCACGCCGGTGTGAACGTGTGCCTGCGTGTGCTCCGAGTGAATTACGCTGCGTCAGAAGTCAGTGGCCAGCCTTCTGGCCCTGTCACCTGATTGCCCTGTCACCTGACCGACGGGAGCGGCGCTCGTGTCCGTGGCACAGTCGGCTTCGGCCTCCGGCAGCGAGGTGCTGCGCGCCTCGGGCCTGATCGACGCGCCTGCGCCGTTCGTCGGACGGCGCGCCGAACTCGCGCTGCTGCGCGAGGAGATCGGCCGTCCCGGACTGCGCCCCAGCGCCCGTACGGACCGTACCGACCGCGTGGACCGCACCGACCGTACCGACCGTGCGGACCGCGCGGAGGAGGCCGCCGCACCGGCCCGGGTGCTGGTCGTGGCCGGACGCCCGGGGTCCGGGCGGACCGCGCTCGCCCTGCGGCTGGCCGCCGAGCTCGTCGACGGCTTCCCCGTGGCCGTCAGGCTCTCGCTGCGCGACCCCTTCCCGGCGCGACGGCTGCTCGACGCGCTCGGCCTGCCGCGTCCGGCCGCCCTTTCCCCGGACGAGGCGGAGAGCGCCGCCGCCGAGGCCGTCCGCGCGCACCTGGCCGAGCAGCAGGTGCTGCTGGTCCTCGACGACGTCACCGGCAGCGGGCAGATCCAGCCCTTGCTGCCGACCGCCCCGGGCTCCCTGGTGCTGGCCGTCACCTCGGGGCCGCTGAGCTCCGTGCCGGACGCCCGGCCGTGCGTGCTGGGCGGGCTGGACTACACCGCCGCCCGGGAGCTGCTGGCCGCCATGGCGGGCGACGTCCGGGTGGTCAACGACCCGGTCGCGGCGCAGGCCATGGCGGAGACGGTGGCCTGTCACGCCGGAGCGCTGCGCCTGCTCGGCGGCTGGCTGGCGACCCGTCCGCGCGCCTCCCTCTCCGACGCCCTCCAGGCGCTGCGCGACGTCGCCCCTGAGGCCTTCGCGCAGTACACGCGCCCGCAGGCCCCGTCGGCTCCCGCGCCGTCGGAGCGCCCGTCCGTGCTGGGCCTGCCCGGGCAGGCCGTGCCGCCGATGCCCAGCTACGCGCCCACCGTCGGGGCCCCCGCCGCCGCGCCGCCCCCGCCGCGAGGCGCGCAGCGCAGCGAGGACCCGCTGCGGCGTACCTTCGCGCTCGTTTACGGCGCGCTCGGCGGCGGCGCGCAGCAGTTGCTGCGCCTGACCACGGTCGTCCCGGGCGGCGTGCTGGACGCCCGCGGCGCGGCGGCGCTGGTCGGCTGCCCGGTGGACGCCGCCGCCACGCAGTTGGCCTCGCTCGCCGCGCAGCAACTGCTGCACGAGGAGGCGGCAGCGCCGGGCCGGTTCCGGGTGCCGGAGAGTCTGCGGCCGGTGCTGACCGGGCTGCGCGAGGCGCACGACAAGCCCGCCGCCGTGGAGCTGTCCCGGGCCCGGTGGCTGGAGCGGCAGGTGCGGCTGCTGGGCGCGTGCGTCCACCGGCTCGCGCCGGACCGCATGCCGGAGCCCGAGCCGCTGCCGGTCCCGCTCCGGTTCCGCAGCGCCGCCGAGGCCTGGGCCTGGCTGGACCTGGAGCTGCCCACCCTGCTGCTGGCCGTCCCGGACGCCATGGCCGCGGGCGGCCTGGACGGGCTGGTGACCCGGCTGGCCACCGCGCTGGTCCGGGCACTGCCGGTGTGGGGCGAGGCGCGCGGCCGTTCGGTCGCCACCGACCTGTACGCCCTGCACTCGGCCGTCCAGGAGCTGGCCCGGCGCGGCGCCCAACCGCAGCGGCAGGCCGCGGCCCTGGTCAACCTGGGCGACCTGCACGCCGCCGCGGGTGAACACTCCCGGGCCATGGAGCGCTACCGCAGCGCGCTCGGCCCGGCCCGCGCCGCCCAGGACCAGGTCGCGGTGGGCCGGATCCTGGAGGCCACCGCCGGCGCCTACCGTGCCTCCGGTGACCTGGTCCGCGCCGTCGACTTCTACGGCCGCGCGCTGACCCTGCGCCGCAACCGGGGCGAGCGCGCCGACGAGGCCCGGCTGCTCGGCCGCCTCGCCGCCACCCACAGCGCCCAGGGCCGCTACACGGACGCGCTGCGCGAGTACCGGGCCGCGGTCGCCCTGCACCGCAAGCTCGACGACGAGTCGGCCGCGGTCACCGCGATCCTCGGCGCGGCCCGGGTGCAGGAGCTCTCCGGCGGCACCGAGGCAGCCCTGCGCACCCAGCGCGAGGCGCTGGAGGCGGCCCGGCGCGCGGGCGGCGGACGCCTTGAAGGGCTGGTGCTGCTGCGCATGGCGGAGGCCCTGGACCGCGCGGGTGACCAGGCGGGCGCACGGGTCCAGCGGGACCAGGCCGCAGCCCTGGGTGTGGGCCGTCCACGGCAGGCCCCGACGCGGGAACACCGGCCGCCGACGGCACAACGATCCGGTTTCGATTGATTGTCCTGATTGTCGCATTTCTTGTGATTCGATGGCCCGGCCGGAGCGCAAGCCTACGAAACAGCCAACAGATCCGAGACTTTTGGTCGGATTGGAAGGCTTACGCATGTCTGGGGCTTCAAATACACTCGGAAGTGCCACGCATGGCAATGTCGCTGCGCGTGGCTTCCGGCGGCGTTCCCGTCGTCGGGAGGAACCCCCATGTGCAAGGGACGTGTTAGCCGTGAAGGTCGGCATCCCCCGCGAGGTCAAGAACCACGAGTACCGCGTGGCCATCACGCCGTCTGGCGTGCACGAGCTGGTCCGCAACGGGCACGAGGTGTTCGTCGAGAACAACGCCGGTGCCGGCTCCTCGATCCCCAACGAGGAGTACGTGGCCGCCGGTGCCACGATTCTTGACACCGCCGACGAGGTCTGGGCCACGGCCGACCTCCTGCTGAAGGTCAAGGAGCCCATCGCCGAGGAGTACCACCGCCTCCGCAAGGGCCAGCTGCTCTTCACCTACCTCCACCTGGCCGCCTCCCGCGAGTGCACCGACGCGCTGCTGAGCTCCGGCACCACCGCCATCGCGTACGAGACGGTCCAGCTCGCCAACGGCGCGCTGCCGCTGCTCGCCCCGATGTCCGAGGTCGCGGGCCGTCTGGCTCCGCAGGTCGGCTCCTACCACCTGATGCGTCCGACCGGCGGCCGTGGCGTCCTTCCCGGTGGCGTGCCCGGCACCCACCCGGCCAAGGCCGTCGTCATCGGCGGTGGCGTCTCCGGCTGGCACGCGGCCACCATCGCCATCGGCATGGGCTACGACGTGACCCTGCTCGACCGCGACATCAACAAGCTGCGCGAGGCCGACAAGATCTTCGGCAACAAGATCAAGGCCATCGCCTCCAACTCCTTCGAGCTGGAGAAGGCCGTCCTCGAGGCCGACCTGGTCATCGGCGCGGTGCTGATCCCGGGCGCCAAGGCCCCGAAGCTGGTCACCAACGAGCTGGTCTCCCGCATGAAGCCGGGCTCCGTGCTCGTCGACATCGCCATCGACCAGGGCGGCTGCTTCGAGGACTCGCACCCGACCACGCACGCCGAGCCGACCTTCCCGGTCCACAACTCGGTCTTCTACTGCGTGGCCAACATGCCGGGTGCGGTGCCCAACACCTCCACCTACGCGCTGACCAACGCGACCCTCCCGTACATCCTCGAGCTGGCCAACCGCGGCTGGCAGGAGGCCTGCCGCCGCGACGCCGCGCTGGCCAAGGGTCTCAACACGCACGAGGGTCAGATCACCTACGCCGCGGTCGCCGACGCCTTCGGCCTGCCGCACGTCGAGCTGGCGGACGTCCTGGCCTGACCATGGCCCGATGACGGCCTGACGGCTTGTCACCCGCCCAGGAGGGCGTCGCACGTCGGTGCGGCGCCCTCCTGGCGTTCTGTCAACCCCACGCAAGTTGATGTCACCCTCGGCAGAGGAGTGAACGGGGGTGAGCAGCAGTGTCTCTCCGTGCCGAACAGCGGTTTCGTACAGTGCCTGGGACCGGCGATCCGCAATTGTCATATCGACATGTTGGTTAGTGCATCACTGGTGTGCTGGTTGACGCTACTGTGTCGTTGCTAGGCTGCGGTGCGGTGAATGCCGCCCAGTGGAGGGGGCAGAGCCCCAAGCTCTCGATGTCCGCACCGACACTACGGCGGTCGCCAAGGAGGTAAGACGACTTGTGAATGAGTCGACAATTGCTCCCGGGAGCGGCGCCCCGCGTACTTTCGACGCACGTCAGCAGCAGCCCGGCTACCCGAGCCTGGAGTACCCGATTTCCGATCACGACGCGCTGCGCCACGCGAGCGCGCTGGACGTCCCCATCGAGCCCGGCCTGGTCCAGACGGACCGCGCCGGCATGGCGGACGGTCAGTTCTACGACCCCGATGCCGAGTACGAGCCGGATCCGGAGTACGCCGCGACCCTGGCGCCCGACGCCGCGCGCCAGCGCCGCGAGCGGGTCGGCCCCACGGGCAGGCCGCTGCCGTACTTCCCGATCCCCACGCCGCTGACCGAGCACGGTCCGGCCCGGATCGTCGCGATGTGCAACCAGAAGGGCGGGGTCGGCAAGACGACCTCGACCATCAACCTGGGCGCCGCGCTTGCCGAGTACGGCCGCCGGGTGCTGCTCGTCGACTTCGACCCGCAGGGCGCCCTGTCGGTCGGCCTCGGCGTCAACCCGATGGAGCTCGACCTCACCGTCTACAACCTGCTGATGGAGCGGGGTCTGACGGCCGATGAGGTGCTGCTCAAGACGGCCGTGCCCGGCATGGACCTGCTCCCCAGCAACATCGACCTGTCGGCCGCCGAGGTGCAGCTGGTCAGCGAGGTGGCCCGGGAGTCGGCGCTGGCGCGGGCGCTCAAGCCGCTGCTGAACGACTACGACTACATCATCATCGACTGCCAGCCGTCGCTCGGCCTGCTGACGGTCAATGCGCTGACGGCCGCTCACAGTGTCATCGTGCCGCTGGAATGCGAGTTCTTCGCGCTGCGCGGGGTCGCGCTGCTGACCGAGACCATCGAGAAGGTCTGCGAGCGGCTCAACCCCGACCTGCGCCTGGACGGCATCCTGGCCACCATGTACGACTCGCGCACGGTCCACAGCCGCGAGGTGCTGGCCCGCGTGGTCGAGGCGTTCGGCGAGCACGTCTTCCACACCGTCATCGGCCGTACGGTGCGGTTCCCGGAGACCACGGTGGCCGGTGAGCCGATCACCACCTACGCCTCCAACTCGGTCGGGGCCGCCGCGTACCGTCAGCTCGCCAGGGAGGTGCTCGCCCGGTGCCCCGTCGAGTGAGTCTCCCGGGGGCGGACGAACTGTTCCGGACCACTGGGGGGACCGCACTCAGCACGCCCGCGCCGCGCGCACCGGACGCCTCCGAGGAGACGTCCTCCGCGCCCGCCGCCCCGCCCGCGTCGGCGGGGTCCTCGGCCGGGGCCCAGGCAGCGGTGCCGCCCCCGGCGGCCCGGCCCCCGGAGGGGCAGCCCGCCGATCCGGCAGGCGAGCACGGAGCCGTCCCCGGCCCGCCCCCTCGGGTCGAGGCCGGAGCGGCTACCAAGGCCGCGCAGGCCGCCTCCGACGCGATCACCCAGCCGGCGACCGCCCGCCGCAAGACCCGCGGCCCGCGCCCCCGCCCGACCGGTCGCGAGCGCCACGAGGAGAAGATCACGGTCTACGTCTCCGCCGAGGAGCTGTTCGACCTGGAACACGCCCGGCTGGCCCTGCGCGGCGAGTACGGACTCGCGGTGGACCGGGGGCGGATCGTCCGCGAGGCGGTCGCCGTGGTCCTGGCGGACCTGGAGCAGCGCGGCGAGGCCAGCATCCTGGTACGACGGCTGCGCGGTCGCTGACCCGCGCGGCGCTCGCCCGCCGGGCCGGGGACAGGGCACCATAGGCCCACCATGCACACCCTGCCCGAAGTCCCACCCGAGGTCGCCGACGCGCCAGGCCCTGACCTGCGCGGTCCTGACGCGACCCGCCCTGACGCGCCCGGTCCCGACGCGCCCGGCGAGGAGCCGGCGGGCGGCTTCCTGGTGCGCCTGGACAACTTCGAGGGCCCGTTCGACCTGCTGCTCAGCCTGATCGCCAAGCACAAGCTGGACGTCACCGAGGTCTCGCTGTCCAAGGTGACCGACGAGTTCATCGCCCATATCCGGGCCATGGGTCCGGACTGGGATCTCGACCAGGCCAGCGAGTTCCTGGTGGTGGCGGCCACCCTGCTCGACCTCAAGGCGGCCCGGCTGCTCCCGGTCGCCGAGCTGGAGGACGAGGAGGACCTCGCCCTGCTGGAGGCGCGCGACCTGCTCTTCGCCCGCCTGCTCCAGTACCGCGCCTACAAGCGCGTCGCGGCCCTCTTCGCCGAGCGCTGGGAGGCGGAGGGCGCCCGCCGCCCGCGTACGGTCGGCCTGGACCCGGAGCACGCCGAGCTGCTGCCCGACGTGGTCATCTCCATCGGCCTTACCGCGTTCGCCAAGCTCGCCGCCAAGGCGATGGAGCCCAAGCCCAAACCGGTCGTCTACGTCGACCACATCCACACGCCCAAGGTCAGCGTCCGGGAGCAGGCCGAGCTGGTCCTCGCCCTGTTGCGCGAGCGCGGCGAGGCGCGGTTCAGCGAGCTGACGGTGGACGCGCCCGACGTGCTGACGGTGGTGGCCCGGTTCCTCGCGCTGCTGGAGCTGTACCGGGAGAAGCTGCTCGCCTTCGACCAGCCCGAGGCACTCGGGGAGTTGCTGGTCCGCTGGGCGGCCGACGTCGCCGACGGCGGGGAGATCGCCGTGGCGGAGGGCCTGGGCGAGGAGTTCGACGCACCCCCGGCGGACGCCGCGGGGACCGCCGAGGACGGCACACACGCACGCACGAAGGAGTCCTGAGATGCCGGACGACCGCAGCGACGCGACCGGCGCGCCACGCCGCCGTCTGGGCCTCCCCGGCCAGCTGCGCCCGGGCGAGCAGCTGGAGACGGTCTTCCGCGAGGACGTCGCCGGCGCGGGCCTCGTCGAGGTCGACGTGATCGACGCGATCGACGAGCTCGACGCGATCGACGATGTCGCGCAGGTCGATCTTCCGGAGCCAGCAGGGGAGCGCACCCTGGAACCGGTCCTGGCACCGGCACCCGTCCCGCGGCCCGCGCCTGCCCCCGAGCCGGTGCCCGCGCCCGTGCCCGCTTCCCCGGTGGACCCCGTCCCGGACCCCGCCCCCGAGATCCCCCTCAAGGCCGCGCTCGAAGCCGTGCTCATGGTCGTCGACGAGCCGATCAGCGCCGTGCGGCTGGCCGAGGTGCTGGAGCGGCCGAGGAAGCTGGTCGCCGCGGCGCTCGCCGAGCTGGCCGAGGAGTACACCGAGCAGCAGCGCGGTTTCGAGCTCCGCCACATCGCCGGGGGCTGGCGTTTCTACACGCGCGCCGTCTGCGCGCCGGTCGTGGACCGGTTCGTCCTGGACGGTCAGCAGGCCCGGTTGACCCAGGCCGCGTTGGAGACGCTGGCGGTCATCGCGTACCGTCAGCCGGTCTCCCGTTCCCGGGTCTCCGCCGTCCGTGGTGTGAACTGTGACGGCGTCATGCGTACCCTGGTACAGAGAGGTCTGGTCGAGGAGTCCGGTACGGAGCCGGAGACCGGAGCGTATTTGTACCGGACCACTCACTACTTCCTGGAACGGATGGGGCTGCGCGGCCTGGACGAACTGCCGGAGCTCGCGCCCTTCCTCCCCGAGGCCGACGACGTGGAAGCGGACTCGCAGGAGGGCTCCGCGATCGCCGAGGCGGTGCTGGCAGTGGACAGTGGGCCCAGCGGCGACTGACGCCGACCGGTGAGTGCCGAGCAGTGAGTAGTGCGGTAGTGAGTAGTGCAGTACGGACGACAGACGACGACGGACAGACCAGGCAGCGGGCATTTGATGCGTAGCGGTAACAGCAGGAACAGCAGCGGCGGCGGCTCGGGCTCCCGGGGACAGGGCGGCCAGGGACAGGGCCAGCGTCGCGGCCAGGGCACGGGCTCGGGCGGCGGCAAGGGCACGCCGCGTCCCGAGCAGCGCCGCTACGACCGGCCGGAGTGGGGCGGCGGCGAGAACGCCAAGCCGCGCGGTCCGCGCCGTGAGGGCACGGGCAGTGGCGGTGGCGTCGGCCAGATCCGCCCGAAGAAGGGCCCCGGCGCCGGTGCCTCGCGTCCGCGTGAGCTGCAGGCCCGCGTCGAGGACGCGGTCCGGGCCCGCCACGACCGCCCGTCCAAGCCGAGCGCGACCGGCGACCTCGAGGGCGAGCGCCTGCAGAAGGTGCTGGCCCGCGCGGGCATGGGCAGCCGTCGCGCCTGCGAGGAGCTGATCGACCAGGGCCGCGTCATGGTCAACGGCAAGGTCGTCCGCGAGCAGGGCAAGCGCGTCGACCCGGACAAGGACAAGATCGAGGTCGACGGTCTGACCGTGGCCACCCAGAACTACCTGTTCTTCGCGCTCAACAAGCCGGCCGGCGTCGTCGCGACGATGGAGGACCCGGACGGCCGTCAGTGCCTGGGCGACTACGTCAACAACCGCGAGACGCGTCTCTTCCACGTCGGCCGACTGGACACCGAGACCGAGGGCATCATCCTGCTCACCAACCACGGTGAGCTGGCCCACCGTCTGACCCACCCCAAGTACGGCGTGCAGAAGACCTACCTGGCCGCGATCCAGGGCCCGATCCCGCGCGACCTGGGCAAGATCCTGGCCAAGGGCATCGAGCTGGAAGACGGCTGGGCCCGCGCCGACGGCTTCAAGGTGGTGCAGAACGTCGGCAAGAACTACCTGGTCGAGGTCACCCTCCACGAGGGCCGCAAGCACATCGTGCGCCGCATGCTGGCCGAGGCGGGCTTCCCGGTCGAGAAGCTGGTCCGCACCCAGTTCGGGCCGATCGCGCTCGGCGACCAGAAGTCCGGCTGGCTGCGCCGGCTGACCAACCCCGAGGTGGGCCAGCTGATGAAGGCTGTGGGGCTCTGACCCAGGTGACGACTGCGGCGGCAGGGCGCGGGCGCCTCAGCGCCGAGCGCGAGGCGGAGCTGTACCGGCACGTCATCGACCTGGTCAGGGAGCTCGGCTACGACTCGTTGACCATGGACGCCGTGGCCTCCCGCGCCCACGTCAGCAAGGCCACGCTCTACCGGCAGTGGAAGGGCAAGCCGCAGCTGGTCGCCTCCGCGATGCGCCACGCCCGCCCGTTGCTGCTCGACGACGTCGACACCGGCTCGCTCCCCGGCGACCTGCACGCGCTCGCGGAGGCGGGGATGGCGCTGGAGGACGACACCGTCTTCATGAGCGCGGTCGGCCACGCGGTGCATCTGAACCCCGATCTGGGGGCGGCGCTCCGGGAGATGCTGGTCGAGCCGGTCCTGGTGGTCCTGCGCGAGATGCTGGCGCGGGCCGTCGCCCGCGGCGAGATCCGCGAGGGCGCGGCGGCGGGGGAGTTCCTCGGGCACATGCTGGTCGGCGCGCTGCCGGCCCGGAAGATCCTCGAGGACCGCTTCGCGGACACGGAGTACATGAAGAGTTACATCAACTCCGTGGTGCTCCCCGCGCTTTTGAACAGCTGAGAGGTTCCCCGCGCCGCCGGGGTCTGAGACGCGGCTCACATCGCCTATCGAAACGACTTCGTTTCGATAGGCGTATCGTTGCCTGCGAAGAGTACGAAACCGTTTCGTTCGGAGTCCTCATGTCTCAGACAACCGCCCCGCGCGTCAGCGCGGCGGAGGGCAGTACGGCCGCCGGCAACGGCGGCCGACGGTGGTGGGTGCTGGCGGTCGTCGGGATCGCGCAGCTGATGGTCGTGCTGGACGGCACGATCGTGAACATCGCGCTGCCCTCGGCCCAGCACGCGCTGGGCTTCTCCAACGCCGACCGGCAGTGGATCGTCACCGCCTACGCGCTCGCCTTCGGCAGCCTGCTGCTGCTCGGCGGGCGACTCGCCGACCTCTTCGGTCGCAAGGTCGTGTTCCTGGTCGGCGTCGGCGGGTTCGCCGCCGCCTCCGCGCTGGCCGGTGCCGCCGGGGACTTCACCGTCCTGGTCACCGGCCGTGCGCTGCAGGGCTTCTTCGGGGCCCTTCTCGCGCCCGCCGCGCTCTCCCTGCTCAACACCACCTTCACCGAGGCCAAGGAACGCGCCAAGGCGTTCGGCATCTTCGGCGCCATCGCGGGCGCGGGCGGCGGCATCGGCCTGCTGCTCGGCGGGCTGCTGACGGAGCATCTGAACTGGCGCTGGACCCTCTTCGTCAACCTCTTCTTCGCGGCCCTCGCGCTCGCCGGCGGCTTCGCCTTCCTGCGCAAGGGCGCTCCCGCCGATCGGCCCAAGCTGGACATCCCCGGCACGCTGCTGGTCTCCGCCGGTCTCTTCGGGCTGGTCTACGGCTTCTCCAACGCCGAGTCGCACAGCTGGGGTTCGCCGCAGACCTGGGGGTTCCTGGTCGCGGGCGTGCTGCTGATCGCGGTCTTCGGCTGGTGGCAGACCCGCGCCGAGCACCCGCTGCTGCCGCTGCGCGTGCTGCTGGACCGCAACCGCGGCGCGTCGTTCCTGGCCACCGCCATCACCGGCGCGGGCATGTTCGGTGTCTTCCTCTTCCTGACCTACTACCTGCAGGAGACGCTGCACTACAGCCCGGTGCAGACCGGCCTCGGCTTCCTGCCGATGATCGGCGCGCTGATGGTCTCCGCGCAGCTGGCCACCCTGTGGCTGCTGCCGCGGATCGGGCCGAGGCCGCTCGTCCCCACCGGGATGGCGCTCGCGGCGGGCGCCATGGTCTGGCTGACCGCCCTCGGGCTGAACAGCTCCTACGCCACCGCCGTGCTGCCGCCGCTGCTGGTGATGGGCTTCGGTCTCGGCCTGATCATGCCGGTCACGATGAGCCTGGCCACCGACCGGATCGGCGAGCAGGACGCGGGCGTGGCCTCGGCCGCGGTCAACACCATGCAGCAGATCGGCGGTTCGATCGGCACCGCGCTGCTCAACACCCTGGCCACCAGCGCCGGTACGAGCTACCTGGTCGGCAAGGGCGTGCCGACGCCGGAGCTGCTGGCCAAGGCGCAGCTGCACAGCTACTCCACCGCGTACTGGTGGTCGGCGGGCTTCTTCGCCGTCGGTCTGGTGCTCAGCCTGGTGCTCTACCGTCGCGGAAGGATCCAGCAGGACGCGAACGCGCCCGTCGCCGTCCACATATGACGGTGCTTCATGCGGACGGGACGGGCGCGGTCGTGACTCGCTCGTCAGTCGCTGATCAGGCGGCGGCCTTCTGGGCCTGCGCGATCAGCCGGTCGGCCTGCTGGACCAGCAGGCCGGCCTTCCTGTTGTCGGCCGTGGCGGCCCGGTCGTGGCCGAAGGCCATGCCGTCCAGCACGCCGGCGATCTGCGCGGCGAGCGCGTCGCGCGCGGTGCCCAGGGCGGCCAGCTTCGCCTCGTCGGCCTGGTAGACCGCGTCACCGGCCGAGGTCGAGGAGACGCCCTCGTTGGACAGGACCAGCGTCGCCGCCGCGAACTGGCCCACGCCCGCGTCCAGCTGCTTGTAGACGGCAGCCAGCGCCGCGTACGCGCCGCGGTCGCCGCGCAGCGAGCGCGGCAGCGCGGAGGCGGTCAGGAACGGCGTCAGCACCACGCCGTCGCTGCGGTAGTCGTCCCGCAGGCCGGTCAGCGTCAGCATCGTCGGCCGCATGTCGGTGTGGTCCGACCAGACCTTGTGGGTGACCCCGAGGTGCTTGACACCCGGGCCGACCAGGCCCAGCCAGGTGGTGTTGATGTCGGTCGAGAAGTCGCCGTGGTTCCAGGCGTAGTCCGGACCGAGCGCCACGCAGGCGGAGTTGCAGTTGGCCGCGCCCGCGTAGACGTAGTAGTTCGGGTTGGCGAACGAGGTGAACGTCGGCGTGCGCTTCGGGTCACCGGTGACCATGTGGAGCAGCTTCATCTCCGTCTGGTCGGCCTCGTAGTTGTTGATCACGTCGGTCTTCCCGGTGATCGGGTTGACCGCCGTCACCTTGGACCACGCCTGCTCGAACGAGCGGGTCACCGGGGCGTTCTGCGCCGGGTCGCCGTTCAGGTAGAAGTTGGGCGCGGAGTCCGCGTGGATCCCGTACTTCGTGGTCACGCCCTGCTGGGTGGCCAGCAGGCCGCTCGCGTTGGCGTTGATCTCGCCGACCTGCTGGTAGGTGCACGGGACGTGCACGCCGTCGCAGTTCGCCGGGCTCGGCGCGCCGCCGACGAAGTGGTCGTTCTCGTCGGAGGTCACCACGAACTCGGTGTTGTGGGAGTTGATCCCGTCCTTGGACAGCCGGCTGAAGAACGACGCGAACGCCTGGTCGTAGGTCTTGAGCTGTGCGACGTAGCCCGCCTCGCCCGGCCCGAAGGCGTTGTACGGGGCGGAGTGGTTGTCGTGCGCGTCGGAGATGTACGCGAAGGTGACCGGGACGCCGGACTCCTGCATCTGCGCGACGTAGCCGAGCGTGTTGGCCGCGCTCATGCTGTCGAAGCCGGGGAAGCCCGGGTTGCCCTTGGGGTCCGTGATCGGCTGGCCGGAGGTCGAGTTCACCACGGCCGAGCCGCCGGTGATCGCCGGATTCACCGACTTGGCGCCGAACAGCGCCTGGTAGCCGTGGTAGCCGCCCGGCTCGTCCGGCAGCAGGTCGGGACTCGCCGCGCTGCCCGCACCGGCGCAGAGCTTGGAGTCCTTGGCGCAGTGGACGCCGATGCCGACGTAGTCGGCCTGGGCCTTGGCCGGGTTGGCCTTGGCCTCGGCGGCCTGGGGGGAGTTGGCGCCGAAGACCTTGTTGATGTCGACGGTGGTGTTCTCCAGGATGGTGTTCGCCGCGGAGACGGCGCCCACGTCACAGCCCGCACGCGTGTAGGGGACCCACGGCGCGGGGGTGTTCTTGCCGTTCTGGGTCACCATCGTGTAGCTGGAGTCGCTCGGCGTCGGGACCGAGCTGTCGGCCACGCCGTCGGTCCAGTAGGCGAAGGTGCTCGCCGAGTTGGTGGTGCCGTCCGGGTTGTAGTACCGGTACGAGTTGGCCACCGGCTGACCGTGGTCGCTGCCGTAGAGGCCGGTCAGCGAGGTCAGGATGTCGTCGCCGGTGTGGGCGATCAACGGCGTGTGGTGGTTGTCGTCCAGCACCCCGTTGGACGTCAGGAAGTTCAGCAGATGCGGCATCTGCTCCAGGTCCGAGGGGACGTTGGGGTTGTCCCGGGTGAAGTGGACGTTGTCGAACTGCAGGTAGATCACGTGCTTGACGCCCGGCTGTGCCGAGTTCAGCTGACAGGAGGCCGTCCCGTGGTTCGCCCCCGCCTGCGGCGCGCTCGGCGCCGCCACCGCCGGGGCCGCGACGGCGGCCCCGAATCCCAGCCCGGCGGTCAACGCCAGGGCCAGCACCTTGCTCTTGCGCATCCTGCTCCCTCTTCGTGATCGGTCGGAGTTTCCCCGATGACGCGCGTAGAAAGTGACGCATCACACTGGCACGGGAGCAGCGAGCGCAAAAGAGGGCCTGCGGGGTCTCTGTGTTGCCCGCAGGTGAATTGACGGCAAATCAGTGGAGCGTGCGGCTTCGCGTCAACTCCACAGGGCTTTCAGTTCCACCGAGTCCTCAGCTCCACACGGCGAGGTGCGCCCAGCGGCCGGAGGAGTCCCGCTCGGCCTCCAGCATCCCGGCCACGGCGGAGCGGTTGACCGGACCGTAGACGTGCGGGTAGAGCACGCCGTCGGCGGCCTCGTCCCAGCGCACCGGCGCGTCCAGCCGGTTCTCGTCGATCAGCAGCACCATCAGCGGGCCGCGCGCGGAGGCGTAGCGGGCGTTGGCGACGGCCAGCGCCCGCTCCTCGTCGGCGGAGCAGTGGATGAAGCCCTCCAACGCCAGCGAGGACGTCGTGTAGGGCCGGTCCGGGTGTTCCAGCCACGCGTCGAGCGGCGTCAGATGGAAGAGCATGTCCACTTTGTACCGCAACAGCCGCACGGCGAGTAGAGGGTCTGCCGCAGGACCGGTCCTGAACGGGCCCGGACACTCAGGAACACTGCGGAGGCGAGCGGGGCGTGATGGACTTGGGCCATGGCACACGATGCTGCACACGACGCCCCCGGACAGCACTCGGCCGGCGACCCCGCGCTGTACCCCGCCGACCGGGTCGCCCGTGCCCAGCAGGCCGCGCGGGCGGCCGGACTGGACGCCCTGCTCGTCTCGCCGGGGCCGGACCTGCGCTACCTGACCGGCTACGAGGCGCTGCCGCTGGAGCGCCTCACCTGCCTGGTCGCGCCCGCCGAGGGGGCGCCGTTCCTGGTCGTGCCGCTGCTTGAGCAGCCCGCCGCCGAGGCCTCGCCGGTCGGCGCGCTCGACATCGAGATCGTCCCCTGGCGCGAGACCGAGGACCCCTACGCCCTGGTCGCCTCCCGGCTGCCGCGCGGGCTGGGCCGGGTCGGCCTGGACAACCACATGTTCGCCGAGAAGGTGCTCGCCTTCCGCGACGCGCTGCCGGGCACCGAGCAGGCGCTGGCCGGGCAGGTCATCGGCGAGCTGCGGATCCGCAAGAGCGCGGCCGAGGTCGCCGCGCTGCTGGAGGCCGCCGAGGCGATCGACAAGGTCCACTCGGCGGTGGAGGAGTGGCTGCGCCCCGGCCGCACCGAGCGCGAGGTCGGCCGCGACATCGCCGACGCGATCACCGCCGCCGGTCACGCCACGGTCGACTTCGTCATCGTCGCCTCCGGCCCCAACGGCGCCAGCCCGCACGCCGAGGTGTCCGACCGCGTGATCCGCGAGGGCGAGCCGGTCGTCGTCGACATCGGCGGCACCATGCCCTCCGGCTACTGCTCCGACTCCACCCGCAACTACTGCGTCGGCCGCCCTCCCGCGCGCTACGAGTCGCTCTACGAGGTGCTGCTGGCCGCGCAGAAGGAGCAGTGCGACGCGGTCGGCCCGGGCGTCACCGCCGAGGCGCTGGACGCCGTCGGCCGCGACCTGATCGCCGAGGCCGGCTACGGCGACTACTTCGTCCACCGCACCGGCCACGGCATCGGCCTGGAGACGCACGAGGAGCCCTATATCGTCGCCGGGTCGTCCCGCCCGCTGGAGCCCGGTATGGCCTTCTCCATCGAGCCCGGCATCTACCTCCCCGGCGAGTTCGGCGCGCGCATCGAGGACATCGCCGTCTGCACCGCTGACGGCGGCGAGCGGCTCAACCTCACCAGTCGCGAGCTGCGCATTCTCGCCGGATAGGGTTGTGGCGTCTCAGTAACCGTCTTGACCGGCGGACGCCCGTGTCCCTGACGTGTCCGCGCGGTTACGGTGGGCGTCAGCGGCTTTGCCGATCGGGTCGGACTGCGCCCCGACCCGATCGGCCGCCGCTGGACCTCCCCGCCCCGGCCTTCTCGTTCCCGCGTTCTTCTCGCCCGCCTTCTTCCTTCTCGCCCGCCTTACTTCTCTCCCGAGGACGTACCCCCGATGCGCACCGCCGTCGTGATCGGCACCGGACTGATCGGCACCTCCGCCGCGCTCGCGCTCACCGAACGCGGCACGACGGTCCACCTGCGCGACGCGGACCACGACGCCGCCCGCACCGCCGCCTCGCTCGGAGCGGGCACGGTCGAGCCGCCGGAGGGCATGGTCGACCTGGCGATCATCGCGGTGCCCCCGGCCCGCGTCGGTCAGGTGCTGGCCGACGCCCAGCGGGAGGGACTGGCCCGCCACTACACCGACGTGGCCAGCGTCAAGGCGGGTCCGCGCCAGGACGTGCTGGAGCTCGGCTGCGACACCCGCAGCTACATCGGCAGCCACCCGATGGCGGGCGCCGAGCGCAACGGCCCTCTGGCCGCCCGCGCCGACCTCTTCGACGGCCGCACCTGGGTGCTGACGCCGATGCCGGACACCGACACCGAGACGCTCAACGCCGCGCTGGAACTCGTCGCGCTCTGCGGCGCGGTCCCGGTGGTGATGGACGCCGCCGCGCACGACCGCGCGGTCGCGCTGGTCTCGCACACCCCGCAGTTGCTCGCCTCGCTGGTCGCGGCCCGGCTGGAGCACGCCCCGGACAACGCGGTCCGGCTGGCCGGGCCCGGCATCCGCGACACCACCCGGATCGCCGCCTCCGACCCGCGGCTCTGGGTCGACATCCTCAGCGCCAACGCCGGTGTGGTCGCCGACATCCTGGAAGAGGTCGCCGCCGACCTGGGCGGCGCGGTCTCCGGCCTGCGCGCCATGGAGGCGGCCGACGCGGCCAAGCGCGGCGAGGGTGCGGCGGCAGTTGCCGACGTGCTGCGCCGCGGCAACGTCGGCCGCGCCCGGATCCCCGGCAAGCACGGCGCGCCGCCCACCCGCTACGAGGACGTCGCGGTGCTGATCGGCGACCAGCCGGGCGAGCTGGCGCGTCTCTTCGCCGAGGCGGGCCGGGCCGGGGTCAACATCGAGGACGTCACCATCGAGCACAGCACCGGCCAGCAGGCCGGCCTGGTCAAGCTGGCCGTGGCACCGGGCGCGGTCCCGACCCTGACGGCGGCGCTGCGCGAGCGCGGCTGGAGCCTGCGGTAGAGCTCGGCAGCGGGGGCCGGTCCGAGGCTGCGCTGACGCCTGCCCGGCGACGGTAACCTTTACGTAGACCTCTGCCCTGCGTTCCGAAGGAAGCCGCCCCGTGGACAACTCCTCTGCCCCGGTCGTCGTCGTGCTCGACGGCCCCGCCGGCACCGGAAAGTCGACCGTGTCGCGTGAGATCGCCGCGCAGCTGGGCTACAGCTTCCTCGACACCGGCGCCATGTACCGGGCCATGACCTTCTGGCTGCTCAACGCCGGTGTGGACGTCGACGACGCGGACGCCGTCGCGGTGGCCTCCGGCAAGCCGGTCATCGTCTCCGGGACGGACGCGGCAGGCCCCACCATCACCGTCGACGGCGTCGACGTCTCAGGTCCCATCCGGGAGCAGCCGGTGACCGCCGCCGTCAGCGCCGTCAGCGCCGTCGCCGAGGTGCGCACCCGCCTGGTCGAGCTGCAGCGCGCCTCCGCGCTGCACGCCGAGCGCGGGATCGTCGCCGAGGGCCGGGACATGGGCACCGTGGTCTTCCCGCGCGCCGACGTCAAGGTCTTCCTCACCGCTTCCGCCGAGACCCGGGCGGCCCGTCGCGCCGCCCAGCTCGGCGTCACCGACCTGACCGAGATAGCCGCGATCCTGGCCGACATCAACCGCCGTGACACGGCCGACTCCAGCCGCGCCACGGCGCCGCTGCGCAAGGCGGACGACGCCGTCGAGGTCGACACCAGCGAGATGACCCCGGATCAGGTCGTCGCGCACATCATCGGGCTGGTGCACCAGCGCGTCGCCGCCCGCCTGGGCTGAGCTCCCACGCAGCGGGCGCCAGCCCCCAGAACCGCCTGAAACAGACGAAGACGAGAGTGGGCACCGCCCGATGAGTATGGAGAACGCCGGTCACGCCGAGGCAGCCGGCCATGTCGCCGGTCACGGCGACCTGAACGACGCCGAGTACGCCGAGTTCATGCAGCTGGCCGCCGAGGAGGGGTTCGATCTCGACGAGTTCGGCGACCTCGACGACCACGAGCACGTCCCGCTGCCGGTGCTGGCCGTCGTCGGCCGTCCCAACGTCGGCAAGTCCACGCTGGTCAACCGCATCATCGGCCGTCGTGAGGCGGTCGTCGAGGACCGTCCCGGCGTCACCCGTGACCGGGTCCAGTACGAGGCCACCTGGAACGGCCGCCGCTTCAAGCTGGTCGACACCGGCGGCTGGGAGATCGACGCGCTGGGCCTGGACGGCCTGGTCGCGACCCAGGCGGAGATGGGCATCGAGAACTCCGACGCCGTGCTCTTCGTCGTCGACGCCCAGGTCGGCGCGACCGACACCGACGAGGCGCTGGTCAAGCTGATCCGCCGCTCCGGCAAGCCGGTGGTGCTCTGCGCCAACAAGGTCGACGGCCCCTCCGCCGAGGCCGACGCCGCCGCGCTGTGGAACCTCGGCCTCGGCGAGCCCTACCCCGTCTCGGCCCTCCACGGCCGCGGCTCCGGCGACATGCTGGACGCCGTCCTGGAGAAGCTGCCGGAGGCGCCGCCGCAGACCTTCGCCGCCGACCAGATCCTCGGCGGCCCGCGCCGCGTCGCGCTGATCGGCCGCCCGAACGTCGGCAAGTCCAGCCTGCTCAACAAGGTCGCGGGCGAGGACCGGGTGGTCGTCAACGAGCTGGCCGGCACCACCCGTGACCCGGTCGACGAGATGATCACCCTCGGCGGCAAGACCTGGAAGTTCATCGACACCGCCGGTATCCGCCGCCGCGTCCACCAGACCGCGGGCGCCGACTTCTACGCCTCGCTGCGCACCGCGGCCGCGCTGGAGAAGGCGGAGGTCGCGGTGGTCCTGATCGACGCCAGCGAGACGCTGGCCGAGCAGGACACGCGGATCATCTCCATGGCCGTCGAGGCCGGACGTGCCGTCGTCGTCGCCTACAACAAGTGGGACCAGATGGACGACGAGCGCCGCTACTACCTGGAGCGCGAGATCGAGCAGGACCTGGTCCAGGTCCAGTGGGCGCCCCGGGTCAACGTCTCCGCCCTCACCGGCCGCCACATGGAGAAGCTGGTCCCGGCGATCGAGGCCGCGCTGGACGGCTGGGAGACGCGTATCCCGACGGCCCGTCTGAACGCTTTCCTCGGCGAGCTGGTCGCCGCCCACCCGCACCCGGTGCGCGGCGGCAAGCAGCCCCGGATCCTCTTCGGCACCCAGGCCGGCACCAAGCCGCCGCGCTTCGTGCTCTTCGCCTCCGGCTTCATCGAGGCCGGATACCGCCGCTTCATCGAGCGTCGGCTGCGCGAGGAGTTCGGCTTCGTCGGCACCCCGATCTCGATCTCGGTGCGCGTGCGCGAGAAGCGCGGCAAGAAGAAGTAGGCAGGCGGGGCCGGATCAGGAGGACCCGGGCGGCAGCGAGAGGTAACCCCGGTGCCGCCCGGCGCCCGGCGGCACCGGGGCGGCCTGCGGGGCGGGGAAGCTCTGCGGGGCGGTGAAGTCGGCGAAGTAGGGCAGCCGGAAGTTCTCCTCGCCGCTGCGGTCGCCCGGCAGGCTGCGGAAGAGCCTGCGGAACTCGCTGTAGAGGGAGTCGTAGATCGGCGTCTCCCTGGAGGCGTCGCGCTCGAAGGCGGGCCGCATCGCCGGGATCGGCGTCGGAACGCTCGGCGGCATCGGAACGGCGAACGCCTCGGCCGACGGCATCCAGACGCCGGGGCTGCGGCGGGGCGGGGGGAAGGTGTCGAAGGTGTGCACGTAATGGCCAACGACCCAGCCGTCCTCTGGATGCGGGGACGGCACCGGCAGTCTCTCCGGGAACAGCACGAAGCAGGGGCGCACGGTTGCGTGCGCCCCTGCTTCGCGTCCGCTCACGGATTCTGCGGACTCTCTGGAGCCTCCCGACCCTGCGGACCTCAGGTGCCGGCCAGCGGCAGCACCGCGCCGAGCAGCAGGCCGCGCCGTGCCGCGTTGTCCAGGGCGCTGCGCAGCAGGTCCTCACGCGGCTGACGACCGATGCTGCCCGCCGGGGCGGCGAGCATCATCACCTGCGCCTGCTGCGAGGCCGCCGAGCGCCACGCGTCGGTCACCTGGAGCGGCTGGTGCGCCTGCCACCACGCGTTGGTGCCGCCGCCGGGGGAGGGCTGCAGCACAGCGTGGAGCTGACCCATCGCCATCAGCACCGACCAGCCGGGCAGCTGGCCGGGCGGCTGGTCCACGTCCGCGACGAGCTGGAAGCCGTGCTCCATCAGCAGCTCGCCGAAGGCGTCCTCGCCGACCGCTGTGCCGGGGCGCCCGATCGGCCCGGTCGGCTCGACCACCAGCGCCGCACGCGGCACCCCGGGGAACTCCCCGCCCTTGCACAGCACCAGACCGCAGGTCACCCCCAGCACCGCCGGTTGACCGGACGCGGCCGGCGCGACGGGCGCAGCCGCCGGTGCGGCGGGCGCCGAGGGCGCGGGAACGGACGCGGCGTGCGGGGCGGTGGCACCGATGCTGCGGACGGCCCCCTGCAACTGCTCCTCGGCCACCTCGACCACCTGGGACGGGATGCACCGGGAGTGGGCGAAGGCGAGGACCGCCGTCTCCTCGCCGACGAACAGCACGGTGGCGGTCGGGTCCTGGGTGACATCGCCCGGCGCCCGGCAGGACGTGCAGTCGTAGCGGTCGGGGGCGGTGACCCCCTGAAGCAGACGATCGGCCTCGTCGTCACCGATCTCGGCACGGACCTCGTCGCTGACGTCGATCATGCGCTGCACGAATGACTCCTCGAATCGCTGGGCCGGGGACGTCTGGCCCCAGCCGATATGACGGCCGTGATGACAAACGCACCGGATGTGCCCGGGGTCACGGCCAGGCCCCGAATCGGACGAGAACTCGACCGATTTCGGTCACCCTGACGCACTGTGGGGTGACGTTCCGTCGACGGTGTGGGGGAGGTCACCCGGTCTCTCGCCCCGGTCCGTGTGGCGGGCGTCACGAAACCGTCCGACTGACGGTTCGACAAAAGTCCCAAATCGGACATCCGGTAAAGATTTACAAGATCCTTACTGCCGGTAACGTCCACGTGAACAGGGACTTTCCCTCGAGGTTTGAGTCCGTGGCGGGGGAGTTCCTACGGTCAGTGGCGTCGGTGCAACGAGCACCGCCCGGGTTCGCCCGCCTCCGCACTTCCCCCCTGCGTCCTCGGACGTGGGACGTGGGAGGTGCCCGCCGCCGCAACAACAGACAGGTCGGTGGCGAGTGACGGAGCGAGGGCGCGGGACCGGTCGAGCACAGAGCCGTCGTGACGGACTGTGCGGACCCCCGCCGACCCCGCCCGGGACTGTCGAAAGGCATTTGATGAACTTCCGCGTCCGCACCGCCGTTGTCGCCGCCACGCTCGTCGCCGCTCCGGTGGCGGGTCTGCTGACCGCCACCTCGGCGTCTGCTGCCTCGGTCTCCACCTGGGACGCCGTGGCGCAGTGCGAGTCCGGCGGCAACTGGTCCATCGACACGGGCAACGGCTTCTACGGCGGCCTGCAGTTCACCCCGAGCACCTGGGCGGCCTACGGCGGCACCCAGTACGCCCCGCAGGCCAACCAGGCCAGCGAGGGTCAGCAGATCGCCGTCGCCGAGCAGGTCCTGGCCTCCCAGGGCCCGGGTGCCTGGCCGGTCTGCGGCCCGCAGGCGGGTCTGACCGCCGGTGGCGCCCCGGCGCAGGTGAGCACCGCCTCGCAGCAGCAGGCCCCGGCCCAGCAGCAGTCGGCCCCGCAGCAGCAGGCCCCGGCCCAGCAGCAGGCTCCGGCGCAGCAGTCCGCCCCGGTCCAGCAGTCGGCCCCGGCGCAGACCAGCTCCTCCTCGGCCGGCAGCTACACCGTCAAGTCCGGTGACACCCTGAGCGCCATCGCGTCCGCCCACGGCACCACCTGGCAGAACCTGTTCGCCGCCAACAAGACCGTCATCGGCGGCAACCCGAACCTGATCCTCCCGGGCCAGGTCCTCAACCTGGGCTGAGCCTCCGGCTCTCCCCGCGTCTGACGACACCGGCGCGGCCGCCGTCCCCCGTGGACGGCGGCCGCGCTGTCGGCGTTGCCGACGTTGTCCAGCGGCGGGGGCTGCGCTGATCGGGTGGTCCGTGGCGTGGCAGATCATCAGATCATCTGCCTGGAACGGGAGCCGACGTAGCGTCAGTAAGCATGGGCATAGTCGGAAGATGTCTGAGCGCCACCACGGCTGCCGTCCTGTGCGCGCTGCCGCAGTCGGCGTCGGGTGGGACGCGCGTCCCCGCGACGGTGTGGGACCGGCTCGCCGTGTGCGAGAGCAACAGCCGATGGCACGTCAACAGCGGCAACGGTTACTACGGCGGACTCCAGATCTCCCTGGAGACCTGGCGCGAGTCCGGCGGACGGCGCTACGCCTCCCGCCCCGACCTGGCCGGCCGGATCGAGCAGATAGCCACCGCCGAGCGGATCCTCGCCTGGCAGGGCTGGGACGCCTGGCCGAACTGCGCCCGCAGCCTCGGCCTCACCGGCCACCGGCCGCCGGGCGGAGGCAGGCCTCCGGTCACGACACCTCCTCCGGTCAGCAAGCCGCCGGTGACCACGCCTCCCGTCGCTACGCCGCCGCCCGTCACCACGCCTCCCGTCACCACGCCGCCCACCGGCACGGTGCCCGCCACGTACACGGTTCGGGCCGGTGACTCGCTGGCGTCCATCGCCTCGCACTTCCATCTGCCCGGCGGCTGGCCCGCGCTGTACGCGCGCAACCGCGCCGTCATCGGCCCGGACCCGAACGCGCTGAACGCGGGGACGGTGCTGCGGTTGCTCCCCGCCACCGGTTAATCCGTCGTCGGGCCGGGCTCAGGTCTCGTACGCCGCTGCCACCGCGCCGCGCCGGAGCTCGAAGACGAGGTCCGGCGCGGCGGGCGCGGCCGGGAGGGACTGCTCCGCAAGGACCACCGTCCGGCCCGCCGCCACCAGCGCCATCAGCGCCGTATGGACGCGCGCCACGACCTCCTCGGCCAGCCCCAGGCCGAGCTCGTCGAGCAGCAGCAGCCGTCCCGGCCCGGTCAGCACCCGGGAGAGCGCGACCATCCGCTGCTCGCCGCCCGACAGCGTCCCCGCCGTCCGGGAGAGCAGCGGCTCCAGCTCGGGGAAGAGCGCCAGCGCGGCCGGGAGCCCGGCACCGCTGAGCAGCGTCAGGTTCTCCGCCACGGTGAGCGAGGGGAAGACGCCCTGCTCCGCCGGGAGCAGCGCGATGCCGAGCCGGGAACGGCGGAAGGTGTCCATCGCGGTGATGTCCCTGGCCCGCCCCGACCCGCCGTACCAGCGCACGCTGCCCGAGGCGAGCGGCGCGACCCCCGCCAGCGCGTGCAGGGTGCTGGTCCGGCCCGACCCGTTCCGGCCCAGCAGCACCGTCATCGCCCCGGCCGCGATCGGCAGGTCCACCCCGTGCAGCGCCTCCAGCGGCCCGTACCGGACGCGGGCCGCGCGCAGCTCCACCTCAAGCGCCATGCGGCGCCTCACGGCCCGGATGCCCGGCTCCGTCTGGATGCCCGCCCTGATGCCCGGCTCCGCCCCGGTGCTCCAGCCGGGCGTGGAACTCGGTCCGGCCGGTCCGCATCACGTGCACGCCGGAGGCCAGCTCGTCGACCAGCTCGCGGTCGTGTTCCACCAGCAGCAGGGCCAGCCCGCCGTCGGCCAGTGAGCGGAGCAGCTCCACCAGCAGCGCCGTCTCCCGCCGGTCCAGGCCGGCTCCCGGCTCGTCCAGCAGCAGTACGGCGGGTTGCGCCGCCAGCGCCCGGCCGAGTTCGACCAGCCGCAGGGTCCCGGTGGGCAGCTCGGCGGCGGCCTGGTCGCGCAGGTCGGAGAGGCCGAGCAGGTCCAGCAGCCGGTCGGCGTCCGCCGCGGACTCCCGTGCGGTACGCCCGGCCGACTGCTCAGCCCCGACGCGCAGGTTGTCCGCCACCGTCAGCCCGGGGAAGACGGCGATCTGCTGGAAGGTCCGGGCCAGCCCGAGCCTGGCCCGGGCGTGCTCGGGCAGCCGGGTCAGGTCCTTGCCGCCGAGCAGCACCTGGCCGGAGTCCGCGCGCTGCGCGCCGCTGAGGCAGTCGAAGAGGGTGCTCTTGCCCGCGCCGTTGGGCCCGGTCAGCGCGGTGATCCGCCCCGGCGGCACGGCCAGCGTCACCCCGTCGACGGCGGTGACCCCCTGGAACCGCTTGGTCAGGTTGTGCGCGGTCAGCCGCTCGCCCTCCCGCCGGGCGACCATCGGCGGGGCCGCAGGTGTGGGAGCAGGCGGAGTCGCCGCCTGAGCGGGCAGCGGGACCCGCGCCGCCAGCCGCCGTCCGAGCGGAGTCAGCCGGACCGGCTCCGCGCCCTGTTCCGCCGCCGCGCGGTGGGCGGCGTCCCTGGCCCGGGCTTCGCGTCCCGGCAGGCGGGTCAGCCCCGCCAGGCCGCCCGGCGGGAGCCGGCCGAGCAGCAGCGCCAGCGCGCCGACGACCGCCGTCGAGACGCCCGCGACGGTGCCCGCGTCCAGGCCCACCAGGGTGGCCGCCGCCAGCACCGCGCCGACCGCGCTGTCCGCGCCGAAGACCACCACCGCGGCGAACCAGATCAGGCCCAGCACGGGGTCGAAGGCGTTCGGGTCGAACGCCTGCCCGCCCAGCCCCATCAGCCCGCCGCCCAGCGCGGCCAACGCCGCGCCCAGCACGAAGGCCAGCAGCTTCAGCCGTGGCACGTCCACCCCGGCCGCCGCCGCGCCCGCCTCGTGGTCCCGCATCGCGCCCAGCGCCCGGCCGAGCCGTCCCCGGCGCAGCGCCCGGACCAGCAGCAACGCGGCAGCCAGCAGCGCCAGCTCCACCCCGTAGAAGAACCGGTCCTGGCCGAGCATCCCGGTCCGGTCCAGCACGACGCCGGTGGTCGCGGCGGGCTGCTGGAAGACCAGCCGGTTGATCGCCGTCCCCACCGCGAAGGTGGTCAGCGCCAGGGCCAGCCCGCGTCGTCGGATCGCGGGCCAACCGACCAGCAGCCCCAGCGGCGCGGCCAGCACCACCGCGCACAGCAGCGCCACCACGGGCGGGAACGCGGGCAACCCCGCCACCTGCCCGCCCGCCAGCAGCCCGGTGAAGAGCGCGCCCAGCCCCGCGTACCCGGCCTGACCGAGCGACACCTGGCCGCCGTAGCCGGTCACCACGGTGATCGACAGCAGTACCAGCGCCAGCGCGGGCACCTGCAGCGCCGACCGCAGGTCGTCCGCGCGGAACGCGAACGGCAGCAGCAACAACACCGCGCACCCGAGCCGCACCGCCGAGTTCCGCCCGGAGCCCGCGGCACCGCCGGACGCGATCGGACGTCCGGTCAGCACCGGGTGGTAGGCCCGGCGTTCCGGGTCCGTGCCGTCCCCGCGCCCACGGCCGGTGAAGTCCAACGGCAGCACCAGCACCGCCACCAGCAGCGCCAGCGCGAACAGGTTCGCCCCCACCGCCTGGAGCAGCGACTGCTGCCACCCGCCCGGATGGAACTGGGTCAACTCGCTCTGCAGCACACCCAGCGCCAGCGCCGACCCGACCGCCACAGTCAGGCTGCGCAGCTGCGCGATCACGGCGACCGCCATCGTCTCCATCACCAGCAGCGGCAGCCCGTACGGGTCCAGCCGCAGGCCGGGGGCGAGCACCGCGCCGGTCAGCCCGGCCGTGAACGCGCCGAACGCCCAGCCCACCGAGGAGACCCGGTCCGCGTCCACCCCGGCCAGCTCCGCCAGCCGCCGGTTGTCGACGACCGCCCGCACCTGGGTGCCGAACGGCGTCCACCGGCCCACCACCGCCACCCCGACCGCCAGCACGCCGACCACGGCCAGCACCGCCCACGGGGTCGACGGCAGCAGGCTCGGCGCGTCGGCCAAGGGCGTCGGCCCCCACAGCAGGAACGCCGCGCCGACCAGCAGCACGAAGACACCGAGGCAGGCCACCAGCGTCGCCACCGGACCGGCGGAACGCCGTTGCAGCGGCCGGAAGACGACGGCGTCCAGGGTCCAGCCGATCGCGGGAGCGAAGACCAGCAGGCAGACCGCGACGGCCAGCGCCTTGGGCCAGTGCCAGACCACCACGGTCTGCCGTACCGCGTAGGCGGTGATCATCGCGATCGCGCCCTGAGCCAGGTTGAGCACGCCGGTCGCCCGGTAGCAGACCACCAGCCCGATCCCGGAGAGCGCCGCCGCGGCGCCTACGGTGAGCCCGGCCTGCGCCAGGTCCAGCGGCAGCGACGCGAGCTGTGCGTGCACCAGCTGCGCGGCGGGCACCTCAGGCCTCCGACGACGTGTCGGGCGCGGTGTCCCCGGTGCCCGAGGCCGTGTTCTGCCTGCCCTGGTCCGGCATGCACAGCGGGCAGGGGCGCAACCCGCGCTCGCGGGCCCCGGCCGGGGTCACCGGGACCGCGTCGCCGCGACCCTCGACCAGGAGGCAGCCGACCCGGTGGTAGGTCCGGCCGTTCGGCAGGTACGCCAGCCGCTCGGCGGCGCTTCCGGGGTCCCTCGCGGCCACCCCGGAAGCGCCGCCGGGAGCCTGCTGGGACCGGGTCGCCTCCTCGACGAGCAGGTCGTACAGTAGGGCCAGCTGGCGGCGCAGCCGGTCGTCCTCACCGATCCGATCACGCCGCGCCTCCTCCTCGGCCGCCCCGGGCCGGGCCAGCAGGACCGCGCCCGCGACGATCAGCGCCGCGCCGGGAACCGTGGCCGACGCAAGGTAGGGGATCTGCCGCTCGGCGAACCGTTCGCCGGAGATGCCGTACCAGCCGAGCACGCACAGCAGGGCGCCCGCCGCGCCCAGCGCCCACCCCAACTGCGTCCACCCCATCGTGAAGCCCCGCCCCGAGAACCCGCGCACCGTGAACCCGCGCAGTGTGAACCTCCGCGTCATGGGGTTCCTCCCTCGGGCTCTCGGCTCTGGGCCGAATGGTCACGTTCCCTCATCAATACCCGCACGGGAGGGCTCCTGGCGATCCCTGGGAGCTAGCTTGGGGATCCAGCGCTGATGCTAAGTCAGATCTCCGCACCCATCTCTCTCGACTCTCTCGCAACCCAGGACAGGGCGGTGAAGGTTGATGGACACAGAGCGGTTGGTGGACACAGATCGAGGCATGGGTCGAACCAGGACCGTCCTCTTCCGGGCCGGGACCGCGGCGGCGGTCCTGCTGCTCGCGGCGGCCTGCAGCAGCAGCGGCGGCAGCAGTTCGGGCTCTCCCTCGGCGTCGGCCACCTCGGGCGCGGCGAGCGGTGCGCCGGCGAGCAGCGCGCCCGCGAACCCCAGCGGCAGCGCCGCAGCGGCCGCGTGCGGCAGCTCGGTGCCGTACACCGTCTCCGGCAGCGGACCCGCCGACGTGAAGACGGCCGCCCAGCAGGTGGCGGCGAACTACAACAAGTTCTTCGACCCGGCGACCTCCGACGTGGCCAAGGTCGCGCTGCTGCAGAACGGGGTCAAGTTCACCCCGGTGCTGCTGGCCTTCGGCAAGGACCCGCAGGCGGCGCAGACCACTGTCGGCGTCACCAAGGTGGACTTCACCGGCGCCACCACCGCCAAGGTCACCTACAACGTCTGCCTGAGCGGCGCCGAGGCGCTGCCCAACAGCACGGGCCAGTCCGTCAACGAGAACGGCATCTGGAAGGTCGCCGACACGACCCTGTGCGGCCTGCTCCAGCTCAAGGCCGGCTCCACGCCGATCCCCGGCTGCTCCTGAGAGACCAGTGAGACCCGAGAGACCGAGGGATCAGAGGCGGTGAGCAGGTGAGCGGGTGAGCGTCCGGCGCGCCGCGCGCGCGAGGACGGTCCGGGCGGCCGTCCTCGCGCTGCTCCTGGTGTGCGCGACCGCCTGCGGCAGTCGACTGCCGCTCCGCGACTTCGGCAGCACCGCGCCCGCCGCGCCGGGCGGGACGGCGCAGCCCCCCATCCCGGTCGGCATCATCGCCTCGATCAGCAGCCCGCTGGGCGGCGACACCTTCTCCGGCCCGACGACCGGCGCGCAGGCCTTCTTCCAGGCGCTCGACGCCGCGGGCGGCATCAACGGCCGCCAGGTCAAGGTCTATCCGTGCGACGACGGCGGCTCCGGCATCGGCAACCAGAGCTGCGTGCACCAGCTGATCGACCAGGACCACGTGGTCGCCCTGGTCGCCGGGACCGAGCTGGAGTACGCGGGCGCGCCGTACGTCAGCGCCCAGGGCGTCCCCGACATCGGCGGCATCACCATCGGCACGGCCTACGACCAGTACCCGCACCTTTACCAGATCTACGGCACCGACGAACCGCGCGACGGGAAGACGGTCGGCTGGAACGGCGTGCTGTACCAGTCCACCGAGGTCGACCGGTACTTCAAGACCAAGCTCGGCCTCAGCCGGGCGGTGGTCGTCGCCTACAACCAGTCCGACTCCCTCCGCTACGCCGCCCAACTCACCCAGGGCCTCAAGGCCGAGGGCTACTCGGTGCTCAACGAGACCGTCGACTTCGCCCTGCCGGACTTCGCCGCCGTCGCCGCCGGGATGAAGGCCGACCACGCCCAACTGCTGCTCGACGCCATGGACCTGCGCGGCAACACCGGTCTCTGCCAGGCGATGGCCTCGGCCGGGGTCGGCGTGACGGCCAAGGTGACCAACGAGCAGAACTGGTCCGACGAGATCCGCTCCGACTACGCCTCCGTCCCCGGCTGCCGCGACGTCCTGTGGACCACGTCGTACGCGCGCAACTACGAGGACACGCGCTATCCCGCGGTCTCCGCGTTCCGTGCGGCGATGCAGAAGTACGACCCGGACCAGCAGTTGTCCGAATGGCAGCTGCTCGGCTGGGCGGGCGCGCAGTGGTTCACCGACGCCGCCACCTCCTGCGGCGCGGACGTGACCCGCTCCTGCGTCGACGCCTACATGCAGCGCCCGCAGCCCTACGACGCCCACGGCCTGCTGATCCCGGCCTCGTTCGTGCCGAGCCCGCACCCGCCGACCGGCCTCACCAAGGCCTGCCTGAACGTGGCCCGTTGGGAGGACTCGGCCGACGGCGGTCAGGGCGGCTGGGTCACCCAGGTCCCGGACATGAACACCACCTGCTTCCAGGTGCCCTCGCTGCCCTACAAGCCCTAGCGCGGGGGCTCAGCGCCCGTTGATCCCCTCGACGGGCGAGCCGCCCGTGGTGTCCGTGCTGCCGACACTGTCCGAGCTGTGCCGGGTAAGGCCGAGGCCCGAGTCGAGGATCTTCTTCAGCTTCGGCGACAGCGTCGACGGGTCCGGTCCGACGCCGATCAGCTGCGAGGAGATGCTCATCGGCTGCGGGGTCACCGCGCGCAGCAGGATCCTGCCCTTGACGCCGGGGGTGTCCACGCCGCTGTAGGGGGCCTTGAGCCGGTAGACGGCGGTGGAGTGGGCCGGGAGCGTGACCGGGCCGGAGAGCACCTTCCAGTAGTCCGAAATGGTCGCCCCGGTGCTGGTGGCGAAGTGCGGGGTCACCGCCTCGTCGCTGGTGTTGGTCACCGTCACCTGCACCCGCTGCAGCAGGTCCAGCAGTGCGAGCTCGCCCGCCCCGTCGCTGCCGTTCATCGCGGTCACCGCCATCGTCAGCGGCGGGGGAGTGAGGATCGCCGCCGCGATGGTGACCACCGTCGGCGCCAGCAGCACCGGCACCAGTGCGGCGCGTACCGCCCGGGAGCCGAGCCAGCCCGTGCGCGGATGCCAGGCGCGGTCGAAGTCGGCGGCGGAGACCGTCGCCGCGGCCATCACCCACAGCGGCACGGTCAGGTCGAAGTAGTCCTGCTGCGAGCGGGTCGACAGGTAGAAGACCAGCCACGGCATCACCGTCACCGCCGGGCCCAGCCGCCGGGGGAAGAGCACCAGCAGCACCATCATCGCCAGGCAGAGCAACTGCCCGGCCACGCTGTAGAGATGCAGGTCGCCGCTGCCGGAGGTGAAGAAGGAGGAGATGCCGACCAGCCCCTGCCCGGCCGGGATCGCCTGCTGCGTCAGCGGCGTCAGCACCCCGCGGAGCCAGGCGTGCGCGCCCTGGAGGATGAACGGCAGGTTGATCGCCAGGAAGACCCCGGCGGTGATCGCCGCATAGCGCAGCACCACCCGGGCCGCGTCCCGCGCGGGCATCTCGCCGCGCCGGATCATGAACATCCCGATCAGCAGGAACGGCGTCAGGAACCAGGTCAGCTGGTGCAGGCAGGCCGCGATGCCGAGGCAGACGGCCTGCGTGACGCCGATCAGGCCGAGCCGTCCGCCGCGTCCGGTCCGGTGCCAGTAGGCCACGGTGACCAGCAGGAACGGCAGTTCCATGCAGCCGGGGTAGCCCATCTGCGCGTAGTTGGGCAGCCAGCCGAAGCCGAAGCAGACGATCACCGCCACCGGCCGCCAGGAGACCGGCAGCAGCAGGAACATCACCACCGAGGCCAGCAGCAGCATCGCCGTCGCCGCCAGCCCGGCGGGCGGGTGGCTGAGACCCAGCTTCATCGGGACCGCGGTGAAGATCGGCCCCAGCGGCGGGTAGTCGAGCCCGGTCGCCGCGCCGCCGTTCATCAGCGGGGTGGTCCCGACATGGAACATCGAGAAGATCTGCGGCCACTGGGTCCCGTAGATCCGGCCGTGGTGCAGCAGGGTCCGGGCCGCCATGTGGATCAGCGAGCCCTCGTCGGTGCCGTAGTACACGTGGCTGGACGCCACCCCGGGCGCGGGCGGCTGCGCGGCGGTTACGACGTAGAACCGGTTGACGCACTGCAGCGCGGCGACGGCCAGCATGAACGCGTCGACGAGCGTCATCACCCGCCGGGTCCGCACGCTCAGCGCCAGCACCGCGATCACCAGGATCGCGCCGAAGTACAGGATCACCGCGAAGGCGTGCACCTGCTGGTTGACGATGGTGCGGTTCCAGATGTCGCGCGCGCCGATCAGCATGGACGCGCAGGCGAGCACCGTCAGCATCCGGTTGACCTGGGCGGGCGGCAGCCGGAGCAGCTCCGGCGCGCTGTGCCCGGCCAGCACCCAGCGGCCGACCCGGCGCAGGCGCTGGGCGCGCGGTTCGGGCCGCCCTGCGCCGGAGCCGGGTACCGCGCTGTCGTCCGGCTCGTCGTCGAGGGGAGCCGCAGGATCTCGGGACATCACTGGCACGAGCGCATCGTGACATGCCGTCAGCGGCACGGGCAGCGCCCGGCTGCTCCTGACGCGGCCGGATTGACGCCGTTGACCTGCGCTTTCTCGGCAGGTGAGTGAGGGGGCTGGTATCACTCCATCGGGTGAGCTCGCCCGGTATCCGGGACGGGGGCGCGTCCGACGGGCGTGCTACGCCTCCGCGGCGGCGACGGCCGAGAGGATCGTCTCCGCGACCAGCGTCGGGTCGTCGTTCATCGGCACATGGCCGCAGCCCGCCAACCGGACGACCTTCGCCTTGGGCAGCCGGGTCTCCGCACGGCCGGCCTGCTTGGGGACCAGCAACCGGTCCTTGGTGCCCCAGCCGATGGTCACCGGCACGCCGGTGACGTCGACGCGGTAGTCGACGTTCAGCCCCGCCTTGAGCGTCGCCGCGAAGCCTTTCGCCCCGCGCAGCGCCCGGGTCTCGGCCAGCGCGTCCTCGGGCGCGCGCAGCTTCGGGCGGGCGTAGATGGAGCCGACCAGCAGCCCGCGGGTGGACGGGTTCTCGGCGAGCCGTCGGGCCAGCGGGGCGGGCAGGGTCCGCGCGCCGAAGCGCATGCCGAGCAGCACGCCGAACGCGTAGGCCTGCTCCGGCCGGGTCCAGAACCCGGCGGGGGAGAGCGCGGTCACCGAGCGCGCCAGCCCGCGTCGGCCCATCTCCAGCGCGAGCAGCCCGCCGAGCGAGTTGCCGACCACGTGCGGGCGGGTGACCTCCAGCGCGGCGCAGAGCGAGCCGAGGCCGGGCACGACCGAGTCGAGGTCGTAGGCGGACCCGGCCGGGAGCGGCGCGGATGCGCCGAAACCGGGCAGGTCGATCGCGATCACGTCGTGCCGCTCGGCCAGCGCGGGGAGCACCGGCTCCCAGGCCTGCCAGTGGTGGCCGATCCCGTGCATCAGCAGCAGCGGGGTCCCGCTGCCCCGGCGCTCGTACCGCACGGTGACGGTGCGCGGGCCGTGCGGCGTTTCGTGCTGGTACGCGATCTCGGGCATGGCGACGCTCCCTGGTGCCGACGGCTGGGCAGCCTTACTAGACCTGGTGTCAGTAAGAATTACCGGAGAGTAGCTTCGCCGACAAGAGGGTGCGTCGAAAGTGGTGGGCGGGCGCTCAGGGCGCGCTGGGCGAGTACAGCAGGATGTACGCGCCGTAGAGCCCCGAGGAGATCGCGCAGGCCGCAAGGACCGCGTAGAGCGTCGCCTTGGTCCGGACCCGGGCGAAACCCGCCGCCAGCGGGATCAGCAGCGGGAAGGCGGGCAGCAGGAACCGGGCTCGCGAGGAGAAGAAGGCAGTGTCGCCGTAGGCGATCACCATGATGACGAAGCTGAACATCACGAACGCCAGCGGCTGACGCTGCGCGATCGAGGTCACGAAGACCACCGCCGCCGCGATCAGCACCCCGGCCACCACCGGGTAGTACAGCCCGACCGGGTTCGCCGAGGTGAAGAGCAGGCGCATGTCGTGCGCGGTCGACATTCCGAAGTTGAACTTGGAATGCCAGCCCGCCTGGATCTGGAAGTAGGCGTTCAGGTTGTGCAGCCGCAGCGCGGTCCAGCCGACGAAGCCGACCCAGCCCACGGGCGCCATCAGGATCGCCACCAGCGGCTTCCACAGCGGCGGCTCGGTGGCGAGCGGTGCGGCGTCGAGGTCGGCGCCGTCGAACCAGGGCAGTCGGTCCAGCCAGGGGAGGAGTCGACCCTGTCCCTGCTCGGCGCGGCGCCGCTGGTAGCGCAGCCAGATCTCCATGGCGCCCGCGCACATCACCGCCGCCGCGACGGCGACACCGGTCGGCCGGGTCAGGCCCGCCAGGATCGACAGCACCCCGGCCGCGATCCAGCGGCGGGAGACCACGCAGTAGAGCGTCCAGGCGGAGAACATGGTGAACGCCGACTCGCTGTACCCCGCCGTCTCGACGGCGGCGACCGGGGCCACGCCCCACAGCAGCGCCGCGATCGTGCCGACCTTCTCGCCGTAGCGGAACGACGTCGCCGCGAAGATGCCCCAGGCCGCACCGACCGCGCACGCCGAGGCGGTGAGCACCCCGACCGTGCCCCAGCTCAGGAACGGCAGCACGGTGTGGGTGACCTTGATCATCGCCGGATAGACCGGGAAGAAGGCCAGGTTGGTCGTCTGTATCGTCGCGCCCGGAAGCATCGGGCGTATCGCGTGGTCATAGCCGTGCTGGGCTATGTCCAGGTACCAGGAGGCGTCCCAGTGCAGGGCCAGCCGGCGCAGCGCGTAGGTCGCCGAGCCCGGGCTGAGGAAGATGATCAGCGACATACCGACGGCGCGCGCCACCATGAAGAGCAGCAGTGCCGGTTCGGCAGCCCGGAGCGCCAGGGCCAGCCCGGTGCGCCACCCCGTGGGGGTCCGCGCCGGGAGGCGGATCGCGAAGCCGGAGGTCGGCGCTTGCGCCTGGCCTGCCGTCTGCTCGGGCTGCTCGGGCGCGCTGGTCGGAACGCTCACGGTTTCCTCGGTGATGGGAAGGGCTCGAAGTTCGGTCGGCAAGTTGAGCCGAGCATGACGGCCATCCTGTCAGGTCAATGTGTACGGATCGGAAAATTGAGGTGAGATCCGGTTCGGAGTGAGAGCGGGCCGACGTGCGGCTTCGCGTGTGCGTGGCGGAATTGTGCACGAACTGGACCCGCCCCTGGACGCAGCTGTGTTGATCGCGTGTCAGATATGCGGTGGATCCGTGTCAGGTGTGCGGGCGGCATGGGCTGGGTAAAAATTGACAAAATGTTGAAATGGCGCTTCTCTGCCCCCTATGGGGACAGGGTCGGTTGGGGTGGGTCTGCGTCAGTCGGGACGGCGTCAGGCGGGACGGCATCATGCGGGATGGCGTCGGGCCGGACGGCATCGGGCGGAATGGCGTCGGGTCGGGGCCGAGCTGGTGGGGACCGCGCTGCTGGCTGGCGTGGTGGTCGGATCGACGGACAAGGCCGTGGCGCTCGGCCGCGATCCCGCCACGGTGCTGCTGGCGACCTCGCTGGCGACGTCGAGTGCGCTCGGGGTGCTGATCCTGCTCTTCGCCCCGGTCTCCGGCGGTCACCTCAACCCGGTGGTCACCCTCACCGTGCGCGGTCTCTCCGCCCGTTCCCGTGCCGTCCGTCTTCTCGCGCAGCTGCTCGGGGCGACCGTCGGCGCGGTGCTGGCCGAGGCGATGTTCGGCAGGCCGCTGCTGGCCGCCACCGGCGCGCACCTGGGAGGAGCCGGGACGCTGCTCGGCGAGGTGGTCGGCACGGCCGGGCTGATCCTGGTCGTGCAGGGCCTCGACCGCACCGGTCGGGACCGGATGATCCCGCTGGCCGTCGCCGCCTACATCGCGGCCGGGATCTGGTCCACCTCGTCCGGGGCCTTCGCCAACCCTGCTGTCACCGTGGCCCGTTCACTCACCGGCGGCCCGTCAGGCCTGGCGCCCGCCTCGCTTCCCGCCTTCCTCGCCGCGCAACTGCTGGGAGCGGCGCTCGGCGGCGGGGTGGCCGCCCTGATCTTCCGCCCGCCGCCGGAAACATCCGAGGGAGTGCCTTCGGGAGGGCCCTCGGGAGGGCGATCGGAGGTGCCCCGGGAGGCGTCCCCGCATGTGCCTCCGGAGGTGCCCCCGGCCATCGGGGTCGACGCCTGCGCATAGGCCCGGACGGCTGCCGCTTAGGATCGGACCGTCGTTGGGTCGAGGTCCGGTGAAGGGGGCGGTGGGTGGCAGCGGATCAGGCGGCGGCCAGCCGGTTCGAGGAGGAACGGCCGGGCGTCGTCGACGCCTACGCCGCGCTGCTCGCCGAGGCCGACAGCCCCCTGGTCGCGACCGGCCGCTGGTCCCGGGTCCGCCGCAACGCCGAGAACGTGCTGCGCGAGTGCGCCACCGGACTGCGCGGCGAACAGCCCCAGGTGGCCGAGGCCGAGCTCGTCGGCGCCGAACTGCTCGGCGCCCGCCGCGCCGTCGACGGCATCCCCGCCGAGGAGTCGGTCCGTGCCGCGCGGCTCCTGTGGCAGGCCACCGAGCCCGCCCTGGAGCGCGCCCTCGCCCCGTTGCCGCCACGCCTGCGTGCCCAACTGCGGCGTCAGGCGGGCCGCGCCTTCTACCGCAGCGTCAGCACCCGGCTCCGGGCCGGTGCGGCCGGATACGCCGACCACGGCCTGATCGACCTGCTGGTCGGCATCGAGCGCGCCGCCCTCGCGTCGGACAGGCGGGAGCGGGAGGCGGCGGCGGGGCCCGCGCCGGAGTCGGAGGCGGAGGCGGAATCGGAGGCAGCGGCCGGGCCGGGGTCGCGGCCCTGCCCCGGCGCGCACCGTCGCATCGCCGCCGAACTCGGAGTGCCGGAGACTCCTGGGGCAGAGGTCCGCACCACCCTCCGAGCCGCCCTGCGCCGCGCGGAGGCCCGCGAGCGGTGATCGCGGCGCGCGCCTAGGCTGGCCGTATCACCTCCGTCCGGGCTCGTCCCGTACCCCTCTTCCGTCCCGCTGACAGCGGCCCAGCGCTGCGCCGGACCGTGGGGCGCGCCGCGCCCGCGCTGCTCGCCTACGCGGCGGTCCGCGGGCTCGGGATCGCGATGGTCCTCGGCTACGGCTGGACGCACGGCTCGGCGGCCACCCACGGCAAGGACCCGATCGCCCGGCTCGGCACCCTCTGGGACGCCGGCTGGTACGGCCTGATCGTCGACCACGGCTACTCCCGGGGCAACGGCGCGATCGGCGCGCACGGCATCCCCTACTCGCCGCGCGCCTTCTTCCCGCTCTACCCCGGCCTGGCCCGCGCGGTCCGGGAGGTCACCGGGCTCGACACGGCCGGTGCGCTGGTCGCCGTCGCCTGGGTGTCCTCGCTGGCGGCGGCCTGGGCGATCTTCGCCGTCGCCGACCGCCTCTGGAGCCGCCGGGTCGGCGTCGTCGCCGTCGTCCTCTGGGGCGTGCTGCCGCTGGCCGCGGTGGAGTCGATGGGGTACTCGGAGGCGCTCTTCACCGCCCTCTGCGCCTGGAGCCTCTACGCCGTGCTGGCGGAACGCTGGGTCACGGCGGGGGTGCTCTGCGCCCTGGCCGGGCTGACCCGGCCGAGCGCCTCCGCGCTGATAGCGGCGGTCGCCCTGACCGCGCTGCTACGCCTGTGGCGCGATCGGAGGTCGGGCCTGCGCGACGGGCGGTGGCGGGACGGGTGGTGGCGGGACGGGCGGTGGCGCCCGGCGGCGGCCGTGGTGCTCGCTCCGCTCGGCTGGCTCGGCTACATCGTCTACGTGAGCGTCGCCGCGCACTCGCTGGACGCCTACTTCCACATCCAGGACGCGTGGAACACCGGCTTGGACTGGGGCGGCAGCACGCTGCACTGGTACGCCCAACTCACCGCCGACCTCTTCGGCTCCGACCCGAGCGCCCGCCACTGGGCCGTCGGCAAGCTCCCGGAGGCGCTCACCGGGATCGGCTACCTGGTGCTGCTCGTGGTCGCCCTGTGCCAGAGCGGCCACCGGAGGCAGCCGCTGCCGTTGTTGGTCTTCGGGGCGGGCATGGTCCTGGTCGACTTCGTCAACGCCTCGCCCTACCCGCCGCTTGCGCGCTTCCTGCTCCCGGCCTTCACGCTGCTCTACCCCTTGGCCCAGTGGTTCGCCGACCACCGCGCCGTAGCCTGGCCCTTCCTGGCGACGGCAGCGGTCGCGTCCGCCGTGTACGGGGTGTCGCTGGTGTACTACGGCGGCGGGGCCCCCCCCCCCCGGGGGGGGGGGGGGGGGGGGGGGGCGCGCCGACGGGAACGCAAAGTCTCCGGACGCTCAGTCCGTGAACGTCTCGCCGCGCTCCGCCTTCTCGACCAGCAGCGCCGGGGGCTCGAACCGCTCGCCGTACGCCGCCGCCAACTCCCGTGCCCGCGCCGCGAACCCGGCCAGGCCGCCCTCATAGCCGTTGATGTACTGCAGCACGCCGCCGGTCCAGCCCGGGAAGCCGATCCCCAGGATGCTGCCGATGTTGGCGTCCGCCACCGAGGTCAGCACGCCCTCCTCCAGGCAGCGGACGGTGTCCAGCGCCTCGGCGAAGAGCATCCGGTCCTGCATGTCGCGGAACGGCACGTCCACACCGGTCGACCCGTCGGCGCCAGGCTTGGTGAAGTGCTCGCGCAGCCCAGGCCACAGTCCGGCCCGCTTGCCGTCCACGTAGTCGTAGAAGCCGGCGCCACCGCTGCGCCCGGTGCGGCCGAACTCGTCCAGCATCCGGTCCAGCACCGCGTCCGCCGGGTGCGGGGCCCAGGCCCGGCCCTCGGCCTCGGCCGCGACCCGAGCCTCCTCGCGGATCTTGCGCGGCAGGGTCAGCGTCAGCTCGTCCATCAGCGACAGCACCTTGGCCGGGTACCCGGCCTGGCCCGCCGCCTGCTCGACCGACGCCGGGTCGACGCCCTCGCCGACCATCGCCACGCCCTCGTTGATGAACTGCCCGATCACCCGCGAGGTGAAGAACCCGCGCGAGTCGTTCACCACGATCGGCGTCTTGTTGATCTGCCGGACCAGGTCGAACGCGCGGGCCAGCGCCTCGTCCCCGGTCTGCTCGCCCTTGATGATCTCGACCAGCGGCATCTTGTCGACCGGCGAGAAGAAGTGCAGCCCGATGAAGTCCTCACGCCGCTTGACGCCTTCCGCCAGCATCGTGATCGGCAGCGTCGACGTGTTGGAGCAGAGCAGCGCGTCGGGCGCGACCACGTCCTGGATCTCGGCGAAGACCTGGTGCTTCAGCGCCACGTTCTCGAAGACCGCTTCGATCACCGCGTCGCAGCCGGCCAGGTCGGCCACGTCGCCGGTCGGCGTGATCAGCGCCAGCAGCGCGTCCCGCTTGGCCTCCGTGGTCCGCCCGCGGGACAGCGCCTTGGCCAGCAGCGTGCGCGAGTAGTCCTTGCCGCGCTCGGCCGCCTCCGTGCTCACGTCCTTGAGCACCACCTGGATGCCCGCCTTGGCACACGAGTACGCGATCCCCGCGCCCATCATCCCCGCGCCCAGCACCGCGACCTTGGTCACCTTGCGGGCCGGGACGTCGGCGGGCCGGTTGGCACCCGAGTTGACGGCCTGCAGGTCGAAGAAGAACGCCTGGATCATGTTCTTCGCGGTCTGGCCGGTGGCCAGCTCGGTGAAGTAGCGCGCCTCGATGGTGAACGCGGTGTCGATGTCCACCTGCGCCGACTCGACGGCGGTGGCCAGGATGTTGCGCGGCGCCGGGTAGGGCGCGCCGTTCAGCTGCTTCTTCAGGTTGGCCGGGAAGGCCGGCAGGTTGGCCGCGAAGGCGGGCGAACTCGGCGTGCCACCGGGGATCTTGTAGCCCTTGACGTCCCACGGCTGCTGGGAGGTCTCGTTGGCCTCGACGAACGCCCGTGCCTTGGCCAGCAGTTCGTCCCTGTCCGCCGCCAACTCGTGCACCAGCCCGTGCTCCAGGGCCTGCGCCGGCCGGTACTGCTGTCCCTGCAGCAGCACCTTGAGCAGCGCGTCGGTGATCCCGAGCAGCCGCACGGTACGCACCACGCCGCCACCGCCCGGCAGCAGGCCCAGCGTCACCTCCGGCAGCCCGATCTTGACCTGCGGCGCGTCCAGGGCCACCCGGTGGTGGCAGGCCAGCGCGATCTCCAGGCCCCCGCCGAGCGCGGCCCCGTTGATCGCGGCGACGACGGGAACACCCAGCGTCTCCAGCCCGCGCAGCGCGCGCTTGAGAACGAGCGATCCCTCGAAGAACTCCTGCGCGTCGGCGGGCTGGACGGCGCTCAGCATGCGCAGGTCGCCACCGGCGAAGAAGGTCTTCTTGGCGGACATGACGATCACGCCGCGCAACTCACCCGCGTCGCGCAGCGCGGTGAGCCGGGCGACGACGGCGACGAAGTCGGCCGTGAAGGCCGTGTTCATGGTGTTGACGGACTGGTTGGGGTCGTCCAGGACGAGGGTGACGACCCCGTCGGCGTCCTGCTCCCAGCGGATGGTGGTGATGTTCTCGGTGCTCATGGGTTGAGGTCTCCAGGCGTGCGGCGAAGGGGGGCGGGCGGTCGGCTGCGTACTCGTGCGGCTCAGAGCCGCTCGATGACGGTCGCGATGCCCATGCCGCCGCCCACGCAGAGGGTGATCAGACCGCGGCGCAGGTCGCGCCGCTCCAGCTCGTCCAGGACGGTGCCCAGCAGCATCGCCCCGGTCGCGCCCAGCGGGTGGCCCAGCGCGATCGCGCCGCCGTTGACGTTGACCTGTGCGTGGTCGAAGCCCAGCTCGCGGATGAAGCGCAGCGCCACCGCGGCGAACGCCTCGTTGATCTCCACCAGATCGATGTCCTTGGCCGTCAGACCCGCCTTGGCCAGCGCCTTACGCGTCGCCGGGGCCGGGCCGGTCAGCATGATCGTCGGGTCCGACCCGGAGACGGCCGCGGAGACGATCCGCGCCCGCGGCGTCAGCCCGTACCGCTCGCCCACCTCGGCGTTGCCGATCGCCACCAGCGCCGCGCCGTCCACGATGCCGGACGAGTTGCCCGCGTGGTGCACGTGGTCGATCTTCTCGACCCAGTGGTACTTCTGCAGCGCCACCGCGTCGAACCCGCCCAGCTCGCCGATGGTCGCGAAGGAGGGCTTGAGGCCCGCCAGCGACTCCACGGTGGTGCCGGGACGGATGAACTCGTCGCGGTCCAGGACCACGATCCCGTTGCGGTCGCGCACCGGCACGACGGAGCGGTCGAACCGACCCTCCTTCTGCGCCTCCGCCGCGCGCGCCTGGGACTCGGCGGCGAACGCGTCGACGTCCGAGCGGGAGTACCCCTCGACGGTGGCGATCAGGTCCGCGCCCACGCCCTGCGGCACGAAGCCGGTCTCGTAGCTGGTCATCGGGTCCATCGCCCAGGCGCCGCCGTCGCTGCCCATCTTCACCCGGGACATCGACTCCACGCCGCCCGCGAGGACCAGGTCCTCCCAGCCCGAACGGACCTTGGCGGCAGCCAGGTTGACCGCCTCCAGGCCCGACGCACAGAAGCGGTTCTCCTGGACGCCCGCCACGGTGTCCGGCAGCCCGGCGGCGATCGCCGCCACCTTGGCGATGTCCGACCCCTGGTCGCCGAGCGGACTGACCACGCCGAGCACGACGTCGTCGATCGCCGCCGGGTCGAGGTCGGGGAACCGTCGCCGGATCTCGTGGATCAGCCCGACCACGAGGTCGATCGGCTTGGTTCCGTGCAGCGATCCGCTCGCCTTCCCCCGGCCACGCGGGGTGCGGATCGCGTCGTAGACGAATGCTTCGGGGGTTCCGGTGGTCACGCTGACTGCCTGCTTTCTGGCGGAGTGTCAGGGAAGGGTGTTCGGTGGGTGATCAGGGCTTCGCGTTCACGACGGGTCGTGGGACGGGTCGTCGGACGGGCCGTGGGATGGGCCGTGGGATGGGTCGGGCGTGAGCAGCCCGGGCAGGTCCCAGTCGGCGGCGACCGAGGCGCGTCCCGCGTCCGGGAGCGCTGGAGGCCGCGGGACGGAGGCCGGAGTGCCCGAGAAGCGGGGCGCGGGCGCGGGTTGGGGGACGCCGTCGTGGACGGCGTAGCTGCCCCGGGCCCGCAGGTGCGGGTGCTCGGCGGCTTCGTGCAGGTTGAGCACCGGCGCGACGCACGCGTCCGTCCCCTCGAAGACCTGCTGCCAGTCGGCCAGCGTTCGGGTGGCGAAGCGTTCGGTGATCAGCGCGCGCAGCTCGTCCCAGCGTCCGATGTCGCGCTGCCCCGGCGCGTCGGCGGGCAGCTCCAGCAGCTTGGCGAACTCGGCGTAGAACTGCGGCTCCAGCGCGCCCACGGCCATGTGCCGGCCGTCGGCGGTCGCGTAGACGGCGTAGAAGGGCGCGCCGCCGTCGATGATGTTGACGCCGCGCCGGTCCTGCCAGCGCCCGCCGGCCATGAACCCCCACAGCACCGAGGTCAGATGGGCCGCGCCGTCCACGATGGCGGCGTCCACCACCTGTCCCTGCCCGGTCGCCCCGGCGTGGTGCAGCCCCGCCAGCAGCCCGACGACGAGGTAGAGCGAGCCGCCCGCGTAGTCGCCGACCAGGTTGACCGGGATCGCGGGCGGCCCGTCCGCCGCACCGACCAGTCCGAGGACGCCCGCCGTGGCGATGTACCCGATGTCGTGCCCCGCCGCCTGGGACAGCGGACCCTCCTGCCCCCAGCCGGTCATCCGCCCGTACACCAGCCGGGGGTTCCGGGCGAGGCAGTCGGCCGGTCCCACGCCCAGGCGCTCGGCCACGCCCGGCCGGTACCCCTCGATCAGCAGGTCCGCGCGCTCGACCAGGTCGAGCACCTGCGCCACGCCGTCCGCCGACTTGAGGTCGAGGACCACGCTGCGCTTGCCCCGGTTGGTGACGTCCAGCGCCGGATCCCCGGCCAGCGGCGCGCCCCCCGGCCGGTCCACCCGCACCACGTCCGCGCCCAGGTCGGCCAGCAGCATCGCGGCGAACGGCCCAGGTCCCAGCCCCGCCAGCTCCACCACCCGGACACCGGCGAGCGGCCCCGTCCGCGGGGTCGTCTGCGCGGCCGTCTGCTGGGCCGTCTGTCGGGCCGTCCGCGGGTGAGGGCCCGGCATGGGGACGGTGGACTCGGGCATCGGGCCTCCACGGAACGGGGAGTGGCGACAGGACGGCAGCGACATGACTGCCTAGAGCCGATGCTAGGGAGTTAACTCGTCAGTAACAAGAGGTGTCAGGGCCGGGACCTCGGAAGTCGTGCCGCTCAGCCCTCCGGGTTCTGGCTGCGCAGGTCGAAGACGCGCTTGATCTTTCCGACCGACCGCTCCAGCGTCTCCGGATCCACGACCGTCACCGCGACGCTGATCCCGACGCCGTCCTTCACCCCGCGCGCGATCTCCGCAGCCGCCGCGTCGCGCTCCGACGAGGTGGCGTCCGGCCGCGCCTCGACCCGGACCTCCATCCGGTCCAGCCGCCCGCTCCGGGTCAGTCGCAGCTGGAAGTGGGGCGCGACCGCAGGCGTGCGCAGCACGACCTCCTCGATCTGGGTCGGGAAGACGTTGACCCCGCGCAGGATGATCATGTCGTCGGACCGTCCGGTCACCTTCTCCATCCGACGGAACGCGGGCCGCGCCGTGCCGGGCAGCAGCCGGGTCAGGTCGCGCGTGCGGTAACGGATGATCGGCAGCGCCTCCTTGGTCAGCGAGGTGAAGACCAGCTCGCCGCTCCCGCCCGCGGCCATCTCCTCCGCGTCGAGCACCTCGTCGGTCACCGGGTCCACCACCTCGGGGAAGAAGTGATCCTCCCAGATGTGCAGCCCGTCCTTGGTCTCGACGCACTCGCTCGCCACGCCCGGGCCGATCACCTCCGACAGCCCGTAGATGTCCACGGCGTGGATGTCCAGCCGCTCCTCGATCTCGCGCCGCATCTCCTCGGTCCACGGCTCCGCCCCGAAGATGCCGACCTGGAGCGAGGTGCTGCGCGGGTCCACGCCCTGCCGCTCGAACTCGTCCAGCAGCGTGAGCATGTAGGACGGCGTCACCATGATGATCTCGGGCTGGAAGTCCTGGATGATCTGCACCTGCCGCGCGGTCATCCCGCCGGACGCCGGAATCACCGTGCACCCGGCCCGCTCCGCGCCGTAGTGCGCCCCGAGCCCCCCGGTGAACAGCCCGTACCCGTACGACACGTGCACCTTGTGCCCAGGCCGCCCGCCCGCCGCGCGGATCGAACGGGCGACGACGTCGGCCCACAGGTCCAGGTCGCCGTCCGTGTAGCCCACCACGGTCGGCCGTCCCGTGGTCCCGCTGGACGCGTGGATCCGCCGCACCCGCTCCATCGGCACCGCGAACATCCCGAACGGGTACGTCTCGCGCAGGTCCGCCTTGGTGGTGAACGGGAACCGCGCCAGATCGGCCAGGCTGCGGCAGTCGTCCGGGGTCACCCCGGCCGCGTCGAACTTGCGCCGGTAGAGCTCGACGTTGTCGTAGGCGTGACGGAGGGTCCAGCGCAACTGCTTCAGTTGGTGCGCGCGCAGCTCGTCCGGGCTGAGCCGCTCGCCGGCGTCGAGCAGGTCGGCCGGGGGAGTCGAGGTGGGGACGGGCATGCGCGGAACTCCTGCCTACCAGGTGCCAGGTGCCTACCAGTCGGGTGCGCCACGGTTCCACCGACCGGATGCGGTCACCGGTTGTGGACACTGGATGTGGTTGCCAACCGAATGTTCGGTCGATCGTCCGTCGTGGCCCGGGTGACTGTCAAGGATCGGGGCTCGCTCGATAGTGGTTCGTTGCGGCCTGGCTCGGCGTCCGGGGTTCGTTGACATGCGGGCTGAACTGTGAATTGAAGAATTCTTCAATCCCTGCGAAGGTGGCTGTGGGAGGGGCTTCCAGGGTGCATTGTGAGGAGGCCGCGGTGGACCGGAACGAGCAGCTCGACCAGGTCGAGGACGTCACTGGATTCGATCAGGTCGACCAGTCCGGCTACCTGGGTGAGCCGGGCGGCAAGTCGGCCGAGGTTCTCCTGCAACAGGTCGCCGATGCCCGCTCCGCACTGGCGACGGCGGTGGCCACCAAGGACCCGACGGGTGTCTCCCGGGCTCTGGATGAGCTGGAGGAAGCGCTTCGCGAGGCCCGCGAGGGTGGCATCGAGGTTCCGCCGTCGACATCCCAGGTAATCGAACAGAATGACTAACTCGTTCGTGTTCGGAATATAGTCCTTGTGGGCCATGGTCGTGGGTGGGGTTGTCGCTTGATAATTGTTCTATGGACGCCTCGATGTTCGGGGGCGGGTGTGATGACGGTGATGGCGTCCATGGGTGGGGTGTTTCCCCGGAGTCCCAGGGTTCGTCGTCTGGTTCGGATCCCCGGCTCCCTTCAAATCTCCCTTCTGTTCCTTCTCCTTCGCCTGCTGGTGATGACTGGCTGGGTTTGCCGCAGGATGCGGCGGGTTCCCGGTTCGTGGCGGGGACGCCGTTGTCTTCGCGTCAGGCGCGGTTCGTGGATCCGTTGCGGACTCTTCCTGGGTGCGCGCGTGAGTTGTTGACCGCCCTGGGCGACGAGGGTGATGGCGCGTTGTTGGACGCGGGTGTGGGTTACCTCGCGGAGCAGTTCCTGGCGCTTGAGCGGTTGTCGGAGATGTTGGATGCGCAGAAGTTGCGTCGTCTGGCGGTGTTCGACCGCGTGGGCGGCGCTACTGCGGTGCGGTGTCGTTCGACGAAGGGCTTCCTGCGGACGCACGCGCAGATGGGCCAGGGTCACGCGAACCGGCTGGTGAACCTCGCCCGTGACTTGGACAAGCTTCCGACGGTCCGTCAGGCCCAGGCGGAGGGCGCTCTGTCGACGGACCAGGTGGAGATCCTGGCGAAGGAGCTTGCCCCGATCGAGGACACCGCCGCGCGTTGTGCGGCGGAGGTGTTGATGGTGGAGCAGACCCCGAAGCTGCATCTGGCGCATGTGCGTCAGGCGGCGAAGCAGATTCACGCCCACCTTGTCCCCGAGCGGGATGTGGACGCGGCGGTGGTTCCGGCGGTGTTCCAGTCCTGGGTGAAGCTGTCCGCGACCGGGACGTCGGATCGGCCGTTCTGGGTCCTGTCCGGTGAACTGTCCCCGGTCGCGGGGGAGAAGCTCCGCGTGGCCTTGGAGGCTGCGATGGGCACCCCGGCCGAGGGCGAGACCCGGACCCACTCCGAGCGGATGGGCGACGCCCTCGAAGCCGTGACGGATCTGGCGTTGGGTTCGGACAAGTTGCCGACGACGGGTGGGCAGCGTCCGCACCTGACCCTGATCGCCGACCTCGACGCCCTGCGCACCACCTGCCCGACCCACCCGGCACTGACCGACGGGGGCGATGAGCTCTCCGGGCTGCTGCGGCCGAAGGCTGCGGCGACCACGACCCGGGGCTACCAGCTTCCCGGGTGGCAGGCCCGGAAGGAGTCGTGTGATTGCCAGCTCCGCGTGATCCTTACGCGCGGGCAGGACAAGCCGGTCTCGATCGGCCGCGCGACACGCACCGTCCCCGCGCATCTGCGGGATGCGGTCATCGCCCGGGACCGCCACTGCGTGTGGCCCGGCTGCGACCGGCCACCGACGTGGTGCGAAGCCCACCACGTCGTGCATTGGGCTGACGGCGGTGAAACCAGCCTGGGCAACCTCGCCCTGCTCTGCAACGAGCACCACACCGATCTCCACCAGACCGGCTGGGAACTCGAAATCAGGAACGGCCGACCCCACGCCGTCCCACCACCGGACACCCCACCCCCACCCAACACCCGCTACCCCCAACGCAACTAACAACCCCAACCCCGCCGACCAGCCGCCACCCACCCGGGAAGCGGCCCATCGGCACGCCCACACCCCCACGCGCGTGCTCAGCGCACCCCGCGTGGGCGGAACTGGATGCTGATGCGTGGGCCCACCGGGCGGGCGGTCTTCGGGATGGCGTGCTCCCAGGTTCGTTGGCACGAGCCGCCCATCACGATCAGGTCGCCGTGGCCGAGCAGCTGACGCACTGTCGTGCCGCTCAGGTTGGACTCGGGGCGGGGGCGGAGGAGCAGTGCCCGGGGCTCGCCGACGGACAGGATCGCCACCATGGTGTCCTCGGTTTTGCCACGACCGATGGTGTCGCCGTGCCAGGCGACGCTGTCGCGCCCGTCGCGGTAGTAGCAGAGGCCGAGCGTGGCGAAGTGCTCGCCGAGCTCCGCCGCGTAGTGGTCGTTCAGCATGTTCCGCGCGTCCGAAAGGAGCGGGTCGGGCAGCCGGTCGCCCTCGTCGTAGAAGGCGAGCAGGCGCGGCACGTCGACGACCCGCTCGTACATCTTCCGGCGTTCCGCATGCCACGGCACCCGGGTCACCAGGCGTTCGAACAGCTCGTCGGCGCCCGAGAGCCAGCCGGGCAGCAGGTCGATCCACGCGCCCGCGCCCAGGTCTGTCCGGGTCGGCGAGGACGTGCGCAGGGGACGCAGGCGCGTCTCCTCCGTCTCGTCGAACAGCGAAGCCTGCAGGGCCGCGCAGGTGGGTGTGTCGCCGGAGTGCTGGAGGGCCATGGAACGAGACTACTCCTTCATTCGAACATGTGAGCGATAGCGGTGAATGCCGGCGTGGCTCCCGAACCACGAGCAGACCAGGCGATGCAGAACCGGCAGTGTCAGGCTCGCCGCAGGATCGCGATCATCGCGGTGTCGTCCTGGAGCGGGCCGCCCACGTGGCGTTGGACGTCGTCGCTCAGCAGGCGCAGCAGTGAGTCCGGGTTCTGGCCGGCGTGGACAGCCAGGGCCTGGGCCCGGGGGAGCAGCGGGTAGAACCGGCCATGGCTGTCTCGGGCCTCGATCAACCCGTCGGTGTAGAGCAGCAGCACGTCGCCGGGTTCGAACGGGAACTCGGACTGGGCGAAGCCGCCCAGTCCGGGCAGGTTCAGCCCCAGACCGAGCGGCGGGTTCTTGTCGTCCACTTCGAGCAGCCGGACGCCGCCTCGGTGGAGCAGGAGCGGCGGCGGGTGGCCGCAGTTGATCAGGTGGAGCAGAGGGCGCTGGTCGAGGATGTCCACGATCGCCGCGGTCACGAAACGCTCGCCGACGTCGCCTTCCGCGTCCTCCTCCTCATCCGCGTCGTCGTAGTCCGAGTCGCCGCCGGAACCGTCGGAGTCGTTGCCGTAGTTCGCGCTGTACGCGAACCCGCCCGCGCGCCCTCCGGGGTCCGTGTCTTCCTTCTCGTCGCTGCGAATCCCGCTCTCCGAAGAAGCCCGCCTGTCGACCCTGGCCTGGCTGTGCGCGAGTTCTGCCAGGCCCCAACTGACGCTGTCCTCCAGCGAGGCAGCCAGCTCCGGGAGCGGGGCCTGGCGGTGTGCGGCGGCGTGGAAGGCGCCGAGCAGGACGGCGGCGTCGCCCAACGTCTCCAGGCCCTTGCCGCGGACGTCGCCGATGACCAACCGGGTGCCTTCCTGGGTCCTGGCGGAGGCATACAGGTCACCGCCGACATGCGCGTCGGCGCTGGCGGCGTGGTACGCGGACGCGATCCGTAGCGGTCCGGCGCGCGTCGGCAGCGGGCGCAGGAGGACCCGCTGCGCCGCCTCCGAGACGGATCTCACCCGTTCGAGTTCGCTGGCGCGTCGTTCGCGGACCCGGACGAAGATGACGATGAAGACTGAGATCGCGAAGAGCGAGGCGATCTGCACCTGCAGGTTCTCGGTGGTGATCGCGTCGCGGGCGATCCCGATGGCCACCAGCGCGGCCACCGCGAGCGCCCCGATGGCGGCGGTCGCCCGCGCGCCGGCGAAGGAGGCAGTGATCGCCGGAGCCACGACGAGCAGCGGGCCCAGGTGGATGTCGGCGGGGGCGATGATGTCGGAGGCGGCGATCAGCGCCATCAGCGCGAGCGGGAGCAGCAGGAGCAGTCGGCTCGACCGTCCGCCCGAGGCGCCGGACACCCCGCGCTGCCGCATGGCGCCGCTCCTCTCTCACCCGACTCCGCAGATCTTCTCTGCCATGCCGGGTCTTCCATGCCACGCCACCGCCGCTCCTTCCGCAACCGCTCGCGCCCGCCTGACCAGGCGGGCGGTCCGAACGGGCCCGGTGCTGCGTCGGTGGGCGAGGCACTAGGCTCCCCGTGTGAGCAGTTCCCCGCTCGAGCCCTCTCCCTTCCCCGCCCCTTCTCCCGCTCCGTCCCCGGCACCGCTGGCGGCTGTCCGCGCGGGCGTGCCGGAGCGTGGGGATCCGCCGAAGTACTTCCAGGTCAAGCAGAAGATCGACGCGGTCCTCGACGAGCTGGGTCAGGGGACGCCGCTCCCCACCGAGCGTGAGTTCGCCGAGCGGTTCGGGGTGTCCCGGATGACCGTGCGTCAGGCGATCCGGGAACTGCGCCTGGAGGGGCGGGTTCAGCGCAGCGGCCGGTCGACCGTGGCGGCCGGGCCCAAGCTGGTGCAGCCGCTGACCCTGGCCAGCTACACCGAGGGGGTGCGCCGACAGGGGCGTCGTCCGGGGCGTCAGCTGATCGTGTTCGAGCAGGTCGGCGCGGATGCGGCGCTGGCGGCGGGGTTGCGGATCGCGGTCGGCGCGCCGGTGCTGCACCTCGAACGTCTGTTGCTTGCCGACGACGAGCGGGTGGGCCTGGAGAGCACCTACCTCTCCGTGGCCCGGTTCCCGGCCCTCGCTGACGAGTTCGACCCGACCACCTCGCTCTACGCGTTCCTGCGCGGCTCCGGAGTGATCTTCGCCGACGCCGACGAGCGGATCGAGACCGTCCTCGCCTCGCCGCGCGAGGTTCAGCTGATCGGAACCAGCCCGGCCCTGCCCATGTTGCTGATGAACCGGGTGACCAGGGACAGGGAAGGCCTGCCCGTCGAGTGCGTCCGCGCCCTCTACCGGGGCGACCGCTTCAGCTTCACCGCGCATCTCGTCGGCGAGGAGTGAGCCGCCCGGATACGGAGGCGGGATACGGAAGGCTGTGGTCCCTTACTCAGTAGTGCGGCGGCCCGATACCAACTGCACCAATTCTCCGCAGAAGTCTCACGTGGAGCACCTGTTCGACTCTGCCACGGCGCTCCTAGGCTCGGCTGGTACCGAGAAACGGCGATATCCGCACGGAAGAATCCATGGACTACTGCCCAACGTGCCGCCGTTATCTGAACGGTGCGCTTAGCTGCCCGGGTTGCGGCATCTCCGCAGCCGACGTGCGCGGCTCTTCCGTGCCCCCGCAGCGCTCCGGTCCGCCGGTCATGCCTGCGCCCTCGATGCACCCGCCGGTGATGCCCGCGCCTTCCATGCACCCGCCGGTCATGCAGCCGCCGGTCATGGCAGCGCCCTCCATGCAGCCGCCGGTCATGCCCGCTCCGGTCATGGCAGCGCCCACGATGGCTGCGCCCCCGCTCGCACCGACGACCCCACTGCCCGCGACGCCCTATGAGCCGGGATACGCGCGTCCGCATGAAGGGCCGTACGGAGCGTCCTACGAAGCGCCCTACGAGCCGACGCCTGACGGGTCGTCGAACGAATACGCCGGCGTCGACCCGTCCGGGGAACCGGGCCGGGACCCGGAGCTCAGCCCGGAGACGCAGCCGGGCCCCGAGGCGGAGCACGACCCGGCAGATCCCGCGACCGAGCCGACCGCCGAGCCGACCACCGTCGCGCCCGCTGCGCCCGGTTCGCGAGCCAGTGCCCGACGGGCCGGCGGACGCTCGGCGAAGGGTCGCCGGAAGGCGCGGCGGCACGGGCGGGGCGTCCTGGTGATCGGGGGGATCGGTGCGCTCGCCATCGTCGCCGTGGGGACGGCGATCGTCGGTGGCGTGGCCTCGTCCGGTGCGTCGCCGGTTGCGGCGGCGCCGACGCCCGGTCTCGTCAGCAGTTCCGCCACAGCCGGGACGGACGGATCGCCTGGCGCCAGTCCCAGCCCGACCGCGAGCAGCGTCCACCATGCCCCGGCACCCCGGCCCCCGGCGCCGTCGGCGACCCCGCACGCCTCCGCGTCGGCCCGACCGCACCCGTCGGCACCCGCGCCGACCTCGGCCGCTCCCAGCTCGACCGGGACAGGCACGGGCACGACCGGCGGTCAGGGCGGCACGACCGGGTCGGGAACCGGGGGCACCCAGCCGTCGCCCACCCCGAAACCTTCGCCGTCCACGACCTGCCGCCCGTTCCTCTGGTGGTGCGGCTGAGTCTGGCGGCGCGATGCTCCGAGAGGACTCTCCGACGCGCCTCGCCTACTTCAGCAGCCGGGACAGGCGGCGGTCGGCCAGCGGCTTGCCGCCTGTCTGGCAGGTGGGGCAGTACTGCAGGGACGAGTCGCTGAACGACACCTCGCGGATGGTGTCGCCGCACACCGGGCAGGGCTCGCCGGTGCGGCCGTGGACGCGGAGGCCGCTCTTCTTCTCGGCCTTGAGATCGCGCAGGGCGAGCCCGTGGGCCCGCTGGACGGCGTCCGCGAGGGTTGTCGCCATCGCCTGGTAGAGCCGGGTGACCTCCTCGTCGGAGAGGTTCGCGGCGGGCTTGAACGGGGACATCTGCGCCGCGTGCAGGATCTCGTCGGAGTAGGCGTTGCCGATCCCGGCCAGCACCGCCTGGTCGCGCAGGACGCCCTTGATCTGCCGCCGTTCGGAGCGCAGCAGCTCCGCGAAACGCTCCTCCGTGATGTCGGAGGAGAGCGGGTCGGGGCCGAGGCGGGCGATGCCCGGCACGTCGTGCGGGTCGCGGACCAGGTAGACGGCCAGGTGCTTCTGGGTGCCGGCCTCGGTGACGTCGAAGCCGGACCCTCCGTCCAGCCCGACCCGTAGCGCCAGCGGCCCCTTGCCGGGGCGTGGGGGCGCGGTGGGCAGTGCGTCGTTCCAGCGCACCCACCCGGCCCGGGCCAGATGCACCACGAGGTGCAGCGCCGGGTCCCCTGCGTCCTCGCGTGAGGTCGGCGCGATGGTGGGCGCGACGGTCGGCGCGACGACAAGATCCAGGAACTTGCCGTGCCGGGTCGCACCGGCGAACGTGCGTCCCACCAGGGCGGTCAGCGGCGGGTCGTAGGTCTTCAGTGCGGCCACCGAGACCGGATGGACGCGCTCGACCTGGCGGCCGGTCAGGTGCTCGGCGAGGAACTGCGTCAACGACTCGACCTCGGGCAGCTCGGGCATGCGTCCAGTCTGCCTCCGCGCAGACGCGTGTGCCCGCTTCATGCGTCGGGCCGGACCCGCCCGCGCGGATACGGCCCGACGCGATGCGTCCCGCTCTTACAGGTCGAAGTAGAGCTCGAACTCGTGCGGGTGCGGACGCAGGGCGATCGGGGCGACCTCGTGCGTGCGCTTGTAGTCGATCCAGGTCTCGATCAGGTCCTGGCTGAAGACGCCGCCGGAGAGCAGGTACTCGTGGTCCTGCTCCAGCGCCTCGAGGACGGCCGGGAGGGTGGACGGGACCTGCGGGACCGCGGCGTGGTCCTCGGGAGCGAGCTCGTACAGGTCCTTGTCGACCGGCTCGAGCGGCTCGATCTTGTTCTTGATGCCGTCCAGGCCGGCCAGCAGCATGGCGGAGAAGGCCAGGTACGGGTTGGAGGACGGGTCCGGCGCGCGGAACTCGATGCGCTTGGCCTTGGCGTTGGCGCCCGTGATCGGGATGCGGATCGCGGCCGAGCGGTTGCGCTGCGAGTAGACCAGGTTGACCGGGGCCTCGAAGCCCGGGACCAGGCGGTGGTAGGAGTTGACCGTCGGGTTGGTGAACGCCAGCAGCGACGGGGCGTGCTTGAGCAGGCCGCCGATGTAGTAGCGGGCGGTGTCCGACAGGCCGGCGTAGCCCTGCTCGTCGTAGAAGAGCGGGGAGCCGTCCGTCCACAGCGACTGGTGGCAGTGCATGCCGGAGCCGTTGTCGCCGAAGATCGGCTTGGGCATGAAGGTGGCGGTCTTGCCGTTCCGCCAGGCGACGTTCTTGATGATGTACTTGAACAGCATCAGGTCGTCGGCCGCGGCGAGCAGCGTGTTGAACTTGTAGTTGATCTCCGCCTGGCCGGCCGTGCCGACCTCGTGGTGCTGGCGCTCGACCTGGAGGCCCGCGTTGGCCAGCTCCAGGGACATCTCGGCGCGCAGGTCGGCGAAGTGGTCGACGGGCGGGGCCGGGAAGTAGCCGCCCTTGTAGCGGACCTTGTAACCGCGGTTGCCGCCCTCCTCGACCCGGCCGGTGTTCCAGGCGCCGGCCTCGGAGTCGATCTCGTAGAACGAGCGGTTCTGCTTGGTCTCGAAGCGGACGTCGTCGAAGACGTAGAACTCCGCCTCGGGGCCGAAGTACGCGGTGTCGGCGATGCCGGACGAGGCGAGGTAGGCCTCGGCCTTCTTGGCGACGTTGCGCGGGTCCCGGCTGTACTGCTCGCCGGTGATCGGGTCGTGGATGAAGAAGTTGATGTTGAGGGTCGCGTCCTTGCGGAACGGGTCCAGGCGCGACGTGGTCAGATCCGGGACGAGGCCCATGTCGGACTCGTGGATCGCCTGGAAGCCGCGGATCGAAGAACCGTCGAACATCAGCATCTCGGACGGATCAAACGCCGAAGCAGGCACGGTGAAGTGCTGCATGACGCCCGGCAGGTCGCAGAACCTGACATCGACGAACTTGACGTCGTTGTCCGAGATGTAGCGCGACACCTCGTCGGCGTTGTTGAACATCCATCCTCCTTGGCCCCGGCGGGTGTGCCGGGATTCTGGGTGCGGACCGCCGTTCCCGTCCGGCGATACCGTGCTGGAAACCATAGGAACGGGCCATTTCTCGGCCGTGACCCGTATGTTTCGCGGTTGTTAACCGCATGAGGTGAACGAGTCGGCAACCTGTGCCGTTCCTGCTGTCTTTCCGGGCGCGCGGTTGACCAGGCGTTCACCCGTAGGAGGGTGGTCTAGACCGGCTTGGGTTGCCGTGACGAGGCATGCCGGGTGCGCCGGGTGCTGTGGGAGGGGCGGAGCAGGGCGCGGCTCCGGGCCGGGCTACTGTTGTCGCGTGGAAGAGAGCCGTAAAGCCATAGGCAGTTGGATCGAGGGCCCCCGGGCGGCCGCCGAGCAGATGGGCGCCGACTTCGGTTACCGGGGCAAGCGCCTCGGCCTGCCGGAGGAGGGTCCCGGGTCGATCGCCGGCACCGGGCGGCGACTGCTCGCGATCATCATCGACTGGATGCTCTGCTACCTGATCGCCTACGCGTTGATCGCCGGGCGGGACGTGAACAAGGTCAGCATGTGGGTCACCCTCCTGTTCTTCCTGGTCAGCGTGCTGACTCTGGGGGCGACTGGGTCCACGCCGGGCAAGAAGCTGGTCGGCCTGCGGGTGGTGAGCCTGAACGGTGAGCGTGCCGGCCTCGGCCAGATCGCGCTGCGGACCTTCCTGCTGGTGCTGGCCGTCCCCGCCCTGATCTGGGACCGCGACGGACGCGGCCTCCACGACAAGGCCGTCCACACCGTCGAGGTTCGGGTCTGAGACTTCCTGGTCTGCGGACCTTCGAGCCTGCGGGCCTCCGGGCCTGAGGTTCCGGTTCACGCCGAGGCACAGAAGAAGCCCCGGCCGCGTCCGCGAGGACGAGGCCGGGGCTTTGGTTTTGGGTGGTGCCGAGGTGGTGCTGGTGCCGGCGGTGCGTCCGCTCAGCGCATCTTGCTGGCGCCCTTGGGCATCCGAGAACCCTTGGGGAGCGGACCCTTCGGGATCGGGGCGTTGGTCATCAGGTCGCCCATCGCCCGCAGACGGTCGTTGATCTCGGTGGCCTGTGCGCCGGAGATGGTCTTGGGCAGCTTGGCCAGGTGCATCTGGAGCCGCTTGAGCGGGATCTGGCCCTCGTCGTTGCCGACGACGACGTCGATCACCGGCGCGTCGCCGACGACCTTGCTCATCCTGCGCTTCTCGGCGGCCATCATCGGGCGGACCCGGTTGACATTGCCCTCGCCGACCAGCACCACGCCGGCCCGGCCGACCGCGCGGTGCACGGCGTCCTGGCTCCGGTTGGCCGCGACGACCAGCTGGATGTTCCAGCCGCGCTTGATGTTGTTGAGCACCGCGGCCGCCGCTCCGGGCTGGCCTTCGAGCTGGCCGAACGCGGCCTTCTCGGCACGGCGGCCGAAGATGATGACCGCGGCGAGCACGCCGAGCACGAAGCCCAGGATGCCCAGGTAGACCGGGTGACCGATCGCGAAGCCGATGGCGAGGAGCACCACGAAGGTGCCGAGCCCGACGCCGGCGACGATAAGACCGATCTTCGGGTCGACCCGCTTGGTCATGGTGTATGCCTGGCGGATCTGAGAGAGCCGTCCAGAGCCGTTGGTGGATTCCTGCCTCGCCATGACGTTCATGGTACGGGGCCGGATGCCCGGTTGCCCAAGCCCGGTGCCAGGGTGGGACCGCCCGTGTCCCAGTCGTGACCGGCGGCGACGGTTCGGCGCATCGTCAGGGGCCCACTGACGCGGGCTCTGGGGACCCCGGCTCGGCCCTCGGCGCTCAGCGCACGGCGCGCGACAGGACGCGTTCGGTCTCCTGGCGGTCCCGTGCCTGGCGGCGGTTCTCGCAGACGGCGTCCCAGGCGTTGCGCCGGGCCGTCTGCTGGCCGCCGCCGAAGAACACCGACTCGGCCATGCGCAGAGCCGTGGTGAGACTCAGGGCAAACTGCATGGTGACCATCTCCCCTTGCGGTTACCAGGCCATCGTCACCACTTTGTGTTACTGCTCCATGACCGGTCGGTCAAACCCCCGTGAAGCCTGTGCGACCGAGGTCACAGGCTCTCTCGCTCTCAGCCTGTGACCTCAGCTTGTGATCTCTGCCGAGACCGCTGCCTGGACCTCAGCCCGCGACGGCCTGACGACGCTCGACCGCCTGCCGGAAGAGGCGACCGGCGCGGTAGGAGGAGCGGACCAGCGGGCCGGACATGACGCCCGCGAAGCCGATCTCCTCGGCCTCGGCCTGGAGCTCGACGAACTCGTCGGGCTTGACCCAGCGCTCCACGGGGTGGTGCCGGGGGGAGGGGCGCAGGTACTGCGTGATGGTGATCAGCTCGCAGCCAGCTTCGTGCAGGTCCCGCAGGGCCTCGCTGACCTCTTCGCGGGTCTCGCCCATGCCCAGGATCAGGTTGGACTTGGTGACCAGGCCGTAGGCGCGGGCCTCGGTGATCACCTTGAGGGAGCGCTCGTAACGGAAGCCCGGGCGGATCCGCTTGAAGATGCGCGGCACCGTCTCGACGTTGTGCGCCAGCACCTGGGGCTGGGACGAGAAGACCTCGGCCAGCTGCTCGGGGACCGCGTTGAAGTCGGGGATCAGCAGCTCGACGCCGGTGCGACCGGCCTCGCGCTCGGCGGTGACGGCGTGGATCTGGCGGACCGTCTCGGCGTAAAGCCAGGCGCCGCCGTCCTCCAGGTCGTCACGGGCGACACCGGTGATGGTCGCGTAGTTCAGGTCCATGGTGCGCACGGACTCGGCGACTCGGCGGGGCTCGTCCCGGTCGAACTCGGCGGGCTTGCCGGTGTCGATCTGGCAGAAGTCACAGCGCCGGGTGCACTGGTCACCGCCGATGAGGAAGGTCGCCTCGCGGTCCTCCCAGCACTCGAAGATGTTCGGACAGCCGGCCTCCTGGCAGACCGTGTGCAGGCCCTCGCGCTTCACCAGAGACTGCAGCCCGGTGTACTCCGGGCCCATCTTGGCGCGGGTCTTGATCCACTCGGGCTTGCGCTCGATGGGGGTCTCGCTGTTGCGGACCTCCAGACGCAGCAGCTTCCGGCCGTCGGGTGCGACAGCGGACACGTGCGGCTCCCTCATCTTCGAAATTCAGTGCGGACCCTAGGTTACGCCCGCACAGGGTGGTCGTTCTCCGGCCGGACCGAGCCGACGGCTCGATGGCCGGGCGCTTCGGCTCAGCTGCCGAAGACGTCCGCGAAGTGGCGCTGGACGACGGGCAGTGCCTCGGACACCGTCACGTCGCGCTTCAACTCCGTGCTCAGGGAGCTGACCCCGGCGTCGCGGATGCCGCACGGAATGATGCGGTCGAACCAGGTCATGTCCGGATTGCAGTTCAGCGCGAACCCGTGCATGGTCACGCCGCGGGCGACGCGGACGCCGATCGCGGCGAGCTTGCGGTCGTCGCCCCGCTGGCCGGCGTTGGAGGGCGCGTACTCGGGGCCCGCCATCCGTGGGTCGATGCCGAGCTTGGCGCCCATGCGCAGGGTGAGGGCACCGATGTTGATCACCTGGGACTCGTCGACTGTGGCCCCCGGTATGTCCTGGCCGAGCACCCAGACGCCGCTGCGGCCCTCCACCCGGCTGGTCCCCACGCCGAACTCGGCACAGGCCCGGATCAGCGTCTCCTCGAGACGGCGGACGTAGGCCACCACGTCCATGGGCTCGGCGAGCTTGATGATCGGGTAGCCGATCAGCTGGCCGGGGCCGTGCCAGGTGATCTCGCCCCCGCGGGTCACCTCGACGACGGGCGTGCCGTCCAGCGGGCGGTCCTCGGGACGGGTGCGGCGGCCGGCGGTGTAGACGGGCGGATGCTCCAGCAGCAGCACTGTGTCGGGGATCTCGTCGGCCACCCGGAGCGCGTGCAGTCGCAGCTGCTCGTCGAGCGCCTCCTGGTAGGGGACCTTCGTGGCCGCACCGGTGCTTTTCTCTCCGGTGCTGTTTCCGTCGGCACTGTCCCCGTCGGCACCGTTCTCGCTGATCCCGAGCCGCACGAACCGCAGCTCGCTCGTGATGCTGCCCACCGGGTGCCCCTCGCCTTCTCTTGTCCTGCCATTCGCAACTGTACGGCCCGTTCGATCTGTTCCCGCCCGATGCGAGCTCGGTTCAAACGAACGAGTGACAGATATTGAAATCTGTCAGTGCATCTGTGCATACTCGAGCCATGGCACTCACAACACGCACTCTTGGCAGCGACGACAGGCCCGGCAAGGACGGCACGGGCAGCGTGGACGGCCACGGCCGTGGGCTCACTGTCTCGGCCCTCGGGCTCGGCGCGATGGGCATGTCCGACCTCTACGGACCGGCCGACGAGGCCGAGTCGACGGCGACGATCCACGCCGCCTTCGATGCCGGGGTCACCCTGATCGACACCGGTGACTTCTATGGCATGGGCCACAACGAGCTGCTCATCCGGGACGCCCTGCGCAGCAGCGGTCGGGCCCGCGGTGAGGTGGCGGTCAGCGTCAAGTTCGGCGCCCAGCGCAGCTACGACGGCCAGTGGCTCGGTTACGACGCCAGCCCCAACGCGGTGAAGACCGCTCTCGCCTACACGCTGCGCCGGCTCGGCACGGACTACGTCGACGTCTACCGCCCGGCGCGGCTCGACCCGCAGGTTCCGATCGAGGAGACGGTTGGCGCCATCGCGGAGATGGTCCAGGCCGGCCATGTCCGGCACATCGGGCTGTCCGAGGTGGGCGCGGAGACGCTCCGACGGGCGCACGCGGTGCACCCGATCGTCGACCTCCAGATCGAGTACTCGCTGATATCCCGGGGGATCGAGGCCGCCATCCTTCCCACGGCCCGGGAGCTCGGCATCGGCATCACCGCCTACGGGGTCCTCTCCCGTGGCCTGATCAGTGGCCACTGGCAGGCCGACCGGGCCTTTGCCGCAGGGGATTTCCGCAGTCTGAGCCCGCGCTTCCAGGCGGGGAACGTGGACGCCAACCTCAAGCTGGTCGAGGCGCTGCGGGCGGTCGCCGAGGCCAAGGACGCCACCGTGGCGCAGGTCGCCATCGCCTGGGTGCTGGCCCAGGGCGAGGACATCGTCCCGCTGGTCGGAGCCCGTCGCAGGGAGCGGTTGACCGAGGCCCTGGGTGCTGCCGGGCTCACGCTCGGTGCGGCTGACCTCGCCGCCATCGAGGAGGCTGTTCCGGCGGGGGCTGCCTCCGGTGACAGGTATGTTGCTGCTCAGATGGCACATCTGGACAGCGAGAGGTAAACCCAGGCCCATGGCGGAGGCAGCACTCACCCGCGAGGACATCCTCCAGACCGCCGAGGATGTCCTGCGTCGCTACGGGCCGGCCAAGGCCACCGTAGTGGACGTCGCCCGTGCCCTTGGGGTCAGCCATGGCACTGTCTATCGCCACTTCCCCAGCAAGGCGGCGCTCCGGGAGGCGGTCACCCGGCGCTGGCTGGACCGGGCACACGCGGCCCTCCCCGCCATCGCGGCGGGCCAGGAGGAGCCGGGTGAACGGCTGCGCCACTGGCTGGCGACGCTGTTCGCCGCCAAGCAGGAGAAGGCACTGGCCGATCCGGAGCTCTTCGAGACCTACCAGGTGCTGGTGGGTGAAAACAGTGCACTGATCACCGAGCATGTGACGGGCCTGGAGGGCCAGCTTGCCGGGATCATCCGGGAGGGGCAGACGCAGGGCGTCTTCGCCCAGGGCGACGCGGAGATGCTGGGCCGCGTCGTCTTCCAGGCCACGGCGCACTTCCACGATCCGGGCTATGCCCAGGAGTGGTCCCGACCGGACGTCGACACCGAGTTCGACGCCGTCGTCGGGTTGGTACTGAGGGGCTTGATGTAAGGGCCTTGATGTAAGTACTGCGGGATTGGACGGCATTGGATGGAGGGGCTACGCGGGCGATGTAGCCAATCCCCCTCGGTTTCGTTGCGTCAGATTCACTCCGTCAGAAGATGGAGACGCAGGGCGAGTTGGAGCTCAAGTGCGCGCTCGGGGGAGTTCCAGTCCCGGCCGAGGAGGGCCTCCACACGGTCCAGGCGCTGCACCACGGTGTTCACATGGACGTGCAGCGCGTCCTTCGCCCGGGTGAGGCTGCCACCGCAGGCGAAGTAGGCGTCGAGGGTCCGCACCAACTCGGTGCCCCGGCGCTCGTCGTAGGCCAGAAGCGGGCCGAGGGTCTCGCGGACGAAGCCGCCCACGTCGTGGCCGTCCCCGAGGAGCACCCCCAGGAAGCCCAGGTCCGCCGCGCAGGCGCCGTCCCCCTCGCGGCCCAGGGCGCGGAGTGCACGGAGCGTGCGCACGGCCTCGGCATGGGCGGTGGCCAACTCGGTGACCCCGCAGGCTGGGCCTGCCGCGCCGACAGTGACGCGGAGGGAGGTCAGCTGCGAGAGCTGGGCCGCTGCGGCTGAGGCTCCTGCGGAAGCCGTCTCAGCCGGTGACCCCGGCGACCCCGGTGACCCCGGCCTGAGTGAGAGTCCGGGCGCAGACCCCGGGGCGGTGCCTACCGACGTGGGCACGGATGTGGGCACCAGAAGGACCACGACATCTCCGTGCTCGGCGCTGATGCCGCCCTTGCCGAAGAGCAACTGCGTGGCGGCGCTTGCCAGTTTGCCGCGGGCTTGGGCGACAGTCCCGGGGCCGGCGGCCTGGGCTGTGAGCAGCAGGTGCGGCTGTCGGAGGTCGACGCCCAGCCGCAGGCCGCGTTGGATCAGCCCGGCCGGGTCGCGCTGCGGGCTGTCGAGCAGATCTGTCAGCAGTTCGCCGCGGACCCGGTTCTCCGCCTCGGCGACCGACCGGCGCAGCAGCAGGAGCAGGGCGGTGACCACACTGGCCCGCTCGAACAATCGCCGGTCGGCGTCCTCCAGGGCCCGACGGCCCGTCAGGACCAGGCTGCCCAGCAGCTCCTGGCCGGCCAGTACCGCGCAGATCCAGCGATCCTCCGCCTTGACGGCGCGACCGCTGGCGCGGGACTCGCCGACCTGCTCGGCCACCTGCCGGGCGCTGCCGGGAGGCACCGGGGAGCCGACCAGGGAGCGCCCCTGCGGGTCCAGGACGGTGATGCCGCCCCCGAGCAGGGTGGAGACCGCCTCGGCCACGGCGGTTATCTCGCCGCCGCGCAGGACGAGGTCGGTGAGCCGGTCGTGGGCCTCCTCGGCCCGCAGCATGGCCGCGGAGTGGTCGCGGATCACCGCGTTGGCCTGGGCCAGGTCGGCGAGTGCGGCGCGTGTGTCAGTCAGGGCACGTGCGGTGTCGATGGCGATCGCCGCATGGGCAGCCAGGGTGCAGAGCAGCGCGACCTCGTCCGGTGAGAACGGGCGCGGACTGCGGTCGGCGGCGAAGAGCACGCCGATCACCTGCTTCCCCAGCAGCAGGGGAACGCCCAGAATGCCGACCAGTCCCTCGTCGAGCACTCCGGCGTCGATGTTGCGGGTGTGGTGGAACCGGCTGTCGGTCGGATAGTCCGGGGTCGCGTAGGGGCGCGCGGTCTGGGCCACCAGACCGCCGAGGCCCTCGCCCAACTCCAGGCGCAGCGTCTGGAAGAGCGGCGAGACGGAGCCGTCGGTCACCCGCATGTAGGTGTCGCCGGCCTCCTCGTCCGGGAGGGTCAGGTAGGCGAGGTCGGTGCCGAGCAGCAGCCGCGCCCGCCGCACGATGGCCTGGAGCACCTCGTCCAACTCCCGCGAGGCGGCCAGGTCGGTCGCCGTGTCGAAGAGCGCGGTGAGTTGGGCCTCGCGTCGTCGGTGCTGGGCCAACGTGCGGTGGACGCGCAGCGCTTGGGCAGCCGCCTCGGGCGAGCCCGCGCCTACCGCCCCGAGCTCCTCCGCTGACGCGCCGTCGGCGAGCAGCCGGAGCAGCCGCTCGGCCGTCGCGGGCGCGTCGGCGTTGGTGTCGGTGTCCGTGTCGGTGTCGGTATCGACAGCGTCTGCCAGGTCGGTGCGGGCTTGGTCGTCCATGGTGCGGGCCATCGTGGCAGCAGGGACGGTTCGTGTCACGAGGGCCGCCGGCTTCACGAGGAGGTCGGGATGGCTGCCACATCGGTCGGCAGGTCGGCCGACCCGTCTGCGGCGTCCAGCGCGGAGCCGCGGGTCTCCCGGGCACAGAGCACCGCGATGACCGTGACGACCGCCGAGAGGGCGACGTAGAGCGAGATCGGTGTGCCGCTGTGGTAGCTCTGCAGCAGTGCCACGGCGATCAGTGGAGCCGGCGCGCCCGCTGCGACGGAGGCGAACTGGGCGCCGATGGATGCGCCGGAGAACCGCATCCGGGTGGCGAACAGCTCGGCGAAGAAGGCCGCCTGGGGCGCGTACATCGCACTGTGGAAGATCAGACCTACCGTCACCGCGAGTACCAGGGCCGGGAAGGACCGGGTGTCCAGCAGGGCGAAGAACGCCCAGGCCCACAGGCCGGTGCCGATCGCGCCGACCAGGTAGACCGGCTTGCGGCCGACTCGGTCCGAGAGCGCTCCGAAGACCGGTATCAGGCAGAACTGGATCGCGGAGCCGATCAGGACGGCGTTGAGTGCGGTCTGCTTGGCGAGGCCCAGGTGGTCGACGCAGTAGGTCAGAACAAAGGTGACGATCACGTAGTACGTGATGTTCTCCGCCATCCGGGCGCCCATGGCGACGAGGATGTCCCGCCAGTGGTGGCGCACCACCGCGATCAGCGGCGGCTGTTCGGCCTGACCGCCGGAGGCGCGGGCGGCCGCGTCACGGGCGTCGGCCCGACGGCGCGCCTCCTGGAAGAGTGGTGACTCCTCCACCCCGAGCCGGATCCAGAGGCCGACTCCGACCAGGAGTGCGGACAGCAGGAACGGGATCCGCCATCCCCAGGCGACGAACGACGCGTCGCTCTGCAGCGCGGTCATCAGGGAGAGCACGCCGACCGCCAGCAGGTTGCCGAGGGGAGCGCCGCCCTGGGGCCACGAGGCCCAGAAACCCCGCCGTCGAGCGTCGCCGTGCTCGGAGACCAGCAGCACGGCTCCGCCCCACTCGCCGCCGAGGGCGAAGCCCTGGATCAGCCGCAGCACGGTCAGCAGGATCGGCGCGGTGACGCCGAGGGTGTCGTATCCGGGGACACAGCCGATCAGGGTGCTGGCCACGCCCATCATCAGCAGGCTGATGACCAGCAGCTTCTTTCGGCCGATCCGGTCGCCGTAGTGACCGAAGACCAGGGCCCCGACGGGCCGGGCGGCGAAACCGATCGCGTAGGTCAGAAACGAGAGGAGCGTGCCGGTGAGCGGGTCTGTGTTCGGGAAGAAGACCTTGTCGAAGACCAGGGCGGCGGCGGAGCCGTAGAGGAAGTAGTCGTACCACTCGATCGTCGTACCGACGAGGCTGGCGGCGACGATTCTGGCGAGGGCTCTCGGAGCGGGGGATGCGGTTGCCACGACGGTGGGGCCTTCCGTTCGGGGGGAGCCTGTGGGGGTGTCAGGACTGCTGGGCGTGATGGCTGTCGGGGGCAGATCCGTGGGGTGTCCGGGTTGTGGGGGCCAGGGCTGTCAGCGGGCGGTCCAGCCGCCGTCCATCGGGAGGGAGGTGCCGGTGACGGAGTCGGCGCCGGGGGAGCAGAGCCAGAGCACCGAGGCGGCTACCTCCTCGGGTTCGATCAGGCGCTTGACGGCCGTGCGGTCGAGCAGGATCCGGTCGACGACCTCGGCCTCGGGGATGCCGTGGGTACGGGCCTGGTCGGCGATCTGCCCCTCCACTAGCGCGGTGCGCACGTAGCCGGGGTTGACGCAGTTGCTGGTGACGCCGTGCGGCGCGCCCTCCAGGGCGACGACCTTGCTGAGGCCTTCGAGACCGTGCTTGGCGGTCACGTAGGCGGACTTGAAGGCGCTGGCCCGCAGCCCGTGGACGGAGGAGATGTTGACGATCCGTCCCCAACCCGTCGCGTACATGTGCGGCAGGGTCCGGCGGAGGATACGGAAGGGGGCCTCGACCATGACCTTCTGGATCAGGACGAACTGTTCCGGCGGGAACTCGTGCACCGGGGCGACGTGTTGCAGGCCCGCGTTGTTGACGACGATGTCCGCGTCGTCCGGGAGTGCGTCCACGGCCTCGGCGTCCGCGAGGTCCACCACCAGGGCGGTCCCCGCGATCTCCGCGGCTACGGCCTTCGCTGCCTGGGCGGCCCGGTCCACGACGTACACGTCGGCCCCGGCCTGGGCCAGGGCGTACGCGCAGGCGCGGCCGATACCTCCGGCCGCGCCGGTGACCAGAGCCTTCCGCCCGGTCAGAAAGGCGCTGCCGGCTTCGATGCTGCGGGCAGCGGTGCTGCGGGAAATGGTGCTGCGGGTGCTGCTCTCCATGGGCGGAGACGGTAGGCGGCTGACGTGGGCGGTCCCATGTGGGACGGCCCCACAGAGTCGGGCCGGAGTGTGGGGTGGCACACCACGGAGTGAGCCACGGCATGCGTCACCGAGCGCGACTCGGCACGCGTCTAGGCACGCGTCACGGCGTGCGTCGAGGAGCGCCCCGCATCACGCCGCTCATGGTGCCTCGTGCGACACCCTCGCCCGTGGGGGTGATTCAGCCGTAAACCGATGTGTCGCCTCACGCGCCGCATCGTCCCCGCCAGGGGGGATGGCCTTCACCCGTTCGGACGATTGTCCGGCCGGAACCGGCCACGAGCCCCAAATGCTCGCTACATTCACGCCGTTCCCCTAGGGAGCCCGCGGCGCTCCGTGGCGCGGGCACCCGGAAGGTGTGTGCCCCATGCCCCAACGGCCTGTGACCGATCGACCGACCTTCGACGCCCGCGCGGATCGTGCCCTGCGCGTCGGCGCTCCACGGGTGCCGGAGTCCACCGCGGCCGGCCCGACCTCAGCCGGTGCAACTGCCCAGGCCGGGCCGTCCGGGGCCACGGGCCAGTCCGAGACGCCTGCTCAGGGCGGAAGCACGGGCCAGGCGAGAACCACAGGGCGGCCCAGGAGTACCGGTCAGGCCGGAGCCGCGGCCCAGACCGGGGCGAACAGCGATCGGCTGCAGTACAACGAGCGGCTGGCGGCCCTGATCGAGGAGGCGGGGTTCTCCCACGCGGGGCTGGCCCGCAGGGTGGACCAGCTCGGCAGCGAGCACGGCCTGGACCTGCGCTACGACAAGACCTCGGTGACCCGCTGGCTTCGCGGGCAGCAGCCGCGCGGGGCCACCCCGGCGTTGATCGCCGAGGTGTTCACCCGTCGATTGGGACGCCGGCTCACCGCACAGGACCTCGGGCTGGACGCCTGCGCCCCGGTCTACGCGGGCCTGGAGTTCGCCGAGAGCCCGGCCGAGGCGGTCGACATCGTCGCCAGCATGTGGCGTAAGGACACCGGAGTCCACAGCGAGCTGCGCCGGATCGCCTTCACCCCGGCCGGGTTGGTGGTGCCCAGCAGGGACTGGCTGATCGGTCGGACGGACGAGCGCGTCGCGCGCGACACGCCGCAGGACCTCGGCCGCACCGGCATCCCCACACAGGCCCGCCGCGCTTCGGCAGCAGCCTCGGCTGCGTCGGCAGCAGCAGGGGCGACAGGGGCAGCAGGTGCTGGTGCAGCCGAGACTGCGGGTGCGTCCGCCGCCGCACCGGCAGGGTCGGCCCGTGGGTTGCAGCGAGTCAGCCGCGGAGACGTGGCCGCGGTGCGGGCCGTCGGGGACCTGTTCCGGGCCCTGGACAACGCCTACGGCGGGGGGCACGCCCGGCAGGCGCTGATCCGGTACCTGGAGAGCGAGGCCGAGCCGATGTTGCGCGGCCGGTACAACGAGGCCATCGGGCGGGCGCTCTTCGGCGCGGTCGCCGATCTGACCCGACTGGCTGGATGGACCTCGTACGACATCGGCGCGCACGGTCTCGCCCAGCGCTACTTCGTCCAGTCGCTCCGTCTGGCCCAGGCCGCCAACGACCGGCTCTACGGTGGCTACGTCCTGGTGACGATGAGTCGGCAGGCGGTCTACCTGGGTCATGGCCGCGAGGCGGTCCAGCTGGCCAGGGTGGCCCAGCAGGGCGTGGGCAGCACAGCGCCGGTCGCCGTGCAGGCCCTGATGCACGCGGCGGAGGCGCGCGGCCATGGGCTGCTGGGCGACGCCCGTTCCTGCACGGCGGCGTTGGTGCGGGCCGAGCGGGCGTTGCAGGCCTCGCACGGCAGTGACGAACTGCCCAGCTGGGCCCGGTTCTTCGACGAGGGACAGTTGGCGGACGAGTTCGCGCACTGCTACCGGGACCTGCAGCAGTGGCGGCCCGCCGCACAGCATGCGGAACGGTCGCTGCGGCTGCGCCCGCAGACCTACGCCCGTAGCCGGGTCTTCTGCCGGGTCGTGCTGGCCACGTCCCGCCTGGGGCTGGGCGAGTTGGACGAGGCGTGTGCGGCGGCGACGGAGGCGCTGCGCGGGGTCACCGAGATGCGCTCGCTCCGTGCGGTGGAGTATCTGCGGGACTTCGCCCGGAGGCTGGCGCCCTACCGGGGCAACCCGTCGGTGCGGGCCTTCGAGGAGGCGGCCCGAACCGCAGGCCTCGCCTGACGGTCAGGACGAGTCCGACAGGCAGGACGCGCCTGCCGGTCCGAACATGTCTGGCCGTCAGGCGACCGGTCAGGCCGCCAGCTCGTCCGGTGTGGTGGCTGGGGAGCGCAGCAGTCCCAGGTCGCGCAGGAGTGCGTCGGCGGCACGGCGGCCGGAGGTCAGCGCGCCCTGGACGGTGCTGGTGCCACGGTGGTCGCCGCAGACGTAGAGCCCGTGGAGGACCCGGACCGGTCGCCGGAACACGTGCGGCGGCGGCATGGCCGGGAGGGCGTCAGCGAAGTGGCGGACCGTCAGGAACCGCCAGCCGCTGGTGTCGGTGTCGTAGAGACGGGCGAGTGACCGCCGGACCTCGGGTTCGGCAGCCTTTCCGGCCTCAGCCTCAGCTTCGGTCGTGTGTGTCTCGGCCGCCCGGCCAAGGACGGTGGAGGCGACGAGCGCTCCGCTCGGAGCGTAGGAGCGGTGGACGTCGCTCAGTACCAAGGTGTGCGAGACGAGCGCGCCCGGCGTGGCGTCGAGGACCAGCACCGGCTCGGCCACCGGCGAGGTCTCGGCGACGTGGTAGTACGTCGTGACCGGGTGGTGCGCGGGCTGGTGCAGGCCCGGGAGCAGCTCACCGGCCGAGCGGGCGTCGGTGGCCACGACCACGGCGCGGCAGCCGAATCGGCCATGCCGCTCGGTCTCGACGCCGTTGGCCGCGATCGCGGTGACCCGCACGCCCAGCCGGACGGTGCCGGCCGGGAGCCGCTCGGCCACGGCGAGCGGGACCGCGCCGACGCCCCGGGCGGGCAGGCAGAGCCCGCCGCGCGCGTAGCCGCGCAGCACCAGGTCGGCGACCCGGGAGCTGGTGCCCAGTGCCGGGTCGCTGAGCAGGGCGGTCAACAGCGGGCGTAGGAACCCGTCCACGGTGGCGGCAGGGATGCCGCGCTCGCGGAGGGCGTCGGCGGTGGTGCGTTCGGGGCGGGCCAGCAGCCGGTCGACCGGAGTCGCGGCGAGGCGGGCCAGGTTGGCGCCGAGTCGGGCGCGGTCCCAGGGGCGGCCGATCGGTGCGCGGGCCGCTCCGAAGGCGGCTCGGGCCGAGGTGGGCGCGCCCACGCGGTAGCGCCGTCCGTCACTGTGGACCATGACATCGGGGCTGAGTGGGCGCAGTTCGAGGTCCTCGGGGCCGCCGAGGCCGAGGGTGCGGCGCAGTTCGGGGTAGGCGGTGTTGAGCAGGTGCGTGCCGTGGTCCAGCCGGTAGCCGTCGTGCTCCTGCTCGGCCATGCGGCCGCCGACCTTGTCGGCGGCCTCCAGGACGGTCACGGACAGTCCGTGCGCGCTGAGTCTGGCGGCTGCGACGAGACCGGCGAGACCGGCTCCGACGATCACGACGTCGGCGCTGCGATGGCGCGGATACAGGGGGGTAGGGGTTGCTGCTGCGGGCACGGACGGCTCCCTCCGGGTGCCTGGCTTCCGGGGCTTCCCCCTGTGATGCCCCGTCAAGCACCCACTCAGACAAGGGAGTTTGCGACAAAGCTGGCGTTCGGTCAGGAGTCGGTCACGCTCCGTGAGTGAATGGGGCAGTTGTGCGCCCCTCGGTACCCGGGTGTGAGCGTGCGCCCCGAATGTGCTCCCGTACGCCCCCGGCTCGGCCGCGAGTCGTCGCGCGACGGAGGGCCTCGTCGTAGCGGAGCGTGACCAGTTGGGCGATCGCGTCGTGTGGGCCCAAGGGGGCGGAGGTGGTCCATGCGCCGGACCGTGCGGCCTTCCGGGCGAAGAAGCCGGGGCTGAGCAGATACTCGGCGACCGCGACGCGGTCGTGTCCGGCAGCCCGCAGTGCGGAGACGGCCTCGGCCGGAGTCGGGCCCGCGGCGCAGAGGTAGGACGGGACGACCGTGGTGCACGGATGGCGCTCGCCCAGCAGCGCCGCCATCGCATCGGCGTCCGCGTTCGCGTCCGGGTCGGTGGATCCGGCGGCGGCGAGCACCACCGGGCCGTGTCCGGAACGCCAGCCGGCCTCCGCCAGCCGGTCGGTGAGCGCATCGACCAACAGCGGATGCGGGCCGAGCGCGTCGGCCACGTGCACTGCGCCGAGGCTCGGGGCTGCAGCGACGGCGTCAGGGATGTCGACGCGGACGTGGTACCCCGCACCGAGCAGCAGCGGGACCAGCACCACCGGACCGTGCAGCCGGGCCAGTGCCTCGGGCAGCGACGGGGAGACCAGGTCGAGGTAGCAGCACGCCACGGAGAGCTCGGGGCGCAGCTCCCGGACCCGGGCGACCAGAGCCTCGGTCGCGGCGACGCCCTCCGGATCGCGGGTGCCGTGAGCGACGATGAGCAGCGTCGGCGTACGGCGAACCGTTGAAGGGGCCGGTATGCCGTGGGCCGCCACGCGATGAGCCGGTATGCCGTGGGCCGCTCCGTCGCCGGCCGGGGCTGTGGCACTCATCCGGCCGCCAGGCGGTAGCCGCGCTTGGGGACGGTGCGGACCAGGTCGCCGTGCGGACCGAGTGCGGCGCGCAGCCGGGCCACGGCGGCCTCGACCGCGTGCTCGTCGGCGTCGGAGTCGGCCCAGACGCGGCGGAGCAGTTCGGCGCGGCTGAGAACCCAGCCGGGACGCTCGGCGAGGGCGCGCAGCAGGGCGGCGCCCTTGGGGGAGAGCCAGTGGCTCTCGCCGTCGACGAGCAGGGCGCTGCCCTGCAGCACCAGTTCGCGTCCGCCGAGTTGGAGGTGGCGGCGGCTGCGGGCGGGGAGCACCTCGGTGAGGGTGCGGACCATGGCGCCGAGTCGGCCCCGGTCGGGCCAGACCACCGGCAGGTCGGCCTCCAGCAGCGGTCTGGCGCAGACCGGGCCGACGCAGAGCGAGAGGACGTCCGCGCGCATCGCCTCCAGGGCGAGCTCGCGCAGGCCCTCGGCCGCGGCGGTCTCCAGGAAGGCGGTGATCGCGGGGGCGCTGGTGAAGGTCAGCGCGTGGATCTCGCGGCGGACGGTCTGCTCGACCAGGCGTCGCACCGCTGCCGGGTCCTCCGGCGGAGCCCAGCGGTAGACGGGGACGGAGACCACCTCCGCGCCACGCTCACGCAGCGCGGCGGCGAACGTGTCGAGGGGCAGGCCGTGCTCCTGTACCGCGATCCGGCGGCCGGCCAGGGGGCGGGCGAGCAGCCAGGTCAGCAGTTCGTCGGTGGCCTCGGTGGTCGGGGACCAGGCCTCGTCCAGGCCGCTGGCGCGGACCGCTCCGGTCGCCTTCGGGCCGCGGGTCAGCACCACCGCGTCGCGGCAGGCGGCGGCGAGTTCGGCGCCGCGTCCCCAGCCGTCGGCGGCGCTCATCCAACCGCGCCAGCCCACGCCGGTGGTGGCCACGACGTAGTCCAGGGGCGCGGTCAGGCATTGCTCCGTGGCGTGCCGCAGCGCCACGTCGTCCTCCAGCGGGAGGATCCGCAACGCTGGGGCCTCGACCACGCGCGCGCCACGCCGCGTCAGCAGCGCGACCAGCTCGTCGCGTCGGCGCGCGGCGGTGACGCCGACGGTGAACCCGGTCAGCGGACCCATCCCGGCGAAGCCGTCCGAGGGAGGCGGTGGCTCGGAAGGGGGCGGCGATTCGGATCGAGGCGGTGGTTCGGATTGCGGGGGTGGTTCGGATCGCGGCGGTGCAGTGCCCATGGACGAAGACTCCGGCTCCCGCGTTACCGGGAGGTTGCTCGCCCATCACGTGGGCGTTAGTGAACCGGTCCCGTGTGTTACCGCAGATGTCCGCCGTCCCACCCCGTCCCCCGGGCGGCGTGAGGGACGCGTACCGCTGCCGCAACACCGGGGACGCGGCGGTGTAACGGCTGCCGGTCAAGGTCGTTGGCATGACTCCCCAGCTCCTCGGCGATGCGCGACTCACCGACACCCACTGCCCGTACTGCTCTCTGCAGTGCGGGATGCGGCTCGCCGTCCGGGCGTCGGCGGGGGTGCCGGTCGAGGTTCGCGAGCGTGCGGAGTTCCCGGTGAACCGGGGCGCGTTGTGCGGCAAGGGCCAGTCGGCGGCGGCGCTGCTCGACCCGGCGGTCCGACTGACCACCCCGCTCGTCAGGGATCGTGGCGTGGGCGGCGTGGGCGGCGTGGGCGGCGTGGGCGGCGTGGGCGGCGTGGGCGGCGCGGGTGCCGGGCCCGGCGCGCGGGGCGAACTGCGCGCCGCGAGCTGGGCGGAGGCGCTGGACCGGGTCGCGGGCGGGCTGGCAGCGGTACGGGCCGAGCACGGCGCGGACGCGGTCGGGGTCTTCGGCGGGGGCGGGCTGACCAACGAGAAGGCCTACCAGCTGGGCAAGTTCGCCCGTATCGCGCTGCGGACGGCGAACATCGACTACAACGGCCGGTTCTGCATGTCCTCGGCGGCGGCAGCCGGACGGCTGGCCTTCGGGCTGGACCGGGGACTGCCGTTCCCGCTGGCGGACATCCCGCACACCGAGTGCTTGATCCTGGTCGGCGCGAACCCGGCCGAGACCATGCCGCCCGCGCTGCGCTACTTCCGCGAACTGCCGGAGAACGGCGGCACGTTGATCGTCGTCGATCCACGCCGTACCCGTACGGCCGAGCAGGCCGACCTGCACCTGCAGCCGCAGCCCGGTACCGATCTGGCACTGGCTCTCGGGCTGCTGCACCTGCTGATCGCGGACGGCATGGTGGACCACGACTTCGTTGCCACCCGGACCACGGGGTTCGAGGCGGCTCGCGAGACCGCGATGGCGCACTGGCCGGAGCGGGTGGAGCGGATCACCGGCGTCCCGGTGGCTCAACTCCGCGACGCGGCCGGGCTCTTCGGCCGGGCCAGGACCGGGATGGTGCTGACCGCGCGTGGCCCGGAGCAGCAGAGCAAGGGCACCGACACGGTCGGCGCGTGGATCAACCTCTGCCTCGCGTCCGGCAAGGCGGGCCGACGGTACAGCGGCTACGGCTGCCTGACCGGTCAGGGCAACGGCCAGGGCGGACGCGAGCACGGTCAGAAGGCCGACCAACTGCCCGGCTACCGCTCGATCGAGGACCCGGCCGCACGGGCGCACGTCGCCGCGGTCTGGGGCGTGCCGCCTGAGTCGCTGCCGCGTGCCGGACGGTCCGCCTACGAGCTGCTGGACAGCCTCGGCCGGCCCGGTCCGGACGGGGTGCGGGCACTGCTGGTCATGGGTTCCAACCCGGTGGTCTCCGCCCCGCGCGCGGCTCATGTGGCAGAGCGGCTACGGGCGTTGGACCTGCTGGTCGTCAGCGACCTGGTGCTCTCCGAGACCGCGCAGCTGGCCGACGTCGTACTCCCGGCGGCGCAGTGGGCGGAGGAGACCGGGACCCTGACCAATCTGGAGGGCCGGGTCATCCTGCGTCGCCAGGCCCTGACGCCGCCCGAGGGCGTGCGATCCGACCTGTGGGTCCTGCGCGAGCTGGCCGAGCGGCTCGCCGCGACTGACGATCCGGAGGCCGTCGAAACACGCGAGGCCGTCGAAGCACCCGACGCCGGTTACCTGCCACAAGGGACGCAACGGACGCACAGGATGGGCGGCAGGTTCGACGACGATCCGGAGACGGTGTTCGACGAGTTGCGCCGCGCCTCGGCCGGCGGGCAGGCGGACTACGCGGGCATCGACTACGCCCGGATCGAGGCCGAGGACGGCGTCTTCTGGCCCTGCCCCGACGAGCGCCATCCCGGCACTCCGCGCCTCTTCCTCGACGCCTTCGCGACGCCCGACGGGCGGGCCCGGTTCGCGGCCGTGACCCATCGGCCCGCGGCGGAGGAGCCGGACGACGAGTACCCGCTCTACCTGACCACCGGACGGGTGCTGGCGCAGTACCAGAGCGGGGCGCAGACGCGTCGGGTGGCGGCGCTCAGCTCGGCCGCGCCGGGCCCGTTCGTCGAGCTGCATCCGCTGGTCGCGGCGCGTCTGGAGATCGCCGAGGGGGAGTTGGTCGCGGTCACCTCGCGCCGAGGGCGGGCCGTCGCGGCGGCGCGGATCACCGGGACCGTCAGACCGGACACCGTCTTCATGCCGTTCCACTGGGCCGGTCCGGGGCGGGCCAACACGCTGACCAACCCGGCGCTGGATCCCACGTCGAAGATGCCCGAGTTCAAGGTCTGCGCCGTCCGCGTCGAACGGGCCGCGTGATGACCGCCCCCCACCAGCAGGCTGGCATCGCACGTCAGCAGATCGCCGTGATCGGGGCGGGAATGGCAGCGGCCCGGTTCGCCGAGCGCTACCAGGCACTGGGCGGTACCGCCCAGGTGACCCTCTACGGTGCGGAGCCGCGTGCCCCGTACAACAGGGTGCTGCTCGCCGACGTGCTCACGGGGCGCTACGACGCGGAGGCGGTCGCGCTGCCGGTCGGCGGCGCACGGCTGTGCCTGGGCGGCGAGGTGATCGGCGTCGACCTCGACGCACGGAAGTTGACGCTGGCCGGTGGCTCCGTCGAGGCCTTTGACGAGCTGGTCTTCGCGACCGGGGCCAACCCGGTGCTGCCGCCGATCCGGGGGCTGCGCCGGTCGGACGGGTCCGGCCTGCGGGACGGCGTGCACGCGCTGCGGAGCCTCGCCGACTGCGTCCGGCTGGCGGGGGAGGCCGCCTCGGCGGAGCGGGCCGTGGTGATCGGCGGCGGCGTGCTCGGCGTCAGCGTGGCGCGGGCCTTGGCCGCGCTCGGGCTGCCGGTCGAGATCGTGCACCAGGGACCGCATCTGATTGAGCGTCAACTCGACTTCGAAGCGGCGGAGGTGCTGCGCGGGCGGCTGCGGACGCTCGGTGTCGAGACCTACCCGCGCAACCGCGCCCGCGCGTTGACCTCGGACTCGGCCGGTCGCGGAGCCGTGGAGCTGGCCAACGGATACCGCCTCGGCACCGACCTGACGGTGCTGGCCTGCGGCGTCCGACCGCGCACGGGGCTGGCCCACGCCAGCGGGCTGGACGTCGGGTCGGGGATCGTCGTCGACGACACGCTCACCGCCCGGGTCGGCGGGGTCACGCGCCCGGGCGTGCATGCGATCGGCGACTGCGCCGAGCACCGCGGCGTGGTCCACGGACTCTCCGGACCGGCCTGGCAGCAGGCCGACGTCCTGGCCGCGCGGCTCTCCGGCGCGGACCCGGAGGCGGTGTACACCGGCTCCCGGCCAGTGGCCCGACTGAGCGCCGGCCCACTGGAGTACGCGGCGTTCGGCGAGGCGCACACCGACGTCGACACGGACGGCGAGGTCGACACGGACGGCGAGGTCGACAGGGACGCCGACGCCGACCATCACACGGAACGCGACGTGCTGCGGATCACCGATGGCACGCGCGGCAGTTACAAGAAGCTCGTCCTCCGCGGCGACCGGCTGGTCGGCGGGATCCTCGTCGGCGACCTGACCACCGTGGGCGCGCTGACCCGGGCCTACGAGCGCGACGACCCGCTGCCCGACACCCCACCCCTGCACCTGCTCACCACGTACGGAGCCTCCTGATGACCAACTCCCCGACGCCCCCCAAGGACCTCGTGCTGGTCGGTCACGGCATGGTCGGTCAGCGCTTCCTGGAGGCGCTGACCGAGCTGGCCGAGCAGCCGGGCGCGGCTCGGTGGCGGGTCACCGTGCTGGCCGAGGAGCCGCGGCCCGCCTACGACCGGGTCCACCTCACGTCGTTCTTCTCGGGCACGAGTGCCGAGGAACTGTCGCTCACCCCGCCCGGTTTCCTCGCCGAGCACGGCATCGACCTGCGGCTGGGCGACCCGGTGGCCGCGATCGACCGGGCCGCCCACACCGTCACCACGGCCTCGGGACAGGTCGTGCACTACGACGCGCTGGTGCTGGCCACCGGCGCCTACCCGTTCGTCCCGCCCGTCCCCGGCAAGGACGCGGCGGGGTGCCACGTGTACCGGACCATCGAGGACCTGGAGGCGATCCGCGCGGACGCGGGCACACTCGCCGACGCAGCTGCAGGCACCGACGGAGCTGCCGGCACCGACGGAGCAGAGCAGCAGGGCCGCATCGGCGTCGTGGTCGGCGGCGGGCTCCTGGGCCTGGAGGCCGCCGGTGCGCTGACCGCGATGGGCCTGACCACCCATGTCGTGGAGTTCGCACCGCGCCTGATGGCGATTCAGGTCGACGAGGGCGGCGGCCGGTTGCTGCGCCGCAAGATCGAGGACCTGGGCGTGCACGTCCACACGGGGGCCGGCACGCAGGCGATCCTGACCGACGACTCGGGCCGGGTCCGGGCGATGGAGCTGTCCGACGGACGCGAGCTCCCGGCCGACCTGGTGATCTTCTCCGCCGGGGTCCGCCCGCGTGACCAGCTGGCCCGGGAGTGCGACCTGCCGGTGGGGGAGCGCGGCGGCATCGTCGTCGACGAGCGCTGCCGCACCAGCGACCCGCACGTCTACGCCATCGGCGAGTGCGCGCAGGCGGTCGACGGCCGGGTCTACGGGCTGGTCGCGCCGGGGTACGCGATGGCGGAGACGGCGGCGCGCTCGCTCGCGGCCGAGTTCGGGGCTGAGTTCTCGGCTGACTTCGCGCAAGACTCCGCCGCTGACTTCGTGGCGGAGGAGCACGGCTTCACCGGCGCGGACACCTCGACCAAGCTCAAGCTGCTCGGCGTGGACGTGGCCAGCTTCGGCGACGCGCACGGCGCTGCCGACGGCGCGGTGGACGTCCTCTACAGCGACAGCCGCTCGGGGATCTACAAGAAGCTGGTGATCGGCCGCGAAGGGCAGCTGCTCGGCGGGGTGCTGGTCGGCGACACCGACTCCTACGGGCTGCTGCGCCCGCTCGCGATGGGCGGGCAGCCGCTCACGACCCCGGCGGAGCAGCTGGTGCTGCCGAGCGGACTGGCCCCGGCGGGTAACAGTGGCGGTGCGGCGGCGCTGCCGGACGAGGCGGTGATCTGCTCCTGCCACAACGTCAGCAAGGGCGAGATCCGCGCGGCCGTGCACGAACAGGACTGCGCCACCGTGCCCGAGGTGAAGAAGTGCACGAAGGCCGGTACCGGCTGCGGTAGTTGCGTGAGGATGCTGGGCAACATCGTCACCGACGAGCTGGAGGCCGCGGGCGTCAGCGTCAACAAGGGATTGTGTGAGCACTTCACGCACAGCCGGGCCGAGCTCTACGAGATCGTCCGGGTCACCGGCATCACCGGGTTCGCCGAGCTGATCGACGGGCACGGGACCGGTGAGGGCTGCGACGTGTGCAAGCCCGCCGTCGCCTCCATCCTCGCCAGCCTCGCCAACGGCCACATCCTGGACGGTGAGCAGGCCGCGCTGCAGGACACCAACGACCACTTCCTGGCCAACCTGCAGCGCAACGGCTCGTACTCGGTGGTGCCGCGCATCCCGGGCGGTGAGATCACGCCCGACGGCCTGATCGCGATCGGCGAGATCGCCCGCGACTTCGGGCTCTACACCAAGATCACCGGTGGCCAGCGGATCGACCTCTTCGGCGCCAGCGTCGACCAACTGCCGCCGATCTGGCGGCGACTGGTGGACGCGGGCTTCGAGTCGGGGCACGCGTACGGCAAGTCGCTGCGCACCGTGAAGTCCTGTGTCGGGGAGACCTGGTGCCGCTTCGGCGTCCAGGACTCGGTCGGCCTGGCGATCGAACTGGAGCTGCGCTACCGGGGGTTGCGCTCCCCGCACAAGCTCAAGGCAGCGGTCTCCGGCTGCGCCCGCGAGTGCGCGGAGGCGCAGGGCAAGGACTTCGGCGTCATCGCCACCTCCTCCGGCTGGAACCTGTACGTGGGCGGCAACGGAGGTATGACGCCCCGTCATGCCGACCTGCTGGCAGCCGACCTGGACCGGGAGACGCTGCTGCGCACCATCGACCGGTTCCTGATGTTCTACATCCGCACCGCCGACCGGCTGGAGCGGACCTCGGTGTGGCTGGAGCGCATCGAGGGCGGCCTGGAGCACGTCCGGGCCGTGGTGATGGACGACTCGCTCGGCATCTGCGCCGAGCTGGACGAACTGATGGACCGTCATGTCGGCACGTACCAGGACGAGTGGGCGGCCGTACTGGAGGACCCCGAGCGGCTGCGGCGGTTCGCCTCGTTCGTCAACGCCCCCGGCACGCCCGACCCGGCCGTGACCTTCGTCCCGGAGCGCGGCCAGATCCGTCCCGCACGTCCCGGCGAGGACGGGCGGATCCTCACCCCGGCGCTGATCGCCGGTCCCGAACTGGAGGTGCGTACCGCATGAGCAACAGCGCGTATAACGGCAGCAGCGCGGACACGGGCACGGTGGAGGTGTTCGACGGCACGGCGTGGACCCGGGCCTGCGGGTACGACGAGTTGACCCCGGGCCGCGGCGTGGCCGTGCTGAGCGCGAGCGGGCGCCAGATCGCGGTCTTCCGGGACCGGGCGGGCGAGCTGTACGCGGTGGACAACCGTGACCCCTTCAGCGGCGCGTACGTGCTCTCGCGCGGCCTCCTCGGCAGTCGCGGCGGGGTGCCCACACTCGCCTCGCCGATGTACAAGCAGGTCTTCGACCTGCGCGACGGCCGCTGCCTGGACGAGGACACCACGCCCGACGGCGCCCCGGCGGTGCTGCGGCTCTGGCCGGTGCGGCACACGGTGCGACGCGGAGCAGCCGGGTCGTCCAGCGCCGCGCTGGCGGGAGTGGGCGCATGAGCGGGAGCGGCAGCGCGGTCGTCGGAACCCCAGCCGAAAGCGGGGCCGACAGCCAAGCCGCGAGCCGAGCCGCGAGCCGGGCCGTCGGCAGAGGGACGCGCACCATCACCGACTGGCGTCCCGAGGAGCTGAGCTTCTGGGAGGAGGCGGGGGCGCGGATCGCCCGGCGGAACCTGGTCTTCTCGGTCCTGTCGGAGCACATCGGTTTCTCGGTGTGGAGCCTCTGGTCGGTGCTGGTGCTCTTCCTCGGGCCGCAGTACCACGTCGACGCGGCGGGCAAGTTCACCCTGACCGCGCTGCCTACGGCGCTCGGCGCGTTCCTCCGGCTGCCCTACAGCTACGCGGTGGCGCGGTTCGGCGGGCGCAGCTGGACCGTCCTCAGCGCGTTGCTGCTGCTCGTCCCGACCGTGCTGGCCGGGATCGTGCTCCAACCCGGCGTCACTTACGGGGCGTTGCTGGCGGTCGCCTGCGTGGCCGGGGTCGGCGGCGGCAACTTCGCGTCGTCGATGGCCAACATCAACGCCTTCTACCCGCAGCGGCTCAAGGGGTGGGCGCTGGGCGTCAACGCGGGCGGCGGCAACCTCGGCGTCCCGGCGGTGCAGCTGGTCGCGCTGCTGGTGCTGGCCACGGCCGGTGCGGGGGAGCCGCGGCTGGTGCCGCTGGTCTACCTGCCGCTGATCGTGCTGGCAGCCCTGGGCGCGGCGCTGCGGATGGACAACCTGGCCGCCGTGAAGGGCCGGCGCGGCGCGCTGCGCGAGGTCGTGCGCGAGCCGCACAGCTGGGTGATGTCGCTGCTCTACATCGGCAGCTTCGGCTCGTTCATCGGATTCGGCTTCGCCTTCGGGCAGGTGCTCCAGGTGCAGTTCCCGCAGCAGTTCGCGACCCCGGTCGACGCGGCCTACCTGACCTTCCTCGGACCGCTGTTGGGCTCGCTGGTACGACCGGTCGGCGGGAGGCTGGCCGACCGCTTCGGCGGGGCGCGCGTGACACTGTGGAACTTCGCCGCGATGGCGGCGGGGGCGGGGGTGGTGCTGCTGGCTTCGGCGCAGCGGTCGTTGCCGCTCTTCGTCACCGGCTTCGTGGTCCTCTTCGTGCTGAGCGGACTCGGCAACGGCTCGACGTACAAGATGATCCCGGCCATCTTCCGGGTCAGGGCGGACGAGGCAGTGGCGGCGGGGGCGGACCCGGTCACGGCGGAGACCGACTCCCGGCGTCGTGCGTCGGCGCTGATCGGACTGGCGGGCGCGATCGGCGCGTTCGGCGGGGTGCTGGTCAACCTGGCCTTCCGGCAGGCGTTTCTGGACAGCAGGAACGGCGACGCCGCGTATCTCGCCTTCCTGGTCGCCTATGCCGTCTGCTTCGTGGTGACCTGGGCGGTCTACCTGCGCCCGGGCGCGGGACGCCTGCGCGAGGTGTAGGCCGTGGGGTCGCCATCTAGAGCGTGGCCCACAGCGTGGCATACGACGCGGCCTACAACGCGGCCTGGATCGCCTGGTCGACGGTGGTGTGGGCGAAGCGGAAGCCCGAGTCCAACAGCCGGGTGGGGACGCAGCGGTGACTGCCCACCACCTCGACCGCCATCTCGCCGAGCGCCGCCTTGAGGGCGAACTCCGGCACCGCGAAGACCGTGGGGTGGCGCAGCACCCGGCCCAGCGCCGCCGTCACCTCGGCGTTGGTGACCGGGACGGGGGCGGTCAGGTTGAACGCGCCGGACAAGCCCTGGGTGTCGATCAGATGGCGCAACGCCGCCACCTGGTCGCGCAGCGAGATGAAGCTCCAGTACTGCCGACCGTCGCCGAGCCGTCCGCCGAGGCCCAGCTTGAACAGTGGGAACAGCCGGGCGAACGCCCCGCCGCCGCTGCCCACGACCAGCCCGGTGCGGGCGTGGGCGACCCGGATCCCGGCGTCGGCGGCGGGCGCGGTGGCGGCCTCCCACTCGACGCAGACCCGGGCCAGGAAGTCCCCGCCGGCCGGCGCCGACTCGTCGATGACGGCATCACCCGTCTGGCCGTAGTAACCGACGGCGGAGCCGGAGACCAGCACGCGAGGCGGCTGCGGCAGCCCGGCCAGGGCGTCGGCGAGGGTCGCGGTGCCGAGGATCCGGCTGTCGTGGATCTTGCGCTTGTAGGACGCGGTCCAGCGCTGGTCGCCGACCCCGGCGCCGGCCAGATGGACGGCCGCGTCGACGCCGACCAGGCCCTGACGGTCGATCGCGCGCAGGGGTGGGTTCCACCGGACCTCGACGCTGCCGTCGGCCCGCTCCTGCGGCTCTCGCCGGACGAGGCGGACCACCTCGTGTCCGTCGTCCAGCAGCGAGCGGACGAGTGCGGAGCCGATGAGCCCGGTCGAGCCGGTGACCGCGATGCGCATGCCGACATTCAATCAGGCGCGCAGGTAAGGACCGCGTAGGCTCCCGCCATGGGCACCGGAGAATTCGCAGGCGACACGGCTGACAGCAACACGGCTGACAGCGACACGCCTGACAGCAGCATGCCTGCCAGCAGCACGCCTGACGGCAACGCGGCTGACCGCGACGGGGCTGACGGCAACGCGGCCGAAGGCACCGAGGCGAACGGCAACCGCGTCACCGCCCGTCTCGTCCTCCGTCCGGCGGTGGCGGCCGACGGGTACGAGGTGTACGCGCTGGAGTACCGCTGCTGGTCGCCGGAGTCCGAAGTCTCCGAGCGTCCGGACCTGCCGCGGCCGGACAGCACGGCGTTCCGTGACGAGCGGCACCAGCCGGAGCACATGCTGGTCGCGGAGCTCGACGGCCGGATCGTCGGCTGGGTGCGGGTGCTGCCGCCGACGCCGCTGGCCACCAACGCCCACATCCGGTCGATCCAGGGGCTGTTGGTCGCCCCCGAGGCGCGCGGGCACGGGCTCGGCCGCCGCCTGCTCGACGCCGCCCTGCTCAAGGCCCGCGCGGAGGGCGCCCGACGGGTGACGCTGCGGGTCCTGGGCGACAACACGGTGGCCCGGTCGCTCTACGAGAAGGCCGGCTTCACCGTGACCGGGGTCCAGCCGGGCGAGTTCCTGCTGGCGGGCGGCTATGTCGACGACGTGCTGATGGGGATCGAGCTGTGAGCCGTGCTGCGGGAGGCTTTCTGGTGGTCGGCGAGAGCGTCGCCGACATCGTCCGGAGCCCGGGGCGGGCGGACGTGGTGCATCCCGGCGGCAGCCCGGCCAACGTCGCCTACGGGCTGGGCCGCCTCGGCCACCGCCCGGCGCTGCTGACCCAGCTCGGCGCGGACCCGCTCGGCGACCTGATCCGCGCCCATCTCACCTCGGCGGGCGTCATGCTGCTGGACGGCGGGCGGACGGATGTTGACACGCCGTCAGCCGTCGTCTCGTTGGACGAGGCGGGTCGCGCTTCGTACGCCTTCGACATCGCCTGGACGCTGCGGCCGGTCGACCCGGAGGCCCTGCTGGCCGCCCTGCCCGGACCGCCGCGCCACGTGCACCTGGGCTCGATCGCCTCCGTCGCGGAACCGGGCGCGGACGCCGCCCTGGCGCTGGTCCGGTCCCTGCGCGGGGGTGGGGCCGTGGTCAGCTACGACCCGAACGTCAGGCCCACGCTGATGGGCGACCGGGACGCGGCGCTGACCCGCGTCGAGCGCTGCGTGGCGGCGGCGCACGTGGTGAAGGCGAGCGACGAGGACCTGGCCTGGCTCTACCCGGATGCCACCGAGGCCGAGGTGGCGGCACGCTGGACGGCGGCGGGCGCGCAGCTCGTGATCGTCACCCGCGGCGCGGCGGGCGCGGTGGCGTATGCGGGCGAGCAGGTCGTCGCCGCTCCGGCCCGACCGACGACGGTGGTGGACACGGTCGGTGCGGGGGACGCGTTCATGGCGGCGGTCCTGCACGGCCTGCACAGGGCCGAACCAGGCCATGCCGAACTGGACCACACCGAACAGAACCATGCTGCACAGAACCTCGCCGCACAGAACCTCGCCGCGCTCGACACCGCGGCGCTGACCGCACTGCTCGACGTGGCGACCGCGGCCGCCGCGATCACCGTCTCCCGCGCGGGCGCCAACCCGCCCGACGCCGCGGAGCTTGCGGCCCTGCTCAGCCCCCGTACCGCTCCCACAGGCGCGGGTACCGCTGTTCCATGACCCGGACGTCGTCGAAGTCGAAGTCGGCGCCGACGGGGTCGTTGGTGCGACGGCCGAGGTCAGGGATGTGCAGCCCGGTGAGCTGCTCGTAGGCGCGGTCGCCGGCGTAGCCGAGCTCCTCGGCGTCGCCGTCCTCGTCCTCGTCGAAGTCGGGGAGCAGGTCGGCCAGCTCGTCGGGGTCGGCCAGCGCGCCCTCGAAGACCTCGCGGCCCTGGCCGATCAGCCAGGCGCAGAAGAACTCGAAGGCGTCCTCGCCCGCGCCGCCCAGCAGCAGGTCGGCGGCGCCCCACAGGTCGGTCCGCCAGGCCCGCGACATCCGCGCCTCGAAGAGCCGGGAGAAGTCGAGCACCTCGTCGGGCGTCCGCTCGACGAGGCGTTCGACCAGCATGTCGGCATGGTCGACGGGATCGCCCTGGGACGCGTCCCGGGTCTCGTCGATCAGGAGCCAGAAGTCCGTCTCGTCCATCACGTCCACCAGCATCGCGGTCGGCAGCCCGGACCGCACGCGAAACGCCGTGGGCCCCGCCTCCCGGAAAAGGGGAGCGGGGCCCACGGCGGCTACCGCTGAGAGTCGAGCCGTCGAAGGACGACTGTCGTCAGGCGGAGTGGATCACAGCCCGAGGTCGCCCTCGAACGCGCCCTCCTCGAGACGGGCCTTGAGCGTGCCCAGGAAGCGGGCGGCGTCGGCGCCGTCCACGATCCGGTGGTCGTAGGAGAGGGCCAGGTACACCATGTCGCGGACGGCGATGGTGGTGCCCAGCTCCTCGGTCTCCATGACGACCGGGCGCTTGACCGTCGCGCCGATGCCGAGGATCGCGACCTGCGGCGGCGTGAAGATCGGGGTGTCGAACAGCGCGCCGCGCGAGCCAGTGTTGGTGACGGTGAAGGTGCCGCCGGACAGCTCGTCCGGGGTGACCTTGCTGTCGCGGGTGCGGGCGGCCAGGTCGGCGGTCTTCTTGGCGATGCCGGCGATGTTGAGGTCGCCCGCGTCGTGGATGACCGGGACCATCAGGCCACGCTCGGTGTCGACCGCGATGCCGATGTTCTCGACCGCGTGGTACGTGATGGTGTCGTCGTCGTTGATGGAGGCGTTGACGACCGGGTGCGCCTTGAGCGCCTCGGCGGCGGCCTTCACGAAGAACGGCATCGGCGAGAGCTTGACGCCCTCACGGGCGGCGAACGCGCCCTTGGCCTGCTCGCGCAGACGCATGATGTTGGTGACGTCGACCTCGACGACCGTGGTCAGCTGCGCGGCGGTCTGCAGCGCCTTGACCATGTTGTCGGCGATGACCTTGCGCATGCGGGTCATCTTGACGGTCTGACCGCGCAGCGGGGACGCGGCGGCGATCGTCGTCGGGGCCTTGCGGGCGCCGGACGCGGCCGGGGCGGCGGAAGCCGACGCGGCGGAGCGGGCGGCCTCGGCGGCGGCCAGCACGTCCTGCTTGCGGATGCGGCCACCGACGCCGGTGCCCTTGACCGCGTTCAGGTCGATGCCGTTCTCGGCGGCGAGCTTGCGGACCAGCGGGGTCACGTAGGCGTCGGACGCCTCCGCGGCAGGAGCGGCAGCGACCGGCGCAGCGGCGACCGGAGCCGCGACCGGGGCGGCCGGGACCGGAGCGGCGAGGGGGGCCGGAGCCACCGGAGCCGGAGCGGCGACCGGAGCCGGGGCCACCGGAGCAGCCGGCGCGACCGGGGCGGGCGCGGCGACCGGAGCCGGAGCGGCAGCCGGGGCGGCCGGAGCAGCGGGGGCGGCCGGAGCCGGGGCAGCGCCCGGGGCGCCGATGACGGCCAGACGGGCGCCGACCTCGGCGGTCTCGTCCTCGGCGACCAGGATCTCCAGCAGCACACCGCCGACCGGGGCCGGGATCTCGGTGTCGACCTTGTCGGTGGAGACCTCGAGCAGCGGCTCGTCGACGGCGATGGTGTCGCCGACCGACTTGAGCCAGCGGGTGACGGTGCCCTCGGTCACGGACTCGCCCAGCGCGGGCAGGGTGACGTCGGTGCCGGTGGCACCACCGGCGGGGGCGGCCGGGGCCACCGGAGCGGGCGCGGCGGCGACCGGCGCGGGGGCCGGGGTCTCGACCGGAGCCGGGGCGGCGGGCGCGGCGGCAGCGGCAGGCGCGGCGGCCGGGACCGGGGCGCCGGTGCCGTCGTCGATGATGGCCAGCTCGGAGCCGACCTCGACCGTCTCGTCCTCGCCGACCTTGATCGAGGCCAGGATGCCGGAGGCGGGCGCCGGGATCTCGGTGTCGACCTTGTCGGTGGAGACCTCGAGCAGCGGCTCGTCGACCTCGACGCGCTCGCCCTCGGCCTTGAGCCAACGGGTGACGGTGCCCTCGGTCACGCTCTCGCCGAGTGCGGGCAGTGTTACTGAGACCGCCATGGTTTCAGTTGCTCCTTGTGGTGCGTACGGATGGTTGGCGTGTGACGAGGGGAGGTCAGTCGTGATTGTGCAGGGGCTTGCCCGCCAGCGCGAGGTGGGCCTCGCCGAGGGCCTCGTTCTGGGTCGGGTGCGCGTGGATCAGCTGCGCGACCTCGGCGGGCAGGGCCTCCCAGTTGTAGATCAGCTGGGCCTCGCCGACCTGCTCGCCCATGCGCTCGCCGACCATGTGGACGCCGACCACGGCGCCGTCCTTGACCTGGACCAGCTTGATCTCGCCGGCGGTCTTGAGGATCTTGCTCTTGCCGTTGCCGGCCAGGTTGAACTTGGCGGTGACGACCTTGTCGTCGCCGTACAGCTCCTTGGCCTTGGCCTCGGTGATGCCGACGGAGGCGACCTCGGGGTTGCAGTAGGTCACGCGCGGGACGCCGTCGTAGTCGATCGGGACGACCTTGAGGCCGGCGATGCGCTCGGCGACCAGGATGCCCTCGGCGAAGCCGACGTGGGCCAGCTGCAGGGTCGGGATCAGGTCACCGACCGCGGAGATGGTGGGCACGTTGGTCTGGCAGTACTCGTCGACCAGGACGTAGCCGCGGTCCATGGCGACCCCGGCCTCCTCGTAGCCCAGGCCCGACGAGACCGGGCCGCGGCCGACGGCGACGAGCATGAGCTCGGCCTCGACCTGCTTGCCGTTCTCCAGCGAGGCGCGGACACCGGTCTCGGTGTACTCGACACCGGCGAAGCGGGCGCCCAGCTCGAACTTGATGCCGCGCTTGCGGAAGGCGCGCTCCAGCAGCTTGGAGGAGTTCTCGTCCTCCAGCGGGGCCAGGTGCGGCAGCGCCTCGATGATGGTGACCTCGGCGCCGAAGGACTTCCAGACCGAGGCGAACTCGACGCCGATCACGCCGCCGCCCAGGACGATGGCGGACTTCGGGACGCGGTCCAGCGTCAGCGCGTGGTCGGAGGAGATGACCCGGTTGCCGTCGATGGCCAGGCCCGGCAGGGACTTCGGCACGGAGCCGGTGGCCAGCACGACGTGGCGGCCGGTGATGCGCTGGCCGTTGACGTCGACCGAGGTCGGGGAGGAGAGGCGGCCCTCGCCCTCGATGTAGGTGATCTTCCGGCTGGCGACCAGGCCCTGCAGGCCCTTGTAGAGGCCGGAGACGACGCCGTCCTTGTAGGCGTGCACCGCGTTGATGTCGATGCCCTCGAAGACGGCCTTGACGCCGAAGCCCGCGGCCTCGCGGGTCTGGTCGGCGACCTCGCCGGCGTGCAGCAGCGCCTTGGTCGGGATGCAGCCCTGGTGCAGGCAGGTGCCGCCGAGCTTGTTCTTCTCGATCAGCGCGACCTGAAGACCCAGCTGGGCCGCTCGCAGCGCCGCGGCGTAACCGCCGCTTCCGCCTCCGAGAATGACTACGTCGAAAACGGTGCTGGCGTCGTTCGCCACGTCACGTCCTCCATGCAAAGGGTGCGGATGCTCCCGGTCGATCGCCGGCCGGGTGTGGTGCTCCCTTGTGGGGAGACCCGTCGTGCCGGAGATACATCCTCGCACTTGTTGCCTGGTGGTGATGGACCGGGCCACGGTGTGGACAGGGCGAATCGGACGCGGCAGACCGGGCGGCTCGCTCGGAAATGTCTGTTTCCGCAGGTCGGTAGGGGAATTCCGGCCTGAGGAAGGGGCCCAGGTCATCCGGGCCCCCGGCCGGACCGGCGGTGGACCAGCGCCTGTGTTCGCTGCTGGCGAACGTGTGGGCGAGGTCCACCGCCGGTTACCGGCTGGTACGCGCGTGCGCGCGTGGCTGGTGCGGTGTGATCGGCGTGCGATCAGCCCGCGGCGTGCTCGGCCAGGGCGACCAGGGTGCGGACGGCCGTGGCGGTCCCGCCCTTGGGCGTGTAGCCGAAGGGGGCGGACTCGTTGAAGGCCGGGCCGGCGATGTCCAGGTGGGCCCAGGTGATGCCGTCGGCGACGAACTCCTTGAGGAAGAGGCCGGCGACCAGGCCGCCGCCCATCCGCTCGCCCATGTTGGCGAGGTCGGCCACTCCGGAGTCCATGCCCTTGCGCAGGTGCGCCGGGAGCGGCATCTGCCAGGCCGGTTCGCCCGCGGCCTCGGCCAGGGTGTGCACGGTGGCGCGCAGCTCGTCGTCGTTGGCCATGATGCCGAAGGTGCGGCTGCCCAGGGCCATCATCATGGCGCCGGTCAGGGTGGCCACGTCGACGATGGTGTCCGGCTTCTCCTCGCCCGCGCGGACGATGGCGTCGGCCAGGACCAGACGGCCCTCGGCGTCGGTGTTGAGCACCTCGACGGTCTTGCCGCCGTACATGCGCAGCACGTCGCCGGGGCGGGTGGCGGTGCCCGACGGCATGTTCTCGGCCAGCGCCAGCCAGCCGGTGACGTTGACCTGGAGGCCCAGGCGGGCCGCGGCCACGACGGCGCCGAAGACGGCGCCGGCGCCGGCCATGTCGCACTTCATGGTCTCGTTGTGGCCGGCCGGCTTGAGCGAGATGCCGCCCGAGTCGTAGGTGATGCCCTTGCCGACGAAGGCGAGCGAGGCCTTGGCCTTCGGGTGGGTGTAGGCCACCTTGACCAGGCGCGGCCCGTGCTCGGAGCCGTTGCCGACGCCGAGGATGCCGCCGAAGCCGCCCTTGGTCAGCGCCTTCTCGTCGAGCACCTCGACCTTGAGGCCGTGCTCCTTGCCGACCGCGACGACGCGCTCGGCGAAGGTCTTCGGGAAGAGGTCGTTCGGCGGCAGGTTCACCAGGTCGCGGGTGCGGTTCATCTCCTCGCCCAGCACGACGGCGCGCTCGACGGCGGCCTTGACGGCCTTGTCGCCGCGCTTGGTGCCGACGATCGCCACGTCGCCCAGGGGGCCCTTGGCGTCGCCGCCCAGGTTGCGGGTGGCGGTGTACTCGTAGGAGCCGAGCAGCGCGCCGAGCGCGACCGCGCCCGCGGCGTCCGCGTCGGCGACCGGAAGGGCGAAGGCGGCCTTCTTGGCGCCGGCCAGCGTGCGGGCGGCGACACCGGCGGCGGCGCGCAGCGCCTCGGCGTCGTAGGAGTCGTCGGTGGCCTCGCCCAGGCCCACGGCGAGCACCAGCGGAGCCTTGATCCCGGCCGCGGCGGGGACCTTGACGGCCTCGCCCTCGGCGCCGGTCGCGCCGACGGTGGTGAGGACCTCGGCAAGCTTGCCCTCGAACGCCTCGTCGACCGCCTCGGCGCCGGGGGCCAGGACGAGGCCCTTGGGGCCCTTCGCCACGGCCACGACGACGGCGTCCGCGCGCAGCGCGGCGGCCGTGGAGGTGCTCAATGACACTGCAGTCACGGAAATGCGTCCTGTTCTGTCGGAGATAGGTGCCCGGCGCGCCACGGGTGGGGAACGGACCGGCCACTGGCATGGTAGTCCGCATGGTGGGCCCTGAGACCGCCTGGGAGGTGCCAATTTCGAGACAGCACCCCGCTACGGGGTGGCAGCCGCGAAAAGCACCCACACAATGAGGGTTCCCGTGGCCGCGGACTCGACCATCGCACCCAGGACATCTCCGGTGATTCCGCCGAAACGACGCACGCAGTGCGTCAGCAGCAGGGAGGCGACGGCCAGTCCGGCCACCACGGCCAGGCCCGCACCCAACGCGAGGGGCAGCCTGTTGTCACCCGTACGGGCGATGCCGTAGGCCACCAGTCCGAGCGCGGCGAGCGTCAACGCCGCCACCGACGCGCCCTGGCGGCGTGGCACCGTCCCCGCCACCATCGCGCCGAGACCGTCGGGGCGCGCGGACGGGACGCCGACCTGACAGCCGCGCAGCAACGCGGTCCGGGCGGTGACGGCGGCCAGCAGGACGCCGAACGCGCCGTCGGCCAGGCCGAGTTCGAAGCACCGGGCCAGCGCGGCGACCTGCGCGAGCAGCGTCAGCAGCAGCACCAGCACGCCGAAGGGCCCGATGTCCGAGGCCTTCATGATCTTCAGCGCGGCCTCGGGCGGACGGTTGCTGCCCAGACCGTCCGCGACGTCGGCCAGGCCGTCCAGATGCAGCCCCCGCGTCGCGGCGGCCAGCACGGACACGCCCGCGACGGCGGCGAGCAGCGGCCCGGCGTGCGCCCACGCCAGCGCGGTGGCCAGGGCGGCGGCGACGCCGCCCAGCACCAGCCCCACCAGCGGGGCGAGGAGTATCGCCCGCCCTGCCGTGGGCCGGTCCCAGCGGTTGACCCGGACCGGCAGCACGGAGAGCGTGCCGAAGGAGAAGCGCAGCGCGTCGAGCGCGGCGTTGAACCGAGCTGTGAACCGAGCCTTGAACCGAGCTGTGAATCGAGCGTGGAACAAGACGGTCAGGCCTCGTCGACGGGATCGGCGGACTTCTCCGGCTCCAGCTCCGGCTGCGGCAGCGGCAGTTCGGCCAGGAGCGCTGCGGCGCCGCGGAGCAGCGGCAGCGCCATCAGCGCGCCCGCGCCGCCGCCGGCGGCCACCCGCTGCTGCTGCAGCGGCGTGATGCTCATCCGCTCGTACGCCTTCGCCTGGGCGGGCTCGCCGGTGAGCTGCCCGGCACGCCACCACTCCGGCGCGCGGAACGCGACCCGCTGCGCGACCAGCGCGCACGCGGTGGAGACCACGCCGTCCAGCAGCACCGGGACGCGCCGCATCGCGCACTGCAGCAGGAAGCCCGCCATCGCCGCGAAGTCCGCGCCGCCGACCGCGGCCAGCAGGTCGATCTGGTCGGCCAGCACCGGACGCGCCCGGCGCAGCGAGTCGCGGATGGCGGCGCACTTGACCATCCACACCTTGTCGTCGATGCCCGAGCCGCGACCGGTGACGGCGGCGGCGTCGGTGCCGCACAGCACGCCGATGAGGACCGAGGCGACGGTGGTCGAGCCGACGCCGAGGTCGCCGAGGACCACCAGGTCGGTGCCGGAGTCGGCCTCCTCGTCGGCGAGCGCGACGCCGACGGCGAAGGCGCGCTCGGCCTCCTCGCGGGTCAGCGCGTTCTCGACGTCGATCCGGCCCGAGCCGCGCCGGATCCGGTGGCGGCTCACCTCGGCCGGGAATGCGTCCTCGTCCGCGTCGACGGCCATGTCCACCACGCGTACCTGGGCGCCGAACTGACGGGCCAGCACGCTGACCGGAGCGGTGCCGTCCAGCACCTCGCGGACCCGGCGGGCGGTGGTACCCGGCGGCAGGGCGGAGACGCCGAGCGAGGCGATGCCGTGGTCGGCGGCGAAGACCAGCACCTTGGCCTGGCTGATCGGTCGCGTCGGGACGCGGGCCTGGACCGCGGCCAGCCAGCCGGCCAGGTCCTGCAGCTCGCCGAGCGCGCCGTGCGGCAGGTCCAGCGCGTCGAAGCGCTGCTCCGCGGCCAGGCGGTACTCGTCGTCGGGGCGCGCCACCTGCGCGGAGAACTCGTCGAGGTCGAAGGTGCTCACGCGAGGGAACGTTACCGCCACTCGTTTGTCAGCGGCAGCGAGCGGCCCGCCACCACCAACCGCACGTCCGCGCACTCGGCGGCGAAGGCGGCGTTGAGCCGTCCCAGCTCGTCGCGGAACCGGCGGCCGGAGGCGGTGGCCGGGACGACGCCGCTGCCCACCTCGTTGCTGACCGCGACGACCCGGCGGCGGCTGCCGCGCAACGCGGTGACCAGCTCGGCGGTGCGCTCGCGCAGCTGCTTCTCACCGGTCGCGTACCAGGTGGCGTCGTCCCAGGCGCCGACCCGGTCCATGGCGTCGGTCAGCCAGAGCGCCAGGCAGTCGATGAGCAGCGGCCCGGCGTCGGCGGGTTCGGCGAGCAGCGGGGCCAGCTCGCAGGTCTCGACCGTGCGCCAGTGGTCGGGGCGACGGGCCCGGTGGAGGTCGATCCGCTCGGCCCACTCGGCGTCTCCCTCACGGCGTCCGGCGGTGGCGACGTAGGTGACGGAGCCGGGGGCGCCACGGTCGTGGGCGAGCAGCAGCCGCTCGGCCAGCGAGGACTTGCCGGAGCGCGCGCCGCCCAGCAGCAGCGTCCGCTGCGGTGCGGCGGGTCGCCCCCAGGCGACGCCGAGCCGTCTGGTGCCGTCGGGGGTGCGCTCTGCGAAGATCCTCACCGCGTCATTCTGCGGCACGGCGGCTCGGCGGCGACTTTCTGGGTACTGTCCTGTGCAGACGGTGACCCGGCGCGGAAGGAGCCCTTCATGGTGTGGACGTGGCGGTTCGAGAAGACCGACGGGTCTGCGGTGACCGCGCCGAACGGAACCGAGGAGTTTCCCACTCAGGGCGACGCGGAGACCTGGATCGGCGAGTCCTGGAAGGACCTCGCGGCCGACGGGGTGGACCAGGTGGTGCTGTTCGAGGACAGCCGGAAGATCTACGGCCCGATGAGCCTGCACGCCGCGGACCAGTAGCCAGAAGTGCGGTCCGGTAGCCGGACCGGTAGCGAGAAGTAGAGAGCGCGGGAGCCCGCCTCGGCGACGTGCCGGGGCGGGCTCCCGCACATCGGCGGGTACTACGGGCGCGCCTGCGGGGAGTTCTCGCGGGTCTTCGCCGGGTCGAACTCCGCGACCGGGGCGAGGATCTCGTCCATCCGCTTGACCAGCTCGGCGTCCAGCTTCACGCCCGCGGCCTTGACGTTCTCGGCGACCTGCTCGGGACGCGAGGCGCCGACGATCGCCGCCGACACGTTCGCGTTCTGCAGCACCCAGGCCACCGCGAGCTGAGCCATCGTCAGACCGGCCTCGGCGGCCAGCGGCTGGAGCAGCTGGACCCGCTCCAGCACGTCGTCCCGCAGCCAGCGGGAGATCATGTTGGCGCCGCCCTTGTCGTCGGTGGCGCGGGAGCCCGCCGGGGGTTCGGCGCCGGGCAGGTACTTGCCCGTCAGCGCGCCCTGGGCGATGGGGGACCAGACGATCTGGCCGATGCCCAGCTCCTCGCAGGTCGGGACGACCTCGGCCTCGATGACCCGCCACAGGGCGGAGTACTGCGGCTGCGAGGAGACCAGCGGGATCCGCAGCTCGCGGGCCAGCCCGTGGGCGGCGCGGATCTGGTCGGCGGTCCACTCGGAGACGCCGATGTAGTGGGCCTTGCCGGAGTGGACCACGTCGGCGAAGGCGACCATGGTCTCCTCCAGCGGCGTCGCCACGTCGAAGCGGTGGGCCTGGTAGAGGTCGACGTAGTCGGTCTGCAGACGGCGCAGCGAGCCGTCGATCGACTCCATGATGTGCTTGCGGCTCAGGCCGCGGTCGTTCTTGCCCGGGCCGGTCGGCCAGTAGACCTTGGTGAAGATCTCCAGGCCCTCGCGGCGCTGCCCCTTGAGCGCGCGGCCGAGGACGGCCTCCGCGCGGGTGGCGGCGTAGACGTCGGCGGTGTCGAAGGTGGTGATGCCTGCGTCCAGGGCGGCGTGGACGCAGGCCGTGGCGGCGTCCTCCTCGACCTGGGAGCCGTGGGTGAGCCAGTTGCCGTAGGCGATCTCGCTGATGACCAGGCCGCTACGGCCCAAATGACGAAACTCCATGGCCCCGACCCTAGATCGAAAAGCCGCGATCCGTCACGGCCGCATGCCCACCAGGTGCAGCAGGGCGGCGACGCGGCGGTAGGGGTCGGTGCGGCCTGCCCGGTCCTCGGCGTCGAGGAGTAAGGAGAGCTCCGGCGTGGGAGGCAGCGGGGCGTCGTCGGCGGCCTGGTCGGTGAAGACCCGGACGCCGAACCAGGCCTGCACGGGGACGTCCAGCTCGGCCAGGGTGCGGGCGAGCACGGCGCGGCGGTCGGCGCGGGTCGGCAGGCCGAGACGGTTGGTGTAGGCGAGGCGGTTCGTTCCGGGGGCGTCGTCGAAGGCGGCGACAGCGGCTCCCCAGTCACCGGCCAGGCCGGGGCGCAGGGCCAGAGCGTCGCCGTTGCGGGCCAGCACGGACAGCAGCCCGCCGGGCGCGAGCACCCGGGCCAGTGCGGCCAGCAGCGGTTCCGGGTCCGGCAGGTACATCAGCACGCCGTGGCAGAGCACGACGTCGAAGCTGGCCGGGCCGAACCACCGGCCGCAGTCGCCGCCCTCGCCGTGCAGCAGCCGTACCCGGGCCTGGACCGCGAGGGGCTCAAGCGCGAGCGCCTGCTGGGCGGCGGTGAGGGTGCCGGGATCCGGGTCCAGGCCGGTGACCTCGTGACCGGCCCGGGCCAGGCGCAGCAGCTGGGTGCCCTGGCCGCAGCCGGCGTCCAGCACCCGCAGCCGGGCGTCGGGGCCGAAGCGGGCGTGCAGCTGCTCGGTCAGCTGGCGGGTGACCAGCTCCTGGCGGACCACGTTGCGCAGCCCGCCGAGCTTGGCCAGCCAGGCGTCCGAACCTGCGGAGAAGCCCTCGGGCGCGCGGCCGAGGGGAGCAGAACCAGCCAGCCCGCCCGACGGAAGGTTCCGTTGGGCGGGCAGCACGAGCGTCGAGTCGTCCGTTCCCGGACGCGGCTCGAGCGGCGAGTAGGAGTACCCGGGGTAGCCCGGGTGTCCGGTCAGGGCCGCTGTCCGCGCTTGACGGCCGGCTTGGGCAGGCGCATCCGGCGCAGGTTCATCGAGCGCATGATGCCGTAGGCGAGGGCGCCCTTGGTGTTCTGGCCGGGGAAGCGCGTGGCGAGCTCCTTGCGGAGTCGCGTCGCCAGCCACAACATCTGGATCACGACGGCGACCAGGAACGCCAGCCACAGCACGTAGATCAGCTCGACGGCCGCGGGGGAGCGGAAGAACGCCAGCACCATGAAGACGACCGCGAACGGCAGGAAGAACTCCAGCACGGTGAAGCGCGAGTCGAAGTAGTCCCGGACGAACGCGCGCACCGGGCCGCGGTCACGGGCCGGGAGGTACTTGGCGTCGGCCTCGCCGCGCAGCGCCAGCATGGTCTTGTCCCGGTCGCTGCGGTTGGCGTCGCGGGCCTTGCGCGCGCTGGCCTTGCGGTCCGGCGGCACGTAGGCGCGGCCGCGGCGGTTCGCCTCGGCCTCGCTGCGCTTGGGCGTGGGGCGGCCCTTCTTGGCCTCGGCGCTGGGAACGGCTGCCTCTGCGGCCTCGGCCTCGGCGCTCTTGTCGAGCGTCACGGCGTCGGCGGGGGCATCCTGGGAGCTTCGTCGGAACACACCAGCAAGAGTACGTGGTGAAGGGGTGTATTCCCCAGCCCCTCGGGTAGTGGATCCCTCCGGAACAATCAGCCCCACGGATGAGGCCCGGACGGTTTTCGCTGTAGCAGTCTTGTTGCAGCGCGGACCGCTGCGACGAGGGCCGCGCGACCCGTAGGCTTGGTACGAGAAACCGGCAGGTCGGAGAAGGGGGCGCGCGAAGCCCATGAGCGACGGAATCATGAAGCGGATGGGGATGATCTTCCGCGCCAAGGCGAACAAGGCCTTGGACCGTGCGGAGGATCCGCGCGAGACGCTGGACTACTCGTACCAGAAGCAGCTCGAACTGCTGCAGAAGGTGCGTCGTGGGGTGGCGGATGTCGCGACCAGCCGCAAGCGGCTGGAACTGCAGCTCACCCAGTTGCAGCAGCAGTCCGCGAAGCTGGAGGAGCAGGGCCGCAAGGCGCTCTCGCTGGGCCGTGAGGACCTGGCCAGGGAGGCGCTGACCCGCCGCTCCGGCATCCAGCAGCAGGTGCAGGACCTGGAGGTCCAGTACCAGCAGCTGCAGGGTGAGGAGGAGAAGCTGACGCTCGCCTCCCAGCGGCTGCAGGCCAAGGTGGACGCCTTCCGTACCAAGAAGGAGACCATCAAGGCCCAGTACAGCGCCGCACAGGCGCAGACCCAGATCGCCGAGTCCTTCTCGGGCATCTCGGAGGAGATGGGCGACGTCGGCCTGGCGATCCAGCGGGCCGAGGACAAGACGGCCCAGCTGCAGGCCCGTGCGGGTGCCATCGACGAGCTGCTGGCCAGCGGCGCGCTCGACGACCCGAGCGGTCTGCGCAAGGACGACATCGCGGCCGAGCTGGACGCCATGTCCGCGGGCAGCGACGTCGAGCTGGAGCTGGCCCGGATGAAGGCCGAGCTCACCGGTGGTTCGACGCCGACCCCGGCGATCGAGCAGGGGCAGCAGGACGCCACCCCGCAGGACCAGCCCCGCTTCGACAAGTAGGGAGAGCCGCCATGATCGTAAGGATCCTGACGGAGGGCCAGTACGAGGTGCCCGACTCCCTGGTCGACCACCTCAACCAGCTGGACAACGCGGTCCTCGCGTCGTTGGACAGCGGTCACGAGGAGGAGTTCCGGGTCAGCCTGAACGCGCTGCTGGGCGCGGTCCGGACCGGCGGCGAGCCGGTGGCCCACGACTACCTGGGCCCCTCGGACGCCACGCTTCCGTACGCGGACGCGACGGTGGAGGAGGTCCGCGCGCTGCTCAAGCCCGACGGACTGATCCCCGGCTAGAGGCAGACGACGAAGGGGCGTGAGGCCACGGCCTCACGCCCCTTCGTGCTGCCCGCGTACTACGGCAGCGCGAGCATCTGGTCCAGAGCGACCTTGGCGAACTTCTCCGTCTCCGGGTCGACCGTGATCACGTTCGGGACCCGGCCGTCGACCAGCGACTCCAGCGCCCAGACGAGGTGCGGCAGGTCGATCCGGTTCATCGTGCTGCAGAAGCAGACGGTCCGGTCGAGGAAGACGATCTCCTTGTCCGGGTGCGCCTTGGCCAGGCGGCGGACCAGGTTGAGCTCGGTGCCGATGGCCCACTTGGAGCCGGGCTCGGCGGCGTCCAGCGCCTTGATGATGTACTCGGTCGAGCCGACCATGTCGGCGGCCTCGACGACCTCGTGCTTGCACTCGGGGTGGACCAGCACGGTCACGCCCGGCACCCGTTCGCGGACCTCGTTGACCGAGTCCAGGCTGAACCGCCCGTGGACCGAGCAGTGGCCGCGCCAAAGGATCATCTTGGCCGCGCGCAGCTGCTCGGCGGTCAGGCCGCCGTTCGGCTTGTGCGGGTTGTAGACGACGCAGTCGTCCAGGGAGAGGCCCATGTCGCGCACGGCGGTGTTGCGGCCGAGGTGCTGGTCCGGCAGGAAGAGCACCTTCTGGCCCTGCTCGAAGGCCCACTCCAGGGCGCGCTTGGCGTTGGACGAGGTGCAGATCGTCCCGCCGTGGCGGCCGGTGAAGGCCTTGATGTCGGCCGAGGAGTTCATGTACGCGACCGGCACCACGGTGTCGGCGACGCCCGCGTCGACCAGCTGGTCCCAGCACTCGGCGACCTGCTCGGCGGTGGCCATGTCGGCCATCGAGCAGCCGGCGGCCAGGTCCGGCAGGACGACCTGCTGGCGCTCGGTGGTGAGGATGTCCGCGGACTCGGCCATGAAGTGCACGCCGCAGAAGACGATGTACTCGGCCTCGGGGCGGGCGGCCGCGTCGCGGGCCAGCTTGAAGGAGTCGCCGGTGACGTCGGCGAACTGGATGACCTCGTCACGCTGGTAGTGGTGGCCCAGGATGAAGACCTTGTCGCCGAGCGCGGCCTTGGCCGCGGCGGCACGCGCGACCAGGTCGGGGTCGGAGGCGACCGGGAGCTCGCCGGGGCAGTCGACGCCGCGCTCGCTGCCCGTGTCGGCCTCCTGGCCGAGCAGCAGCAGCGCCAGCGGGGTCGCCCCGGGCTCGGCGAAGGTTGCGCCCGTCCCGGGCGCGGAGGTGGTGGTCACGGGCGACTGCCCTCCTGCTCGGCGGTGGTGCGAGACCGACCGCCTTATCGTCTACCTGACGCTATCTATGATAGCCCGCCGCGATCACGCTGGCGATGGTCGCCGAGGCAATGTGACGTACCCCGCTGTGGCCGTTGCGGCGCTACCGTCCCTCGGCCCGGACCTGCCCTATCGTCTGGCAGGAATCCATGGGAGTCACACAGCGGCGAAGGAGAGGGTACGCGGCGATGAGCGAGGAGCCGAGCGCGGGGGTCGGCGACACATCGGGGACGGCGTCGGGAGCGGTATCGGGGACGGCGTCGGGGACGGGACCGAGGACGGCGTCGGGGAGGCTGCGGCGGATGCGTCCGCGCGGGCGGGAGGAGAGGCACCGGGCCGCCACGCCGCTGGAGCTCTTCTTCGACCTCTGCTTCGTCGTCGCGGTCGCCCAGGCGGGCTCGCAACTGGGCAGTGCGCTGGGGGAGGGGCACGTCCGGCACGGGATCGCGGGGTACCTCTTCGTCTTCTTCGCCATCTGGTGGGCCTGGATGAACTTCACCTGGTTCGCCTCCGCCTACGACACCGACGACGTGCCCTACCGGATCGCCACCTTCGTGATCATCGTGGGCGCGCTGATCCTGGCCGCCGGAGTGCCGCGCGCCTTCGCGGACTCCGACTACTCGGTGACCGTGACCGGCTACGTGGTGATGCGGGTGGCGCTGGTCGCGCAGTGGCTGCGGGCGGCGGCCTCCAACGCCGGGCCGCAGCGGAGAGTCGCCCTGCGGTACGCGGTCGGCGTCGCGCTGGTGCAGCTCTACTGGGTGCTCTGGCTGGTCTACGTCCCGGCCGGCGACAAGTGGTGGGCCCTCCTGCCGGGGCTGGTCGCCGACATGGCCGTGCCGGTGGTCGCCGAGCGGGACGCCGAGACGGCCTGGCACCCCGGGCACATCGCCGAGCGCTACGGCTGCTTCACGCTGATCGTGCTGGGTGAGTCGGTCTCGGCGGCGACAGTCGCGGTGCAGTCGGCGGTGGACGAGCACCAGGCGTTCCACGAACTGTTGCCGATCGCTGTCGGCGGGCTGCTGATCTGCTTCTCCGCCTGGTGGATCTACTTCGCGCGATCCGTCGAGGAGCATCTTCGGTCCAACCGGGTGGCCTTCACCTGGGGCTACGGCCACTTCTTCGTCTTCGGCTCGGCCGCCGCCGTCGGCGCGGGGCTGGAGGTGGCGGTCGAGCACGCCGTCGGCAAGGTGCACCTCTCCGCGCAGGCCGCGACGCTCGGGGTGACCGTGCCGACGGCGGTCTACCTGATCACGGTGTGGGCGCTGCACTCGCGGCATGTCAAACGCGGGATCGCGCTCTGGGTGCTGCCGGTGAGCGGGGTGGTGGTGCTGTTCTCGCCGTCCGTGCTGGTGGCCGGGCTGGTCTGCGCGGCGTCGGTCGCGGTCGGGCTGCTGGTCCACCGCCTGCAGGGGGACGGGGACGCGGACGGCCCAGCTGTGGCCGAGCCGACGGAGGTGTGAGCGGCGCGGCTTGTGAAAAGCTGAGCGTGTGCCCGCACCGCAGACTCCGATCAGCCCCACAGCCGCGCTCGACGCCACCGACCGCCGGCTGCTGGAGCTGCTCGGACGTGACGGGCGCGCCTCGTACGCCGAGATCGGCCTGCTGGTGAACCTGTCCGCGACGGCCGTCAAGCGCCGGATCGACCGGCTGCGCGAGCGCGGCGTGGTGCGCGGCTTCACCGTGGTGCTCGACCCGGCCGCGCTGGACTGGCACACGGAGGCGTTCGTCGAGGTCTTCTGCCGCGAACGCACTCCGCCGGAGGAGATCCTCTCCTCGCTGCGGCAGTTCCCCGAGGTCGTCGCGGCCTGGACGGTGACTGGCGACCCGGACGCGCTGGTCCACCTGCGGGCCGCCGACATGCGGCATCTGGAGGCCGTGATCGAGCGGATCCGCCGCGAGCCCGGCGTCCAGCGCAGCCGCAGCACGGTGGTGCTGAGCCGGCTCATCGGCTGAGCCGCACGGCAGAAGCCCGCGTGGCGGCCCGAGGGCGCGCAGGAATCGTGCGCCGGGGGTGGTGATCACGCCGGTAGCCTGCGTCGACTGCCGGTTTCCGACATGCCGGGCGAGGCGTGCGCTGCCTAGGGTGGCAATGCCCCCCACACCCCCTGCCGAAGGACCGTCCCGTGGCCCACCCTGAGCGAATGCACCAGTACGACGCCCGCATGGTCGACCTGGTCTTCGACTACATGCGGGAGCGTCTGCAGTACGACCCGGTCCCGCTGGACCACCCCGGCGACGGCGAGAAGCTGGCCGGGGCGCTCGAAGGCCTGCTCAACGAGCGCGGAAACGATCCTGCGGACGTTCTCAAGCTCTACGACCACGAGCTCTCCCGCGCGGTCATCTCCGCCGACAGCCCGCGCTACCTGAGCTTCATCCCGTGTGCGCCGACCAAGGCCGCGCTCCTCTTCGACATGGTGGTCTCCTGCGCCTCGCTCCAGGGCATCTCCTGGCTGGAGGCGGCGGGTGCGATCGCGGCCGAGAACCAGGTGCTGCGCCTGATCTCCGACCGGGCCGGACTGCCCGCCTCGGCCGGCGGCTGCTTCGTCTCCGGCGGCTCGGCGGGCAACCTGTCCGCGCTGGTCGTGGCCAGGGACTCGGCGCGTCGCCGCCTCGGCGTTGGCATAGGCGCGCGGCTGCGCGTCGCCGTCAGCGACCAGACCCACTCCTCGGTCACCAACACGCTGAACATCATCGGCGTCGAGAAGCTGGTCGTCCCGACCGAGAACCACCGCCTCACCGGCGCGGCCCTGCGCAAGGCCATCGCGGCCGACGAGGACCCGGGCTCGATCATCGCCGTCGTCGGCACCGCCGGCACCACCAACGCGGGCATCGTCGACGACCTGGCGGGCATCGCCGAGGTCGCCCGCGAGCACGGCCTCTGGTTCCACGTCGACGGCGCCTACGGCGGCGCCGGCCTCTTCGCCCCCTCGGTGCGGGAGAAGTACAACGGCATCGAGCACGCGGACTCGTTCGTGGTGGACCCGCACAAGTGGCTCTTCGCGCCGTTCGACTGCGCCGCGCTGATCTACCGCGACCCGCGCCTGGCCAAGTCCGTGCACACCCAGGACGCCTCCTACCTCGACGTGCTCCACACCGGCGAGCACGACCAGGAGTGGAACCCGACCGACTACGCGTACCACCTCACCCGGCGCGCCCGCGGCCTGCCGCTCTGGTTCTCGCTGGCGGTCCACGGCACCGAGGCCTACAGCGAGGCGATCGAGACCGGCATCACGCTGGCCCGCGACACCGCCGCGCTGATCCGGGCCGAGTACCCGGACCTGGAGCTCATCCGCGAGCCGGAGCTCTCCAGCGTCGTCTACCGGCGCAAGGGCTGGACGCCGGAGCAGTACTACGCCTGGTCCGAGCGGCTGCTGGCGGAGCAGACCGGGTTCGTCACCCCGACCGGCTGGGAGGGCGAGGTGGTGGCCCGGTTCGCGTTCCTGCACCCGGGGACGACCATGGACATGGTCCGCGAGATCCTCGACACGATGGTCTGAGCCGGCTTTCCGGAAGCGACCGGAAGCTAGAGGTAGGCCCCCGACGGCAGGTAGGGCGTCGGGGGCCTCATGCCGCGCAGGGCCAGGTAGCCACGGGTGCTGACGGAGAGTCCGACGGCCAGGCAGACGTCCACCGCCCAGTCCTGCTCCGCGGTGACGGTGCGGACGTCGGTGCTGTCCGACTCCGGTGTCCGGGCCAGGGCCTCGATCAGCAGCGCCGTGGCGACCCGGCGCGAGGTCGCGGCCAGCATCATCACCCGGCCGCCCAGCCGGTAGGCGTAACCGGAACCCGCCAGGGTGTCCGCGACCAGCAGCTCGTCGCAGGTGCGCAGCAGGGCCAGGTGGTCCTCGCCGTGCGCGGCGCCGCGGGAGCGGCGGTCGACCGAGTCCAGCAGGTCGAAGTGGGTCGCGTCACCCAGATGGACCGGTATGCCGCCGGTCGCGGGGAGCGCGGTGCGGTCGACCGATCCGGCCATCGCCATGGTGGGGTGCAGCCGGAAGCCCGCCGCGTGGTAGCGCCGCGCCGCGCGCGGGTCGTCGGAGGCGACGATCATGCCGCGCAGGCAGCCCCCGGAGTGGGCGAGGGCGTGGTCCAGCAGTAACCGCCCGACGCCCTTGCCCTGTGCCTCCGGCCGCACCGCGAAGAGCGCCAGACCCCACAGCCCTTCGCGCCGCAGCGACAGCGACACGCCCAGCGGTTCGCCGTCACCCTCGCGGTCGTCCACCGCGAACCAGCAACCGCCCTGGTCCGCCGCGGCCAGTCGCCGGGTCCGGACGTCCGCGCGCGCCCGTTCCCGGTCGGCGAGGGGCGGGACCGCGAAGGCGGACTGGTAGATCGAGCGGACGGCGCTCGCGTCGGCGGCGGTGTCGTGCACGGGTCGCAGGATCATCTCTGCATTCTCGTGCGCGGCCGGGTGTGCGAGCATGGAGGTTCAGGACTTCACCCGGAATACATCCGGGGCGCCACCGGTTTCCGCCGGTGGAAGTACGTCGTCAAACCCGGGAGTATGCAGATGACCGTCCAGGACGAGACCAGCGTCGAGAGCGGGATCATCCTCACCGACACCGCCGCGGCCAAGGTCAAGAGCCTGCTGGAGCAGGAGGGCCGCGAAGACCTGGCGCTCCGCGTCGCGGTGCAGCCCGGCGGCTGCTCGGGCCTGCGCTACCAGCTTTTCTTCGACGAGCGCTCGCTCGACGGCGACGTCGTGGCCGACTTCGGCGGCGTGAACGTCGTCACCGACCGCATGAGCGCCCCCTACCTGACCGGCGCCACGGTCGACTTCGTCGACACGATCGAGAAGCAGGGCTTCACGATCGACAACCCGAACGCGACCGGCTCCTGCGCCTGTGGCGACTCCTTCAGCTGAGCTGCGCCGCACCACCGAACATGGTGGAGCAGTGAAGCAGTGACGAGGGGCCCTGGCCGGTGACGGTCGGGGCCCCACGTCGTGCGTCGTGCTCAGACTGCGCTGCGTCCGCTACTGCGTGGCAGGGCCGTGCGTCACCTTGCTCTGCGGCATGCCGCTGGCCTGCGGCAGCGCCTTGCTGTCGGAGCCGTCGACGACGCGGCGGCCGTCGAGCGGGCGGCCCAGGTCCACGGTGGCGTGCTGCGGCGTGATCACCAGTGGGCACATCTGGCCCGCGGGCGCCCGCTGCGTGATGACGATGCGGACCAGCACCTCGCCCGGGTGCGACTGGTCGGCCGTGGCGCCGTACTTGTCGCAGGTGCCCGCGTCGAAGTACACGGTCAGGTCGTTGCCCGACGCGCTGTAGCCGGTGGCGGGGACGACCTGCGCGCTGCCGCCGGACGAGCCGGGCGCGGTCGGTGCGGCGCCGCCTGGGGAGGACGCGCCGGAGTGGGACGGGCCGGGGGAGACCGTCTGTACCGGCCCGCCGGGGTTCACCGACGGGGAGCCGGACGCGCTGGGCTTCGCCGTGGCCGAGCCGGAGCTCGATGCGGTGCCGGGCCCCGTGTTGGTCGGGCCGCAGGCCGTCAGGGCGAGGGCTCCGGCCGTGGCAAGGACGGCGAGAGCGACGCGGACCCGTGGACGCGGGCGGGCGCCGGGCGTGCGGGGACTGCTGCGAAACTCCACGGTTCGGCCTCCTGGTCTGTTCCTTGCTGAACGACCATGGGACGTGGGAGTGACAGAAGTGGTTCCCCTACCCGGTCACCTGTGCGATCGGCTGTCCGAGCCGCGTGTTCAGTCGCCGAAGGGCGACAGGTTGCCGAACCGGCGGGCCTCGCGTGCGCTGACCTTGAAGCCGGGGTGGCGCACCGACGCGACCGACTCCTTCGTGACCGGCTCCTTCGCGGCGGGCTGGAGCGGCCAGAACAGGCCCAGTCGGCGTCCGCCCTCGACCAGATCCGCCAGCGTGTCCTGGTCCGCGTCGCCGCGCAGGTACGCCGGGATCCTTACAGGGCTGCGGTCGGGCATCATCACGGCCTCCTCGGCGGCTGGGCCGCCGCCTCTCGGTCTCTACAGTTCGACACTAGAACCGCACTCGGAGTGGTTCTACCCCTACGCTGCGGTAACGCCCGTGAGTAGTACCCGCACCACCGGCAAAGGCGGGCCGGTACGGTAGAGCGCCTGCACTCTCCGCAGCCCGCCTTGCAGCCATAGGAGTCCGCCGCCGTGCGTATTGCTGTCACCGGCTCGATCGCCACCGACCACCTGATGACCTTCCCCGGCCGCTTCGCCGAGCAGTTCGTCGCGGACCAGCTGCACACGGTGTCGCTCTCCTTCCTGGTGGACACCCTGGACGTGCGGCGTGGCGGTGTGGCGCCGAACATCTGCTTCGGCATGGGCCTGCTCGGGCTGAAGCCGCTCCTGGTGGGCGCGGCCGGGGCCGACTTCGCCGAGTACCGCTCCTGGCTGGACCGGCACGGCGTCGACACCGGCGCGGTGCACATCTCGGAGACGCGGCACACCGCCCGCTTCGTCTGCACCACCGACCAGGACCACAACCAGATCGCGTCCTTCTACACCGGCGCGATGAGCGAGGCCCGGAACATCGAGCTGCAGCCGATCGCCGCGCGTGCGGGCGGCCTGGACCTGGTGCTGATCGGCGCGGACGACCCGGAGGCGATGGTCCGTCACACCGAGGAGTGCCGCACCCGCGGCTTCGCCTTCGCCGCCGACCCCTCGCAGCAGTTGGCCCGGCTCGAGGGCGACGACATCCGCAACCTGGTCGAGGGCGCGGCCTACCTCTTCTCCAACGAGTACGAGAAGGCCCTGATCGAGTCCAAGACCGGCTGGTCCGAGGAGGACGTGCTGGACCGGGTCGGCGTCCGGATCACCACGCTCGGGGCGAAGGGCGCGCGGATCGACCGCAAGGGCGAGGCGCCGATCTTCGTCTCCTGCCCGCAGGAGAACGCCAAGGTCGACCCGACCGGTGTCGGCGACGCCTTCCGGGCCGGCTTCGTGGCCGGTCTCACCTGGGGCGTCTCGCTGGAGCGGGCGGCGCAGGTCGGCGCGATGATGGCGACGCTGGTCATCGAGACCCTGGGCACCCAGGAGTACGAGCTGCGCCGCGGCCACTTCGCCGAGCGCTTCGCCGTCGCGTACGGGGACGAGGCGGCGGCGGAGCTGCGCGCCCACCTCGGCTGAGCACCCCTCAGGAGATCCGGCGGACCAGGTAGGCCGTGCCCTCGGCGCCCGGCCGGTACCGGTCCGCCGGGGCCTGGCCCTCGTACTCCTGGTCCCGCAGGTGGCACCAGGCCGGGACGTCGATCGCGGCGACCTCGTCGTCGGCGAGCAGCGCCACCAGGCCGCCCAGCGGCACCTGGTCGAAGGCCTTGGCCAACTCGGCGACGGGGAGCGGGCAGAGCATGCCCAGCGCGTCCACCACGGTCACGTCGGCGCTGACTGTGCCGCCGGGTGTGCCGACCGCCCCGCCGCCCTGCGTCGGGCCCAGCAGGTGCGCCCGGACCTCGGCGACCGCGCCGGGCAGGGCCGCGAGGAACTCCTCCACCTGCGCGGCGGTCGCGTCGCGGCCCAGCGAGACGCGGACGTTGCCCTCGGTCAACGCGCCCATCGCGGCGAGCACGTGACTGGGCGTCAGGGTGCTCGACGTACACGAGGAGCCGGACGAGACCGCGAAACCCGCCCGGTCGAGGGCGCCCAGCAGGGACTCTCCGTCGACGTACAGGCAGGAGAACGCGAGCAGGTGCGGCAGCCGCCGCGCCGGATCGCCGAGCGCGGGGTCGCCGAGCACCGCCACGTCAGGGACCAGGGCCGGTACCCGCTCGTGGAGCAGCGCGACCAGCGGGCGCAGTCGCGCGTCGAGCTCCGCCGCCTCCTGGCGGACGGCGCGCAGCGCGACGGCCGAGGCCACGATCGCGGGCACGTTGACGTAGCCGGGCACCCGGCCGCCCTCGCGTTCGTCGGCCGGGAGCGGTGAGCGGTAGCGGACGCCCTTGCGCACCGCGAGGACGCCGACCCCGGCCGGGCCGCCCCACTTGTGCGCGGACGCGGCCAGCGCCGACCAGGCGCCGTCCACCTTTCCCCAGGCCGCCGACTGCGCGGCGTCCACGAAGAGCGGGACGCCCGCCTCGGCGCACAACTGTGCGGCCTCGGCGACCGGCTGGACGGTGCCGACCTCGTGGTTGGCGGACTGGAGGCAGGCGAGCGCGGTTCCCTCGGCGCGGACGGCAACGGCCAGCGCGTCCAGGTTCACCCGTCCCGTCACATCCACGGGCACGGAGCTGACGGTGCCTCCGGTCGCCTCGTGCTGTTCCGCCGCATGGAGCACGGAGGAATGTTCGACGGCGGAATGTGCGAGATGACGTCCTTTCCGGTGGTTTCCGGAGAGGAGGCCGAGAACGGCGAGATGGTTCGCCTGCGTACCCGAAGCGGTGAAACTCACCTCGTCCGCGCGGACGCCGAGGTCGGCGGCGACGCTCTCGCGGGCCGCGTCCAGCAGCATCCTGGCGTGCCGGGCGTCGCGGTAGAGCCGGGCCGGGTCGGCCCATCCCTCGTCCAGGGCGGAGAGCAGCGCCTGTCTGGCCAGCGGGTGCAACGGCGCGGTGGACGCGACATCAAAATTCGGCACGGTCCCACCGTAACGAGCGCGGGGGTGGCAGAGTGTCAGCCGGTGCCGCGCACACCGTCAGGCGGGTACCGCGACGGGCGCCGGACAGGCAACGGCCGGACCAGCGGCAGAAGGGACACTCCTCCCGTTCGCCTCTGATCGTATTACGGGCTCATAAGGCGTCAGAAGGCGGCCCCCCGGCGTGTCGCCGGGCTGTCCCTGCGGTCCGGGCAGACCCGCCCTGACCTGCGATTCCGCCTGTTCGGGGGCCATCCGGAGGGATGATCGGCGCGTTAGTGGGACCTGCCCGCGAACCTTCGATTCGCCTGGAGTAGGGTTTGGGCCGCATAAACATCCAAACCCTGCCCGTGACCACGCCATCGGGAATCCCGGAGAGATCTCCGGCATCTCTTCGGTCGGCTGGTGAGCGGGCGAGACTTCGGGAAGGCGCTACGTGAGTCCCAACGGCTCCGACCGCTCGCCGCGGCGCTCGATGCGGCGGAAGCTGCTTTCAGCGCTGACGCTGGGCCTCGTCCTTGCCACCGCCACAGGCTGCCAGTCCAGTGACCTGCCCCGGCTCGGCCTGCCCACTCCTAGGGACCAGCAGGGCCACACGGTCCTCTTCCTCTGGCAGAGCTCCTGGATCGCCGCGCTTGCGGTCGGTGCGCTCGTCTGGGGACTGATCCTGTGGGCGGTCTTCTTCTACCGGCGCAGCCGCACCAAGGTCGAGGTGCCGCCGCAGTTCCGCTACAACATGCCGCTCGAGGCGCTGTTCACCGTGGTCCCGCTGATCATGGTGTCGGTGTTCTTCTACTACACGGCGCGTGACGAGACGGATCTGCTCAAGATCGACAACGTGCAGAACCACGTCAACGTGGTCGGGTTCCAGTGGAGCTGGGCGTTCAACTACGACTTCCAGGTCGACCCGCACAACCAGACCGCCGCGAACCCGAACGGCCCCGGCGCCTACGACGTCGGCACGCCGGGTCAGCCGCCCACGCTGTGGCTGCCGCTGGGTGAGACCACCGAGTTCGAGCTGACCTCGCGTGACGTCATCCACGGCTTCTGGCCGGTCGACTTCCTCATGAAGATGGACGTCATCCCCGGCATCGTGAACAAGTTCGAGGTCACCCCGACCGCGCTTGGCACCTTCCGCGGCAAGTGCACCGAGCTCTGCGGTGTCGACCACTCGCAGATGCTGTTCAACGTCAAGGTGGTCACCCCGGCCCAGTACCAGGCCCACCTGGCTCAGCTTCGGGCCAAGGGCCAGGGCGGCAACGTTCCGTCCGGCATTGTCACCACGGGAGCAGGGAACCTCCAGAAATGACCATCCTCAATGAACCCCATGGGCTCAGCGGGGGAACCGCCACCGCGCGCCCGGTGAAGGGGCAGAAGCACGGGACGTCGATCATCAAGTGGATGACGACGACGGACCACAAGACGATCGGCACCCTGTACCTGGTGACGTCGTTCGCGTTCTTCCTGATCGGCGGCATCCTCGCGCTGACCATGCGTGCGCAGCTGGCACAGCCGGACGGCGGCGTCCTGACGAACGAACAGTTCAACCAGGCGTTCACCATGCACGGCACGATCATGCTGCTGATGTTCGCGACGCCGCTCTTCGCCGGCTTCACGAACTGGATCATGCCGCTCCAGATCGGCGCCCCTGACGTCGCGTTCCCGCGACTGAACATGTTCGCCTACTGGCTGTACCTGTTCGGTTCGCTGATCGCCGTCGGCGGCTTCCTCACCCCGCAGGGTGCGGCCGACTTCGGCTGGTTCGCCTACGCGCCGCTCTCCGACGCGATCCACAGCCCCGGCGTCGGCGGCGACATGTGGATCATGGGTCTGGCGCTCTCGGGCTTCGGCACCATCCTCGGCTCGGTGAACTTCATCACCACCATCCTCTGCATGCGTGCCCCGGGCATGACCATGTTCCGGATGCCGATCTTCGTGTGGAACGTCCTGCTGACCGCCGTGCTGGTCCTGCTGGCCTTCCCGGTCCTGGCCGCCGCGCTGCTGGCGCTGGAGGCCGACCGCAAGTTCGGTGCGCACGTCTTCGACCCGGCCAACGGTGGCGCCATCCTGTGGCAACACCTGTTCTGGTTCTTCGGGCACCCAGAGGTGTACATCATCGCGCTGCCGTTCTTCGGCATCATCTCCGAGGTCGTGCCGGTCTTCTCGCGCAAGCCGATGTTCGGTTACCAGTCGCTGGTCGCGGCCACCATCGCGATCGCCGGTCTGTCCGTGACCGTGTGGGCCCACCACATGTACGTCACCGGCGCGGTGCTGCTGCCGTTCTTCTCCTTCATGACGTTCCTGATCGCCGTTCCGACCGGCGTCAAGTTCTTCAACTGGATCGGCACCATGTGGCGGGGCTCGCTGAGCTTCGAGACGCCGATGCTGTGGACCATCGGCTTCCTGGTGACCTTCGTCTTCGGTGGTCTGACGGGTGTTCTGCTCGCCTCCCCGCCGATCGACTTCCACGTCTCGGACTCGTACTTCGTCGTCGCCCACTTCCACTACGTGGTCTTCGGCACCGTCGTCTTCGCGATGTTCGCGGGCTTCCACTTCTGGTGGCCCAAGATGACCGGCAAGATGCTGGACGAGCGCCTCGGCAAGATCACCTTCTGGCTGCTCTTCATCGGCTTCCACACCACCTTCCTGGTGCAGCACTGGCTGGGCGCCGAGGGCATGCCGCGTCGTTACGCGACGTACCTGCCGACCGACGGCTTCACCACGCTGAACCTGATCTCGACCATCGGTTCGTTCATCCTGGCCGCGTCGATCCTGCCGTTCCTCTACAACGTCTGGAAGACCGCCAAGTACGGCAAGAAGGTCGAGGTCGACGACCCGTGGGGTTACGGCCGTTCGCTCGAGTGGGCGACCTCCTGCCCGCCGCCGCGGCACAACTTCCTCACGCTGCCCCGCATCCGTTCGGAATCCCCGGCGTTCGACCTGCACCACCCGGAGATCGCGGCGCAGGACTACCTGGAGAACCACGGCGAGGTGCCGGCCCATCTGCAGGCCGCGCTGGAGAAGAAGGAGGCGGGTGACCGATGAGGGAACAAGGCAAGATCTTCGCCGGCTTCGCGATCTTCGTTCTGGGCATCGCGATCTGGTACGGCCTCTGGTCCAAGGACCCGACGGGTACCACCTGCCTCTTCCTGGCCTTCGGCCTGGGCTCGTTCATCGCCTTCTACCTGCTGTTCACCGCCAAGCGCGTGGACACGGGCGCGGGCGACAACCCGCAGGCCGAGGTCTCGGACGACGCCGGTGTGCAGGGCTTCTTCAGCCCGTACAGCTGGCAGCCGCTGCTGCTGGGCCTCGGTGGCACGGTGGCCTTCCTGGGCGTCATCTTCGGCTGGTGGCTGATGATGTTCGGAGTTCCGGTGATCCTCATGGGACTCTTCGGCTGGACCTTCGAGTACTACCGCGGCGAGAGCCAGACGCAGTGACCCGCACCGGGTGACACTGCCGAGCTCGCAGCTCGCACGTCACGCAAGGGCCGAACACCCCGCCTTCGGGCGGAGCGTTCGGCCCTTCGTGTTACCCGGACCACTCCGGTGGGTGCGCGGAGCGGTGGAAAATGTCCTGATTTCCTACGATGTGACGGAGCGTCTAAAACCTGCAAGAGGCTTGGAAGAGGGTGGTACCGCATGAAGTCCGCACAGTCGGTATGGGTGCGCAGCCTGCTCACCGGCGCGGCGCTGGCCACCCCGCTGGCCCTGACCGCCTGCAGTGGGGGAGGCGTCGAGCCGCCGGCCCAGGTGGACGCGGCCACCCTGGTCCAGATGTCCCCGACCACCGACGGCAAGACGGGCGTCGACCCGAACCTGCCCGTCGTCGTCACCGCGAGGAACGGCGGCCGGCTGACCGACGTCACCGTCGTCGCCGACAACGGCCGCCACGTCGCCGGCACGCTGGCCGCTGACGGGCGCTCCTGGCGCTCCAGCAGCCCGCTGGCCATCGCCACCCACTACACGGTCCGGGTGACCGCCGCGGACGGCGACGGACGCGGCAGCGTCCAGCGGGACTTCACCACCCTCAACTCCTCCGCGCTGCTCACCGCGACGATGACTCCGGGCGACCACGCCGTCTACGGCGTCGGCGAGCCCCTCACCGTCGCGCTCAGCGCGCCGGTGCACGACCCGGCAGCGCGGAAGACCGTCGAGCGGGCGCTGACCGTGCGCTCCACGCCCCAGGTGGTCGGCGGCTGGTACTGGGTGGACGACAAGACGCTGCACTTCCGTCCGCAGTCCTACTGGCCCACGCACGCCACGATCGCGGCCGCCTTCGACCTCCACGGCGCGCAGGTCCAGAAGGGCCTCTACGGTGGCGCTCCGGCCTCGGTGGCGTTCCGTACCGGGGACCGGATGCTCGCGGTCACCGACGCCGCCAGCGACTACCTGACGGTCTACAAGAACGGCCAGGAGATCCGCAGCATCCCGGTGACCACCGGCAAGCCCGGCTTCTCCACCCGCAACGGCATCAAGGTGGTCCTCGAGCAGTCGCAGGAGGTCTTCATGAACTCCTCCACCGTCGGCATCGCCGCGGACAGCCCCAACGCCTACCACCTGGACGTCTACTGGGACACCCGGGTCACCTGGAGCGGCGAGTTCGTGCACGCCGCGCCGTGGTCGGTCGGATCCCAGGGCGTGTCCAACGTCAGCCACGGCTGCACGGGCATGAGCACCGGCAACGCCGAGTGGTTCTACAACGCCTTCCGGCGCGGGGACCTGGTCCAGGTGATCAACAGCGAGGGGCACCAGATGGAGCCGTTCGGCAACGGCTTCGGCGACTGGAACCTCAGCTGGTCCGCGTGGCAGCAGGGCAGCGCGCTGGGCGGGCCGGTCCGCACGGCGCCGGTGACGGCGGCGGACCTCGCGGCGGCGACCGCCTCGGCGTCGACGACTGCGGCGTCCACGACCGCGTCCACCGCCTCCACCGCGTCGGGTGCGTCCACGACGGCTGCGTCCACGGCGTCCGTCTCGACGACGAACGACGCGACCCAGGGGAGCGGAGCGAGCGCTCTGACGGCAGGCTTCCTCCGCCCGGGTACCTGAGGGGGAAAGCCAGAGGCCCCCTCCCGAACCCGGGAGGGGGCCTCTACCGCTGTGGCGGCGGCTTACTGCAGGTGCGCTGTGCGCTGGGAAGCGCTCAGTGGTGGCCGTGGCCGCTGGTGAGCTCGGCGTGCTCCTCGGCCGTCGGCTTCGCGATCTGGCTCTGCGGGCCGAAGTAGCCGTCGGAGAGCTTCGCGCGGAGCTTGGCGATACGACCGATCTTGCGCTTGACGCCGTTCTCGTCGACCGCCGGGGGCAGCTCGGCCGGGGCGTTCTGCTCGTGAGCGGTGAGGGTGTAGAGCTCCGCCTGCGGCAGCTGCTCGTGGACCTCGATGAACTCACCGTGCGGAAGGCGCTTGATCGTGCCGGTCTCGCGACCGTGCAGGATCTTGTCCCGGTCCTTGCGCTGCAGACCCATGCACCAACGCTTCGTCACGATGAAGGCGATGACCGGGCCGACGAAGAACAGGATGCGGCAGGTCCACGTGATCGCGTTGATCGACAGGTGCAGGTGGGTGGCGAACAGGTCGTTGCCACCACCGACCAGCAGGATGATGTACTCCACGATCCACGCGACGCCGAGGCCGGTACGGACCGGGGCGTTGCGCGGGCGGTCGAGGATGTGGTGCTCGCGCTTGTCACCGGTGATCCAGCCCTCGAGGAAGGGGTAGATCGCGATGACGACGAACATCAGACCGAAGACCACCAGCGGGATGAAGACGCCCAGCACCAGGGTGTGACCCCAGGCGCGGATCTCCCAGCCCGGCATGATGCGGATCAGGCCCTCGGAGAAGCCCATGTACCAGTCCGGCTGGGCGTCGGTGGACACCTGGTCGGGGCGGTACGGACCGTACGCCCAGATCGGGTTGACCGAGGCGATCGCCGAGACGAACGCGATGACACCGAAGACCAGGAAGAAGAAGCCACCGGCCTTGGCCATGTAGACCGGCATCAGCGGCATGCCGACGACGTTCTTCTCGGTGCGGCCGGGGCCCGCGAACTGGGTGTGCTTGTGGTAGAAGACCAGGATCAGGTGGGCCACCAGCAGGCCCAGCATGATGCCCGGGATCAGCAGCACGTGGATCGTGAAGAAGCGCGGGATGATGTCGTTGCCCGGGAACTGACCCCCGTACAGGAACATCGCCAGGTAGGAGCCGACGATCGGCACCGACAGGATCGCGCCCTCCATGAAGCGGATACCCGTACCGGACAGCAGGTCGTCCGGGAGCGAGTAGCCCATGAAGCCGTCGAACATGCCCAGGAAGAGCAGCAGGAAGCCGAACAGCCAGTTGATCTCACGCGGCTTGCGGAACGCGCCGGTGAAGAAGACGCGCATCATGTGCACCAGCATGGCCGCGACGAAGACGATCGCCGCCCAGTGGTGGATCTGACGGATCAGCAGACCGCCGCGCACGTCGAAGCTGATGTCCAGCGCCGACTCGTACGCCGCGGACATCTTGATGCCCTGCAGCGGCACGTACGAGCCGTGGTAGACGACCTCGGCCATGCTCGGCTGGAAGAACAGCGTCAGGTAGACGCCGGTCAGGATGATGATGATGAAGCTGTAGAGGCAGATCTCACCGAGCATGAAGGACCAGTGGTCCGGGAAGATCTTCCGCAGGTTGGACTTGGCCAGGTTGTAGATACCGAGGCGGCCGTCCGCCCAGTCCGCGGCCTTCTCGCCGAGGTGCTTCTGCTCGACGCCGGCCTCGCTGTGGCCGATCTGCTCCACGTGGGAGTCCTCGTATGCGTGGGTACTCATTCGCTGCGCTCCCAGAAGCCGGGGCCGACGGGGGCGGTGAAGCCGTTGAGGGCCTCGAGGTTGCCAGTCGTGTCGATCCCGATCTGCAGCTGCGGCAGCGGGTGACCCGCCGGGCCGAAGATGACGCGGGCGCCGTCCGACAGGTCGAACGTCGACTGGTGGCACGGGCAGAGGACGTGGTGCGTCTGCTGCTCGTAGAGGCTGATCGGGCAACCGACGTGGGTGCAGATCTTCGAGAAGGCCAGCACGCCGTCGTAACCCAGGGACGCCGACTTCTGGTCCTTGATGTCGGACGGCTGCATGCGAACCAGCATCAGCGCGTCCTTGGCGATGCGCTCCTGGAAGTCGTCGTCCGTCTCCGACAGGTCGGCGGGCATCGCGAAGGTCAGCGAACCGACCTGGACGTCGGAGGCCTGGATCGGCTCACCGGTGTTCATATTCTTCAGGAGCATGCCGGCCTTCCAGCCGGTGGTGCTCAGCTTGTCCTCGGGCAGCGGACCGAGGTCGCGGAAGAGCACGACCGCGGACAGCGGGACCATCGCCATGGCGCCGATCATCGTGTTGCGGATCAGCTTGCGACGGCCGAAGCCCGACTCCTTGGCGCCCTGGCGGAAGTCCGAGAAGACCTGCTCCCGGACCTCGGGGGAGGACTCCACCGGGTGGCGCTCGGAGATGTGCTCCTCGTCCGACATCAGCGTGCGGGCCCAGTGGACCGCGCCGGCGCCGATGGCGAACAGCGACACACCCAGCGTGACGCCGAGTGAGAAGTTCAGCGGGCCCACATTGCCGATCGGCCAGATGTAGACGTGGTGCGTCGGGCCCGGCTTGAAGATGACATAGCTGGCGATGAAGGCGACCGTGGCCACCATCGACAGCATGAACCACATCGCGACCTGGCGCTCCGCACGGCGGGCGGCCTTCTCGTCGATGTCGGTGCGGCGGTGCTCGTGAGGCGGCAGGCCCGGGTCGGCGAAGTAACCGTCAGGTGCTACGACGGGTCCGCCGCCGTGGCCGTGCGAGGCCTCCGGCAGGTGTTCTTCAGACATGTTGTCCTGGCTCGTCATGACTTCTTGGCCTTGGGAGTGCGGGCAGCGACCCAGATCGCCACGCAGATCAGGGCGCCCAGCGCGAAGATCCAGCCGAAGAGACCCTCGGAGACCGGACCGATGGAGCCCAGCGTCATACCGCCGTAGCCCGGGTTGGAGTCGCTGTTCGTGGCGTGGTCGACGTACGCGACGATGTCCTTCTTCTGCTGCTCCGGCATCGTGGAGTCAGGGAAGACGGGCATGCTCTGCGGGCCGGTCAGCATGGCCTCGTAGATGTGCTTGTCGCTGACGCCCGCCAGAGGCGGCGCGAACTTGCCCTCGCTCAGCGCGCCACCGGCGCCGGCGAAGTTGTGGCACTGCGCGCAGTTGGTGCGGAAGAGCTCGCCACCCGCTGCGACGTCACCACCGGTGTACTGGTCGGCCGACGGGATCGCCGGACCCGCGCCGAACGTTCCGACGAACGCGGCGAGCTGGTCGATCTGACCCTGGGTGTAGATGACCTTCTTCTTGGGCACCTGGGGGCCGGGCTGCTGCGCCGGCATACGGCCGGTGCCGACCTGGAAGTCGACGGCAGCCTGGCCGACGCCCACCAGGGAGGGTCCGTCCTTGGTGCCTTCGCCGCTCAGACCATGGCAGCTGGCACAGCCGACCTGGTAGAGCCGCTTGCCCTCCTCGACCTGGAGGGACTGGCTGGCGTCGGCCGATGCGCTGCTCGTCGGCGCGAGCGCGGCATACAGCCCCCCGGTGAACGCCAGCGCGAAGATGAGGACGACGAGCGCTGCCAGCGGGTGGCGCCGTCGTGCGGAGAGCTTTTTCACGGATTAACCCCGGTGTGAGGATCTGGAGCGTCTGGAGTCCGGTAGACCGTCAGGACGGTCCGACCCTGCTACTTGATCAGATAGATGGTCGCGAAGAGGCCGATCCAGACCACGTCGACGAAGTGCCAGTAGTACGACACGACGATGGCCGCGGTCGCCTGCTCATGCGTGAAGCGCTTGGCCGCATACGTGCGCCCGAGCACCAGCAGGAACGCGATCAGACCACCCGTCACGTGCATCCCGTGGAAGCCGGTGGTGAGGTAGAACACCGAGCCGAAGGGGGAGGACGACAGCGAAAGGCCGTCGTGCTTGACCAGCTCCGTGTACTCGTAGATCTGACCGCCGATGAACATCGCGCCCATGATGAAGGTCACGATGAACCAGGCCCGGAGCTTCTTCACGTCGCCGCGCTCGGCGGCGAAGACACCCATCTGGCAGGTGAACGAGGAGAGCACCAGGATCGTGGTGTTCGTTGCGGAGAAGGGAACGTTCAACGCCTGGTTCTGCGAGTGCCAGAAGGCGGTACCCGTCACCGAACGAAGCGTGAAGTACATCGCGAAGAGGGCCGCGAAGAACATCAGCTCGGAACTCAGCCAGACGATGGTTCCGACGCTGGTGAGGTTCGGCCGGTTGACCGAACCGTGTGCGTGCCCGGTTTCTACTGCAGTTGCTGTCGCCACGACCGACATTATGTCGGTCCCTTATTCCGCACTAACGCCCGGGGGTCATCCTCGGTGTGTCCGGGGTGTGACGTACCCTCCGACCTCGCCGATCTTCCTGTTCTCCCTCGAATGGCCTGCCCATTCGGGGCGTGTCGCGCTTGCGCGACGGGCCGTGGTGTCCCTCGAAGTAGTGAAGGGGATGCGGCTGTCCGGGCCGAGTCCGGCAGAAGCGGTGCCTCGGCCGTCACGTTGTGGGGGAGATCGTCGTTGTCCGGGTGTTGGGTCCACCCGGTGTTGTGGCGTGCGGGACACGAGTAGCATCCGGAGCGAGCACCCCGCAGTGGCCCCGATCACACCCAAGCAGGGGAGAACGAGCGATGGCACTGAACATCCTTGTCTACAGCGACGACCGGAACACCCGTGAGCAGGTGCGCCTGGCGCTCGGCAAGCGACCGGACGCGGAGCTGCCGGAGTTCTCCTACTTCGAGTGCGCCACCGCGCCCGCGGTCGTGGCCGCGATGGACGCCCACGGCAAGGGCGGCAGGCGGATCGACCTGCTGGTGCTGGACGGCGAGGCGGTGCCGCTGGGCGGCATGGGCCTGTGCCGTCAGCTCAAGGAGGAGATCTACCAGTGCCCGCCGGTGCTGGTGCTGATCGGCCGTCCGCAGGACGCGTGGCTCGCCACCTGGAGCCACGCCGACGCGGCGGTCCCGGCTCCGGTCGACCCGGTCGCGCTGGTGGAGACGGCGTGCGCGCTGCTGCGTGCCGGGCAGCGGCCGTCGCTGGCGAGCTGAGACGTCGCCGAGCTGCGACGTCGGTGCGTTGAGGTGCCGACGCGGTGAGCTGCTGCCGAGGCTGAGAACGTACGTCTCGCCGCGTGAGATCTTGCGTCTTGCAGGGTGTGCCGCTCGATAGGCTGGGCCGGTCTGACAGACCTGAACCCCGGCCTTCGAGAGGCGACAGCCATGGTGCACTCCAATCCTGCGTTCGGCGGCGACGACCCCGCGCGGGTGCGCACCTGGCCGGACGTCCTGATGCCGCTGCTGTCGGGTGAGGACCTCTCTGCGGCGGACACCGCCTGGGCGATGGACCAGATCTTCTCGGGCGAGGCGACCCCGGCCCAGGTGGCCGGCTTCATGGTCGCGATGCGCGCCAAGGGCGAGACGGTGGAGGAGATCACCGGTCTGGTCGAGGCGATGTACGCCCACGCCACGGTGATCGAGGTCCCCGGCCCCGCCGTCGACATCGTCGGTACCGGCGGTGACCGGGCCAAGACCGTCAACATCTCCACCATGTCCGCGATCGTCGCGGCGGGCGCGGGCGCGCGGATCGCCAAGCACGGCAACCGGGCCGCGTCCAGCGCGAGCGGCGCGACGGACGTGCTGGAGAAGCTGGGCGTCAACCTGGCTCTGACACCGCGTCGGGTCGCTGAGGTTGCCGTGGAGACGGGCATCACCTACTGCCCGGCCCCGGTCTTCCACCCCTCCATGCGGCACGCCGCGACGGCGCGTGCGGAGCTGCGCGTCCCCACCTTCTTCAACCTGCTCGGTCCGCTGACCAACCCGGCCCGGGTGGGCGCGAACGCGGTCGGCTGCTTCGACCGGCGGATGGCCGGCCTGATCGCCGGGGTGCTGGCGCGCCGGGGCAACTCGTCCCTGGTCTTCCGCGGCGACGACGGCCTGGACGAGCTGACCATCACCACGACGTCGACGGTCTGGCGGGTGCGCGAGGGAGAGGTCGAGCAGTTTGTCTTCGACCCGCGTGAGGTCGGCATCGACTTCGCTCCGATCGAGGCGCTGCGCGGCGCGGACGCGTCCTTCAACGCGGAGGTCGCCCGGCGCGTGCTGGCGGGCGAGCGGGGTCCCGTCCGGGACGCGGTGGTCCTGAACAGCGCGTCCGCGCTGGTCGCCCTGGAGCAGGGCGGTTCCACGGCGTCCTTCGTGGAGCAGATGCGCGGAGCGATGCTGCGCACCGCCGAGTCGATCGACTCGGGCGCGGCGGAACGCAAGCTGGCCCAGTGGTCGGCGGCCACTGCGGCGTAGCCGCCAGGGGCGCGGGGAACTGCGCGAACAGCCACTGATGAGCGGATGGCCCTGCGCGTTCGGGGCCCTACGTGGGTGGGTGGTTTCTCGCGCAGTTCCCCGCGCCCCTAAGCGTTGCAACTGCCCCTGGGAGCACAACGTGTCCCATATGTCGAAACAGGCTTCGCCCACGGAGTGAACGTCTGCCATACTCCCCTGACAGGTCACGAGTGACAGCACGCGGCGTCAGCCGCTGAAGCCCCGGCTCGCTGTCCGGCAACCCTCCTACCGTGGTGGGGTGCCTCCGGGTGACGACCAGGCCTGCGGCGAGAACGCCGCGAGGCAAGCGCGGATCTCCCGAGGAGTGTTCTCGTGTCTAAGCGAATGCGGTAGAGGCCTCAGCGCCTCCAACTCTCCGTTCCCTGCCCCGTAGCCCGGGGTTCGTTCGCATACCCATGTGCACCTTCCGGAGGTACCGCCATGTCTGTCGTCGCCCGTAATGTCACTGTTTGTTCTCCCCTTGAGGTCCTCGGCCGGGACGTCGAGGTCCCGCTCGTCTCCGGCGAGAAGGTCACCTACGCCGCGCTCGACTACGCCGCCAGCGCGCCCGCGCTCCAGCGGGTCTGGGACGACGTCGCCGCGTACGCGCCGTACTACGGCAGCGTCCACCGAGGCGCGGGGTACCTCTCGCAGCTGTCCACGGACCTGTACGAGCAGAGCCGCGCGACCGTCGCCGAGTTCCTCGACCTGCGTGACGGGGACCAGGTCGTCTTCACCCGGGCCACCACCGACTCGCTCAACCTGCTGGCCGGTGCGCTGCCGGGCGACACCCGCGTCTTCGCCTTCGAGACCGAGCACCACGCCTCGCTGCTGCCGTGGGCGGAGCGCGGTCTCGCGGTCACCTACCTCCGCGCGCCGCGCTCGCCCGAGCAGGCCGTGGCCGCGCTGGGCGAGGCGCTGCGGGCTGCGGGGGAGGGGCCGAAGCTGGTCTGCGTCACCGGCGCGTCCAACGTGACGGGTGAGATCTGGCCGGTCCGCGAGCTGGCCGCGACCGCGCACGCGTACGGCGCGCGGATCGTGCTGGACGCCGCGCAGTTGGCGCCGCATCACCGGGTCTCGGTGCGCGAGCTGGACGTGGATTGGGTGGCCTTCTCCGGGCACAAGCTCTACGCGCCGTTCGGCGCAGGCGTGTTGGCGGGGCGTGCGGACTGGCTCGACGAGGCGCAGCCGTACCTCGCGGGCGGCGGCGCGAGCCGGACCGTGGCGCGGGAGGTGGACGGCTCGGTGGCAGTCGAGTGGCACCAGGGCTCGGCCCGGCACGAGGCGGGTTCGCCGAACGTGATCGGCGCCTACGCCGTCGCCTCGGCCTGCCGGGCGCTGACCGAGGCCGGGTTCGACGCGCTGCAGGAGCGCGAGCAGCAGCTGATCGACCGGCTGCGGGAGGGTCTCGCGCAGGTGCCGGAGGTGCGGGTGCTGACGCTCTTCGGAGAGGACCACCCGCGGGTGGGTGTGCTCTCCTTCGTGGTGCAGGGCTGGAACAGCTCGCACTTCGCCGCCGCGCTCTCCGCCGAGTACGGGATCGGCGTCCGCGACGGTCTCTTCTGCGCGCACCCGCTGGTGCGGACGCTGCTGGGTGGCGAGGAGGCAGCCCCCTCCGAGTGCGGAGCCCCCGAGGCGTCGCTGCCGGGGGAGCGCAGCCTGAACGCGATCCGGGTCAGCTTCGGCGCCGGCACGCCCGTCGAGCACGTGGACCGGTTCCTGCGCGCCGTACGGGAGTTGGTGACCGACGGGGCGCAGTGGTCCTACCGGACCGAGGGCGGTCGCTGCGTGCCGGACACCCGTCGCGGCTGAGTTCGGCCGTCCCCGGGAACCGGGACGCGGCTCAGTCGTCGAGCCCGATGGCGAAGGCCGCGTCCAGGTCGTGGGAGGAGTAGGTGCGGAAGGCCACGTGGGTCTCGGTGTGCGCGACGCCGGGGACCTTGTTGACCTGACCGGGGATCACGTCGGCCAGCTCCTCGTGCGCGCGCACCCGGACCATGGCGATCAGGTCCCAGCCGCCGGTGACCGAGTAGACCTCGGTGACGTTGGCGAGCGCCGCGATGCTCTCCGCGATCTCCGGGATCCGGTCGACGCTGGCCTTGATGAGGACAATGGCGGTGATCACGGAGTCTCCTGTCGCGCGGGATGCGGGCTCTCACATGCTAGTGCTGCGGCCGGACGCGCGACCCCGCGACCGCGTCGGCCGCCGCGCCGCCACAGCAGCCAGGCGAAGGCGAAGCCCCCGGCGAAGCCGATCAGGTGCGCGGCGTAGGCGACACCCGGGACGGACGGGTCGGTGGCGCGGATGGAGAGCCACTGGACCAGGAACCAGAAGCCCAGCACCAGCCAGGCCGGGAACCGCAGCGGCAGGAAGAGCAGCAGCGGGATCAGGCTGGTGATCCGCGCCCGGGGATAGAGGCAGAGGTAGGCCCCGAGCACGCCGGCGATCGCGCCCGACGCGCCGACCAGGGTCTGCGTCGCTCCCGGGCTGCCCGCCTCGAAGAGGGCGTAGCCGTAGGTGGCCAGGTATCCGAGCGCCACATAGAAGAGGAGAAAGGCCAGCGGGCCGATCCGCTCCTCCACCATCGCGCCGAAGACGAAGAGGAAGAGCATGTTGCCCGCCAGGTGCAGCCAGCCGCCGTGGACGAACATGGCGGTGAGCACCGAGAGCGCCGGGACCTTGGGCAGGCCCGTGTCGGACGGGCAGCGGTGCGAGAGGTGCAGCCGGAGCACCGCGTTGTGGAGCAGCTCGGCCGGGACCACGCCCCAGCGGTGGTAGTAGGCGGTCTCGGCGCAGGCCCGGAGCGTGCCGGAGCCGTAGAGGGGGTCGAGGCCGGAGACCGGGCCGATCACGAAGACCAGGACGCAGAGCGCGATCAGTCCGTAGGTCGCGACCGGGACGAACGGCACCGGTCGGGGAGCGTCGTCAGCAGTCGTCGGGGCCGCCGGGGGTGCCGGATCCGCCGGGGTCGCCATGGTCACCATGGACAAAGCATTCCTTCTCCGGACGAATCTGACACCCGTTCGTGGAGGCCTGTGGGGGACCGTGCCCGGGGGCAGTCCCCAGGCCATAGGGTTTACCGGACAGTCCCGTGATGCTGCCCGCCGACGAGAGGATCTCGCCATGGCCGTCCCCCTTCCCACCGAGGGCACGCGCTGGCGCTGCACCCTGTGCGGCAACCTGACCCGCTTCGACGTCACCCGTTCCTCACGGGTCGTCGAGTTCGTCCATCTGGATCTGGCCGGGGACCCCACCGTCGAGGAGCGCGAGGTGCTCAGCGAGACCGTCGAGTCGGTGCGCTGCCGCTGGTGCAACGCCGTCGACCAGATCGAGCTGGTGGACCGCCCCGGCGCCGAGGCCGAGGCCGCCGAGCAGGCGACGCGTCAGAAGTAGTCCGACGGCCGCCGGGCACGGCGGACGTGGCGGAGCGACAGGCGGGGGGCGTCGGCGGGGAGAATAGCGGTCCGGGCGGTACGTCCCCCGGAGCGGATCGGAGCGGATCAGGTGGAGCAGCCAGACCAGGCGTCGACGCCCGCGGAGGGCGGTGACCCCGCGCTGTCCGAGAGCGGCGAGGCGCTTTCGCGCCCGCTGCCGGAGGGCGTGCGGCGCCGGGTGGTCGGCATTGCCGCCGACGCGCTCGGTGGCCTTGCGCAGGGCGACCTGCCGGCCCGGCTGCGTCCCTACGGGAAGTTCACCCGCGACGCCCGCGTCAAGCGCGGGGCCACCGCCATCGCCGCCGCACTGGAGACCGACTCGCTGTTCCGCTCCCGGATCGCCGAGCGGCTTCGGCAGGGGCAGCCGGACCTGGTCGCCGCGCTGGAGTCCGGCACCGTCCCGGCCGCCGCCGATCCGCAGGACGTGGCCGCCGCCGCGTACCTGCTGCGCACCGCCGGCTGGACCCGGATCGTGGAGGGCGTCGGCGAGGAGGTCGAGCGCGCCGAACACGAGGGCGCCGCAGCGGAGTCGGCGCGGCTGGCCGAGAAGCTCCAGGACGAGCTCGTCGCGCTGCGCGCCACCGCCCGTACCGACGCCGAGCGGGCCAAGACCGACCTGGACGCGGCCCGCAAGGACGGCGACAGCCTGCGCCGCCAGCTGCGTTCGCTGGCCGCCGATACCAAGCGCGCCGAGGCCGCCACCCGCAAGGCGGTGGCCGAGCTGGAGGCGCTGCGCGCGGCCGGGGCCACCGAGCGCGGGGCGCAGGACAGCGAGGTGCGCCGGCTCAAGCACCGGGTCGCCGAGCTGGAGGCGGCGCTGGAGACCTCCCGGCGCGCGGCCCGCGAGGGGCGCTCGACGGAGGAGATGCGGCTGCGGCTGCTGCTCGACACGGTGCTCCAGGGCGCCCAGGGCCTCCAACGCGAGCTCGGCCTCGCGCCGCTGAGCGGCCGTCCGGCCGACTCGGTCGAGGCGGTCTCGCCGGTCGCCGCCTCCCCGCACGACGTGGCCCGCCGGGCGCTGGAGGGGGACGACCCCGCCCTGCTGGAGCAGCTGCTCCAGTTGCCGCAGGTCCACCTGCTGGTCGACGGATACAACGTCACCAAGACCGGCTGGCCGGGGATGGCGCTGGACCGGCAGCGTCAGCAGCTGCTGCGCGGGCTCGGCCTGCTGGCGGCGCAGACCGGCGCCGAGATCACCTGCGTCTTCGACGGGCAGGACCTGGACGGCCCGATCCCGATGGCACCACCGCCGCGCGGAGTGCGGGTGCTGTTCAGCCGGACCGGGGAGACCGCGGACGAGCTGATCCGCCGTCTGGTCCGCGCCGAGCCGGAGGGCCGACCGGTCGTGGTGGTGTCGACAGACCGTGAAGTAGCGGACGGAGTGCGCAAATCGGGCGCACGTCCGGTGCCGTCCACGATGCTGCTGCGGCGGCTGATCCGCCCGTGACGGGATGTTGCGAACGCCACTTCCCGGCGCGCGTGCTTGTTTGTGGGCAACGCATGGCGGAGCGCCAATGAGCGCTTCTGACCTGGGCTTTGTGACGGTCAGCGACGCTTGCCGTCGGCTTCGTGATCTTGAAGCTTTGTTAAGAGCGGACGTCCGATCCGGTCACGGGGAAGACACGGGGCCTCCTCAATCACTATTGTCATCGCGCAAACGTCCGCACCTGTGTTCCAAACATCGTGTTTCAGCCGTGCACTCTGTCGTGCATGCGGACGAGTCCGCGTGTGAAGGGATTGCATCCGTCGTGGCCAATCATCGTCGTCCCCGGCAGACCAGCCGTGCCCGCGTGTCCGTGCTGACCGCAGCCGCGGCGACCGTGGTGGCGCTGTCCGCACAGACCGCCGCCCAGGCAGCCCCGACCGTCTCGGTCAAGGACGCCCAGACCCAGGTGGACGCAGACCGCCAGGACGCATCCGTCAAGACGGAGCAGTACGACAACGCCCACCAGCAGCAGCAGAACCTGCAGCAGAAGGTCGCGGTCATCCAGGCGGAGATCGCGCGTCAGCAGGCCCAGATCAACAACGAGCTGGGCCAGCTCGGGCAGATCGCCAACGCGCAGTACGCGTCCGGCGAGATCGACCCGACCGTCCAGCTGCTGCTCTCCTCGGACCCGCAGCACTTCCTCGACCAGGCGACCTCGCAGGACGAGCTCACCGCCAACCAGACCTCCGAGCTGTCCCAGCTGGTGGCCCAGGAGGCGACGCTCAACCGCGAGAAGGCCCAGGCCGCGTCCGAGCTGGCCCAGGAGCAGGCGCTGCTGTCGCAGATGAGCTCGGCGAAGTCGGAGGCGCTGGCCAAGCTGGCCCACGCGCAGTCCATCCTCAACACGCTGACCGCCGCCGAGCAGGCCGCGGTCAACAACGCCAACAACGGCGGCGGTTACGGCAGCGGCGGGTCCACCAGCAACTGGAACGGCACCATCGACCTGAGCGGCATCTCCCCCACGGCGCGCACCGCGATGCTGGCGGCCGAGCAGTGGATCGGCAAGACCCCCTACCTGTGGGGTGGTTCGACCCCGTCCGGCTTCGACTGCTCGGGCCTGGTCATGTGGGCCTACGGCCAGGCGGGCGTCTCGCTGCCGCACTCCTCCTACGCCGACGAGTCGGTGGGTACGGCGGTCCCGAGCCTGGCCGACGCCATGCCCGGCGACATCATCGTCATGGAGGGCGGCGGCCACGTCGGCCTCTATGCCGGCAACAACATGCTGCTCAACGCCCCCGAGTACGGCTACGACGTCTCGGTGCAGCCGATGTCCTACTTCGGTGGGATCGTGGCGATCCGCCGGATGTGACGCAGCGAAAGCTGACGCGTTGACACGTTGAGATGCCCTGTGAATCCACTCACAGGGCATCTGCACGAATTCACCTCATCCTGCGGTCGAATGACCGAATTGCGCCCCATGTCACGGCGGTTGGTGATGCTGTGGCTACGTAGCGTCCGTGTTGTGACGAGTCGTCGTAAGTGACCCGTGTTTTTTCTGACAAGGATTTGAACTGATCACGGTTAGGTCACTAGGGTCGATGCCCTGACCTCCGCGCAGGCGTTCATCCAACCCGGGTGACAGCGGCGGTCACCGTCGAGTTCGACGACGCGGCAGGACCGTCCGGCAGGACGGCCCAACCAGGGGAAGCCGTCGAGTCGGAGCCGGGGACCCACCTTCCTCGGGGTGAATCGGCGCCCGGTCGGACCGGTGTGAACCCGGACCGATGAAGCGTCGTAGGGCCTACTTCCTGGTCCGAACCCGTCAGCTCACCCGGTAGGCGGACGTAGGAAGAAGGAGTTCCGCCTTCGTGGCGTCTCATCGTCGTCCCAAGTCCCCCAGTCGTGCGCGCATAACCGTTCTGACGGCAACCGCCGCCACTGCGGTCGCGGTGTCGGCCCAGACGGCGCAGGCCGCGCCGAAGCCGACCATCCCTCAGCTTCAGGCTCAGCTCCAGCAGCAGAACGTCGAGTCCGACGCGGCGATCCAGAAGTTCGACCAGTCGCAGACCCAGCTCCAGCAGCAGCAGGCCAAGGTCAACACGCTGCAGCAGCAGATCGCCCGTCAGCAGGCGGACGTCAACTCCAAGCTCGACTCGGTCGGTGAGATCGCGAACCAGCAGTACGCGGACGGCGCCATCGACCCGACCGTCCAGCTGCTGCTCTCGTCGAGCCCGACGGACTACCTGACCAAGGCCTCGTCGCTGGGTCAGGTCAGCGACAACCAGGCCGGCCAGATCCAGGCGCTCCAGGCCGCCGAGAAGACCCTGGACGGCCAGAAGGCCCAGGCGGAGCAGTCGCTCCGGCAGATCCAGGCCACCAACAAGCAGTTGGCCGCGAACAAGGCGGCGGTCCAGCAGAAGGTCGCGCAGACCCAGGCGCTGCTGAACTCGATGACCGCGCAGCAGCAGGCCGCGGTCGCCCGTGCCCAGGCCGCCGCCAACGCGGCCGCGAACGCCGCCGCGGCCAAGGCCAGCGCCGGCTCGAGCGGTTCGGTCAACCTCGGCTCGTCCTCGGCGGGCAACTCGGTGGAGGCCGCCGCCTTCGCCGCCGCGCAGACCCGTCTCGGCTCGCCCTACGTCTGGGGCGCGACCGGCCCGAGCTCCTTCGACTGCTCCGGCCTGATGCAGTGGGCCTACGCGCAGGCGGGCGTCTCCATCGGCCGCACCACCTACGACCAGATCAACTCCGGCACGGCGGTCAGCTCCACGGCCGACCTGCAGGTGGGTGACCTGATCTTCTTCAACGACAACTCGCACGTCGGCATGTACGCGGGCAACGGGATGGTCCTGCACGCGCCGCACACGGGCGCGGTCGTCCGCTACGAGTCGCTGGACACGATCGGCACCATCTACGCGATGCGCCACATCTGAGCCACGCTCAGCTCGCCTGCCATGGGCCCCGCTCCGATCCGGAGCGGGGCCCATGCGCGTCTCTCCCAGGTGAGCGCCGTCACTCGGACGGCCGTACGGGAGTGTCCTCCTTCGTGGTGCCTCGGTGTCCGGGGCAGGTGCGGAATCTCGGAACGACCAGCAGACTCGTTCACCTGAGCGGCATTCGATGTGATTTTTCAGCTCTTGGGAGCTTGGACTGCTTCTGTCCGAATCGCTAACGTCAGCGCTCGGTTCCGTCCCGGAGATCATCCGGGAGATCCCCATACGCGGAGAGCGGAGAGCGAGCAGGTGGCGTCCCATCGACGAGGCAGACGCGTCGGACCGTCCGTGCTGTCGCGAGCTGCGGTGACCGTCGCTGCGGCGACCGCCGCGATGCTCACGGCCCAGGGCGGCGCGCACGCCGACCCCGCCCCAGGCGGGACCGGCACGGCCGGCACGAGCGGCAGCCTCACCCCGGACGACGTGCAGCGGCAGGTCGACACCCTCTACGCGCAGTCCGAGTCGGCCGGGCAGCAGGCCGACAGCGCCCAGGAGCGGGCGGCCCAGCTCCAGCACCGCGCCTCGCTGCTGCAGCAGACGATGGCCGAGGAGCAGGCGACCGCCAACGCGCTCGCCGCCCGGCTGGGCGAGGTCGCCACCGAGCAGTACCAGAGCGGCAGCATGGACCCGGTGATGCAGCTGCTGTTCAGCGCCCATCCGGCCGACTACCTCAGCCGCGCCGCCTCGCTCGACGAGGTGGACGCCGGTACCGCCGACGAGCTGGTGCAGCTGCGCGGCGTCGAGCGCGAGATCGAGCAGGGCAAGGCCGAGGTGCTGGCCCAGTACAGCCAGCTGGAGCAGGTGCGGCGGTCCATCTCCACCGCCAAGGCCGAGGCGCAGCGCCGGTTGGGCGCGGCCCAGGCGCTGCTCGGCTCGCTGACGGCGGCTCAGCGGGACCAGTTGCAGCAGGCCGAGGACGCCTCGGCCCAGCTCGCCGCCCAGGCCGCCGACGGGGTGCTGCCCCCGGACCAGGGCCCGGCCGACTCCGCCGCCGCGGCGGCACTGGCCGCCGCCCGCAGCGTGCTCGGCAGCCCGTACGTCTACGGTGCGACGGGTCCTGGCGCGTTCGACTGCTCCGGTCTGATGTACTGGGCCTGGCGGCACGGCGGGGTGTCGCTGCCGCGTACGTCGCAGGAGCAGGCCTTCGCCGGCCGACGCGTGCCGGTGTCGGAGATCCGTCCGGGAGACCTGGTGATCTACTTCGGGGACATGCACCACGTCGGCATGTACGCGGGCAACGGCATGATCATCCACGCCCCGTACCCCGGCGCCCGGGTCCGCTACGAGAACATGCGCGACATGCCGATCGCCGCGGTGGTCCGCCCTTGAAGGCGGCGGGTCACAGAACAGTGAGTGACAGCGCCGTGGGTGACAGCGCCGCGGGTCAGCGGGCAGTGCGTCACCGACTCACACGTCGTCGGGTGCTGGCCGCCGGGGTGTCCCTGGTGGCGGCGGCCGGTGGCGCCACCGCCTGGGCGGCGTGGGCGGACGCGGCCGACGACCGGCGCGAGGAACAGGCCGCCGAGGTCGAGCAGACGCTGTCCCGCCGCGCCACAGCCGTGCTGGCACGCGACGCCGCTTCGCTTGCCGCCACCGTCGTCCCCGTCGCGAGCGGCGGTTCGGCGGCGGCGGACCTGAGGCAGCGTCAGTACGCGCTGGTCGCCAACCTGGCCCAGGTGCCGCTGGGCGACTGGCGGTACCGGGTCACCGCGTTCGACGCGTTCCCGCTGCCGGCGGTGCTCGGCACGGGGGAGCGGGTGGCGGTGGAGGTCGAGCTCGGCTACCGGCTGGCGGGCTTCGACGCGCAGCTGGAGACCGCGACCCAGTACCTGATCTTCGAGCGGCAGCCCGACGGCCGCTGGCTGCTCGCCTCCGACGGCACCGAGGGCGGGGACCACCCCGGCAACACCGTGCTGATCTGGGACCTCGGCCCGGTGCGGGCGGTCCGCGGCCGGTACAGCCTGGTCCTCGGGCTGCGCGACCCGGCCACCCTGGCCGCGATCGGCGCGGAGGCCGACCGCGCGGTCCCTGACGTCAGCGCCGTCTGGGGGAGCGGCTGGGGACAGCGCACCGTCGTCCTGGCCCCGCTGGCGAGCGACCAGTTCGGCGCGCTGCTCGACGCCGACCCGGCGGCCTTCGCCGACATCGCCGCCGTCACCACCGGCGAGCTGGGCGCGTCCGAACTCGGCAGGACCGAGCGGATCACGCTCAACCCGATCGCCTGGGACAGCCTGAGCGCCCTGGGTCAGCGGGTCGTCACCACCCACGAGACCACGCACGTCGCCACCCGCGCGCAGACCGACGCCTGGACGCCGCGCTGGCTCTCCGAGGGCGTCGCCGACTGGACCGGCTACCTCGGCACCGGCCGCACCCCGCAGCAGATCGCCGTGGAACTCGGCGCCGCGCTGGCCTCGGGCGGTTCCAGCGGCTCAGGCGGCTCCGGCGCTTCGGGCGGTTCCGGCAGTTCGGGTGCCGCAGCGCGGCTGCTGGCCGCGCTGCCCGCCGACGCCGACTTCTCCGGCACCGCGCCCGCCCTGCAGGAGGCGTACCAGAAGGCCTGGTTCGCCTGCCGCAGCGTGGTGCTGCACCACGGGCAGGCGAAGCTGGTCGCGCTCTACGCCGCCGTCGCCGCGACCGGCGGCCGGGGCGGGCAGGACGCGGCCGTGGACCGCGCCCTGCGTGCGACGCTGGGCGTCGGCACCGCCGCGTTCACCGCGCAGTGGCGGGCCGACGTCGAGTCGGCGCTCAGGCGCTGACCTCGGCGCTGTCTCGCTGCGCGGGGTCGCGCTCCGGTGCCACGGCGTCCGCGAGCTGCGGCAGGTCCGGCGAGGAGCTGGAGACCGTCGCCCGCCAGAGCCGGACGAAGGCCAGCACCGCCGCCGCGAGCAGCAGCAGGTTGCGGCTGCCGATGATCACCAGGCCCAGCTCGGTGCGGCCGGTCAGCTCGCCGAACATGAACGGGAACTCGACCGTCGTGACCGGCACGGCCACCGCGACCAGCCACGCCACCGGGCGCATCACCGAGCCGCGCAGGGTGAGGCAGACGGCGGCCAGCCCGACCAGCCACAGCATGTACTGCGGGCTGATCACACGGCTGGTCACCACGAAGAGCAGCACCGCGGTCAGCCCCGCGTCGGCGGCGGTCGCCGGGGTCCAGTGCCGGACGCGCAGCCGCCACAGCGCGAGCAGGGCGAAGGCGATCACCGAGCTCGCCACCATCAGTCCGCTCATCGTGGCCACGTGCGGGCCGAGCACCTCCAGCGATCCGTAGTTCATCGCCACGGTGCCCTGCCAGTGCAGGAAGACGCTGGCGAACAGGAAGGGCAGCGCACCCACCGACTCCACCTCGATGCCCCGGCCCTCCTGGAAGCCGAGGAACGAGAACGCGCCGTGCGTCGAGACCAGGAAGAGGAAGCCGACCAGCGCCCCGCTCAGCGCGAACGCGGCCGCCACCTGCAGCCACCGCCGTCCGCGGCCGGCGCCGATCAGCAGCAGCACCGGCCACACCTTCAGCATCGCGCCGACGGCGGTCAGCACCCCGGCCAGCCTGGGCCGCCGGACCAGCGCGACCAGCGCGGCCATCGCCACCACGGTGACGACCAGGTCGAACCGGGCGTACAGCGTCGGCCCGAGCAGCGGTGGCACCACCACCCAGAGCCAGACGCCCGCCGCCGCCCGGTCCCGACCGGAGCGGCGGAGCCGCAGCAGCAGCCCCATGCCGAGCGCGTCGAAGACGCCGATCAGGACCAGGAAGCCGACGAAGTAGGACGCGGGCACCGCCAGCGGGGCCAGCATCACCAGCGCGGCCAGCGGCGGATACTGCCAGGTGACGTCGTCCATCGGGAACGTCCCGGAGCGCAGCACCTCGGCCCAGCCCTGGTAGATCACCTTGACGTCGCTGGTCACGTCCATCATGTGCGGTATTTTCAGGACTCCGAGCACCAGCAGGACCACCAGCGCCCGTCCCAGCGCCCAGCCGCTCCAGGCGGACGGGACGGTCGGGTCGAAACGGGGACGGTGCCGTCCTGGGGTGGCTCCGTCAGCTGGCTTTTTACGCATTGCCCTATCGTACGGACCAGCCCTTCCCGGACCGAGGAACCGCACGCGTGAACAAGACCCTCATCGTCACCAACGACTTTCCCCCGCGCCAGGGCGGCATCCAGACCTTCGTGCACAACATGGCCGTCCGGCTCCCCGCCGACCAGGTCGTGGTCTACGCCTCCACCTGGCGCGACGGGACTGAAGTACGCGCGTTCGACGCGGAACAGCCGTTCGAGGTGATCCGGGATCGGACCACCATGCTGCTGCCCACGCCGAGGGTCACCAGGCGGGCGGCGGAGCTGCTGCGCGCGCACGGCTGCTCGTCCGTCTGGTTCGGCGCGGCCGCGCCGCTCGGGCTGACGGCTCCGGCGCTGCGACGCGCGGGGGCGACGAAACTGCTCGGGATGACCCACGGCCACGAGGCGGCCTGGGCGCAGCTCCCCGGCTCCCGCCAACTGCTGCGCCGGATCGGCGCGGGCACCGACGTCCTCACGTACCTGGGCGAGTACACCCGCTCCCGGATCGCGTCGGCGGTCGGCCCGCAGGCGGCGGCCCGGATGGTCCAGCTGCCGCCGGGCGTCGACGAGAAGACCTTCCACCCCGACTCGGGCGGCGACGCGGTCCGCGCCCGGCTCGGGCTGACGGACCGTCCGGTGGTCGTCTGCGTCTCGCGCCTGGTCAAGCGCAAGGGCCAGGACACGTTGATCCGCAGCTGGCCCCTGGTGCTCACGGCCTTCCCCGACGCGGTCCTGCTGATCGTGGGCGGCGGCCCGTACCGCGAGGACCTGGAGAAGCTGGCAGCGGAGACGGGCGTCTCGGCCTCGGTCCGCTTCACCGGCGCGGTCCCGTGGGAGGAGCTGCCCGCGCACTACGGCGCGGGCGACGTCTACGCCATGCCGTGCCGCACCCGCCGGGGCGGGCTCGACGTCGAGGGTCTCGGCATCGTCTATCTGGAGGCCTCCGCGACGGGCCTGCCGGTCGTCGCGGGCGACAGCGGCGGCGCGCCGGACGCGGTGCGGGAGGGCGAGACGGGATATGTCGTGGGAGGCCGCGATCTGGACGCTCTCGCGGAGCGGCTGATTCTTCTGCTGGGCGACGAGGGATTGCGCGCGCGAATGGGCGCGGCGGGCCGGAAATGGGTCGAGGAGGCCTGGCGCTGGGACCTGCTCGCAAAGCGCCTCGAAGGATTGCTCTGAATCAGTCCATTGTCTCCTCGGAATGTTCACGATCGTGGATCCGGACGCAGTCGCGCCTGTGGTCAGATGATGTCTCGTGAAATGCTCAGACCTCTGCTTGATATGCGGACTCCCGCCGGTCTCCCAGAGTCCCCGCAATCGGCCGAACCAGGGGGCGGGAGCGCTTGTCGCCTGAGGAGTTCGACGAGTTCTACGCCGCGAGCTGGTCGCGGCTGGTCGGCCAGTTGTACGTGATGACCGGGGATCTGGCCGAGGCGCAGGATGTCGTCCAGGAGGCGTATGTGCGCGCCTGGAAGCGGCGCGAGGAGTTGTCCGCCTCGGCCGCTCCGGAGGCGTGGGTCAGAACCGTGGCGTGGCGACTTGCCGTCAGCCGGTGGCGGCGCGCCCGCAGTTACGTGTCCGCGCTGGTCCGCCACGGCACCCCGGCCGTGCAGGCCGGACCGGAGCCGGAGCACGCCGCGCTGGTGGCAGCGCTGCGCAAGATTCCCGAGGAGCAGCGCCGCGTGGTTGTCCTGCACTATCTCTGCGACCTCCCCGTCGCCGAGGTCGCCGAACAGACCGGTGCGCCGGTGGGTACCGTCAAGGTCCGCCTCTCCCGCGCCCGCGCGTCCCTCGCCCGGCATCTGACCGGCGATCTCACGGATCTGACGGACCTGAAGGCATGATGGGCGACGACCTCCGACACGACGGTGACCTGCCGAACGACAGGTACCTCCAGGACGACCGGCACCGCCAGGACGACCGGCACCGCCAGGACGACCGGCACCGCCAGGACGACCGGCACCGCCAGGACGACCGGCACCTCCAGAAGGACCCAGAGCTGCGCCACGCGTTGCACCGGCTTGCCGACAGTGCAGCCGGCGAGGCCGGACCTCCGCCGCTGAGCGGAGCGGGGTTGCGCGCGCTGGCCGGGCGCCGCAGTCGGCGTACCCGGCTGGCCGTGGTGCCCACGGCCGCGGTCGGGGCGCTGCTGGCGGGAGCCACCGCGTACGCCCTGGCCGGTGGTGGCCACCCAGCCCCGCAGCAGCACAGCGCGCCTGCGCCGAGCGCGTCGACCGCCGTCTCCGGCGCTCCGCAGGCCTCCGCCTCGCCGACGTCCGTCGACGGTGGGAACGGCCCGACGGCACCCGTGACGGCTCCGTCCCCGTCCACTGTCAGCGCGAGCCCGACGGCCACGGCATCGTCGCGGGCCACCGCGCGACCGGCGTCGCCCGCACCGACCGGAGCGGCTGCGTGCGCGGCCGCCCCGCAGGGCGAAATCCTGGTCCTGCTACGGACGTTGAGCACCCCCGGCGCGCTGCTCTCGGTGACCCCGGTCTCCTGTGTGCAGGGACAGCTGGTGCCCAGCGGCCCGGCGCAGCAGTGGGGTCTGGCGCCGGGTGTCGCGGCGCCGACGACGGGTGCCGACCAGCTCTTCGCCGTCCGCCGGGACGCCGCGGGGCTGGTGGTCAGCCTGGACAAGGTGCTCGCCGGTCACCTGTGACCAACGCCTGTGATGGGCACCTGTGATCGGGGTCACTCGGAAATACCTTCGAGGGGTGTAACCCGGTACCCGTCGAGATGCGTAGAGAGTGCGGAACGGGTTCGACATGGCTGTTCCGCACTGCTGAAGAGAAGAGAGAACCATGCGCAACAACACCGGGTCGCAGATCGCCACGGCCGAGCTCTCCGACAACGAGCTGGACCAGGTCGCCGGTGGTCTCGCCCACGTTTCTGTCGACGTCGCGGGTGTCGGCGTGCACGTGGGTGTCGGCAATGTCCTCGGTGCCGTCGAGTCCGTGGTCGCCGGTCTGCCGCTTTCGCCGCTGACCCACCTGACCTCGGTGCAGACCAGCCACTGAGTCTGATTCACCCAGACGCTCGAAAAGGGCGCGGGGCTCGCATTCCGGCGAGCCCCGCGCCCTTTCGGGTTTTACCGCACTGTCGACTACCGCATTCGCCCTACCGCGCGTACAGCGCCTCGACGTCGGCGGCGAAGTCCTTCATCACGACCGCGCGCTTCAGCTTCATCGACGGGGTGAGGTGCCCGGAGTCCTCGGACAGCACCGTGTCCAGGATCGCGAACTTCTTCACGGCCTCCGCGTGCGAGACCGCGGCGTTGCCGTCGTCGATGGCCGCCTGGATCGCCTCGCGCAGGTCCGCGTCGTCCTTCAGGTCGGAGACCGTCGCCGACGCCGGCTTGCCGTGCAGCTGCTTCCAGGCCGGGAAGAACTCCTCGTCGACGGTGATCAGGGCCGCGATGAACGGCCTGCGGTCACCGACGACCATGCACTCGGCGATGATCGGGTGGGCCCGGATGCGGTCCTCGATCACCGCGGGGGCGACGTTCTTGCCGCCGGCGGTGACGATGATCTCCTTCTTGCGGCCGGTGATGCTGAGGTAGCCCTCGGCGTCCAGCGTGCCGATGTCGCCGGTGGCGAACCAACCGTCGTGCAGCGCCTCGGCGGTGGCCTCGGGGTTGTCCCAGTAGCCCGCGAAGATCTGCGGACCCTTCAGCAGGATCTCGCCGTCCTCGGCGATGGCCGCGGAGGAGCCCGGCAGCGGCTGGCCGACGGTGCCGATCCGCGGCTTGTCGTGGGGGTTGAAGGCGGTGGCCGCGCAGGTCTCGGTCAGGCCGTAGCCCTCCAGGACGGTGAAGCCGATGCCGCGGTAGAAGTGGCCCAGGCGCTCGCCGAGCGGGGCGCCGCCGGAGATCGCGTGGGTGGCCCGGCCGCCCAGCGCGTTGCGGAGCTTGCTGTAGACCAGCGCGTCGAACATCCGGTGACGCAGCTTCAGGCCGAGGCTCGCGCCGGAACGGGTGTCCAGGGCCCGGCTGTAGGCGATCGCCGTCTCCGCCGCACGGTCGAAGATCTTGACCTTGCCCTCGCTCTGCGCCTTCGCTCTGGCCGCGTTGTAGACCTTCTCGAAGACCCGTGGCACGCCCAGGATCAGCGTCGGCCGGAACGCGGCCAGCTCCGCGGTGACCTCCTTGATGTCCGGGACGTGGCCGATCCGGATCGGCGCCATGGCCGCCGCGATCTCCGCGATCCGGCCGAGCACGTGCGCCTGCGGCAGGAACAGCAGGATCGAGGACTCGCCGGGCTGGAACAGCGGCCGCAGCCGGGTGGTGATGTTGCCCAGCTCCGACATGAAGTTGGCGTGGGTGAGCACGCAGCCCTTGGGGCGGCCGGTGGTGCCGGAGGTGTAGACGATGGTGGCCACCGAGTCGGGGCCGAGCGTGGCCCGGCGCTCCTCGATCGCGGCCTCGGGGACGTCCGCGCCGGCCCGGACCAGGTCGGTCAGGCCGCCGGCCTCCAGCTGCCAGACCTGCTTCAGGGCCGGGAGCCGGTCCCGCACCTCGCCGATCACGGCCTCGTGGCGGGGGAGTTCGGCGATGCAGACCACCGCGCCGGAGTTGCCCAGGATCCACTCGACCTGCTCGGCCGAGGAGGTCTCGTAGACGGGAACCGTGACCGCGCCCGCGCACCAGATCGCGAAGTCCAGCAGGGTCCACTCGTAGCGGGTGCGCGACATCAGCCCGACCCGGTCGCCGGGGCCGACACCGGAGGCGATCAGGCCCTTGGCCACCGCCCGTACCTCGGACAGGAACTGGGTGGCGGTGCGGTCCTCCCAGACGCCGTTGTCGTTCTTGCGGGCGACCAGCGGCAGATCCGGGTACTCCGAGGCGTTGCGATGGATCGGATCGGTGAGGTCGCCGCCGATCGGCACTTGGTAGAGGGCCGGAAGGCTGAACTCGCGCAAAGCTGCTCCTCGATCTCGAAAGCGCTGACCTGGGTGTGGGGACCCAGGGCGCTGTCACGGCGACGCTGCGGGGACGCCAGGACGTTACTGGCAGGTAGTTACTCCGGCATAGGTGTACCAGCCAATGTGTTTCCAGGGTCACACTCGGACCAGCCTAGGGGCTGGCTACTGTGGTGGTCATGCGGGTCCATGTGGTCAGTGACGTGCACGGCAACAGCGAGGCCCTGGCGCGCGCCGGGGAGGGCGCTGACGCGCTGGTGTGCCTCGGGGACCTGATCCTCTTCCTCGACTACGCGAACCACGCCCGCGGGATCTTCCCCGACCTCTTCGGCGCGGAGAACGCTACGCGGCTGGTCCGGCTGCGCAACGAGCGCCGGTTCGAGGAGGCACGGGCGCTCTCCGCCGAGCTCTGGTCCGGGCTGCGGATGGACCGGCGCACGGCGATCGAGGGCGCGGTCCGCCGGCAGTACGCCGAACTCTTCGCCGCCTTCCCCGCGCCGACCTACGCCACCTACGGCAACGTCGACCTGCCCGGCCTGTGGCCGGAGTTCGCCCGCGACGGGGTCACCGTGCTGGACGGGCAGACGACCGAGATCGGCGGGCTGCGCTTCGGCTTCGTCGGCGGCGGCCTGCCGAGTCCGATGCGGACGCCGTTCGAGATCCCGGAGGAGGAGTACGCGGCCAAGGTCGCGGCGCTCGGCCGGGTCGACGTGCTCTGCACCCATGTCCCGCCCGCCGTACCGGACCTGACTTACGACGTGGTGGCCCGCCGGTTCGAACGCGGCAGCGAGGCCGTGCTGCAGGCGATCCACGAGACGCAGCCCGCGTACGCGCTCTTCGGCCACGTCCACCAGCCGCTGCGGCGCCGGCTGCGGATCGGCAGGACCGAGTGTGTCAACGTCGGCCACTTCAACGCCACCGGACGCCCCTGGGTGCTGGACGTCTGACGGTGCTCGACGTCTGAACGCTCGCCTGGACGCGATAGCCTCTCATCGGCGGGATGCACACACCGGCCGTGACGGCAGCAGGGCGAGAGGCGGAGGCCATCCGATGGCGGAGCACACCAGGTCGAGCACCACGATCGAGGCGACCCCGGCCCAGGTCATGGCGGTGATCGCGGACTTCGCGGCGTACCCGGCGTGGACCGGCGAGGTCAAGGAGATCGAGGTCCTCAGCGAGGGCGCCGACGGCCGGGCCCAGCAGGTCCGGCTGCTGCTGGACGCGGGCGCGATCAAGGACGACCACACCCTCGCCTACACCTGGGACGGCGACCGCAAGGTCAGCTGGACCCTCGTCAAGAGCCAGATGCTCAAGTCGCTCGACGGCTCCTACACGCTCACGCCGACCGGCGACAAGACCGAGGTGACCTACCAGCTCGCCGTCGACGTCAAGATCCCGATGCTGGGCATGATCAAGCGCAAGGCCGAGAAGGTCATCATCGACCGGGCGCTGGCCGGGCTGAAGAAGCGCGTCGAGAGCTGACGGCACGTTGATGTCACCTCGGCTCGTCCTGGTCAGCGGCGCGGGCGGCGCCGGGCGCAGCACGCTGGCGGCGGCCACGGCCGCGCTGGCGGCCGAATCGGGCGAGCGGGTGCTGCTCGTCGCGGCGGACGACCCGCACCGGTCCGTCGACGGACTGCTGGGCCACCGCCTCGGCCCCGAACCGCTGCGCATCGCCTTCGAGCCGGGCCTGTTCGCCCTGCGGCTCGACGAGCAGGCGGCATTCCGCGCGGCCGGAGTACGGCTGCTGGAGCGCGCCAAGGGGCTCTTCGACCTGCTGGGCGTCGAGCCGCTGGAGCCGGAGGAGCTGACCGCACTGCCGGGCGCGTCGCACCTGGCGCTGCTCGACCTGCTGCGCACCTACGGGCGCGGGCGCGAGCGCGCGGAGGGTGCGGAGCGTGGGGCGTCCTTCGGCGCCTTCGACCTGGTCGTCGTCGACGCGCCGCCGGTAGCGCAGCTGGTCGCCGCGCTGGCGCTGCCCGAGCAGCTGGACGCCTACCTCGCCCGGCTGCTGCCCGACGAGCGGCAGGCGGCCCGTGCGCTGCGTCCGGTGCTGGCCGGGCTGGCGGGCGTGCCGATGCCCTCGCAGTGGCTCTTCGAGGCGCGGGCCTGGGCCTCCGCCGAGCTGGCCGACATCCGCGCGGTGCTGCGCGCGCCGAGCACGAGCATCCGACTGGTCACCGCGCCACCCGCCGGTCCCCGGGCACGGGCCGAACTGCTGCGCGCGCGTGCCGGGTTGGCGCTGCATCAGCTGCCGCTGGAGTCGCTGCTGGTGAACCGGGTGCCGGTGGACGGCAAGCCGACGGACGGCAGTCCGACCGGCACGGACAGCGCCGGGCTCGACCTGCTGCGCGCCGCCTGGGACGTCCCCGTCCACGCCGTGCCCGACCTCGGGCGGGAGCCCGAACGCGTCGACCTCGGCGAACTGGCCGAACCGTCCGCCCTGGTGACCTGGACGGACACCCCCGCGCGCGAGGCCGTCGAGTGGCGCGTCGAGGACCGGCTGGACACCCCCGACCGGGTCCTGGTCTGGCACATCCCGCTGCCCGGCACGGAGCGCGGCGACCTCGAACTGGTACGCCGCGGCGACGAACTCGCCCTCGGCGTCGGCTGCTACCGCCGCTCGGTGCCGCTGCCGTCCGCGCTGCGCCGCTGCACCGTCGCGGGCGCGGCGCTCCGGGACGGGGTGCTGACTGTGCGATTCGCACCCGACCCTTCCCTCTGGCCCGCCTCGCTCGGGTAGCGTCGGAAGCAGACGGATCGCCGCGCCCACGAAGGAGCAGCACGATGACCAGTGCCGACGACAGCAGCGCCGGGAAGCACGCTGAGAACGGTCGCATCGAGGATGTGTGGGCGGAGGCTGTGGCCGAGCAGCACCTGACCGACCAGGAGCACGACGACAGCTGGGCCGAGCCGGACGTCGAGGCCGTTCCCGAGAACGCCGCCGCGGACAGCGCCGCCCAGCACGAGCACGAGCCTGTCCCGGTCGAGGACGAGGCGGCCGAGGAGAAGCAGGGCGCGTCCTCCGGGTCCTCCGCGTCCTCCGCGACGGACTTCCCCTTCGCGGGCGACCTCGGGCCGTTGGTCGACGAGGTGCGCAAGTTCGCCTCCGCCGTGGGCGACAAGGTCAGCTCCGTGACCAGCGGCAGCGCGGACCCGATGGAGGTGCTGCAGAACCTCGCCGCACCGCTGCGCAGCAGCAGCCCCGCCGTCTACGGACACCTGCTGGCGGCCGGCGGCGAGCTGATCGCGGCGTACCGCGCGGCGGTTTCAGCCTCCGAACGCCGCTGGTCGGCGCCGAAGAAGGGCGACTCGGAGCACATCGACCTCGACTGAGCTCTGGGCTGAGCTTTGGGCCGGATTGGTCTGTACCGCGGTCTGGACCTGGCTGACTCAGTGCCTACGACTTCTGAACCCGCCCGACGCAACCATCGCAACCTGTCTTCGGCTAATGTACGCAGAAGTGTGTACCCGGCCCCCCATGGCCGGGTACGGTACCGCCCAGCGGGGAACCACCGAAGACTGAGGGACACATGGGACTGACCATCGGCGTGGACGTCGGCGGCACCAAGATCGCAGCCGGTGTCGTGGACGAGAACGGGACGATCCTGGCGCGCACCCGCGTGCCCACGCCCGCCGATCCGCAGTGGGCCGTCGGTGCGATCGCGGACGCCGTCAAGGAGCTCCGCAGCGAGCACGACGTCACCGCGGTCGGCGTCGGTGCCCCCGGTTACATCGACCGGAACCGTTCCACGGTGCTGATGGCCCCGAACATCGCCTGGGAGAACGAGCCGCTAAAGGCCCGGATCGAGGACCTGGTCCACCTCCCCACCGTGATCGAGAACGATGCGAACGCGGCGGCCTGGGGCGAGTTCCGCTTCGGCGCGGCGGCCAGCCACCAGGACATGGTGATGGTGACCGTCGGCACCGGGATCGGCGGCGGCATCGTCATCGACGGCCGGATGCACCGCGGCAGCTTCGGCGTCGCGGGCGAGATCGGCCACCTCAACATGGTTCCCGACGGCCTGCCCTGCGGCTGCGGCTCCAAGGGTTGCTGGGAGCAGTACGGCTCCGGTCGCGCCCTGCGCCGCTACGGCCGCGAGGCGGCGGCCGCCGACCCGGTGCGCGGCAAGCGGCTTCTCGAGCTGAACGAGGGCGTCGCCGAGACCATCACCGGCAGCCAGATCACCCAGGCCGCGAACGAGGGCGACCCGCTGGCCCTGGACGTCTACGACGAGCTGGCCGACTGGCTCGGCCGGGGACTGTCCGACCTGGCCTCGCTCTTCGACCCGGCGGTCTTCGTCCTCGGCGGCGGCGTCTCCGACTCCGGTCGGCTGCTGCTCGACCCGGTGGCCAAGGCCTTCGAGAAGTACCTGATCGGCGGTGTCCACCGGCCGCGCGCCGAGGTCGTGCTGGCCACCATCGGCTCGGCCGCCGGCATCATCGGCGCGGCGGACCTGGCCCGCCAGGACTGAGCCGTCAGACTCGGTTCATGACCGAGGCGAGCGCACCGACCGCACCTCCCGAGGCAACCGCGCCGAGCGCGCCGACTGCACCGACCGCACCGACCGAGCGGCGCTGGGAGCTGCCGGCGTCCGGGCCGCAGTCGGACGGCTCGGAGATCGTCAGGGTGGTGAGCTGGAACATCCGCTCGCTGCGCGACGACCGGACCGCGGTGGTCCGGGTGCTGCGGGCGCTGGAGCCGGACCTGGTCTGTCTCCAGGAGTCGCCGCGCTTCTGGTTCCCCCGTCCGCAGGCGGGTTGGCTGGCGCGCTCGACCGGACTGCTGGTGCTCAGCGGCGGCAGGAGCGCTGCCGGGCCGCTGCTGCTGGGCCGCTTGCGCGCGCTGCCGCTCTCCGTCCACGACGTGCTGTTGCCGCGCACACCGGGGCTGCACCAGCGCGGCTTCGCGACCACGGTGGTCCGCCTCGGCTCGGCCCGGCCCTTCTCGCTGACGAGCTGTCACCTTTCGCTGGACCGCGACGAGCGCCGTCGTCAGTGCGCGCTGCTGCTCGACCACCTCGACCATCTCGACGGGCTGGACGTGGCCCATTCGCTGGTCGGCGGTGACGTCAACGAGCGTCCCGGCGAGCCCGGTTGGGAGCTGCTCGGCTCCCGGCTGCAGGACGGCTGGGCGACCCGGCCCTGGGGCGGCGAGTACAGCTTCCCGTCCGCGGAGCCGTCGCGGCGCATCGACGCCGTCTTCGCCACCCGGGACGTCGAGGTCCTCGCCTGCGGTGCCGTCGGGGAGGGGTTCCCCGGGCTGCGCGGCAAGGACCTGACGCTGGCCACCGACCACCGCCCGGTCCTGGCCGCGCTGCGGCTGTCCTGAGCGGGAGGGTCAGACGGGCCCGGAGGGCCGCCAAGCCCCGTCAGTCGCAGCGTCCCTGACGTCGGATCAGACCACCGCGCCGTGGTTCGGGTCGTCGCGGTCGTGGTCGTCGTCGTCCGTGTCCTTCATCCGCGCGACCAGCGTCACCACGCCGCCCGCCGCGAAGGCGACGCCCAGGAAGGTGGCCATGCCCGGGAGTTGGCCGAAGCCGCCGAGCAGGGCCAGGACGATGCCGCCGATCAGCGACAGCAGCGCCATCCGGGTCGGCGTCTCCGCTTTGGGCAGGTCGCGCGGGTCCGGCGGGACGTAGTGGTCCTCGTCCGGGTCCTCCGCGGGCGTCCAGGAGCGCGGGTCGACCGGCGGCACCGCCGGGACCATCGGCAGCGGCCGGATCGCCGGGCGGTTGACCGGCGGGTTCACCGGGCGGGGCCGCGACTGCGGCGTGAACCCGGACAGGTCGTTCAGGTCGCTCTCGGACAGATCCTCGGACTCGGGCCAGCTGCGCTCCTCCTCGGCCACCGGCTCGTCGAACCCGGCCACCAGCTCCGCGAACAGCTCGTCGTCGGACCGCCCCGCCTCGCTGCCGTCCGTACCCGACGCGTCCCGCTCCTCCGCCATCGCGCCTCAGCCCTTCGTGACGGGGACGGTGAGCCGGCGGACGAAGTCGACGCTGCCGTCGAAGATCGTCTCGGCGTCGTAGTCCAGCGTGGCGACGTGGTAGCTGCGCTCCAGCAGCCGCTCCGTGAGGTCCGTGCTGCCCACCCGGTCCATCAGCAGCTTGCCGCTGGGCGGCGGCACCACGTTGTCCTGCGGGCTGCGGAAGAGCAGCAGCGGCTGGGTGACCGTCGGCAGCTCGGCCTGGACGATCTTCGTCAGCTGCTTCATCGACCACGCGGCGTGCAGCGGGGTGCGGGTGTAACCGCCCTCCTCCACACCGGGCTTGGCGACGTCGTTGCTGATCCCGGGCAGGCTCGGCACCAGGTGGCGCACCACCGGCAGTGCCACGTGCGACTGTCCGGGCATCCGGACCAGCGGGTTGACCAGCACGAGCCCGCTGACGCCCGCGCCCTGCTGGGCGGCGAGGTGCAGCGCGAGCAGCCCGCCCATGGAGAGGCCGAAGACGAAGACCTGCTCGCACTCCTCGGCGAGCTCCAGGTAGCCGCGCTCGACCGTCGCGTACCAGTCCTGCCAGCGGGTGGTGTTGAGGTCCCGCCAGTGGGTGCCGTGGCCGGGGAGCAGGGGAAGCGAGACGCTGTAGCCCTCGGCGGCGGCGCGCTCGGCCCAGGGGCGCATCGAGAAGGGCGAGCCGGTGAAGCCATGGCACACCAGAACTCCCACCGGGCCGCCGCGGTGGCGGTACGGCTCGGCGCCGGGCAGCAGCGGCATCTGTGGTCCTTCCGAAAACGGCCTACGCGGCAGTAGCAGTCATCGTCCCATGTCCGCAACGCACCCGTACAGCGCCTGTGTTCCCGTGGCGTCCGCCGAGGGGGGACTTTTCCGCAAACGCGACTAAGGTTCTCGGTGGTCAGGTGAGTATGGAGGTCCTGGGTTGTTCTACCGGTTCATGAAGATGATCGTCGCCCCGATGCTGAAGATCTTCTTCCGTCCGTGGGTCGAGGGGATGGAGAACATCCCCGAGGAGGGCCCGGCCATTCTGGCCAGCAACCACCTCTCGTTCTCCGACTCCTTCTTCCTGCCCGCGATGATCCCGCGACGCCGGGTGACCTTCATCGCCAAGTCCGAGTACTTCACCGGGACGGGGCTCAAGGGCAAGTTGACGGCGGCCTTCTTCAAGGGCGTCGGACAGCTGCCGGTCGACCGCTCCGGCGTGCGCGGCGCGGGCGAGGCCGCGATCAGCAGCGGGATCGAGGTCATCAAGCGCGGTGAGCTCTTCGGCGTCTACCCGGAGGGCACCCGCTCCCCGGACGGCCGCCTCTACCGCGGCAAGGTCGGCGGCCTGGCCCGGATCGCGCTGGCGACCGGCGCGCCGGTGATCCCGGTCGCGATGATCGACACCGAGAAGCTGCAGCCGCCCGGCCAGGTGCTGCCCAAGCTGGGGGTCCGTCCGGGCATCCGGATCGGCCGCCCGATGGACTTCTCCCGCTACCACGGCATGGAGAACGACCGGTTCATTCTGCGCTCGGTCACCGACGAGGTGATGTACGAGATCATGCGGCTGTCCGGCCAGGAGTACGTGGACATCTACGCCACCGCCGCCAAGCGTCAGCTCCAGGACGCGAAGAAGCAGGCCAAGCAAGGTAAAGCAGAAGAGTCGTAGGGGGAGACAGGCGTGCTCGGGGGCATACGTCCCGGCTCCGGCCGACAGGACGCAGTGGTAGGCACGACCGGCGCGAGTGGCTCGACCGGGGCGACCGGCGGGTCCTTCTCCGTGGAGCAACCGCTCTGGACCGCCATCGGCGCGTTCCGGATCCTCACCCTCCTCTACGCCATAGGCCGCTACGCCGAGCACGAGCAGCACTACACCGACCAGGTCGGCGCGTGGCTCTACCTCCTGGTGCTGACGGTGTGGACCTTCGGCACCGTCAAGGTCTTCTCCACCAAGCAGCGCTGCGGCTGGCCCTGGCTGCTGACGGACTGCGTGCTGGTGGTGACCGGAATCCTGCTGACCCGCGTCTTCGACGGCTGGAGCTGGGTCGTCGGCGGCGACGTGACGCTGCCGACCATCCGCGCCGCCGGGATGGTGCTGGGCTTCGCCGTCTACGGCGGCTGGTTCCCCGCGGCCGTGGCGGGTCTGGTGGTCGGCGTCGCCAACATCATCGAGGCCAACGGCCCGACGTCCTCCAACGTCCACAACATCGTGCTGCTGATGCTCTCCTGCGTGGCCATCGGCTTCGTGGTCGAGGTGGCCCGCAAGAGCGAGGAGACGCTGGCCCGCGCCCTGCAGATCCAGGCGGCGACGCGCGAGCGCGAGCGGCTGGCCAGGGACATCCACGACGGCGTGCTCCAGGTGTTGGCACTGGTCAAACGGCGCGGCGCGGAGATCGGCGGCGAGGCGGGCGAGATCGCCGCGCTGGCCGGCGAGCAGGAGAGCGCGCTGCGGCTGCTGATCGCGCAGGGGCTCAACAACCCCACCCCGGCCATCACCGCCTCGCCCTCCGCCTCTGCCGCCGCGACGGCCGCGTCGTCCGGTCCGCTGAGCGCCTCGGTGCCGCTCCAGGACCGTCGGACCCCGGCTCCGGGCGGGGACGTGCCGCAGGACCTGCGCGTGCTGCTGGCCCCGCTGACCAGCCCCCGGGTGACCGTGGCCCAGCCCGGAACGCCGGTGCTGCTGGCCGCGCACGCGGCCGGTGAGCTGGCGGCTGCCGTCGGCGCGGCGCTCGACAACGTCACCCGGCATGTGGGCGAGCAGGCGCGCGCCTGGATCCTGGTCGAGGACGAGCCGGACGCCGTCGTGGTCAGCGTCCGGGACGAGGGGCCGGGTTTTGAACCGGCGCGGCTGGGCGAGGCCGAACGCGAGGGACGGCTCGGGGTCTCCCAGTCGATCCGCGGCCGGTTGCGCGACCTGGGCGGCACGGCCGAGATCGTCTCGGTCCCCGGTCAGGGCACGGAGGTCGAGCTGCGGGTGCCCAAACCGGCCCCGGGGCAGCGGAGCGGAAGCAGGCAGGAGTCGAAGCGGTGACCGAGGCGATCCGGGTGATGGTGGTCGACGACCACCCGATGTGGCGTGAGGCCGTCGCGCGCGACCTCGCGGACGCGGGCTTCGACGTGGTGGCCACCGCGGGCGACGCCCGCGAGGCGGTCCAGCGCGGCCGGGCGGTCCAGCCCGCCGTGGTGGTGCTCGACCTCAACCTGCCGGACCGCCCCGGCGTCGAGGTCTGCCGCCAGCTGATGGCGTCCGAGAAGGCGCCCCGCGTCCTGGTGCTCTCCGCCAGCGGTGAGCACGGCGACGTGCTGGAGGCGGTCAAGTCGGGCGCGACCGGCTACCTGGTCAAGTCGGCCAGCCGCGAGGACCTGCTGGAGGCGGTCCGCCGCACCGCCCAGGGCGACGCGGTCTTCACGCCCGGCCTGGCCGGGCTGGTGCTGGGCGAGTTCCGCCGCCTCGCCGCCGAGCCCGTGCCCGCCGGCAAGCCCGCCCCGGCCGTCCCCAAGCTGACGGAGCGGGAGACGGAGGTGCTGCGGCTGGTGGCCAAGGGCCTGCCGTACAAGCAGATCGCCGACCGGCTGGTGCTCTCGCCGCGCACGGTCCAGAACCACGTCCAGAACACCCTGGGCAAGCTCCAGTTGCACAACCGGGTCGAGCTGGTCCGCTACGCGATCGAGGCGGGGCTCGACGAGGAGGCGTGAACTCCCTTGCGGGGGAGGCCTTCAGAGGTGCTTCGGCGCTCAGGCCTGCTTGTAGGTGAGGGTGACGTCGACCGACGTCAGGCCCTTGATCATGTTGCCCTTGTTCCAGCCCAGGCCGAACCGGTCGCGGTCGATCTCGACGTGGGCGGTCAGCGTGACCGAGTCGGGGCTGTGGCCGGTGACGGAGGCGGTCAGCGCCAGCGGCTCGGTGACCCCGTGGACGGTGAGGGTGCCGGTCACCGCGACCGTGCCGTCCGCCTGCGGGCGCGCCTCGGTGGCCCGGAAGACCAGCTCCGGGTGGCGCTCGACCTCGAAGAAGTCGGCGTGGCGCAGGTGCTCGTCGCGCTTGGCGTTCTTGGTGTCCAGTGAGGCGGCGTCGATGGTCAGCGAGCCCGAGGCGGCGCTGCCGTCGGCGGGGATCTCACCCGCGCCGGAGAAGCCGGTGAACCGGCCCTTGACGGTGACCAGGCCCCACATCGTCTTGTGGCGGAACCGGATCTCGGAGGCGCCGGTCTCCAGTCGGTACGTGCCGGTGGGCAGCGCCTTCAGAGCGGCTGCGGCATCCGTGGCTGCGGTGGGGGTGGTGGCGGGCATGGGGGCAGTCCTTTCGCCAGATAGCTAGCCTGGTGCTTGATAGCTGGATATTCAGTAGCCAGTTAGCCAATAACTGGTTGCACGATAGCCAGCGTTGCTAATCTGTGCAAGAGCAGGTCGCTGACGAGGGAGGATGCGGGCGATGGTGGAGCGGCAGGTTCCGGACCACGGCTCCGGCTGCCCGGGTGAGGCGGACCTCCGGCTGCTGGATCAGTGGAACACCCTCCAGTCCGGCTTCCGGCGCCTCACCGACGAGCTGCTCGCGGACGTCGACCGCCAGGCGGGGATAGCGCCCTCGGAGTTCCAGGTGCTCTGGTACCTGCTGACCTCGACGACCGAGCAGTCCGCCCCGATGAACCAGCTCGCCGCGACGCTGAACTTCACCACCGCCGGCACCACCAAGGTCGCCGACCGGCTCAGTGAGGCGGGTCTGATCACCCGTCAGCCGTCGCCCACGGACCGGCGTGTGGTGCTCGCCGCGCTCACCGAGAAGGGCCAGGAGGTGGCCATGGCCGCCGCCCTCGCCCTGGCGGCGGCGCTGCGCGAACGCGTCGTCGCGCCGATGGGCCCGGACGCGTTCGCCGCCCTGGCCGACCGGATGCGCGAGCTCGACCCGAACCCGCCGCGGCCCTGCCGCTGACGGGTCCGGTCCCGCAGGCGGTTCAGGCCCGGCGGCGGTTCAGGCCTGGAGGGCTCCGACGGTCAGCCCCTCGGTCAGCTCGCGGACGATCCCGACGCCGTCCAGCGTCAGCACCGACTCCGGGTGGAACTGGAGGCCCGCGAAGCCGGGGCCGCGCAGGGCGTGGACGTCGCCGGTCAGCGGGTCGCGGCTCACCTCGATGCCGCGTGCGGCCAGCGCCTCCGCCGTGGCGTCGTCGCAGCGCGCGGTGAACGTGTTGTAGAAGCCGACCGTCTGCTCCCGGCCGAACAGCTCGATCCGCTCCTGCGCGCCCTGGTACGGGGTCGCCTTCCGGTGCAGTTCCAGGCCCAGTGCCGCGCACAGGAGTTGGTGGCTGAGGCAGACTGCGAGGAAGCCCTGCGGCCGTCCCGTGGCGGCCAGCTGAGCGACCAGCGCGCGCATGGCGTCCATCTTCGGGTCGTCGGCGGCCGGGTCACCGGGGCCGGGACCGAGGACGAGGGGTCCGTCGTGCGCGGCCACCGCCTCGACAAGGCCCGGGACGTCCCAGCGGCGCACGGTGACCCGGTGGCCGAGCGAGCGCAGCAGGTGGGCCAGCATCGAGGTGAAGGTGTCCTCGCAGTCGATCACCAGGGCGTGGCTTTCCGCCGGTGCCTGGGCCGCGGGCGTCTGCATGGTCAGCCAGAACGGCGAGAGGTTGGTCCGCCGCGCGTTCAGCGCCCGCTGGACCCGGTGGTTCTCCGCCAGCACCGGCGCGGCTACGGACGCCGCCGACGCCCCCGTCCGACGCGGACGCGGCGGCAGCGCGCCGATCGCGGCCAGCACGCCCGCCGCCTTGGCGTGCGTCTCGGCGACCTCCGACTCCGGGTCCGAGCGCCGGACCAGGGTCGCGCCGACCCCGACGGCGAGTCGGCCGGTGGCCGGGTCGATGTCCGCGGTGCGGATCAGGATCGGCGAGTCCAGCGTCTGGCCGCCGAGCGCGGTCCGGCCAATCAGCGCCAGCGCACCGGCGTAGTAGCCGCGCCCGGTGGGCTCGTGACGGGTGATCACCCGGGTCGCGTTCTCCACCGGGCTGCCGGTCACGGTGGCCGCGAACATGGTCTCGCGCAGCACCTCGCGCACGTCGAGCGTGGTGCGTCCGCGCAGCTCGTACTCGGTGTGGGCGAGGCGGGACATCTCCTTCAGGCGCGGCCCCAGCACCTGGCCGCCCAGGTCGCCGACGGTGCACATCATCTTCAGTTCCTCGTCCACGACCATGGTGAGCTCCTCCAGCTCCTTGGGGTCGTGCAGGAACGCCAGCAGCGAGTCGAGGGACGGGCCCTCGGCCGGGTAGCGGTAGGTGCCGGAGATCGGGTTCATCACCACCGTCCCGGCGTTCTGCCGTACATGGACCTCGGGGCTGGCGCCGACCAAGCAGACGCCCGGGGCCTCGCCTCCGGCGAGAGGATCGCCCGTGTGCACCAGGAAGGTCCAGTACGCGCCGCGCTCCTGCTCCAGCAGCCGCCGGAACAGCGTCAGCGCCAGCGCGGGGGAGAAGCCGTCGAGCGTGCCGGTGAAGTCGCGGCGGATCACGAAGTTGGCGCCCTCGCCGCGGCCGATCTCGTCGGCGACGACCCGGCGCACGATCTCGGCGTAGGCGGCGTCGTCCACCTCGAAGCCGCCGTCGCGCAGCTCGACCCGCTGGTCCGGCAGCGCCGCCAGCGCCGCGCGCAGCTGCGCCAGCGGCAGCGCGTACGACTCGCGCACCCGCAGGGCCCGCAGCGGGGTGCCGTCGTCGTGGACCTCGAAGCCGCGCTCGCGGATCTGCCGGTAGGGGACCAGCGCCAGCAGGTCGTGGGTCGGGCGCCCGGACGCGGGGACGCCCTCCGGCAGCGGCAGTTCGGCCAGCGTCTCGTACGTGCCGACCTCGCCGAAGAGCACCTCGACCGTGTCGGGCGCGAGCCGCGGCGTGCGGCGGTGGAGCAGGGCGAACGGCTCGCCGCCCGCGGCCAGCCGGTGGACGAGAGCGTCGCAGAGGGCGCTGGCGGATGCGTCGGTGCTGGTCACGAGGGGCCTTCCTGTCGGAGTCCGGTCGGGATCCGGTCGGGGATTCCGGTCGGATCGGGACCGCCCCTGGGGAGGCTGCTCGCTGGTCGTCGTGAGACGAGAAACGGCCGCCCCGAGGGGCGGCCGTGAAGTCTGCGTGGGTACGCGCGCTAGTGGGCCGCCTCGGGGACGGTCCACCACCAGGAGTAGGTGTGCGACTGCGTGTTCACGGAGCACAGCGTAGCGGACACCGGGCGCGTCGGGGGCGACGGCGGGGGGAGTTGTCCACCGCGTGTCTCAGTAATCGGGCAGCGCGCCCGGTTCGTCTCTGTGACCACGTAGCCTTGCTGCGTGACCGTGAACGTTGACACCCACGCCCAGGACTTCTCCTGGCTGTCCCTTCCCGCGGCGCAGCAGCCTGAATGGCCGGATTCCGAGGCTCTGCGCAACGTGCTTGCGGACCTCACCTCGTATCCGCCGCTCGTCTTCGCAGGCGAGTGCGACCAGCTGCGCGCCCGGCTCGGGGCCGTTGCGCGCGGCGAGGCGTTCCTGCTGCAGGGCGGCGACTGCGCCGAGGCCTTCGACGGCGTCTCCGCCGACCACATCCGCAACAAGCTCAAGACGCTGCTGCAGATGGCCGTCGTGCTGACCTACGCCGCCTCCGTGCCGGTGGTCAAGGTCGGCCGGATCGCCGGCCAGTACTCCAAGCCGCGCTCGAAGTCGACCGAGACCCGCGACGGGGTGACCCTGCCGGTCTACCGTGGCGACTCGGTCAACGGCTTCGAGTTCACCCCCGAGTCCCGGATCCCGGACCCGGAGCGGCTCAAGCGGATGTACCACGCCTCCGCGTCCACGCTGAACCTGGTTCGCGCGTTCACCACCGGTGGCTACGCCGACCTGCGCCAGGTGCACGCCTGGAACCAGGACTTCGTGCGCAACTCGCCCTCGGGCCAGCGCTACGAGCGCCTGGCCAAGGAGATCGACAACGCGCTCGCCTTCATGAACGCCTGCGGCGTGGACCCCGAGGAGTTCCGCACCGTCGAGTTCTTCTCCTCGCACGAGGCGCTGGTGCTCGACTACGAGACGGCGCTGACCCGTGTCGACTCGCGTACCGGCAACCTGTACGACGTCTCCGGCCACATGGTCTGGATCGGCGAGCGCACGCGTCAGCTGGACCACGCGCACATCGAGTTCGCGTCCAAGATCCGCAACCCGCTCGGCGTCAAGCTCGGCCCGACCACCTCGGTGGACGACGCGCTGACGCTGATCGACCGGCTCGACCCGGACCGCGAGCCCGGCCGCCTCTCCTTCATCACCCGGATGGGCGCGGGCAAGGTCCGCGACCTGCTGCCCAACCTGGTCGAGAAGGTCACCGCGTCCGGCGCGCAGGTCGCCTGGATCTGCGACCCGATGCACGGCAACACCTTCGAGGCGGAGACCGGCCACAAGACGCGTCGCTTCGACGACGTGCTCGACGAGGTCAAGGGCTTCTTCGAGGTGCACCGCGCGCTCGGCACCCACCCGGGCGGCATCCACGTCGAGCTGACCGGCGACGACGTGACCGAGTGCGTCGGCGGCGGCGACGAGGTCTTCGTCGACGACCTGCACCAGCGCTACGAGACGGCCTGCGACCCGCGCCTCAACCGCAGCCAGTCGCTGGACCTGGCGTTCCTGGTGGCGGAGATGTACCGGGGTCAGTGAGCCCTGCTGCTGTCGGGCGATCCCGGCCCGTGTGACGTACGCCCCCTCGGTTTCGGCCGAGGGGGCCTTTTCGTTGCGGGCGGGCTCTGGGTAAGGTAAGCCTTAGCTCATCACGAGGTAGACCGAACCCCGTCCTGGAGGATCCGCGATGTACGTGTGCGTGTGTCACGGCGTCACCGAGGACCGGGTGCGCGAGGAGATCGCCCAGGGCGCCAAGACGCCCCGCCAGGTCGCCAAGGGGTGCAAGGCCGGGACCGACTGCGGCTCCTGCGTCCGCCGGATCCAGGCGCTGCTCGGCCACGAGGGCGCCCGCCCGTGCCCGACAGCCCGCCTCGCGGCGAAGCTGGGCCTGCCGGTTCCCTCGATGGTTCCGGGGATCGCCGCCGCCGAGGCTGCTTAGCCCCCGGTCGGCCGCTCTGGTCAGCCCGCGATCAGCTCTCCGGCTGCTCGATCAGCTGCGCGAGGTAGAGCGGCTCGCCCAGCTTCTGCAGCAGTTCCAGCTGGGTGTCGAGGTAGTCGATGTGGTGCTCCTCGTCGGCGAGGATGGTCTCGAAGATGTTGGCCGAGGTGACGTCGCCCTTGGCGCGCATCACCACGATCCCGCGCCGCAGCCGGTCGATGGCCTCGACCTCGATCTGACGGTCGGCCTCGAACATCTCCCCGACCGTCTGGCCGATCCGCAGGTGGAAGAGGCGCTGGTAGTTGGGCAGCCCGTCCAGGAAGAGGATCCGGTCGGTCAGCACCTCGGCGTGCTTCATCTCGTCGATGGACTCCGAGCGGGTGAACCGGGCGAGCTTCGTCCAGCCGAAGTTCTCCTGCATCTTGTAGTGCAGGAAGTACTGGTTGATGGCGGTCAGTTCGGCGGTGAGCTGCTCGTTGAGGAACTCGATGACCTCGGGGTCGCCCTGCATGGCCGCGCCCTTTCTCTGGCTGTCTCTGGCGGTTCGTCCGGTTTGCTTCCGGTTTCGAGGCATGGTTCCACTCGGCCACCCGTGAATCCAGCAAGGTCACACTCACCACGCCGGGTGCACGCCGACCTCTTCTGACCCGGTGGGACAGGCCACTGGCTGGATCTGTCACCATTGAGCCATGGGTCAGTCCGAAAACGAGCAGGCCGCAGCGTTGGAGGCCCAGCACGGACTGCCCCCGGGGCAGCGGCTCCAGCGGGGATGGCCGGTGCTCCACTACGGCCCGATTCCCCGGTTCAAGCCCGCCTCCTGGGAGTTCCAGATCTTCGGCGCCACCGCCGACGGCGTCAAGCACAGCTGGACCTTCGAGCAGTTCACCACGCTGCCGCGCACCGAGGTCGTGGCCGATTTCCACTGCGTGACCCGGTTCTCCATGCTCGACAACCGCTGGGGCGGCATCGCCACCTCCACGCTGCTCGACCTGGTCCCGCCCGCCCCGGACGTCACCCATGTCATGGTCTGGGCCGAGTACGGCTTCAGCTCCAACCTCCGGCTCGCCGACTTTGCGGCGACCACGTCGGTCCTCGCCACCCACCGCAACGACGAGCCGCTCACGGTCGAGCACGGCTTCCCGGTCCGGCTGGTCGTGCCGCAGCTCTACGCGTGGAAGGGGCCCAAGTGGGTCCGCGCCGTGGAGTACATGACCGCCGACCGCCGCGGCTTCTGGGAGGAGCGCGGCTACCACAACCTCGGCGACCCCTGGCGCGAACAGCGCTACACCTACCAGGAGGAACCCGGCGACGGCCCGGAGCTCTGACCTCGGCAGAAGCGGTTATCCGCTTGCCTGCGCGTGGCAGCGCCGGAAGGATCGGCGCATGGAACACCCTGCCGAGATCCTGCGCCATGACCGTGTCGTGCTCCGCCGCTGGCGGAACGTGGAGGCCGACGTCGCGCGGCTGACCCTGATCGGGTTGGAGGCACGCGAGCGGCTGCTGCCCTGGATGCCGTGGGCGGAGAAGCACTCGCGCGAGAGCGTGATCGAGTACCTGACCGGTGCGGAGCAGGGATGGCAGACGGGCGAGGCGTACAACTACGCCATCATGGGCGACGGTCCGGACGGCCCGAACACCCTGCCCGTCGGGTCGACGTCATTGATGCGCCGGATCGGGCCCGGTGGGTTCGAGATCGGGTACTGGATCCACCAGGACTGGAGCGGCCAGGGTTTGGTGACCATGGCCGTCGCCGCACAGGCCAGTGCCGCGTTCGCGCTCGCGGGTACGGACCGCATCGAGATCCATCACGACAGCGAGAACCACGCCAGCGGCGCGGTCCCGGCGCGGCTCGGGTTCACCGAGGTGGACCGTCATCCGGACGAGGGCCGGATCGAGGTGGTCTGGCGGATCGTCCGCGAGGACGCCGAGCGGCAGCCCTGGTGGGGCGTCAGCTGACGGGTGCGGCAGCGGGACGGTCCGACCCAGGCCAGGGGCCGGGCGTCGCGCCGACGGGCTGGACCGTCGTCTCGGTGCGGACCAGCTCGAAGCCGCGGGCCTGGTAGTTGCCCAGCGCCGCGGGGCCGTCCAGGGAGCAGGTGTGGACGGCGACCTGCCGGGTGGGCGGCAGCGCGAGGTGACGGTCCGCCAGGTCCCAGGCGCGGCGCAGCCCGAGGTCGAGCAGATGGCCGCCGAGGCCCTGCCCGATGAACGCGGGCAGCAGGCCGAAGTAGGCCACCTCGACCTCGCCCGCTCGGTCCTCCCGGTGCGGCTCCAGCTGGACGTAGCCGGCCGGCGTGCCGGAGACCCAGGCCACCCAGGTCTCCACGCCGTCCTTGGCCAGCCAGTCGGCCCACTGCCGGTAGTCCCAGCCGAGGCGGTCGGTCCAGTGCCACGCCCCGCCGACGGCGGTGTAGAGGAACCGGGCGAACTCAGGGCCGATCAGCTCGGCCCGGACCACGGTCAGGTCCAGCCCCGCAGGCGCGGGCACCGGCGTGGCGGGGAGCGCGTCGGGCGAGGACTGGGCCAGGTGCCAGGTGGTCACCTCGGTTGCGCTCACCTCGGCTGACGTTGCTGTGTGTTCCATGGACAAGTCGTCTTCAGTAGAGCCAGATGGTGACGGTGCTGCCCATGGCGGCCTGGCTGTTGCCGCCCGGGGTCTCGCTGCGGACGGTCGTGCTGCCGAACAGCGTGAAGCCGAGCGAGCGGACCTTGAACCCGGCCTGCTTGAGCGCCTTCGTCGCGTCCTTCTCGGTCATCCCGGTGACGTCGGGGACGGTCACCTGCTGCTGGCCCTTGGACATCGTCAGCGTGATGGTCGCGCCCTGTGCTGCCTGACCGGCGGGCGGGTTCATCTGGGCGACCGTGCCGGCGTCCTGGTCGGAGTAGATCTGGGTGGGGTTCAGCGCGACCTGGAACCCGGCGGACTGCAGGTCCGAGGTGGCCTGGTCCAGGGTCTCGCCGGTCACGTCCGGCAGCGGCACCGGCTGGGCGCCGCTGCTGACGACCAGGGTGACCACGGTCTGCGGCGCGACCTGCTGGCCCGCCGCCGGGCTGGTGCCGATCACCGCGCCCGCCGGGACGGTCGAGCTGGTCTGCTGCTGTTGCTGGCCCGAGACCGCCAGCCCCGCCTGCTGCAGCGCGGCCGTCGCGTCCGCGACGGACTTGCCCGCCACCGACGGGACGGTCGGCCGCTGCGGGCCCTTGGAGACGTCGACGGACACGTCGGCATCCTTGCGAACACGCGCGCCGGGACCGGGATTCGTGCTGATCACGGTGCCCTTGGGGACGCTGCCGCTGAAGTCCTGGGTGAGCGAGACGGTGAAGCCGTCGTGCTCCAGCGTCTGCACCGCCTGCGCCTGCGGCACCCGCAGCACACTCGGCATCCGCGTGTAGAGCCCGCCGTTGAGCGCCCAGGTCAACCCGGCCACCAGCAGCGCGAGGACCACGACCACGCCGGCGGGCAGCACCCAGCGCGGACGCCGGACGCCGCGCTGACGGCGGGTCAGCGCGACCGGAGGCGGCTCGGGCCGCTCGCGGCGCGGCATCACCAGGTCCGCCGGAAGCTCCCGCAGCATCGCCGGGTCCATCACGGAGGTCCGCTCGACGGGCGGCGGAAGCAGGGCGGTCGCCGACGAGACGTCAGCACCTGGGCCGACGCCGAGACCGGTCGCGGCGGCGTGTCCGGCGGGGGGTTCGGCGTCCAGCTGAGCGGGCGTCATCTCGCGTCGGGCGCGCTGGAGTTCGGCCAGCAGCTCGACCGCGTCGGCGGGACGCCCGGACGCGTCGCGTGCCGTCGCCGCCCGCGTTATGGCGTCGAGCTGCGGCGCCAGGCCCGGGACCAGAGCGGACGGCGGCGGCACGTCGACGCTCAGGTGCTGGAAGATCACCTGCATCGGGCTCTCGCCGGTGTGCGGCTTGGAGCCGGTCAGCATTTCGTAGAGCATCACGCCGCAGGCGTAGACGTCGCTGCGCGGGTCGGCCGCGCCGCTCTCGATCTGCTCGGGCGCGAGGTAGGAGACGGTGCCCATCACCTGCTGCGTGGTGGCCGCGGTCTGGCCGTTGACCGCGCGGACCAGGCCGAAGTCGGCGACCTTGACCCGGCCGTCCTCGGTCAGCAGCACGTTCTCCGGCTTGACGTCGCGGTGCACCAGACCGGCCCGGTGCGCGGCGCCGAGCGCGGCCAGCACGGGCTCCAGGATGTCCAGCGTGGTGCGCGGGCTCAGTGCGCCGCGGTCCCGCAGCAGGTCGCGCAGGGTCCAGCCGGGCACGAACTCCATCGCCAGAAAGACCGCGGGCGGGACCGACGTGTGGTCCTCGCCCTGGTCGTAGACGCCGACGACGTTCGGGTGGGAGAGCCGGGCGACGGCCTTGGCCTCGCGGATGAACCGCTGGACGAAGTCGGGGTCGGCGGCGAAGCCTGGATGCATCACCTTCAGGGCGACGACCCGGTCGAGCCTTACGTCCACACCCCGGTAGACGGTGGCCATCCCGCCGACGGCGACGCGCTGCTCGACCCGGTACCGGCCGTCGAGCATGCGCCCGAGAAGGGGGTCCTGCAGCGTTGCGTCCATCCCACGGAGTGTACGGGGCAGGGGTGCGCGGCTCCGCACGGGCGACCGGTCCGTCGCTGAAAAGTGAGCGTCCCAGGACACGGTGGTGACGAACCGGTCCGTACACCGTGCCGATCAGAACGCGGGAGCCTCCGGGTCGAAGGACGCACCGCCCGCCATCCGGCCCGCCATGGGGGAGGACGCCTCGGCATGGAACCGCTTCGGGATCCGGCCCGCCCGGTAGGCAAGCCGTCCCGACTCGACCGCCTTGCGCATCGCCTCGGCCATCAGCGCGGGCTCCTGGGCCCGGGTCACCGCAGTGGCCAGCATCACAGCCGCGCAGCCGAGCTCCATCGCGAACGCCGCGTCCGACGCGGTGCCCGCGCCCGCGTCGAGCACCACCGGGACGCCCGCCTGCTCGACGATCAGCTGGAAGTTGTGCGGGTTGCGGATGCCCAGCCCCGAGCCGATCGGCGAGCCCAGCGGCATGACGGCGGCGCAGCCGACGTCCTCCAGCTTGCGGGCCAGCACCGGGTCGTCGTTGGTGTAGGGGAGGACCACGAAGCCGTCGTCGACCAAGGTCTCTGCGGCGTCCAGCAGTTCGACCGGGTCGGGGAGCAGGGTGCGCTCGTCGGCGACCACCTCCAGCTTGACCCAGTTGGTGCCCAGCGCCTCGCGGGCCAGACGGGCGGTCAGCACCGCCTCCCCGGCGGTGAAGCAGCCGGCGGTGTTGGGCAGCACGTCGATGCCGCAGCGCTGGAGCACCTCCAGCACCGAGCCGCGCGCGGACGGGTTGATCCGGCGCATCGCCACGGTGGTGAGCTCGGTCCCGGAGAGGCGCAGGGCGTTCTCCAGCACCTCCAGGCTGGGCGCGCCGCCGGTGCCCATGATCAGCCGGGAGGAGAAGGAGCGGTCGGCGATGGTGAGCAGGTCGTCAGCCATGACGGTGTCAGCCTCCCTGGACTGCGGTGAGGATCTCGACCCGGTCGGCGTCGGCCAGCGTCGTCGCGCTCCAGGCGCTGCGCGGCACCACGGCCTCGTTGACGGCGGCGGCGACGCCGCTCGGCGCGGCGCTGAGCTGGGCCACGACCTCGGCGAGTGTCGTCCCCGACGTCACCTCGCGGGGTTCGCCGTTGACGGTCAGTCGGATCTGGGCGGGCATGCCGAGCGGTGCGGCGGTCATCGGGAGGTCTCCAGCACAGGACGGTGAGCGGCGAAGCGCTCGGGGGTGAAGGGCGCGGCCTCGGGCGGCAGGCTGCCGGTGGTCAGCAGCTCGGCGATCGCGTCGCCGGTGACCGGGGTCAGCAGCACGCCGTTGCGGTAGTGGCCGGTCGCCGCGATCAGGTCGGGCAGCGCGGTCGGGCCGAGCAGCGGTGCGTTGTCGGGGGTGCCGGGCCGCAGCCCGGCGTTGGTCTCGGCGAGCGGCAGCTCGGTGATGCCGGGCAGCAGCTCGCGGGCGTCGCGCAGCAGCTCGTACACGCCGCCCGCGGTGACGGTGGTGTCGAAGCCCTGCTCCTCGCTGGTCGCGCCGAGGACGAGTTCGCCGTTCTCGCGCGGGACGACGTAGATGTGGCAGCCGCGCACCACGGCACGGACGTTGCGGGACAGGAAAGGCATCGGCAGCGGGCCCTGGACGGTCTCCATCCGCAGCCGCAGCACCTGGCCCTTGACCGGCCGCACCGGCAGCCGCGCCTCCGGCGGCAGGCCGGGCAGCTCGCCGGACCAGCTCCCGGCGGCCAGGACGGTCCGTCCGGCGGCGATTCGGGTGCCGTCCTCGGCGACCGCGCCTGCGGCCCGGTCCCCGGTCACCGCGAGCGTTGCCGCGCGGGACCGGTGCAGCGTGACCCCCGCGCGCTCGCACGCGGCGACCAGGGCCGCGCCGAGGCGGCGGCCGTCGACTTGGTGGTCCTCGGCGACCAGCGTTCCGCCGCGCACGTCAGGGGCGAGCATCGGCTCCAGCCGACGGCACTCGCGGCCGGTCAGCCACTCGGTGGTCAGGCCCAGCCGCTGCTGGAAGGCGTGCACCTCGCGCAGCTCGGCCCGGTCGTCGGCGTCGAGGGCGACGGCCAGGGTGCCGCAGCGGCGGTAGCCGGTGGAAAGGCCGCCGCTTGCCTCGGTCAGCTCGGCGACGAAGTCGGCGTAGCGGGTGTTGGAAGCGATGCCGAGCCGCAGCAGCGGCTCCTCGCCGTACTGGAGCTCGGTCACCGGGGCCAGCATCCCCGCAGCGACCTGGTTCGCACCGTGGCCGGGGTCGGGGTCGAGCACCGTGACGGAGAGGCCGCGCTGCGCCGTCCGCCAGGCCACGGCCAGCCCGATGATCCCGCCGCCCACGACCAGGACGTCGGTGCGGATGTCTGTGCCGATGTCGGTCGTTCGATCGGCATGCTCGCGCGTCACTGTTCCTGCACTCCCTTCGCCGGCATGACCCGGATCAGGTTCGGACGGTCGGAGGCGCCCCAGCCTCCCTCTCAGCCCGGTGCTCCGGGCTCCCGTGTCTACTTCACGCTTCACTCTATACAGTGGCGCAATGGCTGTAGTGATCGTCGGGGCCGGGATGGCCGGCGTGCAGACCGCGGTGGCCCTGCGCCAGCAGGGGTACACGGACGGGTTGACCCTGCTCGGAGCCGAGCCGCACCCGCCCTACGACCGGCCGCCGCTCTCCAAGGACGTGCTGCTGGGCAAGGCCGCCGACTCCCGCTTCGAGATCGACTACGCGGAGCTCGGCATCGAGCTGGCGCTGGGCCGTCGCGCGCTCTCCCTCGACGCCGACGGGCATCAGCTGCGCACCGACGCGGGCGACCTCTCCTACGACCAGCTGGTGCTGGCCACCGGCGCGGCCCCGATCGCGCTGCCGGGACAGCCGGACTCGGCCTTCCTGCTGCGCACCCAGGACGACGCGGTCGCGCTCAAGGCCGCGCTCACGCCAGGCGCGCGCGTCGCCGTGGTCGGCGCGGGCTGGATCGGCGCGGAAGCGGCGACCGTCGCCCGGCAACTGGGCTGCGAGGTCACCGTCGTCGAGGCCGCGCCCTCCCCGCTGGCCGGCGCGCTGCCGACCGAGCTGGGCGAGCGCACCCGCGCCTGGTACGAGCAGGCGGGCGTCCGCCTGCTGACCGGCGCGGCCGTGAGCGGCATCCTGCCGGGCGGCCCGGGGTCGCCGGGAGCGGTGCACCTGACCGACGGGCAGGAGATCGAGGCCGACGCGGTCGTGGTCGGCATCGGCGCCCGCCCGGACACCGGCTGGCTTGACGGGTCCGGCGTGGCCCTGGACGACCGTGGCGCGGTCGCCGCGGACGAGCGGCTGCGGGCCGGCGGCGTGGCGGACGTCTTCGCGGTCGGCGACTGCGCCTCTTTCCCGTCCCGGCGCTACGGACGACGGCTGACGGTCCATCACTGGGACAACGCCATGCAGGGCGCTCGCGTGGTGGCTGCCAACCTGCTGGGCGGGGAGAGCCTCTACAACCCCGTGCCGTACTTCTGGTCCGAGCAGTTCGGGCGGATGGTGCAGGTCGCGGGCGTCTGGGGCGGCGACGACGAGCAGATCGCGCGCGGCGACGACACGGTGCTGTGGGTGCGCGACGGACGACTGGTCGCGGTCTTCACCGTGGACCGTCCGCGCGATCTGGCGCAGGGGCGGAAGCTGGTCGAGTCGGGCGCGGTGCTCGACCTCGCCAAGGCGGCGGACGCGGCGGTGCCGCTCAGGTCCGCCGTCGCCTGAGACCCGGGACGCCGGACGCTGCGCGGACGCGGGAGGGTTCAGACCACCCGGCGGTTGCCGGGTGCGGCGTCCTCGTCGCCGAGGGGGCGACCGGCCAGGACGGCGAACGGGACCAGGCCGATCGTCGGGAGCACGACGGCCAGCGCGGCGAGCGTCGTCGGCGAGGTGGTCCACTCCAGGACGCAGACGCCAGCCACGACCACGGCGATCAGCGCATAACGCATGCTCAGGGCTCCTCGAACTCCTTCGCGCGCACGTCCTTCGTGTGCACAGTCACCAGCAGTATGCCCGACCCGTCCGCGCGGGCCCCGGCGGGGCGGGCGGACGGGGTGTTCCGCGCGGCCGCCGGATGGTCATATCGTGTTCGTGACGACCGTCGCACAGCGGCGATTCACCGCACGGGGAGGCCACCCAGATGAGCCCGTTCCGAGGATCCGTCCCGTTCACCGAGGAGTGGCGCCACTTCCGGCTCAGCCGCGACGAGTCGGGCATGCTCACCGTCACTCTCGACCGCCCGGACAAGCTCAACGCGCTGACCTTCGAGTCCTATGCCGACCTGCGTGACCTGCTGGCCGAGATCCCGCAGCGCGGCGACACCCGGGCGATCCTGCTGCGCGGCGAGGGCCGGGCGTTCTGCTCCGGCGGCGACGTCAACGAGATCATCGGCGCGACCCTGGCGATGCGGCCCGACGAGCTGCTCGACTTCACCCGGATGACCGGCCAGGTGGTCCGCGCCATGCGCGAGTGCCCGGTGCCGATCGTCGCCGCCATCCACGGGATCGCCGCCGGCGCGGGCTCGGTGCTGGCGCTGGCGGCCGACTTCCGGGTGGTCGCCAGGTCCGCCCGGTTCGCCTTCCTGTTCACCAAGGTCGGCCTGGCGGGTGCGGACATGGGTGCGGCCTACCTGCTGCCCCGGCTCGTCGGGCTCGGCCACGCCACCAAGCTGCTGATGCTCGGCGACACCATCGACTCCGCGACCGCCGACCGGTACGGCCTGGTCAGCGAGCTGGTCGACGACGAGGAGCTGGACGCCGCCGCCTCCGCGCTCGCCCGACGCCTGGCCGAGGGCCCCGCCTTCGCGCTGGCGCAGACCAAGGCGCTGCTCACCCAGGAGCTCGACATGAGCCTGGCCGCCTCCGTCGAGCTGGAGGCGATGACCCAGGCGCTGCTGATGAAGAGCGCGGACTACGCCGAGTTCCACGCCGCGTTCACCGGCAAGCGCCCGCCCAAGTGGCAGGGGCGCTGACGCGGGGGCTCCTGATGCGGGGCCGCTGACAGCTCATAGCGTTCTCGTTACGATGGCCAGAGAAGCAGTACAAGCCGAAGCAGGGAGGCGGCCGTGCGGATCGCGGTGATCGGGGGCGGGCCCGGTGGGCTCTACTTCGCGTCGTTGGTCAAGCAGCAGGACCCGGCGCACGAGGTGACCGTCTGGGAGCGCAACGCCCCGGGTGACACCTTCGGCTTCGGCGTCGTCCTGTCGGACGAGACCCTCGGCGGCATCGAGGACGCCGACCCGGCCCTCTACGCCGACCTGGCGTCCGGGTTCGCCCGCTGGGACGACATCGACGTCCACCTGCCCAGCGGCCAGGTGGTCACCTCCGGCGGCCACGGATTCGCCGCGACCAGCCGTCGCCGCCTGCTCGACGTGCTCCAGCAGCGCTGCCGTGACCTCGGCGTCGACCTGCGCTTCCGCACCGAGGCCCCGCCGGCCGCCGAGCTGGCCCGCAGCCATGACCTGGTCGTCGCCGCCGACGGCGTCCGCTCCCGCACCAGGACGGCCGCCGAGGACGTCTTCCGCCCCCGGCTGGACGCCCGGCGCTGCCGCTACATCTGGCTCGGCACCGACCTGGTCTTCGGCGCCTTCCAGTTCCAGGTGCTGCGCACCGAGCACGGCGTGATGCAGCTGCACGGCTACCCGTACTCGGACGAGGGCAGCACCGTCATCGTCGAGATGCGCGAGGACGTCTGGCGCCGGGCCGGGCTGGACGGCCTGGACGAGCAGCAGTCCATCGCGGCCTGTGAGAAGTACTTCGCCGAGCTGCTCCAGGGCCACGCGCTGCGCGGCAACGACTCGCGGTGGATCGCCTTCACCACCGTCCGCAACGCCGTCTGGCACGACGGCAACGTGGTCCTGCTCGGCGACGCCGCGCACACGGCGCACTTCTCCATCGGGTCGGGGACGAAGCTGGCCATGGAGGACGCGCTGGCGCTGGCCGAGAGCCTGCGGGGCGCGGAGCGGGTCGGGCGGCCGGTCGAGGAGGCGCTGGCCGCGTACGAGAAGGAGCGGCGGCCGGTCGTCGAGTCCACCCAGCGCGCGGCGCAGGCCAGCCTGGAGTGGTTCGAGAACCTGGAGCAGTACCTGGACCAGCCCGACTGGCAGTTGGGCTTCAACCTCCTCACCCGCAGCCGCCGGATCACCTACGACAACCTTCGGCTCCGCGACCCCGGCTACGTCACCTCGCTGGAGGCCGAGTTCGCCGAGGCCGGCACTCCGCCGATGTTCACCCCGTTCCGGCTGCGCGAACTGACGCTGCGCAACCGCGTCGTGGTCTCACCGATGGACATGTACTCCGCGCAGGACGGCGTCCCCGGCGACTTCCACCTGGTCCACCTCGGCTCGCGGGCCCTGGGCGGGGCCGGGCTGGTGATGACGGAGATGGTCTGCGTCGCCCCGGACGCCCGGATCACGCTGGGCTGCACCGGCCTCTGGAGCGACGAGCAGCAGGCGAGTTGGACGCGGATCGTCGACTTCGTGCACGAGCGCAGCGGCGCGGCGATCGGTCTCCAGCTGGGCCACGCGGGCCGCAAGGGCGCGACCCGGCTGATGTGGGAGGGCATGGACGACCCGCTGGAGCCGGAGCAGTCCTGGCCGGTCGTCGGCCCGTCGGCCCTGCCGTACCGGGCGGGGGTGAGCCAGGTCCCGGCGGAGTTGACGCACGATCAGCTGGAAGAGATTCTTCATCGCTTTGTCGACTCAGCACGGCGCGGCGCGGAGGCGGGGTTCGACCTGCTCGAACTGCACTGTGCGCACGGCTATCTGCTGTCGTCGTTCCTCTCGCCGTTGACCAACCGCAGGACCGACGAGTTCGGCGGCTCGGTCGAGGCACGGCTGCGCTGGCCGCTGCGCGTCTTCGACGCGATGCGCGCGGTCTGGCCGGAGGACCGGCCGATGACGGTCCGCGTCTCCGCCACGGACTGGGCGACGGGCGGCAACGACGTCGCGGACGCGGTCACCATCGCCCGCGCCTTCGCCGACCACGGTGTCGACGCGGTCGACGTCTCCACCGGCCAGGTCGTCTCGGAGGAGCGGCCCGCGTTCGGCCGCTCGTACCAGACCCCCTTCGCGGACGCGATCCGCAACCAGGTCGGCGTGCCGGTGCTGGCCGTGGGCGCGGTGTCGTCCTGGGACGACGTCAACTCCCTGCTGCTGGCCGGCCGCGCGGACCTGGTCGCCCTGGGGCGCCCGCACCTTTACGACCCGGCGTGGACGTTGCACGCGGCGGCGGAGCAGGAGTGGAGCGGTGCAGGTGTGCAGTGGCCGATCCAGTACGCAGCGGGCCGTCGGCGTCCGCAGACTGGCCGGAGGCTTTAGACAAGGGGACGTTGCAACTCGGCGCGGGGAACTGCGCGACAAGCCACCCACGCAGGTAGAGCACCGAACGCGCAGGGCCATCCGCATATCAGTGGTTGATCGCGCAGTTCCCCGCGCCCCTGGATGTTTGCAACCTCACCCGTTGCCGATCGTTTCCCGTACGAAATCGCGAGAAGCATCACGGAGTCGAGCATCGAGCTCTTGGAACACTCGTGCAGCGCGCTGCCCCGGCCACCCCGCCGGGAGCAGTTCCATCGGCAACCCCGGATCCAGATACGGCAGTCGCCGCCAACTATCCACCGCCCGCAGGTGATCCGCGAACGCCTCCGGCAGCGACACCGCCCCCCGTCGCCGGTTCCACCGCGTCAGCACCGGCTCGTGGACCTCCAGGAACTCCTCGTGGCACCGCGCCAGAGCGGGGAGATCCCACCACCGTGCGACGGCCTCCCGCGTCGGCTCGAAAGCCAGATGCTCCGCGCGGAACAGGTCCGTGTACTCCGCGAGCTTCAGCCGCGTCAGCACGTGCCGCGTCTCCTCGAAGAGGTGCGCGGGTGCGACCCAGACGCCCGGCGCAGCCGTCCCGTACCCGAGTCGGGCCAGACGCGAGCGCAGCAGGTGGCGCTTCTGGCGCTCGCTCTCCGGGACGGAGAACAGTGCAAGCACCCAGCCGTCGGCGAGCCGTGAGGCGCGCGAGGCGTAGATCCGGCGGTCCCCGTCGGCCAGCAGCTCGCTCGCCGACTCCGACAACGCGTATCCGGCGACGCCGCCCAGCGGCTCCGGCACCAGGAACCCGCGCCGCTTCAGCCGCGAGACCGCGGACCGCACGGCCTGCGCGTCCACGCCCACCGCGGCCAGCAGGCGGATCAGGTCGCCGACGGCGATCCAGCCGCCGAGGTCGCGGCCGTGCGCGCCGAAGAAGGTGACGAGCAGCGAGCCCGGCGTGTGCTCGCGCGCGGACCCGGTGTCGTCGTCAGTCGTCATACGGTCACTTTAGAGATCTAGAGATCGGGTCCGCGCAGGCGGAACCGCTGGAGCTTGCCGGTGGGGGTGCGTGGCAGCGCCTCGCGGAACTCGACGGCGCGGGGGTACTTGTAGGCGCTGATGGTGGACTTCACGAAGTCCTGCAACGCCTTGACCGTGCCCTCGTCGGCGGGGACGCCCTCCGCCAGCACCACGAAGGCCTTCACTATCTGACCGCGCTGCTCGTCCGGGACGCCGATGACGGCCGCCTCCCGCACGTCGGGGTGGCGCAGCAGGGCCTCCTCGACCTCGGGGCCGGCGATGTTGTAGCCCGCCGAGATGATCATGTCGTCGGCGCGGGCCTGGTAGCGGAACCGGCCCTCCGCGTCGCGCACGTAGGTGTCGCCGGTCAGGTTCCAGCCGTCGCGCACGTAGGCGTGCTGACGCGGGTCGTCCAGGTAGCGGCAGCCGGTCGGGCCCTGGACGGCCAGCAGGCCGGGGGTGCCGTCGGGCACCTCCGCGCCGGTCGCCGGGTCGACCACATGGGCGCGGAAGCCGGGCACGGCCACACCGGTGACGCCGGGTCGGGCGTCCCCGTCGGCGGCGGAGATGAAGATGTGCAGCATCTCCGTCGCCCCGATGCCGTTGATCAGCGGCAGCCCGGTCCGGTCGTACCAGGCCTGCCAGGTCGCGGCGGGCAGGTTCTCCCCGGCGGAGACGCAGCGGCGCAGCGACGAGAGGTCGGCGGCGCCGGAGCCGGAGTCCGCCCCGTCCAGCAGCGCGCGGTAGGCCGTCGGCGCGGTGAACAGGACGCTGACCCGATGGCGTGCGATCGCGGCGGGGAGCGTCTTCGGCGACGGCTGCTCCAGCAGCAGCGCCGAGGCCCCGACCCGCATCGGGAAGATCACCAGCCCGCCGAGCCCGAAGGTGAAGCCCAGCGGCGGCGTTCCGGCGAAGACGTCGTCGGGCTCGGGCCGCAGCACGTGCGCGGAGAAGGTGTCGGCGATGGCCAGCACGTCCCGGTGGAAGTGCATGCAGCCCTTGGGACGCCCTGTGGTGCCGGAGGTGAAGGCGATCAGCGCGACGTCGTCGGCGGAGGTGGCGACGGCCGGGAAAGGCGTGTCCGGCTGTGCGGCGGCCAGCGTCAGCAGGTCGTCGGGGCCGTCGCCGCCGTAGGGGGTGATCCGGAGCCCCGCCGCGCCCACGGCCGCCAACTCCTCCAGCGCGCGGGCGTCGCAGAGCGCGTGGCTGACCTGGGCGATCTCGACCATCGTCGCCAGCTCGGTACGCCGCTGCGCGGCCAGGACCGTGACGGCGACCGCGCCCGCCTTCATGACGGCCAGCCAGCAGGCCACCAGCCAGGGTGTGGTGGTGCCACGCAGCAGCACCCGGTTGCCCGGCACGACGCCGAGGTCCTCGGTCAGGACGCGGGCGATCCGGTCGGTGCGGGCACGCAGCTCGCCGTAGCTCCAGACCTCGCCGTCCTCGGTGCGCAGGCAGGGCCGGTCGGGGCCGAGCGCGGCGATCGTGGCGTCGAGCAGTTCCGCGCCGCAGTTGAGCCGGTCGGGATAGTGCAGCTCCGGCAGGTCGAAGTGCAGCTCCGGCCACTCGTCGGCGGGCGGGAGATGGTCGCGCGCGAAGGTGTCGACGTGCGCGGAGGGGAGCAGGTGCATGGCGGGTGGTTCCCCCTCACCTTGAACCTCGACTGGGACCGGGTGGGCCGGGTGGCTCGATCCGGATTCAGGCTAGCGCGTTGGTGACGGCAGTCAACCATCCGCGATATGAATGGGGTGAGGGGTGACCCGGTCAGGAGGGAGCGCGCGATGACGACGACGGCGTTCGCGCTGGACAAGGGCCAGCGCGAGTACTGCGCCTGGGTGCGGTCGGTCGCCGCCGAGCGGCTGCTGCCGCTCGCGCACGGCGCGGCCGAGGCGGCCGAGGGCGAGGCGGGAGGCGATGCGGGACGCGTGAACCGCCCGCTGCTGGAGGAGATGGGACGGCTCGGCCTGCTCGCCCGGCTCTTCCCGGGCATCGGTTCGGCGGCCGGCGCCGACGGCGGCCTGCGGCAGGCCGCCGCACTGGACCTCTGCCTGCTGCGCGAGTCGCTCGCGCAGGTCTGCACCGAGGCGGAGACCGCCCTCGCGCTCCAGGGGCTCGGCGCCTACCCGGTGCTGCAGAGCGGCACCGAAGCGCAGATCGCGCGCTGGCTGCCGGAGGTCGCGGCAGGACGCGCGGTCGCCGCGTTCGCGCTCTCCGAGCCGGGCGCGGGCTCGGACGCGGGCGAGCTGGCGCTCGCTGCGGAACCGCAGGACGGCCAGGGCGCGGGCGGCTGGCTGCTGCACGGCGAGAAGTGCTGGATCTCCAACGCCCCCGAGGCCGACTTCTACACGGTCTTCGCCCGCACCGGCCCGGAGTCCGGCGCGCGGGGCGTCACCGCGTTCCTGGTCCCGGCGGACCGTCCGGGGCTGACCGGCGAGCGGCTGGACATGATCTCGCCGCACCCCATCGGTCGTCTCCTCTTCGACGGCGTCCCGGTCGGTCCGGAGGACGTGCTCGGCGAGGTCGGTCGCGGCTTCCGGGTGGCGATGCGCACGCTCGACCTGTTCCGGCCCAGCGTCGGCGCCTTCGCCGTCGGCATGGCCCAGGCCGCGCTGGACGCGGCCGTCGCGCACGCGGGCAGCCGCCAGGCCTTCGGCGGTCCGCTGCGCGACCTCCAGGCGGTCGGCCACCGGCTCGCCGAGATGGCCACCCGCACCGAGGCCGCCCGGCTACTGGTCCTCTCCGCCGCGAGCGCCTACGACGCGCAGCAGGCGGAGGGCGGCGGAGACGGCGCGCGCGTCACCGGCCTGGACGGCCCGACCGCACGCGCCGCGATGGCCAAGCTGTTCGCCACCGAGGCGGCGCAGTACGTCGTCGACTCGGCGGTCCAGATCCACGGCGCGCGGGCGCTGCAACGCGGCCACCTGCTGGAGCAGCTCTACCGCGAGGTCCGCGCACCCCGGATCTACGAGGGCGCGTCCGAGGTGCAGCTGTCGATCATCGCCAGGGAGCTCTACGCATGAGCGCCGATCGGATCAACCGGATCGCGGTCGTCACCGGCGGCAGCCGGGGCATCGGTGCGGCCGTCGCCGCCGACCTCTCCGCTGCCGGTCACCGCGTCGTCCTCGCCGCCCGGGACGCGGAGGCGCTGGAGCACGCGGCCAAGGCGCTGCCGGGCCCGGTGCTGACCGTCCCCCTGGACGTGACCGCGCCCGGCGCGGCCGACGAGCTCTTCGGGCGGGTCGAGGCGGAGTGGGGTCCGGCCGAGGTGCTGGTCTGCGCGGCCGGTGCGGGGGCGTCGGCGAAGCTGACCGAGACGACGGACGAGCTGTGGGAGGCCCAGCTCGCGCTGAACCTGACCGCGCCGTTCCGCTGCCTGCGCCGCGCGCTGCCGCCGATGCGGGCGGCGGGGTGGGGTCGGGTCGTGGTGGTCGCCTCGACGGCGGCCAAGGTCGGCGCGCCGTACATCGCCGCCTACACCGCCGCCAAGCACGGCGTGCTGGGACTGGTCCGCTCGGCCGCGGCGGAGCTGGCCGGGAGCGGGGTGACCGTCAACGCCGTCTGCCCCGGCTACGTGGACACGCCGATGACCGACGCGACGGTCGCCGCGATCGTCGCCCGCACCGGCCGTACCGAGGACGAGGCCCGCGCCGCGCTGGCCCGGATGCAGCCGATCGGGCGGCTGATCCGTCCGGAGGAGGTCGCCGCCGTGGTCCGGCTGCTGCTGGATCAGGAGGCCCTCAACGGCCAGGCTGTCACCGTCGACGGAGGAGGAGTCCAGTCATGACGCTGCATCGGATCAACCCGCCCGAGCTGGCCCCGGCCAGCGGCTTCAGCCACGCCGTCACCGCGACCGGCGGCACGCTGGTCTTCCTGGCCGGCCAGACGGCGCTGGACGAGCACGGCGCGATCGTCGGCAAGGACATCGTGGAGCAGTTCGACCAGGCGCTCGCCAACCTGCTCACCGCGCTGACGGCGGCGGGCGGCGGCCCGGAGCACCTGGCCCGGCTGACGGTCTACACGACCGACCCGGAGGAGTACCGCGCGCACGCCGCCGAGATCGGCCACATCTGGCGGGCCCGGGCCGGGCGCGAGTACCCGGCGATGGCGCTGATCGGGATCGTCCGCCTCTGGGACGCCCCGGCGCTGGTCGAGCTGGAGGGCATCGCCGTACTGGACTGAGATCGCCGTGCTGGACCGAGGTCGAGAACATAGGGTTTGCCCCATATGTTCGACCGTTCGTCAGGGCCGCAGCTGCCGGAGCCGACAGAGCCGCCGTCAGAACCGACGCCAGGGCCCTCCGCTCCGCAGCCCGGCGCGCCGGAGCACGTCAAAGGGCTCACCTACCAGGGGGAGCGCTTCGAACGCTGGCGGCGGGCGACGGCCGTGCCGTTGCTGGTGCTCGGGTGCATCTTCCTGGTGTTGATGCTGTTGCCCGTCCTGGACAGTGAGCTCAGTCGGGACAGCAAGCTCGCTGTCTTGGTGGCGGACAGTGTGATCTGGGCGCTCTTCTGCGCCGACTACACCGTCAAGCTGATCCTGGCCCAGAAGCGGAAACGGTTCTTCTTCGAGCACCTGCTGGACATCGTGCTGATCGCGCTGCCGATGTTCCGGCCGCTCGGGGTGCTGCGCGGCTTCGGCGTCTTCGCCGTCATGGCCCGTGGCATCCGGCGCAACCGAAACATCAAGACCGCCTCCTACACCGGCGCGGCCTTCGTCATGGTGCTGATCGTCGGCGCCTACGGGGAGTGGCTCGCCGAGCGGAACGCGCCCGGCGCGAACATCCTCACCTACGGTGACTCGCTCTGGTGGGCCATCGTCACCGCAGCCACCGTCGGCTACGGCGACTACGTGCCGGTCACCACGATGGGGAAGATCGTCGCCTCGATCATGATGATCACCGGCGTGGCGACGCTGAGTCTGGTCACCGCCTCGATCTCCAGCTGGCTGGTCCAGCTCTCCCGCCGTGAGGACGACCAGGTCGCGGCGGCGGCGGAGCGGCAGCACCAGCTCGAGCAGTTCCGCACACTGCTGTCGGAGGTGCGCCAGCTCAACGAACGGTTCGCCCGGCTGGAGGCACGCAGCGAGCACGAAGGCGGTCAGGAGGGCGGGCGCGAAGGCGGGCAGGAGGGCCGTTCCGACGATTCCTGAGGCCGTGGGTGTGCGCTCCGGGCTGCGGAGATGGCAGTCTGTTGACGTGAGTGAGATTGATCCGAAGATCGACGCGTTGATTCCGGCCTGGCTCTACCTCCCCGACATCTCGGAGAAGTGGGGCATCGAGGTCACCAAGGTCCGCAACATGGTCAGCGACGGCACGCTCCTGGCGGTCCGCCGCGGCGAGAACAACGCCCTGCAGATCCCGGCCGCGTTCGTCGGTGAGGACGGGCCGGTCAAGGGCATCGTCGGCACGCTGACCGTGCTGAAGGACTGCGGGTTCACCAAGGAGGAGGCCCTGGAGTGGCTCTTCACCGATGACCCGACCCTCCCCGGCACCCCCGCCCAGGCCCTGAACGAGAACCGCGGCACGGAGGTCAAGCGCCGGGCCCAGGCGATGGCTCTGTGAGCACGGGCCGTTCCGCACGGGAAGCGCTGGCCGACGCCCGGCTCTACCTCTGCACGGACGCCCGGCGTGAGCAGGGCGACCTTGCGGAGTTCCTCGACGCGGTGCTGGCCGGTGGCGTCGACATCGTCCAGCTCCGTGACAAGGGCCTGGAGGCGAAGCAGGAGCTGGAAGCCCTGGAGGTCTTCGCGGCGGCGTGCGAGCGCCACGGCAAGCTGCTGTCGGTCAACGACCGCGCGGACGTCGCCTTCGGCGCCCGCCCGGACGTGCTGCACCTGGGCCAGGACGACCTCCCGGTGCGGATCGCCCGCGAGATCCTCGGCGACGACATCGTCATCGGGCGCTCCTGCCACGCCGAGTCTGAGGTCGACACCGCGCTGACCGAGCCCGGCATCGACTACTTCTGCACCGGCCCGGTCTGGCCCACCCCGACGAAGCCGGGCCGCTACGCCCCGGGCCTCGGCCTGGTCGAGTACGCGGCGAAGCAGACCACGGACCGCCCGTGGTTCGCCATCGGCGGCATCGACGAGTCCACCCTCGACCAGGTCCTGGACGCGGGCGCCCGCCGCATCGTCGTCGTCCGCGCGCTGACCGCGTCCGCGGACCCGTTCGCGGCAGCGCAGTCGCTCGCGCGGCGGGTACGCGAACGGGACTGACGGTCGGCTGGCGGCTCCGCCGCGTGGGCGCAACGTGCCCAGCCTTTGCTGCTGCGTGCAGTTGCAACTCTTCAGGGGCGCGGGGAACTGCGCGACAAGCCACGGGCATGCGGACGGTCCTCAACGCGCAGGGCCATCCGCACAGGGTGGTTGCTCGCGCAGTTCCCCGCGCCCCTGTTAGTGCCTGCGCGCCGTTGCCGCGTCGGTGAGGCGGTGGAGGACGGCGCGGGCGGTGGGATCCGCGATGGGCGCGGCCGCCAGCGCCGTCAGAGCGTCGGCGCGGAGCGCAGCGATCCGCGCCTCCACGCGCGCGGGCGCGCCGGAGCGGGTGACCAGGTCGCGGAGGCGTTCGACGCCGGTCGCGTCGAGGCCGGGCGCGCCGAGGTGGTCGTCGAGGAAGCGCGCGTCCGCCGCGCCCAGCGCGGCGCTCGCCTCGGCGATGAGCAGGGTGCGCTTGCCCTCGCGGAGGTCGTCCCCGGCGGGCTTTCCGGTGACCGCCGGGTCGCCGTAGACGCCGAGCAGGTCGTCGCGGAGCTGGAACGCCTCGCCCAGGGGGAGGCCGAACGACTCGTACGCGGCGACCAGTTCGGCCGGGGCGTCCGCGAGCAGGCCGCCGATCTGGAGGGGGCGCTGCACCGTGTACTTCGCGGACTTGTAGTGGATCACCGTGCGGGCCCGCTCCACCGGCGGCGTCGGCTCGGTCCAGGCGGCGGCGGGTTCGAGCATGTCGAGGTACTGACCCGCCATCACCTCGGTCCGCATCAGGTCGAAGAGCGGCTTCGCGCGCCGCACGGCGTCCCTCGGCAGTCCGGAGTCGCCGAAGAGCGCGTCGCACCAGACCAGCAGCAGGTCGCCGACCAGGATCGCCGTCGCGCCGCCGTACTGCCCGGCGTCGCCGCGCCAGCCCTCCGCGTCGTGGAGCGCCTCGAAGCGGCGGTGGACGGAGGGGAGGCCGCGGCGGGTGTCGCTGCGGTCCATCAGGTCGTCGTGGACGAGGGCGCTCGCCTGCAGCAGCTCCAGGGCCGCCGCGGCGGCCACCGCGCCGGGCTCGTCGGGGGAGCCGCCCGCGCCGCGCCAGCCCCAGTAGCAGAAGGCGGCGCGCAGGCGCTTGCCGCCGCCGGTGACGAAGTCCCGGACGGTGGTGCAGACGGGGGAGAGCTGCGGCGAGATCGCCAGCAGGGTCCGCTCCTGGTCGCCGACGAAGTCGCAGAGCGCCTGGTCGACCCGCTCCCGCAGCCACTCCTCGTCCACAGGGTTGCCGACGGACGTCGGCGAGGGGACGGACGAAGTGATTGACACCGGGGACTCCGAGCGGTACGGGGACCAAAAGCGTAACGCGCCGGTGGCTCCGGACGTCCGAGCGGGGTACGAGCAGCGCGCCGGTCGTGCGTCCGCAGCGCGTCCGTGCGCCTCCTCGGCGCTCACCTGGGTGTCCACGCAGGTGTCCCAACAGATGGACAACTGTCCCACTGCTTGTCCGAAGGGTGGATAACCTACGGGTATGGCTCTCGGAACTCCCAGCACCCGCCCTGACCGCGCGGTCTCCATCCGTGACCTGTTGGCGTCCGGGGCCAAGTCCTACTCGTTCGAGTTCATGCCGCCGCGGACGCCGGAGGCCGAGGCCGGTCTGTGGAAGGCGATCCGCCGGCTGGAGGCGCTGTCGCCGACGTTCGTCTGCGTCACCTACGGTGCCGGCGGCTCGACCCGGGGCCGCACGATCAACATCACCGGCCGGATCGCCGCCGAGACCACGCTGACCCCGGTCGCCCACCTGACCGCGGTCGACCACACCGTGGCGGAGCTGCGCAACATCCTGGGCCACTACGCGGACCAGGGCGTCCGCAACGTGCTGGCGCTGCGCGGCGACCCGCCGGGCGACCCGCTGGGCGAGTGGGTGCCGCACCCGCAGGGCGTCAACTACGCGTCCGAACTCGTCGAGCTGATCAGGGAGTCGGGCGACTTCTGCGTCGGCGTCGCGGCCTTCCCCGAGCGGCATCCGCGGTCGGACAACTGGGACGACGACATCCGCCACTTCGTCGCCAAGGTGCGCGCGGGCGCGGACTACGCGCTCACCCAGATGTTCTTCGACGTCGACTTCTACCTGCGGTTCCGCGACCGGGTCGCCGCGGCCGGGTGCGAGGTGCCGATCATTCCGGAGATCATGCCGGTCACCAGCGTCCGTTCGCTGCGCCGGATCCCGACGCTGAGCACCGCGTGGTTCCCGCCGCAGCTGTCCGAGCGGATGCTCGCGCACGAGGACGACCCGGCGGCGGTGCGCGCGATCGGCATCGAGTACGCGACGGACATGTGCCGCCGCCTGCTCGACGAGGGAACCCCGGGGCTGCACTTCATGACGATGAACTTCTCGAACGTGACCTCCGAGATCTACCAGAACCTCGGGCTGACCCCGCACGCCTGACAGGTTTGTTGACGCTGGTCTCACCTTTAACCGGTACGGTGGCTCCACCCGTCCGCAGGGGCGGGAGAGACGGTGGGAGAAGCCGTGGGCCTGACCGCGTTGTATGCCGCGTTCGCGGTGGTCGCCCTGTGGTTGGTGGGCGAGTTGCTGCTGCAGCGCCGTGCGCCGCTGCCCTGGCGCGGCGTCGCGCTGCTCGGGTTCCTGGCACTGGTCGGCGGAGTGGTCGCCGGCTCGCTGCCGCTGATCGGCGCGGGCGTGCTGGGCTTCGGCGCCGGGCAGTTCCTGGCCTCGCGCGCGGTCAAGGCGGGCGGCGGGCCGTACTGGGTGCTGGTGCAGCCCGAGCAGGTCCCGGTCGTCGGACGGCTCTTCGGCGGCGGTGGCGCGGGCGGCGATGCCGGGGCGGAGTTCTCGCAGCCGGTGGTGGTGGGCGAGGTCGGCCCGATCGAGGACGTCGAACCGCTGCCGAGCGGCGAGCCGGGCGTGCCCGGCGGTGAACCGGTGGTGGCGACGGCCGAGGACAGCGTCTACTTCGGCCCCGGCGACGAGCAGTACGCCTACGCGCCCGAGCAGCCGGTGCCGTACGGGGAGTACGCGCCGGAGTACACCCCCGAGTACGCCCCCGCGTACGCGCAGTACGACGGGTACACGGCCGCCGCGGACCCGACGCAGCAGCAGGCGTACGCGGACGCGTCTTACGGGCAGAGCGGCCAGTACGAGCAGTACGTGCAGTACGCCCCGCAGGAGCAGCAGCAGACGTACCCGGACTACGGGCAGCAGCAGTACGAGCAGCCGCAGCCGCAGTACGACCAGTACGGCGGGTACACGCAGCCCGGCGAGTACGCCCAGCCCGCCGTCGACTACGGGAACTACGCGGGCTACACGCCGGACCCGTACGCGCAGTACCAGCCGCAGCCCGTCGCCCCGCAGTACCCGGACTACTCCGCCGAACCGGCCGCGTACCCGCAGCAGCCGGAGTACACGTACCCCTACCCCGGAGAACACCACCAGGGCTGAGGGCTGACGTCCGGTCAGGGCGTCCCGACGAGGCCGGCGACGACCGTCGCCGACATGCCGACGCGGGCCAGCCCGCCGCCCGGGTGGGCGGCGCCGCCGACGTGGAAGAGGCCCGTCCGGGGGTCCGCGTTGCCGGGCGCCAGGAACGCGCCACCCGCGCCGGGCAGCGACGGAGGCGGGACGGAGCCGCCGGGTGCGCCGGTCTCCGCCGCCGTGTCGGCCGGGGTGCGGGCGTGGCGCCAGAGCAGCCGGTCGGCGAGGTCGGCAGCCTCCGGGACCGAGGCGACCGCGTGGGCGAGGACGGCGTCCGCGTAGGCCGAGACCCGCTGCGGGTCGGTCCAGTCGAGCGTGCCGTGCGGTGGCACGGTGACGGTGAGCGTCGCCGTCTCGTGGCCCTCGGGGGCGAGCGTCGCGTCGTCGGGGCGCAGCAACTGAAGCGTGGGCCGGTCGCAGAGGCTGGGGACGGGGCCGAAGAGCGCGTCGAGTTCGTCGGCCCGGTCGGGCGCGTGGACGACGGTGCGGTGGGGCACGTCCGTCGGGCGTGCGCCACGGAGCGCGAGGAGCAGCGTGAACCGGCCGGGCAGGCGCGGGTTCCTGGCGGCCGAGGCCTGCGGCGGCCGGTTGTCGACGACGACGTCCGCGTCCAGCTCGGTCCCGTCGGCCAGCAGCACGCCGGTCACCCGCTGGCCGCCTGCACCGTCCGCGCCGTTCGTACCCTTCTCGACCAGCACCTTCCGCACGGGCGTGCCGAAGCGGAGGTCGACGCGGCGGGCGCGGCAGCGTTCCAGCACGGCGTCGGCGAGCGCGCGCATGCCGCCGGTGACGTACCAGACGCCGAAGCTCTGCTCCAGGTAGGGCAGCCAGGTCAGCGCGGCCGGGGCGCGCTCCGGGTCGAGGCCGAAGCGGAGCGCGTACTCGTCGAGGAGCGCGGTCAGCCGGGGGTCGCGCAGTTCGCGGCGGCCGACGTCGGCGAGGGTGCGCGGCGGGCGGGCGAGCAGGCCGCGCCGCTCGGGGACGTAGGGGTCGCGGTGGAGCACGGCGGGGTGGTCCGGCAGCGGCTCCTCCAGCAGCGGGCGGCGCGTCGCCTCCCAGACCGCGCGTCCGCGCCCCAGCATGCCGCCCCACCGGGCGCCCGCGCCGTCGCCGAGGGCGGTGGTGAGGGCGCTCTCGACCTTGGCCAGCGAGGCGTTGGCGAGCGCGAGCCGGGCGCCGTCGGGCAGGACGTGGACGCTGCCGGGGTCGACCGGGCGCAGCTCGACCTCGTCCTCCAGCCGGGTGCGCCCGGTCTTGAGCATCAGGTCCCGGTAGACGGCGGGCAGGGTGAGCAGGGTCGGGCCGGTGTCGAAGCGGAAGCCCTCGCGCTCGAAGCTGCCGACCATGCCGCCGTGCGTCGGTGCGGCCTCGCAGAGGACGACGGTGTGGCCGACGGTCGCCAGCCGTGCGGCGGCGGCCATTCCGCCCATTCCTGCGCCGATGACGACAATCCGAGCCATGGGCAGTGATCCTAAGGCCACCGGACCTGCCGGACGGTCACGGCCCTCGGTGGTCGTCCTATGATCAGCGGCATGGCGGACTTCGAGCACCACGAGGAACTGGCCGTCCGCGCGATCGCGGAGTCGCGTGCGTCGAGCCTGTCGCACACCCGCGAGTACCACGTCCAGGTGGCGCAGGTGGAGGCGACGCTGGCGCTGGCCGCGGCGGTCGCCGCGCTGGGACGCCGCGACGGCGCAGGGCAGGACGGGGCCGGGCGCGACGAGGCCGGGCGGGACGGGGCTTCGGAGGGCTGAGCTACTCCGCGCGCAGCCCGTCCATGATCAGGCCGACCAGGCGGTCCGGGCTGCTGGTGCGCTTCTTCATCGTCTTGGCCGCGCTGCACGTGTAGCTGACGCCGCTGGCCAGCTGCATGACCTCGTGGGCCTCCACGTCCGTCCGGACCTGGCCGCTCGCCTGGGCCCGGGCCAGCAGTTGTTCCAGCGTCTCGCCCAGCACCCCGACCGTCTCGTGCTTGCGGTTGTCGGTCAGCAGCAGCGCTGCGGCCAGACCGCGGAACTCGCCGATCTGCGCGATCAGCTTGACCAGCCACTCGTGCAGGGCCATGCCGGGGTCCTCGGCGTGGAGGAAGGTCTCCGCCTCCGCCCCGACGGACTCGGACCAGCGCGCGGCGACCGCGTCGAAGAGGTCCTGGCGGGTGGGGAAGTGCCGGTAGAGGGTGCCGGGGCCGACACCGGCGCGCTTGGCGATGTCGTCGAGTGACGCGTTGGCGCCGTTGGCGAGGAACGACTCGGTGGCGACCTCGACCAGCCGCTCGTAGTTGCGGCGGGCGTCCGCGCGCATGGGACGGCGAGGGTGCGCCGTCTCTCCGCGGTCGCGTGCGCCGTGCGCTTCCGGCCCCTGTGCCTCGGTCTCGGCGGCCATGCTCCCAAGCCCCTCTCGATCCCACTTGCTAACCGGAGAGCGTCTCCGTATTGTTGTTCCTGAAACCGGAGGATATCTCCGTTTGCGTTTCCCAACAATTCTCCATGCGCTCCCCACGGGCGGAGCCATGTCCGAGAACACCCTCTCAAGGTCTGCCAGGTCTCCCATGTCTTCTTCGTCGTCTTCTTCCTCGTCCTCCACAGCCATCATCACCTCTCCAGCGAGAGAACGAACAGCACCGGTGGAGCCACCAGGTCAGTCACGCCACCGCCTCGCGCTGGCGGTCATCCTGGCCTGCCAGTTGATGGTGATCCTCGACGCCACCGTGGTGTCCATAGCCCTGCCGGGCATCCAGCACACGCTCGGCTTCTCCTCGGCCGGGCTCAGCTGGGTGATGAACATCTACCTGCTGGCCTTCGGCGGACTGCTGCTGCTCGGCGGCCGGGCCGGTGACATCTTCGGCAGGCGGCGGCTGCTTGCCTACGGGATCGCGCTGTTCACGCTGGCCTCGCTGCTGGGCGGGCTCGCCACCAACCCGACCGAGCTGCTCGCCTCCCGGCTCGCCCAGGGCGTCGGCGCCGCGGTCGCCGCGCCCAGCACGCTGGCGCTGATCGTCAGCACCTTCCGGGACCCGAACGAGCGGGCCCGCGCCATCGGGCTCTTCTCCGCGATGTCGGCGGGCGGCGCGACCGTCGGGCTGATCCTGGGCGGAATCCTGACCTCCTGGTTCTCCTGGCGCTGGGTGATGTTCATCAACGTCCCCTTCGGACTGATCGTCACCCTCCTTGCGCCGCGCGTGATCCAGGAGCCGCCGCGTCACGGCGGACGGCTCGACCTGGGCGGTGCGGCGACCGCGACGGCCGGGATGGTCGCGCTGGTCTACGGCTTCATCCGCGCCGCCACGGGCGGTTGGACCACGCCGCTGACCCTCGGCTGCTTCGGCGCGGCCGTGGTGCTGCTGACCGTGTTCGTGCTGGTCGAGCGGAAGGTCGCGCAGCCGCTGCTGCCGCTCTCGCTGCTGACCGACCGCGTCCGGGCCGGAGCGTACGGGGCGCTGGGCCTGATCGCCGCGGCGATGTTCGGGATGTTCTTCTTCATCACGCAGTACCTGCAGAACGGTCTCGGCCTCTCGCCGATCAAGGCGGGCTTCGCCTTCCTGCCGCTGGCCGTGCCGATCTTCGTCGGCGCCCGGCTGGCGCCGAGGCTGGTGCCGCGCCTGGGCGCGCGTCCGTTCCTGCTGGCCGCACCGCTGCTGCTGCTCTCCGGGCTGGCGCTGCTCACCCGGATCAACGCGCACACCGCGTACGCCTCGGGGATCCTGCCCTCGATGCTGCTCTTCGGCTTCGGCGCCGGGTTCACCATGGTCCCGCTGAGCGTGACCATCCTCCAGAGCGTCCGGCCGGAGGAGTCCGGTGCCGCGTCCGGGACGCTGCAGACCATGCAGCAGGTGGGCGGCGCGGTCGGCACCGCCATCGGCACCACCGCCTTCACCGCCGCGCTGCGGCACCCCGTCGGCGGCCCGGGTGCTGCCGGTGCGCACGCGACGCTCGCCCACGGCGTGTCCATCGCGATGACCTGCTCGGCGGCGCTGGTGCTGGTCGCCTTCGTGGTCCTGGCCGGGGTGGTCGCCCCGAAGTTGGTCCGCCCGTCGGGGCAGCCTCAGGTGCCGCAGCAGCCGGTCGTCTTCGACTGAGCCGGCGTCTGAGGCCGCCCGGCGGGGCGGCGGACGGTCAGCCGACGAGGTCGTGCTGCGGACGCAGACCCGCCCGCGCCGCGCGGCGCTCCTTGCGGCGGCGCAGGAACTTACGGATCCGCGAGATGGTGAACAGCACCAGCAGCACGCCCCCGGCCAGCAGCACCCCGGCGATGATCGCGGCCGGGACCGGGTGGAACAGCGCCAGGACGACGAGCCCGGCGACGGCCAGGTCCTCGACCATGCTGATCACGATGTTGCTGAACGGCTCGGGGGAGGTGTTCACGCCCATCCGCACGCCGGTCTTGACCAGGTGACTGACCAGCGCGGTGCCGCCGCCGACCGCGGCGGCACCGAGCGTGGTCAGCGAGTCGTGGGCGTGGCCCGCGATCAGCGCCGCGACGACGCCTCCGGCGATCGGGCGGATCACGGTGTGGACGAGGTCCCAGGCCGAGTCCACGTAGGGGATCTTGTCGGCGACGGCCTCGATCACGAAGAGGACGCCCGCGATCACCAGCACGTCGGTCCGCTCCAGGCCCGGCGGCACCACGGTCATATGGTCGTAGCGGCCGAACAGCCCCATGACCAGGACCACGGCGTAGGCGTTGATGCCGCTGGCCCAGCCGCTGGTGAAGATCAGTGGCAGCAGTCCCATGGATGGTCCCCCGTGGTGTGGATGGTGTGGCGCGGTGACGCGTGTGAGACGCGTGGGGCACCAGGCTAGTGGCCCCCACTACTCGGGGTGACCTGGTGGAAGCACCGATGATCCCTGAGTAGTTCTACTCAGACACTCGTCCGAACGGGTTGAGTACCCACGCGGATGGTTCCCGACCTGCATCGACGGCAAAGTAGTGGGCACCGGGAAGGGCCGGGCGGAAGCCCGGGCCACCGGGGGGCCAGGCACTGCACCGCCGACACGGGGCGGCGGAGCAGGTGCCGGGCCCGGGGGAGCACAGGGGACGGGGGGAATCCTGGGGTTCGGGGGAGCTCCGGGATTCGGGGGATAGCGGGGGAAACAGGGGGAACCGGGGGGAGCAGGGGGGAACGGGGGAAAAGCGGCGTTCATGCGCCGGCGGACGAGAGTCGCCGGCATGTGAACGCCGCTCTCCTGTTTTCTGCTGCGCCTGTTTCTGGTGGCCGCATGGGTCTGACTGGCCGTCAGTGTTCGTCAGAGCAGGGCGATCTCGCTGGTGCGGGCCATGGTGCCCGGTTCGGCACGGCCCGGTTCCGGGCGGTGCGGTCCGGTCAGGGTCGCGCTCGCCGCCGCGAGACGGCGTACCGCCTCACCGAGGACCTCGGCGGGGTGTGCGTAGGGAAGCCGGACGAAGCGTTCCAGCACTCCGTCCACCCCGAAGCGCGGTCCCGAGCCGACCCAGACGCCGAACCGCTCGGCCGTCGTCGCCAGCACGCTGCCGGAGACGCCGTCCGGGGTGTGGACCCAGAGCGAGAGCCCGCCCAGCGGCGTGCGGAAGGTCCAGTCGGGGAGCGCGGTGCGCAGCGCGGAGACCAGCGCGTCCCGTTGCACGCGGATCCGGTGGCGCTGGTGGGCCAGGACCTGCGGCAGCACCTCCGGGGAGAGCAGGTGGGCCACGGCCAGCTGCTCCAGGACCGGGGAGCTGACGTCCAGACTGGACCGGTCCGCCCGAAGCCGGCGGACGAGGTCGGGCGAGGCCCGGATCCAGCCGATCCGCAGGCCGCCCCAGAAGGTCTTGCCGGTCGAGCCGAGTGTGATCACCGTGCCGCCGCCGGGGTCGAACGCGGCCAGCGGAGGCGGCATCACCAGGTCCGGCTCCAGGGAGAGTTCAGCCATGGTCTCGTCGGCGATCAGCGTCGTCCCGGTGCGCCGAGCCGCCGCGACCAGCGCCCGGCGTTCGTCCTCGGACATCAGCATGCCGGTCGGGTTGTGGAAGTCAGGGATCAGGTAGCCGAGCCGGGGCGCGGCGTCGCGCAGGGTGCGGGACCAGCCGTCCACGTCCCAGCCGCCGATGTTCGCGCCGTCGGCATTCCCACTGCCGACGTTCCCGCCGTCCGTGGCCTCGCTGCCTGGGTGCAGGGCGACCGGCACCACCCTGCTGCCCGCGAAGCGCAGCGCCTGCAGGGAGTTGGCGTAGCTGGGCGACTCGACGGCCACCCGCTCGGCCGGGGCGAGCAGGTGACGCAGCAGCAGTGAGAAGCCGCCCGCCGCGCCCGTCGTGATCATGATCTGCTCGGGATCGGTGGGCAGCCCACGCGCGGTGAAACGGTCGGCGACGGCATGTCGCAGCACATGGATCCCGAGCGGGAAGTCGCCGTGGGTGTCGGTGTACTGGGGGAGTTGGGTCAGGGCCGCGGCCATCGCCTCGGAGAGGAACGGCTCGGGCGCGGAGGGGGCGGCGATGCCGAGGTCGATCACGCTGTCGGCGAGATCCGCCGGGAGCGGCGAGAGGCCCGCGCCGTGCACGGTCCGGCCGGGCGGCAACGCGGTCCAACTGCCCGCGCCCCGGCGGCTGGCGAGGAACCCCTCGTCCCGCAGCAGCTCGAAGGCGGCGGTGACCGTGGTCCGGCTGACGCCGAGCGCGGCGGAGAGCTCCCGCTCCGCGGGCAGCCGCGCCTCGACCGGCACCCGACCGTCCAGCACCAGGGTGCGCAGGCCGCCCGCCAGCGCCCGGTAGGCGGGGCCCTGGCCGGGCCGCTGCCAGTCGCCCAGTGCGCGTTCGAGCCGTGCCGCGCCGACGGCGGCGCGTGATGAGGGAGCCACGAAAAGCCACCTTTCTGAAATTGGCCATGGAAAAGGAGGGCCAATCGGCTCCAGGGTGGTCCTACGGCCGACCAATTTCAAGCGTTTCCGGAGGGAAGCGCGCACGAGCGCGCACCAGCGCACGCGGTCCTGTGTTCACGCTTCAAGGAGGGATTCCCGGTGCTGCTGACCCGCCGCCTCGTCCAGCTCTACGTCGGCCTTGCGCTCTACGGCTTCAGCATGGCGATGCAGATCAGGGCTTCGCTCGGACTGGACCCGTGGGACGTGTTCCACCAGGGCATCAGTCGGCATGTCCCGCTCTCGTTCGGCACCATCACGATGATCGTGGGCGCGGCGGTGCTGCTGCTCTGGATCCCGCTGCGGCAGAGACCGGGGCTGGGCACCATCAGCAACGTCTTCGTCATCGGCCTCTCCGTCGACGAGGGCCTGCGGCTGCTGCCGGCGCTGCACGGGCTGCCGCTGCGGTTCGCGGTGCTGGCGGCGGGCATCGTGCTCAACGGGCTCGCCGGAGGGCTCTACATCGGCGCGCGGTTCGGCCCCGGCCCGCGCGACGGGCTGATGACCGGGTACGTCAGGCGCAGCGGCCGCTCGATCCGGCTGGTGCGGACCAGCATCGAGGTGACGGTCCTGCTGGTCGGCTGGCTGATGGGCGGGCAGGTCGGGCTCGGCACCGTCGCCTACGCCGTGGCGATCGGACCTCTGGTGCAGCTCTTCCTGCCGATGTTGACTGTTCCTCATGCGAACGACACGAACGACGCGGGACGGGCACAGCGGGACGGGACCGGGGGCGATCACGCCGGACGGGTGCGCGGTGGAGCTGTACGAGCGGCTTCTCGTGGGTGACGAGCCGGATGTCATCGCCTCCCGGACGCCGGAGGGCGGCAGCATCCTCGAACTGGGCTGCGGCGTGGGGCGGGTGACGCATCCGCTGGTCGCCAGGGGCTTCGCGGTCACGGCCGTGGACGAGTCGGCGGAGATGCTGGAGCGCGTGCGCGGCGCGCGCACGGTGCACGCCTCGATCGAACACCTGGAGCTCGACGAGCGCTTCGACCTGGTGCTGCTCAGCTCCTTCCTGGTCAACACCGGCGACGAGGAGGTCCGCGCCGGGCTGCTGGCGACCTGCGGTCGGCACGTCGCCGACGGCGGCGTGATCCTGATCCAGCGCGAGGCGGAGGGCTTCTACGACGACCTGCCGCGCGAGTCGCCGATGAGGGGCACGGGGACCATCCGGATCGCCTCCGAGGAGATCGCCCCGGGGCTGCGCGCCAACCAGGTCGACTACATCTTCGACGACGCGCAGTGGACCCAGTTCTTCCGCACCCGGCACCTGCCGGACGCGGCGTTCGAACAGGTCCTCGCCGAGGCGGGTCTGGCCCTGGTGGGCTACCTCACTCCGAACCACGCCTGGGCCGAGGCCGCCGCGCTCGTCCCGGCCGAGGACTGATCCTCGCATCGCCGCGTCACGTCGCTGACCAGCGGCGATGCTTCTCTCCGCCGTGGGGGGGGGGGCCCGGGGGGGGGGCCCCCCCCCCGCGGGGGGGGGGGGGGGGGGGGCGGGGGGGAGGGGGGGGCGGGCCCCGGGGGCGTGGCTCCCCCCCGCGGGGGGGGGGGCCCCGGGGGGGCCCCCCCCCCACGGCTTTGTCAGTGGTGCGGAGGAGCATGGCGAATGGAGGGGCCGTGTGGTCGGTCGCATGGGCGATTCGGCGTTGACGCGGCTCCGGTCCGGCGGGTTACTCTGGAGATGTTCGAACGAAAGTTCGAACATGGATGGCGAAGGAGGCAGCGCGGTGAGCAGAAAGCGTGCGGACCTGGTCGAGGTGCGCGGCGGTACGGGGCTGCCCACGCACTTCCTCTGGCGCGACAAGGTGTACGCGGTACGCGAGGTGCTGGGGCACTGGAAGGAGAGCGGCGCGTGGTGGGAGGAGGCCCGCACGGCCTCGTTCCCTGCCGTCCACGCCTCCGCCTCCGGCTCTGCGGGGACGGCAGCCGCCCGGCCGCTGGACCGGACCGAGCGGGAGGTGTGGCGGGTCGAGGCCAGCCCCGGCCGCTGCTTCGCCCCCGGCGTCTACGACCTCAGCTTCGACCGCAGCGCCGACCGCTGGACCCTCACCAGTACGACGGACTGAACGGGAGGGCGTACGTCATGAGGGACACCGGAGACTTCGACAGCAGCACGGACGGAAGCGCGCGGGCCCAAGCGCGGGCGCGGGTGCTGCAGTTGCCACTGCCCGGCCCCGTCACGGGATCGGGCATGCCCTACCACCGGCCGGAGGACGTCCATCCGGTGCTGCGCCGGGCGGGCGCCCCGCCCGCCGCGGTGGACCTGCTGACCCAGGCGCAGCGCGGGCTCGCCGAGGCGCGGGAGCTCCAGGGGCCGTTGGAGCGCTACGCCCTCACGCATCTCGCCGCGCTGCGCGCCGCCGCGGCCGTGCTCGCCCTGCGCGGGCAGCCGGAGGAGAACGCGCGCAAGCGCAAGCGGATCCGCAGCGCCTGGGAGGTCCTGCCCGAGGTCGCGCCGGAGCTCACGGAGTGGGCGCTCTACTACGCCGCCGGCGCTTCCAAGCGCGCTGCCGCCGAGGCCGGGATCGCCTCGGCGGCCAGCGCCCGCGACGCGGACGACCTGGTCCGCAACACCGCGCTCTTCCTGCGGATGGTGCAGCGGTTGATCGCCCGCGGTGCGGTCCCCGCCGCACGGGAGCCGCACCTGCGGGGCCTCGGGGGCTCCGGGGGTCTCGGAGACCTCGGGGGAGAGGAGGGGATGCCCCGCACCGGCTGACGTCGGCTGACGCCGGCCGTCGATCGGCGGGATCGGGAGGGGCCCACAACGCCTGACATACCTGACACGCCAGAGGAGTCGCAGCACATGAGCCCCACGGACTCCTTCGTGCATCTGCACACGGCCTCCAGCTACTCGCTGCGCTACGGCACCGCCACGCCCGCCGCCCTGGTCGAACGCGCGGCCGAGCTGGGCATGGGCGCGCTCGGGCTCACCGATCGGGACGGCCTCTACGGTGCGGTCCGCTTCGCCCAGGCCTGCGCCGAGCACGGCATCCGGCCGATCGTCGGCGCCGACCTGGCCTGCGCCGACCCGCGCACGGACGCCCGCGTGACAGGTCGGGTGACGGGGCGAGCGACGGGGCGAGCGGCAGGTCGCGTGGCCGGCCGTACCGAGGGCCCCGGCGGGGCCGAGCTGGACCGGGCCGCCGCCGACGCGGCGCGTCCGCCGCGGGTCGTGGTGCTGGCCCGCGGGCGTCGGGCGGGGTGGGCCGCGCTCTGTCGGCTCGTCAGCGCCGCACACGGGGACGACATGGAGCGTCGCGGTCGTCCGGTGGTCGACCCCGAGCTGGTGGCCCGCGCGGGGGACGGCGTGTTCGTGCTGCTCGGCGCGGAGTCCGTGGTCGGGCGGGCTGCCGCGGCCGGGCGGACCGCCGAGGCCAAGACCGAGCTGCAGCGCTGGCGCGCGGCGTGCGGGGACGCCGTGGTGGTCGAGGTGGTGCACCACCTCGCACCGCCCGGCCACCCCACCTCCCGCGCGGCGGCGCAGCGGCTGCTGCGCCTGGCCCACGAGGTGGGCGTGCCCGCCGTGCTGACCAACGCGGTCCGCTACCCGGTGCCGGAGGACGCACCGGTCGCGGACGTGCTGGACGCCGCCCGCCGCCTGGTCCCGCTGGAGCTGCGCTCCCGGGACCGGGTCAACGCCGAGGGGTACCTGAAGACCGGTCCGGAGATGGCCGCCCTCGCCCACGACCTGTGCGGGACCGCCTCCGAGGTGCGCGCGCTGCTGGCGCAGACCCGCCGGATCGCCGAGCTGTGCGCGCTCGACCCGCACGTCGACATCGGCCTCGGCTCGATGCACATGCCCGAGGCGGGCGTCCTCGGCACCACCCGCGCGGGCGCGGTACGCGAGCTGCGGCAGCGCTGCGAGGCGGGCATCCCCCGCCGCTACGGCAGCCCGAGCGGGAGGACCCACGAGCGGATCACCGAGCGGCTGGAGAGCGAGCTGACGCTGATCAAGGGCCTCGGTTACGAGCCGTACTTCCTCACCGTCGCCGAGGTCGTCGACCTGACCCGCGCCGCGGGCATCCGCTGTGCGGCCCGTGGCTCCGGCGCGGGCAGTCTGGTCAACCACCTGCTGGGCATCTCCGGCGTCGACCCGATGGCGCACGGCCTGCTGATGGAGCGTTTCCTCTCCGCCAAGCGCACCTCCCTGCCCGACATCGACCTCGACGTCGAGTCCGCCCGCCGCACCGAGGTCTACGACCTGATCCTCGATCGCTTCGGCTCCGACCGGACGCTCTGTGTGGCGATGCTGGAGACCTACCGGGTCCGCCACGCCGTCCGCGACGCGGGCGCGGCCCTCGGCCTGCCGCCGCAGGAGATCGACGCGGTGGCCAAGGCCTTCCCGCACATCCGCGCCCGCGACGCCCGCGCGGCCCTGCGGGACCTGCCCGAACTGCGCCACTCCCGGCTGGAGGAGGGCATCTTCGCGGTCCTCTTCGACATCGTCGAGAAGCTGGACGGCCTGCCCCGCCACATCGCCCTGCACCCCAGCGGCGTGCTCCTCTCCGACCGCACCCTGCGCGACCGCACGCCGGTCGAACTCTCCGCCCAGCGCTACCCGATGAGCCAGTTCGACAAGGACGACGTGGAGGCGATCGGCCTGCTCAAACTGGACGTCCTGGGCGTGCGGATGCAGTCCGCGATGGCGCACGCCGTGACGGAGACCGTGCGGGTGGGCGGCGAGCGGATCGACCTGGACGCAGTACCGCTGGACGACCCGGACACCTTCGAGCTGATCCGCTCCACCCGCACCCTCGGCTGCTTCCAGATCGAGTCGCCCGGCCAGCGCGAGCTGATCGGCAAGTTCGCGCCGGAGACCTTCGGCGACCTGATCATCGACATCTCGCTGTTCCGTCCCGGCCCGGTCAAGAGCGACATGGTCACCCCCTTCCTCAACGCCCGCCACGGCTGGGCCGATCCGGTCTTCGTCCACGACGACCTGCGCGGGATCCTGGCCGAGACCGAGGGCGTGGTGGTCTTCCACGAGCAGGTCATCCGGATCATCGCGCAGATGACCGGCTGCGGGTTCGACCGCGCCGACCAGTCCCGACGGCTGCTCGGCAGCATCAAGGGCCAGCAGGCGATCGGCGACTGGTTCTGCGTGGCCGCCGACCACCGCGGCTATCCGCGGCCGGTCGTCGAGCGGGTCTGGGAGATCCTCAAGGCCTTCGCCTCCTTCGGCTTCTGCAAGGCCCACGCGGGCGCCTTCGCGCTGCCCACCTACCAGTCCGCCTGGCTGAAGGCCCATCACCCAGCCGCCTTCTACGCCGGGTTGCTCACCCACGACCCCGGCATGTACCCGAAGCGGCTGATCCTCGACGACGCCCGCCAGTTCGGCGTCACCGTGCTGCCGCCCAGCGTCAACGACTCCGTGGCCTCCTACACGGTCGAGCGCGTCACGGTCGAGCGCGTCACGAGCGAGCAGACCCCCGGCGAAGGTGACGCCCTGCGGATCGGGCTGGCCGACGTCAAGGGCATCAGCGACGCCGAGCTGGAGCGGATCGTCCGCGAGCGCGAGGGCGCGCCCTACGCCTCCCTGGCCGACTTCCGTCGCCGCGCCGAGCCCTCACAACCGACGCTGGAAAACCTGGTCCTGGCCGGCGCGCTGGACGCGCTCCACCCCGGGCTGACCCGGCGTGACCTGCTGCTCCACGCGGCCACCGACCCCAAGCCCAAGGGCCCGCGCCGCCCCGGCCCGTCCCAGCTGGAGCTGGCCGACGCGCTGGCGGAGACCGCCGGGGACACCACCGCCCGGCCGACCGCGCTGCCCGCGCCGACCGACTCCGAGCTGATCCACGGCGAGATCGAGGCGCTCGGCCTGGACCACAGCGCCCATCTGCTCAGCCCGTACCTGCGGTTCCTCGACGAGCTCGGCACGGTCCGCTCGCGCGACCTGCTGACGCAGCGCAACCGCAGCGAGATCCTGATCGCCGGGGTCAAGGTGGCCACCCAGACCCCACCGGTGCGGACCGGCGTCCGGGTCGTCTTCGCCACGCTCGACGACGCCACCGGCCCGCTGGACTTCGCCATGTTCGAGGACGCCCAGCAGCACTACGCCTCCACGGTGTTCCACTCCTGGCTGCTGCTGGTCCGCGGCGTGATCCGCCGCACCGGCCCGCGCGGCGTCTCGCTCACCGCCACCGCCGCGTGGGAGCTGACCGCCCTGCACGAACTGTGGCGCGAGGCGGGCCTGGACGCGGTCCGCGAGGTGCTGGCCGCCCGCCCCGAGCTGGAGGCCGCTCCACCGCGTCGGGTGATGCTGCACCCGAGCGGGTTCCGGATGTCCCCCTACGCCGATCTCAAGCCGCCCGGCGTCCCCGCGGCGGAGGCCCCGCGCAAGCTGTGGCACACCAGCCCGGGGAGCCCGGGATGAGCGCCGAGCAGCGGCGGAAGGCAATAGGGTGGGGCTGTCCGGCCATGGCTGCCACCCTCGTTGCCGCCATCGCCGAGACCTCGCAGCCGAACCGAGGAGCCCAACCGTGTACACGCGTCCCCGCAGCGCCCTTCGGACCGCCGTGGTGTGGGAGGTCCTGCGTACGGCGCTGGACCGCAAGGCCGAGTCGCTGGGCCGCCCGGTCCTCGACGTCCTCGACACCGGCGGCGGCACCGGCAACTTCGCCGTGCCCGTCGCGAGCCTCGGCCACCGGGTCACCGTCGTCGACCCCAGCCCCGACGCCCTCTTCGCCCTCGAACGCCGCGCGGCGGAGGCCGGGGTCACTGGCCAGGTCCGGGCGATACAGGGTGACACGAGCACTTTGGCCCAGCAGGTCGAGCCGGCCAGCATGGACGCGGTCCTCTGCCACGGCGTCCTCGAGGTCGTCGACGACCCGGCGGAGTCGCTGCGCGAGCTCACCGCGGTCCTGCGCGACGGCGGCCTGGTCAGCCTCCTCGCTGCCAACCGCAACGGCGCGGTCCTTGCCCGCGCCCTCTCCGGCCACTTCGCCGAGGCCCGCGCGACGCTTTCCGGCGTCGAGAAGCCGGACTCCCGGCGCTTCACCAGCGACGAGCTGGACGCCCTGGCGCGCGGCGCGGGACTGCGCGTGCGCTCCGTGCACGGCGTGCGGATCTTCGCGGACCTGGTGCCGGGTGTCTTGGTCGACACGGAACCGGGGGCGCACGACGCTCTCCTCGCCCTGGAGCAGGCGGCCTCGGCGGACCCGTCGTTCCACGCGGTGGCCACGCAGCTGCACGTCCTGGCGGAGCTGGGCTGACGCCCGAGAGGCCAGTACGTGCGCTCCCGCAGGTGGTTGCACTACCCAGGGGCGGGGGGGGGGGGGGGCGGGGCCCCCCCCCCCCCCCCCCCCCCCCCTGGGGGTTGCAACAGGCGGCTCGCGGTGATTCTGCACGCGGATCTGGACGCCTTCTACGCCGCGGTCGAGCAGCGGCGTCGTCCCGGGCTGGCCGGGAGGCCGGTCGCGGTGGGGGCCACCGGCCCACGGGGCGTGGTGATGTCGGCGTCGTACGAGGCGCGAGCCTCGGGCGTGGAGTCGGGGCAACCCGTCGTGCGGGCGCGGCGGGTGTGTCCGGAGTTGGTCGTGGTCGCGCCGGACATGGACGAGTACGCCGTCGTCTCGGCCAATGTCATGGCCGTCCTCTCCTCGTTCTCCCGCAAGGTGGAACCCGCCTCCCTGGACGAGGCGTACCTCGACCTCGCGGGGGTGCCGTTCCGGCCGCGGGTCCTCGCGGAACTGCTGCGGGAGCGGGTGTGGCAGGAGCAGCGCCTCGCGCTCTCCGTCGGCGTCGGGCCGAACAAGCTGATCGCCAAGCTGGCCTCGGTCGCGGCCAAGCCCGACGGACTGCTGGTGGTGACGCCCGCCGAGGTGCCGGGGTTCCTGCTGCCGCTGCCTGCGACGCGCCTGCCCGGCGTCGGGCCCAGCACCACCGCCGCGCTGACGCGGTTCGGGCTGACCACCGTCGCGGACCTCGCGGCCACGCCGCCGGACACGCTGCGGCGGATCGTCGGCGCCGCCGCCGGAGAGCAGTTGGCGCGGTTCGCGCGGGGTGAGGACCTGAGGCCGGTGGTGCCGCAGCGCGCGGAGCGGAGTCTGGGCGGGGAGCGGACCTTCCCGGCCGACGTCTCGGCGGAGCACGAGCTGATCCGGACCACGCTGCTGCGGCTGGCCGAGTCCGCGGCCGCGCGGCTGCGTGCCGCCGGAGTCGCGGGGCGGACGGTCACCGTCAAGGTGCGCTTCGCGGACCTGCGCACGGTCACTCGGTCGCGGACCCTGCCCGAGCCGGTGGACCTGGCGCACGACCTCTACGCGACGGCGGTCCAGGTCTTCGACGGGATGGGCCTGGCCCGGGCCCGGATCCGGTTGATCGGGCTGCGCGTCGAGGGGCTGGGCCAGGGAGCCCGGCCGCAGCAGATGGCGCTGGGGGAGCGTGAGCACGGCTGGTCCGAACTGGAGCGGACGGTCGACCGGGTGCGGGCGAAGTTCGGCACGGCCTCGGTCGGTCCGGCGAGCCTGCTGGAGCCGGGCAGAGAAGTGGCCAGGGAGCCGGGCAGAGAAGTCGGTAAGGAGCCGGGCGGGGACGCCGGAAAGGGGACTTCCTGACGCCGGAAACTTCTCACTGGTGTCGCCCGTTCACAGGGCACACCGAGGCGTTCCGGCGTGTCCGGAGAGAGGTACCGCACATGCGGCACGGCACTCCAAAAACCCACGGTGAACCGTATGATTCGGGTAAAGGCAGCAAGCATGACGGCCGCCCACCCGGGGCATACACGCATCACAGCGGGATCAAGAGAAACCGAGCCGTGCGGTGGGGTGGTCAACCGGTCGGCGCGCTTGCGCCGTCGGCGGCCAGAGGAGGAGGACGACGTGCCGCTCTCGGAGCACGAGCAGCGACTGCTTGAGCAGATGGAGCGAGCGCTGTACGCCGAGGACCCGAAGTTCGCGACGGCGCTCGAGGGTAGTGGCTTGCGCACGCGGACCCGTCGCGCCGTTTACGCGTCCGTCGCAGGCTTCGTGGTCGGCGTGGGCCTGTTGATGGGTGGCCTCTTCGTGCACCAGCAGTGGGTGAGCGTCGTCGGTTTTGTGCTGATGCTGGCGGGCGCGGTCTTCGCGGTCACCGCCTGGCGCCGCATTCCGCGGCTCGCGGCCGTGGACCCGCGGACCGGGCGGCCGGTGCGCCGTAAGAAGCGCGGCGGCGGTGGCGGCAGCATCGTCGACCGGATGGAGCAGCGCTGGCAGCGCCGTCAGGAGCAGCAGCGCGGCGGGTTCTGAGCCGCCGCAGAAACGTCTTTCGTCACACTCTTTCGTCAGGGCCTCGACCTTCGGGTCGGGGCCCTTTGACGTGCCCGGCGACGCGCATCGTCGTGGTCGGTCGTGTTTGGCGTGTGGAGATCGCCAGGTCAACAGGGTCTTGTTGTGTTCGCCGCAGAAAACATGAGCACCACTCTTGTTATGTTACCTGGGGGTACCTACCCTGAGGGACGATCGGGCACCCCCCGTCCACCCTCAGGAGCACTGTGTGACCAGAACAGTCAGAACAGCCCTGCGCAAACCCCGGGCCGCCCTCGCGGCACTCGCCGTCACCGCCCTTGTCGGCGCACTCGGCACCGCCACGGCACAGACCGCCGCCGCGGCCACCGGACCGGCTGCCGGACAGGCCGCCAAACCCGCCGCCATCGTCTCCCTGGGCGACAGCGCGATCTCCGGTGAAGGCGCCGGGACCGACACCAGCGACGGCTACATGGCGGGCACCGACGGGCCCAAGGACTTCTGTCACCGGCACGACGAGTCGACGATCTTCGACACCGGCGTCACCGGCGTCACCCCGATCGACCTCGCCTGTTCCGGGGCGCAGACCGGGGACCTGACCTCCGACCCGACCCTGGCCAAGATCACCGGTCCGGGCAGCGGCGACTACGGCGAGCCCAAGCAGGACGCCCAGCTGGCGCAGACCGCCGCCAACTACGACGTCAAGATGGTCGTGGTGACCATCGGCGCCAACGACGACTTCGACTTCACCGGCATCGTCGTCAGCTGCCTGACCGCGTACTTCCCGGTTCCGCAGTCCCAGGGCTGCCGGCAGACCATCGGCAGCGCGGCGATCACCGCCCGCGCCAAGGCGGACCTGCCGAAGATCGAGGCGGCGCTCACCGACGTCCGCCAGACCATGCGCAACGCCGGATACGCGGACAGCTCGTACCAGCTGGTGCTGCAGTCGTACTTCACGCCGATCACGCCGGACATCCGCGACAACTCCTACGCGGGCAAGGTCGCCGACGGCTGCCCCGGCTTCCCCGAGGACGCCGCCTGGGCGCACAACTGGGTGGTCCCGCAGCTGGACGACACCGAGCGGGCCGCCGCCGAGGCGGTTCCCGGGGTCCGGTTCCTGGACATGCGCCGGGTCTCCTACGGCCACGAGGTCTGCGCGGAGTTCACCTCGTCGCCGTACGAGTACATCAACGGCGACGTGATCGACACCAGCGAGCTGACCCGCAACGGGTGTGACCAGTCGATCGGCGTGCTCGGCCTCTGCACCGACGAGGTCCGGCAGTCGTACCACCCGCGCGTCGCCGGCTACAAGGCCGAGGGCGCCTGCCTCGGGGACTTCTACAACGCCCCGACGCAGCAGGAGGCCTACTGCACCCTGGACCCGCAGGACGGCACCACGATCATGCCGTTGACAGCCGGTGATCCGACCTTCAGGGACGTGCCGACGGACGGGTCCTGGTTCCAGCTGACCAACAAGTCGAGCGGCAACGTCCTCGACTTCTCCGGTGGCGGCAGCTACGGCGACGCCACCAACGGCCGCCCGGCCATCACCTACGGCGCGGACGGCGGGTTGAACCAGTCCTTCGTCTTCGAGATCAAGTCCGGTGGCAGCTACGAGCTGGACTTCAGCGGCAACCGCAACATGTGCCTGGACGCCACCGGCGGCAGCACGGCGGCGGGCACGCAGCTGGAGCAGTGGGGCTGCAACGGCAACGCCAACCAGCACTGGGTCTTCGAGCCGGCCGGGAACGGCTACTACAAGATCGCCGACTCGGCCGACACGAACATGGTGGCGACGCTCGGCACCAGCGCCGCGGTCGACAGCTCCGGCAACCCGATCACCACGCTCCAGCCGGACACCGGCGCCGACACCCAGCTCTGGCAGCTGGACAAGCTCGGCATCGTCTACCTGCCCGCGAGCTGACCGAGGGTCAGCCGATCAGCGCGAGCCACCGGGCCGCAGCCTGCTCCACAGGGCTGCGGCCCTTCGCCGTACCTCGGCGGAGACGCGGCGCGGCAGGTCGCGGTAGAGCCGGGACGAGGACGGCGGCAGCAGCACCGCGCGGAGCCGGGTGCGTCGGTCGACGCGGGCGGAGAGGCCCTGCCGGACCGAGCGGACGTCCTGCCGCAGCTGGAGCGGCACGGTCACCACGGGCGCGTAGAGCACCTGCTCGGTGGCGAGGGCGAGTCGGCCCGCCGCGGCGCTCGGCTCGGGGCCCAGCTCGCCGAGCGCGCTGATCCGCTCGGCCGTGCGCCGTGGCGTCTCCGCGTGGTCCGGGGGAATGCCCAGGTCCCAGGCGGTGTCCAGCATCTCGTGCCAGGCGTCCAGCACCTGCTGCTCGGTCAGCCCGCCGGGCCCACGGGCCAGTCGGACGCGTCGGGACCGCCAGCGCCAGACCATCGGCACCAGCAGCAGGAGCACTACCAACCCGGCCAGCGCCCAGACCGCCAGCCGCAGCGAACCGGCGGCCGACGAGCCGGTGCTGACCGACCCGCCGGGGGTGGTGGCCGCCGAGCACAGGCCCTCGCGGCGCGCCTGGATCGGGCAGCCCTGGTTGTGCGTGCCCGCCGTCGGACCGGCGCCGGCGGTGGGCTGCGCGGAGGACGACGGGCCGGGTGCCGGCTGGGTGGTCGAGGCGCCGAAGCTCGGCTCGAAGCCGATGGACGGCGTCGGCTCGAAGCGCACCCAGCCCACGCCGGTGAAGTAGAGCTCCGGCCAGGCGTGCGCGTTCTTGGTGGTCACCAGCCAGGAACCGTCGGCCTGTTCGGTGCCGGGGGTGAAGCCGACGGCGACCCGCGCCGGGATGCCGAGCAGGCGGGCCATCGCCGCCATGGTGGAGGCGAAGTGGACGCAGAAGCCCTGCTTGTTCTTGAGGAAGTCGGCCAGCGCGTTGGACGTGTTGCTGACCGGGACGTTGGTGTTGTACGTGAACCCGCCGGAGTGGGCGAACCAGTCCTGCAGCGCCAGGGCCTTGTCGAAGGCGGTGGGCGCGTTGGCGGTGACCGCGCGAGCGTCCTGGCCGACCACGGCGGGCAGGTTGGAGGGCAGCGTGAGATAGGTGCGCGCGATGTCCGCCGGGGGCGGCCCGGCGTTGCGCAGCTGGTCCTGGGTGGGGTGCAGAGACAGGCTGGTGACGGTGTAGTCGAGCCCGCCCGCGTTCTGCGCGTCGGTGCCGCCGATCACCGTCCGGCCCTCGGGCTCCCACCGCCAGTCGCCCACCACCTGGACGTTGACCGCCGGGTACGGCATCGGCAGCCACTGCTGGACGTAGCCGGGCTGGGTGGTCACCTCCGTCTCCACCGTCTGCTGCTGGATACCGCCGGAGAGCTCGGTGGGGACGCCCAGCGGGTCGGGCAGCGGCACGGCGCGGTGGGTGCTGGTGGTCCAGGCGACGCCGTTGAAGACGTCCAGGTCGACGATGCGCAGGTACTGGTCGGCCGGGTCGGAGGCGGTGGTCCGGTAGGAGAGCACCGGGACCGCGCTGGTCTGGTTGAGGCTCTGCGCCAGCGAGGCCATCGGGTCGACGGCGGTGATCACGCCGTTCCCGGTGCCGGAACCGCCGCCACCGCCGAGGTCGGCGACCACGCCGCTGCCCACGGACGGCAGCAGCACCGGGACGATCAGCGCGCCGACCGCCGCCAGCGAGGCGATCCGCAGGCCGGTGGCGTTGACCGGGTTGGTGCTGTCGGCGACGGCGGTGGCCGAGGCGCCGTGGAAGATCCGTCCCCAGCGCGAGACCCGGTCCCGGCCCTCGGCCAGCAGCAGCATCAGGAAGCCGAAGGTGGCGGCCAGGAACCAGAACCAGAGCGCCCCGTGCGGGTGGATGCCGGTGCCGACGGCGTAGAGGGCCAGCAGCGGCAGCCCGGCCAGGGCGACGCGTTGGTAGGTGACGGCCATCGCGTCGACCAGCAGGCCCACGGTGAGGACCGCGATGGTGAGCAGCAGCCGCAGCCCGACCGTGTCCGGGGCCGGGGTGCTGAAGTGCGACATGTCGTCGAAGCCGGACTGCAGGTCGGAGCCGAACGCCCGCCAGGCCCCGGGACCGGGCAGCAGCCCGAACACGGCGGAGTCGCGGACGAAGAAGAACGTCAGCAGCATCACCGCGACCAGCAGTTGGAGCAGCACGGTGAGCGGGCGGGCCAGCGGGAACCGGCGGGTGAGCACGCCGACGCCGGTGATCACCAGCAGCATCGCCGTCGCCTCGACCAGCCAACTGGTCGGCTGGACCAGGGGGAAGAGGCAGAGCGCGGTGAGCACCGTGGCCGCCGCCGCGGTGAGCGCGATCCGTGTGCGCGTGTTCATCCGACGACTCCCACGACTTCCCCGACTCCCAAGCCCCGCACGTCACACAAGCCCCGCACGACACACATGTCACGCACCCCCGTCGGTCCGGCGGGTGGGCTCGCCCTGGACGATGCCGGCCGCCGACTTCGCCGTCACGGCGGTGGTGCCCCGGCCGCCGAAACCCGTGCCCGGGCGGCCCAGCAGCTGCCACAGCTCGGGCAGCGTGTCGCCGGAGCGGGCGGGCAGGACCCGCCAGCCGGCGTCGCCCATCAGCCGCTGCCGCCGTTCCGCGCTGTCCCGCGGCGCACCGCCGGGGCGGTGCGCTCCGCCGTTGTGCGCGCCGTTGTGCCCGCCGTTGGCGGAGCCGCCGTTCGACGACGTGCCGTTGCGGCCCGTGCCGTTGCCGGTCCCGTTGCCCGACCCGTTGCCCAGGCCCCGGAGCAGGCTCCAGCTGTCCGGGTCCAGCAGCAGCGCGATCGCGGAGCCGGCCCGGCGGCGCAGCCGGGAGAGCTCGGCCAGCTGCTCGTCGTCCATCCCGCCCAGGACGGCCACCAGCAGGCCCTCGCCGCCCACGCGCAGGACCTCCTCGGCGGAGGTCAGGTCGTCACTGTCGGAGAGCTCCACCATTGCCAGCTGGTCCAGCATCAGCCCGGCGGCCTCGGCCGCGCTGCCGCCCGCAGTGAGCGCGCCGACGGCGGTGACCGCCTCGCCCGTGTCGGTCAGCAGCCGTACCTCGTAGCCGCGTTCCAGCAGGTGGAGGGCGATCGACGCGGCTGCGCTGACCGCCCACTCGAAGGAGGAGGCGGGGCCCGAACCCCGATGCCCCGACCGGCGGGTGTCCAGCAGCACGGTGGCGTGGTGCCGCAGCGGCTGCTCCTCGCGACGGACCATCAGCTCGCCGTACTTGGCGGTGGAGCGCCAGTGCACCCGGCGCAGGTCGTCGCCCTGCCGGTACTCGCGCGGCACCACGTCGTCCTCGCCCGCGAGGGCGACCGCGCGGGCCTGGCTGTCGCCGAAGCCGGACCACTCGCCGGTCAGCTTGACCGGCGTCAGCGCCTGCACCTGCGGGACCACGGTCAGGAGGTCGTGGGAGGTGAACGAGCGGGTCAGCTCGCACAGCCCGAACGGGTCCGCCAGCCGCAGCTGCAGCGGGCCGAGCGGATAGCGTCCGCGCAGGTCGGAGCGGACCCGGTAGGAGACCTCGCGGAAGCCGCGCGGCTCGACCCGGTCGAGCGCGAACCGCGGACGCGGCCCCAGCACGTAGGGGACCCGGTCCTCCAATAGCAGCAGGCCGGTCGGCACCCGGGAGATGTTGTCGACCCGCAGGTGGACCCGCGCCTCCTGCCCGGCCGGGATCCGCGCCGGCGTCAGCCGCCGTCCGCTGGCCACCCGGTACCGGGTGCGCACCAGCGCGCCGACGCTGACCAGCGGCAGCACCGCGAGCAGCACGCCCACCCGCATCAGCGCGAACTCGCCCAGCAGGTAGGCGCAGACGATCGCGGTCAGCCCGGCGGCGAGGAACGAACGGCCACGCGTGGTCAGCCCGCTCAGTGCCTGGCGGACCGTGCCGCCCTGCTGGGGGTCGCTGTTCTGGGGCTCTCCAGGACTTCTCGGCCCTCTCGGTGCTCGGGAACCGGCCGCCGGCACGGTCAGCGCCCCCGCGAGTACTGCGGCAACGGCTGCGTCAGGACGAGGTCCTGGACCACGTCCTCCGGCGTACGGCGGCCGAGCTGGGTCTCGGCGGTGGGCAGCACCCGGTGGGCCAGCACCGGGACGGCGAGACGCTGGATGTCGTCGGGGATGACGTAGGTGCGCCCGTCGAGCGCCGCGGCGGCGCGGGCGGCGCGCAGCAGGTGCAGCGTGGCCCGGGGGGAGGCGCCGAGGCGCAGCTCCGGGCTGGTCCGGGTGGAGCCGACCAGGGCCACCGCGTAGCGGCGCAGCTCGTCGGCGACGTGGACGCCGCGGACGATTCTGATCAGCTTGAGCACGTCGTCGGCGTGCGCGACGGGCTCCAGGTCGGCCAGCGGCGAGACGCTGCCGTGGACGTCGAGCATCTTCAACTCGGCGTCGGGGCTGGGGTAGCCGAGGGAGATCCGGGCCATGAAGCGGTCGCGCTGGGCCTCGGGGAGGGGGTAGGTGCCCTCCATCTCGATCGGGTTCTGGGTGGCCACCACCATGAACGGCGCGGGCAGCTGGTAGCTGGTGCCGTCGACGGTGACCTGGCCCTCCTCCATCGACTCCAGCAGCGCGGACTGGGTCTTGGGCGACGCGCGGTTGATCTCGTCGCCGACCACGATCTGAGCGAAGATCGCGCCGGGCTTGAACTCGAACTCGCGGCGGTTCTGCTCGAAGACGCTGGTGCCGGTGATGTCCGAGGGCAGCAGGTCGGGGGTGAACTGGATGCGGCGGACCGTGCAGTCGATGGACCGCGCCAGCGCCTTGGCCAGCATCGTCTTGCCGACGCCGGGCACGTCCTCGATCAGCAGGTGGCCCTCGGCCAGCAGCACGGTCAGCGCGAGGTGGACCGCCTCGGGCTTGCCCTCCAGCACGCTCTCCACGGAGGCGCGGATCCGGCCGACCACGGCGTCGAGCTCGGCGAGCGCAGCGCCGGGCGACGGCTGTCCCTGCTGGTCGACACCGCTGCGTTCGTCGAAGGTCGTCACCCGGTTGCTCCTTGTAGCGTCCGCCCGTTTGCGCTTGAGAGGCATTGTTCCCTGCGCCGGGCGTTTACGTCACTCGACTGGCTGACATGCGGTGATTTGCCACAAAGATCGTATGGCCAGGCCGGGATGCGGCCTCGGACGTGGGTCCGGACGTGGCCCGTACGCGCCGTCGGACCCGCGGCCGGTCCCGCGGCCGGTCCCGCCGCCGGAGCCAGGGGGCGTGTCCCGGCGTGGCGCGCGCCCCAGGCCTTCCGGGGCAGCGGTCCTGACCAGCGGTTTCTCGGTTCACTCGGACGGGGTGTCGGCCGTGCCGTTCGATTGACCCGGGGTCGCCGTGGAGTAGAGTGACGCCACGTCGAGGGAGTGTCGGACGGGACGCTCCGTACGTTGATCAGGGCCCGCACCCTCCGGCCTCCACCCGCTCGACACCCGCACGTGGCTGCTGCCCGCTGACGCCCCTTCCCCGGCGCCAGACGGCTCTTCCCTCGCGGGCGAGCGGGCGGGGACCAGTAGGCGCGGGCGCTTTTTGCAGAGAGGCCCCCCGATGAGCAGCGCCGCGGACAACGCGAAGCACGTCCCGGTGATGCTGCGGCGCACCCTCGAGATGCTGGCCCCGGCGCTGCGCGCCCCTGGCGCGGTCGTGGTAGACGCGACGCTTGGCCTGGGCGGCCACAGCGAGGCGCTGCTCCGCGAGTTCCCCGAGGTCCGGCTGGTGGCCACCGACCGCGACCCGGTCGCGCTGCGGCTGGCGGGCGAGCGGCTGGCGCCCTTCGGCGACCGGGCCACCCTGGTCCACGCCGTCTACGACGAGATCCCCGAGGTGCTGGAGCGGCTCGGTATCGAGCAGATCCACGGCGCGCTCTTCGACCTCGGCGTCTCCAGCATGCAGCTGGACGAGGCCGACCGCGGCTTCGCCTACGCGCAGGACGCGCCGTTGGACATGCGGATGGACCAGACCGTCGGGATGAGCGCGGCGGAGGTGCTCAACACCTACACGCACGGCGAGTTGGCCCGGATCCTCAAGGTCTACGGCGAGGAGCGCTTCGCCGGGAAGATCGCCTCGGCGATCCTGCGCGAGCGCGAGAAGGAACCGTTCAGCACCAGCGCGCGTCTGGTGGAGTTGGTGCGCAACTCGATTCCCGCGGCGACGCGGCGGACCGGCGGCAACCCCGCCAAGCGCACCTTCCAGGCCCTGCGGATCGAGGTCAACGGGGAGCTGTCGGTGCTGGAGCGCGCGATTCCGGGAGCGCTCGCCGCCTTGGCGGTGGGCGGGCGGATGGCCGTGCTCTCCTACCACTCGTTGGAGGACCGCCTGGTGAAGGGGTTCTTCGCGGAGGCGGCGGCGACCAACGCGCCGCCCGGACTGCCGGTCGTCCCGGAGGAGTACCAGCCCCGGTTCAAGCTGCTGACGCGAGGCGCGGAGCTGCCGACCGAGGAAGAGATCGCGGAGAACCGGCGCGCCACGCCCGCACGGCTGCGGGGGGCGGAGAGAATCCGGGAACGCGTCGGGTCGTGATCGGACCGGCCGTTGCCGGATGAGAGTCGAGTGCGTCGAGGGAGTGCGTGCAGGTGGCAGTCGGGAGGGGAACGGCGCGATCCCGGAGCGTCCGCGCCGGGCGCGGTCCGTTCGCGCTGCTGGTGATACTGCTGCTGTCGGGCGGTCTGATCGCGCTGTTGATGCTCAACACCGCCGTCAGCCAGGGGTCGTTCACGCTCTCCCAGCTCCAGCAGCACACCACCTCGCTGCAGAACGAGCAGCAGGGGCTGCAGCAGCAGATCGACGGCTGGTCCGCACCGGAGGCGCTGGCCGCGCGCGCCCGCGGCCTCGGCATGGTGCCGGGCAGCGACCCCGCGTTCCTGGCCGACAACGGCACGATCCTCGGTTCCACCCCGGCCCCGCTGGTCGGCCCGCCGCCGTCACCGACCCCGTCGCCGACGCCGCAGGCAACGGCTTCTGCGTCCGCGTCAGCGTCCGCGTCGGCCAAGCCGTCCGGGACGCCGTCGGGCTCGCCCGCGGCCTCCGCCGGCGCCCGGACCACCTCGCACGACGCGGCCAGGAACAGTGCCAGTGCAGGCACCGGGACGGTCAAGCCGAAGCCGAGCGCCCACCCGCGCACGACCCCGCCCGCGGGCGACTGACGGAGTGATCTGACGATGCCTCAGCCTCCTCGCGAACCTCGTGACCCTCGCGACCGAAGCTCCCGCGACCGCGACCGCGACCGTGACCCGCGCGACCGCGCGCCGCGTCCGGCCCGGGACGCCCGCCCCGTGCGCCCTGCCCGTCCGGCCCCGGCCCGCCGTCCGGCGACCGCCCAGCGCGGCGCGGTGCCGAAGGCACGCGGCGCCGCCGGTGGCAGCGCCGGCAGCGGCGGCGGACGTCCGCGTCCCCCCGTGCCGCGTCCGCCCGCGCCGCGTGGTGGTGCGCGCGGGCCCGCCGGGGCGACGCTGCAGCTGGGCGAGCCGCGCAAGCGGCTGCGGTTCCTGCTGATCGCGCTCGGGACGGTCTTCGCGCTCTTCCTGGGCCGGCTGGTCCAGCTCCAGTTCCTCGACTCGACCGCGCTGGCGGCCGAGGCCTCGGCCAACCGCTACGTGACCGTCCCGCTGACCGCGCAGCGCGGCACCATCACCGACGCCAACGGCAACGTCCTGGCGACCACCGTCACCGCCTACGACATCACCGCCGACCCGACCATGCTCACCCCCCAGCAGCTGCACACCACGGACGGCCCCCAGGCGGCCGCCGCGCTGCTCGCCCCGATCCTGGGCATGGACCAGACGACGCTCACGACGCTGCTGACGGCCAAGAACCCGACAACGGACATGTACCGGCTGATCGCCAGGCAGCAGTCACCGCAGGTCTGGACGCAGATCTCCAACCTCTCGAACCAGCTGGCGAACAACGCCTCCTCCGGGCACTGCCTGTCCGAGAACCTGCTGGCCCAGAAGGCCGGGGACAGCGGCCGGGTCGACGACGCCTGTGCCAACCCGCTGGCGTCGATCTTCCGCGCCCGCGACGACAAGCGCGTCTACCCGGAGGGCGACCTCGCCGCCAACGTCATCGGCTTCGTCAACGCCGCGGGCGTCGGCTCCGGCGGCCTGGAGGAGCAGTTCCAGTCGCAGCTGCGGGGCACCGACGGCAACGAGGTCTACGCCCAGGCCAACGGCCGTGAGGTGCCGACTGCCGAGGGGCAGCACGAGACCGCGGCCATCCCCGGCTCGAACGTCAAGCTGACGCTGAACAGCGACATCCAGTGGGAGGCGCAGCAGCAGCTGTCCGCCCAGGTCGCGAAGTCGCACGCGCTCGGTGGCTACGTCATCGTCCAGGACGTCACCAACGGCCGGATCCTGGCCATGGCCACCGCGCCGACGTTCAACCCCAACGACCTGGCCCACGCCGACCCCAACGCCATCGGCAACACCGCCCTCAGCGACGCGTACGAGCCTGGCTCGGTCAGCAAGCTGATGACCATGTCCGCGGTGATCCAGCAGAACGTGGCGACGCCGGAGACCCATGTCACCGTGCCGGGCGCGCTGCCCAGGGACGGGACGGTCTTCCACGACGACGTGGCCCACGGCACCGAGCAGCTGACGCTGAACGGCGTGCTGGCGCAGAGCTCCAACATCGGGACCATCCTGGCCGCCGAGCACCTGGGCAGCACCCAGACGCAGGCCAACCAGGTCCTCTACGACTACCTGACCAAGTTCGGCATCGGCCAGCCCAGCGGGCTGAACTTCCCCGGCGAGTCCCCGGGCATCCTGCCGCCGCCGGGCCAGTGGAACGCGTCGCAGCAGTACACCATCCCGTTCGGCCAGGGCCTGTCCGTCAACGCCCTGCAGACCACGTCGGTGTACTCGACCATCGCCAACGGCGGAGTCCGGGTCGCGCCGACGCTGGTCGAGGGCGTCACCGGACCGGACGGCGTCTACACGCCCGCCCCCGCGCCGGCCACCACCCGCGTGGTCAGCGCGCAGACGGCGAAGACGGTGGCGCAGATGCTGCAGTCGGTCGTCGGCAGCGAGGAGGGGACCGGCACCATGGCGCAGATCCCCGGCTACCTGGTCGCGGGCAAGACCGGCACCGCCAACCGTGCCACCGCCCACGGCTACAGCGGCTACACCGCCTCGTTCATCGGCTTCGCGCCCGCCGACAAGCCGCGGATCACCGTCTCCTGCGTGATCCAGGGACCGGTTGGCGCCCACTACGGCGGCGAGCTGTGCGGCCCGGTCTTCAAGCAGGTGATGGAGTTCTCGCTGAAGACGCTCGACGTGCCCCCGACCGGCGGCGCCCCGGCCGACCTCCCGATCAACTGGTGAGGGGCCGGCAGTGACGACAGGAGCGACAGCAGCAGCGGCAAAGGTGACGACATGCACACGTGGGGGGTCCCGGCAGGCGACACAAAGGATGGCGATACCCTCATGAACGGCACGGACAGCGGCATGGACATGCGGACAAGCTCCCGACTTGGCCCCGAGAGCACAGGTACGGGTAACCTCACCGCCGTGCCAACTCGTGATCAGTCCCCACTTCGCCCCCGCAACACCACCGGGCTCACGCTTGCCCAGGTAGGGGCGCTGCTCGGGCTGGACGACACGGACCGGGCACTCGCCGACGGCGCCGCCGCCGTCGCGGTGACCGGCATCACCCACGACTCCCGTGCGGTCCGTCCGGGCGACATCTACGCCGCTCTTCCGGGCGCCAACGCGCACGGCGCCGACTTCGCCGCCCAGGCTGCCGCCGCGGGCGCGGTCGCGGTGCTCACCGACGAGGACGGGGCCGAGCGCGCCGCCGACTGCGGCGTCACGCTGCTGGTCGTGCCGCAGCCGCGCGCCCGGGTCGGCGAGCTGGCCGCCGCGATCTACGGCAACGCCGCCGAGCAGCTGCTCAGCATCGGCGTCACCGGCACCAGCGGCAAGACCACCACCGCCTACCTGATCGAGGGCGCGCTGCGCGGCGCGGGCCGCACGCCCGGTCTGCTGGGCACCGTCGAGATGCGCGTGGGCGACCAGCGGATCAAGAGTGAGCGGACCACCCCCGAGGCCACCGACCTGCACGCGGTGTTCGCGATGATGCGCGAGGCCGGTGCGGACTCGGTTGCCATGGAGGTCTCCAGCCACGCCCTGGTCTTCGGCCGGGTCGACGGCGTCGTCTACGACGTCGCGGTCTTCAACAACCTCACGCCGGAGCACCTCGACTTCCACCCGGACATGGACGACTACTACCGGGCCAAGGCGCAGCTGTTCACCGCGCGTCGTTCCCGGGTGGGCGTCGTCAACATCGACGACCGCTGGGGCCGTCGCCTGGCCGCCGAGGCCGAGGTGCCGGTGGTGACCTACTCCGCCGAGGGCGAGCCGAGCGCCGACTGGCGCGCCGAGCAGGTCCAGCTGGGCCACGCGGGCTCGCACTTCCGCGTCGTCGGCCCGGACGGACAGTCCGCCGACGCCTCCTCGCCGCTGCCGGGCCCGTTCAACGTCGCCAACGCGCTGGCCGCCATCGCCGCCGCCGTGACCGCCGGGCTGCCGCTCGCTGCGGCCGTCGCCGGGGTCGCCTCGGTGCCGGGTGTGCCGGGCCGGATGGAGCAGGTCGACGCCGGCCAGCCGTACCTGGCCGTGGTCGACTACGCGCACAAGCCGGACGCCTTGGAGGGCGCGCTGCGCTCGCTGCGCGAGGTCACCAAGGGCCAGGTCCTGGTCGTCGTCGGCTGCGGCGGCGACCGTGACCCGTTCAAGCGCGGGCCGATGGGCGCCATCGCCGCCCGCTACGCCGACACCGCCGTGCTGACCAGCGACAATCCTCGTACCGAGGACCCGCTGGCGATCCTGCACGCGATGCTGGCCGGTGCGGTCGAGGTGCCCGAGGCGGAGCGCGGCGCGGTCCTGGTCGAGCCGGACCGGGCCCAGGCCATCGCCGCCGCCGTCGCACGGGCGCACGCGGGCGACTCGATCCTGGTGGCCGGCAAGGGCCACGAGGTCGGGCAGTACGCGAAGGGGGAGGTCCGGCCGTTCGACGACCGGATCGTGCTGCGTGACGCGATCACCGAGGCCGGCGCAGGCGCCGGCACCGTTCACACCCCCGCGGGCGTCCTGCCCGGCACCAGGGACATCGAGGAGTAGAGCCAACGTGATCCCCCTGACCCTCGCGGAGGTGGCCGAGGCCACCGGAGGGAAGCTCGTCGACACGCCAGACCCGCAGACGCGGGTGACCGGCCCCGTCGTCCACGACTCGCGCCAGATCCTGCCCGGCGCGCTGTTCGTGGCGGTGGCCGGCGAGCGCGTCGACGGACACGACTTCGCCGAGCGCGCCGTGGCCGAGCAGGGCGCGGCCGCCGTGCTGGCCACCCGCCCGGTCGGCGTCCCGGCCGTCGTCGTCGACGACGTGCTGGACGCCCTGGCCAAGCTGGCCCACGCCGTCTCGCTGCGACTGACGGACACCACCGTCGTCGCGCTCACCGGATCGACCGGCAAGACCAGCACCAAGGACCTGATCGCCCAGGTGCTCGGCGCCAAGGGCCGCACGGTCTACACCGAGGGCTCCTTCAACAACGAGATCGGCTTCCCGCTGACCGTGCTGAAGGCGGAGCAGGACACCGAGTTCCTGGTCCTGGAGATGGGCGCGCGTGGCAAGGGCCACATCGCCGAGCTCTGCGGCATCTGCCGCCCCAAGGTCGGCCTGGTGATCAACGTCGGCACGGCGCACCTGGGCGAGTTCGGCAGCCGCGAGGGGATCGCCGAGGCCAAGGGCGAGCTGGTCGAATCCCTCCCTGCTGAGGGCGTCGCGGTGCTGAACGGCGACGACCCGATGGTCCGGGGCATGGCCCCGCGCACCGCGGCGCGCGTCGTCCTGTATGGCGAGGCCGCGGACGCGACCGTGCGCGCCGGTGATGTCCGTTTCGACGAGCTGCAGCGGGCCTCGTTCACCTTGAGCACACCCACCGGTTCCGCACAGGTGGCCCTGAAGCTCTACGGTGAGCACCACGTGAGCAACGCCCTCGCCGCCGCCGCGGTCGCGACCGAGTGCGGCATGGACGTCGAGCAGATCGCCGCCGCGCTGAGCGGGGCCGGAAGCCTGTCCAAGTGGCGGATGGAGCTGACGGAGCGTCAGGACGGCGTCACCGTGATCAACGACGCCTACAACGCCAACCCCGACTCGATGCGGGCCGCCCTGCGCGCGCTCGCCGCGATCGGCGGGAGAGGCCCCGAGGCCCGCCGCACCTGGGCGGTCCTGGGGGAGATGCGGGAACTCGGCGAGGACTCCCTCACCGAGCACGATGCCGTGGGCCGGCTCGCGGTCCGGCTGAACATCGCCCAGCTGGTGGCGGTGGGCGGCCGGGAGGCGGCCTGCATGGAGCTGGGCGCGAGGAACGAAGGTTCGTGGGGTGAGGAATCGGTGCTGGTGCCCGACGCGGATAGCGCGATCGAGCTGCTGCGTGAACAGGTCCGGCCGGGGGACGTGGTCCTGGTGAAGGCGTCTCGTTCGGTCGGTCTGGAGAGGGTCGCCGCAGCCCTGCTGACGCAGGACGCGTCGGCCGCCGGCGCGGGGGAGGCTGGTCGTTGATGAAGGCGATCCTCTTCGCAGCCGCGTTCGGTCTGTTCTTCTCGCTGGTCGGCACGCCGATCCTGATCCGGATCCTGGCCCGCCACGGCTACGGCCAGATGATCCGCGACGACGGCCCGCAGGCGCACCACAGCAAGCGCGGTACACCCACCATGGGTGGTATCGCCTTCATCCTGGCGACGCTGATGGCGTACGTGCTGACGCACCTGATCATGGGGACCCAGTTCACCGTCTCCGGTGTGCTGGTGCTCTTCCTGTTCGCGGGCATGGGCCTGGTCGGCTTCCTCGACGACTACATCAAGATCGTCAAGCAGCGCTCGCTCGGTCTCCGGGCCAAGGCCAAGATGGCCGGTCAGCTGATCGTCGGCATCGTCTTCGCGGTCGCCGCGCTGCGCTTCCCGGACCCGGCGGGCACCACTCCGGCGTCCACCAAGCTCTCCTTCGTGACCGACTTCGGCTGGTCGCTCGGCCCGGTGCTGTTCGCCGTCTGGGCGCTGTTCATGATCCTGGCCATGTCCAACGGCGTGAACCTGACCGACGGTCTGGACGGTCTGGCGACCGGCGCCTCGGTGATGGTCTTCGGCGCCTACGTCTTCATCGGCATCTGGGAGTACGGCCAGACCTGCGGCTCCGCGGCGACCGCCGGTCCCAACTGCTACCAGGTCCGTGACCCGCTCGACCTGGCGGTGGTCGCCGCCGCGCTGATGGGCGCCTGCTTCGGCTTCCTGTGGTGGAACACCTCGCCCGCCAAGATCTTCATGGGCGACACCGGTTCGCTGGCCCTCGGCGGCGCGCTGGCCGGTCTGGCGATCTGCTCCCACACCGAGATGCTGCTGGCGATCCTCGGCGGCCTCTTCGTGCTGATCACCCTCTCCGTGATCATCCAGGTCAGTTCGTTCCGGATGACCGGCAGGCGTGTGTTCAAAATGGCGCCACTACAGCACCACTTCGAACTGAAGGGCTGGTCGGAAGTCCTGATCGTGGTCCGTTTCTGGATCATCCAGGGTCTGTGCGTCGCAGTGGGCCTCGGCCTCTTCTACGCTGGCTGGGTCACCTCCTGACCTTGGGAGGTCCGAGAGTGGTGGGGCGGATGAACTGGGAGAAGCTGAGGGTCACCGTCGCCGGGCTGGGTGTCTCCGGCGTACCGGCGGCCAAGGTCCTGCACGGGCTGGGTGCGGTGGTCACCGTCGTCGACGGCGGCGACGGTCCACGTCAGCAGGCCCAGGCCGAGGAGCTGCGCGAGCTGGGCGTCACCGTCCGGCTCGGCGACGGCGACTCGCTCCCGGACGAGACCGAGCTGATCGTCACCGCCCCCGGCTGGCCGCCGCACTCGCCGCTCTTCCAGGCGGCGGAGAAGCTGGACATCCCGGTCTGGGGCGACGTCGAACTCGCCTGGCGACTCCGTCGTCCGCACCCGGCCACGGGCGAGCCCGCGCCCTGGCTCGCCATCACCGGCACCAACGGCAAGACCACCACCGTGCGCATGCTCGCCTCGATCCTGACGGCGGCGGGCAAGCGCACGGCCGCCGTCGGCAACGTCGGCGTCTCCGTGCTGGACGCGGTGCTCGCCGAGGACCCGTACGACGTGCTGGCCGTCGAGCTCTCCAGCTACCAGCTGCACTGGGCGCCCAGCGTCCACCCGTACTCGGCGGTCGTCCTCAACATCGCGCCCGACCACCTCGACTGGCACGGCTCGATGGAGGCCTACGCGGCCGACAAGGGCCGGATCTACGAGGGCAACGTCGTCGCCTGCGTCTACAACGTCGCCGACCCGGCGACGGAGCACCTGGTCCGCGAGGCGGAGGTCGAGGAGGGCTGCCGCGCGGTCGGCTTCACCCTCGGCGCGCCGGGCCTGGCGCAGCTGGGCGTGGTGGACGGCCTGTTGGTCGACCGCGCCTTCATCCCCGACCGTCGGCATGCGGCCGCCGAGCTGGCGTCCGTCGAGGACGTCCAGCCGAGCGCCCCGCACAACATCGCCGACGCGCTCGCGGCGGCGGCGCTGGCGCGGGCGTACGGGGTCGAACCGCGCGCCGTACGCGACGGCTTGCGGGCCTTTCGCCCGGACGCGCACCGGATCGCCTTCGTCGCGGAGGTCGACGGCGTCGCGTACGTCGACGACTCCAAGGCGACGAACCCGCATGCTGCTGCGGCTTCTTTGGCGGCGTACGAGTCGGTGGTCTGGGTCGCCGGCGGCCTGGCCAAGGGCGCCGAGATGGACGACCTCGTGGCGGTCGCCGCGCCCCGGCTGCGGGCAGCCGTGCTGATGGGCGCGGACCGCGCGGTGATCCGCGCGGCCCTGACGAAGCACGCTCCGCACGTTCCGGTCTTCGAACTGCCCGACGGGGTCGTCGGCGCGGAGGCGATGGACGCGGTCGTGAGCGCGGCGGCGGGGTTCGCGGAGAGCGGCGACACGGTGCTGCTGGCGCCTGCGTGCGCGTCGATGGACATGTTCACCAACTACGGCGAGCGGGGAGATTTCTTCGCCGCTGCGGTGCACGCGCTTCAGCTTTAGCCAAGGCAGGTGGGGGAGTTGCACTCACCTCAGGGGCGCGGGGCTCTGCTGATGTGCGGCTCCGCCGCGTGGGCGCGAGAAACCACCCTGTGCGGACGGCCCTGCACGTTGAGGACCATCCGCATGTCAGTGGCTTGTCGCGCAGTTCCCCGCGCCCCTGGGCGTAGCAACTACCTGCGCGAGCTTCCGTGACCGTCGCGCCCACGCTGGGGGTCCCCCCGCCGAAGGCAGGGGGAGGAGCCGCAGATCAGCAGAGCCCCGCGCCCCTCGGGTGAATGCAACTCACCCATGTGCCTTACATGTCTGTCCTGCTCCGACCCGGTAGGGTCTCTTCGCTGACGCTTGATTGACAGGGGAGAGGACCACCGCAGTGCCACGGACCGGTGTGACGGAAGGGCCGGTGGAGGCGTCCGTCGCCACCTTCCGGTCCTACAGCCGGTTCGGCAATCTCCAGCGGGTGTGGCAACGCTTCCAGCGTGGGCTGGCAAGGCCGTTGACGCCGTATTACCTGATCCTCGGGTCCTCCGCGCTGATTCTGGTCCTCGGTCTGACGATGGTGTTCTCCGCCTCTCAGATCCAGGCGCGGCTGGACGGGCTGCCCTTCGACTACTACTTCAAGAAGCAGCTCATCTCCATCGTCATAGGCGCAGGCCTGATGTACCTCGCCGTACGTCTTCGGCCCAAGACGATCCGGGCGTTGGCCTATCCGCTCATGCTCGGCGTCATCGTGCTGCTTCTCGCCGTGATGGTGCCGGGAATCGGCGTCTCCGTGAACGGCAACCGGAACTGGATCCGGCTGGGCGGCTTCCTCCAGATCCAGCCGTCCGAGTTCGCCAAACTCGCGCTCGTGCTCTGGGCCGCGGACCTGCTCACCCGTAAACAGCAGATGAAAACTCTCAACGAGTGGAAGCACCTGCTGATCCCGCTCGTCCCGGTCGGCCTGCTCCTGCTCGCGCTCGTCCTCGCGGGCGGCGACATGGGCACGGCGATGATCATCTGCGCGCTGCTCTTCGGCCTGCTGTGGATGGCCGGTGCGCCGACGCGCCTGTTCAGCGCCACCTCGCTGCTCGCGCTGCTGGCCAGCGCGGCCCTCATCATCACCGTGCCGCACCGGCTCAGCCGGCTCTCCTGCATCGGCGCGACCCAGATCGGCCCGGCCGACTCCTGCTTCCAGGCCGTCCACGGTGTGTGGGCGCTGGCGTCCGGCGGACTGTTCGGGACCGGACTCGGGGCCAGCGTGGAAAAATGGGGTCAACTTCCGGAGCCGCACACCGACTTCATCTTCGCGGTGACCGGTGAAGAACTGGGGCTGGCGGGGACCGTGTCCGTCCTCGTTCTCTTCGCGGCACTAGGGTATGCGGGTATCCGCGTGGCCGTACGCACGAGGGACCCGTTCATCAGGTACGCAGCGGGAGGCGCCACCACCTGGATCATGGCCCAGGCCATGATCAACATTGGTGCGGTGCTGGGACTTCTGCCCATCGCGGGCGTCCCGCTCCCGATGTTCTCCTATGGCGGTTCCGCGTTGCTGCCGACCATGTTCGCGGTCGGCATGCTGCTCTGCTTCGCACGCAGCGAGCCGGCTGCGAAGGCGGCGCTGGCCGCACGGAGCAAGCGCAAGGGAAACAAGCAGGCGCGGCGTCGGTTCCTCCGGCGACCCCACAAGGAGCGGTGAATTTCGGTGCATGTCGTACTCGCCGGCGGTGGCACCGCCGGGCATATCGAGCCCGCACTCGCGTTGGCTGACGCGCTGCGGCGTAACGACCCGACGGTCGGCATCACCGCACTCGGCACCTCGCAGGGCCTGGAGACCAGGCTGGTCCCCGAGCGCGGCTACGAGCTCGCGCTGATCCCCAAGGTGGCGTTGCCGCGCAAGCCCTCCGGTGACCTGATCACCCTGCCGGGCCGGCTCCGCAACACCGTCAAGGCCGTTCAGGACGTGCTGGAGCGGACCAAGGCCGACGTGGTCGTCGGCTTCGGCGGCTACGTCGCCATGTCCGCGTACTTCGCGGCCAAGCGCAGCGGCGTGCCGATCGTGATCCACGAGGCCAACGCCCGTCCCGGCGTGGCCAACAAGATCGGCTCCCGGTACACCGACTACGTCGCCGTGGCCACGCCGGACAGCAAGTTCCAGAAGGCCCGCTACATCGGCATCCCGCTGCGGCAGACCATCGCCACGCTGGACCGCGGCCTTGCCCGTCCGCAGGCGAGGCAGTACTTCGGCCTGGAGCAGAACCTGCCGACGCTGCTGGTCTCCGGCGGCTCGCAGGGCGCGCGCCGGCTCAACGAGACGATCCAGACCGTCGCGCCCCGGCTCCAGCAGTACGGCGTGCAGATCCTGCACGCGGTGGGCCCGAAGAACGAGCTGCCGCCGACGGTCGAGCAGCCGGGCATGCCGCCCTACCGGGTGCTGCCGTACCTGGACCGGATGGATCTCGCCTACGCCGCCGCCGACCTGATGCTCTGCCGGGCCGGTGCGATGACCGTCGCCGAGCTGGCCGCCGTCGGCCTGCCGGGCGCGTTCGTGCCGCTGCCGATCGGCAACGGCGAGCAGCGGCTCAACGCCCAGCCGGTGGTCCGCGCGGGCGGCGGCCTGCTGGTCGACGACGCCGAGCTGACCCCGGACTGGATCCTCCAGCAGCTCCTGCCGGTGCTCACCGACCCGCAGCGGCTGTGGCAGATGAGCCAGTCCGCCGCCGAGTTCGGCCGCCGCGACGCGGACCAGCTGCTGGCGCAGATGGTGTACGAGGCCGTCGACGCACACCGGGGGAGCGCCCGCCGTCGTGGCTGAGAGCGCGTTGGAGGCCGAGGAGGAGCGGAAGGGCGCGTTCGGCGACGAACGACCGCCGCTCCCGAAGCTGCGGTTGTCGCGACGCGGCATCGCGGTGATCTGCCTGCTGGTCGCCGCGCTGCTCGGCGGCGTGGTGTGGCTGGTCTGGTTCTCCTCGGTCTTCGACGTGCGCACGGTCGGCGTCAGCGGCACCCAGGTGGTGACGGACAGTCAGGTCCTCCAGGCCGCCCAGGTCCCGCTGGGCGGCCCGCTGGAGCAGGTGGACACCGGCGCGATCGAGTCGCGCATCGAGAAGGCGCTGCCGCGCGTGGACCACGCGGACGTCTCGACCTCCTGGCCGCACACGGTCCGCATCGTGGTGACCGAGCGCGTGCCGGTCGCCTCGGTGCGGACCGCGAACGGGGGTTACGTGCTGGAGGACGCCGACGGCGTGCAGTTCGCCACCACGGCGAAGCCGCTGCCGGGCGTGCCGGTGGTCCAACTCGCGCTCAGCGCCGCGGGCAGGGGCGCGCTGGCAGACTTCCCGCAGGCGGTCCTCGTGTCCGGCGCGGTGGAGGTCGCCAAGTCGCTGCCTGCGCCGATCGCGCGGCAGACGCAGCAGGTCGTCGTCCACTCCTATGACGACATCGAACTGACCCTCAGTTCCGGGGCGACCGTCTACTGGGGAAGTCCGGAGCAGAGCGCGCGCAAGGCGGTCGTGCTCAATGCTCTGATGAAGCAGGCGTCCAAGGGATACGACGTGAGCGCACCGACGGAACCGGCGCTGCGTTCCTGAGGTCCTGAAACAGTGGGTCTTGACGGACTGTCGGGATCTCCCTGACGCTTGGTGACCCCCGAGTACGCGCTCGGACCTTTGATCACATAGGCTCACAAGAAAAAAGTTGTTGCTCGGCGTGTCCATTGAACCGGCATGCTCGGAGACCTAGTGTCCTAGTGACACTGGATAATGCAGCAGTGACATAGCATTAACTCTAAACCTCATGTTTAGGGTTCGGGTCGGGAGCGTCGGGAGCACCGCCCCTTCGGTACAGGACATCCGAGGCGAGAGGCCTTCGACGTGGCAGCACCCCAGAACTACCTCGCAGTCATCAAGGTCGTCGGCATCGGCGGCGGTGGCGTGAACGCCATCAACCGGATGATCGAGGTCGGGCTCAAGGGCGTCGAGTTCATCGCGATCAACACCGATGCCCAGGCCCTGCTGATGAGCGACGCCGACGTGAAGCTGGACGTGGGCCGCGAGCTCACCCGCGGCCTCGGCGCCGGAGCCAACCCCGAGGTCGGCCGCAAGGCCGCCGAGGACCACCGCGAGGAGATCGAGGAGGTCCTCAAGGGGGCCGACATGGTCTTCGTGACGGCGGGTGAGGGCGGCGGCACCGGCACCGGTGGCGCGCCGGTCGTGGCCAACATCGCCCGTTCGCTCGGCGCACTGACCATCGGTGTGGTGACGCGCCCGTTCACCTTCGAGGGCCGCCGTCGCGCCAACCAGGCGGAGGACGGCATCGCGCAGCTGCGCGAAGAGGTCGACACGCTGATCGTGATCCCGAACGACCGCCTGCTGTCCATCTCGGACCGCCAGGTGAGCGTGCTGGACGCGTTCCGCTCGGCCGACCAGGTGCTGCTCTCCGGTGTCCAGGGAATCACCGACCTGATCACCACGCCGGGCCTGATCAACCTCGACTTCGCCGACGTCAAGTCGGTGATGAGCGGCGCGGGTTCGGCGCTGATGGGCATCGGCTCGGCGCGCGGCGAGGACCGCGCGAAGGCGGCAGCCGTGATGGCGATCTCCTCGCCGCTGCTTGAGGCGTCCATCGACGGTGCGCGCGGCGTGCTGCTCTCCATCTCCGGTGGCTCGGACCTCGGCCTGTTCGAGATCAACGAGTCCGCCCAGCTGGTCAGCGAGGCGGCGCACCCCGAGGCGAACATCATCTTCGGCGCGGTCATCGACGACGCCCTCGGTGACGAGGTCCGCGTCACGGTCATCGCCGCCGGCTTCGACGGTGGCCAGCCGACCCCGATCGTCCGCGAGCCGGTCGTGCGCAGCGGGTCCGCCGGGGAGCGGCCGACGCCGGCGTCCTCGTCCTCGACCCCGGAGTTCCCGCGGGTCTCCGGCTCCACCGCCGCGGGCTCGACGGCCACCGGCCGCAGCATGCACACGCTTGGCAGCGTGCCCCGCGCCGAGGACACCCCGCGGCCGACCCCGGAGCCGACCATCCCCCCGGTCCCGCAGCAGGCCCCGCCCCGCCCGCCGTACGTCGACACGACGGCGGAGGAGCTGGACGTGCCGGACTTCCTGAAGTAGTCAGTTGCACATCTAGGGGCGCGGGGAACTGCGCGACAAGCCACCCACGGCAGACGGTCCTCAACAAGCAGGGCCATCCGCACACAGTGGTTCTCGCGCGGTTCCCCGCGCCCCTGTTTTCGCTCCCGTGTGTCATAAGGTGATCGCATGATCGGCCAGCGGATTGACCTGGGACATGGTGTGCGGGTCGGGTTCTCCGACCGGTGGGGCGGGGTGAGCCCCGAGCCCTACGCGGAGCTGAATCTCGGTGGCGCCGTCGGGGACGACCCCGCCGCCGTGAGGGAGAACCGGCGGCTCGCCGCCCACGCGCTGGGCATCGACCCCGCGGACGTGGTCTGGATGAACCAGGTCCACGGCGCCGAAGGCTTCATCGCTACCGGCCGCCAGCCCGACGGCGAAGCGCCGTCCGTGGACGCCGTCGCCACCGCCCGACCCGGCCTCGCACTCGCGGTGCTCACCGCGGACTGCACGCCGATCCTGCTCGCCGACACCGAGGCCGGTGTCCTCGGCGCCGCCCACGTGGGGCGGCCGGGGCTGGCCAAAGGCGTCGCCGACACCGTCGTCGCGCTGATGCGCGACCTCGGCGCGGAGCGGATCGAGGCCGTCGTCGGGCCGAGCATCTGCGGACGCTGCTACGAGGTCCCGGACGCGCTGCGCGCGGAGGTCGCCGCGGGAACGCCGGAGGCGTACGCGGAGACGAGTTGGGGGACTCCGGCGCTGGACATCCCGGCGGGGGTCCGCGCTCAGCTCGCTCGGCAGGAAGTGACGGTGCGTGAGGTGCCGCACCTCTGCACCCTCGAATCCGAGGACCACTTCTCCTACCGCCGGGCGTCCCGTACCGGACGGCTTGCGAGCTACATCTGGTTGGAGGGAGAGGCGCAGTGACAAATCTGACATCTGGGGACCGACTTGCTGAACTGCGGTCAAACCTGGCCGCGGTGCAGGCTCGTATCGACAACGCCTGCACCGCCGCCGGGCGTTCCCGAGACGGCGTGAAACTTGTCGTCGTCACCAAGACCTACCCTGCCTCCGACACCCGGCTGCTCGCCGAACTCGGCGTGACCGACGTGGCCGAGAACCGCGATCAGGACGCCGCGCCGAAAGCCGAGGAATGTCGCGATCTGCCCCTTGAATGGCATTTCGTCGGCCAATTGCAGACCAACAAAGTCCGTTCCGTTCTGCGCTACGCCGACCGGGTGCATTCCGTGGATCGGCTCCGTCTTGTCCAGGCGTTGTCGGCGGAAGTGGTCAAATCCGGACGTTCTGAACTGGGTTGTCTGATCCAGGTGGGTCTGGAATCGGAAACTCCCGAGGGTGCCCACCGTGGCGGGGTCGCGCCGAGCGAGGTCGACGCGCTGGCCGAATCCGTAGCAGCCGCTCCTGGCTTGCGACTTGACGGTGTGATGGCGGTGGCCCCGCTGGTCGGCCCGTTCGCGGGCGACGCACGCGCCGCGTTCGGGCGTCTCGCGGAAATCGCATCCCGCGTACGGGAGGCCCATCCGACTGCCACGATGGTCTCTGCCGGGATGTCAGGAGACTTGGAAGAGGCCATTGCTGCCGGTGCGACACACGTGCGCGTCGGGACGGCGGTGCTGGGTGCGAGGACGACGCTCCGGTAACGTCACCGGTTAGAAGATCAGACCGGAAGAACAAATCCGGACAATCAGGAATCTCCCCTGCACGACGGGGGCAGACCGTGGATCGTAGAACCGCCCCGGGCCGATCCACCACAGAGCGGAGGACAGGAGTATGGCCGGCGCGATGCGCAAGATGGCGGTCTACCTCGGTCTCGTGGAGGACGATGGTTACGACGCTCAGGGTTATGACCCTGACGACGACGACTACGGTCCCGAGCCCGAGCCGCTGCGTACCGGACGCACCGAGGAGGTGCCCCGTCCCGTCCCGGCTCCCGCCGCCGCGCCGGTGGCGGCCTCGGCCGTCGTCGCCCCGATGCGGGCTCCCGAACCTCGGATCGCGCCAGTGGCGTCCATCACACCCGAACGTCGAATCGCGGAGAAGAGCGCCCCGGTGATCACGTCCAAGAACGCCTCCGAGCGGGAGCCTTACCGCATCACCACACTGCACCCGCGAACCTACAACGAGGCCCGTACCATCGGGGAACACTTCCGTGACAGCACCCCCGTGATCATGAATCTCACGGAGATGGACGACACGGACGCCAAGCGCCTCGTAGACTTCGCGGCTGGACTCGTCTTCGGGCTTCACGGCAGCATCGAGCGCGTGACGCAGAAGGTGTTCCTGCTGTCTCCTGCTAACGTCGATGTAACGGCGGAGGACAAGGCACGGATCGCCGAGGGCGGGTTCTTCAACCAGAGCTGACAGACGTGACGGGCGAGGGGAGACACGGTGAGCGTTGTATGGCAGGTGCTGTACATCGTTTTGATGTGTTTCTTCGTCCTGCTCCTGGCGCGGATGGTGATGGACTGGGTCCAGTTCTTCGCCCGCGACTGGCGGCCGGGACGCGCCATGGTCGTCCTGCTCGAAAGCATCTACACCGTCACGGATCCGCCGCTCAAGCTCTTGCGGCGGTGGATCCATCCGGTACGGATCGGGGGCATGGCTCTCGACCTGGCCTTCATGCTGCTGGTCATCATTGTGTTGATTTTGATCCAGGTCGTGGGGGCGCTGTGACCGACGCAGATGCCCGGCTGTCCGACGATCACGTTGAGGTGAAGAAATGGCATTGACCCCCGAGGACGTTCGGAACAAGCAGTTCACGACCGTCCGCCTCCGCGAAGGCTATGACGAGGACGAGGTCGACGCCTTCCTCGACGAGGTCGAGGGCGAGCTGACGCGTCTCCTTCGCGAGAACGAGGACCTGCGCGCCAAGTTGGCCGCCGCGACCCGCGCCGCCGCCCAGGCCCAGAACCAGCGCAAGGAGCTGCCGTCGCAGGATGCCCCGCATCCTCAGCAGCAGCAGCGCCCCGGCCCGCCCGTCCCCGCCGCCATATCCGGCCCGCCGGTTCCCGGCCAGGGCATGCCGCAGCACATGCAGCAGCAGGGCATGGGCCACCCCGGCCAGCCGCAGCTCCCGGGCGGTCAGCCGGCGCTCCCCGGTGCGCCGCAGCTCCAGGGCGCCCCGCAGCTCCCCGGCCAGCCGCAGCTGCAGCCGGCTCCGCAGATGGGCGGCCCCATGGGCGGCCCGATGGGCGGCCACACCCTCGGTGGTGGCCTGTCCCCGATGCAGCAGCCCCAGCAGCCGCAGCAGATGATGCCGCAGCAGCAGAACAACGACTCCGCTGCGCGCGTCCTCGCCCTGGCCCAGCAGACCGCCGACCAGGCGATCGCCGAGGCCCGTTCCGAGGCCAACAAGATCGTCGGCGAGGCCCGCAGCCGCGCCGAGGGTCTGGAGCGCGACGCCCGTTCCAAGGCCGACGCCCTGGAGCGGGACGCGCAGGAGAAGCACCGCGTCGCCATGGGCTCCCTGGAGTCCGCGCGCGCCACGCTGGAGCGCAAGGTCGAGGACCTGCGTGCGTTCGAGCGTGAGTACCGCACCCGTCTGAAGTCCTACCTGGAGACGCAGCTCCGTCAGCTGGAGTCCCAGGCGGACGACAGCCTGGCGCCGCCGCGCACTCCGGCCACGGCCTCGCTCCCGCCGGCTGCTCCCCTGTCCCAGCCTGCGATGAGCCCGGTCGGCGCCTCGCCGATGAGCGCCGGCGGTCCGTCCTTCGGCGGGAACCAGACGTTCGGCGGCAACCAGTCCTTCGGTGGCGGCCAGAACAACGGCCCGTCCTTCGGCGGCAACGCGTTCCAGCCGGCCGGCGCGTCGGCCTCGCAGCCGGCGCCCCCGGCGGCGATGACGCAGCCGATGGCCGCGGTCCGCCCGCAGCCCCCGCTGCAGCAGGCGCCCCAGCCGATGCGCGGGTTCCTGATCGACCAGGACGACGAGAACTAGAGTCTCGCCGACAAGCGAAAGGCCCCTGTACCGGGAAATCGGTACGGGGGCCTTGCTGATTTAGGGGCGCGGGGAACCACCCTGTGCGGATGGCCCTGCACATTGAGGACCATCCGCATGTCGGTGGCTTGTCGCGCAGTTCCCCGCGCCCCTTCAGGAAATGGTGACCACGCTTGCCAGACCGTCTACCTCAAGGACAAGCGCGCTGTCGGTGATGAAGGCCGCGTCGAGCGAACCAAGTTCGATGCCCTCGATCTTTGCGGCTCCCTCGAAGACGACCACCAAAGTCGTGCCCGACAGGGCGGTCGGCTCCGTCACGAACGTGACCGTCGCAGAGACCGCACCCCGACGCGTCATGACGTTGAAGTCGACCAGCGGTCCGCCCAGCAGGCGGCAGTCCGTCTTCGCGTCGCCGCTGAAGTGGAACGGCTGGAACCGTTCCGAGACGACGGTCTCGACCCCGTCCACGGTGAGGGCCATGCCCTCGCCCTGGACGACCGTGATCACACGGTCGATGCCCTCGAAGGTGGAGAACGGCCCGCCGTCCGCCACATCGGCCAGAGACACGCGCCAGTCGAACGCGCCGGCGGCGGAGTCCCCGGACGGCGACGACGCGACCTCGCGGGTCACGCCGCCGCCGTTCTTCCAGGGACTGGCCACGCGGTCGGCCGCGCGCAGAACCTGAATGTCCGTCATGGCCGTCAGGCCTTCCGCAGCCAGAACGTGAGGCCGAGCGCCTCGTCCGTGAAGGGCTGGGCGTCCGACCAGTCCGGCTCGCCCGGGGCGAAGTCGGCGGCGAGGACCTCGTCCGCCAGCAGCGCGCCGTGCGCGGTCAGCGCCTCGGACGACTCCTCGGTCGAGGCGACGTAGCGCAGGACGATCCGGTCCGAGACCTCCAGGCCGCTGTTCTTGCGGGCCTCCTGGACCTGGCGGATGGCGTCGCGGGCGACGCCCGCGAGCCGCAGTTCCGGCGTGATGTGCAGGTCGAGCGCGACGGTCGCGCCGGACTCGTTGGCGACGGCCCAGCCCTCGCGCGGGGTCTCGGTGATGATCACCTCGTCCGGCGTGAGCTCGACGGTCTCCTCGCCGACGACGACCGACGCGGTACCGGTGGAGCGCAGCCCCGCGCTCAGCGCCGCGGCGTCCGCCGCGGCGACGGCCTTCGCCACGTCCTGCACGCCCTTGCCGAAACGCTTGCCCAGCGCACGGAAGTTGGCCTTCGCCGTGGTGTCGACCAGCGAGCCGCCGACCTCGGCCAGCGACTCCAGCGCGGTGACGTTGAGCTCCTCGGCGATCTGCGCGAGCAGCTCCTCCGGCAGCTCCTCGTAGCCCTGGGCGGAGACCAGCGCGCGCGACAGCGGCTGGCGGGTCTTGACGCCGGAGTCGCCGCGCGTCGCGCGGCCGAGCTCCACCAACCGCCGGACCAGCGTCATCTGCCGCGACAGCGCCGGGTCGATCAGCGACTCGTCCGCCACCGGCCAGGTCGACAGGTGGACGGACTCCGGGGCGTCGGGGACGACCGGGACGACCAGGTCCTGCCAGACGCGCTCGGTGATGAACGGGGTCAGCGGGGCCATCAGCCGGGTGACCGTCGTCAGCGCCTCGTGCAGGGTGGCCAGCGCGGCCGGCTCGCCCTGCCAGAAGCGGCGACGGCCGCGGCGGACGTACCAGTTGCTGAGGTCGTCGACGAAGGCGGAGAGCAACTTGCCCGCCCGCTGGGTGTCGTACGCCTCCAGCGCCGCGTCCACGTCCCGGACCAGGGCGTTGAGTTCGCTCAGCACCCACTGGTCGAGCATCGGGCGGTCGGCCGGCGCCGGGTCGTTCGCGGACGGCGCCCAACCCGCGGTGCGGGCGTAGAGGGCCTGGAAGGCGACGGTGTTCCAGTAGGTCAGCAGCGTCTTGCGGACGACCTCCTGGATGGTGCCGTGGCCGACGCGCCGCGCGGACCAGGGGGAGCCGCCGGCGGCCATGAACCAGCGCACCGCGTCCGCGCCGTTGGTGTCCATCAGCTCGATCGGGTCGAGGATGTTGCCCAGGTGCTTGGACATCTTGCGGCCGTCCTCGGCCAGGATGTGGCCGAGGCAGACGACGTTCTCGTACGAGGAGCGGTCGAAGACCAGGGTGCCGATGGCCATCAGCGTGTAGAACCAGCCACGCGTCTGGTCGATGGCCTCGGAGATGAACTGCGCCGGGTAGCGCTTCTCGAACAGCTCCTGGTTCTTCAGCGGGTAGCCCCACTGCGCGAACGGCATCGAGCCCGAGTCGTACCAGGCGTCGATGACCTCGGGCACGCGCACGGCCTGCTTGCCGCAGCCCTCGGCCGGGCAGGCGAAGGTGACGTCGTCGATGAACGGACGGTGCGGGTCGAGGGTGCTCTGGTCGGTGCCGGTGAGCTCGGAGAGCTCGGCCAGCGAGCCGACGCAGGTGAGGTGGTCGTCCTCGCAGCGCCAGATCGGCAGCGGGGTGCCCCAGTAGCGGTTGCGGCTCAGCGCCCAGTCGATGTTGTTGTTCAGCCAGTCGCCGAAGCGGCCGTACTTCACCGTCTCCGGGTGCCAGTTGGTGCGCTCGTTCTCGCGCAGCATGGCGTCCTTGACGGCCGTGGTGCGCACGTACCAGGACGGCTGCGCGTAGTAGAGCAGCGCGGTGTGGCAGCGCCAGCAGTGCGGGTAGCTGTGCTCGTAGGGCACGTGGCGGAAGAGCAGGCCGCGGTCCTGGAGGTCCTTGGTCAGCGCCTCGTCGGCCTTCTTGAAGAAGACGCCGCCGACCAGCGGCACGTCCTCCTCGAAGGCGCCGTCGGAGCGGACCGGATTGACCATCGGCAGGCCGTAGTTGCGGCAGGTCGCGAGGTCGTCGGCACCGAACGCCGGGGCCTGGTGGACCAGGCCCGTGCCGTCCTCGGTGGTGACGTACTCGGCGTTGACGACGTAGTGCGCCTCACCCTCGACCGGGACCAGCTCGAAGGGACGCCGGTAGGTCCAGCGCTCCATCTCGGCACCGGTGAACCGCTCGCCGGTGGTGGTCCAGCCTTCGCCCAGCGACTTCTCGACCAGCGGCTCGGCGACGACGACGCGCTCGTTGCCGTCCGTGGCGACGACGTAGGTGACCTCCGGGTGGGCGGCGACGGCGACGTTGGAGACCAGCGTCCACGGGGTCGTCGTCCACACCAGCAGCGAGGCCTTGCCCGCCAACGGGCCGCCGGTCAGCGGGAAGCGGACGTAGACCGAGGGGTCGACGACCGTCTCGTAGCCCTGCGCCAGCTCGTGGTCGGAGAGGCCGGTGCCGCAGCGTGGGCACCAGGGCGCGACGCGGAAGTCCTGGACCAGCAGGCCCTTGTCGAAGATCTGCTTCAGCGACCACCACACGGACTGGATGTAGTCCGGGTCCATGGTGCGGTAGGCGTCGTCCAGGTCGACCCAGTAGCCCATGCGCTGGGTCAGCTCGGTGAAGGCGTCGGTGTGCCGGGTCACCGACTCGCGGCACTTGGCGTTGAACTCGGCGATGCCGTAGGCCTCGATGTCCTGCTTGCCGGAGAAGCCGAGCTCCTTCTCGACGGCCAGCTCGACGGGCAGGCCGTGGCAGTCCCAGCCGGCCTTGCGGGCGACGTGGTAGCCCTTCATGGTCCGGAAGCGCGGGAAGACGTCCTTGAAGACGCGGGCCTCGATGTGGTGCGCGCCGGGCATGCCGTTGGCGGTCGGCGGGCCCTCGTAGAAGACCCACTCCGGGCGGCCCTCGGACTGTTCCAGGCTCCGCTGGAAGATCTTGTTGTCCTGCCAGAAGGAGAGGATCTGGTGCTCGAGCGCGGGCAGGTCGACTTGGGCGGGTACGGCGCGGTACTGCGCGGTCATGCTTCCTCCGGCGGAACGGTCGATCTCCGACGGAGGGACGAGACGCCTGCGCGCCCCGCGGTACCACCCTCCTTGGCCGCGCCACTGCGCACGGCCCCCTCATTGGGGTCAGCGGCCGGTTCTACTCGGCGCTACGCGCCTTTCCTCCGGCGGCTCCGGGGTGATCTTCCCGCTGCGCACACCCCCGGGCTTCCACCGTCCCCGGGTCTCTCGTGGCTGCGTGCGGCGGTACTCGTCCCCATCCACGCCTTGCTGCACGCCAGTCTATAGGGATCGGGGGCGGGATTTCGCGCGCTTTCCGCGCCGAGGGGCGCGCGCCCCCGACCGAGTGACGCGCCGGTAACGAACACGCTTGGCGATTAGCGGGTCACGTTCTGGGCACAACTTCCTTCGTCCACTCGTCGTAGGAGAAGCGCAGCGGGATGCGCGGCAGAGACGCCTGACGGAATTCCGCTGATGCAGCCGGACGAGTGGTGGGGCAAACTCCGGTATGTCCCGTTGTGACGGGATTCGTCACGCATTATCGTTCCGGCACCACACCGTTCCGGCGTCAGGACAGCCGGCCAGTCATGCACGAAGGGGTCGAGGGAATGGCGGACAAGGCAAGGAGCGGAGCAGGCGCGCGTCGCTGCGCCGGAGTGTCCGTGGGCGACCCGGGGGAGAGCATCGTGACGCGCAACAAGACCACGGCTGCCGCCCGGACCCACCAGGCCACCGGCGCTCGTCTGGACCCGGCCTCCCTGCCGGTCCGACCCGGTGAGGACGCGTGGACCGCCGAGGAGGTCCTCGAACTGCAGACGGAGCTCGACGCCGAGGCCGCCGAGCTGCGCGCCGAGATCACCACCTCGGAGGAGGCCGTCAGCGGCCTGATGCGCGACTCCGGCGACGGCGCGGGCGACGACCAGGTGGACGCGGGCACCAAGAACATCTCGCGCGAGCACGAACTCTCCCTGGCCGCCAACGCCCGCGACATGCTGGCGCAGACCGAGCGGGCGCTGCTGCGCATCGCCAGCTCCTCGTTCGGGCTCTGCGAGTCCTGCGGCAAGGCGATCGGCAAGGCCCGGGTCCAGGCGTTCCCGCGCGCCACGCTCTGCGTGGAGTGCAAGCAGAAGCAGGAACGCCGGTACTGAGCCGGTAGCAGCGGCGGCGGAGCCGACAGCGGAAAACCCGGCGCGGCCCTCTACCGCGTCGGGACGGCTCAGTGCCGTACCCTCGACGGCGAAAGCCTCACTGGATCACGGTCACGCGGAGCGCATCATCAGTACCCACGGTCACCAGAACACCGAGGCCGACGTTTCCGCAGCCGTCGAGTCCGAGGCGTCGGCGTCGGAAAGCACGGATGAGCACACGGACGAACGTACGGACGAACGTGCGGATGTCCCCGCCAAGCCCAAGAAGCGCCGGATCGGCATCCTGCTCGTCGTCGCCCTGCTGGCCTACCTGCTCGACCTGGGTAGCAAGCTGCTGGTCGTGGCCAAGCTGGAGCACCAGAACGCCATCCAGCTGATCGGCGACTGGGTGCAGTTCGACGTGATCCGTAACGCCGGCGCGGCCTTCGGCATGGGCCAGGCGATGACCGTCGTCTTCACCCTGATCGCGGCCACCGTCATCGTGGTGATCATCCGGCTGGCCCGCAAGCTCTACAGCCTGCCGTGGGCCGTCGCGCTCGGCCTGCTGCTGGGCGGGGCCTTCGGCAACCTGACCGACCGGATCTTCCGTTCGCCGGGTCTCTTCCGCGGTGAGGTCGTCGACTTCATCTCGGTCAAGCACTTCGCCGTCTTCAACCTGGCCGACTCGGCCATCGTCTGCGGCGGCATCCTGGTCGTGCTGCTCTCCTTCCTGGGCACCAACCCGGACGGCAGCGTCCAGCGCGACAAGTAGCCCGTGACGGACGCGGGGCCGGACAGCAGCTGCTGTCCGGCCCCGCGTTTTTGACAGAACCCCGCTTTTTCACAGCACCTTGGACAGGAACGCCTGGGTGCGCTCGTGCTGCGGGTTGGTGAGCACCTCGCGCGGGTGGCCGGACTCGACCACGACGCCGTCGTCCATGAAGACCAGCGCGTCGCCGACCTCCCGGGCGAAGCCCATCTCGTGGGTGACCACGATCATGGTCATCCCGTCCTCGGCCAGTCGGCGCATGACGTCCAGGACGTCCCCGACCAGCTCCGGGTCAAGCGCAGAGGTGGGCTCGTCGAAGAGCATCAGCTTCGGCTCCATGGCCAGCGCGCGGGCGATCGCCACGCGCTGCTGCTGGCCGCCGGAGAGCTGGGACGGGTAGTTCCCGGCCTTGTCGGCCAGCCCCACCCGGGCCAGCAGCTCCTCGGCTTTGGCCCGCGCGTCCGGCTTGGCCATGCCCTTGACCCGGACCGGGGCCTCAGTGATGTTCTCCAGCGCGCTCATGTGCGGAAACAGGTTGAACCGCTGGAAGACCATGCCGATGTCGCGGCGCTTGCGGGCGACCTCGCGGTCGGGCAGCTCGTGGAGCTTGCCGCCCTTCTCCCGGTAGCCGACCAGCTCGCCGTCGACGTAGAGCCGTCCGGCGTTGATCTTCTCCAGGTGGTTGATGCAGCGCAGGAAGGTGGACTTCCCCGAGCCGGACGGGCCGACCAGGCAGAACACCTGTCCCTGCTGCACCTCCAGGTCGATGCCCTTGAGCACCTCGACCTGGCCGTAGCTCTTGTGCACCTGCGCGGCGCGCACCATGGGTTCGAGACTCACGCGGCACCTCCGGCGCGCTTGACGCTGAACACGTTCCTGCGGACCTTCTGCCAGGGCGTGTCCGGCAGCGCGCGGTTGGCGCCGCGCGCGTAGTACCGCTCGACGTAGTACTGGCCGACGGAGAGGATCGAGGTCAGCAGCAGGTACCAGAGGCTGACGGCGACCAGCGCGGGGATCTCGTAGAAGGTCCGCGAGGCGATGTCCTGGCCGGCCCGGGTGAGGTCCTCCAGGGCGATGGCGGAGACCAGCGAGGTGGTCTTCAGCATCGAGATGGTCTCGTTGCCCGCCGGGGGAATGATCACCCGCATGGCCTGCGGCAGCACGATCCGCCTCAGGGTCTGCGGCTGGGTGAGGCCGAGCGAGTGCGCCGCCTCGGTCTGGCCCTCGTCCACCGACAGGATGCCGGCCCGGACGATCTCGGCCATGTAGGCGGCCTCGTTCAGCCCCAGGGCCAGCGTCGCCGCAGTGAACAGGCCGACCAGGTCGTTGTAGTTCCAGGTCACGAAGGTCGGCCCGAACGGGATGCCGAGGCCGACGGTCGGGACCAGCGCGCCGAGGAAGTTCCAGAAGAAGAGCTGGACCAGGACCGGCGTGCCGCGGAAGACCCAGATGTAGATCCACGCCACCCCGGACAGCACCGGGTTCTTCGACAGCCGCATGACGGCGAGCAGGATGCCGCCGACGATGCCGATGACCATGGCGAGCACGGTCAGGCCCATGGTCCGGCCGAGGCCGGCGAGCACGGTGGGGTAGGTGAAGATCTGGCCGATCACGTCCCAGTGCAGGATGCTGCTGGTCACCATCAGGTGGGCCAGCATCGCGGCCAGCACGGCGATCACGGCCACGGCCACCCAGCGTCCGGGGTGCCGGACCGCGACGGCCTGGATCTCCTCCGGGCGCTCCCGCTCGGGGAGCGCGGTGTCCTGAGGAATGGTCACGACTCTCTCTACTCTCAGGTGGGGAGGGACGGGACGAGTGGTCAGCTGGCGGCGGCGTTGATCAGCACCTTGTCGGCGGTCAACGCGCCCGAGTCGACACCCCACTTGGTCAGGATCTGGCCGTACGTACCGTCCTTGATCAGGTCCTTGATCGCGCCCTGGACCGCCTGGGCCAGCCGGCCGTCGTTCTTCGGGATCGCGATGCCGTAGGGCGCGGTGTTGTAGTCCTGGCCGATCTTCATCAGCTGGCCCTGGCCCTGCTTCACCGCGTAGTCGATGACGGGGGAGTCGGCCAGCATCGCCTGGTCGCGCTTGGCGATCACGGCGGAGGTGCTGTCGGTCTGCGCGGTGAACTGGTCGCCGTTGTCGGGGACCTGGGCCTTGCCCGCCTTCTTGCAGGCCGGGTTGATGGTCTGCGCGATCTCGGCGGACTCGGTGGTGTTGGCCTCCACGGAGACCTTGACGCCGCACAGGTCGGCGGCGACACCGGTCAGCTTGTAGGGGTTCCCGGTGAGCGTGGCGATGGCCTCGCCCGCGTTGTAGTACTCGACCATGTCGACCTGCTGCTCGCGGGCCTTGGTGTCGGTGAAGGAGGAGAAGCTGAGGTCGTACTTCTTGGCGGTGATGCCGCCGAGGATGCTGCCGAAGTCGGCGCTCTGCCACTGGGTCGTGAGGCCCAGCTTCTTGAAGATCGCGTTCCCCAGGTCGACGTCCATCCCGACGATGTTGCCGCCCGCGTCCTTGAACTCGGACGGCGCGTAGGTGGAGTCGGTGGCTATCAGCACCGTTCCCTTGGACTTGAGCGCCGCCGGGACCATGGCGACCAGCGCGGGGTCGGTGCCCTCGCTGTTCACGGTCTGCGAGGCGTCGGGAGCGGCGCCGGAGTTTCCGCCGATCTTGGAACTGCCGCAGCCGGTCAGCAGCAGCGAGCCGATCGCCGCGACGGAGCCGGCGAGGAACAGGCGCTGCGAGAGGGAACGGGCCATGAGGGTTTTCCTCCTGCGGTACGAGTGCGGTGCGAGGCGCGGTGCGGTACGTACACGTGCGTTCAGGGAGGAAGTGTTGCAGGCCCCAAAGTGCCTTGCTCCCCCGTGAATTGAGACCGCATCCTCTCACCCGTCAACAGGGCTGCAGCAGTTCTTCCTGATCAAAATCAGGTAACGGCTGTCTGCGTGCGCACAGTCGCCGTGCGCTGCGGGAGGCGGGGGCACGGCCTCCGGTCCGGCATACTCAATACGGTGAGCACCGTTCCCCAGATCCGCGCCCTGCCCGTGCCCGACGGCCTCGAAGGTGAGCGCGTCGACGCCGCCATCGCCCGGATGCTCGGCTTCTCCCGGACCAAGGCCGCCGAGCTGGCCGCCGAGGGCAAGGTCACCATGGACGGCGCGGTCGTCGGCAAGTCCGACCGCGTGACCGCCGGATCCTGGCTGGAGGTCGAGATCCCCGCTCCGCCGGCGCCGGTGCAGATCGTGGCCGAGAAGATCGACGACATGAAGATTGTCTACGACGACGATCACTTCGTCCTGGTCGACAAGCCGGTCGGCGTCGCGGCCCACCCGAGCCCGGGCTGGACCGGGCCCACCGTGATCGGCGGCCTGGCCGGGGCCGGCTACCGGATCTCCACCTCCGGCGCGGCCGAGCGCCAGGGCGTGGTCCACCGCCTGGACGTCGGAACCTCCGGACTGATGGTCGTCGCCAAGTCCGAGCAGGCCTACACCTCGCTCAAGCAGCAGTTCCGCGACCGGGTCCCGGAGAAGCGCTACAACGCGCTGGTCCAGGGCCACCCGGACCCGATGTCCGGCACCGTCGACGCGCCGATCGACCGCCACCCCAGCCACGACTGGAAGTGGGCCGTGGTCGCCGACGGCAAGCCGTCGGTCACCCACTACGACCTGATCGAGGCGTACCGCGCGGCGTCGCTGCTCGACATCAAGCTGGAGACCGGCCGCACCCACCAGATCCGGGTGCACATGTCCGCGCTGCGGCACCCCTGCGTCGGCGACATCACCTACGGCGCCGACCCGACGCTGGCCAAGCGGCTCGGCCTGACCCGCCAGTGGCTGCACGCGGTCTCGCTCGGCTTCGAGCACCCGGCGACGGGCGAGTGGGTCGAGTTCACCAGCGACTACCCGGCCGACCTGGCCCGCGCCCTGGAGATCATCAGTGCGGAGAGCTGAGGCACAGGGGGGCTCCGCGAGCGACGTGGCGGGCGTCGTGGCTGGCGACGTGGTGATCACCGTCGCGACGGAGACCGACATGGCCGACGTCCGCGCGGTCCGCCTCGAGGTCTTCGTCGAGGAGCAGAACGTTCCGGTCGAGCTGGAGTACGACGCGCTCGACGCCACCTCCGTGCACCTGCTGGCGCGCGCCGCCGACGGGACGCCGGTCGGCACCGGTCGCCTGATCCACGGCGCGGAGGCCCTGGCCGAGACCGGCCGTCCGGGCGTGGTCCTGCTGGGCCGGCTCGCGGTCAGCAAGCGCGTCCGTGGCACCGGGTTGGGCGCCGCCCTGGTCCGCGCGATCGAGGACGAGGGCCGCGAGCGAGGGGGCCTGGAACTGGAGTTGCACGCACAGGTCGCCGCCCTCGGGTTCTACGAGAAGCTCGGCTATGTCGCTTTTGGCGACGTGTATCCGGATGCTGGCATTCCGCACCGGAGTATGACGAAACGTCTGGCAAGATAGCCGTGTGGCGCAACTGATCCTTCTCTTCACGGTCTTCCTCTGCGCCATCATCACCACCCCGCTCGCCGAGCGGATCCGGGTCCCGCAGCCCGTGCTGATGACCATCATCGGCTTCGTGCTGGCCGTGCTGCCGTTCGTCCCGAACGTCAGCCTGGAGCCCGACCTGATCCTGCCGTTGGTGCTGCCGCCGCTCATCTACGCGGCGGCCCAACGCTCGACCACGCGCTACTTCCGGCAGAACTACCGGGTCATCCTGCTGCTCGCGGTCGCCCTCGTGGTGGTCACCACGGTGGCGGTCGCCGCGGCCATGCACTGGATCACCCCGGGGATGCCGATCGCCGCCGCGGTCGCGCTCGGCGCGCTGATCTCCCCGCCCGACCCGATCGCGGCCGGGGCGGTCGCCCAGAGCGTCGGACTGCCGCGACGGTTGATGGGCATCCTGGAGACCGAGGGTCTCTTCAACGACGTCACCGCACTGGTCGTCTACGGCCTGGCCATCGAGGCCGTGGTCTCCGGGGAGTTCTCGACGGCGGAGGCGGTGTGGCGACTGCTGCTCTCGGCGGTGCTCGCCGTCGTCTTCGGGATCAGCATCGGCTGGCTCAGCGGCAAGGCGATCGGACTCCTCAGCGACGCCACCCTGCAGGTGGCGCTCAGCATGCTGGTGCCGTTCGCCGCCTACGTGCTGGCCGACCGGCTGCACGGCTCCGGCGTGCTGGCGGTGCTGGTCTGCTCGCTCTGGATCAACGACCACGCGGTCGGCGCGGACGACGTCAGCTTCCGCCTGGTCGGCTCGGCCTTCTGGGACGTGGTCGAACTGCTGATCTCCGGCATCGCCTTCGGGCTGATCGGGCTGGAGTGGTCCAGCGTGCTCAAGGAGGTCGGCCGCGGCTGGCCCTCGATGCTGGGCGACGCGGCGCTGGTCATCGTCGTCGTGGTCGGCGTCCGGCTGATCTGGCTGCTTCCTGGCGCCTGGTTCACGGCCTGGCTGGACCGACGGATGGGACGCCGGGAGGACGCCGCTCCGCTCGGCTGGCGCGAGTCGGTCGTGCTGTGGTGGTCGGGCATGCGCGGGGTGGCCTCGGTCGCGCTGGCGCTCGCCATCCCGTTCACCGTGCACGGCGGGGCGGAGTTCCCGCTGCGCAACGAGATCGTCTTCATCGCCTTCTCTGTGGTCATCTTCACGCTGCTCTTCCAGGGGATGACGCTGCCGCTGGTGGTCCGCTGGCTCGGCCTCGCTCGCGACCAGGACGCCGAGGACCACGAGGAGCGCCGCCTCTGGTACCGGGCCAGCCGCGCCGGGCTGATGCGGCTCAAGGAGATGGCCTCGGGCGAGGAACTGCCGGAGGAGCTCGTCGACCGCCTGAAGCAGCGTCAGGTCGACCGGCTCGCAAGGAGCAGACCCGATCTGTACGACGATCGGCAGCGCGAGGAGTGGAAGCAACGGGTGAAGGCCGTGAAGACCTTGCGCAGGGTCGAGTCCGAGATGCTCGCGGCATCCCGGGAGGAGATGCAGACGGCCCGCACAGAACCCGGCGCTGACCCGGAGTTGGTCGACCGGGTGATCCGCCAGCTCGATCTGCGCAGCGAACGCTGACGGTCGGCGAGTGGTACAGACCCTTCAAAACCCCATTTATGCTCTTTAGGCACCCGCACGAAAGGGGCCCCTGCGCATCGTGAGCAAGGACCTGACCCAGACCGGGACCAAGGGCGTCCCAGGCGAGATCGACCTCGACGACGCCGGCGACGCCGGTTACGCGAAGTCCTTGGCGCCACGTCACATCAGCATGATCGCCATCGGTGGCGCGATCGGCACCGGGCTCTTCCTCGGCGCCGGCGGCAGGCTCGCCATTGCCGGGCCCTCCCTGGCGATCTCCTACGCGATCGCGGGCGTCTTCGCCTTCCTGGTCGTGCGCGCCCTGGGCGAGCTGGTGCTGCACCGGCCCTCGTCCGGCTCGTTCGTCAGCTACGCACGGGAGTTCCTCGGCGAGAAGGGCGCCTACGTCGCAGGCTGGATGTACGTGCTCAACTGGGCGACGACCGGTATGGCGGACATCACCGCCGTCGCGCTCTACGTGCACTACTGGGGAGCGTTCAGCTCCGTGCCGCAGTGGCTGCTCGCCCTGATCGCGCTGGCCGTGGTCGTCTCGATCAACCTGATCTCGGTCCGCCTCTTCGGCGAGATGGAGTTCTGGTTCGCGATCATCAAGGTCGCGGCCATCGTGGTCTTCCTGATCGTGGGCATCCTGCTGCTGGCCACCCAGCACAAGGTCGGCGGGCAGACGCCCGGTCTCCACATGATCAGCGACAACGGCGGGTGGTTCCCGCACGGCCTGGCACAGATGATCATCGTGCTTCAAGGTGTGGTCTTCGCCTACGCCGCCATCGAGATGGTCGGCATCACGGCCGGCGAGACGGCCGAACCGGCGAAGGTGGTGCCGAAGGCGATCAACTCGATCAGCTGGCGCATCCTGCTCTTCTACGTGGGTTCGGTAGTGCTGCTGGTGATGCTGCTGCCGTGGTCGGCCTACCACGCGGGGGAGAGCCCGTTCGTCACGGTCTTCTCCAAGCTGGGCGTCCCCGGCATCGGCGGCATCATGAACGCGGTCGTGCTGACCGCGGCGATGTCCAGCCTCAACTCCGGCCTGTACTCCACCGGCCGCATCCTGCGCTCGCTCTCCGCCGCCGGTTCCGCGCCCAAGTTCACCGGCGCGATGAACTCCCGTGCCGTCCCCTACGGCGGCATCCTCTTCACGGCGGGCTTCGCCCTGATCGGCGTCGCGCTGAACGCCTGGCTGCCGGGCGAGGCCTTCGACATCGTGGTCAACATCGCCTCGCTGGGCGTGATCTCCACCTGGGTCATGATCATGATCTGCCACGCCCTCTTCGTCCGCCGCGCCAAGGCCGGCCACGCGGAGCGCCCCTCCTACCGCCTCGGCGGCTCCCCGTGGGTCGAGATCGTCACGATCGCCTTCCTGCTCTTCATCGTCGTCGACATGGGCGCCCAGGGCGGCGACGTGGGCCGCTGGACCGTCCTCCTCATCATCCCGATCGCAGCGGCCCTCACCATCGGCTGGTACGCGATCAGGCGCCGGAGCTGAGCTCCTCGATTTCCTGGAGCACGTCCGCGGCCGTCGGGTCACTGAGTTGTTCCAGCAGGTGATGGGCCTGCTGGAACGCCTCGAGTGACTCGGTGCTGCGCCCGAGGTCCCGCAGGCACCGGGCGAGCTCGCGCAGGGCCCGGGCCTGAGCTGGTGAGGCCCCTGACGCCTGGAACCCCGACGCTGCGTCGGCGAAGGCGGACCGGGCGGCGTCGAGTCGGCCTCGCCGCAACGCGACGTGCCCGAGTCCCTCATGAGTGTCGGCCACGTTGATCCGATCCGCGGAATGCGCCAGACCCATGGCCTCCTGGAAGCTCTCCTCGGCCAGGTCGACCTCGTCTCGGAGGAGTTGAAGTCGGCCGAGTTGAATCAGGGAGATGGGAAGCTCCCGGCCGCCGCGCGGCCGCCGGATGCGCAGGGCTTCCGCGATGACAGGGCTGGCTTCGTCGATGCGGCCCTGATCCAGCAGGACAGAGCCGAGGTTGTTCAGACTCTTGCCTTCCCCTTCGGCGTCCCCCAACTCCCGCCACAGGTCCGCGGCCAGCCGGTCGAGCTCGGCGGCGGAGTCCAGACGGCCGGCCTCCCTGTAGGCGCCGCCCAGGCTCATCAGGCACCAAGCCTCTCCCCAACGGTCGCCCAGCCGACGGGCGGCGCGCAAAGCTACCTCGCACATGTCGATCCACTGGTCGTCATAGCCTCGCAGGTGCAGGAAGGTGATCAGTGCCATCGCTGTGCGCCAGCAGAGCGCGTCTTCTCCGCGCTCGTCTGCCAGGCGGATGCCGGCCAAGAGGTTCGAACGTTCCAGCTCGCACCAGGCGAGAGCATCCTCGTAGGAGGCGAACGTCGCGCTGACCTCGGGGTCGTCAAGGACATGACGGCGACCAGGGGCCAGAGCTCGGTCGGCGGCATCAGTGTGCGCGAGATAGAAGTTGAGGAGCCGTTCCGTCGCGGGGCCGACCTCGTCCTGCTCGACGTGTTCCGCTGCGAACGACCGGAGCAGATCATGGAAGCGGAAGCGCGCCCGGTCCGATTCCTCAAGAAGGCTGAGTTGTACCAGGCGGTTCAACTGACGTGCGGCCTCCCGCTGTTCGAGCGCCGACAGGGCTGCTGCGTCGCTGACGCCGAAGTCCTCACCCGGGTGAAGACCGAGCAGCCGAAAGGTGCGCGCAAGATCAGCCGGCAGATCGTCGTACGAGGCCGCGAAAACCATGTGAACCTCCGTGGATGAGTCTCCGTCAAAGGGCGAGAAGGCGTGGAGAGACGGCCGAGGCCCGAGCAGTTCTTCGGCAATCTCCTCGGCGGCTGTACTGAAGGGCAGGTCGGCTCTGGCACCGATCCGGCTCTGGACGATTCTCAGCGTGAGCGGCAGATGGCCGCAGCTCTGTGCGAGGCGCGCCGCCAGGGCGACTTCCGACGGCCCGGCCGCGTCGGTCCCAGCGGTGAGCAGGGCGACAGCGTCCTCGTTGTCGAACGGCCTCAGGCGGATTCTGCGTGCTCCTGACTCTGCGGCCAGGCCGGACAGTTGGTTGCGACTGGTGATAAGGGTGAGAGCACGGGGCGAGGACGGAATCAGCGCTCGCACTTGTTCGGCCGACGAGGCGTTGTCGAGCAGGACCAGGAAAGACCGGTCGCTGGTCCAGGTGCGGAAGAGCGCGGCCCGACTCTCCTCGTCCGCAGGGATCTTGGACTCGGGAACGTCCAGGGCACGGAGGAACTGATCGAGCACCTCGTGCGCGGTAGCAGGACGCCCCTTGGAGAAGCCGCGCAGGTTGGCGTAAAGGTGACCGTGAGGGAAGCTTTCCGCGACGCGGTGCATCCAGTGCACCGCGAGGGAGGTCTTCCCGACTCCGCCCATGCCTGAGACGATCACTACCCCCGTGGACGGTCGACCATCGGCCCCGCCGAGCAGAGCGTCGAGCTCCACCTGGAAGGTCACGCGGTCCCGAAAATCCGAGATGGGGCGTGGAATCTGTCGAGGTACTGGCAGCGGCTCGTTGGCCGGTGCTCCGATGAACGTCAGATTGTGGACCGTATCGGCCTGCACGGCGTTGACCGCGGAGCCGGAGAAGTCGTTGGTCGACACCGCTCCATGATGCGTGAACTGGCTTCAGGAATCAGGTAGTTCTGCGCGAACCGGTTCGCCTTGGTGCGGGTCGGTGATTCTTTCGGCCACGCGCGGCACGTCAGTTTGCTCCTTCGGTGGTCCTGGTCCGGGAGGGGACCGGCTGGGGGAAGACGCGGGTGTGCTTGACGCTGCCGAAGGCGAACTCGGACTCGATGGACGCGATCCCCGGGATCGCGTGGAGGCGGGTGCGGACCAGGCGTTCGTAGGCTTGGAGGTCCTCGACGACGATGCGGAGCAGGTAGTCGGTGCTGCCCGCCATCAGGTAGCAGTCCTGGATGTGGTCGATCTGCTGGACGTGCTCCTCGAAGGCCTCGACGCTCGCCGCGGTGTGCCGTTCCAGCCGGATCCGGACGAAGGCGGTGACCGGCAGGCCGAAGACGGACTGGTCGACCAGGGCCGTGTAGCCCTCGATCACTCCGGACTCCTCGAGCCGACGCACCCGGCGCAGGCAGGGGGAGGGGGAGAGCCGGACGCGGTCGGCGAGCTCCTGGTTGGTAAGGCGGCCGTCCTGCTGCAGCTCGCGGATGATCGCGCGGTCGACGGTGTCCATGTGCGCCATGCCTCCTTGGGGCCGTATCTGTGGCAGATTCTGCCTCTTGGCAGGTCTCTGGAGACATTTTTAGCAATCGCATGCCTCGCCTGTCGCCATAGCATTGCCGATGTTCCCCCAGCTTTGGCATCCAGTGGAGTTGTGCCGTCATGTCCCTCAGCACCACCGCGGCCGTCCCTACTGTCGAAGCCTCGGCCCCGCGCCCGGCCGGACGGCGGGTGGCCGATCCGCTCGGTGTCACCGCGTTGGTGGCGACGGTCTGCCTGTGGAGCGCGTTCGCGCTCAGTGACCGCGCGTTGGCCTCGTCCACGCTGCGCCCGGCGGATGCGGCGCTGATCCGTTTCGGTCTCCCGGCGCTCGCCTTCGCGCCCGCGTTGTGGCGTCGCCGGGCCCAGTTCACGCGGGCGGCGGGCCTGCGCTGGGCGCCCGTCGCGAAGATCGTCCTCGGTGGCGGCGTGCCGTTCTACCTGGCGGTGACCTACGGCGGCGCGCTCACCTCGGCGGCGTTCGTCGGCGCGCTGGTGCCGGGCATGGTCCCGCTCTTCGTCGCGGCCCTGGCCGCCCGCGGCGGGCGCGTCCCGCGTGGGCTCCAGGGCGTGGGCCTCGGGCTCATCGGCCTGGGCGCGCTCGCTCTCGTCGGGCCCGACCTGGTGGGCGGCGGTGGCCACACCCTGGGCGGGGTCGGCCTGTTGCTGCTCGCCAGCGGCCTCTGGGCCGTCTACACCGTCGGACTGCGCGAGATCTCGCTCGACCCCGTCGCGTCGATGGGCCTGCTCTGCGTCCCGACCGTCGTCGTCATTGCCCTGCTGTCCCTCGCGGGCGTGCTGCCGAGCACGCTCCTCACCCAGGCCTCCCACGCCGCCCCGCGCGACGTGCTCGTCTTCCTGCTCGTCCAGGGCGTCGGCACCGGCATCTGCTCCGGCCTCTTCTACGCCACCGCGATCCGCCGCCTCGGCCCCGAACGCTGCACCACCGTCGGCAGCCTCAGCCCCGTCCTGACGGCGGCCGCCGCCGTCCCCCTGCTGGGCGAGTCACTGACCCTCCCCGTGTTGGCCGGGACGGCGTTCGTGGCGGCGGGCGTGATGCTCGCGAACCGACGGAGTGTCAGGTGAAGGGCGTCGTGTCGAGTCTGAAGCTGAAGGGCTCGGGCAGGTCGATGGGTTTGCCGAAGCTCACGCGGATGTCCGTCTGGTAGTCGCCCTGCTCGGGGTTCGTGAACAGGGTGACCTTGCCCGCGGCGCGGTCGACCAGCAGGTAGCAGGGGATATCTGCCTTGGCGTAAGCGAGTCGCTTTGCCTCTCGGTCCATGTCAGGGCGTGTCGAAGACACCTCCAGGACCAGGAGGACCCCCAGCGGATCGGCCCACGGCTCTGCGTCCCGGAACCTACCCGCCGCGACCACCGTGCCGCCCGGAACGAACAAACACCCGGGGACGACAAGGCCCTTGTTCGGCAGGAAATCGACATCAAGCTCCGCGTGGCGATGGAGCTGTCTTGCCACGTTGCTGATGAGGGTTCCGTGGGCGCCATCCGACGGTGGGGACACAATGATCTTCCCCTCGGTCAGTTCGGTGCGGAAGCCTTCGGAAACCGACAGGTTGAGCACGGCGTCGACAAGGTCTCGATGCGACGAGTCCTGAGTGGAGTGTTCAGTGGCGGCCATCCGCGCCCCCGATCGGTCGGCCCATGTGTGCTGGTTCCTACAGTGAGGAAGCTAGCGCGGGGCACTGACAGATCGCGGTGATCGCTGGAGGTCTCACCCGAAAGTGTGCGCTACTCGCCGGTGCGCACGCGCGGGAGCGCGCCGGGGTGCTTGTCGCGGAGCCAGGCGAGGAGCTCCTCGCGGGCGCGGCACTTGAGGGTGAAGGCGTCGTCCGGGTTGCGCGCTGTCATCGTCGCGCGGACCACCATGGTCGAGGGCGTGGTGTCGAAGACGACCAGCCCCCAGTCGCGGCCGTCCCACTCCTTGCTGCCGACCAACAGCTTGCGGAACTCCTCGCGGAGTTCCGGGACCGGGGTGGTGTGGTCGAGGTGGAGCAGGACCGAGCCGGTGGTGTGCGGGTCGGCGCGGGTCCAGTTCTCGAACGGGCGGCTGACGAAGTACGAGACCGGGACGACCAGCCGGCGCTGGTCCCAGAGCCTGACGACCAGGTAGGAGAGGGTGATCTCCTCGACCGTGCCCTGCTGTTGCTCGACCACCACGGTGTCGCCGATTCGGACCATGTCGCCGAAGGCGATCACCAGCCCGGAGAAGAAGTTCCCCAGCGTGCTCTGCGCCGCGATACCGGCGACGATGCCGATCAGCCCAGCCGAGGCGAGCAGTGAAGCGCCGAGGGTGCGCATGCCCTGGAAGGTGAGCAGCATCGCGGCGACGGTGACCAGGATCACCAGCGCGCTGGCGGTCCGCCGCAGGATGCTGATCTGGGTGCGGACCCGCTGCACCCGCGCCGCGTCGTCGGCGAACTCCCGGTAGCGGGCGAAGAAGGCGGACAGGACCGCCGACAGCACCCGGTTGACCAGCCAGCCGACGGAGGCCATCAGCGCGAGCAGCAGGCCGTGCCGGACGTCGCCCGCATGGCTGTCGAAGAGCTGGGCGAGCGGCGCGTTCGCCAGCAGCAGCGACAGGCAGACGACGAACTGCAGCGGGATCCTGATGCGCCGTAGGGACGGCCAGACGGTCGTCTCCGGGTGCCTGGCGGCGATCCGCTGGAGCGCCTTGTCGACCAGCCAGCCGATGAGCAGGGTGAGGCCGATGGTCAGGGCGACGGCGATCAGCTGCCCGATCACGTTCCAGCTCATGGCTCCTCGGTCATGACGGGATCTGGGACATTTCGATCATTTTGCCACGGCTGTCGAACGGGCCTGTCCAGCTTGAAGTCGATCTTGGATCTCCATAAGGTTGCCATGGTTCCCGTGTAAACCTGTGCGCCTAGAGGGGGCCCCGCAACGTGGCTGACAGCTTCGTTCACCTGCACGTTCACACAGAGTTCTCGATGCTGGACGGGGCCGCGAAGAACGGCAAGATGTTCGCCGAGGTCGAGCGACAGGGTATGCCCGCGATCGCGATGTCCGACCACGGGAACATGTTCGGCGCGTACGAGTTCTTCCAGATCGCCAAGAAGCACCCGGTCAAGCCGATCATCGGCATCGAGGCCTACGTCGCGCCCGGCAGCCGCACCCACAAGAAGCAGACCTTCTGGGGTCAGCAGGGCGGCCGGATGGCCGGTGGTGACGCCAGTGGTGAGGGCGGCAAGGACGTCTCCGGCGGTGGCCGTTACACCCACATGACGATGTGGGCCAAGAACGTGGGCGGCCTGCGGAACCTGTTCCGGCTCTCCTCGCTGGCCTCCATCGAGGGCTACTACATGAAGCCCCGGATGGACCGGGAGATCATCTCCCAGCACGCCGAGGGCATCATCGCCACCACCGGCTGCCCCTCGGGCGAGGTGCAGACCCGGCTGCGGCTCGGGCAGTACGAGGAGGCCGTCGCGGCGGCCTCGGCGTACCAGGACATCTTCGGCAGGGAGAACTACTTCCTTGAGCTGATGGACCACGGGCTCGACATCGAGCGCGACGTCCGGATGGACCTGCTGCGCCTCGCCAAGGACCTGAACATCCCGCTGCTGGCCACCAACGACTCGCACTACGTCACCGCCGACCAGGCGGACGCGCACGACAACCTGCTCTGCATCGGCGTCGGCAAGAACAAGGACGACCCGAACCGCTTCAAGTTCAACGGCTCCGGCTACTACCTCAAGACCGCCGAGGAGATGCGCGCCCTCTTCTCCGAGCTGCCGGAGGCGTGCGACAACACGCTCCTCGTCGAGTCGATGATCGAGCCGTACGACGAGGTCTTCGACTTCGTCGACCGGATGCCGCAGTTCGACGTGCCGGAGGGCGAGACCCAGGTCAGCTACCTGCGTCAGAAGATCGGCGAGGGCCTCAAGCGGCGCTTCGGCGACAACCCCGGTCAGGACGTGCTCGACCGGATCGAGCTGGAGATGTCCGTCATCGACCCGATGGGCTTCTCCTCCTACTTCCTCGTGGTCGCGGACATCTGCCAGCACGCCCGCGACAACGGCATCCCCGTCGGCCCCGGCCGTGGTTCCGCCGCAGGCTCGATGGTCGCCTATCTGACCGGCATCACCCAGCTCGACCCGATCGAGCACGATCTGCTGTTCGAGCGGTTCCTCAACCCCGAGCGCATCAACCCCCCGGACGTCGACATCGACTTCGACGACCGCCAGCGCGACCAGATGGTCCGCTACGTCAGCGAGAAGTACGGCGCCGCGTACACGGCCCAGGTGAACACCTTCGGCACCATCAAGGCCAAGGCCGCCGTCAAGGACTCCTCGCGCATCCTCGGCTACCCCTTCGCCATGGGCGACAAGATCACCAAGGCGATGCCGCCGGACGTGATGGGCAAGGGCGTCCCGCTCAAGGACCTCTTCGACTCCGAGCACGCGCGCTACAACGAGGGCACCGAGATCCGCGCCCTCTACGACAACGAGCCCGACGTCAAGAAGATCATCGACACGGGCATGGGCATCGAGGGCCTGATCCGCGGCACCGGCGTGCACGCCGCGGCCGTCATCCTCTCCTCGGCCCCGCTGCTGGACCTGATCCCGCTGCACATGCGGGACAAGGACGGCACCATCATCACCGGCTTCGACTACCCGTCGTGCGAAGCCATGGGCCTGATCAAGATGGACTTCCTGGGTCTGCGCAACCTGGGCATCATCGATCACTGCATCAAGATCATCAAGGCCAACCGTGGCGTCGACGTCGACTGCGACGAGATCCCGCTGGACGACCCGGTCACCTTCCAACTGCTCCAGCGCGGCGACACCCTGGGCGTGTTCCAGCTCGATGGTGGTCCCATGCGCGCGCTGCTGCGGCTGATGAAGCCCACCGAGTTCGCCGACATCTCCGCCGTCTCCGCGCTGTACCGTCCGGGCCCGATGGGCATGAACTCGCACACCAACTACGCCCTGCGCAAGAACGCCCAGCAGGAGATCACGCCGATCCACCCGGAGCTGGAGGAGCCGCTCAAGGACGTCCTCGGCCCCACCTACGGTCTGATCGTCTATCAGGAGCAGGTGCAGCGAGCCGCGCAGGTGCTGGCCGGGTACAGCCTCGGACAGGCTGACCTGCTCCGCCGAGCGATGGGCAAGAAGAAGAAGGAGGTCCTGGAGAAGGAGTTCGTCCCCTTCCACGCGGGCTGCAAGGAGCGCGGCTACTCGGACGAGGCCATCCAGGCGGTGTGGGACGTGCTGGTCCCGTTCGCCGGCTACGCCTTCAACAAGTCGCACTCCGCCGCGTACGGGCTGGTCTCCTACTGGACCGCCTACCTCAAGGCCAACTTCCCGGCTGAGTACATGGCCGCGCTGCTCACGTCCGTCGGCGACGACAAGGACAAGATGGCCATCTACCTGGCCGACGCGCGTGCCCAGGGCATCCGCGTGCTCTCGCCGGACATCAACGAGTCCGTCACCGACTTCACCGCCGTCGGCGAGGACGTCCGGTTCGGGCTCAAGGCCATCCGCAACGTCGGTGAGAACGTCATCGACTCGCTGGTGGAGACCCGGAAGACGAAGGGTAAGTACGTCACCTTCGCGGACTTCCTGGACAAGGTCGAGCTCCCGGTCTGCAACAAGCGCGCCGTCGACTCCCTGATCAAGGCCGGTGCGTTCGACTCGCTGAGCCACACGCGACGCGGCCTGGTCGCCGTCGCGGAGAACGCGATCGACGCGGTCATCGGCGTCAAGAAGCAGGCCGCGATCGGCCAGGACGACCTGTTCGGCGCGATCGACGACGGCAACGACACCCCGACCATCGGGCTGGACTTCGTCCTCGACGAGAAGGAGTGGCCGCGCAAGCACCTGCTCTCCACCGAGCGGGAGATGCTCGGCCTGTACGTCTCGAGCCACCCGCTGGACGGCGCGGAGCACATTCTCGCGCGCAACCGCGACACGTCGATCGCGGAGCTGCTGGGGTCCGGGCGGACCGAGGGCGAGGTCAAGCTCTCCGGGCTGATCACGTCGGTGGACCGCCGGATCAACAAGGCGGGCAACGCGTGGGCGCTGATCACCCTGGCCGACCGTGACGGCTCGGTCGAGGTGCTGTTCTTCCCGAAGACGTACATGCTGCTCAGCGAGATGCTGGTGGAGGACAACGTCGTCGCGGTCAAGGGCCGCCTCAACGAGCGGGACGGTGCGCTGAGCATCTTCGGCTCGGAGATGCAGCCGCTCGACATCTCCGCGGCGGAGCACGGCGGCAAGCCGCCGGTCCAACTCACCATCCACGAGCGGAAGATCAACGCCCAGCTGGTCGCCGAGCTGAAGCGCGCGATGCAGGCGCACCCCGGGGACGTCCCGGTCCGGCTATTGATGGAGGGTCACACCCGCAACGTGCTCTTCGAACTGGGCTTCCTGGTGGACCCGGACAACGGCTTCGCCAGCGACATCAAGGGAATGCTGGGCGCGGGCGCCTGGGCGGCGGTGTAGCCGCTAGCCGCCAGGGGCGCGAGGCTCTGCGCGACAAGCCACCCACGACAGTTGGTCCTCAACATGCAGGGCCATCCGCACCGGGTGGTTGATCGCGCAGTTCCCCGCGCCCCTGAGGTAGTGCAACTGAAGGTCAGTGACGGAGGTTGGCGGTCGCCAGGCTCGCTGCCGCCCGTACCAGCCGGATCTGGTGTTCCACCTGACGGTCGATCGGGAGCCACTGCGGGGTGAACCGCGCCGCGTACTCCGCGCACCACGCGCGGAGGAGGCCGTCGAGGCGGTTGTGGAGTTCCGCGTCCGAGGGTGCGTCCGCGCAGCGGCGGAGCATCGCCGCCGCGCGCAGCGGGATGCGGTGGGACCAGAGTTCGAGTGACGCCACGCGTCCCCCGCTGAGGACCGGCGGCAACTGCGGGCCGCCCGGGAGGGAGACGCGCGGGTCCCACTCGTCCGCCAGCGGCGCGCACGCGCTCAGCGCCGAGCGGGCGCCTCGGGTCAGCGGGCCGTGGTCGCGCAGCCGGGCGAGGAGGCCGGAGAGCAGGTGCGCGCGGGAGCGCAGGCGGTCGGCCGCGGCCGTGAGCGCCGGGCCGGGGTCAGGGCAGGGCGTGGGGTCGGCTAGAGACCAGCTGGTCCACTGCGGGACCTCGGCGATGACGGTCTCGCCGCCGTAGTGGGTCGGCGCGTGCCAGGTCGTGGTGCCCAGCTCGCGTGAGCTGGCGTGGGTGTGGGTGCGCCGTTCGTCCGGTGGGGAAGGCGGCATCACGAAGATGCCGGGCGCGGGGGAGGGCCAGTAGAACGCGTCGTACGGCCCGTCCTCGACGGGGATGCCGAGCTCCGTCGCGCTCGCCGTCAGCGTCCGTTCCAGGCCCGGGAGATGACGGGTGGTCTGCACGAAGGTGCCGCCCACGTCGGTGCCGTGCAGGGAGCACTGCAGGAACGGCCGCCGCTCCTCGATGACGCGGAGCAGCGCCTCGCTCTCCGGCGGGGCGGCGCCGACGGACGGCGCCCACTCCGGCTGCTCCTCGCCCGCCGGGCGGAACAAGCCCCGGAGGTGCGCGAGCAGGTCCTCCGGCTGCTCACCCGCGCACTCGACCAGGCGCGCGCCGTCCGGGTCCAGGCAGAGCAGGAAGTCCCAGCCGATCCCGTGCTCTTCCGCGGGTTCGGCGAGGACGCGTCGGGCCAGCTCCAGAACGGTGGCACCGCCGACGCACTCGTTGGAGTGCGCGCCGGCGACGACGAGGGCGCGCCGGGGCGCGTCGTCCACCGTCAGGAGTTCGAGCGGCTGACCGGCGCGGGACTGTCCAACGGTGAGGAGACGGGCACGGTCCGGGTGCCGGGTCGCCAGGTCGCGCGCTGTCTTGCCGATTTCGTCGAGGGTGGGAAACCGGTCCGTTTCGGTTACTCCTCCGGCTGGGAGCGGGCGGGGGCGCTGCCGGCCGCTTCCGCCTCGGGGTGCCCGTCGCGGGGCGTGAAGAGGGAGGTGGCGGCCACCAGGGTCAGCAGTGCCGCCATCGGCCAGACCACCAGGGTGGACTTCGCCCCCAGCGCCAGCGGGCGCGGGAAGTTCTGGCCGACCTTGGTGGACTGGGCCAGAGCGATGATCGACTTGCTGTCGAGATGGATACCCAGTTGCCAGGCGATCCAACTCGCCGCCAGCCCCCCGAGCGTCAGCCCGATCGGGACGCTGATCCCGCCGTGGCGCTTCTTGGTGATCAGGTACGCGATCACTCCGGCCACGATGCCGAAGCAGGCCCCGATGATCGCGAAGGTGCCGTCCGCGGCGATCTGCTGCTCGCCCTCGGGGTCGCGCAGGTAGACGGCGCTGCCGTCGGAGTAGAGCGGGACCTTGGGGGCGAAGGTGTGCCACAACAGCCCGAAGAGCAGCCCGACCAGGGCCGAGCCCAGGACGAGGGCGGCGCCGGTCAGGATCTCCCGCTTGATCTCGCGCGGCGGCTTGGCCGGCTCGGCGGGCAGGGTCCACTGCGTGGGCGGCTCGACCGGACCGGCCGACTGCGGGTGGGGACCCTGGGGTGTCTCAGGGGCGTTGGGTGCGGTCACCGGGACATGGTCGCACGTCCGCTCGCCTGTCGCCCGAACGGGACCGTGGGACAGGGCCCATGACTCACGCTAGCTCTTACGTCCGACTCACGCCCGGCTCGCGGCCGACCTACGCCCGACTCACGCCCGGGTCGCGGCCTTGCGGTAGGCCCAGGTGGAGACGGCCAGCGAGAGCACCCCGACCAGGCCGCAGACGACCAGGTCGACGACGACCGCCGTCCAGTCCGGGCGTGCCGCGAAGCTCCGGGCGAAGGCCTCGACGCCGTACGTGGAGGGGAGCAGGTCGCGCAGCCACTGGATCGCCTCCGGCATGTGGCTCGCGGGCAGCACACCGAGCAGCAGCGCGGCGGACATGCCGAGCTGGCCCAGCAGCGTGGCGATCTCCTGCTTCGGAGCGAGCAGCCCGCACGCCGCGCCGACCCCGGCCAGCGCCGCGCCCGCCAGCGGGATCACCGCCAGCACGATCCACACGTGCACCCAGGGGAGTTGGAACATCGCGCAGCCGACGGCCGCGGTCACGACCGTCCCGGGCACGGTGAAGGACGCGTACGCCGCGGCCGTCCCCAGCACCACCGACGCGGCGGGGACCGGCAGCGTCGCGTAGTGGTCGAGGCCGCCGGTCGCGCGCAGCTTGCCGAAGTACTGCGACAGCAGGTTGAGCGCCACGAAGGCGACCACCAGCACCGCGGAGCCGGCCACGACGTCCTGCGCCGCCTCGGTGTCGTGCGCGCCGACGACGCCGCGCATCATGATCAGGATGCCCAGCGACTGGAAGGTCGCCACGAACATCAGCGGGATCCGGGCCACCTTGGCCCGGGAGAGCTGGGCCCGGTAGACCGCGTTCAGCGCGGGCAGCACGGAGGCGCGCGGCGCGAGCGGGAAGGCTGCTTCGGGGGTGCCGGTGACGGTCGGGGCCACGGCGTCGCTCCTGTCGACCGGATTCGACGTGGCGGCCGTGGTGGCGGTGGCGGCCGTGGCGGTGGTGGCGGTGGTCGCGCTCACTTCTCGAACCCCTCGTGTCGGCCGCCGAGCAGCAGGTAGACGTCCTCAAGACTGGGTGTGCTGAGCGAGAAGTCGTCCAGCGCCGCGAAGGCCGGACCGCCGGTCACCTGGGCGACCAGCTCGCGGGCGTCGTCCGGGTCGGTGCGGACGGTCCAGCGGCGACCGTTGACGGCGGCCCGACGGGACAGCTCGGCGACCACGGGCAGGTCGGTGGGGGCCTCCTCGCGCCAGACCAGGTCGAGCCGGACGTCGCCGTCGACCATCGCCTTGAGGCCGCCGGGGGTGTCGCACGCGATGATCCGGCCCTCGTCGACCACGGCGACGCGGTCCAGCACCGTCTCCGCCTCGATCACGTTGTGGGTGACCAGCAGCACCGTGGTGCCGTCGGCGGCGCGTCGCCGGTCGACCGCGGACCAGACGGCGCGGCGGGCGATCGGGTCCATGCCGGTGGTCGGCTCGTCCAGCACCAGCAGCGGGCGCGCGCCGACGAGCGCCGCGCCGAAGCAGGCGAGGCGGCGCTGGCCGCCGGAGAGCTTGGCCAGCGGGCGGGAGGCGATCGGGCCGAGGGCCAGCTCGTCGATCACGTCGGCGGTGGCCTGCCGGGCGTCGGCGGTACCGAGGCCGCGCAGCCGGGCGGTGGTCTCGACGGCCAGGTGCACGGTCAGCTCGTCGAGCGCGGTCGACTCCTGGCCGAGGTAGGCGAGCAGCCGCGCGGCACGGTCGGGGTGGCGCACGATGTCGTGGCCGAGGATCTCGACGCTGCCGGAGTCCGGACGCAGCAGACCGGTGAGCTGACGGACCAGCGTCGACTTGCCCGCACCGTTGGGGCCCAGCAGGCCGAAGACCTCGCCGCGGCGGATCTCCAGCGAGATCCCGGCGTTGGCGCGTACCTCGGTGGCGTTCGCGCCCCGGCCGACCCGGTACGTCTTCACCAGGTCCCGCACCGAGCAGCAGGGTGTGGCCGTGCCGAGCGGCGTCGGCTGCGGTGTTGCCACCGTGTTCACGTGCTCCCTCACCGGCCCGGGATCTCTGTGTGGGGTCTCGCTGTGCTGCGGGCGGCGCTGCGGTTCGCCGGCGCTGTGCGTGGTTGGTGCTGCGGGCCGTCGGAAAGCCTACGCCGGAGGCGGCCGGTGATGTCGGCAGGGGTGGACGGTTCCTTCCCGCGTTCGGCGACAATGGGGGCCGGTCGGGGACAATGGGGCCGGGTCGAGCCGTTTGGAAGAGGAAGATGCGCAGAAGGTCCGTGCTCCTGGTGGTGTCCGGAGTGCTCGCGGTGGGCGGGATAGTGCTGCCCTCCATCGGGCAGAAGCAGACCAGCGGGGACACCCGGATCGTCTCCGTCGAGGTCAACGGCGGGAAGCCGGTGGTGCTCGGGCCGACGGACCGCACCAGCTTCACCTTCGCGGTCACGGCGAAGGACAAGTCCGGGATCAAGTCGGTCGACAAGATCGGGATCTGGGGCGGCAACTACGGCGTGCTGCGCCCCTCGTCGACCACCTGCGTGGCCAAGAACAAGGAGGTCTCGGTCTGCACCGGGACCGTCTCCGTCGACATCGCCAAAGAGCAGCTCTTCGACGACATGGCAGGTCAGTGGCACGTGGAGGCCACGGCCAACGCCAACGACGGCGACCACTTCGAGTCGGACACGGCGGGCGACTTCTTCATCAAGAAGTCCGCCTCGGCCGTCATCACCGGCGTCCCGCCGACCGCCAGCACGGGCCAGCCGATCGAGGTCGAGGGCCAGTTGCAGCAGCCCGACTGGCAGACGCAGCTCTGGGTGCCGAACACCGGCCAGCCGGTGCTGCTCTGCTTCAAGCCGCAGGGCGGCTCGACGTGGCAGACCGTGAAAAAGACCACAACGGACAGCCAGGGCTACATGTCCGCGTCGGTCAAGGTCACCGGGACCGGCACCTATGCCTGGGTCTACCAGGGCAGGTACTGGTCGATGCCGGTGACGACGTCGCCGGTCCAGGTCACGGTGTCCTGAACCCGGGACGCCCGGCCCGGTTGCGGCAAATCGGGGACGATGCGCGTGGCGTGCGCTCGATCGTCGGATTGTCCTGAATCGCCCTGGTATCTCTTCCGCGTGATCCTGCAGAACCGCTCGGTTCCCACGCTCGCCCTGGCCGGAACGGCCACCCTCGCCGCGGCCGCGGCCCTGCTTGCCCTCCCGGTCTCGCGTCTGTCCGCCGTCGCCGTGACGGGCGATCCGGCGCGGGCGACGCTGGTGAGGCTGACGGACAGTCAGGTCGACGCGCTCGGGTTGACGGCCTACACGGGTGCCTACGGCACGGCGGTCAGCGCCGCCGAGGGCCAGGACGACCCCGGTGACTTCAGCGACCCGGACGGGATGCTCGGACGCATCAGCGTCGCGACCCAGGTCGCCCGGACCGCGGCGTCCTCCTCGAAGCACTCCGCGCAGGCCCAGCTGACCGCGCTGGACGTGTACTACCGCTCGAAGAACCTGATCAGGGTGGTCGCCTCGGTCGGTTCGTTCGACTCCTACGCGGAGTGCGTGCCGCCGCCCGTGGGCCCGTGGGCACTCGCCTACAACCGCTCGAACTCGGCGCGGATCAGTGTCCTCGGCCACCACGTCGGGGTCGGCACCACCCAGGTCCCGATCACGGGCGCCGACCTGGGCCGTACCGACATCGGGCCCAGCACGCTGACGGTGACCGTCACGCCGCACCAGGACCCGAACTCCGGATCGGCCGTGCGGCAGTACACGGCCGAGGCATGGCTCGACATCACCGTCTCCGGCGTCCTCAACGACACCGCGGGTGCGCAGGTCTACGACGGGCCGATCAGCGCGGTGCGGCTCGGTGAGGTGCACGCCGACTGCCAGGTGCAGTCACCGACGCCGACGCCCACGTCGTCCGCCTCGTTCTTCTCCCTCAGCCCGTCGCCGACGGGCGAGAACGAGCCGACCCCACCGCCGCCTCCGCCCACCCCGACCGTGACGGAGACGGAGACGGGGACGACGGAGCGCCCCACGCACAGCCCGCATCCCAGTCCCAGTCCCGACCCCTCCACCTCCGACCGGACCGACGAGCCGAGCTGGACCAGCGAGCCGAGCTGGACCGGCGAGCCCGGCCCCTCGCCGACCAGGGAGGGCGGGGACGACCTGGCGGACACCGGCGCCTCGCGCAGTCCGCTCGCGGCGGCCATGCTCGGCCTCGTCGCGGTGGGAGCGGGTGTCGGGGCCGTGGTCACCGCCCGCCGCCGTCGTCCGCGCCGCAGGCACTGAACGTCGACGAGGCCCGGAGCACTTCTCAGCCGCGTCCGATCGGCGCGAACAGCGCGCCGGTGAGGTCGGCGAGGGCCTGCGCGGGGAGCTCGACCTCCAGGCCGCGGCGGCCGGCCGAGACGAAGACCGTCGGGTGGTCCAGCGCCGTGGAGTCCACGACCGTACGCAGCGGCTTGCGCTGCCCGAGCGGCGAGATGCCGCCGCGCACATAGCCGCTGCTGCGCTCGGCCGCGGCCGGGTCGGCCATCGACGCCCGCTTGCCGCCGACGGCGGAGGCGAGCGCCTTCAGGTCCAGCTGCCCGGCCACCGGGACCACGCCCACCACCAGCGCGCCGTCGACCTCCGCGACCAGGGTCTTGAAGACCCGGTCGGGCGCCACGCCCAACGCCTCGGCGGCCTCACCGCCGTAGGACTCGGCGGAGGGGTCGTGCGCGTAGGCGTGGACCGAGTACGCCACTTCGGCCCGGTCCAGGGCCACCGTCGCCGGGGTGCCCTGTCCGCCCTTCGCCTTCTTCGCCATGCGCTTCCTGAGCTCTTCCTGATTGCGCGTCAGTTCGGGTTGAAGGCCTGCCGGGTCAGCTCCACCGCCGGGAGGGAGGGGAGCTTGGCCAGGACCGCCGCCTCGCGGCGCAGCAGGCGCAGCTCGGCGCGGAGCCGGTCGCTCGCGGTCTCGGCGGCCAGCAGTCGCTGCTTGTCGTGGGTGTCCAGCACCGACGCCGCCGCGACCAGGTAGGAGAGGATGTTCGGGTCGTCCGGCAGCTCCTGCGTGCCGGAGACGCTGCTCTCGCGCGCACCCGCCAGACGCTTCTGGTAGGCGCGGAAGATCCGCTCGACGCCGGCCGCGAGCACCTTGGCCTCCGGGCCGGTCTGCTCCTCGACCGTCTCGACCTCGGCCGTCAGGTACGGGCCGGTCGCGTCGATGGAGAGGATGCGGAAGCGGGTGGTCCCCGTCGCCAGCAGCTCGAACCGACCGTCGGCGTGCGACTGCAGCTGCGCGATCTCTGCGACGCAGCCCATCTCGAACAGGGCGCGGTGCGGGTCCGGACCGAGGCCCGCCAGGGCCGGTGACTCGGCGTCCGCGCCGGTCGGGGCGACCTCGCGTCCGTCCCGGATCGCCACCACGCCGAAGCGGTGCGGTTCCGGCCCGGCCGTCAGATCGGCCATCAGCCGCCGGTAGCGCTCCTCGAAGACATGCAGGGGGAGCACCAGACCTGGGTAGAGCACCGAACCCAGCGGGAAGAGGGGCAGCCGTTCCGTCACGTGCGCAAGATTACGGGCTACTCCCGAGTCGGCGTGCAGCTCTGCGCATCGCTGCGCACGTGGATGAGCAGACTTATGAGCACATCTGTGCGTATGGGGCTGCGGCGCTAGGGTCTGCGGCGCTGTGGGTCCGCCGCGGACGCCGTCCTCGCGGTGCCCGTACCGGGTCGCGCTCGGGGCAGCTCTCCGGTACGGGCGCTCGCAGGGCCCCGGCCCACGGTCGGTTGTGCCGCCCTCCGTGGGCCCGGGAGCCTCTCCCACGCTGACGCGCCCGGGGCTCCGCAGCGAGTCCGGGGCGGCCGAACGGGTAGCTGCGCAGCTGGGGCAAGGTCACCGCCCGTCTCACCGCAGGTATCAGAGAGTGATACGGGACCACGTCCGTTTCTTCCGTTCTCTAGACTTGACAACGTGATTTCGCGAATCGACCTCCGAGGCTCCACCGAAGACCCGCGCGGGCTGCTGCCGCGCGCCGAGCTCGACGTCGAGGCCGCCCTGGCGAAGGTGCGGCCGATCTGCGAGGACGTCCACCATCGTGGCGTCGAGGCGCTGATCGAGATCACGGAGCGTTTCGACGGGGTTCGACTGACCGACATCCGCGTCCCGAAGGCGGCCATCACCGCCGCTTTGGAGACGCTCGACCCCGCCGTCCGGGCCGCGTTGGAGGAGTCGATCCGCCGCGCCCGCCTGGTCCACCGCGAACAGCGCCGCACCGATCACACCACCCAGGTCGTCCCCGGTGGCTCGGTCACCGAGCGCTGGGTCCCGGTCGAGCGCGTCGGCCTCTACGTGCCGGGCGGTCTGGCCGTCTACCCGTCGTCCGTCGTCATGAACGTCGTCCCGGCGCAGGAGGCCGGCGTCCCCTCGCTGGCCGTCACCTCGCCGCCGCAGAAGGAGTTCGGCGGCCTGCCGCACCCGACCATCCTGGCGGCGTGCGCGCTGCTCGGCGTCGACGAGGTCTACGCCGTCGGCGGCGCCCAGGCGATCGCCATGTTCGCCTACGGCGCGGGGGAGTGCCGTCCGGTCAACCTGGTCACCGGCCCGGGCAACATCTGGGTCGCCGCCGCCAAGCGCCTGCTCAAGGGCCGGATCGGCATCGACGCCGAGGCCGGACCGACCGAGATCATGGTCCTCGCCGACGCGACCGCCGACGCCCGCCACGTGGCCGCCGACCTGATCAGCCAGGCCGAGCACGACCCGATGGCCGCCTCGATCCTGGTCACCGACTCGGTCCAGCTGGCCGAGGCCGTCGAGCGCGAGCTGCCCGGGCAGGTCGAGGCGACCAAGCACAGCGAGCGCATCGCCACCGCGCTCGGTGGCCCGCAGTCCGGCATCGTGCTGGTCCGCGACCTGGAACAGGGCCTCGAGGTGGTCAACGCCTACGGCGCCGAGCACCTGGAGATCCAGACCGCCGACGCCGAGGCGGTCGCCGCACGCGTGGTCAACGCGGGCGCGGTCTTCGTCGGCCCGTACGCGCCCGTCTCGCTGGGCGACTACGCGGCCGGTTCCAACCACGTCCTGCCGACCGGCGGATGTGCCTGCCACTCCTCGGGACTCTCCGTCCAGTCCTTCCTGCGTGGCATCCATGTGGTGAGTTACGACCGCGACGCGCTGGCCGAGGTAGCCGGGCACGTGGTCACGCTCGCCAACGCAGAGGACCTGCCGGGCCACGGTGACGCCATCCGTGCCCGCTTCGACTGGACGGTACCCAATCAGTGAGTGACATCAGGAACATCGACGACCTGCCCATCCGCGACGAGCTCAAGGGCAAGTCCCCGTACGGCGCACCGCAGTTGCACGTGCCCGTGCTGCTCAACACCAACGAGAACCCGTACTCCCTCCCGGACGCGCTGGTCGCCCGGATCGCGGAGCGCGTCGCCGAGGCCGCCCGCGACCTCAACCGCTACCCGGACCGCGACGCGATCGAGCTGCGCACCGCGCTGGCCGGCTACCTGTCCGCCTCCACCGGACACGCCGTCAGCACCGAGCAGGTGTGGGCCGCCAACGGCTCGAACGAGATCATCCAGCAGCTGCTGCAGACCTTCGGCGGCCCGGGGCGCACCGCGCTCGGCTTCGCGCCGACGTACCAGATGCACGACCTGATCTCGCGCGGCACCGGCACCGGCTGGATCGAAGGCCCGCGCAACCCGGACTTCACCATCGACGTCGTCTCCGCCGAGGCGGTGCTCGCCGCCGACCGTCCGGACGTGCTCTTCGTCTGCTCGCCCAACAACCCGACCGGCACCGCCGTCGCCCGCGAGACGGTGGAGCGCCTCTACGACGCCGCCCAGGCCGTCAAGCCGACGCTGGTCATCGTCGACGAGGCCTACGTCGAGTTCTCGCACCAGCCCTCGCTGCTGCCGCTGCTCGAAGGCCGCCCGCTGCTGGTGGTCACCCGGACCATGTCCAAGGCCTTCGGCGCGGCCGGGCTGCGCCTGGGCTACCTCGCCGCCGCGCCCGCCGTCGTCGACGCGGTCCAGCTGGTCCGGCTCCCGTACCACCTCTCCGCGGTGACCCAGGCGACGGCGCTGGCCGCGCTGGAGTTCACCGACGTCCTGCTCGGCTACGTCGACCGGCTCAAGGCCGAGCGGGACCGCATCGTCACCGAACTGCGCGCGCTGGGTCTGGAGGTCACCGACTCCGACGCCAACTTCGTCCAGTTCGGCCGCTTCGAGGACACCCACGCGGTCTGGCAGGCGATCCTGGATCAGGGCGTGCTGGTGCGCGACAACGGCGTGCCCGGACGGCTCCGGGTCACGGCAGGCACCCCGGCCGAGAACGACGCCTTCCTCGACGCCGTCCGCTTTGCCCTCCCGTCGCCCGCCGCCACCCTTTCAACGTCGCGCTTCGCGCGCGCCTCCTCTCTGGAGAACCGCTAACCATGTCCCACAGCGACCAGCACCGCGTCGGCCGCGTCGAGCGCACCACCAAGGAGACCTCCGTCAAGGTCGAGATAGACCTGGACGGAACCGGTCGGACCGACATCTCCACCGGCGTCGGCTTCTACGACCACATGCTCGACCAGCTCGGCCGCCACGGCTTCTTCGACCTCACCGTGAAGACCGACGGCGACCTGCACATCGACACCCACCACACCATCGAGGACACCTCGCTGGCCCTGGGTGCCGCGTTCCGCCAGGCGCTCGGCGACAAGGTCGGCATCCGCCGCTTCGCCGACGCGTCCGTGCCGCTGGACGAGTCCCTGGCGCAGGTCACCGTCGACCTGTCCGGCCGTCCGTACCTGGTGCACCGCGAGCCCGAGGGCATGGCGCCCATGATCGGCTCCTACGACACCACCATGACCCGGCACATCCTGGAGTCCTTCGTGGCCCAGGCGCAGGTCGCGCTCCACGTCCACGTACCGTATGGGCGTAACGCCCACCACATCGTCGAGGCACAGTTCAAGGCGCTGGCGCGCGCACTGCGCTACGCCTCCGAACTGGACCCCCGCGCGGCGGGCATCATCCCGTCGACCAAGGGCGCACTGTGAGCGGCACCACCTATGTTCTGATCTTCCTCGGCCTGTTCCTCTGTGGCGGCGCGTACTCCTTCTGGAAGCAGAAGCTGCCCAAGGGCGTCATCGTGCTGCTCGCCCTCTGCGGTGCCATGAGCCTGGCCGCAGGCATCCTGCGCATCTGACCCGTTCGACCCGGAAGGGACCCCTGCCATGACCGCCAAGAGCGTGGTCGTCCTCGACTACGGCTCCGGCAACGTCCGCTCCGCCCAGCGCGCCCTTGCGCGCGTCGGCGCGGAGGCCGTGATCACCTCCGACTTCGACGAGGCGCTTTCCGCCGACGGCCTGCTGGTCCCCGGTGTGGGCGCCTTCGCCGCCTGCATGGACGGCCTCAAGGCCGTCAAGGGAGACAGGATCATCGGCCGCCGCCTGGCCGGTGGCCGCCCGGTGCTCGGGATCTGCGTGGGGATGCAGATCCTCTTCGCCCGCGGCGTCGAGCACGGCATCGAGACCGAGGGCTGCGACGAGTGGCCCGGCACGGTCGAGCCGCTGCGCGCGCCCGTCGTGCCGCACATGGGCTGGAACACCGTCGACCCGGCCGAGGGCACCCGGCTCTTCGCCGGTCTGCCGGGTGACGCCCGCTACTACTTCGTGCACTCCTACGGTGTGCGCAACTGGGAGCTGTCGCCGATCGAGCAGCTGCGCCCGCCGCTGGTCACCTGGGCCGAGCACGGAGAGCCGTTCGTCGCCGCCGTGGAGAACGGCCCGCTCTCCGCCACGCAGTTCCACCCCGAGAAGTCCGGCGACGCCGGCGCCGCCCTGCTCAAGAACTGGATCGACACGCTGTGACCACCCCCGCCACGAACAAGCTCGTCCTCCTCCCCGCCGTCGACGTCCGTGACGGCCAGGCGGTCCGCCTGGTCAAGGGCGCGTCCGGCTCGGAGACCTCCTACGGGGAGCCGCTCGCCGCCGCGCTCGCGTGGCAGCAGGCCGGCGCCGAGTGGATCCACCTGGTCGACCTGGACGCTGCCTTCGGCACCGGCGACAACCGGGCGATGCTGGCCGAGGTCACCGGCCGACTCGACGTCAAGGTCGAGCTCTCCGGCGGCATCCGGGACGACGACTCGCTGCGCGCCGCGCTGTCGACCGGCTGCGCCCGGGTCAACCTCGGCACCGCCGCGCTGGAGTCCCCGGAGTGGGTGGCGAAGGTCATCGCCGAGTACGGCGACAAGATCGCCGTCGGCCTCGACGTGGTCGGCACCACGCTGCGCGGTCGCGGCTGGACCAGCGAGGGCGGCGACCTCTACGAGGCGCTGGCCCGCCTGGACGCCGAGGGCTGTGCCCGCTACGTCGTCACCGACGTCGACAAGGACGGCACGCTGACCGGTCCCAACCTCCAGCTGCTGCGCAACGTCTGCGCCGCCACCGACCGGGCCGTCGTCGCCTCGGGCGGCGTGTCCTCGCTGCAGGACCTGCGTGACATCGCGACGCTGGTGCCCGAAGGTGTGGAGGGGGCCATCGTGGGCAAGGCCCTCTACGCGCAGGCGTTCACGCTCGAAGAGGCGCTGGCAGCAGTGTCCTGACACCGATGGAGGGCGCGGGATGACGCAGGATCGGCGGCACGTGGGGGGCTACTCCCCCTGGGAGGACCAGTACGGTTTCACACGCGCCGTCGCCATAGGGGACTTCGTCTTCGTCTCGGGCTGCACCGCCTGGGACGACGGCTCGGTCCGGTTCGAGGGCTCCCCCTACGACCAGACCGTGGCCGCCTTCGGGGTCGCCCTGGACGCGATCTCCCGCTTCGGCCTCGGCAAGGCGGACGTGGTCCGCACCCGTCTCTACGTCACCCACGCCCGTGACACCGACGAGGTCGGCCGGGCCCACCGGGACATCCTGGCGGACGTCCGGCCGGCCTGCACGATCGTCGTCGTCAGCGCCCTGCTCGACTCGCGCATGAGCGTCGAGGTCGAGGTCGACGCGTACAAGAAGAACATGGAGCTTCCCTGATGACCCTCGCGGTCCGCGTGATCCCCTGCCTGGACGTCGACGCCGGTCGGGTGGTCAAGGGCGTCAACTTCCAGAACCTGCGCGACGCGGGCGACCCGGTCGAGCTGGCCAAGCTCTACGACGCCCAGGGCGCCGACGAGTTGACGTTCCTGGACATCACCGCCTCCTCGGGCGACCGGGAGACCACCTACGACATCGTGCGCCGCACGGCGGAGCAGGTCTTCATCCCGCTGACCGTCGGCGGCGGCGTCCGCACCGTCGACGACGTCGACAAGCTGCTGCGCGCGGGCGCGGACAAGGTCGGCGTCAACACCGCCGCCATCGCCCGGCCGGAGCTGATCCGCGAGATCGCGCAGCGCTTCGGCCGCCAGGTGCTGGTGCTCTCCGTCGACGCCCGGCGGACGCCTGCGGGCACCGAGACGGCGAGCGGCTTCGAGGTCACCACGCACGGCGGTCGCACCGGCACCGGCCTCGACGCGGTCGAGTGGGCGACCCGGGCGGCCGAGCTGGGCGCGGGCGAGATCCTGCTGAACTCGATGGACGCCGACGGCACCAAGGACGGCTACGACCTGGAGATGATCACGGCGGTGCGCAAGGCCGTCTCCGTCCCGGTCATCGCCAGCGGCGGCGCGGGCAAGCTCGCGGACTTCGCCCCGGCGGTCACGGCGGGCGCGGACGCGGTGCTGGCGGCCAGTGTCTTCCACTTCGGCGATCTGACGATCGCTGAGGTCAAGCAGTCCCTTCAGGAGGACGGGCACCCCGTTCGGCTCTGACGCGGCATCCGAACGGACGCGCTCGGGTTGCCGGCCCTGCTGGTGACGCTCTGATACTGAGCGTGTGCGGAAAGGTATCCTGCAACGCCTCGGTGAATGGTGCGCTCGTCACGCGATCGTCGTGATCGTCATGTGGCTGGTGGTCCTGGGCGTGCTCCACGGCCTGCAGAACAGCTTCGGGGGCACGTACTCCGACGACTTCAACCTCCCTGACAGCCAGTCGCAGAAGGGTGCGAACGTCCTCCAGGCGAACGCCCCGAGCATCGGCGGCACCAGCGGGACGGTCGTGATGTACGACGCCAAGCCGCTGACGGACTTCACCACCCAGGTGAACCAGGCGGTCGCCTCGTTGCAGAAGCTGGACCACGTGCTGTCGGTGCAGAACCCGCTGCCGCAGACGAGCTCCTCCGGTACCACGACCCAGACCGGCGCACTGTCCAAGAACGGCACGATCGGCTACATCACCGTCCGCTTCGACAAGAACCCCACCGCGCTGGGGACGGACTACCTGAACGGGGTTGACGCGGCCGTCGCGCCGCTGCGCTCGGCCGGTGTGGAGGTCGAGTACGGCGGACCGCTGGGGGAGGCGGCCAGGCCGCACACGAAGGACCTGACCAGCGAGGCGATCGGCTTCGCGGTGGCGATCGTGGTCCTGGTCGTCGGCTTCGGCAGCCTGATCGCGGCCGGTCTGCCGCTGGTGACGGCCCTGATCAGCGTGATCGTGGGGCTCAGCTGCCTCAGTCTGCTCGCGGCCGCCATCGACTTCGCCAGCGTCTCGCCGACCCTGGCCACCATGATCGGCCTCGGCGTGGGCATCGACTACGCGCTGTTCCTGATCACCCGCTTCCGACAGCTGATCATGGACCGGGTGGAACCCCACGTCGCGGCGGGTATCGCCGTCACCACGAGCGGGCGCGCGGTCCTGGTCTCGGGCTGCACCGTCATCGTGGCCTTGGCCGGCCTGTACGTGTCGGGTCTCAGCTTCATCGGCCGTCTCGGCATCGCGGCCGCGATCACGGTGATCACCGCCGTGGTCGGCGCACTCACCCTGGTCCCGGCGCTGGCCGGGTTGATCGGGCGTCGGATCGACCGGTTCTGCCTGAAGACCCCCGTGGCCGAGGGCGGCCCGGTGGCCGGAGAGGCCGCCGGGGCGAAGGCCGAGAAGGCCGAGGAGGAGCAGCACGGCTTCTGGCACCGCTACGCCAAGCGCGTCGAGCGCCGCCCGTTGTGGTTCCTTGCGGCGGGCGTGGTGGTGCTCGGGGTTCTGGCGATCCCGCTCTTCTCGATCCGGCTCGACCATATCGACGACGGCGCGGACCCGACCTCCTTCACCGACCGCCGCGCCTTCGACCTGATCAGCCAGGGCTTCGGTCCGGGCGCCAACGGGCCGTTCACCCTGGTGATCGACCAGACCTCGGTGCCGTCGAGCCAGCGGTCCACGCTCGCCGCCAACATGCAGAAGGCGCTGACCGGCGTCCCGGACGCGGCCAGTGTCAGCCCGCTCCAGCCCACCAGCAACGGCAATGTGCTGACCGGCACGGCGATCTCCACCGGGCGGCCGCAGGACGCGGTCACCACCCAGCTGTTCAACCACCTGAAGGACGTCTCGCTGCCGCAGGGCGCCAGCGGGACGCCGGCCACGACCTACGTGACCGGGGTGACCGCCGCGCAGCAGGACTTCACCGAGATCATCAGTTCCAGGCTGCTGCTGATCATCGTGGTCGTGGTCGCGCTGGCGTTCCTGATCATCCTCGCGGTCTTCCGAGGCATCCTGGTCGCGCTCAAGGCGGCCGTGCTGAACCTCTTCTCGATCGGCGCCTCCTACGGTGTGGTGGTCGCGGTCTTCCAGTGGGGATGGGGCGGCTCGGCGCTGGGCGTCGCCGGGAAGGTGCCGATCGAGAGCTACGTGCCGATGATGATGTTCGCCATCATCTTCGGCCTGAGCATGGACTACGAGATCTTCCTGCTCTCCCGCGTCCACGAGGCGTGGATCCGGACCCAACGGGCCGAGGACAGCGTCGCCTACGGCTTGGAGATCACCGCACGGGTGATCACCTGTGCGGCGCTGATCATGTTCAGCGTTTTCGCGGCCTTCATCCTGAGCGACAACATCGTGGTCAAGATGCTCGGCCTGGGCCTCGCCGTCAGCGTCCTGGTGGACGCCACCGTGGTCCGGCTGCTGCTGGTCCCGGCCGTGATGACGCTGCTCGGACGGCACGCCTGGTGGGTACCCCGGTGGTTGGACCGGCTGCTGCCGCACCTCGACACCGAGGGTGAGGCGGCACTCCACCAGGCGACCGCACAGCCCCCGAAGGACTCCTAGCCGCCGGCCGCTGGACCCTAGCCGATCAGGGGCCCGGTGACCGGGAGCACGACCTCGCACGGGACCGGCTGCGGGTGGGCCGGGTCGAGGGCGTTGAGCATGTCGGTCAGCGCCACCGGGTCGTAGCCGATCTCCAGGTGGTCGGACTGGTCCAGCGAGCACTGGCCCTGGACGGTGATGTTCGTGACGTTCGGCGCGGCGGGCAGGAACGCGTTGGTGTAGGGGGTGACCACCTCGTCGTCCTTGGTGCCGATGACGGTGTAGTCGATCCCCGGCACGGTCTCACCGCCCGCGTTCAGCGCGGTCAGGAACGGCGAGCCGACCTCCTGTTCGACGCACGCCGCGCACGCCGCGCTCAGCAGGCCGTTGGCGGGTTCCAGGATGTTCAGCTGCTGTGCGAGCTGGGTGATGCCGTCGAGCGTGGTGCCGTTGTTGGAGGGCGAGAGCGCCACCAGCTTGGCGACCTTGGCCGCGCCGCCGAGGTTCTTGATGTAGTAACGCGGCATCATGCCGCCCTGGGAGTGGCCGACCAGGTCGACCTGGGCTGCGCCGGTGGCGGCCAGCACCTGGTCCACGAAGGACGACAGCTGGGCGGCCCCGCCCTCGATCGTGCCGGTGCCCTGGATCGGCGAGGAGGCGCTGGGTCCGCCGTAGTTGAAGGCGAAGACGCAGTAGCCGTTGTCGACCAGCAGCGGCGAGGCGCCGCCCCAGTTGTCGTTCATGTTCTCCAGCGTCCCGTGCACCAGGACCACCGGGTCCGGGTGGGCGGCGCTGGGCTTGCAGCTCCAGTCGTTCGCTCCGGCCGGGGCGCTGCCGGGGGCGAAGAAGCCGGCCGTGAATCCGATGTTGAAGTGGTAGTCCACCGGATACCAGGCGGCGGACGCCGGTTGTGCTGCGAAAGCCGTGATTCCGGCCGCCGCGACGACCACCGCGAGTGTTCTTCTGCGCATGGGAGTCTCCGTCCTCGACTCGTTCGTCCGAGAATTTCGGGTGGATTTCGGCGAGGATGCTAGGAAATCAGGGAGGGGCGGTCAAGAAGAATGACGGTGTGAAAGCGAATGATGAGCGGAACTGCCGGGAACGCGTCCCCGCCTGCCAGGAAACGCTCACGTAACAGAGCGGAACCAGCAGGTGCATCCCTATTGACCCGCCGGTAACCTCGCCGCATACTGGCGAGTAGCGTAGGAGGGAGCAGGCTTGAGCGAGCCGTGGAGAGCGTTGCCCAGATCGCTGGCCGCCGAACTGCGCAAGGAACAGCGGACCATCGCTGCGGAAATCATCAGGGAGATCAGGCAACAAGTGCCCGAATTCTCCCGGCCGCTTTCCGGGAAATTCGGCGCGGGAATCCAGCACGGCGTCGAGACCGCGCTCGCTGAATTCACCGACCTGATCGAGGGCGCTCGGCACGACAATCCCGAACGCATGCGCGTCTACCGCGCGCTGGGTCGTGGCGAGCTCGCCGAGGGCCGCAGTCTGGACGCGTTGCAGGCCGCCTACCGGCTGGGCGCACGCGTCGCCTGGCGCCGCTACGCCCGGATCGCCCGGCGGGCCGGGCTCGGCACCGAACTGCTGGTGCTGCTGGCCGAGGCGATCTTCGCGCACATCGACGAGCTCGCCGCCGCCTCGGTCCGCGGCTACGCCCGTGCCCAGGCCGACGAGGCGGGCGAACTCGGCCGCGCCCGTTCCCAGTTGCTCGCCCTGCTGGCGCGCGGTGGCGGGGCCGCGGACGGCGCGGGCGGTGCGGACGGCGGGCACCTGAAGGACCTGGAGGCCGCGGCGGAGCTCGCCGACTGGCCGCTGCCGTGGAATCTCTGCGCGGTGGCCCTCGCGCCGGACCCACCCCAAGGGGCCGCGACCAGCAGACCCGGCGGACCGCGAAGGCACGCACTGCCGGAGGTGGTCCTGGCCGAACTCGACGGACCGGCACCTTTCCTGGTCGTGCCGGAGCCGTCACTCCAACTGCGCGACCCCGAGGTTCAGGCGCTGCTGGCCGCCCGCGGCGCGGTCATCGGCCCCACTGTCCCGCCCGAGCAGGCCGCGGACTCGCTCCGCTGGGCGCGGGCGCTGCGGTCGGCCGCCGTCGCGGACACGGTTCCGACACCGGTCGTCTGCGACGCGCACCTGTCCGACCTGCTGCTGCTCGCCGACGGGCCGCTGGTCCGGCTGATCGCGGCCCGGCGGCTCCAGCCGCTCGAAGGGCTGACGCCCAAGCAGCGTCAGCGCCTGGCCGAGACGCTGCTGGCATGGCTCCAGACCAACCGCGGCAGTGCACCCGAGGTCGCCGCGCGGCTGGGGATCCACCCGCAGACCGCGCGGCAACGCCTGCACCAGGTCCAGCGCCTGTTCGGCCCGGCGCTCGCCGATCCCGACTCCCGGTTCGAGCTGGAGATCGCGCTGAGATCCCAAACACCTGGATCCCGAACGTCTAGATCCCGAACTTCGCCGCCATGACCGTGGCCACGGCCTCCTCGTCGCCGTCGAACTCGACGTGCGCCTGGGCCTGACGGCCCATGATGAACATCACCAGCTCGCCCGGCTCACCGGTCACGGTCACCACCGGCGCGCCCTTCTTCGCCACCGCGGTCTGCCCGTCCGGACGGCGAAGCACCAGGCCGACCGGGGAGCGGCGCCCGTTCAGCCGCGCCATCCCGCTGGTCCGCTTCCACAGCGCCTCGCTCAGCTCCTCGTCCAACACCCGTGCCGACCAGTCGGGTTGGGCACGGCGCACGTCCTCGCTGTGGACGAAGAACTCCATGGTGTTGCCGGCGTCCTCCGCGCCCGGCAGCCGGAACGGCGAGTAGACGGGCGGCCCCACCCGGATCGCCTCGACCAGCTCGGCGTACGGCTTGGCCACGTACTCGGTGCGCACCCGCTCCAACCGCGCGGCCAGGGGCTTCAGCAGAATCCCGCCCGCGGCGTCCGGCCGTCGCTCCCGGACGACCACGTGCGCGGCGAGGTCGGCAGTGTTCCACCCCTCGCACAGCGTCGGGGCGTCGGGGCCGACGCTCTCCAGCAGATCAGCCAGCAGCAGGCGCTCACGGCGTCCCAGATTCGACATGGCCCAAGGGTACGGCGGGGGGCAGGGATCAGTTCCGGAGGGGAGCGGTGAGTTTCCGCGCGCCCTGGTAACTCCCTCCGGACAGAGCACAGGTGACGGTATGTCGACCGCCGTCGTAGTCGGCGAGGGTCGGATAGAGCTCGTAGTACTGCAGGGCGGTCTGGTCCGTCTGCCTGCGGTAGGCGGCGGCGTCGATCGGCTCGCAGAGCGCCAGCGCGCGGCTGAGGATCGCCGGATAGGAGGTCAGGCCGGAGGGGAGCGTGGCCAGCTGGGTGACCTCCGCGTCATGGGGAGCGGTGCAGGGGCGCTTCGCGAGGAGGGGGAGCGTGCGGGTGAAGGCGGGGGAGTCGAAGCAGTCGCCCGGCTGGAGCGAGATGTAGGCGAAGGTGTTCGGGAGGGAGGGGGTGGGGCTTGGTGTGGGGGTGGGCGTCGCCTTCGTGGGGGAGGGCGACGGTGTGGGCTTCGGCTGGGCGAGGGCTTTCGGCGGCTTGGCCTGGAGGGCGAGCGTGACCGCGATCCCGACCACGACCAGCACAGCGAGAAGGCCTGCGGCCAGCCTGATCCGTGCACTGCGCGTTCCCCCGAGGAGCGTCATGGGGAACAGGATGCAGGGTGCGACCTGTGCTGGACAGAGGGCGTCCAGTGGCACCTCCAGGGGCGCGGGGAACTGCGCGACGAGCCACCCACTCAGGTGGAGCACCGAATGCGCAGGGCCATCCGCACAGGGTGGTTGTTCGCGCAGTTCCCCGCGCCCCTGAGTAGTGCAACTGGCTCGTCGCGGATAATGAACGCATGTCCGCCTCACCTGCCGTCCCCCACACCACCGATCTCGATCCCGCCGTCGCCGTACGGCTCAAGCGGGATGCGAACGGGCTGGTCCCCGCCATCGCCCAGCAGTACGACACGGGCGAAGTGCTGATGATGGGCTGGATGGACGACGAGGCGCTGCATCGCACCCTCACCACCGGACGCTGCACCTACTGGAGCCGCAGCCGGTCCGAGTACTGGGTCAAGGGCGACACCTCCGGCCACGTGCAGGTGGTCAAGTCCGTTGCCGTCGACTGCGACGGCGACACCCTTCTGGTCAAGGTCGACCAGCACGGCGCCGCCTGCCACACCGGGGACCGGACCTGCTTCGACGCCGGGCAGCTGCCGGTCACCACGGCGTGAGCGGTGGCCCCGGCGTGAGCCGGTGAGCCGGTACGCTCCGACGCATGACCAGCGGTAGCGTCTCCCCCGATCTCGACACCTTCCGCAAGCTCGCCGTGGATCGCCGGGTGATCCCGGTGACGCGGCGGTTGCTCGCCGACGGGGACACGCCCGTCGGCGTCTACCGCAAGCTCGCGGGGGAGCGGCCGAACACCTTCCTGCTGGAGAGCGCGGAGCAGGGGCGCCACTGGTCGCGGTACTCGTTCGTCGGCGTGCGCTGCAGCGCGTCCCTGACCGTCGGGGCCGACGGCAACGCGCGCTGGCTCGGGACGCCGCCCGTCGGGGTGCCGACCGAGGGTGATCCGCTGGCCGTACTGCGGGCGACCATCGAGGCCCTGCGCGGGCCGCGCGACCTGCACCAGGGTGGCGAGTTGCCGCCGTTCACCGGCGGCATGGTCGGCTACCTCGGCTACGACATCGTCCGCCGGTTGGAGAAGCTGCCCGACCTCACGCCCGACGACCTCGGGCTGCCCGAGCTGACCATGCTCTTCGCGGACGACCTCGCCGTGCTGGACCACAAGGACGGCTCCGTCCTGCTGATCGCCAACGCGGTCAACCGCGACGACCAGCCGACCGGCGTCGACGCGGCCTACGCCGACGCGGTCGCCCGACTCGACGCGATGACCGCCGACTTCGGCCGCCCCGCCGACATCGGGGCCGCGACGCTGACGCCGGTCACCTCCGTCGAGGCGGTCTCGCCGTTCGGCGGCGCGCCGTACCGGGCGGCGGTGGAGACGGTGAAGGAGCGGATCCGCGCGGGCGAGGCGTTCCAGGTGGTGCCCTCGCAGCGGTTCGAGGTGGACTGCCCGGCCAGCGCGCTCGACGTCTACCGGGTGCTGCGGACCACCAACCCCAGCCCGTACATGTACCTCTTCCGCTTCGCCGCGGCCGAGCCGGGTGGCCTGCCGTTCGACGTGGTCGGCTCCAGCCCGGAGGCGCTGGTGAAGGTCGAGGCCGGAGAGGCGATGGTGCACCCGATCGCCGGGACCCGCCCGCGCGGCACCTCGCCCGAGCACGACGCGGAACTCGCCGCCGAGCTGATGGCCGACCCGAAGGAGCGGGCCGAGCACCTGATGCTGGTCGACCTCGGCCGCAACGACCTCGGCCGGGTCTGTGCGCCCGGAAGCGTCGAGGTCGTCGACTTCATGACGATCGAGCGCTACAGCCACGTCATGCACATCGTCTCGACCGTCACCGGCAAGGTCGCCCCGGAGAAGAGCGCCTTCGACGTGCTGACCGCGTGCTTCCCGGCCGGGACGCTCTCGGGGGCGCCCAAGCCGCGCGCCATGCAGATCATCGAGGAGCTGGAGCCGACCCGTCGCGGCCTGTACGGCGGCTGCGTCGGCTACTTCGACTTCGCCGGGGACGCGGACACCGCCATCGCCATCCGGACCGCCCTGATCCGCGACGGCAAGGCCTACGTCCAGGCGGGGGCCGGGGTCGTGGCCGACTCGGTGCCCGAGAACGAGGACGCGGAGTGCCGCAACAAGGCGGCGGCGGTCCTGCGTGCGGTCGCCTCGGCGGCCACCCTGCGTCCGGTCGCGTCGGAGGCGCAGGGCACACTGGAGCGGTGAACCCCGAAGCGCCCACCCCACCGGACTCCGCAGCCGCCGACCCCGCAACTCCCGCCCCGTCCCGGTCCGGCAGCCGTCGCACTCTCGCGGTGACGCTGCTGCTCTCGGTCCTCGGGGCGGCGCTGCTGCTGGTCGCGGCCGGGCAGGGCTGGGTCTCCGGCCAGGTCCAGGCCCAGGGCGTGACGCGGACGGTGACCGCCGACGGCGGCGAGGTCAGCGGCCTGCCCGGTGCGATGGCGCTGGTCGGGCTGGCCTCGGTGGTCGCGGTCTTCGCGGTGCGCGGCAAGGCGCGGGCTTTGCTCGGCGGGCTCGTCGCGCTGGCGGGCGCGGGCGCGGCGTACACGGCGGTCGCGGCGATGGCGAACTCGGGCAGCTCGGCGCTGGACGCCAAGGCCGCCCGCGCGATAGGGCTGGCGAACGTCAGCGCCACCGGGATCTCCGACTCGGCCTGGCCGTGGGTCGCCGTGCTCGGCGGGGTGCTGCTGGTGCTGGCCGGTGTGCTGACGATCGCCAAGGGCGCCGCCTGGCCGGGCATGTCCGCACGCTACGACGCCCCGGCGGGCGCCAAGCAGGCCCGCCCGAAGCGCTCGGCCGCGGCGGAACCGTCCGGCTCCCCGGCCGATCTCTGGAAGGCTCTGGACCGGGGTGAGGACCCCACTGCAGGCTGACCCGGGCGATACGGGACAATGGACCTGGAGAACTCTCCCGGGCGGGAGAGTCCTATGAACGAGGAGCAGTAATGTCGGCAAACTCCCACGGATCCACCACGGCCGCCTGGACCGCAGTCGGCGTCTCATTTGTGGGTTTCTTCGTCGCGGCTGTCGGGATGGTCATGCCGTCGCCGATCCTGGTCGCCGTCGGCCTGGTCGTCGCCGCCGCGGGCGCGGTGGTCGGCAAGATGATGTCCGCCGCGGGCTTCGGCAAGAAGCCGAGCACGCACGCGAGCATCGTCGACCCGATGGTGAAGCGGGAGCCGGTCAACAACGGCGTCTCCGTCTGACCCGTTCCGTCCGAGAGCTTCCGTCTGAGAGCTTCCGTCTGAGCAGCTCCTCGATTCCACGGGCGCGGCGGGTCCCTACCGGGACCGGCGCCCGCGCCGCGTGAGAATCGCCGTATGACTTCTTCGGCCTCCGTGCCCGTGTCGCAGTCAGCACCGCCACTGCCGTCACTGGGCCGGAGGCTTGCCGTGCCCCTGGCGATGATCGGCGGCACGGCCGCGGCCACCGGCTATGTGGCCGTGGTGGACCCCAACCAGCCCGGCCACTACCCGGTCTGCCCCTTCCTGCGGATCACCGGCTGGTGGTGCCCCGGCTGCGGCGGCCTGCGCGCCGTGCACGCGCTGACCCGCGGCGATCTGGCGGGCGCGCTCCACGACAACGCGCTCGGCGTCGCCTTCTGCGCCGCGCTGCTCGGCGGCCTGGTCCTCTGGGCCTCCCATGAGGTGCGCGGACTGCCGCGCCCGCAGCCCCGGTTGGGCCGTACGGGGACGCTCGCGCTGCTCGCCGTCGTCCTCGCGTTCACCGTCCTGCGCAACCTTCCCACCGGCGCGTTTCTTGCTCCCTGAGCGGGTCTGAGCAGGTCACGGGCCTGTCGATCGTGTCCGGCTGGCGAGACCCGGATGTGCTCGATGCGGGGTTGAACAGGCAGGACGGATACCATCGAGCCAGTTCATCGAACACCGGAATCCGACAGTTGTCGGAAGCCGAGCTGAACCGGTGACGTCCGATCCGAGGAATTTCCCACTGAAGGGGGCGCCCGAGTGAGCGTGCTCGACGAGATCATCGCCGGTGTCCGTGAGGACCTCGCCGAGCGTCAGTCGCAGGTGTCGCTGGACGAGCTCAAGGAGCTGGCCGCCAAGGCCCCCGAGGCGAAGGACGGCGTGGCCGCGCTGGGCGGCGAGGGCGTCGCCGTCATCTGCGAGGTCAAGCGCTCCAGCCCCTCCAAGGGCGCGCTGGCCGCGATTGCCGACCCGGCCGCGCTGGCCGCGGACTACGCGGCGGGCGGCGCCGCCGCGATCTCCGTGCTGACCGAGCAGCGGCGCTTCGGCGGCTCCCTCGCCGACCTCAAGGCGGTCCGCGCAGCGGTGGACACGGCGGTCCTGCGCAAGGACTTCATCGTCACCGCCTACCAGCTGTGGGAGGCCCGTGCGTACGGGGCCGACCTGGCCCTGCTGATCGTCGCCGCGCTGGAGCAGCCGGCCCTCGTCTCGCTGATCGAGCGCGCCGAGTCGATCGGCCTGACCCCGCTGGTCGAGGTCCACGACGAGGAGGAGATCGCTCGCGCGGTCGACGCCGGCGCGCGGATCATCGGCGTCAACGCGCGGAACCTGAAGACCCTCGAGGTCGACCGCAACACCTTTGCGCAGGTGGCGCACGCGATCCCGTCGAACGTCCTCAAGGTCGCCGAGTCCGGCGTCCGCGGCCCCCACGACCTGATCGCCTACGCGAACGAGGGCGCGGACGCGGTCCTCGTCGGCGAGTCCCTCGTCACGGGCAAGGACCCCAAGTCCGCGGTCGCGGACCTCGTCGCGGCAGGCGCGCACCCCGCGCTGCGGCACGGGCGGTAAGTCTCGGCTCTGGGGACGTTGCACTACCTCTGGGGGCGCGGGGAACTGCGCGACGAACCACTGATGAGCGGATGGCCCTGAACGTTCGGGGTTCCACATTCGTGGGTGGCTTGTCGCGCAGTTCCCCGCGCCCCTGGGCGTTGCCCGGCAGGCCACGTGCAGAGTCCCCGCGCCCCTGGATAGTGCAACGATCTGCGGCAGCAACCGGATATGATCGTCCCGTGACCCCCCGTTCCCCCCACCAGCCCGGGTACGCCGGCCTGCAGCGTGGCTGCAAGCCGCGTGGGTGTCGTGCGCCGGCAAGGCGTGTGTTGGGGCGACGGGTTCGGTATGTGATCGGTGCGGAGCCCGGTCAGGTTCCTGGGCGGCGATGGCAGCGTACGCGCCACGCCAGCCGTCCCAGTTGACCCCCATCTTCTCTTCACGCATACCTTCACAAGGGAACACCCATGTCCGACGTGACATCCGTCCCCGACGCGCGCGGCTACTTCGGCGCGTACGGCGGACGTTTCATCCCGGAGGCGCTCGTCGCCGCCGTGGAGCAGGTGGCCGACGAGTACGAGAAGGCCAAGGCCGATCCCGCCTTCGCCGCCGAGCTGTCGACCCTGCTCAAGGACTACACCGGCCGCCCGAGCCCGCTCACCGACGTGCACCGCTTCTCCGCGGAGGCGGGCGGCGCCCGCATCCTGCTCAAGCGCGAGGACCTGAACCACACCGGCTCGCACAAGATCAACAACGTGCTCGGCCAGGCCCTGCTGACCAGGCGGATGGGCAAGACCCGCCTGATCGCCGAGACCGGCGCAGGTCAGCACGGGGTGGCCACCGCCACCGCCGCCGCGCTCTTCGGCATGGACTGCACCATCTACATGGGCGAGGTCGACACCCAGCGCCAGGCGCTGAACGTCGCCCGGATGCGGATGCTCGGCGCCGAGGTCGTGCCGGTGAAGTCCGGCAGCCGGACGCTCAAGGACGCGATCAACGAGGCGTTCCGCGATTGGGTCGCCAACGTCGACAACACGCACTACCTCTTCGGCACCGTGGCCGGGCCGCACCCGTTCCCGATGATGGTCCGGGACTTCCACCGGGTCATCGGCCAGGAGGCGCGCGAGCAGGTGCAGGAGCGGACCGGGCGGCTGCCCGACGCCGTCGTCGCCTGCGTGGGCGGCGGGTCCAACGCGATGGGCGCGTTCTACGACTTCATCCCCGACGCCGGGGTCCGGCTGATCGGGATCGAGGCGGCCGGTGAGGGCGTGGAGACGCCCAAGCACGCGGCCACCCTGACCAAGGGCGACCCGGGCGTGCTGCACGGCTCGCGCACGTACGTGCTGCAGGACGAGGACGGCCAGACCATCGAGTCGCACTCGATCTCCGCCGGTCTGGACTACCCGGGTGTCGGCCCGGAGCACGCCTTCCTCAAGGACTCCGGCCGCGCCGAGTACCGGCCGTGCACCGACGCGGACGCGATGAACGCGCTGCGGCTGCTCTCGCGCACGGAGGGCATCATCCCGGCCATCGAGAGCGCCCACGCCCTCGCCGGGGCCCTGGAGTTGGGCCGCGAGCTGGGCCCGGACGCGGTGATCCTGGTCAACCTGTCCGGTCGTGGCGACAAGGACATGCACACCGCAGCGCAGTACTTCGGCCTGCTCGACGACTCGACCTCTGACGCGACCTCCGGTGGTGCCCAGTGACCAACGCCCTGCTCACCACGACGCTGGCGAACGCCAAGGCGGAGAACCGGGCCGCGCTGATCAGCTACCTCCCGGCCGGCTTCCCGACCATCCCCGGCGCGGCCAAGGCCGTGCAGGCGGTGATCGACGGCGGTGCGGACGTGGTCGAGATCGGTCTGCCGCACAGCGACCCGGTCCTGGACGGCGCGACCATCCAGACCGCGGACGACATCGCGCTGCGCAACGGCATCCGGATCAAGGACGTGCTGGCCACGGTCCGCGCGGTCACCGAGGCCAACCCGACCGTGCCGATCCTGGTGATGACCTACTGGAACCCGGTGGACCGCTACGGTCAGGCCCGCTTCGCGGCGGACCTGGCGGCGGCGGGCGGGGTCGGCTGCATCCTGCCGGACCTGCCGGTCGAGGAGGCCGACGAGTGGCTCGCTGCGGCGGCCGAGCACGGGCTGGCGACGGTCTTCGTCGTCGCTCCGTCCAGCCAGGACCAGCGCCTGGCGCTGATCACCGCCAAGGGCACCGGCTTCGTCTACGCCGCGGCGGTCATGGGCGTGACCGGGACGCGTACCCAGGTCGGCGCCATGGCCGAGGACCTGGTCGAGCGCACCCGCCGGACGACGGACCTGCCGGTCTGCGTCGGCCTGGGCGTCTCCAACGCGGAGCAGGCCGCCGAGGTGGCCGCCTTCGCCGACGGTGTGATCGTCGGGTCGGCCTTCGTGCAGCGGATTCTTGACGCTCCGTCGGAGGACGCAGGCTACGAGGCGGTCCGCGAGCTCGCCGCCGAGCTGGCCCAGGGGGTCCGCAAGCGGTAACGACGCGATACCACGCGCGCAGGGCGCGGCAGCTCGGTGACGGGCTGCCGCGCCCTCACTCGTTCCGGTGACGTGGAGCGTGGCGCGCACGGGGTGCGCCTTTCTTCTCGTTCATGATCCGGCAGGTGACGTGCAGAAGCACTCAGCTGCGATCAGGACGTGATCAGAAGGAGGTTCCGCTGTGGCAGGTTCGCAACGCGCCATGGTGGTCCGTGCCGCTGTCGCCGCGGTCGTGCTGGTCGCGGCCCTCGCCGCCGAGGCGGACCTCGACTCGGCACTCGCCCAGGCCCGTGCACACCACCGCGCCCATCACGGCGGCCATCGCGGCCACCACCATGCGACCGCGCCCCACGGCAGGCCGGCTGCGAAGCCCAAGCCCAACCCCCAGTCCAAGCCCAACCCCAAGCCGGGGGTGAAGCCGCAGCCGGGGCAGGCCGTTGACGACCTCGCGGACCGGGCGGTCGCGCTCGGGCTGCCGGCGCGCCTCGACGACGACGGCGCAACCGTCGACGTCGGCTACGCGGACGCGCCCGTCCAGCTCACCCTCTTCGAGGACTACCGCTGCGACAGCACGGGCCCGTTCGAGAACCGTCAGGGGCCGACGCTGCGGATGCTGATGGCACGTCACCAGCTGCTCGTCCACTACGTGATCGAGTCGTCACTCGACGAACGTCTGCCCGGTCCCGGCGCGGTCCTCGCCTCGGACGCGGCCCGCGCCGCTCTCGCTCACGGCGGGTTTCCGCTGTTCCACGCGTTGCTCTTCGCCAACCAACCCGCCGAGGAGGTGGACGGGTTCACCCCTGCGCGGCTGCTCGACATCGCCTCGCACGTGCCGGGGCTGCGCGGCGCGGCGTTCGACGCCGAGGTTCGCACGCTCTACTGGAAGCCCTGGGTCGACGCCGCACAGCACGTCTACGACACGTCAGGTGTGCACCATGGCACGCCGTCGATGCTGCTCGACGGCACCGAGGTCGACCTGTGGGCGCACCCGGAGCTGCTGAACGATCCGGGTGCGCTGCAGCGATTTGTCGAGAACGCAGCGAATCGCGGCCAATGATCCGAGCCGATTACGGATGATACGGCAGGATTAGTCCGTATTGCCTAAGAGGCGTCAGAGGGAGGCGAGCACCGGTGATCACAGAGCAGCCGGCGCACACGCCGGGCCGGACCACCGGTCCGGACGGGCGGTGGGCCGGGGCGGTGCCGTGGATCAGCACGGCGGTACGGCTCGGGCTGGCAGTGGTCTGGGCCTGGGCCGGACTGGCCAAGGTCTCCGACCCGGAGGCCGCCGCCCAGGCGGTCCGGGTCTACCGGATCCTGCCGGAGTCGCTCGTCAACCCGATCGGCTACGGCATGCCCTTCCTGGAGCTGGCCCTGGCGTTGCTGCTGGTGGTCGGTCTCGGCACCCGGATCGTCGCGGTCATCTCCGGGGTACTGCTGCTGGTCTACATCGCCGCCATCGCGTCCGTCTGGGCGCGCGGGATCGCGATCGACTGCGGGTGCTTCGGCGGGGGCGGTGCGGTCGCGGCCTCGCAGACCGAGTACTGGCAGGAGATCCTCCGCGACTGCGGATTCCTGCTGCTGGTGGCCTGGTTGGTCTGGCGTCCGAAGAGCCGCCTCTCCCTCGACGCCTGGTTGGTCGACCAGTGAGGCGCTAGCCGGCAGCCTCGTCCCCCGCGCACGACGCAGAACCGAGCAGACAGATGACAGACGAACTGATGAGTCAGAAGAACGACGAGGGCAAGCGCAGCGCCCGTGCCAAGATGCAGGAAGAACGCGCCAAACAGGAGGCCAAGGCCCGGAAGAAGCGTCAGTACGGCATCATCGGCGCCGTGCTGGCCGTCATCGTGGTGCTGGTCGCGATCGGGATCCTGATCCAGAACGGCCGTTCCAGCAGCTACAACGCCGCGACCCAGGCGCCCGGCGGCACCATCGGCAACACCAAGCTGGTGATCCCCGTCGGCGCGACCGACGCGCCCTCGACGGTCACCGTCTACGAGGACCCGCGCTGCCCGGCCTGCGAGCAGTTCGAGTCCGGCATGAAGCAGACCATGAACAAGCTGCTGGCCGAGGGCAAGATCCAGATCCAGTACCACGTGGTGTCGTTCATCGACACGCACGACAACGGGTCCGGGTCGAAGAACGCGGCCAACGCGCTGGGCTGCGCGCAGAACGTGGGCAGGTTCCACGACTACCACGACGTCCTCTACGCCAACCAGCCCGACGAGACCGTCGACGCCTGGGCGAACAAGACCGTCCTGATCAGCCTGGCCAAACAGGTCCCCGGACTCGACACACCGAGCTTTGAATCGTGTGTCAACGGCAACGCCTACGGCAGTTGGGTCACCGCCGTGGAGACCGACTTCGGCAAGTCCGGCTACACCTCGACGCCGACCGTGCTGCTGAACGGGACCCCGGCCTACCCGAGCTACAAGAACCAGCAGATCTCGCCCGCCGCCTTCACCGCCTGGGTGGACGAGGCGAACAAGGGCAAGCCGCTGGGCACCCTCTCGGGCCCGAGCGCCGCGGCGCTGGCCTCGCCGACCGCGCACAACAACGCGGCCGCGCCGAGCCCGAGCGGCTCCTGACGAACCATCAGTAGTGTCAGCCGACGGGGCTGATCCGGCTGCCTATCTGGGCCGGATCAGCCCCGACTGCATTCCGGCGGCGATCGCGGCGGTGCGGCTGTCCACGCCGAGCTTGTCGTAGATGTGGACCAGGTGCGTCTTCACGGTGGCCTCGCTGATGAAGAGCCGCTTGGAGATCTGACGGTTGGCCAGCCCCTCGGCGAGCAGCTCCAGGATCTCCGACTCGCGCGGCGAGAGCGTCGGCCGTTTGGACCGGACGCGGCCGAGCAACCGGGCCGCGACGGGCGGGGCGAGCACCGTGTCGCCCTTGGCCGCCGCGCGCAGCGCTGCGGCGAGCTCCTCCGGCGGGGCGTCCTTGAGCAGATAGCCGGTGGCCCCGGCCTCGACGGCGGAGAGGATGTCGGCGTCGGTGCTGTAGGTGGTGAGGATCAGCACGGCGGGCGGGTCGGGCAGGGCCGTGATCCGGCGGGTGGCATCCACGCCGTGCATGCCGGAACCCATCTGAAGGTCCATCAGCACCACGTCGGGGCGCGGCCTGCCCTCGGCCTCGAACTGCTCCAGCAGCCGCAGCGCCTCGGCTCCGTCGGCCGCCTCGCCCACCGGCTCCAGCTCCGGCAGCTCGTCCAGCAGGGCCCGCAGACCACGGCGGACGACCGGGTGGTCGTCGACGAGCAGGACGGTGATCACAGCGGGGCTCCGGGAAGGGGAGGAGAGGGGAGAGGCAGGGCGGTCGGTCAGGGCGCGGGTGCAGGTAGGGGAGGAGCGGGGCTCTGGGGCGCGTCGAGCGCGGTGAGCGGGAGCGCGACGGCGACGGCCGTGCCCTCGCCCGGGCTGGACTCGATGGTGAGGCTGCCGCCCAACTCCGCGATCCGCTCCCGCATCCCGTGCAGGCCGAAGCGCGGACGCCCGTCCACCGCGTCGGGGACGCTGCCCGGGTCGGGCACGGCGTCGGCGGCGAACCCGACGCCGTCGTCGAAGACGTCGAGCGTGACCTGGTCGTCCAGATAGGCCAGGGTGACCGCCGCACGTCGCGCCTGCGCGTGGCGGCGGACGTTGGCCAGCGCCTCCTGGGTCAGCCGCAGCAGGGCGACCTCCGCCTCGACCGGCAGCGGGTACGGCTCGCCGTCCAGGTGGAACGCGACCTCGGGCGTCGGACCGAACCCGGCGGTGACCCGGCGCAGCGCCTCGGCCAACGTCGCGTCCTGGAGCGGCGGCGGGGTCAGCGCGGCGACGAAGCGGCGCGCCTCGGCCAGGTTGGCGCTCGCCGTCGCACCGATCTCGCGGACCCGCTCGCCCGCAGGGCCGCCGGCCACGGTGGACGGCAGCGCGGACTCCGCCGAGCGGGCCAGCAGCACGATGCTGGAGAGGCCCTGGGCGAGGGTGTCGTGGATCTCGCGCGCCAGCCGCTGCCGTTCGGCCAGCCGCCCGGCCTCGCGCTGGGTCGCGGCCAACTCGTCGCGGGTGCGGACGAGATCGTCGATCAGTGCCTGGCGTCTGCGGCTCTCCCGGTACAGCCCCGCATAGCCGTAGGCGGTCAGCACCGCGACGGCCGCGCCGGCGCAGGGGCCTATCACCTTGGCCGCGGTCAGCCCGCCCGACGTACCGGACTGGGCGGCGATGACCACGCCCGTCACCAGCACCACGGCGGGCAGTGACCACCTGGGCGGCAGCAGGTGCAGATAGAGGAAGTACAGCGGGAAGGCGACGTAGCCCGCCGACGGCGAGACCGCGGCCAGTGCGAGCCAGAGCAGGGTGATCAGGCCGAGCCAGGCCAGCATCGGCGTCCGCGACGCGTCCGGGCCACCGCCGCCCTGGCGCGCGAACCGGCCGCCCACCGCATAGGCGACACCGAGCGCGACCCCCAACGACCAGGCGGCGACCCCGCCGCCCACACAGCCGACCACGAGCAGTGCGTAGAACATCGCGTGCAGCGCCACCCGCATGAACCGGAGCGCGGGCATCTGCGCCGGGTCGTGCTGGTCGGGGTGCGCGGGACGCGCGTCGGTGCTGCTCATGCCGTCGACCCTACGTCCCGGCACCGACAGGACGACGGGCCCGGCTATCAACCTTTCGGTTGATTCGGAACCGACCGTCTCCCTGATGGAAAGCGGCGGCGAAAACGCGAGCGTGGAGTACGTCAGCCCACACCCGGGAAACCGAGTCGGCACCATCGAGGAGTCCTCACCGTGTTCGTCGCCCTGCGTGACATCCGCTTCGCCAAGGGGCGCTTCGCCCTGATGGGCGCGGTCGTCACGCTCATCACCACGTTGGTGGTCTTCCTCTACGGACTCACCGGCGGCCTCGCCTCCGACTCCTCCTCCGCGATCGCGCAACTGCCCGCCGCCGACGTCGTCTTCGGCGCGCCCGGCGGCGCGACTCCGCAGGTGTCGTTCAGCAACAGCTCCATCAGCGCCGCGCAGCAGCGTGCCTGGGAGTCGGCGCCGGGCATCGGCTCGGTGCAGCCGCTCGGCGTGGCCATGTCCCGGCTGACCGGCTCGTTCGGCGCGACCTCGGTGAGCGTGCTCGGCGCGCCCGCCGGGTTGCTGCCGCCGCTGGCCTCCGGCACGGCCCCGCAGGACGGGCAGGTCGCCGTGAGCCAGAAGGTCGCGTCGACGGACGGGATCAAGACCGGTGACCAGGTCGCCGTGGGCGGCCGGACCCTCACCGTCTCCGGCATCACCGACGACCGCTCCTACGGCCACGCGCCCAGCGTCTGGACGCCGCAGGCCACCTGGCAGCAGGTGACGGGCGCGCAGCAGCCCAACGCGCTCGCCGTCGATCCCGGCACCGCCGACGCCGCCACGCTGAACGCGCTGGACAAGGCGCAGAACACCGACATGGTCAGCCGCGGCGCCGCGCTCGCCGGTATCGACGGCTTCTCCGCCGAGCAGGGCAGCCTGCAGCTGATCCAGGGTTTCCTCTTCGCGGTCAGCGCACTGGTGGTCGGCGCGTTCTTCACCGTCTGGACGGTGCAGCGCCGGGCCGACATCGCGGTGCTCAAGGCCGTCGGCGCGTCCAGCGCCTACCTGGTCCGCGACGCCCTGGCGCAGGCGCTGGCGATGCTGCTGGGCGGCGCGCTCACCGGAGCGCTGATCGGCTTCGGCGGGGGAGCGCTGCTGGGCGGCACCGGGATGCCGTTCACCCTCGGCGCGGCGACGGTCGCGGTGCCCGTCGTCGTCATGGTCCTGCTGGGCCTCGCCGGCGCGGCCCTCGCCGTGCGCCGCATCACCTCCGTCGACCCGCTGACCGCCCTGGGAGCCAACCGATGAACCTCGCTCTTCATGACATCGTCCTCACCTACCCCGACGGCGACCGCCGGTTGACCGCGCTGGACCGCGTCTCGCTGGAGGTCGGCGCGGGCGAGTTCGTCGCCGTCGTCGGCCCGTCCGGCTCCGGCAAGTCCAGCCTGCTGGCCGTCGCCGCGACGCTGCAGACCCCGGACAGCGGACGGGTTCTGATCGCGGGTCAGGACGCGACCGCGATGGACGGGCGGCAGCGCACCGCGCTGCGCCGGGACCGGATCGGCATCGTGTTCCAGCAGTCCAACCTGATCGCCTCGCTCACTGCCGTCGAGCAGTTGCAGGCCGTGGCCCACCTGCGCGGCGGGCGGCCGCGTGCGGTCGCGGCGCGCGCCGAGGAGCTGCTGGCCTCGGTCGGCCTCACCGACGGCAAGCAGCACCGCCGCCCGCACCAGCTCTCCGGCGGCGAGCGCCAGCGCGTCAACATCGCCCGCGCGCTCTTCGCGGAGCCGTCGGTGCTGCTGGTCGACGAGCCGACGTCCGCGCTGGACCACGAGCGCGGCGAGCAGATCGTCTCCCTGCTGTCCGGGATCACCCGCGAGCACGGCACGGCGACGGTCATGGTCACCCACGACAAGGCCCAACTCGGCGCGGCCGACCGGGTGCTGGAGATGGTCGACGGGCGGCTCGCCCAGCCGGCGGCGGCGTAGCGGGAACGGCCCGCCCCGTCACCCGGGTGTGGAGTTGTTCTGGGGAGGCCTGACCCCGTGCAGGCCGGGCGGCTCGCTACGATGATCCGCGATGCGCAGGCTCACCCACGCCGAGTTCCTGGCCCTCCGACGGTTCGACGCGCTCGACGGTCTGCGGGCCGTCGCGGCGGTGATCGTCGTCTTCTTCCACACCGGCGGACCGCAGAGCAGCTTCCTGTCCGGCTGGATCGGCGTGCACATCTTCTTCGTGGTGTCCGGGTTCCTGATCACCACGCTGATGCTGCGCGAGCACGACCGGAACGGGCGGATCTCGCTGCGCGACTTCTACCTGCGGCGCGTCTTCCGGATCATGCCGCTGTACTACCTGGTGCTGCTGTTCACCGCGATCGCCGCCTACCACCAGGCCGGGCAGTGGGCGGCACTGAAACAGCACCTGCCGCACTTCCTGCTGTTCATGAACGAGTACCACATCCCGCCGGGCGTCCCCTATCTCCAGACCTGGACCATCGGGATCGAGTGGAAGTTCTACCTGGTCTGGCCGCTGCTGCTGGTCGCGGTCGGCGCGGTGGCCGCCCGGCTGCGGATCCCCCTCGCGCTGCTGGCCTTCGTGCTGGTCCTCGTTCCCTACAACCAGACCTGGTCCGGGATGGGCGTCCACTACGGGGTCCTGCTGATCGGCGCGCTGCTCGCACTGGTCCTGCACAGTCCGCGAGGATTCGCGCTGGTCAGCCCGTTGACGCACCCGTTGGTCGCCGGTGCGGTCGCCGTCGGCTTCCTGGCCCTGCACGCGAGCATCCCCGCCCTGGTCACCCGGTTCCACGGGGAGCAGACGCCCATCCTCATCTACGGGGTCGGCGTCGCGCTGCTGCTGCCGGGCCTGCTGGCACCGGGACCGGGCCGGTGGCTGCTGTCCCGGCGGCCCTTCGTCGTGGTCGGCGAGCGCTCCTACGGTCTCTCCTGGTCCAGGCCCTGGCCACGACCGTCGTGGCCGCCCTCGTCCCGGCCGCGCTCGTGGCCCGGGCTACACCTCTCTTCGCCGCCGTGGTCGCGCTGGCCTCCCTGGCCATCGCCGACCTGCTGTACGCGAGGGTGGAGACCCCGATGATCGGCGTCGGACGACGGCTGATCAAGAGGCTCGGTCCGACGTCGCGTCCCGTCGGTCCTCCCGCTCGCGTCAGCGCTCCCCAGGTGGCGGCCGAGAGCACCGCAGGCTGCGTCCCCGCGGCGGTCGACTAAGGCAAGGAAGGCCTAACTTCCCAGGTCAGAGCGGTGGTAAGGCAGTCCTGCCTTGCTGGAAATGAGCGCGCGAGCAGGTTACGTTCATCGACGTGACAACGATGATGCCCATGAGCGCCCAGGACATAGCCGAGACCGCAGAGGCTTACAAGCACGACCACCGCGACGTGAACGGTGGCTGGCTGCGCCCGGCGGTGTTCGGTGCGATGGACGGCCTGGTGTCGAACTTCGCGCTCATGTCCGGCGTCGTCGGCGGTCACGCGAGCAACAACGTGGTCGTGCTGACCGGCCTGGCCGGTCTCGCCGCCGGTGCTTTCTCGATGGCGGCCGGCGAGTACACCTCCGTCGCCTCGCAGCGCGAGCTGGTGCAGGCGGAGCTGGAGATCGAGCGCAGGGAACTGCTGCGCAACCCGGAGGCGGAGCTCGCCGAGCTGGCACAGCTGTACGTCGACCGCGGCGTCGAACCGCGCCTCGCCTTCGAGGTCGCCCAGCAGCTGTCCGCCGATCCCGAGCGTGCGCTCGACGTCCATGCCCGCGAGGAGCTGGGCATAGACCCCGACGACCTTCCGTCGCCGTTGGTCGCGGCGGTCTCGTCCTTCATCTCCTTCGGGCTCGGCGCGCTGCTGCCGCTGCTTCCCTACTTGCTGGGCGCGACCTCGTTGCTGCCCGCGGTGGTGCTGTCGGTCGCCGGCTTGTTCCTCTGCGGCGCCGTGGTCAGCAAGGTCACTGCGCGGACGTGGTGGTTCAGCGGGCTGCGCCAGCTGGCGCTCGGCGGCGCGGCGGCAGGAGTGACGTTCCTGCTGGGACAGCTCATCGGCGGCCACGTCGGCTAGTTGGAACACTTCAGGGGCGCGGTGCGGCTTTATGGCCCCGCGCCCCTTCTGGTCTCACCCTGCGTGGTTTTACTCACACGCGACAAACACGTGAAGGGTCTGTTTCGCGAGCACGGCGATCGGGCACACTTGCGAGGACGTCCGAATACCCCGTGACCCTGGGTGTGCGACGTGTCAGGAACTCCTTCCCCCTTAGGCCCCACCCATGGCCTGATCCGCCGGCGAGTCCATATCGTGGACTTGAAAATCCACTGAGTGGAATCTCCGGCACAATGTAACCTGCACCACCCGCACACGCTAAGGGCCAGCGTCGTCCCGGATGCGCATGTGAATTGACTCCATGCCGAGCCGATCATGCCGATCACGACGACGGGAGAGCCGATGCTGCCTGCGTCTTCGCGCCCCGCCCCACGCCCCTACGCGGCCTTGGCGGATGCGCGCCCCGCCAAGCAGGGCCTGTACGACCCGAGCAACGAGCACGACGCCTGTGGCGTCGGGTTCGTCGCCTCATTGAGCGGAGTCGCCGAGCACCGCATCATCGAGCAGGCGTTGACCGTCCTGCGCAACCTCGAACACCGCGGCGCCACCGGCGCCGAACCGGATTCCGGCGACGGCGCCGGCATCCTGACCCAGGTTCCGGACGCGTTCCTTCGCGAGAAGGCCGCCGAGCTCGGGTTCGAACTTCCCGCTCAGGGCCAGTACGCCGTGGGCATCGCGTTCCTGCCGGACGACGACGCCGCCGACGCGGCCGCCGTCTCGGCCATCGAGACGATCGCGTCCGAGGAGGGCCTGACCGTCCTCGGCTGGCGCGACGTCCCGGTCAGCCCGGACCTGCTGGGCGCCACCGCGCGTTCGGTCATGCCCCGCTTCCGCCAGCTCTTCGTCACCGACGCCGAAGGCGCCAAGGCGGGCCTTGAGCTGGACCGGGTGGCGTTCGTGGTGCGCAAGCGCGCCGAGCGCGAGGCCGGGGTCTACTTCCCCTCCCTCTCCGCGCGCACCCTGGTCTACAAGGGCATGCTGACCACCGGGCAGCTGGAGCCGTTCTTCCCGGACCTCTCGGACCGCAGCTACGCCTCCGCGCTCTGCCTGGTGCACAGCCGCTTCTCCACCAACACCTTCCCGAGCTGGCCGCTGGCGCACCCGTACCGGTTCGTCGCCCACAACGGTGAGATCAACACCGTCAAGGGCAACCGCAACTGGATGACCGCCCGCGAGTCGCAGCTGGCCACGGACCTGATCCCGGCCAACAGGAACGGGCAGGGCCTGGACCGGATCTTCCCGATCTGCACGCCGGACCACTCCGACACCGCCTCCTTCGACGAGGTGCTGGAGCTGCTCCACCTGGGCGGACGCACCCTGCCGCACGCGGTGCTGATGATGATCCCGGAGGCGTGGCAGAACCACGCCACCATGGACCCGGCCCGCCGCGCCTTCTACCAGTTCCACTCGAACCTGATCGAGCCCTGGGACGGACCGGCCTGCGTCACCTTCTCCGACGGCACCCAGGTGGGCGCCGTGCTCGACCGCAACGGCCTGCGTCCGGCGCGGTACTGGGTCACCACCGACGGCCTGGTCGTGCTGGCCTCCGAGGTCGGCGTGCTGGACATCCCGCAGGACCAGGTGGTCCGCAAGGGCCGGCTGCAGCCCGGCAAGATGTTCCTGGTCGACACCGCCGAGGGGCGGATCGTCGACGACGAGGAGATCAAGTCCCAGCTTGCCGCGGAGCACCCGTACGCGGAGTGGCTGCACGCGGGCTCGATCACGCTGGACGCGCTGCCCGAGCGCGAGCACGTCGTGCACACCCACGCGTCGGTGACGCGTCGTCAGCAGACCTTCGGCTACACCGAGGAGGAGCTGCGGGTCCTGGTCGCGCCGATGGCGCGGACGGCCGGTGAGGCGCTCGGCTCGATGGGCACCGACTCGCCGATCGCCGCGCTCAGCTCCAAGCCGCGCCTGCTCTTCGACTACTTCACCCAGCTGTTCGCGCAGGTCACCAACCCGCCGCTGGACGCGATCCGCGAGGAGCTGGTCACCTCGCTCGGCTCCAACCTGGGGCCCGAGGGCAACCTGCTGCACGCCGAGGCCGCCTCCTGCCGCTCCGTCGTGGTGCCGTTCCCGGTCATCGACAACGACGAGCTGGCCAAGCTGGTCCACATCAACGCGGACGGCGACCTGCCCGGCCTCAAGGCCGTCACCCTCTCCGGCCTCTACCGGGTCTCCGGCGGCGGCGAGGCGCTGGCCGCCCGGCTCGCGGAGATAGCGGCCGAGGCCGACGCGGCGATCGCCGACGGCGCCCGCCTGATCGTGCTCTCCGACCGCCACTCCGACGCCGAGCACGCGCCGATCCCGTCGCTGCTGCTCACCGCCGCCGTGCACCACCACCTGATCCGCACCAAGCAGCGCACCAAGGTCGGCCTGATCGTCGAGGCCGGCGACGTGCGCGAGGTGCACCACGTGGCGCTGCTGATTGGCTACGGCGCGGGCGCGGTCAACCCCTACCTGGCCATGGAGTCCGTCGAGGACCTGGTCGCGCAGGGCACCTTCATCACCGGCGTCGAGTCGGAGAAGGCGATCCGCAACCTGATCAAGGCGCTCGGCAAGGGCGTGCTCAAGGTGATGTCCAAGATGGGCATCTCCACCGTCGCCTCCTACCGCGGCGCGCAGGTCTTCGAGGCCATCGGCCTCAGCCAGGACCTGGTGGACGCCTACTTCGCGGGCACCACCACCAAGCTCGGCGGCATCGGCCTGGACGAGATCGCCAAGGAGAACGCCGCCCGCCACGCCCAGGCCTACCCGGCCTCGGGCATCGCGCCGGCCCACCGCCGCCTGGAGATCGGCGGCGAGTACCAGTGGCGCCGCGAGGGCGAGCCGCACCTGTTCGACCCGGACACGGTCTTCCGGCTGCAGCACGCCACGCGCACCAAGCGGTACGACATCTTCAAGCAGTACACCTCGCGGGTGAACGAGCAGTCCGAGCGGCTGATGACGCTGCGCGGCCTCTTCAAGTTCAACGACGGGCGGGGCCCGATCCCGCTGGAGGAGGTCGAGCCGGTCAGCGAGATCGTCAAGCGGTTCTCCACCGGCGCGATGTCCTACGGCTCCATCTCCCGCGAGGCGCACGAGACGCTCGCCATCGCCATGAACCAGCTGGGCGGCAAGTCCAACACCGGTGAGGGCGGCGAGGACCCGGACCGTCTCTACGACCCGGCCCGCCGCTCCGCGATCAAGCAGGTCGCCTCCGGCCGCTTCGGCGTCACCAGCGAGTACCTGGTCAACGCGGACGACATCCAGATCAAGATGGCCCAGGGCGCCAAGCCCGGCGAGGGCGGCCAGCTGCCCGGCCACAAGGTCTACCCGTGGGTGGCCCAGACCCGGCACAGCACGCCCGGCGTCGGTCTGATCTCCCCGCCGCCGCACCACGACATCTACTCCATCGAGGATCTGGCGCAGCTGATCCACGACCTCAAGAACGCCAACCCGGCCGCCCGCATCCACGTGAAGCTGGTCTCCGAGGTCGGCGTCGGCACGGTCGCGGCGGGCGTCAGCAAGGCCCACGCGGACGTCGTGCTGGTCTCCGGCCACGACGGCGGCACCGGCGCCTCGCCGCTGACCTCGCTCAAGCACGCCGGTGGGCCCTGGGAGCTCGGCCTGGCCGAGACCCAGCAGACGCTGCTGCTCAACGGACTGCGCGACCGGATCGTGGTGCAGACGGACGGTCAGCTCAAGACCGGCCGCGACGTGGTCATCGCCGCGCTGCTCGGCGCGGAGGAGTTCGGCTTCGCCACCGCCCCGCTGGTGGTCTCCGGCTGCATCATGATGCGCGTCTGCCACCTGGACACCTGCCCGGTCGGCGTCGCCACGCAGAACCCGGTGCTGCGCGAACGCTTCAACGGCAAGCCGGAGTTCGTGGTCAACTTCTTCGAGTTCATCGCCGAGGAGGTCCGCGAGATCCTGGCCGAGCTGGGCTTCCGCTCCATCGAGGAGGCCGTCGGCCACGCCGAGTTCATCGACGCGACCGACGCCGTCGACCACTGGAAGGCCAGCGGGCTGGACATCGCCCCGCTGCTCCACGTCCCGGACACCGGCTCCTCGCTCTACCGCACCACCGAGCAGGACCACGGGCTGGACAAGGCCCTGGACAACCAGCTGATCGCGCTGGCCCAGGAGGCGCTGGAGCACGGCGAGTCGGTGAAGATCGAGCTGCCGGTCCGCAACGTCAACCGCACCGTCGGCACCATGCTCGGCCACGAGGTGACCAAGCGTTACCGCGGCGCGGGTCTGCCCGAGGGCACCATCGACGTCACCCTCAACGGTTCGGCCGGCCAGTCCTTCGGCGCGTTCCTGCCGCGCGGCGTCACGCTGCGGCTGGAGGGCGACGCCAACGACTACGTCGGCAAGGGCCTCTCCGGCGGCGTGGTCGTGGTCCGACCTGCCAAGGACGCCTCCGCGATCGGCGCCGACGCGCAGAACCACGTCATCGCGGGCAACACCATCGGCTACGGCGCGACCGGAGGCCGGATCCACCTGCGCGGCAAGGCCGGTGAGCGGTTCGCGGTCCGCAACTCCGGCGCCACGCTGGTCGTCGAGGGCGTGGGCGACCACGGCCTGGAGTACATGACCGGCGGTCGCGTGATCGTGCTCGGCGAGACCGGACGCAACCTGGCGGCCGGTATGTCCGGCGGCATCGGCTACGTGCTGGACCTGCGTCCGGCCAACGTCAACGGCGGCATGGTGGGCATCGAGGCCCCCGACGCCGATGACCGCGAGTGGCTGCGCGAGACCGTGCAGCAGCACTACGAGGAGACCGGGTCCACGGTGGCGGCCGAGCTCCTCGCCGACTGGGGCAGCGGCGTCTCCCGCTTCTCCAAGATCATGCCCACCGACTACAAGGCCGTGCTCGCCGCCAAGGACGCCGCCGAGCGAGACGGACTCTCCGAGTCCGAGACCACCCGCAAGATGATGGAGGCGGCTAATGGCTGACCCGAAGGGCTTCCTCACCACGCCCAAGCAGCTGGCCGAGAGCCGCCCGGTCGCCGAGCGCGTCCGGGACTGGAACGAGGTCTACGTCGAGCGTTCGCTGCTGCCCATCATCAGCAAGCAGGCCGGACGCTGCATGGACTGCGGCATCCCGTTCTGCCACAACGGCTGCCCGCTCGGGAACCTGATCCCCGAGTGGAACGACCTGGCCTACCGTGACGACTGGAACGGCGCGATCGAGCGCCTGCACGCGACCAACAACTTCCCGGAGTTCACCGGTCGCCTCTGCCCGGCCCCGTGCGAGTCGGCCTGCGTGCTCGGCATCAACCAGGACCCGGTGACCATCAAGAACGTCGAGGTCACCATCATCGACAAGGCCTGGGACCGTGGCGGCGTCACGGCGCAGGTCCCTGACCGGCTCTCCGGCAAGACCGTCGCGGTCGTCGGCTCCGGCCCTGCGGGCCTGGCCACCGCCCAGCAGCTGACCCGGGCCGGGCACACCGTGGTGGTGTACGAGCGCGCCGACCGCATCGGCGGCCTGCTGCGCTACGGCATCCCCGAGTTCAAGATGGAGAAGCGCCACGTCAACCGCCGCGTCGAGCAGATGCGCGCGGAGGGCACCCGGTTCCGCACCGGCGTCGAGGTGGGTGTCGACATCACCGGACGCCAGCTGCGGGAGCGCTTCGACGCGGTCGTCGTCGCGGCCGGCGCCACCACGGCGCGCGACCTGAACGTGCCCGGTCGCGAACTGCGCGGCATCCACCAGGCGATGGAGTTCCTGCCGCTGGCCAACAAGGTGCAGGAGGGCGACTACGTCGACTCGCCGCTCAGCGCCGCGGGCAAGCACGTCGTCGTCATCGGGGGCGGCGACACCGGCGCGGACTGCGTCGGCACCGCCCACCGCCAGGGCGCGGCCTCGGTGACCCAGCTGGAGATCATGCCGCGACCGGGCGAGGACCGCCCGGCCGGGCAGCCGTGGCCGACCATGCCGATGGTCTTCAAGGTCACCTCGGCGCACCAGGAGGGCGGCGAGCGGATCTACTCCGTCAACACCACCCACTTCAGCGGCGACGAGGACGGCAACGTCCAGCAGCTGCACCTGGTCGAGGTCGTCTTCACCGAGGGCCGGTTCGAGCCGGTCGCCGGCAGCGAGCGGACCATCCCGGCGCAGCTGGTCACCCTGGCCATGGGATTCACCGGCACGGACGTCAAGAACGGCCTGGTGGAGCAGCTCGGCGTCGACCTGGACGCGCGTGGTAACGTCGCCCGCGACGACCGTTTCGCCACCAACGTCGATGGCGTGTTCGTCGCCGGGGACGCCGGCCGCGGTCAGTCGCTCATCGTCTGGGCCATCGCCGAGGGCCGCTCCGCGGCCAAGGCGGTCGACGCCTACCTCTCGGGCCGCGCCTCCACGCTGCCCGCCCCGATCCGCCCGACGGACCGTCCGTTGACCGTGTAATGACGCACTGACGTAACGACGATCCGCCGGGTCAGCCAGCGTGGCCTGCAACGGCGCCGGATCGCACGCGGCGAACAGCGCTGATCGCGCTGAGCGGCACCAGCCCCCTGTCCCCGACCAGTTCGGGGGGCCGGTGCCGTTGTTCGTTCCCGGGGCTCAGCCGGGCCCAGCCAGGTTCAGTGAACGGGCAGTTCGGGCATCCCGTCGGCAACGTCGAGCACCGTGCGGCCGTCCAGCACATCACTGAGGTGCACCTGGACCGGGAGCTCGGTCGCGCTCGCGGCGCAGGCGGTGCCGGAGGGAATCGGCGTGGGAGCGCCGGTCGCGCCGACCACCACGACGTCCTTGGTCTCGTAGACCAGCCCGGTCGGCTTCCCCTGGCCGCAGCCGCCACCCACGCCGAGGGTCAGCGTCCGGCCGTCGGAGGAGACCGCGATCAGGCCGGCGCCCTCGTAGCCGTTGAGCTGCGGCGGATTCGACGCGCTCGGCCCCGGCTCCGGCCGCACCGCCGCCACGACGAACTCCCCCTGGTAGCCCGCGATGCGGAACGCCCAGGCCGGAACGGTCGCCATGCCCTGGCTGGTCGGCAGACGCAGTGTGGTCGGCTGGACAGCAGTCACGGTGAGCGTGGTCGTGCAGCTCGACGCCGGACACGGCCCGCCGCCGCCCGCGACGCGCAGCGCGTCCTGCGGCTGCAGACCCGGGAGCGTACGCGTCGTGCCACGGTCGAAGCGGACCGTCTGCTGCGCCGGACCGGTCGGCACGCGCACGGCGAAGCGGACCTTGCCCGTCTCGAAGGCCGCCTTGTCCGCCTGGGAGCGGAACGCGCCGGACGGGACGCGGACGCCGTCGTCCTGGGTGACGTAGCCGTTCTGCCACGTCTGCTGGAGCGGCGAACCGTCCCAGGCGGCAGCCAGCTTGTCGGCGCGCACGGTGAACGGGTCGGGATCGGTCGCCGCGCTGCGCGTGGGCGCGGCCGTCGAGGAGGTCTGCACGGTGGTGGTCGTCGCGCAGCCCGCAACGGCGGACAGCAGAACGGCGGCGAGGGCGAGGGCCCGGGAGGAACGCATGCCGGTGGGACGCGCCGCGTCCGTCCCCGGTTCCCGCACCGAACGCCCGAGGGCCGGACCCGCCGCAGCGGATCCGGCCCTCAGGCTCTGTCGGTGTGTCAGCGCTTACGCGCGGCCCAGCGCCTTGCGGCGCGAGCGGCGGGAGACCACCGTGCCCGTGCCGAGGGCCACGACGGCCCCCGCGCCCAGGCTGATCGACAGCATCGTCGCGCCGTTGTCCGACGAGCTGCTGGCCGCCGTCGGGGAGGCGTTGATCGCCATCGGGGTGTCGCTGTCGTCACCGTGGCGGATCGGCGTCACCGAGGCCACCGAGCCGTTGCTGTTGAGCAGCACCCGCACGTTGTTCGGGCACCCGAAGTTGAACGCGGAGTCGAGCGAACCGGCGGAGGCGTCGAAGGAGCCGTCGCCGATCCGGCCGAGCCGCCAGTTGTCCTCGATGAACTTGGTGATCGAGGACTGGTCGGTGAAGGTGTTGCTGATGTGGTTGGTCCGCGCGTAGGGCGAGATCACCATCAGCGGCTGGCGCGCGCCGACGCCGCAGCGGTCCTCGTAGCCCTTCTTGGCCGCCGGACCGGCCTGGCAGGCCGCGTCGTCGGTCGTCGTGGTGGACGAGGCCGCCGTGGTGTCCGTGGAGCCGTTGGTGGGCGCGTGGTAGACGTGGTCGTACCAGCCGTCGGAGTCGTCGTAGGCCAGGACCACCGCGGTGGAGGACCACTCCGGCGAGGACTGCAGCGCGTTGATCTCCTTGACGAGGAAGTTCTGCTCGTCGATCGGGTCGGAGTAGCCCGCGTGCCCGTCCTGGTACTCACCGGCCTTGAGGAAGCTGACCGCCGGCAGGTTGCCCGCCGTCACCGCCTCGTCGAAGTAGCTCAGGTCGTACTGGTGGTTGGCCTGGCCGTTGTTGCCGATCTCGGCCTCGCTGGCCGGAGCCACGTGGTGCGGGTTCGAGGTCGACTTGTAGTACTCGAACGGGTCGTGGTGCGCGCTGTAGTCCGCCACCGTCGCGCCGCCCAGGTTGGTGTGGGTCGCGCCGCAGACCGCGTAGCCGCTGGTCCCGTTGTACGGCGTGGTCGGCGCGAAGCCGCCCTGGAACCAACCCCAGGTCACGTGCCTGGAGTTGAGCAGGTCACCCACGTTGGTGCCCTGCATCTCCGCCAGCGCGGAGTTCGAGGTGTGGTTGTTGTCGGCGCAGTCGTCGTACGCCGGGTCCGGGTCGGCGTTGACCGTGCCGACGCCCTGGGCGTTGGGCGAGTGGACCGTGTACGGGTCCGGCGTCGTGGTCTGCGTCGGGTCGGTGGTGCTGCCGTTGCCGGTGACCGAGACGACGCCGTGGGTCTGGCCCGAGATCAGGTTCAGCGCGCCGACCGTGGACGGCCCGTACTCGTCGTCGAACGAGTTGTCGTTCAGCGTGTAGTGCTGCGCGTAGTTCCAGAGCGCCGAGACCGTGTTGCCGTCGTAGTAGTCCATGGCCAGTCCGGGCGCGCCGTAAAGGCCGCCGGAGCAGGTGTCCTTGGAGGTGTACTGGACGAACTTGTCCATCTTGCCGCTGTCTTCGGCGTACTGCTCCGGCGTGTAGTTGTGGTTCTGGTCGCAGGTCAGCGCCTGCTTGCCGCTGAGGCGCTGCGGCGCGTACAGGTTCGGGTTGCTGTTCAGCAGACCCGAGGTGACCAGCGTGTTCGCCTTGGGGGTGTGCGGCGCGGCGGTGAACGGGGTGCCGTCCGTGTTCGCGGCCTTGGGGTAGGTGCCGAAGTAGTGGTCGAAGGAGACGTTCTCTCCGAAGATCACCACCAGGTGCTTGATCGGCGTGGTGGTGTGCACCGTGCCGTGGCCCCCGCTGCCCGGGCCGCCGTGGTGGTCCGCAGCCGCCCAGGCGGGAGCGGTACCGGCGGCGACGGTCAGCGCCGCGGCCCCCACCAGCGCGGCCCAGCGCCTGCCTCGGTGCCGGGTGCTCGTCTTCTCTGCCGTACCGCTCATGCCGTTCCCCTCCAGAGGACCTGAACGTCTGTCACACTCGTCAAGCTGCGGACCGCATCATTCGCGCTGCGGAGGACGGGCCTTGGGCGCTGAGGTGACTGTCTCGTAAACACCGGGCAAAGCCTCGTTTCTGCGCGCGTAGATCAGGGCGGAGTCTCACAGCAGCCCGCGCCCGTACCGGTCGTTCGCGTCCCGCACACCCGGCAGCGCGAAGAAGTAGCCGCCGCCGAACGGGCTGATGTAGTCCACCAGCGGCTCACCCGCCAACCTCCGCTGCACAGTCACGAACTGACGCTCCAGATCCTGCTGGAACGCGCAGAACACCAGGCCCATGTCCAGGTTGCCGTTCGGGTCCGTGCCGCGGTCGTAGTTGAAGCCGCGGCGCAGCAGCCGCTGGTCGGCGGTCGGCGCGGTGCGCGGGTTGGCCAGGCGGATGTGGCTGTCCATCGGGATCACGTCGCCGGTCGGGTCGGCGGCGAAGTTCGGCACGTCGGTCTCGGTGCGGCCGTCCAGCGGCGCGCCGGAGTCCTTCTGGCGCCCGAACATCCGCTCCTGCTCGTTCAGGCCCACCCGGTCCCAGAACTCGACCAGCATCCGGATCAGCCGGACCGCGAGGTAGGAACCGCCGGTGGCCCACGCGGGCTCGCCCTGGCCCGCGCCGACCCAGATCAGCTGGTCCATCAGCCGGCCGTCGGTGACGTCGGGGTTGGCGGTGCCGTCGCGGAACCCCATCAGATTGCGCGGCGTGCCGACCGGGCGCGGCGGCGAGGCGAACCCGTCGATCCGCCAGCGCACCTGCATCGCACCCCGGGTGTGCCGGGCCACGTCGCGCAGCGCGTTGGCCAGCACGTCGGTGTCGTCCGTCTCCAGCTGCAGCAGCAGGTCGCCGCCGCACTGGGCCGGGTCGAGGTCGTCGTCGGGGAAGGCGGTCATGGTCGACAACCGCAACGGCTTGGCCGAGGCCAGCCCGAAACGGTCGTCGAAGAGCGACGCGCCCACGCCCAGCAGCGCCGTCAGCGACCCGCCCGGGACGGTCGGGCCCAGCACGCCCGAGTCCGAGGGCGGCGCGGAGATGCCGAGCGGCTCCGGGACGCCGCCGGTCGTCAGGAACCGCAGCCGGTCGGTCAGGGTGCCGAACAGGTCGAGCAGGCCGGGCCGGTCGGCGGCCATCACGTCGAAGGCGACGAAGGCGGCGCAGCGACGCTTGGGCGTGACAACCCCGGCCTGGTGGACACCGTGGAAGCCCTGAGCCGCCGCGTCTGTTGCGGTGGCGCTTTGAGCGATACTCGCAGCCGCGCTCGCGGTGCCGTCGTTGCGGACTGCGGCGACCGTGCCCGCGACCGCTCCGGCCGCCAGCGCTCCCGCCAGCACGGACCGCCGGCCCACGCCCGACATCGCGCTCATGTCGTCCTCCGCACGTCCAGCACCGCAGCGACCGGCGCGAGTTGCTCCACCAGGTTCCCGAACACCGCGTTCAGCTGCTCGCGTGGCACCTGCGCGAGCGACGCGAGCGGTGCGCCGTTCAGCGTGGCCAACTCCGAACGGGCGGCAGCCATCGCCGCGTCGACGGCCGGGACGTCGACCCTGCTGGTCAGCAACGGGCGCAGCAGCGAGAGGACTTCGGCCGTGCCGTCCAGATTCGCCTGCACGGTCGCCAGATTGGAGTCGCTGCCGTAGTCGGTGCGCCCGCTCAGCTCGAACTCGATCGCGTTCTCGACGATCTCGTGCGCCCGCACACCCAGTACCAGCGGGTCCAACTGCACCGTCGCCCAGGAGGTCTGCAGCCCCTGCACGTCGGTGAGGAGCTTGGCCGCCACGGGCGCCAGGCTCGACGCCGACGCGCCGTGCCACAGGCCGTACTCCAGCGCGTGGAACCCGGTGCTGTCCTGACGTGGGCCGTTGATCTCCTCGTCCACGTCGCCGAACGCGCCGTAGGCCGCGCCGAGGCGCTCGTAGTCGAGGTGCGCCGTCAGCCAGTGCTGCCGCGCGCCCGCCACGTCGCCCGAGCTGACGGCCGCCTGCAGTGCCGTCACATCGCTGACGAGAGTGGGGAGTTGACCGGCGACCCAGTGCTGGTAGGCGAGCGTGGCCGGGATCAGGTCCTGCTCCGTCACCGGGACCACCGCGGGTGTGCCGCTGCCCGCCTCCGACGACGTGCCCGCTGCGCCTGACGTGCCTGCGCCCTTCGGGCCCTTGACGGTGACCGTCGGGCCGGTCACCGCGTCCACGTCCTGCTGCAGGCAGCGGAACGCGTACGTGCCGGGCGCGAGGTGGACCAGCAACGGCCGCGAGCGGTTCGGCGCCAGGCCCTCCACCTCCGCCACGACCGCGCCCGTGGCGGGCTCCACCAGATCCACGTCGGCGGGGGAGACGCCGGTGTCCGTCACGTCGAACACCTGCAGACCGGCCGCCGGATGCGTCCAGCCCGCGCCGCAGGCGCTCGGCGAGATCTGCACGGCGGTGTGCGGCAGCGTCGGGTAGTCCACCGGCGTACCGCTCGCCGCCCCGGCGCGCGTCGAACCCTGCGCGCCCCCGGACAGCTCCCACGCCGCCAGTCCGGCCAGCGCCAACGCCGCGGCCACCACCGCGACGCCGGTCCGGTACCGGCCCCGACGACCTGGCCTCGTACCTCGCCGGTCAGCTTTCTCCACGATCGCGCTCCACCCGGCCGATGCTAGGGATGCTCGACGCGCGTTCGAAAGGGGGGACCGGAACCGGAAAGGAAGTGTTCCCCTGCAGTTCACGCGTGCGTACGTTTCGGAAAGTTCAACCCACGGTCGGAGAAAAGCCATCTGACGCCCCGTCGGCGCCACCAAGCTACCCCGGGGTAGCGCCTAGGCTCGTGCCATGCGCCGAGCAAAAATCGTTTGTACGCTAGGCCCCGCCACCGACAGCTACGACCAGATCAAGTCCCTGGTCCAGGCCGGAATGGATGTGGCCCGCTTCAACCTCAGCCACGGCAGCCACGCCGAGCACGAGGACCGCTACCGCCGAGTCCGCAAGGCCGCGGACGAGACCGGCCGCAGCGTCGGCATCCTCGTCGACCTGCAGGGCCCCAAGATCCGCCTCGAAACCTTCGCCGAAGGACCGGTACTCCTCGAACGCGGCGACGCGTTCACCATCACCACCGCCGACGTCGAGGGCGACCGCAACCGCTGCGGCACCACCTACAAGGGCCTCTGCGGCGACGTCACCCCCGGCGAGCGGATCCTCGTCGACGACGGCCGGGTCACCCTCGAAGTCACCTCCGTCGACGGCCAGAACGTGCACTGCACGGTCGTCGAGGGCGGCATGGTCTCCGACCACAAGGGCCTCAACCTTCCCGGTGTGGCCGTCTCCGTCCCCGCGCTGAGCGACAAAGACGTCGCCGACCTGCGCTGGGGTCTCCGTCAGGGCGCCGACCTGGTCGCCCTCTCCTTCGTCCGCAGCGCGGACGACATCAAGGACGTCCACCGCATCATGAGCGAGGAGGGACGTTTCGTCCCGGTCATCGCCAAGGTCGAGAAGCCGCAGGCGGTCGACAACCTCGCCGAGATCGTCGACGCCTTCGACGGCGTCATGGTCGCCCGCGGCGACCTCGGCGTCGAGATGCCGCTGGAGCAGGTCCCGCTGGTGCAGAAGCGCGCCATCAAGCTCTGCCGCCGCAACGCCAAGCCGGTCATCGTGGCGACCCAGATGCTCGAGTCGATGATCAGCGCCTCCCGGCCCACCCGCGCCGAGGCGTCCGACGTCGCCAACGCCGTGCTCGACGGCGCCGACGCGGTGATGCTGTCCGGCGAGACCAGCGTCGGCAAGTACCCCGTCGAGACGGTCCGCACCATGGGCCGCATCGTCGAGGCGGCCGAGGAGGACGTCCTCTCCGCCGGGCTGCCGCCGCTGACCGGCTCCAACAAGCCGCGCACCCAGGGCGGCGCGGTCGCCCGAGCGGCGGCCGAGATCGGGGACTTCCTGCACGCCAAGTACCTGGTGGCGTTCACCCAGTCCGGCGACACCGCGCGGCGGCTCTCCCGCTACCGCTCGCCGATCCCGGTCCTCGCCTTCACCTACGAGCCCTCGGTGCGCAGCCGCCTCGCCCTGACCTGGGGCGTGGAGACGTTCCTCGGCCCGTTCGTGGAGACCACCGACGAGATGATCGACCAGGTCGACGCCGCGCTACTGGCCATCGGCCGCTGCGAGGTCGGCGACATCGTCGTCATCACCGCCGGCTCCCCGCCCGGTCTCTCCGGCTCCACCAACCTCGTCCGCGTCCACCACGTCGGCCAGGACGATCTGCCGATCCCGCCCAAGAACCGCTGACGCTCCTCCGCGTCCGCACACGAGAGAGCCCGGCCGGAGCGACATTGCTCCGGCCGGGCTCGGCTCGTTCAGGACGTCCCGTCAGGGACCGATGACGAGGATCAGTGACCGCCCTCGTCGACGACCTCGACGTCCGCGATGTTCCGCTCGATCTCGGCGGTCTTCAGCGAGGTCGCGATCGCCCAGTAGTAGACCGCGAGCGAGATCACCGCGATGATCCCCATGTCGACCCAGAGCGGGATGTTGCCGGTGCCGCCGAACTGACCCTGCCACGAGACGATGCCGATGCCGATCAGGTAGACCGGCAGCCACTGTGCCGACTTCCAGTCCATCTTCGGCGCGTAGTCGAAGTCCTTGGCTGAGGCGTACCAGGCGTACGCGCCCATCAGCACGTAGCCGATGACGATCGCGATGCCGAGTCGCCACAGGGTGCTCCAGCCGGACCAGTAGATGATCAGGCTGGCGATGACGAACGAGAGCGGCGAGATGACCTGACCGAACGGCAGGCGGTACGGGCGCTCACGGTTCGGCAGCTGCTTGCGCAGGGCGCCGTAGGCCAACGGGGCACCCGCGTACATCAGCACGGAGGCGGAGGTGATGAAGGAGACCAACTGCTGCCAGCTCGGGAAGGGCAGGAAGCAGACGACGCCGATCACGAAGGAGATGATCAGACCGAACCACGGCACGCCCTGACGCTCAGTCTTCTCGAACAGCTTCGGCGCGTAGCCGTTGCGGCTCAGACCGTAGGAGATGCGCGAGGTCGAGGTGGTGTAGATCAAGCCGGTACCGGCAGGGGAGATGACGGCGTCGATGTAGAGGATCCACGCGAGCCAGCCGAGTCCGACCAGCGAGGCGAGACCCGCCCAGGGACCGGAGATGCCCTTGTAGGCCAGGTCAGCCCAGCCGTGGGCGAAGGAGGCACCCGGCAGCGCGCCGATGTAGGCGACCTGCAGCAGCAGGTAGATGCCGGCACCGATGGTGACAGAGCCGAGGACGGCGCGCGGGATGTCCCGCTTCGGGTTCTTGCTCTCACCGGCCAGCTGGATCGCCTGCTCGAAGCCGAGCAGGGCGAAGATGATGCCGGAGGTGCTGATCGCGGCGAGGACACCCTTCGAGCCGTACGGCATGAAGCCGTGCGAGGTGAAGTTGCCTCCGTGGAAGTGCGTCAGCGCGACGACGAAGATCGTGAACAGCGGGACAGCGATCTTCCACCAGGTCGCGGCGCTGTTCGTGTGGGCGAGCACCTTCACGCCGAGGAAGTTGATCGCGACGAAGACCGCCATCAGAATCATGGCGACGAAGAAGCCGGTGGTGGTGAGCGTGCCGTTGGCGTTCTGGAGGGTGGCTGCCCACGTGAAGTGAGGGATGCTGCCCGCGTAGCCGATCATGGCTTCGACTTCGATCGGCGCGACCGTGGCCGCCTGGAGCCAGGAGAACCAGCCGAACGACATCCCGGCAAGGCCGCCGAAGGTGTAGTGCGGGTACCGGGCGGTGCCGCCCGCGACCGGGAACATGCCACCGAGTTCCGCGTGGACCAGTGCTAGGAGCACGATCGCAACGGCACCGATGATCCATGAGACGGTGGCGGCCGGGCCGGCCATGATCACGGCGTTCTTGGCGCCGTACAGCCATCCAGATCCGATAATCGAACCTACGGACGCCCACATCAATCCGATCAGACCGACCTCACGCTTGAGGGATCGGCCTTCCGTGGTGGGTGCCTGGACTTGGGACGTGGTGCTCATGCAGGGCCTCTCGGTGGGGGAGCAGATGCTTGAGAGTTGCCCCACATTAAGGGCTGGTTTTTCACCATGCATAGACGTCGTTACTGAATAGATGCCTGCATGGGCAATCTTTACCCCAGCTCAGAGGGGTCAAGATTATTGAGGAAGAATTGAGCATCGCTCATGCGCACCTCCGTACGCCGCATGAACCGGCGGTAACGCCTTGGAAAGCCAAGAGCATGGCCCGGATCGCTTGGGAATCGTCAGAACTTCGGTCCGACATGCACGTCCATAACCTGGACGGACTCTCGGCGGGCGACCGAGATGTTGTAAGGGGTCGAACCGCGCCGCGTCTCTTTCCAGGCTATGCCTACCCTGTCAAGGGCATCCGTATAGATACGCCGGATGTCGTCGGAGACGTTGGTGAAGAAGTAACGCGGGTACTCGTAGCGCTTGCCGCGTCGCGTGGTCCAGTTCGTGATTCGACACCCGTCGGAGTGCACGAGACCCCGGATCAGCTCCCAAGGGTGCTCGTCGACGATCTCCCTCTGCCACGGCGCGAGCTGGATGTGGCGGGTGTGCTTCTTGCCGGGGCCGTGCTGGGGGAAGTGGCAGTCGAGATGCTTGGAGTAGACCTTCACGTAGGTGCACCCCACGCGCCGTACCCGGCAGGGTGAGTTATGCGGGAAGACGCGGCGCACCGCGTCCTCGGCGGCGTCGATGAGTCCCGGCCAGTCCTCGCAGCAGGCGATGGTCAGGTTGGGAACACGGTGCTTCCCCGACTGGAAGATGTGCCCGTCGCCCAGGTAGAGGCCCAGGAGGTAGCCGTAGGCGGTGCGGTCCAGGGGATCGCCGTGGCAGGTGTGGCAGGTGGATCGGTGCGCCCCGGGCAGACCGCCGTTCCGGGCGCGGTCGCGATGGAGCCACCAGGCCACGGTGCCTGAGGGGATGCCCAGACGTCGGGACACCTCCGCGTTGGACACGCCGTCGCGGAGCAGGGTGAGTGCGCGGTTGCGCGTGTCGAGGTCGTACCGCATGCCTGCACACTGAGGCTGGGGGTCGTCGCGCCGCAGGGGAACAGGTCAGGTTCGCTGGATCGAGCGGAGTTGGCCAGACCTGGGAATACTAGGAGAATCAGGGTGCCGGGTGCGGGATTCGAACCCGCAAGCCCTCTCAGGCAGATGTGTTTGAGACATCCGTGTATGCCATTCCACCAACCCGGCGTCGGTGTGCATGAGCACCATACCGTGTGCACCGTTGACGATGCAGCTAGGTAGTCTTCTGCTGGTAAGTCCCTGAGCTACGAGGAGCATCGTGACCGCCGCCGACGAGCAGCAGGACCACGTCCCCACGACGACCCGCGTCGTCATCGCGGAGGACGAAGCACTGATCCGCCTCGATCTCAAGGAGATGCTCGAAGAGGAGGGCTACACGGTCGTCGGCGAGGCCGGTGACGGCGAGACCGCGGTGAAGCTCGCGCAGGAGCTGCGGCCGGACCTGGTGATCCTTGACGTGAAGATGCCCGTCCTGGACGGTCTCTCCGCCGCCGAGCAGATCCACAACGAGCACATCGCGCCCACGCTGATGCTGACCGCGTTCTCCCAGCGCGAGCTGGTCGACCGGGCGCGGGACGCCGGGGCGATGGCCTACATCGTCAAGCCGTTCAACAAGTCCGACCTGGTCCCGGCGATCGAGATGGCGGTGTCCCGCTACAGCGAGATGCGCGCGCTGGAGCTGGAGATCGAGGACCTGAACCAGCGTCTGGAGACCCGCAAGCTGGTCGACCGGGCCAAGAGCGTGCTGCAGACCAAGTTCGGGCTGACCGAGCCGGCCGCGTTCCGCTGGATCCAGAAGACCTCGATGGACCGCCGGATGACGATGAAGGCCGTCGCCGAGGCCGTCATCGAGGAGGGCGCGGCCCAGGACGCGAAGAAGAAGACGTCGGAGCCCGCTGAGCAGGGTGCCGAGCAGGAGTAGGCGAGAAGACGACGAAAGAGACGAAGACGACGGAGGGGCGTCCCGCAGGAGCGGGCCGCCCCTCCGTCGTTGTGCGGAGATGAAGGTGGCTCAGTCCTCGCCGAGGTAGGCCTTGCGGACCGACTCGTCGGTGAGGAGGTCCTGGCCGGTGCCCGAGAGGGAGATCCGGCCGACCTCCATCACGTGGCCGTGGTCGGCGAGGGAGAGCGCGGCTTGGGCGTTCTGCTCGACGAGCAGGATGGTTGTGCCCTGGTCGCGCAGTTCGGCGATGGTGGACATGATCTTCTGCATCATGATCGGCGAGAGGCCCATGCTGGGTTCGTCGAGCATCAGCAGCTTCGGCTGGGACATGAGCGCGCGGCCCATGGCCAGCATCTGCTGCTCGCCGCCGGAGAGCGTGCCGGCCGCCTGCTTCCGGCGTTCGCCGAGGATCGGGAAGCGTTCGTAGGCGCGGTCCATGTCCGCCTGGATGCCGGCCTGGTCGCGTCTCAGGAACGCGCCGAGCAGCAGGTTCTCCTCGATCGTCATCCGGGCGAAGATGCGTCTGCCCTCGGGTGAGTGGGCGAGGCCCATTCCGACGATCTTGTTGGCCGGGGTGCCGTCGATCCGTCTGCCCTCGAAGCGGACCTGGCCGCTGACGGGCTTGAGCAGCCCGGAGATGGTGCGCAGCGTGGTGCTCTTGCCGGCGCCGTTGGTGCCGATCAGTGAGACGACCTGCCCGGCCTCGATGCTGAAGGAGATGCCCTTCACCGCCTCGATCTTGCCGTAGGCGACGCGGAGGTCCTCGACCTCGAGCAGCGCGGTCACTGGTCCTCCTCCGTGCTCTCCGAGCTCTCCGTGCTGTCGGTGCTCTCCGTGCTTTCCACGTGTGGTTCCGCGGCCTCTGCCGCCGCCGCTGCCTCCGCCGCCTCCGGCTCGTACGGCGTGCCGAGGTACGCCGCGATGACACGTTCGTCGCTTTGGACGGTCTGCGCGTCCCCCTCCACCAGTTTGGTCCCCTGGACCAGGACGGCGACGCGGTCGCACAGGTTGAAGATGAACCGCATGTCGTGCTCGATGACCAGCACGGCGATGCCGCGGTCGCGGATGGCGAAGACCAACTCCTCGGTGGCGCGGGTCTCCTGGGGGTTCATGCCGGCGGTGGGCTCGTCGAGGAGCAGCAGGCCGGGGTCGCTGGCCATGGCGCGGGCGATCTCCAGCTTGCGCTGCTCGCCGTAGGGCAGGTTGCGGGCGAGGTGGTCGCGTTTGCCGGCCAGGCCGACGAACTCCAGCAACTCCAGTGCCTTGGCGCGGGATTCGGCTTCCTCGCGGCGGTAGCGCGGGCCGCGGAGGACGGCCGAGATGATGCCCTCCTTGGTTCGCGTGTGGCGGCCGACGAGGACGTTCTCCAGCACCGTCATGTTGTGGAACAGGCGGATGTTCTGGAAGGTGCGGGCCATTCCGGCCTGGGTGACCTTGTACGGGGTCGGCGGCAGGACCTTTCCCTGGTACCGGACCTGACCCTCCGTCGGGACGTAGAGGCCGGTGAGGCAGTTGAAGAAGGTGGTCTTGCCGGCGCCGTTGGGGCCGATCAGGCCGATGATCTCGCCGGTGTTGACGGTGAGGTCGACGCCGCCGACGGCGGTGAGGCCGCCGAAGCGCATGACGACGTCGGTGGCCTCCAGCAGCGGCGTGCCGGTGGCGGGCGTGGCGGGGCCTTCGGGGCTGCCGGGGTCCGGGGTGATGGTGTCGGTGGTCATGCTGTTCACGCCCCTGCGGTGCTGAGTTCGGCGGATCCACCGGATCCTGTGGCGCCGGTGCCGGCGCCGCCGGCGGTCTCCGCGGCCTCGTGGAACTCCAGTTGGCGACGGCGGCTGGCGATGATGCCCTCCGGGCGCAGGCGCATGAAGACGATGAGCGCCACGCCGAAGATCAGCAGCTCGTTGCTCTGCAGGAAGGCCAGCTTGGCCTGGAGCAGGTAGAAGAGCGTCGCGCCGACGATCGGGCCGGAGACGGTGCCCATGCCGCCGATGACGACGGCGGCGAGCAGGAACGCGGAGTTGGGCGGTACTGGTCCGGAGAAGACGAACGGGTCGGGCACCACGGAGAAGTTGACGTGGGCCATCACGGTTCCGGCGAGTCCGGCCAGGGTCGCGCCGAGGGCGAAGGCCAGCAGCTTGAAGCGGAATCCGTTGATTCCCATGGCCGTTGCGGCGGTCTCGTCCTCGCGGATGGCGACCCAGGCGCGGCCGATCCTGGAGTCGGCGGCGCGGCTGAAGACCAGCATGATGACGGCCATGATGATCAGCATCAGCAGGAAGTAGTTGGCGAACCGGCCGATGGTAGCGCCCAGGATGGTGTGCGGGTTGCCGAGGTTGAAGCCGAAGATGCTCAGGTCGGGGATGTTGACGATGCCGTTGGGGCCGCCGGTGACGTTGGGGCCGGAGACGCCGTCGAGGTTGGACACCACGATCCGGAAGATCTCTCCGAAGCCGAGCGTCACGATGGCGAGGTAGTCGCCGCGGACGCGCAGCGTCGGCGCTCCGAGCAGGACGCCGAAGAAGCCGGAGACCGCCGCACCGGTCAGCGCCGCCGCCCAGAACGGGAAGGTGACGTGGACGGACGAGGTGACCGCGCCGGAGACCAGCGCTGCGGCGTAGGCGCCGACCCCGAGGAAGGCGACGTACCCGAGGTCGAGCAGTCCGGCCAGGCCGACGACGACGTTGAGGCCGAGGGCGGTGGCGGCGAAGATCAGCAGGTTGACGCCGAGGGTGGCGTCGGCGTCGCTCTGCTGGACGAAGACGAACGCGCCGGCCGCCACGAAGCCGCCGACGGCGGCCAGGGCGCGGTTGCGGTCGAAGACCTCGCCGATGCGCCGGACCAGTCCGGCCTGGGAGACGGCCCAGAGGCCGAAGCAGAGCACGGTGAGGAAGCCGACGAAGAGCTGCCAGTAGGGCGTGTCGACGCCGTAGGCGAAGATCTCCAGGCCGACGGCGAGCACGAGGACGATCAGCAGGATGTCGGCCCAGCGCGGCAGGATCTTGCCCTTGCCCAACTCCGGTGTGGGGCCGACGTATCGGGTTACCACGGTGACCAGGCGGACGATGACGACCAGGCCGCCGCCGGCCATGGTGAGCCCGGCCGCGCCGCTGCCCGCGGCCTTGAGCAGCAGGCCGAGGACGAGCAGGCCGCCGCCCGCGTAGAGGGTCTGCAGCCACTCCTGCCGGGTCGGGGCGCAGCGTGTGGAGGTGGCCGAGCGGGTCAGTCCCAGGCCGCCGAGCAGGGCGAGCAGGCTGGCGACGCCCGCGACCCAGCCGCCGGTGGTGAGGTTGACCAGTCCGTTCAGTTCGACGGCGATGGCGATCAGGGTGAACCAGGTGACGGCGAGTCCGCCCACGGCCGAGAGGAGCGCCGCTCCGGCGGTGTTGCCGGGTGGCAGCGGGCGGAACCGGTGCCGGGGCAGCGCCGCGAGGACCCCGAAGACGGCGGTGAGCAGCCCGGCGGTGAAGGTGAGCCACTGCAGTCCGCCGGGGTAGCCGCTGACGGTGAGGTCGCCGGGGAACTGCGAACTGTAGGTCCAGGAGAGGTAGGCGGAGACGGCGGTGAGTACGCCGCCGCCGATGGTGAGCCCGTGGGCGAGGGCCTGGGGCATGGGGATCGCGGGGCGGAGCCCGGCCCGTCCGGTGTCCGGGGCGGTGCCGGAGGGCTCGGCGGGGGAGGCGGGGATGGTCTGGGTATCGGTCATGGTGCGCTCACGCCCTGTCCGCGACGCGCTCGCCCAGCAGGCCCTGGGGCCGGAACATCAGGACGAGGATGAGGATGACGAAGGCCCACACGTTGGACCAGTCCTGGCTGCCGAACTGGCTCATGCCCGGGATGTACTGCACGTAGGCGGCGGTCAGCGTCTGGGCGAGGCCCAGCACCACGCCGCCGAGCAGCGCGCCGTAGATGTTCCCGATGCCGCCGAGGACGGCGGCGGTGAAGGCGAAGAGCCCGTTGAGGAAGCCCATGTTGAACTCGATCTGGCCGTAGCGCAGACCGCTGGAGACGCCGGCCAGGGCGGCGAAGACGGCGCCGAGGACGAAGGCGATGACGATCACCTTGTCGGTGTCGATGCCCATCAGCCGTGCGGTGTCCGGGTCCTGGGAGGTGGCCTGCATGGCGCGTCCGGTCCGGGTGGAGCGGACGAAGTAGGCCAGGAAGAGCGTGGAGAGCGCCGCGACGACCAGGACGAAGATGTCGGCGGGCTGGAAGGTGATCGAGCCGAGGTGGTACGGCCCGCCCGGCAGCGAGGGGAACGGCCGGGCCGAGGTGTTGCCGGGGAAGCTCCACACCAGCTGTTGCAGGAAGATCGAGAGGCCGATCGCGGTGATGAGCGGTGCCAGACGGGGTGCGTTGCGCAACGGCCGGTAGGCGAAGCGCTCGGCGAGTACGGCGACGAGGGTGGAGGTGACCACGCCTCCCAGAATCATCAGGGGCAGCGCCAGCCATATGGATATGTCCGACTTGAGCTGCGACCAGACGGCCAGCGCGCCGAAGGCGCCGGTCATGAAGATCTCGCCGTGGGCGAAGTTGATCAGTTGGATGATGCCGTAGACCATCGTGTAGCCGACGGCGATAAGCCCGTACATGGCCCCGAGGAACAGGCCGTTGGCCAGGTTTTGCGGCAACTCGTGCACCGCAGGCCTCCGTTGCTTTGCTGTGGATATGGAACAGGCGGGGGCGCAACGGTGCTGCGCCCCCGCCTGGCAGGCCTTACGAGGTGGTGCGGAGGTTCAGCCGTCAGCCGGCGAAGGTGCCGGTCTTGACGGTGGTCCACTGGCCGTTCTTGACGCCGTAGACGGTCAGCTGCTTGTTGGTGGCGTCGCCGTACTGGTCGAAGGAGACCTGGCCGGTGACACCGGCGAAGCTGACCGAGGACATGGCCGCCTCGATCGCCTGGCGCGGGTTGGACGGCAGCTTGCCGCTGTTGTTGTTCACCACGGCCTTGACGGCCTCGATGATCGCCCAGGCGGAGTCGTACGAGTAGCCGCCGTACGCGGCGTACGGGTCGGCGTAGCCCGCGGCCTTGTAGTTGGCGACGAACTGGGTGGCGGACGGCAGCGACTCCACCGGCGCGCCGACGGAGGTGGCGTAGTCGCCGTTGGCCGCGGCGCCGGCCAGCTTGATGTAGGTCGGGTCGTACAGGCCGTCGCCGCCGATGACCGGGATGTTGTCGCCGGCCGCCTTGAGCTGCTTGCTCAGCGGGGCGCCGTCGGGGTACTCGCCGCCGAAGTAGACGAAGTCGGCGCCGGAGGACTTGATCGCGGTCACGGTGGAGGAGTAGTCGCTCGCGCCGCTGGTGACGTGGTCCTGCCCGACGACGGTGCCGCCGAGCTTGGTGAACTCGTCCTTGAAGGTGCCGGCCAGGCCGACGCCGTAGGTCAGCTTGTTGTCGACCAGGAAGACCTTCTTCTTGGCCAGGGTGCTGTAGGCGAACTCGGCGGCGAACGGGCCCTGGATCGCGTCGGTGGTGGCGGTCCGGAAGTAGGACTTGAACTGGCGCGCCTTCTGGCCGCTCTGCCAGTTCGGACCCTGGGTCAGCGACGGGTTGGTGTTGGCCGGGGAGACCTCGACCAGGTTGGCCTCGTCGAAGATCTTCTGCATCGACACGGCCACACCGGAGTTGAGCGGGCCGACGACGCCGGCGACGGTGTTGTCGGCGACCAGGGTGGTGGCGTTCTGCTGCCCCTGCTGCGGCGAGGCCTTGTCGTCCTCCGCCTCGATCTTGAAGGTGACGCCCGGGACCTCGTTGTTCTTGTTGGCCGTGTTGACGGCGAGGTCCACCGAGTCCTTGATGCCGAGACCCAGTGCGGACAGGGGACCGGTCAGCGGGGCGTCGACCCCGATGGTGACGGTGGTCCCCGAGGAGCTGCTGGAGCCGCTGGTGGAACCGGAGCCGGCGCGGGATCCGCAGGCGGTGAGGGTGAGCGCGCCGGTGGCCGCGATGGCGGTGAGGGCGAGCAGAGAACGGTTACGCACGTGAGTCCTTTCCTCTGTTGCGAGGGTCGAACCGCGCGAAGGCCCCGACCTGACGTACCGACGGCGCGGTGACTGGCGGCGACTTTAGGACGCCGTCCTACCCGGCAGGGAGCAGTACGAAAGCGATGTGATCCTGTTGTTATCACCTGAGCAAGATTTGAGACTCCGCGGTTCGTGCTGTGGGGTCCCTTATTGCCCCTGGATTGCGAAAAGTCATATCCCGTAAGGATTTTGGGGCCCGTATGAGAGGGGCGGGCGGGTGCGGGTCGAGTGTGAGTTGAGTGACCGTCAAAAACAAGGACGCCCCTCTCGGTCGAGAGGAGCGTCCTGGTCTGACGTGTAGTCAGATGGCCGGATGTGGTCAGATGTCGCGCAGCATGCAGGTGAGACGGCAGCTGGTGATCCGGCGGCCCTGGTCGTCCGTGATGGCGATCTCGTAGGTGGCCGCGGTCCGGCCGCGGAAGACCGCTGTCGCCACGCCGGTGACCAGTCCGGAGGTGGCCGAGCGGTGGTGGGTGGCGTTGAGGTCGACGCCGACGGCGTAGCGTCCCGGGCCCGCGTGCAGCATCGCGCCGACCGAGCCGATGGTCTCGGCGAGCGCGGCGGACGCGCCGCCGTGCAGCAGGCCGTACGGCTGCTGGTTGCCCTCGACGGGCATGGTGCCGACGACGCGCTCCGGCGACGCCTCGACGATCCGGATCCCCATCTTCTCGCCGAGGTGCCCACCGGAGAAGGTGTCGGCGGTGACGCCCAGCTTGGCGAAGTGGTCGAGCACGTCCTGCGGCACGTTGAGCTTGATGCCGGGCTCGCCGCTCTCGGGGGTGGCGTGGGTGCCGGTGCTCGCGGGGGTCTGGTCGGACATGTTGCTCCTGACGCCGTCGTCGTGCCGCTGTCGTGCGGATGCCGTGCCCGGACGCTCGGGGTTGCTGTGCGGTCCGGGTGATCCGGTGCGATCGTACGACGCCGGGGCGGCCATGGCGGCGTGGGCCTGCGGCGGTGCGGGCCGCGTGGCCGCGCGGGCCTGTCGCTCCGTGCCGACTGTCGGTGGCGGGCCATAGGATTTCGTCCCGTAAGCACAGCAGTCGGCAGAGTGGCGGGTGGCAGTCAATGGCAGGCAGTACGACGGGCACGGGCAGCGGCAGCAAGGGCCGGCTGCTGCTCATGGACGGCCACTCCATGGCGTACCGCGCCTTCTACGCCCTGCCCGAGGAGAACTTCTCGACCGTTACGGGCCAGTCGACCAACGCGGTCTACGGCTTCACGTCGATGCTGGCCAACATCCTGCGCGACGAGGCGCCCACCCACTTCGCGGTGGCCTTCGACGTCTCCCGCAAGACCTTCCGGGCCGGCATCTACCCCGAGTACAAGGCCAACCGCTCCGCCTCGCCGGAGGGCTTCCGCGGCCAGGTCGAGCTGGTCTCCGAGCTGCTCGACGCGATGAAGGTGCCGCATCTGCGCTCGCCCGAGTACGAGGCCGACGACATCATCGCCACCCTGGCCACCGCCGCCGGGGCCGAGGGCTACGAGGTGCTGATCCTCACCGGCGACCGCGATTCGCTCCAGCTCGTCAACGACAACGTCACCGTCCTCTACCCGACAAAGGGCGTCTCCGAGTTCACCCGGTACACCCCCGAGAAGGTCTTCGAGAAGTACGGCGTCACCCCCGCCCAGTACCCGGACCTCGCCGCGCTGCGCGGCGACCCGTCGGACAACCTCCCGGGCATCCCCGGCGTCGGCGAGAAGACCGCCGCCAAGTGGATCAACCTGTACGGCTCCTTCGCCGAACTGGTCGCCCACGCCGAGGAGGTCAAGGGCAAGATCGGCGAGAAGCTGCGCGCCGGTCTCGACGACGTCAAGCTCAACCGCGAGCTCACCGAGCTGATCCGCGACGTCGAGCTGCCGCTTGCCGTCGGCGACCTGGCCCGGCAGCCCTACGACGTCCCGGCCACGACGCTGCTGCTCGACACCCTGGAGTTCCGCAACCAGCAGCTGCGCGACCGGCTCTTCGCCGCCGACCCGGGCGCGGGCACGGACGCGGCCGAGGCCGCCTCGGTCTCCGGTCCCGGCGTCGACATCCACGGCACGCTGCTCACCGAGCCCGGCTCGGTCGCCGCCTGGCTGGCCGAGCACGCCGCCGAGGGCCGGGTCGGCCTCGCCGCCGACTACACCTGGTCGTTGGGAGAGGGCCACGTCACCGCCGTCGGCCTCGCCGTCCCCGACGGCCCGGCCGCCTGGCTGGACCCGACCTCGCTCGCCGAGGCCGACGAGCAGGCCTTCGCCGCCTGGCTCGCCGACGCCACCCGGCCCAAGGCGCTGCACGTCGCCAAGCAGGTCCAGCGCGCCTTCGCCGAACACGGCTGGCACATCGAGGGCATCGAGGGGGACAGCGCCCTGGCCGCCTACCTGGAGAAGCCCGGCCGGCGCACTTTCGGCCTCGACGTCCTCGCCGAGGAGTACCTGGGCCGCACGCTCGGCTCCAGCGCCGCGGCCGACAGCGGCCAGCTGGCCTTCGGCGACGAGGCCTCCGAGGACGACCAGGCCGCCGCCGCAGCGGAGTTGCTGATGGTCCAGGCCCGCACGGTGCTCGACCTCGCCGAGCTCTTCGAGACCCGCCTGGCCAAGGACAACGCCCTGGCCCTGATGCGCGACCTCGAACTGCCCGTCGCCGAGCTGCTGGCCCGGATGGAGCGCGTCGGCATCGCCGCCGACCGCGAGTGGCTGGGCCAGCTGGAGATCCAGTTCGGCGCGGCCGTCCAGCAGGCGGTCAAGGAGGCCCACCACGCGGTGGGCCACGAGTTCAACCTCGGCTCGCCCAAGCAGCTCCAGGAGATCCTCTTCAACGAGTTGGGTCTGCCCAAGACCAAGAAGATCAAGACGGGTTGGACCACTGACGCCGACGCGCTCACCTGGCTGGCCGGCCAGACCGAGCACGAGCTGCCCGTCATCCTGCTGCGCCACCGCGACCAGACGCGGCTGCGCAGCACCGTCGAGGGCCTCATCAAGACCGTCGCTGCGGACGGCCGGATCCACACCACCTTCAACCAGATGGTCGCCGCGACGGGCAGACTGTCGTCGACGGACCCGAACCTGCAGAACATCCCAGTCCGCACCGAGGAGGGCCGGATGATTCGCCGCGCCTTCGTGGTCGGCGAGGGCTACGAGACGCTGCTGACGGCCGACTACAGCCAGATCGAGCTCCGGGTGATGGCCCATCTCTCCGAGGACGAGGGCCTGTTGGCCGCCTTCGCCTCCGGCGAGGACCTGCACACCACGGTCGGCTCCTACGTCTTCGACGTCGAGCCCGGCTCGGTCGACGCGGAGATGCGCCGCAAGGTCAAGGCGATGTCCTACGGCCTGGCGTACGGTCTCTCGGCCTTCGGCCTCTCCCAGCAGCTCGACATCGAGACCGCTGAGGCGCGCCGCCTGATGGACACCTACTTCGAGCGCTTCGGCGGCGTCCGCGACTACCTGCAGCGCGTCGTCGAGGAGGCCCGCGGCACCGGCTACACCGAGACCCTGCTCGGCCGCCGCCGCTACCTGCCGGACCTCACCAGCGACAACCGCCAGCGCCGCGAGATGGCCGAGCGGATGGCGCTCAACGCCCCGATCCAGGGCTCGGCGGCGGACATCGTCAAGATCGCCATGCTCAAGGTCGACGCCGCGATGCGCGAGGCGGAGCTGGCCTCGCGGATGCTGCTTCAGGTCCACGACGAAATCGTGCTCGAGGTCGCCCCCGGCGAGCGGCAGCGCGTCGAGGAGCTGGTCCGCCGCGAGATGGCCGGCGCGTACCCGCTCCGCGCTCCGCTGGACGTCTCCGTCGGCGCGGGCGCGAACTGGGAGGACGCGGGCCACTGAGGCGCGGACAGCTGAGACATGCGCATCTGAACACGCACAGCTGACGCCACGTCAAACAGTGCGGCAGGCAACCAATGTGAGGCCGGTCCTGCCGCGCTGTGCTGCGTCGGTCCGGTAGAACCTGTTCTCATTTCCCGCGTGCGGCGCTACGGTGCGCTCCTGTCCGGAGTACCCCGGGACAGCGGCGGAGGGAGCGGGGCATGCGTGCGCTGATCGCGGCGGTGGTGGGAGCCGTGCTCGCGTTGGTGGTGGCCTTCCTCGCCGTGCCGTTGGCCGACCAGAACGGCCCGACCACGGCCAAGCCGCTGATGTCCAGCGCTCCGGCGCACCCCTGACGGCCCGACGGCGAAGGAGTGGTTCCAGGATGCGGCACCGTATCGGCCTGCTGCTCGTCGCGCTGGCGGCCTTCGTCTCGGTCCTCGGCGTGATGATGAAAGTCTGGGTCTATCCGCGCGTCGTCGCCGTACCCGACAACCAGTACCAGGTCGTGGTGCTGCAGGCGAAGGACGCGACGCTGATCGACTACGCGACGCTGACCTCGGTGCCGCACCAGACCGTGACCATCATCCAGACCCTCAAGGGCGACGCCGCCGCGGCCCAGGCCGAGAAGCAGCGCACGGGTAAGAGCGTGGTGGTCTGGGACACCCTGTCCTACATCCTCGGCAATGACGGCAAACGCCTCTCCGTCATCCCCGAGGTCTACACCTTCGACGCGCACACCCAGGACCCGGTGCACTGCTGCGGCGAGAGCGTCGACGGCAACGCCGTCAGCAGGGTCGGCGTCGAGTACAAGTTCCCGTTCAACACCCAGCCGCACGACTACCAGTACTTCGACGAGCAGACCCGGACCTCCGCGCCGATCCACTACAAGGGGACCGAGAACGTCGGCGGGCTGACCGTCTACTACTTCGAACAGACGATTCCGTGGACGCAGGTCCCTTTCCCCAAGACCATGCCGGCCAACGTGGCGATCACGCCCGCGCAGATCGCCGCCCTCGGCTACCAGCGCTGGTACACCACGGTCCGCAAGTTCTGGGTCGACCCGGTCACCGGGGCGCCGGTCAACGGCGAGGAGATCCACGACGAGCAGCTGCGCTTCCCCGCCTCGGCCCACCACGCGCCGGTGACGATCTTCCAGGGCGACGTGAAGATCCGCCCCGACTACCAGGCCGCCACGCTGACGTTGGTGAAGAACGAGCGGACGCTGGTGCTCATGCTCAGCACCTACCTGCCCTGGGGCCTGCCGCTGCTCGGCCTCGTGCTGCTGGCCCTCGCCTTCGTGGTCGAGGGCCGCGACCGACGCCGACGCGCTTCGGGCGGAGTGGGAACGGGAGCGGGAACAGGTGCGGGCGGGGGTGGGGGCGCGGGTGCGTCCTCAGGCGTCGTCGCGGACGCAGACGAAGATCGCGGTCCCCGGGATGTGCCGTCCGCGCAGGGGGCTCCACCCGCCCCACTCTGAGGTCAGCCCCTCCGGCCACTCCGGCTCGACCAGGTCGACCAGGCGGAAACCGGCCGCCGTCAGCTCGCGCACCCGGTCGCCGAGGGTCCGGTGGTGCTCGACGTAGACGGCGTTCCCGTCCTCGTCCTGCTCGACGTAGGGGGTCCGGTCGAAGTACGAGGACACCGCCGTCAGCCCCTCCGGGCCGGGCTCGTCCGGGAAAGCCCAGCGGATCGGATGGGTCACCGAGAACACCCAGCGTCCGCCGGGCCGCACCACCCGGTGCACCTCGCGCATGAGCTGTGCGGTGTCGGCGGCGAAGGGCACCGCCCCGTAGGCCGAGCAGGCCAGGTCGAAGGAGCCGTCCGCGAAGGGGAGCACGCTCGCGTCCGCCTGGACCAGCGGCACCGGGGGCAGGCCGAGCTGCTCGTCGATCCGCAGCGAGTGCTGCAGCTGCCGGAAGGAGAGGTCGAGCGCGACCGGCAACGCGCCCCGGGCGGCCAGCCAGCGAGAGCACTGGGCGGCGCCGGCGCCGATCTCCAGCACCCGCCGTCCGCTCAGTTGTGCCGGGTCGCCGAGCAGGTGCGCGTCGGCTTCGTCCAGGCCCTCGGGGCACCAGGTGAAGCGCGCGTCGCCGAGGAACCCGCCGTGCTCGACCTGGTACTCGTCGGCGTTGCGGTCCCACCAGCCGCGGTTGGCCCGGCTGCTCTCGACGCCGTCCGAGTCGCGGCGGACCGCCTCGGCATCGTCGTCGGCGCCGCTGCCTGCGGCGGCGTGATGGGCGGTGTGGTGGGCGTCGTCGGCGAAAGTGTCATCGATCATGTCGGCGATAGCGTAATCTGTGTGCCGTAGCAAGCGAGGCCGCCGTGGGTCTTGCGAATGGTCCCGTTCGAGCGATAGACATCACTCCGTCCGGGCCCTTTCCCACGGTGCGGTATCCGCATTGACCGTCCACGGCTGTCCCCGTATGCTACAAGTTGCGCTGCGGGCCTGCGCGCCTCGGACGGAGCAGGTCGCGCTCGCATCTGTTGAAGACCCCACATGTCTTTGCGTACGCAAGTACGTGACGAGAGTTCAGTTGGGTGTCCTTGGTAGAGCGACACGGGTCCCGGCGTGGTAGTACCTACGACTTCATGTCCGTACCGGAGCCCCTTTCCTAATGACGAGCAGCACCGAGGCCCCCACCACTCCCCAGGTTGCGGTCAACGACATCGGCGACGCCGAGGCCTTCCTCGCCGCGATCGATGAGACCATCAAGTACTTCAACGATGGTGACATCGTCGAAGGCACCATCGTGAAGGTTGACCGTGACGAGGTGCTCCTCGACATCGGTTACAAGACCGAGGGCGTCATCCCGTCCCGCGAGCTGTCCATCAAGCACGACGTCGACCCGCACGAGGTCGTCGCCGTCGGTGACAGCATCGAGGCCCTGGTCCTCCAGAAGGAGGACAAGGAGGGTCGTCTGATCCTGTCCAAGAAGCGCGCCCAGTACGAGCGCGCCTGGGGCACGATCGAGAAGATCAAGGACGAGGACGGCATCGTCACCGGTACCGTCATCGAGGTCGTCAAGGGTGGTCTCATCCTCGACATCGGCCTCCGTGGCTTCCTCCCCGCCTCGCTCGTCGAGATGCGTCGTGTCCGCGACCTCCAGCCGTACGTCGGCAAGGAGCTCGAGGCCAAGATCATCGAGCTGGACAAGAACCGCAACAACGTGGTCCTGTCCCGCCGTGCCTGGCTGGAGCAGACCCAGAGCGAGGTCCGCCAGACCTTCCTCACCACCCTGCAGAAGGGTCAGGTGCGCTCCGGCGTCGTCTCCTCGATCGTCAACTTCGGTGCCTTCGTGGACCTGGGTGGCGTCGACGGCCTGGTTCACGTCTCCGAGCTGTCCTGGAAGCACATCGACCACCCGTCCGAGGTTGTCGAGGTCGGCCAGGAGGTCACCGTCGAGGTCCTCGACGTCGACATGGACCGCGAGCGTGTCTCCCTGTCGCTGAAGGCGACCCAGGAGGACCCATGGCAGCAGTTCGCCCGGACCCACCAGATCGGTCAGGTCGTCCCGGGTAAGGTCACCAAGCTGGTTCCGTTCGGTGCGTTCGTCCGCGTGGACGAGGGCATCGAGGGCCTGGTCCACATCTCCGAGCTGGCCGAGCGCCACGTCGAGATCCCGGAGCAGGTCGTCCAGGTCGGCGACGAGATCTTCGTCAAGGTCATCGACATCGACCTCGAGCGTCGTCGCATCAGCCTCTCGCTGAAGCAGGCCAACGAGTCCTTCGGTGCCGACCCGGCGTCGGTCGAGTTCGACCCGACCCTGTACGGCATGGCCGCGTCCTACGACGACCAGGGCAACTACATCTACCCCGAGGGCTTCGACCCGGAGGCCAACGACTGGCTGCCCGGCTACGAGAAGCAGCGCGAGGAGTGGGAGCGCCAGTACGCCGAGGCGCAGCAGCGCTTCGAGCAGCACCAGGCGCAGGTCATCAAGAGCCGCGAGGCCGACGCCGAGGCTGCGGCCGCGGGCGAGGGTGCGGCTGTCGAGACCGGCGGTGCCGTCTCCGGTGGCTCGTACTCCTCCAGCAGCGACGAGACCTCGGGCGCCCTGGCGACCGACGAGGCCCTCGCCGCCCTCCGCGAGAAGCTCGCGGGTGGCCAGAGCTGAGGCTCTGCCACTGAGGACCGATGAGGTCATAGGGTCTCTAGAGGCCTGAAGAACCCCCGCCCGATCACTCGGGCGGGGGTTCTTTTCTGTGTTTCCCGGCGTTTCATGGTCGTTCTTAGTCTTCGGCTTATCCGGAGCTGATGACTATGGCGGAGCCCATACCGGAAGCCCCTACCGATCATGGGGCAACTCGGTCACCGTGGACAGAGTTGCCCCGGACCGGAAGCAAGGCCTCCTTATGCACCAGACCTCCAAGCGCTGCGGCGGCCCCTTCGCCGCAGTGGGCCGGTTCAGCTTCCGTCACCGTCGTTGGGTGGCGCTCGCCTGGGCCGTGTTGGTGGTTCTGGGTCTGGTCTTCGGTACGAAGGTCTTCAACGCCGCCGCGCCGTCCGCCAAGGCGGCGGGCTCCGAGTCCGCGACCGGTGCCGCGATGCTGTCCCAGGCGGGAGGCACCAGCAGCGACGCGCTCCAGGCGCTCATCTCCGGCAAATCGCCCGCCGACGCGGGCGTGCATGCCGCCGTCGCCTCCGCCGAGCACGATCTGCGTGCGCTGCCCGGGGTCGCCCAGGTCAGCGACGTCCGGGCGCAGGACGGCTCCTCGCAGATCCTGAGCGTCCAGCTGAGCAACCCGAACGCGGTCACCAAGGCCTCGGAGCGGCTGCAGGCCATCGGGACCGAGTCGGGGACCACGGTCAAGCTCGGCGGCAACCAGGTGCTCCAGCAGCAGGTGCAGCAGCAGACCAAGTCGGACACCGAGAGCGGCGAGATCATCGCGCTGCCGGTCACCCTGGCGGTGATGGTGTTGATCTTCGGTGGCTTCATCGCCGCCGGCCTGCCGCTGCTGGGCGCGATCGGCTCCGTCGCCGGAGCGCTGCTGGCCTTGCTGGGCTTCAGCCAGATCATGCCGATGGACACCAGCGTGCTGCCGATCACCACGGTGCTGGGCCTGGGCCTCTCCATCGACTACGCGCTGCTGATGGTCAACCGGTTCCGGGAGGAGCGCAGCAAGGGCGCGACCATCGAGGCGGCCGTCGAGCGCACCAGCGCGACGGCCGGGCGCACGATCGCCTTCTCCGCGCTGACGGTGACCGTCGCGCTCTCGGGCCTCTTCGTGCTGACCAGCCCGATCTTCCGGGCGGTGGCGGCGGCCGGCGTCAGCGTGGTCGTGATCACCGTCCTGTCCGGGCTGACCCTGGTCCCCGCGCTGCTCGGCTTCGCGGGCAAGAAGATCAAGCCGCCCAAGCGCGGTGTCAGTGACGACGGCCGGTTCGCCATGATCGTCCGCCTGGTGCAGCGCAAGGCGCTGCCGGTGGCGCTGGCCACCTCAGCGGTGCTGATCGCCTGCGCCGCGCCGTTCTTCAGCGCCCACGCCCAGAGCCTCAGCACCCAGGCGCTCCCCACCAGCTTCTCCAGCCGGGCCGTGGCCGACGCCGTCACCGCCCAGTACCCCCAGTTGGCCGACCCGGACGTCACGGTCTTCATGAAGGCCGACCCGGCCCTCGCCAAGGACTACGCGGCCAAGGTCGCCACCCTGCCCGACGTGCGCTCGGCGCAGGTCGACGAGTCCGGCCCCGGCTGGGCGGCGGTCGGCGTCCACGTCGACGGCTCGTCGCAGGGCGCGACCGCGCAGCACGTGGTCCAGGAGCTGCGCGCCGACCGGGGCGGCATGCAGACCTGGGTGACCGGCAACGCGGCCGACGTGGTCGACTTCCACCACGAGATCGACACCCGCGGCCCGTGGGCGCTCGGTCTGATCGTGGCGGCCACCTTCCTGCTGCTCTTCCTGATGACCGGGTCCGTGGTGGTGCCGATCAAGGCGCTGGTGATGAACCTCCTCTCGCTCGGCGCGGCGCTCGGCGTGATGACGCTGGTCTTCCAGGACGGCTGGTTCAGCGGTCTGCTCGGCTTCACGCCGACCGGCGGGCTGGAGGCGTGGATCCCGGTCCTTGTCTTCGTCTTCTCCTTCGGTCTGTCGATGGACTACGAGGTCTTCCTCCTCTCCCGGATCAAGGAACTGCACGACGAGGGAAAGAGCTGCTCCAGCGCGGTCGAACTCGGCGTCCAGCGCAGCGGGCGGATCATCACCTCGGCGGCGGCGCTGATGGTGATCGTCTTCCTCGGCTTCTCCAGCGGGCGGATGCTCGACATCAAGGAGATCGGCCTGGCCCTGGCCGTGGCCGTGCTGGTGGACGCGACCCTGGTCCGGATGCTGCTGGTGCCCGCCACCATGTCGCTCTTCGGCAAGGGCAACTGGTGGGCCCCACCGCTGCTGCGCCGCCTGTACGCCCGGTTCGGCTTCAAGGAGCACGCCACGCTCCCGCCGCTGCCGGTCGCCTCGGGCGCGCTGCCGGTGCAGCGGGGCGGCGTCGGAGCGGGCGCGGTGGCCGCAGCGGTGGCCGAGGCCGTGGTCCCACCGGCCCTGGTGGGACGGCCCCCGCGCCCTGCGGCGTGAGCCCCACCGACGACAGGCGGGGCTGACCAGCGGGATGGTGCGGCGCGGACACGTGCCGATAGGTTGCTGTCCATGGTGAAGGTTGGGCTGACCGGCGGTATCGGCGCCGGCAAGAGCGAGGTGTCCCGCCGGCTGGCCGCGCTGGGCGCGGTCGTGGTGGACGCGGATCTGATCGCGCGCGAGGTTGTGGAACCGGGCACGCCCGGACTGGCCGCCGTCGTCGCCGAGTTCGGGCCCGAGATCCTCACCGCCGAGGGCACCCTGGACCGCCCCAAGCTAGGGGCGATCGTCTTCGCCGACCCCGACCGGCTCGCCGCGCTCAACGCCGTCGTCCACCCCCTGGTCGGCCGTCGCTCCGCCGAGCTGGAGGCCGCCGCCGGGCCGGACGCCGTCGTCGTCCACGACGTGCCGCTGCTCGCGGAGAACGGGCTGGCTCCTTTCTACGACGTGGTCGTGGTCGTGGACGCCGCCGACGAGACGCGGCTGCACCGCCTGGTCGAGGTGCGCGGCATGACCGAGACGGACGCCCGCGCCCGGATGGCTGCCCAGGCCACCCGCGAGGCCCGGCTCGCCGTCGCCGACCTGGTCATCGACAACGACGGCCCGATGGAGCGGCTGGACGCCCAGGTCGCGGACGTCTGGCAGAAGCTCCAGGGGCATACCGCCGCGTAGGGACCGCCCGTGACCGCCCGTGACCGCCCGGGACTGACCGGGGCTGACCGGGACTGCCTGCGACCGGTCGGCTGAGACTCAGAGGCCGAGCAGCCCGAGCGACTGCGCCGTTGTGGCCGGGAAGGCGCCGTCGGCGAGCCCGGTCGGAGCGGGAGCGCCCAGGGCCCACACCTCGACCCGGCCCGACTGGGCCGCGGACTGGGGCGTACGCTCACGGACACGCTCCAGCCGGTAGCCCAGCTTGCGCGGCACGGCCGAGCTCGCGGCGTTGGCCTCGTCCACGTGTATCTCGACCCGGGAGATGCCGGGCAGCGTCAGCGCCTCCTCAGTGAGCCTCCGGGTCAGCGTCGTCGCCACGCCCTGGCCGGTGAACGCCCGGGCGACCCAGTAGCCGATCTCCAGCGCTCCCGCACCGACCCGGGCGTGCAGCCCGCAGCCGCCGACGACCGTGTCCGGATCCCCGCTCGGCTGGATGACGTAGGAGTAGCCGGTGTCGGTCTCCCACTGGGCGACGGCGTGCTCGCAGTTGGCCATCGTGTCCGCAGGGGTGGGCGCCGGATCGGCCCAGGGTACCCACGGACGCAGATGGTCGAGGTTGGCCAGGATGGCCACGTTGAGCGCGGCGGCCTGGGCGGGGCGTCGTCGGCGCAGCTCCAGGCCGTTGCCGAGCGCGATCACCTCCGCCGGGCGGTCGGTGCGCGGCGCGTCGTGGGCGTCGGCATGGGCGGCGACGTCGTCCGCTCCCGGGCGTGCCGGATACGCCTGCTGACCATGCGTCACCTCTGGAGTGCTGCTGCCGTCGGTCGTCATGCGCTCATCCTTGCGAAGGCCGGGAGGCGAGTCCAACACCTTTCGCCCGCCTGTGGAAAACCACCGTCGCGCCGGCCGGAACCGCAGGTGAGGGCCGTGTTCCGGCCGGGAAGGCAGCCAGCGGCGTGCCGTCCGTCAGCGGCAGCTCGCGCGCCTGGTCGGACAGGTTGACGCCGAGAGTGAGAGGCCCCCGACACATCGTCAGCCACCCCTCGTCCTCGTCGAACCGCACCTGCGGAGCCTCGCCGGAGGCCAGCGGGCGCAGTCGCAGCAGCAGGCGGTACCAGTCCAGCAACTCGGCGTGGTGTCCGCGCTGCGGCTCGTCCCAGTCGAGGGTGGAGGCGCGGACCGTCGACGCGGCCTGCGGGTCCGGGATCTGCTCCGGCCTCCAGCCGTGCCCGGCGAACTCACGCCGGCGCCCCTCGCGCACCGCCTGCGCCAGAGCGCGGTCCTGATGGTCGGTGAAGTACTGCCAGGGGGTGCGCGCACCCCACTCCTCGCCCATGAAGAGCATCGGGGTGAACGGCGACAGCAGTGCCAGCGCCGCACCGGCCGCCAGCCGCTCGGGCGGGAGGGAGGCGGCGAGCCGGTCGCCCTGGGCGCGGTTGCCGACCTGGTCGTGGGTCTGGGTGTAGCCGAGCAGGCGGTGCAGCGGCGTCCGGGCCGGGTCGAGCGGGCGGCCGTGGGAGCGGCCCCGGAAGTTCGACCAGCTGCCGTCGTGGAAGAAGCCGCCGGTCAGGGTCTTGGCGAGGGCAGCCAGCGGACGCGCGGCGAAGTCCGCGTAGTAGCCCTGGCTCTCGCCGGTCAGCGCGGCGTGCAGGGCGTGGTGGAAGTCGTCGCTCCACTGGGCGTCGAGTCCGGTGCCGCCGGCGGCTCGCGCGGTGACCAACCGGGGATCGTTGAGGTCGGACTCGCCGACCAGGAAGAGCGGTCGGCCCACCTGTTGCGACAGCTCGTCGACGGCTGCCGCCAGTTCCTCCAGGAACGGCAGCGCCCGGGTGTCGACCAGGGCGTGCACGGCGTCCAGCCGGAGGCCGTCGAGCCGGTACTCGCGCAGCCAGCTCAGGGCGCTGCCGATGAGATACGCCCGCACCTCGTCCGAGCCGGGCGCGTCCAGGTTGACCGCCGAGCCCCACGGCGTCTGGTGACGGTCGGTGAAGTAGGGGCCGTAGGCGGGCAGATGGTTGCCGGACGGTCCCAGGTGGTTGTGCACCACGTCCAGCACCACGCCGAGACCATGGGAATGAGCGGTGTCGACAAAACGCTTCATTCCCTCCGGCCCGCCGTAGGGCTCGTGGACGGCCCAGGGCGCGACGCCGTCGTAGCCCCAGCCGTTCCGTCCGGGAAAGGGGCAGACCGGCATCAGCTCGACATGGGTCACCCCGAGGTCGGCAAGATGGCCGAGCCGCTCGGCGGCGGCGTCGAAGGTCCGCTCCGGGGTGAATGTGCCGACGTGCAGCTCGTAGAGGACCGCACCGGGCAGACCGCGTCCGGTCCACGGATGCTGCCACCGGAACGCCGCGTGGTCGACGAGTTGTGACAGCCCGTCCGGTCCGTCGGGCTGACGCGGCGAGCGCGGGTCGGGCAGGACCGGCCCGCCGTCGAGACGGAAGCCGTAGCGTCCAGCCGTGGGATCGGTGGGCACATCCGCCCGCCACCACCCGGTCCGCCCCGGATCCGGGCGCATCCCGTGCGACGCGTCATCGACGACGACCTCGACCCGCTGTGCCTCGGGCGCCCAGACGGCGAAGCGGTGCGGGCGGGTGACGAGGGGCTGCGGGACCGCGACAGCTTCAGGTTCGGACGGCATACGTGATCTCCTACCCGCGCCTGTCCAGGGCGCATGCCTGCACCCGCGCGCCTTCCGCCATACGGCCAGCGCGGACCGGCGCCGGGTGCCGCTTCAGGCCGGGGGGTCCGTCCGGACCAGCAGCGCCACCGGGAGTTCGGCCAGCAGGTCCGCCAGGGCCACCGCACCCCAGAAGCCCGTCCGGGCGGTGAGCGCCTCGGTCCAGGTCCCGGGCGGCAGGGGGAGTGTCTGGCGGCCCCAACCGCCGGACCGTTCCAGCCCGTGCGGGAGGCGGGTCACCACGGTCAACGTCGCGTCGCCGCGCAGGAACGCGAGGGCGTGCGGGCTCGGCGTCTGCCACGGCGTGTACGGGGCTCCCGGGGCGGAATGAAGGTCCAGGTGCTTGTGCGCATGCAGGGCGGTGCGGGTGAGGTCGGCCTTCTCGGCGGCCAGGCCGTGCGGATGCCGGTGCGGGTGCGCGTCCGGCGTGGCGGGGAAGTCGACCACGTCGCGGTTGTCCGGATCGACCAGGGTGTACAGCGGGAACTCGCTGCCCTGGTAGAGGTCGGGCGCGCCGGGCATGGTGAGGTGGAGCAGGGCCGCGCCCAGGGTGTTGACCCGGGCGTAGGGCGCGGTACGCGCGACGAAGGCCTCGATCCGCGCCGCCAGCGCGGGAGTCTCCGGAACCGAGCCGGCGAGCGCGGCGACGGCGCGCTCGTAGGCCGGGTCGGGGTCGGTCCAGGTGGTGTGGAGCTTGGCCTCGCGGACCGACTTGAGCATCACCTCGGTGAGCCGGTCGCCGTCGATGGGCCAGGCGGCGAAGGCGGTCTGCCAGAGCAGGTCCTCGGCGTCGCGGTCGTGGGGCAGACCGCCGTCGGGGGCCAGCGCGGACCAGGCCGCGCGCTCCGTCACCCACTCCTCCGGCAGCTCGGCGAGGACCGCGAGCCGGGCGCGGGCGTCGGCGCTGCGCTTGGTGTCGTGGGTGGAGAGCGCCGTCATGGTGTGCGGCCAGTCCCGGGCGATCCGCGCGCAGAAGGCGTGGAACTGCTCGGGGGTGACGCCGGGTCGGGCGGGTTCGCCGCCGACCTCGTTGAGTGAGAGCAGCGGGTGGTGCCGGTAGTAGGCGGTGTCCTCGACGCCCTTGGCTGCGACGGCGGACGAGGTCTGGCCGAACCGGGCACGCAGCGAGGCGGGGGAGTCGGGGTCCAGCAGCAGCTCGCGTATCAGTCGGGCGGTCGCGGCGTAGGGGGCGGGGAGCAACACGTCGTCCGGCGGGGACAGCAGCGCCTGCGCGTCGGCCTCGGGCAGTGGTTCGCCCGGGACCGGGTAGGGCCGGTAGCGGGGGAAGGCGGTCAGCAGCCCCGCCAGTGCCTGGCGGACGGCCCAGGACGGGTGGTCGGACCCGTCGGGCCGGTCCGGCTGGCCCGGCTGGTCGGGCAGATCCGGCTCGTCGGCGCAGGCGGCGGCGACCTCGCGGACCAACCGGGCCACCTCCGCGTCCAGTTCACCCTGCGGCGCGACCAGTTCGGTCTTGCCGCGCTGCGCTGCTCCGGCGGCGACCTCGGCCGGAGGCCGCAGCGCCCGGACCACACCGGCGCCGTCCGTCAGCACGCCGTCGATCTGCCGCAGCGCGTCGTAGCCGGTGGTGCCGGCGCACGGCCAGTCACCGGGCAGCGTCTCGTCGCCGGTCAGGATCTTCTCGACCACGACATGCGCCCCGCCGGACGCGTCCCGCAGGCGGCGCAGATAGCCACGCGGGTCGGCCAGCCCGTCCGGGTGGTCCACCCGGAAGCCGTCCAGCACGCCCTCGCCGTGGAGCCGGAGCAGCAGCTCGTGCGTGGCGTCGAAGACCTCGGGCAGCTCGACGCGGACGGCTATCAGCTCGCTGACCGTGAAGAACCGGCGGTAGTTGAGCTCGGTCCGGCCCAGCCGCCACCACGCGGGCCGGTACCACTGGCGGCGCAGCAGTTCCGGTAGCGGGAGGTGCTCCGTGCCGGGGCGGAGGGGGAACACCTGGTCGCCGTACCGGAGCACCGGCTCGCCGCCGGGGCTTCCTGCGCTGCCCGGGTCGCCTGGGCCGCCCGCGCTGCCGCCTGCGTCGTCCGCCGCTTCGACCTTGAGTTCTCCTGCTGCCAGGACGGCCCCCAGTCGGTCGCCGAGGAAGGGCAGCAGTACGCGGTCCTGCTGGGCGTCCCAGTCGATGTCGAACCAGCGCGCCCACGGCGACTCCGGGCCCTCGCGCAGCGTGTGCCAGAGCGGCCGGTTGAGGTGGAGTGGGGTGGGCACGGCCATGTGGTTGGGCACGATGTCGGCGAGCAGGCCGAGGCCGTGCTCGTGCGCCGTCGCGGCCAGCGCCCGCAGCCCCGCCTCGCCGCCGTGGTCTGCGCTGACGGCGGAGTGGTCGACAACGTCGTAGCCGTGCCGCGACCCCGGTACCGCCCGCAGGATCGGCGACAGGTGGAGGTGCGAGACGCCGAGGTCCGCCAGGTACGGCACCGCGGCCGCGGCCTGCGCGAAGCCGAAGCCGGGCTGGAGCTGCAGACGGTAGCTGGCCGTCGGGACCCGGCGTGCGGCAGGAGTCATACCCACACGCCTACCCCACGCCGACCGAGGTCACGACCCGGAGGGGGCAATCGGTCGAACCGACATGCGGCCGCCGTGCCCCCGCCGTATCCTCGCCGGCGCTCACGCCGGGGCAGCCAGGCCGTTCAGGCGGGACGCTGGAGCACCATCATCGACCGGTCGGTCAGCCGGAGTGTCTCGCCCGCCCGTACCTTGGCGCCCGTGCCCGGGGCGATCGTCCACGGCAGCGAGGTGTCCACCACCAGCTGCCACTCCTGGCCGTGGTTGAGCGGCACGACGAACTCCAGCGGCTGCGGGCTGGCGTTGAAGAGCAGCAGGAATGAGTCGTCCGTGATCCGGCCGCCGCGCCGGTCGGGCTCCGAGATGGCGTTGCCGTTGAGGAAGACCGTCAGCGACTTGGCGAAGGAGGCACGCCAGTCCCTGGCGGTCATCTCCTCGCCCTCGTTGGTGAACCAGGCGATGTCGGTGAGCTCGTCGTGGGTGCCGGAGACCGGGCGGCCGTGGAAGAACCGTCGTCGTCGGAAGACCGGGTGGTCGCGCCGGAGCCAGACCATGTGCCGTGTGAACTCCAGCAGTTGACCGGCCGGGCTCTCCTCGTCCAGCCGCGGCCAGCGCACCCAGGAGATCTCGTTGTCCTGGCAGTAGGCGTTGTTGTTGCCGCCCTGGGTGCGGCCGAACTCGTCGCCGTGCAGCAGCATCGGGACGCCCTGGCTGAGCAGCAGTGTGGCGATGAAGTTGCGCTGCTGCCGGGAGCGCAGGCCGAGCACCGTCGGGTCGTCCGTCTCGCCCTCGACGCCGCAGTTCCAGGAGCGGTTGAAGGACTCGCCGTCGCGGTTGTCCTCGCCGTTGGCCGCGTTGTGCTTCTGGTTGTAGGAGACCAGGTCGCGCAGGGTGAAACCGTCGTGGCAGGTCACGAAGTTGATGCTGGCGATGGGACGGCGGCCGTCGTCCTGGTAGAGGTCCGAGGAGCCGGTCAGCCGGGAGCCGAACTCGGCCAGCGTGGCGTTCTCGCCGCGCCAGAGGTCGCGCACGGTGTCCCGGTACTGACCGTTCCACTCGGTCCACAACGGCGGGAAGCCGCCCACCTGGTAGCCGCCCTCGCCGAGGTCCCACGGCTCGGCGATCAGCTTGGCCTGGGAGACGATCGGGTCCTGCTGGACCAGGTCGAAGAAGGAGGAGAGCCGGTCCACCTCGTGGAACTGGCGGGCCAGGGTGGCCGCCAGGTCGAAGCGGAAGCCGTCGACGTGCATCTCGGTGACCCAGTAGCGCAGCGAATCCATGATCAGCTGCAGCACGTGCGGACTGCGCATCAGCAGGCTGTTGCCCGTGCCGGTGGTGTCCTCGTAGTACCGGCGGTCCTCGGCCAGGCGGTAGTAGGAGGGGTTGTCCAGCCCGCGGAGGGAGAGGGTGGGGCCGAGGTGGTTGCCCTCGGCGGTGTGGTTGTAGACCACGTCGAGGATGACCTCGATGCCCGCCGCGTGCAGCGACTTGACCATCGACTTGAACTCCTGGACCTGCTGGCCGCGGTCGCCGAGCGAGGAGTAGGAGCCGTGCGGGGCGAAGAAGCCGATGGTGTTGTAGCCCCAGTAGTTGGACAGGCCCATGTCGCTGAGCCGGTGGTCGTCGACGTACTGGTGCACCGGCATCAGCTCGATGGCGGTGATGCCGAGCTTGACCAGGTGCTCGATCACGGCGGGGTGTGCGATGCCCGCGTAGGTGCCCCGGATGTCGTCCGGGATGCCGGGATGCAGCTCGGTGAGCCCCTTCACGTGGGCCTCGTAGATGACCGTGCGGTGGTAGTCCGTGCGCGGCGGACGGTCGTTGCCCCAGTCGAAGTACGGATTCACCACCACCGAGGTCATGGTGTGCGGGGCGGAGTCGAGGTCGTTGCGGCGGTCCGGGGAGCCGAAGTGGTAGCCGTAGACGGACTCGTCCCAGTCGACCCGGCCGCTCATCGCCTTGGCGTAGGGGTCGAGCAGCAGCTTGGCGCTGTTGCAGCGGACCCCGCGCGAGGGGTCGTACGGCCCGTGCACGCGGAAGCCGTAGCGCTGGCCCGGCTGCACGCCGGGCAGGAAGGCGTGGCGCACGAACGCGTCGGTCTCGCGAAGCTCGACCGAGGTCTCGGAGCCGTCGTCGCCGAGCAGGCACAACTCGATCCGCTCCGCCGCCTCGGAGAAGACAGCGAAGTTGGTCCCCGCGCCGTCGTAGGTGGCGCCCAGGGGGTACGGCTGGCCCGGCCAGACTTGCATGGTCCTCAACCAATCCTGTCCGCTCGGAGCGGGGCTCGGCGCACACCCCGGAGCGCCCCGGAATCGAGGCCCTCCCGGGGTGATGCCCGCCCCGACTCGTCGTCATGTCCCAGTGCATCGTGGCGTAGCACACGGGTTCCCATGACCGACTTGCCGGTTCTTCGCCCGAACGAGTGTCTGTGTCCCACTGTTGCCTTGAGACTGTCCGTCGGTTGTTCGGATGCTTACGTCCGGGTGGCCCAGCGGTGACCGCTCGGGGGAGGGCACGGGCGGAGGAACGTTCCGTCGACGCGCCGAACTGCCCCGTGTCGAACTGCTGCACCTGCCCGGGGAGGCGAAGTACCCTTGATCGTCAGCTGATCGTCCGGACCCGCGCGGACGGTCCGCATCGGGCCGCCCGGCGCGGTACGGTGTGGGCGGCCGACTGGGCGAGCCGCCGCACCGCACGCCCCAACGGCCGAGCGGGCCAAGAGGGATGACGTGGATGAGGGACGGACGGTGAGCTCCGGAATGGTGGTCCCCGACGGGGGTTCCCCGGGGAGCGCGGCGCGGGGCGACGCCCCCACCGGCGTCGAACGAGTCGCCCGGACCGGCCTCGGCCGCACCGTTCCGCACCAACCGGGCTCGCTGGAGCCGTCGTTGGCCTGGCCCGGGACGGCCTGGGAGGAGGCCAGGGTCCGGGTCCGTCGCGCCGGTCGCGCCTATGTCTGGCTCAACCTGGTCGAGCAGCGGCTGCGTTCGGTGGTCTCCGAGGTGCTGCGCCCGGTCTACGAACCCGCGCACGGCGACGACTGGGTCATCGCCGCGGCCGGACCGGCGGGCGAGGAGTGGGTCCAGCGGGCCGGCGCGGTCCGCGAGGTCAGCCGGCGCAAGGGCTACCTGCTCGACCCGGACGACGACGCGCTCGTGATCTTCCTCACCCTGCCGCAGTTGCGTGAGCTGATGATCCAGCACTGGCCCTGCTTCGAGCCCTTCCTGAACGACCGGCGCGAGATAGAGGTCGCCCTGGACGAGCTCGAGGTGGCCCGGCACGTCGTGTCGCGCAACCGCACGCTCTCCGAGAACGTGCTGGCCCAGGCCGAGCGCGCCGCCGCCCGGCTGCTGCTCCTGCTCGACGGCAGCGTCCACGAGGGCGCCGCCTCGCTGGCGCTGCGCGCCCCGGTGGACGCCGTCGAGGAGTTGGTCGGCGACCGCTACGCCGACGTCATCGGCGTCCACGCGGACCGGGTCCGGCTCCAGCGTGACCTGCCGGTCGAGGACCTGCTGGCGGGCGCGCGGCGGCTGGACGCCATCGGCATCGGCCTCAGCATGCTCTGCCAGAACTTCACCGGTCGGCGACTCGTCGCCCTGGCCGACTCCGGCTGCCGGGTGCGGCTGCTCTTCCTCAACCCCGCCAGTAGCTCCCTGCGTCGTCGCGAGCGCGAACTCGGCCTTGGGCGTGGCGAGTTGGGCAAGGCGGTGGAGATGAACATCATGCATGTGCGCCGGGTGCGGGCCCGACTGCGGGACGCGGGCGCGTTCGAGATCCGCGTCTACGACGAGATGCCGCGCGCCTCGGCGTACCTGGTGGACGGCGACGGCCCGGACGGGCTGGGCGTGGTGCAGCCGTACCTGCGGCGCTCGCGCGGGATGGAGTCGCCGGTGCTGGTGCTGCGCGGCGGCACGTCCGCGCCGCTGATGCCGGGTCGCCCCCCGGAGCCGGGCCTGTTCCAGATCTACCAGGAGGAGTTCGAGGGAGTCTGGGCGGACTCGCGGCCCGTCTCCTGACTTCGCTCCCTCGTCCTTGTCCCATGTCTGCTTCTCAGCCCCTGGCCTGACCGACCTCCCGACCTGGTGGCGGGCTTGTCAGTGCCGCACGGGATGATGGTCCGGCAAAGGGACGAGAGGACGCGCCTGATGAGTTGGATGCACGACACCCTGGTCGGCTTCGATCTGGAGACCACCGGCACCGAGCCCGGCCGGTCCCGGATCGTCTCCGCCGCGCTGATCGAGGCCAAGGCCGGCGAACCTGTCCGGCGGCGTGCGTGGTTGGCCGACCCGGGCATCGCCATCCCCGCCGAGGCCACGGCCGTGCACGGCATCACCACCGAGCGCGCGGTCGCCGAGGGACGTCCCGCGATAGACGTGGTCGCCGAGGTGGCGGCCGCACTCGTCACGTACTGGCGGCAGGGTGTCCCTGTCGTTGTCTACAACGCGCCGTTCGACCTGAGCCTGCTCGCCGCCGAGCTGCGCCGGTACGACCTGCCCTCGCTGGAGCGTCAGCTCGGCGTTGGTGGTGTCCCTGATGGTGGCGGGGTCGGGCCGGTGCTCGACCCGCTCACGGTGGACCGGGCGGTGGACAAGTACCGCAAGGGTTCGCGTTCGCTGGAGAACGCCTGCGCGCTCTACGGCGTCGAGCTGGCCGAGGCGCACGAGGCGGGCAGCGACGCGCTGGCGGCCGTCCGCGTGGCGCTGGCTCTGGCCGAGCGGTACCCGGACCAGGTCGGCGCGGTCGACCCGGCCGAGCTGCACCTCGCACAGATCCGCTGGCACGCGGACTGGGCGGAGGGCCTGCAGTCCTGGCTGCGCCGGTCCAAGGACCCAGAGGCTGTCGTCGACGGCGTCTGGCCGCTGCGGCAGCCGGTCTGACCCACCGTAAAGCCCCAGCTCAGAGCCGAATTGTCAGTGCTCCCGCATAGGGTGGAGTCAACGTTGGAGGGGGACGCCGGAAGGCGTCGACCGAGCGTTGGGCAATGGTGGCAATGCCGGCAAAGGGGTGGGGTATGTCCACGAACAGGATCAAGCACAAGGTCAACCACGTCTCCCTCGTGGTGGACAAGTCCGGTTCGATGCGTCAGCACGAGGCACAGTTGGTCCGCGTGGTGGACGAGTTCGTCAAGGGGCTGCACGAGGAGTCCGACCGGCTCGGCCACGAGACCCGGATCAGCCTCTACGCCTTCGACCACGAGGTGCAGAACCTGGTCTGGGACATGGACGTCAAGCACCTGCCGTCCCTCCGTGGCCTCTACCAGGTCGACAACGGCGCGACGGCGTTGATCGAGGCGGCCGTGAAGTCCGTCGACGACCTGAAGAACATCTGGGAGGGCTACGGGGAGCACTCCTTCCTCCAGGTCGTCGTCACCGACGGCGAGGAGAACGCCTCCGGCTGGTCGGAGGTGGGCCAGATGCACATCCGCATGGCAGGCGGCGAGGGGAACGCCGTCCTCGGTTCCTGGCTGGGCCGGATCCGGGGTGCGATGGACGAGCTGCCCGACCACTGGACCTCGGCGATCCTGGTCCCCAACTCGCTGGCCAAGCGCACCGCTCAGGGGTACGGCTTCCCGGCGGGCAACATCGCGATCTGGGACGCGGACTCCAGCAAGGGCGTCGAGGAGGCGATAGGCACCGTCAAGACGGCTGCCACGAGCTTCCTGCGGGGTCGCGAGCAGGGTGTGCGCGGTACCAGGAACCTCTTCGCCATGGGCAAGGAGCTGAGCACCGCCGAGGTGAACGCCAATCTCGACGCGCTGGACACCGGCAAGTACATCCTGATCCCGGTCGACGAGCAGATGCCGATCCGCGACTTCGTCACGCGTGCCGGGCACACGTACACGACCGGTCGCGCCTTCTACGAGCTGTCCAAGCGCGAGAAGATCCAGGGCAACAAGCAGCTCGCCGTGGCGGAGAAGGACCCGGCCACCGGTCGGATGACCGGCAGGGTGTTCTCGGGCCCGGCGGCCCGGCGGCTTCTCGGTCTGCCGGTGTCGGAGGTCACGGTGAAGCCGGGCGAGAACCCGGCGTACACCGTGTTCGTCCAGTCGACCTCGGTCAACCGAAAGCTGGTGTCCGGCACCAAGCTTCTCGTCCTGCTGTAGGCGGGAGGCACCGTTGGGCCGCTCCGGGAGCGGCCCACGACGTGCGGGTGCGTGAACCGGCCCCGAGTCTTCTCGGGGGCGGTTCACGGCTGCATCTCCACCCTGAGCAGGAGGCGGATCCACCCGGGGGACGAGGTAGAAGGCTGTTCCGGCCAGGCAAGATGAGGTCGGCAGACCTAAGAGAGCTGTGAGGGGGACCGGGGACTTCCGTCCCGACTTGCCGCCCGGCTAGTAGGTTTCTTAGGATGCCACCCAGATACTTACCTGCCGCCCGACAAGTAGGGGCGGCCAGATCGCGCTGCCCGCGTCCTCACCCGGGGGTGGCGGTGATCCATGCCGTGGAGGGGCAATCGACATGTTTCACCGGATCGGACGCACGGTCGTCCGACACCCATTCTGGACGCTGATCGCCTGGGTGGTGGCTGCGATCGCGATCGCGGCCTCCGCGCCGGCCCTTCAGTCCAACAGTGACGAGAGCAGCTTCCTGCCCAAGAGCTACGAGTCCATCCAGGCGATGGAGCTGCAGCAGAGTGCCTTCCCGCACCAGTTCACGCCGGGCGCGGAGATCCTCTACCAGCGCACCGACGGCGGTCAGCTGACCGCTGCGGACAAGGCCCAGGTCGTCGAGATCAACAAGGAGCTGTCCGCCAAGACCGACATCCCGCTCAACCAGGGCGTCATCGGCATGCCGTTCTCCAAGGACGGCAAGTACGGCCTCGCGATGGTCAACCTCGGCACCAACACCTCCGACCAGACGAAGATGTCCGACGCGGCCACGGCGCTGCGCGCAGACGTCAAGCAGCTGACCGCGGGCAGCGACCTGAACGCCAAGGTCGGCGGTACGGCGGCGCAGGTCCTCGACCAGTCGAACTCGTCGAAGACCGGTCAGGCCATCATCAGTTTCGGCACCTTCGGCATCATCATCATCGCGATGCTGCTGATATTCCGAGCGCCGCTGATGGCGATCATGCCGATCGTCCTGATCGGCGTGGTGCTGACCGCGGCCAACGGTCTGATCGCGGACATCACCAAGCTGCTGAACCTCACCTCGAACTCGTCGGTGACAGGCATCCTCATCGTCGTGCTCTTCGGTGTCGGTACCGACTACATCCTGTTCCTGATGTTCCGGTACCGAGAACGACTGCGAGCCGGTGACGACCACAAGGAAGCCATGATCACCGCGGTGGCCCGCGTCGGCGAGGCGATCGCCTCCGCCGCCGGCACCGTCATCATCGCCTTCCTCGCGCTCTGCCTCTCCTCCATCTCCTTCCTCAAGCAGATGGGTCCGGCGCTGGCGATCTCCGTCGCGGTCACGCTGCTCGCCGGTCTGACCCTGATCCCGGCGGTCTTCTCCTGGATCCCGCCGCGGGTGCTCCTCGGCCCGTCCAAGAAGTGGAAGGTCGAGCCGACCAGCTCGCGCTACGCCGCGATCGGCAACACCGTCAAGCGCCGCCCGGCGCTGGTCGCCGCCGTCTCCGGCGTGATCATGATCGGTCTGGCCGTGATCTCCACGGGTTACTCGGCGAGCTTCGACTTCAGCTCCGGCTCCATGCCGAAGACCGAGGAGTCGATGGTCGTCCAGAACACCATCACCACGGCGTACAGCGCCGGTGCGGCCACGCCCACCGACGTCTTCGTCACCAGCACCAACGGCAGTCCGCTGGACAAGGGCGCGGTCGCCGGGCTGGGCGAGAAGCTCACCTCGGTCTCCGGCGTCGGCCAGGTCGCCCCGGCCAAGTACAACCCGAACGGCACCACCGCGGACATCAGCGTCGTGCTGAGCAGCGACCCGCAGAGCAGCACGGCCATCTCCACGGTGGGCCAGCTCCGCGACACGGCCCACGCGGACACCCCGCCGGGCACCAAGGTCCTGGTCGGCGGCACCACCGCGATCTACGCGGACATCCAGAAGGCGATCGACCGCGACTACTCGGTGGTCTTCCCGACGGCGGCCGTGCTGATCATGCTGATCCTGGGCCTGATGCTGCGCAGCGTCGTGGCGCCGTGGTACCTGATGGCCTCGGTCGGCCTCGGCTTCGCCGCGACCCTCGGTTCGACGGTGCTGGTCTTCCAGCACCTGGACAACCAGGGCGGCCTGATGTTCATGCTGCCGGTCTTCATCTATCTGTTCGTGGTCGCGATCGGTACCGACTACAACATCCTGATGATCTCCCGGCTCCGTGAGGAGGCCCGCGAGGGTCGCGAACCGCGCGAGGCGGCCGCTCAGGCGCTCCGCCACGCCGGTCCGACGGTCGCCGCGGCCGGAGCGATCCTCGCCGGCACCTTCGCCTCGATGATGTTGGCCGGAAACTCGCTCTTCGCGGAGATGGGATTCTCCATCAGCATCGGTATCGTGATCGCGGCGTTCGTGATGGCGATGTTCTTCACGCCGTCGCTGACCGCGCTCGTCGGCCACGCGGCCTGGTGGCCCGGTCACGCCGACCGCCGCAAGGCCAAGGGCGAGAGCCGGATCGTGGCGGGCTCGACTGTCACCAGCGGTGACAGCGACAATGTCACCGAGCTGGACCCGAGTCGCCGTTGATGTCGCCCGCCATGGGCTGACATCGGCCGACGCCGAGTCACAGAGCAGCAGGAGGGGCCGCAGCCGGGCAGGGCTGCGGCCCCTCCTGCGTCATACCGGGCGCACGATCCCGCGGAAGGCTCGGCCGAGCGGAAGGGCCGTGCCGACGACGAAGAGGCCGAACAGGGTCATCGGGAGCAGGCCGGTCACTCCGACATAGGCGAGCGGTTCGTGCAGCAGGCCGGACCAGTTGCCCTGATAGTTGGCGGTCAGGTCCGTGACCATGACCGCTGCGCCGAGTGGTGGCCCGGACGGGAGGCCGCGTGCCACCAGAACGGCGACGAGCAGGTCGACGACCAGCAGGGCGTGGAAGAGCACCTGACTGGGCAGGGGCCAGGCGTGGTAGGCGTGCAGCCCACCGCTGATCAGGTCGAGGAGATGCGCGCCCGTGCCCTCGACGAAGCCGACAATCCAGATGACCGACACCCACCGCGCCCAGCGCGGGCGTTCCCCCCATGGCATGCCGCCCACTGTAGAGGGGCTGGGGCACGCCGCTGGGGGGCGGTCAGGCTCCGAGCGGCAGAGCGCGGTCGCCCGAGGCGAGCGCGGCCGTTGTCAGTGCCTCGTCGTAGCGTTGGACCACAAGCTCGGCAAGGTCGGGGGACGCGCCGAGCGGGGCTGCGACGGCGGTGATGCCCGCCGTCGCGGCCTGGGCGGTGATGCGGTCGGGGAGCAGGCCGGGGGCCAGCAGGTAGGGCGCCACGGCGAGATGACGCAGGCCTTGGGCGCGGAGCGCCTCGGCCGCGTCGGCCAGGTGCGGGGGAGCGGCGGAGGCGTGGGCCACGGCGACGCCGCCCCAGCCCGCGCTGCGCTGCCAGGCGGCGGCCAGCGCGCGAGTGGCGGCGTTGGCGGCCGGGTCGGAGGAGCCGGCCGCAGCGAGGATGACGCCGGTGTCGGCGGCGGGACGCACGCCGGCCTCGGCCAGGCGGCGTTCCAGGGCGCGCAGCAGCAGTGGGGACGGTCCCAGGACGTCGGCCTGATGGACGGTCAGCCGGGGCAGCCTGGCGGCTGCCCCGCGCAGCACTCCGGGGATGTCGGTCTTGGCGTGGTACGCCCGGGCCAGCAGCAGTGGCACCGCGACCACCGGTGCCTCGTCCGCCTGCGCCAACTGCTCCAACGCGCGCGGGATTCGCGGCGCGCAGTGGTCGAGGTAGCCGACCCGCACGGTGAGGTCCGGGCGCAGTGCGCGCGCCCGGTCGGCGAGGGCGGTCATCGTCGCCGCGTGCCGCGGGTCGCGGCTGCCGTGGGCGAGCAGGAGCAGGCGGGGCAGGCGGGCGTCCATCAGGTCACCTCCGGGCGGTCAGCAGACCGCGGGAGCGGAGGACGCGTCGCTCGATCGGGTTGAAGACGAGCATTTCGATGCCGATGCCGACGACAAGGATCAGAATGATGGTGGCGAGAACGCCGGGCATGTCGAGGTTCTCGCGGGCGAATTCGAGCTGGGCGCCGAGGCCCAGGCCGAGGGCGGGGGAGCTGGCGATCAGCTCGGCCGCCATGAGGGAGCGCCAGGAGAAGGCCCAGCCCTGCTTGAGCCCGGCGACGTAGCCGGGCAGGGCGGCGGGCAGCAGCACGTGCCAGATGCCGCGCAGTCCGGTGGCCCCGAGGGTGCGCCCGGCGCGCAGGTACAGCGGCTGCACCTGGTCGACGCCGGCGACGAGGCCGTTGGCGATCGAGGGGACGGCGCCGAGCAGGACGACGGCGTAGATGGTGGCGTTGCTGAGGCCGAACCAGATGACCGAGGCGGGCACCCAGGCCACCGAGGGGATCGACTGTAGGCCGGAGAGGATCGGGCCGATGGCGGCGCGGACCGGCTTGACCCGGGCGACGAGCAGGCCGATGGGCGTGCCGATGACGACGGAGACGAGGAAGCCGAGGATCCCGCGCGAGAGCGAGGTCCAGATCGTCGAGAGGATGGTGCCCTGCAGCCACTGCTGGTGGAGGCTGTTCCACACGTCCAGGGGGCTGGGCAGCAGGTCGGGGCGCTTGAGGTGGGCCGCGTAGGCGCCCTGCCACAGCAGCAGGACGAGGACGATGGCGACGACCGGGGGCAGCACCTTGCCCAGCAGCACCTCGCGGACGCTGGTGCGCTGCGCGGTCTGGGTCTCCAGGGCGTCGAGTCCGGCGCCCAGGTCGGCGACGTCGGTCGCGGCGGAGGCGGCGGTGGCGGTGGCGGTGGCCGTTGAGTCCTGCTCGGTGGCGGGCTTGAGGTCAGTGCTGGACATGGCGGCGGATCTCCCCTCGGAGCTTCTCAGTGATCTCCACCGCGAGGTCGGCCACACCGGACGACTCGATACGGCGCGGCTGGGGCAGGTCGATCGCCCACTCCTGGGCGATGCGTCCGGGACGGGAGGAGAGGAGCACGACGCGCTGGGCGAGGCGGACGGCCTCGCGCACGTTGTGGGTGACGAAGAGGACGGAGATCCCGGTGGCCTCCCAGATCTGGACGAGTTCCTCGTGCAGGACGTCGCGGGTGATCGCGTCGAGTGCGGCGAAGGGCTCGTCCATGAGCAGGACCTTGGCGTCCTGGGCCAGGGCACGGGCCATGGCGACGCGCTGGCGCATACCGCCGGAGAGTTCGTGGATGCGCTTGGCGTGGGCGCCGCCCAGGCGGACCAGCTCCAGCAGCCGCTGGGCCTCGGGGCGACGCTCCGCGCGGGGGACGCCGCGCAGGCGCAGGGCGAGCTCGATGTTCTGACCGGCCGTCAGCCAGGGGAAGAGCGCGTGCTCCTGGAACATCAGGGCGGCGCGCCCGGCGGGGACCTCGATGGTGCCGCTGGTGGGCTGGTCGAGGTCGGCGACGAGGTTGAGGAGGGTGGACTTGCCGCAGCCGGAGGCTCCGAGGAGGCAGACGAACTCGCCGGGGGCGACGTTCAGGCTGATGTCGTCCAGGACGACATGGGCCGCGGCGGCGCGGCCGAAGGACTTGGTGACGTGGTCGAGCCGGACGGCGGTGTCGACCACGGGGGTGGCCTGGCCCTCCGTGGAGGACGGGGTCAGCAGGGCGGTCATGCGGTCACCTCCTGGTTCGTGCTGCGGTTCGGGAGCTGCGGTTCGGGGAGCTGGGGTTGTGCGGTCCGTCGGGCCGAGAGCCGCCCCGCGCCGCCTTGACTGGGCATCGACGCGGTGCGGGGCGACTCCCGGAGCATGGTGCGCGCCCCTACTGGGCGCCGAGCCCGGCGGCGGAGACGGCGGGCTTGCCCTCGGCGGTGAGGACCTGGTTGAGCAGGGTCAGGTCGTAGATGCCGGACAGGTTCGGCTGGGTGATGAAGCCCGCGGTGACCGCGTGCTGGGCCTCGGTGGTGAGCGAGGAGGCCAGCGGGTCGTCGGTGACGGTCATCTCGCTCCAGGCGGCCTTCAGTACCTTGGCGCTCAAGCCCTTGCCGGTGAGCGCGGTCAGCGCGGTGTTGGCCTCCTGCTGAGCCTTGGCCGGGTTGGCCAGGATCCAGGCGTTGGTGTCCACCGAGGCCTTGAGGACGGCCTTGACCACGTCCGGGTGGGCCTTCAGGAAGGTCTGCGAGACCACCACGTTGGTGGAGACGAACTGGCCCTGGGGCCACAGCGTCCGCTCGTCGATGAGGATCTTCGCGCCCTCGGCGACCAGCTTGGATGCGGTGGGCTCGGGAACCCACGCGCCGTCGATCTGGCCGGAGGTGTACGCGGAGGGGGTGGTCGAGTTGTCGGTGCGGATGACCGAGACGTCGCCCGCGCCGGTCTTCGGGTTCTCCTTGTAGCCCTTGCTCGCCAGGTAGTTGAACAGCGCGACGTCCTGGGTGTTGCCGGCCTGCGGGGTGGCGATCTTCTTGCCCTTGAGGTCGGCCACGGTCTTGATCGTGGCCGGGTTGACGACCAGCTCCGCACCGCCGGAGGTGGCACCGGAGATGATCTTCAGCGCGGCGCCGTTCGACTTCACGTAGCCGTTGATCGCGGGTGCGGGCCCGACCCAGGCGATGTCGATGGCACCGGAGTTGAGCGCCTCGATCTCGCTCGGCCCGGCGTTGAAGATCTGCGTGGAGATCTTCGTCCCGCCCAGGTTCTTGGCGAACTGCCCGTCCTGGATCCCGATCAGGGGAGTGGCGTGGGTCAGGTTGGCGAAGTAGCCGATCCGCACGGTCGACGCCGACAGCGCCGGACCGGAACTGCCGGAGGAGGGAACGACCGAGCCCCCGCTGGAGTTCGAGGCGGCCTGGGAGCCGTAGCCGCACGCGCTCAGCAGTCCGGATGCGGCGACAACGGCGACGCCGGCTATGACGGCACGTCTGATGCGGGCGGTGCGGGGGGAGAGCGAGCGAAGCTTCGACATGGGAGGGGTCCTCACGAGGGTGACGATGGTTCGGCTGGAAGGAACGCGGGGCACGTGCGGCGGGCTACGACGACGGGGCGAGGGCCCCGTGTCAGCGACCCGCCGGTCGACACGGCCCGAGGGCGCCGCAGCCGGCCCCGAGCACGCCGCTGCCGACGCGGCCGCCTTCCTTCGCCATGCGGGAGAACGCCTCGCCGCCCATCGTGGGGAATCCCTTCATCGGGTCAGAACGCCTCTCCGGCCATACCGGCGGTGAGGGTCGTGCCGTCGGCCTGGTCGATCAGCAGGAACGAGCCGGTGCGGCGGTTGCTGCGGTAGTCGTCCAGGGCGATGGGCTCGGCGGTGCGCAGCACCACGCGGCCCAGGTCGTTCACGTCCAGGCTGCCCGGGCTGGGGACCTGCTCCAGGGTGTCGACGGCGATCGCGTAGGGGATGTCCTTGACGATCGCGCGGACGGTTCGGGTGGTGTGCTTGAGCAGCACCCGGTCCCCGACGCGCAGTGGACGCTCGTTGAGGTGGGCCACCGTGGCGACCACGTCCTGGGTCGGCTCCGGCGCCGGGCCCGCGGCGATCACGTCGCCGCGCGAGATGTCGATGTCCTCGGCCAGACGCACCGTCACCGACTGCGGCGCCCAGGCGACGTCGCTCGGAGCACCGAGCACGTCGATCCCGGCCACGGTCGCGCTCAGCCCGGCGGGCAGGACGGTGACCGTGTCGCCGGTGCGCAGCACGCCCGAGGCGAGCTGGCCCGCGTAGCCGCGGTAGTCGGGGTGCTCGGCGGACTGCGGCCGGATCACGTACTGGACCGGGAACCGGGCCGGCTCCTCGCTGGGGTCGGTGCCGACCGGCACGGTCTCCAGGTGCTCCAGCAGCGTCGGGCCGCCGTACCAGTCCATGGTGGCGGACGGCTCGACGACGTTGTCCCCGGCCAGCGCGCTGATCGGGATCGCGGTCACGTCCTCGATCCCCAGCGAGGCCGCGTAGGCGCCGAACTCGGCGGCGATGGCGGCGAAGACGGGCTCGGCGTAGTCGACCAGGTCCATCTTGTTGACGGCCAGCACCAGGTGCGGCACGCGCAGCAGCGCGGCGACGGCCGCGTGACGGCGGGTCTGCTCGACCACGCCGTTGCGGGCGTCGACCAGCACCACGGCCAGCTCGGCCGTGGACGCGCCGGTCACCATGTTGCGGGTGTACTGCACGTGGCCGGGCGTGTCGGCGAGGATGAACCGGCGCTTGGGGGTCGCGAAGTAGCGGTACGCCACGTCGATGGTGATGCCCTGCTCGCGCTCGGCCCGCAGGCCGTCCGTCAGCAGCGCCAGGTCGGGGGCCTCCTGGCCGCGCTTGCGCGAGGCGTGCTCGACGGCCTCCAACTGGTCGGCCAGCACCGACTTGGAGTCGTGGAGCAGGCGGCCGACCAGGGTCGACTTGCCGTCGTCCACGGACCCGGCGGTGGCGAAGCGCAGCAGCGAGGTGGCCGCCACCTCGTGGGTGGCCTGGGTGTCAGTGGTGCTGGTCATCCTAGAAGTACCCCTCGCGCTTGCGGTCTTCCATGGCGGCCTCGGACATCTTGTCGTCCGCACGGGTCGCGCCACGCTCGGTCAGACGGCTGACGGCAATCTCCTCGATCACCGCCGCGACGTCGGCGGCGTCGGAGTCGACGGCGCCGGTGCAGGACATGTCGCCGACCGTCCGGTAGCGCACCAGACGCCGCTCCACGGTCTCGCCGTCCTTCGGGCCGCCCCACTCGCCGGGGGAGAGCCACATGCCGTTGCGCTGGAACACCTCGCGCTCGTGGGCGTAGTAGATCGCGGGAAGCTCGATCTTCTCCCGCTCGATGTACTGCCACACGTCCAGTTCGGTCCAGTTGGACAGCGGGAAGACGCGCACGTGCTCGCCGACCGCGTGGCGGCCGTTGTAGAGCGACCACAGTTCCGGGCGCTGACGGCGCGGGTCCCAGGCGCCGAACTCGTCGCGCAGGGAGAAGACGCGCTCCTTGGCGCGGGCCTTCTCCTCGTCGCGACGGCCGCCGCCGAAGACCGCGTCGAAGCGGCCCGTTTCGATGGCGTCCAGCAGCGGCACGGTCTGCAGCGGGTTGCGGGTGCCGTCCGGGCGCTCGCGCAGCCGGCCGTTGTCGATGAACTCCTGCACCGAGGCCACGTGCAGGCGCAGCCCGTGCTCGGCGGCCGTGCGGTCGCGGTAGTCGAGCACCTCGGGGAAGTTGTGGCCGGTGTCCACGTGCAGCAGTGCGAACGGCACCGACGCCGGCGCGAACGCCTTTAGCGCCAGGTGCAGCATGACGATCGAGTCCTTGCCGCCGGAGAAGAGGATCACCGGGTTCTCGAACTCGCCCGCCACCTCGCGGAAGATGTGGACGGCCTCGGCCTCCAGCACGTCCAGGTGGGACAGCGCGTAGGGGGAGTCGTGGGTGGCGGCGGCAGTGGGCGAAACAGCGGTGGTCACGCCAGTCCCCTCTCGGTCAGCAGAGCGTGCAGGGCGGCGGCGGAGGCGGCCACCGTCTGGGTGTGCGCCTCGATCCGCAGATCGGGGGCGGCGGGCGCCTCGTAGGGGTCGTCCACGCCGGTCAGTCCGGAGATCTCACCGGCGGCCTGCTTGGCGTACAGGCCCTTGACGTCCCGCTCGGAGCAGACCTCGACCGGCGTGGCCACGTGGACCTCCAGGTACGAGGTGCCCTGGGCGGCGTGCCGGGCGGCGACCGCGGCGCGGGAGTCCGCGTAGGGGGCGATCACCGGGGCGAGCACCTTGACGCCGTTGGAGGCGAGCAGTTCGGCGACGAAGCCGATCCGCTGGATGTTGGTGTCCCGGTCCTCGCGGTTGAACCCGAGTCCGCGCGAGAGGAACTCGCGGATCTCGTCCCCGTCCAGGATCTCGACCCGGTGGCCCTCGGCCCGCAGCCGCTCGGCCAGCTCGTTCGCGATCGTCGTCTTCCCGGCGCTGGGCAGGCCGGTCAGCCACACGGTGGCGCCGCAGGCCTGCACGGCGGCTGCCGTGCCGGCCGCCGGTGCGTCAACAGTGGTGGTCATGAAGCTCTGCTCCAGAGTGGTCAGTCGAAAGGACGGAGATGTCGGGCGAGCGGTCAGAGGTGGATGCCGCACTCGGTCTTGCCGGCGCCGGACCAGCGGCCCGAGCGGGCGTCCTCGCCTTCCAGCACCCGGCGGGTGCAGGACTCCGGCGCGCAGCCGATCGAGGCGTAGCCGTCGAAGAGCAGCGGGTTGAGCAGGATGCCGTGCTCCGCCACGTAGGCGTCCACGTCGTCCTGCGTCCAGCGGGCGATCGGGGCGATCTTGACCTTCTGCCGCTTCGGGTCGTAGGCCACCACCGGGGTGTTCGCCCGCGTCGGCGACTCGTCGCGGCGCAGCCCGGTGGCCCAGGCGTCGTAGCCGGCCAGGCCGCGGTTCAGCGGCTCGACTTTGCGCAGCTTGCAGCAGAGGTCCGGGTCGCGGTCGTGCAGCCGGGGGCCGTACTCCGCGTCCTGCTCGGCCACGGTCTGACGCGGCGTCAGCGTGATCACGTTGACCGGCATCGTCGCCGCGACCGCGTCGCGGGTGCCGATGGTCTCCGCGAAGTGGTAGCCCGTGTCCAGGAAGACCACGTCGATGCCCGGCAGCGCGGCCCCGCCCAGGTGGGCGACGACCGCGTCCTCCATCGAGGAGGTCACCGCGAGGCGCGTGCCGAAGGTCTCGGCGGCCCAGCGCATGATCTCCTGTGCGGAGGCCTCCTCCAGCTCCCGGGCGGCGGTGGTGGCCAGGGCCTCCAACTGCTCGGGCGTGTAAGCGGAGTGCGTGTGCTCAGTCTCGGTGGTCATCTGGACGTCCCCCGGTCGCGGTGGCGGTAGAGGTGGACAGCAGCCCCAGGAACTTCAGGGCGAAGGCGCGTCGGCAGGAGGCGCACTCCCAGGCCCCGTGCCCGCCGGTCTCGCTCGGGCGCAGGTCCTCGTCGCCGCAGTAGGGGCAGTAGAAGGGCGCGGCACGCTCACTCATGACAGCTGCTCCTCGCTCGCACGCGTCGTCCACTGCGCGAACCGCTCGCCCTCGTGGCGGTCGGCCAGGTAGCCGCGCAGGACGCGCTCGATGTAGTCGGCGAGGCCGTCCTTGGTGACCTTCAGGCCGCGGACCTTGCGGCCGAAGCCGGCGTCCAGGCCCAACGCGCCCCCCAGGTGCACCTGGTAGCCCTCGACCTGCTCGCCGTTCTCGTCGACGACCAGCTGACCCTTGAGGCCGATGTCGCCGACCTGGATCCGCGCGCACGCGTTCGGGCAGCCGTTGATGTTGATGGTGAGCGGCTCGTCGAACTCCGGCAGCCGCGCCTCCAACTCCTCGATCAGGGTCCGGCCGCGCTCCTTGGTCTCCACGATCGCGAGCTTGCAGAACTCGATGCCGGTGCAGGCCATCGTGCCGCGGCGGAAGCTGGACGGCTTGACCTGCAGGCCCAGCGACTCCAGCCCGGCGACCAGCGAGTCGACCTGGTCCTCGGCCACGTCCAGCACGATCATCTTCTGCTCGGTCGTGGTGCGGAGCCGGTCCGAGCCGTGGACGGCGGCCAGGTCGGCGACCTTGGTCAGCAGCGAGCCGTCCACGCGGCCGACGCTGGGTGCGAAGCCGACGTAGAACTTGCCGTCCTTCTGCCGGTGCACGCCGACGTGGTCGCGCCAGCGCCCGACCGGCTCGGCCGGGGCCGGACCGTCGACCAGCGCGCGGTGCAGGTACTCGTCCTCCAGGACCTGGCGGAACTTCTCGGCGCCCCAGTCGGCCATCAGGAACTTGAGCCGGGCGCGGGTGCGCAGCCGGCGGTAGCCGTAGTCGCGGAAGATCGACAGGACGCCGACGAAGACGTCCGGGACCTCGTCCAGCGGCACCCAGGCGCCCAGGCGCTCGCCGAGCCGCGGGTTGGTGGAGAGGCCGCCGCCGACCCAGAGGTCGAAGCCGGGGCCGTGCTCGGGGTGCTCGACGCCGACGAAGGCCACGTCGTTGATCTCGTGGACCACGTCCAGCAGCGGCGAGCCCGAGATCGCGCTCTTGAACTTGCGCGGCAGGTTGGAGAACTCGGGGTTGCCGACGACGCGGCGGTGGATCTCCTCCAGCGCGGGCGTGCCGTCGATGATCTCGTTCGCGGCGATGCCCGCCACCGGCGAGCCCAGGATGACGCGCGGGCAGTCGCCGCACGCCTCCGTGGTCGACAGGCCGACGCCCTCCAGGATCCGCCAGATCTCCGGCATGTCCTCGATCCGGATCCAGTGGAACTGGATGTTCTGGCGGTCCGTCAGGTCGGCCGTGCCGCGCGCGTAGGTCTGCGACACCTCGCCGATCGCGCGCAGCTGCGCCACGGTCAGCCGGCCGCCGTCGATGCGCACCCGCAGCATGAAGAACTCGTCGTCGAGCTCGTGCGGCTCGAGGATGGCGGTCTTGCCGCCGTCGATGCCCTGGCGACGCTGGGTGTACAGGCCCCACCAGCGCATCCGCCCGCGCAGGTCCGAGGGGTCGATGGAGTCGAAGCCGCGGTGTGCGTAGATCGTCTCGATCCGTGTCCGCACATTGAGACTGTCGTCGTCCTTCTTGAACTGCTCGTTGGCGTTGAGTGGCGTGAAGTGGCCGGCGGCCCACTGACCCTCACCGCGGTGACGGGTCGCCTTGCGCTTGGGTGGCGTCGAAGACGTGGGGGTGGTGGCCATGGAAGCGTCCTTCGGCAGTGGTTCGGGCCTGATGGGGGCGTCTCCCGGTCCGTGGCACTGCGGCTCCCACCTGCGGGTTCGCATCGGGGGCGGCGGTGACCAGGCCGGGGCCGACGCCTTCCGCACTGCGGCGGGCGGATCGTCGGGCGGGGGCTGTCCTCGGTGTGCGGCGGGGTGTTCAGGTCACCGGACAGATGGCGCTGGACATGCGGCAGAGATCGACGTGAAGTCGACCTACCAAGGCAGTTCCGGCACCAGACATGGCAAGAGCGTCGCATGCCGATCTTTCTGGCGTCCACCACTATCCATTATGTGGACTTTGGTGTCCTGAAAGCTGAGATTTGACTCGGGGCGTGGTGGCCCCGGGGTGTCGATCTGTCGTCGAGGGTGCCTAATCGACGATCTGCGAGACTGATCGTTCCAGCATGTGGACTTTTCGCCGCCTCCGTCACACCGGACCGGGCGGAGTACGCGTCGGCACCGCTCTGATCATGAGCGTCCGGGCCGATAGGTTGGACACGTGCAACCGGCAGGCGAATCCTCACCCAAGGCGCGGCATCGGGCCCGTGACACCCGGCGTGCCGGACGGCGACGCTCCGGCCCCTCCTATCGTGCCATCGCCTGGAAGCTGATCAAGGACACCACCTCCATCTGCATCGAGTACCGGGTCACCGGGCTCGCCGCCGAGGTCGCCTTCTTCACGCTGATGTCGGTGCCGCCGCTGCTGCTCTCCATCGCGGGAACGCTCGGCTACCTGAGCCAGAGCGTGATCGCCAAGCTGGAGGCGGACATCCTCCGCATCGCCGGGACCTTCCTGGCCCCGAGCTCCGTGCACCAGACGGTGATGCCGCTGCTCCACAGCGTCTTCAGCGGCGGGCGGCCCGACCTGATCTCGATCGGCTTCCTGCTGGCACTCTGGTCCGGGTCGCGGGCGCTCTACGTCTTCGTCGACACGGTCACGATCATGTACGGGCTGGAGGACCAGCGCGGGATCGTGCACACCCGACTGCTCTCGCTCGGCCTCTACGTGGTGGCGCTGCTCGCGGGGACGGTCATCGGGCCGGTGGTGATCGCCGGTCCGGACCAGCTGGTGCGCTGGTTCCCGGCGACGGCGGGGGTGGTGCACGCGCTCTACTGGCCGGGCGCGATCCTGCTCTCGGTCTGCTTCATGACCACGCTCTACCACGTTGCGGTGCCGGTTCGGACGGCGTGGAAGGAGGACGTGCCCGGAGCGATAGTGGCGCTGATCGTCTTCTTCGTCTGCAGCATCTTCCTGCGGCTCTACCTGGTCCACTCGGTCGAGGGCCCGACCGTCTACAGCTCGCTGGCCGCACCGATCGCGGTGCTGCTCTGGATCGGCGTGACCGCCCTCGCGGTGCTGATCGGCGCGGCCATGAACGCCGCCATCGACCAGATGTGGCCGACCCGCGAGACCGAGCAGGCCCGCGCCGCCGCCGAGCAGGCTCGCGAGGACGCGGCCCTCGAAGTGATACGGCGCGCCGAGGCGCGACGCACGGCCACCCGAAACCGCGCCGCCTACCCGCCCGCTCCGCCGGAGGAGGGCGGCGAACCCGAGGCGCCGGCCGAGTACCCGGAGCGGTGGGCGGACTTCCTGCCCCCGAGCGAGCTCAAGCGCCGCCTCCAGAGCAAGAGCCCGCCGCGTCGCCGCTACCCGTCGCCCTTCGACGACCAGCAGAACTCGAACGAGTGATCGGCGGCTAAATCGGTGGCGCCGCGCCCAGCGCGTCGCTAGCGTCGGGACGAGACCACAGAGGACTTCAAGAAGCCAGGGAGGTGAGGACGTTGATGACCATCGCGGACGCTTCGCAGCTCACCACCGACCTCACCCTTCGAAGGGCTTCTTCTCTTGTCCTCCATTCTTCAGGCCTCATACGCGTCGCACGACGCTGAGGCTCACCCCCTCGCCCGCTACGGCTGGGACGACGCCTGGCAGGCGGAGTTCGACGCTGCCGTGGGCGGCGAAACCGGACTGCTGCCCGGCCGCGTCGCCCGGGTCGACCGCGGGATGTGCGACGTGATCACCGCCGAGGGCGTGCTCCGCGCCGACACCGCGCTGGTCACCCCGCGCGACCCGGTCCGGATCGTCTGCACCGGCGACTGGGCCGTCGTCGCCCGCGGCCAGAGCGCGGTCGGCGACCTGGTGCGTTGCCTGCTGCCGCGTCGCAGCACGGTGATCCGCTCGGGTGCGTCCAAGCGCTCCGAGGGCCAGGTGCTGGCCGCCAATGTCGGCACCGTCGTGATCGCCGTCTCGCTCGCCGTCGAGCCCGACCTCGGCCGGATCGAGCGCTTCCTCACTCTCGCCTGGGAGAGCGGCGCCGTGCCGCTCGTCGTGCTCACCAAGGCGGACGCCGCGCCGGACGCCGAACAGATCAGGGACGACGTCGCGCGCGTCGCCCCCGGTGTGGACGTCCTGGTCGTCAGCGCCCTCACGGGCGCGGGCACGGCCGAGTTGGCCGCCCGGCTGGGCGGCACCACGGTGCTGCTCGGTCAGTCCGGTGTCGGCAAGTCGACGCTGGCCAACGCCCTCACCGGCGTCGACGCGATGGACGTCCGCGCGATCGGCGTCGACGGCAAGGGTCGGCACACCACCACGACCCGCGAGCTGCTGCCGCTGCCCGGCGGTGGCGTGCTGATCGACACCCCGGGTCTGCGCGGCGTCGGCGTGATGGACGCCGATGCGGGGTTGCAGCAGGTCTTCGCCGACATCGACGAGCTGGCCGGGGGCTGCCGCTTCGCCGACTGCGGTCATCTTGGCGAGCCCGGCTGCGCGGTCCAACAGGCTCTGGACGACGGTGAACTGAGTCACCGCCGACTGGAGAGCTACCGCAAGCTGCTGCGCGAGAACCGGTGGATGGCCTCCCGCACCGACGCCCGGGCGCGGGCCGAGCTGTCCCGAATCTGGCGGGAGCGCGGCAAGCTCGCCAAGGAGGCGCGGGAGGCCCGTGACCGGCGCGAGAAGGTCAGCAGGCGCAGGCAATCCCCGACTGCGGAGCGGTGAGCGGGTCGACCGGGTTGCGCACCAGCTCGCCGGAGCCCGTCGCACCCGCGCCGGACTCCGTGTCGAAGCCCTCGCGGACCCAGTACTCGTAGCCGCCGATCATCTCCTTGACCGCATAGCCGAGCCGGGCGAAGGCCAACGCAGCCCGGGTCGCCCCGTTGCAGCCCGGGCCCCAGCAGTAGGTGACGACCGTCGACGAGCGGTCCACCAGGGTCGGCGCCAGCTCGGCGATGCGGGCGGTCGGCAGGTGCAGGGCCCCCGGGAGGTGGCCCTGCGCCCAGGCCTCGTCGCTGCGGGAGTCGACCACGACGAGCCCCGGCACGCCGGCCTCCAGGTCGGCGTGCACGTCGGAGACGTCCGCCTCGAAGGCGAGGCGGGCGGCGTAGTGGGCCGCGGCGACGTCCGGCTCGGCGGCGGGGACACGCAGGACGGCACTGTCGTTCGGGACGGCAATGTCGGTCATCGTCGGATCGATCTCCTGTTCCAGCGGCCTGTCGGCCGCGTTCGCTGCGACGACCTGATCCTTTCGGGCTGGTCAGCCGCGGACGAGTGGCAAGAACGCCGATGAGCATCAAGATCCCGCCACCGCCTCGCCGGCCTGCTTTCGCCCGCCGGCGTTCGCCCGCCACTGCCGTGTCCGATTCCCGCCAGTCCGAGCGCCGCCGATGCCGCAGACTGGAAGACGTGATGATGGAAGAAGAGGCCTGCTACCGGGCGGTGAGCAGCAAGGACGCCCGACACGACGGCGTGTTCTACACGGCCGTATGGACCACCGGCATCTACTGCCGCCCCAGCTGCCCGGCCCGGACGCCGAAACGCGAGAACATCACCTTCTACCCGACCGCAGCCGCCGCCCAAGGCGCGGGATACCGCGCCTGCCGCCGCTGCCGCCCCGACGTTGCCCCCGGCTCGCCGGAGTGGAACCTCCGCGCCGACCTGGTCGGCCGGGCGATGCGGCTGATCGGCGACGGCGTCGTCGACCGCGAGGGCGTCGCCGGACTCGCTGCGCGCCTCGGCTACAGCGAGCGGCACCTCTCCCGGGAGCTGCACGCCGAACTCGGTGCAGGCCCGCTGGCGTTGGCCCGCACGCAGCGCGCCCAGACCGCGCGGCTGCTGCTGCAGACGACCGATCTGGGGGCCACCGAGGTCGCCTTCGCGGCCGGGTTCGCCAGCGTGCGGCAGTTCAACGACACCATCCGCGAGGTCTACGCGATGACGCCGACGGAGCTGCGCGCACGCCAGGGCCGCCGGACCACGGAGCGCGGCGTGATACCGCTGCGGCTGGCACACCGTCAGCCCTTCGACGCGGAGGCGATCTTCGACTTCCTCGCGCTGCGTGCGGTGCCCGGGGTGGAGGAGATCACCCACGGACCGCACGGCCGCAGCTACCGGCGCACGCTCGCGCTTCCCGGCGGCCCCGCCGTCGCCGAGGTGGACGAGCCCGACCGGCCGCAGGGCTGGCTCGACGCCCGCCTGCAGCTGACCAGTTTGCGCGACCTGACCATGGGCGTGCAGCGCCTGCGCGCGCTGTTCGACCTGGACGCCGACCCGGTCGCCGTCGCCGAGGTGCTCGGCGCGGACCGGCACCTCGCGCCGCTGGTCGCGAAGCGTCCCGGCCTGCGTTCGCCGGGCCACGTCGACCCGCACGAGCTGGCGGTGCGCGCGGTCCTCGGGCAGCAGGTCACCGTCGCGGCGGCGCGTACGCTCGCGGCCCGCCTGGCCGAGCGGTACGGCGTGCCGCTGCCGACCGCGAGCGGCGGCCTGACCAGGCTCTTCCCGAGCGTGGCCGCACTGGCCGACGCCGACCCGGCCGACCTGGCGATGCCCGCGGCCCGCCAACGCGCGCTGCGCGGACTGTGCGCGGCCCTCGCGGACGGCAGCGTCCGGCTCGACCCGGGCGTGGACCGCGACGAGGCAGGAGCGGCACTGCTCGCCCTCCCGGGCATCGGCCCGTGGACGGTCAGCTACATCCGGATGCGCGCACTCGCCGACCCCGACGCCTACCTGCCGACCGACATCGGCGTGCGTCACGGCCTGCGCGCGGCCGGTGGGGGTACCGACGACGCGGACGACGCCGATCCGGACGCCTGGCGTCCGTGGCGCTCCTACGCCGTCCACCACCTCTGGGCGGCTGCGGGCGAGGCACAGTCCGAGGCCCGGACCCGCACGAAGACTCCCCGCAGCGACGCGAACCGCACCAACGCGCACCGCGCAAACGCGCACCGCAGCGACGAGAATCGCACCAACACGAAGACAGGGACCTCGAAGTGATGACCCGCTACACGACCATGGACTCCCCGCTCGGCGTGCTGCAGCTGACCGCCGACGACGAGGGGCGGCTGACCTCCCTCTACGCCCCGACGCAGAAGGGCAAGGACGTCCGTCCCGACCCGGCATGGACCCCCGACCCCGAGAGCCTGGCGACGGCCGTCGCGCAGCTGGCCGAGTACTTCGCCGGTGACCGCAAGGAGTTCGATCTTCCCCTGGCGCCCGTCGGCACCGAGTTCCGGCAGCGCGTCTGGCAGGCGCTCGACGACATCCCCTACGGCGCGACGGTCACCTACAAGGAGTTGACCGCTGCCGCCGGGCTGCCGCCCACGTCAGTACGCGCGGTTGCGGGCGCGGTCGGCGCCAACCCGTTGCTGATCCTGCGCCCGTGCCACCGAGTGGTGGGCAGCGACGGGTCATTGACCGGATTCGCGGCCGGGCTCGAAGCCAAGCAGGCACTGCTCGCACTGGAGCAGTAGCTACTCGGGGCGGCCACCCTCGGGGCTACCCTCCGGGCCTTCGCCGAGCGCTGTCGCCAGCCGTTCCAGCCCGTCCAACGCGCCCAGTACCGCCGCGCTGTCCTCCGGGGTGAGCGCGGCGAGTGCCGTGGCCAGGCGTCGTTCGTGGGCGCGCTGCCAGTCGGCGAGTTGGCGGTGTCCGGCCTCCGTGAGCGCGATCCGCGCGGTGCGCCGGTCGCCCGGGTCGGCCTGCCGGTCGACGAAGCCGGCCTCCAGCATCTTGCCGACCAGCCCGCTGACCGTGTTGGGCGCCAGCCGTTGACGGGCGGCCAGTTCGCCCACCCGCAACGGCCCCATGGCCAGCGTCTGCAGGAGTTCGACCTGCGCCATCGGCAGGGACTCCCACGGGTACTCCGTGCGGATGCTGCTGCGCAGGGCGCGACGCAGCCGGGTGACCGCGTCGGTGAGGCGCTGGACCTGGCCGGGATCGACGACGTCCGGATCGGCGGGTTCTGGCATGGCGAGATCCTAACCGGCCGTCCGGGTCCGAGCGGCCAGTCAGGTGCCCCGGCAAGCGGGCCGGGCTGATCCGACGCGCGTTCTCACACAGGCCCTAGCGGGCGACCCAGCCCTTCTCGTAGGCCTGCCAGCCCAGCTGCATCCGCGTGGTCACGCCGGTCAGCACCATCAGTCGCTGCACCCGGCGTTGCACCGTGCGCAGGCCGAGGTCCAGTTGCTTGGCCACGCTGGCGTCGGTCAGCCCGGCCAGCAGCAGCGAGAGGATCTGCAGGTCCGTCTGGTCCGGCTGGTCGCCCTCGTCGTCGACGGGCAGTTGGCCGTCCGAGGAGAAGCGCACCGGAACCGCCTGCTGCCAGCAGAGTTCGAACAGTCCGATCAGCGCCTCAAGCAGTCCCGGGGCGCGGACCAGCAGCGCCGCCGGTTCGCCGGGCGAGCCGAGCGTGCGCAGCGGCACCATGGCCAGGGCGCGATCCGCGACGATCAGCTTGGTGGGCACGGTCTCGGCGATGCGCACCTGTTGGCCCCGGCCGAGCGCCAGCGCCATCTGCTCCATCACCTGGCCCTCGGCCAGCGTGTCCCGGGAGAGCACGGTCCGGTGCGTCACCCCGCGGGCGACCACCACGGACTCGACCACGTTCTCCTCCGGCCGCACCGCGACGGGGGCGTCGGTGACCAGGGCCATCAGCTCCTCCGCGGCCCCGAGTTGGATCTGCTCGAAGCGGTGCCGGACCGCCGAGACGCCGGAGACCACCTCGACCAGGTCGGCCACGCCGTTGGCCGCGCCGCCGGTACGCCGGTACTCGTCCGCCAGGGACTCCACCGCCCGCTCGGCCTCGTGCAGTTCGTGGCGGCGCTGGGACAGCGCGGGAGCGAGCGCGATGGTGGGGGGCGCGGCGACGTAGTGGTCACCGAGGGCGGCGGAGACGGCGGCCAGTCCGTTGGACTCCAGCCCGGCCAGCGCGTTCTGCACGAGCGGCAACGGAAGCGCGAGCCGTTCGGCGAGCGTGCCCGGCGTGGCCGCACCGAGCGCCAGCAGCGCTCGGTAGACGTGCTCGGCGCGCTCGTTCAGCCCGAAGAGTTCCAGCATGCGTGGGTCGCCTCTTCCCTTCCTCTCCTCCCCGTGCCACTACGTGATCATCATGCCTGTTTTGGGCGTGTGCGCGGTAGTCGAGGGGTAGTCGAAGAGCGGTCGAACGGAATGACAGTACGGAATGTCAGTCGGGTCGGGTGATTGTCCGGATACTTCCGTTCGGTTGCTCCGGACGTGGGCTGATTCGTCGGTTCCCGCATGGATCCGGTCGCCCGCATGGACAATGGCCTCGATCCCGGAGGCACTTCTGGCACCGGAGGGAGCGGCAGTATGACCGAGCGACGCGACCAGGGCGCGCCGAGCCCCACGGCTCAGGCGGAGGACGCCTGGTGGGCCGCCGTCTACGCACGCGACGCCGACACGCCGCAGCCGGCCCGCGTCGGGTCGGTCGACGACTGGTTCGCCTCGGCGCTCGGCGCGATGGGTGCGGCCGACGCGGACGCGGACACGGATGCTGAAGTCGATGCCGGTGTCTACGCCGATCCCGGTGTCTACGCCGACGCCGGGGCGCGCGACGCCGCCGACGCGCCGGAGGTGGGCGAGGACGCGCCGGTACCGGACGTCCCGGCGCCGCCGGACCTGCCCCCGATCCCCGATGTGCCGCAGATCCCCGACCTGCCCGACGTCGGGGACGTGCCGGACATCCCGGATGTGCCGGAGCAACCGGATCTGCCCGAAGGACCCGATCTCCCGGACGTCTCGCACGACGCGCGGGACAGGCAGGACGCGCACGACGCGCACGACGCACGGGACGTGCGTGACTGGGGGACCGTCCACGACGTGGAGGACGCGCACCCGCCGCGGAACCCCGATCCACGGGTGATCGCGCCGCGCGCCGAGCCCGACAGCGTGCCGGTGATGCCGCCCCGGCCACCCCTGCCGCGCTCCGAGCCCGACCCGTCCCAGCTGGCCGCTCCCGAGCCCGAGGCACCCGTCAACCCACCGTCGCCCGCGCCCGGTTCGGCGGCACGACCGGCAGCGCAGTCGGCGTCGACGCCGATCCGGCTGGCCAAGAAGCCCGAGCGTGCCACCGTCCCGACGCCGACGCTGCCCGACGGGATGGCCTCGCGTTGGGGGAGGAGCCGACCGGGCACGACCGCGCTGCCCGAGCCGGACTCGCTGCCCGAGGCGGACCCGGACGCGCTCGGCGCGGTGGTCCCGGACACGGCCCTGGAGCTGGCCCATCACGGCAGCATGACGCTGCGTGCGGCCAGCGCCCGCGGTGAGCGGGCCCGTGGGCTGGGGCTGCCGCGCACGGACCGGCTGTTGGTGGCGCGGTTCGGCCAGGGGGTCGGCGGACTGCTGGTGGCCGTGGTCGCCGGCGACCCGGGCGGCGGCGCTTCAGGGGACGGCGGCCCGGGGAACGCGCAGCAGGCGGCGCAGGCGCTGGCGGCGGCCGTCGGACGCAGCCGCGCGGGACTGCTGGCGGACCTGCGCGAGGGCGCCCAGGAGCAACTGCGCTACGGCCTCCAGCGACTGACCGCCCGTGCCGCGCGTGAGCTCGGCCCGGGCGGCGCGGTGCACGCGCTGATCGCACCGCTGGACCCGACGAACCGACTCCGCGCCGGTTTCGGCACCGGCCCCGGCGCGCTGCTGCTGCTCGGGGACGACGCCTGGTACGACGCCTACGCCGGGCGTCGCCTTGAGGCGGGCGAGGCGGAGGCCGAGGACGCGTCTGTGCGGCAGTCGGACGGCTTCAGGTTCCGCGCGGTGGTGCCGGAGCCCGGTGACGTGCTGTTGCTCTGCTCGGAGGGTCTGGCCGCTCCGCTGCGCACGGAGGCGGCGGTCGCCGGGCTGCTGGCCGAGCACTGGTCGCAACCGCACGCGCCGAGCGGCGTCGACTTCCTCCGCCAACTCCAGGCCCGCGCGCAGGGACACACGGCGGACCGCACGGCCGTGGCGGTCTGGCAGGACTGAACCCGTCGAACCCGACGAACTCGACGAACTCGACGAACTCGACGAACCGACGTGATCTGACTGTCTGTCAGGCCTCGGGCTTGCGGAACATCACGGTCGCGGTGTCCTGCTTGGGTGCGTCGACCGTGGGCTCGACTTCCTGCGCCACCGTGTCCTCCGGTGCGGCGTCTTGCGGCGTTGCGTCCTTGGGCACGGCGTCCTCGGGCACGGCGAGGAGCGGCGTCGTCGGACGGTCCACACGCACCGGCTCCGCCTGCGTCAGCGGCTCCGCCTGCGCGGGCTCCTTCTTCAGCTCCACGGCCGGTTCCGCCTGCGCCTGCGCCGGAGTCGCGGCCGGAACCGGAACCGCAGCCGGGGCCACGGCCTGCGCCGGGACGACCGGCGTGTACTGCGGAGCGGCGTACGCGCCCGCTTGCGGCATGCCCGACTCCGCGTAGGCGGCGTACGGCGCCTGCATCGGCGCGGCGTAGGGGTGGCCGAGGCCCGGGCCCTGGAGGATGCGGACCTGCTGCATCGAGGTCACCTTGCGGATCATCACCACGGCCAGCACGGTCGCCGCGATCGCGAACAGGTCGATCGTCCCGGTGAGCCCGTAGGTGACCACCAGGCGGGCGAGCGAGCCGTCGGCGGTCGCCCACGAGATGGCCGGGGTGACCCGCTCCATCCAGAACACCTGTGCCACGCAGAACGACAGCCACCACCACGTCACCAGGTAGGTGCGTGGACGGCGCATCGAGGGGACCTGCTCCAGCGGGACGGCGGCGCGCCAGATGCCGCCGGCCACGATGCGCGGCAGCACCAGGAAGGCGAGCGGGATGAACCAGCCGCCGACCGCCCAGCCGGTGCTGAGCGCCTGTCGCCCGGGGGCGAGGATCTCCGCCAGCCTGGCCGACTTGAAGAACCAGATGATGAAGACGACGCCTGCCGCGAGGTTCGCCAACATGGCCAGGAAGAGCAGCACGGACGAGGCGGCTTGGGTGGCGCTGATCGCGGAGACGTTGATCCCGTCGGTATCCAGGGCCGACTTGGCCACGGTGAACGACCAGATGTTGAGCCCGAACGACAGCAGCGCGAGCAGCCCGTTGACCACGATCAACACCTGTGCCGCGATGCCGATCCCGACGGGGGCGGTCGGCGCGATGAGCGTGGGCTGCGCGTAGTGGCCGCCGTAGGACTGGGGCGTGTGGCCCGCGATGTAGCCGCAGTTGGGGCAGCGACCCGCGAAGTCGAGCGTTGCGGCGGAACAGGTGGGGCAGAGCACGGGAGATCCCCCTGGATCGATCCGCGCTCGGGCGCGCGCGGCTGGCGGCTGCTGATGGTATTGGACGCGGGCTAGCCTCGTCCATGCGTTTGGGTCAAGCCCCCATACGTGGACGAATCATGACGGCTCAGCCGGAAACCGCAGTTCCGGGCTTCCGCAGCGAGTCCTTCGGCGGCGCGTCGTTCAGCAGTGAGTCCTTCAGCAGCGAGTCGCGGAGGAAGGCCTCGACGTGGCCGAGGGCCTCCGTGCGGCCGGAACCGGGCAGGCCGACGACCACCGAGGTGCCGAAGCCGTCCAGCAGCGCGCTCAGCAGCGCGGCGAACCGGTCGGGCTCGACCGGGCGGAACTCACCGGCGTCCGTGCCCGCCCGCAGCAGCGCGACCAGGTCCGCCCGCCAGGCCGCCTCGATCTCGGCCTGACCGGACCGGATCTCCTCGCTCGCCTGCGACCGGCCCCAGACCTCGATCCACAGCGTCCAGCGCGGATCGCCGGGACCGGTCGGCAGGTAGAGCGCACAGAAGTCACGCAGGCGCTCGGCGGCGTTGCCGTCCTCGGCGAGCACGGCGCTCCGTCGCTCTCCGAGCTGCGCCTCGCTCCAGCGCAGCGTCTCCAGCAGCAACTGGTCCTTGCTGCCGAAGTAGTAGAGCAGGTGGCCGCCGCTCATCCCGAGCTCCTTGCCGAGCCCGGCCATGGTCAACCCGGCCAGGCCCTGGGCGGCGATCGCCGTCATCGCTGCGGCGAACACCTCCTCCCGGGGCCTGGCCGGCCTGCGTGTGGCCATCCGTCAGGCCTTGGGCTGCTGCTGGGTGATGCAGTGGATGCCGCCGCCGTTGGCGAAGATCTCGCGGGCGTCGACGAGCTCGACCTTGCGCTCCGGGAAGATCCGGGCGAAGACCTCGGCCGCCGCCTGGTCGCGCGGGTCGTCGAAGGCGCAGAGCACCACGGCGCCGTTGCACAGGTAGTGGTTGATGTAGGAGTAGTCGACCGGCTCGCCGTCCTCCTCGAACAGGACGGTCGGCGCCTGCAGCTCGATGACCTCCAGCTGACGGCCCTTGGCGTCGGTCGAGGCGCGCAGCAGGGCCGCGATCTCCTTGGTGACCTCGTGGTCCGGGTGCGCCGGGTCCGGCTGGCTGTGCACGACCACGGTGCCCGGACGCAGGAACGCGGCGACGATGTCGATGTGGCCGCGGGTGCCGAAGCGCTGGTAGTCGCGGGTCAGACCGCGCGGCACCCAAATCGCCTTGGTGGTGCCGAGGAACGCGTGGATCTCCGCCTCGACCTGCTCGCGCGTCCAGTCGCTGTTGCGGCCCTCGCCCAGCTGCACGGTGTCGGTGAGCAGCACGGTGCCCTCGCCGTCGACGTGGATGCCGCCGCCCTCGTTGATCAGGCGCGACGCGAACCGCTGCACGCCAGTCAACTCGACGATGTGCTCGGCGATGTGCTGGTCGTTCTCCCAACTGGCCCAGTCCTGCGCGCCCCAGCCGTTGAAGATCCAGTCGGCGGCGGCGAGGGTGCCCTTGCCGTCGGTGAGGAAGGTCGGGCCGATGTCGCGCATCCACGCGTCGTCCAGCGGACGCTCGACGATCTCGACCTCGGGGGAGACGTAGCCGCGCGCGGCCTCGGTCTCACCGGTGTTGACGATGAGGGTGACCGGCTCGTAGCGGACGATCGTGTTGGCCACGTTCGCCCAGGCCTGACGGGCCAGGTGCAGCTCGTCGCCGACGAAGGTCTCGTTGGAGGTGGGGAAGGCCATCCAGGTGCGGTCGTGCGGCGCCCACTCGGCGGGCATGGCGAAACCGGCGGCGGCGGGCGTCTGCGCGGCGTCGGCCGCAGCGGGGTTGGACGTCATGAGGTGGGGCTCCTGAAGTGCTGGCTCGGGTCTACAGGAAGTAGAGGCGGCTGAGGGTGACGCTGTCGGCGGGGTGGCTGTGGAGGGGGTCTCCGTCGAGGGTGACGGTGCCGGTGGTGGGGTTGACGTCGACGGTGCCGAGGCGGTGGTTGCGGAG
>NZ_JADPRT010000001.1:742955-785434 GCF_015690355.1 Streptacidiphilus fuscans | reverse complement strand
TCGCGGGGCACCGGGCGGCCAATCAGTAGAAGCCACTTCTACGGCATGAACTTGACAGCCACACCCGATGCCCCTGGGCCTCCCGATCCTACGAGTGACCGGAATCAACCCATCAACAACGTAAGGAGCTTGAAGCCGTCATATCCCGCCCAAGGCATACCCACGAGGGTTTGACGTCACGACAAGCTGTCGCGCAGGCGGCGCAGGGTGGTCGCGGCGTCCGGGAGGCCGGCCGTGTCCGCCTCCGTGGCGGCGTGGTTCAGGCGCTTGCGGGCCGCGTCGGTGTGGCCCAGGGTCCGGCCCTCCACCAGGGCGGCCAGCCGCAGGGCCTCGAAGCGCTGCGGCACCTTCGCCCACCCGGCACGCACGTAGACGGCCGCGGCCTGCTCGAACGCCGCCAGCGCCTCCTGCGGGCGCTCCGTTGCCGCGTGAATCCGGCCGCGGGTGTGCAGGCACTGGGCCAGGTCCACGTCCACGCTGCGGAACTGCTCCCGTGCGGTGTCGGGGAACTCCTCGCGGAGCCGGTCGGCCTGGTCCAGGTAGCCGAGCGCCTCTTCCGCTGCATCCGCGCCGCGGGCGTCGACCGCCGCCAGCGCCAGGGAGCGCAGGGCCTCGGTCAGGTCGAAGAGCCGCGGTGCCTCACGGTTGGACTCCAGTGCTCGCTCCAGGGCCGCCCGGGCGCCGTCCCAGTTCCCGGCCAGCGCCAAGGCGTGCGCGGCTCCCGCCGCGGCGGAGGTCAGCCACTCCTGCTCGGGCCAGCCGCTGACCAGGTCGGCGAGTTGGAGGAACTGCGTGGCGGCGTCCCGGGCCTCGCCCAGGTCCATCAAGGCGTTGGCCAGGTCGGCGCGTATCTGGGCGGTCAGCTTCTCGTCCGGGGTCGGCGTCCCGTCCTCGCGCTCCTCTCCGGCCTCCCTCTCGGGGCGGGCCGTGCCGGGTGTCACCGGCTCGAGCAGCGACTCCAGGACCGCCACGCCGTCTCCCAGCGAGCCCTGCGCGCACAGCGCCCGGCCCAGCTGGAGGCGTGTCTGGCGCGCCTGGGCGGGCTCGCCCTCGCGGTCCAGGCGCGCCGCGGCCTCTGAGAACGCTCGGACGGCCGTCGGGAACTGACGTGTGCGCAGCGCCGTGGCGCCGAGCATGCGGTGCAGCGGGGTCAGCTCTTTCGGCGGGACCTGGGGCGGGGCCTGCGCGAGGCCGCGTTCGAGCTCTGCGATCGCCTCGTCGTGCCGGTCCTGGGCGCTGAGTGCGAGTGCGAGGAGCTGCCGGGCGTGCGGTATTCGCCAGGTCCAGCCCTGTTCCTCGAGGATCTCGACCGCGCGGCGCGCACTGGCCTCGCCCTGTGCCGCCTCGCCGTGCCGGGCCTGGAACTCCGCAAGCACTTCGTGGCCCAGGGTGGCCTTCCCCCACACGCCCGCAGCGGAACTCTCGGCGATCAACTCCCCCGTCTCCGCGAAGAGCACCTCACGCCAACGGGCCTGCTGCTCCGCTCCGTCGACCCGGAGCACGGCGCGCCAGGCGGAGTAGACCCGATTCTGGCGTACCGTCAGTTTCCGGTAGAGGGCGTTGTCCCGCTGCTCCTGGTCGTCGAAGCCCGCCGTCAGCAGGGCTTCGACGCGCGCCAAGTGGGTATCCAGGAGCGGCCAGGCCGCCTCGATGGCGGTGCCCGTGTCCGCGGGCTCGGCGCGCACCACGGTGCACCAGGCGAGCCGGGACTCGGCTGAGATCTTGCGGGCCTCAAGTCCCGCCTGGCCGTAGAGCTCGACCGCCTCGGCCAGACGCGCGGCACTGGTGTCCCAGTCCTTGCGCACGACCGCGCGCTGCGAGAGCTCCATTGCGATCCCGCCGCGGGTCAGCGCATCGACGCCGCCGGGTTCGCTCTCCGCCTGCTCGATCAGCTCCACCCGCGCGATCAGTGCGTCCCACAGCATTTGTGCGCGCGGGTGTCTCATCCGGGCCAGGCGACCCACCTCAGCGAAGATCTCCTCAAGGCTTTCGGGCAGTGCCTCGTCGGCGAGCGCGGGCGAGCCCGTCGCCGGGGTCTGGGAACCCTGTGGCTCGGCCGCCTCAATCCCGGCGGACGTCGCCAGGGCCGCGGTCTGCACGCCCAGGTTGAGGTGCGCCACCAGCGGGCGCCGGGCCAGCCGCTCGCTGCGGCGCGCGGAGACCGCGCTGTTCTGGTTGCGGGCGTCGAAGCGTGAAGCCAGCTCATCAGCCTGCGCCGCGACGGAAGCCCGCAGCGACGCCACCGTCCACTGCGCTCCGAGCGGTCCGCCGCAGGGCACAGTGCCGTGCCCTGTCTCCTCCAGCCGCGCCAGCAGCACCTCGACTCCGGTGAGGAACGCCAGGCGCCCCGAGGGAGAGGCCGCGAAGCCGAACGAGGCCCGGCTGTGCGACAGCAGCTCAAGTCCGCGCGCCTCGTTGCCGGTCAGTGCGCAGAACTCCAGGTGGCGGCCGATGTCGGTGAGCTCCGCCTCCTTCCCGCGGACCTTGCGGTACGAGGTGAGGTGCATGGCGCGGGCCTCGTCGTACCGGCCCAGGCGCAGCAGCGGCAACAGGGCCAGCGCCTGGCTGCTGTGCGGCTCCTCGTCGCAGCTGTGGCGGCCGTCGAACGTCGGCTGCAGCTCCAGGAGCCCGCGCTCGTCCGCACCGCGGTCGACGTGGTAGTCGGCGCGCTGCCGGGCCTCGCAGGCCGCGCAGTCGCTGAGCTGTGTCCGTCCGCGGGTGGCCCACAGCTCGTAGCTCAGTTGCTGGCTCTCCCCCAGGTGGCAGGCCAGATGGTGCTCCTGCGCGTAGACGGGTTGCAGATCGTGCCCGGCGGCCTGGTAGCGGCGTCGCATCTCGGCGATCCAGCCGCGGATCGAGGCCAGCGGCACGTCCGGCGTGGCGAGCAGCCCGGAGGTGACCCACTTGAAGAACCAGTACAGCGAGTGGACTTCTTGTTCGTCGAACGCCTTCGGGTTCGCGTCCCACAGCTGCAGCAGCCGGGCGAACGCGACCGGGTACTTCACCAGCTCGCCGCTGCCGTGGTAGGCGCGCATCAGCTCCACGAGGGCGGAGACGGTGACCTCGTCGTCGCCGAACGTCTCGGCGGCGTCGACGAGTTCCTCAGCGACCGCGGCAGCAGCCCTCCCCTTGGGCCGCTCCCGGTTCTCGCGCAGCGCCTCGAAGAACTCCTCGCGCGTGGTGGGTGTGGTCGTCACCGCGTCCCCTCCGGTCCACCTCGGGTGCCGGCGTCGGCCGCCTGGGTCGCGAATTCGAGCAGGCCGAGGAACGAGCGGTTCAGCAAAGCGTGGTCCGAAGGCCGCAGCGGCCGTCGGGAGAGCAGCAGCGCCTGCCCGTACAGCGCCTCGACCGCCGTCTCGGACAGCTGCGGGTCCACCGTCGCCGCCAGCTCGGAAAGCTCGCGGATCAACGGGTTGAGGTAGTTCAGGATGAGCTGGGCCCGCGGCTCCGAGGAGCTCAGCGACCCGAGGATGCCCGCCCACAGGTCGTCAGCCCCGGCGGACAGCTCGGCGCGGCGCCGCTCGTGCCGGGCTTCCCGGTTGTCCACCAGCATGGCCGGGACGCCGACGGGCTGGAACGCGCGCAGCGCGACATCGGTCTCCAGCCGGTCCGCGACCGCTCGGGCACGGGCCAAGAACGGCGCGGCAGCCAGCTCGGCGGCCGGGTCGACGCCGTCGAGGTGCGCCGTGACGGTCTCCGGGTCCAGATCCGCCACGGAGACCCCGGGGCGGACCTGCGGCAACTGGTGCACCAGCTCGCGATCGTAGACGTAGCCTCCGTTGACCACCCCGAGCCCGGCCGCCGCCGCGATCGGCGCGACCTGCCGGAACTCCTCGACTGTCTGAGTGACCAGCACCACCGGGTGCGTGCGGGCGAACTCGTCCAGACTGACCCGGCCGTCCGTCGTCTCGAACGGCAGCCACGGCAGCAGCAGCGCGAGCAGCTGGTCGTCGTGGCGCGCCAAGGCCTTCACCGCAAGGTGGTGGACGTCGAGGAACTGCCGCAGCGTGGCCAGGTCCTGGGCGGCCAGGCCGGTCAGCCACTGCCGCACCCGCTCGCCGATCGCGTCGCGGACGGCGGCCAGGGTCTCGTCCTCGTACAAGGCCTCGCGCGATGCGGTCGGGCGCAAGCCGGTGGTGTCGACCACGCACGCCACGAAGAACGCCCAGTCCGGCACCAGTTCGGTGGCCTGGTCGGACAGCAGCATGCCCTTCAGGTGCACCCGGTTCCCGGAACGCCTGGTCGGGTGGGCGGGCGTCGGCAGCACGAAGGCCACACCCTTGAGCCCGACGAGCGGGATGTCCAGGTCGATGGTGTCCAGCGGCACGAAGTCGAAGACGGCCTTGCCGTACGCGGCCAGCGCCTCACGTCGGGCCAACGGTGAACGGTAGGTCCGCTCCCACACCGGCGGGGTGTCGTTCACCTGGTTCACGTCACCGTGCCGGTCCACCACCTGGACCTGATACCGCAGCAACGAACCGAAATGGCGGGCCAGTTGCAGCACGCTGCGGGGCTCCAGCCACTCACTGCCGTCGGCGCGCGGGGTCAGCGTCACGGTCGTGCCGGGCTGCGCGACCGCGCCTGCTGGCAGCGTCCGGATGCTGTACGTACCGTCGCTGCGGCCACGCCATTCCACCGCCGGCGCGCCCGGCTCCTTCGCGCTGCGCGTGACCACCGTGATCTCGTCGGCGACGACGAAGCACGCGAGCAGGCCGATGCCGAACTGGCCGATGAAATCGCCCCGAGCGGCCGTCAGGTCCAGGTCTCCGTTGGCGTTCCGCTTGGACGAACGGCCGATGGTGGCAAGAAAACTGTGGACATCGGACTCGGTGAGCCCGACACCGGAGTCCTCGACGCTGATACCGCCGCCCGACAGGCCGGTCCGGATGGTGATCCGCGCAGGAGCGGACCCGTCGAGAACCCGGCGCGCGGTGATCGCGTCGACCGCGTTCTGCATCAACTCGCGCAGGTAGACCCTGGGAGAGGAGTAGAGATGGTGGGACAGCAGGTCGACCAGACCGCGTAGGTCGACCTGGAACGTGTGGCCCGGCTGGCTGGTAGTCACTGGTCCGGCTCCTACTTCGGCTGCTTCGACCGCTTGGGCTTCTCGGCCCGCGGTACTGGCTTGGACGGCTTGCCCTTCGTGCACTCCTGACGCGCGTTCGCGAACGCCTGACCGGCGTTCCCGTAGAAGCCCCAGGGATACCGCGTCGGATGATCGCCGATGCGCTCGAAGAGCGGCCGGGCACTGTTCAGGTCACCCGCGAGCCAGAACGCCATCGCAAACGCGTTGAGCGCGGGAAAGGGCGACTCGGTGGGCGCGTAGTCCGCGTGCAGCACGGACACAGCCGCGGCCCGACGAAGCTCCTCGACGACATCTGGAGTACGGATGTAGGCGCCGCGTTCGACCTGCGGCAGATCCAGCCAGTGCTCGATATGCGCGAACGCCGTCAACGCGCCGATGCCACTGCCCGGCGGAGACTTCACCAGCGACTCCCTGGCGAAGGCATGCATCTCCTCATGGGAACCGCCCCACTTCGCGCAGACCTGCTGCAGCATCGCCGCGTGCAGCCCCAGGTCCGTCGGCGCGCGCCGGACACCGGCCTCGAACCGTCGCCGCGTCACATCGCTCCCGTGCTGGAGACCACGCGAGGCAACGGTCAGGGAACACCACGGCGCGGCCGACTCCGGGTCCAACTCCACAGCCGCATACAGGTGTTCCTCGGCCATGCGCAGCCGCTCGTGGAACAGCTCGAACTGCTCCCGACTCACGTGGGAGGCCTGCGCACGGGTCCGCGCCTCCCACGCCCACGCGACATGCCGGGCCCCACACACCGTCCGCGCGAGCGCGTCATCAGCCCGACGCTCACCGACCCGCACCAGGAACTCACCGCCGTGATCCTCAATGCAACCGATCAACCAGATCAACCGATTGTGATCACCCCGATCCCGACACGGCCGCAGAACCGCAGCCGTAGCGTCCCAGTCCGCCCTCCCTGCAGCCTTCAGCAGTTCGGCGAGCTCCGGGTCGTCGTAGTCGTGATGCACCGACACCGGCCGCGGCCCCGAGGACCGCACCCGAGCCTGGGACCGCTTCCCCTGGGCGACGGTGCGCGCGACCAACCCGGCCACGACCAGAGCGGGCCCTACGAACGAGAGGTTCGACACAAGATTCCTTCCCAAGGCCGACCCGGCAGCACAATCACATGATCGGCAGCGGCAGGTTAGCCGACTCCTCGGACAGCGCGACACCACGTTTCGCCCGCTCCACCGCAGCTCGGAAGGGTCGGGACGGCACGACCCGCTCCGAATGCCCGGATCTGCGACGGTGCGCCTGAAATCGCCTCGGGAGCCGTGCCAGAGGACCGCGCCGTGAAACCTGGCCGACCGCAGCAATCGCGTCTTCGGCGCCCGGTGGTGTCGTCTACCGGGCATGCCCCGTTCAGGGCGGGGATTTGTGTCGGTGGATCAGAGTGTGTGGACCATGATGGAGTTGTCGAGGAAACGGGGTCGTGATTTTCCTGTGCCTCGGGGTTCAGGGGTGGGACGCGGGGTCTGATCGGGAGGGTTGATGGACGATTTCTACAGATTCTCTCTGGCGCAGGATGTGAACGACCTGTCGGAGGCGCACGCGTTGCGTCTTCTGCGGTACGAGCCGCGTTTTCCCGACAGTGAGTTCTGGTGGCTCGACAAGGACCAGGATCTGCACGGGAAGGTTTTCCTGCTGCGGAAGGACGATCGGGCCACTGCGTCGTTGCGCATTGTTCCCGTGACCGCCACCACCACGGAGATCGAGCGGCTCGGGCTGCTGCCCGAGGAACTTGTGGGTGACCCCGGGGTGTGGGAGCTGGGCCGGTTGGTCTCGCTGTCGAGCCGTGGGCGTGACCTGCCGTACTCGCGGCTGCTGTTCGGTTGGGCGTCCGCGTGGGCGTTGGGGAACCTGCCGATCGAGAAGGTGGTCTCGTACTGCCGGCGCGGGAAGCTGTCAGGTTTCACCGCGTGCGGCGCGGAGGTCGTCGCGGGCCCCTACGAGGTGCCCGGGCGTGGTGACGACTACTTCACCATCGTGGCCGATGTAGCCGTGGTGGTGGAGCGGCTGGTCGATTACGGCTTCAAGCCGCTGGTCGAGGCGGCGGCTGCGGGTAAGTCGGAGTTCTCCTTGGAGGATTTCGTGGGGCCGCGGCCGGACGTTTCCGATTCGACGACGTTGGAGCCGGCGAAGTAGCGCCGAGGGTGGCTTTTGTCGGCCGCCCGCCCTGTCAGCAGGGTGCTGGATTCCGTGTTTTCTGTGGTGTTCCCGTTTTTTGGAGGAGTGAGCGAACTATGTCTCAGGCCGAGATCATTCGTCCGGAGCTCCGTAAGCAGATCGACGACCTGCTCGACGGCTACATCAAGCGGTTCTACCAGGAGGTGCCGTACGCGGCGCATTTCCTGAGTGCCACCGATGTCGACATGCCGTACTACAAGCGGCACACCATCGAGACGATCCTGCGCATCCGTCGGAAGCGGACGATCGACGCGCATGCGATCCGGTACTTCACGCTGCACGACCCGGTCACGGCCAAGGAGTGGGCCGAGTACACGGACGACGAGATGCTGCACGACAAGCTGTTCCTGGCCGACCTGGCGCGTCTGGGCGTGCCCTCGGACGAGGTCTACTCGACCGATCCGTTCCTGGCCACGAAGCTGCTGAACGGCTACTTCCTGTACTGCCTGGAGTTCGAGGGGACGCCGCTGGCGGCGATCGCGAGCAGCTACTTCCTGGAGTACACGACGCGGAAGACGCAGCCGCACTGGCTGGACAACCTGGAGAAGGTCCTGGGCGCGGACGAGGTGCGCGGCGCGCGCACCCACGTCAACTACGACATCGACGAGGACCACACCGGTGATGTGTGGAACACGCTGATGTCGCTGGTGAGTTCGGAGGAGGACGTCGAGCGGCTGCGGGGGCACTTCGAGCACCTGTACAAGCTGTTCGCGATGTACTTCACCGAGGCGTACGAGGCCACCCGCGCCCAGGAGGCGAAGCTGGCGAAGGCTTCCGCCTGATCTGGCGGTGTGCCTGTAGTGAGTGCGGCCGGGCGGCGTGGGGGTTCCCGCGGTGCCCGGCCCCTTTCCGAGTGCCGAAATGACCTTTTGCGGAGGGCGTTATGGAGTGGTCCATCGAGGGCAGGCTCGCCGGGGCGTGCAACTGTGGGACGCCGTGTCCGTGCTGGTTCGCCGAGGAGCCGACTCACGGTTCGTGTGACGCCATCGGTGTGGGTGTGGTGGACAAGGGGTTCTACGGCGACACCGACCTGGCGGGGTGCAAGCTGGGGGTGGCGTACCGGACGGTCCATCATGTGTGGGACGGCGGGCTGCAGGTCGCGGTCTACATCGACGAGGAGACCGGGCCCGCGCAGTCGGAGGCGCTGGAGCAGATCCTGACCGGCAAGGCCGGCGGGCTGCTGGCGATGCTGTTCACGCTGGTGGCGGACTTCAAGGGTGTGCGACGCGTGCCGATCGCGTTGGACGACGCCGGGGACAAGCCGTTCTTCCAGTTGGGGCGGCCCAGTCTGGTACCGGTCAAGCCGCTGCTCGGGCGGGACGGGACGACGCCGATCGCGGTGCACAACGCGCTGATGTCGTTCGGTGGTGAGCGGCTGCTGGCGAAGACCGAGAGCCGCTTCTCCGACCCGGAGCTGGGCTGGGACTGGCCGCTGGTCCACGCGGACTTCGGGCCGATGAAGATGGGGTCGGCGGAGTGACGACGGCGCCGAGGGCCGTGCTGCGGCGGCTCACCTACTCCGCTGCCGTCTGGATGCTGGCGGTGTCGGCGCTGGCGTGGTGGTGGATGTACGCCGGCGGCCAGTCCCCGGCGCCGTCCATGCCCTCCATGCCGTCGATGCCGGGGATGGGTTCCATGCCGGGCATGCCTGGCATGGGGTCCATGCCGGGGATGGGCGGGGGCGGCGCGGCGGGGGCCGGGGGCGTCTCGGCCGCCGACGCGGTGATGTTCCTGGCCATGTGGGCCGGCATGGTGATCGCGATGATGCTGCCGGTGGCGGTCCCGCTGGTCGCTGCGCACCGGTTCGTCACCCGTACCCGGGGGCGGGCCGGGACGGTGGCGACCGCCGTGTTCATCGCCGGGTACCTGCTGGTGTGGATGGTCTCCGGACTGGTTCCGCTGTTGCTGATGGTCGCCGAGCGGGCTGTGGTGCCCTCCGGCGCGGGGGTGTGGCGTACGGCGGGGACGGGACTGGTGATCGCGGCCGCCGGGGCGTTCCAGTTCACGGGGCTCAAGACGCGCTGCCTGACGGTGTGTCGCAGTCCGCTGTCGTTCGTCCTCACGCACGACTTCACCGCAGGGACGGCGGGGACGTTGCGGGCGGGCGCCCTCAACGGCTTGTACTGCCTGGGGTGTTGCTGGGCGCTGATGCTGGTGCAGGCGGCGGTGGGGTTGAGCAACCTGTTGTGGATGGGGGCGCTGACGCTGCTGTTCCTGGCCGAGCGGGTGCTGCGGACGGGCCGGGTGATCGCCCGTGCGGCGGGTGGGGTGATGGTCGTCCTGGGGGTCGCGTTGATGCTGGAGCCGCTGGTGCACACGCCCGTGGCGGCGCTGGTCGGCTGACCGCCGGGCGGCCACTCCGGGGGGCGCGCCGGGGGGCGGATGCCCGGAAGGTGGCTGACAAGTACGGCCGCTCTGGACGGGCGTCGGCTTGACGAAGGGCCCAAGGGTGGCACCGCAGGGGTGCCACCCGGGCGGCCTTCAGGCACAGGGCCGCCGTAGGGCCGGCTCAGCGCGCGAAGTCGGCGGGGGCGGCGCGGCGCAGGGCGCCGAGGGCGCCCTTGGGCATCTGCGGAGCCGAGACCGGCAGGACCGGGCAGCGGGCGTTGCGTAGCAGGTGGCGCAGTACCCGTTGGGGTCGGAGCACGTCCCAGGGGCGGTTGCGGTGGGAGGTGCCGACGACGAGCAGGTCGTCCGGGTCGTCGGCCAGCGTGCACAGGACGTGGCCGGGTGAGTCGGTGCGGACGACCATGCGTTCGACGGGGACCTCGGTCGGGACGCCGCCGAAGGCGTCGACGAAGGCGGCCTGCCAGCGGTCGGTGGCCTGGCGCTGCCACAGGGCGGCCAGTTCCGGGCAGGGGCGGGCCCGGTAGAGGCGGTCTCCCTCGGGTGGTTCCCAGCACAGGACGGCGAGCACCTGGCGGTGGTCCCTGCCTGCCTCACGGACGGCGCGGCGCAGTGCGCACACGCCGGCCACTGATCCGCTGACTCCGACGACGACGCGTCCTTGTTCCCGCGACACGATCGGCCCTTCCACTCCTCTTGCCTGTGTTGCCTGTCTTGCCCGCAGTGCTCGTGTTGCCCGCAATGCCCGTGTTCCCCGCAGTGCCTGCGTTGCCCGTGTTGTCCTGCCGCTGCTGCTGGTCGTGCCTCTTCCTGCCGGGTTGCGGTATCCGGCCTGGCGACTGCTGCCAACTTCCCGGCCAAACAATCGGCTTGGCCTCAATTCTGGTGGTAGCTTGGGCCGCGTTTCCAGGGCCAATACGGGAGGAGTGGCATGACTGGTGACGGAGAAGGGCGGTCCGCGGGCCGCACGATCGCGGCCCGGCAGTTGGTCGCGCTGCTGCCGGACCTGTCCGAGACCCGCCCGGCCTACCGGCACCTGGCCCAGGCGGTACGGGCGCTGGTCCTGGACGGGCGGATCGCGCTGCACGTCAAGCTGCCCGCGGAGCGTGAACTGGCCTCCGCCCTGGGCGTCAGCCGGGTGACCGTGACGTCCGCCTACGACCTGCTGCGCGAGCACGGCTTCGCGACCAGCAGGCGCGGCTCGGGCACCTGGACGGCCCTGCCGGACGGCCGCCCGCCGCAGGGCGTCAGCCGCCTGGTCGGCGCGGGTGCGGAGACCATCGACCTGGTCACGGCCGCCCCCGGCATGGACCACGCGCTGCTCTCCGCCGCGCTGCGCGCGAGCGAACCGGAGCTGGCGCGGCACGCCCACAGCTCCGGCTACCTCCCCTTCGGCCTGCCGGAACTGCGTTCCGCCATCGCCGACCGGTACGCCCGCCGCGGCCTGCCGACCCGGCCGGAGCAGATCCTGGTCACCTCCGGCGCCCAGCAGTCACTCGTGCTGACCCTGGCGCTGCTGTGCGCGCCGGGGAACCGGGTCCTGCTGGAGAACCCGTCCTACCCCAACGCCGTGGACGCGGTCCGCCAGGCGCGGCTGCGCACGGCGGCGGTGCCGGTCACCGAGCGGGGCTGGGACGGCGATCTGCTGCACGCCACGCTGCGCCACGCGGCGCCGCGGCTGGCCTACCTGATCCCCGACTTCCACAACCCCACCGGCGTGCTGATGCCGCAGGAGCAGCGCGACCGGCTGCTGCGGGCCGCGCGCCTGTCGGGGACGTGGCTGGTCATCGACGAGACCCTCACCGAGGTCGCCCTCGACGTGCCGGTCCCGGCCCCGCTGGCCGCGCACGCGAACCCGGGCGAGGCCGACCACGTCATCACGATCGGCTCGATGAGCAAGAGCCACTGGGGCGGCCTGCGGATCGGCTGGGTGAGGGCGACGCCCCGGCTGGTCACCGAACTCGCCGCGCTGCGCGTCACCGCCGACATGTCCGGCTCCGTGCTGAACCAGCTCATCGCCCACGCCCTGCTCGAAGACGCCACCGGAGGCGGCTCCAGCACCGCGCCTGCCGGAGCTGCGGCGGGCACGGTGGCGGACGCGCCGCTGGCGGCACGCATCGACCGCGTACGCGTGCAGCGCGCAGCCCTGACCTCCGCGCTCGCGCAGCACATCCCCCAGTGGACCACCCAGGTCCCGCCCGGCGGGCTGTCCCTGTGGGTCGACCTGGGCGCCCCGATCGCCACGGCACTCAGCACCCGCGCCCTGGACCACGGCGTCCGGATCGAGAGCGGAACCCGGTTCGGCGCCGACCCCGGCATGTTCGAACACCGGCTCCGCATCCCCTACACGCTGCCGCCCGCCGCCCTCGACGAAGCGGTGCGCCGACTGGCCACCGCACTCGACAGCGGCCTGCCGCTGACCCGCTCCACCGACACCCCCCACTGGGTCGCCTGACCCTCCGACAACAACAACCAACCCGGGCCGGACCGACAGCCCTGAAGGCCGGACGTGCCCGGCGGGCCGATGAACAGGCCCGGGCGCGGGCAGACGACGTGAAAGAGCCAGAGAGGACGACATGATGGGCACGACACCGAGCGGTGGCTTCGACCCCGAGACGGTGAAGAAGGACTTCCCGCTGCTGCAGCGTCGGACACGCGATGACCAGCCGCTGGTCTACCTGGACTCCGCCGCCACCGCGCAGAAGCCCCTTCAGGTCCTGGACGCCGAACGCGACTTCTACCTCACCCGCAACGGCGCGGCCCACCGCGGCGCCCACCAGCTGGCCGAGGCCGCCACCGAGACGTACGAGTCGGCCCGCGAGACGGTGGCGGGCTTCATCGGCGGCGCGCCCGACGAGCTGGTGTTCACCAAGAACGCCACCGAAGCGGTCAACCTCGTCGCCTACGCGATGGGCAACACCGCGTACGCGGGCAGCGAGAGCGCCCACCTGCGGCTCGCGCCCGGGGACGAGATCCTGGTCACCGAGATGGAGCACCACGCCAACCTGGTGCCCTGGCAGCAGCTCTCCCAGCGCACCGGCGCGACCCTGCGCTGGATCCCGCTCACCGCCGACGGACGCCTGGACGACACGGCCGTCGACCGGCTGCTGAACAAGCGGACCCGGCTGGTCGCCCTGACGCACCAGTCCAACGTGCTGGGCACGGTCAACCCGGTCGCCTCCATCGCGGCCCGCGCCCATGCCGTCGGTGCGCTCGTCCTGGTCGACGCCGCCCAGTCGGTGGCGCACCAGCGGGTCGACGTCACCGCCCTGGGCGCGGACTTCCTGGTCTTCTCCGCCCACAAGATGCTCGGCCCGCTCGGCATCGGCGCACTGTGGGGCAGGCGCGAACTCCTGGACGCGATGCCGCCGTTCCTCACCGGCGGCTCGATGATCGAGCACGTCACCATGGAGCGGACCACGTTCCTGCCCCCGCCCCAGCGGTTCGAGCCCGGAGTCCCGCCCGCGCCCCAGGCCGCCGGCTTCGCCGCCGCCGTCCACTACCTGCGGGCCCTCGGCATGGACGCCGTGCAAGCGCACGAGGAACACCTCACCCGCACCGCGCTGGACCAGCTCGCGCAGATCCCCGAAGTCACCGTGATCGGCCCCACCACGACCGAGGACCGCGGCGCGACCGTGTCCTTCACCCTCGACGGGGTCCACCCGCACGACGTCGGCGACGTCCTGGACGACCTCGGCATCGCCGTGCGCACCGGACACCACTGCGCCCGCCCCATCTGCGACCGCTACAACATCCCGGCCACCACCCGCGCGAGCTTCTACCTCTACAACACCGAGGACGACATCACCGCACTGAGCGACGGAATCCGCGCCGCGCTCCACCGCTACGCCTGAGCCAGGCCCACCCCAGCCCGCTTCCGGCCCGGAAGCGGGCATGTCCCAAACCGGGCATGCCCGAGGGGGTCCGGAACCGGGCATGCCCTGAACCGGGCCCTCCTCATCCGGCCTCCCCTCCCCGGACCGGGCCCTCTGAGTCGTACGGGCCTCTTACGGGCATGCCTGAACCGGGCATGCCCGTAAGAAGACAGCCGATCACCTGGCCCCGCCACACCACCTCGACCGAGCATGGAAACACACCGCGCAACCCACCAGCCCGGCCACTCACAGCAGAAAGACCACCTGCCGCGAGAAACCAGGCCAAAGCACCACGGCTGCGGGCCGCGCGCTGGGGCTGCGGGCTGCGCACGCCACAGGACCGGACGACGAGGCGGAGGACATGGACCTGACCCACGCGGTACTGACCCGGCGCAGCGCGATACGCCTTTCCGCCCCAGCCCCCAGCGACACGGAACTCGAAGAACTCCTGCAGGCCGCGATGACCGCACCCGACCACGGCCGCCTCTCCCCCTGGCGACTCGTCACCATCCGCGGCGACGCCCGCAATCAGCTCGGCGAGGCCATGGCCGACGCCGCAGGCGACGACGCCACCCGTGAGCGCACCGCCGCCAAGGCGCTGCGCGCACCCCTGCTGGTCGCCGTCGTGTTCTGCCCCCGCGACCACCCCAAAGTCCCGCGCTGGGAACAACTGGCCGCCACCGCCTGCGCGATGCAGACCTTGCTGCTCCTCCTCCACGACAGCGGCTGGGGCGCGATCTGGCGCACCGGCACCCTCATCGACACCCCCCAGGTGCGCGAACTCCACGGCATCAGCGACAGCGAGCAACTACTCGGCTGGCTCTACGTCGGCACCACACAGACACCACGCACTCCCGCCCCACGCCCACCCCAGAACCCCGCCGAGAAGATCACCCAACTCCCGACTCCCGATGCCGTGCCCGTTCCGGTGTCCGCGCTGGCGCGGTCCTGGACGACCATCAGCAGCCTCCCCCTGGTCGTCGAACAGTCATAACCCGCACGCCTATCAGGCGGTCGAGGTGATCGCTCGGGTGACGGCCGTGATCGCGGGGGTGGGGCGGCCCGGGAGGCGGGCCACGAGGACTCGGCGGGTCTCGGGAGGGGCGCCTTCGACGTGGAGCAGGCTCACGCCGGGCGGCAGTACCGGGGAGAGCCGGGCGGGCACCGTGGTCACCCCGAAGCCGCCCGCGACCAGTTGGAGCTTGGTCAGCCAGTCGCGCGCGCGGTGGACGATGTGGGGCCGTCCGGGCAGGCCTGGCCAGACGCCGAGCAGGGGCTCGGAGTGCGACGCCGGGGTGGCGATCCACGCGGCGCCGACCAGTTCGTCGACGTGCACGGTGGTGCGGTCGGCGAACTGTCCGGTCGAGGACGCCGCCACGACCAGCTCGGTGTCCACGACGGTCTCGACGTGCAGGCGCGGCGACTCGCCGTCCAAGGGCCGGTGGGGCGGGCGGGACGTCAGCACGGCGAGGTCGATGGACCCGGCGCGCAGGGCCCGGATCAGGCTGGGGGTGGTGCCCTCGGTCGTGGTGACGTCGATGTGCGGGTCGGTTGCCGCCAGGCGGGCGAGCGTCGGCGGCAGGAGCGCCGCGCCCGCGCTCAGGAACAGGCCGAGCCGCACCAGTTCGGTCTGTGGCGCGGTGCCGGTGAGGTCGCGCTCCGCCTCGGTCAGGCAGTCCAGGATCGTGCGGGCGTGGCGCAGCAGGGTCAGGCCCGCGGGGGTGAGCCGCACTCCGTCGGGGCGTCGTTCGAACAGCGCTGTGCCTGCGCTTCGTTCGAGGGAGGCGGCCTGGCGCGAGACCGCCGACTGCGTGTAGCCGAGCCGGGCGGCGGCCGCGGTGAAGCTGCCGGACTCGGCGATCTGCCGCAGGACCCGCAGGCCCGTGCTGGAGATGTCCATGCGACATACGCATACCACAGATGCCGGATCGTCGCTTCCCGCATGCCCTCAGGACTCCTAGTGTCGATCACAACGAGACACGGTCGAACACGGAGGTCCATGACGTGCGAGCAGCAGTTCTGACGCGGTTCGGCGCCCCGCTGACGGTGCGGGAGGTGCCCGATCCCGAGGCCGGCGGCGGCGAGGTGGTGGTCGAGGTGCTCGCCACCTCTGTGGCCCCGTACGCGGCCGAGGTCTTCAGCGGCGAGCGGAACTATCCCCTGGTCCCGCCCGTCGTGCCCGGGATCGGCGGTGTGGGACGGGTCGTCCACGTGGGTCCGGACGCCACCCGGCTGCGCCCGGGCGACCTGGTGTGGTGCGACTGCACGGTGCGTTCGCGGGACGACGCGCTCACGCCCGACATCACGCTGCAGGGCTGGAGCTCGCGCGGCGAGGGCGGCGCGCGGCTCGCCCGGCACTGGCACGACGGGTCGTTCGCCGAGCTCATGCGGGTCCCGACGGAGAACGTGTTCCCGCTGCCTGCGGCGGCGGGCGACGACCCGGCTCGCTGGGCGGCGCTCGGTGTGCACGTCATCCCCTACGGCGGGCTGATGGCGGGCAACCTCGCGGCCGGTGAGACGCTGCTGGTCAGCGGGGCCAGCGGCAACCTCGGCAGCAGTGCAGTCGCGGTCGCGCTGGCCATGGGCGCGGGGCGTGTGGTCGCCCCGGGCCGCAACCGGGCCGCGCTCGACCTCCTCGCCGACCGGTTCGGTCCGCGGGTGCGCCCGGTTCCGCTCACCGGCGACAAGGCCGCCGACCGCGCGGCGATGTCCGCGGCGGCCGACGGCCCGATCGACATGGTGATCGACCTGCTCCCGCCGAGCGCACCCAGCTCGGTTGCCCGCACGGCGGCCATGACCGTGCGCGAGTACGGCCGGGTCGTCCTCATGGGCGGCGTCGGGATGCTCGGCGGCGACGACCTCGCGCTCCCGTACCCGTGGCTCATGCGCAACTCGATCACTGTGCGCGGCCAGTGGATGTACCCGCGGACGGCGAACGTCGGCATCATCCGCCTCCTCGCCTCGGGCGCCCTGGACCTCGCCCCCGAACGGGTCCGGTCGTTCGGCCTCGACGCCGTCAACGAGGCCGTCACGTACGCCGCGTCACACGGCGGCCCGTTCGACCGCACCGCCCTCACCCCGCAGGCGCGCTGACACACCCGACCGTTCTCCGCCCCGCCGGGCCACGGCGGGAGTTCAGGTGGAGGCGTCCTCGACGACGACCTGTCGCACCGTACGCAGCGTCGACCGGAGAGTGTCCAAATCGGTCGAGCCCAGAGCGAGGCGGAGTGCCTGCGGTGTGTGCGTCGCGGTACTGAACGGCTCCGCCGTGCTGACCGAGATGTTCCGGCGCGCAAGCGTGGCGGTCAGGCGGTCGGCGCGTGCGTCGTCGGGGAGCGGTAGCCAAGTGAAGTAGGACGAGGGGTGGTTGACGAGGGGCAGGCCTGCCAGCTCTTGCCCGGCGACGGCCTGACGGGCCTTTGCGTCGTCTCGTTTGCGCGCTTCCAGCTGGTCCACCGTGCCGTCGTCGAGCAGGCGGCAGGCGATCGCGGTGGTCAGGGCGGGGGTGTTCCAGGTGGTCGCCCGGATCGCGCGTTCGAGCGAGGGCACCGTCGACGGCGGGGCGACGACGAAGCCGACCCGCAGGCCGGTGGCGACGCTCTTGGACAGTCCCGAGACGTAGACGGTGATGTCCGGCGCGGTCGCGGCCAGGGGCGGTGGAGGGTCCTCGACCAGGTAGGCGTAGGAGGCGTCTTCGATGACGAGCGGACCGTGCCGCCGAGCGATCTCGATCAGGCGGACGCGGTCGGCTGCGGACATGACCCAGCCCAGCGGGTTGTGCAGGGTGGGCATGGTGTAGATCGCGCGCACCGGGCGGGTCGCGCACAGTCTCTCCAGGGCGTCGAGGTCCGGCCCGTCGGCGGTGACGGGGACGGGCGCAAGGTCGAGGTGGAAGGCGTGCGCGAGGACCTTGAAGCCCGGGTAGGTGAGTGCGTCGACCGCGACGACGTCGCCGGGCCGCAGCCGGGCCATGACGGTGACGGCCAGGCCCTGCTGCGCGCCGTTGACGATGAGAACCCGATCCGGGTGTGCGGTGATTCCGCGACGCTGGAGGTGGCGTGCGATGGAGGCCCGGTCCTGGGGACGCCCTCGGTGGGGTTGGTAGCGCAGCAGCGAGTCGAGATCGCCGGAGGTGGCCACCTCCCGCAGGGCCTGCCGCAGAAGATCGGCCTGGCCGGGCAGCGACGGGTAGTTGAAGTTCAGGTCGACCGCGTCCGTGGCGACGGCCTGCTGGTCGATGCCGTGGCCGGCCGGGACCGCGATGTCGCGCACGAAGGTGCCGCGTCCCTGTTCCCGGCTCACCAAGCCCATCGCCTCCAGCTCGGCGTACACCCGGGTCGCGGTCACCACGGCGATGCCCTCGCGGGCGGCGAGCGCCCGGTGGGTCGGCAGCCGCGCACCCGGGGTCAGGCGCCCGGCCCGGATGTCGGCTGCGAGCGCGTCCACCAGCGTCTTGTATCGCGGGGCCGCCATGCACCGGATTGTATCCATGACAATTCTTTGACTGTCCTGCTCACGGGTTCCTACCGTCTCTACTCACGGACCCGGAAGGACAGCCACGATGCACATCGCGATCCTCACCTTCGAGGGCTACAACGAGCTCGACTCCCTGATCGCGCTCGGCGTGCTCAACCGCGTCAGGACCGACAACTGGCGCGTCACCATCGCCACCCCGAGCCCCAAGGTCACCTCGATGAACGGGGTGGTCATCGAGCAGATGTCCACTCTTGAGGAGGCGTGCGCCGCGGACGCCGTCATCATCGGCAGCGGCATCGCCACCCGCGAGGTCGTCGAGGACCCGGCGATCATGAACGTCCTGCGCGGCCTCGACCCCTCACGCCAACTCACAGCGGCCCAGTGCTCCGGCGCGCTCGTGCTGGCCAAGCTCGGCCTGCTCGACGACATGCCCGCGTGCACCGACCTGACCACCAGGCCATGGGTCCTCGCCGCAGGCGTCGACGTCCTCAACCAGCCGTTCTTCGCCAAGGACACCATCGCCACCGCCGGCGGCTGCCTGGCCTCGCACTACCTCGCGGCCTGGATCATCGCCCGCCTCCAGGGCCACGAAGCCGCCGAGGGCGCGCTGCACTACGTCGCCCCGGTCGGTGAGAAGGAGGAGTACATCGAGCGCGCCTGGCGCAACATCACCCCCTACCTGCCCGCCCCCGCGCCGGCGCTCACCTGACGGTCCCCGTCCTGGTCCCCGCGCTCCCGGCCGTCCGGGTTCCCGCTGTCAGGACCCCGCAGACGCACCGCGCAGACCACGGCTGGCACCAGCGCCAGCGCGGGAGCCACGGACACCCCGCATACGATCGCGGCCAGCGCCGCACCAGGCTGGACGACGCTTCGCCCCGCCGCAGACGCGACGAAGCCGGTCAGAGCCAGCAGCACCGAGAACACGGCCGGGCCCACCGCCGTACCGGCCGCCTCGACCGCGGACCACGCGCCGGCCGTCCCACCACCCGTGCCCATGCCCGTGCCCCGGTCGTGGCCCGGCCGTTTCGGGTCGCCCGCGGCGATGAGGTCGCCGAGCAGGGACACCCCGAGCGTCTGCATCCCGGCGTAGCCCACCCCGCACACCGCCACGCACCCGTAGACCACCGCACGCGGAACCACCGACGCCGCACCCAACGCCAGCGCACCCGCCCCGAACAGACACACCGCCACCGCCAGGCCCCCCGCAGCACCACCCCTTCGGCAGGCCGCGTGCCAGACGGGCGCTGCGGCCAGCAGCGGCACGACCAGGCAGCACATCAGCACCGAGGTCGCCGCCGCGTCATGCAGCCCGTACGTGGCGAAGTACTGCGCGCCGGCCAGCATCATCGCCGTCGCCACACTCTGCCCCGCCTGCACTCCCAACAGCCGCCGCAACCGCACCGACCCGCGTACCAGCGCGACCTGCTGACGCCACGTCACAGGCCCGCCCGCGTCAACAGCGGTGTCGGCGGGAGCGGCAGGCGCATCGGCGGGGACGCTGAACGCCGCGGTGAGCGCCGCGCCCAGCACCAGAACCCCGAACACCACGCCCGCGACCGCGTACCCGGCGCGCTGACCCGTACCGTGGCGGGCGATCCGCGGCGCCAGCGCGCCGCATGCCAGCACCGCGAGGCCGTACACCGCCGTTCGCCAGGCCGCGAACCGTACCCGCTGCACCGAACCCGTCGTCACCTGCGCCAACGCCGCCGTGTAGGGCACCTGGAAACACGAGTACGCGCCCACGCACACCACAAAGAAGAGCGCGGTCCAGACCGCGGACAGCGGCCCGCGCGGTGTCGGCGCCGCGAACAGCAAGGCGAAGCCGGCCGACAGCCCCACGCCCGCGCAGGCCATCCACACCCGCCGCCCACGCGCACGTCGGCCGGGGCGGGCACGGGCCGTCGCGTCCACGCGCCGACCCACCCAGGCATGAAGGAACACCTCCCCCAGCTTCGGCACCGCGACGACCGCGCCGGCCACCGCCGCCGGAACCGCGAGAGTGTCGGTCAGGTAGTAGAGCAGCAGCAGCCCCGGCACCGTCCCGAACGTCCCGGTCACCCAGGCACCCGCCGCATACCGCAGGCCGCCCTGCGGGGTGCGCGTCACCGGGACGCGGCCACGCCGACCCAGCCATCCGAGGCCGCGACCGCGTCGGTGTCGCTGTCGGGGGCTGACGGATCGTCACCCTGTGCCAACCAAGCCAGTGCCGCCGCAGTCAGCGCCCGTACCCCGGTCGACAGCGTCGGCTCGACCACCGGCGCGAACGCGGGCGAGTGGTTCTGCGGAACGTCCTCGGCCAACCGACCGGCCAGCAACGCGGTCTCGAACTCCTTCGCGTCGCTCCCGCCGAAGAACCAGTACACCGACGGCACCCCCGCCGCAGCGCCCAGCACCCCGAAGTCCTCGCTGGCCGTATTGGGGCCCAACTGCACCACCTGGCCCGCGCCGAACTCGCCACGGTGCGCCTCAGCCACACGCTCCGTCGCCGCGAGATCGTTGACCGTCGCCGGAAGCCGGTACCGCGAGGTGATGTCCGGCTCCCGCTCGGCTCCTGCTGCCAGCGCCTCCGCCCGCGCCATCCTGCCGATCGCGGCCATCACCCGCTCCCGGACGTTCTCGTCGAACGTCCGGATGCTGAGCGCGAGTTCGGCCTCGTCCGGGATGATTCCGGCCGCTGTCCCCGCCCGGATCGACCCCACCGTGACGACCGCCTGCTCCTGCGCCGCCACCACCCGCGAGACGACCGTCTGCAACCGCGTCACCAGGTGCGCCGCCATGACCACCGGATCCACCGCCGACTCCGGCTTGGAACCGTGCCCGCCACGCCCGAACAACCGCACCACGACACTGTCCGCGGCTCCCATCGCGACGCCCGGAACCGTCGCGAGCATCCCCGCCGGCCCCGGACCCACATGCTGTCCTAGCACCACGTCCGGCCTCGGGAACCGCTCGAACAGACCGTCGTCCACCATCGCGCTCGCGCCCAACCCGCTCTCCTCCGCAGGCTGGAACACCGCCACCACCGTCCCGGCCCACCGCTCCCGAGACCCGGCGAGTTCCTGGCACGCCCCCAGCAGACATGCCACGTGCATGTCATGCCCGCACGCGTGCATCACCGGCACCCGGCTGCCGTCCTCACCCACCCCGGTCGCCGTCGAGGCGTACGACAGACCGGTCGCCTCCCGCACCGGCAGCCCGTCCATGTCCGCACGCAGCAACACCACCGGCCCCGCACCGTTGCGCAGCACCCCGACCACTCCGGTCCGCCCGACGCCGCCGGTCACCTCCCACCCATGACCGGCCAGCCACTCGACCACCACTCCGGCGGTCCGCTCCTCCTGGAACGCCAACTCCGGATGCGCGTGCAGGTCCTCGTACACCTCCCGCAGGCCCGGCGCCACGCCATCCGACGCAGCGTCAGGCGCGGGGCCGGCCGGTACGGGATTGGGGACGGAGTCGGAAACGGCGTCGGGGCCACTCGGCTTCGGGTGCATGATGCCTCCTGCTCGAACGCGGTCAGGGCCCGAACGGGCCCACGGAGAGAGTTCAAGGCCGAACGGCCCCAGGCCGATACGGCCGGGGCCACTCAACCCGCGAACAGATCACAACCTCACGTCAAGAGTGCTCGGCGACCAGGGGCTTGTCCGCGGCCGGCTCCGGCGCCTTCGCGGGAGCGGAGGACGACAGGCGCGCCCACTGCGCCATACCCACGCAGACCAGCACCAGGACCGCCGCGACCAGCGTCCACATGTCGATCGACTCGTGCAGCAGCCATGCCGCCCAACCCACCGTCAGCAGCGGCTGGAGCAGCTGGAGCTGACTGCCGCGCGTCACGCCCACCCGAGCCAGTCCCGGGTACCACGCGCAGAATCCCAGGAACATCGAGAACACCGACACGTAACCGAACCCGGCGAGCGACTGCGCACCGAGGTTGTGCGGCGGTGAGACCACCAGCGAGACCACCGTGATCGGCAGCGTCAACGGCAGCGAGAGGACCAGGCCCCAGGAGATCACCTGCCAGCCCGGCATCGACTTCGACAGCCCGCCGCCCTCCGCGTAGCCCAGGCCACCGGTCACCAGCGACCCGACCAGCAGCAGATCAGCCAGGCTGAACGCGCCCAGGCCGTTGCGGAGCGTGTAGGCGACGATCACCGCCGCGCCCGCAGCCGACGCCCACCAGAACAGGGCGCTGGGACGCTCGTTGCCCCGCAGCCGGCCCCACGTCGCCGTCGCCAGCGGCAGCAGTCCCGTCACCACCGCCGCGTGCGCGGAGGTGACGTGCTCCAGCGCCAGCGCGGTGAAGATCGGGTACCCGGCCACCACGCCGACACCCACGATCAGCAGCGAACCAACCTGCTCCCGCGTGGGCCGCGCCGCCTTCCGCACCCACAGCCACACACCCGCCAACAACGCCGCGACGACGGCCCGCCCGATACCGATCGTCCACGCGTTGAACGACACCATCGCCTTCTGCGTCGCGGGAAACGTCAACGAGAAAGCCAGGACGCCCAGCGCGGCCAGGACCAGCCCGGTGGCATGACGACGCGAATCACCACCCGAAACAGGCGTGCTCATCACATATCCCTTCTGTGCCGGCACACAACGCGTCAGGAAGACACGGCGGCCTCCCTGCGGACGCTAACCGGGCCGCCTGGCCACTAACCAGGGCCAATCACGGAGTAGTGGCCTGCGAACCAGACCACGGCCACCGAGCCACCACGACCAGGCCGCAGCCCGGACGCAGCCATGCTGCCGCGTGGTCACCTGGTCGCCTGGTCACGGCGCCGCCTGGTTACGTGTCACCCGGTTACGCGGTTCGCCTGGTCACGCTGGTGCGGTCACCGGCTGTCCCGCCGTCAGGAGGGCTTGGACCTTGCTCCGGCAGATGCCACACCCCGTCGTCGCCCGGGTCCGGCGGGCGATCGCCGCGACGGTGTCGGCGCCCGCGTCCCGCGCGTCCAGGATCCGACCGCAGGAGACGTCGTTGCAGTAACAGACCACAACCCCCCGATCCAGCCCCGCCACAGCCGTCGGGGCGGACGGCGCGTCAACCGGCGCGGCACGGTCCGCGCCGGACGCCGCCTCGGCCGGGCGCAGCAACAGTGCGGCCTGCTCCCGCGTCACGGGAGACCTCGACGAGTAGTGCTCCAGGACCGCGAGCGCGTCCGACGGCTCCCCGCCCAGCACCGTCGCACCCGCGATCCGGCCCTCACGCAGCACGATCCGCCGGTACAACCCCCGCTCCCGGTCCGCAAACGTGACCACCCCCGGACCGTCCGGCGCATTCGAAGCGCCCATCACCGTCAACTCGACCCCCTCGGCCTTCAACCGCGTCGGTGCCGACACCCGCGCCCCCGATGCCCGGCCACCCCGGTCGCGGTCCGCACTGTCGCCCAGTGGCCCGGTCTCCGCGTCGTCGGGGGCGGGGCCGGCGATGGCGTCCGCCGCGATCCTCGCGTGCTCCCATGCCTCGGCGACCAGTCCCGTCACCACGCCGTCCGTCTGCGCGCAGTCCCCGATCGCGTACACCCGTGGATCCGCCGTGACCATCCCCTCGCCCACCAGCACGCCCACGTCCACCGGCAGACCCGCCGCACGGGCCAAGCCCGTCTCCGGCCGGGTCCCGCACGCCACCACCAGCAGGTCGCACTCCACCCGCCGCCCATCGGCCAACTCCACGCCCGACACGCCGTCCCCGGCCGCGTCCGCGTCCGCTGTGGCGGCCACCACCTGGCAGTCCAATTCGACCGACACCCCCAACCCGGCCAACTGGTCCACCAGCACTGCCGAGGCCCCTGCGTCCAGCTGACGGTTCATCACCACGCCCGCGCCGTGCAGCACGCGCACCCCAAGGCCCCGCGCCACCAGCGCCCGCGCGACCTCCAAGCCGAGCAGCCCCCCACCCACCACAACGGCGCGCGCACCGGGCCTGGCCAACTCCACGATCCGCCGACAGTCCGCCAGACTCTGCAGCACCGCCACATTCCGCCTCAGCGCACCACCCGCACCGCGCAGCCCCGCAATCCCCGGCACCTGCGCCGCAGCACCCGTGGCCAACACCAACACGTCATAGCCGTGCACGCCGCCACGACTGTCGACCACCACGCGCCGAGTCCGATCCACCCCCACCGCGGCCGTCCCCGACCACACCCGGGCCTGCTCGGGCACCTCCCCCACAAGCTCCAGGTCCGGCTCCCCCACCGAACCTGCCAACAGATCCGTCAACAGCGTCCGGTTGTAGGCCACGCCTGGCTCCGCACCCAACACCGTCACCCGCGCACCTGGCTCGCGCCGCAGCAACTCCCCCGCCACCCGCACGCCGGCCATCCCATTCCCCACCACCACAAAACGCCTCACCACACCCACCCCTCCCACCACCAGGCCCACAACACCGCCAAACCCCACACCCGCCCATCATCAACCGGACCCCCACCCCCAACCGGGCCCCACACAAACCCGGAACAGGCCACGCCCGGAAGCGGCAACCACCCACTCAGAACAGGCCGCAGAGCCCGAAGCACCGTCACCAGCAGCAAACGCCGCGCCCGTGCCCCCTCGTACGCTCCGGCCTCTCGTGGTTCCGGCGTGATCCGCCGGACTCCGCAGAGTGATCGGGTGGACGTGTCCGGGGTGCTTTGGTTGGAAGAACTGCTGACTGACGTCGGCACACCGACCATCGTCGAGATCAAGCAGGCTTGGAGCGACCGACCTGAGTGCGGCACGACCATGAAGCGCTTCGATCTACCGCACGGTCGCGGAGCCTCAGGTGACCGGACTGCAGCCTGTCGGTTCGGCGGACGTCGCGCCCGAGGGCGGGAGCGAACCGGTCCTCACACGAGCGAACGCGCGACGCGGAATCCCACGTCGTCGACCTGGAAGGTCGGGTGGCTGCGGCGCCGCGCGGAGGCCCGGCAGCTCCAGTGCTCGTCGAACCAACCGCCGCCACGGAGCACCCGGTAGTCGCCGTACACGTCGGCGTCGTAGACGTCCCAGCACCAGTCCCATACGTTGCCGAGCATGTCGTAGAACCCCCACGCGTTTGGGCGCCTGCCGCCCACCTCGTGGATGCGCTCGCACGAGTTCCCGCGGTACCAGGCGATCTCGTCGAGGTCCCCGTAACGCGGTCCTTCCGTACCGGCACGGCAGGCGTACTCCCACTCGGCTTCAGTCGGCAGCCGGTACCCGTCCGCTGACCCGTCCCACTCGACGCCTTCCCCGCCGTCGTCACGGAAGCGGTACGCGGGCGTGAATCCGTCGCGTAGAGACAGTGCGTTGCAGAACCGCGCCGCGTCCCACCACGAGACGCACTCGACGGGCAACACGTCCCCGCGAGCGGTACTCGGCCGCTCGCCGGTGACCTGTGCGTACAACGCCTGAGTGACCGGGACCGCCGCAAGCTGGTAGGGAGCAAGCTCGACCGACCAACTGCGCTGCGTCCGCCGGTCCGACAGCGTCACCCGCCCCGCCGGGATCGCGATCATCTCGTTGCCCGTAACGTCGTCCATGATCACGAGATCCTAGCCAGAGCCGCCCTGCGAAACGGCATGGCCGAACTGGATCGCCCCACACCCCGCCACGGCGCCCCCCCGGAAAGCCGTTCGCAACGACCGCCCCTGACGGTCAGTCACGGATCTGCGCTCTACCCGCTGATGGAGTCGAGTCGGGCGACTGCGTCGGCAGGCAGCACCAGGTCGGCGGCGCCGACATTCTCGCGCAGGTGGGCCGGGGAGGACGTGCCGGGGATGAGAACGGTCGTGGCAGAACGCTGGAGCAGCCAGGCGAGGGCGACCTGCTGCGGGGAGGCGTCGAGTCGGGTGGCGATGTCGGTGAGGGCGCGGGATTGGAGCGGGTTGTAGCCGCCGAGGGGGAAGAACGGCGCGTAGGCGATGTTCTCGGCCGCGCAGCGGTCCACGAGTGCGTCGTCGTTGCGGTTGGCGAGGTTGTAGAGGTTCTGGACGGTGACGACGGGCGCGATGGCCTGGGCCTCGGTCAGCTGGGCGTCTGTGGTGCCGCTGAGTCCGAGATGGCGGATGAGGCCCTGTCGGCGCAGGTCGGCCAGGGTGCCGAACTGTTCGGCGATGGAGTCCTCGGAGGTTCCGTCGAAGGAGGGGATGCGCAGGTTGACGACGTCCAGAGCGTCGAGGCCGAGGTGTCGGAGGTTGTCGTGGACCTGGGCGGTGAGTTCTTCGGGTGACTGCGCGGGGATCCAGGCGCCGTTGTCGTCGCGTCGGGCGCCGACCTTGGTGACGATGCGGAGGTCGGCAGGGTAGGGGTGCAGGGCTTCCTTGATGAGCTCGTTGACGACGAAGGGGCCGTAGTAGTCGCTGGTGTCGATGTGGGTGACGCCCAGGTCGACGGCCTCGCGCAGTACGGCCAGGGCCTGGGCGCGATCCTTGGGCGGCCCGAAGACCCCGGGGCCGGCCAGTTGCATGGCGCCGTAGCCCATCCGGGACAGGACGAGGTCGTCCGCGAGGGTCAGGGTTCCGCCGGGAGTGGTGGTAGCCATGTCGTGCCTTTCGTCGTCGTCCGGGTGTCGTCGTCGCCGGGCCACTGCCGGGCGGCCCGGTGCCAGGTGCCAGTCACGCAGGTGTCAGTCGGGCGGGTGTCAGTGTCGTCCCGCGTTGCGGGCCTGGGCGGCGGCCTCCTGCGGTCCGTCGGCGAAGGCGGGGCCGTGGCCGGGCAGGAGTAGCGCCGGCGGCAACTCGGCCAGCCGGTCGAGGGAGGCGAGCGCCGCAGCGCTGTCGTGGGTGAAGCCGCGGGAGACCAGGGACGGGCCGGTGCGCCCGATCATGTCCTCGCGGGTGACCAGGGCGTCACCGGTGAACAGCACGCCGAGTGCCGGGAAGTGGTAGGCGACGCTGCCCTTGGTGTGTCCGGGCTGGGCGACGGGCTGCGGGCGTCCGGGGACCTCGTCGAGCGGCTGGTCGCTGCGGAACGAGTACGCGCCGTGCACCGGTTTGCCGGTGAAGCCGCCCATCCGGGCCATGTGCAGCGGGCCGCTGATCGCCGCGGGGCGGCGCAGCAGGTAGGGCAGCAGGGAGCGTTCCGGTTTGGCGTGGCGCATGGAGCTGCGGGGCCCGTCGGTGAGGATCGCCGCGTCGGCCTCATGGATCCAGATGTCCGCGCCGGCCTGCTGGACGGGCACGACCAGCCCGGTGTGGTCGAGGTGGCCGTGGGTGAGCAGCACGGCCCGGATGTCTCGCAGCGACCTGCCGGAGCTGGCCAGGTGGTCCCGCAGTTGCCCGAGGTGGGCCGGGAGTCCGGCGTCGACCAGGACCAGGCCGTCCGGGTGGTCGACCAGGTAGAAGTTGACCATCCCGTCGCCCAGGCGTTCGACGGACGGGGCGACCCGCTGGACTCGATCGGACTGCGTGCGACGGGACATGATCTCCTCACTGCTGCGCGCGTCACTATTTGACTACAGTCAACTGTATCTAATCTCTGAGGACCATGCTCCATGCCGACGACACCGGGCCGCAAGCCCTACGACTCCACCCGGCGCACCGCCGCCGCGCGCCGGACCCGCACGGCGGTGGTGCGCGCGTTCGGCGAGCTACTCGTCGCCGACGGCTTCAAGGCCGCCACCATCCGGGCGGTCGCCGAGCGGGCCGGGGTGTCGGCCGAGACCGTCTACAAGACCTTCGGCGGCAAGCAGGGACTGATCAAGGCGCTGTGGGACATCACCCTGGCGGGCGACGACGAGCCGGTGGCCATGCTCGACCGCGAGCAGGCACGCGCGGTGCTCGCCGCCGACGAGCCCGCAACGAAGCTGTGGCTGTTCGCTGGGAACGTCCGGGCCATCCACGAGCGGGTGACCCCGCTGGCCACCCTGCTGGCCCAGGCCGGCCCCGAGGGAGCCGCCGTACTGGCGACCGGCGAGCAGGAACGGCGTGTCTCGGTCCGCGTCCTGGTCGACCACCTCGCCGACCTCGGCGCGCTGCGGCCCGATGTGGACGCGGCCCATGGCGCGGACGCCTGCTGGGCTCTCACCACGACAGCGGTGTTCGCCAAGCTCACCACGGAGGCCGACTGGGACGGCGCCGCCTACCAGCGATGGCTGGCCGACATGCTCTCCGCCACGTTGCTGTGAGCCGGCCAGCCCGAGCGGGCCAGCCGGCCCGCCGGGGGTGCAACGTTCCCAACGGGGCGTCACGACCTGGGCGCTGGAGCCGATCGCTCACAGCCTGGACCAGCGAGCGCCGCACAGGCAGCGGTCGGCCGCCCAACGCCGCTCGCGGGAAGGAAACCCGCCTAGAAGGCGGCGATCGTGTCCGGCGCGCGTTCCGCCCGGGTCAGCGCCCGCAGCACGGGAACGGCGCCGTGCCTCCTGGCCGCCAGCGTGGCCAGGAGGGCGACGACCGCGTCGGTCGCCGCGGCGGGCAACTCGGGCGTCGGCATGCCCACACTGACCGCCAGGTCGTCCAGGTGCACGACGAGTTCCATCATCCGGTTGGTCAGCAGGTCGTCCAGCCGCAGAGACGGCGGGCCCCACGGGAACTGCACCACACGGTCCGGCCGCTGGCGCGGCAGGTCCCGGCGCAGCCGGTCGAGCACCTCGGCGGTCCTGGCCGCCAGCGCGTGCGGGCCGACCTCGGCGTACTGCTCGCCGCTGCCTCGGATCCCGCGGTGGACCTCGCTGTCCTGCTCGGCGTCGATCCATCTGGCCTGAAGGAAGTAGTCCAGCAGCGCCACCGGCTCGGTGGCCGGCTCCGGGCCGTCGAGCGCCTTCGCCACCACGCTGACCTGCCCGGCCAGATGGCCCGCGAGCCCGCTGACGGCGTAGCCCGCCAACGCGCTGGGCTCGTCCCACGCATCGGCCACGGACCGGTGCCCCAACAGCGACACCGCCGCTTCGGCGACGGCGAGGTAACTCTCGCTGATCATATGCATGTTGTATCACGCACTCGCCGACGACGGACCCGCTCTCCGGCCGGCCCGGTATCACCCTCGCCTTGGCCGGGCGACGAGGTTCATCGGGGGCTGAGGACCCGCGTCCAGGCTCGCTGGATCTGCTTGTAGTCGACCACCACGATTCCCTCCCGACGCAATGCCTCCTGTGCCTGAGGCGATGTCAGGAACTCGTAGTCAGTACGGCGCACACGCCAACCATCGTCGACCGCCCGGGAGTTCGGGTCGCCCAGGCCGGGATGGACGGCCCACTCGCTCAGCCCACTCGGCAGGTCGCGCAGCAACTGAACATATCGGGCCGCCTTCTCCTCGATGTCGAGCGAGAAGCTGTCCAGGAAGTCGTTGTCGACGACCACCAGCCCCCGCTGTCGCGCGGTGTGTCGCCCGGGATCCAGCCAGACCCGCACCGCGAGACCGTACTCAGCGGCCAGCTCCAACGTCAGCTCGAAGATGCCCCCACGTCCCCCGTCAGCCAGACAGTGGAAGTCCAGGTGAGTCGGAGCAAGCCCCGCGTCAGCGACGGCGTCGATCTGCGCGCGGAACTCCAACTCCACCTCGTCGAGACGGGCCTGACCGAACAGAGCGGCACGCCCAGCCTGCGTCGGCGCGAACAAGCTCCCCTGACGATCCAACAGCGATGGCACCTTCTCCGCACCGGCCAGCGGGCCCCACCGCAAGCGCGGCATCTCACACACCATCGTCAGATGGATCCCGAACCCGATCTCCGGCCGTCGACGCAACCGCCGCATAGCGTCCACCGCCCCGGGACACGGGACCATCAAGCTGCACGAACTCGCAATCCCCTCCTCGATCGACTCGACCACCGCAGCGTTGATCCCCGGATACATCCCGAAGTCATCACAGTTGACGATCAACAGCCGGGCATCCGGCGAATAGCCGAGCGCCTCACACGACAGCGCCGGCGGCTGCGGGAGCCCGGAAGGCAGTACGACTTCGTCCATACCCGCAGTGTGAGACCTCGGCCAACACCCCGGCCAGGGGATATTTCCTCCCGCTCCCGGGCTGAGTCCCCTCTCACCGCCAACGGGTTACGGATGGTGCCGATACGAGGTCAACGCGCGGGCGGCATCCGCCGAGTCACACGGTGGTGGGCCGAGACCGTCAGGCGAACGAGGGCCACCGGTCCGCGGCCCACTCCCGCCAGCCGGTCCAGCCGAGGGGCGGACCGGCGGCCCCGCGGCCTTCCAGCTCCGCCGCGTCAGGCTCCTCGAAGTGCGCCCGGCCGTGTTGGATGTCCGCCTCGGTCATCGGGAGCGTCTCCTCGGGGGTGGTTGCCCAGCGATGGGCGATCCGGGCGCGCTGGGTCTCCTCGTCGACCGGCAGGTAGACCATGCGGAAGCCCGCGTCCTCGGCCTCCACCAGGCACCGGATCGCGGAACGCTCGTCCCTCGACCAACAGCCGTAGTCCACCACGACGTTGGTGCCCAGCTTGAGCGCCTCCAAGGCGAGCCAGAGCATGCGCCCCTCCAGCACGTCGCGCTTCCTCTCCGCATCCGTCTCCGCCTCGCCGAAGAGGGGAATCATCCAGTCGTCGGGCGTCAGGCGCAGCGCACCGTGCTCCTCGGCGAGCTGCCGAGCCTTCGTCGTCTTTCCGGCCCCTGGCAGGCCGACCATCAGGAACAACGTGGTCACAGCCAGATCGTCTCAGGGACGCCGGGCGGACGACCACCGCATTTTCTGCCTGCTCACGTGCCTTAGCCACAGGCGGATCGAGGTCACACCGAACCACGCCGACATCACTCAATCAAGCGGTAGCGTCGGGCCCCTGAATCGAACATCGAGCGGCGGGGCGGGGCGACCGTGGACTGGGACACCGACGGGTGGATCAACAGGCGCAAGTGGTACGAGGACGAGGACATGTACGTCCGTCGGCAGCGGCGGGTCGCGGAGGAGCGAGCGGCCGACGCTGATGCGCGGGTGCGGGATCAGCTGCACCGGGTCACCGCGCAGAAGGAGGCGCTGGAGCGGCAGGTGGCCAAGCTGGGCGCGGCCTTCGACGCGTTTGTCGAGCTGACCGAGGTGCGGGGCGCGCTGGCGGGCTACGCGCCGGAGGCGGCCGCGCGCAAGCGGGCGCGGGCGCTGCTCGGCGCTCTGGTCCAGGGGCAACGCGCCGCGGTGCGGGCCGAGGCGGTCCAGGGGTACTGGTTGCCCCAGGCGGTGAACGGGCTCGCCTCTCTGGTGGATGGCGAGGGGGACGCGGCCCGGCCCGCGCTGGAGGAGGCAGCGGGAGTGGACCCCCAGCGCACCGGCCTGTTCCTGGCGCTGGCCCTTCCCTTGGCTGGGGTGCCCGAGCTCGCGGTGCCGTGGTTGGAGCGGGCACTCGGCCCGGCGGTCCGGAACGGCGGCCAACTGAGCGTCGCTGTAAGGGAGGTGTGGACGCTGGCCGGGGCCGGTGTGTACGGGAACGCAGGCCGCGATGTTGTGGTGCGGTGGCTCGCCGCCCGTATGCAGGATGCGGAGGCCGTGGAGCAACTGCACACCATGCTGCGCCCGCGCCCGCGCGGCTCGGAGGCCGAGTACGACCCGGCGCGGACCTTCCAGGCCAAGGCCGCCGTGCGGGAACTGGCTGAGCTCGGCCGACTCTTCCAAGCCGCCGCTGCCGCCGCAGCCGCCGACGAGTCCCGACCCGCGCCTTCGCCCGCCTTGCTGGACTCCCTGATCGGCGAAGGCGCCCCCGAGGAGACGGCGTTGCTGCTGCGCGCCGAGCAACTCACCGCAGAGGTACGCCGCTTGCGCTCCGGGGAAGTGACCGAGACTGAACGGCACTGGGACGACCCGACCGACGACCTGCTCACCCTGCTTGTGGCGGACCTCCGGGGCAGCTCGCCGCTGCGTGCCGTCGCCCAGCAGGCTCTGTCCGGCAGCATCGGCCCGCTCGCCGACCGGCTGCTCGCCGAGGCCTGCCCAGAGCCGCCTGACCAGGTCGAGACGAAGATCGACGGACAGCCGCTCACCCTGCTCGTCGATCAGCCGCTCGCGCCCCAACTCTCCCACCTGGACGCCCTGGTGGACCAACGCCACCAACCCGAGCAGGGCAACTGGCTCACCGCCCGCAAGCTCGCCGCCGAGGCGGAGGAGGAAGCCGACGGGCGCAAGTCGACCAACCATGAGAGGGCGCGGCAGGCGATCACGGCCTTCATCACCGAGCGTGACAAGCTCCCCGGCCTGCGGCTGGAAGCCGAGCAGGAGCACGCCTTGCTCACTGCCCGGCTGGCCGAGTTGAACAGGCGTTAGGCAGCGGGGCGGGCGTGGCAGCCGGGGGCGTACTGGGAGCGCCACCCCGGCAGCCAGCGCCTGGCCGGACATCCGAACTGAGCGTCCCGACACCCTCGGGCTCAACGCCGTCAGCTTCTGTCGTCCGGTTGATGCTCCGGGCGGCGCGGCGTGCCAGTGGCGGGTTCCTTGGCTACACCTCGCCAAGGAATCCCGGATCAGCCGACCCCATCTGCCGAGCGAAGTCTGCCGCCACCCCGAGGACCTCACGCATCGGCACCGGCCGGCGGCGAGTCGCGCCAAGGTCGGCCCTGGCCTCCTTGGACCACAGGAATGGATAGACCGTGATGCCCTGTGTGAAGGCCAAGGCCGCTGCTTCCTCACGCCAGGCGGGCCACCGCAGGCCGTCGTAGAACCTCTCCAGGCGGCCCGAGAAGAGCCAGGAGAGCCAGCCCGAGTGGCCCATCTCCATCGCCTCCCACGCGAGCGTGTCCGGCGCGAAGTACGTCATCTGGCCCGGTTCGCCCGGGCGGCCCACTGCGGCAGGGTCGTGGCCGTTGAGGGCGAACACCCCACCCACCACATCGTGACCGACGACCAGACCAGCAGCAGGGTGCCAAGTCGGGTCGAAGCCGACGGGGAACTGATTGACCTCTGCCAGGCTCGGCATGCCGCGGCCGGCCGAGCCGCCGCCGAACACCCGAACCCAGCCGTGGTCCACGACCAGGCCGCCGCTGTTCAACACCAGACCGCCGAGCGCCGACCGGGCGGTCACCTGCATCTGCTGCAGCGCGCGGTGGCCCTCGGCAGCGTCTCCCGGCAGCACCTCCACCGGCGTGGCACTGGACGCCAACAGCTCCAGCAGATGCGGCCAGGCGGGGTCACTGACGTTGATCAGTTCGTCGAGTTCACGCACGTAAGGATGATCGCAGGCTGACAAGCCGAGCAATCCTTGGGGTCTGCAGATCGGTCTCAACGCCACGGTCACGGCCGAAGTCCCGGAAACCCTGTCCGGACTGGCCCAGCGTGCTCAGGCCTCCGGGCCAACAGCTCTTTTGCTGGTTGACCCTGTGACGTACGGGCGCCCCGCACCACGCAGCACCCGTGAGACTGTCACCACGGCTGATCGCTTCGGGATGCGACAGGCAACGTGGCCCTTGATGCTGATGCCATGAATGACACCGAGGTACTCCACTTCTGGGTCCGCAAATCCCGTGGCGACGGGGTCACCGTGACGGTCTACAACGCTGCCAACGGTCAGGTCGCCATCGAGCGGGCTGCCGGAAGCCGGCTGGAGCTGGATGCTCTGGGCGCTCAGTACGGCGTCCCGGAGGAGCAGTGGGTGATCGACGACTACGCGCGGGCCATCCTCGACGCCAAGGTCGCCTGAGACACGACGAAGGCCCCGCCGTCTGACCCCAACCAGGATCGGCCGCCTGATATCACCCGTTAGCCGCCGTTACCGCCTGTGCTCCCGTAGCGCGGCCAGAGCGCGCGCCGCTACGTCATGTGGCGAGCCGACGACCTCGACGGTAACGAGGAGGTCCTGCCTGGCGTAGTGCTGGGCAATGGGCTCCTGCATCGCTTCGAAGGACCGGAAACGACCACGGACACTGTTATCACCGTCAACCGCGCGTTGATACAGCTCGCCGCCACAAACACCGCAGGCGGCAGGGACCACATAAGGCTCCTGCGACGGCTCGAAAACGTGGGTCCCGTCCTCGCGGCACACTCGACGGCCCGTCAGGCTGAGGACGCGGCGCTCCAGCTCCTCCTCAGCAAGACGAAGATAGAACACGCAGTCGAGGGGTTGACCAAGCTCGCGCAGCAGCTCGTCCAGGGCGAGCGCCTGGGCTGCGCTGCGCGGGTGTCCCTCGAGCAGAAAGCCCGCATCAGTCGCCCGGACCACGTAGTCGCCGACGACCGCGGTGATGAGCGCGTCCGGGAGCAGCCTGCCAGAGTTGATCATCTCGGCAGATTGCGTCCCCAGTTCGGTCCCCTGGGAGATGTGAGCGCGCATCAGGTCGCCCAAGGAGATGCGCGGTACGGCCAGAGCCTCTGCCAGTGACGCTGCCGAGGATTCCCGCTGCCCCGATGGCGGTGGTTCCAATAGGACGACGCGCATTCGGCTGTCACTCCTTCTCTGTCGAACGCACTCGAGTCAACGGAGGATCTTGGCGGAGTTCCGTGATGATGTCGTCAAGGCCGCAAAACTGAGCCGCCGCCAAGGCACTGCTCTCCCGGCGGCGGCTCGGCGAGAAGCCCGGACCCTGAGGGCCAGGCTGCTCGTCCGTTCGGGCTACGGCGTGGTCGACGTCAGCGCAGGACGGTCAGGCTCTCGCGTGCCTGGTCCTCCGTGGTGGGCAGGAGGTCGGGGCTGGAGACGACGAGTGCCCCGGCCTCCGAAGCCGCCGTCGCCTTGTAGGAGACCACGCGGAGCTCGAGCCAGGTGGAGGCGGAGGCGTTGTTCGCCACTCCGGCGGCGACCACGACGCCGGAGTGGGTGACGTCCTGCCAGTGCGCCTTGACGTTGCCGTGGGCGCCGACCCACTCGAAGAGCCCGAGGTTCACCTGGTTGACGGGCCCGGCGGCGAACGCGTAGGGCATGACGCGCAGCGGCTCCGCGATCTTCGCGCCGCTGTGGTTGGTCACGGTGACCTTCTCCCAGGCCGGGCGGCCCGGGGCCACCTTGGTGCCACCGGACAGCGAGAGGAGGACCGGGCCGCCGGTCGTGCCCTGGCCGACGCTGAGCTGGGTCCCGTAGTTGCCGTGGCCGTGCAGGGTCTTGCCCTGCTCCTCGAAGGTGACCCAGAGGTTGACCTTGCCGTCGTTGGCGGGCCAGTTCTTGTTGACGCCGACGGAGACCTGCCACTCGAAGGTGGTGCGCGCCGGGATGGTGAAGGCCCCGTCCGGGTGCCCCTTCGGGAAGACGGTCGCGTCGAGGCCGAAGCCGAAACTTCCCTGGGAGAGCGAGTAGCCGGTGGCGGGCGTCGCGCCCTCGGACGTCACCTTGAGGGACAGGCTGCCGGGCTTCGGCGCCAGCGGGCCGCTCCAGACGCTGACGTCCTCGAGGTTGATGTCCGCGGCCTTGGCCGTCGTGTTGGCGGCCTTGATGGTCACCGTCTCGGTCGGACCGCCCGGCTGCAGCGCCTTGCCCGGGGCGTCTGCGGAGACGGTCAGGGCGATCGGCAGCGTGGGCCCGACGGGGGCGGCCGCGTTGGCGGCAGCGGGAAGCGCCACCGCTATACCGGCGGTGAGAAGGGCCGCCGTGGCGGCGGTGGCAAGGGTGCGAGAGCGCACGGGCAAAGGTTCCCCTCGAATCATGCGGACTGTGCCGCAAAAGTTAAGTGGGAGCGGCGCCTTGGTTCCCCTGGCGACCTGCTCCGTGCACTGAACAGTAGTCACAGGAGCCTCACGACCTCAGCACTTCATGGTTACAGGTGGGTAAGAGACAGTGGTCACCCGCTCCGAGGATCCGGACAGGTCCGACAGATCCGGCTGCGCGCGTGGCAGTCTGACGGAGCATCAGCTCGGTCTCGTTCGCGGCCTGCAGAGCTGCCGGTAGCGGAGCAGAGCCGTACCACCGCCGGCAGCCGCAGCCGCGTCAGCCGACCAGCAGAACGAGCTTCCCCCGCACGTGGCCGTCCTCGCTGACGCGGTGTGCCTCGGCGATCTCGGCGAGCGGGAAGGTGTGCGCGACCGGGAGCGCGAAGCGCCCGGCCTCGATCAACTCGCCGATCTCGCCGAACGCATGGACCGCGCGTCCGTCGTCCCCGCGGCTGAACCTCACCCCGTGCTTCTGCGCGCCGGCGAAGTCGGCGATCGTCAGGACGTGCTCGGGACCGCCGGTCAGCCCGATCAGTTCGGGCAGCACGCCACTCCCGGCCACATCGAGCGCCAGATCGACACCGCCCGGCACGAGCGCCTGGACTCGCTCGACCAGGCCCTCGCCGTAGGCGACGGGCTCGGCTCCCAGGGAACTCAGGTAGGCGTGGTTCGACGGGCTGGCGGTGCCGATGACGCGGGCGCCCCGCGCCACCGCGAACTGAACCGCGGCGCTGCCCACGCTCCCGGACGCGCCGCTGACGAGCATTGTGCTGCCTTTCTTCACGCCGAGCTGGTCGATCGCGCGCATGGCCGTCTCCACGGCGGCAGGCAGCGCGGCGGCCTGGGCGAAGTCGAGCGACGGCGGGATCGGCGCATAGAACGCCAGCACGGCCAGCTCGGCCTGTGCCGCTCCGTCAGGACAGAAGCCGAACACGCGATCGCCGACCGCCACGTCCGAGACGCCCTCACCCACCTCGTCGACGACACCCGCCGCCTCGTAGCCCAGCGTCTGCGGAAGCCCCGCATCCATCAGGCCCTTGCGCTTCTTCCAGTCGCTCGCGTTGACGCCGGCCGCACGTACCACGATCCGGACCTGGCCGGGCCCCGGATGCGGGTCAGGCAGATCCACGATCTCAAGGACCTCCGGGCCCCCGAACCGACTGAAGCGTGCGGCCTTCATCCACGGCTCCGATCCTGCCCTGCGCTGTCGCGCCCGCTGTGCGCCACACCGTGGGCGCCGTTCCTTCGAACACCGTACGTCCCCGGCCCCCGCGCCCCACGCTCGGACACCCCGGCAGGGCGCGCTGATAACTGGGGGCAGGTCCGGCGGCGCGGGCCAGGTCGAAAGCCACAGGAACACGGGGGACGGGTCGCTTTGGATCCGGTCAGCGTCCATGGTGGACTCCGGTGTGCACGAAGTACCTGACGGCAAGACACGGGCCGGTCTCCAGGTCCGATCAGCGCCGTGATATTCCCTTCGCATGCAACGTGAACACTACGCAGCACCGGCCCGCAGGCTGCCGGTGCATGGAGCGAGACTCCGGCACAGACGCAACGGCCTGCTGCTTGCCGCCATCGGCGGATCCCTCGCCTTGATAGGTGGGCCCGCTGCCACCGCCGCATCTGCCACGACGGCGACTCCCACGGTCTCGATCGCCGGTGTCACGGAAGGCGAGACGCTCTCGGGCGCGGTCCAGGTCACCGCAACCGTGACAGCGTCCTCCACGACCGATCCGGTCACCGAGCTCGAATTCGACATCTCGGGCCACGGCGGCATCACGCAGGACGTGCCGGTCCCCGCATCGGGCTGCGCAAGCGGCTGCGTCGTGCAGTGGAACCTCGACACCAACGCCGCCGGACCCGGCACCGCCGGGGCACCCGGGCTGCCGGAGCTCCAGGACGGCCAGCAGGACCTCTCCGTCGTCGCGCTCGACGCCCAGAACAGGGCGCTGAGCTGGCAGGACGTCAGCGTCCAGGTCGACAACCACCGGCCGGCGGTGGCCACCGACCCCGCCCGCACGTCCGGCTGGACCATCGTCAGCGGCAACGACCAGGTGCTCGTGCACGCGAAGGCGAGCACGGCCGCGGACGCTCCCGCAGGCACGAGCATCGCGCAGGTGATGCTTGAGATCCCCAGTCTCGGCAACGGCACGGTGCTGCAGCTGACGCAGTCGGCGACCGATCCGACCTCCTGGGTTGGAGAGCTCGACGCCGGCCAGATCCCCGCGGGCTACTACCCGGCCATGCTGGTCGCCGTCGACAGCAACGGAACCGTCAGCGGTTGGGCCTTCGACGCCGAGGAGCACGTCGAGGTCGAGCACGGCTTCACGCTCACCCCCGACGGCACGATGGCGCTGAGCACCGACCCTCGTCAGTTGCGCGTGGACTACACCTACCCGCAGTGGGCCAACGCGCGTGCGACCGTGGACTATCCCCAGTGCGACCTCGCCGACGGCTACGCCAACGCGCAGCAGGTGCAGGTCCAGGTGGACGGGACACCCTGGTACGCCGGGGCCGTCACGGCCGGTCAACTCGGGCAGAACACCAACGGCGCCTGCGTCCTGCAGGTAGTGCCGGCCGGTGCTGCGGCCCCCCAGCCGCTCCCGGTCGGCCGTCACGTCCTCACGTTCCACGTCACCGACTCGGACGGCGTCGCCGAAAGCCTCACCGAACCGGTCTCCGTGGGCGCTCGCCCGCTAGCGGTCACCTGGCCTCACGGCGCGGTCACCGCCGTCGTCGGCTCCACCGTGCACGTATCCCCCACGATCACGTCCCCGGACGGATTCAGCCGGGTCCAGTCCTGGACCTACACGTACGCCGGAAAGACCATCGCCTCCGGCAGCTACCCGCAGGCACCGAACCTCACCTGGACGACACCCAAGAACACCGCCATCGCGCAGGCGCTGCACCTGACGGTCGTCACGGACTCCGGCCAGACCACGGTCAGCACGGTCCCCCTCAGCACCGACTACGCGAGCGGGACCACGATCTCCGCCTCCGCCCGGCAGGTGAGCCGGGGCGCCTGGCTCACCGTGGACGCCCGCGTCTGGTGGAACTACGAAGGCCGTTGGCTCGCCCTCGGCCCCGACCTGTACGCGGTACGCCTGGAATGGGCGCCGCCCGGCTCGTCCGCCTGGCGCAGCGTCGCCTACCAGAACGTGAACCTCGTCGAGAAGCAGCCGATCGCGTTCCACACCCGCGTGTGGAGCCCGGGCTGCTACCGCGCGGTCACCACCTTCACCGGGACCGGTGAGCCGTTCCTCCCCTCCACCAGCAGCACCGTGTGCGTGAAGCTGTAGGACCGCGACACCCGACCGCGTCCGGGGCAGCAACCCGCACCAACCCGCATCACGGCGGAGCCCAGTGCCTCTTCGGGCTGAGTTCGCAAGGTCCTCACTCTTCAGGTGAGGACCTTGCGTTGCCAGGAACCGACCGTGGCTCGACGGGCTGGCGGACCCCGATCAGCACACCTCATCACCGCGCATGCGAACATGCCGGATCAAGAGCAGCCTTCCCACGGCTCGTCGGGGAAGCTGCCACCTACGGAGCAAGGGGCTGAACCATGGGCGACATCTCGGCGCGGCGACAGCGCATCCTGCAGTCGCCACCGCCCGAGCTGGTTGCCGAGGCGGCGGCGAATCCCGGCGGATCTGTCGCGGAGATCGACCCCGACTACATCGGCGACCCCAACGGCTTCATACCCGGCGAGGCTGTCCAAGGAGTCTGGATCGTCGGTCCGGACGGCAAGCTGACCGGCGAGTTCATGGAGAACCCGGACTACGGTCCTCCCAAGGACGACTTCGCCAAGCTCACCGAGTCCGACCACTGGCTCGCCTGGATCGGTGATGATCCCGTTCAGGCGCTGCGTGACTCCATCACGAACTGCCTGACCGGCCAAGATCCAAAAGCAGTGTTGGACTGGGTCAAGATCCTCGACACACCCCGCTACCTCACGGGCGCCCGCCGTGACCCCGGCCACGACGACCAGATCATCGTCACCAGGGCCGGACTGACTCTGTCCTTCGCCCTGTCCGTCACCGCATCAAAGCGAGAAGTCCTCACCGGCACTTTCAGCTGGGTCGCGGTCCGACTCGACGAGCCAGCCGACAGGAAGGACCAGATCTGGCTGGATCTCTGGACGGACCTGGACTGGGCAGAAACCGAACTCCGCAACCGCATCTACCTCGTCGGTCGCCCAGCCCCGGAGCCTGAGAGCTGAACGCCCAACAGCGTGCCCGTTGGGCGACGTTGAGGTGACCTGGCCGGAGCAGACGGCGGCCGGAGCAGACGGCGGCCGGTGCAGTGGCACGCGTGAGGCGAGGTCAGCGGATCCGACTGCCCGGATACCTGTGTTGCCCGCCTGTGGGCTCCTCGACTACCAACGCGTCTGACTCGCTCCAGAAGCGACAACCCGCGGGAATGAACACGGGATGCTCCAGCGCGAACCACCCGATGCGGTCCGCGAGGAGGAGCTGCGGAGCGACTGGACGAGAACCCTCGAATTCCACAGGCTCATTCTGACGGAAGGCTCACCGCTGCGGGTAGACGCTGCGGTACCACGGCCGCGCCGTGGTACCGGCCCGGAATCTGGTGGCCCGTCAAGTCCGACGGAGCGTCAGCCCCTCTCCCCTTCTCGCCTGCACGCGAGCGGTCCGGCGGACGGTGCCAAGGCTGGAGATCGGCTTCACAGCGTGGTGCTGATCATGATCTTTCCGCAGTTGGCGCGAGCCTCCAGCCGCTGGTGCGCGGCGGGCGCGTCCTCCAGGGAGAAGACGCTGTCCACCGGGACCTCGAACGCCCCCTGGGCTGCCCTCGCGACCAGCTGCTCAAGGTCGCCACGCGGGTCGTATCCGTGCTCCATGAGGCTGGTGCTCTGGTAACCGTGGATGCTGACGTTCTTCGGGTAGAAATCGCGCGTGTCGATCGTGCTGGGCTGCAGTGCGACGTTGGCCAGGGCCACGACCCGGCCACCGAACGCGGCCGCCTTGAGGCTGAGCGCGAAGACCTCACCGCCTACGGTGTCCAGGACCACGTCCGCTCCCTGGCCGTCGGTCAGGTCCATCACCCTTGCCAGCAGCTGTTCCTGAGTCAGCGCACGGGAGTCCAGAACCTCGTCCGCGCCCAGCTTCGCCACCCACTCCGTCTTGGCGGGCGAGCCTGCGGCGGCGATCACCCGCGCTCCCGCGTCCTTGGCGATCTGAACCGCGGCACTGCCGACACCGCTGGCAGCGGCATGGACCAACACCGTGTGCCCCGACTCGATGCGGCCCAGATGATGCAGGCAGTACCACGCGCTCAGCCAGGCGATGGGAAGCGCAGCGGCCTGCACGAGGTCGAGGTCGTCAGGCAGCGCGACCGTGCGCTCGACGGCCACGGCGGCCTTTTCGGCGTAGAAGCCCGGAGCGTTCGCGGCACCGGTCGCCAGCACCTTCTGCCCGATGCGGAAGTCCTCCACGCCCTCCCCGAGGGCGACGACCACGCCGGCCCCCTCGAGGCCGAGGACCAGGGGCGGCTTGCCACCCCGGTGGTAGTGACCGGCTCGCGTGAGCGCGTCGGCGCGGTTCACGCCTGCCGCTTCGATCTGGACGACCACCTGGCCCGGGCCTGGCACAGGGTCGGGCACGTCGACAACCCTCAGCACCTCGGGGCCACCGAAGCTGTCCACCCGCACGGCTCGCATGAGCACCTCCAAGAACATCGGTTCGTGTACTGCCATGCTGTCAGTTGCAGGGCGGGACAGGGGGCGTGAGGCTTCAACTCGTCCTCGGGGAGTGACCGCGTCGCCGCCCGACACAGCTAGGCTGAGGGCATGGGCTGGCTCCGCGCCCATCGCGGTGGAAGTGACGATCGCCGACCTCCCCGGAGCCGAGCCGCGGGCCTGTTCAAACGGACACGCCCGCGCCCGCGCCAGCGCGAACGCGGCAGTCAGCATTCATACGGCAGATGAGAGAACCCCATGGATCACTGGCACGGCGAACTGCGACACGTCCGTGGCTCGGAGCTGAGCGGGAACACGAGCCAGACCACGGGCATGACGCGCTACGAGGCGATCGCCGGCAAAACCGTCGGCTCGACAAAGGTGTGGATGGGGCAGACCCACGTCTCGCCAGGCACCAGCTCCGGTGATCACCACCACGGCAGGACGGAGACCGCCATTTTCGTCCTGTCCGGCAATCCCGTGTTCGTCTTCGCCGAGGGCGAGCAGGAAGTGCGGATCGAGACCGAGCCGGGCGACTACATCTTCGTACCGCCTTACGTGCCACACCGCGAAGAGAACCCCGGCGAGCAGGAGGCCGTCGTGGTGATCGCGCGCAGCAGTCAGGAGGGCATCGTGGTCAACATGCCGAGCCTGTGGGCGCCGGTGGAGCACGACACCGAGGTAGACGCCGGCAGCGAGTAGGCATTCGCTGCTGGCCCACCCGGACATGGAGGATGTCGCCTCCGGAGATCGGGGGGGTGAACGGCTGGTGGCGGTGGAAGATGCTGTTCACCCGGCCTTGCTCGGCCTAGCTGGTTGACCCGGGGGTGCGCGTGCAGGTGTTCAAGCTGGTCGTGCTGTTCGTGGTGGTCCTGCCGATGACGGCGCTGATACTCCTGATGATCACCGTGCTCAGCCGTGACATCGTGCTCCGTCACCGCAGACTCCGTGGCGGCCCGGCAGGTGGGAGCGAGGCCGACAGCCATCAGGCGGAGCATGAGGAGCGTGGAGGGGAGGAATGGTGGGGGTCATGGCGGGAGTGAGCCCGCGGGGTTGACCCCCGGTTCGGGCTGCGCACGGACGATTTCTCCGTGCTGGCGGAGTGGGCCGCTGGACTGTGCTGAGCGACGCTCTCCCCGACTCCGACTCCGCTCTCGTTTCGCATGGGCAACGCACTGTGCAGCTCCAGGAGTACTGTGCGCGCATGGAGGCAGGAGTCGAATCTGTTCGGCCGTTGCTCTTCCTCGATGTCGACGAGCCCCTGATCCCCTTCGGTGGGGGGGGGGGGGGCCCCCCCGGCGACCCCCCGCGCCCCCCCCCCCCCCCCCCCCCCCACCCCCGCCAACGG
>NZ_JADPRT010000001.1:0-742945 GCF_015690355.1 Streptacidiphilus fuscans | reverse complement strand
TCTCTGGGCGGCCGGCTCGCGACCTCGCGCTCGCCGCCCCCCGCCCCCCCGCCGGGGGCCCGGCCCCCCCCCACCGGGGCGAACCGGAGCGCCCGGCCACCGCTGCGAACCCGCTGTTGACACGGATCGATCCCGCCGTGGGACGCCGGTTGACCGTGCTCGGCTACGAGTTGGTCTGGGCGACGACGTGGGGAGAGGACGCCAACGAGTGTGTCGCGCCGCGGCTTGGCCTTCCACGCCTGCCCGTAGTCCCCTGGCCGGAGCCCTCGGAGGAAGAGGAGCGGGACATCCGGGCCGGTCGTCACTGGAAGACGCGGCCGATCGTCGCCTGGGCGGCGGGGCGGGCGTTCGCCTGGGTCGACGACGAGATCACCGGAGCGGATCGCGAGTGGGTCGCTGCTCATCATGAAGGGCCGGCGCTGCTGCACCGCGTCGATGCGCGTGTCGGTCTCGGCGCGGAGGACTTCGCCGTTCTCACCGGATGGGTGCGGAGCCTCGGTGGCTGATCACGTCGCGGTCTCCTACCGCTCGTAAATCCCAGGCGAGTTGTGCTAGACGGTTCGCCGCTGCGCCCCAGGTCGGGCTGGCACGCAGCCATGCTGTTGGATGGACCGCATGACGTCGCCCATGACTTTGATCGTGCAGCCCACCACGACGGCGCCCGCTCTGACGCTGCGTCCCTGGCAGGACTCGGACGCTCCCTCAATTGTCGCCGCCCACCGCGACGACGCGATGCGTCGCTGGTTGATGCGCCCGATCGACGACGAGGACGAGGCCCGCGCCTGGATCGCCGACCAGGACAAGGGGTGGGCGAATGGCACTCATCTGAGCTGGGCGGTAGAAGAGGACGGCACGCTCGTCGGCTACTTCGTCATCAAGGCGGCCAACCCGCCGGAGACGCTCGCGACCGGCGTGGGCTACTGGACGGCGGCCGAAGCGCGCGGCAAGGGCATCGCTTCGCGCTGCGTCCAGACCGCGATGCAGTGGCTGTTCAGCGGGCAGGACCGTATGCCCGCTGACGAGATCGAGCTGCTGCACACCGTCGGCAACGAGGGCTCGTGCCGCGTCGCGCAGAAGTGCGGCTTCGCGCTGGACTCGGTCCTCGCGCCGATGCCGCCCAAGTTCCCGCACGAGGGACACCGGCACTTGTTCAAGCGGCAGGCATAAACGGCAGGGCCTGCTCGCCCGGGCGGCGCTGCGGCGTCGGCGGTACCTTGGAACCAGCGTCAAAACGTGTGCCCTGGCACACCGGCGTAACGCGCTGACCACGGCGGGCGCGCTGTGCCGGGGCGCTTGAAGGGCAGTGTCCGCGCGGGTCCACACATCCGCGGTGGGGTCCGGGCGTCTTGCGAAGACGGTCACCCCGGGCACCACCGACGTAGTGCCGCTACGGGACAGCACTCGGGCGGGGGCGATCACCGGCGCCGCCCCGGAAGGCGGATGGCTGGAACCGAGGAGGAACCATGATCGTTCGTCCTATCCCTTGTGCCGCTCCCCCGAGCCTGATCCGCGTCGCCGGTCGAGCTGTGCCAGGAACCGTCCGAAGCGCCCGGTCCGCATGGCTGCCACCCCTCGTGCCCCTGCGCCCGCCCGGCGTGCTGGCCGAAGCGGCAAGGGCCCGGTCATGAGCAGCGATTCGACAGCGTCGCCCCCTTGGGACAAGGACCCCGGGGACCTGCTCGGCGAGATCGGTGTCTCGTGGGCATGGTGGCTCGTCGGTGGGATCCTCACCCTGGTCGCCGGCATCATCCTGCTGAGCTGGCCGCATGCGACGGTGCGCGTCGCCGCCGTGGTCATCGGGCTTCAGTTGCTTCTGTCCGGTGTCGTCCGCTTCGTCCGCGCCTTCGGACAGCGCGACCCGGCGGACAGCAGCCGAGGGCTCCAGGTGCTGGTGGCCCTGCTGGCCATACTCGCGGGTGTCCTCGTGTTGCGGCACCAGCTCCAGACCGTCGGTTTCCTCACCATCCTCGTCGGACTGTACTGGCTGGTCGGAGGGGTCGTGACCATCTACCTGGCCATTGACCGGCCGATACCCCACCGGGGCTGGATCCTGGCTCTCGGCTCACTCGGCGTCGTCGCCGGTGTGGTCCTGCTCAGCTCGCCCGTGAACAGCGCCATCGTGCTGACCCGGCTGCTCGGCGTCTGGCTGATCCTGATGGGTGCCCTCGACCTCCTCCTGGCAGTCGTCGTACGGATGGGACGCCGCCGCGTCGGACCGTCGTGAGGCCGCCGGACCAGATCTGCCCGTTGGAGCACGGACCCGACAGGAAACCCGCATGCTCAACAGTGGCAGCTCAGACGAACGATGACGCAGTCGTCATCGAGCTCCTCCATGTAGGCGGCGGCCTGCCGAGCGTATGCGGCGCTCGGACTCTCGCCCGGCAGCACCTTCGCGAATGGGCGGGGCCGCTCGGCGTCGATCCACTGCCCGTCCAGGGTGAGCAGGGCGAAGGTGGCGATGGCCCAGGCCGCTGCCTGCTATAGATCGGCTTGAGGATCTCGAGTGAAACGAGTGATCGGGTCACTGTCGGGTCCCAGCACCCATAGACCCAGGTGCGGGTAGCGGTCCCAGGCAGAGCGGTGGCTCAGCGCACGGACCAGAGGCTGCGCGTGGTGGTCGGCCACAGCCTGCTCACGGGGGTACCCGCCAGAGCTCCCGCGGTGCCGCTCCAGGAACGCGGTCAACGGTTCGGCCGAGGGATAGTCCGCGACGAGGCGGGCGAAGTCCTCTTGCTCGGCCTGCCATCGGGCTCGGGCTCGACCGACGGCAGCCTCCCGCGTTGCGTGGAAGTCCAACAGCCCTCGCGGGCCGCCGTCACAGCGCAGCGGCAGCCGACCACGCGGATCGCCGTTCGGGCAGGTCGCCTGAAGTATCAGCCGCGGATCGCCGTCGTACTCCGGCCGGACGGCGAAGCGATCCTCGTCGCCGGCGTCGATACACCACCGGTCCCACTGCCCGTCGGGATTCCAGTCGTCGGTGGCGTTGATGTCGAACGGAGCCATCACGGCGTCCAGCGCCTCGCGCAGTTGCTGCGGAGAAGTCGGCGGAAGGCACACGGTGACAGAGAAGTGACTCATCTCCACCCACCCCTTGCTCCCGATCACACCGAGCGGTTGATCGTAGCCCGCCTCATGACCGTCCGCCCACGGCCTTTGCACCACCTCGAGGGACGTGACCCTTCCCCGCCCGGGACTTCACCCGAACGGCGATTTCTGCGTCTTCGTGCCGGCCCATCGCAGTCAGCTCCCATGCCCCTATGTCACCGGCCACGCGGTGCCCCGCCCTACACAGGGTCTCTCTCACCTGCCAAGAAATTTTTTCCGACGGTGTCGATCTGTGCCTGCGCCGTTCGAAGCATGCATGAGGCCGGGCGATCAGCCCGGCACGCCACCCACCGCGAAGTGGTCCTTCGAGGAGAGCACCATGACCCTTCCCACCACCGGACCCGCCTTCTACTTCCCCTCCATCGAGAAGAGGTACGGGCGGCCGATCAACGAATGGATCGACCTCATCCGCTCCAGCGACCTCACCAAGCACAAGCAACTCGTCGACTGGCTCAAGGCCGAGTACGGCGTCGGCCACGGACACGCCACCGCGCTTGTCGGCTACACCCTGGCCGGACACACCTCCTGGCAGCCGACGGACCGGGATCCGTCCTGAGCCCGGTGGGGCACCACGCGTCAACGACCGACACATACACCGACACATACACAGAGGAACGATCATGCGATACCTGATGACGACCTACGCGGGTGGCAGCACCCCGGACGAGAAGATGTACGCCGAGATGGGTGCGTTCGTCGCGGAGCTGTCCAAGTCCGGCGCGCTGCTGGCGACCGGCGGCCTCGAACCGCAGGGGACGCACGCCTCGTCGACCGGCGGGCGGGTCACCTTCACCGACGGACCGTACGTCGAGGCCAAAGAGCTGATCGTCAGCTTCGCCCTGCTTGACGTGCACTCCAAGGAAGAGGCCCTGGAGCTGGCCCGCCGCTTCTGGACGATCGCGGGCGACGGCGAGGGCGACATCCGCCGCGTGTTCGGGCCGGAGGACGCGTCCTAGCGCTCGAACCCCAGCGCATGCCCGAACCCCAGCGCATGCCAGCGCGCCGCGCTTGCCATGGGGCCGAACCTGGTGCTGGGATCGGCTCCATGGCGCAGTCCAACGTGAGCCGCGCGGTCGAGGCGGTCTGGCGGCTCGAGTCCGCGCGGATCATCGGCGGACTCGCCCGTATCCTGCGCGATGTCGACCTGGCCGAGGAGATGGCACAGGAAGCCCTGCTGGCCGCACTCGAGCAATGGCCCCGCGACGGGGTTCCGCCGAATCCGGGCGCATGGCTCACCGTCATCGCCAAACGCCGGGCCGTCGACCGGTTGCGTCGCCTTGAACGGCTCGAACGCAAACAGCAGGAGCTCGGGCAGGATCTGCACGACATGCAGCAAGCGCTCGACGACGACGCGGCCCTCGACGAGCGCGAGATCAACGACGACGTGCTCCGCCTGATGTTCGTCTGCTGCCACCCGGCGCTTTCCGCCGAGGCGCGCGTCTCCCTGACGCTCCGGCTCCTCGGCGGCCTGACCACCCGGGAGATCGCCCGGGCCTGCCTCGTGCCTGAAGCGACGGTCGCGCAGCGCATCGTGCGGGCCAAACGCACTCTCGCCGCGCGCGGTGTCGTCTTCGAACTGCCCCCGACCGGTGAGCGTGCCGAACGTCTGGCCTCGGTCCTCGAATGCCTCTACCTGGTCTTCAACGAAGGCTACGCGGCGACGAGCGGCGACGACTGGACTCGCCCGGACCTGTGCTTCGAGGCCCTCCGGCTCGGCCGGATCCTCGCCGAACTCGCTCCCCAGGACGCCGAGGTCCACGGACTGGTCGCGTTGATGGAACTCCAGGCCTCGCGCCTGCGGGCACGGGTGGGTACGGGCGGCGAGCCGATCGGGATTCTCGAACAGGACCGAAGCCGCTGGGACCGGCTGCTGATCGCCCGAGGATTCGCCGCGCTGCTGCGCGCCGGACAGTGCTCGCCGGGGCCCGGACCCTACGTTCTGCAAGCCGCGATCGCGGCCTGCCACGCGCGCGCCCGCCTGCCCGAAGACACCGACTGGTCCCAGATCGTCGCCTTGTACACGGCACTGACCGGCGTCACCGCCTCGCCCGTCGTGCGCCTGAACCGGGCCGTCGCGGTGGCGATGGCCTCCGGACCCGCCGAAGGCCTCGTCCTGGTCGACGAACTGGTCAACGAGAACGCGCTGAACTCCTACCACGCGCTGCCGAGCGTGCGTGCGGACCTGCTTGCCAAGCTGGGCCGCCACGACGAGGCCCGCGTCGAGTTCGAGCGGGCCGCCGCCCTGGCGGGCAACGCGAAGGAACGCGCCATCCTGCTCGACCGGGCTGCCGAACAAGACGGCGCGCACGGCGGGTAGTTGAGGCGGCATCCGATCAGGGACCGCGGCGGCGTCCCGTCCTGTGGGATTGCCGGGCTGGATCGAAAAGTCACGACTTGTCAGGTCATGCCGAACGGGCCAGAAGGTCAAGGAAAGATCACGATTGGGAGAACAGCCGGGGACGGCTCTCACTCCCCCGGGTGAACCTGCGGATACGTTGCCGGGAAGGCCGAAGGACCGGCGGAAGGGACGGACTCGTGATCCACGCGGAGCCGACACACACGCAGCCCGCGCGGGAGCGCAGACCGCTGGACCCGTCGCTGACAGCGCTGCTGCGAACCGGGCCGTTCCCCGAGGCGCTGAGGGCGGCGGTCGCGGACAGCGGCCTGAGCCTTGACCGGATCCGGGCCCGCTTGCAGCTGCGCGGACACCGGATCTCGGTGGCCACGCTCAGCTGCTGGCAATCCGGCCGCTACCAGCCCGAGCGGGCCGGCTCCCTGCGCGCGCTGGCCTCGCTGGAGGAGATCCTCGGCCTTCCTTCGGAGTCCCTGACCGCGCTGGTCGGACCGCCGCGGCCACGCGGACGGAGGCTCCCCAGACCCACCGACGGCCGCGGCCTGGCCGCGACGTGGCCAGGAGCTGCCGGCCCGGTGTCCGCGCTGAACGAGATGGACGTGCGCTGGGACGAGAACCTGACCCGGTTGAGCAGCCACACCAGGCTGGAACTCGACTCCCTCGGCCGCGAACGGGCCATGCGCAGTCGCCAGTTGCTGCGCGCCGAGTGCGACGGCCCGGACAGGTGGATCACCCTGTTCCAGCGCGAGGAACCCGGCCCCGCGCCGCATCTGCGCGTGGGGGCGCCGTGCCGAGCCGGAAAGGTGCTGCAGAACGACGAAACCGGGATGCTCGCGGCCGAGATCCTTTTCGACCGGCCGCTCTCGCGCGGTGACACAGTCATGATCGAATACACGATCGAGCACCGGACGCCCCGGCCCTTCTCGACGATGATGCAGTCCAGCCTGCATGTACCGGTGCGCGAGTACGTGATGGAGGTGCGCTTCGACCCGGAGGCGCTGCCGCTCAGCTGCTACTCCATTCGCACCGCCGCGCCGGGCTCCCGGCCACAGGAACGGTTGCTGAACCCGGACACGACCGGATCCGTGCTCACGGTCGCACTGTCAGCCGGGCCGTGCAGCCTGGGAATCCGCTGGGACTGGGAGGCACGCTGACTGTCCGTTTCCCGTCAGGTCGCGAACTCGGCGGCCCGCAGCTCGCGCACCAGAGCACGCACGACGGCGGAGCCTGCGAGTTCCGGGGTGGTCACGTAGCCGACGCAGCGCTTCGGGCTTCCCGGGCCCAGATCGGTGATCTCGATCGAGTCCGGTGCTTCCACCAGGGAGAGTGCAGGCATGATCGCCATTCCGTGCCCCCCACTCACAAGCGACAGCACTGCTCCGTCGTCCTCGGCCTCGATCGTGGCCCTTGGGATCCACTCCTGTGCGCCCCACCAGGCGCGGGTGACCGAGCCGCAGTTCTCGACCCAGTCGACGAGCGGCAGTGAGCGGGGAGCCGGATGCCCGGCCGGATGCACCAGGGAGTAGCTCTCCTCGAAGAGTCCGCTCCCGACCAGCCCGGCGGGCAACTGCGCTCCGTCCAAGATGGCGATGGCGATATCCGCCCTCCCGTCGGCCACCTCACCCGCCGTGCCTCGCCCGAGCTCGCGGACGATCCGCACCTGCGCCTCGATGCCGGGATGCCGCGCGCGCAGCCGCTGCAGGATCGGCGGCAGGAGGTGGAGCGCGGTACTCCGGAAGGCCGCGATCCGCAGCAGGCCCTCCGGTCCCTGCGGCGCCTCGGACCGGGCGGCTCGGCGCGTCTCGGCGACGAGCACGTCGAGCAAGCGCAGGATGCGGCGCGCGTGCGCCACAGCCTGCTCCCCCGCCGCGGTGGGCCGCGCGCCGCGGCGACCGCGTTCGAACAGCACGGCACCGATCTTGCGCTCGCTGCGGCCCACCGAATGGGAGACGGCGGACTGGGTGAGGCCGAGCGCCTCGGCCCCGGCCGAGAAGCCGCCGGTGTCCGCGACCGCCACCAGGATGCGCAGTTCGTGCGGAGCGAGATCGGCGTCAATCGTGCGGGCCACAGGGCACTCACCTCAAGGTATGAGGACTACTCATGGAACGGGTCGTCACATGATGCCAACCGTCTGCCTGAGGGTCCCCATTCCGTACTACGGTCCCCGCCATGACCGAGCACGCGATCACCGTCCAGCAGACCGCCCGCCCCCACGGCTTCCCCACCGCCGAGCAATTCACCTTCGTCGAGTCCACCATTCCCGATCCTGCGGTCGGCACCGCTCTCGTGGAGAACCTCTACTGGTCCGTCGACCCGTACCACCGCCAGATGATGGACGGTGCGCCCGGCGGCTTCGCGCTCAACGCACCGCTCGAGGGCCGCGCCCTCGGGCGCGTCGTCGCCTCACGGGCGCCGGAGCTGACCGAGGGCGAGATCGTGTTCCACCGGCAGGGCTGGCGCACGCACTCCGTGGTCCGACCCGAGGAGATCCGCAAACTCCCCCGCTTCGCCGGGGTCCCCCTGACGGCGTACCTGAGCGTCCTCGGCGGCACCGGGCTGACGGCCTACGTGGGCCTCACCCGCATCGCCCGGCTCCGCGAGGGCGACGACCTCTTCGTCTCCGCCGCGGCCGGCGGCGTCGGCGTGGCCACCGGCCGCTTCGCCCGGCTGCTGGGCGCCGGCCGGCTGGTCGGCAGCGCGGGCTCTGCGGCCAAGGTCGACCACCTGACCCGGGAGGTGGGCTACGACGCAGCGTTCGACTACCACGACGGCCCCGCCGCTGAGATGCTCGCCAAGGCCGCACCGGACGGCATCGACGTCTTCGTCGACAACGTCGGCGGCGAACAACTGGCCGCCGCGGTGGGCGCACTGCGCGAGTTCGGGCGCATCGTCCGGATCGGCACCATCAGCCGGTACAACACCCCCGACGCGCCCTCGCCGCACTTCAACTACTCGGACATCGTGGAGAAGAGCCTCCGTATGGAGGGCTTCCTGGTCCGCAACTACGGCGAACTGCAGGACCAGCTGTACGAGTTCGCGGTCCCCCATCTGCAGAGCGGCCGACTCGCGCTCGACCAGACAGTGGTGGACGGGTTCGAGCACATCGTGGACGCGTTCCTGGGCATGCTGCGCGGCGAGAACACCGGAAAGATCATCGTGCGCGACCACGCATAGGCCTGGTCCGGCCGCCGTGCGCGCGTCCCCTCACTCCTGCGGCCACGCACCGAAGGCAGGCGTCCCAGGCCGAATCAGAACGGCCTTGCCCTCACTGCCAGGAGCGCGCGGCGTACCCGGTGAGGAGGGCGCGGAGGATGTCCGTCAGCTGCGGTTCCACGTCCACGACCGCGTGGGCGAGTTCGGGTTCGGATTCGTAGAAGTCCCGCAGCCGCGTGCCCGGGGCGGCCATCTGCCACATGGCTCCGGCCATCGAGGTCGCCGTGGCGACGACGCGGTGGGCCTCGTCGAACCGCAACGGCGTGATGGTGCAGAGCGTGGAGCTGATCTCGGCCACCGCAGCGAGGGCGTGCGTCTTGAACTCCCGCACCCGCTCCAGGGAGACGTTGCGCTCCAGGTTCAGGGGGGTGTGCGCCAGCAGGTCGCAGAAGAGCGGGCGGGAGACGAGTGAGCGCGCGATCACGGCAGCGATCTCGTGCGCGTTTCGGTCCCAATCGGGGCGTCCCGCTCCGGAGTGGTCCGTGAGGCCTTCGAGGTCGGCTCGCACTGCCGCCGACCACTCGTCCCAGGCGCCGGTCGCGAGCTGGAGGAAGATGTCCTCGCGCGTCTCGAAGTAGCGCAGCATCGCCGACTTGTGCATGCCGACCTCGTCGGCAATGGCGCTCGCGGTCACCTCTCGCACGCCGTTGGCCGTAGCGAGTCGGGAGGCCGCCACCAGGATGGCGTCCTGCCGGGCGCGCTTCGCCTCAGGACTGCGGGCACGTTCGAAGTCAAAACCAGTCACCGTCCAAGCATACCCGTTTAGCGCAACCCTGTTGCAGTTCATACAGTCATCCCAGAAGTGAGCACAACCTAGTTGCGTTATTAGTGCAACCATGTTGCACTAGAGCCATGACTACACAGCCCAACACCTGGTTCATCACCGGCTCCTCCCGCGGCTTCGGCCGCTCCCTGGCCACCGCCGCCCTCAAGGCCGGCGACAACGTCGTGGCGACCGCCCGCAGGCCCGAACAGCTCGCCGACCTGGCCGCCGAGTACGGCGACCGCGTGCTCCCGGTGGCCCTGGACGTCACCGACGCCACAGCGGCCGACGCCGCGCTCGCCGCCGGGCTTGCGAAGTACGGGCGGATCGACGTGGTCGTCAACAACGCCGGCTACGCCAACCTCTCCCCCGTCGAGACCACGAGCGAGGACGACTTCCGCCGACAGTTCGACACCAACTTCTGGGGCGTCTACAACGTCTCCCGGGCCGCGCTGCCACTGCTGAAGAAGCAGGGCGCGGGCATCGTGATCCAGTTCTCCTCGGTCGGCGGACGCGTCGGCCACACCCCGGGGCTCGGCTCCTACCAGGCGGCCAAGTTCGCCGTCGACGGGTTCACCCGGGTCCTGGCCGCCGAGACCGCGCCGTTCGGGATCCGCTACCTGGTGGTCGAACCCGGCGGATTCGCGACCGACTGGGCCGGCCCGTCCATGCAGGTCGACGAGATCCCCGCCGAGTACCGCGAGACCGTCGGCGCGCTGGCCGACCTGCTCCGCGGCGGCGGCACCGCGCAGGGCGACCCCGACCGGGCCGCGGACATCCTCGTGCGGCTCGTCCACGCCGACAACCTGCCCAGCCATCTGCTCCTCGGCGCGGGCGCGGTGGACATGGCCCTGACCTACTCCCGCGGCCAGATCGCCGAAGCCACCGCCTGGCAGGCCGTCTCCGCCTCGGCCGACACCGGCGCCGACTACCCGGTCGACCTGCCCACTCCGCCCAAGGCGCCCACCGCGCGCTGAACCCACTACCGGCACGAAGGACCAGCCATGCAGCAACAGTTCGCCGCACAGTTCGCCGACAAGGTGGCCCTGGTGACCGGCGCCGGATCAGGCATGGGCCGCGCCACCGCGATCCTGCTGGCGCGGCGCGGCGCAGCGGTCACGCTGGTGGGACGGCGTGAGAACAAGCTCGCCGAGGTCGTCGCCGAGATCACCGCAGCAGGCGGCAGAGCCCTCGCCGTCCCCGGCGACGTCAGCAGGCCCGAGGACAACGAACGCGCCGTCACCCGCGCCGTCGAGCACTTCGGGGCGCTGCACTGCGCCGTCAACAACGCCGGGGTCTCCGGCACCTTCACGCCATTGACCGAGATGACCCCCGAGCAGTGGCGGCGCACCGTCGACATCGACCTCAACAGCCTTTTCTACGGGCTCAAGTACGAGCTCCCGGCGATCCTCGCCGCCGGGGGCGGCGCGGTCGTCAACGTCTCCAGCGTGTTCGCCGACCGTGGCGGTCCCACGCCCGAGTACTCCAGTGCCAAGCACGCGATCCGCGGGCTCACCCGCAGCGCCGCGATCGAGTTCGGCGGGCGCGGCGTGCGCGTCAACGAACTCCAGCCCGGCGTGATCGACACCGAGATGACCCAGGCCAACCCCGAAGGCGCGCAGCGCGTCGCCGACACAGGCATCCCCATGCGCCGCGTCGGAACGGGAGAGGAGATCGCCACCGCCGTCGCTTTCCTCCTCTCCGACGACGCCTCCTACGTCAACGGCAGCCACCTCGCCGTCGACGGCGGCTTCCTCGCCTGACCCGAGCCCCGACCGGCCCTGCTGATTGGTGCGGGGCGGGCCGATCGGGAACCAAGAATCCGCTTGGGCCGGGGCTCGGATGACGCGTAGCCTCGTGTGCCATGTGCTACCACGCGTTCAACGGCGCCTTCCGGCACTACGTGTGCGTCGCATGCCGACTCTCCTTCAAAGGCAGCACGTGGCCGGTCCGGAAGCGCGTCTGTCCAGGCTGTCGTGAGCAACTCGTCTTCGCGGGCTACGACTTCGCCGCACCCCGGCGACGAGATGCGAAGGCCTGGTCCGTCGTCGCCACCGTGCTCGCGGAGGGCCTGACCTACGATCACCGCCCAGGCTGCGGCTGCGCGTTGCTCCCCTCGTTCCGCCCCCGGACCCCCGCGCAGGTCCGCGCCCGCCGCCGCGCGGCCGAGCGGCTGGGCCTGCCCCTGTCGGTGACCCTCGCCCGCCGCGACGCCTTCACCCCGGAGAGCCGCGACGAGCGCCCACCTTCACCGTCACCCGCGAAGCCCGACGCGACCTGAGCCTCGCGTCGACGCGCGACCCGCTGGCTTCTGGGAGCCCGACTTGCGGGGAGCCGGATGGTCGGCCCGGTACGACCTCGCCCGACTGTCACGCGATCGGATGATGCAGCTAACTGTGTTGACCCTGAGCGGAGTTACCGAGCTTGCTCAGCAGCGCTCCGCCGCTGGCATCACGGTCGCGCCCAGCGTGTCCCGAGGGGTCCCCGAGCGCGCTCGACCCCGGCCAATGGTCGACGGACCGTCAGTACCAGAACGCCTTGATGACCGCGTTCCCAGCCTGGGACGCCGTTTGGTAGAAGGCCACGAGCCCTTCGTGGTGGCTCAGGTAGATCTCCCGTGCGAGCGTCAGATCTCCCCAGGGGGCGGAGATCGCGGCTCCGGAGGCGTCCCAGAGCGAGTCGAAGTCGGCCGCGTTCAAGAACGCCGCCGCTTCTTTGACCTGCACGGGCTGGAGGATCACGAACGGAGGACCGTCCTCGTGGGGGACGAGGTCGCCACCGAAGACCGGCAGCCCGCTCGGGGACCCGGCTCCCTCGTGGCCGTCCGGGTCTCCGGTGTAGAGGTGGTTGACGCCCTCGAAGTCCTTCTCGATCGAGTCCGCGATGCCTGCGGCGTACTCCTCCTGATGGTTGGACCAGGCTGTCAGCATGAAGGCCTGAATCCACGGTCCGTCCGAGTGGATTTCCGTTGGTGGAACAGCCCGAAGGTGCATGTGGAAGCTCACGGATCCCCCTTGAGGTGAGGTCGAAGTCGACACCCGGGAACTTATCCGTCGCCACTGACATCGCATCCGACTGTCACCGCGACCGCACAAGCGCCGTGCCGTCACAGCTCGGCGACCGCGCGTCCCATGCGCGCCAGCGCCTCGCGCAGGATGGCCGGGGAGGTCGCGAAGTTGAGGCGCACGCAGCCTGCGCCGCCGGTGCCGAAGGCGTGGCCGGAGCTGAGGGCGACACGGGCCCGGTCGAGGAACATCCGCGCCGGGCCGGCGAGGTCGCTGACGATGCCGGGGCCGGCGGGCGCGTCCGTGTGCAGGCCCAGTGCGGTGCAGTCGAGCCAGGCCAGGTAGGTGCCTTCGGGCTGACGGTATGTCACCCCTGGGAGGTGGCGTGCGACCAGGTCGCCCAGGAGACGCCGGTTGGCGTCAAGACCGGCGCGGAGCTCGTCGAGCCACTCCCGGCCCGAGCGCAGGGCCGCCGTGTGGGCGATGACGCCGAGGTGGCTGGGGCCGTGGCTGACCTCCTCGGGCATGCGGCGCAGGTCGGCCGCCGACTCGGGGCCGGCGATGGCCAGCGCGGCCTTCAGGCCCGGCAGGTTCCAGGCCTTCGAGGCGGACGTGACCGCGAAGCCGTTCTCCGCGCCGGGAACGCTGAGGAACGGGGTGAAGGTGGCCCCGGCGAGCGCGAGCGGAGCGTGGATCTCGTCCGAGACGACCCTCACCTGGTGCGTCCGCGCGAGCTCCGCGGCGGCGCACAGCTCTTCACGGGTGTGGACCACGCCGGTCGGGTTGTGCGGGTTGCTCATCAGGAACGCCGCGCGTCGGCGGCCGCCGCTCCGCGCGCGCACGAACGCCTCCTCCAGAGTGCCGAAGTCGATGCGCAGGTCGGCGCCGAGCGGGGCTTCGACGACCTCTCTGCCGTCGTGGCCGACGAAAGCGTAGAAGGGCGGGTAGACGGGCGAGCAGACCACCACGGCGTCGCCGGGATCGGTGACCAGCCGCAACAACTCGACCACGCCGAGCATCACGTCGGGCACGATCGCGGTGCGGTCGACGCGCAGGCCGTCCCAGTGCCAGCGGTCGTGGGCGAAGTCGGCCAGCGCCTCGGCGTAGGCGGGGCCGTAGGGGTAGCCGGTGTCACCGAGGTCGATCGCGTCGCGCAGGGCCTCCGCGACGGCGGGCGCGAGCGGGACGTCCATCTCCGCGACCCACAGCGGGAGCACGTCCTCCGGGAAGGCGCGCCACTTCATGCTGGTGCGCCTCCGCAGCCGGTCGAGACCCACCTGCACGAGGGGGTCGGTCCGCGCGGCGTCCGCAGCTTCGGAGCCTTCGCTGCTCATACCCTCCATCAGACTCCACCCCGGGCCCGAGGGGAAGTCGGCCGCTTCGAACCCGACCGGGCACCGCGCCTCCACCACGGATGCCGGAGGAGCCCGCCTCACGCTCCGGCGAGGGCAGCACGCAGTTCGTCGGTCACCGCGTCCAGGCAGTCGGCGAAGCTCTCACGACCCTCCGCCTCGATCCATTGCCGGATGGCGTTGCTGAAGGCCACCGTGGCGAGCTGCGCAACCAGTTCGGCCGCACCGGGGCTCACCTGACGCCGCATCAGAGCGTCCCGGACCGCAGCCGTGATCGCGGCGATCTTGGTCCGTTCGCGCTCCTGCAACTCGGGACTGGCGTCGATGACCGCACGGCGCTCGGTCACACCCTCCACCTGCTCGACGAGCTCGGCACCGACCCGCGCCGCCGCGTCGAGGACGGCGGCGAGCGGCGTCGCGTTCGGATCTGCCGCCAGGACCGCCTCCGCCAGCGCCGGAGGCAGGCGCTCCGAGCCCGCGAACAGGACCTCGCGCTTGTCCGGGAAGTAGCGGAAGTAGGAGCGGCGGGTGAGTCCGGCCCGCTCGGCGATGTCGGCGACGGTCACGTTGTCGTAGCCGCGCTCCAGATACAGCTCCAGAGCCGCGCGCTTCAGGCGCGCCTCGGCACCCGGATCCCACCTTGCCATGGGCTGACTCTAACAGGTGATGACACAGTGTGTCGTCGTCGGCGCTAGCCTGTACTCACGACACACTGTGTCATCACTTGGGGCGACCGCCCAGGTGCGCCCCGGAGCAGGCAGGGTGACGTTCGCATGTCCGAGACCGAACAGACGAAACAGACCAGCACGACCGGCAGCACGGCAGGTGGGAACACGACGAACGACGAGGTGTGGATCGTCGGCGCGAGCGGCCGCGTGGGCCGCGCCGTGACCGCGCGACTCGCCGCGCGCGGGCTGACGGTCGTGCCCGTCGGGCGCAGCCGGGAGCGGATGGTCGCCGCCTGGGCCGACGCGGGTCTGCCCGCAGCCACCAAGGTGGTCGTCGCCGACTCGGCCGAGCGGATCGCGGACGAGATCGTCCGGGATCGCCCGCGCGTGGTGGTGAACACGATGGGCTCCTTCGCCGCCACCGCACCGGTCATCGCCCGCGCGTGCATGTCCGGCGGCGGCCACTACGTCGACCAGGCCAACGACGTCGCCGCCGTCCAGGCGCTGCTCGCCCTGCACGACGAGGCGGTGCGGGCGGGGAGCATCCTGGTCACCGGCGCCGGATTCGGCGTGCTGGCGACGGAGGCGGTGGTGGCGAAGCTGTGCGAGGACCGGCCCGCGCCGCACCGGGTGCGGGTCGACGCCGCAGCCTCGGTGGCCGTCGAGGCGGGTCTGCTCGGTGCGGCCCTGGCGGCCTCGATCGTGGACGTGCTCACCACCGGCGGACGGCGCTACGAGCACGGTCGGCTGGTGACGTCGCGCCTCGGCGCGGATCCGCAACAACTCGCCTTCCCGGACGGCGAGTCGGCGAAGACGGCAGGCGTCTCCTCCGGCGAGCTGGTCGCGGCGCAGGCGGTGAGCGGGGCGCCGTTCGTCATTGCCACCTCCGCGCTCGTGCCGACCGCCGCGCCGGTGCGTGCCCTGCTCCCGCTGCTGGGCCGCCTGTTGAGCGTTCCGGCGTTGCGACGCCTCGCCGTCGACCGGCTCGCCCGGGTCCGGGCGAAGGCCACCCCCCGCCCGCGCCGGCACTCCTGGGGGCACGCCGTGGTGGAGTGGACGGACGGCACGCGGCGCGAGGGGTGGCTTCGTGCCGGCGACGGCATGGACTTCACGGCCGACGTCACCGCTGCCGTCACCGAGCAGTTGGCCCGTGGCACCGCCAGGCCCGGCGCCTGGACGCCGGCCGCCGCCCTCGGGGCCGAGCTGGCGACGGCCGCGGGCGGCACCTTCGTACTGGGCTGAGTCGCGCCGATGCCGCCCGTCGGTCAGACGGACGCAGGCACAGCCGAGGCGAGCGCGTACCGGTCGCCGGGGCGCGGCAGGCCGTAGTGCTCGCGCAGCGTGCGGCCGGTGTAGTCGGTGCGGAAGAGTCCGCGCTCGCGCAGGATCGGCAATACCTTCGCGACGAAGGCCTCCAGGCCGGACGGCAGCACCGCGGGCATCACGTTGAAGCCGTCGGCCGCGCCGTGCTCGAACCAGTGCTGGATCGTGTCCGCGACCTGGACCGGCGTGCCGGTGAAGGTGCGGTGCCCGCGGCCCCCGCCGAGGCGGCCGATGAGTTGACGTACCGTCAGGTTTTCGCGGCGGGCCAGCTCCACGATCAGGGTGTAGCGGCTCTTGGACCCCTCGACGTCGTCCTCGGTGGGGAGGTCGTCGGGCAGCTGCGCGTCGAAGGCCAAGCGCTCCGGCTCGACCTTCAGCAGGGCGGCCAGCTGCTCGCGCGCGTACTCGGGCCTGATCAGCCGGTCCAGTTCGGCCTCCAGCTCGCGTGCCTCGGCCTCGGTGTCGCCGATGACCGGGACGATGCCGGGCAGGATCTTGACGTGCTCGGGGTCGCGACCGAGGGCCACCGCGCGGCGTTTGACGTCGGCGTAGAAGGCCTGCCCCTCCTCAAGGGTCGGCTGGGCGGTGAAGACCGCCTCGGCCCAGCGGGCGGCGAACTCCTTGCCGTCCTCCGAGGAGCCCGCCTGCACGAGCAGGGGGTGGCCCTGCGGCGAGCGGCGCACGTTCAACGCGCCCTCGACGCGGAAGAACCGGCCGTGGTGCCCGGCGGGGCGCACGCGGTCGGGCAGCGCGTGCACGCCCGCGTCCTTGTCGCCCACCAGTGCGTCGTCGGCCCAGCTGTCCCAGAGCTTGGCCGAGACCTCAAGGAACTCCGCGGCCCGCTCGTAGCGGGTCCGGTGCAGCGGTTGCCCGTCCAGGCCGAAGTTGCGTGCGGCGGCGTCGCCCGCGGTGGTGACGATGTTCCAGCCTGCGCGGCCACCTGACAGGTGGTCCAGCGAGGCGAACCGCCGCGCGAGGTTGTACGGCTCGTTGTAGCTGGTCGAGGCGGTCGCGATGAGCCCGATGCGGGTGGTGCTCGCGGCCAGTGCGGCCAGCAGCACGGTCGGCTCCAGCCGCGCCGAGGGACGGCGGGCGGGGTCGCCCCAGAGCGCGGGGCTGTCGGCCAGGAACACCGAGTCGAACTTCGCGTCCTCCGCGATGCGGGCGAGTCTCTGGTGGAAACCGAGGTCCAGGTCGGCGCGCGGGTCGGACTCCGGGAGCCGCCAGGACGCCTCGTGGTGTCCGGTGTCGTGGATGAACAGGTTGAGGTGCAGTTGCTGTCGCTCGCTCATGAACGGTCCTTCGTACGATCGGTGCGGAGATGGCGGTACAGGGTGCTGCTCAGCGCTTGCGTGGGCCTTCGGGAGCGCGGAGCGATCGGAACGTCCCGGTGTGGAAGACGAGCGGCTCGACGTCCGTCTCGGCGGAGAGGTCGTGGACGCGTAGGACGAGGATGTCGTGGTCACCGGCGCGGATCTCCTGCTCGACGGAGCAGTCGAACCAGGCGCTCGCGCCGTCCAGCAGCACGGCTCCGTCCGGTGTCGCCCGCCAGGCGACCTGGGTGAACCGCTGGTCGCTCGGACCGGCCAGCTGTCGGCAGAGCAAGCCGTGCTCCGCGCCCAGCACGCTGATGCCCAGCCGCTCGGCGCGGCGCAGCAGCGGCCAGGTCGACGACGTGTGCCCCGCGCACACCGAGACGAGCGGTGGGGTGAGGGAGACGGACGTGAACGAGCTGGCCGCGAGCCCGACCGGCTGTCCGTCGACGAGCGCGGCGACGGCCGTGACGCCGGAGGGGAAGGCGCCGTAGACCGCGCGCAGGGATGTCGTGTCGTGCACGAGCGTGGTCATGCGGGGACCTCCGAAGCGGTCTCAATCGCGGTCGCGGTCTCGGTCGCGGTCGCGATGGTGGGGGCAGTCGTCGTGGGCGCGGGCTGCCTCAGCAGCGGCAGGAGCTGGCCGCCGACCCGGGCGATCTCCCGCTGGTAGGGCGTGTCGGACAGGACGAAGTGCGTCACGCCCAGCGCGCGATAGCGCTCCAGCGCATGCGCGACGTCCTGTGCGGAGCCGACCAGCCAGGTCGTTCCGGCGCCGCCGCCTCCGTAGCGACCGGGCTCGGTGTAGAGGCAGCTGTCCAGAACCTCGCCGCGTGCCGTCAGGTCGAGCAGGCGGCGCTGACCCACGGCCGTCCGGCGCTGGAAGGCCTCGGGGTCCTTGGCGCCCTGCTGTGCCATCTGGGCGACCTTCTCCTCCGCGTCGCGCCACGCCTCCTCGGTCGTGTCCCGGACGACGGTCGTCACGCGCAGTCCGAACTCCAGTGGCTGGTGCTTGCGTTCGACCGTCCCGGTGAGCGTGCGGAGCCGGTCGATCCGCTCGGCGATGCCGTCCAGCGGCTCGCCCCAGAACAGTTGGACGTCGGCCTCCTCCGCGGCGACCCGCTCGGCGGCGGCGCTGGCTCCGCCGAAGTACAGGCGCGGGTGCCGTCCCTCGTCCGCGCCCCAGGGACGCGGGCGGACGGTGGAGTCGGTGACCCGGTAGTGCTCGCCGTGGAAGGTCACCTTCTCCTCGGTCCACAGCCGTCGCGCCAGTTGGAGGAACTCCCGGGTGCGCCCGTAGCGGCGGGACTGGTCGAACTCGCCGTCGCCGTAGGAGGCGGCGCTGTCCAGGCCGCTGACGATGTTGACCAGGACCCGGCCCCGACTGAGCTGGTCGAGCGTGGCCGTGGCCGAGGCGAAGTTCGCCGGATGCCAGTAGCCGGGGCGGATCGCGACGAGCGGTTTGAAGGTCGTCGTCCGCGCAGCGAGGGATGCCGCGACCGTGAAGGTGTCCGGTCGGCCCCAGCCGGTGCCCAGCAGCGCCCCGCCCCAGCCGTGGTCCTCGACGGCGTGCGCGAGTTCGGTCAGGTGGTCGAGGGTGCCCCAGCCGTCGCGGGTGTCGTCACCTCGGTGTCCGGCTTCGACCGTGTTCGGGATGTACCAGAGGTACTCTCCCATCTCAGTTCTCCGTCCGACGGTCGGGCACGGCCTCGGCCGCGGGCGCGGGCGCGGGCGCGGCCTGGGCGGCCTCGCTGGCAGGTTCGCCGTCGGGCCGGACGCCGAGGGCGGCCAGCAGGCGTTCGCGGTACTCCCCCAACTGCGGGTCGCGGTAGGAGCGCGGGTGCGGCCGGTCGATGGTGAGGTCGACCGCGATCCGGCCGTGGTCGAGGACGAGGACTCGGTCCGCCAGCACGACAGCCTCGTCCACGTCGTGGGTGACCAGCAGCACAGTCGGGTGATGCCGCTGCCACAACTCCCGCAGCAGGGTGTGCATCCGGATCCGGGTGAGCGCGTCGAGCGCGCCGAACGGCTCGTCGGCGAGCAGCAACTCGGGCTCCGGGACCAGGGAGCGGGCGAGCGCGGCCCGCTGCTGCTCACCGCCGGAGAGCTGACCGGGCCAGGCGTTCTCGCGCCCGGCCAGACCGACCTCGGCCAGTGCCGCCCGGCCGCGCGCGGCCGCGTCACGACCGTCGGCGTCCCGTTTGCGCGTGCCGAGCAGGACGTTGTCCAGCACCCGGCGCCAGGGCAGCAGGCGCGAGTCCTGGAAGACCACGGAGACCCGTGCCGGGGTGACGAGTTGACCGTCGCCCACGGTGTCGTGGTCGAGTCCGGCGACGGCCCGCAGCAGCGTGCTCTTGCCGGAGCCGGAGTGGCCGAGCAGGGCGACGAACTGGCCGGGCGGGATCTCCAGATCGATCCCGTCGAGCACGGTCCGCTCGCCGAAGGACCGGGTCAGGCCGGTGAGGCGCACGGCGGAGCGGACGCCGGGGTGGACTGCCGGGCGGACGGCTGGGCGGGTCAGCTGTTCAGCGATCGGCGCCATGCCAGGACCCTCCTTTCCAGAAGACGGACGGCGGAGTCGGAGGCGAAGCCGAAGACTCCGTAGATGAGCAGTCCGAGGACGATGACGTCCGTCTGGCCGTAGTTCTGCGCCTGGAACATCATGTAACCGAGGCCATTGGTGGCGTTGATCTGCTCCAGCACGACCAGGGACAGCCAGGAGCCGGTCACGCCGAGGCGCAGTCCGACGAAGAAGCCGGGCAGCGCACCGGGGATGACGACCTGTCGGACGAACTGCCAGCGGCTCAGCCGCAGCACCTCGGCGAGCTCGACATAGCGGGCGTCGATGCCGGCCAGGGCGGCGTGCAGGTTCAGGTAGACCGGGATGTAGACGACGATCGCGATGATGACGACCTTGAACGTCTCGCCGATGCCCAGCCACAGGATGAACAGCGGGATCAGTCCCAGCGTCGGCACGGCTCGGTTGACCTGCACCGTTCCGTCGATCAGCGCTTCGCCGATCCGGCTCAGCCCGGCGGCCAGCGCGAGCACCACGCCCGCCACCAGCCCGATGGCGAAGCCCTGGACGGCACGCCACAGGGAGGTCGCCAGATCGGTCCGCAGCGTGCCTGCGGTCCACAGGTGCGCACCGGTGTGCAGCACGGTCCAGGGTGCGGGCAGGATCCGCGGGTCCAGCCATCCGGCGCCGCTGGCAACGGACCAGACGGCCAGCAGGAGTAGCGGTCCGAGCAGCCGCGCGTACGGGCGGCGCGGGCCGGGCGCCAGCCTGCGCGTGCGGGGACGGACGGCTGCCGCCGACGTCCGGACAGGAGGTGGTGGTTCGGCAACGGTGGGCGGTCGCTCGGGCGCGGTCACCACTGGGGTCAGTTCCGCTTCCACCACTGCGGTCGACACGTGTTCGGCCATGGTCAGCTCCGGTACTCGGCGGGGACGGCCGCGGCGGCGAGGTGCTCGAACCGGCGGTCGAAGAGGGTCTCGGCCTGGAAGGACTTCACGTAGCCGCCCTGGGCCAGCAGGTCGACGGTCTGCTGTTCCCAGGCGATCGCCTCGTCCCAACTCGGCGGCAACAGCGGCTTGTTGCTCAGCGCGGTGACCTGCCGGGCCTGGGCGGCGCTGATGTTCTGGGTCTTGACGTAGTACTCCTGCTCCCAGACGGACGGGTTCTCGTAGACCCAGACCAGCCCCTTCGCCCAGATCGGGACGAACGCCGCGACCGCCGCCGCCTTGTCCGCGTCGTCCAGCACGTCGGCCGGGGCCCAGAGCAGGTTGAGCAGGTCGACGACGTCGGTGGTGATGGTGTGCGCGCCGTCGGAGGCGTACTGGTTGAGGTAGGCGGGCGCCTGGGAGATCGCCAGCGGCGCGATGTCCACCTGCCCGGCTTCCAGGGCGGTCAGGAACTGGTCGCTGGTCAGCGGCACCAGCTGCACGTCGGAGTCCTTCAGCCCGGCCTCGCGCAGCGCCCGCAGCAGCACCACGCCCTGTGCCTGCCCCTGCGAGAAGGCCAGCTTCCGGCCCGCGAACTGGGCCACCGACTGGATGTCGCTGTGCGGCTTGGTGGCGAACAGATACGACGGCTTGCGGGTCAGGTCGACGGCGACGATGCGGGCGTCGTAGCCCTGGAAGTGCGCCTGGATCGGTGGAATGCCGGCGTTGTTGGCCAGGTCGAGCGAGTTGGCGCGGAACGCGTTGATCACGTCCGGGCCGGCGCTGATGTTCGGCCAGGACGAGACGGCGAACGGGATCTGCTTGATCAGGCCCGAGAGCTGGAGCTGGAGTTGCTCGGCTCCGAGGGCGGAGGCGATGGCCAGTCCGGTGCCGGAGGGCACCTTGGTCGGCAGCGGCGCGGTGCTCGACAGCGCGGGACCGCTCGCCGCTGCGGCGGTGCAGGCACTCAGGCCGAGCGCGGCGCCCGCGCCGAGGAGGGTCTGTAGAAAGAGTCGTCGATTCGGGGCGGGGAGGCCCCGAGGTACGGGAAGGCTCTGGGGTGCGGACACGGGTGCGTGGTTCCTTCCGGCGGATCGGGCGCGGCGGCGGACGGCTGCCCGCCGCCGCTGTGGGCATGTCAGTTATTGACGGAACGTCAGGAAGCCACCGCGACGCGGTGGTCGGCGGTGAAGGGGCGTCCGGCGACCAGCTCGGACTCGCGTCCGTCCGGCCCGACGGGGACGTCGCCGATCAGGGTGACCCGGTGCAGCCGCCGCTCCACGTCCAGGTGCTCCAGGTCGCGCGGAGCGAGGTGGGCGGTGGCGCGGTTGTCCCAGAAGGCCACGTGCCCGGCCTCCCAGCGCAGCCGAACCGTGTACTCGGGCCGGGTGATCTCGGCGTAGAGGAGGTCGAGGATGCGCTTGCTCTCGGCCGGCGTGACGTCGACGATGTGGCTGGTGAACAAGGGGTTCACGAAGAGCGCGCGCTCTCCGGTCTCCGGGTGCACCCGCACCACGGGGTGGACGGCCACCAGCAGGTTGTCGTTGATCCGCCGGGCGTACTCGTTCTCGCCCTCCACCGGTCGGCTGCCGCCGTAGCGGTGTTCGGCGCGCAGGGTGTCCACGAAGGCCCGGACGGGCGCGGACAGCCCTTCGTAGGCGGCGACGAGGTTGGTCCACTGCGTGTCGCCGCCGACCTCGGGGACGATCTCGGCCCGCAGGATGGACCCGGCGGGCGGGTTCACGGCGGCGGTGACATCGGTGTGCCAGCCGTCGGCGTAGCTGTACTGACGCCTGCGGTACTCGTCGCGGAACTCCTTGCCGTAGCGCTCCTCGAAGCGGCGCGGGTCGATGGTGAAGATCTCCGGGTGGTCCGCCGGCGGGGCGTCGTCGTGCGGGTGGGCGTAGGTGAGCTCGCCGAACTGGCGGGCGAAGGCGATCTGGGCGGCGTGGTCGAGGTCCTGGCCGCGGAAGAAGACCACCTTGTGGCGGTGCAGGGCCTGCTTGACGGTGTCGAGTGCCTCGGCGGAGAGCGGCCGGGCGAGGTCGATGCCGTCGATGTCGGCGCCGATGTGGCCGGCGACGGGACGGACGGAGGGCGTGCTCATGGGATGTCCTTTCGGGTTGCGGTGACGGCGCTCGGCCCGGTCGGCGCGGCGCGGCGCGGCGCGGCGCGAAGGGCCGTACGAGGGCAGCGCTGTGCCTGGGCATGGCTACGCCGAGGCAGAGCTACGCCGAGGCAGGTCGGTGCCGGAGCCTGGGCAGGCCCGAACGGCGCCACCGTGAGGAGGGAAGGTGAGGTCCGCGGCGGTCAACGCCGCGTGCCGAACGCGCGGAGACGCGTCAACTGAGACGCGTCACCAGAGGCGCCTCAGCGCGAGCCGGTCAGCAGACGCGACAACGCAGTCCGGCGAAGTGGTGCGCGCGGAAGGCGTCCACGGGGAGCCGCTCGGCGGCTGCCCGGATCGTGGCCTTGTACTGCGCGTCCATGGCAGCAGTCTGCTGTGTGGACGACCCTGCGGACAATGGTTTGTGAGGGCGCGGAAGAAACCGTTCGGCGTCGGGCCTCATCGGGCGGTCCCCACCGTGCGCAGACCCATCGGGTCCTGGTAGACGGCGGCGAGGACGGGCGCGGCGGCTGCCACCGCGAGGGTGTCCGCGCCGAAGGAGCCGACCCGCACCAGATCACCGGCGTCGCCCAGCTCCTGCCTCAACTCATCGACCATCAAAGGAAGATGGAGAGTGACGGCCTCCGTCAGCACGACCGTGTCCGGACTGATCACGTCGAGCATCGGCCGGACCGCGCGGGCGATCCGGCGCAGCCGCGCGCGGCAGAGCTCCAAGGCGCGCGCGTCGCCCGTCCGCGCCGCCTGCAGCAGGAGCGCCAGGTCAGGGCGCGGCGTGATGCCGTCCGCCGCAGCGCGCTCGGCGACGGCGCGGTCGGAGACGGTGGCCTGCAGGCAGCCGGTCCGGCCGCACGCGCACGGCGCCGTGGACGCGGGGACGGGCAGGTGGGCGATGCCTCCCGCGCCGTGTCGACGGCCTCTCAGCAGGGTGTCGCCGGTGGCGATCGCGGCGTCCACGGCGTTGCCCACGAAGAGATGGACCAGCACGCCGTCGCCTGCCGCGCCGAACAGCAGCTCCGCCCGGGCCAGCGCCTGGGCGTGCCCCTCCACGTGGACGGGCAGCCGGACCAGCTGTTGCAGGGTGCGCCGCAGCGGGACGTCACGCCAGCCGAGTGCAGCGTTGTCGACGAGCACCCCGGCGTCCGGATCGACCCGGCCGCCGGTGACCACGCCGAGCCCGAGCACCGAGCGCCCGTGCGCGTGGCGGCGCAGGAACTCCGGCAGCCGTGCGGCGACTTCCCTGAGCGCCGCGTCCGGCTGCGGCTCCCGTGGCACGACGTGGGACGCGACGACGCGTCCACGCAGGTCGGTGAGCGAGAAGGTGAGTCGCGGCACGGCGATGTGCACGCCCGCCGCGACATGACGTGAGGTGTCGACGGCGAGCGGGATCCGGGGGCGTCCCGGCCGCGGCTGCTGCGCGGGCTCGGGCGGTTGCCAGAGCAGTCCCATGGCGAGCAGGTCCGCCGCGTGCCGCGACACAGCGGCCGCGCTCAGCCCGGTCCTTGCGACGATCGCGGTGCGCGCCACCGGCCCCCGGGTCAGTACGGCCCGCAGCACGGCCGCCGCACCGTCCGGCCGCTCGGCGCCGGGCGGCGGGCCGGGTGTCGCGATGAGCGCTGGCAGCATGGGGACTCCGAAAGTGTCGGGCGGCCCGGGTCAGTTCGGGCCGTCGGGCGCGCGCACCAGCAGGAAGTTCGTGGTGCGTCGCAGGGTGAAGCCGAGGGACTCGTAGAGGCGGATGGCGCCGGTGTTCGCCGCGGCGGCGTGCAGGAAAGCGGTGTCGCCGCGTTCTCTGATCCCGGCCGCCACCGCGCGGACCAGTCGGGTGGCGAGTCCCTGGCCGCGGTGGTCCGGGTCGGTACACACGGCGCTGATCTCGGTCCAGCCGGGCGGGCGCAGGCGCTCGCCGGCCATGGCGACGAGCCGCCCATCCCTGCGCAGCCCGAGGTAACTGCCGAGCTCGACGGTGCGCGGCAGGAACGGGCCGGGGCGGGTGCGGGCGACCAGGTCGAGCATCTCGGGCACGTCCTCGGGGCCCAGCCGGACCGCCTCGGGGTCGGGTTCCACGCGCAGGGAGACGTCGACGAGTTGGACGCCCTGTCCGGCTTGGACGATCTCCCACCCGTCGGGTGGCGTCGCCGCGCCGGTCAGCGCGCCGGTCACTGCGGTCCGGCTGCCGGGGCCGACGAGCGCGGCGAGGTCGTCCCAGGCACGGGGGTCGGCCGGGTCTTCGAGCGCGGTGAACGGTGAGACGTCGCTGGGGTAGCGGGCGGCGCGGCCGACCCGCTCGGCGAACGGCGCGTGCGGGCCGGTCAGCGCGGCCCAGGCGGCGTTGTCCAGGACGTGCGGCACGGCGACGGTGCGCGGGTGGCGTCGGGGCTGGGATGGACGGAGGCTGGTGGACACCGTGGTACGGCTCCCATGCGTCGGGTCGTCGAAGGAACGGCCGAAGCCCACGCCAAGACTCGACGTGCGCTACAGCGCGTGAAGGTGGGGGAAGAGCAGCACCACGATCACGGGTGCGGAAAACCGGTACGGAAAGCCGGTGCGGAACCGAACGGCCGGACGCCGCAGCGCGCGTCTAAGGGCGGTCAGCGCCGACCGAGGGTGCGGGCGGAGCTCGGACACAGGGCGCTGTTGACGCGCAGCAGGTCGACGGCGCGGTTCAGGTACGCGGCAGCGCGACCGCGGTATCGGCCGGCGGCCGTTCCCGGGGCTGCGTGCATCGCCATCACCTTCTGCCGTCCCGCCCCGAGGGGCATCGCGCTTACCGACACTTCGGTCCGGTCCTCACCTGGGGCACCCCGCCGCGCAGGAGGGTTGCCGGTCAGCAAGCCAGGGCTTGTCGCTGACGCTCATGACCGTTCTGACCAGCAAAGCTAGATTCTCTTCGCGGCGCTTGTCAACGACCGACCACCGCCTGAGACCGGCGCCGCGTCCGTCAAGCAACCGTCAAGTCGCCACAGCGCGTGGCCTCTTCAGTGCTCGCCGCGGAAGATCTCGTTGACCTCGCGCAGCGCGTAGTAGACGAGGACGAACCCGGCCAGCGGGTCCGCCCACCACCAGCCGAGGACGCTGTTGAGCAGGAGGCCGACCAGCACGGCCGCGGCGAGCAGGCCGTCGATCAGCGTGACCCGACCCTCGGTGCGCAACACCGGGTTGTCCAGCGCCGCGCCCGTGCGGGCCTTGCCGAAGGCGAGGCCGAACATCACGGCCGCCGTGACCGCCGTCCAGACCATGCCGAGGGTGGAGTGGTGCGGGTGGAATCCGGTCGCGAGGACCACGGTCGACTGCACCAGCAGGTAGAGCGCGAGCAGGCCGAACCCGACGCCGATCAGCCGCAGCGCGCGCCGCTGCCGCTCCTCCCCGCTGCCGGACAGCTCCCAGATCACGACCGTGGAGGCGCCGATCTCGATCAGCGAGTCCAGGCCGAACCCGGCCAACGCGACCGACCGCGCGGCGACGGCGGCGAAGGCGAGCACGACGATGCCGACCACGTTCCAGGCGAGGGTCGCGTACTCCAGGGCGAAGCCACGGCGGAGCAGCGCGGCACGGGGGGCGTCGTTCGTCACGGTCACCCGGGAAGTCTCCCAGAGGTGGATCACGCGGGGGTCTCGGCCGACGCCGCCTGTCCGCAGCTAGGGCAGCCGACCCGTCTCAGACCGAGCGCGTGCCGCGCTGGGGACGGACGGATTCCGCGACGGCAGCGGCGAGTTCGGCAGCCTCCTCCGGGTGGAGGGTCGCGGTGGTGGCCCGGACGAACGGTGCGCTTGCCAGTCGGTGCGGCTCACCGGCTCGCAGCAGCCAACCCCGCTCCTGCAGTTGGCGAAGGGTCGCGGCCTCCTCCTGGACCGGGATCATCACGTTCAGCCCCGAGCGCCCGGAGGCGGCCACGCCGCGTGCCGCCAGCTCACTGAGCAGCGCCTCGCGGCGCGTCAGGTAGGTCCGCTCGGCCTGCCGGACCAGGTCGTGCACGCCGGGGTCCTCGGAGAGTTCGACGACGATCTGCTGCAGGATGTGGCTGACCCAGCCGCTGCCCAGCCGCTGGCGGCCCTCCACCCGACTGACCGTCATCGTGTCGCCCGCGACGTACGCCAGCCGCAGGTCCGGCCCCAGCGACTTGCTGACCGACCGGATCACCGCCCAGCGAGGGCGTCCGGCCGTGAGCGTGAAGAAGTCGCTTCCCGCCATCGGCCCCATGTGGTCGTTCTCCACGACCAGCACGTCCTCACGGCGCTCAAGGACCGAAGCCAGCTCGGCCGCGCGTACGGCGTCGAGGGCGGCCCCGGTCGGGTTCTGGGCCCGGGGCGTGAGGACCAGCGCCGCGCTCTTGCCGGTCAGGGCGGCCCGCAGGGCGTCGGGCACGAGTCCGCGCTCGTCGACGGCGACCGGCACCGCGGTCAGGCCGCAGGCCCGCACCAGGTCGAGCACGCCGGTGTAGCAGGGGTCCTCGACCAGGACCTGGTCGCCGGGGCGCAGCCACGCGGACAGCACCCGCTCGACACCGTCCATCGCCCCGCCCGCGAGGCACAACTGCTCCTCGGTGACGCCGAGTTCGGCGAACTGGCGGGTCGCCTGCACGACCAGCGCGGGCAGCATGCTGGGCGAGCTGTAGCCGTGGTGGCCGAGGTCCACGCCGTGGGCGGCCCGGGTGACGGACGGCATCAGCTCCGGGTCGGGGTTGCCGTCACTGAGGTCACGGGCTCCGGCGGGCACGGCCGCGGGCGCGCGGCTGATCAGCGGAGGCCGGGCGCTGATCCGGGTGTTGCGGCCGACCTCGCTGGTCAGCACACCGCGGATGCGCAGATCCCGGTAGGCGGCGGCCACGGTCGCGGGGCTGATCTGCAGGTGGGATGCGAGCGCCCGCACGGAGGGCAGCACGTCCCCCGGCGCCGCTCGTCCGTCACGGACGGCGCGTTCGACGCTGTCGACCACCTCGCGCGAGGTCCGGCCTTCGATGTCCACGGGGTCCATGGGGTCCACGCGGTCAGCGTACTGGTACACCCCGGGGGTTGTGGGCACCGCCTCGACTAGTGTTCCATAACACCAGAAGAACTGTTCTAGCACGGTTGCACGGTGGGATGCCGCTTCCCGATTCACCCTCTCCACTTACCACCTGAGGATGTGTCATGCTCGAACTGCCCGTCTACGCGCTCACCGATCCGAGCGAGATCCGCTCACTCATCGCCGACCGGGGCTGGGCCACGCTGGTGAGCGCCGTACCGGGCGAGGGCCCGGTCGTGTCGCACCTGCCCGTCATCCTCGACCCCGACCGGGACGACGCCACCGTGCTCGGCCACCTCGCCCGCACCGACGCGGAGCTGCACGAGCTGGGACAGCACCCCACTGTCCTCATCCTCGAAGGACCCAACGGCTACATCTCCCCGAGCTTCTATCAGAGCGGCCCCTACGTTCCCACCTGGAACTTCGTGGTGGCCCACCTGCACGGCACCCCTGAGATCCTCACCGGCGAGCAGACCTACGAGGTGCTCGACCGGACGGTGGCCCACTTCGAGGACGAGCGGCCGACCCCCTGGCGCCTCTCCGAGGTCGAGGGCTACGCGCAGAGCATCGCCCCCGCCACGACCGGGTTCCGGCTCACCCCGAGCCGCGTCGTCGCCAAGGCCAAGCTCAGCCAGGACAAGCCGGTCGACGTGGCCCGGAACGTGATCACCGCGCTCCACAGCGACACGGACACCCACCGCAATCCCGCGCTGGCGCAGGCCATGTCGAAGGCACTGAGCCTGCCGGTCTGACCGCTCCCCGCCGGTGCGCGGGCCGGGGTGACGGGGCGCCGTCCCCCGGTCCTGCGCACCGTGGAGTTCCGACGCTCAACTCCCCGCTTCGGCCCTGGCGTCGGCCTTGGCGTCGATCTCGGCGATCAGGCCCTCGACGAGCTTCCTGATCTCGTCGCGGATCGGGCGGACCGCCTCGATCCCCTGCCCGGCCGGGTCGTCCAGCTGCCAGTCGAGGTAGGTCTTGCCGGGGAAGATCGGGCAGGCGTCGCCGCAGCCCATGGTGATGCAGTAGTCGGACGCCTGGACGGCGTCGCTGGTGAGCACCTTGGGCTGCTGGTCGGAGATGTCGACGCCGACCTCCGCCATGGCGGCGACCGCGGCGGGGTTGACCCGGTCGCCGGGCAGGGAGCCCGCGGAGCGGACCTCGACGCGATCCCCGGCGAGGTGGCGCAGGAATCCGGCGGCCATCTGCGAGCGACCGGCGTTGTGGACACAGACGAACAGGACGGACGCGGCCGGGGCGGTGGCGGACATCGGGGCTCCACGGGAGTGGGGTAGGGACGGGCGACCCGCCGGGCTGGTATCAGCCTCGACTGATATGAGATTATCAGTGCATGCTGACGTCAGTCGACACTGATCTGATCCGGGTGCTCGCCGACCCCCTGCGCATGCAGATCGTCTCCCTGCTCGCGCGCGAGACGCTGTGCACGACGCATCTGGTCGAGGAGACGGGCGCGCGGCAGACCAACCTGTCCAACCACCTGAAGGTGCTGCGCGACGCCGGGATCGTCGAGACCGAGCCCTGCGGCCGGTTCACCTACTACCGGCTGCGGCCCGAGGTCCTCGACGGACTGGCCCGCGACCTCGCCGGACTCGCCTCCCTCGCCCGCGTCAACGACGCGGCCAACTCCAAGAGAGCCTGCCCGTGACCAGCACCGACGCCGCCGCCATGACCATCGACGCCGACGCCGCCGACATGCCTGATCCCGCCCTGCCGCCAGGGCCCGCGGTCGCGCACCGACAGCCGCTGCACCAGCGGGCCGCCGCCGAGCTGGTCGGCACCGCCGCGCTGGTCGCCGTCGTCGTCGGCTCGGGCATCCAGGCCACCGAGCTCACCAAGGACGTCGCCCTGCAACTGCTGGCGAACTCGACCGCCACGGTCTTCGGCCTCGGCGTCCTGATTGCACTGCTCGGCCCGGTCTCCGGCGCGCACTTCAACCCGGTCGTCACCCTGGCCGACTGGTGGACCGGCCGCCGCACCCCGCACGGCCTGACGGGGCGTGACATCGCCGCGTACGTACCCGCGCAGATCGCCGGAGCCATCCTCGGCGCGATCCTGGCGGACGCGATGTTCGGCAAGCAGCTGGTGCAGTGGTCCACCCACGACCGCTCGGCCGGCCACCTGCTGCTCGGCGAGGTCGTCGCCACCGCCGGGCTGGTCTTCCTGATCTTCGGCCTGGCGAAGAAGGACCAGCTGCGCTTCGCCGCCGTCGCGGTCGCCTCGTACATCGGCGCGGCGTACTGGTTCACCTCCTCCACCTCGTTCGCGAACCCGGCCGTGGCGATCGGCCGCGCGTTCACGGACACCTTCGCGGGCATCAAGCCCTCCAGCCTGCCGGGCTTCGTCGGCATGGAACTCGTCGGCGGCGTCGTGGGGCTGGCCCTGGTGGCGCTGGTCTTCGGAACCGAGCGCCGAAACCGAGCCCAGGCGGACTGACGTCGAGTCAGGGCCAGGAGTCCGGGCGATATCGTCGCTCCCGATCAGCAGCAGTGACCGAACCAGGGAAGCGCACGTTGGACGACCCAGGGCACCATCCGGAGTGGGGACAAGCGGAGTCGGGACAAGGAGAGCCGGGGCCGCCGGAGCCGGAACAGGCCGACGTGGCTACGCGGCAGCCGGAAGTCGCCCTGGCCACGATCGCCCGCGAGTGGGGACGGATCGGCTGTATCGGTTTCGGCGGACCACCCGCGCACATCGCGCTCCTGCGGCAGCTGTGCGTCGAACGGCGGGGATGGATCGCAGCGTCCGAGTTCGAAGACGGCATCGCCGCCACCAACCTTCTTCCCGGTCCGGCCTCCACCCAGCTCGCGATCTACACCGCCTGGCGCCTGCGCGGTGTGCCCGGAGCGATCGTCGGCGGTGTGTGCTTCATCGTGCCGGGTCTGGTGTTGATCCTGGCGCTGGCCGCCGTTTTCCTCGCGGGCGGCACTCCCACCTGGGTCCGCGGAGCCGCAGCGGGCGCCGGTGCCGCGGTCGCCGCGGTGGCCGTGCACGCCGCTTGGGGCCTCGTGCCCGGCAGTTGGCAGCGCGCGGGCCAAGCCCGTGACGCGCGTGCCCGGTGGATCGCCTACGCTGCGGCGGGCGCGGTCGCCGCGGCCACGGTCGGGCCGTGGCTCGTGCTGCTGCTGATCGCGGCGGGCCTGTCGGAGGTCGCCGTCCGCGCCCGACGCTCCGCACGCGGCGCGGGCTCGGGGGTGTGGCCGCTCCCTATTCCGCTCGCGGCGGCCGCCGGTGGCGCGGGCGGGCTGCTCTCGCTCGCCTGGGTGGCCTTCAAAGTCGGGGCGCTGTCCTACGGAGGCGGCTTCGTCATCATCCCCCTGATGCAGGCGGACGCCGTCCACCACTACCACTGGATGACCGGCGCGCAGTTCCTGAACGCCGTCGCCCTAGGACAGGTCACCCCGGGCCCCGTCGTCCAGACCGTCGCCGTGGTCGGCTACGCCGCCGCGGGCGTCGGCGGCGGACTGCTCGCCGCCCTGGTCGCCTTCGCTCCCTCGTTCCTCTTCGTCACCCTCGGCGGACGCCACTTCGACGCGCTGCGCGCCAACACCCACGTCCAGGCCTTCCTGACCGGAGCCGGCCCGGCCGTCATCGGCGCCATCGCCGGCTCCGCCGTTCCCCTTGCCCTCGCACTGGCCCACGCCTGGCAGTTCGCCGTCCTCGCCTGCGCCGCGCTGTGGCTGCTCGCGCTCCGGCGAGGCGTGGTCAGCGCCTTGGTGGGCGCGGGGGTCCTGGGCGTGGCCGCCGCCCTGGTCGGATGGCCCGTCGGCTGACGGCCGACGCGGGAGGCTCGGGGCCCCGGGGCCCCGGGGCTGCGGGCTCCGGGCTGCCGCGAGAGCGACGTCAGCGGCGCAGGTCCAGCAGGGCGGACATCGTGGCGACGACGTCAGGGGCGACCTTGTAGTAGACCCAGGTCGCGCGGCGCTCGGAGGTGAGCAGGCCGGCTTCCTTGAGCTTCTTGAGGTGGTGGGAGACGGTCGGCTGGGAGACGCCGACGTCGGAGATGTCGCACACGCAGGCCTCGCCGCTCTCGTGCGAGGCGATCAGCGAGAACAGCCGCAGCCGGACCGGGTCGCCCAGCGCCTTGAACATGGCCGCCGTGCGTTCGGCCTCCTCGGCCGACAGTGGGCGCTCGGTCAGCGGCGGGCAGCAGGGCACCGCGACGTCGTCCTGGAGGACGGGCAGCTCCCGCGCCTCCGACACGCTCAATTTCGACATGTATCAATATTGACATCCGTCGACTCATGGCGCAATGCTTGCTGCATCGACAAACATCGAAACAGCCGAGGCTGAGCAGAGCATCGCCACGCGAGAGGACTCCCCCTCATGACCACCGCTCTCCCCGTCGTCGTCATCGGCGCCGGACCGGTCGGCCTGGCCGCCGCCGCGCATCTCGTCCAGCAGGGCATCGAGCCTCTCGTCCTGGAAGCCGGTCCCCACGCGGGCGCCACCGTCCGCGAGTGGTCGCACGTCCGCCTGTTCTCCGCCTGGGGCGAGGTCATCGACCCCGCCGCCGAAAAGCTCCTCGCCCCGACCGGCTGGGTCCGTCCCGACGCCGCCGCCTACCCCTCCGGCGGCGACTGGGCCGAGCAGTACCTCCAGCCGCTGGCCGAAATCCTCGGCTCCAAAGTCCGCTACGACACCCGCGTCACCGGCGTCTCCCGCCTCGGCCGCAACCGGATCGTCGACGCGGACCGCGCCACCCAGCCCTTCACCGTCCAGGTCCGGAACGCCGACGGCAGCGAGGAGCGGATCCTCGCCCAGGCCGTGATCGACGCCTCCGGCACCTGGACCCGCCCGAGCCCCGTCGGCGGCAACGGCCTCCCGGCCCTCGGCGAAAAGGCCGCCGCCGACCGCATCAGCTACCGCGTCCCCGACCTCATCGACCCAGCCGTCCGCGCCCGATACGCGGGCAGGCGCACCGCCGTCGTCGGCACCGGCGCTTCCGCCTTCACCACCCTCGCCATGCTCGCCGACCTCTCCTCGTCGGGCGACGGCGCCGGCACGCACGCGGTGTGGGTGCTGCGACGCGGCATCAGCGGCTCCACTTTCGGCGGCGGCAGCGCTGACCAGCTCCCCGCCCGTGGCGCGCTCGGCCTGGCCGCCAAGGCGGCTGTCGACGCGGGCCACGCCGACGCGGTCACGGGCTTCCGCACCGAGGCTGTCGAGCGCCACGCCGACGGCCGTATCGTGCTCGTCGCCGAGGACGGGCGTCGCCTCGACCCCGTGGACGAGGTCGTCGTCCTAACCGGCTTCCGTCCCGACCACTCCTTCCTGGAGGAGTTGCGGCTCGGCCTGGACGAGCGGCTCCAGGCGCCGACCCAGCTGGCCCCGCTGATCGACCCCAACCAGCACTCCTGCGGCACCGTCTACCCGCACGGCCACCGCGAACTGTCCCACCCCGAGCCCGGTGTCTACCTGGTCGGCATGAAGTCCTACGGCCGCGCCCCCACCTTCCTCGCCATGACCGGCTACGAGCAGGTCCGCTCTGTTGCCGCAGCCATCGCCGGAGACCTGGACGCCGCCGACAACGTCGAACTGACCCTCCCGGACACCGGCGTCTGCGGCGGCGCTGGCCTGTTCGACACCCCCGACGCCACGGCAGCCGGCAGCTGCTGCACCCCCTCCCCCGCCGCCGCGCCCGCACCGCAGCTCGTGCACATCACCGTCGCCGCCCGGGACCTCCCGCAGGCCGAGACCTCGCCGTCCGGCGGCTGCTGCGGCTCGTGACGATCAGTCAGGCCGAAAGGTGCTGCCTGACTGGTCAAACCCGCACGTATCCGGCAGCGCCGTCCCCGTGGCCGCCGCCCCCACTCCCCAGCGCAGGGATGACGGCCAGCTGCTGGCCGATGGTCTGAGGGACGGCCCCAGCCGTGGTGGCGTGGTTGTGGTTGTCGACTGCTCGCACGCCGCCGCCATCGAACGTGCTGGTGTGGGTGTCCGCGTAGCCGGGGGCGGCGACGGCGAGCGAGGTGAGGGTGAGCGCGCCCAGCGCGAGGATCTTCTTCATGCCTTGGCAACGACGCCCATGACGCCTGGTCACCCTGCCTACGCCCGCCTGCGTCGCGGCAGCGCTGTTTGCTCGTCTACGAGGTCCGGGGCGCAGTCGGCCGTGCTAGCGTCACTCGTCCGCTGCGATGCAATCAGTACGGGGGCGTGATGAAGCTTCTCCTTACCGACTCCGGTGTCAGCAACGCAAGCATCCTGGCGGCGCTGGTGGATCTCCTGGGCAAGCCGATCTCCGAGGCCAGCGCCCTCTGCATCCCCACCGCCGGGTACGGCGGCCCGTACGGGGATCCGTTCGGGCCATGGCAGTTCACCAGCGGACAGTCCGACTGCCCCATGACCGCGTTGGGGTGGAAGTCGGTGGGCGTGCTGGAGCTCACCGCACTGCCCAGCATCGACAAGGAACGCTGGGTCTCCTGGGTCCGGGATACGGACGCGCTCCTGGTGAATGGCGGCGACGCGCTCTACCTGTGCCACTGGATGCGGGAGTCCGGACTGGCCGACCTCCTCCCCTCGCTGCACGACACCGTCTACGTAGGACTCAGCGCCGGAAGCATGGTGCTGACTCCGCGTATCGGGCGGGACTTCGTCAGCTGGCAGCCGCCCACGGGTGACGACAGCACACTGGGCGTCGTCGACTTCTCCATCTTCCCGCACCTCGACAGCCCGAACTGTCCGGAGAACACCATGGCCGAGGCGGAGCGGTGGGCCGCCAAGATCGACGGCCCGGCATACGCGACCGACGCTCAGACCGCCATCAAGGTGACCGGCGGCGACATCGAGGTCGTGTCCGAGGGCCGTTGGAGGCTGTTCAACCCGGAATCCTACGCATAGAAGACCCTCCCGTCCTCGCGCCGAGTGCAGCAAGCACATTGCAGTTGCCGCCTCACCGCCTTCGATGGTGGGGTACCTGAATGGATCAACGAGCAGTACTTGCCCGGTTCGACGAGCAGATGCGGCGGAACGCGCGGCCCGACGATCCCGCAGCCCGGGTCGAGCGCATCGGCGCTGTGGTGCGGCAGGTCGGCGCTCGTGCCGATGACTGGAACGGCGTGCTGTGGTCCGGCCTGGACGATGCGACTGCCGATGCGGCGATCGCCGCTCAGGTGGACTACTTCACCTCGCTGGAGCGCGAGTTCGAGTGGAAGTTGTACAGCCACGACACGCCCGCCGATCTGTCCGCGCGCCTGCTCGCTGCTGGCTTCGTCCCCGACCCGGCGGAGACCTTGATGGTCGCCGACGTCAAGGCCGTCAAGGCCGTCGGAGCCCACGCCGAGCTCCCCGACGGCATCCGGCTGGAGCGGGTCACCGACGCCGCGGGGGTGGATCTCGCGGCCGATGTCCACGAGCAGGCGTTCGGCACCAGCGCGGACCGTTTGCGGCTTCGCCTCGCCTCCCAGCTCAGGGGCAGGCCGGAGACGTTCAGCCTGGTGGTCGCGATGGCAGGCGACGTGCCGGTCTGCGCTGCGCGCATGGAGCTGCATCCGGGCACCGACTTCGCCAGCCTGTGGGGCGGAGGCACGGTTCCTGCCTGGCGAGGCCGCGGCGTCTACCGGGCCCTGGTTGCCCACCGGGCGCGCATCGCCGCCGAGTTGGGCTATCGCTACCTGCAGGTCGACGCCTCCGACCAGAGTCGCCCGATCCTGGAGCGGCTCGGCTTCGTCCCGCTGAGCTCGACCGTTCCTCACGTGTTCCGCCCCTGAGCCGGCCGGGCACTTTGTCCTGCGGGTGTCGTCCCGCGTGACGGGGGGTCAGTCGGCCTGAGTCCTCCCGCCGAGGGGAGTACGCCCTGCCGAGACCTTGCGATGGCTGATCCGCCAGCCGTCAGCCGTGCGCACGACGGTGTCGTCGTAGGAGACCGAACCGCAGGAACCGTCCGCCTTGATGCCCAGCCCCTTCGATCGGACCTGCACCCGGCCGTCTGCCGCCGACTCCGTCACGACGACGTTGGTGACGTGGTGGGCGACGGGGTTGGCGGCACCCAGCGCCCATGCCGCCGCACGGACGGCCGCCACACCGCGGAGCGGTTCCTGGCCGAAATCGGTGACGTCGTAGACGACGTCGGAGGTGAACAACTCCTCCAACCGGTCAAGGCTTCCGTCGTCCACCAAGTGACCGTGCAAGGAGACCAGTTCAGTGATGGCCAGGCGATCTTCAACAACGAGCGACATACACGTCCTCTCCAGCTCTGCGCGGAACGGCCGAGCCGACCGTCGATCCGTCGGCGACGGTCCTCTCCTGCCGCCGTTCAGGCTGCCACCGAGTTGTCACCTGCCCCGTACTCCCGTCAGTTGGGGCACGCCGGACGGGAGCGTCGGTGTCGGGCGCTCATGGCGTGGAAGACGGCCTTCGGCTCCCAGCGGGCCTCGTCGAGCAGGCGCACGACGCCGTAGGAGGCGATGTCGCGGTCGCCGGGCTTGTCGTAGTTGGCGAAGGAGAACCACAGCGCGGTGTCCACGCCTTCCTCCTCGAAGACGTCCAGCAGTTCGTTGAGGTAGCGCACTTGCTCGTCCTCGTCCGGGACCGCCCCTTGCGGTGGCTGCCAGGCCATACCGCCCAGGTCGCTCGCGCCACGGTAGGCGCAGGTGCCGTACTCGGTGACGACGACCGGCTTGCCGTGGGCGGAGAGCTCGCGCAGCTCGGCGCGGAAGGTGCCGGCGTTCTGCGCGGATCGGTAGGCGTCGACGCCCACCATGTCGAAGGGCGCCCAGTCGACGGGCTCCCACGGGCCGGAGGCGTAGGTGACCTTGCCGCCGAAGTGGGTGCGGACCGTCGTGGCGGCCTGGGCCAGGAAAGCGTTGAGGCGTTCAGGGACCGGCCCGAGGGAGGCCCACCACTGCAAATCGGCGGTGGCCATGGCGTGGAGGCGGTCGAGGTGGGTGTCCCCGGGCAGGAAGCCGTGGGCGAAGGCACTGAGCTCGCAGCCGGTCACCAGTACCACCTGCGCGCCGCCCTGTCGCAGGGCTTCGGCGCGCTGCGCGCAGTCGGTGAGGAACTCCAGGATCTCCTCCGGGGCAAGGTCCACCGGGAAAGGGGAGAACCACACTTCGAGCCCGGCTTCGGCTGCGTGGCGGGCGGCGACGTCGAGTCGTTCGGCGTCGCGGCCGGTGATGCGGACGACGTCGCAGTGCAGGTCGCCCGCGATCACCGTCATGTCCTGGCGGACTTGGGCGGGGTCGAACGTCTTTCGGGTGAACCGGTCGCCGGGGAAGGTCCCGGTGTCGTAGCTGATTCCTCGCGCGCGCATGTCAGCGCCCTTCCGCCTGGTTGAGTCCGTGTTCGAGCAGGTCGAAGGCCAGCTCGACATCCCGCGACAGGGCGCGGCCTGCGTCCTTGGCCGACGCCCCGGCCAACAGCCGCCGGAAGTACGCCTCCTGAAGGGTCAGCAGGGACGCGGCGATCTGGGCGGCCATCAGCGCGGCTGCCGTCGAGCCGTACTCGTCGGCCAGGACCTGCGCCAGCGCCTCACGCTGCTGGTAGAGCAGGCCGTTGGCCGCGTTCCGTAGCGTCGGGCTGTCCTCGATCACGCGCACGCGGGCGAGCAGCGCGTCGAGCTCCGCCTCCGGCAGCTTTCCTGCGGCGAGCGCGCGGTGGTGTGCGCGCAGGGCGGCCAGCAAGGTCAGTCCGGCCGGCCTCCGGGCGACGATCCCGGCCAGGTCGTCGCCGCCCACGCCGTGCAGGGCGAGCGACTCCTTGGTCGGGAAGTACGCGAAGAGCGTCGCCTTGGCCACCTCGGCGGCCTCGGCGATCTCGTTGACCGTCACGGCGTCGAAGCCGCGCTCGACGAACAGCCTCAACGCAACTGCGGCGATCCGCTGCCTGGTCTGTTCCTTCTTGCGTTCGCGAAGCCCTGCCATGCGGCCACAATAACCATACTCGGTTCAAAAACATACCCAGTCTGACTACTCACGCCTCCTCGACGCCCTGGCGAACGCGGCGGGAGGGCTGGAAGACGTAGAGGTCGAGGATGTCGGGCGGATCGGCCAGACCGGGGCCGCCGGCCTCGGTCCAGGTGGCGATGTCGGTGGTGGCGTCCGGGTCGTTGACCAGGCCGAGCCAGACCGGGCGTCCGCCCGCGCGGCGGCCCTCCGCCGAGGGCTGGACGACGATGACGTTGGCGTGCTCGCAGACGTCCAGGCAGTCGACCACGCGGATGCTTGCGTTGTCGGCCAACGCGGCTCGCAGGTCGCGCAGTTGGGCGGCGTGGTCGAGGCGGGGGATCTTCGGGGTGCCGCAGCAGCAGCCGCGGCAGACGGTCACCGTGGGCCGGGCGGCGCCCGACTGTGTGCCGGGCGTCGCCTTCTCGGCGCGGGAGCGGCGGCTCACGGACGGGCCGCCGTCGCGTCGGCGCCTGCGCGGCGCCAGGCGGCGTCGCGGAGCAGGCGCAGTCCGTTGAGGCCGACGATGACGGTGGAGCCCTCGTGCCCGAGGACGCCGAGCGGCAGCGGCAGGTGTCCGGCCAGGTCCCAGACGACCAGGCCGGTGATGAACACCGACGCGACGACCAGGTTCTGCACGACGAGCTTGCGCGCGCGGCGGGACAGGGCGATCACCGTCGGCACAGTAGCGAGTTCGTCGCGGACGACGACGGCGTCGGCGGTCTCCAGGGCGAGGTCGGAGCCGGCGCGGCCCATGGCGATGCCGGCGTGGGCGGCGGCGAGTGCGGGGGCGTCGTTGACGCCGTCGCCGATCACCGTCGTCCGCAGTCCCGCCTGCTCCAACTCACGGACCACGGCGACCTTGTCCTTCGGCAGCAGTCCCGCGCGGACGTCGGTGATGCCGACCTCGGCGGCGAGGCGTGCGGCGGCGCGGGGGTTGTCGCCGGTGACCAGGATCGGGGTCCGACCGGTGAGCGCGTCCAACCGGGCGACGGTCGCGGCGGCGTCGGGGCGCAGCCGGTCGGCGATGCCGAGTACGCCGACCGGCGTGCCGTCGCACTCGACGACCACGGCCGTGCGGCCCTCGTCCTCCAGTGCCTGCGCGCAGGCCCTGGCCGGTTCGTCCGATGCCGCGTCGGCGACGAGGCGAGACGGTGCCCCGACCGCGACCGCGCGGCCGTCGACGGTGGCGGTGACGCCGATGCCAGGGGCGGAGGTGAAGTCCTCGGCGGTGGCCAGCCGCAGGCCACGGGTCCGGGCGGCGTCGACGACGGCGCGGGCGAGGGGATGCTCGCTGGGGTGCTCGGCGGACGCGGCGAGGGCCAGGAGCTGATCCTCCGTCAGGCCGCTGCCGGGCAGCGGCCTGACGTCGGTGACACGCGGGGTGCCCTCGGTCAGGGTGCCGGTCTTGTCGAGGGCGACCGCCTGGGTCTGGCCGAGCTGCTCCATGACCACCGCGGACTTGACCAGCACACCGTGCCGCCCGGCGTTGGCGATCGCAGAGAGCAGCGGCGGCATGGTGGCCAGCACCACCGCGCACGGGGAGGCGACGATCATGAACGTCATCGCGCGTAGCAGCGCACCGGACAGGGCCGCGCCGAAGGCGAGCGGGATCGCGAAGACCAGGAGCGTCGCGGTGACCATGCCGAGCGAGTAACGCTGCTCGACCTTCTCGATGAACAGCTGCGTCGGGGCCTTGGTCTCCGACGCCTCCTCGACCATGGCCACGATGCGGGCGATGACGGAGTCGGCGGCGTCCCGCTCGACCGTGACGCGCAGTGAGCCGGTGCCGTTGAGCGTCCCGGCGAAGACCTCGTCGCCCAGCTGCTTGGCGACCGGCAGCGGTTCGCCGGTGATGGTGGCCTGGTCCACGTCACTGGCGCCGTCCAGCACGCGGCCGTCCGCGCCGATCCGCTCGCCGGGGCGGACCAGGATCGTGTCGCCGACCGCGAGCTCCTCGGTGGAGACGGTCTCCTCTCCGCCGTCGTCCAGCAGCCTGGTCGCTGTGGCCGGGGCGAGGTCGAGCAGGCCCCGGACCGAGTCGGCGGTGCGGGCGGTCGCGAGGGCTTCGAGCGCACCGGAGGTGGCGAAGATGACGATCAGCAGCGCACCGTCCAGCACCTGACCGATCGCCGCGGCGCCCAGCGCGGCGACGATCATCAGCAGGTCGACATCGAGGGTTCTCTCGCGCAGCGCCGTCAGTCCGGCCCAGCCGGGCTCCCAGCCACCGGCGGCGTAGCAGAGCGCGTACAGCGGACCCCACGCCCAGGCCGTCGCCCCGGTGAGCTGCAGCGGCAGCGCGATCGCGAAGAGCGCCAGTGCGGCCAACGCCCAACGGGCCTCGGCCAGGGCCAGCACGCGCGTCTTCCGTCGTGGCGCGACGGACGGCGCCGTCGGCACGGCCGGGCGTTCGAGAAGTGTGGTCGACATGTGTGGGGTGGACTTCCTGGGAGGACGCAGCGAAGAGGGCACGGTCAAGCGGAGGGGCAGGCTTCGCCCCGCACCTACTATACGGGAATACTTGAATGCTTCTTCACGCGTTCTCGGTATCATGGCCCTATGGGCCACGGGATGAACAGGACGACCACCGCGCGCGAACGTCTGGACGCAGTCGGTGCGACCACCGTCGCCACCACCTTGCAGGCCCTCGCGACCCCGTCCCGGCTGCTGATCCTGGCCCAGCTCCAGGAGGGAGCCCACGCGGCGACCGACCTTGCCGACGCCGTCGGCATGGAACGCTCGGCCTGCTCCCACCAACTGCGTCTGCTGCGCAACCTCGGCCTGGTCAACGCCGAACGCCACGGCCGCTCGATTGTCTACTCGCTCTACGACGACCACGTCGCCGACCTCCTCGACCAGGCCATCGGCCACGTCGAGCACCTGCGCTCCCCCGGCCTCGACACCGCAGATCTCCAGGACGAGCCGGAGCTGGACGTCGCCCAGTGAGGTAGCGGCCGATGGCGGCAGCCACCCCGGACATCGTTCTGACGAAGGCCGACCGGGCGCAGCTTGACTCGTTCGAGGGACACCCGGCGTGTTGGTGCGCCGCGATGTGAGTTTCTGTGCGACATCTGAGAGGCCTCGCGGGTCCCTGCGCACCTCCTCTCAGAAGGAGCTCATCGTGACCACCACAGCACCAGCTGCCTCGGGCCGAAGACTCGTCAGAATCCGCCCCAGCTCGGGCGGGCAGGCGCGCCTGCGGCGTGCGGCGGCAGTGCGGATCGGCTTCGGCCTGGTCTGGGCCGTCGACGCGTCCTTCAAGTGGCTTCCGGGGTTCATCCACGGACAGACGCTGAGTGACGAACTCGGGCAGGGGACCTCGGTCCACATCCCGGCGATCCACCAGTGGATCCTGATGTGGCATGCCGTCGCCACGTCCGCGCCGGGCGCGTTCGCCATGGGAGTGGCCCTGACGGAGACCGCCATCGCCTTGGGGCTGATCTTCGGCCTGTTCAGCAACGCCGTATTCCTCGGCAGCGCCCTGTACTCGCTCGGCATCTGGTCGTCCGCCGAGGCGTTCGGCCTGCCGTGGACCGCTCCGGGGATCACGGACCTGGGCCCGGCCGTGGCCTACATCTTCGCGTCCCTGGCACTCTTCCACGCGCATGCGGGCGCGGTCTGGAGCCTGGACAGCCGACTGCGGCCACGGCTCGGCCGCCTGGCCTGGCTGTGCAGCCCGACCGCCGAGATGATCACCAGCTGAACCACGCCTCCGCACAACGGGTCTGTCATATCGTCAGCGTCGGCCGGGTCCGAGCCGTAGGACGAGCAGCGGGCAGACGGCCACGGCGCACCGGGCGTGCGCCGTCGGATCCACCGCCGCGACCACGCTGGGGAGAGGCATCCAGCGGGATACGTGCAACGACCGTGGTACCGCTCGACGTGGGAAGCACACTCAACTCTGCGAGGGCACGGACGAGGCTGGTGCCGCGTCCGCTGGTGGGCAGCGAGCCACCAGTGCATCCGACGGGCGGTCGCCACTGCCCGTGGTCACGAACGGCCAGGGCGACATGGTCGAGGTCTGCCGTCAGCAGGGCGACGACGTCGGAACTGCCGCTGTGGACCACTGCGTTGGTGGCGAGCTCGGTGCTGATGAGCGCGAGTGCGTCGACGACTTCAGCAGGCAGTCGCCAACCGATCGCCAGATTCCGCATCAGGCGGCGCAGGAGAGGGACGCTCCGAGGCTGCGCCGGAAAGCTCGCCAGCGCACTGAATCGTGGGGTCGCCGAAGTCACGTCGGGGGGTTCGTGGGTGCTGCTGGAGGCGATCACAGTGCCTCTCTCCACACGGCGAGGTCGTCGCGGGCTGTCTCGGCCCGGGAGCCGGGGTCACGTGACTCCCCGCGCTGGGGTGACAGTCAGAGACTCCTGCCGGTCCATGGCCACGTCAACGTCCACCCCGTGATTCATACATGATTCATAGGTAACTCGGAGTCAACCCGACTACCTCGACAGGGCGGGCGTACCGACGAGCGCGGCTCACATCGCCGCAACGGGCGGCGCACCGTCCTCATCAGCAGTGCAGGCGCCGCCAGTTGAGGGCGGGTCCGACCAGCACGACCACACCGGCCCGCCCTTACACCGCGGAATCCACCAGCTGGTTCTCCCAGGCCCACGCCGCGATCCCGACCCGGTTACGCACGCCCAACTTGCCCTGGACGCTCGCCACATGGCTCTTGACCGTGCTGAGCGAGATGAACAGCTCGGCCGCGATCTCCTGGTTGGTGCGTCCGACGGCGATGGCCTTGACCACGTCGATCTCACGGGCGGAGAGCGCTTGCTCCGGCTGCCGTCCGGACCTCTTGCGCTTCACCGGGGCGAGGTGCTCGAGCAGCCGCAGTGTGACCGACGGTGAGATGAGGGCGTCGCCTGCGCTCGCCGCCCGCACGGCCTCGGCGAGCAGCGCGGGGCCCGCGTCCTTGAGGACGAAGCCGAGCGCGCCGGCACGCAGGGCGCCATGCACGTACTCGTCGTCGTCGAAGGTGGTCACGACGACGACCCGCAGCGGATCTGTCACGCCCGGGCCAGCGAGTGCCCGGGTCACTTCGATGCCGTCGAGCCGGGGCATCCGGATGTCGACCAGGCACACGTCGGGGCGGAGCCTGCGGGCCAGCTCCACCGCCTCGGCGCCGTCCGCTGCCTCGCCGACCACGGTGATGTCGGACTGGTCCTCAAGAATCATCCGCAAGCCGCGTCGGACCATGGCCTGGTCGTCGGCCAACAGCACTGCGATGCTCAACGACGCTCCCCCGGGACCGGGACCGAGACCGGGAGCGTGGCGGTGACGGCCCAGCCGCCTGCGGGCTTCGGTCCGGCGTTCAACGTGCCGCCGAGCGCTTCCACGCGCTCGCGCATGCCGACCAGGCCGAATCCGTCACGGTGCAGATGCCGCTGTGTGCCTGACGGCGCATCGTTGTCGACCACGACCGTGATGCCCGTAGGACACCGCGAGACCTCGACACAGGCCGAGCGGGCGTGCCCGGCGTGCCTGGCGACGTTGGTCAGCGACTCCTGGACCACACGGTAGACAGTCGAGGCGACCTCGGGCGGCCAGCGCGTCTCCTCCTCCTCGGGCAGACTCAGTGTCACGGCCGGGCCGTGCCCGTCGAAGCGTTCGACCAACTCGGCAAGCCGCTCCGGGCCGGTGCCGGTCGGTAGTGCGTCGTCGGTGTCGCGCAGCAGGCCGACCACCCGCCGCATGGCCGCCAGTGCCTCACCGCCGGCAGCCTCGACCTCCGCCAGCGTGTCGTCGAGGTCGTCGACGCCGTCGCCGTCCTGACGTCTGCGTGCGGCGATCCTGGCCGCCTGGGTCTGCAACACGATCCCTGTGACGTGGTGCGCCACCACGTCGTGCAACTCCCGCGCCAGGGTCAGCCGCTCGTCCCGGCGCACCGACTCGGCGGCGTTCCTGCGGCGTCGGTCGACGTGGCGCAGCCAGAACCCGAGTGCCACGGCCACGAGCCAGCCCTCCGCGCCCACCGTGTACGCGGTGTGCGAGGTCTGACGGCCGAGCAACGCTCCGATCCACCCGGAGCCGACGACAGCGAGACCGAGCAGCTCGACCGCCACGGCTGTCCGCGGCGGCAGCACCCGGACGGCCGTGCACCCGACCACCATCAGCGCGACGATCGCGGCCGCGCCCGGCTCACCGGGCAGGCCGGCGGTCATCGCGACGACCGCTGCGGTACCGCTCACCGCAAGCGCCGCGACAGGCGCCCCCAGCGGGTACCGGTGCCGGGCCGCCGCGACGACGCACATCGCGACACCTGTGATCGCGTCGAGCGTCCACACGCGCCCCTCGTCCGCCAAGCGGTGGGCGGTGAGGACGATCAGTACCGCGCAGAAAGAGGTGAGGAGGATGTCCGCCCCGAATCCGGCCCACCTCGTCATCGGCCGCTCTCGTGGGTTCACGTCGATCAGGCTACGGGACCGGGGACGGGCGTTGAACCGGCCGAAAGTACGATCGCGCACAGACCCAACCGTGCTTTCGGTGGATGCTGCGACCCGCGCCCGACCAGCACCTTTGAGCCATGACTTCGCATCACCACCAAGCGCTCGGCATCCTGGCCGACTCGTCCTCCGGCGTGCACTACAGCCCGCTCTTCTACGGCCTGCTCGTGGTCGTCGCGATCGCCGTACTGATCGTGTTCTTCAGCGCCGTCCGCTTCGTCATCAAGCTGATCGACCGCCGGTCCCGTGGCTGACCCGGCCCACCGGCCCGACGACGGGAACCCCGAGCGAGGAAGCACATGAATCCAGTATTGGAAGCCAAGGGGCTCGGCAAGCGCTACGGCCGGCGGCGGGCTCTGACGGACTGCGACCTGTCCGTCCCTCAGGGTCGGGTCGTAGGCCTGGTCGGCCCGAACGGTGCGGGCAAGTCCACCCTGCTGCAACTGGCCTGTGGGCTGATCCAGCCCACCTGGGGCTCCATCGACGTGCTCGGCTCGCGCCCCGGCACCAGCGCCACCCAACTGGCCAAGGTGGGCTTCGTCGCCCAGGACACGCCGGTGTACGCCACGTTGTCCGTCGCGGACCACCTGCGGATGGGGGCGCGGCTGAACCCGGGCTGGGACGAGCAGTTCGCCCGGCGCGGGATCTCCCGGTCCGGCCTGGACCTGGACCAGAAGGCCGGTCGGTTGTCCGGCGGCCAACGTGCGCAGCTGGCCCTCACGATCGCGGCGGCCAAACGGCCCGAGCTGCTGATCTTCGACGAGCCCGCTGCCGCGCTCGATCCGCTGGCCCGGCACGGGTTCCTGGAGACCCTGATGGAGTCCGTGGCCGACCTCGGCGCGAGCGCGATCCTGTCCTCCCACGCCCTCTCCGACGTCGAGCGGGTCTGCGACTACCTGATCGTGCTCGCCGACTCGCGGGTCCAGGTCGCGGGCGAGGTGACGCAGTTGCTGCAGAGCCACCACAGGCTCGCCGGCGAACGGAGTCGCCTCGCGACCCTTCCGCACGGGCTCGAAGCCGTGCACGCCGAACACACGAACCGGGCAAGCAGTGTGATCGTGCGCTCCGGCGGCGCACCACCGCCCGGCCCCTGGAAGATCGAGGACATCGACCTCGAAACGCTGGTGCTCGCCTACATGACCCGCGCGGGCCTGCCGGCCGCACACACAGCCCCGATGACCGAGGAGGCCACGCGGTGATCTGGATGACCTGGCGTCAGTTCCGCACCCCGGCACTGCTGGGAGCCGCGACGCTGGCGCTCCTGGCGGTCTACACGGTGGTCCTCGGCCTGCAGATCAGACACACGTACACCACGGACGCCGCGCTCTGCGCCGCGGGCAGCTGCGCGGGGGTGATGAGCGAGTTCACCAGCCAGTACAACCTGCAGGTCGACGTCCTCGGAGGTGTGCTGATCGCGGTCCCTGCCGTCGTCGCGATGTTCTGGGGCGTGCCTCTGATCACCCGTGAGCTCGAGTCGGGCACCCATCGGCTGGTGTGGAACCAGACGGTGACCCGCGGACGCTGGCTGGCGGTGAAGCTGGGATTCGTCGGCCTGGCCACCGTCGCCTTCACCGGCGGCTACAGCCTGCTGCTGACCTGGGCGGCCGGCCCGATCGACGCGGTCAACGACGACCGCTTCTCCCCGTTGGTCTTCGACGCGCGCAACATCGTGCCGCTGGCGTACGGCGTCTTCGCCTTTGTGCTCGGCACGACCTTCGGCCTGTTCATACGCCGTACGGTCCCGGCGATGGCGGCAGCCCTGGTGGCGTTCGTCCTCGTGCAGGGCCTCATCCCCACCGTGGTGCGACCGAACTACGTCACCCCGGTCAGCCGTACGGTCGCGCTCACCAGGACCGAGGTCAGCCAACTGTCCTTCTTCGGCGCGTACGGCGCGGTCGGCGGCGTGAGCGTCCCCGGCGGCCCGTGGATCGTGTCCACCAGCGACGTCCTGGACTCGTCCGGTAAGGACGTCGGCCACACCGCGTGGTGGTCCTACTGCGTCAACACCGTCTCGCCTGCACAACTCCCGGACTGCATCGCCAAAGAGGACGCCCACGTCAGTGTGACTCTCCAGCCTGCCAGCCGCTACTGGCCCTTCCAGTGGTACGAGTCGGCACTGTTCACCGCCCTTGCGGCGATACTCGCGGGCCTGTGCTTCTGGCGCATCCGGCGCCGACTCACCTGACGCTTGCTGCCTCGTTGACCTGGTAGCACCCTGGTGATCACCTGACCCAGACCCCCGATCGGCGGGCCGGGACACCGCCGACCAGGGGTGCCGAGGTGCCATTCACTTCGTGGATGATCTCGTGCGGAGCGATGCGCCTCTCTGCTTCGAATCTTCGAACTGAGGCTTCGCCCTGGCCGTCATGCGTGGCCGAGGCGTTTTCGTTTGTGTGGGCCGCCGGGGGGACGGTCCACACCGCGGGGCCCGCCCGGACATACGCGCCGTGCGGGCCCCTGCCCCTGCCCGCCTAGCGGCTGAGGCCGTGCAGCAGGAGTTCGGCCAGGCAGTCGTAGGCCTCGGCGTCGGCCAGCCCCGTGGCGGCGGCCACCTGGCGCTGTTGGATACGGACCATCACCGAGGCGATGACATCCGCCGCGAAGGCGACGTGCACCTCACGGAACTCCCCCGCCGTCACCCCCTCCTGGATCAGCTGCTCGACCCGGCGGGCTGCCGCCCGCGTGTTGCGCTCGTAGACCTCGGACGCCGGCTCGAAGCCCGCCACGTCCTCGAAGAACTGCGGTGAGAGCGGCGCGAGTTGTGCCGCGACCGCGCTCAGGTACGCGGACACCCTGGCAGCCGGGCCGGATTCGGCCGCAAGCGCCGCCTCGACCCGCTCGGTCGCATGGCGGAAGAAGTGCACCACGACGGCCCGGACGAGCTGCTCCTTGCTCCCGGCCAGCCCGTAGAGCGTGCGCTTGGAGCAGTGCAGGCGCGCGGCCAGATCGTCGAGGGTGAGATGGGCGAAACCCTCCTGGGTCAGCAGCTCCACCAAGGCCTCGAACAGCTCGTACCGCCGGGCGGCGCCCCGGCCGGTCTGCTTGGGTCCGACCCCGTCGGCAGTCTCGATCATCTGGGTATTATCCCCGCGCTCGTTTGGGGCTACCATTTCCGGTACTGACGTACCGCACAAAGTACCGGTTGGAGCCCCGCCATGGCCGTTGATCGTCTGCTGCCCACCCCGGAGGCCGAGGACCTGATCGCGCTGACCAGGGAACTCGCCGACAAGGAGCTCGCGCCCAGGGCAGACACCCACGAGAAGGGCGAGATCTACCCGGAGGGTCTCTTCGCGACCCTCGGCCGGGCGGGCCTGCTCGGGCTCCCCTACGCCGAGGAGTTCGGCGGCGGCGGCCAGCCCTACGAGGTCTACCTCCAGGTCCTGGAGGAGCTCGCCGCCCGTTGGGCCGCGGTCGCGGTGGCCACCAGCGTGCACACCCTCGCCTGCCACCCGGTCAACGCCTTCGGCTCCGACGCGCAGAAGGAGCGCTGGCTGCCGGACATGCTCGGCGGCGAACTCATCGGCGGCTACAGCCTCTCCGAACCGCAGGCCGGCTCCGACGCCGCCGCGCTGACCTGCAAGGCGGAGCAGGTCACCGACGCCACCGGCGCGCTCACCGGCTACCGCATCACCGGCAACAAGGCGTGGATCACCCACGGTGGGAAGGCCGACTTCTACGCCCTGTTCGCCCGCACCGCACCGGGCAGCCACGGCATCTCCTGCTTCCTGGCGCCGGGCGCGGCGGACGGCCTGAGCTTCGGCAAGCCTGAGGAGAAGATGGGGCTCCAGGCGGTCCCGACCACCTCGGCCATGTGGGACGGAGCCGTCATCGAGCCGGACCGCCTGCTCGGCACCGAGGGCCAGGGCCTGCAGATCGCGTTCAGCGCGCTCGACAGCGGCCGCCTCGGCATCGCGGCCTGCGCCACCGGGCTCGCCCAGGCGGCGCTGGACGCGGCCGTCGGCTACGCCAACGAGCGAACCACCTTCGGTCGGAAGATCGTCGACCACCAGGGCCTCGGCTTCCTGCTGGCGGACATGGCCGCGGCCGTCGACTCGGCCCGCGCCACCTACCTCGACGCGGCCCGCCGCCGCGACCTCGGCCGCCCCTTCAGCCGCCAGGCCAGCGTCGCCAAGCTGATCGCCACGGACGCGGCGATGAAGGTGACGACGGACGCGGTCCAGGTCCTGGGCGGTTACGGGTACACGCGCGACTTCCCGGTCGAGCGCTACATGCGCGAGGCGAAGATCATGCAGATCTTCGAAGGCACCAACCAGATCCAGCGGCTGGTGATCAGCCGACAGTTGGCCCAGTGACGCCTCGGACCGCTCGGTAGTCGGCCGCCACAGCACGCTGAACCCCGGCACAGCCGCACAGCCGGGCCCGAGCGGGCACCACCCGAGCGGTCACAGGGCGAGCGGTCACAGGGCGAGCATGGCCGCAGCGACCTGGTCGGCCGAGGCCTGCCGCAGGGCGGTTCCCATGTCGTCGAGGACGAGCAGGCGCGCCCCGGGGATCTCGGCGGCCAGCGCCTCGCCGTTGCCGACCGGGAAGAACGGGTCGGCGCGGCCGTGCACCACGAGCGTGGGCACGTCGAGGTCGACGAGCCGCTCCCGCCAGCGCGGGGCGCAGTCGATCCGGGAGAAGGCCGTCCTGAGCTGGTTCGCCTGGTGCACGGCGGGGTCACTCGACGGCGTCCGGTCCCAGATCCGGGCCGCCGTCGCCCGCGCCTCCTCGGGGTCGTCGCCCAGCGGCCCGGCGCCATCGGCGGCGAATGCCGCGACGGCGTCCCGGTCGGTCCAGTCCGGACGCGGGCGGGAGAACAGCGAACCCATGACCGCAGCGTCGTGGCCGGGCAGGTCCTCGTCGACCGGGCCCGGTGCCACCGGCCGGGTCCCGACGAGGGTGAGCGCGGAGAACACGTCCGGGTGGTCCAGGGCGGCGACCTGCGCGACCATCCCGCCGACGCCGATGCCACCGAGGTGCGCGGTCCGGGCACCCAGCGCCGCGACCAGCGCGGCCGCGTCGGCGACGAGATCCCGCAGGTCGTACGCCGGGTTCTCGGGGTCGAGGGTCGTCGACGCGCCGGAGTCACGCAGGTCGTAGCGGACCACGCGCCGCCCGCCCGAAGCCAGCCGGTCGCAGAGCGCGTCGGGCCAGGACAGCATCGTCGTGCCGCCAACCAGGAGGACCAGCGGATCGTCCTCGCGGCCGAAGCTCTCGATGCCCAGATCCACACCGTTCGCCCGAACCGAAGTCATGCCGACACTGTAGCGACGGCATGGGCGCGGCACCGGCGGATGACACATCATCAGGGTTCGACGGTGTCAGCCCGACTCAGCAGTCGAAGACCGACCAGCAGATGTCGTTGCGCAGTCTCTGGTCGTCGAGCACAAGCTCGCGGATCGCCTCCGGGAGCTGGTCGCGCTGCCACCGGCACTCGACGCGCCCGGCGGCCTCGCTCTCGCCCTGCGGTGCCGCCGCACGCGCGGCCTTGATCGCGTAGGCGGCCGCACCGAGTTCGTGCGCGGCAACGTGGGCGACGGCCCCGGCCTGCCCGGCGGCGTAGGCGGCGTGGCGCGCTGCGCCGCTCAGGTCCCTGGCCGCGCCCATGGCGTGGCCACCCGCCGCGCGCGATTCCATCATTTTGACCTCGCCCCGCGTCCAGGCGCGGGCATGCTCGATCGCCTGGCGCGGGCGCGGATCCTCCGGCCGGGCGGCTTCGAAGAGGCCGAGGACGTGCTCTGCGCACGCGGCGGCCCAGAGCGCGAGAAGACGGTGGTCCGCGTCGGTGAGGGTGCCGCCACGGCGGACGGTCACGAAGCGGGGGTCCCGGACCTTCGGGAGGATCATGAGCTCAACCCTATCTCCGCTCCTCTTCTCAGGGGCTGGCGGGAACAGTCGCTCCGGCCGCCGTTGTTGCACTGAGGAAGCGGCCGTCACGGCGCGGGCGGGGAGCACAGGTCGACGGGGCATGCGCCTGACGTGATACTGGGCCCTCGGGCACGCCCGACGCCTGGTCGCTCCAGCATCGACGCCCACGACCCAGACCGAGCTTGTCCCGGAGGACCTTCTGATGAACGACCGGCCCCTGACGCTGATGGCCGTGCACGCCCACCCTGACGACGAGGCCACCGGCACGGGAGGGGTCCTCGCCCGCTATGCGTCCGAGGGCATTCGGACGGTCCTGGTCACCTGTACCGACGGCGCCTGCGGTGACGGGCCAGGCGGCGTCAAGCCGGGCGAGCCCGGACACGATCCGCAGGCCGTGGCCGCCATGCGGCTCCAGGAACTCAAGGCCAGCTGCGAGGTTCTGAACATCCATCACCTGGAGACGCTCGGCTACGGCGACTCCGGCATGATGGGCTGGCCGGCCAACGACGCTCCCGGCGCGTTCTGGCAGACCCCCGTGGAGGAGGGCGCGGCCCGACTCGCCGAGCTGATCCGCCTCTACCAGCCTGACGTCGTCGTCACCTACGACGAGAACGGCTTCTACGGCCACCCCGACCACATCCAGGCCAATCGCATCACCACCGCCGCGCTTGCCCTGACCGAGTCGACTCCCAAGGTCTACTGGACGACGGCTCCCCGCTCGATGATGCAGCGGTTCGGCGAGGTCATGCGCGAGTTCGGCGCGGACTGGGAGCAGGAGCCGTCCGAGGCCGACGCCGAGGCGGGCGCCGAGGTCGAGGGTGGCACCGAGGCCGAGACGATGCCCGAGATCGGGCTCCCGGACGACGAGATCACCACCTGGGTCGACACCACCGCGTTCGGCGGCCAGAAGTTCGACGCGCTGGCCGCGCACGCCAGCCAGGGCGAGAACATCTTCTTCCTGCGGATGGGCAAGGAGCGGTTCACCGAGCTGATGGGTGTGGAGACGTTCGTCCGCGTCCAGGACACCACCGGCGCGCCCGTCCCGGAGAACGACCTCTTCGCCGGACTTCGCTGACCTGCACCTTCGGCCAGTAGGCCAGTAGGCCGGTAGGCCGGTAGACCCGTTGTCCGGCTGTCCGGTCGGCCGGGTCCGTGGCGGAGAGCCGTGGACCCGGCCGGGCAGTCGGCGAGGGCACTTCCCCCGCTGTTCAGAGGCTGCGGGCGGTGATGTTGCCGTGGCCGGTGGTGGCGCGGATGTCGAGTGCGGTGGTGCCGTCGTTCTTCAGTGCGTTGCTGACGCGGCCGTGGCCGGTGCCGGCGTCGAGGGAGGCGGAGACGCCGGGGGCGGCGCCGACGGTGATGTCGCCCATCTCGGTGCGGAGGACGACCGCGCCGCTGGTGGCCTCGGCGATGCGGATCGCGCCGCGGGCGGTGCTGATCTGGGCGGGGCCGGTCAGGCGGCCGATCTCGACGTCGCCGTCGACCGCGGTCAGGCGGATGCCGGCGGCTTCGTCGATCTTGATCTGCTGGTAGGCGCCGTCGAAGACCACGTCGCCCAGGCGGCCGACGCCGCGCAGCTCGCAGGCGGAGGTGTGGGCCTCCAGGTGGGAGCCGGCGGGGAGTTGGACGGTGACCTCGACCGATCCGGAGGGGCCGACGTACTGGTTCTTGCCCTCGGCGGTGCGGATCCGCAGGACGCCGTCGGCGTACTCGACGGTGGTCTGCTCGGCGGCCTTGACGTCGCGGCTCTTGTCGGGGTTGGCGGGGCGGACCTCGACGGTGGCGTCGGCGCGGTCGGCGGCGATGACCTGGATGCGCCCGGAGGCGACCTCGGCGACGACGGAGACCGGGGCGGTGGCGGCGAACTTCTGCATCGTTCTCTCCTGTGCTCGGACGTGCTGTCGTTGTTTCTGACATTGAGAACGCTACGTTGCGTTCAAGGAACTGGCAACAGTCTTGTTGCGCTCAATCAGCATCAGCACAGGTAGAAGCGGAGATTTCGTTGCAGTGAGCGTAAATCTAACGCAATGACAGAAACCACAGCCGTTGCAATGAGGCAAGAGTGAACGCTATGGCGCGTTCGCCGTCACGCCGCCCTGGGGAGAGATGACGGAAGGTCACTTCGCAAGGGGGCAGCATTGCCGCGCAGGAGAAGGTCCGCCGCCGCCCGGCGGCGCGCCGGCAGGCTCAAGGCACTGGCGGCGTTCGGCGCGCTGATCGCCGGGATACTGCTGGCCGCCAACTGGGCCACGGCGTGGCCGTACGTCACCGCCGTCGTGGCAGCCACAACTGTCGGCGCGGCAGGTCGGGCGCTCTGGTACCGCGACCGGACCGCGCGTCGCCAGGACCGGCTCTGGCGCGAGCAGGACGCGATCGCTGCCGGGCACCGCACCCTCGCCGAGGTCGACGGGATGACGGGCACTCAGTTCGAGGACCTCGTGGCCGCGCTGTGCCGCCGCGACGGCTGCACCGAGGTGGTGCGCGTCGGGGGCGCGGGCGACAACGGGGCGGACGTCCGCGGGCTGCTCCCCGACGGGCGCAGCATGGTGGTGCAGTGCAAGCGCTACGCGCCCCACAACGCGATTCCCGCGCGGGAGATCCGCGATCTGATGGGCGCGTTGCAGCACCACGGGGCGCAGGTCGGGGTCTTCGTCACCACCACGCGCTTCACGCGCCCCGCCCAGGACCTGTGCCGCCAACACGGCATCTGGGCGGTGCACCGCGACCTGCTCGGCCTGTGGAACAGCGGCGCGTCCCTGATGTCCTTTCCCCAGGTCAACGGGGACGGGCAGGGAGACCGCGAGCACCGCGCACGCTGGCGGAACACCTACGACCGGTGACCATCACCGGCCGTGCCCGACCGGAAGCGCTCCGGAAAGGCGCATACTGGCACCAATGACAAGATCTGAGTGGTCCAGACGCGTACTTCCCACGAGCCCCTTCGCGCGGGAAGCGACTCCAGCGCCGCCCCCGGTCAGCTTCGAGGCAGGTGACCGGGTCAGCCACGACAAGTACGGCCTCGGCCGCGTCCTCGAAGTCGCAGACGACGAAGACGCCGTCATCGTCGACTTCGGCGCGTCCCGCCGACGCATCCCCGCGTCGAGCCCTGCGCTGAGCAAGCTCTGAGCGAGCTCCGAGCAAGCTGAGCGGCTGTCCTTACCGAGCCTGATGGTGTCGTGCCGAGCGTGAGTGCCGCGGGTCGCTTGTGTGCGCTCAGGAGAGTTGCAGGATCTCGGCGACCGGGCGGCGCGGCGTGGCGGCTCCGGCCGGGCCGTAGCCGAGTCGCAGGATGATCTGGACGTAGCCGGGTCCGGTCTCCGGGTCGCGCAGCTGCCACCGGGTGTCGGGCCACTCGACGGCCTGGTGCAGCACCGAGGCGCGCAGGCCGTGGGCGGTCGCCAGGAGCCAGACCCGCTCCAGGGCCATCCCGGTGCGCACCCAGGCGCTGCGGTCGTCGTGCGCGGTGGTGAACGTCGCCAGCTGCGGCAGGGCCTCGAAGTGTGCCGAGCGCGGGACGGACGTGGGCGGGTGTCCGGTGAAGCTGCGCACCGGCACGTGGGCGTCGTGGTCGAGCGGGCCCAGCGCCTCAGCCGGGATGCCGTCGGTTGCGGGGGCTTCGAGGCGCACCCAGCTCCGTGCCTCGGCCTCGCGCGCCGCGTCGGCGGCGGTGCGTCGTTCGGCGTCGGCGGTCAGCGCGAGCACCCGCCGGGTCTCGTACTCCTCCAGCATCGCCAGCACCACGCCCTCGTGGTCGGCCGCGGCCATCAGCTCGCCGACCAGCTGCTCCGGCACGTCCCGGTTGGCGAACGGCTGCCTGCTGGTGTGGCGTTCGGCGACGGCCGGGTACAGCTCGGCGTCCGGCAGCGGGCCGGCGTCGGGCTCGGGCCGGGCGAAGTCGAGCCGGGCGAGCAGGTCCAGCTGCTGCGGGTCAGGGAGCAGGTGCAGCTGCGCCTCCACTCCGAGCGCGGCGGCAGCCACCCGCAGGTTGAGGACCGCCGCGCCGACCGAGACATGCAGGGCGCGGCCCGTCGGGTCGGTTGCCGGGACCGCGCGCGAGGGGTCGCGGAGGACCAGCAGCGCGCGGCGGTCGCCCGTGGCGCGGAAACGCCAGGGCTGACTGTTGTGCAGCGAGGGCGCGGCCCCTCCGGCCGCCGCCAGGAACGCGAGCTGATCCGGCGTCAGGGCGTCCCGGACGGCTGCGGTGTGGGTGTTCTCGGTCATGGCCGGCTCCCGTACGGGTGGGTCCCGGATCGGCTTGCGAGGCGTGTCTGTCCGGCGACGCGGTGGGGGCGGATCCGGACCAGCAGGTCACTCGGCCCGTCCGCCCAGGGCTCCGGCTCCCCCTCCCCCTCCGGTGAACCGGACCGGACGGCGTCGCGACGATCCAGCGCGGCGTGGCCCGACACCCGAACGCTCCAGCCCGGGCCGCATGCGTCGTCCGCGCAGTCGACCTCCAGCACGACCCGCCGTCCGACCGCCCCCGCCAGGACGTCGCTCTCGTCGGAGCGGATGCGCAGGACTCCGTCGGCGGCCTGGTAGTCGACGGGCCGGACGATCAGGGCTCCGCCGACGAGGAACACGATGCGGCCGACACCGTGCCCGCCCAGCCGGCTCCAGCACTCGTCCTCGGTCAGATCGACCTTGACGGTGCGTCGCTCCGCACCGGCCCGGCCCGGTTCCGTCGTCCCTGAAGGTGACACCGCGAACATGCTCGGTCCTCCTCTTCCTTCGGTCACCAGTGCGGGACGACGGCGACCGGGCAGCGGGAATAGTGGACCGCCGCGTGGGCGACGGGTCCGAGGGCCGACACCGGACGGTGCCGTCGTCGGCCGACGACGAGCAGCGACGCCTTCTCCGCCTCCTCGACCAGGACCCTCGCCGGATCGCCGGAGAGCTCCGCGCTGGTCGACTCGACGACCGGGAACCGCGCATGAGCGGCCGCCACCGCCTCGCGCAGGGCGTGCACCTGGTGGTGCTCCACCTCGTGCCGCTCGGCCTCGCCGGGCTGGACGGGACCGGCGCCCCAGGGCACCGGAGGCTGCCAGACGTGGACGGCGCGCATGACGACCCCGTGGTCCTGGGCGTTGCGCAGGGCGAAGTCGAGCACGGGCCGGCAGTCCCCCGCCGGGTCGACGCCGGCGACGACCCGGTAACCGGGCTGGGCTGCGGCGGCCTGTTGCGGCACGAGGATCACGGGGGTCTCCGCCTGCGCCGCAACCGACTGCGCGACCGAGCCAAGCAGCAGGGCCGCGAAGCCGCCGCTCCCCCGGGTACCGAGCACCAGCGTGCCGTCCTGGTCGGCGCTGGCGAGCAGTACCCGGTCGACCGGCCCGGTCACCGTCTCGACGTCCACCCGCAGGCCGCGATGGGCTCGGCGCAGGTCGTCGGCGAACCACTTCATGGCCTGCAGGGCGTCCTGCTCGGCCTCGTCGACCCGCTCGTCGCCCGGCCACCTCCAGAAGCCGCCCGGGCGGACGTGCACCAGGCGCACGCTCCGCCCGGTCGCGGCGGCCTCGCTGCCCGCCCAGTCGGCCGCGCCCAGGCTCGCGTCGGAACTGTCGACTCCGACGATCAGCGAAGAGGTCATCGCCTTGGCCCTTCCTTCCGGCCAGCCGAGGAGGGATGGCTCACCCCCCAGGGTTCGCCACGGCGGCGACGACGGACAGGGCCCATCGGCCCTCTCTGCGACCCCGGGGAATGCCTCAGGGACGCGATCCAACGGGTTCGGGGTGGAGCGGCGCGCCTGTCAGGGCTCTCAGTCGGTCTGCAGCGGCGCCTGCCAGCGCAGCCGGGTGCCGCTGCCTGCCGGGTTGGCGTCGAGCTCGAACTCCCCGCCGTGCTTGACGGCTCGCTCCTCCAGATTGGCGAGCCCGCTGCGACGGACGGTCCTGGGCAGGCCGACGCCGTTGTCGGTGACGGTCAGCACCACCTCCGGCGCGTCGCCGCCGGTGACCTTGGCGAAGACGTCGATCGCTTTGGCCCGGGCATGACGGGAGGCGTTGCTCAGTGCCTCCTCCAGCACCGCCAGCACCTCCTCGGCCAGGTCCGCAGGGACGTCCGTGTCGAGCAGCCCCTCCAGCCGGATCGAGGGCGTGAACCCGAGCGTGGCGATGAAACGGGAGACGACGTCGACGATCCGCGCCCGCAGTCCCGCCGACTCCTGCGCGGATCCCCGTGAGCGAAGGCCGAAGATCGAGGTGCGGATGATCTTCACCGTCTCGTCGAGGTCCTCCACCGCCCGGCCGACCCGCTCCGCGGCCTGGGGGTGGTCGATGAACCGCTGGGCGCTCTGCAGCGTCATGCCGGTCGCGAAGATCCGCTGGATGGCCAGGTCGTGCAGGTCCCGCGCGATCCGGTCGTGGTCCTCGAGCAGCGCCAGTTGCTCGGCGTCGCTGCGGCGGCCGGCCAGCTCCAGTGCCAGCGCGGCCTGGTCGGCGAAGGCCTTCAGCGGGGCGACGTCCGCGGGCGTGAAGGGATACAGACCCGCCCGGCGCGCCAGCATCAGCACACCGCGCGGACCTCCCGGCCCGCGCCCCAGCGGCACCGCTACCGCCGCGCCGAGCCCCCGCCAGCGCGGCGGCCCCGCCGTCACCCGGGGGTCGTGGGCGATGTCGGCGCTGGTGACGGCCGCGGCGGAGGCGAAGGCCGTGCCCATGAAGGTGCCTTCCAAAGGCAGCAGCAGTCCTCGGTGCAGTTCGGCGTCGACGCCCTCGGCCAGCTGGACCGCCAGTTCGGTGCCGCCCGTGCTCTGCAGGGTGAGGGCGATGACGCCGAGGTCCGCCTCCAGGATCTCCAGCGACGCCTGGACCAGCTCGGCCAGCACGTCCTGCTCCGCGGCGCCGGAGAGCAGCCGGGCCGTGATCTCACCGCTGGCGACCAGCCAGCGCTCGCGCAGCCGGGCGTCGCGGTAGAGGCGGGCGTTGTCGATGGCGACGCCCGCGGCCACGGCCAGCGTCTGCAGCACCGACTCGTCCTCGGCGTCGAACTGGCCGCCGCCTCGCTTCTCGGTCAGGTAGAGGTTGCCGAAGACCTCGCCGCGCACCCGGATCGGCACGCCCAGGAAGCTGTGCATCGGCGGGTGTTTGGCGGGAAAGCCGACGGAGGCGGGGTGGTCCGCGATGTCGCCCAGCCGCAGCGGCTCGGGGCGCCGGATCAGCTCGCCGAGGATGCCGTGGCCGGTGGGGAACGGGCCGATCGCCTCGACCTGCGCGGGAGTCAGCCCGGTGGTGAGGAACTTGGCGAGCGAGGCGTCCTCGCCGATGACGCCCAAGGCGGCGTAGCGGGCGTCCACGAGCGTCGCGGCGGTCTCGACGATCTGCTGCAGCGCCTGTTCGAGGTCGAGCTCGCGGCCGACGGTGAGGACCGCCTCCAGCAACGCGTGCACGCGGTCCCGGGTGCCCCGGGCAAGGTCCAGCCGGGACTGCAGCTCAGCCAGAAGCTGGTCCAGACGCAGATCCGGGAGCCCCAGGGCTCCCTTCTCCGTCCCGTGCGGCGGTTCCTCGGGCACCTGTCTCTCCACCCCGACGGCGGACCGGCCGGGCAACCCGGTCATCGCCACGTTACCCAGCATCGGCGACCGGCGCACCAGGTGCGATCGCCGCAGCCGGCAGCGCCCCGCGGCGTCGATCGCGCGAAGATGGGACCGTTCGGCCCTGTCGGACGCCGGGCGTGCGCGCGACGATCCTCTCGATCGCCGTGCGACGCAGGCGCAGCGCGGCCGCGCAGATCGACGAGATGGGGTGGAGGGATGACCGGCGACTCCTCCGGCGGTGCCGCCGCCGACACGATCCGTGTCTTCCTGCTGGACGACCACGAGGTGGTACGCCGCGGTGTCCGCGACCTGCTCGACGCCGAGCCCGGCCTGGAGGTCGTCGGCGAGGCCGCCACCCGCGCCCAGGCACTGGCTCGGGTTCCTGCCCTGCGCCCCGACGTGGCGGTGCTGGACGTGCGGCTCCCGGACGGGGACGGCATCACCGTCTGCCGGGACCTGCGCTCGCAACTCCCCGATCTCGCCTGTCTGATGCTGACCTCGTTCGACGACGAGGACGCCCTGCTGGACGCGATCATGGCCGGGGCCTCGGGCTACGTCCTCAAGCAGATCAGCGGCACGGACCTCGTCTCGGCCGTGCGCACCGTCGGCGCGGGCCGGTCGATGCTGGACCCGGGCGCGACCACCCGGCTGATCTCCCGCCTGCGTGGCCAGAGCGCCCAATCCATGCAGACCTCGCAGGCCGCGCATGCGTCGCAGCCGCGAGACGCGCTGGGCGAACTGACCGACCGTGAGCGGGACATCCTGGAACTCGTCGGCGAAGGCCTGACGAACCGTGAGATCGGGCAGCGCCTCTATCTGGCCGAGAAGACCGTGAAGAACCACATCTCGCGGATGCTGGCCAAGCTCGGGGTGGAGCGCCGGGTCCAGGCCGCCGTCATCGCCTCCCAGGCCGCCGAGCAAGCGGCCCAGCACGCCACAGGGCCGGGCCGGTCCACGCGCTCCGACCGTCGGTGACGGCGGCTCCGTGACGCGTCCGTGACGCCGCTGGCCTTGGCCCCGCCCTGCGGCTCATCGGCGGCGGGACCAGACCGGCTCGACGACCTGCCACTCGGTCTCCCACGTCTCCTCGTCCCGACGGTCAAGGTGCCACCGCGCCAAGGCTCCGGCCGATTCGACCACGACGCCCGCGCCGACCGTCACCAGCAGGCCCACCAGCACGGCGGTGCCTGCGATGTTCACGACGGAGGTGGGTGCGGCCACCGGCTGGCCGCTCGCGTCGAGCCAGATCCCGACGTGGTCCCCCACCCCGTCCGCCGCCGGGACGCCCGTGACGGCCTGCTGCACCGTGCCGTCGGAGGCGGTCCAGGTCACCTGGGCCACGTCACCGCCGTCGCCCGTCGGGGAGGGTCGGCTCACGATCCTGGCCTGCACCGGACGCAGGTTCCTGGCCTGTTCCAGCGCGTGCGCACGGCCCTGCTGGTAGACGGACATCCCGACCAGCGCGCCGACCGCCAGCGCGGCGAGAACGCCGAGGATCCGGAGCTCCAGCAGGACCGACCGCCAGGTGTCGGTCCGACGCCGCAGCACGCTCGGGCGGCCCGGCAGCCCCCGGGCGAGATCGACGAGACCGACCAGACTGACAAGTCGGCCGAGACGAGCGAGGCGGGAACGTCTCGGCGCGGGGGCGGACGGGCGCGGTGCGGCTGCGGGCGTTGCCATGGGTCGTCGCCTCCTGGATGGGCACGACGCCGCGAATCGAGCGGGCCCTGTCGCGGGCGGGTGGCCTCGCACCGCAGCGGCGGTCGTCCCCGTGGTCCCACCCTTCCACCCGCTCCCCGGCCCGGACAGGACCGATCGGCCCCGTCCCCGTCGCCGAACGGCCTCGTCCGGCCTCGTCCGGCCTCGTCCGGCCTCGTCCGGCCTCGTCCGGCGGCGAGTGTGGTCCGGTCGGCCCTGTCCGGGCGGCGTCACGGGCCGCCACGGTGGACGGTGTACGCGAAGACGCCGTCGACCGCACTCCCGGAGGGGGAGCCCGACCATGAGCGCACCGTTGACCGACGCCGCACTCGCCGAGTTGGACGCCCACTGGCGCGCCGCCAACTACCTCGCGGCCGGACAGATCTACCTGATGGACAACCCGCTGCTGCGCGAACCCCTGCGCCCGGAGCACATCAAGCCCAGGCTGCTCGGCCACTGGGGCACCTCCCCCGGCCTGAACCTGGTGCACACCCACCTGAACCGCGCCGTCCGCGACCGCGACCTGGACGCCCTCTGCGTCTGGGGGCCAGGGCACGGCGGACCGGCGGTCCTCGCCTGCTCCTGGCTCGACGGCAGCTACACCGACCACTACCCGAGCATCACCCGCGACGAGGCCGGGATGGCGCGGCTCTTCCGGCAGTTCTCCTTCCCCGGCGGCGTGCCCTCGCATGTCGCGCCGGAGACTCCCGGATCGATCCACGAGGGCGGCGAGCTCGGCTACGCGCTGGCGCACGCCTACGGGGCCGCGCTGGACAACCCGGATCTGGTCGTCGCCTGCGTCGTGGGCGACGGCGAGGCGGAGACCGGCCCGCTGGCCACCTCCTGGCACAGCAACAAGTTCCTCGACCCGGTCCACGACGGCGCGGTGCTGCCGATCCTGCACCTGAACGGCTACAAGATCGCCAACCCGACCGTCCTGGCCCGGCTGCCCGAGCCGGAGCTGGACGAGCTGCTGCGCGGCTACGGCTACGCCCCGATCCACGTCACCGGCGACGAGCCGTTCGCCGTCCACCGAGCGATGGCCGCCGCCCTCGACACCGCCCTGGACGACATCGCCGCCGCCCAGCACGCGGCCCGCGCGGAGGGCGTCGCCGAGCGCCCGCGTTGGCCGCTGATCGTGCTGCGCACCCCGAAGGGCTGGACCGGCCCGGCCGAGGTCGACGGGCTGCCGGTCGAGGGCACCTGGCGGGCCCACCAGGTCCCGCTCCCCCAGGTCCGCGAGAATCCCGAGCATCTGCGGCAGTTGGAGGCCTGGCTGCGCTCCTACCGCCCCGAGGAGCTCTTCGACGCCGAGGGACGCCCCGTGCCGGGCGTGCTCGGGCAGATCCCCACGGGCGACCGCAGGCTCGGCGCGAACCCGCATGCCAACGGCGGGCTGCTGCTGCGCGACCTGCCGCTGCGCGAGCTTGAGCGGTTCGCCGTCCCGGTCGACAAGCCCGGCGCGACCGTGCACGAGCCGACCCGCGTCCTGGGCGACTACCTGGCCCAGGTGATGGCCGACACCGCGCAGCGCCGCGACTTCCGCCTGGTCGGCCCGGACGAGACCGCGTCCAACCGGCTCCAGGCCGTCTACCAGGCCACCGGCAAGGCCTGGCAGGCCGAGGTGCTGCCCGTCGACGAGCATCTGGCCCGCGACGGCCGGGTGATGGAGGTGCTCTCCGAGCACCTGTGCCAAGGCTGGCTGGAGGGCTACCTGCTGACGGGGCGTCACGGCCTGTTCTCTTGCTACGAGGCCTTCGTCCACATCGTCGACTCGATGGTCAACCAGCACGTCAAGTGGCTGCGCACCACCCGGCAGATCCCCTGGCGGGCGCCGATCGCCTCGCTCAACTACCTGCTCACCTCGCACGTCTGGCGGCAGGACCACAACGGGTTCTCGCACCAGGACCCCGGCTTCGTCGACCACGTGCTCAACAAGAGCCCGGAGGCGGTCCGCGTCTACCTGCCGCCGGACGCCAACACGCTGCTCAGCGTGGCCGAGCACGTGCTGGCGAGCCGCGACTACGTCAACGTGGTCGTGGCGGGCAAGCAGCCGTGCTTCGACTGGCTGGGGCTGGACGAGGCCCGGGTCCACTGCGCCCGGGGCCTCGGGATCTGGGAGTGGGCCGGCACCGAACGCGGCGACCGCGAGCCGGACGTGGTGCTCGCCTGCGCGGGCGACGTCCCCACCCAGGAGGTGCTGGCGGCGGCGCAGTTGCTGCGGCAGGAACTGCCGGAGCTGGCCGTGCGGGTGGTGAACGTCGTGGACCTGGCCCGGCTGATGCCCGCCGAGGAGCATCCGCACGGGCTGCCGGACCGCGAGTTCGACGCCGTCTTCACTCGGGACAAGCCGGTGATCTTCGGCTACCACGGCTACCCGTGGCTGATCCACCGGCTCGCCTACCGTCGCGCCGTCCACCCGGAGCTGCACGTGCGCGGGTACAAGGAGTCCGGCACCACGACCACGCCGTTCGACATGGTGGTCCGCAACGACCTGGACCGCTACCGCCTGGTCATGGACGTCATCGACCGCGTCCCCGGCCTGGCCGCCCGTGCGGCGGGCGTCCGGCAGCGCATGGCCGACGTCCGTACCCGCCACGCCGCGTGGATCCGCGCCCACGGCACGGACCTGCCGGAGGTGGCGGACTGGTCCTGGACGGGCTGAGCCCGGACCGGCACGAGGTTCGACCGGTCACGCCCCGCCAGATCGGTCACGCGCTGCCAGATCGGTCACGCCGCGCCGGGCGGCACGCCGAGGCCGAGGCGCAGTGTGTGGGTGACCTCGTTCTTCAGCTCGCCCTCGAAGCCGAGCGCGATCGTGCCGTCCTCCTCGACCGCGAAGACGAGCTCCACGGTGCTGTCCTTGAGCACGAACGGGTCCTCACCGACGCCTGCCCGGGCCACCAGGCGGCGCAGCGTCTCGATCGCGTCGACCAGCACGGCCTCGACCTGCCCGTCGCGGACCTCGTGCTCGACAAGGTCCTCGGGCACGAGGGTGAGCTCGATCGAGTGGGTGTCCTTGTGGGTGACCTTGCCGCCGATCTTCAACTGCATGCCGACGAACGGGATCCGGAAGTCGACGCCTCCCCCGGACGACGCGGTGGCGACGGTGTGCAGGTGCAGGTAGACGGAGGTGACCCGGAGGTCCCGGTCGGCGTCGGTGTCGGAGATGTTGGCGTGCTTGATCGCCCGCTTGATGACGGTGATCAGGTCGTCGACCGGCAGACCGGTGTCCATGAAGGCTCCAGAAGGGCGGGGTTGAGGTCAGAGGGCGGTAGTGGTGAGGGCGGTGGCGGCGGGGTCGCCGTAGGCGGTGTAGGCCAGCCACGTGGGATCGCCGTCACCGGCAGCCGCCTGCCGTCGGGCGGCCAGCACGGCCTGACCGAGCGGGCGGCCCTCCGCGAGCGCGGTGTAGAACGTCGTGGCGAACGAGCTCGCCCTGTCGCTGCGGACCGCCCACAGCGTACCGAGAAAGGCTCCGGCGCCCGCGCTGAGGAACTGCTGGGCCCAGCCCATCATCTGCGTGTACTCCGGCACCGCCCCCGCGGACCGGCAGGCGTTGAGGAAGACCACCGGACTGCGCGCCGCCAGACTGCGCCTGACCGCCACACGGTTGAGCATCCCCGGCACCGACGGCCCACCCGCCATCTCGATCCGCGAACCGCCGCCGTCGAGCTGGAACGCGTTGTGGCAGGCGAAATGAGCGACGTTCAACTCCCCGGCGTCGAGGGCGTCCAGGACGCCCTCGATCGAGTCGATCACCGCACCTCGGCCGATGACACCCTGGATCGCCGCGATCTCCTCAGCAGCGGTCACCGGCTGCCTGGCCGACACGACGAAACGCGGATCCGACAACTGCAGGCTACGGGCGCGGCCTTGGCCCCTCGCCCGGCGCAGCACCGGGAGAGACTCGACCAGGAAACCGTCGTCGTAGCCGGGAGCCAGCGGGTAGAGCAGTTCCCACGGGATGTCGTCGTCGGCAGCGATCGTGAACGTGGTGATCCGGTCCCGCAATTGCCAGAACTCGTCCTTGACCACATCCGGGACCATCTGCCGCCACAGCCCGGCACCGACCTCCTCCATCCAACGACGCGCCGTGCCGGCCGAGTAGGGAGAACGCCCCACCGCCAGGTCCCGCAGCGTCGAGATGGCCCGCTCCACCGCATCGCCCGGAGCCCCGACCAGGCTCTCCGCATGGACGAGTCGGCCCAGATACGGCTCGGAGATGATCTGGAACGCGCGTCGGCCGTCGATCGTGGTGATCTGCAGCGTGACCTCGCCCTGGGCCGGTACCAGTGACTCCATGGCGGCCACGGCTCGACGCGGCGCTCCCGCGACGCGGGAAGACGCGTGGACGGAGACCTGCACCTCCAGCTCGCACAGGAACGACCCGCCGACCCACGCCGTCAGCCGCACCCGCTGCGGGCCCTCCTGGACGGCCTGGAACGGGAACCGCACCGGTGCCGCGTCGCCGTCCGGTGGCACCCGGACCACCTGCTCCAGGGCGTCTTCGGGGAGCAGGCCGGAAGAGGGGTGTACAACGACCGTCACTGCCACGCCCCCGGTCGCAGTGGGCAGTTGAAAGGACCGGGCCGCGCTGACGTTGTCGACGGGTCGGTCCGTCAGGATGCTCACGACCAGGCTGCACGTGCTCCCGAGCCGCACCGCCGGAGCCATGTCCGCGACGAGGAAACGCTCCCGACCGGGGTCCGCCCAAGGCTCGGGGACGGGCGACAACCGGTTCCCCGAGCCGGTCGGCGGGATGAGGCACGGCCAGACGCCCTCGGGCATGCCGCCCTGGCCGGGAACCGCGGGCTGCTGCGGCATCGCTCCGGTGGGATGGGGCGGCTCAGAAGCGGGGAAACCACCGTACGGCTGAGGCATCGGCGCCTGCTGGGGTGCCGGCCGGAACGGGACGGTGCGCACCTCGACGAAGGCGTCGATGCCGACACCCCGCATCAGGGGCATGGCCGCAAACTCACCCTCGAACTCGTCTGCCGGGTCGCGGTCTTCGCGCTGGGCGAGCCGCAGCCGTGCCCAGGCCTCTGTCATGAGCAGGCGCGGGATGTCCCGGACACCGCTCCGGACGAGCTGGACCCGGTCTCTCACCGCACAGTGCACGAGGAACTCGGCGGTGAACTCCTGCGGTCCGTAGGATCCGTAGGAAAGGAACGGCGGGAGGGCGAAGGCGTACGAACCTGCCGGCCGACGTGCGAAGGTGGTCCTGACGATCTCCGCCTTGGGGAGCCGGAACCCCAAAATGCCCTGGTCGACCTCGATCTGACGCCGGATCCCGTCCCAGCGCAGCTCCCAGGCGTCGAGCTCCGCCACCCCGCAGGCCTGCAGATGGGCACGGAGCGCGGCCAGCGGCGGCAGGCTGCCCTCCCAGGCCTCCGCCATCAGGGAACCGGCAGTTCGCGCCGCCCGAGCGCCCGCTCGCCCCGACAGGCCCGTCCGGACGAAAAGGCCGTACAGGTCGTCCGCCAGACTCCAGAGGCTCTCCAGAGCCCCGGAACGCGGTGACCCCTCACTCATCCCGCTCCCCCGTTCACATGTCCCGCTTCCCCGCCCCTACACAGCTCCGTCCGAAGACCTCAGCCGACGGCGTCGTACTGCCGCTGGTCGTAGCCGTCGCGATGGGTGAGGACCTCCTCCATGTGGCCCTCCGCCCAGTCCTTGATGCCGCGCATGAGGCCCTGGAGCGAGCGACCGAGATCCGTCAGCTCGTACGTGACGGTGACCGGCACCGTCGGGGTCACCGTCCTGCTCACGATCCCGTCGCGCTCCAGTGCGCGCAGCGTCTGCGTCAGCATCTTCTGGCTCACGCCCGAGATCAGGCGCGACAGTTCGGAGAAGCGCATGGGCCGCGGTTCGCCGTGGGAGGCCTCTCCGGGACGCGGCCCGTCCCCGCCCAGGGCGGCGAGCACAAGGGCGACCCACTTGTCGGAGATGCGCTCCAGGAGCTGGCGGCTGGGACAGACCGCGAGGAACGCGTCGTACTGCAGTTTGGCCACGGCCCGCCGCTCGGACGCGGTGCTGGTCGCCATCAGTCGTCCCTTCCACTCGGTGACTTACGCACTTCAAGGTGCCTACTTCCCGGCAGGAAGCAGGTGTCTCCATGCTGATGTCGCGCCACAGCGAAGGCAAGTCCGATCTCACTGGACGTTCCTCAAGGAGTAGTTGATGATGAGTCAGATGAATCCGACGACCTCTCGGCGGGCCGTGGTCCGCGTGCCGTCCGGGCCGCGGTCGATCGAGACCGTCCACGTCCCGGTGCCCGAGCCCGGGCCGGACCAGATCCGCGTCAACGTTGCCGCCGCAGCGATCAACCCGGTCGACCTCGGGGTGGCCGGGGGCGTCTTCCACCAGCTCGGATTCGTGCACCAGCCGGACTTCACCGGTCTCGGCTGGGACTTCGCCGGCACCGTCGACGCCGCAGGACCCGGTGTCGAGCTGCAGGTCGGCACGCGTGTCGCCGGGTTCGTCGACGGTTTCGACCGCGACCACGGGTCCCATGCCGAGCACCTGCTCGCCCCCGCCGCGAACGTCGCCGTCGTTCCCGACGGCGTGGACCTGGTCGAGGCGGCGACCGTGCCGGTCAACGCCGTCGCCGCGGCCCAGCTCCTCGACCTGCTCGGTGAGGCGTCGGGCGCGGCTTCGCGCCTGCTGGTGACCGGCGCGGCCGGTGCGCTGGGCGCGTACGTCGCCGTCCTCGCGCAGGACCGGGGCTGGCGGGTGACCGGGGTGGCGCGCGCGGCCGACGAGCCGTTCGTCCGGGGCCTCGGCGCCGACTTCGCGACCGATCTCGGGCAGGGCTGGGACGCCGTCGCCGACGCCGGTGCCCTGCAGGAGCACGCCCTACGGGCGGTCCGCGACGGCGGCCGCTTCGTCGGCGTGCAGCCGGCCGCGCGGCTTGCCGAGGAGCGCGGTATCGCCGTCGACGTCGTGTTCGCCCGTCCCGACGGCGCGCGGCTCGCCGGCTTGCTCGCGCGGGTGGCGACGGGTGAACTCCCGGCTCGCGTCCACGCCGTGATACCGCTGGACGAAGCTGCGGCTGCCTACGAGGCGATGGCCAAGGGCGGTGTCCGCGGCCGGATCGTGCTCGTCCCCTGACCGCGACAGCCGCGTCGCCACCTTCGCCGGACCAGCCGGATGCGCCGGAGTCACTGCAGAACGACTCACAACTCTCAACACTCTCAACGGACAGGACAGCCGATGATCACCACCATTGCCACCGTTCTCGCCGGTCTGATCGGCGCGGGCCTCGTCTTCATGGGCGGGAACGGTGTGACAAGACCACAGACCGCCACCGGCTTCGGCATTCCCGGCGCACGCCCCGACGACCGCGCCCTCCTGCCCTGGCTGCGCGTGAAAGGACTGCGCGAGATCGCGCCCGGGGTCTTCGTCTTCGTGCTGATGCTCGTCGCGACGACATCGGTTCTCGGTTGGTACATGGTGGTGTTCGCCGCGATACCTGCCGGGGACGCGGTGGTCATTCTGCGCAGCGGCGGGCCGAAGGCCATCGCCTACGGCGTCCACGCCGCAACGGCGTTGGTGATGCTGGTAAGCGGTATCGGCCTTCTGCTCGGATGATTGACCACCCGTCAGGACTGCCCGTCAGGTCCTGCCGTCACGCTCCTGCGCGTCCCGTAGGGCCGTCGACGCGGACTGCGAGGTGCTGGCCCATCGGGCCCGGACCACGCGGAAGCCCGCTCGCTCGGCCGCGTCGCACACCAACTCGTCGTCGTCCACCAGCATGCGTATCTCGCGGCGCCGGGCGAGGTCACGCAGGACCTCCAGTTTGACCGCCCGGGCCGGGCGGCGGTCGGCGTCGCCCCGCATGAGCAGGCGCCCTTCGGGAAGCCCGTGGCGGGTCAGCCAGGCGAGGGTGTCCCTGCGGCACCGCTCGGGGCGGCCGGTGAGGTAGACCACGTCGCAGTCCGCCGCCGCCTCCCGGACCCGCCGCAGGCCCTCGTCCAGCGGCGGGTCCCGGTGCAGGGCGGCGAAGAAGCCCTTCCAGTCCCGGGGTTGCCGCTCCAGGAAGTGCTGTCGGTGTCCGGTCTCGGCCAGCGTGCCGTCCAGGTCGAACACGGCCAGCGGTCGCGCGTCCCTCGTGGGCTGCCTCGTCTGCGTCGTCTGCGTCGTCTGCGTCGTCACGGCGACCACCCTAGGTGCGGGGCCGCTCGGGTGGCGCGAAAGGTCAGCCCGGCAGACCGAGACCCCCGGCCGCGTGGTCGATGACATTGCCGTTGCTGCACAGGTTCTTGGCCTCACCGGTCCACGCGCCGCCGACGGGGACGACTGCCAGCTCCTGGAAGCACACCGCCGCGGCGGAGAAGTTCCAGTTGTTGGCCGCGTTGACGCCGGGGCCGAAGTTGCTGTCGTTGTCGGCATGGGCGGCGGGCGCGGCGGTGGCGAGAGCCGCCGTGGCGAGGACGGCGGCGGTGATGATCTTCTTCATGTCCGGAGCAACGACCGGATCCGGCGCCGGTCACGGAGCTTGCGCCGTGCTGGTTCAGCCGCGACCCCGGTCGGCGGCACGGCCCAGCGGAGAGGTCCCGTCGAGGAACTGCGCCACGGCCTCGCCCGCGAAGCGGCTGTACAGGTCCATGACCTGCAAGCTGCGTGTGGAAGGACCGCGTGGCGAGGGCGTGTGCGTGGAGATCATCCCGATCAACCGGCCCGTGCCGTCGAGCAGCGGCGTCGACTGGACGGCGCGGACACCGGCGGCGCGGAAGACGCCCCAGTGCGGTTCCAGCGTCGGCTCGGCCCGGACGTCGGCCACCACAGCCTGGGTGCGCTGCCGAGCGGCGAGACCGCACACCGAGTCGTCGTCGCGGACGACGGCGAAGTGCTCCAGGAAGGCCGGACCGAAGCCGCTCTGCGCGACCAGGACCAGCGACCCGTCCCGGGGGTCCACGATCTGGACGTTGGCGAAGTCCGCGCCCATCAGGTCCATCGCGTCCTCGAGCAGGTGCGGCAACGCGGACGCGAGGTGCGGGGCCTGGTGCAGGGCGGTGACGGCGTCGCTGAGGGTGCGGGCGACTACGGGCTGTTCACGGCTGAGGCTGACGAGTGCGGGGAGTTCGTCCACGCCGGACCCGAAGACGAGCGGCGGACTCGCGGGTGTTCGGGCCGCACGAGTCCGGTAGGGGGCCGTCACGTCCTGCAACGGCTCCACCAGGCTCTGGCTTCTGCTCATGAACACCGGCACCACGCACCAAACGGTCGCGGGGGCGTGCTTCTGCTGGTGTCAGCCTACGTCCGGGACGCCCCCATGACCATGCCGAGCCCGGCGACCGATGCCGCCTGGTCCCGCCGACTTCGGGCGCTACGCAGCGGGCGCCGGCTGGTCGGGCGGGTCGAGCAGGTGCGGCCCGTTGTTGCGGACGCTGTTGACGGCGAGTGAGACCTGGCGCGCGCCGAGGTTTCCGGCGGCGGGCTCGATCAGCAGGGAGCGGAGCTCGCCGGGGTCCTGGTGGGAGGGGTCGAGCCAGGCCTCGAAGTCGGCGGGCGCGATGGCCAGGGGCATGCGCGGGTGCACCCGGCCCGCGGCGTCGACGGCCTCGGTGGTGATGATCGTGCACGTGGCCCACCAGGCCAGCGGGTCGTCATCGTCCCGGGTCCTGTCCCGCCACCACTCGTACAGGCCCGCCATCGCCATCGGCGCCCCGTCCTCCGGGGCGATGTACCACGGCTGCTTGTAGGCCTTGCGGTCCTCGCTCGCGGGGACGGCGGTCCACTCGTAGTAGCCGTCGGCGGGCAGCAGGCACCGGCGCTTGGCGAACGCCTTGCGATACGCGGGCTTCTCGTGGACGGTCTCCACCCGGGCGTTGATCATCCGCGCCCCGACCGAGGGGTCCTTGGCCCATGACGGCACCAGCCCCCACCGCAGCGGTCGCAGCTCCCGCCCCAGCTCACCGGTCTCCCGGTCGGCCCGGTCCACCACCGCCCACACGTCGTCGGTCGGCGCGACGTTCCACGAGGGCGCCAACGTCTCGGTCGGGTTCCACCGGTCGACCTGGAACAGCTCCACCAGGTCCTCGGGCTTTCGGGAGGATGCGTAGCGTCCGCACATGACCCCAGCCTGCCACGCCGCCCGCCCGGCCGGACCGCGCGACGCGGGGCGGTCAGACCCGCTGGGCTGCCGCCACGAAGCCCAGGATGCGGTCGTTGACGTACTCGGGGCGTTCGATCGACGGGCCGTGCCGGGTGTCGGTGACGAGTTCCACGTCCGCGTACGGCATCAGGCGTCGGACGCGGTCGCGCGTCGGGACGGCGTGGATCAGCGGGCTGCGGTCACCGATCAGCAGGAGCGTCGGGATGCGGATCGCGCCGAGTTCGTCGTCGGTCAGGGGCAGTGGTGCGGGTCGGCCGGACCGGTAGGTGCGGGCGCCGAGGATGATGGAGCGCTTCAACTCGGGGTGGTCGAGCACGGGGTTGGACAGCTTGGTGGACAGGCCAGGGAAGAGGCGGCGCGGAACAAGTCCCGCCAGGAGGTTGACCATCATCCAGGCGTAGAAGCGGGCACCGACCTTCTCCAGTCCGCCCGGGTCGAGCAGCGTCGAGCCGGCGATCCGGCCGGGCGAGTGGAGCGTCTGGTTCAGCGCGAGCCAGCCACCGTAGGAAGAGCCGACCAGGTGGACCCTGGTGAGCCCGAGCCCGTCGAGGACTTCGTCCAGCCACCGGGCGCTCACCTCCGGCGCGAAGATCGGACTGCGCTGGACACTGCGCCCAGGATCGCCGGGGGTGTCGATCGCATAGACAGGATGGTTCGCGCTGAGGGCGGCGATGTTGGGGAACCACATCGTCGAGCTCCCACCGGCGCCGTGCAGCAGCACGATCGGTTCGCCGTCGTCCGGGCCGCAGCGGTGGACATGGGTGGTCGCATAGGTCGTCTCGATCTGGAGTTCCTGCCTGGGACAGGGCCACAGCGCCATGGCGTCGTCATACGCGGCCAGGAACCGCGTCCTGGCGCTCTCGCTGGTGAAACGCCCAACTCCCTTGACAGTCGCGCTCGTAGCCATGCCCGGCTCCCCCATCGTCGGTTCGGTTCAGCGATGAGCTGACCCGCCTTCACCATATGAGCGTATAGTAAAAACATGCCGAAGCGAGTCGACCACGAGGAACGACGACACCAGATCGCCGAGGCCCTGCTGCGGCGCGCGGGCACCAGGGGCCTGCATGCGGTCGCCATGCGTGACGTCGCGGAAGAGGCGGGGATCTCGGTCCCCTTGATCCAGTACTACTTCAAGACGAAAGAGCAACTGCTCCACTACGCGCTGGGTTATCTCGCCCAGCGGATGGGCGAACGGGTGCGCAGACGCGTTCGGGCGGGCGGTACGTCACCGACCCCGCGCACCGTCGTCGAAGCCGTCCTGGCGGAGGCCCTGCCCACGGACGACGAGAGCCGCACGTTCCACCTCGTCTACACCTCGTACGCCACCCTCGCGCTGACCGATCCGGCGCTCGCCACCCAACCGCTGCTGCGCGACCCCGACGCCATGGAGGGCCTCCTGCTCGCGCAACTCACCGCGGCACGGGAGGCCGGGCAGACGCCCCGCGACATCGACCTGCGCGCGGAGGTGGTCGGTCTGCTCGCCATGTCGGCCGGGCTCGGGACGAGCGTCCTGGTCGGGCAACGCAGCGCGGACGCTGCGTGGGAGGTCCTGAGCCACCACCTCGCCCGCATCTTCACGCCCGGCGCGGCCGCAGAACCGGAGGCGTGAGGGCAGACCGCGCAGCGGCGCACACGCGGGAGCTGGAGCGTGAGCGCGGGGAATCCAGGGGGGGTTGTCACCAGCATGTCAGCTACGGCCAGCCTCATGGCCTGCGCGGCCGAGGGCCGCCAGGCTGATCAGTGACCACCGCAACCGCATCTGACGGGGTATCACTCATGCGCCGCCCTCACCTGGTCCTGCTCGCCGTCGCCGCGCTGCTCGGCTGCGCCACCGCGCCCGCCCGTGCCGTGCCCACGGCTGCCGCTCCCGCAGCTGCCGCCGCGTCGGACGCGTCGTCCGCCTCTGGCTCGCCGCTCGCGACCGTCCTGCACACCGCGACCACGCAGGCGGTCGCCGACGGGTACCCCGCCGCGATCGCCTACGCGCGGCGCGGCGGCACGAGCGCCATGGCCGCCGCCGGGCTCGCCGATCTCGCCACCGGGCGTCCGGCCCAGCCCAACGACCGGTTCCGGATCGCCAGCAACACCAAGTCCTTCGTCGCGACCGTGCTGCTCCAACTGGTCGGCGAGCACCGGCTCGGGCTGGACGACAGCGTCGCCCGGTGGCTGCCGGGCGTGGTCGCGGGACACGGCAACGACGGCCGCCGGATCACCGTGCGGGAGCTACTCGACCAGACCAGCGGCATCTACGACCCGACGACCGACCCGGCCTTCTTCGCCCCCTACTTGCAACGCCACGACATGGACTACGTCTACACCCCGCGCCGCGTCGTCGCCGAGGCCGCGGCCCACCCGCCGCTGTTCGCGCCCGGGACCCGGTGGAACTACTCCAACACCAACTACCTGCTGGCCGGACTCGTGATCGAGGCGGTCACCGGGCGCAGCGCGGGCCAGGAGATCACCGACCGGATCCTGCGCCCGCTCGGCCTGACCCACACCACGCTCCCGCTCACCGACCCGCGGATCCACGGCCGCCATCTGCACGGCTACGACCTGGCCCACCACGACGTCACCGTGTTCAGCCCGTCCTACGACTGGACCGCCGGTGCGATGATCTCCACCCTCGGCGACCTGGGCACGTTCGACCGGGCGCTCTTCGCCGGTCGCCTGTTGCCCGCCGCCGAGCAGCGCGCGCTGGAGACCGTCCCTGACGTCCCCGGCGACGACGGCTACGCGCTCGGCGTGACCCGCGCCGCCGTCGACTGCGGCGCGGGCCGCCAGGCGGCGGTCTGGGAGACCGACGGCGGCGGTCCCGGCTTCACCAGCATCTCGCTCACCTCGGCCGATGCCGGCGCCGACGCCGACCGCCAGCTGATCCTGGTCGGCACGGTCTTCGACCTCGGCCGGGACCTCCGCCACCAGCCCCCGGCCCCGGCGTCCGACGCCCTCGGGCCCGCGCAGACGGCCGTGTTCTGCGGCTGAACCCGGCCGACCTGCGGGGCCCTAGATCGACTCCTCGCCCGGCAGCTCGCCGGGCAGGTAGTCGTAGCCGGAGCTGCCCGGCACCGCTCGGGCGAGCGCCTGGACCAGAGAGCCCGGCGGCGCGGCGAAGACCTTGACGTAGTCCCGCTCGCCCAGCTCCGGCCGGACCGGCCAGGCCAGCCGCTCCCGTTGCAGGTCGTACTGCGCGTCCACGCCCTCGCGGTTGCCCCGGGCGTCGAGACGGGACCAACGGCCGTCCAGGTGGACGGCGTTGAGAGCGTGCAGCACGAAGCCGCCCTCGTCGTCGTCCAGCCGCTGGTAGCACAGGCCGGTCGGCACGCCCTGCGCCCGAAGCAGCGCGGCCAGCAGGTGCGACTTGCCGTGGCAGATCGCGTTGCGCGCCGCCAGCACCTCGGACGCGCGGAACGCCCCGCTGTAAGCGCCCGCGTCGGCGGAGTGCGCGACCTGGTCCCGGACGTGGTGGAACGCCGCCTCGGGGGTGGCCAGCTCGGCGGCCAGCCGCCGCAGCCCGGGGTGCTTATGGTCGATCACCTCGTCCGCCGCGAGGTAGGCGGCGAGGTCGTCTGTCTCCGGTTTCACGATCATGCCGACCACAGTGCCGCGCGCACCGTCGTCGCCGGGCGCAATTCCAACCCGTGGACGGGCCTGCTGCCTCGGCGATGCTCCCCGGGAAGCCGGCCCACGGCTGCCACGATGCAGGCATGAGCGACGAACGCCACACGCCACTCGCCGACAGGACGCCCTTCCCCGACGACATCGACGAGCGGCTGCGCGCCCAACTCACCTTCCTCGTGGAGGTGGACCAGCTCAAGACCGTCCTGCGCCAGTCGCCGCTCGCCGCGGCGGACCGCCGCGAGAACGACGCGGAGCACTCCTGGCACCTGGCCATGATGGTCGTGGTCCTCGCCGAACACTCCGACCGGCCCTTCGACGTGGGACACACCGTGCAGCTGGTGCTGCTGCACGATCTCGTCGAGATCTACGCCGGCGACACCCCGCTGTACGACAGCGCCGCCGGTGTCGACCAGCGCGCGCGGGAGGTGGCGGCGGCCGACGAACTCTTCACACTGCTTCCGGCGGACCAGGCACAGCGCATGCGGGCCCTCTGGGACGAGTTCGAGGAACGCCGCACCCCGGAGGCACGGTTCGCCAAGGCGATGGACCGGCTCCAGCCGCTCCTGCTCAACTGGATGGCACGCGGCGGCACCTGGCGCACCCCGGGCGTCACCGCCGACGACGTCCGGGCGCGCAAGGCCGTGATCGGAGACGCGTCGGCCTCGCTGTGGGAGGCCGGACGACGACTGATCGACGAGGGCGAGGCACGCGGCTGGTCGCGGAGTGCCGAACCCGAGGCATGACTACGAAGGTGAACCGACTCCAGCGCGACGACGCTGCACGATCGGCGCGGCGACCAGCACGACGCCCGCCGCCAGCAGCGAGAGCACCATCTGCATCCGGCCGTCGTGGGTGGTGAACATGTACGCCATGACGAAGCCGATCAGCCCGATGGTGGCCCAGGTCAGATACGGGTAGAGCCACATCCGGACGGTCAGCGTCTCGGGCGAGTCGCGCTCGATGATCTTCCGCATCCGCAGTTGGGACAGGCAGATCACCAGCCAGACGAAGAGCGCCACGGCGCCCGAGGAGTTCAGCAGGAAGCTGAACACGGTGTCGGGCGAGGTGTAGTTGAAGATTACCGCGATGAAGCCGAAGACCACCGAGGCGAGGATCGCGTTACGCGGCACACCGCGTCCGCTGACCGTGGCGAAGGCGCGCGGGGCGTCACCGCGCCGCCCGAGCGAGAAGGCCATCCGGGAGGCGGTGTACAGGCCCGAGTTGAGGCAGGAGAGCACGGCGGTGAGCACGATGACGTTCATCACCTGCGCAGCCCCCGGGATCCCGACGTGCTGCAGGACCGCGACGTACGGGCTGCCCTTGACGGAGGCCGCGTCCCACGGGAGCAGGGTGACCACGACCAGGATGGAGCCCAGGTAGAAGACGCCGATGCGCCAGATCACGCTGTTGGTCGCCTTGGTCACGGCCCGGCGCGGGTCCGCGGTCTCGCCCGCCGCGAGCGTGACGATCTCGCTGCCCATGAAGGAGAAGACGACGGTCAGCATGCCGGTGAAGACGGTGCCGATGCCGTGCGGCAGGAAGCCGCCGTGTCCCACCAGGTTCTGGGTGCCGACCGCGTGGGTGCCCGGCAGCACGCCGAAGATGGCCAGGACGCCGATCACGATGAAGGCGGCGATCGCCACGACCTTGATGCCCGCGAACCAGAACTCGAACTCGCCGTAGGAGGCGACCGAGCCCAGGTTGCTGGCGGTCAGCAGGGCGATCACCAGCAGGGCGAAGGCCCACTGCGGGACGCCGGGAAGCCAGCCGTGCAGGATCTTCGCGCCTGCGGTGGCCTCGACGGCCAGCACCACGACCCAGAAGAACCAGTAGAGCCAGCCGATGGCGAAGCCGGCCCAGCGGCCGAGGGCACGGTCGGCGTAGGCGGAGAACGAGCCGCTCTGCGGGTTGGCGGCGGCCATCTCGCCGAGCATCCGCATCACCAGCACCACCAGCACACCGGCCAGCGCGTACGAGAGCAGAATGCCGGGGCCCGTCTCCGCGATACCCGCGCCGGAGCCGACGAAGAGACCGGCGCCGATCACTCCGCCGATGGCGATCATGGACAGGTGGCGGCTCTTCAGTCCCGCCTGGAGGTGACCGTCACCGGCCGCCCCGGTGGGGGCGGCCTGCTGATCCGGTTCCGAGGTCTCGGTGGTCATCGGTTGTGCTACCTCTCCTGCGCGGTGTTGGTGATCCACGCAAACTCAGGAAACGTAGCCCGACTACCCCCTGGATGTAACAACCCAACCAGAATCTGCACAAACTTGAGCATATGTTGAGGTCCAGGGAATACCACGGTGAATCCCCGAAACAGCGCGGCCCCGTGAATTCCCGGGCGAATTCGGCGGGCGCTGCCGCCGCGGAGCCGCGCGTTTCTGACGGTGGATCAGTTCGGCGCGGCCAGCGTCCAGGTCTGGTTCGTGCCGCCGTCGGACGGCCACTGGAGCACCGACGCGCCCAGGCTCAGCGAGCTGTTGGTCAGGTCGACCAACTGTCCGTCGTAGACGCTCTTGAGCTGGACCAGGTTGGGGCCCGCGTCCACAAGAGTCCAGCGGGAGTTGCTGTTGCCGTCGTCGTGGTACTGGATCAGCTGGGTGCCCTGGGCGGTGGTCGGGCCGGGGATGTTGAGCAGCAGCCCGCTGTGGTCGTCGGCGATGGTCCAACTGCCGTCGGACTGCCGGGCGAACGACCACAGCTGGTCCGACTGGCCGTTGTCCGACCACTGCAGGATCGCGGCGTTGTCCGACACGGAGTCGTCGCTGACGTCCATCCGACCGCCGGTGGCCCCGTTTTCCAGGCGGTACTGCGCACCCGCCACGGGCACCGGCACCAGCTTCCACTGCTGGCTGGCAGCTCCGGAGGCGGCGTTCTGGACCACCGCGCTCCCGTTGGTGTCGAGCACCTGGCCGTCGAGCGCGGAGCTGATGGTGTAGGTGCCGCTGCCGGTCGGGGTGAAGGTCCAGTGCGAACCGGCCGAGTGGTCGTCGTGGTACTGGATCAGCTGCGTGCCGGCAGTGCCGGTGCCGCCGGGGATGTTGACCAGTTTGCCGCTGTTGACGTCGGCGATCCGGTAGAGCTGGTTGCCCGTGGACGCCAGCTGCCACTGCTGGTCGGTCGCGCCGTCGGCGGGTTGTTGGACGAGGGAGGCGCCGTCCGCGGTGGACCCGCCGGACACGTCGAGGTACTGGCCGGTGGCGGCGTTGACGATGTTGTAGTGCATCGCGGTGAACGCGTCGCCCGTGGTCGGCGTGACCTTGAGCAGCATGGACGCGTGGGTGTTCAGGCTCGCGGAGAAGGAGCCCGCGCTGGTGCCCAAGTCGGTGTTGTTCCACAGGTCCTGGACGTCCGCGCTGCCGCTGAAGCCGAGGTCGGCGAAGTGGGCGGTGACGTTCGCGGTGCTGCCGCCGAGGTTGAACAGGGCCACGGTGTAGCTGCCGTCGGGGTTCGCCGCGTACCAGACCTGTTGCTGGGTGGTTCGGTCGACGGGCCGGGCGGGGTTGCCGGCCTGGTCGACCGCGATCACCTTGTCGTTGGTCAGCATGGCCAGGTCGGTCGGGTCCAGGTTGGTGAGGTCGGTGCCGAGCAGCAGTGGTGCGCCTTCGACGGCCCACAAGGTCATCTGGGTGCGGCGTTCGTCGACGGTGAGCCCGTCGTTGCTGCCGTTGCCGACCTCCAGCGAGTCGAGGTCGTTCCAGCCGCCGGGTCCGGCGTCCTTGATCCAGGGAGCCACGTCGTTGAAGCGGCCGGCGACGTTGTTCCAGTCGGTGAGCGGGTAGGAGGAGCCGCCCGCTCCGCAGTAGCACTCGACGTCGCCGTCGATCCGCCAGCCGTTGGCGTACTGCTTCCAGGTGGCCGCGTTGTTGACGTCGAGGCTGTTGGAGAGTTCCAGGTGGATCGGTCGGCCGGTCTGGTTCAGCGCCTGGGACCAGTGCTGGATGTCCGCGACGTCCCAGTCGCCGACGCCGTCGATCTTGAGGTAGTCGACGCCGTAGGAAGCCAGCTGGTCGGCCCAGGAGTTGAGGTAGGCCTGGGCGGCGGCGGGGTTCTTGTTGTAGTCGATGTAGTACATCGACCCGCTGCCGTAGTTGTAGTTGGTCTCGTAACTGGTGGTGTCGGAGACGATGTCCTGGGCGTGGTAACTGGTGCCCTGGATGGGCGTGTTCTGCTTGTACGCGGCCACCGGTATGCCGGGCGTGAGGTACATCCCGAACTTCTCGCCGAGGCCGTGGACGTAGCTGCCGACGGCCGCCATGCCGTCGGGGAACCTGCTGGAGTCGGTCACCCAGCGGCCGTAGGAGTCCACGGTGGTGGCGGGGTTGAGGTACCAGAAGTCGTCCACGTTGACGTAGCTGTACCCGTGGGAGACCAGGCCGCTGGTGGACATGGCCTTGGCCTCGGCCTCGATGTCCGACTCGGTGGGGTTGCGGCGGACGAAGCTCCAACTGCTCCACCCCATGGGCGGCGTGGCGGACACGCCGTTCGCCTCGGCCTGGGCCGCGGGGGCCGTGCCGGCCAGCGCGGGGACGGCGGTCGGCAGGGCGAGTGCGACGAGCGAGACGCCTAACGCGAGTGCCAGGGTGCGGCCCTGGCGCAGCGCGTGCCCGCGGCTCGGGCGGATCTGGTGGATCGGCTCGGTCGGTTGGATCGGCTGGGTCGGGTGTGGCGAGTGTGCTGAGTGGGGAGTGCGCCTGGTACGGATCGACCGCGTCACTGTGCGAACCTCCGAAGTCGGATTGAGACACAAACAAACATCACTACACGAAGCCGAACGACGAAAGTCATTCCATCGACGTCGTGACACTGCGTCAAGACACGTGACGCAGATCGGTCGCGCCCGCTTGCAATCCACGTCCACCAGGTAAAAGGCGAGTCTTGTGAAGCCCCTTGACGGGGGATCATCAGCCTGATTGCATCACTTCGCTCAATGTTTGACCCTGTTCGATGTTGATGCCTTGGGAGGGGTAGTGCCTCGTACCTTCGCTGAGCGCGACGGTTTGTCCCGCCGCTCACTGCTTCGCTTTGCGGCACTGGGTGCCGGAGCCGCTGGGCTGTCTCCACTCCTGGCCGCCTGTTCGAGCGGAGGCTCGGCCGCCTCGGGCGCCGACGCCACCACTGTCAGCTTCGGCTCCAACGCCGCCGTGCCCCAGCCGAAGGGCGCCTACCAGTCTCTGTTCACGCAGGTCAAACACGACACGGGCCTGAGCGTCGATGTGAACTGGGTGGACCACAACACGTTCCAGCAGAACATCTCGACCTACCTGCAGGGCAATCCGCAGGACGTCTTCAACTGGTTCGCTGGCGAGCGGATGCAGTTCTTCGCCGGGCAGAACCTGCTGCACGACGTCGACGACGTGTGGGCGTCCATCGGCGGCAACTACACCGACGCGATGAAGGCCCAGAGCAAGGGCAGCGACGGCCACTACTACTTCGTGCCGTTCGACTACTACCCCTGGGCCGTCTACTACAGCAAGAGCCTGTGGAAGGCCAAGGGCTACGCCGAACCGACCACGTGGGACGAGTTCATCGCGCTGGCCAAGAAGATGAAGACCGACGGGCTGATCCCGATCGCCTTCACCGACAAGGACGGCTGGCCCGCCATGGGCACGTTCGACTACCTGAACATGCGCATCAACGGCTTCGACTTCCACATCAACCTGATGCGCAACGGCGACCAGTGGAACTCCCCGCAGGTCAAGGCGGTCTTCGACCAGTGGACGCAGCTCCTGCCGTACTACTCCCCCGGGGCCCTCGGTCTGACCTGGCAGGAGGGGGCGCAGCAACTGCTCAACCAGCAGGCCGGGATGATGGTGCTCGGGCTCGACCAGATCGGGACGATCTTCACCGGCCCCAAGGCCGCCGACCTGGGCTTCTTCGCCTTCCCTGAGATCAACCCGCAGTTCGGCCAGGACAGCGTCGAGGCCCCGATCGACGGGTTCATGATGAGCGCCTCGCCGAAGAACCACACCGGCGCCGTGAAGCTGCTGGAGTACCTGGGAACCGCCAAGGCCCAGCAGTTCTGGCTCGGCAGCAACCCCGCCGACATCGCCACCGCCAACGGCGTGGACGCCGCCAAGTACACCCAGGCCCAGGCCGATTCGGTGACGCTCATTCAGAAGGCCAGCCACATCTCGCAGTTCATGGACCGCGACACCCGGCCCGACTTCGCGGACCCGGTGCTGCTGCCGGCCATCCAGCAGTTCCTCAACAACCCGGGCGACGTGGCCTCAATCACCTCCTCGATCGACAAGCAGGCCAAGTCGATCTGGGCGAGCAACGGCTGACCACGTCGCGTCCCACCCGGCAGGCGCCGGGGCGCACCGAAACGAGAGCGCTGATGACCACTCGACAGCTGACCGCTCGACCGCGCGGTCGGCGCTTGTCCACGCGTGACCGGCTCACCCTGACGCTGATGGCGGGCGTGCCCACGCTCCTGACCGTGGGCCTGGTCTGGCTGCCGGCCCTGGCCTCCGTCGTGCTCTCCTTCGCCAGTTGGCCGGGCATCGGCGGGGTGCAGAACATCCACTGGATCGGCCTGGAGAACTACCGGAACATCTTCACGATCTACCCGCCGTTCCAGCCGGCCCTGGAACACAACCTGCTCTGGCTCGTCGTCTTCTTCTGCGTCCCGGCCCCGCTCGGGCTGTTCCTGGCCGTGCAGTTGGACAAGCAGATCCGCTTCTCGCGGCTCTACCAGAGCGTGTTGTTCATGCCGGTCGTCCTGTCGCTGGCGCTGGTCGGCTTCATGACCGAACTGATCTTCTCCCCGACCCAGGGCCTGATCAACAACCTCACCGGGCACACCCAGGGTTCGTCCGTGATCGACTGGCTCGGCAACCCGAACCTCAACATCTGGGCCGTGCTGGTGATGGCCTGCTGGCGGCAGACCGGCTACGTCATGATCATGTATCTGGCAGGGCTGAAGTCCGTGGACCCCTCCCTCAAGGAGGCCGCCTCGCTCGACGGAGCGAGCGGGTGGCAGACCTTCCGGCACGTGGTCTGGCCCGCGCTGCGACCGATCAACGTGGTCGTCCTGGTCATCACGGTGATCGAGTCGCTGCGCGCGTTCGACATCGTCTACATCATCAACCGCGGCACCAACGGGCTCGAACTGCTCTCGGTCCTGGTCACCAACAACATCATCGGGGAGGCCAGCCGGATCGGCTTCGGCTCGGCGCTGGCGACCATCCTGCTGGTGATCTCCATGGTCTTCATCGTCCCCTACCTGGTGACGGTGTTCCGAAAGGACTCCCGCACGTGACCGCGACCCTGCTGCCGTCGTCCCGCCCCGAGGCCCGGGGCCGCGACGACGCGTCCGGCACCAGGCGGAGCACCCGCGCCGCGCGGCTCGCCCTGCACGTCTTCCTGGCGGCAACCTGCCTGGTGTGGATCACCCCGCTGTTGTACGCCTTCTACACCGCGCTGCGTCCCTACGCGGACACCCAGCGGCTCGGCTACGTCTCGGTGGGCGGCCACTACGGGTTCGGCAACTTCACCGCCGCCTGGACGCAGGCCCAACTGCCGCAGTACTTCCTCAACTCGCTGATCATCACGGTGCCCGCGCTGGTGCTCACGCTCTGGCTGGCCAGCATGGTGGCCTTCGTGGTCTCCCGCTACAGCTTCCGCGTCAACGTCGCGCTGCTGATGCTGTTCACCGCGGGCAACCTGCTGCCGCAGCAGGCGCTGATCACGCCGCTCTACAAGCTCTACCAGCTGGTTCCGCTGCCCACCTGGCTGGCGTCCTCGGGCAAGCTGGACGACTCGTTCATCGGCCTGATCCTGGTCCACGTCGCGTTCCAGACGGGCTTCTGCGCGTTCGTCATGTCGAACTACATGCGGACCCTGCCCGCGGAGCTCGGCGAGGCCGCGCTGATGGACGGCGCGTCGAGCTGGCGTTACTACTGGCAGATCATCATGCCGCTGTGCCGACCGGTGCTCGCCGCCCTGGCGACCCTCGAATTCACCTGGATCTACAACGACTTCTTCTGGGCCACCGTGCTGATGCAGACCGGCGCGAACCGGCCGATCACGGCCGCGCTCAACAACCTCAGCGGAGAGTTCTTCGTCAACAACAACCTCATCTCCGCGGCGTCCCTGATCGTCGCGGTCCCCACCCTGGTGGTGTTCTTCGCGCTCCAGCGACAGTTCGTCGCCGGTCTGACCCTCGGTTCGGCCAAGGGCTGACCCACCTCTCCGGGGGCGGCCCGCTCAGGACCGCGTGGCCGCACCCGCCCAGGTCGGCAGCCAGACCTCGGCGGCGGGCGACGTCGTCCGCCGGGACTCGAAGTAGCCGCGCAGCCGGTCCAGCGCCGGGTGGGGGTTGTCGTCGCGCCAGATCACGGACAGCGGATAGACCGGCGCCGGGTCCCGGATCGGGACGCGCCGCAGGTCGTAGCTGTCCGGCCACATGTAGCGCGAGCCCTCGCCGACCAGCGTGGCCAGGTCCGGGGAGTCCGCGATCTCGTCCAGCAGCGCCTCGTTCCCGAAGACTGGACCGACCATGTCGATGGTGAGGCCGAAAGCCGTGGCGAGCTCGTAGTAGTAGTCGGCGACCTCGCCGCGGGCGTCCAGGCCCGGCATCCAGATGCGGTGTCCGGCCAGTTGCCCCGGCGTGACGGCGCGCGCGCTGGCCAGCGGATGGCGCGGGCCGACGAGCAGTTGGTGCCGGTCCTCGATCATGGGGGCGGTGCGGATGCCGTCCGGGACATGGCGCTGCGGCGGCACGGCGTGGAAGGTGGCGTCGACGCTCCCCGCCGCGACGGCGGCGATGGCGCCGTCCACGTCGGCGTCCAGGGTCACCACGTCCAACTCGATCTCGGGATGCGCGCGGTGGAAGTCCTGCAGCAGTCCTGCGGTCGCGATGCGCCGGTTGACGACGTCGACGCGCAGCGCGCGCCGGCCGGGGCGGACCGAGGCGTCAGCCCGATCCGCCACCCGGAGCAGTTCGCGGGCGTGGGGCAGGAACGCCTGACCGTCGATGGTCAGCCGGGCGCCGCGGGCGGTGCGCACGAACAGCCGTACGTCCAGCTCCTTCTCCAGTCCCGCGATGCGCTTGGAGACCGCCTGCTGGGTGATCGACAGGTCGGCGGCGGCCTCCTGGAACTGGCCCGCGTCCGCGGCGGCGACGAATGTGCGTACGGCTTCGAGATCCACGCCGAGCCACGTTAGTCGACGACGGACGGTGACGGGCCGACGGACGGTGAGGGACCCACGGCCGTCGCGTCAGGCGGCGGGACGCCCGGCGAGGACCGCGTCGATCTCCGCCAGTTCCTCGGCTGGCGGCACCCACTGGCCCGCGGCGGCGTTGGCACGGACCTGCTCGGCGCTGGTCGCCCCGGCGATGACCGAGCTGCACCCAGGACGCGCGGCGAGCCCGCCCACGCCGATCTCCAGGACGGTCCGGCCGTGCGCCTCACCCCAGGCGGCAAGGCGTTCGACCGTGTCGAGCCCGGCCTCGGTCACCCGCTCCGGCCGCGACGCCAGGCGCGAGCCCGCGGGGACGCCCGTCGCGCGGCGCACCTTGCCGGTCAGCAGCCCGTTGGCGAGCGGGAAGAACGGCAGCACGCCCAGGCCGTAGTGCAGCGCGGCGGGGACCACCTCCCGCTCCGCGCCGCGTTCGAGCAGCGACCACTCGTTCTGGGCCGAGACGAACGGGACGGCCCCGATCTCCCGGGCCACGTGCGCGGCCTCGGCGATCTGCCAGCCGGCGAAGTTGGAGTGGCCGATGTACCGCACCTTGCCCTCGCGCACCAGCTCGCTCAGCGCGGCGAGCGTCTCGGCGATCGGCGTGAGCGGGTCGGGGGTGTGCAGCTGGTAGAGGTCGATGTGGTCGGTCTGCAGCCGCCGCAGCGACTCCTCGACCGCGCGCCGGATGTAGGCCCGGCCGCCCTTGGCCCCCGCCGCCGGGCCGTACCCCATGTCCCACTTCTGGTGGCCGAACTTGGTAGCCAGCACGACCTGGTCGCGCCGCCCCTTCAACACCCGGCCGAGCAGCGTCTCGGAGCCACCCCCGTCGCCGTACATGTCGGCGGTGTCGAAAAGGGTCACGCCTGCGTCCAGTGCCGCGTCGACGACCTCGCGGGTCCGCGCCTCGTCGAGACGTACACCGAAGTTGTTGCAGCCCAGTCCCACCACCGAGACCAGGAGACCGCTGTTGCCGAGCGTGCGATAGTCCATGAGCTCACCCTAGATCTGACGGGACGACACCACCGACCAGCTCAGCGCTGGTCTCGTCAATCTCATCCATCTCATCACCGGGCGCCTATCTCATCACCGGGAGCACGGCCTCCTTGGTCCGGCCGGCCGCCGCCTCGATGAAGGCCGTCGGGTCGACCACGTCCGCCAGCATGTCCCGGGTGGCCCGCAGCGCTGCGGCGGGTGGCGGCGGGCCGCCGACGGCGTCGATCAGGTCGAGCAGGTGGACGGTCGCCTCCATCACCGCGATCTCGCGCAGGGCTCCCAGCGTGACCGTTCCGGCGGGGTGGGCGACGGCCGTGTCCGGCGGGAGGGCGGCGAGCTCCGCGACGACGGCGGGGCCGGTCTCGGCGAACCGGCTGACCAGAGCCTCAGGGGTCATGCTGCCTGCCGTCTCCTGCGCCTGCGTGGCGACCTGGTCCGCCACCGCGTGCGCCACACCGCCGGGCCGGTTGAAGATCCGCAGGATCTCCGACCCGCTGGTGACCGTCGCCGGGCCCGCCACCACGGCTTCGCGCAGCACGGCGAGCATCGCCGGGTCGGGCGCCACATGGGCGTACAGCGCCCGGACCGACCATCCGGGCAGCCGCGTCGCACGGTCCCACTCGCCCGGCTCCAGCGCGGCCCCGCGCTCCGCCCAGGAGTGCCACAGCTCGACCAACAGGTCGGCGCGCGACGTGTTCTGATGTCCCATCACGACCTCCTCGGGGGCCAGCCTACGAGGCCGGGCAGGCCCAGACCGGGGAGCCGACGCCGCTCGGCCTGTCCGGCGCGGCCCCGGCGGGACTCCGCCGCGCCCTCGGCGTGCCCTCGGCGTGCCCTCGGCGTGCCGTCCGGGGAGCCTGCCGCCCGTCGTCGTGCCCGTGGTAGCTTCGCGCCGGAGGCTCAGCTGTGCCGGCCCCGGACGAGATGTGCGCCGTACCCGGCCTGCCAAGACGACGCACGCAGGAGGCGTCATGACCGCAGGCCCAGGCTCATCCTTCGTCGACTTCGACAGCCCGGCTCCCAGGCCTCGCGAGTTGGACGTCCGCTGGATCCACGGATCACCGTCGTCCAAGCACAACACGGACCCGGACATCCAGGTCCACGCCTACGACGAGCACACCGTCATCCTGCGCCAGAACATGGCGATCGACTACGAAGCACCGTTCCTGTTCCTGCTGTTCGGCAACACACAGGCGGTGCTCGTCGACACCGGGGCCACCGCGTCCGCCGAGTTCTTCCCCCTGCGTCGAGTGGTGGACGAACTTGTCGACGGCTGGCTCGTCCGCAACCCCCGCACGGAATACCACCTGCTGGTGCTGCACACCCACGGCCACGGCGACCACGTCGCGGGCGACGGCCAGTTCGCCGACCGCCCGGACACCACCGTGGTCGGTGCGGACCTCGCCAGCGCCTGGACGTACTTCGGATTCGCGCAGGACCCCACCGCCGTGGCGCGGGTGGATCTTGGCGGCCGCGTACTCGAGTGTCTGGCCACCCCCGGGCACCACGAGGCGGCGGTCACGTTCTACGACCCGTGGACCGGGATCCTGCTCACCGGCGACACCGTCTACCCGGGCAGGCTCTACGTCCAGGACTGGGACGCGTTCGCCCGGACCGTCGACCGTCTGATCGAGTTCTGTGAACTCCGGCCGGTCACCCACGTCCTGGGCTGCCACATCGAGATGACCACCGAACCGGGCGTGGACTACCCGGTCCGCACCACCTACCAGCCGCACGAGCCCCCGCTGCAGCTGACCACCGAGCACCTGCGCGAGATCCGCGCCGCGCTCGTCGAGATCGGCGACCGGCCCCGCCGGCTCGCCTGCCCGCGCTTCGTCGTCTGCCCGGACGACTAGGGTCCGCCGGACAGACCCTGGCCACCGGGCCTGCCGGGTCAGGCCGGGGAGACCGGCGTGCAGCGCCAGACGATGTGCAGGTGCGCGCCCGGGACCAGTCGCTCCAGGTCGTGCTGCAGTCGCCGCGCCAGCGCCCGGTTGCCGACTTGGACGTCGACGGCCTGTCCGGCCAGCGCGCGGACGGCCAGCACCAGTGCGTCGAGTGACTGCCGGTAGACGGCGCCGGTGGGCAGGACGCTGCCCATGTTGACCGAGTTGAGGTAGGCGTTGATCGGCGCCATGGTGCCCTGACGGTGGTTCAGCGTGTTCGCCAGGATGGTGTTGCGCCGGTTCGACCAGCCACGCGCCGTGTCCAGCATGATGACGGTGCCGGTCGCGCGCAGCACGGACGCGTTGTCGGTGACGTCCGGGCCGGGCTGGGGTGCGGTGACTCGGATCCTGCCGTCACTCCAGACGATCAGCGGCAGGTTGCCCAGCAACGCGAGCCCCGGGCCGACGGTCGAGGTCGACGGCTGGGCGTTGCTGATCGGTGGTGCGCCCCAGGCCGCGTTCAGCCCGACCAGCATCGCGCCCGCGCACGCCGTCACGCCTACGGCGGTCTGCACCAGCCGTCGCGCGGGGGCGCCCAGGTTGGGCAGCGCGACGCCGGGCCGCAGCACCCAGCCGACGGCGCCGACCAAGGTGAGCATGACGAAGGTGAGCCCGGTGGCCGCCTTGTCGAAGTAGTAGGCGAGCTGGTGGATCGTGGCGTACTGGTAGACCCCGTAGAGCACCAGCGCGGCGACGCCACCCGCGGCCACCAGCACCCCTGCCCGCGGCACCGCCAGGCCGCGCAGCGCCGGACGCACCAGAGCGGCGAGCACGACGGCGGCCAGAGCAGCCACGAAGACCAGGGACTGGGTGCTGGCGTCGGCCCCGCTCTCCAACGACTGCGCGCCGATGTCGAGCGAGGTGGTGACCGCGACCAGGGTGGGCAGCACGGCCGCGACCATGCCGAGCGCCATCACCGGGAGCCACCAGCGCAGCGCCCTGCGAATGCCCGGCCACCGCAGTACGACGTGGGCGACCAGGGCCAGGCCCAGGATGACCGCGAACAGATTGTAGCAGTACGCCGTGGTCACCGCCGCGGCGACGGCCACAGCCGTACGCTCCGCCATCGGCATCGCGGAGCGCAGCAGCAGTGCGGTGCCGAGGACCAGGAAGAACAGGCCGACCAGCTCCGAGTAGAAGCCCTGGAGGACGAGCACCACCAACGGGCTGGCCACCAGCACACCAGCCACCAGGGCACCGACTGCCCCGGCCCGCCAGCCGCGCAACCGCGGGCCGCCGACCCAGCGGGCCGCCCACACGGTCACCGCGCAGACACCTGCCGCGACCACCAGCATGCTGTGGAACAGCCAGGTGTAGGAGAGCAGCGCGTCGGGCTGGATCCGGCCGTTGTGCAGCACCAGGTCGACCCACGCCAGCAGGAAGTGCGAACCCTGCGGGTAGGACGTCTCGGTAGGCGTCATCACGTACTGACGCGCCTGCTCCGCGTGCAGGAACAAGTATCCGGGCATGTGCTGGATCGCGTCGAAGATCGCGAAGTGGACGTAGGCGTCCGGCGCCTCACCGTTGTAGTCCAGCTGGGTGGCGGCGGACAGTCGGGCCACCGGAGCCAGCAGCCGCCACAGCACGAACGCTCCGGTACCAAGGACCGTCAGGTCCGACGCCCGGAAACGCAGCGGGAGCTGCGGCAGCCGGCCCGCGCACCACCACCACGCTCCGGCGAGGAGTAGCAGGACCGAGCACGACAGGGGGACCGAGAGCCCCCAGGGCCACACAGAGAGCAGCAGACCCAGGATCAGCACTTCACCGCTGAGCAGCAGGCCGGCCGCGATCAGCCGGTCCAGCAGCACCCCGCCTGTCCGAATCGCCGAGGCCGTGCCCAGCAGCACCACCACCAGTAGCAGCGGCCCCCACCCCACCTGGACCAGCGCCCAGGGCAGCACCAACGACGCCCCCAGCCAGGCCGGCCCGACCCAGGCACGTGCCCGGTCCATCTCGCGCACCACGTCTACGACGTCTCCCCGTGTGTCCCGCTCGTTCGCAGCCAACTGAATCACGCGGAACGCAGTGGTCCGCCGCATCCCGCTCGGAGCGAGCGTCATGTTCGACGGATGTTCACCGTCAGCCCGGCTGTCGGCCCTACTGTCGGCCCGGCTTCCGGCTCGCCGCCGCAGCCATCACAGCGGGTCAGTCGAGATACCCGCGCACTCCCCCGGTGTAGTACGTGCTCGGGTCCCCCTGCGCCGGCGCGCGGCCGAGGGCGAAGCGGGTGACCAGGTCCGGGTTGGCGACGAAGTGACGGGCGAAGGAGATCGTGTCGGCGACACCGGACGCGATCGCGGCGTTCGCCGACTCGCGGTCGAAGCCGTTGTTCGCGATCAGCGGCCCGGCGAAGAGTCGCCGGTAGCGGGCGAAGAGGCTGAGGTCCGGCGTCGCCCCGGGAGCCGTCAGATCCGGTCCGAGCAGGTGCAGGTAGGCGACCGGGCGGTCGTTGAGCGCTGCCGTCAACTCGTCGTACTCGGGCAACCGGTCCGGAGCGAAAGCGAACTGCTCGCCGGTGTTCCAGTACGGCCCCAGCCGCACGCCCACGCGTGGCGCGCCGTCCCAGGCCGCGGCCACCGCGTCGACGACCTCGAAGAGGAGCCGCCGCCGACGGACGCCGTCCCCACCGTAGGCGTCCGTGCGCCGGTTCAGCGTCGGGCTCAGGAACTGCGGCAGCAGGTACACGCCCTGTGCGGGCAGTTCGACGCCGTCGAATCCGGCTCGCCGGGCGTTCTCCGCCGCAGCCGCGTAGTCCGCGATCGCCTGTCCGATCTCACGGACGGTCATCGCGCGCGGGGTGACGGTCGGCTTGGGCCCGGTCGGTGTGAACACCGTCTGCCCCGGGTTCACCGCCGACGGACCGGCAGGCAGCCGTCCGCCGTGGTGGTCCGGGTGCGACACCGCGCCCGCGTGCCACAGCTGCGCCACGATCCGGCCGCCCAGCGCGTGCACGACGTCGGTGACCCGCCGCCAGGCCGCCACCTGCTCCGGACTGTAGATCCCGGGGACGTTGACCTGTCCGATCGCCTCCTCGCTCACGAACAAGCTCTCGGAGACGACCAGACCGGCCGTCGCGCGCTGCGCGTAGTGGGCGACATGCAGATCGGTCGGCACCAGCCCCGGGTTCTCCGCGCGCGCCCGTGTGGTCGGAGCCAGCACCACGCGGTTGGGCAGCCGCAGCCCGCCCAGGTCGAACGGGCGCAGCAGGGGCTGGTCCAGGCCGCTGGTCGTACGCAGCTCATGTGTCGTCGTAGTCATCGTCAGGTCCTTCCGGTCGTTCGCAGGCGTCCCGCGGGTCCCGCGGGTCTCGTAGGATCGACGGGAGCCGCGCGGCAAAGGTGACCGGAGACCGATGGACGACGACGCACGGATCGCGGCGGCCGAGCTGGCCCGGCGGTTCGAGACACAGCGCGGGCCGCTGCGCGCACTCGCCTTCCGCATGCTCGGCTCCGTCAACGAGGCGGACGACGCGGTCCAGGAGACCTGGCTCAAGCTGCACCGGGTCGACGCCGACGAGATCCGCAACCTCGACGCCTGGCTGCGCACCGCGGCCTCCCGGGTCTGCCTCGACATGCTCCGCGCCCGCGCCTCCCACCCCGAGGAGCCGGGCGCGCACCGGCTCCCGGGCGAGGACCCGCAGGCGGTCGGCGACGGGGCGGACCCGGAGCAGGAGGCCGTGCTCGTCGACGGCGTCGGCCGGGCCATGCTGGTCGTGCTGGACACCCTCACCCCGGCCGAGCGGGTCGCGTTCGTGCTGCACGACCTGTTCGCGGTCCCCTTCGACGAGATCGCACCCGTCGTCGACCGCACCCCCGCCACCGCCAAGAAGCTCGCCAGCCGCGCCCGCCTCCGTGTCCACGCCGCCCCGGAGCCGCCCGCCGCCACGCAACTGGCCCGGCAACGACGCGTGGTCGAGGCGTTCCTCTCCGCCTCCCGCACGGGCGACCTGGCGGCCCTGCTGCAATTGCTCACCGCCGACGTGGTCCGCCGCACCGACGCGAGCGCCCTCCCGCCCGGCGCGGCCACCGAGGCCCGCGGCGTACGCGACGTGGCGGACGGGATCCTGGCCTTCGGCCGACGCGCCCGGCACGCCGCTCCCGCGCTGGTCGACGGCGCCGTCGGCGCGATCGTGGCCCCGCGCGGCCGTCTCGCCATGGTCATCACGTTCACGATCGTCGGCGACCGGATCGCCGCCTACGACGTCGTCGCCGACCCCGCCCGCCTGCGTCGACTCACGCTCGCCGTTCTCGACGAGGTCGATGAGTTCGACGAGTTCGACGAGCAGACCGATAGTCTCCCTTCGTGATCACCAGCGAGGACCAGGACTGGGCCGCCACGCGGTCATGGGTGGAGCGGCGGCTCGCCGCCGGGGAGCGGATAGCCGAGGTCACGCGCCTGCGTGGCGGCTGGACGTCCGAGATGCGCCGACTGGACGTCGCCGGGAAGGACGGGAGCGGGCGCACGCTGGTGCTGCGCTCGTTCGTCACGCCCTTCTACCGCCTGCACGCCGACGGCCTGCTGTCCCGCGAGGCCGCGATCCTGCGCCTGCTCGCCGACACCGGCATCCCGGCGGCCACCCTGCTCGACGTCGACCCGACGGCCGAAGCCTGCGACGACCCGTCCCTGCTGATGTCGCTGCTGCCCGGCTCCGTCCGGCTGGACGACGAAGGCGCGGACCGGCGGGCCGACCTGCTGGCGGCGCAACTGGTGCGCATCCACCGGGTCGACGTCACCCCGCAGGCCAGGCCCCGGACCTGGCAGCCCTGGACCTCGCCCGAGCGGGTGCGGCTGCCCGAGCGGACCGCGCGTCCGGAGCTGTGGCGACGGGCCGTCGACGTCATCCGCGAGGAGCCTCCGGCCCACCGGTCCTGCTTCCTGCACCGGGACTTCCACCCCGGCAACGTGCTGTTCGAAGGCGATGACGATGGCGATGGCGATGGCGACGACGTCCGTATCAGCGGCGTCGTCGACTGGGTGGAGACCTCCTGGGGCCCGGCCGACCTGGACGTCGCCCACTGCTCGACCGCCCTGGCGCTGCTCCACGGCGTGCCCACAGCAATGGACTTCGCCGACCGGTACGTCGCCGCGGGCGGAGAGCTCGCGGACGACGACGCGGCGCACTTGTACTGGCGTCTGCTCGACGCCCTCGCCTTCGCCCCGGACGCCGAGAAGGTCGCCGTGCCCTGGCGCACCCTCGGCCGCGACGACCTCACCCCGGCCCTGCTGACGGACCGTCTGGAGCGGTACCTCCAAGCGCTGTTCGCACGCTACGCGTGACCGCCGGACTGCGCCGGAGCACGCCGCCCGCCCGCGTCAGTTCTTCAGGATCGCCTGGGTGAGCTCCGCCGGTGAGGCGTGCCAGGGGCTGCCGTGGCCGGGGAGCACCCACGAGGCCGCAAGCGGGGCGATCCGCTCCAGGGAGGCGAGGGCCTCGGCGGGGTCGTCGGTGAAGGGCGCCGGTTGCGGGCCGGTGCGTCCGGTGAGGACGTGCCGCGTGGTGAGGGCGTCACCGACGAAGACCGCGTCGACGTAGGGGACGTGGATCGCGACGCTTCCCGGGGAGTGTCCGGGCATGCCGATGATGACGGGCGCTCCGGGCAGGTCGAGGGTGTCGCCGTCGCCGACCTCGGTCACGACGTCGACGTAGCGGGTGCGCATGCCGTTCTTGCTGAGCGAGTAGCCGAAGAACTTGAGCGTCGGCCCGATGCGCATGGGGCCCGCTGGCGTCTTGGGCTTCTCACCCGTGCGGGCGCGGACGGCGTCGGCGGCGTGCACGTACACCGGGACGTCGTGCTCGCTGCGCAGGCGCTCGGCGAAGCCGATGTGGTCGGCGTCGCCGTGCGTCAGCACGAGGCCGCGGATGTCGGCGGGGGTCTTGCCCAACGACTTCAGCTCGCGCTGCAGGTCGTGCCAGTGTCCCGGCAGGCCGGCGTCGATGAGCGTGATGCCCTCGGGGGTGTCGATGAGATAGCAGGCCACCACGTCGTTGCCGAGGCGGTGCAGGTGCGGTGCGAGTTTCATGGCTCTCCAGGAGCTGGGCTGGGGCTCGCCTGACACGGCTAAGCTAGTTAGCTATGATGGCTAACGTCAATAGCTTTCAATGACGAGAGGCTCCCACCATGCCGACGCCCGAGAAGACGTCTCTCGGACAGATCGTGACCGCCGGCCGCGAACTGCTGGAGGCAGGCGGTCAGCAGGAGTTGACGATGCGTGGGGTGGCCGAACGCGTCGGCGTGCGGGCTCCGTCACTGTACAAGCACGTGGACAACCGCGCGGCTCTGCTGACCGCGGTGGCCACGGCCACCGTCGACGAGCTCGCCGCGAACCTGGCCTCCACCGACGGCTCCATCGAGGAACTGGCCCGCTGCTACCGGCGGTTCGCCGGAGCTTGGCCCGAGGCGTTCCGGCTGGTGCTGCGCTCCGAGCACGCACCGCCGCAGGCCCTCGCCCGCGTGGCCGAACCGATCCTGCGCGCCGCCGAGGAGCTCGTCGGCACGGAGCAGGCACTCGACGCCGCGCGACTGGTGTCGGCATGGGTCACCGGTTTCATCGAGATGGAGCTGAACGGCGCCTTCCGGCTCGGCGGCGACGTCGACCAGACCTTCGAGTACGGCCTGGTCAGCATACGCCGGGCGCTCTCCTGAGGCAGGCGCGACGACAACCCGCCGCCCCAGCTCAGGCGACCGGGTCGTGCCAGCTGTCGCCGTGCGGCAGCAGGGCGTCGGCCTCCTGCGGGCCCCAGCTGCCGCGATCGTAGGGGTGGACCGGCACGGCATCGCCGAGGACGGGGTCGACGATGCGCCAGGCGGACTCCACGGTGTCCTGGCGTGCGAAGAGCCAGCGGTCGCCGTCCAGGGCCGCGCCGATGAGGCGGTCGTAGGGGCGCATGTCCGAGCCGGGCTGCTCGGCGAAGACGAGCTCCTCGTGCTTGGCCTGCCAGCCGCCGCCGGGCTGCTTGCCCGCCAGGCCCAGCCCGACCTGCGTCTCCGGCCAGACGCGGAACCGGAGCCGGTTGCTCACGGGTTCGGGGCGGAGCCGGAAGAGGTCGTGCGGTGCGGCGCGGAAGGTGAAGCTGACCTCCGTCGCGGTCACCGGCAGGCACTTGCCCGCGCGGATCGCGATCGGCACGCCCGCCCAGCGCCACGACTCCGCGGCGAGCCGGACGGCCGCGTACGTCTCCGTCGTCGAGTCCGGGGCGACCCCGGCGACGTCCCGGTAGCCCGCGTACTGACCGCGCACCACATGATCGGGCGTCAGCGGTCGGAGGGAGTTGACGACCGCGGCCTTCGCGTCGCGCCAGGAGTCCAGGCCGGTGCCGGACGGCGGGTCGGCCAGCGCGGTGGCGAGGACCTGGAGCAGGTGGTTCTGCACCACGTCGCGGATCGCGCCGGTGCGGTCGTAGAAGGCGCCGCGGTCGGACACGTCGAACGCCTCGGCCATGGTGATCTGGACGCTCTCGACGTACGTGCGGTTGAGCAGCGGCTCGAAGACCGCGTTGGCGAACCGTGCGAAGAGGATGTTCTCCACCGGGTCCAGGCCCAGCCAGTGGTCGACGCGGTAGATCGCCTCCTCGGGGAAGAAGCGGTGCAGCGTCGCGTCGAGCTCGCGGGCGCTGTCCAGGTCGGTCCCGAACGGCTTCTCGACCATGACCCGCGCGCCCTCGGCCCGCCCTGCCGTGGCGATGCCCTGCGCGATCCGCGCGAACAGCGGCGGCGGCACCTCCAGGTAGAACAGCGCGGCACCGGAGGCGGGGCCCATGGCGTCGGACATCGCGTGGTAGGTCGCGTCGTCGCCCAGGTCCCCGTCGACGTAGCGCAGCAGGCCCAGCATCTTCCGCGCCGCGTCGGAGTCGGGATCCAGGCCGTTCAGGCGGAGCGAGGCCGCGGCGTAGTCGCGGAACTGGTCCAGACCCCAGCCGCTCTTGGCCACCCCGACCACCGGGACGTCCAGCACGCCGCGCTCGACCAGCCCCACCAGCGCCGGGAAGGTCTCCAGCTTGGCCAGGTCCCCGGTCGCGCCGAAGATCACCAGCGCGTCCATCCGCTCACGTGCGCCGCGCCCTGCTGCTGCCGACCGTGCTGTTGCGGACCCTGCTGTTGCGGAACCTGCTGTTGCGGAACCTGCTGTTGCGGGCCCTGCTGTTTCGGACTCTGCCGCCATCCGTGCCTCCCGTGTGCCGTGCCCCTCCCAGGCTCGGGGCACACGGCCCGGCGGGCAGCGCGAGGGGGCCGCTCAGGTGACGGACGCGCCGGCCGGGGTCAGAAGCGTGGCGCTCGCGCGCCCGCGGCGATCAGGATGAACTGGGCGTAGGAGTCGGCGTTCATCAGCGCCCGCTGACCCATGGCGTACCAGTTCGACTGGCGGTCGGACTCCTTGTTCTCACCGCTGTACGTCGAGGGGTCCCGCAGCGCGCGCCTGCCGAGCATCTGCTCCTCCAGCTGCGCCGCCTCCTCGGGCATCCTCTTGGCCATCCCGCCGACGAACTTCTCCTCCTGCAACTCCGAGTCGTGCGCGCTGTACTGGTAATCCAGCGTGCCGGCGAACCGGTGCGTCGCCTCGTGGATGACGTACCAGGCGACCTGGCCCTCCTCGGTGAGGTTGATCGGGCCGCTGCGGCCCGTGTCCATGGTCGGCAACTCCTCGCTCTGCTGCTGCTTCGGATTGGACAGGCGGGTGTAGAGGTCCCCCCAGCTGGAACCGACCCAGCCCGCGACTCCGCGCGGCACCTTCCCGCTGCCGACCAGGGTGAACTCCGCCCCGTGGGCGTTCAGCCCGGCCTGGATGCGCCGCACGACCTCGACGATCCGCGGCAGGAATGCGGCGATCTGCTGGGGCGTCGCGCTCCGGAACACCGGGAAGCCGGACTGAAGCCCCGTCAGCAGCTGCCCGCTCGGGGCGTTTCCCGCCGCAGCGAGCAGGGCGAGGGTCGTCGCGATGGCCTCCTTGGCCTCGACCAGGGCCGCTCGGGTCTGCGACTCGCGCTGCGGGTAGTCGCGCTCGGGGATGGTGCCGCTCTTGCCGAACTTCGCGTTCGCGCTGCTGTGGATCTGCCGGGTCGCATCGTCGTAGACGTCGCCGTGCCGGGGCGCGCCGTGGCCGTTGATGCCCAGTTGGGTCGAGGTGCGCACCTGGGCCCGGTCGTCCCGGTTCACCCAGCGGGTCTCCCCGCCGGAGCGGGGGTCGCTGTAGTTGGCGCCCTGGCTGAACTCCCAGACCGTGCGCTGAACCGCCGTGCCGCTGTGGGCCGTTGGCTGCGCGCCGGCCGCTCCGTGGGGTTCGGCCGGTGCTGCCGTGTCCCGGGTGCCCGCCTCCCACGTGCCCGCGTCCCCCGTGCCCGCGTCCCGCGCGACCGCGCGCTGGGCGACGACGGACGGCGCGGTGGCCGCTCCGGCCGCGAAGGCGGCGCCGTCGGCGGCTGCCGCGCGCTCCGAGCCCTGCCCCGGGTCGGTCACGCTGACGCCTGCGCCGTTGTCGTTGCCCGTCTCGCGGACGCCCCGGAGGTTCTTGTCGAGATGGCTGGTCTCGTGGGCCAGGATCTCCGCGTTTCCGGCGGCCGACGGGCCGAGGAAGATGTGGCTGCCGATCGTCATGGCCTGCGCGCCGAGCGCCGCGGTGGCGCGCTGGGCGGTGGCGTTGTCGTGGACGCGGCCTGCGGCGAGGCTGTCGTTGCGGTAGAACGCCTGCGCCTTGGCCAGGAAGGCCGCGGGAAGCGGGCTGCTCGGCGTCGCCATCGCGGCGTCGATGAGGCTGCGATGGCCGCCCGGGTGGGCGTCCTCGGCACGGTCGTGGACGTGGCCGTGTTCATCGGCCTCACTGCGCTGGACGGCCGGGTTGGCGTGCGCGCAGCCCGGGCCGTGCTGGTGCCGCTCCCGCTCGACCATGCGGGCCACGGCGGCGTTGCCCGCCGCCTGCTGAAGGTCCAGCATCCGCTGGACCGGTGCGCCGAGACCGGGGCTGACGCCGGGCCGGGCCACCCGGTGGACGGCGTCCTGCTCGTTCGACGACCGGTTGGGCTTTCCCCGCGCGTGCATGACGTTCCCTTCGAACCCGCGTACGACCAGCCCTCCATCCTTACCGGACCAGCACTCCTGCCCAAAGGGCCGCAAGATCATTTTTGGGGGCAGCCCTGACGGTCCATAAGGTCCGCTGTCCGGAAGTCGGGCCGGACAGCCGTCACGGACGCGGCCGGGCGACTGCGAGTCCTTCTCGGCTGACCCGGGCTGCGCCACTCCGGACTACTCCAGCGGCGTGAGATCCGTGCGCTCAATAGCCCGCAATTGCGCGAAGTGCTCGCGCACGTGCTCCCGACGCCCTCGGTCCATCGCGAGGTTGACCAGCTCGTGGGGGTCTTCCCGCAGGTCGTAGAGCTCGTGGTCGTTGTCGTCGAAGTCGGCGTCCGGACCGAAGCGCATCTGTGTCGGCGCGGGCTGCCGCGGCCCGTCGGCGGGCATGCCGCCGCCCACACCGAAGTAGCGCGCGTACTTGTAGCGCCCGTCGAACATGCCGCGGATCGCGTACCGCGTCTGCTGGATCTGCCGGGTGTGCACGGCGTCGTGGGCGAACAGCACGTAGTCGCGGACCGAGGCGGCAGGGTCACGGAACACCGGGCACAGGTCGGTCCCCCGGAACGAGGGCTCCGGCTCGGCACCGGCGAGCGAGCAGATCGTCGTGGCCAGGTCGACGTGCGAGGCAAGGGCGTTGGTCACCGTGCCGGCTCGCGTGACGCCGGGGACCTTCACGTAGCAGGGCACGCGCATGATCTCGTCATAGACGAACGGACCCTTGGACCGCAGACCGTGCGAGCCGCACATGTCGCCGTGGTCGGAGGTGAAGACGAGGACGGTGTCCTCCCAGCCTCCTGACGTCTCCAGCGCGCCGAGCACCGTGCCGAGGCTCTCGTCGGCGAGCCGGTGCAACTGGACGTAGTAGTCGAGTTGGCGCAGCCAGGCGCGCTTGTCGGCGGGGTCGATCCAGCCCCACAGGCTGTGCTGCTGGTCGTAGCGCCACTGCCGCTGGGTGTCGGGCTTGGTGTGCAGGTCGTCCGCGAAGTTGGCGGGCAGATCGTCGAACACCCGCCCGTAGGGCTGCTCGTACGGTGGGATCGCCTGTCCGCCACCCCAGTCGCCGCCGCCGAGGAACTGGCGCACGAAGTCCAGCATCGCCGGGTTCGCGCGCTGGTAGTCCGGTTGGTCGATCGGGTACCACATGACGTCGTGCGGGTTGACCAGGGCGACGGTGAGGAACCACGGGTCCGGCGCGTTCGCGTTCTGCCGCAGCCAGTGCGCGGCGTTGCGGGCGATGATCGGGTCGAAGTGCACACCGGTGCCGGCCATGCCCATGAAGTGGTGGTCGTTGCCGTCCCAGTCGCCGTAGCCGTAGGCCTCCATGGTCGGGTGCGCCGAGGCGGACAGGTGCCACTTGCCGATGTAGGAGGTGCGGTAACCGGCCTTCCGCAGCGCGCTGCCGATGGTCGGGACGCCCGGGTCCAGCTGCGGCTGCCAGGGGAAGATCACGTTCTCCGCGACCCGGTGCTGGGTGACGTACTGGCCGGTCATCATGGTCGCGCGCGACGGCGAGCACGGGGAGGAGTGCGTCCAGTAGTTGGTGAACTCCAGTCCTTCGGCGAGCAGTCGCTCCCGCCAGGGCAACCGCACCGTGGGCGGCAACCAGCCGCGTTGCCGCTCCTGGTCGGAGACGACCAGGAGGATGTTGGGCCGCTTCACGCGTGAGCTCCTGACGCCGTCGCGATGGACCGGGGACGCACTGGTGACGCACCGTCAGTTCTAACGCGCCTGCGTTAAACCTGCAAGATGCTCCACACTGGTCCGCGTGACTCCCGCGTCCGACACCCGCATCCGCCTGATCGAGGTGGCCGAGCAGCTCTTCGCCGAGCGCGGCATCCACGCCGTGTCGCTGCGCCAGATCGCGGCAGCAGCCGGGCAGCGCAATACCTCGGCGGTGGCGTACCACTTCGGCACCAAGCAGGCGCTGGTCGAGGCCGTCTATCAGCACCGCATGGCACCGACCAGCGAACGGCAGCTGCGACAGCTGGAGCGGCTCGACGCCCAGGGGTGGGGCAAGGACCTGCGCGCGCTGGTCGAACTGCTTGTGCGCTCCATGGCCGAGCGGCTGGACGACCCCGAGCGGCCCAGCCGGTTCCTGCGGTTCGTCGTCAACGCCCTCTACGTGGAGGAGATCGCGCCGTTCGACCTGGCGGCGCAGGAGTGGACGCAGGGCATCGCGCTGATCCGGACGCGGATCGAGGAGGGCATGTCCGCGCTCGCGCTGTCGCGGGAGGTCCGGGCCAACCGGTGGGAGTTCTTCGTCGGGCTCGTGCTGCACACGCTGGCCCAGCGCGAACGCCTCCTGGAGACCCGCGCCGGCACGAGTGCCGCCGGGAGGGAACTCCCCGGTCAGAGCCGGCTGGTGGCGGACCTGGTCGACTCCGCTGTCGCCGTGCTGACCGCCGAGGTCTCCTCGTAGTCGCCCTCGCCCGGCCGGATGCCGACGTGCGCGGCGAGTGTCACCCGTTGGGGCAGATCCATTGCGGGCGTCCGTCTCCTCCCGTACCTTCTCACCTAACAAATGTTTGGTTGACAGGTCGAAAGGTAGCTGGTCCTCCCATGGCTGTCTCCACCTCGACGCCCGACAAGGGCGTGGCCGTCGTCACGGTCGACTTCCCACCCGTCAACGCCCTTCCGGTGCAGGGCTGGTACGACCTCGCCACCGCGCTCCGGGCCGCGGGCGCGGATCCGGAGGTGCGGTGCGTCGTCCTGGCCGCCGCCGGACGCGGCTTCAACGCGGGCGTCGACATCAAGGAGATGCAGCGCACGACCGGCCACGACGCGCTGATCGGCGCCAACCGCGGCTGCTACGAGGCGTTCGCCGCCGTCTACGAGTGCGAGGTGCCGGTGGTGGCCGCCGTCCAGGGCTTCTGCCTGGGCGGCGGCATCGGCCTGGTGGGCAACGCGGACGCGATCGTGGCCAGCGACGACGCCGTCTTCGGCCTGCCGGAGCTCGACCGGGGCGCGCTGGGCGCGGCCACCCACCTCGCCCGGCTGGTCCCGCAGCACCTGATGCGCACCCTGTACTACACCTCACGCACCGTCAGCGCCGAGGAGCTGCACCGGCACGGGTCGGTGTGGCAGGTGGTGCCGCGCGACGAGCTCGCGGCCTCGGCGCTGGAGCTGGCCCGGGAGATCGCCGCCAAGGACGGCTACCTGATCCGCCTGGCCAAGGCCGCGATCAACGGGATCGATCCGGTGGACGTGCGCCGCAGCTACCGCTTCGAGCAGGGCTTCACCTTCGAGGCCAACCTCAGCGGCGTGGCCGACCGCCACCGGGACTCCTTCGTGACCGGCAGGAGCCAGGACGACAACGAGCGCGAGGAGGAGCGTTGAGCGACAAGATCATGACGCCGGATCAGGTCGTCTCCCGCCTGGAGAGCGGCATGACCGTCGGCATCGGCGGCTGGGGGTCCAGGCGCAAGCCGATGGCCCTCGTCCGCGCCCTGCTCCGGTCCGAGGTCACCGACCTCACCGTGGTCTCCTACGGCGGCCCCGACGTCGGGCTGCTCGCCGCCGCGGGCAAGGTCCGCAAGCTGGTGGCCGCCTTCGCCACCCTGGACTCGATCCCGCTGGAGCCGCACTTCCGCGCGGCCCGTGAGCGCGGCGCCTTCGACTTGGTCGAGCTGGACGAGTCGATGTTCATGTGGGGCCTCACGGCCGCCGCCCACCGCCTGCCCTTCATGCCCGCCCGGGCCGGTCTCGGCTCCGACGTCATGCGGGTCAACCCCCAGCTGCGGACGGTCACTTCGCCGTACGCGGACGGCGAGGAGCTGGTCGCCGTGCCCGCGCTCGAACTCGACGCCGCACTGGTCCACGTCAACGCCGCCGACGCCCGCGGCAATGGCCAGTATCTCGGCCCGGACCCGTACTTCGACGACCTGTTCTGCGCGGCGGCGCGCGAGGCGTACCTGTCGTGCGAGCGCATCGTCGACACCGCCGACCTGCTGAAGTCGGGTGCGCCGCAGACGCTGCTGATCAAGCGCTCCGACGTCACCGGCGTGGTCGAGACCCCGAACGGCGCCCACTTCACCTCCTGCGTGCCCGACTACGAGCGCGACGAGGCCTTCCAGCGCGCCTACGCGACAGCTGCCGCCGACCCGCAGGACTGGGCCACGTTCACCGAACGCTTCCTGACCGGGGACGAGGACGCCTACCAGGCAGCGGTCAGCGCCTTTCGACAAGAAGCCGCCCTTCGCCAGGAGCAGGAGGAGCAGAAGTGACTGCCACGACGACCACGACCCGCGCCGAGTACTGCGTGGTGGCCTGCGCCGAGGCCTGGCGCGGCGACGGCGAGATCCTGGCCACCCCGATGGGCACGGTGCCCGCCATCGGCGCCCGCCTCGCCCGGCTGACCTTCTCGCCCGACCTGCTGCTCACCGACGGTGAGGCGATGATCCTCGGCGACACCCCCGCGGTCGGCGCCAAGGCCGAGGTGGTCGAGGGCTGGCTGCCCTACCGCCTGCACCTCTCCATGGTCGCGGGCGGCCGGCGACACGTCATGATGGGGGCCAGCCAGATCGACCGGTACGGCAACCAGAACATCTCCTGCATCGGCGACTGGTCCCGGCCCGACCGCCAACTGCTGGGCGTGCGTGGGGCTCCGGTCAATACCGTGAACAACCCCACCAGTTACTGGGTGCCCCGGCACTCGCCGCGGGTCTTCGTCGACAAGGTCGACATGGTCTGCGGCGTCGGCTACGACCGCGCGGCTGCCGCCGGGCCCGCCGCGAGCCGCTTCCACGAGATCCGACGCGTCGTCAGCGACCTCGGCGTCTTCGACTTCGAGACCCCGGACCGCACCATGCGCCTCCGCTCGGTCCACCCCGGGGTGAGCGTCGAGCAGGTGCTGGCGGCGACGGCCTTCCCGCTGGTCGTGCCGGACGAGGTCCCGGCCACCCGGGAGCCCACCGAGGCGGAGCTGCACCTGATCCGCGAGGTGATCGACCCGAAGCGCCTGCGCGACCGCGAGGTGCGGTCGTGAGCCTGCCCATGAGCGTCGAAACCCCGCTGACCAGGCTCGTCGGCGTCCGTCACCCCCTCGTGCAGACCGGCATGGGCTGGGTCGCCGGCCCGCGTCTGGTCTCCGCCACCGCGAACGCGGGCGCGCTCGGCATCCTCGCCTCCGCCACCATGACGACCGATCACCTGCGCGCCGCCGTACGCGAGGTCAAGGAGCGCACCGACGCACCGTTCGGCGTCAACCTGCGTGCGGACGCGAGCGACGCGCGGTGCCGGGTGCGGATCATCATCGAGGAGGGCGTGCGGGTCGCCTCCTTCGCGCTCGCGCCCTCCCGGGAGCTGATCGCCGAGCTCAAGGACGCGGGCGTCGTCGTCATCCCCTCCATCGGCGCGCGGCGGCATGCTGAGAAGGTCGCCGCCTGGGGCGCGGACGCCGTGGTGGTCCAGGGCGGCGAGGGCGGCGGCCACACCGGCGCCGTGGCCACCACCGTGCTGCTGCCGCAGGTCGTCGACGCGGTCGACATCCCGGTGATCGCGGCCGGCGGCTTCCACGACGGACGCGGCCTGGTGGCAGCGCTCGCGTACGGCGCCGCCGGTGTCGCCATGGGCACCCGCTTCCTGCTCACCTCGGACTCCACCGTCCCCGACGCCGTCAAGGCCCGCTACCTCGCCGCGTCCGTCCAGGACATCACCGTCACCACCAAGGTAGACGGCCTCCCCCACCGGATGCTGCGCACCGACCTGGTCGACGGGTTGGAGCGCTCCGGCCGCGCCAGCGCCCTGCTCCGCGCGGTCCGGCACGCGGCGGCGTTCCGCAGGATCTCCGGCATGAGCTGGTCGGCCATGGTCCGCGACGGCCTGGCGATGAAGCACGGCAAGGAGCTGACCTGGAGTCAGATCCTGCTGGCCGCCAACACCCCGATGATGCTCAAGGCCGCCATGGTCGACGGCCGCCCCGACCTCGGGGTGATGGCGTCCGGCCAGGTGGCGGGCCTGATCGAGGACCTTCCGTCCTGCAAGGAGCTGGTGGAACGCATCATGACCCAGGCCGCCGAGACCATCACCGCCCTGCCCGGCCGGGCGTGAGGAGCGCCGCGTCGCGAGGACGACCGTGGAGGATGACCGTGTCAGTTCACACCAGCGGCCGGGCCGAGGCTGACGGAGTCGCGCGCGCTTCGCGCGGCTGCTCGCCCACGCCACCAGCAGCTGCATGCACTTCCCGCTGCCCCAGCCCTGAGCCCTGCCCCGGAGCAGGGGTCGTCGCGCCCGGCGACTGTCGCCGTCACGGATGCTGGCTGCTGACCGACACCGTCTCCCCCGTCATGTAGGACGAGTAGCCACTGGCCAGGAAGACGATGACGTTGGCGATCTCCCACGGCTCGGCGTACCGGCCGAATGCCTCGCGGGCGGTGAGCTCCTCCAGCAGGTCGGGGGTGGTGACCTTGACCAGGTGCGCGTGCATGGCGAGGCTCGGCGACACGGCGTTGACGCGCACCCCGTAGGCAGCGGCCTCCACGGCCGCGCAGCGGGTCAGCGCCATGACGCCCGCCTTCGCGGCGGCGTAGTGGGCCTGACCGGCCTGGGCGCGCCAGCCGATGACGGAGGCGTTGTTGACGACGACTCCGCCGCTGCCCGCGGCCTTCATCCGGCGCAGCGCGGCGCGGGTGCAGCGGAAGGTGCCGTTGAGGGTGACGTCGATGACCCGGTCCCACTGCTCGTCGGTCATGTCGACGAGTTCGGCCGTGCCGCCGAGACCGGCGTTGTTGACCACGATGTCGAGGCGGCCGTGGCGCTCCTCCGCGAGGTCGTACAGCGCGGCGACCTGCTCCTCGTCGGTGACGTCGCAGGCGCGTCCGGCCACCCGGTCCGCGCCGAACTCCCCCGCGAGCCGGTCGACCGTCTCCTTGGTGCGGCGCGCGTGCGCGTCGCCGATGACGATGTCCGCGCCCTCCTCCAGCAGTCGGCGGGCGGTCGCGCCGCCGATGCCGGCCCCGGCGGCGGCGGTGACCACGGCGGTGCGGCCGGTCAGCAGGCCGTGTGCGGGAACGTACTCGGGGGTCGTGGACGTCATGCGCGAGCCTCCCTCGGCAGGCCGAGCACGCGCTCGGCGATGATGGCGCGCTGGATCAGCCAGTCCCGGATCCCGGCCCGGAAGACGTCGGTTCTGGTCAAGTTCAGCTCCCGTGGGTCTCGACGTGGCTCACGACGCCGCCTCAGGCGCACGGTAACCTACCAAACACTTGTTAGGGAAGAGGTCGCAGCCCGCGCAAAAAGGAGTTGGCAGATCGCGGCGAAGACTGCTTAAGATTGCGCCAGACCGTGCAGCTGAACGAGGAGGTGGTACCCGTGAACACACAAACGACATGGGTGCTCCCCCTCGGGGTCACGGTCGGGCGATAGGTCGTCGCCCGGGAGCGCCGTTCTGTGCACTCCCGAAAGGCACGATCATGGAATTCACTTCTGAGCAGCGTCTTGACGACGACGTCGTCGAGCGCGAGTTCACCCTCGGCGAGATCCCCGGCACCCTCTGGATGCCCGGATCCGCCTCCGCGGCGGTGCCGCTGGTCCTGATGGCCCACAACAACGGCCTGCCCAAGAACGAGCCCCGGCTGGTCGCCCGTGCCCGGCACACCGCCGCGCGCGGCTACGCGGTCGCCTCCATCGACGCGGCAGGGTGCGGTAGCCGACCGCGTTCGGCCGCCGACGACCAGGCCCGCGCGGATCTCCGCAAGGCCATGCAGGCCGGGGAGCCCGTCGACGAGATCTTCGAGTCCTTCATCGGCCCGCTGGTCGACAAGGCGGTCCCGGACTGGCGGACCGCCCTGGACGCCCTCCTCGCCCTGCCCGAGATCGACGGCCCGGTCGGTTACTCCGGGTGGACCGCCGTCGGCATTCACCTGGCGGTGACCGAGCCGCGCATCGCGGCGGCCGGCTTCTTCGCCGGGGGCTACGTGCCCCTCGCCCAGCGTGAGGAGGCCCGGCAGCTCACCATTCCGCTGCTCTTCCTGCTCCAGTGGGACGACCAGGGGAACCCCCGGCAGCGCGCTCTCGACCTGTTCGACGCGTTCGGCAGCAAGGAGAAGACGCTGCACGCCAACGTGGGCGGGCACACCGGCACCCCGTGGTTCGAGCTGGAGGACGGGGGCCGGTTCTACGACCGGCACCTGAAGTAAGGCCGGACCGTCCAGCCGTCAGCTGAGGCTGGACGGTGGACGGCGTCGGGGGGGGGGGGCCCCCCCCCCCCCGCGGGGGGGCCCCCCCCCCCCCCCGCGGGGGGCGGCCCCCCCCCCGCCCCCCCCCCCCGACGGCAGCGCCCGGAGCAGTGCCGCGAAGTGCAGGGCGTCGAGGCTCTGCTGGTGCCGGGCGTGGACTGCGGCTGCGGTCAACTGCCCGTCGCAGGACGGTGCTTGACGACTCACCTCGGCCGCCGCGATGGCCTGGACGAGTTCGGTGCCGATGGTGTCGAGCTCGACGCGGATCGTGGCCAGGCTCGGCCTGGTGGTCGGGACGAGTGACGGGTCGGCGTCCCACTCGGCGTACAGGGCGCGCTGGACGACCTTGTTGGCCTCGATCTGGTCGCGGAAGATCTTCGCGACCGGCGCGGGATCGATGCCCAGAGCCGTGGCCTGCTGCTCGGCGGTGGCGATCTCGGCCGCCTCGCGCGCGGGATCGTCGATCGGGCTGCCGGTCCCGTACTTGGCCGCCGCCACCTGGTCGGCCACCTCGACCCGCTGCGCGGAGAGCTGCGCGATGGTCTCCAACGCCGTCGTGCGCGGCGCGGCCTCGGCACTGCCCGCGCCGAGCCCGACCCCGGCCCCGGCCGTACAGAGCAGCAGTGTCGCGCCGACGACGGTGGCCATCGATCGCCTTGATGTGAGGAACAGTCGCACAGGAGCCCCCAGTCGTGTACGGAAAGTCGCCCCGATTCTAGCGACGGGAGTCGCGGTGTGGCGGCGATTCGGCTGGGCGACGGACCGGAAACGAGTGATCATAGGGGCACGTCTCCGAACCGCGGTTCGGCGTTGCACGAGCACCTGGAGGTGCGCCATGGGTGCCTCGTCCCCGACTCCTGAGTCCCCCGAGCCGTCCGAACCGTCCGGGGCGTCCGGTTCTTCCGAATCGGCCTGGGGCCTGGGCACGTCCGTCGTGCCGGGTGAGGTCTCCGGTTCTGGTTCGGGCGAGAAGGGGCTCAAGGGCAACGCCCTCGGCCTGTTCTCCTCGGTGGCGATCGGCCTCGCGTCGACCGCACCCGCCTACAGCCTGGCGGCGACCCTCGGGCTGATCGTCGTCGGCGTCGGCCTCCAGGCCCCGATCATCACAATCCTGGCGTTCATCCCGATGCTGCTGATCGCCTACGCCTACAAGGAGATGAACGCGGTCGACCCGGACTGCGGCACCACCTTCACCTGGGCCGCCCGGGCCTTCGGGCCCCGCACGGGGTGGATGGGCGGCTGGGGCATCATCATCGCCGACATCATCGTCATGGCCAATCTGGCCCAGATCGCCGGTTCCTACGGCTTCCAGCTCGTCGGGCACCCGAACCTCGCGTCGGACAAGCTGTGGACGACGCTGGCCGGGGTGATCTGGATCGTCCTGATGACCTTCATCTGCTACATCGGCATCGAGATCTCCGCGGCGCTGCAGCGCGTCCTGCTCTGCGTCGAGATCGCCATGCTGGCGGTCTTCTCGGTGACCGCGCTGGTCAAGGTCTACGGCAGCCACGCGCCCGCGACGGCGATCCACGTCTCGGGATCGTGGTTCAACCCGTTCCAGGTCCCGACCGCGAGCGCGCTGACCGCGGGCATCCTCTCCGCGGTGTTCATCTACTGGGGCTGGGACACCGCCGTCTCCGTCAACGAGGAGACCGCCGACAAGTCCCGTACTCCCGGCCGCGCGGCGGTGCTCTCCACCGTCATCCTGCTGTTGATCTACGCCATGGTCTCCACCTCGGCGCAGGCGTTCGCGGGCGTCGGCGACAAGGGCATCGGCCTGGCCAACCCGAACAACTCGGGCGACGTGCTCTCCGGCCTGGGCGGCGCCGTCTTCGGCACCTCCGGGTTCGGCTGGTTCGAGTCCAAGCTGCTGATCTTCATGGTGCTGACCTCGGCCGCCGCCTCGACCCAGACCACCATTCTGCCGACCGCCCGCACCAGCTTCTCCATGGCCCTGCACAAGGCCATCCCGTCGCACTTCGGCCGCGTGCACCCGCGCTTCGCCACCCCCACCTGGTCCACGGTGGGCATGGGCCTGATCTCGATCGCCTTCTACGTCATGCTCACCCGGATCAGCACCAACGTCCTGACCGACTCGGTCTCCTCCGTCGGCCTGGGCATCGCGTTCTACTACGGTCTCACCGGCTTCGCCTGCGCCTGGTACTTCCGCCGGGTGCTCCGCCGCAGCCCCCGCGACCTCTGGTTCAAGGGCATCCTGCCGCTGCTCGGCGGGCTCATGCTGCTCTACTTCTTCTGCTACGCCGCGTTCGACGTGTACGCCTCCCCGAGCTACGGCTTCACCTCGGTGACGCTGCCCCTGGTCGGCAAGGTCGGCGGCGTCTCGGTGATCGGCGTCGGCGCGTTGGTGCTCGGCTTCGTGCTGATGCTCATTCAGTGGGCCGTCCAGGGCTCCTGGTTCCGCAACCCCGACGTGCCGGTCGGCGCGGCCACCATTGCGGAGGTGGAGGCCGCCGAGGCCGCGCCGCCGGAGTGAGCGCCGACGCCGCTGCGTGGGCCGCGCGCTACTCGGCGATGCCGCGCGTCAGCAGCACGACGGTGACGAAGGTCCGGTAGAGCCGGACGGGATCGGTGTCCGTCAGCCGGACCATCGTCGGATCGTCCTTGTCGGCGTCCGCGCCGCCGCGCTCCACGCGGGTGATCCAGGTCGCCATCTCCGCCAGGTCGGGGTTGCGGAAACGGACCGTGAGGGTTGCGGGCAGCTCGATGGACGGGAGTTCCCGCGCGCCGGACGCCGGATCGGCCAGCGCCGCCACCGCCAGCCGGGCCTGTTCCCGGATCAGTTGCCTGGCGTCCTCCGGGTGCAGGCTCTCCGCGGCGAAACGGTTGAGCGACTCCTTGACCACCGCCGCCCGCGCATGCGGGCAGAACGGGCGCAGCTCCTCGGCCGTGGTGCGGTCGCCGGTGATGAGTGCGACCGGGACGCCGTGGCCCAGGGCGACCAGCGCGTTGATCGCGCTCTCCCCCGCCACCACGCCGTTCAGCCGGACCTCGGCGATCGCAAGCGGGTTGAAGGTGTGCGACAGCGTGGCCGCGCAGCCGGACATCGAGCCGTGGTAGGAGACGAAGAAGACGGCGTCGTAGGAGGGGTCGAGCCCCTGCATCATGTAGAGCGGCTTGTGACGCCCCGACAGATACCGTGTGCCGCGCGGTAGTTCGTCCGGACGGAGGTTGGCCATCCGGCCGTGGGAGTCGTTGACGAGGAACTCGGTGGCCCCGGCGTCCCGGGCGCCGTCGATGGCCGCGCCCACCTCCCGCTGCAGCAGGTCGCGGTAGTACGGGTAGTCGGGGCCGGTGGGACGGCACTGCTCCCACTCCACGACGCCTGCGGTGCCCTCCATGTCGGAGGAGAGGTAGATCTTCACGGCTTCACCCTCGGATGCGGTTGCGGCCCGGTCGGCACGGGAGTCCAAGAAGGAGCCCCGCTCAGGAGGCCCGCTCAGGAGTCCCACCCCGTTTCGACACCGGTGATCACGGGCTCACTCTTTCATGAACCCCGCCGGTCGGGAACGCGTACCCAAGGAGGTACATCCCCGACGAGAAGGAGGGTGGATCATGCGACTCCATCCCTTCGCCCCGCGCACCGCCGTGGTCGCCGCGGCACTGGGCGCGGGACTTGCGACGGCGGTCACGACGGGCGCCGCGGCCGTCCCGCGGACGGCGGCGTTCATCCCGCGGCTCACCCACAACCAGCAGCTCGCCTCCACCATCCCCGCGAACGGCGACGTCAACCCGTACGGCGTGGCCGTCGTTCCCGACAGCCATGGCACTCTGACCGCGGGCGACATCCTGGTGAGCAACTTCAACAACGCGCCCACGAGCACGGCCAAGGGCGGCCAGCAGGGCCGGGGCACCACTCTGGTGCAGGTCGCTCCCAACGGGACGAAGACCACCTTCGCCCAGATCCCGCCGAGCGCCGCCCCGAACGGAGTGGGGCTGACCACGGCCCTGGTGGTGCTGCGCTCCGGCTGGGTCGTGGTCGGCAGCCTGCCGACCACGGACGGGACCTCCGCGACCATGCACAGCGGCGCGCTGCTCGTGCTGGACGACAACGGTCACGTGCGCGAGACCGTCACCGGCCACGGCATCGACGGCCCCTGGGACGCGACGGCGGTGGACAACGGCACCAGCGCCGACCTCTTCGTCAGCAACGTCCTCGGCGGCATCACGAACGGACAGCCCACCACCACCTCGAAGGGCGACGTCGTCCGGATCGCCCTGAACCTCACCAACGGCATGCCGCAGGTGGGCGGCAGCACGGTCGTCGCGAACGGCCTGTCCGTGCACACCGACCCCAACGCGCTCGTCGTCGGTCCCACCGGCGTCGCGGTCGCGCCGGACGGCACGCTGTACGTGGCCGACACGGTGCACTCGCGCATCGCCCGCGTCCCCGACGCGGTCGCCCGGACCAGCCCCGTCGACGCCGGCGCCGCATCCGCGACCGTGGCTTCGGGCAGCCCGCTGAACGGACCGCTCGGGCTCGCCCTCGCACCCGACGGCAACCTGCTGGCGGTCAACGGCGCGGACAACAACCTGGTCGAGGTCACCACCGGCGGAACCAGGGTGGCCACCCGCAACCTCGACACCAAGGACCAGCCCGGCGGCGCCCTGTTCGGCCTGGCCCCGACCGCCAACCCCCGCGCGGTCTACTACGTCAACGACGACACCAACACGCTGAACATCCTGCACTGAGCGGCAGCATCACCGTGAAGACGGCCCCAGCCGTCGAGAACTGGGGCCGTCTCGGACCGTCAGGCGGCGGCGAGCAGTTCCAGCGTGTCGATCACGCGGTTCGAGAAGCCCCACTCGTTGTCGTACCACGCGACCACCTTGACGTGGCGGCCGTCGACGCGGGTGAGCGCCGAGTCGAAGATCGACGAGGCGGGGTTGCCGGTGATGTCGGACGACACGAGCGGGTCCTCCGAGTACTCCAGGATCCCGGCCAGCGGCCCCTCCGCCGCGGCGCGGTACGCCGCGAGCACCTCGTCGCGCGTCACGTCGCGGGCGACGGTGGTGTTGAGCTCGACGATCGAGCCCACCGGCACCGGCACGCGGATCGAGTCGCCCGACAGCTTGCCGTCGAGGTTCGGCAGGACCAGGCCGATCGCCTTGGCCGCGCCGGTCGTGGTCGGCACGATGTTGACGGCGGCGGCGCGGGCGCGACGGGCGTCGCGGTGCGGGCCGTCCTGCAGGTTCTGCTCCTGCGTGTAGGCGTGCACCGTCGTCATGAACCCGTGCTCGATACCGGCGAGTCGGTCGAGCACCGCGGCCAGCGGCGCGAGCGCGTTGGTGGTGCAGGAGGCGTTGGAGACGATCGTGTGCAGGTCCGCGTCGTAGGCGTCGGTGTTGACCCCGAAGGCGAGCGTGACGTCCGCGCCGTCCGACGGCGCGCTGACGAGGACCTTCTTGGCGCCCGCGTCGAGGTGGGCCCGCGCGGCCTTGGCCGAGGTGAAGCGGCCGGTGGCCTCCAGGACGATGTCCACGCCGAGTTCGGCCCAGGGCAGCTGCTCGGGTTCGCGCTCGGCCAGCACCGTGATCCGGCGGCCGTCGACGACGAGGACGTTCCCGTCGACGGTCACCGGGCGCCCGAGCCGACCGGCCGTGCTGTCGTACGCGAGCAGCCGGGCGAGCGTCGCGGGCTCCGTCAGGTCGTTGACGGCGACGATCTCCAGGGCGCTGTCGCGCTCCAGCAGTGCGCGCAGCACGTTGCGCCCGATGCGGCCGAATCCGTTGATGGCGATGCGAGTCATTGAGTGATGTCCCTTCCCTTCGCCACCAGGCTCTCTCGCAGGTCGCGGCGGTGACAGTGGCGTGATCGCCACGGTTCGAAAGGATCTTGCCAAGATCCCGCCGAGCCCGTCCCAGCAGCCCGGGGAGGCACGTACGAGCTGGTCACTCGCCCCGGGTGAAGGTGCGCCGGTACTCGCTCGGCGTGGTGCCGAGGATCTGCTGGAAGTGCAGGCGCAGGTTCGCTCCGGTGCCGAGCCCGACGTCGGCGGCGATCTGCTCGACGCTGCGCTGCGAGCGTTCCAGCAGCTCGCGGGCGAGGTCGACGCGGGCGCGCATCACCCACTGCATCGGCGTGTAGCCGGTCTCCTCGACGAAGCGCCGGGAGAACGTGCGCGGCGAGACCCCCGCCTGCCGCGCCAGTATGTCGAGGGTGAGGGGCTCGCCGAGCCGGTGCAGCGCCCACTCGCGGGTGACGGCGAACCGCTCGCCGTGCGGCTCGGGGACGCTGCGCGGCACGTACTGGGCCTGGCCGCCGCTGCGGTAGGGGGCCGCGACCAGACGCCGGGCCGCGTGGTTGGACGCGGCCACCCCGAGGTCGCCGCGCAGGATGTGCAGGCACAGGTCGATGCCGGAGGCGGCGCCGGCCGAGGTGAGCACGCTTCCCTCGTCGACGAACAGCACGTTCTCGTCGACGTGGACGAGCGGATGCCGGGCGGCGAGTGCCTGGGTGTAGTGCCAGTGCGTCGTGGCGCGGCGGCCGTCGAGCAGGCCCGTGGCGGCCAGCGCGAACGCGCCCGTCGAGATGGCTGCGAGCCGCGCGCCCCGGTCGTGGGCGGCGACCAGTGCGTCGACGACCTGCTGCGGCGGGTCCTCACGGTCAGGGAACCGGTAGCCGGGGACGAAGACGATGTCGGCCCAGGCCAGCGCCTCCAGGCCGTGGGCGACGTAGTACGCGAGGCCGTCACCGCCGGTCACCAGGCCCGGCGTCGCCCCGCACACCCGCACCTCGTACGGCATGCTCGCGCGGGTCGTGAAGACCTGCGCGGGGATTCCGACGTCAAGCGGCTTCGCGCCCTCAAGCACGAGGACGGCGACGCGATGCAGGCGGGAAGGTGACACAGCACGAGGTTACGGGCGGTCGTCCCCCGTCCCGCCGTCGACCCCTCGTCTTCCGGCTCCGGCCTCGGACCGTCCCGCTCACGCGGGCGGGCTCTCCTGTGCCGCGGCGGCGAGGCCCGGCTGGAGGCGGCGGGCGACGTCGACGTGGTCGCCGGTCCAGATGACCCGCACGGCGGTCGCGGTGGCCTGGCCCTCGCGGTCGACCAGGTCGGTGCGGACGGACTCGACGAGCCGGGCAGCGGACTCGGGCCCCAGCGGGACCGGAACGGGCACCGGCGTGTGTCCGTCCAGGCTCGCCGCGAGGCCGTGGTACCAGTCGGTGACGCGGGTGGCCGTGACGAGGATCGCCCGGTGGGCCTCGGTCTGGTCGGCCCCGGTCCGGTGGGCCTTGGTGCGGACGCGACGGCAGTCCTGCCAGAGCGAGACGACCGCGTCCGCGGCCAGCCGTAGCCCGACGACGCCGGTGACGAGGGTGGTCATGTCGGCCAGCGACAGCGGTTTGGCTCCCCGCTCGGCCAGGTAGCTGCGGAAGGCGTCATCCAGGCGTCGCGCGGCGGCGGCCGCGTCATGGCCCTGCTGCGTCGGCTCGCCGGGTGCGGGCGTGGCGGGTGAGGTCTCGTAGTGGCCCAGCGCGTACTCGACGGCTGCGGACAGGTAGCGGGCGCTGTCGCTGTAGGCCCGCGCGAGCGCCCGGTCGACGGCGGCCGCGGCGCCGCGCGGCCAGAAGAACAGCGCGACGACGACGCTGACCGCGCAGCCCAGGGCGATGTCCTGGACCCGGAGCAGGGCGATCTGCCAGTCGGGGTTCTGGCCGATGTTGAACAGGATCACCAGGGTGACGGTGAACGCGGCCTGCCCGGCGGTGAACGAGATCGCCGCGGGCGCGATGCCCGCGAGCAGGATGGCCACCGGCAGCAGGAACCACAGCACCGTGCCGTGATGCCCGATCAATTGCAGCAGCCCCGCGCCGAGGATCGAGCCGATCACCGTGCCGAGTACCGCGCGCATCGCGTTCTGGCCGGTGTTCAGGGCGTTGGAACGCAGCACGGACAGGGTGCCGAGCAGCACCCAGAAGGAGTGCTGGACGCTGGTCAGGTCGGCCAGCAGGACCGCGACGCCGAGGCCGGCCGCGCCGCGCATGCTGTTGTGCAGCCAGACCGACCCCCAGCCGAGATGCGCGGACGCCCGCTCCCGGGCCGTGGCCAGCGGGGCGGTCAGCGCGTCCGGCTCGCGGCCCAGCAGCTGGTCGGGCCAGCTGCGCTGCCAGGCGGTCGCGGCCAGGTCGACGTTGCCCGCGATCTGCAGCACGGCGTAGCCGAGCTCGTGAGCGCGGAAGGAGAGGTCGAGCGTGGCGATGAATCCGTAGACCTCCGCGGCGCCCTCGCCGACCGGGCGTTCGACGGGCAGCCGGACCGTGGAGCTGTCCTCCATCGCCCGCATGGCGACCCGCAGTTCCTTGATCCCGTCGCGGAGCCCGCCGACGTCGCCGCGTGGGTCGGTGAGCAGGTCGGCGGCACGGTCGAGGACCTCGGCGGCGGCCAGGCGCACACTCAGCGCGGCCGGGTCGCAGGCGGGCGGCTCGTCGGTGTAGGCGGGTCGGTCCGCGAGGACCGTACTGAGCCAGGTGAGCTCGTCGACCAGGCGGACCAGTGTGCGCGAGCTGGTCGACAGTCCGGTGGGGCGGTAGGGCGTCGCGTCGAAGGCCCGGCGCAGGTCGGCGCTGGCCCGGGCGGCGCGGTCGGCCACGGAGTGGCAGAGGTCGGCGGCCGGCCGGGACGCGGGCGCGCCCAGAAGGGCGGCGTCGGTGCGCAGCCGGTCGGCGGCGGCCCGGCAGACGCGGGCGGCGGGCCCGCTGAGCGGATCGACGACGGGACGCGGCCAGAGAAGGGCGACGGCCGGCAGCGCCGCCGCTGCCGCCAGCCCCGCGCCCGCGAGCCGGTCCGGGAGCAGCGACAGCGGTACGGGGGTCGCGACCGGCAGCACGAACCCCAGCAGCAGGGCCGTGGCGCTCCCGGCCAGCACGGAGCTGACGACGCCGGAGAAGAGCACAGCGAAGGCGACCACGACGGTGGTGAGGACGGCCAGCCAGGTCCGGTGTGCGACCAGCGTGCCGAGGCAGATGAGGACCGCCCAGGCCAGGGCCAGTCCCGCCTGGGCACGCAGCCGCTCCACCATCGGGCCGGAGAAGTCGACCAGCAGCAGCATCGAGAAGGAGCCGAAGGCGGCGAAGCTCGCCATCGTCGGCGAGTGCAGCACCTGGGTGCAGAGCGCGAACAGCGCGGGCATCACCACCGCGGTCCGCCCGGCCCGCCGGGTCGCCACCAGCCCCGGGTCGTGTGTGCGCAACCATCCCAGCACCCAGGCCACACCACCCATATGCGCGCATCCGCCCGCTGCCCGCAACACCACCGGTTCGTCCCGCTTCCGCATCCGTTCGGCCCCGGTCACGTGGCGTGATCGCCCGCGCCACTGCGGTGGCGGCGCACGACGACGGAAGGCACCGTCGACCCATGCGGGCCGACAGTACGCGCCCCTGATCCGGAGCGCGGGCGATGCGACTCTCACGGCTTCTTGTCTCCGCCGGCGCCGTCACGGCCCTGACCGTCCCCGGCGCTCTCTACGGCACCGACCGCGTCGTCGGCCCTCAGCAGAGCACGGCCTCGCCCGCCCCCGCCCCGCCGTCGCAGCAGCCACCCCAGCTGACACAGGCTCAGGTCTCTGATGCGCTCGGGCAGCTGGACGGTGTGGTCCAGAACGCCATGACGCAGACCGGGGTGCCCGGTGTCGCCGTCGGCGTCGTCTACCAGGACAAGACCGTGTACGCGAAGGGCTTCGGCGTCCGCGAGGTGGGCAAGCCCGACCGGGTCGATCCCGGCACGGTGTTCCAACTGGCCTCGATGTCCAAGCCGCTGGCGTCCACCGTGGTGGCGCAGGCGGTCGGGCGGAAGGTCGTCGGCTGGGACGACCCGATCATCGCCCACGACCCCGGTTTCGCGCTCAAGGACCCGTATGTGACCGCCCATGTGACGATCGCGGACATGTTCTCGCACCGCAGCGGACTGCCCGACCACCCGGGCGATCTGCTTGAGGACCTGGGGTACAACGGGGACTACATCATCTCGCACCTGCGGATGGAGCCGCTGTCCGCGTTCCGTGCCACGTACGCCTACACCAACTACGGCCTGACCGAGGCGGGCAACGCCGTCGCCGACGCGGCGAAGACCACCTGGCCCGACCTGGCCGCCACCAGCCTGTTCCAGCCGCTCGGCATGACCCACAGCAGCTACCGGCGCTCGGACTACGACCGGGCCGCCGACAAGGCGACCGCCCATGTCCAGGTCGACGGGCACTGGCAGCCGTCCACCACCGAGAACGCCGACTCCCAGGCCCCGGCAGGCGGGGCCAGCTCGACCGTCGACGACCTGGACACCTGGATGCGCCTGCAACTGGGCAACGGCTCCTCCGACGGCAAGCAGATCGTCGACCCCGCCGCCCTGGACCAGACCCGGATCCCGCACAACATCGCCAGCCCGCCTCGGGGCCCCGGCGGCGAGCCCGGCTTCTACGGCCTCGGCTGGAACGTCAACTACGACCAGCTCGGCCGGCTCCGACTCAACCACTCCGGGGCCTTCGACCTGGGCGCGGCCACCACCGTCACCCTGCTGCCCACGGAGCAGCTCGGGATCGTCGTACTCACCAACGGCCAGCCGATCGGAGTTCCTGAGGCGATCGCCGCCGCGTTCTTCGACATCGCCCAGAACGGCCACCAGACCGTCGACTGGCTCGGCTTCTACCGTGGTCTCTTCCAGCAACTGGCCGGTGCGGGCCACTCGCCGATTGACTACGCCAAGCCGCCCGCGTCCCCCCAGCCCGCGAAGGCTAACAGCGCCTACACCGGCAGCTACAAGAACGACTACTACGGGCCCGTCACCTTCACCGTCACCGGAAGCGGCAACGGCTCCGGAAACGGTTCCGGCAACGGGGAGTTGGCCATGGTGCTCGGTCCGGACAAGGAGACCTTCCCGCTGACGCACTACACCGGAGACACGTTCAGCTACCGGACGCGCGGCGAGAACGCCGTCGGCCTGTCCGGCGTCACCTTCCACACCGGCGCCGGCGGTGCCAACGGCGCCAACGGCGCAGTCGACGCCGTCACCGTCGAGAACCTCGACACCACCGGCCTGGGGACGTTCACCCGCTGAGCGGCCGACCCGTCAGTGCTCGGTCAAGTTCACCCGGTCGGGCCCGCCGGGGCGGCTGTGAGCTGGCATTCCGCATCGCGTCCGTGGTCAGGGCGGGGTCCGTGGTGCGCATATGGTGCTTGACTGCCCGTTATGTCGGGGATTGACTGCGAGCGACCGTCGCCGCCCCGTCCGGATCCTCACTCCTCGCCCGCTTCAGGCTGCCCTCGCGGAGGGCTGGTTGCTGCTCCGCGTCGGCCGAGGCGCGGATCCCGGCGAGGGCGGCTTCCTCGCATCCGCGTCCCATCGGAGGACTGCCCATGTCCCAGGACCTCGACACCGAACGGCCTGACGATCCGTCACCCCTGTCGCGTCGTCGCCTGATCCAGCACGCCGGCGCCGCAGGCGCGGTGACCGTCGCGGCGGGATTCGCCCTGAATGCCGGCGCCACCGAGGCCGCAGCCGCGGCACCGCGACCCGAACCCGACACGCCGGCGTCGCACGACGCTCCTCGGCACACCTCGGGCGAGGCATTCGTGGTCCGTGTCGTCGACGCCCGCACCGGCGAACTCGACATCTTCCACGGCGAACGCCACCACCGGGTCCGCGACCCCAAGCTCACCGCCGAACTGCTGCGCGCCGCGCGCTGACTCCCGGGTTCTCCCTGGGAGGCACCGGCCGGGAGATCCCCCGGCCGGACCTCACCTGTCCTGCGGCACCCACCACCCCGTCTGCGAGGTTCTCCATGTCCTCCCACCGTGAAGCCCCCGAGATCGCCAAGGACCCGGTCGCCGACAGCACCGACCTGTACGCGTTCGTCAGCCCCGACGCCCCGGGCACCGTGACGCTGATCGCCAACTACATCCCGCTCCAGAACCCGGCGGGCGGCCCGAACTTCTACGAGTTCGGCGACGACGTGCTCTACGAGATCCACATCGACAACGACGGCGACGCGCGGCCCGACATCAGCTACCAGTTCCGCTTCACCACCCACCTGCGCAACCAGGACACGTTCCTGTACAACACCGGACCGATCACGTCCCTCAACTCGCAGAACTGGAACCGCTTCCAGACCTACACGGTCACCCGGGTCGAGCAGGGCGGGCGGCAGACGGTGCTGGGCAAGGACCTGATGTGCCCGCCGTGCAACATCGGCCCGCTGTCCACCCCTGACTACCCGGCGCTCGCCAACGAGGCCGTGCACCACCTGGGCAACCGGAAGGTCTTCGCCGGGCAGCGCGCGGAAGGCTTCTACGTCGACCTCGGCTCCATCTTCGACCTGGCCGACCTGCGGCCCTTCCAGTCGCTTCAGGTCTTCGCCAAGGCGCAGCACTTCCAGAACGCCCCCGGGGTGGACACCACCAAGGAGCTCAACGTCCACAGCATCGCGCTGCAGGTCCCCGTCGACGAACTGACCCGCGGCTGCTGGAGCGGCAAGGACTCCGGCAATCCGGACGCCGTCATCGGCGTCTGGACCACCGCGAGCCGCCGCGCCTCCCGCATCATCGAGCAGGGCCGCGGCAAGGACTCCGAGTCCGGTCCGTTCGTCCAGGTCTCCCGACTGGGGAACCCGCTGTTCAACGAGGTCCTCGTCCCGATGGCCCGCAAGGACGAGTGGAACGCTCTGCCCCCGGCGGACGACAAGCGGTTCGCCTCCTACGTCGCCAAGCCGGAACTCGCCGGACTGCTGCCGGTGCTGTACCCGGGCGTCTTCCCGCACCTGGAGGCGCTGGACAAGTCCGGCAAGTCGCGCGCCGACCTGCTCGCGATCCTGCTCACCGGCATCCCCAAGGGCGTCGTCCCCGGCTTCGAGAACTTCACCGGCTCGACCGAGGCCGACATGCTGCGCCTGAACGTCGCCATCCCGCCCTCGGCAAGCCCGAGCATCCTGGGCCTGATCGGCGGCGACCCGGCCGGATTCCCGAACGGGCGCCGGGTCTTCGACGACGTCGTCACCGTCGAACTGCGCGCCATCGCGGGCCTGACCTACGCGCTGGTCGACAAGTCCTTCACGCCGGACGCCGCGGCGAGCGAGATCACCGACGGCCTCACCGCCAGTTCGCCCGAGAACCCCTACCTGGGCCACTTCCCGTACCTCGGCGTCCCCTACGACGGCTACCACCACCCCGCCTCCTGATCTCTGCTCCGGTGCCGCATCGACCGGCACCGGAGCCCAACCCGTCCCCAAGGAACCGGTCATGACCCACAGCACCGCGATCGACGACCACCCCGCCCACGACCAGCACGGGAACGGGCACGGGCACGCTCATCCGCCACTGCCGGCACCCTCCCGGCAGGGCAGCGTCGTCCTCGACATCGGCGCAGGGACCGGAGCACTGGTCATCCACACCACCAGCGCGGAGGACGCACTCGAGATCCACGTCAGCCCCGTGGACCTGCCCGAGCAGCGGACGCACGCGGCCGTCCGCCCTCGCCACCTGCCCGGCCGCACCCTGTACGCCGCCGTCATCACCCCGCTGCCCGCCGGTCGCTACACCGTCTGGAGCCAGGACGACACCACGCACGGCTCCATCACCGTCACCGGAGGCCACGTCAGCGACTACCGGTGGACCTGACGGGGCGTTGACAGGCCGATCTTCCTTGACTACTTTCACTAATCAATTAGTGAAAGTAGGTTTTGGTGATCGAGTACCACGTGCGCCGTCGCAGCGGCGTGCCCGCGTATCAGCAGATCGTCCAGCAGACCGAACAAGCACTGCGCCTGGGCCACCTCCAGCTCGGGGACAAGCTCCCCACCGCGAAGGAGGTCGTCGCGGCGACGGCGGTCAACCCCAACACCGTGCTGCGCGCCTACCAGGAGCTCCAGCGCGCCGGGCTGGTCGAGTCCCGGCAGGGTCTCGGCACCTTCGTCGTCGGGACGCTCGGGCAGGCGGAGAACTCCGCGGCGGGTGACCTCCGGCGCGAGCTGACGGGCTGGGCGGCGAAAGCGCGGTCCGCCGGGCTGGAGCGGGAGGATGTCCTCGCGCTCATCACGTCCGTGGTGGACCAGGAGTTCCCGCCCACGGCCGAACCCTTGCCCGGCGCGGCCCTCCGGGAGCGCTCGTGATCACCACCGCGGCGGTCCAGGCCGTCGGGCTCAGCGTGCGTCGCGGCGGCGGTCTCGGCCTGCCCGGCCGTCGCGATCGGCTGGACGTGCTGCGTGACTGCGGCTTTCGCATACCCAGGGGCGCGGTCTGCGGCCTGGTCGGTCCCAACGGAGCCGGGAAGAGCGCCCTGTTGGCCACCGTCGCGGGTCTGATCGCGCCCAGTTCCGGGACGTTGGAGCTGTGGGGTCGTCCGGTCGGCGACGAGGCGCACCGCGCCCGGCTCGCCTACGTGGCCCAGAACCGGTCCCTCTACCCGCAGTTCAGCGTCCGGCGGCTGCTCCGCCTGGGCCGGGACCTCAATCCGTGCTGGCAGTCCGAGGCCGCGGAGGAGGTGCTGGAAGCCGCGCGCATTCCGCTGCGCGCCCGCGTCGGGTCCCTCTCCGGCGGCCACCGCACCCTCCTCAGTCTCGCGCTCGCCCGGGGGAAGGCGGCCGACCTGCTGCTGCTCGACGAGCCGTTGGCCGACCTGGATCCGCTCGCACGACGCCGGACCATGGGGCTCCTCCTTGCCGACGTCGCCGATCGCGGCGCGACGCTGGTGCTCTCCTCCCACGTCCTGGCCGACCTGGAGGAGAGCATCGACCACCTGCTCCTGCTCGACCAAGGCCGGGTCCGCCTGGCCGGAGCCCTGCCCGAACTCCTGGCGGCCCACCGACTGTTGGACGCCATCGAGCTTCCCGCGCGGCGCGCTGCCGCGGCTCACCCCGTCGATGCGGCACAGTCGGCCGGTGCGCCGTTCTCGGGTGCGTCGGACACGCCTGCGGTGGTCGAGAGCCGGGGCAGCGGTCCGGCTCGGTCCGTGCTGGTCCGACTGCATCATTCCGCCGAGGCCTCGGGGGCGGGGACCGCCGCCGGTGAGCCGCCCACCCTGGAGGAACTGGTGCTCGCCTACCTGCGCCGGCCCGACGCGCCAGGCTGGATCAGCCCCGGCATGCGCCCGCTGACGGCCGACGCCCCGGAGGGGATCGGCGCATGAGGGCCTCTCCGCAAGTCCCCACTCGACTCGTCCCGCTGCGCGTCCGCGCGCGGACCTCCCCGCAGGGTCCCAAGGTGCGCACCACCACTCTGCTCCGGGTTGCCGCGTTCCAGCATCGGACGGTTTTGGTCCTGGGTGTGGTCGTCCTCGCCCTGTTGGCGCTGTGGACGCACGAGGTGGTGGCGCAGGCCGTCGCCGCCCATGCGCGCATGGCCGCCGCGCACTGCCCCGGCGGCCTGTACGGTGACTGCCTGGACGCCCTGGATCAGGCCCAACCCGCCATCCAGGACGCCCAGTTGCTCCAGTACGCGCTGGTCGCGACGCCCGCGCTGGCCGGGCTCTTCCTCGGCGCCCCGCTGGTGGCAAGGGAGTTCGAGCAGGGCACGTATCGGCTGGCCTGGAGCCAGTCGGTGTCCCCGCAGCGCTGGCTCCGTGGGCAACTGCTCGTCGTCTGGGGCGGCGCGGCACTGACGGCCGGTGGCGTCTGTGCGGCGCTCGGCCTGTGGCTGCACACCGCCGTCACCCCGGCGTTCGCCCCCGCCCTCGGCGGTTTCACGCTGCTCCCCTACAACGCCACCGGCCCGGTCCTGGCCGCCTCGGTGCTGCTGGCGGTGGCCCTGGGCGTGGCCGCGGGCACGCTGGTCCGCCGGACGCTGCCCGCCATGGCCGTCACCCTGGCCCTCTACGGCGCCGCGATGGCCTGCCTGACCTGGCTGCGCCAGTGGCTGCAACCCGTGCGCCACCTGCTCACGAACCACGGCTACAACCTGGCGCCCGACGACTGGCTGCTGCGCGACGGCGTTCAACTCGCCGACGGCCGTCGCCTTCTGTACGCCCAGTGCGAACCCACCTGCCCGAACAGCGCACCGACGTTCGAGGACTACCACACCGCCAACCAGCTGTGGCCGATGCAGTGGACCCAGGCCGGGATCATGGCCTTGCTCGCCCTCGTCGCGCTGGCCCTCGCCCACCGGGCACTGCGCAGGCCACGGGCCTGAGCAGAAAGCCTGAGCCGAAGCCACCTCGCACCCGACGTCGCGTCTGCCGTCGCGTCTGACGTCGCACCCACCGCCGCACCGCACCAGCCGCCCGCGCCGCCGCGCGGGCCGGCCGGTCTCCCCTGCCCACCCAAGGACGTTCACCGTGCCCGAACCCGCGCCGACACACGAGCCCACACCCGCCCGCGCCCTGCCTCGACTCGCCGCAGTGGACGGCCTCCGCCTGGTGGCGGCCGTCGCGGTCGCCGCCTACCACTACGTCGGCACGCCGACTCCGCACTTCTGGGGACGCCCGGACCTGCCGCAGGCACTGCCCATGCTCTACACGACCGGCCGCTACGGCTGGCTCGGCGTCGAGGCGTTCTTCCTGATCAGCGGCTTCGCCATCTGCATGAGCTGCTGGGGACGCTCCCCCGTCCAGTTCACGGTCTCCCGGATCGCCCGGCTCTTCCCGCTGTACTGGTGCTCCGTCATCCTGGTCGTCGCGCTGGGGCTGGTCGCCGAGCTGTCCGGGATGAGGTCGGGCGCGCCGACCGACGTGCGCACCGTGCTCGGCAATCTGACCATGGCGCCCGGCCCGCTCGGGCTCGACACCGTCGACGGAGTCGCGTGGACCCTGTGGGTCGAGGCCCGGTTCTACCTGCTGATGACGGTGATGCTCTTCGTGGGCCTCACCTACCGTCGCACGATCGCCTTCTGCGGCGCCTGGCTGACCCTCGCCGCGATCACGCGGGAGCTCCACTCGACGGTGCTCGACGAGTTCCTGCTCACCCAGTACGCGGGCCTGTTCACGGCGGGCATCGCGCTCTACCTGATCCACCGGTTCGGCCACAACCTCGCGCTGTGGCTGCTGGTCGGCTTCTCCTGGTGCTACACGCTGACCGTGCTGTCGGGGCGCGTCGCGGAGCACTCCGCCGCGCCGGGTAGGGGCGGCGCGCAGTCCTGGGGCGTCAGCGCCGCCCTGCTGACGGCCTTCCTGGTGCTCCTCGCCCTGGCCGCCACCGGGCCGCTCGCCCGCCTCCGCACCCGCTGGCTGATCTACGCCGGGGCGCTAACCTACCCGTTCTACCTGGTCCACCAGAGCCTGGGCATACCGGTCGTGCGCGGCCTGCTCAAGGCGGTCCCACGACTGGGGCTGCTGCCCTCGATCACCCTCGGCCTGCTCTTCTCACTCCTGCTGGCCGCGCTGCTGAACCGCGTCGTGGACGCGCCGTTGGGACGCCTGCTGCGGCGTCGACTCAGCCGCGACCTGGCCGCCCGTCCTGACGGCGCGCCCGAGCGCCGGAACGCGGCTGAACGTCAGACACGGCGCGGGCTGTCGGCGAGACTTGAGGCATGACCGCACACGGCATCCTGCGCATCGGACTCCTCGGGACCGGCCCCTGGGCGTCCCGGGTTCACGCACCCTCCCTGGCCTCGCATCCCGACGTCGCCTTCACCGGCGTCTGGGGACGCCGCCCCGAGGCCGCCCGGGATCTGGCCGCCGAGCACGACGTGCGGGTCTACGACAGCCCCGAGGACCTGTTCGCCGACGTCGACGCGGTGGCCGTCGCCCTGCCGCCCTCGGTGCAGTCCGACCTGGCCGAGCGGGCCGCCCACGCCGGATGCCACCTGCTGCTGGACAAACCGCTGGCCACCGACGTCGCGTCCGCCCGCGCGGCGGCTCAGGCCGTCGCACGGGCCGGCACGGCGAGCGTGGTGTTCCTCACCGCCCGCTTCGGTGCGCAGGAGAGCGCCTGGATCGCCGAACAGGCAGATGCCGGCGGCTGGTTCACCGCTCATGCCGACTGGCTCGGCTCGCTCTTCGCCGCGGACAGCGACAGCCCCTACGCCGAGTCCCCGTGGCGTCGCGAGAAGGGCGCGCTGTGGGACGTGGGGCCGCATGCGCTGTCGGTCCTGCTGCCGGTACTCGGGGACGTGTCCGCCCTCGCCGCCCGGCGTGGGCCGGGCGACACCGTGCTGCTGACGCTGCATCACCACACTGGTGCGGCAAGCACGGCCACGCTGAGCCTCACGGCGCCCCGCCGAGCAGCCGGGGTCCAGGTGACCCTCCGCGGCACCAGCGGCGTGGCCTCCCTGCCGCCGCAGAGCGAGGGCCCGCAGGACGCGTACCGGAGGGCGATCGACGCGCTGCTCACCTCAGCCCGCACCGGCGGCGGCCACCCCTGCGACATCCAGCACGGGCTGCGGCTGACCGAGCTGCTCGCCGCAGCCGAAACCTCCCTTGCCGCCGGGGGCGCCACCGTTACCGTCTGACCACTCGCCCGACCACGCGTCTGATCACACGCGCGTTCCGTTCACAGCAGGAGGTCTCCGTCGCGTTCGTGGGCGCGCGCGGCGAAGTCCAGCGCGTCGTGGTCGACCTCGACGCCCAGGCCCGGGCCGTCCGGTGGGGTCATCACGCCCGCGCTGATGGTGAACGGAGCGGTGACCACGTCGTGCTCCAGGTACTGGTAGACGGTGTCGATCGCGTAGCCGATCTGCGGGCTCGCCGCGGCGACGTGCAGGTGGGCGGCGGTGGAGATGCCGATCTCGCCGCCGCTGTGCAGGTTCATGCCGAGGCCGAAGGTCTCCAGCACTCCGGCCAGCCTGCGGGTCGGCGCGATTCCGCCCCATCGGTGGACGTCGCCGTGGACGACGTCCACCGCGCCGAGCCGGACGGCGGGCGCGACGTGGTCGAACTCGGTGACGCACATGTTGGTGCACAGGGGAACGCGAAGCACGCGGCGGACCGCGGTCATCCCGTCCAGGCCGGGGACCGGGTCCTCCAGGTACTCCAGGCCGATCTCCTCGATGCGGCGGGCCAGTTCGAGCGTGCGCGGCACGGTCCAGTGCGCGTTGGGGTCGACCCGCAGCGCCACGTCAGGCAGTTGGGCGCGCATCCGCTCGAGGACCTGGACGTCGTGTTCGGGGTCGGTGGAGCCCTTGACCTTGAACGCGCATGCCCCTTCGGACTTCTGGACCCGTCGGACCTCCTCGACCAGGGCGTCGCCGAGGGCGTGCGCGCCCTCGGGTTCGCCGACGAGGCCCGGGGTGAGCACGGAGGTGATCGGGACGGTGTCCCGCACCCGGCCGCCGATCAGGTCGGCGAGGGGTCGGCCTGCTGCCTTGCCGATCAGGTCCCAGCAGGCCATCTCCAGCCCGGCCAGGGCGGCGGCGCCGAGGTAGCCGTAGAAGTACGGCACCATGTGGAACGCACCGGCTGCACGCTGGAGTTGGTGCGGGTCGGTGCCGCGGAGCTGCGGGTAGATCTTCGTGATGATCGCCGCGACCGGGCTGCCGTGCATGGTCTCGCCCCAGCCCTCCAGACCGTCGTCGGTGCGCAGGCGGACTATCGTCCGGGTGGTGCCGGTGCGGGTCTCGAAGGAGCTGGTGAAGGGGCGGGCGTAGGGGACGTTGACGGTCCAGAGGGTGAGTTCGTCGATCTTCATCGGGTCTGCTGCTCCCGGGTGAGTTCGTGGAAGCGGGTGAGGGCCTCGGCGACCCCGGCGGTGCGTTCGTTCAGCATCCGTCGCCCCGCGCCGGGGTCGGCCGCGGCGGCGGGGTCGGTGGTGCCGCCGGATCGGGCCCACTCCCCACGCATCTGCACGTTGAGGCCGGGAACGGGCTCGTAGGAGTAGAGGCCGCGCGCACCGAGCGGCTCGCTCGGGGCGTTCTCGGTCCGGACCAGCTCCGGCCGTACGGCCAGCACCAGGCTGGTCTCCCACCACCCGGCGTGTCCGGGGACGTCCGCGCCGTCGGGGACCGGTTCGGCGCTGCTGCCCGCCTGCCAGTAGTTCACCGTTCCCACGGCGACCGGGAGTTCGGTGACGATCGACTTCGAGACCAGGCGCACCGTCTCGTCGTTTCCGCCGTGCCCGTTGACCAGGAAGAACCGTTGGAAGCCGGTGGTGTGCAGCGACCTCACCAGGTCGCCGAGCACGGCGGCGAGCGTCGCCGGGCGGAGCGAGGCGGCTCCGGCGAACAGGTGGTGCTCGGAGTTCCCGTACGGCATCACCGGGGCGAGCACGGCCGGGACCGTGCCGGAGCAGGCCTCGACGGCGGCCGTGGCGACCGTCTCGGCGAGCAGGGTGTCGGTCCGCAGGGGCAGATGCGGGCCGTGCTGTTCGACGGCCCCGATGGGCAGGACCAGCACGCTGTGCGCGGCGGCGTCGGCGACCTCGTCGCGGGTGAGATCGCCGAGCCGGGCGATGGGGTGGTGAAGGGTCATGCGGTGGTGCCTTTCTGAGCCGGTTGCAGGCTGGGAACCTGCTCGATGCGGCCGAGCACGAACAGGTAGCAGAGAATGCCCAGGGCGACCATCAGCGTCGCGATGACGAAGCCCCAGGCGAAGTTTCCGGTGTCGTCGACCAGGTAGCCGGTGACGATGGGCGCGGCGGCGACGAAGAGCTGGCTGAGGAAGTTGAGAATCCCGCCGACCGCGCCGACGCTGCCTTCGGGGGCGATCAGTGCGACGCAGCTGGATCCGACCGGGGCGGAGGCGGAGAGCCCGCCCAGGCCGAGCGAGATGAACAGCACGGCGACCGCCGGGGTGTGCGTGGTCGCGCCGCCGATCACGCACAGGCCCACCACCATGCCGCCGACCAGCACCGACTTGCGCACCCGGTTGGCGTCGCGGCCACGGGCGATCAGCCGGTCGACCAGCAGCCCGCCGATCAGCAGGTCCGAGAGGGTGGCGGTGATCCACGGGATCGCCGAGTAGAGGCCGCCCTTGAGGACGGACATGTGCAGCTGCCCCTCCAGATAGCCGGGCAGCCAGGTGAGCAGCATGAAGAAGGCGTAGTTGTAGCAGGCGAAGCCGAGCGAGAGCCCCCACACCTTGCGGTTGCGCAGCAGCCGTCCGAGACCGGCGAACTGGTTCGCCGGCACCGCGTCCTCGTCCTGGGCGCCGCCCTCGGTGATGTACCGGTACTCGCTCTGGCTCAGCCGTCCGGCACGCAGCATCTGCCGGGGGTTGCGGTAGAGCAGCCAGTACGCGAGGGCGTACAGCAGACTGAGGCTGCCGCTGACCCAGAAGGCGCCGCGCCAGCCGAACTCGGAGACGACCACCGACATCAGCGGCACGCCGATGACGTTGGAGAACTTGGCCGCGCCGTCGAAGGCGGAGGTGCACAGCCCGCGCTCCTGGCGGGGGAACCAGTAGCTGGTGGTCTTCTGGGACGAGACGATCGCGGGCGCCTCGGCCAGGCCGAGCAGCAGCCGGGCCAGGAGAATCATGCCGAGCCCGCTCACCACGGCGGTGAGGAACGTGGCGCACGCCCACAGCACGGTGCTGACGCGGGTGACCCAGGCGACCCCGATCCGGTCCAGCAGCAGGCCGACGGGTATCTGGGCCAGCCCGTAGGACCAGGTGAACGCCGAGAACAGGATGCCGAGTTGACCTGCGCTCAGGCCCATGGCGTGCTGCAGGTCGGTGCCCGCCACCGAGATGTTGACCCGGTCGAAGTAGTTGATCAGGATCCCCGTGCCCAGCAGCGCCGCGATGCCCCAGCGGGTACGGCCCCCGGCAACGCGTGCGGCTTGTCCGGCCTGTGCCTGTGCGGAGCTGCTCTCTGCGTCCGCGACCTCGTGCACCGCCACCACCTGCCTCTCTCTAAGATTTTGCAATGCAAAACATTGATTTGCAGAACGGTCCGCGTCACGCTAGAGAGCCCTGTTTGCGCCGTCAAGACGTGAGGTGGGATCAACTGCCGCTGGGCGCAGGAGTTTTGCATAGCAAAACACCTTGTTGCATTTCAGCGGGGATGGTGGCATCGTCTGGCACGTCAGCCCTGGGCGACCTGCTGACCGGTCACCAAGGTGCGCTGCCTGATCAGTAGTTGACCTGCGGTTTTGCCTGGGCGCGCGCCTTGCACCACGCAAGACGTTGCGCCACGAATGAGGAGTCACCATGAGCCCCGCCTCCGGCAGCCCCGCTGCGCCCGACGCAGGATCCAGAAACAGCTCGGCATCGCTACGACGCGCACTCGGCATCCTGCTGCAGCTCGCCGATGACACCGAGGACCCGCGCGGGGCCAGCCTCTCCGATCTCGCCGGTGTCCTGGACATGAACAAGAGCACCCTGCTGCGGCTGCTCGCGCCCCTGTGCGAGACGCGGTTGGTCGAGCAGGACTCCGACACCGGCCGGTACCGCCTCGGGTGGCGCACAGCGCAGCTCGGCCAGACCTACCTCGAACGGCTCGACCTGCGCACCGCCGCACACGACGTGCTGCACGGCCTGATGACCGCCACCGGAGAGACCATCCACCTGGTCATCGCGGACCTGCCCGAGGTGGTGTACGTCGACAAGGCCGACACCCCCCAGCCGGTCCGGATGCACGCCCGCATCGGCAGCCGCCAGCCCGCGTACTGCACGGGCGTCGGCAAGGCCATGCTCGCCCACGCCGACGAGGCCACGGTGCGCAGCGTCATCGACCGCGGGCTGCCCAGGCGCACCCCGAACACGCTCACCACCGGCCCGGCGCTCCTCGCCGACCTCGCCGTCATCCGCGACCGCGGCTACGCCGTGGACGAGATCGAGAACGAGGCCGAGATCCGCTGCGTCGCCGCCGCGGTGTTCGACCACACCGGCACCGCAGGCTGCGCGCTCTCCGTCTCCGGCCCGGCCACCCGGATCACCACGGCCCGGGTGCCCGAGCTGGGCCGCCTCGTCGGCGAAGCCGCCGCCGAGATCTCCCGCAGGCTCGGAGCCCGGCTGTGACGTGACTCCGCCGCCGGTTGAATCCCCGTCCTCCTGACACACGATCAGAGCCGACCCCGTGAGGAGTGCCATGTCCCCCGCACTGACCGACCGTGCCGCCTCCCGGCTCGCACCCACCAGGCAACTGGTGGAGACCGGCGTGGTCGCGATCCTGCGCGCCCGGTCCGCCGAGCACGTCCAGCGGGCCGCCGAGGCGCTCGTCGACGCCGGAATCACCTGCCTGGAGGTGACCTTGACGATCCCCGGCGCGCTGGCGGAGCTCGCCGCGCTCAGCGAACGGCTGCCCGCGGAGGTGGTCGTGGGCGCCGGCAGCGTCACCAGCGCCCGCGAGGCAGCCGCCGCCACCGACGCCGGCGCCGCTTTCCTGGTCTCCCCGGCTGTCTGCGCGGACGTGCTCTCGTTCGCCGACGCCGCCGGGGTGCCGTGCTACCCCGGCGCCTGGACACCCACCGAGGTGCTCACCGCCTGGCAGTCCGGCGCCACCGCCGTGAAGATCTTCCCCGCCGCGAGCGGCGGCCCCAAGCACCTGCGCAGCCTGCACGAACCGCTGCCGGGCATTCCGCTCGTCCCGACCGGCGGGATCACGGCGGAGGACGCGCCCGACTACCTCGCGGCGGGCGCGCTCGCGGTGGGCATGGGGTCGCCCCTGCTCGGCGACGCGCTCGACGGCGGCGACCTGACCGCCCTGCACGACCGCGCCCGCCGGCTCCTCGACGCCGTAGCGGCCTCGAAGCAGGCCCGGTGAGCGGCGCTACCGCCCCCGGCGGCCTGGTCACCCTCGGCGAGACGATGGGGCTGCTCACGCCCACCGAAACCGGCCCACTTCAGCAGGTGACCACCCTGCGCCTGGGCATCGCCGGCTCGGAGTCCAACGTCGCCATCGGCCTCCGCAGGCTCGGCGCACCGGCCACCTGGATCGGCCGGGTCGGCGGCGACGAGCTGGGCGACCTCGTCGTACGGGAGCTCCGGGCCGAGGACGTCACCGTGGTGGCGATCCGGGACACCGCACCGACCGGCCTGATGCTCAAGACCAGGCGCACCGACGCCATCACCACGGTCAGGTACTACCGCGCCGCGAGCGCGGGATCCCACCTCTGCCCGGCCGATGTCGACGAGGACACCATCCGCTCCGCCGCGGTCCTGCACGTCACCGGGATCACCCCGGCACTCGGCGACGGCCCCGCCGCCGCCGTGCGCAAGGCCGTGGAGATCGCGCGCGCCGCCGGCGTCACGGTCTCGCTCGACCTCAACTACCGTTCCGCGCTCTGGGATACGGCGGCGGCCTCGGCCGCGCTGCGCGAGCTGGTGAAACGCTCCGACGTGGTGTTCGCCGGCGAGCACGAGGCGGCCCTGGTGGTGGACGGCTCCACACCGCAGCACCTGGCGGCCAACCTGGCCCAACTCGGCCCCCGTCAGGCGGTGCTCAAGCGCGGCCCCGCCGGCTGCGTCGCCGTGATCGACCAGGCCCCTTACCAGCAGCAGGCGTTGACGGTTCGTGCGGTCGATCCGGTGGGCGCGGGTGACGCCTTCGTCGCCGGATACCTCGCCGAACTCCTCGCAGGTAAGCCCCCGGCCGAGCGTCTCGCAACCGCCGCCGCCACCGGCGCGTTCGCCGTCACCGTCCCCGGCGACTGGGAGGGACTCCCCCGCCGGGACGAGCTCGACCTGCTCACCGCAACCGACCCCGTGATCCGCTGAGCGGCCACCAGCCGAACCGACCAGCGCCCAAAAGTCCGAGAAGAAACCCGACGAAGGAACACCACATGTCTCGACAGCAGGTCAGCACCGAGAAGGCACCGCGCCCGGCCGGGGCCTACTCCCAGGGCATCGCCGCAGGCGGATTCCTCTACACCGCGGGCTTCGGACCGCAGGACCCCGCCACCGGCCAGGTCGCCGGAGACACCATCGAGGAACAGACCGCGCAGGCGATGGCGAATGTGCGGGCCGTGCTCGAAGCCCACGGTCTCGACTTCTCCCACGTCGTGAAGGCGACCGTGCATCTGCAGCACCTGCACCGGGACTTCGCCGGCTTCAACGCCACGTACGAGACGTTCGTCGAAGCCCCCTACCCCGTGCGCACCACGGTCGGCTCCGACCTCGCCAACATTCTGGTCGAGATCGACGTCGTCGCCGTGTGCCCCGGAGCCTGAGGCGTCCGTCCAGCAACACTGCGACTCAGCGACTCAGCAGCCGGTCGGGCCTCGGCACGGGGTGATCGCGCGCTACCGCTGCTCCGTGAGGGCCTGGCGGGCGAGCTTGGCGGCGAACGGCAGCGCGATCTGGGCGAGCAGGCCCAACCCGAGCGCGCTCGCCGCGCTCGCGGCGACGGGCTCGGCGTGGAGCAGGACGTCTTCGAGCAGGCCCGATCCGCGCGGGGGCACGAGGTGCGCCTCGGGCGCGGGCGCATCGGGCTGCGGGGTGCGCGGCGCGAGGACGTCAGGGACGGGGATGGTCAGGACACGGTCGGCGGCGTCGGCACGCTGCCAGGTCAGTTCGATGCGCACGGCCGGACTTCTTTCCGGTTCGGCTGATCACGCCGAGCGCCCTCGCGCCCAGGCCGGAGGCCGGGTCAGCGAGTACAGGGGCGGCGATCAGGAGATGACGGGCGGAAGCGCCCAGGAGCGGTCGACGGACTGTGGCAGGGACTCATCGCCCTCACCTCCTCGATGCCGGGGCGCATGAACGCGCCGTGGAACCGGACCCGCTGAGGTCCGCGTTGCTGCTGCCAGCGGTTGAGCCGGAGGCGTCACCCGTTGGAGTGCCCATATGTGTCAAAGGGTGAGCGCGCTGCCATACGTTGTCAAAGAGACATAGTTAACACCTGGTGAACCTGGGGCGTCCGTTCGGGAGCCCTGGGCTGGTTGCCGTCCTCTGCCCGATCGGAGCCCTCATGAGTGGCAGTACCGCCCACGCGTCCGAAGGCCGGTCGTCCTCTGCTCCGGGCACCGTCGCGCGGTCGGCGGCCGTGCTGCTGCACCCCGTCTCCTCGGCGACCTCCGCGGTCCGGAGCCTTCCCGGGGCGGGCATGGTCGAGAGTGCGCTGTCCGGTGTGCTGGACACGGTCGGGATCGTGTCGCCGCACGCGCGGCGGGTGGCGGCCTACACCGGCGCCGGTCTGCTGGGCGCGGCCGGACTGGTGGAGTGGCCGGTTGCCGCTGCGGGAGCCGCCGTGGTCTGGCTCACCCAGTCGCGCGACGGCGGGGACGGGCCCAGTCCCGCCACACCCCACAAGGGCAGTACGCCGGTGAAGCCGTCAGCACAGGCCAAGCGCACAACCGCAGCCGAGACCGAGGCCCCGGCCGCGGAACGGCCCCCGGCGAAAGCCGCAGCCACCAGAAAAACCGCCAAGAAGTCCGCGCCCAGGGCCGGTAAGCCGTCGGCTCCAAAACCCGCCACGACGGCCAAGTCGCCGACGGCCCGCGCGGCAGCGCCCTCAGGGGCTGGACGCCGAGCGGGCTCGCGCACGACCGCGGGCAAAGCGAAGCCCACCACCGCACGGAAGTCCTGAGCGCGCGGGATGGTCCTGCGCTTGCTGGCCGCGCTGCCCGTAGCGGGTCTGGACCTGGCCCGGGCGCTGCCGACCGAGGTCTCCCGGCAGCTGGCTCCCGCCCGACTGGTCTCCGCCGTCGAGTCGGCCGCCCGCACGGCGGGGGACCTGGCGGGCAGCGGTGTTCGGGCGGCCTCCGCAAGCGTCGACGCCCTGGCGGACCCGACGGCGCGCGTGGCCCGGGTGGTGCGGAACGCGCTGACTCCCGGCCGCGGCTACTGGAGCGCCGGAAGCCGCCTCCACCTGGCTTTGGTACCCGAGCGCGCGGACGCGCCCGACGCGCCCGGCGCCCTCGACGTGTCTGACGCGCTCGACGAGGTCGAGCAGGCGGCCGCGCACCCCGCCGTGCTGCTGGAGGACGCCGCCGAGGAGGTTGCCGCCGCCCTGGCCGATCACCCCGAGGTGGTCAGCGCCTACTGGGACGGGGGCCTGGAGCGACTGGTCGTGGAGCTGGCCGAGGACGCCGTCACCGACCGCGTGGCGGACCGGGCGGGCGAACTGGCCGCGAACTGCGGACTGCGGCGCGCCGACGAGCAGGTACTCGAACGTGTCCATCCGGGCCATACCGGCGGTGTACGCATCGGCGCCATCGCGCTGGCCTGCGACGTGGCGGGCATCGCCGGGGCGTTGAGCGCCCGAGCCGTCCGCCTGTCCAGCGCGCCGCGCCTTGCCACTTCCCTGGTCACGCTGCTGCGAGAGGACTCCCGCGTCCGCTCGGCGCTGTCCGGGCGGCTGGGGGCGGCGAGCGCCGACCTGGTCCTGGCCGTGGCCAACGCCGCAGCCCACGGCATCGGGCAGTCCCCCGACTCCCTCGTCCTGGACGCCGGACTGAGGGTCAGTCAGTGGATCGAGGCTGTCGCCCGCGCCGCCGCCTTCGACGCCGCCCACGACCAGGTGTGCGCGCCCGGGAAGGCGAGCCTGGGCGGAAGCGAGGTCGTCCGTCCCGCGCTGCACGCCTCGCCGGCGAGGAGCTACGCCGACCAGGCGGTGTCGGCGAGTCTCGTCGGAGCCGCCGCGACGCTGCTGTTCACCCGCGACGTCCAGGAGACCGCCGAGGCGGTCCTGGCCGGGTCGCCCAAGGCCGCCCGGTACGGCCCGAGCGGGTTCACCGCGGTCCTGGCGACCGCTCTGGCCAGGGACGGCGTGCTGGTGCGCAGCACCGAGCGGCTGCAGCAGTTGGAGACGGTCGACACCCTGGTGCTCCACGCGGAAGCCCTGCGCGGGGGCACGCGGACGGTACTCGAGGTCCACCCCAGCATCGCGCAGGTCGACCACGACGCGTTGTGGCAGGCGGCCGTCACCGCCCTCCGTCGCTCCGGCCCGGCGAGCTCGGGCGCAGCGACTGACGAGGACGACGAGGTCTCCTGCGTCCTGCGGCCCGTGCCCGACGGGCTGTCGTCGGACACCGGACTGATGATCGCCTCACGGCTGGGCGTGGATCTCGGCACGGTACTGGTCGGCTGGGAGGTCGATCCCCTCGCGGACGCGGCCCTGCACGCGGCACGACGAGCGGGCCTGCACGTGGTGGTCGTGGACGACGGGTCCCTCGGCGAGTTCGCCACCCTCGCCGACGAACGTGTGGGCGCGGAGCGCCCGTTGGCCGACGTCGTGGCCGAACTGCGGGCGCGCGGACGGGTGGTGCTCACCGTGGCGCGGATCGCGACCGACGCGCGGCCCGCAGGACGGCACTCCCGCGGACGCGCCTCCGCCCGGGCCGACCACCGGACCCAGGAGATCCTCGCCGGTCTGCTGGGCAGCGACGTCGCGGTCTCCCTCACGGACGACCGCAGCGCGGTCGTCTGGGGATCCGACCTCATCGCCCTCAACGGGCTGGCCGGCGTGTGGCGACTGCTCGCAGCAGTGCCCGCCGCGCACACCGTGGCGCATCACTGCACGCTGCTGGCCAAGGCGGGAGCCTCGCTGTCCGGGCTCCTGGTGGTCACCCGGGGCTCACGCGATCACCGCAGTCCGCTGCCCCTGGCCTGGCGTCTGAGTCCGGTCAACGCCGCTGCGGCTGCCTCGCTGGTCCTCGGCTGGTATGCGGCGGTCGACGTGGGGGTGCGTGGGACACCGCACCCCAGACCTCGGATCGCCTGGCATGCCCTCCAGCCGCGAGAGGCCCTCTCGCGGCTTCGAGCCGCCGAGCAGCGGGTTCCGTCGGCCGCTTCCCCGCACGGACAGGCCTCCGGTCGCGGCGCGGCGAGGCTGTGGTCGCTTCCCGCCCTCGCGCCCGCACGGCACGTGACGCATCTGCTCGGCGCCGCGTGGGCGGAGCTCGACGACCCGCTGACGCCCGTGCTCGCGGTGGGTGCGATCGCCTCCGCCCTGTTGGGCTCCTCGGTGGACGCGCTGCTCGTCGCCGGTGCGATGGTCGTGAACGCGGCCGTGGGCGGCGTCCAACGACTGCGCGCCGAACGCGCTTTGTCCGCACTGGTCGAGGGTGAGCGCCCGACCGCACGGCGCGTCAGCGCCGGTCCCGCGCCGGCCGGTGCCGAACCCGGTTCCGGCACCGGCGGCGCCCCGGGCGGGGGCACCAGCACGGTCGAGGCCAACCAGTTGACGCCAGGGCACGTGATCGACCTGCAGACCGGCGACGTCGTCCCCGCCGACGCCCGCCTGCTGGAGGTCGACGCACTCGAGGTCGACGAATCCGCGCTGACCGGAGAGTCCCTGCCGACCACCAAGCAGGTGGACGCCACGCCGCACGCGGCCGTGGCCGACCGCCGCTGCATGGTCTTCCAGGGCACCACCGTCGTCGCCGGGCACGGGCGCGCCGTCGTCGTGGACACCGGCGACGACACGGAGGCCGGACGCGCCGCCCACCTCGCCTCGCGTACCGCCGCCTCGGCGGGAGTTCAGGCGCGCCTGCGTGAACTGACCAACCGCGCACTGCCGTTGACGCTCGCCGGCGGAGCGGCCGTGACCGGCCTGTCCCTCCTGCGCGGCCGACCGGTCCGCGAGTCGGTCCGCGGCGGTCTGGCGGTGGCCGTCGCCGCCGTCCCCGAGGGACTGCCGCTGGTCGCGACGGTCGCGCAGCTGGCGGCGGCACGACGGCTCAGCCGGTGCGGCATCCTGGTGCGCACCCCACGCACCCTTGAGGCGCTGGGCCGGATGGACACCATCTGCTTCGACAAGACAGGCACCCTGACCCAGAACCGCCTTCGGGTCGTGCGCGTGGTCGGTCCGGACGGCTCCTCCCACGACGCGGCAGCCGCCGAAGCGGGACCGGTGCTGCGGGCGGCGGCACGGGCCTGCCCGCACATCGTCGACGAGCAGGGCATCCACGCCCATGCCACCGACGAGGCCATCCTCGCGGCGGCTCGGCCCGAGCCGTCGTGGGTCTCGTCCGGCGCGCTGCCCTTCTCCTCCGAGCGCGGCTACGCGTCTGCGACCGGAACCGACGGGACCGGGACCCGCCTGCTCGTGGTCAAGGGCGCCCCCGAGGCGGTGCTTCCGTGCTGCCCGGACGCCGGTGCCGAGGCCACCTCGGCGGCGCAGGCCCTCGCCGGCCAGGGGCTGCGTGTCCTCGCCGTCGCCGCCCGCCGACTGGACGACCTCCGGCCGTCCGACGCGGGCGCCGGCACATCCGAGGCGCCGGAGGGCGGGGCCGAGGCGCTGGACAAGCCGCTGGAGGGACTGGACCTGCTGGGCTTCGTGGCCCTGGCCGACACGCCGCGTCCCAGCTCCGGCCCGCTGGTGGCGGCACTGCGTGACGCGGGCGTACGCCCGGTCATGCTGACCGGCGACCACCCGCAGACCGCCCGCGCCATCGCGGTCGATCTGGGCTGGCCCGACGACGTGGTCGTGGTCACCGGCGAGGAGCTGGCCACGCAGGACCGGGCGGGCCGGGCCAGGCTCCTCGGCTCGTGCGGCGTCGTCGCGCGCGTCGCACCGGAGCAGAAGCTCCAGGTCGTCGAGGGGCTCCGGGAGGCGGGCCATGTCATCGCGATGGTCGGCGACGGCTCGAACGACGCCGCCGCCATCCGCTGCGCCGACATCGGCATCGGCATCGCCAGCCGCGGCTCGGCAGCCGCCCGCAACGCCGCCGATCTGGTGATCACCGGCGACGAACTGACCACGCTGCTCGACGCCGTCGCGGAAGGCCGCGCGCTGTGGCGCAGCGTCGCCGACGCCGTCAGCATCCTCATCGGCGGCAACGCCGGGGAGATCGGCTTCTCCCTCTTCGGCGCCCTCACCGCCGGGGCCTCACCCCTGTCCACCCGGCAGCTTCTGCTGGTCAACCTGCTCACCGACATGTTCCCGGCCATGGCCGTCGCCGTCACTCCGCGCAGCGAGGCATCTGCGCAGGACCGAGCACCGGCGGGGACCGCGGCACCCACCGGCGCTGGGCCGGTCGGGCCGGTCGGGCTGGAAGCGCTGGGCGAGCCGCTGATGCGCGAGATCCGCCATCGCGGCATCATCACCGGCATCGGGGCGGCCACGGCCTGGCTGATCGGCGCCCTCACCCCGGGAACGACCCGCCGCAGCAGCACGATGGCACTGTGCGGGGTCGTGGGAGCCCAGCTGATTCAGACGGTGGCCGGGCGCCGCAGCAGCCCGCTCGTGCTCGCCACGGCACTCGGCTCCGCCGCCGTCCTCGTCGCCCTCATCCAGACGCCCGTGGTCAGCCAGTTCTTCGGCTGCACCCCCCTGGGTCCGCTGGCCTGGGCGGGCGTCGCCGCCGCCATCACGGCCGCGGCACTCGCCGGTCCCGTCCTGCCCGCCGCCGAACGGCTGCTCGGCACAGCGGGTGCGCGGCTGTTGCCGAGGATCCGCGTCGTCTCCTGACCTCACGTCCCGCTCGACCGCGTCACCCGGCCATGTCACCCGGCCGCGACCCTCCGGCATCCCTCCACGCGACGATGCCGCTGGTAGGCGCTGGTGGACAGCAGTCGCGCTTCGCAGTTGTCGTTGATCTCCACCTGGATGATTCCCGACTCGTCCCGGTACACCGGGCTGCCGCCCGGGCCGGTGGCACCGCTGGGGTGCACGAGCACGACGTCGCCCGGGCCGCCGTCGTCGGCGGAGCCGCTGTCCGTGCTGGAGAAGACCAGTTCGTACGTCGTGGTCTCGTCTGCCATGGCCGTCCTTCCGTGCGCGCGGGGAACGTCTGCCGGTGCCAGGAGTCAGCTTGCGGCCTCGACGAGGGACTTGAACTGCTCCAGGTCGCCCCGGACGGTGTTCTCGATGCGGTGCACCTGGGCCATGCCCTTGGGGCCGCCGAAGGCGTCGTGGATCGCGTCCGGCTCGTAGGCGACACGGATCTGCAGCTGGCTGTGGTCCGGGTCCAGTGGCCGCACCACGATGTCGCCCTTCAGCTCCGGGCTGCCCTCCGTCTGCCAGGTGATCACCTGGTCACCGCCGCGATCGGCCATGACGGCCTCGAACTCGCGTCGTCGCTCGTCCTTGGTCCGGACGTCGAGGTGGGCGTGGTGCCTGCCGTGCGCGCGGGCGCGTTCGACACCGGCCATGAACGCGGGGTAGGACTCGACGTCGTGCAGCCGGTCCCAGACCTCCCTCGCGGGGGCGTCGATCGTGATCTGCTCTTCGAGTCTGCTCATGATCCTGTACCTCCTGGCCCGCCGAGCGCGCCTGTCGGTTGCTTCCAGCTTGCGCAGCAGACCCGGTGCGCGGCAACAGGCCCACCCGCGCCACGGTGACGCGATTACCCCCCGCTGGCCCCCGATGACCCCCGACACCTTCATTCCCGGCGGACGGCTATTCCCGGCGGACGGCGAGAACCGCGATGTCGTCGGTGAGGTTGTTCGCGCTGTGCTGGCGCAGCGCGAGGTGCAGGTCGGACGTGGTCGCCCGGGGATGATCGTCCGCCCACGCGGTCAGCTGGAAGAACTCTCCTGCCGGGTCGCGGGTCTCCGAGACGCCGTCCGTGTAGAGCAGGAGCCGGTCCCCGGCGTGGACGGCGAAGCGGACGGGCTGGACGGGGCTGGGGTCCGGCCAGGTTCAGGGGCGGCCCGGCCGCCGGAGTGTCGAGAACCGTCGTGCCCGCCGACGTGGTGAGCAGCGGCGCAGGATGACCCCGGTTGAGCAGGACGGCTCCGTCTCCGTCCCGCGAGAACTCGACGAGGACGGCGGTCGCGAACCGTTCGAGGGCGTCGCCGTCCGCACCGTCGCTCTCGCGGGCGAGCGCCGCGTCCAGCCGTCGGGACAGGGTCGCGAGGTCCGGCGCGTCGTACGCCGCCTCGCGGAAGCAGCCCAGCAGGGCGCCGGTGACGGCCAGCGCGGGCAGCCCCTTGCCTCGGACGTCGCCGAGGATCAGCCGGATTCCGTACGCGGTGTCCGCCAGGGCGAAGAAGTCGCCGCCGACCTGCGCCTGTGGAGCGGCCGACCGGTAGAGGGAGTCGATCCGCAGCGTTCCGACACGCTCCGGGATCGGCCGCAGCAGGACGGCCTGCGCGGCATTGGCGACGGCCCGGACCTCGCGCAGCGTGTGCTCCCGGCGCTGCCGCACGTAGCTGGCGTACGCGGCGGCCGCGGTGACGGCCGCCAGGGCGCCGGCGGTGTAGACGTAGGACGAGCTGGAGTCCACCAGCAGGTAGCACCCCACCCCGACGAGCATGGTCAGGCCCAGGACGAGGGTGGCCCGCACGGGCCACAGTGCGGCCGCGAGCGCGGGAGGGACCGCAAGGAACCGGCTGAATTCCATGTCACGCGGCGTCGCCACGGTCAGGACGGCCAGTGCTACCGCCACGACCGCCGGCACGATCATCGTCAGGTCGACTGCCCGGCCTGTCGACCTGCTGGAGGGAGGCTTCGTGGTGATCATCAAGAGAGTGATTGACGCCTGACGGAATGCCCAAACAGCGAACAGGGAATCGCCGCCGAGCGGACGAGGACGTCGGGCAATTCGGCGATACCGCCGCCGAACATCCATTCGCTTACTAATTGGTAAGGGTAAGAACCCCATGAGGAGCTGATGGCCGGCCAGAAATAACACGCAGACAAACCATTCCCTCCCCAGGCCCGCCATCGGGCGTTCCGCCCTTCCTCTCCCGTTCCTCCACGATCTTCACCGACGGCCGGAGCCACCCTCATTACTTGTTCGTCCACCACGAGGACGGCTAGCGTGCACGCCTGGCCGCGCCCCCCGTCGCCCTTCCACGCCCCGAGGGCCGCTCGGCCAACACCGCCGCCGTCTATGCCGAAGGATCCGACGCCTCGTGAAAAACCCCTCGCCGGGAGAGAACAGGGGCGGCCGATGAGGTTCGGACGACGACAGGCGAAGGCCTCCCCCGAAAGCGACGCGGAGTCAGCAACCGCGTCGCCTGCCGAGCGCGCCGGCGGCACCGAACCTGCGACACCGACCGCACCGGCAGCGCCCGCGGCACCGCTCGACGCCGAGGAGATCGCGCTGCTCCGGGCGAGCGTCGCCCTGGTCGGGCCGCTGGCGGGCGACCTGACGGTGTATTTCTACGCGATACTCTTCCAGCGGCATCCCGAGGTGCGTCAACTCTTCCCCGCCAACATGGATGTGCAGCGGGACCGGCTGCTGCGGGGCCTGCTGCGGATCGTCGACCTGGTCGACTCGCCCGAGCAGTTGGTGCACTTCTGCAGCCGACTCGGCCGCGACCACCGCAAGTTCGGCACCCTGAGCGGGCACTACCCCGCCGTCGGCGCCGCCCTCCTCGACTCCCTCGCGCGGTTCGCCGGGGACGCCTGGACTCCCAGGCTCGCCGACGTGTGGACGCGCGCCTACGGCGTCGTGGCCGAGGTGATGATCCAGGCCGCCGACCAGGACGCGACGGTCCATCCCGCCGTCTGGACGGCCGACATCGTCCACCACCGCCTGCGCGGACCGGGCATCGCCGAGATCACCGTGCGTCCGCACCAGCCCTACCCGTTCCGGCCGGGCCAGTACGCCACCGTGGAGACCCCCTGGCAGCCGCGCGCCTGGCGTTACTACTCGATGGCCAACGCGCCACGCCCGGACGGCACCCTGACCTTCCACGTCCGCGCGGTCCGGGGCGGGCAGGTCAGCCCCGGCCTGGTCTTCCACGCGCGCCCCGGCGACCAGGTGACCCTCGGCGCGGCCCAGGGCGACATGGTCCTGGACTCCGACCACGAGGGGAACGTGCTCTGCGTGGCCGGAGGCACCGGCCTGGCCCCCATCCAGGCCCTCGTCGAGCAGACGGTCCAGGACGGCGGCCGACGCTTCGTCGACGTCTTCGTCGGCGCCCGAACCGCCGACGAGCTCTACGGACTTGACGACATGTTGCGCCTGGCCCAACGGAACCACTGGCTCAGCGTCCGCGGCGTCCTCTCCGACCAGCAGGTTCCGGGATGGCGCGGCTCCCTGCCCGAGGCACTGCACGAGTTCGGGCCGTTCTACCGCCACCAGGTCTACCTCTCCGGCCCGTCCGAGATGGTCGCCGGCTCGGCGGAAGTGCTGCTGCGCCAAGGAGTGCCCCAACAGCGCCTCCACTACGACCCGTTCGACGTCCCCGTGCTCGAAGCGAAGCTGCCGCGCCCGTCGTGACGGCTCAGGGGCGTTCGGCGAGCTGCAGGAAGCCGCCGACCGAGAAGCAGAGCGCGCCGGTGAGCGTGCCCCAGTTGGCGATGTCGACGTTGATCAGACTGCCGGTCGAGGGACGGGTGTAGGCGGCGAGCGCCGAGGCCATGAAGAGGACGGACCCGAGCTGGTTCACCGCGACGATCCACCAGCCCAGGCTGTGCAGGCGCAGACCGGGCCGTCCGTGACAGATCTCGACCAGTGCCAGGTGGCCGGAGCTCAGGAAGAGCAGACAGCCGACCACGTCGGGGCCCCAGATCAGCCGGTTGACCTGCTGGACGCTGAGGCCCTGCAGGAAGGAGTCCAGCAGGTTCACGCCGAACACCAATGTGCCCGCGAACAGCAGGAACGCGCTCAGCCAGTCCACCCGCGTCGGCTCGTAACTCCACCAGCGCCAGCCGGGGGTGACCAACCGCCCTTCGCCTCCCGGCAGGTGACGAGGCGCGTTGACGACCTGGAGCAGTGAGACGTAGCCGCCGGTGTTGAAGAACAGACCCCCGGCGAAGTAGATCGACGCGCAGGTCGTGGCGTCACCCGAGCCGAACTGCGCGACACCGGCGCCGCCCGCGAAGAGGGCTCCCCCGATGACGAAGGCGATCGCCGCGATGGCGTTGAGCCTGCGCAGCCGGCCGAGGGTGACGTCGTCGGCGCTGATGCTGCCGCTCGTCTCCGCTCCCGGCTGCCGCACGGCGATCACTCCGCGGCGACGGGCGCGTCGTGACTCCCACACGGCCGTGCCGCCGCCTGGAACACGCCAGGTGAGGCGGGTGGTGAACGGTCCCGCTCCCTCGGCGTGCTGGTCAGGCTTCTCCACGGGCCGAGCCTAGACCTCCGTCACGGACGTCCCACGAGCGAAACGCCGCAGGCGTCAGGGCCGGGGCCAGGACCTGACGGCCGGTCACGCCAGGTCGTAGGCCGCCCAGGCTCCCAGGGCGAATCCCTCGCCGTCCTTCCGCACCTCCACGGCGCCGGCTCCGCCGAAGTGCGCGGGGACGACCAGTTCCCGTTCGGCAGCGGCCCGTTCGAGAATCCGCCGACGGCTGGCCGCCGACTGGGCCGGGTCGAGGCAGAAGCAGCTGCTCCACTCGGGCCGGAGAATCTGCACCGGGCTGTGCAGCAGGTCGCCGACGAAGACCGCCCGGTCGCCTCCCGAGGCCAGCCGGAGCACGGAGGATCCCGGCGTGTGACCGGGCGCGGACTCCAGGGTGAGGTTCTCGTCGATGCGGTGGGTTCCGTCCCACAGCGTGGCCTGGCCGGACCGGTGGACCGGCGCGATGCTGTCCTCGTACATCAGCCGGTCGTCCACGCGCCGTCCGTCTCCGTACGCGTGGTCCGGCCCGTAGTGGAAGTCGTCGGCGGCCGGAAGCAGGTACTGGGCGTTGGGGAACGTCGGCACCCACTCCCCGTCGAGCTCACGGGTGTTCCACCCGACGTGGTCGACGTGGATGTGGGTGTTGACGACGACGTCGACGTCCTGCGGCGAAACCCCCGCCTGGGCGAGCCGACCGAGGAAGTCGCCCTGCCACTGGTGGAACTGCGGCGAAGCGGGCCGCTCGCGTCCGTTGCCGACGGAGGTGTCGACCAGGACCGTCCGCCCGCCGCTGCGCAGCACCCAGCTCTGCAGCGCGACCACGGCCTTGTCGGCGTCCGGATCCCAGTGGCCCGGCGCGAGCCACTCCTTGTTGTCCTGCCAGATCTCGGGAGTCGAGTCCGGGACCAGGCGGTGCGCCGGGGTGAAGGGCGCCTGCCACTCGACGACCCTGATCACCTCGACCTCCCCCAACTCGATGCTCTGGACGCTGCTGTTCCGGGGGTTCTCGTCGTTCATGTCCTCGACTCTAGCGAGGAGCGGAAGAGCTTCTCAATGCTCTTGAGGCTCAGTCGGATACGCATGCGTCTCACCACACCGATGTCTGCGATAGCCTCGCACGATGGACGTGGTGAGTGACGCGATCGCGGCGGCCCGGGTCGGGCAGCCTTCCTCCAACCGGGTACGGGTCGGCGGCAGCTGGTGCGCGCGGCTCGCGCCGTACGACGGTGCGGGCTTCCACGTCGTGCTGAAGGGCGACTGCTGGCTCCTGCCCGACGGCGGCGGCGCTCCGATCTCGCTCAGGACCGGCGATACGGTCCTGCTCCCGCACGGCACCGGCCACGTCCTCGCGGACTCCCCCGCCGACGCGGCGGCAGTGAGCCATGCGGTGCCGTTCGAGAGCTGGCGGGAACAGGCGGAGGCGGTCGAGCCCCCGGGCGACGCCGCGCCGGTGGAGCTGCTCTGCGGCAAGTACCGGCTCGACCGGAGCCGTGCCCATCCGCTCATGACGGAACTGCCCAAGGTGGTCCATCTGCCGCACCGCGTCGGCAGCCACGCCGAACTACGGGCCGCCGTCGAACTGTTGGGCAGCGAGCTGGACGCCCGCCGACCCGGTTCCTGCATCGCCGTCCCCAGCCTGCTCGACCTGCTGCTCGTCTACATGATCCGCTCCTGGATGGACGAGGGGGTGACCGGGGCCTGGCCCGGCGTGCTGAACGACCCGGTGACGACCACCGCGCTGCGCGCCCTGCACACGGACCCGGCCGCCGCGTGGACCAACGAGCGCCTGGCCATCGAGGCGGGCGTCTCCCGTCCCACCCTGGCCCGCCGGTTCACCGGCCTGGTGGGCCGCCCGCCCATGGCCTACCTCACCTGGTGGCGGCTGACCCTCGCCGCCACCATGCTGCGCGACACCACGGAACCGCTGGCCACCATCGCCCGCCGCGTCGGCTACGGAACCCCGTACGCGCTGTCCCACGCGTTCAAGCGGGAGTTCGGCACCACCCCGGGCCACTACCGCGCACGGACCGCGGAGCCGTCCGCCGCCTGACCGCCCTGCACGAGAGTTGCCCAGTCGTTACAGAACGGGGGAAAGCAGGAGCGCTCGGGCGCGTCTGAGGGAATGTCGCTGCTGCTGCGGCGGCCGGTTTGAATGAATGTGCATGAAGCAGAACACCCAGAGCTCGACATGAACGGGGGTGGGGTCAGTGACGTCCACTCGGCCTCAGCGCATGGCAGGAACGGTCCGGGACGGCGCGCGCGGGAAGCGCGGCCTCCTCGTGGCGACGGGCGCGCTCGCCGCCGCCCTGTGTCTCACCGCGTGCGGCGGCTCCGCGAAGCAGCCCGCCGCCCCTTCGGCGACGGCGGGTTCACCCTCCACCGCCGTCTCCACGAAGCCGGTCTCGAAGACGGCGGGCACGGTCACTCCGACGCCCTCCGCGATCGCGACCAGCCCGTCGTCGGCGGCGCCCACGTCGTCCGGCCCCAGTGCCGCCCCGCAGCCGGGCAGCGTTGCCGCCGTCATCGACGACTGCTTGGGCAAACCGGTCCCGCAGCCCGGCGACATCGTGCTGACCTGCGCGGACGCGGGCTGGGTGCTGGAGCACCTGAAGTGGACCGGCTGGGGGCAGCCGACGGCGTCGGCGAGCGGCCTGTGGTCCGAGAAGAACTGCACGCCGAACTGCGCCACCGGCGGCGTCTCCACCTACCCGGTCACGGTGACCGTGAGCAGCCTGCGGGGCACGACCTACACGCGCATGTACCTCACGGCTCCGACCTCGCCGACGCCCAAGGCCACCTTCGCACTCACCAGCAAGGGCCCCTCGTTCGTCTCGGGAAAGTGACGCCGCGTCCGCCGAGGCAGGGGGCCGGTCAGCCGCTCACGTCGAGGTAGTCGCCGTCGACGTCCATCGTGGTGCCGCCCCAGGTCTCGTGCGTGCCGCCGTTGTACTGGTGGATGCGCTGGTGGTTGCTCCAGTCCGCGGCCGGCACGAACCTTCCGGCGTTCGCGTCGGCCACGTTGTTCCACCAGCCGAACCAGATCTGGTCGGGCAGGGTGAAGGTCCCGGTGCCGTACTGGGCGGCCAGGTCGGTCATCCCGGACCCGGCGCTGGAGTACACCCCGGAGAGGTAGCCACGGGCGTGGAGCTCCTGGCTCCAGCCGGACAGGTAGGTCAGCACGGCGGTCCGGCAGGTCGCGTCGGTCTTGGCGTACGCCTCCATGTCGTCGTACAGGACGCTGCCCGGCGGGATGCCGAGAGCCTGGGCCTGGGCGACGGCGTCGTCGGCCTCGGAGATGCCCTGGCCGTCAGCGGTGCCGGGGTCCGGCGACACCAGGGAGCTGTAGCTGTTGCAGGGCGCCTGCGAGCCCACATAGGTGGGGATCAGGTGCCATCCGGCGGTGGTGAGCGTGCTTACCCAGGAGGGGGTGAGGTTCGGCTGGGCGCAGGCCCGGTTGCTTCCGCCGATGTAGACGCCGACCGCCTGATAGGGGGAGGACTCCCACGCCGTCATCTGCGCGAGGCTCGGCGCGCTGCAGGTCTCGAATCCGGCTCCGGTGTAGGTACCGGGCTGCACCGGCACCGGCGGCGCTTCCGGTTCCGTCGGCGTTTCGGCGGTGGGCGGTGCCGGTGCGCCGCGTCGGGACACAGCCTCGGGCCGCGCTCCGGCCCCGAGCCAACCGGAGCCGAGGATCCGCTCGGCCTCGGCCCTGTTCGTCCCGAACGAGGCGGTCACCATGACCCCGGCGCCGGGCACGACGAAGTGGATCTCCCCGACACTCTGCTTCCCGTGGGCGCGACGGTACGTGGCCGTGCCCGCCGGGGCGAACACCGTGCCCGGGGCGTCGACCGCCGCCCCGGCTCCGTCCAGCGGCTCGATGAGCAGCGCCTCGGTGCGGCCCACGAGGTGCGCCGGGCAGTCCGTCCCAGCGCCCGGCCGGCCCAGGTAGACGGCGTGGACGTCGAAGCGGACGCAGGCCCGGGGGGAGGCGGTCAGATCGACGACCGGCCATGCCGCGGGCACGCGCACGTGGTAGCCGTGGTAGATCACGACGTGCGTCGCGGTCGTCGCCCCGTCCGCAGCGGGCGCGCCCACCATCGGCGACGCAGCGGCGAGAAGCAGCGCCGTCACCGCGCCGATCGTGCGTCTTGGCCGTGCAACGTGCTTCCAGCGCATCAGCGACCTCCACGAGGGCAACCAGAACCGGCAGAAGGCATGACGTTCCGACAGGAGCGCGCGGCGAAGCGGACGCCGCTCGCCCCTGAACCATTAGCGCGAATTCACGATCTTCAGTGTGGGAGGCAGCGCCGCTGACGGTCCGTCCTCTGAGATTTCCGGGTCCGGATCATGCTCAGCGCGTCTCCGGACGAGCGCCCTTCAGCGGCCGGGTCGCGTCGTCCAGCAGCTCCAGCACGTGCCGGTACGGGCGTCCGGTCGCGCGGGTCATGCCGAGTTCGCAGGTGTGGTTGCAGGAGGCGTAGCCGTCATGGGCGCGTGAGGTGACCTCGGCGGCTTCGGCGGCCGTCGCGGTCGCGGTGACCTGCGGGTGGAGCAAGCCGCGGTCGCCCGCGAACGCGCAACAGCCCCAGGCGGCGGGCACGGTGACGTCCGTGGCGACCGACTCGGCCAGGGTGCGCAGGTCCTCGTCGAGGCCGAGGTGGGCGGAGGAGCACGTCGGGTGCAGGGCGAGCGAGTCGATCCGCCGGGGTGCGGGCAGCGAGGGCAGCAGGTGCTCGACGGCGAAGCTCACGGCGTCGACGAAGCGCAGCTCCGCGTACCGCGCCCGCTCCGCCTCCGGGAGTGCCGCGTGCAGTTGGGTCAGACCGTGGGTGCAGGAGGAGGCGTCGCACACCACGGGCAGCCGGCCGCCCTCGGTGGCCTGCCACAGGGCGGCCAGAGTGCGTGCGGCCATCGCCTGGTGGCCTCGGGTGAATCCCTTCGACTGCCACGGGGTGCCGCAGCAGAGCCCTCCCAGCCCGGTCGGCACGGTTACCTGGACGCCCGCGCGAGCGCACAGCGCGAGGAAGGCACGGGTCGCTCCCTCTCCGCCACCGGCGCCACCGGCGCCGTCGCGCCCGCTCGACGGCTCGAAGACGGTCCCGACGCAGGCGGCGAAGAACACGGCACGGGCGTCCGCGTTCGTCTGCGCCTCGGGTCGCAGGAGTCCGGCCCTGGGCATGCGGTCGTCCCACTCCGGCACGAGCTCGCCCGCGCCCAGCCCGCGCAGCGCCCGGGTGGCGGCACGTGGGAGGGGCGTCGGCAGCGCGTGGGCGGCGGTCAGCGCTGCGCGTGCGCCGCGCAGGGCGCCGCCCCAGTGCTCGGCCGCGACGCGACCGGCGGCTTGTGCCAACGGGCCGTGCCGGTCGGCACGGTGTTGCTTCATCACGGCACCCGTGTCGATGGTCACCGGGCACGCGGTGACGCAGAGGCTGTCCGCTGCGCAGCTGTCGACGGCGTCGAAAGCGTAGTCGGCCTCCAGCCGCCGCACCCGGTCCTGGTCCCCTGCGGCGGCGGCCTGGGCGATCTCGCGGCGCAGCGCGATGCGCTGACGCGGGGTGGTGGTGGCGTCGGCGGTCGGGCAGATCGGCTCGCAGTAGCCGCACTCGACACAGCGGTCGACGGCGGGGTCGACGCGCGGCACGCGCTTGAGGTGCCTCAGGTGCGCCGTCGGGTCGTCGTCGAGCACCACTCCCGGGTTCAGCACGCCGCTCGGGTCGCACAGCTGCTTGAGCTCGCGCATGACCAGGTAGAGCTCGTCGCCGTACTGGCGCCGGACGTAGGGGGCCATCACGCGGCCGGTGCCGTGCTCGGCCTTGAGCGTGCCGCCCGCGTCCAGGACGAGGTCGACCATGTCGTCGGTGAAGCGTGCGTAGCGGTCGATCTCGGCTCGACTGTCGAAGTCCTGGGTGAGCATGAAGTGCACGTTTCCGTCGCGCGCGTGACCGAAGATCACCGCGTCCTCGTAGCCGTGCCGGTCGAAGAGGTCGATCAGCCCCTCGCAGGTCCCGGTGAGGCGCGGGAGCGGGACTGCGATGTCCTCCAGCAGGGCGGTGGTGCCCGGTCGGCGCGCGGCTGCCACCGCCGTGTACAGGCCCTTGCGCAGATGCCACAGCCGGGCGCGGACCCGGCTGTCGCGGGTGAACTGTGCGGGGACGGCCAAAGACGCACGGTCCAGGACGGGTTGTGCGGCTTCCACCACCGCGTCCAGTTCCGCCCGGCCTTCCTCGGCGAACTCGACGAGCAGCGCGGCGTGCCGGTCGATCCGCAGCCCCCGCAGTTCGGCGGGGGCGTCCGGGTCGAGCCGGGCGACGCGCAGGGCGGCGGCGTCCAGCAGTTCGGCCGTCCGGGCTCCGGCGGCGAGCAGCGCGGGCAGGGCGTCGGTCGCCGCGTCGAGGCTGGGCAGGACGAGGAATCCGGTGGCGGTGTGCGGCAGCAGCGGGACGGTGCGGAAGGTGGCCTCCGCGACGAAGCCGAGTGTTCCTTCGCTTCCGATCATCAGGTGGGCGAGGACGTCGACCGGCCTGGTGTGGTCGAGGAAGGCGTTGAGGCCGTAGCCCATGGTGTTCTTCATGGCGAAGAGGCGCTCGACGGCGGCGCGGCTGTCGCTGTTCGCATGGATCCGCTTCCGCAGGGCGACCAGGCCCGCGTACAGGTCCGGCTCGCGGGCGCGCAGTTCCTGGTCGGCGTCGGGGCGGCCGGAGTCGACGACGGTTCCCGAGGGCAGCACGAACCGGAGCGACTCGACGGTCCGGTAGGCGTTGTCCCTGGTACCGCAGTTCATCCCGCTGGAGTTGTTGGCGATCACCCCTCCGACGGTGCAGGCTGACTCGCTGGCCGGGTCCGGGCCGAGCCGACGGCCGTGCCGGGCCAGCCGGGCATTGACCTGACGCACCGTCATGCCTGGCTGCACCCTGACCCGCAGCCCGTCCTCGAGGACCTCGGCGGAGCGCCAGTGGGTGCGGACGTCGACGAGGACGCCGTCACCGCCGGCCTGTCCGGACAGGCTCGTCCCACCGGAGCGCAGGGTCAGCGGGACGCCGATGCCACTGGTGGCCCGCATCAGGGCCGCCACCTCGTCGGCCGAGGCGGCGCGGACGACGGCCTGCGGGGCGAGCAGGTAGTGCGAGGCGTCATGGGCGGCGGCAGCGCGCTGGGAGTCGCGCGTCCGGACGCGTGCGGGGTCGGTCACACAGGAACGCAGCAGGGCGATCAGATCGTTCCCGGGTGCGGGCCAGGTGGACGGGACGGCAGTCCGGGTGCTCATGCTTCTCCAGGGTCGGGGCCACGACACTCGGCGGTGCGGGGCTCAGGTGCGTGGTTCAGGTACGCGGCTCAGGTACGCGGTTCAGGCGCAGGCAGGACTCACGTGCGCGTGTCAGAGGAAGGGACGGTCGGGGTGACCCGGCCGGCTCAGGAGTGCCCGGTGCCCCCGCCCGTCGAGGCAGCGGACGGGGCCCGGCGGTGCAGTCGGGTCACCAACGGCTCGTGCGGGCCGTCGGCCTGACGAGCCAGCAGCCGGGCGCCGTGCAAGGGGTCGCCGAGCGCCTCCTGGAGGCGAAGCCGTGGGCGGTGGCGGGCGAGCGCGGCGTGCAGCGGGTCCAGGAGCGGCGCGCCCAGGTGCACCAGACCGCCGGTCACGGCGACGGTGACGGTGACGGGTTCCTCGTCGGCTCGAGCGCCGCTCCCGCCACTCGGGGCGGTCAGCCGGGCGGCGGTGGCCACGGTCGTGGCGAGCGCGGCGGCCGCGTCCCGCAGGATGGCGACGGCGACGGGGTCGCCCGCGGCAGCGGACCGGGCCACGGCGGGGGCGAAGGAGGCGGCGGACCGGGCCGGATTGCCGCCCTGCTCCAGCACGCCGGGCAGGCGGCCGAGATCGCCGAACAGCTCGGTGGCCTCGTGGCTCAGCGTCGTGGGCTCGCCTCGCCCGTCGCGGGCGCGCAGAGCTGCGCGCAGTCCGGCGAGGCCGATCCAGGCTCCGCTCCCCTCGTCCCCGAGCCACGGACCCCATCCGTCGACCACGGAGAAGGCGCCCGCCTCGCCCACACCGAGGGCGACAGCACCCGTTCCGGCGGCAAGCACGACGCCGGTCGCCGTGCCGAGCGCGCCCGCGTGGGCGGTGACCGCGTCGCTGGTGACGGCCACTTGGTCAGTGGGGATCGCGTCCAGCAGGGTCTCGGCCAACGCACGTGCTGCGTCCGGGGCAGCGATCGCTCCTGCCGCTCCGATGCAGAGCGCGTCGAGTTGGTCGATCCCCGTCTCGGCGAGGAGCTCGGCGCTCACGCTCCTGACCAGAGCCTCCGCCTGGGCCGCGCCGTCGGGGGCGGCCAGCCCTGGAGCACCCGGGAGTTGACGGGTCGCCAGCGGCGCGTCCGCGCCGTCCGTACTGCCAGGGCCCTCGCACAGCCCGGCCGGGTCGAGCCACAGCCCGGCGCGGCAACCGGTCTTTCCGAGGTCGACCGCCAGTACCGCTGCCATGGCCCTGCTCCGTTCGTCTCCGCCCCAGCACTCCGGCCCACGTTCCAGCGAGTATCGGAGAGGCAGCAGGGCATGTCAATGATTTACCACACTGGCCAGAAGGCCGTATGTTTTTGACCGCCACGGGGTGGCTGACTACGGTGGACAGCGCTCGGACGCAGCGCCGCCCGACCCGGATCACGCCGCCCCGCCCGCCGAGCGCCCGCTCGTGCGGGAGCGAGCGGGAACGAAAGGACCATGCGCCGTGGATCTCAGCCTCCTGGGCACCGAATCCCCGCACTCCGGCACCGGCGAACTGGACCGGCTGCCGGTGACGGACCTCCTCGCCCTGATGAACGACGCGGACGGCGTAGCGGTCAGGGCCGTCCGGGCCGCCCTCCCGGCGATCGCGTCCGCCGTGGACCTGGTCGCGGCCTCACTCCGGCAGGGCGGCAGGCTCGTCTATCTCGGGGCCGGGACGAGCGGGCGCATCGGCATGCTCGACGCCGTCGAGTGCCCGCCCACCTTCGGCACCGACCCGGCGCAGGTGGTCACCCTGCTCGCCGGCGGGCCCGGCGCGTTCACCACCGCGGTCGAAGGCGCCGAGGACGACCCGGACGGCGCGGTCGCGGACCTCGACGCCCTGGGCATCGGCCCCCGGGACACCGTCGTCGGAATCGCCGCCAGCGGCCGGACCCCCTACGTCGTGGGCGGGTTGCGGCACGCGCGCGCCCTCGGCGCGTCCACCGTGTCGGTCGCCTGCAACCCCGAGGCGCCGATCAGCGCCCACGCCGACGTGCCGGTCGAGGTCGTGACCGGCCCCGAGGTGCTGACCGGATCAACCCGGCTCAAGGCGGGCACCGCGCAGAAGCTGGTCTGCAACATGCTGTCCACCGCCGCGATGGTGCAGATCGGCAAGGTCTACGGAAACCTGATGGTCGACCTGCGCCCGACCAACGACAAGCTGCGCGACCGCGCCCGCCGCATCGTGGCCGAGGCCGCGCACACCGACCTCGCCACCGCCGAGCAAGCCCTGGCGGCCGCCGGTGGCCACGCCAAGACGGCGATCATCATGCTGCTCACCGGATCCGACGCGAAGCAGGCGGACGCTCTGCTCGCCCGGTCCGACGGGGACGTCCGCACGGCCGTCGCCGCCTCGCCCGCCGACCGGGCCTGAGAGCGTCACAAGCGCTCCGTTCCGCACGGACACGGGCACCGTGACGGTGCGTCAGCGGCGGTCAGGGCTCCGCGTGCCCGCGGACCGCCGTGTAGGTGCGCTCCAGCGCGCGCATGGTGCGGCTGTAGTTGCGCTGCGCCACGCCCACGAAGAGACAGTCGACGACCGTCAGTGCGGCGATTCGGCTGGCCATCGCCCCGGACCGGAAGGTGGTCTCCCGCACGGCGGTGGTCAGCACGTGATCGGCCACCTCCGCGATCGGCGAGCGGGGGAAGTTGGTGATGGCGAGGGTGGTCGCGCCGTTGTCCCGCGCCTCGGCGAGCGCGGCGACGGTCTGAGCGGTGGACCCCGTGTGGGAGATGGCGATCGCGAGATCACCCCGACCGAGGAGCGCCGCTGAGGTGAGCGCGCCGTCCGCGTCCGGGAAAGCGCTGACCCGGCGGCCTATCCGCTGGAGCTTCTGCTGCAGGTCCAGGGCGATCAGCGCGCTTGCGCCGGCTCCGTAGAGGTCGATCGCGTCGGCGGCGACCACCGCGTCGATGGCCCGCTTCAGGGCCTCCAGGTCGAGCTGGGCGGCGGTGTCCTCCACCGCGCGGGCGTCCGCGAAGGCGAGCTTGTTGACCACGTCCGCGAGCGGGTCGCGCGGGCCGATGTCGCTGCCGACGGCGGTCCAGCTCGCGGAGCCGTCCTCCTGAGCGGCCGCGGCGGCCAGCCCGATCCTGAGGTCGGGATAGCCCTTCAGGCCGACAGCGCGGCAGAAGCGCACCACGGTGGTCTCGGAGGTGTGGCACTCGGCGGCCAGCTCACTGATGGTCTTGGCCGCCACCGCCCCAGGGTCCGCGATCGCCGCCTCGGCCACCCGCCGCTCGGAGGGCGGCAGCGTCGGCAGCAGGGCCCTGATCTGGACCAGCACGGTCTGCGGCGGCATGGACGGCACTGCCGCCCCCCGCCCGGCGTCGTGCCGCCGGCGTCCACTCCCTTGCGTCATGCCGAGATCCTACGTAATCCCAGCCGACCTGGTCGACGGTCGGCGCAGGCCCGGTTTCCGCTGATGAGGGGCGCCCTCCCGCCCGGGGGCTGACTGGTCGGCATCCGCAGCAGGTAAGTTTTCACCGCTCGTTCAATTCAGAACGTTGCTGAGTGACCAGGGGGCGGCGTGGACACGCCGTCTCACTCCGCTCCCGCACGTCGCGGTGGGCCCCCACACTCGGCACCGGTGTCAACGGACTCTCAACTCCCCACCCCTGGACGCCCCTCCAACCGAAGGGCTATGGTCCGGATGGCTTCAGATACATGTCCAGTGTTCAGGTATGTGATCCCGTCTGCGAGTTGTAGAGCCGAAGGAGACGTCCTGCCATGCCCTTCCGGTCATCCAGCCAGCCCGCACCGCGCCCGATCGCGCCGGCCGAGCGGCGCCGCGCCCGATCTCTCTCCGTCGTCGCCGCGGCGGCCTCCGTCGCGGCCGCGGTGACGCTGACGCTCACCGTCAGCGGTGGACCCGTCGCCGCCGCGAGCACCGCCGTCCCCGGCGACATCGCCTGCGGCGCGGCCACCACCGCGACCACCACCGCCACCGGAAGCTCGCCGTCGAACGCCACCGACTGCGACACCGGCACCGCCTGGCAGAGCACCCCGGCCACCCTGCAGGAGCTCATGGTCGACCTCGGCAGCACCCAGGCCGTCGACCACGTCACGATCGTCTGGGGCAGCGGATACGGGACGAGCTTCAAGATCCGTACCTCGCCCGACGGCACCACCTGGCACACCCAGACCGCCGTCACCGCCGGGACCGGCGGCACCGAGACCGTCGCGCTCCCAGCGGGCGTCAGCACCCGCTGGATCGAGATCTACGGTGAGCACTACGCGGGGAGCGCCGGGTTCAGCGTCGACGAGTTCGAGGTCTTCGGCACCGCCGGCACGCCAACGACCTCGGCGTCACCCTCCGCGAGCGCGTCGGCCTCCGCATCGCCGTCGAGCTCCGCGTCGGCCTCGCCGACCTCGACGTCGACCGGCGGCGCGACCGGCTTCAGCCAGGCGCAGATCGACGCCGCGGTCGCCGAACCGCTCATCGCGTTCGCCGCACCGACCTCGTCCGTGCCGCGTCCGGGGACCAACCCCACCCAGATCGGTCAAGCCGCAGCACTCCAGTACCTCGCACTGGTGGACAAGGAGGACCCGGGTGCGGCCGCCACCAGCGGCACCACCGTGGACAGCGCCCTGCTGGCCCAGGTCCGCAACCTGATCGCCGGAGGCCACGAGCCGGACGCCGACGGCGGCCTGGAAGGCTGGTCCCACGCCCTGGTCGCCCAGGCGCTGCTGCTGGTCAAGAACGGCCCCGCGTGGAGCGAACTCACCGCCACCGAGCAGAACAAGGTCGCCCTCGTCGAGCAGGCCATGGGCTACGCCGGCAACTACGCCTACAACGACGCCAGCAACTTCTCCTCCGGCATCTGCGGCTACGGCAACTTCGCCAAGACCAACAACCCCAACTACGAGGACGGTTACGTCTCCGTCGAGGCCGCGGCCATCCAGTTCTTCGGCGCGAGCACCTGGACGCAGATGCTCGCCTCCTTCGACGACAGCACCTTCGCCTCCCAGCTGAACGCCGCGGGCCTCACCAACGCCGGAGGCTGCTTCACCACCGTCGGCAGCGCCGCCAACACCGCCATCCAGCCGCCGTTCGTGTGGAAGGGCCACACCGCCACCGACCTGATGGGCATCTGGAACCAAGAGGCCGCCGACACCTTCGACCAGACCGTCACCAGCTCCGTCACCGGCACCTCCAACGGCGCGAGCGTCACCGCCCACATCAACGACGGCACCACCAGCCCCGAACAGGGAAAGCTCGGCATGGGCCACGAGTTCGACTCCACCGACTCCGGCGGCCTGCGCAGCTCCGCCCTCTACGTCTTCGAGGGCTGGATGAACGTCACCGGCACCCGCCTCGCCATGTCCGCACTCGGCAACTTCAGCTGCACAGGCGCCACCTCCGCCGCCCAGTACCAGGTCGGCAGCCAGGACCTGATGTACAAGCTCCACCACGGCTACATCAGCTACGCCGCCAGCCAGAGCGGCGTCCTGGTCGACGACGCGGGCGACCCGTCGTCGGACGGCCCCAACACCAAGGGCTACCAACTCGACCTGGACGCCTACAACACCCTGATCGCCACGCAGGGCTGCTGACCTGACCGCGCGTCGGGCCCGCCCCCCGGCGCCGAAAGCGGGGCCGGGCGACCCGGGGGTAGGCAGGTGCCCCCCCGGGGGGCCGCTGCCGCCCCCCGGGGCCGCCCCGCCCCCGCCCCCCCCCCGGGGGGCGGGCCCGACGCGGGCTTCGTCAGGTGCCCGAGGAGTACAGGCCGGAGACGTCGGCGGCGGTCAGGGCGCGGTTCCAGACGTGGACCTGGTCGATGCTCCCCGGCCAGAAGTCGCTGTCGTGGCCGCCGGAGAAGGCGCGCCCGATCGCCAGCGGTCCTGAGGCGCTGTCACCCGTGGACTGATTCCAGACAGTCGACTGCGGCTTGCCGTCGAGGTAGAGCGTGTAGGTGCCGGTGTTCGCGTCGTGCACGCCAACCAGCTGGTACCACTGGCCCGTTGTCGGCGGTTGGTCGGCGAGCGCTCGTCCTTCACCGGTCGAGAACGCGAACCGGTTGTCGGCCGCGGAGTACTGCAGGAAGAAGCCGCTGGTGGTGGCGCCGTCCTGGCTCACTGCGGTGGCGAAGGATCCGGTGCGGTCCAGTCGCACCCAGGCGGCCACGCTGAAGTTGCCCGTCGTGTCGAGAACCGGACCCGAGGTCTGTCCGTACTGGGAGCTCCCGTCGAACTGCAGAGCCGTCCCGGACACGCCGGGCACCCACGCCGGATCTCCGATGAGCTGCAGGTCGTTGGTGCCCGAGCTGTCGTGGGCCACGCTGCCGGAGCCCTCGTCGAAGGTCCAGGTGCCGATCGGGTCGGTCTGCCCTGGTGGGTAGGCGACTTGGAGGTTCTGCAGCGTGTGCGTGGTCCGGCTGACACCGTGGGCCTCGCGGTAGGTCGCGGTCGCCGTCAGGGCTGCGGGAGTTCCCGGTGCGGCTGCGGCGGGGTGGCTGATCGCGAAGCGCCACACCGCGGACCGGCCGGGAGCGACGGATGCGGTGGCGCGCGTCGACGGTGCTGCGGTCCAGCCGGGGGGCAGCCCGAGACTGACGGAGGTCGCGTCGAGGGGGTGGTCGGTGTTGTTGTGCACCGTCACGTCGACAGGTGTGGCCGTGTCGACAGTGATCAGGCCGTTCTGGTTCGCGGGTCCGAGGGTGACGCTCGCGTCGCGGCTGGAGGGGGCCCAGGACTCGAACTCGGTCACGCCGACGTAGGCGCCGGGCGGATCGGTGAAGAGCAGCCGTACCTGGGTGGTCGTGATCGGCGGGAAGGTGATCCGGTTCAGGCCGTTGCCCACCGGGACGGTGGAGTTGCGCGTCTGGTCCGGGACGTCGCGCCAGGCGGTGCCGTCCCAGTACTGGAGGCGGTAGGCCGCGGCCGGGCGCACTCCGCCGCCGTCGTCGTAGCCGTACCAGCTGATGTCGCTGACCGCCGTCGGTGCCCCGAAGTCGACGCCGTAGTAGTCGGCGGAGTTGGGCGAGTCGTAGTTGGTCCACCGCGTGTCCTCGGGGACCTCGTTGAACCACACCTTGCCGTCGATCCCGTTCCAGGGATCGTCGTTGCGCCAGGTGTACGACGCGATCGGCTTGGGATAGCCCTGACGCAGCGGATTGGCGGCGTCGTCGACGAGCGGGCTCTGCGGGCTGGTGACGGTCGGGCCGACGTCGACGGTCATGTCCTGCAGCGTCGGTGAGGTGCGGACCAGCCGGCCGTCGACGTAGATCCGCAGGCCGGCGCCCTGCTTGTAGTGGGTGCCGTCGCGGTCCCAGAGGACGGTGACGTTGTGGCCGTGGTACGGCACGTTCTCGGCGGCGAAGTAGTTCCAGCCGGTCGGGACGAGCGGTTGTACGCGGAGGTCGTCGCCGGCCTGGGGGCGCAGCCCGAGCAGGCCGGACAGGACGAGGTCGTCGAAGGTGGAGTGGTTGTAGTCCTCGCTGTGGTCGTAGCTGTCGTAGAGCCACTGGTTCTGGTCGGGGTCGTGGGCTTCGGCCACGTAGGGCTGACCGTTGCGCGTCTGGGTCTGCGCGTAGGTCTCCAGCGCGTTGTCGTAGTCGCTGGCGCTGATCGTGCTCTGGGACGGGTAGTCGTCGAGCAGGTTCGCCAACCCGGTGAGTGTCTGGCTGGTGGCGAACGGCCAGCTCGGGCCGTCCCAGCGGCAGCAGCCTCCCGCCTGGTACATGAACCACGGGCTGCGGCGTTCCGCGGTGGTCGGCCCGTAGGCGCTCGCGAAGCCCTGCGGGTCGAGGAGTTGGGACCACGCGGTGGCGTCGGAGGGCGTGGCGGCTCCGAACATCCAGGGGATGTAGCCGATCTCCTCACGGGTGTCGGACAGCTTGTGGTTCGGGTTGTCGTCGCGCGCCATGGTGTAGTAGAAGCCCCGGCTGGGATCCCACAGCCACTTCTGCATGGCTGCCTTCAGGTCCGCTGCACGTCGTGCGTACTCGGCGGCGAGGGTGTGGTCGCCGACCATGTTCGCGATCGCGCTGATGGCACTGGCGTCGCCGTACTGATAGGAGTTCAGCGTCGGCCGGTAGCCCGCCCCGCCGTGGTAGGGGTCGCTCGACGCGTAGGAGGACGCGGAGTACTCCATGGCGTCCCAGACGGGGACGGACCAGTACAGGCCGAGTTGCGCGTCGAACTGCTTGTCCCAGCCGCGGTACTGGCGCACCAGGTCGGGCAGGAGAGCCTTCACCTGCGAGAAGTCGCCGGTCTCCTCGGCCTGGCCGTAGGCGGCCGTGGCGAGCCACATGCTGTACTCGTGTGCCCAGTCGGTGGTGTCGGCGTTGACGCTGTCGGTGGCGGGCTTGGGACCGGCGCCGGGGCCGGTGAGCCAGAAGCGGATGTAGTCGTCGTCGTAGCTCTGGTTCCGGACCCAGCGCCCTTCGGTGATCTGGTGCCCGGCGGCGGCGTCGATCGCCTGGTACGGGGCGCTGTAGCCGCAGCAGTCGAGGAACTCGGTGGAGATCCAGCCGTCGGTGGGGTCGGTGTAGGTCAGGTGTTCCTTCCAGTCGCGCCACCGGTAGTAGTAGACGTTCTGGAGGGTGGCATCGGGCAGGTCGACGAAGGGGATGTTCGATTCGTACCAGGCGGGATCGTTGAACCCCGACAGGTAGGAGGCGTCGTCGAGGAAGTGGGTGCCCGGACCCACGGACGGGTAGGCGTCGGCTACGTGTTGCGCTGCGGTCGTCAGGGGTGCCGGCGCCTGGTCGGCCACAGCGGCGGCGGGCAGTGCGGTGGCGAAGACGGTGATCGTGGCGGCGGTGGCGAGCAGCCGGCGGGTGAGGGTGCTCAGCGGCTTCGTTCTGCTTCCGGTGCTGTCCGCATGAGGAGGCATCAGGCTCCTTGGTCCTGTCGGGGCAGGGCATCGGGGGCCCTGGACGCAGGCAGGGCCCCCGACACGTGGTGGGCTAGCGGTGCAGACTGAGCAGCGCGAACATCCCGCCGACCACCGGGCGCGCCTGGAACCCGTTCTGACGATCCGTCACGGTGTCGTACCAGTCGGTGAACGGAACCCGGGAAGGTGAGGTGTTCACGAAGTCGTACAGCGCGCCCACCAGGTAGTCGCTGACGGGGTGGCCCTTGAGCCACGCCGCCGTCCACATCTCCCAGTCGCCCTTGGTGTAGGAGTGGCGGAGGTCCAGGGGGACGCCGTACTGGTTGACCTGGGTGAGGTACCAGTCGGCCTCCTCCTGGGCGACGGCCTGCGGCACCAGGCCGAGGCCGAGCAGGGCGTCCGGATAGCCGTTGTACTTCAGGCTCCAGGTCCCCGGCTGGTCGTAGGCGAGCTTGAGGTGCGCGCCGCCGGTGTCCTGGGCCTTGGTCACCCACTGGCTGATGTAGTTCTTCGCGGTGGCCAGGTAGGTGGTCGCGTCGCCGGTGTTGCCCGCCGCGGTGGCGATCTGGCTCATCGCGCCGATCGCGATGATGCCCTTGAGAGCCAGGTTGGCGCTGTGGGCGATCCAGCCGGTGAAGTCGTCGGTCTGGTTCTGGTTGCCGGGATCGAGGGCGTTGGCGGTGAGGTAGTCGGCCCACTGCTTGAGGATCGCGTAGTGGCCGGTGGCGAACGACCTGGCCGTGGCGGCGTCGGTGCGGGACAGGTAGGCCGCGCTCATGATGAGCATGTTCGCGGACTCCTCGACCGGCATGTCCTCCTCGTTGCCGTCGTTGTGTCCGTTCGCGTTCGGGTAGCTGGAGCCCAGGTCGTGCTCGGCGAAGGTCTTCGGCCAGCCCCCGTGCTCGGCGTACTCCAGCATCGGGGCCAGCAGCAGGCCGAGGTAGGCGGGGTCCGTGTAGACGAACGCGGGCATGGCGGGGTAGGTCACGTCAATGGTGGAGACGTTGCCGTCGCTGGAGATCTCCTTGAGGAACGCCCACGGCTCACCGTTGCGGCTGACCAGTTCGGTGCCGCCGAAGGCCTGGCGGAGCGCGAGGGCGCACAGCGCGGCGTACTGGGGTCCGCCCGCGACCGTCGCCTCCTGCTGGATCTTCCGGTCCAGCGCGGCGGTGCGGTTCTGCGCACCCTCGACGTCCCCGTGGAAGAACGCGACCATGCTCTCCCAGTCGTTCCAGTAGGAGCGCCACAGCGGCGGCAGCGGCGTGCCCAGATAGCTGACGGCGGGCTCGCGCACATGGCCGACGGAGACGACCGCGGTCTGCGCGGTGCGTCCCACCTGGCCCAGATCGAAGTGGAAGGCGAAGACCGGCCAGTTGTCGCCGATGGCGCGGGGCTGGTCGGAGTCGCTCGTGTTCGCCAGCTTGCCGTTGGCGACCACGGCCGGGCGCACCACGGTGTCGGCGCCGATCTGCCAGGTGAGTCCGGGCCGGCTGGTGGCGCTCCACACGACGGTGCCCCAACTGGCCATGTCGCCGTTCTCGCTGAGCACCGCAGGCGTGTCGGGGGTGTACGAGAGCGAGGTCAGCGAGGTTCCGGAACCGTTGACCTGCTCCTGGTTCCAGCGGATCTGCGTGCCGGAGTCGCCGCTCGCCCACTCGCCGGAGATGTCGACGTAGAGGCCGACGTCGTGCGTGGCGCCGTCGGTGCTCCGCACCTCGGCCGTGACGTAGGACAGCGGCATGGACTGTCGCCGCAGGTCTCCGGGCTCCACCGGGGAGAGGAAGGTCACCGTCAGCTCGACGCCGCCCCCGACGAAGACGTACTGGGAGCGGGTGGCCGTGACGGTCAGACTGCGCTGCGCCATTCCGCGCAGCACGGTTCCGTTGATGTCGGGCGCGCCGAGGAAGAGGAAGGGCACCCCGTCGATCCTGGCGATGCCGGTCATCGCGGTGGTGCGCCCGGTCCAGAACGACGACCAGGTACCGGTCGTGTTGTCCGCGGTCGTCCAGGTGCTCAGGTACGGGGAGCGGACGGCGAGCGGGACGGCGGGCGGGCGGATCGGGTCGAAGGAGCCGGGCAGCGCCCCCGAGGGCGCACCGTCGGGTGCGCTGCCGGTGGGTCCGGTGCCGGTGAGTGCGGTGCCGGTGGCCGGTTCGGCTGCCGCGGCGCTTGTGGCCAGGCCGGGCAGCAGGGCCGCACCGGCCACGCCGATGCCGGCCAGACCGGACCAGCGCATCAGTCCGCGCCTGCTGAGGGCGGCTCCCTGAACACTCGGCTCCGCATCGTTCGGTCGTGCAACGCTGTCATCTGCGTGGGACATTCGGATTCCTCCAGGAACCGCTCGTACGAACGACGGTGACGTGGGAGGTGCAGTTCGGCTGTGTCGGCGCCGGCACGCCTGCTCCGCCTGGACTCGGGTGACATGGATGCGGCGGGGGCGGACGCACACCGAGGGCCAGGCGCGGCGACGCCACAGTGCCCCGGTCAGCCGATGAACAACGTTGGAAATCCGAGCACGAGAATGACAGCACGGCACCTACAGGCTGTCCAGCCCCACGACCGGCCCCCGTACGAGCGCGACCACTCCGGTCGTGACAGCGGGGCGAAGCTCCTTACTCCCGAACCCTTTCTGACCTGCTGAGACTCCGTCATGCCGCGTTGTCGGCAGAGATTTTGAATCGCCTCGGCAGGTGATGGGAACTCAGATCCACTTCCTGCAGCACTCCTTGACAGCAGACCGAGGGTGCCGCATGGTCCCTCTACAACGTTGGAAATCAACGGGTGGCCCGGGCGACGCCACCCTTTCTCCCCCACCCTCTCCCCCATCCGAGGAAGTGATCGGCGCATGAACCCCACCCTGCGCGCCAAGGCCGCCACCGCCGCCGTCATCGCCGCGGGCCTCTGCCTGAGCGTGACCGCGTGCACCAACGCCGGCTCGACAACAGCCGGTTCGTCCGCTCCTCAGGTCACCGGCACCGCCAACGCCCAGCAGACCGTCGCGGCATCCGCTACCGCCGGTCCCGCCTGCACCTACCAGAACTACGCCGGGGGCGTGCCGAAGCTCGACATCACCGACGGGAAGACGATCGTCGGCTTCTCCCAGTCGGAGTCGACCTCCAACCCCTTCCGCGCCACGGAGACGGCAAGCATCGAGAGCCAGGCCAAGACGCTGGGCGTGAAGCTGATCGAGCGCAACGCCAACGCGGACGTCAACGCGCAGAACTCCCAGATCGAGGACATGATCGCGCAGGGCGCGCAGGCGCTCATCGTGGCGCCGGAGAACTCCGACGGTCTGGGACCGGCGCTCGCCGAGGCCAAGGCCAAGAAGATCCCGGTGCTCACCATCGACCGCACCGCCACCGGGGCCGCCTGCCAGGACTTCATCGCCTTCATCGGGTCCAACTTCTACGGGCAGGCGCAGATCGCCGCCGACGACCTGGCCGGCGCCGTAGGCGGCAAGGCGCATGTGGCGATACTCCAGGGCACGCCGGGGAACAACGTCTCGGCCGACCGCACCAAGGGATTCACCGACGAAATCGCCGCGAAGTACCCGCAGATGACCGTGGTGGCCTCGCAGACGGGCAACTTCGACCAGACCGACGGCCAGAAGGTCATGGAGCAGCTCCTGCAGGCGCATCCGGACATCAACGCCGTCTACGCGGAGAACGACGCGATGGCCCTCGGCGTGATCCAGGCGATCAGGTCGGCGGGCAAGACCCCGGGCAAGGACATCAAGGTCGTGTCCATCGACGGAATCCAGCAGGCCGTGCAGGACGTCGCCGACGGCCAACTGGTCGCCGACGTCGAGACCAACCCGCGCTTCGGCCCGCTGGCCTTCCAGGCCCTGCAGGACTTCTACGGGACCACCGGCGTCCAGCCCAAGGTGATCATCAAGGACAACCACTTCACCAGCGCCGACGCCCAGCAGGCCCTGGCCCAGGGCCTGGTCTACTGACCCGGCGTCCGCAGGGGCGGAGCGGAACCGCTGTGCCGGGTTCCTGCTCCGCCCCCGGCTGCGACCGGCAGCCACATTCGAGGAGGAACGTTGGTCGACCAGGACCACGCGCCCCGGGACACCTCCGTGCTGGAGGTGGCGGGGGTCGACAAGAGCTTCGCAGGTGTGCGCGCCCTGCACGGGGTGGACTTCGCCGTTCGCCCCGGCGAGGTGCACGCGCTGATCGGTGAGAACGGGGCCGGAAAGTCCACTCTGATCAAGGTGATGACCGGGGTGTACCGGCCCGACGCGGGGCAGGTCCGCCTCGCGGGCGTCGAGCGGGAGTTCCACAACCCGCTGGAGGCGCAGGCGGCCGGAATCTCCACGATCTACCAGGAGGTCAACCTCGTCCCGATGATGTCGGTGGCTCGCAACCTCTTCCTCGGCCGCGAGCCACGGCGCCTCGGCCTGGTGGACGTGCGCCTGATGAACCGTCAGGCAGCTGAGCAACTGCGCCGCTACGGCGTGGAGACGGACGTCACGCGACCGCTGGACACGCTGGGCCTGGGCGCCCAGCAGATGGTCGCACTCGCGCGAGCTGCCCAGGTCGACGCCCGGGTCGTGATCATGGACGAGCCCACGTCCTCGCTGGAGCCGCGCGAGGTCGAGACCCTCTTCTCGGTGATCCGGGACCTCAGGGCGAAGGGCACCGCGGTCGTCTACGTGAGCCACCGCCTCGACGAGCTGTACGAGATCTGCGCCCGGGTCACCGTCATGCGCGACGGCGAGGTCGTCCACACCGGGGAGATGGCCGAGCTGGAAAGGCTGCGGCTGATCTCCCTGATGCTCGGCCGCGAGATGTCCGCGGTCAGGGACAAGGGCAGCACGGCCTTCGACGCCCGGCGGCACCACCTTCGCGACGGCCCGCCCGCGCTCCGCGCAAGGGATCTGACGGTTCGCCACCGCGTGCACGGGGTCTCGCTGGACATCCACCCCGGCGAGGTCGTCGGCCTGGGCGGACTGCTCGGGTCAGGACGCAGCGAGACCGCCAAGGCGGTCATCGGGGCGCTGTCCGGTGACGCCGGCACGGTCGAGGTCGGCGGCAGGCGGCTGACTCGCCGCAGCCCGGCGTCGGCGATCCGGGCCGGAGTGGTGCTGCTGCCGGAGGACCGCAAGCTGGAGGGGATCATTCCGAGCCTGTCCGTGCGCGAGAACATCTCGCTCGCCGCGCTGCCGCGGCTGTCCCGGGCGGGCCTGGTGTCGCAGGCCAAGCAGGACGAGATCGTGCGCTTCTTCATGGACCGGCTCCGGATCAAGGCGTCGAGCCCCGACCAGAAGGTGAGCGACCTGTCGGGCGGCAACCAGCAGAAGGTGCTGCTGGCGCGCTGGCTCTGTCTCGACCCGCGGGTGCTGCTGTTGGACGAGCCCACGCGCGGCATCGACGTCGGAGCCAAGGCTGAAGTCCAGGCGCTCATCGACGAGTTGGCCGGTGACGGGCTGGGCGTGCTGTTGATCTCCTCCGACCTGGAGGAGCTGATCGAGGGCTCGGACCGGATCGTCGTGCTCAAGGAGGGCCATGTGGTCGGCCATCTGACCGGCGACGACGTCACCGAGGAGGGGCTGCTCGGCGCCCTAGCGACGACAGCCGCCCCGGAAGAGGGCACCCGCCCCGGCGACGTCCCCGCGCAGGCGGCGGACGAGGACGGACTGGATCTGCACAAGGAGGAACGGCGTTGAGCACTCTCGGCTGGGCGGTGGCCGTCCGCGACCGCGACCACGTGCGCCACCTGCTGCAGGAGTACGGCGTCTACGCCGCGCTGGTGGCGCTGTTCGCGATCTCCGTGGGTCTGGACTCCAGCTTCCTGTCCGTCGCCAATGTCCGGATCCAGTTGTTCCAGGTGTCCCCCACCCTTCTGGTCGCACTCGGTATGGCGCTGGTGATCGGCACCGAGGGGATCGACCTCTCGGTCGGCGCGGTCATCGCGCTCTCCGCCGCGGTCGTCCCGCTGTACCTCGGCTGGGGGCTCCCGGTCGCCCTCCTGGTCGCCGTGCTGCTGGGAGCGGTGTCAGGGTCCGTGGGTGGAGCCATGGTCGCCTTCACCCGGACCCAGCCCATCGTGGCCACCCTGTCGCTGATGATCGGCGTGCGCGGCCTCGCGGAGATCGTCAACGGGGACTCCGCCAAGCCGGTCACCGACGCGGGCCTGCTCGCACTCGGCTCCGACAGCGTGGCCGGGGTGCCGCTGATGGCGTGGATCACGGCGGCCTGCGCCGTCCTGACCGGACTGCTGGTGCGCCGCACGACCTTCGGCCGCCGACTGGTCGCCATCGGCGACAACCGGGCGGCGAGCCGACTGGCCGGACTGCCCGTGCGTCGCATCCTGTTGACCGTCTACATCCTCTCCGGCGTCCTCGCGGCCGTCGCCGGGGTCATGATCGTGGGCCACGGCGCCGAGGCCGACCCGGCCAACCAGGGCCTCAACATGGAACTCGACGCGATCACCGCCGTCGTCGTCGGCGGAACTCCCCTGAGCGGTGGCCGGGTGCGCGTGCTGGGCACCGTGGCCGGCGCGCTCTTCATGCAACTGATCACGGCCGTCCTGACCCAGCACAACGTCCCCACGTCGTACACGCAGATGGTCGAGGCGGCCATCATCTGCCTTGCCGTGTACGCCTCCCAGGAGCGTGGTAGCCGATGAGCCCCACCGCCGTACAACGCACCGCACCGACTCCGGGACGTGCCCCCGGCGCCGCACCCGGACCTGCGCCCCTGCACGAGCGGCTCACCGCCCAGGTCCAACGGCGCGGCGCCCTGGCCGTGTTGGTCCTCCTGGCCGTTGTCGCCTCGGCCACCTCGGCCACCTTTCCCACCTGGTCCAACGTCAGCAGCATTCTGGGCAACAACGCGTTCGTCTGGCTGCTCGCGCTGGGCATGACCTTCGTCATCATGACGGGCGGGATCGACCTTTCCGTCGGCTCCGTGTACGCCCTCGGCGGGGTCCTGGCCGCCTACGGGGCGCAGACCCACGGCACCTGGCTGGCCGTCGCGCTGCCCGTGGTCGTCGGCGCCGCGTGGGGCGCGCTGCAAGGGTTGCTGGTCGCGCGGGCGCGTATGGCGCCGTTCATCGTCACCCTTGCCGGGCTCCTCGGGGCACGCGGTCTGCTCCAGGCGGTCACCGACGAAGGCGCCACCACCTACCTCGTGCCGAACGGGTCCGCCTTCCGCGACCTGGGCGCCGGCACCTGGACGCCGACGCTGCTGGTGGCCGCACTGTTCGCGCTCGGCGCGCTGCTGCTGACCCGGACCCGCTTCGGCGCGAACCTGACCGCGATCGGCGGCAACGAGAACGCCGCACTCCTGATGGGCCTTCCGGTGGCGCGCACCAAGATCCTCGTCTACACCCTGTCGGGAACGCTGGCCGCGACGGCCGGTGCCCTGGGCAGCGCCCGGCTCGGCTCGGGAGTCACCACGATCGGGGTCGGCTACGAGCTCACCGCGATCGCCTCCGTGGTCATCGGCGGGACTCTGCTCACCGGGGGCGTCGGCTCGGTCGGCGGAACCGTCAGCGGCGTGCTCCTGCTCGCCGTGATCCATAATCTGATCGACCAGTACGCGTCGCAGTACGGCTCGGCGTTCACCGACACCGTCAACGGTGCGTTCCTGGCCGTCGTGGTGCTGCTCCAGGCCCTGCTCAACCACACCCGGCAACGGGAGTGACCACGCCGCCGCAGGTGGTCGTCCACCTGCGGCGGTCGGTCACCCATTCCAGGTCCGTGCACCGAACACGGACCGCATACCGCACTGGCAGCGGCCGCGTCCGGGCACCACAGCCGGCCCTGGCCACGGACGAGGGAGCAAGGTGCCGTGGGCGTCAGCCTCAAGGATGTCGCGCAGCGCGCGGGCGTGTCGGTGAAGACCGTCTCCAACGTGGTCAACAGCTATCCGCACGTCAAGCCCGAGACGCGCGAGCGGGTGCAGCGTGCCATCGACGACCTGGGGTACCGGCCCAACCTGACCGCCCGTCACCTGCGCAAGGGCCGGACCGGGATCATCGCCCTCGCGGTCCCCGAACTCGGCAACCCCTACTTCGCGGACCTGGCCACCGCGGTCATCGACGCCGCCTCCCAACACGACCACATCGTCCTCCTGGACCACACCGCGGGACTGCGGGAGAAGGAAGTGCTGGTCTCCCAGGGCTTCCGCAGCCACATCATCGACGGCCTCATCCTCAGTCCTATTCGACTGGAGACCGAGGACCTGCTCGCCCGCGCCGGAGGGCCTCCCCTCGTGCTCCTGGGCGAACGCGAGTACGACGCGCCGTACGACCACATCGCCATCGACAACGTGGCCGCCGCGCGGACAGCCGTCCGGCACCTCATCGAACTCGGCAAGCGGCGCATCGCCTTCCTGGGCGCCCGCCACGAGAGTCTGCGCCAGCCCGCCCATCTGCGCCTGCGCGGCTGGCGGGAGGAGATCCGGGCGTCCGGCGGCGTCCCTGACGAGTCCTTGGTGCTGGCCACCGACGGCTACGACCGCCGTGACGGGGCCGCCGCGATGACCCGGCTGCTCGACCGCACGGACCCGCCGGACGCCGTCTTCGCCTACAACGACCTGGTCGCGCTGGGCGCGATGCGGGTGCTGACCGAGCGCGGGCTGCGGATCCCCGAGGACATCGCGGTGGTCGGCTTCGACGACATCGAGGAGGGGCAGTACGCGGCGGTGTCCCTGACCACCATGTCGCCGGACAAGACCGCCATCGCCCGGCTCGCCGTCGACTGCCTTGTCGAACGCATCGCCTCCGGCGCCTCGACCGCGGCGTTCCCACGGCGGATCCTGCCCGGCTGCACCCTGACCGTCCGGGAGTCGACCATCGGACGCGGCAGGCCCGGCACCGGCGCCTGACTTCCCGTCACCCACGGTCTGCCCCAACCGAACCAACCCCTCGCGCCACCGCGCCCACTTCTGTCTGAGGACTTCATGCCGCCCCCCAGCGCGTCCCCCAGCCTTGCCCACAGCGCTTTCGGCGCCACCCCTGACGGCACCCTCGTCACCCGTTGGACCCTCGACAGCGGCACCGGAGTGCGCGCGCAGATACTGGACTTCGGCGGCATCCTGCACCGGCTCGAGGTCCCGGACACCATCGGGCGTACCGAATGCGTGGTGCTCGGCCTGCCCGAACTCACCGACTACACAGGCGAGAACCCGTTCCTGGGCGCCCTGGTCGGCCGGTACGCCAACCGCATCGCCCACGGCCGCTTCCTGCTGGACGGCGCGCCCCAGCAGGTGGCGGTGAACGACCGCGGCCATGCCCTGCACGGCGGCCCGGACGGGTTCCACCGCCGCGTCTGGCACGCCGAGCCGCACCCGCGCGACGACGCTGCCGCCCTGCGCCTGCACCTGCACAGTCCCGACGGCGACATGGGATTCCCCGGAGCCCTGGACGTCACCGCGGAGTACACGCTCGACCAGGCAGGGACACTGCGCCTCGACTTCACCGCCCGGACCAGCCGGGCGACGCCGGTGAACCTCACCCACCACGCGTACTTCAACCTCGCGGGGGCGGGCTCGGGCGACGTGCTCGCCCACCTGCTGACGGTCGACGCCGACCGGTACCTACCGGTCACCGCACAGGCGATCCCTCTCGGGCCGACCAGCCCCACGGCGGGCACCCCCTTCGACTTCACCACCCCGCATCCCATCGGCGCACGCATCGGTGACACCCACCGGCAACTGCGCGACGCCGGCGGATACGACCACTGCTGGGTGCTCAGGGAGCCCCCTTCGCCGGGCGCGCTGCGCCGGGCCGCGCACCTCGCGGACCCCGACAGCGGCCGCCGCATGGAGGTGTGGACGGCCGAGCCGGGGGTTCAGATCTACACGGGCAACCAGCTCGACGGCTCGCTGAGCGGGCCGTCCGGCAAGCCGTACGAGCAGCACGCGGGTGTCTGCCTGGAGACCCAGCACTTCCCCGACTCCCCCAACCAGCCGTCCTATCCGGACACGGTGCTGCGCCCGGGCGAGGAACTGCGCAGCACCACCGAGTTCCGTTTTCCCCACCTGCACAGCGGCGGCTGACCCGCTCAGAAGCGGGGAAGCAGGAGGGATTAACGTGCCGCGGTCGGGACCGGGGTCGTCCGTGATCACCCGTCAGTCCGTCAGTAAATTACCAACCAACTAAACCTGACGTTAGTCATTGACCTACCCCGTGGCGCTGGATAGCGTGAGCGGCCGTGAGCATCCGGACGAGCATTCAGTCCCAGGTGAACGAATACCCCCCTTCCTTGCGCCGGGTCGCGGACGCCGTGCTGGCCGAGCCCCGGATCGTCCTGGACCGGACCATCACCGAACTGGCCCGCACCTGCCGGACCTCGGAGACCAGCGTGGTGCGGTTCTGCCGCACCATCGGCTTCACCGGGTACGCGCCGCTGCGGATCGAGATGGCCACCGAACTCGCCAGCGAGACCGCCCGGTTCGGCCCGGAGGCGGGGTACGGCTCGGACATCACCCCCACCGACAGCCTGGCCGACGCGGTCGCCAAGATCAGCACCGCCGAGATCGTCGGCATCCAGGAGACCGCCGCCAGCCTCGACATCGCCCTGCTGGACCGGATCGTTCAGCGGGTCGCCGGAGCGCGTCGCGTGCTGGCCTTCGGCATCGCGGCCAGCAACGCCGGCGCCCACGACCTGACGCAGAAACTGCTGCGGATCGACATCGACGCGGTCTCCTTCACCGACGCGCACGAGGCTCTGGTACCGGCCGCACTGCTCGGACCGCGCGGGGTGGCCATCGGCTTCTCGCACGGCGGGCGTACCCGGGAGACCGTCGCCTTCCTGCGCACCGCACGACAGAGCGGCGCCTACACGGTCGCCGTGACCAACGCCGCCGCCACCCCGCTGGAGGCGCAGGCCGACGCGACGCTGCGCACGGCGGTGCGCGAGACCCGCTTCCGCTCCGGCGCGATGGCCAGCCGCATCGCTCAACTCACGGTCGTGGACTACCTGTTCGTCGGGGCTGCCCGCTACGACCACGACCGCAGCGTCGCCTCGCTCGAACGCACCCACGCCGCCACCCGCACCCTCCACGACGACCGCTGACCCACCGGCACCTCCGAGGAGCCCCCGCATGCCGCCCGCTACCGCCCCCACCACGGCCCCCGACCGCACCGCGGCCACCCGTCGGACCGCGACCACGACCACCGGCCTGGACCGGTTGCTCGCCGATCCGGACCTGCTGCCCGCCCGCCACATCGCGCTGGCGACCAACGCCACCGGGCTCACCGCCGACCTGAGGCGCGGGGTGGACGCGCTGCTGGAACGCGGGTTCACCGTCACCGCGCTGCTCTCGCCCGAGCACGGCCTGCACGGCACCGCCCAGGCAGGACGGTCCGAGGGCGCCGGCACCGACCCGGCCACCGGAATCCCGATCGTCGACACCTACGAGCTGCCCGCCGCCGACCTGGACGCGGCCATCGCCGCCACCGAACCGGAGGCCGTCGTCTTCGACATGCAGGACGTGGGTTCCCGCTACTGGACCTACACCTCCACCATGCTGGACTGCATGGCAGCTGCCGCCCGTACCGGCGTCCCCTTCGCGGTCCTCGACCGGCCCAACCCGCTCGGCGGGACCACCGTCGAGGGCCCCGGCCTGGACCCGGCGTACCTGAGCTTCGTCGGTCGGCTCGACATCCCGCTGCGGCACGGCCTGACGCCCGGTGAGATCGCCCGACTCGCCGCCCTGCGCTCGCGTGCCACCCCGACGCCGTTGCCGGACCCGACGGTGGTGGCGGTCAGCGACTGGGAGGACCGGCAGCCCGGCGCGTATCGCACGTTCGTGCCGCCCTCGCCCAACCTGCCGACCGCCGACAGCACGCTGGTCTACGCCGCGACCGGGCTGATCGAAGGCGTCAACGTGAGCGAGGGGCGCGGCACGACGCGCCCGTTCGAGACCGTCGGCGCACCGTACGTCGACGACCGGCTGTTGCCGCTGCTGCGCGAGCAGAACCTGCCCGGGGTGCTCTGGCGGGACACCTGGTTCCGGCCGGTGTTCCACAAATACGCGGGGCAGGTGCTGCGCGGCGTCGCGCTGCACGTCACCGACACCGAGGCGTTCGCGCCGGTGCGCACGGGGCTGACCCTGCTGTGGGCACTGGCCGAGCTCTACCCGGACGAGTTCCGCGTGCTGCCGCGCTCGGCCGACACCCCCGCGTCGGAGCCGGGCTGCGCGCTGGACCGCCTGTGGGGCTCGGACACCCTGCGCCGCACGCTCGAGGACAGACGCGACCCGCGAACCCTCATCGGCCCTGCCACCACGGTGGACGCGACCTACCCGGCCGCGATCTTCGCCTCCCCCGGCGCCGCCGTATGAACCGCATGAACCGGATCAGCGACCTCCTCGACGCCGCCGTCGCCCGCGGCACCTGCTCGGCCGCCGCCGTGGCGGTGACCGTCCACGGCGAGCCGGTGCTGCGGTACGGGACGGGCGTGCTCCAGCGGTTCGACGACGACTGCGCCGAACTCCCCGCCGGCCGGCAACAGCCGGTCACCCCGGAGACCCTCTTCGACCTGGCCTCCGTCACCAAGGCCTACTCCGCGCACACGCTGCTCGGCCTGGTCGCGTCGGGCACGCTGGCGTTGGACGCGCCGCTGGCGGACCACCTGCCGGAGTACCGCGAGGGCGAGCGACCAAAAGTGACGCTACGTCATCTGCTCACCCACACCTCCGGCCTGCCCGCCGTCTGGGACGGCTGGCGTCCGGCGGCCGAACGCCGCGCCGCACCCAACGCCCTCGCGTCCTGGCCTCCCGACCGCCGCACCCTCCTCGCGGACCTGGCCGCCACCCCGCTCACCGCGCCGCCCGGCACCCGCTGGGAGTACGCCTGCACCGGTTACCTCACCGCGATGCTGCTGGCCGAGCGCGCCACCGGCGAGCCGTGGGAGGCCCTGGTCGCACGGCACACGCTCGCCCCGCTCGGCCTCGCCGCCACCACCTTCCGCCCCGACCCCGCGCGCACCGCCGCGACCGAGCACCAGCCGCAGTTCGCCCGGGGAACGGTCCGCGGCACCGTCCATGACGAGGCGTCATGGTCCTTGGGGGGAACGGCGGCCAACGCCGGTCTCTTCGCGCCGCTGGAGGACGTGGCACGGTTCGCCGAGGCGATCCGCCGGGGCGAGGACGAGCGCACCGCCGCCTGGATGTGGGAGGACCAGCTCCCCGACGTGCTGCCGCCGGACGCCGAACGCCCGCCCCACGGTGCCTCGTTGGGCCTGCGCATCGGCGAGACGGTGTGGATGGGCGCGGCGGGTCGCAGATCCCGTGGTCACACGGGGTTCACCGGCACCTCCATGCAGATAGACCGCGAACGCGGCCTCACCGTGGTGCTGTTGACCAACCGTGTGCACCCGACCCGTGACGGCGGCAGCGTGCACCCCCTGCGCGCGGCGGTCGCTGACGCCGCGACGGCGCTCGCGCCACTTGCGTAAACCATTGACGGATTTTTTCTTCCATCGGTAACCTTCCGACAACCTTCGGAGATCGGGACCGAGCCCACGCACGGAAGGACCCTCATCGTGGCCGCCATCAACCAGACTTCCGGGGCCACCCGGCGTCCCGGACGCGCCTCCCGGCGCGGAGCCGGGAGAGCCGGCGCCGCACCCTTCGTCGGCCACACCGTGCTGGTGATCGCCTCCGCGATCGTGCTGGTGCCCCTGCTCTTCGTGGTCTACCTCTCCATCAAGGACATCCCCGGCATCCTCGGCACGCCGCTCTCCCTGCCGACCAAGGTCCACCTGGAGAACTACTCGCAGTCCTGGTCCGAGGGCGACCTCGGCCAGTTCCTGCTCAACACCCTGATCGTGGCGGGCGCGACGGTCGCGGTGATCCTGCTGGTGTCCTCGCTGGCCGCGTTCGTGATCTCGCGCTACCGCTTCCGCGGCAACCAACTGCTGTACCTCTTCTTCGTGTCGGGGCTGGCGCTGCCGATCCAGATCATCGCGCTGCCGATCTTCATCCTGATCGAGAACCTGCAACTGCTGAACACGCTCACCGCGCTGGTGCTGGTCTTCGCCTCGGGCGGTATCTCCTACAGCGTCTTCATCCTGGTCAACTACATGCGCTCGATCCCGTTCGAGCTGCAGGAAGCGGCCGTGATGGACGGCGCCGGACCGCTGCGGATCTACTGGCACGTCGTCCTGCCCCTGGTGCGCCCCGCCCTCGGCATCGTCGCCGTCTTCCAGTTCCTCACCGCCTGGAAGGAGTTCTTCCTCCCGCTGCTGCTGATCCAGGACCCGCAGAACATGACGGTCCCCGTCGGCATCCTGTCGTTCGTCGGCGAGCACACCACCGCCTGGCAGCTGCTGCTGGCCGGACTGGTGATCGTCTCCCTGCCCACGATCGTGGGATTCCTGCTGGTCGCACGGCAGTTCCGGCGCGGCCTGATGAGCGGCGGCGTGAAGATGTGACCCCCGCGCGCCTTCGCTGCCGCCCCGCCCCACTCCTTCTCCCCTGTTCCGGGTCCTCGAAAGGATGCACCCCCACATGACTTCCACCCCCGGCGCCCGCCGCCGCAGCCCGCGCACCACGGCAGCGTTGCTCTCGTGCGCGGTCACCGCCGCCACGCTCGGCCTCGCCGGTTGCGGCACCTCCGGCGCGTCCTCCGGCGAGCCGACCGTGACGGTGTGGTCCTGGCGTTCCCAGGACGCGCCGATGTGGCAGACCGTGCAGAACGACCTCAACAAGCAGGGCGTGAACGTCCGGATCAACTTCCGTGCCATCAGCGCGACGTCCTACGACTCGGTGCTCCAGACGGCGATGAACGGCGGCGCCGGACCGGACATCTTCTACGACCGCGCCGGCGAGGGCACCATGAAGTACGCAGCCGCCAAGCTGGCCGCGCCGCTGGACGGCAGCGTCGACACCTCGACCATCAGCAAGACCGCGCTGGCCGCCGCGCAGTACCAGGGCAAGACGTACGGCGTCCCGTTCGCCGTGCAGACGATGGAGCTCTACTACAACACCAAGCTGCTCTCCGACAACGGCGTGGCCGTGCCGCAGACCTGGCAGCAGCTGATGTCGGCCATGGGGCAGCTGAAGTCCAAGGGCGTCACGCCGATGTACGCGATGGGGGTGCAGCAGTGGCTGCTCGCCCTGCAGATCGACGCCATAGGGGCGTCCACGCTGGACGACGCCACGGCGCAGTCCATCACCGCCAAGCAGGCGAACTACGCCACGCCGCAGTTCGTCAACACACTCGCCTCCTTCCAGCAGCTCGCGCCGTACCTGGAGCAGAACTGGCAGGCCGTCGGTTCGGCGGGCAACGAGCAGGAGACGCAGTTCGCGCTCGGCAAGGCCGCGTTCATCATCGACGGCGGCTTCGACACGGCGACGATCAACCAGGTCGACCCGGCGCTGAAGTACGGCCAGATGCTGGTGCCCTCGCCGGACGGCAAGCAGGCGCGCGAGGACTGGTACACGGACGGCGACATCTCCCTCAACGCGAACATCAAGTCGTCCGCCGAGGCCGCCGCGGCGAAGAAGGTCGTCGCCTTCACCGCGACCAAGGCCTTCGGTGACGCCTTCACCCAGATCGCCGGGGAGATCTCACCGATCCAGGGCGTGCAGGTTCCCTCCAGCTACCCGCTGAGCGTGCAGGCCGCGCAGTGGTACCAGACGCAGAGCGTCAATCCGGTCTTCGGCATCCGCTCGCCCATGGACACCCCGCCGGTGAGCCCGACCGACATCAAGACCAAGTCCGCCACCACCGACCAGGGCATCTTCACCGCCGAGCAGAACGTCGCCGTGCCACTGCTGGAGAACAAGATCACGCCGCAGCAGGCCGCCGCGCAGATCGACTCGCAGCTCGCCTGGTACTTCGGCAAGAAGTGACGGACGCGATGGACGTTCCCACGACCGCCTCCGCCGACGCAGCGGTAGCGACCACCGAGGCGCCTGCCCACGCGCGTCCGGCCAAGGACGCGCCCCGGAGCGACGCAGGCCGCTCGGCCCGACGCCGCGCGGTGCGGCGTCAGCGCCTGGTACTCGCCGGGCTGGTGCTGCCATGCCTGGCGCTGTTCTCCGTCTTCGTCGTGTACCCGCTGGTCTCCGGTGTGCGGTACAGCTTCTACAACTGGGACGGCACCGGCCCGCTCAACGACTTCATCGGGCTGCGCAACTACACCTACACGCTCTTCGACTCCCAGTTCGCGCCGGAGTTCTGGCACGCCGTCGAGCACAACCTGTACTTCTTCGCCATCTCGATGGTGCTCACGCTGGTGGTCGGCATCGCGCTGGCCTACCTCCTGCTGCTCCAGAACGAGAAGGCGTCGCGGCGCTACTCGGTCATCCTGATGCTGCCGTTCACCCTGCCGCCGGTGGCCATCGCCTACGTGTGGACGGTCTACCTGGAACCCGACACCGGCGTGGTGTACAGCGTCCTGCACACGCTGCACCTGGACGCGCTGGCCGCGCCCTTCCTGGGCTCGCCGACGCTGGCGCTGCCCACCATCGCGGTGATCACGGCATGGGCCGGGATGGGCTTCCCGGTGCTGCTCTTCCTCGCCTCGCTGATGGACGTGCCGCAGGACATGCTGGACGCCGCCGCCCTCGACGGCGCCGGACGGTTCCGCACCCTGTGGTCGGTGCTGATCCCCGCGATCCGGCCGACCATCGTCATGGTCACCACGATGAACTTCATCGGCGCGTTCGGGACCTTCGACCTGATCTACATCCTCGAAGGCTCGCAGGCCGGGCCGAACTACTCCACTGACGTCCTCGGCACGCTGTTCTACCGCACGGGCTTCGGGGGCTTCGGCACCACCGCCCAGTCCATGGGCCTGGCCACGGCCCTGGCCCTGCTCGGCTTCGTCATCGTGGTCGCGGTCTCCGCGGTCCTGCTCCGCCTGCAGAAGCGCTTCGCCGACTGACCCCTTTTTTCCCGCCTTTCCCGCTGGAGGTATTCAGGTGCCCGCATTCCGCGCACTGGTGCGGTTCACGGTGGGAGCGGCGATGGTCGCGGTGGGTTGCATCACCACCGCGCCCGCCGCGACCGCTGATCCGTCGTCAGCGTCCGTGTCGACGCTGGAGCAAACGTTTGTGACAGGACGTCACCTACCGCCGGACGCCGTGGCGGGGGTGCGCGCCGGATCGATACGCACCGCGACCGACCCAGGGACCGGCACGCAGTGGGCGGAGGCCTCGTTCCTGCCCGCCACCCAGGGCGCGGCTGCGGTGCAGGCGTCGTTCCAGGACGGCGCGGGCACGGGGGTGTTCACCAGTGCCGACTCCGGGCGCAGTTGGCGACTGGTGGGCGAGGCCGGCCCGCTCGCGTGCGGCCTCGGACTCCCACAGGCGGTGCGCACCGCCTGGGGCCTGGCGGGTCCGGCCTGCGCCGCGCATACGGGCACCGCAGCCATGGCGAGAGCATCCACCGGCACCGACACCACCGCTGACGAAGGGATCGGCGGCTCGATCGCGCGGATCGCGCTCGGCCAGGTCGGCCTCGCCACCACCCCCGCGGTCACCTCCTTCAACGGCGTCGACTGCGACCCGTTCAGCACCCTGGACGGCGCCTTCTCGCCCAACTCCAATGGCTGCGGCTCCGACAGCCGCTTCGGCGTGGAGAACGAGAACGAGTCCTGGTGCTCCGACTTCGCCAAGTGGGCGTGGATGCAGGCGGGTGTCACCCAGGACGTCGACACCCTCAACGCGGGGTCCGTCTCCTTCTACGCCTGGGCGCTCCAGCACGGGCAGTCGCCGACGGTGGACGGCGGCACGGCCGCTCCGGGAGACGCGGTGGTGTTCTTCCCGCCGGGCCCGGTGAACGCGTCCCGCTTCGCCGACCACGTCGGCATCGTCTCCGCCGTGAACGCGGACGGCACGGTCGACCTGGTCGACGGCGACTTCCTCGGCCCGAACGGCATCACCGCCGAGTACGACACCCATGTGTCGCTGACCAGTTGGGCCGCCGGAGTGTGGGGCGCGGGCGAGCAGTGGGTGATCGTCCAGCCGCCCTCCACCCCGCAGGCATCGGCCCCGACCGTTTCGATCAGCGGGCCGCACACCGCCGTCGCGGGCGCGCAGGTCCACTTCGACGGGAACGCGGCGCAGGTGGGCGGCACGGTCACGCAGTTCTACTGGACCTTCGGCGACGGCCGCGACACCAATACCGCCACGCGGTCGGTCGACCACGTCTTCCCCGGCCCCGGCGTCTACACGGTCACCCTCACCGCGACCTCCAGCCTGGGCACCGCCACCGTCCGGACCTGGACCGTCGACGTGTCGGGCAGCTCCTCGACCGTCGTCGACGTCCCCGACCCCTCGCTGTGGTACTCCGCGCGCCTGGTCGACCAGTACCTGATCGCCCCGGCCGGGGACGGCACGCTGGCCGCCGAGACCTCGGACGGCGTGGACTGGCTGCGTCAGACCGTCCCCGGTCAGCCCTCGCCCGTGGTCCCCGCGCACGCACCGGCGGTCGCCTCGCTCGGCTGGTCCGACCCTGCGGCGGCGGACGCCCGTACCCCGCACGCCTTCTACCGCGCGGCCGACGGCACGCTCGCCGAGACGTCGCTCGGCAGCGGCGGCTGGACCACCACGACCCTCCCCGGCTCGCCGGCCCCGGGCAGCGCGATCGTCGCGGCGGTCGTGGACGGCGACGGGAACGCCGCCAAGGGCGGTTCGCTCACCCCGGAGGTCTTCTTCTACGCCGCCGACGGACGGCTCGCCGAAACGGTGGAGCACCAGGGTGATTGGACCACCTCCGAGCTCCCCGGCCCGCCCGTCCCCGGCGCGGCGCGCGGATCGCTGGCCATCGCCGCGACCGGCGGCACCGCCGTGGCGCTCTTCCGGCACGCGGGCGAGGGTGTGCTGACGGTCACTCAGAACACCTCCGGTGCCTGGACGAGCGAGCGAATCGGTTCGCGTTTCCCGATCGCCCACGACAGCGCGCTGTCTGCCGTGACGGAGGCCACCGGCCGGGTCGCCGCCTTCTACACCGACGCCCAGGGCCGCCTCACCGAGGCCACCTCGATTGGGCACGGCGGCTGGTCCGTCACCGAGCTGCCTGGCTCCCCGGCGGCCGGTACGCCGCTCACCGCGACCACTGCGCTGCTGCCGTCGGCCACCGCCGTCCCGGGCAGCACGGGTGCGACGGGCGTCGAGGTCTCCTACCTCACCGCCTCCGGGGCACCGGGCCTGACCGCCTGGGACGGCAGCAGTTGGTCCGCCGTCACGCTGCCCGGCACGGCCGACGGACTCGTCGGCGTGAGCGCCTATCCACAGTACGGCCACCCGCAGCAGGTGTTCATGACGCAGGGCTCCGGCCTTTCGGCGGCCACGAGCGCCACCCTGGGAGCCGCGCCGCCTGCGGACTGGACGCTGTCCGCCTTGCCGTCCCAGCCTTCGGTCTGGCCCGACGAGGTCCTGCTGTACGCGGCGACCCCGGCCGACGCCGCCACCGCCCAATCCGCCGCCGCAGCGGCCGGACTGCCCGCGAGCCAGGTGACCCGCTCCTTCGCCTCCGCCTGGGCGGCCGGACTGACGGGTCGTTACCTGGTGGTCGCGGTCGGCGCAGCCGCCACGGACGCCCTGTACTTCAACGTCTGCGGCTGGTCCAACCCCTCCGGCGAGGACCCCGGAGCCACCCCGTTCTACACCGTCGCCGGGCCTCTCTCCGGCCCTGCCCCAGCCGACTCCTTCGAGAACGCCGCGGCGGCGACCCCGGCCCAGTCCGCCGAACGCGCCACCGACCTGACCTACTTCACCGTCCACGGCACCCTCCCGCCAGGCGAGCCGACCCTCCCAGCCGCCGCCGCTCCCACGAGGACGTGCAGCGGAACCGTCTCCTGACCGAGCGGGTAGCCACCTCAGACCTGGCTGCCCGGGCTCTGAGCGCCGACCACCACCGGTCGGGTAGACACTGCGACGGCAAGGGAGCGTGGAGCAGCTGCGCGTCCTGGGTGTGGCGGCTGGGAGGCGAACGTGATCGACGTGCGGGTGCTGGACGGGGCGGAGACGACAGCGCTGGAGGACCAACTGCGCGAGGTGTTCGCAGAGGCGTTCGCAGAGCCGCCCTACGGCGAGGGGCCCGCTGACGTCGACCGAGCGTTCCGCCGCTTCCGCTCTCAGGCCCGCCGGAAGGGGTTCCGCGCGGCGGTCGCGTTCGACGGAGACAGGGTGGTCGGGATGGCGTACGGCTATCCCCTGTCGGCCTCGACCGGGTGGTGGGACACACTCGTCGAACACGTGGCAGCCGAGCTGCGCCTCGAGGACGGGACGCGGACGTTCGGGCTGTTCGAGTTGGCAGTGCGTCCGTCCTGGCGTCGCCAGGGAGTTGCGACAGCGATGCACCGCCGGCTCGTCGCGGGCCTGCCGAACGAGCGGGTCATGTTGAACACGCGGCCGGAGGCGACGGCGGCGCAGGCGGCATACCGTGCGTGGGGGTATCGGCGCGTCGGCGCTGCGGTCCCGTGGGACGGAGCGGCCGTCCACGACGTGATGGTCCTGGTTCTCGGCTGAGCGTCGTCCGGTCCGGGGGTCGCCCGGCGTCGCCGGCGCACCCGGACGGGATGCCGCACGGATCGGTCTGAGGCAGCCTGGAGGTATGACCGAGCCCTCGCACGCCAGCGCGCATCATCACGCGCACGTCGTCGTGCACCACGTTGTCGACGCCAACCCGCCCTACCGGCGCGTGGACATTCTCGGCGAGACCGTCGGCAAGGCGCACAACCTTCGGGACGTCGCCGAGTTCTGCCGCCGTGCCGGTATGGGCGGGCTCGACCTCGACTCGGAGGACATGGTCGAGTGGATCGGCGGCGGCTCCGACGTGTGGGAGTGACGCATGAAGCTCTCCTTCACCATCGCCAGGACCGACCCGGACGAGTGGACGCTCACACTGAACCGCGATGACACCGGCGAGCGGCTCTTCACCCTGGGCGGACTGCGCAGCGAGGCGGAGGCCCGGCACGCCGCGGAAGGCCTGCGGGCGGCCGTGAACACCGCCGCAGTGCTCCGCGTCGAGGATCTTGCGAAGTAGCCGGATTTCTTCCGAGCGACGGCGCGGCAGGGGCGCTCCCGGCTAGGGTCTGTTCCAGCCTGAGACCTCAGCAGTCAGCCCGCTCACAGGAGCCACCGACGATGCCCCGCACCCGCGCCGAGCGCCGCCAGGACACCCTGCACCGCCTCACCCACGACGTCGACCTCTGGGTGGCCACCGCGTCGCCGGACGGCGCGCCGTACCTCGTGCCGCTGTCGTTCGACTGGGACGGCGAACGGCTGCTGATCGCCACGGCGGCGGCCAGCCCCACCGGGCGGAACCTGGCCGCCACCGGGACCGTCCGGCTCGGGCTGGGACCCACGCGCGACGTCGTGATGGTCGAGGGGACGGTCGAGGTCCTCGACATCGACGGGCTGCCGAAGCCGGAGGCGGACCGGTTCGCCGCACGCTCCGGCTTCGACCCGCGCGACTCGGGCAGCTCGTTCCGCTGGTTCCGCATCTCCCCGCGCCGGATCCAGGCGTGGCGCGAGGAGGACGAGCTGCGTGACCGCGAGCTGTTCCGGGACGGTCACTGGCTGCACTGACCGGACCAGCCGACGGAACTGACGGTTCGTCAACTCCCCAGTGAGACCGTCCAGGACGTCGGCGCTGCGTCCTGGAGGTGTCCGTCGACCGGCGCGCTGCCGGTCGGGCCGACGTCGTCGTACGGGAACGCGTACCCGATGGACGCGTACTGGTGGACCAGGCGGGCGTAGTGGTTGGTGGTTGCGTCCGTGTAGTACTGCGCGGGCGTGACCCCGCTGGGCTGGTTCTCGCCCCCGGCCAGCAGCAGCGTGCTGCGGTTCAACGCGGCGGCAAGACGGGCGGCCACCGCGCCGCGGGCGTCTCCCCCCGAGTTGTACAGCGGCCCGCTGTTGCAGCTGAAGATGTCCGCCGCGCTCGGCACGGTGAACGCCACGCCGTCGTCGTTCAGTCCGGCGAAGCTGAGGACGCCGCCCGAGACCGTGCCGGAGAAGACGCCCAGGGACTGGGTGTCGACGGTCAGCGTCGTGCCCGCGAAGCGGTTCCAGACCTGGTCGAGGTAGGAGGTCCAGTAGTCGCCGAAGTCGACGGTGGAGTGGGTCGGGGCCATGACGCGCAGCACGGTGCCGCTGCTGTCGGTGGCCACCAGGGTGTCCCAGGGCGCGCCGTCGCTCGCGTGCTGGGCGACCAGCCCGGAGGCGATCGAGGAGAGCGCGCCGTTGGGCAACGGGCTGACGCTCTGGTTGCCGGCGCTCCCGGTGGACTGCATGGAGATCGGCGAGGCGACCAGGTCGACGTAGCTGATGTTGGCGTAGAGGTTGGCGCTGTTGTAGGTGAACTCGCAGAACGTCCAGTTCGTCTGCCAGTTGGGGTCCGAGGTGGTGAACCCCGGCTGGACCAGGCCGGGGACAGTGCCGGGGTTGACGAAGAACTGGATCTTCTGGCCGACCGAGAACCAGACACGCCCGCCGATCACGTACTCGGACAGCGGGACCGTGGTGGACGTGCCCGAGGGGCCGAGTGCGATGGAGTAGTCGGGTGCCGGCGTGAGGTTCGACGAGGGGCTGGGCAACTGCTGGAAGGATCCGTCCGCTGCGACGAATCCGGGCCAACCGGTGCTGTCCGAACCGGAGATGTAGGCGTAGACGGTGTCCGAGCCGGAGTTGTTCTGCAGCGTGAGCGGCAGGTTCGCGTCGGCTGCGGCGGGTGCGACAAGCCCCGGCAGCCAGGCCGGGGCGGTGAGTGCGGTCGCCGTGGCGGCGAGGAAGGTGCGTCGGGAGAGCATGAGTCACTCCAGGGGATGACCGGGCCCGCGTCCGCACGCGCGGAGGATTGGTGTAGACCTCAAGTCCACTCGACGAGAGTGTGGTCCACCGACGCGGACACGTCAATACTTGCGACCGCCGGGGCCGCAGGAACCCTTGGAGCATTCAGTTTCTGAACGCATGTCTGCCCGGGTGCGCGCTGGCCCGCTACGGCAGCCAGTTGTCGGCTGGGAGCTCGATCGGCATCTCGTCGGGCATCTCGCCTGGCATCGCGTCAGGCACCTCGGCCACCAGATCGTCCGGCATCCCGTCCGGCAGCTGGAAGTCGTCGCCATGGTCGTCCCACTCGTCGCGGTCGTCGCGGTCGTCGCGCAGCGGCGCGTCCCGCAGATCGTCCGGCTCCGCCAGCACCCGGAGGTCGTCGTCCGCCTCCGGCCCCCGGGACCTCGCCCATTCACTCTGCGCCATGGTCACTCCTTCTTCGTCGCTCGGGTCGCTGTCCGGCCAGCTCAGCAGGGCGGCCCACCCACCGCACGCCGGGCACGCCCGTTCGCGCGAGGCTCCGCCCGGACTTAGCGTGACCGTACGCGCACGGGGAGAACATTCTCCCGGGTCGGGAAAGGCGAGTGACCCCGATGGCTCCACGACTGTCCGTCGTCGTCCCGATCTACAACGTCGAGGACTACCTCCAGGAGTGCCTGGACTCGATCGCCGCCCAGACCCTGGACGCCTTCGAGTGCGTGATGGTCGACGACGGGTCCACCGACCGATCGGCCGCGATCGCGCAGGCGTACGCGGAGGCGGACCCGCGCTTCCGGTTGGTGCGGCAGGAGAACCGGGGACTCGGCGCGGCCAGGAACACCGGATGGCGCAACGTCAACGACCAGGCCGAGTACCTGGCCTTCATGGACAGCGACGACACCCTGCCGCCCGACGCCTACCGGCGCATGGTCGCGTCGCTCGACCGGACCGGGTCGGACTTCGCCGCCGGCAACGTGCTGCGGCTGACGGCCGACGGCTACGTCCCCTCCCGGGTCCACCAGGCCCCCTTCCGGCGGGACCAGGACGCCACCCACGTCACCCGCCTGCCCGCGCTGGTCCGCGACCGCACCGCGTGGAACAAGGTCTACCGCCGCCGCTTCTTCGCGGACGCCGGCCTGCTCTACCCGGAGGGCATGCTCTACGAGGACGCGCCGGTCAGCATCCCGCTGCACTTCCTGGCATCGGGCGTCGACGTCCTGCACGAACCGGTCTACCACTGGCGGATCCGCCAGGAGGGTCAGCTGTCGATCACCCAGAAGCGCACCGACCCGAAGGGACTGATCGACCGCGTGCGGTCCATCGAACTGGTCCGCGCCTGGCTGCTCGCCCGCGAGCACGACGACCGTGCCGATCGTGCCGATCGTGCTGCCCAGCTGCGTCTCTACGACACCAACACGCTGCGCGAGGAACTCCCGATGTTCTTCGCCTGGGTGTGCCGTGGGGACCACGCGTACCGCCGCGCCTACCAACGGCACGTCAGCCGCCTGCTCCGGGAGATCGGCCCCGAGCGCGTGGCGACGCTCAGTCCGCCGCTGCGGCTCAAGTACCGGCTGACCTTGGCGAACCGCATCACCGCGCTGACGCTCGTGCAACGGACGCAGCAGCACTACTGGCGGCTGCGGAGACGACTGACCGGCACCGCCGGGGTAAGAATCTCTCGGGCGCGAGGGCACGCCAATTCACCTCATTCGGAATACGGCGCTCCAAAGCGTCCCGCCCAGGGTCCGGCACTGTAAGAACAGGGCCGTGGCAGGGCTCTGACAACGGTTGACGCGTGGTCGGACACACCGCTCTCATGGTCACCCATGTCGACCTACCCGCCTCCCTACGGGCAGCCCGAAGATCCCTACGGGCAACCGCAGCAGGCGTACGGACAACCGCAACCGCCCTACGGGCAGCCGTGGCAGGCCCCGGCGCAGCCCGCCGCCGAGGCGTACGGGTACGAGTACCAGAACGAGTACGGGCAGGGTTACGGATACGGGTACGGCGACGCCCCTGCGGACGCGTACCAGTACCCCGCGCCGTACCCGGATCCGTACGCGCAGTCCCCTCTGCCGCCGCAGCCCCCGCAGCCGCAGGCCCAGCCGCAGCGGCAGGCGGCGCGGCGTCCGGCAGCGGATCCCTACGCCGAGCTCGGACGCCTCGACGAGGACTACCGGACGTCACCGGGCCTGCGGCCCCTGCGCTCCGAGGCGCCGGTCGACGCGGCCCAAGCCGCACCTGACGCCGAGCCCGAACCCCGGCGACGTCGCCGCTTCGGCTGCTGTCTCGGCGTTCTCGTGCTGCTCGTCGCCGCGGCGGGCGGCGCCTACGCCTACTTCGGTCCGATGCTGGCGAAGGTGGGCGCCTACCAGCTCGTCCCGCCGGGCTACTTCCAGGGCCTGGCCTCGGACCCGTCCAACGGGATGCTGGCGTCGCTCGGCACTGCGGATTCCGCGCTCCAGCAGGCGGGAGCCACGCCCGTCGCCGCCGCGTACGTCACCCATGTCGGCGACAAGCTCCCGCAGCTGGCCCTGTTCGGTGGTTACGGGAAGGTCTTCACGCCGGCCACGGAGGAGGCGGCGATCTGGAGCGGGATCGGCACCGTGAGCCAGAAGACGACCGAGCCGAGCGGATCCCTCGGGGGCGTGCTGCAGTGCGGCATGGGCCATGCGAACGGGGTCTGGATGCCCGTCTGTGCCTGGGCCGACAACAGCACCGTCGCGATGGTGATGTTCGTCGGCCAGGCGAGCCGGACGGACACCCCGCCGGACTTCACCGCTCTGAGCCAACGTGTCCTGGCACTGCGCTCCGTGGCCGAGGTCAAGAAGTAACGCGCTGACGGCGGTCGCCACCGGTTCACGCCGCCGGTCCTCGCTGAGCCCGCGACGTCGCCGACGCATTCTTGTCAGTCTTCTTTCCTAGACTGCGCTCGGGCGCGCACGACCGCGCCGGACCGCAGCACCTGGGAGCACACCGATGGAACGACCGACCGGCCGCGAACTACTCGCTCTGCGACGCCTGTTGCGCGACCCGGACGCACCGGGCCTGGAACGCTGGCCGGCCGCCAAGCGGCTCGGCACGGCCGGGGAGGCGGAGCAGGAGTTCGCCACCGAGCGGCTGTTGGAGCGGGACTTCCCGATGTCCGTCGCCTCGTACCTCGCCGAGGCGATGGCGGACTTCGCGCCCAGGTTCCAGGAGCAGTTGGCGGAGCGCCTTCGCGGCCCGGCCGCCGTGTCCGGGGAGTTCGACGAGGACCGGATTTGGGCTGCGGAGGCCCTCGCCGCCCTGGGCGCGGACTACCGCGACGAGGGCGTCGCCGCCCTGCGCGCCGCCATCGCCGACCCTCAGCAGGGAAGGTGGCAGACGACCCGGGTCGCTCAGCTGCGCTGGATGGCCGCCGTGGCACTGGCCGATACGGACCCCTCCCTTCGGGACGAGGCCGCGGCGGTCGTCCACCAGGACGACATCGCCCACGACACCTGGGAGAACGAGCTGGCCCGGGCCACCCACCTGCGCGACATCGGCGGCGCACCCGCCGAGGAGGGCACCCGGATGCTGCTGGCGATGCGGGAGGAGGTGGACGAGGAGTTCCGCTACGACGTGGAGGAGGCCCTGGGCTTGCACGACGACGAAGCCGACGCCGCGTCAGGAACCGTCACTGCCACGGCACCCGTGCTGACGCAGGCGCAGGCCGACGTCCGTCGCGCGCTGGAGGGTCTCACCGCGCTCGGCGTGCCGAGTCTGGCCGAGCAGTTCGACGCCGACCTCGCCGCATCCGCGCCCGACCGGGCTGACCAGCTCACCGACCGCTACCGTGCCTACGTCGCCTGTACCACCGCGCCCGAGGCGACGGCAGCGCTGGCCATGACCGTGCCGGAGTCGGCCGTTGAACTGACCGCGAAGCTTGCGGGAGGCCGTGGCCCCAGGACCTTCGTCGCCCTCTCCGACGCCGCCGAGCCGCAGCTTCGGGAGTCCAGCGACCACGAGTCGCGGGTGGTCGACGCGCTCTGCCGCGAGCTGGAGTGGGGTCCACGCCAGGGTCTGCACCGCCCCGAGCGCGGCGAACGGACCGAGGACTACGTGCTCGCCGTCGGCGAGCACGAGGGCGTCCACCGCCGGGTCACCCTCGTCTACCGGTTCCACCCGGAGCTCGACGCGGTGCTGGTGCTCTGGTTGCTCGTCGGGCCCTGACCGTTCCACGCGGCGCTGGCCATGCCGCGCGGCCCTGACCGGTCCTCGCGCGCCGGCCGCTCAGTCGGCGAGCGCGGCGAGCAGCAGCGCCACGTCGTCCGCGCGGTGGGACGGGGGCACCATGTCCGCGAGGAGCCGTTCCGCGACCTCCTCCAGGGAGGCGGCGTCGTCCGCGCGTTCGAGCGAGCTGCGCAACCGGTCGATGCCCTGGTCGATCGGCGTTCCCGGCCGCTCGACCAACCCGTCGGTGTAGAGGGCCAGCACCGACCCGGGGGGCAGCGTCAACTCCTCGGCGGGGTAGGCGGCGGAGGGGTCGACGCCGAGCAGCACCCCGCCACCGAGTTCGAGGACGTGCGTGCTGCCGTCCGGATGCCGCAGCAGCGGCGGCAGATGGCCCGCGCGCACGCCGGACGCACGCCCGGAGGCGGGGTCGAGCTCGATCAGGCAGCAGCTCGCCAGCAACCCCGAACCGAGGTCGAGCAGCAGGCGGTTGAGATGCTCGAGCACCTCGCCCGGCGGGTGGCCGCTCGCCACGAACGCCCGTACCGCGCTCCGCAGTTGGCCCATCAGCCCGGCCGACGCCACGCTGTGCCCCTCGACGTCGCCGACCACCAGGCAGAGCCCGCCCGGGGTGACGATCACGTCGTACCAGTCCCCGCCGATCTCCATGCCACGGGTGCCGGGCAGGTACCGGGCCGCGACGGAGACGCCCTCCAGCCGGGGCAGCGCGTGCGGGAGCAGGGCCCGCTGGAGTCCCCGGGCCAGCGCGTATTCCGCGTCGTACAGCCGGGCCCGCTCCAGGGCCTGGGCGATCAGCCCGCCCAGCGCGGTCAGCACGCCGCGCTCCTCGGAGGTGAAGGGATGCGGCTCGTCGAACCCCAGGATGCAGCTGCCGACCGGGCGCCCCGAGGCGATCAGCGGGAGGAAGGCCCAGGCGCACATCTCGTCCAGGGGAATGCCGGGATAGGCGCTGGACAGCTCGTCGGCGGAGGCGAAGAAGATCGGGGCGCCGCTGGTGAGCGTCTCCGCGCCGGGCAGCCGGGCCCGCATCGGGGTGCCCTCGAACGGGTCCAGAAAGCCCTTGGGGTAGCCGACCTGCAGCGCGAGGTGCAGCCGGCCGTCCGCCGCCACGTAGATGGCGAGCTCCTGGCCGCCGAACGCGGGCAGGAGCTGCTCGGCCACGACCTCGCAGACCTCGCGCACCGACACCGCCTCGGCGAGGGCGCTCGCCAGCCGTAGCAGGTGGTAGATGGCGGTGGCGCCCGCGCCCGGCCCCGGTGGGGCGTCCTCCCCCACCGCCCCGGCTACGGCGGCGCTCTCGGAGCCGGGGACGTCGTCCCCGGCGGGGTTCGTTCCCGGGACGACCGTCCCGGTCATGCCGTGCGCGTCCGGGTACAGGCTGAAGGCCAGCCAGCGGTCCGGCGGGCGACGGGCGAGGAAGGCGGTCGGCTGCCGGGAGATCACCGCGGCCCGATGGCGGTCCTCGTGGGCGGGGTCGGCCAGCCACGGAAGCGCCTCCCACAGCCGTTCGCCGAGGAGCTCCCCGCGCGGGACCCCGAAGAGGAGCTCGGCGCCCAGGTTCGCGTAGTCGAACCGCCCGTCCGGATCGAGGGAGAAGACGCCCCTGCGCAGCCGCTCCACCGCCTGCGCGGCTGCCGCGGCGGTGCCGACGTCCAGCACCGCACCCGTCAGATGCCGCCCGGCGGAACCGCCGCCGTCCCGGACGTCGGCCCAGACCTGGATCGTGCGGGTGCGCTTGGTGTCGTCCGTGATCCGCAGGCGCAACGGCCGGAAGCGACCGGTGCGTTCGGCATGGCGCAGCGCGGTCCGCAGCTTGGGCAGGTCGCCCGGGTCGATCGCCTCGACGAGCTCCAGCGCCGCCCGTCCTGGCCCCGGCTCCGCGACGGACCCCTCGGGAGCTTCCCTGACACTCGCCGACGGTTCGAACCCGAAGATCGCGCGCAGCTCGTCGTCGAGCGTGATCGCCCGCGTCTGCAGATCCAGGTCGAAGAGGCCCAACCGGATGGCGGGGCCTGGCGGCCACGGGAGTTCCAGGACGCTGCCCCGGCCCTCGACCGTCCCGCCCTCCGCGACCAGCTCCCCGAGACCCGCGCCGAGCCGCTGCGCGCCCTGCCGCAGCTTGCGCAGGACCGCCGCGGGCACACCCTCCGGCATGGCGGGCCACAGCGCGCACAGCACGCCGTAGGTCTCCTCCCCGTAGGTCACCGGCGCGTACGCGGACGCGAAGGCGTAGGGCAGGCCCGCCAGCAGCTGCGGGAACCGCCGCATGGTGTCCTCGGCCCCGGCCAGGTGCACCGTCCGCCGGGAGCGGTAGGCCAGCGGCCCGGGCAGCGAGCCCTGCACGGAGACCCGCCGGAACGGCTCCAGCGCGCCCACCGGGACTCCGGCCGCCGTGCTGAGGACCAGGGCGCGCCGGTCGTGGGAGCGCAGGTAGATCATGGCGCCGTAGGCGCCGGTTCTGGTGAGCGTGCGCTCCAACGCGTCGACCTGGAGATCGTCGCAGCGGGCGGCGTCCGGGACGAGGCCTCCCGTGCCGGTCGGCGGCTGTCCCGATCCGGCCGTGCGGTGTGGCCGGTTCCGCCCACCTGGGTGCATCTCTTCTCTGTACGCTCGCCCACCCCACCTGTCAAGGCGAAACCGCAGGTCGCGACTGCGCGCCGCAGCGTGGCGGGACCGAGCCTTGACGGCCGCAACGGGGTGGTATGCAGTGGAAGGGCGACAGGGACATACCCGGACGAGAAATGACAAAAGGTGAGCAACCGATGAGCACCATGGAGAGCACACCGATCTTCGACACCGACGCCCTACGCCGGGGCATCGAGGGGCGTGACGTCTCCGCCCTGCGCGGCCTGTACGCGGACGACGCGCACATGACCGTCGTCGACCAGCGCGACCAGCCGAGCCACCCCCACGAGATGACCGGGACCACCGCGATCGGCGAGTTCCTCGACGACGTGTGCAGCCGGGACATGGAGCACCGGCTCGAACAGGTCGTCGTCTCCGCCGACGGCAGCCACGCGGCCTACCTGGAGCAGTGCCGCTACCCGGACGGCACCCGGGTGACCTCCACGTCCATGCTCGACCTGCGGGACGGGCGCATCGCCGCGCAGACCAGCGTGCAGGCCTGGGACGAGGCGACCGCGGCGCAGCCCATGACGCAACCCATGCAGAGCGAGCACATGGACTTCGCGGTCCCCGACGAGATCCGCACCTTCCCGCACGGGCGGGCGGAGATCCTCACCATGGGCGGCGGCGTGGTCGGCCGCTTCACGCTCGAACCCGGCTGGCGCTGGTCCCAGGACGTGAAGCCCCTGGCCGGCACCGAGTGGTGCGAGGCCGCCCACTTCGGCTACCACCTGTCGGGAACCCTGCACGTGCGCATGGCCGACGGGACCGAGTTCGACGCGCAGGCCGGCGACGTCGCCATGGTGGCCCCGGGCCACGACGCGTGGGTGGTCGGCGACGAGCCGGTCACGCTCGTCGACTGGCAGGGCGCGGTCCACTACGCCGAGAAGCAGGACTAGAACCGAGAAGCTGGACGAAGCAGGACTGGAACCAGGCCCCGGAACCGCCTAGAACCCGTCGCGCGGCGCGTCGGAGGGGCGGTCCGGGGACGGTCCGGGCTGCCCCGGCCCCTCCCCCTCGCTCTCCGGCGGCGGTCCGGGCTGGTGCGGGATGTAGGCCTCGGGCGGCTCGACGGTGGTCTCCCGTCCGGCGTTGGCGTACACCACCGCGATGTACGGCAGTACGCCGCCGCAGACGAGGGCGATGATCGCGGCGATCCGGCTCTCCTGCCACAGCACGACGGCGAGGATGACGCAGATGGTGCGGATTCCCATGGTCAGGGCATACCGGCGCTGCCGATGGCGGATGTCGTCGGTCACGCTCGCGCGTGCGTCGGTGATCCGCACGACCGGATGCCGGTGATGCCTGTGCAGCGGGAAGTCCATGGCCTCGACTCCTGTGGCTCCTCGCTCCATGGTAGGTCGCCGAGCCGTCCGTACACGATCACCGGGCCGCCCAACGGGTGACCGGTGCCGCGCGCCCGGGCGGGATCAGCCGGAATCAGCCGTGGACCATGTGGCCGCCGAGCAGGGTGCGGTCCGCCAGCAGGGCCCTGAGCGCCTCGTCCGGGAGCGTGAACGGGTCCTGCGGCCAGACCGTGAGGTCCGCGAGGCGGCCCGGGGAGGACCAGAGCGGTCCGCACGCCGGCTTCCAGCAGTTCCAGCTCCAGTAGCGAGCGCGGACAGATCCGCGACCAGCACTGCGGCCGCTCCCCCGCGCACCCCGCGCGGGTGGGCGGCCGCACGCGTGAGCGGCGCTGCCATCGTCCCCGCCGACCGCCGCCCGTCCCCGCCGGATCCGGACACGGGATCGCGGCACGCCTCTTGCTCTCTGACGACGACGGAGCTACGTTTCCCGCGGGTAACTTAGCGGAAACGCCGACGACACATGCCCGCTGACGTGTCGCCATCTGATTCTCTCCCTGTCACGGCCCCACCCCGGTTCAAGGAGATCCCCGCATGCCGCTCCGTGTGCTCCGTGTGCCCCGTGTCCGCAGCGTCCGATCGCGGCGTCTCGCCGCGGCCACCGCCGCCGTCACCGCTCTGACCAGCCTCTGCCTCGCGCTCCCCGCGCAGGCGCAGGCGGACTCGACAGTCAACTACGTCGCGCTGGGCGACAGTTACAGCGCCGGGTCGGGAATCCTGCCGCTCGACACCAGCGCTCCGCTGGAGTGCGCGCGCTCGACGCTCAACTACCCGCACGACCTGGCCGCGAGACTCGGGCTCGACCTGACCGACGTCACCTGCGGCGGAGCCGAGACCAAGGACTTCAGCGGCTCCCAGTACCCGGGCGTCGCACCGCAGTTGGACGCGCTGAACGCCGACACCGGTCTGGTCACCATGACCATCGGCGGCAACGACAACAACACCTTCATCGACGCGATCCTCGCCTGCGGCTCCGCGGGCATCGCCACGCTGGGCATCGGGCACCCGTGCCAGAGCCTGTACGGGTCGAGCTTCGACAACACCATCGACACCACCACGTACGCGAACCTCGACGCCGCGCTGGCCGCCGTCAAGGCCAAGGCCCCCAACGCGCAGATCGCCATCGTCGGCTACCCGTGGATCGTCCCGGCCCAGGCCGTTCCCGGGTGCTACGCCAAGATGCCGCTCGCGTCCGGCGACATCCCCTACCTGCGCGACATCGAGGCCCACCTCAACGCCGCCGTCCAGCGCGCCGCCGCGGACAACGGCGTGACCTACGTCGACATGTCCACCGTCTCCGACGGCCACGACGCGTGCGAGCCGGTCGGCACCCGGTGGATCGAGCCGCTGCTGTTCGGTACCAACTACGTGCCGGTGCACCCCAACGCGACGGGCGAGGCCGCGATGGCCGACCAGGTCGCCGGCACGCTCGGGCTGGGCTGAGCCGCAGCGGCTGAGCAGCAGCTGACCCGCAGCGCGGGTTCAGCCGTAGGCGTTCTCGATCGCGGCGGCGGCGACGGTCACCACGGTTCTGAAGGTACGGATCATCGCGTACGCGGTGTCCGTGGTGAACGCGACCCGGCGGACGTCCGTCCGCCGGACCGTCGGCACCCCGGCGGTCGCCGCCGCCAGGTGGCTGGCGTCGAACTCGACCTCGACCTCGAAGCTGCGCCCGGTGACCGGCTCGGCCCTGACGCAGAGCCGCGCGGCCTGCTGAGCCGCCGCGCGGATCTGATCGAAGGTCACGGCGGGTGGACGGCAGACCGCCGCGTAGCGGCTGACGCAGTCCTTCACGGCCGCCGTGACGGCGTCGGGGGCGTAGGACACGGCGTCCGCGCAGGCTCGGTCGTCACCCGTGACCAGCACGACCGGGACGCCGAACTCGGCGGCCACCAGCGAGTTCAGGTACCCCTCGCTGGCCGGGACCCCGTCGACGGTGACCCCGGTGATCGAGTTTGCCAGGTAGGTGTGCGCGAGGACCCCGTCCGCCCCGGCGCCGGCGTGGTAGCCGACGAAGGCGACGGCCGAGACGTCGGGGTGCTGGACGCCCTCGACCATGGTGAGGTCCTTGTGACGGCCCGTCAGCATCTCGGCGCGCGGGTCGAGCTCCTCCAGCAGCAGGTTGCGCATCGTCGCGTGGGCCTCGTTGACCAGCACGGAGGTCGCGCCGCCGTCGAAGAAGCCCGCGATCGCGGCGTTGACGTCCGAGGTGAACAGGGTCCGGCAGCGCTGCCAGGCGGGGTTTCCCGGTTCGCAGTCGTCGGGCCAGGTGACGCCGGTGGCGCCTTCCATGTCCGCCGAGATCAGCACGCGCATGGCGTCTCCCGTCCTCACTCGATCGCAGACCCACTCCTTCACCGACTCGGAGTCTGCCAGGCCTCGGTGCCCGGCAGGGTCCTGCTCGACGGAAGTACGCCTGAGCATCCACTTCCTCGACGCTCCCCCGGTCCGGGCAGGGTCGAAGCCTAGCGTCGGCGTCATGGGCAGCAACAAGGTGATGGACCAGGTGTGGCCGCTGCGGGCGCAGTGGGCCGACGGGGAGCTTCGGCTCGGCGGATTCGACGTCACGCAGCTGGCGGCGACGTTCGGGACGCCGGTCTACGTACTCGACGAGGACGACTTCCGCGCCCGCTGCGCGGCCTGGACGACCGCCTTCCCCGACGCGGACGTCCACTACGGCGGCAAGGCGTTCCTCGCTCCGGCGGTGGTCGGCTGGCTGCGGGAGCTGGGCCTGTCGCTGGACGTGTGCAGCGGCGGCGAGTTGGCCGTCGCGCAGCGCGGCGGGATGCCGCCCGAGCGGGTCGTCTTCCACGGCAACAACAAGTCCGTCGCAGAAATCGAACGCGCCGTCGGGTGGGGCATCGGCTGCCTCGTGCTGGACTCGTTCGACGAGGTGGAGCGGGTGGCCCGGGCCGCCCGCGGGTGCGGGATCCGGCAGGCCGTCATGGTCCGGGTCAAACCCGGCGTGGACGCGGCCACTCATGCCGCCTGGGCGACGGGCGGGGAGGGGACCAAGTTCGGCCTGTCGATGGCCTCCGGCGAGGCCGCGGAGGCGGTCCGCCGGGTGCTGGCCGAACCCTCGCTGGAGCTGGTCGGGCTGCACTCGCACATCGGCTCGCAGATCTTCGACCTCGGGTCCTTCGGCACCGCCGCTGAGCGGATGGTGGCCTTCCTGCGGGCGGTGGAGCACGAGCACGGCGTGGCGATCGGCAGGCTGGACCTGGGCGGCGGGCTGGGCGTGCACTACCTGCCGGGTGAGAAGGAGGCCCCGACCCCCGCCCAACTGGCCGAGGTGCTACGGGCGGTGGTGCCCGAGGACGTGCAACTCGCCCTGGAGCCGGGCCGGTCGATCGTCGCGCCGACCACCGTCGCGCTCTACCAGGTCGGCACGGTCAAGGGCCGCTACCTGAGCGTGGACGGCGGAATGAGCGACAACCCGCGTCCGGCCACCTACGGCTCCGCCTACACCGCCGTCCTCGCCTCACGGACGAGCGACGCCCTACCGGCGGACTTCACCGTGGTCGGAAAGCACTGCGAGACCGGCGACATCCTGGTCGACGGGATCGACCTGCCCGGGGACGTGCGTCCCGGCGACCTGATCGCGATCCCCTGCTCGGGCGCGTACCAACGCTCGGCGGCGAGCAACTACAACCAGGTGCCCCGGCCGCCGGTGGTCTCCGTCCGGGACGGCGTGGCACGCGAGATCGTGCGCCGCGAGACGGAGGAGGACCTGCTCCGCCTGTTCGTCTGAACGACGCCGATCCGCCCGCCACCAGGGGTCCGGTGGCGGGCGGATCGGCGCGCGATGCCCTTAGTCTTGACGGTCGGTCAGAAGCACCTGGTCCAGGAAGGTCAGCGTGCCCTTCTCCGTGTCCAGACGGGCATGGACGCCGATCGGCCAGGTCTGCATCGCGGTGTTGTGGCCGATGTTCACCCCAGCCAGCACCGGCACGCCCAGGTCGCCGAAGCGGTCGGCCAGCAGCCGGTCGATCTCTTCCGGGTCGCCGCACTCGGTGAAGGTGCCGAGGACGACGCCCGCGACGCCGTCGAGGTAGTCCTTGGCCCGGCGGAGCTGGGTGAAGACGCGGTCCAGCCGGAACGGGCGCTCGTCGACGTCCTCCAGGAAGAGGATCCCGCCGCGCGCCGGGTAGGAGGTGTCGGTGCCCAGACTCGCCGTCAGCAGCGTCGCGGTGCCGCCCAGGGTCACGCCCTCGGCGACGCCGGGGACCAGCGCCCGGGAGCCGGGGAAGCTGAGCTGCGTGACGCGCTCGGGGGTGAACAGCAGCTTCGTCAGCTCCTGGAAGTCGTACTCGTCCGGGCCCTCCCAGAAGCCGCTGGCGGCGACCATGGGCCCGAAGAACGAGACCCAGCCCAGCTTGGCGGCGAGCGCCTCCAGCAGCGCGGTCACGTCGGAGTAGCCGACGACGACCTTGGGCGCGTCAGGGTCGATCCGGCTCCAGTCGACCAGCTCCAGGGTGCGCTGCATGCCGTAGCCGCCCTTGGCGGTCAGCACGCCCGCATAGCGCGGGTCGGCCAGCGCGCGGGTGAGGTCCGCCGCCCGCAGCGCGTCGTCCCCGGCGAGGTAGTCGTACACGGTGCCTGCGGCCCGGGCCGAGGGGAGGACCTCCGCCTTGAGGCCGAGGGACGTGAGCGCGCGCAGCCCGGACTCCAGGCGCTCCTGGTCGTGGACGGGCGAACTGCCGCACAGGACGGCGACGGTGTCGCCGGGACGCAGGGCGGGTGGGCGCAGCAGGGTCATACGGACTCCGTGAGGGCGTCGGTGTGGAGCAGGTGGCAAGCGGCACGGTAGCCGTCGGCCGCCAGGACGGGCAGCTCGCGGCGGTCGCAGGCGGCCTCGGCGCGCTCGGGCTCGGAGGCGGCGGCCCAGCGCCCGCAGCGCGGATGGAAGCGGCAGCCCGCCGGGATCGCGGTCGGGTCCGGCGGTTCGCCGGTGAGCAGGGTGGGCCGCCAGTCCTCGGCGCCGGTGGGGATCACCGAGAGCAGCGCCTTGGTGTACGGGTGCTGCGGGCGGAGCAGGACCTCCTCGACGGTGCCCTGCTCGACGATCCGGCCCAGGTACATCACGGCGACCCGGTCGGCGATGTTCCAGGCCAGGCCCAGGTCGTGACTGACCACCAGGGCGGAGAGCCCGAGCTCGTCCCGCAGGTGCAGGATCAGCTTGAGGATCTCGCCGCGCACCGAGGCGTCGAGTGAAGCCACCGGTTCGTCGGCGACGATCACACGCGGGTCCAGGGCCAGCACGCCGGCGATGACGACGCGCTGCTGCTGTCCGCCGGAGAGCTCGTGCGGGTAGCGCCCGGCGAACTCCTCCGGCGGGCGCAGTCCGGCGCGGGCCAGGGCCCCGTGGACGCGTTCGGGAAGCCCGTCGCGAAGCCCGTGCAGACGCGGGCCGAGGGCCACGGCGTCGTAGACGTTCTGCTTGGGATTGAGGGCGCCACCCGGGTCCTGGAGGACCAGCTGGGTGTGGCGGCGGTACTGCTTGAGTGCCTTGGCCGAGTAGCCCAACGGTGTGTCCTGGTACAGCACCTGGCCACTGGTCGGCTTGACCAGGCCGACCAGGGCGCGGGCCAGCGTCGACTTGCCGCAGCCGGACTCGCCGATCAGCGCGACGATCTCGCCCTGGCCGATGCGCAGGTTGACGCCGTCGACGGCGCGGGCCGGGGCCCGGCCGCGTGAGCCGGGGTAGACGACGGAGAGGTCGCGGGCCTCCAGCGCGGCGGGCCGGGCGCCGGGTGGAGCGTCGGGCAGGGCGCCGGGCTGGGCACCGGGCGCGCTCGCGGCTTCCTCGGTGGGGTTGACGGTCACGAGTCGCCTCCGGGTTCGGGCTTGGCGTGCAGGCAGGCGGCGGTGCGGCCGGGTCCGGTCGGCCACAGCAGCATCTGCCCGGTGCGGCAGGCGTCCTCGGCCTCCGGGCAGCGCGGCGCGAACGCGCAGCCGGTGTCGTCCCCGGACGGCCGCGGCGGGTCACCCGGCAGCCCGGCCGGGGCGCGCCGGGAGGCGGGGTCGCCGATGGTCGGGAAGGCCCGGGCGAGGGCGCGGGTGTAGGGGTGCTGCGGCTGCTCCAGCACCTGCCGGGACGGGCCGAGTTCGACGATCCGTCCCGCGTACATCACGGCGAGGCGGTCGCAGGTGTGCGCCAGCAGCGACAGGTCATGGGTGATCATGATGACCGCGATCCGTGACTCGCGGACCAACTCGCCCAGCAGTTCCAGGATCTGCGCCTGGACCATGACGTCGAGCGCCGTGGTCGGCTCGTCCGCGATGATCAGGTCCGGGCGGCAGGCCAGCGCCATCGCGATCATCACGCGCTGCCGCTGGCCGCCGGAGAACTCGTGCGGGTAGCTGCGCATCCGGCGCGACGGAATGCCCACGCTGTCGAGCAGTTCGGCGGCGCGGCGTTCGGCCTCCTTGGGGCCGACCTTGTCGTGCAGCAGCATCGGCTCGGTGATCTGGTCCAGCACCGTGCGCACCGGGTTGAGCGCGCTCATCGCGCCCTGGAACACCACCGACGCGCCCGCCCAGCGGACGGCGCGCAGCTTGGACCAGGTGGTGGTGAGCAGGTTCTGGCCGTCGAAGAGCACCTCGCCGGTGACCTTCGCCGTGCCGCCCTGGAGCCGCAGCAGGCTCAGCGCCATGGTCGACTTGCCGCACCCTGACTCCCCCGCGACGCCGAGGGTGTCACCGGGCGCGAGGCTGAAGTCGACGCCCTGGACGGCGGCAACGGACCGGCCGCCCTGGCGGTAGGTGACGTGCAGGTCGCGGACCTCCAACAGCGGGCGGTCCAGCGGACGTTCGGGGGTGAGGGTGGTCTGCGCGGTCATCGCTTGTTCTCCATCCGCGGGTCGAGCACGTGCTCCACAGCGCGCCCGGTGAGCGTGAAGCCCAGCACGACGGCCAGGATCGCCAGGCCCGGCGGCAGCAGGTACCACCAGGCGTCGGCGGTGAACGCGCCGCCGAAGAAGGCGTCGTGGATCATCTGGCCCCAGGTGACGTCGGTCGGGCTGCCCAGGCCGAGGAAGGTCAGCGTCGCCTCCGACAGCAACGCGCTGGCGACGGTCAGGGTGCTGGACACCAGGATCAACGGCATCACGTTCGGCAGCACCTGACGCAGCATGATCTGCCCGTTCCCGGCTCCGAGCGCGCGGGCCCGTTCGACGAACGGACGCGCCTCGACGGCCAGGGTCTGGGCGCGGACCAGCCGGGCCGTCGCCGTCCACGAGGTGACGGCGATCGCGATGGTGATGGAGGTCGAGCCCTGGCCGAGCACGGCGGCCAGCGAGATGGCCAGCGGCAGGCTGGGCAGCGCGATGAACCAGTCGGTGACGTGCATCAGCGCCCGCCCGACGAGGCCGCCGTAGTGCCCGGCCACGATCCCGACCGCGCTGCCGAAGACGACGGTCAGCACGGTGGCGATCACGCCGATCTGCAGCGACTCGCGCGACCCCCAGATCAGCAGCAGCAGGACGCTGCGTCCGGCCTGGTCGGTCCCCAGCGGGTAGGAACCGCTCGGCGCGGTCAGCAACGGCCCGTTGACCTTGGTGACGTCGAGCTGGTCGGGTCCGATGAACGCCGGGGCGACCAGCGCGAGCACGACGAACAGCAGCAGGATCGACAGCCCGGCCACGCCGGACGGCCGGTGCAGGAACGCGCGGACGAAGCGCCGCGCTCCGGCGAGTCGGGGCGGCACGGAGGCCGCGGCGGAGGGCTCACCGGCGGCCCCGGGGGCGGGGGCGCCCGGCGCGGGGACGGTCTGTGCGGCGCTCACTGGGCACGCACCCGCGGGTCGAGGAACCGGTAGACCAGGTCGGCCAGCAGATTCATGAGGATCACACTCGCGCTGAAGACGATGAAGGTGCCCTGGAGCACCGGCAGGTCGGGGATGGTCAGTGCCTGGTAGGTCAGGTCGCCGAGGCCGGGCCAGGAGAAGATGGCCTCGACCGTGACGGCGCCGCTGATCAGGCCGCCCAGGTGCATGAAGATCATCGTCACCGAGGGCAGCAGCGCGTTGGGCAGGGCGTGGCGGCGGCGCACGGCGTCGTCGGTGAGGCCCTTGGCGCGGGCGGTGAGCAGGTAGGGACTGCCCTTCTCCTCGATGATCGAGGAGCGCATGATCGTCACGTACTGCGCGTAGACGACCAGCACCATGGTCAGTGCGGGCAGCACCAGGTGGCGGGCGACGTCCAGATAGTGCGTCATGCCGGTCTGCGGCAACGTCGGGTCGCTCATCCCGGCCGTGGGCAGGAACCCGTGGAACGGGCCGATGCCGACGCTGAAGACGATCAGCAGGATCATGCCGAGCCAGAACGTCGGCACCGACCAGAGCGTCAGCGACGTGGCGGAGGTGAACCGGTCGAACAGGCTGCCCGCACGCCAGCCACTGCGCATGCCCAGCCAGAGGCCGAGCACGACGGAGATGGCGAACGAGGTGCCCATCAGCAGCAGCGTCGGGCCGATCCGGCTGGCGATCAGCGACGCCACGGACTGCTGGTACTCCCAGGAGTAGCCGAGGTGCCCGTGCAGGGTGTCGCTCACGTAGCTGAGGAACCGCTCCCACATCGGCTTGTTGAGCCCGAGTTGGATCCGCAGCTCGGCCAACTGCGCCTCGCCGACGGGGCGTCCCTGGGTCATGGTGCGCACCGGGTCGGCGGGCATCACGTTGAAGAGGACGAAGCCGATCACCAGGGTGACCGCGAAGCTGACGACGGCGGCGGCGAGTTTGGTGACGAGGTAGCCGGGCCGCGGCACCCGGAACGCCCGACGGGGGCGGGGGTCGGGTGCCGCGACAGCCGGCTCCGCCACGGCGGCGGGGCTACTCACGGTCGTCCGCCCCCGCACGGCGGCGGACCACGACCGTGCCCGCTCCCACGACGACCACGATGCCGACCAGACCCAGCCACAACCCGGTGCTGCCGGAGCCGGAGGAGGCCGAGGCGCTCTGCGCGGCCGGAGCGGCCTTCAGGTAGCTCCAGAAGGTGGTCTGCGCCGGGTAGTAGCCGTTGGTCTGCGTGCCGGTGACCAGTCCGGTGACGTTCGAGGACGCCGCGATCTTGTCCGTGGCGTAGTACAGCAGCTGGTCCACGTCGGCGTTGTAGAGGATGCCCTGCATCTGGCCGACGACCTGGGCGCGCTGGGTGGCGTCGAAGACGGTCGCCTGCTGGCCGAAGAGCTTGTCGTAGGCCGGGTTGCAGTAGAAGGAGTCGGTGTTGCCGCCGTTGCCGTTGTCGTCGGGCAGCGTCGCGCAGGTCTGGATGCCGAGCAGGTAGGTCGGGTCGGGGCCGGTGGTCCAGGAGTCCATCAGCATGTCCCAGTCGCCCTTGCCCAGGTTGCTGTTGAGCGCGGACATGCTCATCGGCTGGATGTCGACGTTGATGCCGATCGCCTTGAGCCATCCCGCCAGATAGGTGGAGATGGCGGCGTCCTCGGCGCGGCCCGAGTGGATGCCGAGGCGCAGGTCGAGCGGCTTGCCGGTCTTCGGGTCGATCCGGACGCCGTTCGGGCCCATTGTGTACCCGGCGGCGTCGAGCATCTTGTTGGCGGCGGCGGGGTCGTAGGGCTGGCCTTGGCCTGCCGGGGGCGTCCAGTTCCACTGGGGCCAGGCGGGCGGCAGGTAGCCTGCGGCGACCTGGCCCTGACCGTCGATCACCTTGGCGAGCAGGGTCTTCTTGTCGACGGCCTCGGCGATCGCGCGGCGCAGCGTCGGGTCGGCCAGCGCGGGGTTGCCGGTGCCGATCGGCTTGCCCGAGCGGGTCTTCGCGCCGGGGTTGAGCTCGACGCCGGTCCAGCCCTCACCGGCGGCCTGCGCGGTCCGCACGCCGTCGGCGTGCTGGAGGGAGGAGAACTGGGTGGCGTCGACGCCGTTGATGTAGTCCAGCTGACCGGCCTTGAGCGCCGCGACCGCCGCGTCGGACTCCTTGTAGAGCTGCTCGATCAGGTGGTCGTACTTCGGCGCGCCCAGCACGAACGACTTGTCGGCGTCGAACTTGGCGTACTGGTCCGTCTGGTAGTCCGTCAGCACCCAGGGGCCGTAGCCGACGACGGGGAACGTGTCGTTCTTGTAGGTCGACAGGCCCGCGACGTGGGACTGCCAGATGTGCTGCGGCACGATCGGGATGCCGGAGATCGGGATGCTGACGTAGGTGACGTTGGCCTCCGGCTGCTTGGTCCTGATGACCAGCGTGGTGGGGTCGGGCGCGGTCACCGAGGCGAAGTTGGAGACCAGCGTGCCGTTGGCCGTCCCGGCCACGGAGTTGGTCATGATCAGGTTCAGCGTCCAAGCGGCGTCGGCGGCCGTCAGCGGCTGGCCGTCACTCCAGGTGAGCCCGCTGCGGATCTTGAAGGTCCAGGTGAGGTGGTCCGGCGACAGGGTCCATGACGTGGCCAGGTAGGGGGCAGGAACGCCGTTCTCGTCGATGGTCGTCAGCGACGGGTAGATGCTGCCGAAGATGTCGAGCGAGCCGTTGAAGAAGGCGGTGAACGGATTGAGCGTGTCGACGCCCGAGCTGTCCATGGCGACGCGCAGGGTGGTGCCGGAGGTGGCGGACGAGGAGGCGGCCCGCGCGGCGGTCGCCGTGGCCAGGGCGGCGGGTCCGGCCATGAGCAAGCCGCTCGCGCAGGCGGCGGCCAGCGCCGTCCGCAGTCTTCTGCCGGTGCTTCTCTTGGTGTCGCGCACAGTCATGTCGGTCTCCGTGGGGGTTTTCAGGAGGGTGGGGGTGACGCGCGGGTTCAGGCGTGCAGGCGCTCAGGCGAAGGCACGGGGGTCGGTCATCAGATAGGTCGTCAGCACCCGGGCGCCGAAGGCGAGGCTGTCGGTGAGCACGCGCTCGTCGACGCCGTGGACGTACTGCCAGGCGTTGAAGTCCGCGGGGGTGCGGCCCGGCACGAAGCCGAAGCCGGGGATGTCGAGGGCGGCGAAGGCCTTGGCGTCGGTACCGCCGGTCATGCAGTACGGGAGGACCAGCGCCTCCGGGTCGTGGGCGCGCAGGGCGGCCGCCATCGCGGCGAAGTCCGGCGAGGTGTGGTCGGCGCTGACCGGGGGCAGGTAGTCGCCGGTCCGGGTGAGGTCCGGGCCGAGCAGGTCGTCCACGGTGGCGAAGAACTCCGCCTCGGTGCCGGGCAGGATCCGGCCGTCGAGCGCGGCGCTCGCCTCGCTGGGGATCACGTTGTGCTTGTAACCGGCGCGCAGCATGGTCGGGTTGACCGAGTTCGCCAGGGTTCCCGACACCAGTTCCGCCGCCGCGCCCAGCGGGCTGAGATCGGTGGGGTCGATCGCCACGCCGAGGTGCCGGGAGAGTCCGTCCAGCAGCGCCGCGACGATCGGCACCACCCGGACCGGCCACTCGTGCCGGTCGAACCTGCCGATCGCGGCGGACAGCTTGACCAGGGCGTTGTCGTCGTTGCGCTTGGAACCGTGCCCTGCGGTGCCGCGCGCGGTCGCGGTCATCCAGGCGCTGCCACGCTCGCCGGCGGCGATCGGGTAGAGCCTGGCACCGCCCGGCAGCGGGACGCTCTGGCCGCCGGACTCGCTGATCGCGGCGTTGACGCCCTCGAAGAGGTCCGGGTGCTGCTCGACCAGGAAGCGGGCGCCGTACTCGCCGGTGTCCTCCTCGTCGGCGACGAAGGCGAAGACCAGGTCGCGCGGAGGCTTGGCGCCGGTGCGCTGCAGATGTCGGACGAACGCCAGCATCATCGCGTCCATGTCCTTCATGTCGAGCGCGCCGCGTCCCCAGACCGCGCCGTCGCGGACCTCTCCGGAGAAGGGGTAGGTCGACCAGTCGGACGGCTCGGCGGGCACCACGTCCAGATGTCCGTGGACCAGCAGCGCGGGGGCGGCCGGGTCGGCGCCCGTGATGCGCACCACGGTGTTGGCCCGGCCGGGCGCGGACTCCAGGACGACGGGTTTCAGCCCGGCGTCGGTCAGCTCCCCGGCGACCCATTCCGCGCAGGCGCGCTCGCCGCGGCTCTCGCCGCCGCCGTAGTTGCTGGTGTCGAAGCGGATCAGGCGGGAGCAGAAGTCCACCGCGTCGTCGGCGAGCGCCGCCGCCTCGTCCGCGGAGGGGACGGGCGTCGCGGCAGCGGTGTCGGTCATGACCAGCACCTCACGTTCTCTGGGAGGGGTGGGAGCCGTTGGACAGGCCCCGGGTTCGGATGATGCGCGCACGAAGGCTGATGAGCCGTCACGGCTCGCCCATGACATGGGCGTAGAGGTCGAGCTCGGCCTGGAGGGCGGCGGCGGTCGTGGCCGCGCGCCGGAATCCGTGGCCCTCACCGGGGAACTCCAGATGGCGGAAACAGAGGCCCGGCCCGTGCGCCTGTTCGACGGCGGCGACGAGGCGGCGGGCCTGGTCGGGGTGGCAGATGGTGTCGTCCAGGCCTTGGAGCATCACGAACGGGACGGTGATCCCGGCGGCGTGCGCCAAGGGCGACACCGCCGCGTAGCGGTCCGCGTCGTCCGGGAGCACGCCCACCAGGGACTCGATGTAGCGGCTCTCGAAGTCGTGGGTCTCGCCGTGCGACCAGGTCGCCGGGTCGCTGATCGGGTAGTAGACCGAACCGCAGCAGAAGACGTCGGTGTGGGCGAGTGCGGCGAGCGCCGTCCAGCCGCCCGCCGAGCCGCCCCGGATCGCGGTCCGGTCCGGGTCCGCGAGTCCGGCGTCGGCCAGCGCCCTGGCCACGGCGACGCTGTCGGCGACGTCGACGGTGCCCCATGTGTGGCGCAGCCGGTCGCGGTAGGCGCGGCCGTAGCCGATCGAGCCACCGTAGTCGACCGAGGCGACGGCGAAGCCGCGGCTGGTGAAGAGCGACAGCTCCAGGCTGCGGGTGCCGCCGGTCCGGCTGGTCGGGCCGCCGTGGACGTCGATCAGCAGCGGTGGCGGGCCTGTTCGCCCTTGCAGCTGGGGACGGGTCGGCGGGTAGTAGACGTAGGGCACCTCCCAACCGCCCTCGACCGCGACGGTGCGGCGCTGCGGGATCGAGTGCCGGTCCTCGAACGGGTCGGGGCTCGCCGGGACGCAGCGGGTGACCGTGATGCCTGGCGCACCCCTGTCCTGACGTGCCGCCAGGTCGAGGCGCAGCGGCGTCGCCGACTCGGTGGGGCTCGCCGCGACGACGGCCACCGCCGAGGAGTCGCCGGACCAGCCGACGGCGAAGTCGGTCCACTCCCCTGCCAGCTCGGTCAGCCCGCCGGTCGCCGGATCCCACAGCGCGAGGCTCTGGTCGCCCGCGCTGCGGCGGAACAGCACGCCCGCGTCGGTGACGGCGAAGGAGGTCGCGCCGACACGCCAGATCGCGTGGGAGCACTCGACGTCCGTGCGCAGCACGCAGACCGCGTCCGCCTTCGCGGGATGACCATCCGTCAGATCGACGCGGTGCAGGTTCCACCAGCCGTCCGGGTCGCCCATCGCGTAGAGGGTGTGAGCGTCGGCCCACTCCGCCTGCGGGACCGAGACGCCGTCGCCGCCCAGGACGCGCACCGGCGGGGCGGCCACCCCGTCCTCGATCCGAGCCACCATCAGCTCGCTGGTGTCCCACGGCATGGCGGGGTGGTCCCAGCCGATCCAGGCCAGCCGGGCACCGTCCGGGCTGAGCCGGATCCCGGAGAGGAAGTGGTGCGAGCGCGCCACGACGCGGATCGCGTCCGGGTCCTCGGCCGCCGCCCCGGACAGCGGGACGGCGACGATGTCGCGGGTGGTGCGCGGCGCGGGATCGGCAGTCTCGTCGCCGGGGGCGGCGCGGGTGGTCTCACGGATGCACCAGACCTCGTCGCCGCCTTCCGGCCCCGGGATCGGGTCGGCGTAGGCGGTGCGCACGCCGTCCGGGTCGGCCGGGGTGAGCGGGAGCGGGGCGACCTCGGTCTCCGGAAGGCCTGCCGCGAGGGCCGTGACGACCGCGGCGTAGAGCCGCTGGTCGGACGCGCGGGTGAAGACGAGGCGGTGCTGCTCCGCCCCGGGCAGTACCAGGAAGGGCCGACCGCCGTAGCCGATCGAGGAGTTGCCGACCGACCATCCCGGCCCCAGCACCCCGCGCACCGGAGCTCCGGGCGCGGCGCAGCGCCACAGTCCCACGCTCGCGGTCGTCGGGTCCGACGCGCACCACCACGTCTCGGCACCGGCCACCGTCGGCCACACCGGCGCGCCAGGCCGGGCGGCGACGGCGTCCGGGGTGATCACCTGGGTCGTCTCGGGCGTGACGGGCGAGGATCGGGCGGTCATGGGCACACTCCTCGTGCGAAGTCGTGCTGCGTCGTGCAGATCACACGGCGCAGTCGCCGTGGTGAGCCGTTATGTTGACTGCTGAAGCCCAGCCGACCGACAGCCGGGAACGAAGTGGTGACTGAGCACCGAGGTTTTCGATGCTCCCGCCCAACTCCGGCTCAGCGGTGCAGGCTGAGCCCGTCCGACCGCCCGGCACTCCCGCGAGCGAGGTAGCGATGCTTCCGCCCCCGACCCCGACCGGCTCCGCAGCCGCCAAACGCCGCACCCGGCGGGACGCGGCCGTCCGGGCCGCCGTCGCCCAAGGACTCCTGGACGAAGTGGACAGCCCGGTCGCCGCCTTCGTGGACCTGGCCGGGATCGGCGACAGCGCCCACGCGCTGCGCACGGCCTGGCCGCCCGAACTCGACGTCCTGCACGCGTTCGCCGCCAAGGCCAACCCCCTGGTGCCGGTGCTGGCCCAGCTGCGCGCCCACGGACTGGGCTGCGAGGTGAGCAGCCCCGGCGAATTCGCGCAGGCCCGCGCCGCCGGGTTCCTCCCGGAACAGCTGGTGTTGGACTCGCCGGTCAAGACGCTCGCCGAGCTGTCCACGGCGCTTGGCGACGCCATCGCCGTCAACATCGACAACTTCGAGGAGCTCGAACGGGTCGACCGGCTGATCGGCACCGCGACAGCCGACGTGACGGCACAGCGGATCGGCATCCGGCTCAACCCCCAGGTCGGCCTCGGCAGCATCGCGGCGATGTCGACGGCGGGCCGCACCACCAAGTTCGGGATCGCGCTGGCCGATCCGGGCAACCGCGAGCGCCTGCTGGACGCCTACCGGGACCGGCCCTGGTTGCGCTGGGTCCACGTCCACGTCGGCTCCCAGGGCGTGCCGCTGGACCTCAACGCGGCGGGCGTGGCGGCTGCCGTCGACTTCGCGCGGGAGGTGAACAAGCAGCGGCCCGGTCAGGTCGTCGGCATCGACATCGGCGGCGGACTGCACGTCGACTTCACCGACGACAACGACTCCCCGACCTTCGCGGACCACGTCAGCGTGCTCCGGCGGGAGGTGCCGGAGCTGTTCGACGGGTCCTTCCGGATCGTCACCGAGTACGGGCGGGCGCTGATGGCGCGCAACGGATTCGTGGCCACGCGGGTGGAGTACACCAAGACCTCCGGCGGGCGACGCATCGCGCTGACCCACGCCGGCGCCCAGATCTCGGCCCGCACCGCCTTCGCCCCGGACCTGTGGCCGCTGCGTGTCCTCGCCTACGACGCCGACGGCAGCCCCAGCCGCGCCGAGCCGGAGGTCCAGGACGTCGGCGGCCCGTGCTGCTTCGCGGGCGACCTGCTGGCGCAGGAGCGGCTGCTGCCGCGCCTGTCCGCGGGCGACCTGGTCGTCGTGCCGGACACCGGCGCCTACGCCTTCTCCGCGCCGTTCCACTACAACAGCCTGCCGATGCCCCCGGTCCACGGCTTCGAACTCGCCCGCAACGGCGCGGTGCGGTTCACCGTGCTGCGCGCCGCCGAGAGCATCGACGAGGTCGTGGCCAGAAGCGGCGGCACGGTGGCACGCTGAGCGACGCCGCCGGACCGCCGGTCAGGACCACCAGTCAGGCGCGCAGGTCAGGACCGTCCGTCTCCGGAACGTTGACGGTTCATCACCGTCAACAGGTTCGAGGCGACGCTGCCGAGGTAGGCCAGGAAGGTGTTGAGCAGCGGATTCGGGTTGCCCGGCCGCGAGGCGACCATCACCCTTCGGTAGAGCCGCGGCCCAGACACCCGTGTCGTCTGCACACCCGGGGTGTCGTTGATGCCGAGGCTGGGCACCAGCGCGATCCCCATGCCCGCGCGGACCAGGCCGAGCATCACCTCGTAGTGGTCGCTGCGGCAGCGGATGTTGGGGACGAACCCCTCCAGTGCGCAGATCCGTTCCAGCAGGGACATCGGCGATCCGGTGCCGCACATCCACTGCTCCCCGGCCAGCTCCTGGAGCCGGACCTGGGCGCGTCGGCCCGCCGGGTGTCCCGTCGGCACCACCAGGTGCAGCGGCTCGCGGAGCAGTTCCCGTACTTGCACCCCGTCCGGCACCGCCCACGGGCCGAACGGGTACTCGAAAGCGATCAGTGCGTCGATGGCCCCCTGCTGCACACTGTCGGCCAGGTCGTCCGGCTCTCCCTCGACGAGTTCCAGCTCCACGGCGGGGTAACGTCCGGAGAACCGCGACAGCGCCTGCGGCAGCAACCGGTACCCGGCGGAGGCGAAGAAGCCGATCCGCAGGTGCCCGGAGTCCGCGCGGGCCTGGGAGAGCAGGTCCTTCTCGGCGGCGTCGAGCAGCGCGAGCACCTCCTGCCCGCGCAGCGAGAGCCGCCGCCCGGCCGACGTCAACCGCAGGCTCTGCGCCCCGCGTTCGACCAGGCTCACCCCCACCTCCTTCTCCAACTGGGCGAGCTGGTGGGACACCGCGGAGGGCGACAGCCGGAGCCGCCGTGCCGCCCCCGCGATGCTCCCCGACCGGTCGATCTCGGCCAGGACGTGCAGGCGGTGCGTGTTGAGCATGTGCGGCACCCTAGCCAGTGGTGATCACGGAACGATCTCACAGGAAACGCGGGGGCTGCCGACCCGCGTCGCCGGAGGTTCGGCGGGGCCCACGCGCTTCCGGGCTCAGACCGTGAACTCCGCCCGGAGGCCGGTGTTCCGCCCTCCGACGGTCAGTAGCCTTCGTCGGTTCGCACGGCGAGCCTCGGACGTCGACCGTCGGACACCTCACGCAGGCATGCGGTGAAGTCGGCAATCACGTCGCTGTCCTCGGTCACTCCGGCGGAGTGCGAGGTGACGACCGTACGCGGCAGCCGCCAGCAGGCGGCCTCCGCGGCAGGCGGCTCCGTGGGGAGGACGTCGAGGACAGCCGAACAAACGCTTCCGTCCACCAGAGCCGCCTCGAGCGCGTCCATGTCGACGGTGGCTCCTCGGCCGACGTTGAGGAAGGTGGCTCCCGCGAACCGGCGGAACAGCGCCTCGTCGAAGAAGCCCTGCGTGGCATCCGTCAGCGGCAGGGCCGACACCACCCAACGGGCGTCTGTGACAGGCGCGTTGCCGGGGGTGACCACCCGCTCGAACCCCGGTGCCTGGCGCGGGGCTCGCGCGACCCCGACCGTCCGGATCCCGCATTTCCGCAGCAGCCCGCCGACCGCCGACCCGATCTCGCCGACCCCGTACACCACCGCAAGCTGCCCGCCCGCAAGTTCGGCCGGCTGCCGCCGCCAGACCCGGTCCTGCTGCTGGTCGAGGAAGAGCGGGATGTTCTGGCACTCCGCCAGCAGCCATCCCAGGACGAACTGCGCGATGCGTTCACCCATCCGCCCGACGGTACGGGTGACCAGCACCTTCTCCGGCCACGGACGGCCCTGCCCGGCGCGCAGGACGGCGTCCACTCCTGCGTTGCTGCTGTGGAACCAGCGGAGCCGGGGATCGTGCAGCAGCCCCTGCGGCAGGCCAGGTCCCACGAACACCAGCGGGGACTGGTCACCGCCGCTGATCGAGGACAGGCGGACGCCCCCGAGCGCATCCGTCAATCCGTCCGACAACTCGTCGGAGACGACCACCCGGTACCGGTCCACTGGCTCCATCCGTGCACGCTCCCGCTGGTCGCAGCTTCTCCACCGGCCACAGATGGTACGGAAGCGAGGGCCGGGGAGACCCGTAGAGCCCGCCGCAACCGGCACTGGCACTTCCCGGTCGCGGGCTTCGCTCACCGACATTCGGCACCGGAACGTCCGTCAGGGCGTCTTCCGCAGTGGACGGTCGGCCGCCCCGGACCCCGAGTCCTCGACGCATCGCGGACTCATCCGAACAGGGGACTTCGGAGCGCCGCAGTCGCCGCACGTCCAGGCGCTGAACCGCTGGATGCCGTGCCGGTCGGCGAACTTGGCCTTGGTTGAACACCATGGGACACTCGCGGACGGCCCGGGCCGGTGACGGGGCCGAGCAACGGGGGACGGTGGTCGGGGTGGGGCCGGACGAATGCCGGAAGCGGTCGTGTCCGCATGGAGCCTGAGGCGACGGTTCGGCCTGCCCATTCCCGAGCACGGCGGGACGTGAGCATGCCGGACCGCATCGGGGTGGAGGCGGGGACGCGACCTGCCGGTCGGTGCAGCCGCCCGTGGCACCGAGCACCACGACGGACCCCCGCGACGACTCGGGGGGATGGACACAGTGAACGAGGGGGATGGCGTGGAGCCGCTGGAAGCTGACGACCCGGCAGAGATCGGGACCTACCGGTTGGTCGCCAGGCTGGGCGCGGGTGGCATGGGACGGGTCTACCTGGCCCGTAGTGCGGGCGGCCGGACCGTGGCCGTCAAGGTGGTGCGTCCGGAACTGGCGGGCGACCCGGACTTCCGGGCGCGGTTCCGGCGCGAGGTCGCGTCCGCGCGCTCGGTCTCCGGAGGGTTCACCGCGCCCGTGGTGGACGCGGACCGCGACTCCCCGTCACCCTGGCTGGCCACCGCCTACGTCCCGGGGCCGTCGCTGGCCCAGGCGGTGTCGGAGTTCGGACCGCTTCCCGCGGGCAGCGTGCGCGTCCTCGGGGCGGTACTGGCGGAGGCGCTGCGGGCGGTGCACGGGGCCGGGCTGGTGCACCGGGATCTGAAGCCCTCGAACGTGCTGCTGGCGGTGGACGGGCCGCGGGTGATCGACTTCGGGATCGCCCGCGCGCTGGACGAGGTCGGCCTGACCAGCACCGGCGTGGTGGTCGGCTCACCGGGGTTCATGTCACCCGAGCAGGCGTCCGGTCGGCCGGTCGGGCCTCCCGGAGACGTCTTCGCGCTGGGGGCGGTCCTGGTGTTCGCGTCCACCGGGCGGGGTCCGTTCGGGCAGGAGTCCGCCGCGTCGTTGTTGTACCGGGTCGTCCACGAGCCGCCCGAGCTGGCCGGTGTTCCGCACGATCTCCTACCGACGGTGACCGCGTGCCTGGCCAAGGATCCGCAGGCGCGGCCCACTCCGGACCAGGTACTCGCGGCCCTTGCCGCGGAGGGGGTCGCCGCACAGCCGGGCAACGCGTGGCTGCCGGCCGAGGTCGCCTCCGCGATCGCACGGCACGCCGCCACGGTGATGGAGCTGGAGACCCCTCTCCCGGCACCGGCCGCCGGCGGGGACCCACGGGTGCCGGCAGCCGGTGCCGCGGCGCAGCCGGGTCGAGGCGACCGCGGGGACCGCGGAACCGTTCTGCTCGGCAACCGGGACACCGGTCCTGACGCAGGTCCCCCGACGGCTGCCTCGGAGGCGACGTCGTTCCCGTCGCCACCGCCGTCCACGGCGTCCGTGCCCCCGGGGCGTTCTGACGCGGTGTCGCGGCGCACCCTGGTGTACGCCGGGCTCGGCATCGTGGCCCTGGGCGCAGCCGGAGGCGGGACCGCCCTCGCGCTCAGCCAGGGCGGCGGCGCACCGACACCGAGCCCGTCGGCGAGCCGGTCCGGTACCGCCACCGCGGCCCCTTCGGCGACCGCGACCCGCCCTCCGGGGGTCCCTCCGCAACCGCTGTGGAGCTACACGGCCAACCAGGCCGTCCAGAGCCCGGCACTGGCCGCGGACGGCATGGTTGCGGTCGCCGGCCAGGAAATGGTCACCCTCAGAGCGAGATCAGGCGCCCTGCAGTGGACCGGACCCCAGGTCTCGTCGAGCTACCAGCAGCAACCCGTCGCCTACGGCGGCGGACTGTTCGTCACGCTGAACCAGGACGGCAGCAGCCCCGCGCTGTCCGCTTACGACCCGGCGACCGGCGCCCAGCGGTGGACGCTGCCCGAACCGGCGCAGTACGCCTTCACCAGCCTGCTCGCGGTCAACGACCAGGCCGCCTTCCTCATCGGCAACCAGTACAAGCTCGACGCCCACGGGCAGCCGATCATCGTGTTCGGGGACGACACCAGCACGCAGGTTGTCATGGCCGTCGACCTGCACACCCGCCAGGTGCTGTGGACCCAGCACCGGACCGTGGCCAACGGCTACGACGTGTTGGGCTTCGCCACGAGCGGCTACCTGGTGTACACCAACGACAAGAACAACATCGTCGTCCGCGACACCCGCACCGGCGCGCAACTGTGGTCCCAGGACTACGGCAACCCCAAGTGGCAGAACCCCGTCCTCCCCCTCCTCGGCGGCGACACCCTGTTCCTGCCCGGCCCGCAGCTGTCGGGCTACGGCCTGGCCAAGGGAGACAGCAGGCTCTCCAGCGCGAAGCTCACCAACGCCGACTACGACTCCCTCGCCTACGCGGACGGTCGCCTCTATCTGACCCAGGGCGACGGCACCGCGCTCGCCCTCGACGCCCACACCGGGGCCCAGATCTGGACCAGCCAGGTCGACACGACCGTCAGCCGCACCCCCATGGTCGTGGTGGCGGACACGGTCTTCTGCCCGGTCCTCATCAACGGCCAGTCCAGCGGCGTCACCGCCCTGGACGTCACCTCTGGCAAGGCCCTGTGGACGTTCCAGGACGGAGACTCCTCCACCGACGAGTGGTGGCTGTCCACGGACGGCACCCAGCTCTACGCCGTCCACGGAAGCCACGTGTACGCACTCCCGCCACGGTGACGTGGAGCGGGGCTCCCGGCTCAGCGGCCGACGGCGTACCCCTGCATGCCGCGCGGGTTGGCCGCCGCCGACAGCACTCCCGTACGCGGGTCGCGGGCCACCGCGCAGAGGCGGCCCTCCGACCACGGGTCGGCCAGGGTGACCCGGTGGCCGCGGGCACGCAGCTCGGCGGCGACCGCGTCGCCGATCCGGTCCTCGACCACCAGGCTGCCCGGCCGCATGCCGCGCGGGAAGAACGAGCTCGGGAACGCGTCGGTGTGCCAGTTGGGAGCGTCGACCGCACCCTGAAGGTCCCACTGGCCGCGGACCGGCGGGCGCAGGGCCACCGCGAGGAAGAAGTGCAGGCTCCACTGGTCCTGTTGGTCGCCGCCAGGCGTGCCGAAGGCCATCACCGGCACGCCGTCCCTGAGCGCCAACGACGGGGTGAGCGTGGTGCGCGGGCGGCGGCCGGGAGTGAGCGTGTTGGGCAGGCCGGGTTCGAGCCACGCCATCTGCAGGCGGGTGCCGAGCGGGAAGCCCAGCTCCGGGACGACGGGGTTGGACTGCAGCCAGCCGCCGCTTGGCGTGGCGGAGACCAGGTTTCCCCAGCGGTCGACGACGTCGAGGTGGCAGGTGTCGCCCCGGGTGAGGCCGTCCCGCGCGACGGTCGGCTCCCCCGCGCCGGACGGCAGCGTGCCCAGCGCGTCGAAGCCGTCCTCCGCGCCCGACTTGGCCAGCTCCGAGAGCAAATGCTCGACGTGCGCGGGCAGTCGCGGCGTCCGCCCGTCCGGGGAACCGGGCCGTAGCTCCAGGCTGGCCTGGTCCCCGATCAGCTTCCGGCGGGCGGCGTTGTACGCGGGCGCGAGCAGGTCGTCGAGCGGCACGTCGGCCGCGTCGCCGTACCAGGCCTCACGGTCGGCCATGGCCAGCTTGGCGCCCTCGACCAGGGTGTGCACATAGCCCGCCGAGCCGTACGCGGTCTCGCCGGTGCCGAAGCCGTCGGGCAGCAGGGCGAGTTGCTGGAGCAGCGCGGGGCCCTGGCTCCACGGTCCGGCCTTGCACAGCGTCCAGCCGTTCCAGTCCACGGTGACCGGCGCCTCGTACCCGGCCCGGTACGCCGCCAGGTCGTCGCCGCTCAGCGTGCCGGTGTGGCGTTCGCCGGAGGTGTCCATGGTCGGCCGGTCCGAGGCGCGGACCAGGGCCTCGGCGACGAAGCCCTCGCGCCACGTCCGGCGGGCCGCGTCGATCTGCGTCTCGCGGTCACTGCCCGCCGCCTCCGCCTCGGCGGTGACGCGCCGCCAGGTCGCGGCGAGGGCGGGGTTGCGCAGCAGGTCACCGCCGCGCGGGGCCCGGCCGCCGGGCAGGTAGAGCTCGGCGGAGCTGGTCCACTCCTGCTCGAACAGCTCGCGGACGCTCTCCACTGTGGCTCCAATCCGCTCCACAGCCGGGTGGCCGGACTCGGCGTAGTGGATCGCGTAGCGCAGCACGTCGCGCACGTCGCGGGTGCCGTGGTCGCGCAGCAGCATCATCCAGGCGTCGAAGGCTCCCGGCACGGCCGCCGCGAGCGGCCCGGTGCCGGGGACCAGGTCCAGGCCGAGCGAGGTGTAGTGCGCGACGCCGGCCCCGGCCGGAGCCGGTCCCTGGCCGCACAGCACGGCCGGGCTTCCCCCGGCCGGGGCCAGGATGATCGGCACCTCACCCGCGGGTCCGTTCAGGTGCGGCTCGACGACGTGCAGCACGAAGCCCGCCGCGACCGCCGCGTCGAAGGCGTTGCCGCCGTCCTCCAGCACCGCCATCGCGCACTGCGACGCGAGCCAGTGGGTGGACGACACCATGCCGAAGGTGCCCTGCAGGGTGGGGCGGGTGGTGAACATCGGCGAACCCTCCGACCGTGTGGCGTGTGGACGACGAACCGTGAACCGTGACGAACCGTCAGAGCACCGCGCGGGGACGGAACTCGGGCTCGGTTGAGTCCGTCGTCATCAGCGCGTAGACGCTGCCCTGCTGACCTGCCGCGCCGCCGTGCCGGCCGTCGGGGGTCAGGGCGAGGGCGCGCAGCTCGGCGCGGTAGTCGTCCGGCAGCGTCGAGGCATCCGCCAGGCCGAGGCGGCAGGCTTCGGCCGGGTCCTGGCCCGCGGCGAGGTGGTCGACGATGGTCCGGGCGGTCCCGCCGCGCATGCTCAGCTCCCCGCGACCGGTGCAGGCGGCTCCGCCGGCCCGCAGGTCGCACCAGTTGCCCGCGCCGGGAACGGCCGAATCGCCCACCCGGCCGGGGTACTTGTACGGGTACCCGGAGGTGGACACGCCCACGCACAGCTCGCCGGACGCGTCCAGCGCGATGATGTTGATGGTCCCCCACGGCCCCTCGTGCGGCGCGAACTTGCGCACCAGGTCGAGCGCCGCCGCGCGGTAGCGGTGGTCCCCGGCCACGGCGGCGGTGTTCTCGCCCTCGACGGAATCCGCCAGCTCCTTGCGGGCCACGGCGTCCAGCTGCTCGCGCCAGAGCTCGCGCGCCTCGTCGGTGAGCAGCTCGGCGCGGGCGAATCCGTTCTCCTCGGCGAAGAGCTCCGCGCCCTCGCCGACGAGCAGGCAGTGCTGCGGCAGCCGCTCCAGTACGGCGCGGGCGATCGAGATCGGGTTCGGAAACCCGTGCACGGCACCCACCGCGCCGAAGCGCCGGCTGGAACCGAGCATCACCGAGGCGTCCAACTCGACCTCGCCACGGGCGTTGGGCAGACCGCCGGTCCCGACGTAGTGGTCGGCGAGGTTGTCCTCACAGCACCGCATCGCCGCCTCGACGGCGTCCAACGCGGACCCACCCCGCCGCAGCACGTCCATCCCGGCGGGCAGGCCGACCTCGCTGCGCTCACTGCCGATGATGACCGGTTCGGGCATGTCCGCTCCTCTTCGTCCCTGCGGCGATCTTCGACAAGCACTCTGGCATGAAAGAGGCGCTGATGGGGAGGGGGTATTACCTGTGAAGATCCGCAGCCGCGCGAGCCGTCGGTGCGAGCCGTCGGTGCGAGCCGTCAGCGAGCCGTCGGCGCGGAGAGAGCCGAGGGGCGCTTCCCGCACCGGCACCGCTTTTTGGTCCAGACCATTGACGGAGCGCCAGGCTCCACTCCACCCTGTGATCCACCGCACACCACCCGAGAGCCCGGCCCGCCTGGAGGCGAGGATGCGCATGCACACAGGACGCTTCAGAACCCTGTCGGCAACCACCCTGCTGGTCGCAGCAGCCCTCACCGGAACCGCCGCCGCACCCGCGCAGGCGGCCCGCGCCTCTGCCGGTTCCGCCACGGCGGCCTCGACGACCTCGCCGATCCAGGTCTACGGCGCGTGGGACTGCGGCAACGACGAGTGCACCTGGGGCACGGTCCGCAACATGACCGACTTCGACACCAACAACCACTGGCTGATCGACCGCGGCGACGGCACCCCGTCGGTCAACCTGGTCGTGCTCTCCTTCGTCGACCCGCTCAAGCTGCTCGACGGCACCAACGACACCGGCGACGTGAACGGCGCGCCCGTCGGCATGGACCAGGCCGTCGTCAACTACTTCACCAGCCACGGCGTCCGCGTGATGCTCTCGCTCGGCGGCGTCACCTACACGGCCGACTGGGACACCGCCCTCAGCCAGAACCCCACCCTGCTCGGGCAGAAGGCCGCAGCGCTGGCCACCCAGCTCGGGGTCGGCATCGAGATCGACTACGAGAACTCCACCAGCCCCAACCTGACGGGCCTTCAATCCTTCATCAGCGCCTACCGGGCCGTACACCCGTACGACGCCACCGGCGCCGACCCGACCGCCCGCCTCACCATCGACCTGGCCGCGGGCGACCGCTACCTGATCGGGCTCACCCAGTACGCCACGGCCAACTGGCTCAGCACCAGCAATCCGGTGCTGGACTACGCCAACGCGATGGTCCCCAACAAGCAGCCCTCCACGTCCGCTGCCGAGGCCAACTGGCAACAGCACATCGACGGTGAGCCCCAGTACAGCCCGCCGATCGCGCCGCTCGCCCCGGCCAAGTTCACCGGCAGCGTCTACCTCGCCGGGCAACCCCAGGTGCTCCCCGAGTGCAACAACTTCGCCTCGTCGCTGGAGAGCACCACCGGCAGCTGGCTCCAGTCCGCCGCGCCGGGCGGCGCGGGGACGACGCCGGGCATGCTCGGCTACATGTTCTGGGCCGCCGAGACCCCCTCCGCCCGCGGCATGTCCACCACGCCGCCCAACACCTGCCAGGGCGGCGTCGGCATCGGCTCCACCACCTACGCCGTCCCCGTCCCCATGCCCGCCCTGCGCCAGGGCTGACGTGTCGTCATCGTGCGTCGGCTGCTGGGTCGGATGCCACGTCCGGCGTCCTCCCTGGTGACAGGTGCGGCCTCCCAGCGGCCGTAGGATGATCGGTGTGGAGCTGCGCCAACTGCGGTACTTCGTCGCCGTCGCCGAGGAACTGCACTTCGGCCGGGCGGCCGCGCGACTTCTGATCGCCGGCCCTTCGCTGTCGCAGCAGATCAAGGCGCTCGAACGCGACCTCGGTGTGCGGCTGTTCGACCGGGACCGGCGCTCGGTGATGCTCACTCCGGCCGGCACGGCGTTGCTCCCGCACGTGCGGGCGCTGCTGGACCGGGCTGACGACCTGCGGCACCGGGCGGGGCGGCTGTCCGGTTCGGAGCCGGTGCGGCTGGGCTACGTCAACTGGCTGCCGCCCGACCTTGGTGCCCGGACCTCCGCGGTGGCCCGGGTACTGGTCGACCCCTGGGTGGCGCCCTCGCACGCCCAGGCGGGCCGGGTGGCCGACGGCAGCCTGGACGTGGCGGTGTGCTGGGCGCGTGAGGAGGACCTGGAACGCTTGGGCCTGGTGGCCCGGTTGGCCGGCGCCGACCGGCTGTACGCGGTGTCCGCGGGGCCGGCGGCCGGGCCGGTCCGCGCACGGGAGGCCGCAGTGCTCCTCGACGGCGATGTCACGTCCTGGGAGTCCTGGAACGTCTACGCCCAGGAGTTGGCCCGCGACACCGGTATCCGCGCGGAGCAGGTGTCCCACGGCGGTGTAACCGGTCCGGCGTTCTTCGACCACGTCCGCCGCCTCGGCCTGCCTGTCGTCAACTCGCCCAAGGAGCAAGGTGGTTCGTTGCCCCTCGACCTGGTCCAGCGCCCGTTGGCGGAGCCGCAGCCGTACTGGACCTGGTCGCTGGTCCGGCGGGCCGACGAGGTCCGCCCGGCCGTACTCGCGGTGGTCGACGCACTGTGCGAGGGCGTCGACGCCGCGGCCCTCGGGCTGCGCGACGCCGGGGCATGGCTGCCCGCCGGTGACCCCCACCGGCTGCGCTGAGGCCGGTCGCGCCCCGGACGGACGCCGGTCACCGCCGCGCCGCGGCTCAGTCCGGCAGCAGGGAGACCTGGTAGTGCGCGATCGCCCAGCCGTCCGCGGTCCGCTTCAGCAGGACACCGAGGTAGACGGCCAGCGTCGGACGGTCGGTGAACGCGAAGTCCACCGAGAGGTATCCGAGGACGAGGTCGGGGGCGGGGTGACTGGTCGTCAGGATCCGGTACGCGGCGGTCATGCCGAGGGGCTGCGCGGCGTAGTAGGCGGTCACCCCTGGACGTCCGACGCTGTAGGGGTGCAGGCCCTGGAAGACGGCGTCCTCGGTGAAGAGGGCGGCTACGCGTTCGGGCTCATGCCGGTCGACTGCGGCCTTCCAGCGGTCGAGCACCTCGCGCAGGACGGTCTCGTCGGTCGTGTCGGCGTTCATGGTCGTCGGTTCCCTTCGGTGGCGTCGGTGCGGTCAGTGGCCGGCGCTCATGCCGCCGTCCACGTGCAGGATCTCGCCGGTGACGAACGGCGCCTGCTCCAGGTAGAGGACCGCGTCGACAATGTCGCCGATGTCGCCCATCCGGCCCATGGGGTGCAGCGTGTCGAGGAACGGGTGGGTCTGCTCGGGGTGCATGGGGGTGCGGATGGTGCCGGGCGAGACGGCGTTGGCGCGGATGCCGCGGGTGGCGTACTCGACGGCGAGGGACTTGGTGGCGGACTGCAGGCCGCCCTTGGTCAGCGAGGCGAGCACGGAGGGGACCCGGGCGTCGGCGTTGTCGACCAGACTGGTGGTGATGGTGACGATGTGTCCGCCGCCCTGGGCGAGCATCTGACCGACGGCGAGCTGGGTGAGGTGGAAGAAGCCGGTGAGGTTGATCCCGCTGACGGCGGCGTAGTCGTCCGCCGTGTAGTCGGTGAAGGGCTTGGCGACGAAGACGCCGGCGTTGTTCACCAGGGTGTCGACCCGGCCGAACCGCTCGACGGCGGCGGTGACGATGCGCTCGGCGGTGCCCGGGTCGGCGATGTCGCCCTGGACGGTGAGGACGCCTGCGTCGTCGGCGGGGGCAATCGTGCGCGGGGTGGCGACGACGGCGTGGCCGAGCTTGCGGTAGGCGTCGACGAGGCCGGCGCCGATGCCCTGCGAGGCACCGGTGATGATGGCGACCTTCTGACCCGTGATTTGCGCGTCCATGACATGTCTCCGGAGCAGGGCCGAGCATCGGCCGGGTGGCGGGGTGGGATTCCTCGAACTCGGCGTCGGCCGCCGGTCGATGGTTCGACGGTAGGAGTCCTGCCCCGGTGCGGACAACGCCCTGCTGGGACCGGCCTCCTCCCTGCTGCGAGGCTGGGCCTTCCAGTCCAGGTCAGTGCGGCGAAGGTGCGGCGAAACGGCCTGCCGGGCCACCGCCCCGGCGGGCCACCAGCCGGCCTGCAACGCGGTCGACAGCTGCCACAGGCGGGCGGCCTTGTCCGGGTCGAGCGCGTATGCGGCGACGCCCCGGCGCATGCCGGGGCGACGGCGCGCGGCTTCCTGCAAGTCCTGGGAGCTCCCCGACTTTCAGGCCCGCTGATCAGCCAGGAGGCAGGGACCGACTACACCTCCGTCCGAGCGGTCACCCGACCCGACTTGATCGCGGCCAGCAACGCCGCGTGGTCGCGTTCGTTCTGGTCGGCGTAGGCCACCGCGAAGCGGGCGAGCGCCTGGTCGAGGATGTCGCTGCGGCCGACGTACGCGGCGATCGCGATCCGGTCGCCGGAACGGGAGTGGGCGCGGGCGAGGGTCCAGCCGCAGAGGCGGCCGAACTCGGCCATCTCGTCCGGGGTCATCAGCGCGGGCTGGGCGATGCCCTTCCAGTCCCGCAGCTGGCGGACGTAGAAGTCGCGCTGCCGGTCGTCCATGCCGATGACCCGCTCCCAGCCGAGGAAGAGGTCGCTCGCGGCCTGCATCAGCCGCTGCCCGGAGACCACCCGCTCGCCCTGGGTTTCGAACTCGCAGGGTGCCGTGTAGCGCTCCAGCACCGACCGGTCCGCCTCCTTGGCCTGCAGGAAGAGGGGGTCCTCGCCGTCCCGGCCCAGCAGCAGGGCGATCCAGCAGCGGGTGCCGACGCTGCCGACGCCGACGACCTTCCGCGCCATGTCGACCATGTGGTACTCGCGCAGCAGGTGGCGGCGGTCGCTGGGGAGCGTGCGGCTGTAGCGGTCGAGCAGGTCCCGCATCTCGTCCTCGGTCTGCGACCGCTCCCGGTCGGGGAGCAGCGCGTCGATCGGGGTGATCAGCGGCGGGTCGGCGGTGATCCGGCGGCGGCCGTCGACCACCTCGGTGAGCTTCTCGAACGCCTGCTCGCTGTCCCTCGAGCGCGCCTTGGCCAGCTGCTCGGTCACCCGCTTGCGGGTCCCCTTGCTCAGCTGGCCCGCGATCGCGGCCTGCACCTGGTAGGCGTCGGCGCGGGCGTACCAGACCTCCAGATTGCCGACCTTCGCGAACTCGCGGACGGTCTCCCGGTACGACTGGACGCAGGCGCGGACGACGTCCTGGCTCTCCTCGTCGGGGAACCCGTTCTCCCGGCCCGCGATCACGAAGCTGGCCGACAGTCGCTTGAGGTCCCACTCCCACGGTCCGGGGTGGGTCTCGTCGAAGTCGTTGATGTCGAACAGCAGGTTGCGCTCCGGCGAGCCCAGCAGCCGGAAGTTGAGCAGGTGCGCGTCCCCGCACAGCTGGGCGGTCAGCCCGGTGTTCACGCCCCGGGACAGGTCCATCGCCATGATCGCGGCGGCGCCCCGGTAGAAGCGGAAGGGCGACTCGCTCATCCGTCCGTAGCGGACCGGGACCAGCTCCTGCACCCGGGTCGCCGACTGCGCCCCGATCACATCGATCGGGTCCGGCCGGTCCGGACCGGGGGCGAACTCGCCGAGCACCGACCTCGGCACCCGCTTCCGCGCCGCCCTGCCCCGCTCGGCACGCTCCCGTGGGGACTCGGGTCCGGTCTCGGACGCCGGACGTTCGGTTTGGGCAGGATCGGCTACGGCAGCCACGGCGGTCTCCTCGCGGTGAAGCGCCTCGATGCGAAGGCGCTGAACGATCGAGCACGGAGCCGGGACAGGACTCGTACCTTCATGCTTCCGCAGAGCCAGGCCCGCCGCATGCGCAGGGAGGACGGCCCGGTTGCGGGCGTCCGGAGCCCGTGGGTGACTGGGGAGGTGGGGTGCCGAATCGAACAGGGAGCGCATCGTGGAACTGGGGCCGGTCGAGTACGCCGTCATCGCCTTCCCTGGCAGTGAGTTCTCCGGGAGGATCGTCCCGGCTCTCAACGACCTGATCCGCCAGGGCACGATCAGGCTGATCGACCTGACGTTCATCACGAAGGCACCGGACGGCTCGGTGGAGGCCTTCGAGCTCGACGCCCTGCCGGAGACGATCACCACCGCCTACGACGCCCTCGACGGCGAGGTCAGCGGACTGCTCAGCGCCGAGGACATCGCGGACCTGGCCGAGGCGGTGCCGCCCGGCAGCAGCGCGGCGATCGTCGTCTGGGAGGACAGCTGGGCCCGGTCGCTGGCCCAGGCGGCACGGGAGAGCGGCGGCGTGCTGGTGACCCGCGAGACGGTTCCGCACGAGGTGGTGCAGGCGGCCGTCGCGGTCCTCGAATCCGGCGCGGCCTGAGCCGGCACGAGACCTGAATCTGCACGAGAGCTGAGTCTGCACGAGAGAGGAACACCGACATGCTGAGACGTGGACCCGTGGGCGGTCGCAGGGGGCCCGGCCTGATCGGCGCGGCGGCGCGCACGGCCGTGGTGGCCGGTACCGCGACCGCCGTCTCCGGCAACGTCCAACGGCGGCAGGCCGCCCGCGCGCAGGAAGCCGCGCCCGAGCCGGTGGCCCCCGCGGCCCCGGCCCCGGCCCCGGCGGCTCCTGCGGGCGACGACTCACTCGACCGCCTGGAGCGCCTTGCCGCCCTCCACAACTCCGGAGTCCTCACGGACGAGGAGTTCGCCCAGGAGAAGAGGAAGATCCTCGGCGGGTGAGCACCGGACCGACGCCACGACGGCACGAATGACCCCACTGCCCCGGCCGCGATTCGGCCGGGGCAGTGGGGTTACTCATGGCGGGTCAGTGATCAGCAGGACCCGTCGTCGTTCCAGGCGCCGGACGGGCCGCCGGGAACCTCGTCGTCGTTCCACTGGTTCGCGGTCCAGTTGTGACCGTTGTACGAGACCTCCTGGCCGGAGGTGTACGCGGCCGAGGCGGTCCACGCCGCCGCGCAGGAGCCGCCGCCACCGCCGGTGGAGGTCGGCGTGGGTGTCGGGGTGGGCGTCGGTGTGCCCGTCGATGTGCCGCCACCCGTGAAGGCCTGGAACGCCTGGGTGAAGGCCCCGCTGTTCTGGCTGACGCCGCTGCACGTCGAGCTCGCGGTCGTCTGTCCCGGGCAGCCGCCGTTGTCACGGCCCTCCGACCAGAACGAGAGCTCGGCGATGCCCCGCTGCGCGGCGTAGGACTCGACGGTGCTCGCGTCGCCGAGTGAGAACACCTCTCCCGCGCTGTCGTTCTGACCGATCATCGGGGTGTTGCCGAGCCGCGCGTACGCCGCGGAGGTGGAGATCCCGAACGCCGAGGCCACCTGTGCCGCCGTGGCGTCGAGGGCCTGGTTGGCGGCCGATCCCATCTCGGTGCCGGAGGTGCCGTAGTCCATCGTCATGATGTTGACGATGTCCGGCGTGAAGCCGTTGGCCACGGCGTTCGTGAGCACGTTGACACCGGAGGAGGTGAGCCCGGTCGGCGCCGCCGGGATGGTGTACGAGATCGTCAGGCTCTGCCCGTTGGCGGAGGCCCACGAGCGCACCTGGGCGAGGGCCTGCGCGGTGAGGGTGATGTCGGCGGAGTTGGTGACCTCGTTGGACTCGATGTCGAAGTCGAGGTGGCTCACGCCGAGCGTGGTCACCACCGACTCGACCTGCGCGGCCATCGCGCTCGCCGACGAGCAGGTGTTGCCGAGGTCCGTGCCGTTGGTGTCCGTCGTGTAGCCGCCGAAGGAGATGCTGACGTCCCCGCCCTGCGCCTGGAGCGAGGAGATCTGGGACTGCCAGCCCGACTCGTTGGGCAGCGACCACTGACAGCCCGAGCCGTCGACGAAGGCCAGCGTGAAGTACTTGGTGCCGTAGTCGGAAGCCACCGTCGTGAGCGTGGTGTTGCTCAGACCGGTGTCCACGTAGGGGGCGAAGACCTGCGAGGGCCAGGTGACGCCGGCGGCGTGCGCGGCGGGGGTCAGGCCGGTGGCCGTGAGCGCCGCGAACGCGCCGACGCTCAGCAGGGCGGATGCGGACAGGACGAAGAAGCGTTTGGGCATGCACTGCTCCCTTTTCGGCATGGGGGGACCAGCGGTGCGACCGGGCGGGCACCGTCGGACGCCAGGGGCGTGCGCACATGTTGTCTGGACCAAAGTGGGGAATGGTCTGGACCATGTGAACGCGAAAGACAGCAAACCGGCGACAACGGGCACATGTCAAGACCACCGACCGCACTCACAACCACGCCCCCACCGGTCGTCAGGCCGGTGGGGGCGTCGTCGTCCGGGAGCAGGTCACAAACCGCCTGCGGTGGTGCGCTGTTGAGCGGCCGTATGGATCGCCTGCATGTACGGGAGGTCCATGGCCTGCGTGCGGGCGGGGAGTTGCTCGAAGGGAACGATCGCCGGATGGTCGGGCTCGCGCCCGAGCATCCACGCCGACCAGGTGTCGTGGACGTCCTCCGCCGTGGTCTGCGTGCCCTTGGCCCTCATCAGCACCGCGTAGCCGAGGAAGAGTGCGTCGTCGTCCCCGGGCGGTTGTGCGGCCGACGGGAGCAGGCTCCGGATGAGTGCGGCGTCTTCGGAGAGGTACGGGCTCATCCGAGCAGTCTGCCCAGGAGCAACAGGACGTGCAATCCGGCGAGCACCCACGGGATCAGACGTTCGGTCGTGCCGAGTTCGACGTAGCCGAGCCGCCGCGAACCGCCGTCTGCCACGTGCTTGAGGATCTCCCACTCGTCGGTGAAGATCCGTGCGGGCAGCCGCAGCTCCAGCCGGTTGATCACCGTGAACTTGGCCGCGTTGAGCATCCGGTAGCTGCGTAGTTGCAGCCACCACACGGCGGAGATCGCACAGCCGGTGAGGGCTGCGGTCAGCGCGGAGTACCACGCGACGTGGTCGAGCGTCGTGTCGGCCAGGCCCACGGCCGCCAGCAGGGTCGTCTGGACGGAGAGGAAGAACTTGTTGGCCGCGCCGCGCCGTTCCGACACCCGGTCCGCCATCTCGACCGCCAACGCGTAGGGTTCGAACAACTCGTTGCTGAACCTCCGCCTCGGAACCGGCCGCTGCCGCCGGGCTTCGGGGGTCCGCGCCTCGGGGATTTCGGCTGCGGCTTCGGGTGCAGGCGCAGGCTCGGCTACGAGCGCGGCCTCCGCTACGAGCGCGGCTTCGGCCATGGGCGCGGCTGCGGGTGCGGGCTCTGTCTCGTCCATCGCTCAGACACTCCTGACTTTCTCCGTCGCGCTCTGATTGCGGGGCAGCTCGGCGAGTTCCGCCAGGACCGGCTTGAGTTGACGCTTGACCAGGCGCGAGAGCAACCACCCCCTCTTGATTGAGGAGAAGGGGACCGCCGCCGGATCGAATCGCCGGAACTCCCCGACCCCGTCCTCGTCGAAGACGACGATGCCTTTCAATGGGAAGTCCCACTCCACCAGCGCCTTCACCCGCTTCCGGCCCCCGTACAGCAGCACCTTTCGCCGCGACAGCTCCCGGTAGCTCGACTTGGGCCGGAAGGTGGGCAGTTGGGGCAGCGGGCGTTGCCTCGGGAGTCCCTCGACCGACGCCTCCTCGGCGGCGCCGAACCGGTTCGCGTACACGGCCTTCACCGACTCGCAGAAGTCGCCGTACTCCTCCTCGTCGCAGTAGACCAGCAGCACCAGCCGTTTCAGGTCCATCACATGGGCGGCCTCGGTGAACTCCCACACCGTTCCGTTGCCTCTGCCGGCGGCGAGGGCGACCACGTGAGCGCCGCGGATCAGCCCGGCGACGGTGTCCTGCCAGTCGTCGTCCGACAGGTAGCCGCGTGTCGCGCCCGGAAGCGGGAGGTCCTCGCACGGGCTGCCGATCGCGATGACCTTGCCGATGCCTCCGAACCGGCGCACCAGGTACTCCTCCTGCGTCAGCCCGGACAGGAGGAAGATGGCCGTTCCCGGATCACCTCCGCCGACCAGCGTCGTCGGCATCTTGAACATCGCCGCGTCCTGCGCGAACGGCCGCAGGTAGAGCACGTAGCGCGTGTAGACGAGCTCGGTGAACGATCCGATGATCTTGACTGTGTGACGCTTGCCCCGCTTGATCAGCAGGCGGCCGTACAGGAAGACCCACATGCCGACGGTCATTCCGACCAGCCCCGCGCCTCTGGCCAGCAGGTCGAGCCAGCTCAGAAGGCCCACGCCGGCGGCCCGGATCCCCTGCGTGAGTACGCCGTTGCCCGCCATCCCGACGCTGGTTCCTGACACCCGCAGCGTCCACCCGGTCGCGATCATCGCGCGTCCCTTGTTGGGCCTCTGCTCCTCGCGGCGCAGAGGTCGGTCGGCGGGCTGCGTCGTCCCGCGGCGCGGGGGCCGCGGCGGGAACCCGGGCGGGAACGGGAACAGGACGGAGGAGCCGTAGCGCACCTCGCCCCACAGCGCCGCGTGCAGCGTGGTTTGGAGGTTCTCCTTCCGGAAGCACCGGTCGAGGTAGAGCAGGCCCAGGGTCAGCGGAGTCAGCGGCGCCGTCACGACCGAGGCGACGACATACGAGAGGACGACGATGCAGAGAGGAAGGACGAGACTCCCGAACGAGACAGGGGCCTTGCTGTCCGCCGGACCGTAGAGCACCTGCGCCGGGAGGTACTGCGCCGCGACGGCGGAGCCGAGACCGACGATCAGCTGGGTCGCGGCCCGGCCGACCATGCCGGGCAGCAGCGAGATGCCGAAGGTGCGCCAGAAGACGCCCCGGTTGAGCTGCCAGGAGCGGCGCAGCGCGGCGGTGGGGGTCATGCCCTCCAGCACCACGACCGGCGTGGCGAGGAGCAGCCTGCCCCCGACGAACACCATCGCCGCCAGGCCGGGGAAGATCAGCAGCAGGGCGAACCCTGCGGCGGCGCCACTGTGGAGAGCGAGGCCGAGGACGACGGCCGGAAGGAAGGACAGGATCAGGACACCCAGCACGGCCGACAAGGTCAGCAGCTGGGTGCCGAGGGTGCGCCCCAGGTGGGGGCGTGCCTCGACCCAGGCTTGACGGGCCGTCAGGCGTCGACCGAGCACCGCGTGGTGGCCGAGGACGGTGAGGCAGACCGTCGTGGTGACCGCGGAGGCGAGGACCGCGCACAACAGGGCGGGAACGACGGCCACCGCTATGGCGAGGGCCAGTTCGATCCCGCGCGTTGTGGTCATCCGCTCGCTGTGCAGGTGCAGGGACCTGATCAGTCCCCATGCGGCCCACACGCAGCCGCCCAGCACGACGGTGCTGCCGAGGGCGAGGGTCGACAACGGGAGGTACAGCGGTCCGAGGTAGCGCCGGACGGTGGCGAAGACGCCCTTGACGATGTCGTTCGCGTCGAGCGGGCGCAGTGGCACGACCGCCCGGTCCCACCGGCCGAACGGCCAGGGGAGCGCGATCGCTCCCCCGCCGAGCCCGTCGCGCCCGACCGCTTCTCCCCCGTCGCCTGCCATCGCCGTGCCCCTCCCCCGAGGTGTTCCGCCCTTTGTCGTGTCGGAACGCTGTGTCAGATCGCTGTGTCAGACGCGCGGGCCGTACTGGTTCGGTCCGGGGGTGCCCTCCTGGCACAGGAACACCAGCAGGATGATCGCCCCGACGAACGGGATGAGGGCGATCAGGATCCACCCGGCCGACCGGTCGGTGTCGTGCAGTCGGCGGAAGGCCACCGCGAGCGTGGGCAGCAGCACCGCCAGGCTGTAGATGCCGTAGAGCAGCGGGAAGTGGATCGCGGCGCCGATGATGAGCAGGACCGCACCGGCGATGATGTTGAACAGCGTGAACATCCAGTATTCCGCGCGCTGCGCCCGGCCCGAAAAACCGGCGTAGTTCTTGAGCACGTCCAGGTAGTAGTTCACGACCCCTCCAAGGTGTGGCTGGCTTTGCCTGCGGGAGCCACGGCCGCGATACCTGTGCCCGCTCACCGCGGTGGCTCTGTGAAAGAAGCTAGCGACGGCCGGAGGGGACCGGTCCCCCGCGAGTTGTGCTGTGCGCCGAGAGCACCTGCGCGGTTCCAACATCCTTGCCAGGATGGGCAGATGACTACAACCACCGTACCCGCACTGTCCGTCCTCGGAACGTGCGGAGCATGGCCTGCGGCCGGGCGCGCGGCGAGTGGGCTCCTGGTGGAGGCGGACGGGTTCCGCGTCGTGCTGGATCTCGGATACGGCACGCTGCCACGCCTGTTGGCGCACTGCACGGCGGACGAGGTCGACGCCGTGGTGATCACGCACGGGCATCCCGACCACTGCGCGGACCTGAGCGCGCTCGGTCGGGCGCTGACATTCGGGGACACGCGGGCCGGAGACATACCGGCCGGAGGCACTCGGGCCGGGGGCAGGCGCGTCGGGCGCACGCCGCTGTACTGCCCGGACGGGGTGCTGGAGCGCGTGCAGGCGATGGAGCCGAGCGAGGATCTGCGGGAGGTATTCGACCCGCATCCGCTGCCGGGGAGCCACGAGGTGGGTCCGTTCCGGCTGGACGGGCTGCTGCTGCCGCATCACGTGCCGCATGCGGGGGTGCGGTTGACCGTCTCCGGCCTGGTCCTCGCCTACAGCGGCGACGCCGGACCGGACCGGCGTCTCGGCGAACTCGCTTCCGGGGCTGACCTGTTCGTCGCCGGGGCGACGCTCCAGGGCGCGGACCGGGACCCGTACCTGCTCAGCGCCGCCGAGGCGGGTCGCTGGGCCGCGGACACCCGGGCCGCGCGCCTGCTCCTCACACACTTCTGGCCCGGCTCCGAGCGGAGCCGGGCCGTCGCGGAAGCGAGCGCCGCATACGACGGTGAGGTGCTGGCCGCGGACGAAGGGATGAGCCTTACGCTCTGACCCCGTCTGCGGACCTCAGCACCTGACCGACCGTCAGTACCAGTTGTTGGCCTGCCAGAACGCCCAGGCCTGGTTCGGGCTGCCGTAGGTGGAGTCCATGTACTGCAGCGCCCAGCGCAGCTGGGTGGCCGCGTCGGTCTGCCAGTCGGCGCCCGCGGAGGCCATCTTGTCGCCCGGCAGCGCCTGGGGCAGACCGTAGGCGCCGGAGGACGGGTTGGTGGCGGTGACGTTCCAGCCGCTCTCGTGGGAGATGATCTGGTCGAACGAGGCGAGCTGGTCGGCCGGGACGATCTGCGCGGCGATGGCCTGCGGGTCGCCGGTCAGGCTGGCGTTGCTGGCCGGCTGCGCGGAGGAGCCGCTCTGCGCGCTGCTGCCGGCGGACGCGTCGCTGCCCGTCGAGGCCGAGGTCGAGGCCGAGCTCGTGCTGGCACTGGACGACGAACCCGTGCCAGTCAGCTGCAGGTGCTCGCCCGGGAAGATCAGGTTCGGCCCCTGGGTGAGCGTGGCCTTGTTGAGCTGGTACAGCTCCTGCCAGCCGCCGGAGACGTGGTGCGACTCGGCGATCCGCGACAGCCAGTCACCGGCGACGACGGTGTACTCGGTCGCACCGGTGGCGGTCGTAGCGGCAGGGCTCGTGCTGGAGGCGGAGGTGCTCGGCGCGGCGGAGCTGCCCCCGTCGGAGTCCTCCGAACCCGCCTGGGCCTGGCCGCTGTCGCTGGAAGCGGTCGAGCTGCTCGCAGCAGACGAGTTGGCGGACGTGGCGGAAGTGGCCGAGTTCGAGGAGCCCGACGAGCCGGAGGTGCTGATCACGGGGGCGGGGCCGCCCTGGGTCAGACCGGCCTGCGGGCCGCAGACGGGCCAGGCGCCGGGGCCCTGGTCCGCGAGGACCTTCTCGGCGACGGCGATCTGCTGGTCCTTGCTGGCCTGGTCCGCAGAGGACGCGTACTGCTGGCCGCCGTAGGCGTCCCAGGTGGACTGCGAGAACTGGAGGCCACCGTAGTAGCCGTTGCCGGTGTTGATCGACCAGTTGCCCGAGCTCTCGCACTGGGCGACGGAGTCCCAGGTGGAGGTCGAGGCGGCGAACGCGCTGGACGTCCCGACGAGCGGGAGGGCGATGCCGGCGCCGGCGACACCGGCGACGGTGGCCAGGCGACGGGCCTGGCTGGTGCGGGGGCGGCGGTGACGGCCGTTTCCGGACAGGAGCATGGCAGGGTCCTCTACGACGCCTGCGAGGTGAGCTGTCGGATTCGGACCGTGGGCTAGCCCGGCCGTGCTGAGCACGGCTTCACCCCAAGCTGCGGACCTGACGGACCGGTCGCAGCGACTTACCTGGTTCCCCCGCCCCTGCCGAGTCGAAGTTCGCGCGTCCCGAGCCTCCGGCGGCAGGATTCGGCGTTCCGGAATATCAGGGTCCGCTACACGCGGACAGGCGGCACGCTAGGCAGCACCGAGCCGCCAGATCAACCGACTGGAGCCCTCTGTGAGCAGAAGCACATGCCCTCAGGTCGGGGCCGTGGGCGTTCCCGGGACCTGAACCTTCGTCAACCACCGTGCGCCGCACGGCTCCCCGCGCAACCCTGCCGCCGCAGGCCCCCACCCCCGCACGGGATGGCGAATCGACGCTTGACAGCCCCACCCTCACCCTCCAGGATCACTCGGGTGAACCTGTCAGACAGCCAGACAGGTGGCGCGATACCGCGTCGCGTCAGCGCGATGGAGGCGGTGTTCGGCCATCTTCGCCAGGCCATCGAGCGCGGCGACTACGCCATAGGCGACAAACTCCCCTCCGAGGCGGAGCTCTGCCGCCTGCTCGAAGTCAGCCGACCCGTGCTGCGGGAGGCGCTCCGTGCCCTGCAGACGATGGGCCTGACCCAGTCCCGGACCGGCAAGGGCACCTTCGTCATCGCGACCACGGTCGAGGAACCCACCTTCGGCGACTACGCGGCCGGTGACCTGGAGGAGGTGCGCCGACACGTCGAGATCCCCGTCGCGGGCTACGCAGCGCTGCGCCGCACCCCCGAGGACCTGGACCGGCTGGCCCATCTGCTGGAGCGGATGGAGCGGGAGACGGACACCACCGCGTGGGTCGCGATGGACAGCCTCTTCCACCTGACGGTGGCCGCAGCCGCCCAGAACCCGGCCTTCCGCCGCGTCATCGAGGAGATCCGCGACGCCCTGGCCCGCCAGTCGTCGTTCCTGAACGAACTGAGCGACGGACGCCGCGAGCAGTCGGACCGGGAGCACCGCGCGATCCTCGACGCACTGGTCGACGGCAACCAGCACGACGCCGTCGCCGCCATGGCGCACCATCTCGACTGCATCGACGCATCCCTCAGCAGCATCGTGCACCCGGGACGCACCACCACTCCCACGGAAGGCGAATCCGTCGCGTGAGCGATCAGATCAACAGTCACATAGGCAGCGCAGTATGCATTGAAATGACAGCAAACTCTAGCAATTCGGGCATTGGGGTCAGCGGGGTCGACGCATGAACGCCACGCCCTCCCTCGCCCCCTCCCCCACCCCGGCCGACGCTCCGGCGATCCGCGAACCCCGGCACTCCCCCGTCGCGCACCTGGTGCGCGCCGGAGTGGTCGAGGGCGTCCACTACGGATCGGTGGTCGTCCTGGACGCCGACGGCGAGGTCTCGTTCGCACACGGCGACATCGAGGCCGCCTTCTACCCGCGCTCGGCGCTCAAGCCGGTCCAGGCCGTCGCCATGGTGCGGGCCGGGCTGCCGCTCGACGGCGAGCTGCTGTCGCTCGCCGCCGCCAGCCACTCCGGCGAGGAGCGCCACCTGGACGGCGCGCGGCGGATCCTGGCGCTCGCCGGTCTCACCGAGGACCGCCTGCGCAACGTCGCGGACCTCCCCTACGGCCCGGCCGTCCGCGACGCCTGGATCCGCGCCAGACGCCTGCCGTCCCGACTGGCGCAGAACTGCTCCGGCAAGCACGCCGCGATGCTCTACACCTGCGCCCGGGCCGGCTGGTCCCTGGACGACTACCTCGACCCCGCCCACCCGCTCCAGCGGGCCGTCTCGGCAGCCGTCGAGGGCCTGACGGGGCAGCACGTCGCGACGGTCACGGTGGACGGCTGCGGCGCACCGCTGTTCGCGGTCTCGCTGCACGGCCTCGCCCGCGCGGCCGCGCGGATCACCACCGCCGCGCCCGGCACCCCCGAGGCGCGCGTCGCGGACGCGATGCGCGACCACCCCGAGCTGGCCTCCGGCGCCGACCGGGACGTGGCCGCGCTGATGCGCGCCGTGCCCGGACTGCTCGCCAAGGACGGCTTCGAAGGCGTCCAGGTCGCCGCGCTGCCGGACGGCCGGGCGATCGCCGTGAAGATCTCCGACGGCGCCGACCGCGCCCGGATCCCGGTCGCCGCCGCCGCACTCGCCCGCGCGGGCGTCGACCCCGAGCTGCTCACCGCCTTCGCGGGTGAGACGCTGCTGGGCGGCGGTCATCCCGTCGGCCGGGTCCAGCCGGTGCCCGAGCTGCTCGCGGACTGAGCCCAGGGCCGCTCCGCCCTCGTCAGGGGCTTCTCTCCGAGCAGGATCGGCAGTGCCGCAGCCAACGCGCCTGACCTGTGATGTCATCTGACATGCGTTCACACACGACGGCCCGGCTTCCCACCTTCCGGAAGGCACCATGCTGAACCTGTCGATCCTGCTCGAGGACTCCGCCCGCACGTACCCGAACCGTGACGCCCTGGTCCTGGGCCCGACCCGCCTCACCTACGCCCAGGTCGACGCCGCCGCGAACCAGGTCGCCAACCTGCTGGTGGAGCGCGGGATCCAGCCCGGCGACAAGGTGGCGCTGAGCTGCCCGAACCTGCCGCAGTTCCCGATCGTCTACTACGGCGTCCTCAAGGCGGGCGCCGTGGTGGTCCCGCTCAACGTGCTGCTCAAGCCGCGCGAGATCGCCTACCACCTCCGGGACGCCGACGTGAAGGCGTACTTCTGCTTCGAGGGCACGCCGGAGCTGCCGATGGGCGCTGCGGGATGGGCGGCGTTCAACGAGGTCAAGGAGGTCGAGCACTTCTTCCTGATGACCGCCGACCCGGCCGCGCCGAGCCCGGTCGGGGGAGCACCGTCCCTTGAAGAAGCGGAGACGCTCGGCAGCGCGCTCGCGGGCAGGAGCCCGGTCTTCGACCCGGTGGTCACCGAGGCGACCGACACCGCGATCATCCTCTACACCTCGGGCACGACCGGCCAGGCCAAGGGCGCCGAACTGTCCCATGCGAACACGATGATGAACGTGTTCGCCTGCAACCGGATGTTCAACACCAGGCCGGCCACCGACAGCCATGTGCTCTGCCTGCCGCTGTTCCACACCTACGGCGCGACGGTGCAGATGCACGCCGGGTTCGCGATGGCGGCCACGCTCCACCTGGTGCCGCGCTTCAACGCGGCGGAGGTGGTGCGGTTGATGGACACCGAGGAGATCACCTTCTTCGCCGGGGTACCGACGATGTGGTGGGCCCTGCTCGGCGCGCTCACCGACGACGTGGACGTCGACCGGATCGCGCGCAACCTCCGGGTCGGCGTCTCCGGCGGGTCCAGCCTGCCCGTCGAGATCATCACCCAGGTCCGGGAGCGGCTGCACGTCCAGGTGCTGGAGGGCTACGGCCTGTCCGAGACCAGTCCGGTGGCCACCTTCAGCGACCCGGACCAGGAGCCGCGTCCCGGCTCGATCGGCGTGCCGATCTGGGGTGTCGCGGTGAAGCTGATCAACGACGACTGGTCCGAGGTGACCGAGCTCGGGGAGATCGGCGAGATCGCCGTCAAGGGACACAACATCATGAAGGGTTACTACAACCGGCCCGAGGCCACCGCCGAGGTGATCAGGAACGGCTGGTTCCGCACCGGCGATCTGGCGCGCAGGGACGCGGACGGCTTCTACTACGTCGTCGACCGCTCCAAGGACATGATCATCCGCGGCGGCTTCAACGTGTACCCGCGCGAGATCGAGGAGGTGCTGATGACGCACCCCGCGATCAGCCTGGCCGCGGTCGTCGGCGTGCCGCACGAGAGCCATGGCGAGGAGGTCAAGGCGTTCGTGATCCTCAAGCCCGGCGCGGCGGCCACACCGGAGGAGCTGGTCGCCTGGGGCCGGGAGCAGATGGCCGGTCACAAGTACCCGCGCATCGTGGGGATCGTCGAGTCGCTGCCGATGACCGCGACCGGCAAGATCCTCAAGCGCGAGCTCTCCTGACCCTCCCCTGATCCCCCCGGGCCCTCCCCTGCCCCGCCGCTGATCCTCCGCTGATCCTTCGGATCCCCTGCTGCCGCGCAGCCTCCCCGACCGGCCGTTCAGAGCCAATCTGACGGTCGGTCGGCTGTTTTCCGCCATTCCGCGCCGCCACCCGTCCCGCCGAGATGGCCGAACCTTTCCGGCGCGTCTGCGGACAGTCCCGCGGAACTCGTGACTCCCTCCAATCCCGCTGGAATACAGCGATCTTGACGATCTGCAAGGTTTTTCACGCCATTTCAGAGCGGCTGTCAGAACGTTGGCATGGACACTTTCCAGGCGGGTTACCCGCTGGTAAAAATTTTCGCGACGCGCGTCACCCAGGCCCCACCCCCCAATGTCGTGCACCACCACCACAAGTGGAGGCACCATGCACATCCCCGCGTCCAGACGACTCCTGGCGAGCACCCTCGCAGTCGGCACCCTCGTGGCCTGCGCCCTCGCCGCAGCTCCCACCGCCCAGGCCAGCAGCGGCGGTTACGCCGCCCTCGGCGACTCCTACGCCTCGGGCGTGGGCAGCGGCAGCTACATCTCGTCCAGCGGGTCGTGCTACCAGAGCACGCTGTCGGCGGCCTACCTGTGGCAGCAGGCCAACTCCCCGTCCAGCTTCGACTTCGCGGCCTGTTCCGGGGCGACCACCCAGGACGTGCTGAACAACCAGCTCTCCGGGCTGAACAGCAGCACCACCGAGATCAGCCTCGTCGTCGGCGGCGACGACGCGGGCTTCACCTCGACGATGGAGACCTGCGTGCTGGACGGCACCAGCTCGTGCGTCTCCGCCGTCGACACCGACGAGAACTTCGTCAACACCCAACTCGCCTCGCGGCTGGACACGCTCTACTCCGCGATCAGCGCCGACGCGCCCAACGCCCACGTCGTCGTCATGGGTTACCCGCACCTCTACGCGGTCCCCGGCGACTGCCTGTTCGGCATCAGCGACACCAGCCGCAGCGCCATCAACGGCGCGGCCGACGTCCTCGACGGCGTGATCGCCAACGAGGTCGCCAAGTACCCGAACTTCACCTACGGGGACGTGCGGAGCGCCTTCAGCGGGCACGAGATCTGCACCGACGACCAGTGGCTCCACAGCACCACGCTGCCGGTCTACGAGTCCTACCACCCCACCTCCGCCGGCCAGGCCGACGGCTACTACCCGGTGCTCACCGCCAACGAGTGATCACGCGCCCGCGCATGAGCACGTGAGTGCTCCCCCGCGTGTGACGGATCGACCCGGATCGTCGCCGCCCGCACCGGCACCACCGGACGCGGGCGACGACGGCCCGGCCCGCTAGGCTCGGCCCGGCGAACACCGGACGAGGACGGCCGAGGCACTCATGACACGAACCACCCACACGCAACCCGTGCTCGTCACCGGTGCCACCGGCCGGATCGGGCGCGGCGTCGTCGACCAGCTCCTCGACGCGGGCGTGCCGGTGCGCGCCCTCACGCGGCGCGCCGAGGCGGCAGCGGAGCTGCCCGACGGTGTCGAGGTCGTCACCGGCGACCTCACCGAGCCCGCGTCTCTCGACCAGGCGCTGCGCGGGACCAGCGCCGTCTTCCTCCTCTGGACGGCACCGCCGGCGACCGCCGCGGACGTTGTCGAGCGGCTGGCAACCCACACGCGGCGCGTCGTCCTGCTGTCCTCGCCGCACCGGACACCGCACCCCTTCTTCCAGCAGCCGAACCCCATGGCGGCGTTCCACGCCGAGATCGAGCGGCTCATCGCGGCCACCGGGCTCGAATCGACCGTCATCCGGCCGGGGATGTTCGCCTCGAACGCGACGGCCTGGTGGGCACCCGCCATCCGTGCCGGAGAGGTCGTCCGCTGGCCCTACGGCGCGGCCGAGACCGCCCCCGTCGACGACCGTGACGTCGCGGCTGTCGCGGCGCGGACCCTGTACGAGGACGGACATGCGGGCGGCGACTACGTCCTCACCGGGCCCGAGTCGCTGAGCCAGGCGGCGCAGGTGGAGATCATCGGCAAGGTCCTGGGCCGCCCGATCACGTTCGAGGAGCTGTCACCGGACGAGTTCCGCAGCGCGACGGAGGGCAAGGCCCCGCGTGCGGTCGTCGACATGCTGCTCACCGCGTGGGACGCCACGATGGGAAGGCCCGCGTTCGTCACCTCCGCCGTGGCCGACGTCCTCGGGGTGCCGGCGCGATCGTTCGCCGAGTGGGTGGCCGACCACGCGAGCCTCTTCGAGCAGGGCCCGAACCGGCCGGCCTGACGCGCCGACCGGACGTGTCGGCCTGACGTTCCGTCAGTCCCAGTCCCAGCGGATGCCGAAGCGGCCAGGGCCCGCGCCGAGGGCCACCGCGTGGACGGTCCCGGCGCTGTTCAGCCGCAGTGTCCGCTCGCGCGGGACGGCGTCCAGCGCCGCACTGCGGAACATGCGGCACGCGCCGGGGCGGGCGGCGCGGTCGAAGCGGACCTCCAGCAGGTGTTCGCGCGAGGCCCGGTTGAGGCGCGCGTCGAGGTGGTGGACCGGCTGCCCGGCCGACGCGCGGTGGACGGTGTACTCGACGATCGCCGTCTCGCCCCTGGCGAGCGGCCGGTCGAAGAGCAGCTCCGCCGCCAACAGGCCCTGGTCCGGCAGGTGTTCGACGGCTCCCAGCCGCAGCGGCGCCGGGACCTCGAGTTCGGGGCGGCGGCCGATCTCGCGTGCCTGGACCACGGTGATCCAGCGGTCCACGCCGTCGGCCTCGGCGCGGACCAGGCGTCTGCTCCACAGCGAGCTCGCGCAGCGGTTCGCGTCGACGGTCAGGCGGCTGTGGCAGCTCAGCCGGGTCAGACTGAGGTCCCACCGGGTGTCCAGCCGCTCCCACAGCCCACGGCCCTGCTCGCCGGGCGACCAGGCGTCGGTCAGCGGCACGTCGCCGGTCGCGTCGGGAGCCGCGCCCTCGTCCGCGTTCCGGCCTGCGTCCTGACCTGTGCCCTGGTCGGCGCCAGGGTCCGGGCCCTCTCCCGCGCTCTGCTGAGTGCCCTTTACGGCCCACCGGCCGCGCGGACGCGGCGGCCCCAGCAGAGCGAAAAGTGCGCCGGGCCGGAGCTGCAGCACCTCCTCGATCACGGTCAACGCGCGTAGTGACGTGGGCCGTTCGGGACGGCAGCGGCCGGTCTGCCACAGGCTCAGCGTCGCGACGGACAGCCGGATCCCGCGCGCCTGCAGCCGGTCCGCTATCCGTTCGAGGGTGAGCCCGCGCTCCGCGATGGCGAGACGCAGCGCCAGCTCGAAGGGAACGCTTTGGGCAGGCACCTGCGTCACAGTCATGCCCTCCTTCTGCCTACCCCGCCCGGGGGTCTGGCTGATCATTACCCACGATTGCATGTGCCAACCTGTGACAACCTGTGAGTTCCCTGGCGGTGACCCGCCCTGGGCTCATCCCGCCCGCCGACGCTCCGCCCCCGGTGATCCTCCCGACGCCCTCCCCGCCGTTCCCCGCCGCCCTCGTCGGCAATTCCCTTGAAACTGAACGGGCGGAGCCCTCTTGTCGGGTCCATGCACACAAGGTGAGGCTGTGTCAGCCGCCGAAGACACCCCCAGCTTCGCGGCGGCCGACCCCAACTCCTCACCCCCATAGGAGCATCCATGAGGACCGTTCGGCGAACCGCTCCCCTCCTCGTCGTCGCCGTCGGCATCAGCGCCGCCGCGCTGGCCACCCCGGCCGTCGCGGCCACCCCCACCTCGTCCCCCGCCCAGATCACCCAGGCCCAGGCGTCGCACGAGAGCCACACCCTGCACGGTCTGCGGCACGCCGGCGTCACCAACGCCAGCGTGGAGTCCACCAACTGGTCCGGCTACGCCGCCACCGGCTCGTCGGGCGCGTACAAGTCGGTCTCCACCTCGTGGGTCCAGCCCTCCGTCAGCTGCGGCTCGGCCACGACCTACTCGTCGTTCTGGGTCGGCCTGGACGGCTACAGCAACTCGGCGCTGGAGCAGACCGGCACCGAGGCCGACTGCATCGGCGGCAAGGCGACCTACGGCGCCTGGTGGGAGGTGCTCCCCGCCTCGGAGAGTGCCTACTCGGGCATCACGATCAAGGGCGGCGACTCGATGTCGGCGTCGGTGACCGACAACGGCAACGGCACCTTCACCATGAAGCTCACCGACAGCACCGAGGGCTGGTCCAAGTCCACCACGCACGCCGGAAGTTCCGGCTACCAGGACAGCTCGGCCGAGGTGATCGCCGAGGCCCCCGAGGTCAACGGCTCGATAGCCAACCTTGCGAACTTCGGCACGGTCAACTTCACCGGCGGCACGGCCGGCGGGTCGTCCCTCGGCAGCACCTCGCCGACCGAGATCGTCATGGTCAACAGCAGCGGCAGCACGGTCCGGGCCCAGCCCGGTGCGATCTCGGGCGGCAACTTCTCCGACGTCTGGAAGCACAGCTGACGTAGCGTCGTCCCGCGTCGCGCGTCCGGCCCCGCACTCCCACCCGGGAGCGCGGGGCCGGACCGTCCGTCGCTGGAACTCCCCCAGCCCTACAGCTCCTCCAGGTCGCCGAACATCCCGGCTCCCCAGATGCCGTCCCCTGCGCCTCCGTCCCCGGTGAGCGGCTGCTCGGACCAGATCACCTTGCCGCTCGCGGTGTAGCGGGTGCCCCAGCGGTGGGCGAGCTGGGCGACCAGGAAGATGCCGCGACCGCCCTCGTCGGTCGTCGCCGCCCAGCGCAGGTGCGGTGCCGTGCTGCTGCCGTCGGAGACCTCGCAGACCAGTCCGGTGTCGCGCAGCAGCCGGACCCGGACGGGTGCCGCGCCGTAGCGGATCGCGTTGGTGATCAGCTCGCTGAGGATCAGCTCGGCGCTGAAGGAGATGTCCTCAAGTCCCCACTCCGCCAACTGCTTGACGCACGCGTTCCGCACCGGTCCCACGGCGGCCGCGTCGCCGGGGACCTCCCACTCCGCGATCTGCTCGGGCGGCAGCAGCGCCGTTCCGGCCACGAGCAGGACCACGTCGTCGGTCGGCTGCGGCGGGGGTGCCGCGCGGACGGCGACGGCGCAGATCTCCTCGGGACTGAGCGCGCGGCTGTGGTCCTCCAACGCGTCGCGCAGACGCCGCAGGCCCTCGTCGATGTCCTCGCCCCGCGCCTCGACCAGGCCGTCGCTGAACAGCAGCAGCCGGGAGCCCGGGTCGAGCCGGATCTCGCTCGTCTCGAACGGGTGGCCGCCGACGCCGAGCGGCGGGGCGACCGCGACCTCGGGGAAGTCCACGATGCCGTCCGGACGGACCACGGCAGGCCCGAGATGGCCCGCGCTGGAGAGGGTGCAGAGGCCAGAGACCGGGTCGTAGACCGCGTACAGGCAGGTCGATCCGGTCACCGTGACGTCGGCGGGGACGCCGTCCGCACGGGACGGATCCGACTCCCCGGTCCCCCCGGCCGCCCCGATCTCCTCCGCCTCCTCGTCGAGCTGCGTGACCAGCTCGTCCAGCCGCCCCAGCACCTCGTCCGGCGGCAGGTCGAGTGCGGCGAAGGTGCGGATCGCGGTGCGCAGCCGGCCCATCGCGACGGCGGCGTTGATGCCGTGCCCGACCACGTCGCCGACCACCAGCGCGGTGCGGAAGCCGGGCAGCGGGATGACGTCGAACCAGTCGCCGCCGACCCCGGCGCTGGCCGGAAGGTAGCGGTGGGCCAGCTCCAGCCCGGTGCGGTCGGGGACGCTGCGCGGCAGCAGGCTGCGCTGGAGGGCGACGGCGGTCCCGTGCTCGCGGGTGTAGCGGCGGGCGTTGTCGACGGAGACGGCAGCGCGGGCGGCCAGGTCCTCCGCGAGCGGCAGGTCGTCCGCGTCGAACGGCGGGCTGCCGGCCGCGCGCCGGAACTCGACCAGGCCCAGCACTCCCCCGCGCATCCGCAGCGGGACGGTGAGCGTCCGGTGGTCCGCGTCGGGGACGGCGTGTTCGTCGGCCAAGGCGAGGGCCTGCGGGCTGTCGGGGGTGAGGCTGACGGCGGTGCCGGCCGGTACCGGTACCGGTGCGGCGGGATCGTGACCGCCGCCTCGCGGGTCACCGCGCAGGACGGTGCGGCGCAGCAGTCCGGCGGTCCGGGGCGGCTCCTCGCCGCGGGTGACGGCGTCGACCAGGTCGACCGAGACGGCGTCCGCGAAGCCGCCGAGCGCGACGTCCGCGAGTTCCTCGCAGGTCCGGGTCATGTCCAGGGTCCGCCCGATCCGCATGCCCGCCTCGTAGAGGACTCGGCGGCGGCGACCGGCGGCCTCGATCCGGCTGGTGAGGTCGTGCAGTTCGGTGGTGTCCCGCAGCGTGACCACGCTGCCGGGAAGGCCGCCGTACGGCGCCGTCGGCCGCTTGTTCACCGCGAGCAGCCGGTCCCCAGCCCGGTGGATGCCGTCCGTCACCTCGTCCGGGGAGGTGAGCAGCGCCGTCGTCGCGGGGTCCAGGTCCAGCGCCGCGACGGACTGCTGCTCGGCGTCCGACGGCAGGTCGAGGAGCCGCAGCGCCTCGTCGTTGGCGAGCGTCAGCCGTCCGTCGCCGCCGATGATCAGCACGCCCTCGCGCACGGCGTGCAGAACGGCTTCGTGGTGCTCGTACATCCGCGACAGCTCGGTCGGGCCGAGGCCACGTGTCTGCCGTTGCAGCCGCCGGGAGGCGAACGCCGCTCCCGCGGCGGCCAGCAGCACGGCGATGGCCGCTCCGCCCAGCAGGACCGGCAGTTGGGTGTCGGCCAGGGCGTTGACGCGCCCGACCGTGATGTTGACGGCGACCGCGCCGAGCGGCCGGTGAGCGGCGTCGAAGACCGGCACGGCGGTCGCGATCGAGTCGAAGCCCGGCTGGTTGTCCTCGAACGTGACCGTCTGCCCGGCGAGCAGCTTCGGCAGCACGTTGTGGAGCACGTAGGGCGGGGGCTGGTAGGGGCGGCCGACGTAGTCGGGGTAGGGCGAGGTCAGCTGGACGAAGTCGCGGTTGAAGACGACGACCGAGTCGACCCCGCTCGCCTGCCGTACCGCCTCCGCCTGCGGCTCCAGCACCGCCGACGGGTGCGGCGCCTCCAGCGCCTGGACCACCCCCGGAGCGCCCGCGAACGACTGCGCGACCCCGCGCGTGATCCGCCGGGCGTCGCTCGTCGTACTGGAGCGCGCCTGCAGCACCATGGCCACCACCCCCGCGATGACGAGCAGCAGCACGATCAGCAGCTCGATCAGGAACATCCGCCCGGCCAGACTCCGCCCGAACAGCGCCCCACGCAGGCCGCGCGGATGCCATGATTCCCGCCCAGATTCGGGCGACGCACCGCGGTCACGGTGCGTGGAAGGCGCGCGGCGGCGTAGCACACACCATGCTTAACCTGCACAGATGCGACCACGCAAGCAGCACAAAGTAATCGTCTGACCACGGGTTGTCGAAGGTGGCCCCCATGGTCTCCATCGGATCGGGACACACGTCCAGGCGCGAAAGGTTCACGTGTTGCAGCCCATGCTGGCAACATTGCCACCGCGAGCGCCTACGGTCCGGGGGGAACACATGGCAACACGTGGTTCGCAACTGCCAAAAGGGTCGGACCTGTTGTGCGTACCGGCGCATCCCGCGCTCGGCTCGGGCGAGCCGGGTGTGGAGCTGCGACGCCTCTCGACCGGGGAGACCGTCGCCAGCGCGTTCAGCAGCCCGACTCTGCTCGTCGCCGAGCTCGGTGAACACCAGCCCTGGGTCGGCCTGCCCGCCGCGATATTCGGGGCCCTGGCACAGGCGTGGCGCGTGGATCACGTCCGATGACCAGCGCCTCCCATGCCTCCTCGCCGCGCGCGTGGCTGCGCGCGTTGCTCACCGAGGTGTCAGGGCAGAACCGCACCGATCGCCGGCACTTCCTCGTCGAGACCTACGTCGCGACCTGCCGGGGCGAGCCGGAACTCGGCTACCTCGGACGCACCTGGACGACCCGCGGCGCGGGGTACTGGTCGCGGCGGATCGCGACGACCTTCGTCTACTTCCTGCTCGCCGCCTTCGCCGGAACCCTGATCCTCGGCCTCGGCCCCGATCTGCTCTTCAGCCACCAGTACTCGTTCAACGCCCATCTGCCCTTGGTCCTGAAGGTCGCACTCCTGACGGTGTGGTACATCCCGGCGGGGATCGCATACTTGGCCATGTACCGGCAGGTGGTCCTCTACGGCTTCCGCCGGGACCGACTTCGGCAGGGCCCGCACACAGGGTTCGCCACCGGGCGTCTGCTGATGCCGCTTGCTTTGCCGTTCCTGTCGATCGCCGGTGGCCTGGTACTGGCCCTGTTCACCGCCACCCTGCGCGCCGACTTCCCCGGCGAGTCCGCCGCCAGGGAGGCGCAGAAGCAGTTCCGAGCCTCGCCGCAAGTGCATCGGGCAGCAGGGCGGAAGCGGTCGGGAAAGTCGGGAAAGGGGCGGTGAGCACCGCATAGGTTCTCCCCCGCGACCGGGTCAGGTCGTGATCTCCTCGGCACGTGCCTGTGAGGCACCGTCAGCTTCCGTCGTCCCCGCACGCACCACCGGTCGCTTCATCTCGCGCCACTCCGGGCGCAGTCCGGCCAGGGTGGTGGTGAGGAAGTACGCGCTGCCCCCGACCAACAGCACCGGGACGAGACCGGCTGCGGCCACCGCCGCGCCGGCGAGGAGGCCGCCGAGGGGGATCCCCGCCCAGGCCATCGAGTCGCCCAGGGCGCTGACGCGGCCCAGCATCCGGCGCGGGACGCGTTCGAGCACGACGGCTCCGATGACCGGGTTGATGAAGCCCGCCCCGAGCCCGGCGACGGCGAAGACTGCCAGCGCCGCGCCCAGAGGCGCGCCGGAGCCCAGGACCAGGAAGCGCGGGGCCCCGGCCACCAGGAACCCGGCGAAGAAGACGAGCCGTCGCGGCAGCCGATGCGCCAGCGCCGCGGCGACCAGGCTGCCCAGGACGGCCGCCGCACCGCCCGCGCTGCTCAGCAGGCCGATCGCGGTCGCCCCGCCGCCGGACTGCCGGGCCCAGACGGGGATCAGCACCGAGGAGAGCCCCTGGTCCAGCAGGTTCGTGCACGCCACCATCACGATGACGGTGAGCAGCAGCGGCTGGCCGCGAAGGAAGGTCCAGCCCTCTCCGAAGCGTCGCCAGTAGCCGGATTCCGATTCGGCCTGTCCCCCGTGAGCTGACGCGACATCAACTGACTGTCCGACACCGCGCGGCAGCGCCAGACCGATGATGACCGAGCCGAGGGCGAACGAGCAGGCGTTGACGACGATGCCCGTCAGCGGCCCAAGCAGCGCGACCAACGCGCCGCCCGCTGCCGGGCCGAGAGTGGAGGCGAGCCGTTCGGTCGTGCCGGACAACCCGGTGGCCCGCTCCAGCGGGACTTCGGCGAGGTCGGCCGCCTCCGGGACCATGACCTCCTTGGCCAGATCCCCCGGCCCGCGCGCCGCGCCGACGACCGCGACCAGCGCCAGCAGGATGGGGAACGAGAGCAGATGCAGGGCGTGCAGCAGCGGGATCGCACCGGCGGCGATCGCGCTGACCAGGTCCGTGGTCCACGAGACGCCACGCGGTCCGGCGCGGTCCACGAGCGGGCCGGTGAGCGCCTTGACCACGACGTAAGGGGCCATCTCGCAGAAGGCCACCAGTCCCGTGCGGGTCGCACTGCCCGTCGTGACGAGGACGAACCACGGCAGCGCGACCGCCGAGACACGCGTACCGGTCTGCGAGACGGCGATCGCACTCAGCACCCCGGCCAGCGGTCGTAACGAGCGCCTGCGGGCCGGGCCTGATATCGCCGTGGTCACTCCGCACCGCCGTCGGCGTCCAGTTCGGGCAGGACATGGAACACCGCGGCAACCCGCCTGGCATCGCCAGGGGTGTCAGCCGCCTCCGGCACGTCCTTGCGGTAGCGGCTGAGGACGGCTTCCAACTCCCCGCTCAGAGCGGCGGCTTCGTCCGGCGTCAGGCGCAGGGGCCAGCTGCTCAGGTTGACCGTGCCGCGCCACTCGCGGGGCATGGTGGGCAGGTCGTTCACGGTCTGCTGGGTGCGCAGGGTGTGTGCGGCGGCGACGGACTGGAGGTAGGCCTGGGCCGCCTCGGGCTCGCGGTCGGCGAGGGACGGATCGTTGAACTCCGTGGACTGGTGGACCGCGCGCCACCAGCGTTCGCGCGCGTTGCCGCGCTCCGGGACCTCCTCGACGAACCCGGCCGCGCCGAGTTGCCGCAGGTGGTAGCTGGCGGTCCCGGAGTTGACGCCAAGCCGCTCCGCGAGGCGGGTGGGCGTGGACGGTCCGTGCTTGCGCAGCAGCCCGACCAGCTGCACCCGCACCGGATGGGCCAGGGCACGAAGTCCCTTGGCATCGAGGACAACTGACGTGAGTTCAATTTCCGGGTGAGGCTGCTGCGCTCGCTCAGATCCACCCGCTGCTGTCTCGGTCATACCGCACAACGGTAGACCGCGAAGACTTCTTTGCAAAAAGTTCTTTGCAAAGAAGTCTTCGCGGTTTGCTCGCTCGCCGCGAGAAAGCCGCTCAGCTGTCGAAGTCCGTGGAGCGGGTCAGCTTCTCCCAGGCGCGGAACTCCGCGCGGTCCCGCTCCAGGCTGCCGCTGACCGCATCGGCCGCGTCGTTGCCGAGCAGCAGCCGCAGCGGCGGCTCGGGCGCGTCCAGGGCGGTCAGGATCGCCGCCGCGGCCTTGGCCGGGTCGCCCGCCTCCTGACCCGCGCCGCCCGACAGCCCGGCGCGGACCGGACCGACGGTGTCCTGGTACGCGTCCATCGCCTCGGACTGGGAGAGCGCGCCCGCCCCGGCAAAGCTGGTGCGGAACGCGCCCGGCTCGACGATCAGCACCCGGATCCCGTGCGGCGCGACCTCCGCGGCCAGCGACTCGGACAGCCCCTCCAGGGCGAACTTGGTGCCGCAGTACGCGCCCACCCCGGCGAAGGCGAAACGTCCGCCCATGCTGGTCAGCTGCACGATCGCGCCCGAGCCCTGACGGCGCATGTGGGGCAGCGCGGCGCGGGTGAGGGCGACCGGGCCGAAGAAGTGCAGGTCCATCAACTCGCGCAGTTCGGCGTCCGTGGTCTCCTCGACCGCGCCAACGACGCCGCGCCCTGCGTTGTTGACCAGGACGTCGATCCGCCCGTGCTTCGCGACCACCCCGTCGACGGCAGCCTGCGCGCCCGCCGTGTCGGTGACGTCGAGCCGCAGCGCCTCGACCTGGCCCGGGTGCGCGGCGACCAGGTCGTCCAGCGGCCCGGTACGGCGCGCGGCGGCGACCACGATGTCGCCCGCCGCCACCACCGCCTCGGCGATCGCCCGGCCGAACCCGCTGCTCGCCCCGGTGACCAGCCAAACCTTCGTCATCTTCCGCTCCCCGCCTGCCGATTCATGATCAGTGCGGGAACCACCCTGCCACGCGGGCGGTAGTGCGTCCAAGACCTACTGTCGCGCCGACCCCTCGGGCCAGACCCGGTGCACGTAGAGGCCGAGACGCTCCGCCTCCGCGACCGCCTCGGCGACCTCCGTACCGGGTTGACCGTCCCAGACCGCGACCAGTTCCTCGACCATGCCGAGCAGCGTCGGGACGAGCACCATGCCGGAGCTGAGATGGTGCACCGCACGGGCCTCCTCGCGCAGCGCGTGCGCGGTGGTGCCGAGGATCTCCAGCCCGCCGCCGTGGTCCACCACGGACTGGGCGAACCAGGTCTCCGGGCCGGGGCGCAGCGGCGTCACACCGACGAGGTCGTGACTCGGACAGCCGGTGACGATGCGCCACAGCTCGCCGCGGACCAGCATCTCGGTGACGTCGGACAGGCCTTCGTGGCCGATCACTCCCATATGCATGAGGCCCGATGCTACGGCCCGGCCGCCGCACTTCCGGTGCAACGGCCGGACCGTCTCAGGAGACGGACGCCGAACGGCTCAGCCGTGCAGGATCCGGATGTCGTGGATGTCGACCGGGAGCGTCGGGAAACCGTCGCCGGGGCCGTTCTGGTCGTCCTCTCCCGCGGCGGCGATCTTGAGCAGCACGTCCATGCCGCCGGTGACCTTGCCGAACGGGGTGTAGGCGGGCGAGAGCTTGGTGTCCTTCCAGACGAAGAAGAACTGGCTGCCGTTGGTGTTCGGCCCGGCGTTGGCCATCGCCACGGTGCCGGCCGGGTAGGTCGCGCCGGTCAGGTTCTCGTCGTTGAACGAGTACCCCGGCCCGCCCGAGCCGGTCCCGGTCGGGTCGCCGCACTGGAGCACGTAGATGCCCTTGGTGGTGAGCCGGTGGCAGTGGGTGCGGTTGTAGTAGTCGTGCTCGGCCAGGAACCGGAACGAGTAGGTGGTGCAGGGCGCTGCGCTGGTCAGCGCCTGAAAGGTGATCACACCCTGGCTGGTGCGCAGCTGCGCCGAGTACGGCTTGGCGGCCTTGGCCGCGTCGAACACCGGGATGCCCTTGAAACGGTCCGCGGGCACCGCCGCGGTGTAGCCGCACGGATCCGCGGCGGTCGCCGCGACCGCGTGGTGGGCGGCTGCCTGGTGGGCAGGAGCGAGGCTCTGCGTGCCGCCGCCCGAACCACCCACGCCACTCGCCGCCGTGGCCGCCCCGGTCGTCCCCAGGACGAGCGCCGCTGCCGCCGCGAACGAGAACCAGTGCCTGCGGTTCATCCGTACTACCCCCAGAACGTCAGGACGCCGCACCACGGCTTGTGACCGCTCGCGGCGCGCCAGGTTGTCATGTCCCTCCTGCCTTTCCCCGCCGCACGCGTCACCACACCCACACCGGACCCCCGGCGACGAGGCGGAATGACCCGGCGTCAGAGTGCCTGTTCCAGCGTCCGGGTGACCGGGCTCAGACCTGCGGACCGGTAGAAGGCGTAGGCGTCCTCGTTGAAGTCCCTGACCTGTGTCACCAGCCGACGGCAGCCCGCCGCGCGCCCGATCGCGCGGACCTGTTCCAGCAGCGCGGTACCCACTCCGCCTCTCGCGGCGGTCGGATCCACCGCGATCTGCTGGAGCGAGACGAAGGTCTCCGGGAGCGCCAGGACGCTCGCCGGTCGCTCGACGACCCTTGCCATCGCGTAGCCGACGGCTCGGCCGTCGGGTGTCTCGGCGAGCACGAAGGTCACGCCCGGTTCGGCCAACTGCTCAGTCAGCAGGGCTTCGAGCGCGTCAACGGCCGGAGCGGTGACGAAGATGTCAGGACGTGTGCGGGCATGCAGGTCGTGAACGACGGCGTTGAGCGCGGCAAGGGTGGTCACGTCGGCTGCGGTGGCGGTACGTGTGGTGATCATGCGAGGCATCCTGTGGGTTCACCTACGCGCGCCGCTACCCGATTGCCGGTAGCCGACGCACGTCCTCGCGGCGCAGGGCCGAGCGGGTGGAGCTGCTCGGCCCTGCGGTCTCAGCGGTGCTCAGCGGTGCTCAGCGATGGAGCGGATCAGTGGTTGCAGGCGTCCGCGTACCAGACGGGCTGCCAGTTGTAGTCGTTGTTCCACGACATGGGCGGAGGCGTCGTGTAGATGACACCGTGGCCGCTGTTGAGGAGGTAGGCGTCCGTGCCCGGGGTCTGGTTGTTGATCCAGGACCCGTCGGTGTTCCAGCCGGACCCCGGAAGCTCCTGGTCCTCGTTGCAGGTGCTCACGTTGAACTGCTCACCGGCACCCTCCTGCCCCTGCCACATGCAGAAGTACTCGTACGTACAGCCCGAGCCGTTGGGCCAGAAGTAGGTGCCGGAGTCGGGGTTGCCCGTTCCGCTGCTGTTCGGCGTCACGCGGGTGGCGTTCGCCGGCGCGAAGCCGAGGTTGACCGCGCCGGGCAGGACCCGCGCGTACTTCTGGCCCGGCAGCGGCAGCAGGACCGAGCTGCCGTGCGGCAGGGCGATCTCGTTCGCGGCGACCTGCTTGGCGCCGGTGTACTGGTGCAGGATCTGGTCGACCTTGCTCTGCAGGGCGGCGGCCTGCGTGGTGTTCAACCCCGCCTCGCGAACCTGCGTCGCGAACGGGGCGGCCTGCGTCGCGGTGTGCGGCGCGGCCTGGGACGCGGCGTTCGCCGTGCCCACCCCCGCCGTGCCGATGGCCGCGACCGTCGCCATGACGGCGAGCGCCTTCAAGCTGCGTGACCTCATCACGATCTTTCCCCTCCTGGTCGAACAACTCGGACGCAGTTCCTATGGGCCCCTGGGAACTGCTCGGCACAGAGCGTGCTCGACCAACTCCCGTCCGACGAGGGGCGGAGACAAGATGACGTGATGACGGGACATCGCCATGCCTGACCTGCTGGGACGTACACGGACATGACGGCGGCTCGGGACGGTGGGACGAGAGAGTTCACTCTCGGCAGGGTTCTGACGCTCGATCACCATCCTTTGCAGATAGGAGCATTGGGACATCGCACGTGTGGTGCGCTCAGTCCGTGGACGTCCGCCCCTCGCGGGGATGGTCGGCCAGATCCTCGACCACATCCGTGAGTCCGGCGACGTCTGGGTCGCCACCCACGCCCAGGTGGCCGATCACGTCCTGACACACCGGAGAAGAACGTCATGACCCACGTCCTCGTCGTCGGCGGCACCGGAGCCATGGGCCGCCACGTGGTCCGCCACCTGCTGGCCACCACCGACGCCACCGTCACCGTCCCCACCCGCCACCCGGAGTCCGCCCGCGCCACCGAACTCAGCGCCACCGCGCCCGAGCGCGTGCGACTGGTCCACTCCGACTCGGCGGCCCTCGAGGCCCTGATCGGGCAGGCCGACCGCGTGTTCGCCAACACCGACTTCTTCGCGACGGGCAGCGCGGTGGGTGAGTATCGGCAAGGCCTGCGCTTGCTGGCCGCCGCGGAGCGGGCCGGCGTGGAGCGTTTCATCTGGTCCTCGTTGGACAGCGCGGTGTCCCTGACCGGCCACCCCGTCCCGCACTTCGACAGCAAAGCCGCCGTCGCCGCCCACATCAACCTGATGCGGTCGGAGGAAATGCTCCGCAAGGAGACCGACGGCTGGTACACGGACCACGTCTCGGTGCTGACCACGGCGCCGTACTTCGAGAACCTGCGGGACCGGCTCACCCGCGACCGGACGTCCGGGGTGGCCTGACCTTCAGGCTCCCCCTCGGCGCCGCCCGCTACCCGCTCGTCGCCCTCGACGACATCGCCTGGTTCGCCTGCCACATGTTCGACAACTGGCAGTCCTGGGGCGCCCGCGACCTCGCGGTGATCGGTGACAGCCTCACCGGCGACAAGATCGCCGCCACCTTCGCTCAGGTCACGGGCACCCCCAGCGCCTACATCCCGATGCCGCACGACGAACTGCGCGCCGCCGTCCCCGACTTCAGCCACGACTACGCGGCAATGTTCCGGTTCTTCGCCGAGCGTGATCTCTACGCCCAGGACCGGGACATCAACCTCCTGCGCCGCCTGCACCCCGACGTGATGACCTTTGAGGACTGGCTGCGCCACACCGGATGGACGGGATGACCACCCACCACGTCACGTCCAACGCGGGCACGCACGACAGGGCTCGCCGCTCCGCCCGGCGAGACCCTAGGACATGGCACCCAGGAGATTTGCGAGCTCGTTCGGTCGGGTGACCATGGGCCAGTGGCCGGAGGCGATGTCGACGAACTCGACGTGCTTGGCGCGGGCGAGTTCGGGGATCTGTCCGGCGCTGATCCAGCCCTTGGCCTCCTCGGGCGAGAACTCCGGGCAGACCACCGTCACCGGTACGTCGAAGCGGCGCTCGTCAGTCAGCCGGACCACGCCTTGGGCGACGCCCGCCGGGACGGGGATCGCCGCGGCTGCGAGCCGCGTGCGCGCCTGCTCGTCCAGGTCGGCGCTGTCGGGGCCTGCGAAGGGCTCCCAGCCGGGGAACGGCATCGCGTCGTCCGCTATCGGGAAGAAGTCGGCGTACGCGGCGCCGTCGTTGCCCGGGAAGCCGCCGATCAGGACGGCCCTGGCCACCCGGTCGGGGCGGGCGTCGGCCGCCAGCCACGCCAGCGTGCTCGCGGCGGAGTGGCCGACCACCGTCACCGGGCCCGGCGCGGCGTCCACGGCGGCGAGGACGGCCGCGAGCTGGTCGGCCAGTGTGGCGGACGCGTTGCCGTCGCCCTGGCCCGGCAGGGTGAGCGGGACCGGCCGGTGACCGAGGCGTTCGAGTTCGGGCGTCACGTCCTTCCAGGCGGTTCCGCCGAGCCACAGACCGGCGATCAGCAGGATGTCCACAGTTCTGTTCCCTTCGTCTCCGACCCACTCAACACGAAGGGACTGACAGAACGGACGAGGACGCACGGGCCCGCGCGTCCTACCGCCCTACTGCCGCTGGAGTCGCGCGTCCAGTGAGTCGTGGAGGGCGTCGCCGATCAGGTTGAACGCCACGACCGTGACGATCAGGATCACCGCCGGCGGGTAGACCAGCCACCAGTAGCCGTCGAACAGGTAGTTGAGCCCGTCCGAGAGCATCGTGCCCCAGTCCGCGTGGGGTGGCGGGATGCCGAGCCCGAGGAAGCTCAGTGTGGACATGGCCAGGATGGCGTCCGCGATCGTGAAGGTGGCGCTGACGAGCACCACGCCGATCGCGTTCGGCACCAGGTGGCGCAGGATGATGCGGCGTCGGCTCCCGCCCATCATCCGGGCCGCCTGGACGAACTCCCTGGTCCGCAAGCTCAGTACCTCGCCTCGGACCAGTCGCGCCACGCCCAGCCAGGAGAGCAGCGACAGCAGCACGATGATCATCAGCAGGTTCGGGGTGAACATGCTGACCAGGATCAGCAGCAGCACCAGACCCGGGATGGCCAGGAAGGTGTCGATGACACGCATCATCAGCGCGTCCACCACCCCGCCGATGAAGCCCGCGAACGCGCCGTAGAGCGTGCCGATGACGCTCGTGGCGACGGCGACCGCGAACCCCAGCTCCAGCGAGGACCTGCCGCCCTGCATCAACCGGCCCAGCACGTCGTAGCCGGAGGCGTCGGTGCCGAGCGGATGCGCACCGCTGGGCGGGAGTTCGGCCAGGTCCAGCCGGACGGTGACCTGGTTGGTGGGGTAGAGCAGTGGGCCCACGAAGCAGAACAGCACCATCACCACCACCAGGCAGGCCCCGGCGATCGCCATCTTGTTGTGCGCGAGGGTCGAGACGATCAGCCGTCCGGACCCGCGCCGCGCGGTGAGCTCGCCTGCCTCCGGCACCGCTCCGGGCCCGGCGGCGGCACCGGTCGCCGCCTCGCGGTCCGGCTCCGCATCGAGTGCGGGTTCGTGCACCGGCTCATGTACTGACATAGCGAATCCGGGGGTCGAGGAGGCTGTAGGCGGTGTCGGCGGCCAGGTTGCCGATGACGGTGGCGACGCCGACGATCAGCGTCGAGCCGAGCAGGATCGGGTAGTCGTGGCTGGTGGCCGCCTGGAAGAAGAGCAGCCCCATACCCGGGTAGTTGAAGACCTCCTCGGCAATGACCGCGCCCGCGACGATGCTGGGCGCGGAAAGCCCGACGATGGTGACGATCGGCAGGATCGAGTTGCGCAGCACGTGCCGCATCAGCACCAGCCGCTCCGGCAAGCCCTTGGCCCGGACCACCCGCAGGTACTCCTGGGCCAGGGCGTCGATCGCCGAGGACCGCATGTAGCGGCTGTAGCCGGAGACGCTGACCAGCGTCAGCGTCGCCACGGGCAGGATCAGCGCCCGTGGGTCGGACAGGATCCCGAGCACCGTGGTGGCCCGGGGGGCCAGCGGCGGCAGCAGGTGGAACTGCACCGAGAACACCGCGATCAGCAGCAGCGCGAAAAAGAAGTCGGGCATCGAGTAGAGGACGAAGGCCACCACCGTGGCGACGTTGTCGCCGACGCCGTTACGCCGCACCGCCTGGTAGATCCCGAGCGGAATGGCGATGGCCAGCGCCAGCGCCGTGGAGATGCCCAGCAGGACCGCGTCCTTGGGCAGCCGTTGCGCGATCAGCGTCGACACCGGCTGCTGCAGGGAGTAGGACGTGCCGAAGTCGCCCTGGCACACCTGCTTGACGTACGTCCAGAACTGTTCCCACAACGGTTGGTTGAGGCCGTTGACCTTGTCGAAGATGGCGATCCGACCGGCCGTGGCCTTCACTCCGAGCGTCGCGCGGGCCGCGCTCCCGGGCTCCAGGTGGACCATGATGAAGGTGAGCACCATGACCCCGATCACCACGGTGATCGCTTGGCCGATCCGGCGGACGAGATAGGCGGTCATGACGCACTCACTTGGTGTAGCCCCACATCTCCGGGTTCAGGCCGCCGGAGAACGGGTTCAGCGGCGTGATGCCCTGGAGGTTGTTGCGGTAGACCAGCAGGCTGTTGTGGTTCGGCAGCCACAGCCACGGCAGCTGCTGGGCCGCGTAGTCCTCGTAGGCGTAGAAGGAGGCCGTGTCCGAGCCGTACTCGGTCGCGTTGATCAGCTGGTCCATCTTCGGGTCGGAGTAGCCGCCCTGGTTGCTGGTGCCGCCGCTGTTGAAGAGTCCTTCACCGGCCGGGTAGAGCGAGTACGGGTCGTATCCGAAGTCCGCCAGCTGCCAGCCGCAGGTGGCGGCCGGGTGGGACTGGGCGGTGCACGTGCCCACGTTGGCGATCAGCGTGTTGAACGGCTCGGAGTGCAGGTTGATGGTGATGCCGGCCTGCGCCTCGGAGGACTTGATCGCGGCGCTCTGCTCGTCCAGGGACGTCTCACCGGAGGTGTAGGCGAGTTGGAAGGTCAGCCCCTCCCCCGCCGTGATGCCCGCGCCGCACTGGTTCGCGCCGGTGCCGGGGTTCTGGCAGGTGGTGGCGCCGTTGGGCACGACCTTCCAACCGTGCGCCTGGAGCAGCGCGGTGGCCTTGGACGGCGAGTACGGGTACGGTCCGCCGGACTTCTCCAGCGGCGAGGCCCACGGGCCGGTCGCGGTCAGCGGGACCGGGCCGTTTCCGGGGTCGGCGTAGCCGGAGTAGACCTTGGAGACGATCTGCGGCCGGTTGATCAGGTACTCCAGCGCCTGGCGGACGTAGAGTTGCTGGATCTCCGGCCCCACCTGGGCGTTGTAGAAGTTCGGCTGGATCATCGCGACGCCGGGGATCGGCACGCTGGCCACCGAGTAGCCGTTCTGCTCCAGCGCCGAGGCCTGCTTGACGTCGTTGAGCGGCAGGGTGCCGACGTCCAGCGTGTCACCGGCGCGCAGGGCGTTGAGCTCGGCGGTGTCGGTGGTGAACGGCGTGTTCACGACCTTGTCCAGGATCGGTTTGTCCGCCCCCGAGTACTGCTTGTTGGGGACGTAGCTGTAGTAGCCGTCCGTCCGGAACTCCGACAGCTTCCACGGACCGTCGACCACCTTCCACAGCGGGTTGGTGGCGAAGGAGGCCATGTCACCGCCCTCCTTCTGGAGGTAGGCGTAGACGGCCTTGGCACCGGCGGTGGTCTGGTCCAGGTTGCCGACCGGGCCCGCGTCCGACGACTTGTCCCAGGCGTGCTGCGGAAGCAGCGGAATCAGGCTGAGCACGTCCTCCTCGTAGAACGAGGGGTTGTACGAGCGGGCCAGGTTGATCACGACGGTGTTGGCGTCGGGGGTCGACACGCTCGACACGTTGTCGGGGAAGAGCCCCTGGACATAGCCGTTCCAGTTGTCAGTGTTCGCCTTCAACAGGTTGTAGACGAAGCTGAAGTCACGACTGGTGATCGGCTGCCCGTCGGACCAGTTCCAGTGCTTGAGATCGATCGTGACCTGTTTGTCGCCGTTGGCCCAGGTCATGTTGGAGAACAGGCTCTCGTCCGGGTTGACCACGGACTGTCCGCCATCACCGGCGTAGACAAGGGCGGGCCACATCGGCTGGGTGAGGTTGACGTTCCAGCCGTCGGTGTTGGTCGCGGGGGCGTACGGGAAGACGAAGTTCGGGGTGGCGCCCGTCTCGGCGATGGTCACCGTCCCGCCTGCCTTGACCGGCTTCTTGCCCCCTGCCCCGCCGTTGCCGATGGCGCCGGATCCTCCGCCGCCTCCCGAGCAGCCCGCCGCGACTGCCATCGTCAGCGTCACCATCGCTGCGGTGAGCGTCAACTGACGTATCTTGCGCATGCGCGGCCCAACCTTCCCCTTTGTGGCACCCGGGCTCGGTCGGTCTACGGTTCGACGCGCCTCACCCCTTGCCGTTCACATTGGCAGGATCATTACACGCTGGATGCCCGGTCGGGTACCCGCGTGACCGGAGTGAGTCTTCACCACTTTTGTTTCAGCCACACCAAGGAAATCTTTCAGGCGTGCGAAACCCACCGGCTCTACACAAACGGTGGGTTGGACTCCGCCGGAGAAGTGCAGGTAGTGGGAGGATGGATCATGAATGGTCCGAATTGCGGCAGTTGAGTGCCCATCAGACACGGGAATTCTGTGGGGACTTCGCCCGCAATGCTTTCCCGCCCGGAAATGCTCCCGTTGACGCGCGTCAACTCACGCCGTCCAGGGCAGCTATTCCGTGCAATTCGGTCGAATTCCCTTCCCGTGGACGGAGTCGGCGAAACCTCAGGATCGGCTCTGCGTCGGGGCCGGGGCCACGCCGTCGAGGAACTCGACCAGCAGGCGGGTGAACTCGTCCGGGCACTCCAGCGGCGGCACATGACCGGTCGCGGGCAGGACGGCATGACGCGCGCCGGGGATCGCGCGGGCGAGCAGCTCGGAGACGGCGATGATGGCGGGCACGTCCTCGGTCCCGTGGACGACGAGGGTCGGCGCGGACACCTCCGCCAACCGCGTCTCCGCGCCCGGGTCGAGATCGCGGGCCGTGCCCGCGGCCGAGGACGCCGGGGCCGAGGACGAGGCTGTGGCCGACGCCAAGGCTGATGCTTGGGCCCACTCGCGTTCGATCACGTTGCGGAACATCTCGACGGCGAGCGACCACACCTCGGGGGCGAGGTCCTTCCTGGTCCGCGCAGGCCCCGCGACCAGCAGCTCGACGGTGGCCTCGACGTAGCGGACGAGGTCGTCCGGGTCGACCGCCCCGGCCGTGCCGGAGGCGTACGCCTGGAGCCGCTCGGCGCCGACGAGATCATGGATGCGCTCCTGGTACAGGCGCAGGAACTCCGGCGGCCACACATGCCCCGAAAGCCCGGACCCCACCAGCACCAGACCCGCCACCTGCTCCGGCGCGCACAGCGCCGCGTCCAGCGACAGCTTGCCGCCGTCGGAGTTGCCGACCAGCACTGCTCGACCGACACCGAGCGCGTCCAGCAGCGCCAGCAGTTGCTCGTGCCGCGCGTGGTCGCCGAGGACGTCGCCGGACGTGCCGTAGCCGAGCCAGTCGTAGCGGACGACGCGGAACCGTCCAGCCAGCACCGGCACTTGGCGGTCCCACATGCGCCGGTCCGAGGTCCCGCCGTGCACGAGCACCACCGATGGCGTGTCCGGGTGCGAGCCCGTGGGCACGCCGGTGTCGTCGTAGGCAAGTCGGGCGCCGTCGATCTCGATCTCCGCCATGCGCGCACGCTAGCGTCGCCCGGCCCGGCCCGCGACGGATTCGTCTGTGGGCGGACGGACAGGCTCCCGTTCCACCGCCTGACCTGCCGCGACCCCTTACGGCAGTCCTCGCGGCAGGCGTAAATATCCTGCCCGGCGTTGTCGTGTGTGCGGTGTCGGTGGCGTGGGGCAGGCTGGAGGCATGAGCTACGCGGTCACTGTCGACACCCGCCGCCCCGAGGAGTCCCCGGGGCTCGACCCGCTGCAGCGGGCCGGCGTCGTCCACCTGCTGCGCGAGGGCCTGGACGCCATCGAGAGCATCGAGGACGAGGACGGGCAGGTCGTCGAGATCACCGACCACTTCATCGGCGTCCACCCCGACGGCGCGCTGCTGAAGGTCTTCGTCGACGCGCCGACGCTGGAGGACGCCGAGGCGGCGGTGGAGGCGGTCATCGGCGAGATTCTGCAGCACAGCGAGCTGCTGTCGGAGTGGACCGTCGACCGGTGCGAGGTCGAGCTGCACCTCGATTCCGCCGAGGAGAGCCTCCAGGCCGCCGACACCCCGGACACGCCGGTGGACGGGCCCGCGTCCTCGCGCTCGCTCGCCGCCCGCCCGACCCTCGAAGCCGCACCGGGCCTCGCGCCCGGCTCGGAACCGCCGGTCGGCGAGGACCGCCGGAGACTCCAAAGCGCCTTCCGCGCCCTCGCGCCGAGACTCGCGGGCGTGGGCCCGGAGTCCTTCGGGCTCCCCCACCCCGGCGCCGACGCGCCGGACGCGGAGGACGTGCCCGACGCGGGCGACACAACCGACGCGGCACACGAGCGCGACCGCGCCGCGGCCGAGGATGCCGCGCTGGCCGCAGGGGCGCTCGTCTACAGCATCGACATCCTCATCGACGAGCTCTTCGCCGACATCGAGGCCCTCGGCGACGGTCCCAACGCGGCCGAGTGCGAGAACGGCCTGCTGCAACTCGAAGGACTGCCACCGCAGTTCGCCCACCTCTACACGCCGCGCTTCGCCCGAAAACTGCTGGTCACCGCCGTGAACCTGACCGACCGGATCTGCCGTCCCGGCTTCGTCCGACCGAACTGCGTCGCCGAGGAGTTGCTGCTGCGCCTGCTGTTGGAGGCCACCGAGGCCACCCTCGACCTGCACGGTCTGCTGGACCCGGGCGTCCGCAAGGCGCTGCTCGCGTTCCAGGCGAGCGTGTACGAGACCCTCGACCACGAGTGGCTCTACGCGCAGCCCGAGGCGGACCCGCTGGGTGACGGCTCGGCCGCAGGCTCGCCGGAGTTCGCGCCGTCCTCCATCGACGCCTGGTTCACCCCGTTCGACTCCGACCGCCCGGTCCATCCGTACACCACGGACGCCGAGGACCTCGGCGGCTGAACCTCCGCTCGGCCACTCAACCGTCGCGTCAGCCGGTCTCGGCGCGCCGCTCGTACCGTGCGCGGGCCAGGCGGTGGGCCTCGCGCAGCAGCTCACGGGTGGCGCCGTCTGTGGGCGGTCCCGGGTTCACCACGGCCAGCCAACCGAGCGCGCCGTAGACGGGGTGGGCGAACACGGTGTCCTCGGCGTCTGCGGCGACCGCATCCGTGGGGCGACCTGGCGCGCCCGCTTCGCGCGGCTCGTGCCCGGTCCAGCGGGCGAACGCGTCGCGCCCGGCGGCGACGTTGACGCGGAACGTGTCCGGCCGGTCCAGCCGGGAGGACTCGTCGCCCGGGTAGTCCTTCGTCACGATCGTCGCGAAGGGCTGCGGCTCCGTCGGGTTGACTCCGTCGGGGGCCAGGTAAAAGAACGCGTCGCCCCAGCTGATCTCAGGCGAACCGTCGCCGGGAGCGGGCCTGACGGTGAGGACATCGCCGAGGCCATCGACATAACTCAGGATCTCTTCCATGGTCATGCACTCCAGCGTGGCATTCACGTCCATGTGGAGACTTCTGCCGCCCGAGGAGCATAGATCAAGGCACTTCAGGCGACAGGTCTACAATCGACCGCGATGCGCACTGTCGATGTCGCACGCCGCGCCGGGTGCTCGGTCCAGCAGATCCGCAACCTCGAACGCGACGGCGTGCTCCCGCCCACGACCCGCACCGATACGGGGTACCGCGTCTACGCGGAGGTCCATGTCCTGTCCGCGCTGGCCTACCGCGCCCTGGCCGCAGGCACGGGCCCGACCGAGGCCCGGCGCATCGTCCGGGCCGCCCACGCCTACCCCGCCTCGCCGGAGGTACTGGTCCTGCTCGACGCCGCCCACGCCCGGCTGGACGCGGAACGCCGCGACCTGCGCCAGGCGCAGCAGGCCGTGGAGTCGATCTCCGACGAACCGATCGCCGACGTCCGCGCGTCCGACGCGATGAGCGTCTCCGAACTCGCGGCGGCGCTGGGCGTGCGCCCGTCGACCCTGCGCCACTGGGACGCGGAGGGCCTCGTCGTCCCCGACCGCGAACCCCACCGCGATCCGGCGCGCGCCACCCGCCGCTACACCCCAGCCCAGGTCAGGGACGCGCGTATCGTCCACCAACTCCGCCTGGCCGGCTACCGGATCGAGCCGCTGCGGGCGCTGATGCCGGAACTCCGGCGCGGCCGCCGGACGGCGGACCTCGCCGCCGCCCTCGCCGCCAGGGCCGCGACCGTCAACGCCCGTTCCAGGGCCCTGCTCGACGGCAGCGCAGCGCTCGGCGCACTGCTCGCGCCGAGCGCAGAGGACTGAGGACGGAGCCCGCGCCGTCAGGCCACGTCGGCTGCCTGCGCGGCGTCGTACGCCTCTTGGGCGCGGGCGATGTCGGCGCTGTGGCGCTTGGCCCAGTCGACCAGCGTCATCAGCGTCTCGTGCAGTTCCATCGCCATCGGCGTACAGGTGTACTCGACCTTGGGCGGGACCGTCGGATAGACCGTCCGCTCCAGCAGGCCCTCGCGTTCGAGCTTGCGCAGGTTGAGGGTGAGCATCCGGCGGCTGATGCCCTCGACACGGCGCTCCAGCTCGGTGAAGCGCACCGGCCCCTTCGCCGCGGCGACCAGGATCCCGATGGCCCACTTGCCCGCGACCCGGTCCAGCACCTCCGCCACCGGGCAGGCCGGGTTCTCCTCCGTGACCAGGTCGGTCACAGAAATGTGACTGCGTGACATAAAAGTGCCTCCTTCCGCCTTCGGCGATGGTTACTCACGATGGTCTCAGTAACAAAAGGTTACCCATGAGAGGCCCGCCCATGCCCGCCCAGTCGCCCTCGTCACCGCTCTCGTCGCACTCCTCACCCCCACCCACGCGCAGTGCGTCGCGCTCGCTCGCCCTGGCGATCCTCTGCGTCGGCCAGCTGATGGTGATCCTCGACGGCACCATCGTCAACGTCGCTCTGCCGACCATCCAGCAGAGCCTCGGCTTCTCGCCGTCCAGCCTCGCGTGGGTGGTCAACGCGTACCTGATCCCGTTCGGCGGTCTGCTCCTCCTCGCCGGACGGCTGGGTGACCTGCTCGGGCGCAAGCGGGTCTTCGTCGTCGGCCTGGTCGTGTTCACCATCGCGTCTCTGCTGTGCGGGGTCGCGCAAGACCAGGCCGTACTGCTGGCGGCACGCTTCCTCCAGGGCGCGGGCGGCGCGGTGACGTCGTCCGTCACGCTCGCGATGGTGGTGACGCTCTACCCCGAGCCGAAGGAGCAGGCGAAGGCGATCGGCGTCTACAGCTTCGTGCAGTCCGCCGGGGGCACGCTGGGCCTGCTGCTGGGCGGTGTGCTGACGCAGGCGGTCAGCTGGCACTGGATCTTCTTCGTCAACGTGCCGATCGGCGCGGTCGCCGCGGTCCTCGCCGCCCGCCGGCTGCATGCCGACGGCGGTGCGCTCCGGGACCGGGGCAGGAGCACGGACGCCGTCGGCGCGGTGCTGATCACCGCCGCGCTGATGCTCGCCGTGTACACCATCGTCGGGACGGCCGACCACGGCTTCGTCTCGCTCCGCACCGGCGTCCTCGGCCTGCTGACCGCCGTCCTGCTGGCGGTGTTCGCCGTCCGGCAGGCGAAGGCCGCCGATCCGCTGCTGCCGCCGCGCATGTTCCGGTACCGCAACGTCATGGGTGCGCTCGGCGCGCACACCCTGATGGTGGCGGGCATGTTCAGCTTCTCGTTCCTGTCCGTGCTCTACATGCAGAAGGTGCTCGGCTTCGACGAGGTGCAGACCGGCCTCGGCGTGGTTCCCGTGTCGCTGCTGATCGGCGCGATGTCGCTGCTGGTCGCACCACGTGTGATCGGCCGCTGGGGCGCGCGCCCGGTGCTGCTCGTCGCCCTGGCGCTGATCGCGGCCGGACTCGCGATCCTCGGGCAGGTCTCGGTCCACGGCGCCTACCTCACCGACGTCTTCCCGGCGACGGTACCGCTCGGCATCGGCTTCGGCCTGGCCATGCCCGCGCTCGCCGGACTCGCCATGTCGGGGGCTAAGGCCGGGGACTCGGGTCTGGCCTCGGGCATGTTCAACACCATGCAGCAGGTCGGCAGTTCACTCGGCCTCGCGGTCCTCAGCACCCTGGCCGCCTCGCGCACCGCGGCGCTGCTCGGCCACGGCACCTCGCCGGACTCCGCCCTCACCGACGGCTACCAGCTCGCCTTCCGGGTCGGCGCGAGTCTCGTGGTCGGCGCCGTCGTGGTCGCCGCGCTGGTGATCCGCCGCGCCCCGGCCCAGGAGCCGGCCGCGACTCCGCTACAGCCGGAGGCCGCACGACGCGACCGTGAAGCTGTGGGCCAGTCGTAGCCCGACCCTCCGTCAGGAGGCCTCCGTCCGAAGGAACCAGGTCGGCCAAACAGCCTCACCGGCGCCACCATGCCCGGGCAGATCGAGATTCCCGCCCTAGTGTCTCCCTCTGTTCGCACACTCGCTCTCTCAAGGAGGCGACGCGGTGACGCGTTGGAAAGACATGCTGGCCTGGAACTCGGTCACTGCCGCCGCCATGGCCGCCGTCGTGGTCCTTGCCACACCGGCGGCCGCCCAAGCGCCGTCGACGACCACGGTCCAAGCCTCACCTTCGGCTGCGACCGTCGGCCAGTCGGTGAACCTGTCCGCGATGGTGACCTGTACCGGCGATCCCAGCGGTGGACTCGGCATGACGTTCTTCGACGGCAGCAACCTCCTCACCACCGTGCCCGTCAGCGCCGCCGGGGTGGCCACCTACACGACCACCCTGTCCTCCGTCGGCTCGCACACGATCACCGCCGCCTACAACGGCAACGGCAACTGCGACGCCTCGAACGCCACGACGACGGTAGTGGTGTCCGCGGCACCGACCCCGACGCCTCCGAGCGGGCTCTGCCTCCTCGCCTGCAGCGGCCTGATCAACTTCAATGTCGGCGACATCAACAACCAGGTCAACATCTACCGCGACGGACCGTCCTGACCTGACGTCAGCCGAGGTCAGACCACCGAGGTCAGACCACCGCCCACACGCTCTCGCGTGCCGTGCACGGGCCGCCCGCGTGGACGGCGAGTCGGCCGTCCGCGAGGTCGAGGGAGACCGTCGCCAGCGACTCCCACCGCTGGCCGAGCGGCGCGTCCGGCGCGGCGTGGCAGCACAGGGCCGCGCCCTCGTCCAGGTGGAAGGTCAGGGCGTCCAGCAGCTCGGACCGGGCGGGGTGCGGGCGGCCCGCCGTGCGGGCGCGGAGGGCCGCCAGGCGGTTGAGGGTGTCGGGGTCCTCGGTGGCCATGGCCTCGCCGGGCGCGAGCCGGGCGTCGACGAAGTGGTTGGTGCGCAGCAGGTAGCCGTCCGCCTCGGGCCGCAGCAACGCCGGTCCGGCCGGGCTGAGTTCGACGGTGGTCGCCGCTGCGTGGCCGTCGGCGAAGCCGGCCAACGTCAGCGAACTCGACGCGGCGACGGGTGTCGTCGTGGCCAGTTCGACGGCGGCGTCGAGGTCCGTACAGCGGTCGAGCACGTACCGGGCCAGGACGTGGACCGGCAGCCAGGCGCGGTCCGAAAGGGTCGCGGCGGCGTCCGAGGCGTGGCCGAGGATGTTGAAGTGCAGGCCCAAAGCCCGCTTCGGAGCCGGTCCCGCCGCGTTGACGCCGATCTTGCCGACGATGCCGTACTCGGTGACGGTCTTCACGACCCGCCCGTCCGGGTGCTCGATGTGCCAGACGAACCAGCCGTCGCGCATGCCGTCGTGCCAGTCCCAGGTCTGCAGGGTGACCGGCGGACGCCCGTCGGCGGGGACGTGGACGACGGTCGAGCACTCGGCGTGCTGCCGCCCGAAGCGGCCGAGGATCTCGGTGCGGGCGTTGAGCGCGGCGACGCGGTGCAGCTGCAGTTCCGCGCCCCGGGCGATGCCGTCGATCTCCTCGGCCAGCTCCGGCGCGAGCGCGGCGATGTGCTCGAAGGCGGTCGTGGCCGCGTCGGCGACGTCCTGCGTGCCGGCGCCGGTGGCCCGGAACAGCTCGTCGTAGAAGTCGGCGGTGCGCCGGATCCGGTCCGGGAAGGCGCGACCGAGGAGCAGGCCGCGCTCGCCGGGGGCGGTGGCGGGGGAACGGAAAACCGTGGGGGCGGTCATGATCGCGATGCTCCTCGGCGAGGCGGACCTCAAGACGGCGCTATTGGTCACTCATCCAACAATGCGACCGACGACCCCGTCAAGCACCCGCCCCGGACACAGCAGGAGCCTGGCCCGACTCGGCCAGGACCAGCGCCAGCAGCCCGGGGAACCGCCCCTCGAACTCCTCGCGGCGCAGCCGGTTGAGTCGCTTCGCACCCGCGTCACGCTGCTCCAGCAGGCCCGAGTCGCGCAGCACCTGGAAGTGCCGGCTCAGCGTGGCCTTGGTGACCGGCACCTCGAAGCTGCCGCAGGCACGCTCCCAGTCGGGCACGCCGGCCAGCGTGCGCACGAGCGTGCGCCGGACCGGATCGGCCAGCGCGAGGAGCGCGGTCTCCAGGCTCACCTCGGCCAGGGCGGCGTGAACGGGCGCGGCCCGGTGACTCGCACCGGCGACGCGCTCCTCCGTCTGTGCCATGGCAGTTGCCCCTTCCTGACGCAGCAGCAGCGGATTGAAAAGTGTTCGACGCTCTGCTAACACTATGGGTGTTCGTGTTTCGACGAACACTCTACCTCGGCCGGACGTTCCCTGTCCCTCGCCGCCTCCATCCCTTGCTGTCCCTGTCCCTTGCCTCCTCACGCCGCCGCGTGCGGCACGGAAGGAAGAGCAATGCCGCACGACCCCGCCGCCGGCCCACACCCCGCCGCCCACACTCGTCCGGGCCTGACACTCTTCGCCGCCTGCCTGGGCATCGTCGTGATCATCCTCGACGTCAGCGTCGTCAACGTCGCCATCAAGGCGCTCTCCGCCGACTTCGGTGGCAGCCTGTCCGGCCTCGAATGGGTGGTCAACGGATACACCCTGACCTTCGCGGGCTTCCTGCTCACGGCGGGCGCCATGGGCGACCGGTTCGACCCCAAGCGGATCTTCCTGTGGGGGTTCGTCCTCTTCGCGCTCGCCTCGCTGGCCTGCGGCGCGGCTCCCGACCTGGTCGCGCTGATCACCGCGCGCATCGTCCAGGGTGTCGGCGCGGCGATGATTGTGCCCTCGTCGCTCTCGATCGTGACCACCAACTTCCCCGACCCGGCCCGGCGCACCCGCGCCGTCAGCCTGTGGGCGGCGGCCGGTGGCCTCGCCCTGGCCCTCGGTCCCGTCGTCGGCGGGGTGCTGGTGGCCACCGCCGGTTGGCGCTCGATCTTCTACGTCAACCTCCCCGTCGCCGCGATCGGCGTGGTGATCACCGCCCGGTACGCGCGCTCCGCCGCACCGCGTGACACCGCGCCGAGTGACGCCGCGTCAAAGCGTCCCGCTCGCGGGCTCGACCTGCCCGGCCAGGTCCTCGCCGTCGTCGGCCTGGGCGCACTGACCGGCGCCGTCGTGGAGGCGAACGCCCAGGGCTGGGGCTCCCCGCTGGTGCTGACCTGCCTGGCGGTCTTCGTCCTCGCGCTCGTCGGCTTCCTGCGCGTCGAGCGGCGCAGCGCGGACCCGATGCTCCCGCTGCGGCTGTTCGGACACGGGGTCTTCCGGACCACGTCGTTGATCGGGGTGCTGATCAACTTCTCCTTCTACGGCCTGATCTTCGTGTTCAGCCTCTTCTTCCAGCAGGTCTGGGGGTTCTCGCCGATCCGCACCGGGCTGGCGTTCCTGCCCATGACCGCGGCGATCATGACGGCCAACCTCTCCTCCGGCCCGCTGACGAAGCGTTACGGGACGCGCACCGTCCTGGTCGTCGGCAGCGTGCTCGCCGCCCTCGGCTACCTGCTCACCCTCCCTGCGATCGGCGGACACTCCTACACCGCGATGCTGGTGCAGTTCCTCGTCGCCGGGTTCGGCACCGGCCTGGTGGTCCCGGCGATGACCAACGCCATGCTGACCTCGGTCGACCCGGCCCACGCGGGCATCGCCTCGGGCGTGCTCAACGCCTCGCGGCAGGTGGGCGGCCTCGTCGGCGTCGCGGTGATGGGGCTGCTGGTCGGCCAGGCCTCCTCACCCCACTTCCGCACCGGGCTGCAGACCGCGCTCGCCACCGCCGTCGTCGCACTCGCGGTCAGCGCGGTGCTGAGCGCGGTCGGGATCCGGGCGCGGCGCGCGGAGAAGGATGCGCCCACCCACGTCGTCGCCCGCTCGAACACTGCGGCCGCCGCAGCCGGTGCCGAGGCAGAGGATCCGGTCCGGTCGGCGTAGGCTCCCTCCTCATTCGCTCGTTCCACTTCGAGCAGCTCCGATCGGCGTCCCCTCCGCCTCTTCCCCTGCCGCAAGCGCGACTTCGGAATCCTGACGCCAAGGCAACAGCAGACCACTGGCCAGGCACAGCACGCCCGCGACGGCGACCGCCGTCCGGACGTCGGCGAACGCGGCGACCGCACCGCCCAGGACGATCGCGAGGGGCTGGGCGGCCTTGATGCTGACCGACCAGGCCGTCACCACGCGCGCCAGCACCTCGTCCGGTGTCGCCGTCATCCGGTAGGCGACGAACGTCGGGTTGAAGACGCCCGCCGCGAAGAGCAGCGCCGTGTCCACCACGACCAGGAACACCAGCCCGACGGGTCCGGCCGGCACCCAGGCGAGCAGCAACAGCCAAGGGGCGCGCACGACGCCGAAGAGCAGCAGCGTCCGGTGCGCACCGAGGCGGCGTGACATCAGGTTCGTGCACCGCGACCCCAGCACCCCGCCGACGCAGGGCAGGCCGAGGGCCAGCCCGTACTGCCACGGCGCGTAGTGCAGGTTCCGCAGCATCAGCACCGCCAGCAGCGGGCTGCTCATCATCACCGCGCCGCTGAACAGCAGCGAGTTCCAGAACAGCGGACGCAGGCCCGGATGCCGGAGGATGACGTGCCATCCGGCGGCCAACTCCCCGCGCTGCCCCGCCGACCGCATCGGCGGCGCGGGCTCGGGGCGTCGGATCGCGCGGACGCCGACCGCCGAGAGCAGGAAGGAGAACGCGTCCACCGCCATGGTGACGGTCGCCCCGCACGCCCCGATCAGCAGGCCGCCCAGCGGCGGGCCGGCGGTCTGGCTGATCCAGTCGGTTGTCCCGAAGTGCGCGGCGGCCCGGAGTCGGCCGGCGGACGACACCAGCCCCTTCAGGTTCGCGGTCGCCGCCGCGCCGAACGCGATCGCCGCAGCCATCTGGACCACGCCGACCACGCAGAGCTGGGCGTACGTCAGGGTGCCGAACACCGCCGCGACCGGCACACTCGCCAGCGCGACGCAACGAACCAGGTCCGCCGTCATCATGACGGGCCGTTTGGTCCGGTACTCGATCCGGCTCCCCAGCGGCAGCGCGATCGCCGCCCCCGCCAGCGCCGACAGCGCGGCCAGCAGCGAGACCTGGAACGTCGACACGTGCAACGCCAGCACCGCGACCAGCGGCAGCGCCCCAGCCCCGACGGCGCTGCCCGCCGCGCTCACGGCGTAGGCGCTCCACAGCCGCCGGAAGTCGTCTCCCAGGCCTGCAGGGCGTTCCGCGGTCAACTCGTCCGTCGGCGAAGGGATCATGGCGGACGAGCATAGGGCCTGCTCGGAGCGTCACCCGGCGGGACGGTTCACTCCGGTTGTGCGGGTTCTCCCCTCACCACTGATGCGCGGCGAAGTCGACCGGCGTCGGCCGTAGTTGACGCGTGTACGCGGTCAGCGCGCGCAGTTGCTCGGCCATCTCCTCCGCCGGGAGGTGCTTGCGGTCGCCGTGTCCCGGCAGCACCCAGGAGAAGCGCAGCGACGGCGCGGTGCGGGTCAGCGACGCCGCCAACTCCCGGATGGAGTACCAGGTGACGTGCTCCGCGACCGCGAGCGATCCCTTGGCGCGCGACCAGTAGAGGCTGTCGCCGCTGAAGCAGTACCGCTCGTCGGCGACGAACAGGACGCTGCCCTCGGTGTGCCCCGCGAGCGGGTGGGCCACCACGCCCTCCGCGATCTCGGTGGGCTCGATGCCGCGCAGCACCTGGTCGGCGTCGCGCGCGGCGCCGAGGTCGCCCTCGTGGATCCACAGCCGCGCGCCGAACCGGTCGGCGTACTGGCGTCCGTGCGCGGCGTGGTCCCGGTGCGTCAGCAGGACGTCGGTGACCCGGCCCGACGCCTCGTACCGGTCGGCGAGCGCGGCGGACCAGCGCGGGGTGTCGACCATCATCTGCGTGCCGTCGGGACGGCGCAGCAGGTAGGCGTTGGCGGCGGCGGTGTTCCGCGAGTTGTGGCCGCAGAACAGGACGTTCTCGTCGAGCGCCAGCGGGTAGGGGTCAGCGGCGGTGTCGAGTGGCCGGTCGGGCCGCCGGATCGAGCGCGTGTGGCAGGCGAACGCGGCGGCGTTCATCCGGGCCAGCTCGTCCGTGTCCCGTGGCTGCCGCACCACCTGCGAGCGTCCGCCGACCTGCTCGATCAGCCCGGGCGCCAACTGCCGCGCCACGTCGCAGTTGGTGCAACGGTCGTCCACGTACCAGTCGTCGGACCGGTCGTCGTCCATGGCACTCCCCCGTGAGCGCTCGGTTGGTCGGTGTCGGCTTGTTGCTGTCAGCCCTTGGCCGCGCAGTCCGGGCAGAGGCCGCGGTAGGTGACCTCGACGCCGGAGACGGCGAAGCCGAAGCGCTCCGTCGACGGCAGGGCGGTCAGCGGGTCACCCGTTGGGTGGACATCGCGGATGGTGCCGCAGGACTCGCAGATCAGGTGCTGGTGCGCGTGGTGGGCGTTCGGGTCGTAGCGCTTGGCGCGGCCGTCCGTGCTGACTTCGAGGACTTCGCCGAGGCTGACCAGCTCGCCGAGCGTGTTGTAGACCGTCGCCCTGCTGATCTCCGGCAGCAGCTCCACAGCGCGCGCATGGATCTCGTCGGCGGTGAAATGGACGTGGTCGCCGTCCAGGACCTGGGCGACGACCCGCCGCTGCGCGGTCAGCCGCCAGCCACGAGTACGGAGCCGTTCCAGCAGGTCGCTCATGCGTCGAGGGTAGCAGGCACTCGGATGTTGTTCGAGATTGGTGTCGGCATTGACTTAGACAAGGTCTAAGATAGGGTTCGTGGCGGCACCGGATGGATGCAAGGACGGCCTGGAGTAACCGCACGTGACTGCCTACCCAACGACGGGGACTCCCATTCCCGTCGACGACCACCACGCGCAGGCCGCGTGGGCGGCGCGCAGTGCGCGCTCCGCGCGGATCGCGGGTCGGGCCTGCCTGTCTGGCGTGCAGGACGAACGGCACGAGTTCCTGCGCGCGACACGCGTCGGCCTGAACGGCCTCGCTTCTTCCCCTCAGCCAGACTTCGGACTTACTCGTCTAGCCCGGAAGGATTCCCATGTCTGAGACCCCTGACGCAATGGTCGGAGCCGAGGGCTCGGGTGGTTGCCCGGTCGTGCACGGGCGCGCCCCGCACCCGACCCAGGGTGGCGGCAACCGCACGTGGTGGCCGGATCGGCTCAACCTGAAGATCCTCGCCAAGAACCCCGCCGTGGCCAACCCCCTCGGCGAGGACTTCGACTACAAGGCGGCCTTCGAGTCGCTCGACCTCCCGGCCGTGAAGCAGGACATCGCCGAGGTGCTCACCACCTCGCAGGACTGGTGGCCCGCCGACTTCGGCAACTACGGCCCGCTCTTCATCCGCATGGCCTGGCACAGCGCGGGCACCTACCGCATCAGCGACGGCCGCGGCGGTGGCGGCAACGGCATGCAGCGCTTCGCCCCGCTCAACAGCTGGCCGGACAACGGCAACCTGGACAAGGCCCGCCGTCTGCTCTGGCCGATCAAGAAGAAGTACGGCAAGAACATCTCCTGGGCCGACCTGATGATCCTGGCCGGCAACGTGGCCCTGGAGCAGATGGGCTTTGAGACCTTCGGCTTCGCCGGCGGTCGCGCGGACGTCTGGGAGGCGGACGAGGAGACCTACTGGGGTCCCGAGACCCTGTGGCTCGACGACAAGCGCTACACCGGCGACCGCGAGCTGGAGAACCCCCTCGGCGCGGTCCAGATGGGCCTCATCTACGTCAACCCCGAGGGCCCCAACGGCAACCCGGACCCGATCGCCGCGGCCCGCGACATCCGTGAGACGTTCCGCCGGATGGCGATGAACGACGAGGAGACCGTCGCGCTGATCGCCGGTGGCCACACCTTCGGCAAGACCCACGGCGCCGGCCCGGCCGACAACGTCGGCGCGGACCCGGAGGCCGCCGGCCTGGAGCAGGTCGGCCTGGGCTGGAAGTCCACCTACGGCACCGGCAAGGCCGGCGACGCGATCACCTCCGGCCTGGAGGGCATCTGGACCAACACGCCCACCACCTGGGACAACTCGTTCTTCGAGATCCTCTTCGGCTACGAGTGGGAGCTGTTCCAGAGCCCGGCGGGCGCCAACCAGTACCGGCCGAAGGACGGCGCCGGTGCGGGCACCGTGCCGGACGCCCACGACGCGTCCAAGAAGCACCAGCCGACGATGCTGACGACGGACCTGTCGCTGCGCTTCGACCCGGCCTACGAGCAGATCTCGCGTCGCTTCATGGAGCACCCCGACCAGTTCGCGGACGCCTTCGCCCGCGCCTGGTACAAGCTGACCCACCGTGACATGGGCCCGATCGCCCGCTACCTCGGCCCGGAGGTCCCCTCCGAGGTGCTGATCTGGCAGGACCCGGTCCCGGCCCTGGACCACCCGCTGGTCGACTCCGCCGACGTGGCCGCGCTCAAGGAGAAGGTGCTGGCCTCCGGCCTCAGCGTCTCCGAGCTGGTCTCCACCGCGTGGGCAGCTGCCTCGTCCTTCCGTGGCAGCGACAAGCGCGGCGGTGCCAACGGCGGTCGCATCCGCCTGCAGCCGCAGGCCGGTTGGGAGGTCAACGACCCCGACCGCCTGGCCACCGTGCTGCGCAAGCTGGAGGGCATCCAGGAGTCCTTCAACTCCGCCGCGTCCGGCGGCAAGAAGGTCTCGCTGGCCGACCTGGTCGTGATCGCCGGTGCGGCGGGCGTCGAGAAGGCGGCCAAGGACGCCGGCGTCGACGTCACCGTCCCGTTCTCCGTGGGCCGCACCGACGCCACGCAGGAGCAGACGGACGTCGAGTCCTTCGCGGCGCTCGAGCCCAAGGCCGACGGCTTCCGCAACTGGGTCGGCAAGGGCAACCGCCTCCCGGCCGAGTACCTGCTGCTCGACAAGGCCGACCTGCTCAACCTGAGCGCGCCGGAGATGACCGTCCTGGTCGGCGGTCTGCGCGTGCTGGGCGCCAACCAGGGCCAGTCCACGCACGGCGTCCTCACCGAGACCCCGGGCGTGCTGACGAACGACTACTTCGTCAACCTGCTCGACATGGGCACCGCGTGGACGGCCACGGCCGACGACGCGTCTGCCTTCGAGGGCCAGGACCGCGCCACCGGCAAGGCCAAGTGGACCGGCACCCGTGCCGACCTGGTCTTCGCCTCCAACTCCGAGCTGCGCGCCCTCGCCGAGGTCTACGCGAGCGACGACGCGAAGCAGAAGTTCGTCACGGACTTCGTCGCGGCGTGGAGCAAGGTCATGGACCTGGACCGGTTCGACCTGCGCTGAGCCTGAGCGCTCTGCTGGTCTGAGCGCTCTGCTCGCCTGAGCGCTCAGCTCACCTGACGTCCGGGTCGGCCCGCAAGGGTCGGCCCGGACGTTCTGCTTTCCCCGCCATGTTTCTCCGCCATGTCCGTGGATGGAGGGCCTCAGGGCGCGCGGAAGTACGTCGCGAAGGCCGCCGCGAGGCGGGGGCGGCGGCCCCAGGCGAGGACCCTGCCGCGCGCGATCGCGCCCCAGGGCGAGCAACGGCCCAGCGCGATCAGGAAGAACGTCACCGGCTCGCTGATGATCGTGCAGTCACTCGGCCCGTCCGGCGCGACGGCCTTGGGCGTCACCTTCAGCGAACCGGAGGTGAACCGGGCCGACCAGCGCTCCCGCGAGCCGCGCAGACCGAGCGTGAACGTGGCGTTCAGGTCGCCCACCGCGTCCGGGACCACCACCCGTGGCATCGCGGCGAAGAGGAACGGCAGGCACAGCTCGACCCGGCGACGGTCGACCATGTGCGGGCGGCGCAGGGCGCGGGCCATGTCCCAGCCGTGGCCGAGCATGTGCGTCAACAGGTAGGAGCCGAGGATGTCCAGGACCATCGGACCCATCGGCGTCACCACGGGCTCCGTGCCGGCCCTTTGGCCCGCCGCCTCGACGTAGGCGCGCGCCTGGTCGACCACGCCGTCGGCGAGGACAGCCAGGTCACGCTCCGGAAAAGCGTCCAGGGACGCGGCGTTGGCGGCGGCGATACCGCCCGGCGTCCCGTCGCCGTAGAGCGGGAGGTCCACTCCGGCCGCGATCTCGGCCATCAGCGCGTTGGCGAGCACCAGGTGCGCGGCGGCCTCGGCCACGGTCCACTCCGCGTCGGGTATCGGGACTGTTCCCTCGCCGCCCGAGCGGAGCAGAGCGGCGATGTCCTCGGCGGCGGCCAGGACCGCATCATGGAGTTCCTGACGTCCGCGCACGTCGAGCAGCTGACCGGCCATGGTCACGTAGCCTGGGGCACAACGGGCGTACTGTCCAGTCCCCGCACAAACGTGCACTTCGGCGAACTGTCAGGGAAGAGTCGGGAAACACGCGCTGACCCGGCACAGCGACAACAGCCGGCGCAGCAGCCGCGAGGGACGGGCCACGAACATCCGCACCGCGACGGCCTCGGCCGCGCGCCGGGCCGTGATCAGCCCGCCCACTCCGCCCGCGTCGCAGAAGCGCAGCGCCTCCATGTCCAGCACCAGCCGGTGACGTCCGCGTACCAACGCCCGCTCCACGGCGTGCAGCAGACACGGCACGGCGGCCCGGTCCAGCTCGCCGGAGAGGCGCAGCACGACGGCGTCGTCGAGCACGTCGGTCCGGACCAGGAAGTGGGTGCAGCAGACGTGCGCGGCCGGCGCGGCGACGGGCCTGGCGGAACGAGGGGCGTAGCTTCCGGTGGTGCGGTCGCCGGGGCGCAGGAAAGCAGGCATGGCAGGTCACTCCATTGGCAGGGAGGGAGGGGAGGAGGGCTGGCAAGCAGGCGGCGGGTGCTGGGAGTTGGTCGGGTACGTCCGAGAAGGGGCGGCGGCCCTGGGGCCGCCGCTCCGCTCTCTACTGACTGATCGTCACTTCTTGGCGCTCATCCGCTTCTTGGCCATCCCGGCACCGATCACACCGACACCGGCGACCAGGCCCGCTCCGACGGCCAGCAGCACGGTGTTGTCATTCGAGCCGCCCGAGTGCGCGGCGGTCTCGCTGCTGTGCTTCGCGGTCGAGGTGTGCGCGACGGGGGCGGCCTGGTGCGCGGCCGGTGCGACCGGAGCGACCGGAGCTGCCGGCTGTGCGGGAGCCACCGGGGCGACGGGCTGCGCGACGGGGGCCAGCGGCAGCAGCGACGGGTGGGCGGCCGGCTTCACCGGTGCCGCCGGGGCGATCGCGTGGGCGGGGGCCACCGGCTTGGCCGGAGCGACGGGGGTCGCGGGCTTCACCGGTGCGACCGGGGTGACGGGGGTGACCGGCTTCACCGGCGGGGCCACCGGGGTCACCGGGGTCACCGGCTTCACGGGGGTGACCGGAGTGACCGGGGTGACTGGCTTGACCGGGGTCACCGGCGTGACAGGGGTGACCGGGGCGGTGACGGTGAAGCTCCCCTGCACCGTCTCGTTCGCGCCCGAGCCGTTGACGCAGGACACCGTCACCGGGTCAGACCCGGCCGGGATGTCGGGCAGGACCGTCGCCGTTGCGGTGAACGCCTGCGGGTTGGACGCGCCGATGCTCGCGGAGCCTCCGGCGAAGAACGGCGACGCTATCGACGTTAGCGTGGTGGCGTCGTCCGGGCAGGTGCCGCTGATGTTGACATTGCTGCCGCCCTGGATCGCCGCCCCCGCGTCCGTCGCGGAGGTGACGCTGATCGCCCCGCCCGTGGAGGCCGCGGGGGTCGTCGGGGTGGTCGGCGTGGTCGGCGTGGTCGGGTCTGTCGGGGTGGTCGAACCGCCCGTCGAGTCCGCCGGAGTGGTGGAGCCGCTCGACGCGTCCGCCGGGGCGCTCGTGGAGCTCGCGGTGCTCGTCGGGCTCGCGGAGTCCGCGAACGCGGCGGGCGCGGCGAGAGTCAGAGTTCCCGCGGCCAGGACGGCGGCACCGGTGACCAGAATCGTCGACTTCATGGTGTTCCCCTAAGCGTGTCTCGCTCGTACGGACCAGGTGGATCGTCCGGCCCGGCGGGTCTGCTGACCTGCGCTTTCCACTGTCGGCGGGGAGGAGGGGCGGCAGGGTCAACCGATCGGGGGGTCAGGTGGATGATCCGCGCACCGCCCGGACGGGGCTGGTGGGCTGGTGGGCTGGTGGGAGACTGAGAGCTGCGGAGGGCTCGACGGACATCCACGGGACTCCGGGAGTGACCATGGCACCCAGCCCCAACCCCAGCAGCGCCCGGACGGCCGACGGCTCGGCCCGCGCGCTCCAGCCGAGCGGCCTCCTCGCGTCGCTGCGCCGACTCGACGCCGTCCCCGGGCTTGTCGGGCTCTCCGGGCCCGGGTTCCCCGACGCAGCCGACAAGTACGCGATCGGCGAGATCCTGCGGACCCACCAGCACCGCGCGGTCCGCGTGCAGGCGTGGTTGCGGGCGTGCGTCTTCCTCGTGGTGCTGGCGAACCTGCTGCTGATCCGCCCGCACGAACGGGTCGGGCTGACGCTCGCGCTCACCCTCCTCTACGGGGTGTGGAGCGCGGGGATGATCGTGGTCTCCCGGCGCGAGCACGGGCCACAGCAACTGGTCTGGGCCGTGGCCCTGGTCGACCTGCCGTTCCTGGCCGTGATCCTCGGCATCGCGGGTGCCTACACCGACCCGAACTGGTCGACGCCGCTGAGCCCGGACGCGTTCATCTTCGTGCCGCTGCTGGCCTCGTTCCAGCTCAGCCCGTTCGTCACCGCCGTGTCGGGCCTCGCCGCGACGGTCACCTACACCGCCGCGTCCGGCATCGGCCACCTGCACGCCTCCCCCGACCTGCACTACACGCTGACCAACGGCCTGGTGCTGGCCACGCTCAGCGTGGCGGGCGTGGTGCTGTCGCGGATCCAGCAGTCCCGCGTCCGCATGATCGCGGAGCTGGCCCGCCAACGTGGGCAGTTGCTGGCCCGCACGGTCGCCGCCGTGGACGAGGAGCGCCGCGACCTCGCGGAGGCCCTGCACGACGGCCCGCTGCAGAACGTGCTCGCGGCCCGGCTTGACCTCGACGAGGCCCACCACCTCACCCGCAAGGACCGCGAAGCCACCCCCAACCCTGCCGCCGAATCCCCGGTCGAGGCCGACGCCACCGCCGCCACCACGGAGGGCGCACTCGACCGCGCTGACGAGGCGCTGCGCGAGGCCGCCCGCCAGCTGCGCTCCTCGGTCACCGAGCTGCACCCCGCCTCGCTGGAGCAGGCCGGCGTCTCGCCCGCGCTGCGCGACCTGGCCGAACGCGCCGCCCAGCGCGGCGGCTTCAGCCTCAGCTTCCGCAGCGACGCGGTGTCGGCGGGCCACCGCGCCGACCGGGTCCTCTACCGCTGCGGACGCGAACTGCTGACCAACGTCGTCAAGCACGCCGACGCCGAGCATGTGGAGGTGGAGCTGTCGCTGGCCGACGGCGTCGCCGTCCTCGCCGTCCGGGACGACGGCGTCGGGCTCCCGGTCGACGGGAACGGGGACGGGGAGGGGCAGGAAGTCGACGGGAGCGGGCAGCACCCGCCCGTCACCCGCGGCCATATCGGCCTGTCCGCGCAGCGGATCCGCGTCGAGGAGGCGGGCGGCACCCTCGTCCTCGGCCCCAACCGCCCACGCGGCACCACCGCCACGGTCACCCTCCCCCTGCCGCCGCCGGAGACCGCGGGCCACGACGGCACACCGTCCGCCGACGCGGCACCCGAAGCGGCCTGAGCCACCGCACGGCCGCGGCCCCTCAGGCGGCCCACAGGCGGCCCACAGGCGGCCCGCAACGGCCCGGCATACGATGGCGGAGCCGGGACGGACGGCCTGATCCTCCGCCGAACGGGCCCGTCATGGACGCATGGTGAGCGCGATGAGCCGGACAACCCAGCAGGACCGACCGATCCGGGTCGTGGTGGCCGACGACCACCCCCTCTACCGGGAGGGCGTCCGCCGCTCGCTGACCCAGAGCGGCCGGGTCGAGGTCGTCGCCGAGGCGGAGACCGGCCGCACCGCGCTGGCCGCGATCCGCGAGCACCAACCGGACGTCGCGCTGATCGACTACAAGATGCCCGACCTCGACGGCATCGCCGTGGTGCACGCGGTCGTCCGCGACGAGCTACCGACGCGCGTGGTGCTGCTCAGCGCCTTCGAGGACAGCGGCCTGGTCTTCAAGGCCCTCCAGGAGGGCGCGGCCGGGTATCTGCTCAAGGACTCCTCCCGCGACGAGATCGTCGACGCCGTCGCCCAGGCCGCCGCCGGACGCTCCGTCGTCCCGCCCCACCTGACCGACGGCCTCGCCGCCGAGATCCACGCCCGCCGCGAGGTCGACGCCCCCGTCCTCTCCGCCCGCGAGCACGAGGTGCTCGAACTCTTCGCCCAGGGCCGCAGCGTCCCGGAGGCGGCGGCAGCGCTCTTCCTCTCCCCCAGCACGGTCAAGAGCCATGTCCAGCACCTCTACGCCAAACTCGGCGTCTCCGACCGCGCCGCCGCCGTCGCCGAGGCGATCCGCCGCGGACTGCTGGAATGACGGCCGCCCGTCACTCGGGCACCGGCTAGCGCGTCGTGAACATCCTCAGCTCGCCGCTTGAATACTGACGGCACGTCAATCCTCAATCTGCGAGCCGGTCGAGCTCCTCGCCGATCGCCTCGCGCAGCGCGTCGTGCTGCGGGCCGACCGCGTGGCGCGGGTCGCTCCACTTCTCACGCGGGTGCAGCCAGACCGGCCGGCCGACCAACTCGGGCGGCTCCCAGTCGTAGCGGGGCCAGATGTGGGCGTGCAGCATCGGTTCGGTATTGCCGAGGATCTCCAGATTGACGCGTCGGAACGCCGGATCGAGGCGGCGGCAGACGTGCTCGATCGCCTCGCCGAGCCGCTCCATGTCGGAGAGGAACGCCAGCCGCCTGGAGCGCGGCAGTTCGGACAGCCGCTGCACCGACGGGTCGTCCACCAGCAGCACCGAGTAGCCCGGCAGGAACTGCACGTCCCCGATCGTCGCGAAGCCCGCGTCCAGCCGCCGCATCACCGAGGGGTTGGCGCCCGCGAGCGCGCTGCCGATCCGGTCCTTGCGCCAGTCATGCGTCATGGCCGAGCACGATAGGCAGGATCGCGGCCCCTGTGCACCTCATCGGCGACTCAGAATGAAATTATTCAAGCTCTTGACAGCTGCCTGACTCCATACAGCAAGATGTGTGCATCCCCCACACGATTCGAGCTTCCAAGGTGGCCCTCATGGAACGGCGTGCACTGGAGTTCGTCCCGGAATCCGAACGGCACGGGAGATCGCGCTCCCTGTTCACCGTCTGGTTCGCGGCGAACACGCAGATCACCACCATCGTCACCGGGGCTCTCGGAGTGGTGCTGGGGCTGCCGCTCCCTTGGGCGATCCTCGCGCTCGTCGTGGGCAACCTCTTCGGCGGCGTCTTCATGGCGCTGCACTCGGCCCAGGGCCCCAAGCTCGGCGTGCCGCAGATGATCCAGAGCCGGGCGCAGTTCGGGTTCCTGGGCGCGGTGATCCCACTGCTGCTGGTGATCCTGATGTACCTCGGCTTCTTCGCCAGCAGCGCGGTCCTGGGCGGCTCGGCGCTCGCGGCCTGGACCGGCATGCCGCAGAGCGCCGCAGTGGTCGCCGTCGCGGCGGTCTGCGCCGTGCTCGCGCTCTACGGCTACAAGCTGATCCACACGGTCGAGCGCTGGATCAGCCTGCTCAGCGGCATCGGCTTCGCCTACCTCAGCTACCGCCTGCTCACCGGCAAGGGCCACCCGGCCGGGATGTGGCACGCGGGCTCGCTCAACTGGGGCACCTTCCTGCTGGTGATCTCCATCGCCGCGACGTGGCAGATCACCTACGCCCCCTACGTCGCCGACTACTCCCGCTACCTGCCCTCCTCCACCCGCGTCTCGCCGCCGTTCTGGTGGACCTACGCCGGGTCCGTCGGCGCCAGCATCTGGATGATGTCGTTCGGCTGCGTGGCGGCGGCCGTCGCACCCAAGGCGTTCAGCGACAACGCGGTGTCCTTCGTCGTGGGCCTGGCCCCCGGCTCGATCTCCGGCCTCTTCTACCTGGTCGTGGTGCTGGGCGTGCTGGCCGTCAACGTCCTCAACCTGTACGGCGCGTTCATGTCCACCACCACGACGCTGTCGGCGCTGCTGCGCTTCAACGTCGGACAGGGCCTGCGGGCGGCGTTCATCCTGCTCGCGGCCGCGGTGGGGACGGTGCTGGCGCTGGTCGGGCAGGCGCACTTCCTCAACACCTTCGAGAACTTCATCCTGCTGCTCACGTACTTCCTGGTCCCGTGGACGGCGATCAACCTGGTCGACTTCTACGTGATCCGCCGCGAGAAGTACGACATCCCCGCGCTGTTCGACCCGGCGGGCTGCTACGGCCGGTTCAACTGGCGCACGATGGTCGCGTACGTCGTCGGCGTCCTGGTCGAGGTGCCGTTCGTCAGCACCACCTTCTACACGGGCCCGATGGTCGCCCACCTGGGCGGCGCGGACATCTCCTGGCTGCTCGGCCTCGCCGTCTCCTCGGCGCTCTACTTCGCCCTGATGCGCAACCAGCCGGTCCCGCCCGCCGTCCCGGGCGACGCGATCGCCCCCGAGGCCCCGCTCACCGCCGAGCGCGAGCTCAGCTGACACCCACCGGCCCCCGGCCGTCCCCCGCGGACCCCCAGACCCGGCAGACCGCAGCGACCCCTCGCGTCCCGAGACGCGGCGGGCCGCTGCACCTTTCCGGCCGCTCGGCCATGCCCGCTCGGGTGCGCCCTCAACTGTGCTCCCACAGATCCGGCGATTCCTCTTGCTCCGCCGCCCGGCGGCGACTTACCGTCGCGGCATGGGAGCCCGGAACGCTGAAAACACCGTGGGTCGGCGCGGCAACGCGCTCAATCTGCTCGTCCTCGCGGGCGTCAGCGCGCTGGTCGGCGCAGCCCTCGCCAAGGAACTCGGCCAGCCCGCCGAGGACCGCACCTGGCACGGCCGCATCGCCGGCCTGCCCTACGACTTCCGCCCGCCGACCCTCGCCCGCGTCCGCGCGGAGTTCTGGGCCCCGGACAACCCCTCCCTCCTCACCCCGCACGCCTTCGGCATCGGCTACGGCCTCAACCTCGGCCGCCTCGCCCGCGACCTCACCTCGCGCGAGCGGTGAGCAGGCATCCTGACGGGATGCTCTCCGACATCGCGCGCCGCGCAGAAGACCTGATCACGTCCAAGCTCTCCCTGGACGCGGCCACGCCCGCCGCGCGGCAGTCCCTCGACGCCGAAACCGCCTGCTGGGGACGGACCGTGGCGCTGCGCGTCCCGGCGCTTCGCGAACTGCCCTTCTACAACAAGGCTCGCGGGTTCAACGAGGACGATCTCCCATACCTCGACGCGATATTCGCGTTCTTCACTGAGGCCGGGATCGAGCCGACTCTGGAGGTCTGGGCCGGAGACGCCGGCGACCGCCTCGGCGCCGCTCTCGCCCTGCGCGGCCTGTACGCAGGCACCGTCACGGCGACCCTGCACCGGCACTTGGACAGCGACTCCCGGCCCCCAGTGGTCGCGCACGATTCGGTCACCGTGGACGAACTCGACCCGTCCGACGACACCGACTACCTCACCACGCTCCTAGGCGGCTACGAGCTCACGAGCGCGCCGTCTGAACGCCGCACGATGCTGCGCGCCGAACACGACCCGACGACAGTCCGCCGCTACCTCGCCCGCGTCAACGGCCACCCAGCAGCCGCCGCCAGCCTGTACGTGACCCCGACCGGAGCCCTGCTCAGCGGCGCCGCGACGCTCCCCCAGTACCGCCGCCACGGCTGCCAGAGCGCGCTGATCACCCACCGCCTCGCCGACGCCGCGAAGGTCACGGACCTCGCCGTCGTCACGGTCGCCTACGGCTCCCCCAGCCAGCTCAACCTCGAACGCGCCGGCTTCCGCATCACCCACACCCGCACCACCTGGCGCCCGATCCGCTACAAGTCGATTGCTGACGCAGCCTCGTAGCTCGCGCCCAAGCGGCCGACCTCTCGGCTTTCGAAAGCGGCGATCCGCGCGAGGCCGGGTTCTGCCCCGACACCCGCCTCTGGGGTCACCCGGAATCCGGCCAGATCGTGGTCGCCGCGAACTGTCAAGCCCGGCTGAGCGCAGCCACTCCGCTACGCTCCGTTTAGACGAAAGGAGCCGGCCGTGGCGAGCGAGTACATCAGTGAGAAGCATCGCGACCTGGTTGCCCGCTACCGGCAGGCAGAGGCGGAGACTGAGCAAACGGTCTGGCCCGAGCGGCCCGACGCCGCCAACCGGATCGTCGTCTTCGACCCTCACCCGCGCGACTGAGCACGACGAAGGGCCCCGACTCCTGATGGAGCTCGGGGCCCTTTCGCCTACTTGCGGCTCGTCGCCGACTACAGATCAGGCAGCCTCAGGACCGAGCTCGGCGTCCAGTCGAGCCGGCCAGTCCGCGTCGGCCAGCTCGGCTGCGACCAGGACGTCGCGCCAGTCCGTCTTGGCGAGTTGGACCGCTGCTTCGAGCTGGCGGATGGTTCCCTGCGCGAGCAGAACGATCGCCGTCTGCAAGCGCTCACTTCCAAGCATCTCCGCGCCGTAGCCGGCGGCGTCGGGGAGATCGTCGAGTATGCGCAGAACCTCTGCCGCAGAACCGAGTTCGGAAAAGTCCCGCCGGATACGTCCTTCGAGTCGTGTACTGATCGGCACAGTATCCTCCCCCGAGCGAGCCCAGATCACGGGTGCCCCCGGCTGGCTATGCTCCCGGGGAAACCCGAGAAATCTTCTCACCTGAGAGTCCCTCATGCCGCAGATCACCGTTGAGTACTCCGCTGAGCTGACCGACGCCTTCGACCGGCGAGGTTTCGCCCTTGCTCTGCACCCGCCGGCGGCGGACCTCCTCGAAGGTCCGCTCGACGACTTCAAGACCAGGTTCTACGTGAGCGGAGAGCACGTCATCGGCGAGGGATCCGGGCAGGACGCGATGGTCCACGTGGAGCTGGCGATCCTTTCGGGCCGCACACCTGCGACCAAGCAGGAGCTGGGGCGTATCGCCATGGAGGCGGCCGGGCGCTGCCTCTCGCCAGTGCCCGGCCTGACCGTCCAGGTGACGGTCGAGGTGCGCGACATCGACCGGGTCACCTACCACAAGCGCGTCGTCGCGTGACGGACCGGAGCTGACCGCGCGGCCGTCAGATCGCCATCGCGAAGCGGCGGCACACATGGACCCGGCCGAACTCCTCGCGCATGCGCGCCTCTTCGGCCAGCGGAGCGTGGGCGAAGACGTGGATGGGCTTCAGTCCCGCCGCCGCCTGGACGACGGCGCGGCCCGGCTCGGCCGGGTCGGCGTAGTGGAAGGCGTAGACGTGGAGGTAGTGGTCGCTCTCGGCGAAGCCGACCGCTCGGTACCAGGCGAGGGTGTCGGCGTCGTCCCTGGTCCAGGCGTCCAGGGTGGTCGCGCCCGCGGCGCGGGCCCAGGCGCGGGTGCGGGCGAGCAACTCGCGTGCCAGGCCGCGGCGTCGGTGGTCGGGGTGGATCGCTACGGTTTCGATGGTCGCCAGGTCGCCCTCGACCTCGGCGTCCATGATCCCGACGACGGCCCCGTGCTCGTCCACGGCGACCAGCTCCAGGCCGGGTGCTGCGACGGTCGGCTTGGCGGGTTCGACCGAGTCGTAGTACGCGGTGTCGAGGAAGGCGAGCACCCGGCAGCGGAGCCAGGAGGTCTCGTCAGAAGGGGCGTATGCGCGAAGGGTGTAGGTCATGATCACGGCTCTCTGCAAGCGGGCTGATGGGGTGTCGGCTGCTGCAGACGGAGGCGGTCATGCGGTGATGCTGCACCCGTCGCGCGGACCGGGCAACTGAATTTCGGAAGGTCCTGCTGGACGGCCGGCCCTACCCTGAAACGAGGAGATCGCCAGCCCGATGCACGGAGGTCGAGATCACCGTGGACGACGCCAACCCGACGAGCCCGCCGAGCCCCACCCGCGTGGTCGAGGCGGCGTTCCGCGCCTACCGGGCGCAGGATCGGGACGCGGCGCTGCCGCTCTACGCCGACGACTTCACCTTCACCAGCCCGCAGGACGACCGCATCGACAGGGCGGCCTTCTTCGAACGCTGCTTCCCGACCGCCGACCGCTTCACCGAGCAGCGGATGCTGCACGTCGTCCCCGTCACCCCCGAGCTTGTCTTCGTCCAGTACGAGTACGAGCTCACGACGGGCGGCCGGTACCGCAACGTCGAGGCGATCACCGTGCGGGACGGGCTCATCCGGGAGGTGCAGGTCTTCTTCGGCGGTGCGGTCTGAGCCGGCGGCTCAGCAGAAGGCTCAGAGCTCGACGGAGACCTGCGGCGACAGGGCCTTGAGGAAGGCCGCCGCGTCGAACAGCTCACCCGCCGACGCCACGCCGACCGCCCGGGTCTCGCCCGCGAGGACACGCTGGGTCGCTTCGACCACCAGCGGCGCGGTGACCGCGTAGATGTCCTCGCCCCGCGCGACGGCGCGCCGTTCCTCGTCGCCCGAACGGACGACGACGTCGACGACAAAGGTCTCGGCCGTGCGCCCGTGCTCGTCGACCGGGGTCGCCGCAGCCAGGTCGCCGGCCGCCGCCGTGGACATGTAGGTGCGGACCTCGGGGATGTCGAGGTGGCTCGGGATGGTGACGACGTCCACCATGGTGAACTCCCCCAGCACCGGGCGACGGCCCAGCGGCTCGGGGAACTCCCACTCCAAGGTGGGGAGTTCGGAGGCCTCGACGTACTCCAGCCGCCCGTTCGCGAAGCGGACGCGTCGGCCGCCGCGCCGCTCGCGGGAGACCACGCCGGCGGCGAGCGTGCCCGCGGTCGGCTGCCAGCTGCTCAGGCCGTAGGAGACGTGGACCTCGTCCGCCGAGGTCCAGTCGCCCATCGCGGCAGTGGCGAGCAGGTCGCCGAGGCCGCCGTAGAAGGCCATCGCCGGGACGACGACCGTTCCCGCCTCGCGGGCGCGGTCGGCGAAGTCCGCGAAGGTGTCGACGTTGGCCTCGATCTCGGCGGCGACGTCCAGGTAGGGGATCCCCGCGCGCAGCGCCGCCTCGACGACCGGAGCCGACGTCGTCGCGAACGGTCCCGCGCAGTTGATCACCGCAGCCGAACCGTCCAGCGCGCGGTCGAGCGCGGCGTCGTCGTCGACCGACGCCGGGCGGACGTCGAGCTCCCCCGCTTCCTTGCGGAGAGAGGCGGCCAACGCCGCCAGCTTGTCGGCGTCCCGGCCGGACAGCACGGGCACCAGTCCGCGCTTGAGCAGCTCCGCCACCACGAAACGCCCGGTGTGTCCGTACGCCCCGAACACCGTCACCCTGTGGGCCGATCCCATGACTTGACTCCCGTTTCTCAGGTCCCTGCCGCGTTCTTCCTTCGAGACCATCCTGCTGGAGGCGGACTGAAGGCACTAGTGTCCGGAACGACATCACCCATACACTTCCGGACATGAATCGGGACGCGGATCCGGACGTGAAGACCGTCGCCCTCGCCGTCACCGACGGGATGCTGCACTTCGAACTCTCGCTCGCCCTTGAGGTGTTCGGCTCCCCGCCGGTGACCGTGGCGCATCCCTGGTACCGGCTCGTCCTCTGCGGCCCGGCACCCGTGCAGGTCGGGCGGTTCCGGCTGGAGCCCGACCACGGGCTCGACCAGCTCCGGCACGCCGACACCGTGATCGTCCCCGGCTGGGCGGACGTCGACGAGGACCCGCCGGACGACCTCGTCGACGCGGTGCGCGCGGCCCACGACGCGGGAGCGCGGATCGCGTCCCTCTGCACCGGCGCGTTCGTCCTGGCCAGGGGCGGTCTGCTGGACGGCCTGCGCGCGACCACGCACTGGGCGCACACCGACATCCTCGCCGAGCGCCATCCGCTGGTCGAGGTGGACCCCGACGTGCTGTACGTGGACAACGGCAGCGTGCTGACCTCGGCGGGCAAGGCCGCCGCGATGGACCTCTGCCTGCACCTGGTCCGCCTCGACCACGGCTCGGCGACGGCCAACGCGGTCGCCCGGCGGCTGGTCGTGCCGCCGCACCGGGACGGCGGGCAGGCCCAGTTCGTCACCAGTCCGATGCCCGCGCCGGGCAACCATCCGCTCGCCGACCTGCTCCCCTGGGCGATCGAGCGGCTGGACCAGCCGCTGACCGTCGAGGACCTGGCCCGGCAGGCGCGGATGAGCTCACGTCACCTCGGCCGCCACTTCCGGCAGGTGACGGGCACGACACCGCTCCAGTGGCTGCTCAGCCAGCGGATCCGGCGCGCACAGGAGCTGCTGGAGACCACTGACCAGGGCATCGACCTGATCGCGGAGACCACCGGCATGGGCACCTCGACGACCCTGCGCCGCCACTTCCACCGCACGGTCGGGGTCCCCCCGGACACCTACCGCCGCACCTTCCGCACGCGGGGCGGCGTCCGGTCGGAGCAGCAGGGTCCCAGCTGACGCGCTGCCAGCACGCGTTGCCTGCACACGCTGCATCCACACACGCACAGCCGGACGGACAGGCCCTCGGCCCGCCCGTCCGGCTGCGTCGCGTCACACGAGCGTCAGCCGCGCCCGATCGCCGGGTCGCTGGTGCCGGCCCGGCCCGTCTCCACGCGACCCGCCAGGCGACGCAGGTCGGACGGCCGACCGTCGGTCAGCACCGAGACGTCGTACCAGCCGTTGGTGCGGCGGGTGTCCACCTGGTGCACGGCCGTGGCGCCCGCCCGCAGGGTGAGCGTGACCGGCCCGTGCACCCCGTAGGCGTCGACCAGGACCACGTGCGCGCTCGCCTTGCCGTGGTTGGCCAGGGTCAGCCGCAGCTCGCCGCTCGCGCCCTCGTGGCGGGCCGTCACCTCGACGCCGAGCTGCCCCGGCTCGCCGCGGAACTGCCGCAGGAACCCGGACGGGCCGTGGACGGTCAGCTCGTAGGGCCCGGGCTTCGCGGCAGCCGCGCCCGGCGCGGTCCAGACGTGGCTGAGGCTGCGTCCGGCGCCCACGGTGAACGTCCACGGGCCGTCTGTGCGGGAGGTGGAGGTCGCGAAGAAGTTCGCGCCCGCCCCTCCGTGGCTGGCGAAGCCGACGGTCAGCGCGCCGGACGCGTCCACCGAGCCGTCGACCGCCAGGTCGTAGGGCAGCGGACGGGACGGGCGGGTGCCGCGCTCCTGCTTGGGCAGCGCCGGGTTGGCCGGCAGCGTGGGCACGTAGTCGGGGTGGCGGTTCTTGTCGGGCGGCAGGTAGCCGGCGGTCGACGGCAGCGACGGGGCCGCGTCGTCATGGCGGCGGAAGTCGAACGCCGAGGTCAGGTCACCGCAGACGGCGCGACGCCAGGGCGAGATGTTGGGCTCGTGGACGCCGAACCGTTGCTCGATGAACTGGATGATCGAGGTGTGGTCGAAGGTCTGCGAGCAGACGTAGCCGCCGGTGCTCCACGGCGAGACCACCAGCATCGGCACGCGCGGGCCCAGCCCGTAGGGACCGGCCACGGCGCCGCCGCCCGCGCTGTAGATCTCCAGGCTCGTGTCGGCGGTCGACGCCCCCTGCGCGGCGTCGGCCGGGGCGAAGGGCGGGACCAGGTGGTCGAAGAAGCCGTCGTTCTCGTCGTAGGTGATCAGCAGCGCGGTGCGGCTCCACACCTCCGGGTCGGCGGTCAGCGCGTCCAGGACCTGCGAGATGTACCAGGCGCCGTAGTTGACCGGCCAGTTCGGGTGCTCGGTGAACGCCTCGGGCGCGACGATCCAGGAGACCTGGGGCAGCTTGCCCGCCTTGACGTCGGAGCGCAGCACGTCGAAGAAGCCATCGCCCGCGCTCGCGTTCGTTCCGGTGCGCGCCTTGTCGTAGAGCGGGTCGCCGGGGTTGGCGGTGCGGTACTGGTCGAAGTAGAGCAGCGAGTTGTCGCCGTAGTTGCCGATGTAGGCGTCACTCGTCCAGCCCCACGAGCCGTTGGCGTCCAGACCGGTGCCGACGTCCTGGTAGATCTTCCAGGAGACCCCGGCCGCCTCCAGCCGCTCGGGGTAGGTGGTCCAGCCGTACCCGGCCTCGGCGTTGGAGATGACCGGGCCGCCGCCCTTGCCGTCGTTGCCGACGTAGCCGGTCCACATGTAGTAGCGGTTCGGGTCGGTCGGGCCCAGCAGTGAGCAGTGGTAGGCGTCGCAGACGGTGAACGTCTCGGCCAGGGCGTAGTGGAACGGGATGTCGTCCCGCGTCAGGTGCGCCATGGAGGTGGCGCTCTTGGTGGGCACCCAGCGGTCGTAGCCGCCGTTGTTGAGCGCGCCGTGCGTGCTGTTCCAGTCGTGCGGAAGGTCCTCCAGGAACTGGAGGCCGAGGTCGGGCGCGTCCGGGTGGAACGGCAGCACGTCCTTGCCGCCACCCGCGCCGCCGTCGTTCTGGTACCAGACCGGCTTGCCGCTGGGCAGCGTGACCGGGTGCGGGTCCCCGAAGCCGCGGACGCCGCGCAGGGTGCCGAAGTAGTGGTCGAAGGACCGGTTCTCCTGCATCAGCACCACGATGTGCTCCACGTCGCGCAGGCTGCCGGTCGCCCGGTTGGCCGGGATCGACGCGGCGCGCGCGACGCTGGTGGACAGCACGGACGCGGCGGCGGTGCCACCGGCCAACTGCAGGAATCGGCGTCGGTTCAACGAAGAGGACATCAGGTCTGACTCCGGTCTCCGGTGCGTCGGCGCACTCGGCTCGGGGGCGTGCGAGCAGATTCTCGACAGACCCGCGACAACGCCCGTGGGCCGAACGGGGGATACCCGGCAAACCCCGGTGGAACGCTCGGCGAGGCACCTCGGCCGCACCCTGGCAGACTGGTCGACATGCAGACGATCACCTTGAACAACGGGCTGACGATGCCCCAGCTCGGCTTCGGCGTCTGGCAGGTGCCGGACGCGGAGGCCCGCACCGTCGTCGGCGAGGCACTGGCCGCCGGGTACCGCAGCATCGACACCGCCGCGATCTACGGCAACGAGAAGGGCGTCGGCCTGGCGCTGCGCGACAGCGGCCTGCCGCGTGACGAACTGTTCGTCACCACCAAGCTCTGGAACACCGACCACGCGGGCGACGGCGCGCTGCGCGCGTTCGACGCCAGCCTGGAGCGGCTCGGGCTGGACTACATCGACCTCTACCTGATCCACTGGCCGGTCCCCTCGCGTGACCGGTACGTCGACGCGTGGCGCGCGCTGGAGAAGATCCACGCCGAGGGCCGGGCGCGCGCGGTGGGCGTCTCCAACTTCGGCGCGAAGCACCTGGAGCGGCTCTTCGCCGAGACCGGCCTGGTGCCCGCGGTCGACCAGGTCGAGCTGCACCCCTACTTCCCGCAGAACGGGCTGCGCGCCCTCAACGCCGAGCACGGCATCACGACCGAGGCGTGGAGCCCGCTGGGCCAGGGTCGCGGTCTGCTGGAGGACCAGACGCTGGTCGCGATCGGCGCCAAGCACGGCAAGACGGCGGCCCAGGTCGTGCTCCGCTGGCACCTGCAGCTGGGGAACGTGGTGATCCCGAAGTCGGTCACCCCGGAGCGGATCCGGCAGAACTTCGACGTCTTCGACTTCACCCTCGACGCGGACGACCTGGCGGCGATCGCGGCCCTCGACCACGGCGGCCGCATCGGCCCGGACCCGGACACGTTCGACTGGATGGGCTGAGCCCGGTTGCTTGGCATCCCCGCAGGTGGGAGGGGTGACGCAGGGCCTGCCACCGGCGGTTCCGCTCTTTCGGGTGGTTTGATCACGTAACGGACCGTCAGGCTGTGGCGGAGTGTTTTGATCACCCCATGACGGTTGCTCAGAACCTTTCCAGGATCGGCGTGGGCCTCGCCCTGGTCGTCGCGGCCACGGTGTTCACCGGCGTGGGCGCGGAGGCGACGGCCGCGCACGCCGACGCGTTGCCCAGCGACGACTGCTCCGCCGCCTTCCACGACGGCGACGCGCGCCTCGGTCCGGAGCAGCTCCCGACCACGGGAGCGGTCGGCGGCGAGCTGAACGGTTACCGGCGCACGGGCGGCGAGGCCCCGGCTGCGTTCCTGGCGCAGTTCTACGACCCCACGGCCTACAACGGCGCGGGCGGCTGGCGCTACCCGCCGGACAACGGCTACCTGATCGCGCCCGACGGCAAGCCCATGGAGATCCACCAGCGGCTGCTGCGCGGCCTGGACATCGACCGTTTCGGCAGCGAGTACGGCTCCTTCCTCGCCCCGGCGGGCTCGGCGTACTCCTCGCGCGCCCTCCCGCCGCAGAGCCTCGACGGGAACCCCGCGGCCGGGTGCAACTACCACGACTACAAGGTGCTCAAGCCGTTCGAGGTGGACGCCGGTCCGATCGCGCCCTGGTTCAACCAGCCGGGCCTGGGCTGGCAGTACCAGCTCGACCCGTCCCTGTTCCCGGGCGCTCCGGCACAGCTCAACGTGGGGTGGCTGGTCAGCAACGGCTATCTGGAGCGGCTCGTCTGACGTCGGGTCGGATCAGGCCCGGTCAGGCCGGGCCACGTCTGATCAGGCCGCGTCAGCGCCTGCCGGCCTCCGGGCCACGAAGACGAACTCCTTGCCGGGACGGTCCGGGGCGTCCCGTACCTCCCGGACCTCGTATCCGTTCGCGGCAAGGTCCGCCTCGACCTCGTCCCGCTCGCGGAAGCGGAGCGTGGAGAGCGAGGTGAGCTCCCGCCCGTTGTCGTCCTCCCGCAGGTAGGTCCAGCGGAAGGTCACCAGCGGGCCGTCGACATCGAGCAGGTCCACCCAGCTGGTGACCCTCCCGAGGCCCGGGAACCGCGCGACCCGGTGGGAGCTCTCGCGGTTCCAGGTCTCCCACGCGCGCCTGGCGGGATCCCGGGTCTCGAAGACCAGATGCCCGCCGGGCCGCAGCGCCGCACGGACGCGGGCGAGGGTGCCGTCCCAGGCGTCCGGCTCGACGATGGCCTGCGCGACGTTCCCGGTCATCACGGCCAGATCCACGCAGAGCGTCGGCGGCAGCGCGCTCGCGTCCCCGCAGATCCACCGGACCCGGTCAGCGCCCGGCTTCGCGCGAGCGATCTCCAGGGACGCCGCGGCCGGATCGAGCCCGGTGACGGAGATGCCCCGATCGGCCAGCATCAGTGCGAGCACGCCCGTCCCGCACCCGACGTCCAGCACATCGCGCGCCCCGAACTCCTCCGCGATCCGGGCGTAGAAGTCGAGATCGTCGCGGTCGCCCTCCATCGGGTCGTAGAGCGCGGCCATGGCGGGATCGGCAAAAAGATCATCGGGCATACGCCCGAACGTACCGCGCTGGCGCGGCGACCCGCTTCCCCTTTGCCTGCACGGCGCGACTGCGCGGCACCCGCCCGATCACTACCGTTCGGACACGACCCAGCACGGACAGCAACAGGGTTTGCCCAGCTCAGCGGGGGTAAGGGGCACCTGCGGGGTTCTGCTTTGAGCGGCCGGATCCCCGTGTCGCGAGGGCATGGACAGGTGGCCTCGCGGCTCCTCACCCGGGGTGCCGACAGCGTGGGCGTTTCGGCACCCCGGGCCCACGCCCGCACCCGCCGTGACGCCCGGGAGCGGTGGGACGGCACGGCACGCGTGCGACGGCCACCGGCGTGACCTGCGAAGATTCGGCCGGAAACAGCCCTGGAAGTATGCCGGATCACGTCGCATCGTCGATTGCATGGGGAGACGTGGGGAGGGGCAGCACTCCTGCCAGCGCTGCCAGAGCACCGGCGACGACGTCGAGCAACGCGGCCGCGCGGTTCCCCTGGGCTGGCTGTGCGACAAGGACTGGGCCGACGCGGTGCGGATCGCCGTCGCGGCCGACGGCTCCACGGGGTGGCCCGAGGAGGATCCCGACGACCTGACCTTCCACGAACCGCAGCCGTGTCCGGACTGCGGTGCCCCGCTCACGTACTTCATCACCAACTACGGCCGACGCATCGCGCTGGAAGCCGACGAAGTGCCCGCGAAGACCATCCCCTCCCGGTACCAATGGCGGCTGCTCCCCACGACGGCCCGCAACTCCCGCTACGTGATCAGGCTGACCGCCGTCCATTTCGGCGGCATCGAACCACTCCCGGACACGCTCGTCCGCCCGGCCCACGCGGCCGTCTGCCCCGCGCCCACCGCCCGCGACCAGGTCGACGACGAAAGGGTGCGCGACCTGGCACGAGCACGCCGCCGACTCGCCCACCCGGAACAGGACGCCGCAGGTTGAGCCCCCGGCACCACCGCAGACTGGCTGCCGCGCCCGGGCGGACGTACGTTGATGCCGTGCTCAGCAACCGTTCCATCCCCCACAGCACGGTGATCCCGGTGCTGGTCTACCCCGACGTGCGCGCGGCCGTCGCCTGGCTGACGGCGGCCTTCGGGTTCGCCGAGCGGGTGCGGATCGGGGAGGACCACCGGTCGCAGATGCGCATCGGCGCGGACGGGGCCGTGATCATCGCCGATGCGCACGGGGAACGCCGACCGCCGTCGCCGACGCAGGGCGGGCACACCCATGTGATCAAGGTACGCGTCGAGGACGTCGACGCCCGGTTCGAGCAGGCCCGTGCACACGGCGCGCGGGTGGTCGAGGAGCCGACCGAGTACCCGTACGGCGAACGCCAGTGCACGCTGGAGGACCTGGCTGGCCACCGCTGGGAGTTCACCCAGACCGTGCGGGACGTCGCGCCGAGCGAGTGGGGCGGCATCACCGTCGGCGAGTAGGCCGCGGAGCGGCCACGCATGGGCGGCGAGACCGATCGTCATCACCGCGTGCCCGATCAGCGCACTCTGATGGCGCGTCACACTACTTCTCACGGTGCGTCACATCGCGCCTCCCACCTGGCGTAACACGGGACACCCACCCGGCGGAACTTCTCACCCGAGCGCCGGTTCCCGAGCCCCCACCCCGCAGATCCGTGCATATCGTCGTACTCATGCACGTCGAGCGGCGTCTGTTGATGCGTCGGGTGGCACAGGTCGCCCTGGTCGGAGGAGTCACCACGGTCCTGGTGCGCGGATCCACCGCGCCCGCGCCGTCGTCCACGCCCGCCCGGGTGTTCGCCGACCCCGTGGACCTGCACTGGACGGCGGCGCAGCCCGCGATCATCCGGCGCGCCGACTGGGACACCATCGGCCGCAACAAGCCGCTGCCCGCGCCCCACTACGCGGACGCGGTGAAGGCCATCTTCATCCACCACACCGACAGCGGCAACGAGTACGACCTGGCCGACGTGCCCAGCATCATCTGGAGCATGAAGGACGACCAGACCGGGCGCCGAGGGTGGGACGACATCGGCTACAACTTCCTGGTCGACCGCTTCGGCAACATCTACGAGGGCCGTCACGGCGGCGTCGACCGGCCGGTGATCGGCGCCCAGTGCAGCGGCTTCAACGTCAACTCGGCGGGCATCGCCGCCATCGGCACGTTCACCGAGGGCGCGGACGTGCCCGCGCCGATGCTCCAGTCGCTCAGCGCGCTGTGCGCCTGGAAGCTCAGCCTGCACGGGGTGGACGCCCTCTCCACGACCGTGCTGACCTGCTCCGACTCGCTCAGCCGCTTCCCGGCCGGCAGCCGGGCCACCTTCGCCGTGATCTCCGGCCACACCGACGCCGACTGCACCTACTGTCCGGGCTCGGCGCTGTACGCGGCGCTGCCGGGGATCCGGCGGCAGGCCGCACAGATCCAGCAGAACACCGACCATCCCGTCTTCGGGAACTCCACACCCGTGCTGCAGCCCAAGCCCACCGCGACGCCGTCGACCTCGCCGGGGCGATAGTCCCGCCGTGCCGGGCGACGGTTCGTGCGGGTGATTCACCACCCGATGCCGCGTGAGGCGACGTCAGGCATGGCATGCATGGGACGCGTGCACGGCAATCACGGCTCGCACGGCTCACGGCAGTCCGTCCTCCAGTCCATCCGTTGATCGCACTGCTCTGCGTCTCCGCGCGCAGCGAAGAGGGAGACGAGGGAATCGCAGATGACCGACCACAACGGCGCAACCGCCGTCGCCGACCGTCCGGCGGAGCGCCGCCGTCGCCGCCGACTGCTCCCGTGGAAGCGGGCCAGTGACCTGACGCCCGCTCAGCGCCGCCGACGGCGGATCGTCACCCGCAGCGTCCTGGCCACCGGCCTGGTGTGCGCGGGCTGGCTGGGCTGGTCGATCGGCCAGGCGCTCACCTATCCGGGCCGCGACGGCACCGAGGCGCGGCTGGCCGAGTGGGGACGCGACCACCACCTCGGCCTGGTGATCAACCAGTTGGAGGACTGGCAGTACGAGCTGAACCCGCCCCGCGTCGGCGGCTCCCTGACGGCCGCCCAGCTGGCCCAGATGCGGGCGACGAACGGGAGCGGCCCGCTCAACTCCGCCGTGCCGATGCTCGCTCCGATGCCGACCAGCATCACCCCGCGTCTGCCCGGCGAGGGCGTCTTCCGAGCGCTGGTCACCTACCACGGCCTGCCGCTGGTCCAGGGAACCTACGTGCGCCCGGACGCGGAGCACTCCTCCTACGAGGCCGCAGTGGCATGGATCAGCGCGGCACACGCACGCTTCCTGCTGCACCCGGGCTTCCGCGAGCCCGGCGGGAGCTTCGCCGTCCCGCCCACGATCCCGGTCGGCCAGCGGACCGGCCTGATGGCCACCTGGAACGGTGGCTTCCGGATCACCGACGGCACGTCGAAGGGCGGCTTCTACCTCGACGGCCGGACGGACTCGACGCTGCGCGACGGCGCGGCGTCCGAGGTCTTCTACAAGGACGGCACGATCAAAATCGGCGTCTGGGGCCGCGACGCGAAGATGACCCCGGACGTGGTCGGCGTGCGGCAGTGCCTGACCCTGATGGTCGACGGCGGCAAGCTGGCGAGCGACATCGACGTGCCGTACGCCTACGGCTGGGCGTACCAGGGCAAGAAGTACGTCGAGCGGTCGGGCGTCGGCGAGACCGCCAAGGGCGACATCATCATGGTCGTCGGCCAGGCCCTCTCCGCCCGCACGCTGGCCGAGCTGATGCAGCACGCGGGCGCGGTCCGGGCGATGCCGCTGGACATGAACGGCGCCTGGCCGTCCTTCATGAGCTACGACTCCAGGGTCGACCCGGCCAACCCGAAGCCCTCCAACATGCTCGACTTCGGCGAGGCGGCCGACCGCTACTACACCCAGGCCACCCGCGACTTCGTCGCCGTCTACGCCCGCTGAACGCGTCATCGCGTCGCGTCGTGCCCCCGTCCGAGCCCGCAGGAGCAGCCGCACCATGAGTCCCGAGCACCCGAACGACCCGCACCCCCGGCTCGCCTCCGTCGACCCCTCCGTGCCGCCGAGCGGTACCGGCTGCGTCGAGTGCGACGCAGCCGGCGGCTGGTGGCTGCACCTGCGGCGTTGTGCCCACTGCGGCCATATCGGCTGCTGCGACGACTCCCCCGGCAAGCACGCCACGGCGCACGCCCAGGACACCGGTCACCCGATCGTCCGCAGCTTCGAACCGGGCGAGAGCTGGTTCTGGGACTACGTCGCCTCGGAGTTCTACGACTCCGGGCCGGAGCTCGCCCCACCCGTGAGCCACCCGGCCGACCAGCCCGTCCCCGGCCCGGCGGGCCGCGTCCCCGCCGACTGGGCCGAGCTGCTCGGTCCGAGCTGACGAGTCGGGGCGAGCTGACGGGTCGGGGCGCGGGGACAGCGCACGCGCGCCCCGCTGACCTGCCGTCAGTCCGGGCGCTGTCAGTGGTGGCGGATACGGTCGAGGACATCAGCAGGCAGAAGGAGTGCGCCATGACCACCACCTACACGCTCGTCCCGGGCGCAGACGGCCGGGCCTGGATGTGGCATCTGCTCGCCGCCGAACTGCGGGCGCGGGGCCATCGGGTGATCACGCTGGACCTGCCCACCGCCGACTCTTCCGGCTACGACGAGTTCGCCGAGGCCGTCGGCGCCGCGGTGCTCGACGAGTTCGACCGGTCGGGGCAACTGGTCGTGGTCGCCCAGTCCCTCGCGGGGTTCCATGCGCCGGTGGCGTGTGAACGGCTGCCCCTGCCCGTCGCCGAACTGGTCCTGCTCAACGCCATGGTGCCGGTGCCCGGGGAGACGGCGGGGCAGTGGTGGGAGGACACGGGCCAACCCCAGGCCCGCGCGGAGTACGCCGTCGCGTCGGGGCGCGAGCCGTCCGCGGGCGTCGACGTCCGCGTCGACTTCTTTCACGACGTGCCGCCGGAGGTGACGGCGGAGGCCCTGGCGGAGGGCGGCGCGGCGCCGCCCTCGGCGCTGTTCGAGCAGCCCTGGCCGCTGACGGAGTGGCCCGACATCACCACCCGCTTTCTCCAGGGCCGCGACGACCGGTTCTTCCCCCTGGAGTTCCAACGCCGTCTGGCCCGCGAGCGGCTCGGCCTGGAGATCGAGGAGATCCCCGGCGGCCACCTGGCCGCGCTCAGCCATCCTCGCGAGCTGGCGGACCACCTGGCGCGGTCCAGTTCGTGACCTCGGGCGGCTCCGGTGTCTTCGACGTGGCGCCCACACCCCGAACCGCGCTGGCATGGCTGCCGCCGGACGACCTGTGGCCGCCCATCCAGGCGGTCCGCGCCGATCACGACCCGCAGATCCGGCGCTGGCCGCCGCACGTCAACGTGCTCTTCGGCTTCGTCCCCGAGTCCGACTTCCGCCTGGCCGCGCCTCTGCTCGCGGCGGCTACCGCCGAGGTCCCGGCGTTCGCCGCACGGCTCTCCGGCATCCGCACCTTCCGCCACCGCGCCTACAGCACCGCCTGGCTGGACCCGGCCGCAGCGGGCCAAGCGCCTTGGCGTGCCCTGCACGCCGCCTTGGTGGAGCGCTTTCCCCGTTGCCGGGGCCGGGCTGGTGGCTTCACCCCGCATCTCTCCCTCGGCCGGACCGCCGACCCGAAGGGCTTGGTTGCCGAATGCAGCGCCCAGCTGGGCGACTACGCCGTGCAGGTGGGCGAGTTGGCGCTGCTGTCGCGCCGGGGCGACGACGTGCCGATGCGGCCCAGGGCGTACGTGGCGCTCGGCTCCGGCGAGTTGCTCTGGGTCGAGACGCTGCCTGAGGGTTAGTCACTTGCTTGTGGGCGCCGACGAGGATGCAATGGCCGCCATGGTCACTCAGAACCAAGATCCCGAACAGCCTGAACAGCGCGGACAGTCCGAGCAGGGCGACGGCACCACCACCGTGCGGCTCGGCGCGCTCGTGCCGTTGACGCGCCCCGGCTGGGTCGAGGCAGGTCAGCACCTGCTCGCAGGTCTCCAGCTGGCCCTTCGGGACGTCAACGCGTCCGGCGGGATCGACGGCAGGCCACTGGAGCTGCTGGTCCGGGACACGGCTGCGGATCCGCAGAAGGCCGCAGCGGCCGTGAAGGAGCTGGACGGGCTGGGCGTCGCGGCCGTGGTGGGCGAGTACCACAGCGTCGTCGCCCGTGCCGCTGCCGCCGGCGCCGATGCGCTCGGCCTGCCGTTCCTCTGCTCGTCGGCGGTTCTCGACGCGCTCACCGACCAGCCGACGGAATGGGTCGCGCGCATCGCCCCTGCGCAGTCCCACGGCTGGCGGATCTACGCCGAGTTCCTGCTCGCCGCAGGCCACACGCGCATCGCCGTGGCGGCGCAGTCGAGCGTCTACTGGGCGTCCGGGACGCGCATCCTGCGTGAGCATGTCGCTCGACGTGGCGGCTCGGTCGTCGAACTCGACGCGGGCGCGCTCACCCCAACGGCCGTGTGCGACGCTCTCGTCGCCAGTGGGGCGACGGCTCTGCTCCTCCTGGTCGGCCACCCGGAACCCGCCGTGCCGATCGTCACCGCTGCCCGCCGAGACCCACGCTTGGCCGGGGTCCTGATCGGTGCACCCGCCGGGCAGCCGGAGTTCCCGGAGTGGGCAGCGCTGCTCGGCGACGACGGCGCCGCGATCCCGTTCCTGCGCTACCTCCCGGAGCACTTCGGCCCACTCGGCGCGCGCGTCGAGTCGGCCTTGCGCGAGCAGTTGTCCGTGACACCCTCGTTCGTCGCCTTCGAGGGCTACGACACGGTCACCGTCCTCGCCGAGGCACTGCGCTCGTGCGGCACGGATCGCACGCGCCTCGCGGACGCCTGGCCGCGCCTTGCCGTCGAAGGCACTCGCGGGCCGATCCGGTTCTCGCGCGCGCCGGGCATCAACGTCTGGCAGTGGGCCTGGCCACCCGTCCAGGTCGTCGACCGGGACCCGGCACAGCCCGATCGCTTTCGCGTCCTGCGCAGCTGACGCCCCGGACACCTCCACTGCCTCGTCGCGCGGAACTCGGCTACTTCTGTCGACGAGTGTGGGTTCCGCCCGCCCCGACCGGGCGAACTACGCCACGCCGGACAGGGAGCGCAGGTCGGTCAGCGCGGCCTGGGAGCAACGCCCCACAGCAGGCGAGCAGTTGTGGCTGGTGGCAACGTCGATGCCGGGCCCAGGGCCGCAAAGGCCGAAGCCGAGAAGCGGGCCCGTGAGAAGGCCGAGCGGGCAGAGAAAGCGGAGCACCGACGCAGAGCGGCACGCAACCGCCGCATGCGCGAAAAGGGTCGGCGGTACTGACAAGGCGCAGACAGCAGGCCGGACACGCAAGGCGCCGACTCAGCGACCAGCCCGGTCGTCGAGTCGGCGCCTCCGCTCGGTCGGCGCGATCAGCGCAATCAGCGCGGCGCGAGGACGCAGAACTCGTGGCCCTCCGGGTCCGCCAGCACCGACCACGCCACGTCGCCCTGACCGAGGTCGAGGTCGGTGGCACCGAGCGCCTTCAGCCGGGCGACCTCCGCCGCCTTGTCGTCATCGGTGTACGGCAGCAGGTCGATGTGGACGCGGTCCGGAACGGTCTTCCCACCGGGCACGCGCAGGAACTCCAGGTATGGGCCGACGCCCTTGGCCGAGCGCAGGGAGACGAAGTCGTCGGTCACCTCGTGCAGGTTCCAGTCCGTCGCCTCGCCCCAGAACCGGGCCATGGCACGGGGATCCTCGCAGTCGACCAGCACTGCGGCGATCGGCCCGGTGTCCCGGTAGATCTCCCGGGGCTCCAGCACGCAGAACTCGTTCCCCTCCGGGTCGGCGAGCACCGTCCACGGCACGTCGCCCTGCCCGACGTCCACGGGCGTCGCCCCGAGCGCCTGGAGTCGCTCGACCAGCTCGGCCTGGTGGGCGGCCGACGTGGTGGCGAGATCGAGGTGCACCCGGTTCTTCGTGGCCGTCTTGGGTTCCGGTACGGCCACGACGTCGATGCAGACGGCGGCCGGGTCCGGCCAGACGAAACCACCCCCGGGTTCGACGTTGGTCACGCCGGGCGCCTCGCTGGAGATCCCCCAGCCGAGCGCCTCGGCCCAGAAGCGGCCCACTGCCGCGTCGTCAAGAGCCTTGAAGTTCACCTGAACAGGTCGCAGTGCCATACGGCGATCCTATGCGCCGGAGCAGATACAGCGCCCGAGGCTTCACGCCTCGCGGACGCGGGCGTGCAGGTGCATGTCGTGGCGGCCGTCGTCGTGGAGCGCGGCGCTGCGCTTGGTGCCTTCGAGCCGGTAGCCGGACTTGGTGGCGACCCGGCAGGAGGCGTGGTTGCGCGTCGAGTGGTCCAGGTGGAGGCGGTGGAAGCCGATCTTCTCGATGGCCCACTCCGACAGCGTGGTGAGAGCGCTCGTCGCCACTCCCGCGCCGCGGGCCGCCGGGAGGACCCAGTAGCCGACGCCCGCCGTGCCGTCGTCGAAGTTCAGGCTGCCCAGGGCGATCCGGCCGAGTACCTCGCCCCCGCTCCGGGCGACCGCCCAGTGGGCGCCCCGCTCCTGCTCCCAGTCCTGGCGGTAGCGGGCGAACCACTCCCGGACGCCGGTCTCGGACGAGGGACGACGGGTGTGCCAGCGGCGGATCTCCTGGTCCTGGTAGGCGGAGAGGAATACCGGCGCGTCGGCGGCCGTCCAGGGGCGCAGGACCAGCCGGCCTTGGGCGGCGGGCAGCGTGGGTTGAGGGGAGCCGGCCAGCAGGCCGGACGGGATGACGGGCGGTGTCGAGAGGTCGCGGGTCACGAGCCCATGATCACCAGACTGCCGCCGCATCGGTCAAGGTTCTGCACACAGCGGGAACGGCACGACCACTGACGATCAATCATATACAGCGCGCACGTCCTGCGCCGCGCTGCGCCGACGGGGTGGCTCCGCGCACTTTTCACCTGATCAGCCGCCTGCTGTGAGCGGACACGCGCCGAGATGGTTGTCAGCCTTCTGAGAGGGGGCCCTGCGAAACCGAAAGGCGAAGCCTGCCCATGCGATCCCGCTCGAAATCCCGCTCGAAATCCCGCACGAAACCGCTCAGTCCCCGCCGCTCCCTGCGCAGCCGGATGCCGGTGCGCGGCCTGCTCGCCGCAGCCGCCGCCGCCTTGCTCGTCCCGCTCACCACCGCCTCGGCCGACACCCTCCCCTCCGTCAGGTCCGCTGCCGCCAAGACCGGCAGCCCCTTCAGCCCGTTCAACCCGGCGTCGACCGACCGGCTCACCCGCACCATCCAGGAGGCGATGCGGACCTACGGCATCCCGGGGGCGGTGGTCGGTCTCTGGCAGCGCGGGGTCCACGGGCACCAGTACGTCCGCACCTTCGGCGTCCGCGATCTCAAGACCGACGCGCCGATGCGTGCCGACGTCAATACGCGCATCGGCAGCATCACCAAGACGTTCACCGTGACCGCCCTGCTGGAGCTGGTCGACCAGGGGCTGCTGAAGCTCGACGACCCGATCTCGAAGTACATCGCGGGCGTGCCCGGCGGAAGCAAGATCACGCTGCGCGAACTGGCCGACATGCGCAGCGGCCTGTACCCGTACACGGCGGACACCGGCTTCCTGCGTGAGTTCGAGGCCCACCCGACCCGCAGCTTCACCCCGCAACAGCTGCTGGCGTACGGCTTCAAGCACCCGAACCTGTTCGCGCCCAACGCCGCGTACCTCTACTCCAACAGCAACACGGTCCTGCTCGGCCTCGTCGTCGAGAAGCTCACCCACACGTCGCTGGAGCAGTACGTCTGGCAGCACGTCATCGAGCCCAGTGGCCTGTGCGACAGCTTCATGTCTCCGACCACGTACCTGCCCAGGCCGCACGCGCACGGCTACACCATGCAGACGCCCCACGGCACCGTCGCCGACGCCACCGGCTGGAGCACGAGCTGGGCCTGGGCCGACGGGGACATGATCTCCAATCTGAGGGATCTGCACGCCTGGGCCTACGACCTCTACCAGGGCAACCTGCTGTCGCCGCACACACAGGCCCAGCGGCTCACCTTCGTGCCCACCGGCACTGCGGGCTTCGGCTACGGTCTCGGGGTCGCCGAGGTCAACGGCTGGATCGGCCACAACGGCGAGGTCCCGGGCTACGAGACCCTGGACATCTACCTGCCGTCCCAGCAGCTGACGCTGACCTTGATGATCAACACGGACATCCCCTACCAGCGGAACGTCGCCAACCTGCCGGTCAACCTGCTCGGCCAGGCCATCACGCAGCTCATCACCCCGCACAACGTCTTCGGCGCCTGAATCCACCTCTGTACGCCGGATCAGAAGAGGAAGGGTGGCGTGGGCAGGGCGCCGGCATCGTCCACGGTCAGGTCGGCGCCCGACGAACGGCCCACCAGCCAGGCCAGCAAGGCGTGTTGCGTCCCCCGCACGGTCGGCGCGAGCTGCTCGCCGCCGCCGACCGTGTAGTCGGCGCCGGTGTCCGTGGCCAGCAGCCGCACCGCCGGGGCGTCGTCCCGGCCGTTGAAGGACGTCACGACGCGGGCGAGCAGGGACGCGACGAAGTTTGACGGCCAGTCGGACGGCGCGTATCCGGCGTCCAGATCGGCGTGGTGGAACAGGACCTCGCAGAGCCGTGAGTCGGCGGCGCGGGCGGCAGGGTGCTCCTGACCGGCGGTCCAGCGCACCGTGCGGTGCCATGCCTCGGGCGGCATCGACCGGTATTCGGCCTCGAACGCGGCGGCGCTGTCGCGGACGTCGGCCAGCAGCTCGGCGGCGCTGCGGTCGGCTCCGGCCTCGATCTCTCGGGCCCGGGCTGCCAGGCTCGGGTACTCCGGCGTCTCCACGCCGGTCCGGGCCCAGGTCAGCAGACGTCGACCGCCGTCGGCGTTGCGGGCCAGGTGGCTGAGCAGGTGTCCGCGCGACCAGTCGGGGAGCAGCGACGGCGCGCGCACCTCGGCGTCGGTGAGCTGTTCCGCCGTCCGCAGCAAGTGCTCGGTCGCCGCGGTGATCTCTCCCAGGATCTCCGCCGGGTCGAAGCCTGGCTGATCGGTCGTCATGGTGATGCCTCCCGAGCTGAATCGCTGCTGCCCCGCCCCGTGAGACAGGTGCCTCGCGAAGCTGAGATACCGTCAGGCGCGGCTCGCGGCCGGTGTCACGTGGTCCGGCGGGCGGCGCAGGTCCCAGCGGCGGTCCGCCTCCAACTGTGCGGCCAGCGAGATCAGTCGGGCCTCGCTCGCGGCCGGGCCCAGCAGCTGGCAGCCGATCGGCAGCCCGTCCGAGGTGAATCCCGCCGGGACGTTCACCCCGGGCCAGCCGAGGACGTTCCACGGCCAGGCGTAGGGGCAGGCGGTGATCATCGCCCGGTCCATCCCGCTCGGGCCGAGGCCGTCGGTGGCGCCGATGCGCAGCGGCGGGGCGGCCGTGGTCGGCGTGAGCAGCACGTCGACCGTCCCGAAGACGGCGCCGATCCGGCGCTGGAGCGGCCGTTCCGCCGCGCGGGCGGCCCGCAGCACCGGGCCATCGAGGAGCGCGCCGAAGCGGATGTTGCTGCGGGTGCGCGGATCGAGCAGTGCGGGGTCGGGTGCTCGCCTGGCCCAGGCACGGATGCCCGCGTGGGCGCGCGGTAATTGCGCCGGGCCGACCAGGCCGTAGCGGGGTTCGACCTCGACGACGTCGTGGCCCAACCGGGCCAGGGTCTCGGCCAGTTCGACGGTCGCGTCGCGGATCTCCGGGTCGAGACGCAGGGGATGGATCGCCCAGGCCGCGCCGAAGGAGAGCCCGATGCGCAGGCGGCCCGGGTCGCGTCCGGCGGCGGGCAGGAAGGTCTCGCCGTGGCCGTGGTCGTTGCCGGGGTCGTTGCGGGCGTCGCCGCCGGGGTTGTTGCCGGATGCGGTGCACGACGCGTTGCCGGTGGCGGCGTCCAGCAGCAGCGCCGCGTCGGCGACGGTGCGGGCGAGCGGGCCGAGGACGGTCAGGCCGTTGAACGGCGCCGGCTCCGGCCAGGCGGAGATGCGCCCGCGCTGCGGCTTGATGCCGACCAGGTGCGTCCAGGCGGCAGGGATCCGCACCGACCCCGCGCCGTCGGAGCCCATCGCGGCGGGCACGACCCCGGCCGCGACCGCGGCTGCGGCCCCGCCGGAGGAGCCGCCGGGCGTGCGCCCGAGGTCCCACGGATTGCGGGTGGCGCCGAAGGCGCGGCTCTCGGTGAAGGCCCACTGGCCGATCTCGGGCGTGTTCGTCTTGCCGACGATGACGGCTCCGGCCGCGCGCAGGCGGCGCACCACCTCGGCGTCGGCCCGCGCGGGCGGGAACTCCCCGGCGCAGCCGAAGGCGGTGGGCTCGCCGAGGAGGTCGGTGTCGTCCTTGATCGCCACCGGCACGCCCAGCAGCGGCAGCCGCTCCCCCGCCGCGAGCCGCCGGTCGGCGTCGTCGGCCTCGGCGAGCGCCGCGTCGGCCCGGACGCGTCGGAAGGCGTTGAGCGTCGGCTGCGTCGCCTCGATCCGGTCGAGCGTCTGCTCGACGGCGGCGCGCGAGGTGAGCTGACCCTCACTCAACTGCGTTGCCAGCTCCGCCAGTCCGGGCGTCGGGTGGCTCGCGCGGCTCATCGTGGCGTTCACCTTCCGTCGCGTTCCGGTGGGTCCGGCAGCCGGTTCCATCGCAGGCTCGCGCGGCGACAGCGATCCCTACCGCACAGTAACGTGCGGCGACCGACTTCGCACGCATTCCCGTTGCGCCGGACCGAGCGACACCCCCGCGCGCCCCCGCGCGCCCCCGCGCCGCACCGACGCGCCGACGCGCCGTCAGTGCAGTTCGGCCTCCCTGATCGCGGCCTCGATCTCCGCTGTCCGCAGCGCCACACCGACCGCCCAGTAGTACACGACCAGCGCGAACACGCTCACCAGAACGATGTCCCAGCCGAGCGGCAGGCGACCGGTCCCGCCGAAGCCGCCCTCCCGGGAGATCGCACCGATGCCGAGGAGGTAGACGGGCAGCCACTGCGCCGGGCGCCACCGCATGCGCGGCGCCTGCGGCAGCCGCATCGCGGACGCGTAGACGGCGTAGCCGCCCATCAGGGCGTAGCCGACCAGCACCGCGAAGCCCAGCCGCGACAAGGTGCTCCAGCCGGACCAGTAGATGATCAGCGTGGCGATGACGAACGAGAGCGGCGAGATCAGCCCGCCTGCGGGGAGCCGGTAGGGGCGCGGGTGGTGCGGCAGCCTCCGGCGCAGCGCGCCGTAGGCGAGCGGCGCTCCCGCGTACATCAGCACCGAGGCGGAGGTGATGAAGGAGACGAGCTGCTGCCAGCTCGGGAACGGGAGGAAGCAGACCACGCCCACCACGAACGAGACCAGCAGCCCGATCCACGGGACGCCGCGCCGGTCGGTCCGTGCCAGCGCCTGCGGGAAGTAGCCGTTGGCGGCCAGCCCGTAGGAGACGCGGGAGGTCGAGGTGGTGTAGATCAGCGCGGTGCCCGCTGGCGAGATCACCGCGTCGATGTAGAGGAAGGCTGCCAGCCAGCCGAGGCTGAGCACTCCCGCGAGGCCCGCCCACGGACCGGAGATGCCCTGGTAGACGAGCGCGGCCCAGCCGTGCCGCAGCGACGCCGCCGGGAGCGCGCCGATGTAGACGACCTGGAGCAGCGTGTAGACCACCGCGCCGATCGTCACGGACCCGAGCACGGCCCGGGGGATGTGCCGCTTCGGATCGCTGCTCTCGCCCGCCAGCTGAATCGCCTGCTCGAAGCCGAGCAGCGCGAAAATGATCCCGCTGGTGCTGATCGCCGCGAGGACGCCCTTGGCGCCGTACGGAGCGAATCCGTGTGAGGTGAAGTTACCGGTGTCGAAATGCGTGAGTGCCACAACGAACACGGTGAGCAGTGGCACGAATATCTTCCACCACGTGGCCGTGCTATTGGTATGGGCCAACACCTTCACGCCAAGGAAGTTGACGGTCACGAATACCACCATCAGCGCGGTGGCGACCGCGAGTCCGGAGGCGGTCAGCGTCCCGTCGGCACGTTGCAGCCCCGCCGCCCAGGACCAGTGGCCGGCGTAGCCGATCACCGCTTCGACCTCGATGGGAGCGACCGTCGCCGCCTGGATCCAGGAGAACCAGCCGAACGACATGCCGACCAGCCCGCCGAAGGCGTAGTGCGGGTAGCGCGCGGTCCCTCCCGAGACCGGGAACATCCCGCCGAGCTCCGCGTGGACGAGGGCGAGCAAGCCGATCGCCACCGCGCCGACACCCCAACTGACCAGCGCCGCAGGCCCCGCAGCGGTGACGGCGTTCCGAGCGCCGTAGAGCCAGCCCGAGCCGATGATCGAGCCGACCGAAGCCCACATCAGGCCGATCAGGCCCACCTCGCGGCGCAGGACCCCGGATCGGCGCGCGGTTCGGGCCGGAGCCGAGAGTTGATCGTAGACCATGGAACTCCTCGTGTTCGCTCGCGTTCACCGCGCTGTCCAGAGAATGCGGGACACGTTAGGTGCCTGCGAAGACGGGGAGGCACTCCCGTTATCAAAAAGTCACTGCCACGCCCGTAAGTGGCACCTGAGCGGGCCGAAAGGGCTTCATCTGAGCAGAATTTGAGGTTACCCGTCGGAATAAATCCCGCAGAAGGCTGCACAACCGCCCGTTCGACTCGTAACGTCGGCCCATGAACTTTTTGGGACGCGGTCGGCGGGCGATTCCCCGGCTCACCCCGGAACTGGACGACGAGGCTCTGGGGCGCGTCTGCAGGCAGTTGGGCAGTGCCCCCGCCATGCCGGGAGCGGTCGACACGCAGGTCGACGCGGTCGCCCAGCTCTTCGACAGCGTCGCCGGTGACTGGGACCGGATCGGTCACCGGATGGCGGTCCTGGCCGACGAGGTGAGCGACCCGGCCTTGGCGCGCTCGTGGGTGATGCGGCACCCGCGCAGTGCGGATGCCTGGCTCTACCGCGCCCGGATCGCCTACGCCGACCTGCGCAATGACGGCTCGCTCAGCAACCAGGCCTTCGCGGCGATGGAGGACTGCGCGCAGGCCGCCGCGCTCCGGCCGGAGGACCCGACGCCGTGGGTGGTGCGTCTCGGCCTCTGCCGGCTGCTGCGCCGACCTGGTCCCGAGGTGATGGCCGTCTGGCGCGAGGCGTTGGCGCGCGATCACTGGAACCGCGAGGCGGACCTGCAGATGCTGTCGTATCTCACCGCCCTGGACGACGCCTCGTTCTGGCGGGTGGACGACTTCGTCGACCGCCGCTGCTTCGACATCCCCGAAGGCTCCCCCGGCGCCGGGCTGGAGCTGGCCGCGACGCTGGGCCGCTACGCCCGCGCCATGGACGGCGCCGGACTTGGCGACCTGCTGTCGGACCGCTGGTGGCAGGCGCCACGGCAGGCGAGACTGCTGGACCGGTCGGTGCCGGCCTGGACCGAACCCGGTTTCCTCCGGCACGCCGGCGCCCTGGCGGACCTCAACGGCCTTGCCTACGCGCTGATGCAGGCCAACCGCCTGCGCGACGCCGGTCTCGTCTTCCTGCGGATCGGCCCCGTGGTCTCCTCCTGGCCCTGGGTCGCGGACGGCGAGCCGCTCAGACAGTTCACGACGTGTCAGCGGCAGGCACTGCGCTTCGTCAGGCCGTGACGCCCCGTCACACGCCCCCCTATCACTTCCCCTGCCCGCGCCCGCGGGCGACGGCGGCGTCCGCCACGCCACCCGACCGAGCCGCGCGACCCGTGCGGCCCGTGCGGCCCACGCATGGAAGCGAGGAAAGCGAGCAGATCATGGTGCTCGTCCGACAGACCCTCAAGCGGGTGCCCTCCCGGGTGCCGACGCGGATGGCTCCCGGTGTCATCGTTCTTGCCGACAACGAGTGCCCGTACGGGCTGCTTCCGGCCGTCGTCGAACGGATCGCCGCGTCGACCGCGAACACCTCGCGCTACCCGGACCGCTGCGCCGCGCAGTTGGTCGAGGCGCTGGCCTCGCATCTCGGGGTACCAGTGGACCGCATCGCCGTGGGCGCGGGCTCCTCGGAGCTGTGCAGTCAGCTCGTGCACACCGTGGTCGGGCCCGGCGACGAGGTCGTCTTCGGCTGGCGGTCCTTCGACGCCTACCCCATCCTCACGCTGGTCGCCGGAGGCTCGCCGGTACGGGTGCCCCTGCTCCGACAGGGCCTGGACCTCGACGCGATGGCCCGCGCCGTCACCCGGCGGACCCGGCTGGTCTTCGTCTGCAACCCCAACAACCCGACCGGCACCGCCCTGGACGCCAGGGCGCTGACCACCTTCGTCGACCGCGTACCGTCCGACGTGCTGATCGTCGTGGACGAGGCCTACCGCGAGTACGCCGCCGCGACCGCGGTGCCGGACGCACTGACGCTGCTCGGGGATCGGCCCAACGTCGTGGTCGTGCGCACCTTCTCCAAGGCGTACGCGCTGGCGGGCCTGCGCGTGGGCTACTGCGTCGGCTCGGCGGCGGTGATCGCGGAGGTCCGCAAGACCCAGGTCCCGTTCAGCGTCGGCGCCCTGGCCCAGGAGGCGGCGGTGGCCGCGCTCGGCGAGCGGGACGAGGTGGCCCGCCGGATCGGGCTGACCCTGCTGGAGCGCGAGCGGGTGATGTCGGCCCTGCACGACCTGGGCTATACGGTGCCGTCCTCGCACGCCAACTTCCTGTGGCTGCCCTTGGGCGCGGAGAGCACCGCGTTCGCGGAGTTCTGCCTGCGCCACGGGATCGCGGTCCGCAGCTTCGAGGGTGAGGGGGTGCGGGTCACCGTCGGCCTGGCGGCGGAGAACTCCGCCTTCCTCTCCCTTGCCACCCGCTGGAGAAGGGAGCACCCGGCCTCGACGCCCTGACCGGAACCGACCACGGTTCGGTTCCGAACGGGTCCACGTTTGGGGCATGATCAGGGCGTGCGTGGGCGATCACGCCTTCCTGCGCTGCGGCGGCCGGGGAGCAGACCCCCCTCCGACATTCCCGAAAGGCGGAGCCGACATGAAGCGGGTCCTTTTCGACGACGAGCACGAGGCCTACCGGGAGAGCGTCCGGGCCTTCGTCGACCGCGAGGTCGTACCCCACTACCCGGACTGGGAGCGGGACGGCATCGTGCCGCGCGGTCTCTTCAAGGGCCTCGGCGAACTCGGCGCGCTGGGCATCGCGGTCCCCGAGGAGTTCGGCGGGGCCGGTATCGCGGACTTCCGCTACAACGTGATCCTCCAAGAGGAGGCCGCTCGGGCCGCCGTCTCGCCCGCGCTGCTGGGACCCGCTCTGCACGCGGACGTCTGCCTGCCCTACTTCCTCGACCTCACCACCGAGGAGCAGAAGGCCCGTTGGCTGCCCGGCATCGCCTCCGGCGACCTGATCACGGCCGTGGCGATGACCGAGCCCGGCACCGGCTCCGACCTCTCCGGCATCCGCACCAAGGCCGTCCGCGACGGCGACCACTACGTGATCGACGGCGCCAAGACCTTCATTACCAACGGCATCAACGCCGACCTGGTGGTCGTCGCCGTCCGCACCGGCGAGCACCCCCACCGCGGCCTCAGCCTGATCGTCGTCGAGCGCGACACCCCCGGCTTCGAGCGCGGACGCAAGCTGGAGAAGGTCGGCCTGCACGCCCAGGACACGGCCGAGCTCGTCTTCACCGGCGCCCGCGTCCCGGTCGCCAACCTGATCGGCGAGGAGGGCGAGGGCTTCTTCGGCCTCACCCGCAACCTGCCGCAGGAGCGCATCTCCGTCGCCGTCTCCGGCCTCGCCCAGGCCACCGCCGCGTTCGACTGGACGGTCGCCTACGTCCGCGAGCGCAAGGCCTTCGGCAAGCCGATCGGCGCGCAGCAGGTCATCAAGCACCGCCTCGCCGAGCTGGCCACCGAGATCGAGGTCGCCCAGCACTACCTCGACCGCTGCATCCTGGCCCTCAACGCCGGCGAACTGACCGCCGTCGACGCCGCCAAGGCCAAGTGGTGGTGCACCGAACTGCAGGGCCGCGTCGTCGACGCCTGCGTCCAACTCCACGGCGGCTACGGCTACATGCTCGAATACCCGATCGCCCGCGCCTGGCAGGACAGCCGCGTCACGCGCATCTACGCCGGGACCACCGAGATCATGAAGGAGATCATCGGCAGGTCCCTGGACCTCGGATGAGCCGCAGGGCCACCCGCCTCACCCCGCCGTCACCGTCACCGTCGCCTCCGCCGTCTTTCGGGTGTTCTGGAAGGAGGCGAACCGCCAGCGACCGCCGCGACGCACGGCCGTCAGCGTGATCACCAGCGCCGTGGGCGAGTTGCTGACGCGCACCTCGTCCACGACCACCAGCGCCACGTCCGGCGCCAGGAAGGTGATCTCGACCGTCGAGTCACCGTCCTCGTCCATCCGGGCTCCCTTGAGCGGCCCGGCGAAGAGGAGGCGGTGACTGGCCTCGATCGCCGCGCGGCCGCTGTCCCGATTGCCCTGCCAACTGACGAACGCGGCCTCGTCCGTGAACTGGCCCGCGAACGCGGCCGCGTCACCGGCGTTCCACGCCTCGGTCATCCGTCCCAACAACGCCTGCACGTCGCCGGTCTCGTCCTGTGCTGCTGCCTGCTGCAGGGTCATGTCCGGTCCCACCTCAGCCGCTCGGGGTTCACCCCCACGATGAGCGCGGATTCGCTCCCGGCGACGAATCGGCGGACCAGGACGAACACATCCGACACTCGATCGGCGATCCGTGGCGGATTCCCACACCCACCAGCTGCACTCCCACGCCCGTCGGCCGCCCCAAGTTGAGACGCCGGTATGAGCAGCGCCGGGCAGCCACAGAAGATCTTGACGCGTACAGGCTAATCGTGAAGTCTATGGGCCACCCGCTCGGCGGGCGTACGGCCGGACGAAGGACGGCGAAGCGTGACCGACCCCACAGGTTACAGCCAACGCACAAGCAGCACAGGCATCACCCGCACAACACGCACCACCGGACCCACCGGGCCCGCAGGACCCACCGGACCCGCCGGACAACCAACCCCCACTCCCCCATCCCGCCGGACCTCCCGCGCCCTCGACGCGGCCCTGCGTGCCGGCCCCTTCGAATCCGCGCTGCAACTGGCCATCAGCGACAGCGGACTGAGCCTGGAAAGCCTGCGGCGCAGGCTCGCCACGGACGGCATCCACGTCGGCCTCTCCACGCTGAGTTACTGGCAGCGCGGGCTGCGGCGCCCCGAGCGGGCCGAGTCGCTGCGCGCGGTGCGCGCCATCGAGGACCTCTGCGGCCTGCCGCGCTCCAGCCTCGTCGCCCTGCTGGGACCGCGCCGGCCCCGAGGACGCTGGGGCGAACCGCGGACCCGCGAGCTCGACATCGAGGAGCTGCTCGGCGACGAGATGCTGCTGGCGATGACGCTCAGCGGCCTCGACGTCTCCGTCAACAGCCGCTGCGAACACGTCAGCGTCCACGGAGACCGGTGGATGCACGCCGACCGGTCCTGGGGCAAGGAGCGGATCCGACGGATCGTCATCGCCCGCACCGAGGGCGTCGACCGCTTTGTCGCGCTCAGCCTGCGCGACATCGACGGCGAGCAGCCGCCCAGCGTCCGCGCCCTGCACGGCTGCCGCCTCGGGCGGGTCCGCATCGACCCCGCGACCGGTCTGCACGCCGCCGAGCTGCTCTTCGACCGGCGGCTGAGCAGCGGTCAGGTCCACGTCTTCGACTACGAGTACCAGGCCGGTCCCGGCTCCACCGGGGTGACCCGTTACGACTACGGGTCCCGGCAACCGCTGCGCGAGCTGGTGCTGCGGGCCCACTTCGTCCCGGACCGGCTCCCGGTCCGCTGCTACCAGGTCGTCCGCCGACGCTACGACGACGACAGCGGCCTGCGCGACGTCCAGGAACTCCAGCCCGACGCGCACGGGGTGATCCAGCTGGTGAGCCTCAACGGCAAGGCGGGCATCGAGGGTTTCCGCTGGGAGTGGGACTGACGAGGGGGCCAGATGGCCGCTCGGACGCGGCCGAAAGGGCGCTGACGGCCCTGTCGTTCGTGAACATCCGTCAAGACAACTGTGAAACTGTGAATGTTCACGTTCTGCTCGCCCACCTGTACGACCACACCCACTTCCTGTGGGTTCGCATGCTCAGCACCTTCACAGTGTTCTCCCAGCCCGGTTCCAGGTTGTTGTCACCACGTCAAGTGGTAGCCCAGCATGCTCCCTGTCCCCCATCGCAGCAGTCGTCACAGGGAGGAAATCCTCGTGTTCTCGACCGCCCGCTCCACCCGTCCCACGACGCGTCGCGCCTTCGGCCTCGTCGCCGCCGGAGCGACCGTGGTGCTCGCCGCGTCCATGTCGGCGCTCCCCGCCAACGCCGCCCCCAAGCAGGACTCCGGCGCGGCGGCCCCCGCCGCCGCCATGGCCGCGCACATCGCGCAGCTGGCCCAGAACGGCCGCACCGTCACCGTGCACATGGGTGGCAAGACCTACCACGTGCAGCTGAACAAGCCGACCGGTGTCATGCCGATGAACCACCACGGCGTCAAGACCGCGGGCCACGCGTCCCCCACGGACACCAACGCCACGGTGTACCCGCCCACCACCTCCACCAGCGGCCTGAACTACGGTGGCGGCCCGCTGGAGACCCCCTCTCCCACGGTCTACCTCGACTTCTGGGGTAACCAGTGGGACAGCGACTCCAACGGTGTCCAGCAGTACATGCAGAACCTCTTCAACGGCCTCGGCGCCTCCGGTGACACCTGGTCCACCGTCACCAGCCAGTACACCGACGGCAGCGGCAACGCGCCGACCTTCAACGGCTCGGTCCTCGGCGGCACCTGGACCGACGACGGCTCGGCCGCTCCGGCCGCTCCGTCCCAGGCGCAGATCGCGGCCGAGGCCGACAACGCCGCCTCGCACTTCGGCGTCTCCGGTCCGGGCGTGGACATCTTCGTGATGAGCCCGAGCGGCACCCAGCCGGACGGCTTCCCGAACGCGGGCTTCTGTGCCTGGCACGACTGGGATGGCAACGTCGCGTACACCAACATGCCGTACGTCCTGGACGCCGGTTCCAGCTGTGGCGCGAGCTCGGTGCAGAACCAGCTGGACGGCTTCAGCATTGTCGGTGGCCACGAGTACGCCGAGGCCACGACGGACCCGGAGCCGTCGAGCGGCTACGTCGACTCCAACGGCGAGGAGATCGGTGACCTCTGCGCCTGGGACAACGACCAGACGGTCAACTTCTCCACCGGCACCTTCGCGATGCAGCCGCTCTACTCGAACGCGGACAACGGCTGCGTCTTCTCCTCGCAGTGAGCGAGTGAAGCGGTAATGCAGTACAGCGGTAAGGCAGTAGAGCGGTAAAGCAACAAAGCGACTGTGCCCACGGACCCCTCGGGTCCGTGGGCACAGTCACACAGCAGGGTCAGCTGGTCGGCACCTCCGGCGCGAGCGAGTTGCCCGCGGGGATCGAGCCGCAGTCGGACGGGGCCGTCCGGCCCGCGAACCGGTCGGCCAGCCAGCCGATCGCGGTGGGCGCCCAGGCGACGGCCGTGCCGACATGGCTCAGCAGGTCGTACTGCTGGAACTTGATGGCGGGGTCACCGGTCGCGCAGTACTGCCGGGCGAGCGCGCGCACGTCTCCCGCGACCATCACGCCGTCACCCGTGCCGATACCGGCCACGTTGCTGAACGTCCCCTCGAAGACGCCGCCGTCGCCCTGGCCAATGAAGCCGGGAACGGTCGGTGTGCCGGCGGAACCGAGGTTGATCCGGTTCACCGCGCCCACGAACGCGGGCACCGAGTCGGGGTCCGCGTACTGCGGCTTGGCCATCTGTTTCCAGGTCAGCCCCGGGTAGTGGCCCAGCGCGTCCACGATCGACGCGTTCTGCAGGTCGTTGTAGACCTTCTGGCCGTAGGGGCTCATGTACTGCTCGAGGTCCAGGCCGTACGACCGGGCGACCCCGATCAGCGCCATCGGGATGACGCCGCTCCACACCAGCGAGCCGTCGACGTACTTGAGGTTGTGCGCCGGGTCGACGAGCAGGCCGCCCTCGGCGAAGCCGACCAGCTTCCGGTTCACCTCCGGCGCGTACGTCGGCGCCATGGCGGCGGCCCAGTCGGTGGCGATCGCGCCGCCGGAGTAGCCCATCAGCCCGAACCGCGTGTCGGCGTCCAGCCCGGTGCCCTCGGCCCGGGTGGCGGCGCGGATCGAGTCGAGCGTGGTCGCGCCGTACTCCGGACCGGCGGCGAAGTCGGCGGTCTGACCCTCGGTGTCCGGGATGACCAGGTTGTAGCCCTGGAGCAGCAGCGGGACCAGCAGGACCGCCTCGGCGTTGGGGATCACCCCGCCCAGCGTCACGTCACCGGCGATCGCACGGGACGGGCTGTCCGCCGGGTCGAGCGAGTCGTAGAACGACTGGTACGACACCGCCCGGGTCCGATCACCCGTCAGACTCCGCACCACCGAGGTCACGTTGGCCGTCGGACGGCCCTGCGCGTCGACCGTGCGGTAGAGCAGCTGGATCACCTGGAGCGGCGTGGGGATCCCGAGCAGGTGGTACTGGAGCGTCCGCTCCTTGAGCACCGTCCCCGGCGCGAACGAGCCGAGCGGCGTGCTGCCGTCGTAGCTGTAGAACGAGTCGTCAGCTGCGGCCGTGCGGACGGCATGCGCAGCCACGGCGGCCCCGACGGACGGCGTGGACGCCGTGGACGCCGTCGGCGCGGCAGCCGCTTCGGCGGTGGCGGCCGGAGCGACGGCGGCGGTCATCACGGCGGCAACGGCGGTGGCCAGGAGCCGAGCGGCGTGTCTGGACATGGGTGGTCCCCCAAGAGCGTGAAACGGATCACAGATGGACCTGACGCCGGAGTAAGTTACCTCCTGGTAAAGCCCGTGCCCAGGGGTTGCGCAGCACAAGTTTTGTCACGTGTTCACATAGCTGCTCCCCATCGGTTTTGTCAGTGGTGTCTGCAAGGCTCCGGTCATGGAGATGACGCTGCAGCTGACGATCGACTGCGCCGACCCGCAACGACTGGTGGCGTTCTGGAGCGAGGCGCTGGGGTACGTGCCCGAGCCTCCGCCAGGCGACCATGCCACCTGGCGCGCGTACTGGACGGCCATCGGGGTTCCCGACGAGGAGTTGCCCGACGGCGCGGGCGACACGCCGGAGTCGATCGTGGACCCGGCCGGGCAGGGTCCACGCGTGTGGTTCCAGCAGGTCCCGGAGTCCAAGACCACCAAGAACCGGATCCACCTCGACCTGAAGGTGGGCGGCGGACGGGGCGTGCCCATCGCGGTCCGAAGAGAGCGCGTCGACGCGACCGTGGAGCGCGTGGTCGCGTCGGGCGCTCGCGTGGTCCGCGTCGCGGACTCGCCGGACGCGGACCACTACGGCGTGGTGCTGCAGGACCCGGAGGGCAACGAGTTCTGCATCGTCTAGTGGTCTAGGCGTCCGCAGCCGAAGTCGCCACGGCGGCCACGGTCACATCCGTCACGTCGACCACCCTCAGGAGCTTGGCCCGCACCCGCTCCGCGTGCTCGACCGGCACCCGCACCTCGACTCGGCCTCGGACGCCGGACGAGTCCGCCGTCGCATAGGAGAGCGCGAGCACCTGATGCGCGCTCAGGACCGCTGCCAGACGGCCGAGCAGGCCTCGCGACGGCACGACCGTCGCGGTCAACAGCGACGACGCGGCGGCAGGGGCGGTGCGGAGGGTGGGGTCTTCCAGGATGGGGGCTTCGAGGGTGTCGACCGGCACGGGATGCTCCAGATTCCGTCGGGGCCCGTGGATGTCCGGGCCAAAAGAAAAGACCTCCCGGAGGGTGCGGGAGGTCTGCGTGCGGCTGGTTCGGTCGGTCCGGTGGGACTCACTCCGACAGCGGCACGCTGAAGCGAATAATGAGGGCCAGGCTCATGTGGCCAGCATGGCACTCTTCCCCTACAGCGGGACGAACCGTCTCATCCTGTGAACATCACCTCGAAAGCCCCCTGCCCGCCCGTCAGTCGAGCCGGGTCAGGACGCGGGGGCCGTCCTCGGTGATCGCGATGGTGTGTTCGGAGTGCGCGCCGTTCGAGCCGTCGGCGATGCGCAGGGTCCAGCCGTCCTCGTCGACGCGCAGTTCGTCCGAGCTGGCCGACCACCAGGGTTCGATGGCCAGCGTCATACCGGGCCGAAGCTTGAGGCCGCGCCCTGGGCGGCCCTTGTTCGGGACGTGCGGGTCCTCGTGCATGGTGCGACCGAGGCCGTGGCCGCCGAACTGCAGGTTGACCGGGTACCCGTGCGAAGCCGCGACCGCGCCGATCGCCGCCGAGATGTCTCCGATGCGGGCGCCAGGGACGGCGGCGGCGATGCCCGCGTCCAGCGCGGTCCGCGTGGACTCGATCAGCCGGGCGTCCTGCTCGCGGGGCGTGCCGACGAGAACCGTGACGGCGGAGTCCGCGACCCAGCCGTCGATGGACACGGCGAAGTCCAGGCTGAGCACGTCGCCGTCGCGCAGCACGTGGGCGCGCGGACGGCCGTGCAGCACGGCGTCGTTGACGGACAGACAGATGACGTTGCGGAACGGCCCGCTGCCGAACGACGGGGCGTAGTCCCAGTAGCAGGAGACCGCGCCGCGTTCCTCGACGCGCCGACGCGCGCGCTGCTCCAGGTCGAGCAGGTTCACCCCGGGGCGGGCCAGGGCCGACAGTTCGGCCAGTGTCTCGGCCACGAAGCGGCCGGTCACCGCCATCTTGTCGATCACCTCGGCGGTCTTCAGCTCGATCACAGTTCTCCTCGTGGACGTCGGCATGGACGTCGGTATTTAAATACCTTCCCCGTCGTCGGGGAGCCTAACACAGCTCGGTATTCAAATACCGGCTACGATGACGCCATGGTCCGCATCCCCCTCACACCCGAACAGGTCGAGGCAGGCAGACGCCTGGGCACGCTGCTGCGCGAGGCCCGCGCCGGACGCGATCCGGAGCTGATCGCCCGGACCGCGGGCATCTCCCCGGAGACCCTGCGCAAGATCGAGGCCGGCCGCATGCCGAGCCCCGGCTTCGGCACCATCGTCGGCCTCTGCGAAGCCCTGCATCTCCCCATCCAGGCCGCCGCCCAGATCTGGCTCGCACCGACGCAGGCGGAGGAACAGCTGGCCGGTTAGTCCCAGCCCGTCGAGCTCAGCGTGACGAGGTCAGGAACTCTCCGATCTCACGCGCCACGACCTCGGGCTCGTCCAGCATCGACAGCACGTAGGCGTCGGGCACTTCGGCGTACCGTCCGGCCGGGAGCAGCTGCGCCAGGCGACGGCCGTGCTCGGGCGGCATCACGCGGTTGCTCGGGGACCACAGGACGAGCGCCCGGCCGGTGAACCCGCGCAGCGCCTCGGTGTTCCGTACCAGCTCCTGCTTGTCGAGCGGCCCGGTGCAGTAGGCACGTAGATCACGCCGGACGCCGGGATCCCTGAGCAGCGGCTCGGTCCAGCCGCGGACCAGCTCGTCCGGCACGGGCCGCCGGGCCATCTGCCCGAACAGCATCGGCAGCCGGCGCAGCGGGCCGATACGCAACTGGCGGGCGGCGAACGCCAGTCCGCCGGGGATCCGGGCGGCCAGGGTCGCCAACTTGCCGGGCAGCCCGGGGGGGAAGTTGTCGAACGCCTCGCAGGGGAGGATCACCTGCCGGGTGACGCGCTGGTCGCGCCCGTGTGCGGTGAGGAACAGCGCCCCGCCCCAGTCGGAGTGAACCAGCGTCACGTCCTCCAGGTCGAGCGCGTCCAGGAAGTCGGCGACCAGGTGGACCTGTCCGCGCAAGGTGAGGTCGGCACCCGGCCTCATGGGCCGCCGATGTGACCCCAGCGGCAGCACCGGCCGGAGGTAGGTGAATCCCGGCGGCAGCAGCGGCAGTACCCGGTCCCACACCGTGTGGTCCATCAGCAGCCCGTGAAGCAGGACGACCGGCGGTCCGGACCCGGCCACGTCGTATTCGATGACACCCGCTGGAAGCTCGACATCCCGCACGACAACCTCCACTAGAACAATCTCTCTAGAGAGACCGTTCTAGCATGGGCACATGAAGACTGACGAGAGGATCGCGCTGGCGATGGCGGAGCTCCTGCGAAAGCAGGGCTACGGCGCCACGGGGATCAACCAGCTCGCCCGCGCGGCCGGCGCCCCGACCGGCTCGATCTACCACCACTTCAAGGGCGGCAAGCGCGAGGTCGCCGCGGCCGCGCTCCGGCAGACCGGCGCCGCCTACATCCAGCTGCTGCCCCTGCTGCTCGACGCCCACGCCGATCTCGCGGTCGCGATCGAGGCGGCGTTCGCCGCAGCCGCCGAGGACATGGAGAACACGGGCTGGGCCAACATGTGCCCGGTCGGCACCGTCACCGCCGAGGTCGCGGACACCGAGCCCACCCTGCGCGAGGTCGCCGCGGAGGTGATGGGCACCTGGATCGACGAGGGCAGCCGTTATCTCACCACCCGTGGCCTGTCCGAGACGGACTCCCGCAGCGTCATCTTCGCCATTCTGACCGCGATCGAAGGCGCCTTCGTCCTCGCCCGCGGCCTCCGCTCCGCCGAACCCTTTCTGGCGGCCGGACGCTCGGTCGCGGCCTACGTCGCCTCGCTGGAACGAGCGGAACGAGCCGCACGAGCCGCAGGAGCTCCAGGAGCGGCCCGAGCCCGGGCGAAGGCCTGAAGACACGCCAAGGGCCGGGCGCGCGAATCGCGCCCGGCCCTTGATCAGGTACTGCGGGTCAGATCGTGGCGGTGTCGATCACGAAGCGGTAGCGCACGTCGCTGTTGAGGACGCGCTCGTAGGCCTCGTTGACCTGCTCGGCCCGGATGACCTCGATCTCCGCGCCGATGCCGTGCTCCGCGCAGAAGTCCAGCATCTCCTGGGTCTCCGGGAGACCGCCGATCATGGAGCCGGCCAGCGTCTTATTGCCGCCGATCAGCGAGAAGACCCCGACAGGGACCGGCACCGGCGGCGCGCCGACCTGGACCATCGCGCCGTTCGGCTTGAGCAGCTGGAGGTAGGCGTTGAGGTCGAGCTCCGCCGAGACCGTGTTGACGATCAGGTCGAAGGTGCCCGCCAGCTTCTCGAAGGTCTCCGGGTCGCTGGTGGCGTAGTAGTGGTCCGCACCGAGCTTGAGGCCCTCCTCACGCTTGCGCAGCGACTGCGACAGCACGGTCACCTCGGCACCCTTGGCGTGGGCGATCTTGACGCCCATGTGCCCGAGGCCGCCCAGGCCGACGACGGCGACCTTCTTGCCCGGGCCCGCGCCGAAGCGGGCGAGCGGCGAGTAGGTGGTGATGCCCGCGCACAGCAGCGGCGCGGCGGCGTCCAGCGGGATGCCCTCGGGGATCTTCAGCGCGAAGCGCTCGGTCACCACGACCTGCTTGGCGTACCCGCCGTAGGTGGGCTCACCGTCGCGACCGACGGAGTTGTACGTGCCGGTCGAGCCACCGGGGCCGGAGCAGAACTGCTCGAACCCGGCGCGGCACTGCTCGCACTCGCCGCAGGAGTCCACCAGACAGCCGACGCCGACGCGGTCGCCGACCTGGTGCCGGGTGACGGCGGAGCCGACCGCGGCGACGGTGCCCGCGATCTCGTGGCCGGGCACCATCGGGAAGATCGCCGGGCCCCAGTCCTCGTTGACCTGGTGGATGTCGGAGTGGCAGATGCCGGCGAAGGCGATGTCGATCAGGATGTCGTGCGGGCCGAGCTCGCGGCGCGGCACGGTGGTGCGCTCCAGCGGGGCCTTGGCGGAGGGAGCGGCGTACGCGGGGATGGTGCTCGTCGTCATGGTCACCAGCCTGCCGGTCGTACGTACAGGGAGCCAGGCCCCTCTCGAACGTACGTCTGCGGTTCCTACCACCAGCAGGGTCACCCTCATACTTGAGTGTCATGACGTCCGACCCCGCTTCCCTCGATCCGCGCAGCGAGCTCAGCGAGTTCCTGCGGACCCGCCGCGCCCGCCTGCAGCCGGAGGAGGTGGGCCTCCCCTACTTCGGCGCGCGCCGCCGCGTCCCGGGCCTACGACGGGAGGAGCTGGCGCAGCTGGCGGGCGTCAGCGTCGCGTACTACACGCGGCTGGAGCAGGGGAACGCCCACAACGTCTCAGCCTCGGTGCTGGAGGCGATCGCGGACGCGCTCCGGCTGAACCCCGCCGAGCGCAAGCACCTCGACCACCTCGTCAAGCCGGCGCGGCAGCGCGCTCGCGCGGTGCCGACGCGCCCGCAGCGCGTCCGCCCGCAGCTCCAGTTCCTGCTGGACTCGATGGACACCGTCCCGGCGTACATCCTGGGCCGACGCTGCGAGCTGCTGGCGTGGAACCGGATGGCCTGCGCGCTGCTGGGCGCCCTCGGCGCGCTGCCGCCGGAGCAGCGGAACTTCGCGTGGATGGTCTTCATGGACCCGGCCGCCCACGAGTTCTACGACGACTGGGAGAGCAAGGCCCGCGACGTGGTCTCCTGCCTGCGGATGGACGCGGGCCGCACCCCGGACGACCCGAAACTGGCCGCGCTGATCGGCGAACTGTCGGTGAAGAGCCCCGAGTTCCGGCAGTGGTGGGCGGCGCACGACGTGCGCAGCACCGGCCCGTGCCAGAAGGAGCTGCACCACCCGGTCGTGGGGCGGCTCAGCCTGGCGTTCGAGGCGATGGTCCTGCCCGCCGACCCCGACCAGCAGCTGATCACCTACGCGGCCGAGCCCGGCTCCGCCTCGGCGGAGTCGCTCCGGCTGCTGGCCAGCTGGGCGGCCGAGCCGAACCCGGGCCAGGGCCCGGGCGCGATGACCGAAGGTACGCGCCCCGAGCAGGCCCGCACGGCTGATTGAGCCCGCCGACAGCGGCACCGCGCCGGGTCCACCGCAGGCCCACGCCGGTCCCACGGCGGGATCATTTCCCTCATCTGCGGACCAAAGTTCCCGACCCCATTGCCACAGGTGCCTGACCACGGTGTTAACTATGGCCAACGCCGGAGCGGCCCGCATGAATGTTCGTGGGCGCTGTACCAGTGAAGGACGGTCGCATGCATCCGCAGATGTCACCCCTCCACGCTGTCGCCCTGTACACGGTGCTGACCCTGGCCGTGCTCTGGACCGCCGTGGGCGTACGTGCCGTCTGGCTCGCCACCTTCCGCCCGTGGGCCGTCGGCGGCAGCGCGATCGGGCTCGACCCGGCCGAGCAGGTCGCGCTGAGCCGCACCGAGCGCCGCGCCTTCGTGGCCATAGCGAACCAGCTCAACCGCAGCGACGCGTACACCAGCGTCTGACGCTCGGTCAGCCCGCGTCCTGCTCCCCCTCGACGGACCGTGCCGCGTCTGTGGACCGTGCCGCGTGCGCCGCGAGCAGCGCCTGCTCGTGCTCCGGCGAGAGGCCGGCCGCGCGGTCGCCGAAGGTCCGGTACTCCTCGAAGGCCTCCGACTCGCCGCCCGGCGCGAGCAGCCACGCCGCGGTGTCCCGCACCGACTCGACCACGGGACGGCAGCGCAGGCCGGCGGCCAGCGCCTTCGCGCAGGACGCGTCCCAGACGGCCGCCGCCTCGGGCACCGGTGGCACCCACAGCGGAGCCTCCGTCCAGGGCTCGACGCCGTGGTCGACGAAGAGCTGGTCGTCCACGTAGACCAGCTCGGCCTTGCCGCCGGTCGCCTCGACGCAGGCGTCGAGGTAGTCGCCCCAGGTGCCGTTGTCGGGCGCGCCGGGGACCAGGTAGTCCTCGACCTCGTCGCGCGGCCCGTCCGCGAGCAGGTCCAGCCCGAACGCGGCGAGGTCGCGGACGTCGATCACCCGCACCGGACGGTCCGGGGCGCCGGGGACCGCCATCGGGCCGCCCTGGGCCGCACGGCGCAGCCAGGCCGTGGTGCGCCGGGCCCGGTCGTGCGGGCCGACGATCAAGCCCGGCTGGAGCACGACCACGCGGCCGGGGAAGTTCTCCCGGACCGCCTTCTCGCAGCCGTCCTTGAGCCAGCCGTAGCTGACGCCGCCGTCGGGGCCGTCGTCGGGACCGGCGTCGGCCAGGCCGCCGTGACGCGGCGAGGACTCGTCCGTCGGCTCGGCGGGGTAGCCGGGATAGACGTTGATCGTGGAGACGAAGAGGTACGCGTCCGCGTGACCGGCCAGCGCGGCAACGGACTTGGCCACCTCACGCGGGACGTAGCCGCAGACGTCCACGACCGCGTCGTACGGCCCGGCGGCGGCGAGCGCCGCCAGGTCGGCAGCGTTCTCGCGGTCCCCGCGCAGCGACCGGACGCCGGGAGGGTCGTCCTGGGACCTGCCCCGGTTGAAGACCGTCACCTCCCACCCGCGCCGCACGGCGTCCTCCGCGAACGCACGGCCGGCGAAGACCGATCCACCGATCACCAGAAGTCTCATGCCCAGAAGTCCCATGCCCAGGAGTCTTCACGTCCGGGCGGGCGCGGTGAAGCCGAGTGCGCGCTCGGCGAACAAAAGTAGCTGTCAGCCGAACTGGAGGGAGCGCTTCGACATGCCCATCCAGAACCCGTCGATCACGCTGCGCTGGCTGCGCAGCTCGGATTCGGCCGCGCCGAGGGTGACGAAGAGCGGCGCGAAGTGCTCGGTGCGCGGGTGGGCGAGCTGTCCGGCGGGGGCCTTGCGCTCGAAGTCGAGCAGCGCGTCGATGTCCTGGGCGTGGAGGGCGCGGTGTCCCCAGTCGTCGAACTCAGCCATGATCGAGTGCACCGAGCCGTCCTGGGTGAGGGCCCGCAGGTTGTGGGTGAAGAACCCGCTGCCGACGATCAGCACGCCCTCGTCGCGCAGCGGCGCGAGCTTGCGGCCGATCTCCATCAGTGCGCGCGGGTCGAGGGTGGGCATGGAGACCTGGAGCACGGGGATGTCGGCGTCCGGGTACATCTCGACCAGCGGCACGTACGCGCCGTGGTCCAGGCCCCGGTCCGGGATGTCCTGGACGGGGGTCCCGGGGGCGCGCAGCAGCTTACGCACGCTCTCGGCCAGTTCGGGTGCGCCGGGAGCGGCGTAGCTGACCTCGTAGTAGTGCTGCGGGAAGCCCCAGAAGTCGTAGACCAGCGGCACCGTCGTGGTCGCGCCGATGGCGAGCGGCGCCTCCTCCCAGTGCGCGGAAATCATCAGGATCGCCGTGGGCCGCGGCAGGTCCGCCGCCCATGCGGCGAGCTGGCCGGTCCACAGGGCGTCGTCGGCGAGCGGCGGCGCGCCGTGGCCGAGGTAGAGGGCGGGCATCCGCGCGGGGGTGGCCGTGGTCATCGTGCTGCTCCTGGAGAGAGGTCGCCAGTAGTTCAAATCTGAACTTCACTCTACTCTGAGGTTCAGATTTGAACAACCACTCGCCCGGGTCAGCCTCCGTCGGGTCAGCCTCCGTCCGTTGCCGGAGTCAGGGCGAAGCTGACGTCCACGACGCCGTCGACACCGCTCACCGTCCGGCCGACCTGCGGAATCAGGGACGAGTCCGGCAACCGGCCGCCGACCGTGACCACGCCCCCGTCGATGTCGAGCGTCAGCCCTCCCACGGCCTCCGGCCCGAGAGCACGGACGAGGGCGGAGCCGATCTCCTCGGCGAGAGCCGCGTCGTCGCGCAGGAAGACCGTGAGCAGATCCGCGCGGCTGACGATGCCGAGCAGCGTGCCGTCCTCGTCCACGACCGGGAGTCGCTTGACGCGTCGGCGGATCATGGCGCGGGCCGCGGCGGCGACGGACGCCTCCGGGCCGATGGTGATGGCCGGGGCGGACATCAGCTCCTCGGCGACCTCGCCGGAGAGGCGGGCGGCCTCGTCCGGGTCGAGCAGGGCGGCGCGCATGCCCAGGGTGCGGCGGCGGTCCGCCTGCTTGAGCAGCAGGTCGGCCTCGGAGACCACGCCCAGCACGTGTCCGGACGAGTCGAGCACCGGGAGTGCGCTGATCCGGCGCTCGTCCATGATCCGGGCCAGCTCCTTGAACGGGGTCCGTGCGGAGGCGGTCACCACGTCGCGGGTCATCACCTCCGCGACGGTCCGGCCCTCCGACTGCTGATGACTCGTCAAACCTGGCTCCCTTGCTGGTGCAGCGAATGTGCTGCGAATGTGCGGCGAATGGTTCAGCGGATCAGGACGCGCTCGCCGGACGTGGGCACGACCGCGTTCCAGCCGAGCTCGCGCTCGATCCGGTCGCGCAGTGCGGCGGAGGCCTGCGGCTCGCCGTGGACGACGTAGACGGTCTTCGGTTCGGGCGCGCCGCGCAGCCAGGCGATCACCTCGTCGGCGTCCGCGTGCGCGGAGAAGCCGCCGATGTCCACGACCTGCGCCCGGACCGGCACGTAGCCGCCGAACATCTTCAGCGAGCGCGCTCCCTCGATCAGGTTCCTGGCCCGGGTTCCCTCGGCGGTGAAGCCGACGATCAGCACCGCGTTGCGCGGATCGGGCAGCACCCGCTCCAGGTGGTGCACGACGCGTCCGCCCGTCGCCATCCCGGACGAGGACACGATGACGCACGGCTTCGTACTGCGTTGGAGCGCCATGGACTCCTCCACGCTGCGGACTGCCGTGAACGGGGCGGGATCCAGCGACGAGGCCAGGTCCGCCTCGCCCTCCGGCCGGAACTGGGGCGAGCGGCGGTCGGCCGCGTCCTGGTAGACCCGCAGGGCGCGCAGCGCCATCGGGCTGTCGACATAGACCGGCACGCTCGCCGACAGGGTGCCGCGACGCCGCATCTCGGCCAGCTCGTGCAGCACCACCTCCGTCCGGTCCACCGCGAACGACGGGATCAGTACCGTGCCGCCCCGCTCCAGCGTCCGCGTGACCGCCTCGGCGAAGCGCGTGCGGCTGGCCGCGTCGTCGTGGCTGCGGTTGCCGTAGGTCGACTCGACCAGGACGGCGTCCGCGCCCGTGAACGGGTCCGGCGGGAGCAGCAGCGGATGCACCGGTCGTCCGAGGTCGCCGCTGAACGCGACCGTGCCGCCGTCCTCCAGGGTCAGATGAGCCCAGCTGGAGCCCAGGATGTGGGCCGCGTGGTGGAGCCGGAGCACCGTGCCCGGCGCGAGCTCGGTGTCGACGCCGAGCTCGGTCGGCCGGAAGAGGGTCAGCACCTCCTCGACGTCCGCCTCGGTGTAGAGGGGCTCGGCCGGGCGGTGCTTGGACCAGCCGTTCTGGTTGGCGTGCTCGGCCTGCTCCTCCTGGAGGTGCGCGCTGTCGCGCAGCACGATCTCCGCGAGGCGGGCGGTGTCGGGCGTGCAGAAGATCGGCCCCCGGAATCCGTCGCGGACCAGGCGCGGCAGGTAGCCGGTGTGGTCCAGATGGGCGTGCGTCACCACGACGGACCTGACGTCCCGGGGATCCAGCGGCAGCTTGCGCCAGTTGCGGCGCCGCAGCTCGGCCTGGCCCTGGAAGAGGCCGCAGTCGACCAGCACCCTGGCGTGGTCGGTCTCCACCATGAACTTGCTACCGGTGACCGTGCCGACTGCGCCGAGGAAGGTCAGCAGGCCAGGCCGAGGCTTCGGTGCGGCCTGCGCGAGGCCACCGTCCGCACCCGCGTCGGTCTGGGGTTCGACCATGGGAGAGCCTCGCCTCGTCGGAAGACCTGTCTCTCCAGACTCACCGACGCGGCAACCGGTCGCCACCCGTGACCCCCGGGACGGGCCTGCGGCAACGCCATGGGCCAGGCCCTCCCCCGCCGGTGGCAGGGAGGAGCCGGGCCCGTGGCGGAGTGCTCAGCCGCTGAGGGAGGCGAGGTACGCGTCGGCCGCGTCCGGGGTGAAGAACCAGTTCGGGAAGTCCGACGGGTTGTCGAAGCCGTTGGCGAAGCGGTCGGCGACACGCTGGATCTGGCCGGCGGCGCCGATCAGGTTCAGCACGTGCTCCGGCGGCGGGGCAAGCATCGCGTTGGTCCACGCGGTGACGTCGCTCGCGGTCTCCGTCCAGAACGTCTCGAAGGCCCGCTCCATGAAGGCGCGGTCGAACGGACCGTCACCGTTGGCGCGGATCGACGCGAGGTAGGAGGCGGCGCACTTGGACGCGGTGTTGGAGCCCTGGCCGGTGATCGGGTCGTTGGCGACCACGACGTCCGCCACGCCCAGGACCACACCTCCGCTGGGCAGTTCGCCGACGGCGCGGCGCACGGTCGGCGCGTAGCGGCCGGCCAGGGTGGCGCGCGCGTCGGTCAGCTCGACGCCGCCGCGGGTGCGCTCGTACTCCCACGGGGTGTAGGTGCGCATCAGGTCGAGGGTCTGGTTGAGGTGCTCCTCCGGCTCCAGGCCGGGCTCGAACACGTCGAGCGGACCGCCGGGTATGCCCTCCCAGAAGAGGATGTCGCACGGACCGGAGTGGGTGAGCGCGGGGATGACGAACAGCTCGCCGACGCCCGGCACCAGGTTGCAGCGGACCGCAGGGAAGTCGTGCTCCGGGCGCGGGCCGAGGCCGTGCACGTAGGAGACGGCGAGGGCGCGCTGCGGCGCGCTGTACGGGGAGCGCTCGGGGTCGCGGGCGAACATCGACACCAGCTCGCCCTTGCCCGCGGCGACCACGGTCAGGTCGTAGCCGCGGACCAGGTAGTCCAGGTCGGAGACGGTGACGCCGTTAATGACCACCTTGCCGCCGCGCTGCGCGAACAGCTCCAGCCAGCCGGGCATCTTGACGCGCTGGTCCACGGACTGGGCGTAGTCGTCGAGATGGCCGACCCAGTCGATGACGCGCGCGGACTCGGGGCCGCTCACCGAGACGCCGAGGCCACGGGCCTTCGGGGCGTCCGCCTCCCAGAGGTTGACGCCGAGTTCACGCTCGATCGCGAGCGAGGTGCGGAACATGCACTGGGTGGACATCACCCGGCCGCCACGCACCTCGTCGGGGGTGCGGTCGGTCATCACGGTGACGTCGTGGCCCTCGCTCTGCGCGCCGAGCGCGAGCTGCAGGCCGGCCTGGCCGGCGCCGACGACGAGGATTCTCGCCAAGATGAGCTCCTGTTGTGCTGGTTGTGCTGGTGAAGTACCCGGCGGGTCGACCGGCCGTCAGTCTCGGTAAAGGTCTGACGGACCGTCAGTACGGCGTGGTCGCCAGGGTGTGCTGGACGAGGGCCGCCAGGGTCCGCGCCGAGGAGGAGCGGGACCGGGCGTCGCAACGGAGCAGCGGCACCGCCGGGTTGAGCGTCAGCGCGTCGCGGACGTCGTTCTCCTCGTACACCGGCGCGCCGTCGAACTCGTTGACGGCGACGATGAACGGCAGGCCACTGCTCTCGAAGTAGTCGATCGCGGGGAAGGCGTCCGCCAGCCGCCGGGTGTCGACCAGGACCACCGCACCGACCGCGCCACGGGCGAGGTCGTCCCACATGAACCAGAAGCGTCGCTGGCCCGGGGCGCCGAAGAGGTAGAGGATCAGGTCGTCGGCGATGTGCAGGCGGCCGAAGTCCATGGCCACCGTGGTGGTGGTCTTGTCGCTGCCCGGAGCCAGTTCGTCGGTCCCGCTGCCCGCGTCAGTCATGATCGCCTCGGTGCGCAGCGGGGTGATCTCGGAGACCGAACCGACCATGGTGGTCTTGCCGACCCCGAAGCCGCCCGCGATCACGATCTTGGCGGAGGTCACCGCCAGCTCGGTCAGCGGGATACCGGGCGTGGACACGGCCGCGTAGGAGACGCCCTGAGCGCCGTAAGCGCCCTGGGTGCCGTAAGCGCCCTGAGCGGCGGGGACGCCGCCGGGCGGGGCGACGTCCGACCGGGTGTCAGGCCAGGTCACGAAGGCCTCCGAGAATTCTTTCGAGCACCACGCGGTTGGGACGGTTGGGGACGCCGATCGGCGAGTTGCCGGAGCCCATGCTCACCGAGGAGCCGTGGACCCGGATGCGCCCGGCGTCCACCAGGTCGCTGACCCAGACGCGGACGACGCCGAGCGGCAGCTTCAGCAGCGCCGACACCTCGGCGATGGAGCGCATCTGACCCTCGCACAGCGCGCAGATCCGCTCCAGCTCGGGCATGACGGACGCGGCCGGTTGCGCCTGCCACGCGGCCTGGACCGGTCTCTGCTCGACGGCCGAGATCAGCGTCTCGACGAGCAGCACCTGGCCGAAACGCGTTCGGCCCCCGGTCAGCGCGTAGGGGCGCACGCGGAGCGAGCGCGCGGGGACAGTCACCGGATCGCCTCCTGGACCTCGGTACGGACGTGCGCGGTGAGGACATGACCGGCCTGGTCGACCAGCCGGGCCATCTGGAAGGCCACGACGCTCAGGTCGCAGTCGGGTGAGGTGTAGGCGGCCAGGCACGCCGTCCGGTCGACGGCCATGAGGATGATCGTGCCCTCGTCCAGCGTGACCACGGTCCGCTTGAGCCTGCCGAGTTGGAGGAGGTGCGTCAGTCCGCTCGCCAGCCCGTTGATCCCGGCGACGAAGGTCGCCAGCTCCTCCACCGGACAGTGCTCGTCGACGGCCACGAGGGGCAGGCCGTCCGTCGAGACCAGAGCCAGCGCGCGCAGGCCGGGTGTGCTGATCAGCACATCACCGAGCAGCCAGCGCAAGCGCTGCTGCGGGGTCGCCTGGGTCATGCCTTGTTGTCCTCCTCGCGCGGGGCTGCGGCCTCGCGCAGTCCGTTCTGGAAGCCGCCGAGGCGGCGGCGGAGCTCTTCGGCTGCGGAGCCGGCGTCCCGGGGAGGACGAGTGGCGGGCTGGGGGCTCGGGTCGTTGGCCTGCGCCAGCTGTCCGCTCTCACCGGGGACGCGCTTGGGCAGCCCGCTGGCGGACGTCGTGGTCGTGCTCGGCGCGGCGGTCGTGCTGGCGGGACCGGCACCCTGGCCGTGTCGGGCGTTGGGGACAGCGGCGAGCATCGGGCCTCCCTGTCGGTAGGTGGCGGCCTGGGCGTCCTCCGGGACCGGGCGTCCGGGCGGGATCTGCTCCATCCCTCCCGTCGCGGCCTGGTGGTGCGCCTCGGCGGGGTCGGCCAACAGCGCGGCGGGCACGGCGACCAGCGCGGTGGTCCCGTCGCCGCTGGCGCTGGTGCGCAGTTGGATCCGCAGGCCGAGACGGCGGGCCAGCAGCGTGACGACGCGCAGGCCGAGGGAGCGGCCGCTGCCGTGGCCGATCTCCTCGCTGTCGCCGTGGTCGGCGAGGGTGTGGTTGACCTGACGCAGCATCGTGTCGGTCATGCCGATGCCGCGGTCGGCGACGGAGACCATCACCTCGCCGCTGTCCAGGTGCCAGGCGGTGACCGTGACCGCCTCGGTGGGCGGGGAGAACGCGGTGCCGTTGTCGAGGAGTTCGGCGAAGACATGGCTGAGGTCGTCGGCGACCTCACCGCGGACGAGAACGGGCGGAAGGGCCGTCAGGTGCACGCGCTCGAAGCGCTCGATCTCGGAGAGGGCGGCGCGCAGCACGTCCAGCAGCTGGGCGGGCGCGCCGGGGCGGCCGGGTCGCTGCTGGTCGCCACTGCCGGCGAGCAGCAGCATGTTCTCGCTGTTGCGGCGCATCCGGGTGGCGAGGTGGTCGAGCTGGTAGAGCTGCTCCAGCCGGACCGAGTCCGACTCGCGCGCCTCCAGGCCCTCCAGGCTGCCGAGCTGGCGCTCCACCAGGACCAGGGAGCGCAGCGCGAGGTTGGCCAGCACTTCGCCGCCCTCGGTCCGGCTGCGGCGGAGCTCCTGGGAGGCGTCGTCCAACTCCTGCACGAGCCGCACGTTGTTCTGCTGCAACTGCGCGTACGCCCGGTCCAGGTCGTCGTAGGCACGCCGCATCTTGTCCATGGCCGCGTTACGGGCGGCCTGTCCACGGCGACGGGCTCTGCGGGTGCGCATCTGCACGACCAGGAGGACCAGGAGCAGGATGACCGCGACCACAGCAGCGGCAGCAGCCAGAGCCGCAGGGGCGTTCAGTGTGGACACGTAACCCCACAGTTCAGCGCAGCAGCTTGCGCGTCAGACAATCAGTTCGAAGGACCTGACCATCACATCATATGGATGATTCCGCATTCCACTCGGTGCCGCTAAGGGCCCGTCAACGCGACAGCACCGCAGGTTGATTCGCCTGTCGATCCGTCGGCTGCGGCTAATTCCGGAAGGCCCTCGCGTCTCAGTCCGCGATACGGGGGCGCGAGTTCCGCACCACGGAAGATCGCGCACGAAGGCCGCGCGGGGCGCCAAATGACCAGCTCAGAACGGGTTTACCGGAGCCCCCTGGCACTCGACCCCCACCCGTGGGGCCCGGCCTGGCACTCCCGCGGGACGGGGGTGCACCGAGCCCACGGCATCCGGGCAGCTCAGGGGTGGGTTTGGTGAAGAAATCGCGCACGGAGCATGCCTTGAGCCCACCCTGCTCAACTTACGCACTGCCATCACACGGGCGCCGAGCGGGAATTGAGGAACAAACAGGTCAAGACGGACAGCGTGCGAGCAGGCTCCCTTAGAATCCCGATCATGGACGCCTGGAAGCTACGGAACGCGTCGGCGACCGACGTCGAACAGGTCGCCGAGCTGCGCGCGGTCGTACTCAGGGGCGACCTGGAGCGGCTCGGCCGCTACGACGCCCGCCGGGTCCGGCAGCGCCTGCGCGAGGGTTTCGACCCCTCGTGCACGCGGATCGTCGAGGTGGACGGCGACTTCGCAGGCTGTGTGGCGCTGCGGCCCGCCGCCGACGCGCACTGGCTGGAGCACTTCTACCTGGCGCCACGGCTGCACGGCCGGGGCATCGGCTCCGGCGTGCTGCGCGTCCTGCTGGACGCCTGCGACCGGACCGGCGCGCGGGTACGGCTGAACGTCCTGCAGGGCAGCCCGGCACGCCGGTTGTACGAGCGCCACGGCTTCCGCGTCGACACCGAGGACCCGGTCGACGTCTTCATGCTGCGCGAGCCGGGGCAAGCCCCTCCGACGGCCCCGACAACGCCGAGGTGACCCGGTGACCATTCACGTGATCGTCCTCAACGGCGGCTCCAGCTCCGGCAAGTCCAGCATCTCCCGGTGTCTGCAGGAGATCCTGCCCGACCGCTGGCTCTCCCTCAGCGTCGACACCTTCATCGGGGCGCTGCCCGTGTCCATGCAGGGATCCGACACCGGCATCGACATCGCCGACGACGGCACCGTGAACGTCGGGGCCGAGTTCGACGCGCTGGAGGCGGCCTGGCGGGAGGGCGTCGGCGCGATGGCCCGCGCGGGGGCGCGGGTGGTGGTCGACGACGTCTTCCTCGGTCAGGCGGCGTCGCAACGACGCTGGCGCAAGGCGCTTGTCGGACTGGACGTCCTCTGGGTCGGCGTGCGCTGCGACAGCGCGGTCGCCGCGGCCCGCGAGGCCGCCCGCGGCGACCGGGCGGCGGGAATGGCCGCGCTCCAGGCCGAGACGGTCCACCAGGGCGTCGACTACGACCTGGTCGTGGACACCACCCACGCCGACCCCATGTCCTGCGCCCGGGCCGTCGCCGAGCGGAGCTGAGCAGACGCGAGCTCAGCGCCCGGAGCGGCGTGACGCGCGGAACTCGCGGTCGAGCGCCCAGGCGTCGGCGACCGGGCCGAGGTGGGCGAGCTTGTCGGGGTTGGCGACCGCGCGGATGGCCTGGATGCGCCCGTCGGCGATGTCAAGGACCAGCGTCTGCAGCACCTTGCCGTCGCGGTCGTGGAAGATCGCGCCCGGCTCGCCGTTGAGATCGTGCGGTTCGCACGTCACGTCGATGCCGAGCAGCGCGGGGTAGACCGCCCCGAGCAGTCGGGCCACGTTCGACGCGCCCAGGACAGTCTTGGCCAGTCGGGGCGCCTTGCCGCCGCTGTCCCCGACGAGCTGCACGTCGGCGGCCAGCAGCTGCTGGAGTCCGTCCACGTCGCCGTCCTTCAGCGCGTCGAAGAAGCGTGCGGCCAGCTGTTGACGTTCCGTCCGGTCCGCCTCGAAGCGCGGTGTCCCTGCCTGCATGTGCCGCCTTGCGCGGACCAGGAGTTGGCGGCACGCCGCCTCCGTGCGCTCGACCGCCGCGGCGATCTCCGGGAACTCGAAGCCGAACACGTCCCGGAGCACGAAGACCGCGCGCTCCAGCGGACTGAGCCGCTCCAGCAGGACCAGCGCGGCCGTCGACAATGAGTCCGCCAGCTCCACCGCGCGCTCCGGGTCCTCGTACGGGTCGGCGAGCAGCGGTTCGGGGAACCACGGCCCGACGTACTCCTCGCGCCGGACGCGCGCCGACCGCAGCACGTCGATCGAGAGCCGCGTGACGGCGGCCGAGAGGTAGGCCTTGGTCGAGGCGGGCCGGGTGGTCGACGCGGCGAAGCGCAACCAGGTCTCCTGTACCGCGTCCTCGGCCTCCCCCACGCTGCCGAGGATCCGGTAGGAGATCGAGAAGAGGAGAGGGCGCAGCGCCTCGAACTCCTTGACCCGGTCCGCGTCGTTCATATCCGTTCCTCTCCCCTGAACCGGTGATTCTCCTGAACCGGCGATCCGGTGATCCGGTGATCCTCCACCGGATCATGCCCCGTGCACATCGATCAGTGCTGCAACTGTCCGGGCTGGTAGTCGCCGGCGGGCTGGCGGGTGATGATGTTCATGCGGTTGGCCAGGTTCATGAAGCCGACCAGCAGCACCAACGCGGTGAGCTGCTCCTCGTCGTAGTGCTTGGCGGCCTGCTCCCAGACCTCGTCGCTGACGCCCTCGCCCGCGTCCGCCGTACGCGTCCCCTGCTCGGCCAGGGCCAGCGCGGCGCGTTCGGCCTCGGTGAAGACGGTCGCCTCGCGCCAGGCGGCGACCAGGTGCAGCCGCAGCGCGGTCTCGCCGGCGGCGGTGGCCTCCTTGGTGTGCATGTCGATGCAGGCAGCACAGCCGTTGATCTGGCTGACGCGCAGCGAGACCAGTTCCTGCGTGGCGGCGGGGAGCGCCGACTCCCGCAGCAGCGCGCCCGCCGTCATCAGGTGCTTGAGTGCCTTGCCCGCGGTCGGCTGGGCGAGGAAGTTGAGACGCGGTTCCATCGGGTGCTCCTCCGTGCTCGTCATCGGCTACACCCCTTGAGACGAGGTAGCCCGGCGTCCTGTGACATGCGCGGCTGTGACCTCACTGCGCGCCGTGGTGGGCGTGTCCGGTTGTTCTGCGGTGGTCGGGCGGGCAGGCTTGGCCGGGTCGGGGATCCGTTCACCACGGAGGACACCATGACGTCCGCACCGAACACGCCGAACCCACCGCGTGAGCCGCGCGAGCCGAACACGCCGGGCCGTCCGCCCGTCGTGGACCTGGCCACCTGGCGGGCCGCGCGGGACGAGCTGCTGCTCCGCGAGAAGGCACACACCCACGAGGGCGACGCCATCGCCGCAGCACGCCGACGGCTGCCGATGGTGGAGTTCGACGGATCCGTCGAGGTCGTCGGACCGGACGGTCCGGTCCCGTTCCTGGACCTCTTCCAGGGCCGCGACGAGCTCCTCGTCTACAAGCACATGTGGTACGACGGCGCACCGCACCAGGGACAGTGCGAGGGCTGCACCACCACGGCCTGGCACCTCAGGGACGCCGTTTACCTCAACGAACGCGGCGTCTCGTTCGCGCTGCTGACCACGGGCCCCTGGGAGGAGGTCGCCGCCTTCACCGAGTTCATGGGCTACACCCAGCCGTGGTACTCGGTGCGCGGCCTGCCGGAGCCGGTCGGCGGGGACATGGGCTACCTCACCAGCTTCCTGCACGACGGCGACCGCACCTTCCTCACCTACTCCACGACGGGACGCGGCAACGAGCCGGCGAACCCGTCACTCGGACTGCTCGACATGACCCCCTACGGTCGCGGCGAGACCTGGGAGGACAAGCCCGAAGGCTGGCTCGAAGGCAACCACGCCTGCTGGTACTGGCGGTCCGACGCCGACGGGAACGCCGACTGGGCCCCGACCAGCCGACCGGTACCGCAGTGGACGCGTCCCGGCGCGACCCCGGAGCAGACGCTCGGCCGTGGCGGACCGCACTCCTGACGCGCCGTGACCAGGGCGCGCACGGGGGCGCGCACGGGGCGCGCATCGCGAGTTCACCCAGTGGAAAGCCCAAGGTCGGGTTCCCGTGGAACGCCCACAGGTAGGTGTGCCAAGCTGCCGTGTCCCCTTGATCGGATCGCGGCGGAGTGTCCCCCACATGACGACGTCAGTCACCGGCTCGGTCCCCCGCGCCGCAGGTGCAACCGGAAGTGACGCGGGCCGCCGCCTGCGCATACGCCGGGGGCAGGCCCTGGACGCGCTGCTGGTCGTGGGCGTGTTCCTGCTCGCTCTGCCCGTCTGCGTCCGGCTGCCCTGGGACGGCGACCTCGGCGTGCACCTGGCGACGGCGCTGCGGGCCGCCGCTTCCCCGGGCGCACCGGTCGATCCGCTGACCGGGACGACCGAATCGAGCCCCTACTACTCGCCGCTGACGATCCCCCAGGGACTGTTCGGCCGGCTCACCGGCCTGTCGGCGCACGCGGTCGTCAGCATCAGCGCCGCCTGCTTCGTCCTCGTGCTGGCGATCGGCGTCGTGCGGCTGACCCGCTGCTTCACCGACCGCCTCCTCGCGCCCGCGCTCGCCATGGCGCTGCTGGTCGGCCTGTGGGGCTGGCAGCTCTTCGACTGGAGCGGGTTCCCTTCGCTCAACTCCCTGGCGCTGGGCGTGGGTTACCCCAGCACGGCGGCCCTGGCGCTGACGCTCAACCTGTGGGCCTGGTGCCGTCGCCGGAGCACCCGCGACGGGGGTGCGCGTCCGGGGCTGTGGTTGTCCGCGATGGGCGCCTGTCTCGGCGTCATCCTGCTGATCCACCAGTTCACCGGGATCGCCGCCGGGCTCGGCCTGGCGGCCATGGCCTGCGGCCCGCTGTGGCGAAAGGCCCGCACCCGGCCGGACCGGCTGCGGCTGCTCGCGCACGCGGCGGGCGCGGTCGTCGTCTGCGCGGTGGTCGTGAGCGTCTGGCCCTACTACGACTTCTGGGCGCTCGGCGGCAGCGCGGACGCTCTCAACCGGATCCACCAGCCGCTCTACCTGGCCATGGGGCGGCACTACGGCCTGGCGCTGCTGGGCGTTCCGGCGCTCGCGCTGCGGTTCCGCAGGGACCGCCTGGATCCGCTGGCGCTGCTCTTCGTCTCCTCGCTCGGCCTCTTCGCCGCCGGTGGGCTCACCCACGAGTGGGCGATGGGCCGGATCCTGCCCGCCGTCATGCTCTCCGCGCAGCTCGCGCTCGCCTACGAGCTGCTGCCCACCCGGTCGGAGAGCGCCCGCACCGGTGTCGCACGGCTGTTGCGCCCGGTGGCGCTGGCGGTCACCGGGGTGGCGGCGGCCGTCGGGCTGTGGACGCAGGCGGGCGTGCTCGCCTTCGCGCTGCCCGGCCTCCAGGCGCCGCTGACGGACGCGGGCGTCCACGTCGTCGCCCTGTGGGACGCGTCGACCTGGCACTTCCCGTCCGCGCAGACCACGGCCGCCACGGGGACGCTGATGACCGAGGACTACTACATGCTGCGCGTCGCACCCGCCCACGGCATGCCGACCGTAGCGCCCGCGTACATGGACGTGTTCCTCACCGACAGCACCGCGCGTTCCGACGCGACCTGGGCCTTCTTCAACCCGGCCACCACGCACGCCGAGCGGCTGGCGACGCTGCGCCGCTACCACGTGCGGTGGATCGGCGTCCCCGCCGGCACGCTGCCGTCCGACCTGAGCGGCGACGTGCGGCTGGTCTCGTCCGAGCCGTACGGTCTCAGCCTCTACGCGGTGGCTCCCGCAGCGTCCTGACGAACCGGGTCCTGACGAACCATCAGAATACCGGGACAGCCCGCATATCCGTCCCGGTCAGGGATCGTCTTCTTGACGCTGCGTCAGATATGTGGGGAGGATGGAGAACCGGCCGCACCGATCACTGCATGCGGAACTGCCGACGATCTTCTCGTAGACTCGCGGGGCCTACGGGAACAGTTGACATTCCGGGATTGTGAGCACGTTGCGTGGCTGAAACGGGGAACGGGTCGGAGCGATTCGACCTTACGGGGAGCGGGGCCACACCTCTCGGGGACGAGGACCCGCGGAAGGTCGGATCGATCCCGCTGCTGGGACGGCTCGGTTCCGGCGGCATGGGCCGGGTCTACCTGGGCGTGGTCGACGGCAGATACGCGGCGATCAAGCAGGTGCTGCCCGCCTTCGCCGAGGACGGGGACTTCCTGCGGCACTTCGGCCACGAGCTGGACAACCTGGCCAGGCTCCCGAAGGACGTCAGCGCGGAGCTGCTGGCCAGCGACCGCGAGGCCCGACCCCCGTGGTTCGCCACCGCGTACATCCCCGGCATGACACTCGCTCAGACGCTCGACCTGCACGGCGGTCCGCTGTCGGTCCCGATGCTGTGGCTGCTGCTGCGTGAGGCGGCGGCCGGGCTCAAGGCCGTGCACGCGCTGGACATGGTGCACCGCGACCTCAAGCCGTCCAACGTGATGCTCACCGAGCAGGGCGTCACCCTGATCGACTTCGGCGTGGCGCGCGCGGCCGACCAGAGCCGGTTGACCCGCACCGGCGTGATGATGGGCACCCCCGCCTACATGTCGCCGGAGCAGGCCAACGCGGTCAAGAACCTCAGCGGCGCGACGGACGTCTGGGCGCTGGGCGCGATGCTCGCCTACGCGGCGGCCGGGGAGCCTCCCTTCGGCGACGGCTCGGGCGTGGACCTGCTCTACCGCATCGTCCACACCGAGCCCGACCTGACCCGGATTCGCGAGCTCAACTCCGAGCTCGCGGAGGTCGTCGCCGCCTGCCTGGACAAGAACCCGCAGGCGCGGCCCAGTGCGGAGCGGCTGTACGAGCTGGGCCGGCAGAAGTGCGGTGCGCCGAAGCCCGGTTGGCCGCAGGAGGTCATGGGCGTCCTGGCCCAGCGGTCGGCCTTCGCCGGCACGGACGCGCCGACGATGGCGCTGGCAGAGGAGGCGGTGCCTGCCGCACCGGCCGTGTCAGCTGCGCCCGCCGCGTCTCCTGCTCCGAGCGGCGGCACTCCGATCGTGCTGGGCGGCGCGCCGCAGGCCGAGCAGCCCCGGCGCCGCAGGCGTGTGCTGTTCACGGTCGTCCCGATCCTCGTTGCTGCGGGTGCGACCGCCACGGTGGCACTGCTGCCCAATTTCTCCCCGTTCAGCATTGCGAACGGCCCGGACCCGAAGGGTTCCGGCACCACGGTCCAGGTGACCACGGGCACCTCGAACTCCGCGTCGCCGTCGGCGAGCGGCTCGGGCACGCCGTCGTCCCACGCGTCCGCGTCGGCGTCGGCCTCGTCGGGCACGAGCCCGACGGCGAAGCCGAGCTCGACGGGCGGCGGTTCGACCGGCAGCGCGTCGGCGGGGACGACCGGCGGGTCGACGTCCGGCAACACCGGCACCGGCGGTACCAACGGAGCCACCAACGGAGGCGGTTCCGGCGGCAACACCGGTGGCACGTCCGGTGGTTCCACGGGTGGCTCGACGCGCCCGCCCAGCGGCTCCGCACCCGGCACGGTGACGCACTGGAGCGCCTACTTCCAGGGGTTCTACGTGGGCTACGCCCAGATCCCGATCCTGGTGAGCTGGAACCACGTCTCGGGCGCGACCAGCTACGACATCCGGTACACCAACGACGGTGCGGGCAACAGGAGCGACCGGACCGACCGCGTCATCCCCGTCGGGAACGCGAGCAGCTACACCATCGACTCCCAGTACTCGGGCGACAACATCTGCATCTGGCTCCGCGCCGACAACTCCTACGGCGACTCCCCCTGGTCGCAGTCCATCTGCACGCAGACCCCGGAATAGCGCAGGGACTGGGCATCAGGGTGGCTGCGTCCCCTCCACGGGGAGCAGGCCGCGCTCGGCGAAGATCTCCTGCGCGACCCTGGTCGCGTTGATGGCACGGGGGAAGCCGCAGTACCCGGCGGACTGCAACAGCGCCTCGACGATCTCGACCGGCGTGAGCCCGACGTTGAGCGACGTGCCGCGGCTTCAGACCCTTTGCACGACCGCGCAAAAGCGTAGCGGCCTGGTCACGGACCGTCGATCGTTGACCACGTCCTCGGCCGCTGCCCGCACCACGCGCGGTCCGAGGCACAGGGCGCTCCCGACAAGCGGGAGCGAGAGGGGAATCGCATGAAACTCGTGAAGCGACTGACGACGAGCGCCGCAGCGCTCGGCCTGGCCACGGTCGGCATCGTCGGCCTCGGCGCCACGGCGGCTCACGCGGCCGACTCCTACTACTGCGGCACCTCCGTCACGTACGGGGACGTCACCGTCACCGGCTGCATCCACCTCGGTGGGAACGGCTACTGGCAGCCCTACGTGGTGGTCGACGACTCCCAGCTGCACCAGGTCACCGGATCCCAGTGGATCAACTCCAACGGGTCCTACAACGACACCAGCAGCTTCAACTCGACGGTCGACGGATCGGCCGTGGTCTGGGGCGGCTCCACGAACTGGCGCGTCTCCTGTTACGTGCAGGCGCAGGCGGCGGTCATTGTCGACGGCACGTCCGTCGGCAGGGTCTACTCGCCGTCCGAGGAGGTCTGCTGACGATGAAGCGCATCGTGAAGAGGCTGCTGCTCGGCGGCGGCGTCGTCACCGCCAGCCTGGCGCTGTCGATGGGCACCGCGTTCGCATCCACCGGCGTCTACTACACCGCGTCGCAGACTCCGGACGGCTGCAGCGCGGCGCTGGACCTGTACAGCGGTTCCTACGGCTACGGCGAGGTCTGGGCCGGTGCCACGGACTGCACCATCTCGATCCAGCAGCGCAACCTGAGCACCGGCGGCTACGGCACCCCGCAGTACAACACGGCCTCTCCGTACGGCTTCGCCACTGCGGGCAACATGTACCACGGTGACGGCGTCCACCAGCTCCAGGTCTGCATGTACGACCAGGACAACGGCGGCGGCTGCACCGCGTGGATGAACTGACCTGAATCAGCGCGGGGGACGGCCTGCGGCCACGTCATCCGGTGCCCGCAGGCCGTCCCGCCACAACAGCGACGTGACGACGTGACGGACCGTCAGCCGATGAGCTTCCCGTACGCGGCGGCGTCGAGCAGGCCGTCGGTCGAACTGCCCGCCGCGAGCTTGATCTTGATCAGCCACGTCGCGAAGGCGTCGTCGTTCACGTCCTCGGGACTGTCGACGGCGTCCGCGTTGACCGCGACCACTTCGCCGCTCACCGGGCTGTAGAGCTCGGAGACCGACTTGACCGACTCGATGGTGCCGATCGGGTCACCGGCCTTGATGGCCCGGCCCACCTCCGGCAGCTCCAGGAACACGATGTCACCGAGCTGGCTCTGGGCGTAGTCGGTGATGCCGACCGACACCGTGTCGCTCTTCTCCTGCTGCACCCACTCGTGGTCGTCGGTGTACTTGAGGTCGGCGGGGACATTCGCCATGACAGGTCTCCTACGAAACAAGGCGTGATCAACTGGTGACACAGTGCCATGTCGCGGTCGCCACCGCGCAGGCTTCCGCAACAACACGCCCGAAGGTGAACCCCCGGCGCGAGCCCGGACGTCACGTGCAGGACGGCCCATGGCTCCCGCTGTAGCAGGGGTCGTACCAGACGCTCGGGCTCGACGATGGCGCCGGCTGGTGCGCCTGGTCGTAACCCCCTTGTGCCAGCAGGACCATGAACGCCAGGACGGCGGCGATCACAAGCTGCGACGCCGAACTGCACGGCGCGCGGAGCAGCGCCGCGATCACGCCGCACACCACTGCCGCGATCAGCAGGTGCTCCAACCGGGAGATCCCCGCCCGCGTGGCCTCATCGGCCTGCGCCGCCGTCTGTCCGGCCCACCCCGACATTCCCCAGGCCAGCGCAGCCCAGAAAAACAACCAGGCCTCGACGAGGAACAGGAAGAAGGCGACGGGAACGTCCGTCCCGAGCGGCGCCCTCTCCTGTGGGCGCCAGCTGCGCCGCCGGTGCGGGGGGAGTTCGGGGTCCGACTCGGTCATGAGCACTCACCCTGCCGGTGCTGATGCTCAGTCCGCATGAGTACGCGTACTCAGCTGTCCGTCCGGAGGGCACGCACACCTGTCCTCGCTGGTCCCCGCCGCGTAGGGATCTCGGCAACGAGCCGTCAGGGGTCCGCTAAAGCGCTTCTCCCGTCCTCGCCCACGTCGCGAACATGAGTGTTCGGGAACGAAGAGGAAGGAGCCCCCGATGCGTGAGGCCTACCACAAGGAGCTGGCGGCGATCGGCGACGGGCTCGTCGACATGACGCGGCAGGTCGCCTCCGCGATGAGTCGGGCGACGCATTCGCTGCTGGAGGCGGACGAGCGGACAGCGCTCGCGGTCGTCCAGGGGGACCGCGCCGTGGATCGGCGGCGGCAGGAGTTGGAGGACCGGGCGGTCGCGCTGTTGGCCCGTCAGCAACCGGTCGCCACCGAGCTGCGGATCGTCGTGACCGCGCTGCGGATGGGCGCGGAGGTGGAGCGGTCCGGAGATCTGGCGCGTCATGTCGCCGAGCTGGCCCTGATGCGGCACCCGGTCTCGGCCGTTCCGGTCGAACTGCGCGCCACCGTCCGCGACATGGGGGCGCTGGCGTACCAGCTGATGAGTCAGGCCGCCGACGTGATCGCCTCGCGGGACCCGGAGGAGGCGGCGCGGCTCCAGCAGGCGGACGACCAGATGAACCAGCTGCACCGCGCGGTCTTCGCGCGGCTCGGCGAGGCCGACTGGCCGCACGGCATCGAGACGGCCGTCGACGTTGCCCTGACCGCCCGCTACTACGAGCGATACGCGGACCATGCCGCGTCGCTGGCCGGGCGCGTGGTGTACCTGGTCACGGGGAGGCATCCGCATCCGGAGGGCTCGCTCGTCCTGACCCCCTGACATGCAGGTTCGGAGAGGGATACATCACAACGGTTGGCTCTGCTGAACCTCAAGGCCGCTGCTCTAGCATCCTTTGCATGACAGTCGTGCCTGATGACGGGCTCTCGCTCGCTGCCGAATTCCCCGATGCCACCCGAGACCAGTGGCAGAGCCTTGTAGCCGGGGTGCTGCGCAAGTCAGGGAAGGACGTGTCGGGCGCGGCTGCCGAGGAGGCGCTGGCGACGGCACTGGAGGACGGCCTCGTCGTCGCTCCCCTCTACACGGCCGAGAGCACCGCGCGCGACGCGGCCCGGGAAACCGCGCAGGACGCCGCCGGGTTCCCCGGCTTCGCGCCGTACGTCCGGGGTGCCGCGCCCGCCTCGACCGGCTGGGACGTGCGCCAGCGGCACGAGCGGCCGGAGGCCGACCGCTGCAACGAGGCCGTGCTCGCCGATCTGGAGAACGGCGTCACCTCCGTCTGGCTGGCCGTGGGCAAATCCGGCGGCGGCGTGCCCGTCGCGGAGCTGGCCCGTGCGCTGGACGGCGTCTACCTCGACCTCGCGCCGGTCGCGCTGGACGCGGGCGGCGAGACCGCTGCCGCCGCACGCGAGCTGCTGCGGATCTACGACGCCAAGGGCGTCGCCCCCGAGGCCGTCCGCGGCACGCTCGGCGCGGACCCGCTGGGGCTGGCCGCCAGGACCGGCGAGCCGGTCGCCGAGCAGGACACCGCCGACGCCGTCGAGCTGGCCAAGCTCTGCGCCGACCGCTACCCGGGGATGCGCGCCCTGACCGTGGACGCGCTGCCGTATCACGAGGCGGGCGCCTCGGCCGCCGAGGAGCTCGGCTGCTCGCTGGCCACCGGCGTCGCCTACCTGCGGCTGCTGACGGGGGCGGGGCTCTCCGTCGACGCCGCCTGCCGTCAGCTGGAGTTCCGCTACGCGGCCACCGCCGACCAGTTCCTGACGGTGGCCAAGTTCCGTGCGGCGCGCCGCCTTTGGGCCCGCGTCGCGGAGGCGAGCGGGGCGGGCGCGGACGCCGGCACGAGCGCCGGTGCCGCTGCCGGTGCTCAAGTGCAGCACGCCGTGACCTCGCCGGTGATGATGACCCGGCGTGACCCCTACGTGAACATGCTGCGCACCACCATCGCCTGCCTCGCGGCCGGGGTCGCCGGTGCCGACGCGGTGACGGTGCTGCCGTTCGACCACGAGCTCGGGCTGTCGGACGCGTTCGCCCGCCGGATCGCCCGCAACACCTCGTCGATCCTGCTGGAGGAGTCGCACCTGGGCCGGGTCACCGACCCGGCGGGCGGCTCCTGGTACGTGGAGCAGCTGACCGACGAACTCGCCCACGCCGCTTGGGCGTTCTTCCAGGAGCTGGAGCGGGCGGGCGGCCAGGAGGCGGCGTTGCGCTCCGGCATGGTCGCCGACCGGATCGCGGCCACCTGGGCTGAGCGCAGCAAGAAGCTCGCCCGCCGCAAGGAGCCGATCACCGGCGTCAGCGAGTTCCCGAACCTGGCCGAGACGCCCGTCGTCCGCGAGGAGGTCGCCTCGGACTGGATCCGTCCCCTCGGTCGTGCGGCCGGGAACGGCAAGGGCCTCCCCCGGGTCCGTCGCGACGAGGCCTACGAGGCGCTGCGCTCCCGCTCGGACGCGCAGCTCGCGGCGACCGGTGCGCGCCCGCGCGTCTTCCTCGCCGCGCTCGGCCCGGCCGCGGCGCACACCCCGCGCGCGACCTTCGCGTCGAACCTGTTCCAGGCGGGCGGCATCGAGCCCGTGCACGACCCGGTGTCCGTGGACGCCAGCACCGTCGCCGAGGCGTTCACCGCCAGCGGCGCGGCGATCGCCTGCCTCTGCTCCAGCGACGAGCTCTACGGTGAGCAGGCCGAGGCGGTCGCCGAGGCGCTCCGCACCGCGGGCGCGACGCGCGTCTACCTCGCCGGTCGACCCGCCGAGTACGCGCATGTCGACGCCTACGTCTTCGCCGGTTGCGACGCGCCGGCCGTCCTTTCCTCCGCCCTCGACCTCATGGGAGCCCCGGCGTGACGCAGATTCCCGACTTCACGCACGTCGACCTCGGCGCCGGGGCTCCGCCCGAGACCACCGAGGAGCAGTGGCGCGCGGCGGTCAAGGAGACCACCGGCAGCAGCGTCGGCGACCTGCTCTGGGAGACGCCCGAGGGCATCTCCGTCAAGCCGCTCTACACCGGCCAGGACGTCGAGGGCCTGGACTTCCTGGGCACGTACCCGGGTGTCGCGCCGTACCTGCGCGGTCCGTACCCGACGATGTACGTCAACCAGCCGTGGACGATCCGCCAGTACGCCGGGTTCTCCACCGCCGAGGAGTCGAACGCCTTCTACCGCCGCAATCTGGCGGCGGGTCAGAAGGGTCTGTCGGTCGCCTTCGACCTGCCGACCCACCGCGGCTACGACAGCGACCACCCGCGTGTCACCGGCGACGTCGGCATGGCGGGCGTCGCGATCGACTCGATCTACGACATGCGCCAGCTGTTCGACGGGATCCCGTTGGACAGGATGACGGTGTCGATGACCATGAACGGTGCCGTGCTGCCCGTTCTCGCCCTCTACATCGTGGCGGCCGAGGAGCAGGGGGTGCCGCCCGAGAAGCTGGCGGGGACCATCCAGAACGACATCCTCAAGGAGTTCATGGTCCGCAACACCTACATCTATCCGCCGAAGCCCTCGATGCGGATCATCTCCGACATCTTCGCGTACACCTCGCAGAAGATGCCGCGCTACAACTCCATCTCCATCTCCGGCTACCACATCCAGGAGGCGGGGGCGACGGCCGACCTGGAGCTGGCGTACACGCTCGCGGACGGTGTGGAGTACCTGAGGGCGGGTCAGGCCGTGGGCCTGGACGTGGACACCTTCGCGCCGCGGCTCTCCTTCTTCTGGGCGATCGGCATGAACTTCTTCATGGAGATCGCCAAGATGCGCGCGGCCCGCCTCCTCTGGGCCAAGCTGGTCAAGCAGTTCGACCCGAAGAACCCCAAGTCGCTGTCGCTGCGCACCCATTCGCAGACCTCCGGCTGGTCGCTCACCGCGCAGGACGTGTTCAACAACGTCACCCGCACCTGCGTCGAGGCCATGGCCGCGACCCAGGGCCACACCCAGTCGCTGCACACCAACGCGCTGGACGAGGCGCTGGCCCTGCCGACCGACTTCTCCGCGCGCATCGCCCGCAACACCCAGCTGCTGCTGCAGCAGGAGTCGGGCACCAACCGCGTCATCGACCCGTGGGGCGGCTCCGCCTACGTCGAGCGGCTGACCTACGACCTGGCCCGGCGGGCCTGGCAGCACATCCAGGAGGTCGAGGCGGCCGGCGGCATGGCGAAGGCCATCGACGCGGGCATCCCGAAGCTCCGTATCGAGGAGGCCGCGGCCCGCACCCAGGCCCGGATCGACTCCGGTCGCCAGCCGGTGATCGGCGTCAACAAGTACCGGGTGGAGAGCGACGAGCAGATCGACGTGCTCCAGGTCGACAACTCCTCGGTGCGCGCCCAGCAGATCGCCAAGCTGCGGCGGCTGCGCGAGGAGCGCGACGAGACGGCGACCCAGGACGCGCTGCGGGCGCTGACCGCCGCCGCCGAGCGCGGCTCGGGCTCGGACTCCGGCTCGGGCCTGGACAACAACCTGCTCGCGCTCGCGGTCAACGCCGCCCGCGCGAAGGCGACGGTCGGTGAGATCTCCGACGCACTGGAGAAGGTCTACGGGCGGCACACCAGCCAGATCCGTACCATCGCGGGTGTGTACCGCACCGAAGCAGGCGAGTCCCCGTCCCTCGGACGCACCCGTGCCCTGGTCGACTCCTTCGAGGAGGCCGAGGGTCGCCGTCCGCGCATCCTGGTCGCCAAGATGGGCCAGGACGGCCACGACCGCGGCCAGAAGGTGATCGCGACCGCCTTCGCCGACCTCGGCTTCACCGTCGACGTGGGCCCGCTGTTCCAGACCCCGGCCGAGGTGGCGCGTCAGGCCGTCGAGGCGGACGTCCACATCGTCGGCGTCTCCTCGCTGGCGGCCGGTCACCTGACGCTGGTGCCCGCGCTGCGCGAGGAGCTTGCGGCCGAAGGCCGCGAGGACATCATGATCGTCGTGGGCGGCGTCATCCCGCCGCAGGACGTCCCGACGCTGCTGGAGATGGGCGCGGCGGCGGTCTTCCCGCCCGGCACGGTGATCCCGGACGCGGCCTACGACCTGGTGCAGCGCCTCGGCGCCTCGCTCGGTCACAGCGACCTGCACGTCGAGCTGTAGTCGCGGACCGGCGGATGCGCATAGATCTGGACGCCTACATCAAGGGTGTGCTCGACGGGAAGCGGGCGTTCGTCGCCCGCGCCGTCACCCTCGTCGAGTCCACCCGTCCCGATCACCGGGTGCTGGCACAGCAGTTCCTGACGGCGCTGCTGCCCTACTCCGGCAAGGCCCGGCGGATCGGCATCAGCGGCGTGCCCGGCGTGGGCAAGTCCACGTTCATCGACGCCTTCGGCTCCATGCTGACCGGCATGGGCCACCGGGTCGCGGTGCTGGCCGTCGACCCGTCCTCGACCCGGACCGGCGGCTCCATCCTCGGCGACAAGACGCGGATGGAGCGGCTGGCGGTCGACCCGGCGGCGTTCGTCCGCCCCTCCCCCAGCGCCGGGACGCTCGGCGGCGTGGCCAAGGCCACGCGCGAGTCGATGGTGGTGATGGAGGCCGCGGGCTACGACGTGATCCTGGTCGAGACCGTCGGCGTGGGCCAGTCGGAGACGGCCGTCGCGGACATGGTCGACTCCTTCCTGCTGCTCACCCTCGCCCGCACCGGCGACCAGCTCCAGGGCATCAAGAAGGGCGTGCTGGAGCTGGCCGACGTCCTGGCCGTCAACAAGGCCGACGGCCCGCACGAGCGCGACGCCCGCGCCGCCGCCCGCGAACTGGCGGGCGCGCTGCGGCTGATGCATCCCGCCGACGCGGCCTGGACGCCGCCGGTGCTGCACTGCAGCGCGCGGGAGTCCACCGGGCTGGACACTGTCTGGGAGCGGCTGGAGCAGCATCGCACGCTGCTGGAGTCGACCGGCAGACTGACCGCCAAACGCCGTTCGCAGCAGGTCGACTGGGCCTGGTCCATGGTCCGCGACGAGCTGCTGGGGCGCCTTTCGGCGCACCCGGGCGTCCGTGCGGTCACCCCGGAGCTGGAGGCCCAGGTCCGGTCGGGCGAGTTGACGGCGACCCTGGCCGCCGAGCGGATCCTGGCCGCATTCGACGGCAAGTCCGCGGACACCAGCGAAAACTGACGCTTCGTCATGTCGATGCCTGCCCACCACGCTCGCGATGACGGGCACGTCCTGGTCCTGGGCGGCACGACCGAGGCCCGGCTGCTGGCGGCGGAGCTTGCGGCGCGCTCTCCTGCCCTGCGGGTGACCACGTCGCTCGCGGGGCGGGTGGAGCAACCGGCGCTGCCGGACGGAGGTGTCCGCGTCGGCGGGTTCGGCGGCGCGGACGGTCTGGCCGCCTGGCTGCGCGCGGAGCAGGTGTCGGCCGTGGTGGACGCCACCCATCCCTTCGCCGCCGGGATCAGCGCCAACGCCGCCGTCGCGGTGGCCGGGACGGGTGTGCCGCTGCTCGCGCTGCGCCGCCCGAGCTGGCGTCCGGTCGCGGGCGACCGCTGGCACCCGGTGGCCTCACTCGCCGAAGCCGCCGCCGTGCTGCCGGAGTTGGGCAGTCGGGTCTTCCTGACCACCGGCCGCAAGGACCTGGCCCCGTTCACCGGCCCCGACCGTCTGCACGCGCTGGACCGGCTCCGGTTCCTGGTCCGCTCGGTCGACCCACCGGCCCCGCCGCTCCCGCCGAACGTCGAGGTGGTCCTGGACCGCGGCCCGTTCACCCTGGACGGCGAACGGGCGCTGCTGCGGGACCACCGGATCGACGTCCTGGTCACCAAGGACAGCGGCGGCGCGGCCACGGCCCCGAAGCTGACGGCAGCCAGGGAGCTGGGCCTGCCCGTCGTCGTGGTCCAGCGACCGCCTGCCCCTGCGGGCGTGCCCGTCGCCGAGGATGTCGAGGGTGCGCTGGAATGGCTTGTACGTGTACTCCGAATTGCCTGATGCTGCACTTCTCGATCCGGTTTCCACGTGGCGAAAAGCCCTGGCGTGAAGTCGACGCCGTGCGCACCACCAGCGGCTAAACCCACCCCTCCACCGAATTCGCGCCATTCCGTCCCGACGCCGGGCGCCGCCGAACCGGAATGCTCGCCAAGCGCCCTGCCCAGACGCCGAGTTACGTTCATTCCACGGCAGCCGCAGTAACCGACGAAACGTCGGATCCGTGGTGTCGCCGACGAATACGTCCGTGCCCACAAAGGGCCCGGACGACATGCTCGCCCGTGGAGGGAATTCCGGTGGATTTCATTTTCAAGGACCAGGCCTTCAAGTTCGAGACGTTGCGCACCGCGGGATTCGCGGGCGACGCCGGCGCCGACATCGGCGAGGTCCTGGTCACCTCGGCCCTGATCCCCGAGGGCGACGAGGAGGCGTGGACCGCGGCGTGGAAGGCCACCGCCGAGCGCACCGCGAAGCGCGGTGAGGACTCGCTCCAGGCGGGCGACCCCGTCAGCGCGCGCGAGGCCTTCCTGCGGGCGTCCAGCTACTACCGGACGGCCGAGTTCTACCGCCGCCAGGACCCGGTCAACGACCCGCTGGTGCTTGAGCTGTCCCGGCTGTCCAAGGACTACATGGTCAAGGCCGGTGGGCTGCTCGACGGCCCGTTCCGCGAGGTCTCCATCCCCTACGAGGGCGGCCACATCCCCGGCTACCTGTTCCTGGTGGACGACAGCGGCGAGCCGCGGCCGACCGTCATCTACACCAACGGCTTCGACTCCACCCGCGAGGAGGGCTACTGGGTCATCGGCGCGGCGGCGCTGCGCCGCGGCTACAACTTCCTCGCCTACGACGGCCCCGGCCAGGGCTGGATGATCCGCGAGGAGAAGATGCCGTACCGCCCGGACTGGGAGAACGTGCTCGGTCCCGTCGTCGACTACGCCATGGGCGTGCCCGAGATCGACAACAGCAAGATCGTCCACTTCGGCTACAGCCTCGGCGGCTACCTGGTGGCACGGTACGCGGCGAACGACCACCGCTCGGCGGCGATCGTCTGCAACGACGGCCTGCTGACCTTCTACGCGTCCTACCCGCCGATCCCCGCACCCACGCTCCGCCTGGTCGAGGACGGCAAGGACACCGAGGCGATCCCGCTGCTGGAGGACCTGGCCGCCAACGACACCAACGCCCGCTGGGGACTCCAGAACGGCGTCTGGGTCAACGGCGTCGCGAACTTCGCCGAGTACGTCCGCAGCACCCGCGACTACACGCTGACCACGGACGACATCCACCGGATCCAGACGCCCGTGCTGATCCTGGAGGGCGAGAACGACAAGGTCTTCGCCGGTCAGTCCAACAAGCTGGCCGAGGAGCTGAAGGCGCCGCACACGCACGTGCTGATGCGCGCCGCCGACGGCGCCGGCGAGCACTGCCACGAGGGCGCGATGTTCCAGCTGCACCAGACCATCTTCAACTTCCTCGCGGAGACGCTGCGGTAGCTCGACGAGCTTGCCGCCTCGGCACGTGGGCGCCCGCGTGCCGAGGCGTGAAACGCTGATCACCCTCCCGGCTCCGGACGGGAGAACCGCATCCGGAAGAATCTTCCCCATGCGGCACATCAACGTCATCGGCATCGGCGCGGGCGACCCGGACCACCTCACCCTTCAGGCGGTCAAGGCGTTCGCCCGTACCGACGTCTTCCTCCTCCTCGACAAGAACGACCAGCGACAGGAGCTCGTCCAACTGCGCCTGCGCATGATCGAGGAGCACGGACGCCCCGGGCACCGCCTGGTCCAGGTCCCGGACGCCGAGCGCGACCGCGCCACCCCCGCGTACCGGGAGGCGGTCCACGACTGGCGGCGGCGTCGGGCCGAGCTGGTGGCGGGCCTGATCGAGGAGCACATCGCGCCGGACGGCACGGGCGCGCTGCTGGCCTGGGGCGACCCGGCGCTCTACGACAGCGTGTCCGCCGTCCTCGACGAGATCCTGGCCGACGACCCCACCGCCTTCAGCTACGACGTGATCCCGGGCATCAGCAGCCCCTCCGTGCTCGCCGCCCGGCACCGCACCACACTGACCCGGGTCGGCCGCCCGGTCCGCATCACCACCGCCCGCCGCCTGGCCGCCGACGGCTTTCCGCCGGGCGCGGAGGACGCGGTGGTGATGCTGGACGGGAAGGCCGCCTTCACGGGCATCGACCCCGAGGGCGTCCACATCCACTACGGCGCCTACCTCGGCACGCCGGACGAGATCCTGGTCTCCGGCCCGCTCGCCGAGACCGCCGAGGAGATCTCCCGGCTGCGCCTGGAGGCCCGCGAGGCCAAGGGCTGGATCATGGACAGCTACCTACTGCGCCGCACGGAGGACTGACGCCGCGTCAGTTCCGTTCGGGTGTCACGGACGTCACGGGCGTCACGGGCGTCAGGGCGTCACGGGCTCCAGCCGCAGCCGCCGGACCGGCCCGGGCGGCGGCGGCTCGGCCGGGCCGAACCAGACCCGGACGTCCTCTCCGGCACGGACCGGCAGCAGCGGATAGTCGTTCTCGGCGTGCTCCGTGCGGTGCAGCGCATGGTGCGGGCCCAGATGCCGGGCGGCGTACGCGTCGAAGTCGGCCGCGTCGCCGGGGTGGCAGACGGTGGCGAGGACTTCAGCCGTGCCGGGCGTCGGCGCGAAGCCCGGTCCGCGCAGCAGCAGCACGTCGTCGCTGTCGACCATGGTGGCGTTGGCCGCCTCGCGGTGCTCGCGCCAGACCGGGCCGGTGTAGAAGGCCTCCAGCGAGCGCCGACGGTGTGCCATGTCGGGAAAGGCGCGCAGCCAGACGAAGCGGTCCGGGTCGTCCAGGTCGCGGAAGCGCCCGCCCACGCTGATGCCGACCGCCTGCTGACCGGCCACGAGCTCCCGCTCGAAGAGTTCGATCAGCGTCTCCCGCGCGCCGGGATGCAGGGTGTACTGCCGGAGTTCGACGATGCTCACGAGTGGTCCCGACCGACGCGGGTGGGGGTGCTGGCGCGGGTGAAGTCCATGGTCCAGTTGAGCTCCCAGGTGCGGCCCCCGTCGGCGGAGAACTCCTGCTCCCAGCGGGCGGCGTCCGAGCCGAGGCGGTGCCAGGTGAAGTGCACCCGGATCGGGCACCCGTCGTAGGTGTCCTCGCCGTAGAAGTGGCCACGGTCGCCGGTGAAGCCGCCGACCACCGGCGGGTCCAGTCGGCCGGTCCTGCTGCTGGCCCAGTGGATCGACCACTGCTTCGTCTCGGGGTCGAAGAGCCGAAGCGTCACGCCCTGGCGGCCGAGGGTGGGAAAAGTGATCTCGTCGATGTTGCCGGCCCCTCCGAACAGCGGCTGGATCACGGAGTGGCCGGGGAACTCCTCCCAGATGTGCGCGTCCGGGCCGCCGAGCGGAGTGGTGAGACGGCGGTTGGCCACGTCCCAGGAGCCGTGCAGGAAGTCGAAGTCGTTCATGCGACGCAGGTTAGGCACGCTCCACTGACATCTTCTGTCAGCGAATGGGGATCGCGTGGATACTGGGCGCCATGCGCGCGAGCCGACTGGTCACCCTGCTCCTGCTGCTCCAGAACCGGGGCCGGATGACGGCCCGGCAGCTGGCCGAGGAGCTGGAGGTCTCCGTCCGCACCGTCTACCGGGACGTCGACGCCCTCGCCGCCGCCGGCATCCCGCTGTACGGCGAGGCCGGGCACGAGGGCGGCTACCAACTGCTCGACGGCTACCGCACCCGGCTCACCGGGCTCACCGCGGACGAGGCGCAGGCCGCGTTCCTGACCGCGCTCCCGGACGCCGCCGCCCAACTCGGCGTCGGCGAGGCACTGGTGACCGCCCAGCTCAAGCTGCGGGCCGCGCTTCCGACGCAGTTGCGCGAGCACGCCGAGCGGATCCGGCAGAGCTTCCTGCTCGACGCCCCCGGCTGGTACGGCGAGGCCGACCCCGTGCCGCACCTGCCCGTGGTCGCCGACGCCCTGTGGTCGCGGCGCGCGGTGCTGATCCGGTACCTGCGCTGGCGGGCACCGGAGGAGATCGAGCGGCGGGTGGAGCCGTACGGGCTGATCCTCAAAGCCGGACGCTGGTACCTGGTCGCCGCCGGGCCGTCCGGGATCCGTACCTACCGGGTCGACCAGATCCTCGAAGTCCGCATGCTGGACGAGGAGTTCGCAGTCCCGGACGCGTTCGACCTGGCCGCGCACTGGAGCAGCAGCCTGGCCGACTTCCACGCCCGGCTGCACACCGGGGAGGCCCTGGTCCGGCTCACCCCGGAGGGCGTCCGACGGCTCGGGGTCACTGCGTCGGGGGACGGAGCGGCCCAGGATGGATGGACCGAGACCCGGGTGCCCATCGAGTCGATCGGCCACGCCCACGGGGAGTTCCTCCGGCTCGGCGCCGACATCGAGGTCCTGGAGCCGGTCCAACTCCGCGACCGCATCGCCGAGACGGTGCGCACCCTCGCCGCCCGGTACGAGGCGTGAACCGCGCTGCGCCTGCTACGCGTCGGTGGCACCGTCGCCGGAACGCAGGACGGCCGGGTCGTACGGCACGAACTCACGGACGCCGACGTCGCGGCGATCCTCGACCTCATCCGGCCCGACAGCCACGCCCCGGAGCTCCGCCGAAGCCCGACCTGAGGGCTCCAACAGCCGAGCAGGCCCAAGTCGCCGGACATCCCGCACTGCGCACGACGCGGTCGGCCCGGCGTGGACGGCGGGCTCGCCCTGAGCGCGCCGGGCCCGGTCGTCCAGCGCGCCCTGACGCACCGCGTCGCGCACGGCGCGTGCCAACCGCGAGCCCCAGATGGACCGCGGACCACCGAAGGGATCCGGATTCTCACCCGGCAACGGCTCTCTGACCGCCACGCAGACGGCGTCCGACGGGGTGCCGGAGCAGGAGTAGCCCGCTTCGAGCAGGCCCTGCACCTTGGCCTCGGTGGCCGTGGCGAGCAGATTGACCAGCCCACCGTCGGCGACCGGAGCAGGCACCACGGCCAGGATGTTGATCGTCCCCGGCCGGTAGGCGGAACCCGCGCCCTCGCCCGCCTCGCGCAGTGCGGGGTTCGGGTCGGCGGCCCAGACGGGCAGCCCGATCCCGGTGGTCACTGTCGCCGAGACGCCGCCCTCCTCGGCCCACGTGACGCCGTCGACCTGGGCGGCCGTCATCAGCCCGACGCCGGGGCCGGTCAGTCCCTGCGAGCGGGCGAGCTCGGCGAGGTGACGGTCCGGATCCATGCGGCTGTAGCCGGGGCGCACCTGCGCGTTCAGCACCCACGCACGCGCGCCGATCCCACCACCGAGGACGGCGCTGCTGATCATGCGCCAGCCGGGACCGGCCCGCCACACCAGCATGTGCCGGCACGCCCCGTCCTCGAACCTCCCCGCCCGCGCCACCGTCGGCACTGCCCGCTCCCCCTGCTCCACCGCTCCCCGCTTCGTGCGGCCGTCGGCCTCGACTGCACGTCATCATCGCAGGCGAGGGACCGACGGCCGTCACAGGATCAGCAGGAGAGGTTGCCCGGACCCACGTCGGTGCCGAGCATCCCGACGAACTGCTTGTACAGGTTGATCCGGTCGTTGCGCTCGTCCGGGTTCTTGCCGTTGCACTCCAGGTCACCGTTGATGTTGCGGATCGTCTCGCCGAAGCCCCGGCCGTTGACCATCGCGTCGTGGCCCGTCATCGTCCCCGCGCCGTTCTGGGTGTTCCACCACCAGAGCGCGGTCTTCCAGGACGTCGCGGGGTCCTTCTCCACGGCCCACGGGTTGTGCAGCAGGTCGATGTGGAGGGCATCACCGGCCGCCTTGTAGTTGAAGTTCCAGCTCAGCTGAAGCGGCCCGCGGCCGTAGTAGGCGGCCGTACCTGCGGGACAGCCGTAGGGCTGGCTGCTGTCGCAGTAGTGCTGGTAGTTGGCGGTGTTCTGCTCGACGACGTAGCGGAGACCGCCGGTCTCGTGGCTCACGTTGGCGAGCAGCGCGGCAGCCTCACGCTTCTGCGTCGCGTTGTCTCCCGTGTGGGCAAAGGCGGGGTAGGCGCTCAGCGCGTCGATCAGGCCCTGGTAGGTGTAGAAGGAGTTCCGGCTCGGGAACATCTGGTTGAACTGCGCCTGGCTGACGACGAATCCAGCAGCCGAAGCGGGCGCAGCCGGCGCGGCGACGGCCAGCCCACAGGCGACGGCAGCCGCGCTCAGCACGGCGAGGACACGGGACCGGACCCGGGACAGGGCACGCGGTTGGAACATTCTGCGCTCCTTGGGGGACGCCGACGGACCGCCCTCTGCTCCAGGCACAGGCGGCATCGGCGAGATGATCACTGACAACGGTGATCACTATCGCGGACCGGGACGTGACGGAGAGTCATTGACGTTGCCGTCGCAGGGATGAATCCCAGATCGACCTCATGTGAGCCGATCGAACTGGTCTGCAATACATGAAGTCCTCGCACAAGCGAGCTGCGGAACGGCTCCTGCCTCCGAGTCAGGCGTCCGGCGTGAGCCGCTCGGCCAGCCGGACCACGAGATCCGTGTCCGTCAGGTCGTCCAGCACGACACCCGCTCCGGCCTCGGCCAGTTCCTCACGGCTGGTCCTCCCGGTGGCGACGCCGACGACGAAAACACCGTTCGCCGCTCCCGCCTCCACGTCTGCCACCGTGTCGCCGAAGATCACCGCTTCCTCCGACTCCGCCCCACCGCGTCGCAAAGCGGCAGCGATCATGTCGGCGCGCTCCTCGGCGTCCTCGCCGTACGCACCCCGGTGCTGTGCTGCAGCAGAGACGTTTCTTTCAACCGTCGTGGCAGCGATGTCACCGTGGGTTCAAATCCCACAGACTCCGCAGGAGAACGGCCCCCGACCAGCGAAATCGGCCGGGGCCGATACTTGGCCCACAGTCCGCGATGTGCCGTGATAGCCGGTGGCGTACCGCCTGATGGAGCAAGCGTGGGGCACGGAGTGCTGCCCAGCCCCGCCGACCAGTGCGGCGCGACAGGCAGTCGCCAAAGTCTCGCCGCAGTCTGCATGAGGCCAGCGTCGAATTTCACACGGACTCAACATAACGCTCCGCGGCAAACCTGCGGAGGGGCCCCCTGATCCGCGACATCGGAATACGAGTCGGCTTAAACCAGCCACCTAGAGGGTAGATTCGTATGCTCCCGTCAGGCCTCCGGGAAAGGCGATTGTCGTCAGTCCAGCTCTGAGACGGCTTCCGACCGGGAAGGAACCACACAAATACCGCTTCCGCCCTACCAGATCCCGAAATTGATACGTGCTCGACGTCGCTCCAGCTAACGGTGAAGAAAAGGGGATTCCCGCGACTCGAAGAGCTCACCGAGATATGATCAAGATTAATTTGCACCTCATCGCTAATAATGCTCATCGAGGTAGCTGCGGAGATCAACGAAATGAGTTCCCAGAGCGCGGCGGAAGTCGCGATTCCCACCGCCAGGCCGGCAATCAAATTATTTCCCAGCCAATATAGACTATCAGCGTTGTGGGCATTAAGCCCGAGAACGACACCCAGCACGACCGTACAGGGAAGCCAGAAAAGGGAGTAGGCCACAAAGAATCGACGAAAAATCTCCCTCCTATCAGATACGAACGTTACTTCTTGCTGAAGCTTTCGATCCCCAGGCTCAGTGATATCCGTGCCAGGAACCGTCACCGTTGAAGCAGAAAAATCAACCGCTTGACGTGCCTCACTGGTGGTCGGACGTCGGCTCGGGTCTCCGCCTAGCATCTTTAGCAGAATGCCTGACAGGCGCTTCACCTTCTCCATGGTGCGCGGCGGCTGAGTCAGCGCGGCAAGATACACGTCGCACGGGAATGGCAATTCCCCCTCGATGGCCTCGTACAAGGTGACCCCAACGGAGTAAACGTCCGACGCGGCGCCGGCGGGAGTTCCTTGCCAGCACTCCGGGGCTGTGTAACCGGGCGTCCCCATGAGGATGTTGGTCGCCGTGAGCTGCGTGTCCAGCTGATGCTTCGAAATTCCGAAGTCTGTCAGTAGAAAACTACCATCGGATGCGATCAACACATTGGCTGGCTTTATATCTCGATGGACGATCCCCTTCTCATGAGCCGCTTCGAGCGCTTTGAGCAGCCCTCGCGCTAGGACAATAGCCCTATCTTCAGACAAGGGCCCATTCATGAGCTCTTCGCGTAGCGATTTTCCCTCGATAAGCTGCATGACAATCCAGGGAGAAGCGTCAATCTCCAGGACATCGTGAACTGTGACGACATTGGGGTTATCTCGAAGCTTGGCGGCATTCCGGGCTTCTCGCTTGGCGCGAACCAAAAGTTCAGCGCGCTGATCAGGTGCCAGATCGGCGGGAAACTTGACTTCCTTGATGGCCACATCTACGCCAAGGACATGGTCTCGGGCTTGCCAGACCCGCCCAAAACCGCCTTCCCCCAGCTCTCGGATAAGCTCGTAACGGTCATCACCAATCACCTGCCCAATGTGTGCCTCCACCCCTTGCTCCCCTCCAAATCAGCCTAGATCCGTACCCGCCCCGGGGCCTCACTGTGGACGACGACGCCAGCCCCGGTGGGATCAGTTCCCAGGGTTTGACTGGTTCACGCTCAGGGCGGCCGGGGCCGGGGTCAACTCAAGTGCCCCACCCGGCCCCGGCGGTGAGGACTCGGGCAGGGCCGGCAAGGAGCCGTCTGCGGCCAGTGAGGCGGCGGGCGCTGGACCAGATCGAACCAGCGTCAGCTTGGCCGCCCTCGGGGGCCGTCTTGTCCCGCCAGTCGGTTATCAGGCGCTGCGTGATCGGGGTCCGGCCACCGCCCCCTTACGGGCAGTCCGGTCGGTGAGATCTGCAGCGCAGGTCAAACGCGCCGCTGAGGTCGAGACCGGTCAGCGACGGTCGCCCCGATTGCTGTACTTCACTGCTGGCACACTCGCGCCCACGAACAGGGCAAACAAGGTGGTCAGAGTCATCAACGTCGAATTGAGCAAGCTCGGCGGGACGACGATGACCACCACAACGATGACCGTGGCGATCGACCAGGGGCTAACGCCAGGGTTTGACAGGACGGGCTGCGCGGGGGTCACACTCATAGCTATGCCTCCCAAAAGGCGTCGGCTCGCTCGTGCCACGCTTGCTTCGAGATCGGCTGGCGCGAGCGAGCTCCAATGACGTTTCTCATGCTGCACGGGGTGCGCCTCATTCCAAACTCGCCCGTGCAGCAAGCGAGTTGGGATTTGAAGCAAGTTGCAGAAAATCCAACTTCCCAGCTTTGCAGGCATATTGGCGTTTAATCAGATGTGGGGCGCGTCCATCTGCGAAATGTGTCGTACGCCACGCTCGATCAGGCCCGCTATCGGCGACGGACCAACACGCCCGCGCTTCGCTCTCCAGTCCTCCCGGCAGGGGCGCTTCTCGTATATGGAAGCTAGCAGCCAATCCGGCCACCTCAGCGCTGCGCTTCGTTCTACCGTCTACATTCAGCTAGCACGACCGCCACTCTGGGGCCAGCCGAATCCCGCAACCATAGATCTGGGCATCGGACCTGCGGCTTTGTCTCACTCGTCCACCCGCCAGGATGCTCGCAAGGCCCTTGGTCGCCGACCTGAATCGTGCTTGAGAGCGTTTCAACGGGTTTCATGACCTTTCGGCTCCACAACCCAGCTTGGCCAGAATGAACCGCAGGATCAGGCATGAACTGACAGACGTGGGTTCCTCCGCCGCACCCCACCACCCCTGCTCCCACTCTCCTGCACGTTCTCCCGATCGCTTTGGACCCTCCTTGAGAAGGGCCGGGGTTTGAAGCGGAGCCCCATTGCGTCCGCCTCGCCGGCGTTGATGGTTGCCGCTGAGGAGAAGGGAGCTGTGCTCGCGGAGACGGGTCGCGCGGTCGCTGAGCGCCTCCCAGCAAAGGCCGCGCCGGTCCCCGCCCCGGTCCGACCGGTGCCCCGGACGCACCTCGTACCCGTTCCGACGGTGGGTGCTTGAAGCGAATCTTCGGTGAGCTCAGCCATGCAGTCCCGGACTGTTGATCCCCCCGTTGTCCTTCTCTGCCCGAGGGGAGGCCATCGCCGGTGTCGCCCGCACAGGGCGAAGACACGAGTGCGAGCGGGCGTCGGCGATATGGCCGACGCCCGCGTAGCAGTGTGAATGTCCAGACCGTGAGGTCGCCGATCAGTTATTGCTCTGCCGTGAATCCGTGGTGACTGCTGAGGAGATCGTCCCGCGTCGATTGCCTGCCCTTCCCGTCCCCTGCGGTTGGTGGACTACGGGCATGCGGGAGCGACCGGGGAGAGGGTACCGATCGGGCCGGACGGGACCGGGGCAGCCATCCGCGGGAAGGCCAGCGAGGACGACGTAGGGCCGCGCCGCGCAAGCGGCGTGGGCCCTTGAAGCCGTAGAGAAGGTTGTTGCTCAGTAGGTCCGACGCTCGGTCTGAACTCAGTGACGCAAAGGGTGAGTTGCAGTCCGGGGATGGACCAGGGCGGGAAAAGCGTGGGGCGGGCGGTCCATCCGATGTGGGTGTCTACGGAGTAATTTCCAAGACGTGTGGATCTGCAAGCGCGGGATGGAGCCCCGGGCTGCCTTGAGTGGGGCAAGGATCATACGATGCGGCGCGTGACCGAGGGATCCATCGCTCTGAAGGCCGAGCTGGCCGTCAGACCACCCTGCAACGAAAGAGGCGGCATTGATGAACGCTCCAGTGACTCCGCCGCGTCCGTTGGACATCCTCTCGGTCTTTCCTGAGCTTGCTGGTCACGCAAGGACAGCGATCCGGTTGCACCCCGTGCCAGCTCACCCAGGCCCTCACGAGAGTTCGATCGGTGGCCGACTGGCTTGGCCGGCTGATGAGGCCTGGCCGACCTGCCCGGAAGGTGACCATCTCAAGCACCGTCCGCCGCATCGACCCGGTGACGTCCGTGGCGAGCGGTCCGAGACGGGGTTCGCTCACGTTGGTGAGATCGCCTGGGATGAGATCCCTGCGGACACCACGTGGCCCATGCTTCCGGTGATGCAGGTGTTCGCGCACGACGTGCCCTGGTATGAGGGCTTTCCGCCGGGGACGGATGTTCTGCAGGTCCTGTGGTGTCCGTTCCAGCACTACTACGACGACGCCACGGTGCCCTACAACGGGATCGCCGGACCGTTCGTTCAGGTCTGCTACCGCGACAGCCGCAGTCTCTCCGAATGCTTGTCGGTTCCGCCCGAGCCCCTGGTCGTCGGAGAGCCGGGCTACTTGCCATCGCCATGTCTGCTTCGTCCGGAGCCGGTCACCGAGTACCCGCACCCCGGCGCTCTGGGCGAGGAGTTCGAGGAGCGGGTCGACGCGTGGGAGATGGCCACCTTCGGCGACATCACCGACGACCCGGAAGACTACGAACCCCGATTCCACTGGGAGCTCTCCACCGCTCCGGGTTGGAAGCTCGGCGGTCACGAGCCGTGGAACTATCAGGGCTACTTCGGACCGGTGCAGTGCCACTCATGCGGCACCGAGATGCGGTTCGTCGCGGCGGTGGCCAGCAGCGAGTGGGACGGCGGCACGGCCAGCTGGGCTCCGGCCGGGTCACTCGACGGCCACGTGGACAGCCGCCTGCGACGTCAGTCGCCATCGGGTGTGCGACTCGGCAGGAACGAGACCATGCGCATCTTCTCCTGCCCTGCCTCGCCGGAGCACCCGGTGATCAGCGACCTGATGTAGCGCCAGGGCCTCTGCATCCCTCCCGGGTCAGCCGGCCGAATCCGCCCGTCGCCATGCCCTGTCGACGGCGCGACGGACGTGGTCCGGGAGCGGATGCGCCGCAGTCACGCAGGAGCAGAATGTTGCTGATGGCTGTGATCACCATCTCGGACGAGGACGATGGTCGGGGTGCTTTTCTGGGACACGGCACGCTTCCTGGTCGACGGAATTCCGACGACCGTAGTTCGGGGGGCCTGCGTCGGTAGGCGGTCAGCGCCGCTGCGCCGTGTCGGTGGTGGTGCATATGATCGCCAGCGTCGGCGCGGAACGTGCCGCACGTCGACCAGTACGTATGGGGGGACGACGCATGTTGATGCGTGCGGTCATGCAGAAGTCGTTCGGAGGGCCGGAGGTTCTGGAGGTGGTGGACACCGACCGACCAAGCCTCCTCCCGGGCGAGGTACTCATCCGCGTGCGTGCCTGTGGGGTGAACCCCGTGGACGCGGTGGTCAGGTCGGGGGAATACCCACTGCTGGGCGAACCGCCGTTCGGTGTGGGTTGGGATCTCTCCGGGGTGGTGGCGGAGGCCGGGCCGGGCGCCCGCTTCGCCGTCGGCGACGAGGTGTACGGCATGCCGTTCTTCCCGCGCGCAGCAAACGCCTACGCGGAATATGTCGCGGCACCCTCCCGGCAACTGGCCCGAAAACCGGCGTCACTCAGCCACGTACAAGCCGCTGCTCTGCCGTTGGCCGCGCTGACCGCGTGGCAGGGGTTGGTCGATCGGGCCCGGATCAAGCCCGGTGACCGGGTGCTGATTCTGCGTGCGGCCGGCGGGGTGGGGCACCTGGCGGTGCAGATAGCCAAGGCACATGGTTGCCATGTCACCGCGGTGGCGAGCGCGGTGCGACACGGCTTCCTGCGGGGGCTCGGGGCGGACGAGCTGGTCGACTACCGGACTGTCGACTTCGCCGACGCGGTGCAGGACATGGACGTCGTCTTCGACTCGACCGCCCAAGGCGAGCGCTCGTTGAGCGTGTTGCGGGCAGGCGGCGCGCTCGTCAGCATCCTCGAAGACGGAGACGAGCTTGCCACCGCGGCCGAGGCGCGCGGCGTGCGGCTCGTCGTCACCTCCGTCGAGCCGGACTACGTCGCCCTGGAGCGAATCGCAGAACTCGCTGACGCCGGGAGGCTCCGCCCCCACGTCGAGGCCACATTCGACCTCGCCGATGCCGCGAGCGCCCACGCTGCCATGGACCAAGGTCACGTCCAAGGGAAAATTCTTCTGACGGTTAGTCAGTAGTCCGGCTGACCATGGCAGCACTGCCACCTGGGCTCCAGCGCAGAAATCACGTAGAGAGCGGGGTGTCGGACGCTGGAGCCCCATGTGGCGGTACGCTACGCATTTTTCCGCGCTAGCCTACGTCGGCTGCGAAACTGCGTGCCGCGATCGACACAGCGGCTTCCCATGTAACTGACGAGGTTCTGATGGTCTATTTTCTTGCCCTGTTTGCGCTGTTCCTCGCCGCGTGGGGCACCGCGACGATCCGCGCGGGCCTGAAAGTCTGGCGCAACCAGACCCCACCGAAATGGGCGGCCCGGTCGAACCCGATGTTCAGAGAGGCCGTGTGGCAGGGCGTGCGGCGTGCTCTCGTTCCGATGGGTGTCTTCCAGTGGTTGCTTGGCATCTTGTTTCTCGCCGCCGGAATCGTGATCAACAACGACCCGTCCGGCACCCCCTCTCCGGGACCGTTGTGGGCGAACCTGCTCCTCTGGCTGGCCATCCTGGGGCTGCCGACGAGCGGGTGGCTGGCGTTCTCGATCGTGTCGTTCAACCGACCGCAGTTCCTTGTGCCGCGCCACCTGCGTAACCAACTCGGCTCAAAGACAGCAAAGCGCCAGGAGGTCTAACGGGTCCGACCCACCGCCCGGTTGGCTACTGGCTTGAATGAGTGACGTCGGGGAGCTGGATGGCCTCACGCGCCGCTCCACCTATGGGGGTGTTCTTGAGTGGGGGTGGCCTGGCCGTCTGCGGCGATCCGAAGATCGCTTCCCGTCTGCTGGGTGATCGCTTCCCTCGGGCGTTGTCGGTGGGTTCTGGGACAGTGCCGGTGGACAGGGCGCCTGTTCACAGTTGGGCACGGAGTGCTGGCGGATCGTAGTGGTGAGGTCTGGCGGGTGCAGCGTGGGCAGGAGCCTCTGGGGGCGATCACGATCGACGACGGGGATGTCCCGTGGTTGAGCGGACGGATGGTGCCGGAGCTGGCGTTCGCCAAGGTGAAGCCGATGTTCGACCCCACAACCACATGATCCGAACCCAAAGAGCCCCACGCTGTGCGTGCGCTAAGCTCCGCCGATACAAACGAGCTTGACGATCACAGAGGTAGGACCGCGTGGGCGAGAGCGACATACGCAGGCGGTATCTGGGGTTCGGAGCCGCCATGGCGGCCGTGCTCCTGGCCGGCTGCGGGCCCCTGGCGGCTGCGCCGACGGCAACCCCCGCGACAACCGCCGCGGCGCAGCCCGCGCAGGCCCCGACACCTGAGCCGAGCGCCGGGGACCTGACGTTCTCCTACAAGGGCTTCCCGCCGAAGAACGACTACATCGATCAGGTACTTGACATCAGCAACAGCTTCGACCAATCGGTGGTCCCGGTCCTGGCCTTCACCGCGCTGGATGCCCGCGGGAGGGTCCTGCCGCAGGTCAAGGTCACCACGGTCTACGGAAGCGACCGCGGCAACTTGGTCGTTCCCTACGGTAGTGCGGGCCTGGACATCCTTCGTTTCTCCGGGACCGGAGAGCACCAGGTGGCGAACGTGCGCGTCACTGTCCGCAGCATCACCCTGGCGCGAACACAGGCCGGAGACTACGACCCGGCTCAGGCCCTGGACGCGCACGGCCGCCCGGTGAGCAAGTTCAGCGACTTCAGTGCCGTCAGCGTGTCCAACCCCGACTCCTACCCGGTCTCCGTCCGACTCGTCTACCTGGTCTACGACCAGCCCCCAGCCAATCAGACACAGCAGGCGGTAGTCGTGGTCCCGATCGGCGGTCTGGTCGCACTAGCCGCACACGGCAAGGCCACCGTTCAGGTCACGGGCGCAGCCGCTCGGGCCGTGGCCCAGTACTCCAACGGCGCCGCGGTGAGTATCAAGACCTACGGCTCCCAGTAGGGGTGTGCCGTCCTGAGAGGGTCCGGCCGGTGCCGGCCAGGCAGCCGTCGATGACCTCCGGCCGGTACTGAAGCATATTGAGCTTGCGTTTCACCGCGCGGGTGATCTGGCTGAGGTCGGCGGCGGCGAGGTTGCCGATGTCGTGTTTGACCAGCGGCCAGATGCCCTCCTGCGGGTTGAGGTCGTGCGCGTACGTCGGTAACTGAAACACGGTGAGCCAGTCGGAGTTGGCCTTGAAGAACTCCCGCAACGGCGTGGCCAGGTGAGTGCGCAGGTTGTCCCACACCAGAACGATCGGGCCGCCGAGCTGTATCCGGGCGCGGATGACCAGTTCGCGGTAGTCCTTCCAGCCGAAGCCCTTCCGTTCGTCCTTGCGGTCCTCGTACGCGCGAATCGCGTAGATCAGCCGGGACCGCTCCCCACAGCTCCACCGCGTCGTCGCCGCGTTCGATCGCGCGCCGGGCGGGTTGCTGCCAGGACCAGCCCTGTCGCCGCACCAGCCACGTGCCCTCCACGGTGTACGAGACATGAAACAGACGGCCGATCAACGTCTTCACCCGGGCCAGCGTCCACCGCTGATCGGCTCACCCATGCGCCAGCGGGCCGCGCTCCAACTCCCGTTCCAGCTTGGCTATCTGTGTATCCGACAGTCGAGGGCGACCGGGTGAGCCTTTCGATGCGACCCCGGCCAGGCCCTCTTCGCGCCACTGGCGCCGCCAGCGCTCCACGGAACGCTCCGAGACACGTAGGGCAGCAGCGATCTCCCGGTTCTTCTCCCCGCGCTCGAAGCAAGCCACAGCCTGGAGCCGGACCTGCTCTCGCCCGCCCCTCTCGGAATCGGTCAAGCCACCACCCTGCGAATATCTATTAGCTGAGGATCTCTCGCTCATCGTGTGCCTGGACCTGGGGGCAAACCAGCGCGCAGCGCGTCGTGAATATTGTCCGCGGCTTGATAGCCAAGATGCGGGCATCGCCACGAATAACGACGCCCGCCACGGGCACGGAGTGCAGCGGACTGGTCACGGCTTCGCGTCAGCGCGCTCCGCAAGTCCCCGGAGCTCTGGGGACGCCGACCGGCCGGCCACCAACATCAGTTCGCGGATCGTGTCTCGCGAGGCAATGTGACTGCTGATCATCTCCGGTGCCAGCTCCTCAGCCTTCAGGAGGTAGCCGAGGGCTTCGCCGGGCTGCCGCCGCTGGGAGTACGCTCGCCCAAGGTCCATGAGCAACCGGGCCTGGCGTTCGACAGACAGGCCCGTAGCGTCGATCCCTTCACCGAGGTCGATCGCTTCGCCGGCATCCCCGAGCTCGACGGCACTGGAAACGGCCTGGATCTCGACGTTCGTCGGCCCGAACTCCAGGTTGAAGTCATTCCGGTCTTCACCGAGGCGGCGCGCAACCTCCCGAGCCCGCTGAATCTCTTCGCGGGTGCGTGCGCGGTCACCGGCCTTCGCGTGCACCGTCGCAAGCTGCAGGTGCAAGGCTCCGAGAACAGAGAGGGCTTCAGGGTCATCGTGGGTTGAGACGTACTGGGCAAGGGCGTCGGCCGCGGTGGTCGCGGCGTGCTCTGCCTGGTCGAGCCTCTTCAGGCGCACGAACGCCTGAGCCAAGCGGTAGATACCGGCACAGACCTGAAGCGGTTGGCCGGACTGCTCGGCGGCCCTGATGGACCGATCGGCTGCGACCCACGCGGCGTCCGGCTCACCTTGGCGCACGAAAGCAGCCGCAAGCGCCGCGTATGTCCGACCAAGCAACTGGGAGAGCTCGGCTCGCTCCTCGGCTGGCGCGGTCCGAACGGCGCGTTCGAGCCTCGGAACGAGGGGGCCGAGCGTGCTGCTGAGTTCGGCGAACTTGTCCGCGTGCGTGAGCTCCCAGACCCGATCAACGGCGGACCGCAGCTCAGAGAGGCTCGCACGGTTCGCCGCGTCCTGGTCCGTTAGCAGCGCCTCCAGTGCAGGGTGGCCCGACAGCAGCAACCGCGCCTGGTCCAGATCGTTCGGCTTGATCTCATTCGCTTCCCCGGCGGACGGCACGTCCGACTCGGGCAGGTCCGGGCGAAGGGTTGCCTGAGAAACGCCGAGTGCGTCCGCCAGTAGACGGAGAACGTCGAGTCGATTCACGGGCTGGATGCCGCGTTCGACCTGGGACAACCAGCTGGCGGTGCGTCCGATCTCTGCCGCGAGCTCCGCCTGGCTCATGCCCCGTTCCTTGCGGAACGCGGCGACTCGGGAGCCGAAGACCTGATCCTGCTTGCTCATGCCGGCATCGGCCCCTTGCCGCCTTCGGCTTGCAGGAACGTGACCTCAAGGCCGCGGATGTACTGCTCGCGCTCCGCGAGGAAGTGCAGGGTGTGGGGCTGCTTCTCGTGGGCGTCGAACGCGGCCCGGTCCGCATACAGCTCGTAGAAGACGCGGACGTTCGGCTCATCCGGCACGGAGTGCACGACGTAGACGAGGGTGCCGGGCTCGTGCTTCTTGATGCCTTCGGCGGTCTGTGCAACGAGCTTGTCGAACGCGAACCCTGCCTCGGCATCGCGCAGCTCGAAGCGAACAACCAGACCAAAGCCGCTGCTCATGAAGCCTCCTTGTAGTCACAGCCAGGCTCTCAGATCCACAGCTTTCCTGCTACTCGCAGTTTTGCTTGACTCGCAGTTTTTCTGCGAGTACCTTCGCAGTTAAGCTGCTATCCGACATCAGAAGTTGGGCCGACTAAGGGAGTTGGGGCATGCCTTCCTTCACGATCGACCTGAACTCCGCGACTGTCTTGGTCGCGGTAGCGCCGACGGCGACGGCGACGCTGAAGAACTGGAAAACCGGCGAGCAGGTGCGGCTCGATGCGGACACCGACGCCGAGCAGCGCGTAATCCGCGAACCCGGCACCGGGCGGGTCGCGCGCCGCGCTCTGGTCCTGTGGCAGATCGGCGAAGGACGGCGTAAGCCCCGGGCAGCGGGACTGGTGTGACACCCGCCCCGGCCGAGTGGACGGTCGCCCGCCTCCCCACGATCGACGAAAAGGCGGTGACGAGTCCGAGGATGACCCTCCGCGTGCTGAGCCAGGACCAAGCCGGCGAGTGGAGCGAGGTATCGCACCAGGAGGCAAGCGGCGCCCTCGGCGACGCCCCTTACACCCTCGCCTTTCCTCCCTGCACATGCCCTCGATGCTCCGGCCCGCGCGGCAGGCGCGCAGGCCGGTAGGGGCTACGCGGCTCGCGCCGCTCGCAACAACTCCTCCCCCACGACGGGGAGGCCGCACCAACAGCGCATCATCCAACCGAAGGAGGCACCATCATGAGTGACGGCAGGCACGGAGGCGGCTCGGGCAGCGGGACGGGTGGCAGCCAGCAGGACGACAGCAACAGCGGCGCGGGCCATGGGGGCGGCGGCTCCGACGAGGGCGGCAACACCTCCGACGGTTCCGGCCCGGCGGACGGGAAGTAAGTGACCGACACGCGAAACGAGGCGGGTCCGCCGCGGCTCGCCTCCGCGCTCATGGCCAGCGGCTCGCTCACCACGGACTGGCTGCCCTCCTACCAGGCCGTACCCCGGGAGGAGTTCGTGCCTGACCGGATCTGGCCCGGTGTCGCCGACGGCACCCGCCAGAACCCCCTCGTCCACCGCAACGTCGATCCGCAGGCGTGGCTGGAGGCCGTCTACTCCGACATTCCGCTGACCACGCAATGGGACGACGGCAACCACCAGGGCGACGGACTGGGCACCGCGCCGACGTCGTCCAGCTCCATGCCGACCATGGTGTTCTCCATGCTCGCCGACCTCGACGCGGACGCGGGCATGAGGGTGCTGGAGATCGGCACCGGCACCGGATGGAACTGCGCCCTGCTGGCTCACCGTCTCGGCGACGCCAACGTGACGTCGATCGAGTACGACGCCCAGGTGGCGCGCGACGCGCGGGCGGCCCTGACCAGTGCCGGATACAGCCCGACGCTGCTGGTCGGCGACGGCCGCGCCGGTCACCCCCTCGGGGCGCCCTTCGACAGGGTCATCGCCACCTGCTCGATCGGCACGCTGCCGCCCGCGTGGATCGAGCAGACGCGCCCCGGCGGCGTCATCGTCGCCCCCTACGGCACCGAGTACGGCGGCGAAAACATCGTGCGCCTGGTCGTCGGCGACGACGGCGCCGCCTCCGGCCGCTTCACCCGCTCCTCCGCGTTCATGCGGCTGCGTCAGCAGCGCACCGAGCGACCGCTGGTAGACGCGTACCTGCACGGAGTTCCGTGGCCAGCCGGTGGCACCGCCACAGAGACCGACCTCTCCCCGGCCGCGACGGGCTCGTGGTTGGCGCAGTTCGTGATCGGGCTACGCGTGCCCGGCGCGTTCTGGCGCGCGGAGCGGTATGACGACGGCGCGTACACGCTGTGGTTGTACTCGACCGACGGGACGGGCTCGTGGGCCACCGCGGACTACGAGAAGGGCCGCAGCACGTACGCGGTCGTCCAGTTCGGCCCGCGCCGCCTGTGGGACGAGGTGGAGGCGGCCTACCACTGGTGGGCGCAGCGCGGGGAGCCGAGCGCAGACCGGTTCGGCCTGACGGTGACGGCGACCCGGGAGTCGACGACGGTCACGCCGTGGCTCGACGACCCTGCGAACACCCTCACCGCCTGACCGGAGGCACCAGCACCGATCCGGGAGAGCCCTCAGCGCCGGTGCGCCGCGCCAGGGTTGCTCCTTGCCGCGCGGAGGAACTCGCGGTTGAGGGTGGCGATGCTGGTCAGCGGGATGCCCTTGGGGCAGGCCGTGGTGCAGGCGCCGGTGTTGGTACAGCCGCCGAAGCCCTCGGCGTCCATCGCGCCGACCATGTCGAGGACGCGGCTCTCGCGCTCCGGCGCGCCCTGCGGCAGGACGCTGAGTTGGGTGATCTTGGCGCTGGTGAAGAGCATCGCCGAACCGTTGGGGCAGGCGGCCACGCACGCGCCGCAGCCGATGCACTCGGCGTGCTCGAAGGCCAGGTCCGCGTCCGGCTTGGGGACGAGCGTGGAGTGGGCCTCGGGTGCGGAGCCGGTCGGGGCGGTGATGTAGCCGCCGGACTGGATGATCCGGTCGAACGCGGAGCGGTCCACGACCAGGTCCTTGACGACCGGGAAGGCCGTGGCCCGCCAGGGTTCGATGTCGACGGTCTGGCCGTCGGAGAAGTGCCGCATGTGCAGCTGACAGGTCGTCGTGGCGCGCTCCGGGCCGTGTGCCTCGCCGTTGATGACCAGCGAGCACATGCCGCAGATGCCCTCGCGGCAGTCGTGGTCGAAGGCGACCGGCTCCTCGCCGCGCTGGATCAGGTCCTCGTTGAGGACGTCGAGCATCTCCAGGAACGACATGTCCGGTGAGACGTCCTGGACCTGGTAGGTGACCATGGCGCCGGGGGCGTCCGCGTTGCGCTGACGCCAGATCCGCAGGGTGAGGTTCACGTGTAGCTCCGCTGGGTGGGGTGGACGTACTCGAAGACGAGGTCTTCCTTGTGCAGGACGGGGGCGTGGCCGGTGCCGGCGAACTCCCAGGCGGCGGCGTAGGAGAAGGCGTCGTCGTCGCGGGCGGCCTCGCCGTCGGGGGTCTGCGACTCGGTGCGGAAGTGCCCGCCGCAGGACTCCGTGCGGTGCAGCGCGTCCAGGCAGAGCAGTTCGGCGAGTTCGAGGTAGTCGACGACGCGGTTGGCCTTCTCCAGGGACTGGTTGAGCTCGTCGCCCACGCCCGGCACCTTGATCCGGCGCCAGAACTCCTCACGGAGCTCAGGGATCCGGGCGAGTGCCTTGCGGAGTCCGGCGTCGTCGCGGGCCATGCCGCAGAACTCCCAGAGAAGTTCGCCGATCTCGCGGTGGAACGAGTCGGGGCTGCGGTCACCGTCGTTGGCGAGCAGCCGGTCCAGCCGCTCGCTGGTCTCGCGGACCACCGGGGCGACCTCGGGATGGTCCTCGGCGACCGGCGCCAGGCCGGCGTTGCGGGCGAGGTAGTCGTTGAGCGTGGTCGGCAGGACGAAGTAGCCGTCGGCCAGGCCCTGCATCAGCGCGGACGCGCCCAGGCGGTTGGCGCCGTGGTCGGTGAAGTTGGCCTCGCCGATGGCGAACAGGCCGGGGACGGTGGTCTGCAGGTCGTAGTCGACCCAGAGGCCGCCCATCGTGTAGTGGATCGCCGGATAGATCCGCATGGGGACCTGGTAGGGGTCCTCGCCGGTGATCCGCTGGTACATCTCGAAGAGGTTGCCGTACTTCTCGGCGACGGCCTGCCTGCCCATCCGCCGGATCGCGTCGGCGAAGTCGAGGTAGACGCCGAGCCCGCCGGGACCGACGCCGCGGCCCTCGTCGCAGACGTTCTTGGCGGCGCGCGACGCGATGTCACGCGGCACCAGGTTGCCGAAGGACGGGTACAGGCGCTCCAGGTAGTAGTCGCGCTCGTCCTCAGGGATCCGGTCGGGGCTGCGGCTGTCGCCCGCCTGCTTCGGCACCCAGATCCGGCCGTCGTTGCGCAGCGACTCGCTCATCAGCGTGAGCTTGGACTGGTGGTCGCCGGAGCGCGGGATGCAGGTGGGGTGGATCTGGGTGAAGCAGGGGTTGGCGAAGTACGCGCCCCGCCGGTGCGCGCGCCAGACGGCCGTGGCGTTGGAGTTCTTGGCGTTGGTGGAGAGATGGAAGACGTTGCCGTAGCCGCCGGAGGCGAGGACGACCGCGTCCGCGAAGTAGCTGGAGACCTTGCCGGTGATCAGGTCGCGGGCGACGATGCCTCGGGCGCGGCCGTCGACGACGAGCAGGTCGAGCATCTCGGTGCGCGCGTGCATCTCCACGTTGCCCGCGGCGATCTGCCGCGACAGCGCCTGGTAAGCGCCGAGCAGCAGCTGCTGACCGGTCTGGCCGCGCGCGTAGAAGGTGCGCTGCACCTGGACGCCGCCGAAGGAGCGGGTGTCGAGCAGTCCGCCGTACTCGCGGGCGAACGGGACGCCTTGGGCCACGCACTGGTCGATGATCTGCACGGAGACCTCGGCCAGGCGGTGGACGTTGGACTCACGGGCGCGGAAGTCGCCGCCCTTGACGGTGTCGTAGAAGAGCCGGTGGACGCTGTCGCCGTCGTTGCGGTAGTTCTTCGCCGCGTTGATGCCGCCCTGGGCGGCGATGGAGTGAGCGCGACGTGGGGAGTCCTGGTAGCAGAACTGGACGACGTGGTAGCCCTGTTCGGCGAGGGTGGCTCCGGCGGAACCCCCGGCCAGGCCGGTGCCGACCACGATCACGGTGTGCTTGCGGCGGTTGGCGGGGTTGACCAGCTTGGCCTCGAAGCGGCGGGTGTTCCAGCGCTCCTCGATGGGCCCGCCCGGCGCGCGGGTGTCAGCGACGGGCGCGCCGACGGAGTAGTCGGTGTAGCGGGCGCCCTTGGCGTGCTCGGGGTGCTCGGGGTGCTCGGCGTTCTCAGGGTGCTCGGTCATCAGTGCACGGCTCCGGTCATGACGGCGACGGGCACGGTGACGAAGCCCGCGAAGAGGACAAGGGCGAGGACCCAGCTGACGGTCCTGAAGACCGGGCCGCTACGGGGGCCGTTGGCGCCCAGGGTCTGTGCGGCGCTCCAGAACCCGTGGCGGATGTGCAGTCCGAGCGCCGCCATCGCGACGAGGTAGATGACGTCCGCCCACCAGTTGCGGAAGTCGGCGACGACGTTCTCGTACGGGTGGCCCGCCTCGCCCAGCGGGTTCAGCGTCCCGGTGGTGAGGTCGAGGATGTGCCACACCAGGAACAGGCCGATGATCACCCCGCCCCACCGCATGGTGCGGGTCGCGAAGGACGGTCCTGCCGGTGCGCTGTGGACGTAGCGCTGCTTGCGCGCGGCGACGTCCCGGCGGCTCAGCTGGTACGCGGAGACCGCGTGGAGCACGACGCACACCACGAGCGCCGTGCGCTGGATCCACAGGTACCAGGAGTTGTGCAGGACCGGCTCGCCGATGGTGCGCAGCCAGGCCGCGTACGCGTCGAACTCCGTGGCGCCGAAGAAGATCTTCAGATTGCCGAGCATGTGGACGACGAGGAACAGGAGCATGACCACGCCGGTCACCGCCATCACGGCCTTCTTGCCGATGGTGGAGGACCACAGTGTCCGTAGGGTCGACGGCGACGCCGTCCGAATCGCGACTGCCATGGACAAGAACGCTAGGTTCGCCACGTCGAAAGGTCCAAGACATGATCTTGGTCGTTTCGATAGGCAATGCCTATCATGAAGGTAGGCTTGCGAACCATGCAGCTCCAGCAGCTCGTCTACTTCCTGGCCGTCGCGGACGCGCGCCACTTCTCCCGCGCGGCGCAGCAGGTGCACGTCGCGCAGCCGTCGTTGTCGCAGCAGATCCGGGCGCTGGAAAAGGAGTTGGGCTCGGACCTGTTCCACCGCGCGCGCGGCAACATCACCCTCACTGACGCGGGCGAGGCGCTCCTGCCGCTGGCACGACGGATCGTCGCCGACGCCGAGAGTGCCCGGATCGAGGTGCAGGAGGTGGCCGGTCTACGTAGCGGCCGGGTGCGCCTCGGCGCGACGCCGAGCCTGTGCACCGGGCTCCTGCCCCGCGTGCTGCGCGCCTACCGCCGGGAGCACCCGGGGATCCGCCTGCAGATCGAGGAGGGCGGCTCCCGCGACCTGGTCGGACACCTCGCCACCGGCAGCCTCGACCTGGCCCTGATCATCCTCCCGCTGCAACGGCACGACCCGGCCCTCGCCACCACCGAACTGCTCAGCGAGGAACTCGTGGTGGCCACCGCGCCGGAGGCCCCGCCGCCGACGGCCGATGCGGCCATCGGGATCGGTGGGCTGCGCGACCAGCCACTGGTGATGTTCCGCCACGGCTACGACCTGCGCGAGTTCACCATGGCCGCCTGCCGGGCCGAGGGCTTCGAGCCGCATTTCGCCGTCGAGGGCGGCGAGATGGACGCGGTGCTCGGCATGGTCGAGGCGGGTCTGGGCGCGGCCGTGCTGCCCAGCATGGTGGCCGCGCGCCGACCGCTCCGGGTCACCCCCTTCGCCTCGCCGGGACTGCGCCGAACGATCGGGCTCGCCCACCGCAAGGACGTGCAGCCGCCGCGCGCCGCGCGCGAGCTGCGCAGCGTGCTGACGCAGTATCTGGACGAGGCCGCCAGGACCGGGACGCTTCCTCCGGGAACGCGCCCGGCCTGAACCACACAACGGGAGCTGCCGCCTGGACGGCAAAACGCCTGTTCCGGCCCGCAGCACAGGGGTGCGGGGAGGGGCAGGTGGGCGTCGTCACAGGGCCGCATCCGACATCGGCGGCCGAACTCTGTTAACGTTCAAGGTACCGACGCGGGGTGGAGCAGCTCGGTAGCTCGCTGGGCTCATAACCCAGAGGTCGTAGGTTCAAATCCTGCCCCCGCTACTACGGCTCCGTGGGCTCGGCCGGAAGGCCGGGCCCACGGAGCCTTTTTTGTGACTTCTTGTGGAAGGTCCGTCTGTGAACCACCGCACCAACCGGTCGAGCGACCAGCGTTCTACGACCCGTTTCGGTCGGCCGATGTCCCAGGCTGAACAGGACGCGCGGGGCGGACGGAACGGACGCAAGCGCGGTGTCCAGCAGCGTGCCAACGCCGACGGCGGCGGGCAGCGGGGCGGCACGTCCTACGGCCCGCCGAAGCGCCGCCCGACGAAGCGTCAGGGCGTGACCGTGAACGGCGAGTTCGAGGTGGCCGCGCCGCAGACCCCGGGGCTGCCGCCGGTGGCGACCTTCGCCGAGGCCGAGCTGCCTCGCGGGCTGCAGTCGACCCTGGTCAAGCAGGGCGTGACCGAGCCCTTCCCGATCCAGGCGGCGACGCTGCCCAACGCGCTGGCCGGACGCGACGTCCTGGGCCGTGGCCGCACGGGCTCCGGCAAGACCCTCGCTTTCGGCCTCGCCGTGCTCGGCCGGCTGGCCGGTCGCCGCGCGGAGATCAAGGCCCCGCTGGCGCTGGTCCTGGTCCCGACCCGCGAGCTGGCCCAGCAGGTCCAGACCGCGCTCACCCCCTACGCGACCGCCGTGAACCTGCGGCTCGCCACCGTCGTCGGCGGCCTGCCGATCGGCCGCCAGGCCGCTGAGCTGAAGCGCGGCGTCGACGTGCTGATCGCCACGCCCGGCCGACTGCGCGACCTGCTCGACCGCGGCGACGTCCAGCTCGGCCGCGTCGAGATCACGGTGCTGGACGAGGCCGACCAGATGGCCGACATGGGCTTCCTGCCGCAGGTCACCGCCCTGCTGGAGCAGGTCCGCCCGGACGGGCAGCGACTGCTCTTCTCCGCGACGCTCGACCAGAACGTCGACCGCCTGGTCCGCCGCTTCCTGAACGACCCGGTCGCGCACTCGGTCGACCCGAGCGCCGGGGCGGTCACCAGCATGGAGCACCACGTGCTCTATGTGACCGACCAGGACAAGCGCGAGGTCACCCGCGAGATAGCGGCCCGCGAGGGACGCGTGATCATGTTCGTCGACACCAAGCGCGCCACCGACCGCCTGGCCAAGGACCTGCTCGCCAACGGCGTGCTCGCCGCGGCGCTGCACGGCGGCAAGACGCAGCCGCAGCGCAACCGGGTGCTTGAGCAGTTCAAGCAGGGCCAGGTCACCGCGCTGATCGCCACGAACGTCGCGGCGCGCGGCATCCACGTCGACGACCTCGACCTGGTCGTCAACGTCGACCCGCCGACCGACCCGAAGGACTACCTGCACCGAGGCGGTCGCACCGCCCGCGCGGGCGCGTCCGGGACCGTGGTCACCCTGGTGCTGTCGCACGAGCGGCGCGACACGGCCAAGCTCATGACCGATGCGGGCATCCGCCCGAACAACGACCGGGTCCGCCCCGGCGACCCGGAGCTCGTCCGGATCACCGGAGCGCGCCGCCCGTCGGGCGTCCCGGTCACCCTCCCGACGCCGACCCCGCCGGCCGCGTCGAAGCCTGCGGCGTCGAGGTCCGGCGCGTCGCGGGCTGCCGGGCCGAAGGCCGCACGCAACGGCGAGCGTCCTCAGCGCAACGGACGGCCGCAGCGGACCGAGCAGCGCGGCGAGCGCGTGGAGCGCACGGAGCGTACTGAGCGCACGGACCGTCCGCAGCGCGCCACACGCGGTGAGCGCGGCGAGCAGTCCGGAACCCGTACCGCCGCCTCCGGCCGCCCGGACCAGCGCCGCCGTCGCCCGCAGGGACCGCGGACGACCGAGGGCGCCTGAGCCTGAGGGCAACGCCTGAGCCTGAGGGCAATCCCTGAACCTGGGCCTCGCCCCGGGCACCGACCGACACACGTCGCCCCCCGTACCTGCACCTGGTACGGGGGGCGACGTGCGTGGGAACGCTGCGGCTGATCAGTAGCCGCTCGAACCGTACGCGATGTTCATGAACGAGCCGTAGGTGGCGTTCGCGTAGCGGACCGCGGCGACGATGTTGTCGACCGGGTTCCAGATGTCCGTGTGACCCGGCAGCGCGTAGGTGTCGAACGTCGACTGGATCGTCTGCATCAGACCCATGGACGGCGTGCCGGCCGCGGCGTTCGAGTCCCAGTTGTTCTGGGCGTTCGGGTTGCCGGAGGACTCGGTCATCGCACGCGCGCTGATCGCGTCCGCGGTCGGGACCTGGTCGCCGTCGGCCTGGAGGATGGCCTGGGCCTGCGCGATCCAACCGCTGAGGTTGTTCGCGTAGACCGGGGTCGCGGCGGCCTGGGCGGCGGCAGCCGCAGCGGCGGCCTTCGCCTTGGCGGCGGCAGCGGCCTGAGCCTGGGCCTGGGCCTGAGCAGCGGCCTGCGCCTGAGCCTGGGCCTGCGCCTGGGCGGCGGCCTGAGCCTTCGCGGCGGCCTCGGCCTTTGCCTTGGCAGCGGCCTGGGCCTGGGCCTGCGCCTGGGCGGCGGCCTGAGCCTTGGCCTTGGCGGCGGCGTCAGCGGCGGCCTTCGCCTTGGCCTCGGCAGCAGCCTTTGCCTTGGCGGCGTCGGCGGACGCGTTGGCCAGCGGGGCGCGCTGCTCGGAGCGGTTCGCGGTGTCCGCGGACGGCCGGGCGGCGGCGACGGCGCTGGAGGAGGCGGCGGCCGTGTGGCTCGGGCTGGAGCTGCCGGTCAGGGCGACGGCGGTCCCGGTCGCGGCACCGGTCAGCAGCACGGCTGCACCGACACCGGCGGTGATGCGCTTGTTCAGGCTCATCGCCGAGAGACGCTGGTTGACCTGCACAAGGTAACGACGGGCGTGGGGAAGACGGGCGTGGGAAGGCATGACACTCCGATGTCGACGGATCTGCCCTGGCCGAAGGCGCACGGAACCAGACGTTCGCCGCACCGGCGTCGCTGGCTGGATATGCGCCCGGCGGAATCGGGACCGGCCCGACCGAGCAGAGGAGCACATCGGCGTTTTGACAGGTCGGCGCTCGTCGCGCCGGTCGCCGTGCTCCAGCAGGCTCTCTGCCTGGCCTGCTTCACGCACTCTCACACGGCCTTCACAAGTGGAGCAAGCCGTACCGCCGGTAAAGTGCGCCACGCCACAAGACGGCCGTGACCTGCGTCTCATTTGTCTACGGAGCGCAGCGACGCCGCTCCGATCAGGCACCGCGCAGTGCGGCAACCCGGTCGAAACGGCGTCGTGGGGTGGGGACTTGATGGTGTTTTAGTTATTTGCCCGGATACGTCTGTTTCGCCCGATATAAGGAGATCTCGCTCCGTGGGCCGGTCGGATCGGGGTCCGCTCAGGCCGCGAAGCTCTGGGCGTTGACGATGGTGCGGCGGGTGTCGGTGATCGGCCGGCGGCCGTGCATCACCCGGGAGTTGTCGATGAGGACGACGTCGCCGTCCTGCCACGCGATCTCCTCGGTGACCTCCTCGGTGATCCGGGCGAGCTCGTCCAGCACCTCGCGCGGGATGGCCGCGTGCTCGAAGCGGATCTCCGGGGTCTCGTAGTTGTAGGAGGGGCCGAAGATGCTGTTGGCCCAGGTGATCTGCTCGGACCACTTGCTCGGGTGGGCGGCGTGGGTCTGGAACGCGTAGTGGACCGAGCCGTCCTCGCGCTCGGTGACGGTGGCGTTGCCCTGGTCGGCCAGGAACCGCAGGTCGTCGAGGGTCACCTCCTCCGGCTTGCGGCCGCCGCCCAGGCTGAAGGCGGTGAACTGCCGCCACTGCGTCTCGGACACCGAGCGCGCGAAGACGACGGGGTTGTCGAGGAAGAGCTGCCGGGTCGGCTCGTCCAGCTGCTCCCACACCCGGCGACCGTCGCAGACGGTGGTCTGCGAGCCGGAGGCCGCGGCGGTGACGCAGTGGAACCACAGCAGGTCGGGCGGGTACGGGGTGGCGCCGTTCTCGATGTGCAGGCCGATGGAGTCGGTGCCGGAGTCCACCAGCTGCGCGACGTCACCGTGGAAGGTGCGCGCGGGGTCGAGGGTGACCTTGGCGCTGCACTTCTGCACCAGCTCGTTGAAGTCCTCGACGCTGGGCGCGAAGCCGCGCAGTAGCAGGTGGCCCGCCTCGCGGAGTTCGTCCAGAAGCACGGGGGCGATGTCGATCAGTCTGACGGTGCTGTCGGACGGCGTGATGAGCGCTCCGGTGCCGTCCCCGAGGCGGGACCGGTGGATCGGGAGGGAGGCAGTGGTCACAGGACCTTTTCCTTTCCAGGGAAATTCAGCAGTGCCGAGAAGCAGCGGAGTAGCGGTAAGCGAGTAGGAGTAAGAAGGAGAGCGACGCTGCGGCGCAGAGGGGTGTCAGTGGGCTGCGGCGAGAGCGAGGTGCGGCTGCACCTGCTCGCTGAAGAGCAGGTCGCGGCGCGGCCGGCCGGTGACGGTGAAGTAGCGTGCGCGCAGGGCGGGTTCGTCGCGCAGCACGATCGTCCGGCTCGGCTGGTCCGTCTCGGCCAGCGCCTGCGCGGAGTACGCGGCGACCTCGGCGTGCACCTGGTCGTCGGAGAGGGTCCCGTCGGTGAGGACGAGCGCGACCAGGTGCTCCAGGCCGTCGCCGAAGACCACGGCCTCGCGCACCGCCGGGCAGGAGCGCAGTCGGCCCTCCACCCACTCGGGCGAGATGTTGCGGCCGAATCCCGTGATGATCATGTTCTTCAGGCGTCCGAGGATGCGCAGCCGTCCGTCCGGGTCCAGCTCCGCGCGGTCGCCGGTGTGCAGCCAGCCGTCGTCGTCCAGCGGGCGGCTGGTCGGGTCCTCGACGGTGTAACCGGCGAAGAGCGAGGCCGACTTGACCAGCAGCTCGCTGTCCTCGCCGATCCGCACCTCGCAGTGCGGCAGCGGCCTGCCGACGGTGCCGGGGACCACGTCGCCGGGCCGGTTCCAGGCGACGACGGAGGTGTTCTCGGACAGGCCGTAGCCCTCCAGCACCTCGATGCCCAGCGCCGCGAGCGACTCCAGCGCCTCGGTGGCGACGGGAGCGCCGCCCGCCATCAGCAGCGGCGCGGTCGCGGAGCCGAACAGCTCCTGGACCGGCTCGCGTCCGGCCGCGACCGCCTGACCGGCGACCTTGGCCAGCGCGGAGACCACGACCGGCGGCAGCACCGCCGCGCTCAGCCCCATCACGCGCAGCCACTGGAGGGCGTCCTCCACCCGCGACCCGGCCGTGCCGAGCAGCGCGGCCTCGGGCGCCAGCAGCCGCAGCGTCCCGCCGACGGTGATCGGCATGTAGACGGCGGCGACCTGCTCGATCAGCAGGCTGAACGGCACCATCGAGAGGTAGCGGTCGAGCGCGCCGGTGGGGAGCATGCCGTGCAGCGACTCCTGCAGCGCTTCGATGCCGGAGCGACGGATCAGCACGCCCTTGGGCGCACCGGTGGTGCCGGAGGTGTGGATGATCTTCACGACGTCCGCCGCGCGACCCTGCAACGGCTCGCCGACGATGTGGGCGTCAGCATCGGCGTCCGTGTCAGCGCCACCGTCGGTGTTCTCACCGCTTCCGCCGTCAGCGACGTCGTCGCTGATGTGCAGCAGCACCCGGCCGGCGTCCAGGCCCCACTCGACGAGGCGGCGCGCGCCCTGCTCGTCCACCAGGCACACCGCCGTCCCGGCGAGCAGCGAGCCGGCCTGTTCGGCGGAGAACGCCAGCGGGACGGGCACCTCGACCGCCTCGGCGGTCAGCAGCGCCAGGTCGGCGACGACCCACTCGGGGGTGTTGCCCGCGACCAGGCCGACCGGCGTGCCGGGCGCGACCCACCGGCGCAGCCGGGCGGCGAACCGGTCCCGGGCGGCGCGGATCTCGCCGTAGGTACGGGAACTGACGACTCGTCCGTCGGTCGGGTCGGCGACCTCGACCAGCACCCGGTCCTGCCACTCCGGGTTGTTCAGCCCTGCTTCCACGCTGCGCATCTCAGGCCCTCCCGGCGGTGCCGACCAGCGGGGACTGACCCGACAGCAGGGACAGCGCCTCCCCCATGTGCTGGTTCACGTCGGTGTACACGGTCACCGGCTCCAGGGCGTAGTAACGGCCCCAGTCGCCCCGCAGCTCGGCGGGCAGCCGGGCCTCGGTGGCGTTGCAGATCACCTCGGTGCGGATGCCCGAGCGTCGCAGCATCACGTGCAGCGGCCGGGTGACGGTGAACACCGCCGCCTTGGCGCCCTGGCACCAGCACATCGCCCCGAGCAGCGAGACCAGTCGGCCACCGGCGCCGGTGGTGCTGGAGGCGAGCGGGCCGACCTCGACGATCTGCGAGCGGGACAGCTCCTCGCCCGCGAAGGGCGCGAGCGCGGTCTCGATCGGGACGTCCAGGTAGTGCTCGGCGAAGAGCGGCCCCTCGTTGGCGAAGGTCAACCCGGCGACCGCGCCGTCGAGTTCGTCGTCCGGGCCGAGGGCGCGCGGGTCCTGCTCGCTGAGGATCAGCGCGGCGTCGGGGGCCGGGGAGATCCGGGCGTCGAACTGGTCCTGGTACGTGCGCTGTGCGAGCCGGACACCTGCTCGCCAGGCTCTGGTGTCGCGTCGTGCTACCTCAAGATGCACGGGAGTTCCCTTCCTGAGCGTGGACCTGGCGGACTTACGGGTTGTGCGCAGTCGGATTACGGATGGGGACGTCGAAAACGCCTTCCACGCGCGGAACTTCGAGCACCGTCAGGCTGGTGGCCGAAGTGGCGGACCGGGTGGGCTCGGTTGTGGCGAGTGCGGTCCTGCCCGGGGAACATCGCGAAGGTGCGGCGGATCCGGTCTTCCGGATATCTCTCGTGCACGTGCCACAACGTGCCGGACCTGGCTCGCAGTGGGCTCGAACGGCCCTTGACGTTCCACTTCATGCGAAAACCCCGGTACGCGGCGGCGGAGTCGTGATCACTCCGCCTGCGCGTACCGGGGCCGCCGGTCCTTGTCCGCTCGCCTTGTCCGGCCGGGTCTGTCCGGCTGGGCTTGCCCGCTCGACCTAGGCCTTGATGAGGGCGATGCAGAGGCCCAGGACGCCGATCAGCTGCAGGGCCACCCGCAGGTTGATGACCCCGTCCCAGGTCGCCTGGAGCGCACGGGCGTTGGGGAGGGTCGTGCCCTCGTCTGCAGCGGTGGTCAGCGCCTTGTTGACCGGCGCGCTGACCTTCGCGTAGACCACCAGCCACGCCACCAGCGCGACCGTGCCGACCCCGGCGGCGACGGCAGCAGCCGTGTGACCGCCGACGCCCGCCACGACCGCGCACGCGAGCGCCGTGACCAGGCCCACCACTCCCGGCGCGGGCATGCGCTTGTCGCCGAACCGGTGCACCTCTCCCATGACCTTGGTGAGCATGGCGTCGTCCACGTTCGCCAGCGCGGACCGCTGGACGAGCGCGCAGAAGAAGTCCGTCCCGTAGACGATGCCGTTGGCCAGGATGCCTACCACCGCGAGAATCTGAGTGAGCGTCACCATCAGATCTTCCAGCTTTCTCTCTTGTTGACAGTCTTGTTGACAGCCTTGTGGGCAGTCGGGAACGTGGCTCGGCGTTCAGCCGACGGCGGCGACCGCGTCCGGTTCGGCGGCGCGGGCGGCCGGAGTGTCGGACGTGCCCGCTGCCGCGGCGGACGCCTTGGCGCGCCCCCGGACCAGGAACATCGCGGCTCCGCCCAGCGCCACGGCGGCGGCGCCGACCCACAGCGCGGGCACCATACCGGCCACGAAGCTCTTGGCGGTCTGGGTGCTGCCCTCGGCGGTGAAGACGGAGGTCAGCACGGCGACCCCGAGCGCGCCGCCGAACTCCCGCAGCGCGTTGTTGGCGCCGGACGCGACGCCCTGCTCCTCGGTGCGGACCGTGTCCATCAGGACGTGGGCGATGGGGGCGTAGAACAGGGCCATGCCGACGCCGCCGAGGACCAGGGCCGGGATCTGCTCGCCGTAGCTCACACCGGCCTTGGTGATCAGGGCGAACCAGGCCAGCCCGAGCGCCTGGAAGAAGAGCCCGACGATGACGATGGGACGGCCACCGATCTTGTCGGAGAGGATGCCCGCGATCGGTGCGACCAGGATCGGCATTCCGGTCCACGGCAGCATCCGCACACCGGCGCCCAGCGCGTCGAAGCCCTCGATGTTCTGGAAGAACTGGGTGAGCAGGAAGATCGCGCCGAACATGCCCAGGGCCATCAGCAGGCTCGCCACGTTCACGCCGGTGAAGGAGCGGTTGGCGAACATCCGCATCGGCAGCATCGGCTCCTTGACCCGCAGCTCCCAGAGCACGAAGGCCAGCACCAGGACCGCGCCGCCGACCAGCGAGGCGAGGATGCCCGTGCTCGTCCAGCCGTCGTCGTGGCCGCGGATGATGCCGTAGACCGCGCCGAACAGGCCCAGGCTGACCAGGACCGTGCCCACCACGTCGAGCCGGGCGCTCGGGCCGCGGCTCTCCTTCAGCCGCCAGCCGGCCAGCGGCACCAGCAGGATGCCGATCGGCACGTTGGCCCAGAAGATCCACTGCCAGGACATGTGCTCGACGATCGCGCCGCCGATCAGCGGCCCGGTGGCCACGGCAAGGCCGTTGACCGCACCCCACGCGCCCAGCGCCACGCCGCGGAACTTGGCGGGCACGTGCGCGGTGAGCAGGGTCAGCGTCAGCGGCATCACGATCGCCGCACCGACACCCTGGATCGCGCGGGCGGCGATCAGGGCGTTGATCCCGGTGGTGGAGGCGGCCGCCGCGGAGGCGACGGTGAAGAGCACCAGGCCCCCCATGAACATCTTGCGTCGCCCGAAGCGGTCGCCTGCGGAGGCGCCGAGCATCTGCAGCACGGCGAAGCTCAACGTGTAGGCGTTCACCGTCCATTCGAGCTTGTCGATGCCGCCACCGAGGTGCCGGCCGATCGTCGGCAGGGCGGTGATGACGACCAGGTTGTCCAGCATGGCCATGAAGCCGGCGAGGCCGGTCACGACGATCGCCCACACCACCACTCCCCGCCCGACTCCCTGTGACTGGGCGTCCACGGTGTCCGTCATGGTCCGTCCTCTTTCTCGGTAGCGTTTCTCGGTAGCAATTGGTCACTAACTTTCGAGGGCACGAAAATCCGGCTGATCTTCGGAGATCGGCCGCAGTCCGGCCCAACAGCCGCTGGCGACCGGGATTCCGATGGCCAGCAGAGCGTTGATGTACATCCCGTTGGCGAAGAACGCGTTGACTTCCTCGTCCGTCGCGCCGGTCCGCACGCGTACTTCGTCCCACAGTTCGTTCCAGCGGCGGCGCACCAGGTCCGCGATGTCCGCTTCGGCGGACGCGGAGGCGACGTAGAGCTGGAGTTGGAGCAGCAGGGTGTTCCGGTCCGCGATGAGCTGCTGGTACGCGGTTCCCATCGCCTCGATCGCCGGATCGCCCGTCAGGCCTCGGGCGGCCTCGGTCAGCGTGCTCCGCACCCGCTGGAAGCAGAGCTCCGCGCAGGCCAGGAACAGCGCCTTCTTGCCGGGGAAGAGGCGGAAGACATAGGGCTGGGAGATGCCGGCGCGCCGGGCGATGCGTTCGGTCGACGTGCCGTGGTAGCCGCCGGTCGCGAACTCGGCCACCGCCACGCGGAGGATCACCTCGCGTCGCTCCTCGGCGCTCATGCGCGCGGAGCGGGGCGCTCGGTCGTCGGATTGAGCGGTAGGTGTGGTCATCGGGGTCCGCACTCGGCTGGTGGACGGGACGCTGGCGTCAGGTCAGCTGAGTCATGTCTACCGACCCGAGGTCGAGTCCCACTGGAAGCGCGAACGTCGCCCGGTGGACCGTCGGCCGTTCACGGATTCCGGCCGAGCGTTCCAGCCGCGCTCAAGTGCCGCTCAAGCGGCGGTCGATCAGCTGCGGGAAGACTGCGCCTGACGACCGTCGCGCGGATGGCCGACGTACCGACCCGACCCGACCCCACCCGACGCCGCCCCCGACCGCCCCCGACCGCCCCGACCACAGGAGACCCAGGTCCCATGGCGCACCCGCCGTTCCACACCCTCCACCGCAGTCACCAGACCATGCTGCTCGCCCACCGGGCCATGTCGCGGGACCTGGAGTGCCTCGCCCGCGCCGCCGCCGTCCTCGCGGAGCGGCCGGACGCCGCTCGGGCGCGGGCGCTGGCCAAGTACACCGACCAGCTGCTCCACCTGATCGAGCACCACCACACCGGCGAGGACGACGTCCTCTGGCCCGAGCTGGCCAAGCGCGGCGCGGACGCGGAGGCGCTGGAGCTGATGGCTGCCGAGCACGGCGAGCTTGCCGACCTGCTGAAGCGGACCGCCGCTGCCGCCGCCGAACTCACCAGCGACAGTTCGGCGGCGCAGCTCCTCGCGGCGGCGGCGAGCGACACCCACGCCCTGCTCGCCCGGCACGCCACGGACGAGGAGGACGAGCTGCTCGGTCGGCTCGCGCCCCACCTCACCGACGAGGTCTGGGACGCGCTGCGCAAGCACATGGTCAAGACCCAGGCGCCGTGGGCCTTCACCTTCCTTCCGCCGTGGCTGGCCGACGTCGCGACCCCGGAGGAGCGCACCGGCGTCCCCGCGCCCCTGATCGCCAAGCTCGGCGGCAGCCGCCTGCGCTCCCTACGGCGCGCCGCCTTCGGCGACGAGCTTGCCGCGCAGGCGGCCTGACGATACGTCACATGCGCTTACGAGCTATTGCTCACTTCCTCCGACGGGCCTTGACCGTGCTGTCCATCCGCACGGTCGGCCGTCCGTCGGGGGCGTTCTGGGTGCGCTCGTGCTCCGTGCTCACCAGGACCTCCCACTCCCCTTCCGCCAGCCGCAGCTCGGCCACCACCTCGTCCGGGCTGGGGAAGTGGACGTCGGGGTGATGGTCGTGTTCGTCCTCCCAGGACGGGAAGCCCCCGTGACCCTCCACCAGCAGCACCCCGCCCGGTGCGACGGCCTGCGCGGCGCGGCGCAGGATCCCCTCGCGCGGGATCTCCACCGGCGAGTGCAGGAACTGGACGCTGACCAGGTCGTACTCCCCCTCCGGGAAGGTCACGGCAAGGTCGTGGCGCTGCCACTCGATCCGGTCCGCGACCCCCTCGGCCGCCGCGTGCGCGGCGGCCCGGTCGAGCGCGGCCTGGGAGATGTCCACCGCGGTGACCGTCCAGCCCCGCCGCGCGAGGTGGATCGCGTCGCCGCCCTCTCCGCAGCCGAGGTCCAGCGCCCGGCCGGGAGTGAGGTCCGCCGTCTCCCGGACCATGGCGTCGTTGGGCCGTCCGCTCCAGACCTGCTCGCGCTCGGCGTAGAAGGAGTCCCAGAACTCGTCGTTCGTCGTCACATCAGTCATGCGGCGATCGTGCGTCGCACACCGCAGAAGCGACAAGTTCTGTTGCCGGTTCGGCAAACCCCGGAGAGCGCCTGACGCGATCCTGACGTGCCGGCACGTCACCGATACGCGCTCTTGACGCAGCGTGCCAACTGCCAAGCGCGGGTTGACGCGTCTCGCCCCGGCCGTGACATCATCCGTGCTGCACCCGTCCGACCAGCGACAACAGGCCGGTCGGGCACGGTGCAGCGCCCGCCCGGCAGCGACGCCGGACGGTGCGCTCACGCACGGTCAGGCAGGCGGCCGTTCCGGCGGCCGCCGTGGGGGCGAGAGGCGAACAGATGGCCCAGAACAACGGCTACCCCGCCCGAGGGCTGTGGCGGCGCTCCGGCTGGAGCTGGGTCGACCTGCTGGTCGGGGCGGCGCTGCTGGCGCTGCTGTACGGACTGCTGCGCCTGGCTCCCGGTCTCAACGCCCGGTTCCTGCCCAGCACCGCGCCGACGCAGGTGTCGACCGACCCGGCCAACCTCCCCTACTACGCGGTCCGTTCACTGCTGCGGATGTTCGCGGGTCTGGCCGCGTCGGTGCTCTTCACCTTCGTCTACGCCACCGCCGCGGCGCGGATGAGGCGGCTGGAGAAGGTGCTGCTGCCCATCCTGGACATCCTCCAGTCGGTGCCGGTCCTCGGCTTCCTCTCGGTGACGGTCACCGCGTTCATCAACCTCTTCCCCGGCTCGGAACTCGGCCTGGAGTGCGCGTCGATCTTCGCCGTATTCACGGCGATGGCGTGGAACATGACCTTCGCCTTCTACTACGCGCTGATCTCCCAGCCGCGCGAACTGGACGAGGCGGCACGGGTGATGCGGCTGACCAAGTGGCAGCGGTTCTGGCGACTCGACGTCCCCTCCGGGATGATCCCGCTGGTCTGGAACGGGATGATGAGCTTCGGCGGCGCCTGGTTCTTCCTCGCCGCCTCCGAGTCGATCAGCGTGCTCAAGCACCAGTACGCCCTGCCCGGCATCGGCTCCTACACCGCAGCCGCGATCGCCGACGGCAACCTCGGCGAGGTGGGCATCGCCATCGCCGTCATGGTCGTGATGGTGATCGGCGTCAACGTGCTGTTCTGGCGGCCGATGACCGCCTGGTGCGAGCGGTTCCGGGTGGAGGAGTCCAGCGCCGTCGAACGCCCGCGCAGCATCGTGCTCGACCTGCTGCGGCGCAGCAGCGTGCCGCACCTGATCGGGACGCCGCTCCGGCCCGTCGGCCGCGCCCTGGACAAGGCCGCGCGCCCCTTCGGCCTCGCCGAGCACCCGCTGACCCGTCCGGTGACCCGGGAACGCGCCGGGGACGTCTTCTTCGGCGGGGCGGTCAGCGTGCTCATCGCGTACGGCGCGTGGGAGGCCTTCCACTACGTCCAGTCCACCGTCGGCCTGGGCGAGTTCGGCCGGGCGCTGTGGCTGGGCGCGCTGACCTTCGGACGCGTCACGCTGCTGGTGGCGGTCGCCAGCGTCGTGTGGGTGCCGATCGGCGTGTGGATCGGGATGAACCCCAAGGTGACCCGGTTCGCGCAGCCGGTCGTCCAGGTGTTGGCCAGCTTCCCGGCGAACTTCGTCTTCCCCTTCGCCACCGCGGCCTTCGTCGCGCTGGGGATCTCGCTCGACTTCGGCGCGATCCTGCTGATGGCGCTGGGCGCGCAGTGGTACATCCTGTTCAACGTGATCGCCGGGGCCCAGGCCATCCCGACCGACCTGCGCGAGGCGATGACCAGCTTCCGAATAGGCGGGCGGCTGCGCTGGACCAAGTTCATCCTGCCCGCGATCTTCCCCGCCTACGTCACCGGCGGCATCACCGCGGCGGGCGGCGCGTGGAACGCGTCCATCGTGGCCGAGGTGGTGGCCTACGGTCACCACAACCTGACGGCCGACGGCCTCGGCGCCTACATCACCCAGGCGACGGCCGCCGGGGACTTCCCCCGGATCCTGGTGGGCATCAGCGTGATGAGCCTCTACGTCGTCGTGGTCAACCGGCTGTTCTGGCGACGCCTGTACCGTCTCGCCGAGACCCGCTTCGCCTTGTGACAGACCGTCGAACCGCCAGGCCCACCCAGCCGACACAGCCGACCCGGTCCACCCAGCCCACCCAGAACGAGCAGCCGAGGACTCCCATGAGCAGCACCTCCGCCCACGACCGCACGGCGGGCTCCGTGCCGCCCGTCATCATCCGCGCCGAGGGCCTCAGCAAGGCCTTCACCGCGCCGGACGGATCGCCCCTGCCGGTACTGGACAACATCGACCTGGCCCTGCGCGAGGGCGAGATCGTCGCGCTGCTGGGGCGTTCCGGCTCGGGCAAGTCCACGCTGCTGCGCTGCCTGGCGGGGCTGATCGCGCCCTCCACCGGCGGCGTCTCCTACCGGGGTCAGCAGATCAACGGGGCCAACCCGGGCGTGGCCATGGTCTTCCAGTCCTTCGCGCTGCTGCCCTGGCTGACGGTCCAGCAGAACGTCGAGCTCAGCCTCCAAGCGCGCGAGGTGCCCGAGGCGGAGCGCACCGAGCGGGCGCTCAAGGCGATCGACCTGATCGGTCTGGACGGCTTCGAGGGCGCCTACCCCAAGGAGCTCAGCGGCGGCATGCGCCAGCGCGTCGGCTTCGCCCGCGGCATCGTCGTCGAACCCGACGCCCTCTTCATGGATGAGCCCTTCTCCGCGCTCGACGTGCTGACCGCCGAGAACCTGCGCTCCGAGCTGGTCGGCCTGTGGGAGGGCAACGAGGCCCCGGTCAAATCGATCCTGATCGTCACCCACAACATCGAGGAGGCGGTGCTGCTGGCGGACCGGGTCCTCGTGCTCTCCTCCAACCCGGGCCGGATCAAGGCCGAGATCCCGATCGACCTGCCGCGCCCGCGCGACCGCCAGGACCCCCGCTTCGAGTCGATCGTCGACACCGTCTACGGACTCCTCACCGGCCGCAGCGGTCACGGGGCCGAGGCCGCACCGCACGCCGACCACGAGGAGGCGCGCGACCGCACGCCCGCGACGCCGGTCAACACGCCGCTGCCAGTGGTGACCGTCGGCGGACTTGCGGGTCTGCTGCAGATCCTGGTCGCCCGCGGCGGCGAGGACGGCCTGGCCGAACTCGCCGACGAGCTGAACTTCGAGGTCGACGACCTGCTCCCGCTGGTCGACGCGGCCGTCATGCTCGGCCTCGCCCGTACCCGCGACGCGCGGATCAGCGTCACCCCGGAGGGTCGGGAGATCACCGAGGCGGACATCCTCACCAGCAAGCAGCTCTTCGCCGGGCACGTCGCCAAGCACGCCCCGCTGGTCCGGGCCATCGTCCAGGCCCTGTCCAGGACCGAGGACCACACCCTGCGCGAGGGCCTCTTCCTCGACCTGCTCCGCCGCGGCTTCTCGACCGAGGAGGCCCGGATCCAGCTCGACACCGCCATCGACTGGGGCCGCTACGCCGAGCTGTACGACTACGACCACAACGACGCCGAGTTCACCCTGGAACCGGGGGCCCAGGCCCATCTCTGAAACTGCGCCGACGGCCGGTCTACTTGATCTCGTAGGTCCCGTCCAGCCGGGCGCGGCCGAGGACGTGGCCCTGGAGGGCGGCCAGCACGTCGTTCAGGCCGAAGCTCTCAGGAAGCTCCAACGCCCGGTCCACGGCGAAGAGTTGGAAGACGTAGGCGTGCGGTCCGTGCGAGCGGACCGGCATCGGCCCGGCCCAGCCACGGCGGCCGAGCGGCCCCTTGCCGTGCCGGATGCCCGGCACCGGGCTGGGATGGGCGAGGCCGTTGTCGGGGATCCCGGCGAGCGTCGGGTCGATACCCAGCGCGAGCGCGTGCGTGGCGGGCTTGCCGATCGGCACGTCGGGGTCCTGCGCGATGAGCACCAGCTCGACCGTGCCCGCCGGAGGCTGCGTCCACTCCAGCGCGGGCGAGACGTTCGCGCCGAAGATCCTGCCGCGGTACGCCTCCGGGATCGGCGCACCGTGCTCGAAGGCCGGGCTGGTCAGCGTGAAGTTCTCCGGGGCCTGCAGATCGGGGCGCGCCCAGACGAGGGTGTGGTGGCCGGCGCGCCGGTTGCGCAGGGCGACACCGAGGGGGTTAGCGGGGGGCATGGCCTCGACTCTTCCTTTAGGTACACGAAAGATCTCTTTAGGTATACTAATCAGCTATGGAGAAGCAGGCAACCGACCAGCAAGCCGCGGGCATGTCGCTCGGAGGGGACGAGCCGGACCTCAGCGGTGAGCTCCGCTCCGCCGTCGGTCGCCTCTACCGCCGGTTCCGCAGCGAGCGCCCCGACGGCAGCCTCGGTGACGTGGCCCTGGAGGTGCTCACCCGGCTGCACAAGCACGGCCCGCAGACGCTGACCGAACTCAGCGAGCGCGACCGGGTCTCCCCCGCCTCCATGAGCCAGACCGTCAACCGCCTCACCTCGGCCGGGTACGCCGTCCGCACCCCCGATCCGGACGACCGCCGCAAGGTCCGCTTCAGCGCCACCGCGGAGGGCGACGCACTCGCCCGCGCCGCACGCGACCAGCGCAACGCCTGGCTGGACCGGCAGTTGCACGCGCTCAGCGCCGAGGACCGCGCGGTGATCGCCCGCGCGGCGGAGCTGCTCGGCGACATCGCCGACTCCTGATCCCCGTCCTGCGCTGAGGAGCCTCGCAGTCCGGTCAGAGCCGTCGGACGCGCAGCACTGCGGTCAGCATCGGGAGGGTGAACTCGCCACGTGCCGTCTCCGGCCTGTCGGCCAGGAACCCGCGGATCCGGCCGAGCAGCGCCTCCCGCTCCGGCTCCGGCATCACCAGCACCCCGGCGCGCGTCGCGAGGGTCGCCACGAGTGAGTCCGCGGTGCGCCGCTGCCCGTGCGGGAACAGGGCCTGCTCCGCCGAGCCGAACCGGGCCTCCCCTCTCGCTGTGCCTGACGTGCGCGCCTTGGGCAGATGCATCTCCGCCGTCTCGGCACGCCAACTCGCGGGCATGTCACGCGAACCGATCGCCGCGCTCCCGCTCACCCGCGCCAGCTCGGCGACCCACTCGACCTGATCGTCCATCACGTTCCACAGCCCGGCCAGGATTCCGCCCGGCCGCAGGACCCGAGCGATCTCGGGACCCGCGACGGCCATGTCGAACCAGTGCATCGCGTTCCCGCCGAGCACGGCGTCGACGGACGCGTCCGGCAACGGAATCGCCTCGGCGCTCCCCGACAGCGCCCGTGCCGTCGGCAGCGAGCGACGCAGCTCGCCCAGCATCGCCGGATCGGGCTCGACCGCGACGACGCCGAGGCCCATGTCGACCAGCGTCGCCGTCAACTTCCCCGTTCCCGCGCCCAGGTCGAGCACACGCGGACCAGGCGCGTGCGATGCCGGTGCCGCGCCCAGAGCCCAACGCACCGCGTCCTGCGCGTAGTCCGGCCGGTGCTCGGCGTACGCCGCCGCCGCGGCACCGAACGACGAGGCGTGCAAACGACGTTCATCCCGATCATCCATCCGGTCACGCTAGCCCCGCCGCCCACGACCGACCTTGCATTACGCGAATGCGACCGAAATGTGTGCGAGTGTTCATGGTCTGCTGACGGAAGATCAACAAGGTGAGGGCAGTCTTCCGTGTGGGCACCAACACGGAAAGACGGTGGAGCACGATGATCAGCATCCTGATCGCCGAGGACATGATTCTGCTGCGGAAGTCACTGGTCTCGCTTCTGAACCTGGAGAGCGATCTGGAAGTCGTCGCCGAGACCGCGCGCGGCGAGGAGATCCTGCCGCTCGCGCACCGACACAGACCCGACGTCGCCGTACTCGACGCCGAGCTGCCCGGTATGGACGGCATCACCGCCTGTCGGCAACTGCACGACCAACTGCCCTCCTGCCGCACGATGATCCTCACCGAGGTCGGCGGACCCGGCCGACTGCGCCGCGCGCTGGCCGCCCACGCCGTCGGCTACATGCTCACCGACTCCGACCCGACGGTGCTGACCACCGCCATCCGCTCCGTCGCCAAGGGCGGCCACGCCATCGAACCCAAGCTCGCCCTCGCCGCCCTCGAAGCCGGCAGCAGCCCGCTCACCCCACGCGACTTCGAGGTGCTCCGCCTCACCGCCGACGGCGAGGACGTCAAAGAGATCGCCAGCCGCCTCTACCTGGCCTCCGGAACCGTCCGCAACTACCTCACCAACATCGTCACCAAACTCAACGCCCGCAACCGCGTCGACGCCGTCCGCATCGCCCAGGAAGCCGGCTGGCTCTGAATTCTGCCTGGTCCGCTCGCTCCAGCCATTCTCAAGTGCGCCGCCCAAACCTGTGGGCCCTGTGCTCCAGCCCACATTTCCCCTTGCGGGGACACTGCTACGGACGGTGAGAGCGATGTCGACGACCATCCCCTTCAGACAGGGCGACTTTCGGCAAGGCGACGAGGTCCGGGTCTACCGCGACGGCCCGCTGGCCGCGGTGGAGACCGCGACCGTCGTCCGGATCACCGAGGACGGCGGCGTCCGGCTGCGGTTCCGGACCGACGGGCACGAGGTCACCTGGCGGCACAGCGGGATCGAGCTGGCGACCCGGACCCACTCCCCGCACTACATCGCCTGAGCGCTCGCAGCGACCACCTCGCCACAACAGTCCCAGGAGTCGAGTGGCGTAGCGCGGAGGTGAGCGGGCAGAAAGCCAGGAGGGGCACGCCGTCCCGGAAGGAGGGTGACGGCCATGGGTCTCGTCCACCGCGTCACCGACATGTTCAAGATCAAGGCGAACAAGGCCCTCGACCGCGCCGAGGATCCGCGCGAGACCCTCGACTACGCCTACCAGCGGCAGATCCAGATGCTCCAGAAGGTCAAACGCGGGCTCGCCGACGTCACGACCAGCCGCAAGCGGATCGAGATGCAGCGCACGCAGCTCGCCGGCTCCGCCACCCGGCTCCAGAGCCAGGCGGAGCAGGCGCTGGGCGCCGGCAGGGAGGACCTGGCCCGTGAGGCGCTGACCCGCAGGGCCGGTGTCCTCGCCCAGGACCAGGAGCTCAAGGACCAGCTGGTCGCGCTCCAGCAGGAGGAGGAGAAGCTCACCACGGCCTCCCGGCAACTGGAGACCAGGGTCGACGAGTTCCGCACCCGCAAGGAGACGGTCAAGGCCTCCTACACCGCGGCCGAGGCCCAGACCAGCATCAACGAGGCCGCCACCGGCATCTCCGACGGGATGGGCGACATCGGCTCCGCGGTCCAGCGCGCCCAGGACAAGACGGAACAACTCCAGGCGCGGGCGGGGGCGCTGGACGAGCTGATGGCCTCCGGCGCACTGGAGGACCCGGCCTCCCCCGTCGCCCACGACGACCTGCGCGACCAGCTCGACGCCCTCACGGCGGGCGGCGAGGTGGAGGCCGAACTGGCCGCCATGAAAGCCGAACTCACCGCGGGCAAGAGCGCCACGCCCTCCCTGGAGGCCGCCCCGGAGTCCGTCACGGAGCCCGCCCCAGCGAAGGACGAGCAGGACGAGCAGGACGCCCAGCCCGCCAAGCCAGGCGAGCCCGAGGCGAAGCCGGATCAGCCCAGCTGAGTCTGCGGAGTCTGCAGAAAGGCCTTGGTCGTCCGCAACGAGGTCTCCAGCACCGTGAGCCGGTGCTGCGGAGCCATCAGGTTCGCACCCATCGCGACCAGGTCGTCCGGCCCGGGCACCAGGACGTGCACCCGCGTGCCCATTGACCGCACCTGCCGGGCCTCGCGCAGCAGCCGGGAGGTGGAGCCGCGGCGCAGCCGGCGTTCCAGCCGGGTGGCGACGCCGCGTGGATGGTCGGTCTCGCGGGCGCAGGTGGGCGCGAGGACGTAGACCTCGTCCAGCCCCTCGCCCGCCAGCAGGTCCAGGTTGGTGTCCGACCAGGCACAGCCGTCCACATAGCGGCGTCCGTCGATACGCACCGGCTCGAACCACGCGGGCAGCGCGCAGGAGGCGGTCACGGCGGAGGCGAGGTCGGCGGCCGGCGCCTCCGGGGTCCCGAACTGCACGCGCATCCCGGTGTCCAGATCGACCGAGACCACCCGGAGCGCCGGGTTGTCCGGCCAGCGGTCGTCCATCTGCATCTGGTGGTACAGGTCCCGCACGCCGCTCAGGCTGCCCCGTCCGGTCGGCGCGGCGGCGGCCAGGATCGTGGCGAACGGCATCCGGTGCGGATGCCCGACCAGGTCGCGCAGCAGCCGCAGCGACCCGACCCCGGGCCGGGGAATGCGGGGCAGCGCGCCGCCGACCCAGGTGTCGTAGTCGACCTCGACCCCCTGCATGCCTCCTGTGGTCGGCACGATGCCGCGCTGGTGGTCACGCAGGTCGGCGGCGGTGACGCCGATCGCGAGCATCGAGCTGACCAGTGAACCCGCCGAGGTGCCCACGATGACGTCCGCCTCGCGGGGATCCCACCCGGACGCCTCCTCCAGCGCGCACAGCGCCCCGATCGTCCAGGCCGCGCCCAGACTTCCCCCGGCCCCCAGCACCAGGCCGCGCCGCGGCCTGGAGGACCGGCGGCGCGCGCCGTCCGGCAGGCTGTCATCCGGATCCGCTGGCAGGACTCCCATGTCCGACCGCCGCCTTCCTCTCGCGCCGGGCTCACCCCCCGACTCCAGCGTCCATGATCCGCCTCGACCCGGCCAGTTGTGCAGAGTTGAACAGATCGCGCCCCACGGAGATTCCTTCACTCGGGTCGTGCGGGAACGATAGGTTCCCGATCATGACCGATCTTGGAACTGTCCCCTGGCCGCCCGCTCCGATCACGACCGAGCGGCTCGTGCTGCGCCAGTCCGAGGCGCGGGACCGTGCGGCGGTCGTCGAGCTGCTGGCCTCGGCGGAGGTGAACGCCTACCTCGGCGGTCCTCAGCCGCGTGAGCAGCTCGAACGCAGCGTTGCCGAGACGCCCGAGCGGCGCCCCGGCCTGTTCGTGATCGAGAGCGACGGCGCGACGATCGGCACCGTCGAGCTCAACCGGCGCCACGGCGAGCATGCGAACCACGTCCGCCCGGAGGCGGCCGAGCTCGGCTACCTGTTCCTGCCGCAGGCGTGGGGGCACGGGTACGCCGCCGAGGCCTGCGCGGCAGCGCTCCGCTGGCACGCCGACGCCCGTCCCGGCGAGCCGGTGGTGCTGCGCACCCAGACCGCCAACACCCGGTCCCTCCGCCTCGCGGCGAAGCTGGGGTTCACCCAGGTCGAGCTCTACCACGCGTACGGCGCGGAACAGTGGCTGGGCATCCGGCTCCCGGCTTAGCGACTGCAAGGCCTCGCCGAGTTGTTCACCCGTGGGGGCGGGGTCAGGCTGATCTCATGGAGCCCGGGAGCCGAGATCGCGCGGACGAGGGAGCAGAGGCGGAGTGGCGGTCCGGCGTCGGCGTGGCCGGGGCCGAGGCCGGGGCCGACCCGCTGCCCGGGATGTTCGCGCGCGCCCCGGTCGTCTTCGCCGCGCTCAGCGGCCCTGACCACCTGCTCCAGGGGGCGAACCAGGCGTTCTTCGAGACCGTCGGCGGCGAGCGGGGCCGGGACGCGCTGGGCCGGGAGATGCTCGGTCGGCCGGTCGGGGACGCCGTGCCCGAGCTGGTGCCCCAGGGCCTGCTGTCCCTGCTCGACTCGGTCTACCTCCAGGGTCGGCCGATCGTCACCTCCAACGTCGCCGTGCTGCTGGGATCGGTCGGCGCGGGTCGGCTGCGGTACTTCGACATCAGCCTCGAACCGCGGCGGGACCAGGACGGACGGGTCCAGGGCATCGCCTTCCTCGGCGTGGACGTCACCCGGCAGCGCGCCGCCCACAAGCTGGCCGCCGAGCAGCAGGCGCTGCTGGAGCAGATCGCGCGCGACGCGCCGCTGGCGGAGGTGCTGGACGGCATGTGCCGGGCCATCGAGAAGCTTTCACCGCACGTGCTCAGCTCGGTGCTGCTCCTCGACGAGAGCGGCACCCGGCTGCTGCACGGCGCGGCCCCGAGCCTGCCGGACTTCTACAACGAGGCCATCGACGGCTGCGAGATCGGACCGCGCGAGGGCTCCTGCGGCACCGCCGCGTACCGCCGCGAGATGGTCGTGGTCAACGAGATCGCCACGGATCCGCTCTGGACCGACTACCGGGAGCTGGCCGGCCAGGCGGGGCTCGCGGCCTGCTGGTCGTCCCCGGTCATGTCCAGCACGGGCGAGCTGCTCGGCACCTTCGCCATGTACCACCGCACCCCGAGGCCGCTGCGCGAGGAGGATCTCGACCTCAGCATCGTCTTCACCCGCACCGCTGCGCTGGCCATCGAGCGCCACCGCACCGAGATCGCCCGCCACCGGGCGCACGAGCGCGAGCACACGCTCAGCTCCGACCTGGAGTTCGTCCTGCGGACCAGCACGGCGGTCAGCGAGGAGGCCCGTTATCCGCAGAACCTGCAGCGGCTGGCGCAGTTGGCCGTCCCGACGCTGGGTCCGGTCTGCGTGATCGACGTGCTGGAGGACGGCCGGGTCCGCCGCGTGGCCGTCGCGCTCGCTGCGGGGCTGCCCGATCGGGCCGCGGCGCTGCTCGCAGCCGGGGCGTCGGCGCACGCCTCGGACGGCGCGTCGGACCGTTCGTCGGCCCACGCGTCGGCGCACACCGAGGACGGCCCGGTCGGGCGCGTGCTGGCGACCGGACGCACCGAGGTGAGCCGGGCAGCGCCCGGCGCCGGGTGGCGGGAGCTCGGGCTCGACATCACCGGCCGGATCTGCGTGCCGCTGACCGCGCGCGGACACACCTTCGGCGCGCTGACCGTGGTCGCGACCGCCGACCGGCCGCTGGGCCCGCGCACCATCGTCCTCGCCGAGGAACTCGCCCGCACCGCCGCGGCCGGGGCCGAGACCACCCGCCAACACGCCCAGCGCGCCCGGCTGGCCCACGACCTCCAGGCCGGGCTGCTGCTCGCGGCGCTGCCGGACGTCCCGGGAGTACGGCTGGCCGCCTCCTACCGCCCGGCAGGCGAGGGCCTGGACATCGGCGGCGACTTCTACGACATCTTCCCGCTGCCCGGGGACCGCTGGGGGCTGGTCATCGGGGACGTGTGCGGGCGCGGGGCCCATGCGGCGACCACGACCGCGCTGGTCCGCAACACCGCCCGCGCCGTCGCTCCGCTGCTGCCGACCCCGGGCGCGGTCGCGGACGCGGTCAACGCCGCCCTGCTGGCCCGGCCGGACAGCGACGAGAGCTTCGTGACGCTGATCTACGCCGAACTGCGCCGGGAGCACGGCGTGCACGGGGAGCCCGCCGGGGTCGCCGTGAGCATGGTCCGGGCCGGGCACCCGCCTCCCGTGCTGCACCGGGCCGACGGAACCGTCTACGCGCCCAGCCCGAGCGGGGAACTCCTCGGCGTATCGCCGGAGCCCGAACTGGTCATGGAGTCGTTCACCCTGCGCAGCGGGGACCACCTGGTCCTGGTGACCGACGGCATCCTGGAGGCCCGCGACCCGGCCGGGACCTTCTTCGGCGAGGAGCGTCTCGTCTCCGCCCTGCGTCCGACCGCCGGAGCCGCGGACGCGCGGCGGATTCTCGACGCCCTCACCGACGCCGTCGACGGCTTCACCGGCGGCCTGACGGACGACGACCAGGCGGCTCTGGTCGTCGTCGCGGAGTAGGAGCCGGGCAGTTCACCTGAGTTGACGATCCGTCAGGACACGGTTCAGGACAGCAGCTCGACGTACCCCTCGCTGCCGTGCACCCGGATCCGCTGCCCGTCCCGGATCAGCCGGGTGGCCCGCTCCACGCCCACGACGGCGGGCAGTCCGTACTCACGGGCGATCACCGCGCCGTGGGTCATCAGGCCGCCCACCTCCGTCACCAGGCCCGCGATGCCGACGAACAGCGGTGACCAACTCGGGTCGGTGAAGGGCGTGACCAGGATGTCGCCGGCTTCGAGGTCTGCGTCGGCCATGTCCAGGACGACCCGGGCCCTCCCCTCGACGGTCCCGGCGGAGACCGCCACGCCGGGCAGGGCGTCAGCCGGGATCCCCTCGCGCCGGTACGCCCCGGTCAGCGCCTCGCCGTCCGAGGTGAGCACGCGCGGCGGGGTGAGTGCGTGGTACGCGCGGAACGCGTCCCTGCGCTGCCGCAGCAGCTGTTCGTCGACCTGCCCGGTGCGCACGACGTCGCGGAACTCCTGGAACGTCAGAAAGAAGACGTCCTCGCGCCCGGCGAGGACGCCCGCCTGCACCAGACGGTCGGCCTCCGCCAACAGGGCCTGCTTGTAGACGAAGTAGCGGCTGATGATGCCGTACTTCGGGTACTCCCGGTAGCCGATGAAGGTCCTGACCCGCTCGATCATCCGCTGGGTCTCGTCGGCCTTGCTGTCCCCTTCGGGCAGCAGCCGCAGACGTGACAGTACGTCAGCTTCCTTCTGCTGCGCCTTCTCCCGCCCCTCCTCGAAGCGTCGCTCGGCGGCGTCCGGGCCGAAGTTCCTGATGTTGTCGAGGATCACGGGCACGAGCGTGGTGGGGCGTTCACTCCAGCGCGGCCTGGTGATGTCGATCTCGCCGACGCAGCGCATCCCGTAGAGGTCGAGGTAGACCTCGATGGCGGCGCGGGCCTCGATGCCTCCCTCGCGCTTCGCCAACTCGTCCAGGAAGTCCTCGTCCCGGAGCCCCTTCTCCTGGACGTCCTGGAGAAACGCCCGTACCTCCGGCAGCGGGCGGATCACGTCCGCGACGTCGAGCAGGGCCAGCCCCATCTCCGAGGTGACGTTGCCCGGCGCGGACAGCGTGAGCGTGTCAGCGGCGTTCTTCTCGCCCAGCCACTCCTGCAGGTTGTCGTTGAGCCACCAGGTGGCCTCCATCCCGGCCATGATCGCCTTGATGCTCAGCGGATCGGCGAGCACCCGCTTGTGCTCCGCGAAGGCCTCCTCGAGGAAGTCGAACAGCGCCGCTCCGCTCTTGGTCCTGATGTCCCGCGCCAGGGCGGCGACGGATTCCCGACTGCGCTGGATCAGCCCTTTGACGATCCCCGGATCGGTCTCGATCGGCGCGGACGCAGCGCGCGCCCGCGCCGCTCCGGCCTGCGGCCCGGCGGCAGGGGTGTCCTCGACCAGCGGGACGAAGTCCTGGCGGGCGAGGACGGTTTCGAGCGCGTCCCTGATCAGCGGATCGCCCTTGCCCATCACGTCCAGGAGCGCGGCACGACTCGCCGGAGCGGCCAGCCGTGCGGTGACGTCGACGAAGAGCCTCCCTCCCGCCTCGTGCATCGGCACCATGGCCGTCAACTGCCACATGGAGTACCCGAGCGGCTTCATGGGGTCCGTCATCATCTGCCCGTGGCCCACGGAGACGTAGACGTGGTTCGCCTGGTCGTCGGCCTCGGGGATGGGGAACAGCGTGGTGATCGGCCGGCTCTGGACGATCCGGAAGCCGTCGTCGACCAGGCACCACTCGATGTCCTGCGGACGGCCGAAGTGCGCCTCGATCCGCCGGCCGAGCCGGACGAGTTCCACGGCCTGACCGTCCGTCAGCGCGGGCTGCTCCTGCCGCCGCTCCTCGATCGCGACCTCCTGCGTGCCGCCGCCCGGCACCGCCAGGACGGCACGCTGCTTGGCGGCGATCGTCCTGGCGACGACCTCGTCGTCGCGCACCGCGAAGACGTCCGGGTTCACCAGGCCCGAGACCAGGGCCTCGCCGAGGCCGAAGCCGGCGTCCACGGTGGCGAGCCTCCGGTCGCCCGTGACGGGGTCGGCCGTGAACAGGATGCCGGACGCGTCCGGGACGACCATCCGCTGCACCACCACGGCCATGTGCACCGTGCGGTGGTCGATGCCGTTCCGCTGACGGTAGGTCACGGCCCGCTCGGTGAAGAGCGAGGCCCAGCACCGGCTGACATGCCCGAGGACCTCCGCCGGACCGACCACGTTGAGGTAGGTGTCCTGCTGTCCGGCGAACGACGCCGTCGGCAGGTCCTCCGCCGTCGCGCTCGACCGGACGGCGTAGGCGGCGTCCTCGCCGTGCCGGGCGAGCGCGCCGGTGATCGCCGCCGCGATCTCGGCAGGGACGGCCGCGCCTTCGATGCTCCGGCGGATCTCCGCGCTGAGCGCGCTAATCGCCTCCGGATCCGCCGAGTTGACCTGCGCCAACCGGTCGAGCAGCTCGCCGACCGACGGCGCGTCCGCCAGGACCCGCCGGAACGCGTCCGTCGTCACGCAGAAGCCGTCCGGCACGCGGACGCCGTCGATCCGCGCCAGCCCGCCCAGCTGTGCGCCCTTGCCACCCACGACGGCGACCTGAGCCTCGTCGACCTCGCGAAGCTCCACCACGTACTGCTCGCTCACCGCGACACCTCTCCGATCAGTGTGAGGCGCTGGACCACTCGGCGATCGCATGGTCCAGGCCTGTCAGGAACAGTTCCACTCCCACGGCCGCCAGGAGAAGGCCCAACAGCCGCGAGCACATCTCCAGAGTGGTCGTGTGCACCTTGCGCAGCAGCCCGGTCGTGGCCACCATGCAGACCGCGTCGATCATCGCCACGGCCACGAAGGACGCGACCACGCTGCTGCGCCAGCCCCAGTCGTTCCGGTTCAGGGACTCCACCAGGACCGCGGTCACCGCCAGCGGGCTCACCACGTAGGGCAGCAGCAGTTCCCGGAAGCCGGAGACCACCGGGTGCATCTCGTCCACCTCCTCCGGGCTGTCCGCGCCGACGTGCACGCCGAGCACAAGACCGACCGCGTAGAGGAAGAAGATGATCCCACCGGCGAGCTCCAGCGACTCGACGCTGATGTGGAAGAAGTCCGTCACGTAGGGCGCCGTCCACGCGCAGAGCGCACCCAGCAGCGCCGAGGCCCCCGAGGCCAGCAGGGCCACCCGACGCGCCACGAGCGTGGTGCGCCCCCGCGCCACGTGGGCGAAGGACAGCATCACCTTGGGCGGCCCGACGACCGCGAAGAAGGTGACGAAGGTGCTGGTGACGTTGAGCGGCCCGGTGAGCGAGGACATGGAGTCGATCATCCTCCACGTCGGCCGCCAACCGGTCCCAGGCCACTCGGATCGGACAAAAGCCGGTGTTTCGTGTCACAGCTTTGCGACAGTGTCGACCTTGACGAGGCTCCGGCGACCGCGTCAGGCCGAGCTCACCCGGAGTGGCCGAACCACCCCGTACCGTGCGAAGGCGCAGACAGGGGCGGTCGCAGGCGGAGGGCGGACCGGGCACTCGCAGGGCACTGTCCCTGATGTGCAACAAACCCGTCATCGGCTCGGCACGGGGTAAGAACAGTGCCTCCACAGGTCTTTCATCCGACTGCAGCACACTGTGCGCATGAACGAATGGGCCGATCAGTGGAACAGCAGCGCCGACAACGGCGGGGGCGGTCAGGAGCCGCCGCTGCCTCCTGGCCTCTCGCCCCGGGGCGGAGCGAGCGGGCGGTCCCGCCTGCGCCAGCCCGCCCGCCAGGTCCCCGGCACCCCGGGGGCGTCCACCGCGTCGGCCCGTCCTGGTACTCAGTCCCGTCCAGCAGCGGCGTCCCGGACGGGAGCTCCGTCCGGCCCCGGCGGGACCTACAGCTCCGGCACCACCGGCGGGCGTCCGCCGCGCGGCTGGCGCCGCTGGTCCTGGCGCCGCCGGACCGCCTACGTCGCGGGAGGACTGGTCATCGCCCTGCTGGCCACCGCGGGCGGCACCTACGCCTGGGCGGACAGCCAGCTCAACCACACCGTCGACCTGGGCGCACTGCCGAACCAGCCCCCGACCGGCCAGGGCACGAACTACCTGATCGCGGGCTCGGACAACCGGCAGAACCTCACCGCGACGCAGCAGCAACAGCTGCACACCGGCAGTGACAACGAGGGCCAGTACGGCAACAGCGACTCGATGCTGATCCTGCACGTCGGCGCCAACGGCGACACGCTGGTCAGCCTGCCGCGCGACAGCTACGTCACCATCCCCGCGTTCACCGGCTCCTCCGGCAAGCAGTACCCGGCGACCCAGCACAAGCTCAACACCGCGTTCTCCTGGGGCGGCGGACAGCTGCTGGCGCAGACCGTCGAGTACAACACCGGCATCCACATCGACCACTACGCGGAGATCGGGTTCGGCGGCTTCGTCAACCTCGTCGACGCGCTGGGCGGGGTCACCATGTGCCTGGCCAAGCCGATGGTGGACCAGGCCTCGGGCGCGAACTTCAAGGCCGGCTGCCAGACCTTCAACGGCGCGCAGTCCCTGGCGTTCGTCCGCGAGCGCCACCAGGAGGCGTCGCAGGACCTGGGCCGCATGGCGGACCAGCAGAAGTTCCTCGCCGCCGTCGCCCACCAGGCGGCCACGCCCTCGACGCTGCTGAACCCGTTCAAGCTCTACCCGGCCCTCAGCGCGGGCACGGCGACGCTGAGCGTGGACAAGGGCATGAGCCCGTACGACCTGGCGCAGATGTTCTTCGCGATGAAGAACGTCTCCGGCGGCAACGGCAAGTCGCTGACGGTCCCGGTCGGGGACGCGAACTACTACACCCCGACCGACGGCGACGCGCTGCTCTGGGACAAGACGCAGTCCAAGACGCTCTTCAGCGAGCTCCAGAACGACCAGCCGGTGACCATCGCGTCCAACGACCCGACGACGAACGTCTCCGGAGGCTGACGCCCACGGCGGGCAGCCCGGCCGCAGTGCGTGCTCCATCACTGCGGCCGGGCTGTGTCCGGGCTCACCTCGGGCTCACTCCGCTTCCCACAGCCGCAGCTTCTCCGGGTTCCGTACCACCCAGATCCGGGTGATCCGTCCGCCCGCGACGTCGAACGCGTACACCGCGGACGTCTCGCCGTCCTTGCGCACCAGCAGCCCCGGCCGTCCGTTGACCAGTCGCTCGTCCAGCGTCACCGAGTGCGCGACCTGACGGGCCACCTCGACGATGAAGTCGGCGATCTGCGCCGCGCCGTGGATCGGGTGCAGAGCGGCCTGGACGACGCCACCGCCGTCGGCGGTGAAGACGGCGGCCGGGTCGAGGAGCGCGACCAGGGCGTTCAGATCCTGGGCGTGCCAGGCACGTTGGAAGTCGCGAACCAGAGCGGCCTGCTCGGCCGTCGACGCGGCGATCCCGCTGCTGCCGGTGTGCTCGGCGTCGGCGTCGGCGTCGGCGCCTTCCGGGCGCGCGGCGCGCATCCGGCGGCGGGCCGCCGACGCGAGCTCGCGGCAGGCCGCCGGAGTCCGGCCGGTGACGGCGGCGACCTCGGTGAACGGGTACTCGAAGACGTCGTGCAGGATCAGGGCCACCCGTTGCGCCGGGGTCATCGCCTCCAGCGCCACCAGGAACGCCATGCTGACCGACTCGTCGAGCGTCACCCGGTCCGCGGGGTCCACCCCCTCGGCCGACGCCACGCCCGAGCCCGGACGCCCGGTCAGCCACTCCGCGCGGCCCGGCAACGGCTCGGGGATCCACTCCCCCACATACCGCTCCCGCCGCACCCGCGCCGAGGCCAGCAGGTCCAGGCAGATCCGGCTCGCCACCCGGGTCAGCCACGCGGCCGGTGCGGCGATCTCCTCCTGCTGCTCCCTCGACATCGCGTACCAGCGCGCATACGTCTCCTGCACCGCGTCCTCCGCCTCGGCGAGCGAGCCGAGCAGCCGGTAGCCGAGGTTGAGCAGGTGGCGGCGCTCGCCGGCGATCTCGTCGAGTGAGGCGGCGGCGTCAGCGGGGTCCATGGAGTGGGTCATACCCCATCCGACGAATCAGCGCCGCGAAACGTCAGGTCGACTCGACCGCCCGGCGGCATCTCGGCGTCCGGGCCTGACACTTCGACGGGCTGCGTCGTCATACCGATCGGAGGCCTCACCCGACAGACACACAGACGGACACAGACAGAGAAGGTGGACGATGACCACGATCGGGATCATCCTGGGCAGCGTGCGCTCCGGTCGTCGCGGCGGACAGGTCGCGCAGTGGGTCCTGGAGCGTGCCGGGCAGCGGACCGACGCCGCGTTCGAGCTGATCGACCTGAAGGACTTCGAGCTCCCGGTCCTGGCCACGCCGATACCGGCGATGGCTTCGCGCGGCGTCTACGACGAGGAGCGCACCCAGGCCTTCAGCGCGGCGGTCGCGGCGTGCGACGGGTTCGTCTTCGTGACCTCGGAGCACAACCTGGGCATGCCGGGCGCCTTGAAGAACGCCCTGGACCACCTCTACACCGAGTGGAACGACAAGGCCGCCGGGTTCGTCTCGTACGGCGTCAACGGCGGCGTTCGGGCGGTCGAGCAACTGAAGCTGGTCGGCGCGGCGTTGCAGCTGGCGGTGGTGGCGGCGCCGGTCATCCTGCCGTTCGCGGACGAGTTCGAGGACCACGCGGTGTTCCGGCCCGGGGAGGCCGCCCTGCGGTCGCTGGACCTGATGCTGGACAAGGTCGTCTCCTGGACGACCGCCATGTCGACGCTGCGCTCCGGACCGGGTGCCGAGACGGAGATCCGCGCGCGGATCGACGCGATCGTCGACGGCATCCACGCAAGGGACCTCGACGCGCTGCGCCGGATCTACGCGACGGACGTCGTCTCCTTCGACGTGGAACCGCCGCTCCAGCACGTCGGCGTGGACGCCAAGCTGAAGAACTGGGCCCGGGTGTTCACGCTCTTCGACGAGGTCTCCTACGAGCTGCGCGATCTGGACGTCACCGTCGGCGGCGATCTCGCGGTCGCGCACGGCTTCGGGCGGCTGAGCGGCAGGCTCGCGAACGGTTCGGCCGTGGACGGGATGTGGGTGCGCGGAACCTTCTGCTTCCGGCGTGTCGGCGGCGCCTGGCTGATCGTGCACGACCAGGCCTCGGTGCCGTTCGACGTGCTGACCGGGCGGGGTGTCACCGACCTGGAGCCATGAGGATCAGGCTGGGATCAGGCTGGGATCACTCAGCGATCAGGCGGAAGCGAGCGCGGTCTTCGCCGGGCGGGCGCCGTACCGGGCGCGCAGCCACTTCTCCGCGGGCTTCTCCACGAACCGGTAGCAGAGCCAGGAGAGGACCAGCGAGATGGCGAGCCAGACGGCGTCGTACCCCAGGTTCGTCGCCAGCGCCGGCCCCACCGGCGGATGGAAGTAGCGGCTCAGGCCGAAGATCACCGTCGCGTGGATCAGGTAGAAACAGTACGACCACTCCCCCAGGCGCAGCAGCGGCTTGCTGCGCAGCACCGAGCGCTTGCCGCTCAGGTCCCGCAGTGCGGCGGCCAGGATCAGCAACGCGAGGGCCGGGCTGAGGAGTTGGCTGGTCCACGACGCGCCGAGCCAGCGCTCGTAGTGGGCCCACCACATGGCGAACACGTCCAGGCCCACCACCAGCAGCGCGACGCTGACGGGGATGCGGGGCCGCCACCCGCGGATCAGCGCCGCGGCCACCACCACGCCGAGGATGAACTCCATGGCGCGGTAGGCGGGGATCCACTGCACCAGCAGGACGTGGAAGGTGTCGTAGTGGTGCGGCAGGTAGTAGTCGAACGCGACCTTCCGGAACACGATGTCGACCGCGATCAGGACCGCCGCCAGCAACGCCAGCACGGCCGGGCGCGCCTTCAGTATCGGCCGGATCACCAGCGGGAACAGCAGGTAGAAGAAGGCCTCCGCGGACAGCGACCAGGCGACCGGGTTCCCGACCAGCGTGGTGTTGGGGTGCCAGGCCAGCAGCAGGGTCAGCCCCAGCACCACCGCCTTGGCGGCCTGGTGCCAGGTCTGCTGCAGCCCGAAGAAGGCGAACACCGTCGTCACCAGCAGCGGCGGCCAGATGCGGGCGAAGCGCCGCCAGTAGAAGACCCGCGCCGGCGTGTCGGGCGAGAACGACCAGGCCAGCACGAACCCGGAGAGGATGAAGAAGAACGCCACACCCGCGTCCCCGTAGCTGGCGGGGATCTGCAGCTTGGGAACGCGTCCCACCTGGTTGGTGTGGAAGGCGAACACCGCCAAGGCGGCGAACCACCGCAGACCGGTCAGCGAGTCCAACCGTGGTCGACGCCCCGCTCTGACCGGCCCGCTCAGCGGCGGGACGGACGGCGCAACCGACGACGTGGCGGACGGGGAGGCGGTCTGTGCGGTGGGCATAAGGCCGTAGATCTCCGGGAGCCGGGGAGGAAAGGGGGAGAGGGAAACGCCGGGCGGCGCAAGGGCAGCTGGATGCTGCAACGCCACGCAATCGGCCGCGCCGCACGACGCAGCCCCTCTGCACCCTACACAGGGAATCATCAGGCCCCTGTGGCCAAACTCCCAGCTAAGGACGGGCACCTGATGCCGTGATGTCCGTTCTCTCCGCGTTCAGGTTGATTCGTCAGCGGACTCCAGGGGCCATGCTTTCCCTCGACACGGGAACCCGTTCAAAATCGGGACAGGAATTTCACAGGAAATTCAATTCCCCCGCAGCACCGCGTAGGCGCGGACCGGGAAGGTGCCCATGCCCTCGACGGCGGGTGGGGCGGCGTGGAAGCGGAAGGCGTCCGTGGGTAGCTGCTGGAGACCGGTGAGGTGCTCCACGACGGGGATGCCCGCGGCGAGCAGGGCGGTGTGCGCGGGGCGGGTCGGGTCGTCGGTGTCGTCGAGGTTCACCGAGTCGATGCCCACCAGCGCGGGCCGCTGCTCGGCGAGCCACGCGGCGGCCTGCGCCGTGAGGAACGGGTGGCCGCCGGATCCGTAGCGGTCGGTGCCCCAGTGCCGGTCCCAGCCGGTGTGGATCAGCACCGCACGGCCGGTGACCTGGTGCGGCAGCAGCGCGTTCCGGTCGACGGCGCGGTCCTGCGCGCCGAGGACCCGGATCACCAGCCCGTCCAGGTCGACCAGCCCGTCGAGCGGAAGCCCCGCCAGGTCCGGCGCGTCGCCGAAGCGGTGGAAGGGGCTGTCCAGGTAGGTGCCGGTGTTGGCGACCATCGAGATCCGGCCGATCTGGAACTCGGTGCCGGGCGCGTAGTGGTCGTGGGAGGCCTCGCGTGAGAGGTGGTCGCTGATCTCGGGCGCGGGCAGGCCCGGGTAGGTGACCATGCCGTGCCGGATCGCGTGGCTGAGGTCGACGATCCGACGAGCCGTCGCCGGTGCGTTCGTCGCCTGTGCGTCCGTCGACTGCGCGGCTGCTCCGACGGTGCCGCGCCCGCCCTTGTGCGGCTCGCGCAGCGTCCGCCTGTCGCTGATGCGCACCGTGTCGACCATCAGCAGGCCGAGGTGACGCACGAGCAGCTCGGCGATCTCGTCGTCGCCGAGATCCGGGCCGGGCACGTCCAGTCGGAACCCCTGGGTCTGCAGGCCGCCGCCGTTGGCGAAGGCCACCTCCGCGTCGAACTCGACGCGCCACTGCTGCCCGCCCTGCTCACGCTGCCCGTCCGCGTCGTCGGGGCCCTGGTTCGTGTTCGCCGTCTCCATGTCCACACCCACGATGATCAGTGAAGCTGAGCTGGAGTTCAATCGAGGATTTCTGAAGTGTCGCTACAGTCGGCCTTATGGAACTCGACCCGAGACGCCTCCGGGTACTGCACGCGGTGGCCGTGCGCGGCGGCGTGGTGGACGCGGCGAGGCTGCTGCACCTGACGCCCTCGGCGGTCTCCCAGCAGCTCGCCCAGTTGGAGCGGGAGGTCGGCCAGCCGCTGGTGGACCGGTCGCGGCGCAGGGTCGGCCTCACGCCGGCCGGGCAGCTCCTCGCCGCCCGCGCCGAGCGGATCGAGCAGGAGCTGGCCGAGGCGCGCCGCGAACTCGCCACGGCGAGCGGGCGGATGACCGGCCCGGTCGTCATCGCCGGGTTCTCCTCGGCGATCTGCCACCTGCTGATTCCGGCGCTGCGTCAACTCGCCGCCCGCCAACCGGAACTGGAGCCACGTGTGGTGGAGCTTGAGGGCCCGGCGGCGCTGCGCGAGCTGCGGACCGGCGGGCTCGACCTGGTGGTCGCCGAGGACGATCTGGTCGGCCCTGACGCCGCCGCGGCCCCGGCGGGTCTGACCGCCGCGCCGGTCGCCGACGACGAGTACCGCATCGTCGTCCCCGCCGAGTGGTCGGCACCCGGATCAGCGGCCCCCGGGTCACCGGCGCCCGGGTCGGTCGGCGACCTGGCGGACCGCCCCTGGGTGGCCGGACCTCCCGAGAGCGCCTGCGGGCGGGCGCTGGAGCGGATCGCCGCCCAGTACGGCTTCACGCCGGACCGCGCGCACACCGCCCTGGAGTTCCCCACCGTGCTCGCACTGGTGGCGGCAGGTCTCGGCGCGGCGATCGTCCCCACCTTGGCCCTGGGCACCGCGCGCTCGGATCTGGTCGCGCTCCCCGCCCTGCCCGTCGCCGGTCACCGCCGGATCGCCGCACTCCGCCGCTCCTCGGGCCCCGGCCCGGACCCTCTGACGGACGCCGTGGTCATCGCCCTGCGCGAGGCGGCGACAGCGGCGGGGCTGCAACGGCCCGCAGCCGACCCGCACTGACGCTCACCCCGACGGCCGCACGGCCTGCGCTAGGACCTACTGCTCCACCGCAACCTCGGCAATCCGCTGACCAGCGGATTCCTCCTCGGCCAGCTGCTCGGCGGCCCAGGTCGCCCACTCCTCCTGCATCCGGCTGTAGCGCAGCCCCCACTCCAGGGCGAGCCGCCCGTGGACCGCCAGCGGGCCCTCCTCTGTCGCGAGCGACCGCTCCAGCTCGCGGAGCCGCTCGTGCATGTCCGCCGCTGCCACCGCGCGCTCGCGCAGGAACTCCTGACCGCGTTCGGTGGGGACCAGGCCCAGGAAGAAGACCCGCAGCAGCAGGTCGTTGCGGCGGTTGACGGTCGGCGGCTCCTCCAACAGCCAGTGCTCGAACTCCTTCCGGCCTGCGTCGGTGACGGCATAGGCCTTGCGACCCCGGCCGCCCTCCGCCACCACCTCGACCAGTTCCGCGTCGGTGAGCTTGCCCAGCTCCGTGTAGAGCTGGCTCTGCGTGGCGGGCCACACGTGTTCCAGCGATTCGTTGAAGATCCCCAGCAGGTCGTAGCCACTCGCCTCCCCGCGGAGTGCGAGCAGGCCCAGTGCAGCGTGTCTCAAGCTCATGCGTGCATCCTACGCCGACCTTCCAGTATTGACAGGTCCCGAGTGACATTCTATGTTCGACATGTCAGTACAGACATGTCGATGGAGGAGGACCAGTCATGTCCGGATCGGTGCGCGGTTTCATCCCTTGGATCGCCTTCGCGGTGCTCAGTGGCACGGCGGGTTGGCAGACCGCGGCGATCGTCGCCGTCGCCCTGAGCGTCGTCCTGCTGCTGCGCAACCGCCGCGCGGGGGTCGGCCTGGACGCGAACGTCATCGAGCTGAGCGCGGCGGTGTTCTTCGCGGCCGTCGCCGTCCTCGCCCACCTGGAGCCCCACTCGCCGCTGCGCGACGGCGTCGGCGCGCTGTCCTCCGCCTGGCTGGCGCTGACCGCCTGGGGCTCACTGGCGATCTCGCGCCCGTTCACCCTGGGCATCGCCCGCCGCTCGGTACCGCAGCAGTTCTGGAACAGCCCGCAGTTCCTGCGGGCCAACAACGTGATCACGACGGTGTGGGCGGCGAGCTTCACCGTCACGGCGCTGGCCAGCGGCGCCGTCGACCTGACCGACGCGAACGCGAGCCTGGCCACCACGCTCATCCAGGTCGCCGGGTTCGTCGTCCCGGCCGTCTTCACCATCCGCTACCAGGAGTCCCGCCGCCGTCTCGCCGCGCAGGGCGCGCAGACGGCGCAGGGCGCGCAGACCGCCGTGTTCACGAAGGAGAGCTGACCATGACCCTCCACGAGCCCACCCACCAGCCCGTCTACCTCACCGGCCACCTCGCGCCCGTCACCGAAGAGACCGAGAGCCACGACCTGCCCGTCGAGGGGTCGCTGCCGCCCGAGCTGAATGGCCGTTACTTCCGCAACGGCCCCAACCCCCGCCCCGGACAGGACCCCGGGCACTGGTTCACCGGCGACGGCATGCTGCACGGCGTCCGGCTCCAGGGCGGTCGCGCGCTGTGGCAGCGCAACCGATGGGTGCGCACGACCGCGTTCGCCGGGGCCCGGTTCCTCGGCCCCGAGGGGCCCGACCTGCGGGCGGTCACGGCCAACACCAACGTGATCCGGCATGCCGACCGCATCCTCGCGCTGGTCGAGAACGGCCTGCCGTACCAGGTCACCGACCAGCTCGACACGGTCGGCCCCTACGACTTCGGCGGCCGGCTCACCACGGCGATGACCGCCCACCCCAAGGAGGATCCGGTCACCGGCGACCTGCACTTCTTCGGCTACGGCGCCCTCCCGCCCTACCTCACCTACCACCGCGCCACCGCCGACGGCACGTTGGTGGAGAGCCGGGAGATCCCGGTCGGCGGGCCGACCATGATGCACGACTTCGCCATCACCGAGAACCACGTGGTCTGGCTCGACCTCCCGGTCGTCTTCGACCACGCCCGGCTGGGCCGCGGCGGCATGCCGTACCGGTGGGACGACGGCTACCCGGCGCGGATCGGCGTCATGGCGCAGCACGGCACAACCGCGGTGCGGTGGTTCGAGGTCGAGCCCGGCTACGTCTACCACGTCGGCAACGCCCGTGAGGACGCGGCGGGCCGGATCGTGCTGGACGCGGTGCGCTACGGGCGGGACGGCTTCGTCCGCTCCTGGGACCGCATCAGCGGAGCGGCGCAGCCAGGTGTCCCTGCGCCGTCCGAGAGCGCCGACCACCCCCGGCTCCACCAGTGGACGCTCGACCCGCGCACCGGCCGGGTGAGCGAACAGCCCCTGGACGACCGGGCGGTGGAGTTCCCCACCGTCAACGAGACTCTCGTCGGCCGCCCCAGCCGCTACCGCTACGCCGTCGCCGACACCTCGATCGTCAAGTACGACCTGACCCTCGGCGCGAACCGCAGCTACGACGCGGGCAGCGGCCAGGCCCCCGGGGAGGCCGTCTTCGTGCCCGCGGCCGACGCCCGCGCGGAGGACGACGGCTGGCTGCTGACGATCGTCTCCGACCGCTCGGGCCGTGGCTCCGCCTTCGCGGTCCTGGACGCGAGCGACATGACGCGGGTCGCCACCGTGCCCCTGCCGCACCGCGTGCCGGCCGGCTTCCACGGCAACTGGCTCCCGGACGCCGAATCCTGACGGAGCGTCAATCTGTGATCCTCAATCGCTCCAGGTCATCTTGATCTCGCGTTCGAAGTTGACATAGCCGGCCCGATGGAAGGCGCGCGCCATCGGGACGTTGGCCAGGTCCGTCGAGGCCCGGATGCGAGGCACGTCCTCGCCCGCGAGGATGCGGGTGCCCTCGGCGAGGATCTCGTCGATATAGCCGTTGCCACGGTGCGCGGGCAGTACGGCCAGGTAGGCGATGATCGGGTTGTAGGCGTTGCGCGCCGGGATGACGAACCCGACCGGCTCCCCGTCGCCGCGCACCGCGACCCGCCACCACGCACGAGGGCTGGAGAACCGGGCGAACTCGTCCTCGTAGTGCTGGACTGCGGCATCTCGTGCGGACATCCGCGTCAGGTCGTCGCGGCTGTGCGCGTCCAGCGTCCCTGCCAGCGCCGAGGTCGTGAGAGCCAGCAGTTCCTCGGTGTCGGCGAACTGCCGGAACGTCAGGCGCCCGCTCGGCTCAGTGATCGCCGCCCCGGGGCGCCATTCCAGCCGGAGCCGCTCGGTGAGCAGCCGCGCGCCGGCCTGCTCGGCGATCGCGATGCGGTCCTCTACGGCGCTCCGGGCCGCGTCGTCGTCACGCCAGTCGGGCGGGACAAAGCGGCTGTACTCCGGGGGGCGAGTCCCCTTGGGGACGACGGCGGCGAGCGCGGCGTCCAGCAGGCGGCCTCCGACCGTCAGCCGGTCGTCCCGGCTCAGGGCGGCGTCGAGGTCGAAGAAGTCCAGCAGCGCGGGGCGGTCCGCGTCCGCCCGCCCCCAGAAGGCGAGTCGCGCCACAAGCCGGTCACCGTCCAGCGCGACCCAGGTCCACTCCGGCCGACGCCGGCGCTGCGCGAAGTCGTCGGCCAACTCGTGGTCAAGGACGTAGCGGAGCCGACCGAACAGGTCGAGCTCCTCGGCTCCCGCCATCGGACGTATCGTCACGTCGCTCGGATTCATGCAAGGGATCATGCCATCCGCGTCGGGCGTGACGTCTTCATGTGCCGCCGAGGGTGAGCACCTCGTCGGCCGCCTGGGCGATCAGCGCGGACAGGTCGACGTCGGGATCGCCGGCCCAGGCGCGACTGGCGCGCTCGAACGCCGCCATCCCGACCTGCGCGGCGAGGCGCGCCGTCGGCCGAGCGGTCCCGCGAGCGGCGAGGGCCTCTTCGAGGACGTCCGTGAGGCCCGCGGTCTTGGCGTAGGCGCGCTCCTGCAGGGCCGGCGTCACGGCGATCACCTCGGCCCGCTGCTCGGCCACCCGGCGGTTGGCGACGATGAGCGGGACCGCGGCGCTGAACGCCCGGACCATCACGTGCAGGGGCGGCAGGCCGTCCGGCGCGGCGGCGACGGCGTCGACGAGGATCGCGCGCAGCTCCGCCTCGCCGTCGAAGAGGACCTCGCGCTTGTCGGCGAAGTGACGGAAGTAGGTGCGCTCGCTCACCTCGGCGCGCGCGGCGATCTGGGCGGTGGTGGTCTCGTCGTAGCCGCGTTCGCGGTACAGGTCCAGCGCCGCCGCGCGCAGGCGGGCGCGCGCCTTCGATCCGTCTCTGGGCATGCACACATTGTACGTAGCGACAGTGACTGCCACTACCGTGGTAGTGTCAGTGACTGTCGCTACGTGGTTTTGTCTGGAGGACCCATGAGCCCCGTTCCCGCTACCGCAGTCCGTTTCCACGAGCACGGCGAGCCGGCCGACGTCCTGCGCGAGGAGCGCGTCGAGGTCGCCGACCCGGCCGCCCGCCGCGTCCGCGTCCGCGTGTCCGCCGTCGGGTTGAACCCGGCCGACTGGGAGATCTGCCGCGGCTTCCTGGCGGGCAGCCTGCCGCGCGGCGTCGGCTACGACGTCGCCGGAGTGGTCGACGCGGTGGGCGAGGAGGTGGACGACGTCGTGGTCGGAGACCTGGTCTTCGGCACGGCGGACTTCCTCGGACAGCCCAGCGCGGGCGTCGCCGACGTCGCGATCCTCGACAGCTGGTACCGCGTGCCCATCGGGCTCGACCCCGCCGAGGCGGCCGTGCTGCCGATGGTCGTCCAGACCGCCGTCTGGACACTCGACGCCATGGGCATTGAGCCCGGGAGCACGCTGCTGGTCCACGGCGGCGGCGCGATGGTCGGGTTCGCCGCCGTCCAGATCGCGCTGAGCCGCGGCATCCGCGTGATCGCCACCGCCGGGCCCACCTACGCCGCACAGCTCTCGGCACTGGGCGCGCAGGTCACGCCCTACGGGACGGGGATGGCCGATCGGGTACGCGAGCTGGCCGGCGGGCCGGTCGACGGGGTGCTGGACGCCGCGCCCCCGAACGCCGGGGTCGTCCCGGAACTCATCGCCGCCACCGGCGATCCGAGCCGGGTGATGACCGTCAGCAACCACGACGAGGCGCGGCGGCTCGGCGCCCGCGTCAACCTCGACCACGCCACTGCTCCGGCCCCGGCGGGCTCCTTCCTGCCGCAGTACGCCGCGCTCGCGGCCGAGGGCGCCTTCCGTCTCCCGATCGCGCGCACCTACCCGCTCGCCGACTGGCGGGCCGCGGTCGAGCTCAGCATGTCGGGCCGCCCCGGGGGCAAGGTCGTCCTGATCCCCTGATCCCCTGAGCGCGAACATCGGGGGCCGGATCGCGTCCCCCGGAGCAGACTGGAGGGGTTGTTCCGTCCAGCCCTGCGACAGTTCGGGTGGTGCACCATGGCAGACGCCGCCGACGCGGCACGGACCGTGATCCTGACCGTGGACGACGATCCCGCGGTCTCCCGCGCCGTGGCGCGCGATCTGCGCCGCCGGTACGGGGACCGGTACCGGGTGGTCCGGGCCGAGTCCGGTGAGTCGGCGTTGGAGGCGCTGCGCGAGCTGAAGCTGCGCGGCACGCCGGTCGCGGTGATCCTGGCGGACTACCGGATGCCCCAGATGAACGGCATCGAGTTCCTGGAGGAGGCGCTCGACCTGTACCCGGGCGCGCGCCGGGTGCTGCTCACTGCCTACGCGGACACCGACGCCGCGATCGACGCCATCAACGTCGTCGACCTCGACCACTACCTGCTCAAGCCGTGGGAGCCGCCCGAGGAGAAGCTGTACCCGGTCGTCGACGACCTGCTGACGGCGTGGCGGGAGACGGACGGCCGGGTCGTGGCCATCACCAAGGTCGTCGGCCACCGCTGGTCGGCCAGCTCCTCGCAGATCCGCGAGTTCCTCGCCCGCAACCAGGTGCCCTACCGCTGGTACTCCGTCGAGGAGCCGGAGGGGGCGCGGCTGCTGGCCGCGGCGGGGAGGGACGCGCTGCACCTGCCCCTGGTGGTGACGCCGGACGGCACCGCCCTGGTGGACCCCAGGGAGCGGGACCTGGCCGCCCATGTCGGCCTGTCGATCACCCCGGCCGCCGATTTCTACGACCTGGTCGTCGTCGGCGGCGGCCCGGCCGGGCTGGGCGCCGCCGTCTACGGGGCCTCGGAGGGCCTGCGCACGGTGCTCGTCGAACGCGAGGCCACCGGCGGCCAGGCGGGGCAGAGCTCCCGGATCGAGAACTACCTGGGCTTCCCGGACGGCGTCTCCGGCGCGCAGCTGACCGACCGGGCGCGTCGCCAGGCGACCAAGTTCGGCGCGGAGCTGCTCACGGCGTGCAAGGTCACCGGTCTTGAGGTGAACGGCGCGGCCCGCACGCTGCGCTTCGCCGACGGCTCCGGGCTCGCCGCCCAGAGCGTGATCCTGGCGACGGGCGTGTCGTACCGCACCCTCGACGTGCCGGGCGTCGCCGACCTGACCGGGCGCGGGGTCTACTACGGCTCGGCGCTGACCGAGGCGACCGCCTGCCAGGGCCAGGACGTCTACATCGTCGGCGGCGCGAACTCGGCCGGCCAGGCCGCGATGTTCCTCTCCCGCAACGCCCGGAGCGTCACCCTGCTGGTGCGGGCGCCGAAGCTGTCCGCCTCCATGTCGTACTACCTGCTCCAGCGGGTCGAGGACGCCCCGACCATCTCGGTGCGCATGGACACCGTCGTCGAGGCGGCCCACGGCAAGGAGCACCTGGAGGGGCTGACCCTGCGCAACCGCACGACCGGGGAGACCGAGACGGTCGACACGCAGTGGATGTACGTCTTCATCGGGGCCGAGCCGTTGACCGACTGGCTGGACGGCACCGTGCTGCGCGACTCCCACGGCTTCGTGCTGACCGGCCCCGACCTGACCGCCGACGGCCGCCCTCCGGCCGAGTGGGCGCTGGACCGGCCGCCCTACCACCTGGAGACGAACGTGCCGGGCGTCTTCGCGGCCGGGGACGTACGGGCCGAGTCCGCCAAGCGGGTGGCCTCCGCCGTCGGCGAGGGCGCGATGGCGGTCATGCTCGTCCACCGCTACCTGGAGCAGTCATGACCGGCGGCGAAGTCCTCTGCGACGAGCAGGAGCTGCGGAAGCTCTTCCTCTTCGAGAAGCTGACGCCGGACCAGCTCACCCAGCTGTGCCGCGCCGGCCACGTCGAGTGGTTCGACGCCGGTCCGGTGTACCGGGAGGGCGATCCGGCCGAGAACTTCTACACGCTCTTCGAGGGGACCGTGGTCCTCTCCCGTCTGGTCGGCGTCGACGAGGTGGACGTGACCCGCACGTCGGCGCCCGGGGTCTACGCCGGGGCGTTCCAGGCGTACCTGGGTGACCAGGTGCCGCAGGTCTACAACAACTCGCTTCGGGTGACCGAGCGTTCGCGTTTCTTCGTGCTGCCCGCGGAGGCCTTCGCGCGGATCATGCGCGACTGGTTCCCGATGGCCGTCCACCTGCTGGAGGGCCTCTTCTTCGGGTTCAGGAACACGCAGGAGGCGATCGGGCAGCGCGAGCGGCTGCTTGCCCTCGGCTCGGTGACGGCCGGGCTCACCCATGAGCTCAACAACCCGGCGGCCGCCGCCGTGCGGGCCACCGCGGCTCTGCGGGAGCGCATCGCCCGGGTCCGCCGCGAGTTCGGCGAGATCGCGGCCGACCCGCAACGCGGCAAGGAGCTGTCCCGGCTGAACGACCTTCAGGACCGGACCGTCGCCCGGATCGAGCAGGCCCCGACGCTCGGCCCGCTGGAGGCGGCGGATCTGGAGGACGAGGTCGGCGACTGGTTGGCGGGCCGCGAGATCGCCGACGCCTGGGAGCTGGCACCGGTCTTCGTCCAGGCGGGCCTCGGCACCGACTGGCTGGACGGGATCGCCGACCAGGTGCCCGACGGCCTGCTCAGCCGCGCTCTGGACTGGCTGGGCTGCACGGTCGAGGCGGAACTCCTGCTGACCGAGATCGAGGACGCCACCCACCGCATCTCCAACCTCGTGGGCGCGGCGAAGGAGTACTCGCAGCTGGACCGCGCCCCGTACCAACGAGCGGACGTGCACGAGCTGTTGGACAGCACGCTGCTGCTGCTGGGCGGCAAGCTCGGCCCGGACATCACCGTCGTCCGGGACTACGACGCGAGCCTGCCCAGCATCCCCGGCTACCCGGCCGAGCTGAACCAGGTCTGGACGAACCTGATCGACAACGCCGCCTGGGCCATGCACAGCACCGGCAAGGGCGGCACCCTCACCGTCCGCACCACACGGGACGGGGACCGGGTGCTGGTCGAGATCGGGGACACCGGTCCCGGCGTCCCCGCCGAGGTGCAGAGCCGCGTCTTTGACCCCTTCTTCACCACCAAGCCCGTCGGCGAGGGCACCGGCCTGGGCCTGGACATCTCCTGGCGCATCATCGTCAACCGGCACGGCGGCGACCTGCGCCTGCAGTCCGAGCCCGGCGACACGCGCTTCCAGATCCGCCTCCCGATCGATCCCGCACCGTCCGACACCGAGAACCCCGAGCAGGAGCAGGAGCCCCGCCATGACGGCTGAGAATGCGATCGACCCCACCGTCCCGCCGAGCGGCACCGGCTGCGTCGAGTGCGACGCGGCCGGCGGCTGGTGGGTGCACCTGCGGCGCTGCGCCGCCTGCGGCCATATCGGCTGCTGCGACGACTCCCCCGCCAAGCACGCCACCGCGCACAACAAGTCGACCGGGCATCCGGTGATCACCAGCTTCGAACCGGGCGAGGAGTGGTTCTGGGACTACGACACCTCGGAGTTCTACGAAACCGGCCCGCAGCTGGCTCCCCCGACCCACCACCCCCTGGACCAGTCCGTCCCCGGCCCGGCCGACCGCCTGCCGCGCAACTGGCAGGAGCAGCTCAGCGCCGGCGGTTGACGGGCGCTCACAAAGCCCGGCCTGCCCGTCGCAGGTGCCTGACCGCCCGACAGCGCCGCTGACGCGGTGGGTGAGCGGCGCTGTCTGGTACGTCCAGGCGATCGCGGCGATACTGGGCCCGCCACGCGCGTGCGGTGGCAACGCGCACCGACGGAGGGGACAGCGGATGATCCGGTGGAAAGGGCGCAGGGCGACGGCAGGCGGCACGAAGGACGAGCCCAAGTCGCCGCATCCGAGCGTGGCTTGGGCCAAGGCGCTGATCGCCGCGGCCGAGCCCGGCGGGGAGCGCGGGTGGGCGGACCCACCGGCCACGGACGAGCCGTTCAGTACGGTGACCGTCGACGCGCGGCCGTACGCGGTGATGCGACTCCCGTCCAGCGAGGAGGGCTACCGCCGGTGGCTGGCCGTCGAGCCGACCACCGGCGCGTGGGCGACCATCTGCAAGGTCTTCGACACACCGCAACTCAGTGCGCAGGGCCGACATCCGCACAACAGCGACCGGATCGTCGACCCGTCGCTGGTTCCGCAGGACGACCCCGTGCGCCGATGGCTCGCCGCCGATCCCGAGACGGTGCCCGCACCGCTGCCCGTCGAGATCGGCACCGTCGACCAGCTCCAACGCTTCTGCGCCGCCGAGATCCTGCGCACCGACGATCCGACCCGGAGCGCCCGGCCGGAGCTGCGGCCCTTGCCGTCCCTGGCGCACGAATCGCCCGCCCACGCGGGCCTGCTCCAACTCCCCGAGCGCGAGCTGCACCCCGACCTGCTGCCCTATCTCGTCCTGTGGTGGGACCGCTGGGACGCCGACGTCCCGCTCGGTCGCAGGGTCAACCGCCCCCAGCTCTCCGCGCAGGAGCTGCGCGCCTTCCGCGACCGGCGCAACCGCGACCGCTTCCTGACCGACGCCGAGGCGCTGGGCCGCCGCACCCTTCCCGACGCGCCGCCACCCCAGTCGGCCTGAGGTCGCTCCCGGGCGTCGCCCGGTGCACGGAGAGTCAAGGAGAGGAGTCCCGGCCTGCTTAGCCTGGCCGGGATCGCGCGGACCGGCGGGCTGTCCCGGCGGCCGGGCCACCATCTCCGAGGGGGCTCCATGGCCGCACAGACCGTCATCCTCACGGTGGACGACGACCCGGCGGTGTCCCGCTCCGTCGCCCGCGACCTGCGTCGGCGCTACGGGCAGACCCACCGGGTGGTGCGCGCCGAGTCGGGACCGGCGGCGCTCACGGCCCTGCGGGAGCTGAAGCTGCGGGGTGAGCACGTCGCCGTGATCCTCGCCGACCACCGGATGCCCCGGATGACCGGCGTCGAGTTCCTCGAACAGGCCATGGACCTGTACCCCGGCGCACGGCGCGTGCTGCTGACGGCCTACGCCGACACCAGCGCGGCCATCGACGCGATCAACGTCGCCGACCTCGACCACTACCTGCTGAAGCCCTGGGAGCCCCCGGAGGAGAAGCTCTACCCGGTCCTGGACGCCCTGTTGGAGTCGTGGACGGCGAGCGACGGCCGGGAGGCGGGCAGCGTCAAGGTCGTCGGCCACCGCTGGTCGGCGCGGTCGTCGGAGATCCGGGAGTTCCTCGCCCGCAACCAGGTCCCCTACCGCTGGTACTCAAGCGACGAGCCGGAGGGACGCCGGCTGCTGGCCGCCGCGGGGGCGGACCAGGCGCGACTGCCGCTCGTCGTCACCGCCGAGGGCACCGCCCTGGTGGCGCCCGAGGAGCGGGAGTTGGCCGACCTGGTGGGGCTGTCGACCACCCCGGTCGCGGACTTCTACGACCTGGTGATCGTCGGCGGCGGCCCGGCCGGTTTGGGCGCGGCGGTCTACGGGGCCTCGGAGGGGTTGCGGACGGTCCTGGTGGAGCGTTCGGCGACGGGCGGCCAGGCGGGCCAGAGTTCACGCATCGAGAACTACCTCGGCTTCCCCGACGGACTCTCCGGCGGCCAACTCGCGGACCGGGCCCGCCGCCAGGCGGCGAAGTTCGGCGCCGAGCTGCTGACGGCACGTCAGGTCACCGCGCTGGACGTCACCGGCGGCGCGCGTACGCTGCGTTTCGCCGACGGCCCGGGGCTCTCCGGGCACAGCGTGATCCTGGCGACCGGGGTGTCCTACCGGCAGCTGGACGTGCCGGGCGCGGCCGAACTCGTCGGCCGCGGGCTGTACTACGGCTCGGCGCTGACGGAGGCCCCCGACTGCCGGGGCCAGGACGTGTACATCGTCGGCGGCGCCAACTCCGCAGGCCAGGCGGCACTCTTCCTCGCCCGGGGCGCGCGGTCCGTCACCCTCCTGGTGCGGGGGCGGTCCGCGGCCGACTCGATGTCGCACTACCTGCTGCAGCGCATCGTCGCGGCGCCCACGATCGCGGTCCGCACCACCACGGTCGTGACCGCACTGCACGGCAAGGAGCATCTGGAGGGGATGACCCTGCTGGACACGGCGACCGGACGGACCGAGACGGTCGACGCGCAGTGGCTGTTCGTCTTCATCGGCGCGGCCCCGCAGACCGGCTGGTTGGACGGCACAGTGCAGCGCGACTCCCACGGCTTCGTGCTGACCGGCCCGGACCTGTCCGCCGACGGAGGCCCGCCGCCCGGGTGGACGCTCGACCGGCCGCCCTATCACCTGGAGACCAGCGTGCCCGGGGTCTTCGCGGCGGGCGACGTCCGCGCCGAGTCGGCCAAGCGGGTCGCCTCGGCGGTCGGCGAGGGCGCCATGGCCGTCATGCTCGCGCACCGCTATCTGGAGCAGTCATGACGGCCCACCCCTCCGGACGTACCTGGCCGTGCCAACCGGAGGAGCTGCGTTCGCTCTTTCTGTTCAAGGAACTGACGCCTGATCAGCTGACCCGGCTGTGTCGGGAAGGCCGGGTGGAGTGCGTCCCGGCCGGTCCGGTCTACCGGGAGGGGGACCCGGCCACCACGTTCTACGTGCTGGTCGAGGGCACCGTGGTCCTCTCCCGCCGGGTCGCGACCCAGGACGTCGAGGTGAACCGCTCCTCCGTGCCCGGTGTGTACGCGGGCGCGTTCCACGCCTACCTGGGCGACCAGGTGCCGCAGGTCTACAACAACTCGATGCGGGTCACGGAGCCGTCCCGGTTCTTCACGCTCCCCGCCGAGTCGTTCGCGCGGGTCGTGCACGAGTGGTTCCCCATGGCCGTCCACCTGCTGGAGGGCCTGCTCTTCGGGACCAGGACCACCCAGGAGGCCGTGGGGCAGCGCGAACGCCTGCTCGCGCTGGGGGCGCTGGCGGCGGGCCTCACCCACGAGTTGGGCAATCCGGCGGGTGCCGCGGTCCGCGCGACCGCCGCGCTGCGGGAGCTCCTCGCCGCCGCGCCGGCCGGAGGACCGAACTGCGGACCGAGCGGCGGGCGGGACCGGGACGACGCCGTGGCACGCCTGCGGGACGAGGCCGTTGCCCGAGCCCGGGCGGGCTCCGCGTCGGCCGCTCCCAGCGCGTTGGCGGCGGCCGACGCGGAGGACGCGATCGCCGACCGGCTGGACGAGCTCGGCGTCTCCGACGCCTGGGAGCTCGCGCCGGTGCTCGTGCAGGCGGGCCTCGACGAGGGCTGGCTGGACCGCATCGCCGAAGCCTGCCCGCACGAGACCGACCTCGCCCGCGCGGTACGCGAGGTGAGCCGCGCCGTCGAGACCGCACTGCTCCTCGACGAGATCGCGGACGCCACCCGTCGGGTGCTCGACCTGGTCGACGCCTCCCGGCAGTACACCCAGCTCGACCGCGCGCCCTACCAGCTGACCGACGTCCACGAACTGCTCGACAGCACACTGCAGATGCTCTCGCCACGCCTCGGCGCGCGGATCGACGTCGTCCGGGACTACGACCGCGCCCTGCCGCGCATCCTCGCCCACCCGGGCGAGCTCAACCAGGTCTGGACGAACCTCGTCGACAACGCCGCATGGGCGATGCGGCACGCGAACACCGGGACGAGCACCGACCACGGGACCGGCACCCTCACCGTCCGGACCGCACGGGACGGCGACCGGCTGCTCGTCGAGTTCCGCGACACCGGCCCCGGCATTCCGCCCGAGATCCGGGACCGGCTCTTCGATCCCTTCTTCACCACCAAGCCCGTCGGCGAGGGCACCGGGCTCGGCCTGGACATCTCCTGGCGCATCGTCGTCGACCACCACGGGGGCGACCTGCGGGTCGACTCCGTGCCGGGTGACACCCGGTTCCAGGTGCGACTGCCGCTCGGCCCCGCCGATCCTGACGTCCCGTCCTCCCACCAGCAGCCTTCCCCCGAGGAGAAACCCGCATGATTCCCGAGAACGCCTTCGACGCCACCGTCCCGCCCAGCGGCACCGGCTGCGTCGAGTGCGACGCGTCCGGCGGCTGGTGGGTGCATCTGCGGCGCTGCGCGCTGTGCGGTCACATCGGCTGCTGCGACGACTCCCCCTCGAAGCACGCCACCGCCCACGCCACGTCGACCGGGCACCCGGTGATCCGCAGCTTCGAGCCCGGGGAGGAGTGGTTCTGGAACTTCCGCACCGAGGAGTTCTTCAACTCCGGCCCCGCCCTCGCGCCGCCGTCCCACCACCCGGTCGACCAGCCCGTCCCCGGCCCCGCCGGGCGGGTTCCCGCGGACTGGGCCATGCGGATCCAGGGATCCTGACGGACAGTCACCGGCACCCCGGCACCCCGGGGAAGACGGTGAAGACGAGAAGGGGCCTCCCGCGCGATCGCGTGGGAGGCCCCTTCTCCGTTCGGGGCGCCGGACTCAGCCGCGGCGCTGCTTCACCGCCGCCTCCAGGCGGCTGCCGAGATCCGCGTCGGCACGACGGAAGTTGCCGACGGCCCGCTCGACGATGTCGCCGCGACCGGCGGAGACGGCGGCGAGGGAGCCGGCCAGGTTGTCGACCAGTCGCTCCTTCTCCACCTCCGTCATCAGCCGGTAAAGGTCTCCGGCCTGCGCGAAGTCGTCGTCCTCGCGGTGCAGCGGGGCGGCGTGGTCGCCGGTCGGACCGGACACCTCGGTGGCGGCCCAGAGCGGACGGCCGGTCTGGACGGGGCCGTTGGCCGAGTTCGGCTCGTAGTTCTTCGCGCCCGCGTGGCGTCCGTCGTAGAGGTGACCGTCACGCCCGTAGGTGTGCGCCTCGGCGACGTGCGGGCGGTTGACGGGCAGCTGGTCGGCGTTGATGCCGACGCGGTAGCGGTGCGCGTCGCCGTATGCGAAGAGCCGTCCCTGGAGCATCTTGTCCGGCGACGGGCCGATGCCGGGCACGAAGTGCGCCGGGGAGAAGACCGACTGCTCGACCTCGGCGAAGACGTTGCGCGGGTTGCGGTTCAGCTCCAGGCGGCCGATCTCGATCGGCGGATAGTCCGCGTGCGGCCAGACCTTGGTCAGGTCGAACGGGTTGAAGCGGTAGGCCGCCGCATCGGCGGCGGGCATGACCTGCACCTGGACCGTCCAGCTGGGGAACTCGCCGCCCTCGATGGCCTCGCGCAGGTCGCGCTGGTGGCTGTCGGGGTCCAACCCCGCCAGGGCGGTGGCCTCCTGGGCGGTGAGGCCGGCGATGCCCTGGTCGGTCTTGAAGTGGTACTTGACCCAGAACGCCTCTCCCGCCTCGTTGGTCCACTGGTAGGTGTGGGAGCTGTAGCCGTTCATGTGCCGGTAGGAGGACGGGATGCCGCGGTCGCCGAAGAGCCAGGTGACCTGGTGGGTCGACTCGGGGCTGAGACCCCAGAAGTCCCAGACGTTGTCCGCCTCCTGCGAACCGGTGTACGGGTCGCGCTTCTGGGTGTGGATGAAGTCGGGGAACTTGCTGGGGTCCTTGATGAAGAAGACCGGGGTGTTGTTGCCGACGAGGTCGTAGTTGCCCTCCTCGGTGTAGAACTTCAGCGCGAACCCGCGCGGGTCACGCACCGCGTCGGCCGCCCCCAGGTTGCCTGCGACGGTCGAGAACCGCGCGAAGACCTCGGTCTGCTTGCCGACCGCCGAGAGGAAGTCGGCCCGGGTCCAGGCCGTCACGTCGCCGGTGACGGTGAACGTGCCGTACGCGCCCGCGCCGCGCGCGTGGACGACGCGCTCCGGGATCCGCTCGCGGTTGAACCGGGCCAGCTTCTCCAGAAGCTGCTGGTCCTGGACGAGCAGCGGACCGCCGGGGCCCGCCGACTCGCTGTTCTGGTTGTCGGCGACCGGTGCGCCCGACTCGGTCGTGAGCGTCGGACGCCCGTTCTGCGTTGCCATGGTGCGCCTTTCCTGAGCATGACCGTGATCGCGCTCGGTGTTCGGTCTTCGGTTGATCTGTGTTCGGTTGATCTGTGTTCGGTTCCGCGACGAACCGGCCGCGCCCGGTGAGCAGTCGCTCGTCCTCACGCCTGGTCCCGTGCGCCGTCCGTCCCCCTCCCGGGCTCCGCGTCCACACCCGCGTCCACGCCCAGGTCCGCATCGACGTCGTAGCCGGCCTGGCCGTGGCCGGTCGCGGGCGGGCGGCCGATGTCGGACCCCAGGTCGAATCCGGCCGCGCCGACGGCCGACTCGATCTCCGCCTCCTCGCGGCGCTGCTCGGCGTCCTCGTGGTGCCGCTTGAGCCGCTCCACCAGGCCCGGGTGCGGTTCGGAACCGGTCATCGCTCTCTCCTCCGTCGCCGTACGAACGGGCTCCCGCGCCGCAGCGTAGAAGCCGGTCGACGGCACCGTTTGTCCCGGAACGCACGGCCTATGCGCCGTCAGGGAACCGCCGGTCCACGGGGCGGGGTGCACGGACCGGCCCGAGGCCGTGCGCGGCCGGGCAAGCGTCGCGGCGTCCCGCTTCTAGCCTGGCCGCGGCGCGGGACCACGCCCGGGTCCCGGCCCCTGAACCAGCCCGACGAATTCGGCCCACGGATTCAGTCCCACGAGGAGCGTCATGGCGAAACAGACCGTTGCCGAGCAGTACGTCGACCTGCTGGCCCGCGCGGGTGTGCGCCGCATGTACGGCGTGGTCGGCGACAGCCTCAACCCGGTCGTCGACGCCGTGCGGCGGCACCACGCGCTGGAGTGGATCCAGGTCCGGCACGAGGAGGTCGCCGCCTTCGCCGCAGGCGCCGAGGCGCAGTTGACGGGCCGTCTGGCCGCCTGCGCGGGTTCCTGCGGGCCGGGCAACCTGCACCTGATCAACGGCCTGTTCGACGCGCACCGCTCGATGGCCCCCGTGATCGCCCTGGCCGCGCAGATCCCCAGCAGCGAGATCGGCACCGGCTACTTCCAGGAGACCCACCCGGACCGGCTCTTCGCCGAGTGCAGCCACTACTCCGAGCTGGTCTCCTCGCCCAAGCAGATGCCGCGGGTGGCGCAGACCGCCATCCAGCACGCGGTGGGCCGCCGGGGCGTCTCCGTGGTGGCGCTGCCCGGGGACGTCGCCGCCAAGGACTCCCCGGAGCGGAGCGCGGACCTCGCGATCCCGCTGGACCGTCCGAGCGTCCGACCCGGCGACGAGGAACTGGCGCGTCTGATCCGGCTGGTGGACGAGGCGGAGCGGGTGACGGTCTTCTGCGGGCGCGGCGTCGAGGGCGCGCACGCCGAGGTGCTGGCCTTCGCGGAGAAGGTGAAGGCTCCCGTCGGCCACGCACTGCGCGGCAAGGAGCACATCCAGTACGACAACCCGTACGACGTCGGCATGTCCGGGCTGCTGGGATACGGCGCGGCGTACCAGGCGATGCACGAGTGCGACCTGCTGCTGCTCCTGGGCACCGACTTCCCCTACACCGACTTCCTGCCGCGCGGCGTGCGCACCGTCCAGGTCGACATCCAGCCCGAACACCTGGGCCGGCGAACCCAGTTGGACCTGGCGGTCTGGGGAGACGTGCGGGAGACGCTCCGCGGCCTGACCCCGGCGGTCCGCGACAAGTCCTCGCGGCACTTCCTCGACCGGATGCTGAAGCAGCACGTGCACGCCCTCGAGGGCGCGATCGGCGCGTACACCAGCGACGTCGAGAAGCACACGCCGATCCACCCCGAGTACGTGGCCGCCGTGCTCGACGAGGTGGCGGCGGACGACGCCGTCTTCACCATGGACACCGGCATGTGCTGCGTCTGGGGCGCCCGCTACCTGACGCCGAACGGGCGGCGGCGGATCCTCGGTTCCTTCGTCCACGGCTCGATGGCCAACGCGCTGCCGCAGGCCATCGGCGCGCAGTTCCTGGACCGGGGACGCCAGGTGGTCTCGCTCTCCGGCGACGGCGGGTTCTCCATGCTGATGGGCGACTTCCTGACGCTCGTGCAGTACGAGCTGCCGGTGAAGGTGGTGGTCTTCAACAACTCCTCGCTCGGCATGGTCGACCTGGAGATGATGGTCGACGGCCTGACCCCGTACGGCACCGGGTACCGGCACACGGACTTCGCCGCCATCGCCACCGCCGCAGGTGCGCGCGGCATCCGCGTCGAGCACCCGGCGCAGGTCCGCGACGCGCTGCGGGAGGCGTTCGCGCACGACGGCCCCGCGCTGGTCGACGTGGTCACCGACCCCGCCGCGCTGGCCGTCCCGCCGAAGATCACCACGGAGGAGCTCACCGGCTTCGCCCTGTCCGCGAGCCGTACCGTGCTGAGCGGCGGCGTCGGGCGGATGGTCCACCTCGCGCGCACCAACCTGCGCAACATCCCCCGGCCGTGAAGCGAACGGCCCGCCCTCGCACCCGTTCCGGGCGGTGCGAGGGCGGGCCGTTTCACGAAGCGGACGGGATGCCTCAGCGCCGTGCGGTGTCGTGGATCTCGGCGACGTACCCGCCGGGGAACTGGACGACGGCGCTGTCACGGCCCCCGGCCGTCACCGGGCCCCACAGCACCTGCGCGCCCGCCGCACGGGCCTTGGCCAGCGTCGCGGTCAGGTCGGCCACCTGGTAGCCGGTCTCCTCGCGCCCGAAGGGGTACGGCAGGTGGCCGTCGTTGACGATCACCACCGTCTTCCCGAACGGGGAGTCGATCGCGATGCGGCGGTAGGTCGTGCCCGGCATCCCGATCTCGGCGCCGTCCGCGCGCCACTGGTCAGCGGTGACGTGCCCGCGGGTGAAGCGCAGGTAGGACCGCAAGAAATCCGAGACCGCGTACGACGAGACGTAGACCCGGTTCTCCGGCACGCTCGCCAGCGGCGCGTAGTGCGGGGCGGTGGTGTGCCAGTACAGCTGGGTGTGGACCCCGCCGGGGAACTCGATGACGGCGTCCTTGCCGATCGGGTCGTCGAACGGCGACACCTGCACGTCGGCGCCGTCCTTCAGGGCCTGGTCGACGGCCGTGTTCAGGTCGGTGGTGAGCCAGCCGGTGCGCTCCACGCCGAACGGGTAGGGCGCCGGGGTCTGGTAGTCGAAGACGGAGAGCGTGCCGACCGGCGACAGGACCAGCTCCGAGACGGTCTTGCTGGGCGTCGGGGTCACGTCGGTCAGCACCGGCTTGGTGTTGGTGCCGCCGAAGGTCTTCTCCCAGCTGGTGACGAAGGCCTGGGCTTCGCCGGGCGTCACGTAGACGTGGGTGGTGTCGTACTGCGGCCCCACCGCGATCTGACGGTCCGTCGCCTTGGCGGCCGGAGCTCCGGCGGACGTCGCCTGCGCCGGTCCGGCCAGCAGTGAGCCGACCGCGACAGAGCAGACGACGGCGGGGACGATGATGCGCCACCTCATGGATGAACCTTCCTCAGGAAGCCCCGCTCGCTGCTCGCCGCGGAGGACGAGGGCAGGGCTGTTGTCGGCCCGCGGCGTGCCGCGCGCGCGTGAACCCTTGGACGCTATGCGCGCGGTACACGGAGCACTGTCCCAGGAGCGCACGGCCGCCCTGCGAAGGGCGCACCGGACGACAGCCGGTCAGTCCACGTCGGCCCTTCGGGACGTCGGGGTCGAGAGCGCGTCCCTGAGCTGGGCCCGCGTCTTGATCCCCAACTTCGGGAAGATCTTGTGCAGGTGGTACCCGACCGTGCGCGGCGAGAGGTACAGCCGGGAGGCGATGTCGCGGTTGGTCAGCCCCTGGGCGGCCAGCTCGGCGATCTGCAGCTCCTGCGCCGTCAGGTCCGCCGTCGGGGCCGTGTCGACTGCCGCCGGAACGGATGCTCCGGCGACGCGCAGCTCGGCGGCGGCGCGTTCGAGCCACGGGCGGGCGTCGAGACGGCGGAAGGTCTCCAAGGCGTGCTGGAGCCGGGGGCGCGCCTCGGCGGTGCGCCGCCGACGCCGCAGCCACTCGCCGAAGTCCAGCTGGGTGAGCGCGTGTTCGAAGGCCCAGCCCGCAGCGGCCGGGTCGGCGACGGCCGCGAGGAAGTGCTCCTCGGCCGCGTCGGGCTCGCTCAGCAGGGCGGTGGCGCGCTCCACGACGGCGTGGACCCGGGGCGAGCGGTCGGGGCCGAGGCCGCGCACGGTCGCGTCCAGCACCACACGCGCGTCGTCGATCCGTCCGACCCGGACCGCGGCGGCGGCGAGGTCGGCCAGGTAGTACACCGACGCGTGGTAGTGGACCGGGACGGGCACGTAGTCGCGGCTGAAGGTGCTGCGGAGCTCCTCGTAGGCCGACTCGTGGTCCCCTTCGACCACGTGGGCCATGCCGAGCGCGTAGCGGTAACGCACCTGGAGGCTGCGGGACTTGCGCAGGTCGATGCCGCACAGCGCGTCGTCCGCGCGGGCGCAGGAGGCCTGGTGGTCGCCCCGGAAGGCGCCGATGGTCGCCTGCAGGACCAGCGAGCCCAGGGTGACGTTCTCCACCCCGGCCTCCGCGGCCATCCAGTAGGCGTCCTCGGCGCAGGTCAGGGCCGACGCCCAGGCCCCGGACTCGGTGTGGGCGAAGGCCAGCGCCTGCGCGATGGTGGCGTTGGTCCCCGCCGTGCCGACGCGACGCAGGATGTCCATGGTGCGGCCGAGGATGCGGGTGGCCTCCTCGGTCTCGTCCAGGATCCACGCCGTCCCGCCGAGCACGGTCAGGTCGGAAAGCGAGTCCTGGGACATCACGGCGAGGGCCTGCCGGAACGCCTCGTGCGCCTGCTGACGTTCCGTCATAGCGCCGACGGTGGCCTGGACCCACGCGTGACCGGGCAGATTGCCCTGCTCGTCGATCAGCCCGTAGATGCGCCGCATCTCGGTCCGGTAGAAGGGGTCGCCCGAGTTGTAGACCGACGTCGCACCCGTCGCCAGGGCCGAGAGCGCCAGCGGCGGCGCGACCGTCGCCATGGACTCGCCCACGGACAGCAGGGCCGTCAGCGCCTCCTGGTGACGCAGCGTCACACCGAGCGCCCAACCCTCCATCAGCTGGGCCTCTGCCCGCAGCGCCGGATCGTCGGTCAGGCCCTGGACGCGCGCGGTGATCTCGCCCACCCACTGCGGGTGCCCGGCAAACATCGCCGACTGCGCCGCTCCGAGCAGGCGCCGCGAGCGGGTCGCTGGGTCGGCGGTGAGCTCCGCGGACCGCTCCAGGGCGGCAGCGGCGGCGGCATGGCCGCCGCGTCCGCGCGAGCGCTCGGCACTGGAGGCGAGCGCCTCGGCCACCTCCTCGTCCTCGCCGGGCGCGGCTGCGGCCAGGTGCCAGGCCCTGCGGTCGGGTTCGTCGGCGAGCGCCTCCGCCAGGGCCAGGTGCGCCGCACGCCGTTCCGCGAACGACGCCGCCTGGTAGACCGCCGACCGCACCAGCGGGTGGCGCAGCAGCACCTGCCCGCTCTCCATCCGCAGCAGCCCGACCTTCTCGGCGGGGAGCAGCGCGCCGATCACGTCCTCGCCGCGCGCCGCCTTGACGATGTCGGCGAGCTGGGCCGAGCCGGACGCGGCGACGAGCAGCAGGGCGGACCGGGTCTCCTCGGGCAGCTCCGGCAGGTCGGCGGCGAACAGGTTCTCCAGGCGGCGGGTGAGCGGCAGGGTCTGGCCGCTGAGGGTCTGGCCGTTGAGGGTGCTGCCGGTGAGGGACTGGCCGCCCCCCGGATCTCCCGAGCGCTTGGCCAGGGCGCGGGACAGCTCGATCAGCGCCAGCGGGTTCCCCGCGGCCTCCTGGAGGACCTGCGAACGCGCGCGTCCCGTCGGCGAGTTCGGCAGCGCGTCGAGGAGCAGTCCCGCGTCGGCGCGGTCCAGGGGCCCGGCCACCAGGTGCGGGAAGTCGCGGTCGAACCGGGCCGGCACGCCCTCCTCGCGGGAGGCGAGCAGCATGACCGCGGGCTCGCCGTCGAGCCGGCGCGCGACGAAGGCCAGAATGTCCAGCGAGCCGAGGTCGAGCCACTGGACGTCGTCGACCAGCAGCAACAGTGGCTGCCGTGCGGCCGCCTCGGTGAGCAGGGTGACCACGCCGACGCACAGGTGGAGCGTGTTGACCGGCGCCTCGGGTCCGCTGGACAGGCCGAACGCGCAGCGCAGCGCCTGCCGTTGACTCTCCGGCAGCGCGTCGAGTCCGGAGAGCAACGGCCGCAGCAACTGGTGCAGGCCGGAGAGCGCCAGGCCGGACTCCCCCTCGCTGCCCCGGACGCGCAGCACCCGCAGGCCTCGGGCGTCACCCTCCGCAGCGGCCCACTCGACCAGCGTGCTCTTGCCCACGCCGGGCTCGCCGGTGAGGACCAGGACGTGTTCCGCGCCGCCGTGGGCGGAGTCGAGCAGAGCGCCGATCCGGGCCAGCTCGGACGGGCGGCCGAGGATCGCCGGCGCGGCCGACCGATCGCTGCTGGTGTCCACAGTGCTCCCTGCCCTTCCGCCCCCACGGACGTCCTCGTCCACGGAGTGTGATCATCCCATGGTGCCAGGTCGGCGCCGGGGGCGAGCCTTGCAGGCGAACACACGATCGACCCATGATGAACTCCGGGAATCCGCACGGTGAACCGTCCCCGACCGCCTCTGCCGCCGGGGGCGGAGGACTGGTCATCTGACAGAAGCGCCGCCGCTGTATCCCAGGCAGGATCGACAGGCCCGAGAAGTCCCGCGACCGTGCGCTGTGCCGGTCCGGAATGCAAGGATGCCGATCTATGGAGACGACCTGGGGCGCCCCAGGATCTTCCCGAGGTGCCACCGCCCCCGCGGCCGACGCGGGTGCGCCCGCAGGACCGGTAGGACGCGACACCGAGCTCGAACGCCTCCGCAGCGCGGTCCGCCAAGAGCCCGGCGCGCCCTCGGCGTTGGTCCTGCTCGGCGCGGAAGGCATCGGCAAGACCCGGCTGCTCGACGCGGCCGGCGCGTACGCGGCCGGGACCGGCCGCCTGGTGCTGTCGGCCCGCGGGTGGTCCGCGGAGCGGCAGCAGACCTTCGGCTGCCTGGGCCATCTGCTCGCCCCGGTCACCGACCGCGTCGAGGCGCTCGCCGACCCCCACCGTGACGTGCTCCGCGCCGTTCTCGGCCACCGAACCGATGCCCCCGCGCCGTCCGCCGCGGCGGTCCGGTCGAGCGCCTCGGCCCTGTTGGACCGCATCGCCGCTCCCGACGGGCTCGGCCGCACCGCCGGGGTGGTGGCCACGGTCGACGACGCGCACGTGTGCGACCGGGCGACCCTGGAGCTGCTCGGATCGCTGACCCGTGGCGCGGGCGGGCGACTCTCGGTCCTGCTCGCGTCACGCGACGGCGCACTCCTCGCCGACCTGCCGACCGACGTCGAGCTCCTGCACGTCATGCCGCTGTCGCTGCGCGGTTCGGCCGAGCTGCTCGACCGCCTGCCCGGAGCGCCCAGCGGCCGTGGCCGCCTGGAGCTCGTGGACCAGGCCCACGGCAACCCCGGCGCGCTGGTCGAACTCTGCCGCCTGCACGCCGGTGCCGCTGATCCGGCCGTCACGCTGGGCGGTCCGCCGCGGCTGCGGCACCTGGGCGGCACGTTCGAGGCGGCGCTGCGGCAGCTGCCGCAGGAGACCCGGCGCGCCCTGGCCCACGCCGCGCTGGCGCTGCCGGGCGACGACGGCGCTGCCGTGATGGCCTCGCTGGGCACCGCCGACCTGGCCGTCTGGGCCCCGGCCGAGGAGGCGGGGATCGTCGCGCTGATCGACGGCCGCGTGGTCTTCCGCCACCCGATGGCCCAGGTGGCGGCGGCGGTCACGGAGTCGGCCGTGGTCCGGCACCAGGCCCATCGGGCGCTTGCCGAACTCGCCGCCGAGCGGCCCCTGGACCGGGCGCTGCACCTCGCGGCGGCTGCCCTCGGCCCGGAGCCGACGGTCGCCCGCGCCCTGCTGGAGGCGGCCCGCACGTCCGCCGACGACTTCACGGCGGCCCGCGCCCTGGAGGACGCCGCCCGGCTCAGCACCTCGCCGCAGGACCGCGCCGCCTGCCTGGCGCGGAGCCTCTCCTCGGCCCTGGCGGTCGGCGACCCCGACTGGGTGCGCGAGCTGCACACCCGGTTCGGCGGTCTCGACGCCGACCCCAGGCTCCGGCACGAGGCGGCCCTGGCGGCGGCCGAGGCGCTGTCGTTGACCGGCCGCCAACGCGAGGCCTTCGGCCTCCTGGAACGCACGGCCGAGCAGTGCCCGCCGCAGGACGCCCACGCCGCAGCGGAGTTGGCAGCGGCAGCCGCAGCGGTCGCAGAGCAGTCCGCACTCGTCGAGCACCGCGACCGTCTGGCCCGGCTGGTCGCCCGCGCCGAGCAGGCCCGCGTCGCCGACGCCGCCGCGTCCGGTGCGGCCGCGCCGGACCCCCTGATCGCCTTCGCCCGGGCCGTGTCGCACGGCCCCTGCGCCGCCCGGCGGAGCCTGCGGCGGCTCGACGTCGCGCGCCTCGGCGATCCGCTGGCCGAGCCGGCCCGGCTCGCGGAGTGGGTCGCCTCGGCCTCGGTCGCCCACCTCGCGGACGAACCAGAACTCTGCCTGGAGCAACTCCGCGTAGCCGACCTGCTGTTCAGCTCCCGCCGGGCCTTCGGCCGGCGAGCCCGGTACCTGGCCCCGCTGCTGGACACGCTGCTGGCGACCGGCCGGTGGGTGGAGGCCGACGCCCTGCTGAACGAGGCGGAGGACAAGGCCACGCTGCTGCGCCTGCCGCGGCTGCTGGCCGACCTCACGGCGTTCCGCACCGCGCTGCGCGCCCTGCGCGGCCAGGCCGACAGCGTCACCCCGCCCGCCCGGCAGCTGCCCTGGATCGACCTTCCGGAGAACGCCGCCACCCGGGCCCGCCTGGTACGGGCCGACGCCCTGGTCGCACTCGCGCAGGGCGACTGGGCCGACGCCTTCCGACGGCTGCGCACGCTCTTCGACGAGGACGGCGCGCCGCTGCACCCGTTCCACTCGCCACGGTGCATCGCCGACCTCGCCCTCGCGGGCCTGCGGGCCGGGCAGGTCGAGGAGGCCGCGCGGATCCTGGACCGGGTACGGGACGCGCAGGGCGAGCGGCCGACCACCCGGATGACGCTGCTCATGCACCACGCCGCGGCCCTGGTGGACCCGGGGACCGACGCGGAGCACCACTTCCGGCTCGCGCTGGTCAACGCGGCGGGCGAACGCTGGCCGCTCGAACGCGCCCAGGCGCGTCTGAGCTACGCGATCTGGCTGCGCCGGGCCCGCCGTCCCAGCGAGGCGCGGCAGCAGCTGGCCGCCGCGCTGGAACTGGTCGAGCCGCTGGACGCCGCATGCGTCGCCACCTGGATCCGCCAGGAGCTGCGCGCCAGCGGGGTGGCCCCGTCCGCCGCCCCCGGGACGGCGCCCACCGGGGCGGCGTTGGCCGAGCTGACCGTCCAACAGCAACAGATCGTCCGCATGGCTGCCGAGGGCCTCTCGAATCGTGAAATCGCCGAACAGCTCTTCCTCTCACCACGTACGGTGGGTACACACCTGTACAACGTCTTCCCGAAACTCGGCGTCACCCGCCGCCACCAGCTCCGCGACCTGCTCCAGGGCTGCTAGGCGGTATCCGCCGGGGGCGTGCGCGCACGCCACGGGGCACGGTACGGTGCCGTCAGTGCCGTCACACGTGGGGAACCCGAGGCGGTGACCCCGGAGAGATCGAGCGAGAGGTGCGGCAGGGTGGAGCCTGACGTCCCGGCCGACGACGACGCGTGCTCGCGATCGACCATCGCGCTCGACCCCGTCGTGGCGCGACTCGTCGCCGCCTCGGCGACACCGCCGGGCCTCGACGACCTGGGTCCGGTCGCCGGACGGCAGGCGCTGCTGGAGGCCCAGGGCGACGACCGCGTCGAGGACTGCGACGTGGAGACGGCGTTCCGGGTGGCCCCCGTGAGGCCCTCGGGGCTGGTCGGCTACTGGACCTTCCGCCCGGTCGGGGTGACCACTCCCCGCCCGATACTGCTCTACGTCCACGGCGGCCGCTGGATGCTGGGCGACGCGCACACGCACGCCCGCCTGATCACCGAACTCGTCCGGCGCACCGGGGCCGTGGCCCTGGTCCCCGAGTACAGCCGCACCCCGGAGGCCCGCTATCCGGTGGCCCTGGAGGAGTGCTACGCGCTGCTCACCTGGGCGGTCGAGAACGCGGACGAGCTGGGCCTGCGCGCGGACCGGACGGCCGTCGCGGGCGACTGCGCCGGCGCGACGTTGGCGACGGCCGTCACCATGCTCGCCCACGAGCGCGGCGGCCCCCGGCTCCGGGCCCAGCTGCTCTACTACCCGCTCACCGACGCCCGTTGCGACAGCGAGTCGCACCGCCGCTTCAGCACCGGCTACCTGCTGACCAGCGCGGCCCTGCGCCACTACTGGGAGGAGTACCTGGGCTCCCCCGACAAGCACGCCCTGGCCACCGCCTCCCCCTCGCGCGCGACCGACGAGCTCCTGCGCGGGCTGCCACCGGCGCTGGTCGTCACGGCCGAGGCGGACGTCGCCCGGGACGAGGGCGAGCAGTACGCCGCACGCCTGCGCGAGGCGGGCGTCGAGGCCACCGCCGTGCGCTTCCTCGGCACCGTCCACGACTTCGTCGCCCTGAACGCCCTGCGCGACAGCCCGCCGTCGCTGGCGGCGGTGGAGCACGGGAGCGCGTTCCTGCGCGCCCGCCTCTGCTGACCCGTCCTCTCCTGCCCCGTCTCCTCCTGCCCCGTCTCCTCCTGCCCCGTCTCCTCCTGACCCGTCGTCACCAGGGCTGTAGGAATGTCTGAGTCGGCAGAGACCAGTCGACTGACTCATGCGCCGGGATGCCCGGCACCGGCAGGCTGGCACCATGCCAGCAACGATCTCCCCGGTCGAGGAAGACCGCGGCGAACGACTCCCTACGTCGGGAACGCGCAGTCACTTCCTGACCACCCGTTCGGTCCCTGAGCACGAGAGCCTGGAGTTCTGGCAGGACGCCGTGCTCGACACCCTCGTCGGCATGGACATCCGGACCGAGAGCGGCACCTACGACGCCAGCATGCGGACCGGCGTGGTCGGCGGCCTGCGGATCACCACGGTCGAGTGCGACCCCGGGGAGGTGTACCGGGCGCCGCGTTTCATCGCCAGGGGCGACGGCGGGGAGATCTTCGTCGGCCTCCAGTGCACCGGCGTGGCCCAGGTCGAGCAGGCCGGCCGGACCATGGAGTTGCGGGCGGGTGATGTCGGCTTCTTCGAGACCGTCCGCCCGTTCCGGACCCGGTTCCCCGACCCCTTCCAGCTGAAGATCTTCTCCGTGCCGCGCCGCCTGCTCTGCGAGTCCGAGGGCGACCTGCCGGAGCTGGTCGGCCGACCGCTGCGCCAGAGCGATCCGCTCGGCGGACTGGTCTCGCCGTTCCTGGCCCGGCTGGCCGACACCTGGGACTCCTACGCGACCCCCACCGCGGAGAGTCTCGCGCGCGGCGCCACGGATCTGCTCGCCGCGGCCGCCGCCGACCGGCTGGGCCGCCGCACCGACGAACTGCCGGGCGCGGAGCGGGTGATGCTGCTCCGCGTGCAGCGGTACATCCGCTGGAACCTCTCGGACCCGGAGCTGTCGCCGCCGGTCATCGCCAGGGCCCACGGGATCTCGGTGCGCTACCTGCACCGGCTCTTCGAAGGCCAGGGCCGGACGCTCGGCCAGTGGGTGCGGGACGTCCGGCTCCAGGAGTGCCGCAGGGCGCTGCTCGCCGCACCCGCCGACACCCTCGGCGTGGCGCGGATCGCCCGGCGGTGGGGGTTCACCAGCGGCGCGCAGCTGAGCCGTGCGTTCCGCAGCGCCTACGGGCTCTCCCCCACGGACTGGCTGCGGCAGGAACGCGACCGGACCGCCTCCCCACGGACGGCCGCCGGACCGCCGATCCACCACATCGCCGAACCACTGAACCACCCGTTCGCTCAACCACTGAGCTGCTGAACCACTGATCACCGACCCACCGAACGACGGAGGAAGACGCGTCGTGACTGCACTGCCCGACGGACCGGACGAAGGGCGGGAGCGCGTGCGCGTGTGGCAACAGGCCCTGTCGCGCTCCCTGGCCCGGGTCGAGGTGAAGGTCCCCGAACCGGCCTCCTGGACCGCGTCCCTGGCCACCCGTCGTCTCGGCTTTCTGGACATGATCGACGAGACGTCCGGGCCGGGAACGGTCCTGCGCAACCCCCAGGCCGCAGCGGCCGATCCACGCCGCCACGTCCTGGCCCGGCTCCAACTCGCCGGCGCCGCCCGGGTGTCGCAGGACGGCCGGGTGACCGAACTCTCACCCGGCTCGCTCACGTTCCTGGATCTGGAACGGCCCTTCAAGATCACACTGCCCGGCCCGGGGCCGCAGCGCGCCCGCACCTTCGTGGTGCCCAGGCCGCTGCTCGGCCTCGATGAACAGGCCGTGCGCGCATTGACGGCGACGCCCGTCGACCGGTCCGCGGGCGGCGCGTGCGAACTGCTGCTGCCGATGCTGGCCAACATCGGCAGGGCGATCACGGGTGTGGTGCCGTCGGTCCAGGACCGGCTCGCGCGGTCCGCCGCGGAACTGGTCGCCACGCTGGCCGCGGACTGCGCCAGTCGTCTGGTCGCCGACGCGCGACCTGCCACGCAGTCCCTCTTCGACCGGATCACCGACTCCATCGAGTCCACACTCGGCGATCCCGACCTCGGCCCACAGGCGATCGCCGACCAGAACGGCGTCTCGCTGCGCTACCTCCACCAACTGTTCCAGCGTCAGGGCACCACCGTCGGCCGGTGGATCCGCAGCCGCCGCCTGGACGCCGCACGCCGCGAGCTGGCCCGCCCCGACGCGCTGCGGCGGGAGGTCTCGGCCGTCGCGGCGCGGTGGGGGTTCACCAGCGCCTCCCACTTCAGCCGGGCCTTCCGCGAGACCTACGGGATATCCCCCGTCCAATGGCGCACCCAGGCGCGGGCCGCTGCGCACTCCGAGCAGGGTCACGGAGCGTGACAGGCGGTCTCCCGTTGTGGCGTCACGCCGTGTCCTGGGGCTTTTTCGTGAACAGGATGCACGGACTGCGCACAGTGGGTGCGCAGTCAGGCAACCACCTTTACTCGGCCTTTCCTAGCCTGAGCACTCGACAGCACCTCACTTTCGAAGGAGCACACCATGGCTGACAGCACGAACACTTACGGTGCACGACCGGTCCTGGAGCCCCAGGCGCAGGAGTTCGTCGAGGCGACGGCGAACCCGCCGTACCTCTTCGACCTCGCCCCGGCCGACGGTCGCAAGGCCGTCGACGAGGTCCAGTCCGGCGAGATCGCCAAGCCGGCGGTGGACGAGGAGTGGATCACCGTGGCCGGCGGGCCGACCGGCTCGGTCAAGGTCCGGATCGTCAAGCCCGCGGGCGCCACCGGCACCCTGCCCGTCATCATCTACATCCACGGTGCCGGCTGGGTGTTCGGCAACGCGCACACCCACGACCGCCTGGTCCGCGAGCTGGCCGTCGGCGCGAACGCCGCCGTGGTCTTCCCCGAGTACGACCTCTCCCCCGAGGTGCGCTACCCGGTCGCGATCGAGCAGAACTGGACCGCTGCCCGCTGGGTCGTCACCGACGGCGCGAGCAAGGGCCTGGACGCCACCCGCATCGCGGTGGCGGGCGACAGCGTCGGCGGCAACATGACCGCCGCCCTGACCCTGATAGCCAAGGAGCGCGGCGGCGTCCCGCTGGTCCAGCAGGTGCTCTTCTACCCGGTCACCGACGCCAGCTTCGACACGCCGTCCTACCACCAGTTCGCCGAGGGCTACTTCCTGCGCCGCGACGGAATGCAGTGGTTCTGGGACCAGTACACCACCGACGAGAAGCAGCGCGCCGAGATCACCGCCTCCCCGCTGCGCGCCACCCTCGACCAGCTCGCGGACCTGCCGCCCGCGCTCGTCATCACCGGCGAGGCCGACGTCCTGCGCGACGAGGGCGAGGCCTACGCCAACAAGCTCCGCCAGGCCGGCGTGCCCGTCACCGCCGTCCGCTTCCAGGGCATCATCCACGACTTCGTCATGCTCAACGCCCTGCGCCCCACCCACGCCGCCCAGGGCGCGATCACGATGGCGGTCCGCACCCTGCGCGACGCACTCCACCAGGCCTGACCTGTCAAGAGAAGGACACAAGGAGCACCATGACCAGCAGTCAGCCGCATCTCCATCAGAAGAGCCCGGAGATCCAGCAGTTCGGCACCGTGACGCAGCTGCCCATCGCGCTGTCCCACGACGCGCGGATGTACGCGTGCCAGCGGCTGAACCGGGTCCTCGCGGACACCCAGTTCCTCTACGCGCTCTACAAGAAGCACCACTGGGTCATGCGCGGCCCGACGTTCTACCAACTGCACCTGCTGCTGGACAAGCACGCCGAGGAGCAGCAGACGCTCGTCGACGTGATCGCCGAACGCGTGCAGACCCTGGGCGGCGTCGCCGTCGGCGACCCGCGTCATGCCGCCGAGATCACCGAGGTCCCCCGCCCGCCGGACGGCGTCGAGAACGTCCCCACCATGGTCTCGCGCCTGTTGGAGGCCCACGAGATCATCCTGGCGGACGCCCACGACGCCGCGGCGCGCGTCGTGGCGCTCGGCGACGACGGGACGCAGGACCTGCTGGTCTCGCAGGTGATCCGGACCGGCGAGAGCCAGGTCTGGTTCCTCGCCGAGCACCTGGTCGTCACCCCGCTCGCCCAGGGCTGATCGGGCGGCCCGCGATGAAGCAGTCCACGACCAAGCCGCTGCTGAGCCACTGGGAGTGGCAGGCCGGCGCATCCTGCCGCGGGATGGACAGCTCCGTCTTCTTCTCACCGGCCCACGAACGTGGGACGGCCAGACGGAAGCGCGAGTCGCGGGCCCGGTCCGTCTGCCGGGACTGCCCGGTCCAGATCGCGTGCGCGGCGTTCGCCGTGCGCACCGGCCAGGCCTACGGGGTCTGGGGCGGGCTCACCGAGGCGGACCGCGACACCACGCGGTCCGCCTCCGGCCCGGACCTGCCGCCCGCCCCACGCACCAAGACCGCCCCCTGAGGAGCCACTGTGACCCCATGCACCATGTCCAGCGGTGAAGACCCCTTCTCCGAGTCCCGGTCGACGGAGCTCGACGTCGAGAGCCGGATGGCCCTCGACGAGGACCAGTCCCTGCTGCTGCACCTGCGCCTGCGCTACGACGCGGGCGACCCCTTCGCGATCACCCTCCTCTTCCTCGGCGAGAATGGACCGTTGGCCACCTGGCAGTTCTCGCGGGACGTGCTGTCCGAGGGACTGCACAAGGCGTCCGGCCTGGGGGACGTCCGGATCTGGCCGCCCTGCCCGTGCCACGACCCGACGCACCTGAGGGTCTCGCTCAAGGGCGCCGAGGGCTCGGCGGTCGTCCACGTCCCGGCGGAGCCCGTCCGCAGCTGGCTCAGTTCGGAGTGCTTCGCGCTGGTTCCCGCCGGCACCGAGAGCGAGCTGATCGACTGGGACGTCGAGCTCGCACACCTGACCGGTCGCGGGATCTGACTGCCCCGCAGGGCCGGTCCGCAGCTGCGGACCGGCCCTCCGTACACTGCCACTCTCCAACCCTGTCCCCCGATCCTCGGAGATCTCCCGTGTTCCAGCGCATCCTTCTGGCCGTCGACTCCAGCGACGCCCGCGCCCACGCCCTCGCGACCGTGACGCCGCTGGCCGAGCGCTTCGGCAGCTCCGTCCACGTCGTGCACGTCGCGCCCACCGCGGTGGTGTCCACCGCCGTCCTCGCCATAGAGGAGGACGAGGACGCGCGCCGCGTGCTCGACGAGACGCTCACGGCGCTGCGCGACGCGGGCGTCAAGGCCGACGGCGAGCTGCTGAGCAGCCTGACGGTCGAGGTCCCGGCCGCGATCTCCGCCGCCGCCGAGCGGGTCGACGCCGACCTGCTCGTGCTCAGCCCGCACCACCGCCGCTTCGTCGCCTCCTGGCTCACGCCCAGCGTCTCGGCAGCGGTCGCCCACGCCGCGCGCGTCCCCGTCCTGCTCGTGCCCGAGGCCTCGTAGCCGAGGGTCGGCCCGTCCTGCGGTTCCCTCGGTCATCTCGATCGGAGATGACAGTTGTCCTGGATCATCGCCGTGAGGTGGGAAGCGGGGCGCGGCTGGCAGCGCTGACACGGGTGCATGCGGCGAACCCCGCCGCATGCACCGAACGGAACGTCCTCGGAAGGCAGCCATGGCCCAGTCATCCGGCACCACCTCCACCCTCGGTCCCGGCACCGGGACCGCCTCGCGCACCGCGATACCCGGCTGGCTCGTGGCGCTGCTCGCCGTCGCCACCGGCCTGTCCGTGGCGAACCTCTACTACGCGCAGCCGCTGCTGTCCACGCTCGCCCCGGCCTTCGGCGTCAGCGCCGCCACCGTCGGCGCGCTGGTGACGGTCACTCAGATCGGCTACGTGCTGGGCATGCTCTTCCTGGTGCCCCTGGGCGACCGCTTCGAGAAGCGGCGCCTGGTCTCGATCCTGCTGGGCGTCACCACCGTCGCCATGGCGGTCGGCGGCGCGGCGACCGGCTTCTCGATGCTGGTGCTGGCCTCGCTGGTCAGCGGTGCGACGTCCGTCGTCGCCCAGATCCTGGTGCCGTTCGCGGCGAGTCTCGCACCCGACCACACCCGCGGCCGGATCGTCGGCCGGGTGATGGCCGGGCTGCTCACCGGCATCCTGCTCTCCCGCACGCTCAGCAGCCTGGTCGCGGGCGCGGCCGGCTGGCGGGTGGTCTACCTCGGCTCGGCCGTGCTGATGGCGCTGCTCGCCGTCGGGCTGCGCTTCGCGCTGCCGAAGCACGCGCCGACCACCGACCTGCCCTACCACCAGGTGCTGCGCTCGACCGCGAAGCTGGTCCGCACCCACCCGGCGCTGATGCGGCGCGGGCTGTACCAGGCGGCGCTGTTCGCGACCTTCAGCGCGTTCTGGACCACGGTCTCCTTCCTGCTGACCGGTCCCGCCTTCCACTACCCGGCCTCCGGCGTCGGCATCTTCGCGCTGGTCGGCGCGGCGGGCGTGGTCGTGGCCCCGGTGGTCGGCCGCTGGGCGGACCGCGGCCTCGGCCGACCGCTGACCGGAGCGGCGCTGCTGATCGGGGCGCTCGGCGCGTTCGTCGCGGGCCTGGGCGGGCACAACGTCGTGCTGCTGGCGCTGGCGGCGATCCTGCTCGACATCGCCGTCCAGACGTCCCTGATCCTCGGTCAGCACGTCGTCTACCAGCTCGACCCGAGCGCGCGGGCCCGGCTGAACAGCGTCTTCATCGCCACCTTCTTCGCGGGAGGCGCGGTGGGCTCGCAGCTCGGCACGATCGTCTACCACGCGTACGGCTGGTGGGCTGTCTCGATCCTCGGCACGGCCCTGCCGCTGCTGGCGCTGCTCTACTGGACCACCGAGCGCCGGGCCGAGCACAGCAGCGACACCAACAGCGCCGAGGGCGCCGACAGTGGGCTCAGCGTCAACTGAGCCCAACCTCAGCCGAGATGACGCAGCAGCGCGGCGACCGCCGGAGTGGGATCTCCGGCGGGCCGCGCCACCGTCACGTTCCAGCGCGGCGGCCGGCTCGGGAACCGGCGCAGCGCGAGACCGGGGATCCGGGCGGCGATCGAGTCCGGCAGGACGCAGACGCCCAGGTCGTGCCGGACCAGCTCGGTCGCGGCGCCGATGTCGTTCACCTCGAAGACCGCCGCACGCTCCACGGCCGCCGCGCGGAACGCCCGGTCGACCGCTCCCCTGATCGCCCAGCCGGGCGCGAAGTCCACGAACGGCAGCTCGGCGACCTCCGCGTAGCCGACCGTGTCCGGCTCGGCGAACTCCCGTGCGGGCGAGGCGACCAGGACCATCTCCTCGCGGGCCAGCAGCCGGACCTCCAGGCCGCGCCGCTGCTGGCGGTCGAAGGCCACCACCGCGACGTCCACCGTGCCGTCCCGCAGCGCCGCGCGGATGTCCGCCACCGCCGCCTGGCGCAACCGCACCACCAGTCCCGGATGTTCGGCGCGCAGCGCGGCCAACGCCCGGTCCAGGCCCAGCCAGACGCCCTGCATCGTGCCGACCGTCAGCACCCCGCGCAGCTCCCCGCGTGCCTCGTCGGCCACCGCACGCGCCTGCTCCGCCGCCCTGAGCGCGAGGCGCGCGGCGGGAACGAACGACTCCCCCACGGCGGTCAGCGTGACGCGGTGCGTGGTGCGCTCGAAGAGCCGGACGCCCAGATCCTTCTCCAGCGCCCGGACCGTCCCGGAGACCGCCGACTGCACCACGTGCAGGCGGCGGGCGGCGGCGGTGAACCCGCCCTCCTCGGCCACCGCGACGACGACCTCCAACTGCCGCAGATCCATCCGTGGATCATCGCATCCGGGTCACGCCTGCCGTGTCCGGCTCGACCATGACGGCGTGGGTGACCACCGGATCCTCCTCCAGCAGCTCCCGGGCGCGGGTCTCGAAGGTGTGGTCCATGCCGGTGTAGCGGCCGTGGTGCTGGGCGCAGTGCTCGGACCAGGAGCTGACGGTGAACGCCTCGACGAACCGGTCCTCGCTCGCGGCGTCGCGGTACAGGCCCCAGGTGACCGCGCCGGTGCGGCGGCGTGAGTTCTCCACCCTCCGCATCGCCTGCGCGAAGTCCGGCACCCGTTCCGGCCGGACCCGGTAGACCGCGGTCACCAGCACCGGCCCGTCCTGCGGGGCGGGTTCGACCAGCAGCCGGGGCTCCGGCCAGGCCTCGGAGAGCGTCGGGTCGACGCGGCCGTCCAGCAGACGCAGCCAACGCAGCGAGACGACGCCGACGAGCAGCAGCGCACCGGCGAGCGCCATCGCGAGGGTGACGCTGGTGTGCTGCGCGACCTGACCCCACACCAGCGAGCCGAGCGCCATGCCGCCCTGGAAGACCAGCAGGTAGAAGGCGACCGCGCGGGCCCGGACCCAGGTGGGCAAGGCCAGTTGCAGGCCCGCGTTCAGGGTGGACAGGCCGATGATCCAGGCAGCTCCGGCCAGCATGAGCGCGATCCAGGCGGCTGGGACGCTCGGGACCCAGGCGAGGTCCAGCAGAGCACCGGCGAAGACGGTCCCGGCGAGCGCGAGCGCGCCGTTGCCCCCGATCCGCCGCGAGACCAGCGGCAGTGCCGTCGCCCCGCCGACAGCTCCGAGGCCCACCGCGCCCAGCAACAGCCCGTACCCGGCCGCGCCGAGGCCCAGCGACTTCTGCGCGGTGACCGGAAGCAGAGCCCAGAGCGCGGCGGCGCTCGGCACGAACAGCGCGCTGCGCAGCAGGATCCGCCGCACCCGCGGCGCGCGGCGGACGTAACGGCCGCCCGCACGGAGGGCGGCCAGCATGTGCTCGCGCTCCTGGCCGGGTCGCGGTGTGCGCGACTCCCCGCTCGGCCGCCACAGGGCCAGGACGATCAGAATCCCGAGGAACGACACCGCGTTGACCGCGAACGTCCAGCTGACGCCGAGGAAGGCGACGAGCGCCCCGCCGAGCGCGGGGCCGATCGCGCGGGCCAGGTTCTGGTTCACCGCGCCGAGCGCCGAGGCCTGCCGCAACTGGTCGCGCGGGACGAGGGAGGGCTGGACCGCCTGCCACGCGGGCCCGTTGAGCGCGCCGCCGCAGCCCAGCAGGAAGGTGAGCCCCAGCAGCGACCACGAGCCGAGCAGCCCGGCGAAGGAGAGCCCGGCAAGGACCGTCGCGACCAGCGCCATCGCGCCCTGCATGATGAGCAGCAGCCGCCTGCGGTCGACCAGGTCGGCCAGCACGCCGGCGGGCAGCGCCAGGAACAGCACCGGAAGCCCCGCCGCGACCTGCACCAGCGCGACCTGTCCCGCGCCGTGGCTGACCAGCAGCCACTGCGCGCCGACCGTCTGCATCCAGCTGCCGACATTGGAGGCGAACTGGGCCAGCCAGAGCTCACGGAAGATCCGCACCCGCAACGGCGACCAGGCCGAGCCCGAGGGCTGCGTCGGTTCTGTCGGCTCCTCCGGTGCGGTGGCCTTCGTCGGTGCGGCGGTGTTCGCGCCGTCTCCGCCGTCCGTGTCGCTCATCCCCGCACCGTCCCGTTCGCTCGGTCCGCCCGCCGCCCAGAGGTTCCTGACGGACTGTGCGCACTCCGCGCCCGGCCATGCTAGGCAGCAGATCGCGAAGCGACTTGCCCCCGCGTGCCCGGCACTGTTCCGAGACTGCACGACGCGGCGGCCCGTGCGCGGGAACCGAGACCCGCACACGGGAGCCGTGACCCGTGCACCGCGCGACAACCTCCCGTGCGCTCCGCGCACCCCGCGCACCGCGCGGCTCCTTACCGTCGGGGCAACTGCCCCGACGACCCACCCGGATGCCACGTGAACGAGACCATGCCGCCGCCCGCACCCACCGCCGTCGAACCGGCGAAGCTGGGCGACGCCCACCCCCTGTCCGTGACCCTCTTCGCGCTCACCCTCGCCAGCGGTCTGATCGACGCGGTCAGCTACCTCGGCCTCGGACACGTCTTCACCGCCAACATGACGGGCAACGTGGTGGTGATCGGCTTCGCGCTGGCCGGCGCGCCCGGCTTCTCGATCTCCGGTTCGCTGGTCTCCCTCGCCGCCTTCCTGGTCGGCGCGATCGGCGCGGGCCGCCTGGCCGTATGGGCCTCCGCGCGCGCCCGCGAACCGTGGGTGCGCGCGGCGCTGCTGACCGAGACGGCCCTGCAGGCGGCGGCGACCGTCGTGGCCTTCGCCGCCCACAGCCAACACCTGCTTCTCATCGGGCTGCTGGCCCTGGCCATGGGCCTGCGCAACGGCACCGTCCGCAAGCTCGGGATCCCGGACATGACGACGACGGTGCTCACCCTCACCATCACCGGCCTCGGCGCGGACTCGACCCTGGCCGGCGGCCGCAACCCGCGGATCCGCCGCCGCGTGATCGCCATCGCGCTGATGGTCGTCGGCGCGACGGTCGGCGCGGCGTTCGTCCTGCACGGACGTCTCGCCTGGGCGCTGCTCGTCAGCACGGTCAACCTCGCGGCGGCGGCCGTCGGCTACCGCGAGCCGAAGCCTTCGGCAGCTTAGGGAAGTTGCGCTGCCTCAGGGCGCGGGCTCCCACCGGCAACACGTCGTGCGCCCTCCGCAAAGCCGCAGGCGAACCCGCCGCCTAGATTCCGCACGCAGGCGAACGCCGCTTGCCGTGAACCGAGGAGACGCCGTGCCCCACATGCCCGTTGTCGGAATCGTCCCGGGCCGTCCGGAGGAGCCCGCCGATCTCGTGCTGCGCAACGCCCGGATCTGGACCGGCGACCCCGCCCACCCCCAGGCGACCGCACTGGCCGTGAAGGACGGCCGGATCACCGCCGTCGGGGACGACGGCGACGTCGTCCCGCAAGTCGGCCCGTACACGCGGGTCGTGGACGCGCTCGGGCGGCGGGCGATACCCGGGCTCAACGACGCGCATCTGCACGTCATCCGCGGCGGGCTGAACTACGTGCTGGAGCTGCGCTGGGACGGCGTTCCGACGCTGCGTCAGGCGCTGGCCATGCTGCGCGAGCAGGCGGAGCGGACGCCCATGGGCCAGTGGGTGCGCGTGGTGGGCGGCTGGTCCGCCGACCAGTTCGCGGAGCGGCGGATGCCGACCCTCGCCGAGCTCAACGCGGCTGCCCCGGACACGCCGGTCTTCGTGCTGCACCTGTACCAGGCGGCTCTGATGAACCGGGCCGCCCTCGCCGCGGCCGGGATCGACCGGAACACCCCGAACCCGCCCGGCGGGCAGATCGTGCGCAATCACCAGGGCGACCCGACCGGTCTGCTGCTGGCCGCGCCGAGCGCGCTGGTGCTCTACTCCACGCTGGCCAAGGCGCCGATCCTGGACGAGGAGCACCGGGCCGCCTCCACCCGGTACTTCCTGCGCGAGCTGAACCGCTTCGGCATGACCTCGGCGATCGACGCCGCGGGCGGGTTCCAGAGCTTCCCCGAGAACTACCGGACCGTCACCGAGCTGGCCGCCAAGGGCGAGCTCACGCTCCGGATCGCCTACCACCTCTTCCCGCAGACCGCCGGGCAGGAGCTGGACGACCTCCGGCGCTGGACCAGCACGGTCAGGATGGGCGACGGCGACGAGTGGTTGCGCCTGAACGGCGCGGGCGAGAACCTCACCTGGGCCGCCGCCGACTTCGAGAACTTCTCCGAGCCGCGCCCGGAACTGCGCTCCTACGAGGAGGAGTTCGAGAAGGCGGTGCGGCTGCTGCTGGAGCACGGCTGGGGCTTCCGGCTGCACGCCACCTACGACGAGACGATCCGCCGCGACCTGTCGGTCTTCGAGAAGCTCGCCGCCGAGGGTCTCTTCCCCGGCGGCAACCGGTGGCTGTTCGACCACGCCGAGACGGTCTCCCCGGACAGCCTCGACCGGATCGCCGCGCTGGGCGGCGGCGTGTCCGTGCAGAACCGGCTCTCCTTCCAGGGCGAGGCGTTCCGCTCCCGCTACGGGGTCGGCGCAGCCGCCGAGGCGCCGCCGCTGCGGGAGATCCTGGACCGCGGTCTGACCCTGGCCGCCGGCTCCGACGCCACCCGCGTCTCCTCCTACAACCCCTGGGTGTCGCTGCACTGGCTGATCACCGGCAGGAACGTGGCGGGCCGCGTGCTGCGCTCGGAGCGCAACCGGATCGACCGCGCCGAGGCACTTACGCTCTACACCCTCGGCGGCGCCAGGCTCACCGGCGAGGCCGAGGTGAAGGGCCGTCTGACGACCGGGAGTTTCGCCGACTTCGCCCTGCTCACCGAGGACTACTTCGACGTCGCGGAGCACCGGATCCCGCACATCGAGTCGGTGCTGACGGTCGTCGGCGGGAAGATCGTGCACAGCGCCGCCGAGCACGAGGGGCTGACCGCGCCGCTGCCCGAGGTCACTCCGCTGTGGAGCCCGGTCGCGCACTTCGGCGGCTACCAGGCGGCCCCGGAGAACTCGGCGGGCGCGGCGCAGGCGCTGGCCCTCGCGGAGGCCGCCGACGACTCCCTGGCCCAGACCCGCTGGGCGCAGGCCCGCGGCGGCGCTCCCATGCCGTCGCTGGCCGGGCTCGACGACTGCTTCCTGTAAGCCGGTGACCCTCTGAAACGACGAAGGGCGGTCGCCTCCCCCGAGGAAGGTGACCGCCCTTCAGCGTGCCGCCGTGCTGCCGTGCCGCCCGGGCCGCTCAGTCGCCGCCCTCTTCCGACTGCCCGGGCCCGGCGTGCAGCGCGAGCTCGGTGCGGATGGCCCGCCACTCCTGCGGCGCGACGCCGAACGCGTCGCGGAACACCCGGCTGAAGTGCGCGGCGTTGGAGAAGCCCCAACGGGTGGCCGTGGCCGCGATCTTCCGGCCGGTGATACCGGACTTGGCCAGCTCGCGCGCGCTTTCCTCCAGCCGACGTTGCAGCACCCACCGACCGAGCGTGGTGCCCTCGGCCGCGAAGACCTTGTGCAGTTGCCGCACCGATATGTGGTGCCGCGCCGCGACCTCCTGCGGGGACAGCTCCGCATCGCCGAGGCCGGTGTTGACGTGCCAGCGCAGTTCGTCGAGCAGACGCCGGTGCGGGCTCTGCGGCGCTGCCCCGTCCTCCGCCGGCGCAGCGGCGAGTCCGGCCTGCGCGAGCTCCGCCAGCAGGGTCGCCGTCAGATCGGTGAGCAGTCCGGCCACGTGGGGGCTGGTGGACCGGACCTCGTCGCGTACCAGCGCGCCGACGAGCTCGACCAGCAGCGCGCTGCTCGGCAGGTCGGCCGTCAGGCAGCAGTCGCTCGCGGGCAGGGTCCGCAGGTCCCGCGTCAGCGCGGCCCAGGGCACCAGGAGCGTGGCGGCGTCCTCGTCCGTCAGCGCCGCGCGGCAGGCGCGGGCCGGGGCGTCGGAGGGGTCGCGCCAGAGCCGGACGTCCGTGCGGCGTCCGTCGGTGGGCACGAGCAGCGCGAGCACCGGCTCGGCCGCCTGCGTGGCGTGCGAGAGGTGGCGTCCGTGCGGGATCAGCACGGCCGAGGTGGTGGGCATGGGTTCTCCGTCAGGCGGCGGCAGTTGCCGGTTCTGTTGTCGTCACGGCGGGGTCGCCGCCGCTCGGGCCGCCCCGGGCCCGCCAGACGCGCGGGGAGACGCCGTAGGCGGCTCGGAAGGCGCGGCTGAAGTGGGCGGCGTTGGTGAAGCCGTGACGCCGGGCCACGGCGGCGACGCTCGACGCGCGATGCCCGTGCCGGTCCAGCTCGCGGGCGCAGGCCGCGACGCGCCGCTGCTGGATCAGCCGGGCCACCGTCAGGTCTTGTCCCTCGAACAGGCGGTGCAGGTAGCGGACCGAGATGCGGAACGCCTCGGCCACCGACTCCGGGCCGAGGTCCGGGTCGCCCAGGTGCGCGTCGACGTGGTCGCGGATGAGCGGCACCAGGTGCTCGCGCGCGGTGGTCGGCACCGGCTCGTCGCGGCTCTCGAACGCGATCGCGTCGACCAGGTCGGCGACGTGCCCGGCCAGGCGCTCGGCGGCGACGGGCCGGAACTCCCCGGCCGCCCGCAGCGTGCCCCTGAGCAGCAGCCGGAGCGCGGACGCGGGGCCGCCGTCGGCGGGGAGGGTCCGGCCGGCCAGCTGCTCCAGCGTCCTCGGGCCGCCGAGGGCGCGCTGCGGGAGGTGGACGAGGTCGAGGCGGAACGGCTGCGGGAAGTCGAGGGCGAAGGGCCGCCGCAGATCGAGCAGCACCATGTCGTCGGGCCCGAGTCGGGCGGAGCGCCCCTCCTGTGTCAGCCGGGTCTCGCCCTCGCTCTGCAGGGCGAGCGCGAAACGCTCGGCCCGGTCCTCCACGCACAGGCTCGGCGGGCGGCTGATCCGCTGGGGGTCGGCGACGAGCGAGGCGGTGCGCATGTAGCCGAGACGGTGCGAGCGGACCTGGCCGAGCAGCGCGCCCGGGGCCCGGGAGGCGACCTTGACCGGCACGATGACCTGCGCCAGCGCCTGGCTCCAGGCCTCCAGGCGTTCTCTCTCGGGGATCGTGCCCGTGTCGATGACGAGGGCCATGCCGTCTCACCCTCTCCCGTTGCAGCACCGTGCCGGACTCACGGATTCAGCCTCTCCCGGCCGACTCCGCAGCGGCGCTGCCTGCGGGTGGATCCGACGCTCAGCGCCTCCGGCTGTGCGCGCTCAGGCATGCGAACGCCCCCGAGCACCGCACTCGGGGGCTTTTCCCATGACCGGTGTCCGGCTGCTCAGCCGCGATAGGTCTCCAGCAGGCGCAGCCACACCTCGCTGACCGTCGGGTACGCCGGAACCGCGTGCCACAGGCGGGAGATGGGCACCTCGCCGACGACGGCGACGGTGGCCGAGTGGAGCAGCTCCGCGACGCCCGGACCGACGAAGGTGACGCCGAGCAGGACCTCGCGGTCGAGGTCGACCACGGCCCTGGCCCGGCCCTTGTACCCGTCGGCGTACAGCTCGGCGCCCGCCACGTCGCCGATCTCGTAGTCCACGGCGCGCACCCGGAAGCCCTGCTTCTGGGCGTCGGCCAGGGTGAGGCCGACCGAGGCCGCCTCGGGGTCGGCGAAGACCACCTGAGGGACCGCCAGGCGGTCGGCGGTGGCGGAGCTGCGGCCCCAGTCCTCGATGTCCAGGTCACGGCCCGCGGCGCGGTCCGCGATGGCCTGTCCGAAGATGCGGCCCTGGTACTTGCCCTGGTGAGTCAGCAGGGCCCGGCGGTTGACGTCCCCGGCGGCGTACAGCCACTCGCCCGGGACGTCCACGACCAGCCCGGTGTCGTCGACCCAGATCCAGCTGCCCGGCGTCAGGCCCACGGTCTCCAGGCCCAGCTCGGCCGTGGCCGGCTTGCGGCCGGTCGCGAACAGCACCTGATCAGCCGTCACCTTCTCGCCGTCGCCGAGGTCCAGCACCGCCTCGCCGCCCGGCTCGCGGGTGACGCCGCCGACGGAGACGCCGAAGCGCACCTCCACACCGGCCGCCTCCAGCGCCTCGGTGACCAGCTCTCCGGCGAACGGCTCCATCCGGTCCAGCAGCGTGTCGTCGCGCACCAGCAGGGTGACCCGGCTGCCGAGCGCGGCCCACGCCGTGGCCATCTCCACGGCCACCACCCCACCGCCGACGACGGCCAGGCGGCCGGGGACCTCGCCCGCGCTGGTCGCCTCCCGGCTGGTCCACACGCCCGCCTGCTCGATCCCCGGCAGGGGCGGCAGCGCGGCACGGGTGCCCGTGCAGACGGCGACGGCGTGCCGCGCCACCAGCACGTTCTCCGACCCGTCCGGCGCCTGCACGACGACGCGGCGCACACCCTCAAGCCGTCCGTGGCCGCGCACGAGCGCGATGCCCGCGGAGTCGAGCCAGGCGACCTGGCCGTCGTCGGTCCACTGCGCGGCGAAGGCGTCGCGCCGCTTCAGCACCGCGTCCGCGTCCAGCGGTCCGGTGACGGCCTCCCGCGACCCGGCCACTCGGCGCGCGTCGGCGAGCGCGGCGGCCGGACGCAGCAGCGCCTTGCTCGGCATACAGGCCCAGTAGCTGCACTCGCCGCCGACCAGCTCGTGCTCGACGACCACGACGCTGAGCCCCGCCGCCCTGACCCGGTCGGCGAGGTTCTCGCCCGTCGGTCCCCCGCCCAGCACCACCACGTCGTACGTGTCCACCGTGCTCACCTTCGTCCGCCTCCCTCTCCGTGTCTCCAGCGCCTCGATGACGCGGGACCTCGGCGTTTCGCATCCTCAACACCTCGATGCCGGAAGCCAACCGACATATCGCCCGCCCCGCTGTGCGGTGCGCGCACACCGCTTCTCCCAGGCTGCACGGATCCCCGCCGCCACCTGCTGCGCCGGGCAGCCGCCCCGGACGGTCGGCGAAGCTGATGGTCGACAGACCCCACCAAGGAGGCCCACCGATGGACCAGCACGTGATCGACAACAGCGACGAGGCGCGATTCGAGGTGTTCCAGGGCGACCAGCTGGCCGGGTTCGCCCGCTACCACCGCTTCGGCAACGAGATCGCGTTCATCCACACCGAGATCTTCCCGGCCTTCGAGGGCAAGGGCCTCGCCAGTGTGCTGGCCCGCACCGCCCTGGACCAGGCCCGCGAGCGCGGGCTCGCGGTCCTGCCCTACTGCCCGTTCATCCGCCGCTGGATCAGCAAGCACCCCGACTACGTCGATCTGGTCCCCACCACCCATCGCGCGCGGTTCGAACTCTGACCGTCCGCACCCACACGGTATCCCGCCCGGTCGCCCGACGTTCCGTCAACAGCCGTGTTATCAAGCCTTCCTGACGGAACGTCGAGGTCGATCACCCGGTCCGGCTGCCAGGGAAGCAGGCCCAGGTCCTGCCGTTGCAGGGCGATGACGAGGGCGGCCTCGGGCAGCGCGGCGCGGATGCCGGTCAGGAACGCCTCGGCCGTCGGGCGGTCGAGACCCTCGGTGGGCTCGTCCAGCAGCAGGTAGCGCGGCTTGCGCAGCAGCGCCCGGGCCACCGCCAACCGACGGCGCTCGCCGAGGGAGAGAGCCCGTCCGGCCTGGCCGACGGGGGTGTCCAGCGGGATCCGCTCCAGGCCGACCGAGGCCAGCGCACCGGTGAGACGGTCGGGGTCCGCGAGCGGGTCCGCCTGGCAGAGGTTGTCGGCCACGGTGGCGTCGGCCAGCCAGTCGTGCGCCTCGACCATGGCGAGCTGACCCGCGATGACCTGGGCGGGCAGCTCCGCGACGCGCGACCCGTCGAGCAGCACCTCACCCGTCTCGTTCCCCAGCCGCCCGGCCAGCTGGTCGAGCAGGGTCGACTTGCCGCTCCCGTTCGCGCCCGTGACGACCACCACCTCCGGCGGCCGGACGGTGAACGACAACGGCACGCCGTGACGGAGCGTCAGCAAGCCCGCCACAGTGAGCGCGTCCGCCGTCGGCGACGGCTCAGCCGCCCCGCCGCGCACGCCGGGCCCGTCCGCCAGCGGTGCCAGCCGCCCGGCGGCGTCGCGGGACTCGGCGGCCTCGCGCAGCAGGTCGGGCAGCCGGTCCAGCAGTTCCCACACGGCCGTCAACAGCAGCACCTCGCCCAGGGCGTCAGCGACCGGCTGCGGAGCGCGGCCGAGGTCCAACGCCACCAGCAGGCCCGCGGCCTGGCCGAGCCCGGCGAGCAGCCGCAGGCCCAGACGCGCGCGTCGCTCGGCCCGTTGGGCCTCGGCGGCCAGGGACTCCTCCTCGGCCAGGGACGCCGCGACTCCGGCACGCACCCGCGTCACGGCGTCCAGGCAGCGCAGCTCGTCGAAGCCGCCGCGCGCGCCGATCAGGCCCGCGCGGGCCGCCTGGCGGGCCCTGGCCGCGTCCGCGCGGTGACGCCGGGCGCGCCGGTGGCCGCGCAGCGTCCAGCCCACGCCGAGGGCGAGGACGGCGAGTTCGACGACACCCAGCAGCGGGCTCGCGCGGAACAGCAGCGCCTCGGCGGCGACCGCCGTGGCCGCGCAGCCCGCGAGGGGGGCGACGGTCTGGGCCGGCAGTCCGGCCACCGCTTCGACGTCGACGGTGAGCCGCCCGAGCAGCGTCCCGTCCCCCTCGGCGCGGAGCTGACGCGGAGTCAGCCTGGCCGCGCCGCGCGCCAGGGCGCCGCGCAGGGCGACGGTGGTGGCCAGCGCGGTGCGGTGGCTGGTCATCCGCTCCAGGTAGCGGAGGAAGGTGCGGGCCAGGGCCAGCGCCCGGACCGCGCCGGAGGGGTACATCCACGACCAGGTCGTGTTCGCCACCATCGTCACCAGCGCACAGGCCGTCAGGAACCAGCCGGAGACGCCGAGCAGCGCGGCGGCGCTCAGCTCGGCCAGGACGGCCATGCCGACGCCGAGCGCGAGGTCGCGCAGCGGGACGGCTCGGCGCAGCAGTCGCCACGGGCTCACCGCAGCCTCCCTCGTGAAAGTTCCAGGACCCGGTCGGCGAAGGGCAGCAGCCCGGGGTCGTGTGTGGCCAGCAGCACGGTCCGCCCGCGCGCGAGCGTGCGGACGGCCGCGATCACCCGGGCCCGTACGCACACGTCGAGATGGGCGGTCGGCTCGTCGAGCACCAGCAGCGGCGCGTCCCGCAGCAGCGCGCGGACCAGGGCCACCTGCTGGAGCTGGCCGGAGGACAGACCGTGTCCGCGTTCGCCGAGCCTGGTGTCCAGGCGCTGCGGCAGCGCGTCGAGCAGGTCCGCGAGTCCGAGCGCGGCGAAGGCCGCCTCCAGCTGGGCGTCGGTCGTGACGGCGGCTTCCTGACGGGCCAGCAGCAGGTTCTCCCGTACCGTTCCGGCGAAGAGGCGGGCGGGCTGCCCGACCCAGGCGACGGCCGTGGGGGACGGCGTCACGGTGCCGTCGGCCACCACATGGGCGACGCGGCCCGTGCCCGGCACGGTGAGGCCGGCGGCGACCGCGAGCAGGGTGGACTTGCCCGCACCGCTCGCGCCGGTCAGCGCCAGGACCTCGCCCGGCTCGACGGCCAGGCTCACCTCCTCCAGCGCGGGAGCCTCGCGCCCCGCGAAGCGCACCGAGACTCCCTCCAGCAGCACGCCGACCGGGCTGGTCCCGCCCTCAGGCAACACCGCGTCCGGGGTCGGCTCAGCGTCAGGCCCGCCGAGCGCCTCGGTCAGCAGGTCCGCCGCGGCGCGCGCCTCGGCGCGGGAGTGGTAGCCGCGGGCCAGGTCGCGCGCGGGCGCGAAGTAGGCGGGCGTGAGGACCAGCACGAACATCGCCTGACCGAGCGTCATATGGTCCGGCACCAGCGGCAGCCGCAGGTAGTCCAGCAGCACCAGACCGCAGTAGGTGGCGACGACCGCCAGCGAGCCGGTGATCAGCAGCTCGATCCACGCCGTGGAGAGGAAGGCGACGCGCAGCACCGACTCGGTGCGGCGGGCCAGTTCCTCGTCGTCCTCGCGCAGCGCCAGCGCGGTGCTGTCCTCCGCGCCCAGGCCGATCAGCGTGGGCAGGCCGCGCAGGTGGTCGAGCAGCCGGGTGCTGTGCCGACGCACGGCGGAGAGCTGGGCGCGGACGACGGCCTGCGTGCCCAACCCGATCACCTTGAGGTTCATCGGCAGCAGCGGCGTGGCCGCGAGCAGCAGCAGCGCGACGAACCAGCTGCGGACAGCGATGGCCGCAAGGACCGTGCCGCTGCCGACGAGCATGGCGGTGCGCGCCGGAACGTAGTCGGTCAGCCAGTCGGTGAGCCGGGCGACCTCCCGGGTCACCGCCTCGGCGACGGCCGCGTCGGGCAGCGCGGTGCGGGACGGGCCGCGCGTCGGCAGGGCTGTGTCCAGCAGGCGGCTCCGCACCCGCTCGCGGACCGTGCGGGCGCCGTGGTCGGCCGCGCTCTCGGCCGCGTCGAGCAGCAGGGCGCGCAGCGCGATCCCGCCCACCACCAGGGCCACGCCAGGCGCGACCGCCACCGGGATGCGGTGGGCCGCCTGGACGTCGAGCCCGCGCTGGGCCGCCCAGGCGAGACCGGCCGCCCACAGCACGGTCCCGAGCTGGGCGAGGCCGCGCAGCAATCCGGCGCGCCGCAGCTCGGCGCGCGCCGGTTCCGCCCAGCTCCGCAGGGCGGCGGTCGCGTGGTCCGCGCTCCGGTCGTCCTCGACGAGGCCGGAGAGCAGGGCGGCGGAGTCGCTCACGCCTGCTCCCCCGAGGCCATCGGACCGCTCCCCGCATCAGCCCCCGCATCGGCCACCCCTTCAGCCTCCGCATCGATCTCCAGGTCGAACAGCCCGTCCCGGTGGTCGCGCCGCTCACCGACCACCCACACGACGAGGCCGAAGGCGCAGAGCACGCCGATCCCCACGGGGTCGAGCCACTGGCTGACGCCGCCGAAGACGTCCTGTGCCATCGCCGCCAGGACGACGACGAGCAGCACCACCCCGAGCCGCCGGGCCACCACCACGGGTGTGACGCGCTCCTCGGCGGGCGCGGGCCGCCCGGGACGGCTGCGCCGCAGCGGCGCGAGCGGTTCCACGGCCGGGTCCGCGTACTTGCCGCGGAACGCCCACCACGCGTAGGTGTTGTAGGCGAGGACGACGGGCATGCACAGGCCCACGCCGACCACCAGGAAGAGCTGCGAGCTGCTCGGGCTCGACGCCTGACGCAACGTCAGATCCGCCGGCACCACGATCGGGACGGTCGCCGCGACCAGCGCGACCAGGCCGCAGACCTCGGCGGTGACGACGCCCACGAAGGGGCGCCAGTCCGGCCGCCGGCCGAAGCCGTGCCAGGCGAGCGCTCCGCCGACGACGGCTCCGGCGACGGCGGTCCAGTAGACGGCCGCGCGCCAGGGCTGGTCGAAGTGGAAGGTCATCGGGTCGGCGACCTCCAGGCCGAAGCCCAGGATCAGCGTCGCGATCGCGGTGCCGACCAGCAGCGGCCGACCGGCCCGTCCTGCCCGCTCCCGCGCCGGACCCTCGGTCTTGTCCTGCAGCCAGGCCGCGCCCGCGAGCAGGTGGACGACGAGCAGGCCGAGCGCGCACAGCACGCTGTAGGGCGAGATCCAGCCGTAGACGGGACCGTCGAAGGACCCGCCGCGCTGGCTCAGCCCGGACAGGACCGTGCCGATCACCAGGCCCTGACAGACCGTCGCGGTCACCGAGGCGATGCCGAACAGCAGCGCCCAGCCGCGCCGGTAGCCCCGCGCGGCGCTCTGCATCTCCAGCCCGACGCCGCGCAGGATGATGGACATCAGCATCCCGATCAGCGGCAGGTACACGCCCGGCAGCACGGTGGCGTAGACGCCGGGCAGCCCGGCCCACATCACGACGCCGGCCAGCACGATCCAACTCTCGTTGGCGTCCCAGGCGGTGGCGATCAGCTCGATGTACGGGCGCCGCCGCTCGCCCCGGTCGAAGAGGCTGAGCATGCCGACGCCGAGGTCGTAGCCGTCCAGGACGACGTACATGCCGAGCGAGAGAAGGACGAGTCCGTAGGTGGCGTACTCAAGCACCGATGGCCTCCGATGACGTCGCCCGGGGGGCGGTGGCGCCCGTGAGCGCCTCGGGTCCGGCCTTGACGGTCCGGACGATGTAGCGGACCCAGATCAGCAGCAGGCTCGCGTACAGGGCCACGAACCCGACCAGGCTCAGTGCGGCCTCGGTGGTGGTCAGGTGCGAGAGCGCGTCGGCGGTCCGCAGTTTGCCGTAGACCACCCAGGGCTGACGGCCGGTCTCGGCGGTGATCCAGCCGCCGGTGATGGCGATGATCCCCGCCGGGGTCATCCAGACCATCCAGCGCAGGAACCGCGGCGAGTGGAAGAGCCGTCGGCGCAGACGCAGCACGAGTCCGGCCATGGCGGTGGCGAACATGGCCAGCGCGGTGAAGTACATGGTCCGGAAGCCGTAGAAGGCGCTCCACATGTTCGGCCGCTGGTCCGGCGGGGTCTGCAGCAGTCCGGGCACGTGGGCCTGACCGGTCAGGTCGTGGCCGATGGCCGCGCCCAGGTGCGGGACCTCGATGCGCAGCCGGTCCGTGCCGCGGTTGGTGTCGGGGACGACGACAAGGTTGTAACCGTTGTTGTCGGTGCGCCAGTTGCCCTCGAACGCCTCCAGCTTGGCGGGCTGGTGCTGGCCGTCGAAGACGGCGGTGAGGTCGCCGACGTAGAGCTGGATCGGCATCAGCAGCGCCAGCACGCCGAGCGCGATCGACAGGCAGCGGCGCGCCAGCGGGAAGGCGGCCGTGCGCTGCTTGACCAGGTACCAGGCCGAGATGCCGCCGACGAACCAGCTCGCGCTGATCAGGACCGCCAGCAGCATGTGCGGGAACCGGTACGCGAAGGCGGGGTTGAACAGGATCTGGATCCAGTCGTGCGGCTGGAACTGCCCGCCCGCGGTCTGGGTGTAGCCGACCGGGTCCTGCATCCAGCTGTGGGCGGAGAGGATCCAGGTGGTCGACAGCAGCGTGCCGAAGGCCACCATCCAGGAGGCGAGCGCCATGGTCCGCGGGCGGACCCGGCCCTCGCCGTAGAGCATGATCCCGATGAACCCGGCCTCCAGGAAGAAGGCGGTGATCACCTCCATGCCGATGGTGACGCCGATGACCGGCCCGACCGCGTGGGCGTAGATGCCCCAGTTCAGGCCGAACTCGAAGGTCATCACGGTGCCGGCGACCACGCCGAGACCGAAGCCGACGGCGAAGATCTTCCGCCAGAACCGGAAGATCTGCTGGTAGAGCGGGTTGCCGGTGCGCAGGTAGGCCGTCTGGACGACGGCGAGCAGCACGGAGAGGCCGACCGTCAGGGCCGGGAAGGACATGTGGAAGATCGCGGTGATGGCGAACTGCCAGCGTGACAGTTCGAGCGCGGCAGGTGAGGCCACCAGGGCTCCGAAGGGGTCGGGGGTCGGACCTGGACTCCGGTACCGGGGGAGCACCGGAGCCCAGGCGTTCTGAGGGGACTGACGCGACGTCAGTCCAGGGACGTCAGTCCAGGGACGTCAGCCCCGCGGTGTCAGCACGGTGACGTCGGCCGGGTGACGTGGTTCCCGGTGCAGGGCGAGCCTGGTGGCCAGGCCGCCGCCTACACCGGCGACGACCGCCACCGGCAGCCACCACAGCGGCCAGGCGGCAATGCCGAGCGCTCCGTCGACCGACCAGGCTCCCGGGCCCGTCGCGGCGAGCACGGCCGCGATCACGATGAGCACGAACGGGTACTCGTACCCGTCGTTCTGCACCCAGAGCCCGTGCCGCCACTTGACCGTGAAGGCCACGGTCATCACGCCCATCGCCCCGGCGGCGGCCAGCGGGGTGAGCAGGCCGAGGGCGAGGAACAGCCCCGCGCCGATCTGGCTGCCGCCCGCGGCGAGCGCGGTCAGCACCCCGCCGCGGAAGCCGTCGCCGCGGAACTCCTCGGTGCCGCCCTCAAGTCCTCGTCCCCCGAGGTGGAAGCTGACCTTCTGGACCCCGTGGCCCGCGATCAGCAGGCCTGCGACCAGGCGCAGCAGGAGTAGACCCGTGTTCACATGTGTCTCCGGTGAGCGATCCGAACGATCCGTACGTTCCGGTCGGGGACGGCTCAGCCGGCGGCGTGCGCGCCGATGACGCTCTGCGCGTACACCACGCCCATGCCGTAGGCGCCGCCGTGCTCCTTGACCAGGTCCGTCACCGGCACGTAGGTCTCGGTCCGGGCCCAGTCGCGCTGGAGCTCCAGCAGCACCTGCACCCAGGTGACCGGCACCGCACCGGCCGCGCTCATGCGCTGCAGCGCGTGCTCGTGCGCCTGCGGCGTCAGACCGCCGGAGGCGTCCGCGACGACGTAGACCTCGTAGCCCTGGTCCAGCGCCGACAGCGCGGGCAGGACCAGGCAGACCTCGGTCCACAGACCGCAGAGGATGATCTTGCTGCGCCCGGTGGCCTTGACGGCGTCGACCAGGGCGGCGTCCTCCCAGGCGTTCATCGAGGTGCGGTCGATGATCTCCTGCTCCGGGAAGACGTCCTTGAGCTGCGGCAGGATCGGCCCGGAGAAGGACTCGGCCGCGACAGTGGAGAGCACGACGGGGACGTCGAATATCTTGGCGGCCTTGGCCAGCCCGACGGTGTTGTTGATGATGGCGCCTCTGTCGCCGCTGCCGACGCCGAAGAACATCTGCGGCTGGTGGTCGACGAAGAGCATCATCGCGTTGTCGGGCGTGAGCAGGTCGGGGCTGGGGGTCGGCTGAACTGCGGCAGGGTTGACCATGGTCGGTGTCCTTCCAGGGGGAACGGGCGAGGCCAAGGGGGGACTACCGCCCAGAAGTTGGTGCGGTGCCGTCGACCACGACGGTATGCGCCACCCCTCGGACGCTTCTTCTCGATCCGCGCCCACCTGTGTTCCCACACTGCACCGGCGTGCGAGACACGACCCTAGCGGCGACGCGCCCGCCGGGGAGAAATGGCCGGGCAGGCGCGTGCGGGCGGGTGAGACTGGGGCCATGTTGGGACTCCCGGACCACATCCGCGGCTTCTTGTTCGATCTGGACGGCGTGCTGACGCGGACCGCCGAGGTGCACGCAGCGGCCTGGAAGGACATGTTCGACGGATTCCTGCGCGCGTACGCGACGCGCACGGGCACGGAGTTCGTGCCGTTCGACCCGGTCGCGGAGTACGACCGTTACGTCGACGGCCGCCCTCGGTTGGACGGGACCCGCGCCTTCCTGGAGTCCCGTGGCATCCGGCTCCCGGAGGGCAGCCCCCAGGACCCGCCCGGCACCGAGACGATCCACGGTCTGAGCACCGCCAAGAACGAGATCGTGCTGCGCATGATCAAGGAGCGCGGCGTCGACGCCTACCCAGGATCGGTCACCTACCTGCACCGCCTGCGCCGGCTCGGGCTGCCGCGGGCGGTGGTCTCCTCCAGCGCCAACGCGCGGGACGTGCTGCACGCGGCCGGGATCGCCGACCTGTTCGAGGTCGTCGTGGACGGCGTCGTCACCGCCGAGCAGCACCTGGCCGGGAAGCCCGCGCCGGACACCTATCTGGCCGCCGCCCGGATGCTGGGCGTCCCGGCGGAGCACGCGGCGGTCTTCGAGGACGCGCTGGCCGGTGTCGCCTCCGGGCGCGCCGGGGGCTTCGGCACCGTGGTCGGGGTGGACCGGGTCGGCCAGGCGGACGAGCTGCGGGCGCACGGCGCCGACATCGTCGTGAAGGACCTGTCCGAACTGCTCGAACTCCCCGGACAGCAGGGAGAGTCTGGAGGAGACGCCCAGTGACGACCGAGGCCTTCTCCGTCGACCCGTGGGCCGTCGTCGAGCACACCCTCGACCTGAACGGCCAGGCCGCGGCGGAGTCCGTGTTCGCGTTGTCCAACGGCCATATCGGCCTACGCGGCAACCTGGACGAGGGCGAGCCGCACGGCATGCCCGGCACGTATCTGAACGGCGTGTACGAGCTGCACCCGCTGCCGTACGCGGAGAGCGGCTACGGGTACCCCGAGTCCGGGCAGAGCGTCATCAACGTCACCAACGGCAAGATCATCCGGATGCTGGTGGACGACGAGCCGTTCGACGTCCGATACGGGAAACTCCGCAGCCACCAGCGTCGGTTGGACTTCCGTGACGGGCTGCTGCGGCGCGAGGCGGAGTGGACCTCGCCCGCCGGACGGACCGTCAAGGTCTCCTCCACCCGGCTGGTCTCGCTCACCCAGCGGGCGATCGCCGCGATCGAGTACACGGTGGAGGCCGTCGACGGTCCGGCCCGGATCGTGCTGCAGTCCACGCTGGTCTCCAACGAGCAGCTGCCCACCGAGGAGCCCGACCCCCGCGCGGCCGCGGTGCTGGAGGCGCCGCTGGTCGCGGAGGCCAACATCGCGGTGGGCACCGAGGCGGCGCTGGTGCACCGCACCGCCCGCAGCGGGCTGCGGGTGGCAGCCGGGATGGACCACGTCATCGAGGCCCCCGAGCCCTTCGACGTCAGCGCCGAGAGCAGCGAGAACAACGCGCGCATCAGCGTCACCACCGTGCTGCAGCCGGGCGAGCGGCTGCGGCTGGTGAAGTTCGTCGCCTACGGCTGGTCCGCGGCGCGGTCGCTGCCCGCCGTCCGCGACCAGGTCCTCGCGGCCCTCACGGCCGCCCGGTTCACCGGCTGGGACGGCCTGGTGCGCGAACAGCGGGAGTACCTGGACGAGTTCTGGGAGCACAGCGACATCCGGCTCGAAGGCGACGTGGAGCTGCAACAGGCCGTCCGCTTCGCGCTGTTCCACATCCTGCAGGCCAGCGCGCGCAGCGAGGACCGCGCCATCCCCGCCAAGGGCCTCACCGGCACCGGATACGACGGCCACAGCTTCTGGGACACCGAGGCGTTCGTGCTGCCGGTGCTCACCTACGCCCTTCCCGGCGCCGTCAACCAGGCCCTGCGCTGGCGGCACAGCACGCTCCCGCTGGCCCGCGAGCGCGCCGCCCAACTGGGCCTTGACGGAGCGGTGTTCCCCTGGCGCACGATCCACGGGGAGGAGTGCTCCAGCTACTGGCCCGCCGGCACCGCCGCGTTCCACATCGGCGCGGGCATCGCCGCCGCCGTGGTCCGCTACGTCCGCGCCACCGGCGACCACGAGTTCGAACGCACCATCGGCCTCGAGCTGTTGGTCGACACCGCGCGGATGTGGCGCTCGCTGGGCCACCACGACCTCGCTGGGCGGTTCCGCATCGAGGGCGTCACCGGGCCTGACGAGTACAGCGCGATCGCGGACAACAACGTCTACACCAACCTCACCGCGCAGTCCAACCTGCGGCACGCGGCCGCGACGGCGACCACGTACATGCACGAGGCCGCGGCTCTGGGCGTCGATCCGGAGGAGGCGGCGGCCTGGCGTGACGCCGCCGCCGCGATGTACATCCCCTACGACGAGACGCTCGGCGTCCACCCGCAGGCCGACGGCTTCACCGAGCACCAGTTCTGGGACTTCGACAGCACTCCGCCGGAGAACTACCCCCTGCTGCTGCACTATCCGTACTTCGACCTCTACCGCAAGCAGGTCGTCAAGCAGGCCGACCTGGTGCTGGCCATGCAGGTGCGCGGCGACGCGTTCACCGACGAGCAGAAGGCCCGCAACTTCGCCTACTACGAGCGGATCACCGTCCGCGACTCGTCGCTGTCCGCGTGCACCCAGGCGGTCATCGCCGCCGAGGTCGGCCAGCTCGACCTCGCCTACGACTACACCGCCGAAGCCGCGCTCATGGACCTGGACAACCTGGGCCGCAACAGCCACGAGGGCCTGCACATGGCCTCGCTCGCCGGCGCGTGCATCGCCTTGGTCGCCGGGTTCGGCGGCCTGCGCGACCACAACGGCACTCTCACCTTCCGCCCGCGCCTGCCCGGCGGACTGCGGCGGCTCACCTTTTCCATGACGGTCCGTCAAAGTCTGCTGACGGTGGAGATCACCCACGAGACCACCACCTACGCGGTCCGCAAGGGCGGCCCGGTACCGGTCGTGCACGACGGCGAGCGCGTCCAGGTGGAACCCGGCCACCCCGTCACCCGAAAGACCCGCCGCCACGAGCCGGTCGAACGCCACGCCCAGCCCCCCGGACGCGAACCCGCCCGCCGCCACGCCCAGCCGGGCTCCCACACTCAGGCGACCGACCAGCTCCCGGCCGAGTGATCCGGGGCGCTCCCCCAGCGCGTCGATGACGTCAGGAAACGCCCGGCCCCGCCGCCCACGAAGGGCGACGGGGCAAACGCGGGTGGCTACGTCAGCCGCGGACGACGTTCTCCGCCTGCGGGCCCTTCGGGCCCTGGGTGACGTCGAAGGTCACCTTCTCGCCCTCCTGCAGCTCCTTGAAGCCGGTGCCGGTGATGGCGCGGAAGTGCACGAACACGTCCGGGCCGCCGCCGTCCTGCTCGATGAAGCCGAAGCCCTTCTCCGCGTTGAACCACTTCACAGTGCCGGATGCCATGGTTTTCTCCCGTTCGGGACGAGGGGCCCGTCTGGTCGGTACCCCTGGGATGGTCGCGTCCTCGAACTGCGGATGAAGCGGTAACGCGGACAGCGAGTCTCAGTGATCACGCTAACCGGCGATCCTCCGCTTCGCCTGGCAAGCAGCGCACCATCAGCGAGCCCCGCGCACTGTCGGTAACCCCCGCTCGACGGTCACCCTCGAAAACGGCACTTGCCAATCCTCTTAGATGGCGCGTCAGCAGACCCGATCCGGGTGATGATGAAGACCGTCAGAATTTCGGCCGCGCCCGGCAGACCAGGGGGTTAGCGTGTCCACCGCCAAGGAGTTCGAGGTCAGCACCGCGCGGGTCACCGACGAACTGGTGACCCGGCTCAGGTCCGCCCTCGAACGGCACGCCATCACCCTCCCGTCCTTGCGGGCGGATCACCCGGTCGCGGGTCTCCCGCTGATCGAACTCGGCCGCTGCAACCAGCAGACCGTCGAGAAGCTGATCGCCGCGCTCACAGGACAGGCGGGGCCGGACTGCGGGCTGGGCGCGGAGGCGGACCAGCTCGGCCAGGCCTCCGCCTAGCAGCCCGCCGCCCGAGCTGCGGGGATCGCCCGAGCGGTGGTGATCACCGTCCGACTCCCCCACGCTGGACGCATGGGCAGTCCCTTCGTCTTCCGGGCCGGGCACAGCGACGCCCGGATGGTCGTCCACCGCGTGAACGTCGACGCGGCAGGCGTTCCCTACCGGCGCGTCGAGCTGCTCGGCATGGAGGTCGGCCGCGCCTACTCGCTCGACGACGTCAAGGCGATCATGGTGCGCTGCGGTATGGACCCTGCCGCCTTCGACCAGCACGACGTGGTCGAGTGGCTCGGCGACGGTCCCGGCGTCTGGCAGCACTGACGCGGATCCCCCGCGGGCCGCGCCCGGCCTGACCAGGCCGTCCGTCAGGCGATGCGGCCCGCAAGCAGGTCGTGCGCCGAGGAGTGGTCGGTCCCCGTCGACTTCGCGCGCAGGTAGCGCAGGTTGTGCGGGGTGGCGTGAACGCCGGTCGGGACCCGGTCGCGGACGGAGACGCCGAGGTCGCGGAGCTGCTCCGCCTTGTCCGGGTTGTTGGAGAGCAGGTCGATGCCGTCCACGCCCAGCGCGGTCAGCATCTGGGCAGCCGCCGTGTAGTCGCGGCCGTCCTCGGGGAGGCCGAGCTCCACGTTGGCCGCGTAGGTGTCGCGGCCCTGGTCCTGAAGCGCGTAGGCGTCGAGCTTGTTGTAGAGGCCGATGCCGCGGCCCTCCTGGCGGAGGTAGAGCAGGTAGCCGCCGCGCGACGCGATGCGCTCGACCGCCTCGCGGAGCTGCGGGCCGCAGTCGCAGCGGGCGGAGCCGAAGACGTCGCCGGTCAGGCACTCGGAGTGGAGCCGGACCAGCGGGGTGTCCGTGGCGTCCGGGTTGCCGAGGACCACGGCGAGGTGCTCCTGGCCGTCGGCCAGGCCGTGGAAGGTGACCAGCTCGGAGTCGACGCTGTAACCGTCGCCGAACCGCAGCGGTACGCGGACGCGGGTACGGACCGACGCCTCAGGGCTCGCACTCGTGCTGGTGGCGCTCATGATGGGCTCCGCTCGTTCCGGGCTTCGTTCCAATTTGAACCAAGCGACTCGACGACAGTACACCGTGCTTCAAATTTGAACAACGGAGAATCGCCCGACGATGCCCGGATCCCGGAGCTGTTTTTCCCTCGCCGGATCTCCAACCTCGACCGGCCGAGACGCTATTCCCGCGCGCCCCCGGCGCGTTCCCGGCCCGGTTCCGCCGCGCCCCCGGCGCGCTCAGGCGCCCCTGCGCCAGCGCAGGACCTCCAGCGCGGCGGCCACGTCGACGACGTTGTGCGCGAGCGGGCGCGGCAGCAGCTGGTCCGCGCGGGCGAGGCGGCGCAGCAGCGTGTTGCGGTGGACGTAGAGCCGGGCGGCGGCGTGCGACGCGTTGCACTGGGCGGCGACGAACGCGCGGACCGCCTCGGTGATCTCGGGCTCGGCGGTCTCCAGATCGCCGAGGACCCGCCGGACGAACTGCCCGGCGCTCTTGGGATCGGCGGTGAGCAGCGCGACCAGTTCGACCTCGTCGTGGCTCGCGACCTGGTGGGGCGAGGAGAGCCGGTCGAGCATGCGCTGCACGGTCAGCGCGTCGAGGTGGCTGCGGCGGAACCCGTCGACGCCTTCGCCGGACGACCCGACCGCGATCCGCACGCCGGGCAGGTCGGCCGCACGGGCGCGCAACTGCTCCCGGTCGGGACGTCCGTGCACCCAGACCCAGCGCGTCGCCGCGCCCGCCAGCACCGTCAGCGGGCGCGGCTCGCCGGGGCCGGCGGAGCCCCCGCTCACCACGGCGACCAGTTCCGCCGCCCGGTCGAGATCGCCGAGGTCCGCGTCCGGCGCCTCGCTCCAGACGACCGCGGCCGTGTGCTGCCCCGCGAGCCGGTAGCCGAGCCGTTGCTCGGCGCGGGCGACCGGGATCGGCGCACCGTCGAGGAGCAGGCTGACGGTCTCCAGCCGCTCCGCGTGGCTGCCGGACGTCAGCTCCTTGCGCTCGCGCGCGATCTGCGCGGCGATCCCGGCGATGGTGTCGTCGACGAAGGCCGCGATCGACCGCGAGGAGACGTCGAGCAGCTCGCGCAGCTCGTCGTGGTCGGTGGTGAGGGCGAAGCAGATCTCCGTCCACCGCCGCAGCGCGACCGCCTGACCGGCCCGGTAGGCGTCCAGCCCGGTCTCGTTCAGCCCACGCCGGACCAGCTCCCGGGCGATGCCCACCTGGGCCGCGCCGACGTTTGCCGTGACCCGCTCACCCGGAGCCTGTACGTTGGCGGCGGCCCAGAAGAGCAGGTTCGACCGGTTGGACCGACGGGCGGCGGCCCGCAGCACCGGGTCCTCGGTGAACTCGCGGTTGTGCGGCGCGGACAGCGTCGCCTGGTCGAGCTCCTCCAGCCACTCGGCCGGTGGACGCACGGCGAGCTCCGCCCCCCGGCGGATCAGCTCCCGCACCTTCGGCGACGGCGGCTCCCACAGCGCTGCTGCTCCCATGCGCCCAGGCTACGGCAGCGGGCTGGTGCACTCTGCTGCACGGTTCGCGAATCCAGGTGCACTCTGCCCATGGCCATCGAAGCGCGCACGTACGACGATGATCGGCAACCGCTGGTCCCACCCCCGGTCCCACCCCGGCCCCACCGCCCGACGGGAGCTCTGCCCATGGCCGCCACTCGCGCCAGGAACACCGCCAACCACACCGCGGACGCCGACGACGCGCCGTCCCACGTCGACGTCGTCATCATCGGCGCGGGCATCTCCGGCATCGGGGCCGGCTACTACCTCCAGCGCGAGCACCCCGGGCGCAGCTACACGATCCTGGAGGCGCGCGAGGCCTCCGGCGGCACCTGGGACCTGTTCCGCTACCCCGGCATCCGGTCCGACTCCGACCTGCACACCTTCGGCTACGAGTTCAAGCCGTGGCGCGACAAGGACTCGATCGCCGACGCCCACAAGATCCTGGCCTACCTGCGCGAGACCGCCGCCGAGAACGGCATCGACCGGAAGATCCGCTACCGTACCAAGGTCGTCGGCGCGGAGTGGAGCACCGCCGACGCCCGCTGGACCGTCACCGCCGAGCGCACCGACACCGGCGAACGCACCACGGTCACCTGCAACTGGATCTTCGCCGCCGCCGGCTACTACAACTACGACGAGGGCTACACCCCGCAGTTCGAGGGACGCGAGCGGTTCGGCGGGACCATCGTCCACCCCCAGCAGTGGCCGGAGGACCTCGACGTCAGCGGCAAGCGGATCGTGGTGATCGGCAGCGGCGCGACGGCCGTCACCCTGGTCCCGGCGCTGGCCAAGCAGAACGCCGCCCACGTCACCATGCTCCAGCGCACGCCGACCTACATCATGCCGGTGCCCGCGCAGGACAAGCTGGCCAACGGCCTGCGCGCACTGCTGGGCGACGAGCGCGGCTACGCGCTGACGCGGCGCAGGTACATCCTCCAGCAGCAACTGGTCTGGAAGTTCTGCCAGAAGTACCCGCAGGCGGCGCGGGGCCTGATCCGGCGGATCAACGCGCGGCTGCTCCCGGAGGGGTATCCCATCGACGAGCACTTCAACCCGCCGTACGGGCCCTGGGACCAGCGGCTCTGCGCCGTCCCCGACGGCGACCTGTTCCACGCGATCCGTCGCGGGGACGCCTCGGTGGTGACCGACCGGATCGCGACGTTCACCGAGACCGGCCTGCGGCTGGAGTCCGGCAAGGAGCTGGACGCCGACATCGTGGTCACCGCGACCGGGCTCAACGTGCAGGCCATGGGCGGCATCGGACTGACCGTCGACGAGAACCCCGTGAACATCGCGGACACCCTGGCGTACAAGGGGATGATGCTCTCCGGCGTGCCGAACTTCGCGTACGCGATCGGGTACACCAACTCCTCGTGGACGCTCAAGGTCGGTCTGCTCTGCGAGCACTTCTGCCGACTGCTCGCGCACATGGACAGCCTGGGCTTCGACACCGCCGTGCCCGTCCCGGCCGACGCGGACCTGCCGACCCGGCCGCTGCTCGACTTCGGCGCGGGCTACATCCAGCGGGCCATCGGGCAGCTCCCCCGGCAGGGCGAGCGCGCGCCGTGGCTGACCTCCATGAGCTACACGGACGACGTGAAGCTGCTGCGCCACCTCCCGGTGACCGACCCGGAGCTGCGCTTCAGCTTGAGCCCGGGGAAGTCGTCTCCCGACTCCAGCACGTCGGCCACCCAGGAGGTCACCGCCTGATGGACCGCTACGACTTCACCCTCGGCACCGCCGTCGTGACCGGCGCCGCGGGCGGCATCGGCGAGCAGCTCGCGCACGCCCTCGCGCGGCGGGGCAGCGCGCTGGCGCTGGTGGACCGCGACGCGGAGCGCCTGGAACTGGTCGCCAAGGCGGTGCGCGCGGTGTCGGGTCGGCCGGTGGCGACCTACGTCGTCGACCTGTCCGACGACGACGCGACGCACGCGCTGGGCGCACGGCTCGCGGACGAGCACCCCGACGCCACCCTGCTGATCAACAACGCCGGGGTGGCCCTCGGCGGGACCTTCGAGCAGGTCAGCGAGGAGGAGTTCGACTGGCTGATGGCCGTCAACTACCGGGCCGTGGTGACGCTCACCCGCGCACTGCTGCCGGTGCTGCGGGCCAACGCCGGGTCGCACCTGGTCAACCTGTCCAGCCTGTTCGGGCTGATCGCGCCGCCGGGTCAGGTCGCGTACGCCACCAGCAAGTTCGCGGTGCGCGGGTTCACCGAGGCGCTCCGGGCCGAGCTCGCGGGCAGCGTCGGCGTCACGGTCGTGCACCCCGGCGGGATCCGCACCGGGATCGCCTCGTCGGCCCGGTCCGCCGCGAGCATCCCCGCCTCCGAGGCGGCCGCCGGGCGGGCAGGATTCAACAAGCTGCTCACCTACCCGCCCGAGAAGGCCGCCGAGGAGATCGTCAGCGCCGTCGAGCGGCGTCGGCCCCGGCTGCTGATCGCGCTCAGCGCGCGCGTCCCCGACGTGCTGGCCCGTCTCTTCCCCGCTCGCTACTCGTCGGTACTGGCACTTGTCCTGAAGGCCGGCGGTCGGTCAAGGTGAACCTCGACCCACACCCCGGAGGTAGTTCCATGCCCGAACCCCAGCCTGTCGCCACCGCCACTGCTGCCGCCGACGCCGGCGTCCAGCCCGACTGGCAGCCGGACATCCTCGGCGACGGGTACGTCCAGCACACCCTCGACCTGGGCGTCGACCCGGACGGCGAGGGCTCCGTCGCCGCGGTGCTGGTCCGTCGCGAGACGCGGCCGGACGAGGCCGTGCACGGCGCGGTGCTGTACGTGCACGGGTTCTCGGACTACTTCTTCCAGACCGAGCTGGCCGACTTCGCCGCCGCGCGCGGACTCGCCTTCTACGCGCTCGACCTGCGCAGGTGCGGCCGTGCGCGCCGCCCAGGACAGACCGGGCACTATGTCTCCGACCTGGCCTTCTACGACGAGGAGCTGGAGCGGTCACTGGCGATCGTCAGCGCCGCCCACCCCGGCCTGCCCATAGTCCTGGCCGCGCACTCCACCGGCGGCCTGGTGCTGCCGCTGTGGCTGGACCGCCGCCGCGCCGCCGGACGCGTCGCGCCGGTGGCGGGGCTGGTGCTGAACAGCCCGTGGTTCGACCTCCAGGGCTCGTCGGCCCAGCGCGGTCCGCTGACGCAGCTGATGCGCGTCCTGGCCAAGGTCACGCCCAAGACCCCGTTGAAGCTGCCGCCGAGCACCACCTACGGCGACTCGCTCCACGTCTCCGCGCACGGCGAGTGGGAGTTCGACCTCGACCTCAAGCCGCTGACCGGCTTCCCGGTCACCGTGGGCTGGCTCAACGCCATCCGGCGGGGTCACGCCCAGTTGCACCACGGGCTCGACATCGGCGTGCCCTCGCTGGTGCTGCGCTCGGACCGCACGCACTTCGCGCGCGCCTGGTCCGAGCGGGCCGACCGCGCCGACACGGTGCTCGACGTGGCCCAGATCGCCCGCTGGGCGGGCTGCCTGGGCAACGAGACGACCGTCGTCCCGATCCCGGGCGCGCGCCACGACGTGCTGCTCTCGGAGTCGGACGCGCGCGAGCTCGCCTACGCCACCATCGGGGACTGGCTGGACCAGCGCCATCCGGCTCCGTCGGCCGAGGGCAAGATTGCTGACGCTCCGTCAGAATCACCAGCGTCGGAGGACGAAGCGACAGCCGTAGCCGCCTCCTGACGGCACGTCACGTTGTGGTCGCCGCGCCGCGATGCGGGCGGCGGGCGGCAGTGCCAGGCCGCCGAGCGACCCCTCGTGGGCGGCGACTGGCGACGCGGCGGCTAACGCTGCAGCAGGGCCGCCGCCGCGGCGAGGGTGCCGAGTGAGAAGAGGGTCGTCACGATGACCACGCGGCTGGCGAGCGCCTCGCCGACCCCGTACTCCTGGGCGAAGATGAAGGTGTTCTGCGCGGTCGGCAGGCCCGCGCAGACGACGACCGCCAGCAACTCCGCGCCGGTGAGGTGCAGCGCGACGCCGAACACGAGGGCCACCAGCGGCTGTGCCACCAGCTTGAGCACCGTGATCACGGCGGTCTCCGCAGGCGGGACCTTCAGTCCGGACTCGCTGTGGAGCGACGCGCCGAGCGCGATCAGGGCCACGGGCACGGCCGCCCCCGCGAGCAGCTCGAGCGAACTGGACACCGCGTGCGGCACCGGCAGATGCGCGGCCGACCAGACCACACCGAGCGCCGAGCCGAGGATCACCGGATTCCGGAACGGCAGGCTCGCGATCCGGCGCAGCCGGACCCGACCGGCGCTGTCGCCGTGACGGTCCAGGGCGATCAGGATGACCGGCGTGACGACGAGCGTCTGCAGCAGGACCACCTCGGCCAGGAAGGACACCGAGTGCAGCACCTGCTGGGCGATCGGGATACCGAGGTTCGCCGAGTTCACGTACCCGGCCGCCATGCCCCAGACCGGCCGCTCCCCCGCCTTCCGCCCGTAGAGCCGACTGACACCGAGCCAGCCGACGCCGATCACGACGGCGGTGCTCGCTCCGAACGCGAGCAGCGCGCGGTAGTCGTAGCCGGCCATCGGCGTCGCCGACAAGGTCATGAACAGCGCGGCGGGCATCGCCATGTGGAACACGAAGCGCCCCAACGCCGACCCCGCGGTCTCGCTGAGCAACCCCCGCCGTCGGGCCGCGTAGCCGACCGCTGTGAGGATCCAGATCGGTATGAATGCGCCGAGCAGACTCACGCCCTCACCTCGGGTCGGAAGCCGGTCTCGTCATCGTGTGCATGTCTTGCGAGGGTGACCACCCGCGTGAGGATAGCCGCCGTGCTGACACCGCGTCGCTGCGCGGGTCGGCGAGGCTAAGCGCGGGTCAGGCCAGGTCTCCCAGGTAGACGGGCGAGTGTCCCCTGCCCAGCTCCGCCAGCGGTCCAGCCAGGCCGACCGGCACGAGGGTCACGGCGTCGAGTGCGGTGAGCGGCTGCCAGACGAGGTCCGTCTGCGTGGGGTCGGGCTGTAGGGGCGCGGACTGCTCCGCGCCGGGTCCGAGGGCCGCGCGGAAGATGAGCTGGAGTTGCTGCCTGACGGTCGTGTGGTGCGGGTCTCCGGGGTGCCTCTCGGGGAGGAACTCCCGGACCCAGAGCAGGTCTCCGATCACGACGCGGAGCCCGGTCTCTTCGAGCATCTCGCGGCGTGCGGCCTCTGCCGCGGTCTCGCCGGGTTCGAGCCGTCCGCCGGGGAGCACGTGGAAGTCCCGGTCGGCGTTCTGGTGGCGCACCAGGAGAAGGCGGTCGAGCTGGTCCGTCAGCACGGCGCGGGCGCTGACGCGCGGTGCGGACCGGTCCGGCAGCGGGTTCACGTCTGCTCCCCTCAGGCGTGCTGCTGTGACGAGTCCAGGGAACCACACGCCGTCAGGCGGCGTCCGCCGGACGGCTGACCGCCACCTTGCGGAGGAAGTCCGCGTTGTTCGGGGACTGCTTCAGCCGGTCGATCAGGAGCTCCGTCGCGGCCTGGGTGTCGAGGGCGTTGAGGACGCGGCGGAGGGTCCAGGTCGCGGTGGTGCGGGCGGGACCGAGGAGGAGTTCCTCGCGGCGGGTGCCGGAGGCCTGGGGGTCGACGGCGGGGAAGACCCGGCGGTCGGCGAGGCGGCGGTCGAGCCGGAGTTCCATGTTGCCCGTGCTCTTGAGCTCCTCGAAGATCAGGTCGTCCATCCGGGAGCCGGTGTCGACCAGGGCCGTGGCGATGATGGTCAGCGAGCCGCCGTCCTCGATGTTGCGGCTCGCGCCGAAGAACCGCTTCGGCAGGTGGAGCGCGCCGGCGTCCAGGCCGCCGGTGAGGATCCGGCCCGAGGTCGGGGCCGCCGTGTTGTAGGCCCGGGCGAGGCGGGTGATCGAGTCCAGCATCACGACCACGTCGTGCCCGAGCTCGACCAGGCGCTTGGCACGCTCGATGGCGAGTTCCGCGAGGGCGATGTGCTCGCGTGCGGGCCGGTCGAAGGTCGAGGCGAGCACCTCGCCCTGCACCGAACGCTGCATGTCGGTGACCTCCTCCGGACGCTCGTCGACCAGGACGACCATCAGGTGCGCCTCGGGGTGGTTCTTGGCGACGGCGGCGGCGATCGACTGCAGGATCATCGTCTTGCCGGTCTTCGGCGGGGCGACGATCAGGCCGCGCTGCCCCTTGCCGATCGGGGCGACCAGATCGATGACGCGGGTGGCGAGGACGCCGGGGTCGGTCTCCAGGTGCAGCTGCTCCTGCGGGTAGAGCGGGGTCAGCTTGGTGAACTCGGGCCGGTTGCGCATCAGTTCGGGCGCCCGGCCGTTGACGAGGTCGACGCGTCCCAGCGCCGTACGGCGGTCGGAGCGGTCTGTGCGCTCAGACCGGTCGGAAGGGTTGGAGCGGCCGGAGCGGCCGGTCTTCCTGCCGTTGCCGGAGTTGCCCGGCTCGGAGCGCGCGGTTCCGGTGATCAGATCACCGGTGCGCAGGCCAAGGTTGCGGACCTGACCCATCGACACGTACAGGTCGTCGGGGCCGGGCAGGTAGCCGGAGGTGCGAAGGAAGGCGTGGCCGTCCCGGATCTCCAGCACGCCGGAGATCGACGTCCCGTCAGGGTCAGTGTCGGGGACGGGGACGGGGACGGGGGCGGGACCAGGGACGGCGACCGGGGCTGCCTGCGCGACGACGCGCTTGGCGGCGATCGCCTCGACCAGCTCGGCCTTGCGCAGCCGGGTGGCGCCCGGAATGCCCAGGGTGGTGGCGAGTTGGTGGAGTTCGGCGCGGAGGAGTCCCTCCAGCGCCTCGTCGGACGGTGTGGACGACGGTGCGGCTGTGGATGTGGTTGTGGTGCTCATAGTGGGTGCGATTGCGGTGGTCATACAAAACCCCGTTCTGGAGGTGACGTGCGAAAAGGCGTGGAGAACTGCGTCGCGGGCATCGACACGCGACGGACAGAGGCCGTCGAGAACAGGCGGGACAAGCACGCGGCATCGGGCCGACGTACGACTGTCACGTGATCTCTGACGGGACCTTCAGCGGCAGGAGATTTGTCTGCCGTGCGCTCAACCGGGAGAGACTCGCGGGAGCGTTCAGGGCGAACCCTGCGCCTTCATGGTAGCAGTACCGGGGCCCGGAGTGGCGGGAAATCCGCCATGCAGCACAAAGTCCCAGGTCAGCGACCTGCCGGGCATGCCACGGGCGGGGCACAGCGTGCTCCGCCCGTGGGTCAGCGGCGGTCAGCCGTGGGAGAGGCGCAGGACGGAATCCAGAGCCGGGTGCCGGTACTCCTCCATCGCGTCGGTGAGCCAGTCGGCGAGGTACTGCGCGAACGAGGGACGGACGAGCAGGCGGTAGCAGGCGTCCGATCCGGCTTCGTCACCGGCCTCGACGCCGGCGTCCAAGCGCCACAGGACGACGTTGACCTTGGAGACCGTCGTCTGCGCGCAGCGCCCGGGCGCGAACGCGCGCGGGTGGAGGTCGATCGAACAGCCCTTCTCCAGCACCTCCCGGGCGGCGGGGCCGGAGAGGTCGAGCGCGGTGCGGTTGGCGGAGACGTCCACGACCGAGCCCGGCTCGTCGCCGAGGGCGTCGTGGAGCGCCCGCTGGGCCGGGTACGCCTGGCCGTCCGGGGCGACGACGAGCCACTCGTCCGGGCCCAGCCACAGCACCCGCACCACTCCCGCCGTAGCGACCGCGCCGGGCACGGTGGGAAGCGGCGTGCCGAGCACACGGCCCACCCGCGCCGCCGCCTGCCCGTCCGGGTCGAGCCGGAGGTTGATCTGCGTAAGGAAGGGCACCTCACGCAGCGTCACCTGTCGGCCTCCCTCTCCCGCGACGATCTCGCCGAGGTGGGCGAGCGGGCTGCGGCGCAGGTCGGGGTCAGCCGTCACGACGGGCTCCCTTGGGGTCGTAGAGGACGGGATCGGTGATCGTCGCCGGCACCGTGCGGCCGTCGGAAAGCGGGGCCAGGACCGTCTCCCCGATCCGCTCCCGGCCGCCGCGCACGAGCGCCAGCGCGAACGTCCGGCCCAGCGCGGCGCTGCGGTAGCTGGACGTGACGTGGCCGAGCGACTCGACCGGAGTGACCGTCAGATCGGCGTCGATCTCGACCAGTTGCGACCCCTCCGGCAGCAGCTCCGTCTCGTCCACCGGCAGCAGACCGACCAGCTGCCGACGGTCGCCGCGCGCCGTGTCGCCGCGGCGGAAGGAGCGCTTGCCGACGAAGTGCTTGTGCCGCGCCACGATCCACTCCATGCCGAGGTCCTTCGGGGTGACCGTGCCGTCGGTGTCCTGGCCGACGATCGGGTAGCCCTTCTCGGCGCGCAGCACGTGCATGGCCTCGGTGCCGTAGGGGGTGATGCCGAGGTGCGCGCCGTAGGCGAGGACCGCCTCCCAGACGGCGAGCCCGTACCAGCTCGCGACGTTGATCTCGTAGGCCAGCTCGCCGGAGAAGGAGATCCGGCAGATCCGCGCCTCGACACCGTTGGCCAGGCTGGTGTGACGCACCGTCATGAAGGGGAAGGCGTCGTTCGACACGTCCAGCTCCGGGGCGAGGGCGGCGATCACCTCGCGGGAGCGGGGGCCGACCACCGCCACCGTCGCCCACTGCTCGGTCACCGAGGTGCAGCGGACGCGCAGGTCGGGCCACTCCGTCTGGAGCCACTCCTCCAGCCAGTCGAGCACCGGCGCGGCGTTGCCGGTCGTGGTGGTCAGGTAGTAGTGGTCGGCGGCGAGCCGGAGCGTCACGCCGTCGTCGAAGACCATGCCGTCCGGGCGGCACATCACGCCGTAACGGGCGGAGCCCACGGGCAGTTTGGCGAAGCCGTTGGTGTAGAGCCGGTCCAGCAGCAGGCCCGCGTCCGGGCCGACCACGTCGATCTTGCCGAGCGTGGACGCGTCCATCACCGCGACGCCCTCGCGTGCGGCGCGGCACTCGCGCAGCACGGCGGCGTCCATACTTTCCCCTACCCTGGGGTAGTAGCGAGGCCGCTTCCACTGGCCGACGTTCTCGAAGACCGCGCCGTGCCGGACGTGCCAGGGGTGGATCGGCGTCGTGCGGACCGGATCGAAGAGCGGGCCTCGCTCGCGCCCAGCCAGCAGCGCGAAGGAGACCGGGACGTACGGGCCGCGGAAGGTCGTGGTGCCGACCTCACCCGGTGAACCCGCGCCCAGTAGGCGAGCGATGACGCCGATCGCGGCCACGCCGCAGGATTTTCCTTGGTCGTGGGCGGTGCCGATGGTCGTGTAGCGCTTGATGTGCTCCACCGAGCGCATGCCCGCCCGAACCGCGCGTTGGACGTCGGCGACCGTGGCGTCCCGCTGGGAGTCAACGAAGTGGTCGTGCCACTCCCCCAGATCACCTGAAACGGCAGAGGACCCCTGCTCGGCGGGCACCAGCCAGACGGGTCGCGGTCGCGTCGGCGGCTGGTCGCCGACGACCGACGGCACCTCAGGCTCGTCGAGCGCCTCGGGCTCGTCGGGCGCCTCGCCGCCGAACCCGGCGCGCGACGCCGCCTCCGCCCCTGCGGCGAAGCCCTCGCGCAGGCAGCTCGCCAGATCGTAGGTGCCGCGCCCGGCGCCGACGGCCTGGACCGCCTGAGCGGCCCGGTCCGGGACGAAGGCGGCGAGGTCGTCGTCGTAGCGGACGGTGCCCCGGGACTGGCTCCACAGGTGCACCGCCGGGCTCCAGCCGCCGGAGACGGCCAGCAGGTCGCACGCCACCTCGCGGACCGCTCCGACCAGCTGGTCGTCGTCCGTGAGCGCGCTGATCCGCACGCCCGTGATCCGGCCCTCGCCCTTGGTCTCGCCCTCGGTCCCGTCCTCGTCCCCGGCCGCCGTCGCGACGACGGCCGATCCGGGGACGACCTCGATCCCGGCGTCGCGGCACGCGTCGACCAGCGCCGCAGGGGGCTCGGGTCGGGTGTCGACGAGCGCGGCGACCTCCGCGCCCGCCGCGACCAGGTCCAGCGCCGTCGCGTACGCCTGGTCGTCGGTGGTGAAGAGGACCGCGCGGTGCCCCGGCAGCACCGCGTAGCGGTCGACGTAGGTGCGCACCGCAGCCGCCGACATCACGCCCGGCCGGTCGTTGCCCGCGAAGACCATCGGACGCTGGTGCGCGCCGGTGGCCAGCACCACCTCCCGCGCCCGGACGTGCCACAGCCGCTGCCGCGACACCCCCGGCACGGGCAGCGGGCCGAGATGGTCGGTGCGACGCTCGGCCACCAGCAGGTAGTTGTGGTCGTGGTAGCCGATGGCCGTCGACCGGGTGAGCACCAGGGTCTCCGGCTGCGCGGCGAGTTCCGCACGGACGCGGGCGACCCACTCCAGGGCCGGGCGGCCGTCGATCTGCTCACGCCCGAACCCTGCGTGTCCGGCGAGCAACGCGCCGCCGAGTTCCGGCTGGTCGTCGACCAGGACGACGCGGGCACCGGAGCGGCCCGCCGCCAACCCCGCCGCCAGCCCGGCCGGGCCCGCACCCACGACGACCACGTCGGCGTGCCGGTACATCTTGTCGTGGACGGGCTCGTCGGCGGCCTCGTCCGGGGCCTCGTCGAGCCGCCCACGGCCCTTCAGGCTGCGGGCGGTCAGGCCGTCGTAGAGCTCCATCGTGGTGGCCAGCAGCATCGGCTCGGAGCAAGACCCCTCCACCTGCACCAGCGCGTGCGGCTCGTCGACGCCCGCCGAGACGATCCCTCGCGGCCGGTCGCGGTAGAGGCTGCGCCCGACCGTCAGGACTCCGTTCGCCAACAGCGCGGAAGCCAGGGTGTCGCCGCGAAATCCCTGGTACTCGACCCCGTCAAAGGTAAATCGGAGCGGCGCGGAGCGGTCGATGCGCCCGCCTGCGGGAAGCCGATGGGTCATCCTGCCCCTCATGCTGCCCCTCATCATGCCCCTCCCTGCGACTCGGACAGCACCGGCCCCGGCTCCCCCGGCCGGTAGACGGCCAGGATGTCGTGGGTGACGGTGTGTCGGATCACGTTGAACCACCGCCGGCACCCCGCCGCGTGGCACCACCGCTCGGCGAACGGCCCCTTGGGGTTGTCGCGGACGAAGACGTAGGCGGCCCACTCCGCGTCGGTGAGCGCCTCGGGGTCGGCGGGGTACGCGACGTGCGCCTGCCCGCCGTAGTGGAATTCGGTCTCGTCGCGTTCCCCGCACCATGGGCAGGCGATGAGCAGCATGCGTCCTCCGATCCGGGAGCAAGACAGGTCACAGGACAGATCACGGGACGGGTCACAGGGCCGGTCCGTAGGCAGGGCTGGTCAGTGGGCGACGGCGGCTGCGCCGTGCTCGTCGATGAGCGCGCCCGTGGTGAACCGCTCCAGCGCGAACGGTTCCGCCAGCGGGTGCGGGCGGCCGTGGGCGATCGTGTCGGCGTAGACCCAGCCGGAGGCGGGCGTGGCCTTGAAACCGCCCGTTCCCCAGCCGCAGTTGAGGTAGAGGTTCTCGACCGGCGTCAGGCCGATGATCGGCGACGCGTCCGGCGTGACGTCGACGATCCCGCCCCAGGTGCGCAGCACGTGCGCGCGGGCGAAGACCGGGAAGAGCTCCAGCGCGGCGGCCATCTGGTGCTCGATCTGGTGGAACGAGCCGCGCTGGCCGTAGCCGTTGTAGGGGTCGATGCCCGCGCCCATGACCAGTTCGCCCTTGTGCGCCTGGCTGACGTAGACGTGCACGTGGTTCGACATGACGACGGTCGGGTGGACGGGCTCCAGCAGCTCCGAGACCAGGGCCTGGAGCGGATGGCTCTGCAGCGGCAGCCGCAGCCCGAGCAGGTCGGTGAGCGTGCTGGTGTGCCCGGCGGCGGCGAGCGCGACGCGTCCGGCCGCGATCCGGCCGCGCGTGGTCTCGACACCGACGACGCGGCCACCGCCGCCGGAACCACCGAAGCCGTCGGAACCACCGGATCCGCCCTCCCGGACGAAGCCGGTGACCTCGCAGTTCTGGATCAGGTCAACGCCGTACGCGTCGGCCTTGCGGGCCAGCGCCCAGGCGACGTGGTCGTGCTTGGCGATCCCGGCCCGGGGCTGCAGCGTCGCGCCCAGCACCGGATAGCGCACATCCGGCGAGGTGTTGACGATCGGACAGAACTCCCGGACCTGGTCCGGGTCGAGCCACTCCGCGTCGACGCCGCCCAGGCGGTTGGCGTTGACCCGCCGCGTGCCCTCGCGGACGTCCTGGAGGGTGTGCGCGAGGTTGAGCACGCCGCGCTGGCTGAAGAGGAAGTCGTACTCCAGCTCCTCCGGCAGGCCCTCCCAGAGCCGCAGCGCGTGCTCGTAGATCGCCGCGCTCTCCTCGCACAGGTAGTTGGAACGGATGATCGTGGTGTTCCGCGCCATGTTGCCGCCCGCCAGCCAACCGCGTTCCAGCACCGCGACATTGGTGATGCCGTGGTTGCGGGCCAGGTAGTAGGCGGTGGCCAGACCGTGGCCGCCCGCGCCGACCACGACGACGTCGTACGACGCCTTCGGCTCGGGACTGCGCCACAACCAGTCAGGATGCTCGGGAAGGTGAGGTGACATCGGGCGACTTCCTCCCGGACGTGACGTGCGGAGGGCATCGAAGCTGTTTCAGATTACGCACGGAGTTGCGTCACCCACAACAGTCGGTGCCACCCCGCGTACAACTCGACCTTGCGCGGGAGTTCTTGACGGGGCATCGGACCCACCCGAGACTGTTGCGCACTACGGATCGAGTTTCACTTGGAGAAACTCGCCGTCGACGTCACGGTTGCCGACAGTTACGGCAGGAAACCCATGACCATGCATCAGTACGACTTCATCATCGTCGGCGGAGGCTCGGCCGGGTGCGCGCTCGCCGCCCGGCTGAGCGCGGACCCGGCCAACCGCGTGCTCGTCCTGGAGGCAGGGCGTCCCGACTATCCCTGGGACGTCTTCATCCACATGCCGGCCGCGCTCACCTTCCCCATCGGAAGCCGCTTCTACGACTGGCAGTACGAGTCCGAGCCCGAGCCACACATGAACGGGCGGCGGATCTACCACGCGCGCGGCAAGGTCCTCGGCGGCTCCAGCAGCATCAACGGCATGATCTTCCAACGCGGCAACCCGCTCGACTACGAGCGCTGGGGTGCCGATCCGGGGATGAAGACCTGGGACTACGCCCACTGCCTGCCGTACTTCAAGAGGATGGAGAACTGCCTGGCCGACGAGGACGACACGTTCCGCGGCCACGACGGTCCGCTGACCATGGAGCGTGGGCCTGCCACCAACCCCCTGTTCGGCGCCTTCTTCGACGCCGTCCAGCAGGCGGGCCACCCGCTCACGGACGACGTCAACGGCTACCGCCAGGAGGGCTTCGCGCCCTTCGACCGCAACCTCCACCGGGGCCGCAGGCTCAGCGCCGCCCGCGCCTACCTGCACCCCGTCCTCGACCGCCCCAACCTGGAGGTGCGGACCCGGGCGCTGGTCACCCGCGTCCTCTTCGACAGCAAGGACGGCACGAACGGCAAGGACGGCAGCAAGCGGGCGGTCGGCGTCGAGTACACGCCGCGGCGCGGCACACCGCAGCGGGTGAGCGGCGGGCGGATCATCCTCTGCGGCGGAGCGATCAACTCGCCGCAGCTGCTCCAGCTCTCGGGTGTGGGCAACGCGGACGAGCTGTCGAAGCTGGGCATCACTCCGGTGCACCACCTGCCAGGGGTCGGCGAGAACCTCCAGGACCACCTGGAGGTCTACGTCCAGCACGCGTGCAGGCAGCCGGTGTCGGTCCAGCCGCAGCTGAAGATGTGGCGGCGGCCGTTCATCGGCGCGCAGTGGCTCTTCCTGCGCAGCGGGCCGGGGGCGACCAACCACTTCGAGGGCGGTGGCTTCGTCCGGAGCAACGAGGACGTGGACTACCCCAACCTGATGTTCCACTTCCTGCCGATCGCGGTCCGCTACGACGGCTCCGCCCCGGCGGGCGGGCACGGCTACCAGGTGCACATCGGCCCGATGTACTCGGATTCCCGGGGCTCGGTGAAGATCAAGTCCCGCGATCCGCGCGAGCGCCCGGCCCTGCGGTTCAACTACCTGTCGACGGAACAGGACCGCCGCGAGTGGGTGGAGGCGATCCGGGTCACCCGCGAGATCCTCCGGCAGCCCGCGCTGGCCCCGTTCAGCGACGGCGAGATCTCCCCCGGCCCGGAGGTCGAGACCGACGAGCAAGTCCTGGACTGGGTCCGGCGGGACGGCGAGACCGCCCTGCACCCGTCCTGCACCTGTCGGATGGGCACGGACGAGATGTCGGTCGTCGACCCGACGACGATGCAGGTCCACGGGCTGGAGGGGCTGCACGTGGTCGACGCGTCGGCGATGCCGTACGTGACCAACGGCAACATCTACGCCCCGGTGATGATGCTCGCGGAGAAGGCCGCCGACCTGATCCTCGGCAACACCCCGCTCGATCCGGACCACCGCGAGTTCTACCGGCACCGCAAGGCCGAAAGCGACTGACAACGCACGGGTGAGGCCCCGCCTTCGGCTGTCCCGGCGGGGGGCGGGGCCTCTCGGCCGGGAAGCGGGGCCTGTCGGCCGGGAAGCGGGGCCTGTCGGCCGGGGCGCGGGGCCTCCCCGCGTGGGCGGCGTCAGCCGGTCGCTCCGGCCACCACCAGGCGGAAGCCGCCGTCGAACGCGTCCTGGTGCAGCAGCTCCGCGTTGCGCTCCCGCCACGTCCCGTCGGCGAGGTCGGAGGCAAGTCGGTCGATGCCACGGCGGCGGACCTGCGGGTCGAGCTTGGCCAGGGCGGAGGAGTGCCGCCACAGCTCCTCGTCCAGGAACGCCTCGGGACGGCGCCAGAAGGCCGGGTAGACGGCGTCACTGAAGTCGCCCGGGATCCACATCGTGCGGACGTCCTCGGTGCCGAGCTCGGCCGCGACCTGGGCCGCGTTGATCTGCCGTCGCTCATAGCGGGCGAGTTCGGGCACGTAGTCGCGGGTCAGCCAGAACCGCGCGAGCTGGTCGGTGTCGGTGGCCACGACGACCTGCCGGGGAGCCACCCGCCGCAGCTCGGCCAGGCCGCGCCGCCAGTCCGGCCAGTGATGCACCGTCAGCACGGCCAACGTCGCCCCGAACGCGCCGTCGGCAGCGGGCAGTTGCTCGGCCACCCCGAGCACGCACGGGGCCGCGCCCGCAGGCCGTTGGGCGAGCATCGCGGCCGAGGGGTCCAGGGCCACCACCCGCCGGTCGTCGGGCTCGTACGACCCGGCTCCCGCGCCCACGTTCAGCACGGGCGCGGCGTCACCGAGCGCCTCCAGGATCCGCGCCCGCCATCGCGGGTCCTCGCGGCGCATGGTGGCGTATCCCACGCCGATGGAGTCGTAGAGCGCGGCTCGTGTCTCAGTTCCCATCCCTGCATCCCAGCAGCGGTGTTGCGTCGGGCGCAAGGGTCAGCGTGCGGCGGAGCCGGGCGAAGAGCTTGGGCTGGTCGACGGCGAGAACGGCCACGTGGCGACCGTCGCGTCCGTGGCCTCCATCTCGACCGTCGCGACCGTCGCGGCGGTAGACGGCGGCGAAGGAACGCGCCTCCAGGTCGCCGTGGACGACCTCCGGGACGTCGCCCGGGCGCACGTGTCCGGCCAGCTGGATCCGGACGCCGTACTGGTCCGACCAGAAGTACGGCGGGGCGGTCGGTCCCGGCGCGGATGTGCCCGACAGCAGGGTCCGCACGGCGGTCCTGGGCTGCTCCAGCGCGTTGGTCCAGTGCTCGATGCGCGTCGCGCCGACGTCGGTGCCGACGAAGGCGTGCGGGCAGCGCGCCACGTCGCCCGCGGCGACCACGCGGGGGATGCTGCTCGCGCACCCCGCGTCGCAGAGCACGCCGTCATCGACGCGCACCCCGGAGCCGCGGAGCCACTCCGTCGCGGGCTGCACGCCCACGCCGACCACGACCACGTCGGCGGCGAGCACCCGCCCGTCCGCCAGCCGGACGCCGGTCACGTGCCCGCGCCCCTCCGACCCGCGCTCCTCCGGCCCGCGCCCCTCCAGGGAAGCGACACCGACACCGCACACCAGGCGGACGCCGTGGTCGGCGTGGAGCGCGGCGCAGACGCGGCCCATCGCCGGGCCCAGCGCCCGCTCCAGGGGCACCTGCGCCGCCTCGACGACGGTGACGTCCAGTCCTCTCCCACGCGCGGCAGAGGCCACCTCCGCGCCGATGAACCCAGCGCCGATGACGACGACTCGGGGACGCCCGACGGCAAGCGCGTCGCGCAGCGCCACGGCGTCGTCCAGGGTGCGCAGCGTGTGCACGCCGCGCAGTCCGTCGGCTCCGCGCAGCGTGCGCGGACGAGCTCCGGTCGCCACGACCACGGCGTCGGTTCGCAGTTCACGTCCGTCGGCCAGCGTGATCGTGCGAGCCGCGGGGTCGAGCCGGACCGCGCGCTCGCCGAGCAGCCAGTCGACGGCCAGCTCCCGGTACTCGTCCGGGTCGCCGAGGGCCAGCGCGTCCGCGTCACAGCCCCCCGCGAGGAAGTCCTTGGACAACGGCGGCCTGTCGTACGGGAGATGATGCTCCTCCCCGACCACCACCACGCGCCCGTCGTAGCCCTGGGCGCGCAGCTCGCGCACCGTGCTCAGCCCGGCGAGCGAGGCGCCGACGACTGTGATCGTGCGCAGCGTCGGGGTCGTCACGCCGGCTCGCCGACGGTGACCTCCAGCAGGACCAACCCGTCGCGCACGCAGACGCGGTGGGTGCGCACGGCCGCCTTCGCGGGCGGGCAGCTGGGGCGGCCCGTGCGCAGGTCGAAGGCGGAGGCGTGCAGCGGGCACTCCACGACGCAGCCTTCGAGCCAGCCGTCGGCAAGGGAGGCGTCCTGGTGGGTGCAGGTGTCGTCGATCGCGTAGTAGACACCGTCGGCGTTGAAGACGGCGACAGGAGCGGGGACGCCCTCGGTGACGCGCAGTGCCTCGCCGGGCGGAAGGTCTTCGATCCGGCACACCGTGATCATGCGGAACCTCCAGGGACTCCAAGGACGACTCCGGGCGTGCTCAACTACTCGAATCAGTCGCGTATTACACAACTCGATTCGGCATACGCAACATGGTTTCCGGCAGCTGACGCCCTGTCAACCCTTCCTCCGCGCGACCACGTGTGCCTATGGTTGCGCCATGAGCAACAGCGCGGAGTCCCCGGTGCAGTCGGTGGACCGGGCGGTGACCATCCTCGAACTCCTCGCCAGGCGCGGGGAGGCGGGCGTCACCGAGATAGCCGTCGAACTCGGGGTGCACAAGTCGACCGCCTTCCGGCTGGTCGCCGCCCTGGAGCTGCGCGGCCTGGTCGAACAGCCCGGCGAGCGCGGCAAGTACCGCCTCGGCCTGGGCCTGGTCCGACTGGCCGGAGCCGCGACCGTCCGGCTGGACCTGTCCCAGCAGAGCCGCCCGGTCTGCGAGCGGCTGGCACTGGAGGTCGCCGAGACCATCAACGTGGCGATCCTGGACGGCGACGCGGCCGTCAACATCGACCAGGTACTGGGCCCGTCCGCACTCACCACGCACAACTGGGTCGGCCAACGCACCCCGCTGCACGCGACGTCCAGCGGCAAGGTGCTCCTCGCCCACCTGCCGGGCACCGCCCTGGAGCAGCGCCTCACCCTGGAGCTGCCGCGCTTCACCCCACGCACGGTGACCGACCCGGCGCAGCTACGCGGCCAGCTCGACGCCGCACGGGTGGACGGATTCGCCTGCACGGTGGAGGAGTTGGAGCCGGGGCTGAACGCGGTCGCCGCTCCGGTCTACGCCCACAACGGGCAGGTGGTCGCCGCGGTCAGCGCGTCCGGGCCCTCCTTCCGCCTCTCGGAGACCCGCCTCGCGGACGTGGCGGTCGCCGTCCGCGCCGCGGCCGAGGAGATCTCCGCACGCCTCGGCCACATCCGCGTCGGATAGTCGGCCAGCCGGGCCCTCCACCCGATCCGGTTGATCGGTGCCGCCAGGGCTTGAGCGCGCCCTCGGCGAGCCGGCGACGCACGTGTAGGCCGACACGAAGGCGGCGATGCCCCGGACCCTGTGCTCGATAGCCGCCCGTCGAGCTGAGACGATCCCCCGTCAGGTGACGACCAGTCGCTGCCTGCCGTCGATGATTTCGCGCACGGCGTCCAGGTGGCCGGCGTGGGTGGCGGTTTCGGTGATCACGTGCAGGATGACCTCGCGCAGGTTGTCGTACCGCCAGCCGCCGAAGAAGTCCGGCCACCAGCGGGGGGCCGCGTCGAGGTCGGCACCGGCCAGGAGGGCATCCGCGAGCTCGCCCTCCCGGCGGTAGAGGTCGAAGATCTCCTCGGCCGCCTTCCCCGGGGCGACCTGCCACGCGTCCTGCCCAGACCCGAGGACCTCCTCGATCGCGGTCCTTTCCCCCGCCGCAACGGCGCGGAACCAGAACTTCTCGTCATCTAGAGCGAGATGCTGCACCAGTCCAAGACACGTCCAACCGGACGGCAGCACCGGGCGCCGCAGCGCCTCCTCGTCCAAGCCCTCCAGAATGCCCAGGACGTGCGCGCGCTTGCTGTTCAGGACAGCGAGCAACGTGGTCAGTTCAGTGTCAGCCATGGGCCAGACCGTATCCGGCAGCACTGACACCCGACTTGCTGATCGTTCAGGATGCCGTGCGGAGGCGCCGCAGGCAGATGATGCCGCGGGCATAGCGTTCACTCTTGCCTCATTGCAACGGTTGTGGTTTCTGCTATTGCGTTAGATTTACACTCACTGCAACGAAATCTCTGCTCTGACCTGCATTGATACTGATTGAGCGCAACAAGACTGTTGCCAGTGCCTTGAACGCAACGTAGCGTTCTCAATGTCAGAAACAACGGCAGCAAGCCCCGAGCACAGGAGAGAACGATGCAGAAGTTCGCCGCCACCGCCCCGGTCTCCGTCGTCGCCGAGGTCGCCTCCGGGCGCATCCAGGTCATCGCCGCCGACCGGACCGACGCCACCGTCGAGGTCCGCCCCGCCAACCCCGACAAGAGCCGCGACGTCAAGGCCGCCGAGCAGACCACCGTCGAGTACGCCGACGGCGTCCTGCGGATCCGCACCGCGGAGGGCAAGAACCAGTACTTCGGCCCCTCCGGATCGGTCGAGGTCACCGTCCAGCTCCCCGCCGGCTCCCACCTGGAGGCCCACACCTCCGCCTGCGAGCTGCGCGGCGTCGGCCGCCTGGGCGACGTGGTCTTCGACGGCGCCTACCAGCAGATCAAGATCGACGAAGCCGCCGGCGTCCGCCTGACCGCGGTCGACGGCGACGTCGAGGTCGGCCGCCTGACCGGCCCCGCCCAGATCAGCACCTCCCGCGGCGCGATCCGCATCGCCGAGGCCACCAGCGGCGCGGTCGTGCTGCGCACCGAGATGGGCGACATCACCGTCGGCGCAACCCCCGGCGTCTCCGCCTCCCTCGACGCCGGCACCAGCCACGGCCGCGTCAGCAACGCACTGAAGAACGACGGCACCACCGCACTCGACATCCGCGCCACCACCGGCCACGGCAACATCACCGCCCGCAGCCTCTGAACAGGTGTCCGGGGCAGGGCATCAGGCCCGGTCGGCCGGGCGGGTGGCGACCGCCACGATCAAGCGGACGCTTGGTCACGACATTCAGGCGAGCCTGATGAGATGTCCCCAGCTGCTCGCCTGAATCTCAGCGAGCGTTGCTGGCCGCGTGAGTATGTCGGTTGTGAGGAGCCCGGGCTGCGGGTCTCCTTCACCCAGCCAAGGACGGCAAGCGTTCCTGGGCCCAGTTCTTCGTCCTGCTGGCCGAATGCATGAAGCACGATCTCGCTATTCGGCGGGCTGAGTGGCGCCTGCTGGCGGAGGCCGTCCCGGAAGACGTCGTACCCCTGCGGTTGTTGGACGTCGTGGCGTGGAACGCCGGGAAGCAGCCAGGGAAGTTTGCCGTCTGATCTTCACTCATCGGTGCCGCCAGGCGCGGTGCAGGCGCAGCACGTCCATCTCCCACTGTTCGCGCAGTTCGCTGGCCAGCGTTAGGCGGACCTCCACCAGGGACTGCTCGAACTCGCCTGCTCGAGCTTCTGCCTGCGGCGGCTTTCGCGATCATTCTGAAGCGATCAGCTAGTCGCGGTACGGATATCGCGTGTTGGGTGGGGGTGGGGTGTCCGGTGGTGGGACGGCGTGGGGTCGGCCGTTCCTGATTTCGAGTTCCCAGCCGGTCTGGTGGAGATCGGTGTGGTGCTCGTTGCACAGCAGGGCCAGGTTGCCCAGGCTGGTTTCGCCGCCGTCGGCCCAGTGGGTCACGTGGTGGGCTTCGCACCAGGTCGGTGGCCGGTCGCAGCCGGGCCACACGCAGTGCCGGTCGCGGGCGATGACCGCGTCCCGCAGGTGCGCGGGCACGGTGCGGGTCGCGCGCCCGATGGAGACCGGCTTGTCCTGCCCGCGCGTCAGGATCACGCGGAGCTGGCAATCACACGCCTCCTTCCGCGCCTGCCACGCGGGGAGCTCGTAACCCCGGGTCGTGGTCGCCGCAGCCTTCGGCCGGAGCAGCCCGGAGAGCTCATCGCCCCCGTCGGTCAGTGCGGGGTGGGTGGGGCAGGACTGCCGGAGGGCGTCGAGGTCGGCGCTCAGGGTCAGGTGCGGACGCTGCCCACCCGTCGTCGGCAACTTGTCCGAACCCAACGCCAGATCAGTCACGGTTTCGAGGGCGTCGCCCATGCGCTCGGAGTGGGTCCGGGTCTCGCCCTCGACCGGGGTACCCATCGCCGCCTCCAGGGCCACACGCAGCTTCTCCCCCGCGACCGGCGAGAGTTCACCGGACAGGACCCAGAACGGCCGGTCACTGGTGCCGGTCGCGGAGAGCTTGACCCAGGACTGGAACACCGCCGGAACCGCCGTCGCGTCCGCGTCCTGCTCGGGGACGAGGTGGGCGTGGATCTGCTTCGCCGCCTGACGGACGTGGGCAAGGTGGAGCTTCGGGGTCTGCTCGACCATCAACACCTCCGCCTGATGCCGGGCCGAGGTGTCCTCGATCGGGGCGAGCTCCTTCGCGAGGATCTCCACCTGGTCCGTCGACAGAGCCCCTTCCGCTTGGGCCTGACGGATCGTCGGGAGCTTGTCCAGATCCCGCGCCAGGTTCACCAGGCGGTTCGCGTGACCTTGGCCCATCTGCGCATGCGTCCGCAGGAACCCCTTCGTCGAACGACACCGCACCGCAGTAGCGCCGCCCACGCGGTCGAACACCGCCAGACGACGCAACTTCTGCGCATCCAGCATCTCCGACAACCGCTCCAGAGCCAGGAACTGCTCCGCGAGGAAATCCACACCCGCGTCCAACAACGCGTCATCACCCTCGTCGGCGAGCGCCGTCAACAGGTCACGCGCGCACCCGGGAAGGGTCCGCAGCGGATCCACGAACCGCGCCTGACGCGAGGAGAAGGGAGTCCCCGCAACGAAGCGGGAACCGGCCGCGTCCTGCGGCAGACGCAGCCAGTCATCACCAGCAGGCGCAGGCGAAGGAGAAGGAACAGAAGGGGGAATTGAAGGGAGCCGGGCATCCGAACCAGACGACGAACCCTGGGACTCCGGGGAAACACCCCACCCATGGACGCCATCACCGTCATCACACCCGCCCCCGAACATCGAGGCGTCCATAGAACAATTATCAAGCCACAACCCCACCCACGACCATGGCCCACAAGGACTATATTCCGAACACGAACGAGTTAGTCATTCTGTTCGATTTCTAAGGTGCCTGCCCCTGCCCTATCCCTGCCCCGACAGAAGCCCGTCGAAGAACTCGCCCGCCAGCGCTCCTGTAGCGGGCCCGTCGGGGTGGTGCTCCGCGATCCAGCTGATGAAGAGCTGGACCGCCTTCGCCTTGGTGTCGGCCGACAGTTGCGCAAAGTCGTCGCCTGCCGCTGCCTCGATCGACGCGACACAGTCGACAAGCGCCAGGTCCTCGCTGCCGTAGTGCCGCTCTGCCCACTCGCTGAACATCATGCACCCATGGTGACAGGCCGACGGACCCCCTCACGCCTCCCCACGCCTCCTCCTCACGCCTCCTCGGCGACCGCGTCCGGGCCCGCATCCGGGAGCGCCTCCCGGCCGGCGGTCGCCGACCGGCGGTAGCGCAGGTAGAGGCCGAGGCCCACGGCCGTGATCACCGCCGTGAAGACCACCGCGCCCCACTGGTAGTACCAGTGGTCGCTCCCGTAGACAGCGGCGCGCGGCCACGCCAGGTTGACCGTCATCGCCGCGCCATAGAGAACCGCAAACGCGTTCACCGGCGTACCCCAGCGCCCGAGGTTGAAATACGGCCCGTGCTGGGGACGCGGCCACTCGCCGCGCAAGCGGCGCAGCAGCATCGGGCCGGTGACCATCAAATACGGGATGTAGAAGAGGATGATCGCGACCGACGTGAGGATGTAGAAGACGCGCTGGTTCCCGATGTTGACCAGCAGCAGCGCGATGGTCAGCGCCCCCGTCAGCAGCGCGGGGACGACGGGGGTCTTGGAGCGTGGGGAGACCTTGGCGATGGCGTGCCCGAACGGCAGCCGGCCGTCGCGTGCCATGGCGAAGATCAGCCGGATCGCGGCGGTCTGGACGGCCAGGCAGCAGACGGTGATCGCGATCGCCGAGCAGACCAGGAACACGTCGCCGAGTCCGTTGCCGAGCGTGGACTTGATCAGGTACGGCATGCCCAGTGAGCCCAGCGCCTGGGAGTTGATGTCGCCGACGGCCATCATGCCGATCAGCATCAGCAGTCCGCCCGCGAGGAACGCCGCGCTGATCGCGCGGATGATGGCGCGCGGGGCGTGGCGGCGCGGCTCCTTGGTCTCCTCGGCGAGCGCGCCCGCCGTGTCGAAGCCGTAGAAGACGTAGGCGCTCATGAGGGACGCGACCAGGAACGCGCCGAGGTAGCCCCAGGAGTGCCCGGTCCCCGTTCCCGCCGTCTTGAGCACGACCTGCGGGCCACGGTGGATATGGATGGCGAGCATGGCGATCAGCAGGGTGGTGGCGGTCAGCTCCACCGCCACACCGAAGTTGTTGATCTTCGCCATCAGCTTGACGCCGACGAGGTTGACCAGCGTGGTGAAGACCACCAGGCCGAGTGCGAGCAGGATCGCGTTCTTGGCTCCGTTGGGCGTCGCGGTCTGGCCCGCGTCCGAGGAGCTGCCCACGATCTCGAAGGCCAGCGAGACCTGAGGGAGGATCACCTGGTAAGCGACCGCGACGGCCGCGGCCGTGACCACCGCGCCGATCGCCATGATCCAGCCGGACATCCACGAGGTGATCGGGCGGGCGATCTGCTTGGACCACTGGTAGACGCCGCCGGCCAGCGGGAACTGCCCGGCCATCTCGGCGAAGCAGAGGGCGACGGCGAGCTGGCCGACGAAGACCAGCGGCCAGGACCAGATGAACGCGGGCCCGCCCGCGCCGAATCCGAAGCCGAAGAGCTGGAAGACGCCGGTCATGATGGAGATGTAGCTGAACCCGGCGGCGAAGCTGGAGAAGGAGCCGAGGGACCGCTCCAGTTCCTGCCGGTAGCCGAAGCGGGCCAGGTCGCGGGTGTCCTCCCCCGGCTGTCCGGGGGCGGTGGTCTTTCCCGAGGTGCTCATGGGCAGCTCCAGGTGGTCCTGGTGTCCTGGGTTTTCGGAGTGGTCCGGGTGGTTCGGAGTGGTCCGGGTGGTTCGGAGTGGTTCGCGGTGGTCCGGGGGTGCTCCGAGGGGGTGGTCCGGGGTGGTGCCGGGGGCCTTCTCACCACCCTTCGGGGCGAGTTGCGCCATGTGCAACAAATGCCTTCATCCGCAACGTGCCGCCGAGTATGGGAGCGCCGTCGAGGGGGTGTCAAGGGTTCGGTCAGCGGCTCGGACCGGCTCGGGACAGCACGCCACCGGCGGCCGGGCCCGCGTCCGCATCGCCAGGCCCGCCAAGCATCTTGACAGGGCATCAGCCCGGACGGACGCTGTTCCCCATCACGCATCGCAGTGCGCTATCCGCAACTCGTCAGGAACGATCGACCTCCCGAGGGGACGGATCTCTTGACAGCTCAACCGAAGGTCGTGATCGTCGGCGCCGGGATCGTCGGCTGTGCGCTGAGCGACGAACTCACCGCCCGCGGCTGGACCGACGTCACCGTGCTCGACCAGGGCCCCCTCTTCGCCACCGGCGGATCGAGCTCGCACGCCCCCGGGCTGGTCTTCCAGACCAACGCCTCGAAGACGATGACCGAGTTCGCCCGCTACACGGTCGACAAATACGCGTCGCTCTCCCTCGACGGGCGGTGGTGCTTCCGCAAGGTCGGCGGCCTGGAGGTGGCCACCACACCCGAGCGCGTCGCGGAGCTGAAGCGCAAGCTCGGCTACGCCGCCTCGTGGGGCGTGCGGGCCCAACTCGTCGACGCCGACCGGTGCGTCGAATTGCACCCGCTGCTCGGCCGCGACCGGGTCCTGGCCGGTCTGCACACCCCCGACGACGGTCTCGCCAAGGCGCTGCACGCCTGCGAGGCCCAGGCCCGCCGGGCGATCGCGCGCGGCGCGCGGTTCCTCGGCCATCACACCGTGACCGGGATCGAGTCCTCCGGCGGCCGGGTCACCGGCGTGGTCACCGATCAGGGTGTCTTCCCCGCCGACATCGTCGTCTCCTGCGCCGGCTTCTGGGGCCCGAAGGTGGGCCGGATGGCCGGGCTGACCGTGCCACTGGTGCCGATGGCGCACCAGTACGCGCGGACCACTCCCCTACCGGCGCTGGCCGGGCACAACTCCGAAGCGCAGGAAGCCTCCAAGCCGATCCTGCGGCACCAGGACCGCGACCTCTACTTCCGCGAACACGTGGACCGGATCGGCATCGGCTCCTACGCGCACCGCCCGCTGCCCGTCGACCTCGATGCCCTCGATGCCCTTGACGGCCCTGGTGACGGCGGCGACCTCGACCGCCCGGCCGCGTCCGACGCCCCGGTGATGCCCTCGATGCTGGCCTTCACCGAGGAGGACTTCGAGCCCTCATGGAACGACGCCCGCGCGCTGCTGCCCGCGCTCGGGAGTGCCAAGGTCGAGGAGGGCTTCAACGGCGTCTTCTCGTTCACCCCCGACGGCTTTCCGCTGCTCGGCGAGGCGCCGGAACTGCGCGGCTTCTGGGTCGCCGAGGCGGTCTGGGTGACTCACTCGGCGGGCGTGGCCAAGGCGATGGCGGAGTGGCTGGTCGACGGCAAGCCCCGGACCGACCTGCACGAGTGCGACCTCAACCGCTTCGAGCAGGTCCAGCTCGCGCCCGCCTATGTGCACCAGCGCAGTTGCCAGAACTTCGTCGAGGTCTACGACATCGTCCACCCGCTCCAGCCGATGGAGGAGCCGCGCCCGCTCCGGGTCAGCCCCTTCCACGCACGTCAACGGGAGCTGGGCGCGGTGTTCCTGGAGGCCGCGGGCTGGGAACGGCCGCACTGGTACGAGGCCAACGCGGGCCTGCCCGAGGTCGCGGACGTCCCCGGCCGGGGCGCGTGGGCGTCGCGCTACTGGTCGCCGATCGCGGGTGCCGAGGCGCTGGCCACCCGCTCACGCGTCGCGCTCTACGACATGACGGCGCTCAAGCGCCTGGAGGTCACCGGGCCGGGCGCGCTCGCCTTCCTGCAGCGTCTGACGACCAACCAGCTCGACAAGCCGGTCGGCACGGTCACCTACACACTGCTGCTGGACGAGTCCGGCGGCGTACGCAGCGACCTGACGGTGGCGCGACTGGGCGAGCAGCGCTTCCAGGTCGGCGCCAACGGGAACCTCGACCTGGACTGGTTCACCCGCCAGCTGCCGCAGGCCGGGCATCCCGAGGAAGGCTCCGTCCAGGTCCGCGACATCACCGCCGGGACCTGCTGCCTGGGCGTCTGGGGCCCGCTCGCCCGTGACCTGGTCCAGCCGCTGACCGACGCCGACTTCTCGCACCGCGGCTTCGGCTACTTCAAGGCGCGGCAGACCTACCTCGGCAATGTCCCGGTCACCGCGATGCGGCTCTCCTACGTCGGCGAGCTCGGCTGGGAGCTCTACACCACGGCGGACGCCGGACAACAGCTGTGGGACACGCTCTGGCGCGCCGGGGAACCGCTCGGCCTGGTCGCCGCCGGTCGCAGTGCCTTCAACAGCCTGCGCCTGGAAAAGGGTTACCGCTCCTGGGGCACCGACATGACGGCCGAGCACAACCCGTACGAGGCCGGTCTCGGCTTCGCGGTGCGCATGGACAAGGGCGACTTCGTCGGCCGCGCGGCTCTGGCGGGCGTCACCGAGCAGTCGGTGGCGCGGCGGCTGTCCTGTCTGGTCCTGGACGACCCGCAGGCCGTGGTGATGGGCAAGGAGCCGGTCTACGCCGGGGACGCAGACGGCCCGGGCAACGCCGTGATCGGGTACGTCACCAGTGCCGCCTACGGGTACGCGGTCGGCCGGTCCATCGCCTACGCCTGGCTGCCCGCGACGGCCGCGACGCCCGGCACCCGCGTCCAGGTCGAGTACTTCGGCGAGCGGCTGCCCGCCACCGTCGCCGCGGAGCCTCTGTTCGACCCGGAGATGGCCCGCATCCGGCGCTAGCACGTGCCACCCCACCTGCCCTTCTCGTCTCGTCCTTCTCGTCGAAAGGCCACCGACGTGACCGCGACCGACCTGCCGCCGAGTCTGATCAGCACGCTGCCCGGCGCCGCCTACACCGATCCGCAGATCTTCGCGCGGGAGCAGGAGCGGATCTTCGAGTCCATGTGGTTCTGCGCCGTCCGCGCCGCCGAGTTGGACGCGCCGGGGGTGTTCCGGACCGTGCAGGTGGGCCGCGAGAGCGCGCTGGTGACGCGCTCCCGCGACCGGAGCGTCAAGGCGTTCCTCAACATCTGCCGGCACCGCGGCGCGCGGCTCTGCACCACGGAGTCCGGCCAGGTCAAACGGGCGTTCCAGTGCCCGTACCACGCCTGGACCTACGGGCTGGACGGCAAGCTGGTGGCCGCGCCCAACCTGACCGGGATGCCCGACGTCGACCGCACCACCTACGGGCTGCACCCGGTGCACGTCCGGGAGTGGCTCGGCTACGTCTGGGTCTGCCTGGCCGAGAAGCCGCCGTCGTTCGAGGAGGACGTCGTCGGCGCCGCGACCGCGCGGCTGGGCGATCCGGAGGCGATCGGCCACTACCAGCTCGACGAGCTCGCCGTCGGCCGACGCGTCCGCTACGACGTGAAGGCCAACTGGAAGCTGATCGTCGAGAACTTCATGGAGTGCTACCACTGCGCCACCATCCACCCCGAACTGACCGAGATGCTGCCGGAGTTCGCGGGGGGCTACGCGGCCCAGTACTACGTCGGGCACGGCGCGGAGTTCGCCGAGGAGGCGCAGGGGTTCACCGTCGACGGCAGCCCGGGCGTCACCCGGATCCCCGGCGTCTCGGCGGAGCAGGACCGGCGGTACTACGCCATCACGGTCAAGCCGCAGGTCTTCGTCAACCTGGTGCCCGACCACGCCATCGTCCACCGGATGTACCCCCTCGCCGCGGACCGGACCGTCGTGGAGTGCGACTGGCTCTTCCTCTCGGACGTGGTCGAGTCCGGCGCGGACCTGGACCGATCCGTCGAGCTGTTCCACCGCGTCAACGTGCAGGACTTCGACGCGTGCGAGCGTTGCCAGCCCGCCATGGACTCGCGCGCCTATGCTCGGGGCGGAGTGCTGGTCCCCAGCGAGCACCACATCGGGGACTTCCACACCTGGGTTGCCGACAGGCTGCGCGACTGATTCCATGATCGTCAAGGCCGCATCTCCGATCGTCGTTCCACGCGAAAGGTGTCGTTCCATGCCTCAGCAGGTCCGAGCAGTCGTCGCCCCCGGCAAGGGCGAACCCGTGCGAGTGGAGACGATCGTCGTCCCCGATCCCGGACCCGGCGAGGCGGTGGTGCGGATCCAGGCGTGCGGCGTCTGCCACACCGACCTGCACTACCGCGAGGGCGGCATCAACGACGACTTCCCGTTCCTGCTCGGACATGAGGCTGCCGGGATCGTCGAGCAGGTCGGCGAGGGCGTGACCGAGGTCGCGCCGGGGGACTTCGTGATCCTCAACTGGCGTGCGGTGTGCGGCCAGTGCCGGGCCTGTCGGCGCGGACGGCCGTGGTACTGCTTCAACACCCACAACGCGCGCCAGAAGATGACGCTCGCCGAGACCGGCCAGGAGCTCTCCCCCGCGCTGGGCATCGGCGCGTTCGCCGAGAAGACGCTGGTCGCCGCCGGTCAGTGCACCAAGGTCGATCCGGCCGCCTCCCCGGCCGTCGCCGGGCTGCTCGGCTGCGGCGTGATGGCCGGGATCGGCGCGGCCATCAACACCGGCGCGGTCGGCCGCGGCGACTCGGTGGCCGTGATCGGCTGCGGGGGCGTCGGGGACGCGGCAATCGTCGGCTCACGGCTGGCGGGCGCGCGGCGGATCATCGCCGTCGACGTGGACGAGCGGAAGCTGGCCAAGGCGCGCGACGTCGGCGCGACGCACACCGTCAACTCGCGCGAGACGGACCCGGTCGCGGCGATCCAGGAGCTCACCGACGGCTTCGGCGCGGACGTGGTGATCGAGGCGGTCGGCCGCCCGGAGACGTACAAGCAGGCCTTCTACGCCCGCGACCTGGCCGGGACGGTCGTCCTGGTCGGCGTCCCCACGCCCGAGATGCAGCTCGAACTGCCGCTGCTGGACGTCTTCGGGCGCGGTGGCGCGCTCAAGTCCTCCTGGTACGGCGACTGTCTGCCCTCGCGCGACTTCCCGATGCTGATCGACCTCTACCTCCAGGGCCGACTGCCCCTGGACGCGTTCGTGAGCGAGACCATCGCCCTCGACGAGGTCGAGCAGGCCTTCGACCGGATGCGCGACGGCGACGTACTGCGCTCGGTGGTGCTGTTCTGATGGCGCCGTCCGCAGGGCCCGTCCCCGCTGTCCCCGCTGCCCGGGTGGAACTCCTGGTCACCTCGGGGACGTTCACGCTCGACGGCGGCAGCTGGGACGTCGACAACAACGTCTGGCTGGTCGGCGACGACAGCGAGGTGCTCGTCCTGGACCCGGCCCACGACGCGGAGGCCGTCGCGGCGGCCGTCGGCGGGCGGCGGGTGACGGCGATCGTGTGCACGCACGCGCACAACGACCACGTCAACGCCGCTCCCGCGCTCGCGGAGCGCACGGGCGCGCCGATCCTGCTCCACCCGGACGACCTGACGCTGTGGCGGATGACCCACCCCGACCGCGAGCCGGACGGCCCGCTCAAGGACGGTGACGTGCTGCACGTCGCGGGCGTGGACCTGCACGTCCTGCACACGCCGGGTCACAGTCCCGGGGCGGTCTCGCTGCACGCGCCGGCGCTCGACACGGTCTTCACCGGCGACACGCTCTTCGCGGGCGGACCGGGCGCGACCGGCCGGTCCTTCTCCGACTTCCCGACCATCGTCGACTCGATCCGCGAGCGGCTGCTGACCCTGCCGCCGGAGACCACGGTCCGCACCGGCCACGGCGACTCGACCACCGTCGGCACGGAGGCCCCGCACCTGGCCGAGTGGATCGCCCGCGGCCACTGACTCTTCTGCGACACGCGGGCGGGCCTGGCTGTGGCAGCAGCCGGGCCCGCCCCCGTCGGGAGGGGAACTCGACGGGGGCGGGCCGGGGCGGTGCCGGGAAATGGTCTCGGGTTCAGGCTGCTTCAGGCTGTCAGACCGTTTCAGGCCGTTTCAGGCTGCTGTCACAGGCTGTTCCAGGTGATGGAGAAGGCACCGCCGTTGAGCGAGGAGATGGTGGCCTCGGGGGTGCCCGAGTCGGAGACCATGTTGATGCCGGTCGGGTTGGTGGACGCCAGGTTGCTGCCGTTCACGGTGGAGTTGCTGAAGTTGACGGTCCCGAAGTCGTCCAGCGGCAGGACGCCGCCGGAGTACGGGGCCTCGGCTATAACCTCGGCGGAGGAGCGGGCCAAGCCGCTCTCCTTCTTGGTGACCGTCTTGGTCCAGCCCTCGGTCGAGTCCTTCAGCGTGAGGGTGTAGGCGCCCGAGGCGTACTTGACCGTCTCGGTGATGGTGTCGCCCGGCTGGACGGTGTTGCTGTAGGTCACCGGGTTCGCCGGGTACATCTCGTACCAGGCCGAGTACGAGGCCTGGCCGCCGGAGCAGTCGGCCTCGGTGCCGGTCTGCTCGACGGAGCTGGAGCTGTAGCCGTCGAGGCCGACCCAGAAGCTGGAGTAGCCGTCGCCCTGCGAGCAGTCCACGGACGGCTGCACGAAGGTGGTCGAAACGCTGGTGTAGGTCGAGCCGTTGGCCGCGTAGCCGGACCAGTTGTCGCTGGTCGAGGTGGCGTGCTTGACGCCGCCGCCGTGGCTGATGAAGAACGGGACGCTGCCGTGCTGCCCGCTGACGTGGTGCATCGGTGCGTTGACCGTCGCGGCGTGCACGGCGGGTCCGGCGACTGCCGCGCTGGTGGCCGCGGCAGCGGCGGGCGCGAACGCGGTGGCCATGAGGACGAGTGCCGAGCCGGGGGCGAGCAGATGGCGGAGCTGCATCGGATTCCTTTCGGACGGTGTCCACTTCACTGATCGTGCATGTAGCCGAGCGTGCAGGTAACCGAGCGTGCAAGTAGCCGAGCGTGCACGGGAGTTGCGGTTCGAGCGGAACGCCGGCAGGCCCGGAGGGCGTGTCACCCTGCGGTGTGGTGCTGCTGCCGTACCGGAGCGTAGAGGTGTCGCGTACACGATGAAAAGAGGGTCGAGGCAGAAACTTCTGAGATTCCTCTGTCGTCACGCGGCCGCAAAGCAGCTGTTACACATTCGGGATTGCCTCGGCGTGGCGCCCTTGACATGCTTCCCTTTGAAAAACTTCTGAGCTTTCGGGGGGAAAGCTGTGAGCTCCCCCCGGCGTGCGCAACGGGGGATCCGATGAGCAGTCACATACCGGGCAAGGCACAGGAAACCGGCAGATCCCGCCGACTGACCGCAACCGCCATCGCGGCAGCGACGGCTGCGGTGGTCGCGGCGGTCTTCGCCGGACAGGCGATGGCGTCGCCTTCGCCGCACTCCACAACACCGCCGTCGACGGCGCAGCAGGAGAAGGGCATGGTGGCAGGCCGCCCGTTCCAGGACCCCGTCGACGCGGACGCGAGCGCCAAGCCCGGCCTCACCATCACCCTCGACGCCCGGCAGACGCGCTTCGACCTCGCCGGGCGCCGAGTGTGGGGAGAGTCCTACAACGGGCAGTTCGTCGCACCGACGCTACGGGCGCAGCCCGGTTCGGACCTGACGATCCGCCTGGTCAACCACCTCCCGGTGGCCACCAACCTGCACTTCCACGGCCTGCACGTGTCGCCGACCGGCGACTCGGACGATCCTTTCCTCTGCGTCCCGCCGGGCAAGACGCTGGTCTACCACCTGGCGATCCCGCGCAACCACCCACAGGGGACGTTCTGGTACCACAGCCACGCCATGGGCACCACATGCCCGGCGCCGGGCACGATGGTGACCGACGACGGCGACGTCTCTGACGCCTCGTCAGCCACGAACGACATTATGGGTGGTATGGCCAACATGCCCGGCATGCCCGGCATGTCGACCCCCTCTGCGTCCGCCTCCCCCTCCCCCACCGCCTTCATGCCGGGCGACGTCGAGAACCAGATCTTCGCCGGGCTCTCCGGAGCCCTGGTAGTCGGCGACGACCGGTCGCTGCTGCCGCGCGCGCTGCGTCACATCACCGCGCACACCATGGTGTTCAAGGACGCCCAGATCGACAGCCACGGCCACATCGTCCAGAACACCGCCACCACGTCCATCAACTCGGACAACCCGACCGTCCGCCTGGTCGACGGGCAACTGCGACCTGTGCTGTCCATCCGCCCCGGCGAGACCCAGCTGTGGCGGCTCACCAACGCCGGGGCGGACATCTTCTACAAGCTCCAACTCGACGGCTACCGCTTCACCGTGATCGGCGAGGACGGCACCCCGGTCGCCCAGGTCACCACCGCGTCGTCCCTGCTCCTGCCCCCGGGCAAGCGCTACGACGTCCTGGTGACCGCCTCCGCGCACCCCGGCCGCGCGTGGCTGCGGACCCTCGCCTACAGCAACGGCCCGCAGGGCGACTCCTATCCGAACGTCCCGCTCCTCCAGCTGAACGTCTCCGGCCGCCCGGCCCACCCCCTGCCGACCGTCTCCGGACGCATCCCGACGTCCGCACCGAGCTTGCAGGACGCGCGGATCGCGCAGCACCGCACGGTCGTCCTCTCCGAGAGCGCGGACGGCAACAGCTTCTACATCGACGGCAAGCAGTTCACCATGGGCGCGAACTCGGTCTTCGCGACCCCGGCGAAGCTGGGCACGGTCGAGGAGTGGACCATCCTCAACACCAGCGGCGAGGTGCACCCGTTCCACCTGCACACCTCGGCGTTCCAGGTGATGTCGATCAACGGCGTCGCCCAGCCCTACACCCACGACCAGGACATCATCCCGGTCCCGTACGCGGTCAACGGCAAGCCGGGCGTCGTGGTCATCCGCGTCGCGTTCACCGATTTCACCGGCCGCTACATGTTCCACTGCCACATAGCGGCGCACGAGGACAACGGGATGATGAGCTACATCAACGTGGTCCCGTGAACCGGTCGATCTCGGCGAGCACGCGGTCCACATGCGGACGCACCTGCGCCTGCAACGTCGCGCTCCAGCTCTCCTCGGAGTATCGGCAGTTGAGATAGAGCTGCCTGGCGTGCTCGAGGACGGGGCGGTGCTCGGGCGGGAGCTGGGCGAGGGCCCAGTCGGCGGCAGCGTCCTTCGGCCTGATCTGGCCGGTGGCGAGCGTGCTCCAGATGCGGGCGAAGGTCAGCAGGACGTTGCGGGTGTCGCCGTCCAGGCTGTCGAGCAGGCCGGGGATGCCCGCAACACTGGCCTGGACAAGGTCGGAGTGCGGGACGGGGTCGAGGACCTTCGCCGGGCGCGGGCCGGTGATCGGGTGATCTCCAGCCAGTGCCATGGTGATCAGCAAGGCCAGATCGGGCATCGCCTCCGGCCTCGGGACCTCCCCGGCCTCGTACTCGGCGCGCAGCCACTCGCCGTACAGGAAGTCGCCGGTCGGAGGGTATCGCCACGGCCGGACCTCCGACTGGACGACCACGGTGAGTTCGACCGGGCGGACCTTGTTCCGGGAGCCGGAGATCCCGAGCAGTCCGCCGAGGAGCGCCCGTCGCTCCCGCTCGTCCATCCGCCGCCGGGAGACAACCAGCACGTCCACGTCGCTGGCCGGCCTGAGGCCACCGAGTACGGATGAACCGTGGAGGTAAGCGCCGATGACGTCTGGGCCCAGCACACCGCCGACCAACCCCACGATCTCCTGAATCTGATCCACCGAGCCAGTGTCTCCTGTCGCCCGGTCCGATCGCACTGCCTTATGGGTGGGCCGGCAGTCCGCTGTTCACGGTGCGCCCGGGGAAGCAAAACCAACATCATCCTTCAACATCTCACACAATCTCGCATCGGTTCTGGTGCAGTGTGGCATGTGTCATTACACTCTCACCGTCAACCATCGTGGTGAGCACAGATGGTGACTGTTCGTCAGCAAGTCCTTGACCGGATTTGAGGATGCGTCAGCGATCCCACCCCCGGTCGACCGGCGTTTGATTGTGTTGCTTTCCCCTACGCAAGGCGCACCACCCTCTGGCCGCCCTCGCGCCCTTCGGAGCCGCTCTCATGCGAACGCGTGTACCGAGAACCACCCGCACCGTGCTGGCCCTGGCCCTGGCCGTGCCGGCCTTCGCCGCCGGTCTCGGCGCCACCGGACTGGCCGCCGCCACCCCGGCCGCGGCACTCGGCAACGGTGCCGCCCTGACCCCGCCGATGGGCTGGAACTCCTGGAACTCCTTCGGCCCGGCCATCAACGAGCAGGAGGTGCAGCAGACCATCGACTACATGTCGTCCAGCGGCCTGGCCGCCGCCGGGTACAACACCGTCACCATCGACGACGGCTGGTCGCTCCTGCACCGCAGCGGCCAGACCACCGACATCGTCAAGGACGCCTACGGCTCCCTCCAGCTCTACGACGCCAACGGAAACCCCGTCAGCGGGACCGACGGGACCGGCAGCGACCCGACCTCCGGTCACCTGATCCCCGACCCGAACAACTTTCCCTCGCAGACCGTCAACGGACAGACCGTCAACGGGATCCAGTACCTGGCCTGGTACGCGCACAGCAAGGGCATGAAGTTCGGCCTGTACGCCACCGACACCTACACCACCTGCCAGGGCCACCCCGGCAGCCTCGGTCACGAGACCACCGACGCGAGCGACTTCGTCTCCTGGGGGGTCGACTTCGTCAAGTATGACGACTGCCCCTACGGCCCGCCCATCACCGGGCCTGACGGGCACGACTACGGAACCCAGGGCGAGGGCAAGGAGCTGACGGAGTCCATCTACGAGCGCGTCCAGACCTTTCAGAGGGCCCTCGACGCCGCGTCCGCGGCGCAGGGACGCCCGAAGGTCACCCTGAGCGTCTCCGCGCAACCCGTCCACACCGGGCTCCCGTACCTGCAGGACCCGAACGACCCTGCGCGCACCGACCCGGTCATCGTCGCGGCAGGAACGCCGCAGTACCAGGCCCCCGGGTACGCACCGACCGGCGTGTGGTGCGGCCAGGTCGCCAACCTCTGCCGGATCGGCGGCGACCGCGACAGCGAGCTGGACGGCGTGCTCTACCAGGGCCAGTTGCAGACCGCGCTGCAGTACCGCGCGGGCGTGCGCCCCGGCAGCTGGAACGACATGGACATGATGTTCGCCGGCTGGCAGGACCCCTACGGCCTGTGGGGCACCACCGACACCTGCCCCTGCCACAAGCCGTTCACCGACACCGAGTCGCAGACGGAGATCTCGATCCTGTCCATGATGGCGGCCCCGTTGATCTCCGGCGCCGACTTCCGCACCGCCGCGGACTCCCAGCACAGCTACGACGGCTACACCTGGTCCACCGGCATCTCCTCCTCCGCGCTCGCGCTCTACGAGAACCGCGACGTCATCGCCGTCGACCAGGACAGCCTTGGCGTGCCCGCCACCCTCGTCGGCAGCCCGCCGAGCTCTGCCACCGCCCCCGTCGTGCTCCAGCGCCAACTCGCCGACGGCGACACCGCCGTGCTGCTGGTCAACCAGGACCCGGACAACACCCAGACGGTCAGCACCAGCCTCGCCGCCCTGGGCCTCACCGGGCCCGGATACTCCTCCAAGGACCTGTGGACCGGCGCAACGGGCGAGTTCACCGCCTCCGGCGGCGGAGTCATCAGCGCCTCCGTGCCCCCGCACGGCGCAGTGCTCTACCGGTTGTCGCCACTGCCGACCACCGTTCCGGCAACGGTCGTCGACGACGGCAGGTACCACTCCCTCGGCTCCGGCACGAGCGGCCTGGTCCTGGAGGCATCCGGGACATGCAGCGCGCCGGTGACCTCCCTGGCGGACATCAACACCTGGTCGCCCACACACACCTCCGAACAGTGGACCTTCACCAGCAACCCCGACGGCACCGTCCGCATCAGCGACAACTGCGACACCTCGACCCAGGTCCATACCGTCCTCGCCGCGGGCACCGGCGGGGGCGACCCCGCCTACCTGCTCAACTACTCCGCAGGCAACGCCTGGCAGGAGTGGCGCGTCGTCCAGAACACCGCCACCGGTGCGCTGACGATCGCCAACGTCGCCACCGGCCTGGCCCTCGACACCGCCGGCACCGGCGCCGGCAGCACCGTCGTCACCAACGCCCCCAACCCGGCGGCAAGCGGCCAGGCTTGGAACCTCGTCTCCTGAACTCGCCCTCATGGCCACGTCGACGGCGGGCTGTAAGCCGTTGGCGGTGCGGACCCTGCTGCCGCAGAGCTACCCGCACCGTCAACGGCTGTCGTGGGGTGATCAGTGATCCAGGTTGGGGAGCACCCGGTCCAGCCACCGCGGCAGCCACCACGCTCGGCGGTCGACCAGTGCCAGGACTGCGGGGACCAGTGTCATCCGCACTAGGAACGCGTCGATTGCCACGCCGACGGCCAGGGAGAACGCGATCGGCTTGATGACGGCGTCGTCAGCGGGGAAGAAGCCCCCAAAGACGGTGAACATGATCAGCGCGGCGGCGGTCACCACCCGCGTGTTGCGGCGGGCACCGTTGACCACGGACTCCTTGGCCCGACCGCTGCGCAGCCACTCCTCCCGGATGCCCGAGACGAGGAACACCTCGTAGTCCATGGCCAGGCCGAACAGTACGCCGATGAGAATGATCGGCAGGAAGCTGACGACCGGTCCGGTGTTGGCCACGCCCAACGCGTCAGCAAGCCAACCCCATTGGAACAGCGCGACCACCATGCCGAGCGAGGCGGCCACCGAGAGCAGGAATCCGCCGGCGGCCTTGAGCGGTACGACCAGCGACCGGAAGACGATCGTCATGAGGATCAGGCTGAGACCGACGACGATCCCCGCGAACGGCAGCAGCGAGGCTCGGAGCCGGTTGGAGACGTCGATGTTGACGGCGGTGGCGCCGGTGACCGAGATGCGGGTGCCGGTGTCGGTGTGGACGGCATCGGCCTTGTCCCGGATGGTGCGCACGAGGTCGGCGGTGCGCTGGTCCTCCGGGCCCCAGGCCGGGACCACCTGAATCACCGTCTGGCCGGGTGCCTCGGTGGGGTGCGGTGGCGCCACGGCCACCACTCCGGGCAGCGCGCGGAGTTCCTTGGCGATGTCCGTCGCGGACTGCCGTGCGGCGGTGCCGGAGGCGTCGGCGTCGGTCAGCACCAGCAGTGGCCCGTTGAACCCGGGGCCGAAGCGGTCACTGATGGTGTCGTACGCGGTGCGCTGGCCGGAGCCCTTGGCGGCGGAGCCGTTGTCCGGCAGGCCGAGCTGCAGGTCGCCCACCGGCAGCGCAACGAGCACCAGGGCACCACCGACTACGACCGCGGTCAGCAGAGGGCGTGCGATGGCCAGCCTGGTCCAGCGGGCACCGAGGGTGTCGCGGTTCCCCACGACGCCGTCATGGGTGCTGCGCTTCGCCGCCCGTGATCCGGGGCGCGGGGCCAGCCGGGTGCCGGCGAAGCCGGCGAGCGCGGGCAGCAGGGTGAGCGCGACCAGGACCGCGATGACCACGGCGCCGGCCGCGCCGAGCCCCATGACGGTGAGGAACGGGATGCCGATCACACTGAGTGCGGCCAGCGCGATGATCACCGTGCCACCGGCGAAGACCACGGCTCCGCCCGCTGTGCGGGTGGCGACCGCGGCGGATTCGTGCGGGTCCATACCGGTGGCGAGTTGGGTGCGGTGCCGGGACAGGATGAAGAGCGCGTAGTCGATGCCGACCGCGAGCCCCAGCATCAGCGCCAGGGTGATCGCGGTCGAGGAGACCGACACCCATGGGGTCAGCGCCATCAGCCCGGCCAGGCCGACGCCCACCCCGAGCAGCGCGGAGAGCAAGGGAACCCCGGCCGCCAGCATCGAACCGAAGGTGAAGAGCAGCACCAGGAGAGCCACGAGCACTCCGACGACCTCACCGGATCCCACCTGCATGCCACCACTGCCGAACGCGGCGCCGCCGACGGCGACCTGCAGTCCGTCGCGCTGCGCGGTCAGGGCGGCAGCACGTGCCGCGTCCAGCGACGACTGCTTCAACTGTGCGCGAGGCATTGCGTACTGCACCTGCGCCACGGCGACGGTGCGGTCCCGGGATACGGTGCCCGCCTGCTGTGGGGTGACCACCGCCGACACCTGCGGGCCGGCGGCGACGGCGGCAAGGCTGCGCCGGATCTCGTCGGCGTAGGGCGGCTTGGTGACGTCCTTGCCGCTCGGGGCGATGTAGACGATCTGCGCGCTGGTGCCGGAGGCACCGGGGAGGGTCTTCGCGAGGGTGTTCAGTGCCTGCTGCGACTGAGCGCCGGGCACGCTGAAGGTGTCGTCGAGCTTGCCGCCTAACCCGACCACGCAGGCCAACAGTCCGGCGAGGACCACCAGCCACACGGCGAGTACCGTTTTGCGGCGGCGGTATGCGGTGTGGCCTATTCGATGGAGAAGCACAGCTACGGGCCCCCAGGCTTCAGGATGTCGTGGAGTGGTCGAGTCCGGCGACGAGCAGGACGACGCCCTGCCGGAGTCGGCGCGTCGGGATCTCGGGGTCGGCCGACTCGATCTGGAGTCCTCGGCCGAGCGCCATGAGGAGCTCCACGAACTCGGCGGCGTCGACGTCCGGGCGCTCGGCGCCGATGGCCGCGATGAGGGCTTCACGCGTTACGGCGTGGTCCCGCGCGGTGAGATCGGCGGAGATTTTGGCGCCGGCGCCCAGCAGTTCCTCGGCATGCGGGCTCTCCCGCCACAGCCTCAGCGTCAGGTTGAGCTTCGTGGCCAGCGCCGCGGCCAGCCGCTCGGCGAGTGGCGCGTCACTCGCAAGCGCGCCCGTGAACCGCTCCAGCGTCTCGGCCACCAACCGCTCGGCGAGCTGCCGAAACGCGTCCTCTTTGTTGCGCACGTGCTGGTAGACGGCCGGTCGGGACATCCCCGCGTGTCGTGCGATGTCGTCCATGGTGGTGCGGCGGACTCCGTGAAGCCGGAAGCACTCGTACGCGGCCGCGAGGATGGCCTCGAGCTTTTCATCGTCTGACATGCTGACAATCATTGCATACTTTGTCAGCTCGTCAGAACGGAGTGCCAGTGCGGGTGTTGAGCCTGACTCCGCCAAGGATCTCGGCGGTCGAGGTCAGGGACCCGGAGTGCCTTGGCAAGAGTCCAAATCTGACGCTCCGCCACAACCGGGCGGGCAAGCACCGCCGCGGTGGCCCGGACACCGCCGCGTCCGGGCCACTGCGTGGGCATGCGTCAGATCAGGTGCGCACCGAGTGGCGCGGACCGGTGCGACTCGAAGACGGGACGGCGGACACCTTTGCGGGGCACCCCGGCTCCACAGGACGCGATGCCCGGTGCGGGAGGCGATTCAAGCCGCTCGGACGCCGTCGATGAGGAAGTCCAGCAGGCGCATCGCCATGTCGCGCTGTTCGGGACCGTCGGCGATCAGGGTGACTCCCCCGAGTGCCATCATCAGGTCGTAGGCGTCCAGGCCGGGGCGGATCGTGCCTTCGGCCACGCCCGCGTCCAGCAAGGTCGCGATCGCATCGCGCAGCAGGAAGCGCGTGTGCATGCGGTCGTCCTCGGACGCCAGGACCTGACGCAGGGCGTCCGCCATCGCGTGCTTGGTCGCCATGAAATCGACGAACTGCCGCATCCAGGCGCGCAATGCCTCCACCGCGTGCAGTTGTCCGAGCAGAACGGGAGAGGACGCGCACAGCCGGGCGACCTCGTTGCGGTACACCGACTCCACCAGCGCCTCGCGGGTCGGAAACCGCCGGTAGAGCGTCCCGATCCCCACCCCCGCCTCCATCGCGATCGCCTTCAACGACGCGCCGGCCCCCTCACGGCCGAAGGCCTCGGCCGCGACCTCCAGCAGCCGCTCCTGGTTCCGGCTCGCGTCCGCGCGCAGGGGCCGCTCGGGCGTGGGCGACATGGCTCCTCCTCCTTCACGTCCACCGGCAACGATTTCAAACGGAGTCGGCTCCGCTTAGCCTGGGAACCGTAGCGGAGTCGGCTCCGCTTAGAGTCTAGGCGAAGGAAGGCACGATCATGGACGTCCTCGTCACGACCCCGTTCGGGGCGCAGTCGACCGCCGCCGAGGTGGCCCGTGGGGCTGATCTGTCGGGGAGGCGGGCGGTGGTGACCGGCGGCGCGTCCGGCATCGGGCTGGAGACCGCGCGGGCGCTGGCGGGCGCGGGAGCCGACGTCACCCTCGCGGTCCGCGACACCGCGGCCGGCGACCGGGCCGCAGCGGACATCACCGCGTCCTCCGGCAATCCACGCGTGGAGGTCGCACCGCTCGACCTCGCCGACCAGGCCTCGGTCGCCGACTTCGTGGCCGGATGGGCGGGCCCGCTCCACATGCTGGTCGCCAACGCCGGCGTCATGGCCCCGCCACTGGGACGGACCGCGCAGGGCTGGGAGCTGCAGTTCGCCACCAACCACCTGGGCCATTTCGCCCTGGCCACTGGGCTGCACGACGCGATGGCCACCGCCGGCGGCGCCCGGGTGGTGGTGGTCAGCTCGGTGGGACACATCAACGGCGACGTCGACTTCGACGACCTCGACTTCACCCGTCGCCCCTACGACCCGTGGCTCGCCTACGCCCAGTCCAAGACGGCGAACATCCTGTTCGCGGTCGAGGCAGCACGCCGCTGGGCAGGCGACAAGATCACCGCCAACGCACTCAACCCGGGACGCATCCCCGGCACCAACCTGAGCCGCCACATCGGCGACGCCTCCGCCGCTCCGACCTCGTTCGACCCCACCAGCACGGACGTGTCCTGGAAGAACGCCGAGCAGGGCGCCGCCACCTCGGTACTGCTGGCCGCGTCCCCGCTCGTCGAAGGCGTCACCGGCCGCTACTTCGAGGACTGCCAGGAGGCCGGCCCGCACCAGAGCGGAATCCGGCGCGGAGTGGCCGCCTACGCACTGGACCCCGACCACGCCAAGCGTTTGTGGGAGGTCTCGGAGAACCTGATCGGCCCACAGCCTCAATGAGCGAGGAGATCGGGGCCCGGTCGTTGCGGACGGTAGCTCCGCAGACGGCGACCGACCTGGAGTGGTCAGGTCCGTCCGGCGCAGGACAGATCTTTGCCGCGGCCGCCTGAGCGGATTCGACCGCCGGGCGCAGCCGAGTGTTCGGGCATGCGGGCAGAGCGGCTCGACGGCGCGCCGCCACCGGGCCGCGGCTCGCTCCCGGGGCTGTCCCGATTTGCGGGACGTGGCCCAGCCGGAGCCGGAGGTCTGCTAACCCCGGCCCCGTCGCTGCCCCTGCGGAGTGCATCCCGGGCAGCTTGGTGGCCCTGGGTGTCTCAGCCCTGGGCTACCCGAACCAACCGGCTTCAGTGCAGCGCGGCCTCCTTCACTTGAGAGGCGCTGCACCCAACCACTTGAGAGGCGCTGCACCCAACGACTTTGGGGCGCAGTCTTCCTGCGGATGAGCGCAGGCACCACGAGGGCAGCCCTGGCCAACCGCGACCTCCCTTGTGCGCGGTGGCACCGCCTTGGTCACGATGCTGTGGCGGCTGGCAGGCGGACTTCGAACAGGGCTCCGGGGGTGGTGCCTGGGTCGGCGGCGGTAACGGTGCCATCGTGGGCGGTCGCGATGTCGCGCACGAGGGACAGGCCCAGGCCCGCGCCGGAGTCCTGGCCGCTTTGCCGGGTGCGGGAGGCCTGGAGGCGGACGAAGCGGTCGAAGACGCGTTCGCGGTCCTCGGGTGGGATGCCGGGTCCGTCGTCGCTCACCTGCAGCAGCACGGTGCCTGGTTGGTCGGGGCGGACGTCGGGGCGGACGGTGACGTCGACGCGGGTGGTGGCGTAGCGGGTGGCGTTGTCGACCAGGTTGCGGATCAGGCGGGTGAGCTGGTCCGGATCGCCGGTCACCACGAGCGGTGCGTCGGCGTGGACCTCGACGGGGACGCGTGCGGCCGCCCCGGCGGCAATGTCGCGGGCGAGCGCGGCGAGGTCGACGGGTTCGCGGCGGGCCTCCAGCGTGTCGGCGTCGGAGCGTGCGAGCAGGAGGAGTTGTTCGACCAGGCGCTGCATGCGGGTGGTTTCGGCGACGGCGCGCTGGGCGAGTTGGGGCCAGGGGGCTTGGTCGGGGTGCGCGAGGCCTACTTCCAGGGAGGTGCGGACGGCTGCGAGGGGGGTGCGCAGTTCGTGGGAGGCGTCGGCGACGAAGCGGCGCTGCCGGGAGGCGGAGGTCTCCAGGCGGTCGAGCATGGTGTTCAACGTGCGGGCGAGGCGCCCGACTTCGTCGTTGCTTTCGGGTTCGGGGACTCGGCGGTGCAGGTCGCTGCCCGTGATCTCGGCGGCTTCGGCGCGCATGCGTTCCACGGGGCGCAGGGTGCGGCCGATCAGCAGCCAGGAGACGCCGACGGCCCCGATCAGTACCAGGGGCAGGACGTAGAGGAGGTGTCCTTGGATGTCGCTGGTGAGGAGGGAGAGCAGTTGGGTGGAGCCGCCGACGTAGATGACGACGGGGCGGGTGCCTTCCACGTAGCGCTGGGCGATAACGCGTTCGTCGACCGGTCCGAGGCTGGGTGAGGGCACGGGGGTGGTGGTGCCCGGGGACAGGGTGTAGCGGGCGCTCTCGCCGGCGACGTTGGAGGTGGAGGCGATGACCTCGCCTTTGGCGTCGACGACTTGGGCCCAGGCGTTGAAGCCGCCGGGCGCGGGTGGAAGCGGTGTCGGCCAGCTGCCGCCGGCCCCCTCTCGGGCGACGCTGTCGGCGTAGGCGCTGAGGGTGGTTTCCACGTTGCTGCGTACGGCTTGGACGACGGTGGCGACCAGGACGGTGACGACGAGCGCGACGGTGACGGTGATCGCGGCGGTGGCCAGGACGGTCAGCCGCAGGCGCAGTGAGGAGCGTTTACGGCTGATCCGGGTCAATGCGGTACCCCACTCCCCTGACGGTGTGGATGATGCGCGGGGCGTTCGGCTGGTCGAGCTTGCGGCGCAGGTGGTGGATGCGGACCTCGACCACCGCGGGGTCGGCCTGGGCGAAGTCGTCCCAGCAGTGTTCGAGCAGCTCGGTCTTGGACACCGCCCGGCCGTCTGCGCGCAGCAGGTACTCCAGCACCGACGCTTCCCCTGCGGTCAGCGCGATGTCGGCGCCGGCGCGGTGGACGCGCCGGGTCGCGGGGTCCATCACCAGGTCGCCGGCCCTCAGTTCGGCGGGGCGCTGCTGGGCGCGGCCGCGCAGCAGGGCGCGCATGTGGGCGAGGAGCACCGGGTACTCGAACGGTTTGGTCAGATAGGCGTCGGCGCCCAGGTCGAGACCTTCGGCCTGGTCGAGGGCGGCATCCATGGCGGTGAGCATCAGGATCGGGGTCCAGTTCCCGGCTTCGCGCAGCCGGGAGGTGATCTGGTAGCCGTCCAGGCCCGGCAGCATGACGTCGAGGAGGATCAGGTCGAAGGTGTGCTCGGTGGCCTGCCACAGGGCTTCGTTGCCGTCTGCGACCAGTTCGACGGTGTAGCCCTCGGCGCGCAGCCCCCAGGTCAGGGACTCGCCGATGGTTTCGTCGTCTTCGACCACAAGGATCCGCATGGCTACACCTTCGCACTGGTGGCGCAGCCCGGACCGGAGGCTTGGCTGGTCCCGTGGGCTGCGGCCTGACCGATGCCGGTGAGGTCGGCGGTGGAGGGTTTGACCCGCAGGAGGCGGGCGGCCCAGGTGGGCAAGTACCAGTTGGCCTTGCCGAACAGGACGACCAGCGCGGGCGTGAGCAGTGTCCGCACCACCAGGGCGTCGATCAGGACGCCGGCGGCCATGCCGGTCGCCATCATCTTGATCGTCACATCAGGCGAGGAGGACAGTGACACCAGCGCGAGGAACAGGATCAGGGCGGCGCTGGTGACCAGCCGTCCGGTCCGGGAGATCCCTTCGACGACGGCCCGGTTGGTGTCGCCGGTGCGGTCGAAGGATTCTCGGACCCGGGAGAGGATGAACACCTCGTAGTCCATCGACACCCCGAACAAGAATCCGAACAGCAGCATCGGCACCAGGGGGTTGATCGATCCGGTGGCGGGGATGCCCCACAGGCTGTTCGAGCCGTAGCCGAGCTGCCAGATCAGGACCAGGACACCGTAGGCCGCCCCGACGGACAGCACGTTGAGGGCCACGGCCTTCGCGGGCAGCAGCAGCGAGCGCATGCCGCGGGCCAGCAGGACGAAGGTGACCAGCGCGACCACGGCCAGCAGCAGCGGGAACCACTGCATGAGAATGTGGGTCAGGTCGGTGTTCTGCGTCTGCTCGCCGCCGATCAGCGCGTTGTGCGGTGCCGCGGCCCGCAGATCCGCGACGGTGTTGCCCGCGTGGGCGGTGCCGACCTGCGCGTTGGGCAGGCCCATGATCACCGAGGTGCCGTTGCTGTTCCACTGCGGCGAGTTGGACACCAGCACGCCGTGCATGTCCGGAAGGGCGCGCAGCGTGGCGGCGGTCGCCGACGGGTCGGTGCCGGCGGGCAGCTCGATCGGGACCGAGGTGAGCACCCCGGTGGGGAAGCCGTCGTGCTGCAGCTGGACCAGAGCCTGTTCGGCCGGGCCGTTGGGGGCAAGCGAGGTGACCGAGGGCTGGTTCATGTTGATGGTCACGCCGAACGCACACAGCACACCGAGGATCGAGGCTCCGATCGCCACGGCGGTCTTCGGCCGCTTCACGATCCGCTCGGCGCCGGCTGTCCACATGCGGCTGGGGCCGGTGTTCTTGCGCTTGCGCAGCCGGATCTTGTCCAGGCGCGGTCCGATCGTGGACAGCAGCAGCGGCACGGTCGTCAGCGCGACCAGGGCGGCGATGGAGGGGATGAACAGACCCGAGATGCCGACGCCCTGGATGAACGAGACAGGGATGACCATCAGCGCGAACAGGCCGAGCGAGGCGATCAAGGCGGAGAAGGCGACCGAGTGGCCGGCCTTCTTCAGCGACGCGATGACCGCGTCCTTGTTGTCGGATCCGTTGTCGCGCTCCTCACGCCACCGGTTGACCAGCAGCAGCGCGTAGTCCACCGACAGGCCAAGGCCCAGCAGGGCGACGATGAACTGCACAGACGGGTTGATCGCGATGGATGTGGCGTAGGTCAGGCCCCAGATCGCCAGCTGCATCGTCAGCACCGAGACGATCGCCGAGATCATCGGCAAGATCGCCAGCGCGGAGCCGAACACCCACGCCAGCACGACCAGCGCGAGGCCGATCCCGATCAGGAGCTCGCCGAACACGCTGCCGCCGGAGCTGGTGCCACCCGAGCTGAGCTGCTCGATGCCGGTGGTCTGCACGTGCGCGCCGGGCACGTCCTTCGTGATCGCGGAGCCCATGGCGTCCATGACCGGCTGCGGGACCGGGTTGCCGGACGCGGGCGGGTACACCATCACCAGCGTCGAGCTGCCGCCCGTGCCGACCAGGGCCTTGTCGCCGGTGTTGGCGTAGGACAGGTCCCGCACCTGCGGCACCGACGCGGCGACCCTGTCGGCCGCGGCCAGTCCGGCCTTCACCTGCGGACTGTCGACGGTGGTGCCGGAGGGCAGGTCCACCACCAGGACGCTCGGGTTGGCGCCGACGCCGCCGTAGTGCTTTTGCAGTGACTGGTTCGCGGTGTAGCTGGCGGCGCTGATCGTCGTACCGCTCTTGAGGCGACCCGACACCTGCGGCGCCATCAGCACACCGATGACCGTGATGGCGACCCAGGCGATGGCCACCCAGAGCCGGTGCCGCATCACGAATGCGGCGAAGCGTTCCATGACTTCCTACCTCCAGGAGCAGTGGGGAGTCCGCAGCCGCAGACCTCTCACGCTGTCGAAGGTAGGAAGGGCGACCTTTCGATTCGCTTAACCCTCCCCCGTCGCGCGAGCGCCCCATTTCGGGCACGTTGGTGGCCGGTGACGCGCAGGTTTCCTCCGCCTTGACACTCCAGAACCACCGGTGCTGAGATCTGCCATAGCAAACAGCTTCGAACGTTTCCTACGGCAAAACAGCCGTTCAAACCCAATGCTGTAGCAAATAGACTGACAGAGAGGTCGTCGTCATGCGCACCAACCCCACCCGATCCGCCGCCGTGCTGGCGCTCACCGTGCTCGCGGCCGGCACGGCCCTGGCCGGCTGCTCCTCCTCGGGCTCCGCCACCACCGCAGGAACGGGCGGCACCGCGGCCCCCGCGTCGTCGGCGCCCTCCGCCCCCGCTGCGGTGGCCGACCTGGTGTCCAAGTCCCACAGCGAGCAGGGGCTCATGATCTACGGCAACTCGCCCACCGCGGTGATCCAGCCGCTGCTGGACGCCTTCACCAAGGCCTATCCGTGGATCAAGCCCGCGTACTCGCAGCTGTCGGACAATCAGGTGTACAGCAAGTACACCTCCGAGCACGCCCAGGGCGCCCGCAGCGCCGACCTGTTGATCTCCGACTCGATCCCGCAGGTGCTGCAGGGCGAGCAGAACGGCCTGTTCGCGAACGTCACCCCGCAGGGCCTGTCCCAGTTCCCCTCGTACACCAGCCAGGGCGACGGTGTGTACGTGATGTCACCGGATCCGGTGCTGGTCGCGTGGAACTCCAAGCTGATCCCGGACGCGAAGGCCCCCACCAGTTACGCGGCCCTGGACAAGGCGGTGAAGACCGACCCCTCGCACTACCCGCTGGTCTCCTACTCGCCGAACAACCCGCTCGGCTACGAGGCCGTCTACGGGCTCAACCACATCCTGGGCGCCAACACCACCAACGGGTACCTGAACACCTTCGGCCCGCACACCAAGACCCTCGACGAGGGCCTGGACGGTATGAACTACCTCGTCCAGGGCGGCGCGTCCGTCGGCTGGCTCTCCTCCGGCCTCGTCCAGGGCGTCGCCCCGCAGTACAAGGGCCTGATCAAGTACGGGTACATGACGGACGCCACCCCGCTGACCCCGCGCCTGATCACCCAGACCTCCGGCGCCGCCTCCCCGGCCTCCGCCCAGCTGTTCCTGGACTTCGTCTACTCCAACCCGGGCCAACAGGTCATGTGCGCGGCCGGCATGGAGGCGTCCATGAACGGCTTCAAGCCCGCCACCGGCTGCACCGCGGACCTGACCGACCTGGCCAAGCACGTCCCGGCGTCCGCCACCTACCTGGTTCCGGTCTCCCAGGACGTGGTCAACCAGCAGACGACGATCACCAACAACTGGAACAAGGCCCTCGGGCACTGATCACCATGACCCCCGACACCTTCACCGCGCCGGTCGCCGCTCAGCGACGCGACCGGCGCCGGGCCTGGTCCGCAGCGCCCGGCCAGTACCTGGTCTGGCTCCTGGTCGCGGTCCTGGCGATCGCACCGTTGGCGCCGCTGATCTACACCTCGTTCCTGTCCAAGCCGTACTACCTGCCCGGCGGCGTGTTCAGCGTCGACGCCTACCGGCAGCTGTTCACCGACCCCGCCTTCCGCACCGCCGCCCTCAACACGGTGATCTTCGCCGCGACCGCGACGACGGCCGCCGTGATCCTCGGCGCGGCGTTCGCGGTCCTGGTCACCCGCACCGACCTGCCCGGGCGCCGCCTGATCGGGCCGGCCCTCATGGCGCCGCTGGTCATCCCGCCTCTCGGCCTGATCGTGGGCTGGGAATCGCTGTACGGGCCGTCCGGCTACCTGACCCAGCTGTGGCACAAGAACCTGCACCTGCCGGTCTGGAACCTCACCTCCCTGCCCGGGATGGCAGCGATCGGCGCCGTGGTCACCCTCCCCATCGCCTACCTGACCTGCAAGTCCGTCCTCGAGGGAGCAGACGGCACCCTCGAGGACGCGGTGCGCGCGTCCGGCGGCGGCACCGGCCGCGTGCTCGCCACCGTCACGATTCCCATGCTGCGCACGGCACTTCTGGACAGCGGGATGCTCATCTTCACCCTGTCCCTGGAGGTGCTGGGCATCCCGCTGTTCCTGGGCCGGCCCGCGAACATCCAGTTCATCGCCAGCTACCTGTACGACACCTGGTCCAACAGCATGGTCCCGGACCCGCCGATCGTCTCCGCAGGCGCGATGCTGCTCCTGGTGGTCGCCTCCGCGATCCTTCTGCTTCGCTCCCGCCTGCTGCGCAACGCCAACCGCTACACCGCCGGCACCCGCGCCACACCCCCGGCCCGCCCGATCTCGCTGGGCCGCTGGCGCCGGCCGATCACCACGGGCGCGGGCGGGTTCATCGCGCTGACCTCGGTGATCCCGCTGCTCGGCCTGGCGTTGATGTCGTCGGTGACAGCCCTGACCACCCTGGTCGCCCCCTGGCACCTGTTCACCGCCGACAACTGGCGGCAGATCTGGAGCGACCCGAGCCTGCACCGCGCCATCACCGACAGCCTCGTCGTCGCTTCCGTCGGCTCCGTTGCCACCGTCGCCCTGGTCGCGCTCGCCACCGTGATCGCGGAACGCTCCGGGTTCCGCCTGCGCCGTACCCTGCCCGCACTGCTGGTCTACCCGCGCGCCACCCCCGGCATCGTGTTCGGCGTCGGCTTCTTCTGGCTCTTCCTCATCGTCGACTGGCCCGGCGCCATGCTCCGCAACAGCCTGTGGGGCGAGCTGATCGCCCTGTGCGTGCGCAACATGACGCTCTCCTACATCATCCTGGCGCCCGCGCTCTCCCGACTCAGCCCCGAACTCGCCAAGGCCGCGGCCAGCGTAGGGGCCGGCTGGTGGACCACCACCCGCCGCATCACCCTGCCGCTGCTGCGCCCCGCGCTGATCAGCGCCGTGGTGCTGATGTTCGTCACCCTGGTGTCCGACTACGACCCTGTGGTGTTTCTGACCAAGCCCGGCACCGAACTGATGGGCACCTCCATGCTGCAGACCTGGTCCAAGGGACTGCCCGGACCGGTCGCCGCCCTCGCCCTGGTCCAAGTCCTCCTCGTCGCCCTCGCGCTGACGGTCGGACTGGGCTGGACCCTGCGCAAGAAAGACCGCCGCCATGCCTGAGATCACCGTCCGCCAGCTCTCCCAGACCTTCGGCAGCAACAAGGTCCTCGACGAGGTCGACTTCACCGTCCCCGACGGGGCGTTCGTGACCCTGCTCGGCCCCAGCGGCTGCGGCAAGACCACCACCTTGATGTCGATCGCCGGCTTCCAGAGCCCCGACCACGGCGCCATCGCCCACGGGGAGCGCACTCTGTTCGACTCCGCCACGAAAACCGATCTGGCGGCCGAACAGCGCGAACTCGGCGTCGTCTTCCAGTCCTACGCCCTGTGGCCGCACCTGACGGTCGCCCAGAACGTCGGCTTCCCCCTCGAGATCCGCAAGGCCGGCAAGGCACAGATCGCCAGCCGCGTGCGAGCCGTCCTGGAACTGGTGGAACTGGCCCACCGCACCGACGCCTACCCCCACGAACTGTCCGGGGGTCAGCAGCAGCGCGTGGCGCTCGCCCGCGCGCTGGCGCACGGGCCCAGTGCCCTGCTGCTGGACGAGCCGTTCTCCAACCTGGACGCGAAACTGCGCGACCGAGCCCGCGAATGGCTCGGCGACCTGCAGCGCGACCTCGGCATCACCACCGTCTTCGTCACCCACGACCAGAACGAGGCCCTCGCCATGAGCGACCGGATCCTGGTCATGAACGGCGGCCGGATCGTCCGCGCCGGCACACCAGAAGACGTCTACCAGCGCCCCGGCAGCCGCTTCGTCGCCGAATTCCTGGGCCGCTGCAACTTCATCCAAGGCGCAGCCCGCGACACCGGCGCGGGCACCTGGCTCTTGGAAGCCCCCTACCTTACCGGCGGCATCGCCTTCCACGCCGACCACAACCCCGGCCCCGGCCCGGTCACCCTCGCCGTCCGCCCCGAACACCTCGTCCTCGACGACACCGACCCCGATGCGACGGGCCACGGATGGGAGGCAACCGTCACCCACACCACCTTCCTCGGTGACCACTACCTCTACAGCCTCCGGCTCGGCCCGCACGACCTCCAGGCCCAAAGCCCCCGCCTCATGCGCACCACCACCGTCCGCGTGTCGCTCGTCGCCGGTGCCGCGAACCCGGTCACCGCCGACCCGCAGCCCGAGCACATCGACCCCGGCCCGCAGCCCGCACCCGCGCGCCTGCACGCTGTTTGACAATGTGCTGTAGCAGATATCGAATACGACCATGCCGCTCCCCGCACTCAGCTCCCAGTCCCTGTCCGAGCAGGCCTACAAAGCCCTGCGGGCGGCGATCGTCCAGGGCGACCTCCAGTGGGGCGAGAAGATCACCGAACGGGGCCTGGCCGAACACCTCGGCGTCAGCCCCACCCCCGTCCGCGAGGCCCTGCGCCGCCTCGAACAAGAACAGCTCGTCGAACGCACCAGCCCGCGCTCGCTGCGCGTCGCGAGCGTCTCCCCGCTCGCCCGCAGCGAATCCGGCGCCATAGAGGCCGCCCTCGAAGGCGTCGCCGCGCGGCTCGCCGCCGAGAAGGCCACGTCCGAGCAGCTCGACGCCATAGGGCAGCTCCTCGACAGCGCCGACGAGGCCGCCGAGCAGCTGCGCGCGGACCGCGAGCACGGGCGCGATCTGGACCCGCAGAAGATCGAGCTGATCTTCAACGCGTTGCGGGACTTCCACCGAAGCGTCGAAGCCGCGGCCGACAACGCCCAGCTCATCCGTACGCTCGACCAGGTCCGCGCCTTCAGCCGCTCCGAACGCCTCAAGATCGCCTCGGCGCAGGTCGCCGCCGGCGAGACCGGCGGCCAGGAACAGCGCTACCAGCAGCACCGCGAGATCCTCGACGCGCTGCGCGACCGCGACGTCGAGCGCGCCGAGACCCTCGCCCGCCAGCACGCCATGTCCGCCGTCGGCGAGCTGGTGGGCTGGGACCGCCCCTAGACCCGCACCCGCGGCCGCCCCGTCCCGCGCTCGGCCGCACCATCACCCTGTTGCTATAGCATATTGCGTACGGGTGGCTCGTACAGAGAGGAAACCGTCTGATGGAGATCAGGATCCTGGCGCCGACGGGCGCCCTGGGGGCCGGCTTCCCGGCCGCGTCCCTGGAACGGGGCGTCGCCATGAAGCCGCACGTGATCGCCTGCGACGCGGGCTCCACCGACTCCGGCCCCTTCTACCTGGGCACCGGCGAGCCGAAGCTGTCCCGGGCTGCGGTGCGCCGCGACCTGAAACTGCTGCTCAAGGCCCGCGACACCCTGAACGTGCCGCTGATCATCGGCTCGTGCGGCACCAGCGGCCGCGACGAGGGCGTCGACCTGGTCGCCGAACTCGCCCGCGAGATCGCCGCCGAGGAGAACCTGTCGTTCAAGCTCGCCCTGATCTACTCCGGCCAGGACCCGGTGAGCCTCGCCGAGCGCTACGCCGCAGGCGACATCCGTCCGCTGGACCCAGCACCGTCCATCGACCTGGAAACGGTGACCGGCAGCCACGTCGTCGCCATGATGGGCGTCGAACCGATCGAGCGGGCTGTCACCGAGGGCGCCGACGTGATCCTCGCCGGGCGGGCCAGCGACACCGCGCTGTTCGCGGCACTGCCGCACCTGCTCGGCGCTGACCCGGGGCTGACCTGGCACATGGCCAAGACCGTGGAGTGCGGGGCCGCGTGCGCAATCCCTCCCGGCGCCGACGGACTGCTCGTCCGGCTGCGCGACGATCACTTCGACGTCGAGCCGCTCAACCCCGCCACCCGGCTGACCCCGCACTCGGTGGCCGCGCACACGCTGTACGAGAACGCCCACCCGCACCGGGTCGTCGAACCGTCCGGCGTCCTGGACACCACCCGTGCCAGCTACACCGCGCTCGATGACCGCACGGTGCGGGTGACCGGGGCGGAGTACCACGAGGCGGACACCTACACGATCAAGTTGGAGGGTGCCCGCCTGGTCGGCCACCAGACCATCGCGGTCGGCGGCATCCGCGACCGGGTCGTCATCAAGCACCTGCCCAAGCTGCTGCCGATGGCGCAGGACTTCTTCCGCGCGAAGATCCTCGACGTGTTCGGCGGCGAGGTGAACCCCGACGACGTCGACATCGACTACCGCCTCTACGGCCAGGACGCGGTCCTCGGCCCGTTGGACCCGCAGCGCTTCGACGAGGTGCACGAGCTCGGCGTGCTGATCACGGTCACCGCCCCCACGCAGGAGATCGCGCACGCAGTCTCGACGTTCGTCGCGCACATCTCCTCGCACCTGCCCATCCCCGGCTACGACGGACTCGCCAGCACCATCGCCTACCCGTTCTCCCCACCGGAGACCGACCGCGGCCCGGTCTACCAGTTCACGCTCAACCACGTGGCCGTGCCCGCCGACCCGTTCGAGATGTTCCGCACCGTCCACCAGGAGGTGGCGCCGTGACCCGGCTGCTCGACCTGTGCTCGCTGATCCGCTCCAAGAACGCGGGCCCGTTCACCCTCACCTTCGACTTCATGTGCAACGACCGCGACAGCTACGACCAGGTCCGCGCCGCCGGCGTGCTGAACCCGCAGCTGTTCGCCGACCTGTACGGCGCGGACCCCGACAAGGTCCTGGTGGTGCATCACGACCTGGCCCAGGCCGTGAAGGTGTCCTTTCCCCGCCCCGTCCGCCAGGGCGACGTCCACGACCGAGACTGCTACGGCGGCCAGCAGTACGCGCCACTGATCGACCTTCCCGTCCCCGCGGCAACGGACTGACCACCGATCAGAAGACCAGTCAACTCCGGGCGAGCGGGGCATTACGGGCGGATGTCGTGGCTCCGCGGAGATGGACCGGGTTCGATGATTCGGCGGGCGGCCTCGACGACCGCCGCCCGGTGCTGGGCCAGGCGTTCCGGCTTTTGGAGCCGGCCGCCCTCGTCGGCCCAGAACCAGGCCTGGGCAGCGGCCAGGACCATGGTCAGCAGGTCGTCGGGCAGCATCTCCCGGACGAGGTCGCCACGCTGCTGCGCCTCTGCGACGCCGGCGGTCTTGCCCGCGAAGGCCTCGGCTTCGAGCCCGTCGGTGTCGGGGCGTTCCAGGAGCTTCCACAGGCGCAGGCGCATGAGGTCCGGCCGGGCGACGAGGTGGTCGAAGATCGCTCCGGCGTAGCCGGGCAGGTCCTCGACGTCGAACGGCACGGCGGCGATGCCGGCCTCGACCGCCCGTCGCAGGACCTCGTCGAACAGCTGCTCCTTGTTGCCGAAGTAGATGTAGATCATCCGCTTGTTCGCCCCGGCGTTCTCAGCGATGCGGTCCACGCGGGCGCCGGCGATGCCGTAGGCGGCGAACTCGGCGAAGGCGGCGTCGAGCAGACGGGTCTTGGTGGCGTTGGCATCGCGTGGTGGCATGAACCAACCATACAACTAACTATCCAGTTGGTTGACTCGCGGAAGAGGCGGATCTACGTTGGTATCTATCCGGTTAGTTTGGAGGACAGTGATGGAACAGCGCACGCTGGGCAGTGAGGGTCTGACCGTGGGGGTGCAGGGGCTCGGCTGCATGGGCATGAGCGCCTTCTACGGCACGACCGACGAGACGGAGTCCCTCGCCACGATCGACCGGGCGCTCGAACTGGGCGTCACCTTGCTCGACACAGCCGAGAGTTACGGCCCGTTCGCCAACGAGCAACTCCTCGGCAAGGCGCTGGCCGGGCGCCGCGACGCCGCCGTGCTGGCCACCAAGACCGGCGTGGAGATCACCGACGACGGGCAGGTCGTCGGTCTCAACGGCCGGCCCGACTACATGCGCCACGCGCTGGAGCGGTCGCTGCGGCACCTCGGCACCGACCACGTCGACCTGTACTACCTGCACCGCATCGATCCGGGCGTGCCGATCGAGGAGACCGTGGGGGCCTTGGCCGAGCTGGTCGCCGAGGGCAAGGCGCGCCACATCGGCGTGTGTGAGGCCTCGGCGTCCACGATCCGGCGCGCCCACGCGGTCCACCCGCTGGCCGCCGTGCAGACCGAGTATTCGCTGTTCGAGCGCGGCATCGAGCACAACGGCGTCCGGGACGCGCTGCGGGAGCTGGGGATCGGCCTGGTCGCCTACTCCCCGCTGGGACGCGGTTTCCTGTCCGGCGCCATCACCAGCCCCGACGACTTCGCCGCCGACGACTGGCGGCGCACCGACCCCCGCTTCCAGGGCGAGAACTTCGACCGGAACCTCGACGTCGTCAAGGCGGTCAACAGCCTCGCCCAGGCCAAGGGCGTCACCCCCTCCCAGCTGGCCCTGGCCTGGGTCCAGCACCAGGGCGCGGTCGCCATCCCCGGCACCAAGCGCCGCCGCTACCTGGAGGAGAACATCGCGGCCACGGAGATCGCTCTCACCGACCAGGACCTCGCCGCGATCGAAGCCGTCGCCCCGCACGGCGTCGTCACCGGGGAGCGGTACGCCCCCGAGCACATGGGCACCCTCGACGGCTGACCCGACACCACCCGGCCTTCCGGGTGCGTGGCCCGCACCGTCAACCGAAGTTCCGGATCACAAAAAGGGACACTGCAATGCCGCACGCGGCCGACCGCCTCACCCTCGGCGCCTTCCTCGTGCAAACGGGAGACCGGAACATCCTGGTCGACCTCGGCATCGATGGCCGAGCCGACCTGCGTCTTCTCCACGGACGTCGACCCGGACCGGGCCCGGAAGGTGCGCAACCGCATCCTCCAGCGCCCCGACACCGTCATCGCCGCCGGTCACTTCACCGACGGCGTCTTCGGCCGCGTCACCCCGGCCGGCACCGCCTACACCTGGACCCCCATCCACCCCGTACCGGCCACCGGATGACGCACCCCGCGCGTCTACCCGCAGCTCTGACGGAGCCTCATACCGTACCGGTTACCGGGCCCTGACCACTGATACCCGAATTGCAGCACCCGATTTCGAAGGAGACGCCATGTCCCCCCACGCACCCGTCACGCCGCAGGAAGCCGCTGACCGGCTGGCCATCCGCGAGCTCGTCGACGCCTACGCCCACTGCGCCGACCGCCGCGACGCGAAGGGCCAGATGGCCCTGTTCACCGAGGACACCCGCTTCCTGGTCTACATGGACGCCACCGCTGCCGAACCCACCCAGGAACTGAACGGCCGCGACTCCCTGGCCCCGGTGTTCGACAACCTGAACACCTACCGGACCACCACCCACTTCAACGGCCAGAGCACCGTCACCCTCGACGGCGACCGCGCCACCGGCGAAAGCTACTGCATCGCCCACCACATCTCCCGCGAACAGCCCCCGCAGCGCACCATCATGATCGCCTCCATCCGCTACCTCGACCAGTTCGTCAAGCAGGCCGACGGCAACTGGTACTTCGCCGAACGCCGCCTCATGGTCGACTGGACCGAGACCCGGCCCTGCTCCCCCTGAGCACCAATCCCCGGGACGTCGTCCCCGCCCAACCGGCCGTCAGCGGGCGGGAGTCTTCCCCCACCAGGCCGCGATGACCAGCGCCACCGACGTGGCCGAACTGACCAGCGCCGCAGACTCCGCCGCGCGCAGGCCCGTCAGGATCCGGCGTCGGCCAGGCTGTTCAGGCCGAGCCCGCCGCCCGCCGGTCGCTCGCCTTGGGCGGGCGCCAGTCCACCGGCGGCGGCAGTGTGCCCTGCGCGATGATGTTCGCGTAGACGCTCTCCAGCGCTTGGCTGAGCGGCCCTTCGAGCTCGCGGGGCAAGCCGTCGAAGAACAGGTGACGCACGAGTTCCACGTGTCCCACAGCCGCGGCCTCGAGGACCTGCCGGCCGTGTGGGGTCAGCCTCACCTCGGTCACGCGGCGGTCGTTCTCGGACGGGCTGCAGCTCACCAGATCCCGCTTGGCCATCCGCCTCACGTGGTGCGAGACCCGGCTGCGCTCCCAGCCGATCTGCGCGGCCAGCACCGTGATCGGCATCAGGCCCTGGTCGGCGACGCTCAGGGCGGTCAGGACGTCGTAGTCCGGCAGGGACAGATCGCTGTCGGACTGGAGCTGGCGATTCATCTCGTAGGTCAGCCGCAGCTGAACCCGGATGTACGCCAGCCAGGCCCGTTGCTGTTCGCCGTCGAGCCACCCGCCCTCGGGCACCGGCGCGCTGCCGTTGGCATTGCGTGACATATCACCTAAGCTTTCTTTGTAGCACCACCTTCGAGGCGTGCCGCCCCCACATCATCTCGCGCGGGTCGGCAGGAGCAGGAGGCACCCATGCCGTATGCAGCAGTGCTCACCGGATACGGAGCGCCGGAGGCGCTCGTGTGGTCGAAAGTCGCCCTGCCCGCCCCCGGACCCGGCCAGGTCCGGATGCGCGTGCACGCGGCGGGAGTCGGTCCGACCGACCTCAAGATCCGGCGGGGCGACCTGCGAGAGGTCTTCCCGCTGCCCGACCCCGCTGTTCTCGGCTTCGAGGCCGCCGGCACCGTCGACGCCCTCGGCCCGGGTGTGACCGGCGTGTCGGTGGGTGAAGAGGTTGCCGCCCAGCTGCCCACCCTCGGCGGGTACGGCGAATACGCCCTCGCCTCGGCCTGGACCGCCAAACCGGCCGGCGTCAGCTGGGCCGACGCCGCGGCGCTGCCCGCCTCGGCCGAAGCCGCCCTCGGCGTCCTGCGCCAACTCGGCGTCACCTCCGGCGAGACCTTGCTCGTCCTCGGCGCCGGAGGCTCGGTCGGCGTGATCGCCACCCAACTGGCTCTGTCCCAGGGCCTCACAGTCTTCGGCGCCACCGGCACTCGCGACGAGCAGTTCGTCAAGGATCTCGGCGCGATCCCGGTCCGCTACGGACCGCAGCTCCTTGCGCAGATGCGCACGCACGTGGGCAAGGTGGACGCCGTCTTCGACGCCGGAGGCAAGGGCGGTCTGCGCGACGCTGTCGAACTCGCGGGCGGCCCCGCGCGCGTGATCACCCTCGCCGACGAGCACGCGGCCGACTTCGGCGTCACCCTCTCCGCCCCCACCCCGGACCGCGCCCCCGACGCGGTTGAGCAGACCATGCCGCTACTTGCTTCCGGGCAACTCCGCCTGCGTGCCCAGCGGCTCCTGCCCATGCGGGACGCCGCGCAGGCGCACGCCCTCCTCGAAGCTGGAACAGCGCACGAGAAACTCATCCTCACCCTTTAGCGGCCGTGGAAGGAGCCAAAGATGGAGAGCCCGATCGAAGTAGTACGCAGGTTCTGCGCAGCGTGGTCGGACAACGCTGGGGCCGCCGAGCTGGCAGCCTTTTTCGCCGACGATGCCGTGTACCACAACATCCCGCTCGAGCCGACCACCGGCCGAGAGGCCATCGCCAACACCATCACCACGTTCATTCGCCCTGGCCCGCCAGGCATTGAGCACATCGAGTTCCGCGTCATCAACATCGCAGCCAACGGACCGGTCGTGATGACCGAGCGGGTGGACGTCTTCAGGCTCACTGACAGATCGTTCGAACTGCCGGTCATGGGGACCTTCGAGGTCGCTGACGGCAAGATCAACGCCTGGCGCGACTACTTCGACATCAACCAGTTCACCAGCCGAATGGGATAAGGCCGGACCTCATCAAGGCTCGGCTCGATCACGCGCTGCCGATCCTTCACCGCGCAGTGGGAGGCAGGAAGTCCGAACCCCCACTGGGCATGGCTGGGCGTGATCTCTCGGGGGGTCGGCAAGAATTGACTGCCCTTCACCTCCGGCGAGGGGCAAGATCGTCCTCATGGCCGCTGAACGAATATTCGCCGACGCCCAAACCCTGACCCCGGTGATCCGGGAGGTGTTCGGCACCGACCGTCGCATCGCCGCCGTCGACCGCCTGCTCAACGGCACCAAGAAGGGCGTCTACCGGGTCACGCTGGACGACGCCACCAGCACGATCGTCTATGTCTGGAACGCCGACGAGGACTACTGGGACGGGCTGCTTCCTGACGGTCACGACGATCCGTCGAACCCGTTCGCCCACGCCTCCGGCATCGAGTTCTTCGAGGGTGCCACCCGTCGGCTGGAAGCGGTAGGAGCCCGTTCACCGCGGCTGTTGCTCGCCGACCGCAGCATGAATCTGTACCCGGCCGACATCGCCGTCGCGGAGGACGTCCGCGGTGGAACGCTGGAGGCGCTGCTGGAACACGACCCGGACGCCGGCCGGCGAACGCTCGCCCAGCTCTCAGACATGCTGCGGCGCATGCACGCCTACCGAGCGCCGGCGTTCGGGCGGGTGGCGTGGATCGATGGTGGGGGTGCGCCGCTGGACATGACCTGCGAGCAGGCATACCTGGAGCGCACGTTGGTGAACATTGCCACTGCCGTGCCCCGTGACGCCCGCGCGGCCGAAGGCGAGGCGATGCTGGAGGAGAAGCTCCGCACTCTGCACGCCGCACTCGAACCGCGCGCAGAGCTGGGCGTGGTCCACGGCGAGCTCTGCGCGGAACACACCCTCGTCGGGCCGGACGGGGAGCCCGTCATCATCGACATCGAGGGCCTGATGTACACCGATATCGAAGTGGACCACTGCTGGATGCGGATGCGCTTCGGCCCGCACTACGAGGCGCTCCGCAACCCGGACCTCGACCCGCGGCGCGTCAAGTACTACCAGTACGTCATGCACCTGGACTTGGTCGGCGGCCCGCTTCGCATCGCCGAGGGCGACTTCCCGGACCGGAAGTGGATGCTCGACGTCGCCGACTTCCATCTGCAGAAGGCGCTCGCCTACGAGGCATGATCGTCGCGGCCGCTCCCGCCTACAACCGGGGGCGGCGCAGGGCTTCGGTCAGGTGGGTGGCGGCCTCGGTCACAGCTTGGGAGAAGCGGGCGCCGGAGTGACGGCCTTGATGTGACGACGGTCCGCCGACAACGTCGCCGGCTTTGCAGCGACGTTGACCCACGGTCAGCGAACCGTCGAAGAATTACGCGTGCGACCTGCTGCGGCCGGGGTGGTGTCAGGTGGCGGAGAAGGTGAACCAGTGGATGTTCACGAAGTCGCTGGTGCTGCCGGTGCCGAAGGTCAGGAAGAGGTCGTGGACCCCGGTGGCGCTGCTGCCGAGGTTCATCGGGACGGTCTCCCAGCTCTGCCAGCCGCCGGTGTTGGCGATGTCGATCTCGGCGACGACCGGGCCGGTGGTGCTGTCGAGCCGGAACTGGACAGCACCGCTGACGCCTGCGGCGGCGCCGGAGGCGAGCCGGGCGAGCACCTGGACCGGGGAGGTGTTGCCAAAATCGAGACCCTTGTACTGGAGCCAGTCCCCGGAGGAGATCCAGCCGACGTCGAGGCCGCCACCGGCGTCCGAGCACGCCTCGGTGCCGGTGCCGCTCTGGGCGGAGTAGGTGGAGGCCTGGATGGTGCTGTAGGCGCTGACGCTCCCCCCGCCGCCACCACCTCCTCCCCCCGAGCCGGTGACGCCACTGCCGAGCGCGATGGTCCAGGAGGTCGGGGCAGGGTCCTGCAGGTGTCCATCCACCGGCGCGCTGCCGGTGGGGCCGACGTCGTCGTACGGGAAGGCGTAGCCGATGGTCGCGTACTGGTGCACCAGGCGCGCGTAGTGGTTGGTGATTGCGTTGCCGTAGTACTGGGAGGCCGCCACGCCGCCGGGCTGGTTCTCACCGCCCGCGAGCAGCAGGGTGCTGCGGTTCAGCGCAGCTCCAAGGCGTGCGGCCACAGCGCCGCGGGCGTCGCCGCCGGAGTTGTAGAGCGGTCCGCTGTTGCAGCTGAAGATGTCGGCGGCGCTCGGCTGGGTGAAGGCGACGCCGTCGTCGTTCAGGCCCGAGAAGGTGAGTACTCCCCCGGAGACGGTGCCGGTGAAGGTGCCCTGGGACTGGGTGTCGATGGTGAGCGGCGTCGTGGTGAAGCGGCTCCAGACCTGGTCGAGGTAGCTGGTCCAGTAACCGCCGAAGTCGGTGGTGGCGTGGGTGGGGGCCATCACCCGCAGTACGGCGCCGCTGCTGTCGGTGGCCACCAGGGTGTCCCAGGGCGCGCCGTCGCTCGCGTGCTGGCTGATCAGTCCGGAGGCGATCGACGCCAGCGCCCCGGCGGGCAGGGGGCTGACGGTCTGGGTGCCCGAACTGCCTGTGGTCTGCATGGAGATCGGCGAGGCGACGAGATCGACGTAGCTGATGTTGGCGTAGAGGTTCGCGCTGTTGTAGGTGAACTCGCAGAACGTCCAGTCGGTGAGCCAGTTGGGGTCGGAACTGGTGAAGCCGGGCTGAACCAGGCCCGGGCCCGGGTTCACGAAGAACTGGATCTTCTGGCCGGTCGAGAACCAGACGCGGCCGCCGATCACGTACTCGGACAGCGGGACCGTGGTGGACGTGCCCGTCGCGCCGAGCGCGATGGAGTAGTCGGGGGTGGGGGTGAGCGTGGCGGAGGGGTTGGGCAGGCGCTGGAAGGTGCCGTCAGAGGCGACGAAGCCGGGCCAGCCGGTGGTGTCGGCGCCGGAGATGTAGGCGTAGACGGGGGCGGCGGAGCCGGAGTTGTTCTGCAGCGTGATCGGAAGAGATACGGCGGCGGCGGCCGGGGTGGCGAGGCCGGGCAGCCAGGCCGGGGCGGTCAGCGCGGCCGCGGAGGCCGTCGCCGTGGCGGTCAGGAAGGTGCGTCGTGAGAGCAAGAGTCACTCCAAGGGATTGACTGGGCCCGCGTCCGCACGCGCGGTGGATTGGTGTAGACCGGTCGAAACTATCGTCCGGCATGCATGTTCGCGTCAATACTTGTGACGCAATGGCGCTCCATGACCCGATGCCCGTTTAGATCTTGCAGGCAGGCACCTGCCGTCCGTGTGCGGGCAGCGTCGCCGCTGACGTCGCCCTGTCAGACCGGATTCAGGCAGTGCCGACGCGAACGGCGGCGAAGTCGCACAGGCCGGCGTTGAGCAGGTCGGCGGCGCGGCGAACCTCGGCGGTGACCGCTTGGCGCACCTGGTCCGGGGGCTTGTGTCCGTCCAGGTGTTTGCAGGAGGAGGCCACTTGGACGCTCCACAGGCCGATCAGGGACGATGCGGCGATCTGCGGCTCAGGGTCGCTCGGACTCAGACCGGACCTCACCGCGATGACCTGGCAGGCCGCGTCCGTCATCCGCGCGAGCATCTGACGGTAGTGGGCGCGCAGCGCCGGGGTGTCGCGGACCATCGCCTCGAAGCGTTGGACGGCGTCGACGGCCCAGGCGTAGTCCGGCTGGGCCTGGAGCCACCCGATCAGGTTGTCCAGTTCGCCGTCGAGGATGGACAGCATGCCGTCGACCGGCGTGGTCCTGGGCTCGGCGAGGGCCGAAGTGAGCGCGGCGAGCAGGTCGTCGGGCAGGTCCAGGACCAAGGACTCCTTGGTCGGGAAGTAGTTGAACACGGTGGTCGGCGATACCTCGCACACCTCGGCGATCTGAACGACGGTCACCGCGTCGAAGCCTCGTTCGAGGAACATTGTTGTGGCGGTGTCGACCAGAAGGCGGCGGGTGGCACGCTTGCGCCGTTCCCGCAGCCCGCCCGCGGGACCGGCTCCCTCCTCTGGCGCGCGCAGCGCCATCCAGTCGACCGTGTGTGAGCTCATGGCAGTCAAGCGTAACGGCCAGATCACAATCATGGTGTTACGCTATTTTTGTAGTCACACCAGTTTGGGGGGTTCGCCAGATTGGAGCCACGCGGCAATGTCCGACCTTGAGCGCAACAAGCAGGTCGTCGTCGACTACTACCAGACCGCTTTCGACGGCGACCCGGAGAAGGCGATCGCGGACCACTTCGGCCCCGTCTACATCCAGCACAACCCCGATGCCCAGGACGGCCCCGAGGCGTTCATCGGCTTCGTGCGCTGGCTGCGCGGCGAATACCCGAACCTGAAGCTGGACATCAAGCGGGTCATCGCCGAGGGCGACCTGGTCGCCACCCACTCCCACCTGGACTTGGAGCCCGGCAATCCGGACAACCCCGGCCGCGCGCTGGCTGACTTCTTCCGTCTGAAGGACGGCAAGGTCGTCGAGCACTGGGACGTCATCCAGGAGGTACCGAAGCAGTCCGCGAACGACAACGGCATGTTCTGATGGCCACGGCGGAAAGCGCCCACACTCCGGCGGAGACCGTACGCCTGCAGTACCTGGCCTCGGCCACCGGCGACATGGACCTGTGGTCCGCGCGGCCATGACCTGACCATCACGGATCCGGCAGGATCGACGGCCTGCGGGACGCCGGCACGCCCGGCTCCCCCGGGCCGACCGCACGGTCAGCCGGCCGCCTCGCGGGCGTCCGCGTCCGCGGTAGCCGTGGCCCACTCCACAAGCGGCAGCAGGAGCGCGACGAGCTCCTGGCCGCGTTCGGTGAGGCTGTAGTCCACCCGCGGCGGCACAACGGGATGAACCTCGCGCAGCACCAGCCCGTCGGCCTCCAGCGTGCGCAGGGTGCTCGCCAGCATCTTCTCGGTGATGCCCTTCACCCACCGGCGGATCTCGCACCACCGCATCGTCCCGTCCGAGAGCGCCACCAGGACCAGCACGCCCCAGCGGCTGGTCACGTGGTCCAGCAGCAGCCGACTGGGGCAGTTCGGCTCGAAGACATTTCCTGAGCGGTTCCCCGCCGCAGTAGCTCTGACCTCGATACTTTCCTTCATGTCAGTACCATACAAAATTGTGTGTACCTGCGCGTAGGGACGGTTTGGACGACATGTGGGGTTGATCGAGGGGACCGATCGACAAGGAGCCCACCATGACACCGGTCGTCACCGGCGCGACCGGCCACCTCGGCCGCCTGGTTGTCGAAGCTCGCCGCCGAGACCAGTGCCCGCTCCGGCACTCCGGTCCGCTACCACGACCTCCCGCAGGCCGACTACGCGAGCGCCCTGACGGCCAACGGCGTTCCGCAGGCCTCACCGATCGCACTGGTCCCGCTGACCTGACGGTCGGCGGAACCGTGCGTCACTGCCCGTCGGCCAGCAGCGAGTACATGAAGATGTCCCGACGCTCGGCACCGACCTGCTGCCAACTCCTCATCAGGCCCTCGCGTTGGAAACCGACGCGCTCCGCGGTCCGCAAGGAGGCGCTGTTCCACGGCTCCACATAGAGCTCCAACCGGGGAATGCGCAGGTCCCGCCGGGCCCAACCTGCAACTGCCTCAAGCGCGATCCCGGCAGCACCCCGGCCTCGCGCCGACTTGACGACCCAGTAGCCAAGCGACGCGCGCCCCTGCCCCAGGTCCTTGAGCCGCAGCCCGACGTGGCCGATCGGCTCACCGTCAGGACTGACGATGACGAACGGATACCCCGTCCTGCTGGTTGCCCGCCCCCACTGCCGCTCGACGAACGCGACGCCTTCCGCTTCGGAGAACGGCGACGGCACCGTCGCGATCAACGGAATGTGATCGTCGTCTGACGCCTCACGGACGAGGTCAAGGTCCGACATGAGCCACGGCCGCAGCATGAAACCCTCGCCGGCAGCGAGTTCAGGCACGTCAAGTGGTTGCTCCATCCGCTCATCCTGCCGTGCTCCGCGTCCAACTGCACTCGGGTATTCGACCCTGGTCCGCGGTTGTCGCACGCGATGTCGGCGAGTCTGCTCGCCGACGAGGGCGTCGATGCCCCAGCCGCCACCGATCCAGGCGTCCACCTGGGCCCAGACCGCCTCGACGGATGAGGTGCGTTCAGGCAGCCGGTATGCCCGAACGCATCTGGCACACGCGCAAGGCAGTTGCACAGACTGGAGCGCCACGTAGATCCATTTGATCGGAGTGTTTTGCGGACCGTGTCTACCCTCCAGAACCTCGCATCTCCCGTCCGCCGCAACGCGCGCCGCAAGGCGGCTGCGGCGGGCACCGTCGCTGCGATGGCGGTCGGCCTCACGCTGGCGTTCGGGGCCCCAGCGCAAGCGAACAGCCAACCGTCCTACTACAACGGGATTCTGCGCAGCTGGGCCCAGGGCAACTGCCTTGACATCCAGCCTGGCACCAGCAATGTGTACACCTCGGGCTGCGTCAGCGGAGACGTCTGGCAGGACTGGAGCGTCGCGCTGGCCGACGGGGGATCCGGCACCAGTCTGATCACCAACGACGCGACCGGCCAGTGTCTTGACGTCAAGCCGGGTACCTGGAACGGGTCGACGGGCGCCCTCTACGTGTCGAACTGCGTCCCGGGCGACATCTGGCAGCAGTGGCTGCTGGGCGGAAACGGTACCAGCGCCCCTGTCTGGAACATCGAGAACTCGGCGACCAGCGCCTGCTTGGACGCCAACCAGCCGCAGGCGTTGCCGTACATCAACTCGTACTGCTACAGCGGCGGCTACCAGGACTGGAAGCCCGGGTTCTGAGGCCTGCCGCCAGCAGCCCGCGAGTGCTCGTGCTCGGTCGCCCAGACGGCGATCTGGGCGCGGGAGGTGAAGCCCAGCTTGGCGAGGATGTGCTCGACATGGTTCTCCGCGGTGCGCAGGGAGATCACGAGCTGACCGGCGATCTCCTTGTTGCTCCTGCCCTGAGCGACCAGCCCGGCGACCTGGCGTTCGCGGCGGGTCAGCGGGTGAGCGGATGACGAAGGGTCCGCACGGGACTCGGCCCGCAGGACCTCGGTCGTGATCTGTTCCAGGGTCAGTTTCGCGCCGCGTGCGAACGCGGCCTGGAACGCGCGCGGACCGAGGGCCTCGCGCACCCGTGCCTCGTAGCTCTCGTGGGCGCCGACGTTGAAGGGGACCAGCTGGAGCACCGTGGCGCCGAGGCCCTCCCACAGGGCGCGGAGCATGCCGAGCAGGTGCGCGGCGTACCGGTACTCGCCGTCCTCGACCGCGCTCCAGGAGCTCAACTGGACGCAGAGGGTGAGGCCCCAGCGGTCGCGGAACGGCTGCTTGAGTCGGATCGCCTCCCGCAGCCGGGTGTCGGCGGCGGCGCGGTCGCCGCTCATCCAGAGGGCCAACCCCTCGGCACAGACCGCGTAGGAGCGCAGGAACGTCTCTCCGGCCGCCTCGGCGACGGCGACGGCCTCGCGGCTCAGGACGAGTCCCCGCTGGACGTCGCCCACCAGGCTCTCGGTGAGCGACAGTTCGAAGAGCGCGCTGATGACGCCGAGCGTGTTCCCCAGCGCCCGGTGACGCGCGATCGCCTCCTCGAACATCGGGACGGCTTCGGCGGTGAGCCGCTCCAGACCTATGGCCACGGCGCTGTGGTGGATCGCCCACGCCAGTTCCTCCGCGTCGCGCAGCCGTTCCGCGCGCTCACGGTGCTCCGCCAGCAGCGTCCTGGCCAGGCCGAGGTCGCCGCGCAGCACGGTGAACCACGCGTCGAGGCCGATCGCCCGCGTGCGGACGTCGCCGGCGTCCCCGGCGACGGCCAGGAGGCGTCGCAGCCACTGGTGCTCCTCACGGAGCGAGCCGAGCGCGACCCAGTAGGCCCGCGGGTGCGCCGCCAGGGCCAGGCCCGCCTCCGCCTCGCCGGGCTCTTCGGCGCAGAACTCCAGCGCGGTACGCAGGTTGTCGTGGTCGAGGCGCAGCCGGTCGAACCAGGCGATCTGCTCGGGCCCAACCCACTGCCGCTCCGCGCGCCGGAAGAGAGCGAGGACGTGGTCGCGGTGGGCGCGGCGCAGCCGGAGCCGCTCCTCGCCGGAGGCCAACCGGCCCGCGCCGTACTCACGGACGGTCTCCAGCGGCCGGAACCGGGTGCCGGTCGCGGTCTCCTGCCGGGACAGCACGGACTTGTCCACCAGCCCGGCCACCAGGGTCAGCACCGCCGCACGCGGGATCCCGTCCCCGGAGCAGACCGCCTCTGCCGCCTCAAGGTCGAAGCCGCCCGAGAAGACGGACAGTCTGGCCCACAGGAGCCGCTCCTGCGGCGAGCACAGGTCGTAGCTCCAGTCCATCAGCTCGCGCAGGGTGCGCCGCGCGTGGCGGGGCCCGACCGCGCCCGAGTCCAGGAGGGCGAAGCGGTCGGCAAGACCGTCGAGCAGCTCCCCGAGGGTGAGCACGCGCAACCAGGGGGCAGCGAGTTCGATGGCCAGCGGGATCCCGTCGAGCGCCGCGACCAGGCGCGCCACGGTGGCGGAGTTCTCCTCCGTCACAGCGAAGCCGGGCCGGATCGCGGATGCACGCTGACGGAAGAGTTCGACCGCCTCGTTGCGGCACAGGACCCGTGGCCCGGGAATCCGGTCGAGCGCAGGCACCGGTAGCGGCGACACGGCGAACAGGTGCTCTCCGGCGGCGCCGAGGGGCTGACGGCTGGTGGCGAGCACCTTGAGCCCCGGCGCGGTCCGCAGCAACTCCTCCAGCAGGGCCGCGCAGGGGGCGGCCAGATGCTCGCAGTTGTCCACGATCAGCAGCAGTTGACGTTCTGCCAGGAAGTCGCGCAGCACCTCGGCCGGGGAACGGTCCGAGTGTTCCTGGATGCCGAGCGCGTCGACGACGCTCTGCGGGAGCAGCGTCGCGTCCCGCAGCGGGGCCAGTTCGACCAGTCGCACGCCGTCGGGGAACGCGGCGACCGCACCCGCCGCGACGCGCAGCGCCAGCCGGGTCTTGCCCACGCCACCGGCGCCGACCAGGGTCACCAGTCGGGACGTGGTCAACAGGCCTGCCACGGCCGTCAGTTCGTCCCGCCGCCCGACGAAGCTCGCCACCTCGGCCGGCAGGCCCGTCCCGCCGCTTCTGTCGCCGTCCCTGTCGCCGTCTCTCGCGGTGGAAGGTCGTGCCACCGGTCTCTCCTCGCCGTTGTGCTGTGCGGTACCGCGCTGCGCCGCTCGTGTGGGGCCGGGGTGGCGGGCAGCCTAACACCCCTGGTCAGCGCGCGTAGACGCGCCGGGAGCCGCGCCCTCACGGCACCGGATCCGGGCCCGGAAATGAGTAGTTCCCCCGTGGACGGCGCGCGCTCCGCCGAAAAGGGTGGGACCGGGGCACGTGAAATTCCTTCTGTTCACCCAGAGTTGGGCGTTCCGCCGCTATGGAATGCCTGAAAAGCACCTTTTGTCCCATCAGGATCTCCCCTCGAACACCCGAGTCGCTGCCCTGACCAGGCAGTTGTCAGCTTGATTGGAACCCTCATGTCAGCGAAGAGACTGCGCGCCGTCGGCGTTGCCTGCGCCGCAGTGGCAGGACTGGCGTTGGCGCCGCAGGCGTCCGCGCACAGCCCCGCCACCACAGCACACGTCACCGCAGCGCACGCCCCTGGTGCTCCGCACTACGACCACGTCTTCATGGTCGTCCTGGAGAACCACGGCTACACCGACCTGATCGGCAACCCGGCCGCGCCCAACCTCAACGCCCTGGCCCGTACCTACGGCTCGGCGACGAACTACTCCGCCGTGACGCACCCGAGCGAGGTGAACTACATCGCGATGCTGGGCGGCAGCACCTTCGGCGTGCAGGGCTACGACAACCCGTACTACGTCAACAAGGTCGACGCCCCGAGCCTGATCTCCGAGCTCGACCAGGCCCGTGTCAGCTGGAAGGGCTACTTCCAGAACCTCCCGCACCCGGGTTACCAGGGCATCTGCTACCCGGCCAACTGCAACGGCTCCCCGGACAAGGACCCGTTGTACGCGGCCAAGCACAACGGCATCGCCAACTTCACCACCGACTGGAACGCCGCCGACTGGTCCCGCCAGGTGGGCTTCGGGCAGCTGACGCAGGATCTGCGCACCGGCCACGTCCCGCAGTTCGGCTACGTCGTCCCGAGCGAGTGCCTCGACATGCACGGCGACCCGCCGTACTGCGTCGACTCCGGCACCACCGGCGGCAGCGACCCAGAGGACCAGCGCCTGGTCGCCACCGGCGACGCCCAACTGGGCAGCCTCGTCGCCGAGATCACCGGCGCGTCGTTCTGGAAGCAGGGCGACAACGCGATCGACGTCGTCGTCGACGAGGGCGACGAGACCGACACCAGCGGCGCGGGCGGCGGCCGGACCGTGAACGTGGTCGTCACCAGCCACGGCCCGCGTCACCTCCAGGCCGGTGCCGCGTACAGCCACTACTCGATGCTGCGCACGATCCAGGACAACTTCGGCGTCGCCTGCCTGCAGCACTCCTGCGACGCGACCACCGCGCCGATGTCGCCGATGTACGCGGTGACCGGCAAGGGCTCGGCCGCCCAGGCCTTCCGCCCGCTGCCCGTTCCGACCTACGCGACCCCGACGCCGGTCCCGACCGAGCCGGTCACGACCACGACGTTCACCGGCAGCCGTGCCGGCTGGACCGTCCAGCCGCAGCCCCAACTCGGCACCGCCGACAACAACTACGGCGCGGTCGCCGTGGTCTCGCCCAAGGACGTGTGGGCGGTCGGCTCGATGCTGCCCGACACGGCCGCCGGCAACCAGGACGCGATGCTGTCCCTGGCCGCCCACTACGACGGCACGAAGTGGACCAACACGCCGATCGGCGTCGCGGGCACCAACTTCAACGCCCTCTACGGCGTCGCCGCCGTCCCGGGCCGAGCCTGGGCCGTGGGCGTGATGATGGACGACCGCGGCCAGTCCCACAGCCTCGTCCAGGCCTGGGACGGACACGCCTGGCACCCTGCCGCGCTGCCCAAGCTGACCTCGGTCCATGACACCCTCTACTCGGTGACCGCGTCCTCCGCGGACGACGTGTGGGCGGTCGGCGACCAGGAGAACGCGAACGGCGGCTTCTCCGCCCTGGTCGAGCACTTCGACGGCCACCGCTGGTCCGTCGTCGACGCCGCCGAGCCGGGCGCGACCGGCAACCACCTGTACGGCGTCACCGCCCAGGGCCCGCACGACATCTGGGCCGTCGGCCAGCGCAACGGCACCACCGGCGACACCCCGCTGGTCGAGCACTACGACGGCCGCCGCTGGACCGCCGTGACCGTGCCCGACGCCGGGATCACCAGCTCCCTCCTCCAGGCCGTCACCGTGACAGCCGACGGCCAGGTCTGGGCCGCAGGCCAGAGCGACGACGCCGCACACACGGCCCGTCCGCTGGTCCTGCACCGTGACGCCCACGGACACTGGACCGCCACGCTGCTCAGCCAGATGGGCTCCGGCTTCGGCGACGTGACCGGCATCGCCGTCGCCCACGGCGTCCCGACGCTGGTCGGCAGCTACCTCGACACCACCACCGAGTTCCTGGACCCGCTGGTGGCCTCGCTCAAGGACGGCCGCTGGCAGACCGTCGACGTGCCGTACCTGAACACCAACGACTGCGTCGTCGCGGCGATCGCCGCCACCCGGGACGGCCAGCTCTTCGCCGTCGGCTACGGCCACGGCGACAACGGACGGTTCGCCCTCGTGGAGCACCACGCGGGCTGAGCCGAGCGCCGGGCGGTCGCCTCGCGGCGGCTGCCCGGCAGCGTCGGTCCACCATGCCTTCCGGTCAGCCATGGTCAGCCGTGCGAGAAGCTGATCTTCGGCAGGACGCGGTCCAGCCAGGCCGGGGTGTGCCAGGCGGCGCGTCCGGTGAGGCGGAGCATGACCGGCAGCAGGACGAGGCGGACCAGGGCGGCGTCGAGCAGCACGGCGACGCCGAGCACGATGCCCATCTCCTTGGGGGGCAGGGGACCTGACAGGGCGAAGGTGAAGAAGACGGCCACCATGACGCCTGCCGCAGCGAAGATCACCCGCCCCGAGTGGGCCAGTGCGCCGACCATCGCCTCCCGTGGGTTGCCGCTGCGTTCGTAGTGTTCCTTGGCGGAGGCCAGCAGGAAGACGGTGTAGTCCATGGCGATGGCGAAGATCATCGCGAAGAAGAACACCGGCGCCCAGCCGTCCAGGAATCCCTGCGGGTGGAAGCCCAGCAGCGAGGCTCCGTGGCCGTCCTGGAAGACCAGGCGGGCGACGCCGAACGCGGCTCCCGTGGACAGCAGACTCGCGGCCGTGCCGAGTGCCGAGATCAGCGGCGCGCGCAGCGCGATGAGCAGGAGCAGGAACCCGAGTCCCATCACGACGCCGATGACGAGGGGTGTCTTCTGGGTGAGCAGGTGCTGCAGGTCGAGGTTCTCGACGGCGGCGCCGCCCACAAGCGTGTCCTTGGGCAGCTCGGCGCGCAGGGTGTCGACGGTGTGGGCGAGTTGGGGGCTGGAGGGGTCGACGGTGGGGACGGCCTGGATCATCGACCAGCCGGAGCCGTCGGCGGCGGGCTGGGCGGGCATGGCTCCGGCGATTCCGGGGGTGTGCGCCACCTGGGCGGCCACCTCCTGCGCGGTGCCGGACGGGGTGAGGATCTGCAGCGTGCCGGGGGCGCCGGCGCCGAAGGCGTCCTGGACCGCGGTGTACCCGGCCCGCGCGCTCGCGTCCTGCGGGAGGACCGTGATCGACGGCATCGCCGTGCGCAGGCCGATCACCGGAGCGGCGAGGGCCAGCAGGACGGCGAGCGCGACGGCTCCGTAGCGCACGGGGTGCTTCCACAGCCGCTCACCCCAGCCGGAGAAGCGCGGGGAGCGGTGTTCGCCGGACTTCACCCAGGGCAGCGCCAGGGCGTCGACACGGTGGCCGAGCTTGCCCAGGACGGCGGGCAACAGGGTCAGCGTGGCGCCCAGGACGAACAGCACGGCCAGCATGATGCCGCCTGCCATGGACCGGAACGCGGGCGAGGGGACGAGCATCACGGCGGACAGACTCACCAGCACCGTCGCACCGGACAGCAGCACGGCCTTGCCGGCGGTGTCCATGGTCTCCGCCACCGCCTCCGTACTGCTGAGGGAGCGTCCCATGCGCGCACTGCGGTACCGGACGACCAGGAACAGGGCGTAGTCGATGCCGAGCGCGAGGGCGAACATCATGGCGAAGTTCATGGCCCAGACGGACACCGGGAACAGGTGGCTGATCAGCACCAGGGATCCGGCGGATGCCGCGAGCCCGGCCATGGTGAGCAGCAGGGGCAGCCCGGCGGCGACCAGGGAGCCGAAGGCCAGCACCAGGATAGCCAGGGTGACCGGCCAGGAGGTGATCTCCGACTTCATCATGGCATCGTGGTTGGCCGCGTTGAAGTCGCTCCACAGCACCGACGCGCCGGTGGCGTGGACGGTGATCCCGTGGCCGGACAAGGCGGCCAGCGGACCCTTGAGGTGATCGGCGGCGCGCACCATGTCGTCGGGCGAGGCCTTGGCACCGGCGAGCAGCACGGCGGTGCGACCGTCCTTGCTGATGGTCGCACCGGGCTGGTGGGCGACGACGGTGGAGACGCGCGGGTCGGCGGCGGCAATGCGGGTCGCCTCGGTGATGACGTGCTGGACCGCGGGGTCGGTGACGGGTTGGTCGGCGGTGACCACGATCTCGATCGCCGAGGAGGCGTCGCCGGCGAAGTGCTGCTGGGCGAGCTGACGGACCTTCACCGACTGCGAACCGTCCGCCTGCCAGCCCGCGCCGGACAGGGCGCTGGTGACCTGCGGAGCGAACGCGCCCAACGCGACGACCACCAGGATCCAGGCGGCCAGGACGACCTTGACGTGCTGGGCGGACCAGGCGCCGAGTCGGCCCAGCAGGCCGGGGCTCGCCGGGCGTGTCGGGGGTGGGGCCGTGTCCGCCTGTGTGGCGGCGGTGGGGGCGGGGTTCACGTCGTGCTCCGTTCCGGTGAGACGAGTCAGGTCACATACGGGTGGGGGTATATGCGAGGGCCTAAAAAGAGGCCCGCATAGGGCGGGCCCGCATCATCAGACTTTGCACATTACCCCCGGGGGTATCCTTCAGGCTACCTGAACGGTCAAGCGGATCGATGCATTCCACCCGACCACGCGTCCGCCGCGCCCGGCTGGGCGCCCGCCCCACCAGCACGGGCGACACTGTGGATATTACCCCTGGGGGTATTGTGGACTGCACAGCGGACGATCCGGCGGCTCGACCCCCGGACGGAAGGGACGTGTGACATGTGCCGTCGAGTGACGTGCAGGAAGTGCGGCAAGGCCACCTACGCGGGCTGCGGGAACCACGTGGACCAGGTGCTCGCCGGCATGCCCAAGGCACAGCGCTGCACCTGCCCGCCGGAGCCGAAGCGCTCCTGGTGGCCGTTCGGCCGATGACTGCGCCATGGGCGGCCGGGGAATGCGCGACACGGAAATCGCGGGTGGCCCCGAGCAACGCTCCCGACCACCCGCGTCACGCCTGCGTCAGGCCAGGGTGAGAAACAGCTTCTCCAGCTCCGCCTCACTCATCGGCGCGCCGCCCTCCTCGGCTTCGATCAGGCACTGCCGCATCCCACTGGCGACGATCTTGAACCCGGCTCGATCCAGGGCACGCGACACCGCGGCGAGCTGCGTGACGACGTCCTTGCAGTCCCGCCCCGCCTCGATCATCGCGATCACACCCGCCAACTGCCCCTGCGCCCGACGCAGCCGATTCAGCACCGGCCCGACCGCGGCCTCGTCCACCTGCATGTCGCCTCCTTCGAACCCTGCCACTGTACCCCGGTGGGTATATCGAGGGGCCGGTGTCGCCTCCGTCCCACCGCCGTCCCACCGCCCGGGCCGTCAGCGGGTGCCCTGCGCGGTGGGCAGCCAGGCGCGGTAGCTGCGCAGCGCGTTGCGCTGGTGGCGGTGGTCGGCCAACAGTGCGACGGCCGGGCGGGTGCCGGGCTTCGGGGCGTTGCCGCGGGCGATGCGGCGCAGTTGCCTGCGGACCATGGCCATGCCGGCCGCCGAGGCGAGGGCCTTGTTGGACCAGGCCACCGGCCGCATCTGCCGGTCGGCCTCGCGGCCCTCGACCCAGCGGTTGGGCAGGTCGGGGGTGACCGAGAGGGCGGTGGCCATGCCGACGACGTGGACGCCGCTGTCCAGGACCGCCTCGGCGGTCTCGCGGCGGGTGATGCCGCCGGTGAGCATCAGCGGGAGGGGGCTGGTGGTGAGCAAGTCCTTGGCCAGCTCCAGGAAGTAGGCCTCCCGGGCGGCGGTGCGCGCGTCGGCGGGGCGGCCGGCCATCGCGGGGCTCTCGTAGCTGCCGCCGGACAGCTCGACCAGATCGACGCCGAGCGGCGCCAGCCACTCGATCACCTGACGCGCGTCGTCGGCGTCGAAGCCACCGCGCTGGAAGTCGGCGGAGTTGAGCTTGACGGCGACCGCGAACGACGGCGAGACCACGCTGCGTACCGCGCGGACGACGTCCAGCAGCATCCGGGCGCGGTTCTCCAGCGACCCGCCCCACCGGTCCGTGCGCTTGTTGACCAGCGGCGAGAGGAACTGCGACAGCAGGTAGCCGTGCGCGGCGTGGATCTCCACGCCGTCGAAGCCCGCCTCCTCGGCCCGGCGCGCGGTGACCGCGAACCGCTTCACCGTCGCCTCGATCTGATCCGCCGTCATCGCGACGGGCTTGCCGAACCGGCTGCTGAGCCTGCCCAGGTCGACTCCGACGTCGGAGGGTCCCCACACGACGCCGGGCATGTCGGACGCGATCTGGCGACCGGGGTGGTTGATCTGCATCCAGATCTTCCCGCCCGCAGACTTGCCCGCCTTGGCCCACGCGACGAACGGCGCCAAGGGCGCGGCGTCGTCGAGCACCACGCCGCCCGGACCGGTCAGCGCCTCGGCGTGGACCATGACGTTGCCGGTGATCAGCAGACCGGTGCCGCCCGCGGCCCAGCGCAGGTAGAGGTCGATCAGCTTCCGGTCGGGCACCTGGCCTGCGGCGGCCAGGTTCTCCTCCATGGCCGCCTTCGCGATCCGGTTGGGCAGCACCGCCCCGGAGGGCAGATGCAGCGGCGAGAACAGCGCGCCGGCCATGGGGAATCTCCTGTTCATCGGGTGCGTCGAGTCGAACGACTACGATGTGTACAGCGCTCACATTAGGCGAGGAATGTATGCGCCGTAAACATTGGAGAGGGTGACCCATGCCACAGACGACCGGCTCCTATCACCACGGCGACCTGCGCGCCGCCTGCCTGCACGCGGCACGGGTGCTGCTGGAGGAGGACGGCAGCGCCGGTCTGTCCCTGCGGGCGGTCGCACGCCGGGCCGGCGTCTCGGCGACGGCCCCCTACCGCCACTACGCGGACCGCGAGGCGCTGGTCTCGGCGGTCGCCGCGGAGGGCTACCGCGAGCTGGCCGAGTCCCTGGTCGCGGTGCACCCCGCGCCCACGACCCCTGACGAGCTGGCCGAGGTCGGCGTCGCGTACGTCCGCTTCGCGCTCGAACGCCCCGCGCTGTTCCGGGTGATGTTCGCCGAGCCCTGCGACCCGACGGACGAGGAGCGGGTGGCGGCGACAGCCGCCATCACGCAGTACGTCCGCGACCTCGTCCACGGCGTCTTCCCCGGCAGCGACCCGGAGGCCCTGTCGACGGCGGTGTGGGCCCTGGTCCACGGGCTGGCGTTCCTGCTGCTGGACGGCAAGCTCGACTCCTCCGCCCCCGAGACGGTCGCGAACCACGTCCACGGAGCGGTCCAGGCGCTCCTCGCCGCTTCGCTGACGGCCCGTCATGTCGCGAAGGACGTTCGACACTGAGCGTCAGTGGTCCCGTTCGCCCGTCGTCGGGGCAGCCTCCAGCGAGCGCTTCAGTGCGGCGAGCGTCGCCGCCATGTTCCGGCGGTTCCACTCCGCGCGGCCACCGGTGCGCAGCACGAACTCGGTCGTCCAGGCGCTGACCCGGTCGCGGCGGTCCTGCCAGAACTGCTCGACCACCGTCACGGTGCCTTCCGCGTCGCCCGGGCCGCCCAGGCCACCCGGCGTGAGGCGGAACCCCCAGCGGGCGACCGGAATCGGCCCGAAGCTCACGTCCCAGGCAAACGCGCGCCCCGGCTCGGCCTCGACCACGCGGCAGACGGTGTTCCAGCGGATGCCGCCCTTGCGGTTGTGTCCCTGGAACCGCGCGCCCACCACCGGGCCCGCCGGACTGCCCCTCCACGCCGCACCCGTGCACTCGGGGCTCCACTCACCCATGCGCGTCACATCGGCGACTGCGGCCCAGACGTCGTCCGGCGCGGCGGCTATCTCCGTCCGGACGGAGACGGATTCACGGTCGGCAGGGGTCATACGGATCTCCTCCTGAGGGTATCCCGGCATCGCACCGCGCCCAGGCCCGCCACGTCAACGTGCGCCCGGTCACCACACCACCCACGCGGCGTCGCGGTCACGAGCGAGTGCCAGCGATAACCGAGATCGGGCACCCCTGCGCGGCAGTTACCGTCAGTCTGGTCCCGACGGCCGTGCTCGCCGCTGCCCGCCCGTGGGTCCGGGTCTGGGTCCGGGTTCAAGCCGTAGTCCGGGCCCGAGCCCGGGCCGCACGACCGGTCAGCCGCCGAGGCTCCCGCTCCGTAGCCGCGCTCCCGCTTCTCGGACCACTCTGGACCGAGGCCGTTTGAGGCCGTTTGTGCGTCGACCCCAATGGCCAGAATCACGTCCAGGCGCTGCGACGTGAGGACCCGAGGGAGACGAACGGTGACGGACGACTACACCTGGCCCGCCGACCCGCAGGTCCGTGCCCGCCTTGAACGGTGGCAGGACCAGAAGTTCGGCGCCATCATCCACTGGGGGCCTTACAGTCGGCTCGGCGCCTGCGAGAGCTGGACGCTCTGCCAGGAGCAGGACCCGTGGTGTGCCGCCCCCGAACCGTGGGCCGGGGACCCGGAGGGCTACCGGGAGATGTACGAGCAGCTCCCGGCCGGGTTCACCGCTCCGGGGCTGGATCCGGAGGACTGGGCCCGCGCCTGCCGGGACGCCGGGATGCGCTATGTCGTCTTCACGACCAAGCATCACGACGGATTCGCCATGTACAACACGAAGTTGTCCTCGTACAAGTCGACCGGACCCGACTGCGCCCTCCAACGGGACGTCACCCGCGAGGTGTTCGACGCCTTCCGCGGCCAAGGGCTCGGCGCGGGCGTCTACTTCAGCAAGGCCGACTGGCACCACCCCGACTACTGGTCCCCCGACCGCCTGGCCCCGCAGCGCTTCGCGGACTACGACACCGCAGCGGAACCCGACAGGTGGCAGCGGTTCAAGGAGTTCACCCACGGGCAGATCGAGGAACTGCTCAGCGACTACGGTCCGATCGACCTGCTGTGGCTCGACGCCGGTTGGGTCCGGGCACCGCGCGAGGACCTCGACATGCCCGCCCTGGCCGCGCGGGCGCGCGAACTGCAGCCCGGCATTCTCGTCGTCGACCGCGAGGTGCACGGCCCGCAGGAGGACTACCGCACGCCGGAGCAGCAGGTCCCCGACCAGGTGCAGCCGTACCCGTGGGAGAGCTGCCTCACCCTCGGACCGGCCTGGTACACCCTGGGTCCGGACGACACGTTCAAGTCCGTCGGCGAGGTGGTGCATCTGCTGCTGCGCATCGTCGCCCGGGGCGGCAACCTGCTGCTCGGCTTCGGCCCCGACCACACCGGCGCACTCCCCCGGGCCGTCCACGACCGGCTCGCCGGGATCGGCGCCTGGCTGGACGTCAACGGCGCGGCGGTCTACGGCTCCCGGCCGGTGGCCCCGTACGAGAGCGGGCGCTGCCTCTTCACCCGTGTCGGATCCACGGTCAACGCCGTCCTGCTCCTCGAGCCGGACGAGCCCCTGCCCGCCCAGGCGGACATCCCCTGGGACGGCCCGGCCCCGGACGCCGTCAGCCTGCTGGGCCACCCCGGCGATCTGCCGTTCACGCACGCCGACGGCCTGCTCAGCGTCCGGCTGCCGGACGGCCACAAGGCCGAGCACGCCCTGGTCCTCGCCGCCCGGACCGGCTGAGGATCGCTCCGTCAGTCAGCTGCGGTGCCGACCACCTTGGTCGGGCTGATCCGGACGACGACACGGAGTACCTCTGCCGGGAGGTCGAGGTACTCCTGGCCTGCGCCTGGGCCTTCGTACTGTTCCGCGAGGGCGACCGCCAGCGACCGGCCGACGTCCTCAGTGACGGTGGCGACGCCGCGAATCTCGACGTAGCGCAACGGGTCGGCCGGGTCGTAGACGGTCAGGCTGGCGCGAGGGTCACGGCGCAGGTTGCGCTCCTTGCGCCTGCCGGCAGCGGTGGAGAGGAGCAGGTCATCCCCGTCGCGACCGACCCAGACCACCGACGTCTGCGGACTTCCGTCCGCGTTGACCGTGGCGAGGACAGCGGGAACCGCCGTGTCGAGCAGGGCGCGGACGGAATCGTTCAACATGGCTGTCATCCCAGCTCCGACAGAAAGGCGGCGACCTCGGCTGCGAACTGCTCGGCGGCATCGTGATGCACCACGTGACCGGCCGTCAGCTCGACCATGCGGACTCGCCCGTCGCCGCGGGAGACCATGGTGCGGGCGTGGTCGGCAGTCAGCAGGTCGCTCCGTGTCCCGCGGACGAGCAGGGTGGGGCAGGACACCGACGTCCAGTCGTCCCAGTGGTCGCCGCTGACCGCCTTCTCCGACGTCACCGTGTCCTCGATGTCGAAGGAGAAACCCCAACGCCCGTCCCGCTGCCGGAACGAACACTCCAGATAGGGCGCCGAAGCACCCAGGGCAGCCACCAACGCCTCTCGGGACGAAGCGACAGCGGGAAGGCGCAGGGCGAAGGCCCCGTCCGTGTCGACGACCGCGCCGACGTCCTCGACGACCAGCCTGCTGACCGCGTCCGGGTGCCGGGCGGCGAACTGGTAGGCGTTCACCCCGCCCAGGGAGTGGCCCAGCAGCGGAACCGGGCCGACTCCCAGATGCCGGTGAAAGGCGAGAACGTCGGCTATGTAGTCGTCCCGCCCGTACGTTGCGGCACGGTCGGAATCGCCGTGGCCGCGCTGGTCGAGCGCGATCACCCGCCACCGTGGCGCGAGCGCCCCGGCAAGCGGCGCGAAGGCCGATGCCTCGTTGTAGTGGCCGTGCAGTGCCAGCAGTGGTAGCCCCGGACCACCGAAGTCCAGGTACGACAGCTTCTGTCCGCCCGTCACAAAGTACTTACGCATGATGCGGATCGTACGAGTCAGCACTGACAAACGGCCGCTCAGCCGCGGCCGTGGCCCCGGTACAGGTCGAGTTCGCCGTCGAGTTCCACCGCGAGGACGGTGGCGTGCTCGTCCAGGTCGACCGCTCCGGGCGCGTCGATCCAGAGCACGCCCGGGACCTCGGCCATGCCGCCGACGGTGTGGTGGGCGAGTTCCCGGCCGGTGCCGAGGACGGTGACCCGGCGGACCGGGGTCCGCAGGCCGCGGACGGACACCGCGTGGCGTGGCGCGTCGAAGGTGATCAAGTAGAGCGTGCGGCGGTCGGGCGAGACCGTGCTCGGGCCGTAGTGGTGGCCGGGCGGCAGACCCGCCCGGGTGCCGTGGACGGCGGGGCCGTGCCTGGCGATCCACGCGCCGAGGCCCTGGAGCCGCTCGACCTGCTCGGCGGGGATGGTGCCGTCCGCCCGGGGGCCGACGTCCAGGAGCAGGTTGCCACCGGCGGCGATCGTCTCGGTGAAGTAGCGCACCAGCTGGTGGACCGGCTTGTGGTTGGTGTCCTGGGGTTGGAAGCCCCAGGAGTCGTTGACGGTCAGGCACAGCTCCCAGGGCCCGTCGGGGGCCGTGATCGGGACGCCCTGTTCCGGCGTCGCGTAGTCGCCGAAGCTGAGCGCGCGGCCGTTGAGCACGGTGCGGGGGGCCGAGGTGCGGAGATCGTCCGCGAGTTCGGCCATCCGCCACTGCTCCTCGGTGCGCTCCCACTCGCCGTCGAACCAGAGCAGGTCCGGCTGGTAGCCGGTGACCAGTTCGCGGATCTGGGCGCGGCGGAAGGCGAGGAACCGCTCCCACCGCTGCGGGTCCTCCTCGCCGGGCGCAGCGGTGCTGTATCTGTTGCGGTTGGTGCCCGACGCTTCGTCAGGCAGGCGCAGCGTCGGGTAGTCGGGGTGGTTCCAGTCGCTGTGCGAGAAGTACAGGCCCGCCTTGAGGCCGTGGTCGCGCAGCGCGTCGACGTAGCCGCGGACCAGGTCGCGGCCGGCCGGGGTGCGCTTGACCACCGACAGGTCCGACTCACGGGTGTCGAAGAGCGCCACGCCGTCGTGGTGCTTCGCGGTCAGCACCGCGTACTTGGCCCCCGCCGCGGCGAAGAGCCTGGCCCACTCCTGCGGGTCGTACTTCTCGGCGGCGAAGCGGCCGAGTTGGGCCATGTACTGGTCGTGCGGGACGGTTCCGTGCCAGAAGGACCACGACTCCGGGACGCCGTCGACGGAGTAGATCCCCCAGTGGATGAAGATCCCCAACTTGGCGTCGGGGAACCACGGTTGCATCGCCATAGCAGTTGCTCCTCGTCAGTGTGGTCAGCCGACCGGGACTCCGGTGACCGCGACCGCCAACGGGTAGGCGCCGGTGGGGATCGCGGTGCCGACGGCGCCGCTGCCGACCGTGATCGGCACCAGCGTGTTGTTGTTGGAGCAGGTCACGTACGCCGTCGCGCCGTTCCAGTCGAAGCCCAGCGAGCTCGGGCCGTTGCCCAGGTGGATCGGGGTGCCTTCGCGGCCGGTCGCGGTGTCCAGGGTGGTGACGTCGTCCCCCGCCTGGACCCACAGGGTGCGGCCGTCCGGGCTGAGGGCCAGGCCGTAGGCGTCGTCCTGGCCGGCGATCTCCAGGCTGGGCAGTGCCTTGCCGGTGGCCACGTCGATCGGGGTGACGGTCGGCGCGCCGGAGTCCGAGACGTAGACGGTGCGGCTGTCGGGCGAGACGACGACGTTCATGGGGGCCGACCCGGCCGGGATCGCCGCGCCGGCTACGCCCGTGGTCAGGTCGACGGGGGTGACGGTGTTGTCGTTGATGTTCGCCACGTACAGGTTCTTGCCGTCCGGGGCGACGGCCATGTTCTCCGGGCCGGAGCCGACCTTGACGGTCGGGCCTGCCGTGTCGGTCGCCAGGTCGATCGGCTGCACGGTGCCGTCGCCGTAGTCGGCCACCCACAGCGTGCTGCCGTCCGGGGTGACGGTCTCGCCCGAGGGCGTGTTGCCGACCGGGATGGTGGCGGTGACCGTTCCCGCGGCGACGTCGATGACGCTGACGGTGTTCGACCCCTGGTTGGCCGTGTAGGCGTGGCGGCCGTCGGGGCTGAGCACGATCTCGCCCGGGTTCTGCCCCACGCCGATGCCGGCCAGAGCCTTGCCGGTGCCCAGGTCGACCGGGGTGACGGTCGGTTCGCTGTAGTTCGCCACCAGGGCGCGGGTCGACCCGGTCGTGGCGGCGGAGACCTGGACCGGCAGCGCACGGGGTACGACCGCCTCGCCCGAGGCGTCGCTGCCGGTGACGACCACCGTGCGCACGCCGTCGGTGGCGCCCGCCGCAGCGGTCACGGTGAGGGTGACGCTCGCCTGGCCCTTGGCGGCGATCGGCAGACTGCCGCTGGACGGCTGCACGGTGACGCTGTCCTCGGCGGTGGCGCGCCAGGCGACCGTGGTGGCCGCACCGGACTCCGGGGCCGCGAACTGCACGGTGACGGACCGGGCCGCGCCCGGTCGCAGTGAGACCGAGGTCGGTTGGAAGGCGGCCTGCGCGCCGAGCGGCGGCTCGGTGTCGAGCAGGACCTGATAGAGGAACGGGTCGAGGACGCCGGGGGCGAGTTGCTGCGGGATCGCGGTCAGCTGGGTCCGGTCGTTCTGCAGCGTGGCGCGCAGCGTGGTGACAGCGCCCTGGTCGCCCTTGGCCTGCGCGAGCAGCAGCTGCACGGCGGTCTGGCCCGCGTCACCGTAGCGGCCGAGCTTGTCCAGCCAGGGTGCGATCTCGGTGAGCAGTTCGCTGCCTGCCATGGCGTGGCGCAGGGCGTTCGGGGTCTCGGAGAGCTGCCGGAAGTAGGCGGTCACCCGGGCGGCCGGGGCGGTGAGGTCCTGGTGCCGGTCGTACGCCTGCCACAGTGCGGCGAGCAGCGGCGTCAGGGTCGGCGACTCCACCGGGTCGATCAGCGAGGAGTAGTTGTTCTCCGCGAACAGCCGCAGCCAGGGCTCGGCTGCGGCTCCGCCGAGCGCGCGCAGCGCGGCCTGCCAGGAGGCGGTCGGGTCGTAGGCGCCGGAGTTCCACAGGAAATCCCCCGAGGTGAACTCGGCGATCTGACTTGCCGTGGACTGCGGCATCGGGTTGACGGTGACCCCGGCCAACTGCCCGGTGATACCGGGTTGCCGTCCGGTGTACGGGCCGAGCAGCAGCCGCGACGTCACGTAGTCGTTGACCGGGTAGTTGTCCCACAGCAGGATGTCGTGCCCGAACACCGCGCGGGCCGCCTTCGCCTGGTCGGTGCTGATGGTCGGGGCGATCACCCCGGCGCCGGTCCACTCGACGATCACCGCGCGGTCGAGCTGGGTGCGCAGCGCCGTCTTGTACGGCGAGTCGCTGAGGTCGGAGTACTCGGTCGGCACCATCTGCAGCCGGGCGACGTCCGGGTGGGTCGCGACGAAGTCCTGCTGGACCCGGTTGAGCAGGAACGACTGCGCGGCACCGGCCGCCGCACCGCCGGTGCCGAACTTCTGCTGGTCCGCCAGGCAGTTCCAGCTGGTGTAGCTGATGTCGTCCAGCGGGATCGCGAAGGAACGCACCCCGATGGCGTACAGCGACTGGAACTTGGCGACCAGCGCCTGCTCGTCGGTGTCGGAGGAGTAGCAGATCGACAGGCCCGGCGAGAGCGCGTAGGTGAAGGTGACGTGGTCGGCCTCGGCCCGCGTGACCAGCGTCTTCAGCACGGCCAGTTGCGCGGGCGGGTAGGGGTCGCGCCACTGGGCGCGCAGGTAGGGGTCGTCCTTCGGGGAGTAGACGTAGGTGTTCTGCTTGGTGCGGCCCAGGAAGTCGAACTGGGCGAGCCGGTCGGCGGTGGACCAGGGCGTGCCGTAGAAGCCCTCGATCACCCCGCGCAGCGGGGTGCTGGGCCAGTCCCTGACGACGGAGTCCGGGACGCCGCTCCGGTGGCCCGGCAGCGGGACGACGAGCTGACGCAGCGTCTGGGCCGCGTAGTAGGTGCCGGTCGCGTCGACGCCGGACAGCGCGATCACGTCGTGCCCAGCGTCGTGCCCGGCGTCGTGACCGGTCCCGCGGCCGACGGCCAGGACGTAGCCGCCGGACACCAGACCGGCCGGGCTGCCCGCGTGCAGAACCGTCAACGCCTGCGCGGTCGCGGGGTTCTCCGTCGGACCGCCGACGTAGACGCGCAGCTCACCGGCCGGGAGGTGCTCGTCGCCTTCGCTGCGGGTGATGTGCTGGGCACCGGCGGCGCGCAGGGTCGCCTCGACGGTCTGCAGGGCGGAGGGGTCGGTGTGCGGGCCGACGACCTCCACGACATGGGACTCGATCCGGACGTCGCCGCCGCGCGCCTCGACGTGCTGCGGCGTCGGCCACACCTGTGGCAACGACGGTTGCCGAGAGGCGGGTTGGGCCTGTGGCTGGGCGGCTGCGCTCCCGGCGGCGGCGAGCAGCACGGCCAGGGCTGCCGCCAGCGTTCTCGCTATTCGTGGTCCGATCATGGCGGATCCTCTCGAGTCGAGGATTGCGGGTCTGCTACGCGCTCGGGCCCGACGTCAGACGGCCTCGGGGGTGACGACGTCGGTGATGCCGCGTGCGGCGAGGTGGGCGGGGTCGCCCGCGTGCTGGGCCAGGAGAAGGGCGGGCCGCAGGCCGTCGGCGGTCAGCCGGGCGAACGCCTCGAAGACCGGCCCGCCTGCCGCGCACACCGACCGGCCGGACGCCGTGGCCTCGTCGCCCGCGTCCACCAGCAGCGCGGTGGTGCGCGCTGCGGGCGCGTGCTCCACGCCGCGCCACTCCTTGGCGAGGTCGGCGATGCGCCGGCCGGCGGGCTTGACCTCCCCGTCGTTCGTCAACAGGCCTAGCGTGTACTCGAGTTCGGGAAAGTCGGCGAGCGAGCGGGAGACGTCGTGGGAGCACCACCAGGTGATGCCCCACAGACCGGGGCAGTCCAGGACGGCCCTGACGGTCGCCTCGGTGAAGTCCGCCGCCGACTCGGCCGGGATCAACGGCTGTGGTGCGCCGACCTCCTGGAGCCACACCGGGCGCAGCGGGTCGAGCGCCCAGGCCTTGGCCAGCTCGACCAGGTACGCGGCGTGGTGCTCGGTCGCCACGCCACGCGGGCCGTGGCGCTGCGCGGTGCCGTCGAAGACCCAGGAGTGGACGACCGACATGGCTCCGAGCCGCGCGGAGTGGCCGGGCGTGAAGGGGTGGTCGTCCCGGTAGAAGACGTGCGCGTCCTCGGCGTGGACGTGGCACCGGCCGGGAGCGCCCTGTTCGCACGCGTCCAGCAGGCGCCGCAGCCAGGCCTCGGCCTGGTCGGGGGTGATCGGGTCGGGGTCGGGGTGTTCGGCGAGCGCGAACTGGTTGGTCTCGTTGCCGATCGTCATGCCGATGAAGTTCGACCGGTCGGCGAGCGCGGACGCGAGGGTGCGCAGGTAGGCGGCCTGGGCGTCGACCACGTCCGGGTCGGTGAAGAGGTTGCGCCGCTTCCACGTCCGCGTCCACGCCGGGAGGAAGTCGAAGCTGGACAGGTGGCCCTGGAGGCCGTCGACGCTGACGTCGAGCCCGCGTTCGGCCGCCGCCTCGGCCAAGTCCACCAGGTCGTCGACGGACTGACGTCTGATCAGGCTGCGGTTGGGGTGGAACACCGGCCACAGCGGGAAGACCCGGACGTGGTCCAGCCCGAGCGCCGCGATCGCGTCCAGGTCGCGGCGGACGGCGTCGAGGTCGAAGTCCAGCCAGTGGTGGAACCAGCCTTGGCTGGGGGTGTAGTTGACGCCGAATCGCATGGATGACGACATACCAGGGAGCCTCTGCTTCTGCTTCTGTGCTTCTGCTGTTGGGACTCAGACCGGGCGTGGGGGAAATCGTCGATCACGCCTCCGGGGCGCGTCAAGACGGTGCGTCAATTCCATTGCCACACGCACGATCTGCTGAATCGTGTCTTTTCCGTGAGGCATTGCGCGATCTCTTGACGGCGTGACTAAAGCGCTCTAGCTTCCTTCGCTAAAGCGCTTGATACGACCGTTCAGCAGCCGTTCAGCACCACGGCCCGCCGACCCCAGCGGCAGGAGCGCACATGCCCCGACCACCGACTCAGCGCCTGACCATCAGGGACATCGCCCAGCGGGCCGGCGTCTCCGAAAGCGCGGTCTCCCTCGCCCTCAACGACCGGCCCGGCGTCTCGCCCGCGACCCGCGAGCGGATCCGCAGGCTGGCCGACCAGCTCGGCTGGCGGCCCAGCGTCGCCGCCCGGGCGCTGGCGGGCGAGGGATCGGCCACGGTCGGTCTGGTCTTCGCGCGCTCGATCAGCCCCCTCGGCGTCTCGTCGTTCTTCCTGCAGCTGATGGTCGGCATCCAGGAAGCCCTCTCCCACCGCGGCTTCGGCCTGCTCTTCCAGGTCGTCGACGGCCCGGACGCGGAGTGCGCCGCCTACCGGCGGATGTGGGCCGAACACCGGGTCGACGGCGTGCTCGTGGTCGATCCGCGCCTGGACGACCCACGCTTCGAGGTCCTGGCCGAACTGGGCCTTCCGGCCGTGGTCATCGGAGCCCTGACGCGGAGCACGAACGAAACCGAAGCCGAGAGCGAGAGCGACGGGGGCCGCCTACGCGTCTCCCAGGTGTGGGCCGACGACGCCCGGGCGATGGCCGAGATCGTGGACCATCTGCACGAACTCGGGCACCGCAGGATCGTGCACATCGCAGGGCCCGCCGAGCTCGCCCACACCCAGCGCCGCGTGCAGTCCCTGAGACACGAGGCCGAGCGGCTCGGCCTCGTCGACGCCCGCTCGATCATCACCGACTACTCGGAGGACGAGGGCGTCGCGGCCACCGTGAGCGTGCTCGCCGAGCGGGTCCGTCCCACGGCGATCGTGTACGACAGCGACGTGCAGGCCGTCGCCGCACTCGGCGCGGCTGCCGAGCGCCGTCTCAGCGTTCCTGATGACCTGTCAGTTGTGGCCTGGGACGACTCGGTCCTGTGTCGCTCCACCCGGCCCAGGCTCGCCGCGCTCGTCCGGGACACCGTGGGCTTCGGTCGCCGCGCGGCCGAGGAGCTGCTCGACCTGCTGGACGGCGGCCCGGCGGTCACGACCGAGTTCGACCGTCCCCACCTGGTGCCGCGCGGCAGCATCGGGCCCGCGCCCGCATAGCGGCCTCCCTCACGCTCCCCCAGGCTCACTCCCGCTTCCCCTCCCGCGCCCTGTGCGACCGCTCCCCCCAGCGTGCTGACCCGCCAACCGGAGGTACCGACCATCATGAGACGGAAGACTCTTGGGACCGCCGCCGCTGCGACGCTCGCCCTCGCGCTCACCCTCACGGGCTGTTCCGGCGCCTCGGCGAACCACGCCGCCGCCAGTACCCTCACCGTCAACCTGGGCTACTCGGGCACCACCATCACCCAGAACTTCAACCCGTTCTCGCCGCAGGCCACCCAGGGCACCATGGGCTTCCAGTACGAGTCGCTGTTCAACCTCAACATCCTGCAGGGCGGCAAGTTCATCCCCTGGCTGGTCACCGACTACACCTGGTCCAACGGCGGCAAGCAGATCACCCTGCGTCTGGACCCGCGTGCCAACTGGAGCGACGGCTCGCCACTCACCGCCGACGACGTCGTGTTCACGCTGAACTACGCCAAGCAGAACAAGCTGCCCGTGGCCTGGGCCTTCACCTACGACACGGCGACCGCCGTCGACGCGCACACCGTCTCGATCACCTTCGGCGCGCCCGCCTACGCCCTGCTCTCCAGCATCGGCAACGTCACGCCGGTCCCGAAGAAGATCTGGCAGGACAAGAACCCCACCACCTTCACCAATCCCAACCCCGTGGCCAGCGGCCCGTACACGCTGCAGCAGTACAGCGCCCAGCAGCTCACCTTCCAGGCCCGCGGCAACTACTGGAAGACCAAGGACGTCCCGGTCAAGACCGTCTACGCACCCGTGGTGACCAGCGCGTCCGAGGTCGGCAAGCTGCTCAGCGGCGAGGAGGACTGGAGCGGCGGCAACGTCCCCGACGTCAAGAAGCAGTTCGTGGCCGTCGACCCCACCGACTTCCACGCCTGGTACCCCACCTACGGCGGCGACTTCATCTTCTTCAACCTCACCAAGGCGCCGTTCGACAACGTCGACGTCCGCCAGGGCATCTCCGCCGCCGTCAACCGCACCGAACTCGCCCAGTTGGGCAACCCCGGCATGTTCAGCCCGCTCAACCTCACCGGCCTCGACCCGGTCACACAGGGCACCTGGATCGCCCCGCAGTTCGCGAACGCGGTGCAGCCCACGCCCGACCTCGCCAAGGCCGACGCGGCGTTCGCCAAGGCCGGGTACACGATGCAAGGGGGCAAGCTCGTCGGCCCCGACGGCAAGCAGCTCTCCTTCACCATCACCGAGGAGTCCGACTTCGCCGACTCGGTCCAGCGCGACAAGGTGCTCGCCGACGAGCTCAACGCCGCCGGGATGAACGTCCAGGTGGACGCGATCCCCGCGGCCCAGCTCGCCGCCAAGCGGCAGAGCGCCGACTTCGACGTGGTGGTCGGCGGCGCCGTCTACTACGCCACCCCGTACGGCTTCTACCACGACATGCTGTTCAGCGGGAACGCCGGCATCTGGACCAACTACGGCCACTACGTGGACAAGCAGACGGACGCCCTGCTCAACCAGCTGGGCGACGCCGGTGACACCACAAGCATCAAGAGCATGTCCGCCCAGCTCGAGCAGTTGATGGTGGATCAGGTCCCGGCCGCGCCCCTGGACACCATCGGCGTCTCCGCCGAGTACAGCACCAAGAACTGGACCGGCTGGCCCACCGCGCAGAACCCGTACGCGCAACCGGCGCCATGGGCGGGCCCGGTGGACGTCGCCAGCATCCTGCTCTCGCTCCGCCCCGCCAAGGGCTGACGATGGCCACCGAAGCCCTGAAGCGACCCGGCTCCCCCGGCGCCGACGGCCCCGGCAGTTCCGGCAGTTCCGGCAGTCCGGGCGGTCCCGGCGGCAGGACCGGACGCCGGGCGGTGCTCCCCCGGCTGTCCGCCGCCCGGTTCTTCGTCCGGCGGCTCGGGTTCTACCTCTGCGCGGCGTGGGTCGCCATCAGCCTCAACTTCCTGATCCCGCGCCTGATGCCCGGTGACCCGGCGTCCGCCCTGATCGCGCAGATGGAGCAGAAGCAGGCGCTCTCCTCCGAGCAGATCGCCAACATCTACCGGCTGTTCGGCAAACCCCACCAGCCGCTGTGGGACCAGTACGTCACCTATCTCCACCAGATCGCGCATCTCGACTTCGGCATCTCGGTGGCGTACTACCCGACGCCGGTCTGGCAGGTGATCCGCACCGGGCTGCCATGGACGCTGGGGCTGGTCGGCCTGACCGCGATCCTCTCGTTCGTGGTGGGGACGGCCGCCGGGGTGCTCGCGGGCAGCCGCGTCGGCTCGCGCTTCGACAGCTTCATCACCCCGGCGTCGATGTTCCTCGGCGCGCTGCCCACCTTCTGGGTGGCCCTGGTCCTGGTCCTGGTCTTCGGGGTGCAGCTGGGCTGGCTGCCGATCGGCGGCGGCTACGGCACCGCCACTCCGCCGGGCCTTACCGGGCCGTTCATCGGCTCCGTCGTCAGTCACGGCATCCTGCCGGCGCTGACGATGCTGATGGCGTCGCTGGGCGGCTGGTTGGTGGGCATGCGGAACATGACCGTCACCACCATCTCCGAGGACTACGTGCTGCTGGCGCGCGCCAAGGGGCTGTCCAAGGCCCGGGTGATGTTCCAGTACGCGGCCCGTAACGCCGTCCTGCCCAGCGTCGCCGGGTTCGCGCTCAGTATCGGCACGGCGGTCAGCGGGCAGCTGCTGGTGGAGATCGTCTTCTCCTACCCGGGGGTCGGCTACCTCCTCGACCAGGCCGTCAACAGCGTGGACTACCCGCTGATGCAGGCCCTGTTCCTGATGATCTCGCTGTCGGTGCTCGCCGCGAACTTCATCGCCGACTCGGTGTACGGCCTCATCGACCCGCGCGTGAGGGAGGCAGGATCGTGACACAACTCCCAAGGCCCCGGCGGATCAGGCTCAAGCTGCCCGGCAACCCCAAGGTCCGGGTCGGTGCGGCCATCATCGCGTTCTTCGCACTGATGGCCCTGGTCGGGCCGTTCGTCGTGCAGGACGGGATGGGGCTGTCGTCCACCGCGATCGACGTCTCCAACGCACTCCAGCCGCCCAGCTCGGCGCACCTGCTCGGCACCACCGCCACCGGTGAGGACGTCTTCGCCCAACTGGTCGTCGGCAGCCGTGTCTCGCTGATGGTCGCCCTGGTCGCGGGGGTGCTCAGCACGACCCTGTCGGTGCTGATCGGGGTGGCCGGCGGCTACGTCGGCGGCCGGGTCGACGCGGTGCTCACCGCGGTCACCAACATCTTCCTGGTCATCCCCGGTCTGCCGCTGCTGATCATCATCGCGGGCTACGTGCACGGTCGCGGTGGCCCGCTGACGGTCGCCCTGATCATCGCGCTGACCTCCTGGCCCTGGGGCGCGCGGCAGAAGCGGGCGCAGACCCTGTCGCTGCGCAGCCGCGACTTCATCACCGCGGCCGAGATGACCGGCGAGAGCCGCTGGGGTGTCATCACCCGCGAGCTCGTCCCCGGGCTCGCGCCCATCATCTCCGTCTCCTTCCTCGGCGCCGTCGTGGGCTCGATGTTCGCCGATGCCGGGCTGTCGTTCATCGGGCTGGGCAACATCAACACCGTCAGCTGGGGCTCGATGATGTACTGGGCGCAGAACGGATCGGCGCTGACCATCGGCGCGTGGTGGTGGTTCGTGCCGCCCGGAGCGTGCATCGCGCTGATCGGCGTCGCGGCCGGTCTGATCAACTTCGGGATCGACGAGATCTCCAATCCGAGGCTGCGCCGTCCGCCCAAGAAGGCCGTCCAGCGGGCCCGTGCAGCGGCTCTGGCCGCCGTGCGCCCGACCGTCGCGACGACGGCCTCCTCCGCAGCGACGAGCAGGACGGCGTCATGAACGGGCCCTCTGTCGGCGAGCCGCTGCTGACCATCCGCGACCTGCATGTCGACTACTTCGACCAGGCCGAACCCGTGCACGCCGTGCGCGGCGTGGACCTGACCCTGCGCCGGGGCGAGACCCTCGGCGTGGTCGGCGAGAGCGGCTGCGGCAAGTCGACGCTGATCACCGCCGTGACGCGGCTGGAGCGCCCGCCTGCGGTCACCACCGCGGGGTCCGTGCTCTTCCACGGTCGCGAGGGGGCCGAGCCGGTCGACCTGCTCCGGCTCACCGAGCGGGAGTTGAACAAGCTGCGCTGGGAGCACATCGCCGTCGTCTTCCAGAGCGCGATGAACGCGCTCAACCCCGTGCTGCGGATCAGCACCCAGTTCGCCGACGTGCTCGGCAGGCACCGCGGGCTGTCACGGCGGGACGCCGAGCGGCGCGCCGCCGAACTGCTGGCGATGGTGGGCATCCCGGAGGACCGGCTGCGCGCGTGGCCGCACGAGCTCTCCGGCGGCATGCGGCAGCGAGCGACGATCGCCCTCGCGCTGGCCTGCGAACCGGACCTGGTGGTGATGGACGAACCCACCACCGCTGTCGATGTGGTGATGCAGCGTCAGATCCTGCGGCAGATCGCACGTCTCAAGCGCCGGCTGGGCTTCTCGGTCGTGTTCATCACCCACGATCTCTCCCTGCTGATCGAGATCGCCGACCGGATCGCGGTGATGTATGCGGGCCAGGTCGTCGAGACCGGTCCGGCACGGCAGCTGTACACCGATCCCAGGCACCCCTACACGGCCGCGCTGCGCAGCGCCTTCCCGCCGGTGCGCGGCCCGCGTCGGGAGATCGTCGGGATCCCCGGTTCGCCGCCGGGGTTGCGGACGCCGCCGACGGGGTGCGGCTTCCACCCGCGCTGCCCGCGCGCGTTCGAGCCCTGCGCGACCACTGCTCCGGCGCTGCTGGCGCTGGGGACCGCCCCGAGCGCGGGCGAGGTCGCCTGCCATCTGCACCCCGGCCCCACCCCGGCCGCGAACGCCCGCCAGGACAGCGCCCGCCAGGAGGACACCCATGCCGGAGCGTGACGCAGCGTCAGAAACGGCCGGCGGGGCCGTCCTGGAGGCGCGGGAGGTCGTCAAGCGCTTCCCCGTGCACGGCCTCGGACAGCTCGGCAGGCAGGTCCACGCCCTGGAGCCGACCACGCTCGCCCTGCATCCCGGCCGGATCACCGCCCTGGTCGGCGAGAGCGGCAGCGGCAAGTCGACCCTGGCCCGGCTGCTGGCCCTGGACCACGCCCCCACCGAGGGCGAGATCCGGCTCGACGGCAGGCCGGTCCGCCGGACGTTCCGGACGAAGGCCCGGCGGGCCTACTACCGCCAGGTCCAGATGATCTTCCAGGACCCGTTCTCCTCACTCAACCCGGTGCACCGGCTGCGCTACATCCTCAGCCGCCCGCTGAAGCTCCACGGCCACGCGCGCGGCCGGGCGGAGCTGGAGGAACAGGTCCTGGACCTGCTGCAACGGGTGGAGCTCACGCCCGCCGAGCAGTTCATCGACAAGTTCCCGCACGAGCTCTCCGGCGGGCAGCGCCAACGGGTCGCCATCGCCCGCGCGCTGGCCGCCCGGCCGAAGGTGCTGCTGGGCGACGAGCCCATCTCGATGCTCGACGCCTCGATCCGCCTGGACATCCTCAACCTGCTGCGCCGACTGCGGGACGACGAGGGCCTGGCGATCCTCTACATCACCCACGACATCGCCAGCGCCCGCTACTTCGCCGACGAGATCAAGGTGCTCTACGCCGGTCAGCTGGTCGAGTCCGGCCCGCCGGACGTCGTCGTGGGGCATCCTCGCCACCCCTACACCCGGCTGCTGCTGGACTCCGCCCCAGACCCGGATCGCGGCGGGTTCCTTGACGGGACGAGCCTCGACGGGGGCCTCGACGACGCCGATCCCGACGGGGAGGAGTCGCTCGGCGAACCCCCGGACCTCGTCGCCCCGCCCACCGGATGCCGCTTCCACCCGCGCTGCCCCCTGGCTCGGACGGAGTGCCTCACCGCCTTCCCGCCCCGCTCCGAGGCGGGTGACGGTCACTGGGTGCACTGCTGGGCCCACGAGCCGGGCACGGACGCCTGAACGCACGTCGTCGACTCTCTGGAGCCTGGTCATGCATGACGATCGCACCCTGGTCGAGGCCCGCCTGCGGCGCGTGCTCGACGACCGCATCCGCCCTGCCGTCTACCCGCACTCCGTGCCGCTGACGGTCGGCATCTGGACCGCGCCCGACGAGCCCGTCCCGGTGGCCGAGGGCCTGGCGGCGCCGCGCACACCCATCGCGGTGGGCGAGGAGTGGGGCGCGCCGTGGGGAACGAGCTGGCTGACGGTGTCGGGCACCGTCCCGGCCGAGTGGGCCGGGCGGACTGTCGAGGCGCTGCTGGACCTCGGCTTCGACGAGAACTCGCCCGGTTTCCAGTGCGAGGGGCTGGTCTACCGACCCGACGGCTCGCCGGTGAAGGGGATCAACCCCCGCAACCAGTGGGTGCGCGTCGCCGCTCCGGCCGTCGGCGGCGAGGAGGTGCTGCTGCACCTGGAGGCCGCGTCCAACCCGGTGGTCTTCACCTGGCCCGGCTTCACTCCCACCGAGCTCGGCGACAAGGAGACCGCGGGCTCCCGGCCGCAGTACCGGCTGGCCCGGACGGACCTGGCCGTCTTCGACGAGACGGTGTGGGAGCTGGTGCAGGATCTGGAGGTGCTGGGCGAGTTGATGCCCGAGCTCTCCCCGGACAGCGCCCGGCGCTGGGAGATCCTGCGCGCTGTCGAGCGCGCGCTGGACGCGGTCGACCTCCAGGACGTGGGCGGCACCGCTGCCGCCGCCCGCGAGCGGCTCGCCGAGGTGCTGGACGCGCCCGCCGCGCCGTCGGCGCACCGGATCAGCGCGGTGGGCCACGCCCACATCGACTCCGCCTGGCTCTGGCCGCTGCGGGAGACGGTGCGCAAGGTCGCCAGGACCGCGGCCAACATGACCGAACTGCTGGAGACCGAACCCGACTTCGTCTACACCATGTCGCAGGCCCAGCAGTACGCCTGGATCAAGGAGCACCGCCCGGAGGTCTACGCACGGGTCAAGAAGGCCGTCGCCGAAGGCCGTTTCGTGCCCGCGGGCGGAATGTGGGTGGAGTCGGACACCAATATGCCGGGCTCGGAGGCGATGGCCCGTCAGTTCGTGCACGGCAAACGGTTTTTCCTCGACGAGTTCGGCGTCGAGAACGAAGAGGCGTGGCTGCCCGACACGTTCGGGTTCGCGGCGGGGCTGCCGCAGATCATCAAGGCGGCGGGCAGCAAGTGGCTGCTGACGCAGAAGATCTCCTGGAGTCAGGTCAACTCCTTCCCCCACCACACCTTCTGGTGGGAGGGCATCGACGGCACCCGGATCTTCACCCACTTCCCGCCCGTCGACACCTACAACTGCTCGATGCAGGGCCGTGAAATCGCCCATGCGGCCCGCAACTTCAAGGAGAAGGGGGTGGCCCGCCACTCGCTCGCGCCCACCGGGTACGGCGACGGCGGAGGCGGCACGACGCGCGAGATGGTCGCCAAGGCCGCCCGCCTGCGAGACCTGGAGGGCTCAGCGCGGGTGACCTGGGAGCGCCCCGCCGACTTCTTCGCCACGGCGCAGGCCGAGTACCCCGATCCGCCGGTGTGGGTGGGCGAGCTGTACCTGGAGCTGCACCGGGCCACGCTGACCAGCCAGGCGAGGACCAAGCAGGGCAACCGGCGCAGCGAGCACCTGCTGCGCGAGGCCGAACTGTGGTCAGCGACGGCAGCCGTCCGGCACGGACTCCCCTACCCGTACCAGGAGTTGGACCGCCTCTGGAAGACGGTGCTGCTGCACCAGTTCCACGACATCCTGCCCGGATCCTCGATCGTCTGGGTGCACCGTGAGGCCGTGCGGACGTACGCCGCAGTCGCCGAGGAGCTGGAGGGCATCATCGGCCGGGCCCAACGCGCCCTGGCGGGTGACCCGTCGGGTGGCGGCACGGTGGTCTTCAACGCCGCACCGCACGAGCGCGGCGGCGTGCCGGCGGGAGCGGGCTGGGCGCTGGATGCCGCCCGAGCTCCCGGGGACTGCACGGTCTCGGCCCTGCCCGACGGCGGGTGGCTGCTCGACAACAGCCGACTCCATGTCGTCGTGGACGAGCACGGTCTGGTGCGGTCGGTCCGCGACCTGGCCACCGGCCGCGAGACCGTCGCCCTGGGCCGCGCGGCCAACCTGCTGCAACTGCACCCGGACTTCCCCAACAGCTGGGACGCCTGGGACGTCGACCGCTTCTACCGCAACACCGTCACCGACCTGACCGACGCCGACGAGGTCACCGTCGTCTCCGACTCCCCGCAGGCCGTCGCCGTGCGCGTGGTGCGCTCCTTCGGCCGGTCCCGGGTCACACAGACCCTCACCCTGACGGCAGGGACCGGGCGGCTCGACATCGACACCGAGGTCGACTGGCACGAGACCGAGAAGCTGCTCAAGCTGGCCTTCCCGCTGGACCTGCACGCCGAACGCTATGCCGCCGAGACCCAGTTCGGGCACGTGTACCGGCCGACGCACACCAACACCAGCTGGGAGGCCGCCAAGTTCGAGGCCTGCAACCACCGCTTCGTCCATCTCGAGGAGCCCGGCTGGGGCGTGGCGTTGGTCACCGCCTCGACCTACGGCCACGACGTGACCCGCACCGTCCGAGAAGGCGGCACGGGCGGCGCGGGCGGAGCGGACCGGGGAACCACGACGACGGTGCGCGCCTCCCTGCTGCGCGCGCCGCGCTTCCCCGACCCGCACACCGACCAGGGCACGCACAGCTTCCGCCACGCCCTCGTCCCCGGCGCGGGCATCGGCGACGCGGTCCGCGAGGGCTACCTGATCAACCTGCCCGAACGACGCGTGCCCGGCGACGCGGACGTCGCCCCGCTGGTGGCCGTGGACAACGACGACGTCGTGGTCAGCGCGCTCAAGCTCGCCGACGACACGAGCGGCGACGTGATCGTGCGCCTCTACGAGGCCCGGGGCGGGCGCGCCGAGGCCCGCCTGACCACGTCCTTCGCCTTCAGCGGCGGCGTCCGGACCTGCGACCTGCTGGAACGCCCCTACGACGACGGCGAGGACGGCGAGGACTACGACGACACAGCGCCCGGTCCCGTCGAGGCGGTGGACGCCGGGACCGTCCGTGTCCGGCTTCGCCCGTTCGAACTGGTCACTCTCCGCCTCACCCCGCAAGATCGTTGGTAACGTCCTGACCGACCGCGTCGAACGTGTGCTTTAAATTTGAACTACCTGGAGTACAGTGGTGAGCATGAGTGAACCCCGCTGGCTCGACGACGACGAGAAGGCCGCCTGGATCGCCTTCCTCAGCGCCACCAGCCTGGTGGGCCGCAAGCTTGAACAACAGCTCAAGGACGACTCCGGCCTCTCCCACACCCAGTACGAGGTGCTGGTCCAGCTCTCCGCCGCGGAGGGCGGCGCGCTGCGGATGACCGAGCTGGCCGACCGGCTGGTGACCTCGAAGAGCGGGCTCACCTACCAGATCACGCAGTTGGAGCGGGCCGGACTGGTCTTCCGCCGCTCCTGCCCGAGCGACGTGCGCGGCGTCTTCGCCGAGATCACCGACCAGGGCCGGGAGGCACTGCGCGAGGCCGCCCCCGGCCACGTCGCCGCGGTCCGCTCCGCGCTGATCGACGTGCTCACGCCCGAGCAGCAGGCACACCTCGCCGCCGGGCTCGGCGAGGTCGCCCGCCGACTGCGATGCGGGACACAGAACCCGACACCGTAGAACCAAGTAGAGTTGATCGGGTTGTCTCCCAGTACTGCCCCAGCCCGATCCGTCCTTCCAGAAGAGAACAGCAGGCGATGAACGCAGGACCCGACGTGACGACCGCCGCCGAGGCCCACCCCGGGATCGACCCGGACCGCCTGCAGCTGGTGCTGGACACCCTGGCGGAGCTGAACGAGCTCCCCATCGACCACCCGCAGGCGATCGCGCTGCGCAAGGCCACCTCCGGCGTGTACCGCGAGGTCAAGCACCGCCGTCGCCAGGAGCGCCGGGCGGCCAAGACCGCCAACGACCGGATGGTCACCGAGCGCACCGCGACCGGCGCCGCCGACCGGATCGACGACGAGACGCAGGGCCTGCAGCTCACCTCCTCCGCGACCGGCGCGATCGCGGGGATACTGGAGCGCCCGCGTGCCTGCTACACCTGCAAGAGCCGCTTCGTCGAGGTCGACGCCTTCTACCACCAGCTCTGCCAGGACTGCGCCCGCGAGAACCGCGCCCGTCGCGACGCCCGCACGGACCTGACCGGCAAGCGCGCGCTGCTCACCGGCGGCCGGGCCAAGATCGGCATGTACATCGCGCTGCGGCTGCTGCGCGACGGCGCGCACACGACGATCACCACCCGCTTCCCCAACGACGCGATCCGCCGCTTCAAGGCGATGCCGGACAGCGCCGACTGGCTGCACCGCCTCAACATCGTCGGCCTGGACCTTCGTGACCCGTCCCAGGTCATCGCGCTGACCGACTCGGTGAGCGCGGCCGGTCCGCTGGACATCCTGATCAACAACGCGGCCCAGACCGTGCGCCGCTCGCCGCGCGCCTACAAGGAGCTGATCGACGCCGAGGACGCGCCGCTGCCGGCCGGTGAGCTGCCCGCCGCCGTCACGCTCGGCCGGTTCGACATGAGCCGCCAGCCGATGCTGCCCGCCCAGGCCGGGTCCCCGCGCCGCGCCGAGCTCAGCGCGGAGGCGCTCACCGCCCTGGCCCTGACCAGCGGCTCCGCCGCACCCGCGCTGATCGAGGCGGGCACGGCGATCGACGCCGGCGGCCTGGTCCCGGACCTGGACGCGTCCAACAGCTGGAGCCAGAAGGTCGACGAGGTCGACCCGATCGAGCTGCTCGAAGTCCAGCTCTGCAATGTGACCGCGCCGTTCATCCTGGTCAGCCGCCTGCGCCCGGCGATGGCCGCGTCCCCGGCCCGCCGCAAGTACGTGGTCAACGTCTCCGCCATGGAGGGCCAGTTCGGCCGCGGCTACAAGGGTCCGGGCCACCCGCACACCAACATGGCCAAGGCCGCGCTCAACATGCTCACCCGCACCAGCGCCCAGGAGATGCTGGACTCCGACGGCATCCTGATGACCGCCGTCGACACCGGCTGGATCACCGACGAGCGCCCCCACCCGGACAAGATGCGCATGGCCGACGTCGGCTTCCACGCCCCGCTCGACCTGGTCGACGGCGCGGCCCGCGTCTACGACCCGATCATCCGCGGCGAGCAGGGCGAGGACCTCTTCGGCATCTTCCTCAAGGACTACCACCCGCACCCGTGGTGATCAGTCTGGTGATCAGTCGATGATCGGCAGCAGGGACGCCGTCTCCAGGACGAAGTCGAACGGTGCGGGGATCCGGATCGTCTCGCCGAAGTCGGCGTCCTCGCGGCTGCGGTACCGTCCGTTCTCCGGCTCGGAGAAGAGCGTGACGGTCTTGGCTCGCGCGTCGACGATCAAGTAGAGCGGGATGCCCATTACCGGGTAGTCCCGCAGCTTGCCGACCCAGTCGTTCTCGGGGTTCCTGGGCGAGACCATCTCGACGGCGACGAGCGCCAGCGCCGCCGGAATGTCGTGCTCCGGCAGCTCGACCACGTCGTCGGGGACGTAGGTCAGGTCCGGGTTGCGGACCTTGCTCACCGCCACGGCGGCGAGGTCGCTGTTGCCGCTGGGGAAGTACCCCGTCGGGCGGTGCGCGTCGAACTGCTCCTGCACGATGGCGAGATTCCGTTGATGCAGGGCCGACGGGGACGGCTGAATCACGACCATGTCGCCGCTGAGCTCGACCTTCCTATGCTCGGGAATCGCCCACCGGACCTGCTCCAATAGCTCGATGCCGCGCATCAGGACGCGGCGGCGCGGTTGGTGTCGCGGAGGCGGGCGAGGTGGCGTTCGACGGCGGCGAGGCGGCGGGGGTCGGGGACGGCCTGGCGGAGGCGGAGGAGGTCCGGGCCGATACGGCGGGCCTCCGCGTCGTCCTCGATCGCGCGCCAGCACGCCTCGGCGTTGGCGGCGGCCTGGAGTGTCTCCGGGTCCTCCGGGCCGTGCGCGTCCAGCAGGCTGAGCGCGACGTCCCGGTAGAGCAGCGTGGCGTCGGACTGCAGCCCGGCCATGCGGGTGACGTGGGCGCGGACCTGACGGAGCTTCAGCACCGGCTCGGCGTCCGGGCCGTGGGAGAGCATGGCCTGCCGTTCCAGTGACTGGGCGTCGGCGATGGCCTGGGCGTGCTCGCCCGCCTCGGCGGCGGCGACGACGGTCCCGATGGCCTCGCGGTAGGGCGCGAGGTCGTCCTGGTCGTCGAGGGTCGGGGAGGCGTCGGCGGGTTCGATCTCACCGGCGGCGTCAGAGGCGTCGGCCTCGTTGGCGCCGGGTACGGCGTCGGCCTCGGCGTCGGCGGGCTCTGCGTCGTCGGCCCCGGCGGACCAGTCCGAGGGATCCTGCTGGTTGGCCGGCAGCGTGGCCGTGGGCTCGCCGGAGGGGTGGGGCTGGTCCGACGCCTCCGACTGGTCGGCCTCGTCGGGCAGATGGACCGTGGGCGCATGCGGCGGAAGCGGTGGCATGTCGAACGGCGGGAGGTCGACGGGCGCGGCAGCTGCGGGGATGACGACGACGGGCACCTGAGCCGTCGGCATGTCGTCGGCCAAGGGCCGGGGAGCGGTCGGCACCGCGCCCCTCGGTATCGCCACGCCGGGAGGCGTGTGCCCAGCCGGGCTGGTGGCCGTCGGCGAGAGGAACTCGACGGTCACCTCCTCCGAGGGCGGGGCGATCGTCACGACGGACGGACGCGGCGCTCCCGTCAGTGGCGCGGTCGGCCCGCCGCCGAGCGGAGCGCCGAGCGGCACCCCCTGCGGCGGGCCGGAGACCGAACCGGGGACGGGGCCGGTCCCCGGGCCAGGGACCGGGGTCGGCGAGTCGACGATCGTCGGGGCCAGCCGCCGCGAGGTGTTGCGGAAGACCTGCCAACCAGGCGCGTGGGAGATGACGACCTGCGTCTCGGGCCGCAGCACCGAGTGCACCTGGTACTGGAGTTGTTCCGGCGTCAGCCGCTCGCCCGCGCCCGGCTGGCCGCCGTGGAGGGCCTCGACCAGGGCCTTGGTGAAGATGCCGACCTGCTGCGGGTCCGGGCTGACCGCCGCCCACAGCGGCAGGCCCGCTCCCAACGGCGAGGGCTGCACGCGCAGTTGGGGCAGCGCGGCCTCCTCGGCGCTGAGGTCGGCGATGACCAGCGTGCCGGTGTCCGGGGTGGCCTGGAGGCCGCGCAGCCGCAGGTCCTCCGCGAAGGCCCGCCACGGCAGCCGCGAGGCGGGGCCGTGACCGCCGAGGTCAAGGTCGAGCGAGCCGGTGCGGCGGTCCCTGACCAGGTGTCCACCGACGTGGATCAGCAGCGGTCCCTGGTGCCGGACGCAGGCCTGCACGTGGGCCCGGATGCCGTCGGCGTCCATGGCCTTGGGCAGATGGACGATGTCGACGCCGTCGGCGGCGAGCAGGACCTGTGGGGCGAGCGCCGCCAGAATCGAGGACATTCCCGGCGCCGGTCGCGCGTCACGCGGCGGGAACCGCCGTGCGCCACGTCCGATGCCGCCCTCGATCACGAGCACCCGGCCGCGCAGCCCGTCGCCGCCCATCCGCCACCCCGTCCGTTGCCTGCACCCCACGCTGGGCGGGGGCGACCTGACGCCCCACCGGCGACACCCTACCCAAGGGCGCACCGAACCGCCTTGGCCGGTCCCGCGGCCTATCGTCCCATTTCCGCTCCGATCGGTCAGGTCCCCCATCGTGATCGTTTTTCAGTAGCCCAGGCGCAGACTCTTCACAAGCGGCCGCGCGTGCCCGCACGGTGGTCAGCCGAACGACGCACTGCGCAGCTCGGAAAGGAGAGCGGCGGACTCCGGTTCCAGCGGCTGGCCGGTGCGCAGCGCCTTCGCCTCCAGCCGGGCCACGGTGGCGCGGAGTCCGTCGGTCGCCCCGGCGTCCGCGTGCAGGCAGAGCAGGTCGCGCAGCAGCAGCTCCGCGTCCGGATCGGCGCTCAGGCCGCGAGCGGCGGCCGCCTCGCCGCCCCGGTGGTCGCCGGCGTGGAGCCGACGCAGCGTCAGCTCGTGGGCCACGTCCACGACCGCGGCGGCCATCCGTCGGCGCAGCGGCTCCGCCCAGGTGTAGGCGACGTCCGCGAACGGCGCTCCGCGCACCAGCGCGAGGGCGCGGGCGAGGGCCGTGTCGGCGGCCGGTCCGCTGTCGCGGAGTCCGCGCTCGCTGAGGGCCTGGAAGTCGTCCCAGTCGCAGCGCAGGGTGACCGGGTGGCCGTCGGGTCCGTCGCCGAGCCACTCCCGCAGCCGTCCGATGGCGTCGGCGGAGACGTACGCCCCCTGGGCGGGCCCGACCGAGCGACGTGCGGCGGCCTCGGTCAGCACGCCGCGCCGCTCCGGCTCCACCGGCCCGGCCGCGCCGACCAGTTCGACGGGGCCGAGCAGCCGCAGCTGCGGATGCGCGGGCGAGGCCGGGGTCGGCGGCGTGGCGAGCAGGGCGAGGATCCACGGGTCGTTCGGCAGCCGTCCCTGCGTCGCCGGAACGAGCGAGCCCGGCGGGTCGGGGAGAACCACCGCCGCGCCGGGCAGGGCTGGTTCGGTGACGGAGGATCGGCTGGAGCGTGCCGCGTCGACGGAGAAGATGCTCGAACCGCCGGTCGACTTGTCGAGCGGGTCGGGCCGGTCAGGCAGCTCTACCGGGTCGACCGGATCGATCGGGTCGAGGCGGTGTTCGAGGCGCGGGTCCGGGGGCGTCGCGTCGGATACGCGCGGCGGTGGGACGACGTCACGCCTGCTCCACACGCTGGAACGCCGCGCGCTGTCGTCGGTCTCCGACGTATCCGGCGCGTCGTGGGAGGCCCCGAATGCCCCGGAGTCCCCCATGTCGTCGAAGGCGTCGAAGAGGTCCGCGAACGCGTCCTCGGGCCAGCTCGGTTCGGGGGCGGCGGGTGCGGGATCGACCACGTTCGCGCCGAGGAGGCGCAGCCAGCGGTCGTAGGACTCGTCGTCGAGCCGCTGGAGGGTCAGGTCCATCTCCAGTCCCGGCACCACGCCGGAGCCGGATGCGGGCAGGGTCCAGCGCGCCACCGGGCCGGTGCCGGACGGCGGCGCGGCGGTCACCACGGCGACGCTGCCGCGTGGGCGGGAGTCGAGGAGCCGCCCGAGCGCCTCCGGCGTCGTGCCGGTCGGGTAGCCCGCGCAGAGGACCACCTCGGGCGCCCATTCGTCCCCGCCGATGCCGCGGCTGCGGGCCTCGCGCGGGGTCGCCGCCTGGGCCTCGACCAGGGCGGACCGGACGGCGGCGTCACGCTGTTGCAGCGCGGCGACGGCGTGTTCCAAGTCCTGGTGCACGACCAGCCGGTCGTCGGCCACCGCAGCCAACTCGGCAGCCACGCCCACGACATGGACGCCGACGCGGTCGGCGAGCGGGGTGAAGGTGAGCTCCAGTGCCAGCGTCCGCAGCACCCGGGAGACGTCCTCCGGTTCGCCGGAGATGTGCAGCAGCCGGATGGCCTCCAGGTCGACCAGCACCGTGGCCCCGTCGTTCGTCTCCCCCAGGCTGACCAGCGCGGGGTACGGCGAGGGCACCACGGCCGCCGCCTCGGGCCCGAGCAGTCCGGGGGCGTCGGCGGTGCACCACCACACCGTCGAGGCGTGCGCGGCGCGGAACGGCGCGACGGGCGGCGCGGGCGCGGCCAGGTGCAGCTCGACGGTGTGCGCGGGCGTCAGCCGGACCACGTTGAGCGGCGGCAGCCGACGGCCCTCCCGGGCGACGTTGCGGGCCATGCTGCGCAACGCGCGGCCGAGCAGATCGAGGTCGCGCCCGGCCTGTCCGCCGAGGCGCGGCACGGCGGCCGGGGCCGGGGCGGTGGCAGGAGCCGCCGCCGCAGTCTGCTGCGGAGAGCCGGAGAGGGCCGGGGGCAGCGGCATGGGGACCGGCGTCAGATGCGCGGCGCTCCGCGACTCCGGGTCGATCGGAGGAGTCGGGCGAGGCCCGCGCGGCGTCCGGTGCTGACCCTGCCTCGGCGGCCCGTTCCGCCTGCGGGAGCGACGCAGCGCGACCGCGCCCAGGACGACCGCGCCCAGCACGCTGGTCCCGGACGCCAGCGCGAACTCCTCCGGGGACTGCGAGGCGGTCGCGTGCGGGACGCCCTCGGGCGTCCCGGCAGGCGCGGAGGTGGTCGGCGCGGAGGCGGTCGGCGCAGCGGACGTCGGAGCCGAGCTCGGTGCGGACGTGGCCGACTCGGTCGGGGTCGGCGTCGGCGTCTCCGTGACGGGCGGGGTTGCAGGCGTCGTCGTCACAGGCGGCTTGGGAGCTGGTGTCGGTGCGGGGGGCGGTGTCGGCGCCGTCGTGGTCCCGGAGCTCGAACCGCCGCCGCCCAGTGCGCTCGCCCCGGGGACGGTGAGGCGCATCCCCGGCTCGATCAGGTTCGGGTCCGTCAGACGGTCCCCGTCGGGGGCCGCGACGCCGCGGTTCGCGGCGAAGAGCTTCGGCCAGTCCGAGGCCGTGCCCATGGTGGTCTCGGCGATCCCGGAGAGGGTGTCGCCCGGACGGACCGTCACCTCGACCGGCTGCGCGGGCGCGTGGTCGGCCGTCGCGCTCGCGTCGCCGCCGCTCGGCAGCTTCGCGTCGGACGGGAGCAGCAGCACCCAGCCGGGCTGGATCGGGCGCTCCGCGTCGAAGACGCGGTGTTCGGCGTCCATCACCCGGCCCTCGTTGAGCGCGGCGATCTCGCGCCAGCGCTCGCCGGACCCGAGCATCTGGTCCGCGATGCTCCACAGGCTCTCGGCGGGTCTGGTCGAGCGGACGGTGTAACTGACCCGCCCGCCCTGGCCGGTTGTGGCGTCCGCGGCCGCGCCCGCCCCGTGCGGCTCCGAGACCGACGCGTACTTGGCCCCTGCGGACCCGCCTCCGGCGGCATTCGCGGCCACGGCCGCTCCCGCCGTCCCGGCTGCCTGTGGCAGGTGCGGCGCAGTGATCGCGAGCTGTGGCGCGGGGGCGGCCGCAAGTGCCGTGCCGGCGACCGGCAGCAGCGAGAGGATCGCGCCGACCAGACCGCCCGCCAGCCGCTGGCTCCAGCCCAGCGTGGGCAGTCGGCGCGGCACCCGTCCGCGCAGCTGCGCGGGGATCTCGACCAGCAGCGAGATCGCCAGGGAGAGCCAGGCGACCCAGCCGACCAGCACCAACACCCAAAGGAAAAGGTTTCCTTGGTCCCCCGAGGTCAGCAGGCCCGCCAGCCCGCCCGCCGGGCGGGCGTCGTGGACGACCGTCACCGTGCCGAAGCCGAGCACGACCGGAAGGCCGATCATCAGCACGAGCAGCGTGACGCACGCGAGGAACGCGCGGACGACGTTGCGGAGCATCAGTTCCCCACCGAACCTTCCGGACCCGTGATGCCGTAGAAGGCCACCGCGGTGCCGTGGCCGGTGACCGTGATCTGATCGATGCCGATCAGCCCGAGCAGTTTCGTCCGGTACGTGGTGGTGACCGCGACCGAGCACGCCCCGGCCGGGAACTGCGGCGGCGAGCCGTCCATCCCCGCCCTGCCCAGATACTCCGCCGACGCCTCGGCCGCCCGCGTCCGGTCGATCTGGTACGTCCCGCCGAGGACGGCGTTGACGTCGATCTGCTCGCACGCGGCACGGGCCGCCTCACGCGCGACGGCGTCCGCCCTTTCCTCGGTGAGCACCTTGCCTCCTCCGTCCAGCACCAGACCGGTCAACGCCAGGAACCCCAGGGCGATCCCGAGGAAGAACAGCGACAGCGACCCTTGGTCCCGCGCCCTCGTCTGTTCCGACATCCGCGCCTGCTCCGACATCCGCCCGGCTACCCCTGCCCGCGGTAGGTGTCGACGACCGACGCGAAGTCGCTGGTCACCGTCGTCGTGATCGGAAAGGGGAGGCCGACATCCAGGCTCAGGTCGCAACTGGCCGTCACCGTCAGGTAGTCGTCGTAGGTCCCGGTCTGCCGTACCGGCGGCGCGACCTGGAGGTTCGAGCACTGGAGGTCCTCGCTCTGCAGCACGGTGTCGGCCGCGGTGGTGGCGGCGTTGACGGCGTCGCCGGGGTTCCGGTCCAGCGAGGCGGCCCGCGCCGCGGCCTGCACGGCGAGATCGAAGGTGCCCTGGTCCTGCTCCCTGATCCCGGCCGCGACGGCGAAGAGGAAGAACGCCGTCACGACCGGCATCAGCAGCACGGCCTCCAGCGACAGCGAGCCCCGGTCCCCGACAGCCAGTGTCCTCACTGCCCGACCCCCACGAACCGCTCGACGGGGACGGTCGCCGTCACCGTGATGTCCGGGCCGCCCCACACGGGACCCAGCAGCGAGTTCACTCGCACGGTGACAGTCATGGTGACCTTCGTGTCGTTGTCGGTGGTCGTGGGGACGGCTGCGGCACCACCGCCCAGCAGGGCGTTGGCGTCGACGAAGTCCACGGCGGCGGCCACGGGTTCCTGGCCGCCCTTCTGGCTGTCGGCGGCGATGGCCGCGCCCTCGCGGGCCGCGCTGAGGGCGACCTGGCGGTCGTACCACCAGCACGCCCCCTGCACGACCAGGAAGACCATCAACAGCACGACGGGAAAGAGGAAGACCAGTTCCACGGAGAGCGAGCCGCGATCGGCCCGCCTCACTTGAGGCTGCTGGCCTTGTTGTTGATCGCGGCAATCAGCACGCCGATCACGGTGGTCGCGACCACGATCAGCCCGATGGCCAGCAGCACCAGCTCGAAGCTGAGCGCGCCCAGGTCCTCGGTCTGCCGCGCCTTCTCGGCGCGTCCGCGCAGGAAGGTCACGGCCATCACGACAGGAAGCAACGCGGCGGGCACGTCGGGTCGTTCGGACGTGGGCGGCGCGGTGGGACGACGACGTTCGCGGGACATGACGTACTCCTTCGTGATCTTCTCGGGGTGGTGCGGGCGGTGCGGGTCGAGCAGCGGTGCGGGTCGAGCAGTGGTGCGGGTCGGGCAGCGGTGCGAACCGATCAGTGGAGCATGCGATAGAGGGCCGGGAAGCCGACCAGGGCGGTGAAGAGCATGACCAGGGCCGTGCCCGGAACGACCATGCGTTCGCTGACGACGTTGGCCTTGGCGAGTTCGTCGGAGAGCAGCTCGGAGCGCAGGTTGGCGGCCCGGGCGCGCAGCGTCTTGTAGACGGCGGTGCCGTCGGTGCCGGACAGCCGCATCGTGTCGGCGAGGTCCTGCAGCGGTGTCAGGCCGAGTTCGGTGGCCAGGTCCGCCAAGCCGTCCCAGGGAGGGCGGCGTTGCAGCGAGGCGAGCTCCATCGCCTGCGCGATCCGCCGGATGACGGGACCGCGTCCGACCTGTGCGGCGCGCTCCAGGGACTCGGCCGGTCCCCGGTCGGCGGCGCGCTCCAGCGCGACGAGCTCCAGGTAGGCGGCGACGGCGTGCAGGAAGTCGATCCGGGCCTCGTCCGCCTGACTGCGCAGCAGCAGGTCGGGCAGGAACCACATCACCGCGCCGAGACCGAGGGACGCGAGCGCCGGTACGACGAACGGCAGTGGGTGGCCGAGCAGTTGGGCGATGACGACGACGTAGGGGAAGGCCAGCATCCCGACCAGGGAGCTGATCAGCTTCTGCGCCAGATGGCGTTCCGGGGTCCGCCCGACCAGGGCCAGGTCCCGCTCGGGGAGGGTCAGCCCGCTGAGCACGCCGAGACCGCGCAGCCTGCGGCCCAGGCCGTCGAGGACGCCGGGCTCGGCGGTGATGACGCCGAAGTCGGGCACCGCCTCGCCGAGCCGGATCGGCGCGGTGGGGCCGGGGTTGAGCCGGTTCAGGGCCGTCTCCAGATGCGGCGGCGCGGGCCGCAGTTCGGCGATCAGCAGCGCCAGCCCGAGGCCGAGCGCGCCGCCGAGCACCACCAGCCACGTGATCATCGTGCCTCCCCGGAACCCACGTGGGCCGTGTCGGACTCGTCGGCGCCGTCCCCGCGCAGGAACTCCCGGGTGGAGACGCGGCTGCGGCGGTCCGCCTCCAGGAACCGTGGCACGGGCCGGTGCAGCGTCATCCGGGCCATCCAGCCGACGACGGCGACGACGCAGAAGACGACGGCGGTCAGCACCGCCTGCCCGAGCGGCGTCCCGTACGGGGCGACGTAGGAGGCGTTGAGCGACATCACGACGGCCGCGCCCAGCAGGATCAGCACCAGCCACCGCACGGTCGCCCGGTGCTTGGCCCGGTCGGCCTCGATGACGCGGCGCTGCCGGACCTCCTCGCGGACCGAGTCGGCCAGGTCGGAGAGCGCCCGGGAGAGGCCGGGGCCACGGTCGTTGACCCGGAGCAGCAGCGCGGCCAGGACCTTGTCCGACGTCGCGTCACCGAGCCGGTCGCCGAGGTGGCGCAGCGCCTCCTCCGGGTTCATCCGTGACTGGATCCGGCCGACCAGGTCGGCGATCTCCTTCTCCAGCGCCTCGGGCGCGGTGCGCAGACTGCCGATCAGGGCCTGTTCCATGCCGACGCCGAGCAGCAGCACGTCGGAGAGCCGCTGGGTCCACTCGGCCAGCGCCTCCAGTCGGTCGATCGCCTCGGTCCTGGGCATGGTCGCGGCGAGCAGCCACGGCAGGCCGAAGGCCAGCATCGGCACGATGACGAGCGCCACCACGTAACCGGTCAGCACCCAGCCGAGCGCCGCTCCGCCGACGGCGACCACGAGTTGGACGCGACCCCGCACCCCGGCGAGTCCGGTCGGCCGGAACCGGTGGCGCTCGGCGTCGAGTTCGGCGACAGGCGGCAGGTCGCTTCCGCGCGCGAAGACGATCAGCGCCACCAGCCCGCCGCAGAGCAGCACGCCGCAGCCGGCCCAGAGCAGCACGCTCACAGCGCTCCTCCGACTCCGCCGCCGTCGCGACCCTCTGACGAACCGTCAGCATGGCCGCCCTGGCCGCCGTGTCCGCCCTGGCCGCCGCCGATCCGCAGGCCGAGCGGGGCCGCCCAGGTCCCGTAGGGGTTGCGCAGCAGCGAGGCGTCGAATCCGGAGCGGCGCAGGTCGTCCAGGCAGGAGGGCAGCGTCTGCGGAACGCCACGCGGCTCGGGCCAGATCTGCCGCCCCTGCGCGTCGACGCCGCCCTGACGCGGACCGAAGACGGTGTTCAGCGCGGGGCGTCCCTGCTCGCCAAGGCCGGTGACCTCCAGGACGTGGGAGACGAACCGGTGGCGCTTCCCGCCGATGCCGGTCTCGTCGAGCATCGTCACGTGCACCACGAAGTCCAGCGCGTTGGCGGTGAGCCGGTAGGCGAGCTGGTCGGTCATCTGCGCCCCGTACTCCAGGCAGAGTTCGGCGATGCGGTCGACCACCATGTGCGGGGTACGGGCGTGCAGCGTGCACATCGAGCCGCCCTCGCCGTTGGTCATCACCCGCAGCATCGGCACCACCTCACTGGAGCGGACCTCGCCGACGATGATCCGGCTCAGCGTCATCCGCAGTGCGGCAGGGATCAGTTCGCCGATCGAGACCTCGCCCGCGACGCGTCCGTCGATCCGCTCGCCGTTGCCCTCGCGGGCCTCCATCGGCACGACCTGCTTCAGATGGCCAAGGGTGTGCAGCCAGAGCTCGAACTCCGACTCCAGCGTGCCGACCCGCTCGTCCGGCGGGATCTCGCCCGCCATCGCGCGCAGCAGGCTGGTCTTGCCGACGCCCTGGGTGCCGGTGATCATCACGTTCTTCCGCGCCCGGATCGCCGCCGCCAGGAACGCGGCGATGGTCGAGTCGACCGTGCCGAGCTGGACCAGGTCGCCCAGCGTCGCGTTCTGGACGCGGTGGCGGCGGATCGCCACGTACGGGCGCGGGGTCACGTGCGTCATCGCCTGGAGCCGCATGCCGCCCTCGAGCCGGAGCGCGAGCGTCGGCGTGGCCGTCGACAGCGACCGTTCGCCGCCGCCGTGACGCCGGGCCAGGTCCTGGAGCAGCTCGACCAGTTCCTCGTCGCTGTCGGCGATCGGCGGGACCTGGCGGAGCGGCTGGTGCGCGCGCGAGATCCAGACGTCGTCGTAGCCGTTGATCAGGATGTTCTCGATCTCCGGGTCGTCCAGGTAGGGCTGCAGCCGACCGGCGCGGAAGAGCAGGTCGAAGACCACCTCCGCCAACGCCCGGTCCTGCTCCCGCGTGGGCGTGACACCGTGGGCGACGGCGTAGGCGTCCGACCAGCGGGCGACGGCGTCCTCGATCAGCGCCCGCCCGCGCTGCCGACGCCCGGCGGGGTCGGCGCTCGCGGCGTCGGCCGAGGCGCTGAGCTGCTCGTGCAGTTCGGCGGCGACCTGACGCTTGAGCTCCTGCGCGACCCTGGCGTCGACGACGGCGCCGAACAGGAGGTTGGGCGACTGCGACGGCTGGTGACCGACGGGGCCGTTGAACGGGCCGTTCGGCTGGTCGTTCAGGTGTCCGTTCGGCTGTGCGTTCGCGGACCGCTCGGGCAACTGCTGACGCGGCATCGGCTGGTTCAGCGACTCAACGGACATGGGCCGACACCTCCCCGGGCTCGTGCGGCTGCGCGGTGCCGGGCTCCCCTTCGGGCAGGAACGGCTGCGGAACGGCCGGCTGCGGCACGGGCGGGCGGGGCGCGTGGACCGACAACGGAGGGGCGTTGAACCAGTCCTGCGCGGGGGCGGAGGCCGAATCGTCATCCTGAGGCTTAGGGTGAGAGTTTGCGTCCGTTCCGGCGGCTCCGAGGTCGGGAACGAACGTCTGCTGCACCGCCTGCAGCCGCAGCGCCTGGCCGGGTGTCACCAGCCCGCTGGGGTGCGCCGCCACAGCCGCCGCGGCCGCCCCGTGTGCGGGACGGTACGCGGGTTGCGGCGCGGGCGGCGGTACCGGCACGTGAGCCGCTGCCGCCAGAGGCTCCCCCACCGGCGCGGTGAACTCCGGCGCCGCATGACGCGCTCCAGCCGGAGCAGCCGTAGGAGGCATGGACACCATGGGAGTTCCCACCACCGACTGAACCGGCGGAATCGGAGGAGCCGCAGTCGCCGCCTCCGGCGCGTACCCACCTCCGGGCCGCAACCGCACCCGGCGGCGCGCGACCAGTGCCCGCAGCTCGTCCGCCGTCGAGCGCGCGGCGCGCATCAACTCCGAGCGCTGGAAGCGCCGGTCCGAGGTCTGCCCGCCGTCGGAGAGGACCCGCGCCTCGCGCGGAGCGTGCGGCAGGACACCGAGGACCGGGGCCCCGAGCGCCCGGGAGACCTCCGCCGACGCGTACGGCCCCTCCTGGATCAGCAGCAGACCGAGCGCGTCCGCGCCGGTGCCCTGCGTCGCGAGGTCCGCCGCCAGCGTGGCGATCCGGGGCTGCGTCGCGCTGAGCCCGCGCAGCGTGGTCCGCAGCACCGTCACCACGGCGTCCGCCTGCTGCACCAGCACCGCCGAGGGTCCGTGCGTGCCGGAGCGGCCGAGGTCCACCAGGACGTCGCAGCCATACGCGTCCAGCGCCTGGCAGGTCTGCGCGAGCGGCTCCCAGGTGTACGCGAGCGCGGGGGCCTGGGCGGGATCGGTGAGGCCGGGCAGCAGCAGCCGGTCGCCGGTGCCGCCCGGGGAGAGGTCGAGGCACTGCTCCCACAGGACTTCGAGCAGCCGTCCGCGCCGGTCCGCCAACGCCAGGTTGCGCAGGCCGCCGCCCGCCTCGACCTGGCCCTGCAACGCGCCCGAGAGCACCGCGCCGCCGTCGGGGTCGCATTCGAGCAGGAGCACCTTCCGGTGCTCCGCCAGCGGCCAGTTGAGCAGCAGCGCGAGCGCCGTGCTGGTGGCTCCGGGCGCGCCGGGACCACCGGTGATCGCGACCACCGCCATCAGCCGCCACCGCCCTGCGCCCCGGTGGCGGCGAGCAGCAGCATGAACCTGCCGCTCGCGGCCAGGTCCGCCACGGCGGCGGCCTTCTGCGGCGGCACGGCGACGTCCACCACGACGGTGCCGTCGGACTGCGAGACCTGGCCGACGTCGACGACCCGCAGCGTGATCGACTGCACCTGCGCCGCGCCGGTCCCGGCCGCCGCGGAGCCGCCCGACCCGCCCGAACCGCTGTTGCCGGACCCGCCGTTGTTGCTGCTGCCCCCGCTCGTCGTCGGCGATCCGCCCGTCGCGCTGCCGTTGCCGACCGCCGACGGCGTGAAGACCATGACCACCCACGCGCCCGCCTGGACCCCGGACGCGGGCAGCTGGGTCGGCTTGGCGGCCAGCCCGACGACCTGCTCGCCGGTGTCGACCAGCGGATCGTTGGTCAGGTCCGCGCCGGTGAGGAGCTGTCCGGCCTTGAGGTCGGTCGTGGCGCGCATCCCGAGCACGTGGCTGTCGGAGTTGAGCGGCTTGAGGGCGGGGTCGAGGGAGATCCGCACCACCGTCAGGTCACCTGCGGTGATCGGCTGGCCGACCGGGACGTCCTGGGTGAGGGCCAGGACGCCGACGCGTTGACCGGTGGTCAGGTAGAGAGCGCTGCCGCCCAGCCCTCCGGCCGCGATCAGGGCGACTCCGAGCGCGAGCACGGCGGGCCTGCGCCTGCGGCGTTGGGGCGCGCGTATCGGCGCTGCGGGGCGTTGCCCTGCGGTGAGCGTCGGGGACGCGGGGGCTTCCACCGGAGTCTCGCCTCTTTCCTTGGTCCGTTCCGTGCAGGTGCGGTGCGGTGCGTGGCATTGCAGGGGCGGTGCGGTGAAGCGTGGTGGTGCGTGCTGGTGCGTCAGTTGAGCACTTGGATCTCGTCCACCGTGAGGGTGATCCCCTTGCTGGGCATGTCGTCCAGATTGAAGGCTCCGGTCTGGCCGCCGCCGGACCAGGTGACGGTCCAGCTGACCGCGGCGTTGACGGCGTAGGCGTTGTTCGCCGTGGAATAGGTGTGCGTGCACCCGTTGACGAGCGTTCCTGCGTACGGCGTCCCTGCGTCGGGGCAGACGACGCTCGTGCCGTCACCCATGTTCCAGGTCACCTTGGTCGACCAGACTTTGGCAGTCACCGAGAGCCCGGGGACGCTCGCGGTGGCCTGGGCCGGTGCGCTCGGCGGGGCGTACGGATAGCCGTCGGCGGGGTTGCCGTCAAAGGGCTGCAGCCAGAGCATGACGGGCGTGTTGACCAGGCCGGGCTTTCCGCCTCCCGGAGCCGTCTCCGGCTGGGCGTTGATAATCTTGATCTTCTTCAGAGCCTGCTGCGCAAGCTGAGCGGGTGTCACCGGGGCGGCCGCGGGCGGAGCCGCAGCGAGCCAGAGACTGACCGTGCCGCCACCGCCGTTGAGCGCACAGGTGCGGACGTAGACGGCGCCGTCGCCGGGCTGGTGCCCCTGCCAGAGCGGGTCGCCCGCCGGGGGCTGCGGCTGCATCGTGGTGTAGTAGCAGCCGTCGTCGGGGTCGAACGTGCCGATGCCGGCGACGTAGCAAGGCTCCGGCTGGTTGTTGTAGTAGCAGCTCCCGCCTCCGCCGGATCCGCCCCCCGAACCGCCACCTTGGGTACCACCACCGGACCCTGGGGACCCGGGGGATCCCGCGCCTACGCACACCGAGGAGTTGGCGCACGGCGTCACATCCGCCCGCGCGCTCCCTGCCGCGCCCATCAGTCCGACCAGGACCAGGAGCAGCGCGGTGGCGAGCCGAGCCCCCGAATGGGCCGCTCTCCGGGTCAGCACGGCTTGTCCGTCTCACGCGTGATCTGGGTGATCATCCAGACTCCTCCGACTGTTCGGGCGGTGGCGACGACCTGGTAGCGCGTCAGTCGTCGGGCGGGGTCGGCGATCCGCCCGTTGGAGCCGAGCACCTGGTGCCAGCCGGTGACGTCGAGGCAGTCGACGACGGTGGCCTGGTCGATCCCCTTCGCGCCGGACATCGCCCCGACCGAGGTGACCTTGGGGTGCGACACCGGGGCTCCGCGCATCCGCATGCCGTCGCCGTCGAGCCGGACCAGGTCGGCGTAACTGTCGCTCAGCGCCTCGCTGGTGGCGTAGGTGGACAAGTCGCTTCCGTCCGCCTGGCCGGTGGACATGGCGCGTACCTGGGCCGCCCAGTAGCCCGCGTAGGCGCGGAGCACGAAGTCCGCGTCGGGCCCGGCGACGCTGGGGGCGGCGAGCCCTGCCGGGGCGGGGGGCGTGGCGTCCTTAGAGGGCGCGCCGTTGAGTGTCTCCGCGCCGCCGCCGCTTGCACACCCGGCGAGCAGTGCGACACACGACGCCACCGTCACGACGGCCGCCGGCACCGCTCCGCGCGAGCGCGCGGAATCGGCGGAATCGGATGACGTGCCGTCAGCAGCACGGTGTGAAGGGCGGTTCCGAAAACCGGTGAACAGGCGCCGCATGGCTCCCCCCTTGCCGTCGATTCCCGGATTGACGGTGCTCAGCACCCTATGCCCCGAAGCGGGCGCTGTCCCCGGGTGTGGCTGAAATTCTCCCCGTCGTAATGCGCACGTCAATGCCTCCGGCACTTTCACGCCTCTTCAGCGCGCGAAGGAGCGCAGCGCGCCGCGCAGCACCGACCGGTTACGCAGCAACAACCGGCAGTCCCCCGGCGGACCGACGTGATGGATCGGCGCTCCCGCCTCGCGCACGCCCCGCTCACGCGCGTGCGAAACGCGCCTTTCCGGACGCGCGCCCAGGGATCCGAGGAGCTCCAGCCGCGCGTCGAGCGTCCTCACGTCGAGCGCGGCGGGCGCACCGGGCGCGCCCGCGTCCAGCAGTTCGGCGAGCTCCTCCGCGAGCACCCCGGCGCGCATGTCCTCGGCCGCGCGCCCCCGGCGATGCGTGTCGTGGCGGACGACCCGGCCCCAGGCCGGAACCTCCAGCTCGGCCTCCGCCCAGGCGGGCCACTCCTGCCAGGCGACCGGATCGGCGGCCAGGTCCAGCACCAGCAGCGCCTCCTGCTGGGTGCCGTGGGCCATTGCACTGGTGACCCAGTCGCAGGGAAGGCCGCGCCGGGCCGCGTTCTCGCGCAGGCTGCCCGCCGTCACCAGCGCGGGACGCCGCCTGCGCTCGTCCCAGGCCAGCTGGCCGCCGAGATAGACCACCAGCAGCCGGCCGCCGCGCGAGGCCGCCTCCTTGAGCGCCGACAGCATCGCGTTGGCGTCGGTCTCGGGATGGACGGAGGTGACCCGGCAGCGGCCGGGCCCGGCGTCCAGCAGCGTGCCGGTGACCGCGCGCCAGAAGCGCTGCGCTCCCTCGGCAGCACCCAACGACCCGCCGAACGCACGCTCGTCCGGGCACTCCGCCCCCAGGAGCACCAGCTCCACCGCGAGATCCACCACACCCCCAAGCCCGGCGCCGGGTCGGACCCGTCGTTCGGGGCACACTGCTGCCGTCGCTGTTCCACCGTCAGAATCCGCAGGCCCCCGCGGACGCCGACCGGCCACCGCGCGTCCTCGCACCGGCTCCCACCAGCCACATCCGCCTGCCAGCTCCCTCTACCCGTTGGCCCGGACGGAAAACCCGTCGGCTCGGGGCGCACCGGATCGCGGACAGGCCCGCCGCGACGCTCCGGAAAGCCCCCGATCTGTGACCTGCGCCACATTCAGGTGGCCGGGACCGAGGGCTACGCTCCGGTTCCATGACCATCTTCGCGTCCCTCGCAGACCTCGCCGCGGCCGTCGGCACCGAACTCGGCACCAGCGAATGGCACGTCGTCGACCAGAAGCGGGTCGACCTCTTCGCCGAGGCCACCGGCGACCACCAGTGGATCCACGTCGACCCGGAGCGCGCCAAGGACGGACCGTTCGGGACCACGATCGCGCACGGCTACCTGACGCTCTCGCTGATCCCGGTGCTGGCCAAGGAGTGCTACGGCGTCGAGGGCGTCCGGATGGCCGTGAACTACGGCTCGGACAAGGTCCGCTTCCCGGCCCCCGTCCCGGTGGGCTCGTCCGTTCGGGCGACCGCCGAACTGGTCTCCGCGACCGAGGTCCCCGGCGGCCTCCAGGCCGTGGTCCGCTTCACGATCAGCGGCAAGGACGGCGGCAAGCCGCACTGTGTCGCGGACACCATCACCCGTTTCTACGCCTGACGGTCCGGGCGACCCGGCGTCAACCCGCCGGGACCGGGCACCTGGTCCGCGTGATCGTCCCCGGTACGCGGGCGATCCTCCGGGTACGCTGCGAAAGTCGCCGCGATCGTTGCTTCGAAGTCCGTTTCGGACGATCGAGCAGGCAACGTGACGCCGGACTGTCCGACGTATCGACCCGAAAGATCGCTCAGAGGGACCGCAGCGGGATCGCGCGTCCCTCGCGCGTCGCCTGGAGGTGCCGTGCCCGGTCCCGCCCGTCCCGAGTCCCCCGCTTCGCCGACCGACCGGTCCGCCTCACCGGCCGACCGGTCCACGTCACCGGCCGACCGGTCCACGCTCGGCTCGCTCTCGGTCTCGCTGATCAGACGGGTGCGCCCGGAGGGCTTCGGCGCCGAGCCGACCGGCGAGCGGCTGGCCCGGATCATGCGCTCCCCGAACTTCGTCGACGGCGCCTTCCGCAACCCGGTCCCCACCGACCGGCTTCTGCCCGGCTCGGGCCTGAACAACATCCGCGCGGCGATGACGCAGAACCGCGCCCGACGCCGCCCGGCGCAGGCCGTCCCCGTGCACCGGCTGACGGCCGAGCAGCTGGACGTGCCGCCCGTCACCGGCCTGCGGCTGACCTGGCTGGGCCACGCGGGCGTGCTGGCGGAGATCGGCGGCAAGCGGGTCCTGTTCGACCCGGTCTTCGGCGAGCGCTGCGCGCCCGTCCCCGGTATCGGGCCGCGTCGCCTGCACCCGAACCCGATCCCGCCGGCCGAGCTCGGCGCGGTCGACGTCGTGGTCATCTCGCACGACCACTACGACCACCTGGACCTGCCCACCGTGCGGATGCTGGCCGGGTCGGACGCGGTCTTCGCCGCGCCGCTGGGCGTCGGCGCGCATCTGGAGTTCTGGGGCGTGCCCGCCCACCGGATCGTGGAGCTGGACTGGCACGAGTCGGCGGAGATCGCCGGGCTGACCCTGACCGCGACGCCCGCCCGGCACTACTGCTCGCGCGGCCCGCGCCCCAGCCCGCTGCACCTGTGGGCGTCCTGGGTGGTCGCCGGGGGCGAGCACCGGGTCTTCCACAGCGGTGACACCGGCTACTTCCCGGGCTTCGCGGAGATCGGCGCGCAGCACGGGCCTTTCGACGCGGCGATGATCCAGGTCGGCGCGTACGGCGAGTTCTGGCCGCAGGTCCACATGACGCCCGAGGAGGGCGTCCGGGCCCACCTCGACCTGGGCGGCGGCGTGCTGCTGCCGATCCACTGGTGCACCTTCGACCTGGCCCCGCACAGCTGGGAGGAGCCGGCTGAACGCACCCTCGCCGCCGCGATCGCCCACGACATCCCGCTGGCCACCCCACGCCCCGGCGAGCCGTTCGAACCCGGCGAGCCGCTGCCGCAGCGCCCGTGGTGGCGCGCGGTCGCCGTCCCGGGCACGGACGACGACGGCGCAGCCTCCGCCGCAGGCCCCGGAGCCGTCGATCCGACGGCGGAGACGGAGGTCCTGGACCGCACGGCGGACGTCAGTGCCGGTCAGGACGATCGCGAGGACGGCAACGACCGAGAGGACCGCGTCGACCGCGTCGACCGCGATCCGGACGACGACACTCAGGTCGGCGCGCGCCTGACCTGACGACAGCGACCCGGGCCGATTGACAACCCCCCATTGACATAGACAACGGGGGGTTGTCATAGTGGACGCATGGTCAAACACATCGAGTCCACGGCGCACGCGGACCTCTTCGAGGAGCTCAAGCAGGTCCGCAGCGCGGCGATCGAGCACTACACCGAGGCGATCAGGCTCAGCAAGGAGCGGCGCAAGCTGATCGACCGACTCCTCACGGAGGGCTTCTCCCAGGCCGACGTGGCGCGGGAGTTGGGCGTCACCCGCCAGGCGATCCAGAAGATGATGGCGGCCGGCCAGTAACCCGGCCGAACTCCGTCATGATCGCCAACATGGGCGCCCCACCACGGCGTTCACCAGAGACGTGACAGGCCCGCCTACCGAAGCCGCCACGGCAGCCGCACGCCCGAGGTGAACGCGGCCTGGCCCTCGGCCAGCGACGCCGGGTCGTTGCCGACATGGATCAGCGTCTTCGCCACCTCCAGCGCCTGCCGGTAGCCCAACTCCTGCGCGTACCAGACCGCCCGCACCGTCGCCTGGACCGCGAGCGGCGGCTGCGAGGCGATCGCCGCCGCCACCCGGGCCGCCGCCTCGTGCAGTTGGTCGCCCGGCACGATCTCCTGGACCAGTCCGATCTCGTACGCCCGCCGCGCCGAGAGCCGCTCGTGACTGCCCGTCAGCTGCATCCGCATCACCTCGCCGAGCGGCATCCGCTGCAGCATGGCCATCGACTCGAAGACGGAGGCCATGCCGTAGCTGGTGTGCGGGTCGAAGAAGGTGGCGTGCTCGGCGGCGATGATGAACTCGACCTGGCCGAGCAGGTAGAACGCGCCTCCGCAGGCCATGCCGTTGACGGCGGCGATGACCGGCTTCCACAGGTCGCCCGCCGTCTTCGGACTGATCCAGTCACCGGGATCGTCGAAATGCAGTGGGGTCGCGCCGCGTTGGCCGATCGCGAGGTCCGGGTCACCGAGCGCGCCGCGGTCGACACCGGTACAGAAGGCGCGGTCGCCCGCGCCGGTCAGCACGACCACCCGTACCGCGTCGTCCTCGCGCAGTTCGCGCCAGAGGGTGCGCAGTTCGCGGAGCATGCGGGCGTCGAAGGCGTTGTGGACCTCCGGCCGGTCCAGGGTCACCCAGGCGACGCCGTCCGCGCCGAGGTCGTATCCCAGCGTCTCGAACCGTCCCATGCGTGGCCTCCCGTTCGACAGCGTCTGGCGCATTCAACGAGAACAGGTTCTACTTGTCGCCTGACGGACCGTCAACCGTCAACCCAGGACAACCACCGACCATCCCGCACCGGCAGCCGAGGACGGAAGAGACGGAAGGGCCGCAGCATGCGTGACCAGCGACACGGACGCCGCATCATGATGTCCCCGGAGGAGCGCGACGCCTTCCTCGCCGAGCAGCGCGTCTGCCGCGTCGCCACCGTCTCCGCCGACGGCCGCCCGCACGCCACCCCGCTCTGGTTCGCCTGGGACGGCGGCTGCCTCTGGCTCTACTCGATCACCCGCAGCCGCCGCTGGGCCGAGCTCGCGGCCGACCCGCGCATCGCCGTCGTCGTCGACACCGGCGAGGAGTACGGCGACCTGCGCGGCGTCGAGCTCACCGGCCGGGTGGAACCCGTCGGCGAGGCGCCGCGCACCGGCACGGGCACGCCCGAATCCGACCCGCCGGAGCTGCTGGCGGCGGAGAAGGTCTTCGCGGCCAAGTACGGCTTCGGCGCGACCATGTTCCACGACGGCCGCCACGCCTGGCTCCGCCTCGCCCCCGAGACGCTCACCTCCTGGGACTTCCGCAAGCTCGGCGGCGACTTCGCGCGGTAGCGCCGTTCAAGCCGTCGCGCCACACGCAGGGGGTTTGGTTCAACAACCACTTCGCCGGAACAGCATCACCCAGACGACAGCCTCCACTGCCAGGGACCGGCCAATCAGCGGGCCGAGGGAGCCCATCCCGCCCTTTCGGACACCGAGCCCCGACCCGCCGCCCATTGGCTGCCTTGGGGAGGGCGGTGTTTCATAGGCGTATGGCCCGGTTCTGGGGCCGTTCCCGGGCCCCCACGGGCCCCGGTTCCGCCAGTGGGGACTGGGGAGGCCCGCGCCCGGAGCGGGATCAGCAAAGTGATCGGCGCCCGGACTGGCAGCTTCCACCTGAGCGTCGCCGCCGGGCGATTCTCGGCATGCGCAGCGTCGCCGGACAGGTTTTCGTCCTCCAGGTCGTGATCATCCTTGTGCTTGTGCTGGCTGCGGGCATCGAGGTCTTCGTCCAAGCCCAGCACGACACCACGGTGGAGGCCAGGAACCGGTCACTTGCGGTGGCCCAGACATTCGCCAACGCACCCGGAACCGTCGCCGCGATGGAGTCGGCCCACCCGACCGCGCTGCTCCAGCCGCGCGCCGAGGCCACCCGCCTGGCCACCGGCGTGGACTTCGTCGTGGTCACCGACGACCACGGGATCCGCTACACCCACCCCATCCCCAACCGGATCGGCAAGAAGTTCGTCGGCGACATCGGCCCCGCACTCGCCGGGCAGACGGTCACCGAGACCATCCACGGCACCATCGGCCCACTCGTGCAGGCGATCGTCCCGGTCTTCGACAGCCACCACCGGGTGATCGGCGCGGTCTCCGCGGGCATCACACTCAAGAAGATCAGCAGCACTGCCCAGCACCGCCTGCCGGTCGTCCTCGCGGCGGGCGCCCTCGCTCTGGGGCTCGCCACAGGCGGGACCTGGCTGGTCGTTCGGCGGCTGAGACGCCAGACCCACGGCCTCGGCCCGGCCGAGATGACCCGAATGTACGAGCACCACGACGCGGTACTGCACGCGGTGCGCGAGGGCGTGCTCATCGTCGGTGACGACCACCGCATGCTGCTCGCCAACGACGAGGCCTGCCGACTGCTCGACCTGCCCCTCGGCGAGTACGAAGGTCGGCTCGTCACCGATATGGGCCTGGACCACCGCCTGACCGAGCTGCTGGACTCCGGACACGCCGCCACCGACGAGGTGGTCAGCGCCGGCGAACGGCTGCTTGTGGTCAACGTTCGAACCACCGACCCCGGCGGCGGCCCGTCCGGCGTCGTCGCCACGCTGCGCGACTCCACCGAGCTGCGAGCCCTGTCCGGCAAGGCCGACGAGGCCCGCAAGCGCCTCAGGCTGCTCTACGAGGCCAGCGCCGCTATCGGCACCACGCTGGACGTGATCCGCACCGCAGAGGAACTGGCCGAGGCGGCCGTCCCGAGATTCGCCGACTTCGTGACCGTCGACCTGGCGGAGCCGCTGCTCCGCGGGGACGAACCCACCCCCGGCCGGGCGACGGCCCTGCGCCGCGCCGCGCTCCACGGCGTCCGGCCGGACCCTCCGTTCTTCCCCGTGGGGACGTCCATCCCGTTGCCGTCCGGAACACCGCATGCCCATGCCCTCGACGGGCACTCCGTTCTCGAGCCCGATCTGTCCGACCCCGCGTCCAACTGGCGGCTGACCGACCCGGAGCGGGCCGAGCTGATCGTGGAGCAGGGCGTCCACTCCTTGGTCACCGTCCCGCTGCTGGCTCGCGGCCTGTTGCTCGGCGTGGCCCACTTCTACCGATCGGAGAAACCCGAGCCCTTCGACGCCGAGGACCTGTCGGTCGCCGAGGAGCTCGGTGCCCGCACCGCCGTGAGCATCGACAACGCCCGCCGCTTCACTCGCGAGCACCAGATGGCGGTCACCCTCCAACAGAGCCTGCTCCCCGGAGGCCTGCCCGAGCAGAGCGCCCTGGACGTGGCCTACCGCTATCTGCCCGCCCAGGCCGGTGTCGGTGGCGACTGGTTCGACGTCATCCCGCTGCCCGGCGCCCGGATCGCGCTGGTCGTCGGCGACGTGGTCGGCCACGGCCTGCACGCCGCAGCCACCATGGGCCGCCTGCGCACGGCCGTGCACAACTTCTCCACCCTGGACCTGCCGCCGGACGAGCTGCTCGGCCATCTCGACGTCCTGGTCAACCAGATCGACCAGGACCGCGCGGCCACCGAGGGCGGGACGTCCATCACCGGAGCGACGTGTCTGTACGCGATCTACGACCCCGTCTCGCTGCGCTGCAGCATGGCCCGGGCCGGGCACCTGCCGCCCGCGCTGGTGCACCCCGACGGGTCGGTCGAGTTCCCCGACCTGCCCGCCGGGCCGCCGCTCGGCCTTATCGGCGCGCCCTTCGAGACGGTCGAGACGGAGCTGCCCGAGGGCAGCCAACTGGTGCTCTACACCGACGGCCTGGTCGAGGACCGGGCACGGGACATCGACATCGGCCTCGACCTGCTGCGCGCCGCGCTGTCCCAGCCGCACCGGACGCCGGAGGAGACCTGCCAGGCGGTGCTCGACACGCTGCTCCCCAGCCGTCCCACGGATGACGTCGCCCTGCTGGTCGCCCGGACCCGGGCACTACCGGCCGACCAGGTCGCGACCTGGGACGTCCCGGCCGACCCGGCGGCCGTCGCCCGGCTCAGGGCGGACGTGACCGGGCAGCTGGCCGCCTGGGAACTGGACGAGCTGGCCTTCGCCACCGAACTGATCATCAGCGAGCTTGCCACGAACGCGATCCGCTACGCGACCGAGCCGATCCGGGTTCGCCTGCTGCGTGACCGAGCCCTGATCTGTGAAGTCTCCGACGGCAGCAGCACCTCCCCGCACCTGCGGTACGCGGCCACCAGTGACGAGGGCGGCCGGGGACTCTTCCTGGTCGCCCAGCTCTCCGAGCGCTGGGGCACCCGATACACCGCCGACGGCAAGGTGATCTGGGCCGAGGTCCCCCTGCCGTGAATCCGGTGACTCCTCCCCCGCGTAGAGGGTGGGGGCTTCTCGCCAGCCCCTGTGGGCGGTGACGGACAGCCCGGCCGAGATGCCCCAGCCCACCACCTGTAGTTTGAATTCGAACGTCCTGGCGTATCCTTTCCGCATGTCAGTCCGCCGCCTCAACCACGCCGTGCTCTGGATCCGCGACGTCGACCGCTCGGTCGCGTTCTACACCGATGTCTTCGGCTTCCACGTCGACCATCTGATCCCCGGCCGGGCCGCCTTCCTCAGTGCGCCCGACAGCCTCAACGACCACGACCTCGGCCTCTTCGCCCTGGGTCCCGACGCCCCCGGCCCCGAGCAGGGCCGCGTCGGCCTCTACCACCTGGCGTGGGAGGTCGGCACTCTCGGTGAGCTGGCCGCCATAGGCCGCAAGCTCGCCGAGCGCGGAGCCCTGGTCGGCTCGACCGATCACCTGGTCTCGCAGTCCTTCTACGCCAAGGACCCCGACGGCAACGAGTTCGAGCTGATGTGGCGCGTCCCCCGTGAAGACTGGCCCGACGCCGACTCCGACGCCAAGCCGGGCCCCCTCGACCTCGCTCGCTCCATCGGACGCTGGGGCCCCGACCTCGCCACCGGGTCCGCGGCCGGTCTTGCCACCTGATCACCCCAAGGCCGGACCGCTCCCGCCTGTAGGAGCCGGCCCGGCCTGTCCCGCTGCTCGCTGGTTCAGCCGCTGATCTCCGATGGGTCCGTCTTCGTCACCTCTCCCCACGCTATAAACCGCCTGTGTCAGACGGCCGTTGATTACCGCTGGGCTTCGACGTACATCACGATCGAGTCGGGATGCACACCATCGGCCTTCATCGCGGCCGCTGCCTCCGGTCCCTGCATTGCGGCCAAGAGAGCGTCGAGATTCGGTACATCCATCGTCAGCGCGACCTGGCCCGGCTTTTCCGGGTTGGTGAACGTCCGGATGTTCGTTACTCCGAGCGGGCCGAAGAATTCTTCGCGCTTCGACGAGGCGAGCCAGTGCTTGGTGTCGTCGACGCTGTGGTGGATAGCGATGGTCGGCAAGGTTCCTCCTTGGCAGACGGGATCGGTGCGGCCGCAGCAACGGTGGCCGCAGAGTCACGCTACGACCGCCCACGAACGACCGCGTGTCGATCACTTCGAGCGCTACTCTGACGGCATGACCGAGCAGCTCCCTGGTCTCGACGATGTCCAGCCCAACGCCGCCCGGATCGTGCGCTGCACCGACTTGCGCCTACCCGAGCCACCGCGCGGCGAGCAAGAGGAAACCCTTCCGGGTCTCTAGTCCGGGCGATACTTCCGTCAAGGCCAGCGCTGGAACCACCGCTACCACCACCGCCGGCCGCGATGCTGGGGCCGCCCCTCTTCAGATCGTCCCCCATTCCGCCGCCACCACCGTCAGACTCCCCAACCAGCCCAGTGCATGATGACCGCTATGAACGCGTGGATGCGCAACCGGCCCTGGTGGCAGGAATTGCTGATCGGCTGGGTTGTCATCACCAGCGGGATGGTCTTCCTCGACATCGACCAGCACACACCCGAGCCGGTCTATGGCCCACCTGCGTCGGGCTTGGTCATGGCCGCGATGATCACGGGTTTCCGCCGCTGGAAGTGGCGGTATGACCGCAAGGAGGACTTCGACTGAAGCTGGTCCACCGCGGCAGCGGCGCAACCGTTCTCCCGTGGCCCTGCCGACTGCGACTGGCGGGGCCCATGAGCGTCAACCGTCGGCTCCGGATGTAAGCCTTGACCAGGGCTGCCTGCTCCGCGAAGATCACCGCTGACGGCCCTACCGGTCCCCCCGTCCTGTGGGGCCGTCCCTTCGCCTGGCTCCGGGCTACTCCCACACTGCGGGTCCGCCGCCCTCCCAGTCGATCAGCCCGGGGTCATCGACGTCCACGTCGTCCAACCCGGCGCGGCGAATGAACGCGACGACATCGGCCGTCCCGTAGGCCTTCCCCGCTTCCTGGCCCATGATGGTGACCCGGCGGAAAGGGATGCCGCCCTCGGGGTTCACGACGTGGTGGACGACCACACGTGCGGGGCGCCGTTCGTCACCGTCCCAATCGGTCATAGGTCCAGCGTGTGACCACCTCGCGGTTCACGCATCCGCGCCCACCCGGACGAGCGAAAGCCCCAACGCCGTGGCGACGGGGGCATCGTGGCGTTCGGCGCAGCGACACCAGCGCGGAGAGTGACGGTCCGCCAGCACCACGGGGGCGGCGCGTACGGTCGCCCAGCACCCCGGGAACCCGAAGGGACTGACCGTGATCCGCGCACTCAGGAACACCGCGGCAGTACTCGCCGCCACCGCTCTCGTCAGCTTGCCCGCAACCGCCACCGCAGCCGACTGGGGCAACGGCAGCGCCCCCGTCTCCGTCTACAACGTCCACCAGACCGCGCTCGGAGACATCTTCAACGCTGGCCACGGCAACACAGTCGGCTCCGGAACCAGCAGCACGGGCGCGACCGGACTCGGCGCCGAGGTACCCATCTCGGTTCCCCCCAGCAGGGTAACCCTAAGAATCCTCACCTACGACATCCCGCCGCTGACGCTGAGTGCGAGCGACGGCGCCGACTGGCCGCTGACCCTACGACCAAACCACACTGAGTACGTCCGGATCCCCGACACCGGTGCCGGCGCGGACTACGACGGGCCGGGCGGAGGGGTCGGCATGGTGGTGTACCCCGTTGCCGGCATCCCGCCGGTCTGCTGGAGCCTCACACTCCTCATTAGCTGCTCTGCGGGATTCGATCAGGATTCCGGGGGGCCGTGGATCGCCCTTCTTGGGCGTTAGACACTGGGCTGCCACCCACTCGTGAGGAGGCCCCCGACGCTGCGTCCTGGCGTCGGGGGCTTTCCTGTGCCGTGCTGCGGGAGGCCCGTCCCACAGACAGGCACCGCACCGCCCGTCGCCCCTTCCACGGGACGCGGGCGGAGACCTACCCCTTCGGGTTCGCGAGCCGGGCGCGGCGCTCGGCGTGACACAGGCAGTCGCAGCCGTACACGTGGCCGTTGACCTTCTGGACTCCCACCGTGCACACGTGGTCGTCAGCGGTCCCGGTCGCGTTGCACGTGCCGAAGAACGACTGATCGGGCGGCGTCCACGTCCTGACGCCCAACACGGGCCAGACGAAGGGGACTTTCGTCTCCGGGTACGGTTCCCCGGGCGCGCTCATCTCGCTGCCACCTGACGCCGACGACGGGCAAGCCTGCACAGCTCCGCCAACTGGGCGCGGCTCTGCACCGTCTGGAGCGCCTGGCCGCGGTCCTCGAACGCGCACGGGTTGCCGCCGTACTCCGAGCCGAGCAGCACGCCCGCCTCCGTACGGATCCGGTAGACGTCCCAGTAGGGATCGAACTCGATGGAGCCGCTCACGACTTCTCACCCCCGTCCGTCTCGGCGTGACAGGAGCAGGCGCACGCGACCGGCACCCAGCCAAGCAACGAGTGCTGGTAGCCCGGCGCGCGGCACTGCCGGTGAAGATCCGGCCAGCGGTCAGCGCCGACCTTGCAGGGAGGCGTGAGGTACGGGCGCGGCAGAGGGCCGGGCGAACCGATACGGGGCAGCGTGGAGGCATGACTCATCGGAGGGGTCCTCGCTCTGATTTGGCGACTGCCGACGCCAAACAGCGTGCTCCCGAGCTGCCCTGATGTCCTAAGAGATTTCTCGGGATTTCTCAGTGCTCGGTCTGCCAGGCATTGATGCCCTTCTCCAGCAGCCGGCGCGCACCGTCGTCATACCGCGCCGCTGGGGCCAACAGGTCGAAGACCCTGCGGTAGAGGGCGACCTCGTCGGGCAGCGCCAAGCGCAGCTCTGCGTCGAACGTCTCGATGAGCACGAGTTGGTCGTCGCGCAGCCAGAACCCGTGCGACGGCGTGATCGGCAGCCGCGTGTTCTGCGGGATGATGCCGATCCGCGCCGAAGGCAGGTGCAGCAGGTTGATCAGGCGCTGCAACTGGTCGACCATCACGCTGGCCGTGGCCGCGCCGGTGTGCAGCACCGGCTCCCACAGCAGGAAGTGGAACCTCTTGCCGGGCTCGTAGAGGACCTGCTGACGCTGCATCCGCAGCGCGACCGCAGTGTCCGCTGTGTCGGGGATCCCGCGCAGCAGCACGGCCTCACGGAAGGTCGCTGCGGCGTAATCCGGGGTCTGGAGGAGACCCGGGACCACGCAGGTCTCCAGGATTCGCCACACCCGGGTGTCGTGGTCGAGGTCGATCAGTGGGCGCTGGCGCAGGTGGACGCCGCGGCCGAGTTGGCGGCGCCACTCGCTGTAGCGCGAGTCCATCTCGCGCAGAAGGACGAGCAAGCCGTCTGCTGCGTCCTCGCGCGAGCACGCCGCGCACCACCTGAGGACGTCCCCGCGGGTGGCGGCCTGCTGGCCGAGCTCCAGTTTGCTGATCTTGCTGTGGGGCCAGCCCAGCGCGGATGCCAGGCTCTTGCCGGTCAGGCCAGCACCCGTTCGGAGCTCACGTAGTCTGCGGCCGAGCTCCTCGCGGGCCTCGTGGACGGCCCGAGGTGCGTTCAACGGGCGAAGAGCTCCTTAGCCAGGTCGCGGTAGGGCGTGGCGTGCTTCATGGCCAGTGCCAGCCAGTCGCGCGCCTGCTTCGCCGCCGCTGGGTCGTTGTCGACGAGCTCCTTGTCGAGCGGGCGGCCAAGCTCGTCGAACCGCATCCGGAGCAGGGTGGCGTCGTCGAAGAGCCAGAAGTCCTCGCGCGGCAGGTCCAGTTCGTCCGCGCGCCGGTAGTTGAGGTACCGGATGTCCTCGCCGTCTTCGTCGTTGAAGCGGTTGCAGGCGATGAGGAAGCGCTGGTAGTCGGCTGGAGGCTCATCGATGAGGCGTACCCGGGCAACCTGGCGGCCGGTATCGCGGGCGGCGCGCATCTGCCTGCGCCAGCGGCGGTCCGGCTCCTCGTCCTCGACGGCACCGGTTGCGAGGAACTGGGCGTACTCCTCCTGCTCCGCGTCGACGAGGTAGGAGGGTTGGGTCTCCAGCCGCAGCGCAGCACGTTCGAACGTGTCGAACAGGTCGAGCCAAGAGGCGTCCGTGATGAGCACCGGCGGCTACTCCTTCGGGAAGTGCTTCAACAACGCGCGGGGGATCTCGACGAGAGTCTCGTTGGGGTCCAGGAACCGGACGTCGCCCCAGGCCGCGTCGCCGTCGGCGACCTTCCAGCCCTGGACCACGACGGTGTCCCGGTCCGTCTCGTAGACGCTCGGGCAGTTGCCGTCCTTGCTGTCGCTGCCGACGAACCTTAGCCGCATATCAGCCTCCGCGAGTGAGGGATTTCTCGAAGTTTCTCTCTCGATGCCACCGGTGGGCGAGGAGGATTCCGGCCAAACCCGGCGGGCTCGTGGGCTGGGCCTGGCGCGCTGTGCGGGACACCAGGGCCGCGGTCGCTGTCGGCGCGGTGGCTATCCCTGGTTCTGCGCCGGTCAGCAAGGCGCGCGAGTGGTAGCGGAGTGGTAGATCACCTTCGGAACCACGGGACTCTGCCCACCCAAACGATCGACAAGATCGTCTGGGCACCCTGGGCGATACAGAGTTGATCTACCAAATTTCTACCAGCGCTGCACTTTGATGCGTAGGAGGGCCCGGCCGAGAGATCGGCCAAGCCCTCCTACGCATAGCTACTGACGTGCCGTTACGGCAGGTTGCGCGCCATGACGATGCGCTGGACCTGGTTCGAGCCGTCGTAGATCTGTGTGGTCTTCGAGGTGGGGTTCCGTGACCTGGGCGTTTGGCCCAGGTCACGGCCCTGAACAGCAGCCGGTTCGAGTCCGGCACGCCGTCGCTCCCACGCGAGCCCGCGAGGTGTTCGCTACGGGACGGTGATGACGACCTTGCCCCGGATGTGCTTGCCGGCGAAGTCGGACACTGCCTGTCTGGCGTCGGCAAACGGGTAGGTGGCGCCCATCTCCACCCGCAGCCGCCCGTCAGCCGCGCGGGCGGCCAGATCCTCCAGGTCGCCGGGCTCGGCGGTGAAGCTGCCGATGTAGACGCCCGTGACGCCCCGGCCGAAGTCCTGCGGACCGAACAGGGGGGAGACCAGCCGGCCGCCATCACGGAGCGCGCGGGCCGTGGTGGAGAGCGCGTCACCGCGATTGATCAGATCGACCACCACGTCCACCCCGTCCGGGACCTGGCGCAACGTCTGCTCCGCGACGTCGCCCGCCTTGTAGTCGACGGTGCCCTGCGCGCCGAGCCCGCGGACGTAGTCGGCGTCGTCGGGGGTCGCGGTAGCGATCACCTTGGCGCCGAGCGAGGCGGCAAGCTGAACGGCGTACAGGCCGATGCCTCCCGTAGCGCCGACCACCAGCACGCTCTCCCCCGCTGCGAGGCCGACCGCGCGGAGGAGGCACGTGGCTGTCATCCCGGACTCCGGGATGGCTGCGGCCCGAGGTGCGGCCAGGCCGGCCGGCCGCTTGGCGAGGTGCGGGCCCACCGCGACAACGGTGTACTCGGCGACGGCCCCGGCTTGACCGGTGAACGCGACCACCGGGTCGCCCGGTGTGTAGGCCGTCACCCCCTCACCGACTTCGGCGACGGTGCCCGAGGCGTCCATCCCCACGACGAGTGGATGCTCGACCGGGAAGACGCCCTTCATCGCACCCGTGATCAGCGCGAGGTCCAGCGGGTTGAGGGCGGCGGCCTCCACCTTGACCAGCACCTCACCGGGGCCTGCCGCGGGCTGCGGAACGTCGGTGACGACGACCCCGTCGAGCGTCGTGTATTCGCGGGCTACGAGAGCTTTCATGCGGTAACTCCACTTGGGGCGTCGAAGCGTCAGCGCGGAAGAGGCCGCCTTCACTTCTACACCCCGACGCCCCTGAACCCAGGTCAGCGACGTCGGCGGCGTGGCGACCCCGTCCGTTCCGGGGCTTCGTGAAGGTGCACTTCGTGGAGGTCCGCCTCTGGCTGTCCAGTCAGGGGCGGCGATGCGTCTGCTCGGTGGTCGGGCGCCGACGCGGCAGGTGCCACCGGTGGGGCTGGGTTGCCGTCGGCAGAAGGGTGTGTCGGGCGTTCGCCAGTTGGATCAGCACTACGCTGACGCCGATCATGGCGGCGATCGCCAGGAGCGTGAACAGCGTTCCCATGGTGCTCACCCGCCCGAGGACACGTGCATGCGACCGACGGGCATGGACGCCGGAACGGATGCAGCCGCGCCGCCTTCCGACTCCCATACGGATTCCGGGACCGAGTCGCTGGGCGGGGCGGCAAGGAGGTCGGCGTCGGCGTGGCGGCCGTGTTCAGCTGCGATGATCTCGCTCGCGCCGGGCGCGCCGTCCTGGTCGGTGGCGGCGGCCATCAAGCGGGCAGCCGCGGCCTGGCTGGTCTGCGGCGGGATGACAAGCAGGTCCCAACGGCCGAGCCGGTAGGACATGAGCAGCAACTTGTGCGGGTCCTGCTCGGTCGTGAACCAGCCGACCTTGACCACGTGGCCCGGGACCGGCACCTCGTGAGGCAGTGGCTGCCAGTTGGTCGGGTTGACATTGACCCTCGTGATCCGTCCCCACAACCGGTCCAACATCTCGACAAGGGAGGGGAGTTCGCGAGCCAGGTCGTCGGAGCGCGGCCACCAGGCGCCGTCCAGGGCGCCGATCCGGAGGGTGCTGGGAGTGTCAGTCGACCGCAGCGCGAGCCGCAACGCGGGCGATTCCCGACGGGGCGATGGCAGGACTGCGATGGGCACTCGAAGAAGCGACACGGGCATGGTGCGCGTCCTGTCTCCGGGCCCGCGCGCGAGCCCGGTGTCGGTGTTCGCCGAGAACGACAGGGGCAATACGGCCGGTGCACGGAATACCCTCGGTAACTTTCAGCTTACTCCGTGCCGCGCCGATCCGGACGGATGTCAGACGTCCGCTTTCGACCGGCGGACTGCTGTGCCGCACCTTGCACCCTGGGCCGGGCTGCCCCTCCGTGGAGCAATGGAGCCGTCGTCTGTGCTCACTGCCTGTCCGAGGCGCACACTGGCCGTATGGCCTTGCCCGAGAAACACCAGTGCCGCACTTGCTCGCCCGCAGCCGGGAGCGGGTCGACCGTCCACGAAGACCTGGTAGTAGGGGCGCCGCTGTCGATGGACGATCTTGACAAACCGCAGCTCCTGGAGCGATTCGCCGGGAAGTACGTCCACGACGGCTGCCAGGTCATCGATGTCCGCAAGGTCGACGCCGACAGTCTCAGCGGGCATGCCTGGGTCGTTCAATTCCTCGAAGGTGACAACGGGCAACGCTGACCCGGACGCGTGTTCACATGAGTACGGGGAGTCGGTGGTGGCTCACCATCGGCCTTTCATCCGACCCTGACGCCTCATCAGTCAAGCGCCCTCGCCACAGCTACCGCGGCCACGGACTGCTCCCCTTCCAGCACAGCAGCTGCCACAAGGTGCCCGCCCCGATCTGCTCGTACGTGAGCCCGGTCTCCTCGGCCAGCGCTTCGAGTCCAAGGCTCCCACCGCGGGCCTCCGCAGCCCTGGCCAGCTGGCGCGCCCACAGCTCCGCGTCGCCGAACGTCCCCTCCTGCTCGAACCGGGCCTTGAGGTGCTCGACCGTGCAGTCGGCCGCCGAGTGCCGAGCGGGCTGAGCTTGCCCCAGCCTCAGGGAGGCGCGGGCGAGGACGCCGCCGTCGGACTCCCAGGTGTTGGCAGCCAGGGCGACGGCAGCGGCGAGCAGGGCACTGGCGGTCTGCCGGGTGGCCGGGTCGGTGGCCGCCGCCATCAGCCGGGCGGCTGTCGTCGGGTCCGTCTGCGGCGGGACGACCAGCAGGTCGCAGCGTTCGATGCCGAAGGAGAGGAGCAGGAGCTTGTGCGGGTCCTGTTCGACGGCGCACCAGGCGATCCGGATGACATGGCCTGCAATCGGCAGACGGGCCGGCAGCGGCTGCCTCCAGTGGCGAGGGTCGACGGTCACGCGGGTGATGCGCCCCCGACCACCACCCAACTCGGCTATGAGCAGGGGAAGTTCGTGCGCAAGGTCATCGGAGTAAGGCCACCAGGCCCCGTCGAGCAGACCGGATGGCGGTCCGGCGGGCTTGAGCGCGAGACGCGGGCGGGGCGTGGACGGCGGAGAACCGGGCAGCGCGGGGCGACGCCCGGGAAGCGGCACTGTGGTCATGGTGCGGGCCTGTCCCCGAGCCCGCCGCGGCAGGCCCGGTGTCGGCGTTCGCCGAGAACGACAGGGCATGGCCGCCGGTGTCCGAAGAACCCTCGGTACTCTCACCGTACTCCGCTCCTGCCCGGTTGAGGCCGGTGCCGGGGTGCGCATCCACACCCGCAGGAGGTCCGTCAACGGCCCGGTCCACGCCATTCGATCAGGAAGATCGTTGCGTCGTCGCTGGTCCGCCCGCCTCGCGCTGCTTTGAGTGCGTGGGAGAGGGCCCGCGTGGTAGCTGCCAGGCCGTTCCCGGCGCGCCCCACGCGTGCGGCGATGTCCATGAGCTGCGTGCGGCCGAACTGCAGGCCTCCCGAGGTGTGCTCCTCGAGCGCGGCCAGGCGCTGCTCCACGAAGGCTCGCCCCGCCGGTGAGCCGACGATCGGCTGTGGGCCCGTGCTTGCGCAGCCGTCCTGGGACAGACGGATGAGGAACAGTTGCTCGTAATCCTGGAGCAGCCACCTCTCTCGATGGGATCGGTCCGACGGTTCGGACCCGCCGGGTCCCCCAATCCCGGCGCACACAAACCTGATGCCCGCCCAAATCCGACCGAGATACGAAGTGGCACTCCGACGATATCTCGCCAAAGGCCCTGTGGCGAGAGCGAGTTACCCGTGCGCCACCTGGCCTCTGGAGCATGACCGAAGCCCGCCCGGCGTGCCCCGCCTGGTTCGTCCGACAGGTGCCTCGCTGCTGACGACACGAGACAACTTCTGTACCGGCGAACTGACTTGATCGCAGCAAGCCCACCGGAACATTTGCTTCAGCTGATATCCAGGACTGCATCAGGATCCAAACATCCGCGACAGGAGAACGATGTCGTACCAGTGGCCCATGGCAGCACAGGATCTGTTCGCAGAACGGTACCCGCAGATGCTCAACCTCGGGCTCCCGCAAAGGGATGTGGACGCGGTGAGGGCGGCCGTCGAGCACATGTGGGCGGACGAGCCCGGAGGCTGGGTGTACGAGTGGTCCGCCCGCGCCGCTGCGTATGCCGGGGCAAGGCGCCACGACCTCGCGTACCTCGCATACGGCTGGGCCAAGTTCCCGTCGCTGGCCGATGCGGCCAAGTTGACGGCCCTGGCCCGGCAGACCGAGCAGTACCAACTGGCCGCGCCCGGCTTCCCGGTGCCGTTCGACCGCCGCGTGCTGAACCTGCCGCACCGGGGCGCACTCACGCCGGTCACGGTGCACCTCCTCGGTCCTGCCGGAGGGCCGGTACTGATCGCCAGCGGCGGGCTCGACTCGTGGAAGATGGACCTGCACCCGCTGCTGGTCCGGTTGGCACTGGACGGTGGCGTCCAGGTGATGGCCTTCGACCTGCCCGGAACCGGCGAAACGCAGGTTCCGATGACAGCTGTGGGCGGCTTCGAGCTCGTACAGGGCTTGGTCGAGCACGCCCGGAGCATCGGCAACGGCCGGGTCGGCCACTTCGGCTTCTCCATGGGCGGCTACTACGCCGCGCACTCCGGCCTGACCGGACTGGTCGACGCAGCCGTCGACCTGGGCGGACCGATCCGAGACTCCTTCACCGAGGACAACCTCAAGAAGCTGGTGTTCGGCATGGCCGACATCTTCGGCAACGCCCTCGGCTTCGACCACCAGCCGCAGCCTGGGGAGCTGTTGGCGCTCCTCGGCGACTACCCGCTGGATGAGCTGCTCGCCCAGGACCGCAACAGCCCGATGCTCGTGATCAACGGGGCGGACGACGTCCATGTGACGCAGTCGGACACCCTGCTGTTCGAAGGCCGTCGCGCCACCGACGTGTGGCTGGTCCCCGACACAGGACACGTCGCAGCATCCAAGCTTCCCGGGGTCGTCCCGGTGATCGCGTCCTGGCTGGCCGAGCACCTCGCCTAGCGGCAGCCAGTGGCGTGTTCGGGGGAACAGGGTTCTTGACGACATGACTCAGAAGCTCGCGCGGGGGGTCACGGACGGATCAATATCGTTCTCGACCAGGGGCTCAGGAATCCAGTGGAGGTCTGGTTCCTTCCGGTGTGGAGCAGGGCGTTGCGAAGCGCATGGTGGATGTGTGGGAGCGTCGAAGGGAAACCGTTTGACGTGGCCGGCCTGGCGTGGACACCATGCGTTGGCGCTGATCCCGATCGGGTTCATCGCCGCGGTCATGGTCTTCGACGTGCTCACCACGGACAATGTCCACTACGGGGTGCTGCTCGTCCTGGCTCCCCTGATCGCGGCACTGATCGGGGATGCGTGGCTCACCGCGGCGACGGGACTACTGGCCGTGTGCGCCCAGGCCTACCTCGCCGCACGGCTGGATGTTCTGGCGGTGCAGCGCCAGGAGGCCGTCCAGATCCTCGCCACCACGGCGCTGTCCACTCTGGTCGTTGTTCTCACCCGGGTCCGCGACCGGCGCGAGCACCAGCTTGAGCAGGTACGCTCCGTATCCGAGGCAGCTCAGCGTGCACTCATGAGGCCACTGCCCCAGCGGCAGGGGGAACTGCACATCTCCTCCTTCTACCTGGCCGCTGCGGACCAGGCCGAGATCGGCGGCGACCTCTACACGGCCACCCGCACCCGGCACGGCACCCGCGTGATCATCGGGGACGTGCGCGGCAAGGGGCTGACCGCCGTCGGAGAGTCGGCCCTGCTGATCGGGGCGTTTCGCGAGGCCGCCGACAGCCACACCACCCTGCCCGAGCTCGCCGCCGCCCTGGACCTCAGCGTCAGCCGCTACCTGGCCGACTTCGTCGACGACTACGCGCATGCCGCCGAGCACTTCATCACCGCCCTGCTGCTCAACATCCCCAACCGCGGGCACGCCGTGCAGTTCACCAGTTGCGGGCACCCGCCACCACTGCTGATCCGCGATGGCGACGTCCAGATCCTGGCAAGCCCCAATCCCTCCCCGCCGCTCGGCATGCACATGTTGGGCCTGACCGACTACACCCAGGACGCCGCCGCCTTCGAGGCGGGCGACACCCTGCTCCTCTACACCGACGGCGTCATCGAAGCGCGCAACCGGGCCGGCGAGTTCTACCCGCTGGCGGAACGCGTACAGAACTGGACGAGCCAAGGGCCGGAAGGCCTGTTGCGACACCTGCAGCACGACCTCTTGCAGCACTGCGGGCGCCGCCTCGGCGACGACGCCGCCGCGATCGCGATCCAGCGGCCGGTCGGATCCTGGACCAGCCAGCGAGGCGCGGGAACCCGCGAGAACCAATGAACCGGCCGCGTGCAGCCGCTCCAGAGGGAAGCAGTCGGTGCGCCTCGGAGTCGGCCCGGCCTGTCGCGCCGTAGCGTGGCCTGACGGGCGACGTGCGCCGATTCGAAGCTACGGACCGCCGCTGACATCCGGGCACCGCGCGGCGCGCAAGAGGAAACCCTTCCCGGCCTCCAGTGCCCTGACCACTTAGCTTCACCCGGGTGGCACGTGCGCAACGATGTGCGATTCATCGGTGCCGATGTATCGTTGCCGATGTGAATGCACTGGAACTCATCGTCCTGGGCCGCCGGCTCACGAAGATCGGCGAGGCTGTCCTGCGTGGAGGAGCACAGCCTGCGCTGCCCACAGGGGTGGGGCTCGTGCTACGTGACGTGCTCGCCCATCCCGCAAGCTCCATCCGGGACATCACCGAGCGGACGGGACTACGACAAAGCTACGTCTCCGAGTCCGTCGCCAAGCTACGCGACAGGGGAATCGTCGAAACGAAAGCAGATCCGAACGACGCACGTCGCACTCTCGCCAGCGTGACAGCCGGGCACCCGAGAAACGTTGCGCGCTTGGGCACCGCATCCGTCGATACGGCACTGGCGCAGGCCGTCGGCGCCAGCGATCCGGCAGCCGTGGCTTCGATCATCGAGACTTTGGAAGCGCTCGCCGCCCAGCTGCAGACCGGTGAACCAGGTCCGATCCTGAGTCAACTCCGCCACAGCGAAGAGGAGTCCTCCTGATGTTCGTCTTGTTTCTGCCGCTGATCAAGAACCTGGCCGGCAGAACCCGTGCATGGATTCTCGTTCTGGGTGGCTGTCTGATCGCTGCCATGGGCGTCGGGCTCTCCACGGTGGGCGTTGCCGTGCATACCCCGCAGATCACCAGAATCGGCATCATCGTGCTCCTCATCGCCGCGGTGGGAACACCCTCCATGCTTCGCGCTCGCCGCAACGTCCAGAACGACGGTGACTCCGAGTAGCGTCAGGCTGCGGAGGCGCGGCATCGGCCGCCCCATCGGATGCCTTTCTCGCTGCGAATGCGGGCACATTCGCGGCGCTGAGCTGCGAGGAGCTGCCTGGTCCGGGCTCTCTCCGACCTTCCCCATCACGGCGCCACGCGCGTTCAACGCGACCGTCCAAGGATGCCTCACTCCCCAACACCAGCCGATCCTCTGACGCCATCACGGACCGGCCCGGCTCCCTCGCGCGGCCTTGCGTAATCCCCCGCCCCATCGCAGGCCCGTCCGCCAGGGATGCGTGCTCCTGCGTCCACGTCGATGGAAGGACCATCCATGCCCGGAACTCGTGTCTTTGGGCAGTCCGTCGCAGGCTTCATGTCACTGGCGGCCCTCGCCGTGCCGTCCACCATCGCCGAGGCCCGCACCGTGGACCTGGTCTGCTTCACCGGGGTGGAGCTGTCGGTTCTCAGGAGCAGTGCCACTGCCGCGAGAGGGCGACCGGGGCGAACTGGGAGCAATTGGTGGTGGGCGGGTAGGAGTCGGAGCCGACGAACGTCCAGCCTGTCTCCGGCGTGAACCTGAAGAACTGCAGGGAGGTGCCTTCGTCCTGGAGTTGGACCAGATCGTTGCTGGTCGCTCCCGGGGCTACCTCGAAGCGTACGGCGGCGTAGAGGGTGGTGCCGCAACTGCCGTAATAGAAGCCGCCGGGCTTGGGCTGGATGTGGGCGATGCCCTTGGTGTTCGCCCAGGTCTGCGTCACGGCCCACTTGACACCGTTCGGGACGGTCAGGTTCTGGCAGCCGGCGGGGACGACGGCTGCTGCTGTGTGTGGTGCCGTCGGGGTGGCGGTGGGCGTCTTTGCCGCCACGGTCGTCGGTGCTGCTGGGGTGGCGTGCCTGGTGGGGCTGGCGGATGCGCTGGGTGTCGTGATCACCATCGTGGTCGGACTCGCCGTGGCGGAGGACGATACTGACGCGCCGACCGAATGCGAGACCGCTGCGCTCGCCGTGTGGCCGGAGGCATGACAGGCGGTGAGACCGAGGCACGTCGCAGCCGCGATCGTCGCGGCTGTTGTTCGTCCCGCTCTGAGAACCACGTCGTCCCTCGAAACTGTCTACCTTCGCCCGTTCTGGTGAGCAAACCTTACGGGGTGTCGCGGGGTGCTCCTCGGCCGAGGTGGGGTTGTGACCACGACTCACTACGGCGTGCCCTGCGGTGTGTTCTGGATGATCTGGCGTGCTGCGCGGATGAGGGCGGCGTTGCCTGGGGCGGAGGTTCCGTCGGGGAGATGGAGCACGTCTTCCAAACCGATACGGGCATCCAGGCGGCGGGAGGCTGCAAGTCGCAGGATGGGCCACGCAGTGGCGTCTTCACCGTGCAGGAGAATCGGCACGGCAACCGATGTGAGTTCATCCAGCAGGCCAGTTGCGGCGTGGAGCGCTTCCTGTGGGGCGGCCTCGGTGATCTCGGCCAGGACGCGCAGGACTCGGCGGGATCCGGGCCAGTCCAGAAACCGTTGTGCCGCGGGGGTGCCGGAGTAGATTCCGGCTTCGATGCCGATCCCCCGGTCCAGCAAGGCCGCGGCGACGTCGGTGGCACCGTCCTCGTGCCAGTTCACGGAGGCATGGTCAGGCAGCACGGTCCAGGCCCGGACCTGCGCGGCACGGAGGTAAGGGTCTGCCGTGGCCCATGCGCCGGTGGTGACCCCAACCGGGATGCCTGGAACAGCAGCCCGCACCGCGCTCACAGCGGCGGCGACGGCGGTGGCTTCCAGCGTGTCCTGACCGGCGCGGTCCTTGGGGTGCAGATGGACGTCCTCGGCGCCCGCGGCGACAGCCTCACGGGCCGCCACCGCCAGTTCGTCGGAAGTCACCGGCAATACGGAACACTCGGCACGGCTTCGAGCACCGTTGAGGCAAACCTGCAGCATGGCGCCATCTTCGCAGGTCGCACCCGGAACGCCGACGCGTCGTCAAAAGCGCAATGGGGCACGTACACGGCGCCCGCCGCCATTCGGGTGGGCACCGCGTGTCTCAACGGCTACCGGCGAGCTCCGGCGGGACGCTGCGTGGATGAGTCAGCGAACCCACATCAGCGCCACGGTCCTCAACGGGCGCATCGAGGACGCAAAAGCGATCTTGCGTAACCTGACAGGGAAGGAGCCGAGCTCGGCGCATCGCATCGGCACACAGACGACAACTGTCGGGACCGACGTGCCCGGGGATCAAACCGCGGACGTGGAGGAGATCCTCGCCGGGGTCGACACGGACATCGAGTTCGTGGTGCAACTCGCCCAGTGACGACGGTGGCCCCGCTGCCCGCGACGGGCGGCGGAGCCATCCCGGACATGTCGATGCTGCCACGGCCCTATATCCGGGGCAGGCCGCTGCCCGTCAGCAGCGACACCGCGACTGCGAGGAAGGCACCACCGACGAGCGTGGCCATGATCGGGAGCGCCCATGGGGTGGGGCCGCCGATCGTGCGTGCCTGCTGGGGCCTGCCGACGGGATGGCCGACCCGGACCTCCTGCCCGACGGTGCCGCGGAAGTTCGACTCGAACCGGTGCGGAGTGCCAGACTCGTCCATGAATTGCACGGTGCTGGAACTGCCGCCGCGACCACCCCGGTTCACGCGCGTCACCATCCCCGTGGTGTGGCGTCCGGTGGTGGCCCTCCACTGGCGTACTGCCTGCCAGCCGGCTGCGACCCAGGCCGCGGCCCCGGTCACACCTGTCATCAGGACTCCGCTGTCAACCATTCGTTCCGCCTGAGGCTTGCTGGCCGTGGGCGGAGTGCCGCTGGCCGGGCGTGCAGCATACGTGGATCGCACAGCGGCTCAGCGGCCCGGGGGCAGGTCCCAGGCCAGGCAGTCGAGTTCGCCCCTGGCCACACGCAATGTCAGACATGTCACAGCCGCGCAGTGGTTGGCGTCTGAAACGATGTACCGGTGACCGCCGCAACGCCCCAGCCCACCGCCATCACCAGCTTCGTCGACCTGCTGAGCCTCGACGAGATCGACAAGGGCCTCTTCCGGGGCTGGTGTCATGCGGGCGCGCCGTTGCGCGCGTTCGGTGGGCAGGTGGCCGCGCAGGCACTGGTCGCCGCCGGGCGGACGGTGGCCGAGGGTCGCCTGGTGCACTCGTTGCACGGCTACTTCATGCGACCCGGCGACCCGCGCCGCCCGCTGGTCTACGAGGTCGACTCGCTGCGCGACGGCGGCTCGTACTCGACCCGCCGGGTCACCGCGATCCAGCGCGGCGAGGCGGTCTTCACCCTCTCCGCGTCCTTCAAGCGCCCCGAGGAGAGCCCCGACCGGCAGGCGGTCATGCCGGACCTCCCCGGCCCGGAGAACCTGCCGGACCCGTACGCGGCCTGGGCGGCAGGCGGTCCGGAGAACTACTGGGGGTCGACCGGCCGGCTCACCCTGGACATGCGCATCGTCCCGCGGGACCTGCCCGGACAGCCGCCGGAGCTGCCGGGCGTGCCGCAGCAGTACGTCTGGCTGAAGTCGGCGCAGAAGCTGCCCGCCGACGAGCCGCTGATGCACGTCTGTGCGCTGGCCTACCTGTCCGACCTGACGCTGGCCTCGACCGCGGCGCTCCACCTCCAACTCCCGCGCGCCGAGCGCAAAGAGCCGTCGCGGATCAGCCTGGCCTCGCTGGACCACGCGATGTGGTTCCACCGCCCGTTCCGCGCCGACGAGTGGCTGCTCTTCGCCCAGCGCAGCCCGAGCTCGTCCGACGGCCGCGGGCTGGCGCAGGGCGAGTTCTACACCCGCGACGGTCAGCTGGTCGCCTCCGTCGTCCAGGAGGCGCTGATCCGGGAGCACCCGCACCCCGCGCCGTGAGCGGCAACTCCCGCACCGCGGTCCGCCCGTCGGCGTAAGCCCGCAGGTCGATGCCGTGCCGGGGCAGTCCCTCTACGCTCGGCGGCATGGACATCGCAGCCCCGCCGCCCCGAGCCGAGAGCACCGCCCGCAGCCGTCGGCGAGGTCAGGTGTCGACCTGGCTGGGTCTGGTGGCCTACCCGCTCACCCTGCTGACGCTGCTCTTCGGGATCGCCGCCCACGCGGAAGGCGGCGTGCTGCTCCCCGGCGCCCTCCTGGCCATGTTCCTGCTCGTCCCTGCGGCCCGTCGGCGCCCGGTGCTGACGCTCGGCGTCACACTGCCCCTGGTCTGCCTGATGATCGCGGCCATCCCGGGACGGGACCGGTCGCCGCTGATGTTCCTGCTGTTCGTGGTCCCGGACATCCTGCTCGGTGTCATCGTGGGCCGCTGCCGCCGGAGTACGGGCGTCTGGGCGGCGGTCGTGAGCCTGGTGGCCCAGATGCTGATGGTGGCGGGCTTCTCGCAGGGGCCCGACGCCCTCATCAGCACCGAGGTTCTGGTCACCCTCGGAATCGCCACCGCCTACACCATGGGCCTGCTGGCCCGTGAACGCCGCGAGCACGCGGAGGCGACGCGCGCGCAGGCGGTCGCCGAGGCGGTCACCGCCGAGCGGCTGCGGATCGCCCGCGAGCTGCACGACATGGTCGCGCACAGCATCGGCATCATCGCCATCCAGGCGGGCATGGGCAGCCGCGTGGTGCACACCCAGCCCGCCGAGGCGCAGGCCGCGCTCAGCACCATCGAGACCACCAGCCGCGAGACCCTGTCCGGCCTCCGCCGCACCCTGGTCGCCCTGCGCCGCTCCGACGCCGACCCGGCGGCCATGTCCTCACCGGAGCTCAACGCGCCCGCACCCTGCCTCGCCGACCTCGACCGGCTCGCCGAGGTCACGGCGGCGGCGGGCGTCCGGGTGACGCTGCAACGCGTCGGCGAGGAACGCCCGCTGCCGCCGGACATCGAGCTCTCCGCCTACCGCATCGTCCAGGAGGCGGTGACCAACGTCGTCCGCCACGCGGGCACGCCGAGCTGCACGGTCGACATCGCCTACGGGGCACAGGACCTGACGCTGACGATCCTCGACTCCGGCCGCGGGCCCACCGGCGTTGGCACCGTGAACGGCCCCCACAGCCCCACCAGCCCGAACGGCCCGAGCAGCGGCGTCGGCGCGGGCTTCGGTATCACCGGCATGCGCGAACGCACCGCCCTCCTCGGCGGCACCCTCACCGCAGGCCCCCACTCCGGCGGCGGCTTCCAGGTCACCGCCCGCCTGCCGCTGCCCGTGGACGCGGCGTAGGCCGGGCAGGACGCCCTGAGGCCCGGCGTCCGACGGCGTCGGGGCGAGAACGCTGTTCCACCGTTGCGCGCGTCTGCGCAGGTCGGTGGTGGTCGGATCAGCTGATGAGGCGTCATACACGTGCAACACGGTTCCCGGTAGGATGGCCGTGTGTCCAAGGTAGACCTGTCCCCCAGGCCGGTCGAGACCATGTCTCCCCGCCAACTGGAACGCCGGAAACACCTGATCGACGCCGCCCTCGCGCTTGTCGCGGAAGGCGGGGTCGAACGGCTGCAGATGAAGCAGGTCAGCGAACGCTCCGGGGTGGCGCTCGGCACGACCTACCGCTACTTCTCCTCCAAGGAGCACCTGCTCGCAGCCGCCGCGTCCGACTGGCGGGCGATGCTCATGGACGACCTGGCGACCGAGGTGCGCGGCTCGCCCGCGGCGCTGGCCGGGCGGGGCAGCGGGTCAGACCGGGTGGTGCGCTTCGTTCACCGCGGGATGCGGGCCCTGCAGCGACAGCCCAACCTGGCCCGGCTGCTGGTCTCGGTCGCCGTCTCCACGGACCCGTTCGCCAGCGAGGTGGTCGAGGCCATGGGCAACTCGGGCCGGGCCAAGCTGCTCGCGCTGATGCCGGAAGTCCCGCCGACGGCGCGGTCCGTCGTCCCGCACATCATCGACGCGGCGTGGCAGAGCGAACTCGTCGACTGGGTCACCGGCCGCTCCACCCTGGGCGACGCGTTCGCCCGGTTGGAGGAGGTCATCCGGCTGGTACTGGCGCCGTACGTGGCGGAGCCGGTCGCGGTGTGAGCGGTCGCGGTGCGAGCGGCTGTGGCAGGGCGGTCAGCGGCGCGGCTTGCCGCGCCGGGCCGTCTGCTTCCGCGCGCCGCCGCCCGCTCCCCCGCCTGCTCCGCCGCCCGAACGGGGACGGCCGGCCTGCTTCTGCGGCTGCTTCTTCGTCGGCGCGGCCTTGGCCGCCTTCGCCTTGGCGCCCTTCTCCGGTTCGGGCTGGCTGCGACCGCGCGAGCTGTTCACCGTGCGGCCGCGCACGATGCCGATGAACTCCTCGACCAGGTCCGTCGTCCGGTCCTGCAGCCAGGAGAGCGCGATCTGCGACTGCGGCGCGTCCGTCATCGGCCGGTAGGTCAGGTCGCGCCGGTGGTGCAACCGGGCCAGCGACTGCGGGACGATCAGCACACCGATGCCCGCCGAGACCAGGTCCACGGCGTCCGAGGTCGTCGCCGGACGCTCGAACGCGGCCTCGCCGGGCGTGCCGTCCTCCCAGCCGAGGACGTCGTCCAGCGGGTGGAGCACGACCAGCTCGGCCAGCTCGGCGACGGAGACCTCCGCCGCGTCGGCCAACTCGTGGTCCTTGGGGACGACCACGACGGTGGTCTCGGTGTAGAGCGGGATCGCGCTGAGGTGCGTCTTGTCCACCGGCAGCCGGACCAGCCCGGCGTCCGCGCCGCCGTCGTGGAGGACCGTCTCGCCCTCGCCCGCCTGGACCAGCTGCAGCCTGATCGGGGTCTCGGGGAGCCGTTCGTTCCAGACGCGCACCCACTTGGCGGGCGTCACCCCAGGGACGTAGGCGAGCCGGAAGGGAGCGGTGTCGGGCGTGTCTGTCACGGGCCCAGGTTACCGGCTGTGATCAGGCACGGCTTCCGCTCGCTACGCTTGTCCCATGACTGACAGCAAGCCCAGGTCGACCCAGACGATGAAGCCCGCCACGGCGGCGAAGAAGCTCGGCGTGTACCTGCCCGCCACGCCCGCCGAGTTCCAGGAAGGGGTCGTCTCCCGGGACGAGCTGAACGCGCTCCAGGCCGACCCGCCGCAGTGGCTGGCCGACCTGCGCCGCAACGGGCCGCACCCGCGCCCCGTGATCGCGACCAAGCTCGGCATCTCCATCTCGGGCCTGGCCCGCGGCGGTGTGACCGAGGCGCTGACCACCGAGGAGATCGACGCCCTCAAGGCCGAGAACCCGCTCTGGCTCCAGCACGAGCGCGCCAACCAGCTGGAGGTCCGCAAGGAGGCCGTGCGGATCAAGGAGAAGCAGGCGGCCGAGCGGGAGCAGGCCGCTCGCCGCGCGGGCGGCAACTGACCCGTCCCCGACGGAAAACCTGAGCGTGGCCCGGCGTTGTCGGGCTACGCTCCGCGGGCATGGACGACCTTCGCTACCCGCCCAAGCCCGTCCCCGGTGACCGCGTCGCGGTCGTCTCCGCGTCCTCCGGACTGCCGGGGCTCTTCCCGCGCCCCTTCGAGCTGGGGCTGCAGCGGCTGCGGGACGTGTTCGGCCTGGAGCCGGTGGAGTACCCGAGCACCCGGCGGATGGGCTCCACGCCGCAGCAGCGCGCCGACGACCTGCATGCGGCCTTCGCCGACCCGAGTATCAAGGCCGTGATCTCCAGCATCGGCGGCGACGACGAGTTGACGGTGCTTCCGCTGCTCGACCGGGAGTTGCTGCGGGCCAACCCGAAGCCTTTCCTCGGGTACAGCGACAACACCAACCTGCTCGTGCTGCTGCACAACCTCGGCATCGTCAGCTACCACGGCGGCTCGGTGATGTGCGAGCTCGGCCGTCCCGGCGCGATGCACCCCGCCACCGTCGACTCGTGGCGCGCCGCGCTGTTCGGCTCAGGCGAGTCGGGCGGGTCGGGCGGGTCGGGCGAGTACGTGCTGACCGAGCCGGGGCGCTTCGGCGACATCACCGGCGACTGGGCCGACGAGGCCACCTTCGCGGCCGAGCCGCCGTCCGAGCCCGCCACGCCGTGGCACTGGCACCGCGCCGACCGGGTCGTCACCGGCCGCAGCTGGGGCGGCAATCTGGAGATCCTCTCCTGGCTGCTGATGGCCGACCGCGAGATCCTGCCCGTCGAGAGCTACGCGGGCGGCGTGCTGCTGCTGGAGACCTCGGAGGAGCGGCCTGATGCCGCGACCGTCTTCCGCATCCTGCGGAACATGGGCGAGCGTGGCCTGCTGCGGCAGTTCCCGGCGCTGCTGATGGGCCGTGCCAGGGCGCAGGATCCGTTCAACCCCGTCCCCGCCGACGCGCGCGCCCGCTACCGGGCGGACCAACGCGCGGCGGTGCTACGGGCGTTGGAGACGTATGCGCCGCAGGCCATGGCGGTCTTCGACGTCGACTTCGGGCACACCGACCCCCAGCTGCTGCTCCCCTACGGCGGCGAGATCCGTGTGGACGGCCCGGCGAGGCGGATCACGGTGCGGTACTGAGCCCGCGACGGGGGCACAACAAGCCCTGCCCGCGCGGTGGTTACCCACGCACCGCCGCGTAGACGTCGGACGCGTGGAGCAGCGCGCGGTGCAGTAGGCAGGGGTCGGTGAGGGTGCCGCTCCCGTCGGGCGGGATCAGCCAGTGGTACGGGCCGTGCGAGCAGCGCGGCACCGGGACCCGCAGCGACTCGCCCCGCCCGAGCACGCGGACGCCCTTGATCGGGTCCGCCCAGGTGCTGGCCGTGCCGACCGGGACGAGGACGGAGACCAGACCCTCCGCGACCGCGCAGAGCGCGGGTCCCGCGCATCCGGCGAGGCGGAGCCTGTCGAGGGCCTCGATGCCGAGTTCCGTCTGGGCGCGGACCGCGTCCCAGACGACGCCTACGGCGAGTTCGGCGCTGCCGTCCGGGCGGCCGTTCCACTCGGCCAGGGTGAGGCCGGGGACGGGCGCGGCACGGAGCAACCAGCCGAGTGCCGGGGAACTGTCCGCCATAGGGGGAAGGGTAGGGAAGTGCGGGTTGCTCGGGGAGCCCGATTGCGCGTTATTGCGAATCAGGTGGCCCGCGTGCTGCAAACTCACCGGTGGTCGTCACCGGTTCGAGTGAGGCACCCTGGGACACCTGCGCGACCGTGCGTCAGCTGCCCGCACCACACCCACCGATCGAGCCACCGGTCAGTCGAGCCACGGCGTGCGCGGGACCGCTCTCCCGTCGAGCAGGTCCGGCTCGCCGTCCAGGCCGTCGTCGTCCCCCTCCGTGGCGCCGGCGAGTTCCGCAAGGACCGTGGTGACGACCTGCCGGGCGCCCGCTCCGTAGCGGGCCGCGTCCGCGTAGTGTTCGAAGACGCGCAGGTAGAGGTCGATCTCGTCGGCGTCGGTGACGTTGATCTCGGCGGTCCAGGTCTCGACCTGGACCAGCCGCTCGTCGAAGGCCCAGAACGAGTGCAGCGGCGCGAGCGGCAGCGCCGTCCCGTCGGGGATCACGCCGAGCCGGACGCCGGGCAGCGAGGCGACGGCGAGCAGCCGGTCCAGTTGGCCCCGGTGCGCCTCGGGCGGGCAGAGCCGGGCCCGCAGCGCGGCGGTGGTAAGCACGAAGTGGAACTCGTGTCCGGGCTGGTAGAGGGCGCGTTGACGCTCCATCCGGGCCTCGACCGCCTGCGGCACGTCGTCCGGGGTTCCCTGGAGCGCGACCAGGGCGGAGAAGACCGACCGCGCGTACTCGGCGGTCTGCAGCAGGCCGGGGACCATGGCGGACTCGAAGACGCGCAGCAGCTGCGTCCCCCGGTCCAGCTCGACGGCGACCCGCTGCCTGGGCGCGTGGCCCGCGCGCAGTGAGCGGCGCCAGTTGACGTAGTGGCTGTCCAGCGCGAGCAGCCGGGCGGCGAGCCCGGCCGCCTCGTCCGGGCGACCGCACGCCCGTGACCAGGCCTCGACGTCGGGGGTGGTCGGGGTCTGCCGCCCGTGTTCGATCCGGGACACCTTGGACGCGGCCCAGCCGAGCCGGGTGGCCAGCTCCTTGCCGTTGAGCCCGGCGTCCCGGCGGAGCCGGTGCAGCCAGGCGCCGAGCGCCTCGCGTTCGCGCTGAAAGTCCGTCATGGCCCGGCCCCTCCCCCGCCGTCGACGCACCGTACCGCGCCGCACCGGCACCCCCGTCAGCCACCCCCGTGGACCCGCGGGCGGAATCGACGGCCCGGCAAGCTTGGCGGCCCGGCAAGCTCGACGGCCCGGCAGACTCAGCCGAGGAACCTCAGCAGTTCCGTCGGGATCTCGACGGCGTCCTCACCCGGCAGCAGGTCCCGCAGCTGGTCGCGTGCGTGCGGGTCGGTCACGGCGTAGCCCTGGACCACCAGGGTGCCCCGGTCGGTCGCGTACAGGGTGGGGCAGTTGCCGTTGTTCGAGGTGGTCCCGAGGAAGGTGAGCCGCATGGTCAGGGGAATCCCTAGGCAGGTGCGTTCAGTGACAATTGCTAGCACTCACATCACAGAGTGCGCAAGAAGAGTGACACAGAGTAGGGCGTGCACGACGAACCGAGGGCGCGTGGCCAAGGAAATGCGCCGAAAGGCGGTCTGCAAAGGCCGGTCTGCGGTGTGCGGCCCGCGACGCCCGGTCAGTCCACCCCGGCGCCCCCGGTGTCCGCCAGCGCGAACGCCGCGTTGACCAGCGCGACATGGGTGAACGCCTGCGGCGCGTTGCCGAGCTGGGAGCCCGTCGCCGGGTCCCACTGCTCGCTGAGCAAGCCGAGCTCGCCGCCCACGGCGGCGGTGCGGGCGAAGACCTCGGCGCCCTCCTCCGGTCGCCCGCCCAGCGCCAGCGCCTCGGCCAGCCAGAAGTTGCAGGCCAGGAAGGCACCCTCAGGGCTGCGCAACCCGTCACCGCCTGAGAACGCGGTCGAGGTCGAGGCCGAGGTCGAGTCACAGGCATCCGAACCGCCCACGTCGTAACGGCGCACGAAGCCGTCCACGGCCAGGTCCTGCCGGATCGCGTCGACGGTGCGCACCACCCGCGGGTCGGTCGGTGGCAGGAATCCGGTCTGCGCCAACAGCAGTGCGGCCGCGTCCAGTTGGCTACCGCCGTAGCACTGCGTGAAGACCCCGCGCCCGGCGTCGTAGCCGTTTGCGCAGACGTCGGCGTGGATTGTGTCGCGCAGCGCGCGCCACTGGTCGAGGGGGGCGGGCAGGCGGGTCTGCTCGGCCATCCGGACGGCCCGGTCGGCGGCGACCCAGCACATCACCTTGGAGTGGGTGAAGTGCCGCCGCTCGGACCGGACCTCCCACAGGCCCTCGTCCGGTTCCCGCCAGCGTTCGGCGACGGCGGTCATCAACGACCGGAACAGGCTCCAGACCTGGCGCTCCATCGGGATCCCGGCCGTCAGCGCGCGGTGCAGCGTGTCGGCGACCTCGCCGTAGACATCCAGCTGCATCTGCCCGACGGCGGCGTTGCCGACCCGGACCGGCCGTGAGCCCCGGTAGCCGGGCAGCCAGTCGGCGACCGACTCCGGCAACGCCCGTTCGCCCGCGACTCCGTAGAGCGCCTGGAGCCGGGCCGGGTCGCCCGCGATGGCGCGCAGCAGCCAGCGCCGCCAGGAGGCGGCCTCCTCGCGGTAGCCGCCGCGCAGCAGCGCGGCCAGGGTGAGGCTGGAGTCGCGCAGCCAGCAGAAGCGGTAGTCCCAGTTGCGGTCGCCGCCGATCCACTCGGGCAGCGAGGTGGTGGGCGCGGCGACGATGCCTCCGGTGGGCTCGTAGCTGAGCGCCTTGAGCGTCAGCAGTGAGCGCATCACCTCCGCCCGCCACGGTCCCTGGTAGCGGCAGGCGGCCGACCAGCGCTCCCAGCCCGCGACGGTCTGCCGCAGGCTCTGGCCCGCGTCAAAGCGGCTAGGTGTAGCAACGTGCGAGGGCTGCCAGGTGAGCACGAAGACGGTCCGCTGCCCGGCCGCGACGACGAACTCCGAGCGGGTGCAGCCGTCGGCGCCCGCGCCCGCGCCGTAGGTGTGCACGCCGGTGGGGACGCTGAGCCAGAGCGCGTCGGGTCCGGCGACGGCGACCCGGTGGTGGCCGGTGCGGCGCACCCAGGGCATCACCCGGCCGTAGTGGAACCGGGCCCGCAGCTCGCCGCGCATCTCGACCGTGCCGGAGAGACCTTCGACGATCCGGACCAGGCGTGGTTCGCGGGTGCGGCGCGGCATGAAGTCCAGCACCCGCGCCTCGCCGCGCGGGGTGCGCCAGTGCGTGGCCAGCACGAGGGTGTCGTCCAGGTAGCGGCGGTCGACCAGGGCGGCGTCGGGCGCGGAGGGGGCGAGTCGCCAGTGGCCGTGGCGCTCCTCGCCGAGCAGGGCGGCGAAGCAGGAGGGCGAGTCGAACCGGGGCAGGCATAGCCAGTCGACGGAACCGTCCGCGCCGACCAGCGCCGCCGTTCCCAGGTCGCCGATCAGCGCGTACTCCTCGATGCTTCCCGCCATCGACGCGCCTCGCCGTCATGGAACGGACGTTCAGCCGGACTGCTCGGCAATCACCGGTGATTACGTGGCTTTTGTCATAGTATTGGACCTCGCAAGCGCCTGTCCTTCCCAGCTCGGAGGGAGCTTCCCGTGCGACGTGAGAGCTGGACGCCGAGTTGGATCGACCTGGAGAAACCCAACGCGGCCCGGGTCTACGACTACTACCTCGGCGGCAGCCACAACTTCGCCGCGGACCGCGAGATGGCACAGAAGGCCATGGAGCTGTGGCCGGAGCTCCCGCAGATCATGCGCGCCAACCGCGCCTTCCTGCGCCGCTCGGTGCAGTACCTGGCCGGTGACGGCTTCACCCGGTTCCTGGACGTCGGCTCCGGCATCCCGACCGTGGGCCCGGTCCACGAGGTGGCCCGCGAGGAGCAGCCGGAGGCCCGCGTCGTCTACGTGGACCGCGATCCGGTGGCCGTCGCGCACAGCATGACGATGCTGGTCGACGACCCGCTCAGCCGCATGGTTCAGGCGGACCTGACCAGTCCGGAGGAGCTGTTGGCCGATCCGGAGGTCGCCTCCCTGCTCGACGGCGACGCGCCGGTGGCGCTGCTGCTGGTCGCCGTCCTGCACTTCGTGCCGGACCAGGCCGCGCCGCACACGCTGGTCGCCCGCCTGCGCGACGCGCTGCCACCGGGCAGCGCCATCGTGATCTGCCACGCCTGCACCGAGGGCCGCCCGGACCAGGTCGGCTCGCACCAGGACATCTACCGGCGCACCACCACCCCGATCACGATGCGCGGCCACGACGAGATCGCGGCCTTCTTCGACGGCTTCGAGCTGGTCGACCCGGGGATCGTCTACCTGCCGGAGTGGCGCCCGGACAGCCCGGGCACGGTCGCGCCCCACCCGGAGCGGATGGCCGGCCTGGTCGGGGTGGGGCGTCTGCCATGACGGCGCCACCGGCGGGCCCGCCCCCGGACGACACGGAAGCGGCTCCGGGAGCGGCCACCAGAGCCGCGGGAGCGGCTCCGTGACGGCCGCGACGTCCGAGGCGGAGTTCACGGCGCGCTGGGCGCGGCTGCTGCGGGCGCACGGCAGCCCGCTGCACCCGCTGAAGATCGACGCGCTCGCCGAGCGCACCACCTCCCTGATCCGCGACGGCCGTGCCGACCACGCCGCGTTCGCGCTGGTCAACGCGCACTTCACCGATCCGGAGCTGCTGGTCGGCGCGGTGGAGCTGCTGCGCACCGCGCCCTCCCGGGTGCCGGGCAGCGCCGGGAGGTTCGCCGCCGCCTGGGCCACCGCGCTGCAGGAGCAGACCCTGCGCCACCAGGAGTCGATCCACAGCGCCGCCGACACGGCGCGCCGCGAGGCGGAGCAGGCCCTGCACGCCTCCGAAGCACGGTTCCGGGCACTGTTCGAGCACGCGGCGGTCGGGATCGGCGTCGGCAGCGTGCACGGGGAGATCCTGGCGGCCAACCAGGCCCTGCTGGAGATGTTCGGCGCCCGCCCGGACGACCTCTACGGCCGCCAGGTCACCGACCTGGTGCACCCGGAGGACAGCCCCGAGGTCTGGGCCGCGTACGAGGACCTGATCGCGGGCCGACGCGAGAGTTTCCAGTGCGACAAGCCGTACTACAGGCAGGACGGCGAGGTCGTCTGGACGCACCTGACCGTCTCGCTGATCCGCGACGAGGACAGCAGCCCGAAGTACCAGGTGGCGATGTTGGAGGACATCACCGACCGTTACCGCCTCCAGGAGCGGCTGCGGCACCAGGCCACCCACGATCCGCTGACCGGCCTGCCCAACCGGGCCGCCTTCTTCGAACGCCTGGAGACGCTCTTCGCCGAGGCGGGCGCGGACGCCCGGTTCGGGCTCTGCTACATCGACCTGGACCGGTTCAAGATCGTCAACGACAGCCTCGGCCACGACACCGGCGACCAACTGCTGGTCGCCGTCGCCAGCCGGCTGGCCGCCGCGCTGACGCCGCTCGGGCACATGGTGGCCCGGTTGGGCGGCGACGAGTTCGTGGTGCTGCTGGAGCGCTGCCAGGGCGAGCACGAAGCGGTCGCGGCGGCGCGCGCCGTGCTCGCGGCGCTGTCCGAGCCGATCGACATCGAGGACCACAAGCTGGCCGTCGGCGCCAGCATCGGCGTGCTGGAGCGCCCGGTCGGCACCATCACGCCGGGCGCGGCGGTCCGCGCCGCCGACCTGACGCTCTACCGCGCCAAGGAGGCGGGCGGCGGCCGGTGGACGCTGTACGACGCCAGGACCAACGCGGCGGCCGTCAGCCGCTACTCGGTCTCGGTGCGGATGCCGGTCGCGCTGGACCGGGGCGAGTTCTTCGTGGAGTACCAGCCGCTGTGCGCGCTCAGCGACGGCTCGCTCGCGGCGGTCGAGGCGCTGGTGCGCTGGCGGCATCCGCGGCTGGGCGTGCTCGGCCCGGACGAGTTCGTGGCCGCCGCCGAGGAGACCGGGCTGATCCTGCCGCTGGGCCGGTGGGTGCTGGAGCAGGCGTGCGCGCAGGCGGCGGACTGGCAGCGCCGGTTCGGTCAGCTCGCGCCGCAGCTCAACGTCAACATCACGGCCCGTCAGGCGCGCAACAAACGCCTGGTCGCCGACGTCGGCCGGATCCTTGCCGACACCGGGCTCGACCCCGGGCTGCTGCAGCTGGAGATCACCGAGGGCACGGCCCTGGGCCCGCTGGACGAGTCGCAGCGGGTGCTGCACGCGCTGGTGGACCGGGGCGTCAGCCTGGCCGTGGACGACTTCGGCACCGGCTGGTCCAACCTCGCCTACCTGCGCGACCTGCCGATCTCCGGGCTCAAGCTCTCCAGCTCCTTCGTGCCCGACCCCGAGGCGACGGGTGGCGAGGAGGTGAGCTGGCGGATCATCAGCGGGCTGGTCTCGCTGTCCAGCAGCCTGGGCCTGACGCTGACCGCGGAGGGCGTCGAGACGCCGGAGACCGCCGAGCGCCTGCGGGTGCTGGGCTGCGACTGGGGCCAGGGCTGGCACTTCGGCCGTCCCACCGCGCCGGAACGGCTGGAGGCGCTGATCCTGGCCGGGGCGGCGGAGGCGACACCCACGGCGGGGATGGCCGAGGCGACAAACCGGGTAAGTCCCGCAAATGAGCGAGAAACGTACTAGTCCCCCACAAATCCCTTGACTCGTAGCGCAGCCCGCGCACAGGATGAGTCACCGGCAGACCCCTGAGGGGACCTGCCACTGTGGTGGTCGACGCCACGGGCACGTACGACGCACACGCCGTGAGAGCCGTGCACGCCGTACAGGCCCTGGGCGTCCCGCGATCGACCGGCGGTCCGGGGGCGAGGCTCGGGGGCGGGCTTCGGAGTCAGGGCTTGGGGCATTCCGCCCGGTACGGTCCATGTTCGTTCGTGCGCCTGTTCGCGCGCCGGCCGGTCACGGCCTGGTGCAGCGTGCCCGCGCGTTCTCCGGAGAGGACTCTCCGATGGGTTCGCCCCTGCCCCCGCCCGCACTCTCCTCGCTTCCCGTCGCTCCATCCGCGCTGCCACTGACCGCGTTCTCCCCGCCGCCATCCGCTCTGCCACCGTCGGCCGCACCGCCGCCGACGTCTCCGACACCGCCGACGCGGCATCAGGGCCAGGCGCGGATCGCAGCACCGGACCCGACGGCCGCGGCCGAGCCACGGCTTCGGCGCGCCTCCGACACCGCCAGGGTCCGACACACCGTCAGTCTGGTGATCCCCGCGCAGAACGAGGCCCGCAACATCGCCTGGGTGCTGGAGCAGGTACCGAGCTGCGTCGACGAGGTGCTGGTCGTCGACGGCTGGTCCAGCGACGCCACCGCACGAATGGCCGAACTGTGCCGTCCGTCGGTGCGACTGCTGGCCCAACCCGGCCATGGCAAGGGCGACGCGCTGCGCGCCGGCTTCGCCGCCGCCCGCTGCGACTACGTCGTGATGATGGACGCCGACGGCAGCATGTGGCCCGGCGAGATCCCGCACTTCCTGCACTTCCTGGACCACGGCTACGACTTCGTCAAGGGCTCCCGGTTCGTCGCGGGCGGCGGCTCGCAGGACCTCACGCCCATCCGCTCGCTCGGCAACCGGGCGCTGCTCACCGCCGTGAAGGCGCTGTACCACGCCTCGCTGACGGACCTCTGCTACGGCTTCTGCGCGTTCCGGCGCAGCTTCCTGGACGCGCTGGACCTGCACGCGCCCGGGTTCGAGATCGAGACCGAGATGGTCGCCCACGCGCTCCGCTCCGGCCTGCGGGTGGCCGAGGTCCCCAGTCTGGAACTCCCGCGCCGCAACGGCCGTTCGCACCTGCACGCGATCGCCGACGGGCGTCGGGTGCTGCGCACCCTGGTCGCCGAACGGCCGAGGACGGGACGCCGGGAGACCCCCGCAGACGCCCCCGCGCAGGCTTCGGCCATGTACCGAGCGGGCGGTCCCCGATGAGCGGGCGCGACCGGCGCTCCGCTGCGGCCTGCCCCTGCTCCGCCGCCCGCGAATCGCTCTACACCCCCGTGCACGTCGTGGAGCTGGACCTGGACCGTCCGAACGAGCTGCGCTCGCCCGGCGGTGCAAGCCCGGTCGTCCCGAACGGACGCGTGTTGGCGTTGGTGCGGCTGCACGGACACCCGCTCGGACTGGTTCACGCCACCGGCCGACCCGGCGACACCGCCGGACTCTGCCGCGCGCTGGTCGCCGCCGCCCACCGGGAACTGGAACTCCCCTCGCCCGAACTCTCCGCGCCCGACCTGCCCGCGGCCCGCACCGAGCCCAACCTCACGCCGTTGCTGAGCGTGGTCGTGGCCACCCACAACCGCCCCGCGTCGCTCCGTCGCTGCCTCGACTCGCTGCTGCGGACCGGATATCCGCAACTCGACGTCGTCGTGGTGGACAACGCACCCGCCGACGACTCCGCCCGCACGCTGGTGCTGACGGAGTATCCGCCGTCCGTCCGTTACCTGCGCGAGCCGATCCCCGGCCTGGCCCGGGCCCACAACCGCGGTCTGGCCGCCGCCCACGGCACGCTGGTCGCCTTCACCGACGACGACACCGTCGTCGACCGCGGCTGGCCGCGCGCCCTGGTGGCCACCTTCGCCGCGGACCCGGCCGTCGGCTGCGTCACCGGGCTGATCGTGCCCGCCGAGCTGGAGACGCAGGCCCAGGTGGCACTGGAGAACCACGGCGGCTACACCAAGGGCTTCACCGAGCAGCGCTGGTCGCTCGACGCGCCGCCGGACGAGCCGCTGTTCCCGTTCGCGGGCGGGCAGTTCGGCTCCGGCGCGAACATGGCGTTCCGCGCCGACCTGCTGCACCGGCTCGGCGGCTTCGACCCGGCGACGGGCACCGGCACGCTCGCCCGGGGCGGCGACGACCTGCTGGCCTTCTTCCGCACCCTGATCGCCGGAGCCGCGCTGGTCTACCAGCCCGACGCGATCGTCTGGCACCACCACCACCGCACCATGGACGCCCTGCCCGCCCAGGCCTACGGCTACGGCGTCGGCTTCGGCGCCTACCTGACGGCGGCGGTCGCCCACGAACCCGCCATGCTGCCCGCCCTGCTGCGCCGCGTCCCGCTCGGTCTCGGCCAGGCCGTGCGCCGGGCCCGCAGCCGTCCCGCGCCCACGGGTCCGGGCGCGGGACGACAGACCCACGGCCGTCTGACCGGGCTGGAGCTGCGCGGCCTCGCCTACGGCCCGCTCGGCTACCTGCGCAGCTGCCTGCGTGCCCGGCGCGACGGCATCCCGCACATCGCCGCGCGACTGCCGTCCGGGGCCGCATCCGGGGCGCAGTCCGGGTCGCAGTCCGCGCCGGCGTCCGGACCGGTGTCGGGGCCCGTGTCCGGACATGCGTCGGGGCCGACGAACGGGCCGATGTCCGGGCCGCCGTACGGCAGGTGACCGCTATGACCGGCACCCGTGTACCCCGACGCCTGACGGAACCCGTCCCGGTGCCGGTGCCGGATCCCATCCCCGCGCCGCCACCCGTGCCGCGGCCGCTCCCGGTGCCCGACCCGATCCCGATCCCGGACCCGCTGCCCGTCCCCCCACCGATGCCCCAGCCACCGCCGCTGGCCGTCCCGGGTCCAGAGGCAGAGCCAGAGGCGGAGACGCCAACGGCGACGGCGACGGCGACGGAGACGGAGACGCGGAGCGAGGCGACGCTCTCCGTCGTCATCTGCTGCTGGACCATGGACCGTTGGGATGACCTTCGCGACGCCGTCGGCTCCGTCTCCCCGGCCCGCCAACCCGGCGTGCGCGAGACTGTGCTGGTGGTGGACCACAATCCGGCGCTGGAGGAACGTGCCCGCGCCGAGCTCACCGGTGCCGACGGTTTCGGGGACCTCCACGTGGTGGCCAACGCCGGGCCGCGCGGACTGTCCGGCGGGCGCAACACCGGGGTGGAGCTCGTGCACGGGGACGTCGTCGCCTTCCTCGACGACGACGCCGCCGCCCAACCCGGCTGGGCGCAGGCGCTGTTGGCCGGATACGCGGACCCGTCCGTCGCCGGCGTCGGCGGCGCGGTCCACGCGCTGTGGGAGTCGGGCCGCCCCCGCTGGTTCCCGGAGGAGTTCGACTGGGTGGTCGGCTGCTCCTACCGGGGACTTCCCGAACACCCGGCGCGGGTGCGGAACTTCATCGGGGCCAACATGTCGTTCCGCCGCTCCGCGCTGCTGGTCGCGGGCGGCTTCCGCACGGATCTGGGCCGGGTCGGGTCCCGACCGCTCGGGTGCGAGGAGACCGAACTGTGCCTGCGGCTCGCCGCCGCGCTGCCGGGCTCGGTCCTGCGCACCGAACCCACTGCGGCGGTGCGGCACCACGTGCCGCCCCAGCGGGCCACCTGGCGCTACTTCCGCGCGCGGTGCTACGCCGAGGGCCTCTCCAAGGCCGCCGTCGCCCGCTTCTCGGGACGCGGCCCCGCGCTCGCCAGCGAACGCGCCTACCTGCGCCGGACCGTGCCGCACGGCCTGCTGACCGCCCTGACCGGCGGCCGGGCCGGGCGCGCGGCGGCCCTCTGTCTCGGCGTCACCACGACGGTCTGCGGCTACGCATGGGGATGTACCGGCGGTCGGCCACACCTGGCCGACCGCGCCGATGAGCAGGGAGTCAGGGAACAGGGGCAGACGGGGGGCGAAACCGCATGAGCGCCGTACCGATCCTGCTCTACCACTCCGTCTCGGACAACCCGCCCGACTGGATCGCCCCGTTCACCGTCCGGCCGCGCGTCTTCGCCGAGCAGCTCGACGACCTGGTCCGCGCGGAGGTAACGGTCGTCCCGCTGCGCCGCCTGCTCGCGGCGATCCGCGGCGGACCTCCGCTGCCGGCGCGCGCCGCGGTGCTGACCTTCGACGACGGCTTCGCCGACTTCTACTGGACGGTCGCCCCGATGCTGGCGGAGCGCGAACTGCCCGCCACGCTCTTCGTCACCACCGGCGCGATCCACCCGCCCGGCGGCCGTCCCAACGGCAGCGTGCTGCCCCCGGCCGACATGCTGAACTGGCGTCAGGTCGCGGGGCTGGACGCCTACGGCGTCGAGATCGGCGGCCACTCGCGCACCCATCCGCACCTGGACACGCTGACCAACCAGCACCTCTCGGACGAGGTGGTGCTCTGCAAGCACGAGCTGGAGGACGCGCTGGGGCACTCCGTCGCCAACTACGCCTACCCGCACGGCTACAACAGCGCGGCCGTGCGCCGCAAGGTGCAGCGGGCCGGCTGGGACTCCGCCTGCGCGGTCGTCAACGCGTTCAGCTCCACCGCTGACGACACGCTACGGCTGGCCCGCCTCACCGTCCGCGCGGACACCCCGCGCTCGGTCTTCCGCTGCTGGCTACGCGGCGAGGGCGCGCCCGACGCGCCCACCCGCGACTCGCTGTCCACGCGCGGCTGGCGTCTCTACCGCCGCGCCCGCGCCCGTTTCACCGACCAGCCCCCGGGCCGCCCGGACGACTGAGGCGCCCCGTCCTCAGTGCTGCCAGACGCTCACCCAGTCGACCTTCATCACGGCGTGGTCGACGTTGTCCGGCGGCGCGGACGGGTAGCCGACCGCCAGGTTGAGCAGCAGCTCCATCGGCAGCGTCGGCACCTTGGCCGGGTCGGTGATCCGGAAGCGCTCCACTCCGTCGACGTACCAGGTGACCGAGCCGGGCTCCCAGTCCACGGCGAAGACATGGATCTCCGCCGGGAAGTCGACCGGCCCCCAACTGTCGCGCTGGAACTGGGGTGTGCCGTTCGGCTGCTGCCAGTGCAGGGTCATCTGGACCTGCTGGGTGCTGCCGATGAACTCGGCGATGTCGATCTCCTGCCGCGCGTAGTGCTGCGCGGGGAGCAGCCAGAAGGCGGGGAACATGCCGGACTCGGCGGGGATCTCGATCGCGGCGGAGAAGTAGCCGTAGGTGAAGGTGTGGCGCGGCGTGGCGTCCCAGGAGTCGCGACCGGTGGTGACCATGCCTGAGGTCCACGGGTAGGTGTGCCCGTCGCTGCCGGTGGTGGCCTGCCGCTGCGCGCTCAGCTGAAGCCAGCCGTTCCCGACGCTGACCTGGCTCGGCCGGTACCACTCGATCTCGTTGTTGGTCCCGTTGGTACAGCCGTTGTCGTTCCAGTCGTAGCAGGTGGCCCAGTTGCCGGTGTCGAGCGAGGAGCCGGTGAAGTGGTCGTTGAAGACCAGGTGCCACGGCCCGGGAACGTCGGGCGGCGGGCTCTGCGTGGCCATCCCGGCCCCGCCCGGCGTTCCGCCTCCTCCGCAGGCGGCCAGAGCGACGAGCAGGCCGGCCATGACGACGCCCAGCCGCGCGATCCGACTCGTCCGGGTGCTCAGTGCTGCCACACCCTCACCCACTCCACCTGGAGCTGGGCCTTGTCCACGTTCGCCGGCGGCGGGTACGGGTACCCGACCGCCAGATTGAGGATCAGCTCCATGGGCATCGCCGGGATGTCCGCGCGGTCGGTGACCTTCCAGACGGGCTTGCCGTCGACGTACCAGGTGACCGACGTGGGTTCCCAGTCGACGGCGAAGACGTGGAACCCGGCGGGGAAGTTCACCGGGCCGAACCAGTGCTGCTGCTGGTCGGTGGAGCCGTCGGCGCGCTGCCAGTGGATCGTGTTCTGTACGACCTGGGTGGTGCCGGCGAACTCGGCGATGTCGATCTCCTGCGGGACGTCGTGCGCGGCGGGGAGCAGCCACAAGGCGGGGAACATCCCGGCCTGCGCGGGTATGCGCAGCGCCGCGGCGAAGAAGCCGTACTGGAAGGTCTGCCGGGGCTGCGCGTTCCAGCTGTCGCGGCCGGTGGTGACCATTCCGGAGGTCCACGGGTAGGTGTGCCCGTCGCTGCCCGCGGTCGTCTGCCGCTGGGCGGTCAGCTGGAGCGAACCGCCTCCGACACTGACCTGGTTCGGCAGGTACCACTCCAGCTCGTTGTTGCCCGCGTTGGTGCAGCCGTCGAGGTTCCAGTCGTAACAGGTGGCCCAGCGCGCGGTGTCGAGGGAGCCGCCGGTGAAGTCGTCGGACAGGACGAGGTTCCAGGGGCCGGGGGCGGACGGGCTCGGCGTCGCCGGGGCGGACGCGGAGCTGCTCGCGGAGCTTCCGGGCGCGGACCCAGGGGTGCCGCCCGCCGATCCGGCGTGGGGCGTGCCCCCGCCTCCACAGGCGGCGGTGAGGCCCAGGACCAGCATCGCCGCCGCGACCCGCAGCCCTGTCGATGTCATGCGCATCCGGCCCACCTCCTCAGCCGACGGTGAACCGGTAGACCGACGCGTTGGCGTTGCGGTACACCAGTGTGAATCCGGGGGTCGCCGACACGGCATCCGCCAGTCGGGCGACAGTGTCGGCGGGCAACTCGCCGGTCAGCTTCAGCTCCCACATCTGCGCGCGGCTCAGGATCAGGTACACGGGCGTGCCCGACTTCACGAAGCCGACGCTGTAGAGCAGGGCGGTGCGCGGATCGGCGACCAGCAACTGCTGGAGCTGGGGGGCGGTGGCGGCCAGGACCACCTCGGGGTGCTCGTCGTAACGCTCGTCCAGCCCTGGGACGGCGCCCGTCACCGCCACGATCACCGCCCCGGGCGGCGCGTTGTCGGTCATCCAGCTGGCGGCGGCAACCTCGTCGGAGGTGTAGTAGTTCATCGCCTCCTTGCTGTCGTAGCTGAAGAACAACCCACCCAGCAGGGCCAGCATCAGCACGGGGAGCAGGGCCTTGCGCGGCCCCGACCACCGCGTCCGGGCAGCCTCCTGGCCGCGTCGGCTCGGGTGCACCAGCGCGCCGATCAGGAAGCACGCGGCGGGGAGCGAGAACATGTACGCCCGGAACAGCATCTCGCCGCCGTAGGCGTTGGCCGCGAGCAGCGGCAGCGGCGCGACCAGCAGCCAGACGATCGGCGTGCGCCGGGTCCAGCGCCGCAGCACCAGGCAGGCGACAGCGAGCAGCATCACGGTGGCCGACAGTCCCCGGTCCACAAAGCCGACCAGCACCTGCTCCGGTGCGGCCGAGCCAAGGCTCCGGAAGCCGGAGGCCACGTTGCCGTCCGGGCTGGCCAGCGACGACACGAACGAGCCGAGGTTCTTCGACAGGTACGGCCGGGCCACCGTCGCGCCGTAGACGGCCGTGATCACCGCCGCACCGACCAGCGGCGGCCACACCACCCGGCGGTTGCGGCGAGGGATCATCAGCAGGGCCAGGCCGCTGATCACCATCAGCGGGGTGAGCTGGTGCGAGCAGACGATGGCGCCGACCAGCAGCAGCACCGTAACCAGCGACCAACCCCAGCCTCCGAGCACACCGCTCGTGGGCCGATCCGGCGGACGGCCGGAAGCCGGCTCACCCGGTGCCCTGGCCTTGGCCGGGAGCCGTCGCAGCACCAGTGCCATCACCCAGGCGTAGAGGAGGAAGGCGAAGGCCTGCGGCGAGAAGTAGTCCTGCCCGATCCAGGAGACCGAGTAGTAGATCCACACGCCGGTCCAGACGATCCGCCGGTCGGTGGTGACGGAGCGGTAGATCAGCAGCAGCGGCACCAGCATCAGGGCGTTGGCGAAGGGCGGCACCCACGCCGCGTAGCCCACCGGGGAGGAGAGGCCGAGCACCTTGAGCACCGCGACGTTGAGCAGGAAGAAGCCCGGCCACTGGTTGTAGATCTCCAGGTCCCCCGCGTTCGGCACCACCCCGTTGTGATGCAGCATCGCGTCGACGATCGCGACGTGTTTCCACGCCCAGGCGTAGCGCAGGGTCGGGTAGAGCAGCGTCGGGGTGGCGTGGATCAGGGCGATCAGCGCGAGAACGTAGCCGGCGAGCCAGCCCTGGCTCAGCCGGGGCGTGCGGAGCGTCGCCACGAAGCCGCCGGTCAGCAGCACGACGGCGACCCAGTACAGCGGCGGCAGCACCTGGAGCAGCCCGAGGGCGCCGATCCCGCCCAGGTTGACGTTGCGCAGCGACAGCAGCCACAGCACGAGTGCCACGGGCAGCGGGGCGCAGGGCGCGTACCTCCGCACCCCCACGCTCACGGCGCTCACACTCAGGGCACCGGCCATTGCACCGCCTCCGCGAGCACCGGCGCGACCGCGCGGCGGTACCAGATCCGGCTGCGCCCGTAGCGCGGCGACTTGGTGACGTTCGCGGCCACGTGCCAGAGCCAGGCCAGCAGCACGAAGTCCACGTCGGAGGCGTCGGCCACGTCCGCCGTGTCCTGGCCCGCGAGCAGACGCGCGTCCTCGGGGGCGAGCGCGCCGTCGTGGAGGATGCCCGCCACGACCGGGCCGAGGTCGGCGCCGTTGCGCAGGCAGCGCACCATGAGCACGAAGGTGGCGGCGTCGACGACCACCGGGCCGTCCGCGCGGGCCTCACCCCAGTCGACGATGCCGGTGACCCGGCTGCCCTCCTCGTCCAGCAGCACGTTGCCCGGATGGTAGTCGCCGTGGGTCCAGCCGACCGCGACGGTGCGGCCGTCCAGAGCGCCGCGCAGCCGCGCGCCGACAGCGGTCAGCCCGGCCGCTCCCGGGCCGGTGCGGCACCAGGGCACGTCGCCGCGCACGGCCGCCAACGGTTCCGTCACCCACGCGTCGGCGCGGCCCGCGCCGGGCTCGGGACGGGCGGTGACGCGGTGGAGCACGGCGAGCGCGTCCAGCGCGAGGCGGGCGACCGAGTCGGCGGTGTCGGGGCGGGCTCGCAGGATCGTGGCGGCGTCGCGGCCCGGCAGGCGGCTCTCGGTGATCATCGGCAGCGGAGCGTCCAGGTCCCGGTCCAGCGGCGCGGGGACCAGCCGCCGCCACTCGCCGAGCCTTTCGTCCTGCCGAAGGCGCGTCAGCACCGCCCACTCCCGGTCGAGCGCGCGGGCCGCGGGCTCGCTGTGCGCGTGCTTGAGCACGACACTTCCCCGGTCCGGCAGTTCGAGTTGCAGGACCAGCACGTCGGCGAGGCCGCTGCCGCGTCGCCGGGCCGACGGAGGCTGCTCCGGCCGGAAACGCCTGGCCAGACGCCGGGCCTCACGGCGCTCCACGGGCACCCGCAGCACCGTCGGCCGCCGCACGGGCAGGAACCCGCGCACCTGCTCCCGGAGCGTCACGCCGTGGTCCGCCGCGACGGAACTCCCGCGACCGGAGCCGCCCGAGGCACGCTGCGCTCTCATGCGGCCCGGCTCCCCGGCGTCGGCCGCGCCGCCGGCGCGGGTTGCGGGCGGGGCGTTCCCGTGGTGACCAGATGCAGAGAGTCGCCGAAGGGACGGCGGGCGTGCAGCAACTCGGCCTCGTGGCGCGCCACCAGCCCGGCGTCCGCCAGGGCGAGGCGCGCCAGCCGCGCCAGCGCCCCGCTGCGGCCCGCCTCCGGCAGGGCGAGGACGTCGAGCACGGCCCGCGTCTCCACTGGTAGCGCAGGCGGACGGCAGAGCGGGCAGTGCCCCGGACGGTGGCCCAGCAGCGTGGCGACCGCGTCGGCCAACCCGGCCTGGTACGCGCCCCGGGTCGCGCGGACGCCGTCGCCCGACAGCCGCCGCGCGTGCGCGGGCACGGCCGCGTGCCGGGCCCAGCGCAGCAGCGGCAGGTCGGCCGAGCCGTCGCCCACCGCGAGCAGGGGCGGTTCGACGGGCTCGCCCATGAGCGTGAACAGGGCGCGCACCCCGGCGGCCTTGTCCGCTCCGCGCGGGACGAAGTCCGTCTGCGCGTCGCCGGGCACGGCCTCGAAGAGGCGGCCGAACGGCTCGCTGCGCAGCAGTTCCTCGGTCTCTGCAGCTGACAGCCCGGTGCGTCGGCCGTCCGTCCCGCGCACCGACGCCCGGACGCACCAGTGCGACAGCGGGTCGGTCTCATGGCCGGTCCTGGACGCCAGCAGCGCGGCCAGTCCCCCGTCCCCCTCGGCGCGCCGCGCGTCGTCGAGGACGACGCGCTGCCGGTCGCTCGCCGCGTCGAAGCAGACGGCGCCGTACTCGCCCACTCCCCCCGTCAACCCGTAGGCCGCGCACCGGTCGCGGACCTCCGCGAGCGAGCGGCCAGTGGCGAGGACCGTCCGGAAGCCGTGTGCGCGCAGGGCCCGGAGGGCGAGCATCCCGAGCGGCGACGCGGACGGGAACCCGAGCGCGTCGGTCTCCAGAACTCCGTCGATGTCCAGCACCACCAGGGAAGTTGACGACTCGTCAATGACCCTGTCGTCCAGGTCGGCCAGGAGCGCCCCGGCGAGGAAGCGCTGGGCCGCCCTGGCCTTCGCCCGTCGGGCGTGGGCGCGCAGCGCCCGCGTGTCGCCGCGGCCCTGGGCCAGCCGCACCGCGTTGCCCGCCTGGACCAGCTGGAACAGGAACCAGCGCGCGGGCGCGATTTGACGCCCCGTCAGATCAGCGTAGGCACGCAATAGTTCATGCTCGACCGCGTCGTCTACGTCTTCTGCCTCGACCGCGTCGTCGAAGTCGCCGTGCGCGACGAACCCCGCGAGGTCGTAGGCGGCGTCGTAGCAGGCCAGGTCGAGGCTGGAGAAGCCGCCCTCGGCCCAGTCCAGCTTGCGCGACGCGCGGCTGCCGTCCGGTGCCCAGCGCCACGGTGCGGTGCGGCCGTCGACGAGGCACGGACGCGGCGCGGCGGCCAGCAGACTCCGCGTCAACGGCTGCACGAGGGCGGGCCGCAGCAGCACGCCCGCGCGGCCGAGTACCGGGGCGAGCATCCGCGCGGCGGACTCCCAGACCGGATCGCGCCCGCCCAGGTGCCCGCTCCGGTCCTCCCCCAGGCCCAGCCGGTCCTCCCGTCGCACCACGTATGCGGCGGCCTCGCCCGGCGTGACCTGCGAGGACGGCACGGTGGCAGCGTCCGGCCCGTCCAGCCGGTCACGGAGCAACACGCCGTCGGCGAAGCCGTGGACACGCGGCACCAGGCCGCGGAGCACGTCCGCCGTGGCCACGGCGAGACGGCCGAACCGCCCGACGCCGGTCCACTCGGCGCAGAGCGCCAGCTCTTGGCTCTCGCCACCGTCACCTGCGACGACGACGTCGAGCGGCACGCGGAGATGGCCACCACGCGAGGCCCGGCCCGGTTCCGGCACGCGCACGTCGAGGACCCGAACTCCCGCCAGCAGGCGCGGAACCGCCTCCCGCAGGGCGGGCGGCGAGAGCAACTCCCGTACGTGCCAGGCAGATCCTGGCAGCATCACGCAGCCGTACCGGGCCAGGCGGTCCGGGACGACCGGCGGGTCGTCGAAGCAGGCGAAGACGGGGACGACGGCCTGGCTCGGCACGCCCTCACGCACCAGGGCCGCCGCCACGTCGGCCAACGAGCCACCCGTCACCGGCGGGTCGTCCACCAGCAGCAGGCGTGCGGCGACACCGAACGCGGCGCGTGCGGGCAGCGGCGCACCGGGCCGCGTCGTGGCCCAGTCGACGCGCGTATGACCGTCGCGGCGTAGCGCGGCGGCGAGCAGCGGGGCGAGATAGCTCCCGGAGGTCCGGATTCCCAGCACCAGGAGCGGCGGTTCACGGGCCGGGTACGCCTCGGAGTAACGGCGGGCGAGCGCGGCCACGTCGGCGGGGTGCTGGTCGAAGCTGCGAAAGCAGGCCGGCGGGCGCAGCAGGTCCCGCGCGACCAGCCGCCGTGACCCCCGTCCCGGCCCCGCCAGCACCCGCCCCGCGACGGCGGACTGCGGCGCGCACGTGGAGTCGTCCCCCATGACCATCCCGGCGAGCGCGAGGGTCAGGGCCGCCGCGTCGGCGGCCCACGCGCGCAGGGCACGGGTCGGCGGCGACGCCCGATACGCGGCCTCCGCAGCCTCGAGCAGCTCGAAGCCCACGCGCAGCGCGGAGCTGTCGCCGTCACGCTTGGCGAGATGGGTCAGCAGGCGACGCGGCGGCCACGAGACGCTGTCGATCCGGTCCTCGACGATCTGCAGCGCACCCGCCGCCCACAGATACGCGTCGAGCCACTCCCCTTCGGCCAGGGAGCGGCCCAGTCCGGCGAGCGTTTCGTCGAGGGTGGCGAAGGGGTCCGGAACCGGACCGCCCACGTTCCCGAGCGCAGCCGAGGGGTCGACCTCGCTCCTGCTGGCGCTCATCATCTGGCTCCCGGGATGCCGGTGGCTACGGGGGGCCGCCTCCTCCGCGCGCTCTTCGTTCCAGGGTGCACCCGCCTGACGCGGCGAGCACCTCAGGGGCGCGGGGAACTGCGCGGGACACCACCCTGTGCGGATGGCCCTGACCGTTCGGCCTGCTAGCTGCGTGGGTGGCTTGTCGCGCCCACGCGGCGGAGCCGCACATCAGCAGAGCCCCGCGCCCCTGATGGTGCAAGCACCCCGTCTGCAGAGATCAGTCCCGCCGCGCGTTCGGCAACCACCAGTCGCGTCGCCACAGCAGCACCGCCGCGACCACGCTCTGCCCGATCAGCCACGCCGCGCCCGCACCCGTGATGCCCATCACGGGAAGCAGCGCCTCCGTCAGTCCCAGCACCAGGAACGCCAGCGACCCCAGCACACCCACCACGACGCGCATCCGCCGCCTCGCCCGGGACAGCGCGACCACCGTCGTGTTGAGCAGGTTCGGCAGCGCGGAGAGCGTGAGCAGCCACAGCGTGACCGTGCCGTGGCGGGCGTAGGCCTCGCCGAAGAGGCGCAGTGCCCAGGGCGAGACAGCCAGCACCGCCGCCACCGCGAGCACCAGCACCCGGCCCGCGTGGCGCAGCACCCGCCGGTACGCGTCGAGCCGGGTGATGTCCCGCGCGGACTCGACGACGAGCGAGTACCCCATGTTGGCGCTGAAGGCGTACAGCGCCAGCGGCACCAGCCAGGCGAGCGAGAAGTACGCCGCGTCAGCGGCGCCGAGCCGGTTGAGCACGATCACGGGCGGCAGGTTGACGGCAGCCAGCCAGCACATCGCACCCACGTAGTCGGCCGAGACGTAGCCGAGCGTGAGCCGGGAGGTGTCCGCGGCCGGCTCGGGCGCCGCACGCTGGTGGCGGGGCAAGGCGTGGGCGAACAGGAAGGTGTTGGTGAGCGCGAGCGAGAGGACGAGGCCGACCATCCAGGAGGCGAGGATGCCGCTGGCGGTGCCGACGGCGGCGAAGAGGGCAAGCAGCCCGATCTTCTCCGCCGCGAACAGCCCGTTCTCCAGCGCCACCCAGTCGGCCCGGCGCAGGCCGGTGAGGACGCCGTCCTGGAGGTTGAAGATGGCGTAGCCGCTGGTGGCGAGGACGAACGCCGCGCCGAGGCCCCACGTGTGCAGGAAGTCCAGCCCGGGCGACAGCTGCGGGATCAGCAGCACGAACCCGGCGGCGAACAGGAGCGTCACCAAGGCGGCCACGACGTAGGCACGGCCGACCAGTCGGCCGGTACGCGCCCCGGCCGACGGCACGAAACGGACCATGGCGTTGGCGAGGTTCAGCTGCCCGACTCCCCCGAGGAACATCATCGCGGAGACCGCCGCCGTGTTCCGGCCCACCTCGTCGGGGCTGTACCAGTGGGCTCCGAGCGCCCAGTACAGCGCACCGAAGAGGGAGGTCAGCACGGACGAGAGGGTCAGCAAGTGGGCGTTGCGCAGCAGCGGGTCGTAGCGGGCCGCCGCGACGAGCAGCGCCCTGCCGCGCGACCGCAGCGAGCGCGTGGCGGCGCCCGAGCTGCTGGCTCCGGTGCTCACCACAGGCGAGCTCCCGTCCTCGACCGGGTCAGGTCCGCCCAGTTTATTCCTTGATGCCCGTTATTCCCTGACACCCGCAAGGCTCCCTGGCTCCGCTCGGTGGTCACCGCGCAGACGGGCAAGGATTCGGGCGGCGGTGGATTCCATGCCGCTCCCAAGGTGCTCCAGGCGCGTGAACGGCAGACGTTCCCTACGGCATTCGAGCACCGTCCGGGGCGTGGCACCCATCGCCTCCTTGGTCACCTCGATCCCCCGGACACCACCGGACATGCCCATGCTGTAGAAGCGACACCCCTGGTCGCAGGCGTCCTCGATCGCCGCCCGCTGGAGCAGCAGTCCGGCCCGCAGCGACGCGAACTCCTTGACGGCGTAGCTGCGGAAGGAGACGCCGTGCTCGCCGTGGACGAACGTCATGAGCCCCGCCACCGGCTCGCCGTCGTAGCGCGCCAGCCAGAGCCGACAGGCGCCGTCCAGCGACGTCGCCAGAGTCTCGAACATCGGCAGCGGTTCCCGGCGACGTGCCAGCGCGGCGGCGAGCGGCCAGGGCAGGCCGGACTTTCGGGCACGCTCTGCCGACCAACGCAGGTAGACGTCGTAGAAAGCGGGGACCAGCCGCCCCGTCACGTCCCGCTCGACGGTGAGGCCGGAGCGTTCTGCCTTGCGCACGTTCTTCCTGGTGGAGGCGTGGAAGCGGTCGTCACGCACCCGGGCGAAACCGCCGTCCAGGTCGAGCACGTGCACGTGCGCACGGACCACGTCGACGCGAGGCGCTGCTCCGAGCGCCAGGCCTTGTTCCCAGCGGTCGGTGACGTCGTGCATCGCCGCGATCCTGACTCCGGGCGTTCGCGCCAGGAGCACGTCCGACAGGACCAGGTCCACATCCTCGGGCCGTAGCCCCCCGGTCGCCAGCAGCCCTCCGGGGCCCATGCGGTGCGGATAGGCGGCGTCGAACACGATCCCTGGGATCAGTGAGCGCCGCACCAAGGGCAGCAGCAGACGGCGCCCGTCCCCGGTCGTGTAGAGACGGCTGGCATCGCGACCGCCGGTCAGCCGGATCACCGCGTCGAACCAGGCCGGGGTCTGGAAGACCGAGGAGGCCGGATCGCCGGCCAGCAGTCGGTTCCACTCGGACCTCGGCGCCGGGCTGACGACCGCTTGGCTGGTGGGCACAGGGCCTCCGACGGACGACGGACACGCTAGATTTGACCATAGGGCAGAAATGGCTCAAAAGCCGTGTACAGGATGAATGACCGGCTGAATCGGAGACGTCCGTGGCGAGCGCCCAGGGCAGTCACATCGAGGTCACCAGCCCCGTACCCAGGGAGCTGTGGTGGGAGTTGGCGCGCCGCGACCGGGACGTACTCGTCACCCAGACGCCGACCTGGCTCGACTGCCTCTGCGACGCCTGGCCGCTGGAGGACGTGAGCCGGCACTACCGGTTCGCCTCGGGCGCAGAGTTGGTGGTCCCGATGGTGCGGCGTCGTTCCTGGCCTGGTCGGCTGCTGACGGAGGAGTCATGGCCCGGCTGGGGTGTGGGCGGGGCCGTCGTGCCTGACGGCGCTCCGGACGTGGACCAGGCGCGTCTCGTCTTCGACGACCTCGCATCCCGGCCCGCGCTGCGGGTCGCGGTCCGGTTCAGCCCGCGCGGACCGTCGGTCTGGGACGCCTCCGTGCCGGAGGGCTTCGCCTCCGTGGAACGCACGACATACCTGTTGGATCTGGCGGGCGGCTTCGAGGAGGCCTGGACACGCGGCTTCCACTCGTCCGTGCGCCAGGGCGCGCGTCGCGCCGAGCGATCGCAGGCCACCTTCGAGGTGGACCGCACCGGGCGCTTCGTGCCGCAGTTCCAGCAGCTCTACGAGGAGTCCCTGGTGCGCTGGGCCGAACAGCAGCACGAGCCGCTCGCACTCGCCCGCTGGCGCCGACTGCGCGAGGAACCGCCCCGGCTGGTGGCGGCGGTCGCCGAACGGTTCGGCGCCGACTGCGCGATCTGGCTGGCCAGCCACGAAGGGCGGCCCGCGGCCGCGATCGTGGTCCTGCGGCACGGCACCCACGCCAAGTACTGGCGTGGGGCCATGGACCGGAGCCTGGCTGCCCCGGTCCATGCCAACCACATGCTGCACCGACTCGCCATTCAGGACGCCTGCGCCGCCGGGTGCCTCCTGTACGACATGGGAGACGCCCGGCCGGGGTCCACCCTGGCGCGGTTCAAAGAGAGCTTCGGCGCCCGGCCGGTCTTCTCCCCGGCCTACTACCGCGAACGCCTGCCCCTCACCGCCGCCGACCGCTACCTGCGCGAGGCGGTCAAGCGCCTCATCGGCTTCCGCAACGCCTGATCGTCAGCTGCTGCGCTCGTGCCGCGCGCGTGCCTACGCAAATAACTTGCTCAGACGAAGCAAGATTCCGGCATGGTTTGCAGCAAGCGATGCGACCCGACATTCTCACCCGACACCGGCGTCAACACGGCACGCGGGGCTGTAGCCGCAGGGCTTGACCAGGGATCAGACCGCAAGCGACGCGCGGGTTCAGGGGGCACCGAAGACCTCATGGCTTTTCATATCTACGCAAAAAACTAGCAATTGTCGCGAGAGATATTGCGCGCGGATGTCCTAGGGATTACGGTTCCAGCCTGCTCCCCCCCGGAACGTGTCATGTCTGTTCTGCGTCACGCCTGCCTGGATGTCCGTTGCATGACACTTCTCCGGTTTCGCCCACCCCTTCCGGTTCCAAGGAGCACCTTTTGTCCAAGCTGATACGCACGCTGAGACGCGCTGCGGCCGGGGTCGCCAGTGCGGCGCTTCTGACCGGCGCCTTCGCTCTCGCGCCGGTGACGGCCTCGCCCGCGTTCGCCGCGACGCCGGTCGCGACCGGCGGGAGTGGCGCGAGTCTGCCCTACGCGGAGGTGCAGGCGGAGAGCTCGCCCACCAACGGGACGGTCATCGGCCCCAGTTACACCCAGGGGCAGCTCGCCGACGAGGCCTCGGGCCGCAAGGCGGTGACGTTGGCCGGGAACGGCAGCGGACAGTACGTCAGTTTCACCACGCCGGTGGCCACCAACTCGATCGACTTCCGCTACTCGATCCCGGACAGCTCGGACGGCTCGGTCTACACCGCGCCGCTCTCGCTCTACGTCAACGGCGTCAAGCAGAGCGACTTCTCGCTCACCAACGCCTACAGCTGGTACTACGGCAGCTACCCGTTCACCAACACCCCGAGCAGCGGGAACCCGCACCACTTCTACGACGAGGTGCACCGGCTGTTCACCACCACCTATCCGCAGGGCACCACCTTCACGCTCCAGGTGGACTCCGAGGACACCGCCTCCTCCTACACGCTGGACTTCGCCGACTTCGAGAACGTCGGCCCGGCGCTGACCCAGCCCGCGGGCTCGGTCTCGGTCACCAGCGAGGGCGCCGACCCCAGCGGCGCGACCGACTCCACCAACGCGTTCAACGCCGCCATCACCGCCGCCGGAGCGGGCGGCACGGTGTGGATCCCGCCGGGGACCTACGACGTCCCTGGCCACATCAGCGTCAACAACGTCACCGTCGCGGGCGCGGGCATGTGGTACTCGACCGTCACCGGCACGGCGCCCGGCTTCTACGGCAACTCGGCGCCCAACCCGAGCACCGGCGTGCACCTGCAGAACTTCGCCATCTTCGGCAACGTCCAGGAACGCTGCGACAGTTGCCAGGTCAACGGCATCGGCGGCGCGATGTCGAACTCGACGGTGTCGAACCTGTGGATCGAGCACACGAAGGTCGGCGCCTGGATGGACGGCCCGATGGACTCGCTGAAGTTCAGCGGCATGCGGATCCGCGACACCACGGCCGACGGCATCAACTTCCACGGCGGGGTCACCAATTCGACGGTGACCAACAGCGACATCCGCAACACCGGTGACGACGGCATCGCCACCTGGGCCGACTCCAGCATCGGCGCGGACGCCAACGACACCATCTCGAACAACACGGTCCAGCTGCAGCAGTTGGCCAACGGCATCGCGATCTACGGCGGCCACGACAACGCCGTCACCGGCAACCTGGTGCAGGACACCGGCATCACGCAGGGCGGTGGCATCCAGGTCGGCCAGCGGTTCACCTCCACCCCGGTCGGCACCACCACTATTTCGAACAACACGCTGATCCGTGACGGCTCCCTCGACCCGAACTGGCAGTTCGGCGTCGGCGCGCTCTGGTTCGACGGCAGTCAGGGCAACATCACCGGCCCGATCAACGTGACCAACGACCTGATCGAGCAGAGCCCCTTCGAGGCCGTGCAGTGGGTCGAGGGCACGATCAGCGGCGTCAACCTCAACACCGTGACCATCAACGGGACCGGGACCTTCGCGCTGCAGGAGCAGACCGGCGGCGCGGCCACCTTCCAGAACGTGACCGCCACCGGGGTCGCGCAGGTCAACGCGGGCAACGCGCCCAGCTACAACTGCGAGGGCACCGCCTTCGCGATCACCGACAACGGCGGCAACTCCGGGATCAGCCCGACCCAGTGCAACGGCTGGCCGGCCCCGGTCTACCCGCCCTATCCCCCGACCGGCGTCACCGCGTCCCCGAGCGCGCTCGGCTTCGGCTCGCAGGCGACCGGGAGCACCAGCGCCGCACAGACGGTGACGGTGACCAACCCGACCTCGGCCGCCGCGTCGGTGTCGTCGATCGCGGCGACGGGCGACTTCGCCCAGACCAACACCTGCGGCAGTTCCATCGCGGCGAACGGCTCCTGCACCGTCAGCGTCACCTTCTCGCCGACGGCGACGGGAAGCCGCACCGGCAGTCTCACCGTGAACGCGGGCGGGGTCACCAACACGGTCGCGCTGTCCGGGACGGGGACCGCGCCCGGTCCGGTGCTCGGGGCGAGCCCGGCCGGACTGACCTTCGGCGATACCGCCGTCGGCGCCACCGCGTCGACGCAGGCGGTGACGGTCACCAACTCCGGCACGACCTCGGCCTCGGTGTCCGGGGTGTCGGTCAGCGGTGACTTCACGCAGACCAACAACTGCGGCACCGTCGCGGTCGGCGCCTCCTGCACGGTGAACGTCGGCTTCGCGCCGACCGCCGCGGGCACCCGCACCGGCACCCTGACCGTGACGAGCAACGCCAACAACTCCCCGACAACGGTGGCCCTCAGCGGGACGGCCGCCGACAGCACCACCGACATCGCCGCCGGGCAGCCGGCGTCGGCCAGCTCCAGCAACGGCTCCTACGTCCCCGCCAACATGACCGACACCGACCCGAACACCTACTGGGAGAGCGCCAACGGCTCCTTCCCGCAGTGGGCGCAGGTCGACCTCGGCCGGAACTGGAGCGTCGGCAAGATCGTGCTGCGGCTGCCGCCGTCCACGGCCTGGGGTGCGCGCACCGAGACGCTCTCCGTGCTCGGCTCGACCGACGGCACCAACTTCTCCACCATCGTCGGCTCGGCGGGCTACAACTTCGACCCCAACGCCAACAACAACACCGTCACCATCCCGTTCTCGTCGACCACCGCCCGCTACGTGCGGGTCAACATCACCGCCAACACCGGTTGGGCGGCCGGACAGATCTCCGACTTCGCGGTCTACCCGAGCGCGGGCGGCTCCTCGTCCGCGACCCTCTCGGCGGCCCCGACCTCGCTGAGCTTCGCCGGACAGGCCGTCAACTCGACCAGCACGGCGCAGTCGGTGACCGTCAGCAACACCGGTTCGGCCGCAGCGTCGATCTCCTCGGTCACCACCAGCGGGGACTTCGCGCAGACCAACACCTGCGGCAGTTCGCTCGCCGCCAACGCCTCCTGCACCGTCAGCGTCACCTTCACCCCGACCGCGGCGGGCACCCGGACCGGCAGCGTCAGCGTCACCGGCAACGCGTCCAACAGCCCGCTGACGATCGCCCTGACCGGGACGGGCACCAGCACCACCCCGACGAACCTGGCGCTGAACGCGGCGACGAGCGAGTCGAGCAACACGCAGAACTACGTCTCGGCCAACGTCACCGACGGCAACCAGGCCAGCTACTGGGAGAGCGCCAACGGCACCTTCCCGCAGTGGGTCCAGGTCGACCTGGGCTCGGCGCAGAGCGTCAGCCGCGTCGTGCTGGAGCTGCCGAACAGCACCTCGTGGGCCGCGCGCAACCAGACGCTGTCGCTGCTGGGCAGCACCGACGGCACCAACTTCACCACCGTCGTCGGCTCGGCCACCTACACCTTCGACCCGAACGTCAACAGCAACACGGTGACCATCACCTTCCCGGCGACCACCCAGCGGTACTTGCGGGTCAACATCACCGCCAACACCGGCTGGGCAGCCGGTCAGCTCTCCGAGTTCCAGGTCTTCAGCAGCTGATCGGAGCACAAGGCGAGCCCACAAGGGGCCCGGGAAGCGTCCGCCTCAGCGGGCGCTTCCGCCTTGAGCGTGCGCAGCGGGCTGGCCAGCTCGGATCGAAGACATTCCCCGAGGGATTGCCCGAGAGATTGCCCGAGAGATTGCCCGAGAGGTTTCCTGCCAGCATGCCTCTGACCTCGATACTTTCCTCCCTGTCAGTACCGTACGTCAAAGTGCGTACCACCGCAGCGGAAGGGTATGGGAGGCATCCGCCGTTGACCGGGGAAACCGATCGACAAGGAGCACGCACATGACACTCGTCGTCACCGGCGCCACCGGCAACCTGGGCCGTCTGGTCGTCGAGAACCTCCTCGACCGCGGCGTCCCCGCCGCCGACATCATCGCCACCGGCCGCAGCCTCGACCGGCGGGGGGCACTGGGCGACCGCGGCGTCCAGCTGCGCGCCGCCGACTACGCCGACCCCGCGACCCTGCGCAGCGCGTTCGCCGGTGCGCACCGGGTCCTGCTGGTCTCCGGCAGCGAGCCCGGGGCCCGGGTCGAGCAGCACCGCAACGCCGTCGAAGCCGCACGGGAGGCGGGGGTCGAGCTGCTGGCCTACACCAGCATCGTCAACGCCGACACCAGCACCATGCGGCTGGCCGAGGACCACCAGGCCACCGAGGCGCTGCTGCGGGCGAGCGGCGTACCGTTCGTGCTGCTGCGCAACGGCTGGTACACGGAGAACTACACCGACCACCTCGCGGCGGTCCTGGAGCACGGCGCGCTGTTCGGCAGCGCGGGCGAGGGCCGGGTCAACACCGCTCCCCGGGCCGACTACGCAGCCGCGGCCGCGGCCGTCCTCACCACCGACGGACACGCCGGAAAGGCGTACGAGCTCGGCGGGGACGAGGCCTTCACCCTGGCCGAGCTCGCCGCCGAGATCAGCGCCGGCTCCGGAACTCCGGTCGGGTACACGGACCTTCCGGAGGCCGACTACGTCCGAGCCCTGACCGGCAACGGCGTGCCGCAGGTCTTCGCGGAGATCCTGGCCGACGCCGACCAGGGTCTGCGTCGCGGCGAACTGGCCACCACCAGTGGCGACTTGGCCCGCCTGATCGGCCGTCCCACGGTGCCGCTCAAGCAGGCGCTCAACTCGGCCCTGAACCTCGCCCGCCACGCCTGACCACCCGCCGCCAAAACGCGACCGGGGCCCGGCGGGAGTTATCCCCGCCGGGCCCCGGTGGTAGCTGACCGACCGTCAGTGCTCGTAGGACTCCAGGTAGGCCGCCGTCGGCGAGCCGACGCCGGTGGCGTTGGAGAAGCCGGGGGTGGCCACCAGGCCGTAGTCACGGCCGAAGGCCACCAGGGCGGCGTTCAGGCTGCCGTTCTGCAGGCCGTTGTCGAAGACCGCGTTGAGCGGCGGCTGGCCGTTCAACGCCGTCTTGTTGACGATGTCGTGGAAGTCCTTGGTGCCGAACCGGTCGTAGATCTCCGGGTTGGCGAACCCGAGCGGACGGTCGCCACGGGCCTGGATGGCGTCGGCCTGCACAGCCGTCCAGCACGGGGAGGAGACGCTGGTGCCGCCGTAGCCGCCCTCGCTGTACGGGCTGCCGTCGGAGAAGCCGACCAGGACCGAGGTGAACAGGTCGCCGACCATGGCGACGTCGGGGGTGACCCGCTGGGCGGTGGCGCTGGTCGCGCCCGTCATCAGGGTGTGCGACAGGGCGGTCGGGACGATGCCCTTCTGGTAGTACGGCTGGGCGAAGTAGTCGCTGGTGCCGCCGCCACCGCCGAAGAAGAACGACCCGGGCAGCGGGTTCCAGCCCGTTCCGGTCGAGTTCAGGTTGGACAGCAGGGTGCCCATGTCGGTCTCGAACTTGTAGTCGCCCTTGGGATCCGAGACGGCGAGCGCGCTGCCGCCGACGTCGGTCACGAACGGGTCCGAGGACGGGTAGCCGGCCTGGGCCTTGGTCGTGGTCGGGTCGCAGTTCACACCGGTGGCCGCGGCTCCCGGGGAGTTGTCGCCGCAGTCGCCGGCGGAGAAGTCGAAGCCGATGCCCTCGGCCGCTCCCTGCTCGAAGATCTGCTCGTAGGCGGCGATCGAGGTCGGGGACTCGCCGTCACCGGCCGCGCTGGAGTACATCAGCCCGGACCACGAGTTGGAGACGATGTCCGCCAGGTGGTTGTCGACGATGTTGGACAGCGCCGCCTGGAGGTCGTTGTCGTTGCAGGAGTTCGCGCCGACGTAGACGACGTTCGCGTCGGGGGCGAGCCCGTGCGACATCTCCACGTCCAGGGACTCCTCGGGGGCCCAGCCTGCGGCGCCCTGGCAGGCGGCCTCGCTGTTCCACTGCGCGGGCGTGACGATCTCGGTGTACTGACCGGACCGGAACGGCTGGTCGCCGTGGTTGGTGGCGTACTGGTCGGCGTCGGCGAGCATCGTCGAGGAGCCGTAGGCGTCGACGATCGCGATGGTCGCGCCCTTGCCGGTCATGCCCGTCTTGGTGATCCCGTAGGCCTGACGGAGCTGCGAGGGCTGGAAGGAGCACTGGTCGTAGTACGTCGTGTCGGTGTAACCGCGCGGGGCGCCGTCGGCCTTCTTCTGGTCCCAGGAGGTCGAGCAGGTCGGCGTGGTCGCCAGTCCGCCGCCCTTCGCCGAGGCGCCGGTGGTCTTGGCCACCTTGCTGTCCGGGACGTAGGTCGGGCGGACCGAGGGGGCCTGGGAGGCGAGGCCATCGACGCCGAGAACGGACGCGGCGACGTCGCCCGGGACGGTGACGCTGCCCGTGGGGGCCTGCAGCAGACGGCCCTTGACGCTGTAGCGGTCGAGGCCGGTGCCGAAGGCACGCTTGATCGCCGCCGCTTCGCCGCGGACGTCGATCTGGTGGTCGCTGCTGCTGACGATCTGCAGGCCCGCGCCGGTGAGCCAGTTCTGCACGGCCGTGACCTGGGACGGCGTGGCCAGGAAGCGCGCCTTGGCCTCGGCCGCGGTCAGGTAGTGGCCGTACTCCGGGCTGCTCGGGTCGGACACGGCAATGGCGTAGGCCGCCAGGGCCGCCGGGTCCTGGCCCTGGAGGTAGACGGTCGCCGTCGTCAGGGTGCCCGCCGCGACGGCGCCCTTGCTGGCGGCGGCCGTGGCCCAGCCGGGGTGACTGCCGGGGAGCACCTTGGCCTGCGGCACAGCCGGGGCGGGCGCGGCCTGGGAGGGAGCGGCCAGGGCCAGCGAGCCCGTGACCAGCGCGAGGGAGGCGGCTGCGACGGTGGCCATGCGGGCGCGCTGTCCACGGGGGGACCGGTTTGCGGAAATGACGACTCCCGGTGTGAAGATCCGTCAGAAAAGGTGCCTGGAAGCACCTTTGTGAACGCTCGTGCCGAGCGCACCACCGATGTGTACACGGGGCGAGATTTGACGCGCAAGAGGCAGGAGCCAACCTGTGAACCGGCGGTCACCACGCCAAGTGGACGCCTCAGTACGGCCTGATACTCGAAGACCTTCTCAGTTGTGCAGGCTTGTACCCGAGCCTCCGCCACCTCTAGGCTGCGGACGTCCCCGCGCTGCGCGGGGACAGTGCAGCGTCAGCGAAGTCCGGTGAGAACCCGGCACTGTCCCGCAACGGTGGAGCCCCTCGGCAGAGGGGACGAGTCCGGTCGCCTGGCGTCGCACTCCTGGAAACCAGCCTCGCAGGAAGGTCGGTCCGGACCAGGCCCTCCGGGAGTCCCGATCAGGCCGCGCCGACCTGTGAGCGTCCCGAGGAGGATGCCCAGTGTCCGCGTTCGTCGACAGAATCCGAACGGTCCGTCAGTCTCTGACTCCTGCGGAGTGGACCAGGATCGGGGTGATGTCCCTGGTGATCCTGCTGCTGAACGCCTTCGGCTGGGGCATCTACATCTTCACCGTGCTCCCCCACCACTTCCACTACGACAAGCTCGGCGTCGGCCTCGGCGTCGCGTTCACCGCCTGGACGCTGGGCGCGCGGCACGCCTTCGACGCGGACCACATCTCCGCGATCGACAACTCCACGCGAAAGCTGCTGGCGGACGGTCAACGCCCGCTGGGCAGTGGGTTCTTCTTCGCACTCGGCCACTCCACGGTCGTCTCCGCGGTCGGCGTCGGCATCACCGTCGCGGCCAAGGCCGTCTTCGGTGCGATGGTCGACCCGAACTCGACCTACGAGACCCTCGGCGGCATGCTCGGCACGCTCACCTCGGCCGGGTTCCTCTACCTGATCGCCGCGCTCAACCTGATCGTGCTCGCCGGGATCTTCAAGGTCTTCCGCGACATGCGCCGGGGCACCTTCAACGAAGGGGAGCTCGAAAAGCAGCTCCAGGCACGCGGTCTGATGTGGCGCTTCTTCGGCCGCTTCATGCGCTCGATCAACCACACCTGGCAGCTCTTCTTCGTCGGGCTGATCTTCGGCATCGGCTTCGACACCGCCACCGAGGTCGTCCTGCTGGCGGCCACCGCCTACGCCGCGACGGCCGGGCTGCCCTTCTACGCCGTCCTCGCGCTGCCGCTGCTCTTCTCCGGCGGCATGCTCCTCTTCGACACCTTCGACGGGCTCTTCATGAACTTCGCCTACGGCTGGGCCTTCGCCCGACCCGTGCGCAAGGTCTACTACAACCTCGTCATCACCGGCCTCTCCATCGCCGCCGCGTTCCTGATCGGCACCATCGAGGTGCTCGGCGTGCTCACCAGCGAGCTCCACCTCACCGGCGGCTTCTGGGACTTCATGGCCAACTTCGACATCAACAAGGCCGGCTTCGTCATCGCCGGACTCTTCGCCCTCACCTGGATCGTCGCGCTGCTCTACTGGCGCTACGGCAAGATCGAGACCCGCTGGCAGCAGGGCCTCGCCGAGGGCGAGGACGCCGCGGCCACAGCCACAGCCACCGAGGAGCCGCAGCCGTCGAGCTGACCTGACGTCGAGCTGACCTGACGTCGAGCTGAGCCGAGGTCGCAGTGCCCCGGCTCACCGGCGTCTCAAACCCGCAAACCTGCGCAGGTGTTGCAGATCGCCCCGCTCCAGGGGTCCAATGGGCCCCATGCATCTCGTCCCCACCGAGCGCGCCCACCGCAAGGCCATCGACGAACACACCGTCTGCCTGGCCATCGAAGGCATCGGCGAGCCCGACCAACTCCCCGACTGGGCCGACCGTTTCGCGCTGCTCGGCGAGCCGCACCGGCTCGCCGTGCTGCTGGCCGTGCACCGGGCCGGGCCGATCGCCGTCACCGACCTGGCCACGGCGACGGGCATCGCCGACACGGCCGTCTCGCAGATCCTGCGCCTGCTGCGCGCCGGTGGCACCGTGACCGGCGCCAAGGACGGCCGGATCGTGCGGTACGAACTCAAGGACGCCCAGCTCGCCGCGATCCTCGACCAGATCCGGCCCGCGTCGGACGGCGCGCACCACGAGCTGCACGGCAGCGCCATCTGACCGGGATGCGTCTCAATCGGTTCGGCGCTGCCCGAGGCTGAGCGCCGCGTAGAGGAGGAACGCCGAGGCCAGGCCGACGGCCCAGCCGTAGTCGGCGAGCGGCTTCAAAAAGGGGATGACTCCGTCGGCCGGGAACGGGCCCTGCTTCACGCCCTTGACCACCGTCGAGTACGAGCCGCCGATCGCCAGCAGGCCGCCCACGACGAAGGCCAGCACCGCCCGCAGGTTCCAGCCGCCCGTGTACCAGTAGCGGCCGTCCGGCCGGTACAGCTCCGCGAGGGCCAGGCGGGTGCGACGGACGAACCAGTAGTCGGCGATCAGGATCCCGGCCACCGTGCCGAGCAGCCCGCCGACCACGCCGAGCCAGGTGTAGATGTAGACGTGCGGGTTGGCGATCAGCTTCCACGGCATGATCACGATCCCGACCACGCCCGTGATCAGCGCGCCCGTACGGAAGTTGACGTACCTGGGCAGCAGGTTGGACAGGTCGTACGCCGGTGAGACGACGTTCGCGGCGATGTTCACCGACAACGTCGCCACCATCACGATCAGCAGCGCGAACAGCGCGCCCACCACGTTGCTCATCTTCGCGCTCAGCGCGATCGGGTCCCAGACCGGCGCCCCGTACACCGCCTGCGAACCCGAGGTGACGAGCACCGACAGCAGTGCGAACAGCGTCATCGTCGTCGGCAGCCCCAGCGTCTGGCCCCACAGCTGCGCCCGCTGGCTGCCGCCGAAGCGCGTGAAGTCCGGGATGTTGAGCGACAGCGTGGACCAGAAGCCGATCATCCCCATCAACGCGGGGAAGAAGACCTTCCAGAAGCCGCTCCCCCACCCCAGCTGCGAGGGCTGGTTCAGCAGCGGCCCGAGGCCGCCCGCCTTCGACACCATGAAGCCGAACAGCACCAGCGCGCCGACGATCACCAGCGGCGCGGCCCAGCTCTCCACCCGCCGCAGCGTCTCCATCCCCCGTGTGATCACCGCGATCTCGATCAGCCAGAACACCAGGAACGACAGCCACTGCGTCCACGGCGTCCCGGAGATCTGACCGGCCGTCAACCACCCGTGGCCCAGCACCTTCCCAGCCAGCAGGTAGATGCCTTCCCCGCCGATCCAGGTCTGGATGCCGAACCAGCAGCACGCCACCGCCGCCCGCACCAGCGCCGGCAGGTTCGCGCCCCGGACGCCGAACGAGGCCCGCGCGAAGACCGGGAACGGGATGCCGTACTTCGTCCCGGCGTGGCCGGTCAGCAGCATGGGCACCAGCACGATCACGTTGGCCAGCGCGATGGTCAGCACGGCCTGCTTCCAGTCCATGCCCAGCGCCACCAGCCCCGAGGCCAGCGTCCACGAGGGGATGCAGTGGGCCATGCCGACCCACAGCGCGAGGTAGTTGTACGTCCGCCAGGTGCGCCGCTCCAGCGGCACCGGAGCCAGGTCGCCGTTGGCGAAGCGTGGGTCGTCCAGGGCCACCCCGTCGGCGAGGGCGACCCGGCCGTCGGGGAACTCGGTCTGCATGCCGGAGAGATCGGCGGATCTGGCGGGTGCGGGATTTGCCGAGGACGAGGACACCGGGCACCACCTCTGCTGTTGTGGGTTTCAGCCTCTCAGGACGGGGAGCGACCCCGCGATCAAGGCCCGGAGGCGTTCGGGGTGGCGGGTCGGCACCACCCACGTGTCGCCGACCCTGGGCCGAAGCCGGCGGCTGAAGTGCGGGTCGCTGGGATCCGTGTAGTTCGAGAAGAACAGGGCGGACCCGAAGTCGGGCACGGACGCCACCTCAGCGTCGATGCGGATCACCAGCGCCGCCCGCATAAAAGGGGGAACGAGCACACCCGCCATGCACCAGGCCATGGTCTTCGGCTTGGCCCACCGGTTGCTGAGCGTGTGGAACTCGGGTGACGTGCGCAGGCGCTTCAGCGCGTCCCGGTCGGTGACGACGGACATCTCGTGGACGCCCGACCAAGGACAGGAGAACACCGCCCAGTTCTGGTGCGTGACCGTCGTGCTCCGGCGCTCGGCCCGCTTCGAGGAGACCGCCCCGATCCGGACTCCCTGCTCGTCCAGCCTGATCCCGGTCGGCCAGTTCCGGTACAGCAACGACACCGGGACCATGCAGTAGATCGGAACAAAAGCAGCGCCCACGAACCATTGCGGATTGACGGTGAGACCGAGGGCGAAGCAGAGGGCGAAGAGAGCGACGGGTCCGCAAAGGCCCATGACCAACAGAGGCAGGCCCAGTGCACAGTGGTCTTCTCGGTAAGCGAAGCGTTCTGGTCGGTCCATCCTCGGCATCCCCCGTCATTCAGGCGTCCCCCGACGCCGCCCCCGCCCCTCGCGGGCGAAGGCAGTACCAGAATCCCGGAGCACGGCAGGCCGGGCAATCCCGGGTGACCCGGCTTGTAGGGTGACCTGGAACATTTCTGATTTATTTTTTGGGGGGCGAGCCGAGGTGCGTGCCGGTCGGTGGATATGTGTGGCTGCTGGAGTCATCGCGCTGAGCAGCCCGGAGGTCGCGTTCGCCCGTGGTGGCAGCGGTAGTCACGGGTTCGGCGGCGGCGGGAGCAGCCATGGCGGCGGCTTCCACGGTTCCTCCGGCGGCGGCTTCACCGGCGGGTTCGGCGGAGGCTTCGGCCACGGTTTCGGCGGCGGGTTCGGCGTCGGCGGCTTCGGAGCCGGTGGCAGCGGGCTCGTCACCCTGCTGGTGATCGTGGCCGTGGTCCTGCTGGTCCTGTGGCTCAGGTCGCAGCGCCGGAAGGCGGCGCGGGCGAGCGGCCTGAACACGGGGTCGGACCGCACGGCGCACCGCGCGGACGCGCAGGCGCGCGAGCGCGCCGCCCAGGTCGGAGCCCGGGTCGACGCGATCGCCGACACGGACGCGACCTTCGACCGCGCCGCGCTCGAACGCCGTGCCGTGTGGCTGTACGTGTCCGCGCAGCGTGCCTGGACGCAGCGCGATCACGGCACGCTGCAACAGATCCTGTCCCCCGTGCTCTACGGCAAGTGGGCCGACGAGCTGCGCGACTACGAGTCGCGCGGCGAGGTCAACGTCGTGGAGATCGTCTCCGGCCCGGAGGTCGAGCTGGTCGACGTGGCGAACCGTGCGGGTGAGGTGAACGACACCGTCACCTTTCGGATCACCGCGACGCTCAACGACTACGTACGCAGCGGCTACGGCCAGGACGCCGTGCGCAAGGACGGCTCGACGCGCCCGGTCGAGTACTGGACGCTGCGCAAGAACGGCGCCGGCGAGTGGATCGTCTCGTCGGTGGAGCAGGCCGCCGAGGGAGCTCACCACCTGACCGCCGCCATCGAGACGGACGGCTGGGACCAGAAGGACGTCGCGCGCGAGGCGGTGCTGGAGGTGGCCGGGAAGACCGCGGTCACGGGTGCGGGCGACATCCTGTCGCTCACCACCATCTCCTGGTCCACGGACGCCGACGCCGCCGTCGGCGATCTGAGCGTGCTCGACGGCCGGTTCGACAGGTCGGTTCTCGAGGTCGCCGTCGAGCGGTTCGTCGAGGAGTGGGTCATGAACGACGGCAGCCTCGACTTCACGCCCGTGCGCACGGTCAATCGCACCGTCATGCGGGACGCTGTCATCAGGTCGGTCACGGTGCGCTCGCTGGTCTCCCGTGATCCGATCGTCTTCCGCGTCGCGGTCGACGCCGAGGGCTTCTCCTACGAGGTCGACCGCCGGAGCGAACAGGTGCTCCGCGGTGACGCGCACCGGCGCAGGCCGATCGCCTTCGCCTTCGACCTGCGGATGGACGACGCGTCGACCGAGGTGTGGACCGTGGTCGCCGCCCACGCGGAGTAGTCGTCGCCCATCGACTGAGAGGCAGAGAACGGATGACCCTGAAGGAAGGCCGACGCGTCAGGCTGGCGCAGGACCTCGCCATCGGCGACGCGGTCGCCGGTGAGCCCGGGGCCGTCGTCGGGTTCCTCTCGCTGGGAGCCGGGATCGAGGGCACCGTCGAGCGGGTGGACGGGGAGCTCCCGGAGAGCGAGGCGGTCCGCGAGTACCAGCGGCTCAAGGCGCTGTTCGACGACTACGGGCACACCATGCCTGCGGCGAGCCTGGAGCGGCTGGAGACGGAGATCGCCGCGCTGGAGCCGGAGTGGGCCGCACACCGGCAACGGGGAAGCGTGGTGACGGTCCGGGTCCGTTGGGACAACGGCTTCGTCCTCGACGGGGCCCACGGGGATGTCCTCACCCCGCTGTGAGGGTTTGCGCGTCTCCTCGTTCAGTTCTTGCAGATCTGCCACATTCAGGACGCAAGAACCAGATCTTTTGCAGTAATCATCGTCCTGATCTGTGAAATTCATCGATGATCAGCGACGATCTGCTCATGACTCGCAGACTCGCGGAAGTGGCCAGGAAGGTCGGCGTCAGTGAGGCGACGGTGAGCCGGGTGCTCAACGGCAAGCCCGGCGTCTCCGACACCACCCGCCGGGCCGTGCTCACCGCCCTCGATGTGCTCGGATACGAGCGTCCCACCCAACTGCGCGGCGTTCGCGCGCGGTTGGTCGGGCTGGTGGTGCCCGAGCTGCAGAATCCGATCTTCCCGGCGCTGGCCGAGGTGGTCGGCGGGGCACTGGTGCAGCTGGGCTTCACCCCGGTGCTCTGCACCCGGACGGCGGGTGGGCTGACCGAGGCCGAGTACGTGACGATGCTGCTCGACCAGCAGGTCTCCGGCGTGGTGTTCTGCGGGGGGCTCAGCGCCGAGGAGTACCAGCAACTGCTGGGCCGCGGCGTGCCCGTGGTGCTGTTGAACGCGGCCGTCGACTACGCGGCCCTGCCGCCCGCGCTGATCAGGGATCCGGTGAGCGGGAGCAGGCTCGGGTTCCCGCAGGTGTCCACCGACGACTCGGCCGCGGTCGAGCAGGCCTTCAACCATCTGTGGGCGCTGGGTCATCGGCAGATCAGCCTGCTGGTCGGGCCCGCCGACCACGTGCCCTCGCGACGCAAGGCGGAGTCCTTCGCCCGCCTGTGTCACCGGACCGGCAGCGACCACGGCGGGAGGATCGGGCACGCGCTCTTCTCCTTCGAGGGCGGCCAGGCCGCCGCCGCGGAGCTGCTGGCCGACGGCGCGACAGCGGTGGTCTGCGGCAGCGACATCCTGGCCCTGGGCGCGGTGCGCGCCGCGCGGCGGCGCGGGCTGGAGGTGCCGCGGGACGTCTCGGTGATCGGCTACGACGACTCCGCTTTTATGAACTACACCGATCCGCCGCTGACCACGCTGCGGCAGCCGATCGACGCGATGGCCCGTGCCGCGGTGACCCTGTTGGTCAACCAGATCGGCGGCGGCGCGCCGACGCCGAAGGAGCTGCTGCACGAGCCCGAGCTGGTGGTACGCGGGTCCACCGCGCCGCCCGCCCTGGCACCGGCCGGGCTGGCCCGGGTCTGAGCGACCCGGGCCGGCCGGGGGCCGCGCCTGGACGCCGGCGCCTCATCCGCGCAGCCACACCGCCGTGTCAGGTGGCAGCGCCCCGCCGTCGCCCGTCAGCGGACCACTGGCCAGGAGCACGACGTCCCCTTCCGGCAGGGGGACATCGTGCGCGGACAGGTTGACGACGCACCGGAATCCCTCGCCCCGGCGGAAGTCCAGCACCCCCGTCGCGCCCTCGCCCTCGCCCTCGCCCAGCCAGGCGAACTCCTCGCCCCGCAAGGCCGGTTCCGCCCGGCGCGCGGCGAGGGCCTGCCGGTAGAGCCCGAGCACGGACGCGGGATCGGTGTCCAGCGCCTCGACCGTCAGCGCAGACCATTCAGCGGGCTGGGGCAGCCACGGAGCCGCCTGCGCTCCGGGCGGGCTGAAGCCGAACGGCGGTCGCTCCCCCGACCAGGGCAGCGGCACGCGGCAGCCGTCGCGGCCGATGTCCGCGCCGCCGCTGCGGAAGAAGAACGGGTCCTGGCGGGCTTCGTCGGGGATGTCGTCGACCTCCCAGAGCCCCAACTCCTCGCCCTGGTAGAGGTAGCAGGAGCCGGGCAGGGCCAGGTTGAGCAGCAGGGCCGCGCGGGCCCTCCGGGTGCCGAGGGCGAGGTCGGTGGGGGCGCCGTGCTGGGCAGGGCTGCGGCCCATCGCGGTGTCGGCGCGGCCGTAGCGGGTGACGTGGCGGGTCACGTCGTGGTTGGAGAGCACCCAGGTCGCCGGCGCGCCGACGGGAGCGTGCGCGGCCAGGGTCGCGTCGACGACGGAGCGCAGCCGCTGGGCGTCCCAAGGGCAGTTGAGGTAGTCGAAGTTGAAGGCTGCGTGCATCTCGTCGGGGCGCAGGTACGCGGCGAAGCGCTGCGGGTCCGCGAGCCACACCTCCCCGATCAGCGCTCTGGGCACGTCGTAGGAGTCGGCCACCGCCCGCCAGGCGCGGTAGATGTCGTGCACCTCGTCCCGGTCGACGAAAGGATGCGGCACGGGCGGTGCGGACTGGGTGTGCGCCGGACCGAAAGAGGGCAGCGCCGGGTCCTTGGCGGGCATGGTGGCGGAGTCGATCCGGACGCCGTCCACGCCGCGGTCGAACCAGAACCGCAGCACGGACTCCAGCTCCTCTCGGACCTTGGCGCTGTTCCAGTTGAGGTCGGGCTGCTCGGCCGCGAAGAGGTGCAGGTACCACTCGCCGTCGGGGACCCGGGTCCAGGCCGGACCGCCGAACTCGGACTTCCAGTCGTTGGGGGGCAGTTCGCCGTCCTCGCCGCGTCCCGGGCGGAACCAGAACAGCTCGCGCGCCGCCGATCCCGGCACTGCCTCCAGCGCCTCGCGGAACCAGGCGTGCTGGTCGGACACGTGGTTGGGGACCACATCGACGATGATCTTCAGGCCCAGCTGGTGGGCCTCGGTGATCAGCGCCTCCGCCTCCGCCAGCGTGCCGAAGGCCGGATCGATCCGGCGGTAGTCGGCGACGTCGTAGCCCGCGTCGGCCATCGGCGAGGCGTACCAGGGGTTGAACCACAGCGCGTCGACGCCGAGTCCGGCGAGGTGGGGCAGCTTGGCGCGGACGCCGGCCAGGTCTCCGACGCCGTCGCCGTCAGCGTCGGCGAAGGAGCGGACGTAGACCTGGTAGATCACGGCGGTGCGCCACCACCGGTCGTCGCGATCACCAGCAGTGCGTGTACTGACCGTCATGAAGGGGTGCTCCTTGCGTCGGTGGCGTGCGTGTGTCGGTCGTGATCCGACCCGGCTGGGTGTCCGGGACGCGGGGTCAGGGTCCGCGTCCCGGACACCGGCTCGTCGGGCGGTCAGTCGAAGATCTCGAACTCGGACAGCTGGGCCGCGGGCCAGCCGGTGTTGCCGGTGATCGAGAGCTGGAGGAAGCGCTCGTCCGTGCCCGCCGGGAGGGTCAGGTTGACGGTGTTGCCCGCGGTCGGGTCGAAGACGTACCCGGTGGACGGCAGGAGCGTGGACCAGGTGCTGCCGTCGTTCGAGCCGAGGACTTCGATCGTCTCGGTGCGCGTTCCCCAGCCGGCGGGCAGGGTCAGCGTGATGGTGCGTTCCTGCTGGGTGGTGCCGAGGTCGGCGGTGAGGGTCTGCGGGAAGCCGGTGCCGTCCTGACTCTCCCAGTAGGAGCCGTCGTTGCCGTCGTTGGCGTTGGACGCCGGGAAGCCGGAGAGGGCGCTGCTGGCGGTGAGCGTGGCGTTCAGCGCCAGGTTGCTCGGCGGCGCGACGCCGCCGTCTCCGCCGATCGGGTCGGTGCTGCCGACGAGCCGGACGCTGGTCGGCGCGCCGCCCGCTCCGCCCGGGACGGTGAGCGTGCCCTCGGTGACGCCCTGGCGCTGCGCGGTGAAGGCGACGTCCAGCACGCACCACGCGGAGGGGTCCGTCGGGGAGGCGGCGTCGAGGGTTGCTCCGCAGGGGTGTTGGGGGTCGGCGCTGACCGTGAAGCCGGGACTGGCGGAGACCTGGCCGAGTGCCGCCGCCGTGGCGGCGGTGTTCATCACGACGACCTTCTGCGGGGGCGTGGCCTGGCGGACGGTGGCGGCCTCGAAGGTGGTGGTGCCCGGGTAGGCCCACAGCGGTGAGCGGGCGGGCATGCCGCAGGCGGTGCTGCCCTGCCAACCGCTGTTGCCGCCCGCGTCCTCGATCTGGAACCCCGCGCCGCAGCTGAAGACTCCGGCGACGCCGATGCCGCTCGCGTGCGTGCCGGAGACGGTGACCGAGCCCGGCGCCTGGCCTTGGAAGACGTAGCTGCCGACGTCGCGAACGCGGTTGCCGTCGAGCGTCACGTTGCTGACGGAGTATCCGGCGCTCGGCGGGGTGGTGACGGCCGATCCCACATAGGCGTTGGAGTTCTGGAACATGAAGGCGGAGTACGGGCTGTCGAGGATGTCGTTGTCGCGGATCTCGACCGGGGCCGTCATGTCGCCCTGCTGGGGGTCGAACCAGATCGCGCCGACGCCGTAGTCCCAGCCCGGGTCCCATTGGCCGGTGCGGACCAGGGTGTTGCCGGTGACCAGCAGCGGTCCGCTCATCGGGACGGAGCCGAAGCGCTGCCCGATGCCGATGCCGCCGCCCCGGGTGACGGTGTCCTGGAGCAGGTTGCCGCTGACGACGTCGTCGGCGCCGGAGCCGTAGACACCGATGTTGTTGGCCAGGCCGGGCGAGTCGACGGTGTTGTGGACCAGCGCGTCGTCGGTGTCGCCGTAGTTCTCGGCCCACAGGGCGAGGCCGTCGTCCTGGGTGTTGCGCAGGAAGTCCTGGGTGACCAGGGCGTGGGTGACCGGGCCGTCGGCGGCGTTCAGGTTGATCCCGTCGGCGGTGGTGTCCTGGATCCGCAGATGATCGAGGGTCAGGCCGGTGCTGGGGCCGATGATCCAGGCGCCGACCTTCTCGTTCTGGATCCAGACGTGGGAGATCCGCGAGTCGCTGAAGCCGCCGTTGAAGCCGGTGTCGGCGCTGTTGCTGTCGTCGCGCACGTCGACGTTGCCGAAGATCGCCAGGCCGGAGATGTCGACGTGCGTGCTGGGCGGGTTCTGCTTGCCCGCGAAGGAGACGTTGTGGCCGGTCAGGACGGTGTACCACTCCCCTGCTCCGGCGATGGCGACGTTGTCGACGTTCAGCGGCCGGCTGAGCGTGTAGGTGCCGGGGGGCAGGTAGAGGCCCCGGCCGGAGGCGGAGGCGGCGTCGATGGCGTTCTGCAGCGCGGTGGTGGTGTCGGTGGCGCCGGTGTTGTCGACGCCGTAGGGCGCGGCGGTCGCGTCCAGGTACCCGGCGGGTCGGGCGGCCGGCGGGGCGACCTCCTCGAAGTCGGCGGTGTTGACGACGTACCAGGGCGCGTTGTCACCGGGGTCCACCTGGAGTCGGACGACGGTGCCCGCGGGCAGGGTGCGGTCGAAGTGGTAGCGGACGTCGTTGTAGAAGTCGTGCGGGACCTGGCCGTCGGGCTGCCCGACGCTGGGGTTGTTGCTGAAGGGGTAGGTGCCGTAGAGCCAGCTGAACTGGGAGGTGAGCGGCAGGGCTGTGGTTGCCTTACCGTCGACGTACAGCTCCAGGGGTGCGTCGATGCCACCGCCGTGCAGTGAGTCGGGCAGGGCGTAGTGGAAGTCCACGGCGTTGGCGGGACGGGTCAGCGTGAAGCTGACGTAGCGGCCCTGACCGACGAGTTGGACGGCGGTTCGGCCGGTGGCCTCCGAGGCCAGGGTGCCGTAGCGGTAGTCAGGGCCCAGGACCGTGCCGTTGGTGCGGGCGAGCGGGCTGGTCGCGGCGTTCTCCTCGGTGAACGGCACGTCGGCGCCCGCCCGCTGGGCGTCCGCGGCGGGAGCTGCGGTGGCAGCCGCGGCGGCGTGCGCGCCGGTCGCGGGGAGGACAGCCAGCGGGGCGGCGAGCAGGAGTGCGGCGAGCGCGGGCAGGCTGGTTCTGCGCCGCGGACGCGCGGCGCTGCGGGAGGTCATGGATGAGGCTCCGGAGGTCGGCGAGGCGAGGACGGCGAAAGGGCCGCGGACGGTCAGCCCTTCATCGAGCCGGCGGTGAGCCCGGCCATGATGTTGCGCTGGAAGAAGAGGAAGAACACGATCGTCGGGACGCTGGCGATGGCGAGCGCCGCCACGAAGACGTTCTCCGGGACCCCGACGTGCAGTTGGTTGATGCCGACGTTGACGGTCTGTGCCGACGTGTCGGTGAGCACCAGCAGCGGCCAGAGGAAGTCCTTCCAGACCGCGACCACGGAGAAGATGGAGACGACGCCCAGGATCGGCCGGGACATCGGCAGCACCACGGACCAGAGCGTCCGCAGCGGTCCCGCGCCGTCGATCGCGGCGGCGGCCAGCAACTCGGTCGGGATCGAGTCGAAGAACCGCTTGAGCAGGAAGATGTTGAAGGCGTTGGCCACCGACGGCAGCCAGATCGCCCAGGGGGTGTTGAGCAGGCTCCAGTGCAGGAAGGGGATGTTGTTGGCGGTCAGGTAGGCGGGCAGCACGATGACCGTGGTCGGGATCATCAGCGTGGCGAGCATCGCGAAGAGCACGACGTTGCCGAAGACCGGCCGCAGCTTGGACAGCGCGTAGGCGGCGGCCACGTCGAAGACCAGCTGGAAGGCGAGCGCGCCGAAGGCGTAGACGGTGGTGTTGAGGATGAGCCGGCCGAGGTCCAGGTCCCGCCAGGCGGCGGCGTAGTTGCTCACGGCCGGTGAAGCGGGCAGCAGGGACGGCGGTGTCTGGATGATCTGCTGGGGGGACTTCAGGCCGCCGCTGACCATCCAGTACATCGGGAAGAGGAAGGCCAGCGCGAAGAGCGCGACCAGGGCCCAGAAGACGGTCCAGTAGACGGTGCGGCCGAGCGGGCGCGCGAGTTGGGCCTGCGAGACCAGGGTGCGGGTCGGCGTGTCGAAGGCGGACATCGGGCCTACTCCTCCTCGGCGCGGCGGCTGAGCCACAGGTAGCCGCCCGCGAAGGCGATCAGGACGAGCAGCAGGAGCACGCCGAGCGCGGCGGCGCTGCCGTAGTTGTTGTAGTTGAAGGCGTACTGGTAGATCAGGTAGACCACCGAGGTGGTGTCGTTGGCGGAGCCGGTGATCACGTACGGCTCCAGGAAGACCTGCATCGTCCCGACGATCTGGAGCAGCAGCATCATCGACAGGATCAGCCGGGTCTGCGGCACCGTCACGTGCCAGACGCGGCGCAGCAGTCCGGCCCCGTCCAGTTCGGCGGCCTCGTAGAGCTCGCCGGGGATCCCCTGCAGGGCGGCGAGGTAGACCAGGACCGTGCCGCCCATGTTGATCCAGGTGGAGAAGAGCACCAGGCAGAGCACGGCCAGGGCGTGCGAGGACTGGAGCCACTGGACGCTCGGCAGTCCGACCGCGTGCAGCACGGCGTTGAAGAGGCCCGAGTCGTCCGGGGTGTAGAACCACTTCCACAGGAACGCGGCGGCGACCGGCGGCATCATCACGGGGAGGTAGACCAGCAGCCGGAAGTACGAGCGGGCGTGCCGCAGTTCGTTGAGCACGACCGCCAGGGCGAACGGCACGGCGTAGCCGACGACGAGGGCGAACAGGGTGAACAGCCCGGTGGTGCGCCAGGCGCTCCAGAAGTCCGGGTCGGCCAGCACCCGTTGGTAGTTGTGCAGCCCCACCCACTTGGTGTCGCCCGCGAAGTTGGTGTACTGGAAGCTCATGACCACTTCGCGGATCATGGGCCACCAGGAGAAGACCGCGAAGCACAGGATCGCGCCTGCCAGGAACAGGTACGCGGTCGCGTTGCGCCGCAGCCTGCGGCCCAGGGAGCCGCGCCGGGAGTGCTCGGCCGCCCGCAGGTCGCGGGCGACCGCGCGGGTCAGGTTGATCGTCGCCATGGGTGGGGCTCTCGTCTCGTCGTCGCCGTGGCCGTCATCGGGTGACGGGTGACGGTGCTACTGCTGGGCGTTGGCCAGAACGCTGTTGGTGCCGTCCCGGAAGGTGTCGAGCAGCTGCTGCAGGTTGGCGTTCGGGTTGGTGAGCACCGCGTCCATCGCCTTGTCGCCCTGGGCGTAGATGGCCTGGGCCTGCGGCGGCTCGACGATCAGCTTCATGCTCGGCAGCGCGGCGACGTAGGTGGCGAAGTTCTGGGTGGGGATGTTGGCGTACTTGGCCATGGCCGCGGCGTCGGCGGCGGCGGTCGCCCCGGTCCACAGGTCCGGCTCCGGCAGGCCGACCGGCTCCTTCTGCTCGGCGCGGCGCGGGTAGTTGAAGTTCTGTCCCACTCCCGAGGTGAGGAACTCGTAGTTGATCCACTTGATGCCGGCCTCGATCTGGGCCGGGGTGTCCTTCTTGTTGAACATGTAGCCGTCGCCGCCGACCAGGGTGGCCTGCTGACCGGGCATCGGGCCGACGGCCATCTGGTCGTAGGGCACGTTGTACTGGTCGTGGATGGTGGTCAACGTGACCGGGTCGCCCACGTACATGCCGAGCTTGCCGGTGGCCATCATCTGCAGCAGGTCGTTGTACTGGAGGCCCTGCTTGGTGCCCATCACGTTGTCGGTGAACCGCAGCTTGTGCAGGAACTGGAGCACCGCGAGGCCGTCGGCGTTGTCGAAGTTCGCCGACTTGCCGTCCGGGGTGACCATGGTGCCGCCGCGGGAGTAGAGCTCGGCGGTGAAGTGCCAACCGCCGGTGTTGCCGGCGCTGTAGTCGGCGTAGCCGACGGTGCCGTTGCCGAGCTTGCTGATGGCGACGGCGTCGGCCTCGACCTGGTCCCAGGTGGTCGGCGGCTTGTTGGGGTCGAGCCCGGCCTTCTGGAACAGGGTCTTGTTGTAGACCAGGCCGAGGCTGTAGTTGCCCTTGGGGATGCCGTAGAGGTCGCCCGAGGTGCTGCCGCCCTGGCGGTAGATGTCGGTCAGCGCGGGCTGGATGTCGGACAGGCCGTGGATCTGGCTCGCGTACTGCTGGATGTCGGCGGCCTGACCGGAGGCCACCACGTTGGCGCCGTCGGTGAAGTAGGTGTAGAAGACGTCGTCCATCTTGTCGCTGGCCAGTTTGGCGTTGAAGGTGGCCGGGTCGTCGCAGGGGTTGGCGTCGTCCCCGTTGACGGTGATGTTCGGGTTGGCCTTCTCGAACGTGGCGACGTCGGCGAGCCAGTTGGCGCGGGGCTGGGCCTGGGTGGTGGGCGGCTCGCAGCCGACGGTGATGGTGACCTTGCCATTCGCGGAGCCCGTGCCCGAGCCGGAGCCCGAGCCGGAACTGGCGCAGGCGGAGGCGGTCAGGGCGAGACCGGTCGCCAGGGCGACGGCTGCGGCGGTGCGGACTCTGCTGGCTGCTCTGATACCGGTCATCTTCGGTCCCTGAAGGTGAGGATAGGATGCGCAGGAGATCGCCCGAGGGCGGTGCCGTGCAGGAAGTGGGCAGGTCAGGGCCGCACCCCACGGTACGGGGCGGCGGTCTCGGCCCGGTGTGCAGCACAAGCTACGGGCGACCACGGCGGCGTGCAATACCGAAACTTATATGCGCAAAAACCGAACCCCTGCCCGCAAGCTGATGTTGGGTCAGCGCAAACCACTGCAGAAATCTGACGGTGGGTATGACATAGTGCCCGCATGACTCGCAGACTCGCGGAAGTGGCCAAGAAGGTCGGCGTCAGCGAAGCGACGGTCAGCCGGGTGCTCAACGGCAAGCCCGGCGTCTCCGACGCCACCCGCCAGGCCGTGCTCACCGCGCTGGACGTGCTCGGCTACGAGCGCCCGACCCAACTGCGAGGCGTACGCGCCCGGCTGGTCGGCCTGGTCCTCCCGGAACTCCAGAACCCGATCTTCCCGGCGCTGGCCGAGATGGTGGGCGGGGCGCTGGTCCAGCTCGGCTTCACCCCGGTGCTGTGCACCCGCTCGGCCGGCGGACTGACCGAGGCCGAGTACGTCACCATGCTGCTGGACCAGCAGGTCTCCGGCGTCGTCTTCTGCGGCGGCCTCAGCTATGAGGAACACAGCAACCTGCTGGACCGCGGCGTTCCGGTGGTGCTGCTCAACGCCGCCGTCGACTGGACCGGCTTCCCGCACGTCTCCACCGACGACGGCGCCGCCGTCGAACAGGCCTTCACCCACCTGCACGCGCTGGGCCACCGGCGCATCGGCCTGCTGGTCGGCGCGGCGGACCACACGCCGTCCGAGCGCAAGGCCCGCGCGTTCGGCGAACTGGCCGCCCGCGCGGGGCTCGACCTCTCCGACCTGGTCGGCCACGCGCTCTTCTCCTTCGCCGGCGGCCAGGCCACCGCGGGCGAGCTGATCCGGGCCGGAGCCACCGGGCTCATCTGCGGCAGCGACATCCTGGCCCTCGGCGCGATCCGGGCCGCCCGTCGGGCCGGTCTCGAGGTGCCGCGCGACTTCTCCGCCGTCGGCTTCGACGACTCGGCGTTCATGAACTACACCGACCCGCCGCTGACGACGCTGCGTCAGCCCATCGAGGCGATGGCCCGCGCCGCGGTCCAACTCCTGGTCAACCAGATCGAGGGCGGCGCACCCACTCCCAAGGAGCTGCTCCACGAGCCGGAGTTGGTGGTCCGCGGGTCGACCGGCCCTTGGCGCGGGGAGAGTTCGTAAACCGCAGCAAGGAGTGGACGAATTCCGCCTGGGGTTTTCAGGACGTACACGGACCCCTGATCGCCCTTTCGGGGCATCGCCGCAGGTGGCAATCGTTTGCAAGCGCTGTCGGCTGACCTGACGTCAATTACCCGGGATTTTGCGGCCATCGCGCGATTCATTGTGCGGAAAGGTCGACGGGGCTACCGTGCCGTCGTCCCCGGCTCCACCCATCCTTGGAGTGACATGCCCGCCTCATCCTCGGGGCTCCGGCACGGCCGCGTTCTTCCTGTGGCCGTGCTCGCCCTGCTCTCCCTGCTGTTCACTCTCGCGGTCGGTCTGGGCACGGCCCCCGCCGCGCACGCCGACGGAACGGTCTACGAGGCCGAGAACGCCGCCCTGTCCGGCGGCGCGGTCGTCGGCACCGACCACACCGGCTACACCGGCACCGGCTTCGTCGAGGGCTACACCGACACGAACAAGGGCACCGCCGACACCGTCTTCACCGTCAACGCCGCAGCAGCGGGCGCGTACACCTCCACGCTGCGCTACGCGAACGGCACCACGGCGACGATGACCCTCTCGGTCTACGTCAACGGCACCAAGACCGGCCAGATCTCACTGCCCGCCACCGCCGACTGGAACACCTGGGGCACCGTTACGACCCCGGTGAACCTGACGGCGGGCAGCGACACCGTCGGCTACAAGTTCGACACCACCGACAGCGGCAACGTCAACCTCGACAACATCACCGTGGCGTCCGTCCCGGCACCCCCGCCGGGCCAGTACGAGGCCGAGAGCGCCGCCCTGTCCGGCGGCGCGGTCGTCGGCACCGACCACACCGGCTACACCGGCACCGGCTTCGTCGAGGGCTACACCGACGCCAACAAGGGCACCGCCGACACCGTCTTCACCGTCAACACCTCGGCGCCCGGGGCGACTCCGGTGTCCGTGCGCTACTCCAACGGCACCGGCTCGACCATGACGCTCTCCGTCTACGTCAACGGCACCAAGATCCAGCAGGACCAACTGCCCGTGACGGCCGACTGGAACACCTGGACCACGGTCACGGACTCGCTCACCCTCACCGCGGGCAGCAACACCATCGGCTACAAGTTCGACACCACCGACAGCGGCAACGTCAACCTCGACAACATCACCGTCGGCAGCGCCTCGTCGCCGAGCCCGACGCCCACGCCCACACCGACACCCACGCCGACCCCCACCTCCACCGGCGGTGGCGGCTCGGCGCAGGTCTACCAGGCGGCCAGCGCGTTCTGGACCGGCGGCCCGGCACTGGCCACCTCCCTGTCCGGCTACACCGGCAGCGGCTACCTGACCGGCTTCACCGGCACCGGCGCCGTCGTCGACTTCACCGCCGACGTGCCGAGCGCGGGCAACTACCCCGTGACGCTCTCGTACGCCAACACCTCCGGTTCGGCGCAGACCATCTCGCTCTACCTGAACGGCGTCAAGAACGGACAGCTCAGCCTGCCCGCCGGATCCGGCTGGCTGACCTCCTCGCAGACCGTGGCGCTGCGCTCCGGCCTCAACCTGATCGCCTACCAAACCGACAGCGGCGACAGCGGCAACGTGGCGGTCAACAGCGTCGCCGTCACCGGCGGGAATCCGCTGGCAGCGCAGGGCGCGACCCTCCCGTACACCGAGTACCAGGCCGCGACGGCCCAGACCGACGGCACCGTGCTGCCCTACAGCACGACCTACCCGAGCCTGCAGGCCGAGGCGACAGGGCGTCAGGCGGTGCAGCTGACGTCGACCGGCCAGTACGTCCAGTTCACGCTCACCCAGCCGGCCAACGCGATCGTGCTGCGCTACTCGATCCCGGACAACTCCGACGGCTCGACGGCGACCGCGCCCCTCGCGCTCTACGCCAACGGCACCAAGGTCCAGGACCTGAGCCTGACCACGCAGTACTCCTGGCTCTACGGCGGCGGCTACACCGACACCCACACTCCCAGCAACGGCCCGGCCCACCACTTCTACGACGAGACCCGTGCCCTGATCGGCAACTGGCCCGCCGGCACCGTCCTCAAGCTGCAGAAGGACGCCGCCGACACGGCCTCCTCCTACACGATCGACGTGGTCGACACCGAGCAGGTCGACCCCGCCGCCACCATGCCCGCGACCGGCTACGTGCCGGTCACCAACTACGGCGTCACGCCCAACTCCGGCGCGGACGACACCAGCGCGATCAACAGCGCCCTCTCCTCCCTGTCCGGGACCGGCACGGGCCTCTGGTTCCCCGCCGGGACCTACCTGATCTCCGGGCAGATCAGCTTCGCCAACGTCTCGATCCGCGGCGCGGGCGAGTGGTACACGACCATCGAGTCCACCGCCCCGAACGGCTCCGGCGGACTCTTCGCCACGGGAGGCACCAACCGGGTCAGCGACCTGACCGTCGACGGCGACCAGACCTTCCGCAACAACAACTCCGGCGCGGCCGGCATCGAGGGCACCTTCGGCCCCGGGTCGCTGATCTACGACGTGTGGATCGAGCACACCAAGGTCGGCATCTGGACCGACTCCGCCAACGGCCTCTACGTGGTCGGCGACCGCGTGCGCGACACCTTCGCCGACGGCGTCCACCTCAACGGCGGCAGCAGCAACTCCCGGGTCGACCAGACGGTCGTCCGCAACACCGGCGACGACGAGCTGGCACTCGACACCGAGAACGGCGACGTGACCGGGTGCTCGCTGACGAACAACACCGTCAGCAGCCCGATCCAGGCCAACAGCATCGGGGTCTACGGCGGCGCGGACAACACGGTCGCGAACAACCTCGTCTCGGACACGGTCGCCTTCGGTTCCGGCATCACCGTCAGCACCGCCTTCGGCGCGGGCTTCAGCGGCCCGACCACGGTCAGCGGCAACGCGCTGGTCCGCGCGGGCTCGTACAACTCCAACTGGGGCTCGTCCCTGGGCGCACTCTGGATCTACGCGAACCAGGACGACATCACCCAACCCGTGAACGTCACCGACAACACCATCACCAACGCCAGTTACCAGGGTGTCCTGCTCAGTTACGCCAAGCAGATCAGCAATCTCACCCTGGACCACCTCGCCATCAACGGCGCCGGGACGTACGGGATCGACATCTCCGACGTCACCGGCAGCATGACCGCCGACTACGTCACCGTCAGCGGCGCCGCCTCGGGCGGGCTCAACAACCCGGGCAACTACACCGTCAACCGCGGCGCCGGCGACAGCGGCTTCTGACCGTCCGGTTCCACCTGACGCCCCGGCCCAGGACGGGCCGGGGCGTGAGCCGGCGGGTGGCCGTGACCAGAAATGCAGTCTTTTGCGCTCTCTCCCCGTCACCTCACGCAACTGGTTGCGATTCGGGGCGAACCGGGTGCGTCCCGATCAGGATTGAGATGTGATGGACGGCGAACGCGTCCGTCTGCACGAGCGTCCCCGCACCTGATCGGAGCCTTCCATGAGCATGGTCTACCTCGCCCAACCCGAACAGCAGCAGCAGCTCGAATGGCTCGACGGCGGCACGCTGGCGATGCTGCTCGACGGCAAGGCCACCGACGGCCAACTCATGATGGGGCGCTTCGACGTCGCCGAGGGCGAGGCCCCGCCCTATCACACGCACACCCGCGAGGACGAGGTCTTCCTGCTGCTCAAGGGCACCGCCCTGGTGTGGTGCGACGACCAGGAGTACGAACTCGCCGAGGGCGGCGTGGTGTTCCTGCCGAAGCGGGTCCCGCACGGCTACCGGATCACCTCCAAGAAGGCCGACCTGCTGATGATCAACACCCCGGCCGGCATCGAGGGGATGTTCCGGGAGACGGGCCGCGACAAGTCCACGCCGCGCCCGCCCGGCTTCCAGGTGCTGCCCGATCCCGCGCTCGCCGACAAGTACGGCAACATCATCGTGGGCCCGCCCCGCTGACCGACCTGCTTCACCCCTGGGCCGCCGGTGGGGCGTCGGGCGTCCGCTCGCGCAGGAGCTCAACGAAGGCGCGGGCGGCGGGTGAGGCTCCGGAAGCGTTCCACAGCGCCTGGATCACGCGGGGCGGCACACCGGTCAGCGGCACGCTGCGCACGGTGGGCATGCGGTCGGCCGCGGCGGCTGAAACAAGCGCCGGGCCGAGGCCGCGCGCCACGAGCTGTTCGAGCAGCACCATGGCGTCGGCCTCGAAGGCGACGGTCCGGGTGACGCCGGCCGCCGCGAACGCTTCGTCATTGTGCTGACGGATGCCGGAACCAGGCGGCATGTCGACCATGCCCTCCTCCGCCAGCCCGGCCAGGGTGGCCTCGGCGGCTCCCGCCAGCCGATGACCGTGCGGGACGATCGCGACCATGTCCTCGTGCGCGAGGACCCGCGCGACCAGTCCGCGCGGGGGATCTTGCGGATCGGCGTCGACGAACGCGAGGTCGCAGGTGTGGTCGCGTACCTGCTGCAGCAGGTCGCTCACGATCCGGGTGCGCAGGGTGACGCGTACCGCCGGATGCCGCTCCTGGTAGGTGGCGAGCAGATCGGGCAGGTCCAGCGCTGCGAGCGGGGTGATGGTGCCGATGTGCAGCGTGCCCCGCACCTCGCCCCCGTGGGCGACCACTTCGCTGCGGGCCCGTTCCGCGGCGGCCAGGGCTTCCCTGGCCGGTCCGAGGAACACCTCACCGGCCGCGGTGACCTGGACCCGCCGGCTGTTGCGCTCGAACAGGCGGGTACCCAACTCCTCCTCCAGGCGGGCGATCTGGTGGCTCAGGGCGGACTGGACCACGAAGCACCGCTGGGCGGCACGGGTGAAGCTGCCGGTGTCCGCGACGGCGACGGCATAGGCGAGCTGGCGGAGTTCCATCCATACATCTTGTTTCGAGATCGCTGGCATGACAACCATCTGTTGGACTCATCCAAGGGCGCAGGACAGCATGAACGGGCCGGAACCGACCTGCTCGGCCGAGGGCTGAACCGCGGCCTGCGGGCGAGCGCTCCTGGAAGGGAGAGCCTCGTGGAGTCCTCCGCGACCCAGCGCCCACCGTCCCCCGCGGGAACCGCCGCCAAGAGTGCGGAGGCCGACAACGCGAGCGGTCCGGGACCCCGCACGGTCCGGTTGATGTCCGTGGCCGTCGGGCTGTGCGTGGCCGCCAACTACTACGCCCAGCCGCTGCTGGAGACCATCGCCCGCGACCTGCACCTGTCGTCCACCTCCGCCTCGCTCGTGGTGACGGCCGCTCAGGTCGGGTACGTCGCCGGGCTGGTCCTCCTGCTGCCCCTGGGCGACCTGCTGGAACGGCGTCGGCTGGTGTGCGGAATGACCCTGGCCACCGCGTTCTCGCTCGCCCTGACGGCGAGTGCGCCGAACTCCGGGATCCTGCTGGCCGGCACGGCGCTGACCGGTCTGCTGTCGGTGACGGCACAGATCCTGGTGCCGTTCGCCGCGGACCTGGCCGCGCCCCGCCAACGCGGCCGAACCGTCGGGACGGTGATGAGCGGTCTGGTGCTGGGCATGCTGCTGGCCCGCACCGCGTCCGGGGCGCTCGCCTCGGTCGGCGGTTGGCGCACGGTGTACTGGGTCGCCGCGGCGGCGATGCTCGCCCTGACCGCGGCGCTGCACCGGATGCTGCCGCGGTACCGGGGAACCGCCGGCCTGCGATACGGACAACTGCTCCGCTCCACCGCCAGGTTGCTGGCCGAGGAACCGGTGCTACGGGTCCGATCGGTGCTCGGCATGCTGGCGTTCGCCTGCTTCAGCGCGCTGTGGACAGCCCTGGCGTTCCTGCTGTCCGGCCCCGGTTACGGCTGGTCGGACGGCGAGATCGGCCTGCTGGGACTGGCCGGCGCCGCGGGTGCGATCGCCGCCCAGGCAGCCGGACGGCTGGCCGACCGCGGCCGCACCACAGTGACCACGGCGGCCGGCGCGCTGCTCCTGCTCGGCTCCTGGTGGGCGCTGGCCCTGGGGGCGCACCACCTGGCCGCGCTGGTCACCGGGATCGTGCTGCTCGACCTCGCGCACCAGGGCGTGCACATCACCAACCAGTCGCTGATCTACGCCCTGCGTCCGGAGGCACGCGGACGCATCACCTCGGCGTACATGACGTGCTACTTCGTCGGCGGCGCGGCCGGTTCGGCGCTGGCCGGGGTGGTCTGCTCCCAGGCCGGATGGGAGGGGGTGTGTGCGTTGGGCGCCGCCTTGGCCCTCCTGCTGTGCCTGGTCTGGGCGGTCACGGCAGGACGGCATGCGGTGGCCGGGCACCGACGGAGTGCCGGCGGGTGCCGCGGCTGACGTTCGCCGACCGGCCCCGCCCGCCCGGGTGTTCAGCGACCGCTGTCGGTGGCGAAGTCGGGAAGTTCGGCGGACAGGAGCTCTTCCGCGCCGTGGTCGAGCAGCCGCTGCGTCTCGTGGGCGCGGGGAAGCATGGTCGTCTCGTAGGCGCGGAGGGCGTCGTCGACGGTGGGTTGGTGGGCGAGGGCCAGGGCGAGTTCGCAGGCGTCGAGCATGGCGAGGTTGACGCCGACGCCGAGCGGTGGCATCAGGTGGGCGGCGTCGCCGAGCAAGGTGACGGTGGGGTCGTGCGGCCAGGTGTGCGGGACCGGCAGGGCGTGGATGGGGCGGTCCACGTATTCGCCGTCGTTGTCGCTGATCAGGCGGCGCAGCGCGGGCGACCAGTCGCGGTACTGCGCAAGGAGCAGCTCCCGGATCGCGTCGGTGTCCCGGATGCTCAGGCCGGCGGCGGTGATCCAGTCGGCGGGGACGCGCCGGATGAGGTAGACGCGCACATGGTCGCCGCTGTTGCGTTGGGCGAACAGCCCGCGCTCGCCGTCGGCGGCTGCCGCGCTCCCCCGGCCGACGAGTTCGGCGACGTCGGGATGCCGGTTCTCGACGTCGTGGAACCACGCTTCGAGGAAGCTGACGCCACTGTACTGAGGGGTTGCCCCGGAGACGGCGCGGCGGACCTTGGACCAGGCGCCGTCGGCGCCGATCACCAGGTCGGCTTCGACGGTGGCGCCGTCGGCGAAGTGCAGCTGCCGGGGGCCCTCGGCCGGGCCGTCGACGGCCTTGAGTGTGTGGCCCCAGCGCACGGTGCCGGGCTGGAGCGAGTTCAGCAGGAGGTCGCGGAGGAGACCGCGGTCGATCTCCGGCTTGAAGCGTTCGCCCTCGTCAGGGGTGTGGTGGAAGAGGACCGTCCCCGCCGGATCCAACTGGCGCATCTCCTGGCCCTCGGGGCGGGACAGGCGGAAGAACTCCTCCAGGAGTCCCGCTTCGCGCAGCGCGATCTGGCCGTTGTCCTCATGCAGGTCGAGGGTGCCGCCCTGGTTACGCGCGTCAGGGCCGGTCTCGTGGTCGTAGACGGTGACGGCGATGCCATGGCGCTGGAGGATACGGGCGCAGGTCAGCCCGCCGGGGCCGGCGCCGACGATCGCGATGCGGGGGGCCTTTGTGGCATGCATGGTGACGCTCCATTCGTCTCGGGTCGGGCGCCGGGCAGTACCGCGCAGCGACCACTTCAGAAGAGCACACCAACTCAATAAGTGCAACGGTTACACTTTTGGAGTCGCTCAACCAAAGGCGCTAGGCTGGTCCTCATGACCGAGACCCGCAGCGGGATCGCCCCCATCGGCCGCCGTGAGCGCAAGAAGGCCGCCACCCGGCAGGCCATCGCCGACGCGGCACTGCGCCTGTTCCTGGAGCGGGGCTACCAGGACGTCGGCATCCGCGAGATCGCGGACGCCGCGGACGTGTCCACCACCACCCTGTTCAAGCACTTCCCCGTCAAGGAAGCCCTCGTCTTCGACGAGGACGCCGAGCAGGAGAGCCTGCTGCTGGCCGCCGTACGCGAACGCCCTGACGGTCAGTCGATCCCTGCGGCGCTGCGTGACCACGCACTCCGCCACCGCGTGGCCGCAACCGACGGCGACGGCGACGGCGACGGCCGTTTCGCCGCTTTCTGCGACCTGGTCGACGCCACCCCCGCGCTTCGCGACTACGCCCAGGGCATGTGGCTCCGGCATGCCGCAGCCCTCGCCCGGACCATCGCCCAGGAGAGCGGCCTCCCCGAGGACGACCCCGCCTGCGCCGCGCTGGCCCACTTCGCCCTCGAAGCGCCCCGCGCCGCCCGCGCCGCCCGCGCCGCCCGCGGCCACGAGGACATCCGCCCGGCCATCACACGGGCCTTCGACCTGCTCGAACACGGCTGGCGGCCAGAGCGGGTCTGAGGGGTGGCCGCCGCGACGGCGGCCGCCGGCCGCTGAGGCGAGGCGGGCGCTTCGACGGGCGGGGCGGGCAGCTCGCCGCCCATCATGGAGACGCGCGAGCCCGGCCCCGAGCCGGGCGAACGCTACCGTGCTGCGAACCCAGAAGCGGTCCCCCTGAACCGAAAGGCCCCCTCATGGCGGACTTCCCACTGCCCGGCGGCACCTACCGCGTCGGCGACCTCACCCTGACCCGTTTCGGCTACGGCGCCATGCAGCTCGCCGGACCCGGCGTCTTCGGGCCGTCCAAGGACCGCGGCGCCGCGATCAATGTCCTGCGCGCCGCCGTCGACGCGGGCATCACGCACATCGACACCTCCGACTACTACGGCCCGCACGTCACCAACGAGATCATCCGCGAAGCGCTCTCCCCCTACCCCGAAGACCTGCACATCGTCACCAAGGTCGGCGCCCGCCGTGACGCGCAGGGCGGCTGGCCCCCCGCCCTCACTCCCCCGGAGCTCGTCCAGCAGGTCCACGACAACCTGAACCGCCTCGGCCTGGACGCGCTCGACGTGGTCAACCTCCGGGTCGGCGGCCTCAGCGCGCCCGAACCCGGCTCGATCGCCGAAGCGTTCGGCGCTCTGGCCGAACTACGCCAGCAGGGTCTGATCCGGCATCTCGGCCTGAGCACCGTCAACGCCGAGCAACTCACCGAGGCCCAGGCCATCGCCCCCGTGGCGTGCGTCCAGAACTTCTACAACATCGCCAACCGCCACGACGACGACCTGGTCGACGCGACGGCGCGTCAGGGCATCGCCTACGTCCCCTACTTCCCCCTCGGCGGCTTCTCACCGCTGCAGTCGGACACCCTCCACAACGTCGCCAAGCGGCTGGAGTCCACGCCGCTGTCCGTGGCCCTGGCCTGGCTGCTCCAGCGCTCCCCGAACCTGCTCCTCATCCCCGGCACCTCCTCCGCCGACCATCTGCGCGAGAACATCACCGGCGCGGCGCTTGAGCTCCCCGAGGACGCCCTGGCCGAACTGGGCACCATCGCGGGCGAAGAGGACTCCTGACCCGCGTCGGACGGGCGAGTGATCGGTCCGGTCCAGGCGCGCGGGGCCCGACTCTCGCGGGTGTCAGACCAGTTGGGCGATGAACGCGTGGAAGGCCTGGACGCCGTCGCCGTTCAGGGGTGCGCCGTGGGCGAAGCCGACGGCGCGGACGTCGCCCGGAATCCTGGCCAGGCTGCCGGCGCGCAGCTGGGGGTCGGCGGCCAGGGCGGCCGGGCCGAGGGCGAGGCCGGAGCGGTTGAAGACGGCGTCGCCGACCAGGGCGGTGCCGCTGGGTTCGTGGAGGAAGACCAGGTGCCCGGGTGAGTGTCCGGGGGTGTGCAGCGCCCGCAGGCCGCCGCTGCCGGGGACCAGGTCGCCATCGGTGAGGGTCGCGTCGGCGGTCAGTGGCTGCCAGTGCAGTTTGGGCAGCTTGTCCAGCGCGCGGCCGAGCACCCCCGACCGACCGGAGGCGGGGACGCGGCCGCCCTCCAGCCATGTCTGCTCCGCGTGGTGGACGAGAATCCGGGCGCCGGTGGCGTCGCGCAGTCTCGCGACGCCCTGGACGTGGTCGGGGTGGGCGTGGGTCAGCACCACGCGCTTGATGTCGGAGGGTTTGCGGCCCAGTTCGGCGAGGGCGCCGAGGATGGGGACGGCCGCGTCCGCCCAGCCGACGTCGACGAGGGTGAAGCCGTCGTCGCCGTCGACAAGGAAGGCGTTGTCGCGGCCGGTGGTGGGGATCCGGACGACGCCGGGCGCGAGTCGGTCGAGCACGAGGAGACCTCCTGTGGGCTACGGCGCGGCCGGAAGGGGCACGTAGCCCTCACGGGCGAGTTTGGGCAGGATGCCGCCCGCGGCGAGGATGTCGAGGACCAGCGCGGGCAGCGCGCCGCCTTGCAGGCGGGTGCCGGTGGCGGGGTTCTCGATCCACCCGTGGGCGAAGTCGAGGTGGGCGGTGTCGCCGTCGGCGAAGGCGGCGGTGACGCCGGGGACGGTCAGCGCGGGCAGGCCGTGGTTGACGGCGTTGCGCAGGAACAGGGAGTTGAACTCCTCGGCGACCAGCGCGGCGACGCCGAGCTCGCGGAAGAGCGCGGCGACCGGCCGGGAGGAGCCGAGGCCGAAGTTGCGGCCGGCGATGACGATGTCGCCGGGGCGGACCTGGTCGGTCCAGCCGGGGCGCAGCTCGTAGAAGACGTGCCGCGCGGCCTCGGGGACGGGCAGCCGCATGGCGAAGGCGGGGTACATGGCGTCGGTGGTGACGGAGTCGCCCACCACCCATACGCGGCCGGTGATCTGAGTGTCCATCAGTTCTGGGCTCCTAGCCGGTCGATGGTGCGGGTGTCGATGGTGCGCGGGTCGGTGACGCGGCCGGTCAGCGCGGAGGCGGCGACGGTGGCCGGGGAGGCCATGTAGATCTCCGCGTCGGGGCTGCCCATCCGGCCGGTGAAGTTGCGGGTGGAGGAGGTCAGGCAGACCTCTCCCGGCCCGAGCAGGCCCATGTGGTAGCCGAAGCAGGCGCCGCAGGTGGAGTTGGTGACCACCGCGCCGGCGTCGGCGAGGTCCTGGAGGTACCCGGCGCGCATCGCGTCCCGGTACACCTGCTGGGAGGCGGGCGTGACCAGCAGCCGCACGCCGGGGGCGACCGTGCGGCCCCGCACGACGGCGGCGGCGACGGCGATGTCCTCCAACTGCCCGTTGGCGCAGGAGCCGATGAAGCACTGCTGCACCGGCCGCTGTTCGATCGCGGAGACCGGCACGGCGTTGTGGCTGACGGTGCCGGGGCGGGCGACGTAGGGCTCCAGCGCGGACATGTCGATGCCGCGCACCGCGGCGTAGACGGCGTCCGGGTCCGCCTCCGCGGCCTGGTAGCTGTCGGGGTGAGCGCCGTGGGCGGAGAGGAATGCGGCGGCCAGGTCGTCGATGGGGAACGTGGAGAAGTCGGCGGAGATCTCCGCACCCTGGGTGGCGATGGTGCGCCGGTCGTTCATCGGTAGGGAGGCCAGGCCAGGGCCGCCGAATTCGAGGTTGTGGTTGGTGGCGTCGCCGAAGGTTCCGGCGATGTGCAGGAAGACGTCCTTGCCCGAGACCGCGTCGGGCTTGGTGCCGGTGAACTCGTAGCGGATGGTCGGCGCGACCTGGAACCAGGTCTTCCCGGTGCACAGGATCGAGTACACCTCGGCTGGGCCGAGCCCGCGGGCGGCGGTGTTGTAGGCGCCGGCGGCGCAGGTGTGGGAGTCGGTGCAGGCGAGGATCTCGCCGGGCCGGGCAAGGCCGTTCTCGGCGATGACCTGGTGGCAGATGCCGTGCCGGCCCACGTCGTAGAACTTCTCGACGGCGAAGTCGCGGGCGAACGCGCGGGCCCTGGTACCGCCCGCGGCGTCGCTGACGGAGGGAGCGGGGACGGCGTGGTCCATGACGACGGCGACCTTGGCCGGGTCGTTGATCCTCAGGGGCTGGACCCAACTGGTGGCGAACTGCAGGTCGATCATGACGGTCATGTCGACGTCGCAGACCACCGTGTCACCGGCGCTCACCCGCCCCTGACCGGACTTGCGCGCGAGGATCTTCTCGATCATGGTCATGGCCATCAGGCGCCGTCCTTGCCGTGGTCGCTGCGGTCGCTTTGGACACTGCGGTCGCTTCGGTCGCTTCGGTCGCTGTGCTCGCGGTAGCGCTCGCCGACGGCGGCCCATTCGCGCAGTCCGACGAGCTCGAACAGGCCCTGGGGGCCGGGGGTGAGACCTGCGGGCAGGGTCCCGCCGAGCCGCTTGAGGGAGTCGAAGCCGGCGAGCACGGCCGGGCCGAGCAGCGCGCCGGGGTGGATCGCGATGCGGTAGCCGAGCGCGGCCAGGGTGTCGGGGGCGGTGTCGGGAGTCAGGCCGCCTTGGACCATGTTGATCAGCAGCGGCGCGTCGACCTGGGCGGCGATCTTCTCGATCTCCTCCAGGGTCTGCGGGGCCTCGACGAAGACGACGTCGGCCCCGGCGGCGGCGTAGCGGCCCGCGCGGTCGATCGCTTCGGCGATGCCGAGCGGTCCGCGGGCGTCGGTGCGGGCAACGATCACGGTGTCCGGGTCGGTGCGGGCGTCGAGCGCGGCGTGGAGCTTGGCCTCGAAGGCGCGCGCGTCGACGAGTTCCTTGTCGGGCAGGTGGCCGCACTTCTTGGGGAACGCCTGGTCCTCCAACTGGATTGCCGCGACGCCGGCCCGCTCGTAGGCGCGCACGGTCCGCACCACGTGCACGGCCTCGCCGTAGCCTGTGTCCGCGTCGGCGATCAGCGGCACCTCGCCGAGAGCGTCGGCGACGATGCGGGCGCGCTCGACCATCTCGGTGGCCGTCAGCAGCCCGATGTCGGGCAGGCCGTAGCCCGCCACGGCGACACCGGCACCGGTCAGGTAGGCGGTGGGGAAGCCGCAGCGGGCGACCAGGTGCGCGCCCAGGCCGTCGTAGACGCCGGGCGCGGTGACCAGTCGGCCGCTCGCCAGCAGTTCGCGCAGTCGCCGTCCGGCGGAAACCGCGCTGTTGTGGGTGCCGTGGCCGTGTGGTGACATCTCGTCAGTCCCTTCGGTCGTGAGCCGGGTCGGCGGCGCTCAGCCGAGGACGCCGCCGGCGGGAGCCGCCAGCAGAGCGACCAGCTCGGTGAGGTCCGGCAGCGTCTCGATGGCGAGGGTCAACTCCTCGATGCGTGCGGCCCGGTGGGTGTCGATCACGTCGGCGGTCAGGGTGCGGAACTTGGCGCGGATCTCGTCGTTGCGGAGCGGGTCGTCGGGGCCGCCGTGCGGCTGGTTGAGCGCCAGGGTGAGCTCCTGTCCGTCGCGCAGGCGGAGGGTGACCCGGGTGTTGTAGCCGGGCTGGGCCCAGGCGGGGTCCTGCACGGTGTCGACCTGGGCGACGGTGGTGCGGTCGATCAGCTGCCACACGTCGTCGGCGTCGATCCGGGCGGGGGTGAACTGGGCGGGGCCAACCTGGCCGTCGAGCAGTGCCACGGACACGGCGTAGGCGATGTTCATCTGCGCGCCGATCGTGGTCAGCGGCCGTTCGGGCTGCCACCAGCCGTGGTGGTAGATCGCCTCGGGGACCTCGATCCGGATGCCGGTCACGTCCTGCGTGTCGAACGCGTGCTGCTTGCTCAGGGCGAGGACGGCGTCCACGGCCGGATGGAGGCCGCCCATCGCCGCGTGCTGCTTCACCGCGATGCCGCTGGTGTGCCAGATCTCGCCCAGGCCGCGGGTGACCTGGGTGGCGTCGGGGTCGTGGCCCTCGCCGAACGTGGACAGGAAGCCGCCGTAGGGGCGCTCGAAGACGCGCTTGATGCCGGTGTATCCCGCCGCCGCGAGCCCTGCGGCGTAGAAGCCGTTGCGGGCGGCCAGCCCGTGGTGCATCCGCTTGGACATCGCCTCGTACTGGGCGGCCATCAGTCCGGCGGACTGGGTGGCGGCCAGCCCGAGCGCGTCCTCGAAGGCGGCCGGGTCGAGGCCGCGCAGCGCGCCGGAGGCGGCGGCTGCGGCGTGGGTGCCGAACACCGAGCCGGAATGCCAGCCGCGGGTGAGCATCTGCGGGCCGTGCAGGGCGAGGCCGATCCGGGGGCCTGTCTCGAAGGCGAGCACGGCCGCGCGCAGGAACTCGGCCCCGGAGACGGCCGGCAGCTGGGCGGAGGTCGACAGCAGGGCCGGCAGCACCAGGGAGGCGCTGTGCAGCGGCGCGGCCGGGAAGTAGTCGTCCAGTTCGAAGCCCTGGATGAAGGTGCCGTTCAGGACCGCGGCGGCCGGGGCGCTGGTGGTGCGCCCCCAGCCGATCAGCGGGACGTCACCTGTGCCCTCGAGCGTCAGGACCGCCTCCACGGCCGTGCGGGACCAAGGCAGTTGAGCCCCGATCAACGCGCAGCCCAAGCCGTCGAGGACCAGGTGCGCCGCTCGCTCGCGAACGGCGGTGGGGATCTCGTCCAGCGTCGCGCCGGCCAGCCAGGCGGCAAGTCGGCCGGTGGGGCCGTCCGGGTCAGTGGGCCGTCGGGTGGTCTCCGGGGTCGGTGCGTGCACCGCGCTCACCTCCGCAGTCGTTCGTGCTCGGCGGGAATGCAGGAATACAGGAACGCGGGAGCAACCGAAGCTGCCCGGGCATCCCGGCGTCGATGTTAGAACATATAACATCTAGTTTTGCGCAGGGGGTCGGTAGCATGACCGTGTGGCACTGAACCGAACCTCCGTCCCGCGTACCGCCGAGGCCGTGGCACTCGCCGAACTGCGCGACGCGATCGTCCGCGGCGACCTCGCCCCCGGCGCGCCGATCCGCCAGAGCGCGGCCGCCGAAGAGCTCGGACTGAGCGTCATTCCGGTGCGCGAGGCGCTCAAGACGCTGGCCGGCGAAGGGATCGTCACCTACGTGCCACAACGCGGCTACACCGTCACCGAGCTGAGCCCGGACGGCGTGGACGACATCTTCCGCCTCCGCGAACTGCTGGAGGGCGAGGCGGAGCAGGACGCCGCGGCCCGGCTGCGCCCCGAGGACGTCACCGCGATGCGCGCCGCGCTGTCCGAGCAGCGCGCCGCCGTGACCGCCGCCGACGTCGCGGGCGTGATCGCCGCCAACCGTCGCTTCCACTTCGCCCTGCTCGACCGGTGCGACAACGCGTGGCTGTCGCGCTTCGTCCGCCAGCTGTGGGAGGCGCTGGAGCCGCACCGCGCCCTCTCCTACCGGCGTGCGGCCGCCGCCGGTGACACCGGCCGGGCCGACGCGATCCTCGCCGAGCACGAGGCGATCGTCGCCGCCTTCGAGCAGGACGACGCCCCGGCTGCGCTCCGGCTGCTGGCCGAGCACCGCCGCGACGGCCGCACCGACTTCCACCGCCTCCTGGACGGACCCGGCTCCGGCGCCTGACGGCACCCTAGAATGGACTGATCAGTCCATTGAAGGAGCGAGCCGGTGGCCAAGGAGCTGACACCCAAGGGCAAGGCGACCCGCAGTCGCATCGTCGTAGGTGCGGCCGAGGTGCTGCGCGAGAAGGGCGTCGCGCTGGCGACACTGGACGACGTGCTGGCCCGGTCGCGAACCAGCAAGAGCCAGCTGTTCCACTACTTCCCGGCCGGGAAGGACGAACTTCTCCTCGCGGTCGCCCAGTTCGAGGCGGACCAGGTCCTTGAGGACCAGATGCCCTACCTGGGCTGCCTCGACTCGTGGGAGGCGTGGCAGCAGTGGCGGGACGTGGTGGTCGAACGCTACGAGGTCCAGGGTGACCACTGCCCGCTGGGCTCGCTCTTCCTGCAGATCGGCCGCTCCACCCCGGGCGCGCGGGCCATCGTGGTCGAGTTGATGCGCCGTTGGCAGGAGAGCCTGGCGGGCGGCATCCGCGCGCTGCAGGACGCGGGGCTCGCGCCTGCCGGTCTTGACGTCGACCGTCGCGCGGCCGCACTGCTGGCGGGCATCCAGGGCGGCGTCTCGATCCTGCTGTCCACCGGCGACGTGACGCACCTTCAGGCGGCCCTCGATCAGGGGATCGCCGACCTGCGCAACGCCGGCCCGGACCCGGACTTCGCGCAGGCCTGACCACGCCCGCCTTTTTGGACTTGCTAGTCCATTTTTGGTTTCGCACAGTGGCAGTGCGGCCCGGTGCGGATCCGGGCCACGTCGAAGCGACTTCGGGAGCGGTCATGAATGGACGACTTGCGGGCAGGACGGCGCTGGTGACGGGGGCGACCAGCAACATCGGGCGCGCGATCGCGGAGGCGTTCGCCGACGAGGGCGCTCACGTCGTGGTGTCGGGACGCAGTCGGGAGCGCGGAGCGGAGGTGGTGGACGCGATCCGTGCCCGTGGTGGCCGCGCCGACTTCGTGGCGGCCGACCTGGACGGGAGCCCGCAGGCTTCGCGCGCCCTGGCCGCGGAGGCGACGTCAGCGCTGGGCGGGCGGATCGACATCCTGGTGAACAACGCCGGGATCTACCCCGGCGCCACAACCGCCGACACGGACGAGGAGATGTTCGACAGGGTCTACGCGGTGAACGTGAAGGCGCCGTTCTTCCTGACCGCGGCCGTCGCCCCGGCCATGGCCGAGGCCGGCAGGGGCGCGGTGATCAACCTCGGCTCGTGGATCGCGCGCCTGGGCATCCCGCAGGGCTCCCTGTACAGCTCGACCAAGGGCGCCCTGGAGACCCTGACACGGGCCTGGGCTGCGGAGTTCGGGCCCAGCGGGGTGCGCGTCAACGCGATCTCACCCGGCGTCGTGCAGGAGCCGGCCCCCGGCGAGGTGCACCCGGGCGAAGTCATGATGAACGGCACGCCCGCCGGCCGGATGGGCCACGCACGTGAGATCGCCCATGCCGCGGTCTACCTCGCCGGGGACGAGGCCGCGTTCGTCCACGGCATCGTCCTGGACGTCGACGGCGGCCGCACCACCGCCGCGGTCATCGCCCGCTGACGCCGGCCTAGACGTCAGCCCTGACATCGGCCGGGTCAGGCCGCCGCCGACAAGGTGGCGCGACGGGACGTCTCACTCCTCCGGGCCGGACGCGCCGGTTCCGTCGTGGCGGTCGGTGACACGCCGAGCACCGAACCACGCGCGTGGGCCAGGCAGTAGCGGCTGACGGAGCCGTGGAACAGGCGGGTCAGTCGGCCCTGCTTGCCCGTGCCGACCACGAGCAGGTCACCGGGCTGGTCGGCGATCTCCACCAGGGCAGGACCGGGCCGCTCCGCACGGACGACCAGAGGTTCGACCGTCAGGTCGGCCGGGCAACCGCCGAAGGCCGTGTCGAAGGCGGCGTCGAGACGGTCGCAGGCGGCCTGCTGCCACTGCTTCAGCAACGGCGGGCACGGGTGGCTGCGGTAGGCCATCTCGCCGCCGACCGGGTGCCAGACCAGCACCGGCACCAGCACGGCGCCCCGGCGCCGCGCCTCCTCGGCGGCGCGGTGCAGCGCGGCCAGGCTGTTCTCGGATCCGTTGACGCCCACGACGACGCGGTTCTGAGCCATGATGCTTCGCTTCTTTCGATGACACTGCCCGGCCTGTAGCGGCCGGATTGGCATTCGTTGGCGAGAGTCCCCGTCGACTATCGAAGTTCTTCGCCTTCGGGGGTCCGTCTCTTGGATTCATTGGACACCCTGCGGGATTGCCTGTGAAATCCCTTGACGATTCCCTGACGTCCGGGTGGCCTGCCTTGACGCCCTCCTTGCAGGCCCTCGCTCATTGCAGGCCCTCGGCGATAGGGCCGAGCGAGAGCGCGGGGAGGAAGTTGAGCAGTGCCAGGATCAGCGCGGCTCCCGTCGCCAGGGCGACGAAGTTGATCCCCTGCGCGCGCAGCGTCCCCGCCGTCACCACACCCGGCTGCTGTCGTGCCAGCCGACCCGAGAGGACGAGAAGGAAGACCATCGGCAGGTACCTGCCGACCAGCATCGCCGCGCACATCAGCAGGTTGTGGAAGTTCGTGGCGCCGTTGAAGCCCGCCATCGCGCTGCCGTTGCTGTTGACGTTGCTGGTGTAGGCGTAGATCAGCTCGCTCAGCCCGTGCGGGCCGGGGTTGCCCATCGAGGAGCAGCCCTGCGGCAGGGCCACGGCCAGCGCGGAGAAGAAGAGCACCGCCGTCGGCCCGACCAGGGCGTAGAGAACCACCTGCCGCATCTCGCCGAAACCGATCCGCTTGCGCAGGTACTCCGGTGTGCGACCGACCATCAGACCGCCGATGAAGACGGCGATCAGCACCGCGATCAGCAGCCCGTAGAGTCCGCTGCCCACACCGCCGGGCGCGATCTCGCCGAGCATCATGGCCGCCATCAGCACGCCGCTGCCGAGGCTGGAGAAGCTGTCGTACGAGGCGTCCGCAGCGCCGTCCGCCGTGCCCGTCGCGGAGACGCCGAACAGCGTGCTGCCGGAGACGCCGAACCGCTGCTCGGTGCCCTCGGTCTGGCCGCCGACCGCCTGGGCGACGGTGCCGGTGTGGGCTCCGTGGGCCAGGCTCGCGCCGACCAGGAGCAGGCCGAAGAGGATGCCGACGACGGCCAGCAGCGTCCAACTTTGCTTCAGGCTGCCGATCATGCGGCCGAACATCCGGATGCAGGCGACCGGGATCAGCAGCATCAGCACGATCTCGATCGCGTTGCTCAACGCGTTCGGGTTCTCGAAGGGGTGGGCGCTGTTGGCGTTGAAGAAGCCGCCGCCGTCGCCGGAGAAGAGCTTGACCGGCTCCCAGGAGCCGACCGGCCCGCCGATCAGCGTCTGCGTGCCGCCCGCGATCGTCTGCACGGTGTGCGCGCCCGTCAGGTTCTGCTCGATGCCGAGGCCGACCAGCACCAGGCCGCCGACGACGGCGATCGGCAGCAGCACCCGGAAGCAGGTGCGGACCAGGTCCACCCAGAAGTTGCCCAGGTCGTCGGTGCCGCGCCGGACCAGGCCGCGGACCAGGGCCAGCGCGACGCAGAGGCCGACCGCTGCCGAGGCGAAGGCCTGGACGCCGAGCCCGGCCATGACCACCAGGTGGCCGGTGGTGGCCTCACCGGCGTAGTTCTGCCAGCTGGTGTTGGTGGTGAAGCTGACGGCGGTGTTGAGCGCCAGCCGCCACGGCATGCCGCCGTGGCCGAGCGACCACGGCAGCCACTGCTGGCAGGTGAGGAGCGCGAACAGCGCGGCAATGCTCATGGCCGAGAACGCGAGGACGGCGGTGAGGTAGTGCTTCCAGTCCTGCTCGCGGTCGGGGTCGACGCCGCAGAACCGGTAGAGCACGCGTTCGGCGCGCCCGTGGCCGCCGCCGTCCAGCGCGCGGGCCATGAAGTCGCCGAGCGGCACGTGCAGCGCGACGACGACCGCGACGACGGCGAGGGCCTGCATCCATCCGTAGACGCTCACTTGGCACCGCCCGTCAGCGGGTGGGAGCGGTCCAGGGCCAGGTTGAGCTCGACCACGTCGACCACGGGCTCACCGAGGAACCCGAGGGTGCGGCCGGTGGTGTACGTGTTGATCAGGTGCAGCACGGTGGCGAGCTCCAGGTGTCGGACGCGGGCGACCCGCGCCGCCTGAAGGTGGGCGTAGGCGGGGCTGATGTCGGGGTCGAGGCCGCTGGCACTGGCGGTGACCGCGTCGGCGGGGACGGCCGGGTCGGCGGGCGCGTCGCCCCGGATCGGGGTGACGAGCGCGCCGCTGTAGTCCTCCCCCGGCTTGGCACACTCGACGGTGACGCCCTGGTACGTCGTCAGGAAGGGCCTCGTCGGGCAGGCTTGGTCGAGGCTGACGACGCGCTGCACCGTGCCGGTCAGACCGTCCGCGCGGTAGACGCCGAGCACCGCGCCGACGCCGTCCGGCGTGCAGAACGGCCGTGCGCCGCTGACGTGTTCGAGTTGGCCGACGGCGAGGCTGCGCGCGCAGACGGTGCTGAGCAGGCTGGCGACGGCCGGGTCGTTCTTGCCGGTGGAGAGGTGGTCGACGACGTTCTCCGGGCCGAGGTTGCTCGCGCCGGAGGCGGTCGGGTCGTAGCCCGCGGCCCCGGCGTTGCTCGGGCGCGGCTGGAAGTACTGCGGCAGCGGGTTGCCCTTGGCGTCGCTGAAGCTCTGCCCGATCAGTGAGCTTCCGTCAGCGGCTGTGCCGGAATCGCCCAGCGCCGATCCCTGGGCCGCGTCGCGCAGTCCGGGGACCTGGGCGACGGCCACCATGCCGAGCGGGTAGGCGAGGCCGAGCAGCAGCGTCAGCGCGAGCACCACCCGTGCCGCGACCAGGTGTTGGGCCACCCACGAAGGGAGCCTGGAGAGGGTGTTCATGGTCAGATCCCCGGGATGAGCTGGACGATCGTCAGGTCGATGAGCTTGATGGCCAGGAACGGCACGAGCACGCCGCCGAGGCCGTAGATCCACAGGTTGCGGGTCAGCAGCGCGGAGGCGCTGCTCGGCCGGTACCGCACGCCGCGCAGGGCGAGCGGGATCAGCGCGACGATGATCACCGCGTTGAAGATGACGGCGGAGAGGATCGCCGAGGTCGGCGAGTGCAGCCGCATGATGTTGACCGCGCCGAGCGACGGGTAGACCGCGCCGAACATGGCCGGGAGGATCGCGAAGTACTTGGCGATGTCGTTGGCGATCGAGAACGCCGTCAACGCACCCCGGGTGATGAGGAGTTGCTTGCCGATCTCGACGATCTCGATGATTTTGGTGGGGTCGGAGTCGAGGTCGACCATGTTGCCGGCCTCCTTGGCCGCGGTCGTCCCCGTGTTCATCGCCACGCCGACGTCCGCCTGGGCCAGAGCGGGCGCGTCGTTGGTGCCGTCGCCGGTCATGGCGATCAGGTGGCCGCCCTGCTGCTCGCGCTTGATGAGCGCCAGCTTGTCCTCGGGCGTCGCCTCGGCCAGGAAGTCGTCGACGCCCGCCTCCTCGGCGATGGCCCGTGCGGTGTCGGGGTTGTCGCCGGTCACCATGACGGTCCGGATGCCCATCCGGCGCAGCTCCGCGAACCGGGCGGCCAGGCCGGGCTTGACCGTGTCCTTGAGGTGGATCACACCGAGCACGCGGGCGGGACGGCCGTCGCCGCCGGTCGTGGCGGACCAGGCCTCGGCCACGGCCAGCGGGGTGCCACCGGCGGCGGAGACCTGGTCCACCTGTGTGCCGAGGGCCTCAGGGACGACGCCCCCGTGCTCCTCGACCCACGCGGCGACGGCCGCCGCCGCGCCCTTGCGCAGCCGCCGGCCGTCCGGCAGGTCGACGCCGGACATTCTGGTGGTGGCGCTGAACTCCACCCAGACCGCGTCCGCCGGGGAGGCGAGCTGGCCACCCGCGCCGGTTCCGACACCGGTTCCGACGCCCGTGCCGGGGGCCGTGCCGAGGCCCGTGGCGAGGCCCGCGTCGTCGACGAACTCGACCACCGAGCGGCCCTCCGGCGTCTCGTCCGCGAGGCTGGAGAGCCGTGCCGCGTCGGCGAGTTGACCGGGCGGGACGGAACCGACCGGCAGCAGGGCGGCGGCACGGCGGTTGCCGAAGGTGATGGTGCCGGTCTTGTCGAGCAGCAGCGTGTTGACGTCACCCGCCGCCTCGACGGCGCGCCCGGACATCGCGAGCACGTTGCGCTGCACCAGCCGGTCCATCCCGGCGATCCCGATCGCCGAGAGCAGGCCGCCGATGGTCGTCGGGATCAGGCAGACCAGCAGCGAGACCAGGACGACGCCGGTGACCCCGGCGCCGGTCAGCGCGGCCGTGTCGTGGGCGGCGCCCATGTACTGCTTGGAGAAGATCGCCATCGGCTGCAGCGTGACCACCGCGACCAGGAAGACGAAGGTCAGCATGACCAGCAGCAGGTTGAGCGCCAGCTCGTTCGGCGTCTTCTGCCGGTTCGCGCCCTCCACCAGCGTGATCATGCGGTCCAGGAAGCTCTCGCCGGGCTCCTGGCTGATCCGCACCACGATCACGTCCGAGAGGACTGTCGTGCCGCCCGTCACCGCGCAGCGGTCGCCACCGGACTCGCGGATGACGGGCGCGGATTCTCCGGTGATCGCGGACTCGTCGACACTTGCCACACCGGCGATCACGTCTCCGTCGCCAGGCACCAGCTGACCCGCCGCGACCGCGACGACGTCACCGCGTCGCAGCTCGGCGGCGGCGACCACGTCGTCCCGGCAGTCGTCGACGGCGGTGCCGCGCTCGGGGGCCCAGTCCAGCAGGCGGCGGGCGGTGGTCTGACGCCTGGTGCGGCGTAGCGAGTCGGCCTGGGCCTTGCCACGGCTCTCCGCGACCGCCTCGGCCAGGTTGGCGAAGACCACGGTCAGCCAGAGCCAGCCGGTGATCAGCCAACCGAAGAGCGAGGGGTGAGCGATCGTCAGACCGGTGGTCAGCACCGCGCCGACCTCGGTGACGAACATGACCGGGTTGCGGCAGAGGGTGCGCGGGTCGAGCTTGCGCAGCGCGGCGGGCAGGCTGCGCCAGAGCTGCTTCGGGTCCAGCAGACCGCCGCCGACGCGACGCGGCTGGCCCGGCTCGGGCGGACGGACGGGCTGCTCCACGTCCGGCGGGGCGGGGGTTCGGGTGGCGGCGGTCATCAGAAACGCTCCGGGTACTTCAGGGCGGCGATCAGGTAGCCCACCAGGGCGATCGCCACCAGCAGGCCCACCACGTTGTCGGCGGTCACGGCTCACGCTTTCGTTCGGTGCGAGGGGGGGTTCGAGGGGGTGCCCCGGAGTGCCGGGCAGTCTTGGCCGGGCAGTCGGAACCGGCCGTGCGGGCCGGGTCGGGTCGGCGCGCACGGCCGGTGGTCAGGGTGTCGTCAGCGCGTGTTCGGGGTCCTCGCCGATGACATGCGTGAGCATCACGGGCGCCTTTCGACAGAAGGGGTGAGGGGGCGTCACCCGGCTGCCTCCTGGCGACCTCCGAGCGCGCCACGAACGCTATTCCCGCTGCTCCCGGGCCTGCGCCCGGTCCTGACGCGTTCCTGACGCGAGCGGCGGCAATGTTGTCGGCATCGTGCCGGGAGCGTGACGCCGATCACCCGAACCCCGCTCCGCGGAGGGCCACCGGCCCCTTTCCGGGGTGCGTCCGCCCCGAATCGGCACTCCCCCGGAAAGATCACGTCAAGAGATCCGGGCGGCGCGTCAGGCACGCGTGAGGATGGTCGCCGAGGCGGTGCATCACCGTGTTGAATCGGCGTGGCGGGGCGCTCAGTGTGCTCGACGGCCCACCTGTGCCGCCCCGCCACCGGGCAGTTCTCTCTCAACGCCCCCTGCTGGCAGAGACGTTGCAGCGCCCGCTCAGGTGCCGGACGGCCTGACCAGTCCGCCATCGTATGCGGCGATGACCAGTTGCGCCCGGTCACGGGCGCCGAGCTTCATCAGCAGACGGCCGACATGCGTCTTCACCGTTGAGAGGCTGAGGTGCAGGTGCTCGGCGATCTCCGTGTTGGACAGCCCGCGCCCGACGAGGGTCAGGACCTCCCGCTCCCGGTCGGTGGTGTCGGCGAGCGTCGTCGCCGTCGGGTTCGCGGCGGAGGGCGGGTGGCGGGTGAACTCGGCGATGAGGCGGCGGGTGACGCCCGGTGCGAGCAGCGCGTCGCCTGCCGCGACGACGCGGATCGCGGCGAGCAGGTCCGCCGGGCGGGTGTCCTTGAGCAGGAAGCCGCTCGCGCCCGCGTGGAGGGCGGCGAAGACGTACTCGTCCAGGTCGAAGGTGGTCAGGATGAGCACGCGGACATTGGCCGTGGCCGGGTCCGCGGCGATCCGGCGGGTGGCCTCGATGCCGTCCATGACCGGCATCCGCACGTCCATCAGCACCACGTCGGGCCGCTCACGGCGGGCGAGGGAGACGGCTTCCTCGCCCGTCTCGGCCTCGCCGACCGCCTCCAGGTCGGGCGCGGTGTCGACCAGCAGCCGGAAACTGCCGCGCACGAGCGCCTGGTCGTCGGCGACCAGGACCCGGATCACGCGACGACCCCGGCCGGGTCCGCCACGTCCGATGCGGACGTGGTCGCCTGCGTGACCGGGAAGCGAGCGGTCACCCGGAACCCGCCACCGGGCAGCGGCCCGGCGTGGAACTCGCCCCGGTACATCGCGACCCGCTCCCGCATTCCGGTGATGCCGTGTCCGCTCCCGCCCGAACCCACCACGCGGGGGCCTCCGCGTGCTCCGCCGCCGTCCCTACCGTCCCCGCCGTCCCCGGCGTCGGTGATCTCCAGTGACACGACGTTCTCGCCGTAGTCGACGGCCACCCGGCAGCAGTCCGCTCCCGCGTGCTTGACGACATTGGTGACGGACTCCTGGACCACCCGATACATCGTCAGTTCCAGGCCGGGCGAGAGCGGGCGGCGCGCGCCGGTCACTGACAGTGCGACGCGAACCCCGGCCTCGGCCGTCCGCGCGGCCAGTGACTCCAGGTCGGCGAGGTCCGGCGCGGGCGCTTCCGGCACACCGGGCCGCGTGTCCGTCGAGGAGTCGCCGTCGTCGGATTCGCGGAGGACACCGAGCAGGGCGCGCATCTCGCGGAGCGCGCCCCGGCTGGTGTCCTCGATGGACGCCAGCGCGCGGCGGACCTCCTCCGGACGTTCCGCTGCGACGTGGTTGGCCACGCCCGCCTGGACCGCGATGAGGCTCATCGAGTGGGCCAGCACGTCGTGCAGCTCGCGCGCGATCCGCAACCGTTCGTCGCTCAACGCGCGCCGCGCCTCGGCCAGTTCGGCCGCCGCGCGCTGTTCCGCCTGGACCTTCAGGGCCGCGGTGTAGGCGCGCTGCTGGGCGACCAGGTAGCCGACGACCCACCCTCCGGCGACCAGGAGCAGGGACTCGGCCACCGGGCCGGGGCTGAAACTGACCGGAACCGTACGCAGCCCGTCCATCCACGCGAACATGCCGACGGTGCTGAGCAGAGCGGTGCCGAGGAGCAGTCCGAGCGCCTCACCGCGCGGGAACCGCTGCGGAACCTGGTACATCACCAGCGCCATCGCGATCAACGGCACCGGCGAGGCGGTCGTCGCAGCCGAGACCGAGCCGAGCAGCAGCACCGCGACCAGCCAGGTCCGCGACCAGACGCGGCGCAGGGCGACCGCGACGAGCGACCAGAGCACGGCGAAGGCGTCGAGGCGGGTCGGCCCGCGCAGGTCGGCGCGGGTGAGCAGGGTGCTGGACAGCACCACCAGCAAGGCGGTGGCGCAGTCGATCGCCACCCAGTGTCCCTGCCGGAGGCGCCTGAGCAGGGGCGGGCGTGGCGACTCCATGCGGACACGGTATCGACCGGCCCGGACCAGGGCATCAGACCTGGGTCCCATGCGGCGCGTAGTACCCGGGTCCCTTCCGGACCGCACAGTTCTGACCCGCAGTCCGACGTCCCGGTCCTTCCCTCCGCAGCATCGTGGTGCCCGTCACCGCACGACATGGCGCAGACCCGCGCCGGAACGAGTGGAGGAGAGCGATGAACGCCGCGATCGAGGCCGTGGGCCTCGGCAAGCAGTACCGGGTGGGCAAACAGAGCAGGTGGGCCCTGTCCGACTGCACCCTGTCGATCCCGTCCGGACACGTGGTCGGCCTGGTCGGGCCGAACGGCGCCGGCAAGTCGACACTGCTCAACCTGGTCACCGGGTTGCTGCAACCCACCACCGGCAGCGTGTCGGTGCTCGGCGGCCGACCGGCGGCGGACGCGTCCCAGCTGGCCAGGGTCGGCTTCGTCGCACAGGACGCACCCGTCTACACCGCCCTCTCCGTCGCGGACCACCTGCGCCTGGGCGAGCGGATGAACCAACGCTGGGACGCCGGCTACGCGCGGCACCGCGTCGAACGCCTCGGCCTCGCCCTGGACGCCCGGGCCGGCCGGATCTCCGGCGGCCAGCGAGCCCAACTCGCGCTCACCCTGGCGGTGGCGAAGCAACCGGACCTCCTCGTGCTGGACGAGCCCGCCGCCAGCCTCGACCCGCTCGCCCGACGCGAGTTCCTGGACGACCTGGCCGACGCCGTCGCGGGCAGCGCCGGACGGGACCGGCCGATGAGTGTCGTGCTCTCCTCCCACCTGGTCGCCGACCTGGCCCGGGTCTGCGACTGGCTCGTGGTGCTCAGCGCCTCCCGGGTCCAGCTCTCCGGCTCGATCGAGGACTTGGTCGCCGAACACCGCACCGCGACGGGCAACCCCTCGGCGGACCTGGAGGACCTCGTCCTGGCCGGACTCACCGCCGGCCGCGCCAACACCCGCACGAGCGAGGAGACGACATCGTGATCTGGTTGACCTGGCGTCAGTTCCGCACCCAGGCCCTGGCCGCACTCGGCGCGGTCGTCGTAGTCGGTCTGCTGTTCGCGCTGACCGGCCCGCAGCTCGCCCAACTCGCCGACAGCACCGGCCTGTCCGGCTGCGCGGGAACGACGTGCGGCACGGCCACGTCGGAGTTCTTCGACAAGGTGAAGGCGGACAGCCTCTACCCCCTGCTCTACTTCGTGGGAGCCGGTCTGCTCGCTCTGGTCCCGGCCGCGATCGGGATCTTCTGGGGCGCGCCGCTGGTGTCCCGTGAGGTCGAGACGGGAACGTTCCGGCTCGCGTGGAGCCAGAGCGTCACCCGGACCCGCTGGTTGGCGGTCAAGCTGGGCGTGGTCGGCCTGGCGGCGGTCGCCGTGTCGGCGCTGCTCAGCCTGTTGATCACGTGGTGGTCGAGCCCGATCGACCACGCGGCGGCGCTGCCGGGCGGCGGGCAGGACCTCGGCCAGGCGCTGCCGGACCGGTTCATGCCGCTGATCTTCGGCGCGCGGGACCTGCTCCCGGTGGGCTGCGCGGTCTTCGCGTTCGTGCTCGGGGTCGCGTCGGGAGTGCTGGCACGGCGGCTGCTGCCCGCGATGGTGGTCACGCTGGCGGCGCTGACGGCCGTGCAGTTGCTGCTGCCGCTGGCCGTCCGTCCCCACTACGAGACGCCGGAGAAGACCACCTCGGCGCTGGTGCTCTCCGACCACCGCCCGGGCATCGCCCTGCGGATCGACGGGACCACGGCGCAGGTCTCGGAACCGGTGAGCGTCCCGGGCGGCTGGGTCACCTCGGTCCGGACCGTCGACTCCAGCGGCACCCCCTGGAACGGCCCGGCCCCGCAGGCCTGCGGCGGCTCCGGCACCACCCCGGAGCAGTGCATGGCGGCCATCAACGCCCTCCACCTGAACCAGATCGCCGAGTACCAACCCGCCGACCGCTACTGGACCTTCCAGTGGATCGAGACCGGCCTCTACCTGACCGGGTCCGCGCTGCTGGCCGCGTTCAGCGCCTGGCGCATCCGCGGTCTACGGCTCAACTAGGAGCTCGTCTGCTTCTCGTTGGTCTGGGGCTATGGGGCGGGGCAGCGTGGTGTATGCCGCAGCTTGTTCCTCGGCCTGCTCGGCATCAGGCCCAGGGCTGACGCCGGTGATCTCCGCGTCGTCGCCGCTGTTGGCGCCCCCACCAGTCCAGCCAGGCATGCGTTGCCCCCTTCATCGCGCTGCTGAGGTCAGTCGCCGGTCTCGATGATTGTGTCGGCGGTCGCCGCCCCTGCCGCGTTCATGTGCTGCTGCGCGGCCGGGATGACCTCGGTGGTCTCGTCGACCGTGTTCGTGCTGGCGGCGATGGCGTAGGTGTAGTTCCCGCCCGTGTTGTCGGAGCGGTACGCCGACGCGCCGGCGGCGTGGGCACTGCCGGCTCCGGCAGCCAAGCCTGCAACCGCGACGGCCCCAGCGACGACGGCCTTGGTGATGCGTCCGGTCCAACGCTGCATGTGTCCCCCGTGTGTGGTCGGCCCGTTATGGGCTTGTTTCGCGTTCCCCGTTACTGCCGCTTGATCGGGTCCTCCGTGAAGCGGCCCGACCAGGCTGCACCGGTAGGAGCGGGCTGTGGAGTGTCTGTATGCACGGTGAAGAACGGCTTCCGGTGCCACAGTGCACAATGACCCGAGAAGGCGCAGGCCGGAGCACACGCGCAGCGACGCCCGGTTGAGAGTTGAGAGCTGAAGAGCAGGAACATCCAACCAGGGACCTTGTAGATGACGGCCCTGGCTCGGTTGTCGCGCTTGCCCCCTCCACCTAGACGATCGATTCCCAAGCCTGTTGGGCTTGGTGTCAGAGACCTACTGCCTGGAACTCTCGTCGCGGCTACGTGAGCCGGTCGTGGGGGACGCGTTGGCGAGGAAGCCGTCGACGATCGTGTTGAACGCCTTGGCGGCCGTCACTGGCATCAGGTGTCCGGTATGGGGGACGACGACGAGGTACGCGCGTGAGATGGCGTCGACCAGGAGTTGCGCGTCCGGCAGAGACTCGTTGTCGCGTGCGCCGCAGAGGATGAGCGTCGGGGCGGCGATGCGAGGAAGGAGATCGGTGATGTCGGCCTCCTCCGCTGCGTTGACCATGGCGAGGAGGGTCGGGCGGTCGTGGAGATCGGAGGCGGCTTTCATGTACCACCAGCCGGGGCGGGAGCGATAGAAGCGGATGGCGCCTCGACCGCGCTCCGCCGGGCGGATCGAGGCGCCTTGCAGGATCAGGCGGCGCACGCTCGCGGGGTGGTCGGCGGCGACCTGCGCGGCGACCAGGGCTCCCAGCGACATGCCGCACAGATGGACGGGCTGGGACTCGCCGATCAGGCCGGCGACCGCGTCGGCGCAGGCTTGGAGGGAGAACGGTCCTGGGGACCTGCCGAAGCCGGGCAGGTCCGGGGCGATGACGTGGTACCGCTCGGACAGGCCGGACAGCTGCTTCTTCCACATGCGGGACGCCGCGCCAGCGCCGTGGAGGAGGACCAGAGCCGGGTTCGAGGGATCGCCGACTGTCTCCGCGTACAGGGTCCCTGCCATGGGTTCAGTCTGCCAGCGCGGCGAGCGTGCGTGCGTGTTCATCGATCCCCGGGGTTGGCCGCGCGCATGAGACGAGGGAGCCCACAGTCAGGTTGTGACGCCGGACATGGACTCCCTCGCGACCGCACTCCACGTCAGGACCGACGACCTGCTGCAGGTTTCGCGCAGCTCGCCCCGTGTCGGCCGGTGGTCGGCATAGCACCACAGCTCAGCGATGCCGAACTCGTGACGCTGTCGATGATGCAGGCAATGCTCGGCTACACCTCCGAGGCCCGGTGGCTCCGGCATGCCCGGGACCACCTGCGGCACCTGTTCATGCGATCGCCGACTGCCTACGACCACTGACGGCTTGGAATCGATCGGCTGGACGGCTGATGCGGATCTCGGGGGTGTTCGGTCGGAGACCGGGCGGCCCCACGTGGCCCTGCCCGGGAAGCGCCGCCCGGCGGGCTCAGCCGGGAAGGCGGCCGGAGCGGGCGAGTGAGCCGAGCCAGTGGGCCGAGGGCTTGGGTGTCCGGGCGAAGGTGTCGCGGTCCACGGCGATCAGTCCGAAGGTAGGGGCGTAGGAGCCCCACTCGTAGTTGTCCAGGGCACTCCAGTGCAGGTAGCCGCGGACGTCGATGCCGTCGCGCATGGCCTGGGCCAGGCCGGTGAGCGCCGCGGTGGTGTAGTCGACGCGGCGCTGGTCGTCGGAGGTGGCGATGCCGTTCTCCGTGACCAGGACGGGGACCTGACCGCCGGTCACCTCGGCGGTGTGGCGCACGGCCTCGCCGAGGGCTTCCGGGTAGTACTCCCAGCCGGTGAGTGTCCGCTCGGCGGCGTCGGGGATCGGCAACGGTCCGTCAGGTCCCACCCGGGTGCGGGTGTAGGCCTGGACGCCGATCCAGTCGTCGCCGCGGGCGGCTTCGAGGAAGCAGTCCTCGCGGGGCCAGGCGTGGGCGCGGCACGCGTCCTCCGCGCCGGGCTCGGCCTGGAAGACCTGGTTCGCGACGGTCCAGCCCACGCGCAGGCCCGGCTGCGCCGAGTGGAGCGTGGCCTTGGCCGCGTGGTGTGCCTCGATCATCGCGGTCGTGATCTGCTCGTCCGGCTCCAGGTGGTGGAGGTCGGCCGGGACGCCGCCCTGCCGCAGCGCGGTGTGGATGAGCGCGAGCATGTTGGGTTCGTTGATGGTGGCGACGTGGGTGGCCAGACCGTCGAGGACCGGGGCGACCGCCTCCGTGTACCGGGTGAACGCCTCGGCGGCGTCCGGGGCCGTCCAGCCGCCTCGTTCGGCGAACCAGCGCGGTGAGGTGAAGTGGTGCAGGGTCACTACCGGTTCCAGGCCGCGGTCGTGGGCGCCTTGGAGCATGCGCCGGTAGTGCGCCAGCGCCGACTGCGAGACCTGGCCGGGGGCGGGCTCGATGCGGGCCCACTCGACGCTGAACCGGTAGGCGTTGAATCCGAGGTCGGCGAGCAGGTCCATGTCCTCTCGCCAGCGGTGGTAGCTGTCCGCGGCGTCGCCGCTCGTCTCGTGCACCACGGTCTCGGAGCGGTGCTCGAACGCCCACCAGTCGGCGTTGACGTTGTTGCCCTCGGTCTGGTGTGCCGAGGTCGACGCCCCGAACAGGAAGCCGTCGGGAAGCGTGAACTGATGGTTCGTCATGCGCGGCCTTTCATCGATGGGTGGCGGCGTGCGCGCGCGTGGGACACGCGGCTGGGCTGCGGCAGGCACGCAGCGAAAACCATACACTGATCTGCTTTCGTGGTAGCGTCCGACGAAAACAGGCTGGCGCGCGGTAACGACCGCGCGGAAGGAGGCCCAGGTGAACGGAGTTCTCCCCGCTCCCGTCCGCGAGGAGTGGCCGCCTCGGCGGTCCTCCCGGGCGGGTTGCCCGATCGCGCGGCGTTGGACGGTCCGCGCGGACACACCAGGGCTCGACCGCACCGCGCAGGTGCTGCGTGAGCTGCTGGCTCCGCACCTGGCCGGACTCGCGCCGTCCCCCGAAGCGGAAACCGCCGAAGCCGAAGCTGCCGGAGCCAAGACCGTCGGAGCCGCTGAGGCCCCCGGGGTGATCCGCCTCGTGCTGGGCGATGTCCCGCTGAGAGCGGACGCTCTCGGCGTCGCGCCCACGGGCGAGTCGTGCCCGGACGAGAGCTACCGCGTCGAGGCCGACGAGTTCGGCCTGTTCTGCCTCGCCCGTACGCCGGTCGGGGTCTTCCGGGCTGCCGTCTCCGCCTTGCACCTGCTCACGGCGGCGGCAGCCGACGGTGCCGACACGCTGCCGTGCGGCTCGATCGACGACGGGCCCCGCTACGCGTGGCGCGGTCTGATGCTGGATCCGGCGCGCAGCTTCCTCTCCCCGGACGAGCTGCGCCGCGTGGTCGACCTCGCCGCCCTGTACAAGCTCAACGTGCTGCACCTGCACCTGACCGACAACGAGGGCTGGCGGCTGGAGATCGCCTCGCGTCCCGGGCTCACGGCGGACGCCGCACAGCCGTACTACTCCGCCGCCGAGTACCGCGCACTCCAGACGTACGCGGCCGAGCGTCATGTGGTGATCGTTCCCGAGATCGACCTGCCCGGGCACAGCGCCGCCGCGCCCCGCGCCTACCCCGGGTTGGGCACGCTGCCGCGACCCTCGTCGCTGCCCGAAGGCGCGCCGTTCACACCGCCGTTGGACGCCCACGATCCGGGCACGCGCGCCTTCCTGGTCGATGTGCTCACCGAGGTCGCGCGCCTGACCGAGGGTCCGTATCTGCACTTCGGCGGGGACGAGGCCGTGGGCGCGGACGCCGACGCCTTCACCGAGGCGGTCACCCTCGCCCGCGACGTCATACGCCGGGCGGGCAAGCGCCCAGTGGGCTGGCAGGAGTCCTCCCGTGCCGGCATCGGCTCCGGTGACATCGCCCAGTTCTGGGTGGACGTGGCGATGATGGAGCTGCCCGAGACCGAGCAGGAACTGCACGCGCGCCCGGAGTTGGTGGACGCCGGGTACACCCTGCGGACCTGCGACCTGCTGCGGCGCTTCTTCGCGCCCACCGACGGCGACCTGGCGCGCATCGTGGCCGGCGGCGGACGCGTACTGCTCTCTCCGCAGTCCCACCTCTATCTCGACCGCCCCTACGACGCGGCCGTGGTGCCGCCCGAGCAGGCCGAGCGCGCGCGGCGGCTGGGCTTCGCCTACCGGCCACGCTCCGTCGCCCACACGGCCGGCTTCGACCCTGCCGCCTACGGTCTTCGGCCCGAGAACGTGGCAGGGATCGAGGCCACGCTGTTCGGCGAAACCCTGTGCTGCTTCGAGGACCTGACGACGTTGCTGCTGCCCCGCCTTGCGGGCGTGGCAGAGGCGGCCTGGACCGGCGCCGCCCCCTCATGGGACGAGTACCGAGGCCGCCTCGCGCTGCACTCCCGTCTCTGGCGCGAACGCGGCCTGACCTGGCTCCCCACCACCGAGGTGGACTGGCGCTGAGGGAGGTCGGGGGCGCGCCGAGGCACCGGCGCGCCCCCGGGCTCAGGGGAGTGCCACGGCGTCCTGGCGGCTCTGCGCTTCCTGTCGCGCCGCGCGTGCCTGGCGTGCCTCGCGTCGGCGGCGCTGCTCACCCACGTCCGCCACGGGGGCGGCGAGCATCAGGTCGCGGGTGTAGGGGTGCTCGGGCCGGGCGGTGACCTGGTCCGCGTCTCCGGTCTCGACGATCAGACCGTGGTGGATGACGGCGACCCGGTGGCTCATGTACCGGACGACGGGCAGGTCGTGGGAGATGAACAGGTAGGACACGCCGGTCTGCTCCTGGAGCTCCAACAGCAGGTCCAGCACGGTGCGTTGGGTGGTCAGGTCCAGGGCGGACACCGGTTCGTCGCACACCACGAGCTTGGGACGCAGCGCGAGGGCGCGGGCGATGGCGACGCGTTGGCGCTGGCCGCCGGAGAACTCACGCGGCAGTCGACCGGCGGCGTCGGCGGGCAGGCGCACCCGCTCCAGGAGCGCGCCGACCTTGGTACGCGCCTCGCGCGCGGTGTGGCCTTGGGCGATGAGCGGTTCGGTGAGGGTGTCGCCGACGGTCAGCGAGGGGTTGAGGGAGGTGTAGGGGTCCTGGAAGATCACCTGAAGGTCCCGGCTGAGCTCGCGCCGTCGTCTGCGGGTCGCGTGCTCGATCGGGTCGCCCTGGAAGGTGATCGTGCCGGACTCGACCGGAGCCAGGCCGAGGACGGCGCGCCCGATGGTGGTCTTGCCGGAGCCGGACTCCCCCACCAGGCCCAGGGTTTCACCCGGCCGGATGGTGAGGGACACCTTGTCGAGGACGCGGTTGGGCGGCTTGCGTCGGCCTTTCGCCCGGTAGGAGACCGTCAGGTCGGCGATGTCCAGCAGCGGCTGGTCGTCGGTCTGCTGGGGGTTCATGCGACGTCGACCTTCCGGGACTGCCAGGGGGAACGAGCGGGGACCTGGTCGAGCACGGCGTCGAGCAGGGTCCGGGTGTAGGGGTGCTGGGGTCGGTGGAGGACCTGTTCCGTGCGTCCGGTCTCCACGATCGAGCCTTCGCGCATGACCGCGACGCGGTCGCACAGATCGGCGACGACGCCCATGTTGTGCGTGACCAGCAGCACGCCGATCCGGCGCTCCTCCTGCAACTTCCGCAGCAGGTCCAGGACTTCTGCCTGCACACGGACGTCGAGGGCGGTCGTCGGCTCGTCGGCGATGAGCAGCTGCGGTTCCAGCGACATCGCGCCGGCGATCAGGACGCGTTGGGCCATGCCGCCGGAGATCTCGTGCGGCCAGGCGCGGAAGGCGCGGGGCGGATCGGGGATCTCCACCTGCCGCAGCAGGTCCAGGGCGCGTTGGGTGGCCTCGCGGCGGGACAGGCCGAGCGTGCAGCGCATCGGTTCGACCAGTTGGCTGCCGACGGTGAAGTTCGGGTCGAGGTTGCTCATCGGCTCCTGCGGCACGTAGGCCACGACGCCGCCGCGCAGCATGCGGTGACCGCGCTCGCCCAGGCCGACCACCTCCTTGCCCTGGACCAGAACGCTGCCGCCGGTGACCCGGCCGCCCTCGGGCAGGATGCCGAGCACGGAGAACGCGGTCTGCGTCTTGCCCGAGCCGGACTCGCCGACCAGGCCGACGATCTCGCCCTCGTGGACGTCCAGGTCGACGCCGTGGACGACGTCGTGGACGCGGCCGTCCGACTGCGCGTAGCCGACGCGCAGGCCGCGGACGGAGAGCAGGCCGGAGCGTTCGGCCTGCGGGGCAGCGGTATCTGACGGTGCGTCGGTCACGGCTGCTGTCGTGGCGGTGACGGCTGTCGTCCCCGTGTCCGCTGCGGAGTCCCGCGTCGCGGGGCGCGGCGCGGCCGGTTCGCGAGCGCGGTCCTCCAGGGCGTCGCGCAGGGCCGCGGCCAGCAGGACCAGCGCCGCGCTGGTCAGCGCGAGAGCGAGGCCCGGCCAGAGCATCAACTCCGGGTCACGCTGCAGGTTCTGGAACGCCTCGTTGAGCATGTCGCCCCAGGTCGCTCCGTCGCTGCTGCCGATTCCGAGGAACTCCAGCCCGGCCTGCAGACCGATCGCGATGCCCGCGACCAGCGCGACCTGGATGATGACGGGTCCGCGCACGCGGATCAGGACGTGCCGGGCCATGATCCGGCTGTCCCGCAGCCCGGACACGCGGGCGGCGTCCACGTAGAGCTCGCCGCGTACCTGGGCGACGATGCCGCGCACCAGGCGGAAGAAGTTGGGGGCGACCAGGAAGCCGAGTACCACCATCAGGACCCACACGGTGGGGCCGAGCACCGCGCGGGAGGCGAGCAGCACCACCATCGCGGGTAGGGACATCACCAGGTTGGCCGCCCAGTTGCCGAGGCCGTCGAGCCAGCCGCCCCGGTATCCGGCGACCAGCCCGGTCGGTACGCCCAGCACGAGTGCCACGCCCAGCGCGATGAGCGCGCCGCCGAGCGTGTTCTGCCCTCCGTACAGGAGGCGTGAGAGCACGTCACGGCCCGCCGAGTCGAAGCCGAGCAGGTGACCCCCGCTCGGTCCGGCGAAGGCGTCGCGCAGGTTGGAGGCGTCCGCGGACTGGGGTGCGAGCAGCGGTGCGAGCAGCACCGCAGCCACGATCAGTACCAACACCGCGGTGGAGAGCAGGCCGAGCGGACTGCGCAGCAGTCGCCGCAGGGTTCGACCACGCGGTGTGCGGGCGGCGGACGGTCGGGGTGCGGTGTCGCTCACGCGGTCCTCGCCTTCGGGTTGAGCCAGCCGATGAGGACATCGACGAGGAGGTTGATGAGGACGACGCCGACCACGGTGAACATGACCAGGCCCATGATCACGGGGATGTCGCCGTTGGACGTGTAGGAGACGGCCATGCTGCCGATGCCGGGGAGCGCGAAGATCTGCTCCACCAGCACGGTGCCGCCGATCAGTGACACGAACTGCATGCCGAGCACGGCGAGCGCGGGCGCGGCGGCGGCGCGCAGCACGTGCCGGAGCACGATGCGGTGGCTGGGCAGGCCGCGGGTGCGCAGGGTGCGGACCCAGTCCTGGCGCAGGACGTCGATGACGGCGCCGCGCACCTGCTGGGAGACGCCCGCCACAGAACCGACGGACAGGGCAACCACGGGCAGGAAGATGCTGGAGAGCCAGGCGCTGAACGACTGGGTGATGCCGGTGTAGCCGATGGCCGGGAACCAGTGCAGCTGCACCGCGAAAACGGTCACCAGGACCAGGGTGACCAGGAAGCCGGGCAGGGCGTAGCCGGCCACCCCGATGATCTGGACCAGGCGGTCCACGGCGCCGCGCCGCACTCCGGCCCAGACTCCGAGGAGGAACGACAGCACGGCCGTCACGAGGGTGACGCAGAGCATCAGGCTGAGCGTGACCGGGAGCCGGTTGTCGATCGCCTGGGTCACGTCCTCACCGCTGAACCAGGAGGTGCCGAGGTCACCGCGCAGGGCGTGGCCGAGCCAGTCGAGGTACTGCGTGGTGACCGGCTGGTCGAGGCCCAGCTGGTGGTCCTTGGCGGCCACCGCCGCCGAAGTGGCGTTCTGGCCCAGGAGTTGACGGGCGACGTCGGGGTGGGCGAGGGACAGCAGCAGGTAGGCGAGGAAGGAGATCACGAACAGGAGCAGCAGCCCTGACGCGATCCTGCGTGCGAGGAAGTAGAGCATCGGGGTGGCAATCGTCGAGGCCCCGCGGGGCTACTGGGCGGGGGTGTAGTCGTACAGGGACGGCACGGCCATGCCCGCCTGGAGCGTGGCCTTGACCTTCTTGTCGGTGACCAGCTTGTAGGTCATCCGGTACAGGGGTGCGAACCAGCCCTGCTGCACCAGGTGGGTGTTGAGCGCCTGGTAGTCCGCGGTGGCGTCGGCGGCAGGCTCGGACTGGATCTTGGCGACCAGGCCGGCGACGGTGGGGTCGGTCGACCCGAACATGTTGAACACGCCCGGCAGCACCAGGGTCTGCGCGACGACCCACGGGTCGGACGACTGCCCGATGTTCATCACCATGCCGGAGTAGGCGCGTTGGACGAAGATCTTCTGCTCGACCGTGGACGCGTCGGTGCTGTCCCACACCACGTTGATGCCCACCGCGCCGAGGTCGGACTTGATCCCGGCAGCGAGCGCGTCGGAGACGATGGCGGGGATCAACGGCAGGTGCAGGGTGAAGCCATGTGCGTAGCCGGCCTGCGTGAGCAACTGCTTGGCCTTGGCCGGGTCGTAGCTGTAATAGGTGTCCAGCCCGGCCTCGTAGCCCGGGGTGTGGGGGCCGAAGACCTGGTCGGTGACCTGGCCGAGGTTCTGCCGGATCACGTTGAGCATGGTGGCCCGGTCCAGCGCGTAGTTGACGGCCTGCCGGACGCGCACGTCCTTCAGGGCAGGGGTGACGGCGCCGCCGCGGTCGAACAGCAGCAGGCCCTGGAAGTCGAACTGCTCGTCGGTGGTGGTCAGTTGGGTGTCGGAGGCGACGGCGGTCTCCTTGTCGGCGGTCTGCAGCACCGCCGTGTCGATCTGGCCGGTCTCCAGTCCGTTGACGATCGCCGTCTCGTTGTTGAAGACGCTCATCGTCACGGTGTCGAACGGAAGCTTGGTGCCCCAGTACGTGGGGTTGCGGGTGTAGACCCACTTGGTGCCGAACGCGGTGCTCTTCTGGTCGAGCACATAGGGGCCGGTTCCGTCCGGCCGGGTGTTGAGCTGGTTGGCCTTGGCGAACGCGGCCGGACTGGCCATCAGGCCGGCCGAGTCGCTGAGGTGGAAGAGCAGTGACGGCATGGGCGCGGCCAGGTCGAGGCGGACGTGGGTGGCGTCCAGCACGTCCACGGACTTCAGCGTCGCGAGCGTCGAGGCGTCCGCGCCGCCGGCCTTCTGGAACCGCAGCAGGTTGGCCTTCACCGCGGCTGCGTCGAACGCGGTGCCGTCCTGGAAGGTGACGCCGGTGCGGAGGGTCAGCGTCAGTTGGGTCTGCGCGGCGTTGTAGCTCCACGCGGTCGCCAGCATCGGGGCGTAGCTGCCGTCGGCATTGCGCTTGACCAGCGTGTCGTAGGTGGCTTGGAAGAACGGCAGGGCGCTGCCGGTGGCGACGGCGGGGTCCAGGCTCTGGGGCAGCGTCATGGTGGCGATGGTGAGGGTCTTCGACGCTCCGGCGGCACTGTTCGAGCCGACGGAGTTGGTGCAGCTCGTCAGGGCGAGTGCGGCAGTGGTGAGCAGGCACGCGGTGGTGACGGCTCTGGCAGATCGCGGCATGGTGGCGACTCCGGTTCAGGGCGGAGTGGGAGGCCTCCGCCAAGGATGTGCGCGAGCATACACACGAAAACAAGACAGTGATAGGTTTTCGAAGCCGCTCACCGCCACTCGCCCCACCCCGCCGAGCACCCGCTCCTCACCCTTGGGACCGTTTATGACACCCCGTGATCTCTCGTCCCTCACCCTCGAACAGCTGGCCTCACTGACCTCCGGCAGCAGCACCTGGCAGACCAGCGACCTGCCCGGGATGCTGCGAGCGCTCACCCTCTCCGACGGCCCGCACGGCATCCGCCGCCAGCGCGAGGGCGCCGACGCTCTCGGCCTGCACCAGAGCGTCCCGGCCACCTGCTTCCCACCCGCGGTCTCGCTCGGCTCCACCTGGGACCAGGACCTCGTGACCCGCGTCGGCGCGGCACTCGGCCGCGAAGCCCAGGCCCTCGGGGTCGACGTCGTCCTCGGACCCGGCGTCAACATCAAGCGGTCGCCGCTGTGCGGGCGCAACTTCGAGTACCTCTCCGAGGACCCGCACCTCAGCGGCGCGATGGGCGCGGCCCTGGTCACCGGCATCCAGTCCACCGGCGTCGGCGCCTGCGTCAAGCACTTCGCGGTCAACAACCAGGAGACCGACCGGATGCGCGTCAGCGCGGACGTCGACGAGCGGACCCTGCGCGAGATCTACCTCCGCGCCTTCGAGCACATCGTCCGCGAGGCCCGCCCCGCCACGGTGATGTGCTCCTACAACAAGGTCAACGGCGTCTACGCCAGCCAGAACCGCTGGCTGCTCACCGAAGTGCTGCGCGAGGAGTGGGGCTTCGACGGCCTGGTCATGTCCGACTGGGGCGCCGTCAACGACCGCGTCGCCGCCCTCGCGGCGGGCCTGGATCTGGAGATGCCGCCCACCGGAACCGACCAGCAGATCGTCGACGCCGTCGACGAGGGACGCCTGGACCCGGCGGTGGTCAGCGCCTCCGCGGCCCGCCTGTTCGCACTGGCTGACCGCACCGACGGCGCCCGGGACGACGCCGACGGCACCTGGGACGTCGACTCCCACCACGAGCTCGCCCGCGAGGCCGCCTGCGCCGCCGCCGTGCTGCTCAAGAACGACGGCGACCTGCTCCCGCTCGACCCGAACGCCCCGCAGAGGATCGCCCTGATCGGCGAACTGGCCCGCACCCCCCGCTACCAGGGCAGCGGCAGCTCCCACGTGGTCCCGACCCGCCTCGACAGCGCCTGGCACGCCCTGCTGTCCGGCCTCGGCACGGAGGTCCGGCTCGACTTCGCCGCGGGCTACCGGCTGGACGGCACCCCGGACGAGGCGCTGACCACCGAGGCGATCGCCGCCGCCCGGTCCTGCGACACGGCCCTGCTCTTCCTCGGCCTGCCCGACGCCGCCGAGTCGGAGGGCTTCGACCGCACCTCCCTCGACCTGCCCGGCGACCAACTCGCCCTGCTGAACCAGGTGGCCGCCGTCTGCCCGCGCGTCGTCGTGGTGCTCGCCAACGGCGGCGTCGTCTCCGTGGCCGACTGGCGCGACCGGGTCGCCGTGATCCTGGAAGGGTGGCTCGGCGGCCAAGCCGGTGGCCAGGCGCTCGCCAACCTGCTCCTCGGTGTGGCCAACCCCTCCGGGCGCCTCGCCGAGACCATCCCGCTGCGCCTCGCCGACACCCCCGCCCACCTGTTCTTCCCGGGCCAGGACGGTCATGTGGTCCACGGCGAGGGCCGCTACGTCGGCTACCGCCACTACGACACCCTCGACCGCCCCGTCGCCTACCCCTTCGGTCACGGCCTCAGCTACACCCGCTTCACCTACACCGACCTCACCACCGAGCAGGCCGGACGCAACACCTGGCGCGTCGAACTGACCGTGCGCAACACCGGTCAGCGCCCCGGCGACGAAGTCGTCCAGCTCTACACCGCGTTCGACGAGCCGCAGCCGACCCGCCCACGCCGGGAGCTGCGCGGCTTCACCAAGATCCGCCTCGATCCGGGTCAGGCCCGCAGGGTCGCCTTCACCCTCACCGAGCGGGACCTGGCCCGCTGGTCCATCGGGCACCACCGCTGGACCACCGACCCGGGGCCGTTCACCGTCGAGGTCGGGGCCTCCTCGCGCGACATCAGAGTGCGCGCAGAGCTCGTCAGCGCGGGCGACGGACTCGTCGACGAACTCGACGCGATGTCCACGCTCGGCGAGTGGCTGGACCACCCCGTCGGCGGCCCGGTCATCGGCGCACTCCTGGCCCGCTCGGACCATGCCAGCGCGCTCACACAGGCCGACCCGACCCTCGCCGCCCTCGCCCGCGGCGTGCCGCTGGGCAAGTTCCGCACCTTCGGCATCGGGCTGACCGAGGACGTCATCGACCAGCTCATCGCCGCCGTCCACAAGGGCGATGTCTACCACGACTGACGCTCCGTCAGCCCGCGACCGGCCGCAGCGGGCGTGCTCGCGCACGCTGCGGCTTAAGTCAGCGGCGGTGGCCGGGTGACGGTGCTGGAATTTGTGGCGAGCAAGGATCCAGATGCCGTCAAGGGCGGTAATTCGGAGTCTCAACTCATCTATCCCGCAGGGTTGTTGATTCTTGTACCGTCGCTCGGCACATGCCCGACATCCTGTTTGCGTGGGTCGCACTACTCCACATCACCCGAAAGGATGAATTCTGGCGCAGGCTTCTTCCGGATCGGCGTAACCTCACTGGCCTGTTGTACCCCCGACGGCCGCAAGGCGGCGGGCGTGCGACTGATGCACGTCACGGGCCCTGCCGACCCGATGGCTGTCATCGTCATCGACCCCGGATCGTGCTGCCGGCCTTCAGCAACGACCATTGAGTGAGCACGTGGACCGTGGCGATTTCCATGGCCTTGTTCCGGCTCTGCGAGGCGGCGAGTGGTCGAATGACGGTCTGTTCGAACGAGGAACCGCCTCTCACCCATGAGGAGAGATACAGTGACGGCACCGAGGAATCCTGCTGAGGCGCAGGACTACGAGCGAATGATGGGCATGGTCACCGGGTTTTGGGTGACGCAGATCGTCCGCGCCGCAGCTGAGTACAACCTCGCGGATCACCTGGCGTCGGGGATGAGCACGCCCGAGGAGATCGCCGAGGCGGAGTCCACCGACCCTGACGCCACTCGTCGTCTCATGCGTGCATGTGCCTCGCTCGGCCTTATGACCTCGGGCGACAGTGTGCACTATGTCGGCACATCCTTGCTGAACACTCTGCACAAGGATGCACCCAACTCGCTTTATTACTTCGCCCTTTCACAGTCTGCGCCTGGGCACTGGCTGTCGTGGGGCCGGTTCCCTGACGCCGTCCGCACCGGCAAACACCAGGTGCAAGCCGCCCATGGAGACGCGACCATCTTCGACTACTTCGCAAGCCATCGTGAAGAGGCGTCCTACTTCACCGAGTCCATGACCAATCTATCGGTCACCGCGGCTGCGAACATCGCTGCCGTTCTCGCCACCGAGGGTGTAAATCTCGCCCTGGACGTCGGCGGAGCGAGCGGACATGTCATTCGGGCGATGATGAGGATCAACCCAGAACTCCACGGCGGGGTTTTCGACCTGCCGCATATCATCCCTACCGCCGCGGACGCCGCACAGGCAGACGGGTTGGCGACGCGTTTCACTGTCGTCGGCGGCGACTTCTTCGAGGAGATTCCGCCCGCAGACCTGTACGTACTGAAGCACATCCTGCACGACTGGGATGACGACAAGTGCGTGCGGATTCTGAAAAACTGCCAGTCGTCACTGGTGCACGGCGGCCGCGTCGCTGTGGTCGATCACCTGGTCGGCGAGATCGGCGAGCCCGGTTTCACTCCCCTGATGGATATGAACATGCTCGGTATGACTGGCGGCAGAGAGCGAGCGATGAGCGAGTTCGACGCGCTGTTCGCCGCAGCCAGCCTGCGTCGCGTCAAGGTGAACACCGCGGGCCCATATGTCGTGATCGAAGCCCAATCCGCATGACAGCTCAGGGTGGGTCCTCGCGATGGTTGCGGTGCGTGACCGCGTGCGGGTGGTCGGGTCGGTGACCCGACGTCAGATATGCATGAAGCCCCTGGTAGGAACAGGTCTGCGAAGATCATGTCCCGGCCGAGAGGCTTCATGTGCCCTCCAGTCACACCCGGCTCGTCCAACTCGCCCGGGAGACCACCCCCGCAGACCCCGCCTCCTTCGCCGCGGGCGCTTTGAGGTTCCGGCGGGCCGGGTACCGGGTGGAGCTGCTGGTGCCGGCCGTCCGCGGCACTGACTCCCGGCAGGGCACGCCCAGCGCTCCAGGTGCCTGCAGCGCTGCTACCGGAGGCGCGCAGGTCGGCCCCGGGCAGGACGGGCGTCGCTACGGGGCCCTAAGGTGACCCCATGTCGAAACGAGGCCCCTACCGCAAGGGCGAGGCCAAGCGCGCGGAAATCCTCACCGTCGCGCTGGAGATCTTCGCCGCCGAGGGCTACCGCGGCACCTCCCTGCGCAAGGTCGCAGAGCGGTGCGGCCTCAGCCTGCCCGGGGTGATGCACTACTTCGAGTCCAAGGAGGACCTGCTCGTGCAGGTCCTGCGGATGCGCGACGAGACCGCGAACCAGCGGCATCCCGAGCTCCACGGCATCGGCGACTTCACCGACATCGTGCACGAGAACATGAACACGCCCGGTCTGGTGGAACTCTTCGTCTCCATGGCCGCCTCGGCCAAGGACCCCAGCCACCCGGCCCACGAGTTCTTCGCGCATCGCTACGAGACCCTGCGACCCGCCCTGGCCAGCTGGCTCGACAGCCGGGCCGAGGCCGGGGAGCTGCGCACCGACCTCCCCACCGAGCGGCTCGCCACGCTGGTCCTGGCCGCCATCGACGGCATCCAGCTTCAGTGGCTCGCCGACCCCTCGCTCGACATGCGCCAGCCGGTCACCGACCTGCTCACCCAGCTCGGCCTGCCGAACAGCGGCTGACCTCTCGTCAGACATCAGGGCAGCACACCCGCGCAGCACCGCGCAGCGCGGGTGTTCACGCGTGCCCGGACGCCCGCTGACGTCGCGTCAGCACACCGATGACACGTCCCGCGCCCGGCCATTGCCATCAAAAACCGTTCACTGTATGTTTTTCATGCTCCGGAGTTGGCCCCGCACACCCCAGCTCCGTCGTCATGTGCGATTTCTCCCTGGCGCCACCCCAGATCCGTGGAGGACTTCATGCGCAGACCCGTCCGCATCGCCGCTGCCCTCGCCGCAGGAATCATGGCGGCCTCCGTGCCCACCCTCGTGGGCGCCGACACCGCGAGCGCCGCCACCTCCGGCGCTTCCTACGCCGCCCTGGGAGACTCCTACTCCTCCGGGTACGGGGCCTCCAGCACCTACCTCAACACCTGCGCCCAGAGCACCGCCGCCTACCCCTACCTGTACGACCAGGCGACCGCCCCCGCGTCGTTCGACTTCGCGGCCTGTGCGGGCGCCACCACCAGCGACGTCGTCAGCACCCAGCTCGGCGGCCTCAACTCCGGCACGACACTGGTCAGCATGACCATCGGCGGCAACGACGTGGGCCTGGTCGACGTCGCCGCCGCCTGTTCCGCGGGAACCGACAGCCAGTGCTCCGCGGCGGTCGCGACGGCCGCGGAGGCCGCCGTGACGCAGCTCCCCGGCGCGCTCGACACCCTCTTCACGGACGTCCGCAACGACGCTCCCAACGCCCGTGTGGTCGTCCTCGGCTACCCCGAGCTGTTCGACACCTCCGCCACCAACTGCGTGCTGCTGGACCAGAACAAGCGCACCGCGATCGCGGACGGAGCCGACGTGCTCAACGCCGCCATCGCGGCCGAGACCAGCCAACACAGCGGCTTCGTCTACCAGGACGTGGTCCACCGGTTCGCCGGGCACGAGCTCTGCGACGCCGCGCCGTGGATCGATGCCACGACCCTCCACCCCACGGCGGACGGCCAGGCGGACGCCTATCTGCCCGCGCTGGAGGCGGGAGCCTGACCGCACGCTGAGCACGGTCAGCGTCGCACTCCCCCGCCGCCCAGGTCTTGATCTTCGCGGCGCGGGGAGGCACCGTGACTGTCCAGGCCGCACGACGTATTTCCGGGCTCATGCGAAGGGGAAGTCATGGCACAGCCGGTCAGCGTGCAGGGCACGGTGGACGACGGATTCCAGGAAGTCCTGGAGGAGTTCACCGCGGTCCTGGAGCAGGACACCACCGAGCCCGGATCACAGTTGGTCGTCCACGTCGACGGCCGGCGGGTGGTGGACCTGTGGGCCGGCGAGGGGTTCGAAGGCGACGGGCTGACCGGCCTGTTCTCGATCGCCAAGGGCATCGCGCACACGGTCGTGGCGCTGCTCGTCCAGGACGGCGTCCTGGACCTGGAGCGCACCGTCGCCTCCTACTGGCCGCAGTTCGCGGCAGGCGGCAAGGAGGCGGTGACGCTGCGCCAGCTCATGGCCCACGAGGCCGGGGTGATCGGCGTCGCCGAGGGGTTCACCGACGAGCAGCTCGCCGACGACCGCGTCCTCGCCGCCAAGCTGGCCGGACAGACCCCGTTCTGGACGCCGGGCACCGCCTCGGGCTACCACGGCCTGGTGATCGGCGCGCTGACCGGAGAGGTCGTGCGCCGCGTCACCGGGCGCAGCATCCAGGAGTGGTACGAGGAGCGCATCCGCGCCCCGTACGACCTGGACCTGTACCTGGGTCTGCCCGAGGCCGAGGAGCACCGCTGGCACCCGGTCCGCCCGCTCGCCCCCACCCCCGACCAGGAGGAACTGATCAGCGCCCGGCCCACACCCGGGCAGCTGGTCCTGGTGGCCATGAACCGCGTCGGTCAGGCCTCCACCGATCTGGTGCCGTGGATCAACGAGCGCCGCACCCGCGCCCTCGGCCCGGCGTCGGCCGGGGCTGTGGGAAGTGCGCGCGGCGTGGCCGGACTGTACGCGGCGGTGCTCACCGGACTCGACGGCCGCCCGCCGCTGTTCACACCGGAGACCGTAGCCGTCTTCGGCACGCCCCAGCGGCGCGGCACCGACCTGGTGACCGGCGTCGTCGACCAGTTCGCGGTCGGCTACGAGGCCATGGGCCTGATGTTCCCCGCGCTCGGCCCGGGCGCGTTCGGCCACGGCGGTGCGGCCGGCGCCCTCAGCTTCGCCGCGCCCAGCCACGGGGTCGCCTACGGCTACACCCGCCGCCGCATGGCCTTCCCCGGCGGCCCCGCCCCGGAGAACGGCCGTCTCAGCGCCGCGGTGATGCGGGCCGCCGCCCGGCTGAGCTCGGAGCCCGGCCGGGCTCCAGGGCGCTGAGCTGCGTGGATGGCGTTCTCGGCAGACGTTGGGACGACCCGGGCCGGAGACATCAGGACTGCTTTGACATCAGATAAGAAATACTTCAGTATCGTCTTCATGCCACGCACCACCCTTGCCTCCGCCACCACCAACGGTCACTGCCTCGTGCTGATCGGCGTGGCGTTGATGTGCGTGTCGGACACCCACTGTCGCTGATGCCGGTCCCCTCCGGTCGCGTCGAGGCATAGCCTCCGCGGCCGGGACGGCTGGACCGGGCGCCCCGTGCTGCCCGGTCCGACTCTGGGTCTCCCTCCGTCTTCTTCCAGCTCTTCTCCCGGGGCCGCGCACCGGCCTCCGTACCGTCGTCGTCACAGTGAAGTGAAAGGCACCACACCAGTCATGTCGCGCTCTCATATACCGGGCGGCCTGCGCGCCGTCTCCTCCGTCGCCCTGGTCTCCGCGATCCTGGTGACGGTGGCGGCCTGCGGCCCGAAGACGACCGGCTCCAGCGCCGACGCGACCGCGCACCAGGGCGGCACCCTCACCGTCCTCGACGAGAACCCGCAGACCGACTTCGACCCGGCGCGGCTCTACACCACCGGCGGCGGTGACGTGCCCGGCCTGGTGTTCCGCACCCTGACCACCCGCGCCCACGTCAGCGGTGCCGCCGGCACCACGGTCGTCCCGGACCTGGCCACCGACACCGGCGAGCCCTCGGCCAACGCCACGGTGTGGACCTACCACCTCAAGCCGGGGCTGAAGTTCGAGGACGGCACGCCGATCACCTCCGCCGACATCAAGTACGGCGTCGAGCGCAGCTTCGCCCCCGATCTCTCCGGCGGTCCCTCGTACCTTCGGGACTGGCTGGTCGGTGGGGCCAACTACCAAGGCCCGTACCAGAACAAGCAGGGCCTGGCCTCGATCGCGACGCCCGACGCCAGCACCGTCGTCTTCCACCTCACCAAGTCCGAGGGCGACTTCCCCTACCTGGCGACGATGACGCAGTTCTCGCCGGTGCCGCAGGCCAAGGACACCGGGGCGAACTACTACAAGCACCCCATCTCCTCCGGCCCCTACGAGGTGACGGAGAACCAGAACAACGGCACCACCATGGTGTTCAAGCGCAACCCCAACTGGAGCGCCGCCACCGACACCCAGCGCAAGGCCTACCCGGACGTCATCGACTACGACTCGGGCCTGGACCCGGCGGTGATCAACCAGCGGCTGTCCACCAGTTCGGGCTCGGACGCCGCGGCCGTCACCACCGACACCAACCTGGGCCCCTCGGAGCTGGCGCAGATCGCCGGCAACAAGAGCCTGGCCTCCCGCGTCGGCACGGGGCACTTCGGCGAGACCTACTACATCGCCTTCAACCCCAAGGTGAAGCCCTTCGACAATCCCAAGGTGCGCGAGGCGATCTCCTACGCGATCAACCGCACCGCGATCGTGGACGCGGCGGGCGGTTCCGCGCTGGCCACCCCCGCCACCACCTTCCTGCCCGAGCAGGCGACGTTCGGCTACACGCCGTACGACTGGTTCCCTGCGGGCGCGAGCGGCAACGCCGCCCAGGCCAAGCAGCTGCTGGCGCAGGCGGGTTACCCGAACGGGATCACCGTCTCGCTGACCCACGACGCCTCGGACGGCAGCTACACCGGACCGGCGATCGCCACGGCCGTGCAGGCCGGGCTGAAGGCCGCCGGGATCACCGTCAAGCTCAACCCGGTCCAGGACAGCGACTACTCCTCGGTGGTCAACTCGGTGAGCAGCGAGCCCGGGATGTACCTGGCCAGCTGGGGAGCCGACTGGCCGAGCGGCGGCCCGTTCCTGGCACCCATCTTCGACGGACGGCAGATCGTCACCAACGGCACCAACTTCAACAACGCGCAGCTGAACGACCCCGCGGTGAACGCCGAGATCGACCGGATCAACGCGATCACCGACCACGCCCAGGCCGCCGCGGCATGGGGCGCGCTGGACAAGAAGCTCGGCCAGGACGCCTACACCGTCCCGCTGCTGCACCCGGTCTACGAGCGGCTGTACGGCACGGATATCCGCAATGTCGTGATCAACGACTGGGACGGCCGTCTCGACGTCTCCGACGTCGCGGTCAAGTAGCAGCAGCGAAGCAGCAGGAGAAGCAGCAGTAGGGAACTGGCGATCCGTCATGAGCAGTGAGGAATACCCCCGGGTGGAGTCCGCCGGGGTGCTGGTGTGGCGGAGGCTGCGCTCCAGCCGCGCCGCGATGGCCGGGCTGGTGGTGCTGGCCCTGCTGGTCGTCGTCGCGGTGGCCGCGCCGCTGCTGTCCTCAATCGAGGGACAGGACCCGACGACGTATCACGACGGGTTGCTGAACTCGGCGCTCGGCGGCGTGCCGACGGGATCGCTCGGCGGGATCGACTCCGCCCACTGGTTGGGAGTCGAGCCCGGCACCGGGCGGGACCTGTTCGCCCGGCTGGTCTACGGCGCGCAGATCTCGCTGCTGGTGGCGGTCGGTTCGACCTTCGTCCAGGTGGTGATCGGGATGGCCGCGGGGCTGGCCGCCGGGCTCGGCAACCGGCTCGCGGACCAGGTGATCGGCAACCTCAGCGACATCATGCTGGCGCTGCCCTCGCTGGTGTTCGCCATCGCGCTGATGGCCGTGGTCCCCTCCTCGTTCCCCCGGCCGCTGCTGCTGATGCTGGTCATCGGCCTGCTCGGCTGGGGCGGAACGGCGCGGGTGGTCCGCGCGCAGACCCTCGCGCTCAAGGAGCTCGACTACGTGGCCGCCGCCCGGCTGGGCGGCTCCGGCACCTGGCGGATCGCCCGGCGCGAGCTGCTGCCCTCGCTGGCCGCGCCGGTGATCACCTACGCCGCGCTGCTGCTGCCGTCCAACGTGGTGAGCGAGGCGGGTCTGTCCTTCCTCGGCGTCGGCGTCAAGCCGCCCACCTCCTCCTGGGGCCAGATGCTCTCCTCGGCGACCACCTGGTTCCAGTCCGATCCGATGTACGTGCTGCTGCCCGCCGCGCTGCTGTTCGTCACCACCTTCTCCTTCACGGTGGTCGGCGACGCCGTCCGCACCGCGCTCGACCCGCGTGCCGCCTCGCGGTTGCGGGTCGGCGTCGAGCGGCCACGCCGCGGCAGGCGGCGGCAGAAGCCCCAGACGTCCCAGGCGTCACAGGCGCCCGAGACATCGCAGACCACGCAGACGTCCCAGCCCGGGGAGGCCGCCGCATGAACGGGATCAGCCGATTCGTGCTGCGCCGGCTGCTCGGCATGATCGCCGTGCTGCTGGTGCTGTCCGTCGCCGTGTACGCGGCGTTCTACCTGGTGCCCGCCGACCCGGCGCAGCTGGCCTGCGGCCCCAGGTGCAGCCCGGCGCAGGTCGCGCAGGTGCGCGACCAGCTGGGGCTCAACGCCCCGGTGTGGGCGCAGTACTGGCACTTCCTCCAGGGCATCGTCGCCGGACGGGACTTCGGGACCGGCGCGGCCGCGGTGCACTGCAACGCGCCGTGCCTGGGGATCTCCTACAAGACCGGCGAGCAGGTCACCACCATGCTGTGGAACCGGCTGCCGGTGACCGCCTCGCTCGCCTTCGGCGCCATGGCGCTCTGGCTGCTGCTCGGCGTCGCCACCGGACTGCTGTCCGTGCTGCGCCGGGGCCGGCTGACCGAGCGGGCGCTGACCGCGCTCACCCTGGCCGGTAACGCCACCCCGGTGTTCGTGATCGGACTGCTGCTCCTGCTGCTCTTCTGCGCCTATCTGCAGTGGCTGCCCTTCCCGAGCTATGTCGGGCTCACCCAGGATCCACAGCAGTGGTTCTGGGGGCTGCTCCTCCCCTGGGTCTCGCTGGCGCTGATCGAGTCCGCCAAGTACGCCCGGCTGACCCGCTCCTCGATGCTGGAGACCCTGGCCGAGGACCACATCCGCACCTTCCGCGCCTATGGTGTCGCCGAGCGCCGACTGGTCACCCGGCACGCCCTGCGCGGGGCTCTCACCCCGGTGATCGCGCTCAGCGCGCTGGACCTGGGCACCATGTTCGGCTCCGCGGTGCTGACCGAGTCGCTCTTCGGCCTGCCGGGGCTCGGCAAGCTGCTGGTCTCCTCGGTGGCGATCGTGGACCTGCCGGTGGTGGTGGGCCTGGTGCTGGTCACCGGGTTCTGCGTGGTACTGGCCAACGCCGTCGCCGACCTGCTGTACGCGACCGCCGACCGACGGGTGGTGCTGTCGTGACCGAGGAACTCAGGACTGAACAGCTCATGGCTGAACCGATGGTGACCGAGCAGTTGGCGACCGAGAACCCGGTGACCGAGCCGCTGGTGGAGGTCCGCGACCTCACCGTGGACTTCCCGGTGGACGGCGGCGGCACCGTGCGCGCGGTCGACGGACTCTCCTTCGACCTGGCGCCGGGCGCCGCGCTCGGCATCGTCGGCGAGTCCGGCTCGGGCAAGTCGACGGCGGCGTACGCGCTGCTCGGGCTGCACCGGGGCACCGGAGCGGCGACCGGCGGCAGCGTGCGCGTCGCGGGGGTCGACCCGCTCGGCGCGCCCGAGGCCGAACTGCGGCGGCTGCGCGGCGGGTTGGCCGCGATGGTCTTCCAGGACCCGCTCTCCTCGCTCGACCCCTACTACTCCGTCGGCGACCAGATCGCCGAGGTGTACCGGGTGCACAACCGCGTCTCCCGCCGGGCGGCGCGGCAGCGCGCCGTCGAGGTGCTCGACCGGGTGGGCATCCCCGACGCGGCCCGCCGCGCCCGCTCCCGCCCGCACGAGTTCAGCGGCGGAATGCGCCAACGCACCCTCATCGCCATGGCCTTGGCCTGCGAGCCGCGTCTGATCGTCGCGGACGAGCCGACCACCGCGCTGGACGTCACCGTCCAGGCCCAGATCCTCGACCTGCTGCACGAGCTGCGCGCCGAGACCGGGGCCGGGCTGCTGCTGGTCACCCACGACCTGGGCGTGGTGGCCGGGAGCGTGGACCGGGTCCTGGTGATGCGGGACGGCCGTGCGGTCGAACTCGGCCCGGTGGCCGAGGTGCTGGGCTCCCCGCGCGAGGAGTACACCCGCGCGCTGCTGGACGCGGTCCCGCGCGTCGAGACTGCGCGCCACGAGGCCGTCGAGCTGCGCGGGACGGACCAGCCGGACCAGCCGAACCAATCGGGCCTTCTGGACGAGTCGGGCAAGCAGGCCGAGCAGGACGAGCCGGGCGACGACCGTCCCGTCCTGCTGGAGGCCGTCGACCTGCGCAAGGAGTTCCGCCGCCGGGGCGCGCCGACCGTGAGCGCCGTCGACGGCGTCTCGCTGACGGTGCGTCAGGGCGAGACCCTCGGCGTGGTCGGCGAGTCCGGCAGCGGCAAGACCACCCTGGGCCGGATGCTGGTCCGGCTGCTGGACCCCAGCGGCGGACGGCTGGTCTACGACGGCCGCGACATCGGGCGGGCGAGCGAGCGCGAACTGCGGCCGGTGCGCGGCGAACTGCAGATGGTCTTCCAGGACCCGGTCTCCTCGCTCAACCCGCGCCGCTCGATCGGCGAATCCATCGCCGACCCGCTGCGTGCGGCGGGAGAGCGGGACGACCGGGCGATCACCGGGCGGGTCCGCGAGCTGCTCGACCTGGTCGGCCTCAACCCCGACTGGTACAACCGGTATCCGCACGAGTTCTCCGGCGGCCAGCGCCAGCGGGTCGGCATCGCCCGGGCGTTGGCCCCGCGCCCGCGCCTGCTGGTCTGCGACGAACCGGTCTCCGCACTGGACGTCACCACGCAGGCCCAGGTGGTGGAGCTGCTCGGGCGCCTGCAGCGGGAGTTGGGGCTCTCGCTGGTCTTCATCGCGCACGACCTCGCGGTGGTGCGCCAGGTCAGCGACCGGGTCGCGGTGATGCGCCGGGGCCAGGTGGTGGAGTCGGGACCTGCCGAGCAGGTCTTCACCGCACCGCAGCACGCGTACACCCGCCGGCTGCTGGAGGCGGTCCCGGTCCTGGACCCCGTGCTCTCCGCCGAACGACGCGCGGCCCGTGCCCTGCCCGTCCTCGAAGCCACCGGCACCGGCTGAGCGTCAGCCGGTGCTGGCTGAGCCTCAGCCGGCGCCGGAGCTCAGGAGCGGCCGGAGCCGAGGGCTGAGCTGGGCACGGAGGTCGGCGTAGCCAACGGTGTGGGGCTCGGGTTCGGGTTCGGGCTCCGTGTGGGGACCGTCGTCGGTCCAGGTCCGGCCGCGGACGTGCCGAAGCCAGAACTCGGCGTCGCGGTCTGGTGAACGGTCGTCCCGCCGACGCCGACACCGCCGCTTCCCGCGTTGCCCGCGGGAGGCGAGGCGGACGCCGTGGCGGACGGGCTCGCCGAGGGTCCCGCCGATTCGGACGCCGACGGCGAGGGCGGAGCCGACGGAGACGGCGAAGGTGTGCCGCTGCGGCCGGGAACCGTGGGTGGGGCGATCGGGGTGGCCGGGATCTGCCGGGCCGGGGCCCCGCTCAGCAACAGCGGCGTCACCACGGCTGCGGCCGCCGCCAGCACCAGACCTCCGCCTGCCACGCCGCGCAGCCGCCTGCGCCAGACCGCGCCGCGCCGGATCTGCTCGAATGTTCCGGGGGGCGGCATCAGCAGCACCGGGTCCGGTTGCATCAGCGCGGACAGCTGGGGGTCGCGCTCGTCCTCCGGATCCTCAATGTGCGCGATCAAGATGTCCTCCAAGCTTGGCACGCAGCAGTTCCCTGGCTGCGTGCAGATCGGCCCTTATCGTTCCTTCCTTACGCCCTGTCAGCGCGGAAACCTCCCGGACCGGCAGATCAGCGTAGTAGTACAGCAGCACCGTGGTACGCAGACGTTCCGGCAGCGACTGCACCAGCAGCCGCACGGACACGTCGGCGTGCTCGCCCTGCGCCCCGACCAGGGCCTCGGTGGTCGCCCGACGCATGGCCCGCCGCTCGCGTTCGAGTTTCCGCCAGTGGTCGCGGACCAGGTTCGCGGCCGTGACATAGAGAAAACCGCGCGGCTCCTCCACCTTGGTCCAGCGGGCCCAGAGGCGGGTGAACGCCTCCGCGGCGATCTCATGGGCAGTCCCTTCGTCGTCCGTCAAGTGACGGCACCAGCCGGCAAGGCTGGGGTAGATGGCAGCGAACAGCTCGGACGCTTCGGCGTCCTTGGACCTGCTCAACGTTCTCCAGGGCTGTGCGAGGGGTCCGGTGGGTGGGGCGCGCGGTACCGCACACCCCACCCACCGGCTGACTGACTGGCTTACTGACCGGCTGACGGTTGCTAACGACCGCTCACTGTCCGGGGTCCAGCGAGGCGAAGACGAGCACGTTGTCGAGGTAGCCGTGTCCGCTGCTGTCCCGGGGACCGCCGCAGGTGATCAGACGCAGTTCGGGCCGGTCGACGTTCCCGTAGACCTCGCTGGTCGGGAACTCCGCCTTCCTGACGGTCTGCACCTTGTACACGGTGAAGGCCGCCGAGGCGCCGTCCTGGAGTCGCACGGTGACCCGGTCGCCGCTCCTGAGCCTGGCCAGGTGCAGGAAGACCCCGTTGCCGAACTGCCCCACCGTCACATGCGCCAGGATCACCGACGGACCCAGCTGACCCGGAGTGGGCGATCCCTGGTACCAGCCCGCCGGCGCGTTCGCTTCGATCGGCGGCACCTGTACGGTCCCGTCGGAATCAAGCCCCAACCGCATCACGGGCGTGTCGACCCCGATGGCGGGAATCTCCAGCCGCACCGGCGTCGAGCGCGCCAGCACGTGCGCAGACGTTCCGTCAGCCGGAGCGCCGGCCGGCGTTTGCAGCGGCGCAGCAGCAGGGCTGCTCGCGACCGTCGAGGCCCCGACCGCGGACGACGGGTCCGCGCCGCATCCGGAGGCCAGCGACACGGCCGCGAGGCTCAGCACGGCCAGCCACGCCTTTGCGTACCTCGTCGACACGGTTCAGGCCCGGGCCTTGCGGCGGCGCAGGACCAGCAGGCCGCCACCGCCGACCAACACCGCTGCGGCGACTGCCGCCTCGGTCACGGCGGTGTCCCCGGAGCCCTGTCCGGCGACCGGAGCGACGCCGGTGTCCGGCGCACCGCTGGGCACCACGCCGACCTGGCCGCCGGCGGCGGACTGCGAGGGCACGGGCGTGGGGGTCGCCCCGCCACCCACGCCACCGGAACCCCCCGCCTGCGACGGAGCGGCACTCGGCGCGGCGGTGGGAGTGCCGCTCGACGCGGCACTCGGCGCCGCGGTGGGGGTCGCGCTCACCGCGGGGGTGGGCGTCGCGGAGGACGCGGCGAAGGCGGAGCCCGCCCCACCCAGAACAGCGGCGGAGGCCAGGGCCACGGACGTGATGACAACACTTGCACGCATGAACAGTTTCCCTCTCATCGGCACGGCCGATTCCCTCAAGGGGTCGACCGTGCTGCGTTGGTGATCGGGCGGAGAGACGAACCAGCGCCAGCTCCTGCTGTAAAGAGTTGGCAAAGTTCGCGAACCGTCGCGGCTACCCCGCCGGAGACCACAGCGCGGCGTCCGACATGGCGATCACACCAACTCCGGGCGAACACCTGATGGACGGTGAGGCCTCCCGGCCTGGGCCGACGACAACGTCGTCCGAGCGCGACGCCCGTCCCGGCGCCGGGACTTACTCCCGGGTCACCAGTGGGCGCCGTCGGGCGGCCGGACGCCGTGGCGCTCCCTCCGCTGTCGGCGACGTGGCTTGAGTCACTCGCCCGATACCGGCCTGAACTGCGATTCCTTGCATAATGAACCCGCCCGCCCAGGCCCAGGCACGGCCGGCGGCTGCGGACAAGGAAGGGCGTGCAAGTGGCGGGGTCAGGCAGATCGCTGTCCCGTTGCGGTCTGCGGGGCCGGGAGGTGGAGCTCGAAGGGCTCCAGCATCTGATCGCCTCGGTGGCCCGCACCGGATCCGGTGGGCTGGCCGTGATCCAGGGCGAGCCGGGTATCGGCAAGACGACGCTGCTCTCCGAGGCCGTCACCAGGGCCAGAGCGGCAGGCTTCTCGGTCGGCCTGGGCAAGGCCGACGAGCTGCATCGCATCGTGCCGCTCTCGTCGTTGGCGGCCTGCATCCTTCACGGCGAGAAGCCGCTGCTGTCCGGCGACGCCTTCGCCGATCTGGCCCGCAGTCACGATCAGCGGATCTGGCTCGTGGAGCGCATAGCGGAGGCGATCGAAGCCAGAGCCGGCAGCATGCCGGTGCTGATCGCCCTGGACGACGTCCAGTGGGCCGACCCGCTGAGCCTGTTCGCCCTGAAGCAGCTTCCGACCCGACTGTGGACCCTGCCGGTCGTGTGGATGCTGGCTGGACGCCTGGATCCTGCCGGCCCTGCCCAGGAGGTACTCACGGCTGCGGCGAAGACCCTGCCGACGTCCACTGTGCGACTCGGTCCCCTCTCCGACGCCGCCATCGGCGAACTGGTCAGTGACACTCTCGGTGCAGGGGCCGACGAGCGGGCACGGGACCTGCTCGACGGAGCCGGAGGGAATCCGTTTCTGGTGGTGGAGATGCTCGCGGGGCTGCGGTCCCCCGAGCGCTCGGGTGAGACCGTGCCGCCCGGACTCGTGGTGGGTGTGCGCGGCCGACTGCGATCCCTGCAGCCGTCCACGCTGCGCCTGCTGCAGATGGGGGCGGTGCTGGGCCGGAGGTTCCGCTTCCACGATGCCGCCGCGCTCTGCGGCCGACCGTCCACCGCGCTGCTCGCGGCACTGGAGGAGGCGGTGCGCGCGGGACTCCTGGACGACAACGGCGATCACCTGCTCTTCCGGCACGACCTGCTGCGTCAGGCGGTCTACCACGACATCCCGCCGTCAGCACGGATGGCACTGCACCGCGAGGCCGCCAACCACCTTGTCCGGGTGGGCCGTCAGCCGGTCGACGCGGTGCCGCACATCCTCCGGGGCGCCGCGCCGGGGGACGAGGAGGCGGTGGCGCTGCTTCAGCAGGCCGCTGACGAGGTGCTGCCGGTCGCGCCCGGTCTCGCGGCCGACCTGATGACGCGCGCACTCGAACTGGTGCCGTCAGCCGTGCCGTTGAGGTTCGTCGTGGGTGAGCAGGCGATCGTCTCCCTGACGCGGGCCGGCCGGAATCGAGAGGCGCTGTCGACCGGCGACCGGCTGCTGGCCGGCCGACCTCCGACGGAGGCGTTCAGCCGACTGCAGGCCGCCCTCGGCGTGACGCTGTGGAACATGGACCTCGCCGGTGAGTTGCGACGCCGGGCCGAGACGGCCCTGTCCATCGGCGGCGCCGCCTCGGAGGTGGGCGCCAGGCTGTCGGCCCTGCGTGCGCTGGCGATGTCCCGCGACGACGATCTTGCTGCGGCACGCGGGGTCGGCGAGGCCGCCCTACGGGCCGCTGTCGCCTGCGGTGACCGGGAGGCGCAGGTCCTGGCCCTGTGCGGACTCGGGGAGATCGCGCTCAACGCCGGTGAGAGCGCGGCCGCCCTGAAGCGGTTCGCCGCGCTGAGTGCGGTCGACTCCGCGTTCCTGCCCGAGGAGATCGTCGCGCACCAGCACATGGACGACTTCACGTCCAGCGCGCGGCTGCTGCTGGCGGAGGGCCGTGACGGGGCGCCACGTCAGGCGATGCTGCTGTGGGGACAGGGCCAGCACCATCTGGCGCTGGGCAGGCTCGCCGACGCCGACACCGATTTCGTGACGATGGAACGCCTGGAGGACGACGTACAGGTCCCGGTCCAGCAGGTGAACACGGCGGTGATCCGTTCACAGATCGCGCTGCTGCGCGGCGACGGTGAAGCGGCTCGGCAGCACCTGGCCACGGCTCGGAGAAGACTGGCGGTCAAACCCAACCCGGGCAACACGGCCGCGGTGCGCTTCCTGGAAGCGGTTCACGCCGAGGCCGACGGTGACCTCGCGCTTGCCGTCGAGAGGATCCGTCAGGTGCAGCAGGAGGGCTTCTTCATGCGCTGGCGGCTGTTGCGCAACCAGATCGACTCCGCGATACGCATGGCCCTGCGCGGCGCGGACCGCGAGCTGGCCGAGGACCTGGCAGCCCAGGCCGGACGGTATGCCGCGAGCAACCCGGCGGTGCCCACCGCCGTGGGCATCGCGGCGCAGGCCTCGGGGCTCGTGTCGGACGATCTCGACACGCTGGAACGCTCCGTGACACTGCTTCAGGCAAGCCCTCGCCCGCTGGTCCGGGCGGCGGCCGCCGCCGATCTTGGACAGGCGCTCCTCGCCGCGGGCCGCACGACCGACGGAGTGGCCGCCCTCGCTGATGCCCGACGCGTGTTCACCGAGACGGGCGCCCACGCGGCGGCGGCACTCCTCCAGCACGATCTGGACCGTGCCGGGGCCGGAGGTCACCGGGTGGCGACGGCGCAGCGCCCGGTCCACGGATGGGGAGCCCTCACCGTCTCGGAGAAGAAGGTCGCGCGCCTCATCGCCGAGGGCCGCACCAACCGGTCGGTCGCGGACCTGCTCATCGTCTCGCCGCACACGGTCAACACTCACGTCACGTCCGTGTTCCGCAAGTTGTCGATCAACTCCCGGGTTCAGCTCGCCAACCTGGTCATGGCCTTGCCCGAGGACTGAGCAGCATCAATCTCCGCCGCGCACCAGCAGTACGGTCTTGCCCGTACCCCAGGAACCCGTGCCGACTTCCGGCCCACCCACGACTCCGGTAAGGCGCCATCATGACCTCATCTGCCAGACCGACGACCCGGCCGCGGATCCGGACCCGCATCGGGGCCGGGGTCGTCACCCTGCTCCTGACTGCGACCGGGTGCGGTGCCGGAATCGTCAGCGGGTCCGGGTCCGGGTCCGCGACCGGCCAGGTCACCTCCATCACCGCGCTCGACTACTACACCGACGAACCGCAGCACACCCAGTGGAGCGAGCTGCTCAGCTCCTGCGGCAAGGCCGTCGGCGTGCAGGTCGAGCAGACCAGCGTCCCCGGGCCGTCGCTGATCCCCAAGGTCCTTCAGCAGGCGTCGTCGAGGACCCTTCCCGATCTGCTCATGCTGGACAACCCCGACCTGCAGCAGATCGCGCAGACCGGCGCGCTCACCCCGCTGGACCAGTACGGAATCGACCCGGGCGGCATCGGCAAGGGGATCCTGTCGGCGAGCACCTACCAGGGCAAGCTGTACGGACTGGCGCCTGAGGTCAACACGATCGCCCTCTTCTACAACAAGGACATGCTCTCCGGCGCCGGCGTCGCCGTGCCGAGGACCTGGGAGCAGCTGAAGGCGGCAGCGGCCCAGCTGACCCGTCCGGGGCGCTACGGCATGGCCGTCGACGCGAACGCCACCTTCGAGGGCGCCTGGCAGTTCCTGCCCTTCCTGTGGTCGAACGGCGGGGACGAGAGGCAGTTGGACACCCCGCAGGCCGCGCAGGCACTCCAGCTCTGGGTCGACCTGGTGAAGAGCGGATCCATGTCGAAGTCGGTGCTGGACTGGAACCAGTCCGACGTGAACGATCAGTTCCTCGCCGGCCGGACCGCCATGATGGTCAACGGCCCTTGGCAGATCCCCGCCCTGAACCAGGCGAAGAACCTGCACTGGGGGGTGGCCCCGATCCCCGTCCGCCGCCCGGGACAGGTCTCCGTGACCCCGCTCGGCGGCGAGGTCTGGACGGTCCCGCGAAGCACCTCCGCGGCCCGGCAGGAGAAGGCCGCCCAAGTCCTCGCCTGCGTCAACGACTCCACCAGCATGCTCACCCTGGCGAGGGAGCATTTCACCGTGCCCTCCCGCTCCGCCGTGGCCGCCGCGTACGCGGAGCAGGTCCCGTCGATGGCGTCCTTCGTGCAGGGCGTCGCAGCGGCCCGTGCCCGTACCGGCGAACTCGGCGTCAGGTGGCCGTTGGCCGCGACCGGCATATACACCGCGATCCAGTCCGCGTTGACCGGCGAGCAGACGCCGGAGGAAGCACTCAAGCATGCGCAGCAGACCGCGATGGGTTCCTGACCCCTCCCCCACCCTCGGCATGAGCCCGCGTCGGCGGGAGCGCCTCGCCCAGTGGATGTTCATCGCGCCCGCTGGGGTCTACCTGCTGCTGTTCTTCGGCTACCCGATCGTCAAGAACATCGTGATGAGCTTCCAGCAGTACTCGATCACGACGTTCTACACCGGTGCCGCACCGTTCGTGGGACTGCAGAACTACGCGAGGGTCCTTTCCTCGGACGTGTTCTCCCAGGCGTTGCTCACCACGGTCCTGTTCACCGTCGGGTCGATCGTCGGGCAGTTCGTGGTCGGCCTGGCCCTCGCGCTGTTCTTCCGGCGCAACTTCCCGCTCGGCCGCCTCCTGCGGTCGCTGCTGCTGCTTCCGTGGCTGCTGCCGCTGGTCGCCTCGGGGACCACGTGGAAGTGGATGCTCGACAGCGACACCGGAGTGGTCAACCAGGTGCTGCGCGGCCTGCACCTCGTGCCGTCCGGCGTCCCCTGGCTCACCGGGACCTGGCAGGCGCTCCTGTCCGTGACGCTGATCAACATCTGGATCGGAATCCCCTTCAACACCACGATCCTGTACGGCGGTCTGCAGGACATCCCGACGCATCTGTACGAGGTGGCGAAGCTGGACGGCGCCGGCCCGGTGACGACGTTCCGCTGGATCACCTGGCCCCTGCTGCGGCCCGTGGTGAGGGTGGTACTGGTGCTGGGCGCGGTCTACACGGTCAAGGTGCTGGACATCATCCTGGTCGTCACCGGCGGCGGGCCGGCCGGCGCCACGGAGACCCTCGCCACCCGGTCCTACGAACTCTCCTTCCAGCAGTTCGAATTCGGGCGCGGTGCCGCGATGAGCAACGTGCTCGTCGTCATCTCGCTCGCGTTCGCCGTCCTCTACCTGCGCGCCGGCCGTCGCGCCCGGAACGCCTCGGAGGAGACCCCGTGAAGCGCTCGTCAAGCCGTGGCCGGATATCCACGATCGTCGGGATCCTCCTGCTCGCGCTGATGCTCTTTCCCGTCTACTGGATGGTGAACGCCTCACTCCAGCCGGCGGGCAACACCCTGCAGGGAGGCTGGTTCCCCTCCCATCCGGACTTCAGCGGCTACCTCACCGCGCTGCGCGACCAGGGACGCAACCTCGTCACCAGCCTCGTCGTGGCCCTCGGCAGCGTCGTGCTCAGCCTCGGGCTCGCCGCCCCGGCGGCGTACGCACTCGCCCAGTTCCGCATCCGCGGAGTCAACCTCGTGCTTTTCGGTGTCCTGCTCACGCAGATGGTGCCGAGCATCGTCGTGGCCAACGCGCTCTACAGCGTCTACAACGACCTCGGGCTCCTCAACTCCTACGCCGGGCTGGTGTTCGCCGACTCCACGGCCGGGGTCCCCTTCGCCATCATCGTCATGCGTTCGTTCATGCTGAGCATTCCCCGGGAGATCGTCGAGGCCGCGCGCGTGGACGGCGCCGGGAGGCTGCGCGTCTTCCGCGCCGTGGTGCTCCCGATGAGCGCGAACGCCTTGGTCACCGCCGCCCTCTTCACGTTTCTCTTCACCTGGAGCGACTTCCTCTTCGCCCTCACGCTGACCACGACCGGGACCGTGCAGCCGGTCACCCTGGGCATCTACCAGTACCTCGGCGCCCAGACGGACCACTGGAACGCCGTCATGGCCACCGCCGTCCTGGCGTCCGTCCCGGCGGCCGTCCTGCTCCTCGTCGCCCAGCGCCACGTCACCGCCGGCGCCACCAGCGGTTCCCTCAGGTAGACATGATCTAGCGGGTTCACGCGATGTGTGGATTCGGCCCCGGTGACACGGTGTTCCAAGAAACACCTGCCCGTATTCAGGGGAATTCACATGGATGTCGCACTGACCACGGCTTGCGTGCCGGACGACGACAAGCTCGACTACTGGAACAAGGCCCTCAACCGCGTCCTCGTCCCCCAGGCGGTCACGCCCCGCAGACCGGAACCACTCACCGGCCGGATCACCTCCCGTCGCCTGGGCTACCTCCGGGTCTCCACCATCGAGGCGGACGCGCAGCGCATGAGCAGGACCCGCCGTCACACCTCCCAGGCAGGCGGGGAGTTCGTGACCGTCGGCCTGCAGACGTCCGGACGCGGCGCGCTGGCCCAGGACGGACGCACCGCCACGCTGGACCCGGGAGCACTGGTGGTCTACGACACCACCCGTCCCTACACGCTCGAACAGCCCGAGCCCTTCCACATGCACCTCTTCCAAGTGCCGCATCGCGTCCTGGCCGTACCCGAGACGGTGTCCCACCGCATCACCGCCACGACGCTGGCCCCGGAGGAGGTCATGGCGGGCATCGTCACGCCCTTCCTGACGGCGCTGGCCGCCACCGCCGCGCGGTGCAGCCCCAGCGTGGGCGAACAACTCGCGGGCACCGTCCGCGACCTGCTGACCACACTGATCAGCGAGCAGGTCGCCCGGCACGAGCCGGCCGACCGAGGCGGTGCCGCGGGCGCGATGGCGCTGCGCGTGCACGACTACGTCAACCAGAACCTGGCGGATCCCGACCTCTCCCCCCAGACGATCGCGACCCACCATCACATCTCCGTGCGCTACCTGCACAAGCTCTTCGAGAGTGAGGGAACCTCGATCAGCCGGTGGATCCAGCAGCGTCGGCTGGAGGAGTGCAGCCGCGAGCTCGCGCCCCGGGGCCGGACCAGCCCGACCGTGTCCTCGGTCGCCCAGCGTTGGGGTTTCGTCAACCCCGCGCACTTCAGCCGGGCCTTCCGAGCCGCGTACGGCATGTCGCCACGGGAATGGCGCAACGCGACGCTCAGCACAGCCTCGTCGCCGGACATGGCCTAAGCTCTGGCCCTAGCTACCGCCGCGCACTGCGGCGAGTTGCTGCTCGAAAGGGACCGGCTCCTCGTACGGGTCGGCGGGCCGCTCCGCCGCGCCGTGCGTGCCCATCAGGTCGACGAGCTCTCGGCCGGCCCGGTCGAACCGACGGGCCAACTCCTCGCTCCCGGCCTCGCCCGCGGCACCCCAGTCGGACGTGGCCGCGTAGACGGCGGTCGGCACCACGATCGCGCCGAGGTAGGCGAACAGCGGGCGCAGCGCGTGCTCCAGGACCAACGAGTGCCGGGGAGTGCCGCCGGTGGCGGCGATCAGTACCGGCGTGGCCCGGAGCGAATCGGGCTCGAGCACGTCGAAGAAGCTCTTGAACAGGCCGCTGTAGGACGCGGCGAAGACCGGCGTCACGACGATCAGACCGTCGGCCGCGGCCACCGCCGCGAGTGCCTCCCCGAGGGCCGGGCCGGGGAACCCGGTGACCAGGTGCTCGGCGACGGCCGTGGCGTGCTCGCGCAGCTCCACGACCTCGTCGCGGAACGCGAGCTGCCGCGCGGTCAGCTGGCGGGTGGCCGAGCCGGTGAGCCGGTCGGCGAGCAGCCGGGTGGACGAGGGCACGCTCAGCCCGGCCGTCACGGTGACAAGATTGAGTGGTCTCACGACTTCTCCGGATATCCGTGATCAGGCGCCGTCGGCGGCGGTGGGGACGGCGGTCGGGACGGCGGTGGCGGTGTCCGCGGACTGCGCGGCGCTCCGCGCCTCCCGCTCGGCGAGCAGGGACGCGTGCGTGGGCGCGTCGGGAACGCCGGCAGGCCGGCCGACGGCGAACTCCTTGCGCAGCACCGGAACCACCTCCTCACCGAGCAGGTCGAGCTGCTCCAGCACGGTCTTCAGCGGCAGGCCGGCGTGATCCATCAGGAAGAGCTGACGCTGGTAGTCGCCGACGTGCTCGCGGAACGTCAGCGTGCGCTCGATGACCTGTTGCGGGCTGCCGACAGTGAGCGGAGTCTCCTCGGTGAACTCCTCCATGGACGGGCCGTGGCCGTACACCGGGGCGTTGTCGAAGTAGGGCCGGAACTCCCGCACCGCGTCCTGGGAGTTGGCGCGCATGAACACCTGTCCCCCCAGGCCGACGATGGCCTGCTCCTCCGTGCCGTGGCCGTGGTGCGCGAAGCGGCGACGGTAGAGCCGCACCATACGGCGGGTGTGCTCCAAGGGCCAGAAGATGTTGTTGTGGAAGAACCCGTCGCCGTAGTAGGCGGCCTGCTCGGCGATCTCGGGCGAGCGGATCGAGCCGTGCCAGACGAAGGGCGGCACGTCGTCGAGCGGGCGCGGGGTGGAGGTGAAGGACTGCAGCGGGGTCCGGAACTTTCCCTCCCAGTCCACCACCTCGTCCCGCCACAGCTGGTGCAGCAGCGCGTAGTTGCTGACCGCAAGCGGAATGCCGTCGCGGATGTCCTGGCCGAACCACGGGTAGACCGGGCCGGTGTTGCCGCGGCCCAACATCACGTCCACCCGGCCGTCGGCCAGGTGCTGGAGCATCGCGAAGTCCTCGGCGATCTTCACCGGGTCGTTGGTGGTGATCAGCGTGGTCGAGGTGGAGAGGATGATCCGCTCGGTGCGCGCCGCGATCCAGCCCAGCATGGTCGTCGGCGAGGACGGCACGAACGGCGGGTTGTGGTGCTCACCGGTCGCGAACACGTCCAGGCCCACTTCCTCGGCCTTGAGCGCGATGGCGGTCATCGCCTTGATCCGCTCGTGTTCGGAGACCGTGTGGCCGGTCGTCGGATCGGTGGTGACATCACCCACAGTGAAGATGCCGAATTGCATGGGAGGCCTTCCAGACGGGTGAGGTGGAACGGAGTTCAGACCCGGCGACGGTAGCCACCGGAACGTCCCGCTCCTGTCCTCCCGGCGCACGCCTTCTTCACGGACAGCGCAGGGGGTCTTCGCCGGCAGCGCGGGTGGCTGCTTCTCGGCGTCAGGCCGAGCGCTCGACGCGCTCGGCCTGACACTGACTCAGGAGTGCAGGGCGGTGAAGAGGAAGGCCGATGCCTGTGCCACCGCGGCCTGGTCGGCGTTGGTGTTGCGGAGCGCGTTCAGCATCACGAAGTCGTGGAAGACACCTTCGTAGCGGACAGCGGTGACATCGTCACCGGCGGCGCGGAGCTTAGCCGCGTAGGCCTCGCCCTCGTCACGGAGCACGTCCGCCTCGTCCGTGATGACCAGCGCCTTGGGGAGGCCCTTCAGCTGGTCGAGACTGGCGCGCAGCGGCGAGGCCAGGATGTTGCTCCGGTCCGCCACGTTCGGGGCGTACGCGTTCCAGAACCACATCATCGACTTGCGGGTGAGCCAGGGGCCGTCGGCGAACTGCAGGTAGGACGCGTCGTCGAAGGCGGCGTTGGTGACCGGGTAGAACAGCACCTGGCCGAGCAGCTTCGGGCCGTGCTGCTCCTTGTCCTGGAGCGTGACGGCAGCGGTCATGTTGCCGCCGACGCTGTCGCCGGCGAGGGCGATCCGGGAGCCGTCCACGCCGATCTCGTCGCCATGGGCCGCAACCCACTTGGTGGCCGCGTACGCCTGCTCGATCGGCACCGGGAAGTGCGCCTCGGGCGACGGCGTGTAGTCGACGAAGACCACGGCGGCGTGAGCGCCGTAGGCGAGCTCGCGGACGAGGCGGTCGTGCGTCCCCTCGTCCCCGAGGACCCAGCCGCCCCCGTGGAAGTACATGACCACCGGGAGCTTGCCGTGCGCGCCCTCAGGGCGGACGATCCGGATGGTGACCTTGCCGGTCGGACCGACGGGAAGGGTGCGGTGGCTGATGTCGGCCGGAAGGAGCGGAACCGGGCCGGACTGCACCTGGTCCAGCGCCTTGCGGGCGTTCGCGTAGGACAGGGTGTAGATGGGCGGGTTCTTCGCGGCCGCGTCAGCGAACGCCTGCGCGTCACGCTCCAGCACGACCGGCGCACCCGTCGCGCCGGAGGGCGCGGCGGCCGCCCCGAGAGAGGTGCCGCCCACCACGAGCCCGGCCACCAGCGGGGCGCTCACGGCGAGCAGGATCTTGTTACGTCGGGTCAGTCGATTCATCGCGGACATCGCGGTACGTCCTCAGGGAGAGAGGGGCCAAAGGGGAACGCCGGCGACCGGCCCGAGCAGCAATCCGTCGCGCATCGCGACTCCTGGGACTGCGTTCTAAGGACCGGCGGGATCCAGCAGGTCGAGCCTCACACGGCCGTGGCGACCCGACTGTCCCGAGAGGGCGCACATCCTCTCCCGCCGGCGCACAGGGGCACACGCTCCGGCCCGGCGCGTCGCCCCGCGCCGCTTCGACGGCACGCCGAAGCGGGAGGTGCCCAGGTCGACCGGGCGCCTCCCGCTGGAGATGCGATGTCCTGCTGTCGAACCGACCCCAGCGCCGACTTGGCCCTCAGCTCGCCGAGTTGAGGGCGCTGCGGAGGAAGGTGACGGCCTGGGTGATGGCGGCCTGGGCGGCGTGGGTGGGGCGCAGGGCGTTGAGCATGACGAAGTCGTGGATGATGCCCTGGAAGCGGACGGCGGTGACGGGCACGCCGGCCTGGCGGAGCTTGTTGGCGTAGGCCTCGCCCTCGTCGCGCAGGACGTCGGCCTCGCCGGTGATGACGAGCGCGGGCGGCAGGTCCGCGAGCTGGTCGAGGGTGGCACGCAGCGGCGACGCGGTGATCTGCGCGCGCTCGGATTCGACCGTGGTGTACTGGTCCCAGAACCACTGCATGGCGTCGCGGCGCAGGAAGTAGCCCTCCGCGAACTGGTGGTAGGACGGCGTGTCGAAGCTGGCATCGGTGACGGGGTAGAACAGCACCTGGGCCGCCAGCGGGACGTCCCCCTGCTCCTTCGCCATCAGAGTGAGCGCCGCGGCCATGTTGCCGCCGACGCTGTCACCGGCCACCGCGATGCGGGTGGCGTCCAGGCCCTTGCTCTCACCGTCGCTGACGACCCAGCGGGCGACCGTGTGGTTCTGCTCGATCGCGACCGGGTAGGTCGCCTCCGGCGAGAGGTCGTACTCGGGGAAGACCACAGCGGCGTTCGCGCCGACGGCCAGCTCGCGGACCAGGCGGTCGTGGGTGTGCGCGTTGCCGAACACCCAGCCCGCGCCGTGGATGTAGACGATGACGGGCAGGGTGCCGGTGGCGCCTGCGGGCTTGACGATGCGGACCTTGACGGAGCCGGTCGGGCCGCCGTCCACGGTGATCCACTCCTCGTCGACCGCCGGCTTGGCGATCTCGCCGGACTGGACCTCGTCCACCGCCTTGCGGCCCTCGGCCGGACCTAGATCGAACAGGTACGGCGGGTTCGCCGTCGCCCTCGCGAACTCCTGCGCCTCGGGCTCCAGGACCGGAGAAACGGGCGTGTGGTCGTCGGACATTCTGATCTCCCTCGGCGTCGAACAGGCACGACGGCGGGACTCGGCACCGGCCGACCGCCCCGTCCAGCATGCTGCGGATTCTCACCGCCCGCACTCCGGGTGGTTGACCGTCCGCGCACGGCGCTGAACCCAGGAGTGCACAGCCCGAGCCGACCTAGGGCCTGCTTTAGAACTCGCGTCGGATCAGCCCGGCCCGTCTGGCGCGGTCAGCTGCAAGGCGGAGGATCGCCCTCGTACTGGGCCGTACTTGGGCGATGCGACAACGCAGCAGATGGCCGTGCCAGGCGGGCCGGGCCCGGCGGGAGTTCTAAAGCAGGCCCTAGCGTCGACTCAACCAGAGCTCGGTGTCCGGGTGACTTCCAGGATCAGCTCCGCGACCATGGACGGACGGGACACGGTCACCGCGTGGGAGGCGCCGGGCGCCTCGACCGTGACGGCGCCCGCGCGCTGCGCGGTGAATCGCTGGATCTCCGGGAGCAGTGTCTGGTCCGCGCCGGTGACCAGGGCCCAGGACGGCTTGGTGCGCCACGCCGCCGTGGAGACCGCTTCCGTGAGCGTGCGCTCTGTGATGGGCCGCTGGACCGTGGCGAGCACGCCCGCTAGTTCCGGATCCAGATCCCCGGCGAACAGCGCCGGGAACGCGTCCCGGCGAATGGTCAGCTCGGTGACGCGGTCCGTGTCGGGCGCCGCGACCGACGAGCGCCGCAGGTGAGCGCGGATCGGCGAGGGGGCGAAGAGCTTACCGATCTTCTCGAAGCTCTCCCCCACGTCCGGAAGGTAGGCGGCCACGTAGACCAGGCCCAGCACGTTGGCGGCGGACCCGACGTCGGTGATCAGAGCCCCTCCGTAGGAATGGCCGACGAGAACGACGGGACCGTCGATGCCGGAGAGGAGGGAGACGAGGTACTCGGCGTCGTGAGCGAGCCCGCGCAACGGGTTGGCGGCCGCGACGACGGCGACGTCACGTCGGTGCAGTTCCGCGATGACCCCGAACCAGCAGGTCGCGTCGGAGAACTCGCCGTGGACGAGCACGACGGTGGGTCTGGAGACGGTGGGTCCGGAGGTGTTCATGGAGGGGCGGCCTTTCGGGCTGGGTGTCGGCGGGACCGCGGTTCAGTTCGGATGCCCGGACGCCTGGACAACGCTCGGGTTGTCGAGGGTCTCGGCGTGGGCCTGCCATTCGCTCGGGGAGACGCCGAACGTGTCGCGGAAGACCCGGCTGAAGTGCGAGGCGCTGACGAAGCCCCAGCGCTGGGCGACGGCGGCGACGGAACTGCGCCGGTGGAAGGACCTCCCGAGTTCCCGTCGGCACGCCTCCAGACGCCGCCGGCGCACCCAGTGGCCCACCGTCACCCCCTCCTGCTTGAAGAGCTTGTGCAGGTAGCGCACCGAGATGAAGTGCGCGCGAGCGATCGACTCGGGCGAGAGACTCGGATCCATGAGGTTCTCCTCGATGTGGGAGCGGATCCGTGCGAGCAACTCGGCGGCGGCGGTCGGGTGCGTCGGGTTCTCCTGCTCGAGGAGGTCCATCACCAGCAGTGCGGCGAGATCCGCGACGCTGCGGGCGAGATGACTGCCCGTCACCGCGCGCTGGGCCCGGGGCTGGGCCGCGAGCGTCAGCAGGAACTGGGAGAGCAGCGAGCCGATGCCTTCGCCCCCGCGGGCCATCAACCCGCCGGCCCGCCGCACCTCCGCCCAGGTGACGCCGCCCAGGTAGAAGCAGGGGATACGGAAGAAGGTGATCTCACCGGACCGGTCCCGCAACACGTTCGCCACGTGGGGCTTGGCGGCGATCAACAGGTCCCCGGGCTCCAGCAGCACTTCGATGCCGCTCCGGTGGTAGGAGGCCGTACCGTGCCGGTACACCCCTACGTAGATGCAGTCCCTCGGGTCGACGCCCGGAGGCTGGGGAAGCACGTCGATGCACCCGCGTCCCTCGTCGGCGCGTACGTCCCCGATCTCGTGCGATTCTGTTTTCGGCAAGGCTGTGGCGCCCGACTGGATCACGGAAACTCCAACCGACTCATGGTTCGTGTGCACTTGGGTGTGGGCGGGAAGAAAAGTCCGCCGGCGGCGTCAGGCCGCCTCAGGCTTCCTCAGGATTCCTCAGGAGAGGAACTTCTCCACGACGGCGTTGAACGCGCCGGGATTCTCCAGGAACGGGAAGTGCGAACTCGCGACCTCGCGGGGGAACACGTGGAGCTGCGCCCCGGGGATCCGTTCCGCCACGTAACGCTGGGAGTCCGGATCCACGTGGCTCCCGTCGCAACCGAGCACCAGGCTCGGCACGTCGATCCTGGGCAGGACGTCACGCCAGTCCTGGGCGCAGTGGTCGAAGAGCAGCGGGACGGCCGCGAACGCGGGTGTGGCCCTGATCTGCTCGGCCACGAACGCGAGCACCTCCGGGTCGGTGTCGCCGCTGAACATCGAGCGCACGAAGTCCTGACGGGCCTGCTCCCCGTCCGGCCCCGCGAGCGCGGCGCCCAGGTCCAGGAGGCCTGCCACGTCGAAGAGGGCCCCGGACTCGTGCTGCTCGGCGTCCGTCATCCAGGGGACCGCTGCGACGGCCGCCGGCTGGTCCACCAGGACCAGGCGACGGATGCGGTCCGTCCCGTACTGGTCGATGAAGCTCCACCAGACGGACGCGCCCGTGGACCAGCCCAGGGCATCGAAGGACCGCAGGCCGAGGCGATCGACCAGACCGAGCACGTCCTGGGAGAGGCGTGCGATGCGGTAGCCGTGGTGCGGCTTGTCCGACCGACCGTGGCCGCGGAGGTCCACCGTGATCACCCGGCGTGAGGCGGCCAGCCCTTGGAACTGGTGACGGAACATCTCCTGGGTCTGGCCCCAGCCATGGAGCATGACCAGCGGAACTCCCGGGCCGCCGCTGTCGCGAACGGAAAGGCGCACTCCGTCGTCAGTTGTCAGCTCCTGCATGATGATCCTTCTCATTTCCCTTGTCCCGCATACCGGTAGCCGAGGTCAATTTCCGGCGCGGTCCAGCAGGGGTTGTCGCGGGTGATTCGCTCCCCCGCGTAGAACATTCTGGGTGCGGACCGGACGGGATCACCACCGACCGACGTAGGGATTGCGCGCGCGGACTTCATCGCTCTGTAGCAACCGCCGCGATACGGCCGAGGGCCGGTCCGCGGCAGGCCCCCCGTCAGCGGGAGGCCGTCAACTCCGGTGCCTCCAGCAGGTCCCAGAGCCGCAGCCCCATGTGGAGCACGAGCCGGTGTGCTCCGTTGTCCAGGTCCAGACCCGTGATCTCCTGGATCTGCCGCAGCCGGTAGTAGAGGGAGGTGCGGTGGATCTGAAGGGTCTCCGCCGTCCTGGGCACCGAGCCTGCGTTCTCCAGGAAGCAGCGCAGGGTCTCCTCCAGCCGCGGGGTGCCGTGACTGTCGAGGAGGCGTCGAAGTGCCTTCGGCACCAGGGACTCGCCGAGCGCGCTCGAGGGCAACTGCAGGAGCACGGCGTACTCCCCCAGCTCGTCCCAGTCACCCACACCCATCAACTGCGGCAGTCGCCGGGCGGCGCGCGCCGCGACCCGCGCCTGGTCGAAGGAGATCCACGCGTCCCCCAACCCGTCCTGGCGGCCGCCCACACCGACGACCGTGGTCCAGCTCGGATCCAGGAACGTGGCCATCGAGCGGGCGATGCGCCGCGACTGGGCGGCGCGGTCCTCAGCGGTCGGCTCCTGCTCGAACGCCTGCACAAGGACGGCCCGATCCTGCTCGATCGCCAGCGCTCCGCGGGCGGTCCGGGTCCTCAACAACGCCTCCAGCGAACCCCGTAGGGCGATCTCGACCTCGCCGGTGGCGACGTGGCGCCCTGCTACGACCACGCTCGTCACCAAGGCGTGCGGCGCGTCGGGCAGCATGCCGTCCTCCAGGCAGCGCTGGCGCGCCGCCTCGCGGGCGCTGCCGTCCGGGCCCACGAGTTGACGGACCAGGAACTGCCGGTGCGCCTCGTCGGCGTCCGAGGCGAGGCGCTCGGCGTACATCTGCGCGGCCACGGCGTGACCGGCCTGAGCGATGGCCTCGGTCTCGGCCGACGTCAGGGCCTTGTCCGGGGCGACGACCATGAGGATGCCCAGCAGATGGCCCTTTTCGCGGAGCGGCACGCAGTACCGCGGCAGCAGGCCGAGGTCGTCCCTGCCCTGGAGGTAGTCCGCCCTGACCCACTGGGCAACGCCTTGGGACAGCACGTAACGGATGATTTCGGCGTCCGCCATTCCCTGCAACAGGCCACGGATGCGCACCGGGTCCTCGTCGCCGAAGTGGCGGCTGGAGCAGATGAGTCGGATCAGGGGATCGTCGAGGACGACGGACCGACCCAGTTCCTCGGCGAGGTCGTCCACCAGGGACTGGAGCGCCTGACTGGCACCAGGGGCACGCTGAATCCACTTCGTCATGATCAAGTCCTCCCGGCGCCATTCAACAAGGCGAGAAACTGCGCAGCCAAGTCTTCGACAGATGGAGGACGGCTCGGGGAAAGCGCGCCGGCGCGCGCGGCGAAGGCACCCGGCGCCGCATCACATGCCAGCTGACCTGCGGATTCGTCCGCAGTTCCATGGTCCCTGCAGCCGATTCCCGACGGGCCGTCGGCTCGTGGCCGCCAAGGAAGACTGGTCATCTGACAGATGGGCGCCGCTCGATGCACCGCCCCGGCTCCCCCCCCGGCCCTGGGTCTGACAGTCCCCGGCTTCGTGGTCCTGTCCATCGCTGGTGACCCGCTACGGTTCTTCACCAGGAGAGTGCCTGGTGCGAGCACGAGGTCGCGGTGCGATGGGGAGATCGACATGTCCGACAACCACGGCCACCCGCACCGGTTCACGCGATCCGAGACCGCCCGTGCGGAGGCGTTCAGCGACGGCGTGTTCGCCATCGCGGTGACCATCCTGGTCCTCGGGCTCGCGAACCCCGCGCACCGGCCGGGCGGGCTGGGGCGGGCGCTGCTGCTCCAGTGGCCGTCCTACCTCGGCTATCTCGCCTCCTTCAGCTACGTGGCGGTGATCTGGCTGAACCACCATCAGGCCTTCGTCCGGATCCGCGCGATGGACCGCGGGCTGCACGCCGCCAACCTCCTCCTGCTCCTCACCACGGCAGCGCTCGCGTTCCCCACGGCAGTGGTGTCGGCGGCGCTGCAGAGCAGCCTCTCCGGCTCCGACGCCCGCGTTGCCGTCGCCCTGTACGCGGGCATCGCCGCGGCGATGTGCGGGAGTTGGATCGTGCTCTACAGCCACTTGCACCGCCATCCGGAGCTGCTGGACCCGGCCGTCGAACCGACGTACGTCACGCACGGCCGACTCCGTTCCTGGGCCGGTGCGGTGGCCTATCTCCTGGCCGGAGTGGCCGGTGTGGTGGTCTCCCCGGCCATCGCGCTGCTGGTGTTCGTCACCCTGCCGATCTTCTACTTCGTCACCAGTGAGGGGTTGCCCAACCGCTCCTCGAACGGCCCCGACACCCCCTCCAGGCCGATGGACAGCGAGCAGTAATTCGCGTGACCCTACGCATGGCCCCGGCGACACTGACGCCATGACTGGTTCTGCATTACCTCACCTGCTTCGACCGCGTGCCCTGAGGCCCGGCGATCTCGTGGTCATCGCAGCGCTGTCCGGTCCGCTCCCTGCCGCTTACGAGCCCAACGTCGAGCAGACGGTGACGGTGCTCGAGCGGATGGGATTCCGCGTGCGTCGGGCTCCGCTCCTCGACGTAGGACGCCGGCGCTGGTGGAGCGCGGCCACGCCGGCGGAGATCGCCGGGGAGCTCAACGGTCTTCTGCGTGATCCTGAGGTGCGCGCGATCGTCGCGAGTGACGGCGGCCAGACGGTGCTCGGCTACCTCGACCTGATCGACGTCGAGGCGGTCAAGGCCGACCCCAAGCCGATCCTCGGCTACAGCGACATCTCGCTGCTGCATCTCGTGCTCTACGCGCACACGGGCCTGGTCGGCTTCCACGCCGACATGGCCGTCCCCGGCTTCGGCGGACACTGGCAGTCTGCGCCCGCGGCGCGCCGAGCGGAACTCGAGAAACTCTACTCCAGGTTGCTGACCGATACCGAGGCGATCGGCGCGCTGCCTGCGAGCCCGTCGTGGGAGTGCTGGCGTCCTGGTCGTGTAGAGGGTCGGCTGATCGGCGGGGTGATCAATCGCATCGTGCTCGCGCAGGCGACCCCTTACGCGCTGCCGCTCGAACGGTTCGACGGTGCGGTGCTGTTCTGGGAGGAGTTGGGCGGCCTGGCCTCGTACGTGTGGAGCTATCTGCAGGTGCTGCGACACTCCGGCATCCTCGACCGGATCGCCGGCATGGTCGTGGGCGTTCCGCACGACATCAGCGGGCTCGAACCGGGCGCGTCCCCTGACCTGCGCGAGATCGTCCTCGACGTCCTCGGCGACCGTGACATCCCGGTCCTCGGCAACGTCGAGATCGGGCATGCCGGCCCGAACCTGCCGATGCCGGTCGGCATCCGCGTCGGCCTCGACGCGCAGCAGCGCACGCTGTCGCTGCTCGAACCGGCGGTAGGGCCGCACGCGAGGACGGGTCCCAGCTGAGGGGACCCAGCTGATCGGACTCGGCTGTGGTGACGGCCCGTCGGGCGCGGCGCGCTCGCCGGGAGGGGCCGGACGCCGAGACTGAGGCCATGCCCTCCCGTCACGGAGCCCGACGTGCCCGCCGCCTGCCCAGCCGGGCGCCCGGCCGCGTGCCGCGGGGGCTGCGCGCGTTCGCCGTACTGACGGCTCTTACGCTCGCCTTCGTGCCCGCCTGCACGCATTCCTCGCCGCCCGCGCACGCGTCGCCGAGCCCGTCGCCCGGCGGAGCGGCGATCACGCCGCAGCAGTACCAACCAGGTGCCGCGTCGCCCCCGCCGACACTTCCCGGCGACTGGCTGACCTACCACCACGACGCGACCCGCAGCGGCGACGTGCCGGACGTGCCGCCGCCCTCCCGGCTGGCCAGGAGCTGGTCGGCGGCGCTGGACGGGGCGGTCTACGGGCAGCCGCTGGTCGTCCGGGGCCTGGTCGTCGCGGCGACCGAGAACGACAGCGTCTACGCGTTGGACCGGAGCAGCGGGCGCGTCGTCTGGCGGACCCGGCTCGGGACGCCCGCCCCGCTCTCCTCACTGCCCTGCGGCGACATCGACCCGCTCGGGATCACCAGCACGCCCGTCTACGAGCCGACGACGGGGCTGGTCTTCGTCGTGGCCGAACTGGCGGGCGGGCGGCACCTGTTGGCCGGGATCGACCCCGTCGACGGCACGGTCCGCGTGCGCCGCGAGGTGGAGCCGCCGCGCGGGACGGCCGCGGACCACCAGCAGCGCGGCGCGCTGACCGCCTACGACGGGCGGATCCTGGTGGCCTTCGGGGGTTTGGAAGGCGACTGCGGCGACTACGTGGGCGCGGTGGTCTCCGCCGCCGCCACGGGGGCCGGTCCGCTGCTCTCCTATGCCGTCCCCACGGCCCGGCAGGGCGGGATCTGGGCGCCGGGCGGTCCCGTGCTGACGGCAGGAGCGGGCGGCCGACCGGCGGTCATGACCTCCGTGGGCAACGGCGCCGCCGTCGGCGGGGCCTACGACGGCTCGGACTCGGTGGTCGCCCTCGACCCGAAGACGCTGACCCGCACCGACGTCTTCGCCCCGAGCACCTGGGCCGCCGACAACGCCCACGACCTGGACCTCGGGTCGCTCACCCCGGCCGTGGTGGGCCGCTACCTGCTCGCGGTAGGCAAGAGCGGCACCGGCTACACCCTCGACGCAGCCCGTCTCGGCGGAGTCGGAGGCCAGGTCGCACAGGCCAGCCTCTGCAACGCGCCCGGCGCTTTCGGCGCGACGGCGGTGGTCGGCAGCACGGTCTTCCTGCCCTGCGCGGACGGCCTGGTCCGGGTGGACGTGGACGCCGCCGGTTCGGCGCGACCCGGCTGGCGGCTCGCGCTCGCCGCCGCGGGCTCGCCGGTCGTGGGCGGCGGCGCGGTGTGGGTGGCCGACTACGCGAAAGGCGTGCTCTACGCCCTGGACCCGGCGACGGGCCGGGCGCTCACCTCGGCGGGGACCGGGACGCTGCCGCACTTCGCCTCGCCTGTGCTGACGGGCGGTCAGGTGCTGCTGGGCACGGAGACCGGCGTGCTGGCCTTCGGCGGCGCGTAGTCCCCCGCCTGGCCTTCGCTCGGCCGTCATCGTCGGCGCGGTGGCCGGGGAACGAAGCCGCTGGTGCGGGCCTGGTAGGCAGCGTAGCCGGGGCGGTCGGCCATGTGCCGCTCCATCAGGGCCTTTCCGCTTCCGGCGGTGAGGAGGAACGTCATGACCAGTGGGGAGACGAGGGTCGCCGCGGCGACCGGCCAAGTGGTGCAGGCGAGCAGGTACAGGCCCCACCACACCAGGAAGTCGCCGAAGTAGTTGGGGTGGCGGGTCCACGCCCAAAGCCCCTGGTCCATGATCCGACCTTGGTTGGACGGATCCGCCTTGAAAGCGCGCAACTGCCAGTCGCCGACCGCCTCGAAGCCGACACCCGCCACCCAGACCGCCACCCCGCCGACGGCGAGCGCGCCGATGGGCGACGGGGCGTAGCAGGCGGCCTGGACCGGCAGCGAGATCAGCCACACCAGCGCGGCCTGGAGCAGGTACACCATGCGCAGCGCGTACCAGGCACGGGCAGCGCGCCCAGGACCCGCCTTGGCGAGCAGCCGTTCGTAGCGCGGGTCCTCGCCGTGGCCACGCCCGCGCCAGGCGATGTGGAGGGCGAGCCGCAGGCCCCAGACGACCGTGAGCACGGTGACGAGTGCGCGGCGTGCGGGGTCGCCGTGGCCCTGGGACGCCGCCAGGGCGCAGGAGGTCACCGCGGCGGCGGCGAAGGCCACTCCCCAGGCGCTGTCGACGATCCGGTGCACCCCCTTGACCAGGGCGAGGGCGAACGTGGCCAGCAGCACCGCGAGCACGGCGCCCGCCACCGCGCCGAGGCCCGACGCGAACGCCGCCCAGGGGAATCCGTTCACCGCACCGCCCCCGGGCGCGGCCGAGCCGGTCGATCCTCCCGGCGCGCGGTGGCGGTCATGCCTCCGCCCGGCGGGTGAGCAGGATCTGGCGGACGTCGAGGTAGCCGGAGCGGAATCCGGCCTCGGAGTAGGCGAGGTAGAGGGTCCACATCCGGCGGAAGGCCTCGTCGAAGCCGAGCTCCGCCACTTCGGCGCCGTGGGCGGTGAAGCGCTCGCGCCACAGTCGCAGGGTTTCGGCGTAGTGCTGGCCGTAGCCCTCGCTGCGCGCCACGCGGAGGGTGGTGTGCTCGCGTGTGGCCTGGTCGATGGCCTCGTTGGAGGGCAGCATGCCGCCGGGGAAGATGTACTTGTGGATCCAGGTGTAGGTGCGGCGGGTGGCCAGCAGGCGGTCGTGCGGCATCGTGATGGCCTGGAGCGCGACCTTGCCGCCGGGGGCGAGCATCGTGTCGACGGTCTGGAAGTAGGTGGGCCAGTACTCGACGCCGACGGCCTCGATCATCTCGACGCTGACGACGGCGTCGAACCGACCGTCGCGCACCGGGTCCAGGCGTCGGTAGTCCTGGAGCCGGATCTCGACGGCGTCCTCAAGCCGCGCGGCGCGTACCCGAGCGACAGCGAGGTCGTGCTGTTCCTCGGAGAGCGTGAGCGACAGCACGGTGGCGCCGCGTCGGGCGGCCCGGATGCACAACTCGCCCCAGCCGGTGCCGATCTCCAGCACACGACTGCCGGGGCCCACTCGGGCGAGGTCGAGCAGGCGGTCGATCTTGGCGTGCTGCGCCTCTTCCAACTGGTGCCAGCAGGCGGGGAGTTGCTCGAAGACGGCGCTGGAGTAGGTGAGCGAGTCGTCGAGGAACAGGCGGAACAGCTCGTTGGACAGGTCGTAGTGGGCGCGGATGTTGGCGTGCGAGGCGGCTTCGGTGTTGGCTCCGTCCGGCTGGCGCAACTCCCACAGCCAGCGCAGCCGCTGGAGCGAGGCCGGGACGAGCGTGGTCAGCTGCTCGGCCATCACGGTCAGCGTGCCGGGCAGGTCGGGGGCGTCCCATTCGCCGGCCTGGTAGGACTCGCCGAAGCCGATCAGGCCGTCGCTGGCGAGCCGGGCGGTGAACGCCTCGGGGTCGTGCACCTGCAGCAGCGGCCCTCCTCGCCCGAGGACGCGCCCGCCCATCATCACGCGCAGCGGCAGCCGGCTCAGCGCGCGGGTGATCACTGCGCGGGCGACGGCGGTGCGCAGCGGTGAGCTCACGGGGACACGGACGACGTCGGCCCAGCGCTGCGGGTCGATCCGGTCCCGCAGAAGCGGTGTCGGCGGGGTCTGCTGCAGGGTCACTTCATTCCCTCCTGGGACTGGTGGCGGGGTCGCGGCACGACGGGCAGCCCGCGCAGGTACAGGCGGATGCCGTGCAAGCGGATGGCGATGCTGACCGCCAGCGGTGCGAGCGGGTGACGCAGCGACGCGGCGAGCAGAGCGCGGGGGGTGTAGGGGCGTCCCGTCCCCTTGACGGTCGCGGTGAAGGCCCGAGAGCCGTCGAGGTCGAGCTGCACGGTCAGGTCGAGCCGCCCGTCCGGGACCGGCAGTCGCATCCGGTAGCGGCCGGCCACGGGGAAGAACGGCGAGACGTAGAAGGCCTTGCCGGTCGTCGCGTGCCGCACGGCCTGCGGGCCCAGCAGATAGCCGTGGCGCTCGCCGTAGGTGTTGTGCACCTCGGCGACGACATGCCGAAGCGCACCGTCGGCGTCGTGGCACCAGTACACGGTCAGCGGATTGAAGACATGCCCCAGCACCCGGGGCTGAGTCAGCATCAGGACCACACCGGACGGGGTGGCCGCGCCCTGGCCGGAGAGGAAACGCTCCAGGCCGGCCCGGATCGTGTGCCCTCGGCCGTCGAAGTGATCGCCGCCGCGGAACTGCGCGAGCGGCCGGAGCGGACGGGCCGGCCTGGGCAGGTCGTCGACGTCGACGAGCCAGTAGCAGGTGCGGTGGGCCAGTGTGTAGCGCTGCCGCGCGGTGCGGACGTGCCGGACCTGGCTCTCGTACAGGACCGCCCGGCCGCCGAGCGCCGGGCCGCGTTCCTGCGGCGGACCGACGTGAAGGGCGCGGCCTTCGTGGGAAGCCTGGGATGCGACGCTCACCAGTCCACCCCCAGCGCCGCGGCGGCTGCCACTCCCGAGCGGCAGCCGTCCTCGTGGAAGCCCCAGCCGTGCCACGCGCCCGCGAACGCGCAGACCGGCGTGTTGAGTTGGGGCAGCCACGCCTGGGCGGCGACGGACTCGCGGGTGTAGACGGGATGCTCGTACTCCATCCGGTCCAGCACTTTCCCGGGATCGACCAGACCGTCCGCGTTGAGCGTCACCAGGTAGCGGTCGGGGGTGTCCAGGCGCTGCAGACGGTTCAGGTCGTAGGAGACCCGGACCGCGCCGGCGTCCGCGTCGCACGCGGGCAGCAGGTGGTTCCACGACGCCCGCGCGGCGCGGTTGCGCGGCAGGACGGTGTCATCGCCATGCAGGAGGGCGGAGTTGCGGGAGTAGCGGAACGCCTCCAGCACCTCCCGCTCGGCGGCGGTCGGCTCGTCGAGCACGGCGAGCGCGTGGTGCGGGTGCAGGGCCAGGACCACGGCGCGGAACGACCGGGTCTCCCCCGTCGCGTCCTCCACATCGGCCCCGGACGGGTGGCGCACGACACGGGCCACCGGGGTTCCGGTGCGGACCTGGTGCAGTTGCTTGGCGACGCGGCGCACGTACTCCTGCGACCCGTCGGTGACGGTGCGCCAGGTCGGCGAGCCGGACACCGACAACATGCCGTGGTGCTGCAGGAAGCGGAACAGGTAGCGGGCCGGATAGCCGAGCGCCACCTCGCCCGGACACGACCACACCGCAGACACCACCGGGGTGAGGAAGTGCGCGACGAAGTAGTCCGAGAAGCCGTGTCGGCGGGCGAACTCCCCGACCGTCGGTTCGGTCGGCTGGGCGGGGCGAGCCAGCAGCGTCCGCGCCCGACGGTGGAAGAGCGGCACCTCGGCCAGCATGCGCAGGTACCGGGGGTCGGCGCCGCGCCGGGACTGCGCGAGCAGACCGGGCACGCCTTTCGCGCCCGCGTACTCCAGGCCGCAGCCCTCGCACCGCACCGACATGCTCATCTCCGACTCCTGGGTCGCCACCCCGAGCTCGGAGAACAGACGCAGCAGGTTCGGATAGGTGCGCCGGTTGTGCACGATGAACCCGGTGTCGACCCGCTGAACCACCCCGCGCGAGTCGACCTGGTCGTGGGTGTGCGCATGCCCGCCGAGCCGCTCGTCCGCCTCGTACAGCGTCACGTCGTACCGCCGTTGCAGCACGTACGCCGCCGTCAGCCCCGCCACACCGCTGCCCACCACCGCGACCCGCTCCCGCACGGCCATGACCAACCCACCTGCTTCCCCTCGGCGACCTCCCCTGTGGTGCATTCGGCGCCGGCACGCAGTCGGATGGGTGGAAGAGCACGAAGTTCCGCCCGAGGGGGGCAGCTGACCGGTCAGCCCGCGGCATCGGCGCCGGGCGGGGCTTCCTGCTTCCGCCCGTGCCGAAGCGTGATGCCGCGTCGCAGCGCTGCGCGTCCGAGGAAGAGGTGGCCGCCCATGAAGAGGAGCTTGACCACGATCAGGACCAGGACGGCGTTGGCGGCCCAACCGGTCCACGCCGCACCGGCGAGCGCCGCGCCGGCGATCCCGAGATGAACGGCGACGACAGCTGCCCCGCCCGCCATCAGGCCCAGGGTGGTGCCACGCGGGCGGCGTGAGGCCCTTCCCTTCTCGGGGGTGGGGCTGGTCTCGTCGGTCGGTTCGGTGGGTTCGGTCGGCGGCAGATCGCCGGTCTCGGCTCGCTGCCAGTGGACCTGTAGGCCGTCGCGTCGGCCGATCTTCTCGATGCGCGCGGTGATTCCGTCCTGCAACCGCTGTAGGGCTTCCTCGTCGCCGGCGTCCACGCGCAGGGTGAGCTGGTCGGGGGTGGCCTCCAGGGTCCACTGCCCGTGGGCGAAGCGAACGGTGCCGTGGGTGTCGGTCCAGTCGACGTGCTGCACGGCGGGTGGCATCCGGTCCGCGTCGTGACCGCCGCGCGGACGATGGCTCATGCGGGCCATCTGGCTGAGATGGCGGCAGAGTTGGACGAGGTAGCGACTCGCGCGTTCAGTCGCGAGACGGGCTTCGGCGGTCGGCATGACCGCTCCTTTCGCAGGGTTACTCGATGCGGGGACAGACGTCAGAGTCGGCCTGCGGCGCGCAGGTCTTCGAGATCGCGGGCGCGGTCCGCACCGTCGAAGCCGTGGAAGACCAGCGTCCTGATCGACTCTCCCAGCTTTATCGATACACTTTGTCTCCGTCAATGCAAAGTGTCACGCCATCGTCGCCCCGTATCATGTTGGGGCATGACGGCCCCCTCCCCCCAACAGGCCGTCCAGGCCGCCCTGCTACCGTCAGAAACCCGGCCATACCGGCGTCAGGGCGCAGAGAGGGACAGGCAGCGTGAGCACCAGGACGGCACGGGCAACGGGCTCAGCCCGGTGGCTCTCCGTCCTCGCGGTCCTGGTCGGGTTGTTTCTCATGCACGGCGGTCCGGGTGCGGCGATGGGCGGCTGTCATGGCGTCACCCCCGCTCCCACGTCCGCCATGAGCCCTTCCCTGCACCAGGTGGCCGGGCCGGGCACTGCCCCGCGCACCGGGTCCCCGGCCGTGAGCGTGGGTTCGGCGGGCATGGACGGTACGGGCGCGCTGTGCGTGTCCACTCCGGCCCGCGATCAGCTCCCGCTGCCGCCCACCGCCCTCGCGGCTCTGATCGTCCTGACCCTGCTGACCAGGGCCTTCGGGGCGAGCGGCCGGTGGAGAGCCCTCGGCGGTCGCTGGCGCGGCCCGCCCGTGGGTGGTCGGCAGATACTTCTGCGGGTGTGCGTCGCGCGGACGTGACAGGACCACCGGACCCTCGCCTGTCGGGGCTTCGGCACTGTTCCCGCCATGTCCGCGCGCCGGTGACTCGGCGCCGATCCGAGAGACCACACCCGCATGTCCTCTTCCACCCTGTCCGTCCGCCGCCTGACGGCCGCGGCCCTGACCGCCACCGCTCTGGCCGTCACGCTGGCCGCGTGCGGATCCAGCTCCACGCCCGCCATGGGCAGCTCAGGCACCGCCCCCACGCTGGCCACGAGCGCGCCGGCGATGCCGTCGATGAGCAGCATGGGGGCGATGCCGTCCGGTGACGGACTGGCCGCCACCAGCAGCGGCTACACCCTCGCCTCCCAGGTCTCGACCCTGCCCGCCGGCAGGACGAGCGGTTACCGCTTCACGATCACCGGCCCCGACGGGAAGCCGGTCACGGCGTTCACCGTCGACCAGACCAAGAAGCTGCACTTCTACGCGATCCGCTCGGACCTGACCGGGTTCCAGCACGTCCACCCGACCATGGCCCCGGACGGCACCTGGACCGCTCCCCTGGCCGCCCTCACCCCGGCCAGCTGGCGGCTGTTCGCCACCTTCACCCCCGCCACGGGCACCGGGGCGGGCAGCGACTTCGTGCTCAGCCGCACCGTCACCGTCCCCGGCACGCCCGTGGACCGGACGCTGCCCGCAGCCTCCACCCACGCCACCGTGGACGGCTACACCGTCACCCTGACCGGGGACCTGATGGCGGGCATGGCCCACCCGCTCACCGTCACCATCACCCGAGGCGGCAAACCCGTCACCGACCTCCAGCCCTACCTGGACACCTACGCCCACCTGACCGCGTTCCACGAGGGAGACGCCGCGTTCGCACACCTGCACCCCACCACGCAGGCGTCGGGTGACCACGGCGGCCCGACCCTCGCGTTCCACGCCGAACTCGCGAAGGCCGGCAACTGGCGGCTGTTCCTGCAGTTCCAGACCGCAGGAACGCTCCACACCGCCGCCCTCACCCTGCATGTGAGCTGACCGCAGCGAGCGGGCCGGGGCGCTCACCTGAGAGCGCCGCGGCCCGCTCACCCGCACGGCTTTTCGGAACAGAGTGTCGCCATCAGGTCACTCTGACGCGACAGGGCCGCGATGTATAGTCGGACGGTGCCGAAGCTGTGGAACGAGACGGTCGAAGCGCACCGCCACGCGGTGCGGGACGCCATCATGGAGACCACCGCCGCCCTCGCGGTCGAGCACGGGATCGCGGCCGTGAAGATGTCCCAGATCGCGGAGCAGGCGGGAATCGGCCGCGCCACGCTGTACAAGTACTTCCCCGATGTCGAGTCGATCCTGATCGCCCGTCACCAGCGCCACGTCGAGGAACACCTCGCCCAACTCGCGCAACTGCGCGACCGCGCGGGCACTCCCGCCGAACGCCTGGAAGCGGTTCTGGGCGCCTACGCGCTGATCTGCCACCACCGCGCGCGGCACGGCGGTGAGATCTCCGCCCTGGTCCATCGCGGCAAACCCATGGACCAGGCCGAGCAGCGGCTCGTCGACCTCTTCCGGGACCTGCTCGCCGATGTCGCCGCGACCGGCGGTCTGCGCGAGGACACCTCCCCGGAGGAGCTCGCGACGTACTGCATGCACGCCCTGTCGGCCGCCGGGCATCTGCCCGACGAGACGGCCGTCAATCGACTCGTCACCGTCACCCTCGGCGGGCTTCGCCCCTCTCCGGCCACCATCCCCGCCGCCGGCGCTCAGCATCACGGCCGGCGCCGCGGCGGGCACGGAGCCCACTGAGGTCAGTCGCCGACCAGGTGGCCGCCAATGACGTTGCGTGACTGGCCGAGCGCGGCGGCGCAGGCGTCCACCGCTTCGGCGAGTTCGACGCGGGCCGCATCCTCGGCGTCCTCGGTGACGGCGATCGTCCGGCGCAGCAGGCGACGGGCGGTCTCGAGATCGGCGGCGCGCTGATCGAGGATGTCCAGCTGGTCGCGCAGGCTGGTAGGGAGCAACAGTGCCCTGACCGGCCGAATTCCGGACCGGCCCAGACGGAGGGGAACGAATCAGTGATCATCGATGCGCACAGCCACGTCCATGACCCGGTCGAGGCGCACGTGGGGCTGCTGGACGAGGCCGGGGTCGACCGCGCGGTCCTGTTCGCCACCCGGCCGCACCCGGAGCGGGCCGGCGACCTGGCCGAACTGCGGCGTGAGATGGCCGTCCTGGAGAAGGCGCTCGGGGGCCAGGCCGGCACGGTGGAGGCGTACCGGGGGGCGTGGCAGGAGCTGGACGAGGCGCTTGCCGCGCGGCCGGAGCGGTTCATCGGCTTCCTGTCGGTGCCGCTGGGCCTGGGTGCTCAGGAGACCTCGGTGATCGTGGAGCAGGAGGTGGTCGGACGCGGACTGCGCGGGATCGGTGAGCTGACACCGCCGCCCGGACGGGCAGGGCTGATCGAACCGGTGCTCCAGGCGGCGGCCGACCAGGGGCGGCTGCCCGTGGTCGTGCACGGATCCGCGCCGACCACCGCGGAGGACCTGACGGCGTTGGCCGCGCTGGCCGGCCGGTACCGCGAAGTCCCGCTGGTGGTCAGCCAGTTGGGAGGGCAGCACTGGATCCAGGCAATCGAACTCGTGCGGGACACCCCGAACATGTACCTGGAGCTGTCCACGGCCGACGTCGTCTTCGCGGTCCGGCTGGCCGTCAAGGAGATTCCGGACCGGACCCTGTTCGGCTCGGACGCCCCGTACGGCGACCCCGTTCTCGCCCGGGCCCTGGTGGAACGGGTCACCAGCCCGGGCGAAGTCCGCGACCGGGTCCTCGGCGGGACCATCGCAGAGTTGGTGGGACTCGGCTGACGCGGGACCGACCCGCCAGGGGCGCCCCTGGCCGACCGAGCTCATCACCAGGGCACTACGCCAGCGTCCTCGAAGAACTGGCCGGTCGGGCCGTCGTCGGGCAGGGTCGCGAGTCGGATGGCGATTGCCGCGCCCTGCTCGGGGGTGCGCACGCCGCGGAAGCCGTTCAGGTCGGTCGCGACGTAGCCGGGGCAGCCCGCGTTGATCAGGATGTTCGTACCGCTCAGCTCCCGGGCGTACTGGAGGGTGACGGCGTTCAGGAACGTCTTCGACGGCGCGTACGCCACGGCCACCGGACCCGCCGTCTGCTCCGGAGCGGGTCCCGACTGGCGGGTGAGGGAGCCGACGCTGCTGGACATGTTCACGATTCGCGGTGAGGCGGAGCGGCGCAGCAGCGGCAGCATCGCGTTGGTGACGCGGATGACGCCGATCACGTTGGTCTCCACGACCGTTCGGATGGTCGCGGGATCGACCCGGGTGGGTTCCTGCGGCATGCCGCCGGTGATGGCGGCGTTGTTGACGAGCACGTCGAGGTGCCCGGCCTGGTCCTCGATCAGCCGCGCGGCGGCCGCCGCGCTCGCGTCGTCGGTCACGTCCAGCGGTACGCCGAACGCGTCGACGCCGGCCGCGCGCAGCCTCTCCACCGCGTCCTTGCGGCGCTGGTCGTCGCGGGCGCCGACGCCGACGCTCCAGCCGAGGGCGCCCAGGCCCGCGGCGATCTCGTAGCCGATTCCCTTGTTCGCGCCGGTGACCAGCGCAATCGTTCGTTCGCTCATGGGGACCATGCTGTCTCGGAACACGGCGAGGGGTCCAAGACCGATCGAGTGGGAAACGATACCGTCAGGGTATGGATCTGGAGTAGCGTGGCCGTATGGAGACCCGCGAACTGCGGTATTTCGTCGCTGTCGCCGAAGAGCTGCACTTCGGGCGCGCCGCGCAGCGCCTCGGGATCGCGCAGCCGCCGCTGTCACGAGCGATCCAGCAGCTCGAACGCCGGCTCGGGGCCGCGCTGCTGGATCGGACCAGCCGCACCGTCACGCTGACCGAGGCCGGCTCGGTGCTGCTGGTCGAGGGCCGGGCGGCGTTGGAGGCGGTCGACGCCGCCGAGCGTCGGACCCGCCGGGCCGCCGCGTCCCCCCTCAGCTCCCCCGGCCTGGTTCTCGTCACCAAGGCCAACGCGTCCAGTGAGCTGCTGGCGAAGCTGCTCGACGCGTACGCCGCCGAGCCCGGCGCGGTCCCCGTCGAGGTCATCCTGTGCGGGCCGGCCGAGCAGGGACGACTGCTGCGCGAGGGCAAGGCCGACGTGGCGCTGCTGCACCTGCCGTTCGACTCGACGGCCGGCTTCCACACCGAGGAGTTGAGCACGGAGGGCCAGGTTGTGGTCCTGCCGGCCGGGCACCCGCTCACCACCCGGGCCCACGTGCACATGGCCGACATCACCGGGCTGCCGGGCCTCCCCCTGCCACGCTGGCCCGGCCCCGACGGCGCCTACCCACCCGGCCCCGGCCCACGGGTCCGCGACCACGCCCAGTTGTTGCAGCTGGTCGCGCTCGGCCGCGCTTGCACGGTCTCCCCGGAGTCGTCCCGCGCCCAACTGCACGGTGACCTCGTCGCTGTGCCCGTACTTGACGCGCCGAAGGTCACCACCGTGATCGCCTGGCCATCGCACAGCCGCTCCAGAGCCGTCGCCGACCTGGTCCGGACTGCGACACGTCTCCTGTAGCCGTGCCTAGCGGAAAGCGGCGACGTTGCGGGCGGCCCAGGTGGAGAAGGGGTGCGGGGCGCGGTCCAGGACCCGCTGGATGTCCGGGCTGATGCGCAGTTCGGCCGGGTTCGGTGCGCCGAGGATGTCCAGGGTGTCGTCGGCGAGCTCCGCGGGCATGGCCTGGCTCATGGCCGCCTTGGCCTCGGCGCGGGTGAGCTCGTGGAACCGGACGGGCGTGCCCAGCGCGTCGGCGATCGCGGCGGCCTGCTGGCGCGGCGTGATCAGCTCGGGGCCGGTCAGCTGGTACACGCCGCCTGCGTGCCGGTCGTCCAGCAGGCAGGCCGCCGCGACCGCCGCGATGTCCGCCGGGTCGACGATCGGCACGCCGACATCGCCGAAGGGCGCGGCGACGAGTCCCTGCGTACGGACGGACTCGGTCCACCACAGAGCGTTGGAGGCAAAGCCGCCGGGCTGCAGGATCGCCCACTCCATACCGGATTCCCGTAGCGTGTCCCCAAGTTGGCGCATCGCGATCCGCGTCGGCCCGAAGGGCCTGGTCACCACGCCCTGGCTGGAGAGCAGCACGACCCGCCGAACCCCGGCGGCCGCGGCATCGCCGATGAGGTCGGCCGGGTTGTGGTCGGCGGCATGCAAGTCGCCGGAGAGCAGCAGGAAGAGCGCCTTCGCCCCGGCCAGCGCGGGCTTGAGCGCGGCCGGCCTGGTCAGGTCGGCTGCCAGATGGCGGACGCCGTTCGGCACCGCCGCCGCGTGCCGCGACACCGCCGTCACCTGCTGCCCCGCCTCGGTCAGCGCCTGCGTCAGCGGTCGGCCGATGTTCCCGGTCGCTCCGGTCACCACGATCATGTTCGACTCCTCGTCAGATGTCCTCGGTGGCTTCGACGTTAGGAGGAAGAGCTAACTTCTCGTAAGGACATACCTGAAGGTAAGCTCATGGCATGGTGGGAGGGCTGCAGGACAGAGAGGCCGAAGGGGGCAGCCGGTATGACGTGCTTCACACCGACTGCCCCGCGCGCGGCGTGGTCGACCACGTCACCAGCAGGTGGGGCGTCTGGGTACTGATCTCCCTGCGGAGCAACGACCTGCGCTTCTTCGAGCTGCGCGAGAGCATCCGCGGCATCAGCGAGAAGATGCTCGCCCAGACCCTGCGGGCACTGGTCCAGGACGACTTGGTCTGGCGGAAGGTCGAGCCGACCACGCCACCTCAGGTCACCTACGGCCTGACCGAGTTCGGCCGCGAGGTGAGCGAGCCGCTCACGGAGCTGTTCGACCGGATCACCCGACGGCTGCCGCAGAGCGGCGGCGTGAACCGCCGGTACCTGGCCGATCATTGATCTTGCGTCAGGCCGAGATGAGTTGACGGACGCCGCGAAGACGCGCGGGGAGACGTGTTCCCGGCCAGGCACACGAGCAGGGGCCGGTCGTCGTCGGTGGCGCGGGCCGGCAGCGGCAGGAGGGGAGTGCGCGCTGCTTCTCGTCTGGTGGGCGGCGCATGACGCCGTGCCCGGCGGGCCACAGACAGGCAGGCGGACAGTGCCGGCAGGTGGATCCGATCCGTTCCACCCAGCCCTCTCCCGAACCGATACGAACGCAATCACCGCAGTGACGTCTGAGCTTGACGCGACGCCGTCGTAACACTTACTGTTACATCAAGGTGGAGGGAGGGACTGATGAGCGCCAACAGCAGGATGACGATCGCCGCGCACGCCTTGATCTGGATAGGGCTGTATCAGCGTCGCGGAAACGAGGTCGCGACCTCGGAGCAGATCGCCACGAGCGTGAACACGAACCCGGTGGCCATTCGCCGACTGCTTGCGCAGTTGCAGCAGGCGGGGCTGTGTCAGTCCCGGCGGGGCGCGGGCGCGGGCTGGATGCTCAGTCGCGACCTGGCCTCCATCACCCTGCTGGACGTCTACGACGTCGTCGGTCCGAGCCCGCTGTTCGCCATGCATCCCGCGACCCCGGACCCGGAGTGCGTGGTGGGATCCGGGATCCAGCCGGCGATGCGCACGGTCTATGACGGGGTCGAGGGGGCCGTGCGCAGCGAACTGGCCAAGGTGACGCTTGAGGCCCTGCTGCGCGACGTGCTCGCCGCCCACTAGCGGACGCGGAACGCAGGGCCCGCCTGCGGGGCCTCACCGCCCGAGCCTCCGCCTACCCATTGATGTAACTAATAATGTTACATCACCGCTTCGAAAGGCCGGACAACCCCGTTCGGCGAAGAGAGGTCAGCACATGAGCGAGAACACGCGCAGCGTGGTGGACGAACTCCTCAAGCGCATCACAGCGGGCGACATCGAAGGCGCCGTCAAGCTGTTCGCGCACGACGCCGTTTGGGAGATCCCCGGCGACCCGGCCATCGTCCCGTGGGTGGGGCGTCGCACCGTCGAGAACATCCCGGAGTTCTTCGAGACGATCAGCGCGCACACCGACCGCGAACTCTTCGACATCGAGCGCATGGTCGTCGACGGCCCGAACGCGGTCCTCATCGGACGGGCACGGGTCGTCGTCCGTTCGACCGGCAAGGTGATCGACACGCCCTTCGCCATCGACATCGTCGTCGATCACGAGGGCCGCATCAGCCGCTACTACATGTTCGAGGACTCCTGGCAGGTCGCCCAGGCAATGATCGGCTGACGCGCTCCGGGACGGCCGGGTCAGGGCCGGTCGCCCACGAGTACGATCGCGCGCGACTCGGGAACGCCCAGCATCAGCAGGCTCGTGATCGTCGCCGCCCGGGCGCCGAGGGTCCCGTTCGACAGGTCGCTGTCCGCGATGGCGAACACGACGCCGTAGGCGACCTGGCTCAGGGTGCCCGCCGGCAGGTGCCGGGCGAACACGTCGCTGTCCTGGCCGCGTTGCACGAGGTCGGCGAGGAGCTCGTCGACCGGGCCGAGCAGGCTGTGGATCGCCTCGCCGTACTCGCCACGGCGTAGCGCCAGCAGCACCCGGTACCGGTGCGCCACCGGCCAGACGCGGGCGACGAATTCGACCCACGCCGCGTCCGCTTCCGCGTCGGAGGCGTTGACGTCGCCGAGCACGGCTGTCATCTCGGCGACGGCCCGCTCCGTGAGCGTCCGCACCAGGTCGAGGCGCGAGGGGAAGTGGCCGTAGACCGTGCGACGGACGACGCCGGCAGCGGAGGCGATGTCGCCCATTCCGGCGTCGGGGTTCTCTCCCAGCACGTCGAGGGCGACGTCGAGGATGCGCTCGCGCGTCTCGTTCGTCGAGCGCGCGCGGGAGGACTCGGTAGGCACGACACCAGTGTTGCACAGTGGTGTGCAGCGAAGTACGCTGCACACCACTGTGCAATATGCACACCACTGTGCAATGGAGCGTTGCGCCGTGCTTCACAGCTCAGGAGCAGAGGAGAAGGCAATGACCGCACCGACGCCGCCGACCTCGACCCTCGTCCGCCCGTTCACCGTCTCGATCCCGGACGCGGAGATCGCCGACGTGAAGCGGCGACTGGCCAGCACCCGATGGCCGGATCCGGAAACGGTGGGCGACTGGTCGCAAGGCGTTCGGGTGGAGAACGCCCGATCGCTGGTGGACTACTGGGAACGCGGCTACGACTGGCGGCGCTTCGAGTCCGAGCTCAATCGGTTCCCCCAATTCCTGACCGAGATCGACGGGCTGGACATCCACTTCATCCACGTCAGGTCCGAGAACCCCGACGCGATGCCGCTGATCCTCACGCACGGATGGCCCGGCTCGATCGTCGATTTCCTGAAGCTGATCGGCCCGCTGACCGATCCGGTCTCGTTCGGAGGAGACGCCGCCGATTCGTTCGACGTCGTCGTCCCGTCGCTCCCCGGGTTCGGGTTCTCCCAGAAGCCCACCGAGACCGGGTGGACCGTGGCGCGCATCGCCAGCGCGTGGGCGGAGCTGATGAAGCGGCTCGGCTACACGAGATGGGCCGCGCAAGGCGGCGATTGGGGCGCCGTCGTCACCACCGCCCTCGGAGTCGTGCAACCCGAGGGGCTGCTCGGAATTCATCTGAACACCCAGTACGCCTTTCCCGCACAGATACCCGACACCTTGACGCCCGAACAGCGCGACGCCGTGGAGACCTTGGCCCGCTACAGCGGCGATCTCGGTGGGTCGAATCACCTTCAGGGCACGAAGCCGGAGACCGTCGGATTCGCCCTGGCGGACTCCCCCGCCGGTCAAGCAGCCTGGATCTACGAGAAGTTCCAGTCCAAGACCGACAACCACGGGCTCGCCGAGGACGCCATCGGCATGGACGACATGCTCGACGCGATATCCCTCTACTGGTTCACCAACAGCGCGGCATCGTCCGGCCGCATCTACTGGGAGAACAGAGCGCTCACCTTCGCCGGCCCGAAGCTGACGCTTCCGGTCGCGGTGACCGTCTTCCCGAGGGACATTCCACGCGTGCCGCGAAGCTGGATCGAAGACACCTACAGCAATCTGATCCACTACGGCGAGGCCGACAAGGGCGGGCACTTCGCAGCCCTGGAACAGCCCGAGATCCTGGTCAGCGAGATCCGCACCGGCCTGCGCACCCTTCGTTCCCGGTGGTAGCCGTGCACGTGCGACTGGGCCCGCCCGTCGAGCGGGTAGTTGGCCGTGTGCCTCACGGACCGGTCAGCGCACCGGCCGACTGCTGGGATCGGGCGTACTCACTCGGCGTGCTGCCGTAGCGCTTCTTGAAAGTGCGGATGAAGTGGCTGCTGTCCGCGAACTGCCAGTGTGCGGCCAGTTCCGAGACACTGAGGCGGCCGGTCGGCGCCGCGAGCGCGAGCCGGGCTTCCTCCAGCCGTCGCCGGCGGACGTAGGAGACCACCGACTCGCCGGTCGCGGCGAACGCGCGTTGCAGGGTGCGTACGGACACGTTCAACTCCCGTGCCAGTACCGCCGCGGAGAGCCCCGGGTCGGTCAGGTGGCCGTCGGCGAGGTCCTTGGCCGCCTGGGCGAGGGCGGGTGCCAGCAGCGGCTCGGTGTCGTCGAAACGGCTGCGGGCCACTGCCTTGGCCAGCTCGATCAGCGTGCTGTGGGCGGCCTGCGCCCCGACCGGGCCCAGGTCGCGCATCGTCTGGTAGAGCATGTTGGTGTGCGCGGTGAGCAGGCGCACCTCGGCCGCGTCCGCCGGGCCCGCGACGGCGCGGTTCCCCAACAGCGGTGTGAGCATGGGCGTCGGGAGCACCAGGACCTTCGCCGTCGTGTCCGCGACGGTCTCGAAGTGCGACTGCCTGCCGACGTGCTTCAGCAGGAACTGCCCGGCCGACACGGTCCGCTCGCTGCGGTCGTGCGGGCCGCCCAGGGTCCAGGCGCCACGCTTGACGACGTACAGCCGCACCACGTCCTCCGGCCCGCCCAGGGGTCCCTCGGTGCGGATGACCGACGCGCCGCGCAGGTCGGTGATGGCCACGTCGTCCACCCTGACCGCGCGGCTCTTGACTCGGAAGTCCCCCATCGTGGCCGGGCTGAACGCCGGCAGCGGGGCGGTGGCACCGAACTCCGCCTCCCACCCGTGCCGGAACGCGGCGAACGCGCGTGACTCGGTGCCGTCCTGGGCCTGGGAGTCCGGGTGAGCCCCTCCGCGTGTGTCGGCGGTGTCCGGTCCGGTGGTGTCCATCGCCGTTGGTCCCCTGACGTCCGTGGTCGCGGTGCGTGTCGGCGTGGCGCCGATGTTCTGTCCGCTTGGCGCTCTGGTTCAAGCCCGCGCCTGTCCAGTCTTCCTAGCCTCACTGGTGGGGGCAATCCCCGGTTCAGGGCGAACGGATGGGAAGGCGAAAGACTGATGGATCGACAGTTCTCCGGCCGCGTGGCCGTCATCACGGGGGCCGGCACGGGTATCGGGGCCGCTACCGCGCACCGGTTCGCCGCCGACGGGTACACCGTCGTGCTCGTGGGTCGCACCGAGGCGACGCTGAAGCAGACCGCGCAGTCGAGCGCGGACGCGGGGCGCATGCATCCCCGGGTCGCGGACGTCGCGGACCCTGCGGCCGTGACCGCGGTGATCGACGAGGTGGTCGAGCAGTTCGGGCGGCTGGACGTGCTGGTCAACAACGCGGGCGTGGCGATCGCGGGCACCGTGGACCAGATCGACGTCGACAGCTACCGGGCCATGCTCGCAACCAACATCGACGGCGTGTTCTTCGCTTCGCGCGCCGCTCTGCCCCATCTGCAGGCCGTGCGCGGCTGCATCGTCAACGTTGGATCGGTGGCCGGGCTGCGCGGTGAGTGGAACCAGGCCGCGTACAACATGACCAAGGGCGCCGTGACCAGCCTGACCAACTCGATGGCGCTGGATCACGGCCGCCAGATCCGGGTCAACGCCGTCCACCCCGGTCTCACGCTCAGCCGCCCGTACTACCGCGACGCCCTGGCCGAGGGCACCGCGCTGCAGCGGCGGTTCGCCGACCGCGTGCCCATGGGCCGCGCGGGCGAACCGGCCGAGGTCGCCGCCGTCATCGCGTTCCTGGCCGGCCCCGACGCCGCGTACCTGAACGGAGCCCACATTCCCGTGGACGGCGGCCTGACCGCGTCCGACGGCCAGACCAACCTCTACGCCGTCGACCATGCCGTCGACGCCTGACTACCAAGCCCACCGCGATCAGATCGCTGCGACAGAAGGAGAAACGCGTGACCAGCCCGGAGTCCGAGTCCGAGTCCAACGTGCGGCGCATGCTGCTGTTCGTCCAACAGGTCCAGGAGAACGGTCGCCTGGAACTCATCGAGGACCTCGTCCAGCCCGACTTCCGCAACCACACCGTCGAGGCGGGCCAGCGCGACGACCGGGCCGGGGTCGGCGAGACCGTGGCAGCGCTGCACACGGCCTTCTCGCACCTTCGGGTCGAGGTCCTGCACTGCGTGGGCGACGGTGACCTGGTGGCCACCCACAAGGTGTTCCGCGGCCGGCACACCGGGCCGTGGTTCGGCGTCCCGCCGTCCGGCAACCCGATCGAGATCCGGGTGATGGATCTGGTCCGCTTCCGCGACGGGAAGTGGACCGAGCACTGGGCCGTCGCCGACGCGGTCGGCCTGCTGCGGCAGACCGGTGCCTTGGACTGAACTCGCGCCTCCCACACCGCCGCTCATTATGAGAGTTCACTTGCATGAAGCGAGTCGAGCGGCGCATACTCTTATGAGAGTCAACTCGCACAACAAGGGCAGTCTCTCTTCTTTGGAGGTTCAGATGACAGACGTCTCAGTGGTGGGCCCGGACGACGGCGAGTCGATCGGGCTCGGCCCGACCGTGATGCGGATCCTGGAGGACGGCACCACGACCGGACACCGCCTGGGCGTCGGGGAGATCACCCTCGCGCCCCACACCGACGGCCCGCCGCAGCACCGCCACGCCCGCCACGACGAGGGCTTCTACGTCGTCTCGGGCGCGGCCCGGTTCACCGTCGGCGAGACCGTGTACGACGCGCCCGCCGGAACGCTGGTCATGATCCCGCCCGGCGCGCCGCACACCTTCGCCAACCCGACCGACGGCACCACGGTGCTGCTGAACACCTTCACCCCGGACCTGTACGTCGACTACTTCCGGGACCTGCGCGACATGATCGCCGGCGGACGGCCGCTCACCCCCGAGTCGACCATCGAGGTGATGAGCCGTTACGCCACCGAACCGGCCACCGACTTCGCCTGAGCACGCGCACCCGGCCGCCTCCGCCCCGCGCCCCGTCCCGTCCCCGCTCCCCCGCGAGAACCCCGACCCAAAGGGAAACACCATGACCGTCCCCGCTCCCACCGCCACCACCCGCTCCGTCGACCTGCCGGGCGGCCTCACCGTCACCGTCCAGGAGTTCGGCGACAACACCGAGGGCACCGGTGTGCTCGTGCTGCACGGCGGCGCCGGGCCACGCTCGATGGCCGGCTTCGCCGCAGGGCTCGCGCAGCACGCCTACGTCGTCGTGCCGACCCACCCCGGGTTCGACGGCACGCCCCGGCCGGAGTCCACCGACACCGTCGCGGACCTCGCCACCGCCTACCTCGACCTGCTCGACGTCCTCGACCTGCGCCGCGTCATGGTGGCGGGCAGCTCGGTGGGCGGCTGGATCGCCGCCGAGATGGCGCTGCGCGACAACGCCGCCCGGATCTCCTGCCTGACCCTGCTCGCCTCCACCGGCATCGCTCCCGAACCTCCGGTGCGGATCGCCGACCCCGCCGACCTCGGCCCGGTCAAGACCGGCGAACTGGCCTTCCACAACCCGCAGTTCCGCCCGGACCCGGCCACGCTCGGCGCCGAGCAGCTGGCCGCGATGGCCGCCAACCAGCGCACCCTGGCCGTGTACGCGGGCGACCCGTTCTGCTACGACCCGAAGCTCCAGGGCCGCCTGCACCGGGTCACCGTCCCGGTACTCGTGATCGCCGGCGAGCAGGACGGCATCGCCCCCGTGGCGTATGAACGCGCCCTGGCCGACTCCTTCCCCCGCGCCACGTTCCGGCCGGTCGGCGAGGCCGGCCACTTCCCCCACATCGAGCAGCCCGCCGCCGTCTTCGCGGCGATCGGCGACTTCGTCGACGCCGAGGTCAAGCCCGAGGGTGAGGCCACGTCGGGCGGTGAGGGCAAGCCCGACGGTGGGCGGGCATGACGACGTCTGCGCCCCTGACCACCGACGGCGTTCGTCGGCGGTCAGGGGCGGTGCTGGCGGTGTGCTGCCTGAGCCTGCTGATCACCGCCCTGGACACCACGGCGGTCAACGTGGCACTGCCCGCCGTCGGCCGAGACCTGCACGCGCCGGTGAGCGGACTGCAGTGGACCGTCGACGGCTACACCCTGGCGGTCGCCTCGTTCATGCTGCTCGCCGGGTCCACCGCTGACCGCATCGGACGGCGCCGGGTGTTCCGGACGGGACTCGTCCTGTTTACCGTCGGCTCGCTGGCCTGCTCGCTCGCCCCGACCCTCGGGTGGCTGATCGGCTTCCGGGTCGCCCAGGGCCTGGGTGCCAGCATGCTCAACCCCGTCGCCCTGTCGATCATCGCGCACGCCTTTCCCGACCCGCGCCGACGTGCCCGCGCGATCGGGCTCTGGGGTACCACGGTCGGCCTGTCCCTGGCCGCCGGTCCCGTGGTCGGCGGCCTGCTGGTCGCCTCCGCCGGCTGGCGCTCGATCTTCTGGATCAACATCCCGATCGGCGTGGCCGCCCTGGCACTCACGGCCGTGTTCGTGCCGGAATCCCGCTCCGCCATAACGCGACGTCCGGATCCCGTGGGTCAGCTGTTCGTCGTCACCATCCTCACCTCGCTGCTCTTCGCGATCATCGAAGGCGCGCACCGGGGCTACGCCGGCGCCCCCATCGTCGGCCTGTTCGTCCTGTCCGCAGTCGCGGCCGCAGCGCTGCCCGCCTACGAGCGACGGCGCGAACAGCCCTTGGTCGACCCGCTGTTCTTCCGCTCCGTCCCGTTCACCGGGTCCTTCGTCGTCGCGGTCACGGCGTTCCTCGCCCTGGCCGGCTTCCTGTTCCTCAACACCCTGTACCTGCAGGACGTACGCGGCTACAGCGCCCTGCACGCCGGTCTGCTGACGGTGCCCATGGCCGTCGGCATCGCGCTCGCCTCGCCGCTGTCCGGGCGGCTGACCGCCGCGCGGGGCCCGCGACTTCCGATGGTCGCGGCCGGCCTGCTGATCACCGTCGCGGCGCTGACGCTGACCACCCTCACCCCGACCACGTCCTGGCCGGTCCTGCTCAGCGCGTACGTGCTCCTGGGCATCGGATTCGGCCTGGTCAACGCGCCGATCACCAGCATCGCCGTGGCCGGGATGCCGCACGCCCAGGCGGGGGTCTCCGCCGCGATCACCACGACCGGCCGCCAGGTCGGCAACACCCTGGGCGTCGCCCTCCTCGGCTCGGTCGTCGCCGCGCGCACCCGGGCTCCGGGCCATGCGGGACTCGCCGCCGCCAGCCACCCGGGGTGGTGGATCCTCGCCGTCAGCGGTCTGCTGATCGCGGCGATCGGCCTGGCGGCGACCACCTCCCGCGCCAGCGCCAGCGCGGCCCGGGTCGCGGCCCGCTTCCCCGCCGGTCCCACGACCGCGACGAGCAACTCGCCCAAGAGCCCGCCCGGAATCCGCGACGGCACGCCCGCGTGACGCGTCGTCAGCGCGAGGCGCCGTCGGCGTGACGCAGCGTCGGCGCGAGGCGGTGTCAGCGTGACGCGGCGGCGTCCAGGGCGGCTCGGGTGAGGGTGCGCGCGGTGCGGACCACGCTGACGACGGCCTCTTCGGGGTCCATGTGCGCCAGGTCGGTCAGGGCGAACAGCGCCTCGGCGCTGACGACGACGGCAAGGTCGTTCTTGAGCTGCCGCACCGCGTCCGGGTCCGCTGCCGCGAGGGTGTCGTCCAGCGGGGCCAGAGCGAGGTCGATCAGACCGAAGCGCATCGCCGGGCGGGCGTCGGCCGACGCCGGGCGGGTGATCGTGCCCGCGATCATCGCGCGGGTCGCCCCCTGGTGGGCCAGCACCGTGCGCAGCAAGTGCTCGGTCGCGACGGCGACCCGTTCCACCGGGTCGCGCGAGTCCGCGACCGACGCGAGCGCCTCGGCCGGGGACGGCATCTGCCCGGCCATGGCCTCCTGGAGCAGGCTCACCAGGTCGGGGAAGTGCCGGTAGGCCGTGGCCTCGGACACCAACGCCGACTTGGCCACCTCGGGCATCGTCACATCGCGCCCGCTGCGCATCAGCTCCACCGCGGCCTGCACGATCGCCCGGCGCGTGCGCAGCTTCTGGTTCACCCGGCCCGTCGTGGCCTGCGGGGTGGTCGGTTCAGCGGTGTCCATGGGCCAAGTCTAGCAAGTCAACTTCAGTAATGAGACTTGGCTCTCATCATTGCCAGGTGGTAATTCGCTGGCGTGCCCGCCCGCCCAATGGGTAATGTGCGGATCGCCAATCTGACACTTACCTGCCGAGGTCGGAGTACGTATGTCCATGGCTGTGCCCGCCCGCGTGCGGGTCGCGCTGAACGAAACCGTGGGCGGACTGCCGACCACCTTCTGGTGGCTCTGGACGAGCACCCTGGTCAACCGCCTCGGCAGCTTCGTCGTCACCTTCCTCACCCTCTACCTGACCACCACGCGGGGACTCTCCCCCGCCGTCGCCGGGTTGGTCGTCTCCTCGTACGGCCTCGGCGGCGTCTTCGGCGCGATCCTCGGCGGCGTGCTGGCCGACCGGATCGGACGCCGGCCCACCCTCGTCACGGCGCAGACGCTCACCGCGGTCACCACGGTCGCGCTGGGCTACACGCACGCACCGGTGCTGATCGCCGTCGTCGCCGCGCTGCTCGGCCTGACCAGTAACGCCGCCCGGCCCGCGATCTCCGCGATCATGGCCGACCTCGTCCCCAGCGTGGACCGGGTGCGGGCGTTCTCGCTGAACTACTGGGCGGTCAACATCGGCTTCGCGATCTCGGCATCGGTCGCCGGACTGATCGCCGCCCACGGCTTCCTGCTCCTCTTCTACGGCGACGCGATCACGACGCTGCTCTGCGCACTCGTCGTCTTCCTACGCATCCCGGAAACCCGGCCGGAGCAGACCACCACCGCGTCCGGAACCGGCGTGTCGGAGTCCGCCGAGGGCTCGGTCGGCATGGGCACGGTCTTCCGCGACAGGGCGTTCATGGGCCTGGTGGGGCTGACCTTCCTGCTGGCCATGGTCATCGGTCAGGACGGCGTGGCCGTACCGGTGGTGATGGGCCGTCAGGGCTTCAGTGCCACCGAGTACGGCCTGGTCATCGCGGTCAACGGGCTGCTGATCGTGCTCGGCCAGATCCCGGTCACCCGGCTGGTGCAGAAAGGCAGCCGCAAGGCCGCGCTGATCTCGGCCGCCCTGCTGCTCGGCTTCGGCACGGCGCTCTGCGCCTTCGCCGGAAGCCTCTGGTTCTACGCGCTGACCGTGGTCGTCTGGACCTGCGGCGAGATGATCTGGACGCCCGCCAACCAGGCCATGGTCGCCGAACTCTCGCCCACCCACGGCCGCGGCCGCTACCAGGGCGTGTTCTCGCTGGCCTGGCAGGGCTCGTCGTTCCTGGCCCCGCTGTCGGCCGGATTCATGTTGTCCGCCTGGGGCGCGAACTCGGTCTGGGCCGTCTGCGCGGTGCTCGGCGTCCTCTGCGCGGGCGGCTACGTGCTGCTGATGCGCGGCCGGGCGAACGGACTCCACGTCGTGCGGATGGACGACGGCGCGGCGAAGCACGGCGCGGTGGACAGCGGCGCGAGGGGGCGCGGTGCGGTCGACAGCGGCCTCGTGGACGATGGGGCACGAGACGGCGGGTGCGACAACAACTCCGGTGCTTCGGTGGGCGTCGCCTGCTAGTGCCGCGTCAAGCACACCGTCCTCGCGCCGAGCGAGGACACGCTTCCTCCGCCTCGCGATCGCCGGAGCCACCCTGCGGTCCAGGCAGGTTTGACGACGCCGTTGGACGCAACGGTCGCGGGCAGCCCTATGGCAAGGCTGCCGAGGAGACGACGCATGATTCGCCCGTTCAGGACTACGAGTGGCGCCCGGCACTGTATCTCTCGGCAGGAGCCCGGCCCTAAGATCCCGCCATGATCATTGGGATGGCCATCTTCGCCGTACTCGGCATCGGGCTGACGGCGCTCCGCATCCATAGACGGCAATGGCTCCCTGCCATCGTTACGCTCCTGGGCTCCGCCTGTGCGGAGTTGGGCTACGCGAGCGCGGTCATGCGCATGCCCTGGATCGGCCTCATCGCCACGATTGTCGGCGTAGGCGGCTCTGCGGTTTTGTGGATCCTGATGCGCCGTGCGGGGCGATCAGTTGGCGAGCTGCGGCCGAGCGTCCGGAGGCAAGCTGGGACCGACCACCGGCCACCGACTCTCCCTGAGCCAGCCCCGAGACCGAGGCCGTACCAACGTCAAATCCCATACCTGGATGTCATCGTGCGGGTCGCGACGCTGATCATGCCCGTCGTGATGATCATCGGCGGAATAGTCGGCCCCTCCCCTGGCCCTGCGGTCTTCGGTGCTGTGTGGCTGCCCGTATCGCTGTGGTTTGTCGTCGCTCGACCGTTGCTGCGCAGGCGGCGCAGAGTCACATACACGCGCCCCTGGTAGCCGGTTCACGAAGGCCGATCGACTTGCAAAGCCCAATGCCCACCGAATGGTCATCTTCGGCACCGGTGCTCAGGACCTCGGACGCCTCCAGACCGATCACTTGATGAGGCCTCACCGACCAGCACCTGTGCCGTCGCCTGCACCACCGAGGCCCCTGACGCCGCGTCCGAGCGTCAGGGGCCTCCTTTGTGTTGGTGCCGTGCTGCCGCTGGCCCGTCCAGCAGCACAGCACCACACCGCCCCACGCCCCCTCCACGGGACGCCCGGCGGAGACCTACCCCTTCGGGTTTGCGAGTCGGGCTCGCCGCTTGGCGTGACAGACGCAATCGCAGCCGGTCACATACCCGTTGACCGTGTAGACGCCGACAGGACAGACGTGGTCGTCGGCGGTTGCGGCCGCGTTGCACGTGCCGAAGAACGACTGAGCCGGCGGTGTCCACGTGCGGACGCCCGGCACGGGCCAGACGAACGGCACCCGCGTCTCTGGGTAGGCCGGCCGCGGCGCGGTCACCGGTGCTCCCCGAGCTTCCGAGGCGGGATGGAGAACAGAGCCGCTCGCCTGGCCAGCATGTCGCGGGCGTCACGCTCGGTCTCGAACCGCAGGGGTCGACCCGGCTGGCCCTCCAGCAGCTTGCCGTTGACGATGACCCGGTACATCTCGTCGGGGTCCAGCACGAGTCGCACGCTCACGACGACCCCCGTTCCTCGGCCTGCTGGTGGCAGGAGCAGGCGCACGGGACTGGCGTCCACCCGAGCGAGGAATGCCGGTAGCCCGGTGCCCGGCACTGCTGGTGAAGATCAGGCCAGCGGTCACCGCCAGTACGGCACGCCGGCGTCAGGTACGAGCGCGGCAGAGGACCGGACGAGCTCGGGCGGGACAGCGTGGAGGGATGACTCATCGGAAGAATCCTTGCTTCCGGGTGCGGATGGTTACTCCGTCCTGACCCACCGTGCTGGCCGAGCTGACGTCAGCTCAACTTCCTTGCACCGTTTTGCACGCTGCCCGGTCTACGTGGGGATGCTGGCGCGCGCTCCCGCGATCAAGTCCCTGGCGTCACGCCCGTAGACCGCGAGCGACTCCAGCTCGGCGAAGCACCGCTCGTACAGCGCCACTTCATGCCGGGCGGTGATGTCCAGCTGGGCGGTCACCAGCTCGACCATGACCGCGCGGGAGTCGAAGAGATAGAAGCTCTCCAACGGCAGCATCGAATGCGGGGACCGGTCGACGCCGGCGGGAATAATGCCGACGCGGACGGCCGGGAGCCGAGAGACCGCGATGAGGTGCGTCAGCTGGTCACGCATGGCCGCCGGACCGCCGATGACGAACGACAGGACAGCCTGCTCGATCACGACAACGAACCGATGCTCGGGTGAACGCAGCAGTCGGGCACGGTCAGCGCGACGCGCGACCGCCGCATCGACGTCATCGGGAATGCCTTCAACACGGACCCACGTGCGTAGCACGGCCGAGGTGTAGGCGGCGGTCTGGAAGAACCCGGGGATGAGGTTCGCGCAGTAGACCCTCTGCACGCGAGTGCGCTCCGCCACGGTCATGGCTTCGTCCTGGAAGACGTGCAGGCCGTGGCGCTGCCGTTCGCGCCACTCCCGGTAGAGAATGTTCGCCTCGGCGGTGGCGCCCGCCAGTTCCTCGGCGAGCGCAGGATCGGCGCTGGTGGCGACACACCAAGCCTGGATATCCGCCAGCGACGGCACCGTCAGGGCGCGCTCGATGCGCGACACCTTCGAAGGCGACCAGGCGCAGCGCCCCGCCAGTTCCACGCCGGACAACCCGGCGCGCGTGCGCAGCGCGAGGAGACGCGCTGCGACGCGCTCGCGGACCTCCTGTGTCCCGGAGTGGGGGGATCGTGCCATCAGGTCAGTGGATCTCGTACTTCTCGTGAGGGATGGCGCGGTCCCACAGCTCGCTCCAGGCCACGCACATGCGGACGGCGAGCTCCTCGTCGTTGCGGACGTCCCAGCCGTGGGAGTTGCCGTCGCCGTCGAGCTCGTTGAACGCCACCGTGTGGTCGTCGAGGAGCCAGAAGTCCTCCGCAGGGATCAGTAGATCGCGTGCCATCGTGCGCGGGAGCCAGCGCACCTGCTCGCCGGCTGCGACGTTGGCCGCGGTGATGGCGTGGAGCCAGCGCGTGTACTCCGTCACCGGCTCCGAGACGATCCGGAGGCGCTGCACGGAGCAGCCGCGGCCGAGGGCCGAACGCACCAGCCCAGTCCACCACTGCCAGCCGTCACCCTCGGCGTCAGCGTCGAGACTGCCGTCGCGCTTCCAGGCCTCGAACTCGATCTCCTCGTCCGGGACGAGGTAGCGGTCGCGGAGCTCCAGGTGGCGCGCGAACTCGCCGGCCGAGCCGATCAGCTCAGTCCAGTCCGGCTGCATCGCAGGCCTTCCTGATTGCGGCGACCATGCGGAACGGGAGGCGCACCGCGCCTTCGCCGTCGGGGATGCCAGGCTCGTGGTCGGGAGTGGGGTTGGCTTCGATCTCAGCGATGAGGCTGGCACCTGGGAGCCAACCCTGGAACACGAACTCCTCGCGCTCCTTGTCCACGTAGATCGTCGGGGAGCCGTTCTTCCCGCTCTTGTCATCGACCGCAATCAGCTGGAGTGCCATCTGAGTCTCCTCTCCGAGGACGTTGCACGGCTTTGCACCCAGCCTCTCGACACTGCTGATGAGTCGTCAAGGGCGCATGGGAGGCCGGAGTTGTTCCGTCGGCTCTGGTGGTCAGCGCCTCGAGCGGTGGAGCTTCAGCATCACCGTGAGGGGTGCAGATCCCAGGCCGGTCTCCGGCGCCAACACACCGGAGTGGTCAGTGGTGGGTGATCGCTGGATGCCGAAATTCCAGCCATCCCTGCGAGCCCAGCTCCACCACCGAGAAGGGCGCTGTCGTGTCCGACGGCTCAGTCGCTGCGAAGGGCGAGTGCGCCGACCCCGGTGGGACCGGCTGCCAGGGCCGAGGATCCTGGCGCGAACGGGTTGCCACGTCGTTGTAGAGCAGGTCGTGGAATACCGGAATGTCCGCCTCGTGTCGGGCACGCAGCCCGATCTTGCTGCCACGTATCACGCGGCATTCCTACCGCAGGACAACGAGTCGATCAACGTCGGCTAGCCTCGGGGTGCGGGCTGCACGACAGCACGGCGCTAACGAGGCGCGTCATCCGGCCACCCGAACCCACCGCGGTCGGGGCCGGTGATGCTCAGGTGACTCGGGTGCCGGCGAACCAGCGCGGGATGTCGAGTCGGCATCAAGGTCGCGCTAGGGGGCCTCGATTCGCCCGGAGGGGCGGTGTAGCGTTCGAAATGCGGACAGGTGTTTCGTTCGCGTGAACGGCAGTCACTTCTCGCTCACACGTTGGGGTCTGTCATGTCACCGAGCGGTACGGGAACTGCGGCGCGCTCCGAGGCCGACGCTCTGCTCAGCGAAGCGCGTGACCTGTTAGGTCAGTTGGAACAGGAGGGTCATCTCACCGCTGTTCAGGCCGCGTCGCGCCTGGCGGACGTGGAACAAGACGTACTGAGCCACCACACCTACCGCCACACCGGGGCCGAGTTGACCGCGGGCGCCCGGATCGCCTGGCGCAACAACCCTCTGTGCGTGGGGAAGTTCTACTGGCGTGCCCTTGAGGTGCGCGACTGCCGGGACCTGGTCGACGACCCCGGCGACACCCCCGGACAGGATCGCGAAGCCGCCGTGTTCGAGGCGCTCGTGGAGCACCTGCGCTTGAGCTGGAACGGAGGCAAGGTCCGGCTGCTGCTCAGCGTCTTCCCTCCCGACCTGCCGGGCCTTCCGGCCGCGCGGGTGTGGAACAGCCAGTTGATCCGGTACGCCGGCTACCGGCGCGGGGACGGCACGGTGGCGGGCGATCCCGACTCCGTCCGGTTCACCGACGCCGTACTCCGGCTCGACTGGCGCGGCAAGGGCGGAGAGTTCGACGTCCTCCCCCTGGTGGTCCAGCTCCCGGGACGCGAACCGCGCTGGTTCGATCTCCCCTCGGACGCGGTGCCCGAGGTGCGGATCACCCACCCGGACTTCCCCCGCTTCGAGGAACTGGGGCTGCGCTGGCACGCTTTCCCGACGATATCCAACCAGCGCCTGGATCTCGGCGGTCTGCGCTACCCGCTCGTCCCGTTCAGCGCCTGGTACACCTGCGCCGAGATCGGCGGACGAAACCTCTCCGACGTCAACCGCTACAACCGCCTGCCCCAGGTAGCCGGCGCGATGGGACTGGACACCCACCGCGACCGCACGCTGTGGCGCGACCGGGCCCTGGTGGAACTGGTCGCGGCCGTACTGCACTCCTTCGACCGCGACGGTGTCTCCATCATCGACCACCACTTCGCGACCAAGCAGTTCGTCCGGCACGAGGAGCGGGAGGCCAAGCAGGGCCGGGCCTGCCCCGCCGACTGGTCCTCCATCGTCCCCGCCACCAGCGGATCCACGCCCCCGGCATGGCAGCGCCGCTACGAGCCCACCCGGGCGCTCCCGAACTTCAGCCCGCACCCTGCCTGGTGGCAAGCAGAAGGCCGTGACTGAATCCTGAGCTGCTTTACCTCCCCTTTGCCACCTTGCTACCCTGACAGAGCAAGCGGAGGGGAGTACTCCCTAGAACGACGTCCTCGTCAACACGACGGTGTCCGCACCGTCCGGCGGCGTCGGCCCTGTCGCGGCAGGGCGGAGGAGACCTCCGGCAGATGTGTCGCCTGCCGGAGGAACAGCCGTTCATGGACGTCTCCGTGGCCCTGTGGGTCACCACCGTCGCCGTACTCGTCGCCCTGGTCGCCGCCGACTTCTTCATCGGCGGGCGAAAGCCCCACGAGGTCTCGATCCGCGAGGCTGCCACGTGGACCGTGGTCTGGATCGTGCTTGCGCTGCTCTTCGGAGGCTTCCTCTGGTGGCACTCGGGCGGCGGCCCCGCCGGGGAGTTCTTCGCCGGGTACATCACCGAGAAATCGCTCAGCGTCGACAACCTCTTCGTCTTCGTGCTGATCATGGGCAAGTTCGCCGTCCCCCGCGCGTACCAGCAGCGCGTGCTGATGGTCGGCGTGCTGATAGCCCTGGTGCTGCGGGCGATCTTCATCGCGGCGGGCGCGGCGGTCATCGCCTCGTTCTCGTGGATCTTCTTTCTCTTCGGGGCCTTCCTGATCTGGACCGCCTGGAAGCTGATCAAAGAGGCGCGCGCTGACGCGGCGAACGAGGAGTTCGAGGAGAACCGCTTCCTCAAGGCCGTCGAGCGCCGCCTCCCAGCGACCGACGGGTACCGGGGCACCAAGCTCGTCGTGGTCGAGAACGGCCGTCGCCTGATCACCCCGATGCTGGTCGTGACGCTCGCGATCGGCACCACCGACGTGCTCTTCGCGATCGACTCGATCCCCGCGATCTTCGGGCTGACGCAGGACCCGTACATCGTCTTTACCGCCAACGCCTTCGCGCTGATGGGCCTGCGCCAGCTCTACTTCCTGATCGGCGGCCTGCTGAAGAAGCTGGTCCACCTCTCCTACGGGCTCTCGGTGATCCTCGGCTTCATCGGCGTGAAGCTGCTGCTGCACGCTCTGCACGAGGCCGGGGCGCATTGGGCGCCTGAGATCGGCATCGCCTTCTCGCTCGGCTTCATCGTGGTGGTGCTGTCGGTCACCACCATCACGTCGCTACATGCCTCGCGTCGCCAAGAACGACTCAACGCGTAGCGGGGGGACGGGACGGGCCCTCCATCTGGAGCGGGGTGAAAATGGTCCAGACCAATGGCTGTGCGCCTGCGAGACGGCTCGGTGAAAGCGAAGGGGCCCACCGCACTTCAGGGGTGGGCTCCCGCGTGTCGACTGGTCATACGGCGCTCCCGCGTCCCCAGAGTTCTTCCGCATGCTCGGCGAAGCGGTCGAACATCCCGCCTTCGTCCCGGCGGCGCAGATGCATCAACGGGGAGTCATGGCCGACGAAGCGCGCCAGGTGCGGGGTGACCAGGGCGTCCTGGTCAAAGCGGAAGACACTCAGGCTGATGTGGTTCACCGCGTCTTCGGCGGCGGAGATCCGGGCTTCGATGCCGGGCACGTCCCGTAGCTTGGCCAGCTCACCCAGCGTGATCCGGATGCGGGCGGAGACGGCGAGCGGGGTGTCTTCGATCGTCTCCCGCTGCCGGGTCACCTCCGCCTCCGGATCACCGACCAGGAACCGCACCTGGCACCCTGCCTCCGCCTTGGCGCGCAGCGTGGCAGCGAACTGCGGTTGCTCCAGGAAGACGAAGTAATTCGTGTATCCGGCAAAGATGATCTCCGCCCCGGCGTCCCGGATCAGCTGCGCCCACAAGCTTGATGGCGCGGCTGACCGGTACGGATACACTGCTGCGATCTCCCGGTCAGGGCCGGTCTTGATCGTGTTTCGAACGCTTGCGGGCCAAAGCATGGCTTCATCCACTCCGAGCGCGTCGGCCACATCCGCGCGGTTCCTGGGGTGCGGGGTCAGGGTCTCGTCCGCCAGCCAGCGCTCCACTTGCTTCGGCGTCATGCCCACGCGCACGGCCAGCTGACGCGGGGTGAGCTGAGCTGCGCTCAGAGCCTGGTGCAGAGCTCGATTCATGGCGTCCCCCCGCGTGGACTTTTGGGCCTTTTCTAAGCCTAGAGCCAGACCGGCCCGGATGTCCCGGCCAGGTCCGGATCAAGTCGCTCTGCCAACGGGAGGATCCGGACGAAAGGACCCCGGCGACCGCGCGAACGGCCCGGGGCACGGCCGACGCCACGTGGAGGCGACGACGCGATGAAGACTGCCCAGGCCCCACCATCGAGTTCCGGCCCGCTGCCGCGCCCGTACATGACGCCGGCGTGCCGAACCGGCGGAAGCCGCTGGCCCGACCTCCACCAGCAGTGCAGGGCACCGGGATATCAGCACACCTCGCTCGGCTGGGTCCCCGTGGCCTGCGCCTGCGCCTGCCATCAGGCGGCGTCATGAGCGGCGGGACGGTGGTGTTCGAGCCGCGTGACGGCATGTACCGGCTGGTCGTCAACGGGACGCCACTCGAAGGCGAGCCGGGGCAGCCGCTGCGCTTCGAGACCGCCGCTGAGGCCGAGCGCGTTCGGGACAGCCGGGAGCAACTGTTCGGAAGCCGACGGTGAGCCGCGCTCGCTCGTCGTACCCAGAGACGAAGATCCCGTTCGTGTGGCCAACGGTTGGCGTGCGCACCTGGACGGCCCCTGAGCAATCTTTCTTCGGCACCTGCAACACATCGGGAACGGCCAACGATCACGTCTGCCCCGTCGGCGTGCACAAGATCAACGGACGCGTGATCGGCTGCGACTGCGGCTGCCATACGGCCCAGTGGAAACGGCTGGCTGTGGCAGCTCGCCGGGCCTCTGCTGCTAGTCCTGGCCTCCACCGGCTCGGTTGCAGCACTGCTGGCATGGTGCGGCTACGGAGCCGGGACCGCTGCCGCCGTGTGGACGGCCACCCCCGACCCCGGACGCCCGGTCGCCCTCGCACTGACCGTCACCGCCTGGGCGCTGGGCAGCATTGTCGCCTTGCACGGGACGCAGCTGGTGCCCCTAGTCAGCGGGATGATCACCTGGACCTGACCGCGGCAATAGCGTTCGCAAGGATCTCGGCCCGTTCGTCCGCGAGGGGGTACTGGCTCGGAGTCTCCCTCTTGGCCCAGCCCTGTTTCCGGAGCCGCAGGAGCGCTTGGTGAGCCTTGACCCTAATATCGCGGGGAACTGCGATCCATCGATGGCCGCCTTCACAAGCGGAGACGAACTGCCAGTCGACCTCCCATCCGAAGAGTTCGTCAGTGAGCATCTCGAGGGTCCGGCCGGGATCGGCAGCCGTAATCGTTCGGATCGCCGAGAGCCGGATGCCGGGCACCGGGTCGCCCTGATGGCCCGCAAAGGCGTCGGCGATCCTCGGCTTCCAAGCGTCATCGCAGTCGAAGATGAGTTCCAATCCGCGTGCGGCCTCCTGACGGACAGTCGAATCGGGGTCTGCGGCAAGAAGCCGGATGAGAAGTGCCACGAGGTCGTCGTCCGCTGAGCCCTCCTGCGAAACGGCGATGAGCTGGGTCGCGCTCCGCCGCACACGGGCGTCTGGGTGGCTCAGTAGTTCGAGGAGGAAGGGGGTCTGGACGGAGCTCACCATCGCATACGGGTGGAGAGCCGCAGCGAGCACCTCCGGGTTTTGGTCCAGCCGACACATCGCGCTCAGCAGTTCCTCACCCTGGCGCACGAGTTCGGGGCGGGTGTGCCCCCTGGTGAAGACGCCGTCCAGTATCTCGGCAGCCAAGGTCATCGACTCGGGGTCCTCAGCTCCGGCAAGCGCAAGGGCCTCGCTGAATGCGATTTCCGCATCGACATCCTCGAGCTCACTGAGGATCTTCCAACGGCGGTAGTCGCCCGAAGGGTACGTCCTGGCGCGGACGACCGTCTCGGCGGCTTTGACGCGCTTGCGCCTGCCAATCCAGCGCACCGGAGTCCCCAACCTGGCCATGATGTCGGTTTCGCAGCTCGAACCGAGGCGACCACACTCGCACAACGGCCGGGCGACGCAACGTCCGGGCTGTCGGCGATTCTGCGAACTCGCCTCCTTTGCGGCCCGGAGGCCAGCCTGCGGAGGCAGCCGCTCGTACTCGTTAGGGTGAGCGAAGGCCGAAGGATCTGTGCCTTTCGGCGGCTGCGAAGGGAGCACGTGTGGGAAATTCCGCCCTCTATCGGGTGGTTGAGCCGTTTCCTGACGCGGCAACGGCCGTCGCGCGAGCACGCGAGATCCTCGGCTTCCTGTCCGAGGGATATAGCGATCCGTGGGTGCAACCCAAACCGATCGTCACGCGTGAGCAGTTCGAACACGCAGTCGCCGGGTTCCCCACCGCCCAGATCATGGGGATCGACGATCGGGATGTGCCTCCCTTTCTGGACGAGCTTGCCCGTCGAGGTGCCGTGTTCGAGCGCGAGGAGCCGAGCTATCGGTTCAAGATCGACCTGCGCCTGGCGCCCGAACTGCTTGACCTCTGGCCGCTGCCGAGCGGGTTGCTCATGAGCCTCGGGATGACCAGTCCGTTCGGCGGTCCGGACAGCACCGACGAGGACGACAGCACCGAAGCGGAACTGGATGAGATGGTCGCCGTCCTAGGCCCCCTCGCCCTGAACGTGAGCTGGTCGTGCAAGTGGCGGGGCCTGCCGCGAGCCAAGATGTGCGGACTGCAGCTCTGCCTGAACGGCGTATGGGACAAGGACTGCATGATCCAAGCGCCCGGCGAGTTCGGACTCTGGGTGTCCACCGGGAGCACCCCGGAGAACCGAGCGGTCAGAGACACGTGGCGGGAGGCCTGCGGCCTCGACCTCGGCCCCTCCCAGGTCGGCTGGTAGGAGATTCCGCCGCTCAGGGAGTCGACCAGGATGGCCAGGCAACCCGTCCACGCGTCAGCGCCCCGTCCGACGAGCACGCAGCCCTCCTTGCCTCGGACCGCGCCCGCAGCGCCACAGCCGACCTGGAGTTCCCGTTGTGCCACCACTCGTACGTGACACCTGAGACCGCGATGAATTCGAAGTTCTCGAGATCCGAGCCGATGTGTGACCACGACATGCCGACCAATCGCATGACCGGGCTGAGGGCAGCAGTCGCCACGGCCGTCTGCAGGACGACGACGGCGAGGCTTCTGAGGCGTTGGGGCATGCCACTCACTGCCCGACTCGTCGGGCGGCGTGGTCCTGGTTGTAGCGCCTCCGGGACGCGATCAGGCCGGCCGGCAGCCCGAGCGCACCGTAGATGCACAGCCTCGACACGGTGAAGTCGTGAGTAACCGTCAGGCAGGACAGCAGGTAGCCGGTCATCGTGGCCATCGGCATCGAGAGGAGCCGAAGCGTATAGCGGAGCCAAGGATTCACGCCCGAACTGTAGGGCCGGAAGGACCTCCGCAACAGCGAGACCAACCATGCTGAACAGGCAAAACACCAGCGAACACCCACAAAGTGCAACCCGAGAGAAGCATGGTCTGGTCTGCTTGGAGCCCTACTCCAGGCCCTTGCCCATCTGACTCTCCACCTGACGAGCCACTCGATCAGAACTCAACTGACGCCAGAAGAGCCACGTCCCAAGAGTCACAGTCGGGACCGTGAAGTACACGGGAAACGTGTACTGCCCCGTCTTCACCTTGTGATCAACGGCAAGCATCACGCTGCCGAGTACGGGAAGCGCGTAGCACCTGAGCGCAAGCATCAACCATCGAGGTGAACCGCTCCGGGTTCGGTATCGAGCTTGATGTCACGCGCTGACGGGTTCGTCGGCGCGGGTTCTTTGGTGATGGTAGGCGGTTTCGTGTTCGGCCGGGGTGGTGTGGCCAAGGGCACCGTGGAGT